>CAVTIR010000016.1:0-269328 GCA_963734665.1 uncultured Actinomycetota bacterium | reverse complement strand
CAGGTGGACCGGCCGCCGGGGTCTCCACTTAAGCGGGGCAGACGAGCAGGATGGGCAGCCGGGATTCGATGTCTTCCCTGGCAGCGCCCGGTCACGGTTCGCTGGGCGGGCGACTCGTTTGCCCCGCGATGGCCTGGCCGAATAACCGGTCTGCGGGTGCAAGCCGGGCCGCGCCGGCGACACAGTCGTTCCCCGGATGGTGCCCTCCCGGGCCCGCGAAACCGGCTGCGGCACCAGGGTCCGGCCGTCTGGGCTACTGAGGAAAGCCAGGAACCGCCTGCTCGGCTGCACGGCGGATGCAGGGCTCGGCGTAAAGTTCAGCGTGTGCCTGCCCTCGTCGACCAGATGGTCGCGTCCCCCCTGCCGTTCCTGAGCGCCGAGGAGAGGCTAGGGAACGGGCAAGCGCGGGAGGCCCTGTTCTGCTCCTGCAACGTCGACCTCGGGTTCTTCGAGCAGACGGTCCTCGGCGCCGCGGAGGCGACGGGAGCGCGGGTCACGGTCGTCGGGGACGCACGCGCTCCCGATCCCGACCCCGGGCCGGCACCGGGCGCCGGGACCCGCTACGTGCACGGGCTGGCCGCGCCTGGCTCTGGTGGCGCGTTTCATGCCAAGGTCATAATCGTCGCGGGGCGCGAGCGAGCGCTGGTGGCCATCGGGTCCGGCGACCTGTCGCCCGGCGGGTGGGGGCTGAACAAGGAGTCATGGACGGTCGCGACAGCGGACCGCGAGGCGTGCCCCGAGCTCGTGGCCGACATCGCCGACTGGCTGCGCTCCCTGGACGGCCTGTGCGCGCTCGCGCCGCTGGCGGCAAGCGGGATCTCCCGCACGGCGGCGCTGCTGGAGGAACTCGCCGTCAAGGCCGACATCGTGGACACCGGGCACCGCCTGGTGCACACCAGCGCACGGCCAATCGTCGGCCAGCTCCCGCCCGGCCAGGTAGAGCACCTGCTGTTGTACGCCCCGTTCCACGACGAGCGCACGGCCACCGTCCAGGAGCTCATCGCCAGGCTGCGCCCGGCGCGGGTGACGCTCGCAGTCCAGCGCGGTGGCCGGACTGTCATCCAGCCGACCGCCCTGAGCCGGGTCATCGCGGCTGCGGGGATACCTGTGCAGATCGTTGAGGACGCCGGTGAGCGGTACCGCCACGAGACGCTCATCGAGGCCGTTAGACCGGACGGCAGCCGGTGGGCCCTGACCGGGAGCCCCGACCTGTCCGTGCGCGCTCTGTTGACGCCTGCGGGGAAAGGCGGCAACATCGAGGTCGGGGTGGTGTCGCACCCGGCGGCGAGCCTGTTCCCCGAGGCGACAAGGCCGCTCCCGCTGCAGGAGGTCCCGGCGGTGCGGCTGCCGGGCAACGCGCGGGCCCTGCAGGTTGACGGCGCTGTCTTGCTGGCCGCCGCCCGGGCGGGAGACGGCCTCGAGGTGGCGCTCGCGCGCCCTGCGGCCTGGCCGACGCCGCTGGAGGCATCCCGGGCGGACGGCTTCGACGTCTGGGAGGCGATCGGGTCCGTGCCGGCCGGCGCCGCCAGCCACATGTTCGCGGGCGCGGACCTGCCGGGCGGAACGCGGGTGCGGCGCGCGCAAGACGCCGACGGCGCCCCGGGGCCGGTCGTCTTCGTCATAGACCCGGAACTCGCCATGCTCCGGGCACGGGCTCAGGCGGGGCAGCCCGGGCCGGCCGAGCTGATCGCGGACGCGCGGCTCCTGGAGCGCTGGCTGGCCGACGCTGGCTCGTTCGCCGCCACGCACCCGGGCGACGCGGCGGGCCGCGGGCCGCGCCTGGACGCCGACGAGGAAAGCTGGCTGGCCGACGCCGACGATGCGCAGACCAGCCTCGGCACCGCGATGTTCCGCCTCGCCCTAGGCGAGCTGCCCTCCGGCCTGGTGAGCTCCGCGTTCGCACGCGCCCGCGACCTGCCCGGACCAGAGCGCCGCAAAATCCGTCAGCTGCTGACAGCGGCCACGGGCAAGCAGGCAGCCCCCCAGCCCGCCATCGCCCGCCTTGCCTTGCTCACCCTCGTGCTGTTCGGGGCGGAGGCAGGGGTCTGGGACGGCCCGCAGGGGCCGGACGGCTGGGTATCCGTCTGTGCGAGGGCGGTCAGGAACCTGGTCCGCGGCGACCTCCCGGAGCCGCTGGCCTCCGCGGCCGCGAGCTGGGCGGCCCTCGCCATGTACCTGATGCACGAGCATCGCCCGGCGGCCGGGCGGGTGGCGGAGGCCGCCGCGTACGAGGAGGCTCGCACAGCCGCGGCTCGCCTGCTCCCCGGCGCGAGCGCGGCACTGGTCGCTGACCTGGCCACGCCGTTCACGAACGGGAGCGGGTTCCCGGTCGACCCGGACGCGGTCATGCACGTGACCGGGCTCGTCGCGCAGGAGGACCCGCTCGCCGACGCGGTCGACGCGCTGGCGTCGGCAAGGCCGGATTGGTCGGTGCACAGGCACGGCGGCCGACTGCTTCAC
Source organism: uncultured Actinomycetota bacterium (assembly GCA_963734665.1). Classification (GTDB taxonomy): domain Bacteria; phylum Actinomycetota; class Actinomycetes; order Streptosporangiales; family Streptosporangiaceae; genus Trebonia. The sequence continues at coordinate 266,868 of CAVTIR010000016.1, read as the reverse complement.
CTCCAGTCCGGTGGCCGGGGCACCTTCCTGCACGCGGCGGAGGCCCTGGAGAGGGTGCCGGGCGGTACGGACGCCGCCGTCTGGGCGACGGGCACGACGCCCGCGTGGGTGATCGCAGTCCGGTTCGAGGGTGCCCTCATCCACGTCGAGAGCGACGCCCGCGGCCAGCTCCTGTGGCGGCACTACCGGCTAGGCCCGCTGGCCACGCCCACCGCGCTGGCTCGCAATCCGGAACTCGCGTCACGGTCCCGCATCAGCCATGGCGCCCTCAAGAACCCGTTCCCCGAGGCCATCCAGGCATTGGTGGCAACGGGAGTTGATCTGACGGGCGGAACGCCGTCGGATTGCCCGGACTAATCGAGCAGGACCCGTCCGGTCATGTCATCCGCAGGCACCCCGATGCCCAGGCACCGGCGCAATACCCGGCGGAGAACTGTGCTGTGAGGGTCGGGATAATTCGCCCATGGCCACGGGCAGGCCGCCGTACTCGCGAAGTCAATTGAGGACAAACATGGATGCTTCCCTGACAGGCGTCGTGCCGGTCGTGCCGACGATCTTCCGCGATGACGAGTCTGTTGACCTGGAAGGCACGGCGCGCGTGGTCGACTACCTCCTCGACGGCGCGGTTGACGGGCTGTGCCTGCTCGCGAACTACTCCGAGCAGTTCTCGCTGACCGACGCCGAACGGGACACTATCGCCCGCACGCTCCTCGAGCACGTCGCGGGCCGGGTGCCGGTGATCGTCACGACGAGCCACTACAGCGCAAGGGTCGCCGCCGAGCGCAGCCGCGACGCACAAGACATGGGCGCGTCGATGGTGATGCTCATGCCGCCGTTCTTCGGCGCTACGCTCACGGTGGCAGGTCCCGCGGTGATCGAGTACTTCAGGCAGGTGACGGACGCGATCGACATCCCGGTCATGGTGCAGGACGCATCCTTGTCGGCGACGCCGCTGCCGACCAGCCTGCTGATCGACCTGGTCAAGCAAGTACCCCAGGTGCGGTACGCCAAGATCGAGGTGCCGCAGGCCGCGGACAAACTACACGCGCTCGTCAGCGAGCTCGGCGGCAGCCTGCCCGGTCCTTTCGACGGAGAAGAGTCGGTCACCCTGATCCCGGATCTCGACGCCGGGGCGAAGGGCACGATGCCAAGTTCGATGGTGCCCGCCGAACTCGGCCAGGTCGTCCGGGGTTACCTATCGGGTGACCGGCCTGGCGCCATGCGCGCGTGGGAGGAATTGCTGCCGCTCATCCACTTCGAGAACCGCCAGTGCGGCCTGCGGGCACAGAAGATCCTCCTGCGAGAGGGGGGCATCATCGACTCGGACCGGACCCGTTCCCCGTTCAGCCCGGTGTCACCCAGGACCCGGCGCGGCCTCATAGAACTGGCGGCGGCGCGCGACCTGCTGATTATGCGCTGGGCTGGCTAGGACCGCGCCTCACTGCCGGCACTTCCCGCAGTGTCATCTCGTGGGTGAGCGCTTGACGAAGACCGAGCGCGTCAGGAAAAATACCTTCACGGCGGCGACCGGTCGCCGAGCTGCGGAACATCCGCCCCAGTCGGGGTTCCGTTGGTGAAGGGGATTCGCCCTCTCGGTCGTCAGTGTCACAGGCCGTCTTCCAACTCCGCGTCACTGGGGGACAAGGGTGTTATGGGGGGGCTTGCCCGTGACCAAGGACGCCAGTTTCAAGAAGGTTGTCCGGCGCCACGCCGAGGAGACCGGGCAGCGCTACACCGAAGCGCTGACGGATATCGAGGGTCTGGATGCGCGGATGCACCACGAGCCCGCTGCCGAGCGGCTTCTCGCTCATCTCCGGGATCGCTACGGCGTTGACCCGGCCGCGGCGACCAGGCTCAGTGTGCACAAGACCTACGTATTCCGCATCGACCGCAATGACGGCAGCCCGTGGGTCGCCCGGGCGTTTCCCCCCGCCCGGCCGCGTGCCGGTGTTGAGGGCGACGCCGCGATCCTCAGATTCCTCGAGCGGCAGGACTATCCCGCGGAGCGCCTGGCGGTCGATGATGCCGTATCTGACTTCGATGGCAGCGCAGTCCTCGTGACGCGGTTCGTCGAAGGCAGCCAGCTCCCCGACGGCGCCGCGAAGTTCGCCATGATGGGTGAGCTGCTCGGACGGCTGCACGCGCTGCCGTACGACGATTCCGTCAGCCGCCCGGGTGGAGCGAGTGGTGAGGATCCGAGCCGTGAGGGCACGCCGCGTCAGGACCTGCTGGCCGCCTTGTCGTTGCTCGACGCCGTGGATACAAAGGTCGCAGCCACCGAGCGCAAGCGATTCGAGCGGCTCCGCGACCGGGTGCGCTCGGCCGACGACGGCCACGGCCTTCCCGAGGGGTTGCTCCACGGAAATCTCCTCCACGCTCCCGATCACGCAGTCCTGAGCGAACAGGGGCCAGTCGCGATCAACTGGAAGGCGTCCGGGCGCGGACCGCGCCTCGCCGACTTCGCTTACCTGATGTGGGGCACGGGTTCGTGGAACCCACGTCGGCCGAACCAGGAGTGGATCGACGCTGCCGTCAACGCCTATCGCCGACACGTCCAGCCCACCGACGACGAACTCGACCGGCTCGAGGCGGTCATGTATATCCGGACGCTCTACCTCGCCTGTTTCGGCTACCGACGCGCCCTCACCAACGGCCGGACATTCCACGAGTGGGGCTTCATCGAACCACCCGAGTACTTCAGCTCCACCGCAGCCGCAACCCGGGCCGCGTTCCGCGGTAGGTCGTCGGTGCGGCAACGGAACGACGGTGGTTCGTCAGCGGCGCGCCAGATGTCTCACGTGAGGGCGCCCGTAGAGGTCCCGGAGGACATCGTCGAGCGGGTCCGGACGCTATGCCTGGCGCTGCCCGAGGTGACGGTGCGGGTCGACGGCTGGGCGCAGTCGTTCGACATCCGGCGGAGGTCGTTCTGCTTGCTAGTGGCACGGGAGGGCCCGACCGGCAAGCCCATCCCGCTGCTCGTGTTGCGTGCAGACCCGGACGAACGCGAGGCGCTGCTGTCCATTGGCCGCCCGTTCTTCGCCTCGCGAGCCGGCCGTGACCGCATCGGGGTGCTACTCACCGACGATACGGACTGGGGGGAGATCCGTGAGCTCGTGACCGAGAGCTACCGGGTCCTCGCGCCGAAGAAGCTCTCCGCACTGCTCGACTAGCGGGCATGTCGGCAGGCCGGGCGATGGCTGGCCTGGGCAGGGCCAGGATCTCCTGGCGGGAGATCCTGGCCCGTGCGCGGCGCTCGACCTCGTCTTCCGACGGCAGGTTGCTCGCGGTCATCACGCTCGCCCGAGCGCGGCGTTCAGGCGACTATCGAGTGGTGACGATAGTGATCCAGCCGACCTGCGCGTCCGGCAGCGGCTGGCGGTTCGCGCCTGCCGGGATCAGCTCGATGTCGTAGGTGTGCCCGGCTGCCAGTCCGCCCCAGTACCCGGTGGTGATGCCGGTAAATCCGATGTGCGGCGAGCCATTCAGGCTGAATCCGTACCCGAAGGTCCTTGTCAGCACGTAATGGACGCCAGGACCGTCCTTCCAGCCGATCTGGGCATCGTTGTTGTTGACCGTTATGACGTGGCCGCCGTAGAGGTGCGGACGCGGGGCGGGCGGGGCCGGCTTCACGTAAGGAACGACGGCCTCGCCGTTGTACGTGATGTTGGAGACAGTCACCGCCGTGCCGGCGTACCCGGTGTCGTCCACGATGAACGCGGAGGTTACCTGGTTGTCCGCGCCACCAGCGTCAACAGCCGCCAGCGCGGCAGCCCAGCTCTCAGGTGTACTGGCCGGTCCAAGTGACCAGGTGAGCACGGACTGCGGCGCGGTGCCGTTAGGCAACTCGCCGAACAGGGAGTCGCCGTTGTGGAACTCGATCACCCAGCGCGGGTCGCCGACGCTGGCAGAGCTGGCGGTCAGCGTTGGCGCTTCCGCAGCCGAGGGTGCAGGCGGCTTAACGAGATCGACCTGCGCAGACGCGCCGCTGGCCTTACTCGGATCGAGCGTGACCGCAGTGCCAGACGTGTTCCACGCCGCCGTTGAGCCGCTGCCGTAGGCGTTAGCGTTCGCCCCGATCGTCGTTGCCGCGTGTGCGAGCGGGGCGAACCCCATGCTCAAACCGCCCGCGGTCAGCGCGACTGCGATGCCGCCAAGCCACTTCTTTCCGTACCGGACCACGAGGTGATCCTTTCCGTTATTGGAACGCGTCTTTTGCGCTCCCCTTCTAGAGACTCCGTAGAAGGCGGAAAGTTGCGGTCGTTCACACTTTTTTCACCACTATTCCTAGATAGGACGCCAAACAGCGCAGATGTCACCACAGCCGTCACCATAACCACCCAGCACCGCACCTGGCACACCCGCTATGCCAACCCTCCCGGGTGACGCTTGCCGACGTCGAGGCCGACATGTTCTGACCTCTGTTACCAGCGAGAACGTGCGGGCTGCCCGGTTGCCGGGCGGCCCGCACGTTCATGTACCCGCACCCTGTTAATCGGCAGCGGTGGCTACCGCGTGCACCGCGCACACGGGGCTTATCGCGTAGCCCATACCTGGTTGGGCTTGCCCTCGTCCCCCCAGAGCACCTGCTGGGTGCCGTTTCCGCCGTTACCCGGGTCGGTGAGCACCAGGTTCCTTGTGGCCGGGTTAGCGTAGTTCACCCGAGAACCCCGGGTATTCCACAGCTGGTTGGTCTTGCCGGTGCACGCCCACAGCTGAATCTTGGTGCCTTTAGTGGTCCCGTAGTTGGTGGCGTCCAGGCACAGCCCGGCGTGCCTGATGGTGCCGTCACTCATGACCTGCCACATCTGGGCGGCCCCGCCGTTGCACGTCCACACCTGCACGATGGCCCCGTTGCTACCGCTGTTGCCGCGGTCGTCCAGGCAGTAGATCGGCTTCATCCTCACCAGCCGGATCGTTCCGTTGTAGGTGACGATGGCTTTCGCGCCCGTAGCCGTGTCTGCCGCCGCCGGCCATGCCCCCAGGTAGGCGAGCCCGGTGGTCAGCAGCAGCGCCGCAGCCGCAGCTCGGAGAATGTGTTTCATGTGTCCCCCCGTAACAGTGTTCTCGTTGTCACTGCTGCCACCGCTGTACCCGGCGGCCACACGCGCCACACGCGCCACACGCGCCACACAAGAGGGCGTACGTCTCGCCGGGCGGGGGCGGAAGTCACTTGGGCGAGAGTTCGGGATGATCACGCCGGACTCACAGCAAGCCACTGAGCAGGCGTCTCTGGTTTCCATGTGAAGCGCTGCCCGACGGCGCCAGCGCCGACTGAAAAACATAACCGGCTATAGGACGGATTGGGCACCGGCAAGTACCACGGACCGTTCTGCCAAAAGATCGTGTGCCATCTCAGGACCGTTGCTAGGTCCTTCGGGGCCCGTCCAGGGTGCGAGCGGCGACTACCAGGTCAGCTCGATCTCGAGCTCGGTGCCGTCATCCTCGATCTCAAATTCCACTTTCAGGTGAACCTGATCGGGGACGTGGGCGACGAACCGGAGATCCCCGCGTTCGATGACGACATCGTTGTTCGAGGCAAGCTCGTCAGCGATCTCGTGCAGGCGCGCAGCCGCCGCCTCCCGAGTGAGGGTGGTCTTCTCTTTCAACTCTATGAGTCCCAAGTGAGCCTCCGGTGGGAAGGGGGCGGCTACGATACCTGGCCGCCCAGCGTTTCGGGCGCAGGCGTCCCCGCTGAGGATGATGGTCCTGTGGCCTCGGCCGGCTGGCGGGGGATGAGGACCGCGATGACCAGGCCGATCAAGGCGATGACCAGAATCATGGTGAGGGCTACGGCAAATGGCCGGCCTTCGGGCAGTTTGACGGCGACCAGGACCGAGCCGACCAGGGCAGTGCCGAGTGAGGAGCCCAGGTTGGAGACGCTGCGGGACAAGCCGGATATCTCGCCCTGGTCTTTGTCGGGGAAGCTGGACTGGACCACGTTGACCGAGGAGGTCAGCATGGTCCCGACCCCGATGCCGAACAGCAGCAGCCCCGGTATCCACCGCCAGATGCCGGCGTGTGCTCGGACCAGGACCAGCAGCAGGACCATGCCAAAGGCGGCGACCAGGAACCCGGCGATGATCAGCCATCGTTGCGGGTGCCGCTCGGCGAACCGGGCGGCGGCGGCCGAGGCGGCCAGGATCCCGATCGTGGCCGGGGTGAGTATCAGGCCGGTCTGGATCGGGCTGTAGTGGTTGACCTCCTGCAGGTAAACCGAGACGGTGAAGAAGCATCCTTGCAGGATGAGCCACTGGATGGTCTGGGTGCCCAGTCCCAGGTTGGCGACCTTGTTGCGGAACAGCCGCAGCGGAAGCAGCACGTCCCTGCCTTTTTTCTCACTGGACCGGACGTGCAGGAAGAACCACAGCAGGAACAGGGCGCCGATCAGCACGTACAGCCATACCGGGGAGACCGAGCCCTTCGGTATCACCACAGTGCTGCCGATGGTGAAGTCCTGCCGCGACTTGCCGAAGCCGTAAGTCCGGGACTGCAGCAGCCCGAGCACCACGAAGAACAAGCCCGCCGCGGACAGCACCGCGCCGGTCAGGTCGAACCGCGGCGCGGACCCGGACCGGCCCGGGTCCGTGATCTTGCGGGCGAGCACGATGATCCATGCCACGACCAGGACCTGCAGGCCGAAGGAGGCACGCCAGCTGATCGCGCTGGTCACCAGCCCGCCGATCAGCGGCCCGGCGGCGGCGCCAAGGCCGCCCGCGCCGCTGACCACCCCGAAGTACCGGGCACGCGACTTGACGTCGGGGAAAGTCACGGTGACCAGGATGTAGATAGGCGGAATCATCAGCGCCGAGCCCACACCCTCTAGCAGCGAGTAGCCCGCGATCAGCAGCGGCAGTCCCTGCGACAGCGCCGCCAGCAGCCCCCCGACCGCGTAAACCGCCAGCCCGAGCACGAAGCACCGTTTGCGGCCCCAGATGTCAGTCAGCTTGCTGCCGGGAATCATCAGCGCCGCCATCGTCAGGGTGAACAGCGTGATCGCCGTTTGCACCCCGCTCACCGTGGTACCCAGATCGTTGGCGATGGCAGTGATGGCCACATTCATGTTCGTGGCCGCGTAGCTGGCGATGAACTGCGCCAGCGCCAGCGGCAGAATCATCGCCCGCGCAGCCGCACCTGACGTGGACGGGCTTTCCGTCACAGCGGCCCCGCACAGGCATAGCTGAACGCACCGGTGGCACCTTCGGCCTGACCGGATGGCATCCGGACCGCCCTCGGCATTACGGCTGAGGCTAGAGCTGTGACGGCTCGCACATCAGCCAGGATGAGCGACACCCAATTAAGGCGCATCACCCAATCCGGGTGATGCCCGCCTCGGTGCTAGGTTACATTCGCCATCGACGATCACGGCGGCGCCAACATCTACCCCGCGATCTGGAGCGCCATGCTTGCCGCGCGCGCCGAAGGGGTCGGCGGCGTCATCACCACGGTGCTGCGTTAGCAGATGCCTCAGGTTGACAGGGATCTTGTCTTCGCGACCCACGATGGACTCGAGCTCGCGCTCGACATCTACCACGCGCCGCGCGACGACGCGCCAGTCACTGTCTACGTCCACGGCGGCGGATGGCGCAGCGGCGACAAGGCCGACGACGGCCCGCGACGGCTGGCCCCGCTGTCCGCCTACGGGGTCACGGTCGTGTCGGTAAACTACCGGCTTGCCCCTGGTGCCGTGTTCCCCAGCCAGCTACGGGAAAGCGGCGCGGTCAGAGCCGACATCGACGCCCACACGATCGCGACCATCTGTTTCGGGTCGTACTTCGCCGCGTTCTACCGGGGCGAAGACAGCAAGCAGATCCCCGAACGGGTGGTTGCGGTGCTATGGCCGGGCATCGCCCTTCGATCATGAACGGCTCTGGCCACGCGCCGACTTCATAGAATAAGGTCACCATTTGCCGTGAACCGGCCGGTAGCTCCTGCGGGCAACCAGGAGCTACCGCTGGCCCGGGCAAGTGAAGACTTCGCCCGGACCAGCGGTGGCACTACCGAGTGATCAGAGTCAGATCGCGCGGACGTGCTCGGCCTGCGGGCCCTTCTGGCCCTGCGTGATGTCGAACTCGACCCGCTGGTTTTCTTCCAGGCTGCGGTAGCCGTTGGACTCGATCGCGGAGAAGTGGACGAAGACGTCCTGGCCCCCGTCGTCGAGACTAATGAACCCGAAGCCCTTGTCCGAGTTGAACCACTTGACTGTTCCCTGCGCCACGCGCATTTCTCCTTGCCTGCAGTCAAGGCCCCGCACCGCGCGGAAGCCCGGCAGTAAATCCGCGAGCGCGTCATGAAGCACGTACACAGAAGCTGCACCGGCAGTCTACAACCACTGAGGAGCCGGATCATTTCTTTCCGGCGGCGAGTTGCAGCCCGGTTAGCTGCAGTCCTCGATTTCTTGCTAGCCGGTAGTCGATTTGGCGGCCTGCCGCAGAGACCGCCGCGCGCCCCTGCGTGACCCTGGAAGGTGGGCGGCACAAGCGTGGGGCTTGTGGCGTCGGCCCTTCAGGGCCTGACCACGGTCGGCCTAGCCTCGATCGAGTGAAAGACATCAAGCCATGCGATGGACACTGCTAAGGGCCGCTCGGCTCGGAGCCACTGGCCCTGCAGTGAACCGCGTTGCCCTCGGTGCCTCGCCGCCGCCGGGCCTGGGTGATCGCATGCGCGCGTACGCGGCGCTCGCGACCATTACGGTTCTTGCCGCCGTGTCGGTGCTGGCCGCCGGGTGCACGTCAGGCAGGCCGACGCCGCCGCCTGTGGGCCTTCCGGCGCCCAAGACCGGTGAAGTCACCTTCTACCTGTCGTTGCCTGCCTCGACGTCCGGGCTCGACCAAACCGCGGCCAAGGTGGCAATGCCGGGAACGCCGACTTACCGCCGCTTCACTTCGCTGGCCACGGCGGCAAGCCGGTTCGGCGCCACGGACACGCAGCTCAACGCCATCGCCGAGTCGGTCCAGAGTCTCGGCCTGCAGTTCGCCGCCGACCCAACCCGGTTGTTCGCACGCGTGACCGGGTTGGCCAAGCAGTGGCAGGCAGCGCTGGGAACTCCGCTGACCGAACAGGCGGCCACGGAGTCGAATCCTTTCACCTCCTACAGCCTCCCGGCCAAGACGCCTGCCGCGCTGCAGCCCCAGGGCACCGTTCTGCTGCTGCGCAGTGTGCAGGTGTATGACCCTGCTACGGAAGGCCGCCAGCCGTCCCCCGGGAACGACCTGGAAGCGGGCGCTGCCACCGTCCGTCAAGCGACGGCATCCAAGCCGTGGCCACTCAATACCGGCACCCCGTTCACGGCCGACTGCATGGATTCGGCGCTGCTGCTTGGCGAGGTCTACACCGAACACCAGGTTCAGACCGCGTACGGTGTCGGCACGCTGCAGGCCCGCGCGTCCGGCACGCCGGTGATCACGATCCTGGACCTGGGGGGCGGCTGGCTGCCAAGCGATCTCAAGCAAGCGGGGCAATGCTTCGGATATTCCCCGCCGCAAGTGGACCAGATGCAGGGCGACGGCGTCGCCACCGCGATCAAGAACGCCGACCCTGAGACATCTCTAGACCTGCAAACCGCGGCCGCGGTGGCCCCCATGGCACAGTTCCGGCTCGTGCAGACCACCGCTGGCGGGGGCGGCATCCTGGACGGATTCAGCCGGGCACTGGGTGGCCCGGACGGCCTCCCGGACGTCATCTCGCTGTCCTATGGCGGCTGCGCGGCCGCAGAGAACACCGCCTCTCCCGCGTTCACGTCCGTCATCGATGCCGTCCTGGCCATGGCGGCGCTCACGGGCGTGTCCTCGTTCGTGGCGGCGGGCGACTCCGGGTCGACCGCCTGCGGCCCCAGCGCAGGCCATACCACGCTGTCCTACCCGGCGGTGTCGCCCTTCGTCACCGCGGTGGGCGGCACCCGCCTCACCCTCGGCAAGGGAAACGTCCGCGTCTCCGAGACAGCATGGAACGACTCGGCATACGGCGAGACTGCCGCCGGCGGCGGAGCCCTGAGCCGCCGGGAACCCCGGCCCGCGTACCAGGATGGCTTCGTCCCGGAGAATCACCGCGCGGTGCCCGACGTCAGCGCGCTGGCCGACATCGTGCCCGGCTGGCCGGATGTCCTCGATGGCACGGTGCAGGCAGTCGGCGGAACCAGCGGCTCGACGCCCTTCCTCGCCGCCGCCACCGCCCTGGTCGACGGTTCGCAGCGCGCGGCGGGCCGTCCCCGGATCGGGCTCGCGAACGGATGGTTTTACCAGGCCGCATCGCATCCCGGGACGTTCTTCGACATCACCACAGGCAACAACGACCTCGTCGGCGTCGGGTGCTGCCAGGCCACCGTCGGCTACGACCTCGCCAGCGGCCTCGGTGTGCCGAACTGGGCCGTCCTGCCGGGCACACTCCCCCCGCCCGGCTGACCGATCAGAGTGAGTCAGGCTGTAACAGGACTGGAAGGAGCACGGACATGAACCTGCAAACGCGTTCCCTGCCGGATCCGTCCGCAGATCCCCAGGAAGCTGGCCGCGCACCGCGGCGGGATTACCTCGAGCTGCCCCGCCCGTGGCGGCTGATGCTGACCGCGGGATGGAACCTCGCCGAGTCCCTCGGCCTGCCCGTCGCCGGATACCTCGTCGGCGCGAAGCTGGGCGGGGAAGGGGCCGGCATGGTGGCGGCGACAGCCGTGCTGTGGCTGACCGTGGCCGTGCGCAAGGTCGCGACGCGCAGCGTCCCCGGCCTGCTGACGATCTCAGCCCTGGTGCTCACGCTACAGGCGGCCGTGGTGATTGCCACCGGGAGCGCGCTCGTTTTCCTGCTCCAGTTCCCGCTGGCCAACCTGGCCCTGTGCGTCCTGTTCGCACGGACCGCGCCCACCCGCAAGCCGCTGGTGGCGCAGCTGGCCGCCGAGGTCGCGGCATTGCGCCAGCCGTCTTCCCATCACCCCGGTCTTGACAGGTTCTTCCAGGGGGCAACCTGGCTGTGGGCCGGGGTATTCGCCGCGTCGGCCGTGGGCCTGGCGGTGCTGATGACCACCGAGTCAGCCAAGGTGTTCCTCCTGCTCACCACCCCCATCACCATCGGCGGCGTGGTCGCGGGCACCTTCCTGTCCGCCCTCTGGTTCATCCAGACACTGCGCCGTTCCGGCCTCCACGTCCGCTTCACCCAGGCCTGACACCAGCCTCAACCGACAGCGTCGTTATGTCCGAGCGCCTGGATGCCGTACATGATCGACGTTCACTCACCGTCACGGCGGCCAGGCAAGGGCGCCCCGGCGGACCGTGCCCGGTTCAGAGTTTCGCGGCGGCCGGGATGATGCGCTCGGCGAACACCTCCAGCGGTGTTATCTCCGCGACGCCGGGGACCTGGGTCTGGACGTGGCTGACGCCAAGGGCGGCGAAGCCGGCGAGCTGTTCCAGGACCTCGCCGACCCGCTCGCCGCGCGGGCCGGGATCGAGCCGCGTGATGACGGTCTTCGTGATGTCGTCGTAGTCGCGGCCGACGTCCTCGCAGTGCTGGCGCAGCACGGCCAGCTTGTGCTCCAGTTCGGGGGTCGCGCCGACGTTGCAGGCGTGCGCGTACTTGGCGACCAGGCGGAGCGTTTTCTTCTCGCCCCCGCCGGCCACCAGGATCGGGGGATGGGGGCGGGTCAGCGGCTGCGGTGAGTTGAGAGTGCGCGCCAGGCGGTAGTGGCGGCCCGCGTAGGGCGCGTCGCTGTCCGACCACATCTGCAGGCAGATCTGCAGCGCCTCCTCCAGCCGCTCGAACCGCTCGCCCGCAGGCGGCAGCGGAAGCCCCAGCCCGCTTGCCTCGGCCTCGTAGAAGCCCGCGCCGATCCCGAGCCAGGCCCGGCCGCCGGACAGCACGTCCAGGGTGGTCACCGCCTTGGCGAGCAACCCGGGCTCCCGGTACGTCACCGCAGTGACCCAGGCCAGCAGCGTGATCCGCGAGGTGTGCCCGGCGAGGAACCCGAGCGTGGTGTACGCCTCGAGCATTTCCTCCTCGGGCTCGCCGTTCCAGTCGAGCTGCCAGAGGTGGTCCATCACCGACAGCATGCTGAACCCGGCCTCGTCCGCCGTGGCGGCGACGCGCGCCAGGGCCGGCCCGATGCTGTCGGGGCTGCCCGGCCAGTTGAACTTCGCGATGTGCAGTCCGATATCCATGTCCGTCTCCTGTCTAGCTTCAGGAAAATCCTGCCAGTAGCGTGCCGGCCGCTTGCGGCTGACCCGCTACCTTGCCGTCGAAACAAGCTTTCTGCCGACCGATCCGGTCTGCCTGGCTGCGAGCCTTTCGGCGTCCGGCCATCGCACATCGGAAGCGAGTCGTAGTCTCTCTAGCACCCAGATGAACCGTGCGCTGATGTCGAGCTGCCCTTTCAGTACTCCGTGCCTGGCGCAGGTGGGGTCGGAGTGATGCAGGTTGTGCCAGGATTCGCCGAACGACAAGATCGCCAGCCATGCGACGTTGCGCGACTTATCACGCACCTCGAACGCCTCGTCGCCGAAGGTGTGGCAGACCGAGTTGATGGACCACGTGACATGCTGCAGCAGCGCGATGCGGACGAGGCTGGCCCAGAAGAACGCTGTCAGCGCCCCCTGCCATGACATCGACCAGAGCCCGCCGGCCAGCGGCGGCAGCAGCAGCGAGGCTGCCGTCAGCAAGGGGAACGCTTGTGAGACCCTGCGGATCCCCCGGTCGGCTAGCAAGTCGGGGCAGAACCGCTGCTGTGAAGTTTGGTTCCGGTCGAAGAACCAGCCCATGTGGGCGTAGGCCAGGCCTTTTGCCAGCGCCTTCCAGTCGGTGCCGAACCTCCATGGCGAGTGCGGGTCACCGTCGCGGTCGGAGTACTTGTGGTGCCTCCGGTGATTGGCCACCCAGTTCAGTATGGGTCCTTCCATCGCGAGGCTGCCGGCGACCGCCAGCGCGATGTGCACAGGCCAGACGGCTTTGAACGAGCGATGCGTGAAGTAGCGGTGGAAGCCGACGGTGACACCTAGCCCGGAGACCACGTAGAGGATGGCGCCGATCACGATGTCGTGCCAGCCCAGACCCCAGCCCCAGGCTAGCGGGACGGCCGCGAGCAGCGCGAGGAACGGGACACCGACGAAGATCGCGATCAGGATCCGCGCACCGGTCCCTTTAGGTTCAGGATCGAAATCGGCCGGCGGCACCTGGCTAGTGCGCGCTCCCACGGCTACGTGCCCAGAAGACGCTGAAGGGCTACCTATCATCGCTGTCCTCTCCTACGGTCCCGTAACTTACTCTTACGTAACCATAACTTACGGGATCGTAGGAAAGCTAGGGGAACGGGAGCATCCGGCCGGGTGACCGTCAAGGCCGGCCGTCGCTCGCCGGGTTGACCACGACCGCCATGGCCCTCGCCGGCTCCTACGCGGCCGCACTGGTCCTGTGGGCGACGCTCGCCGCGGACCTGGCCGAAGCTGACCACATCCGCGATCACGTCCTCGTCGCGGCGGCCAGCACCCACGCGATGGGCAGGCCGATCAATCGCACCGGCACCACCTCTGACCTACTAACCGCGTACGTTGGTCGCTTGCGTCATTTGATCCAGTCTCGCCCGAACCATCGCCGGATGCGGCTGGTCCCAAACTCGGCCTTGTCGGCCAGCAGCAGGTCGGACGGCTCGTCGAACTGCCCGTTCGGGCGCTCTCCGCTGCGGAAGGTGACCTCGACGCGGGCAACCCGGTCGTGGCCGAACTCGATGTAGCAAATTCCCTTGCCGTCGTAGGCCGACGCCGCGCCGCCCTGTCCGTGCCGCGCGATCAGTTGGCCGGCGACAACAGATGCCTGGCGTTCAGAGAAGACCCCCGCCTTGGGCGTGCCGACGCTGGTCACGTCGCCGACCGCGTAGACGCCCGGGTAGGCGGTTTCGAGGGTAAGCGGGTCGACTGGGATCCAGCCATCGACACACATCCCGGACTCCGCCACGACCGCTGGCACCCGGTGGACTGGCACGCCAAGGAACAGGTCGAACGGCATCTCTTCGCCGTCGGCGAGCATCGCTACCCGGTGCCGGGAGTCCAGGCCGCGCACCACCCGCTCCGGGTACCAGTTGATTCCTCGCTCGGCGAATGCCGCAAGCAGTGCCTCCGATGCGGCCGGCGAAGGGGGGATCGGTGCGCCGAGTGGCATCACCAGCGAGATCTCGCTGGCATCGCGCAAGCCCCGGCCCACAAGGAAGTCGTGCAGCAGCAGCGCCGTCTCGCTCGGGGCGGGCGGGCACTTGAACGGTGTCGAGGTGACACCGACGATAACCCGCCCGCCGCTGAAGGAGTTCAGCACGTCGCGGCTGGCGAAGGCGCCGTCGACGGTGTAGAACTCATGGCCAGCCTCGACCAGCCCCGGCGTCGCCGCCGGGTCAAGGTCGGCGCCCAGGGCCACCACCATCACGTCGGCCTCGAACGCGCCAGCGTCCGTCTCGACCCGGCGCTGAACTGGGTCGATGGACCTGATCGTGGCCTGGACGAACCGGACACCCGGCTTGACCAGGTTGCCATACGAATGCCGCACCGACTCCGCCGTGGTCCGGCCGAACATCACGTCGAGCTTAGAGAAGCCGAACACGAATCCGTCTGCCTGGTCGATCAGCACGATGTTGACGTCATCGCCGAGTTCGTCCGAGAGTCGGGTGGTCAGCTCCAAGCCGCCGAACCCGGCACCAAGCACGAGAATTCGCATAGCTCTCTGCACTTCTTTCAATGGCGGTCTCGCTGTCATCACCAGACGCTACGCATGCGGCCTTCCCTGAACGTTCCCTCGCTAAGCTCACGGTGCCCAGCGCTTTCAACTGTCGGCCATCGCGCTCACCAGGGAATCCACGGGAGCTGAGCTGGCTGGAACCTTCCGGCCAGGCGGCCTGGTGAAGGCGGCGACGCTGGTGTCATCAGCTGCGCTGATAAGGCGTGTTCGGATTGGCCCTTTCCCCCGGCGACGCAGAGCGATCTGCTGATAGCACAGAGATTCTGCATCACGACGCGGCTTCATGCTCCGGAACCACCTGGACAGGCCGGGGATCGAGACTTTCGGTCCCGGCTATCCGTCCCTAGCCGTGTATCGCGTGCCGGTGGCATGGATGTGGCATCCGCAGGTACCCACAAGGAGGAAGCATGGACCAGAGCTACCCTGTGCAGGTGCGAGCTCACCTGGACGAGCCGCTGAGCCGCTGGCTGTGGCTGGTCAAGTGGCTGCTGGCGATCCCGCACTACATCGTGCTTTTCTTCTTGTGGATCGCGTTCGCCGTCGTCACCGTCATCGCGTTCTTCGCGATCTTGTTCACCGCGCGCTACCCCCGTCGGCTGTTCAGCTTCAACCTGGGGGTGCTGCGCTGGTCCTGGCGGGTCGGCTACTACACCTACAGCGCCCTGGGCACCGACCGCTACCCGCCGTTCAGCCTGGCTGAGGAGCCGGACTACCCCGCGACGCTGGACGTCGCCTACCCCGAGCGGCTCTCCCGCGGCCTGGTCCTGGTCAAGTGGTGGCTGCTAGCGATCCCCCAGTACGCCATCGTCGCAGTTTTCGCAGGCGGCGCCGCCTACACCGTTACCGGGACCAACGGAAGTACGTGGCAGGCCGATGCCCTTTCCGGCGGCCTGATCGGGCTGCTCGTGTGCTTCGCGGCGATCACGCTGCTGTTCGCGGGCCGCTACCCGCGAGGGCTGTACGACTTCGTCGTCGGCATGAACCGCTGGGTGCTGCGGGTCATCGCGTACGCCGCCTTGATGACCGACGCCTACCCGCCGTTCCGCCTGGACCAGGGCGGGGCCGACGTGCCCGCCCCCGCACCCGATGACCTCGCACCCGCATCGGCCGCACGGGTCAGCTGACGAACCTTCAGGTTAACGCCGGAGCGTAACGGCCCCGATCCGCGCGGACTCCGCACCCGCCGGGCGAGGCTACGGGCGGGCCGTCGACGTATCGTGGTGCTTGCAGCTCAGCGTGCTCTTGGGGGTGCGGGCGATGGATGACATCCTCAGCCAGGGCGGGGACCGCGCGCCCGGTCCGTGGCCACGGCGCCTGGCGATGATCGCCGCGCTCATCGTGGTGGTGGCTGGCGGCGCCGTCTACCTCAGCCTCCCACGCCACCAGCATGCTCCCGCGGCTACTGACCGGACACACGTCACCGCGAGCCCGGCACCGGTGCCGACAGGCTCGGCCGCGCTCAGCCTGCCTCCCGGTCCTGACGGGATCGCCGGGCAGACCCTGGCGTGGGGTGGCAATGTCCGGCTGCCGGTCGCGGGAGCGCAGCCCGTCTGGTTCTCGCCGGCCTCGGGCCGCTCTGAGCCGATCGGCGGCCTGCCGCCTGACCTGTCCGGTTACCAGTTCACCCGCATCGTCGGTGGCTGGGCGGTGCAGGCCAGTCCTGCGTTGCCGGCCGGATGCGGCAGTTGCGCCGGGTCGCCGACGCCTGTCTGGGTCCTTTCCGACGGCGCGCGGTCAGTGACCCGGGTCGGCACCGCCAACCTGGTCGCGCCGGCCGCCACCGCCGGCGCTGTATGGCTGACCAGCTATGCGCCGGGCGTCAACATGACCACCGTGGCCGGGACGGCCAGGGAGGCCGACGCCGCAGGGACGCTGGCGCGGCCGGTCACGCTTCCGCCCGGGTATGCGATTGACCAGGGAACGGACCGCGGCCTGCTGCTGGCACCCGTCGGCCAGCAACCGGGAACGGCGGTCAGCAAGCTGTGGGACCCGTCCGCTCCCCAGGCCAGCCAGGCGTTCGACCGAGTGCTTGCGGCAAGTCCAAGCGAGATCGCCTGGACGTCGGAGTGCGCCCGCGAGTGCAGCGTCCAGACACTCGACTTGGCGACAGGCGGGCACACCGTGGTCACGCTGCCCGCGGGGATCTCGGTGACTAACGGCGCGTTCAGTCCCGACGGGAGTTTCCTCGCGCTCCAGGTGAGCTTCGTCAACACCGGAGACGACGGTGAACTGGCCATGCAACTCGAGGTCGCGTCCGTGGCCACCGGCCGGCTGACGGCCATGCCAGGAACTTGGGCCAGCAGCGACGCCTTCATTGGTTTCGGCTGGCCGACCGGCGGCGACAGCCTGGTCGCCGAGTTCAGCTTCACGACCAAGATGCAGCTCGCGTCCTGGCACCCCGGCGCAAGCCACCCGGCCGTGACGGTCATCCAGCCAGGACGCAACCAGGCCTCGCTGATCCTCGGGTAGCGCCTCAGGCGGGACGCTCATCAAGGCGGAAGCCTACCTTCAGCCGAACCTGGTAGTGGCATCGCTCACCGTCCTCGATCCGGCCCCGGATTTCGGTGACCTCAAACCAGTCGAGATTGTGCAGGGTTTTCGAGGCGCGGCCGACGGCTCCTTTAACTGCATCATCGATGCTCTCGGTAGACGTGCCGACGATTTCGGTGACCGAATAGACGTTGGACATCGATATCCCCCTCCGCATAACTGTGCCGGAGGGCTTACCCAAAGCGGCCGAGCGGCATACCCGTTCCCGCGCTGACCGATCGCGGCGTGACCGCAGGCAGGCGGCGGGCCGGGGCTAGGCAAGCGGCTCCGTGGGTACCTCTCAGGTATCAACTCCCAGGGGGCTGGGATCTCGGGGGGCGCGGGGTGCTGAAGAACACGCGGGGCAGGCGGCCGTCGTGAACGTCACGCAGCAACTGTTCGACCTGGTAGCGGTGGTGCTGGTGGCCGCGCTCGCGCCGCTGGTGGTCGCCGTGCTGCCGGGGCCACGCGTCCCGCAGGTCGTCATCTTCCTGGTCGGCGGCATCCTGATCGGGCCGCACGTGCTCGGCCTGGCCGACGCGTCCGACATCCAGCTCCTAGCCAACATCGGGCTCGGGTTCCTGTTCCTGCTGGCCGGCTACGAACTCGATCCGCATCTGCTGCGGGAGGAACCTGGCCGTCTCGCGATGACAGGCTGGGTGATATCTGCCATCCTCGCCGTGGGAGTAGCAGGGGCGTTGACCGCCGCCGGCTACATCAACGACTACGTGCCGGTCGGGCTGGCGCTGACCACCACGGCGCTGGGCACGCTACTGCCCATCCTGCGGGACAGCGGCATGCTCGCCGGGCGGTTCGGCCGGGACGTGTACGCGGCTGGTGCCGTCGGGGAACTGTTCCCCATCCTGATCATCGCCGTGTTCCTCACCAACCGCGGGCACTTCGTAGCACTCGCCTCGGTCGCCGCCGTG
Source organism: uncultured Actinomycetota bacterium (assembly GCA_963734665.1). Lineage (GTDB taxonomy): Bacteria > Actinomycetota > Actinomycetes > Streptosporangiales > Streptosporangiaceae > Trebonia. Next base: position 248,716 of record CAVTIR010000016.1, on the reverse strand, counting down.
GGCCTGCTCGCCATCGTGCTGTCCGTCGTGCCGTGGCTGGCCCACAGCCGCGCAGTGCGGCGGATCATCCGGGAGGGCCAAGACGCGACCGGGCAGATCACGCTGCGCTGGGCCGTGGTGCTGCTGTTCCTGCTGATCGCTGTGGCGAGCAAGTTCGGCCTGGACATCGTGCTCGGCGCGGTGCTGGCCGGGATGGTGGTGCGTATCTGGGTGCGCCGGCTCAGCATGGACACTGCCAGCCTCGAGCGCAAGTTCGATGCCGTCGGCTACGGGATATTCATCCCGATATTCTTCGTGTCGTCCGGGATGAGCATCGATCTCAAGGCGATCGGCCAGGATCCGCTGCGGCTGCTGCTGTTCCTCGCGATGTTGCTGATCGTCCGCGGCCTCCCGTCGCTGATCGTGTACCGGCGCGTCCTCCCAGTCCGGCAGCGCGCGGAGATGACGTTCATCACGGCGACCTCGCTGCCCCTTCTCATCGCCCTGGCCGAGATCGGGCAGCAAGACGGGGTGATGCTCCCTGCTACGGCCGCCGCGCTTGTCGGCGCCGGCGTGCTGTCCGTGCTGATCTTTCCCCTCGTCGCGGTCGGACTTCACCGCAGTGCGCCGCTCACGCCGTCGGACGTCGGCATTCAGTCAGATCCGGCCCCGGAAGAGACGCCACGCTCCGTTCCGGATAATGGGCAGTTACCTGGGGCTGCGGGAAAGCGTCGAAGTCCTGCCGATGCGAGGAGAATCATGAGTAGCGGTGAAGTGACGACGAGCGACGGTGTGCGGCTCCACTACGTGGAGGCAGGTACCGGGCAGGACCTTCGCGTCGATCGAGAACCTGGCCGCGGCCATCCCGGGCGCAGTCGTCCGGATCATCTCGGCCGCCGACCGGGGCAGCCACCTGGCGTTCTTGGAAAACCCCTGCGCCGTCAACGGCGCGATCCGGGAGTTCCTCGACTCAACGGCCTGACAGGCAGAGGCGTGATTACTGTTCGGGCCGTGCGGCTTGAATCGCGCCTAATGGCCCGGGACTCGGATGATGATCTCGCCGTGGGGGTGGGCGAAGATGGCGTCGGGGTTTTCAGCCCACGCACGGATGTCGCGCGCGGCCCGCTCCAAGGTGGCCTCGTCGCCCACTCCGGCAGCCTCGGCGAGTTGGACGAAGCGGGGGGCGGTCAGCCGCTCGGCCCAGCTGCCGGCAACTTCTCCGGCCGGCTCGAAGCCCGGATACGTCCAGACGGTAGCGGACACGGTGAAGTCATGCAGGCCTGCCTCGCGGGCCACCCTCATCAGCTGACGGCCGATCGTCAGGTCCTCTCCTTCCGCTCGCCCCACTCCGATGAAGGCACGCTGCCAGGTCTCCCATCCGGCGCTCGACGGGTACCACCATGCTGCCCCGTAGTCGCCTTCCCGGTCGGAGATCAGCCCGCCGGGCCTGGTGACCCGTGCCAGCGCCTTCAGTGATCCGGCCGGCTCAGAAAGGTGGTGCAGCACCTGGTGGATGTGGACGACGTCGAACGAGCCATCGGCGTAGCCAAGGTTGAAGAGGTCTGCCGCCTCGAAGCTGAGATTGTCAGGGACGTCTCCCCCGGCCCGAGCTCGTTCGATCACATCCGCGGACGCGTCGATTCCGATCACCCGGCCAGGGGCGACGAGACGAGCCAGGTCCCGGGTGATCCAGCCTTCACCACAGCCGACGTCGAGCAGCGACATGCCGGGCTTGAGCAGAGGGAGCAGATGGCTGGCCGAGTTGGCCGCCGTCCGGCTCCGGTGAGCCTGGAGGACCACATCCGAGTGACCGTGTATGTAAACGCCCATATCAGGACATCCTAGTCGGGTTCTAAGCCCGACTGCTGACGCCGGGGCCACGGTCCGGGACACGGCATTCGAGCTCACTGACGTAGTGTGCGGAGCACGGTGACTGAATGCCGTCGGCCAGCTGCTGCGCGAGCATTTGGGTGTCGTGGGCAGGATCAGGAAGCCCGGCTGCCTGGTACGCGGCTGCCAGGACAAGGGCGAAGAGCAGCGGATCAGCCTCGGTAAACCAACGAGTCCAGCCTGGCTCGCGGCCTGGCCCGGCACACTCGAATTCAGTCATTGCATCCTTCAGAGCGCGGACGCAGGAGGTCAGTTCATTCCGCTGCACGAGGTCGCGAGCTTGCAGCAGCCGAAGGTGCATGGAGAGTTCGGGAGTGGCGACACCGCAGGTGCCACTGAGCGCCGTGCTCAACAGCTTCCTGGCCTCGTCCAAGTGGCCGTTGCAGACGGCCTGCTGGCTCATCGCGCAAAGGATGGCCGCGCCTAGCCGGCTGTCACGGCAGGCCTGAGCAAGCGCCAGCGCCTGGATGAAGTATGCCTGGGCGAGCGCGGCCAGCGGCCAGCATGCGTACGTCAGGCACCCGGCGAGGAGCGTGGCCTCGGCGGTAACAGCCAGCAGTTCCCTGTTGACTTGCGCGCTGCACCGCCCGTGCAGGAGGGGGTCAGCGTCCGTGCTCAGGTGCCTGACCAGCGCCTGGCGCGCCCGCCTGGCGCCAGACTGGCTGGCCACCTCGGCCGCCTGGCCGGTGTCCGCACGCAGGCGTGCTACGTCGCCCATACCGACGTCGGCCCCGGAGGCCGGCAGCTGTCCCGGGGTGCCGACCGTGCCACCTGGATCGAGGAGCAGCCAGCGCAGCGCGGCGTAGCCCGACGCGTGGCTTTCGTAGGCATATCGCCAGGCGAGGTCGTCGGCCATGTCGGCCCGCCAGAGCGCCGATACCTTCGCGGCTGGATTCCGGGCGGCCAGGCCGTCGCCAGCTCGAAAGTTCTTGCCGGCATCTGCCAGCACGCATCCAGAGTCAGCGCGGAACCTTCGGCGTGCGAGAACCGGTAGTTCAAGCCCCCACGCGATCGTCTTTGCTGTGCCTGGCGTGGTTCGCGCGCGTGCGCCAGACGCGCCATGCCCGGTGAGTTTCCCATGGTTACGGCCGATCAGTGCCGCCTGCTCTCCCTCGTTGTCCGCTGGTGCCCATGGCGCCGGGTTATCCGCAGGTGCTCGCGGCGCCGGAATGACCAGGAGCGTGCCGTCGGTCGTCGCGACCATTGTGTCCAACCGTGCGCGGAGGCTGTCTAGCTCCGCGCGCACGTCCGTTAAACCTGCTGTCAATGACATCGTCATTCACCTTCATTCATCACCGAGCCCCCGGCGTGTCATGAAAGTCCCGCTATGCAGGGAGACGGTCAGGCGATGTTCCCGGTTCATGATTGCAGTTGTTATAGGTCTTACATCTTGCGGCGGCGCCACGCCACCGGACGCCGGCCAGCCGTCGGTCGCCCAGCCGCCCGCGCGGCGGCTCGACGTGCAGCTGCCAACTTGGCTCGGAAACTGGCAGGACACGGGCGTATTCGCTTGAGTCCCCTCGGACACGTACCCGTTGCGCATGCGGCACCCTGAAGGAGCAGTCGTGGCCGCAGAGCTCCTCCGCATTACCGTGTCGCCCGTCCGCTACCGTTGCCTTCATAGATCGTCACCGGGAGGGCACATGCCGTACATCGTCGACTTCGAGAACGTGTCCACGGTCGGTTTGGAATCGTCCCCGGTCGCGCAGGCCCTCGCTGGACTCCGCGCCAACGAGGCGCGCTACTTCAAGAACAAGTACGATCACGTCTTCGCGGTGAGCCCCGCCAGCGAGGCGCCGGAGACGCTCGACCGGGTGAATCGCATCCTCGCCGAGGAGCGCAATCTCGCCATCTCCGCTCGGCCGCTCGAGGTGACTTCCTTCGAGGTGAACGGCATCCGGATGGCTTACGTGTTCTACGAATCCGGCTTGTCCATCAACGTGATGTACACCATCGAGGATCAAGGCAAGCGCGCGGTCGGGTTCAAGCTCTCAGAAGGCATGGAAGTGCCCGAGGAACTGGCGGCGGCAGGCTTCAAGTTCGCGCGCCAGAAGTCAAAGCTGGCCGGCGTGATCCGCGGCTCCTTCTTCGTGATCAAAGGTGAATACTGAGCCAGAAATCCGTAGGCCTGCCACCGCAGCGACCATCGTGGCACGAACCACGGCTCCCGTAGTCGTCCACCCAAGACCCCGCGGAGAGGAATCCAGGAAGGGGAATCCTGCGGTCGCGAGTCGCGCGCTCCGACCCGTGACCGCAGGCAATGCCGTCCTGGTCAGGACTTCCAGAGATTGGTCGGCAAGAGCGGCAGCAGGCTCTTGCCGGTGCTGATGTTGATCAAGAGGGCCGCCCCGAGATAACCCGCGGCGAAACTGTCGAGGAGAGCGAACCACCCGCCCACCTTGGCGACGTCGGTGGTCCAGCTCGCCGTGCCGCCGAGGTTGGCGATGGCAAGGATCACGAGGACGATGAAGGCTAGGCTGAAGGGGGCTACCGCGGTCCAGCTGATGGACGTAGCGGCGAACGCGAACGACGCCGTGAAGAGAGCCCACATGATCAGCCACGCCGCGAACGCGTGATCGAAATTGGCGACCCCCACGGCAGCGATCATAGGGCCCGCGAATACCTTGTAAATCAGAGCGGTGGAGAACAGGAATCCGGCGTACCCCACGCCGAACGTGCCGCCAAATAGTTCGCCGCCCCGGTACTCCCACAGCCCGCCGATGAGCAGGCCGCCGGCGCCGATACCGAAGCAGGTCGCGAGAAAGAAGTCGCTCGCGGCGCTGCTCAGGATCCCGGTCTCGACCAGCCCGAGGACGCCGACGGCGAATGCGAACGCGAACGCCGATAGCGGCACCCCACCAGCCGTGGCGGGGTAAGCGCGACCGGGCCCGGGGGCCCAGACGAGCGAGGGAGGCTCGGTCACCGTGCCTTCGCCCAGGGTGTGTTCGGTAGGTGCGGTCATGGCATCATCCATCCAATCGCGTCATTGCGAATAGGCACCCGCGAGCGGCAGTAGGGCTGAATCAGCGTTGTTCGATGCGTTCACAGCATCACCTGCCACTGGAGTTACAACTCGCTGTCCCTAATAACGAATCTCTTCGGCTAAGAAAATACCGAGAGCTGAGCTGTATGCTAGAAGTTTTGCAATGGTTTGCAAGAGGGCGGCGGGTAACGATTTCCACAGGCACCTGAACTCCGGTCCATGACAGCGTCGGCGGTGCGGTGGCAAGCGGAGACGAGGTGGGGCACGAACTGTCGCCCAGGTCGGCAGGCCCTTCGTTGAATTGGATATCTGCGCAGGTCAGCGAGGTATTGGCCACGCAATGCCTGGCATAGCGAACAAGTATTTCCCTAAAACCCAGCGCTTTTAGCCCAAAGGTCGGGATAGACCTTCCTCGGCTACGGAGTCCTCAGCAGTGGAGACGGGGCGCTAGGCCGGCCAGGTCAGCCTCGCGGTCACGGTAGCTGCGCTCGGCGAAGTCGAGGAACGCCTCCACGTCGGCAAGGTTGGACGCGAGGCCGAGCGATACCCGGACGGCACCGCCGGACTCCAGCCCAACGCGGTCCAGGTAGTCGTCGAACGTGGCCATACTCCCCCGGAGAAATCCGCCGCCCATGAGCGCGAGCCACCAGGGGCCGCGTACGTCCTTCTTGCTCAGCCCGAACGCCCACTCTGCCGCGCCCGGATTGCAGAAGCATCCGGTGCGCAGTGAGATGCCCGCCGCGGCCGCGTCGCGCGTGACCGCGCGCTCGTCTATGACGCGCCCAGCTTGGTCGAGGAAGTTGAACGAGACAGTGCCACCCCGGCGAGTCATGTCGGCCGGGCCGTATAGCCGGATAAGCGGCGAGCCGTTGCTGTGCTTGAGCCTGCCCAGGCTCTCGAGCAGCCACCCGGTGAGCATGGATACCCGCCGGTGGATGAGATCGGTGCCGATGGCATCGACCAAGCCGAGCCCTGTGGTCACGTCGGGGATGGACAAGAAGTTCAGTGTGCCGTCCTCGAACGCGCCCTCGTCTCCGAGCATCCGGTGCCAGCCCCCCTGCACACTCACGCCCCAGACGGTCCCCCCGGAGAACCACCGGCGGCGCAACCGGGGCAGCGCGTCGCGCCGGACAAGCAGGGCGCCCACGCCTGTCGGGTATCCGAACACCTTGTACCAGCTCACCGCGACGAATTCCGGCCGCACCGTGGACAGGTCGAGCCGGTTGGCCGGGACGAAAGCCGCCGCGTCAAGCAGGACGTCATACCCTGCCTCCTGCGCGCGGCGCACCCAGTCGAGCGGGTGCTGCACGCCGCTGAAGTTGCTCTGCGCCGGATAGGCGAATAGCCCGGGCCGGCTGCCGTGTCCCTGGGAAAGCGCGGCAAGCACGGCAGTTTCACTCACCCGGAGTTCAGGCGCGATCATCGGCACATAGGCGACCCGGGCGCCCCCTGCCCGGGCGAACTCCCTGAGCCCGATGACCGAGTTATGGTTGTCGGCGGTCAGCACGAGGCGGCCGTGGCGCCGGAACGGGTATGCCTCGCCGACAAGGCGGCAGGCGCCTGTGGCGTTCGGCGTAAAGATGACGGCGTAGTCGTCCTGCGTGGTGTTGAAGTGCCGGAGAACGGCCGCCCTAGCCTGGTCGACGAGCCGCGTGGACGCGCTTGACGTCGGATTCTCCGAATGCGGGTTTCCGAAGCAACCCGAGCCGATCCGTGCCGCGTGTGCCTGCAGCTGGGACCTAGCGGCGAGCCCGGCACCTGTGTAGTCAAGGTAAACGTGGCCGCATTCGTCCAGGTAGGAGTATTCCGTAGCGCGCAGCTCGTCAATTGACCACGTTTCTTCATATTCCGGATATGCAGCACGAAAATCCGCCATGTCTTCCTCAGTCCCCGACTTCCCCCGCGGAGCGTCCTGCCAAGCCGACGCACCGACTGCTCGCTATGTCAGCCAACTACACCATTCATCGGTTAAGTACCGATTGAGGCGACTTCAGGCGGCGAATCCCGCCCGGCCCATGCGAGGTCCCGGCCCGGGGCCCCAGGGCGGATTCTGCGGTACGCTGCCGGGGTGGTGCCTCCTCCTGCGCCCAAGCCGGATGCCCAGGGGGCGATGGCTGGCCGACTGCGTGACATTGAGGCGCTGGCAGACGCGGCGCTGTCCAGGCTCGACGAGCAGAGCCTGCTTGAAACCCTGCTTGATCGCGTGAAGAAAGTGCTCCATGCCGACACCGCGGCGGTGCTGCTGCTCGACCGGTCCGCCAGCCAGCTTGTCGCGACAGCCGCGAGCGGCATCGAGGAGGAGGTCCGGCAAGGTGTCCGGATCCCGTTGGGAGAGGGCTTCGCCGGCCGGATAGCCGCGTCACGCGAGCCGGTCATCCTGAGCACGGTGGACCACACGACGGTACGGAACCCGCTGCTGGTGGACCGGGGCATCAGGTCCCTGCTCGGCGTGCCATTGCTCGCCGGCGGCAAGGTCATCGGAGTACTGCATGTCGGCTCGCTGAGCGGCAGGCCATTCGGGCAGCAGGACGCGGAGCTACTGCAGCTGGCAGCTGACCGGGCCGCGCTCGCCCTGCATTCCATGATGGCGCAGGATGACGCTCTGGCCGCGTTGGCGCTGCACCGCAGCCTGCTGCCGGCCACACTGCCCGATGTGCCCGGCACCGACTTGGCCGCGCGCTACGTCACCGGTTCCGGCCACGTAGGCGGAGACTGGTACGACGTGTTCGTTCTGCCTGACGGGAAGCTCGGCGTTGTGGTCGGGGACGTGGCGGGGTCGGGGCTGCCGGCCGCGGTCGTCATGGGCCGGATGCGCAGCGCGCTGCGCGCCTACGCATTGGAGACCGCAGACCCGGGAACCGCGCTGCGCATGCTGGACCGCAAGATCCAGTACTTCGAGCCGGACGCGATGGCAACCGTGCTGTACGGCCTCTACACCCCGGCGACAGGAGAGTTCGTGTTCTCCTCGGCCGGGCACCTCCCGCCGGTGCTCGCGGCCCCAGGCGGACCCGCGGCCGGTATGCTTCCCGTCCGCCCTGACCCGCCGATAGGCACCGCCGACGATCCCGAGCGCCGGTCCGCAGCCGCCGTCATCCCGCCGGGAGCGCTGCTGTGCTGTTTCACCGACGGACTGGTGGAACGCCGCGACCAGGCTATCGACCTCGGAATCGGTCGCGTCGCCGCGACCCTGGAAGAGCTGATCGCCACCGACCCCAGCCGCCGCGACAGGCCCGTGCCGCTGGCAGAAGCCGCATGCGCCGCGGTCATGCGCGCCCTCGTGGGAAACGCCCCAGCACGAGACGACATCGCCATGCTCATGCTGCACCGGCACTAGCGGCCGCGGGAACATCCCTGCACCCGGAGCTTGAGCACCACACAGAGGGTAGCTTCGCACGTCGGGCGGGTTAGGGTCTGGTTATGACCTCGCCTACACCAGAACATCTTGACGGACGCCATCGGGATACGCTGCGGCAGATTTTCCAGCACCCGGCAAGTCACAACATCGAGTGGCACGCGGTGACCTCGCTGCTGGAAGCCGTCGGCACGGTTACCGTGCGCCATGACGGCAAGCTCGCGGTCAAGCTGGGGGACGAGTTGGAATTTCTCGAACCCCCGGTCGGCAAGGACATCGATGTTCAGATGGTGACCGACCTGCGCCGGATGCTGGCCAACGCCGGCTACGGCCCACAGTAGATAGGCCCAACTCGCCGGAGGCGGCCCACATAAGCGGTTGCTACTTCGTCAAGTCCAGACTCGCCCAGGTAAGCGCGCTGGCGAGGGATGCCTAGGCTGCCCGCCCGGCTGTGGGCACTATGCGCAAAGTTCACCAACGGGCTGCAAAGCGGCACATTTACGTGTGCGCAGATTGCCTTCTCGGCTTTAGTTTCAGCGGGCCGATTCAGAGCGGGCCGCACCGAAGGTCACGAATGCGTACAGTAACTACCCAGTTGACCATCTTTATCTGTATCGTCCGGTGTTGTGAATGTCGGCGGATACCAGGGGCTGCGCGCCCGGTCCGGCTTCCGCGCGGCCGCCAATGCCCGGCTTGAGGAGATTAGCTTCCGGACGGGTCTGATTACCGCGACGATCGCGCTTGTCGCTCTCTCGGCCATCGTGGCGGCCGGGGTGTACGTGGCCGCACTGGGACATGGCAGCCCGATCGACACCGCGCGCGTGTCAAGCGTCGGTAGCGCGCCCGTGAAGACCCTGGCGGCTCCCGCTTCCGTGTCGCCGCGCACGCCCACGCACTCGCAGGCAAGTCCCAAGCCGAAAGCTCAGCAGCCAGTGACAGCCGGCACAACAAGCCCGCAACCGGTTGCCGGATCACAGCCCCTGGGACAGGCAGGCAGTTCGGGGCCGGCAGGCCCGCAGGTCCCGTCGCGAGACTACGGACGTGCAGACGCCTATGGCCATGGATCCGGGCACGGCGGCTACGGACCCCGGCAGGGCGGCTACGGCAACCCGAGGGCCAGGGCCAGGGCCAGGGCAAGGGCCAGGGAGGATCGGGGGGATGGGTGGCCTGGGGGACGGCCGATCCTGATCCACCAGCGGCCACCCAGGGGATCTGCCACGCCGGCAGGATCGATGGGGCTGGGCGGCGGATCTAGGGAACAGCTGGTTCTAGGGTTGTTCCGTGAAATTCTCGCTTTGGCCCAATAACAACCGTGCTCCCGCCGACCTCCTGGAAGAGGTGCGAGCGGCCGAGGACGCCGGCTGGCACGGCGTCTGGCTGGCCGACCACTACATGCCCAACACCGGCGACACGACGCCCGCGCGCGGTGACGCGTACGAGTGCTGGGCTCTCCTGCCCGCCATGGCCGCGGTCACCGACAGGGTCCGGATTGGCACTCTGGTCTCGCCTACATCGGTCCACCACCCGGCGCTGCTCGCGAAGCGCGCCGCCACGATCGACCGGCTCTCCGGTGGCCGGATGGTCCTCGGGCTCGGCGCGGGCTGGCAGATCAACGAACATCACGCCTACGGCATCGAACTCGAACCGCCCGGGAAGCGAGTGAGCCGGTTCGAGGAGGCGATCCAGATCGTCCGCTCGATGCTGTCGGAGGAGTCCACCACGTTCCACGGTGCCTGCTATGACATCATCGACGCCCCCTGCGATCCCAAGCCGGTCCAGTCGCCGCTGCCGCTCCTCGTGGGCACCCGCAGCCCGCGCATGCTCCGTATCACCGCCCGCTACGCTAACGAGTGGAATACCTGGGGCGCTCCCGAGCAGGCCGCCGTTCACCGGGCGGCGCTGATCGAGACGTGCGACAAGGCCGGCCGTGACCCTGCGACGATGTGGACGTCGGTCAACGCCCTCGTCGACCTCGACGGGAGCTTGCCCCTTCCCGGCCGTGCGGCCCTCTTCGGCTCGGCTCAGCAACTGATCGACCAGTTCGGACGGTATGCCGAGCTTGGCTTTGACGAGTTCGTCATGCCCGACTGGAACCTAGGCACAGACAAGTCCGAGCGCGCCGACAAGCTCTCCAGAATCAAGACGGAAGTCATTGACCACCTGCCCGCTTAGCAACTCAAGCCCGTTGGCTAGGGTCTCCGCATGACCACGGAAACCGTCCTGGTAGCGCTGCCGGGGACCATGTGCTCGCCGGCAGTGTTCGGACCGCTGTCCCGGTCGCTGGCGGGCGAGGTAATCGTCGATCCGGTTTCGTGGCTAACCCAGCCTGGGCCCTGGGACATCCCTGCCGTCGCCGAGCGCGTGGCCCGGCATATCGAGGAGACCTGGGACGGACCCGTGCTGGTGTGCGGGCACTCCACCGGCGGGGCCATCGCCCTGCAGCTGGCAGCCCGCAGACCAGCGCTGGTCCTGGGCCTGATACTCGTCGATACCGGGGCGCACATGCACGGCCATGGCGACGTCGGCGCCATCCTGCAGCGTATCCAGGCCGACTGGGGGGAAGAACTCCGCGCGGCCGTGATTGACCGCTCATTCCACGTCCCGCTCAGCGACGGGGTACGGGCCGAGTTCCTTACGTGGGCTGCAGCCCTCAGCCAGCAGGCGGTCTACGAAGTCCTGGCCAGCCAGCGGAGCCTTGACCTGACAAGCCAGCTTGCCGGCATCGGGCAGCCTGCCATCGTGGTGCACGGCCGCCATGACCGCGCACGCCCGCCACAGCAAGGCCGCGAACTCGCCGAAGCCTTGCCGAACGCGGAGTTCCGGCTCGTCGACGCCGGGCACACTCCGGTCTACGAGACCCCCGACGCCGTGGCCGCTGCGGTCCGCGACGTTCTCCGGCAGGCCAGATCTCCTAATCCTTATCCGGAATAGGCTCTTGGCGAGTCGAGGAGGGTTATTCAGTGCCGCGGACAGGGTCGCGCAGTCACCGTGCCTGCCCGGCATCTGCGCAGGCCAGCAGAAGATCTTGGAAATTTTGCACAGGATGGTAACAAAGCATTCGTGAGAAGTGCGGAAGTTCCGTGCAATGCGGAGTTTCCAAGATCACGGACTGTAGCCCGGTCAGTCGTTCTAGATATTGATCAAACTAAATCGATGATGTTCGCTTGCGTCGATACCATCGATATCGAGGGCGATTTCTAAGGTCTTTGAAGCGCGAACCGGACGATCGCGCCTTCGCGGGCAGTTCCCCCCCACGACTTACGATCTACGGAGGCACTTCGTGCGGTTCCGCATGTCTTTGACGGCATCGATCTGCGTTGTCGGGGCCAGTCTCCTGGCCGCCGGCTGCTCATCGAGCAGTTCGAGCAGTTCCACCAGCAGTTCGGCCACTACGGGCGCGACTGCCACGAGTGCGGCTACCGCTAGCGCGTCGACCGCGGCCTCGGCCTCGGCACAGCCCGCGGCGAGCACCGCTAGCTGCACGGTCAGCGTGCTGAGCTTCGCCCTTGGCGCTAAGACGGGCTCGGCCGCGCAGTCGACACAGGTCGTGGACCTGACCAACAAGGGCTCGTCCGCCTGCACGATGCAGGGCTTTCCCGGCGTCAACCTGGTCGGTTCGGCGAATGGCCAGCAGAACTACTCCTGGCCACTGGTGCGCTCATCCGCGACCTACGCGCAAGTGACGCTACAGCCCGGCGGAACCGCGCACTTCGACCTCACGTACCTGCCTTACGCTTCAGGCGACGGCACCGAGATCACCGTGGAAAAGATCGTCCTGACGCCGCCGAACACCTTCACCCAGGCCCAGCTGACCTGGAGCCAGGAGGTGCTTCTGCAGGACAGCGCGACTCACCCAGGTACCTACATCGGGCCGGTGACCGCCGGCGGCTGACCGGCCCGCTTAGACAAGCGCGAGGGCGATGGCGTGCAGGGCTATGCCCACTCCGGCCCCTACGACCGTGCCGTTGATGCGGATGAACTGCAGGTCGCGCCCTAGCAGCAGCTCCAGCTGGGTCGAGGTCTCCGAGGCGTCCCACCGCTGGATGGTCCCGGTGACCAGGCCGGCGAGCTCGTCGTGGAACTGGTCGGCGAGCCTTCGCGCCGCGGATTCAAGCACCCGCGAGAGGCTGTCCTGAAGAGCCTGGTCCGAGCCAAGGCGCCGGCCGGCTGCCGACAGCGCGTGGGCCAGCCGGCGGTGTAGCTCCGAATCCGGGTCGGCCGCCTGCGCGCGCAGCGTCTCCTTGGCGTTCTTCCACAGCCACGAGGTCCAGTCCCGGAGGCCGGCGCTTTCCAGGATGTCACGCTTGATGCTCTCCGCGCGCTCGCGCAGTTCTGGTGAGGTCTTGAGGCGCTCGGGAAGTCCCGCCATCCACTCCTCGAACTGCTTCCTTGCCTCGTCGTCCGGGTCGTCGGCCATCGCCGCCAGCCGCTCGCGCAGCCGGGCATGCAGCCGGTCATAGGCCCGGCCGTAGACCACGTCGGGCAGCCAGCGGGGCGCCTCGGCCTCGAACCGCTCGCGGAGGTCGTCGTAGTGGTCGGCGAGGTAGCGGTCGGCGGCGGTCACGATGGTGTTGAACATCACCTCGTGATGCCCTCCGGCGATCATGACCCCGACGGCACGCCCGGCGAGCGGTGCTACCTCGATGGCCGCTGCCGCCCGGGTCACCTCAGCGGTAAGCGCGCTCTGCACATCCTCGTCGCGCAGGGTCCCGGCCAGGGTGACAACCACGTCCGCGGCATTTCCCGCGAAACGCGCGGCGTTGTCTTCATCGGCCAGCCAGGCGGCCAGCCGGGAAGCCAGCCCGGCCGAGTGGATGCGCTCGGCGAGGACGTCGGCGTTCAGGAAGTTCTCCTGGACGAACTGGCCGAGAGTCGCGGCGAACTGGTCCTTGCGCTCGACGATGACCGCTGTGTGCGGTATCGGCAGGCCCAGGGGATGGCGGAACAGGGCCGTGACCGCGAACCAGTCCGCGATGCCGCCGACCATGGCCGCCTCGGCGCCCGCCTGCACGTAGCTAAGCAGCGTTCCGTGGGCGCCGAAAGCGGTCACCGCCACGAACAGGGCAGTGACCGCTGCCAGGAGCGCTGTCGCCCGCCGACGGGCGGCGGCCAGGCGGCTCTTCCGCGTTTCCAGTGACTCGCGCTCGAGCTTGGATACCGGCGAAGCGGACAGCGGCGCGGCAGGTTCCATGGGCGGCCCCCGGTCGAGTAGTTGTCTCGACAGCAAGCCTACGCAGGCATCGGGATCGCAAAGCTACTACGGGTGCATCCGGGCGCCCTTGGTGACCTTGTCAACAGCGTTGCGCGGCCCGTAGACGCCGATGCCGACCAGGTCCAGGTCCGTAGCGCGCACAGCCCGCACGGCAGCCCGGTTATCCCGGTCGTTGCCCGTCGCGAACAGGTCGGCGGTGAAGACCGATACGGCGAGACCGCGGCTGAGAGCGCGCTCATGCGAAGCGACCAGCGCCTCCTTGCTCCCCTCGAAGACGAGCACCGGCTGCCGGAACATCGGCAGGTACTCCGTCCCGTCCGCGTCCGCGTAGGGCTCCCCGATCACTTCAGTCGCCCGCTGTCCGATCCCGCTCACGAGAAACGCGGTCACGTTCAGCCGCTGCCACACTTCCAGGTCTTCGCGCAGCAGGACCGCGATCTTGGTGTCGAACCGCACAGGCTCGCCGGCACCCGCAGAGGTAGAGGTAGAGGTATCCATGAGAACGATCGAACACCGCCGGCCGCCGACCCGTCTTGTACGATTTTTGCGTGGCCGATGACCCGCGGATCCGGGCTTGGCGACCGCAGGTTCCTGGCGTCGCCGAGGTCTTCCACGCGCACATGACCAGCCATGTCTACCCGATGCATACGCATGAGTCCTGGGCGCTGCTGATCGTCGATGACGGGATGATCCGCTATGACCTGCACCGTACCGAGCACGGCGCGCTGGATCAGGCCGTTACCCTGCTCCCTCCGCAGGTCCCGCACAACGGCCGTGCCGCGACATCTGACGGCTTCCGCAAGCGGGTCGTCTACCTCGATCTCTCGCATCTTCCCGCGCGCCTCATCGGCCAGGCGGTCGACCAGCCCGTGCTGTTCGACCCGCTTCTCCGGCAGCGAATCAGCCAATTGCACCACGCGCTCGACGAGCCCGGCGGGGAACTCGAGGCGGAGAGCCGCCTGGCCTTCGTCGCCGAGCGACTCCAGCAGCACCTGGGCAAGCAAGGTAAAGACCAAGAAGCTCCGCCAAGGGCCGGTGTCGCCCACCAGCTGCGTGACCTGATCGACGACGGGTTCCGGGGGAAGGTGACCCTCAGGCAGGCGTCGGAGGCGATCCACGCCCACCCCGCCCACCTGGTGCGGATGTTCAGCCACGAGTTCGGGATCAGCCCGCACCAGTACCTGACGAGCCGACGGGTCGACCTGGCGCGCCGTCTCCTGCTCGACGGCGTACCCCCGAGCATGGCGGCCGCCGCCGTCGGCTTCTACGACCAGCCCCACCTGAACCGCACCTTCCGGCGGCTCCTCGGCACGAGCCCGGCCAGATTCGCGAGCGGCAGGCAGCACTGACGCCCTACCGCCCCGGAGATCCGGACGTCGCGTGCACGGAGTAAGCCGAATCCGTTCGGACGACTCTTTTGACCGTGATTTTCCAATATTTTTATTCCGAACGGGTTCTTGTTACACGCTCACCCGCACCGTTACCTCTTCCTGGCGACCCCGCCGGAAAAGCTGTGCTGCAGCTCGGGATAGGGTGCATGGCTCTGCACCGGCGACGGCCAGTCCGACAGCGGGACCATGCCGGGTGGGATCAGCTCCCAGTCGCCGAACCAGGAGAGGATCTCGCTGTCCTCACGCCACCGCATGGCGCCGAGAGATCCGGAGTGCAGTTTCTCCCCCTCGATGGTGGTCTCGCGGAGCTCGGGCAGGTCGGGTCCCGGCAGCCGGAGGCTGGAGATGGCCAGGTAGCTGCCGCTTGGCATGGCGGCACGGAGTTCGGTCATGATCCGCCCTGGCTCATCACTGTCTTCCACGTGATGCAAGAGCGCGAAGAGCAGCAGCCCGATGGGCTGGTCGAAATCGATCATTGACCGGACGACCGGGTCGGCTAGGATCTCGGCGGGCCTGCGCACGTCGCCGAGGACGAATTCCG
Organism: uncultured Actinomycetota bacterium; assembly: GCA_963734665.1. GTDB lineage: Bacteria > Actinomycetota > Actinomycetes > Streptosporangiales > Streptosporangiaceae > Trebonia. Next base: position 233,368 of record CAVTIR010000016.1, on the reverse strand, counting down.
TCGTCCGCGCGTCGGAGAGCAGTGCCTTGCTGTGGGTATAGACGACCTGGTCATTGTCGACGTGGACGATGCGCGCTCGGGCGCTGCAGCGACGCGCGACCTCGCTCACGTTGCCCTGTGTGGGCAGCCCGGAGCCGAGGTCGAGGAACTGAGTAAGACCCGCCTCAACGACCAGGTACTGCACTACCCGCCTCAGGAACTGGCGGTTGGCGATGGCTCCGAGCGGTGCCATGGGCGCGAACCGCAAGATCTCGGCCACGAATTCGCGATCGGCAGCAAAGTTATCCTTACCCCCAAGCATCGCGTCGTATACGCGAGCGACATTCGGCTTGCTGACGTCGAAATTCGCGTATTTCCCGTCAACAAGCGGTTCATCTGCGCCCATTTGAGGCTCCGTCCCGCCTGACAAGCTTTGTCAGCAGCATAGCGGGCCGGTCCGGCATTATCCGCTGATGAGACCAACGAGAAGTTTCACCCTCGACGCCCTCCGGCACCGCGTGGCAATCTGAATTAGGATGCCGATCCGGACATCCGGCCAGCATTCGGTCACGCGCGACTCGTCGCGCGCTGGTGTCACGGGAGGCGAGGGGGCGGACGATGTCTTCGCGCGCATCAGGTCAGGCCGACTGGCACTGGCATGTCTGGCTGCTCCCCGCCGCACTCGCCGCGGCGGCGGTCGGCCTGCTGTGCTGGGGTGCGTGGGTCTACGGCTACGACCCGCACTGGTTTGCCCTGTCTCCTGCCTGGTTGCGAAGCATCTTGCAGACGGACAAGGACTGGACGCCCCTGACCACGATGGCGCTGCTGCTGGCCAGCCTGGGCGCCTTCTGGTGGCCGCGCCGACGCCGCCATATCCCGATCGGCGTGATCACGGTCGTCGTGCTTGTCCTCGTGGCCGCGGCGCTCGGCACGGCTGCCTATGTCCCGTGCCGCGGCGAGCTGAGCACGACGGGCGTCACGTTCTGGATATTTCAGCTGTACGTGGGGCAGCCGCCGAACATGATCTACCAGAGCGTGATATCGGGGGCCGCCTGCACAGGCACCCCTCCGCCCGCGCTGCAGCTCGCGCAGATCGACGGGCTCGGCGCGACGGGGATCGGCGCGATCGCCGTGGCGTCGGTGCTGTGGCGGCAGCCGCTTGACCGGCTGCAGTCCCGGTTCGCATTCGACGTGAAGATCTTCACCGGACTTGACATCTTGACGATTCCCCTGCTCAAGCAGCTGACTGAGACAGCACGCAGCCCACGCGCGATCATCGTCATCGAGCCGGACGAGGGCAATCCGCTGCTCAAGGAGGCCAAGCTCACCGGCGCGCGCGTGGTCATCGGCGACCCGGCGTCGCCTGATCTCCTGCGCCCGATCATCTCCTCCTTGCGCGGCTGCGCGCTCAGTCACCTCTACGCGCTCAGCGATAAGGTCGCGGACAATGAGAAGATGATCGACGAGGCGGCGCTGATTCTCGGTGGCTATGCGGCCGACCCTAACCGCCAGCCGCACCTCGTCGCGCTCATCGACGATCCAAGGCATGCCGACCACTGGCGCGGCGCCCGCAGCGGCAGGTCAGGCGTGTGGTTCGAGGACGCGCTCAGCTCGGTCGAGTCGACCGCGCGCGGCCTCGTTTCCCGTGTGCTGCACACGCAGCCCCGTCGGCTGCTCATATGCGGTGACAGCACCCTGGCACGGACCATCCTGCTCGAATTGGCCCGCCGGGCCTGGGAGCAGGCGGAGCTCGTGAAGGCCACGGCGGCCGGCCGCACGGCGGAACCTGACATGCCGGCGCCCCCGGATGAGCCGTCCCCGCTGCCGCTTGAGGGAGTGACGCTGCTTGACCCGCGGTCGCCCGACATCAAGCGCGAGTACCTCGCGTCCGCGCCTAGCGCGGTTCTCAAGTCGCTCCCGAACGTCACCGCGCGCCCGGTCCAGTGGCGTGACCACCTGCTCCCGATGCTCGACTCGATGGATTACGCCCAGGCCCGCGAGACCGCCGTCATCATCACGGACGAACCGCCGGGAAGCGGCGTGCACGAGGCGGGACGCGTCGCCAGGCTGCACAAGGACACCCCGGTCTTCGTGCTCGCCACCTCAGGCGACGCCATGGGCGGCGCGATCTTCGACCACCTGTACCCGTTTGGGCCTGGCCTGCTCGTCGAAGGCCAGGTGCCCGAGGACAACTGGACACGGGTCGCCAGGCACTGGCACGAGTGCTACCGGCTGAGCTATCCGCTGCCGCCAGGACACCCGAAGGCCTCCGCCCGGCTGCCCTGGTCCCAGCTTGACGAGTTCCTCCGGCAGGACAACATCCTCCAGCTTCGGTCGATCCTGTCTGAGGTCGCGAAATGTGGCCGGCGATGGGCGCCGGTTCACCTGGTGCCTGAGGGCAGCGTCATCGAGCTGAGCGACGAGGACCTGACGAAGATCACGATCGCTGAGCACACGCGCTGGCTGAAACGGCGGCTCGCGGCAGGCGAGACCGGCGAGAACGTGGTCCCGTGGGCAGAGCTTCCGCCCAGCAGGCGCGGCAGCGTGACCAGGCACCTCTGCTCGCAGCTGGCCCAGCTGGAGGACGTGGGCTTTGTGCCGGTGGTCCCGAAGGGGGGCCCGCCAACGGCGAGCAGCTTCGAGCGCGTCGGGCTGGTCCGTGCCAGCCAGCTGACCGAGCCGATGGCCTGGACTAACTACGCGGGCGAGCAGCTGCACGGCTACGCCGGGGACTGGCGGGTCATCGACGACGCCGGGAACCTGCGCACGGTCACCGATCCCGATTTCCAGTCAAGCCACGAGCCAGCGGGTGACGGCCTCTGGCGCCGGGTCGGCACGTACCTGGCCTGGCAGGTGAGCGAGGCGGTAGTGGTCAGGACCAAGGAGGGCAGGGCGACCGCACGCCCAGGCGACTGGGTGGTCGAGGCACCGGCCGGCGAGCGCTGGCCCGTCAAGAGTGAGCAGTTTAAGTGGAGCTACCGGCCGGTCCTGCCCGGCCTGCCTGCTCAACTGGACCAGGCGGCCACCGCGGCCACAAGTACCGCGCCGAGGATCTCCTCGTAGAACGTGGTCCAGCGTGGGCATGGCCTAACGGGCCTAACGATTCGCGCGGCGGCTTGTTAGCGGCACGGTGTACCAGAGGCCGCTGATCATGACCCCCACGGCCGCGGTGATTATGCCTCCGGCGAGTGCTCCCGCCACGTACCACGTCACCAGCAGGACCGCAGCGAGCATGGAGGCGCCGACCGTCGCCAGGCCAAGGATCGCCAGGACGTGGGCGAACCGCACCAAGCGCTCCTTCATGCCACGGCGGAAGACCAGCCGGTGATAGGCGACCGGCCCGATCAGCAGGGTGGTGGCTACCACGGCGAGGATCACGCTGGCTAGGTAGAGATCCCGCTGCCCGGTGCTGAGCTGGGTGAACCTGGTGGTGAACGGCAGCGAGAGCAGAAACCCGAACAGCACCTGCACGCCGAGGCCGGCCACGCGCAGTTCCTGGATCAGCTCGCCGAGGTTGCGGTCATCACGCTGGGCTCCGGTCTCCTGCCGGGAATCCGGGACCTCACGTGCCTCCACATCGACCACCTCCTGGTTCACCCTGCTACCCGCGTGTGTCAGCGGTAAAACGACGGGTAGACGCGCATGATGACCACACAGACACGAGAACCGACCGTACCCACCCAAGCGACAGCACCCCCTGGTGAGGTGATGCCAGCGGACACGGACCCGCCGGCGAGCGGCCGTCGGCCAGCCCACCGCAGGCGGTTCACCAGGCACTCGCCGGCCGGGGAGGTGGTACTCGCCTACCTCGACACTCAGGCGGCCCGGCTTACCGTCCTTGACCTGGCGGTCCGCCGCGACAAGCCGGACGCCGTGCACCAGATGCGGATCGCGGTCCGGCGGCTGCGCGCCGCGCTGCAGTCGTTCACCGGGATCGTGTCCGACGAGGACACCCGGGACCTGCGCTCGGAGCTGAAGTGGCTCGGCGGCGTGCTCGGCAGTGCCCGCGACACCGAGGTGCTCGCCGACTACCTGCACGCCGGGCTGGCGACCACGCCAACGGAGCTCGTGCTCGGGCCCGCACAGGCGCGGGTCACCGTGTACTTTGCCCCGCTTGAGGCGAGCAGCCGCCAGGCAGTGCTCGAAGCGCTCAACTCCGAGCGGTACCAGGCGCTGCGGGCCGAGCTCGGCCGGCTGCTCGACAGCCCGCCGCTGACTCCCGGGGCGGCCGAGCCCGCAGGTAAGGCGCTCCCGCTCGCTGTCGGGCGCGCCTACCGTCGGGCAAGCCGCCGGATGCACCGTGCCCGCCGGGCCCCGGCTGGGCACGACCGCGACGTGGCGCTGCACGAGACGCGGAAGGCGGCGAAGCGCGCCAGGTACGCGGCGGAGGCCGCGAGGCCGGCGCTCGGCAAGAAGGCCCGCCGGTTCGCCAGGCGCATGAAGGACGTGCAGTCGGCCCTCGGCGTTCACCAGGACGCGGTGATCGCCCAGGCGACGGTCCGCGACATCGGCGTGCACGCCCAGCTGGCCGGCGAGAACGCCTTCGCCTTCGGCCTGCTGCACGAGCGGGCACACGCTCAGGCGCTGGCAGGCGAGAAGCAGGCGCACCGCGCGTGGCGCCATGCCCGCCGCAAGTCCCGCTGGCTGCCCAAGTAATGACGAGCCGGGCGAGGCGATCTCAGCCAGCAGTGAAAACGCCCGCTACCGGGCACCAGCGAACTGGTGCCCGGCAGCGGGCTATCTGGCGTCGATACTGCGACTGCGACTGGCTAGCGCTCAGGCCCGGCCGCTCACCCGCCAGCCTTCCGCGTAGTGCTCGCGGGCCTCGCTGGAGTACGGCACCGGCGACACGGTGGCGCGCACCTCGACCTGCTTGTGCGGGCGCTCGACGGACGCCTTCAGCGAGCCGCCGTCCGGCTCGCCCCAGACCAGCGTGACCTGGGTGCCGACCTCGATCGCCGGGTCGATGACACCGAGCGACAGCTCCTTGCGCTCGTTGTGGCTGTAGCCGGTGAACAGCGAGAGGCCGATGACCTTGCCGTCGAGCAGCACCGCGTCGTAGTTCGACGAGGAGTAGTTCGAGATCGGCACGTCCAGGCCCTTGGCCGGGACCTCGTCGGTGAACAGCGAGGCGGCGATCTTGCCGGCGTCCTCGGCGTTCCAGGCCAGCGTCACCTTGCGGCGCTGCGCGGGCTTGTCGAGCGCCTCAAGCGCCTCGCGGCCGATGAAGTCGTGGTCGTACCGGACCATGTGGCCGTAGCCGAGCTCGTACGGCGTGAGGTAGTAGTCCTCGATGTTGCTCGACACGAAGGAACCGCCGAGCGTGCCCGCGAAGCCCTCGTAGCCCTGGGCGGGGAGCCACTCGCGGTACGCCTTGAGCTTCTCGCCGGTGTAGATGGCGGGCAGCGGCGAGGGGATCCAGCCGGACTCCAGGGTGTTGGACGCGTAGGCACGGGACCCGACGGGCACGATGCCGAACTCGGCGCCGGCCTCGAGGATCGCCTCACGGATCTCCAGGTACTCCTCGTACGGGCCCCAGACCTCAAGGCCGGGCTGGCCGGACATGCCGTGCCGCAGCGCGTGAACCTTGCGGCCCTTGATGTTGATGAAGTCCGTGCGGAAGAACTTGATGTCCGCGATCGGCCCGCCGTTCAGCTTCTCGATCACCTTGGAGGCGTTCGGGCCCTGGATCTGGAAGCGGTACTGGGAGCGGGTGACGGCCTGGCCCATCGGGCGCGACGGGGAGCGGTCGTCACGGACGAGCTCCACGTTCCAGTCGCCGGTCTCCACGTGGAACTGGATCCAGTTCACGGTCGGCACGCGGCCGACGAACTCGTACTCGTTCTCCTCAAGGTGGAACAGGATGCCGTCGCCGATCACGTAGCCGTCGTAGGTGACGGGCACGAACTGCTTCGCCATGTTCAGCGGGAAGTTCTTGAAGGTGTTGATCCCGAGGTAGGAGATCAACTTGAGCGCGTCCGGCCCCTTGATGTACAGGTTCGCCATGTGGTGGGTCTGGTCGAACAGCACGGCGGCCTTCTGCCACGCGACCTGCTCGGCCTTCCAGTTGGAGAACTCGGTTGGGACGACCGGGTAGACGTAAGCGCCCTCCTGGGAGTTCCGCAGCAGTTCAACGGGGTTGACTGTCTGCAGCAGGTCCTCAAGGCTTCCCTGCGCCATGTGGTGTGCCTACCTTCCTTGTTACTATGCGTGACTAAGCAAGCCGGGTACAGCGTCCAGCCGACGCCCGATGACCATGATGTACCTAGTCGCGTACCTTGTCGCTGTGGCATCACCCCGAATTTACGTCGGCCCCTTCGTTCCTCGCAACAACCGCCCATTACCCTCCGTCTATGGCAGACCCCGCAGGTAGAACGGGTGATCAGGCGTGATATTGACGCCGCGACCGTGCCACTGCTACTCATGATCGTTGCCGGACCACAAACGCGCCGGGCTGGCCTGACAGATCTGTGATGGGGTATGCCTAGCGAGTCGATAGACACTGACGAAGCGAAGGAGCCCTCACATGGAGACCTGGGACGCCATCCGCGCCCGGCGGAACGTGCGCACCTACCGGCCTGACCCGGTCCCCACGGCCGATCTCGACCGGATCGCCGAGGCCGGCTGGCGTGCCCCGTCGGCGAGCAACCGGCAGCACTGGAACTTCATCATCGTCACCGACCGGGACCAGCTTCAGGCGCTGTCGACGGTCTGGCAGGGCGCGAAGCACATCGCCGGCGCTGCCGCGGCGATCGCGCTCGTGATCCCCCAGTACGACGAGGAACGCCCCCGGCTCATCAGTCAGTACGACCTCGGCCAGGCCACGTACGCGATGATGGTGGCCGCCGCCGACCTCGGCATCGGCACGGGCCACTCCTCGGTCGGCGACCAGAACGCGGCTCGCGAGATCCTCGGCGTCCCCGCCGACCACGACGTCGCCTACCTGATCGGCGTCGGGTACCCGGCTGACCGCCCGCTCAAGCCGATCGTCAAGCCAAACCGCCTCCCCTTCGACGAGGTGGTCCGCCGCGGTCACTGGTAGGACTCGGAGAAACCAGTCGTTCGGAGAAACCTAAGGTCAAGATCAAGACCTATTCGAGTGCGGCGCGGGCCACCGGGGGATTACCCGGAACCTCCTTCGGAAGGTTCCGGGCTAATCCCCCCGGCGTCCCTCGCTCATCGAACGTATGTTTTGACGGTCGAAGTCAAGATCAACGTCAAACTCAAAACCTAAAGTCAAGGTCTCCGAACAGGTTCGCGCTTCGCTAGATCTGCCAGCGCCAGCCTGGCGGCGTGGTAGCCGCCCATGCCGTGGACTCCGGCGCCCGGCGGTGTGCTCGCCGAGCACAAGTAGACGCCAGGGAGCGGGGTACGCCACGGGTGCAGCGATAGCGATGGCCGACGGACGAACTGCGACAGGCCGCTGTAGCCGCCGGCGATGTCACCACCGACGAGGTTCGCGTTGTGGCGTTCCATCGCCGCCGTGTCGTGGGCGGCCCGCGCGAGGACCAGGTCGCGGAAGCCGGGCGCGAACCGCTCGATCTGGTTCTCGATCGCGGCCGTCATGTCCTTGGCCGACCCGTTCGGCACGTGGCAGTACGCCCACAGCACGTGCCTGCCCTCGGGCGCGCGGGACGGGTCGGCCACGCAGGGCTGGACGGCGAGCACGAACGGCCGGTCGGGATGCCGGCCAGCGGCGACCTCGGCCTCCCCGTGGGCGATCTCGTTGAGCGTCCCGCCCAGGTGCACGGTGGCCGCACCGCCGACCGCGGGGTCGCGCCATGGCACCGGCCCGGACAGCGCCCAGTCGAGCTTGAAGACACCGGGACCATAGCGGTAATCGCGCAGCCGTCGCGCGTACACCGGCGGCAGCCGATCGCCGCAGACGGCGAGCAGCTGACGGGGCGTCAGGTCGAGCAGGATGACCGGAGCTCGCGGCAGGTCAGCGAGATCCTTGACCGGTCGCCCGGCCTCGGCGACGCCACCATGCTGAATAAGACGCCCGACGAGGGCGTTCGTCAGCCGCGCGGACCCGCCCCTGACGACCGGCCAGCCGACCTGGTGGGCGAGAGCGGCGAGCAGCAGCCCGTAGCCGCCGGTGATCGGCCTGCGGAGGTCGACCATCGAATGCGCGGCCATGCCCGCGAGCGCCGCGCGGGCCCTGCTGCCGCTGAAGATCATGCGGCCCAGGACCGTGGCGGGCAGCAGGCCGAACGCGCCGTACCTGGCCAGCCGCAGCGGCGCGCGTGGCACTGACAGGGGCGAGAACAGGCTGTCCACCAGGCCGAAGTCAGCGCTCGCCCCGTCACTCCCGGTCACGCTCCCGGCCGCCGCGCCGACGGTCTCCCGCCAGGCGAGGGCGTCCCTGCGGGAGCCGAGGCCTTTCGCGGTCGCGCGGACGTCCCGGTGGATGAGGACGGCGTCCTGCCCGTCGAGCGGGTGCGCCGCCTGTACTGCCGGGTATGCCCACTCGACATCCAGGTCGAGTTCCCTGAAGGCCGCCGACGCCCTCGCGAGCGGCAGCACCGTCGCGCACATGTCGTGAGTGAACCCGTCGAGTCCGGTCAGCGGTCCGCTGCGCAGCCCGCCGCCGAACTCGTCCGCCGCCTCAAGCAGCAGCACCCTGAGCCCGGCCTCCGCGAGCATGACGGCGCCAACAAGCCCGTTCGGCCCCGACCCGGCAACAACAGCGTCAAACCCATCGGCTTGCTTCACTGGTGTCTCGTCCTTTCCCCCGTCATGGCATTACACCGCCATTTGCAGCTACCGCGGCAGGGGGCTGGCCACACCTAAGTCGTGATGCTGGCCGGGCGGCGGCCGCCGTAGATAACGAAGTCCAGTTCCTTCCAGAAGACGTCCACGCCCTCGAAGCCCGCCGCGCGCAGGAAGCCGACCTGCGGGTCGAGCGGGATCATGTACCTGACGTGGTTCTCGTAGCGGAACTGCTCCTCCGGAGTCCGGTGATGCCGCTTGCCCTCGGCCGACGGGTCGCGCCGGTCGCCCGCTCGCAGCCAGGCCTCCTCGACAACCGGGTCCGGGGGCCGGACCGGGTCGTAATTCAGGTACCAGCCGCCCGGCGCCAGGTGAGCGCGGATCTCGGCGAACAGCGACTGCTTGCGCGCGTCGTTGAGGTGATGTACCGCGAGCGAGCTGATCACGGCGCCCACCTCGCCAGGGATGCCGTCCGGCCAGTCACCCGCCGCTGACAGGTCGAATTCCACGTAGGCGTAGCGGCCTGCGTACGGCTCGAGCTCGACCGCGCCCTGGGCCATCATCTGCGGCGAATAGTCCGCGAGGATGGCATACGCGGCTGGGTAGTGGTCGAGGACGGTCCTGGCGGCGGCCCCGGTCCCGGCGCCGAGGTCCACGAACGTGAACGGCTCGGCGACGGCGAACGGCAGCAGTTCGGCCATGAGGACGCGGCGCTCGGCGTCGCGCTGGGCCCTGTCGCCGCCTCGGGACTTCCAGAAGCTGACGCCGATATCCGACTTCCAGACGGCGGCATTGGTGTCCTCGCTGACGGCAGGGTCCTCGGTATCCGACATGCAAGAGATGCTAGCGCCGTCCGGCACAGTCAGATGTCCAGGCTCTTCCTGATCTGCGGCACGGCCACGCCGCGGCGGTCCATCTTGGCCCGCTCGACCGTGGTCGTGGTCAGGGCGGGCAGCCAGGTGACGCCCCACGCCGCGGCGTCGAGCTTGGCGGCGTTCCAGATGTCGTACCCGAGCCCGCTGAACGCCGAGGAGACTCCGCTCCCCAGGCCGTAGGTGCTTGAGCCGAGCACCAGGGCCACGGTCGCCAGGGAGGCCCATACCTCGCCGAGGCCGCTGAGGTTGGAGATCACCAGGTAGAGCAGGCCGCCGAGCGTGATCAGGGCAAGCACCACAATCGGCCAGAACCGGCGCAGGATAACCGCGCTTATCATCTGGGTCGCGCGGACGATGGCGGTCCCCGCCTCCACCCATGCCCCCATGCTCGGCTGCACGGCCACCTCCGGGTCGGCGATGAGCACCGACCGCCAGACCCATCCCTGGACGCGCAGCGCGTTGAGCACCACATCCGCGTGTTCCGACCAGGCGTCCGCGACCGGTGACTTGATCCGCCCGCTGTTGACGTCGATCCAGTCCGCCCAGTTGTCAAGCGACCTGGACACGATCGTCGCGGCCCCGGACGGCAGCTGCGTGCCCGCGCCGCTGAGCAGCGTTTGCACGGTGGCCAGGTGCGGGCGGGCGAACAGGCCGAACAGCGCGCTCGGCCGGCTGGCGGGAGTGTCCTTGCCCGTCGCGGCGATGGACGGAAGCCATACCAGGTCGCTGAGTGACAGGCCGAGCTGGTAGGCGCCGAGCCGCTCCGGGTCGTCGGCGAACTCGTCGAGGATGGCCTGGTGCAGGCCCGTCACCCCGTCGAGGAACTCCGTCTCGGAAAACGCCGTCGCGGCGACGGCGGCAGTGGCTGCCTCCGCGTGCAGGACGTCGTCCGCCTGCAAAGTGTCGTCCGCCTGAGCGGCAGCCTCCGCCGTGGCGAGGTTCTCGGCCGCGACCGCCGCCCTCTTCCTGTGCGTCTGAGCGGTGACAAGCCGCAGCGGCCTGGACAGGGCGGGAAACCACTGGAGCAGTTCGGACAGCTCTGCGGCCAGGAAGACGAGCTTCGGATCCGCCGCCAGGTCAGCAACGAGGGGGAGCTGCGTGTCCGGGTTGAAGGGTGGCGTGTGCACCGTAACGCTCGCCTGCCGCCTCGGGTCGAACAGCTCGGCCATCACCCAGCCGAGCGCGAAAACTGCACCAGCGGGCTGTGTCGCCCGGAGCATTGCGGCAGGAAACTGGCCACCCTCGGCGCTTACCGACATAAGCACTGAGACTAGCCGTTTCCCCGTAGCCCAAACATGCTTATCTACCTGAGCTTCGGCTCATCTCGGCCTCCTCGGCGTCTCAGTGGCAACCCCAGTTCCCTGACCGCTTCGGCTGTCCAGGCGTAACTGGAGACGTATCGTATAGATGAACGGTGTTGCGGGCACATCATGAGTGGGCCCGTGGCCCCAACCCCGAGCCCCCCGAGGAGACGGATGCCTGAGCAGGTGACGCTGCCGTGCGCTCGCGATGACGTGGTCGCCAAGTGACCGAGTTGGCGAGCACCCTGACGCCGTGCGAGATCGCCAGCCGGGCGGCGCACGCCATCGCGGCGCTGAACGAGCTCACGCACGGCGGCGGCGAGCTGTCCAATCCTGGCGACGTCCGTGCCATCGTCGGCAGCCTTGAGCTCATCGGCCAGGGCCTGCCGCAGCTGTACGAGCAGCTGGCGCGGTTCCTTGTCGTGCAGCACGAGGACGGGCAGCTCACGCACGAGGCCGGTCGTGACTCCGGCGACTCGGTGACCGAGGTGATCGAGGCACTCGCGGCGGCCGGCCAGGCCGCGGACATGATGACCGCCGCGCTTACCGAGGCGCGCGCCGCGTCGCAGGCCCTGACGCCCGCCAGGCACCGAGGCTGGGAAGGCCGGCCGGACGCGGACTAGCGGGCTTACAGGGCGCGGAGCCAGTCGCACCAGGCGTCGATGCCCTCCCCGGTGCGGGCGCTCATCAGCATGACTTCGGCGGCGGAGTTGACCTTCCGCAGGTTGTCGAGGAACCCGTCCATGTCGAAGCCAAGGTGGGGCAGCAGGTCTACCTTGTTGACCACGACGAGGCCACAGGAGCGGAACATCACCGGGTACTTGAGCGGCTTTTCCTCTCCCTCGGTTATCGAGTAGACCATCGCCCTGGCGTCCTCGCCGACGTCGAACTCCGCCGGGCAGACCAGGTTGCCGACGTTCTCGATGACCACCAGGTCCAGGTCGCCCAGCGGCAGCCGTGGCAGCGCCGAGCGCACCATCGGTGCGTCGAGGTGGCACTCGCCGCCGAACCCGTTTCCCGTGTTGATCAGCGCGATCTCAGCACCGAAGCCCGCCAGCCTGTCGGCATCCAGGCTCGTCTCGATGTCTCCCTCGATGATCCCGACCCGGACCTGGCCGGCGAGCCTGCTCAGGGTCTCGCGCAGCAGCGTCGTCTTGCCCGCGCCGGGCGACGACATCAGGTTGACCACCCGGACCCCGGCGGCCGCGAACTCCGCCCGGTTGGCCGCCGCGGTCTTGTCGTTCTCGTCGAAGATCCTCGTCAGAACTTCCACCCGCTCGCCGCCGGTCGCATACCCCGAGTGGTCACCGGTGTCATGTGCGTGGTCACCCGCGTGCTCGTGGTCGTGCACGGTCCCGTCGTCATGCCTGTGGAAACGCCCCATCAGGCGCTCGCCTCCTCTTCTTCCCCCAGCTCCAGCGACGTGATCAGGAACTCCTCGCCCGACACGACCTCCGCGTCAAAGCCACCGCAGCCGCCGCAGACGAGGACTGGAAGCGCGCCGACGTCTGTGACGTGCTCGCACGACCGGCACCTGATGCGCGCGGGCACGGACTCGACGCAGATCCGCGAGCCGGCCAGCGACGTGTCCGCGCTGACGAGTTCCCAGCAGTACGTGAGCGTGTCGGGCACGATCTGCCGCAACTGGCCCACGCGCACGTTGATTACCTTGACGGCCCGCCCGGCAGCATGGCGTGACGCTATGTCGGCGATCGAGCCGCAGATCGACAGTTCGTGCACGCTCCAACACCTACGCCCATACCTGTTATCTCTGCAAGGTCTGTGCTGGTGATTCGCTGTTCAGCCGACCAGAACAGGGGTGCACGGGGTCCAGGTGCCGCCCGAATTGGTCGTCGCGTAGACGGTCTTCGCGTGATGTTTACCGATTTCGGTTTCAGGTGCGACGAATCGGGTCATGCCGGGCCGGTTTGTGACGCGAACTCGGTACATGTCCGGGGGTATATCAGTCCGGGAGATATTAGAACAGCGTGGTCTGCTGGACTCGCGGCCGACGGCGGGCGCGGCCCTGTGCCTCGCCGCCACGGCGGTCGAGCAGGGCCTGGTCGACGGAGGAGAGGAACGGCGACGGGGAGCATTCGGTCAGCTCGCCGCGCAACGTCCGCTTCGCCGCCGTGTACAGCGTCAGGCGGGTCGTGGCCCGGGTCATGCCGACGAAGAGCAGGCGGCGCTCTTCCGCGTAGTCGACCTCGGAGCCGCGCCAGGACCGCAGCGGGAGCAGCCCGTCGTCGCAGCCGACGATGAACACCACGGGGAACTCAAGGCCCTTCGCCGCGTGCAGCGTCAGCAGCGAGATCCGGTCGGCGCGCGGATCCCAGGTGTCGACCTCCGCCCCGAGCGCCAGCTCGTCGAGGAACCGGTCCAGGTCGGCACCGCATTTTGCCGCCAGCGGGCCGAGCACGTCGGCGGCGGCACGGATCGCCATGATGGCTTCCGCCCGGTCAGCAGGCTCAGCGCCGACGGCATTCTCAGTGGCCGCAAGTGCCACAGCAACCGCAACAGCAACCCGCTCGGCAATACCCCCAGCCCCCAGGCCTTCGCCCCCAGGGTCACATCCACCCATGGGTGAGAGGCCAGGCGACGGGGGCAGAGAGGCGGCTGGGGTTAGAGCGTCGAACGGGGTTAGGGCTGCCAGAATCGCCCCCACACCGGGCATCTCCGATAGCCGGGAGTGGGCGCGGCGCTGGAACGGGAAGCCGCGCCTGGCCAGGGCCTCGCCGACCGCGGCGGACTGGGCGGAGGTCCGGTAGAGCACGGCGAAGTCGGCGAACGACAGCTGGTGCTCGGTCCGGTTCCGCCCGTCAACAGCGCGGCTGTCCAGGGCGTGGAAGGACGCGCCGCCGAGCAGTTTCTCGATCTCCGCCGCGACGACTTCGGCTTCTTCCCGCTCGTCGGCTACCGCGTGCACCACGACGGGTCCGTCAGGAATGTCCGTCCTGGCGGGAATCAGCTCCCGTCCTGGCACGAGCGTCCCCGGCCGGATCAGCTGCATGGCAGCCCGCACGATCGTGGGCGCAGACCGGTAGCTGCGCGACAGCCGCACGGTCACGGCAGGGGCGCCGACGGGAGCGGCGGGCGCTTCGGCTCCCGCGGCGCCGGTAGGTGCGGCGGGCACCTCGGCTCCCGCGGCGCCGGTAGGTGCGGCGGGCACCTCGGCTCCCGCGGCACCGGTTGATGCGGCGGGCACTTCGGCTCCCGGGGCCCCGGCGGGTGCGGCGGGCACCTCGGTTCCCGGAGCGCCGACCGGAGCGGCGGGCGCTTCGGCGTCAGGGGCCCCGGCGGGAGCCCAGAAGGGTGCCCCGGCCGACGACGTGTCCAGAGTGCCGCCGAAGTCCTCCGCGAAACGCAGGAAGTAGCCGACGTCGCCGCCACGGAAGCCGTAGATCGCCTGGTCGGGGCGGCGGCGCTGCATACCAGCAGTGTAGTCGTGCCATACAAGGCCGTACAAGGCATGACAGTGCAGTGAGTAGGGGATCACTAGGTTCGTGATCGTGGCTGTGACATGGGGAGACTTCAAAGCGCGTACCGGCGCCACATACCTCTATGTGCAGCTTGCCGACTGGATAGAGGAACAGATCAAGACGGGCCAGCTTCAACCCGGGGAACGTCTGCCCGCACAGCGCGACATAGCCGTTGCAACAGGCACATCAACCGAACTCGCCGGTAAGGCCATGGGTGCACTCAGGAAACGTGGTCTTGTCGAGACATCGATACGAGGCACGTTCGTTGCCGAGGCCCCCGAGGGCCACCAGCAGCCCCAGGCCGAGGCCGAGTAGCGGCCTGGCCACCAGGTCGGCCCAAGGGTGGCGTGGCTAGCCGGGGGCCGATTTGACAGGGTGCGCTAGGCTGTGCGCAGTTGTGCACAAGTGCCCGGTCGGGATCACCGATTCCGCAGATCCGCCCGCCAGGTGCGGCGAGCTGGCGGAGCATCAGGTACTGCTGCTCGTCCACGTCCTGGTACTCATCGACGAACACGTCCGTCCACCGGGACCGGTACTCAGCCGCCAAACCGGGGTCGCCGGCGAGCAGTGTCGTCGGCAGCGTGACCAGGTCATCCAGGTCGACCATGCCGCGCTCGCGTAGCGCCGCGTCGTACCGCGCGACGAGGCCGGCAAGCTCCGCATCCTCCTCCGGGATGCCCGCGCCTGCGACGTCAGCTCCCGCAGACGAATCGACGGGTGCGCTGGAGGGCAAAACACGAACGCGTTTGGCTGCTCCGATACGGGCACCTAGCGCGGCAGGACTGCCGGTATGAGACCGCAACCGCAGCCTTTCGTCCGTCTGGGGCGGGCCTGATACGGTGGCGGTTTTTGCCATCAGGCCCGCGTCAGACGGACACCGGGGGGTACGGGGGGTCGCTCCCCCGGGAGACGACAACAACGACCGCAGGATCTCCTGGCGGGTTTTCTCGTCGGCGACCTTCAGGTCCGCGTCGAGGCCGATGAGCTTGCACTGCTCTCGCAGGATCAGCAGGCCGAGGCCGTGGAACGTGGCGACCGTGACGCGGTCGGCGACGTCCGCGCTGCCGACGGCGGCAAGGCGGTCGCGGAGCTCGTCGCGGGCGCGGCGAGTGAACGTGACGGCCAGGCAGCGCTCGGGTGGCAGCCCGTTGCCGATGCGGTGCGCGATCGCGTGCGTGAGCACGCGGGTCTTGCCCGCGCCAGGTCCCGCCACGACGAGCAGCGGGCCGCCGTCGTGGGTGACGATCGCGTGCTGCTCCGGGTCGAGGCCGGGCGCCTCCCACGGCACGGCGGCCGGCTCGTCGTACTCGGCGTCCGCGGGCGAGGTTTCCACGGCGGCGCCGGCCTCCGACGTGCGGGGCTCGCCCTGTGCTGGCTTGCCCTGGGCTGGCTTGCCCTGTGCTGGCTTACGAGGCGCTCTGGGCAGGTCGAACAGCGCCGCGCCGGTCAGCTCGTCCGGGTCGAACAGCCGGATGACTCCGTACACGCCGTCGTAGCCGGCCTCGCGGCGCACGTCGCCGCGGCGCAGCCGGGCGATCGCCTCCGCGACGATCGACGGCGCGCCGGCCGCCAGGTCATCGAGGGGCACGTCGCCGAGAATGCCCAGCTCCGGGCCGAACCGCTCCACCATGGCGCTGACCTGGGCGGTGACCGACTTGGACTTCGGGCCGACGCCGGCGATCTCGCCGAGGATCTCGGGCAGCGGCACAAAGGAGGCGAACCCGGCCGCGCCGTCAAGCCGGTACCCTTCCGGCCGGTCAGCTAGGGTGTCGACCCGGTGCTGCACGCCGATCGTGGGCTTCTTCCCGCAGGCCGGGCACTTGCCGCCGGCGTGACGGGTTTCCTCCGGGGTCATCCGGACGTCGCAGGCGCGGTGGCCGTCGAGGTGGTACTTGCCCTCTTCCGGGAAGAACTCGACGGTGCCGCCGAAGCCATCGCCGGTCCGCAAAGCCTGATAAATCCGGAAATAGTCGAGTTCCGGCAACTCGAATGCCGTTGCCTCCCGGCCCAGCATGGGCGGGGAGTGCGCGTCGGAGTTGGACACGAGCCGGTACCCGTCGAGGCTGGAGACGCGCCAGTTCATCTCGGGGTCGGACGACAGGCCGGTCTCAATAGCGAAGATGTGGTCCGCGAGGTCCGCGTAACAGTCCGCGACCCGGTCGAACCCGGACTGCGACCCGAGCACGGCGAACCAGGGCGTCCAGGCGTGCGCGGGGATCAGGTAACACCCGTCGCCGCCGTCGAGCGTGATCTCAAGCAGGTTCCGCGAGTCGAGCCCGAGTATCGGCCGGCCGTCCGAGGCGAGGTTCCCCACGCGGGCCAGGGCGCGCGTGATCGAGTCCACGGCTTCTAGCGACGGCGCGTAGAGCAGGTGGTGGACCTTCCGCGTCCGTTCGTCCCGCTTGTAGATCGTAGAGATTTCTGACGAGAGCATGAACCGCACGGGCGTGCGGCACGCGGGCGGCAGCGTGTCGTGGACGGCACGCTCCAGGTCCGGTCGCAGCCGGAAGAGGCCCGGTGCATCGGGCACCAGCTTCGCGCCGAGCTCTTCCCGCCACACCGGGTGTGTGAAGTCGCCGGTTCCGACGACGCTGATGCCCTTCCGCCCCGCCCACCAGGCGAGATGCTCCAGGTCACAGTCCCGGCTGCAGGCACGGGAGAATTTGGAGTGAATGTGGAGGTCCGCGTACTCGCGGGCCACACTCACGGCGTCGCGATCCGCACGTGCGACGAGGACCAAGGGTTCACGTCGAACATTGTCCCGAACGGATGCGTGCTTCGCCCGATGGTTTCCGCATTCTCCTACGCCCGCGGCCCGGCGGGTCAGGTGGTCTTACGCGTCGGGGAACGCACCCCACTTGTCTGGGACAAACTCCTTGCCGGTGACCGGGTGCTTGTAGTGGAACGGCAGCGTGGTCGTCTCGGGCCACAGGCGCGGCGCGTTCTGGAGCAGTTCGTCGGGCCCGTACGGGTCCTCCGGGTACGTGACCGACGCGTTGGGCACGTAGTCCACCGGGGTGTGCGCCCAGCCCTCTTCCATCGTCCCGTGCCAGAAGGCCCGGTAGAACAGCTTCTTGATCTTCCAGACGCCGCCGACGTTCACGTAGGTGTTCTCGTAGACCCCGCCCTCCATCCACTGCCTGACCGGGGTCTCGGCCGTGGCGACCAACTCGTGGGTGCCGGCCTGCATCAGCGTCCGGTAGCGCGCGTAGCCGGTTTGCCGGTCGGGTGCCACGCTGACGAGGTCCTGGAGCATGGGGTGGTCGAGCAGCCGGCCGAACTGAGGCCCGTTGTGCCCGTCGGCGAACCGGGACCGGAACCGTCCCGTGTACAGCCGTCCGGCACCGGCGCGGCCCTTGTAGACGCCGCCGATGAAGATGACCTCGCAGTCCTCATCGAACAGGTCGACGACTTCGTCGTAGTAGCACTTGTCCAGGTAGTACCCGTAAGCGTGCTGCAGCCTCCTGATGGCGAGCTCGTCCTCGACCATGCCAAGCCGGTGCTCAAGCTCAGCGACTCGCTCTTCTGCCGTCATGCGACCTCCTTGTCGTTAGGTGACTCGTTGCTGGCTCGTTGGGGGCTACCCGGCTCGCTGGGGGCTACCGGGCTCGTTGGGGGCTACCCGGCTCGCTGTGCTAGCTGCTCGTCCGTCACCCAGTTGCCGTGCAGCCCGCCCGGCATCCTGATCGGGATCTTCAGCGTGGCGACCGGGGGCTCGTCGATGCGCTGGGCGTCGAGGATGAGCAGGTCCGTCGTCCCGGTCTCGTGGCGGTCGACAAGCTGCATCACGTAGCCCTCGCCGCATCCGGTGCTCGTCCCGGCGGGCGGCACGAAGATCGCCTCTTGGACCGTGGAGTTCCACCCGGCGAACCGGGTCTTCATCGCCCCGGATGCCGGGTCGATCTG
This sequence comes from uncultured Actinomycetota bacterium, assembly GCA_963734665.1. Lineage (GTDB taxonomy): Bacteria > Actinomycetota > Actinomycetes > Streptosporangiales > Streptosporangiaceae > Trebonia. Next base: position 215,116 of record CAVTIR010000016.1, on the reverse strand, counting down.
GCCGAGCCAGCGGAACCCTGGCAGCCCGTCGTCGGGCTTCTCGCCCGGCACGTCGGTCAGGTTGATGACCCCGAACCGGTACCCGAGGGTCGCCCAGCGGTCGTCGGTGCGCGGGAACTCGCCGGAGCAGCCGGTGAGCCGCCGCTGCGCGAACGCCGTCGTGTCGTCGCCCTGGTCTGGCGCCGCCGAGGTGTCGATCGTCCACCGGGTGAGCTGCGCGCTCGCCTTCTCCGGGTCGAACGGGGCGCCGGTGATGTCGGGGAACCACGGGAACGCGGACTTCTCCCCGACGGGGGTGTCGATGTGGATGTGCCGGCCGTCGTCATAGGCGTTCATGATGTGCGAGGCGAACCGGTTCGTGCCCCGGTACCAGCGGACGGTGCTGCCCTTCCTCGGCACGACACCCAGGTAGACGTCCTCGGCGCCGTCCCAGACGTAGAGCGGGCCGCCGGCCTTGAGACGCTCCAGGGAGGCGGTGAGCGGAATGATCGGGAAAATCACGAAATTTTCGGTTACCGCCCAGTCGTGCACCATCGACGAGTACGGCGCCTCGAACCAGGCCTCGTGCACGATCCGCCCGGTCGCGTCCGCCTCGTAGTAGGCGATGTCCCGCGTCGCCTCGCCCTTAGCCATGTACCCGAAGAACACGAGCTCGCCGGTGCGCGGGTCGATCTTCGGATGCGCGGTCGCCGTCTGGGACGACAGGTCGCCATCCCAGGTGAACTCCCCGACCGTGTCGAGCGTGTCGGGGTCGATCTGGATCGGCGCGCTGTCCTCCTTGGAGGCGAGCAGCCGGCCGCCGTGCCAGTAGACGTTCGTGTTAGCGAGCCCTCGGCTAAGGCCGGCCACGGACGGGTCGTCGGTGAACGGGTTCCGGTAGACACCGAACAGCGACCGCCGTGCCTCCCGTTCCGCCACGAACCGCGGCGTCCGCACGTACCGGGACCTGAAGTCGCAGTAGCCGTTCTCGAACCGAAACATCGCGACCATGCCGTCGGCGTTGAAGTAGAAGTCCCGCTCGACGAACGGTGGCCACGCCGGGTCCGCGCCGACCCGGTAGTACGTGCCGCGCAGCGACGGCGGGATCTCCCCTTGCGTCACCTCAACCCCGCGGATCTCGCCCTCAAGCCGCACGGGCGCGAACCGCCCGTGGAAGCTGGGCTCGTCAGGGAACCGCACCGTCATCCCACACCGCCTTCCGAGCCTTGCATCCTGCGCCCGCCCGTGAGGTCCAACGAACCAATCACCGCCACGATGAAAAGGCCCGCAGGGTCGCGCTGAGCGTAACCCGGCGGAGCCGCCCGGAGAAGGGCCGCGCGGACCCGATTCACCCCCCGCCATCTTGTGCCATAAAGACAAAAAGCGATCACACCGAACGGGTGCGTGCTCCGCCGGCCCGCCTACACGGCCTCCGGTCAACGGCAGTGGCAGGCAGTGGCAGGCAGCGCCGAACCCGGCCGCCCGGCACGAAAGCCGGGCGCTGGCCGCGTCGACGACATTCCGGACATTTCATGAAATCGGCGTGCGCCTTAGCGGACTCGAAAAAGATAGTGGATATCTAAATACGCCATGGCGTATTTAGATATCCACTATCTTTGAGTTGGCCTTCCCAGCGCGGTGCGACGGCCTCGGTATCCGGCATTTCGGGCGCGGACGCGCCGCGACATGCCGGATATTTCATGAAATCCGCACTGTGCGCCCGCATCGGGAAAGGATCTTGAACCGTTAGGGGCCGTCGGGACAGCCTCAAGCTTCCAAGATCCCCGTGGCTAGGCGGGGAGGACGACCTCGACGCTTACCGTCTCACCGGGGGAGGCGAGGGGGAGCAGGGTGCTGGCAACCTGGTGGCCGTTGAGGAGGATGCCCGCCCCTTCGGCTATGCCTGAGTCGAGGGTGCCGACCCGGCGGACGGTGATCTCGTAGGTCGCGCCGCGGAAGCGGCGGGTCGCGGTGAAGCCCGGCCAGGCGGACGGGATGACCGGATCGACCCGGAGGCCGTCAAGCTCGGGCCTGATGCCGAGGATCCACTGGGTGATCGCGACGAAGTTCCAGGCGGCGGTGCCGGTCAGCCAGGAGTTCTTCGCCTCCCCGTGGGTGGGCGCGTCCTGGCCGGCGATCATCTGCGCGTAGACGTACGGCTCACAGCGGTGCACCTCGCCGATCGACTCGCGGGCCGAGGGGTTGATCCGCCGGTAGTAGTCGAAGGCGGCGTCGCCGTCGCCGGCCATGGCCGAGGCGATCATGACCCAGGGGTTCGTGTGGCAGAAGACGCTCGCGTTCTCCTTGTACCCCGGCGGGTAGGTGGAGATCTCGCCGAGTTCCACGTGATAGGTGGTGAACGCGGGCTGGAGCAGCATGATCCCGTGCGGGGTGGCGAGTCGCTCCCGTACGCTCGCCAGGGCCCGGTCGGCGAGCGTGGCGGAACCGTAGCCGACCGGCACCGCTGCGACGAATCCCCTTGTTCCTTTCCCCGGGGACCGCAAGCCCCCGTAGTCCCCGCCCGCGCCGCCGCCGCCCTGGTCGACCGCCGTCGTGCCGATTCCCGCCATGACGCAGATGCCCTGCGGCTCAAGGAAGATCTGGCCCTCCGCGCCGCGAGACGAGCCGACCGGGTTACCAAAATGGTCGTAGGCGCGCAGGAACCACTCGCCGTCCCAGGCGTGTTCGATGGTCGCGGCGGCCATCTTCTCCGCGTCGGCCCGGTAGGCTTCCGCCTCGGTGCTCCGGCCGGTGCACGCGGCGATGGCGGCCAGTTCCTTAGCGGCGAGCGTGAAGAGGCCGGCGATGAACACCGACTCCGCGACGCCGCCGGGCTGGTTCTCCGTGGTCTGGAAGGACTCGCCTGGGGTTTCTGAGAAGCAGTTGAGGTTCAGGCAGTCGTTCCAGTCGGCGCGGCCGATGAGCGGCAGGCCGTGCGGGCCGATCCGGTCGAGGGTGTACTGGACGGTCCGCTCTAGGTGGCCGTAAAGGGTGGCTTCGCCTGTGTCGCTGAACTTGACGCGCTCGTCGAGGATCGTGGTGTCGCCGGTTTCCTTGAGGTAGGCGGCGACGCCGAGGACGAGCCAGAGCGGGTCGTCGTTGAAGCCGGAGCCGATCGCGTCGTTGCCCGTCTTGGTGAGCGGCTGGTACTGGTGGTAGGCGCCGCCGCTGGCGAACTGGGTCGCGGCGAGGTCGAGGATGCGCTGGCGGGCGCGCGGCCCGTCGAGCTGTACCGCGCCGAGGAGGTCCTGGCAGGAGTCGCGGAAGCCCATGCCACGGGAGATCCCGGTCTCGTAGGACGAGACCGAGCGGCTCATGTTGAAGGTCACGAGGCACTGGTAGGCGTTCCAGATGCTGACCATCCGGTTGCTGTCGGTGTCCGGGGTGTTCACGCGCAGGACGCCGAGCAGGCCGTCCCAGTAGGCTCTGAGGTCCGCGAAGGCGGCGCGCACGGTCGCTGGCCGCAGCCAGCGCTCGATGTGCGGCTTGACGCCGGCCTTGCTGATAACGCCCGGCGCCTCGAACTTGGCGTCGCGCGGGTTCTCCCAGTAGCCGAGGAGGAAGATGACCTCACGCGTCTCGCCCGGCTCCAGGGTGAGCCTGACATGGTGCGCGCCGTGCGGTGACCAGCCGTGGGCGACCGAATTGGTGAGCGCGCCGCGCTCGACGCCGAGCGGTTCGTGGAATCCCCTGTAGGGTCCGAGGAATGCCTCCCGCTGGGTGTCGAAGCCGGCGAGGGGCGCCGAGCAGGCGAAGTACGCGAAGTGGTCGCGGCGCTCGCGGTACTCGGTCTTGTGGTAGATGACCCCGTCGACGACCTCGACTTCGCCGGTGGAGAAGTTGCGCTGGTAGTTCGTCGCGTCGTCCTGGGCGTCCCAGAGGGCGAACTCGACGGAGGAGAAGAGGGACAGCTCGGCCACGGTCTCCCGGTCGTTGGTGACGGTAACCCGCCAGACCTCGAGATTCTCGCCGCGGGGCACGAAGTACACCGTCTTCGCGGCGATTCCGGCTCTGGACGACCTGATGGCCGTGTACGAGAGCCCGTGGCGGCACTCGTACTCATCAAGCTGCGTCCTGGTGGGCTGCCACGACGGCGACCAGTAGTCGCCGGTGGCGTCGTCCCGCAGGTAGAGGTAGCGCCCGCCGGCGTCACCTGGCACGTTGTTGTAGCGGTACCTGGTGAGCCGGCGCAACCGGGCATCTAGGTGCCAGGAGAAGCCTCCGGCCGTGTTCGAGACGGTGCCGAAGTAGGCGTCCGTGCCGAGGTAGTTGATCCAGGGCACCGGAGTGTCCGGGCGGGTGATCACGTACTCGCGGCGGTCGTCATCGAAATAGCCGTAGCGCATGGCCGTTACTTTACCGGTTTAGTACTGGTAAGACCATGGGAAATTGCAGCGAATCGCGCGCCTGGCTACCAGACTGTGCTCGCCACCTCTGCGACTAGTTCGAGCTTCTGCTCTTGGACGTCCTCTGTCGTCAGGTTAGCGCCAGGCAGGGTCGAGGAGAATCCGCACTGCGTGGAGACACCGAGTCGCTGGAGCCCCGTGTACTTGGCCGCCTCGTGGATCCGCGCGGTCACGTCGCTCACCGACTCCAGGGTCGTGGTCTTGCTCGATATCAGGCCGAGGATGACCTGCTTGTCGTCGGGCGCCTTCGTGAGCGGCTCGAACGACCCGGACCGCTCGTCGTCGTACTCAAGCAGGAACACGTCGAAGTTGGTCAGCCGGGTGAACATGGCCTCGGCGGTCAGCTCGTACCCGCCCGCGCCGATCCACTGACTCATGTTGTTGCCCTTGCAGACGTGCACCGCGAACGTCACGCCAGGGACGTCGCCGACGCTGTTGAAGATGTCAAGGCCCTGGCTGAGCGTCCGCTCGGTGGGCATGCCCAGGCTCTCGCGCAACTCCCGGTTCTCCGGGTCGACGATCGTGCCGATGTCCGGCGAGTCGATCTGGATGTAGGTGCAGCCGAGCGCCGCGAGGGCCTCGCACTCGGCCTTGATGATCGCGGCGGCGTCCTCGAACAGCTCGAACGGGTCCTTGTAGGCGGCGGTGGACAGCTCGGGCGACCAGGCCGAGTACAGGATGAGCGGGGACGGGAAGGTGACCTTGATCTGCTTGGTCGCGCGCGCCCTGTTGTAGGCGAACTCCTCCAGGGTCATCTGCCGCTTGGCGCTGATCTTGCCGGTCACCGTGAAGGGGTTGTGCCAGATCCAGTCCTCGGTGGCGCTCTTGAAGTGCACCGGCGCGCCCTCGATCGGCGCGACGCCGTCGATCTCGCTCACCATCTGGTCAAGGAAGGAGAACCGGCGGAACTCCCCGTCGGTCACGACGTCGAGCCCCATGCTTTCCTGCATCGCTATGGCCGCGTCGACGGCACGGTCCTCGATCCGCTTGAACTCCGGCGTGGTGAGCTGGCCGGCGGCGTAGGCGTCCCGGGCCCGCGTCAGGTACTGCGGCCGGAGCAGTGAGCCAATGACATCCGAGTGGTGCAACTGCGGCATCGCGCGGCCTCCTCGACATCCTCGTCTGGGGTTACTAGTACCGAACTACCGCGCCAAGGCCCTCGCCGGGAAGTGGCGGGGCACAACTTTTTCGCGGCCGCCGTTTGGCCCGCCGCATAGGCGACACCCCGTGGTCGCACGAAAGATCAAGCGGATAGTGGATCGCCCGCGCATCACGCTGCTCGTAACGATCCACTGTCCTTGATTACCGCATTTCTGTGACCGCGAAGGAGGTCGGCGGCAGGGTGAGCCTGCCCGACATAAGGGAAATATCAGGATCGCTGGCCAGCAGGACCGAGGCCGACCCCGCATATTCAGCGGCACTGGGAGCCTCGGCCGGAAACTCCACCGGCGTGTCGGCCAGGTTGGCGGCGATCCGCAGCGGGCCGCGGTACACGACGAGCCACCGGCCGGCCTCGTCGTAGTCGACGCGGACCTGGTCCAGACGCGGGTCGGTGAGCTCCGGGCGGGAGCGGCGCAGCGCGAGCAGGGAACGGTACCAGTCAAGCAGCGAGCGGTTCGGCTCTCGATCAGGCTGTGTCCAGTCGAGCTTGGAGCGCAGGAACGTCTCCTTGTCCTGCGGGTCGGGCACGTCGGCGAATGCCCAGCCGTGCCGCGCGAACTCCGACCTGCGGCCGGTGCTGACCGCATCCGCGAAGAAGGGGTCGGTGTGGTCGGTGAAGAACTGCCAGGGCGTGTCCGCTCCCCATTCCTCGCCCATGAACAGCATCGGCGTGAACGGGGCGGTGAGCACGAGCCCGGCGGCGATCCGCAGCAGCCCGTCCCGGTGCGGGTCCGCGGCGAGCGTGGCGGGCAGCCGGTCCCCCATGGCGCGGTTGCCGACCTGGTCATGGTCCTGGGCGAAGACAACGAACCGGTAGGCCGGGGTCCTCGAGGTGTCCACGGGGCAGCCGTGCGTCCGGTTCCTGAAGGACGACCACGTGCCATCGTGGAAGTACGCGCCCGTGAGCACCTTGGCCATCCCGGCGAGCGCGCCGAAGTCACCGTAGTATCCCTGCCGCTCGCCGGTCACAAGCGCGTGCACCATGTGATGGAAGTCGTCGTTCCACTGCGCAGAAAGTCCGTACCCGCCGGCCTCGCGTGGCGTGATCAGCCGGGGATTGTTCATGTCCGACTCGGCCACAAGCACAAGGGACTGCCACGCGGAAGCAGCGAGCCCGTCCACCGCGACCGCGAGCTCCTCAAGGAGATGCACCGCGCGATGGTCCTGGAACGCGTGCACCGCGTCGAGGCGCAGCCCGTCGAAATGGTAGTCGCGCAGCCACATCAGGGCATTGTCGACGATGAACGACCGCACCTCATCCGACCACGCCTGGTCCAGGTTGACCGCGGGCCCCCACGGGGTCGCGTAGACGTCCGTGAAGTACGGACCGAACGAGGCAAGCTTGTTCCCCGGTCCCACGTGGTTGTAGACCACGTCGAGGAAGACGGCGAGCCCGCGGCCGTGGCACGCGTCTATGAATCGCTTCAGTGCGTCGGGCCCGCCGTAGGGCTCGTGCACGGCCCACAGGCCGATCCCGTCGTAGCCCCAGCCGTGCTCGCCGGGGAACGCGGCGACCGGCATCAGCTCTACGACGGTGACGCCGAGGGACACCAGGTAGTCAAGGCGCCCAATGGCGGCGTCGAGCGTCCCCTCCGACGTGAACGTGCCGACGTGCAACTCGTAGATCACCGCGCCGCCGATCGGCGCCCCCCGCCACCGGTCGTCGGTCCAGGCGAACGCGCCGTGGTCGTAGGTCCGGCTGGTGCCGTCAGGACCGTACGGCTGGCGCGGCGAGCGCGGGTCGGCGAGCGGCTCGCCGCCGTCAAGGCGGAACGCATAGTCGGTCCCGGCGGGCGCGGCCGCGTCCGCTGTCCACCATCCAGGCCGTCCGGCCATCGGAGACATCGGGTATGCCCGGCTTGCCACCTCGACGTCGACCCGGCCGGCGTCCGGCACCCACACGCTAAATTTGGTCACTCACCCTCCGGCGGAACTTTTCTTTTTGCCCATACCTCAAAAGTTCACAGTGCCGGCGCCATCAAAAAGAAGAAGGCTCCGGCACGAGCAGCGCGACGGGCAGCCGGCCCGTCAGTTCGGTCATCGGGATGGCGGGGCCATGGTGCACGGTGCCGGTCAGCAGGTTGGCCCAGGCCCCGCCGGGCAGCGGCAGCGCCGTGTCCTGCCAGCCGCCGCGACGGCGCAGGCCGACGGGCAGCCGGGTGGCGACCGTGACCGCCTGACCGCCGCGCCGGAAGGCGACCGCGTGCCCGGCCGCGGGCCCGGATGCCGTGAGCGGCTCGTAGTCCCCGGCGAACCAGTCAGGACGGGCGCGCCGCAGCCGCAGCGCCTTTGAGGTGATCAGCAGCTTGGCCCTGCTGAAAACGCCAAGGTCTCCGCCGACGAGGTCACCGTGCAGGCTCGCGCCGGCGTCGGCGTCTAGATCGGTGAGGTCCGAACGAGTCCGTGCGAAGCGCACCTCCCGCCGGTTATCTGGGTCAACCAGGGAAAGCGCGGCCACCTCGCACCCCTGGTAGACGTCGGGTATCCCCGGCATCGTGAGCTGGACGAGCTTCGCGCCGAGCGAGTTGACCGCCGCGTCGCCTGCGATCCTCGCGACAAAGCCCGCGATTGACCCGGCCAGCTCGGGATCGTCGAGCGCGCGGGCGGCCAGGCCGCGCACCGCCGCCTCATACTCCTGGTCCGGCGACACCCACGAGGTCCGCCGCTTGGCCTCGCGGATCGCCTTCGTCAGGTACCCGGCGAGCCGCTCCCCGCTGATCGGCCATGCCCCCACCACGGTCTGCCACAGCAGGTACTCCGTGTCCTTGTCGACGGCGGAACGGTCATCGCGCCAGCTCCTGACCTGCCTGCCCCACTCCTGCGGCATCTCGGCGAGCACGGCGATCCTGGCCCTGACGTCCTCCTCCCGCTTGGTGTCGTGGGTGGACAGCGTGGTCATCGTGGCGGGCCAGTCTGCCGCCAGGCGCCGCGCCGCAGCGTGAAACTCGCCGGGGGCCGCGCCGAACCGGTCAGGGTCGCACCCCACTTCGTTCAGCGAGATGAGCCGGGACCACCGGTAGCCCGCCGTGTCCTCGACGCCCTTGGCCACCACCGGCCCAGTGGTCTGCTGGAACCGCACGGCGAACTCGCCGACCCGGCCGGCCGCGCCGCTCACCGGCCGGCGCGAGCCGAGCGCCGCCGCGCCGAGGTCGGCGGCAAGGCCGCGCAGCCGCCACGGCAGCCGCCGCCGCGCGCCGTCCACCGCTTCCCGGACCGCAGCCTCGGCGGCCTGGGCGGGGAACTCTCCCGGATGCACGTAGGCGCGGTAGACGGGGAACGCGGCGAGCACCTCGGTCAGCACCGTGCGCGCGTCGTCCTCGGTCGTGTCCGGGGAAAGCGAGCAGAGCAGGCGGGCAAGCCGGGTCACCTCCGCGGCGAGCGACCCGCTGGCGATCTCCCGCTTGGCCCGCGTGGCGACGTCGGCGAACCGCCTGTCCAGGCGGTCATCACCCGAGTCGTAGCAGAACCCCGCGTACTCGGCGGTGAGCGGGCCGCCGCCGTCTGGGTCGAGGAACAGCCCGTCGACGACGCGCAACGCGTCGTACCCGGTCGTGCCCGCGCAGGCCCAGTCGGACGGCAGCGTCTCGTCGGCCGCGAGGATCTTCTCCACTACGACCCAGGCGCCCCCGGTCGCCGCCGCGAGCCGTCTCAGGTAGCCGCGCGGGTCGGCAAGGCCGTCGGGGTGGTCCACGCGAAGGCCGTCGACCAGGCCCTCGGCGACGAGGCCGGCGATGACGTCGTGCGTGGCGTCGAATACGGCCGGGTCCTCAACACGGATCCCGATCAGGGTGGCGATGTCGAAGAACCGCCGCCAGTTGAGCTCGGTCGCGGCGTCCCGCCACCAGGTGAGCCGGTAGTGCTGCGCCTCAAGCAGGCCGCCCATCGGCCGCCGTGCCGTTCCCGGCCGCAGCGGCAGGACGTGGTCGAAGTACCTGAGCACCGGCTCGCCGTCCGGCCCGCCGCTTGGCTCGACCCGCAGGTCGTCCAGGCAGGACTCAAGGGGCCCGCCGAGGACCGGCAGCAGCATCCGGTCGTCCTGCGCGGCCCAGTCGATGTCGAACCAGGTGGCGTAGGGCGAGTCGCGGCCGTTGCGGAGGACCGACCAGAGCTGCCTGTTCAGCGACATGTCGGCAGGCATCGCCATGTGGTTCGGCACGATGTCGAGGATGATGCCGAGGCCACGGGCGTGCAGCCGCTTGGCAAGGGCGCGGAACCCTTCCTCGCCGCCGAGCTCGGCACGGATCCGCGCGTGATCGGTGACGTCGTACCCGTGCTGGGATCCGGGGACCGCGTCGAGTACGGGCGACAGGTAGGCGTGCGTCACGCCGAGGTGCGCGAGGTAGTCAGCCGTGTCGGCTGCCTCGGCGAAGCCGAACTCAGGGGTCAGCTGCAGCCGGTACGTCGAACCCGGCGTCCCGGGTGCGCTGCCCGCCGCCACATTCCCCCCGTTAGTTGGGTGGCCCTTGTTCCTGGACTGTTATCCCCGGAGAGGTGCGCCTGTACCCCCTTCCAGGGAGGTGCCCCCTACCCCGTACCCGGTCTACAGCTCCAGCACATTACGACGCCGTGTAGTCTCGGTCAGGTGCCCGGCCTCCCCGCGCGGGCTGGAAGGTGGTCTTATCCCAGGTGAGCGCGGTTAACGTTCGTCAGCCAATGGGCGGTCCGGCCGGCACCGCCGCCGACGGCGAAGGGCAGCTATCCGGCGTTCGGGCGCGCGTGGGCGCGTATGTGGCGCTGTGCAAGCCACGGATCGTCGAGCTGCTGCTGATCACCGCAGTCCCCACGCTCTTCCTGGCTTACAAAGGACTCCCCTCGCTGCTCGTCACGGTGGTGGTGGTCCTCGGCGGCGCGCTTGCCGCGGGCAGCGCCAACGCGCTGAACTGCTACATCGACCGCGACATCGACGAGATCATGCGGCGCACGAGCGCTAGGCCGCTGGTGAAGAACACAGTCTCGCCCCGGTCGGCGCTGATCTTCGGACTCGTCCTCGCGGTAGTCTCGGTGACCCTGTTCGCCGTCACGACCAACCTGCTCGCGGCTGGCCTCACGCTCGGCGCGATCTTCTACTACGTGGTGATCTACACCATGCTGCTCAAGCGGCACACGTCGCAGTCGACGCTGTGGGGCGGGGCCTGCGGGGCGGCACCGGTGGTCATCGCCTGGGCGGCCGCCACCGGGTCGCTGTCCTGGCCCGCCTGGCTGCTCTTTGGCGTGGTGTTCTTCTGGCAGCCGCCACACTTCTGGGCTCTGGCCATCAAGTACCGCGAGGACTACCGCAGCGCGGGCATCCCGATGCTTCCCGTGGTCGCCTCCGTGCGCCGGGTCCTCGTGGAGTCGGTCGTGTACAGCTGGCTGATGGTGGCGGTTTCCCTCGCGGTGTGGCCGTGGGCAGGCCCGCTATACGGCGCGGTCGCCATCGTGGCGGGGGCGCTGTTCCTCTACGAGGTGCACCGCCTGCTGCGCCTGTCGCGAGGCGCGGACACTGACGGGCCGGACGCCGGTGACAAGCTCGTCACCATGCGCCTCTTCCACGTGTCGATCCTGTACCTGACGCTGGTGTTCGCCGGCGTCGCCGCAGGTGCCTTCATCCACTAAGAGTGGCCAGAAAAAATACAGACAACCGGTTGAACCGGCGAGTCCTGTGGTGCGTGTAAGAAGATAGAGCAAGGCCCGCGGGCAACCAGCTGACGCTCCCAACGTTCAAACATGATGCCCGCGGGCCTTGCCCACACTCGGCGCCCTCACGGGTGCCCTCGCAGGGATAACGGCGGGCGCACCCGTATCGTTACACGTGATCCTGATCCTGATCGTGGCCGGGGTGGCCGACAGCAGCAAGACGACCGTCGGCGACCATGATCTTCCTCCAGGTGAGTGGGGAGATCCTCGAGCAGCGGCTGCTGGCCCGGGACGCTCACTTCTTCCCCGGAGAAGCTTCTTCCCCGAGAAGCTGCTCGACAGCCAGTTGGACACCCTTGAGCCGCCGGCACCGGACGAGCGGGTGCAGAACCGTGCTCGCGGAGGGCGACTCCGCAGCCATCGCCGCGCAGATCATCGCCACGCTCTTTCCCCCGGGGGGACAACCCCGCGTACTCCTCGTGCGCGGTCGCTCTGCTGCAGTCCAACCTGGCGAGTAGACCCGTACCCGGGAATCCTGCATGCGGCATAACCTGAGCCAATGAAGCTGACGCTCGACCTGCATGACATCTACAACCGGGGCTCGGAGATCGAGAAGGCGCTGCAGCAGAAGTTCGACGAGGCCGTCGCGAAGAAGGCGCCGCTACTTGAGATCATCCCGGGCAAGGGGTCGGGCCAGCTGAAGAAGCACGTGCTGCGGTTCCTCGAACAGAAGCGTTCATCTGCGAAGAACATGCGGGTAGAGAAGCCCTCCAAGAACTTCGGCACCATCAAGGTCCACTTCAACTGGAATGAGCCAGGCAAGCGCTAGCGCTTCCCTGATCGGGCCTCGTGACCGGTGGGTCGCTGCCACTGTCACGGACGCAGTGCGGCCGCTCCGCGCGAGACATCAGGAGGGCGAGTCGCTGAGGTCGCGGCTCCTCATCGTGGTGTTCGTCTTGATCAGCGCCGCCACCACGTTCCTCACCAGGTGCCGCACGGGTGCGCGGATTCGTTGATGTCGGGGGGAAAGTCCCGATTACCGACCGCGCTAACTCCTTGATCCGGGCCGCGATCCCGTCAAGCAGGCACGACAGGCCGAACTCGAACCGCTCGTCCCGCGTCTCCGGCGCGTCCGGGTCGATGCCCGCGTCCAGGACCTTCGCGAGGTGCGGGTACCGGCCGGACCCGCGGACCTGCCGGTCGAACTCGTCGAACGCCTCGGCTATCTCCTCCTCGGTCATCTCGGACATGGTCTCGTCGACGGCGCGCTGCCAGCGCATCTCCTGGATCTCGCGGAGCGTCGCCCCCATCACGTAAGTGCCGAGCGTCAACACGATCCACATCATGGTCGTGACATCGAGGCCGAGTCCGTCGAGCGCCGCGATCAACTGGTCGGCGTTGCGCGCGTCGTTCGGCCCGGACGGCGGGCCGGCACCGATGTAGTCGATGGCCCACGGATGGCGGTGCACCGCTGCCCTGGTGCTGCGCGCGTACGCCGCCAGGTCGGCCCGCCAGTCCCCCGAGGGGTCCGCGGTCTCGATCTCGGCCTGGACGGTTTCAAGCATGAGCTGGTGGAGCTCATCCTTGGAGTCGATGTACCAGTAGAGCGACATCACGCCCACTTGCAGATCCTTGGCGATCCGCCGCATGCTGACCGCCCCGGTCCCCTCTGCATCGGCGATGGCGACCGCTTTGTGCACGATGTCCGCCCGGCTGAGCCCCCGCGCCCGCGCCGTCGGCCGCCCGCCATGCTCTCTGCGCCTGCTGACATGCTCGGCGATCTGCCGCTCACGGGCTTGCTCGTGCCGTGCGCGCCGATCATCCGCGCCCTCGGCGTAGAACAGCCGCATCGGCAGGAAGGGATCTTCATTTTCTTCCCTGTCCTCGCCCATGCGCCCACCTCCCACGGCATTCCCAGGGCCGCCGCACAGCAACGTCACTTGGCGTACACCGTACTGCCATCGTACACCGTACGAGTAGGCATGCAGGAAGGGAAACCGGGCTGTGGCACGCACGCACCTATTCTCGGCTGGAGCAGCCGACGTTAGGGCCCGGACGGTGCGGTGGACGCGTCGTTGACCAGCATCCGACCCTGGTCATCGTGATAGGGGTTGTCGCCGGCTGCCAGGATGCCGTCAGTCGAGATTGGCTCATCTAGTGCTACAGGTTCGTTGTCCTTGACCTTCGGGGGAGCCGGAGCCCACGGCTTTATGTGCTGGACAACCTCGCTGTAGAACTTGTCCACCGCGCCGAGCACGGAGTCGACGAAGGACCCGCGGCCCTGGCCTCGTGCCGTGCCGGCATTACTCGACATCGAGATCGTGAAGGAACGCAGTTCATGAGCAGGGTCCTCAACAAGCACCCTTGGGTCTTTGCGAGCCTCATCTAGGGTTTTGGTCTGCCCATGGCCACGCTGCCACGCGGCGGAAGGTTGTACGCACAGCTGTCCAGGTGCCGATTTCAGTTGCCGGACCAGCCAGTTGACGCGGGTTGTCGGCCTGCCTTCGCGGGGTGCGGGCACGGTAACCGCGCAGTGAATCAGGCCCGCGCGCAGGTCAGCGGTAATTCTGATAGGCGCAACGGCACCAGGGACCCGCACGGCACCTTGCAACAGGCCCGAGTTCGCGAAATCAGTGACTGCTTCTTGCAGGTACTTAGCAGGATCACGAAGTTGAGCCTGGGGCACCATTGGCCGGACGCCCGTGCCCAGCTCGCGGGATAGCTGCAGTGCCGTAAACGAGACGAGCCCTCCGAACTTGTCGGTGACCTCTGCTGCGGCCTTGTCTTGCGAATGCAGCGTCCCGGCACGGGCACGATCACGGACATGTACCCAGGACGGTCCCATGTCATCGAAATCGATCGCTCCAGACCTGTGATGTTCCAGGTAACGAATGAATTCGGCGAGAACCCATGCCTGGTCTGGATCGCTGACTGACCGATTCGCCTGCTCAACCAATGCCTCAGTGCGGATCTGGCTCCACGACAGGTGGTACAGCTTCGCCGCCTGGGTTCTGGCCTTGGGCAGCTTGACAGGATGCACCCCAGGCACAGCGACCAGTTGATTGGAGATGGTCAGCAGGGCATCGAACTTGTGCTTCCGTGCGACGTCCAGGTAGGACTCAATCTGACCGGGGATCAGGTCATGGCGACCTGTCTTAACCTCCACCAGCGCCGTCCAGGTCCGGTGGCCGAACACCACCTGTATTAGGCCATCGGGCCGCAGCTTCTTATCTCCATCGTCAAACGGAACCTCAATGAAGGCCGACAACCGTCCTGTCGGTGCCCCCATCGGGGCTGTTATCGCACGCCCGAATTCTCGGACCGACTGGATCACCGCAAGTAGCGCCGACGAAGCCCGGCGTTCTTGGTCGTCTGCGCCGCCGATCCCAGATACGGAAAACAAACGCGCGCGCTCCCACTCTACCTCACCCAAAATTGGCTCCTACTGCTGCTGTCCTCCGGAGAAGAAATAAAATACCGGCACGACAGCGGACGCCTGGCGATGCCAAATGGATTACAGCCAGAGCTTCACATCTTCGCGTAGACCGGCGATCCGGTAGCAGAGGGTGACAAACAGGACAATCAGTGCTTCGGAATTAAAGGTCGTAGGCGGTTGGGGCTGTGGTGTGAGCGCGGCCCGACGGAGTGATCCAAGTCGTGGTGTCGGGGGTGGGCTGGGTGGTTTTCCAGCCGGGGGCCTGCTTGGTTCTGTGGTGGCGACGGCACTTCGGGTTCGTGTTGCATTCGTCCGTGGGGCCGTCGGGGTACGGGATGGTGTGGTCTATGTCGCAGTAGAGAGCCTGGGCATTGCAGGCGGGGGCTGTGCAGGTCTGGTTGCGCGCGCGGAGCAGGTGCCTCAGCTTGCGGCTCGGGACGTAGCGGTCTTCCTCGTGCCTGTGGTCACAGGTGTCCCTCGCGATGGGCTCGAAGGTGACACTGAAGCTGCGCAGGAGATCGGCCAACTGGGCTGCCTGCCCGGGTGTGGGGGCGCCACCGGGATTGTGTTTCCTTTGCGGGTTGGCGGGGTCTGGAGGTTTCCATGGGTGCCGACCTGTAGCGCAGGCGTGGGCGATGGCGGTGCCATCTGGGGCGGTGAGAGTGAAGCACCAGCGGGTTCTCGGATGCTGGGAGGCGGCCTGGATGAGAGCCCTAATTTCGTCGGCGTCCAGGAGGCCCCACCCGGCGGCCTGGCCAGGAGCGGTGGACCAGCCGAGGAGGGTCCCGGCAGGGACCAGGAGGTTGATCAGAGCAGGGAGCGGCACTGGAGCGCCGGACCCGGCGGGGACGTGGCCAAGGCTGGGGTCAAGGTCGTCGGCCGGTGCGTCGCGATACCCGGCACGCTGCGCCTCGTTATCATCCCAGTCTGGCCAGCCGTCCGAGTCAGCGTCGCTGAGCGGGTCACCTGACGGGCCGGCAGTTGGCTCGAGGGCATCAGCCGGGTTGGTGGCCGACTCTGGTACATGACCGGATGGGTCAGCGGGCGGCTTGCCGCCCGGTGCGGTGCTGGCGTCGGCTGAGTTGGTGGCCGACTCTGGTGCGTGACCGGATGGGTCGGCGGGCGGCTTGCCGCCCGGTGCGGTGTTCTTGCCGCCCGGTGCGGTGTTGGTGTCGGCTGAGTTGGTGGCTCGCTGGGGCTTGATGCGGTCGAGGGGGTTGCGGCCCTGGGTGAGGTCGACTAGGGCAAGGGCGCGGAGTCGGCCGAGGCCGCCCTCGATGAGGCCGGAGTTGCGTAGCTTTACCGCGATCGCATCGATGTAGGCCTTGGAGGCGATCACGTCGGCGGTGCCGAGCTCGCGCCCGGCCAGGGAGGCGTTACCTGATTCCTCGCGGCGGGCCTCGACCCGTTGATCCAGGTGCCTGGCGAGCTCTTTGCGCGCCTTGACCGCCTCGGGGGCGAGCTTCAGTTCCAGCGCGGCGGCCTTCCTGGCCAGCTGGTCGGGCCGCAGCCCCGGCGCGGTCGCAGCGAGGACCTCATCCGCATACGCGGCGTCTTCGTTGGTCATGCTGCGGGTGCGCGACGCGATTGTGCAGGCCCTGGTCAGGTCGATCAGGCCGTCCGCCATGCCGGCCAGCGTGCGCGGCAGGCGGGCAGCCAGCTCGATGGCCGTGTCGATCCGGGCGCTGGTATACGGCCCCGTGGCGACCAGTTCCATCGTCAGTTCCTCACCGGGGAACTCCCCGTCGCGGCAGCCGACGGGGACACCGCGGGCCTTTGCCGCCTCGAACTCGGCCTGGCGGCGGCGCGCAAACTCGGCGATCGCCACCGTCTGCTGGTAGGCGGCCAGGTTCGCCATCCGGCGAGCCGCCTGCAGCACTCCGATCAGCTCGTTATCGGTCAGGGAACCGGGACTGGAGGCGGTCTGCGCGGTGAGCGCGGCAAGGAGCGGGCCGGGGCGCATCGCGTCAGCGGCCCTGTCCTGCCCGAACTCGGCCGGGACCGCCTCACCACCCAGGCCGTCCGGGCCGCACATCGCCGCCAGCAGCTCCGGATCCACGTCGCATGCATCACTGAGGCTGATTGAGATCGCCGGGCCCTCGATGTCCGGCTCGGGCGGGGCCTGCAGCCGACCCGCGTCGATCTCCCGCACCAGCCACTCAAAGTGCCCGTCCAGGTCGAAGTCGTCCCCCGGAACGAGGCCGGGATCGAACGGACTGGGACCGAGGGGACTGGGACCGAGGGGACTGGGACCAACCGGGCCGTCATCGCCGGGGAGCGGCCCGCCTGCGGGTATCTGTCCGTCCATACCGTCCCTCCCCTCGGGTGATCACGATTGGGAACTCGCCGATACGAATATTATAGCTAATCGCCTTCGCCTTAACCAAGCTGAACGACTAGTTTTCCAAGATCTTTTCGAAAGTAAATGGATTCGAAAACCGCTCATTAACTACCAAATGGAGCACTAACCGCCGACTGCGAAAAGGATCAACTTCTTGGAGCGGGAGCGTCCGCTAAGTCGGTCTTCCTGGGACTCTGTGCGGCGTCTACTCCCTGCTCGCCGAGTCGAAGCGGGGCATCGGGCCCCGGTTAGCACCCGAGCGGCCGGTGGCGACGGGCTGAGTTGGGGTCGCCCGGAAGCCCTCACCCAGAGCGCCCGGAGCGCCGTCCGTCACTTAGGTCCAGCTTGATTGTCGTATTGGGCTGCGGGCCGATCGTCAGCTGGGTAGAGGAACGATGGACTTCATCACGGAGGAGGACCAGATGACAGCACCTGCGAGGCCCAGCCCGATCCCGGACTCCTATCGCCGGATCACGCCCTGCCTTACGGTTCACGGTGCCGGGAAGGCGCTCGAGTTCTACGCGGCCGTGTTTGGCGCGACCGAGCGGATGCAATTCCCCGGGCCGGGCGGGACCATCGCGCACGCCGAGATCCAGATCGGGGATTCCGTCGTGATCATCGCGGACGAGGACCCGCAGCATGGGACCAAGGCCCCGCCGTCCGCCGGCCTGCCCGGCTCTCCGGCGTACCTGTTCATCTACGTCGAGGATGTCGACGCGGTGATCGCCCGTGCTGTGGAACTCGGAGCGTCCGTGCAGCGCCCTGCGGAGGACCAGTTCTACGGTGACCGAGACGGGTACATCATCGATCCGTTCGGGCACGCGTGGACCGTCGCGTCGCACGTGGAGGACGTGTCGCCGGACGAGCTGACACGGCGGATGGCCGAACTGTTCGGCTAGGACAGCCTAGGCCTTAACCTCAGCCACAGCCACAGCGCGAGGCGCTGCGGGTTATGCAACGCCTGCCTACCGCAACCACAAGGCCTTAACCTCAGCCACAGCGTGAGGCGCTGCGGGTTATGCAACGCCTGCCTACCGCAACCACAAGGCCTTAACCCCAGCCACAGCGCGGGGGGGTGCCGCGCTTTTTGCGGCGTCCCCCCGTGGGGGCGATGGGGGGCGAAGCCCCCGCCATACGCGGGGGGTGCAGGGGGGTCGTCCCCCCACGGGAAGCCCAGCCCATCGTTTACGATATATCTCGTTGACCTTACGCCCTTGCGTTGCTATCGTACGTTGTACGACCACTAGTACACCGTACGAGAAATGTTGCGGAGACGCCATGAGCGATACGCCCGCCATCGAGGCGGAAGGGCTGGTTAAGCACTATGGCAAGACCAGGGCGCTGAACGGGCTTGATCTGACGGTCGCACGGGGCACCGTCTACGGCCTGCTAGGCCCCAACGGGGCGGGCAAGACCACCGCCGTCCGGGTGCTCGCCACGCTGGTGCGCGCGGACGGAGGTCAGGCCCGCGTCTTCGGCCACGATGTGAGCAGCAACGCCGCAGCGGTCCGCCGGGTAATCGGGCTGACCGGCCAGTACGCGGCCCTCGATGAGTACCTCACCGGCCGGTCCAACCTCGTCATGATCGGGGAGCTGAGCCGGCTGACGGGGAAGGCGGCGCGGCGGCGCGCCGATGAGTTGCTTGAGCAGTTCGACCTCACCGACGCGGGCGGGCGGGCGGTCAAGACCTACTCGGGCGGCATGCGGCGCCGCCTCGACCTGGCCGCTAGCCTGATCGGCCACCCCGCGGTGCTGTTCCTCGACGAGCCGACCACGGGCCTGGACCCGAGCGCCAGGGCGCTGATGTGGGAGATCGTGCGCCAGCTCGTCGCGGACGGCACCACCCTGCTGCTCACCACGCAGTACCTCGACGAGGCTGACCAGCTGGCCGACCGGATCGCTGTCATCGACGGCGGCAGGGTCATCGCCGAGGGCACCCCCGCCGAGCTGAAGGCATCAATGGGCGGCCAGCGGCTCCTCATCACGCTGTCCGAGGGATCCGACGCATCCGTGGCCTCCGAGGTCCTTGAGGCGTTTGCTACTGGGGATATTTCGCGCGCCCCGGATAGCGAGCGGCTCATCGAGGCTCCCGTGACCGGGACTGACGGGCTCGTCACCGAGGTGGTGCGCGCCTTGGACGCGGCAGGGGTCAAGGTCAACGACATCGCGGTGCGCAGCGCATCGCTCGACGACGTGTTCCTCACCCTCACCGGCCGCAAGGCGGAAGAGGAAGAGAAGGCGGAGAAGAACGAGAAACAGGAGGTGAATGCATGACCGCCATCACGCTGTCTCCGGCGGACCTGACCACGGGACGCAGCCCGTTCGCCGCGTTCCTCGGCGACGTCTGGGTGCTGACCAGGCGCTCCCTTGCCAGGATCAGGCGCGAGCCGGAGACCCTTTCCGATGTCACGATCCAGCCGGTCATGTTCGTGCTCATGTTCGCCTACGTCTTCGGCGGGGCGATCGGCATCCCTGGCGGCGGGAACTATCACTCCTATCTCATCGGCGGCATGCTCGCCATGGGCCTGGCCCAGACGGCGCCAGGCACCGCGGTCGCCGTCGTCAGCGACATGCAGACCGGCCTCATCGACCGCTTCAGGTCGCTGCCGATGTCCCGCGCGGCCGTTCTGACCGCGCGGACCATCGCGGACCTGCTCACCCAGATGATCGGCGCCGCCATCATCGCCCTCGTCGGACTCGCGATCGGCTGGCGGATCGACAACGGCGCGGGCCACGCGGTCGAGGCGTTCGCGCTCGCGCTGCTTTTCGGCTACGCGTTCACCTGGGCCGGCGTCTGCCTCGGCATGGTGCTGCGCAGCCCCGAGACCGCGCAGCAGGCCGGGTTCATCATCTTCCTGCCGCTGACGTTCATCTCCAGCGCCTTCGTGCCGACGCAGGGCATGCCCGGCTGGCTCCAGCCGGTCGCGGAGTGGAACCCGATGTCGTCGCTTGCCGCGGCGGCCCGCAGTCTCTTCGGCAACCCGAACCCGGCGACCGCGGTGCACGCCTGGCCGGCGCAGCACCCGGAGCTGGCCGTGGTCTGCTGGTCCGTGGCGATGCTCTTGGTCTTCGCCCCGCTTGCCGTGCACCTGTACCGAACCAAGGCACAGTGATACCAGGACACGGTGAAGCCAGGACACAGTGATCACGTTTCACGTGAATCACTGTGACCACAGGGTGCCGCGGCTTTTGTCAGACAAGTGCCGCAGTCACCCCGCAGCTTTTGTTCGGGAGGTACGGGGATTCGACCCCCCTGGGCACTTTTCATCGGTGCTGTCAGGCCTGATACGATTGCGTTTTTTGCGATCAGGCCCGACAGCACCGACACCGGGGGGTACGGGGGGTCGTCCCCCGGGAGAGAACTGACGCATGCGTCGGCGATTTCCGGCACCTGGCTGACTCCTGGAGGGACAATAGTCCTAAGGAATCCTTCGGCGATTGCTTAACCAGTCCAATGCTCATAGGACGCCGACCCAAGGGACGCGTAATGATGCGATATAGCCCACCGGCACGCCGGGTCTACCTGGCGGCCCCGGCGCTTGGCCTAGTGCTCCTCGCCGCGATATCAGCCTGCTCAAGCGGCTCTAGCTCTTCTTCATCTTCCAGCACTACCACGCCAAGCACACCGGCGTCGTCCTCGGCGTCAGCCTCCTCGAGCCCCGCGGCGAGCGGCGGCTCGTCAAGCGCGGTCTCTGAGATCACGACCAACTGGAACACGTTCTTCAACTCCTCGACCCCGAACAGCAAGCGCGTACAGCTGCTGGAGAACGGTTCGCAGTTCTCGTCCGCGATCACCGCCTTCGCGGCGAGCCCGCTGGCGGCCGCAGTGACGTCCAAGGTGGATTCCGTCACGCTGACCTCTTCCACCCAGGCGACGGTGAAGTACGACCTCTCGGCGATGGGGACGACGGTGGCCACCGGGGCGAGCGGCACCTCGGTCCTGCAGGACGGCACGTGGAAGGTCGGCGACGAAGTCTTCTGCGGCCTGCTGACCGAGGCCAAGGGCGCAGGCCTGACGATCCCGGTGCCATCGGCATGCAGCTCGGCAAGCTGAGCAGCCCCCGCACCGGCGTTGCGGGCGGCGGGCGTGACCGGGCCAACTCGGTCGCGCTCGCCGCGCTCTGCCTGCTGCTGTTCCTGACGTTCCTCGACAACACTGTCGTTTCCGTCGGCCTTGGCAGCCTGCAGACCGACCTGCAGGCGTCCGTCGCGGAGCTGCAGTGGGTGATCGGCGCTTACGCCCTGACGTTCGCCGCCATCATGCTGGCCTGCGGGATGATCGGCGACGAGTTCGGCCGCAAGAAGGTCATGCTCTCCGGCGCGGGCGTCTTCTGCGCTGGCTCCGTGCTCTGCGCCCTCGCGCCCAACCCGCAGACGCTCATCGTGGGCCGGGCGGTCATGGGCCTCGGCGCGGCAGCGAGCGAGCCGGGCACGCTTTCCATCATCAGGCACATCTACTCCGACTCCCGTGAACGTGCCTGGGCGATCGGCATCTGGTCCGCGGTCTCCGGGCTCGCGCTCGCGCTCGGCCCGGTCATCGGCGGCGCGATCGTGGGCGCGTGGAGCTGGCGCGGCATCTTCTGGTTCAACCTGGTATTCGGCCTCGCCGCCCTCATCGCCGCCGCGATCACCGTGCCGGAGAGTTCCGACCCGACGGCGGCCCGCGTCGACACCTGGGGGACCGTCTTCGGTGCGGGCGCGCTCGCCGCGCTCATGTTCGCGATCATCGACGCGGAGACGGCGAGCTTCGGCTCAGCCGAGGTCATCGCCCTGCTCTGCGCCGCCGTGATCCTCGCCGCGGCGTTCGTCGCCTGGGAACGGCGGGCCGCGCACCCGCTGCTCGACCTGCGGTTCTTCCGGATGCCGCAGTTCACCGTGCCGAACATCGTCGCGTTCTGCACCTACCTCGCGACGTTCGCGATCTTCTTCTTCACCGCCCTGTACCTGGTGGAAGTCCCGGTGGACTCCGGATACATGATCGCCGTTGTCTTCGCGCCGATGACCGTCTTGATGATCCTCGGATCGCTGGTCGCCGGTTACTGGACCGGGCGGACGGGCCCGCGCTGGCCGATCACGGTCGGCTGTGCGGCCTTCGCGGCCGGGCTGCTGACCGCTAGCCCGCTGATCACCCAGCACCCCGACTACGTCGCTCTCTCACTGGCCCTCGGCCTGGCCGGCATCGGCATCGGCATCACGGTCGTCCCCGTCACCGCCGCAGTGCTTGACGCCGTGCCCCCCGAGCGGTCGGGCATGGCCGCCTCGTCCGCCAACACCAGCCGGGAGATCGGCGCGGTGGCCGGCGCCTCCATCCTCGGCGCCCTGGTCTTCTCCAGGCTCAACGCCACCCTGACCAGCCACATCGACGCGCTGCACGTCTCGGCTGCCAACAAGACCGCGATCCTGGCCTTCAAGCCGATCATCATCCATGTCATCGAGACGGGCCAGATCGACGTCTACCTCAGCAAGTACGCGAGCGAGGGCGGACTCATCGCCGAGGTCGAGGGTGCCGCCTACGCGGCCTTCGGCGACGGCCTGCACGCGGCGTTCTACCTGTCGGCCGCCTTGGTCATCTTCGCCGGCCTCCTGGCCGCATTCACCCTGGGCAAGCGATCCGCCAGCAAGGATGCCGCCGAGGAGCTGGCCGCGGGAGTCTAAACTTAGAAGTGCGGCCGGGGACGTGCCACACGTGTAGTCAACCTTGTCGGGCGGCCACAGGTCCGGTCCCGAACTAGACGCACTTGCTGTGGCCACCCCGGTTGCCTGTTGTCTCCCCGGGAGCGACCCCCCGTACCCCCTGCTGTCGGTGCGGACAGCCCTGATCGGAAAAACCGCGAACATATCAGGGCCGCCCGCACCGACACTGTTATCCCCCGGGGGGACGACCCCCCGTACCCCCCGAAAACTCGGGTTCTGCCGATACGTGAAACACGAATCCGTTCGGCTTAACTCTCTGACCTCGGGGCACGAAGGACGCTCACCGAGCGGGGCCCGACGGTCACCTGGTCGCCCGTGTGCCTGGGGAACGCGTTGGCGGCCGAGACCTTGGGGTCGTAGCTGTCGATGTCCACGAACCACGTCTCCGTCTCCGGGCGGACCCGCGGGATGGTGTACGGGAGTTCCTCCCAGTAGGCGTTGAGCAGGATGAGGAAGTCGTCGTCGTGCTGGGGCGTGCCGTCCTCGGCGTCGTCCGGTGCGTCCTCGCCGTCCAGGTAGACGGCGATCGCGTGCATGGTCGGATCGGTCCACTGGTCGTGGGACACCGGCACGCCCGCGCTGCTGAACCAGCTGAGCTCGGCCGCCTCGGCGCCGGCCAGGAACCGCTTGCGGCGGAACACCGGGTGCTCGCGGCGCAGCGTGAGCAGCCGCTTGACATAGTCCCGCAGGTTGTTGTCCGCTCCGGCCCAGTCGAACCAGGAGATCTCGTTGTCCTGGCAGTAGGCGTTGTTGTTCCCGCCCTGGGTGCGCCCGATCTCGTCGCCGCCGAGCAGCATCGGCAGGCCGAAGGACAGCAGTAGCGTGGACAGCATCGCCCGGACCTGCCGCGCCCTCAGCGCGCTGATGTCCGGATCGTCGGTCGGGCCCTCGACCCCGCAGTTCCAGGAACGGTTGTCGGTGCTGCCGTCCCGGTTGTGCTCGCCGTTCGCCTCGTTGTGCTTGTCGTCGTAGGAGACCAGGTCGCGCAAGGTAAAGCCGTCGTGCACGGTGATCAGGTTGACCGAGGCGGTCGGGCCGCGGCGGGCCGCGGCGTACAGGTCGGATGAGCCGGCGAACCGGGTGGCGAACTCACCGACGCCGGTGTCCCGGCTGCGCCAGAAGTCGCGCATCAGGTCCCGGTAGCGGCCGTTCCACTCCCGCCACTGCACGGGAAACCGGCCCAGGTCGTAGCTGTCGGCCTGGCCGACGTCCCACGGCTCGGCGATCAGCTTGGTGCTGGCGAGCACCGGGTCCTGCCCGACCAGGTCGAAGAAGGCGGCGTACTTGTCGAAGCGGTTGTCCCCCTCGCGGCCGAGGGTCGCGGCCAGGTCGAACCGGAAGCCGTCCACGTGCATCTCCGACACCCAGTAGCGCAGGCTGTCCATGATCAGCCGGAGCGTCATCGGGTTGCTGGCGTCCACCGAGTTGCCCGTGCCGGTGGTGTCGTAGTAGCTGCTGTCGTCATTGGGCACCAGCCGGTAGTACATGGCGTTGTCCAGGCCGCGGAAGCTGAGCGTGGGACCGTTCTGGTTGCCCTCGGCGGTGTGGTTGTAGACGACGTCGAGGATGACCTCGATGCCGGCCCGGTGCAGCGCCTTGACCATGTCCTTGAACTCGCTGACCTGCCCGCCCGGACCCGCACCGCCGGGATGCTGCCGGGCCGCCGCCGAGTAGCCCTGGTACGGCGCGAAGAAGCCGATGGTGTTGTATCCCCAGTAGTTGGTCAGCCCGCGCTCGGTGAGGACCCCCTCAGGGACCAACTCGTGGATCGGCAGCAGCTCCACCGCGGTCACGCCGAGGTCGCGCAGGTAGTCCGTCGCCGCCGGCTGACCGAAGCCCGCGTACGTACCCCGGAGCTCCTCGGGGACGTCCGGGTGCCGCGCGGTGAACCCCTTGACGTGCGCCTCGTAGATGACCGATTCGGCATAGGGCCGGCCGAGCGGTGCGTCGCCCTCCCAGTCGTACCCTGCCCCGTCAACGACCAGGGACCGGGGCACGAAAGGCGCAGAGTCCTTTTCGCCCGGCTTGCCGGGATCCTCGGGGTCGTGACCGAGCAGCGCCGGGTTCCACGTCATCGTGCCCCGGATGGCCCGGGCGTAGGGGTCGAGGAGCAGCTTGGCCGGGTTGCAGCGGAGCCCTCGGGCCGGCTCGAACGGCCCGTGAACCCGGTAGCCGTAGGCCTGCCCCGGCTGGATGTCAGGGACGAAGCCGTTCCACACCCCGGCGTCGTAGTCGCCGAGACCGAACCTGGTCTCGCGGCCGTCAGCGTCGAAGAGGCACACCTCAACGGAGGTGGCGACCGTCGAGGCCACCGCGAAGTTCACCCCGCCGTCCCTGACGGTCGCGCCGAGGAGCGTGCGGTTCCCCGGCCTGGCCTTGTGAATGACAGGTTCCGAAGTCACGCGGCGCCCCCCGGATAGAGCAGGTCATGAATCAGGTCAACGGTCTCCGGTACTGCCCCGTAGCGGCGGCGGATCACGTCCGCGATCAGCCCGGTCCATCCGGTCTGGTGGCTGGCGCCGAGCCCGGCCCCGTTATCGCCGTGGTAGTACTCGTTGAAGTAGATGTTGTTGCGCCACTTCGGGTCGTGCTGCAGCTTGTCCACCCAGCCGTAGCAGGGCCGCCGCCCGTCGGCGCCGCGGGTGAAGATCGAGATCATCCGCGACCTGAGGTCCTGCGCGACCTCCGCGAGCGTGAGCTTGTTCCCTGACCCGGTCGGGTACTCGACGGTGAAGTCTTCCCCGAAGAAGTTGTGGTACTTCAGCAGGCAGCTGATGACCAGGTAGTTCAGCGGGAACCAGATCGGCCCGCGCCAGTTCGAGTTGCCGCCGAACATGCTGGTCGTCGACTCGGCCGGCTCATAGTCGATCGTCGCGGTTGTGCCGTTCAGGTGCAGCACGTAGGGGCTGACCCTGTGCACCGCGCTCAGGCTCCGCAGCCCGTACGGGGACAGGAACTTGGACTCGTCGAACAGCGACTCGAAGAGCGGACGGAGGCGATCGACTCCGACGACGCTGAGCAGCAGGCGCTCGCCGTGCTCGGCCACCTCATTGTGATTGGCCCGCACGAGGCCTTCGTCCCGGCGGGCGTCGGGCTCGGCGAGGCCGTGCCGCTGAAGGAAGTCCGCGAACAACTTGCCGAACTTCAGCGCGTTCTCGATCATCCGCTCGTCGATCACGGCGACCGCGAGCAGCGGGATCATGCCCGCCATCGACCTGGCCTTGACCGGGATGACCGCGCCGCTCGCCAGGCACAGCTGGTCGTAGAACATCGCGTCGGCGTCGTCCCACATCCCCTGGCCCTCAAGCGCGTCGGCGATGCCGGCGTAGTGCTCAAGGAACTTCAGCACCAGGTCGGCGCCGTGATGGCGGCCGTTGCGCCACAAGACGAGCGCGATCCGGCACATCGACAGCGCGTAGAACGCCATCCACCCGGTGGCGTCGGACTGCTCAAGCGTCGTGCCGGCCGGCAGGTGGGAGCGGTCGACCGGGCCGATGTTGTCCAGGCCGAGGAAGCCGCCCTCAAACAGGTTGTTGCCCCGGGCGTCCTCCCTGTTCACCCACCAGGTGAAGTTGACGAGAAGCTTGTCGAAAACCCGCGCGAGGAAGTCGATGTCCTTGCCGCCGTCGAGCGCGAACACCTCAAGCGCCGCCCACGCCTGGACGGGCGGGTTGACGTCGCCGAAGTCCCACTCATAGGCGGGCAGCGCCCCGTTCGGGTGCTGGAACCACTCCCGGCACAGCAGCACGAGCTGGTACTTCGCGAAACCCGGATCGACGTGGGCCAGGGTTACGCAGTGGAAGGCCAGGTCCCAGGCGGCGAACCACGGGTACTCCCACTTGTCAGGCATCGACAGGATGTCGAAGGCGTCGAAGTTCCGCCAGCGCGCATTGCGGTTGAGGTCGCGGTCGGGTGGCGGCGGCGGCTGCTCGGGGTCGCCGTCCAGCCAGCGTGCCACGTTGTAGTGGTAGAACTGCTTGGACCAGAGCATCCCGGCGAACGCCTGCCGCATGACGCTGGCCTCGTCGCCGCTGGCGGCCTCGGGTGTCAGCGCCTGATAGAACTCGTCCGCCTCGGCCTTGCGCTCGGTGAGGACAAGATCAAAATTTCCCCCGAACGAGTTGCTGGTTCCAGTGGCCGGCTTCGGCCTGAGCCTTAGCCGGATGGTGACCGTCTCCTCGGGTCGCACCGTCAGGGTGTACCAGAACGCGCACTTGGTGCCCGTCTGCCGCGGGTTTACGGTGGCGGCGCCGCTGACCACGTGGTCGTTGATGCCGTCCTTCGGGTATTCCGTGACCGATTGACAGTCGAACAGCCGCTTGTTGTTGGTCTCGTTCTCGCAGAAGAGCGGCCTGGGCGCGGTTCCGTCCGAGGCGGTGCCCGCGAGCAGCTCAAGCGTGCCGAGGAAGGGATGGTCGATGTCGACGCCGCTCGCCGCGTCGCCTGTGCCACCTATGCTGCCCGCGCCGCCCTTGCCGTTGGCGGCGATCTTCAGGGCCGGCTTCGCGGACCCGTCCCAGGACCACGTGTTGCGGAACCACGCGGTCGGCAGCACGTGGATCGTGTCGGCATCCTGCCCGGCGTTGGTGACCTGGACCTGCACGAGCAGTTCCGCCGCGTCGCCGGTCTTGGCGTACGTGACCTCGGTGACCCAGTACCGGTCCTGGTCGAAGACCCCGGTGTCGAGGATCTCGTACTCCGGGCTGCGCCGGTCCCGCCGCGAGTTCTCCAGCCTCAGCCGGTCATAGGGGAACGCGGCCTGCGGGTAGTGATAGCGCCACGTGTTCCAGGCGTGGCTCGGCACGGCGTCGCCGTACCACCAGTGCTCTTTGACGTCCTCGCCGTGGTTACCCTCGGGGCCGGTCAGCCCGAACAGCCGCTCCTTGAGGAAGGCGTCCCGGCCGTTCCACAAAGCAAGCCCGATGCAGAGGTTCTGGTGGATGTCGCTGAACCCGGCGAGGCCGTCCTCGCCCCACCGGTAGGCGCGAGACCTAGCGTGATCGAACGGCAGGTAGTTCCACGCGTCCCCGTCCTCGCTGTAGTCCTCGCGGACCGTCCCCCACTGCCGCTCGCTGACGTAAGGCCCCCACGTGTACCAGGGACTGGCCTGCTTCAGTCCGTCCTCAAGCTTGCCGAATCCGGCTACCCGCTGACCTTCCGTGGTCATCGCCACTCCCCGACTGCGATCCATTACTCCCAAGGCAGAGCAACGATATCGCCCGCCAAAGCAGAATCTGGAGCAGATCGCGCCCCCCAGCAGAAAGACGCGGGATAGGTAATGCCCGCAAGGGGCCTCACCTATCCCGCGCCGCGAATATTTCCCTGGCAGTCATCCCCTGGGGGGACGACCCCCGTACCCCCCGATGTCCGCCCGGCGCGGGCCGATGGCAAAAACCGCCAATTATATCGGCCCGCGCCGGGCGGACGAGTTCTATCAGGTGGTGATATCTGGGTAAGGCATCGTGAAATGTGAGAGGCGCTGGGCGTACTCGAGCTGGAAGCCGAGCGGTTCCGCGTGATCTCGCTCGAACATGGCGATGAACAGGGTCAGCGACAGGAACGGGTGCGCGCCGAGCTCGAACAGCTTCGGGTAGTCGTGCGTCGCCAGGGCTTCCCGCTCCACGTCGTCGAACTTGAGCCAGCTCGACTTCTCGCCGGTGAGCACGTTGAGTATGACGTTGGCCCGCTCGGCCTCCCACCACTCGACGGTGCCCTTGGGATCGATGCGGTACTGCTCGACGAGCTCAGGGTCCCGGTCGACCGTGTAGAGGAACTTGTTCAGCAGGTACTTCGACAAATCCATACCCCTTACTTGAACTTCCTCAGCAGGTACTTGCTCACTGCGCGTCCCTACGGCTCATTCCCATTCAGGCGTTCCCGTCTTTCGGGTACCAGGTGAAGTAGGCCTCCATCGTGTGGAACAGGTCCAGGGTGTCCACGTAGTCGGCCTTCTCCCCGGCGCCGGCGACGCCCATCATCAGCATGAAGTCAAGGAACCCGTGCGTAGCGTTGCCCGGTTCCCACAGGGACTCGAGCGACACCTCGCCGAGGGCCTTCTCGATGTCGCCTGAGGCGATCCAGTCCACGGCCTTGCGGTCGAATTCCGGGTCAGGGCCGTGCGGGCCGAACTGGCGGGGGCCGCCGAGCTCAAGCGAGAGGTGCCCGGTGCCGATGATCGCGACCCTCAGGTTCGACGGCCAGGCCTGGACGACCTCGCGGATCATCTGGCCGAGCTGCACGTATCGCTTGGGCTGCGGCAGCGGCGGCGCGAAGATGTTCGTGTAGATCGGCACGATCGGCAGGTCGCACTCCGGCCGCAGCGTGATCATCGGGCAGGTGACGCTGTGGTCGATGCGCAGCTCGTTGCTGAACGCGAGGTCGAAGCCCGCGTCGAGCCCGCTGCGCAAGATGTGCGACGACAGGTTCTCGTCGCCCTTGAACAGCAGCCGCGGCAGGCCGAACTCGCGCTCCTCGTTGTACCAGTTGGCGTCGTAGTACGGCGCCTTGCCGACGAGGAACTGCGGCATGTTGTCCAGCCAGATCTGGTGGAAGTGGTCGCTGCCCACGAGCACCAGGACGTCCGGGTTGGCCCTGGTGAGGGTCTCGCGGAACGAGGTGATCTTGGCCACCCACTCATCGGCGAACGGCGGCCGGTCCTCGCCGGTCGACGTGGACGCGCGGTAGTAGAACGGGTGGTGGGTCGAGGCGATGACCGCTGCGATAGTCGCCATGGCGGCTCCCTTGCCGTGAATCGTGAATCAGTGAGGGTTACTCAGACTCGAACCTCATTTTTTTTGATTGTGCCTACCACTGAGACCTTGAGGTAGGGGCAAAAAAAATAAGGTCCCGGGTACCACGTACGTGGCGTTGCGGTCCACGTGCATGTAGACGTCGTTCGCGATCGGCATCCGCTGCTCCTCCGCCAACTGGCCGAGGAGCCCGGCGGTCCTGGCGAGTAGCGCGAACCCGCGCAGCATAGGGAGCGGCAGGCCGAGGTCGGCGAGGACCGCGCCGCACACGCCCGCGCCGTTGAGCGGCAGCGTACGACCGAGGACCTGCGGGTGGACCCGGCCGATCGCCTCGAACAAGCGCAGGTGCGGGCCGCGCACCCCCTCTTCCGTCGCGATCTCGATCAGCCTCGGGGTGCGCGGGTCGCGGACCTTGTGCACCGGGTGGCCGAGGCCGGGGACGAACTTCTTCGCGGCGCGGGCCTTCTTGACCGCGTCGAGGGCGAGCGCGTCATAAAACGCGTCGTCGGGCGGGCGAGCGTCGTCGGCCGGGACCTCGCCCGCCTCCGCGAGCACGGCGGCCAGGTACTGGCCGCAGTCCTCGGTGACCCCGAGGAACCGCGACCCGCCGCCGAGCAGCCCGGCGGCGATCGCGCCCTGGAGGGAGTCGGGGGCCGACAGGTAAGTCAGCCGGGCGGCGATGGCGGTCGGCGTGAAGCCGTGGTCGGCGAGCGCGACGAGCACCGACTCGAAGACGCGCACCTCGGCCTTGGTGGGGCGCCGCTGGGTGACCATCCACAGCGTCAGCTCGCCGAACCCGACCTTGCCCATGAGGTCCTCGGCCAGGTTCTGGCCGAGGAGGGTGATCGTGTTGGCGTCCGAGGTGCCAAGCGAGGTGGGGTATTCCTGGGCCATAGAGGTCATCCTTCCGCGGCCGACATAACGTTTTTCATCGGCACAGTTCTTGTGCGCCTGGGCGGGCCTGATAAAATCGCGGTTTTTGCGATCAGGCCTGCCCAGGCGCACACCGGGGGGTACGGGGGGTCGCCCCCCGGGAGATAACTGTGCGAGCCAGGCGCGAATCTCCTCGCCCTGCTCGTCGAGTTCCGGTGGTGCGAGCGGGTAGCTGGCCGGGGTCTTGGAGAAGGTGACCGGGTGCCGCATCGTCGGCCGGGACCTTGAGCCGGTCCCCGCGGTAACGACCGGCTCAAGCCCGATCTTCTCGGCGAACGCGATCCCCTTGTCCACGGTGTTGATCGGCCCGCAGGGCACGCCGGCCGCGATCAGCAGGTCGAACCACTCCGCCGCCGACTTGGCCGCGAGTTTCTCGGCGAGCAGCGGCCGCAGGATGTCGCGGTTGGCGGTCCTGCCAGGGTTGTGCTCGAACTTCGGGTCCTCGGGCAGCTCGGGCGCGCCGAGCAAGTCGCACAGCTTGCGGAACTGGGCGTCGTTGCCTGCCGTCACGATCAGGTCACCGTCGCCGGTGGGCAGTGGCTCGTAGGGGAAGAGGCTGGGGTGGGAGTTGCCCATCCGGAACGGCACCACGCCGCCTGCCGCGTACGCGCTCGTCTGGTTCACCATGCCGGACATCGCCGACGCCATGAGGGACGCGTCGAGATGCTGGCCATCACCCGTCGCGTTCCTGTGGTTGAGCGCGGCGAGGATCGCGATCGTCGTGTGCAGGCCTGCCATCACGTCGAACGCTGAGATGCCAGCCCGGTACGGCGGTCCCGCCGGGTCGCCGGTGAGGGACATCAGGCCGGACATCGCCTGCACCATGAGGTCATAGCCCGGCAGGTTGCCGGCGCTGCTGCCGAAGCCGCTGATCGACGCGTAGATGATCGACGGATTCACCGCGCTGACCGCCTCGTAGTCGAGGCCGAACCTGGCCAGCCCGCCCGGCTTGAAGTTCTGCACGAACACGTCCGCGCGGTGGGCAAGCTCCTTGGCGAGCGCGAGGTCCCCGTCGTCCTTCAGGTCGAGCGCGACCGACCGCTTGTTCCTGTTAATGGCCAGGAAGTAGGTCGAGACGCCGTCCTCGGTGACCGGCGGAACCCACGACCGGGTGTCATCGCCGTCCGGCGACTCCACCTTGATCACGTCCGCGCCAAGGTCGGCGAGCAGCATCGTGCAGTACGGTCCGGCAAGGACGCGGGAAAAGTCCGCGACGAGCAGTCCGGAGAGCGGACCGGGCCGCGCGGGTTCGCTCACTTGGTGATTCCCCTCACTGTGCCCCCCGCTCGACATGCACTGCGCATAGCTACCTTCCGTCCGGACGACCGTCCGCATCTCGGACATCTGTCCGTCTGCCGAGTATCTTTGGCATCGCGAACACCTGTCAAGACGGCTCACTGGCAGGCGCAGGCCCGCTACCAGCGGTACCGCTGACCGTCAGCGTAACCTGGGGTACCGCCTGGCACGCCGCCCAGTCGGCGCTGATCGCGCCGGCCGCCTGGATCAGCAGCGGAAGATGCTGGCCGATTAGCTTGTCGAGCGACGTCTCGGCGGCATGTGAGTTGACGTTGAGCGCGGCGATCACCTTGCCGTCGCCGTCGCGCAGCGGGACCGCGACCGACCGGATGCCGGGGGCGAGTTGCTCGTCGGTGAGAGCCCAGCCGCGCGCCCGCACCTCGCGAAGCGCCGCGGCGCGTTCGGCGGCGTCCGGCTGCCAGGGCGGGGTAATGCCGGACCTGGACGACTCGGCAAGCACCCGTTCGGCCTCGGCTAGGGGCAGCGCGGCAAGCAGTACCTTGCCGAGGGAGGTCGGCATCGCGGGAAAGCGTGTCCCTATTGTCACAGACAGCGTCACGATCTTCGGGACGGCGACCCGCGCCACGTAGACGATGTTCAGACCCGTCGAGCTGGGCGATCGACGTGGACTCCCTGGTGCGCGCGACGAGCGCCTCCATGTGCGGCCGGGCGATCTCCCACAGGCCCCGCGAGAGCACATACGACATGCCCAAGTCGAGCACCCGGGGGGTGAGCTCGTAGCCGCTTGCCTCCGCCTGCCTGACGTAGCCGAGTTGCTCAAGCGTCAGCAGGATCCTGCGGGCCGTCGGCCGCGGCAACTTGCTCGCGGCGGCCACGGCCGCGAGGGACATGACCGGCTGGCCCGGCCTGAAGGCCCGGATCACGTCGAGACCGCGGGCGATCGCCTCGATGAAGTCCGGGCTGTCATCCCGACGAGCCACAGTTAACCTCCCGAAGCAAACGCATGTCGGACAGTCTCTCAGACAGCCTGCCCGCACTCTAGCGTGTTCCTTCTCAGGTGTCCGCAGTGCGGACACCTGGGCGTTTGCGCCAATCAAGCCAGGTGGTTCGGGACTCTTGACAACCGGGCGACCAACGCGACAGTGTTCGATCAGGTTTCTGCTGACCGACTATCGGACGACCGTCCGTATCTGCGCTTATGACTAGCGCCTCACCGTGGAGGTTCCCTCATGACTGCACCGCAGCCGGGCCAGCCGGTTGTGTTCCGGAACGCGACCGTGCTGACGATGGACGACGCGCACACGGTCCTGAGCAACGCTGATGTTCTCGTCTCCGGGGAGACGATCGCCGCGGTCGGCCCGAACCTTGAGGTTCCCGAGGGCACCGCAGAGATCGACGCGGCCGGCGGCATCGTCATGCCTGGCATGGTCGACACCCACCGGCACATGTGGCAGACCGCCATGCGCGGGTACGGCGCCGACTGGACGCTCACCCAGTACTTCGTCTACTACTACCTGCAGTGGGGCAAGATCTTCCGTCCCCAGGACGTCTACGCGGGCAACCTGCTCGCCGCGATCGAGTCGATCGACTCCGGCGTGACTACCACGGTGGACTGGTCGCACGGCCTGCGGACCACCGACCACGCCGAGGCCGCGACTGACGCGCTCGAAGAGGTGCCCGGCCGGTTCGTCCTCGCCTACGGCAACATCTTCCAGGGCGCGTGGGAGTGGGCCACCACGCCGGAGTTCCGCGACTTCTACACCCGCCGGTTCGACGGCAAGGGCGACATGCTGACCTTCCAGCTCGCCTTCGACCTGCCCGGCATCGAGGGCTTCCCGGAGAAGGCCGCCTTCGACGTCGCCCGTGACCTCGGCGTCTCCGTGACCACCCACGCCGGCGTGTGGAAGGTGACCGGCGACGCCGGCATCAACCAGATGTACGAGGGCGGGTTCATGACCCCCGGCACCATGTACGTGCACGCGGCGACGCTCTCCCCCGATAGCTACCACAAGATCGCGGCGACCGGCGGGTTCGCTTCGGTCTCCACGGAAAGCGAGTGCAACGCCGGGCAGGGCTACTCCCCGACCTGGCGGCTGCGCAAGTACGGCATCCCCGTCTCGCTCTCGCAGGACACCAGCGTCTGGTGGAGCGGCGACATCTTGAGCGCGATGCGGGCAACGCTCAACGCCGACCGGGCGAAGGAGCACGACGAGGCGCACGCGCGGGACGAGACGGTCACCAACCACCTCCTGCGCGCCGAGGATGTCGTCGACTACGGCACCCGCGGCGGCGCGAAGGCTCTCGGCCTCGACTCGGTGATCGGTTCCGTCGAAGTCGGCAAGAAGGCCGACCTCGTGCTGATCAAGAACGACAACTCGCCGGTCAGCTTCCCCGTACTGCACCCCTACGGCCATGTCGTCTACCAGGCCAACCGCGGCGACGTGCACACGGTGGTCGTGAACGGCAAGGTCGTCAAGCACGAGCACAAGCTCGTCGGCGTTGACCTGGCCAACGCCAAGGCGGCGATCGAGTCCACGATCGACTACCTCAAGAGGGAGCACGGCCCGGAGGAGTGGGAGAAGGGCATGCACCCGGAGATCGCTGAGCACGAGACCCTCAACAACCCGTACACCTACCGGGACGACGTCTCCGCCTGGAAGGAATCCGACGCGGTCTGGACCGAGAGAAGACGCCTAGTAGTCCCGGTTTCGACTTCTTCAAAGTTCTTAAGCACTTCGAAGTCAAATCAAAACCTGAACGTCAAAGTCAAAACCTGAAAGTCAAAATCAAAACCTGATAGGCGGCCCAGGGGCCGCCGGGGAAGATTTCTGTCGGCGCTCCTTCGGAAGGCCGACAGAAATCTCTCCGGCGCCCCCTTTTCTGTCTGCAGGTTGCTATGAGCTTCAAACCCGCCCGGGGGCCTTCCGCACGTCAAATGGCTAACGCCCCGCGCTCGCCCACACATTGCTGCGTCCGGGCTGGCGCGGGGCGTTGGACGCTCTGGTGTTACTCGCCCCAGATCTCCTGGGCCACTTCCACGATCAGGCGGAGCTTGTCCCACTGCTGCTGCTCGGTGAGGTCGTTGCCCTCGCTGGTGCTGGAGAAGCCGCACTGGGCGGACAGGCAGAGCTGGTCGATGTCGGTGTACTTGGCGGCTTCCTCGACGCGGCGCTTGATGAAGTCCTTGGACTCGAGCTCGCCACGCTTGCTGGTGACGACGCCGAGGACGACCCGCTTGCCCTTGGGCAGGTAGCGCAGCGGCTCGAAGCCGCCGGAGCGGTCGTCGTCCCACTCGCAGAAGAAGCCGTCCACGTCGAGCTTGTTGAACAGGGTGTCGGCCACGAAGTCGTAGCCGCCCTCGGCCGCCCACATGGACTGGTTATTGCCGCGGCACATGTGCGTAGTGACCGTCAGGTCGGCCGGGCGGTTCGCCAGGGCCTTGTTGATCGTGGCGATGTAGGTCTCGTGCTGGTGCAGCGGGTCGCCGCCGATCTCCTTGACGTGCTCGCGCTGCGCCGGGTCGTTGACGTAGGCCAGGCTGGTGTCGTCAAGCTGCAGGTAACGGCAGCCGAGGTCATACAGCCGGCTTACTTCCTGGCCGTAGGCGGCGGCGAGGTCGTCCCAGAACTGCGCCAGGTCGGGGTACACGTCCTTGGCGATGGCCTCCCGGCCGCCCCGGTAGTGCACCATCGACGGCGACGGGATCGTCAGCTTCGGCGTCTGGCCCGCCGAAGCGTTGTCCCGCACGAACGTGAACGCGTCGGCGAAGATCGTGTTGGGCAGTGAGACCGGCGCGGTCACGTGTGCCGACGGCGGAGCGTACTCGTAGGTCTTGTCCTTGTTGTGGAACGCCACCCGGACGAGGTCGTCGTTCACCGGCTGGATGCCGCCGAGCTGGTAAATGAAGTCCATGTGCCACGACTGGCGGCGCAGCTCGCCGTCGGTCGCCGACTTCAGGCCGACCTCGCCCTGCATGCGGATGTTCTCGCGGATGGCGACATCCTCGACCTGCGTCAGCTCCGCGGCGGTGATCTGTCCCTTGGCGAACTCGTCGCGGGCCTGGAGCACCTCCTTGGGCCGCAGGAGGCTGCCGACGTGATCGGCGCGGAAGGGCGGGCGGGCATTGTCAGCCATACGACGAGCTCCTTACTCCTGTGCTTCAGTGTCTTTCAGTGACGCGTGTGCCTGGTGCGTTCCGGGCAATCGTAGACAACTGTGATCAGACTACGCTAACCGGCCCTTATTTCCGTGACCTTGCCATATACCGATGAACGATATATACCCCTCTTATGGCTATCCGTCCGATGCAGGAGGCGACCTTCCTGATACTCACCGCTCTGGCCGATGGCAGCCGGCACGGCTACGGGATCATCAGCGAGGTCATGGACATCTCCGACGGGCGGGTCAAGCTCCGGGCCGGCACCCTCTACACGGCCCTGGACCGCCTCAAGGCGGACGGACTGGTCGACGTGGACCGGGAGGAGATCGTGGACAACCGCCTGCGGCGTTACTACCGGCTCACCCCGGAAGGCGCGCGCCGCCTCGCCGCCGAGGCGGCGAGGCTCCAGGCGAACGCGCGCGCCGCGATAACGCGACTGAACCCGGCACTGGGGGCGAGCTAGATTGCCACCGCCCGGCAGGCTTTTATCCCTTTCCCAGTGCGGCCCTGTCGCCTGTACGGTCGTACCTATGCTCTCTGCCCAGGAGACCCGCGCGGCCGAAGCCCTGCTCGCCGCCGCCTGGGGGCCAGGCGTGGAGGTGCGCTCGGCGGAGCAGATCTGGGACCGGAGTAACATCCTGCGGCTGAGCCTCGCGGACGGCCGTTCGGTCGTGCTGAAGCGAGGCAGGGACGCGGATTCCCGGGCACCGCTCCGGGGGTTCCCCGCCGAGGTCGCCGCGCTTTCCTTCCTTAACGGCATGGAAACGCCCGTCGCCCCGCGACTGCTCGGCGCGGACGCTGACATCCTGATCATGGAGGACCTGGGGCCAGCCTCCTCCCTCGCGCACTCGCTGCTCGCTCCTGACCCGGTGCGCGCCCGTGCTGACTTGGTCGCGTACGGCCGCGCGCTCGGCGCTATGCACGGGTGGTCGTTCGGCCGGGGGCGCTTGTTCGCTTCGCTTGCCGGCTCCGGTCCTGCCGGTTCTGCCGGCGTGCCTGAGCCGCACTGGATCGCCGCCATCGCTCGTGGCAAGAGGCCGTTTCTCCATGTCGCGGAGCAGCTGGGCCTGTCCGTTGTGTTGGCTGGTGTTGCGGCCGAGATCGACTCGCTGCTTGAGCTACTGCGCGGCCCTGGCGATGTCTACACCGGCTTCGTGCACAGCGACGCGTGCCCGGACAATACGTACATCAGCGGTGGCGACTGCCGGCTCTTCGACTTCGAGACCTCTGGCTGGGGCCCCGTCGCGCTCGACGCCGCCTACCTGCTCGCGCCGTTCCCCAGTTGCTGGTGCTTCGCGTCCCTGCCCGCCGAGGTGGCCGATCCTGCCCTCCAGGCGTACCGCGACCAGGTGACAAGCGCCGGCGTCACACTCGGCGCGGACTGGGACGTCGCCTTGACGGCAGCGCTCGGGAGCTGGGTCGTGGCGCGCGGCCCGGCCTTGGGCAGGACTCTTCAAGAGGACAGGGACTGGGGAACGACGACCGCACGGCCGCGCGCGCTGACCTGGCTGCAAAGCTTCACCGACGCGGGTGCGCACTCCGGCGTGCTGCCCCGCCTCGGCGCACTGGCCGAGGCGATGCACGCGCATCTCTCCGAGCGCTGGCCGGAAGCGATCGTTCCGGACTATCCGGCCCTGGCTCGCCCCGGCGTCCCGCTGGCCCGCCTGCCCGAAGAGTGGGAATCCGCGAGCTAGCCTCGGGATCTGGGCCGGGGCCGGGGGCCAGGCCTAAGGCCTTGGCCGGGGCCGTCGCTTGGCGCAGCCTCTGGAGGCGGGGCCACACGGCCGCGAGCACCTGGTCGACTTCCATCTTTGTCAGGGTCTCCAGTTCTCCGCCGTCTTCCAGCTCGTACGCGACGTCGAGCACCGGCCCCTCGCCAATCGCCCGCAGCACGGCGTCGAAGCCGTCGGCGAGCCGGGGATTGCCCAAGCGGAAGCGGGAGATCAGGAGCCCGAAAACGCCCAACTCGTCGTCACGGGGTCCGATCCTGGTCAGCTTGCCGCGCCGCCCCTCACGCTCAGCGAGCTTGACGAAGTCGTGGTAACCATCCCAGTACACGTCATGCCCGGCGAACCGGACGGTCCCGATTCGCGCGAGCCTGATGGCACCCGAGCACTGCAGGCACGGCTGGAGGGTCGTAGTGAGTACTAGCTTCCGGTACCGGCGGAACTCCAGACGCGCGAGCACGTTCATCTCCGCATGGGCGAGCGACGAGCCGAAGACCTCCCCGTGCGGCCCGTCCTGGTCGTTCACCCGGTTGCGTGACGCGTGGATAATCTCCCCTTCGGGTGTCGAGGCACAGGCCCCGACCCCGATGTTCCCGCCCCGCACCGCCTCCCATGCCTGCCGGAACGCCTCCCGCCACGGCTCGTCAAGCTCAGCCCAGAGCCGAGCGGCGGTGACGTTGGCTTCGGCTTCGGCTTCGTGTGTATCCATCAACCCATTTTGACCGGGCTCTTACCAAGGTCCAACCATCCGCCAGGCGCATCCCACGGGATTACCTGGCGGTGGCCCGACGGCCAGTGGTCGATCGCCGGCGAAGTCACCTGGAACGTCCTGCCCTGAGCAACTTGCTCCACGAACCGAGCCGGCAGCCAACCGAGTGCCCGGCTCGTACGCTGAGCTGAGCGCACATCAGCTTGATGGTCGCACGGTACCCGTTTGCGGCCGCTGCACCCGGGCAGGGTAGGGGCCTGTCGTAAATCTGTCGTAAATCTGCCTTGGGAGTGCCATGAAGAAGCTGGTCGAACTGCTGTTGTGTTTTCTCCACCCGGTGGCAGTAGTGCTCATGTGGATCGACCTGGCATCGCGTACTGACCTGAGGACAGGCAGCAAGATCGCGTGGGCCATCTTCGGGCTGATCCCGCTGATCCCCTTCGTTTACGTCCTGACCGGAGGCGACCTCTGGTGACCGGACAGACGCGCCGCATCGGATAACGGACCTTCCCGAGCGCGACCGTTCGTCCGCACAATAAAGCCCAAAGCGCGCTGCCGCGGGCCTCGCCCGGCTGGTCATCCCGTCACCGTCGGCCCATCCGCCGGGGTGCGGGGCAAGCGCCACGGGTCCAAGGTGGACCGCCCTACTGGGGTCCGGTCCCTATTTCATGAAGGCGTCGGCTTTGGAGCGAAGCGGGCCAGTCCGTCTCTGTGCTGGTAGCTATTCGGGCTAACCGTGACCGGGTCCTCGCACTACAGGGGCAGTTCGCTAAGCGGATGGCTTGTGGTGGCGTCAAGATCGTAGGCGTCCCAGTCCGCGACCTTGCGGACGATGAGCTGGTCAGGGCGGATGCCGACTGCAGCGACCAGGACCGTGTCGCTCGTTTCGCCGGAAGCGGCCTAAGCGTTCACCCATCCATGCGTCCCTGAACACCACCGCGCCGCCCGTTCGGCGCTCCATGCGTTCGGCGTACGGCCGGACGTTCCCCCAGCCATAGCGTTCCCCCGGTAGGTTCGCCGCGCTCGGTTGCCACCGCTCGACCGCGCCACCGCGCGCCGTCGGGGTCGGCGAGCGGCGGCCGACCATAGAGAGCGCGCCGTCTGGGGTCGTTCATAGAGAGCGCTCAGTCTTGCACGGAGTAGGTTAGGCCGCGCGGCGCCAGGTTTCCGCCACACGAGTAGTCTCAGCTCTGCCGACTACTACCGGCGATAGTAACGCTCCCCAAGAAGGCGAGGCGACCTCATGGCGGCGCAGAGAACCGGCGGGGACGAAGGCCAGGCCGCCCGCAGCCCGTGGAGGATCAGACGACGGTCGGTCGTTACCGTGACGGCCGCCGCCGTGGTGCTGGCTGGCGGCGTGCTGGCAGTCGACCACTTCACCACAAGCAGCAATACCGCGAGCCGCGCAGTCAACGGCAACACCGTCGAGTACACCGCAGGCCACCAGCCGCTAGTCCCCGACATAACCGCAACCTCGCTGACCGGCACCCCGATCAAGATGACTACCGGGGCAAGATCCTGGTACTCAACTTCTGGTGGTCGTTGTGCGCGCCCTGCATAGCCGAGGCTCCCACCCTTGAGGTTGCCTATCAGCAGTACCACCCGCAGGGCGTAGGCTTCCTCGGCGACGACGTGGGCGACACGGTGACCAACGCCCTGTCATTCATCCAGCGCGAGAGCATCAGCTACCCAAGCATCAACGACCCCAGTTACTCCGTCGTCCAGCAGTTCTCCCAAGCCGTCCCGGTCAGCGCCACCCCGACAACAGTGGTCATCGACAAGACCGGACACGTCGTCGGCATGGTCCTCGGAGGGATCAGCATTGGCGAGCTGGCCGCGCTCATCCACCGAGCGGAGACGGCTGACTCTCAAGTCTCAAAGCCGTAATCGCCACGGTGTGCAGCCCCAGCCAGCATGGGACCGTCATCTAAGAGACGCGATTGTCCGGGGTCGGCGACATGGCCGCGCTCGGCGCGGTCGAGCGGCTAGAACGCGCCGTAGGCCACCGCACGCCGCTCGATGACACCCGCTGGTCGTCGGCGACGGTCAAGCGGCCTAGAGCAACGGCGGCGACGTTGCCGCCCCCGCAATGTCGAGCCGCTCGGAGTGACCCGTTGGTGAGTGACACGCGGTGACACGCGGCGCGCTGACGTGCTGCGAAGCGCACCGCATTTGAGCATGAATCAAACGCTCGGCGTCCGCTCTGACGTCTCTGGTCTAGCTTGGCGCACGATCGAGCCCGGTACGTTCGTATGGCCTGGCGTTCGCATGGTGCCTGGCAACCTGGCCGACGTCGGCCGCGCTAAGCCGACCGAACTCGATAATCACGCTCAACCGTCAGGCCTACGCCGCGAGCGAACTCCCGGTAGACCCGTGCGGCTTCCAACCGAGCGTGCGCTTTCGCGCGTACCTGCGGTGCCGCTCCACCATGGACTCTACATACGTGTCCGCCTCTTATTGCCCAACAACCGAGAGCGCCGGTATCGACCGCATCACCTTGCGGAACAGCCGCGCGACCGCGAACACGCTAATGGCTGACGCTGGCGTTCCCGATCACATCCGCGCGGCGTGGTGCGGTCACACGGTGGCCGTGAACGTCGCCAGCTACACGGCCGTCCGGCCCGAATCCCTGAGTGCAGCGCTCGGCGCGCTCAACGCAGTTCACAACCCCGTGTGACCTTTTGTGACCTGTCGGCCGGTCACACGCTTGTGACCGCCTACTCTCACCTCGCCAACGAACTAGGCCCTGACCAGTAGGTTGCTGGTCAGGGCCTAGTTCGTCGCTGTCTCAACGAGCGCGCTCGGAGGGACTCGAACCCCCAACCTTTTGATCCGTAGTCAAATGCTCTATCCGTTGAGCTACGAGCGCAGGTCTTTAGTTGTCCTACCTGCGGTTATGCAGGCATGTGGTACATTACCACACAAGCACAGCGTGGATTGAGCGTTTGATTCGTCGCCCAGCACGGGCCGTGCGGTACCTGTCAAGGGTACGGCATGGCGGGCGCGGTTCGCACCGGTGACCGGGAGGAACCCATGTCATCCGACGCCACCTCTTCCGTGACCAGCATGCGCGAAGCGCGCCGCTCTCGCGCCCAGCGCGCCAAGGCCGCCCAGTCCGGGCCGCCGCTCACTACCTTCATCGCGTCGTGGCAACTCGCGCTTGAGGCTGCTGCCAAGAGCCCGCAGACCGTTCGCGGGTACATCGACTCGGTTCGGTCGCTCTGCCGGTTCCTGGCAGAGCACGACATGCCCGCCGACGTCGAAGGCGTCGACGCGCCGCACATCCGCGCGTACCTGCTGCACGAGGAACAGCGGACGTCGGCCGTGTCCGCGGCGCACCACTTCCGGAACATCCGCGTGTTCTTCGGCTGGCTCGCCAGCGAAGGCGAGCGCGAGAACCCCAACCCGATGGATCGCGTCGAAGCGCCGAAGGTCACCAAGAAGGCGAAGGCGTTCTTCACCGACGAGGAACTCGCGAAGCTGCTCAAGACGTGCTCGGGGTCATCGTTCGTGGACCGACGAGACACCGCGATCATGCGCATCTTCATCGACACCGGCATACGGGTGTCCGGCTTGGCGGGTCTGCGCTACGACCCCGACGACGAGACAGTGAACGATGTCTTCCTGACCCAGCGCCGACTCCGCATCCGCCTCAAGGGCGGCGACGAGACCTGGGTACCGATCGGCAAGAAGGCCGCCGCAGCCCTGGACAAGTACATCCGAGCGCGCGCCCGGCACCCTCAGGCGTCGTCTCCGTGGCTCTGGCTCGGCGTCCAGGGCCACAACACCGCGCGCATGACGGACTCGGGTGTCCGCGACATGGTTGGGCGCCGGGGCGAGCAAGCGGGCATCCAGAACGTCCACCCGCACCGCTTCCGCCGCTCGTTCGCCGACAGCTGGCTAGCGGCGGGCGGCTCCACCGACGACCTCATGCACATCACGGGCTGGAAGACCTACGACATGGTCCGCGAGTACACCGAGCAACGCGGCATCGCTCGCGCCCACAACGCCCACGCCCGCCTAGTCCGGCGACCGCATCTGACCACTGCAGAAGTGAATGTCACGACATTGCAGAAGTGATAGGTAGAACTGCGGATCTTCTTCCTCTACGCCCCTTGGCCGCGAGCCAATCCGTATGTTGGGCTTCGCAGGGCTGTGGTTCCGGTCCTGGGTTTCTCGCGTTGCGTCTGGGCGACCGGTACCGCCGCCCAGCGGCGGCGTGCGGGGCATCCGCCCCGTGCCGAAGGAAACGGCTTCAGCGGAGGTGCTGATGTCGCGTCAGAGAAAAAGGGCGGGGTCGTTTTCATGGCTCCGCCTAGTGGTTGCCGGGTTGGCTGCCGTAGCCGCATTGGCTACGGCAGCCAGTGGCGGCGGTAACGGTCGCAACGTGACCACCGACGGCCCGGCCAGGTGCGTGGTGCTGAAGGTATCCCCATAGCACGGCGTACCGGCTTACTGGTGAGGCAGGGCGGCTAGGCTGACGCTTGGCCGCTCTGCTTGTTTGCGGCGAGTCGCGTTGACTCGCTCACGGGGCCCACACTACTTGCGCGCGCCCTAGCCTCACCTGTACCGCACTGCGTTTTAGGTGGAATTACTTACGGCTATGGCCGGTGTTTTCTTGCACGGTCTGGCACTCTAAGCTATGGCGGGATCGGGGCTGCACTGGCCCTCGGTGGACTCGGCGAACTGTTCAAGTAGGCGTCGTTCGGGAGTTCCTGGCTGGTACCCGGCGGCGCAGACGCGCGCCGCGTATCTGAGCGCATCCATGTGGCCGGTCATCCCCGTGATGCGTCCGTAGTGGGCGCGCTTGTCGGTGGCGTCGGCGAGGTTGTAGCGCCAAGTTCCCGATGCCGGGTCCTCTCGGGCCGATAGCGTCAGGTGCACCGGCCTGGCGCTGAGCATGGCGTGAACGGTCAGAGTGATGCAGCACCGTCCCGCCCTCGACATGCGGGGCTCATCGGTCGGCCTGCGCGTGCCGGATGCCCGGCGTTCCAGGTGACGCGGTAGAAACGGTGACCGTCCGGGCGTCCGACGTAGCGGTTGGCAGCGAGCATCTCCAAGCGCCGCGTAGGCGACCGGGGCGGACACGTCGTACTCGGTGGCCAGGTCGGAGGCGGGCAGGGTGGCAAAGCGGCCGAGTTCTGCCGGACTTGATCTTGTCGCGGAGGATGCGGGCGAGCTTGACGTACTGGGGTGAGTAGTCGGCATCGATGTCGTTGAGCATCGGCAGATCTGAAATCGCCTCCACTTCCACCTTCAGCCCTGCTTCGCGAGGATCGCTTGCACGGTCCAGAGGATACCTACTGTAGAACCCCGTCGTCGCAGCACAGCGAAGGCGAGGTTGAATTGAACTTCATCGATTGGATAAGTATAGTAAGTGGCATCCTTGGTGTGCTTTCATTCGTCTTTGCATTGTGGGTCTGGATGAGATCCGATATGAAAGTTAGCGAGCTTCGGGGCGCCCTTCAAAGTGTCTATGAAATCAGCGATAGTATCCTCTGGGAGACCAATTACCTTACTGCCGAAGACGCGGCGACAAGGCTCCTGCAAGCTGAACGTGCCATCGGCCTCGCCTCCAGCATACATACATTTGCCTCAAAGTATGTCCCTGCTGCCCCAGGGTACGGATCAACCGAGATAGGCGCTCTTATAAAGCGTGGTATCATTCTTACGAATTCAATGATATGGAACATAGAGACCTCTACCGCGGTAAGAGAAGTCTGGCTAGTGACGCCTGATTTGAAGCCTGACGTCTCAGATGCGACTACAGGGAACCTCGTCCGCAAGAATATTAAAGATGGCAAGCGTTATGTTTACTTTGTTTCAACGAATCTCGCCAATCTCGCCGATCTTGTTTTGCGCCTTGAAACCAACGTGGAATAAGGCCGCTGAAATCACGTGTCCGCAACCTCCTGACAGTTGTCCAGGTAGATGCGGCGGATTTTCCAGTTTCGCCTGCGACAGGAAATTTGATTTTCTTCTTTAAGGCTGACTCAAAATCAAGCAGAGGCGACGCCTTTAGAGAGATAGTATTCACTCAAGTGTCCGAGCGCGGCATATTTTGGCAGCACTGCGCTGACGACGAGGCGGAATCGATATATCAGTTCCTGCGCGAAAGATTGGAGGCGCAGAGTACTCAGGGTATTTCGTAGCGCAGCTATCCTTAAAGAGGAAATCCTCTGGGCCATGCTTTCAGCCGCCTCGCCCGAAGGAATTCCCGTCCGCGAGATCATCACCGCGACCGCGCAAGCGCGCCATGACTCCGAAGAAGCTCGAAGGCGGGCGTATAACGCGTATGCCACCCATCTAGACATCGAGCAGACTTCGCCTGTGGATCTGTGGATAACTTCGACGTTATCTACAGATCGGCGCTTGCTGAGCGGATATGTGCTGCCAAACGGGGCTCAACTTGGGTTCATGATGAGTCTCGTTGCCGTTGGTGTTCTGATCCTCTCCGCGCTGAGCATCGTCTGCTTCGCTGCATACAAGATCAGGGCGAAGTCTTTCGAGGTCTCAACGTCGGTCGGGAAGATCGCTTCCTTCTCCATCAAGATCATTTCTGCGGATGCCGAGAGCCGCGAATCGACGCGCGACCGTGTTCGTAATCCTCTGCCGTGACACCTGGCTTGTCGCCGACGATGTTGTCTCGCTGGCTTACCGCCCACTCACGCCAGCGTTCAAACGCGATTCGACGCTCTCGCCGAGCGCGCCGGCGACGG
The DNA here is from genome assembly GCA_963734665.1 of uncultured Actinomycetota bacterium. Lineage (GTDB taxonomy): Bacteria > Actinomycetota > Actinomycetes > Streptosporangiales > Streptosporangiaceae > Trebonia. The sequence continues at coordinate 170,230 of CAVTIR010000016.1, read as the reverse complement.
CTTCCGGGCGGGCACCCGCGAGGATCGCACCGTGAATGGCGATCTGGCTGCCAGCGGCGTAGCCACTGCGGCGAGCGCGGACATGACCGCGAGTTCGGCGAGTTCGTCGTACTGGGTTCGGCCGACCAGTTCCCACGCTGTGCTATCAGCCCAGAGGCGTGCTAGGTCGAACGCGCCTAGGTTCTCTGCGGCATGGAAGGTGATCGGGCGCGCCGGTGGCTCATCGTGCTTGACGGGAAGTCGCTTCATCGGGTCCTCTGTCCCCTCTGTCGAAGAGGAGGACAACCCCAAAACCTGGCCCGCAACCCCTGAATTTTAAGCGTTTGATTCGGCGCACACCGTCGATGGGTGATCAGGGTTTTCGCAGGTCAGCACAGCGAAGATCGAACATCTATCCGTAGTCAAATGCTCTATCCGTTGAGCTACGAGCGCAGGCGCGGTGCTTAGTCTACGACACTCCAGGCGCTGTCGACGCCAAACCGCGTCCGCCGACCGCCAGCAACCCCTTGATCCGTAGTCACATGGCACACCGCGCTTCCTCGCGACCTCGATTGTCGGCTCGGGGCGACCGCAGGGAGCCGGGCAGCGTCATCCCCAGCCCGAAGGTGGGACTTAACAGCACCTGGCCACTAAAACTAGTAACAATCTGTAATCTGACCACATGCCGGAGTCACCGCCAACGTGGGTGCGTAAGTACGCATGCCCCACAGACCTCAACGGAGGCCAGTGCATCGCGGACGATGAGATTCTCACCCACCACACCAGCCAGAGAGGCCAGTACAACAACGCACCGCGGCCAGAAGTGATGGAAGTCGAGCTGTCCGTGATGCGCGGCCGACTGACCACGGTTGAGGCTTGCATGCGTCGAAACGGAGGGCGTCCTGCCCATCCTTCTGACGTTGAGCGGGCAGGTATCCGCTACACCACGGCTGGAGAAGTCCGGAGCGCGGGCTTTGCGGTGATCCACACGTGCGGCCGGAAGGGCGAGGGCAACGGCCACGTTTCTGTCGTATGGCCAGCCGCCACCCCCCTCGATGAGCCGGATCCTGCGTGGCCACCACACGTGCGGAGGGCCTTCGCGGCGTGCTTTACTGAAGACAAGGGATGAGAACAATGAACCTAGACATGCTAGTGCGCGCTGGCCAGCCGCCGTGGCACCCTGTGCTGACGGCTGAGGGCGTCGATGTCTGGGACAAGTACGAGTTCCCGATCTGCGGCAGCTATCGCCTAGACGGTCGGCCCGTCATCTTCACCCTCATCACTACGGCCGGGACTCGCTCCCTCTGGGCCTACGTTCCCGTCGCTCCCGAGGCCGAACAGGAAGTTGAAGAAGCCAGGTTCGAGACCGAAGACAAGTTCAACGACTTCCTCGCTGGATGCTTTACGGGCCGAGAAGTAGTTTTCGCGGCGGCCGAGAACCTCGTGATCACTTCCAAGTCCGACGGCATCCGTATTCCGGAGGGCAGGAATGCGCTTCTCGCCATGGGCGCGAAGTGGTACGCCCAGCGCAGCGCCGCCCTCTATGCGGAGCTGCATAAGCGCCTGGAAGCGGCAGTGAACGAGCCCGCCGATCCCGAAGAGTTGCTCAGCGCCGCGCAGGGTGTCATCGAGACACTCCCTGTCCGAGCCAAGTAACTAAGTCATCTAGTAGTCCCTGCGTCGCCACGACCCGGCGTCCGACGCAGAAGGCAACGATGCCGGGCTCTGGTTCACAGATGGTCACCCGCATCTGCTTCCGGGAAGCGGCGGGCCAGCCAACTGAGGGGCGTTCTGCGGTCAAAGACCTGCTATGGCGGGCAGCCGCCGGGACTCGATCGCGTTGAGCAGCCGCTGGTAGTCAAGCTGGTTTTGTTCCGCGTAGGCGACCGCGAACTCCTCGATGGCCAGGTCGAACTGGTCGCTGGAGCCCAGGTAGCCGGAGATCATCGCGGCCCGACCGGTCCGGGCGTGCGACCGGGCCAGCGCCCAGCCGCACAGCCCCGCGTAGTAGGTGAGCTGCGGCGGGTCCATGGCCGGCACGTTCATCGCGCCCTTCATGTCGCGGAGTTGCCGGACGTAGTACTCCTTGGGCCCGGCGCCATCCACCTGCAGCCCGCTGGTCCAGCCCAGGAACGGATCACCGGCGGCCTGCATCAGCCTCTGCCCGCGGACCACCCGCTCCCCTTGGTGCTTGTACTCGCTCGGCCCGGCGAACGGGGCAAGCACCGATTCCTGCGCCTCCTTGAGCTGCAGGAACAGCGGCTCGTCCGGCCGGTCGCCGAGCAGCAGGAAGATGAACGCCTCGGTGCCGACCGAGCCGACACCGACCACCTTGCGGGCGAAATCGCCGAAATAGTAGCGGCGCAGCACCTCGCGGCGGTCCGCCTGCAGCGTCTCCCGGTACCGGTCGACCACGCCGCGCAGCTCATCGGCGATGGCCGGCTCGTGCTCGATGCCGAAGCGGACCACCACCGGCGGCTCCGGCTTGATCCGGTACTGCCCGTCGACCAGGTGGCAGAGCTTGTCCAGGGCCTGCATGCTCGTATGCCGGTAGGCCTTGTGCACGTCTTCATTGCGCCGCCGGATGGCCTCGCGCGACTGGACCGCGTCGAACAACTGGCACACCTGATCGACGTCGATCCGGGAATACCACACGTCGAGGAACCGCATCTGGGCGAAGTTCGTCATCTCAGTGCGGTACACATGCGCGCACCGCCGGGCCGCGGTGCGCTCGGCCCGGGTATCGAAGCCGTTGTCCCGGGCGGCCACGGCTACGCTCGCGGCCAGCCGCTTGACGTCCCACTCGAACGGGCCCGGTAGCGTCTCGTCGAAGTCGTTCACGTCGAATACCAGTCGCCGGTCGTGCGCGCCGAACATGCCGAAGTTGAGCAGGTGCGCGTCACCGCAGCACTGCACCCGGATGTCGGTGCCGGGCAGGTGACCGAGATCCCAGGCCATCGGCGCGGCCGCACCGCGGAAGTAGGCGAACGGCGAGGCGGACATCCGGCCGTGCCGGATCGGCACCAGGTCCGGCACCCGCTCCTTGGCCTGCTCTTCGAGGATGCTGACCGGGTCCGGTCGGCCCGACGGCGGTGCCCAGTCGGCGTGGCTGGACCGGGGCACGAATTTGCGCCGCTTACGACCCAGTTGATGCCACTCCTCCGACGTCAGCACCTGGTGCGGTGCCGACAGCACACCCGGCGAAACCTTGCCCATTCCTACCCCCCGGTGCCTCAACTCGGCCGGGTCGTGCCGCTGACATCCCCCGCAGGCACCCCCGTGCCCGGCCGCCATGTATTAGGCCCAGCGTACGCCCTGGCCTGCGGCCGGACCGAGGACCGCCCGGTCACCCGCAAGACCCGTCAGGACCTGTGTTGTCGTTCTCGTACCCCGAGTGGAAGGCCTTCTTGGCTGGGGCGCACAACGGCGAGTTTGATCTCCCTTAGACCTAGAGCCGCCTTGTAATACGCCTAAGCCAGTCGCGGCGATTTCCCGCGACTGGCTTAGCTGTAAGGCGATCGCTATGACTGCTCTAGGGCCTCGAGCTCGCCCTGGACCAGCCGGTCGTGTTCTGCAGCGTCTTCGCGGGCCTTACGGGGGCTCCAACGGCCCGCCATCAGCAGGATGAACGGCAGGAAGACGATCTCGCCGCCGACGCAGACCCACCACCAGTCCTTCCACTGGCCGGGCGCGGCAGCGGCCGCGTTCGTGACGGCGGTGCCGTGTTCGGCGAGGAATGCCTGGTCCGCCGCGGGCAGCTTGGCGAGGCCGAGGAGCTGCGACGTCGCGACGGCCGGGGTAACGGAGAACGCCTTGGCGATCTCGCCCACCGCTGTCGCCGCCGCTGCTGTGTCCGCCGGGTTAGCGTGCAGAGCGGCCAGGGTCGTCGGGTCGATCACCGCGAGGGTGGCCACCTGCTGGGGGTACGTCGCCTGGATGGTGGCGGCCTGGGCGCCGTAGGTCACCAGCGGCGTCATCGAGCTGATCACCGAGGGCAGGATCAGGATCGAGATCGCGATCACCGCGCGGATTATCCATCCCCACACGGCCAGTCCTGTCGCGGTCAGCGCCGGGTTGCGCTTCTCCACGGTCTCGGTGAAGCTCGCCATCCACGGCGCGTAAGCGATGGCGAGGAACACCGCGAGGATACTGATCACCACGGCGAACGTCGCATACGACGTCTTGGCCCCCAGGTTGAGGAAGACGATCGTCATTACGATGGCGCCGACCCCGCCGAGCACCATGAACGGCTTGCGGACCCGGACCCGGTCGGAGAGGATCCCGACCAGGATTAGCGCGAGGGCGTCGAATCCCCAGAACCAGTCGCCGATGCTGTTGGCGGTCGACAGCGAGAGGCCGTGCAGGAAGGTGAAGTAAACGGTGAAGAATCCAACGGCCGTGTAGTAGATAAGCAGGAACACGGAGATCGCGAATGCCGACCCGATGATGTCCAGGTGCAGCATCTGCCGCCACGGGTGGCGCAGCGATTCCTCGATATTGAGCCCGCGGGCCCGCGCCTCGATGAGCGCGCGGTCCCGGTGTGAGACCATGAGCTGGTCACGCAACTGCGGCGACAGCTCCCGCAGCCCCACCACGGCGATCACGCCGACGACGATCCCGGCGATACCAGCGATGATGAACTGGTCCTGCCAGGCGCCCAAGTGGCTAAGCGTGTTGCTGGAAACCACCGCGACTAGGAGGCTGGCGACAACCGGCCCGAGGGTCCAGAAGCCCATCGCCGAGGCCCGGCCGAGCTGCGGAGAGAAGTCCCTGATCAGCGCCGGCGTGGCGACGAGGATAACCCCCTCGACAAGGCCGATAACGGCGAACAGGACCGCGTACGTCCACTTGCCCGAGGCATTCGGTATGCCGAAGAGGACGAGCAGGCCCACTATCAGCAAACCGTAAGCGACGAGGTTCGCCCGGCCCCATCGGTCGGCGAGGCCCGCGCCCAGCGAGCCGAACGCGCCCACCGCGTTCGCCACCACCGTTATGTACACATAAAACGGAAACGTCATGCCGTAGTCGGCGATGATGGTCGGGGACACCGCACCCGCGATGTAGAACTGGTAATAGAGGATGATCGTCACGGCGACCACGATGGCCAGGTACCACATTCGGTGCCGGGTATCCGGGTAATGATCGATCTGCCGCCGCCAGAGACCCTGGACTGCTCCGGCTGGCGCAGCGCCGTTCACGGTAGCTGTCATTGCACAACCCCTTTCCGCGCCACGTCATCATCGAACGCGCGCACGGCCTAAAGTACGATTCCGTACTTTAGGAATTTTCCAGTTACTCTAGGCTCATGTTCGACTCCAAGCAAGAGGGCTCCCTCTCCGGAACGCACGCGGGAAAGCCCGGCCTGCCCAGGGGCCGCAGCCGACTTCCCGCGCCGGCCGTCCAGGCGTCGCAGCGCGAGCGACTGCTGCGCGCCGCGGTCGCCGCGATCGCCCACAAGGGGTACCCCGCCGTCACGGTGGCCGACATCGTGCGCCAGGCGAAAGTTTCCCGCGCGGCCTTCTACCTGCATTTCCGCAGCAGGGAAGACTGCTTCCTGGCGGCGACCCGCAGGGGCGGGCAGCTCTTGTTTGGTCATGTCATCGAGGCCTCGCGGGCGGTCCCGGCCGACGCCCCAGACGAGGAGGTCCTGCGCGCCGGAATCCGGGCATTCCTGCGCTTCCTGGCGGAAGAACCTGCCTTCTCCCGCGTCTTTTACATTGACATGCCCGCAGCCGGCCCGGTGGCAGTTGAGCGGCTGCAGGATGCCGGATGGCGGTTCGCTGAAATCAACGCGAAGTGGCACCGGCGAGGCCGCATCCGCCACCCCGACTGGCCCGCTGTTCCCGACGAGGCGTACCAGGCGCTGGCCGGCGCGACCACGGAACTGGTCCGGTCCTGGGTCGCCGCCGACAAGACCGAGGCACTGCCGGAACTAGAAGACACCGTCGTCGCGCTGCACCTCGCCGTCCTTGCCGCTCGCCCCTGGACGAGAGAAATCCCGCTGCCCGGCTGACATTAGGCTCCGTCTGACGGGACGGCGGCCCGGGCCGCCGCCTTCCGGTCGATGCTGGCGAGCGCGGGCAGTGCGAGGAGACCGCAGATGAGAGTCGGCACCCCGCCCACCACCAGGGACCACCTGGCACCTGCTTCCTGCGCTACCCAGCCGACGAGCGGGCCGCCGATCGGGGTCGAGCCCAGCCACGCCAGACCCCATAGCGCCATGACCCGTCCCCGCATCGCGGGATCGGCTGCCAGCTGAAGCGTAGTTTTGGCGTAGGAGTTGAACGTGATGCTGCCGTAGCCCACGAATACGAGAGCCACCAGCTCAAGCGGCAGCGTCGGCGCCACGGCAGCGGCGGTGATCGCGATGCCCCAGCCGATGGCCGCCACGCACAGCGAGCGCGCCCTCGGCCGGGACCGCGCGGCGGAGATCAGCCCCCCGCCGACCGCCCCCACGCCCATGACCGACGCCATCACGCCGTACGAGGCTGCCCCGCCGCCGAACACCTCGCTGGCCATCAGCGGCAACGTCACCTGGAACTCCCACGCCAGGGTGCCGACCAGCGCGATCATCAGGAGCGGGATCAGCAGTGCGGGCGTCTCGCGGACGTAGCGCAGGCCGGCTCTGATCTGGCCCGGCTTCTTCTTCACCGGCTTCGCCGGGTAGAGCAGCGCCCCGTTCATCGCCGCCAGCGACAAGAGGACGGCCCCGAACGAGATGGCGTTGCACGCGAAGCACAGCGCTAGGCCAAGGACGGCGGCCAGCACCCCGCCCACCGCCGCCCCGAAGACGCGGGCGAGATTCACGGACACCGAATTGAGGGTGACGGCGTTCGGGAGATCGTCCGGCGGGACCATCTCCGAGATGAAGCTCTGCCTGGCCGGGTTGTCGAAGACGTTCACGAAGCCGAGCGACAGCGCCAGCAGGTACACAGACCACATCTGGATGACGTGCGTTCCGGTCAGGATGGCGAAGATCGCGGCGAGCACACCGGACAGCGCCTGCGTGACGTACAGGATTCGCCGCTTGTTCCGCCGGTCTGCGAACAGGCCGCCCGCCGGGCCGAACACCAGGATCGGCAGGAATCGGGCCGCCGTGACGAGACCGAGGTCCGTTCCGCTGTGCGTGAGGTCAAGGACGAGGAAGGACTGGGCCACCGTCTGCATCCAGGTGCCCATCACCGAGACAAGCTGTCCGAAGAAGAACAGGCTGTAGTTGCGGTAGCGCAGGGAAGAGACCATCCGGCCAGTGCTGAACCGCCGGTCGCGCGCGGTTCCGGCCGAAGCCTCGGGCGCGGCGCTCTCCTGGCTCTCATCTATTGCTGACACGGTGGCTACCCGAACTCCTGACTGTGCTCAACAGGCCGTTCCACTGCATCAAGTTTAGCTCTGCTAAGGACTTTTTTCACTGAAGCAGTCCACCAGAGTCGAACCGGTTCGAACGCGGCCCGCCCACGAATCTCCTGGACGATCTCGGGTGTGTGTTATCACCGCTCACATGGGAGCGCGGAACATCTTCCTCATCCCGAACGATTCCGGCTTCCTGCCGCAGGTCAGCGTCTGTCATATAGCCGCGAGCCCGGCACCCCGGATCACGACGCGAAGGTCCTCCTCGACAGCGTGGGCCTTACCGCCGGGATAGGCCGACCGATGGCGTTATTTCTGCAGGGCGATGTCGCCGCCGCGGGTGTCGAGCTGGCCGGGGAAGTCGGCGGCTTCGCTAAGGTGGCGCCACTTCTGGTCGTCGGCAAGGCGCTGCTGGCTGACGAGTTGTCCGGTGCGGTAGGCGGACGCGCCGAGGAGCAGCCGCAGTGGCGGCTCGTCCATGCCGGCGACTGTCAGGATGATCTGGGCGGCGCGGTCGGGGTCACCGGGCTCGGCCGAAGCCGCGGCTGCTTCCCGTGATTAGCCATACCTGTGACATGGTGCTGGCCACGCTGGAACAGGTCGAGATACTGGCGGAGGGGATCGCCAGGATGCTCCAGCCGCTGACCCCGAGGCAGGGCCGACAGGTCGTTTCCATGGTCGCGGGCCTCGCCGGCGCCCTATGGCAGATCAGCCACCCGGCGCCGCCGGTAGGCCGGCTCTATGCCGTCGAGCCCCGCCTCGCCCACGCCGCCGTGGACTTCGAGCCGACCCTGCGCAGCGACGTCGAGGTGATCATCGAGGGAGCCCTCCGCGTCGCCACCGCCGCTGTGTAGGCGCGCCTGCGCGTTGCCGGCCTGGCTCACCTACCTGCTGCCAGCTCGTACGCGGCCCTGATCGGTATCGTCGTTGCATGCCCGAACTGGTCGCGCCTACCGTCCGCCTGCAAGCCGCCTGGCTTGAGGCCCATCACGAGTGGGGTCCTGGCCTTCACGAGGACGGTTTCGGACTCCGTTCGTCCGATGAGGTGGACTCGCCGGCCGGGTTCGCGGCCTGGGTGGCCCGGCTGACCGCCCAGTCCGATCCAGCGAAACGGGTGGACGCTGGCCGGGTGCACTGCACCTACCGATGGATCGTCGAGGACGACCGCGTGCTCGGCGCGATCGCGCTGCGGCATGAGCTGAACGACCGCCTGATGCAACTGGGCCACATCGGCTACGGCGTCCGGCCGTCCGCGCGCCGGCGCGGGCTGGCCACCTGGGCGCTGGGCAGGATGCTCGGCGAGGCCAGGAAACTCGGCCTGGACAGGGTGCTGATCGTCTGCGAAGGCGGCAACATCGCTTCGGCGAAGACGATCGAGCACCACGGCGGCGTCCTCGAAGACGTCCGGCACACCGAACACGGCCTCATGCGGCGGTACTGGGTCAAGACCGGCAAGCCGAGCGCGTGATTCCCCGGCGCATGAACTTGTCCTCATTACTGCCTGCCAAGACCTGGGCGGGCTAAGGCACCAGTAAGTAGTTAATGTCCTGCTCACCGACTCCCAGCAGCCCAGCGTGGTCTCCCCCGAGGCCCGCGCCATCCTGTCGGGGCAGCACGCCGAGGTCCTTGGCCACCTGGCGGGCGGCGGACGGCTCCCGGACGACGCGGATGTTCCAGTCCAGGTACGTGCACTGCTGGCGACCGCCACCCAGATTCCGCCCTCCGGCCACCTCGCCATGGTCACCGCCGTCCAGCAGGTCACCGACGAGGCCGTCGCCAAGACCATCAACCTCCCCGCCACCGCGGCCCCGAGCGACATCCTGGCAATCTTCCGGCAAGCATGGGAACGCGACTGCAAGGGCATTACCGTGTACCGCGACGGATCGCGCACGACCCAGCCCAAGGCCCTGTGACCCCAAGGAGCCACATGCCCGGCAGCGACCAGGAGTACGTGTTGGACACCAAGCACGACCGCTACCCGGTCGCCGCCCACCTCATCCTCACCGGCCCCGACGGCCGCGTCCTGCTCATGCGCCGCGCAGGCTCCGGATACGGCGACGGAAAGCTCGCCCTCCCCGCCGGCCACGTCGACCGCGGCGAGACCGTCACCCAATCCATCATCCGCGAGGTCAAGGAAGAACTCGGCATCACCCCGGCCGCCATCAAGCCCGCCGGGGTGATGTTCCGGATGTCCACCGAGCCACGCGTCGACATCTTCTTCACTGCCACCGACTGGGACGGCACGCCCCACATCCGCGAGCCGCACAAGTGCACCGAACTCGTCTGGGCCGCGCCCGCGAACCTGCCCGGCGACACCCTCGAATACGTGACCGCCGCGATCGCCAACGCGCAGGCGGGCTGCTGGTTCAGCGAGCACGGCTGGTAGCGGCGCGGGCGTCGCATGCCCTAACCCCGCGATCGCCCGGCGGCTCGTCATCTCCGAGGCTGCAGTCGGCACGCACGTCGGCAACATCCTGTTCAAGCTCCGGCTGCCGCAAACGGAAAACACCAACTGACAGGCTGCGGTGGCGACGAGCAAGGCGCGGGTTCATCGAGCCAGCGAGCAATCGGGCCGCAGGCGGGCGAAGTAGGCGAGCGGCGGGCCGAGCCGCCCGGTCAGCTCAAGCCCGGCCGCGTTGCCATATCTGAGCAGGTTCACGATCGGCACGTAGTGGCGGTCAAGGAACTCCCCGACGACGAGTCGCCCGGTTGGCTTGAGGACACGCCGCAGTTCGCGCACCGCCGCTGCCGAGTCGGGAATCTCGCCGAGCACCGTCACCAGGTAGGCGGCATCGAAGGTGGCGCTGGGGAACGGGAGTTGGCGCGCGTCCGCCTTCGCCGCGGCGATTGAGGTGATGCCCTCCGCTCTCGCACGGCTCATCACGTGGTCCAGCATCTCGTCCTGGATGTCGATGATGTCGAGGCGGCCTTCGCCGCCCAGGAGGCCCGCGACGTGCAGCGCCTGCAGCCCGGTACCGGGGCCTATCTCCAGCACCCGCTCTCCTGGCCGTATCCCGAGGAGCGCGTCGAGCCGCCGGTTGGTAAGGAACGGCAGCGGCAGGTCGAGGATCCGGCGCTGCGCGTACGGGTAGGGCGCGGAGTCCGTGTACCACCAGGCTGTCGTTGCCGCCGCGGCCGCGGCGGACGCGCCCGCGATGGCGAGAGCACGCCGGCTCACCGAGCATCTCCTTGCGGCACTTCTCCGCAGGAGAAGGTGCGCCAGACGGCAATTGTGAGCGCCAGGCACCCGGCGGCCTCTGCGACCTCGACGCACATGTCAGCAAGCGCCATCGCCAGGGGGCCTCCGGCTGGTGCCGTGCAGACATCGAACCACGCATCGACGAGCAAGAGAGTCGCGGTTGAGACGGCCGGGAAGGCCATCCGCCGGTCGCGCCGGACGGCGAGCCACGCGGTCGCCGCGAGGCCAGCGGCCATCACCACGTCCAGACCGGTCCACGCTAGCGGCCAGTGCCGCGCGCTGACGCTTGCCGGGAGGCTCAACGCCAGGTATGCGGCCCACGGGACCAAGACCGCGGCGGAGACCGCGATTAGGCTCACCAGCCACCGAAACGCGGGCCTGGTTGCCTCGTCCGGGGCTGTTCCGAGCAGCATGGGGCTGCCCTCCTCTCAGTTCCGGACACGTCATGGGGACGCGCCGGAACCGACGATACGACATTGCAGAGAAACTCTGCAAATAGATTTTGCAAACCATTTCTGCGGTATGCTGTGGCCATGGCACCGTCAGCACGCCAGCCCATGCCCAGCACCAGCGCGGAGCGCGCGGAGCTGTACAAGACACTCACGAACCCCGTCCGGCGGCGGATCCTCGACTACATCGGGCAGCGCCGGGAGGCGAACTCCACCAGCGTCGCCAGGGCACTCGGCGAGTCAACCGGCACGACGAGCTACCACCTGCGAAAGCTCGCGGGGCAGCACCTCATTGAGGAGATCCCGGAGCGCTCGGGTGGCCGCGAGCGCTGGTGGCGCCTGCTGCCGATCGACCACGTGATGGCCGGGCCTACAGAGCGCACTCCAGAGGAGGACAGCGCACTGGCGGAGTGGAACAGCCAGCGGCTCAGCGCCGACATCGATCTGTACATCAGGGCACTGGCCGAATATGACGGCCCCGACGGCTGGGTCCAGGCGCAGCGCACCGGGACCTGGATGACAAAGGAAGGGGTGCACGCGTTCTACGCGGAGTACCTTGACCTGCTGCGGAAGCACGGCCACTCCGAGGCACTCGCGCCACCGGACGCGCGCCCGATGGCCATCCGCTTCCTCGCGATACCGCAGGCAGATCCGCCGGCCACCGGACAGCCGCCGTCCTGAGGCGACGGGCTCCAGCATCGACCGTTCTTAGCCGTATGGGCGTTGCTTGGTAGTTTGACCGGAAAATGACGGATGTGAGATAGTTGCCGCTTATTGCTGGTGATGTATACGGGGCTAGTGGGGGCTGACGTGCAGGAGACCGAAGGCCTCGGCCGCCTCGTGGTTGTTCACATCCCCCACGCATCCCTGGCGATCCCGCCGGACGTCCGGGAAACGTTTGTCGTGCGTGGCCGCGAACTCGAGCATGAGCAGTTGCGCATGACCGACCGGTACACAGACGAGTTGTACCGCGGCCTCGCCGCCCCGGACGCGACAATCTGCTTTCCAGTCAGCCGGCTAGTCGTTGACCCCGAGCGGTTTCTCGATGACGAGGGCGAGCCGATGGCGGCAAAAGGAATGGGTGCAACGTACATGCGCACATCCGATGGGCTCGCCTTGCGCGATGCGATATCGGTCCCTGAGCGCGAACAACTGCTGGCCCGCTTTTATGAGCCGCACCACCGCAACCTGACGCGAGCCGTCGACAGTGCCCTCGCGGCCAGGGGGAAGTGCCTGCTTGTCGATGGCCACAGCTTTCCTTCCCGGCCGCTGCCGTGCGATCTGGATCAGACGCCGCAGCGCCCTGACATCTGCATCGGAAGCGATTCACGGCACACCCCGCACTGGCTTGCCCGGGAGGCGGTGGATGTCTTTGCCCGATGCGGCCTTCGCGTCGAGGTAAACCGCCCGTTCAGCGGCGCCATGGTTCCGGCTCAGTTCTACGGAACCGACATGCGCGTTCATGGCGTGATGATCGAAATCAACCGCCGGCTCTACATGGATGAGGCCACCGGCGCGAAGCTGCGCGGCTTTGACGACTTCCGCGCGCTCGTACACAAAGCGCTACGTGACCTCATAACGGCCTATGCAAGCCACCGTGACTAATTACTCCGATTCGTCCAGTTCGAGATCTGCGTGCCCGACATCGAGCTCCACACTGTCGGCGACGAAGCGGGTGATGCCGACTTGCAGCGGCGTGCCGTCGGTCAGGACGTCGAGGGAACGCGTGACGAGCACGACCGAGCCGGCTGACAGCCCGAGGTCCGCTGCCTCGGCCGCCGTCGCGTGCCGAGCGCCGACCGTGGTTGCGGCGCGCATGTAATCGTCGATCCCGACGCCCTGGAGTGCCGCGGTGATCGACCCGGTAGCGCTCAAGCGATCCGCGAGCCCGGGCACGCGGTCGGCCACGAACCAGTGCGTGGCGCGCGAGATGGGACGCCCGTCAACAGCCTGCACCGTCTCGAGCCGCAGGGCCGCGCGACCGCCGAGGGCAAGCCGCTCGGCGACCTCGGCGGGCGGCTCTGGCTCGACCGCTGATTCGAGCAGCCGGCCCGAGGCGCTGCCGCGACGGCCCAGGCTGTTGCTGAAGCGGGTACGCGCGCCGATGCGGTGCACGAACACTGTGTGCTCGGCAATGAAAGTCCCGCTGCCTCGACGGGAAACGACGAGGTGCTCGGCGGCCAGCGCGGCGACGGCCTGGCGCACCGTGTTACGGTGCACGCCGAAACGCTCGGCGAGCTCGCCCTCGGAGGGCAGCTTCGCGCCTGGGGCCTGCGTGCCGCCGATGATCTCCCCGCGCAACTCCTCGGCGATGAGCCGCCAGGTGGAGTACCCGCTAGGGGACCTGTGCTGCGTCGTCATAGTGTCCGGAACTCTACCTGCAACTGTCTCCCCCGTTCCTTCCGTGTTTACCTCTTGCCGGATAAATCGACACTTATCCATCCTGGTGTCTGGGCCGGGCGGCGGTGTACCGTTAAGTTGTCTAGATCATTGGACAACTTTGACGGAGGAAACGGTGACGTCACAGACGCTCCGAACCGAAGTGCCTGGCGGCGACATCGCCGCCAGGCAACGATGGATGCGCACGCTCGCGATGGCGGACCCTGACGCCCTGGACGCGGCCTGGCAGGGCTGGGAGCCCAAGCCCGCCGTACAGGCGATCCGCGGCCCCGAGGCGGGACTCGTCATGGTGCGGTCGCGCATCGATGGCGGCGGTGCGCGCTTCAACCTGGGGGAGGCGACCGTTACCCGCGCCACCATGCGCCTGCACGGCGAGCCACTGGCCGCCGACTCCGTCGGCACCTCCTACGTGCTAGGCACCGACCTCGAGCACGCCAGGCTCGCGGCCATCTTCGACGGCCTACTCACGGACGCGGGACAGCGCGAGCGGGTCCTGGCCGAGGTCATCGCGCCGCTCGAGCGGGCGCAGGCCGAGCGGGACGGCATCCGCCTCACGGAGGCGCGCAGCACGCTCGTCAACTTCTTCACTGTGTCCCGGGAGCATGAATGACCACCAGCGCTCTCCCCGCGCCCGGCTTCGCCGACCCGACCCGCGACGCGCAGCGCGCGTTCCGCGCCGTACTCGACGCCCTAGCGCACCCCGCGCGTCCCTGGCCCCTGCAGGGGCCAGACGAGCCGCCCGCCGCGCTCGGCCAGGGCCTCGCCGCCGTCGCGCTGACCGTGCTCGACGAGGACTGCGCCGTCTGGCTCGGCGGCGCGCTCGGCCTTGACGCCGAAACCGCCGCGTGGCTCGCGTTTCACACTGGCGCGCGCCGCGCCGAGGACCCGGCCGCGGCCGGCTTCGTCATCACCGGCCCGGACGCGCTGCCGCCGCTCGAGTCCCTGGCCCTCGGCACCGACGAGGCGCCCCACCTGTCCGCCACGGTGGTGCTCGACGTCCGCGGCTGCGCCGGCCCGGCCCGCTTCACCGCGCAGGGGCCAGGCATCGACGGCACCGCCACGCTCGCCGCTCCCTGGGCCTCCGACGGTTTCGCTGACGCATGGCAGCGCAACACCGAGCTCTTCCCGCGTGGCGTTGACCTGCTGCTGGTGGACTCCGGCACGGTCACCGCGCTCCCGCGCACCACCCGCCTCACCGCCGCAGAAAAGGAGTAGCCGATGTACGTCGCAGTCAAGGGCGGGGAACGCGCCATCGCCAACGCCCACGCCCTGCTCGCCAAGCAAGGGCGCGGGGACCCAAGCCTGCAGCGCATCGAGCAGGCCGCCGTCGCCGGCCAGCTCGGGGTCCTGGTCGCGCGCGTGATGACCGAGGGGTCGCTGTACGACCCGGAGCTGGCCGCACGCGCCATCCTGCAGGCGCAGGGCGACGCGCTCGAGGCCGTTACCCTGGTGCGCTCGTACCGCACCACCTTGCCGCGCTTCGGTTACACGCTGCCGGTGGACACGGCCGGGCTGCCCCCGCAGCGCCGCATTTCGGCGACCTTCAAGGACCTGCCCGGCGGCCAGCAGCTCGGTGCCACCTTCGACTACACCCACCGGCTGTTCACCGACCGCGACGCCGGGGGCCCGCAGACCGACCCGGAGGCCGAGCCGCAGCCGGAGATGCCGCGCGTGACCGCCATGCTCGGCGCGAGCGCGATCATCGAGCCCGACCACGCCCCCGGCGCCGGCGACCCGGAGCCGGCCGACCTCACCCGAGAGCCCACCATCTTCCCGATGAGCCGCGCCGAGCGGCTGCAGGCGCTCGCCCGCGCCGACGAGGGCTTCCTGCTGGGGCTCGCCTACTCCACGCAACGTGGCTACGGGGGCACCCACCCGTTCGCCGGCGAGATCCGCGTCGGCGAGCTTGAGGTCGAGTTCGAGGCACCCGAACTCGGGTTCGCCGTCCCCCTCGGCCGCATCGAGCTCACCGAGTGCCAGATGATCAACCAGTTCAAAGGCAACTCCGAGACCCCCGCCCAGTTCACCCGCGGCTACGGCCTGGCGTTCGGCCGCAGCGAGCGCAAGGCCATGTCAATGTCAATGGTCGACCGGGCGCTGCGCGCCCGCGAGTTCGGCGAGCGCATCGTCGCCCCGGCGCAAGACGAGGAATTCGTGATCAGCCACAGCGACAACGTGCAGGCCACCGGCTTCGTGGAGCACCTGAAGCTGCCGCACTACGTCGACTTCCAGGCCGAGCTCGGGCTCGTGCGCCGCCTGCGCGCCGAGTTCCATGAGCAGCACCAGGCCGCCCCTGTGCCGGCCGATGCCTGGCCGGCCGAGGAGTCCCCTGCAGACCCCGGACTCGCCCTGACGGAGGCACTCGCATGAGCACCGGTCTCGACGGCTACAACATCGGCTACCTCGACGAGCAGACCAAGCGGATGATCCGGCGGGCGCTGCTGAAGGCCGTCGCGATCCCCGGCTTCCAGGTACCGTTCGCCTCCCGCGAGGTCCCCATGCCACGCGGCTGGGGCACCGGCGGGGTGCAGGTGACGGCCTCGATCATCGGGCAGGACGACGTGCTCAAGGTCATCGACCAGGGGGCCGACGACACCACCAACGCGGTGTCGATCCGCTCGTTCTTCGCTGCCGTCGCCGGGGTGCGCACCACGACGAGCACCGACGAGGCCACCGTCATCCAGACCCGCCACCGCATCCCCGAGACGTCGCTCGCCGAAGGGCAGACGATCGTCTACCAGGTGCCCGGCCCCGAGCCGCTGCGGTTCCTTGAGCCGCGTGAAACGGAGACCCGCCGCCTGCACGCGCTGGCGGACTACGGGCTCATCTACGTGAAGCTGTATGAGGACATCGCCAAGTACGGCCACATCGCCACCACCTACGACTACCCCGTCATGGTCAACGGCCGCTACCTGATGGCGCCATCGCCCATCCCCAGCTTCGACAACCCGAAGATGCACCGCAGCCCCGCGCTCCAGCTGTTCGGGGCCGGGCGTGAGAAGCGCATCTACGCCGTCCCGCCCTACACCGATGTCGAGAGCCTCGGCTTCGAGGACCACCCCTTCGAACCGCAGCGCTTCGACCAGCCCTGCGCGATCTGCGGGTCCACCGGGGTCTACCTCGATGAGGTCATCACCGACGACAAGGGCGGATCGATGTTCGTCTGCTCCGACACCGACCACTGCGAGCGCGCGTCCGCGACCGCCGACACCCAGGAAGTGACCGCATGAACGACGCCCAGCCCCTGCTGGTGGTCCGCGGCGCCGGCCACGCCTACGGCGACCGCTACGGCTGCCGCGACGTCGACCTTGACCTGTGGCCCGGAGAGGTGCTCGCCGTGGTCGGCGAGTCCGGCTCCGGCAAGACGACGCTGCTCGGCACGCTGTCGCAGCGCCTTGACCTGACCGAGGGAAGCATCCGGTACCGCACCGCCGACGGCACGGTGGTGAACCTGTCCGAGATCAGCGAGGCCGCGGTGCGCCGGCTATGGCGCACCGAGTGGGGCTTCGTCCACCAGAATCCCGCCGACGGGCTGCGGATGCACGTGAGTGCGGGCGGCAACGTGGGCGAGCCGCTGATGGCGACCGGCTGGCGCCACTACGGCAAGATCCGCGCCGCCGCCGCGGAGTGGCTCCAGCGGGTGGAGATCCCCGTCGACCGCATCGACGACGCCCCCGTCACCTTCTCTGGCGGCATGCGCCAGCGCCTGCAGATCGCCCGCAACCTCGTGATCTCGCCGCGCCTGGTGTTCATGGACGAGCCCACCAGCGGGCTCGACGTGTCGGTGCAGGCGCGCCTTCTCGACCTGATCCGCTCGCTCGTGGCCGAGCTCGGCCTCGCGATGATCATCGTCACGCACGACCTGGGGGTGGCGCGGCTCATCTCGCACCGCACCCTGGTGATGAAGGACGGCCGCGTCATCGAGTCCGGCCTCACCGACCGGGTGCTCGACGACCCCCAGGCCGCCTACACCCAGCTCCTCGTCTCCTCGATCCTGCAAGGTTGATGCTGCCGTGACCCCGCCAATCCTCGCCGTCTCCGGCGTCGACAAAACCTTCACCATGCACCTGCAGGGCGGCCAGCGCCTGCCCGTGCTCACGCGACTCGCCTTCGAGGTGCACGCCGGCGAGTGCGTCGCACTCGGCGGCGCCTCGGGCGCGGGCAAGAGCTCGATCCTGAAAATGGTCTACGGCAACTACGCCGTCAACCGCGGCAGCATCGTGCTGCGGGGCCCGGGCGACCCTGTCGACATCGCCGCCGCCGACCCGCGCCAGGTCATCGCCGCCCGCCGCGGCACGATGGGCTACGTCAGCCAGTTCCTGCACTGCGTGCCGCGCGTGGGTGCCCTGCACATCGTCGCCGAGCCGCTCGTCGAGCGCGGCGTTCCCGCCGCCGAGGCCCGCGAGCGGGCAGCGGAGCTGCTCACCCGGCTCGCCATCCCGCAGGAGCTGTGGTCCCTGCCGCCAGCCACCTTCTCCGGCGGCGAGCAGCAGCGCGTCAACATCGCGCGCGGGTTCGTGACCGAGCTGCCGCTGCTGCTGCTTGACGAACCCACCGCCTCACTCGACGCGCGCAACCGCGACGTCGTGGTCGAGCTGATCCGGGAGAAGCGCGCCCGGGGCACCGCCATGCTCGGCATCTTCCACGACACGACGGTGCGCGGCGCCGTCGCCGACCGCGTCGTGGACGTCGAGCTGTTCGCCGCGGCCGCCATGGCGGCGGCGTGACCGCACGGTTCGCGATCTACGCGGCACCGGGCACCGGGTCGGCGGACCCCGCCGGCGCGGTGCTGCGCGAGAAGGCGGAGCGGTGGCTCGGCCGCAGCGTGGCGACAGACCCGGTCACGCCCTGGGTCCCCGCCGGCTGGACGCGCGAGGCTGTCAGCGCGATGACCGTCAGCGCGCGCCGCTACGGCTTCCACGCCACGCTCAAGGCGCCGTTCCGCCTCGCCGCGGACCGCACCCCCGAGGAGCTCGATGCCGCCCTGGCGCGGTTCGCGGCGGGCCGCGCCAGCGTAGTGATCCCGCAGCTGTCGCTGGCGTGCCTCGACGGCTTCTTCGCCCTGGTGCCCGGGGCGGAGGCCGCGGACCTGTACGCGCTGGCCGACGACGTGGTGACCGGTTTCGACGGCTTCCGCGCCCCGGCGACGGAGGCGGAGATCGCCCGCCGCAACCCGGCAGCACTCACATCGCGCCAGCGGGAGCTCCTGGACGCGTGGGGCTACCCGTACGTGCTCGATGAGTTCCGCTTCCACCTGACGCTCACCGACCGCCTCCCCGCCACGGAGCGGCCGGAGGCGGAGCGCGTCCTGAAGGACTGGTTCGCGCCGCTGCTCGGCGTCACCGTGCCCGTGGACGCCCTCGCCCTGTTCACCGAGGCCACGCCCGGTGCCCCGTTCACACTGCACGCGGTGTACCAGCTGCAGCCCGCCCTCTCTCCCCGGCGTGCCGCCGGCAAGACAGTTAGCGAAGGAAACCGATGACGCGCGAGACCGTCTTCAGCAACGCCCGCATCGTTTTGGAAAAGGAGGTCCTGCACGGCGCTGTCGTCATTCGGGACGGGCTGATCGCCGACATCAGCGCCGGGCCGGACCTCGCGGGTGAGGACCTAGACGGCGACTACCTGCTGCCCGGCGTGGTGGAGCTGCACACCGACCACCTTGAGTACCACTTCAACCCGCGGCCGGGCGTGCAGTGGGACCCGCTGCCCGCCGCGCTCGCCTGCGACGCGCAGCTGGCGGCCGGCGGGACCACCACCGTGTTCGACGCGGTGCGCATCGGCGCAAACGCATCCGGCAAGGACCAGGCGGCCACCGAGGCCGCCCGGCGCCTAGCGGACTCGATCGAGCTGGCGGCCGACGCCGGCCTGATGCGCGCGGACCACGCGATCCACGTGCGCTGCGAGGTGTCCGCTGAGGACTGCCTGGAGGCGTTCGACCTGTTCGCCGACGACCCGCACGTGCGGCTGGTCTCTCTGATGGACCACACCCCCGGCCAGCGCCAGTACGCCGATTTCGAGGTGTTCAAGCGGTACACCATCGGCAAGGGCCGCACCACCGACGCCGACTTCGACGCCTACGTCGCCCCCCTGATCGAGCGGTCGGCCCGCTACGCCGACCCCCATCGCCGCGCGATCGCCCAGCTCGCCACCGAGCGCGGCATCACCCTGGCGACCCACGACGACGCGACGCCCGAGCACGTCGCCGAGTCGGTCTCGCTCGGGGTACGCATCGCCGAGTTCCCCACCACTGTGGCCGCCGCCAGCGCGGCTGCGGAGCACGACCAGCTGATCGTCATGGGCGCCCCCAACATCGTCCGCGGCGGCAGCCAGTCAGGCAACGTGGCCGCCGCCGAGCTCCTCGGGCTCGGGTTGCTGCACGTCCTGTCCTCCGACTACGTACCGTCCAGCCCGCTGCAGGCCGTGTTCCGGCTCGTCGCCGACGACACGATCACCCTGTCCGAGGGTGCGATGCTGGTCAGCGCCAACCCGGCGCGCGCCGCCGGCCTCGCTGACCGTGGCGAGATCGCCGTCGGCAAGCGCGCCGACCTGGTGCGGGTGCGGCCGCACGACCTGCCCGCCACCGAGGCTCATCCGCGCGGACAGCGCGTGCCCGTCGTGCGCGGCGTCTACCGGGAGGGGGCGCGGGTGGCGTGACGGAGCTGATTGGCCCTGGCGCCTTCGTCGCTGTCGTGGGCGCTAGCGGCGTCGGTAAGGACGCCCTGCTGTCGTACGCCCGCGAACGCTCCGATGCCCTCGCCCGCTTCCCCCGGCGCGCCATCACCCGGCCGCCTGGTCCAGGCGAGGACCACGACCCGGTAACCGAGGACGAGTTCGCGGAGGCGCGCGACTGCGGCGCCTTCGCTGTGTGGTGGCAAGCGCACGGGCTCCACTATGGAATCCCAATGTCGGTCGACGCGGAGGTTCGTGACGGCCTCGTCATCGTCGCCAATGTCTCTCGCAGCGTGATCAGCGAACTTAAGGCACGCTACCAGCGGCTCGTCGTGGTCCGCGTGACCGTGTCGGAGCAAGTACGCGAGCAGCGGCTGAGCGCCCGCCGCCGTGAGACCGAACCTGGCATCAGGCAGCGCCTGGCCCGCCCTGACCCGGCCCCGGGGCATCGCGCAGACGCGGTGATCGAGAACGACGGCTCTCTCGCTGACGGCGGCACTCAGCTGCTACGCATCATCCGCGACGCCGCAGCCCGCCACCCAGCACCTTGAGCCGCTCCTCGCCCCCAAGCGCTTAGTCGATGAGTGCCTGCGTGCCGAGGACGACGGCGAGCGCGAGCCGTTCGGCGTCCTCGGTGCCGGGTTCGGCGGTGTAGACCAAGATCCGCAGGTCGTCGCCGGCGACGATGAGGGCGTCGCAGTCGAGCGCGATGAGTCCGACGTCGGGGTGGTCGATGACCTTATGCCGGGACTGATCCTGGGGCGAGCCGACCTCGCCCGACTCCCACAGCTCGACGAAACGCGGGCTGTGCGAGGTCAGCTCGGCGATCAGCCGCTTGAGCTCGCGGTCGGCGGGATAGCGTGCCGCGGTCATGCGCAGGTCGGCGACGAGCAGGGATTCGAAGCGGGCCTGCTCCTCGGCCGTGTGGACGGTGCGGCTGCCGGGGCCGACGAGGTTGCGCCAGACCCCGTTGCGCTCGATCCCGTGCCACGCCGTGGTTGCGCCCATCAGCGCGTCGTAAGGCTGATTGGCCACGATCAGGTTGTGCGCGGCGTCGTACACGGCGACCGGAGTGTGCGAGAGCCGGTCGAGCAGGCGCTGCACGCTCGGCGTGATGCGCGTCGGGACGACATCGCGCCCCGGCGCGGCCTGGCCCGCGAGCCGGAAGAGCAGCTCCCGCTCGGTGTCCGACAGCCGCAGCGCCCGGGCGAGAGCCTCCACGACCTGCGACGACGGTGAGGTGGCCCGTCCCTGCTCCAGCCGGGTCAGGTAGTCCACCGAGATGGCCGCCAGCCCGGCGAGCTCCTCGCGGCGCAGCCCGGCAGCGCGCCGGCGGCCACCGACCGGCACCCCCACCGTCTCCGGGGCGGCCCGGTCGCGCCAGCGGCGTACGGCCTGGCCGAACTCCCACGACTCCACGCATCCAGTCTGCGCTACCCGGCGCGCGCTGTGGTGGCCCTGCCAGTCCTACGACAACGGGACCACTTCCCGCAGGCGGGGGGCACGACGCAGACTCGGAGCATGACAACCACACTGATCACCGGGGCGAACAAGGGCCTCGGCAAGGAGACCGCCAGGCAGCTCGCCGCCGCCGGGCACACCGTGTACGTCGGCGCCCGCGACAAGGCCCGTGGCCGTGAGGCAGCCGACGAGCTTGGCGCCCGGTTCGTTCAGCTCGACGTGACCGACGACGCCTCAGTCACCTCCGCCTTCGCTCAGATCGAGGCCGACGGCGGGCTCGACGTCCTGGTCAACAACGCCGGCATCGGGATGCTCGCGCTCAACGGGCCGGATGCGCTGCGGGTGTTCGACACGAATGCCGTTGGCATCATCCGGGTCACCGAGGCGGCGCTCCCGCTCCTGCGCAGGTCGGAGAACCCTGTCGTCGTTAACATCTCGAGCGCGCTCGGCTCGTTCTGGGCCAACCACGAGCCGTCGCGGCCGGCCTCGCAGGTCTTGGCCATCGTCTACGGCGCGAGCAAGGCGGCCGTCTCGATGCTCACCGTCCAGTACGCGCGGGCCGTGCCTGAGGTGAAGTTCAACGCGGTCGAGCCTGGCTACACCGCGACCGAGCTCGGCGGGGTGCAGAACTCCGGCGGCCGGCCGGTCGAGATCAGCGCCAGGACCATCGTCCGGATGGCCACGATCGGCAAGGAAGGGCCCACTGGCACGTTCCAGGAAGACGACGGCGAGCTGGGCTGGTGAGCACATGACCACGACACTGACCACCGGGGCGAACAAGACGCGCTATGACGGTGGCGCATCGTTGGGTGCCAGGTACGCACCGATGGCTTGGAATATCTGCTCACTGGAGTTCGAGTAGTTCCCCTGTGAGTCGAACGCTCCCGGCAAGAAGGTCACGACCGCGGCGATGGCGATCTTCTGAGAGGGAAGGTAGGCCTCCGTTGAGCCCTCGCCGCTGAGGAGCGGGTCTTGCACCAGCCACGATCCGGACCGCACGACGCCGAGGCCGAAGTTGTATATGTTCGTCTGCTTGAAGCAGCTGGGCGCGCAGCTGGACTGCGCGTGCCCGAAGCCCAGCAGGTTCGGGTCAGTCATGGCATGGTAGCTGGAGCTCGACAGCAGCGCGCCGGTGCCGACCTCGACCGCGGTCGTGGCCATGTCGTTGATGTCTGTGGTCTCGTTCGCCCCGATCGGCGTCGACCCGGGTGTCTGTCATGGAGGCGCCAGAGGCTTACGCCCACAAAGTCATGCTCAATACGTTCCTGAGCTGGCGGCGCCGTCGGTGGACGGCAGAGATTTCCACCGAACGGTTCGATGTTCCACCTGCTACCACCGGCGGATTCGCCACGGTGGACACGCGCGAGTCCCTCCGCCACGCGCTTCGTCAGCTCACAACGTGGGCCCAGCAGTCCTTCACGTTCCCCTACCAGTTCTCGCCCGCGCTCCCAACTGGCTGGACGGTGGGCGAGGTGACCGGAGAATTCGTCAACGGGCGCCTCACCTCCGTCGAAACGACCCTCGTGCCCAGGGACGCGCCGAACACCAAGGACCCGCTGAACATCCAGGCCTTCAGCTCCGGCGACACGGCGGACTGTGCGGGATTCGCTTTCTCCGGGACTACGTTCGCTACCTACAACGGCGTGACGTGGGCGATCCAGGCGGATCACTCCGCGGCGATTGCGTGCGCGGGCGCCCGGATGAGCAAGAAGAGCACCGGCACTGTCGGGATGGGATTCGAGCAAGACAGGGTGGCCTACCTGCCCACCCCGCTCGGCCCGTCCGGGGTCAAGGTACTGCTGCCCCTCTTCAAGTTCCTCGGCACAAACCCGGCGAACTGGACGACCAACCCGTTCGCCAACTAGTCGCCAACAACAAGCAACGCGGCGGCGGCCGGGATGCTGGAAGGTCCCTGCCGCCGCCATCCCGGGGACGAACGGCTGTGGCCCGCCGGCGCCACTGTCAGACGCGCTGCGTCTGGGGCACGGTGAGCTGGCGGGCGAGCCAGTGGGTGATCTCGGCGACCAGGTCGGCGTCGACCGGGGCGCGCAGCAGGCGGCGGTAGGACCGCACCGAGGGCCGGCCACGGTCGCAGCGCAGCATGTGAGTGAGGTCAGGGATCTCGCGAGTCTCGACCGCCCCGGGTACCAGCCGGCGGATCACTGCCAGGTCGGCGGGGTCGACCTGGATGTCCTTGCTGCCGGTGATCGCGAGCACGGGGACGGTGATCGCACGCAGGTCCGGACGAGGGTCATGGATCAGCATCTGCCGCATCCAGCGGGCGTTGACCGGCATCCCGGCGACGCGGGCGGCATTAGTGCTGGTCGCCTTGACCCTGGCCAGGTACCACTCGGCCAGTCGCTTGAGAAGGGGCCGGAGCGGAGCGGGCAAATCGCGGGAGATCATCGAACCCTGCCAGCGCAGGGCATCCTCGCCGGGCCGGGCAACGGCCGCCAGTAGCACGGCGGCCGTCACGCCGGAACGCGCGGCGAGCGACATCGCGTGGATGGCGCCCTCGCTGTGACCGATCACGCTGATGGCCTCCGCCCGGATGTCAGGCCGGACCGCCAGCCAGCGGAGCGCCGCGGCGGCATCATCGCGGTTATCGGTGAAGCCAGTCGCACGCCAGTCACCGGGAGTGGCACCCACCCCGCGCCGGTCATAGCGCAGCGTGGCGATTCCCTCTGCGGCCAGCGCCGAGGCCAGCGGACCGCCGAGGTTCAGCCTTAGCCGCCCGGCATTGGAGTCGCGGTCAGCGCGCCCAGATCCGTACAGCAGCAGGACAGCCGGGTGCGGGCCGGGGCCGTCGGGGAGGGTCAGTGTGCCGGCTATGGGCAGGCCGTCATCAGACGGGAGGGTCAGGTCGATGTCACGCATTCCGCCACCTTCCACTGTTTCTCAACTTTGAGAACCATATCAAACATGAGAAGATTTGCGCATGGCAACCGCCGACCTTCTCCTGCATCCAGTCCGGCTACGGATTGTTCAGACGCTGTCCGCTGCCGGCCCGCTAACGACCCCGCAGCTACGCGACCGCCTGCCCGACGTCTCCTCGGCCACCCTGTACCGGCACGTGTCCGCGCTCGCGGACGCGGGCGTCCTGGAGGTGGCTGGCGAAAAGCGGGTGCGCGGCGGAGTCAAGCGCAGCTACAGGCTGCGCCAGGAGAACGCGGTAATCGACCCGGCGGCCCGGGCCGCGATGACCCAAGAGGAGCACCGACGGGCATTCACCGCGTTTTCCGCCTCGCTGATAGCCGACTTCGACCGCTACCTCGCCCACGACAACGCCGATCCCGCCGCGGACGGGGTGGCCTACCGGCAGGCAGCGGTATGGCTGACCAAGGAGGAAACCGCCGCACTGGTCGAGCAGATCACCGAGGCGGTCACAGCACTGGCCGGAAACACGCCCGGCGGCGACCGCACCTGCCACTACGTGAGCCTTGTCATTACTCCGGACAAATCCAGCCATGACCCGGCATAGGTACCCCCACGACTAGTGCGACCTGGAGCGGCCACAACCAGCCAGGGACCTTGGACGGTGGTCCCTGATCAGGTGGCCCGCTCCCAGAAGTTCGAGAAATCGCCGCTCAAGTCGACCGCGTCCGGCCGCGCCATGACGTGCCCGGCCTTGTCGGTCATCTCCAGGCTGTACTCCGATGTCTCGCCGAAGTACTGCCAGCCGTGCTGCAGGGAGGCCGCCTGGCTGAAAATGAAGCTGACCTGGCGGAAGTCCGCGAGCGGCTGCGCCTCCATTCCCGGGTCCTCGGTGACGACTTCCGCATGCCCGTCAGGCTTCCCGCCGCCGAGCGGTAGCGGCGGCGGCGTCGGGTGGTAGTTGCCACCGGTCGTCTCATCGACGAAGTGGATCGACCTCGCTCCGTTGTAGTCGAAGGTCACGTGGACGAACAGCAGGTGACCGCCGATGTTGGTCAGCCCGGGTACCTTATAGATCGGCGACGGGATGATCCCGCTCAGCGCGGTGGCTACCTCCATGAAGGCGTAGGAATCCCCGTTCGCCGGCGTGTACTCACCCGCTTGCACCAGCGGATACCCCACGGCGTCCCCGAGGCCGATGCCGACCCAGTTCGCGGACGTGCCCTTGCCGCTGGCAACCGGGACGACCCACGAGGACTCGACGTCGGTGTAGCTGGCGTTGTGCGCGACGTATCCCGACCAGAAGTTGGCGGCGCTGTCGGGCGTACCGGGGGAGGGCTGTAGGGCCTCGTTCGGGGTGCACGGCTCTGACTCCCAGGCCCGGCCTGATAGGTACATGCTGACGTACCGCTCCCAGGTCGCGTGCGCGGCCTTGTCGGCCGTTGGCGGCGGAGGCGGGAAGTCGTGCGCGTTCAGTTGCGCGACGCTCGCCGTCTGCGGGTTGAAGTGCACCGCAGGCCGCATGGCCACGCGCTTGGAGCATGCCTGCGAAGCCGCGGCCGCCGCAGAGGTGTTTCCCCGGGCCGAGGTCGCGGCTTCGGCCGCGCTCGACGGGGCGACGGCCATGGCCAGCACGGCACCCGTGGTGCCGATCGCCGCCATGGCCGAAACCAGCCTGATCTTTCTCATGAGCCGAAGCTCTCCTTCGGTGACCCCGCGCCGAATTGGCGCGTCCTAGGCCCACCCAACCATTGGCCTCCCGCCCCGCCCAGAGCACGAATGACCCACAAAAGCGGCACCCACGCGCCTGAACAAGGAAATCATCCATAACGGCCGCTTGTTCCACGCGCCCCCACTATTGCTTTCTCATCCATCTGTCCATTTTTTCAGGACCGGGGGGCCAGCAGAGGTCAGGGAGGCGGCTGGGCTCATGCGGCGTCGTTGTGAAGGATTAGCCGGAGCACGATGTAGGCGGAGGCCAGCGTCTGCGCGGATTCCATCATGTGATGGTTGGTGCAATTCATTTCCGCCCTCCCGTTGCCCCGCTCGGGTCGGTCGCCGTATTCGAGTCGGTGGCCGGCAGCAGTACGCCATCGGCGAGGGACTTGCTGACCAACTCCGTGAGGCCGGAAGCCAGGCCGGCGAGCTCGGTCACCGCCGCATCGAGGTCACGCATCTTCCCGAACACCGCACCGTACTCGCGTTGGCCTGCAAGGGGCAGGAGCGGTACGACAAGTCGGCGCGCGTCGATCCGCATGAAGGATGTCCCATAGCTAGCCTGCTGGACGCTTGACGTCGCGGCGAGGAAACCCGCGAGGAACCAGGGGTCGAGCGCGCTGGTATCCGGGCGGATCAGATGCAGGTGGCGGCCGAGCGGCATCCCGTCATCCAGGTCCGAAGCGACAGTGGCGACCGCGACGCCCGAACCGGCGGCAGATCGCGCTGGACCACCAGGTCCGACCCGGACAAGCACGTCACCGGCTTTGACCTGGATGTCAGCCGTGCTACTTGATGCCCGGTAGAACTCCGCCATCCCCCGCCGGACAAGCTCCGCGATCGTGACCAAGTGCCAGAACGGCGGTTCCTTCGCCGGAGGCCAGTTCTCGCCGGGCAGGCCGGCTCGCACTTCGTCTAGGGCGTCACGCAACCGTCGAATGAGCGCCCGCGTCCGCTCGGCGGTTTGTGCCGGCGTCGCTGTGCCCTCCGTTGGCGTTATGTGCCTGGCCGGGGACAGGTCGACTGTCTCGTCGAGCACGTCGATTACCCGAACGGCCTGCCAAAGTCCCGGCTCTCCTGTGGTTTCCTCATCGGCGATGAACGCCTGCCAGGCACGTTGCACCGCCGCTGCCACCATCGGCCACCCATCGGACACGTCATTACCGTCCGCGGCAGTACTGCCGTCGCCGGCGCCATCGGCGGACGACGCACCATCGACCAGGAGCACCCGGGGATCGGCCGGATCGGTGCCGCCCGGTCTGTCGAGGACCCACAGGTGGACCGGGACATGAAGAGGGCGGACGACGCCGACCGGCAGCGCTATAACCGCCCGCAGCGCGCCCCGGCGCAACAGTTCGGCGCGGATACGGCGAGCGGACGGGCGCGAGGCGAGCGCTGGCGGCATCAGCATGACCGCGCGTCCACCGGGCTTAAGGTGCGCCAGGGCATGCTGCGCCCAGGCGAGCTCGGGCTCCGACTTGGGCGGAAGGCCATAATCCCAGCGAGGGTCGGCAGCGAGCTCGTCCTGGCCCCACTCCCGGGTGCCGAACGGCGGGTGGCACAGCACCGCATCAGCCCGCAAGCGCGTGAACCCGTCAGCGAGCAGCGAGTCCCCGGCGCGGACGTATGCAGTTATCTGCGGCCCGTCCTCGTCCCCGAACGGCTCTGCGTCGTCGTCAACATCCCACGGCTGAAGGCGCGTCGACAGCCGCGAGAATGCCAGGTGCCGCGGTGCCGGGTCCAGCTCCTGGCCCCGGACACGGGCCGCGCCGCAGTCGAGGGCGGCGATGAGTAGCTCACCAGTTCCGCAGGCCGGGTCGAGGACAGTGCCGCCAGCAGGCACGGCCAGGCCGGCCATCAGGTCGGCGACGGGCTTGGGGGTGATCGATATCCCAGCGGCATCGCCATACCGGCCGATCAGCCCGCGGAGCGCCGGGGTCGCGCCGATCTCACGCGCCACGTCCTCAAGCACACCGTTCAACCGGCCGCCGGCGTCGGTCACCTCGGGAGGGGAACCGGCGTCAACGTCTGCACGCGGCGCATCGGCTGCCGCCGACCCGGCCGGACCCGCCTGGTCCACGACTCCAATCGCGGAAAGGAGGGTCAGGGCGGCCGCCGAATGGCCTATCACCCTGCCGAGATCCTCTTCGCCAGCCGCGTCCGTCACGGCTCGCCAGAGTCGCTCAAGAGGCGGCAGTTCCGGCAGTGCACCACGCGCGGCGAGCCAGTCCTCCACCTCAGCCCTGTCGTAGGCAGGGCTGGCGTCCGTGCCGCCCACAGGCTCCGGAAAGTCGTCGTGCCGCCTCCGCCAGTTGGACACGGTGCCCCGCGTGACGCCCGCAAGCCGAGCGATGTCCGCGGCCGTCACTACGGCGGGGTCAGTCACCACTACTCCTAAGCTCCAGAGACAACTATGCCACTTCCATTTCTAGTGAAAACGCTACCACATTGAAATTTGATTAGACAGTGCTTTCACTGCTACGCTCCGATCGGCACGACGGTCGTTGGTACCCGGGAGTTGCTCGCTCCCGTGGTGCCGCCAGGCGTGCGCGACCACTCCCCACCTAGGAAGGAGGCGTTCGGCCACGTCCGAGACCCTGATGGCAGCCCCTGCGCCTTTCTGCTGCGCCTTCCCCCACCACGAGCACGCTGCTGACCGTGCCTGCGACTGGCGTCCGCTCGGCCCGTGCGGGTGCTGCGGCGACTGGGTCGTCCCTGCCCCGCCTGCTATCGCGGTCGCGTGTTTCGGCCCGCTCGGCGTCCATGACGTCTGCCGGCTGTGCCTTGACCAATACCTCCCGACGAGCCTGGGAGCATGACAACCACGCTGATTACCGGATCGAACAAGGGGCTCGGTAAGGAGACCGCCCGGCAGCTCATCATCTCCGGCTGCTGGCCAGCGCGGCGGCGACGAACGACGCGACCAGCGGCCGGCGGTCGCGGGAGTTCCAGGCGAGCACGAGGCGGCTGGGCGGCGCGTCGGTCACCGGGACGCAGGCCAGGCCGGCCGGGGCCGGTTCGACCAGGGAGCGAGGCAGCACCGCGATTGTCCGGCCGAGCGCGATCATGTGGACCATCTGGACCACGTCGGCGACCTCGGGCCCGGTGCCGTCGCCTGCGGGGATCCCTTTACCGCGGGGCAGCGTCTCACCCTCCAGGTCGGACATCCGCACCGAGGCGCGCCCGGCCAGCCTGTGCCCGGACGGGACGATGACCACGCGGTCCTCGGTGTGCAGCGTCTCGTGGTCCAGGCCGTCGAGGTCGTCGAACGGCGCGTAGAGCAGGCCGACGTCGGCCCGGCCGTCGTGCAGGAAGTCGGCCCGGTCGGCGGGACCGCTGAACAGGATGTCCACCCGGCGAGCGTCGGGCTGATGGGCGTACTCGGCCAGAATCCCGGACAGCAGGCCGGCGTCGCCGCCGGGCTTGAGCACGAGCCGCAGGTGGACCTGGGTGTCGCCGGCGCGCCGGGCGCTCCGTGCGGCGGCGCCGACCGCGTTGAGCGCGTGCCGCCCGTGCTCCTGCAGCGCTTTCCCGGCCGGGGTGAGCTCGACGTGCCGGCTAGAGCGGATGAACAGCGGGACGCCGAGCCGGGTCTCGATCCGCCGGATCGCCTTCGACAAGGCCGGCTGGGCGATCGAGAGCCGGACGGCGGCCCGGCCGAAGTGCAGCTCGTCGGCAACCGCGATGAAGTACTCAAGCTCCCGCGTCTCCAGTTCGGTCATGCCCCCAGGTTATCGCCGAAGACCGAACCGGTCTTGGACGCCAGCGCCGGACGCCACTAAGAATGAATGCATGATCAACCACACGATGATCGTTTCCTTCGATCAGCCGCTGCCCGACGCCGAGCTCGACCAGTACCTCGCGGACATCGAACGGGTACTGCTCGACACTGGTTTCGTGCAGTCGGTCGTGACCCGGCGGCACATCCCCATCCCCGGCGAGGAGGCCATCCCGGCGCTGATCGCGACCGCGATCGTGCAGGTCACCCTGCCCGACACCGACGCGCTGGCGAAGGCGTTCGCCGCACCCGGCATCGGCGAGGTCATCGAACGCTGGCAGTCCCGGTACCCGTACAAGGCCGGCTGGGCGAACCACGAGCCGCTGGCATGAGCGCCGCTCCCCGCAAGGCGGGACTGGTCACCGGCGCGGGCAGCGGGATCGGCCGCGCCGCGGCCCGGCAGTTCGCCCAGGCGGGCGCCGCGGTCGCCGTGCTCGACATCGACGAGCTGGCAGCGGCCGAGACCACCGAGCTGATCAGGAAAGACGGCGGGGAAGCACTGACCGTCACCGTCGACATCGCCGACGAACGCTCCGTGCAGGCGGCCGTCGAGCGCACGGTTACGGCGTACGGTCACCTCGATTTCGCCGTGAACAACGCCGGCGTGGCCTCACACAACCGGCAGCTCGACCAGATGACCCTGGACGAGTTCGAGCGCGTGATCCGCGTCAACCTGGCCGGGACCTTCCTGTGCATGAAGTACGAGCTGCCGCTGATGAAGCTCAACGGCGGCGGCGCGATCGTCAACATCGCCTCCAACGGGGGCCTGTACGCGATCCCGCACGCACCCGCCTACGTGGCCGCCAAGCACGGCGTCGTCGGGCTCACCAAGGTCGCCGCGGTCGACTACGCGCCGGACAACATCCGGGTCAACGCCGTCTGCCCCGGCCCGACCCGCACCCCCGGGCTCGAGAAGGTGGCGGCCGGGACCGGCATGCTCGCGCAGCAGGAGGCGATCACGCCGCTCGGCCGGCTGGCCACACCTGAGGAGGCCGCCGCGGCCGCGGTCTGGCTCAGCTCGGACGCCGCCGCCTACGTCACCGGGATCGCGCTGTCGGTCGACGGCGGACGGCGGGCATGAGGATCACCGCGGCCCGGGAGAACAGCTTCCTAGATTGGCGTAGCGATGTTCGGGGCCAGCCCGCGCCCTGCCGTACCAGCCCGCTCCGCTGTGAGACCCAGACCCAGCTCCGGCCGCTCTGGACGCCGATTTCTTCCCGGACGGCCGCTGGAAGTCGATCCTGGTGGTCAACATCGGCCCCCCCGGGCAGGACCACGATGACAGGGACCGCCTCATTCTGGGCTACACATGATCGCCACCAGGGGCCTTCGGCGCGTTCGGTTGTTGCGCGGGCCTGCTTAATCTCAGGCGTTAGCCGGGATGAGGTAAGAGTCGAGGTGGGAATCGAGTGCGCCCAGTCCAACTGAGTTGGCCGGGGCTCGGAAGCCTATGTGCCCGTCAGGGCGCACCAGGACCGCGTTCCCGGTAGCCAGCCCGGCGCGCCTGGGGTCGCCAGTGGCGTGGCTTATCTCCACCAGCCCCCGCCACCGGTGCCGCAGGCGCATGACATCCGCGTCCTCGGCGGCGCTGAAGAGAAGAAGGTGATGGTCGGCACCGGCCAGCGCGGCGCGATCAGGGTAGCGGTCGCCAGGAGCCGGAGCCATCGGCGTCCGCGTGCCCGCGGGTGTACTCGCCGACGAGGGAGCTGCCAGCATAGGAAACGTCCAGCATCGAGCGCGTCTGCACCATGGCCGCCACCTCTGCTGGCGTCGGCGGAACGGGAACGATACCGGTCCGCGCCGACTCGACAGCGCGGTACGCCAGCTCATGCAGGCGGTCGGAGACTATGAGGACCTTCCGGTCGGCGGCGAGGCGCTCGGCTGCGAAGCTTTCCAGCAGGCGGGGGCGGCCGTGGCCGCGTAGCTCTAGCCCGAGCTTCCAGCCCAGGTTGCAGCCATCCTGGATACCCGAGTTCAGGCCCTCACCGCCGAACGGACTAGACAGATGCCCGGCATCACCCAGCAGAAAGCACCGTCTATCGGCAAGCTGGGGAACCAGCCGACGGTGCATCCGGAACGGGGCTGCCCAGGCGACCTCCTCCATACGGATCCCCCGTGCGACCCGCCGCTCGATCATTGCGGCTACCGCGCCAGTCGCCGGGTCACTCGTCAGCCGCCGGGCCTCGCCCTCGTCGAGGTCCCCCACAAAGGTGAGCCAGTGTCCGCCGGGAAGGGGTACGACCAGGACCCAGCCTTCCGGGCTGGCGATCAATGCCGAACCGTCTCGCGGCAGGTCACATGTCATGATCCCGCTGGCAACCAGCGAAGTGCCCGGGTAGGTCGTGCCCACCAGGGTCTCGGCCATCGACTCCCGGGTCACGCTGTGCGCGCCGCCGGCGCCGATGACCCAGCTTGCCTCGACGGTGTCAGCGGTCCCGTCCGCCCGCTTTAGCCCGATAAGCACGCCATCATCGCGCTGTCGGACACTGACCGCCTCGACACCGCGTTCCACGGTGCCGCCGAGTTCCGCGAGTCGGTCGGCGAGGATTCGCTCGGTCCGCCACTGCGGCAGGCTGCACTGGAATTCCCACGGGCAGCCGACGCCGGCGAACGCTATCTCGCCCACCTGCCTGACACGCGCATCGAAGAGCCTTGCGAACCCTAGGTGAACCGATTCGGCGAGCACACGGTCCACCACACCCGCCCTAGCGAAAATCTCCAGCGTTCCCGGCTGTATCGCAGTAGCGCGGGCCTGGGTGTGCGGGCCGGGCTCACGCTCGACAACCCGGGCCTGCACCCCCCGGCGCGCAAGCTCTATGGCCGCGAACAGCCCTGACGGCCCCGCGCCTATTATCAACACCTCGATCGAAGCAGGCATGCTCACCACCGCTCCTCAAAGTCCCCCCACTGATCGCCAGCCTACGGGCGAGTCCGACCTAGCGCTACGCGTGCGCGGTAGGAGATAAGCCCCATGGATCTCTCAGCCGCCGGCTCCGTAACGTGGACTGCTGGCGAGAGCTGATCAGAACTGACGCGCGGGGGACTCGACCGGCACGCCGACGTGCGGCCGGCGCCCACGGCGCCAAATAGGGTATTCCTACCAGATTGATGGCATTACTGGCTGGGTATGTCTGCGCCGCGGCCGGTATCCACCGGCACGCTCGCCCTGTTCCCCCCAGGGGTGCGCATGACGTGGATCGGCACCTGGAGCTGCGCGCTGGTCGGCGCGGCGGACTCCGGGCGGTCGCGGGACGGGTTCCGCGACCAGACCCTTCGCAGCATCGTCCGGATCAGCGCCGGCGGCAGCGCCGTGCGGATCCGGCTGTCCAACATATTCGGCGACCGGCCGCTCACGGTCGGCGACGCACACGTCGCGGTCCGGCGGACCGGGGCGGCGACCGTGCCAGGCACATCGTGCGCCGTCACCTTCGCCGGGCGGCGGACGGCCGTCATCCCGGCCGGGCAGCGCCTGTTCAGCGACCCGGTGCCGCTGCGGACCGAGGACGGCACCGACCTGGCGGTGTCCCTCGGCCTGCCCGACGCGACCGGCCCCGCCAGCTGGCACCCGGCCGCGCTGACCACCAGCTACCAGGCCGAGGGGGCCGGGCACGGCGCGGACGCCGACGGCGGGGCCTTCGCCCGCGCCAGCCAGTCCTGGTACTTCCTGGACGGCGTGGATGTGGTCAACCCGTCCCTGCGCGGCGCGGTCGTGGCCTTCGGCCCGTCGACCACCGACGGCATCGGCTCCGCCCCGGACACGAACGAGCGCTACCCCGACGAACTCTCCCGGCGGCTGCTCAGGCTGCCCGACGGGGAACGGATGACGGTGCTCAACGCGGGCATCGCCGGGAACCGGCTGCTGTCGGACAACGGGACCTGCGGGCCGAGCGCGCTCAACCGGTTCGTCCGCGACGCCGTCCAGCAGTCCGGGGTGCGCGCGGTCATCCTCTGGGAGGGCACCAACGACGTCGCCACCCGCCCCGGCCTCGACCTCGGCACGGTCGCCAGCGCCTACACCCGGCTGATTGAGGCCGCCCACGCCAGCGGCCTGACCATCATCGGCGCGACCCTGCAGCCGCACGAGGGGGCCGGGTTCTACAGCCACGCCGGGAACCGGCTGCGGGAGGCGGTCAACGAGTGGATCCGCTGGAGCGGCGCGTTCGACGACGTCGCCGACTTCGACCGGATCCTGCTCGACCCCCGGCACCCGAGGCGGCTGCTGCCCGCCTACGACAGCGGCGACCACCTGCACCCGGGCCACGCCGGCTACGACGCCATCGCCGACTCAGTCGACCTGGCCGCGCTGGTCGACGGCGACACGCTGCGGGGACAGGTGGCGTGACCCGGCTCCCGCCCCCATCGCGCTCCACCCGGAGCTCGCGTTCCACCTTGCCCCGCGGCCGCGTCGACCGCGGCGGTGCTAGGGAGAGTGGCTGCCGAGGATCTGCGCAGCGGGCTTTGCGTCATGCTGGGCGCACCAGTTCAGGTAGATAGCGCGCTGGGATATGGCATCGGCTGTCTCGGTGACCTTCCCGTCGAGGTCGAGGTACTGGACCGCTCCGGTGACCTTGAGGTGCAGGACGCATGGCTGGTCACCGACGGCCCGCCAGGAGTCGGTGGTCCCGGCAGGCTCGTAGGTGTAGCTGCCGGGGCCGGCGAACTCGCCGGTGCCCAGGATCTCTCTTGTCCCCGACAGGTTGAAGGCGTGCACCTCGCCGGTGTGCCGGTGCAGTGAGACCACGCTGCCCGGTTCCAGGCGCATCAGTTCAGTCCATCCGTCCGGCTCGAACCGCAGCGGCCGGAACGACTTGCCATCGCCGGTGGGTATCCAGTCCATATCGCCGGTGTGAAGGGGGAAGGCCGGGTCAGACGCTCGCCCGGCCATCCCCTGTTGTGCTGATCCCACTAGACCCTCCTGCGATCCGTGCCTCTGGGTTGTGTTTTCCCGGTGTCAGGGCTGATAGGAACCTGGGGTCCAGGCGCGGGTAGTCACGCCGATGGCGTTCCAGGCGTTGATGGTGACGATGAGGGACAAGATCGCGGCGATCTCGCGGGGTGTGAACTGTGCGGCGGCGGCATCATAGGCGGCGGCGGGCACGTGCTCATCGGCCATCAGGGTCACGTCCTCGGTGAGGGCAAGTGCGGCCCGCTCCCGCTCGGTGAAGAAGGGAGTCTCTCGCCAGGCGGGCAGCGCGTACAGGCGCTGCTCGGCCTCGCCAGCCGCGCGAGCGTCCTTGGCGTGCATGTCGAGGCAGTAGGCGCACCC
Source organism: uncultured Actinomycetota bacterium (assembly GCA_963734665.1). GTDB lineage: Bacteria > Actinomycetota > Actinomycetes > Streptosporangiales > Streptosporangiaceae > Trebonia. The sequence goes on along the minus strand of CAVTIR010000016.1, from coordinate 135,092 downwards.
GTTGAGCTGGGAGGCGCGGATGCGAATCAGCTCCCGCAGCAGGGGGCTGATGCCGGCTGCATCCAGTTCTTTGGTCGCGGCCTGGTCCAGGTGCGACATGGCGCGGGCGAACCCGGCTGCGTGGGCGTCGAAGTCGAGCCGGACAGGGATTTGCGGCGCGGCTGCAGCGATGCTGCTGCTGTTCTCAGTCGTTGTCATGAAACCAACGGTAGGCGGGAAGCGGCCCGTGTGTAAGATCCATTTCCATGAAGAAAACATGGGCCATTCCTGCCCAGGAACGATATGGGCGCGGTCCAGGACAAGGTCACTGAGGGCCGCGCTCGCGTTCAGCGCCCAGCCCCGCGCACCTGGCGCCGGGTCGCCTACTGGTCCTGGAGCGCCGCAGTGAGCCGGGCGATGGCCGTGGTGTAGGCGTGCTCCGGTGGTGTGGCGTAGCCGATGACAAGGGCAGGCCTCCGAACGTGGTCGCGGAGCGCGTAGCTGCCGAGGCCCTCGATAGCCAGGCCACGAACGGCCGCGTGCTCGACAACCTGGTCTTCCTGCTGGCCGTCGGACAGCTCCAAGACCGCGTGAAGGCCGGCGGCGATCCCGGTGACCCGCGCTCCTGGCGCGTGCTGGGCAAGCGCGGCGATGAGCCGGTCGCGACGCTGCCGGTAGGCGAGCCTGGACCGGCGGATGTGCCGGTCGTAGGCCCCGGAGGTGATGAACTCAGCGAGCGTGAGCTGCGCGAAGCTGCTCGTCTGCGTATCCGTCAGGTTCTTGGCCTCGGCTACGGCATCGACCAAGCGGGCTGGAAGTACCAGCCAGCCCAGCCGCACCCCCGGCGCCAGGGTCTTGCTGACGGTGCCGGCGTAGATGACGTGCTCGGGGGCCAGCGCCTGCAGGGCGCCAACCGGCTGGCGGTCGTAGCGGAACTCCCCGTCGTAGTCGTCCTCGATGATCAGCCCGCCGCTGCCGACCGCCCAGCGGGCGGCGCCCGCACGGCGCCGCGGTGACAGCACCGAGCCGAGCGGGAACTGGTGCGCCGGGGTAAGCAGCAACGCCTCGGCACCGAGTGCATTCCCCAGGACCGCGCCGCCGTCATCTACGTCAAGCATGACGGGAACAAGGCCCGAGGCGGAAAGCACCCGGACAGGGCCGGCATGCCCGTATCCCTCCACCGCGACCCTGGTGACCCCGCAGAGGGGCAGCACCTGGCTCAGCAGCGCCAGGGCCTGCGTGAACCCGGTACAGACCACGATCCGGTCCGGCGCGGCCCGCACCCCTCGGGTTCGGGACAGGTAAGCCGCGAGCACCTCGCGCAGTTCGGGCAGGCCGCGCGGGTCGCCATAGCCCAGCGCACTGATGGGCGCGGCCGATAGGGCCTTGCGCGTAGCGGACAGCCACCTGGCTCGGGGAAACGCCGACAAATCGGGCCATCCGGGCCGCAGGTCGTAACGACTCTGCCCGGTCTCTGGCGAGATCCCGGTACTAGCCGCCGACGCAACAGAAACCTCGGCGGCGGCAGCAACACGGGTGCCCGAACCCTGCTGGGCAGTCAGCCAGCCCTCGGCGGTGAGCTGACCGTAGGCCTCGGCGATCGTGTTCCGGGCGATGCCCAGATCCGCAGCCAGCGCCCGGGTCGAAGGCAGGCGCGTCCCTGGTGCCAGCCGCCCAGCCTGGACCGCTTCCCGCAGCGCCGTCTCCAGACCTGCCCGCACCCGGCTTCCGGACAGGTCCAGGTGCAGGTCCACCCCCGAAATGGCCCACGGTTTATCCATGAAAATGGATCCTACTCGCGGGGCGCTTTCCGTTCCGTTCCCCTGATCGCCACCGATCAGCCCCGGGAATCACTCATCTAGTTCCCGGGGTTCCCGCTGAACGCTGCCGGGCAGCCAGAGCAAGATATGCGCGGGCTCCAGTGCCTGATGGGCGACGGCGAGGAGGTCGAGGCGGATTTCCTCCAAGTCGGTTGCGTCCCGCATGCGGGTGGCGAACCCCGCGATTATCGTCTCGGCGTCGTAGCGAGCGCGGTTGAACCGCCTGTCCACCGCTCGCTGGACGCGGCGGCGCAGCGGGTTGAACACCGCGACGGCGGCCAGCGTCGCCAGGGCAACAGCGAACGGCGATCGCAGCGGCACCACAGTGTGGGCCATAGCGGCCAGCGCGAGGTAGACCGCAATCAGCAGTCCCGTGACGATCGTGTATGCCAGCGTCCTGGAGATCAGCCGGTCGATCTCGTACAGCCGGTACCGCAGGATGCCCACGCCGATGCTGACCGGCAGCGCGACGAAGCCGATGCTGAGCACACCGTTCAGCCACGCCCAGAGGCCGGACGGCGCGGTGTAGCCGGGCACGCTCAGCGCGGCACACACGACGGCGATGACGGCCCCGGCCATCAGCCACTTCAGCTGCTGGCGTCGCACCCCGGACGACCGGCGCCAGGTGAGCAGCTGTCGCGCGATGAAGCTGAGCCCGAGCGCCAGGGTCAGGACGAGGACGGTGTCCTGGGCCAGGGCGAACCGGCCTGCCGGGTAGTCAATCGCGGTCAGGCCGCCGTAGCTATCGACTTGGAGCCGGTGCCGATCGATGGCGTCGACCACCATCCCGATCAGCAGCGCCAGATAGCCTCCGCAGAGCAGGCTGTAGGCCCACACGGCACACCGCCAGCGGGGGGCGGGTACGTGGCCGTCGGGGAAGAGCAAGATTATCAACAGGTACAGCACGAGGGCCGGTGACCACAGCTGGTACAAGATCAGGCTTGCCGACCCGAACGGGAGGTGGCGGCCGATGTGGTACACAATCAGCGCGTACGCCCCGGCGACAGTGCTCAGCAGGAGAGCCGCCGCGATGCCGAGCAGCAGCCACCCGTTGGGGTTGCGCGGCTGATGGCGGGCGATCAGGACGCCTACCGCTCCGGTGGGTACGGCGATCATGATCGGCTGCACCGCGTATCCGGGTCGGCGGGCGAGGACAGACAGTGTGATCACCGCGGCGACCACCACGATGATGGCGCCGCCGGCCAGCGCCGCGGCCGTCGGACGAGGGCGTCCGGCGGCGGCGTTCATCGCGGGCCGGGCGCGGGCTGGCGCTTGCGGGCCAGCGCCGAGGTGATGGAGTGCATCATGGTCCGCACCATGGAGTTGTGCCATACTTGCCCGGCATTGCCCCATTGCCGTCTGCGGTCGACGCACACGGTCCGCGTGTGCACGACGGCGGGCGCCACGCCGAGACGCTGGGCCAGGGCGGTCATCGTCTGGATCCAGAATTGGTCTTCCTTGCGGTGCCCGCCACCCGCCATGGCCAGCTCGTAGAGGGGATCGTTGGCCCGCATCAGGACCTGGGTCTGGACGACGGTTACCGTGCCGGAACGCTCGGCCGAGAAGGTGATCCAGCCCGCGAACATGTGCCCCTGCGGGGTCATCAGGGTGAACGACTCTTCGTCCGCGTACAGAACGAAGACTCCTGTGGACAACCGCACGCCGCCACCGACGCTCACGTCGAGTAGTGCCACGTCCCCGGGGCTGAGGCCGGTCAGCGGGCCCTTGAAGCGGCTGGCCTTCGGCCAGAACTCGCCGAAGTGCCCCTTCCACGTAGCGATGACGGCCCGCGGTGAGATCTCCGGGCTCAACTCGAGCCAGTACGTCTTCCGCCACATCTTCCCGAACCCCTGGACAGGGCCGGTGAGACGCCGGCCCGCGACGTTGAGGCCGCCACCATTGTCCATGGCCAGCCGGTCCACCTTCGTCGCCCAGTTCGCGGCGTTGCGGGGCAGGGGGGCTCCTCCGGCCTGCGCAGCCGGCCTGCCTTCGGATGCCGGGTTCTCGCTCACGGCTCCCCCTTAACCCGCGAGCGCCGACGGCTCGTCGTCGTATATGCCGATCGCCTCGTCGAGCCGGGTGAGCTCGAAGATCTCCCGGTAGTGATCGCTCAGCCCGTACGCGGCGAGCGGCTGATGCTGGCGGTTAGCGCGAACGAGGAGTGTCACCAGCATGCCAATGCCGCCGCTGTTCATGTATTCAAGGCTGCTGAAGTTCAGCACCAGCCGCCGGGCCCCTTGCCGCGAGGCTTCCTCGTACGCTGCCATGAGCGCGGGCTCGGACGCGGCCGTAACGTCGCCCCTGATATCGATAACCGACGTAAGCCCGTCGGCCACCCGGACCACCATGCTGGTCATGGACTTGTCCATCTGATCATCCCCACGATGTGTCGTAGTCCCTCCGTTTAGTCCCCCGGTACCGGGGTCCGGATCGTCAACCGGACCGTGCGGTGCTCTCCCTCGGCTGTTACTTCCATGCCGTCGACCATGTGGCGGATGAGGAACAGACCCCAGCCCCTCGGCCCCTGGTCGCCGCTGAGCTTGCGGTGGAGATCGGGGATCTCCGCGTCGCCCCCCTCGTCGGCCCAGCCCGGACCGCGCCCGCCGTGATCGGTGATGGTGACGATGATCTCGGTGCCCGAGTAGAAGACCTCGATGTCGACGGCGAGGTCAGGGCGGTTGTCATTGCCGTGCTCGATGGCGTTCATCGTCGCCTCGGCGACCGCGGTTTTGAGATTGTCCAGCCGCCGGGGAGGCAGGTTCAGGTCCGCCACGCTGTCGGCGACCTGCGCGAGCGCGACGCGCTCGCTGCCCGGCACGCTCGCCAGCGCGAAGGACGCGAGCCGCCGGGGTGCGGGGCAGGCCACCGAGTTCACCGCACACCCCCGGAGCCCGGGGCCGCATCCGAGACCCTCTCCAGGGCGAGCAGCGTGATGTCGTCTTCCTGCTCGTGGCCGGGACCAGTGAACGCCTCGAGTTCCCGCAGGCACAGGTCAAGCAGGCCCTGGCATGAGGTTCCCAGGCCGGCGAGCGCAGCGACGCGAGGGAAGCCGAACATCTCGCGTCCGGTGCCATGCGCCTCCGACAACCCGTCGCTGTGTAGCAGGGCACGGTCCCCGGGCTGGAAAACGAAAGTCTTTTCCTCGTAGGTCATGCCAGGCATGAGCCCGAGCGGCATCCCCCTGGCGTGCAGTTCGGCCACGCCGCCGACGGTGCGCACGTAGGGCACGTCGTGCCCGGCGTTGGCGAACGTGACCTGTCCGCTGTCGCCGTTGAGGACGAGGGCGAAGCACGTGACGAACATCTGCGCCGGAGTGTCCCGGCACAGCAGCTCGTTGACCTTCTCCAGCACGGTCCCCGGGTTGACCAGGCGAGGCGCCGCGGCCCGCAGCAGCGAGTGAGTGCTGGCCATCACCAGGGCGGCGGGAACTCCCTTGTCGGTGACGTCGCCGATGACCACCATGACCCGACCGCCGGGCAGGGGAATGAAGTCATAGAAGTCCCCGCCCACGATCAACGCCGGCCGGTAGAAGGCAGCCATCTGCCAGCCGGGCAGCTCCGGCAGGGACTTAGGCAGGAATTGACGCTGGACGAGCCTGGCCACGTTCAGCTGCTGCTCAATCCGCTCCCGCCGCAGGGCCTCGACCTGCTGTTCGCGAACCAGCTGGCCGACCCGGATGGCAGGCGCAGCGTTCCGTGCCAGCGCGTCCAGCAGTTGGCGGTCGTCGGTCGTGTAGTCCCGCTCCGACTTCCGCGGTCCCAGGGCGAGCATGCCGACCGGGACACCGGCGGAGATCATCGGCACGACCAGCACCGCGCCGGCCTCCTTGAGGGTCTTCAGCGCCGGCGACTCCAGTTCGAGGCGACGGATGTCGACGGGGCCGGCCGCCGCCAGCAGGTAAGCGGTGAACGGGTCATCGTCGGACAGCTCGGCCGAAGACTCCGACGCTAGCCCGGCAGGCAGCGCGGACTGGGCCATTGGCGGCTGTTCATGCCGGCTCGTGACCGCTTCCCCCATTGCCGGTCCCCCCGTAGGCATATTCCCGCCAGCCTACTCCGCGCCGCCAGCCCGAAAAAAGAGCGACCATCGCTTGCCCATCTGATGATCGGCGCAGGTCGGCGGCATGCCCGGCACCTAAGAAGACAGGATGGCCTTGTCCCTTCGCCCTGCTTCCGGGCGGTACCTTTGCGTCTACCTTCGCCTTCAGCAGGAAGGGCTGGGCCAGGCTGCGGTGCACTGCCCGGTCGAAGTCGGCGAAGATCAGCCATACCGGTTCAAGGCGCGACTCGTAGACCACGTGGTCGCGCTCCATGCCTCTGGCCCTTGTACCAGCGGAACGTTCTCCATGGCACAGTGTTCGACAGTACGGCACTATCGACAACCGTCCAGGACTCGTCCTCGGCCGCGCCGGACTCCGTCCAGAAGCTCACCGTTGCCAACTCGACTCCACGGCGACTGTGTAGGGTCTCATCCGACTTGGCCAACGCCAGACCGCTGACCTCGGCTTCTTCGTTTCTCATCGATCTGGTCAGCGATCCTTCTCACCGATCTGGCCAATTCCTCAGCCCGCCCCATGAAAGGGCTGTCTCACCGTTGCCCTCCTGGGTGTCCGGGCCCCCGGATCTCATCGACGAGGCACCACAGACTGCTGCTTGGGTTGGATCGTGGCGGTGAGCCGTCCATCTCGTGCTTGCGGTCAAGTGCCTGTGCGCGCCGCCGGGCATCCTCATAGCAGCCGACGAGCTTGATAAGTGCGGCGGCAGTTGGCACCTTCGCGCAGCCGAGCAGGTCAGACGAGATCTCCTGGGCCTTGTGCCTGTGCAAGTCGGCGGTCTGGTCCTGGAAGTGAAGCAGGAACCAAAGTTCGATGCACGGGTTGGTGACCGCGATGCTGATCTGTGACGAAGCGGCGAGTTGCAGTGCCTGGTCCACATGCGGATGCTCGTCGATGTCGAACACGCACCAGTACTGGTCGTAGGCATCCCCCTTCCCGCGGTTGGCGGCACGGAGATCAGCGGAGCGCTGGGCGGCAGCCGTCTCGACAAGTTGCAGCGGCGCCCCGTGAAACTCATCGACTGTGACGATCACGCGCTCCCGGTACATCCGGTGCCAGTGCGTCAGATAGACAGGCTCGGTCTTCTTCCCCTCGGTGAAAACCAGGATCGATTGCCGCTGCGCCGCGCTTGACTTGCCCGCGCGACTCGGCCCATCGCCGCGCCTCGGACTCACCTCCGCTCACCCGCCGCGTTCAGCGCGGCCTCGGCGAACTCTTCGGTCGCGAGGATCGGGGTCGCGCCATACCGGCCGGTCCGGTACCGGCGCTCGATTGCCTCGTCGGTGCGCGGGCTCAAGTCGGCCAGCGGGAACAACCTGGTTGCGCCGTCATGATCCTTCTCCGTGAACCACACCTGGTCACGGCCGAGGACGCGATCACCCCGCGAGTCTCCGAGCAGCGACGCCTCGTGTGAGTTGAAGATGATCTGCGCGCCCTTGGGGTTGGACTCGGGATTCTGGAAGAGCTTCACAAGCTGGGTGACAAGCGCAGGGTGCAGGCTTGCCTCGATCTCATCCACAAGCAGGACATCGCCGTGCGCTATCGCGTCAAGGATGGGGCCAGACAGCCCAAGCCAGACCATCGTGCCGAGGGATTCCTCACCCGGATCGAACTCGACGTCACCTGCGGCCCCGCGGTGGCTCAGCATGACGAGCGGCTCAACCTCGGCTGGCTCCTGCTCCTTGCCCTCGGCTTCTTCCTCGACTCCCTGGAGGATTCGCTGGGCTTTGCGGATCCGCTCGGCCATCTGCGGATCCAGTTCACGGACTCGTGCGTCGGTGATGCCAAGGTCGGCCGCCTGCAGAAGGGCGAGCACCTGCTGCCGATGCTGCTCCTCCCGGAGCATCCCGGCCGTGTACGCCCACCGGTACGGGCGATTGGCGGCCTCGGTCAGCAAGAGGTTTTCCGTGAACCATTCCCAGAGTGGCAGCAGGTCAGGATGGTTGGCGGCGGCAGCGGCCGAGAGCAGCAATGAGTCAGCCCGCAGGATCTCGGTGACCGCACGGCCCTTCGCGCGGTTACGCTCTCCTAGCGTGACTTCGTCACCGGCCCGGCGGAATAGCAGCGCTGCCTTGCCACGCGGGTAGCGATAGGCCCACTCCTCCAGTACCCGGTCATCATCGACCACGAAGCCGTACTCGTGCCGGATGCCATGCAGCACGAGGTCCACCTCGAACCGGGACGGAACACCATCGTGCTCAGGGTCCAGCCGGAACGCGCGCCTTGGCACGCCTCGCCCTGGGACATGGCTGCGAAAAGAATGCACCACGTGCATCCTCATGTCGTGCATGGCGCGTAGCAGGTTGCTCTTGCCTGAGGCGTTCGCGCCGAAGACCCCAGCAGCAGGCAGCACCCGGATGGGACGCCCGTCCTCTCGCCACGGCACCAGACGCGGAACGCCCTCCTCCGCAAGCGAGGTGGCGAGCAAGGAAAGCTCGACCGGGCCACGGAACGAACGCACATTCTCGGCCCGAAACGCGAGCAGCATAGACGCATCAACGAGAGGATCTTCCTCGGCCATGAGGCCAATTATTACGGGAAACCCGCAATCTAGCAACTTAGAACGCGCGCTCGTGTCCTAGGACGAACGATGGTCCGGCATCGCGCGGCAGTCAGGTCTGACACAACACGGGTTACAGGTACATGCCGTTGCGCAGCGAGTCTTCGTCCGCCCCGTAGTCGCGGTGACCACCGTACTTCTTCGCCAGGCTCGCGCCGATGTTGTCGGCCACGTGACCCACGACCTCGCACGCGGTACGGAATCCTGCGGGATCAACCGACTCTCCAAGCAGGTCCGCCTTCACCAGCACTCCCTCGTGGGCGTGGAAGGCCCGGGCGAACCTGAGCTTGCTGTTGATGTCGTTCAGGTCCGCGAGCAGCTCGGCCGACGTGGGCACGTCATGCAGTGCCACCGCGAACACGCTCACGTCCGGGTCTGGCTCGCCGACCAGGCGCACGTAGTACCGCGCGTTCCCGAACCGGACGGGGTAGTCGCCGTCCTCGTCAGCCGCGATCCGGTCCGATCCGGTCTGCGCGCCGAGCAGCTTCTCGACGTAAGCCGTAATGACATCACGACGCAAGAGCAACCTCCACATTGCTGCGTTTTCCAGTAATGTCCATTTTATGCCTTTGGATGCTCTGGAACAAGTCGCCGCGGCAGGCGAGGACGGCCGTCGGATGCCTTCAGGATTCGCGCCGGTCGTGCCGCTGCTTGCGATCGCCGGGCTGGTCGCGCTGCCCTATGACGTGGCGGTCAATGACGGTGGCGGGCTGGACTTCGCCTGGCGCCCGTCGCAGACACGGGAGGACGCACTGGCCGACCCGGTGGTCCGGGTGACGGTCAGGCGCGGCAGTTCGCCAACGGCGCCGGGTGGATCGTCGACAGTTGCGTCAAGGTGACAGCGGACGATGCCGACAGGAGCCGGTGGTGCGAGGAACGCAACGAAGCCCTCCGCGGCATCGCGGACGGCCCCGCAGCGGGTTCGGGCTGGGCGGCGACCGCGGCGAGAACCTGTCGCCTGACCACGGTTCACGCCGGGAGACCACTCGGTATCCACAATGGCCGCCTGGGCCTGGCCCGCCATGGCCGCGGAAATGCTCGCATGGCTCGGCCGGCACGCCGTCTGGCAGATCCAGAGCGCCGTCTTATGGATGCCTTTACAGCCATCCGCGGCACCTGTCCAGGGTTTGACGACAAGTTCCCCACACGATAAAATCTTCTTGTCGGCAAGATAATCCAGCCGACGGCGATCGGGCCATGACCCCTAAACACTAGGGTGAGCCGGACGCTTTTTTGTTGCCCGAATACCAGGAGGTCCACGCAGATCCGGCGCGCCTCGGCCAGCCACGCTGGCAGCCAGAACGTCCGCGCTCAGCCGACAGAAAAGCTACGCACGACAGGGAGTTCAGCGGTCATGACTAAAGACGATCAGCTCATGGTAATGCTCGGCGCACTCGACCTGATCCGCGAGCACATCCGCTTGGACTTCCTCATCGAAGACCTCAAGACGGACATCGGGAAAGTCGATTACTACGACTACGCCGAGCGCACCGCAAAGGCATGGCTTGTCAGGGAACTCAGCGGCGCGGAGATGCCTGTCCCGCTTGACCCGAATGGGAAAGTCCCTGAAATCCCGGCGTCGGCCATCGCTTTGCAGCAGGCGCTAATTCCGGCCTGATCCGCGCTCTCACGCAGCCTGGGGCAGGGAGGGCGAGGGCAGGACGAATCTCGCCTTCTCTGCCCTGAGCATGGCAAACGGCGTGACGTATCGGACGTTCACCCCCAGGCAGGCATTCGGGATCTTGATCCGCCTCGTCGTGTTCGCGACGACCTCATGCGTGACCACGGTGCACTGGAGCTCCAGGGCCTGCGCGACCAGGTAGTAGTCGGCTACCTGGAGGAAGGTCGACACGGCCGCTGGTTCGTATCCGGAGCTGTTCGCCCAGATGCTGGTCGCCTGGAGGCTGGGAACGGTCGCGGCGCTCGGCGCGATGAAGAAGGTTCCTGGGCGCTGCTGGGCCCACGCCGACAGGTCGTCATTTCCCGCGATGAGCTCGTTGCGCACGCTGTCGATGCTGTAGACCGTGCCGGCCGCGTGCGCCTCGTCCAGCCACTGCCAGAACGCCGGGCAGAAGTCCAGCCCGTAGCGCAGGTTCTTGGCCTGGATGAAGACGTTGGAGTCGAGGAGGTAGATGGTCATCCAATACCTAGGTGGCTAGCCAGTTCGTTGAGGGTGGATACCTTCTTGACGGACAGCATCTGCAGCGCGTCGCGGTAGAGCGTGTGACCTTCCAGAGTGCTCGTGATGACCGCGCGCGTGAACCTCCGGCCGAACCGGGTGGGCTGCGTGTTGTAGAAGTTTCCGCCGCTGCCAGCGCGCTCCCTGAGCAGGCCGGTGAGCCGACGGGACTCGGTGTCGTACGCGGAGCGGTACTCCTCCCAGCTCAGCACTCCCGCGTCATACAGCCGCCGGAGAACGACCAGGGTACTGACCTTGAACCTCCGGCTGAGCCGCTCCGTCGCATCAGCGAGTGCCTCCCCTGGGACCAGTACGCCAGGGACCGCGTCGAGCGGCATCAGGACCTCGGCGGCGACCTGGTTGCACCAGCGCTCAGTGTCATGCCAGCCCCGTGCGGCCAGGTCCACGTCGTCCAGCGCGGTTCCGCCGAGCCACAGGTGGGCCAGTTCGTGCACGAGCGTGAAGATCTGCCCCGCCTTGGTGTCCGCGCCGTTCACGAAGACCAGCGGCGCCACCGGGTCGGCCAGGGCGAAGCCGCGGAACTCCCGCGGGTCTAGCTTCCGGTGCGTGTTGCTCCCCACGACCCCGTTGACCATGACCAGGAAGCCCAGCGCCTCGGCGCGCTCGATCAGGATGCGGAGTGCCTCGGTCCTGGAGGATCCTCGGTTCTCGACGCCGAAATCCAGCGCTGCCCGCATCGCGTCCGCGGCGTCGGCGACGGATCCCGTCACGCTGAGCGAGCCGACGTACCCGACGGCAGACTCGTGGTTCAGGACCGCGAAGTCCCGGTACCAGTCCTGACGCTGCTGGCACTGGTAGATGGTGTCAAGGAGGTCAGCGCTCGGCTGGTGGACCCTCGCGTCGCCGATCGTCCGGAAATCCGGGATCGGGACCTTCTCAACAGGAGGCTCGGGCAAGAACAGGAACCCGACCGGCGTGTGCGTCGCTTGGGCGAAGCTCTCCAGCTGCTTCAGGGTCGGCTGCTGCTCGCCGCGCTCCCACGCGGTAAGCATCGGGAACCGGTGCGAGACCTCCTCGAACGCCAAACCGGAGCGCTGGCGAGCCCAGGCCAGCAACTCGGGATTGACATCGACCCGCGCAGACATGCCACCCGCCCTCCCGGTAGCAACGTGTACCTACGACGTTACCGCCAAAACCCGGGTCAGGGTGAGCGGCGCGGCTGGCGCGGGGCGCTCGTCTAGGACGACGCGAACCGCATCGACGGTGGTGCCCAAGATCTCGGCGGCATGCTGGACCAGGTGCGCGCAGTCGCGGACAAGCTCATGCAGGCGAGCAACCTCGATGAGGGACAGGTCTGGCCCTGGGAGGTCGAGGTCGCTGAGAAGGCTGAGCGGCGGGTGCCAGGTGACCGGTTCCCCTCGGACACGGTGTTTCGCTAGGAAGACACGGGCGGTCTCGTCCAGTGCCGCGGCGAGCTCGGGTGTCCTGTGACATCGAAGATTCCGTGACGCGCGTCGCTGAGCTGCGAAGAGGAATCTGTATTGTCAATCTCCGGTCGGCAGAGAGTCCGGTTTGCCCGTTTCGTTGGCCGCAGAGCGGCCACGCGTGACAACGAAGTTTGCCTGTCAGGGCGCTTGGGCGACCGCCTCCGCAGGTTCCCAGGCTGCATGAACGTGTCGGCGAGCAGGCCGCCACCTGCGGGCCGAGGAAAGTTGAGTGGCAGACGGCGCCGGTCGAGCACGACTAATTGGCAAAAAGGAAAGTTCGATGTCATGGGACATCGGGCGTGCGGATGGCGGCGAAGCGAGCTGTCTCGGCACGTGTAGGTTCTCATCCGACTTGCCCAACGACAGGTCGTTGAACTGGGCTTATTCGATGTTTCTCAGCGATCTGGCCAGCTATCCTTCTCACCGATCTGGCCAATTCCTCAGCACGGTCCATGAGACGCCATGAACCCGCTGAGGTTCGGTCTGGTAGGCGCGGCATGAGGTCAACTCAGGCAGATGGTGGCGATGGCCTTGTCGTCGTGCCGTTTGGCGCGCGGGAAATGGCGGCCGTCTGGGTCTGCGCTCTCTTCCCATTCGTGGCAGCGCTGGAGAAGGGCGGACAACCTGGCCTGGTCGGAGCGGGCGATGGCGTCCCAGTCGTCGAGGCCGAGGTGCCGAGCGGTCTCTGCCCGAACTGCCATCGACACCGGGGCGTCCCCGGTGGCGGCGTACAGGTCAAATAGTTGCCCGGCGAGGTAGTGGACGGCCCCGAGTGATCCGATAGCGTGGATGCCCGCGATGTGGACCACGGCCCTGCCCTCGGCGGCGTGCCGGCCGATGTAGGCGATGTCGGCGCTCACGGCCGGGTCGCGGACCGGAGCCTGGTCATCGGCACGTTCACAGACCCGCACCTGGGATTCTTCTCTGACCTTGACATGTAACCGGCGATGCGTGGCGAGGATGGCCGCAGTGGCCGGAATCAGCGTCCGTGGATCTCCGAGTCCAATGCCTTCCACGCGTGCACGAGGCCTTCGACATGATGCACCGCGTAGGCATCAAGGTCCGTTTCGCTGGCCCCAAGTGGAAGGTAGTTCCACCAGACCCAGCCGCTGGCGCTGGACTTGGTCCACAGACGCCTAGCCGCGGCCTCCTGCAGGAGACTCTTGGCCGTGTCGTATGCGGCGTCCCCCTTGCCTGCGCCGGGGGCCTTGATGCCCGCATACGGCCATGACTCGCCCGATGGTCTCAGCAGCCCCCCATGCGTCCAGCCCAGCGCGACCCACACCGCGTCGGATGCAACGCCTGGAACCTGGAGGCTGACGCGATAGAGGGGGTAGCTACGATCTGCGTCGTCCTTGACGATCTGCGGCGCGTCCGGACGCTGGCCGACGATGCCGACCGCGCGGCTGAAGGCCTCTTCCAGCGCAACCGCAGCCTGCCCCCGGAGCGCGGCCCATTCCTCGATCAGAGTGCGATGCCGCAGGTAGAACGCAACCTTCTCGTCAATGGCCATCGTCAACTCACTTTCCGAAGATCTCGATAGTCGACAGCAAGTCCAGTACTCCCGGCGCGCAGTCCGACGCGCGGGCCGCCTCCGCGATGACCGCCGCCACCTGGGGCCAGGCCAGCTGATGCCACAGCCCGGCGCTCGTGACGGCGGTATAGGGCAACCGCCCGTCGAGGGTCAGGAACACCAATGTCGGCTTCTCGTCCGCCCACGCTTCAGCGAGGCGATCGCACTGGCCGGGCTGCTCGTGGGCGTAGACTTTCGCCTCGATCAGCAGCGTCACGCCGGGCATGCGCACCACCAGATCAGCCCTGGTCTCTCCCCCCGACCGCGTCTCCTCGACAGCCACCCTCACCGGATAGCTGACCGCCGGCGGCAGCCCGAGTTGCCCAATCAGGCCGCTCAGCGCTCTACTGCCAAGACCATGCCAGCCGTCCGGGGCCAGCAGCCAGGCCAGGCCCGCCGTCAGGAACACCTCCCGGTGCTGAACGCCCAGCGCGTGCATCAGCGTGCGGTGGCCGCCCCGCCACCGGCCCTGGTCGCGGAGGGAATCGGCCTCACGCCGCATCGAGGCGATGGACTGTTCCCAGCTCCCAATAACCTCCCGGTCGCCGGAAGAATTGGCGAGGATCACGGTCCACTCTTCCGACATCTGGGCAAGCCGAGTCTCGGCATCGTCCATGATCACCGCCCTCACCCTACATATAGAAGGCATACCGGGCTTCCGGGGCGTAGTCATCCGGAAGGTCCCGCAGGTAGTCCCGACCTCGTTAGCGAAGCGCACAGTCACAGGGAGTTTCTCGGCGAAGCGTGCCGAGTTCCAGTTCATCTTGTGGTGTAGGGCCTCACAACACGTGACATATCGAAGTCCGCTGAACTGGGACTTCTCATCTGTCTCACCGCCTTGGCGGCCATGCTCAGTCTCAAATTTGTGGCATTTCTTTACGGAGGGCGACTGGACGGGCTGACCAGCCGCACGAGGACCGAGCGCACAGGTAGGGAGGGACGATCGGTGCGCCGTGCGGAGAGGTAACGAGGACGGCGACGCCGGGGTTCCTCGGTGCCAGTCGAAGGAAAGTCCTACCGCCGACGCCAGCGGCCCGTCATCTCCCCGGCTTGACGAAAAGGATTCAACTACCCGAAAATGGTCGGCTAGCCGCAAGGTGGTCCCTAGGTCGCGGCAACACCCTGGTCCCTTCCTCCTAGTAAATAGGAGCAGACTCGGCCTGATCGCACCCGGAGGACTACGTGGCAGATGCGACCCAACTCGCGGTTGAACAAAAGTACTTCGATCACGCCGCGGACTGCCGCGAGCGGAGCCGCGCGGCACTGATCGACGCTCCGGCGAACACCGCCGGACCGATCGCCGGCTCGGCCGAGATGAAGCAGGAGATCGAAAAGCTTCTCGCCAAGATAGGCGGCCCTGACGAGGCCGTCGCCATCGGACGCTTCGAGACAGAGAACGAGACGCTGTATGTCGGCAAGCGCCGCATCAGCGACGACAACGGCGAAGCCCTGGTCATCAACTGGCAGGCCCCGGCAGCTGATCCGTTCTACAGAGCAACGTTCGACAAGCCGCTTGGCGTGCTAAGGAAGCGTGATTTTAAGACCAAGAAGAACCGTGTCCTCGACTTCGACGAGACGGTCTTCGCTGACCTTGCGGACCGTGTCGCCGAACTCACCAGCAACGAACACCTCGGCATCAATGACACCGTCCTTCGGGACTTGGACGAACATCGCACGGGTGAGATGCGGGACATCGTCCAGACGATCCACGCGTCGCAGTACGACCTGATCCGCCAGCCCCTCGACCAGCTGCTGATCGTCCAAGGCGGACCTGGCACCGGTAAGTCGGTTGTTGCGCTGCACCGCGTGTCCTGGCTGCTTTTCAACGAAAAGAGCCTCAAGCCATCGGACGTCCTTGTGATCGGCCCGAACCCGACGTTCACCAAGTACATCAGTTCGGTGCTGCCCGGCCTAGGCGACCACGACGTCCACCACAAGGACATCCTGTCACTCGGCCCGCAGCACAGCCACGGTCGCGAGGAGGACCGCGAGACCGCCGAGCTCAAAGGTTACGAGGGGATGGCCGGTCTCCTTGAGCGCGCCCTCCGCCTGCGGATCCGAGAGCTCCCCGACGGCACACGTCTTGAAATCGTCCCTGGCCTCGCTCTGCACGCCGCGGGGGTCAACCAAGCAGTGTCGGCGGCGGTCAACGCGGCGAGCTACAACTCCGGCCGCCAGCGGTTCCGCGCATGGGTCGAACAGGCCGCGAGAAACGCTAGCCAGCATCCCGAGGCTCTCACCGCGACGATATTCGACAACGCTGTCGAACGCGTCTGGCCCGCGCTCACTCCGCAGTCGTTTCTGCAGGAACTGCTCGGGTCCCGCGAGCGCTTGACGGCTGCCGCGGGGGATGACTTCCTCGCTGGTGACATCAACAGGCTCTACCGGCAGGCCGCAGGACGCATCAGCGACGAGCGGTGGAGCGACAGCGACGTGGCCCTGCTCGACGAAGCGGAGCTGTTGATCCGCGGCAGCAGCGACCGCGCCTACCGCCACATCGTGGTCGATGAAGCCCAAGACCTCTCGCCGATGCAGCTTCGCTCGATCAAGCGCAGAAGCACCACCGGATCCTTGACCCTGGTCGGAGACCTCGCGCAGGCGACCAACCCCTGGGCGCCCGATACCTGGGACTCGATCGCGGACCGGCTACGGAAAGATGCTCCAGTCGTCCAGCGCACCCTAGAGCTGGGTTATCGCGTACCGCGGCAGATCTACGAGCTCGCGGCTCAACTGCTCCCCCTCGCCGCTCCCAACATCACGCCGCCGCGGGCAATCCGCGAGGGTTCAAGCGAGCCCACAATCGTTGAAGTCGACCGTGACGACACCGCGAAGAGCGCCGTCGATGCGGCCCGCGAGTACGCGGGCCGCGGGTTGTTCGTCGGGATCGTCTGCCCTGAGGCGCTTCACGACGACATCGTCGATCAACTGAAGAGACAGGGCGTTTCCTTCGCCGACGCAGCGGAAGGGAAACTCGGCACGTCGATCAATCTCGTGTCGCCGACGGGATCGAAGGGGCTGGAGTTCGATGCGGCCATCGTCGTCGAACCAGAGCGGATAGCGGGCCACGACCAAGTTGGCCTGCGGACTCTGTACGTCGCCCTCACCAGGACGACGCGCTACCTGACGATCGTGCACACGGGCGTGGTGCTACCCCTTCCGTCTCCGGAACAAACCGCGCGGACCGCCGACGAACCTAGGCAATCAGGCGCGTCAGCGAAGACAGTCCCTGTCTCAGGCGTTGACACCTCGACGGTCCCGACACCGCGACCGAACCGTTTCGCTGCTGCAATCGCCGGCCCCCTTGCGGATGACATCCGCTCGAGCACACAACCCGAGTTGTGGCCAGCGATTCTCGAGGAACTCCGTCGTCAACTCGGGCTCTAGTGTCCGGTCTCAGTTAACGTGGCGAGTCTTGGGTCTGCGATCAGGGAAGATGCCAGATAATTTGAGACATCAGGTATGGACGTGTCTCAGTTATCTTGGCTTTTTTGGGCGCGATCATGGCTCTTCGGCGACCAGTGGGCAGTCGGAACTCGATCGCGCCATGGCGCCGATCCTCGCAGCAACCCCACGCAGCACTCCGCCAAAGGCCCGGAGCAGCGGCTCGGCCTTAGGGCAGTTCTCGTCGACCGCTGGCCGGACTACCACGTCAATTCCTCGCGGCGTGCCCACCACGCCTCGGCGGCGTCCATCGCTCTCTCCGCCTCGGACACGCCCACTGCTCCCTGTACTCCGGTTGGCTCGTCAATAAACCCGGCCGATGCGACCCAGTGCAGGGGAATCAGGGTGATCTGCGCCGGGAGGAACTGGCGCTCGTCGGGCGTCACGGGTTCGGGAGCGGAACTGTCGTAGGCGTCGCAGAATTCGCGGAGGTCGACGTTGGCGCCACTATGAGATGCCCAGTACAGGCTGGCGGCTACGTCGTAGAGCCGCTCCCGGATGCGCACGAAATCCAGATCGAGATTCGCCCAGGAGCCATCTGGCAGCTGGACCGCGTTGCCGAGCTTGTAGTCGCCGTGGATCGGAGCGCGCGGGAGGTCGATGCCGCGCCGGGCTTTGCCCAGCTCGTCGAGGAGGAGCTTGGCGCGGCGCACCACGGGCTCGGCCCCAGGGCCCAGACGGCGACGCGTGAAGCCGAGCCAGTAGTGCAACTGGCGGTGGGTTCGGTGGTCGTCGAGCGGCTGGGGCAGGTCCGGCTCCCAGGCCGCGCGCAGCCCCGCGTGCAGGCGGCCGAGCTCCTCGAACAGCCGCAGGTACGACTCCTGGCTTGGGTTCGGCTGCACGTGCGGGACAAATTCTTCGAGTTCCGCCCAGCGGCCACCGACCTTGGCGAGGTCCCGGCCGAGGATCGGCAGCGGCTGGGCGACCCGAATCCCTGCCCGCTGGAGTCGCTCGCGCAGTCGGCGCAATCCCGCCACACGGCCGCGCGTCGCCCATGGTCGATGCACACGCAGGACGAGCGGTGCAGCGGCGTCGAGCCGGACGTTGAGGTTGAAACTGCCGCCGATGTCTTGCCACGTCCTGGCAGGCGCGACCTGATCAAGCAGCGCTGCGACCGCGGGGTCATCGGTGCTGGCTCTTGGCCCGAACCAGCTGGGCGGTGGCGGAGGTGATGTCAAAGCTTAGGTCCTTCGTCGTGGAGCTTCGCTGGAAGCACGCAAGCACACGCCTCGGATCGAGGAGGACTCTCCTCAAGGCACTCGTGACCGCATCCTAGAACTCGCAAAGCACCCTTCTTGGTTTGCCAGAAAAGGTGAGACAGCGACGTTCAGATGAGAAAACGATCAATCACGCTATTTCACCCAGCCGACAGGGCACTTGCCATGACAACTGAGACTCGCCAGATCACCTGCACACGCTGTGAGAATCTGCCACTCAACTGAGACCGGACATCTAGGAACAGCAGTAAATGTCGTATACGACATCCGTACGACATCGGCTGTGAGATTACGACACACAACGTGAGACCCTACAACTGCACGCACGGTGCTCAGCCTGGGGCCATGTCGACGAAGCGGCTGTAGTGGCCCTGGAAGGCCACCGTTACCGTCGCGGTCGGGCCGTTCCTGTGCTTGGCGACGATCAGGTCCGCCTCGCCCGCCCGCGGCGACTCCCGCTCATATGCGTCTTCTCTATGCAAAAGTATGACAACATCCGCATCCTGCTCAATCGAACCGCTTTCACGCAAATCGGACAACATGGGCTTTTTGTCCTGGCGTTGCTCAGGGCCTCGGTTGAGCTGGGATAGGGCAACCACCGGCACCTCTAGCTCCTTCGCCAGGAGCTTCAGAGACCGGGACATCGCCGAGACTTCCTGCTGTCGGCTCTCCACCTTCCCCGGGGTGGACATGAGCTGCAGGTAGTCGATGATCACAAGCTTGAGGTCGTGCCGCTGCTTAAGGCGGCGGCACTTGGCGCGGATCTCCATGAGCGACATGTTCGGCGAGTCGTCGATGAACAGCGGCGCGTCCGCGACCTCGCTCATCCGCTTGGCCAGCCGCCCCCAGTCGTCGTCGCTCATCTGCCCGGTGCGCATGACGTGCATCGGCACCCGCGCCTCGGCCGACAGGAGCCGCATCGTGATCTCGTTCCGCCCCATCTCCAGCGAGAACACGACGGTTGGCAGTCCGTGCCGGATTGTCGCTGACCGCGCGAAGTCCAAGGCCAGGGCTGAATTGTGCGTCGGGATCATTGATTCGCTCGCCAGGTAGAGGTGATCTGCGTTATCCACCTGAACGCAGCGGACTGGGACACTGGCGACAGGGCGGACCGCGGTGATGAAACGCTCGCTCGTCCTCGGCGTGGTCTGAGACGGCCGACGGCCCCGGTGCACTGTTCCTTTGCGGCCAAGCCTGAACACGTCATCCGTTGTAGTGAATGTGATCGTGTAGGCGATTGACGATTCCGGCGTTTTCCCCCTTACAGGCTTCTCCGACCAGCCGCAGCGGTACCCGAGGCTCACTATCAACTCGCGCACATCGCGGGCAAGCCGGTATGAGGTAACGGTGAACTGAACCGAACCCGTCGGGCTTACCGTCCCGTCCGTGTCGAGAAGGCCGGCGAGAAGAGCCCTGCGCTGCTCCTCTGATGCCCGGAGATAACTCTCCGGGATGTGCTTGTTTCCCAGTACCCCAAGAGTGCGGAGGATAGCCTGCACGCTTCCGTGGGCGCTGATGCAGGTGCGGCACATCCCACGACCCGACGTGAGGCCTGTGAACGGACGTCCGCACCGAGGGCACGTCGGTTGAACCCGCCGTCGCGTCCCGGGGATGCGGGACCTCGCACCGCACTCGCGCCCGCAGGTCATCACCTCGAACGTTGTCGGCGTGAACTGCTTACCGCAGACTAGGCAGTTCCTGGCAGGCGCCTGTTCCCTGCCGTCAGGCAGGCTCAACCCGTACGCGTAACGTGAGACGAGCTTCGGTGCCTGGATTCCCTCAGCCTCGACCAGTGCTGCGATCTCAGGATCGGCCGACGTGAAAGTTGCGCAGTGCGATGAGCCGTCACCCGCCCATACGCCGAGTACGTACGGGGGCAGCGGCAACTCCCGTTCCGGCAGCTGAACTGAGGATGTGACGGCTATGGCATGATTCAGCCGACGCTCGGAAAGGTTTTCGCTGTAGAGAGTTGCCGCTATCGCGGCTGTTGTCTTGACCGACTCATGCGTATGAGCCTGAGATGCGGCGGCGGGCACCTCCACGTGTTCCGCCAGAGCGCTCAGGATTTCGTGCCGCGAGTACACGGCCACCGGCTGGGTGTAGGTCCTCATTCCTAGGCGCGGGCTGACGCGCCGCGCGGCCTGACGCGGCATCCGGCCCGCGCAAGCTACGCGCTTGAGTACGCGTGTCTGAATTACAGTGAGGAACTCACTCCCTACCTCCTCGGCAGCTTCGGTGGTGGTTACGAGCCTGTCAGGCTCCCCGAGCGCCGATGCGGCAGCCCGGTGCACCCTCGCGATCTGCTTCCGGGTCCAGTAGTGACGCGTAATCCGCTGGCCTGTCTGCCGTCGCTCCGCCCGTGTTGTGGTCTGCCACTGGTGCTGCTCGTCGGCAATGATTGCGGTCCCGTCGTCAAAGCTGACCTCGTAGCAGGGCCGACCGTGGAGGACCTCGGTCGCGGCCACCACGCGCGTTGGCTTGCCGTCTGCGTCGATCAGGTAGTCGCCAACCTGGACTTCCCCCATCGTCGTCCAGCCGGTCGGCGTTGGGAGCGGCGTGTCGAGCGCGAGTGCCTTACCGACGGCAGGACGGGCCGCGACCACTACCATCTGGCCCGCGTGGAGGCCGTTGGTGAGAGCGTCCAGGTCGGCGAAGCCGGTGGGGACGCCGCTGATGCCGCCGCCGTGGGCGCCGATCGCCTCGATCTCTTCCAAGGCTTGGGGCATGATCTCGGACAGCGGGTGGTAATCCTCGGCGATGCGGCGGTCGGTGACCGCGTAGACCTCTGCCTGGGCCCGGTCGACGAGTTCGTCGGCGTCGCCGTCCCCCGCATAGCCGAACTGGACGATCCGCGTGCCCGCCTCCACAAGCCGTCGCAGGATCGCGCGCTCCCGGACGATCCGCGCGTAGTAGCCGGCGTTCGCCGCGGTGGGCACCGACGCGATGAGCGTGTGCAGGTACGGGGCCCCGCCGATGCGGGTCAGCTCGCCGCGCCTGCTGAGCTCGTTGGACACAGTGATCGGGTCGGCGGGCTCGCCGCGCGCGTACAGGTCGAGGATCGCCTCGTGCACGAGCTGGTGCGCCGGGCGGTAGTGATCACTCGGCCTGATGACCTCGATCACGTCGGAAATGGCGTCCTTGGACAGGAGCATGCCGCCCAGGACGCACTGCTCGGCGGCGACGTCGTGCGGCGGCATCCGCTCGAACTCCTCGCCGCGCTGCGGCAGCTCGGTAACGCTCACAAGATGCCTCCCTCCCCACGCGTAACGCCCCCACCCCGCGCCGACACCGTTCTACCAAAAGGGTCTGACATCCGGGGGCTCTCATTCTGGCGTCCCGCGATGCGAGTGCCAACACGACCCTGTGGATAACTTGTTGACAACCTGTGGCCAGCTTGTGCGTAGTCGGTGGATTGCGCTGTGGACAGTCGCGCGGTCCGGCAGAAGGCACAGGCAATGGCCTGCATAGACGCAATCCACGGGCTGTGCATTAGAAAAAGTTGGTCACATTTTGGTCCGGGTTTTCCACAGAGAAATTCACAGGCCGCAACGACTTGCCTGTGGAAAACGCATGCGGGCAGGCCGTCGGCTGGGGTTTTTCCCCAGATCCCGAACGTGTGCGGCCCGCTGTTCACAGTCAGGCTTGAACCCACAGGACGGCGGGCAAGGGGATCGCCTGAGACCTCCGAGAACGAGCCGCGCCCGAGATCCAGGCCGGCTATCATTCGCCTGTGTGTTCGAACACGGGGGACGCGATCGACCGCGTCGCAGCGGCAATTGACCAGCTAGCAAGCGATTCCCGCGACGCGGAAGGCGGCGCAAACGAGGGTGAGCTGACCACGCGGATAGCCGCTCTCTGGCAGATGGTCAGCGACCTTGACCCTGAGCTCGCACGGCGTACGCGAAGGTACACAGGACTAGCCGACGGCGCTCCTTCGACAGAAGGGCCCGCCGTCGACTAGGCAACTGTGGACACAGCGACTCTCCTGTGGACAACGAATTGCCTGTGGAAAGTCCTGTGGAAAAACAGCCGAGAGGCTGTGGACGAACCTTTTATTCGACTTTAAGCGCCCGTGACTTCGATGCTCACCGAGGCGGTCACCTCGGGGTGCAGCCGGACCTGGACCTTGTACGTGCCGGCGGCCTTGATCGGGTCGGGCACGAAGATCTTCCGGCGGTCGATCTCCGGCCCGCCTGAGGCGCGGACCGCTTCGGCGATGTCGGTCGCACCCACCGAGCCGAACAGCCGGCCGTTCGAGCCAGCGCGCCGCTTGAGCCGGACGGTCAGCCTCTGAAGCTGGCCGGCGACTGCCTGAGCGTCCTCGATGGTGCGGATCTCGCGAGCCGCGCGGGCCCGCTTGATCAGGTCGACCTGCTTCTCGGCACCACGCGTCCACGAGATCCCGAAACCGCGGGGCAGCAGGTAGTTACGGCCGTAGCCCGCAGCCACGTCCACCACGTCACCAGGGGCGCCGAGGCCGCCGACCTCCTGGGTCAGGATCAGCTTCATGCGAGACATTGGTCAGTTCCTCCCTTGCCCTAGCGAGCCGTGCTGGTGTACGGGAGCAGGGCCATCTCGCGCGCGTTCTTGATCGCGGTCGCGACGTCACGCTGGTGCCGGGTGCAGTTCCCGCTGACGCGGCGCGCGCGGATCTTGCCGCGGTCGGAGATGTACTTGCGTAGGAGGCCGGTGTCCTTGTAATCCACGTAACTGATCTTCTCGTGGCAGAACGCGCAGACCTTCTTCTTAGGCTTGCGAATTGGAGGCTTCGCCATCGTGGTGCTCCTTAGGAGAGCCCCGCGTCATGCGGGGATGGTTTCTTGCTTGAAAAAGTGCTAGAACGGCGGTTCGTCGGAGTAGCCGCCGCCGGTGTCGGACGACGCCCACGGGTCGCTGGCGGCGCCCCCGGACGAGGGCTGGCTGCCACCGTAACTACCGCTACCGCTACCGCCACCGCTACCGCGGTTGCCCCCGCTGAACCCGCCTTCGCCGCCACCGCGGCTGGCCCGGTTGACCTTGGCAGAAGCGTTCCGCAGGGACGGGCCGACGTCGTCGACCTCGACCTCGTAGACGGTCCGCTTCTCGCCTTCCTTGGTCTCATAGTTCCGCTGCTTCAGCCGGCCGGTCACGATGACCCGCATCCCGCGCTGCAGGGACTCGGCGACGTTCTCGGCCGCCTGCCGCCACACGTTGCAGGTGAGGAAGAGGCTGTCGCCGTCCTTCCACTCCCCGCTCGCGGCGTCGCGCAGCCGCGGCGTCGAGGCGACGCGGAAGGTCGCCACCGGCTGACCGGCTTGGGTGAATCGGAGTTCCGGGTCGGCGACGAGGTTGCCGACGACCGTGATGGGGGTGTCTCCTGCCGCCATAGTGGCGCTCCCGGTCCTAGCAGAACTGACAGATGGGCTGGTGTTAGCGGTGCTCGGGCCGCAGGACCTTGGTCCGCAGCACGCCCTCGTTGAGGTTGAGCTGGCGGTCGAGCTCCTGGACGGTGCCAGGCTCCGCGTTCAGGTCGACAACGGCGTAGATGCCTTCCGGCTTCTTGTCGATCGGGTAGGAGAGCCGACGCTTCCCCCAGATGTCGAGCTTGCCGACCTTACCGCCATCGGTGGTCACGACCTTGAGGAACCCTTCGAGTGACGGCTGGACCGTCCGCTCCTCGAGGTTCGGGTCGAGGATGATCATGATTTCGTAGTGACGCATGCGCACTCCTCCTCTGGACTGACGCGGTCACGGCCTTTCCGTGACAGGAGGCAGCGGGGGTTCAAGTCCCGTCCGCAGCCACTAACTGTACCAAGGCCCTACGACATTTCGAGCCGGAATCAGGCTGGCCCCTGTTCGCCGGGCAGTGAAACTGGGAACATCTGAGACGAACTCCAGACGTTGAAGTCCCCCTGGGAGACCGTCATGGCAGGCACCGTCGGAACCGGCAGGCCGGGGCGCGTTCCGCGCCTGAACCTCAACTCGGATGGGCAGCCGCACCCTCTTCTTAACGCGGCGAGCTTCTTCACCCTTATCCTCGGCTTGGTCTCGTTCGCACTCGGCTTGTTCATCAGGACCGGCCCGAGCGGGTTGCACACCTGGGCGATCGTGGCCGCGGTCACCGGACTCGTCGGCCTGCTATTCGGCCTCTTCACCCAGATGATGTCGGCGACCCGCGAGGAGCGGATCATCATCGTCACCGGCATCATCGCGGCGTTCATCGGGCTGGCCCTGGGGCTCGCTCACGGCGGCTTGTCGGGGTGATCAAATGCCCCCAGCGGCTAGGCTGGCGGCATGATCCGGATAGGCGGGCACTTCCATTCCGACAACCCACTGCAGGACGCGGTCGCGGGCGGGGCGCGCGTGGCGCAGTTCTTCCTCGGTGACCCGCAGGGGTGGAAGGGCCCGGTGATCCCTGGCGGTGATCCCGGCGCGCTCCGCGACGCCTACGCCGCAGCCGACGTGGACATCTACATCCACGCGCCGTACGTGATCAACGTGGCGTCGACCAACAACCGGATCCGCATCCCGAGCAGGAAGCTGCTCGACCAGCAACTGAAGGCCGCCGCGTCGATCGGCGCGAAGGGGCTCATCGTGCACGGCGGGCACGTCACCGCCGACGTCGATCCCGACACGGGCGTCGCGAACTGGGTCAAGGCGATCGAGCAGATCGAGCGGCCGCTGCCGCTGCTCATCGAGAACACCGCCGGCGGCAACGGCGCGATGGCCCGCTCGCTCGAAGCGATCGCCCGGCTCTGGGAGGGGATCAGCGCGGCGGCGGGCGGCGCCAGTGACGCTGGGAACCGTGATGTCGGGTTCTGCCTGGACACCTGCCACGCCAACTCCGCCGGCATCGAGCTCGCCGACGCGGTTGACCGGGTGAAGGCGATCACCGGCCGGATCGACCTCGTGCACTGCAACAACTCGCGCGACGAGTTCGGCTCAGGCGCGGACCGGCACGCTAACTTCGACTCGGGCACGATCGACCCGCAAGCGCTCCTCGGCGTAGTCCGCGCGGCCGGCGCCCCTGTGGTCTGCGAGACCCCAGAGGCGGGCCTAGCGGCCGACATCGCGTGGCTCCAGGCGCGTACCGACCTTTAAGCACGCCGCACCCGACCTTTAAGCGCGCCGCCACCTCGACTGGGCGGCGGGCGACGCCGTGCCAGGTGACGGACAGGCGGTCCGGCGCGCCGTCGAGGACACCGCCTGCTGGGT
This sequence comes from uncultured Actinomycetota bacterium, assembly GCA_963734665.1. Classification (GTDB taxonomy): domain Bacteria; phylum Actinomycetota; class Actinomycetes; order Streptosporangiales; family Streptosporangiaceae; genus Trebonia. The sequence continues at coordinate 109,627 of CAVTIR010000016.1, read as the reverse complement.
CATCGTTGAGCCCGGACGCCCTGACCCGATCCCGTGCTGGCTGCAGGATGTCCGCGACCACCGTGCACGCGAGCAAGGTGAGCGTCAACAGCCGCGAGGCGAGGATGACGAAGTACCAGCCGGTGCTGACGCCGCTCGGTGGCAGGTAGAGGTACACGAAGTAGCCCCAGATGCCGAGGAAGTAGGCGATCTCGGCAAGCTGCCACAGAGCGTAGGCCCAGATGCGGGGCCTGCAGAGCACCGCGAGCGGCACCAACCAGATGACGTACTGCGGAGACCACACCTTGTTCAGGATGAGGAATGCGGCGAGGAGCAGGAAGCAGAGCTGGGGCAGCCGGGGCCGGCGCGGCGCGGCGAGCGCGAGCACCACGATCCCCGCGCAGGCGACCGCGAAGGCTCCGGAGGAGATGAGGTTCAGCTCGCCGAGCGAGGAGTTCCCGATCACCGGCAGGTTGTAGTGCTCGAACAGGTACCAGACCGAGCCCCAGTCGGCGCCCCGGGACCTGCTGAACGCGTAGAACTCGGCCCAGCCGGAGGTCGCGGTCAGCGCGACCGGCACGTTGATCACGAGCCACGCGATCAGCCCGCCCGCCAACGCCTTACCGAACTCGCGCAGCTTCCCCGCGCGCAGGCACAGCAGGAACAGCGCGCCAAAGAACAGCAGCGGGTAGAACTTCGTCGCCACACCAAGGCCGAGGAACACCCCCGCAAGCCAGGGCCGGCGCTGCGCCCAGGCGAACAGGCCACAGGCGGTGAGCGCCATGGCGAACAGGTCCCAGTTGATGTAGGCGGCCAGGATGAGCCCGGGTGACAGCGCGACCATCAGGGCCGCCTTCCACCCCGCCCCGCCGCCTTCCTTGTGCGCCGTGGCCGCGGTCGCGAGGACTCCGACGATAAGGCAGACCGCCAGCATCAGGACGGTCACTTCGTAGAAGTCCTTGCCGCGGGCGTAGGCGTCGGAGACCGAGTGGACCAGCCACGCCGCGGCCTCCATCATCCAGCCCATGAGGACCGGGTACTCGACCGGATGCCCGTAGTAGGGCACCTTGCCGGCGGACAGCCCCTCCGTGTAGTAGAGCGGGTAGATGTCGGTGTAACAGGAGTCCTGGAACTGACTGGTGAAGCTGTTCCACGCGCCGCCCGAGCTGCACGGCAGCTTCTCCGCGTAGCCGAGGAGCGCGGCAAGCACGGACGCGGCAATGCCTACTCCGACAAACGCCGGATACCGCTTCCGCACTGCCGCGCCCCCTGCTCCTGAAGTCCGCTTTCCGGCCTATTCTGCCTTGCCCGCGCGGCGCTTGCGCCGACGACGCCTCGATTCCGTTGTCCACAGCGCGCCGGGCAGGATCAGCGCCCCGCCGACGATGGCACGACCTGTAGTGGTCGCCACCGGGGCATTAGTGGTCAAACCGCCGCCGCCGTTACCGCCACCGTTACCGCCACCGCCGTTACCGCCACCGCCGTTACCGCCACCGTTACCTGTAGACGTCGGCGTCGGGGTGGCACCGCCACCGCCACTGCCGCAGAGGTCGTACTGACCGTCCGACGGGTCGTACGAGCAGGTAGGCGAAGGCGTTGGCTGGTAGCCGCCGGGGCCGCAGGTGGGATCGCCTTGGTACTGGCACGTGGCGGTCGGCGTCGGGGTTGGGGTCGGGCAGGTCTTAGCGTTGATCTTCTTCTTCTTGCCGTTGACCGTGCAGGTGACCGAGGGTGCCGCCTTGGGCACCGGGCCGAGCAGGTTCCAAGCCTGCTGGCCGGTGACATCCGGGCTGGTCGTGAACAGCTGCGGCGACTGGGCGAACTCCGACTCGGCGAAGGTATTCCAGATCTTCGCCGGCCAGTAACCACCGAAGCCAAGCCCGCCCAGCATGGACAGGTTTTCCGTCGCGGACTTCGCCGGGTCCACGTCGAACATGCCGACCGCCAGTGCGTACTGCGTGGTCGCGCCGATGAAGAAGCCAGATACGGAGCCGGTGGAGGTTCCGGTCTTGCTGATCACCATGCCGGGGGTGTTCAGCCCGTAGGTGACGCTCGGGTACGCGGTGCCGCCGGACATGTCTGTCGCCTCCATCGCGTACTGCACGTCCCCGGCCTGCTGCGCGTTAAGGACAGAGTGCGACTGCACCTTGGGCATCTGCTCGGCGGAGCCGATACCCGGCTGTTGCCAGTACTTGACCAGGTGCGCCTCGTGGTAGTCGCCGTTGTTGGCGAGGGTGGCGAGCATCGTGTCCTGCTCCTGAACCGTGAGGTCGGCTTCGCCGAGGGCAATGCCGACCTCACCCTTGAACGTGTTCAGGCTGGAGGCATCGACGTTCACGCCGTACGACTGCGCCATGTCGATGATGTTCTGGGTGCCGACCTTGTGCGCGAGGTCGGTGAAGCCTGTGTTCGAGGACGCCGCGAGGGCGCCCTGCACGTTGTCCGAGTAGTAGGTGGCACCCTTGTTGGCACCCGAGGTCTGCTGCCCGACCTGCTTGCCGATGATCTCGCCGCCGTCGTTCTCAACTGGCGCACTGCCCTGCAGGCCCTGCGCCAGGCAGTTTGGGGGGCTGGGCTCGTTATCCACCGTGTACTCCCCCTCGGCGATGGGCAGCGAGTACGCAGACGACTGGTCTGGCGCAATGCACACGTACGGGCTCGTGTCCAGGACGCTGGACTGGACGTTCATGCCCTCGTTCACCGCGGCGGAGAGCACGTAGGGCTTGAACGACGATCCGACCTGTTCGCGGGTCTGGGATGCCGTGTTGTCCTGGCAGACACCGTCGCACTCACTGGTGCTTATGTCCTGCCCCTTGCCCGGGTATTCGGCGAGGATCTCGCCGGTCTTCGGGTCCTGCAGCTCCGCGCCGACCAGCATCCACGGCGGGATCGACGACACCGAGGCGTTCCCCGTCGCCGCGATCGCGGACGGGGTCACGGTGGAGTTGACCGCGTTGTACATCGCGACTTCCATCTGGCGGCTGATCGTCGTCACGACCTTGTAGCCGCCGGTGGCCAACTGCTGCGCCGAGATGCCGTCAGAGCTGGTGAGCTCGTCCTCGACCTGAGTCAAGAGGTACGGGGCCCACGGGTCGCTGCCGGTCGCCGTTACTCCGGCGCTCGACGCGCCGGTGTTCTCGTCGGTGATCAGCTTGGGGAACTTCTGCGCGTTCGCCTGCGCCTGGGTGAGGTAGCCGTTCTTCACCATCTGCCCGAGCACGTACTGCCAGCGAGCGATGAGGCTCTGCCGGTTGGCCAGAAGATAGTAGGTAGACGGCGCCTGGATCATCCCAGCGAGCACCGCGTCCTGCGACGTGGTCAGCTGCGGCACCGACACACCGAAGTAGATCTCCGCAGCGGCCTCCATGCCGTTGGCACCGTCACCCATGTAGATGGTGTTGAGGTAATGCTGCATGATCCACTGTTTGGAGTACGTGGAGGCGACCTTCTGCGCGATGAAGATCTCCTTGATCTTCCGGCTCGCGGTCTGCTCGGTGCCAACGCCGTCGTAGTAGTTCCTGACGAACTCCTGCGTAATCGTGGAACCACCGTTGAGGTCGCCGCTACTGGTCATGTCGTGGTACGCGGCCCGCAGGATGCCGGTCGGCGAGATGCCGCCCTCGGTCCAGAAGTTCTTGTCCTCCGCAGAGACGGCCGCGTCCTGCAGCATCATCGGGATCTGGTTGTAGGCCAGGTCCTGCCGGTCCGTCTGGCCGATCGTGCCGAGGACCGTCGTACCGTCCGAGTAGTAGACGGTCGTGTTCTGGATGGTCGCGGACGTTGCCGCGGCGGGAATCACCGCGCTGCTCGACATGTACTCATAGGTGCCGAACAGGCCAAGCACGAAGAAGGCGAAGACGCCGCCGGTGACGGCAAGCGCTTTCTTCCAGGTCCAGTGGCGCCACCAGTCGCCCTTGCGCCTGGCTCGCGGTCCCCGCGGTCCCCGATGACCACCAGGCCGGACCGGGCCGCCAGGACCGCCAGGCCCCCCGGGACCACCAGGCCAGCCAGGGCCGCCGGGACCAGGGCCAGCCGGACCGCCAGGACCGTACCCGCCAGGTGGCCCCATGGGGGCGCCATAACCGCCAGGACCAGGAGCTCCGGCACCGCCCTGATAGACAGCGGTCGGGTCAGCACCCGCGCCAGCGCCGAATACGGCGCGGGGCCCGTCGAGCGAGGTGGCATCGGACACGACGCGCGGCCCGTCGAGCGAGGTGTCATCAGACACCCGGCCGGGAATAGCGACAGCGCCAGTACCGGCAGCCAGCTGCGCGTTGGGGCCCGGCTTGCTCTCCCAGCCCTTACCGTCAGCCCAGTAGCTGTAGCCAGGCTCCTCGCGGGGATCGTCGGCGTCGGGGCGGACCGCCCGCTGCGTGGTGGTCTCGTAGTTCGAGTCAATGGCGGAGTCGCGCCATACGCCGTCGTTACTCCAGCCCTCGGGCGCCGGGTATGCGCCACTCCCGCCCGCGGCCGGCCCGTTAACTCCGTTAACGCCGTCGTCGAATCCGCCAACGCCTAGCGCTTCGGCCCCCTGCTCGTCAGCTCCCTGCCCGCTACCGGGCCCGGAAAGCGACCCGTCAAAGTCGTTGCTACTCACACGTCCTCGCAGTGGCTGTGAGCGCGCCCTTGTGCCCCGACCCTGGAGGGGATAATGTCGGCGCCGTCCGGGCACGCCCGTGGCTGAAAAGGCGGAGCCTAGTCCCGCCGCGATCCCACACGTTACATGCTGACGTGCGCCGTGCTGGCTAGTTCGGACGTACTCGACGTCCCCGGCCAGCGGGCGGCTCACCAGTCCCAAGCACGTACGACGTGGCGAGATGGTTCCAGCGACAACTTTGGCAGACCTCGACCACATAAACCCGGAATTCGCCGTATTCGGCAGCCATCTGTATCAATTCAGAAGTTTTCTTCACCCTGCCCGCGTACTGTCCGAGTTCATCTCCGTACACATAAGTGACGTGTGTGACATTCGTCTTACGGCAGATCGGGCAGCGCTCCTCGGTGGGCTCGCCGTGGTACTTAGCCGCGCGAAGCAGGTACGGCTGCGCGTCGCAGGCATCAGCAACCGTGGTGTGGCCGGAGCGTACGGACGCGAGCGCGGCGCGCCGGGCAAGGGCGTAATCGACAACAGAGCGTCGAGCGGTCATGCCTGCCATGTCCCCAGGGTACGTCGGGAAACCTGACGGCATCGAGGCCGAGCAGCATCCAGGCACGCACCAAGGGTTGAACACGCGGTTGCCCACCGGGGAACAGTCGCCTATGCTGGGGTCTGCTCCCCCGATATATCGAACCGAGATATCGGGAAGAGATATCGTCTAGATACATGTAAACCCTACCCACCGGGGGGATGCCGTGGGCCGTAACCGGACTGCCGTGCTTGAGTTCGCCGTCCTTGGGCTGCTGCACCGAACGCCCATGCACGGCTACGAACTCAGCAAGCAGCTAAACATGCTGCTCGGCACGTTCCGTGCGCTCTCCTACGGCACCCTGTACCCCTGCCTGACCAAGCTGTTCGAGGAGGGGCTGATCGCCAAGGAAGGCGACGTCCCCGCAACCGACAGCCCAAGGCCGACCAGGGCACCCGGCAGGTCGAAGATCGTCTACCGGCTGACCGCCGAGGGCAAAGAGCGGTTCCAGGACCAGCTCATCAACTCCGGTCCCGCCGCCTGGGAAGACGACGAGTTCGGCGTGCACTTCGCGTTCTTCGGCCAGACCAGGGCGGACATCCGGCTGCGGATCCTGGAGGGCAGGCGGAGTCGGCTCGAAGACCGGATGGAGGGACTGCGGGCGGCACTCGCACGCACTCGCGAGCGGGTAGACAGCTACACGCTCGAACTGCAGCGGCACGGGCTTGAAGCCGTGGAGCGCGATGTCCGCTGGCTTAATGAGCTGATCGCCGAGGAACGGCGGTCAGAGGCAAGCGGTGCCGTGGGCGGACCCTACCCGCCGGCGGACCCGACTGTCATAAATCCCGGAATAGATCGCGAAAGCGAGAAGGAGTCATCCTGATGGGTGCTGTGCCTGCCAGTAAAGTGCGCGTGGCCATCGTGGGGGTGGGCAACTGCGCGAGCTCGCTCGTTCAGGGTCTTGAGTACTACAAGGACGTAGCGGACGACGCCCGGGTCCCCGGCCTCATGCACGTGCGGTTTGGCGACTATCACGTGTCCGACGTCGAGGTGGTTGCCGCTTTCGACGTTGACGCCAAGAAGGTTGGCCTCGACGTCAGCGAAGCGATCTTCGCCAGTGAGAACAACACGATCAAGTTCGCCGACGTCCCGCCGACCGGCGTGATCGTGCAGCGTGGTCACACGCTTGACAGCCTCGGCGAGTACTACCGTGAGATCATCACTGAGTCCGACGACCCGGCCGTGGACGTGGTCGAGGCGCTGCGCGAGGCCCGGGTCGACGTGCTCGTCTCCTACCTGCCGGTCGGCTCCGAGCAGGCGGACCGCTTCTACGCCCAGTGCGCCATCGACGCCAAGGTCGGCTTCGTCAACGCGCTGCCGGTGTTCATCGCATCCGACCCGGCGTGGGCGAAGAAGTTTGAAGAGGCCGGCGTGCCGATTGTCGGCGACGACATCAAGTCCCAGGTCGGCGCGACGATCACGCACCGCGTGCTCGCCAAGCTGTTTGAGGACCGCGGCGTCGAGCTGCTGCACACGTACCAGCTGAACGTCGGCGGCAACATGGACTTCATGAACATGCTGGAGCGCAAGCGCCTCCAGTCCAAGAAGATCTCCAAGACGCAGTCGGTGACCTCCCAGATCCCGCACGAGATGGCGAAGGCCGACGTCCACATCGGCCCGTCTGACCACGTGCCGTGGCTCGACGACCGGAAGCTCGCGTTCGTCCGCCTGGAGGGCAAGGCCTTCGGCGACGTGCCGCTGAACCTGGAGTACAGGCTTGAGGTCTGGGACTCGCCGAACTCGGCCGGCGTCATCATCGACGCGGTGCGCGCCTGCAAGATCGCCAAGGACCGCGGCATCGGCGGGCCGATCATCTCGGCCAGCTCCTACTTCATGAAGTCCCCGCCGGAGCAGTACGGCGACGACGTGTGCCGCGACCTCGTGGAGAAGTTCATCGCGGGCGACGTCGACAGGTAGTCCTGGCCTTGGGTTTGACCTTCGACCCAAGACCTTTGAAGTCAGACCTTGAAGTCAGACCTTCAAGGTCTGACTTCGAAGTCAAAACCTTCAAGTCAAAACCTTCAAGTCAAAACCTTCAAGTCAAAACCTCTGGGGCGTGGGCTTGGGGTGCCGGGAGATTACCCGCGAGCTCCTTCGGAAGCTCGCGGGCTAATCACCCGGCACCCCGCGCCTGCTCTCAAGTTCGTGACTGAAGTCGAGATCAAGATCTCAAGATCAAAATCTCAAGATCGAGATCAAGATCTCAAGATCAAAATCTCAAGGTCAAGGTCAAGATCGAGATCAAAGTCACGATCAAGGTCAAAGTCACGGTCAAGGGCGACGGCGATGGCGACGGCGACGGCGACGGCGACGGCGACGGCGGTGGCGAGAACTTGGGCGGGCCGAACGGGGGCGTGGCTTCGCGTGGAGGGCACCGCGTCTTCACTTGGGCGTACCTGGGGGATCGCTGAACGGCCGTTAAGCTGAACGTGTGCCCGGGGGCGATGGTGCGTTGACTGAAGGCAGGCGGTCCTCGTTCGGGGCCGACCTGAAGGTGGTTCTCGCTGAGCGGGACTTCCGGAAGCTGTTCGCCACCCGGCTCGTCTCGCAGACCGGTGACGGCATTCTCACCGCCGCTGTCGGCACTTACGTGTTCTTCAACGCCAGTACGTTCCCGAGCCCGGTGGCGGGGGCCGCCGCGTTCGCGGTGCTCTACCTGCCGTACTCGCTGATCGGGCCGTTCGCCGGGGTGCTCATCGACCGCTGGTCGCGGCGGCAGATCCTCGTCTGGTCCGCGCCGGTCCGCGCGGCGCTCGTGCTTGTGACGGCCGCGCTGATGGTAGCCGACAACCGCAGCGTGCCGCTGTACATCGCGGTGCTCGCCGTGCTCGGCGTCAGCAGGTTCCTGCTGTCCTCGTTCAGCGCCGCGCTGCCGCACGTGACACCGGCGCACAAGCTGGTCGTGGCCAACGCGGTCTCCGACACGAGCGGCGGCATCATGAGCGCGGTCGGCGGCATCGTCGCCCTCGGTCTTAACGCGGCCACCGGCGACACCGAGCGGGGCGCGGCGGTGACCATGCTGGTCGGTGGCGGCTGCTACGTCGCGGCGAGCCTGGTCGCGACCATCATGCCCAAGGACCTGCTCGGCCCGAGCGAGGCGCACCGGCGCGCCGTCAGCCTCGCCGGCGACCTCGTCGTAGTGGCGGCCGGCCTGGTGGCCGGCGCCCGCTACGTGATGAAACGACGCGGCCCGCGCGCCGCGCTCGGCGCTACCGGGGCGTTCAGCTTCCTGTTCGGCCCGCTGTTCCTGATGTCGATCCTGCTCTACCGGAATTACTTCTATCCTGCGCAGGTCACCGTCGCGGAGAGGCACGTCGGCACGCTCGCCGTGGCCTCGGCTCTCGGCTACGCCTGCGCCGCGCTGATCACGCCGCCCGCGACGCGGCGGCTGTCCAAGCAGGCCTGGATCGCGCTGATGCTCGTCGTGGCAGCCGTCGTGGCCGGGACGGTTGGCGAGACGTTCAACCAGGTCGCGTACCTGGCGATCGGGTTCCTGATGTACCTCACCAGGCAGAGCGTGGCGATCAGCACCGTCACGATCCTGCAGGAGGACGTCGAGGACGTCTACCGCGGCCGGGTGTTCGCGCTCTACGACATGCTCTACAACGCCGCCTACGCCATCGGTGCCGCGCTGTTCGCCGTATTCATGGCACCGGACGGGAAGTCCCCCGGGGTCGTCGCGGGGGCCGCCGCCGGTTTCCTTGTCGCGGCGATCGCCTACTGGCTGTCGGCCGGACGGTCACCATCGGGCGGGTCACCGGCAGACGCGCCATCCGCGGGCGGATCACCGGCAGACGCGCCATCCGCGGGCGGGTCACCGGCAGACGCGCCACCTGCGGCCGGATCGCCGGCGGGCGCGTCGTCCGCTGGCCGCAGTCCCTCGGCCGACGCCCAGCGCAGCAGCTCCTGAGTGGCCCGCTCCGTGCCGACCAGACCTTCGGAGAGCCGCAGCTCAAGCAGGTAGTTCCACGCCTTGCCGACCAGCGGCCCCGGCGTGAGCCCGAGAATGCGCATGATCTCCTCGCCGTCCAGTTCCGGCCGGATCTTGTCGAGTTCCTCCATCTCGCGCAGCACCTCGATCCGCGCCTCGAGCGCGTCATAGGTCGCCGCGAGCCGCGCCGCCTTCCTCGCGTTCCGCGTGGTGCAGTCGGCCCTGGTCAAAGCGTGCAGCCGGGTCAGCATGGGCCCGGCGTCCCGCACGTACCTGCGCACCGCCGAGTCGGTCCACTCCCCGTCGCCGTACCCGTGGAACCGCAGGTGCAGCCCCACAAGGAGAGACACGTCGGCGATGACTTCCTTCGGGAACCGAAGCTCAGTCAGCCGCTTGCGCGCCATCTTCGCACCGACGACCTCATGATGGTGGAAGGCCACCTTGCCGCCAGGCAGCAGCGACCTGGTGCGCGGCTTGCCGATGTCATGCAGGATCGCCGCGAGCCGCAGCACAAGGTCCGGCTCAAGACCGTAGCGGGGCTCTAGGTCGATTGCCTGGCGGAGCACGGTCAGCGAGTGCGTGTAGACGTCCTTATGCCGGTGATGCTCGTCGACTTCCATCCGCAGCGCGGGCAACTCGGGCAGCACGACATCGGCCACGCCGGTGCGCACCAGCAGGTCGAGCCCGGCCTCTGGCGTCGCGGTCAGCATGAGCTTGGACAGCTCGTCGGTGATCCGCTCCGTCGACACGATCGACAGCCGCGACGCCATGCCGCGCATCGCCGCCTGCACGTCGTCGACGACGGTGAAGCCGAGCTTGGCGGCGAACCGCGCCGCCCGCAGGATGCGCAGCGGGTCGTCGGAGAAGGAGTCCTCAGGCCGCCCCGGTGTCCTTATTACCTTGTCCCTCAGCGCCTCAAGGCCGCCAAACGGGTCGACGAGCTCGAATGAGGGCAGCCGCGCCGCCATCGCGTTGATCGTGAAGTCCCGCCGTCCCAGGTCCGCGACGAGCGAGGTGCCGTACTTCACTTCGGGCTTGCGCGACGCGCGGTCGTAGGCCTCGCTCCGGTAGGTCGTGATCTCGAAGATCTCATCCCGCTTGCGCAGGCCGATCGTGCCGAACTCGATCCCCACCGTCCACGTCTTGTCCGCCCACTTGCGGGTGATCTCAAGCACTCGCTCGGGCACCGCGTCGGTGGTCAGGTCGAGGTCCTTCGGCTGCCCGCTGAGGAACACGTCCCGCACCGGCCCGCCGACGAGCGCGAGCTCATATCCGGCGGCGGCAAAGAGCTCGCCGAGTTCGGCCACGGTGGGCGAGGTGCTGGCGCGCAGCAGAGCGGCAGCGGCCTTACGCTGGTCGGCGCTCAAGGTAGCCTTCTGGGCAACGGAGGTGGATTCTGACACGGGCATTCAGGGTATCTACCCCAACGCTTTACAGCGAACGGCTGTTGCCACCCGGGGGGACGATCCCCCCGTACCCCGCCGGATGCGCGACCGATGGCAGAAACCGCCACCCTATCGGGCGCGCACATCCGGCCCTTCCCGGGGGGACGACCCCCCGTACCCCCGCGAGGGCCTGCCCGATGAAGAGCGCGATTGTATGGGGCAGGCAATAACATGCAAACCGTGCGCTGCGTCCTCCGTACCCTGGGTGCGTTTACCGCCGTCCTCCTCGCGGCGGGCGGCCCGCTACTCGCAGGGGTCCCTGCCGCGCGGGCCGCTGTCGGCCAATTTCAGCAGCAGGCGGTCACAACGAGTGCAGTCGCAGCGAGTTCTGCCGTCTCTCAGCCGATCGCCATCTCCATCACCGGGATGACGCCTACGGTGCCGGGTCCGAACTCCACGATTACCGTGACCGGGACGCTCGCCAACCACACGGGCGCCGCACTCCCGGGCATTGCCGTGCAGGCGTGGACGAGCACCCAGTCGTTCCAGTACCCAGACCAGATGACGGAATTCAGCGACGGCACCGCCACCGGCTCCTCCGCCCTCCCGCTCCAGCAGGCGGGGGAGCAATACCAGGTGCCCACCGCCGTGCCGAACGGCGCGACCGTGCGCTGGACCGTGTCGTTCCCGGCCGGGGACTACTACGGCCAGTTCGGTGTCTTCCCCGTCCAGGTACAGGCTTCGGCCGCAGGCATCGCGTACACGGCGGCGGCCAGCACGTTCCTGCCGTTCTGGCCAGGCAGCGAAGGCGCCACCCAGCCCCCGGGCCTGCAGACGGCGTGGGTCTGGCCGCTCATCGACACGCCGCAGCAGGGCGTATGCCAGCAGACATTGGCGACGCCCGAGCTGGCCAGTTCCGTCGCTTCCGGCGGCCGCCTGAACACGCTGCTCGCCACAGGCTCGGCCTGGGCGCAGAACGACGACCTGACCTGGGACATCGACCCCGCGCTGCTCTCTGACGTGTCCGTGATGACCAAGCCCTACTCCACGGGCGGGAATGCCGCCTGCTCCGGCCGGTCCGACGAGCAGCCGAGCAAAGCGGCATCGGCGTGGCTGTCGCAGCTGAAGACCACCACGGCCGGCGCGCGGCCTTCCTGGCCCCGTACGCCGACGTGGACGTCGCCGCGCTCAGCCATGCGGGACTCGACGGCAACGATGGCATCGAGTCCGCTTACCAGATCGGTGACACCGTGGCCGGCCAAATACTGCCGGGCACGTTCGGGAAAAATGGCACTGGTACCGGGAACGGAGCGGTGCTCAAGGCAGCATGGCCGGCCGACGGCGAGGCCGATGCCGGGGTGCTGACCAGCCTCGCCCAGTACGCCGGCATCAGCACCGTGGTGCTGAGCAGCGACGAGGTATCGTCCTCGTCGCCTGAGGAGGACGCCCTCGCCAAAACCATCAGCGGCGTGGGGACAAGCATGTCGCTGCTGCTCGCCAACTCCAGGATCACCAGCCTGCTCGGCACGGCGTCGCCGACGGCGACGGAGGCGGGCCAGTTCGCCCTGACCCAGGACTTCCTCGCGCAGACCGCGATGATCGCCGCAGAGACAGACACGTCGCGGTCCCTCGTGATCGCACCGCCGTCGAACTGGAACCCGTCGCCCGCCGAGGCCAACGCTCTGCTCGAGATCACGCACGATGCGCCGTGGCTGCACTCGACCGGGCTGTCCGCGCTCTCCGCCGCGGCGGCGCAACTGCCGACCGTCACGCATGTCACTCCGAAGCAGGTGAGCGGCAACGAGCTCAACGACACCTACATTGACTACCTCACCACTAAGGTCATCCCGAACGTCAACTTGTTCAAGGACCTCCTCTACCAGCCGTTGGCCCAGCAGCTCGACTCGCTCACCGCGGCGCTCGCGGTCACCGAGTCGTCGGCCTGGCGCGGCCGCGGCTCGCCGGGCGGGTGGCTGGCGGCGGTCAACCTTTATGACTCCCTGACCGACGCGGAGCACAAGGTGCAGCTCATCGCCAGTAAGAAGATCCTGCTGGCAGGACAGTCGGGCGAGACCCCGGTGTCGGTGCAGAACGGTCTCGGCGTGCCAGTCCAGGTGCGGGTGACGGCGTCGACGCCGGCAGGCAGCGACCTGCAGGTAGGGCCGTTCAACGCGCTTCTCACCGTGCAGGGGTACAAGAGCAACACCGTCACGATGCCGGTGCAGTCCGCCGCGATTGGCACCACGACGCTGCAGCTGCAGCTGGCAACGAAGAACGGGTTGCGGCTGACCGGGCCGGGGGCGTCACAGCCGCTGAGCGTCGAGGTAACGAGATTCGGACGGTCGCTACTCATCATCATCGGTGCTGCGCTGGGTATCCTCGTGCTGACGTCGGCCTACCGGTTGCGCCGCAAGCGGCTCGCCCGCGCTAGGAACGGCAGTACTGCTGACGAGACGGCTGATGCTGGAGGCGCCGGATGACAAGGCCGACGAGGCCCCCCGGGCCGCCGTATCCCGATGACGAGGTGCCGCCGGAGTCGACCCAGCCCCGGTTCACGCCGCGCCAGCCGGGTTATCCGCCGGAACCGCCCACGCAGGCTCCCGGCTTTTACCCGGCCGGACAGCAGCCGCCACCGCCGCTTCCTCCACCACCCGCCCCGCCGCAGGGCGGGGTGCCCAGGCCGTCGTTCACGCCGCACCCGCCTGGCGGGGACGACCGGCGGGGTACGCGCGGTACGGAGGGAGCGAAGCACGGGCGGAGCAGGGGCGGCCGACCGCGCCCCACGTTCACGCCGCACGAGGGGTACGTGCCGCCCGGGGACCGGGCGCGCCCCGCCCCGGCGCCAACGGCATTCCTCCCGCCGGCACCCGCGGGCTACCCGCAGCCGTCCTTCCAGCCGTTCGACTACCCGGACGCGCCGCCCCGGCCGGCACCGCGGTTCGTCCCGACCGATCGCAGCGCGCCTGCCCCTCCTGACGTCCAAGACAACCGCACCCGCATCCTCGAGCCAGACGCCGACCGGGTTACGCCAACCGGGCCGCAGCGGGCCGCGCAGACCGGGCCGAACCTCGTCCGGTCGAGTAAGGCGATGGCCCTCGGCACGCTCGTGTCAAGGGGAACCGGGTTCCTGCGCACGTTCGTATTCGTGTACGCGCTTGGCGACGCCACGACCGCTAACGCGTATAACACCGCCAACACGCTGCCGAACACCGTGCTTTACCTGTTTCTCGGCGGTGTCTTCACCTCGGTCGTGGTGCCGATGCTCGTCCGGGCGGCCAAGGAAGACCCGGACCGGGGCGAGGGGTACGCGCGGCGCATCTACTCACTCGGCGTCATCAGCCTGCTGACGGTGACCGTCGTGGCGACCGTGCTCGCCGCGCCGATCGCCAACCTGTACGGGAGCGACCTTACCCAGCCAGGCGAGCATCAGCTGATGGTGACGTTCGCCTACTTCTTCATCCCGCAGATCTTCTTCTACGGGATGGACTCGCTGCTCGGCGCGATCCTCAACGTGCGCGGCCGGTTCGGCGCCAACATGTGGACGCCCGTCATCAACAACGTCGTGGTCATCATCGTCGGCATCCTCTTCCTGGTGACCGTCAAGAACGGCACGAGTTCCGCCACCATCTCCGGCTACGGCATCCACCTGCTCGCGATCGGCACCACGCTCGGCATCGTGATCCAGTCGATCTCGCTCTTCCCCGTGATGTGGCGCGCGGGGTTCAGCATGCGGGTGATCTTCGACTTCCGGCGCGGGGAGCTCGGCGAGATCGGCCGGGTGTCGGGCTGGATGTTCGGCTATGTCGTCTCCCAGTTTCTCGGTAACTTGGTCGTGACGCGCGTGGCCAACTCCGCGCCGGCCAGTGCAGGGATCTCTGCCTACTCCTACGCGAACCAGCTCTTCCAGCTCCCGTACGCGATCGTCGGCATCTCGGTCATCAGCGCGCTGCTGCCACGGATGAGCGGGCATGCGAATGACCGGCGGTACTCCCTCGTCCGCGACGACTTCTCTAAGGGGGTACGGATCGCGTCGGTGATCGTGGTGCCCGCCGCGGTCTTCCTCGGGGTGCTCGGCGCCCCGATGTGCGAGTTCCTGTTCGGCCACGGGAACACCACGTGGGAGGAAGCGCGGTACATCGGCGAGGTGTTCGGCGCCTTCTGCGTGGGGTTGTTGCCGTTCATGCTGACGCAGCTCCAGTTGCGGGTGTTCTACTCATTTCACGAGAGCCGGACCCCGGCCGTCGTCGGCATGGTCATGCTCGTCGTCGGCGTGATCGGCTACATGGTTGTGAAGGCGGTGCTGCCCCCGACGCAGATCGTGGTCGGGCTTGCCTTCGCCTACGGCATCATGACGCTCGTTGGCGCGGTCATCGCCTGGCCGCTGCTCTTGCGCCGAGTTGGCAGCCTAGACGGCTGGCGGATCACCCGGTCGCTGGTCCGGATGTTCCTGGCGACCATTCCCGGCCTGCTGTTCGCATTCGTGGTCATGGCAATCGTGGGGTCGTTCGTGCATCAGGGACCCCTTTATGGTTTTGTTACCACGGTAGTGGGAGGCGGCGGCGCGCTCGTGCTCTACGCGATCTGCTCGCGGCTGCTCGGCATCGAAGAGTTCCGGATCCTCATGAAGTCCGTCGTCGGACGGTTCAGGTAAGGCGCGTGTTTCTGGCGCGGGCCGGCGCGAACCGGATGACGGGATGATGACGTCTTGTCGAACTTCACCGAAGACGAGCACGACTCGCCGATACCTGGCGTGTCCGAGTGTGCGACGTTGCCAGTATTCGCATATAACGGTAAGGCGGCCTGTCGGGTGCCTTGCACCATCGCCGGCCTTGGCGAGCGCCAGACACTAGCATGGGACTGTGATCGTGGGATTTTCCGGGGCTGGAAGGAGGCCGAGAGCCGGCCTCGCTCTTGACGCTGACGTATGAGCACATACATCTCTGAACCAGGAACACGGCTCGCCGGACGGTACCGGCTCGTCGACCAGATGGTCACCGGCAACGGCTGGATCCTTTGGAAGGCCATTGACGAGACGCTCGCGCGTCCCGTCTCCATCCTGACGTTCGCGCCAGGTTTCCCGCGAATCTCCCAGGTCGTGACCGCCGCCCGGGCGGCGAGCAGGCTGACCGACCCGAGGATGGCCCAGGTCTTCGACGTCGAGGACGGCGGCGGCCAGGCTTACGTAGTGCTCGAATGGGTGGGCGGCGATTCTCTCACCGACCTCCTTGACGGCGGCCCGCTCGAACCGGGCCAGGCGTGCTCCCTGATCTGCGATGCGGCCCGTGCGGTCGCGGGCGCGCACGCCCTCGGGCAGGCGCACCTGCGGCTGACCCCGGACACGCTGCGCTGGTCCCGTGGCAGCGGCATCAAGATCACCGGGCTGGGCATCGATGCCGCGCTGGCAGGCGACGGCCTGACTGCAGCCGCCGCTAATGACCCGTCGATCGCGGACACGGCCGCTCTCGCGGCGCTGCTCTACGCGGCGCTGACTGGCTACTGGCCCGGCGAGGAGCCGACGAGGCTGCCTCCGGCGCCTGTCTCGGACGGCATGGTCTGCACGCCGCGCCAGGTCTCCGCAGACGTCTCCTCCGCCATGGACAGCGTCGTCATCCGGGCACTGCTGCAGCGGGCGACCAGGCAGGGACCGCCGATCCAGTCCCCCGCCCAGTTCGCCGACGAGCTCGCCGCGGTGTCCCCGCCCGCGCCGCTTCCCGAACCCGCTCCGCCCGCCCCCGCTGCCTACAGCTACGGCGGCGGATACGGGCCGGACCCGAACAACCCGGACACCTGGGGTGTACCCAACCGAGGGCCAAGCGGGACCGCTCCCTACCAGGCGCCGCCCTCCCAGAACCCCGGGGCGGGGTACGGGGGATCGCAGTACACCGGCACCCAGTACGCGCCGTCTGGCCACCAGGGCAAGGAGCGGGGCGGCACCAACCGGGGCCTGATGACGGTCGTCGTCGTGCTCGTGCTCGTCGTGATCGCGGTACTGGTGTGGGTGGTCGGCTTCCGTAAGTCCGGTACGTCGACGTCGGGCGGCGCCGGCTCGCAGCCGTCGAGCTCGGCATCGCCAGGGGCCGGGGGCACGGTGCTCAAGCCGGCGGGGGTCGTCACCTTCAACCCCTACGGCACCCCACCGGGCAACACCGAGAACCAGGTGTCCGTGCAGGGGGCCATCGACAACAGCCTCTCCACCGCCTGGTCGACCTCCTATTACTTCAACCGCCCCAACTTCGGTGGGCTTAAGCCTGGGACGGGTCTGCTCATCAACATGGGCAAGGAAGTACGGCTCAGCCAGATCGAGGTGCTGTTCAGCTCGAACGGCGGCCCGACCACGGCGTCGGTCTACCTCGGCAACAACCCCACGGACACGAAGGCGACGGCGCTGAGCAACTTCACCCTCGTCTCGCCCTCGGTTTCCGTCTCCGGTGACCACAAGTTCCCGGTCAGCAGCCAGGCCACCGGCCAGTACGTGCTGATCTGGCTCACCAGCCTGCCCAAACTGCCGACGGCGCCTCCGGGCGCCCCGGGGGGGAACACGTACTATGAGGGCCAGATCTACAACGTCGTGGTGACAGGCAGCGCCGCCTCAGGAAGTTCCTGATAGCGGCCGGGCCGCCGTGTCGGGTCTGGCTCCCGGCGAGCCATCAGACGCCATACTGCTCCGCCAGCACGTAGCCGGAGACCCCGATGCCTTCGGGTTGCTCTTCAGGCGGCACTCCGGTCGGCTGTGGGCCGTCGCGCTGCGTATCGTCTGCGACCCCGATGACGCGGCGGACGCGCTGCAGGAGGCGATGATCTCTGCCTTCCGGCGGGCGGGCCACTTCCGCGGCGAGTCCGCGGTGACGACGTGGCTGCACCGGATCGTGGTCAACGCCTCGCTCGACCTACTGCGGCGCCGGTCGGCGCGGTCAGTCTCCTGGTCGGGTGACCCGGATGACCTGCCTGTCCCCGAGCCGCGGCAGGGCGTTTCCAGCGCGGAGTCCCGCCTTGACGTGGACGCGGCGATGCGCACCCTCCCGCCACCACAGCGGGCGGCGCTTGTCCTCGTAGACATGCTCGGGTACTCGGTGGCCGATGCGTCGGCGATTCTCGGCGTCTCCGAGGGCACGGTGAAGAGCCGGTGCGCACGGGGCAGGACGAAGCTGCTCCCCTATCTTTCACATCTGCGTAGCGATTATGCGGAGGGACGGAACCAGACGGTCGGGGACGGCGTCCCATCTGAGCAGGGAGGAGGCGGATGAGCGGGCACTGGCCCCCCGACTGGGAAGACCAAGAGGAGGAATTCCCCGGGGAGGCTGACCAGTTGGAGCCGGACGCCGAGGCGCGGCTGGCCGAGGTCACCGCGTACCTGTCGTCGGTTCCCGCTCCCGTAATGCCTGACGGCATCGAGTCACGGATCAGTGCGGCGCTCGCGGCCGAGGCCGCTGGGCGGGCTTCCGCTGGGCGGGGTGCCGTCACCGGGACTGCCGCTACCGGGGCTGCCGCTACCCGGGCTGACAGCGCTACCCAGGCGGACGGGGCCACCACGTCGGACCACGCCCGGCCGGTCGGGCCCGCCCCGGCACTGGCACGCGTCAGACGGCACCGAGGCGGCGGCGGACCGCGTTCTGGGGTCTTCGCGGACTCTCAAGACGGTCGGCTCGCTGGTTGTCTGCCTGCTCCTCGCGGGCTTCGGGTTCTTCCTGTCGCGTGGCGCCCAGCAGACGTCGTCCTCAGGCTCGGCTGCCGCGCCGGCCGCGGCAGCACCGGCCCCGTCGGCGAGCTCAGCTGAATCGAACTTCGTGGTCGCAGAGAGCGGCACCAGGTATCAGCCGGCCAGCCTGGCCGCGCAGGTGCGGGCCAGGCTGGCCGCTAGCGGTGGTGCCCGCAGCGGCTCGGTCAATGTTCCGGGACCGAGGTCGTCGAGCGCCGCTGCGCCCAGCGGCATCAGCTCCGCGCTGGGGAGCGCCCCGTCAGCGGGCCTGCGCGGTTGCGTCTTGCGCCTGACGGGAGGAGCGCTTCCCCGGCTGGTTGACCGGGCCACGTACCAGGGTGAGGCGGCGTACATCATCGCCAGTTCGAGCCGCGTGTGGGTAGCGGGACTCGGCTGCACGGCGGCCGATACGGAAGTCATCGCGTCGGTCCCGCTGGCTGGCTTACCCGGGGAATCTCCGCGCCCTAGTATCGGTTGAGTGGTAAGCGGTGAACCTCTTGATCCCTGACCTGGTTGGTTAGTTAGATCGCCGAGGCTAGCGCAGGACAAAGAGGTTAGTTCACGAGGAGGCGCGTGCAGTGACCGACGTACGTGACGTCATCATCATTGGTTCCGGCCCGGCCGGGTATACGGCCGCTATCTACGCGGCGAGGGCCAAGCTTGAGCCCCTCGTCCTGGCCGGCTCGGTGACCGCCGGCGGCGCGCTGATGCAGACCACTGATGTGGAGAACTTCCCCGGATTCCCCGATGGGATCATGGGCCCCGACCTGATGGAGGAGCTGCGCAAGCAGGCCGAACGGTTCGGTGCGGAGGTTCTGTACGACGACGCCATCTCGGTTGACCTCACCGCTTCGCCGAAGGTCGTGAAGACCGAGAGTGAGACGTACCTGGCCAAGGCCGTGGTCATCGCGACCGGGTCCAAGTACAAGGTGCTCGGCGTTCCCGGCGAGAAGGAGCTGTCCGGGCACGGCGTGTCCTGGTGCGCGACCTGTGACGGGTTCTTCTTCCGCGAGCACGACATCGCGGTGGTCGGCGGTGGCGACTCCGCCCTTGAGGAGGCGCTGTTCCTCACTCGGTTCGGCAAGTCCGTGACCTTGGTGCACCGGCGCGATACGCTGCGCGCGTCGAAGATCATGCAGGAGCGGGCGTTCGCCAACCCGAAGATCAGGTTCCAGTGGGACAGCGACGTCGTCTCCATGGAAGGCAAGGAGAAGGTCTCCGGGCTGCGGGTGCGGAACGTCCACACCGGCGAGGAGACCGTCCTCCCGGTCGGCGGCGTGTTCATCGCGATCGGCCACCAGCCGCGCAGCGAGCTGTTCGCCGGCCAGCTCGCCACCAGCCCGGACGGCTACCTGGACGTCGAGGGCCGGTCCACCAGGACCGCGATCGAGGGCGTCTTCGCCTGCGGCGACGTGGTCGACCACGTCTACCGGCAGGCCATCACCGCGGCGGGCAGCGGCTGTTCGGCCGCGATCGACGCGGAGCGGTGGCTGGCGGAGCACGAGCACGGGTACGCCACCGCCCAGCAGTAAGGCTCATCGAAAGATCTAACACGGAAGGTGTGATCACCCATGGGTGCGACCAAGGCCGTTACAGAAGCGACCTTCGATGCGGAGGTCCTGAAGAGCAGCAAGCCGGTCATCGTCGACTACTGGGCTGAGTGGTGCGGCCCATGCCGGATGATCTCCCCCGTCTTGGAGGAGATCGCGGCGGAGCACGCCGACAAGATTGACGTGGTAAAGCTAAACGTCGACGAAAACCCTGCCATCGCGCAGCGGTACCAGATCCTCGCGATCCCGACCCTGAACGTGTTCCAGAACGGCGAGGTCGTAAAGCAGATCAAGGGCGCCAAGCCTAAGGCCGCGCTGCTCAAGGACCTGGCCGAGTTCATCTAGGCCGGTTCCTCTCTAGTCTTAAGTTTCAAGCCCTTCCCTCAAGTAAAACGCCTTACGTCGAAACCCTCAAGTCAAAACCTGAGGGCTGCTGGCCGGGGCCAGGGGAGGATTTCTCGCGGCGCTCCTTCGGAAGGCCGCGAGGAAATCCCCCCGGGCCCCGGCTTCTTTGTTCTCAGACTTCAAAGCCCCGCTCATCGTTACCTCGCCTTCGGCGTCGGGCTGCCGCAAGGTCCTCGGGCCAGCATCCTCTTCGATCCGGCTCCCGCCTGCGTTATAGCTTAAGTATTACTTTTGGGGGGCTGACGCCCACCCTGCGGCCAACACTGGCTGTTGCAGGGCTACCGGTCGCGCGGCAGGTTGGTGGCCTCGCCTTCGGCGTCGGGCTACCGGTCGCGCGGCAGGTTCGTGCCTCGCCTTCGGCGTCGGGGCGCGCTTGCGTCTTCTCGAACTCCTGTGCTACTGCTGTCCGGCTGGGTTTGCGGTGCCGCGGGAAGTCCGGATGAATCTCCGGCAGCGACCACGTTATTCTCGGATACGTGTCCTCCGCGACAGTGTCGCTCGCGAGCTGCTTTACTGCTGCCCGCCTGGCGGAGCGCCTGCCGTCGCCTGGCGCGTGGCGGCCGTACCCGTCAGCCGCGGACCGGGCGGCCTGGGAGCGCGTGCCGCCCGCCGGCCGTGACCACGTCCTGCGCCAGGCCGCGAGCGTCCTCGCGGAGCCGTGGCCGGTCCTGACCGCCACGACGTACGCGCGGTTCACCGATGACGGCGACCGCGGGGCCTACGAGCGCCCGTACTTCGTGCGGCGCAACAGGCTCGGCGCCGCCGTCATCACCGCCGCCCTGACCGGCCCGGCCAGGGAGCTGGTCGACGAGATCATCGACGGTGTTCGGCTGCTGTGCGAGGAGACCAGTTGGTGCCTGCCCGCGCATGAACCGAACCGGCCGCTGCCCCATCCCGCCGAGCCGCACGTGGACTTGTTCGCTGCCGAGACCGCGTCCCTGCTTGCCTGGACCGACCTGCTGGCCGACGATCTCATCAAAGCACGGGCAGAGATCGTGCGGCGCCGGTTGCGCGACGCCGTCCGGGAGCGCGTCCTGCGCCCCTACCGCGAACGCGATAACTGGCGGTGGCTCGGCCTGCACGGGGAGAGCCTCAACAACTGGACCCCCTGGATCCACTCGAACCTGCTGACCGCCTCGCTGCTGCTGGACGAGCGGCGCGAAGATGCCGTCGTTACCGCCTGGCGTGCGACCGGGGCGCTCGACCGGTACCTGGCCAGCCTGCCCGCCGACGGCGGCTGCGACGAGGGGATCACCTATTGGTGGCGGGCGGGGGCGTCCCTTTTCGAGTGCGTGCAGACCCTCTCCGCCGCGTGCGGCGACGCATTCGGCGCGTTCGGCCTGCCGAAGCTCCGGGCCGTGGCGCGGTACCCGCTGGTCAGCCACATCTGCGGGGACTGGCACGTCAACTTCGCCGACGGCTCGCCAAGGCCCATCGGCGCTCCGTGGCTGCTCTACCGCTTCGGCAAGGCGATCGGAGACTCCCAGGTGGCCGGGCACGCGATCGCACAGCGAGATGTGGCCCCGGCTGGCCCGGCCAGGCTGATCCCCGGGTTCACCATGCCCAGCAGCTGCGTCGGCCGCGTCATCCCCGCGCTGCTTGACGCGGAGTGGGCGACGGAGCCGCCGCGGTCCTTCCCAATGCCCGCGCAGTCCTGGCTCGCGCAGACCGGCGTGCTCACCGCCCGGCAGCGAGAAGGCAACCCGGCGGGGCTGTTCCTGGCCGCCAAGGCTGGTCATAACGACGAGTCCCACAACCACAATGACATCGGCTCGTTCATCGTCGCCCGCGACGGCTGGCCTGTCATCATCGATGTGGGTGCCGGCGCCTACACGAAACAGACCTTCGGCCCGCGGCGCTACGACATGTGGACCATGCAGAGCTCCTGGCACAACGTGCCGGAACCCGGCGGCGTCCCGCAGGCTCCCGGCCGGAGCCACGCGGCCCGCGCGGTCACGGCGGAGCTTACCGCCGCGGCTGCCGCGCTGACTATGGACCTCGCGCCGGCTTACCCGGCGGAGGCGGGCCTGCGCTTCTGGCGGCGCACCCTGCGCCTGGACCGGGGCAGGGGGAGCGTGGTGATCGAGGACTCATGGGATTTCTCGCACGTGCCCGAGGGGGTCACGCTGCACCTGGTCACCGCCGGCGAGCCGCGGCACCTCTCGCCCGGCCGTCTACTGATCCCTGTCCCGGTGATACCTGTCCCGGCGGGCCCGGCACCAGCAGACGGCGTCGTGGTGGCCTACCCGGCGGCGGCGCTCACGGCCAGCATCGAGCCCCGCGCCCTGGACGACAGGGGGCTCCGGGCCGCGTGGGGGCCCTTCGTGTACCGGGTCACGCTGACTGCCACCGCTCCCGCACCACGGCAGACCGTCTCGCTCGAGATAACCGCCGCCGGGTTACGAAAGCCCGGCAAGGCGCGGGGAACGGCCGACGGTCCCCGACCCAGGACTCAGTTTTCCGTCGAACGGCGGCTAGCGACCTCAGGGGACATCGCCTTCACGATGCGCTCGAGGTCGTCGATCGTGGCGAACTCGACTGTGATCTTGCCCTTGGATCGGCCCATCTCCACCTTCACGCGCGTCTCGAAGAGGTCCGAGAGACGGTCGGACAGGTGCCGGAGAGCCGGGGCGACAGGCTTCGACGTTACCGGCTTTCTTGGCTGCTTCTCCGGTTTGTCGTCGGCAAGGGTGACGATTTCCTCGACCGAGCGGACCGAGAGTCCTTCGGCGACGATGCGCTCCGCGAGCCGCTCCTGGGCGGCAGCGCTATCGAGGGAGAGTAGCGCGCGGGCATGGCCCGCGCTGATCACGCCGGCCGCGACGCGCTTCTGCACCGTCGGCGGGAGGTTCAGCAGCCGGAGGGTGTTGCTGATGTGCGGGCGAGACCGGCCGACCTTCTGCGCCAACTGCTCGTGGGTAGCTCCGAAGTCGTCGAGCAGCTGCTGATATGCGGCGGCCTCTTCGAGCGGGTCGAGTTGCTGCCGGTGGAGGTTCTCGAGCAGCGCGTCGCGAAGCATGTCGGTGTCAGGCGTCTCACGGACGATCGCCGGGATGTACTCAAGGCCCGCCTGCTGGGACGCCCGCCAGCGGCGCTCGCCCATGACGAGCTCGTAGTTCCCGTCACCGATCTTCCGCACCACGACCGGCTGGAGAAGCCCGACCTCGGTGATGGAGGCGGCCAGCTCTTCGAGCGCCTCCTCGTCAAAGGTGCGGCGAGGCTGGCGCGGATTCGGCGTAACAGAGCCGACCGCGACTTCCTCGAAGTAGGCACCCGCGACCTGGCGCAGTCCGGTGTCGGGAGTTTCGTAGGCACCGACGGGAGCCCCGGCTTGCTGATCAAGGCCGATGATGTCTACCGTGCCACGCATCGTCCCGGAGGGGCCGAAACCGCCTGGAGCGGACGACGTGCCAGTCATCGTCCCGGTGCCGGTGCGGGGTGCCTCCGGGATCAGTGCTCCGAGACCCTTGCCGAGACCCCGCCGTTGCTGCGCCACTGCTTCTCCTGGTGTTCGTGCCCGATGTCGCGAACGCGGCACTAGGCTTGCTCGAAGCCCGTGACCGTCACTCCAATTTAACGGCAACAGGCACTAAATTTGGCGGCTTCACCGAGCCTGGTTTCACGTGAAACAGTCAGTGCGGACGGAGGGGAGCGGAACCTCCCGCCCTGTTTCACGTGAAACCACAGCCCGGCCGGGCGTTGTCGCTAAGCCCGGACCGCTCCGGCAGCAGCCGTGATGTCACTCAGGAACGCGTCGACATCGCTCTCCTGGGTGTCGAAAGCGGTCATCCAGCGCACCATCGACGCGGCCTCATCCCACACGTGAAAGATCCAGTCCCGCTGTAGCTCGGCGATGTGGCCGGGGTCGAGACGCGCGAACACGACGTCTGACTGGACAGGGTGAACGACATCGACGCCGGGAATCCCGGCGAGGCCCGACGCCAGTCGCGCCGCCATCGCGTTCGCATGCGCGGCGTTAGCCAGCCACAGGTCGTCGGCGAGCAGCGCGTTGAACTGTGCGCCGAGGAACCGCATCTTGGACGACAACTGCCCCTGCTGCTTGCGCAGGTAGCGAACGTTGGCGGTGTCGGCCGCGTGCATGACGATGACCGCCTCAACCCCCATAGCGCCGTTCTTCGTGCCGCCGAAGCTAAGCACGTCCGCGTTGCCGGCCAGGTCGGCCAGCGTGCAGCCCAGGTACGCCGCCGCGTTGGCGAGCCGTGCACCGTCCAGGAACACGCGAAGCCCGTGCTCAGCACAGAACTCCTTGATCGCCCGTAGCTCGTCTAGTGAGTAGCAGGTGCCGAACTCCGTCGACTGCGTGATGGCGACGACACCGGGCTGGGCGAAGTGCTCGTCGCCACGGCCGGCCAGCCGGGTCGCGATCAGCTCCGGTGTGAGCTTCCCGTTCGGAGCGGGTATGGTTAGTAGTTTGGTCCCGAGGATGCGCTCGGACGCGCCGCACTCGTCCGTGTTGATGTGCGCGGACTCCGCGCAGATGACCGCCTCGTGCCTGCCGAGCAGGAGCCCGAGTCCGAGGACATTGGCTCCGCTGCCGTTCAGGACCAGGTACACCTCGCCCTGTGCCCCGGATTGCCGACGGATCTCGCTGACCGCCTTCTCGGTCCAGGGGTCACCGCCGTAGGGGATGGCGTCCCCGGCGTTCGCCTCGACGATGGCGCGCATGACCGCGGGGTGCGTGCCCGCGTGGTTGTCGCTGCCAAAGCTCTTGCGTGATACCGCCCCGGTCATCGGGTCCTCCAAGTAAATATTTCTAGATCATGGGTCACAGCATTCCCAGCCGTTGGCGGGGTACCATGCCAAAATAGTGGCTACTTCACGCTGACCTGATCGGGGAACACAACGGGATGTCACGCCGACTTGTCAACATCACGCTGGATAATCTCGGGGACCTTCCGCCGAGTTGCCGATCTTGCGTCTTCTGGGAACTCGATCCGATCAGCAAGGCTCGCGCCGAGGCGTCGGATCCTGGTCTGGAAAAGGAATCCTGGATCTCTTCTGTGCTTCTTGAGTGGGGCAGTTGCGGGAAGATCCTTTACGTGGACGGGGTGCCCGCCGCGTACGTGCTATTCGCTCCCCCGCAGTACGTTCCCCGGTCGGTTGCCTTTCCTACTAGCCCGGTCAGCGCGGATGCCGTGCTTCTCATGACGGCCCGGGTGCTCAGCGAATTCTCCGGCGGCGGTTTCGGCCGCATGCTGATCCAGGGCATGGCTAAAGACCTAACTCGGCGCGGGGTGCGGGCGATCGAGGCCTTCGGCACCAAGGAGTGGACGGCGCCCGCGTGCGTCCTCCCCGTCGACTACCTGCTCGCGGTCGGCTTCAAAACGGTCCGCCCGCACCACCGCCATCCGCGGCTTCGCATGGAACTCCGCTCAACGCTCAGCTGGCGCGAGGACGTGGAGGTCGCGCTGGAGCGCCTGCTCGGATCCATGACCCCCGAGCGAGTCCTCCGTCCTGCTCCGGCGATCATCAGCGGTCAAGCGACTACACGGTGACCGCACGGTAAGCCAGCTCGCGAGCCGCCTCCGCGTAGGCGACCGCGCCGGAGGAAGCCGGGTCGTACGTGATGACCGACTTGCCGTAGCTTGGCGCCTCAGACACGCGGACCGAGCGGGGAATGATCGTTTGCAGCACCACGTCGCCGAAGTGGGAGCGCACGTCCTCGGCGACCTGGGTCGCGAGCCGGGTCCGCCCGTCGTACATGGTCAGCAGGATGGTGGTGATCCGTAGCTTAGGGTTGAGATGCCCGCGCACCATCTCAACCGTCCGCAGCAGTTGCTCAAGCCCCTCAAGCGCGTAGTACTCGCACTGAATCGGAATCAGCACTTCCTCGGCCGCCGCCATTGCGTTCATGGTCAGCAGGCCGAGCGACGGCGGGCAGTCGAGCAGCACATAGTCGAAGTTGGTCATGTCGAGCTGCTCGATCGAGCGCGACAGCCGCACTTCGCGCGCCACCATTGGCACCAGCTCGATCTCGGCACCCGCGAGGTCGATGCTAGCCGGGGCGCAGAAGAGGCCGGGCATGCCGACGACCTCGGTCACGATCTCCGACATCGGGAGTTCCTCGACGAGCACGTTATAAACAGAATCCACGCCGACGTGGTGATCGACGTCAAGCGCGGTGGAGGCGTTGCCTTGCGGGTCCAGGTCTACGACCAGGACCCGGTTCCCATGCTGTGACAGGCTCGCCGCCAGGTTCACTGCGGTCGTCGTTTTACCGACGCCGCCCTTCTGGTTGGCGATCGTCATGATCCGGCATCTGCTCGGCCGCGGCCACGCCTCCCGGGTGGCCGCATCGCGAACGCCGACGGCCGCTTCTGCCGCCTTCGCGATGGGTGTGTCCGCTGAAGCTTCTGGTGTGTCTGGCACCATGACCGGCGCGTCCGGTCCCGTAGGTTGCGGCGACATGCGCTCTCCTCTAATCGGTGTTCCACGTGAAACCGCCGCCGCCAGCGCGTTTCGTACCCGCTCCGACCCGGGAAGGGAGGACAGATCCTCTTGATCGCTCACCGACGTACCTCTCGAGACCTGCTCAGGGAATTGAGACGACGAAAGCCCCAGCCGCTTCCCGGGCCACCCCAGCCCGGTCACGCCTGGCATCAGAACCGTTCCCCCGTCAGGCCACCCCACGCCGGCTCCGCTGAGCACCTGCTCGCTCCTCTCGGCCGTGTCCTCCCATGACGACACGGACAACCGTGGTCGCAGATATGACCCTACCGTGACCGGCTTGCAGAACCTCCGCACTCCGGACGCCAAGTCGGGAAAGAACCCCCTGCGCGACAGAGATTTCCTCCTCAGCGGACTGCCCCTTGATCGCGAGCAGCTCCCCGCCGGGGCGCAGCAGCGGTACGGCCCAGCCGACGAGCCGGTCAAGCGGTGCGACCGCGCGGGCCGTGGCGATGTCAGCCTCGATGTGCGCGGCCGCTTTCTCCTCCGCCCGGGCGCGCACGACCGTGGCATTGGACAGTCCGAGCTCTGCGACGCACTCCTCAAGAAAGGCAGACCGCCGCAGCAGCGGCTCAAGCAGGATCACCTGAAGCGACGGTCGGAGCATCGCGAGCACTACTCCTGGCAGTCCCGCGCCGGAGCCGATGTCAACAAGGGTGCCGCGCGCCGGCAGGAACTCTGCCACCACCGCGCAGTTGAGGAGATGGCGGTCCCACAGGCGGTCGGTCTCACGCGGGCCGATCAGCCCGCGAGTTACCCCGTCGGTAGCCAGCAACTCCGCGTACTGGCGTGCGCGTTCAAGCGCGTCACCGAAGACGTCGGTGGCCTGGGAGGGTTCAGGGGCCGGCTCCGTGGCCACCGCGATCCGCCTCAGCCAGCCGGGAAGACCACCACGCGCCGGTTCGGCTCCTCGCCCTCCGACTCGCTCCGCAGCCCGGCGAGCGCGACAGCATCGTGGATGATCTTCCGCTCGAACGGGGACATGGCCCGCAGCTTCTTCGGCTCCCCGGTGCGCGACACCTCGTCGGCCACGGAACGCCCGAGTTCAGCGAGCTCGGCCCGGCGCCGCGCACGGAAGCCGCCAACATCGAGCATCAGCCTGGCACGGGACCCGGTCCTCCTGTGGACGGCGAGCCGGGTCAGCTCCTGCAGCGCCTCAAGCACCTCGCCGTCATCGCCGACAAGCTCATCCAGCGTCGCGCCAACGACGGACACGACCGCCCGGTCACCTTGCACGTCCATGTCGATGTCGCCGTCAAGGTCCGCGATGTCGAGGAGCCCCTCGATATAGTCGGCGGCGATCTCGCCTTCCTCTTCGAGAGAACTCAGGTCCTCCTCGTCGTCCGGCTCGCCGTCGTCCTCATCCTCGTCTGTGTCATCCTCGTCGGCGTCATCCTCGTCGGCGTCAACGACCGTGTCGTCCAGGTCGTCATCAGGCTCGACGAGCTCGTCACCATCGACCACGCTGCTCAGTTCCTGCTCCTGACCTACCATCGTGCCGAACCCCTCACCGGGACCATCCCCCACAGCCGCTCACCTCTTGCCCGTGTTGCGCTTACTGCGTGTCTGCCGGCTCGGCTGCTGCCGAACGATCTTGGTCTCCGGAGCGACAGGAACCTCCTGTGGCTCCTCCTTCTTGCCAAACCGCTTCAGCACGCCGCCCACGCCGCCCACGCCGTTCGCGGAACCGTTGGCCGCCTCACCGTTCGCGTTCGCCTTGGCGACAGCCGGCTTCGGGGCCGCGACAGTGGCCGCGCCGCTCTTGGCCGCCGGCTTGGCTGTGCCCGCAGGCTTGGCCTCAGCGGTCGTCTTGGCTGTGCTCGCAGGTTTGGCCTCAGCCACCGGCTTGGCTGTGCTCGCCAACTTGGTCCCAGCCGCCGCCCTGGTTCCCGTCTTAGCGGAAGCATTAGAAGCGGTTCCCGTCTTGGCGGAAGCACTGGAAGCGCCGGAGGCACCGCTCCTAGCAGGCGTCCTCTTGACAGTCGTGTTCCTAGCAGTGGCTCCTGAGTTGCCCGATGCCGCCTGCACCGCAGACGCACCAACCGTAGCGCTCCCGACCACCGGCAGCCTGCGGAACAGGAAGTACTGCTGCCCCAGCGTCCAGACGTTGGTAGTGACCCAGTAGATAACCAGGCCAAACTGCCAGTACAGGCCGCTCAGCGCGAAGAACGGCGCGATGTACATCATGTTCTTCGACATGGCCTGGGCGGCGGCCGCTCCCGGCTGGTCCGGGTCCGGCGGCGTCTGGTTCAGCATGCCGCGCTTCTGGCTCTGCTTCATGGTGAGGAACGTGGTGGCGGCGCTGATCAAGACGAACACCACGATGAGGAGCCGCGACCTCAGCGACTCGCCCGCCGCCGGGCGGAGAAACTCGTCGTAGAGCGATATGCCGAAGATGCGCGCTCCACGCGCGCTCTCGACTACGGAAACCGTGAGCCCGTAGGACGGGGTGTGCCCCGGACTCCAGGTGGCGATCGCGCGCAGCACATTGAACAGCGCCCAGAAGACCGGCAACTGCGCCAGCAGCGGAAGGCAGCCGCCCAGCGGGTTGATGCCGTTCTCCTTGTAGAACTTCATCGTCTCTTCGTTGAGCCGCTGCTTGTCGTTCTTGTACTTCTTGCGGATCTCCGCGAGCTGCGGCATGTGCGACTGCATCTTCTGCATCGAGTTCCGCTGCTTGATGAACAGCGGCACCATGATGAGCCGCATCAGCACCACGAGAAGGATGATCGACAGAGCCCAGGTCGCACCGCTCGACGGCCCGAACAGGTGCGAAAGCCCCGCATGGATCTGCATCAACACCCAGGCGACGGCTTCGAACAGCGGGTTGAGGATGCTCACAGGACAACTCCTTGGGGCCGGGGAGGCACGGGATCGTATCCACCGGGGTTAAAGGGATGGCAGCGGGCGAGCCGGCGAACGGCCAGCCACAGTCCGCGCACCGCCCCGTGCGTGCGGAGTGCCTCAAGGGCGTACTCGCTGCAGGAGGGGTAAAACCGGCAGACCGGAGGGAGCAGGGGGCTGATGAAGCGGCGGTAGCCGGTCACGGGCACGATAAGGAGCCGTGCCGCCAGTGTCGGCACGGCCTCGTCTGCCGAGCTCACCTCTGATGCGCTCATTGGCGTAGCGCCCCAACCTGCCGCCGCAGCAGTCGTCCAAGGGCCAGGTCAAGATCGGCGGCCAGATCCGCCTGGCTTGCGCCAGCGGCGGCCGGATGTGCACGCACCACGAGCAAGCAACCCCCAGGAAGGCAGGCAAGCCGCCCGCGCATCAGTTCCCGGAGCCGTCGCTTTACCCGGTTGCGCACCACCGCCGAGCCAACCGCACGGCTAACTACAAAGCCTACCTTCGGCCCGGCGTCCTCGGGTACCGCACCGGCGGCCAGCAGCACATGCACAGACAGGGTCGCGCCGCCGGTCCGCCGACCCGACCGCATCACGCGCTTGAACTCGTCCGGGCTCCTCATCCGCGATTGCTGCGGCAGCACGACCCCTCCAAGGAAGCCAAGGCCCGATTATGCCATGGCCACGGGGAGCCGCCGCCTGTTGCGGCGAAGCCGCACCGGGGGGCCGGCGGGTCGTCCCCCCGGGTAGATACAGCGAACCACGCCACCGAGCAGGGTGCGCCGTCTCGGCCGCGGCACGTCTGGGGAAAGTGATCGAAGATCACTGACCAGGGCTAAACCCGTGACGCGGCGGCCTCAGACGGCGAGCTGCTCGCGGCCCTTGCGGCGGCGCGCGGCCAGGACGGCACGGCCGGCACGGGTACGCATCCGCTCGCGGAAGCCGTGGACCTTCGCCCGTCGACGGTTGTTCGGCTGGAACGTACGCTTGCTCACTGGAACTCCAGGTCGTTGGGGAAACTGTCCTCGATCAAGGGCAGACATGTCGTGCGCCGCGCGCTCCAGACATGGCTCAGCCTGTTTACGGTAAGGGGTGATCCGTCTGCAGGTCAAACTGAGACGACCCGGCGCGGCCAACACCGGGATTTCCACAACGTACCCACCGCCGGCGACTTAGGCTGTGGAAAATCAGGGTCCGCAGGTCGCCTTCCGGGGGCTGGCTACCGCCACAGGATGGGAAAACCGCACTGCAGCATACGTACACACCTTGTGGACGAACCTGTGGACAACGAGTTGCGGTTGGCGATCGGCGCCGTGCCGGATCGATCGCGGCTCGGGCACGACCGCGAGGCGAGGGGAGCGCATCGGTGAGTGACGTGGATCTGGCGGAGGTGTGGACAAGATCGCTTGACGGGCTCTCCGAGATGGGGCTGCCGGCCAGCCAGCTCGCCTGGCTCAGGCTGACCAGGCCACTCGGCCTTGTTGAGAATACAGCCCTGATCGCCACCCCCAACCCGTTCGTTAAGGAGTACCTGGAGACCAAGCTCCGGCCCCTGGTCATCCACGCGCTGTCGAAGGAACTCGGCCGCCCGATCCAGATCGCCGTCACTGTCGACCCGAGCCCGGTCGCCACGCCGGAGCAGCCGTCAGGACCGCCAAGCTCGCCGCTGTCGATAATGGACCCCCTGGCCGGGGGACCGCAGGACGACACTCAACAGCCGCCCATGGCGCCGCAGCCGCAGCAGCCGGAACAGCCGCAGTACCAGCAGCCACAGCGCTACTCCTATCAGGAGTCCGGGTACCAGCCCTACCGCAATCCACAGGGCTACCAGGAGCTTCCGCACGACCAGCATCGGCTGGCGGCGCAGCAGCCCCCGGCCGGTCAGCCGGAGCAGCTTGACCTTGACCAGTACCAGCCACAGGGACAGCGGGAACAGCCGGGACAGCCCGCGCACCAGCAGGACCAGCCGCCACGCCCGGCCTCCGCCAGGCTGAACTCGAAGTACACGTTCGAGACGTTCGTCATCGGCAGCAGCAACCGCTTCGCGCACGCCGCGGCGGTCGCGGTCGCCGAGGCTCCCGCCAAGGCCTACAACCCGCTGTTCATCTACGGCGACTCCGGCCTTGGCAAGACGCACCTGCTGCACGCCATCGGCCACTACGCCCAGACGCTCTACAGCGGCCTGAAGGTCAGGTACGTGAGCTCGGAGGAGTTCACCAACGAGTTCATCAACATGATCCGCGACGGCAAGCAGGACGGCTTCCGCAGGCGATACCGAGACGTCGACGTCCTCCTTGTGGACGACATCCAGTTCCTGGAGAACAAGGAAGGAACGCAGGAGGAGTTCTTCCACACCTTCAACACCCTGCACAACGCGAGCAAGCAGATCGTTATCTCCAGCGACCGTGCCCCAAAGCGCCTCGTCACACTGGAGGACCGGCTGCGCAGCCGGTTCGAGTGGGGGCTGCTGACCGACGTCCAGCCGCCGGAGCTCGAGACCCGCATCGCCATCCTCAGGAAGAAGGCCATCCAGGAAGGCCTGAACGCGCCCCCTGACGTGCTCGAGTACATCGCCAGCCGGATCTCCACGAACATCAGGGAGCTCGAAGGCGCGCTGATCAGGGTCACCGCCTTCGCCAGCCTCAACCGCCAGGGCGTCGACATCAGCCTCGCCGAGATCGTGCTCAAGGACCTCATCCCCGAGAGCCAGGAGAGCGGCAGCCCGCAGATCACCGCGGCAACCATCATGGGCCAGACCGCCGCCTACTTCGGGCTGTCCATCGAGGACCTGTGCGGCACAAGCCGGTCACGGGTGCTCGTCACGGCGCGGCACATCGCCATGTACCTGTGCCGGGAACTGACCGACATGTCGCTGCCGAAGATCGGCCAGCAATTCGGCGGCCGTGACCACACCACCGTGATCAACGCGGACCGCAAGATCCGCTCGCTGATGGCCGAGCGCCGCTCGATCTACACACAGGTGACCGAGCTGACCAACCGCATAAAGCAGCAGGCAAGGGCACACTAAACGTCCCGAAATAAGCGGAAATAAATAGACATAAAGGCTGCATCAATGGCCCATTACCCGCAAATCGTTGCCAAGATCAACTCACAGGTTATCCACACGGGTTATCCAGAACCTGTGGACAAACCTTGTGGACAAACCGGTGGACAACTCGTGGAAAACCAGGGGATGACCGGTGGACAACCTGGGAAAACTCTGGGGATATCCACACACACCCCTCAGCCGTCCACACTTCCCCCACAGGCCCTGTGCATAAAAAATGGGCTGCGACCTGGGAAAACGAACTTTTCCCCAGAATCCACAGCCCCTATTACTACTACGTTCCTATAACTCAATGGATCCCAAGAACAAGTAGGCTCGCGCCTGGGCTGTGGAGGGCAGCCCGGCGACAGCTCACATACCCCGTCACGGGGAACCCGCAAACATCACCAGCAGGAGGCATCCCGTGAAGCTCCAAGTTGAGCGTGACCCACTCGCAGAGGCCGTCGCATGGACGGCCCGCGCGCTCCCGGCGCGCCCCACGGCTCCCGTGCTGGCCGGCATGCGCCTTCAGGCGGGCAGCGAGCTCACACTGTCCACCTTCGACTACGAGGTTTCCGCTCAGTCGACGATCCCGGTGCAGGCCGACGAGCCGGGCAGCGTGCTCGTCTCGGGCAGGCTGCTGTCCGAGATCGTGCGGTCCCTGCCCGCCCGACCAGTCGACCTCACCACCGACGGCACCAGGACGACCGTCAAGTGCGGCAGCGCGACGTTCACCCTGATGCTGCTCCCGCTTGAGGAGTACCCCACCCTGCCGGACATGCCGGACACCACGGGCACCATCGGCGCCGACGCGTTCGCGTCGGCCATCCACCAGGTCGCCATCGCGGCGGGCAAGGACGACACGCTGCCCGCGCTGACCGGCATCCGCATGGAGATCAACGACGACACGCTGACCATGGTCGCCACCGACCGGTACCGGCTGGCGGTCCGCGAGCTCCGCTGGACCCCCGTAACGCCGGGCCTCAACACCGCCGTTCTCGTGCCCGCGCGGGTCCTCGGCGACACCGCCAGGCAGATGACGGGCGGCGCCGAGGTCAACGTGGCGCTGGCCACGACGGAGGGCGGTAACGACGGCATCATCGGGTTCGAGGGGGGCGGCAGGAAGACCACCACCCGGCTGCTCTCCGGTGAGTACCCGCGCTACCAGACGCTGCTGCCCAGCGAGTTCTCCGCGGTCGCCGAGCTGCCCGCCGCGCCGTTCGCTGACGCGGTCAAGCGCGTCGCCCTCGTCGCCGAGCGGAACACCCCGGTCCGGCTGACCTTCGCCACCGGCGAGGTCTTGCTCGAGGCGGGCACCGGCGACGAGGCGCAGGCGAGCGAGGCGATCAGCGCGAGCTTCGACGGCGAGACGATGCAGATCGCGTTCAACCCGACGTACCTGCTCGACGGCATCAACGCGGTGGACTCCGACACCGTCCGCGTCTCGTTCACCACGGCGACCAGGCCCGCCGTAATCACCGGGAAGGGCGATGCACAGCCCGACTACCGCTACGTCCTCATGCCCATCAGGTCGGCTGGCTGACACCGGCCGGGTGTCGGCGTCTGCCGCTACCCTCGAAGATGTGGAAAGCAGCGTCCCTGGACATCGGGAGGTTCAGGGAGTCACCCTCCCTGAATACCTTGAGTTCTGGAGTCAGCCGGAGTTCTTGTCCGCACGGGCGGGCATGATACGATCGCGTTCTTTGCGATCATGCTTGCCCGTGCGGACATCGGGGGGTACGGGGGGTCGCCCCCCCGGGAGACGACCGTGCACCTGACCCGCCTGGCGCTGACGGACTTCCGGTCCTACACGGATGCCGACGTGCCGCTGATGCCGGGTGTCACGATCTTCAGCGGTCCGAACGGGGAGGGCAAGACCAACCTCGTCGAGGCCGTCGGCTACGCGGCCACCCTGACCAGCCACCGGGCGGCCCAGGACGCCCCGCTGATCCGCAGGGGCGCCGACCAGGCCATCATCCGGACGGCGATTTCCACAAGCGCGAACAACGCGCTTGTGGAAATCGAGCTGAACGCGGGCCGCGCCAACCGGGTCAGGCTCAACAGGACCCCGCTGACCAGGCCGCGCGACATCCTCGGCGTGCTCCGCACGGTCCTGTTCGCGCCGGAGGACCTTGCCCTGGTGAAGGGCGACCCCGGCGAGCGCAGGCGGTTCCTTGACGAGCTGCTCGTCGCGATGGCCCCCAGGTACGCGGCGGTCCGCGCTGACTACGACCGGGTGCTCAAGCAGCGCACCGCCCTGCTGAAGTCCGCCGGCCCGAAGGGCGGTCCCAAGGGCAACAGGCAGTCCCGCGAGGCGGTCACTGCCACGCTCGACGTCTGGGACGCGCAGCTGGCCAGGACCGGCGCGGAGCTGCTCGTCGCCCGCGAGCACCTGGTCACGGCCCTCCGCCCGCATGTGGAAAACGCCTACGCGGCGGTCGCGGGCGACGGCCGCGGCCCGGCCGCGATCGAGTACAAGCGGTCGTTCGAGAGCCAGCCCGCCACTGACGTCAGCGACACTGGCGCGAGCACGACGCACGGGGAGCGCGTGCGCGCCGCCGAGCAGGCACTGCGGGAGGCCCTCCTCGAGGTCCGCGCGAGCGAACTCGACCGCGGCGTCTGCCTCGCCGGCCCGCACCGTGACGAGCTCGAGCTGATGATCAGGGACCTCCCCGCGCGCGGCTACGCCAGCCACGGCGAGTCCTGGTCCATGGCCCTGGCGCTTCGCCTCGCCAGCTTCGACCTGCTCCGCGCCGGTCGCGAGGATCCGGTCCTGATACTCGATGACGTGTTCGCCGAGCTCGACACGGGCCGCCGCGACCGCCTCGCCGCCCTCGTCGCCGAAGCCGAGCAGGTCCTGGTCACCGCCGCCGTCCCGGAAGATATCCCCAGCCTCCTCACCGGCGCCCATTTCAAGGTCTGCGCCGGCAGCCTGACCGTGGCCGCCCCGCGCGAGTCGGCCACCCAGCCGGCCGCCGCCAGCACACCTCAAGCCGGGGCCGCACCGAACGCCGAGGCCCCCGGTGCGTCCTGACCCGGAGCGCGCCCGGCTGGCCGCCGAGGCCCTGGCCCGCGCCAGGGCCGATGCGTGGGCGCGGGGAGATCGCCCAGGTACCGGTCACCGCCGACAGAGCCAAACCGAGGATCCAGAACGAGTTGGGCTTTCTGCTGCAGGCACCCCGTCTTCTTCGTGGTCGGCGAGGCCGCGGCGGGACGATCCTCAGCCCCTGACTGCCGCCGTCGGAGGACTCCTGTCGGCGCGAGGCTGGCGTGAAAGGGCAGCAGTCGGTGCCGTCTTCGGCCACTGGCCGGACATCGTCGGCCCCCAGCTGGCCCTCCACACGAAGCCTGAGTCTTTCGAGTCCGGCGAGCTGACCGTCTCCGCCGACTCGTCCGCCTGGGCCACCCAGGTGCGCCTCATGGCCCCCCAGCTCCTCAAGCGCCTGGCAGACGAGCTCGGCCACGGCACGGTCCGCCACATCCGCGTCAACGGCCCCTCCGGCCCCCCGAGACGCTCCGGCCGGCTGCGGGTCCGCTAAGCACGAACAAGCTGGGCTTTTGGGAAGAGACGCGCCCATTCTGGTGTTCCACTATGTGGACAGATCGGCCGCCAGCCATGAGACGAGCCGCCTCCGCGCCCCGTGACCACGGAAGCCCTCTCAAACGCTGCGACACCTACCGTTAAGGCGGACCCGAGTGTCGGTAACCACGGCTAAAATGGATGGTAGTCACGTGGATAAGACTGCCGGTGGACGGTGTTGCGCTGGGCTCGGTCGTACGTCTGGTGACCGGGGGCCGAGGAAAGGTCACCGCGTTCGCTGACCTCCGGTCAGCTTTCCGGTGTCCCGCAGTGCCTTCCCGGGGGAAACCCCCGGCCCCCCGAGGAGGCGCTGGCAGCAGCACGATGGATGGAGCTTCTTTTGCCGAACGAATATGATGCGCGATCCATCACCGTACTCGAGGGCCTTGAGGCAGTCCGTAAGCGTCCCGGCATGTACATCGGCTCGACCGGCGAGCGCGGACTGCACCACCTTGTGTACGAGGTTGTGGATAACTCCGTAGACGAGGCGCTGGCCGGCTACGCCAGCGAGGTCGAGGTGGTCCTGCTCGCCGATGGCGGCGTCCGGGTGACGGACGACGGCCGCGGCATCCCGGTGGACCTGCACCCGGTGGAGAAGCGACCCGCGCTTGAGGTCGTGATGACCACGCTACACGCGGGCGGCAAGTTCGACGGCAAATCGTACGCGGTCTCCGGCGGCCTGCACGGCGTCGGCATCTCCGTGGTGAACGCGCTGTCCACAAGGGTGGACATCGAGGTGCGCAAGGACGGGTTCGTCTGGTCGCAGTCCTACGGACGGGGTGCACCGCTCGCGCCGCTGCACAAGGGCGAGGAGACCACCGAGACCGGTACCACGACCACGTTCTGGCCGGACGACACGATCTTCGAGGCGACCGAGTGGTCCTTCGAGACCCTGTCCAGGCGGCTGCAGGAGACGGCGTTCCTCAACAGGGGGCTGCGCATCTCGCTGACCGACGAGCGGCCAGCCAAGGTCGTCTCAGACGACGAGGGGGACGACGCGCTGACGCCGTCCGCCGGCCCGTCCGTCGGCAAGGCCCGCACGGTGATCTACGAGTACCCGGGCGGCATCGCCGACTTCGTGCGCTACCTGAACGCGTCGAAGGACCCGGTGCACGCGCAGGTCATCGAGTTCGGGGACGAGGACACCGAGGCCCGGATGTCGCTCGAGATCGCGATGCAGTGGAACAACTCCTACAACGAGTCGGTCCACACGTTCGCGAACGTCATCAACACCGCCGAGGGCGGCACCCACGAGGAAGGGTTCCGCGCGGCGCTGACCACGGTCGTCAACAAGTACGCGCGGGACACGAAGTTCCTCAAGGAGAAGGACCAGAACCTCACCGGCGAGGACATCCGCGAGGGCCTGACCGCGATCGTCTCCATCAAGCTCGCTGAGCCGCAGTTCGAGGGCCAGACCAAGACCAAGCTCGGCAATACCGAGGCGAAGTCGTTCGTGCAGAAGGTGACCAACGATCACCTGCGCGACTGGTTCGACAGGAACCCCGGCGAGGCCAAGGGCATCATCGACAAGGCGCAGCAGGCGGCGCGGGCGCGGATCGCGGCCCGCCAGGCGCGCGACCTCACCAGGCGCAAGTCGGCGATGGAGACCAACGGGCTGCCTGGCAAGCTGGCCGACTGCCAGTCGACCGACCCGTCGAAGTCCGAGATCTACGTCGTCGAGGGCGACTCCGCCGGCGGCTCCGCCAAGGGCGGCAGGGACCCGCAGTTCCAGGCGATCCTGCCGATCCGCGGCAAGATCATCAACGTCGAGAAGTCGCGCATAGACCGGGTGCTCAAGAACACCGAGGTCCAGTCGATGATCACGGCGCTCGGCGCGGGCATCCACGACGAGTTCGACCTGACCAAGCTCCGCTACCACAAGATCATCCTGATGGCGGACGCCGACGTGGACGGGCAGCACATCACGACCCTGCTGCTGACGCTGCTCTTCCGGTTCATGAAGCCGCTCGTCGACGCCGGGCACGTCTACCTTGCCCAGCCGCCGCTCTACAAGATCAAGTGGACCGAGCGCGGCGTCGCTGTCGAGTACGCGTACTCCGACATCGAGCGGGACCGGCTCATCGAGGCGGGGATCGCCCTCGGCCACCGGGACCCGCGACCCCGGGACGGCGTGCAGCGGTTCAAGGGCCTCGGCGAGATGGACGCCGAGGAGCTCTGGGAAACCACGATGAACCCGGCGCGGCGCGTGCTGCTCCAGGTGACCCTGGACGACGCGGCGCAGGCCGACGAGCTGTTCAGCGTGCTGATGGGCGAGGACGTCGAGTCCCGCCGCTCGTTCATCATCCGCAATGCGAAGGACGTCCGGTTCCTGGACATCTAGCCGAGTTAGCGGTCGGGCCGCGTGGCGAGTAACCGAACGATTCACGTGAAACACGATGTCTTTGATCATTAAACGAGAGGTTGCGAAGTGACCGAAGTGATGGGGCCGCCTGAAGGGGGGCACGACCGGACCGAGCCGGTTGACATCCAGGTCGAGATGCAGCGCAGCTACATCGACTACGCGATGTCGGTGATCGTCGGGCGGGCGCTGCCAGACGTGCGTGACGGGCTCAAGCCGGTGCACACGCGCATCCTCTACGGGATGTACGACCAGGGCTTCCGGCCCGACCGCGGGTACTTCAAGTGCTCGCGGGTGGTCGGCGAGGTCATGGGCAACTACCACCCGCACGGCGACAGCGCGATCTACGACGCGCTGGTGCGGATGGCCCAGCCGTGGTCGATGCGGATGCCGCTGGTCGCCCCGCAGGGGAACTTCGGCTCCCCCGGCAACGACCCGCCCGCCGCCATGCGGTACACCGAGTGCCGGCTCGCCCCGCTCGCGATGGAGATGCTGCGGGACATCAACGAGGAGACCGTCGACTTCCGGCCGAACTACGACGGCCGCTCGGCGGAGCCCGTGGTGCTGCCCGCCCGGTTCCCCAACCTGCTGGTGAATGGGTCCGAGGGCATCGCGGTCGGGATGGCTACCAAGATCCCGCCGCACAACCTGCGCGAGGTCGGTGCGGGCGTGCAGTGGTACCTGGATAACTATGAGCGCTTCGAGACCCCGCCAGGCCAAACCAACACTGCGGAGACGCGCACCGAGGACGAGGACGGACAGCCGCACCGAGCGCCATACGAGGATCTGCTCGACGGGCTGATGGAGCGCATCCCCGGCCCGGACTTCCCGACTCGCGGTCAGATCGTCGGACGGCGCGGGATCCGCGAGGCGTACCGGACCGGGCGCGGCTCGATCACCATGCGCGCCGTGATTGAGCACGAGGAGATCCACGGCCGCAACTGCCTGGTCGTCAAGGAGCTCCCGTTCCAGGTCAACCCGGACAACCTGGCGTCCAAGATCGCCGAGCTCGTCAAGGACGGGCGGCTCACCGGGATCGCCGACGTGCGCGACGAGACCAGCGGCCGGACCGGGCAGCGGCTCGTGATCGTGCTCAAGCGCGATGCGATCGCCAAGGTCGTGCTGAACAACCTGTACAAGCACACGCAGCTGCAGGACACGTTCGGCGTGATCATGCTGGCTCTCGTGGACGGGGTGCCGCGCACCCTGCGCCTCGACCAGATGATCAGGTACTGGGTCGCGCACCAGATCGACGTGATCCAGCGACGGACGCGGTTCCGGCTGCGCAAGGCCCAGGAGCGGCTGCACATCGTCGCCGCGCTGATCGCGGCGATTGACGCGATCGACCAGGTCATCGCCTTGATCCGCGGATCAGAGTCGGCGTCGGCCGCGCAGGTCGGCCTCATGGGCCTCCTCAACATCGACGAGGTTCAGGCGCGGGCCATTCTTGACATGCAGCTGCGTAAGCTGGCCGCCCTGGAGCGGCAGGAGCTAATCGACGAGCGCGACGAGCTCCAGACGCGGATCGCCGACCTGCAGTCGATCCTC
This sequence comes from uncultured Actinomycetota bacterium, assembly GCA_963734665.1. Taxonomy (GTDB): domain Bacteria; phylum Actinomycetota; class Actinomycetes; order Streptosporangiales; family Streptosporangiaceae; genus Trebonia. The sequence goes on along the minus strand of CAVTIR010000016.1, from coordinate 69,651 downwards.
GACTCGCCTGCGCGGCAGCGGGAAATCATCGGGACCGAGCTCGGCGAGATCGTCAGCAAGTACGCCGACGCGCGGCGGACCGAGATCATCGCCTACGACGGCGAAGTCGCCGACGAGGACCTGATCGCGGAGTCCGACACCGTCGTGACCATTACCCGTGGCGGGTACGCGAAGCGGACCAACACCGACCAGTACCGCGCGCAGAGGCGCGGCGGGAAGGGTGTGCGCGGCGCGGCGCTGCGGTCCGACGACATCGTCGATCACTTCTTCGTCACCTCGACGCACAACTGGATCCTGTTCTTCACTAACAAGGGCCGGGTCTACCGGGCCAAGGGCTACGAGTTCCCCGACGCCGGACGCGACGCGCGGGGCCAGCACGTGGCCAACATGCTGGCGTTCCAGCCGGACGAGCAGATCGCCGAGGTGCTCACCCTGCGTGACTACACGGTGGCGCCGTACCTGGTGCTCGCGACTCGTTCCGGACTGGTGAAGAAGTCGCGGCTGTCCGAGTATGACTCGTCGCGCTCCGGCGGGCTGATCGCCATCAACCTCCGCGAGGACGATGAGGTGATCGGCGCCGCGCTCGTGTCGCCCGACGAGGACCTGCTGCTGGTGAGCAAGGGCGCGCAGGCCATCAGGTTCCACGCGAGCGACGACCAGATGCGCCCGCTGAGCCGGGCGACGTCTGGCGTGATCGGGATGCGGTTCAACGACGGTGACGAGCTCCTCGGGATGTACGTGGTCAATGATGCGGAAGACGTCCTCGTGGCCACCGAGGGCGGATACGCGAAGCGCACGCCCGCTGACCAGTACCCGCTGCGGAACCGCGGCGGCCTCGGGGTCATGACGGCCCAGATTACCGAGGATCGCGGCAGCCTAGTCGGTGCGCTGGTAGTGCGTCCGGAAGACGAAGTGTTCGCTATCACGTCGAACGGCGGTGTCATTCGGACCCGGGCCAGCGAGGTGCGGCAGACCGGACGGGTGACGATGGGTGTGCGGCTGATGAACCTCGCGTCTGGAGACACCGTGGTCGCCCTGGCCCGCAATGCCGAGTCGGAAGCTGTGGACGAGGCTGTGGACGAGGCTGTGGAGGACTCTGTGGACGCTGCTGTGGATGAGCCTGTGGAGGACTCTGTGGATGAGTCCACGGAGGGCGATTCCGGTAACGAGTGAGCGGTTAGTGCAACTAGCGCGGGGTAACAGCGTCTGAAGATTGCCGAGCTCTCGGATAGTGTCAACGAAAAGGCACAAAGGCGCACGAGTGCGTATCAGTGCGTACCAAGGAGGACGGCGTGGACGAAGCGGGACGAACAACGCGACCGCCGCTTATCATGGCGCCCCCAAGCTTGAAAGCCGACCCGGACGGGGAGGCTAATGATGCACTCGTTGACAATAACACTGTGTCACGTACGATAACGGCAACATCACGTTCCGAAGCGGATCCACCAGCTAACGGTTCCAATGGGTCCAGCGGGGACTCCGCGGTCGCGGCGGGGGCCGCGGCCGAGGAGACGACGGAGACCGGGGCGAGCACGAGGGTGCCACTGCCCGCCGATATCATTGGCAAGGCGAAGGCTCGCCCTTCAGGTTCCTCTGGTTCCGACAACGGGCAGGGCAACGGACGGCAAGGGAGCCGGCAGACCATGACCTCGGGGGAGAAGAATACCGACTCGGCGGCTTCGTCGCCCATGGCGGAGGATGTCGCGCCGGCCACCAAGAGCGACCGCAAGCCGTCGTTCACGCCGACTGATACGGGGCCCACGCCTGCTGCTGCCGAGACCGCTTCGGCGCCGCCCGTGCCCGGTATGCGTTCCGCGGCTGGACCGTCACCGCACTCAAGTTCCTCGCACTCAAGTTCCTCGTACTCGGGGACCGACAGCTACTCGGGTTCGTCTTATTCGGGGGCCGGGGCACCGTACTCGGAGACTGGCTACTCGACGCCGCTCAGATACACGCGGTCGGAGTGGTCGACCGGGCCGACCTCGGCGCCGACGCCGTCGGGGTCCTCTGCTGCTCCTTCCGCTTCTTCCGCGTCAGCCGGCGCGGCTCCGGCGGGCGGTGTCGGCTCGGCGTCGCGTAGCGGCTACCCGTCGAGTAACGGATTCTCGTCCGGTGCCGCCTCGGCGGTCGGCGGGGCGGCCGCGGGTCTGGCGAGCTCGGTAACCTCCGCCTGGCAGAAGCGCGGTTCGACCAAGGGCACCCAGACGCGCAAGTCGACCAAGCGCCAGGCGATGCTGACGCTCGCGCGGGTAGAGCCCTGGTCGGTCATGAAGTTCAGCTTCGTGGCGTCGGTCGTCGCGTTCATCGTCCTGTTCGTCGCCGTCGCGGTGCTCTACATGGTGCTGTCCGCGCTCGGCGTCTTCGACTCGCTCCAGAACACGGTGTCGTCGGTCACCTCTAGCCAGAGCTCTTCCGGGACGAACATCTCGCACTGGTTCTCGGCGTCGCTCATCCTCGGCTACACGGCGATGCTCGGCGCGCTGAACATCGTGCTCATCACCGCGACGTGCACGGTCGGATCGGTGATCTACAACCTGATCGCCAAGACCATCGGCGGCATCGAGGTAACTCTCCGCGAGACGGACTGAGGCACCCTTCGGGATGCGATAGAGTTACGCAGTCAAGTCGTTGACCCCTCTGCGGGGGTATAGCTCAGTCGGTTAGAGCGCTTCCCTGATAAGGAAGAGGTCCCAGGTTCAAGTCCTGGTACCCCCACTTGACGCGACCTGGACTTTCGTCCGGGGAGGCCCTAGAAAGTAGGGTTCGGGGCCCTAGAGGTTGCAGGGCCAGGGCCCATGTAGAAGATCCCCAAGGAGCTTGGCTCCGAGGGGATCTATTGTTTTTAGGCCGCTTCGGTGGGCGCTCCGCGCCACCACCCGCCGCACGCGGGCGCCGGGCTGCGGCCTGGGGCCGACCCGTCGCCCGGCACGGCGGGCGTCTCGGCCAGCGAGGCATCTGTCATGGTCGGGGATGATACGGCGCTCCGCGTAAGCCGGTCATGCCGATAGACGAGATGATTTTGCCCCCGGCGGGGCCTCAGGTTCTGGGATGGACTCCGCGGCCTGGTCGAGGTTGGCGGACATGCCGCCATAGCGCTCCTCAATGCCAGCGCCGTACGCTGGCAGCGTGTCCGATATTCGGATAGACCGACATCGGCCGAGGATGCGGTGGCGCAAGGAGTCCGTCCCGGCTTCGGCCGTCCAGATCGCGGTGATCACGCTTATCGTGCTCAAGCTGACCGGCGTGATCACCTGGTCATGGTGGTGGGTCCTGTCGCCGTTGTGGATCAGCGGCATTCTTCTGGTCCTTGGAGTTTGCGCTCTGCTAATCGGCCTTCGCCTGAATGCGCACAGGCAAGCGCGCTTGTGGATAAATCAACTCGGGCAGGAGCGGCTCATGGACTTCCTGGCCGGAAAAGCAGAGCCGGATGCCTCCGGCGGGGACCTCGGGCCCCCGGATGGAGGGGGACAAGCGTCAAGCCCGCCGGACGGCTGAGGTTGGGAGCCTGGTCGTCAGGTCGTCAGGTCGTCAGGTCGCCAGCGGCGCCATCAGGCATCCGCTTTCCGGCGCGAGGTCCCGGAAAACCAAGGGCACGTCCTTTGCAAGAGCTTGAGCAGGACCTTGCCGGGCGAGGGGTAGGCTAACGGCATGAAGAAGCTGCTGATCCTTATCGTCGTTGTGCTTGGCGGTTTCGCGGTGTGGCGTAAGGTCCAGGCCCAGCGTGCCGACCTCGATCTCTGGAGCGAGGCCACTTCCGCCGACGACTACTGACATCTGCTGACGGACGAGGCCGAGCGACCACGGTGTTCGCTGACCCCGGTAAGGCTCCGGTGGCACGCAGTGCTTACCCGGGGGATACTCCCCTGGGCACCCCGAGGACCCCTCTCAGTCCCTTAGGCGCGTGCGATGACCGATTCACCCCCGATATCGCTGGTCTGCCTCGACTTGGCGAGCATCGTTATCGACGGTTCCATCGTGGAGCGTGCGTTCGCCGAGGCGATCGCGACGCAGGGAATCGTCGCGGGAACCCAGGACTACGCCCGTTCCATGGTCAGGTTCGACCGCTCGCACGGGCGGGCACCGGCCGCCGTGCTACACGACCTGTTCGACAACGAGCCGCGCGCTCAGGCGGCCTCGCTCGCGTTCGAGCGGTCGTTCCGCGCCGCGGCGCAGCGGTTCGGGCTCGACCTTCCGGCCGACGTCGCCGACGCGATGGGCAAGACGGCCGGGTCCGGTGCCAGGATCTGCCTACTCACGATGCTGTCGCGGCGTTCCTGCGGCGACTTCCTCGGCTTGCTTCACGAGGCGGACCTGGTCCTGTGTGGCGACGACGTGCCACGGGGCTTCCCCTGGCCCGACCCGGTGCTCACCGCGATGCTCAGGCTCGGCGCCGCAGACGTCCGCGAAGTGGCGGTGGTCAGCGCCACGCCGGACGGCGTGCTGTCGGGCTACCGTGCCGGTGCCAGGATCCTGGTTGGACTAGGGGCCGGGCGCCGCGCCGCGGCACTGCTTGAGGCGGGCGCGACTCATGTGCTCGACAGCATCACGGCGCTTCCCGACCTCATCGCCGAGGCGGGCATTCTACACTCGTAGTTATGCCGGAGCTCCCGGAAGTCGAAGCGCTCGCCGCTTTCCTGCGTGAGCATGCCCGCGGCCGCACCATCGACCGTGCCGAAGCGGCGTCATTCACCGTGCTTAAGACTTTCGATCCGCCGCTGTCCGCACTGGCCGGTCGGCCTATCGCCGAGGTGGGGCGGCACGGCAAGTTCCTCGACCTGACAGCCTCCGGTTCTGATGGCGACCTCCACCTAATCTTCCACCTCGCCCGCGCGGGTTGGCTGCGCTGGCGGGAAGACATACCGGACAAGCCGGTCAAGCCAGGCAAGAGTCCGCTGGCCTTCAGGCTCGTCCTCGACGACGGGGCCGGGTTCGACCTCACCGAGGCCGGCACCCAGAAAAGACTCGCCGTCTACCTTGCCAGGGATCCCGCTGACGTGCCGGGCGTGGCCACCCTCGGGCCCGAGCCGCTGGCGGACGACTTCGACGTGGATGCGCTCGCCGCGATCCTCAAGGGCCGGCGGACCCAGATCAAGGGCGTGCTCCGCGACCAGCACATCATCGCGGGAATCGGCAACGCCTACTCAGACGAGGTGCTGCACGCGGCGAAGATGTCCCCGTTCAAGCTCGCGTCCAGCTTCACGCCCGACGAGGTCGCCGCCCTGCACGCCGCGATCGTGACCACGCTCCGCGAGGCGGTGAAACGCTCGGCGGGCCTAGCAGCGGCCGACCTTAAGGGCGAGAAGAAGACCGGGCTGCGCGTGCACGGCAAGACGGGCCAGCCCTGCCCGGTATGCGGCGACACGATCCGCGAGGTCTCCTTCGCCGATTCCTCGCTGCAGTACTGCCCCACCTGCCAGACCGGCGGCAAGCCGCTAGCCGACCGGAGGCTTTCCAGGCTTCTCAAGTTACCGTGTCAGGCGGCGGCGCCGACCGCCTCTCCCCGGCGGATGAAGTCCGTCATGCCTGACCGCCGTGCATGAAGAGCCGCCGCCACACGGCGCGGATAAGGCGCTCGATCCAGTCGGACATGTCAACGCCCACCGCCCGGCCGTGCTTGCTCACCGGACCTTCACCCTCGCCCCAGACAACGCCCACCAGTTCCCCCTCGGGTTCTGGGGGATTCGCGCCGATGGCCGGCCCCTAGGCGGGGTCGGCCGCCCAGGGGCCGGCGTGATGGTGTCCCTGGTAACCCCCCAGAACCCGGGACGCCGGTGGCGCTACTTGCGTGTGGCCCGGGGGGAAATTACCGGGCAACAATGCGTAGCGCGATGATCACTGTAGCGTCACCTTTAATCGGTTGTCTACATGAACCCACAACTGTGCCGAGGCGCTGAGCGATGGTGATGATCCCCTGGCGGGTGGCCCCCGCACGGTCCTGGGCGCTGGGCTCCACGTCCACGAGTAACCGCTGGTACCCTGAACGAGGTGTCTCCGGGGCTTTAGCTCAGCTGGAAGAGCATCTGCTTTGCAAGCAGAGGGTCAGGGGTTCGAGTCCCCTAAGCTCCACCTGGACCTAGAGTTCTCCACATTTCAGCCGGTTCCATTTTCACGTCTGGGTTCGGCCCCGCCATGCGGCTTCCGCGGGCTAAGCCGAGGCAGACGCGCCCCGCGTTTCCGCGGAAACGTAGCGGTGGAACCCTAGCTCCTCCGGCTCCCGCTTATGCCGTGACGTTCCACAGCCAGCCACTTCACGTCCATCAGGGTGTAGCGGCGATGGGCGCCAGTTCCACGTCAGATCGCCGCCGGGCGCGCGCTGAAGATCCGCCCGGTCTCCCAGATCACTGCACCTGCCCTGGTCATCTCCGGCCGAGGCGATCCGCCCATTAAGCTGAAGGGCGGTCGAGACACGGCCGCGCGCATCCTTGGTGCGAGGTTCGCCTCCTATCCGATTGCTGTTTCCCGCGCGGATCTGTCGCTTTCTGGCTGTATTTAACCGATCTTGGTGCGCGCGAATAGCGCCGGTCATAGGGTTAGCTTGGCCGCCGACCGCACTCGTGATCAAGGACAACAATGACTGGACTGAGCCCGTTCGCCGACGGCCGGGACGAACGGGGCCACGGTGCCCCATCAGCGCATGCCATGCCGCAAACGAGGTCCGTTTACCTGCGAATTTCTGTCGTGCCCGCAGTCGTCATCGGAGTTCTTTGCGTGGGAGCTGCAGTATCCACGCTGTACGGCGGCGCGTCGGCGGGCACGGTCCGCCTGGTGCTCGGCATCGTCACCGGTGGTGTCGTGCTGATGGTGATCGCCGCGTTCGTCGCTGCCGACGCCGCGAGCCGGCAAATGAGCCGTCAGGTGAGCCTTCAGGTGACTCGCCAGGTCGATGCGATGCGGGTGTTGGTGCAGCATGGCCAGGCCGAACTGCACCAGATGGTCATGCGGCTGCTGCGCGGTGAGCAGCCCGTGCCGCCGGCTCCCGTGGTACCGGCGTCCGGCCGTGTCCCGGACGGCGACCCGTTCCAGTTGCTCAGCCGGGATATCGAGCAGTCGCGGTACACCGCCGGGCAAGCGGTGCTGCGGGTCGCGGAGAAGGCATCAAGCGAAGGCTCCGACCACCGGGTGCAGATCTTCGTCAACCTGGCCCGTCGCATGCAGTCGCTGGTCCATCGCGAGATTGAACTGCTTGACGATCTAGAGGCCAAGGTCGAGGACCCCGACTTGCTGAAGGGCCTGTTCACCGTGGACCACCTGGCCACCAGGATGCGGCGTCAGTCCGAGAGCCTGGCGGTGCTCGGCGGCTCCTCGTCGCGGCGTCAGTGGACCCGGCAGGTATCCATGCACGAAGTGCTGCGCGCCGCGATCGCCGAAATCGAACAGTACTCCCGTGTCAAGGTCGTGCCGCCGGTCGAGGGAGTGCTGCGCGGTGCCGCCGTCTCCGACGTCATTCACCTGATCGCGGAGCTCGTAGAGAACGCCACCAGGTTCTCCCCGCCGCGCACCATCGCGCTGTTGCGGGCGCAAATGGTCACCGCCGGCGTGGCCATCGAGGTCGAGGACCGCGGTCTCGGCATGCTGCCGGCCGATCAGCAGCGGATGAACGCGCTGCTCGCCGACCCGGCCACAATCGACATCGACGAGTTGCTCCGCGACGGCCGCATCGGCCTGTACGTGGTCTCGACGCTGGCCAGGCGGCACGGCATCCGGGTCCAGCTGCAGAACAACATCTACGGCGGCACCCAGGCTGTCATGGTGCTGCCCAGCGTGCTGCTGGAAACGTCCGACAGCGACCGCGAACTGCCGCGCGGTGAATCCGCCGGCGACCGGGACAGGGAGCTAGTGGTCGTGCCAGCACCCGATCTGGCGCTCCCGCAGGCGGGTACCAGTTCCGGCCAGCCAGCGCAGTACGGGCGGCGGGCGATGCCCGGCTCAAGGGCCGATGGGTCCGACGTCGCCGAGAACGGTTGGCTGGCCAGCACACCCGCGGCACCCGGTCGCGAGTTCGCCCAGCCGGCAGCGGCGACCGCCGAGCGCCCGCCGCTGCCCAGGCGCCAGGTGCAGGCCAGCCTGGCGCCGCAACTGCGTGACAGGCATCGCGGGGAGCAACGTGACGGTGCGGCGGACCCGTACGGCGAGCCTCCCGCTGACCAGATGACGGGCCTCATGGCGGACTTCCTCCGGGGCGTTAGCCGCTCGGAGGAAGGCGATTCCCCTGGACGGGACTGACAGCACCGCGCGCAACCCGCAACTCTTCGTTCGTTAAGGAGAATCCATCCATCATGGTGACCGACGTCCCCGCTGGCCCCGAATCCGACCTCGGCTGGCTGCTGCGCGGGCTGGTCGAGAACGTCCCGCACGCTCGAAGCGCGGTGCTGCTGTCCTCGGACGGCCTGGCTACGGCGGCCTATGGCCTAGCGCCGGATCCCGCGGACCAGCTGTCCGCCATCGCCTCGGGGCTGTTCTCACTGGCGCGCACCGCAGCGGTCAGGTTCGGCGGCAGCGAGGGCGTCCGGCAGGTCGTCGCCGAACTTGATGACACGCTGCTGTTCGTCTCCTCTGCCGGGTTCGGTTCTGTGCTCACGGTGATCGCCGACCGGGAGGCTGACGCCGGCGTGCTCGGCTATGAGATGGCTCAGCTTGTCAAGAGCGTTCGCCCGTTCCTGGCCACGCCCGCGCGGCAGCCCGGCGGGGGCGGCCCGACCGGCGTGACCCGGGCGCCCGGCCGGCCTGGCTCGCCGGGGGCGCCCGCATGACGGTTCCAGGTGACGAGAGCTGGCTCGACGGCGATGCGGGCCGGCTGGTCCGTCCCTACGCGGTGACCAACGGGCGAACCATCGCCAGCCTGAAGCTGGACTTGCTGTCGATGGTCGTGGCCACCGGGTACAGCGTGCACACCAGCCTGGAACCCGACCATGTGCAGGTCCTTGGCCTGTGCCTGCGGCCAGCCTCCGTCGCTGAGATCGCCGCCAGGCTCCGGCTGCCCGCTGCGGTCACCAAGGTCCTGCTATCCGATCTTGCCGACTTCGGCGCGGTGCGGGCGGCGGCGCCCGCGGCTGACCCCGCCAACCGCGATCTACTGGAGAGAGTGCTCGATGGCCTACAACGACGTCTCTGAGCCGCTGCCTACCGCAGTCAAGCTGCTAGTGGCGGGCGGCTTCGGTGTCGGCAAGACGACCTTCATCGGCGCGGTGAGCGAGATCGAGCCCCTGACCACCGAGGAGCTCATCACCGAGGCGAGCATCGGCATCGACAGCCTGGACGGCATCGCGAGCAAGACCACCACGACCGTGGCCTTCGACTTCGGCCGGATCACCCTCGGTTCGAGCCTGGTGCTGTACCTGTTCGGCACCCCGGGACAGAACCGCTTCTGGTTCATGTGGGACGAGCTGTCCACCGGTGCCCTCGGGGCGATCGTTCTCGCCGACACCCGGCGCCTCGAGGCCTGCTTCGAGGCCGTCGACTTCTTCGAAGGGCGCGGGATCAGGTTCGTGGTGGCAGTCAACGAATTCGAGGGGGCGTTCCGCTATGAGCCGGAAGAGGTGCGCGCGGCGCTCGAGCTCAAGCCGCACGTGCCGGTGACACTGTGCGACGCCCGGGACCCGCGCTCGGCCACGTCCGTGCTGGTCTGCCTGATCCAGCATCTTCTCGCATCCACCATGACCACGAGTTCAAGCTGAGACGGAGCCCGCCATGATGTACGAACAGAACCCCCACCTATTCACCCCGGTGGACGAGGAAGCGCCGCGCCGGCTGGTGCGGCTGCGCGAACTCGGCCTGGGCGAGCGCCCGGAACCGGAGTTCGACGACTTCGCGCGCATGCTGGCCACGTCGGCCAATGCCCCGCTGGCAATGGTGAACTTCGTCAGCGACGACCGGCAGTACTTCGCCGGACTGTACGCACCCGCCGTGGTGCCGGGCGGTCCCGGAGCGGTGGCGGCGGCCGACGACCCGGCGCGGGTCATGGGCATGCAGCAGGGCTGGTGCCCGCACGTGATCGCGCGCAGGCTTCCGCTCGTACTCGACGACGTGTGCGACTACCCGCGGTTCGCCGGCAACCCGGTGGTCGACGAGTTCGGCATCCGGTCCTACCTGGGAGCGCCGCTGATCGACCGGACCGGCACCACGCTGGGCACGGTCTGCATCGTGGACCTCGAGCCCCGGCCGTGGGGACGGCCGGGGCTCGACTTCATCAAGGCGAAGGCGGCCGAGATGATGGATATGATCCACCAGCGCGAGCAGCAGCGCAGCTGACCTGGGCAGGGACCTTACTCGGCGGCCTCGATCGCCGCGGCGGAGGCCGACGAGACCTCCGCGAACCGCTCGGACCACTGTCCCTTTGCCGTGCCCATCGCGGTCTCGCCGAGCCGGAGCAACTGGATGTCGGAGGTGCCGGCCGGCGCGAAGATGTTGAACGCGTCGCGCAGGTACCGCTCGATCGGCCGGTCGGTGAACAGTCCGGCCGCACCGTGTATCTCCATCGCGTTCCGCGCCGAGTCAAGCGCGTACTCAACGTTGATCAGCTTGGCGTTGATGAGCTCGGCGTCGCACGGGTATCCCTGGTCGAGCAGGTGCGCCGCGTGGTACGCGGCGAGCCGCGCGGTCATCATCCGGGACTGCATCTGGCCTAGCTTCATCTTGATCGTCGGCAGCTCGCCGAGCGGCCTGTCGTAGCGCATCCGCTTCATAGCGAACGCCGTGGTTTCCTCGACCAGGGCGCGGTGGATGCCCAGGGACACTGCGGTCAGGTTGGGCCGGCCGTAGAGCACGCTCGAGCTGTACGCGACGGCGAGGCCGTCTCCCTCGGCGCCCAGCAGGTTGCCGGCGGGCACCCGGCAGTCCTCGAAGATCAGCTCGCCGAAGCTGAACCCGTGCAGCCCTATGCCCTCTTTGTGCGGCGCCAGCCGCAGGCCGGGACGGTACGACTCCACGAGGAACGCCGAAAGTCCCCTGCTCCCGGTCCCGGTGCGGACCACCACGCCGTGCAGGTCGCCGACGTGGCTGTTGCCGATGTAAATCTTCCGGCCGTTCAGAACGTACTCGTCGCCGTCACGTTCCGCGGTGGCCTCCATGCCGAGCACAAAGCCCCCGGCGTCGGGCTCGGTAACCGCGATCGTCGGCAGGCAATCCCCGCTGGCTATCGCAGGCAGCCACATCTTTCTTTGAATTTCGTCGCCGAAGTGGAGGATTTTCGCCACGCCCAGTTGCGAGGCCTGCACCATGGCGCCCATGGCGCCGCTGACCCGGGAAAGTTCCTCGATGATAATGGTCTTTGCCAGGTGTCCCAGGCCCATCCCCCCGTACTGAGGGCCTATGGTCACGCCAATCCAGCCCTGACGTGCGATTAGCCGGGACAGTGTGTGCTGTACGGACTTGGACGCTTCCATTTCTGGTATGAGTGGACGGACTCTCGTCTCTGCGAATTCTGCGACCTCCCGGCGTAGCCGTTCATGACGCTCTGTGGTAAAATATTCGCTCACAACGTCCTCCTGGCAGGCAAACATAGATGTCGCACCATCGGCGGGTGCGACATCTCAGTGTTCCGTACGACTAGATCATCGTTAATCAATTCTCCCAGAAATTCAACATTGACCATGTGTTGTCTCATCTGGTCATGTGTTGTTTCCTCTAGTTGACCACTGAACGTTATGGTCCAGTGACGCATCGGTGATGACTGCGGGCAGGGGCGTTGGCTGGCGGCGTGTTGGCGGTGGTGGCAGGTGTCCGGGCACCCGCCACCCGTGCCGCCCGGCCTAAGGCGCTGCGCTCACTCCTCACGAACAGCAGCCAGGGCTCCGAGCCCTTGATCGCGGTCTACATGGGCCGCCGGGGTTGGTGGCGGCGGCCCATGCTTTTCTCAGTCGGCAGGTTGCAGTCCGTTGGCGCTGAGGAGGTAGGCGGGGGCGGTGTAGGAGTCGTCGGCGGCGAGTTCGGTGATGCTGGCGCCGGCCTGGTCGGTAGTGAGGCTGCCGCCGAAGCGTTCGAGGAACTGTTCTTCGCTGATGCCCGCCTGGGACGCGTAGGCCCGGGTGTAAGTGCGTCCGAGGTCCGTGGCGGGGGTGAGCTGGGGCAGGACGGCGACGAAGCGGATGGCTGATCCGTGGCGCTGCACGTCGAGGCCGGCGTAGGCGCTGATGATCTTGATGGTGGCCTTGGCGCCGGCATAGCCGCCGCTTAGCGGCGACCCGCGCAGTGCCGCGCCGCTGGAGAGGCTGATGACCACCGAGCCGGGGTCGAGGGGGGCGGTCAGCGCCTCACGGATGAAGCCGAAGACATGCCTGACGTCCACGTTCCAGTTCGTGCTGAACGTCTCCCAGGTCTGCTCCCGGAGAGGGCCGACCGGCGGGGTCGCGCCCGCGTTGAGCACGATGGTCTCGGGCCGGTACCGGGCGATCAGGTCCGCCGCCGCTGCCGGGTCGGCGACGTCGGCGGGCTCGGGGATGAAGGCGTCACCGAGCTGCTCCCTGAGTTCGGCGAGCGGGCCCGCGCTGCGGGCGACGCCGATGACGCGGGCGCCTCGGGCCGCCAGCGAGACGGCGGTCGCCCGGCCGAACCCCCGGCTGGCGCCGGTGACGATCGCGGTGGTTCCTGACAGGTTCCGTGTAGTGGACATTTTCTGATCCTCCTAATGACTGACATGCCTGTGGTCGGACAGGTCCTACGACCGTTCAAACCCCGACGAGATCGCGGATTCACCGATGAATTCGGCGTGCATCCGGTGTTGCCGTCGGTCAGCAGGAGGCGGTTCACTGAGCCGAGCCAGCGATGATTTTCCGGCGCGGCTGGGGTTCAACACCAGTAGAGGGAGTGTCAGTCCGAAGGGGTGGGATAGACGATGAACGGTTCCGCGCTCGCCAGGGCTCAGGCGGGGGACAGCGATGCCTTCCAGGAGTTGATTGCCCCCTACCGTCACGAACTCCACGTCCACTGCTATCGGATTCTCGGCTCCTTCCAAGACGCCGAGGACGTACTTCAGGAGACTCTCTTGTCGGCATGGCAAGCACTCGATCGCTTCGACGGGCGTGCGCTCCGCGCGTGGCTCTACCGGATCGCCACCAACCGGTGCCTCAACTACCTGCGAGACGCGTCCCGCCGTCCTCAGGCCTCGAATCCCGCCGGCACCGCCTCCCCGTTCGGCGCGGCCGGGCACTCGGACGACCCGTGGTGGCTCGAGCCCTATCCCGACGCCCTCATCGAGGAAGTCTCTCTCGGGCCGGAAGCGCGCTACGACGCGCGGGAGTCCATTGCCCTCTCGTTCGTGGCGGGGTTGCAGAAGCTGCCTACCCAGCAGCGGGCCGCGCTGGTCTTGCGTGACGTCCTCGGCTTCTCAGCGGCCGAGGCCGCCGAGATGCTCGAATCCACCCCGGCTTCGGTCAACAGCGCCTTGCAGCGGGCACGGACCGGGTTCGGGCCGTCCAGGGATCCCGATCGTGTGGCCCTGCCCCGTTCGCCGCAGGAAGCCGCAGTAGTGGCCCGCTTCGTCGATGCCTTCGAGCAGGGGGACCTCGACACCGTCGTCGCGCTGCTCACCGATGACGCCCGGCTCACGATGCCACCTGAGCCGTTCGAGTTCCGCGGGCCTCAGGCCATCGCGGAGTTCTACCGGAGCCTGGGATTCTGGGGCCGGGGTCTCAAGGTAGTGCCTACCCGGGCTAACAACCAGCCAGCGTTCGGCTACTACCTCGCCGACCCGAATGCCAACATTCACCGAGCCGGCGGACTGCTCGTGCTGAGCGTCTCGGATGACCGGATCGCGGCCATCACCAGGTTCAGCGACAGAGGCCTGCTTGCTCGCTTCGGGCTACCGCGCACCCTGCCAAGCACCTAGGCCTAGCGGGCTCGCGGCAGGAGGAGGCACTACCGTCCTCGGCCAGGGTGACGCCGGTGAGGAGACCCATCCCCGATTAATCCGAACGTGTGCCTGCTCCGCCTCAGAGCTATCACTGGACCCCATGGGTCCCGAGGCGTACCCTGCTCTCTTCCTTACTTGCCTCGGGAGCGCTGGCGGTTTAGCTCGGCGCGGGCGAGGGCGTTCTTGTGCACCTCGTCCGGGCCGTCGGCGAAGCGCAGGGTGCGGATGCCGGCGAACGCGGATGCCAGCGGGAAGTCCTGGCTCAGCCCGCCCGCTCCGTGGACCTGGATGGCCTTGTCGATGATCCACTCGACGGTGGCCGGGGTGGCGATCTTGATGGCCTGGATCTCCGTGTGGGCCGCCTTGTTGCCGGCCGTGTCCATCAGCCACGCGGCCTTGAGCACGAGCAGGCGCAACTGCTCGATGCGGACGCGCGCCTCGGCGATCCAGTCACGGATCACGCCCTGCTCGGCGAGCGGCTTCCCGAAGGCGACCCGGGAGTCCGCTCGCGCGCACATCAGCTCGATGGCCCGCTCTGCAAGGCCGATCGAGCGCATGCAGTGGTGAATCCGGCCAGGTCCCAGGCGGGCCTGCGCGATCGCGAAACCGTCGCCCTCGCCGCCGATCAGGTTGGCGGCGGGGACCCGGACGTCGCTGAACACGATCTCGGCGTGGCCGCCGTGCTCGTGGTCGTCGTAGCCGAAGATCTCCATGCCGCGAACGATCGATACCCCAGGGGTATCGCGCGGGACCAGGATCATGGACTGCTGACGGTGCCGGTCGGCGGACGGGTCGGTCTTGCCCATCACGATGAAGATCTCCGCCTCCGGGTTCAGGGCCCCGGTGATCCACCACTTGTGACCATTGATCACGTACTCGTCACCGTCGAGCTCGATGCGCGTGGCGATATTAGTGGCGTCCGAGGAGGCCACGTCGGGCTCGGTCATCGCGAACGATGAGCGGATCTCGCCGTCAAGCAGCGGTCGCAGCCAGCGCTTCTGCTGTTCCGGCGTGCCGAACGTGGCAAGCACTTCCATGTTCCCCGTGTCCGGTGCGGCACAGTTCAGCGCGGCAGGCGCCAGGCCCAGGCTGCGCCCGGTGATCTCCGCGAGCGGGGCGTACTGCAGGTTCGTCAGGCCGGCACCCTGCTCGCCGGGCAGGAACAGGTTCCACAGGCCCCGGGACCGGGCCTGCGCGCGCAGCTCGGCGAGCACCGGCACGCTGGTCCAGGCCCAGCGGTTCTCTAGCGCGGCCAGCTGCTCGTGGAACACCGCCTCGGCCGGGTAGACGTGTGCATCCATGAACTCGAGCAGTCTGGCCCGCAGTTCCTCGGTCCGCGCGTCAAAGGCGAAGTCCATCAGTTGTCCTCCGGAGTCTTATTCTTTTGCCTGTCTTTGAAGTTTCACCTGGTCGCGGCGTCAAAAGAATAAGACTCCGCGAATCGCGGCCAGTCCGGAAGCGACCAGGGGCTCGACAAGCGTGCCGATCTCCTCGAACCCCTCACCGACCGTCTGGCCATGGACGTACCGGAAATGAATGCCTTCAAGGATCACCGCCGCCTTGAACGAGGCGAGGGCGATGTAGAAGCCGAGGTCGGACAGGTCCCGGCCGCTGCACGCGGCATAGAGGTCGAGGACCTCCGGCACGCTGGGGTACCCGGGCGCGTCACTGGCCATCGGCCCGTCGCCGAGCCGGTCCATCTGCTGGTAAACGACGAGTAGCCCGACATCCGTCAGCGGGTCGCCCAGGGTGGCCATCTCCCAGTCCACCACCGCGGCCACCTTGTCATCGGTACCGACGAGCACGTTGTCCAGCCGGTAGTCGCCATGCACGATCGCCGGCGGCGACCCGTCAGGAGGATCGGCCGCTAGCAGGGCGTGCAGCTCGTCGATGCCGGCGAGCGGACGGCTGCGCGACGCGTCAAGCTGCTGCTTCCACCGGCGCACCTGCCTGGCGAGGAAGCCCTGCGGCCGACCGAACTCCGCGAGCCCCACCTCGGCGGGCGGCACCGCGTGCAGCACCGCGAGGGTGCCGATCATGTGTTCCGCGATGGCCCTGGCCCGGGTCGGCCCGAGCTCGGCCAGCTGGTCGGCCGTCCGGTAGGGAACTCCGTCGACCTTGGACATCACGTAGAAGGGCGCGCCGAGCACATCGGGATCGGCGCACAGGGCGTAGGTCAGCGGAACGGGGACGCCGGTGTCACGCAGCGCGGTGATCACCCGGTACTCACGTTCCATGTCGTGGGCGGTGGCGAGCACGTGCCCGAGCGGCGGACGGCGCACCACCCAGCTCCGGGTGCCGTCGCTGACCTCGTAAGTCAGGTTCGACCGGCCCCCCGCGATCAGTTTCCCCCGCAGCGGGCCGCCGATCTCGCCGGGACACGCGCCATCGAACCAGGTGGCGAGCCGCGCCAGGTCCAGGCCGGGGAGATCGGTCATGCCTGGAGAAACTACTCCCGGCGGAGCGAGATCGCCAGGTCCGGCTTCACCAGGGACGCGATGAACCGAGTCCAGACCATCGCGCCGTGACAGCGGAAGGTGACAGTCTCGCCGTCGGATGCGTCAAAAGAGTGGGCAAAGCTTGAGTACCGGCCGCGCTGGACGCGCAGCGTGTGGTGCCCAGGCTCAACCGGTGCCTCGATCGTCTCGAGGTACTCAAGCGAGCCGAGGCTCTTGCCGTCGACGGTGACGCCGAACCAGCCGCGCCACAGCTCTACGCCCAAGCCCTCCCGTACCAGCTTGAGCATCGCTGACACTGTGGCCTCCTCCTCCGTGTGCTCCCGCAAGCACAGGTGAAGATCTGCCCGTCAGCCCGTCAAGCTAATCCGGGTTGGCTCCGCAACAGAGTCGGCTGACTGCGGTACGTAGTCGCGACGCGGCAGCAGGACCGGGGTAGCCAGGAGCAAAATGCCCGCGACGGCGATCGCGATACGGGGGCTCGTGAGGCTCGCGAGCACGCCCCACACCGCGGTTAGGGCGGCGGTGGCGAGGCTGGTCGACACCGACCAGGCCGCGAGCACCCGGGCGACGAGTTGCTTCTCCGTGTGGTCGAGCCGGTAGGTAGCGGACACCGGGTTAAACACGCCCATGCAGAGGACGAGCCCGAACTGGACGCCGATGACGAGGACGACGCCGCCCAGGCCCGGCCCCGTGAACGCGAGCCCGATCGGCCAGCAGGCCGACAGCGTCCCGACGACCAGCATGATCCGGTGCCGCCCGAACCGGGCGACCAGCGGACGGGCCAGCCGGGACCCGATGAACCCGCCGATGCAGGGCACGCCGAACGCGAGGGTGTACTGCCAGGGCGCGAACTTGAGCTGCCCGAGCATCAGGACCACGAGCACCGGTTCAGCCGCCAGGATCAGGCCGCCGACCAGCAGCCGGTTGAAAAAGACCGGGCGCAGCGCCGGGCTACCGAGGATGTGCCGCCAGCCGTCAAGCACCTCGGCAGCCCGGTGCCGCGAGGTCAGCGGCCGCTGCGGACGCTGCTCCCCGCCGCCGATCAACGCCACGCCGCAGGCCGACAGCAGGTAGCTGACCGCGTCCGCTAGCACGGTCGTCACCGGCCCGAGGAGCCCGACGGCGGCACCGCCGAGCGGCGGGCCGACCACGAGGGCGGACCAGGTGGTTGACTCGAAGCGGCTGTTGGCGACCAGCAGGTCCTCCGGCTTCACCAGGGCCTTGATGTTCGCGCCGCTTGCTGCGTTGAACGTGATCTTGGCCGCGGCCACGACGATCGAGACGACGAGGAGCTGAGCGAAGCTGAGCCAGCCGAGCGCGTAGGCGGCCGGAATGGTCATCAGCGCGGCGAACCTGGCGAGGTCCATCGCCATCATCACCGGCCGCTTACGCCGGAACTCCACCCACGGGCCGAGTGGCACGGCCACCACGGCGCCGACGGCGAGCCCCGCCGCGGAGAGGGCCGACACCTCAATGGAACCGGCGTGCAGCACCCGGACCGCGATGATGGGGAAGGCGCCGAACCCGATCCCCGATCCGTAGGCGCTGACGGCGAACGCCGCCCAGAGCCACCCGAACTGCCGCCCAAGCGATCGCTTACCCAACCCCCGGATGTGCACGGCCTAATTACAGCGGTAGCTTTCCGCAGGATCAAACAACGAGTGGGAGACCTGAAACAACGACTGGTTGTATACCGAGACTGTGAACATCGAAGCCGTCAGGGCGTTCGTGACTGTCGCCGAGGAAGGCCAGTTCCAACTCGCCGCCGCCCGCCTTGGCATCAGCCAGCAGGCCGTCTCGAAGCGGGTCGCCGCCCTGGAGGCGGAGCTTGGCGCCGTCCTCTTCAAACGGACGCCGGCCGGTGCCGCGCTCACCCAGGATGGCAGAACCTTCCTGCCCCACGCGGGCGCCATCCTCAATGCGGTGAGCGAGGCGTTCGCCTCAGTGCAGCCAGGAACCCGGCCGCTCCGGGTGGACGTCCTCGCCCGAACCACCATCCGCCACGAGCGCGGTCTGGCTCCCGAGACAGGCACGTGATGATCTCAAAGGGCCGGAATGAGCGCCACTACTTCGACACTGTGACCGTGTAAACAGCCGAGAATAAGAATGGCGGATAGTTGTCCACACCTGGATGTGGACAACTATCCGCCACCTTCACAGCTTGGCGTGGGCCAGTGGACGGTTACGCGGCCGACGCCTTGTCCAGGGCCTCGACCTCATCGGCGGTCAGGTCCAGCGTCGCCGAGGCGAGCAGCGCCGGAAGCTGGTCCACCGTGCGGGCGGAGGCAAGCGGGGCGACCAGGTTAGGCCGGGTCCGCAGCCAGGCAAGCGCCACGGTCGCTTGCTCGACTCCGCGGTCCGCGGCGATCGCGTCGAGCGCCGCGAGCACCGCCGGGCCGGTTGGCGTCGTCAGGTACTGCGAAGCGCCCGGCTGCCGCGCCGCGCCCGCCTGATCAGAAGCTGCCCGGTACTTCCCAGCGAGGAACCCGCTCGCGAGCGCGTAGTAGGGGAGCACGCCAAGCCCGAACTCGGCCACGACAGGCGCGAGCGACGATTCATACGAGGCGCGCTCTACGAGGTTGTAGTGCGGCTGGAGCGCCACCGGCGGCGCGAAACCCTCCGCTGCGGCGACCGTGAACCACTCGCGCAGCCGGGGCGCGGTGAAGTTGGAGAGTCCGACGTAGCGGATCTTCCCGGCCTTCTGCAGCTCGCTCATGACGCCGGCGGCTTCGGCGATCGGCACGTCGGGGTCGTCGTAGTGCACGTAGTAGAGGTCGATGTAGTCGGTCTGCAGCCGGGAAAGCGACGCGTCGGCTCCGGCAAGCACGTTCGCCCGCGCCATGCCCCGGAACTGCGGGTGCCGGCTCACCTTCGTCGCGATGACGACCGACTCCCGGTTGGCGCGGGCCTGGGTCCACTCGCCGAGAATTGTCTCCGACTCGCCGCCAACGTTCCCAGGCACCCAGGCCGAGTACGAGTCGGCGGTGTCGATGTGGTTGCCGCCGCCCGCGACGAAGGCGTCGAGCACGGCGAACGACGTCTGCTTGTCTGACGTCCACCCGAACGTGTTGCCGCCAAGCCCGAGCGGGAACACGTCAAGGTCGGAACTCCCGATAACGGTCATCGGTGTAGCCTCCTACGAAGTAACAGGGGAAAGGCAGGAATTCACTACAACAACGTCCGTCCCGCCTTTGTTCTGCTTACTCGGCATTGGTGACCGGGATAACATCGGCGACCGGGATAGCGGTCTTAGGCCCGCTGGATAGAGTCCGCCAGCCCACAGAAGCGACCACTGCCAGCGCCAGGCCGGGCAGGCCGAAGCCCTCGCGCGCCCCAACGTACTGGGTCACCCAGCCGACGGACGGGCCGGTCACCGGCTCGCTGCCGGGCAGTGCCATGGTCCACAGCCCCATCATCCGGCCGCGCATCCCAGGGTCCGCGGCCAACTGGACGAACGTGTTCGCCGCCGCGATGAACCAGATCGACATGCAGCCGGTCACGGCCAGCCCGGCAAACGCGAGCCAGGCCGCGGGCGCGAGGGCGGTGGCGGCAATCGCGGCCGCCGTCACGGCCGCGAGGCTGCCGACCCGGCGTCCCGTCGGATGGCTCGGCCCCGCCGAGGCGAGCAGCGCGCCGGGCAGTGCCCCGACGCCGAACGCCGACATCATCAGCCCGTACCCGCCGCCGCCCAGCTGGAACACCCGTGTCGCGAGCACCGGCAGCGACACGCTGAGGCTGAACAGCATCCCTGACGCAGCGGCGAGGAACAGGCACACCACGATCGGCCCGTGCCGCCGCGCGTACCGCGCGCCAGCACGAAGATCAGCCAAGGTCTGCCCCTTGCGAGCGGTGGTCCCGTCGGTCGCCCTGGTCACATATGCCGGCTTATGCATGAGCAGAACGAGGAGTGGTGCCACGTACGACGCCGCATTGACTCCGCAGCAGGCCGCGGCCCCGACGGTGGCGGCAGGCTCGGCCGCCCCCGCTCCGGTTCCCCATGCTGTCCCGCCGGAGCGTCGGCGTCCGAAATGGCCATATGTTAGGGACCTTAACAAAGGCAAATTGAATTGTCATTCAGCAGGATCATTGCCGCTCGGGAACCGATCCGGCTGGTGGCGCGGAAGTCAGGCCATAGGAAAGCACGGCTGGAAAGCGCGGCTAGCGGGAGAGGCTTCTGGCGATCATCAGGTAAACCCACAGGACGATCACCGACGCCGCGCACTGGTCGATGACGGTGGTCGCGTGCGCCTGCCCCTTGAGCAGCGCCCCGACCAGCGGGGCGGCGCCGATCACGGCGACTATGACGCTCAGCGCCCGCGAGACCAGCCAGGGCGGGGTGTTGCCCATCGGCGTGTCCGGTCCCCGGTCCGCCGGGTTGATGCGCGCGGTGCGGGCCAGCCGCAAGACGCCCGCCGCCACGCCGGGGCCCGCGATCAGTCCGAGTAGCGGCCAGAGCCACCCGCTCAACGCTCCGGCGGCGCAGAGCACGGTCAGCGAAAGAGCGAGCCAGCAACCGGACAGCAGGGACGGCAGCACCGCGCGGGCCACGAGCGCCTGCCCGGCGTCCACGCCGAGCAGCCTGCGCAGCGCGGGATCGTCTTGGTCGCGCTTGGTGGCGGTTGTCCCCTGCGAGCCGACCGCGAGCGCGCCTGCGATGAGCGCCGCCGCGATGAGATCGGGGCGGGTCCGGCCGGTGATGGCTATCCCGAGCAGAGCCGGGATCACGGCCGCCATCGCGAGGATGACGAGTGGCCCTGGCCTGCGGCCGAGCCGTCGCCAGTCCGCCCAGGCCAGGGTTAGCGCCGGGGGCAGTTTCGGCCACGGCTTCGAGCGGAGCAGGCGGACGCGCCAGTGGTTGTCCTCGGCGATCCAGAACAGGAGCGAGAAGTTGAGGAATTGCGCGGCGAGCAGCGCCCGCCCGGAGCGCGCCGAGTCGGCCCGCAGCACGCTGGCGGGGAAGGAGGCTAGCCGCCGCCACAACAGCAGCCAGGCGATGGCAGCCAGGGCGAGCGCGACCAGTGCCGCCGCGTCGAAGACCGGCGTGGACAGCCTGCCGAACAGGGCGGTGACCGCCCGGGTTACGGCGGACAAGCGTTCCCCTGCCACCGCGCCCGCCATCGCGACGACGGCGACCGCTACGCATGCGGCGCGGATCACGGAGCGCGGCCGCTTCCACGGCTGGGCGAGCGCCTCGGCCGCGACGGCGGCCAGGCAGCACCCGGCGCCGGCGACCGCGGAAAGGAACAGCCAAGATCCGGGGAGCCCGCTCCCGGCAAGCCGGAGGTAAGGGCCGGCCATCGCCAGGCCGAGCACGCCGAGCAGCGCGCCGGCCACCGTGGCGAGCACCGCGACGGTCAGCGCCGCGCGCCGCAGGATGGCGCGCCTGCGGAGCGGCGTGAGCAGCAGCCAAGAGGCGTCGGCGGGGGAGAGCGCCAGCGGGCCGAGCGCCTGGGCGAGCAGGAGGAGTCCCATGCCGACGCCGATCACTAGGCCTGCCCCCGCGACCGCCTGCGTCGCCGCCGCGTGGGTCGCGGCTGCGTGGCTCGCCGACTTGGTGAGCCGGCTCAGCGGGCTGACGAGGAAGTTAGAGCCGTAGATCGCCACGATGAGCAGGACGAAGCCTGCGACGTACCAGTCGACCCAGCTCCGGCGGCGGTGCTTGCCGAGGAACGACCGGACGGCTACGACGCTGACCTCTGCGTCGTCGGCGATGGTCATCGGCTCGGCGGTCATGAGACGGGTCCGGTGATGCCGTCGTCTGCGGTGATTCTGTCGTCGGCTTCGTCGGTTCTTCGGCTTCTTCGATTTCTTCGGCGATCCGGCCCTCGGCGAGGGGGACGATGCGCGCGTCGGCGGTCACGGCGAAGTCGTGATCGTGCGTCGCCATCACGACCGTGCCGCCGTTGGCCGCGTACTCGTCATGGAGCAACGTGGCCAGCTCCTGCCGGAAGCCCGCGTCGAGCGACTGTTCAGGCTCGTCGAGCAGCAGCAGCCTGCTCGGCCGGGCGAGCGCCGCCGCGAGCGACAGGCGCTGCCGCTGCCCGGAGGACAGGCTCAGCGGGCTGGCGTCCGCCCGCGCGGACAGCCCGAAGATCTCGACGAGCTCGTCGGCGGGAAGGCACCAGCCGCGCAGCGGCTGGTGGGTCATCCGGACCAGCTCGAGAAGCTCGCGGACGGACAGGCCCGGATACCAGGTCGGCTGATCGGCGACGATCGCGACCGCTCGCCAGAACGCGGCGTCGTCACGCGGCGGCCCGCCGAGCACAGACACCGTGCCCTCGGCCTGGCGGCGGAAGCCCGCGAGGCAGGACAGCAGCGTCGACTTGCCGACGCCGTTGACCCCGGTGAGTGCGACGATCTCGCCCGCGGCGACGGTCAGGTCGATGTCCTCGAGCACGACCACGCTGCCGTACGCCATGCGCAGCCCGCGGACCTCGACGACCGAACTCGGGTTAGTCACGGGCTAACGGTATCGCGCCATATCTCGAGCCGGGAACGCCAGTAGCGCTGGCGGCCGCCCTCAGTCATCTGCATCTCCGCTGAGCCGTCAGCAGCGGCCTGACCGGGCGGCCCGCGGCTTGCTGTCACCTTGACTGAGGAGCGATGCAGGGCTCAGATACGAGCAGTGCCGATAGGAATTCCCGGCCGATTGACGTATCCGGCGGCCCGGTCGCCGCTCCGGGAGGTTAGAGGGATGTTAGAGGGATCCCCTCGCGAAGCTTCCCCGCCGAGGAGCCGACATGGACGACGGTGATTACCCGGTCACGTGGCTGGTGGACGCGGCCGCCCACGGGGACGAGCGGGCGTGGCATGAGATCGTGGGTCGCTACACGCCGCTCCTCGCGGTGGTGATCCGCCGTTTCCGGCTCACCACCGCGGAGGCTCAGGATGTCGCGCAGACCGTGTGGCTGCGCTTGGTCGAGCACCTTGGCTCCCTGCGCGAACCGCGGGCACTGCCTATGTGGATCATCACCACCGGCAAGCGGGAATGCATGCGGTGCGTTTCCGATCAGCGGCGCGTCATGCCGCTCGATCCCCAAGATCCATCCTGGCTGGCCACCCCGGCCGAACAGACAGACCCGGACGCGGGACTGGTGCGAGCCGAGCGACATGAAGCGCTGCTTGCCGGGCTGGCCGAGTTGCCGGCACGGCAGCGCGAGCTACTGGTCCTGCTTATGGTGGACCCCCCGCTGTCTTATGAAGCCATCAGCCAGCGCACCGGGATCGCCCCCGGGGGCATCGGGCCTACCCGGAGCCGGGCACTGGCGCGGTTGCGGCAGACCGCCGCGGTCACCCATTACCTGTCCGACTTCGCGTCGCTGCCGGCGGGGCCCGATAGCGTCGCAGGCCGCGAGCCGGACCCAACGGCCGAGAGGTGACGACCATGATGCAGCACAGCTGGGACGACGATCAGCGGTTCTTTGATGACCTTTCTGAAGCCGTTCGCGAAACCGGGCCGCTGGCCGACGCCATCGCGGAGTACGGCAAGGGCGCCTATGCCTGGCGCAGCGTCGACCGCGATCTGCTCCGGGCCTCGCTGAGCTTCGACTCGTCGCTGGAGCGAGTCACGGAGCGGCGCGCTGGCCCAGATGATCCGCGGGTTCTGACGTTCACGGCGGCGCCGCTCTCGCTGGAGCTTGAGGTAACGCCCAACCAGGTCGTCGGGCAGATCGTCCCGCCGAGTGCCGGGGAGATCCGGGTAGAAACCGCTGACGGGCTGACATTCCACGTGGAAGCCGATGACGTGGGCTTCTTCGTCCTCCCGAACGTGCCGCGCGGCACCGTCCGGCTGCGCTGTGACACCACGGTGGCCCGTCTAGTCACGGACTGGATGTGTCTGTGATCCCAGGCAGCGTGCGCTCAGGCTCACGCGCCGAGCGCGATGAAGGAGTGCGCCGTCGAACAGGCGGCGAAGCCAGGCCCGGCCGCGTGCCGGGCAAGCGTAAGGGCCTTGGCGAGCTCGGCACCGCTGCGCAGATGCTGATGGAGGGCGAGCATCAGGGGAATGGTCGCCGGGTCGCTGACCGGGACGACGCTGGCGACCACACCCGCGGAGCCCAGCGAGATCAGGGCGCTGACCAGTCCCAGGAGCTCATCGGCACCGACCGGTACGCCGAGAGCAGAGTTACAGCTGGACAGGACGACCTGATAGGGGGCTCGCTGCAGCCGTTCCAGGTCGTACACCGTCAAGGGGCCGTCCGCGAGCTCGATCGCCGAGAACAGCGGGCTGTCAGCCCGGAACGTGCCATGCGCCGCGACGTGGACCAGCCACGCTCCGTCGATGGCGGCCATGACCCGCTCCGTCACGGCATCGTCGCCCGTGAGGACGATCGCGTCTGGATACTGCGCGGCCAGGCGCAGCACCTCCGCATCGCCTGTGGACAACCTCGGGCCACCGACCAGGACGACCTTCCGCTCAGCCGGCCGGGCGGCCCGGCACGCTCGCAGCCATGCGGAAGCCGACGGCGCGACCATGGTCGCTCGCTCCCGGAGGCAGGGCAGCAGTCCCCACGGGACCGCGTGCAGTTTCCCAGGCGGGACCATGACGACAGGCCCGCCGCGCAGCAGCCGTACCGATTCCCCAAGCAACTTCACCTCAAGCCGCCCGCCGATCTTGTCCATGTCGAGCCTCTCGGTCCCGCGACGGGATCCTTCGCGCCTGAGCGCGAACAGCGCGTGGGACAGGGTGTGGGTAGCCTCGGCAGTCGGTCCCACGCGCATCAGGCGTACCCGTCGCCCGGCGGCCACGACAGCGTGCAGTTGCCCGTCGAGGTCGGTCAGCTGGATGAGGTCACTGTCGCCCAGCTCTCCAAGCAGATCGGCCACGGCGAAGGGCTCGGCAGCGGTGGCGGCCGCCGCCGGCGCGTGCAGCGCTCGCTGGCGCACGGCGGCCTCGAGCCTATGGCGTTCGCGCAGCAGCGCGGGGGCCGTGCCGCGGCGGTCTGGTGTGCTTTCGATACGGGTGACGACATTCCGCAGTGCCGCCAGGTCGGCAACGAGTGCGCTGTCGCCGAGCGGGCGTACCGGGGTTATCCGGCCGGCCGTGGCCCGCAGCCGCTCGCTCCAGCGAAGGAAGAGCCGGGGATCCTCGCGAGCTGTCGCGTATCGCAATGCCATTCCCGCCAGCTCGGCGCCCTGCGCGGTGGCCAGTGTGCGCAGCTCGGTGGCACCGAGCGTCCGCAGGTGCAGGTCGAGCAGCGTCAAGCCGCGGTCGCAGGCCGCCAGCATTCCCTGCCAGCGCCCCTCTGCCGAGCACCAGATCGCTTGAGCGAGCCAGCCCGCGCAACGGGTGCGCGGTACACCCCGGTTCCGGGCAGCCGCGGCGGTCCGCAGGTGGCGGCCGGCCTCCTGGCGCCGGCCGTGAGCAATCGCCAGGCGGCCGGTGAGCAGGTGAGCGTCCACGGCTCGTGTCGCGTCGAGCTCATCCAGTCGCGCCGCTACCTTCCTGGCCGCTCGCAGCAGGGATGGCGAGTCATCACCGCTCGCGGACCGGCACAGCAGGAGGACCAGTTCGGCTTGTTCCGCCCACCACGGGCGCTGCTGGCGGCGGAACAGCCGCAGGGCTTCGGCGCTGCGGCGCTGCGCGACGTCAAGGTCTCCTGCGGCGGTCGCCGCCAGGGCGCAGGAGTACAACAGCTCAGCGCGCCGGGCCGCCGAGCCGCCGTCCTGCTCGATCGTGGCGACCGCCACCTCGGCCTCGCGCAGCGCGTCGCTCGCCAGCCCGGCGGCGAGCAGTACCGTGCATTTGTTGACGGTCACCTCAGGCTCGAAGACACCCAGTTGCTCGAACAGTTGCTTGGCATGCTCAAGGTGGGCGAGTGCCGTGGGCAGGTCGCCGCTGGCGTGCGCCGCTGCAGCGCGCTCCTCGCACGCGTTCGCATACTCCAGATCCTGGCCACAGCTGGCAAACAGGGCTTCCGCGTCTGCGTAGTCCCGGTCGGCCCGATCGGTTCTGCCCAGGGCCGCGTAAACCGTTGCCCGGTGATGCAGGGCGCGCGCTTCCCATACCAGGTCGCCCGCACCGCAAAGCAGGTCGACGGCGGCCTGGGCGTCCCGCAGCGCCTCGGCATGACGGCCCAGGACCCAGAACGCGTAGCACCTGCGAATCAAGAGTCGCCCGGCGGGCACGCCGCGGCTGCTACGCAGCACCTCGTTGAGCAGGACAAGGCTGCGCTTTGTCTGCCCGGCCAGGAGCAAGGCCACGCTCAGGCTCGCGAGGACGTCGGCCTCTCGGGCGAGATCTCCCGCCTTGCACGCCAGCCGGCGTGCTTTCCGCAATTCGTCAATGGCTTCATCGATGTCACCAAAGTGCCGGAGAACCACGCCGATCACCTGATGGGCAACCGCAGCCTCGGCCGGCGGGGGATGCTGCGCCAGTGCGTGACGGGCATCAGAAAGCGCTTCCGATGGTTTGGACAGCGCCCGGGCCAGCAGTTCGTCAGGATTCCACGTCACCTGAGCCCCCTGTGCTTGGCGACATTAACCAATCGTAATTATCGAGAAGGCAGTCAGTCGAGCAAATTACCTGGTCAAAAGGAGAGGTTATGCCTGAGGATCCTCGTTTGCGAGCACAGATACAGCTGATATTGGATGCCCATGAGGATGCGGCGGTTTTCCCTGATGATTGGGAGAAAACTGGTGACGTCAACTACCTCTACCGTCAGAACGTGATCCTCAGCGGTGAGCAGGACGTGGACCGCGTCACCGAATCGATCGACCGGAATTTCCCCGTAAGGCAGGAGGAGGCCGAGCAAGCTTCGCGTTTTGAACTCCGCCGTGTCTCTGCCGGGGTCCGCCTCATCCTCCTGCGGGGACTGCCGCCGGTGCCGGTAGTCCTCGACGCTCTCGATGCCGATCTAGGAACCGGCGTGGCCACGATCGACGCCTTTCTCTACCCGTGCCCGTATCCCTGCCCGGCGACCGAACCGATGGAGGTGCCGCCAGGCACGCTGGCTCCGTTCCCGCCCCCTGGCTCGGGCGCGCCTTGCCCTCATCCGGGGCATCACGGACCACGGCAGGGATGCGACGGGGAGGGAGTATCCGTCGTCGTCGTGGACACCGGCCTGCTGCCGGACGCCGCCGCCGACCATCCCTGGCTCGCCGGGGTGACCGGGACAACGGAGGACCCCCACTATCCCGGGACGGACCGAATCCCTCCCTACGTGGGGCACGGAACGTTCGTCGCCGGATGCCTGCGTTGCATGGCGCCGAGGGCGCGGGTATTCGTAGCGAAGGGGTTCGACAGCCCGACTGGAAAGTTCGAGTCGGACCTTGCGCCGATCCTGGAGAATGCCCTCGATCGCCACCCTGACGTATTCGTGTTCACCTTTGTCACAGCGACCCGCAAGGACCTGTCGCTCAAGACCTTCGACGACCTCTACGAACGACGCATTCGCCACGTGAAAGGCCTCGTCATCGTCGTCCCCGCGGGGAACGACGGGAAATCGCGCTGGATGTGGCCGGCCGCCTACCCATGGGTCGTCTCCGTCGGTGCCCTGTCGGCAAGCTGGCGGGACCGGGCGCACTTTAGCAATCACGGCGGCTGGGTCGATGTCTACGGACCCGGCGAAGACCTGATCAACGCCTTCGCCAAGGGCAGCTACATCTGCGACGAACCGCCGGTTGGGCAGCACCGCCACTTCCACGGGATGGCCATGTGGAGCGGGACGTCGTTCTCCACCCCGATCGTCGCCGGGCTGATCGCTGCCCGGGTGTCCGCGACCGGAGAGAACGGGCAAGTAGCCGCCGACTCGCTGCTTCGGCTGGCTCGCAGCCAGGCCGTCGCGGGCATCGGCGCGGTGCTCTACCCGGGGCAAGCCTGTCTCCATGGGGGACAGGCTTGCCCTGTGGCTTGCCCGGGGGCCGCTAACCCAGAACGACCGTGCGGTTGCCGTTGAGCAGGACGCGGTGCTCGGCGTGCCAGGTGACCGCGCGCGCGAGGACCTGGGCCTCCACGTCGCGGCCGGCCTCGACGAGGCGCTCCGGGGAGTAGGAGTGGTCCACCCGCATTAGGCCCTGCTCGATGATCGGGCCCTCGTCCAGGTCGGGCGTCACGTAGTGCGCCGTCGCGCCGACCAGCTTGACGCCCTTGGCGTGCGCCTGGTGGTACGGCTTGGCGCCCTTGAAGGACGGCAGGAACGAGTGGTGGATGTTGATCATCCGGCCTTCGACCCGCTTGCACACCTCGGAAGAGAGGATCTGCATGTAGCGGGCGAGCACGATCAGCTCGGTACCCGTCTCGTCGATGATCGACAGGAGCTTGGCCTCGGCGGCCGGCTTGGTCTCCTTCGTCACCGGGATGTAGTGGAACGGCAGCTTGTAGGACTCGGTGAGGCCGCGGAAGACCTCGTGGTTGGAGACCACGCCGGTGATGTCGACGGGCACCGATCCGGACGACCAGCGGAACAGCAGGTCATTCAGGCAGTGTCCCAGCTGGGAGACCATGAGCAGGGCCTTGATCCGCTCGCACTTGTCATGCAGCTGCCAGCTCATGTGGAAGGCCTCGGCGACCCAGGTGAAGTCGCGCTCGAGTTCGCTGACCGTTCGGCCGGGCTGGGGCACGGAGAAGTGCACGCGCATGAAGAACAGGCCGCCGTCGGGCTCGCCGTACTGCTGGCTGTCGATGATGTTCGCGGAGTGCTGCACGAGGAAACTCGACACCGCGTAGACGATGCCGGGCTTGTCCGGGCAGGACAGCGTCAGCACGAACTGAAGGCCGTTTGTCTGCGACTCGCTCATATCACAACGATACATCTGGCTCTGAACATGGCTTTAGTAATACAAATGGATCAGCGCCCGTCATTGTGCTTCACCCCAAAGGGGAGCGAACCGGATCGGTGCCAGGCACCTCCTGGAACGGCCACGGCACTCGGCGCGTCCGCGATTGACGGGCTCCGTCCGTGGCCGGCCTGGCTCGGGTAATGCATCGAGCGGTCGCTCCTCCCCCGCCTGGATGCCGCGTCATGCTGCGCCTGGATGCCGCTTCATGCTGCGCCCGGATGCCGCGTCATGCTCCGCCCGGGTACCGCGTCATGCCTGGGTTCTCCCTGCTGGTTGCCGGCTGGCGGTGATCTGGCCGTGGAGCGAGTTCAGCGCGGCGACGTAGATCTCGGAGAAGGTGGGGAAGGGCTGGATGACATCGCGCAGCACGTCGATCGGCACGCGAGCGCGGATGGCCAGCGTGGCCTGCTGCAGCCACTCGCCGGCCTCGGGGCCGAGCGCGTGGGCGCCGGTCAGCCGGTGGCCGTCGCTGAGCAGGGTCAAGAAGCCGTTCGTTTCGGCGAAGGCGTGGGTGTACGTGGGCGTCTTGGCCACGTCCGCCAGCGCAGCGGTCGCGCTGAACTCGGCCTCGGTCGCGCCGACGGAGGCGGCTTGCGGGTCGGTGTAGACGACGTCCGGAATGGCCTCGTAGTTGGCCTCGCGCGGCTCGCCGAGAATGTTCGCGGCGACGACCTCGCCCTGGTACTTGCCGACATGGGTCAGCAGTCGCACGCCTGTGACGTCGCCGACGGCCCACAGCCGGTCCCCGGCGCGCAGGTGCGCGTCGACCGGAATGCCATGCGGGCCGGCCTGGACGCCCACCGTGTCCAGCCCGGCGGGCGGGCGCGGGCGCCGGCCGGTGGCGACGAGCAGCCGATCACCGCGCAGCTCACGGCCATCCTCGAGGGACAAGACGTAGTCTTCGCCCTCGCGCCGTGCGGCGGTCGCGTGCACGCCGAGGGTGAGTTCGACGCCGTCGCGGCGCAGGACCTCGCCGAGCGCGTGGCCCAGCGGTGCGGGCTCCCGGGCGAGGACGTGCTCTGCGCCCTCGACCAGCGCTACCTCCCCGCCGAGGCGGCGCACGGCCTGGGCCATCTCGGCCCCAACCGGGCCGCCGCCGAGTATCAGCAGCCGCCGCGGGACGGCCTTCATGCCCGTCACCTCGCGGTTGGTCCAGACGCCTTCCAGCTCGCGCAGGCCAGGGACGGGCGGCACGACCGAGTCAGAGCCGGTCGCCACGACCACGTGCTGGGCGGTGTGGCGCACGCCGTCGACCGTCACCACGCCAGGGCCGTCCAGTCGGCCGGTCCCGCGCAGCAGGTCGATGCCCTTGCTCGCCAGCCAGCGCTCCTGCCCGGCATCGGAATAGTCGGAGACCATGAAGTCGCGATAGTCCAGCGCCGCCTCGATGTTGACCTGCGCGCTGGCCCCCACGTCCCGCGCGGCCTGCACCGCCTCGCCGGGGCGCAGCAGCGTCTTGGACGGGATGCACGCCCAGTACGAGCACTCACCCCCCGCCAGTTCGCGCTCGACGACTGCGACGCGCAGGCCGCCCTCGGCCAGCGCCCCGGCGCAGTGCTCGCCCGGCGAGCCGGCGCCCACGACGATGACGTCGTAGTCGGCGTTCACTCGCTACCTCCTGGAGTCAGCGGCACCATCCGGAAGTCGTACGTGCTGTCACCGTGACGCGTACCCAGGACAAGGCGTACCCAGGCCCCGACGCTGTTAACTCAGAGGAGCGCGAGGCTGCTGAGTCCGGGACCATGGCTCGGAGAGCTACGCGGTCACCTTCGAGCCCGCCAGCGCCGCAAGGCTCTGGGCGGATTAGCTAAGCCGATGCGGGCTTGCGGGCGACGGCCGTGTACGTCGGGAGGGTGGCAGGCCCGGTTTCGGTAACGCCCGGCGCCCACTGGCCCAGCGGTGTAATGCCAGGCGGGATCAGGTCCATATCGCGGAAGAACCTGGCGAACTGCTCTCGCGACCGGAGCGTGAGCGGAATGTTGGCCTGCGAGTTGTACCTGTCGGTCGCCTCCGCTTGCCCGGGCAGCTTGATGTCGCTGGACGCGTGCGAGGCGACCAGGTAGCTACCGGGGCAGACCGCGTCCAGGTACGAGCGGACCACCGCATACGGGTCGTCGTCGTCAGGGATGTAGTGCAAGATCCCCAGCATGATGATGGCCACCGGCTGGCTGAAGTCCAGCGTCTTCGCGGCCTCGGCCAGCACCGCGCGGGGATCCCGCGCGTCTGCATCGACATACGCGCACCTGCCGTGCGGGCCGCTGCGCAGCAGCACCTCGGCATGCGAAAGGACGATCGGGTCGTTATCGACGTAGACGATCCGTGCCTCAGGCACGGCGCGCTGTGCCAGTTCGTGCGTGTTGTCCGCTGTCGGCAAGCCGGTCCCGATGTCGAGGAATTGCCGGATGCCGGCCTCTGCCGCCAGGTAGTGCACCGCTGCCGCCAGGAACAGCCGGCAGCCGCGAGCGATCTGGGCCATGACCGGCATCACCCGGAGGATGTCCTCGGCGACCTCGCGGTCGGCCGCAAAGTTGTCCTTGCCGCCGAGCCAGTAGTCCCATACCCGTGCCGGATGCGGGACGTTAACGTCAAAGGTGACCCGATTCACGCCGTAATCATATGGTGCTGGCGCGTGACGCGGCAGGCGCATCCGCTACCGCGCGCCCATCCCCCGGCCTCAAGGGTCATGGCGTGCGGGAACACGTGGAGACAGAACTCGTTCGGGAGTCCTTCGACTTTGATCTTGACCGGTTTGACCTTGGGTTCCGACTTCGCACTGGCGGGGACGGAAATGAACAATTCGACTTCGGAGCTCAATCGCCCAGTTCGTGGCGGCGGCGGGTTACGTAGTCGTCTAGTTCCGCGCGGATTGCGTCGTCTAGAGGTGGGGGCTCGTAGGCGTCCAGTTTTGCCTGCCAGATCTCGCCGGCCCGCTCGGTGGTGTCCTTGCCGCCGTAGCGGAGCCAGCGTTCGAAGTTCGCGGTCGAGGAGAGCAGCGGGCGGTAGAAGCAGTCCCTGAACCGTTCCATCGTGTGGGCCGCGCCGAGGAAGTGCCCGCCGTGGCCCACCTCCACGTGCGCGCCGAACGCGAGGGACTCCTCGGTGATCTCCAGCGGGGTGAACTCCACCTGGAGCTCGCGCAGCAGCTCGATGTCGATGATGAACTTCTCATAGCAGCTGACCAGGCCGCCCTCCAGCCAGCCTGCCGCGTGCATGACGAAGTTCGTCCCGGCAAGGAACGTGGGCAGCAGGGTCATCAGCGACTCGTACGCGGCTTGCGCGTCGGCGGTCTGCGAGGAGTTGAGCCCGCCGCCGGTGCGGAAGGGCAGCCCGTAGTGCCGTGCGAGCTGGCCGGTGCACAGCAGCCCGATGGCTGACTCGGGGGTGCCGAAGGCCGGAGACCCGGACTGCATGTCGATGTTGGACAGGAATGACCCGAAGATCACCGGGCAGCCTGGCCTGATCAGCTGGGCGAGCGCGATCCCCGCGAAGGCCTCGGCGAGTTGCTGCGCGAGGGCCGCCGGGATCGTGACCGGGGACATCGCGCCCATCAGCAGGAACGGGGTGAGTACTACCGGCTGGTTGGCGGCGCAGTATTCGAACTGCGCGTCGAGCATCCGGTCGTCCCAGCGCAGCGGTGAGTTGCAGTTGATGAGCGACAGCACGGCGGGGGTCCGCTCGATCGACGCGCGGCCCGCCGCGCGGCCGGACCCGCCGCTGAACAGGATCTCGGTCATCGCGATCGTGTCGGCCGCGTTCGGCGCGGAGACCACGTTGCCCATGTAGATCTTGTCGGTCAGCGTCCCGAGTGCGTGCACCATGTCCAGGTGCCGGGAGTCGAGCGGCGCGTCGTTCGGCTCGCAGATCACGCCGCCCGCGGAGTCGAGCTGGGGGAAGGACTGCGACAGCTTGCACAAGTTGTGGAAATCCTCCAGCGTCGCGTCGCGCCTGACGCTGCCCTGGCGGACGAACGGTGACCCGTACACCGCGCTGAACACCATGTGGTCGCCGCCGATGTGCACCGTGTTGGCCGGGTTGCGAGCCTGGAGGTCGAACTCGCGCGGCACCTTTGCGAGCTGCTCGACCACGAACTCGGGGTCCAGGTAGACGACCTCGCCGTCCACCCGCTGTCCGGCCTTCGCGAAGAGCGCGACCGCCTCGGGCTTGGCGAACTGCACGCCGACCTCGGAGACAATGCGCCGCCAGCCTTTGTCGAGAACGGCGATCGCGTCCTTGGAGAGGATCTCGTAGCGCGGCATTCTATTGACAAACACCCCCATATCGTAGAACTTGGTTCCATAAAGTGGAATAGGGCGTTAAGGACGGGTGGGCGGAAAACACGGATGGGCAATTCCAACGGCACCCAGGCCGTGGACCGGGCCGCTCGACTGCTCTCGGAGGTCGTGCACGCCGCCGATCCCGTCACGTTCACCGAACTCGCCGGGGTCACCGGGCTCGCTAAGTCCACGACCTCGCGGCTGCTGCTCGCGCTGGAGCGCAACCACCTGGTCCGCCGTGACGACCACGGCCGGTTCCTGCCCGGGGAGATGTTCGTTAGCTTCGCCTGGCGCGGGGGCGCGGACACGTCGCTGGTCGCGGTCGCCCAGCCCTTCCTCGACCGGCTCGCCGTGGCCACCGGTGAGACGATCAACCTCGGCGTGGCCGCAGGAAACGTTGTCGAGCAGATCGCCCAGGTCGACTGCACCTACCTGATCGGCGGCACCAACTGGGTCGGGCGGCCGGTGCCGCTGCACGCCTCAGGGCTCGGCAAGGTGCTGCTCGCCTACGGCGCGGCCAAGTTGCCGAACGGCGAGCTTGAGCGGTGTACCGACAAGACGATCACTAGCGAGGTAGCACTGCGCGCCGAACTCGCCGGTGTCCGAGCCTGCGGCTACGCGGTCACCGATGAGGAGCTCGAGCGCGGGCTGATCGCGTACGCGGCCCCGGTCTTCCGCTATGACGGCGCGGTGGTGGCGGCCCTGTCGGTCTCGGCACCCAGCACGCGGATGACGAGGGAGGCGGCGGCGAACGCCGCCCGCCGTTGCCTGGACGAGGCGGCCGGACTGTCGGCCGCGCTCGGCCACCGGTCGCGGACATCGAGGAAGGCGAGCACCCCATGACCTCTGACGACCTGCTCACCGAGCTTTACGACAAGACCCTGACCGGGAACGGCCCCGCCGTCCTCGACCTGACCCGCACGGGCCTGAGCCAGGGGCTCGGCCCCGAGACCCTGCTGTACGAGGCACTGATCCCGGCCCTTGAAGAGGTCGGGGCCCGGTTTGAACGCGGCGACTTCTTCGTCCCCGAGATGCTCATCGCGGGCAAGGCGATGGCCGGCGCGCTTGAGATCCTCCGCCCGCTGCTCGCCGAGACCGGTGCCGAGACGATCGGCACCGTCGTGATGGGCACCGTCAAGGGCGACGTGCACGACATCGGCAAGAACCTGGTGAACATCATGTTCGAGGGCGCGGGCTTCCAGGTGATCGACCTGGGCGTGCAGGTCTCACCCGAGAAGTTCGTCGATGCGGTCAAGGCCCACAAGCCAGACATCGTGGGATTCTCCGCGTTCCTCACCACGACGATGCCGATGTTCAAGGCGAACATTCACGCGCTGACCAAGGCAGGCCTGCGCGACCAGGTCATCGTCATGGTCGGCGGCGCCCCGGTCACCCAGGAGTACGCCGACGTGGTCGGTGCTGACGGCTACGCAGCCGACGCCTCCGCCGCAGTGGTCAAGGCCAAGGAGCTCATTCGCCGCCGTCGCGCCCTCGTGAACGCCTGATGCGCACGACGATCTCCAGTCACGCGAAGACCGTCACCATCGGCCACGACCAGCCGTTCGCGATCATCGGGGAGCGGATCAACCCCACCGCGCGTGCCAAGTTCCAGCGGCAGCTCCGCGACGGCGACCTGTCCCGTATCGAGATCGACGTGGCACAGCAGGTCGCGGGCGGCGCGATGCTGCTCGACGTGAACATGGGCGCGCCCCTCGCCGACGAGGCCGACCTCATGGTGCGGGCGATCACGCTCATCCAGGGCCTCACCGACCTGCCCCTGGTGATTGATTCTTCCATCCCTGAGGTCCTCGAGGCCGGCTTGGCGACCTACCGGGGTAAGGCCCTTGTCAACTCGGTGACCGCCGAGGACGAGCGGCTGCACACGATCCTCCCCCTCGTGAGGCGGTACGGCGCGGCCGTCATCGGCCTCCCCAACGACGAGGAGCAGATCCCCGATGCCCCGGAAGAGCGCCTGGTGCTCGCCAGGAAGCTCATCCACACCGCCACTGAGACCTACAAGATCCCGATCGAGGACATCGTCATCGACCCTCTTGCGATGCCCGTCGGCGCGGACACCGGCAACACCATGCGGACGCTGGAGACCCTCGCCCTCGTCAGGGACGAGTTCGGCGTCAACACCACGCTCGGCGCCTCCAACCTGTCCTTCGGCATGCCCGACAGGCACGCGCTGACGGCGGCGTTCCTTCCTCTAGCCGCCGCGCACGGCCTGACCAGCGCGATCATGGATGCCCGCACCCCGCAGGTAGTCACGGCGGCGCGGGCCGCCGACCTGCTGCTTGGCCGCGACGACTGGGGCGCCGCCTGGATCGCGGCATTCCGCGCGGCGAAAGCGGCTGAACCGACCCAGGCGATGCCGGTCCAGCCATGACGCAACGGGTCGACCTCCGGTTCAACGACCGCCCGGTGCGGGTACCGCTCGGGGTCACCCTCTTCGACGCGGCGAGCTGGAACGGCATCGCGATCGACTCAACC
This sequence comes from uncultured Actinomycetota bacterium, assembly GCA_963734665.1. Taxonomy (GTDB): domain Bacteria; phylum Actinomycetota; class Actinomycetes; order Streptosporangiales; family Streptosporangiaceae; genus Trebonia. The sequence continues at coordinate 33,799 of CAVTIR010000016.1, read as the reverse complement.
TGCGGCGGCCACGGCACCTGCAAGAAGTGCCGCGTTAGGTTCAAGGCGGACCCGCCGGTTCCGACCAGCCTCGACCTGCGCGCTTACACCGCGGCAGAGATCAGGGACGGCTGGCGGCTCGCCTGCCGCACCCCCGCCAGCAGCGACGCCGACATCGAGGTGCCGCCGCTGACCACCCGCCCCAAGGCGGCCACCGTCGGCGTCGGCCGCCAGGTCATCCTCCGCCCTGCCGTGCGCAAGCGGTACCTGGAACTCGCCGAGCCGTCGCTGGCCGACCAGGTGACCGACCTGGAGCGGGTCCTTGGCGAGCTGACCGACCTCAGCCCAGCCGCCGACCTGGCCGTCCTGCGGACCCTCGGCACCACGCTCCGCCAGTCAGACTTCAAGGTCACCGCCGTTGTCGGCGACGAGACGCTGATCGCGGTCGAACCTGGCGACACGACGGACCGCGCGTTCGGCCTCGCCTTCGACCTCGGCACCACCACGGTGGTCGCCACCCTGCTCGACCTGACCACCGGCACCCCGGTCGCCGTCGAGTCGATGCTGAACAAGCAGCAGCCCTTCGGCGCCGACGTGATCGCTCGCATCTCCGCGACCATGCTCGACCCCGCCGCCCGCGGTAAGCTCCAGCAGCTCGCTCAGGAGACCCTCGCGGAGCTCAGCACATCTGTTTGCCAAGCAGGAGGCGTTTCACCTGAAGAGGTCTACGAGGTCGCCCTCGCAGGCAACGCCACCATGGTCCACCTAGTCCTCGGCATCGACCCCGAGCCCCTTGGCGTCGCCCCGTTCATCATGTCCACCCGCCTCCTGCCCGAAGTCCGCACCCACGACCTGGGCATCCCCGCCCACCCGCAGGCCCGCGCCGTCGTCTTCCCCGCATTCGGTGCCTACGTAGGCGGTGACATCACCGCCGGACTCCTGGCCAGCGGCATGGACCGCGACCCCCGGATAAGGCTGTTCATCGACATCGGCACCAACTGCGAGATCGTCCTGGGGAGCCGCGACTGGCTCCTGGCCACGGCAGCCCCGGCCGGCCCGGCCTTCGAGGGCGGCTCGATCCGCTGCGGCATGCGCGCGGCCGACGGCGCCATCGAAGCCGTCACGATCACCGACGAAGGCGACCTCAAGCTCACGGTGATCGGCGACACGGAACCCAGGGGCCTGTGCGGCTCGGGTCTAGTCGACGCGGTAGCGGCCCTTGTCGAGGCCGGCATCATCGACGAGTCCGGCCGCTTTGTCCACGACATCGGAGCGGGAGAGCGCTTCGTTCACGCAGAAGAGGTCACTGGTTCTGCGCCGTCGCCACTAGCGGACCGCCTGACCATGATCGGCAAAGAACGCGTCTTCGTCCTGCACTGGTCCCCCGACCGTGACCCGGCAACCAGCATCTACCTCTCCCAGCGCGACATCCGCGAGCTGCAATTCGCCAAGGCCGCGATATCCACCGGCTGGCGCATCCTCCTAGAAGAAGCCAACCTAACAACGCAGGACATCAAGCAGGTCCTCCTAGCGGGCAGCTTCGGCTCCTATCTCAACGCCAAATCCGCCATAAGAATCGGCCTGGTCCCAGACGTAAGCACCCGCCGCATCATCGCGGCAGGAAACGTAGCAGGCGAGGGCGCCAAAATGGCCCTCCTCTCAATCCGCGACCGCGCCGCCGCCCTAGCCCTCCTAGAGGAGGTGAAATATGTCGAGCTCAGCGACCGAAGCGATTTCAACGACCGCTTCATCGCCCAACTCGGCTTCTGAAAGGCCCACCGAGATCGTCGCCTGCGGCGCCCTAGCGGCCCACATCCGCGAGATCGCGTCCCGCCGGGGCTGGCAGGTAATGGTTCGCCCCCTAGCGGCAGCCCTCCACAACCGCCCCCAACGCATAGAGAGCAATGCTGAGCGACTAGTCGAGGCTGCCCAAGCGTCAGGCGCAAGAACGATCCTCGCCTACGCCGACTGCGGAACGTACGGCGCACTCGACAACCTAGCGGCCAGGGCCGGCGTCAGCCGCCTCCCCGGCCTCCACTGCTACGACCTGTACGCGGGCGCACAGAAGATAGAGCGACTCTTCGCCGAAGAGCCAGGCACGTACCTACTTACCGACTACTTGATCAAGTCCTGGGAGCGGAGTGTCATCGAACCGCTCGGCCTAGACCGCCACCCGGAGCTCTGGACGGACTACTTCGGCCACTACCGACGCCTGGTCTGGCTGGCCCAGGAGGCAACGGCAGACCTGGAAGAGGCGGCAACCAGGATCGCCCAGCAATTCAACCTGCCACTGACATGTTTGCCCACCGGTACCAGGCGACTAGAAGAAGCCTTGGCCTCCCTGATTGAGACACCTTCATGACTCTTCAAGCGTGGATGGTGCCCCCCCGCGTGAAAGAGCAATGTCATCCCTAAAGACGCAGCCGGGATACCGGCCTACCAGCGTTGACGAGCGACGTCTGAGCCCTGAAGACGCTCCTGGATGAAAGGCCCAGAAGCTATGAGTGACACTCCGACCAGAGCGAGCGCCGTAGTAATAGGCGCCGGCATCGTAGGCAACAGCCTGGTGTACCACTTGTCGCAGCAAGGCTGGCGCGACGTAGTCCTAGTAGACAAGGGGCCGCTGCCGAATCCGGGCGGGTCCACAGGACACGCGTCGAACTTTGTCTTCCCGATCGAGTACTCAAGGCTGATGTTCGAGCTGACCAGGGACTCGACCGAGCAGTACAAGGCGCTTGGCGTCTTTACCGAGTCAGGCGGCATCGAGGTTGCCCGCACGGAAGAGCGCATGCAGGAACTGAAGCGCCGCATTACGAAGGCCAAAGCCTGGGGGATCCCAGCCGAGCACCTGACCCCAGAAGGCGCGGCGAAGCTAGTCCCGTACCTGGACCCGTCCGTCATCCTCGGCGGCGGTTACTTCCCTACGGTCGGCGTCGTCGACAGCCTCCGCGCCGGGACGCTGATGCGCGAGCGAGCACAGGCCGCCGGCGCGCTCACCGTCGTCTCGGGTGCCGAGGTGCTGGACATCACGACCGACGCCGGCCGCGTGACCGGCGTCGTCACGAGCAAGGGCGAGATCGCCACGGACAACGTAGTGATCTGCTGTGGCGTCTGGTCACCGAAGGTCGCCGCCCTGGCAGGCGCGCGGCTCGCGCTCACCCCGATCGTGCACCAGATGATCAGCGTCGGCCCGATCGGCCTGTTCACGGGCACGACCGGCGAGATCTCCTACCCGATCGTCCGCGATGTCGACGAGGGCATGTACGAGCGGCAGCACGGCGGCGACATGGAGGTCGGCTCCTACATGCACCGCCCGATCATCGTGCCGCCCGAGACGATCCCCTCCAACGAGGAGGCCGTCCTCTCGCCGACCGAGATGCCATTCACCGCCGACGACTTCGACCCGCAGCTCGCCGCCGCCCTTGAGCTCATGCCCGAGCTGCTCGGCGACGAGAAGGCAGGCATCAGGTACGCGATCAACGGGCTGATCTCGATGACCCCGGACTCCTGCCCGCTCCTCGGCGAGACCCCTGAGGTCAAGGGCCTGTGGACGGCCGCGGCGAGCTGGATCAAGGAAGGACCTGGCTGCGGCCGGGCCGTCGCCGAGCTGATGTCAGGCACGGTGCCGACCGTCGACGTGCACGAGGCCGACGTTGCCCGGTTCTACCCGTCGTCGCGGACAACGGGGTTCGCCCGTGCCCGCGCCGCCGAGTCGTTCAACAAGATGTACGGCATCGTGCACCCCGCCGAGCAGTACGAGTCGCTGCGCCCGCTGCGCACAGGACCGCTGTACGGGCGGGCCAGGGACCTGGGCGCCGTGTGCTACGAGACCGCCCGCTGGGAGCGGCCGCACTGGTACGCCGCCAACGAGGCGCTCCTTGAGAAGTACGCGGGCAGGCTCATGGAGCGCCCCGCCGAGTGGGAGTCCCGCTGGTGGTCGCCGATCATCAACGCCGAGCACCTGGCGATGCGCGACGGGGCGGGGCTCGTCGACCTGTCCGCTTTCACCATCCTCGACGTCACCGGGCCCGGCGCGCTCGCCGGGCTGCAGCACCTCGCCGTCGCCCAGCTCGACGTGCCGGTCGGCCGCACCGTCTACACGCCGTTCCTCAACGAGGCGGGGAAGTTCGTCGCCGACCTCACGATCATGCGGCTTGCCGTGAACAGCTTCCGGGTGGTCACCGGCGCGGCGGACGGCGGCAGGGACGCTAAGTGGATCAGTGACCGGCTGCCGGACAACGCCCAGCTGGTCGACGTCAGCTCGGCGTGGGCCACGATCGGGCTCTGGGGACCGCTCTCCGGCGACATCCTCGCCTCGGTGCATCGTGATGGGGATCAGAGACCGCCGGAATGGTTCGGGATGACTGGTTTCTTTGAACTTGGCGGAGCGGTCGTGCTGGGTTCACGGATCTCCTACGTGGGGGAGTTCGGCTGGGAGCTGCACGTGCCGGCCGAGCAAGCGGGACACGTGTGGGACCTGTTGCGGGACGCCGGCCGGCCGCACGGGCTCGTACCCGTCGGGATCGGCGTCTACGGGACGACGGCGCGGCTTGAGAAGGGGTACCGGGCCTTCGGGGCGGAGCTCACGCCCGAGTACGACCCCGTGGAGGCCGGGATGACCAGGCCCAGGGTGAAGGCGGAGCCGTTCATCGGCAGAGAGGCGTACCTCGCGGCACGGGTGGCGACGCCGGCGGCGGTGCTGTGCACGCTGACCGTCGACTCGCACGCGTCCGCCGACGGGACGCCACGGTACATGCTCGGCGGCGAGCCGGTCCTCACCTTGGACGGGGCACGCCTTGTCGACGCGTACGGGCGGCCCTCTTACGTGACGTCGGCGGGGTCCGGGCCGTCGGTCGGCAAGCACCTGCTGATGGCCTACCTGCCGGCCGAGCTGTCCGCTGCCGGGACACCGCTGCTCGTGGAGTACCTGGGCGAGCAGTACCCGGTGACGGTCGCCTCGCAGGGGGCCGTGTTCGATCCTGCCGGGTCGCGGATGCGGTGAGGCGCTGTGGACATTCTCGTTTGCGTTAAGCGGGTGCCGACGGTCGGCGGAGCGATCACGCTGACCGCCGACCAGCGGGCAATCGTCGCGATAGCGTCCGGGTTCACGATCAGCCCGCACGAGGAGTGCGCGGTCGAGGAGGCCGTACGGCTCGTCAAGCGGTTCGGCGGAGCCGTGACCGTCGTGTCCCTGGGGCCCGCGGGCGCCGAGGAGCAGCTCCGCGCGTGCCTGGCGCTCGGGGCGTCGGCGGCGGTGCTGATCGAGACGGCGGACGGCGCGGAGACCGGGCCGATCGCGACAGCGGCGGCGCTGCACCCGGTGGCGGCTTCCTTTGACCTGGTGCTCCTCGGCAACGAGGCCTCTGACACGGGCGACTACCAGGTGGGCATCCGGCTGGCACACCTGCTCGGCCGGCCGGTAGCGACCGGGATCAAGGCTCTCACGGTTTCTGACGACGGCTCGTCGCTGTCGGCATCACGGACCTACCGGGGGGTGCTGGAAACCTTCGCGCTGCCCCTGCCGTGCGTGGTGACCGTGAAGGAGGGCATCAACTTGCCGCGTTACCCCTCGCTGCCTGGTCGGCTGCGGGCCAAGCGGGCGTCTGTCACGCGGGTGCCGCTCGCTGCGGCTGTCTCCAGTGGTGATGTCCTGATGACCCGGCTGCACGTGCCGGACGCGCCGAGGCAGCAGTCGACCGTGCTCGGCCACGGCCCGGAAGCGGTGCCCGCGCTGGTGTCGGTGCTCGCGGAGATCGGGGTGCTCTCATGACCGTCTTCTGCCTGGTCGAGCTGGACGGCGACACGGTGGCTGATGCCTCGCTCCGCGCGCTGACCCTGGCTCGCGGGCTAGCCTCCGGGTCAGGGCTGGCTGCCGTCGTGTTCGGTGCGCCGCCTGTCGCGGATCTCGCGGCGTCTTCGGATCTCACGGCCTACGGGGCCAGCGACGTCTACGTGGTCTCTGGCGCCGACGGCTATGCGCCACAGGCGTGGGCGCGTGCCCTGGCGGAGTTGCTGCCAGATCCCTTGCCGGATATTTCTGGCATTTCACGATATGCGGTGGTGGCGGCGGGGACAGAACGCGGCAACGAGGTGCTGGCCCACCTCGGGGCGATCACCGGCCTCCCGATGGCGGCGAACTGCGTGGCGGCCGTCCCGTCGGACGGGGGCGGCTACGACATCGTCCGGCAGCGGTGGGCCGGGCTGCTACTTGAGGAGGCCGTGCTCGATGCCCCGGTCGCGCTGCTTACCGTGGCGGCCGACGTTGTCCCGGCGGAGCCGATGCCGGTTACTACGGCGACTGCCGTGGTGCATGAGGTCTCCGTGTCGGTCAGTGACGCGGACTTGGTGGTGCGGGCCGTGGAATCGTCGGCCGGCGTCGGCGGTGCCTCGCTCGCGACCGCCCGCGTCGTGGTCGGTGGCGGCCGCGGTGTCGGCAGCGCCGACGGGTTCGCTCCGCTTGAAGAGCTCGCCGGACTGCTCGGCGGTGTCGTCGGCGTTTCCCGCGTGGTGACCTCGGAGGGCTGGCGCCCGCACTCGATGCAAGTCGGCCAGACCGGCACCAAGATCACCCCGGACCTCTACCTGGCATGCGGGATTAGCGGTGCCATCCAGCACTTCGCCGGCTGCTCTGGCGCGAAGCACATCATCGCGATCAACACCGACCCGTCCGCTCCGATGATGACCCGCGCCGACTACGCGATCGTGGGCGACCTGCACGAGGTGCTCCCCGCCTTGATCCAGGCCCTCCGCGCCCGCGTCTTAGGAAGACATGCTTGGGGGAGATAATCGCGTGGTGCGATACTTCCGGGTGCGGGTGGTGCGGACGCTGCCGCATCCAGCGCGTGGGTTCACCCAAGGGCTGATCACCTCTGGCGACACGGTGTGGGAGTCGGGCGGGCAGTACGGGATGTCGGTGCTGCGCCGGTATGAGCTCGGCACGGCGGAGGTGGCCGCGGAGGCCGCGGTGCCACCGGACCTGTTCGCCGAGGGAATCTGCCGGGTGGGCGCGAGCATCTGGCAGCTCACGTGGCGGGAGCGGGTGGCGCTGCGCTGGGATGCCGCGACGCTTGAGATCGCGGAAAAGGTCCGGTTCAACCGGGAAGGCTGGGGGATCTGCGCGGCTCCTGTGGATAACAATCCGGCGGGCGAAGTGGTGACCAGTGACGGCAGCAGCGAGCTGGTGCGGCGCGACCCGGTGACGCTTGAGCCGCGTGCCGTCGTCCACGTGCGGTGCGCAGGCAACCGGGTGCGCTGGCTGAACGACCTCGCCTGGGCGGGCGGACTGATCTGGGCGAATGTCCTGGGCACCACGTGCATTGTCAGCATCGACCTGGAGACTGGCACGGTGATCGACGTGGTCGACGCCCGCGCCGCAGGGGAGCGGCATGCCGATCCGCAGATGCTCATGAACGGGATCGCCCCGTCCGCTCAGCAGGGCGAGTTTCTCCTCACCGGCAAGGGGTGGCGCTCAATCCGGCATGTCCGGCTTGTCGCCGACCGGGAACGCGGCCAGCTGGACCGCCTCCTGGCGGGCCCCCGCTTCTAGCGACCCGCCCAGCGCAGTTGGGGGCGGAGCGGGCGGGCGGTGTAGTTGCCGTCGGTCAGGCCCGCGCCGCGCTCGAAGACGTTCCACGCGCCGATGTCACCGGAGACCAGCCAGGACACGCCCGCCGCGGCGAAGTACAACGGCAGCATGAGGACGCCGCCGCACCACGCGTACTGGGTGGAGTGCCGCGCCTCGTGCCTGGCCAGAGGAGTGTCGAACTCCAGGGCCGCCCGACGCGTGATGATCACGTTCCCGAGCGTGAACGCGGGCGCCGGCGGCACCGGCAGCCGGTAGCGCGTGCCCACCAGCAGCCCGTCAGGCAAGCGCGCCAGGCTCGCACCGCCGGCCAGTGCCGCAGCGAGTCCGGCCAGCGTCGACCCGTTGAGCAGGTTGACCGCCAGCCGGACCCGGTGCCTTAGCCGCACTGTCAGGGATTACTCGTCTTCAGAACCGGGCGGGTCGTAGGTCGGCGCGCCGAGCGGCCCGCCGTGCGTCCCGTTCCCGGTGCCGAAACCGCCGAAGTCGATCACGTCGTCGGCCCCGGTGACGCTCCCGTTCCCGTTCGCATTGCCGTTCCCATCGAACGAGCCGTCGAAGAAGCTGCCTGACCCATAGCTGTCGGCGATGGCGTACGCCGGCTCGGCGGCCACGGGAAGCTGGAGTTGCGGCTGGTTGTGCTCCTGGTGCGCGCGCTTGGCCGCCACGTGGTATTCACCCAGCTTCGTGATGAACGCGTCGTCCGCATACGGCCTGCCGTCCACAAGCGGGCCGTGCCCGGCCTCGAACACCGCGGCGACGTCCTCGCCGCTGAGCGTCTTGTGCGTTTCGAGTGCGTGCGCGAGCGCGAGCACGTGTCGCTCGTTGTCGCGCAGGATCTCCTCGGCCCGCACGAGCAGAACGCCCAGGTTGTCCTCGATCCGGTCCGCGAGCCTGGCGAACGCCGACGGGCCATGCCCCTCGGCGCCGGTGCCGGCGCCCGGCGCGGCGGCGCGGGTAACGCCGCCAGGCGTCCCGGCCTCGAGGCGGCGGGCCGAGGCGGCGGAGGACACCGTCTTGCCCATGCCCCAGTAGCCCTCCATGAAGGAGGCCACGGTAGTGGCGGAGTCCAGGTCGCCGGAGACGCCGGATGAGCTGTCGCTGTCGAAGAACATCCGCTCTCCGGCCAGCGAGGCGAGCGCCACGAGGATGTCGGACTCGTACTCGCTGCGCCACCGGGTGAACTGGTCCTCCGGCTTGATCGACGACACCATGCCGAGGTAGTCGCTGCCCTTCTCGATGGTGGCGATGTCGATCTCCATATGCTGCCTGGTCCGGTAGGCGACGACCGCGTGGCAGGCCTCGTGGATCGCGACCGCGTGCCGCTCCCGCTCGATGTACTCGACGTCCTCGGGCGGCCCGAGCTCCTTGAACTGCTTGGCCTTGATCACGTCCTGGTACGTGATGACGTCGCGCCCGTCCCTGATCGCGATGATCAGGGCCTCGTTCACCATGTCCTTGATCGTGGCGCCCGTCGCGTACGGGGTGATCGTGGCGAGCTTGTCGACCTGCTCGGCGGTCAGCTCATGCGAGACCTTAGCGAGGTACCCCTCGTAGGTGCGGATGCGGCCCGCCTTGGACGGGTAGCCGACCCGGTACATGCGGTCGATACGGCCCGGCCGCAGCAGCGCCTCGTCGAGTGCGGACGGCGCGTTGGTCGCCATCATCACCAGGATCCGGTAGTGGGGCGGCGGCTTGGGCCGCATGCCGAGCGCCCGCCGGACCACCCGGTTGATGAACCCGCGCGGCTTCTTCAGGCCGGACAACTCGGTGAGCAGCGCCTGCAGCGTGCCCATGCCGCCACCGCCCATGCCGCCATTCATCATGCCGCCGACCATCTGCTTGTTCCGCCGCGTGCCCGGCTCGGCCGGGTCAACGGAGAACTGGGAGCTCATCACGTCGCGGGCGACCCGCCGCTGGCTGTCGGCTGACAGGTAGGAGAAGCCATGGCAGCCGCCCGTCGCGAACGGTGCGGCGCCCACGTTGCCGCCGCCAGGCGCGCCGCCCATGGCGATGCCGCGGTTGCCGAGCGAGTCGGCCTCGTCGAAGAAGACGATCACGCCGCCGTACCGCAGCGCGAGCTTGCGCAGCTTGCGGAAAAGCCCCTTGACCTTCAGCACGCCGATGCCCATGAACATGTTGATGAACGCACCCGGGTCCACGAACACGTACGGCTTGCCCGTCTCGCCCGCGACCGCCTCGGCCATCAGCGTCTTCCCGGTGCCGGGCGGGCCCCAGAGCAGGAGGCCGCCTGGCACGTAGCCGCCGCGATCCTCGACGATCTCCGGGTTCTCAAGGAAGATGATGTTCTCCTTGACCCGCTCAAGCACGTGGTCCTGGCCCCACACGTCGGAGAACCTGGTTTTGATGTCGTCGGGGTAGTAGACGTCGACGCCGCCCCTGGACAGGAACCAGAAGAGCATGCCGAACTGGGCGACCACGAAGAACAGCGTGAACACGATCTGGACCACGAATGGCATCGCGCTCCACACGATCTCGGGGATCCGTAGCAGCGCGGATAGCGGCGCCGCGTGGATGATCTTGCCCGTGATGATCGCGATGACGGCGATGACGACGATCCAGCTGATGACCCGGTTGATCCGGAACTTCGTCCACGCCGAGATCCTGCGGTCGCTGAACCGCGCCCAGCCGCCCCACACCTTCTTGAGCCAGAACTGGTGGTACGCGGCGGAGCGCTCGCTGATGAAGAAGTGGATCTGGTGGATCAGCTCAAGGCCGATCAGGATGAAGACCCACCAGCCGATCTGCGCCTCGATCTTGCAGGCGTCGACGAACCCGATGAGCGGGTTGTTGGCCATGAGCGACCATACGAGGAGCAGCCAGATCACGATGAGAAGAATCAGCCATTTGGACCGGTCCCAAAGGGACAGTCTGCGGCGTGTCAGTACGTCTTCTTCTCTCGGCCGTCCGCCCTCGTAGGTAAGTCCCTGCTCAAGCCGTGTTGCCTGCTTCATGTCGGACTCCCGACGGTAAATGAGGACAGGACGGTATTAATGCTGTTCTGGTTTTGCGTGTAGCACGTGTCCGTGCAGTGCACGACGAGCATGTAGGCCACCGTCTGATCGGCGTTGGTCAGGACGTCCTCGTCAAAGGTGTCCACGGTTCCGCCGGGGAACGTGTACTGGTACGTCTCCCGCACGCCGTGCACGCCCTGCTTAGCCGTGATGGTCGCGTCCCGCAGCGACTTGAAGTCGGTCAGCGGGAAGCCGCCCTCCTCTGCCTGCTGCCGCGTGGTCGACGTCACCGGCAGGAAGAGGTCGCGCAGCATGTTGTACGACAGTTCGCTGCTTGCGGTGGATGACAGCGGGATGACCTCGGCGAATACGAACGGCTCGGTGATGGACGGGTCAAGGAAGTTGTTCCCTGACGGTGACGAGTCCGCGTCAAACGCGGTCGACCAGACGCCGGTGCTCCCGCCGCCATCGGCTTGCAGGACCGCGTTCAGCTCCTGCTGGGAGATCTGGTGCCACTGGGACGGCACCTTGTAATACGTGCTCGCGGCTGAGTCCGCCACGTACGTATACGCGGGAGCGCCGCATGCGCTGAGTGCCACTGTCGCGAGTGCACCCATGAGGAGGAACGCCGACCCCCCGATGAGGCCTCGTATTGAGCGGAAGGCCCGTTTCGTCAAAGGGGTGACCTCCACGATTCGTGTTCTCCTGCCCAGTATGCCGTTTCATATCGATTCGGTAAAGGTGATCAGGCGACCGAACGGACCCGGCTGACTGTCCAGGCGGCCATGACAGTGACAAGGCCAGCGAGCGCGAAGAGCGCGGCGTAGCTGTTCATCAGCCCCAGTACTACCCCGGCAGCGAGCGGAGCCACCACGAGCGGAAGGTTATAAGCGATGTTGATCAAGCCGACGTCTTTCCCCCGGTCGACGGCCGCCGGAAGGACCTGGGTCAGCAGCGCAGGCGCCGCCGACCAGTAGGTGCCGTACCCCGCGCCGAGCAGTGGCGCGGCGACCAGGGCCATGTTCCAGGTGGGCGATGACGCGAGCATCGCCGCCGCGATCCCCATCACGGCCGCTGACCCGATGATGAATGGCTTACGCCGTCCGGACCGGTCCGACAGCGTGCCGAGCACCGACCCGGCGGCGAGCAGCGCGACCGCGTACAGCGCCATGAGGATCAGGAGCCCGGTCTGCGGGTCATGGTAGTGCGCGCCCCTGGAGAGGAAGTAGAGCAGGTACAACGTGCCGAGGTCGTTGCCCAGATTGATCAGGAAGTGCGTGATCCATCCCCAGGCGAAGTCCGGGTACGTCCGCGGCGAAACCCACAGTCGCCGCAGCGCCGTCGAGACCGCGTGGTCCGGCTTGAACTCGGCCGGCAGCGGCTCGTCCGCGGTGCGCAGCGTGAACGCGGCGGCGAAGCCGACCACGATGACCGCGCAGGCCGCGTAGCCAGCCGACATCCGGGTGATGATCACCGTGACAAGCAGCGCGCCGAGCACGGTGCCAAGCATCTGGCTGATCCCGATCAGCGCGCCGAGCGTGCCGCGCTGGCTCACCGGTACCCGGTCGGGGAGCGCCGCAGTGAGCGTGGCCAGCATGCCGCCGAGACCGAGTTCGGCGATGAACCAGCCCACCGCCATGACCGGGATGGCCGGCGCCGCGGCGACCACCGCGATGCCCAGCGCGGCGACGAGGGCACAGCCGAGGGTCCACGGGTGGCGGCGCCCGCGCGCCGAGGTCGTCCGGTCCGACAGGGCACCCACGACCGGGTTGGCGATCAGCCCGCCGATAGCTCCAATACCCATGACCACGGATAGCAGGACCGCATCGGTTCCGCTCGGGACGACATTATTTTTCGTGATGTGGTCGTGCAGCGACTGCACCTGCTCGGGCAACAGCACCTGAATGGGGGCGTAGATTCCGAGCCAGAGGCCGATGTTGGCCAGGAAGAGCAGACTGATCCAACTGGCTCTGACCGGCGTCGTGGGTTCCGCCAGCGCTGCCGGCAACGTGGTCTGCGTGCCCGCCGCGATGGCTTCATCCATCGTTTTCTCCCGGTCTTGAAGTTTCGCATTAATGCTAAGGATTTGTGTCTTTTACCCGAAGCCTGGCTATTTATCCGAAGCACTGGCCTTCGCCGCGATAGGTCGGAATGCTCCGCGCGATCCCGTCGGCCGGGTCGACCAGGTGATACTCGGTGAGCCGCTCGGCTAGCTCGCCGCCCTTCGCGTGCCGCAGCCACACCCGGTCGCCGACGCTGAGCCCGTCCGCTGCCGCGCCGAGCACCGGGGTCTGCACTTCCCCTGCGCCCTCGACGCGGGTCAGCCGCAGCCCCGAGGGCCGGAACGGCGTCGGCAGCCGGTCCGGCGTCCCGGTCCCCGATGCGACGTAGCCGCCGCTGAACAGGGTGGCCACGCCGGGACCAGGCCGCCGGACCACCGGCAGTGCGTACTGCAGGGCGGGGCTTGGCTGAAACTTACGGTACGCATCGAACAGCGTCGGCCCGACCAGGCCGGAGCCTGCGGCCAGCTCGGTGACGGACTTGTCGGCGGCGGTGGATTCGAGCGAGCCCGTGCCGCCGCCGTTGACGAACTCCAGCGGGGTCAGCGCGCGGATGCGGCGGACCGCCTCCGCCCGCCGCCCGCGCAGCTCCGCTGCCGAGCGGGCCTGCATCGCCCGGACGATGCGCGCGCGCACCGGGCGGCCGGGCGGCGAGTCGCCAAGGCCCGCGATCTGCCCCTCGTAGCCGAGCACGCCGACCAGCGAGAACCCCGGCCGCCGCAGGACCATCTCGGCGAACAGCGCGGCCTCGGAAGGGGTGCGCAGTGGTGACCGCCAGGTGCCGACCTGCACGACCGGGCCATAAGGCAGCGGCCGCCAGGACATGTCGAGCTCCAGGCAGACGCGGATCGACGGATGGCCCGCGCCGATGGTCGCGTCGATGAAGTCCAGGTGGTCCGCCGAGTCGATGGTCACCGTGATGTGCTGGCGGGCGGCCTCGTCGGCCGCCAGGGCCCGCAGGGATGCGCGGTCCGCGGTCGGGTAGGCGACGAGCAGGTCGTCGCTGGTGCCGCTGGCGTGCAGCCAGAGTGCCTCGGCTAGTGAGTAGGACATAACGCCCCGGTATCCTGGCCGGGCCAAGGCACGCTCGATGAGGTGCCGGCAGCGCAATGACTTGCTCACCACCCGGATGGGCACGCCGTCGGCACGCCGCACCAGGTCGCGCGCGTTTGCTTCGAACGCGGCGAGGTCGACGACGGCGAATGGCGGGTCCAGGTGGGCGGTCGCACGCTCAAGCCGGTCCCTGCCATTGAGGTGTCTCGACATTATGCCTGACATGACGAAACAGTAACCGCTCCGCAGCGAAAGCAGACCCCTGCGGCGGAAATTCTAGAAAATGGACCAATGACCTGGCAGAACTGGGCGGACACGGCGAGCGCGGACCCGGTGCGGCGGTCCTGGCCGCGCAGTACGGAAGAGATAGGAAATGCCATCGCGGCCGCGGCGAAGGACGGCCTGACCGTCCGGGCGCTCGGCAGCGGGCACTCGTTTACCCCGGCGGCGGCGACGTCGGGTGTCGCACTTGACCTCTCCGTCTGGACCGGCATCATCGGCACGGACCTGGACTCCGGGCTTGTCACCGTTCGGTCAGGCACCACGCTCAGGGAGCTGAACGCCACGCTGGACACGCTCGGCCTGGCGATGGCGAACCTCGGCGACATCGACGCGCAGACGGTGTCCGGGGCGATCTCCACCGGGACTCACGGCACCGGCGCGGGTCTTGGCGGCATCGCGACCCAGGTAGCAGGGCTAGAGCTGGTGCTCGCCGACGGCTCGGTTGTCTCCTGCTCGGCCGACGAGCGCCCCGACCTGTTCAGTGCGGCCCGCGTGTCTATCGGCGCGCTCGGCGTGCTCTCGACGCTGACCCTGCAGTGCGTGCCGGCCTTCACCTTGGCCGCCGACGAGCGGCCTATGCCATTGGACGAGGTGCTCGGCCGGTTCGGCGAGTTCGCGGCGGGCAACGACCATTTCGAGTTCTACTGGTTTCCCTACGGCAAGAACGCCCTCGTCAAGCGGAACAACCGGATCACCGGCGCGGACGGGCCGGACGCCATGCCTGGCTGGCGGCGGTTCTTCGAGTACGAGGTGATGGAGAACGCAGCGTTCGGCGCGCTCTGCAGGACAGGGAGGGCGATGCCCGCGACGATCAAGCCGCTGAACCGGCTCGCCGCTGCCACCCTGTCCAAGCGGTCTTACTCCGCGCCGTCGCACGAGGTGTTCGTGACGCCCCGCCGGGTCCGGTTCGTCGAGTCGGAGTACGCGGTTCCCCGCGAGTCCCTGCTCGACGTGCTCACCGAGTTGCGGGCCGGCGTCACGCGGCTCCCCGACCCGGTCATGTTCCCCGTCGAGGTCCGGGTCGCCGCCGCGGACGACATCTGGCTGTCCACCGCCTACGGCCGCGACTCGGCTTACGTAGCCATCCACCAGTACGTCGGGCTGCCTTACGCTGACTACTTCCGACTCTTCGAGTCGATCGCTACGTCGGTGGGGGGACGGCCCCACTGGGGGAAGCTGCACACCCGTGACGCTGCCTACCTGAGCTCTGCTTATCCGCATTTTTCTGACTTCCTCCGGATCAGGGATTCCCTAGATCCGTCGCGCCGGTTCGCTAATCCCTACTTGACGCAGGTCTTTGGTGACTTAGCCCTTGCTGTGAGCCGAACGTTGCTGCCTTACGTGTCTGTTAGTAGAGGTGGGTTGCACCTCCAAGGCTGACATTGCTGTGAGGTCTGTGGTGGCTAGCGGCGGGGCCGGTTTTTACGGCCTTGATATTGCTCTTCGGGGGCTTGACGCTTACCTGGTCACGGAGATTCCTCGGCGGGAGGACGCTTCTGCGGACGCTGGGTCGGCGCGGTGGGGGCGGGACTCTGGTCGGACTCAGCGGATCTCCTCGCTCGTGGCTGCCTATCACTCGGGGATTGCTGGGGGGCAAGCTTCTTCTGTCGCGTTTGGGTGGGTGCGGTCTGCAGTTGGTGGGGCGGTTCGGGTTATTGCCGCTGGGGATGCGCTTGTTGGCAGCGTGGATGACAAGTCAGCGGAAGTGATGCTTTCGTTGCCCGCTGGGGCGCGGGGGACGGCGCTGGCGCCTGGGGAGCTTGCTGGGTTCGTGGACGGACTTCACTGGCGGGAGATCGCTGGGATCAGCGACGGGCTTCTCGTGGCGGAGGGTCAGGCCGGTGATGGTGGTAGCTCACGAGGCGAGCGGACGATGACGCTTTCGCTTGATGACGGGCTGCTCGGGAGCTGGACTGGGCCGTTTGGGTGGCTTGTCGTCGCTGAGCCGGTTACTCCGGGGGAGTTGCGGGGGCTGGCCGAGGACGTGGGGGTGCGGCAGCGGGCTGCTGCGGCTTCTGCGGACCGGTTTCCCGAGCTGGCCGGGCAGGCGCGGCGGCTTAAGGAACGGCACGGGGAGTTGCAGCGGGGCGAGTCGGGTGGACTCTGGCGGATTACCGTTGCGGCGGGCGGTGCCGATGAGGCCAGTGCCGCGCGGGTTGCCGGGCTGTTCTGCGCGTCGACGGATCTCAGCGGGCTACCGTATGCGCTCAGCCCGGCGGCGGTTCCCTCAGCCGGGGCGCCTGTGTCGGCTGTCGAGCCGGGTGGTGATGGCATCCCGGCCGCGCAGTTCTACGGGTCGACCGAGTTGCTTGCCGCACTCGTCCGGCCACCGGAGGCGGAGGTGCCCGGGGTGCGCTTCGCGCTGCGGCCGGACTTTGACGTGACGCCCGAGGTTTCCACCGGGACGCGCTGCGGTGGCATCCAACTTGGCGAGGTTCTCGACAGGAACCTCATGCCCGCAGGGCCATTTACCATCTCCACCGATTCGCTTAACCGGCACGTGTTCGTCTGCGGCGCGACCGGGGCCGGCAAGTCGCAGACCGTCCGCTGCCTGCTCGAGGCCGCCAGTGAGCGCGGCATCCCATGGCTGGTCGTCGAGCCGGCCAAGGCCGAGTACCGGCTGATGGCGTGCCGCCTGCCGGGCACGGAAGTAATCAGGATCAGGCCGGGAGAGCCAGACGCGATCGCGGCCGGGCTCAACCCGCTCGAACCCGCGGGCGCCGGCGCTGCTACCAACGGCGCGGGCGGCCGGTTTCCGCTGCAGACACACGCGGACCTCGTCAAGGCCCTGTTCATCGCGTCCTTCCAGGCCGAGGAGCCCTTCCCGCAGGTGCTCAGCGCAGCGCTGGGCCGGGTCTACGAGGAAGCCGGCTGGGACCTGGCGCTCGGCGAGCCGTGCCGGGGGGAGGCCGCCTATCCCACCCTCACGTCCCTGCAGCGCGCGGCCGAGCGCGTCGTCGCCGAGATCGGCTACAGCCAGCGGGTCACCGACGACGTGCTCGGCTTCATCAGGGTCCGGCTTGCCAGCCTCAGGCACGGCACGACCGGGCGGTTCCTCGAGGGCGGGCACCCGCTCGACTTCGCTGCGCTGCTGCGGGGCAACGTCGTACTTGAGATCGAGGACGTCGGCGACGACGCGGACAAGGCATTCCTCATGGGCACCGTGCTCATCAGGCTCGCCGAGCACCTGCGGCTGACCCACCGGACCGGCGGCCGGGTGCCTGGCCTGGCACACCTGACCGTCGTCGAGGAGGCACACCGCCTGCTGCGCCGCCCGGAGCCGAACGGAACCGGCGGCGCGGGAGCCGCCGCGCACGCGGTCGAGCTGTTCGCGGGCCTGCTCGCGGAGATCCGCGCCTACGGCGAAGGCCTCGTGATCGCCGAGCAGATCCCGGCCCGCCTCGTTCCCGACGTCATCAAGAACACGGCCGTGAAGGTCACCCACCGGCTCCCCGCGGCCGACGACAGGGAGGCGGTCGGCGCGACGATGAACGCGACGCCGGCCCAGTCCCGCTACCTGGTCACCTTGCCACCCGGCCAGGCGGCCGTCTTCTCCGACGGTATGGACTTCCCGGTCCTGGTGAAGATCAAAGATGGCACCGAACGGGAGGCTGCTTCGCCCGTACCCACCGCCGACGCCCGGACGGTGGTGCACCCAAGGTCGGGCACCTGCGGCAGCGAATGCGCGGCACGGCCGTGCACGCTGCGCGAGATGCGCCGCGGCCAGCGGGCGCTTGACGACCTGCCGTGGCTCCGTCAGTGGGCCGAGCTTGCGGTGCTCGCGCACCTGACCGGATGGCCGGTGCCGGTGCCGGTGCCAACCGTGCTCGCCGCCCTGCGGGCACAGCCGCCGCGACTGGCCCAGTGCGCCCTCGCCCACGCGATCGACGCGGCCGTGGCCGTGCGTCCGGTGATCGCCCGGCCGGCCGCCCTCGCCGCGCACGTGGCGGCGGCGATCCGCGCGCGAGCCGAATGCTCCGCGTGGCAGTGCCAGCCCGACGAGCCGGAATGGCTGCTCGGGGCGGAGGTGACGGAGGATGTCGCTCTCGGCGTCGTCCGCCCCTCTGCCCTGGAAGTAACTGGAACGCTTGACGGCCTGCCTGATGCCTTCATCGACTGCCGGTGGCCGTCAGAGTATTTCAAGCGCTAGTTTTCCAAGGGGCTCGCGCTCAGTCCTCGATGCCGAGATCGAAGCTTGCCTGGGCCGCGAGTTGCTCGCGCAGGCCGGTCTCGTCGTCAGCGTCCAATGTCATGACGCGCCCGGTGCCCAGATCCTCGCGGCGCAAGACCGAACCGGTCCGGGTGGCCCACCAGCGGCCAGCGTTGCTACGCCAGATATGCCACCCGGGAAACTCGGCCTCTAGAGGCGCGATCCGCTCGTTCCACCCTGTCATGGCGTTCCTCCCCGGAGTGGAACAGCGGTCTCGTATTAAAAAATGAACGTGCATCCGCACGGTGTCAAGAGATCAACCGCGCCAGAAGATCACCTGCCGCCCGCGCTTATCGTCCGGATGCTTTCATCCGTCCATTCACCGACGTCTCAGCGCTCTGGTCAGTCGGCGCTGCGGCCGTGGAGCGGGCTTGGTCCGAGCTGGCCGGTGCCGCCTGGCTGCTCGTCGAGTCCCCCGGGACTTCCTCATCGGCCGTCTCGCTGTCGGCAGCGATGGCCGCCCGGTAGCGGTAGCGGACCAGCACCGCGGCGGCACCCAGGGCGGCGAGAATCGCCGCGCCGAGCAGCGACCAGGTCAGCAGCGATGACCTCTTGGAGCTCGTCGTGTCCACCGGCCTAACCTGGCGCGCGGTGGTCCGTAGGGCGGAGGACACCTTGGGTGCGACCGTGGTCGTGCAGTAGTCAGCAGCGTTGTCCAGGCGCGGGGCCGCCCAGCTCCTGGCGGTATAGACCCCTTGCCTTACCCCGTTGCTCAGGCCAGTGGCGGCCGTCTGGGCCGCCTCGCTGGCGTTCTGCGCCGCGTTCGCGGCGATCACTGCGGCGTTCTGCGCTGCTGCCTGCGCCACACCCGCGGCGTTCTGCGCGGCGAGAGCAGCGTTCTGCGCCGCGTTTGTGGCGTTCGCAGTGGCGGCCGAGCTCGCCACCTGCGCCCGCTTCGCGGCCTTGACCGTGCTGCGGGTATTGAGTTCCGCGGTCTTTTTCCTTGTAAAGGACATTGGGTAACCCCCTCGTCGGCTCTCGGTAGCTCAAGGTTCCCAGCGATCCCGCGTTCAATCATCAGGGCGTGACCAGATCCCACTACCGTTGAGCCGGTACGGTGATAGTGCAGTCGTAAGACTGGGTACATGCCGGGTTGTGCCCCGGCCTCACGATGGAAACCGGAGTCACGTAAATGACCGAAGCGCAGACCGCGACGCTGATGACGACGCAGGGGACGGTCACTGTCCGGCTGTTCCCTGACCATGCGCCAAAGACCGTGCGTAACTTCACCGAGCTCGCCGAGGGCGGCCGGGAGTGGACAAACCCGGTGACCCGGGCCAAGAGCAAGGACAAGCTCTACGACGGCACCATCTTCCACCGGGTGATCACCGGCTTCATGATCCAGGGCGGGGACCCGCTCGGCAAGGGCACCGGAGGCCCCGGCTACAAGTTCGCCGACGAGATCCACCCCGACCTGCGGTTCGACAGGCCGTACCTGCTCGCCATGGCCAACTCCGGTCCTGGCACCAACGGCTCGCAGTTCTTCATCACCACCGTGCCCACGCCGTGGCTCACCGGCAAGCACACGATCTTCGGCGAGGTCATCAGCGGCGCCGACGTGGTGGAGAACATCAGCCGCGTGCCGACCGCCCCCGGCGACCGTCCGGTGACGGATGTCGTGCTGCAGTCGGTCACCATCCAGCGCGGTTAGCACGAACAGCTATAACGAACGGCGGAACCTCTCATGACCGCGCCGGACGAGGCCAGCACCGCTGGCCAGGAAGTCCCGCCCACTTGCTTCAGGCACCCGGACCGGGAGACCTGGGTCTCCTGCGTCCGGTGCGGTCGCCATGCCTGCCCCGACTGCCTCCGTCAGGCGGCGGTCGGGCAGCAGTGCGTGGAGTGTGTACGCGGCGCGAGTCAGGGCACCCGTCAGGCGAGGACCGCCTTCGGCGGCCGGCCCGTCGCCACCGCCGCCGTGACGTGGACCCTGGTCGGCATCAACGTCTTGCTGTTCCTCGTTGAGCTTGCCATGCCGAGCCTGGCCAACGACTGGGGGCTGCTCGGCTACGCGCCGTTCAGCGCTGGCGGCCCGGTGCAGGGCATCGCGGCAGGACAGTGGTACCGGCTGATCACATCGGCGTTCCTGCCCCCGGCCACCGGCCTCGGCGGCCTAGGCTTCCTCGACATCCTGTTCAACATGTGGGCGCTCGTCGCGGTGGGACCTGCCCTTGAGCAGCTACTTGGCCGGGGCCGATTCCTCGCGGTCTACCTGCTCAGCGCCATCGGCGGCGGAGTGTTCTTCTTCCTCATCGGTCAGCCCTACGTGCTCGCGCTCGGCGCGAGCGGCGCGGTCTTCGGCCTGTTCGGCGCGTATTTCGTGGTCGCGCGGAAGCTGCGCCTCGATGTCCGGGGAATCGTCACGATCATCGTGATCAACCTGGCGTTCAGTCTCTTCTACCGCTCAACGATCGCCTGGCAGGACCACGTGGGCGGGCTGATCGTCGGCGTGGTGACCACAGCGGCCTTCGCTTACGCACCGCGCAAGAACAGGACGGCTATCCAGGTCGCCGCCGCCGTGGCCGTGCTCGCCATCCTGGTGGTGCTGGTGATCTACCGCAGCCACGAGCTGACGAGCCTGTTATCTCCCGGGGGGACGACCCCGCGTACCCCCCGAGGTCCGGGGGCGTCTAGTGCCACTTAGTAGCTAGCACCACGCCGGCAACGATCAGCGCGAACCCGCAGACGAGGTTCCAGCCGCCGAGCGTGCGGAGCACCGGCATGTCCGCCTGGGTGACGTAGTACAGCGCGATCCACGCGAGTCCGACCACGAGGCAGCCGATCATCGTCGGCGCGAGCCACGGCGGGCTCACCTTGCGCCTCGATGACCGCGTCGGCGGCGGCGTATAGACCGGCTTCTTCCGGACGCGGGACTTAGGCACCGCGCACCTCCTGGTAGGGGCTTCCGCTGTTTCCGGGGTAAGCGTAGTGGATCGCTAGGGGCACCGGGGTGTGCCTGGCGATCCACTACCTTTGCGATCCACGCTATGGGCTAACGACCGGGGCCCCGGTGGAGAGTCCGCCGAGCCCCCCGCCGTTGCCGTTGCCAGTCGACGGTGTCGACGTGGGCGTGGTCGGCGCGGTGGACGGGGTGCTTGACGTGTCCGTCGGCGTCGCCGTGGGCGTCGAGGTGGCGTTCTGCGGCTGCACGAAGATCTGGATCGAAGTGCCCTTGGGCTCGACCTGGTTTGCGGTCGGGTTCTGGTTGTAAACCGTCCCAGGCTGAACCATCTGGTCCTGCGGGGCAGGAGTGCTCGTCACCTGGACCGTGAAACCGTCTTGCTGCAGGGTCGCTGTTGCCACTTGCGCGGTCTGGTTTGTGACGTTGGGCACCTGGACGCCGCCGCCCGATACGTACAGCGTGATCGCCTGGCCCGTCGGGTAGCTGCCGGGGGCAGGCGACATGTGGTCAACCTCGCCAGACGGCAGCGTCGACTGCGGGTCGGGCACCAGGCTGACATTGGTGAAGCCAGCGTTCTGCAGCTGCGTCTGAGCCGCTGTCCCCTGGGTGCCCTGGACGTTAGGCAGGTTGACGTTGGCGGCGCCCGTGGAGACGTTGACGGTGACCGTGCTGTTCTTGGCGACGCTGTTGCCGTTGTCCGGGTTCGTGCTGATCACGAGGCCCGCCTTTACGGACGTGCTGGCCTCCTTGTTCTCGATCGGGACAAGCCCCGCGGCCTTGATCTGTTGCGCGGCCTGAGTGTAGGCGTCGCCGTTCACGAGGGGCACGTTCGCCGAGGCGCCAGTGCCGCCGTTCAGCATGATGACGGCCACGATGGCAGCCGCGACCAGCACGATCCCGGAGATGACCCAGGGGAGCCAGCGGCGTCCGCCGCGTCCCTGGCCAGTGCCGCCGTCGTAGCCGCCGTTACCTTGGCCGTAGGGCTGCTGGTACCCGGTCTGGTAGCCGGTCTGCTGGTAGGGCGTCAACGCGGTCGGCGCGGCGCCCATCATCGTCTGCGGGCCCATCTGCTGGGTCCGCGGCGGGTAATCGTAGTAGTCGGCACGGGTCGGCGGAGCCGACGCGGCCACCTGCATGCCAGACGCGGCACGCTGGATGTCAGCGTTCATCTCGGCGGCGCTCTGGTACCGGTCGTTCGGTGACTTGGCCATCGCCTTGAGCACGATCGAGTCGGCCCACGGCGGCAGGGACGGGTCGAGCCGGGACGGCGGTATCGGGTTCTCCCGCACGTGCTGGTAGGCGATCGCCACTGGGGAGTCGCCGGTGAACGGCGGGCGCCCGGTGAGCAGCTCGTACATGAGGCAGCCGGTCGAGTAGAGGTCCGACCGGGCGTCCACCCGCTCGCCGCGCGCCTGCTCGGGCGACAGGTACTGTGCGGTGCCGATCACCTGGGCGGTCTGCGTCATCGTGGCCTGGTTGTCGCTCATCGCGCGGGCGATGCCGAAGTCCATCACCTTGATGTCACCGTTGCGGGTCACCATGACGTTGCCCGGCTTGATGTCCCGGTGCACGATGCCGGCCTGGTGGCTGTACTCAAGGGCGCGGAGCACGCCTGAAACGATTTCAAGCGTGCGCTCCGGCAGCAGCCGGTGCCCTTCGATCAGCAGGTCCCTGACGGTGCGGCCGTCCACGAACTCCATCACGATGAACGGGACGGGCGTCCCGGACGTCATATCCTCGCCGGTGTCGTATACCGCGACGATCGAGGGGTTGTTCAGCGAGGCAGCGGACTGCGCCTCCCGGCGGAACCGCGCCTGGAAGGTCTGGTCGCGTGCGAGATCGGCGCGGAGGGTCTTGATCGCGACTATTCGGTCAAGCCGGAGGTCGCGGGCACGGTACACCTCCGCCATGCCGCCCCGTCCAATGACACCATCTAGCTCGTACCGGTCACCGAGCAGCCGGGGCTGTGTCATGTCTCGCACTCTTCCAAACCACCCTGCATCGAAGTGTTATCCCCCTGTGCCGTGCTGCTTCTTCACCGCTGTAGCGGTCGGCGTCGGCGTGGTCGGCGTCGTTGTGGTCGGCGGCGGCGTCGGCGTCGTTGTGGTCACCGGCAGGGTTTGCGACGGCGAAATCGTCGGCGACGGAGAAGTCGTCGGCGACGGAGAAGTCGTTGGCGACGGGCCCTTAGTTGTTGTCGGGGACACCTTATGGCTCGCCGTCGGGCTGGGTGACTTCGACGAGGACGCGGGTGCTGGCCCTACTACTGGTACATTATTGCCCCCGCCGGCGTTGCCTCCGGCCTGCGATGTGCTCGTACTTGAGCCCGTCTTGTGACTCGCCGAAGCCGACGCGGTTCTGAGTGGGAGCCGTCGTGGTCGCCGGCGGGGCCGCCGATGAAGGGCTGTGGCTTGAGAGCAGTACTGCGATAATCGCGACGACGCCGATGGCTGCCGCGCCGATACCCGCGAACAGGAAGGTACGGTTTCCTGAGCTACGGGTAACCGGCTGCGACTGCATACCATTTTGGTAAACATCGTTGCTCGTCGCGGGCGGGAAGTTGGGCACCACGGGGAGGTCGGAGGTTACCGGGCCGGTGTAGCCGGTCCGGTTGCGGGCCTCGCGGATGACGTCGGCGCGGTCCGCGACGTGCCTGGCCGACTCGGGCCGGTCCTCGGGGTTCTTCGCCAGCATCGCGTAGACCAGGTCGGCGACGGGGCGGGGCACGTCGTCCGGGAGCGGCGGCACCGGGTCGTGCTTGTGCATGATCGCGATGGCGAGCGGCTGTTCCGCGACGAACGGGGGATCGCCCGCCAGGCACTCGTAGGCCACCACGCCGAGGGAGTACACGTCGGAGGAGCCGGTCAGCGGCTGGCCGGTTGCCTGCTCGGGGGAGACGTACAGGGCGGTGCCCATGACGATCCCGGTGGCGGTCAGGCTGAGGTCCTGCAGGGTGGCCTTGGCGATGCCGAAGTCGGTGATCTTGGTGGTGCCGTCGGCCATGATCAGCAGGTTGCCCGGCTTGATGTCCCGGTGGACGATCCCGGCGCGGTGCGCGGCGTCCAGGGCGCGGGCGGCCTGGGCGACGATGTCGAGCACGACGTACGGCTCGAGCCTGCCGTACCGCTCGAGGATCTCCGACAGCGGCTGGCCGTCGACGAGTTCCATGACCAGGTACGGGCCGCCGAGCGGGCTGTGCTCGCCGTAGTCGAAGACGCGGGTGATCCCCGGGTGGGCGAGCGAGGACGCGTACCGTGCCTCGGCGCGGAACCGCGCGCGGAACTGCTCGTCGCCCGCGTGCACGGCGGCCAGCATCTTGATCGCGACCTGCCTGCCGAGGATCTGGTCGGCACCGCGCCAGACCTCGCCCATGCCACCGGTAGCGATCCGCTCGATCAGCGTGTAGCGGTCATCGAGAACGTAGTCGGTCACTGAATCCCCAGGGTTGCCAGGTAGGCCTTAATAACCGCGACGGCGATCGGTGCGGCTGCGGCAGCCCCATAGCCCCCGCCTTCTATCATGACGCCCACGGCTATCTTTGGGTTGTCGGCCGGGGCGAATGCGGTGAAAACGGCATCGGGTTGAGCGCTTAGGCCGTTCTGTGCGGTACCCGTCTTACCGGCGATTTCTATGCCGCCTTCATTGTTCTGATTGAACGCGTAGCCAGTTCCCTCTGGCTGCTGCACGACGGCGACCATCATCTGCTTCTCGTAACCCGCGATGGTGCTTGAGATCGGCTGGCTTAGCTCCTGCGGCTGGGTCTGATCGACCACCGACAGGTCGCTCGCCTGGACCTGCTGGACGAGGTAAGGCTTCATCTCCACGCCGTTGTTGGCGACGGTCGCGGCGATCATCGCCTCTTGCAGCGGCGTCTCCGTGGTGTCGTGCTGCCCGATCGCGTCGTAGGCGGTGAATGACGGGTCCGACTCAGCGGTGAAGTTGGACGCTGCCACCGTCACGCCAGGGACGTCGAGGGCGCTCGGGTTATTCAGGCCGTACTTCGTGGCCATCGACTTGATGGTCGGGCCGCCGACCTCCTCGCCGATCTTGGCGAAGGGGGTGTTGCAGGACTGGGCGAACGCGTAGATGACCTGGGTCGTGGGTGCCCCTGTGCCGCATATCTCGCCGTCATCGTTGCTCAGGGTGTTGCCGTTGGGCAGGGTGAGCGGCTGCGGGGAGGGAACCGCAAGCAAAGGGTTTCTTGTCGGGTCCTGGTTGTACCACGCTGAGGTCGTGACGATCTTGAACGTGGAGCCGGGAGGCAGCGTCGTCTGCGTGGCGTTGTTGAGCAGCGGACTCGGGTCCTCCGCGGTGAGCTGGTTGTCGACCTTGGTGAGCTGGGTGGTGTTCTGCACCGCGAGTTGGTTCGGGTCATAGCTCGGGTAGGAGGCCATCGCCAGGATCGCCCCGGTGGAGGGGTTAAGCGCGACCACGCCGCCGACCGCCTGCTTGCCGTCGAAGGTCTTGCCCTGGAGGGTGGTCTGCAGCTGCTGGTAGGCCACTTGCTGCGCCTTGGAGTTGACCGTGACCTGAACGGTCGCGCCCTTCTGCGGCTTGTTGGTGAGCGTGTCAATGAAGTTGCGGAACGCGAGCTGCGACCCGGTGCCGGTCAGCAGGTCGTTTTCCGCGCGCTCCACGCCGGTCGCGTAGTTGGGCGCCTGCGCCTGCGTGAAGACGGTGTCGTAGCCGGTGACCGGCGCGTAGGCAGCTCCGCCTGGATAGACGCGCTGGTACGGGAACAAGCCAGTCGACGGTTTTGACGTGGCGATCGTCACGCCGTCGGCAGTCACGATGTTGCCGCGCTGCACCTGGTTCTGCTCGTACTCCGTGCGGTCGTTGAGCGGCTTGTTCGCCAGGCTCGGCGCCTGCACCGCCTGCAGGTAGTTCACGTCGACGAGCAGGAGCACGAACATGACGAGGGCCGCGATCGCAATCCGCTTGATCGGGCGGTTCATTCCGGTCATCGGAGCGACACCACCTGAGTCATCCCCTCATCTTGGATCGGTTTGGGCGCCGGCAGGCGCGCGGAGTCGCTCAGCCGAGCCAGCACCGCGACGAGCAGCCAGCTCGCCACCAGGCTCGACCCGCCTTGCGACAGGAACGGTGTCGTGATGCCAGTGAACGGGATCAGCCCGGTGACGCCGCCGACGATCACGAAGACCTGCAACGCGAACATGAAGGACAGCCCGCTGGCGAGCAGCTTGGAGTAGTCGTCCTTGGCGAGCATCGCGGTGCGCAGGCCGCGCTGCACGAACAGGCCGTAGAGCAGCAGCATCGCCATTACGCCCGTCAGGCCGAGTTCCTCGCCGAACGCGGTGAAGATCTCGTCGCTCTGCACGAGCGGGGTCCAGAACGGCTGACCGCCGCCGAGCCCCTTACCGAGCAGGCCGCCGTTCGCCATCCCGTACATGCCCTGCACCGGCTGGTAGGAGGGCTGGAGGCCCTGCAGCAGATTCGCGTTGCTGAACGGGTCGAGCCAGACGCTGAACCGTAGCCCCACGTGCGGCACGAGTTCCGCCGCCAGGAAGGCGCCGACGATGAACAACAGGAAGCCGAGTACCGCCCAGGACCTGCGTCCGGTCGCGATGTAGAGCATCGCCACGAACATGCCCATGAACACCGCGCTCGTGCCGATGTCGCTCTCGGAGATCAGCAGCAGCATGCTGACGGCCCAGACCACCAGGATCGGGGCGAGGTCACGCCGCCTCGGGAGACTGAAGATCCACCACTTCTCGGTGAGCAGCGACAGCTTCTTGCCGTTGATCACCAGGTAACTGGCGAAGGACGCGGCGAGCAGCAGCTTCCCGAACTCTTCCGGCTGGATGGAGAACCCGCCAATGCTGATCTGGATCTTGGCGCTGGTCCCGGCGACGCCGCTGATGCTCGCCGGCAGCAGTGCGGGGAGTGCGATGAGCACGATGCCGGCCAGGCCAAACACATAGGTGTAGGGCTGCAGGACCTTAATGTCCTTGATGAACGCGAGGAACACCACGAGGATGACGACGCCGATCACCGAGTAGATGATCTGCGTGACCGTGGCATCGTGGCTGAGCGTCGCGATCGGCAGGCCGTTCGCGCTTGAGTTGCCGTCCCGGCCGGCCTGGTTGAGCCGGTAGATCATCACGATCCCGAGCCCGTTGAGCACCGTCGCGATCGGAAGGAGCAGCGGGTCAGCATACGGCGCCCAGCGGCGGACCGCGAAGTGCGCGCCGAAGACGATCACCAGGAAGGCGGCCATGTACTCGACGATCGTCGAAAGATGCTGGTCCTTGAGGCTGCCCGCCACGTTCAGGAAGGCGAACGCGACGATGCCGCACGCGAAGAGCATCATCCACATCTCGGTGGACCGGCGACTGGTCGGCGCCTCGTCCGGCGGCTGGCTGCCCAGCGCGGGAGAGGGCATCGTCATGCTGCTCACGCGGCCGCCGTAGGCGTGGTCGATACCGACGGGCTCGCGGTCGCCTTGGCCGATGACGTGGCGCTCGGCGTGCTGGCCGGCCTGGACGGCGTGACGCTCGGCGTGCTTGCCCCCGCAGCGGGCAGCGACGAGGCCGCGATCCCGAACGCCGTGGACGGGGCGCACTGGTCCGGGTCCGCCACCTGGGCCGGCATCGGGCCTGGGTTGTTCACTACCGCCGGGGCCTTGGTGTGGTTCTTGGCGGCCGTTGTCTTCGCCGTCTGGTAATTCTCGTACGCGGTGTCCTCGGTCTTCCAGGTGGCCAGCTTCTGGTAAGTCTGCTGGCAGGCGTCGGCCTCGGCCTGGAGCTGGTCGATCCGCTGCTGCGCGTCATTCACGCTGCTCATTGAGATCGTCTCCTGGATCGTGGCCTGGTCGCCGCTGCTGAGCATGCTGGCCTTGAGAGTCGACCTGGTAAGGAGGCTGGACAGGCTGATGCCGGCGAGGCTCTGGTCGGTGCCGCGGAAGATGGCGACGTAGCCGTCCGAGGTGACACCGACGTAGTACTGGCCCTGGTTGTACCGCCAGAATCCGTAGAGACCGCCGCCGAGAAGCAGCACGAGCAGGACAAAGGCCCCTGTCACGATCGGCCACCGGCGCTTGCCTGGCCGGCCGTAGTCGTCGTCGTCCTCGTCATGGCGGTGATGCTTGGCGCGGTGACCGCCGCCCCGCCTGCCCCGGTCGTCGGTCTCTGGTCCGTACCGGTCGTTCTCTTGCCCGGGGAAGCCGTCGGGCCGATCGAAGGAGGCGGTGTCCCTGATCCTGTCCCGTGCATCGGGAGGATCGAAGTCGAACGCGTTCGCGTCAAAGGTCCCGGTGTAGCCGCTGTCACCGTAACCGGCAGTGGCTTGGGGGCCCGACGGACCTTCGTGCCAGACGCCAGTCGGCGAGTCCTCCGGCACGACCGGCTGCGGTGCGGTCCTGCTGAGCCGCATGGCCCTGGTAGCCGGGGAGCTCTGCCGGGTGGGCGGGCGCAGGTCGGCGGGCGCGCCGTTGGCCGCCGCGCCGGCGAACACCGGCTGCCACGTCGGGGGGACCCTGCTGCTGTGCGAGTCGATGACGTCTGCGACGATGCAGGTGATGTTGTCGGGACCGCCGCCCTTGATGGCGAGCTCGACCAGCCGCAGCGCGGCCTTGTCCGGGTCCCGCACCGAGGCGAGCGTCTGGTGCAGCGTCTGCTCGGTCACCACGCCGGAAAGACCGTCGGAGCAGAGCAGGTAGCGGTCACCGGGGTACGTCTCAAGCGGCACCAGGTCCGGCTCCGCGATCGTCCGGCCGTCCAGGGCGCGCAGCAGCAGTGACCGGTGGGGGTGCGTGGCGACGTCGTCCTCGGTGATCTTGCCCTCGTCGACCAGCGACTGGACAAGCGTGTGGTCGTGGGTGATCTGGACGAACTGCCCGTCGCGCAGCAGGTAGGCCCGCGAATCGCCGATGTGGCAGAGCGCGGCGTACCCCTCCGACCACAGCAGGGCGGTCAGCGTCGTGCCCATGCCCTCGATCGCCGGGTCGGAGATGATGAGCTCCTGCAGCCGCAGGTTAGCTGTCGCGACCGCGTCGGCGATCGCGCTAACCAGGTCGGGTCCAGGATCCTCCGCGTCGAGCGGGGCGATCGTCGTGATCGTGGCGGCGCTTGCCACCTCGCCGGCCGCGTGGCCTCCCATGCCGTCGGCAACCGCGAGCAGGTGAGGTCCGGCGTACGCCGAATCTTCGTTCCCCTCTCTGAGGAGACCGACATCGGACCGTACCGCGTATCTGAGGGCTAGTGTCATCTGCGCAGTTCCAGAACGGTCTTTCCAATACGAATAGGCACGCCTACAGGGACTGGGGTCGGCCGGGCCAGCTTCTGGCGGTCCAAGTAGGTGCCGTTTGTCGAACCGAGGTCCTCAACGAGCCACTGTCCGTCCTGCGGAAATATCCGGGCATGGTACGTGGAAGCGTAGTCGTCATTCAGCACCAGCGTGGCGTCATTCGCCCGTCCCATGGTTATCTGCTGGTCGGTAAGGTCGATACTCACGCCCGATAGGCCACCCTCGGTGACAACGAGGAAACGTGGTGTCCCCCTCCCGGGTCTCGTCGGCCGCGGCGGTCTGGGCTGCTGCGGCATAGGCGCCGGCTGATTCCGCCCCCGGCGCATCTTCGTCGCCACGGTGCCCAGCAGGTCCGTGCGCACTACGCCGATCGCCGCGATCACGAAAAGCCACAAGACGGCCAGGAAGGCCACCCTGATGAGGGTAAGGGTGAGCGCGTT
Organism: uncultured Actinomycetota bacterium; assembly: GCA_963734665.1. Lineage (GTDB taxonomy): Bacteria > Actinomycetota > Actinomycetes > Streptosporangiales > Streptosporangiaceae > Trebonia. Next base: position 4,051 of record CAVTIR010000016.1, on the reverse strand, counting down.
CATTCCGTGCTGTGTCCTCGGCTTCTGCGTCGCTGTCGGTTGGCTGCCCTAAGGGTAGTCACTCCAAGGTCTTCTGGCGCCCGCTCTAGCCACTCCTGCCGGCTGGTGATCAATACCTCATGTCCTGATGGAAAACCAAAGTGGTGCGGCCAAGTGTGACATTTGTGCCGTCTGTGAGCACGACGCGACGCATGGGCTGGCCGTTTACGAGCGTGCCATTGGTGGAGCCCAGGTCGACAAGGACGACCTGGCCGTCCTCCACGCGTAGCTCGGAGTGATGCCGCGAGACACCGGGATCAACCATGCGCAAGTCACAGTCCGTGCCGCGGCCGAGCAGTGTCACGGGCGTCTGAAGCTCATAGGTGCTGCCCGTCTCCATGCCCGTTCCCGGTTGTGACCCGGCGACCACCAGTCTGGGCCGGCCGGGGAACTGGCTGCCGCCTCCCCGAGGCAGGTCGCTGACCGGCTGCCGGACCTCACCCGCCTCCACGGTGTGCCCGCGGATCACCCCCGACTGGATGCGGAACATGCCGGTCGCAAGATCGGGGACCCCCTCGAGCCGGATCCGCACCGGCCCGACGAACGAATAGCCCTGTTCCTTGGCGTGATCCTTGGCCAGCGTCACTAGTTCAAGGCTCAGGCTCTCGATCATGATATCGAGCCGCTCGGCATCCGTCTGAGCGATCTCGACGACAAAGTCGTTCGGAACCAGTGTGCGCCCCTGCGCCACAATGGCCGCCCGCTCGTCCATCTCATGCTGAACCGCGCTCGCCACCTCGACCGGCTGCAGTTCAGATTTGAACACCCGTGCGAACGTTCCCTCGACCATGCCCTCAAGCCGTCGTTCGAAGCGCTGCAGAACTCCCACCCGTCGAGCCTCCCTTCGGCTTGTTATCCATCTGATGTTATCCGGGGCACGAGCACACTGACCTCCGTGCTAACGTAAGTCGTCCCACTCGGGCGAGTGGCGGAACGGCAGACGCGCACGGTTCAGGTCCGTGTGCCCGAAAGGGTGTGAGGGTTCAAATCCCTCCTCGCCCACACAGATACGCGCATTTTCACCGGTTCAGCAACCGCTTGAACACACGGTGGTGCGTTCTCCCCATCCGGGGAGAACGCACTGGCCAGTGTGGTCAAGCCGTGCTTCAGGCGCCGGTACGGGCGGGAAATCCCCCTCGCGCACATCGCCTTGGTAACTGCGTCGGTAGCACTGACGATCGCATCACGGCCAGCCCTGTCCTCCTCTCGGGAGGCAGCCGTGACCGTGCAACCCCTGGCTCCCGTCATCCCTTCCTCCGGCGTCCCGGCGTCCCGGCAGCGCGCCAGGTCGGCTGCGGCCCGGCGACTGCCGCTGGCCTCTCCGGTTCCCGTGCCGTCAGCGCCCGGGACGTTCCTCGGCATGCTGGACGGCAAGAACTTCGGCAAGCTCCTCATCCGGACGAGCTGAGCAGCCTCAGCGGTCCGCCTGAGCTCGCCCGTCCGGGCTGAGCAGCGGGTAAGAAACCTCGCATGGGCACAGTTGAGACTGGTTCGGCAAGTTTTCCCGACATTTCGCACCCGGAAATCGTCGTCGGCCTGCTCGCATCACCAGGGCCGGCTTCAGAGCTGACGGAGAGTCTGCTGCCGGAGATAGCTGCTCGGCTGCCTGAGCAACTGCCCGGGGTGCGATGGCGGCTTGAATTCGTCTCGGACCGGCTGGTTGAGCCGCCAACCGACCTTAGCGTGATAATCGCGGCGGGACGCCGGATGCTTCTTGACCGCGGCTGGCACCTCGCGGTATGCGTCACCGACCTCCCGCTGCAGACCGCGCGGCGGCCGGTGATTGCCCATGTCAGCACCACGCACGGCGTCGCGGTCCTGTCCATGCCCGCGCTCGGCCCGGTCTGGGTACGCAAGCGCACAGCGGACACTATCGTCCGGCTGATCGGGCACATGCTCGGCGACATCGCGGTGGCGACTGACGCCGGGCAGCGCCGCACGCTCGCTGAGGCGGTAACCCGGCGCATGCGCGAACTGGGCACGCGGATAGAGCACGAAGAACACGGCGTGGTCCTTGCCGCGCGGGTCGTCAGCGGCAACATCTGGCTGCTACTCGGCATGCTGCGCGCTAACCGGCCGTGGCGGCTCACGCTTCGGCTCATTCGCGCCCTCGCCGCCGCGTTCGCGGCCGGGGTGTTCGCGCTGGTGACAAGCGATATCTGGCGACTCGCCTACTATCTCGGGCCGGTGCGGCTCACCATCATCGCGCTCGGCTCGGTAGCCGGCATCATCGTGACGATCATGGTCACCACCGGCCTGTGGGAGCGCAGCCCCCATCCGGCCGCACGCGAACAGGTCATCTTGTTCAACATCGTCACGGCGACCACGGTGGGCATCGGCGTGGTCGTGCTGTACCTCGCCCTCTTCATCTTCATGCTCGCCTCGGCGCTGCTCCTCGTGCCAGGAGACCTTCTTAGCATCCAGCTCGGCTACCCCGCTGGCGCGGCGGATCAGGTCAGGCTCGCCTGGCTGGCCACCTCGATCGCGACGCTCGGCGGCGCGCTCGGCGCCGCGCTGGAGAGCCAAGAGACCGTGCGCGAGGCCGCGTACACCTATCAGCCGGATACACGGCTGGCCGCCGCCCCGCCTGAGCAGGCACCGAACCCCTGAGCACGATCGCCGCCGGGGCGCCGTCCCTGAGGCCGCGCAACCGCGCGACTAACTGAATGGGGGATGCGGCCCAGGCGCCAGCCCCGGCAGTATTCCTGTGTGAGGACAGATCCGGGTGAGGGCAGGAGGCATCGGCGGACGGAGGCGATGATTTTCGGCACTGGCGAGATCGCCGTCCCGGCGCCCGCCTCATGAGCCTGGCGCTCCGGCGCAACCAGCGGGCCACCCAGATCGGCGCCGCGGCACGGACGATTACCCAGCGCGCACCAGTGACCTTGACCCTAGCGCGGCACCGGGCCCAGCCGACAGCCGCGACCATAATCAGGCTGACCACCTGCGCGGTCTTCGCCTACCTGATCGCCTTGCCGGTGCCGGAGACCTCGCCTCCGGTGCTGGCGCCGCTGACGGCGATTCTCGTCCTGCAGGTCAGCATCTACCAGACGCTGTTCAGCGCGGTGCGGAGAGTCGCCGCCGTGGTGACCGGCGTCCTGATAGCGCTCGGGCTGTCCAGATTGATCGGGTTCACGTGGTGGAGTCTCGGGCTCACGATCACCCTCGGTCTCGCCCTGGGGTACGCGCTGCGGCTGCGCGATGCCGTCCTCGAGGTCCCGATCAGCGCGATGCTCATCCTGTCGGTCGGCAGCAAGGCAGCGGCGACCAGCAGAATAACCGAGACATTGATCGGCACGGCCGCGGGGCTGATCGCCGGGTTGGTCATCACGGCGCCGCAGGTAGAGCCGGCCGAGGAAGCGATCGCGGACCTCGCTCGCGCGATGGCCGACCTGCTCGACCGGATGGCGGCCGGGCTGAACGACGGATCCGTTAACGAGTCGGCGCGAGCCTGGCTCGACCAGGCTCGCGCCCTCGCCAACGAGATCAGGAGGGTGGATGAGGCACTTGCGCAGGCCGAGGAGAGCACCAAGCTCAACCCGCGCAGCATGCGGCTGCCATACAGCACGGTGACACTGCGACAGAGCCTGGAAAACCTGGAGCACTCAGCGATCACGGTCCGGGTCCTTGCCCGGTCGCTTACCGATACCACCCGGCTCGCCGGTGACGACAACTCCCTCAACGATCCGGACGTGCGCCGCGGGCTCGCCGACACGCTGCGGGAGCTGTCCGCCGCCGTGCGGGCCTACAGCAGCCTCGCGACCCAGTTGGACGCGCACGGTCACGAAGTGCTGCAGGCTGACCTGGAGCGTCACCTGGCCGCGGCGCGCGACAAGCAAGACCGGCTCAGCGAGCTGCTGGCGACCCCTCCGGCGGTCCGCCCGGTCGGATGGCCGTTGCGGGGCGAGCTGATCAGCCACCTCGACCGGCTCAGGTCCGAGCTTGAGGCAGACGCTCCGGACCAGCGGCACCGGCCGCGGCGCAACCGCTCCTGGCGGCCGCCGAGCTGGCA
>CAVTIR010000015.1:0-28643 GCA_963734665.1 uncultured Actinomycetota bacterium | reverse complement strand
AGACAGAACCTTACGGGTCCGCGCCACCGTCGTCAAATCGTTTGTGAGAACTCGTCATCCCCTGTGTCATGCGGCCCCAAACCTCATACCGCGCGCCGGGCATCCCGCAGGGCGCCGTGCCGCCGGGCCGGAGCGGGGTCCAGGCGGTGCCCTGCGGTCGAGCTAGCAACCGCAGGGCGCCGTGCTTCGGGCCGCACTCGGGGTCTGGGCGGTGGAGCTAGCGATGCGGCCTGGGTCTCCCAGCCTTACCCGCCGAGGCCCGCCACGGCGTTGTGAGAGGGTGGGGGCGGGAGGTAGTCATCATGAAGGTTGGGCTTCAGATTCCGGACTTTTCTTCGCCTCGGGGGCCGGAGGCGCTGGGGAGGGAGCTCGCCACCGTCGCACGGACCGCCGACGATGCCGGGTTCGAGTACATCGCCGTTATGGACCATTTGTTCCAGATTCCTGTCGTGGGGCCGGCCGAAAAGGAAATGCTGGAGGGGTACACCACGCTCGGCTACCTGGCCGCGTGCACGTCCCATGCCACGCTGGTCACGCTCGTTACCGGCGCGTTCTACCGGGAACCTGGCATCCTCGCGAAGATCGTCACCACGCTTGACGTGCTGTCGAACGGGCGGGCCTGGCTGGGCATCGGCGCGGGCTGGAACGAGGAGGAGTCCCGCGGCCTGGGCGTCAGGTTCCCCCCGGTCAGCGAGCGGTTCGAGCGGCTGGAGGAGACGCTCCAGATCTGCTTGCAGATGTGGCGGGGTGACGAGAAGCCGTACGAGGGCAACTACTACTCGCTTGAGCGCCCGCTGAACTCGCCGCAGTCGCTGTCCCGGCCGCACCCGCCGATCATGATCGGCGGCGGCGGGGAGAAGAAGACGCTCCGCCTGGTCGCCCAGTACGCGGACGCCTGCAACCTGTTCGCTGGCCGGGACGAGGCCCGCAAGCTCGACATCCTGCGCGAGCACTGCGAGGCGGTCGGCCGCGACTACGACACGATCTACAAGACCGCCTACTACTGGTTCGACCCGTCGAAGGGTGCTCAGCAAATCGTGGATGAGCTCGGGGCGCTCGCCGAGTTCGGCTTCGACGCCGCGATCGGCGCGGTCGCCAACGTCTGGGACGTGACACCGCTTGAGATGATCGGCTCCGACGTCATCCCGGCGGTGGCCGACCTCTAGCCGCCTTTCCACGGAAGCATTCACGCGCCAAGTGCGCGTTTGGGCTCGCTCTTGCCGGCCCAAAAGCGCACTTGGCTCCTTGAGGTGTGGCGGACGCGCAACGAGATTGGGCGGCGCGCAACGAGATGGGACGGCGCGCGATGAAGTGGGGCGTGGGCTGCTAGCCGGTTACCGGGACCTCCGGCAGGGTCAGCGTGACGGTCGCCTCGTCCTTGCCGGTCACCTGGGGCCCCGCTGGCGGGCTGCCGGCCGCGATGGCCACGTTAGTGATGCGGCAGGCCGCCACGTCGGCCCAGGTGGTGGTGTACATGGCGCGGCAGGTGGTGGACTTGCCTGGGGCGAGCGTGGTTGCCTGGCAGGCGATCAGTCCGTGGATCTTGTTGTCTGTGACGGTAATGTCGTGCAGCGTCACGTTCCCCGTGTTGACCACCAGGTAGGTGTAGGTGATCTTCTCGCCGGCCGCGTCGTAGGTAGTCGGGGACGCGGACTTCTTCAGCTCAATGCCCGGCGTGTAAACCGCCTCAGCGACCGCCGTGTCGGTGTCGGTCACCAGCGGGCCCGTCGGCGGCTGCCCCGTCACGACCGCCGCATTCACGACCCGCCCGGTGTCCACGTCCGCCTGCGTGACCGGGTAGACCGCCTCGCAGGTCATCGACGCGCGGGGCCCCAGCTCCGACAGCGGGCAGGCGACCGGCCCGAGCCGGTCATCGGCCACCGTCACGCCGTGCAGTGTGACGTTGCCGGTGTTGACCACCAGGTAGGTGTAGGTGATCTTCTCGCCGGCCGCATCGTAGGTAGTCGGGTACGCGGTCTTGTCCAGCTCAATGCCCGGCATTTGAACCGCCGTGACGATCGCCGTGTCCCCGCCGGTCACCGCCGGGCCCGTCGGCGGCTGCCCCGTCACGACCGCCGCATTCACGACCTGCCCCGCGTCCACGTCCGCCTGGGTGGCCGCGTAAGCCGCCTCGCAGGTCATCGACTTGCCCGCGGCCAGTTGCGTGGCCGGGCAGGTGATCGCCCCCAGCCGGTCATCGGCCACCGTCACGCCGTGCAGTGTGACGTTGCCGGTGTTGACCACCAGGTAGGTGTAGGTGATCTTCTCGCCGGCCGCGTCGTACGTAGTCGGGGACGCGGTCTTGTCCAGCTCAATGCCCGGCATTTGAACCGACGTGACGATCGCCGTGTCCCCGCCGGTCACCGCCGGGCCCGTCGGCGGCTGCCCCGTCACGACCGCCGCATTCACGACCTGCCCCGCGTCCACGTCCGCCTGGGTGGTGGTGTGGGTCGTGTGGCAGGTCATCGACACGCCGGGCGCCAGCTGCGACAGCGGGCAGGCGACCGACCCTAGCCGGTCATCACGCACCGCGACATCCCGCAGCGTCACGTTCCCGGTGTTCGTCACCAGGTAGGTGTAGGTGATCCGCTCCCCCGCACTGGCGAACTCGGTCGGGAACGCGGTCTTGTCCAGCTCAATGCCCGGCAGGTGAACCGCCGTGACCACCGCCGTGTCCCCGCCGGTCACCGGCCGGCCCGTCGGCGGGTGCCCCGTCACGACCGCCGCGTTCACGACCTGGCCCGCGTCCACGTCCGCCTGCGAGACCATGTACACCGCCTCGCAGGTCATCGACGCGCCGGGCGCCAGCTGTGATAGCGGGCAGGTGACCCTCCCTAGCCGGTCATCATGCACCGCGACATCTCGCAGCGTCACGTTCCCCGTGTTAACCACCAGGTAGGTGTAGGTGATCCGCTCCCCCGGCCTGGCGAACTCGGTCGGGAACGCGGTCTTGTCCAGCTCAATGCCCGGCAGGTGAACCGCCGTCACGACCGCCCTGTCGGTGTCGGTCACCGGCGGGCCTGTTGACGGGTGCCCGGTCACGGTCGCCGAGTTGGTGATGTGCCCCGCGTCCACGTCGGCCTGGGTAGTCGTGTGCTCCGCGGTACAGGTCGTCGACTCGTTCGGTGGCAGCGCGGTCACCGGGCAGGTGATTGCGCCGAGCTTGTTGTCGGTCAGGGTGATGCCGTGCAGGGTCACGTTTCCTGTGTTGGTCACCGCGTAGGTGTAGGTGATCTGCTCGCCAGGCGCTGAGTACCGCGCCGGGAACACCGACTTGACGAGCCTGATGTCAGGAACCGGCCTCACGCGGACCGTCTCCTCCGCCGGCCGGCTGGTCACGTGGTGGTCGTTGGGCGTTGTCCCGGTCGCGGTCGCGACGTTCGTGACGTGGCCCGCCTCCACATTGGCCTGGGTAACGGTGTAGCTGGCGGTGCACGTAGCCTTCTTGCCGGCCGCGAGCGTGGACGGCGTGCAGGGGATCGAGCCCCTAATGCGGTCGTCGGCGACGTGCACGTCGTGCAGCGTGAAGAACTTCGTGTTGGTCACCCGGTAGATGTAGGTGATCCGCTCGCCGGCATGGGTGTAGGTCGCCGGGGCAGCGGTCTTGGTGAGGTCGAGGCCCGCGCAGTTCCGCAGCGCCAGCTGGGCGAGCACGGCGCTCAGCCGCTCGAAGTCCGTGTTGTAGTAGTCCTTGTTCTCGACCGGTCCGGAGATGGCCCTGATGTTTTCGGTGTACCGCAGCCCATGGCTCGAGGCCCCGATGCCCACGCTGAGGACCGATGTCCCCTCGTTCTTCAGCGCGTTAGCGGAGAAGATGCCGTTCTCAACCTCGGCGAACCGGGTGAGGCTGCCGGTGCCGCCAAGATTGCCCGGCGGCCCGTACCGCGTCGGGTCGCCGTCGGTGAGGATGATGGCGGACTGGTAATGCCTGGCGGGGTTGTCCCGTACGATCTGCCACAAGCCCGCGTCCCAGTTCGTGGCGGAACCGGATGGCACGGTGAGCCTGTTGATCTTGTTGACCAGCGTGGTAACACCGGCCTGGCTGGCCACGGAGACCGGCGCGAGGTTGGTGTCGTTAGCGCCGGGCGCCGGAGCGGTGGTGCCGAACGTGTAGATCGCGACGCTTGAGGGCGTTCCCTTGAGCGCTTCCACGAAAGCCCTGGCTGCCGCCTTGTAGGTGGGCAGGATTGCCGGGGTGATCGAGCTGGATAGGTCGATGAGCAGCGCGATGCGCAGCCCGCACCCTTCGGGCAGCGCGGGATCGCTGCGCGACAGCGCCCATGTGCCGCCGCGGGCGGTGGCTGACCGGTCGCTGTTCGGCGCCGCAGCCGGAACGGTCACATTGCCAGTGCCTACCTTGACGCTGAGCATGTCGTAGACGTGCGGCGTCACCTGCCCCGGTGACCCGGCGGCGAGGCTCGAGCTGGCGAACCAGCCGCTCGGGGTGCCGACCTGAGTGATCGTGTAGGTCCTGCTGGAGGCGACCTTGAGCGTGCACAATCCGGCGGCCGTGCTCACGCAGCTATCGGACTGTCCCGCGCTCGACGGGGTGACCCGGAACGTCACTCCGGCAAGCCCGGACGTGGCGGACGGGCCCGGCGGCCCGTTCTCCGCGGTACGTACGCCCCCAACGCGGATCGTGATCGTGGGGTCGCCGCCAGGCGCGGCCGCTGCCCCGGGCGATGCCGCGGCCAGGCCCCCGCCGACTACGGCAGCACTCGCCGCGAGCGCCGCGACCGCATGCAGCCCCCGCCGCACAAAAGGAACCATCTCAACTACCCCCCTGGGCAGGCGCCTGGGCGCGCCTAGCTGACAACGTCGATCGGGGTCCCTGGGGGGACCTCGGCGAGCCTTTGGAGTGCCTGATCGTGCAGGCGGATGCAGCCGTGCGAGATCCGCGCGCCGGTGGCGCCGATCTCGCTGTCGTCGCCGAGCGGGCCGTGGATGCCGATGACCGCGTCGCCGGACCCCTCCCAGTCGCTGATCCCTGGGGAGTGGGCCGAGGTGACCATGATGAACGGGCCATAGCCGGGGTTCGGCTGCGGCGGCTGCTCGTCGAACGCCACGAAGTACTCCCCGGCCGGCGTCGGGTCCTCGAGGGTCCCCAGCCCGGCCGGGGCCGAGAAGACCAGCCGGCCCTGGTCATACAGGGCGATATGCGTGGTGGTGGTGTTGACGACGATCCGGTAGGGCGTGCTGCTGAGCTTCACGTCACTGGCGGGCAGCCAGGTCATGGACCCATTCGGCCGCTGGGCCAGCCGTACCTCGACCCAGCCGGGGCTTGTCGCGATGACCGGCAGCACCGACGGCCTGTCGTACCACTGGTCCGAAACGGTGCCGGCGGCGCGCTCCCCCGGGCTGGCGTATCTCGGCACGGTCTGCAGCACAGTGGCCAGCGAGGCGCCGCCCCGCGCGGCAGAATGCAGTTGGGCGGCCTGCCCTGCCGACGCGGCTCGCGGCGGCTTGGCCGGGGTGCCGGCCGGACCTCCGACCGATGTGAGCAGCAGCCCGGCGGACGTCACCAGGACGGCCACACCTGTCACGCCCACGGCGATCGCCGTGCGCGACGCGCTAATCCGCCGATTCGTCGGCGCAGTCTCTTCAGACACCGGAAACGACCGCCCTCCGCCATCGCTACAAGCCAGTTACGCATGGTGACGATTCCGCAAGTTAGCAGCTCAGCGGGCTGGCGGCCGTGCAATTCACGGGTATTCGGCGTGTCGCTAATAGCAGAAATAGCAAATAAGCCACAAGCGCGGAACGCGGACCTGCTCGGTTCGCTCGCCACCCGGGCGCCGATTACGCCGAATGCGCTTGTGGGCTTGTTCTTGCTGGCCCAAAAGCGCTTTCGGCTTGGTCGCGTGCGGGGCTGCCACAACCATCCACCGTGTGCGGGAGCCCGCTGCTGCCAGGCGGACGGCTGCAGACCTCAGGCTTTCAACTCCGGTATCCGCACGAAACGCAACAAGATAAACGGTTGCGGCGAAAGAGTAAGCCGCAGTCGTTCGGGATAATCCCGGTCTTGATGTTTTTGTCGTTGACTTTCAGCCTCGGGAAAGGAATTCCTCGATGGAGGCGGCGAGGGCTACCGGGGTTTCGAACATCGGGTAGTGGCCCGTGCCGCGGAGCACCTCGAGTTCGGAGTTCGGGTAGACCTGCAGCCAGGACTGCTCCATGAACTCGGCGGGCTGGGTCGGGTCGTACTCGCCGGTGATCACCTTGACGGGGACCTCGTTGCCCTTGATCCTGGCGACGATGTCTGCCCTGGCCCAGGAGGGGAGGTAGCCGCCGAACGCCGCCTCGGTCGAGTTGTCGCGCGAGTGGCGGACGATCAGGTCGACGAACGCGGGGGTGAGGCGGCTGCCGGTCGAGTAGTTGACGATCATCTGGCGGCTGGCGAGGCTGTGGGCGGCGGAGGTGAACAGCGTCCATTCGGACTCGCCCAAGGGGAGGCCGGTGGCCGGGACCGGGGCCACGCCGACCAGTCGCCGGACCCGGTGCGGTGCCTGGTCGAGGACGTGCTGGACCGCCACGCCGCTCATCGAGTGGCCGACCAGGCTGAACCTGTCCCAGCCGAGGCGGTCGGCGAGCTCGATGGCGTCGGCGGCGGCCTCGGCCATCGTGTACACGCCTGCCTCGTCCCGGCGGGAGCCGTAGCCGCGCAGGTCCGGGAAGACGTAGGTGAACTGCGCGGTGTTCAGGTAGTCGGGCAGGTGGCCCCAGCCGAGGGCGGAGCCGAACCAGCCGTGCAGCGCGATGACGCGGTGGTCACCGGATCCGACCGTCACATAGGAGCCAGTCATGGAATCGAACTTAGCGGAAATTTCGCGTCAAGCCAGACCAGACGGCATCGTAATCGCGCTGGCGGAAGCTCGCGTCCATGGCCTGCTTAGTCGGCAAGATCGTCCAGCGGCTTTCGAACATGAACGCGAGAGTTCCGTCGAGCTTCTGGGGCTTGAGTTCCGCGGTGGACGCCTTCGCGTACGTGTCCGCGTCCGGGCCGTGGCTGGCGAACGTGTTGTGCAGCGAGGCGCCGCCCGGGATGAAGCCCTCCGCCTTCGCGTCGTAGGTGCCGGTGACCAGGCCCATGTACTCGGACATGATGTTGCGGTGGAACCACGGCGGGCGGAAGGTGTGCTCGCCGACCAGCCATCTTGGGGGAAATATCACGAAATCGGCGTTTGCGAGGCCGCGGGTGTCGGTGGGGCTGGTGAGGACCGTGTAGATCGACGGGTCCGGGTGGTCGAAGCTGATCGTGCCGATCACCATGTAGCTGGCCGTGTCGTACTTGTACGGCGCGTAGTTCCCGTGCCAGGCCACCACGTCAAGCGGTGAGTGGTCGTAGCCCGCGGCCCAGAGGTTGCCGCCGAACTTGTTCACCACCTGGACCGTGTGATTGCGCTCTTCGAACGCCGCGTGCGGTATGAGGAAGTCCCGCTCGTTCGCCAGTCCGTTCGCGCCGATCGGACCGCGTTCGGGCAGGACGAAGTTCGCGCCGAAGTTCTCGCACACGTAGCCGCGGGCGAAGGCGTCCGTGAGTTCGACTTTGAAGCGAATGCCGCGCGGGATAACGGCGATCTCGCCGGGGCCGACCCGCATCGCACCAAGCTCGGTGTGCAGGATGATCGCGCCGAGTTCCGGGACGAGCAGGAGTTCGCCGTCGGAGTCCACGAAGTAGCGGTCTCGCATCGAGCGGTTGGCCGCGTACAGGTGGATCGCGATCCCGGCCCTGGTCTTGATGTCGCCGTTGCCCGCGACCGTGAACAGGCCGTCGATGAAGTCCTGCGGCGTGTCCTCGGCGGGGAGCGGGAGCGGATCCCAGCGCAGCCTGTTCGGGTCCGGCTCGAGCTCGTCGAACGGGGTGCTCCTGAGGTTCCTGTTATCGATTCTGCTGAACGGGGGGTGCTTCGCGCTGGGGAGGATGCGGTAGACCCACGTCCTGCGGTTCACGCCCCTTGGCTGGGTGAATGCGGTCCCGCTTAGCTGCTCGGCGTACAGGCCGAGTGGTGCCTGCTGCGGCGAGTTGCGGCCAACCGGGAGCGAGCCGTCGACCGCCTCGGTCGCGAATTCGTTCCCGAACCCACTGGAGTAGTGGAACTCGTCATCCGCCATGGGGGCCGCCTCCTGGTTGCTCGTGCTTCGCTGCTCGTCCTTGTTACTCGTCCTTCCATTCAAGATCATGCATCCGCTCAGGCCCTTATGTCAGGCCAGGAGTGCGCGGCAAGCCGGGCGGCACGCCACGTCAGCCGCTTACCTGCTCAGTCGGGCGATCTTCTACGGATTCAATGCGAATTCACCACTCAAAAACAGTTAACAACAGTTACTGTGGAGGCGAGTTCCTACTACAGATGTTCGAGTAGGGAGGTTTGATGCCCGGGACCCGTTGGCTGACCTTCGACTGCTACGGCACGATCGCAGACTGGAACACTTGCATGCGCGGTGCCCTGAACCCGATCGTGGGCGCGCAGGCGGCGCCTCTGCTCGCCGCCTACCACAGGGCGGAGTCCATCCTGGAGGCCGGACCCACTTGGCGGCCTTACCGGGACGTTCTCACCGACGGGCTCGGCCTTGCCGGGCGGCAGGTCGGCGTGCCGCTCTCGGATAAGGCCGGGGCGTTCATCGACGCGTGGCCGTCGATGCTGGTCTTTCCTGACGTGGCCGAGGCGCTGGGAACGCTCACCTCGCTTGGCTGGCGGCTCGCGATCCTCACCAACTGCGACGATGACCTGTTCGCGGAGACCTCGGCTCAGCTTCCCGTGCCATTCGAGGTTGTGGTGACGGCGGAGCAGGTGCGGTCCTACAAGCCGGACCTGGGGCACTTTCGCCGGTTCGCGGAGCTGACCGGGGCGACGCCGGCTAACTGGATTCACGTGGCGAACAGCTGGGTGCATGACATCTTGCCCGCGGCCCGGATGGGGCTGCGCTCGATCTGGGTCGACCGCGACCACACCGGGCACCCGGCCAAGTTCGCCGAGCGCCGGGTCACCACGATGCGCCGCCTGCCCGAAACCGTGGCCGACGTGAGCGCGCTGCCCGCCTGGCCTGTCCCGTAGGCTGTCGCTATGACGAGTGCGGAGTTGCTTCTCGATGGATTCGGGCGGATCCGGGAGACGGTCGCCGACGTGCTTGACGGGCTGACGCCGGAGCAGCTCACCTACCGGATTGATCCCGACGCCAACCCGGTCAGCTGGCTTGTCTGGCATCTCACTCGCGTACAGGACGATCACGTCGCGGCCGCGTTCGGGGTGCCGCAGGTGTGGTCGTCCGAAGGCTGGGCCCGGCGGCTCGGGCTGCCGGCCGGGATGAAGGACCACGGGTGGGGGCACAATCGCGATCAGGTCGCCTTCGTCGCCGCCGCGACCGCATCCTCTGGGCTGCTCGGCGAGTACCACGAGGCGACGTACGCGCAGACGGTGAAGCTCGTGTCAGAGATCCGCGACGCTGACCTCGACCGGGTGGTCGATACGCGGTGGACGCCGCCGGTGACGCTCGGGGTGCGGCTCGTGTCCGTGCTCGACGATGACATGCAGCACGTCGGGCAGGCCGCGTTTGTGCGCGGCATCCTGCTACGTCAGGGTTAGTGCGTCTGCGCAGATCAGGCCCCAGGGCTTGTCGTTGACTCTTGTGATCACGACGGTCGCGCGGGTCTTGCCTGACAGCTTTAGGCGGCGTCTTATCTGGTCGACGTCGCCTGCCAGGCCGCGGCGTCTGATGTCGACGGCGCCGATGTCTAGCTCGCGTAGGCGCTTCGCGAACTGCTTCTCGTTCCACGGGGCTGAGTACTGGACGCGGAGAGTGCGGGCGAACGGGGTCTGAACGTTCCTGTCGAGCGTGAGGAACGCTATCTGGGGGTCGATCTTGGCAGCGTCGTCGCCTAGCACGCGCGCTAGATCCTCGACTAGGCCGGCGCGCGTGACCGCCGGGTTCGGGTCTAGCAGGTACTCCCCCGGTTCTCGCAGCGCGACTGGGGCGCCTGGGTGCGCGACCAGCGTGTGGGTCTTCAATGCGTGGCCGGCTGGAGCGGTCGTCAGGACTGTTGCACGGCGCGGGCCTAGGGTGCCTTTTGGGCCTGCTGGAGGCGCGGTTGCAAGGCTTGGAGACCAAAGGACCGCTTCCTTGAGGTCACGGGACTCGGCGATGAACTCTGCCTCCCAGCCGGGCGGGATCTGGTCTCCCGGGAGGCCGGGGGCGGCCTTGATGCAGACCGCTTTGACCTGACTTGTCAGCGCAGCGCACCAGTCGAGCGGGGGCTCGGAGGCGCCGGCGCGGAACCGGTGGGCGCTGGGGGCGGAGGCCGTGGCCGGGCCGGAGCGGCGGGCCGGGTCGATGAAGACCGCGTCGACACCCGCCAGATGCACGTCGCGGACGTCGGCTACTACGGCGGTCACGCGCTCCGCCCGGCCGTAGACGGCGGCGTTGTGCAGGGCCAGGCGGGCGTGGGTCGCGTCGCGGTCGACGGCCAGGACCTCGCTTGACTCGGCCAGGGCGATCAGGTCGCCGCCGATGCCGCAGCACAGGTCAGCGACGCGGCGCGCATCCTTGAGGCGGTCGGCGCGGTACCTGGCGATCGTCTCCGACGACGACTGCTCGTAGCCGGCCCTGGTGAACAGCATCTGCGCCGCGCGGCTGAACTTGGCCGCGGCAGCCCGGCGCAGTTCCTGCTGCGCCATCGCGGCCGCGACCAGGTCCGCCGGGTACTCGCGGCGCAGGCGCTCCGCCAGTGCCAGGGCGGAGGTAGCGGCGTCACCCTGCGCGGCCAGGCGGCCCAGGAGTTCCTGACCCTGAGGCGTCAGGAGCGCTGCCGGATCGGTGGTCACCGGCTTGAGGCTAGTGCACCAGCACTCCAACCACCGTCGCGTTCGTCTCCGGGGCCAGTTCGAGCCGCATCGAACGCCGACGCAACTGATGGTCGATCCTTCATGATCCGGCGGGGCCCGTGTTGGCGAGCACGGTGTTGGCGCGCGCCGTGATGGTTGCCAGGACCCGGCCGGCCGTCGCCAGGTCATCGGCGGGAAGGTCGAAGACGTATGCGGTGATCTCCTCGACGCGGGCCCGGACCTGGTCGTACCTGGCCTGGCCAACGTCGGTCAGGGTCACCTGGCTGCCCGTGGTGACGAGCGCCGCGGCCTTCTCCAGTTCGCTGATGGCCGCCGATACGTCGGCTGCGTCGACCTTTCTGACATTCGTGATCCGGTCGACGAGTTGGTCCCTGCCGATGCCGGGGCTGCTCGCACCGCCAGCCGTGGTGAGCGAGAGTACGACCCACTGGAGGAAGGTCAGTTCGGCTTCGGCCAGCAGCGGGGCGAGCAATGCGCCGAGGGCGCTCTCGGTCTCGCCGACGAGACGGGTGCTGAGCGGCGGATAGTCGGGCACAGCTCCTCCTTTTCGCAGTTTTTGTTGGCGCAGCCAACGTTGGCATATCCAACATTATCGTTCGTTGGCCCGGCCAACAAGTTTTGGCTTACGCTTGCTCGTATGACTTCAGATGAGGACGCCGCGCCCGCCTTGCTGATGGCCAAGCCGACCTGGCTGATCACCCAGCTGTCCGCGCAGGCGCACCGTCTCCTCGCGTCGCACCTGGCGACCGTCGGCGCCCGGGGATACCACTTCCGCTTGCTGGCCGCACTAGCCGAGTCCGGGCCCGCGTCGCAGGCCAGCCTTGGGCGCCGTACTGAGATGGACCGCAGCGACGTCACGGCGGCGGTCGGCGAGCTCGCCGCCGACGGCCTTGTCGAGCGGACGGCCGACGCCGGCGACCGTCGGCGTAACGTCGTCACGATCACTGACGCGGGGCGGGCACGGCTGCGGCGGCTCGACGAGGTTCTGAACGGCGTCCAGGACGAGCTACTCGCGCCGCTGTCTTCCGACGAGCGTGCGACGCTGGTCGGCCTGCTTGAGCGGCTGACAAGAAGGTAAGCAAGCGGGACGCGAAGGGGTACTGGCCGGAAGAACTGGCATCGCCCACTTGCGAGGCAGCGGTATTCCCCGGTCCGGGGGCCGGGTGAGCCCTAGCACCAGCAAGGCAGGCACCCACGCATGTCACCTTGCGGTGACCTTGCGGTGCGCTGCCAAAAACTTGGGTATAGGCCCGCGCCGCGGATCCCTCAGTGCCCTTCCCGCTTTCCCCCAGTGAAGTTCCAGGGCGTTCTGGAATGACTGTGATCTAACAGTTTCGGCGACAGGAGTTAAATGTTGTTCTCCAGCAAGCGCGGCAGGGTCATGACAACCGGAATCGCGGCAATCGTGATCGGCGGCGGTTCCTTTGGGATCGTGGCTTGCTCTTCCAGCAGTAGCTCGACCGCGGCCAGCGGCACCTCGACCGCGGCCAGCAGTACCTCGACCGCGGCCAAAAGCCCCTCCGATCCCGGCGGTTTCAAATCCGGCATCGCCTCGGGGGCCAACGCCCGGTCGGGGCCTGCGGCGGGCGGCTCGATCGGGACGGTCAGCAGCGTGTCCGCGTCCAGCTTCACGCTGTCCACCTTGGGGGGCTATAAGGAGACCATCAAGGAAGCGGCCTCCACCACCTACGAGAAGGGCACCAGCCAGGCCTCGGCCAGTGCCGTCACCACCGGTGAGTCCGTCCTCGTGCTTGGGACGACCGATAACACGACCATCACGGCCGCTCAGGTCATCGTGCCGCCGCCAAGCAGCAGCCAGAAATCCCCTGGAGGGAAGGTGGAGGTCTTCACCAAGGGCTCGAAGGACACCACCCAGAAGGCCGGGACGATCCCGTCGAACTACACAGAGGGGAAGGGGACGATCGTCGGCGCCACCACCGCGGACAAGGCGGCGGTGGCTGCACTGGGCGTCTACACGGGTGGCGTCGTCGACCGGGTCGTGTCAATCGGCGACGGTTATTACGAGGTCCACAACATCGGCGTCTCGTGGCCCCACCACATCTTCGAGAACAGCGACTTCCAGGTCATCGGCGCCAATGACTAGTGTGCCGCGTTAGTCAGCGGGCGGGGCGGTCCTCGCGCGCTCGTGGCGGGTTCCCGGTGCGGTGGATGAGGAGCATCGCGACGGAGGCGACGACGATGACGCCGCCGAGCAGCGTGGCAAGCGTGGGCCGCTCGCCGAGGAACAGTGCGCCAAGCGAGACGGCCACCACCGGGTTGACGTAGGCGTAGGTCGACACCGTGGATGTCGGCAGCCGCCGCAGCGCGATCACGTAGCAGGTCAGCGCAAGCAGTGACCCCGGGCCGATCAGGTAGAGCAGCCCGAGCAGCGACTGGGTGCTGACGTGCGCGGGATCGATGCGCGCCAGCTCGCCGGTTGCCGCCGCCAGTCCGGTGAGCACGACCCCTCCGGTCAGCATCTCCATCGCGCTGCCGACCAGCGGGCTGGCCAGCGCCGGCAGCCGGCCGGCGAGCACGGACCCGACGCCCCAGCTGACGCTGGCGCCGAGGACGACGAGGACCGGAAGCACGGTGCCATTCCCTGAAGGCCGGGCGAGGACTGCGATCCCGGCCATCCCGGTGACCAGGGCAACCCAGCCCCACAGGGGGATCCGCTGCCCGTTGATGACCCGGTCGGCCAGCGCCATCCACAGCGGGACGCTGGCGACCAGCAACGCGACCAGTCCCGATGGCAGGGTCTGCTCCGCATAGGACACTCCGCCGTTGCCGAAGGCGAGCAGCAGCGTGCCCACCACCGCCATCCCGCCCCACTGCGCGAGCCGCGAAGAACTGGCGCGCCCGGCCGGGCGCGGCGCAGCTGCCTGTCGCCGACGGCTGCCGAGCAAGGCGGCCGGGTAGAGCACGGCGCCCGCCGTCAGGTACCTCGCCGCGGCCATCACGAACGGCGGGATGGACTGATCCGCCACCCGGATGGCCAGGTAAGTCGAGCCCCAGACTACCCAGACCACCAAAAGCGCGGTCCAGGCGGAGAAGCCGCCGTGCGGGCTGAGTAGCCGGGCACGTGAGGGCTCCTTCGCTGGTTTACGTGACCCGACAGGCGCGTCCGAGCTCAGCTGTGGCATACCTCAAGCCTCGGTCAGCGGGCCCGGTGGCACCAGTGGCAGGAATGACAATCACCGGTACTTTCCTGCCGTACATTGAGAGCATGCTGTCCTCTGTCGCGGTCCTCGCCTACGAGGGCGTGTCAACGTTCGGCCTGGGCGTCACCGCGGAGGTCTTCGGGTGTGACCGCAGTGGCGAAGGACTCCCCCGTTACGACTACGCTGTCGCCGCAGCCCGGCCGGGGCTGATCCGCACTGATGTGGGCATGCCGGTCCTGGTGGAGGCCGGCGTTGACCGGCTGAGCTCCGCCGACCTGGCCGTCGTCGTGTGCTGGGACGACACGGACGCCCGCCCACCAGAGCCCGTGCTAGCCGCGCTGCGAACGGTGGCGGACCGAGGCGGCCGGGTGCTCAGCCAGTGCACCGGAGCCTTCGTACTCGCCGCGGCAGGCCTGCTCGACGGCCGCCGGGCGACCACGCACTGGAAGTACGCGGCCGAGCTGGCCAGGCGCTACCCGCGGGTCGACGTGGACCCCGGGGTGCTCTACGTCGACGAGGGCCAGGTGATCACAAGCGCCGGGACGGCCGCCGGGATCGACGCCTGCCTGCACGTCGTCCGCCTGGAGCACGGCGCCGCCGTAGCCAACGAGATAGCCCGCCATATGGTGGTCGCCCCGCACCGCGACGGCGGGCAGGCGCAGTTCGTCCCGGTGCTGGTGGACGACGCGGCGGACGGGCCCGAGCTGGCCGCGTTGCGCGACTGGGCGCTCGGTCACCTGCACGACCCGCTCACCGTCGCTGACCTTGCCGGGCAGGTGCACATGTCGCCGCGGACGTTCGCCCGCTGGTTCGCCGCGCACACCGGAACCACCCCCCACCAGTGGCTGACCAGCCAGCGGCTGATCATGGCGCAGGAGCTGCTGGAGCGGACCGACCACGGGATCGAGCAGATAGCAGCCGACTGTGGGCTCGCGCCCATGATGCTGCGCCGTCACTTCACCCGCCGCTGGGGCGTCACGCCGCAGGCCTACCGGCACCGGTTCAGCCAGCTGGCTGGCTAGCGGCACCACGGGAGGTGCGGGTTTGCGCCGGTACCCGCCTCGGATCATCCCGAACGAGTTCGTTCTCCACCCCGCCGCGCCACCCTGAAGCCGCCAGTGCCGGGTAGCGGCCCGGACGGTACCCGCCCGACCATAGCCGCGACCGCGCCGCTGAACCGGCAGGAACCGCGATCCGCTGCGGGGAATGGGCGCTAGGCGGGTCAGCCGCATCCGTTCTGGATCATCGTGAAGAGTTGCCGAGCTGGCAGCTGGATGCGCACGGGCGGCCGCACGCATCAGGAATCCGTGCCGCCGCCGGCTCGGGGGGGTTCCTGACGAATGACCTCGACGAAGGACGCGAGTTCCGGCACCTGCGCGGCACCGGCGAGGGCCTCGCGCAGCGCGGCGTCGTTCGTTGGGCGGGCCTGCTCCAGCAGCCGCAGCCCGGCCGAGGTCACGTCTGTGTAGATGCCGCGCCGGTCCGTCGGGCAGAGATAGCGCGCGAGCAGCCCGCGGTCCTCCAGTCGGGCGACGAGCCTGGTCGTCGCGCTCTGGCTGAGCACCACCGCTTCAGCGACCCGGAACATCTGCAGGTGGCCGCCGTCCCCGCCGTGTTGCCGACTGAGCACCTCAAGCAGTGAGAACTCGCGCACGCTTAGCTGATGCTCCCGCTGGAGAGCTCGTTCGACATGCGCCTCGATGCGGTCGTGCAGTACCGCCAGCGCGCACCAGCGTTGCGCCAGGGTCGTCGTCGGCCGTTCCTGAGTCGGCTGGACTGATGTCATCCCGGTGGCCTCCTTGCCTCCATGGAATAGATCGTAGCGCGCCTGCATTTACCGGCGGGTGCAACTAACGTCGCACGCTGGTAATTGATTCCTGCAACGAAATGAGCTGCAGATGCCTCCCGCACTCATCGCTCTCGCCCTCGGTGCCTTCGGGATCGGGACGACCGAGTTCGTCGCCATCGGGCTGCTGCCCGACGTGGCCCGCGACTTTCACGTGTCGGTCCCCACCGCTGGATGGATAGTGACCGGCTACGCCCTCGGCGTGCTGGCCGGGGCCCCGCTGATGTCAGTGCTCGGCACCAGGATCGCCCGCAAGCAGATGCTGATGCTGCTCATGGGCGTCTTCATCGCGGGCAACCTGCTCACGGCGCTCGCGCCGTCCTTCCAGCTGCTGGTGGTAGGGCGGCTCGTCGCCTCGCTGGCCCACGGCGCATTCTTCGGCATCGGCAGCGTGGTCGCCGGAGAACTCGTCGCGCCGGCCAGGAAGGCGCGCGCCCTCTCCTTGATCTTCACCGGCCTCACGATCGCCAACGTCGTCGGCGTACCGCTCGGCACGCTCGTCGGCAACACCGCCGGATGGCGCGTCACCTTCCTTATCGTCGCCGCGATCGGGGTCGCAGGCCTGGCGGGCGTCGCCGCGCTCGTCCCGCCGCTCCCCCGGCCCGAGGGCATATCCCTGCGCCACGAAGTGCGCGCCCTGCGGAACACCCAGGTCGTGCTGGCGATGGTGATGACCGTCTTTGGCTTCGGCGGCGTCTTCGCCGCCATCACCTACCTCAGCCCGATGATGACCACCGTCACAGGCTTCAGCGACACGGGCGTCACCTGGCTGCTCGTTCTGTTCGGCATCGGCATGGTCGCGGGGAACCTCGTTGGCGGCCGGCTCGCCGACAAGGCCCTGATGCCCATGCTGCTCACAACGCTGACGGCGCTCGCGGTCGTCCTCGGGATCTTCGTCTTTACTGCGCACGCCAAGATCCCGGCGGCCGTGACGGTGGCGCTCATCGGAGCGCTCGGCTTCGCAACGGTGCCACCGCTGCAGAAAAGGGTGCTCGACCAGGCCTCCGACGCTCCCACGCTCGCGTCGGCACTGAACGTCGGCGCCTTCAACCTCGGCAACGCGCTGGCCGCGTTCATCGCGGGACGGACCATCGCCGCTGGCCTCGGCTACACCTCGGCCAGCTGGGTAGGAGCCGCCCTCGCCGCAGGTGGCCTGGCGACCGCCATCGCGTCGGTGTCGCTGGGGCACCGCGCGGTCCGGCCCGCCGGCCAGGCTCGGCTGCTGAGTCCAGAGGTCGCCCCAGTCAGCCCGGAGCGAGCAGGGCGGTAAGGGAATGCCATCCCCGGGCGGCCGTCGGGCCGTGGCCCGGCCGCCCGGGGATGCCCGCTCAGGCAATCAGCTTCCCGACTGCCACGATGTCGCACCGCCGGTCAGCTGGCCGGGGTGATGATCCCGTACTCGTGGATCCTGCGGTAGATCGTCGCCCGGGACATGCCCAGTGATTCGGCTCCCTTGGCTTTGTTGCCCTGGTGGTCCAGCAGGCTCTGCACGATGGCATCGCGTTCTATCGACTCCAGCGGGCTGAGCAGCCGCCTGCTCACGCTCCAGCATTCCGGCGGCAGGTCACCCGGATGGATCGTTCCGGTGCGCCGATGCTGGGCGACCCGTCTCATGACCTGCCAGAGCTGCTCGGTGTTGCCCGGCCAGTTCGACCGCAGCAGCAAGTGCATCGCCTCGGGCGAGCAGGCCAGCGGCCCGTGAGGATTCAGCCTGGCCAGGAAAAGCGGTACGAGCTCATGCACGTCCTCGATGTGGTGGCGGAGCGGGGGAAGCTCCACGGCGGCCGGGTAGAACTTCAGCAGCTGGGCCAGATCGCTGCTGACCGGGCCCCGGCTGAGCGTGACCGCAACCCAGAGAACTTGCTGCCTTCCCGCGGCCAGTGCTTGCTCCAGCACTATCCACAGCGCCTGCAGCCGAAGGGTACTGAGCCGGTCGACGTGCTGGATGATCAGGCTCCCCTCGCCTTCGAGCAGCTCGCCTAGCGCCCGTGCCATCCAGTCGTGATCACCGGCTTGGGCGGCGTCCAGCACGTGGAAGGTGCCGGCCGGATTGCGGCGCCGGTGGACGGCTCGCAGGAGCGCCAGCTTGCCGGTTCCGGGCTCGCCCGCCAGCGAGAGCCACTGGCCCGAGGCGCGGGCCGCATCCACCTGATGGCACCCGCGCAGCCACAGCGGACCGGAGCCCACCAGGGCGGGCCCGAGCCTGCACGCCTGCGTGCCTGCCCCGGCAGCGGCTGCTGGCCCGCTGGCCGGCTCGAGCAGCTTCACATGCACCACGCCGCCAACCGGCCGCCGGCTGCCCTTCCCGCGCAGGGGGCGGCAGCCCATCCGAGCCCTGGCCCCGGTTGGCAGCTCGACATCCACCAGGCCGCGGTGGCCCCCGGCCAGCGCCTCGGCTGCACGGCCGAGGAGCGCGGCCTGGTCGCCGGGGTCGAGCGTGTCCCGTGCCTGGTCGTTCGTCAGCACCATGTCATTGGTTAGCGCAAAGATGAACCCGCCGGCGTGCCCGGCAGGCCCGCAGATACTCTCGCAGCAGCTGGAACTCCCCCGCGCTGCTGTCGGTGAGCAGGCCCTGCGTGACCTGGTCGGCTGTGCTCTGGGCAAGCGCGATCAGCAGCCGGCCGGCGTCCTTGCGCCAGCAGGTCAGGTACACGGCGCCGATGACCTCGCCGGAGACCGGGTGGCGGATCGGCACCCCGGCACCGGCAAGATCCCCCAGCTGCTCAGCGTAGTGCTCAGCCCCGAACACGTGCGCCGCCTGGCCGCTCTCCAGCGCGGTGCCGATCCCGTTGGTACCGACGAACTCCTCGGCGTAGCTGAAGCCCGGCGCCAGCTGCACGCTGTCCAGGTGCCGCTCAAGATCGTGATTGGCTGTCAGCCTAAACAGCGCAACCCCATGCGCGTCGGTGAGGATGACGCTGACCGCCTCGCCCTGAAGATTCTCGCGCAGGTTCTGCAGCACCGGCAGGGCGTTGCGGGTAAGCGGGGTGTCCAGGTCGGGATCGCGGACGTAGGAAAGGTCAATGCGGTCGGCCGCGACATGCCACTCCCGGGAACGCCGCCACGACGCCAAAATCGTGTGACGCACCTGGCCCGGCTCGATGGGCTCCGCCGTCAGGAACCGCTCCCTGGCCCGAGCTAGCCGGGCGTCACCGGTCACCTCCGGCCGCAAGCTCGCTCCGCGCGACATGCCTGCCCGGCCTGCCATCAGCTGGGTCACTGCCGGTGGCACGCCGTCGTCACCAGGCAGAGGCGGGGGATCCGGGGCCTCCAGGGCATTAGCGGTGAAGACGTACATTGTGTCACCGGTTCCGCATCCGCAGTCGCCAGGCCAGGGACCTGGCCCGGCGGCCTGCAAAAAACGGGCACCGACAGCCTCAGCCGGACACGCGGCCCTGCGAGCGCTATGTCCACGGCGATGGCTATAACCAAGTCGGCGGGCGTGCGCTCCTTCGGGAACCCCGGGTAGCTGGCCGCCGTTGGCGGCTGATTTCCGGTGCCTTGTCTTAGACGCTACGCTTCCATCCGGAAATTAGCAATTGATTTCCAGAATCTGACAGCCGGTTTACAGTGGTACCGGACCTAGCGGTACTCCCTAGTCCGGGGGCCGGGTGAGCCGACCCCCGGACCAGTGCGGGCGAGGTCAGACGGCCGCCGGGGCGGTGTCGGCGGCGAGGGCGTCCGTGAAGTCCGCGTAATCCATGACCGCGTTGAAGACGCCCGGCGCCCACCATGACAGCCACCGCAGCCGGTCTTCGAGCTGCCCGTGGGTGAGGCCGCGCAGCCGTTCGTCGTACGGGGTGTCGTCGAAGTCGGCGTCGCGGTGCGCGGACGTGGCGGGGTGAGAAAGACTTGCCTGCATGGCTCTGTCCTCCGGTTGTGCGGATGGATGGGGTCCCAGGGCCGGCTCGGTGGTGGTGCACCGGGCCGGCCCGCCTGGCTCTTGGGAAGTCAGTGGGACTTAGGACTAGTTTATGCGTACAGAGGTACGAAGAGCGGAATGCGCATCGTGTCGCACTCGATTTTTTGGCTGGTCGCTCAGTGTCGGCCGGATGGGCGGCCGGCACTGGTCGGCAGTAGTGACTTACCGGGAGGACAGGATCAGGATCATCTCTGTCCGCCGCGCACGGGACGAGGAGATAAGGATCTATGAAGTCTGAAGAGTTCGACCGGGCCTTCGACGATGGCGAGGATGTCACGTCCCAACTGGACATGTCGGCCGCGCGGCGGCTGGGCCTGGAGCAGCGGCGCGTGAACGTCGACTTCCCCGCGTGGATGATCGAGTCCCTGGACCGGGAGGCGCGGCGCCTTGGGGTCAACCGCCAGTCGATCATCAAGGTCTGGATCGCCGAGCGCCTAGAGCGCGGCGCCTCGACGGCGTGACGCTTCCGCGCTCTGGTCATAGCCAAGCCCTGGCCAGACCCTGTTCGGCCGCGCCCTGCCGCGCGACTTCCTGGACGTGGACGCCGCCATCACGAGCGGCCGGTACACGCGCGAGCAGCTGCTGGAGCTCGCCGCAGAAGCCGACCACGGCTTCGACCGGCCTTGCCGATGCGCTCGGAGCGCTAACGCAGATCACCGACGCGGAGGCGGCTTCGGATCAGCGGCTGTCCGCCCTTGTGCAGGCGGCGTCCAGCCGTTCCAGTGTCCTGGCCATATCCTCGGCCCAGACCTCACCGTCGTCCATGGCGAGGCGGTTATCCGCTGGCAAGCGGGAACAGTCATAGATCTCGGTCACGATTGTCGCACCGGGCCCGTCCGGTTCTAGCTCGTAGGACCAAACCTGCCCCCAGCGGGCTCCGCCGGCCTCCGGATGCCCGCGACCAGCCTCCGGTTCCCAGCCAATGCGCCGGTCCGGCTCGTATTCGACCACGTGATTGTTCATCTCGTAGTCGCCCAGCTCCGAGACGTACATCTTCATGATAAAGACATCCCCGACGCCCGAAATTGGCGTCGTCGTCACCGCTCCGCGGAGCATCCCGGAACCGTCGAGTTCCGTGTGGCGTCCAGGGTCAGACAGGACCCGGAAGATCATCTCTGCCGGCGCACCGATGCGCCTGGAAACCTTCACTGGCACGCGCCCACCGTCTCCTCGCCTAGCCGGGTCCTCCATACGTTAGTACTGACTCCGGCGGCTGGCGCTTTTCATCGCGGGCTTTCGCGCTGCTCCGCGCATTCCTCCGGGAACGCCCGCGTGAATGCGAAGGCTGAGGCAACAGTGCCTTGTGGGCCGAGAACTGACCGATCGGATAGGCACCCGCGGTGGAGCCGGTGACGCGCGCTGAACCGGAACGGGCGGCGATCCGTTGGCCTGAGTGGGAGGGCCGACATTGGGTGCCGGCATTGGGTGGTGACGGGTGCGAATCGACCGGGCTGACAACGGCGACGAACGCCCTGACATCACTGACGCGCCTGAGGTGCGCCGGGTCGACGCCGCACAGAACACTGGCCCGGACCGGGACCTCGCGGGCAAGAACGCCAACCACGGAGCGGAAACTGGGAGCGCGGCCCGGGAGGCACGCGCCCTTGACTACCGGGGCACCGTGGAGGGCGTCGACCGGGCCTACGCCATCGACCAGGGCTGTGCGCGGGTGCAAGAGATCGAGGAGAAGACCGTCACCCCGGCCATGCGCCGCATCGAAGCCGAAGACCCAGAGCCGCCTCTCGTCGGCCTGGAGCATCGTCTCAAGGGTAAAGACCGGCTGAGCGAGAAGATCGAGTCCAAGACTATCGACGAACGTGGGCGTAACGGCACACAGGCGTTCGCCAACATCAAGGACGCCATCCGCTACACACTCGAGTACCCAGACGATCGTACACCGATGGCGTCACTGATGGATTGCCAGCGCATAGAGCACGCGGGGTTCGAACTTGCCGAACGCCGGAACTCATGGGATGGAGAGCAGTACAAAGGAGATCAACAGCCGATGGCGAGTACCGGAGAACGGCCAACTGTTCGAGGTTCAGTTCCACACGCGAGCCAGCTTCGAGGCCAAGCAGCAGACCCACGACCGCCTACGAGCGGCTCCGCAGCACTGCCGGAAGATCACGAAGACATCCACGAGATTGCACGACTACCAGCGCGAGATAACCGCCAAGGTTCCGATCCCGCTGGGCGCATTGGATATCCCGAACTACCCGTAGGAGCACGCCATGCCAACGAAGATCACCTACTACGCGATCGTCGACGACTACAGCAGCCGCGACGAACCTGGCGGAGTCCTCCGGCGGGTCGAAGACGAGAACGCAGAGTACGACGAGGGTTCAGGCAGCGACCTTGAATGGGACCGCACTCCGCTCCTGTACTCCTACGAACGCGGCAACCTCGACGACCAACTTCTACGAAATCACCGAGGAAGAGGCGAACCAGATCGTCGAGCGCATCCGGCGTTCAGTGACCGGCCAGTCCTAGGGCTTCGGCACCGGCTACCAGCGAAGCCGCGTGACGAACGCCGCCCACGTCCCGGCGGGAAACTCCAGCGTCACGCCGTCGCGGTCGGTGGTGTCCCGCACTAGCACACCGTCGCCAGAAGCGACCTCTACGCAGGACCCGCCGTTGCGCGCCGCGTAAGCTTGACTTACGCCAGCGTCCATGCTCACCTGCCTTCTCGATCATCGCTACGCACTCTCCGACACGCGGTAGCACTCACCGCGAAGGCTATCGAACCGCCTGCCAGTGCCGAAACAGTTTCCTCGTCGGTGTAGCGTAAACCCGCCGGCCACGTGCTCGGCGTACGCGGCATCGTCCGCGACGATCAACCGCTGGCGTTGGCGGGATGGGCCACTGCTGGCATGACCGTCAGCGTCACACTGGGTAGTGCCGCGACCGCCAGCAACTGTCGCATCTGGGCAGCCATGATCTCGGTGCTACCCACACGGCGATACAGCGCCGCTCATCAACGACGTAACCATGCCGACGGGGGATCGTCCCGCGCGAGCACGCGCCGCTGCCGTTCCATCCGGTTTGCCAGCCGGGCGCGAGCGATCTCGGCGGTGGCCGTCTGGCTGCACGGAGAGCAGCGCACGCGCGTAATCCTCCGTCTGAAGCAGGCCGTGAACGATCCCCGGTGACCACACGTGCAGGGTCACCGCCTTGTCCTCGTACCCGGCCACGAGCGGAAGCCGGGCGGCACCTCGCCCAACGCGACTCGTCCTACCAGTCCGAGAACCAGCCCCGCCGTTCGGGAAAGACGGCATCGCACGCGTCCGCCATCGTCTCGGTGGGCGGGCGCCTTCCGTTCTCTATCCGGCTTAGATGCCCGGCGTTGATCCCGGTTCGTCGCGAGAGTTCGTCAAGTGACCACCCGTGCGCCAGCCGTTCCTTGCTTCACCTGCCTGCCGAAGTGCCTGCAGGCCGATTTCCCTTGCTGCCTGCCATATAAAAGCATGCCACAGAACGCTGACGCCAACATCAACGATCCGTCACGATATGACCACGGCACCCTCGCGCTCGCATCCCCCCGAGCGCCCCCGTCACGCGGCGGGTGCCGCCCCAGCAGGCAGGAGGCAATCACATGGGGAGCACTTCCAAGCCGCCGAGGTGGAAGCCGGAAGGCATTGCATCGGCGGACCTTGTTCGCGGCTACCGGGCGGCAAGGGAACTCCAGCAGCTTCCGGTGCCGCCGCGCTTTGGCAAGGAGCTGGCCGGCTTCATCATGCGGGCGGGGGCGGAACTCATCGCCCGCGAGATCGACCCGCTGAAGCTCACCGCCGACGGGAGTGACCAGTGATCGCGACGGCGGAAGCTCGGCGGAAGTCCGCCGAGATGGCCCAGCGGTTCACCGGATGGACCGTCTGGGTGACGGCCCAGGGCAGCCCAGTGGCCACGCGCTCGGGCAGGCAACGACCCCCGGAACCGTACGACGGCAACTGGGCGCAGACGGTCATGGCCGATGACTGGGATGAGCTTGAGACCGAACTGGCGGCGCAGGCGAAGTACGACGCAGAAAGACCGACCAACCAGGCAACGCATGGGTTACAGTACCAAACGAATGACACTTGTCGACCATACTCGTGCGTATGAATTGCCGATCGAATTGGGCGCTTGGTGGAGTCTGCTGACGACGCACGGCGGGGTGACTTCGCGGACCTGGTGACCACCGAATACCCCGATGTCCGGCTATCCGACATGACGCTTGCCCCAGCTACGCGGGCGCAACTGGAGCGTGTGCTGCACGAGCAACGGCAACGCGGCCTGCTTGAGTCACGCGGGTTCGCACCGCTTCACCGACTGCTGTTCACCGGCCCGGCCGGCACCGGGAAGTCGATGACCGCGTCGGCCCTGGCCACCGAACTATCGCTGCCGCTTGTCACGATCCGAATCGAAGCACTGATCAGCAAGTACACGGGCGAGACCGCGGCGAAGCTGCGGGTCATCTTCGACGCGATGGCGCGCCCTCGGACGGTGTACCTATTTGACGACCTCGACGCCATCAGGGCTCGGCAGATGGCCGTGTTTGAGTTTGACATTGTGGACGCCCGCCGCATCCTCAACACGTTTCTCTCGTTTCTCGATAACACTCAGCCGGAAAGCCTCGTCGTCGCGGTGGCCGATCACCGATCCCTGCTCGACGACGCACTGCTCCGCCGCTTTGACGCCGTCATCCGCTACGCCCTGCCCGATTCCGCGCAAGCTCTCGACCTACTCCGCCAACGTCTGGCTGCCATTGATACGTCCGCGGTCTCCTGGAGCGAGGTAGGCAATCACGTGAAAGGCCTGAGCCACGCGGAACTCGTCCGCGCCGCCGAGTCAGCGGCAAAACAAGCCATCCTGTCCAACAGCGACTCACTGTTGACGGCCGCCCTGGTCACATCGCTAGGTGAGCTCCGCAAAAACCATCACGTGACGGGATTCGGCATCGGCGCATTAGAGGGTATTTGCATTCACGCGGATGCGCCCAGACCATAGATAGCGGTGGCGGTTCGGGCCACCGGATTTTGGCGCGGGTGCTTGGGGTTTGCGAATGTGGGACCGACTGCGGGGCGCGCTGGGGCTAGACGCGGTCGTCCCGGTGGTGCTGATCGCGGCGGCGGTGCTGATGACCCTGGATCCGACGGTGCTGGGAGTGACGATCTCTGAGCGGCAGATTGTGCTCGCCTTCTTCGGCTTCCTCGGCGTTGACACCCTCGTGGAGCGGACTGGGCGGCTGCGCCGGATCGAACGGCATTTGCAGGCCCTGGCTGGAAAAGCCGCAGGGCCCCCGGCCGCCGCGCAGGTGCTCCGCGCCCGCAGTTCCTTCGAGCGGATGGACATCCTGGTCGCGCAGGCGCGGCGGAGCGTGCTGATCATCGGGGTGAACCTGGAGGGTGCACTCGGCTGCACGGCCGCGCTCGCGGCCTTGGCCAGGTCTGGGGGAACCGTCCGCCTGCTGGCCATGGACCCGGAGGGGACGGCGCTCGCACCGTCGGCGGCGATGTCCGGGGTCGACCCGGCGCTGCGCCGGGGGAAGATCATCCAGAACCTGGAACTGCTCCGCAAGGAGTTCGCACAGCTTCCCCCAGACGCCCGCGCCCGCGTCCGGCTGATGGTCGCCGACTTGGTCTTCCCTGTGGGCGCAGTGAGCCTGGATGAGGGCACCCGGGAGGGATCGCTGATTGTCCAGCACTACCTGACCGGCACGGCCGCCGAACTGGCACCGCTGCTGTGGCTGCACGCGGAAGCTGACGAGCCGTGGTTCAGCCGCTACCTCGCCCAGTGCGAGGCGTGCGTCACCGCCGCGAGAGCATGGGACGGGGACAGTGGGTGACCCTGCCTGCCACACGCTGCCCGGGTACTTGCCGCCTGTCCGTGACTTCTTCGATCGTCAGTACGCGTCCCATGACCGGTACTGGTGGCGCGGCCCCAACAGGTACAGCACCAGCCCAGCGGACCACACGGCGTTCAACGCCGCCTGGCTCGCCGCAGCGGCCCGGCGCGGTCCGGGACGGGCGCTTGACCTGGGAGCCGGCGAGGGCGCGGACGCGATCCGGCTGGCGAAGCTCGGCTATGTGGTCGATGCGGTCGAGGTGAGCGCGGTAGCCTGCGAGAAGGCCGAGCGGTTCGCCCGCGCCGAGCAAGTGCGTGTCACCGTGCGCCGTGAGCCGATCGAGACCGTGAGCCTGGAGGGAACCTACGACGTGGTGCTCATGAACGGCAGCCTGCACTACGTCCGCGACAAGCACAGCGTGCTCACCCGGGTCGCCGAAGCCAGCGTTCCGGACGCGATCCACGCGGTCGCCGTGTTCAGCACCGCCACCCCGGTCCCCGGTGAGCACACGGTCATCCCAGTGTTTCCCGACGAGGAAGACGGCACCGTGGAACGGTTCTACCGGGGCTGGCGTGCACTCATGCACGCCCGTGAACGGGGCAGGGCCGAGCATTCCCACCCCGGCTTCGGACCCCATGTGCACAGTCACATCAAGCTCGTCGCCGGCCGCCTGCCCGGAAGGACCTGCACACCGTGATACCGACCGCCGGCGACCTGCGCCGCGCCCGCCTCCTCTGGGATTACCTCCGACTGGGCGTCCCGGCCCGCCCGGCTGAGTGCCTGCTCGTCCTTGGCGGCCACGACATCGGCGTCGCCAGCCGCGCGGCCGACCTGAACGCCGGCGGAATGGCCCCGCTCATCGTCGTCTCCGGTGGGTCGCGCGCCGTCCCCGATGGCAGCGACTCCCCCACCGAGGCCGACGCCATCGCCGACGTCCTTCTCAACCTCGGCGTACCCAAGGAAGCCATCGCCCTGGAACGCCTCGCATCCAATACCAGCGAGAACTTCTGGCTGTCCGCCGAACTCCTGCGCGACCTTGGCCTCGACCCCGCGTCGTTCCTCGCCGTCACCAAGCCCTACGCCGAACGCCGCACCATCGCCACCGCCCGCCGCCGCTGGCCGGCCAAGCAAGTTAGCGTCACCTCGGAGGTCGTCACCTTCGACGACTACCTCGCCGGCGGCATCCCCGCCGACCGGATCCTGTCCCACCTAGCCGGCGAGGCACTCCGCCTCGATGCTTACGCCGCCACTGGCCTCATCGACCCTGGCGAACCCGTCCCTGCCGACATCCTCGAAGCCGCCCGCGCCCTTCAGGCAGCCGGCTTCAGCAGCCGGACCATCAACGGGGCGGGGTGACTTTCCCCTCCAGCGGAGCTTCCGCCTGCTCAGGGGACCGCCTCGTAACCGATCCCCGACTGATCCGGCGCGAGCTCTGGAACAGCGTGATGGCGTGGTCGCCCAGGTCCAGTGCTTCCCGGTGGCGGCCGACCTTGGCCAGGGTCGCTGCCTGCCCGCGAACCGCCGAATCGATGTCCGCGTCGCCCGCGCCCACCTCACGGTAGAGCCGCAACGCCGCGTTATAGGGGAGCGGGACGGGCGGAGCCAGAACGTGCGCTCGTCCTCACTCGTCTGCTGCGGCCGGGAACGACACCGGACGCTTGAGCTGGTTGCCTTGCGAGTACGGCCAGAGGTTGTCGTGCTGGAGGCGGCCGACGACGATCCCTGGCGCTATGCCGATTCTGTCGGCGAAGTGCTGCACGTCACTGAGCGTCTTGAGGCTGCATAGCTCTTTGGCCTCAGTGCGCGGGATGAGGGTGTCACGCGAGAAGCTGTCGGCCTCTGCCTCGCGCGGGTTGTCCGGGGACGACGTGGCCTCGATCCACACGTCGGTCTTGCCGTGCCGCAGGACGTGCCCGATCTCATGGAAGAACGTGAACCACAGGTGATCATCGGTCCGGTATCGGTAACTCAACTGGATCAGCGCCTTCGCGGGGGTAAGCCAGCGCGCCACGCCGCTCGCACGGGATCCGGGCAACTCAGGAACGAAGACAACCGCGACGCCGCATGATGCGCAGATGTCGCGTGCCTGCTCGCGGGCTGCATCGGTGTCCTCGCGGGTGAGTGCGCGGAGCAGTGTCAGCGCGGCCTCCAGTCGCTTGCGGTCATACGGCTCGCAGTAGATGTCCTGCGCGGCGATCTCACCGAGTCGCAGCCATGCGGTAAGCGCGCCAGCCTTCGCCTCATAAGTCTTTGATGTACGAAACGCGCACGTCAGCTCGGAGTAGACGTCCTGGTAGGCATCAACGGAAGCCACCCCGAAGAAGG
Organism: uncultured Actinomycetota bacterium; assembly: GCA_963734665.1. Lineage (GTDB taxonomy): Bacteria > Actinomycetota > Actinomycetes > Streptosporangiales > Streptosporangiaceae > Trebonia. The sequence goes on along the minus strand of CAVTIR010000015.1, from coordinate 727 downwards.
CGAGCAGCTGCTCAAGCCGAAGACCTCGTCCGAAGGCTCCGCGGGGAGGACGTCACGCTTGACCAACTCGCTGACCGGAAAGTCCCGCACCCAAATCACGTCCGCCGCCAGATCCCGCTTGGACTGGATCCGTTCTAGATCTGACCTGTAGTTGGCCTCCATGCGGTTCCAGAAGCGCGCCGGGGTCCCCGTTACGCGCTCCAGCCGCACCGCGACATCCGCACTGAGCGGGACAAACCCGTGCAGCAGCTTATTGACGTGCTTGGGGCTCAGTCCAGTGCGACGGGCGAGGTCACGCTGAGACATACCTCGCTCCTCAAGCAACTCTTGTAGCGTCTCCCCCGGCGACACCGCGTAATCGGTATCGCCAAGCGGGTACAGCTTCTTCTCCCCTGTTGTGGTCATCCTGGTCCACTCCTTCCTCGGTCTCGGCAGTTACCGGTGCGTGTCCTCGATGCCGATCACGACCACCGCGCGGACGGCCGACCAGTCCAGCCGGCAACCAGGGCCGGGACCCAGGTTGCCGGCTGACCGGAACAACAGCCGGTACGGGTGATCCAGGTCGAGCGACAACTGCCCCGCCCTGTCTACGCGCAATTCGTGGCAGCGGCCCGGCGCGGACCGCATGACAGCCAGTGTCTCGGCCGCCGCGAGCTGCTTCAGCCGCTGCTCGATCTTCTTGGCGCGCACCGCTCCGTGCTCCTTGCGCAGCTCCCGTGCGTTCTGG
>CAVTIR010000014.1:0-165395 GCA_963734665.1 uncultured Actinomycetota bacterium | reverse complement strand
CCGACCGAGCTTGTGCGCTGTGCGTCCAGCCAAACGCGCGCAAGCGGTCGCGCAAGTCCCGGGCCATCGCCTGCACGATTCGCTGGCTCTCCAGGGGCAGTGCGCGGCGGCGTTTAGCCACGTCAGCGCCTCCTTCCGTGCCCGTTGTCAGGGGTTGTGGCCTCGCTCAGTATGCTGCTCTGCCAGGCTGGGAGGCGAACAGACATGACGGCGGAGGCACCGGGGGCAAGGTCGTCATGGGCCTGCTGGGCAAGGGCGACGTGCTCACGGGCGCCGTCCACACCGCCAGCGCTGCGCGCGAGGGAATAGAGGCGGCCGTCAAGGTCGCAGAGCCAGGGAATTTCGCCTCGGTGTGGACAATGAGCCGCGACGCGGCGACCGACTGGGCCAAGCTCGGGGTGCTCGACGACAAAGTGCCCGGCGTGATCCGCATCATGGTGCCCAAGCCGTCGGGCGAACCGTCATGGCGGCGGACGGCCTCGTCCAGTGGAGCGGAATGGCGCTGGGCGACACGTGGAACGCCTGGACCGTCGCCCACTGGAACCAGAGTGACTCGGCGGCGATTGACCAGACCATCGGCCAGTTCCGTCACGCCTGTGCAGGGCCAAGTACGACAAGCAGCCATGCCAATACAAGCCCGGTTAGTACGGGTGTGCCACGTATTCCGCTTCGGCGCCACCGAATCCCAGGATCCTGGGCCCGTTCGGCCCCACGTCGGCAGTTCTTCGCAGGCTGACCCTGGGGTTCGATCTAACATCCGATCACGAACCAAATTTCGGCCATCGCGGGTTGCACACTTCGTTCGGCGGTGACCCCTAGTCCCACCCGGTCGTGTTCCACGGCCGCTCGTGGCGGCAGATCATGCACATGATCACCCCGGCACGTGCTTTGACGTGTGGCGTCTGCCGCATGCACTGCGGGCAGTAGAGGCTGTGGCCGCTCATGCTCTTGTCTCCGGAATTCTCCCGATGAATCCAGTAATATCCAATATATACTTATGAATATGCCAGGGCAAGTCGCCATGACACCGCGGGCGCCGATCTAGCGGACTTCGACCGCTGACTGGAGCTGGCGGATGACGTGGCGGATAAGTCAGGCCAGCAGGTCGTGGATCGCGCGGCCTCTGTGGCCGCCACGAGGGTGCCGGTAACCGGCACCGTCTCAGGCGCGCTGACGCTCTTTCCGCTGCCGGACCAGCTCCTCGACCGCGCTCGGCAGAGTCGTCTCGAAGTCGATCAGCTTCGCCCACGTAGGGGTCACGACGATCCGCACCATGCCGACGTAGAGCGAACGCACCTCCGCCTCCCAGTCGACCCGTTGCTCGGGCGTCATCTCGTAGGCGCCGCTCGCCTGGAGGTACTCGTCCGGGATGCCATCGACGACGTCCAGCTCGGCCCGACCGCGGATGAGCAAGATCTTGGGCGGGTGCACCTCGGTGTCGATCGTCAGGGCAACCGCCGGGTTCTTCCGCAGGGCCGGGAGCTTCGAGGCGTTCTTCGCGGTGCACATGACGATCTCCGAGCCGTTCCAGGTGAACCCGATCGGGACATTGCGGGGGGTGCCGTCCTTGGCGACGTAGGCCAAGCGGGTCAGGTCGCGGGCTAGCAGTTCCTGGCTGATCGGCCGGTTCAGAACCTCGGTGATCTCGTTCGGCTGCACGGTTATCCCTCCCATTGTCGTTTTCTTGGTCCGCCCAGCGTCCCATCGGGCTTGCGCGCTCGACGGTGGTGACTGAAGGCGGGAAGGAAAATCATCGTCTCCGACGGCCGGTCCGCGAACGTGACACGACGGCTAACCCGGTAGTGGTCGGCCTTTTCATGCGGGGGCCAGGACGCCCGTTTCCGCTCTAGCGATCCCTGCAGTTGGTCGCGAATCGCCGTCAAACCGCTACCGGATGCTTCCGGCCGGGTCGGGACCGGTGGTATTTTGCCACGAGCACCGAACGGAGGCGGACGTGCCACTGGCTGCCTACCTGCTCCACCGTGGCGACGCACTGGATGCCTACGAAAGTTGGCCAGCGCCGGCAGCGATCATCAGCGATGGTGCCTACGGTGTGCGCGGCTTCCACGGCGACACGATCGGCTTCGAGGGTCTCGCCGAATGGTACCGGCCGCACGTTGAAGCATGGGGCCGTCTGGCCGCACCTGCTACGACGCTGTGGTTCTGGAATACCGAAATCGGGTGGGCCACCGTGCACTCGCTGCTCGCGGAGCACGGCTGGGAGTATGTGCAGGCCATCACCTGGGACAAGGGCATTGGCCACGTCGCGGGTAACGTCAACGGGAAGAAGATCCGCCGCTTCCCTGTCGTGTCCGAGGTCTGCGTCTTCTACCAGCGACGACTTGAAGTCTGCGGGCCATACGGACCAATGCCGGTGCAACGCTGGATGCGGGCTGAATGGCTGCGGTCGAGGCTGCCCCTGTGCCGGGCGAACGAGGCCTGCGGCGTCGCCAATGCCGCCACCAGGAAGTACCTCACCACGGACTGGCTGTGGTACTGGCCGCCGGGAGAAATGGTGGAGCGACTAGCGGCGTACGCGACCGAGTACGGTGCTACGTCAGGCTGGCCGTACTACTCGGTCGACGGGCTCTCCTCCGTGACCGCGAAGGAATGGGACGCGCTGCGGCACGGGTGGCGGCACGTGCACGGGCTTACCAACGTCTGGCGGCTCGCGCCGCTGCACGGAGTGGAACGGATCAAGGGCACGATGCGCCGGGCCGCGCCCCGCGTCTACAACCCGAGCAGCCTGTCAGCCGCGCATCTCAACCAGAAGCCGCTTGAGTTCATGCACCGCATCCTCCACGCCGTCACGAACGAGGGCGACGTGATCTGGGAGCCGTTCGGGGGGCTCGCCTCCGGCTCTGTCGCCGCCGTGCAAGCCGGCCGCTTCCCCTGTGTCGCCGAACGAGACCGCGACTTCGCCGAGATCGCCGCCCAGCGCCTGGGCAGTGCCGCTGAACAGGGGCGACGCAAAGTGCCTGATGTGATAAATGTCACCTCTGTGGGGACAGTACACGGCAGTCCCTCGTGAGACGGTTACGCTGCCGTTTTACCGTCGAATCCCCATCAGCGAGCACGTAAGTGCCACCTCGGGAATGTCCGCACAGGGTCGCTGATTTCGGCATTCCTAGCTGGCTCGGCAGGGGTCGTCGGCCGACAGTTCAACTACACAAGGGGTCATGTGCGTGAAGGGCTTCAGGAACTTCATCTCCCGAGGCAACCTCATCGACCTAGCGGTCGCCGTGGTCATTGGTACCGCGTTCACCGCCGTCGTGACGGCGCTCGTCGCCGACTTGATCACGCCGCTCATCGCGGCGATCGCGGGCAAGCCGAACTTCGCTGCCCTGAAGTTCACAGTGCACAACAGCACGTTCTTCTACGGCTCGTTTATCAACGCCGCGCTGACGTTCCTTATTGTCGCCGCGGTGGTCTATTACGTGATCGTCGCGCCGATGGCCAAGATCACCGCCCGGTTCCACAAGGACGTGGAAGTCACCACGCGGGACTGCCCCGAGTGCCTTAGCAGCATCCCGATCGCGGCGTCGCGGTGCATGTACTGCACCGTCCAGGTAGCCCCGGTCGTTCAGCAACCCGGCAGGAACGCACGCGGCCCGTGGACCAACCCGAGGACATCCCCTTAGGGCCAGCTCACGGGCAGGCGCGGCCAGAGGACTAGAAGGCAGTCCGAGGGTTCGTCCCCCCGGGGAGAATAGAGTCTGGGCTCGGGCCGGGGCCTGGCCGTCCCGAGCCCAGACGTCTACGACAAGCGCCGTTTTTACCAGCTCTTGTGTTTCTTAGTCTGGCACCGCTTCCTGGTAGGAAGCTGTGGCAAAGCTGGGAACCCGATAACTGGCTCGTAACGGCCAGGATGTCGGGCTGGATGAGCGGCGCGACCGCGTAGCGCTGCTTCGGCGGTTGACCAGGGACGTGGCGCTGAGCAAGCTCGAGGAACTCCGCGAGCCGCTCCGCCTCATCGGCGCTGAACCCGATGACAGCACGCGGCTGGCCCCATGGTTCGTTGAGCGCATAGCCCACATATCCGACGACCGGCTGAGCCGGCGTCTCCTCCAGGCCCTGGAGTGCTCTCCAACGCTCCCAGGCCGATTCCAGGCGCGCGGCCGCGCGTTGTGCACGTGCAACCAGCTCTGGATCACGCATCGTGCGATCCCCCTAAGAAGTTAAGTGCCCGGCTCTAGCTCCGGACTGGTCCCAGCGCGGCGAGTGCCGCCAACGCCAGCGTCAAGACCCACCCCGTCAAGATCACTCGCGTGAACTGCCCTCGCCCCGCTGGGACCGTCCCCCAGACCCGCCGGACGAGCTCCGCCAAGAGCATGGGCAACGGCACTACGGTGAGCGCCGTCCTCCTTGCCATGCTCCGCAGGCGGGACGTTACTCGGAACGCTGCTGCGGAATGCCCGCAAGCAGGGCACGAACCTCGGTCTCCCGGTAACGCCGGTGCCCCCCTAGCGTGCGGATTGACGTTAGCTTCCCGGCCTTCGCCCACCGTGTGACCGTCTTGGGGTCGACACGGAACATCGTGGCGACCTCAGCAGGGGTCAGTAGCGGCTCGGCCTCTGGCGTACGTGCGGACATTACTGCGGCCTCTCCTCCTGGATCGGTGTAGCGATCCTCGTGTTGTTTTTCTGCGGCCTTGTTGCCCCGAAGGGAGCTTGTCGTTGATATCCCCATATGGCCCACAGGGTCCATCTTGCCATCACCAGCGGTGACTAGTCGACAACTATCTGCATAGATTCTGTCTCTGGATGCGCCCCGTTGCCCCGCTGGCGACGTCACTGTCAGTGATTCTAGCGATACTTATCGTCGCATCGGGCCAGATTCGGAAAAACTGCCCCGCGCGTTCTGTCTCTGTGCAGCTCAGCGGCGCTCTCCTGGCGGAGAGCGTTGCATCGGCTGCTGTAGCCCCCTAGACACTGACTGTAATCTACCATGGGTGAATCGTGATATAACCACACACTTCTCTTTCTCTACCACGATCATGCGACAGGCACCCCGCGTCAACCCCACAGGGGGCCTATCCAGCCCCGATGCCGGCGGTCCGGAGCGCGGCGCAGAGCTGAAAGCGCGGGCAACGCGATGCGAGAGCGCACAGTGAGAGACAATCGGCGTAGTCATCAGGGCCACAAACCGGGTACGGTTATAGCTGTACGGAAGCTGGCGAGCGCCGAGGTCCCCAAGGGGGGTCTGCGGCGGCTCTGTGTGTGTCACAGTTGTGCTACATGCGGGCCAGCGACAGAGGCATCGTGGGGCCGCACGGCTCCGGACGTTCGAGGGGGTCGAGCCAATGGGGCGCGGCCGAGCCAAGGCCAAGCAGGTTAAGGTTGCTCGCCAGCTCAAGTACAACGGCGGCGGCACAGACCTTGACCGGCTGCGGCAGGAGCTGGGCGTCGGAACGGAAGCGCGCAGCGCTGACCACGACGACGCGTATGCCGAGTACGACGACGACGAGGACTCTCTCGACGACGACGACACCGGTGAAGAAGACGACGACGAGGACGACTGGTCGCCGTCGCGCTAGCTACGGCCGGTGCGCGTTTTACCACGCGCCGGCCTTAAGCGCGTCACAGGTTCGAGTACACCTTTGCCGCGTTCGTCTTCAGGAACCGGCACCGGGTACCTTCCGTCGAAGCATGCCCGGCACAGCGATCCGGCGGGCTGCTCGGTGGCCGCGACGAGCTCCTCAAGAGACACGTAGCCGAGCGAGTCGGCACCGATCGCCATGCGGATATCCTCGACCGAGCTGCGGCCCGCGATCAGCTCATCGCGCGTAGCGAAATCGATGCCGTAGTAGCAGGGCCACTTGACCGGCGGCGACGCGATCCGTACGTGGACCTCGAGCGCGCCTGCCTCGCGGAGCATCGCCACGATCGCTTGCTGGGTGTTTCCCCGCACGATGGAGTCATCCACGACGACGATCCTGCGGCCCGCGATCACGTCACGCAGCGGGTTGAGTTTCAGCCTGATGCCAAGCTTCCTGATGGTCTGGCTCGGCTGGATGAAGGTCCGCCCGACGTAGGAGTTCTTCACCAGGCCCTGGCCGTAGGGGATGCCGCTGGCCTCGGCATAGCCGATGGCGGCGGGAGTCCCGGACTCGGGCACGGGAATGACCAGGTCCGCTGACGCAGGGCACTCGGCCGCCAGCCTCCGCCCGATCTCCACGCGGGTCGCGTGCAGCCCCCGGCCGCCGATCGTCGTGTCCGGCCGGGCCAGGTAGACGTACTCGAACAGGCAGACCTTGGGCGCGGCCACCGCGAACCGCCGCGACCGCACGCCCCGCTCGTCCAGGGAGACGAGCTCACCCGGCTCAACCTCGCGCACGAAGGTGGCACCGACGATATCCAGGGCGGCGGTCTCACTCGCCACCACCCAGCCGCCGGAGAGCTTCCCGATCACCAGCGGCCGGAACCCCTGCGGGTCGCGCGCCGCGTACAGGGTGTTCTCGTCCATGTAGACAAGGGAGTAGGCACCGCGTACCAGCGGCAGGATCCGTGCCGAGGCTTCCTCGACCCCGCCGTCGGCCCCGGTACCGCCAGCCCATGCGCCCCCCGCGAGCAGCTCGGTCAGCACGTCGGTGTCCGAGGTCGCCTGCAGCCCGGCGAACCCGCTCTCTGGCGGGAGCATGGCCGCGAGTTCGCGGGTATTGGTGAGGTTGCCGTTGTGTCCTAGCGCGATCGAGATCGTCGGCGTCGACCGAAAGGTCGGCTGCGCGTTCGCCCAAACGGGGGCGCCGGTTGTCGAGTAACGGCAGTGCGCGACGGCGATGTCACCACGCAGCGCGGTGAGCGACGGCTCGTCGAAGACCTGGGCGACGAGACCCATCTCCTTGTGCACGACGATCCGTCTGCCATCACTGACCGCGATGCCGGCCGATTCCTGGCCGCGGTGCTGTAGCGCGTGCAGTCCGTAATACGCGAGCTTGGCGACGTCTTCCCCAGGAGACCAGACGCCAAAGACGCCGCAGGCGTCCCTTGGCGGGCGGTCGTCGGGATCAAGATCATGCGTAAGACGCCCGTCTGGCTTAGCCACAACACAAGTCTATTTGGTCAGCTCAGCGGAAGAAACGCCGAGAGATCAGACCGCGCCCCACTTGCCAGGACCGCCCCGGTACGCACCGCCTCGTCCCAGTCGAGCCGTCCGGTCGCGAGCTTGAACCAGGTCTCCGGATCGGTCTCCACAACATTAGGCGGCGTCCCTCGCGTGTGGCGAGGGCCCGCGACCGCCTGCACTGCCGCAACCGGTACCACGCGAATTTCGACAGAACGGCCCGGGCTTACTGCCTCGAGCCGATGCAACAGAAAGCGCGCGGCAGTCCGAAGGGCGGCCCGCCCAGGTTCGGCCCCTCGATCCAGCGCAGCGCCAACAACCGCCACACTGGCCTCTCCTTCAGGATCAGGCTTACGCGCCGGCACAGGGCAGCCCATCCTGGGGGAGGATTTGTTTTCGAGGAAAGTTTTGTGCAGCTATGGGATGCGAATCCTTCCTCAGGAACAAAGTTTCCGCGAACATGACGCCTCCGTCGTCCGCTATGGAGCAAATGACACTTTCGCGTCGGCCGCCTAGCCGAAGATAGCCGGAAGGGTGGCCGTCCAAGTGCGCTCCAGGTCCGTCAGCGGGATCGCAAAGGCCTTGTCGACCGTGAGCGAGTCGCCTCCGGTCCGGCCGAGGACCGTCGTCGGGACACCGTGTTCGGCACACAGGGCGGCGAACTCCGCCTCGCGGCCGGGGGCGACCGAAACCACGGCGCGGCCAGCGGACTCGCTGAACAGGGCCGTGAACGGGTCGCCGGGAAGCGTTACCGCGCAGCCTCGGCCGCCGTGCAGGCAGGCCTCGGCAAGGGCGATCGCCAGGCCGCCGTCGGAGATGTCGTGGGCACTAGCCAGCACACCCGCGGAAACGGCGGCACCAATGAGAATCGCCAGCTTACGTTCGGACTCAAGGTCGACGGCCGGCGGACGGCCGCCGAGATGCTGGTGGGCGACCTCAGCCCACGCGGAACCGCCGAATTCTTCGCGCGTGGTGCCGAGCAGCACTACCTGGGCGCCCTCAGCAGCGAAGCCGACGGCCAGGCGGCGGCGCACGTCCTCGTGGACGCCAAGTACACCGATCACCGGGGTGGGGTGGATCGGGGTAGCACCCGTCTGGTTGTAGAGGCTGACGTTGCCGCCGGTGACCGGGATGCCGAGGGTCTTGCAACCGTCGGCGAGGCCGCGGACGGCCTCCGCCAGCTGCCACATGACGGCCGGGTCCTCCGGGGAGCCGAAGTTGAGGCAGTTGGTGACGGCGACCGGCACGGCGCCTGTCATCGCAACGTTCCTGTAGGCCTCGGCGAGCGCGAGCTGGGTGCCCTGGTACGGGTCGAGTGTGCAGTACCGGCCGTTGCCGTCGGTGGCGAGGGCGATGCCGAGGCCGGTCTCCTCGTCGACGCGGATCAGGCCGCCGTCTTCTGGCATCGCGAGCACGGTGTTGCCGCGCACCCGGCTGTCGTACTGCTGGGTGACCCAGCGCTTGTCGGCCAGGCCAGGCGAGCCGAGCAGCGTGAGCAGGGTGTCGCGGAGCGCCGCACCGTCCGCGGGCCGTGCCAGGCTCTCCGGGCCGCTGGCCAGCAGGCCGTCAAGCGTGTCAGGTCGGGCGAGCGGCCGCTGGTAGACCGGGCCGTCGGCGGCGGTCTGCGGCGGGATCTCGACGACCGTGGTGCCGCGCCAGGTCATGGTCAGCAGGCCGTCGGCGGTGACCTCGCCGATCACGGTGGCCTCGACGTCCCACTTGCGGCAGACGTCCATGAACGCGTCGATGCGTCCCGGCGTGACGACCGCCATCATCCGCTCCTGCGACTCGCTCATCAGGATCTCGGCGGGCGTGAGGTTCGGGTCGCGGAGGGGGATGGCGTCCATGTCCACGACCATGCCGCCGTCCCCGCCCGCGGACAGCTCCGTGGTCGCGCAGGCGACGCCGGCCGCGCCCAGGTCCTGGATGCCCTCGATCAGCCCGGCCGCGAACAGCTCAAGGCAGCACTCGACGAGAAGCTTCTCCATGAATGGGTCGCCGACCTGGACCGAGGGCCGCTTCGCGGCCCTGCCGCCGTCCTCACCGGCTGTGCCATCCAGTTCGGCTCCGCCAAAGGTGGCGCTCGCCAGCACCGACGCGCCGCCCACGCCGTCGGGACCGGTCCGCGAGCCGAAGAGCACAACCTTGTTGCCCGTGCCGCTCGCGACGGCGGACTTCAGGTCATCGTGCTTCATGAGCCCGACGCACAGCGCGTTGACCAGGGGATTCCCGGCGTAGCAGGGGTCGAAGGCGAGCTCGCCGCCGATGTTCGGCAGGCCGAGGCAGTTGCCGTAGAACGAGATGCCGGAGACGACGCCGGGCAGGACGCGGGCGGTGTCATGGGCGTCGGCCGGGCCGAACCGCAGCGCGTCCATGACCGCGATCGGCCGGGCGCCCATCGCGAGGATGTCCCGGACGATGCCGCCGATGCCGGTGGCTGCGCCCTGGTGCGGCTCGACGAACGACGGGTGGTTGTGGCTCTCGATCTTGAAGGTGACCGCGTAGCCCTGCCCGATATCCACCACGCCCGCGTTCGCGCCAATGCCGGCCAGCAGGTGCCTGGCCTGGTCTGCGCCGGGCGCGAGGTTGCGCAGGTGCACCTTGGACGACTTGTACGAGCAGTGCTCGCTCCACATGACGGAGTACAGCGCCAGCTCGGCGGCGGTAGGGCGGCGGCCGAGGATGTCGCGGATCTTCTGGTACTCGTCGTCGGTGAGGCCAAGCTCCTTGAAGGGCTGGTGGACCTCAGGGGTCTGCGCCGCGACCTCGACCGTGTCAGTGCTTGTCCTGGGATTCGTCCCTCGGTCGTCGCTCATCGCTGTACTCCCGCTCCGGTCAGTGCCCCCACGATCGAGTTGAAGAAGCCGAGTCCGTCCGCGGACGGGCCGGTCAGCGGGTCGATAGCGTGCTCAGGGTGCGGCATCAGGCCCACGACGTTGCCTGCCTCGTTGCAGATGCCCGCGATGTCGCGGGTGGACCCGTTGAGCGCGCCGTCGGAGTACCGGACGACCACCCGGCCGGTGCGCTCAAGCTCGTCGAGGGTGGCCTGGTCGGCGACGAACGCCCCCTCGCCGTTCTTGATCGGCACGGTGAGCCGCTGGCCGTCCGCGAAGCCAGCCGACCAGGGAGTCGTCGTGCTCGCCACGGTCAGCCGCACATCGGCGTGGATGAACCGCAAGTCCGCGTTCCTGGTGAGCGCGCCAGGCAGCAGGTGCGCCTCGCAGAGGATCTGGAAGCCATTGCAGATGCCAAGCACCGGCAGTCCCGCCTTAGCCGCGGGGATCAGCTCGCCCATCACCGGGGAGAACCTGGCGATCGCACCGCAGCGCAGGTAGTCGCCGTAGGAAAAGCCCCCGGGGAGGATAACCGCATCGACGCCGCGCAGGTCGTGCTCAGCGTGCCACAGCGGGACCGGCTCTGCCCCCGCGTATCGCACGGCGCGGGCCGCATCGGTGTCGTCCAATGATCCAGGGAACGTGACAACGCCTATACGCACGTCATATGAGCTTACCTGGGCAGACTGACCCGTCGAGCGCGAGCCAAAGCGCGCGCCCCTGTCCTGGACTGAGGAACGAGGGAGCGAGGAACGAGCGACTAAGTGACGAGGGAAGGACAGGGGTCCCGAGCGCGCGGAGGCGAGCGCGGGTAATGGCGGCGAGCGCGGGTAATGCTGTGCGGGCCAAGGGTGACGGCTCCCAGCGGATGCGTTTGTCGAGCACCACACGGGTGCCCTGGCCTGGCGCCGTGCGCAGGGTCACCCCGTCGACGCAGGCGCGCATGATCGCGAATCCCCGTCCGGATTCGGCGAGATCCCCGCTCCGCCGGATCCTGCCGCGCTTTCTCCCTGAACAGCCCTGGCCGGCGTCGGTGACCTCCACCCGGCAAGCGGCGCCGTCCACGGTCGCCGCCACTGTGTAAGCCGGGGCGGACTGCCCCGCGTGGAGGACGACGTTGGTGCACGCCTCGGTGGCGGCAAGCAGGATGTCGGCGACGGAGTCCTCACTGACGCCGATCCCGCGCAGCGTGTCACCAAGGACTTGGCGCATTACGGGAACACTCAGCAGTTCTCGCTCGAACACGAGGCAGAATCGGACCTTCGGCCGCGTCATTCGCATGCCCGATACCCTCGCCCGAGGGTCCGGGGGTGTCCTCCGGGAAGCGGACCCCTTGGGCACGCCCCGGAGGTTATGGGGCTGGCCGCCCCCCCAGGAGTTGACAGTGTTCTCACGTAACTGGAGATTTCCCGCGACACGCGGCCGTAATCAAATGCGTCAGTTCGTGTCTGGCGAATCACTCCGTGCTATGGATGGTGAATTCCTCGATCACCGGGTTAGCCAGCAGGTCGCGGGACAGTTCCTCAATGGCAGCGAGCGCGGGGCCATCGGCGGCTCCCTCGATCTCAAGCTCGAAGCGCTTTCCCTGGCGGACGCCTGTCACGTTGCCGAAGCCGAGGCGATGTGATGCACTGAGCACCGCTTCCCCTTGCGGATCATGAATCTCCGGCTTAAGCATGACGTCGACGATCACTCTGGCCACGTAGCTGTCCTCTCCCGGGGGACGGCCCCGTACCCCCCGAGCTGCGGGCTAACTCTCGACGGCAGACCCTACCGTTGAATCGGGGGCACAAGTTGGGGCATATATCTTCAGGTGCGTGAACCTAATGTGCGCCCAGCCTCGCGGCCAGCGCCCATGAAGCGTATAACCACGGGGCGTCCAGCCTGGTCAGGCCGGCGATGGCGATCCCACCGCGCGGCCACGACGAGAAGGAGTGGCACGTGACCACCGAGAGCATTCAGTTGCTAACGCCCGAGGGCGAGCGGGTCGAGCATCCCGACTATCCCCTGGGCGACGTAGATATCAAGGGCATGTACCGCGACATGGTGCTTGTTCGCCGGATAGACAGCGAGGCGATCGCGCTGCAGCGCCAGGGCGAGCTTGGCCTGTGGGCCTCCCTGCTCGGCCAGGAGGCCGCTCAGATCGGCTCGGCGCGGGCCCTGTCCCCCAAGGACATGGCGTTCCCCTCCTACCGTGAGCATGGCGTCGCCTGGTGCCGGGGCCTCGACCCGATACGGCTGATCGAGATGTTCCGCGGCGTCAACAACGGGTCCTGGGACCCGGAGGAGCACAAGTTCCACCTCTACACGATCGTCATCGGCAACCAGACGCTGCACGCCACCGGCTACGCGATGGGCGTCCAGCGGGACGCGTCCGAGGACGAGGCCGTGATCGCCTACTTCGGCGACGGCGCGACCAGCCAGGGAGACGTGAGCGAGGCGTTCGCCTGGGCGTCGGTGTTCAATGCCCCGGTGGTGTTCTTCTGCCAGAACAACCAGTTCGCGATCTCCGCGCCGCCCGAGCGGCAGAGCCGCGCCCCGATCTACCAGCGGGCGAGCGGCTTCGGATTCCCCGGGGTCCGGGTCGACGGCAATGACGTGCTCGCCTGCTACGCGGTCACCCGGCAGGCGATGCGCGCCGCCCGCGAGGGCCAGGGGCCCACGCTCATCGAGGCCTTCACCTACCGCATGGGCGCGCACACCACCACCGACGACCCGACCAGGTACCGGCTGGCGAGCGAGCTTGAGACCTGGCGGCTGCGGGACCCGATCGAGCGCGTCAGGTCCTATCTGGCCCGCACCGGCGAGGCGGACAGCGCGTTCTTCGAGCAGGTCGAGACGGAGGCGGACGAGCTTGCCGCCAAGCTGCGCGCAGCGTGCCTGGCACTGCCCGATCCGCCGCCGCTCGCACTGTTTGACCACGTGTACGCAGGCGAGAACGCGATCCTCGACGCCGAGCGCGCCCAGTACGCGGCCTACCTGGCGGGATTCGAGGATGAGGGAGCCGAGCGATGACGAAGATCACCCTCTCGCGCGCACTGAACGAGGGGCTGCGCCGGTCCCTTGAGAACGACCCCAAGGTCATGATCATGGGGGAGGACGTCGGCAGGCTAGGCGGCGTCTTCCGGGTGACGGACGGGCTGCAGAAGGACTTCGGCGAGCACCGCGTGGTGGACACGCCGCTGGCGGAGTCCGGGATTGTCGGCACCGCGATCGGCCTGGCCCTGCGCGGCTACCGGCCGGTCTGCGAGATCCAGTTCGACGGCTTCGTCTACCCGGCGATGGACCAGATCATCAGCCAGCTCGCGAAGATGCGGTACCGCTCCCGCGGCACCGTCACGCTGCCGGTGGTGATCCGCATCCCCTTCGGCGGCGGTATTGGTGCCGTTGAGCACCACAGCGAGTCGCCCGAGGTCTTGTTCGCGCACACGGCGGGGCTCCGGGTGGTCGCCTGCGCCGATCCCGCCGACGCGTTCGCCATGATCCAGCTCGCGATCGCCTCCGAGGACCCGGTAATCTTCTTCGAGCCCAAGCGGCGGTACTGGGACAAGGCGGAGGTCGACACCGCCGCTCCCCTGTCCGACGCGCTCCCCCTCGACAAGGGGCGCACGGTGCACGACGGGAACGACGTGACGCTGCTCACCTACGGGCCGCTCGTCCGTACCTGCCTCGAGACGGCGCTTGCGGCTAGCGAGGACGGCCGGTCCATCGAGGTGATCGACTTGCGCTCGCTTTCGCCGCTCGACATGGCCACGGTCGAGGCATCGGTGGCCCGCACCGGCCGCTGCGTGATCGCCCACGAGGCGCCCGTCTACGCGGGTCTCGGTGCCGAGATCGCGGCCCGGGTGACCGAGCACTGCTTCTACCACCTGGAGGCCCCCGTGCTGCGGGTCGGCGGGTTCGCCATCCCGTACCCGGCCGCAAGGGTGGAAGACCACTACTTGCCTGACCTGGACCGGATCCTGGACGCGGTCGACCGCACGTTCAGCTACTGACCTGGGAGACCAGCGTGGCGAGCGAGGCTTGGTTTGCAGCCGAGCGGGAGGCACAGAAAACGGTCACCACAGGGCGACCCGCAGCTAGGCAGGAGGGGAAGTGAAGAAGGAGTTCAGGCTCCCCGACGTCGGGGAGGGCCTCACCGAGGCCGATATCGTGTCCTGGCACGTCAAGCCCGGTGACACGGTGACCATCAACCAGATCATCGTGGACATCGAGACGGCGAAGGCGGTCGTCGAGCTGCCGAGCCCCTACGCGGGCACCGTCAGCGCCTTGCTCGTCAGCGAGGGACAGACCGTCGACGTCGGGATCCCGATCATCGCGATTGACGTGCCGAGCGCGGAGGGCGCGGAGACGGAACCCTCGCAGCCCGAGAACCCGGCATCAGACCCAAAGAAGGCAAAGGCGCCGGAGGCGAAGGACGCGCCGGGATCAGGGGCACGCCAGCCGGTGCTCGTCGGCTACGGCGTCAAGCCTGGGTCGACGAGCCGCCGGCCACGGAAGAAGCCGCCGACACGGCCAGGCTCCTACCCGGCCACGCCGTCCGCGCCGCCGATGGGAGGGCCGCCAGCCGGCGGCGCGCCCGGGAATCCGGCGTTCCCCGCCGGGATCAAGCTTCCGCCTGGCGTTCCCGCTCCGCCTCCTCAGCCCCCCGCCCAGCGAGCCGCCCCTCCATTCGGCGGGTCACCGGGGGGTCCCACCGGCGGCTCCGCCAGAACCCGCACAGACCTCCCGGGTCCGGCCGCGCCTTTTGCGGGCGGACCCCCAGGGGGGGATGGGGGGGCGGGAGCCCCTCCATTCGGGGGGTCACCCGGGGGTCTGCCCCCGGGGGTAAGCAGATTTCTTGCGAAGCCGCCCGTGCGGCGCCTTGCCAGGGATCTCGGCGTTGATCTTGGCGGGCTAACGGGGAGCGGGCCGGAAGGCTCGGTCACCAGAGAAGATGTTGAGCGCGCGGCGGTCGAAGCAAGAACTCGTTCGGACGTACCCACAGAGATACCGGGTGACCAGCCGCACGCTGTCGCTGACCGCAGCCCGCGGCAGACCTCAGGATCTTCTTCCGGATCTTCCGAAGAGCGGATTCCGGTACGCGGAGTGCGCAAGCACACCGCCTTGGCGATGGTGGCCAGCGCATTCACCGCGCCGCATGTGACCGAGTTCCTTCAGGTGGACGTCACGGAAACGATGGCCGCCGTGCGCAGAGCCCGCGAACTGCCTGAGTTCGCCGGGGTCAAGGTGTCGCCGCTGCTGTTCGTGGCGAAGGCACTGCTCGTCGCCGTGCGGCGGCATCCCGTGATCAACTCCTCCTGGGATGAGGCCGCACAGGAGATCGTCGTGAAGCGGCCGGTGAACCTCGGCATCGCGGTCGCGGCCGAGCGCGGGCTGCTCGTGCCGAACGTGAAGGCGGCTGACGCGCTACCGCTCGCCGGGCTCGCCCAGGCGATCGACGGGCTAGCGGCGACGGCGCGGGCGGGCAAGACGACACAAGCTGACCTGGCAGGCGGGACCATCACGATCACGAACGTGGGCGTGTTCGGAGTGGACGCGGGGACGCCTATCCTGATGCCAGGGGAGGCCGCGATCCTGGCATTCGGCCAGGTGCGCGACCTGCCATGGGTTGTTTCCGGCGAGCTTGCCGTGCGGAAGGTGACCACGCTGTCGCTCTCGTTCGACCACAGGATCGTGGACGGCGAATTGGGATCAGCGGTGCTTCGGGACGTAGGCTCGATGCTGGAAGACCCAATGCGGATGCTCGCGTGGTCGTGATAGGGGTGCGGTATGACTCTGCGGAAGTTCCGCGACGCGCTGATCGTGATGGCCGTGTTCCTCGGGCTGATCTGGCTGCTCCAGGTAGTCAACTGGGCGGACGGGTACCGGCTTGACACGGAGTTCGGGATCCTGCCAGAGCACTTGAGCAGGCTGCCTGACATCTTCACCGCGCCGTTCCTGCACTTCTCCTGGCAGCACATCGAGGGCAACTCGGTGCCGCTGTTCGTGCTCGGCGTGCTCGCGGCCTACCGGTCCATCGGGCGGTTCCTGCTGGTCACGCTCATCGTGGCGGTGACGAGCGGGATGGCCGTCTGGCTGTTCCAGGCAAGCAACGAGCTGACGGTGGGGGCGTCGGGGATTATCTTCGGATATTTCGGATACGTCCTAGTGCGCGGGTTCTTCGACCGGAACTTCATCGACATCGGCGTCGGCCTCGTGGCGGGCGTGCTGTACTGGACGATCCTGGAGGTTGCCATCCCCGGCACGCCGGGAGTGAGCTGGATCGGCCACATCGGCGGGCTGGTCGGTGGCGTGCTCGCGGCCTGGGTGCTGCGCAGCGCTCTGCCGACGCGCAGGCTGGCGCGAGCGTCGGGGCCTGCGCCGCGGTCCCGCTCGGCTGGCGCGCCGTCCGTCGATGACCAGTTGCGCGACCTCAAGAAGCAGCAGGGGCTCTAAGTAAGCCCGAAAGACGGTGGATCGTTACGAGTACCCCGGTACTCGTAACGATCCACCGTCGTCTTTGGGAGCTGCGGCTAGAACGCGCCCTCCGGGACCTGCATGAGGTCGTTGGTGGTCTCCTCGATGATCCTGCGGTCGCTCTCCAGGCGCGGCAGGACCGTTGTGGCGAAGAACCGCGCCGCAGCGAGCTTGCCGGTGTAGAAGTCACGGTCCGACTCGCTGAGCTCGTCCGCGTTGTCGAGCGCGTCCGCGGCGACCTCGGCCTGCCGGGCGAGCAGCCACGAGACGATCAGGTCACCGAAGGCGAGCAGCAGCCGCACGGACTGCTGCCCGACCTTGTAGATCTCTTCCGGCTGCTCGAAGGAGCCGATCAGGAAGCCCGTCATGGCGTTCAGCATCGCCTCGAAGTGGCCGACGCCCTCGGCGATGCCCGCCCGCTCGGCCTTGAGGCGGCCGTCGTGGTCGTCTTCGACCGCCGCGAAGGCGGCGACCTCGGCGAGCAGTGCCTTAACCGTAGCCCCCTGGTCGCGGACCATCTTGCGGAAGAAGAAGTCCAGGGACTGGATGGCCGTGGTGCCCTCATAGAGGGAATCGATCTTCGAGTCCCTGATGTACTGCTCGATCGGGTAGTCCTGCAGGAAGCCCGACCCACCGAGTGTCTGCAAGGACACCGTGAGCATCTCGTACGCCCGCTCGGCCCCCAGGCCCTTGACCACCGGGAGCAGCAGGTCGTTGCGCGCCGCAGCCGCCGGGTCCTGCTCGCCGTTGTAGGCGGCGATCTGCACGGCGTCCTGCTGCGCGGCCGTGTAGAGCACCAGCGCCCGCATGCCCTCGGTGTAGGCCTTCTGCAGCATGAGCATCCGGCGCACGTCCGGGTGGTGGATGATCGTCACGCGGGGCGAGGCCTTGTCGTTCTGCGTCGTGAGATCCGAGCCCTGCACGCGGTTCCTGGCGTAGTCAAGCGCGTTGAGGTAGCCGGTGGACAGGGTTTCGATCGCCTTCGTCCCGACCAGCATCCGGGCATGCTCGATGATCATGAACATCTGCCTGATGCCGTCGTGCACGCCGCCGACGAGGGTGCCGACCGCCGGCCGGTCCGGGTCGCCGCCGAAGGTCAGCTCGCAGGTCGTGCTGACCTTCAGCCCCATCTTGTGCTCAACGTTGGTGACCTTGACGCCGTTGCGCTCGCCGAGCGAGCCGTCCTCATTCACCTGGTACTTGGAGACCAGGAACATGGACAGGCCCTTAGTGCCCGGGCCCGCGCCCTCCGGCCGGGCGAGCACCAGGTGGAAGATGTTCTCCGCCATGTCGTGCTCTGCGCCGGTGATGAAGCGCTTCACGCCCTCGATGTGCCAGGTTCCGTCCGGCTGCTCGATCGCCTTGGTCCGGCCCGCGCCAACGTCTGAGCCGGCATCCGGCTCGGTCAGCACCATCGTCGCGCCCCACTGGCGCTCGACCGCCAACTCGGCGAACCGCTTCTGCTCGGGGGTGCCGAGATGCCACAGGACCGTGGCGAACGTCGGCCCGTTGGAGTACATCCAAAGGCCCGGGTTGGCCCCGAGGATGAAGCTGGCGGCCCCCCACTGGAGCGACCTCGGCACCACGGTGCCGCCAAGCTCCGGCGGCACCGACAGCCGCCACCACTCCGCGTCTATGAGAGCGCGGTACGACTTCTTGAAGGACTCGGGCATCGTCACGTCGCCGGTCGCCGGGTCGAAGACCGGAGGATTGCGATCGCTGTCGACAAACGAGTCGGCGATCGGCCCGAGCGCGATCCTGTTGACCTCGGCCAGCATGTCCCGCGCTGTTTCCTCGTCGACCTCGGCAAACGGCCCAGTTCCTAGGACCTTCTCGCGGCCGAGTACTTCGAACAGGTTGAACTCGATGTCCCGGAGATTGCTCTTGTAGTGGCTCATGTACGCTCCGCCTGAGTTGGTGCCCTCCACCTATGTTACTCACTAGTAGCAAGATGGGTCGCTTCGGGGTGCCCTTTTGTACCGCGTCCCGGTTTTTGCGCCTCGCCGCCGACACGGCGCGCTCACTTCCGATACACTGCGTTAGTGCCTGGTAGCGGAACCATTCCGTTCCTCACCGTTTTCGGCGCTTTTGAGGCGTCAACGCACGTCTTGGGGCTAGGCTTCCGACTCGTGACGGATGTTCGCGACCCCTCGGCAGGCCTCCCCGTGCGGCAGCCTAGCGACGGCATGCCTACCTGGCAGCCCGGCGGGCCGTTTCCCACCCGGCAGTCCCATTCCATGGCTGACCTGGCGGGCGACCTCGGCGGCGGCCCGCGCGGACGCGGGCCTGAACTACCTGGCCGCGGACCCGCCCAGCCGTCCCGTGGACCGGACCTGCCGCCCCGCGGCCCTGAGCTGCCCGGTCGCGGGCCGGAGGTGCCTCCCCGCGGACTAGACCGTGGCCCGGACCGGGGCCCGGACCGTGGCGGCGAGGCTTTCCCCATGCGGCAGTCGACCATGCGCCCGCCGCGGGCGAGCGGCCGCCATCGCCGTGCGGTGCCGGCCATCCTGCCGCAGAGCGCGCCAGCCCTCGTGCTCGCCGTTCCCGGGAGGGATGCCGACCTCAGCGTCGGTCCGGCCGCCGAACTGGCCGCCGTGCTCCGCGTGGACAACCCTGCGGTTGATGTGCGTGCCGCGCGCATCGACGGCGGCGGGTTCGACGACCAGTCCGACCTGCGCGCGGTGCTCGCCGACGCGACCGCGCGGCGGCCCGAGGGCGGCGGTCCGTGCGCCGTCGTGATCCCGCTGATCGCCACGGTCAACCCGCCGGTTATCCGCAGGTTGCGCGAGGCCGTGGCGGCGAGCGGCACGAACGCGGTCATCAGCGGCTTCATCAACTCCAACGCGATGATCGCCGAGGTACTGCACATCCGGCTGGCCGAAGCCGGCCTCGCCCGCGCGGACCGCGTCCGACTGTTCAGCATCGTCACCGCCGCCGACGGCGTGCTCATCGCGACGGTCGGTGGCCCGGACGCGGCCGCGGCGGCCAACGTGACCTCGGTGCTACTCGCGGCGCGGCTCGCCCTCCCCGTCATCACCGCATGCGCGGACAGCGTGCCGTCGGTTCAGGAGGGCGCGATGCGGCTGAAGGAGATGGGCGTCAACCGCCTGGCCATCGCCCCGTGCTTCATCGGCCCGGAGGCCACTAGGAGCGACCTGGACGCCATTGGTGCGACTGGCGCGGACTGCGCGGCTCCCATCGGCGCGCACAGCAACATCGCCAAGCTCGCCGCGTTCACGTACGGACAGGTGATCAGCCAGCTCGACCTCCCGTTCCATGGCAACCAGGAAACGCACGGAGCGCACGAGTAGCGAGCGCGCTTTGGTTTGCCCACCGGTCTGACCAGGCATGACGTCTCACCAACGGCTTCGGCGACTTCGACCAGATCGACGTCGCGCGCCTGAAGTGACCAACGGCGCCCGCGAACGGCCAGCCGGGGAACCCGCTATTCGGCGGCGACGCCCGCGAGCAGCGAGTCGAGTCGCAGCGACTGGTTGTCGCGCTGGATGGCGTTGAGCCGCCACTTGTCGGCGAACAGGGCGAGCAGCGCCCCGTCGAGCCGCCGGGTCAGCACCTCGGCCCCGCGCGCGCCCGCCAGCGTCTCCATGCCAGCCTCGTCGGTTAGCCGGGCGATCTCGTAGTCGAGGTGCGAGAGCTCCGACTTGGCACCGAACTCGTGCTCGAGCCGGTGCAGCACCACGTCGAACTGCAGCGGCCCGACGGCGGCAAGCACTGGCGCCTGGTCGCCGCGCAGGTCCGAGGAGAGCACCTGCACCACGCCCTCGGTGTCGAGCTGGTCGATTCCGCGCCTGAACTGCTTGTACTTCCCGGCATCCTTGCACCGCACGACGGCGAAGTGCTCGGGCGCGAATGACGGGATCGGCGGGTACGAAACCGGAATTTCCGCATAAAGCGTGTCACCGGGCCGCAGCGCGGTCGCGTTCACCAGCCCGATCACGTCGCCGGGGAACGCGGTTTCGACCGTCTCCCGCTCCTGCCCGAACATCGCCTGCGCGTACTTGGTCGCGAACGGCCGCCCCGTCGCGGCATGCGTCAGCACCATGCCGCGCTCGAACTTGCCCGAGCAGACGCGCACGAACGCCACCCGGTCCCGGTGCGCCGGGTCCATGTTGGCCTGCACCTTGAACACGAGCCCGGAGAACGGCGCGTCCACGGCACGCTCGTCACCCTTGACGGACGCCCGCGGCGCGGGCGCTGGTGCCAGGTCGCACATGGCGTCGAGCAGCCGCCGCACGCCGAAGTTCGGCAGCGCCGCACCGAAAAGCACCGGTGACGACTCCCCGGCGAGAAACGACGGCATGTCTACCTCGGCGCCGATCTCCGTGAGCAGCGCGAGCTCTTCGTCGGCCGCGTCGTAGGCGGCCCCTTCGCGCTCCCTGGCCGCGTCGGCGCCGAAACGCTGTTCCAGGGCCTTTTCTGCACCGCCCGGCCGCCGCGTGTACGCGGTGTACTCGCCGGTCGAACGCTCGACTAGCCCACGGAAGTCCCCGGCGATCCCCACCGGCCAGTTCAGCGGGGTCGGCCGCAGCCCGATCCGCTGCTCGATCTCGTCGAGCAGCTCAAGCGGCTCTCGCCCAGGCCGGTCCCACTTGTTCACGAACGTCACCACGGGCACATGCCGCGACCGGCACACGTCGAACAGCTTCAGCGTCTGCGGCTCAAGGCCCTTGGCCGAGTCAAGCAGCATGATCGCGCAGTCAACGGCCTCAAGGACCCGGTAGGTGTCCTCGGAGAAGTCCGCGTGTCCTGGCGTGTCGAGCAGGTTGAGAACGTGCCCGTCGTAGTCGAACTTCAGCACCGCGGAGGTGATGGAGATGCCACGGTCGCGCTCCATCGCCATCCAGTCGGAGGTGACTCCGCGCCGCCCCGCCTTGCCATGCACCGCGCCCGCGGTGTTGATGGCGGCCGCGTGCAGCGCGAGCGCCTCGGTCAGCGTGGACTTGCCCGCGTCCGGGTGGCTGATAACCGCGAACGTCCGGCGCCGCCCGGCTTCCTTCAGCACGACCTCGCCCCGGTCGCTTCCGGGCCGCTTCTCAACATCTGTCACCGACACCGCGGCAGCACTCCTTACTCAACGCGACATCCCAGATTCCGAGCAGGGGAAAGCCAAGATCTATTCCGAACGGGTGCGTGGTTCCAGCCCAGCGCACCATGACCCGACGGGAGCGGGCGACCGGAAGTCTCGCCTGCTCGCAAGGACCCGGAAAATGGCCTGTCCAACGCACCAGCCTACCCGAGTGTGACCCACCACGGCCGCCACCCGGCTGCTCCCCCCCGAGTGATGAGGGAACTTGTTACCAGCCTGGTGAGTCCTGCCGCAGACTCTGATCACGGTGTGTCCGGCGTGGCAGGTAAGGAGGCAGCCTGCTAACGAATCTTCAAGCGGCAGTTCCGTGCCCATGAGCGCGCCGAACGCCTCGATGGCGAGGTCGACGTCCTTAGCGGCCATGTGACCAACCAGGAAGGCCAGGCGGTCGCGACCGAGATCACCCATCATGCCAAGCAGCGCCACCAGGCGCTCGGCATACTGCGGGGTGATCTCCTCGGAGGGATTCATACCTGTAAGGGTACCTTTGACCGCATTTGGCGGTGTACGCCTTGGCCGGATTATTGCGAGCACGCCTGGTCTAGGTAGGCGATGCATGCCTGCGCTCATATAGCTCAACACGTGAGTGTCTGTGACGCATGTCACGACGCGGGAGTCAAATTATCCTGCCCGCACCTCTCCGGATCGGGGCTAGGCCGCCCTCCGGGCGTCGCTACCCAATACATGCGGGCCCATGGATCGTCAAAACGGCCGCCAGTCGGAGCAGTTCCTTGCGTAACCGTGAATACCCCCTGATTACCGGGGTTAATGGCCCGCTAATGGCCCAAGAGTGTCACGCCTGCAGGACGAAGAACAGGAAGCAAAGGAAGCGCGGGATGAGCTTGTCCCGGATGCCGTCGGGGAACAGCTCGCGGGGGGTATCGGGCGCGGGTGCGGGTTCGCTGATGACCGATATCCGGAAGCCTGCCGCGGTGAAGGCGTCGGTCATCGCGTGCAGCGGCCGGTGCCAGAAACTCAGCTAGTGCCCCTGAACCCACGCCGGGACCGCTCCCATAGGCCGATACCGGACTCACACACTAATGTTGAGCGATATCGTTTGATATTGTTTGAAGGTGCGTGGGACGGTACGTCGTCTCCCGTCGTGCTTGGCGTGGACCGTGCTTGTTGAGAGAGGATTTAAGAGGATGACCAGGATTGTCGCTCGCCGGACGTTGCTGACGGGGGCCGCCCTCACCGTTGCCGCGATTCTCATCGTCGGATGTAGCGCGCAAGACTCAAGCTCGTCGGCTTCCGCCCAAGCCACGTCCCCGGCGTCCGCGGTACAGTCCCCGACGGCATCGCCCGATGCCGGGGCGACCTCGTCCGCCGGCTCCTCATCGACCGCGCCTGGCGCTTCGACTGGACAATCGACATCATCCGCGCCTACGTCGGCCACCAGCTTCAAGCTCGTGCCCATGCAGACAGCCACAGGCGGCGAGTTCGTCTCACCGTCGGGCAACATCAGCTGCCAGGTCAGCCTGACCGAGGCCTTGTGCCTGACGGGCACACCCGCCCAGTCGGTGACCATGGGCGGCACCGGCAGCGTACACGACCTGCACAGGCCAGCAATGCCTCAGCAACGCGGGGGACGGCACGCCCACCCTCGCCTACGGAACGGAGACAGGCGTCGGCCCGTTCCTCTGCGAATCGGCCACCACCGGCGTCACCTGCACCACCACAAACGGCAGGGGCTTTCAGATTTCCAGCTCCGGCATCACATCCGTGTCGGGCTAACCCCTGCCGGTCGGCCGCCAAATGTGGCGCGGCAAGGGCTGTAGCACGGGGTGTTTGGGCACCCCCACGACGCACTCACAGAGCCTAAGGCGAACCTGGTCGCCAATGGCCCGACCACCCACCAACCTTCACGGACGGCGAAGGCCCAGCGTTCGGAAATCGAATCCGACCTGGGCCTTCATGCTTGGAGCGGATGACGGGAATCGAACCCGCACTGTCAGCTTGGGAATCTGTGTCATACGGCGGCGAACAGGGCCTGACCTGCGGCACGGTGAGTCCGCGAGTGACCGTGATTACCCCCTCTTCACCGAAGTTAATGGCACGACATGAGGTCGGCGACCTGCACCAACTCCCTGCCGCTAGTTCTCCCCGTCGCCTCGATAGCTGCGGATCCCTGGGCCGTGGCCGTCGTAGGAATGGCGCCTATCATTTGTCCCATGAGACGGGAATCCAAGGCGATGGTGTCGCATACCCAGCATTACTACGAGATCAATGGTCGGGCCGCGAGGTCGCGCGGGCTTTGGGGAGCCCGGTCGGTGTCGGTGTCGGTGGCAAGGCACGCTCCTGCCCGCGGATAACTTGGGGCCAGATTCTGAGAGGCGACGTCGCTTTCCGTCCGGAACCAACGCGCGTGAAGTCGGAGGTGATCACGGTGCATCCGGTCTTAGGGCAGCCCCAACCAGGGGCGTCCCGGAGCCGAAAGGCGACCGGTATGAGCAAGACCGACAAGACCCGCCCTTGGCGGGTGGGGATGACCGACGCGCCGATGGTGACCTGCGTGCCTGAGCATGATCACCGGTGGGGACCGTGCACGCTGCCGGATGAGATCACCGCCAACAGCGCATACGTTGGCTACCGCACAAGCGGCTGTTACTGGCGTGCCACTGACTACTGGAAGTACGACTGCGGGGGTGTCAGCGGAGGCCCGGAGTGGACCTTCTTCTGTCGCCAAGAGCGCCGCCGCAGCCGACACCAGGCACGCCGCGAGCTGCGCGCCTACCACGACGAGAAATGAAGTCGAGAGACCGCACGTAGCCAGTTCGCATACTCATCAGGCTGGCCTCTGTGCCTGCCCGGCGCGGCGGGCGCGTCGGCCCCCCAGACCGCACGCCCGTCCCGACGCGACCGGGGCGGCTGGCTAATCGCACGACGGCCGATCAACCGCCGAAACGATCGAAGGCCCAGCGTTCGGAAATCGAATCCGACCTGGGCCTTCATGCTTGGAGCGGATGACGGGAATCGAACCCGCACTGTCAGCTTGGGAAGCTGATGTTCTGCCATTGAACTACATCCGCACGCCACGACAGTACCCACGAGAGGGCACCTGTCCTGTCCTCGCTCGCACATCCTACAGGAAGAGCTGGCTTGCTGTGGCTCAGCCTCAGTTCCAACCCGCCGTTGTGTTGCCGCCTTGACCGCTGCCGGGTGCAGCCGCGCAGCGGAACGGACGGCGGGCCAGCGCCCGGTAACTACACGGCTGTGACGTCGAAATTGCCGTTTCTCGCGCGGTCAAGGAAGATGAGCCACGCTTGGCGGGAGTAGCGGATCGTCACCGCTGCGCGGTTTGTGGAGTCACGGATTATAATCCCATTCGAATCGGCCGCAGCTTCCACGCAATTACCCGCGTTGATGCTGCGCCTGGGTTTACGCCAAGGCAAACCTTGCTGAGCGGCCACGCTGCCGACGTCCGGGTGGAGGGACATGTTGATCACCCTGTTCTGGACCTAGCAGGAGGTCATATTTTAACAGGGGAAACCAACAAACAGAAGAAGCGGCGGAAACCGTCCAGTAAACGGGGGACCTGCAGCAAGTCCTCGGCTAGAACGGACCAAGACACACGGCCGTTCGGCAACCACGTGAGCCTCACGCGAGACCGAACGGCCTCGCGCTAACGCAGCGTGTCAAAACCGCCTTGCCGCGCCTTCGCGACGAACGGCAACCAGGAGTTCACCGGATAATGCATAATCAGCCCGTCAGGATCCATTGAATCCCGGACGACGACCATCCCGCTAGTCGCGGCAACTTCCACGCAGGCACCATTATTAATGCTTCGGATCGCCTTCCGCCAGGAGCGACGATCATTTTCGTTAAAGCCGATGGACATAACCCTCCCCTCACGCCGCAGTCTGGCGCACACCAAAGAGGACGCCAGACTAAATTGGCAATTCTACTATGTTCCGTGATCGAAACCATGTTCTAAGTTACAGAGTCATGGCATCCCTAATCAGCCGAGCCGTACCCGGCAGCGATCTCGGACACCAGCGCGATTGTCTCTTGTGGATTCAATGCGATGCTACGCAGGAATTCGAATACCTGCCGGTAACGTGCGACTTCAGACTCGCGCTCGATGTACAGCATACCCATCAAGCCCTCTACATATACCACAGGCGGCACCACGTCGAACTCAAGGATGTTAAACATGCTGTCCATTGCCGGGTGCGCGCCCGCAGCGTATGGCAGAACTTGCAACGTCACGCTGGGCAAGTTTGCCACCACGTTGAGATGCTGCAATTGCGCGGACATTGTGGACGGACTACCCACAACCCGGTGCAGAACCGCTTCATCTAGGATCGTATGCAACGGCAGCGGCGGATCCCTGGTCAGTATCTCTTGCCGCCTGAACCGAACCTTCATTAGCTCGTCGGTTCTTTCTGGCGTAAATTCGCCGGGCAGTCCGCCCGCGTACATCCCCCGCATGTAGTCGACCGTCTGCAGCAGCCCGGGAACGAGCGTTGATTGGAAGTAACTAGTTGCCGCGGCGGCCTGCTCCAGGTCCACATAGGGTGCGAAGTCGAGATCGTGGGACTGCCACCAACCTTGCTGCTTGCCTTCTTTCGCAAGCTCCATCATGTGCGCGACTTGAGCACCGTCGATGACACCGTAGATGCCGCACAGGTCGCGGATGTCCCGAGCCGTCGCACCGCGCTGGCCGGTCTCCATTCGGCTCACCTTTGAGGGTGAGCAGAGCAACAGCTCGGCGACCTGCTCAACCGTCAGCCCTTGCTCAAGACGAAGCGCCCTCAGGCGGACGCCCAGCTCACGGCGGCGGAGTGTGGGGCTGTGCACTTCCGGCACTCGGGGTCGCTTCCTTCCGGTGTGCGAAGTCTTTTGGACTGATGTCACAGATTCCATCAGGCGGGATGATGCCGATGGCACATGAGTATGGCACTTGATTTTGGCACTTGCCAACTGCACGTGCTCGATGCACCATGAAATCAGAACGCAGAAGGCATCCTCAAGCGACCCGCCGACAACGGGGTCGAGCGGTGACCCGAAGGGTTACCGATCAAGAGATCGCTAGCCATCGGGCCTCGCGCGAGCCGGCGATTTTGATTAGGAGGCCATGCCATCAGTGCTTACTCGCTGCGTCCGCTTCCGCTCTGCACGAGCGCACGCGCCCCTGCCGTACCACGCAGGCTGAGACGCCCGGTTCCAGGATCACCGTCAGCGCCGCACTGCGCCTTTGGTCAATCACGACATAAACCCTGGAAATACCGCTGGGCCGGTGCTGCCACACCGACCCAGCGAAACACCACCCGTCCTCAGGAACCACCGAGAAAGGCCAGTGACGTGTTCTACGGTAGCAACCTGTACAGAAAAGACAACCCCCGTTGGGTCATTAGTAACGCAACGGAAACACCGAAGGTTCCAGCCGCCGCATTCCGGCTGCCCTCACCAGGCAGCTGCCGGTGGAATCACCCGACCGCGAGCATCGCCTACAGCGTCGCGACTGGTGTCGCCGACTGTATCCGCGGCGCCTGCGGGATCGGCATCGCCTGGCTCGTCGGCCTGCCACGCCGCGCTGGTACCAGGCTGTACACGATGAACGATGCCGAGGCCCGCTGGAGCGGCTGGCTGGTAATCGAGCGGTACGGCGGGCTTGGCCGCCAGTACCGGGACGCACGGTTCGACGTACTGCGGCACAACCCCGCAATCCGTCGCGATGAGCTCATCGTAGGTCTGGCCGGCCCAGACCTCGCGCCGCCCGACTGCCCGTGCGCCGGAGACCTCTGATGGCCGCCGGCCGCCCGCGCGGGCCGAACGACCCCAGCCTGATGTCCAGCCTGGAGACAGCAGTCCGGAAAGTGCACCGTCCAGGACCGGTAAGGCACATCCACCTGAGCGGGGAGGAAAAAGCGAAGCGGGATGACCGGTTTTTGGTCCCTTTGTCTCAGGCGCCGGTTTCCCTGGCCGCGTCCTCGCGGAGCTTGACCGAGCGGACGAGGAGCTGTGCGACGTCGATGACCTCGAGGGACTGCTTAGCCTCGCCGGCGGCCTTCTTGGCGTTGATGGCGTCGCCGAGCATGACCATGCAGTAGGGGCAGGCGGTAGAGACGGTGTCGGGGTTCAAGGCCAGGGCCTCCTCGATCCGCTCCTCGTTGATCCGCTTGCCGGTGCGCTCTTCGAGCCACATGCGGGCACCGCCGGCGCCGCAGCAGAAGCCCTTGCCCTTGCAGCGGTGCATCTCCTCGGCCTGGGTGCCGGGGACGGCGTCAATGATCTCCCGTGGCGGGGTGTAGATCTTGTTGTGCCGGCCGAGGAAGCAGGGGTCGTGGTAGGTGATCTTCTCGTCCACGGGGTTCACCGGCGTCAGCTTGCCTTCCGCGACGAGCTTCGCCAGGAGCTGGGTGTGGTGGACGACTTCGTAGTTCCCGCCGAGCTGCGGGTACTCGCGGGAGATGGTGTTGAAGCAGTGCGGGCAGGAGGCGATGACCTTCTTCCCGGATCCCGCGGCCACGCCGGCCTCATTCAGCGTCTCGATGTTCTGCTGGGCGAGCATGCTGAATACGAACTCGTTGCCAAGCCGGCGGGCGGGATCACCAGTGCACGCCTCCATCGGGCCCAGGACGGCGAACTTCACGCCGGCCACGGTGAGCAGCTCGGCGATGGCCTTGGTGGCCTTCTTCGCCCTGTCTTCCAGGGCCCCAGCGCAGCCGACCCAGTACAGGTACTCGACGTCATCAGGGATTTTGCCGTCCAGGACGGGGACCTCGAAGTCCAGCTCGGTGATCCACTCCAGGCGCTTGTCCTCGGCCATGCCCCAGGGGTTGCCGCGCCGCTCCAGGTTGTTCAGCATCGTGGTCGCTTCCTGCGGGAAGGCGGACTCGACGAGGACCTGGTGGCGGCGCATCCCGTTGATGTGGTCGATGTGCTCGATGTCGACCGGGCACTCGTTCACGCAGGCACCGCAGTTGGTGCACGCCCACAGCACCTCGGGGTCGATGACCCCGTGCTCCTCCGCAGTGCCGACCAGCGGCCGCTCCGCCTCGGCCAGGACCTCCGCCGAGAGAGTGACCCGGTCCTCTTCCGTGGCCAGCAGGTACGGGGCCTTGGCGAACGCGTGGTCGCGCAAGTCCAGGATCAGCTGCTTCGGGGACAGCAGCTTGCCGGTTACCCAGGCCGGGCACTGCGACTGGCAGCGGCCGCACTCGGTGCAGGTGCCCAGGTCGAGCATGCCCTTCCAGGTCAGGTCCTCCACCTTGCCGATCCCGAACACGTCCGTGTCCGGGTCAGCCTCCTCGAAGTCAAGCACCTTCCCGCCGGACCGCATCGGCTCCAGCGGGCCGAGGCCGTCCGGGCGGCGGGAGAACAGGATGTTCAGCGGGGCCAGGCCGATGTGCAGGTGCTTGGAGTAGGTCACGACCACCAGGAACGCGAGCACCACGCCGAGCTGGGCGAGGATGAACACGACCTCGAGGACGCTGTTGACCCCGTAGCCGAGGGGGTGCAGTATCTGCGCGACGACCCAGGAGGCGAACGCCCACGCGTGCGGGTAGGGGAACACCCCGGTGTTCTGCTGCGCGCCCCGGTAGATCAGCAGGGTCACGATGACCGCGGCGATCATGCCAAGGACGACCCAGGCGGCCGTGGTGTGCGAGCCGAAGAACCGCGACTGGCGGCCTTCCTTATGCGGGTCATTGCGGAGCCGGATCACCGTGAACGTGATGATGCCGCACAGCACTCCGGTGGCGAACAAGTCCTCGATGAACCCGATGGCCGCCCAGTGGCCGATCCCCGGGATCGCGAACGTGCGCTGGAACAGGTCACCGTAGCCCTCGATGATCGTCAGCAGCAGCACGATGAAGCCCCAGAACGTGGCCGCATGCGCCGCGCCGGGTACCGACCACTTCAGCAGCTTCCGCTGCCCGATGACCTCCGTCAGCTGGGTCCTGAGGTCCCCGGCCACGTGATGCTCGGCGTACTCAAGCCGCTCCGGCGCCGGCTGGCCGCTCATCGCCAGCCGCTTGAGCCACCACAGCCGCCGCCCGGCGACCGCCAACGCGATAACGGTCAGCCCCAGGCCGATGATCATCCGCAGGACCACGCGCAACCTCCTTGTATGCCTGGTGGTCAAGCCTAACTGCGTTGCTTGGGTCGCCCAAGGTCCCGTGGCGCACGGTGGACCATGACCACCTGCCAGGTACTACTGACTAGTAACTTAACAGGTCCTGAAGGGCGGAGCAGCGCCCACGTTCGGCATACTTGTAGATGTGGCAGTAGGGCGGATCGCCGTCGGCGACCGCGGCCGTGACCGGAGCGACTAAAAGTTGCCGGCGGCGGGAATGATCCGCGTGTCTGAAAAGTTGAGCCTAAGTGACTCAAGTCATTTGACAGCGGGGCTCGCCTCGGGCAGGCTTGAGCCCGGCAGACTCAACTTCACACACACTACAAGGACTGCTCATGGCACGTGCGGTAGGTATTGACCTCGGGACGACCAACTCCGTTGTCGCCGTCCTCGAAGGCGGGGAGCCGACGGTCATCGCAAACGCGGAGGGCTCGCGGACTACGCCGTCAGTCGTCGCGTTCGCCAAGAACGCTGAGGTACTCGTCGGCGAGGTCGCGAAGCGGCAGGCCGTCACCAACGTGGACCGGACGATCCGTTCGGTCAAGCGGCACATGGGGACCGACTGGACCGTCACCATCGACGGCAAGAAGTTCACCCCGCAGCAAATCAGCGCGTTCATCCTGCAGAAGCTGAAGAGGGATGCCGAGGCCTACCTCGGCGAGAAGATCACCGACGCGGTGATCACCGTCCCCGCGTACTTCAGTGACGCGCAGCGGCAGGCGACGAAGGAGGCCGGCACGATCGCGGGCCTCAACGTCCTGCGGATCATCAACGAGCCGACTTCGGCGGCTCTCGCGTACCACCTCGAGAAGGACGGGTCCGCCAAGATCCTGGTCTTCGACCTCGGTGGCGGTACCTTCGACGTCTCGCTCCTCGACGTCGGCGACGGCGTTGTCGAGGTCGAGGCGACCAGCGGCGACAACCACCTCGGTGGCGACGACTGGGACCAGCGGATCGTCGACTGGCTGGTGCAGGACTTCAAGTCCGGCTACGGCATTGACCTGTCCAAGGACAAGATGGCGCTCCAGCGGCTGCGCGAGGCGGCGGAGAAGGCCAAGATCGAGCTGTCGCAGTCGATGGAGTCGCAGATCAACCTGCCCTACATCTCGCACGGCCCGGACGGCCCCCTGCACCTGGACACCCGGCTCACCCGCGCCGAGTTCCAGCGCATGACCTCCGACCTGCTCGACCGGTGCAAGGGCCCGTTCCAGCAGGTCATCAAGGACGCCAACACCAAGTTGGCCGACATCGACCACGTGGTCCTCGTCGGCGGCTCCACCCGGATGCCCGCGGTCGTTGACCTGGTCAAGTCGCTGACCGGCGGCAAGGAGCCCAACAAGGGCGTCAACCCGGACGAGGTCGTCGCCGTCGGCGCCTGCCTGCAGGCCGGCGTGCTCAAGGGCGAGGTCAAGGACATCCTGCTGCTCGACGTGACCCCGCTGTCGCTGGGCATCGAGACCAAGGGCGGGATCTTCACCAAGCTCATCGAGCGCAACACCACCATCCCGACCAAGAAGTCGGAGATCTTCACCACGGCGGACGACAACCAGCCGTCGGTGCAGATCCAGGTGTACCAGGGCGAGCGCGAGATCGCGGCGTACAACAAGAAGCTGGGCATGTTCGACCTGACCGGCATCGCGCCGGCCCCGCGCGGCATCCCGCAGATCGAGGTCGCGTTCGACATCGACGCCAACGGCATCGTGAGCGTGTCCGCCAAGGACCTGGGCACGGGCAAGCAGCAGTCGGTCCAGATCACCGGCGGCTCGGCGCTGTCCAAGGACGACATCGACAAGATGGTCCGCGACGCCGAGGCGTACGCCGAGGAGGACCGCAATCGCCGCGAGGAGGCCGAGGTCCGCAACCAGGCAGACACGCTCGTCTACTCGACGGAGAAGTTCCTCGCCGAGAACGACGACAAGGTCCCCGCGGACGTCAAGGCCGAGGTCAGGGACGCCATCGGCGACCTCAAGAAGGCCATCGAGGGTAACGACATCGAGGCCATCAAGACCGCCAGCGAGCACGCTGCCACGGTCAGCCAGAAGATGGGCAGCGCGATCTACGCCGCCGCTCAGGCCGAGCGGCAGGCCTCCGGCGGCGGCGACGACGCCAGCTCGGAAACCCCGCAGGACGAGGGCGTGGTCGACGCTGAGATCGTCGACGACGGCGAAGGCGGCGCTGCCTAATGACAGCACCCGAGGAACCCGCCACGGGGCCGGTGATCCGCGATAACCGGCGGATCGACCCGGTGACCGGGCAAGCAAGAAGGGGCAAGCATGCGGCGTCCCGGCCGGCCGGCACCAGTGGTGCCGGCCGGCCGGAGCCCGGCTCCCGGCCCGGCAGGGGCGACGAGGACAACGCCGCCCCAGCTGACGAGGTGATAGAGAGGGACGAGGTCATCGGGGCTCCGTACGTACCCAAGGGCGAGGCAGCCGAGGCCGCCGCTCCGGCTGAGTCGCCCGCCATCACCCAGCTGCGGAACCAGCTCGCGGAGCGCACCGCCGACTTGCAGCGACTGCAGGCCGAGTACGCCAACTACCGCAAGCGGGTGGACAGGGACCGGGCCACGGTGCGCGAGCACGCGGTGGCCGGCGCGCTGTCCGACCTGTTGCCCGTGCTTGACGCCATCGGCCAGGCACGCGAGCACGGCGAGCTCTCCGGCGGCTTCAAGTCGGTGGCCGACGCGCTGCAGGCGGCGGTCGGCAAGCTTGGCCTTGTCAGCTACGGGCAGCGCGGCGATGCCTTCGACCCAAAGATCCACGAGGCGCTGACGCACAGCTACTCCCCTGATGTCGCCGAAGACACCTGCGTGGAGATCTTCCAGCCCGGCTACAAGGTAGGCGAGCGGATTCTGCGGCCGGCCCGTGTTGCGGTCGCGGCCCCAGCCACAGGGCCAGAAGGAAGCGGCGACGCCGCCGGATGGCCGTCCGGAGAAGAGAACAACTAAACAGCCCAGCGAGGCCAGATGAGCGCGAAGGACTACCAGAAGGACTACTACAAGGCGCTGGGCGTGCCCAAGACCGCAACGGCCGCCGAGATCAAGAAGTCCTACCGTGAACTCGCGCGGAAGTGGCACCCCGACGCGAACAAGGGAAGCGCAGACGCGGAGGAGCGCTTTAAGGAGATCACCGAAGCGTACAACGTGCTGTCCGACGAGAAGCAGCGCAAGGAGTACGACGAGGCCCGCTCCATGTTCGGCGGGTTCCGGGTGCCGACCGGTACCCGGCCCGGCCCTGGCGGGAACACCTTCGACCTCGGCGACCTCTTCGGCAACGGCGAGGGTCTCGGTGACGTGCTCGGCGGCATCTTCCGCAACCGTCCTGGCGGCGGGGGCACCGCAAGCCGGGGGCGGCGCGGCGCGGACGTGGAGACCGAGACCACGCTGTCTTTCGGTGACGCGATCGACGGCGCGACCGTGACGCTCCGGCTGACCGGCGAGGGGCCCTGCCTGGTCTGCGGCGGCACCGGTGCGAAGTCCGGTACGGTTCCCAGGGTCTGCCCGGATTGCCAGGGCACCGGACAGCAGTCCAGGAACCTCGGCGGCTTCGGACTATCCGAGCCCTGCAAGACCTGCCGGGGCCGGGGTCTTGTCGTGGACGACCCGTGCCCGTCGTGCAGCGGCAGCGGGCGGGCGATGAGCTCGCGCACCATCCAGGCGCGTATTCCCGCCGGGGTGGCGGACGGGCAGCGGATCAGGATTCCCGGTAAGGGCGCTCCGGGTGAGCACGGCGGCAAGGCGGGCGACCTGTACGTCCGGGTGCACGTCAAGCCGCACGAAGTGTTCGGCAGGGCCGGAGACAACCTGACCGTGACCGTGCCGGTGACGATCACCGAGCTGGCGCTCGGTGCGGAGATCAAGGTGCCGACGCACCGCGGCCCCTCGGTCACCGTTCGGATCCCAGCGGGCACGCCGAGCGGGCGAGTGTTCCGTGTCCCCGGCCGTGGCGTCCGCCGTAAGGACGGGACGCTCGGCGCACTGCTCGCGACTGTCGAGGTGACGGTGCCGCAGGACCTGAACAAGAACAGCAAGGCTAAGTCCGCGCTCGAGGACCTGCGGATCGCCACGGCGGGCGCGGACCCGCGCGAGGAACTGCTCCGCCGGGCACGGCAGGAGTAACGACAGAGATTTGATGCCATAGAAGGGAAGGAGATGACATGAATAGCCCTTACGAGCTGTCCGATGACATGCCCGTGTATGTCATCTCCGTGGCCGCGAGCCTGTCCGGCATGCATCCGCAGACGCTGCGCGGCTACGAAAGGGTCGGCTTGGTGACGCCACGGCGCACCGCCGGCGGCGGCCGTCGCTACTCGATGCGGGACATCCTTACCCTCAGGGAGATTCAGCGGCTGTCCCAGGATGAGGGGATCAACCTCTCCGGCATCAAGCGCATCCTCGACCTCGAACGGGAGCTTGAGCAGGCCCGGCTGATGGCGGCCGAACTACACGCCGAGGTGTCCATGCTGCGCAACGAGCTGGAGTCCACCCGCGCGGTGGCGGCCCGGCTCGCCGAGCTGCGCCGGTCACAGACCGTCGACCCGGCGGCCACGCTCGTGCCTGTCCGGTCGTCGACCAAGGTGACCTTCTGGCAGGCGGCGGGTAAGCCAAAACAGGCTGAGTAAAAGTTAATAATCAAGGGGGATTTTTTCCTATGGCCTACAAGAGAACGGACAAGAGCGAGGAAGCGCTCGCGGGGGCCATCAAGCAGGCGACGGCGGACGGCAACCCCCAGGTCGATCCGGTTCACCTGCTTCTCGCGCTACTGCAGCAGACGGACGGCATGATCCGGCCGCTGTTCGAGAAGGTCGGCGCGGACCTAGACCAGGTGCGCACGGAGGCGGCGGCGCTGCAGCGGAAGCTCCCGCAGACCCACGGTGACACGGCCAGTCGCCCCGAGGGATCCCGTCAGCTGCTTTCGGTGCTCAACACCGCCGAGGAGCTGGCCGGGGAGATGGGCGACGACTATCTCTCCACCGAGCACCTGCTCGTGGGCCTGGCGACGGGCAACGGGCCGCTGGCCAAGGCCCTGCAGCAGGCAGGGGCGACCCCGGAGGCCCTGACCGACGCCATCAATCAACTGCGGGGCGGCACTCGGGTCACCACCCCGAACCCAGAGACCACGTTCCAGGCGCTTGAGAAGTACGGCGTCGACCTCACCCGGCTCGCCATGGACGGCAAGCTCGATCCGGTGATCGGCCGTGACACCGAGATCCGCCGGGTGGTGCAGGTACTGTCGCGGCGCACGAAGAACAACCCGGTGCTGATCGGCGAGCCCGGCGTCGGCAAGACAGCCGTCGTCGAGGGCCTCGCCCAGCGCATCGTGGCGGGCGACGTGCCCGAGTCCCTGCGCGGCAAGCGGCTGATCTCGCTTGACCTGAGCAGCATGGTCGCCGGCGCGAAGTACCGCGGCGAGTTCGAGGAGCGGCTCAAGGCCGTGCTCAGCGAGATCAAGGCCAGTGACGGCCAGGTGATTACGTTCATCGATGAACTGCACACCGTCGTGGGAGCTGGCCGCGCGGACGGCGCGATGGACGCGGGCAACATGCTCAAGCCGATGCTCGCCCGTGGCGAGCTACGCATGGTCGGTGCCACGACGCTGGATGAGTACCGCGAGCGGATCGAGAAGGACCCGGCGCTTGAGCGCCGGTTCCAGCAGGTATTCGTTGGTGAGCCGTCCGTCGAGGACACGATCGCGATCCTGCGCGGGCTCAAGGGCCGGTACGAGGCGCATCACCGGGTGACGCTCTCGGACGCGGCTCTTGTCGCGGCGGCCGCGTTGTCCGACCGGTACATCACCGCCAGGTTCCTGCCTGACAAGGCCATCGACCTGGTCGACGAGGCCGCGTCCAGGCTCCGGATGGAGATCGACTCCTCGCCCGTGGAGGTCGACGAGCTACAGCGCGCCGTCGACCGGTTGAAGATGGAGGAGCTGGCGCTCTCCCGCGAGTCTGACGCCGCGAGCATGGACCGGCTAGAAAAGCTGCGTGCCGACCTCGCGAACAGGCAGGAACAGCTCACCGTGTTGACGGCGCGGTGGGAGCAGGAGAAGTCCGGCCTGAACCGGCTCGGCGAGCTGAAGAAACAGCTCGACGACGTCAAGCGGCAAGCCGAGCGGGCCCAGCGCGACGGAGATCTCGAAACCGCCGGCAGATTGCTGCATCACATGATCCCCGAGTTGGACGCGGAGATCGCCGAGGCGGCCGCGAGCGACCGCCCGGACGAACAGGTGGCACCTTCCGCTGCCCCCATGGTGAAGGAAGAGGTCGGGCCTGACGACGTGGCCGATGTCGTGTCCGCGTGGACCGGGATCCCCGCCGGGCGGCTGCTCGAAGGCGAGACCGGCAAGCTGCTGCGCATGGAACAAGAGCTCGGCTCGCGCGTGATCGGGCAGGCCTCCGCGGTGCAGGCGGTGTCTGACGCGGTGCGGCGGGCGCGTGCTGGCGTCTCGGATCCGGACCGGCCCACCGGGTCGTTCCTGTTCCTCGGGCCGACTGGCGTCGGCAAGACGGAGCTCGCGAAGGCACTCGCAGAGTTCCTCTTCGATGACGAGCGGGCGATAATCCGCATCGACATGAGCGAGTACGGCGAGAAGCACTCGGTCGCGCGGCTGGTCGGCGCGCCGCCCGGCTACATCGGCTACGAGGAGGGCGGGCAGCTCACCGAGGCGGTGCGGCGGCGGCCCTACTGCGTCGTGCTGCTCGATGAGGTGGAGAAGGCGCACCCCGAGGTCTTCGACGTGCTGCTCCAGGTCCTCGACGACGGACGGCTCACCGACGGCCAGGGCCGGACCGTGGACTTCCGCAACACGATCCTCATCCTCACTTCCAACCTGGGTTCCTCGTACATCGCCGATCCCTCGCTCGACGACCGGGCGAAGCGCGAGGCGGTCATGGCGGCGGTCCGCGCCGCGTTCAAGCCGGAGTTCCTCAACCGGCTTGATGATGTGATCATCTTTGACTCGCTGTCGACGGCGGAGCTGACCCGGATTGTGGACATCCAGGTAGCGCGGCTCGGCAAGCGGCTGTCCGCACGGCGGCTGGTGCTGTCCGTCTCTCCGGCCGCCAAGGACTGGCTGGCCCTCACCGGGTTCGACCCGGTGTACGGGGCACGCCCGCTCCGTCGGCTTGTGCAGTCGGCGATCGGCGACAAGCTGGCCAAGGGCCTGCTGACGGGTGCCATCACGGACGGCGACGAGGTGATCGTGGACCTGGCTCCGGATGCCGACGAGCTGACCGTACAAGCGGCGGCAAAGGTCGCCTAGCAGGGCGAGACTCTGGCGACCCCGGTCCTCTAACGAGGACCGGGGTCGTCTCGCTATTTCTCCCGGTGTCGGCTACACCGACGAAGGGCCAGGTCGGAAGGAGTTTCCGAAACCTGGCCTTCGTCATTGGCTCAGCCCCTCGGGTGGGTCTTGTCCAGCATGTGGTCGTAGTCGTCTTCGTCGAAGCCGAGGTCCACGCGAATCCGGTAGCGGAGGCGGAGCAGCAGCTGAAGCTCGGCATCGTCACTGAGCTGTATGCACCGCTCGACGCCGATCGTCGCCCAGTCAAGCGCGCCCGGGAGGTCACCTTGCTCGGTGAACAGCTCGGCGAGCAGGTCGCAGGTGCGCGGCGTCACGGCGTCGCGGTCCGTGGTAAGCGCGGTGAGCAGCACCTCGGCCTCGCTGTCGCGGTCGAGGTCGCGCAGCGCCCGGACCAGGTGAACTCGGGGATCGGCGAAGGTGGTACCACCGGCCTCGATCGCGGCGGCGAACTCATCCGCCGCGCGCTGCGGGTTGTCGGCACTCATCCACTGCTCGCCGGCCCGCAGGTGGAACTCGGCACGCAGGCCAGGCCCGGCCTGCTGAGCCAATTCGCTCATGCGTTCAGCAGCCCGCACATGATTGCCAGTACGCGCCGCCTGGAACTCGATCTCGTCGAAGTCTTCGACGTTCGCCACTCTTCCCACGGTACCCCAGCGGCCCTTCTTAATTCCTACAGAATTAGCGCGATCATCGCGCTAGCGAGACTCTCGATTTCAGATCGCGTCCAGATCACGCTGAAGTCGCTGGTTAGCGGCGAGCGCGCTCAAGCGCGTCCCAGAAACCGCGACGCAGCGCGTGCCGGACTTCGTCGTGAAGAAGGAAGTCGATCGGCAGCGCGGATCCCTGGAGAAGCCGCGCCTCTAGGTCCGAGGGCATCCGGGGCTTCCGCGCCAGGACGGCCTCGAGCCACAGCGCCGGGGCGTCGCGCG
Organism: uncultured Actinomycetota bacterium; assembly: GCA_963734665.1. Lineage (GTDB taxonomy): Bacteria > Actinomycetota > Actinomycetes > Streptosporangiales > Streptosporangiaceae > Trebonia. The sequence continues at coordinate 127,626 of CAVTIR010000014.1, read as the reverse complement.
CCACCGATTCGCCGAACGCCTGCCCTTCCTCATGCGCCGATTGCACCGCGTCCGCGAGCGAGACGCCGGAAGCGCCGCCCGAGTAACCCCCCGGGCCGACAAGCCCGATGGGACCCGACTGCCCGCCCATCTCCTGCTGGGGCCCGGGAGCCTGCTGCCCCCCTGGGACCGGCGGGAGCTGTGGGGCCTGTTGGGGTGCAGGAGGCATCTGGGGTCCTTGGGGCCCAGCACCGACCGGGCCAATGACCGGATGGGGATCCGAGTTCGGGTTTCCTGAGGGCATGCCGGGCCCTGCCAGGCTGACAGGCCCGCCTGGGCCTCCTGGCGCGCCCGGTCCCTGGATCCCATGGCGTGGTCCGCCGGGGGATGCCCCGCGAGCACCCGCGTATCCCATCCCGTTGGGGTCCATGGGGACCACCGGGGCGACCGGCACGGCCGGCTGGCCACCGGTCGGCTGGCCGACCGCTGGAAGACCACCCATCTGCTGAACGACGGTGGTCTCCGCCGGGGCCGGCGGCAGGCCACGCGGCGGCTGGCCCGGATTCGGCCCGGCGGATAGCGCGCCACGGGTAGGCAGCCGCCGGACCTGAGCCGATCCGCTGCCAGGGACCGTGACAGGCACCGGCTGCTCCCGGACGGCACCGGGGTTGTAGGCGGAAAGGTCAGCTCCCGCGCGCTGTCGGGCCAAGCGGTCGCGGTCACCGGACAGATCGTCGGCTGGTGCAGAAAGTACGACCGGCGCGGCGTAGATGTCCTCGCGTGGGGGCGCGGGCACCGGCGACACCGGGGCCGGCGCCGCGTAGTCCGGGACGGGGCCATAGTCCGCAGGCCTGTACTCCAGGGCAGATCCGTAATCGACGGCAGCTCCCTGGTCGGCGGCGGGAGCGTGATCGGCCATGGGAGCGAACTCCGCGGCCGCGCCGTAATCCACAGACGTGCTGTAGTCCGCGCTGGCACCGAAGTCCGCGAGCGGCGTGTAGTCCGCCACCACGGCACCGTCCGCGCGCTCGGGCTGGCCAGGTTCTCCCTGCACGGCCTCAACAGCAACCGGAGCCGTCGGCTGCTTGCCTGCCCCCGGCCTTCCTTGCGGGTGTCCGTACCCGCCGATGCGTCCCGCAGCCGGCGCGTGACCGTTTACGCCGTTCCCGTTGACGGATTCGTCCGGGCGCGGCGGCTCGGCTCCGGAGATCAGCTCGACGTAGGGCCGCAGGTGCGCGGCGCTGATCTCCACGATGTCGTCGCACTCCTGCCGGAGCGTGCGGGAGATGGTCCAGTTACCGTCGACGGCTATGTGCAGCAGCGTGACCCGCATGCCCATGTCTTGGACATCGGCAATCACCTGCGCAAGGTCTTCCTCGGCAGTGACCACCATCACGTCGCTGACGGCCTTGTTCCGCGCCAGTGTCGTGAGATCCCGGTGGATCTCACCCTCGACGCCTTCCCTGCGGCCTGGCCGCATCTTGGCCACCCGGAGCTTGACACCGGGCAGGTCGGCGAGGGTGTCATGGTCGGCGGACCGCCGGCCCTCCACGGTCGCCTCGTACCAGTAGCAGCGCAGCAGTGGAAGCCTGGTGCGCTCCATGGCCAGGCTGCTCAGCAGTTGCAGCAGCCCCGCGTAATCCCAGGACACCGACTCACGACGGCGCGTACCGTGCACCGCCATGGCACCGTCCGTCAGCACATAGCCCGCGTCCACGAACAGCGCACAGCGATCCACGCGACACCGCCTTTCCCCTCAATGCGAGAACATGCCAGCCCTCCGCCTCCACTAGGGTAATGAAACGGGCCGTTCGCCATGGCCGTTCCGTAGGAAGTCACGCGCCTCGTATGCTCTTGAGACGTGAATGACCGCGAGGAACTACTGGCCGGGATCAAGGCCAAGGGCGTCGTGCACGGGGACTTCGAACTGTCGTCCGGTGCGCACGCCACGAGCTACGTGGACCTGCGTCGGGTAACGCTGGACGGCAGGCTCGCGCCGCTCGTCGGACGGGTGCTCCTGCGCGCCACTGCGGACCTGTCCTACGACGCCGTCGGCGGCCTGACGCTCGGCGCAGACCCGGTGGCCACCGCGATGATGCACGCTGCCGCGAACCGGGGCACCCCGATCGACGCGTTCGTGGTCCGCAAGGCCGAGAAGGCCCACGGCCTGCAGCGGAGGATCGAGGGGCCCGACGTGCAAGGCCGCCGGGTGCTCGCCCTTGAGGACACGTCGACGACCGGCAACTCGGTGCTCACGGCCGTGGACGCCCTGGAAGCGGCAGGTGCCGAAGTAGTCGGCGTCGCCGTCATAGTCGACCGGGGCGCCAGGCAGAAGGTCAAAGACCGCGGACTGCCCTACGTCGCGGTGTACGAGATGGGCGAACTCGTCCCCTAGTTTCCCCCGCGAGCCAAAGCGCGCGCCCCTGTTCTGGACTGAGGAGCGAGGAGCGAGGAACGAGCGACTGAGTGACGAGGGAAGGACAGGGGTCCCGAGCGCGCGGAGGCGAGCGGGGGTAGCTGCTGTTACCTGCGAACCCGGTCGGCCGGGTTCTCGGGAGAAGACGACGCGCCTCCGGCGCCTTCCCTGCGGAACTCGCGCAGCCGGTAAATCACGAAGCCGATGATCGCCACGACGACGACGGCCACCACGATGTAGCTGGCGACCGACAGGCTGTGGTTGAGCTTGGTCCACTCGCCGCCAAGGCTGTAGCCGATGCTGGAGAGCACCACCACGTAAATGAGGGTTCCGATCAGGCTGAGCACGCCGAACCGGACGGGCGGGATGTCCACGAACCCGGCCACGATCGACGCGAACGCCCGGACAAAGGGCAGCATGCGCGCCACCGGCAGCGCCCACGCACCGCGTCCGGCGAGGAACCGCTCGGCACGCGCCACGTCCCCCTCGGTCACAAGGACGTACCGGCCCCAACGGCGCACCAGGGGCTTACCGCCCACCCGGCCCACGTAATAGGAGACGTAAGAACCGACCAGCTCGGCGAGCGTGCCGATGACGATGACCAGCAGCAGCGACGGGTGCTGATGGGTGCCAGGGATCCCGCCAGAGGCGACCGCGCCGCCGAGCAGGAACGTCAGCTCCGAGGAGATCGGTATGCACATGGCTTCGAGCACGCCGAAGAGGATGATCGCGTAGATAGCGTGCGACACGAGGAAGCTCTGCATGGGCACCTTTGTACCGCATGACTAGGGTGACAACGTCCACGTTGGAGGACTGGCAGCTCTGAGAGTTCGCTGAGTCCCAGCTAGCCGCAGGGACTGAGACGGCCTAGAGCCGGCGAGGGGCGGCTATTACAGTGACAGCAGACCGAGTGATACAGGAGTCATCGCCATGCCGATCGCGACCCCAGAGATCTACGCGCAGATGCTCGACCGGGCCAAGCAGCAGGGCTTTGCTTACCCGTCAATCAACGTGACCTCAAGCCAGACGCTGAACGCGGCGCTGAAGGGTTTCGCCGACGCCGAGAGTGACGGCATCGTCCAGATCTCTACCGGCGGCGCCGAGTACCTGTCCGGCCAGCCGGTCAAGGACATGGTCATAGGCGCGAGCGCGCTCGCCGAGTTCGCCCACGTGGTCGCCGGCAGGTATCCGATCAACGTGGCCCTGCACACCGACCACTGCCCGAAGGACAAGCTCGACGGCTACATGCGCCCGCTCATCGCGATCTCCGCCGAGCGGGTCAAGAACGGCAAGGAGCCGCTGTTCCAGTCGCACATGTGGGACGGCTCGGCGGTCCCGCTCGCCGAGAACCTGGAGATCGCCAAGGACCTGCTCGCCAAGTGCGCCGCGGCCAGGATCATCATGGAACTCGAAATCGGCGTGGTCGGCGGCGAGGAGGACGGCGTTGTCGGCGAGATCAACGAGAAGCTGTACTCCACCCCGGAGGACGCCCTCGCGACGGCGGATGCCCTGGGCCTCGGCGAGCGCGGCCGGTACATCCTCGCCGCGACCTTCGGCAACGTGCACGGCGTCTACAAGCCTGGGCACGTTAAGCTCCGCCCGAGTGTGCTCAAGGAAATCCAGGACGCGGTAGGGGCCAAGTACGGCAAGGACAAGCCGTTCGACCTGGTCTTCCACGGCGGCTCTGGCTCGGACGAGAGCGACATCCGGGAGGCGCTCTCCTACGGCGTGGTGAAGATGAACGTCGACACCGACACCCAGTACGCGTTCACCCGCCCGGTCGCCGGCCACATGTTCAGCAACTACGACGGCGTGCTCAAGGTGGACGGCGACGTCGGCAATAAGAAGGCGTACGACCCGCGCACTTGGGGCAAGTCGGCCGAGGTCGGCATGGCCGCCCGCGTGACCCTGGCCTGCCAGGACCTACTCTCCGCCGGCACCAAGCTGTCCTAGCTCGGTTAGCTCGCTTCGCTTCGCCGCCTTCACGTCAAAGGCTCAAGTAAAAGGCTCAAGTCAAAGGCTCAAGTCAAAGGCTCAAGTCAAAATCAACTTCGAAGTCAAGACCTAGAAGCTGCGGGCCTGGGTCGCCGGGAGATTACCCGCGACCTCCTTCGGAAGGTCGCGGGCTAATCCCCCGGACGACCCGTGCCTGCCTCCCGTTCGTGACCGAAGTCAAAGTCAAGAGCCAAGATCAAGATCAAAGGCCAAGTCAAGAGCCAAGGTCAAGATCAAGATCAAGATCAAGATCAAGATCAAGATCAAGATCAAGATCAAGATCAAGATCAAAGGCCAAGTCAAGAGCCAAGGGCAGCCCGAACGAGTTCGTGTTCCACGCTGTCGCGCCCCCTGACCCTGGGCGCGGGTCGGCTGTCAGCGCCTTGACATTGCTCTGGTGGGTGCTGCCGCCGACGCCGAGGCGTGGTGTCTCTGAGAGCGGACCATGGCAGTAGGTGCTGCTGCTTGGCGGCAGGCGTGGTGTCTCTTCGTCCAGAACTATGGCAGTTAGGGGTCCGAAACTGCGGCATTTAGGGCGCTGCCCGCTTCGCGTCCCCCTCCCGGCTCGGCGCATCGGCCCCGGCATGCGGCATGTCGGGCGCTGGCGCGTCGGCATGCCGGAAATTTCATGAAATCGGCCTGTGCATTACTGGGCTCGAAAAAATAGTGGATACCTACACGCGCTATGGCGTGTCTAGGTATCCACTATCTTCGAGTCGGCCCTCGCGGCGCAGGTCGGCGGCCTCGGCATCCGGCATGTCGGGCGCTGGCGCGCCGCGGCATGCCGGAAATTTCATGAAACGGGCTGGGCTGCTGCTCGTGCTCGCTAGCGCTTCAGTTCCTCGTAGGCCTCCTTGCTGCTGTCGGCCAGGAAGGTCCAGCAGCGCTGCTCCTCCTCTGTCTCCTCGATCTCGCCTGCGGCCCTTGCCAGGGCGGCGAGGCTGCGGAGGAAGCCCCTGTTCTGCTCGTGGGACCACGGGACCGGGCCGTGGCCCTTCCAGCCGCTTCTGCGGAGGGCGTCGAGGCTCCGGTGGTAGCCCGTGCGGGCGTAGGCGTAGGCCGCGACAGGGTCGTTTGCGTCCAGGGCCGCTTCCGCGAGCATGGCCCAGGCCAGCGCGAAGGACGGGTACTTTGCCGCAACCTCCGCCGGGGCGGTGCCAGACGCTACGAGAGCCTCTGCATCCGGCTGCGACGGCAGCAGCGTGGCGGGGGGCTCACCGAACAGGTTCACGTGATCGCTCATGGGCATGAGTCTGCCAGATCGTTATCGCGGCTATCGCGGACTAGGTTTTACCTGGGCCTTTCGGGTACTCTCTGTACGCAAGAGCCCCTGTAGCGCTTGCGCTGTCAGGGGCTTTCGTCGTGTGAAAGGCGTGAAGAGGATGCCCGCGATCGTGCTGATCGGTGCCCAGTGGGGCGACGAGGGTAAGGGCAAGGCGACCGATCTACTCGGGGACCGCGTTCAGTACGTCGTCAGGTACCAGGGCGGCAATAATGCCGGACATACGGTCGTCATCGGCGAGGAGAAGTACGCGCTGCACGTACTGCCGTCCGGGGTGCTGTCCCCGGACGTCACGCCGGTCATCGGCAACGGCGTGGTCATCGACCCGAGGGTGCTCTTCGAGGAGATCGACGCCCTTGAGGCGCGCGGTGTCAGCTGCGAGCGCCTGCTGGTCAGCGCAAGCGCGCACCTGATCATGCCGTACCACCGGGCACTCGATAAGGTCAGCGAGCGCTTCCTCGGCAACGCCAAGATCGGTACCACGGGCCGGGGCATCGGGCCCACCTACGGCGACAAGATCGCACGGGTGGGCATCAGGGTCCAGGACCTGTTCGATCCCGGCATCCTCAGGCAGAAGCTCGACCTGGCGCTGCGGGACAAGAACCAGCTGCTCACTAAGGTCTACAACCGCCGCGGTTTCGACGCCAAGCAGGTCGCCGACGAGTACCTGGCCTACGGCGACCGACTGCGGCCCTATGTCGCCGACGTCGGCCTCGTGCTCGGCAAGGCCCTTGACAATGACGAGACCGTGCTCCTCGAAGGCGCGCAGGGGTCGCTGCTCGACATCGACCACGGCACCTATCCGTTCGTCACCTCGTCCAACCCGACCGCCGGCGGCGCATGCGTCGGTTCGGGCGTCGGGCCGACGCGGATCACCAAGGTGATCGGCATAGTCAAGGCGTACACCACGCGGGTCGGGTCCGGGCCGTTCCCCACGGAACTTACGGACGAGTGGGGAGAGTACCTGCGCAAGGCCGGCGGCGAGTATGGCGTGACCACGGGGCGGGCGCGGCGGTGCGGCTGGTTCGACGCGGTGATCGCCCGGTACGCCACGCGGGTGAACGGGGTCACGGACTTCTTCGTCACCAAGCTTGACGTGCTTTCTTCGCTGGACAAGGTACCGGTGTGCGTGGCGTATGAGGTCGACGGCCAGCGCTACGACGAGATCCCCATGACGCAGACTGAGTTCCACCACGCTAAGCCGGTCTACGAGTACCTGGACGGCTGGTGGGAGGACATCTCGCAGGCGAAGTCCTTCTCTGACCTGCCCAAGGCGGCCCAGGACTACGTCAGGGCGATCGAGGACCTGTCCGGTGCCCCGGTCAGCGCGATCGGCGTGGGACCCCGCCGCGACCAGACCCTCCAGCTCCGTCCACTCCTGTAGCGACTCAGGCTGTTCTAAGGCACTTCGCACCTTCCAGGGCTCAGGCCCACTCTTCCTCGGGCGGGGCAGGCGCGCACGGGCCCCGGAGGGAACAACGCGGACGGTATGTGACGCGGCGGCGGCTGAACGGCAACTAGAGTCGTGACCAAGAAAACAGCAGGGACCCGCCCGGGGGCCGACGCCGCCGAGCACGCTGCCGACGCCGGTGCGGCTGCCGAGTTCGAGCGGCTCTACCGGGCGAACGTCGATGCGGTGACTGCGTACTTCGCCCGGCGCACCATCGACCCGCAACTGGTCGCGGACCTCACTGCCGACACGTTCGTCACGGTGATCACCTCTTTCGAGTCCTTTGACCCCCGCAGGGGCACCGCACGGGCCTGGGTGTTCGGCATCGCCCGGCACGTGTACGCCTCGTACTGCGAGGCGTACAGCCACCAGCAGCACAAGCTGGAGCGGCTGGCGGGCCGACGTGAACTGGACCAGGACGAAGTCGAGGAACTGCTCGAACGGATCGACGCCGAACGAGCAGGGCGCGGCCTGGTCGCCGCGCTGGCCACGCTGCCAGAGCGGGAACGCGCCGTAATCGAACTGGTGGACGTCGCGGGGCTCCGGCCAAAGGACGCGGCGACAGTGCTCGGGCTCGCGCCGGGCACGGTGCGAATGCGGCTGATGCGTGCCCGCGCCGGGCTGCGCAGACAGGCCGCACGCGCCGCGCCCGCCAGCGCACGCGCCGTCCTTTCCGAAGCGCAGGCAGCAGCAGGCAGCTCATTCACGAACCACATGAGGGTGGCAGGAAATGACTAGATTCACTGACCAGCTCTTCGACGACCTGATGCGGGAACACGGCCCGACGCTGGCAAGCACCAGGGTGGCGCCGACCCCGAAGCGGCACCTCGCCACGCGCCCTGTGCTGCTCACGGCCGGCGCGGGCGGCCTCGCGGTCGCGGCCACCGTCGGCACCCTCGTGGCCAGCGGCGGAACCCCGGCCTACGCGGTGACCACGCACCCCGACGGCACGGTGACGCTCGCGGTTTACAAGCAGTCCGGGATAGCCCAGGTCAACGCTAAGCTGCGTGCGCTCGGCGACCGGGTGGTCGTGGTACCGGTCGGGTCCGGCTGCCCGAGCATCACCTCGCTGCCGGCGCCCGCCGTGCCTGCCAAGCAGATCTCCGTGGAGGCAAGCGGGTCGAGCGACGGCCCCGTCACCGTGGCCGCGCAGGGAGTTCCGGCCGAGGACATCCTTGTGGTGGCCTTTGAGACGATCACGAGCGGCCAGTTCTCCATGCAAGAGACGACCACGACCGCGAACGGCCAGGTCCACCGGAGCGGGGGCGGGAGCGCGAGCGGGAGCGGCCAGAACCCAGTCGAGCACGAGCGGCCAGGCCCACGGGACCGGTGGCGGCCAGCGCTTTGCGGCAACCTTTGGATCGTCCAAACTGACATCCGGGCCGGCGCCGAGCTGCGTGAGCGTTCCCTCGCTGCCCGCCAACGGCGGTCCTGGCGGCGCAAGGGTGGGCGGATCTGGTGGCGGCCCTGCGACCGTGACACGCGGCGGGTCCAGCGGATCCGGCCGTACTACATCCGGCAACGGCTGAGCTACCAGGCGAGGCGCCCGGCGGCGGCGGAAACCATCACGAAGGATGGCCTTCCGCCGCCGTCGGCGTCAGCAGGTAGGCTCCCGGAGCGTGCGAGTACTTGTGATCGGTGGCGGCGGCCGGGAACACGCGATTGTCCGGGCGCTTGCCGCAGACCCGACCGTCAGTGAATTGCATGCGGCCCCAGGGAACCCTGGTCTCTCGTCTTTGGCGCACGTGCACGCTGTTTCCGCCAGCGATCCACTGGACGTTGTCCGGCTAGCCAAGCAGGTGGCGGCCGATCTCGTCGTGATCGGCCCGGAAGCGCCGCTCGTGGCCGGCGTCGCTGACGCGTTGCGCAGTGAAGGGATCGCGGCCTTTGGGCCTGATGCTGCCGCCGCGCGGATTGAGGGGTCTAAAGCCTTTGCCAAGGAAGTCATGGCAGCCGGGGGTATCCCGACCGCTCAGGCACGGGTCGCAAGTACTCCAGCGGAGGCCGAGGATGCGCTGAAGGCGTTTGGGCCGCCCTACGTCGTTAAGGACGACGCGCTTGCGGCAGGCAAAGGCGTTGTCGTTACTGAGGACTTCTCTGTTGCCCTGGCGCATGCTGCTTCTTGTCAGCGGGTTGTCATTGAGGAGTACCTCGACGGGCCGGAGGTCTCGCTCTTCGCGGTGGCGGATGGGACTACGGCAGTGCCGTTGCTGGCGGCGCAGGACTTCAAGCGGGCGCGCGACGGGGACCAGGGACCCAATACAGGAGGCATGGGGGCGTATGCGCCGCTGCCGTGGGCACCGGGTGGGCTAGCCGCTGAGGTGCTGGCCACGGTGATTCAGCCAGCCATCGATGAGATGGCTCGGCGGGGGACGCCTTATCGCGGGCTGCTTTATGCCGGGCTGGCTTTGACCTCTAAGGGGGTCAAAGTTATAGAGTTCAACGCCCGGTTCGGGGATCCGGAGACGCAGGTTGTGCTGGACCGGCTGGCGACGCCGCTTGCCGGGCTGCTGCACGCCTCGGCGATCGGCGACCTCCGTGCTGTTCCCGCACTCGCCTGGCACCCCGGTGCGGCCGTCACCGTGGTGATCGCCGCCGAGGGCTACCCCGAGGCCCCGGCCAAGGGCGATGTGATCACGCTCAAGTCCCTTCCCGACGGCACCCAGGGTTACCTCCTGCACGCCGGCACCTCCTGGTCTCCCGCTCTTCCGTCTGACGGGAGAGCGCTGGTGACATCGGGCGGGCGGGTGCTTAACGCCGTCGGCTCGGGCCCCGACCTCGCGTCCGCCCGCGCCGCCGCCTACGCGGTCGCGCAATCCGTGGAGTTCCGCGGCGCCTGGTACCGCCACGACATCGCGGAGCGCGCTGCTCATAGCGCCTAGGAGAGCCGCGTGGCGGAATTCGTGCGGCGCAGAATTCACGCCGGAAGCAAGGTTCTCGCGTTGATGCACGGGCCCGCGGTCAACAGGTCGCGGATTGGCCAGTGCAGGAAGTAGCGGGCTTCGCCGTCGATTACGGTTTCGCCCAACGCGGTGGCACCGAAAAGCTGGTATGCCCGTAGGCGTCGCCGGGTGCAGGTGGAGAAGGCGGTGTCGAAGCCGCGGACCACCAGGTCGGCGTAGCCGAAGTCCCTAATGAAGGCCTGGTAGGCCGAACGCGCCGGCCCGCGGGAATGCGTGGTCGCCATCAGGTTGATGATCTCGCAGCTCAGGCCGCTCGGGCCGTCGGTTGGGTGCGCTGGCGTGAAGCCGAATTCGGCGCTTTGGAAGGCGGCGGCCGGGGTCAGGTTGACCGCCATCGCGCCCGCGAGGGAGCCGCGTTCGTCCCGTAGGCAGTAGATAACCTGACTGGCGTACGGGATGCGCGCCCGCAGGCGCTGGTTCTGGTCGTCCCAGTCCCAGATCAGCCGGACCAGCTTGTTGTCGGACAAGCGCGCGTAGGCCCGGTAGAAGTGATACTCGTACTCCGCGACCTGCCCCGCGTCGGACGCGTCGAGAATGCTGAAGGTAGCGCCCGAATCAGCCATGATCCATCACCATGACCCGGGGTTCCACCCGCATGAGCAGGCCGTTCTTTGGGCGCTGCGTCACGGCTACCTGGACCTCGACTGGATCATCAGGGGAGCGTGTCAGGCGGACCCGTTGCCCGATGACCGCAAGCGCCGTGAGCATCTCCGTCGTCGCGAAGGTGGCGCCGAGGCAGCGGTGCGCGCCCGCGTTGAAGGGCAGGTACGCCTTGCGCTGGACGTCGGTAAGCCTGTCGAACCGCTCCGGGCAGAAGTCGTCTGGCTGGTCCCAGTACTCCGGCCTCCGGTGCATGGCGTGTACCGGGACCACTACGTTGTCTCCCCGGTGCACGCAGTGCTGGCCGGCCTGGTCGTCGGCGGCCGCCTGCCTGGTGATGGTGTAGACGGGCGGGTAGAGCCGCATCGACTCCTGGATGACCTGGTACGTGTATTCCATCCGGGACAGGTCCGCGAGCGTCGGCATGCCACCGCCGGGCACAACGCGGTCAAGCTCCGCGTGGAACGACGCCTCCGCCTCAGGGTTCTGGCTGAGCAGCAGCCACGTCCAGGCAAGCGCCGCGGCGGTCGTCTCGAAGCCCGCGTAGAACAGTGTGACCGCCTGGTCGCGCAGTTCGCGCCGCATCCGGGCGCTGCCGCAGCCTGCCTCGTCTGCGGCGAAGTAGGCGCGGATCAGGTCGCCGAGAATGTCGTCATAGCTCTCGCGGTCGGCCAGCCGCTCGTCGATCCGCTCGTAAACGAAGCGGTCGACGGTGGCCAGGTACCTCTTGAAGCCGCGATGCCGACTGGTGGGCAGCCACAGCGGCGGGGCCAGCGGGCTGACGTTGCGGATCATGACGATCTCAAGGCCGAGCGACAGCGCCGCGTCGAGGTCACCGGAGACCGGCAGGTCCTGGCCGAACATCGCCCTGCTGATCACCCGCATAGCGAGCTGCTGCATCGCCGCGAACACGTCGACCGGCTGGCGCGCCTGGTCCCAGTCGTCCAGTGTCTCTTCCGCCAGCGCGGCGGTGATCTCGACGACGCGCGCCATGAGCGCCTTGTTGAATGTGGGCTGGGTCAGCCGTCGCTGCCGTCGCCACGTCTCACCGTCGCTGCAGATCAGGCCCCGGCCGATGGCAAGCGCCAGGTTGTCGTACTGCAGGCCGCGCCGGTAGCTCTCTGGTTTACCGACGAATACCTGGTGGCTGGCCTCCGCGTCGGCCAGCAGCGTGAAGACCCGCCGCAGGACCCGATACCTGACGAAGCCATCGTGCTCCTTCACAAGCCGCCGCTGGGTGCTCAGGAAGCTGGCACGCAGTTCCCCCAGGGGGATGCGGATCGGCTGGCTAGGCGACCGTCGCATGCTGCACCCCGCTTCAGCCGGCTGGCCTCCGTCACGAAGCCCTCGTCCAGGCCGGCCGCGCCTTCGAGCAGGCCGGCGAATGTCTCCGCGAAGCGCACCGCGGGCCCGCCATCGACGATGTCGTGGTTAACCGAGACCGTCACGCTCAGGGTCTTGCGCGGCTCGGCGTGATCGCCCGCCCAGCACACCTGGTCGTATATCGAGCCGACGAAGAGAGTGCACGTCAGGAACGCCGGGGCGAACCCCCAGCCTCGTCGCTGCCCGGCGAAGGCACCGATGTTGGACACGGCAACGGTCCCGCACTGCTGCTTGATCCGCACCGGATCGCGCAGGGTCCACCACCACAGCAGCGACCGCAGCACGCGCGGCAGGCGGACGATCCGGCGGCGGCGCCGGACACCCGCGTCGTGCGACAGGTCACTGCGCGACGCCTGCCTCAGCTCATGGCTGATCTCGGCGAGGCTCTTGTGGTTCGCGCCGCGCACGATATAGAGGACCGGGATCAGTGTCCCGTCGGGCTTGCGCTTTTCCAGCAGCGTGTTGACGTCCACGTGGTCAAAGATGACTAGCTTTTTTCGGCCCTTCCGGTAAGCGTGCAGCATCTTGTGCTCGCCTACCGCGCGAGCCAGGCAGTACACGATGAAGGCCGTGAACGATACACCGCCGGGGACGCGTTCCTTGTACTCCTCGATGAGGGCAAGCGGGCGCGATACGTCGAATTCCACGAGGCCGTGCGCCGTGTGGGCCCGGTGGCCGATGGTCAGCGTGTCCGTCACTAGTTCGCGGAGGCGCGGCCAGGGCAGCTCTGCGTAGCCTTGGTCAGACATTGATCGGTTCCCCCTGTGATGCCGGCTTGCGCGGCATCCGGTTGTCACGCTCGAACGCGTGCATGAAGTCGATGAGCCGCCCTACCGCGTCCTGTGTCACCCCGTTGAACAAGCTGGCCCGGCAGCCGCCGACGGAGCGGTGCCCGGCCAGGCCGACGATCCCGGACGCCTCGGCCGCGGCGAGAAACTGAGCGAGCAGTTCCTGGTCGGGCAGCGTGAACGTCACGTTCATCGCCGAACGAGACGCCCGGTCGGCCAGGCAGCGGTAGAACGGCGTCTCGTCCAGGTAATCGTAGAGGGCCGCAGCCTTGCGGTGGTTGATCGCGCCCATCGCGGCGAGGCCGCCGATCTCCTCCTCAAGCCAGCCGAGCATCAGCCACGTCACATAGATGGCGAACGTAGGCGGCGTGTGATAGTTCGACTGGTGCTGGGAGTGCGTCCGGTAGTCGAGGATGGCCGGGATCCGTCCCGAGATACCGTCGAGCATCCGCCTGCGCATGACCACTAGGGTGACGCCGGCGATGCCGATGTTCTTCTGCGTATGGGCGTAAGCCATCTCGTAGCAGCGCGAGTCGAAAGGCTCCGACATCAGGTCCGAGCTCATGTCGGCGATCAGCGGGACCCCGGTCTGTGGCAGCTCGTGAAACTGGGTGCCCTCGACGGTGTTGTTGGTCACGAGATGCAGGTACCTGGCGCCTGGTCGCGTGCTGATCGCTGAGGCAGCAGGGATATAGCTGTATCCCGTATCAGCGGATGACGCGACAATCCTGACGTCACGGTTCATCTGGCGTGCTTCGCCGATCGACTTCTGCGCCCAGTAGCCGGTATCGATGTAGTCGACCGGATCCGCTTCGGCCGAGAAGTTCATCGGGATCATGCTGAACTGCAGCGACCCGCCCCCCTGGACAAGCAGCACCTCGAAGTCGTTGGACACGCCGAGCAGCCGCCGTACGCGCGCGGCCGTGTCGGCGAGCAGGCCCGCTATTTCCGGTGCCCGGTGGCTGATTTCCATGACGCCCATGCCGGTGCCGTGAAAGTCGCCCAGTTCCCGACGGATACGTTCAGTCACCGGCCGGGGCAGGGCGGAAGGCCCTGCGTAGAAATTGAGTACCCCTGATGCCACGGCCATGACGGCCACCCCCTGAAGTCCTGCTGCGGAATTACTTCCAAAATCGGGCTAAGGACTGCCACGGGGCATCGGCCGACAGCCGTAACCGTCCGGCCGCCGCACCTTAAATTTTCGCGAACGCTCCTTAACCGCGACTATAGAGCCTGGGATCGCGGTGCTCACAGCGGTCGTGGCGGGAGCGCTGGCTGTGGAAAGCCGGGTCGAGCACGCTACCGTGGAGGCATGATCGACAGGTATACGCTGCCGGAGATGGGCCGGGTCTGGTCCGAAGCCCACAAGTATGAACTCTGGTGCCGGGTGGAAACTCTGGTGCTTGAGGCGCACGCGCTGGCGGGAACGGTGCCTGCCCATGCCGTCGATCCGGTTCGTGCCGCGCTCCCGCCCACTCCCGAGGCGGTGGCCGAGGTGGAAGCAGTGACGGAGCACGACGTGATCGCGTTCCTCACTGCCTGGGCGGACAACACGGAGCCTCGGTCGGCCGCCGCCTACGTCCACTACGGGATGACCTCCTCCGACCTGCTCGACACCGCGCTCGCGCTGCAGCTCGTGGAGGCGACCGACCTCATCCTCGCCAAGGCCGACCGGCTCGTCGCCGTGCTGCGCGACCACGGGCTCGCGCACCGCCACACGCTCCGCTCCGGGCGGACGCACGGCATCCATGCCGAGCCTGATGTGTGGGGGCACCGGGTGGCCGACTTCGCGTTCGCCGCCGCGAGGTCCAGGGACCGGGTGCGCCGGGCTCGCGAGGCGGTCGCGGTCGGCAAGCTGTCCGGGCCGGTGGGCAGCTACTCAAACATCGACCCGGCGGTCGAGGCGGAAGTGATGCCCGCGCTCGGGCTCCGCGCGGCCGATGTCGCGACCCAGGTCGTGATGCGTGACGGCATCGCCGAGTGGGTGTCCGCGCTCGCGGTGCTCGCCACGGTCTGCGAGGCGATCGCGCTCGAGGTGCGGCACGGGCAGCGGACGGAGGTGCGCGAGCTCGCCGAGCCTTTCAGGACAGGGCAGAAGGGCTCGTCGGCGATGCCGCACAAGAAGAACCCGATCCGTTCCGAGCGGATCTCCGGGCTCGCCCGGGTGGTGCGGTCCTACGTCACTCCAGTCACGGAGGGCATCCCGCTCTGGCATGAGCGAGACATCTCACATTCGAGCGTGGAGCGGATCGCGCTGCCGGACGCCGCGATCGCGACGGACTACCTCCTGCATCTGACCACTGGCCTCATCGCGGGCCTTGTCGTGGACGCCGCCAGGATGCGGGCGAACATGGACGTCACGCATGGGCTGCTGTACTCCTCCTCGGTCCTGCTCGAGCTCGTGTCGGGCGGCTTGTCGCGGGAGGACGCGTACGCGCTCGTGCAGGCCGCCGCGATGGAAACCTGGGACACGCAGACACCATTCCGTGAATCCCTGATTACTCAGGGTAAGAAGAGGAACATGGTACTCGACGAACTGGCCCTTGACCGGGCATTCCGCGCGGAGAACTACGTCGCGCGGCTCGGACCCGTCTTCGACCGACTCGCAGGCCTCTCCTGACCACCCCGGTCGGATGGCATACTGAACACGGCGTTCGCACGGGTGGGCTCACAGAGCACGCCGTTCTCGCAGTTTCCCCTCGGACAGGAGCAGCATCCACATGACCAAGGGCACTGAGATCCGCTACCGCGTACGTGGCAGCGCGCCCCTGCGGGGCACGGTCTTCATTCAAGGCGCGAAGAACGCGGCACTCAAGATGATCGCCGCGGCGCTGCTAACAGACAAGGGCCGGACCGTGCTGCGGAACGTCCCGCCAATCGAGGACGTGCGACGCGCAGTCGAACTCGCCCAGGCGATCGGTGCCCGCATGGAATTCCACGAGGCGGAGCGCACCCTGGTGGTGGACGCCTCGACACTGACTTCGCCGGTGCTTCCGGCCGAGATCGCCCGGCGCTTCCGCGGCTCGGTGCTGTTCGTCCCCGCGCTGCTGCACCGGTTCGGCGAGGCGGTCATCGAGGGCATCGGCGGCTGCAACCTCGGCAGCAGGAACCTCGACTTCCACTACCGGGGCTTCGCCCGGCTCGGCGCGACCGTCGATGAGGGCGAGTCGATGATCCGCATTACCGCTGGCGACGGGTTGCGCGGTGCCCACCTGTACTTGGACACGCCGTCGCACACCGGCACCGAGAACCTGATGATGGCGGCGTCGCTCGCCCCAGGCACGACGATCATCGACAACACGGCGCAAGAGCCCGAGGTTCTCGACATGATCGCGTTCCTCACCAAGATGGGCGCGCAGATCAGAGGTGGCGGCACCGGGTTCATCACCGTGCACGGCGTCTCCGAGCTCACGGCTGTGGAGCACACGGTGATGGCGGACAGGATCGACGTCGGCGTGTTCGCCATGGCCGCGGCCGCGGCGGGCGGGGAGATCAACCTGGTCGGCGCTAACCTGGACCACCTTGGCGTGGTTCGCTGGAAGCTCGAGCAGATGGGCGTTGAGTTCTCCACCAACGGTGCCGTGCTCCAAGTGCGCCGGGAGAAGCCACTGCGCCCGATCAACGTGATCACCAGCCCGTTCCCTGGGTTCGCCACCGACCTGCAGTCGCCGATCATGACCCTCGCGACGATGGCCGACGGTGCGAGCTACATCCGCGAGACGATCTTCGACGGCCGCTACACACTGGTGCCCGAGCTGAACAAGATGGGCGCGAAGGTCGAGATCGACAACAACGTCGCGATCGTGCACGGGCCGACGGAACTGCACGGGACGGATGTCGTGGCACACGACCTGCGCGGCGGCGCGGCACTCATTCTCGCGGGCATGGCGGCCAAGGGTGAGACCGTCATCTCGAACGGCTACTACATCGACCGCGGGCACGCCACGATCGGCGAGCGACTGCGCGCCCTCGGCGCCGACGTCACTGCCGAGGAGCACGAGGTCAACGAGCCTTAAGCCCAGGCGACCAAGCGCGAGCCGAAACGGGGCCGCTGTCCTTCCCTAGGGAAGGACAGCGGCCCCGTTTGCTGAAGGGTCCCGAGCACGGGAAACCAGCGCGCGCGGAGAAGCACAGTCCCCAGCGCGCGGCGGCGAGCGGGGCGAGCAAAGTGAGTGCGGGAATCAAGTCCGGTGCGGGAAGGCCCTAGCTAGCGCGAGGAAGGCGTCGTTCGAGGCGCTCGTTCCGATCGAGATGCGCGCGCCTTCTCCGGCGAAGGGGCGGACGGCGACTCCTGTCGCTTCGCACGCCTGAGCAAACGCCGTCGTGTGGTCGCCCAGGCGGAGCCAGACGAAGTTCGCTTCGGTCTCCGGCACGGTCCAGCCGTCCGCCCTCAGGGCTGCGCTTACCCGGTCGCGTTCCTTGACGACGGTCTCCACGCGGTCTAGGAGCTCGTTCTCGGCGTTCAGGGAGGCTACCGCAGCCGCCTGGGCCACGGAGCTGACCGTGAAGGGGAGCATCGTTTTGCGGGCCGCCTCGGCGACCGGAGGGTGGCCGATGAGGAAGCCGACGCGAAGGCCGGCGAGGCCGTAGGCCTTGGAGAAGGTGCGGAGAACCGCGACGTTCTGGCGGCTCCGGTAGAGGTCGATGCCGTCGCGAACGCCGGGGTGGCGAACGTACTCACGGTAGGCCTCGTCAAGGACAACCAGGCAGTCCTCGGGGACTTGGTCGAGGAAGTCGGTCAGCTCCTGCTCGTGGACTACCGTACCCGTGGGGTTGTTGGGGTTGCAGACCAGGATGAGCCTGGTCTGCGGGGTGATCGCCTTGGCCATCGCTGCTAGGTCGTGGGTCTCCTCTTTGAGGGGGATCCTGACCGACGTGGCACCCGCCAGGTCCGCGAGCGGCGGGTACGCCTCGAACGATCGCCAGGCGTAGATAACTTCGTTGCCTGGCTCGCCGACGGCCTCTATGAGCTGCTTGAGGACTCCCACCGAGCCACAGCCGACGGCGACGTGGTCGGCTGGGACCGCGAACCGTTCGGCGAGCGCGCCGGTCAGTGCCTCGGCACCGTTGTCCGGATACCGGTTGACGCCGCTGGCCGCCTCCGCGATTACCTCAAGGACCGACGGCAGCGGCCCGTAAGGCGACTCGTTGGAGGACAGCTTGTGCGCCTGGCCCGTGGCGGCGACCGGCGCCTTGCCGGGCGTGTAAGCGGGCACGGTGTCAAGCACCGGGCGGAACCGCGGTGATGGGTCACTCATGCCCATAGATTAGGACAAGTTTTTGGCAGCGTAAGCGTAGGCCTGCTTGCCGAGTTGCTGGACTGACTGCTCGGAAGCATTGGGTCCGATCACGGTCACCGTGCCGACGAACCCAGTGCCCCTGTAGATGAGGGACCATAGGTCGTCCGTGGCGCCGACCGCGTGAAAGTTCAGGATCTTAGCCTGCGTGCCGATGCCGGTGACCGGCTGTTCCTTGACACCGTACGTAAAGGTCTTTCCCCCGACCTTCTCCTCGTAGCGCGTACACGCGGCGGGAACGTGCCCCGCCAGCGCGGACGACGCGGACTTGGCCGACGACGCGATCAGCACCTCGGAGACCCCGTTCGTGCCGACCCGGAACGTAACGGCGGCCGCGGGGGCTCCCGCAAGGGCGGTTGGGTCGAAGCCCAACGTGGCCGCCGCGGTACAAGCCTTAGGGATTACCTGGACGCCGCTAGCGGTCTTCGCGCTCGTGCCCGTCCCTGACACGGACGCGTACCGGCCGGTACTCGCCGGCGCGGTCGCTGCGACCCCGTTGACCCGAGTGAGCAGGGCCTCCCGCAGCATCGCCGTACTGATCCCCCCGACAGCCGCGGCCTTAGCCGCCGAGGCCGGCGTAGTCACGCCAGCCGCACTCCCAGACCCATTGCCGCACCCAGCCGCCCCAGCTACCGCGGCAGGCAAAAGCAACAGCCCCGACGCGATCCGCCATCCCCCGTGAGCCATCCCGCACTCCTAACGCTAAGAACACACCTAATGACAATGCGTGACACTAGCGCACCAGGAGTAACTTCGACTACACGTTAAGTAGAAATTATCAAGCTCGCGCCCAAGAGAACGATCTCTGCCAGTGGCAAAGGGGGAAGCTGGCCGAAGCCCGACGAGGGGGTTGAAGGCATCCACCCCCGCTCCGCGGGCGCAGCCCGCCCCGGGGGGCCGGGGGTCGCCCCCCGGGGGATATCCGCGAGTGGCGACGGGAAGGTGGGCGCCAGCCCAACGAACATGGGCCACCCACGAGCGGTGGAGGTGGGATTTGAACCCACACACCCGCGCATTTTCCCCGATCTCGTGCTTGAGTACGCAGGTTGGGGAGAAATCCGCGAGTTGAGATCGCACAGTGCGGCTCAGCGCAGATCATCCATTTGGGCGGCTGCCTTCGGCTAGCCGCCGCCGACCATGCCGTGCCTCCTCAGCTTCTGGTCCTGTGCACTCGACAGGCAGGCGGCGGGCAGTGTCCTGGCCGTTCGTCAGGAACGGGTGAGCTAAGGGGAGGGAATGCCGCCGGTGGCGGCGGCGGTAAGCGGGAATTCTGCGCGCAGGCTGGTCCCCGCTCCGCGCGGGCTGTGCAGGGAGATCCGGCCGCCGAGCGCCTCCACGCGGTCCCTCAAGCCGGCCAGGCCGGTGCCGTGGGTGAAGTCGGCGCCCCCGGCACCGTCGTCGCGGACCGCGAGCAGCAGGATGTCGTCGGCGACCTCGGTCTGGACGGTGACGGCCGAGGCGCGGGCGTGCTTGGCGGCGTTGCTGAGCGCCTCGGCGATGACGTAGTAGGCGGTGATTTCTACCTGTTCCGGCAGCCGCTCCTTCACCTGGACCCGCAGGTCGACGGGGACCGGGGAGCGGCGGGCGAGCGTTTGCAGCGCCGGGGCCAGGCCGCGTTCGGCCAGGATCGCCGGGTGGATGCCGCGGGCGATCTCGCCGAGTTCGTCCAGCGCCCCGGCCGCCTCGGTGACGGCGTTGTCGAGTTGCGCGCCGAACTCGGGCGGCAGCGCGGCCTGCGCCGCGCGCAGCCGCAGCGCCAGGGAGACGAGCCGCTGCTGTGCGCCGTCGTGCAGGTTCCGCTCGATCCGGCGGCGCGCCTGGTCGGCGGCGGCGACGATCCGCGCCCGCGACGCGCTCACCTCGGCTTGCGCCTCGGCATTGGCCACCGCGGTCGCGGCCAGCTCGGTGAACCCGGCCAGCCGCCCCTCGGTATCAGCCGCCAGCGGCTCTCCGCGGCTGCTCACGATCATGACCCCCCACAGCCGGCCCGCGACGCTGACCGGCACGCCGGCCGACGCCCGGAGGCCAGCCTCACGGGCGATGTCGCCGACCGCACCAGTCGCGTCGGTGTAGCTGTCGATCCGTGCGGGCCGGCCCGTCTGGAACACCAGCGACGTCACGTTCCGCCCGCCGGGGGAGAGCCCGGTGCCGACAACGACGGGCGGGGCGCCGTTGCTGGCCCACACGCCGGCGATCACCAGGGCACCGTCCGGGGCATACCGGCTCAGGACGGCGACATCCGCAGCGAGCAGGCGCCCGGCCTCCTCCGTGACGGCGGCGAACACCTGCTCCGGCGGCGCCACACGGGCAACCAGCGTGGCCACCCGCCGCAACGCGGCCTGCTCCTCGGCGGAACTGTGCAGCTCCGTGCGGGCCTGGGCGTTGGCGACCGCGGTCGCGGCCAGCTCGGTGAAGCCGGCCAGCCGCGCCTCGGTGTCGGCCGGCAGCGGCTCGCCCCCGGACATCACGGCCAGCAGGCCCCACAACCGGCCCGCGACGGTGATCGGGGCACCGATGACGCAACGGATGCCGGCCTCACGGGCGATCTGGGCCCGGCCCGAGACGTCGTAATCATCGATGCGTACCGGCCGGCCCGTCCGGGAAACCAGGGCTGTCACGCTCCGCTCTCCTGGGTTCACCCGGGTACCGACAGCAGGCACGCCGGCTCCCGTCCTGGCCCACGAGCCGACGACCGTGACCGCACCGTCGGGGTCATAGCGGGTCAGGTCGGTGAGGTCGGCGCCCAGCAGCCGCCCGGCTTCCTCAATGACCGCGGCGAACACCTCCTCCGGCGGCGCTCCGCGGGCGACCAGCGTCGCCACCCGGCGCAGCGCCGCCTGCTCCTCGGCGGAGCTGCGCAGCTCGCCGCGGGCCTGCGCGTTGCCGACCGCAGTCGCGAGCAGCTCAGTAAAGCCGACCAGCCGCGTCTCGGTGTCCGTGGACAGGAAGTTCCCGCCGGTCAGCGCCACGACGATGGCCCCCCACAGCTGGCCTTCGGTGCTGACCGGCACGCCCACCGAGGAGCGGAGCCCCCAGTCGGTGGCGGCCTGGCCGATCACGCCCGAGACGGCGTCGTCGTCGTAGTCGATCCGGGCGGGTCGGCCCGTCTGGTGCACCAGCGTGGTGACGTTGTGCCCGCCGAGCGGCAGCCGGCCGCCCACCGGGGTGGGTGCCGGCGTGCCGGTGCTGGTCCAGGTGCCGGTGACCTCCAGTGTGTCCGGCAGGTCGTAGCGGATCAGGATCGCGAGGTCGGCCGCGAGCAGCCGGCCGACCTCCCCGGCGACGGCGGTGAACACCTGCTGCGGCGGCGTGGCGCGGGCCACCAGCGTGGCGACCCGGCGCAGCGCCGCCTGCTCGTCGGCCATCTGGCGGTAGTCGGCGTAGAGCTGGGCGTTGTCGAGGGAGACGGCGAGCTGGCCGGCGATGAGGTTGACCGCCTCCAGCCGCCTGGTCGTGAACGCGTCGCGGATCAGGCGGTTTTCCAGCAGCAGCATCGCCTGCAGCGTGCCGCGGCTGAGGATGGGCACGGCCAGCAGTGAACAGCAGTCAGCACCGGTGAAGTAGGGGTCGCGGGCGAACCGGTCGTCGCTGGTAGCGTCGCCGGCGACTAGCGGTTCGCGGGTGCGCTGGACGTAGCGCAGCACCGACGTCGGCGCCGTGCCTTCCTGGCCGGTGTCGTTGGCCGGGATGGTGCCGCCGCCGGGTGCGGGCAGCAGCCAGTCCTGCCGGTGCTCGTCCCATAGCAGCAGGCGGACGCCGGTGGCGCCGGTCATCGCGCTGAGCACCTGGACCACGCGGGCGTGCAGCCGGCCGATGCTGGTCTCCGAGCTCAGCGCCTGCGACGCCGACACGATGCCGAGCAGGTCGACCGTCCCGGCCGTGACGGCGGCACGGCGATCGGGAAGATCGCCGGACTGCTCGCCGCCGACGGCGGCCGGGTCGGACGGTGGCCGCCGGGCCGGGTAGGCCCAGTCCAGCTGGGCGACCTTGGCGGTCGCGCCCCAGGCCAGGTACTCCTGGCGGGCCTGGGCGATCAGGTCGTGGCCGGCGTGTTCGAGGCCGTGGGCGAGGTAGAAGCGGGCCGCGTGCTCGGCGACCAGGGCCCGGTGCCAGGGCCGCTGCCGCTGGGCGGCCTCGTGCCGGGCGGCGTCGAAGGCCAGGGCGGCGGCGCGGAAATCCCCGGCCGCCCAGGCCCGCTCGGCCTCGACGAGCCGCAGCAGGTGCAGGAAGTTGCCGGGCGCGTCCGCGGCACGGGCGGCCAGCCACCGGGTCACCTCGTCCAGTTCGGCCAGCAGGCCGCCGCGCGTGTCCGCGTCCGCGTCGCGGGCCTGCCCGGCCAGGGCCAGCGCGCGCAGCAGCCGGGCGACGACGGTCGGGTAGAGGCCTGGTTGCGTCGGAACGAGCGGCATGGCGGCCGCGGTGTGCCGTTCCAGTCCGGCCTGGTCGCCGAAGATGGCGGCGGCGTGCGCATGACTGAGATGAGCGAAAAATTGTGTGTTCGGGTTGCCGGCGTACTTGTCGGCGGAAACCTCACCGGCCGCGGCTGTGCCTTCGCCGCGCAGCACGTCAGCCAGCCACCGGTAGGTGTCGATCGCCTGCTCGGTCTGCTCGTTGCCGGTGCGGCGCGCAAAGGCCAGCGTCGCTTCGACCTCGGTGAGGTAGCGCTCCAATGGTGCGCAGTCCAGCAGGCCTGACACCGACACATGGCGGGCGTAGCCGGCGTTGGCCAGGTCGCCCTCCGCGATCAGTCCTTCCTGTGCCCGCTGAGCTGCCTGGACGCTGTTTTCGATCGGCTCGCCCCAGCAACTGAGGACAGCGAATATCAGGCGCGCATGGGAGGTGCCGGGCTCGTAGCCGCGGGCTTCGGCCAGCGCCAGGATCCGCCGCGCCGCCCGGTACCCGGCGGCGTAGTCGCCGCGCAGCGCCACAGCACCGAAGGCGGTAAAGGCCACGGGGACGACCAGGGCAGGGGCCGGGCCGTGCTCGAGGCAGATCCGCAGTGCTTCCAGCCCCAGCCAGGCGACCGTGGCCGGGTCGCCGCCCATGTAGGCCGCTGGCTGGGTTGCGTTGATCAGGACGGACGCGGCGAGCAGCGCGGGGTCGGTGAGGTCCGGCCGGGCGAGGTCACCGGCGGCTTCGGTGTGGTCCAGCCACTGGTACCAGTAGCCGAACTGGTGGTCAAGCTCGGCGGCGAGCCGGTCCGCGGCCGGGACGGTGATGCCGAGTTCACGCAGTGAGTCCAGGCTGAGCCGCAGCGCCTCAGCGAACCGGCTCCGGTGGGTCATGCTGAGCACCTGCACCGCCGTCGCGCCCGCCCGGTCCGCCGCGGCAGGGCACAGCCGTTCGATCGTGCGGTACACCTCGTCCGCCTCCTCCAGCCGCCCCAGGCAGTACAGCGCGGCGTGACGGCCGGCGTGCACCGCGGCGAGCGTGCCGGTCTGGTCCGGGTCGACTACTGGAAGCGCGGCGGTCAGCAGCGCGTATACCAGTGTGTAGTCCCCGGTCAGCGTGGCCTGGCCGGCGGCACGCCGCAGCAGCCCCGCCACCTGGCGCCGCTCCGCGGCATCAGCGACCGCGCCGGCCACCGGCAGGTACTGCCCGGCCGCGACCGCGAACAACTCCGGCACCGCCGCCAGCCGCCGCGCCATAGCCAGCTGCAGGGCCCGACGCCGCCCCGGGTCGAGCCCGCCGAGGACCGCCTCGCGGATCCGGTCGTGCCGGAACCGCACCGCCGGATGCGCCCCGGGCTCGGCCACCAGCAGGCCCTCCTCCAGGGCGGGGGCCAGCGCCCGGTCCACCACGCCGGCCGGCTCGCCGGTCGCGGCGGCCAGCAGGCTCAGCTCGGCGCGGCCGCCCAGGCACGCCATCGCCTCCGCCACCTCCCGGGACTCCTCAGGCAAGGCGGCAGCGCGCACCGCCAACAGCCCGGTCGACCTCGGAGTGGCTCCAGGTAAGCGCGCACCGCCGCCGCCTCCCACCGCCACCCGGCGGCCGTCGCGGTCAGCAGGCCGTCGCGGCGCAGCGCGCCCAGCAGCTCCACGGTCTCATACGGGTTGCCGCGCGTGTGCGGCTCGATCGCCGCGGCCAGGCCGGCCGCCGCGGCCGGGTCCACATGCAGCATCTCGGCCACCATGGCGGTCAGGCTCAGCCCGGGCAGGTTGCCCAGGCGCAGGTGCCGGACCGTTGCCTGATCGAGCCAGCGGGACAGCGGCGCCGCCAGCAGATGCGCCGCGTCGACGTCGCCCTCGCGGTACGCGCCGACCAGCAGCAGGCCGTCGACCTCCTCGCTCAGCACCAGGTCGACGAAGCCGAGCGAGACGCGCCCCGCCCACTGCAGGTCATCGAGGAACACCACGACCGGCCGTTTCCGAGAGGCGACCGCCCGCAATGCCGCCAAGCCCGCCCGCTGCACCCGCGCCTGCGCGGTCAGCGGGTCCCCCGCGTCCGGTGGCACCCCGAGCAGCGCCGCGAACTCCGGCAGCACCGCGGTCAGCAGGCCCGCGTTCGGCCCCGCCGCCGCCGTGATCCGGCCGCGCAGCGGCGCCAGCTCATCCTCCGGCTCGGCCAGCAGCAGCCGGCCCAGCGCGCGAAGCGCCTGATGGGACGCGTCGAACTCCAGGTCCCGGCGGTAGGCGTCGAACTTGCCGGCCACGAACCAGCCATCCCCGCCCGTGACCACCGGCCGCAGCTGGTCGACCAGCGCCGTCTTGCCCACGCCCGGCGCGCCGGCCACCAGCACCCCGCGGCACTGTCCCGCCAGCGCTTCCTCGAACGCTTCGTCCAGCACCGCCACCTCGTCATCACGTCCGGCCAGCCGCGATGGCGGCAGCAGCCGCACCGGGAAGTCATGCTCGCCGACCCGGAGCCCGGCCGCTCCCGGATCCGCCAGGGCATCTTGCACCCGCTCCAGGTCAAAGACCACGCCGTCGGCGGTCTGGTACCGGTTGTCCGGTTCCTTTTCCAGCAGATGCAGGATGATCTCCGACAGTGGTTCCGGCACCGCCGGGTTCACCTGCGCGGGCGGCGCCGGCACCCGCGCGAGGTGATCGTGGATGAGCCGCAGCGGATCCCCTAGCTCGAACGGCGGTGCCCCGGTGGCCAGCTCGTACAGCACCGCGCCGAGGGCGTACAGGTCTGCCCGCTGGTCTGCCGGCCGGCCGGTCCGCCCGGTGGCCTCCGGCGCCAGGTACGCCAGCGTCCCTGTGATCTCGCTGTGATGCGTGAATTCCGGGCGAATCTCGGCCACCGAAGCCGCCAGCGCGAAGTCCACAAGGCACGGCACACCCTCGCTGGAGACCACGATGTTCGCCGGGGTGATGTCCCGGTGCATCACGCCACGGTGGTGCATCCCCGCCACCGCCCGGGCCAGCCCCAGCACGAAACCGGCCAGCTCCCCGGCCGGCAGCGGCCTGCCCAGGCCCGCCAGGCTCGTGTGCCCGTAGTCGGCCAGCACGACCGACCCCCGGTACCGCGGGCCCTCCGCCAACTGCGCCAGCCCCGCCACGCCGCGCAGCCGCTCAAGTATCGCCGCCTCATGCCGCGCCCGGCGTTCCGCGTCCGCCCCCAGCGGCTCCTTGCGGATGACCGTGCGCCCGGGCAGGAACAGCCGGGTGACGCGCGTGCGCTCGCTTTCGTGCACTATCTCGGCCCGGGCAGGCGGGTCCCGGGCCGGCAGCATTCCGCCTGATCCCATCCGGTACCTCCACGCACGTCAGACTCATCTCATGATCTCCTACCGCACCCGCGTCAGCCGGCCTAACCCCGGCTCTCCGTAGCGCGATGGCCGAGCCGCGTGCCCACGGCAGTACCAAAACGGGGTGAGACGGGACCCTGCCTGGTGAGACTGGCGGAGACCTTGCCAGGGTTCCGGCCGAGGTCAGGTCGGTACCGTGCGCGAACTGGCTTTCGGCGGTTGCGTGATGCGCCACGAACACCGCCGGACGCTGGCGAACGAGACTAGAACTGAGACTAGGAGCTAGGCGACAAACGCGCCGAGCCACGAACAGTCCGTCTCGACCTCGACCGCCTGCGGCCGGGAGTGACATCCACAGGCATCTGCCTACCGAGGCCGCTGGCGGATCTCCCTCGCACGCTGCTGCAGGGGCAGCGCATCGGTCCGACACCACGGCTACATCCACCACGGTCCCCACCCGAAGAACCCGCCCGGAACCGGCCTCACTGTGACACACCGATTACGGGATACCATGCCGGGCTGCGTGAACGCTATACCGTCAGGCACGGGCTAAGAGCCGATACCGGCCGTGGTCCGCAGGGAGGAGGAACCACGTGCCCCCGGCAGAGCAGGGAAGCCGCCACCGACCGGGAACCATGGCAAATGCAGCCGGATATCCGCTGGTCAGTGGGCCAAAGGTGCGCGCCACGTGGCCTAAAACTGAGACTAAGAGCCAGAAAAGGTCAGCCGTACGCGACGGCCGATTCCCACGTTTGCGCTGTTCAGGTGGCGGTGGAGGTGGGATTTGAACCCACGGAGGGGTTGCCCCCTCACACGCTTTCGAGGCGTGCGCCCTCGGCCACTAGGCGACTCCACCGCCGGTGAGCTTACCTGACGTTGGGCCCAAACGACGACTCGGGCGTCAGCGACGCTCCGCGAAGAACCTTCTGAGCATGGTGAGGCACTCGTCGGCGAGCACGCCCCCAATCACCTCGGGGACCGGGGCGAGTCGCTGATCACGGACGACGTCCCACAAGGAGCCGACCGCGCCCGCCCGGGGGTCCGCCGCGCCGAACACCAGCCGGCCCAGCCGGGCGGTCGTAATAGCCCCTGCGCACATCGTGCACGGCTCGAGGGTCACGACCAGCGTCATCCCGTCAAGGCGCCATCCGCCAACTCCGCGAGCTGCCGCCCTGATGGCTTCGAGCTCCGCGTGCGCCGTCGGGTCGCCGTCCGCCTCGCGCCGGTTCCGCCCGCGGGCGACGATGGCGCCGGCGGCGTCGAGTACAACTGCGCCTACCGGCACGTCCCCGGTCGCGACTGCGGCTTGCGCCTCGGCGAGCGCTTGCCGCATGGCAGGCTCGAACGACGCCTCGTACCCGGTGACCAGCCCGCCCGCCACTGCGGCAGGAACCCGTCAGGCGCCGAGGGCGATGTCGAGCGCGCGCTCCATGGCGGGCCCGAACCCGAGCCGGACCGCGATGGACTCCACCGCGTCCTCGAACGTGGTCCCAGGGGTCATCGTCCGAGTCGAAGTCCAAGCGGCTGCAGATGGCAGCGAGTTCCATCTCGTCGAGGCCGAGGTCGGCGAAGATCGACAGGTCCCCGACGGGGAGCACCTGGTCCAGGTCCTCCTCATCCGGCACGGGGATCTCGAGGTAGTCGAGTACCTGCTCGGCCAGGGGATAGTCGAGTGCGGCACCGATATCGGATAGGAGCACCGAAACCTGGTTGCCGATGATCCGGATCGCCACGAAGAAGTAGTCGTCGATCCCGGCGAGGCCTATCGTGCCCGCCAGGCTAGGCTGCTGTCGCAGCACGCGGATGAGCCCCTTCAGGTCATGGGTCACGGCCTCCGGCAGGACGTCAGCGCCCCACCTGTCGTCCTCACGGAAGACGACAATCGCAAAGTCTGTCTCGCTCACCTCAGGCATCGCCACGGTACGAAGATACCGCCGCAGGGGACGCCGGCGTGGCTGCTTCTCTCGTGCGCTGGGTAACGGCATACTGCGTCGCGGGTCGGTACATTCTCCCCCAGGCTCATGCGTAGCGACCGGGAGTTGCGGGCATACTCGTTGCCGGACGGGCATGGCCAGAGCCGTACCTCCCTGGATGACCAACCCCATCCAGGCCGCGTTTCGGTCTAAGATAAAGGAACTGGCACGATGGAGCAATCTGCGCTTCCAGGGAGGCTGCAGTGAAATTCGGCACTATCCTGAAATGGGCGGCGATCGCGTTCGTTCTCTGGTGGGTCATCCAGGAGCCCACAAATGCCGCGCACCTAGTGCATAACATCGGAACGTTCCTCAGCACCGCGGCGTCTGGCTTGTCCCATTTCGTCGCCTCCATCTAAAGGTTCGCAATGGGCATAAGGGTCGTTCCGAACGAAACAGTCCCGGCGGCGGTTTACCGGGTCCTCCTGCCGCATGAGCGACGGGTGATCACCGTTCGGTTCCACCCCGCGATCTTGATCAGGCCGGTGGCCGAAACCCTCGGCGGCCTCGCGCTTGCCGGCCTGATCTCCACCATCGCTCACCTTGACACCTCGGTCCTGCTCGCCGTCTGGCTGGCCTGGTTGGTCCTGGTCATTCGGCTGCTTTTTCGCATCTACCAATGGCTCGAAGATTACTTCGTAGTGACGTCCGCGCGCCTTCTGCTCGCCACTGGCGTATTCAACAAGAAGGTGAACATGATGCCACTAACCAAGGTCACCGATATGCGCTTCGAGCGGTCGCTGACCGGCAGAGTGTTCGGTTACGGGACGTTCATCGTCGAGTCGGCTGGCCAGGACCAGGCACTGCGCAACATCAATCATCTGCCCTATCCCGAGCAGCTCTACATCGAAGTCTGCGGCCTGATCTTCAAGGATCCCGGATCAGGCGACGACTAACGACAAAGAACAGCACTAAAGATCATAGGTATTCCGAACGAGGGCGTGGTGTCTTCCCAGCTCAGACACCACGCTCCCGTTCGTCGTGACTACTGGCTGTTGACCCAGGCGGCGGCCGCGATGGCGGACCCGCGGGCGCCAGCCATGTCGAGGTCGGGCACCAGCGTGATTTCCGCGATCTCCGCCTGCTCGACGTAGAAATCCGTGTGTTCCTTGACCGTGGCAACGAACCAGTCACGGAAGTGCGGTGCCGCCTCGATCACCCCGCCGCCCACGAAGTACGTGTCGGGGTCGGTGAACTTGGCCGCGATGGAAAAGACCCGCGCCATGGCTATGGCCTGCTGCCGGAAGATCGCCAGTGCCATCTCGTCGTAGCGCTCAGCAAAGCCGCGGACGAGCTTGGCCGCCTTTGCGATGTCCACCGTGGCCAGTTCGTGGCTGGGGAACCTGGTCAGCCAGTACGGCAGCAGGCTGCGGGTGATGCCAGTCAGCGAGGCGACCGACTCCGCGTCGGCGAACTGACCGCAGTTACATGACGGCACCGGCTGATCGGGCTCAAGCAGGCCGGCCATGGGTATCGGCATGTGACCGAGCTCACCAGCCATCCCGGACGCGCCCTTGACGATGCGCCCGTCATTGATCACGCCGCCGCCGAATCCGGTGCCGACAATCGCGGAGACCGAGCTACGTTCCTGCGCGTCCGCGCCGTGCCGCACGTAATGGGCGTAGAGGGCGGCGGCGTTGCCGTCGTTGTTGTACACCACGGGAATGCCAAGACGCTCTTGCAGGGCGGTCCTGATGTTGAACCTGGACCAGTCAGGGTGACCGAAATTCGTCGCCCCGCCGGTGACCATGACGCCATCGGCGCTCGCCGGCCCCGGCGTGTCAAGGCCCACCGCCCGGACGTCCTCCCTCGGGACCCCGGTCATCGCGAGCACCTTGTCGAAGCATTCGACGAGCGCGGTGATGGCCTTATCCGGCCCCTCCCGCACCAGGCTGGGCAGCTCGGCCATGTCCGTGACAAGGAACGTGCCGCCGGAATCTAGCACCGTACCGTTGTTCGCTGTGCCCCCGTTATCGATGCCAACGGTCACCC
Source organism: uncultured Actinomycetota bacterium (assembly GCA_963734665.1). Lineage (GTDB taxonomy): Bacteria > Actinomycetota > Actinomycetes > Streptosporangiales > Streptosporangiaceae > Trebonia. Next base: position 97,815 of record CAVTIR010000014.1, on the reverse strand, counting down.
AGTCACCCGATGCGGCCATGCGCCCTCCTCAACCAAGACAAACCTGGCCACCGGTCAGGGGTGGTGACCGGTGGCCAGGCGCCTACGAAGGCTTTCGCCTTCCACTAGAAGCTTACGGTCATTCGCCATGCTGGCCGACAGCGCAGCCGGAAAAAGCTCTCGCGGCCACGTCATCTGCGCTGAAGGCGAACATACGCGATGCGAGCGGAGTCGGGAAGGGGGTGGGATCCGGCATCCGCTTTGCCGAGCACACCCGCCTACCGGTACGCTGATCGACACCGCGCCTTTTACGGCTCCGCCTGGATGCGTGGTGCTGGAGGATTCGCCTAGTCCGGTCTATGGCGCCGCACTGCTAATGCGGTTTGGGTTTACGCCCATCCGGGGTTCAAATCCCCGATCCTCCGCCAGCTAACCGGCATATTTCGAGTCGCTGTTCGACGCTCGAAGTGTGCCGGTTTTGTCGTGTTTTGCCCGGCTGGCGTGGCCAATGCGTGGCCGCGCGTGCAGCTCAGTGCTTCTCTTCTTACTCCTCTTACCCACACGCACCCGCGTGGCGCTATCGCCACGCGGGTCTTCAGCGTGCCCGGAAGCCGGGCGCGGCCGTAACCGAAACGGCCCGCCACGGCGCTAGGAACACCACGGCGGGCCAACCCATAACGATTGGAGTCCCCGTGGGAAACCTAATCAACGGCCCCTTCGAGACCGAGCGCGAGGCCCACGCCGCGGCGCTTGCCGTCATCCCGCCCGATCCCGGCTGGTCGATCCTGCACACGTCGCAGAACATGCTCGTCATTAGGCGGGCGTGCGAGGCGGCTGGGGTCGAACTCGGCGCATACGACCAGCGGATCATCGACTGGCTCTCCGGATTCGAGGACTCGGTCTGTGCCGTGGTCGCGGGACTGGTCGCCCGCGCGGTCGCCGCCGCCCGCCCCGGGCCGCGCTGCGTCACCTTCGACCTGACAAACGACCACCGCGCCGAGAAGTACGTCGTGCTGACCGAAGCGCTCAATGAGTTCGCGAGGAGGGAGCGAGACCTGGCCGCTTACGAGGAGGGGGATGCCTTCCGCTCGCGGTGGGCGGATGTCGCGGAGGCGATGCTCGCCCATGTCGACAACTCGCTGGACGGTGAGCGGTGAGCCGGCGCTGGGAGTGCCCCTGGTGGTGCGGTGATCACTCGGACTCGGAGATTGCCTCCTATCCGCATCGCTCTCAGCATGACCACATACCGCTGGGCCACGGCGAACGTGGTTTCGTCACGGCGTACGCGGCCAACGCCGTCGCCGTCGCCGAGAACGACGGTGAACCGTCGGTCGTGGCGGTGACTATAGACGCCGTCGTTCACGGCGATCCGGGGATCGACGTGCGGCTCTGGATCCGCGACCCGGATCGGGCGCGGGACTTGGCGCTGCTGGTTGAATCACTCAGCCACGCCACTCCGGGGCAGCATCGGGTGCTTGTCGCGCAGATCCGTACCGCCGCCGGGATTGTCACGATAGCCAGGGAGCAAGCTCTCCGAGCCGCGTCGGGAGGCGGCTCATGACGTTCCGGGGCTGGTCGCTGCCGCATCCTCCGCGCTTGCGCTGGCCGGGTGCCTCAGAGCCACGCCAGGTTCCTCCGCTAGCCGCCCCTGGGCGCGTTCTGAGCCTGTTCCGGGGCGCGGCCCTGACGGCGATCTCGGTCATCATCACTGCGGCCGACAGCGCGGCGTTCGCCGAGTCCTACCGAGGGCTGTGGGTCTGGGCGCGGCACCACGGGCTGTCCGGTTTCTGGGCCGCTGCGTTCCCCCTTCAGGTGGACACGTTCATCATCGTCGGCGAGCTGGCGTTGTTCGTCGCGATGGTCGACCAGTGGGAGCGGCGGCACAAGGTGGGGGCGTGGGCAGTGACGCTGCTCGGGCTGGCCGCATCCGTGGCCGGGAACATCGGTCACGTCGCCGCGCATGACCTGCAGTCGCGGGGCACGGCTGCTGTGCCGCCGGTGGCGGCGTTCGCCGCGATGTGGGTGGGACTGAGCGTGCTCAAGCGAGTGATCGCACGGGGCGCGTGGGCCGAGGTCGAAGACGACGAGATCGCGCACGAGGATCACTGGTCGCCGGTCGCCAAGGTGCCGCTGAAGCTGGTTTCCGACGTGGTTTCGTCGCCGGTCCCTAGCGACGCCGAAACCGCGGCAGCGGCGGCGTTCCGGGCGACTCTCACGGCGGGGAACCCGCTGAGTATGAACCAGCTGCAGACGAGGTTCCGGCTGACCCGGAAGGAGGCGACAGAAGTACGCAGCCTGGTCCTGCCGGGGGTCAACGGACACTCGTATTCGGGTGCTGATGTAGATGACCAAGGACTGAACTAGCAGTTGGCTTCGGCCGGAGTGCAGGGACCTATTTGAACCCTGCACCCCGGCCGTGCTGTTTCCTCCCGCTTACCTCGGCGCGGGACCACGCCTGGATGTTGGCGTTGGTTTGGCCGCACCGGATGCCGGTCGAGGTCCTGGAAGACGGCGATCGATTCCGGGCTGACCGGCAAAAGCGGCAGCGGGAGAGAGGGGGGCCTGTTCCTGCGCGGCAGCCGCAGCGTCGCTGGCGAGACCGGCGGCCGCGCGTGCGGCAGCGGCGCTCTGCAACCGCTGGTCTTGGGCGGCCCTCATCTCGGCGAGCGTCCGCGCGAGGCTGGTGAGAGCGAGGACCAGCGTACGGCGGGCCTGACCTCGGTACTGGCCGGGAACGCACGACGCGAGCAGGTAGGCCGCCGTGCGGATCATCGCTGTGTTGGGCGCCGGCGCCGGAGTGCGGCCCCAGGCTGGACGAGCGGCCCGGGCGAACCCCTCGGCGGCCCGGACAAGCTCAGGGCTGCCGGTGGCCTCGGCGGCTGCCGCGATCAGGTCAGAGGTGGCCCAGGCGATGGCTGCCCGCTCGGTCGGCTTGGCGGTAGCGATCACAGCGGCGGCCTGCTGCCCGACGCGGGCCGCATGGCCGTAGATCTCGGCGGCGGCGAAGCCGGTGAACAGGTCCGGGCCAGGCGCGGCACCGAGCAAGCCGCTTCGCCAACGGGCACGCAGTGCGCCGAGCGTGAGCTGAGGGTCGAGCGTCCCGCCACCGAACCAGACGGGTTGCTCCGCCCGATCTACCAGGCTGGGCAAGGTGGCCGACCACCCGGTTGCGCGGCTCGGCTGGGCAGGGTCGGATCGGAGCTTGACCTGCAGTCCGGCGCGCTCAAGCAGTGCGAAGAACTCGTTCTCAGTGCTGGCTGACCAGGCTGCCCGCAACGCCTCGCGGGTGAGCACAGTGCGGGCGGTCCCAGTGCTCATGGAGAGGCCAGTCAGGCTGCCCGCTTGGCTTCCAGGCAGGCCCGCCCACCGCTGGCGGAGCCGGGGCAGGGTGAGGTCGGACGCGAGCTTCCCGCCGCCGTACCAGACGGGTCGCCGGCCGCTGCGCCCGTCTGCGGTGGTGTCACCGGGCAGAGCCACGGAGTAGCCGGTGATCTCTCCCGGATGGGTCGTAGATGGACGGGGCCTGACGAGCGCGCCGCGAGCCTCGATCGCAGCGAAGAACTCGCTGTCGGTCCGAGCGGCAGCCGCCGCGGGCTGGACGATACGCCGCAGTTTCGCCCGCGCTGTCTCGGACCGTCCTGCTCGTCCTGCCTTGGCCATCTCCGCCTGGGCTGGAGCCTTGTCGGCGGTCTTGTCGCGGTTGAGGACGCGCAGCCCGTACTCGCGCTCGACGTCGCGCAGAGCCTCGCCGATGCGCCAGTATAGGTTGTTGACGCTGGCCCGGCGACCGTCCTGGCGGGCGAGGGTGGCGACGATGTGGACGTGGTTGTCGCCGTGGTGGACCGCAATCCAGCGAACGCCTTCGTGCTCGCGACCGCGCATCGACAGCCCAGTGCGGTCCATGACGCGGGCGGCGATGTCGTACCAAACGTCGTCGCTGAGGTCTGCATCCTGGGGAGCCGCGCGCAGCACACAGTGCCAGACGTAGAGCTTGGGCGCACGGTCACCGATCGCCGCTACCGGCTGCTCAAGCAGGCCGACCAGACGGCGGAAGTCGCGTCTCTCCCAGATGGACCGGAGGCTCCAGGGAAGCGGGATGCTCCCAGCCGGCGACGAGGTGCGGGCTTACATGCTCGTCTCGGCGGCCCTTGCCAAACAGGTAATACAGCAGGCCAGCAACATCCGTACCGGGGCCGACGACGCGACCGATCACATCTGCCTCCGAACCTGCTCGGCTGCCTGCTCGATGCTGCTGACGACCTCCTGCAGGCGGTCGAGCACAGGCTGCAGGTCCATGTCAGGGACGATTCCAGAGTTGATCGCCCGGGCGATCTGGTTGACGTTGTTGCCAACCCAGGTGATCTGCGACCGCAGCCGGGTCAGCTCGGTCATGACCTCGCGGTACTGCCAGCCGGGCGGCACGGTCCAGTGCTCGGCCGCGTCGATGGCCAGCTTCCCAACCCACGCCGACGTCGCCATCCCGGTGCGCTCGGCAGCACTGCGGACTTCCGCAAGCTCGCCGTCCGCGAACCTGACCGACAGCACGTTCCTGCGCTTGTGCTCGCCAGGCGACCGACGATCCCCGCCCTCCGGGCGCGCGGACTCCAAGGTGATCGTTCCTCATCACCGCCGCGGTCCCGCGCCTACTAACAAGTACGCCCAGCGCTCCGGGCCGGTTCACCGCACCAGCGAGACGGCGGCCCGCGCCCGGGCCGCCGTCATGTCATACATGACTACATCTGGCTCCGAGCGCTGCAGGTTGGATCCGAGTCATGCAGGCCAGCCTGCATCCTTCTGCCCAATGGGCGAGGAGGTGGAGGCTGGCGGCCATGGTGTCGAGAAGTTACGGACCAAGGCCCCACTCCCGGGCCGACCGCAGCGCAGCGTACTGATCACGCCCCCTTACGGTGCGTCGCGCTTCCCTGGTCCAGTAGGCGAGATTGGGGTGGATCGTCTGCTTAGACGCCGCCTTAGCATGTGCCTATGCTGAGGCGCCGCTCTCGTCAGTGTCGGTACCGTTCGACTCCGACTTGTTCACCTCATCAGGGTCAGCAACGTCCGGTAGTACCCCGCGGACAAACTGTTTGTAATTACTCATCGCCTCGGCTTGTTCCCTGGCTAGTCGCTCCTGCTGCTTGGAGCGGAGTTCTACAGACGCTTCGACCTCCAGGATGCCTTGGCGGCCCAGCACCGAGGCGCTGCTTACGGTCTTCTGGATCTCCTCCAGCGACTTCCCGATGTCATGGAGCGTCTTCACGGTGACGGACATCGTGCCCCTCATGGCGTTGACGTCGATGACGCTCGTCCCCGTGTACTCATGCCCCGAGGAATCCCGATACTTCAGTGAAACCTTGTGGGAGGTGGGCAGGTCGTCCCTCCCGTTGCGGTCGATGTGGCTGTCGTAGAAGGCCCGCATCTCCTGACCGGGAGCGATCATTGCCACTGGCTCCGTGAGCATTCTGGCGTTGGACAACTCCTGCCCGTCTGTCTCCTGAGCGCGGACCGGCGGCGGGTCGAGGCTGATCGAGACTGCCTCTGCCGGGCGCTGGCCGATATTTCTGACTACCAGGTCGAACAGGTGCAGGGTCGCTTGGGATGGCTCCACGGTGACGATGACGTAAGGGCGCCTCGCTTCCAACTCGGCCTTGCGCGCCTCGTTGACCTGCTCGCGCGCGTTGTCCCACTGCCGCTTCGCATAGAGAGCTGCCATCACGGCCACCACAAGAAGACCTGCGGTGAGCAGTGTGGTAATCCCCGTCCATGCCGTGGCCGACAGGCCCCAGAACGTATCCCCATCCACGTGCAGAGTCTTGCAGAAGCGCATGAGTTAAGGGGAGATGACGGCCTGCTAGACGGGAAGTAGAGGCGCAGGTGCAGGGTGCCGGCAATAACCGCACCGCCATTGCTCGCCCCCCGCCGTGGGTGGTCACGCCACGCACCGCAACGCTCACCGGAATCTCTGCATGGATGCCAGACGAACCGCATAATTGAACCGAAAGCATCCGATACGGAGCATCAGGTAGGGAATCTCCGTGGCAAGACCGAAGGACAAGCAGTGGACTGCGGCCGGTGCCGCCCGGTTCGCCCGTCAGGCCCGCATCGAACACCGTCCGTTTCCTCGGCACCCGGCCCGCTCGCCTGTGGGAGATGAACCACATCATCAACGCCTACGGCTACCACCTCAACCACAAGCGCGACCATGAGGCGGCGATGGACATGCTGGTCGGCCTCATGGGCTACCCACGGCCGTACCCCGGTAGTTGGGAAGCGACTGCGGAGATGTTCCTCGCAGACGAGGCCCGGACTCTTGCCCAGGCTGACCTTTACGTCCTCGCGCCGGGCATGTGCGATGTCGTCATCGCCGCCGCGCTCACGCTCACCCTTGATGACCTGCAGTTGATTACCGAAGATGACCTGACATCATCGGCCGGCGTCATCGTCCTTCCGCACCCGCTCATCGTCCGCGCGATCGGCGGGGATCTCGGTGACATCCGGGCGTATACATGGCGGTCTCCGGTCACCATGCCGTCCAGCGCTGCCAGGCCGGGCAAGCACCCCATGACCAGGTTCCGGCTATCGGTCTACAACGACTCCCACGGGCCTGTCCGCCCGGACAGCTATCTCGAGTTCACCGCCATGTGCCGCGCGTCGGGAGTGCCCCTTGCCCGCTCATCCTCGACTCCATGCGCACCTTCCCGTTCGGCTTCACCAACGTGGCGCGGGACGACTTTGACCTCATGGCCCGCAGGACCCGTGACCTCGGCGAGCGGTTCCGGGAACTGGAGCAGGCCCGTGGCCTGGACGAGAGCCGGGTGGTAGGCGACTGGTACGTGCCGGGCAGCGAGATCGATGACCCTGATGGCCTGTTCGCCGTCAAGTTCCTGTACGCGTTCTGGCGGCTGTGCGCGCAGCAGATCGCCGCCTCCGAGCTAGCGCCCGTCAACCACTCCGCCCACGTGCTCGCCGACCGCGCCGGAGTCCCCGCTGATGCCCGGATCGTCAAGCTGCGCCGGATCGAGCGCAGGCCGACCGACGGGACTAAGCCTGTCGACTGGCAACACCGGTGGACCGTCCGGATGCACAAGGTACGCCAGTGGTACCCCTCCGAGCAGGCCCACAAGGTGATCTACCGTGGTCCCTACATCAAAGGACCTGAAGACAAGCCGCTCATCGGCGGTGACACCACCTGGGGCGTCATCCGCTAGGCGACGGCACGCGCTGTCCGATTTCGGAGACGAAGCGGGATAAGCAGGCCCGCTGAGGTGCGGCCAGGCGCGGGGGCGGGGGCCGAGGGCTTTAAGGCAGACCGCGGAAACCTGGACAGGCTCAACGGCACGCGCCCGCTGCCGCTGCCAGATCGCCTGACCTCCCGACGTCCCTGGGACGCGCCTACCCGGCACGCCAAGGCAGGCGCGTCTGCGCGATCGGCCCCGCGCGGGCCCGCATTAAATTCATTTCATTTCATCAAATGAGATGAATTTAATTATTTGGGACGGGACGCTGCCCGAGGAGAGTCCGCATGGTGGACCAGACTGGAACCACGACGACCTACGAGCTCCCCGACTGCACCGACCCAGCAGACCATCCCGAGGGGTGACCCTGCGTGCGGTGTCGAGGGCTAGGCTACTTCTTCAGTCTGGCCGTGAAACCTTGCCATGCCTCGGCGGGGATGCTGAGCGCAGCCCCGCCGCGGTCCTGAGTGTCACGGACGGCCATCCCGCCGTCCGGCAGTACCGCGCACTCTACGCACGCGCCGTTGGCCGATGAGTAGCTGCTCTTGAACCAGTCAAGCCCGTTCATTCCAACAACCCCTCCCTAACCGAGGTAATCAGGTCAGCGCTGCGAGCCGGGCTGAGCGCGCTAGCGCGCAGGTGATCGAACATCGTCCGGTACCGCCGCAGGTCGTCCTCGGATTCAAGGAACATGTCGCCGGCCTGGGCATCGACGTAGACAAGCTCAGGGTCTCCCTCGTCCCGAAACTCCAGGAAGATGAACGAGCCCGGCATTCCGGGGTGCGCCCCGGCGTCGAAGGGGATCACCTGCACGGTGACGTTGGGCCGCTGGATCATGGAAAGAACATGGTCGAGCTGTGCGGCCATGACCTGCCGCCCGCCGACGACGCGACGTATCACCGCCTCGTCCACCACGGCCCATAGTTGCAGCGATTCAGGGGCATCCAGCAGCTTCTGGCGCTCGGCTCTGGCTTCTGCCCGCTCGTCAATCTCATGTTCCGTGATGCTCGGTACCACGCCGCGCACCATCGCGCGCCCGTACTCCGGAGTCTGGAGCAGCCCGGGTATGAACAGGGACTCGTAGTTGTGCTCGGCTCTGGCTTCGGCCTCGAAGCTGATGTAGACGGCGTACTCGCCGGGAAGCTGCCACTCGTGCGGCCGGCGACCAGCCCTGTCCGTCTGCCGACCGCGACAATTCGATGAGATCGGTCTTCAGCGGCTCGCCGACAGAATAGAGGTCAAGCAGGGCTACGAGCGTGCGGCGCTGAGGCCTGGCCCGCGCGGTCTCGATTCGGTAGAGGGTTCCCTCGTTGACGCCGGTCTGTTCCTCAACTTGCTCGCGGCTCAGCGCCGGCAGCGGCGCGCAGACGGCGCAGTTCAGCTGCCAGTCGCCGCAGTCTCACGGTTGGCGGCTTGGCCCGACGAGTCGTCACTAGTGATCTCTCCATTCGCCTAGATGCTACCCCGCTCAACCGGCGTCCTGGCTGCGCTTGCCGAGCGTTCCGACTACCACCGACACGCTGATATATCGTTCGCTGTTCGATGTAAACGACTACCTTGCGTTCTTTTAGTAAGCATGCATACGATAGGCAAACATATACCGGTACCGCCGCAACACCGGGGGTAAGCATGCACCATCTGGCCAACCGGACAGGCCCTGCGCCGATAGGCGATGGCATGCGCCCGGTAAGCGCCGCGCCCATGACTGCACCACGCGACCCCGAGCCGAGTTTCACGCCCGCACGGGCGCGTATACCGCGCGACCCTGCCGCCCAAGACCACACCTGGCCCGACCGCTGGCCGTTGAAGACCAGGCTTGAACTGGCTCCCCTTATCCGCGCGCCGGGCAACGCCCGCGCGCACGTGTCCGCTGTCCTGCGTGAATGGCAGGTTGCCGATGACACGATCGACGTAACTGCCCTAATCGTGACCGAGTTGATGACCAATGCGATCGCGACCACACAGGAGCACGGGCTTTACGCTCCCGTGCGGCTGTGGATGCTCAGCGACCAGAGGAGCGTCCTGCTCCTAGTCTGGGACGCCACCGTGCCCGCACCCGTCCTCCGCGACGCCACCCCCGACGCCGAGAACGGGCGCGGCCTCAAACTCGTCAACGACCTAAGCGAGACCTGGGGCTACTACCACCCAGCCGAGCAACCACACGGCAAGGTCGTATAGTGCCTACTACGGGCTTTATTGCAACAGGCGCAACATTCCGCAATCTGCGCCGATTCTAACGGATCGTCATCATTTGGTCTCTATCAGGAACCGGCCGCATTTGAGGAAGTTCCGCGCGCCGGGCTGCCCTGTGACCGCCTCGTGCGCCTTCAGCAGGCTTCCCAGGGTGGCGGTCGCGTCGGCCTCCGTGAGGAGGGCTACTTCCTGTTCCTTGCCGGGCACTTCAGTGACCAGGCGCAGGCCGCCGCCGGCGGCGACCCGCCGGACCTGCCCCAGGCTGGGAACAAGCCGGGTGACCTTGGCGAACAGCTCCGCGACAGTCGAGTCGGCGTGCTCGGCCAGCGTGACGACGGGAAGGTCCGGGGTGTCGGAGAACCGCTTGGCGGAGAACTGCGCGGTGAACCCGGCGCGGGCCGCGTCGGCCTGGTCGATGCCGTGGACGGCGGCCGTCACGTCGGAGGCGAGCAGGGTCTTGACGCCCATCGGGTGGATCTTCCGGTCGGCCATGAGCTGCATGAGCAGGTCGATCTCGGGGTCGAGCAGCTCGGTCAGGGCACGCAGGTAGGCAGGGCAGCAGCCGGTCGGCCGCGGACATGAGCTTGCCGAACACGTCCTTCGGCTCGAACGCGAGGCCGACGTAGTTGCCCTTGCTCTTGCTCATCTTGGCGCCGGTGCCGTCGGTGCCCTCGATCAGGCCGGTGGCGATGACGATCTCGGGCTGCTGCCCGGCGTTCTCCATGACCCGGCGGCACATCTGCATGTTCAGCAGCTGGTCCAGGCCGCCGAGCTCGATGTCGGCCGTGATCTTGACCGAGTCCAGGGCCATGACGACGGAGTAGACCAGCTCGGCCATGGTCAGGCCGCTGCCGGCCGCGAGCCGGCTGCGGAAGTCCTCGCGCTGCAGGGAGGCGGCGACGGGCAGCTTCTCCAGCACGCCGATGAACTCCGGCAGGGTGATCGGGCGCGAGCCACTCGCTGTTGTACCGGAAGTCAGCGCGGGTGAAGTCGAAGAACGGGGTGACCTGCTCGCGGTAGGTCGCCATGTTGCCGCGGATGTCGTCGTCGGTCAGCGGCGGCCGGTCGGCGGTTCGCCCGGACGGGTCGCCGATCTTGGCGGTGATGTCGCCGACGATGAAGACGACCTGGTGCCCCATCCGCTGGAACCGGCTGGCGATGATCATCGGCACCGCGTGGCCGACGTGCACGTCGGCGGCGGTCGGGTCGATCCCGAACTTGACGATCAGCTTGCGCCCCTCGGCATCGGCTGCGGCCAGTCGCGCGGCCAGGTCGCCGACAGACGGCAGGAGTTCCTGGGAGCGGGCGGAGATCAGCGTCGCCTGCTCGGCCGGGGGCAGGTCGGACAGGTCCATCGCCCGCCGCTCGCGGAGCAGTTCGAGGATCTTGGTGAGTTCGGGTCCTTCGCGCAGCTCTGGCGCGTCGCGCAGGATGGTCATGAGCGTGTCATGGGAGGAGCCCAGCCGGGTGCCGGCGGTGATCATCGTGGACTCTTTCTTCAGAAGGGGTGAACCGGAATGACAGCGCGGTAAACGCCGATGGCGACCACCTGTCCCAGAGGCGCCACGGCTGAGATTGCTGTCAATATCGGTTCACTACTTATCCCTCCCACCGCTTCCAGTACGACATCGTAGTGAGCAACCGGCAGGTCTCCTGCGCGAGTGCCCGTGTCTGGGGCTCCGCGAATTAGCCGTCCGTGGAATCCGAAGCACCGAGCGGCCGGATCTCGCCACGGGTGATAGTGCCGTCGTCGTTGCGCAGGTGGATGAAGGCAGTGAACCCTGAGGTCTCCAGCCGGGTGAGCTGCGCGCCGAATTTGCCGCTGCGGCGGACGATCTCGATCGCCTGGCCCTGGCTTCGAAGTTCCCGGGCGGTCGCGAGGACTTCGATCGCAGGGACATCGGCCTCGGCCAGAAGGGCGACGGTGTCCCGGCGGGCACTGCGCTCGATGAGGTCGACGATGCGCTCGAAGCCGATGGAGAATCCGCAGGCGGGCACGTCCCGGTCCAGGGAGCGGCCGATGAGCTTGTCGTAGCGGCCTCCGCCGGCGACGGAGCTGCGCATCCGGGGGTGGCTGATCTCGAAGATCTGCCCGGTGTAGTAGCCCATGCCGCGGACCAGGGTCGGGTCGAACTGCCAGCTCAGCGGCTGGTCCGCCGCGAGCCGGTCCAGGCAGGCGGTGGTGGTGGCCAGGTCCTCGATCGCGTCGTCGCCCATGTTCGGCACGGCGTCGGCCAGGGCGTCGCCGATCTTGGCGGGCGCGAGGTCTTGCAGGGCGGCGATCTTGTCGAGCGCGGCGCTGATCGTGCCCGGCGGGAGGCCGAGCCCTTCGAGCTCGGCACGGACCCCGTCCCAGCCGATCTTGTCGAGCTTGTCGAGGATGATGAAGAAGCCGTCCCAGCTGGCTTCCGGGCAGTTCCGCGGCCTCGGCCAGGGCGGCCAGGAACCGGCGGTCGGACAGCCGCACTGTCGTGCCCTCCAGGCCGACGGCCGCCAGCGCCTGGCTGGTGGCCTCGATCAGCTCTGCCTCGGCCAGGACGCTCGGCTCGCCGATCAGGTCGATGTCGCACTGGTAGAACTGCCGGTAGCGGCCCTTCTGCGGGCGTTCGGCCCGCCAGACCGGGCCGACCTGCAGCGACCGGAACGGCGACGGGAGCTGCGCGTGATTGTTGCCGTAGAAGCGGGTCAGGGGCACGGTCAGGTCGTAACGCAGCCCCAGGTCGACCAGGTCCCGCACCGGGGTGGCGGCGCCGATCTCGTCGGGGAGACCACGGCGGAGCACCTGGAAGATGAGCTTCTCGTTCTCCCCGCCCTGACCGCCCTGCAGCCGCGCGATGTTCTCCAGGGCCGGGGTCTCGATGCGCTGGTACCCGAACCGCCGGTACACCGTGGTGATCGACTCCAGCACATGGTCCCTGACCGCGACGTCTGCGGGGAGCAGGTCCCTGGTACCGCGGGCCGGGCTGTTGTCGATCTTCACGGAAGTGGCGTCCCTCTGCGAGTGTCGCACGCCTCCCGCGCCTGCACGGGGAGTCGCGGGGCGTGCCGGATAGTGGTCATGCCAGCGTGGCCCAAGGAGGCTCGACGCGGCAAGCTAAATACTACGAGAGCATCTCCGGCTGCGGGCTGTAAGGCGCTAGCGACCCGTTCTGCCAGGACGATCAGCTCGTCAGAGGCACCCTGGCCGAAAGGCTCGAATTCGAAGCCGCCCCAGATTTCCCGGATGGCAAATCCGCTCCGCGCTAGGAGGTGCTCCAGTTCGAAGCGGAACATGTACGAGGTCTCGTAGGGGATGACGTGATGCTCGGCACGCCCGTCTGCGTGCTTCACGTCGTAGACGACCTCGAGCTGCTGCGTCTGGTTTAGGTAATCACGCGATACGACCCGGTCGGTCCGCCGGATGATCTCGCCATTCGGACCTGTCTTCTCCGTGACGCGAGCGGATGCTGCCGGGTCGCGTGCAAGCATCGGGATGGACGGGTTGTAGTTGTCGATCAGTACGAGCCCGCCTTCTTCCAGGTGGTCTCCCACGCGGGACAGGCACTGGATCTTCTCCGCCGTGGTCGCGAGTTCCTGGAGCACCCGGTACGGGAACATCACCAGTTGGTAAGAGCCTGGCAGGCTGAAGTCACGCATGTCCTGGCAGAAGAACTTGACCCCACTCGCTGCGGGCAGGGCCTCGCGGGCGATACGGAGCCGCTCGGGGGAGCTGTCGAAGCCATCGATGCCGATCCCGGCGGCGGCGATGTGCTTGGTCACCCGCCCGGTCCCGCAGCCGACTTCGAGGACCGGGCCGCCGTACTGCTTGGCAATGGTGATGAAGAAGTCGGTGTCCTCGCGCCACTCCGTGAACAGGTCGTAGTACTCGGCTTCGCGTGCCGCGGTGAGCCCGGTTGCTTCGAACAATGCTGCCTCCTGTGCGGTTATGGCTTCGGCCGGATGAGCAGGTCGCCGAGGACCAGCGCGTCTAGGTTCATCTTGAACATGCTGTGGATGGCGTCCTGTGGTGTTTCGACGACCGGGTCGCCGCCTGCGTTGAAGGAGGTGTTCAGGATGAGCGGGACACCTGTTAGTGCCTGGAATTGGCCGATGAGGTCGTGGTAGCGGGGATTCTCCGTCCGACTGACGGCCTGGAGGCGTGCGGTGCCGTCGATAAACGTGACCGCCGGCACCTGGCTTCGCCGTTCCAGCCGGACCTGCGGAGCGACGAACATGCAGCTCATCGGCTGGCGGGCGGTGCGTTCGAATTCGCTGTCGATGGCGAACCAGGCGCTGGCCTCTTCCTCTAGGACGCTGGGCGCGTACGGGCGGAAGGCTTCCCTTCGCTTGATGACCGTGTCGAGGCGTGTCTTGGTGTCTCTGGTCCGGGGATCGCCGAGGACGCTGCGGCGTCCCAGCCCGCGGAGCCCGTACTCGCTTCCGCTATCGAACCAGCCGATGATCTGGCCGTCCGCGATCAGCCTTGCCGCCGTGGCTGCGACGTTGCCGGGCTCCTCCACGATGATCCGCTCGTGCCAGGGCGCGAGCGCGGTCTCGATTTCCGTGCGGGTATAGGGGCGGCCCAGCGAGCACGATCGCATGACCCAGCGCCGAGCCTCTGCTTCCTCTTGGCGGTATGCCCACAGGGCATTTCCGAGCGCTTGGCCGACGTCGCTCGCTGCGGGCTGGACGAACAGTTCGTCCACCTCGGGAAGGCTGGCGATCATCGTGTTGGCCACGCAGTTGAGGGCGACTCCGCCGGCCAGGCAGACCCGGCGGATTCCCGTCCTGGCCACGGCCCGCGCAACGATCTGCGTGAGTGCCCGTTCCAGCTCCGTCTGGATCAGCCAGGCGATCTCCCGCTGCATCTCGTCAGGCACGCCGCAGCTGGGCCGGGACGGGCCTATGTCGATCCCGGCCTGCTCGGCGAGGAGCTGCCGGACGCTCTCACCGTGCAGCAGTCTGGTGGCTTCGAGATCGAATTCGTCTGGCGGTCCTGCCCGGTGACCAACTGCACCGGGGCGGATCTGCGGCACCTGAACTTGCGGGAGGCGGCAGGCCACGTCGTCGCCAGCGGTGGCGAAGACTTCGACGTCGCTGAAGCGTCCGCGTCCGTACGCGGCGAGGGCCATGACCTTGCCCGCGTCGTGGTACGAGGCGAAGCCGAGCCACTTGGTGAAGTGGTTGTAGGCGGCACCGAGGCTGAGTTTCCCTGGCTGATCTCCGTAACGCCGCAGGAGCCGGAGTTCGTTTCCGCGGCCGAGGTAGACGCTGGTGCGCTCTAGCCGGTTGTGCCAGTAGTTTTCGTGGAGCGGCTCTCCGATGATGTTGCCTTCGTTGTCGGCGACGATGACGATGGCTTCGGTGAACCCGCTGGGGTAGAAGGCGCTTGCGGCGTGCGAGAGATGATGCGACGGCACCACGCGCAGTTGTTCCTTGCGGACTGGGAGCCCCTCGGAGCCGAGCATGTCGATGGCGAAGCCGGGATCTGGCGGAATGTCGCAGCAGTTGCTCACCGCGACGAGATCGATCTGATCGAGACCCAGTCCTCGCGCCGTCAGGCAGTAGCCGACAGCGTCGGCGACGCCTCCTGCGTGCTTGCGGCGCGTGAGGCGCTCCTGGGCGATCGCCACGGCGGCTGCTCCGTCATCAAGGAGGACTGCTGCCCCGTCGTCGAGCGCGATGCCGTCACGGGTACGGGTGAGGTTCAGGCCGAGGACGTATCTGCGGTTGGGCATGTGCATGCTCCCTAGCTGGCTTCGTAGGCCTGCTGATCCGCGGCGGACACGGCGAGGTCAGCTCGTGCCTCCGTGGTGGTGGACCAGCGGTCGCCGTACATGAGTTCCAGCTGGTCCGGTATGGCGCCGTAGAAGTCGCCGGGGCGGCTGCGGGCACCCAGGTCTCCGAGCAGGCGTCGTCGCCGGGGTGTGAGCCGGTCCAGGATCTGCTGGCCAGGGGTGGTCCAGTAGTCGACCGGGCGGCAGAAGGCCTGTCCGTACCGGAGGATCACGCTGACGCGCGTGGAGTCGCTTCGGTTGGGTGCTACGCCATGGCCGAGAGACAGCGGAAACAGCACCACGTCTCCGGCTGCCGCGAGGACCTGGACCGCCTCCTTGACCTGGGTGAAGCCGGTCCTGCCGGGGAATGCCTGCCGGTGTGACCCAGGGGCGACAGTGAAATTGCCGTGGTCGGCTTCGCTTACGTCGGTCAGGAGGAACTGGACCTTGAGCTGAACGGCCTTGTCCCCGGCGGGGGCCGCGGTGCGGAGCGCCGGGCCGACGTCGGTGTGGAAGTCCACTAGCGGACCCGGGAACGGGTACCGGTAGAAGATCTCGGAGCCGAGAACCTGCAGGTACGGGCCCATGAGACCGAGTACCTTGCCGAAGACGCCAGGGTGGTCAAGCAGCTCGGCGATGCCGGGGCACCACGTGATGGCGTTGGCGATGCTGAGGTCGCGGTCGTTGCCGGCATCGAACACATCGGTCCAGTACTCGGCTTTGCCGAATCCTTCGGTGAACCGCTCGTGCAGTGCCCAGAGGTCGTCCAGGAGACTGGCCACCGTGTCCCGGGGAAGTGCGTTCCTGATGTGGAGGTAGCCGTCTTCATCCCACTGTCGTCGTTCCTCGGTGGTCAGCAGCCTGGCTCGTGCGGGACCTGTGACGATGTCGTCCATCAGTCGGTCGTCTCGTCGCCGTAGAGGGTCGTGATCGAGTACCTGGGGGCTGCAGTCACCTCGCGTACCTCGTGCGCGAACTCCTCGGTGAGTACCAGCAGCAGCGCCGAGTTGAAGACCGGGGGCATGACCTGGGCACCGGGCTGCAGGGTCCACTTCTTCAACGGGAAGAAGAAGTCCGGGTGCTCGTACTCGGCGACGGACTCGACGAGCCCGACCACGGTCTCGCCGCCCTTGCTGCCCAGGTCTTCGGGGGTGAGGCAGCACGCCAGGGACAGGCGGAACTCTGGTGCCGCCCGGTCGTCGTGCGGCCGGAACATAGTCGCCGGGGTCCATGCGGTAGGGCACCGGAGGGCGCAGTACCCGCAGCGGCAGGCCGACCCAGCGCCCCAGTTGCGTGATGAGCCAGTCGCTGGTGAAGGCGCCCAGGGCCGCCTCAGTGAGCGGGTCGCCGGCGGAGCCGCCCAGGAGCATGAGGGGCGAGCTGGGCAGGTCACCTGTTCGCGCCGCCCTGTTTGTTCTCTTCTGATCGTCAATCTCGTCGCGCTCGTAGACGAGCCCGTGCATCAGGTGATCGCTGAGTGCCCGTGCGGCTTCCGCAGAGAAGAACTCTTCGATCCGCACGGCCGCGATGCCCGGTCCGTCCAGCATGACGGCGCCGGCGGGCGTGCAGCGGCCGACACAAGGAGGCCGGCCGGCTTGGTCAAACCGGGGAAGTGGCATGCCAGCCGTCTTTCCGGCAGTCGTCGTGGTCATCAGCACGCCCCGTTCAATCGGCCTAGCGCCTTCCCGCGTGGTCGCTGCCATGAGGCGGGCCTGGCAGAGGCGGCATCGTAGATCGCGGTCATGAGGTCGCTGAGGGCCACTACCTCACCGATGCCGGTGCCGAGCGCCTCGCTGCCGTGGCTGAGCCGTTGGAGGTCGGACACGGGACGAGCCATCTCGGTCGCTGGTGCCACCATTCGGAGCCCGCCCTGCGGATCTTCGACGGTGTATCCCTGGTGATCGAGGACCAGTTCGCCGTCCGTCCCGCGCACGTGGATGCTCCAGCCGCCGCAGACCGGGGCCTCCGGAACGGCGATGAGGCGCAGGATAACGCTCACGGGTCCTACGTTGAAGGAGACCTCACCGTCGACCTCGGCACCGCGCGGGTTGCAGCTGAGCGCAGTCTGATCTGCGCGGGCACCCGCGATGCCGCCGAGCAGCAGGCTGATGGCATCGAGGGCATGCGCCCCGCTGTCGAGGAGCACCCCTTCGCGGGCGCGGGCTGAAGCCCGGTAGGTCTCGCTGCCGGCACTGAAGCGGTTCCGGTAGGGGCCCCGCCACACGGCTTGGGCAGCGACAATGTCGCCGATCTCGCCTGTGGCGAGCGCGGCTCGCGCTTGTCTGATGTGTGGCGCGTACCGCCGGTTGAAGGGCGCGATGATAGGTGCCTTCCGCTGGGCAAGCTGTTCCAGCAGGTGCAGGCTGCCCCCAGCGGTGGCGATCGGCTTCTCGACGAGGCAGGCCTTGCCGGATTCGATGACGCGTTCCAGGGCCCCGAAGACCGCGTGCGGCGGAACCGCGATGATCACCCCGCCGATGGTGCCGTCGCCCAGCATCGCGTCGAGGCAGGGGTATGCCACGCCTCCGAATGTTCCCGCGATGGCGGAAGCTGACGAGGAGGACGTGCTGACGGTGCCTGCCAGTTCCAGGGTGTCGTCGGTGATGATGTCGAGGGCGTGCGAGTGGGCGGCCAGGCCCGCCCCGACGAGCGCCACCCGCAGCCGGCCGGTCATGGCCGGGCCTCGACGAGCGGGAGGTGGCGCTGTACTCTGTCGGCGGCTTCCTGCCAGTGCTGTCGCACGGGGGCCAGCCGTTCAAGCTCGTGCGCGGTCCTGAAACCTGGGTTACAGAACTCGTCGTAGCACCGGCTGACCCACTCTCGGATCTCTTCCTGTGACATAGCCTCGGTGCGTGCGACCGGCAGGTCCAGCCAGTTGGTGGACTCGTACCAGAACGGCTCTGGGATCGTGATGCCGTACTTCTCGGGATGCCGGTAGACGTCGGTCCCGGGTCGCGGCTCCATCACGTTGAACGTGGCGACCGTGGGGTTGACGAGCCGGATGAAGTCCAGCGTCGCGTCCAGTGTCTCGGGGGTGTCCCCTGGTGCGCCCACGATGAACGATGCGTGCAGTTCGAGTCCGGCTGCCATGATCCGCGCGGCGGTCTTGTACAGGCGCGCTGGCGAGGTGCCTTTCTTTACCAGTCGCAGCGTCTTCTCCTGGACGGACTCGAAGCCGACGAACACCCGGTACGCGCCTGCGTGGGTCATGGCTTCCAGTACTTGCGGGCGTGCATCCTGAGCGCGCATGTTGCTGGTCCACGGGATGTGAATGCCGCGGCGGTTGATCTCCTGGCAGATGGCGATCGCCCGTTGCGGGTCGCCGGAGAAGGTGTCGTCGCCGAAGAAGATCGACGAGAAGCCCAGGCCGATGACCGTCTCGATCTCGTCAACGACGTGCCTTGGGCTGTTCCAGCGTGCGGCGCGGCCCGCGATGGTGGTGGAGCAGAACGTGCAGCGACTCGGGCAGCCGCGCGCGGTCATGACCACGGTCTCGTAGTCGTAGGCGAGGTAGGCGGACATGTCGAAGATGCTGCGGTCCGGCTGCCCGTACCGGTCGAGGCGGGCCTCGGGCGGGGCGGGCGCGGTCGTGCGGATGAGGCCGTCGTCACGGAACGCCAGCCCGGTCACCTTCTCCAGCCGCCCGGGTCCTGCGCCGGCTGAGAGCGCCTCGGCCAGTTCCACGATGCTGTCCTCGGCGTCGAAGAGCAGCACGTAGTCCACATCCGGATGCCGTTGCAGGCACTCGGTAGCGATGAAGGACACATGCGGGCCGCCGAGCACCACAGGGACACGCGGATTCCATTCCCTGACGACGGCCGCGATCTCCAGCGCGTGAAAGTAGCTTTGCGCCACGCAGGTGACCCCAACCAAGTCCGGCCGCAGGTCGTCCAGGCGGGACGCCAGGCTTCCCGGGCTATTGCCCTCGAAGGGAAGGTCCACATGCAGCACCTCGTGCCCGGCGGCCTTCAACGACGCGGCCATGTAGCCGTACGCCAGCGGGGGATGCAGCAGCAGGGTGTGGGGATCGTGAGTGTAGTGAGGATTGACGAACAGCACCCTCACGGAGTACCTCCCGACATCGCTGACCTGGCGCGCGGCAGCCCGAGAAAGACACCAGGAGCCCGGCCGGGAGAGTTCACGGGAATCCCCTGATCAGCCGAGCCGAGGCCGTGCGGGGCGGTGTCGGTGAAGCGCTGGGCTCCGCACCGCTCGTCGTACTTGCCGTTGTAATGGAACGCCTTGCAGCCCCCCATGCAGGGACCCAGCGCCGAGCATGACGTGCACGGGCCTCCGGGCGGGTGCCGCCGGTCGGAGTACCGGTCGACCAGGCGGTCCCAGATCTGCTGGAACGGCTCGTCGCGGATGTTGCCGATGCTTTCCTCGATGAAGTTGCAGCCCGACACGTTGCCGACCGGGTCGATGGACACCATGCTCGTGCCGACGTTGCACAGGTTCGACCCGATGAAGGCATCGCGGGCGTCGCGGTCAGCGAGACGGTCGTCGAGGACCGTCAGCATGAACGGGTCGTGGGTGTAGACGTCCAGCGTTCCCTGGTAATCGAGTGTCAGCTGGTACAGCTCCCGGCAGACCGCCTCGTAGGAAGGCCACAGCGCGCGGTCGAAGACCCCGGTGAGGTTGTAGCGGTTCTGCATGAAGCTCACCGCGTCGACGCCGATGCCATGCGCGAATTCGGCGATCTCGCGGACCTGCCCGTAGTTGTGGGTGTCGATGGTCGTGGAGAACCCGACGGTCGGGATTTCGGCCTCCTTGAGAAGGCGCAGGGCGCGAGTGGCGACCTCGAACGCGCCGGACTTACCCCGCACCTTGTCGTGGGTCACGGGATCGATGCTGTCGATTGAGACCATGGTCCGGTTGATGCCTGCCGCCGCCAGCCGCTGCGCGTCGGCTGCCTCGCGCACGTAGAAGCCGTTGAGCATCAGGGTCTGGTAGAAGTCCCGGTCCCGGAAGATCGCCGCGGCCTCGTGGAAGTCCCGGCGGATCATGTTCTCGCCATGCGAGTAGACCAGGCTGGCGCTGCCTGCCCGGTAAAGCTGGCCGGCCAGATCCTCGATCTCGGCCAGGGTAAACTCGTCGCGGCTGCGCCGGTAGAGGGCATAACAGTGGCTGCAGGTGAGGTTGCAGCGGTAGGTGAGGCCCAGTTGCACTAGGAGGGGCAGTGGCCACTCGGGCAGCTGATGATCCTGGGGCTGGACCAGGATCGCGTCGTACTGCACGGCTCATCTCCAATCGGCGGTCGCCTGGTCAGCTGCTGGTCCTCAGCAGGCCGGCCTCGGTGAAGTCGGCAACGAAGGCCTGGACGTCTTCCTCGATCTCGTCACGTGGCGCATCGAACTCGACGGCAAGGCTGTCCACGATCTCCTCAAGTGCCTGCGGCTCTGTGGTGAGGTGCGAGACGACGGCGGACGCGGATTCGTTGAGCTCGTACATGACGCCCTTGGCGCGGTCGAACAGCATGGTCAGGCCCGCAGACGTCTGACGGCTGATCGCGTGAGGTTCGAGCGCCACCGTCCGCACTACGGTCGGCGCGCTCTCGGTGATCGCATTCTGTGCTGGTGATGCCATCGGAACCCTCTTCTCCTGGATACGCGGTCAGTGCGCTCAGCGGTGTCCGGCCGGCCATGAAGGTGAGCCGTCCGGACACCGCGGAGGCCGTGAGATCAGCAGTGGGTCCGCACGTTCCGTGCTCGCCACTGCGGTCGGCGCCAGACTCGCTTGGCCATGGGCCTCTCCCTTCGCGGAGATGTCGGCATTTACTCAGCCCGCCGCTTTCCTTTGGCGAAGTCGGCGGTTAATGACCAAGCGTGAGGTCTTCGCGGCGAGTTCGGTAGCTGAGAACAGGCCGCAGTCCAGGTGAGCGCGCGCCTCACTGCCCAAGCCCAGCCTGATACTGGCCGCTCCGCGACTATCAAGCCTGTGAGCTGCAAAAACGTTCAATGTCTCGGAACGGGACATGACAGCCGGGCGTGTAACCATCTTGTTCATGCCGAGCCGGGCTCTCACTGGCGTAACTCGCTACGCTGGAATCCGGCGGACGGCGATCTGGCGTATTGGCAATTGGGAGGTTACGGTTTTGGCAAACAAGTCAAGCTGGACTACCTCGTGGGCGGGTCGACCTGATGGGCAGTGGCGGGTCCCAGGATCCTCAGCCGCAGCGCGATGCGGGGTGCGCCGAGAGGGTCCGTCGGCGACATCTGGAACGCATCCCGGACGGGGGCGAGCTCCGCGCCGAGGTCCTGCACCGCATTGCCACGGAGATTGCCCGGCAGTGCGGGCACAGCCTGTTCAAGTCCTACCGCCTCGCCTGGGGCTGGAGCGTCACCGAGGCCGTCGAGGCGTTCCACGCGATGTGCCGCCGGGACAAGCTCAAGCCGCGAGGACTGGTCGCACGCTCCTGGCTGGAATGGGAGGCGGGAGGACGGCCGAGCTGGGACTACCAGGATCTGCTGTCCCGCCTTTTCCGAGCTAACCCGGTCCAGCTCGGCTGGGCTATCGACTACGCGCCGACGCCCGCCGATGACCGGCATCTCAACGCCTCGGTACCCATCGGAGCGGAGGTTCTCGTGCCGCGCCCCATGGCCGCGCAGGCCGAGCCAGGTGTCCTGATCCCCTCGCCCCGCCAGCCCACTCCCGGTTGGCGGGCGCTGCTCCACCTCCCGGCGGACATCAACGACTTCACCGGGCGACACGAGCAGGCAGACAAGGTATCGCGCCTGGTCACTGCCGAGGGCGGACGGTCCAATGCCGCCGTGCCCATCACGGTCATCTCCGGCAAGGCCGGGATCGGCAAGACGGCCCTGGCGCTCCACGTCGCGCACAAGATCGGCGACCAGTTCCCGGACGGCCAGATGTACGCAAACCTGCGAGGCGCGGAAGTAGATGCCCAGGATCCGGCCGAGGTACTGGCGGGGTTCCTGCGAGAACTCGGCGTCGATGGCACGGACATCCCCGAGCGAGTCGATGATCGCGCCCGTATGTACCGGGCCCGGCTGGCCGACCGTCGCGTGCTTGTCGTCCTGGACAACGCCGTCGATGAAGCACAGGTCCGCCCCCTCCTGCCCGGCACGGCCGGCTGCGCCGTGCTGGTGACGAGCAGATCACGGATGGCAGCTCTCGCCGGGGCGCACTCCGTTCCCTTGGACGTCATGCCGGCCGACCAGTCCGCCGAGCTGCTCGCGACCATCATCGGCAGCGAGCGCGCGGAGGCGGAGTCCTCGGCTGTCACGGAGATCACCCGGCTCTGCGGGTTCCTGCCCCTCGCGATCCGCATCGCCGGAGCCCGGCTGAAGTCACGGCCCGCATGGCGGATCTCCTGGTTCGCGGAACGGCTACGCGACGAGAGCCGTCGCCTCGACCTCCTAAAAGCCGGAGACCTGGAAGTACGCGCCTCCTTCGCACTCAGCTACCAAGGTCAGCATGCCGACGCGCAGCGCGCGTTCCGGTTCGCCGGCATCATGACTTCGGACTTCCCCGCCTGGAACCTGGCCGCCCTGCTCGACACGGACGCAGACCACGCCGAACAGCTCCTAGAGAAACTGGTTGACGCGCAGCTCGTCGAAGTCATCGGGGTCGATGCCACCGGCCTGATCCGGTACGGCCTCCATGACCTGCTGCGCTATTTCGCCCGCGAGCGCCTTGCCGGAACCGAGCCCACGACCGTGCGGCACGAAGCCCTCTCCCGGCTGGCGCAGGAGTACATCGACGCCGCGCTCACCGGATCGGCCATCCTGCAGCCGGGAGCTGGCAGCGCCGAACTGCGCGGTGATCCTCCGCTGGTGATCGCCGTCGTCCAGGACGACCCGCAGAGCTGGTTCACCGCAGAGCGCGCGAACCTGATCTCCCTGGTGCGGCTGGTCCACGACGCCGGACTGTGGCGCCACACCTGGCGCCTCACCCAGGCGCTCACAGTGATGCTCAGCTGGCGAGCGGACTGGCGCGCCTGGGAGCAGACCCACCGGCTCGCCCTGGACGGAACGCGCCACGCTCAGGACGAGCACGCCGAGGCCGCCATCCGGTGCAGCCTCGGGATGCTGTACCGGGAACTCGGCCAGTACGACCAGGCCGCCGCGATGCTCACCGAAGCAGCAGAGGCCTTCGCCCGGTTGGGCGACGAGCATCAGAGGGCGACGGCCCTCCGGGGACTCGGCGACACCTACCGGTACCAGGGCTTGCTGGACGAAGCCATCACGGCATTCTCCGCCGCGCTCGAGGTGTTCCGGAACAGCCGGGACGAAAGGTCGATCGCCGGCGCGCTGAACGGCAGGGCTGACGCGTACCGCGGGCTGTCCCGCTGGACGGAGGCGGAGTCCGGATTCGAGGAATGCATCGCGATCTACCACCGACTCGACGATCATCTCGAAGAGGCCCGGTCCACGGTCCGGTACGCGATGGTCCTGCGCGACCGAAGCCTGGGCGACCAGGCAATACCGATCCTGGACACGTCGCTCAAGGTCTTTCGGGAACTCGTTGACCGGCGCTGGGAGGCCAGGACGCTGCGGCACCTGGCCGTCCTGCACCGGCAGGAAGGCCGCGCCGACACCGCACTGCGGCTGTTCGGCGAATGCCTGGAGATCTTCGACGAGCTAGCCGACCGCCGCGGCACCGCCGTCGCCTTGCGCAACCGCGGCGACACCCACCGGTGGGCCGGGGCGTACGAGGACGCCGAACATGACCTGTGTCAGGCAAAGGAGATCTTCGATAACATCGGCGACCGCCGCTGGTCCGCCCGCACGCACCTGAGCATCGCGGGAATGCGCCGAGCCCAGAGGAGATGGGCCGACGCGTCTCGCCACGTCAGTGAGGCCCTCGATGTCTTCCGCGCCATCTCCGACCGCCCCGCGCAGGCACGTGCCTTCCGGGAACTGGGGATGCTGCTCCGCGATCAAGGCGAGCTAAGCCGAGCGGGCATCGCCCTCGCCGAAAGCCGTGCCCTCTTCACAGCCCTCGGCGACGAATTGTGGACCGCCCGGGCGATCGCCAGCGAGGCGAAACTGAGTGAGCTCGGCGGAAACGACCCAGCAGGACTCCTCGCCGAAGCCGCCCAGATCTGCCACCGCAACGGGATCACCACCGAAAGCAAGATCTCCCTGCTTCTCAGGGAGTGGTGACGGCAGGACCGACAAGCCGGTGCTGATCGCCGCATGACCCACCCAGGAGGCCGCCAGTGGACACCAGCCGGTATGAGAGAATCGCGCTCTCGCATTCGGAGAAGCCGGGTGATCTCGCCGCGCAGTTCGCCGCCGCCGGCCGAACAGCCCGGCTGACGGCGGAGACCCGATCCGAGCACCAAGACACAATCCGTGACGTGGCGGCCGGAGTGGCCGCCCCGGCCCTCATCGGATGCGTTCTCTGGATACTTCGCGAGGCCCAGGCCAGGCATCTACGGCGGCTGCGATTCCTGTCCCGCGACGGCCAGATCATGTTCGAACTGGCCCGACGCCTCGTGCCCAAGCTGCAGATAGACATCGATTTGGAGTACGTCTACAGCAGTCGCATTACCTGGAGCCTGGCGGCCACGGACCCCGGCCGCCTCTCGTCCGAGCAATGGCTGTTCAACAGCTTCATGAAGTCCAACGCGGCCGATGTGTGCGCCCGGCTCGGCCTGCGCGTCGAGGACTACCTGTCCGAGTTGGCCGCCGCAGGCGTCTCGCTGGACCCAGAGCATCGCGCCAACCAGGCCGACCAACTTGAGGCCCTGAAGCGCTTCGTCGATTCTCCGTCAGTCGCAGAGGCCGCCTCGGAACGCGTCACGGTGATGCGGAGCCTCGTAGCCGAGTACGCGGCTCAGCACGACCTTGCCGAATCTGACACCGGACTCGTCGATGCCGGCTGGACCGGCCGGATGATCGGGTCGCTTGTCCGCGTCTGCGAGGCTCGCGGGATGAGCCGTTCGCACGTGCTGCTATGGGGCCACGAGCCGCGGGCCACCGGCTGGACCGACCCGGAACGCGTCGCCGCCTACATGTACGACACCTCCCGAGGCGAGGGCCTGGATTTGCGGGTACCCGACGCCCCGTTCATCGTGGAGACCTTCTGCATGGGCGATCACGGCATTGTGTCCGGCTACCGCAAGACAGCAGCAGGCAGGATCGAGCCGATCCTGAGTGCGGAAACCAACGCCCCAGCCGACGCGTGGGGACTAGCGGTGTACCGATCGGTCCTCTACGCCTTCTGCGACGCGCTCGACGGTGGCCTTGACGGCGATATACGGTCACTCGTGCACCAGGTGATGGACGCCTTTTGGTGCCACCCCACCCGCGAAGAAGCCGACGCTTGGGGCAGCTACCCGTACGATAGCGATCCCTCCGGTACTGCGGCTCGGGGGCTGGCAAGGGCCTTTACGCCGGACCCAGATGGCCGCTCTGGCTGGTCTAGGGGAGATAGAGCTTGGCTGGCCGGCTCGCTGGCCCTCACTCCGCCGACAGCCAAGGCCGAGTTCACGGCCTTCGCGTCGGGACTAGATTGGGTCGGAGCACCTGCGACCGATTGACGACATCGACTTGGATCCGATCCTGGAGACCGACATACTCCGGCGGAAGCTCACCACTGAGGTCGACACACCGACGTCCTACGGCCCCGGCGCGAACCAGAGACACGTGGCATCCAGCCGGGAACAGGACGTCAGCGACCCGGAGCAGACGCCGGGCACCGCAAACGGCTCCCTGCGGCTAGCTGTCGCGCAGACCACCGTCCCGGAAGATCCCACTGATCCCGGGGCGCTGCGCGAGAGCGGCGCGCAGATCAGGCAGCTCATGCGCGACGCGTCGGCAGCCGGGGTGGACCTGGTCCAGTTCCCCGAGGGCGCCATCACCTACCCGGGCAAGTACGTCATGTCCTCGGCCGGGCCGGACACCCTCGCAGCCGCCGACTGGAGCCGGGTCAACTGGGACGTCATGCGCGAGGAAGCCGAGCAGGTCGCCGCCCTGGCAGGCGAACTCGGCATCTGGACCGTCTTCGGCTCCCTCCACCCGCTCACCCCGCCCCGAAGGCCCCACAACAGCCTTTACGTCGTCACTCCCGAAGGCAGCCTGCTCACCCGCTACGACAAGCGGTACCTGTCGAACACCGAGATCTCCTGGATGTACACCCCCGGCACCGACCCGCTCACCTTCCAGGCCGGCGGCCTGACCTTCGGCTGCGCGCTCTGCATCGAGGTCAACTTTCCGGAGATCTTCGCCGCCTACGAGCAGATGGACGTCGACTGCATGCTCGTGTCCGTCATGGTCGAAGACGCCATCCGCCCCGTGATCGCCCAGTCCTACGCCGCCCTGCACTGCTACTGGCTCGGCTACTCCTGCGCTGCCCAGCACAGCCGGACCGTCCAGGCGGGCATCGTCGCACCCGGCGGACGCTGGCTCGCCCGCTGCCCCGCCAACGGCCAGCCCGCCCTCGCCATCGCCGACCTCGACCCCGGCAGCGCTGACGAAGACATCGTCATCGCCCTCCGCCACGCCAAGCCCTGGCGCCGCGCCGCCCGCGACGGGCTCTATGCCCAGCACGTCGCAAACGGCGACCCGCGGAGCGACAACCGCACATCCTTTTGAAAGGAGGACAACCATCGACTGCGTCCAGAAGCACGAAGACAGTGCCCGTGAGCTACGTCACGTCGGAGCAAGGCGGTGCCACGAGAAGGACAGGGGCTGTACCCAGTCAGAGATGCTTACGGCTGCGTGGTGCGCGAATCTGGTCTAGTCGTACCACCACTACGGTTCTGTGGCCTGGGATACCGTCCGGTGCGCTCCGCCCACGCCAAGACTTCACGGCAGTCCCACAGGTCGATGCCGCGCAGTCGCCTGATCGGCGCAGGAAAGCCTACGTCGCGTAGCTTCCATTGGTTGATGGTGTTGGCATGGATGTTCAGCAAGTCGGCGATCTCCGCTGGGCCGACGATGTGCTCTGCTAGCCGCCGGAGGTCTTCCAACTCCACTGATCCAGGATAGGGGTGAAGGGCGCGAAAGTCGTTGGCTAGCCAGCTAGAAGACGCAGAACCTGGTGAAAGGCTCGCATCACCGTCGGAAATCTCTTACACTTGACTCATGACTGAACCTCATCGTGACCTGGGAATGTCGGTACCACGTGGGACACTACGCGTCGTGGAGGCTCCCAGTGAGATCGGTGCCCCCGAACCCTACGCGTCAGGGCAAGGGGACAACAGTACCGCATGGAAACTCTACCAGGGGGATGCGCGCGAGGTGCTCCGCAAGCTGCCTTCCGGGGCGGTGAACACTGCAGTTACTAGCCCTCCGTACTATTGGCAACGAGACTATGACGTTGATGGCCAGTTCGGCCTAGAGCCGACAATTGATGGTTTCGTTGAGAATCTGCGAGAAACCTTCTCAGAATTGAAGCGTGTCCTGGCTGACGACGGAACATTTTGGCTAAACCTCGGCGACACCTACTATAACGCGAAGGGTCGCCCCCACGGCGAGGACGAGAAGCATCGAAAGCGCCGGATGACTGGACTTCGTGCCGTTGATGGCCCGGGTTTGGGATTGCCCCGCAAATCACTGATCGGCATCCCGTGGCGCGTTGCCCTAGCACTTCAGCAGGACGGATGGATTCTTCGTGCTCCGATTGTGTGGGAGCGCAGGACGGCGATCCCGGAACCAACCGCCAAGGATCGACCTCACCGGAAATATGAGTTCATGTTCCTCTTCTCAAAATCGGTTCGGTACTACTTCGACCGAGATGGTCTTGCTGGAGAGGAAGATGTCTGGCATATCGAGCCAGAGCGACGCACGCGGGCCCGAGGTACGCACTACGCTCCATACCCACGCTCGCTAGTCGAACGGTGCTTGAACGCCGGTTGCCCAGCCGGAGGTGTCGTGCTCGATCCGTTCGTGGGTGGCGGTACGACGATGTACGTCGCACAGAAGATGGGACGATCATCGATAGGAATCGATCTTAATCCAGTCTTCTGCGATCTCATCGCCAAGGAGATGGAACGACCCGACTGACATCGGTCTTGGCTAGGTCGGTGGCGTTCACGCAGTCAACAGGGTGAACCAGGTAAGTTTGCCTCTGTGTCCTTCGCACCGAATGCGCTTGTTGTGCGCGCCACTGAGAACATCAAGGACGCGCACCCACTGGCCGTGGTGTCCATCCCGGCGCTGCTCAAGGCTGCTGTAGAAACGGGAGGCAACCCTACTGCGGGCCTTCCCTTCGGAGGGACTGAGGAGAGCGAGCTGCTGGATCAGTATTTCGCGCTGCCACGTCCGCCCGATCCGGACCGGCCGTGGCGTGCGATCTGGTCGGGGAAGGACCCATGGCAGAAGCGGAGGTACCCGGGGACCGGGCTGCAGCGTCTGCGGACTGATGCCAGTGGCCGCGGCCGGGTGCTGATTCAGGCAAAAGGGAAACCACGTGACACCTGGCGCTTGACACCTACGGCAGGTGCCGAGTTGGTAGGAAGCGACGAAAAGCAGCTCAAGATCGTGGACCTGGCGCTGTGGTTCGGACGTAATGAAGACGTCGCCGACATCGACGAGCTGGTTACCTGGTTCAAGGCGACCTTTAACCCCCATGTAGCAGACCTTGTTGGAACCCTCTATGTCGATGGTGTGCCCAGCGAGTACAAATCGCTTCCTTTTGAAGCGGTGCCCGCACCAGATGAGCTTGCTCAGCTGTTGGGCGCCGAGCCGCCTGCGCCGACAGTCGGTATGGACTTGGACGCGCTGGTCGCGGCGATTGAGGCCCGGGTCTCCAAGGAGGGTTTCCGCATGCCCCCCGGCGGTGAGCTCGTGCGGCGAGTAGTGACAGCATGGCTCAGAGGCGACATGGTGGTGCTCGTCGGCCAGCCTGGTACGGGGAAGACCATGTTGGCCGGGCTTCTCGCAAGGTCGATGGAAGCTGAGCTTGGCCTTGATATACCGCTCATGATTCCGATCAGGTCGGACTTCGACGAGGCAGAGTTCATCGGCTACGAACGTATCGACGGAAGCCAGCAACTGCGCGACTTCGCCGAGATGGTACTGAAGAGCGACGCGCCGCTTGCAGCGCATGTAGTCATACTTGAAGAGTTCAATCTGGCCGCCATCGAAGAATATCTTGCCTCAGTGCTTGTAGCCACGCAAGACCAAGAGCGGGTCGTGCGACTCCCTGGCGGTGAGATGGCTCACCTGCCAGTGGACACGTTTATAATCGCCACCTGCAATTCTTACCGCGACGAGCCTGAGACCCGGACACGTGTCAGTTCCCCTACCAAGCGTCGCTCCACTACGATAACAATGCCAAATGTGCTGGCCGAACAGGTCGCCGTGGACGGCATGGCATCTATTGTCAATCTGGCGGTAGATCTCATTGAGCAGCAGGCGAACCGGGTTGCCGCGCGGATAGCCACAAACCGATCTGCACAATTTGATCAACTGCGGTATGACGCACTCTCCTCCGTAACTGGGGCGAGCAGCCTCTCGCAAGGCGTGCGAGACAAGCTAGTGGTTATCGCAGGTGCAATCCTCGGCACTAGCCCAGGTCGATCGTGGTTTACGCTCGGCATACTCCGGGACGTTGCTTTGGAAATCGCATACGCACCACGCCAAGAGCCCGACGAACTGGCGGCGTTGGGACGGGCAGTTGCTGACAAGATAGTACATCAACTTCGCGGCACACATGCTGACGCCGAACCGCTCCTCTCGGCTACAGTCGGTCTTCCCAACTACTCAGAGATTGAGGCGCTTATCGTACGGATGAAGGACGGTCCGCCCGACGAACTCCTGCCTCTTCTCTAGTAGACAGACGGACGCATCGCAGCTACCAGCTGCGGCAACTCCCCTCTCAATTCAGTCCCCAGCTCTGGCCATGGCCCAATAGGAAGTTCCAAGATCGTCTTTCCGTGCCCCGTAACCACGGCACACCTGGCGGGTGGTTGACCTGGATAGGCGATGACCACTGTGTCCAGCCCGTAGAGAGCCATGTAGGACAAGACCTCCTTCCGGCTGTCTTCGGTCGCCGAGGTCCCCTCGACACGGTATTTAGCATCGATAACGAGCACCTCTCCGGATGAGCGGCGGCGCAGGAGGACGTCTGGTCGTGATGCATCTGGCTTGGCGCTCCCATAGCGCCACGAGCGCAAAACCGAAGGGTCGGGGTGTGTGTCGTAGTAGATCTCGTAGTCAGCCCCGGCAAAGGCGAGCGGTGACTGGCCCAATACCGATGCGGTCTGAGTTAGGCCGAGTGCGTCGGCGAGCACCGTAGCTACGAACGCCTGATAGATGGTGTCTGCACGTTGGACGTAGCTAAATCGGGGCAACACCTGCTGAGTGGGAGCCCACCCGAACTTGGCACCAAGGTCGGCGCTCAATCGATATGACTCGCGATAGCGTCGGTCAACTGCTTCTTCTGTTTGTCTTGGCGCGGCAAGGGCTCCTATAGGTGCTCCTGCTGCTAGCGTCCGGGCGAGCGGTCGCCGCAGAAGCTGCGAGACCGATGTCCTCCATGCGGTACATCGTCTAGCGACGTTGGTGTCGGGGTCCGCAGCTAGGACCTCGGACATCAGTCCGTCAAGTCTTCTGACGAGACTGACCGCGCGGTGGTTGGCTGCAGACTCAATCGATGTCGTGCGTGTCCGAACAACGACACGAAGCGGGTCATAGCGCTTACCGTCGATTGTCAGCACACCATTTGGGCTCTGTTCCAGGTACCTATCAGGGTGTGCGCGTAGAAGGCGGGTCGTCGCTGCCTGGTGGAGCGAACGGCCTGCGCGGCGGGTTGATGTGCGATCACTGCGACTGATCGAAAGTGGCGCATCGACGATGCGCCGAACGCATTCAAGTGTGGCGTCGGCGCAACGATCGAGCCATGAATACACGACATGTGGATCGCGCAGCACGGCACCGTCACTGAACAGAAGCTGTCCGGACCACCCCGTTCCACTGGTGCGGAGCGTTGCTAGCATCTGCTCGATCCCATTGAGCCTGAGTTTCGCGTCCTCGGTTGAGAACCAGAAAGTCTCCTGGCCTGCTTGTAGGCGATGGAATCCCGTCGAGCGTGTGAGATCTACGGCTGTCAACACACGAGTGCCATTGTGAGGCAAGAGGCGCCCATCGAGAAGAACGTTCGAGCCGTTCCACATAACGTCGACGATGATCGGTGCAGCCGGGAGCGTCGTGACCCATTCCGTCAAAAGTACAGATTCTTCCCCGGCAACCGCCGTCACACGCGCTTTCGACGTAGTGCCGCTATCGTCGACCAATTCCACGGCCGCCCTTCCTCTGGTCGCGACCCTGTTTCTCGGCATAGTTGGCGGCACGGAAAGCGTGGACGTCGAGGGCAGCCTTCTCCCGCTCTAGCAACTCGCGTCCTTGGGCCTGCCGTGCAGCCTTAGCTTCTTCGAACTCGGCCACCGCGAGTGCTTCAACCGTCGTTGACAGGACGATTTGCCCGTCTACGAGGAAGTGGTACCTACCGTCATCGGGAACGCGGTCAGTTCCTCTCTCCACACTCAGGCCATACTTCAGAGCCTCGCGCACGTACGCCATGAAGACAGTCTGCAGCGCTCCGGTTAGAGTGTCACGTCGCGACGGTAGCGCGCTCGGCACATTTAGGCCAACATGAATCGAGCATGTATTCGATTTCAATTGGAGAGCAGCTAGAAACTGAGCAATCATCGACTGGGATCTGAGACGGGCGCGGGGGTTGGGGCTGACCAGAGGGGGCGGAAACGGAAGTCTTTACTAGCCGGGTCCGGTTCTAGCCCGGTCATGCCGAGGTTCACCCGGCACGATTCTTTGGCTAGGCCGAGGACGCCGTCTGCTGGCGACCAGTGGTTTGGATGGCTTTGCTGAGCCCATTCCGCAGACAGGTTCCGCCCAGTGAGCACGATTGGCAGGACCGGCTCAAGAGCTGAGCCCGTCATCACTGAGTTGGGCGGCTGCTGTGCGAGGTTTCGGAGTGCGTCCCTTTCGTCATCGCGCAGTTCGCGCATGACGGCTGCCAGGATGAAACACTCCGTTCCCTGGCTCCGGATATGGTCCTGGACCCTCTTGAGGTTGCTCAGGTCGTTGACGTCTATCGAGTCCTGCCAGCTTTTCACCTCACCGATGACCAGTGCGGGGACCCCTCGGTAGCCCATGACCGCCGCGATGTCGATCTCGCAGTCGAGCCCAGGGCCCTTGACCGCCCACCCCAGCACGTAGGGAATCATCGCCCCTCGCTCGTAGCTGCGGGAGCAGAGCACCTGCAACGTAGCCATCACCGGCAGGGCTTCGCTAAGACGATCAGACCCCACGTGGCCGGCCACCTGATAGAGCCAGTCGTTCCTGCCGTTCACCTTCGTTCCCAGCGCCAGCCCAAGCGGGAACTCCCGGAGGCACATCTCACACTTCATCTGCCCCGTCAGGTCTTCCGGTCGGTGAGCGACACTGCTCGTGCAGTACGGGCAGTCGACTGGGAGCACCGGGCGCAGTATGGCTTGGCGGAGAAAGAATCGGAACACGGCGGATGGATAGCCGTCGCGGTCACCACCCAGGAGACCTGGCCAAGAGCCCTGCTCCTTCTTTATGGCCTGGACAATCGCACCTGATGCCAGGCCTCGCTGACTGCGTACGGTTCTTAGGAGCGCGGCACGGGCTCCTGGCTGGTTGGCGACGGTGCTGCCCGCTCCGCCGAGCCGGTCGATGAATCGCGTGACGAATATCCCGCCCGGCGTCTGGCATGCACTCCAGCCTGGCCCATCAAGGAACCTGTCGATGATGGCGATTGACGGGACAGCGGATATCGTTACTTCCCGGGCATCGGCAAACACCGACAGAGCCCGCCCGTCTTCAACCGGGCGCTCGAAGTTCAGAAGGACGCCGTCGTACTTCCGGAGCAGGTCAGCGTACGACCGCTTACCGGGAACGGAGAACGTCCAGTCAGGCCGGACACCTACAGCAGCTGAGATGTTCACGTGGAGTGCGACAATGCTGCCGTGCGGGGCGCCGTTGTTCTGGAACCCGCCACCCAATACCGGAACGGCTATCCGGGCCACACGGCCTTCCTCTTCCAGCGGTTGGGAAAAGTCAAGCGCGTAGCTCGTGGTGAACGGGTGCTCGCCGGACCAGCCGCGGACAAGCTCAAGTCCGGACTCAGGAGAATCAATCATCGGCGTGACGCCGTGGCCTGCCAGCAGTTCCGCGAGCGCCGCAGGCAGGTCATCTGCTCCCGCCGCCTGCCAGACGTAGATCCGCGGCCCGACGGGCCTGCCATCGGCGGTTGTCCACCGGCCGAGTCTGCCTTCCTCCAGAACCTGCCGGAGGAAGGCACCCGCCCCCGCGAGAACCCGCTTCTCATGGCCCATGGGAATGGGAAATGCGGCGGCGCCGCAGGCACGTGCGTTCCAGAATGCGGCGAGGCTCGCCGGATCGAAGGGGTCAACGACGACGAACACGGCACCGGGAGACTCGCCTTTGTAATCGATCCCCGCACAGGTCGCAGCGATCGGAGTGATCCAAGAACTGACACCGGCCGGGACCTCCCCGCCTTCGTCAAGGCTGACCTTCACTGCACCCGCAGCGAACCTGTTCTGCAGGCCGACACCCTGAACACTCGTCCCGTAAGCGCCGAACCACACGCGGAACATGTCATCCAGCGGATCACCGTCCGCCCATTCCGGCAGCACCCTTGAATCCCGAGGAAGATCGTCAAGCAGACGCTCAGGCCCCAGCAGTCTGTGGTTGACGTAATCCTGGGCAGGAGCCAACGGCCCCCACCCCTCGCGCCCCAGCCAGCGAAAGCCGTCGAGCGCCGCAGTCCGCTCAGAAACAGCCGCCCGGTCCAGCGCCAGAAGAACGTCGACTCCAAGCGCACGGGATGTCTCCTCAACCCAGCCGATGTCACTCGGCTGGAAGATCGGCTGGAACTGACCTCCCCAGAGCAGTGTCGCCTGCTCTACCGCGAACCGGAGCATGTCCGCAGATGGCTCGAACACCAGACCTACCCGCACCGGGCGTACCATAGCCCGCCCTGTCACCCGTCCGTCCACACCAGCCCCCTGAGCCGATTCAGCTTGCCCCGTCTTCCGGATAGCGTCTGACTGACCATAGCGTTGTCGGCCCGGGACAACGGCTCGGTTGTCCGTGCACTCGTAACTCAGAGGTCCCAATGGCGTAGAAGGCGTTCTCGACCTCATGCTTGGTTTCGAGGAGGCAGAGGTGGCTGTTACCCGCCCCGTGCGCCTTGCGCTTACCGGCCGGGTCGCCGGGCTGGTCGGGCCAGCCGTCTTCTTCCTGGCGGACGCGCTCTGTGAGGACCCCGAGGGCGAAATCACGTGCCTGGGACAGGCTGGTCTTCGCGATGAGCGCGGTCATGTAATTTCGGACCGGTACCAAGTACGAGTCGAAGTCCTGGTGCACGGCCGAGGCAGCAGCCCAGACCGTCTCGGCTGTCTTCGCGAGCAGGTACTCGAGGGGTTGCTCAGCGGTCGCACGGCCTTGCGTTGGGGTATATGGGGGATGGCCTGACTGCGCGGCCGTGCGCGCGTAGGCAATGCCGGCTTCCATCGACACCTCGGGCGCCTTCGCCACGGCCTCCCAGGCTTTCCCTGCGGTGACCTCGCTGCGGAGCACCGCAGCCATCGCCCTGCGCCAGCTCCGGGCGAACCAATCCGTTGCGGACCGGCGCTGGTGCCATGCCCACGACGCTGCGCTGAACAGGATGGTGGCGGCCGTTATCCACTCCGCGATCGCCTGCCAGGCTCCGGAACTCATGGCTGATCATCGTCCCGTATTCCGGCGGCCGGCGCTTGAGTCCCACGCCGGGAACTACTCCTTTGGTCAGGACGAAAGTCTGTCAGTCTGTCAGCACTAACTTAGTTCCAAGAATGTCGGTGTCGGGAGGCAGAATCGCCTAAAGCCCCGAGGACACGGGAGTAAGGACATGGCCGATAGCAAGGTCTGGCTCGATGTGCCCTATGCCGAGAAGGATGAGGCGAAGGCACAAGGAGCACGATGGGATGCCGCCGCTCGGCGCTGGTACGCGCCCAGGGCGGACATGACCGCTCTTGAGCGCTGGCAGGCGGTGCCGGATGTGCCCGACCTGCTTCCCGGCGAGGACCGGAGCTTCGGCTCTGGGCTCTTCGTTGACCTGGTGCCGAGTAGCTGCTGGTTCACCAACGTACGCTCATGCGTCAGTAAGCGTGACTGGGAGCGGCTGCGCAGGATGATCACCACTAGGGCCGACCAGCGCTGCGAGGCATGCGGACGCGGCCAGGACCGTGAGTCTGGCCGCTGGCTGGAGGCGCACGAGCGCTGGGCGTACGACGAGACGGCGGCGGTCCAGTCGCTACGTCGGCTGATCTGCCTCTGCACCGACTGCCACACCGCCACGCACTTCGGCTTGGCGAGGATAAACGGTAAGGACGCCGCAGCGCTCAGGCACCTGTGCGCGGTTACCGGCATGCCTTCGGAATTTGTCAAGTCAAGTGAGACATCAGGCCACTTGCGTGCTCTGTGGTGAGTTGAGTGGTTTGTTGATCCACGCCCGGGAGGGCATCTCCCGCGGCCGGGGCGGCCGGCGGAACCGCTCGGGGTGCGCCTGGTAGGCGGCCTGGAGGGTCAGGGCGCGGCGGGCCTCGACCGCGACCCAGGAGCCGTCGTGCGCCGAGGCGGGAGTGTGCATCGCGATCCCGGAGTGCCGGTGCTCGTTGTTGTAATACCAGAAGAAATCGTGGCAGAATACTTTGACGTCCTCGATCGACCCGAATTCACCGGGGAACGCCGGGCAGTATTTCAGCGTTTTGAAGTTCGCCTCCGAGAAGGGGTTGTCGTTCGAGACGTGCGGCCGGGAATGGGACTGGTCGATGCCGAGGCGCGCGTAAAGGCCGGCGACGGTGCTGCTCGTCATCGACGTGCCGCGGTCGGCGTGGACCGCCTGCGGTGCAGCGCCCCCGTTCGCCTCGATGGCGTGCTCGATGAATTCAGCGGCCAGGATCCCGGTCTCCGTCGGCCATGCCTCCCAGTGGATTACCTTGCGCGAGAAGATGTCAATGATGACGTACAGGTGGAACCATATTCCGCGGGCGGGGCCTTTCAGCTTCGTGATATCCCATGACCATACCTGAGAAGGGCCGTCGGCCATTAGCTCAGGTTTCTTCTTCGCCGGGTGGGACGCCTGCGCGCGGCGCTCGCCGGCCTGGCCGCGCTCGCGCAGCAGCCGGTACATGGTCGCCTCGGAGCACAGGTAGACGCCCCTGTCCAGCAGGACCGCGTAGGCCTGGCCCGGGGACTTGTCGGCGAACTCCGGCGAGTCCAGCACCGCCAGGACGCGCTCGCGCTCTTCCTCCGACAATTCCGCCGGATGGGGAGAAGGCTTTTCACGCGGGCCTTCCGGGCGCGGCGGCGGGTTACGGCGCCGGTACAAGGTGGCACGGGACTCCCCGAAGAACCGGCATGCCCCGGAGGTTCCCATCACCTCTTCCATCGCGGGGAAATGCCCGTCGATTACCCGCGTCAGTTCTCGTCGGAGTCCGCGCTGTTCGAGATTTCTTCGAGCAGCGCGAAGGCTTTTCCCGCGATGTCGAGGGCTGTTTTCGTCTTCCCGAGATCCCGTGCGAGCTTATCGTTCTGCGCCTGGAGTTTCCGGTTCTCCGCGCGCAGCCGGGCCAGCTCGGCGGAATCGGCGTCCTTGGGCTTCTTCTCGCTTTTCCCACCCGGGGAAAGGCTCCCGGCGTCCCGCTGCCTTCTCCAGTCCTCGATGTGCGAGTGCCAGAGCCGCTCTTTCCGCAGCAGCGCGCCCCGCCCGGTGCTGTTCTCGGGAAGGGCGTCGAATTCCGCCAGGATCTTCGCCTTGTAGGCCGCGGTGAACGTCCGCCGCTTCGGCTTCCCGGGCTTGCCGCTGGTCACCTGACCATCATGCACCGGGATCGCGGCCTGGTCGGCCAGTGTCATCGTCACAGTCTCAGAAGTCCAGTCTCGCCCTGTTTGGCGACAGAAATCTCATACGTACCTTATGTCTCACTTGAGTCTGACAGACAGGGCTTCGGATCAGGCTCGCCAGCACGTAGACAC
The DNA here is from genome assembly GCA_963734665.1 of uncultured Actinomycetota bacterium. GTDB lineage: Bacteria > Actinomycetota > Actinomycetes > Streptosporangiales > Streptosporangiaceae > Trebonia. The sequence continues at coordinate 60,654 of CAVTIR010000014.1, read as the reverse complement.
GGCATTTGCTCTCTGGACCAGGCGCTCCCGCGTCAACTGGAGCCTCGACCTCAGCCTGCTCACTGATGTCGGCGTCGCCGTCGCGGAGCCTCCCTCTGCCCGTGAACGCGGGAACGTCGCCGGCGAAACACTCCGCAGACTCTGAAGCGAGAACGGCTCGGCACTGCCCAGCTTGAGCGAATTCTCACTGCCCGTTCAACAGATTGCTAAATTGCGGCTACTATCCGCTTATAGGCAAGTGGGTGCGGATCGACCGTCGGTACAACAATCCCTACCGGTTGACCCGGTATGCCAAGCGCGTGATCACCACGTGGGTCGTCGTGGTGATCGTGGCGATCATCTTGATGGGCGCGACGCACGGGTGGTTTGCCATCCCGGCTGGCCTCGCACTTGTTGGCTATGCCGGGTACCGGGTGCGCGCGAGGAGGCGAGTCCTCTCGGCAGACCGTCCCGCGATGCAGCCCGCAGCCGCAGTCCGGTTCGGCGCGCCCGCGTTTCGCTTCAACCCTCCTCCGGGGTGGTCGGTGCCCAAGGTCGGTTGGATGCCGCCGCCTGGTTGGCGGCCGGACCCATCCTGGCCCCAGGCACCGACTGGATGGCAGTTCTGGGTCCCGGGCGTCCCGGCGCCGGTTGGCGAGCGGAACACCAGGTTCATCCCTCAAGACGTGAAGATCGCCGTCGCGGCTAGGGACGGCGGCCGGTGCCGTCAGTGTGGCTCGAATGCGGACCTGCACTTTGACCACGTCATCGCGTGGAGCAAGGGCGGTGCCAATACGGTGGCGAATATTCAGTTGCTCTGCGGTCCGTGTAACCAGCGCAAGGGTGCCGATGATCTTCCGGTCGGCATGTAACTGAGACGGGGACGGCCGAAGCTGGGATGGTTCAGGGCTTGCGGCATCCGACGATGCGCGGGCTCACTCCTCTGCTGCTCTTTCACACCCTCACACCCTGCGTGGTCTGCGAAGATGCGTGCTCAGGGTGGTCAGCAAGTGTGCGGGTGTGGATATCTTCCGGGATCGCTTCAGGGAGAAGGGCAACCTCGGCTGGCAGCGGATTGTCAAGCGTGTACCGGGCTGGCATGCCGCGTCGGTCCTCAATGTTGACGATGAACCCGCCGTCGCGAGCCGCCTGGACTCGGTACTGGGCCGCGGAGCGCTCAAGCTGCAGGTGGTCCGCGAGTTGCTTGACGGTGACGCCTCTTGGCGTCGTGAGCTGCCTGATGGCCTCGACGGTCTGGCGGACCGTTGCCTTGACGGTCGTGCCGACCGCGTCGGACATCAGGTCGGCGACGAGTGCGCGCACCGCGAGGTAGTCATCTGGTGTGGCGATGATCCGTCCTTGCGCGTCGGTTTCGCGGTCGAGTTGGTGGATGATCGCGTGCGTCTCGATCAGGGCGAGCAGCGTGGCGAAGTCGCGGCGGAGCCTGACCGCAACGGGCGGGATGTTCGCGGCAAGCCATTGGGCGTAGGGGACGGTGACGTCGTGGTTCGCGTGCCATATCCAGTGGTCGAAGTCGTGCCAGTCGGAGAAGTCGTTGTTGGAGCGCTTTTTCCCGCCGGCGATGGCCTCCAGGACGGCGGTGGTCTGCTTCTTGCTGTCGTCGGCCGTGAGCGACGGCATGCGAGTCTCGTTCTCGTTGTGGAGGCTGGTCGCGGTGGTGGTGACCAGGAAGTTGGTGGGGCCTTCCTTCTCGATCACGATTGTGACGAGGTTGCCGTGCTTGTCCTTCTGGACCGTGGGGTAGACCAGCCGGCCCTCTGACAGCAGCGTCCGGATGAACATCGCGGTCTGGTTGCCCTCGTTCTTCTCCCGTCCCTCGCGCAGTGCGGTCGCCTCGTAGAGGACGAGGGTCCGGTGCGCGAAGCTCTCGCGCATGTAGATCAGTGCGTGCTCGGACATGGCGGTCATTACGATTACCGCAGACGCCGAGAAGGCACGCAGCACGCACTCGACCGTGTAGGACTTGCCCGCGCCCGACAGGCCCTTGACCGCGGCCGACGCAGGATGGTCGAGGACTCGGCTGGCCACGACAAGGTAGACGAGCCTGGCGTTCCGTTCCTCGCCGGTGAGCCCACAGCGGTCACGGAGGTCCCCCACGAGCCTGCCGAGGATGTCGGAGCCCTTCGCCCAGGCGGGCGGTCGTGCTTCACAGCCGTCACCGTCGCACCCGTCGCTCTCAGGTGTCCGAGCAGGTAGGGGCTGGGTGTGAAGCTGTGAAAGGGCAACGCGATGGTAGGGGCGCGATTCTCTGACGATCGCTCGGAACGCCGACCTGCTAAGCAGCTTCTTTCGGGTCACGTAGTCGCGGACGATCTCCTCGGTTACGGCGTCGAGCACGCCGGTCGCCGCCATGGCCCGGACCACCTTCGCGATCTCGCCGACGCGCTTGTCCTCATCAACGTGTTCGACCTTCCGGATTCCCGCCAGCGGATCGCTGGGGTCGAAGGTGAACGAACTGACGTGGCGCTCGTCGAGACGGGCATCAAACGGAGGGGAAGTCACGCTCACCCCTCCGCAACCTGTTCACACCTTCACACCCCGCCTGAGCTGCGGCGCTGCTGAAGAAGCAGGACATGGAGCGAGGCCAGGGCAAGGTTGTACTCCTCTGCGAGCGCGGGCCGGGGCATAAGGCGGCTGGTCCGGAGCCTGCGGCGGTATCGTCGATGCCAAGAGCTTCGAGTAGCGCCGACCTTGGCACCCGGAATTTCCGGCCGACCGGGATCACCCGGCATGGGAACTGGCCGGCCCGGGCGAGTTCGTAGGAGCGTGTCCTCCCGAGCCCGAATGCACGCCCCGCCGTGGTGAGGTCCACGCTCACTGGGAGCGCGAGCAGTTCTTCCTTCGTCATCTGCAGGTCGCTCATCTTCGCGTCCTACGCGGTCGGACCCGATGAGCCGTCGGCGCGCTCCTGCTCAGCGAGCCACGACATGACGTCGCCGCGTTTGAAGTAGATTCTCCTGCCCGAACGATATGCCTTCGGCCCCTGGCCTTGGTGGCGTAGCCATCGCAGGGTGCCGACCGAGCGGCGGGTGATCACGGATACGTCCTCGATCAGAAGGAGATCCTCGGGGCTGGGTGTTGCGCTGGGAGCCATACCGGCCTCCTGTTTCTCAACAGGCCACAACTTCTTGCTTTAGAAGCTACAGCACATTAATGTAGACAGCGACAGAAGATGATCAACGACAACCAACCGATGTAACGACAACCAGCGCTGTAGCGTTCAGGCATGGCGAAGCGACCCCGCGAGAAGACGGCAGAAATTCTCGGTTCCAACGTCCGGTACCTGCGTGAGCATGCGTCAATCTCGCAGGTAGAGCTTGCGCGGCGGATGACGGAGCGGGGCTGGCCGTGGCACCAGTCCACGGTCTACCGGGTCGAGACCGGCAAGCAGCCAGTCCGGTTCGACGAGGCGCTTGACCTCGCGGACCTGCTCGGGGTCACGCTTGACCGCCTCACTTGGGCGATTGGGGAGGCTGCTGAGGAAGAAGTTGCCAGGCACGCCATCGACGGCCTTCGGGAGCGCATGCAAAAGGCAGCGGTGGCGATTACCTGGCTCCGCATCGCTCAGGCGGCAGCCAAGAGCAGGGCTGTGATCGCCTCGAACAGCGACTACCCGCATATCCGTGAACTCGCCGACGACATCCAGAGAGATCTACAGTCGGTCAACCTCGACGCCGTGCTCAGAATCGCGAACATCCTGTGGAGGCGGTACAAGCAACTGGGAATAGATTCGAATCCAGGCGACAGCGTCTCATCCTGGGATGAGATCTGGGATGACCTGCACGCGAGCACGAGCCTCCAAGAGGCGCTAGAGCGCATCAATGAGTCGTACGGCACCAATGGCGAGGACCCAGACGACCTCGTTCGATGCGTTCGACCCCGATAACCACGATTCACCCTGAGAGGAGAGAGCAGTGAAAGGCTCCGTCTACCGACGGTGCGGCTGCCGGGATCCCGAGACAAGACGGCCCCTCGGTCAGAAGTGCCTGGACCTGAAGAAGCGTGGCCACGGCGGATGGTACTTCCGCTACGACGCTCCGGCCCTGCCGGGCCAGACGCGACGTCGCCCGGAGTACGGCCCGTTCGAGACGAAGAAGCGCGCCGAGGAAGAACTGACCGCCGAGCTGGCCCGCGTCGGCGGAGGTGCCCCGGTCACCGACCGGAGCGTCCTGGTAAGGGATTACCTTGACACCTGGCTGGCGGGGAAGAAGCTCCGGCTCAAGCGGGACACCTATACCTCTTACGTCGAGGCGTGCGAGTTGTACTTCAAGCCGGGCGTCGGCCACCTGCGCTTGGTCGAGCTGCGCGACCGGCACTTGCAGGATCTCGTCACCGCGATGACCCAGATCAACCAGTCGCTTCCGTACGACGAAAAGCCGTCCGAGATGCTGCGCCGCCTGATCGCCGTCCGCGCCGACGACACGCGCAAGATGCTCCTCGGCGGCGAGACCAGACGAAAAAAGGCAACCAAGTCGCTGTCGCCCGCCCGGATCGAGCGAGAGTTCGCGGTGATCCGCGCGGCGCTCAACGACGCGATCCCGTCCAAGCTCCTGATCAACCCGTTCGACGGCGTGGTGCTCCCGCGAGTCGACAAGGCCAAGCCGCTGGTGTGGACCCCGGCCCGCGAAGCCAGGTTCCGCGAGGAACTGGGCAACCGGCTCGCCGTCGCCGAGAAAATCGCGGACGATGAGGACCGCGTGCTGACCACGGTCGAGCGGCAAGCCCTGTGGGCCGCGAAGGACCTGCGCCCGGTCCCGTCGATGGTGTGGATGCCCGCTCACGCGGGAGAGTTCGCCGACTACCTCGAACGGACGGGCGAGCGGCTCGCCGTGCTGTTCATCGTCGCGATGTACACCGGCATGCGCCGCGACGAACTCCTCGGCCTGACCTGGTCCGAGATTGACCTCGACCAGGGCGCGGCGTCCGTCCGCGAGACCGCCAGCGGCGACGGCCCCAAGTCAGAAGCCAGCATCCGCGTCGTGCCGCTGTCACCGACCGTGGTCAAAGCGCTCCGTGTCTGGCGCAAGGTGCAGGTGGCCGACCGCCTTGCCTGGGGACCTGACTGGCCCGGCAAAGACCGAGTGTTCACCCGCGAGGACGGCACTGAAGTACCCGGCCAGTGGACGAGCATCCGATTCGAGATCCTCGCCTATCGCGCCGGCGTGCCCCCGGTGCGCTTCCACGACCTTCGGCACGGCACAGCGAGCCTCCTCAAGGCCGCCGGAATAGACACGAAGATCATCTCCACGATCCTTGGCCACTCCCGCAGCGATTTCACCGACCGGCAGTACGTCTCGGTCTTCCCGGAGGTCGCGGCAGCGGCAGCCGCCGCAGCGGACGCACTCGTGCCCCGGGCGGCAACCGTCCCGGCGGCCCAGGCAGGCAGTGCGAAGTGACCCCGACCAACCCGATCGGCGTGGCCGTGGCGTGGCCGTCCGGAACACCTTCCCAACGGATCGAAGCGTCGGTTCCCGGCCTTCCCGACACGTCTGACCTGTGCTTCCGCGTTTTCGAGAGTGTTCGGATTCGCATCCGACACGTAGGGCGCCGCACTGCTAATGCGGTTTGGGTTTACGCCCATCCGGGGTTCAAATCCCCGATCCTCCGCCGAGCGGCGACCCATGCTTGTTGAGCTTCGCTCAACTGCGCCGGTGCCCGCAGTATCTTCCCGGGGGGGCGACCCCCCGGACCCCCCGGTGCGGGCTACGCCCGCTCGTGGGTGACCCCTGTTCGCTGGGCTGACGCCCACCTTCCCGCCGCCACTCACGGATGTCCCCCGGGGGGGACGACCCCCCGGACCCCCCGATGTCGGCTGCGCCGACGGGGCGTGGGTCGGTGCCTTCGGCACCCTCTAGGTCCAAGGGGTTCCTGGAACCGGTTCGGTGGCCTTCGGCCAACTTCCCCACCCCACTCGGATATACCCCAGACCGACCCCCGGACCCCCGGTGTCGGCTGCGCCGACGGGGGCGTCAGGTGCCTTCGAGAACCCCTCGGACCCCCCGGTGCGGGCTGCGCCCGCGAAGCCGGAGCCGGCGCCTTCGCCAGCTCCTCGCCCCGCAGGGTTGAGTGCGGTTGCCCACAAATAGTGCCACTTAGTCGTAGGTCCCCCGGTGGAGCGTCGCGCGGGCGCGAACGGGAGTGTCCGCATGCTAGTTGGCATCTCGGGGCGCAGTGGAGGCTGGCCGGTGCCTCGCATGCCTTCAGGTCGCCTGCGCCCCGCGGCCCGGGTCCTGGGCGTGGGCGCACCGCGTAAACCGCATAACCTGTCTCACGCATCACATGTAATGTCTGAAATTTCTGTACATGAGGGGCGCGGGGGATGAGGGGACTTACCGTTTCGGGCGCTCACGATGAGGCCGGGCGCAGGCCGAGGCTAGCCGCGCCGCTGGCCCGGGCGCTGGGCGGGGCGCGCTGGCGGCGCCTGGACTTCAGCGACCGTGCTGCGCTCGGCATGTGGGGCGCCGCGCACCTGCCCCTTTTCGTCCTCGCCTGGGCGGCCTCGTGGGTATACCGCACCACTCCCGACCACGCGCCGCTCACCGGGGCGTTCGAACACTGGGACGCGGGCATACTGCGGAACATCGCCGAGTACGGCTACTTCTCCCCGCAGTCGACGCCCAACAGCATCGCGATGTTCCCCGGGTACCCGATGATGCTGGCGGCAGTGCACCTCATCTTGCGCAACTGGGTGCTGTCGGAACTGGTCATCTCCGCCGTCGCGGGCTGCTTCGCGGTCGTCTCGCTGTGCCGGCTCGCGGGGGACCGCCGTGCGGTGCTTTACCTGCTCACGATGCCCGCCGCGATCTTCCTCATGGTCGGGTACGCCGAGTCCTTGTTCCTCGCGCTCGCCATCCCCGCCTGGCACGCCGCGACCCGCGGCCGGTGGTGGCGCGCCGCGCTGCTGGCGGGACTGTCCGGGCTGGTGCGCCCGGACGGCGCCTTCCTGATCGCGGCGCTGGCCGTGATGGCACTGACCGGCCCGTCCGGGCGGCGCCTCGCCAACGCCGCCAGGGCCTGCTGCGCCCTCGCCGGGCCCGCGGCCTACGAGGCCTACCTGACAGCGCGCGCCGGCTCCTGGGACGCCTGGTCCAAGGCGCAGCAGGCCGGCTGGGACCTGCACCTGGTCACACCCGTCCAGGCACTGAAGACCACCTGGTGGGCCGCGTTCGGGCACCCGTTCAGCGCCGCCTACGCGTTCGAGTTCCAGCTCGAGCTCGCCGCGATGGCCGCGATGATCCTGGCCACCCTCGCGTTCTTGTGGCGCCACCGCTGGCCCGAGGCTGTCTACTGCGGGCTGGCCGTGCTCTCGCTCGGCACCCAGACCTGGTACACCACCTGCACTCGCACCCTCCTGGTACTGTTCCCGGTCTCGATCGCCCTCGCCGGCCTTGACGCGCGCCGCCCGTGGGTGCGGTATGTGTATCTCAGCGTGAGCGCCCCGCTGGCAGCCGTAATAGGGCTGCTGTTCCTGGCCAACCAGTGGGCCGGATGACCGTCGCTGATCAGTGCGGGAGGGCACCCAGCTCTGTTACGTCGAGGGCGCCTGCCGCGTACTGCTCGCGCAGGGTCGTCTTCTTGAACTTGCCGACCGAGGTCTTGGGGACCTCGTCGATGAAGCACCAGCGCTCGGGGAGCTGCCAGCGGGGGACTTGCTCGCCCAGGTAGGCGCGCAGCTCGCTCGGGGTCACCGGGGCGGCGTCGGGGATAAGCACGACGGCGGCGAGCGGGCGCTCGCCCCACTTGTCGTCGGGCACACCGATCACGGCCGCCTCGGCCACGGACGGGTGCGCCATGATCAGGTTCTCCAGCTCCATCGAGGAGATCCACTCGCCGCCCGACTTGATCACGTCCTTGGACCGGTCGGTGAGCCGGATGAAGCCTTCCGCGTCCAGGGTGCCGACGTCGCCGGTGCGCAACCAGCCGTCGTGGAACTTCTCCGGGGCGTCGTCCTTGTAGTACGACCGGGTGATCCACGGGCCGCGGCACTCAAGTTCGCCAACGGCCTTGCCGTCGGACGGCAGGATCTCGTGGTCATCACCGCTCAGACGGCCCTCGACGCCGCAGATCAGCCGCCCCTGCGACGACCGGTACGGCCATACCGCCTCGCCGGTGACGCCGGTCGGCTCGTGGGCCACAGAACCGAGCGGCGAAAGCTCGGTCATCCCCCAGGCGTGCGTCATCGTGATGCCGAACTCGTCGGCGTACGCGCGCATCACCGACTCCGGCAGTGCGGAGCCACCGCAGACAAGGGTCCGCAGCGACGAGATGTCCCCGCCATGTGCGCGCAGGTGGGCGAGCATTCCCTGCCAGATCGTCGGCACCCCCGCCCCGAAGGTCACCTTCTCGGTCTCGATGAGCTTGACGATGGCGGCCGGGATCATGAACCGGTCCGGCATCACCAGGTCGGCGCCGGACATCATCGCGGCGTACGGCAGCCCCCACGCGTTCGCGTGGAACTGCGGCACGATCGGCATGATCCGGTCCCGCTCGCTAGCGCCGAGCCCGTTCACGGTGCAGACAGCCATGGAGTGCAGGTACGAGGAGCGGTGGCTGTAGGCCACGCCCTTGGGCAGCCCGGTAGTCCCGCTGGTGTAGCACATGGCGGCCGCGGAGCGCTCGTCAAGCTCGGGCCAGTCGAAGGTGGCCGGGGCCGCGGCGAGCAGTTCCTCGTAGAGGTGGACCTCGCGACCGGGGCCGGCGAGCGCGGCGAGCGCCGCCTCGTCGGCCGGGCCTGAGACGATCACGTGCTTGACGGTCGCCGCAAGCGGCAGCACGCCGGCGAACAGCGGGACCAGCGACGCGTCCACGATGACCGCGTAATCGCCGGCATGCGTGGCGATGTACCCGACCTGGTCGGGGGCCAGGCGCAGGTTCAGGGTGTGCAGGACGGCGCCCATTGACGGGATCGCCAGGTAGGCCTCGAGGTGCTCGGCGTTATTCCACATGAACGTCCCGATACGCTGGTCACCGTCCGCGCCGAGCGAGCGCAGCGCGTTCGCGAGCCGGGCCGCCCGCTCGCCGACGGCCGCATAGCTCCGCCGCCTGGCCGGCGCCTCCCCTGCGCAGGTGACGACCTCCTTCTCGCCGAACACCGTGGTGCCATAGCGCAGGACCGTGGTGACTGTCAGCGGGAAATCCATCATCGTGCTGTCCATAAACGGTCCCGCGCCTCCTCATCGAGTTCCCTGGGGCTGGATCCCCGGATCGCCCGGTTCGCCTTTGAAGGTGATAGTGCCACGTACCAATGGCGCTTTACACCCCTTGCCAGGGACAGATCTAACGATGGCCCTCGCGGGCTTGGCAGGGAGTCGGCGCCGAGTTCGGCGTCCTTCCTGAGCTTGGCGACCGCCCGTGCCACGGTGGACTTGACCGTGCCCACCGAAACGCCAAGCGCGGCCGCCACCTCCGGCTCGGTCATGTCGTCGTAGAACCTGAGCATCACGGCGGCGCGCATCTGGCGCGGCAACCGGTCGAGCGCGCGCTGCACCACGTCACGCAGGTCGCTGTCCCCGGTGGCGTCCTCGATTGACGGGCAGTCGGGGAGTTCGTCAGTGGGGTACTCGTCGACCCGCCGTCGTCGCCAGCCGGAAATGTGGGTGGTCACCATCACCCGCCGCACGTAGGTGTCGAGCGCGGCGGGATCGTCGATCCGGTCCCAGAACTGGTACGCCTTGACCAGCGTCGCCTGCAGGAGATCCTCAGCGTCGGAGCGGTTCCCCGTCATCGCCTGGGCAGCCCGCAGCAGGGCATGACTGCGCGAGCGGACGTACTCGCCAAACGCAACGCGGTCCCCTACGCTCATTGGTCCTCAGCTCAAGAACCTGAAACTACTCAGAGTGATTAGTTGGCTACGATACGCCTCACTGGTTAATCGGCACCACTCGGCCCTCATGAGAACCTCAGTAAGTAGTCATACCTAAACTTCCCCACAAACTGCGCATTACCGGCATATGCCCAGGTCACAGCAGGTCGATATCGCCGAATCACTTGACGTGTCCGGGCGTATGAGCGGATCGTCGGACATGGTGCGGCGGCGGCTGCAATCCCATCCCCCGAAAGTGCTAGGCAGGCATTTGCGTGAGTTACGGCGACCCGACCGAATCAGGCATGCCTGCCCGGTATGCCCGGCGGGCTCTCCTGCGCGCCGCGGTCTTCGACACAGGGGACCATGAGCTCTTGGCGCGCAGGCCCGCCACCGCCGCGTCCGTGGCCACCGGCGTGCTCGCGGAGGTGCGGGAGGACGCCATCGCGCTCGACAGCAGTCGCGGCACCGAGCTCTTCGCCGTCTCACCCGGCACTGTTACCTGGCTCGGGGCTCGCACGACGGTGACGGCCCTGCGTTCCGGCGACCCGGTCATCATCAGGCACCGGACTCCGGACCCCGGAACGCCGACTTGCCGTCTCGCCGAGCGCATCTGGGCGTGCGCCGGCCGGGTAACCGGGACGATCGTCGCGGCAGACGGGCACGAGTTCCTAGTCGACGGGCTCCCCCGTGAGCAGCAGCGCGTCGTGATCGCGCCGGCCTCCGCTCGCCAGATCCAGGTGCGCTTCCCGAGGCTGGCCCCCGGCTACCTGCTCGATGTCATCGGCACCCGGCACGGCGATTACCTGCTCGCGGTGGCGCCGGCCACCGCTCAGCCGCCCTATCACGCGGGCCACTCGCCAGGGCCGCCCCTGGTCAGTGGTCCCGTCACCATGCCCGTCAGCGGATCGGCGGTCTGGCACGAGCCCGACGATGAGCCGCCTGGCCTTCTCGGGCTCGGCTACCCCGCTATCGATCCGGAGGCCGGCACCAAGCCCGGCAGCGCCCAGCCTCCTGGCGGCGGCACCGGGTGCGTCCGGTTGCCGTACATGTCGCTCGGCAGCGCGGTACGCATCCGCAACGAGTGCGCTAACCGCGCAGCCGTGCTGCCCGTGACGAGCAACGGCTCCATGGCCAGGCAGTTCTGCGACCGGTGCATGGAATGCGGCACATCGCCCAAGGGACGGGTGGCCGACCTGACAATGGCCGCGTTCGTCGAGCTCGGCGGGAACCTGGAAGACGGGTGCTTCAACGCGACGCTGGCGACGATGACAGGGTGACGCGCCAGAACTGACTTGGGGAACTGGGATACGGGGGTTAGTCGTGAACGAAGTCAGCGCGCTCATCGTTGTGCGCGAGGTCCAGATCCCGCTGCTCGCCGCACTGCTCGTCGGCGCCAGCGCGGCCAAGGCCCGCCGGGCGATCGTGACCCGCTGGGCCAGCGCGGGGACCGGGCCGACGGCGATGCTCCCGGCCGGACTGCGTCGCCCGGCGGTGATCGCCCTGTGCGCTGCCGAACTCGCCCTCGGCGTCGGCCTGCTGCTCACCGCCGGCCGCGCAGGGGCGGGCGCACCCGCATTCGCGGTCCGCACGGCGACGGGGCTGCTGTTCTGCACAGCGGTAGGCGCGCTGCATGAGCTGCGCGCGCGCAGGCCGGACGCGGGATGCGGCTGCTTCGGCGAGCTTAGCCGGACCCCGGTGAGCTGGAAGGCGATCGCGCGGGCGCTGCTGCTGTGCGCGGCCGCGCTGTGCTCGATCAGCCTCCCGCCGCTGCGCATGCCGGCCTCGGCCGGGCAGGCATGGATCACGCTGGCCGTGCTCGCCGCCGAACTCGCCGCGCTCGCCGCGCTGTCACCGGAAGTCGGCCAGCTCATGCTCCGGCTGAGCCACACGGACCCGTGCGAGCTGCGCGAGGTGCCCCTCGCGCGCACGTTGTCCACGCTGCACGCGAGCACGCCATGGCGGCGCTACCGGCGATTCCTCGTCGCCGCCGCGCCGGTCGATGTCTGGCGGGAGGGCTGCTGGCGCTTCGTGGTCTTCCCCGGCGTGCTGGCCAGCCGCCGCGTGGAGGTGGTGTTCGCCGTCTACCTGGCCGGCCGTGGCGCGCCGGTCCGCGTCGGCATGCTGGACACCGGCACCGCCACCCCCTGGCATGAGCCGTCCGACGACCCGCTACAGCTCTCTAACTACGTATAGGAAAAACCCAATACTTAAGAATAAACTCGATACTCTCGCGTCAGCCGAGAAGAACAATGTCTAGGCGCCACGTAGCGCGTCAGCCGCCTGATGGCAGGCCGGATGCCGTCAGCGCTGGCGACGGCCTTTTCTCTGTCAACCCGATGGCTGGGTGGGCCGCCCAACTGGCTTTGACTTTCAGGCTGGCTGGGCGCGGAGGAACTTGCCGAAGTGCGGGACCGTGAACGCGATCAGGCCACGCTCCGAGCTGTAGATCAGGCCCTTCTTGATCAGGCCGTCCCTGGCCGGGGAGAGGCTGGACGGCTTGCGGCCGAGTTCGTCGGCGACGCTCGACGTCGGCACCGGCTCGTCGCCGATCGCGGCCATCGCGCGCATGTACTCGCGTTCCGCAGGAGTGGCACGCTCGTACCGCGAGCCGAAGAACCCGACGGCGAGCTCGCCTTCCGCCTCAGGCGCGGCGACGGCGACGTCGGCCGCGCTGATGGGGCTCGCGGCGGCGACATCCCAGGTCACCTTGCCGTAGGCCTGCACGAAGTACGGGTATCCGTCGGCGGCCGCATACAGCGCATCTAGGGCGTCCTGCATGAAGAGCACGTCCTCGCGCTCGGCGGGAGCGATGAGTGCCTGGTCCGCCGCGTCCCGGTCGAGCCTGTCGATTCTGGCGTAGCGAAACAGCCGTTCGGAATAGCTCTTGCTCGCCGACAGCACCGAGGGCAGGTGCGGCAGCCCCGCGCCCACGACGATGAGCGGGCCGCCGACCTGCGAGAGCTCATGGCACGCGGCGCAGAGCGCCGACACGTCGGGCGCTGGCACGTCCTGCATCTCGTCGACGAACAGGGCGATGCCGACGCCCAGGTCGGCCGCGACCGAGGAGGCATCGGTGAACAACTCGGTCAGGTCGACCTCGAGGTCGCCGGAGTCGGCCCGGCCGCGGGCGGCCGGCACGTCAATACCAAACTGCGCGCTGACCGTGGACCCCTTGGGCGCCTTCGGGTCGCGGAGCGCGAACGCCTTGAGCACACCGAGGAAGTCATCGATCCGGTCCGGCGCGCGGTGCCGCGGCGCGAGTTCGCGGACCGCCATGTGCACCGCGCTGGCGACCTGGCGGCGGATGGACTGCTCGGGCCTGGCCTCTAGCTTGCCCGTGCCCCACAGGCGCTGCAGGGCCATCGACCTGAACGTGTTGAGCAGCACGGTCTTGCCGACGCCGCGCAGGCCGGTGAGCACCATGGACCGCTCGGGCCTGCCCCTGGCAACTCGCTCAAGGACGACTTCGAACTGGCTGATCTCCCGGTCACGCCCGGCGAGCTCCGGTGGTCGCTGCCCGGCACCGGGCGCATAAGGGTTCCGTACAGGGTCCACGATCGGACTCTATGACGCCCTCTAGCAAGATCCGTAGATTTCCGTAGAGAGCGCTACGGGCGTGTCGCAGTTTGCCCGCGATCACAGTGCCTTCCCTCGTCGCGCTCTACTTGTCCCGCTCGATCCTCAGTCGTCGCTCCTGCGTCAAGGACAAGGGCGCGCTTTGGCTCGCAGGGGCTCGCTCCCAGGACTAGTTATTCCGGCCTAGGAAGCGCTTATGTGCCTCGGCCAGCTTGAGGTAGGCGCGGGCCGCGATCTCGGCCCGGCGGGTGGCGTACTCGTGCGGCGCCACCTCAAACCGGGTGAGCGCGACCTGCACGGCTGCGAGCTCTGACTCGTACTCGTCCTCGATCGTCAGAGCGTCGTCAACGTACTGGCTGTCTGCCTTGCTCATGTTGCCGGTCAACGCTGTTTGCCTTTCTTCCTGCACCCCCGGCAAGACAGTCAACCGCATGAGGGTCTGTGCACGGGCTAACCTGGGGGAACTCATCCTTCACAACAGAAACAGCCATGGCTGGCAACCACACGCGACCATCGCCGATGCGTGCGTTATATGTGATCTGAGTCACACTGCCGCTAGTCGGCAGCCGAATCGGACTCTTGCCCGGGTGGACTAGTGACGGGCCGGTTAATACGGGCTAGGTACTCGTTGTAAGCCTCGAGCTGACCCTCGTCCTCATCGACGTCGGCGTTCCTCGCTGCACCACCGCCCGCGCTGCCCGGCGCCTGGGCACTGGCAGCCCCGGCGGAATTGGCCTCAGCGAACCGGTCGGCCATGTTCACCCGGCGGGCCGTCTCAAGCCAGCCCATGGACGCCGACGCCCGGGTCTCCCTAGTCCACTGGAAGAACGTCACCATGATTAGCACGAACATGATGGCGGCGCCGCCGACCCACATCACCGCGCCGCCCTGGTGCAGGTCGTTCACCGCGGACGGTCCCCACGAGCGGGGCTCCATCGGCACGAACGGGTCGGTCTGGTAGGAGTTGAGCACGACCCCGGTGAAAGCGTCCACGGGCATAGCGATAAACAGCAGGAATAGCCGCAGCGGGTAGGACACCTTCCATCTGATGGGCTCCTTCCCGATCAGTGGCAGGAAGTACAGGTACCCGACGACGAGGTAGAGAACGTGCTCGGCCTCGTGGACGGCGTCGTACTCGATGACCAGGTTCATGAAGCTGGTCAGGTGCGTGCCCACGATGGTCGCTGCATAGGCGGTGACGCCGAACCCCGGCCAGGTAATCCACTGAATCGGGCGCGACCTGACGAGCTTCTTGACCCCGGTGTGCAGCGGATTCCTGCTCGCGTGCAAGAGCAGGGTCACCGGCTGGCCCGCGACGAGCAACGGGGGCGCGACCATGATCAGCATCAGGTGCTGAATCATGTGGTCCCAGAACAGCGTGTCGTCGTACGTCCCGATCCCGCTCTGCGTCGCCACGTTGATGACCAGCAGGCCGAGCAGGAACGGGATGGTCCTGCGCAGCGGCCACGGCCGCCGCGGATGACGGCGCCTGACCCGCAGCGCACCCCACAGGTACGCCGCCGCGACGAGCGCGGTGAACGCGGTGACGATCGGCGCGAACTGCCAGTTGGTGGCGGCCTCGCTCCAGCTGAACGGCGGCAACATGGCGTCTCCCTCCTTCGGGGGAAGCCTACTCCCGTACTACGCCTCGTCGTATTGGCTGAGCTGGTGTGGAGACCGGACAGCGCCGGATCAGCTCGGTGAAGGCGACGGCCAGTTACAGGTGATTGTCGGATCGACGCCGAGGTAGTTGAGCGGGCCGGTAATCATCGTGGCGGCGATAGTCGCACCTGAGCTGCAGCTCGACGGCACGGTGCTGAAGTAGCCGCGCTGGCCGCATGCGACCGCGCCGATAATCAGCCAGACGAAGAGGATCAGCGTTTTCTTCGACATTGTCCGCTCCGCCTCCTCGTAGGAATGCGCACATCATACCTAGCCTGGATAATAGCGTCCGGAAGCCCGCAACCGACCCCACCACGCCGAATGTGAGCAAGCCGGTAAGAGTGTAGGCGGGCTGACCTCGGCGGCCGCCAAGCGGGCGTTCGAGGCGGCGACCTGCTCGGGGTCAATTTCGAAGCCCACATAGGAGCAGCCAAGCGAGAGCGCGGCGAGCCCCGAGGTACCGCTGCCGGAGAACGGGTCGAGGACCACGACGTCCGCACCGCGGCGCCCCAGGGCGGAGACGCAGCGCCGCGGCAGTTCGAGCGGGAAACGCGAGTAGTGCGCCGGCCCGGTCATCCGCTCGTTCGAGAACTCCCAGACGCTCTTGACCGGCGGATCGGTCAGGAAGGCGTGCTTCTCCGTAATAGCGAAGAGGTAGACCGACTCGTGTGCCCGGTGCGGCCGCCGGCAGCGCCCCTCCGGCATGGGATTCTTCTTCCGCCAGATGACCTCGCCGCGCAGCAGCCAGCCGTCGTCACACATCCCGATGACCATCCGGTACGGCAGTGCGAGCAGGTTGCCGTAGGTGAGCCATGGCGCGGCGGTTTTGCGGAGGTAGGCCTTCCGCTGCGCGCGGGGCTTGATGTACGCGGAATTATCCTCGTCAAGCCCTGTCTTGCCTGGTCCGAGTGAACTGTAGTCGCGGTCATCCGGCCGCCAGTTCACGGGCGTGTTGTAGGCGTCACCGATGTTGATCCAGACGATGCCGTCCGGCTTGACCTTCGGCTTGAGGACGCGGAATATCTCCACCAGCCGATTGACGTACTCTCTCGGGTCTTCTTCGGCCCCCATGCCGGCGGACATCCGCTGCCCCCAGTAAGGCGGCGACGTGACGAGCACGTCGATGCTCTCATCCGGCAGTTCGGCGCCAAGCTCAGCACAGTCTCCAATGGCAACCCGATTAACCAGATAGGGACCAATCTTGCCTTGCCCCATCCGCCCTCCGCGACCGCCGGTACCAGAGTGCCCACTTTAGTGCCCGCCGACAACCCTTACTCGTAGTAATAGATCTTGGCCGTGGTCCTTGTTCCGGTCAGCGCCTGTCGGCGCAGCCGACACCGGGGGGTTCCGGAGGGTCGTCCCCCCGGAAATTATCCGCCGCGAGCAGAGGGAAGATGGCCGAAGACCATCAAACCCTGAAGAAGCTTTACCCACGCACCCCCTGTCGGCGCAGCCGACACCGGGGGGTTCCGGGGGGTCGTCCCCCCGGGAATTATCCGCGATGGGCTGCGGGAAGATGCGCGAAGCGCATCGAACAGCGCTAAGCCCGGAGCGGAGGGCGTGGGATTCGAACCCACGAGCAGGGTCACCCCTACTAGCAATTTTCAAGACTGCCGCCATCGGCCACTAGGCGAGCCCTCCTGTAGTAGCAACTTTACGCGAGAGGGAAGCCTGGCGCTGCACTACTGGCGGTGGATCGGCTGGGGTGGGCGAAGGCGTCGGCCACCAGGGCCGCGAGGGTCAGGTAGGCGTCGGCGGTGTCGGTGTTGAGGTAGTCGAGTTCGACCTCGGCGCCCTCCTCTAGGTGCGGGTCGTAGGGGACACGCAGGACGGCTCGGCAGCGGGCGGCGAAGTGCTGCTCAAGGCGGTCCAGGTCGACTGTGGACTTGCTCTTGCGACGCACGCCGGACAGCACGACGACGCCACCGCGTACCAGGTCGCCGTAGCGGTGGGCCTCAAGCCAGTCGAGCGTGGCGCTCGCGCTGCGCGCGCCGTCGACCGACGGGGAACTGACCAGGACGATCTGGTCGGCCAGTTCAAGGATGCCCGCCATGGCTGAGTGCAGCAGGCCGGTGCCGCAGTCGGTGATGCAGATCGAGTAGTAGTGCTCGAGGACGCCGGCGACCGCACGGTAGTCGTCGGCGCTGAACGCCACGGAGACTCCTGGGTCGCGGTCGGACGCTAGGATCTCCAGCCTGCTCGACGACTGGGACGTGAACGCCCGGACGTCCGCGTACCTGCCCACCATCGCGCGCTCGTTCAGCAGGTCGCGGATGGTCGCGGAGGTCTCAAGCCGGACCTTGTCCGAGAGGGTGCCCCGGTCCGGGTTGCCGTCCACCGCGATGACCCGGTCGCCGCGGAGTGAAGCCAGGGTCGCGCCGAGGCCGACAGTGACCGTGGTCTTGCCGACGCCGCCCTTGAGGCTCAGCACGGCGACCCGGTGGTGGCCGCCGGCGACCGGGGTCCTGATGCGGTTGAATAGGTCGCGGCGGTGCATGCTCGCGGAGGACTCACCGATGCGGACGAGGCCCCCTGTAGCGCGGTACACCGTCCGCCGCCAGCCGCCGTCGGGCGTGGCCCGTTTGCCGGGCAGCAGCAGGTCGGACGTGAGCACGTCTGAGGTCGGTCGCCGCGTGGGTTCCTCGGGCGGAGTCGCGGCGGTTCGCGCGGCCTCGGCCTCGGCCTCCGCGGGCGAGCGCAGCGACGGCAGCGCGGCTAGGGTCTCCCCGGCGGCCTCGTGGTCAGCGGCGGCGCGCACCTCCGACCACGGGACCGAGGGACCGCGCAGCGGCGGGGCCTCGTCGGGCATGCGCGGCGCCGCGTACGGGTCAGGCGACCAGACCTGCTTAGGTGCCTCGACTTTCGGCTGCGGCGGCTCTTCCGGCTGGGCAGGCGTGAATGATGGTGCCACCGGCGGCCATACCGGCGGACGCGGCCAGGACTGCGCGCCAGGGCCGTCCTGGGGCACGGAAACAGGCGGTCCCGGCGTTGGCATAACCGGATAACCGGGGTCGGGCAGCGCGTGCGGGTCCGGCAGCTGCTCCATGACCGGCACGTCGGATATCGTGTCGTCGGGCACGCGGTCCGTCTCCGGGGAGTAGTCGGAGGAAAACGGGTAAAGCTCCGTGGTCGTGAGTTCTTCTGAGGTCCCGGGAATGTCATGCTCTTTCGGTGTCATGGGCCGCCCCCAATAGCCACCTGTAGTCAGCTCTGCTCTTTGCCGTGCTCATGACGGCACGCCGACGCGGGTATACCCGCAGGCTCACCGCGATATCGTCAGCTCATCGCGCAGCACCCCGACCTGGTGACAAGTTCAAGACCCTGTCACTGGCGTTCCCGCGCAAGGAGGCACCTATGCACGCGGTCGTCATCACCGAACCCGGCGGTCCGGAGGTTCTCCAGTGGACCGAGGTGCCGGACCCAGTGCCCGGACCCGGCGAAGTCCTCATCGACGTGGCCGCGTCCGCGGTGAACCGGGCGGACATGATGCAGCGCGAGGGGTTCTACCCGCCGCCGAAGGGAGCGCCGCCGTATCCCGGCCTTGAGTGCTCGGGCACCATCGCCGCGGTCGCCGAGGGCGTGACCGGCTGGCAGCCGGGAGACCAGGTGTGCGCACTGCTCGCCGGCGGCGGTTACGCCGAGAAGGTAGCGGTGCCGGCTGGCCAGCTCCTGCCCGTCCCGAAGGCCACGACCCTCATCGAAGCCGCCGCGCTGCCCGAGACAGTGTGCACCGTGTACTCGAACGTCTTCCTCGGCGCCTGCCTCGCGAAGGGCGAGACGCTGCTGATCCACGGTGGCGGCAGCGGCATCGGCACCACGGCGATCCAGCTCGGCAAGCACGCTGGCGCGACCGTGGCGGTCACCGCCGGCTCGCAGGAGAAGCTCGACGCCTGCCGTGAGCTCGGCGCGGACATCCTGATCAACTACCGCGAGGACGACTTCGCGGAGAAGCTCCTTGAGCTCACCGACGGCCACGGCGCGGACGTGATCCTGGACATCATCGGCGCCGGCTACCTCGCGAAGAACCTCGCCGCCCTCGCCCTCGACGGCCGCATCGCCAACATCGGGCTGCAGCAGGGCCGCAGGGCCGAGCTCGACTTCAGCGCGCTCATGGCAAAGCGGGGCACCATCATGTGCACGACACTGCGGGCGCGTCCCCTGGAGCAGAAGGCGAGCATCGTCGCGGCCGTAGCGGCCAGCGTCTGGCCGCTCGCCGACGCTGGCGTGATCCGCCCGGTCATCTACCGCGAGTTGCCCATGGCGCAGGCCGACGAGGCGCACCGGATCATGACCGCGTCCGCCCATACCGGGAAGATAGTCTTGCGCGCCGAGTAATCACCCGAACCCGATAGCGTGTGAGCCATGAGCGAAATCAGCCCACAAGACCAGGGAAGGCCTCAGGTCGTCGTCGTCGGCCCCGACGGCATGGCCATCGGGGCCACCGAGGACGAACTCGGCGAGGGCCAGGCGGAGCGCCCCATTACCGAGATGGTCGAGCAGCCGGCCAAGGTCATGCGGATCGGCTCCATGATCCGCCAGCTGCTTGAGGAGGTTAAGTCCGCACCGCTCGACGAGAAGAGCCGCGCGCGGCTGAAGGAGATCCACCAGAACTCCATCAAGGAGCTCGAGGACGGTCTCGCTCCGGAGCTTGTCGAGGAGCTTGAGCGGCTGTCGCTGCCGTTCGAGGACGAGACGCCGAGCGAGGCGGAGCTGCGCGTCGCGCAGGCCCAGCTCGTCGGCTGGCTCGAGGGCCTCTTCCACGGCATTCAGACCACGCTCTTCGCGCAGCAGATGGCGGCACGGGCGCAGCTTGAGCAGATGCGCCGCGCGCTCCCGCCTGGGCTCATGCCCGCCCCGGAGCAGGACCAGCAGCCCCATCGCGGCTCCGGACCTTACCTTTGACTGCCAGACCTGTTCACCAAAGATTCGATGCCTGACCTGGTGTAGCCAGCTCCCACCGCGCGCCTGACACGATCGCGGTTTTTGCTATCAGGCGCGCGCCGGGGGGATTGCGGGGTCGTTCCCCCCGGGGGATAACTGCTTCGCCTAGGGACGGCCGTAGCGGAGCCGGGCCAGCCATGCCGCTGCCTCGGCGAACTCCGGATCGGACGTGCCAGGGCGGACTTGGGTACGTCCCTCGTCACTGCGCGGGTAGCTGCCGAGGAACCGGACCTCGGCACACACGCGGCGCACGCCCATCATCGCCTCGCCGACGCGCGCGTCGTCGATGTGCCCTTCGCAGTCGATGAAGAAGAAGTAGCTGCCGAGCCCGTCACCAGTCGGCCGAGACTGGATCGTGGACAGGTTGATCCCGCGCACCGCGAACTCGGTCAGGATCTCCATCAGCGCGCCGGCGTGGTCGTGCGCGAGGAACGCTGCGAGCGAGGTCCTGTCAGCCCCCGTAGGCGCGGGCAGCGAGCCGGACGGCGCCACCTCGACGAAGCGGGTGACCGCGTTCGACCGGTCATGCACGTCCGGGGCAAGCACCATCAGTCCGTACCGCTCCGCGGCCGACGCCGACGCCAGGGCGGTATCTAGGTCCCCCTCGGCGACGCGGCGGGCGGCTTCCGCGTTGGACGGAAACGGAACCCACTCGCGTCCGGGGAGGCTGGCCGCCAGCCACCGCCTGCACTGCGCCTCCGCCTGCGGGTGACCGCCGACCGTCTTCACGTCGGACAGCGTGGTGCCCTCCCGCGCGAGCAGCGCGAACTCGATAGGCAGCCGGGTCTCAGCCTGGATGAGCACGTCACTGCCGCCTGCCAGGTCGTCGACCGTCGCGGTCACGATGCCCTCGACGGACGACTCGATCGGCACCACGGCCCGGTCAACCGCGCCGGTCCGCACGGCGGTCAGGGTCGCGCCGATCGACGAACATGACACAAGCTCCAGGTCGCCGCCGGCCATTGAGCGGGCCAGCGCGGCGACCGCCGCCTCGGTAAACGTTCCCTCGGGGCCAAGATAGGCATAACGCATGGACCTATCATGCCGTAGCGGCGGCACGCCGTGACCCACGGTCGCGGCGCCCGGCGGGGCCGGGGGCCACACTGGACAGGCCGGTCCCGAGCCGTGCGGACTGGACGACCTGCGCCTCCTCCGGCGACAGCTCCTGCTTGCCCTGGCCCGCTACGACCTGCTTGGCATAGGTGCGCGTCTCGGCACGCCCGTTGATGGAGCTGAGCACCACGCCGTCGCCCATCGTGTTGAGCAGCGCGAGGGAGAACGACAGCTGCCCCGACATCTCGCTCAGCGCGTCATACCTGACGACCGCGACATCCCGCAGGGCCCTCGGATCGACAGTGCCATGCGACCCCACAGCGCCCTGCACTAGCTCACGGCACTCGCGGACGGCCCGCCCTGCCCGCTGGCTCGCCGTCGCCCCCACCAGGATGCCAATCACCCCGGCCACGCCCCCTGCTGCAGCAATCACGATCATAATCACGATCAGCACTATACTCGTAACGCAACGTAACGGAAGTGCGACGCGCGGCGCCAAGGCCCAGGCGACGTCGGCGAACTGGCGGGCGCGATGGAGTTGCGCCCCAAGGTCTCCGCCGGTGGCACGGTGGGCCATGTCCACCTCGACCTCCACGATGCGGAGCCCTTTGCGCTTCAGGTCGATCGTCATCGCGGTCTCGACGCCGAACCCGCGCGCGAGAGGGCGGGCCGCCTCGAAGGCGCCCCTGGTGAGGCAGCGCTGGCCGTTCAGCGGCTGGGCCGGCGTCCAGCCGGTCGCGCGCCTGATCCCCGCGCCGGACAGGCGGACCACGAAGCCGTGCCCGCCTAGCCTCACCCGGTTGGCGAAGACCGCGATCGTCATGTCGGCCGCACCAGCGGCGACCGGCTCGATAAGGCGGCCCGCGTTCCCCGCGGTCTTCCCGAGGTCGGCGTCAAGGAACAGCAGATGACGGGGGCCGTCGCGGCGATCACGCTGATCGAGCGCGCGGACCGCCTCGGCACCCGCCAGCATGGCCGCCGCCTTGCCCCGGTTCCTTGGCGACCGCCACACCGTCGCGCCAGCGCCCCGCGCGACGCGGACCGTGGCATCCGTGGAGCCGTCGCTCGCGACCACGACGGCGTCGACGCCGGGCAGCGCCAGCGCGGCCGTCACGGTCTCGCCGATCCGGTCGGCCTCGTTATAGGCGGGAATGACGACGGCTACAGGAGGCATGACCCGATCGTAGTCCGGTCAGGCGCAGCCAGAAGCTCGTTGCGGCGCGGGCACCGGGCTACGGGGGGGCCGTCACCGGACGGCAACCGCTAGTTGACCGGGAAGTCCGCGACCGTGAAGACCGCGTCCAAGCCCGTCACCGAGAGGATCTTGCGCACCGCTGGGCGCGGGGCAGCGAGCTCCAGCTCACTGCCGCGCTCACGTGCCTGACGCAGGCAGGACAGGAGCACGTTCATGCCGGTGGAGTCGCAGAACTCCACGCCTGACATGTCGATGACGACGCGGGACTCCGGGGCGGCACTGGCGATGACCGCGGCGAGCTCGCTCTGTAGCCGCGGAGCGGTGTAGAGGTCGATTTCCCCTGTTGCGATCACGAGCTCGTGATCGCCCTGAGATCGACTTGAGACTTTCAGCTCCACGGCTGGAACCATACCGCCCCGTACGGGCAAAACGCTAGGCGTGACGCCACACGGTGTCGTTAAATTCACATCTGTTTAACACTCATCAAACCTCGTGCCGCCACGTAACAGGCGGGTGCTGGCGTAGCATTCGCCCTCACGCCACCATCGGTTCCGGCATGGCTGACGGCTCGCGGCCCACCGGGCAGCAGATGGCCCGCGGCCCGCCCCGGCAGCCGGCCAGCTCCCCGCCGGGAACGCGGATTACGTCGATGCCCGCCGCCTCGAGCCGCGCGTTGGTCAGCGTGTGCCGCTCATAGGAAACCACTGTCCCCGGGCTGAGGGCGAGCAGGTTCCCCGCGTCATCCCATTGGCCGGCCGGGCCGCCGAGCGCGCCAGGCGGTCCCGTCCGGCCTGGGCCGAGTCCTGTCTCGACGACCCGCAGCCTGTCAACGCCCATGGCGTCCGCCGCCGCCTCAAGAAAGGGCCGTGGATGGGACAGCCGCAGCCCTTCGCCGCGCTGGGTGATCGTCCGCGCCACGAGTGAGTACGCGACCGAGGGACGCATCAGCACGATGTCCGGCCCGGCGAACGTGCACAGCGTGTCCAGGCACTCCGCAGAGGCAGGATCGATGAGGACGGCGAGCACGGTGTGCGCGAACCCGGTGTCGAACACCCGCCTGGCCAGCCGTTCCATCCCCGCGGACGAGGTCTGCGCACCGATGCCGATCGCCACGACACCCGGGGCAAGCAGCAGCACGTCCCCGCCGGCGAGGAGCTCATGGCCGGGCTCGTACAGCCGCTTGGTCCCGGCGAACATCGGGTGATGCGCGAACACGATCGCGGCGAGCTCCGCCTCCTGGCGGCGGCCCAGCGGGCTTGTCACGGCCACGCTGTCGCCTATCCACACGCAGGTGTCCCTGGCGAAGACGAGGTTCGGCAGCGGGTCGATGACGTAGTCCCAGGCGCCGAGCAGCCCGAAGACCGCTCCCCGCCCGCCGCGGAACTCGTCGCGTGCCAGGCCCATGATCAGCACCTGTACCAGATCCTCCGGGCTAAGTCCCGCGAGATAGTCCCCGAGCTGCCCGCGCAGCTCCTCACCCAGCCGCGGGTCGCTGAGCACCGTCTCGATCGCCTGCCCCCTGGCCGCTGCGTACTCAAGCGCGTCCTGCAGCAGCTCGGTCAGGTAAAGCACCGCGACCCCCGCGGCCCGCAGCGCGTCGGCGAACGCGTCATGCTCGGCCCGCGCGCGCTCGGCCCACGGCAGGGCCGGCAGCAGCATCCCGCACCGCTGCTGCGGCGTCACCCTTCTCAGTTCCGCTCCAGGCCGGTGCACCAGCACCGTGCGCAGCCGGCCGACCTCGCTGTCAACTCCGTAGAATTCAGGCACGAATCCCCCCGGATACGCGTCATTCACGCCTGATTGCCGCACTATCCGCAATGAGGCAGCTTCGCCGTGCGGCATCCCCGCGGGGAATTATCACCACTTCCCGCCGGGATTACGCATCCCGTGATGATGCGATTACTAGATTCGGCCCGGACCCGTTGTGATCCCGTGGCCCGTTCTCGCGCAGGCTCTCCGCATTGCGCTCCGCGTCACCGCTCAGCGGAAGCGCCGCCCAGACCGTCGTCTCGGCCCCGTCCTGGCATGTGTAAACTCCCCAGCGCAGCGACAGCCGGTCAACGATGCCGAGCCCCCGCCCGCCGAGCGCGTTCGCCGTGGGCTTGTTGATCATGGGCACGGTGGGGCCGCCGCCGTCACTCACCGCGACTTCGACGCAATCGTCGCTCACCGCCCACGACACCCTCACAAGGCTGCCAGGCAGCGGCGTGGCGTGGCGCAGCGCGTTGCTGATAAGTTCACTGAGGACTAGGCCGGCATCACACGCCGTAGCCTCGTAGACGCCAGCATCGGTGAGTTCGCCAATCAAACACCGGCGAGCGACGCCAACGCTAGAGGCTGTATACGGGAGCAGCAAGACGCTCGACGTACCCACCTCCATGAACACCCCGTCCGTGGAACTGTACGAACCCGGCATGAGCGGAAATGCCCCGTGCGATCTCCGCGAAACCGTGAACCCAAGATTTCGGTAGTGTTTTGTGACACAATGCCCAGGCTGTCCGCGCAGCAATACACATGCGCGCGGCCGAGGCGGTAACGTCAGATAGCCGCCGAGGCGGTAACGTCAGATAGCAGTGACCCCTTGTTCCGCCGAGATCCTAGTGAGTGGCACCATGGCTGACCCGACCGTCGTGGTCGACAACCTGCACGTGGTCTACCGTGTCTACGGCGCGGGCGGCAACAAGGGCACCGCCGCCACGTCGCTGATGCGCCTCGTCAGGCGGCAGAAGCGCGCCTCGATCCGCGAGGTGCACGCGATCCGCGGCATCTCCTTCGTGGTCAACCACGGCGACGTCGTGGGCGTCATCGGCCGCAACGGGTCGGGTAAGTCCACCCTGCTGCGCGCCATCGCTGGGCTGCTCCCCGCCGAGGAGGGGGGCGCGGTCTACACCTCGGGCCAGGCCGCGCTGCTCGGTGTTAACGCCGCGCTGCTCGACGACCTCACCGGCGAGCGGAACGTGGTGCTGGGCTGCCTCGCGATGGGTATGCCGCCCGCCGAGGTCAAGGCGCGCTACAACGACATCGTCGACTTCTCCGGCGTCGGCAAGTTCATCGACCTGCCAATGCGCGCTTACTCCACCGGCATGGCGCAGCGCCTGCGATTCGCGATCGCCGCCGCCAAGAGCCATGAGATCCTGATGATCGACGAGGCCCTGGCCACCGGCGACGCCTCGTTCCGCACCAAGAGCCACGAACGGATCAAGCAGCTGCGCCAAGAGGCGGGAACGGTCTTCCTCGTCGCGCACAACCTCGGTGAGATCGAGCAAAGCTGCACCCGGGTCATCTGGATGGAAGCAGGCCAGATCCTGCGCGACAGCGATGACGTCCCCGGTGTCATCGACGAGTACCTGGCCGCGACCGGCGGCGAGCCCCGCGACCGCGAGCGAGCGAGGTTGTAAGAGCGAACTTTTTTATCCTGATGTCCTGCGCTGGTCACTTCTTGGATGCGACGACAGGATGAAAAGGTTCAGATCGATCGCTGGAGGGTCAGGCGCATGATCGTGCCGCCCTCGGGGCGGGTCCTGGCCACCACGGTGCCGTGTTGCGCGATGGCCAGCCGCCGGACGATGTAGAGGCCGATGCCGACGCCACCGAACCGGCGGCGGTCGCCTGTCTCGCCCTGCACGAACCGCTCGAAGATCCGCTCGTGGTCACCGGGGGCGATGCCGATGCCCTCGTCCTCGACGTCCACCTCGATCATCGGTCCGACAGCGCGGGCGCGCACCGTGACGGTCCCGCCGGATGGCGAGTACTTGAAGGCGTTCTCAAGCAGCTGGCCGACAATGATGTCGGTGGCCATCGAGTCGCCATTCGCGAGGGGCAGGTCGTGGGAAATGTCCCCGACGACCTGGTGCTTGTCGGACAGCGGGCTGAACGATACGACCGTCGCGCGCAGCAGCGCTGCGAGGTCGAACGGCCCGTTGCTCACCGCCAGGGCGTCGGCGCCGGCCCGCGCGCCGAGCAGGAGCTGCTCGACGAGGCGGCCGAGCGATCCGGCCCGCTCCGCGATTGTCCGGACGGCGGCTCGGCGGTCGGCGTCCGACAGTTGCTCCCACCGGCTGGCCAGCGTGGACGCGAACCCCTGCACGACGGTGATCGGCGTGCGGAGCTCGTGGCTCGTCGTCGCGAGGAACAGGTCCTTGGCCTCTTCGAGCTCCTTGGCGGCGGTGACGTCTCGGAAGTCGACGACCTTCTCGCCGCCGTCGCCGAGCTCGGTGCACAGCACGTCGATCCAGCGTCCGCTTGGCAGCTTGTGGGTGCGCCGCTCTCCTGGCGCCGGCAGCGGGAACGGTGGCGGCGCGCCCATCACCTCGCTGGCCTGCGTGCCGGTGATCCGGTTGGCGGCGGGGTTCCACTGCCTGACGTTGCCTGCCTCGTCAAGCACCGCGATGCCGTCGGCGCTGCCGTCGATGACGGCACGCTCGTGGGCACGCTGCTTGACGACCTCTTCGAACGCCATCGCGTTGGTGAGTGCCACCCCTGCGTGCCCGGCGAGCAGCTCGAGCAGCTCAAGCTCGACGTGACTGAGGGTCCGGCGGCTGTAGAGCGCGTAGAGCGCGCCGTAGGGGCGCCCGCCGACGTGCGACAGGCTGAGCGCGATCGTGTGCAGGCCCGGCAGCGCCGACCAGATGAGGTCATCGAACCCGCCGGACTCGCCGGTTGCCATCATCACGGTCTTGCCGGACCGCAGCAGTTCCCCGACCAGGCTGCTCGACAGCGAGGCCACCCGGCCGCGCAGCCGCGCGGGCAGGCCGGCGGTGGAAACCAGCCGGAGCCTGTCCTCCTCGATGAGGACGAAGCCTCCTGCATCGGCGCCGGTCAGCTCGCGCAGGCTCGCTGCGATCCTGTCGAGCACGGACTCTAGGTCGCGCTGTGCGTTCATGTCGGCGACCACGTCGCCGAGGCGGCGCACCACACGAGCCCGCTCGGCCATGTAGTGCCTGGCCACGTCGTCCTCGCCGGTCTGGTGGCAGATGCTGACCCAGCCGAGCGCTTCGCCCTCGCTGTCGGTCAGCGCGCTCGTGTCGATGCGGACGTCGAGCACCGACCCGTCCTTGCGAATCCGCCTGGTGGCGAAGGAAATCTGCCCGCCGCCGCGGACCCGCTCGAAGACCGCGTTGTGCTCGGCAGCGAGTTCCTCGGGGATGGTAGGCGGCTCAAGGCCGATCACTTCGTCGGCGGCCCAGCCGAACATCCGCTCCGCGGCCGGGTTCCACAGCATCACGGTCCGGTTGGTGTTGAACGCGACGATGGCATCGGCGGCGGATTCGATGACCGCGCGCGCGGTCGCGTCTACCTGCTCCCGGTCGCTGCGTCCCGCGCGCTGACCGGGAGGGGTAGGCCCCGTTCCGGCCCCTCGCGCCTGGTGCGCCTGCTCTGCCACCACAGCCTTATCGTGCCACCTTGCAACCGCCCTGGGCAGGGGAAGGCTGTTACTCCTTTTCTTCACGATGCGCGGTTGCCCTACTGAAATGTCCGCTTCTTCCGGGGTTGCCGGTGCTTTCGGTGACCAACGTCACGATTCCATGGCGTCTTGGTGGCAGGAGCTGCAAAGTCTCCTCCGGTACTACCGCAGGCACCGCCCCCGCCCTATAGTTCTGCCAGCGCATCCGAATAACTTCCGCCAGTTAGGGCATTCCCTCAGCTAAAGCAGGCGATCCGCTTAACTTGCATGCGGATGCTTGCTATAACAAAACTATCGACCCCCCAGTGGCCGCAAGGACGCGGAGATGGACCAGGCTTACCCGGATGAGGGCACGCCAGAAGAGCGGCGCCCCGAGCGCCGCCGCCAGCAGGATCGCCTGCGCCCAGAACCGATCCAGCGTGCCTCGCAGCCCCGTCCTAGCGCGCTGGCGCATCCGGTGGTCGCCGGGTACAACGGGTCGAACTCCTCGCGCAACGCCCTCGCCTACGCCGCGGGGATGGCGCGACGGCTCCATCGGCCGCTGCTCATGGTCTACGTGACGTCGCCCGGTGTGTACTGCGAGCCGCTGACTGGTCAGGTGGTGGGCCTGCTGCGGGACGCGGACTCGCTGGAGCGCTGGCTGCTCAGCGAACTCGACCAGGCGGCCGATGCAAGCGAACTCGAGGTGCACGTGCGCACCAGGCGCGGCAGCCCGGCGCGGGAACTCGCCTCGATCGCGGCCGAGTTCAGCGCCGACGCGCTGGTGATCGGCGCGCCGAGGCACTTTTGGCACCACCTGATCGGCTCGGTGCCCAGCTGGCTGGCCCGCAACGCCCGCTGCCCTGTCATCGTCGTGCCGTAACCCCGGCAGCCCTGGCACGAAGCAGGTTGCGGTTCCACGTTAGGACGGTATAGCCGTCGACCTGGTAGTCGTGGGCCGGAGGGCCGAGGCGCCCGCGGAGCAGGATCAGCTCCTGCCTGGACGGCTGCTGGAGGATCAGGAAGTTCGGCGTGTTGAGATCCGGGTCATACCACGCCGTGTCCGTCATCCACAGGTAAGGCGACAGTGTCCCTGTCACCGCCCGCACCGTGACGCGGTCATCGGTATCGACGGTGACGCTGCTGGCCCGCCAGTAGGTGGCCAGGCCCGACCGGAAGCCGTGCGCGAGGAGCCAGGACGCCAGTGCCGAGTTCGCGGGCGGAGAACTGGGGACGGTGAGTTCGTAGCCGAACCCTGCCAGGTAACCGCAAAGAACCAGGGCACCGGCCACGGCGCAGGTCCGGCCTTTGGCCCCGGCCATGGCCCATGTCCACGTCCTGGGCCGCGTCCCCAACCCTGTCTCGGGCCCGGTCGTGGGGGCAGTCCTCGCGCTGAGCAGCGGCAGTGCGAGCATCCGGCCGGCGAGCGCGGCGGCGTACGGCAAGACGACGGCGATCTCGTGCGCCCCCTGCGTGGAGGCCAGCGTGCCCAGGTACAGCGCAAGGTTGAGGACGATGCCCACGGCGAGCACCCGGTCGACCAGCGATAGACCGCGCCGCGTCGCGAGGCCCAAGGCGATGACCGCCAGCGCCACGCTCACCAGGTGTGCGACGGCGAGGAACAACGGAATGCCTGCCCGCATCCCGTGGAAGTCGGCGCCGAACAGGTCAAGCACCCGCCATAGCCCGGGGGCGGCGGCGGGGAGCTCGGCGAGGGACCGGAAGTGCACGGGTAGTGGGCTGATGACATAGCCGCCGAGGGCACGGAGCAGCGCTTGCGCGACCCAAGCGAGAGCGTAGGCCGCCACCGCTGCGCCGGCCAGGGCGGCGTCGTACCAGTTCGGCCTGCGGCGCAGCAGTCCCCAGGTGAACCTGAGGCCGGCGACCAGCCCGAGCGGCGCGATGCCGACTATTTCCACGATGGGATCGGCGACGAGTACCCAGGCAAGCAGGGCCGCCATCAGCGGCGGAACCCACCAGCGAGGTACCTGGCAGCTTTGGCCCGTGGTTACGGGGGGTCGTCCCCCCGGGAGACAAAGGAGCAGCCAGGCGAGCAGCAGCGGGACCGAGGTGCCGATGTGCCCCACGGCGAGGTCGACGGCGTAGACGCCGGCGGACAGCTGCGGCGCGACCATGATCCCGCCCGCGATCAGCGTCCGGACCAGGGCCTCTGCTCCCCTGGTCCCGCCCCTGGCCAGGAGGACCACAAGCAGGACCACCAGCGTGTAGGTCATGGCCGCGGCCACATGCGCCGTCGTCATGCGCAGGCCGAGCACCGATTCGAGCAGGGCGTACTGCACCAGCTCGGTGGGATAAAACGAGACGTCGGACATATGCCAGCCGTGCAGCAGCGGATTGCCGTGCAGCAGGTCCCAGCCCATCAGCAGGATATTGGCCATGTCGGAATTTTCCGCGTAGGTACTAGAAAGCCGCAGATATCCGCAGAAAAGGACAAGTCCGGCGATCCCGTACCACAGAACCGGCCGCCCCTTCCTGCGGGAACGCCGCGGCACAGCCTCCTGACGAGGCAAAACATGACTTTCCATATCGCCGGAAATTCTAAATCCCGGACCCGGCCTGCCGCTGCTCTTTAATTAACAGGAAAGGCTCGTCAGGGGCTTGCACCGGCACCTTAGCAGTCGTGTCCCCGTGTGCCGGGTAACGCCGTTTTGTCCGTGTTGTTCCCGCGTTAATCTTCCCCCACGGCCCGGCTTGTGTTGGTTTTGTGTTGCCATGAAACTAGACACACGGACGCTTGTGAGACTAGCGACATCGTTTCCCCGGCATCGGCAAGCCTCCCGATACGTTCAGCTTTCTTCGCGGAAGGCGGTGCAGACGCGCTCGACGGCGGGACACCAGGTTCCGCCATAGCTCCGCGACCACCCAGGCCTCTGCGGGAGCGAGGGCAAAGGGCTGGCCGCGCCCATCGGTCGGCCAGCCCCGCCTGAGTTCGGATCCCCCGTCAGGTCACCTGGTCTGGTTCGGGTGCAGGACGACTTTGGTCCAGCCTTCTTCGCGGGCGTCGAAGTGCTTGTAGGCGTCGGGTGCCTGGTCGAGAGGCAGGTCGTGGGACACGATCCAGGAGGGCGTGACCTTGCCTTCGTGGATGAGGCTACGCAGGTAGCGGTTGTAGCGCTTGACCGGGCACTGGCCAGTGCCCATGACCTGGCCCTTGAACCAGAACGCGCCGAAGTCGAACCGGGTCTTGCCGTGTTTGGCGAGGTCGTCGGGGCCGCCGGGGTCTTCGGGGACGTATACGCCGACGGTGCCGATCCCGCCGGTGAACCGCACTGACTGCACCAGCTCGTTGAGGGTCAGGGAGTTGTCCTCATGGCCCTGGGGGTCGTGGGCCTGGTAGCCGACGCATTCGGCGCCGCGGTCGGCGCCCACCCCATTTGTCTGCTCCATGACCTGCTCGACCGGGGAACCCTGGGAGTCGTCGAGGGGGATCGCGCCGATCTGCTGGGCCAGCCGCAGCCGGTCGGGGTGACGGTCGACGACCATGACCTTGGCGGCACCCATGGTGATGGCCGACAGGGCGGCCATGTTCCCGACCGGGCCGCCGCCGTAGATGACGATGGTCTCGCCAGGCAGCAGCCCGGACATTTTCACCGCGTGCCAGCCGGTGGGGAAGATGTCAGACAGCATCACGTAGTCGTCTTGCTTGTCGCGGGCGTCCTCGGGCAGGACCAGGGCGTTGAAGTCGGCCCACGGCACGCGCAGCAGCTCGGCCTGGCCGCCCTGCCAGGGGCCCATGTCGGCGAACCCGTAGGCGGCCCCGGCGATGCCGGGCTTGTTGGCGCGCAGGCAGTAGTTGGTGCGCTGTTCCTCGCAGTTGCGGCAGTGCCCGCAGGCGACGTTGAACGGGGCCGAGATCATGTCGCCGACCTTGACCTTGTCGACCGCGTCGCCGACCTCGATGACCTCCCCGACGTTCTCGTGGCCGAAGACGCGGCCCTCCTCAAAGTCGGTGCGGCCCTCGTACATGTGCAGGTCCGACCCGCAGATGTTGGTCGCGGTGATCCGCACCAGCGCGTCGGTGGGCTTTTCGATCCGGGCGTCCGACACCTCATCGACACTGACCTGGCGAGGCCCCCGATATACCACAGCTTTCACGATGAATCTCCTCCTGAACGTTGCTGAATCCCGTGCTACGGCCGGGATGGCGGGAGCGCTTAGCCCGGTACCCGGCTGCCGGCGAACTGCTCGACGATTGCTGCGCAGAAGGCGGGCAGGTCGGCGGGGGATCGGCTGGTGGTGAACCGGCCGTCGACGACGACTTCCTCGTCGACAGGTTCGGCGCCGGCGTTGCGCAGGTCATCCCGCAGGCTGGGCCACGAGGTGAGCCGGTGGCCCTTGACGACGCCCGCCGTGATCAGCGTCCACGGGCCGTGGCAGATCGCCGCGATAGGCTTGCCCGTCTCGGCGAAGGCCTTGACGAACGCCACCGCGTCGGCGTTGATCCGCAGCTGGTCGGGGTTGACGGTGCCGCCGGGCAGCAGCAGCGCGTCATAGTCATCGGGGGAGGCGCCGGTGACGAGCTTGTCGACTTCGAACGTGCCGGCCGAGACCAGGTCGAACTGCCGGGCCTGGATCTCGCCGGAATGAATCGACAGCAGTTCGGTTTCGGCGCCCGCGCCGTGCAAGGCGCCGCGCGGCTGTTCGAGCTCGACCCGTTCGACGCCGTCGGTGGCCAGGATCGCAACACGCATGCCGCTGAGATCACGAGCCATCCTTCCTCCTCGTTGCTGTTCTGATTTCCTCGTTGCTGTTCTGATTTCTCGGCGGACCTCCGGGCGAAATACCGCCGTCCGGGCCAGGGCGCGCCCCGGCGGCTTCCGGGCACTGAGCGGGACAGTGCCCGACAGCCATCACGTGCTGTCGCGCGGCCCGGCTCTTGCCATGTTTCCGCGACAGGCGGTCGGCCACATCCCCAGACCCAGTAGCTTCGCCGCCGATGGCCCGCGATCGCCGGGCAGAACGTCTCTGGCGTCTTTCTGGTAACAGCTTGTGATCGGTCCCGGGCCGGGCTGCCCGTCATGCCCAGCATGAATCACTCACCAGACAAACCGGACAGGAATCTAGTCATGCCACTCAGGTAACCCGGTACGCCATGCGGGACACCCGGTCGGCCTCCCGGATCGCGGACGCCACGAAGATCGACCGCTCAAGGAGAGCGAGGCGCGGTGCGGCTGTCTCCAGCCGTACCGCGACGCGGAAGTAGTACCCCGACGGGTCCACGGGTTCGCCGCGCAAGAGCGCCTCGAGGATCTCTGGTGGCCCGGCCGCTCTCGCTGCGGGACCGACTCGCGACCACAGACCCTGCCCAGAGAGTGATGTGGCCGGCGCCCCGACCACTCGCGCGGGACTGACCGGATGAAGGATGTGGCCGCCCGGGCGGACGAGGAACATATGTCACGCGGCCGGGTGACCGTGCGGTCGCTGTACCCGGCCGGTCAGCGCAGCATGCCCGCAACCGGAGGTAGATGATGAATGGCCTGGCCACTCACGGCATCCGAGTATCGGCGAAGCGCCGCGGCTACCTGCTCATGGCCGGACTGCTGCTCGTCATGATGCTGGGCGGGACGCTGCCGGTGCCGCTCTACGTGCTTTATGAGAAGGAGATGGGCTTCGGGCCGCTCGGCGTCACCGTCGTCTTCGCCGCTTATGTCGCGGGGACGCTCTTCGCGCTTGTGTTCCTGGGTGACCTGAGCGATCACATCGGCCGCAAGAAGGTACTCGCGATCGCCGTGGCCTGCGCGGCGGTCAGCACCGCGCTCTTCCTCGCGGCTTCCGGTCTCGCGGCTTCCGGCATCGGGGTGCTCATCGCCGCGCGCGTCGTGAGCGGCATGGCGGCGGGACTAGCCACCGGCACCGCCACCGCGGCCCTGACCGAGCTTCAGCCGCGCGGGGACCATCGGGCTGCCGCGGTGACTGCCTCCGGGAGCAACATGACCGGGCTCGGGCTCGGGCCGCTGCTGGCGGGCCTTTTCGCCGAGTACGTGGCCATGCCGACCCGCAGCGTGTTCTGGGCGTACCTGGGCATGTGCGCGCTGGCGGTGGCGGCGCTGCCGCTCATCCCGGAGACGGTGCGAAATCCTGACCGCGCGATCCGCCTGCGTCCCCGTATCGGCGTTCCGCCGGGGATGCGAGTCGTCATGCTCGGTGCGGGCCTCGGCGTATTCGCGGCGTTCACCGTCCTCGGGCTCTTCAGCAGCCTGGTGCCGACGTTCCTGCACGGGACACTGGGCGTGCACAACTTGGCCCTGATCGGCGGCGCCTCGTTCCTGATCTTCATCATCGCCGCGATCAGCCAGGCGGCTTCCGCGCGGATGCCGAGCCGCCGAAGCGTGAGTGCCGGGCTGCCGCTGCTGCTCGTGTGCCTGGCCGCGCTGGAATCGGCGCTGTTCGCCAAGGCGCTGTGGGTCTTCGTGGTCGCGACGGTCGCCGGCGGCATAGCGGTGGGTTTCGTCTTCCGCGGCGGCCTCAGCGAGCTGAACCGGCTGGCCGATCCCGGTCACCGGGCGGCTGTGGTCTCCTCGTTTTTCGTGGCGGCTTACGTCGGCCTCGGCCTGCCCGCCGTCCTCACGGGCCTCATCTCCCTCGCGGTGGGTCCCGTCGACGCGAGCGCGTACGTCTCGGGCCTGGCGGCCGCCGTTGTCGTCGTGGCCTTCGCCGTGGTCAGGCGCACCTTCGGCGTCACGTCCGCGCCCCGGCCGCCGGCCGCGCCATCCGACAGCTGGTGCTGCCCGGCGGAGCCGGCCGGCGTGGGCGGGTAGGACGCCGTGTGCGGCGCGCGGGCGGCAGAGTATGTCAAGATGCCGACGGGACCTTCGAGCGGCCGGCCGCCAGTTGGCCGGCCGCCCGCTTCGCCGACGCGTCCGCCCACCGGCCGGTGGTGATGATCGCCAGCAGCACGACCGTGGCCCCGCACCCGGCGATGATCCACCAGCCTGCGCGGCTGGCGTCGGCAAAACCGGTCCGGAAGGACGACGCGTGCAGGGCCGAGAGCACGGCCGATCCGATCACCGCGACGCCGAGTGAGGTGCCGACCTGGCGGCTCGTCGAGGCGATCGCGGCAGCGACTCCCGAGTGTGACCGGGGCATGCCCGACACGGCGCTATTGGTGATCGCGGGGTTCACCATGCCGACGCCGATGCCGAAGGCCAGGTAGCACACGATGAGCCAGCTCGCCGGGGTGCCAGCGGTCAGCCGGGTCAGCATGATCCCGCTGGCCGCGATCGCGATGCCGGCCACCGCCATCGGCAGCCGCGGCCCCCTGATGCCAGTGATGCGGCCAGACAGGGGCGCGAACACCACGATCATCGCCGCCATCGGCAGCAGGTACAGCCCGGCGTGCAGCGCGGAGTAGCCGCGCACGTCCTGCAGGTAAAGAGTGTTCAGGAACAAGAAGCCGCCCAGCGCGGCGAACGCGCACACCGCGGTCAGCGTCGCCCCGGAGAACTGCGCGCTGCGGAAGCATCTCATCTCGATGAGCGGCTCGTCGTGGTGAAGCTCGTAACAGATCAGGCCGGCGAATGCCACAGCGGCAAGGGCGAAGAGGCCCAGGATTTTGGCTGAGGCCCAGCCGGAGCCGGGACCCTCGATGATCGCATAGGTCAGCGACGCGAGCGCGGTGATGACAAGCACCTGGCCGACCGGATCTGGCCTGGGCGCGCGAGGCGCCCTGGACTCGGGTACGAACAGCCCGGAGAGCACCAGCGCCGCCAGGCCGATCGGGACATTGACCCAGAAGATCGCGCGCCAGCCCACCGAGGCGATCAGGGCCCCGCCCACGATAGGGCCCAGCGCCAGGCTGATGCCGAACACGCTGCCCCAGATCCCGATCGCCCGAGCTCGCTCCGCCGCATCGGTGAAGGTGTTACTGACGATCGATAGCGCCACGGGGTTGAGCATCGACCCGCCGATCGCCTGCAGCACCCGAAATGCCACCAGCCAGTCCAGTCCTGGCGCGAGGCTGCACAGCAGGGAGCCGAGGGTGAATAGCACAAGGCCGGTCTGGAATACCTTGCGGCGCCCAACCCGGTCGCCAGTGGAGCCGGACAGGATCAGGAAGCTGGCCAGCGTCAGGGTGTAGGCATCGACCGTCCACTGCAGGCCGGAAACCGACGCGTGCAGGTCCCGCTGGATGGACGGCAGCGCAACGTTGACGATCGTCGAGTCCAGGCCGACGATGAACAGGCTCATGCAGCAGATCGCCAGGATGAGCAACCGGCGCCTGCGGCCGAGCTCGCGCGGACTCATCCTGCGACACGCGCCCGGCAGACCGCGGTGCGGCCGCAAGCGCGGGAGCGAGGTTTCTCAGCGAGCGCCAACGGGCCGGTCCGGGCTGGGCATGGAAGCGGGCCGGACGGCGGCGCGCGCGACCCCTGACAGCAGGGAAATCACTGCCACGCCGACAACGATATTGATGATCGCGGTGAAGACCTTGCTGGCCAGCGGTGCGGGCTGAGTGAACGGCGCGGCGGCCACGGCCACATCGGCCAGCGAGGTGATCCAGATGAAGAATGCCGTGGGGCGGGGCGTACCGAGTAGCAGCACGTGCAGCAGCGCAGTGGCCAGGAGCGCGCAGCCAGCAGCCAGACCGGCGTATACCGCGGTAGACGAATTCCCGAAGTTGCTTGCCGCCCTGGGGGCAAGCACCGGGATACCCAAGACGGCGCGGGTGACGAGGACACCGGCCACCACGGCCAGCGCGGCCACGACGGCCGTGGCTGCCCCGCCTGCCCACAGCCGACCGCCGTTCACGCGAACCGGCCCGACCACGTCCATATCGGGGGCTACCATATGGAACCTCCTGCACGGCTAGGCAGCACTACCCTTCCAGGGTTGCGGCCATCGCAACCGTCCACATCCACAAACCGGATAGTTGCGACGCGCGGTCCAGTTATCCAGGCGGCCTTGGTCCGGTGCCCGCTAGGTAGACCGCGAGGGTCCAAGACGCTTGTCGATCCGCCTACGATGCCCGTGCCGAGGGCCGCGTGAGACTGCTGGCCGGCCGGCCGCCACGCGCCGTTAGGCCGGCCCGGGTCCGCCGAGCGAGGCGGCGCGAAGCTCCGCTTCCGCGGCCTCCTCGAGCGCCACCAGGAGCGAGACGGCGGTTTCGGCGTCCGGGCCGAAGGCGAGCACGCCATGGTTGCCGAGCAGGACGGCCTGTGTGTCCGGCCGCTCCTTGATCACCTCAACGACTGCGCCTGCCGAGCCCAGCGGCTCGCCGGGCGCCCGCGGGACCACCGGGACCTCCTCCGCCTGTCCCAGACGCGCCAGCGTCTCATATCGGGCCGGCAGAGTCCTGCCCGCGAGGGCGAACGCGAGCAGACAGGGGGAGTGCGTGTGGACCACGGCGCCGACCTGCGGCCTGGCCCGGTACACCTCGGTGTGTGTCGCCACAGTCTCCGAACTCATCCCCGCCAGGTCGCCCTCAGCGACCGTCCCGTCGAGGTGTACAACCGCGAGATCCTCGAGCCCGAGGTCCCGGATCTGGCTGAAGGCTGCGAGCACAATGGCGTTGGGCCCGACCCGCGCCGAGAGATTCGCGTGCCCGGAATGAGACAGTACCCCGGTGCGCCGCAAGTTGACAGCGACATCGACCACCGCACGGCGGAGCGCGAGGTGTGGTCGTTCCGCCGCCTCAGCGACCGGTTCCTGTCCCTGCGTGGTCATCATTGGTCCTCATCGCTACGGTCATAGGACGAGCGTAGGGGTCACCGAGCGAAACGAAAACATGTCCTCCCGCATCGATTGCGGGGCGCGGGCGGCGCCTCGCGCCGCGGCCCCCGAACTAGCCGAACGAAGGATGCGGCCGCACCGCGCCGCCGCAAAGCTGGTGAGCAGTGGCTGTCCGGTCCGCATATCCGTGCAGGAAGACCGGACAGCCCCGCCCAGGAAGACCGGACAGCCCCGCGAGGGAAGGAGTGTTCATGAGCGGAAGGCCGACCGCGGCTGCCGCGGGCAAGATCGATGTCGGCGGCAATCTCACGGTGAGCCGGCTGGGGTTCGGCGCGATCACCAGGGCCGCATCCTGCGCTGCGCGGAGCCGATAGTGAACGTGATCGTTTACGGGGACTTCAACTGCCTGCACTGCTATCTGGCAAGCCAGCGGGCCGACCAGCTGGCCCGGACCGGGAAAGCCGACGTCGAATGGCGCGCTGTCGAGCACCGGCCCTGGATTCCCGTCACCGGCACCGAGGCAGCCGCACGCGCCGCGGACGGGGACGATCCCATCGCGGAGGCGGCGCGGCTCGCGCTGCCCGGTGAGCGGCTGCCGCCGGCGCTCCCCGCGGTGGTGAGCAACACCCGGGCGGCCGTGGCGGCGTACGCGGAGGCGATCACCGACGGCGTACAGAACCAGCTCCGGCTGCGGCTCTTCGAGTCCATCTGGGTGCGGGGCCGTAACCTGAGCAGCCCGCAGGAGGTGCGGCGGGTGATCACGGAGTTGCTCTGGCCGACCGATCCGATCGACCAGCACCTGGTGAGCCCCGACCTCCCCCAGCCGCTGATGCACGAGCCTGACCTCTGGCGGATCGTGCGACGGGAAGGCGGCACGGTCTCGCCTAACGCCGAACCGCTGACTACCGAGGGCTACGAGCGTGTCCTGCGATGGCGGCAGCAGTGGCTGGCCCTGCCGCAGCAGGTTGTACCGACCGTGATCAACACCGACGGCACCGTTCACGCAGGCTCTGACGCGCTGCGCTGCCTGGCAGGAATCGCGGGTCAGGACGTCGGCGGCGGGCCTGCCGCCACCGCCGACACCGACGGCGACTTTGTCCGGGGCGTCCTCACCGAAGGCCAGTACGGCAGCGTGATCCCGCCTCCTCCTGCGTGAGCCTTTCCCTGAGGGGCCGGCACCAGCCGTTAGAGCACTTCCAGCAGCCGGGTATGCAGCGGTCCGCATGGACTAGCCAAGATCGCGCCTAACACCGCTGCCTCGATCTCAACGATCACCGCGTCGGGATTCCTGTATTCCTGGCTCGGGATCATGATGATCGCGTCGAGCACTATCTCGTCAGCACCTTGCTCCCGCACCGATGCCACCAGGTCCTCGCGCCCCGCGGGATAGGACACCCTCTCCAGGTAGTTCCTCGCGAGTTCGCCGAATGCCTTGCTCACGTCCGTCGGCCGCTGGTACTCGCGCTCGGGTAGCTGGCTGAGGACCTGGACGACCCGCTCGCATTCGCCTTCCGGGTAACTGCCGCCCTCGCATTGGCTTCGGGCGTAATTGATGAGGTCATCACGCGCCGCCGGGTAATGCATTCCATGCAGGTGGTGCTGTACCAGTGCGGGGCTCGGCAGCGCATCCTGATGCTCGGTCATCGATGGTCCCCTTCGATTGTGGCTTTTCGCGGTCTGCTCTACGCAGCTAATCTGCCGGAAGGCGTGGTGCGGTCGCATCCCCAGTTCGGCTAGCCTCCGCTGGGGTCCGGGGCCGCGATTGATCGAGCAGTACCGTGATGACCCCGCGCCCGGCCGGATCGCCGGGATCGGAGGATGCTCCGAGGTGCCAACTGTGCTCCGGTAAGCGGCCACAGCCCGCTGCAGCGGTCCGTCAGGTTCTCGACCCCATCTCCGGCAGTCACGAAGCGTCCTCCTCCCCGGTCTCGGCGTGCTCAAGCGCGATGCGGGTCAGCTCGACGCGTGACCTGATGTCGAGCTTGCGGAACACCTGGCGCAGGTGGAACGCGACCGTGTGCGTGCTGATGAACAGCTGATTGGCTACCTGCTGGTTCGTCAGTCCCTGGGCGACGAGGCGGGCCGTGGCCAGCTCGGTGTCGGTGAGGCTCTCCCAGCCCGCCGCGGGCCGTTTCGCGGTTCCCCAGTGCCGGTGCCGTACCCCCAGCTCGCGCAGTCGCCGGCGCGTGCGCGCTACGTCTCTGTCTGCCCTCAACCGCGCGTACTCACGCAGCGCCTCGTCAAATGCCCGGGCGGCTTCGTCCCCCTTGCCCGCCTCGGCGAGCAGGACACCCTGGTCTTCGGTCGCGCATGAGCGGATCCACGGGTCCGGCAGGTGGGCGGCCGCGTGCTTCAGCCGGGAAATGTCGCCGGCCAGCAGCCCTTCGGCGTAGTCGGCCGACGCGCGGATGACCGCGAACGTGGGGTTGGCCCGGGACGTTTCGCTGATGACGGAGGCGATGTTCGCTGCCTGCCCGCGGTCTTCAACGGCGAGGGCGGCACGGACCAGCCAAGGCGCGTTGCCCGGATCGGCCAGAAGAACAGACCTGTGCTCCTCCAGTTCGCCCAACACGCCTGCCAGCACGTCCAGTGCGGCCCGCGGGCCGCGGCGGGCCTCGAGAACCTGGGCTGTCACCAGGCGTGCCGCGCCCTCCCTGTAGGCCGATCCGTAGGAGCGGCCGATACCCGACAGCCGCTCCGCGTAGTCGTCGGCCGCGCGCAGATCACCCTGGCGCAGGGCGACGGTGGCGAGGACCGGCAGCACGAGCGCGTCACGCCCGCCAGGCCCGTGGGCACCCGTCGCCCCCGAGGCCGACTGGGCGAGCGCCGCCGCGTCGTCGAGCCGGCCCGTCGCCAGGGCGATCCGGGCGCGCATCGCCTCGGCGATTCCCTCCGGCCACGGGCTCGCCGACACGTCGACAGATTCCCCGGAGTTAACGATCGCCGTGGCTTCGTCGGCCCGGCCGACGTCGATCAGCCTCGCGGCGAGGAGAAGCCGGGGGTTGAAATGGGTGGTCTCGTACGGCCCCTCCGCCGCTTTCCTCGCGGCCTGGGCGACCAGGTCCAGCGACTCCGTGGGCCTGCCCGCGTCCCAGGCGGCCATCGCGAACGCCACCATCGCGGCGATCACGACCTCACCGCGCTTAGCGCCCGGCTCGGCGAGGACGGCCCTGGCCAGCTGATCGACCTGCCTGTTGCCGCGTAGCCCCAACCACGCCCACAGCAGGGCTATGGTCGCGTCGTCGCGCAGGCCCGGTGTCATATCGAAGGTGGCTAGCACGGCCTGGGCCTCGATCATCGCCTCCGCGGCCCGCCCGGTCAGGCCGAGCAGCGACGACAGCCCGCACCTCAGCGCCGCGCTGTCCAGCGCGGGCAGGGGCGCGGCGAGTGCCGAGCGGACCAGGGTCTCCGCCGTGTCCCACTGCCCCGCCGCGGTCAGCGTCCTGACCGTGGTCGCCGTGCGGGCAGCCCATTCCGGGTCAGACGGCGGGGTAAGCATGAGCGCTCGGGTCGCCAGATCAGCTGCGGCCCGGGGAGTGAACGGCAGCAGTTCCGCCACGGCGCGATCAAGCCCGGCCAGGGCGACGGCGTCACCGGGACGCGCTCCGTTGAGCAGGTGCCGCGCCGCGGGAACCGCCGAACCGCCCCGCGCGAGGAGCATGTGCCCGAACTGCCAGTGCAGGGCCTGCTGGATGGGTTTAGGCAGCAGTTGCGCTACCGCTTGCCGGACGAACTCGTGCTGGAACGCCAGCCCGTCTGGTGTCGCCGCGAGGAGGTGCGCGGACACCGCCTCATCGAGCACGCCCAGCAAGGCGCCAGGTGACTGGCTCAGTATCTCCGCGACGTCCTCGATCCGGAAGGAGCTCCCCAGGAGGGATGCTGTCTCGGTGAACTGGCGGGTGCGCGCGGACAGTCCCTTGAGCCTGTCGGCGGCCAGTATCTGGATCCGCTCGGAAACCTGGGCGGATGTCAGGCTGGCTCGCCCGCCGGCCACGGTGATGGCGTCCTCGTCGAGCAGCCCGCGGAAGGCCTCGGCGAGTATGAAGGGGTTTCCCGCGGCGCCGACCGCGAGTTCGACGAGCGCCGTGTCGGGGACGGCGCCGAGCACATCGCTGATCAGCACGATCTGGGCCTCTGCGTCGAGCGCCCCCAGGCTGATCAGGGTGGCTCCCTCGTCTTCGAGCAGGTCGAAGAGCAGCTCCGCGGTGCCAGGGTGCGGTGACCTGTCCATGGTGAGAATCCAGGACAGCGGGTAAGAGGCCAGCAGCCGCGGCAGGGACCGGAACGCGTGCATGGTCGCCTGGTCAGCCCACTGGACATCGTCAACAGTCACCAGGACGGGACCCGCGGCCGCCAGCCCCTCTAGCCTGGTGAACACCGTGTCAACCGAGGGTGCCGCAGTCGCAGTGGCGTGGACCGCCCTGAGCAGCGGTGCCAGCGGCGTGACCTGGCTCAGCTCGTCGGCGACCGCAGTGACCAGGGCAAAACCCCGCTCCCGGGCTTCTCGGGCTGCCTCCGCGAGCAGCAGCGACTTCCCCGTGCCCGGGTCGCCTTCCACGAGCACCATCTTGCCTTGGCCTTCCGCCGTGCTCACGAGCACGCTGAGGACCTCGTCGTACTCCGCCGCCC
Organism: uncultured Actinomycetota bacterium; assembly: GCA_963734665.1. Lineage (GTDB taxonomy): Bacteria > Actinomycetota > Actinomycetes > Streptosporangiales > Streptosporangiaceae > Trebonia. The sequence goes on along the minus strand of CAVTIR010000014.1, from coordinate 18,720 downwards.
GTCCCCGCATCGGGCTTGCGTCAGGCGAATCAGCTTGGTAAGCCATGGAGTCTCCCAAGACAGGACTCCCTTAGTATCTACCAGGCCATTGACCGAGAAAACCCCGCTGAACGATCACCTGGGGACCACAGGCGGCGTCAATGCACATGATCCGCCTCTCTCATAGTGCATCCGGCTGCGAGCCACCATGTCCGAAAAAAAATCAAGGATCATCCGAACGGGGCCGTGGTGACTCCCGTCCGCAGTACGCGCGTCCGGCGCATGCGCGACGACGAGGACGGCGCCGGACGCCAGCGCGGCTGCGGGGGATCGGCGTTGGGGGAGCGATCCGCCGATCCTTCGCACGGCAGCCTAGGGGGAGACCACGAGATGGCTCTCCACGGCGGAGATCCCGGGCGCCGAGGCCGCCGCCGCCCGGGCCGCGGTGGCCTCGTGGACAGAGTGCACGTGGCCGTACAGCTTCGCGGTATGGTCGGACACCCCCACGCTGATGTGGCGCGCGTCGACCTCAGCCTCGCGCTTGAAGGCGTCCTCGATCACTTCCTGGACCTTCTGCGGGCTCGTCGGCGGCTTGACCGTGATGGTGTCTGTCACGCCGATCACTCCGCGGACCTGGCGAACCATCCGCTCGACTTCGCGCCGCTGGTAGTCGTAACCGACCTCGCCGTCGAGCGTGACCCAGCCGCTGCGCACCTGGGCGTGTACCTTGCCCTCGGGCACTTGCACGTTCCACTCAAGAACGTGCGCGATCGCCCTTGCGATGTCGGAGTCGTCCCGCGGCGCGGCGGCCAGTTTGACCTGCAGATCGTTGGCCACAGCCTTGACACCGTACACTCGCTCCGCCGCACGGGCGGCGGCCAGCCTCTCCGCGTAGGTTGGCACATGACCGGTCAGGGTTACCGCGCCGTCCTGTACGGCCACGCCGATAGCGTCGGGGTCTGTTATCTCGGGATCCCATTCTAGTTCGCTGATGACGTCGTCCCTGAGCTCGCTGTCTGTCTTCATCGGTCCACCTCTCCTGCTCGTTTGTTCTCTTCGTTACCAGACTGCTGTTTGCGGTGCGGAGCCACATCACTCGTCCGGGTAGGGTCACAGCTCGCGATCGTCTCGCTGATCATGCGCCCCGAGGCCGGGTCGGTGAACAGCAGCGCGGCACGTCCTGAGTTTCACCACTCGGCCGGGCCCGGTTTCCGTGCCGACCCGAGTACCAGGCGGTAGTTCTCGACGGCGCGGATCTGGTAGTCATGGTCGGCCAGGACCTCGGACCGGATCATCTCGGCGACGCTCGGGCTGGCCGCCCGGGCGGCCGGGTCTCGCCACCCGCTCTGGCTGATCAGCTGCCCGTCGGCCGGGTCGGTGAACAGCAGCGTCTCGCGGAAACCGGGGGTGTCGGCCAGCCACGGGACCGCAGTGTCCCCGTACACTTCGATCACGTCCGCGACTCCCGTCGGCTTGACCTCCATCCTCGTCAGCCGGACTGCCTCCCCCGGCGGCCCCTCCCGTTCGAAGACGGCCACCTGGTAATCCTCGGCTTTCACCGGCCGCTCGACCCGCCGGGCCAGTTCGCCCCGGAAAACCGCCTCGGTCTCCTCGCTCAGCCACAGCGCCTCGTGCGTCGCCCAGAACGACTCGAATATCACGACGCCGGGCTCCTCCAGCAGCGCCAGCCCCAGGCTGCCGTGCTGGTTCTCCACCACCGGGCGGGCCTCGTCCTCGAGGTACCCGATGCACCCAGCCAGGACCGGCGGATCCGCGGCGATCAGGCTGAACCGGACGTGCATCATGACCGACTCCGTAAACCAGTCAGACGCTGAGCGCTCGGCCCGCGCCGTCCTGAACCGCGACGCCGATGGCTTCCGGCTCGGTGATCTGCGGGTCCCACTGCAGTTCGTTTATGACTTCTTCCCTGACCCAACTGTCGGATTTCACCTGCTCACCATCCTTCGGATCGTTCCTTGGATTGCGCCGCGCGCCGCGCGGCCATATCACCCGTCTGGCTAGCCGCCGGCCTTGCGGTAGACCACCAGCGCGTGCGGGTACTTGCCGTGGACGAACCCGGATTCGGCGGTGGCCACCTCGCCGTCAGTGGACAGCCAGATGGGCTGGCCGTCCGCCGCCCGGACGTCGACCGAGCTGGCCCGCCAGGAGCGGTAGACCCGGGAGCGGCCAAGCGTGCCGGTCAGCACCGCGGCGACCAAGCGCGACCTGGCCAGCGCGGTGGCCTCGACGATGCGGATGTCCAGGCATCCGTCGGCCAGGTCCGGACGGTACGCGGGCGCCGTCCCCTGCGGCACGTACCGGCAGTTGCCGGCGAAGTAGAGCCATAGCCTCCGGGGTTTCCCGTCCAGGACCAGCTCGTGCGGCCGGCCGCGGCGCAGCACGTCGATGAGCGCGACGACCTCCGCGAGCCGCTTGCCCAGGACACCCTCGAGCTGCCGCCTGGCGTTCACCAGATCCACGTACACGCCGGTGCTCGAGGTGTTGACGAACGGCCGGTCGCCCGCCAGGCCGAGGTCCACCTGGACGGCTTCGCCGTCGCGCAGCGCGGCCAAGGCGTCGCGAGCCGACTCGACGCCGAGGTCGGCCGCGAAGTGGTTGAAGGTGCCGGCCGGGATCACCAGCAGCGGCAGGCCCGTCTCTAGGGCGACCGCCGCCGCCGCGCTGACCGTGCCATCGCCCCCGGCCACGCCGAGGATCCGGGCGCTGGCCGCGGGCAGTCGCAGCCGCGCGGTCAGGTCTCCCGAGTCGGTCTCGATGATCGTGGCCTCGGGCAGGTCCGCGGCCAGCCGCCCGGCCAGCCTGGTCGAGGCCGTTCCCGCGGACGTGTTGACGATCAGCGCCAGGCCCTCCCCCGCCACCGAGACCGGCGCCTTCCGCGGCGGCCTGATCGCTACGGCCGGCCGCGTCGGCCGCCGCGGCCACCATCGCAGGGTCGCAAGCCCCGCCGCGGCGCCGATGGCCGTCCCGGCCAGGACATCCGACGGGTAGTGCACGCCCGTGGCCACCCGCGAGGCGCCGACCGCCGAGGCCAGCGCGATCCCGGGCGCGGCCAGCGACGGCATCTCGATCGCCGCCCCGATGGCGAAGGCCGCCGCGTTCGCGGCGTGCCCGGACGGGAAGGACGAGCTCCGGGGAACTCGCCGCAGCCGGCTTCGGACCGGAACGTCGACATAAGGGCGGCGCCGGCCCGTCAGGCCCTTGCCGATGACATTGGCCGCCGTGCTGGCCGCCGCCATGCTGCCCAGGCCGCGCCAGACGGCCCGCCGGGCCTGCCGGTTGCCCGTGGCCCACAGCGCGGCGGCCAGCACCATCCAGAGGAAACCGTGGTCGGCCAGACGTGACAGGCCCGGCAGGACGTGCTCGGACGGCCAGGAGCCGCTCGCGGCGACTCGTCGGACGGCGGCCTGGTCGAGCGCCGCGATCCGGCGCCTCAGGTCTGCGCCCCGGCCGAGGCAGGCTGCTGCCAGGTGGGCGCGGACGGGTCGTCCCCGTGCAGTGCCTTCATGAGCTGCTGCTCGGCGTCGTGCGGCAGCGAGGTCTTCAGCACCGTACCGCCGTAAGGCTTCAGCGCCTCGATGAACTTGTCCGGCGTCACCTTGCGAACGATGACCGTGATCGCGGATGTGCCGGGCTGCAGCATGTCCTGGACGCGCTGCCGGAATTCGTCCTTGACGCCGAGATTCCCGGCCGCGCCGAGCGCGGCCCCCATGATGCCCCCGGCCACGCCGACCACCGGCGCGAGCGGCCACAGGAAGATCAGCCCGATCAGCACGCCCCAGAACAGGCCGCTAAGGGTGCCCCAGGTCACCGCGTGATGGGCCGGGGTCGTGACGTGCAGCCTCCCCTTCTGGTCGCGCCTGATGATGGCCGCGTCCTCCAGGTCGACCAGGAAGTCCTCCTGCAGACTGACGAGCTCGTTCCAAACTTTCTCGGCGGTCTCTTCCTCCGGGTAACCGATGACGATCAGATCACTCATGCAGGCCTCCCATGCTGGACATGCCGATCGTTCCAGGCTTGCCGCGCGGGCCCGCGCGCACATCAGCAGATCGGGTAGTTCCGGGACTGACTCGGCAACGCGCCTGGTCCTGGGCGCCAGCTGTACCGCCGGCCCACGCACCGGATGGACCCGGCGCCCCAGGGCGCTAGTCAGCCAGCCCCCGCCGAGATCGTGAATTTCCCGGTTATACCGAGCCGATGATCAGGCAGCGGGATCGCCAGGACTCGGCAGCCCGCCTGGCTCGATCCCGAGCTCGCCCTAACCATGGTGGAATGCGGGCCGGGCGCGCTGCCCGCCGGGCGTGCCGGGCCGGTCGGGGTCCCCACCAGGGCCGGTCAGTGTTCCCACCAGGGCCGGGTGGCGGCCCTGGCCACGGTGGCGGGCGGGCGCTCGGACGGCATGCCGTGGCGCCCTGACGCAGGCGGCCGGGGGCCGGGAACCTCCAAGTCGCTGCGGGATCCGACCTTCGCGTACCCCAGGAACAGGATGCCGCTGACGATGGTGACCGCGATCCACAGCCACTGCCCGTTGACCCGGCTCCAGTCGTTCAGCCCGTGCAGGATCGCTGCGATGACCAGCCCGATCCAGCTCACCGCGAGCCACTTGTGCCGCCCAGTGGCCGCCAGCCCGATGAAATAGCCGGTCAGTCCGGCCCAGCAGGCGTGGGTGATCGGGTCGGTGAGGAACCGCCAGACGAAGTCCAGGATGAAATACCGCACCGGGCCGATCAGCACGGCGAACACCGACTCCGGCGCGGAGTGGCCGGTGAGGATCAGCTGCTGGATCGAGGGGAGGGCCGACTGCACGGTCAGGTAGAACTCCGCCAGGCCGTTGACCGTGAAGTAATGCACCACCTCACTGGCCCCGAACACCAGGCCGCTGACCGCGCCGAGGAACAGGTAGTCCTTGGGCGTCAGTTCGTGGCGTCCCCCGAGCCGGTAGATCACCGCGACCACCAGCACCGGTATGGCCTTGGCCAGTTCCTCCGGCAGGCCGACACTCCAGATGCTCGGCCCCAGGCCCGCGGTCTCGGCGTGCAGGTCGACCTCCAGCGTGACGGCCAGCGGCACCTGCGTCGCCAGCGCGCTCGCCGTCACCAGGATGAGCATCGGCCTGGTGACGTGTTCCGGCCGGATGATCACGCCCAGCAGCAGCAGCCAGGCGACCGCGAAATACGCGGCGAAGATCCAGGCCACGTGGTCGAACGTGCTCGCGCTCGGGCTCGGCCCCAGGATGACCAGCGCGATCGTCGGCACGCAGATCAGCAGCAGGAACAGCGCCACCGGCCAGCTGCGCAGGGAGTGGTGCCGGATCCAGTCCCCCAGCGGGAGCAGGTCGCCCGCCTGCCCGGCTCGTCGTTGCTGCGGGGGCCGGGGCGAGGGCGGGGGGGCCTGAACGGGCATCATCGGGATCATCTCCCTGGCGGTCGGGTGTCCCGCCACCATGACACACGCCCCCGCGGCGGCCATCCCCTATCTATGCAGCGGCGAGAGCCTCAGCCCCGAGCAAGACGGCCTGCGTACCCGGCAGGTCCCCGCCGGCAATCTGAACCCCTGGCCCGGAACTACCAGGTCTTACGGTGTGAGGTGTACCGTCCCCGGGCATCATGAGGAGGTGGCCACACCGCCCTTCGAAGGCCACCGGACCTTCACCTGGTTTACCCCACGACGGCGCGCCGCGACCGAATACGAGCTGTACACCGTCGGGCAGCAGTCGACCCCCGAGCAGTGGCTCCGCGTCGGCTGGCCGATCCTCTTCGACGACGGCCGCGAACCTTACACGGCGTCGTCAACGGCCATCAGGTGTGGTAACTGGCACGACTACCGCGATCCCGCCGGGCTGTGGCAGCGGCCCTACGTCGCCTCCGCCAACCACACCGAACTGGCCCTGGCGCGCCTGATCCCCGTCCAGCTGTCCGCAGGCCTCGGCAGCGGCATCGACGCCGACTGGCTGGACCCGATGCTGTCGCGCTACTACGCGGCCTGGCCGTTCGTGGAGTACGGCCTGTTCCTCGCGCTTTGCTACGCGGTGCGGGAAGCGCTCGGCGACACGATCGCGTTCTCGATCGCGTTCCAGACCGGGGACCGCATGCGGCACCTGCAGGACATCGTGCACCTGATGTTCGACCTGGCGGAGGCGCGGGAGGGCTTCACCGACTCCGGGGCCAGGGACGCGTGGATGACCGACCCGGTGCTCGTGCCCGCCCGCGAGAACATCGAACGGATCGTCTCCTGTCGGGACTGGTTCGAGATCGTGGTCGCCGTCAACCTCGTGTTCGAGCCCATCGTGGGGCGGCTGATGAAGACCGAGTTCCTGGCCCGCAACGCCCCGCGGCACGGGGACGCCGTGAGCCCGCTGGTACTGGCCTCCGCCAACGCCGACACCGAACGGCACCGGGCCGCCACCGCCGAGCTGGTCCGGCTTGTCCTGGCCGACCAGTCCCACGGCGACGCTAACCGTGCGGTGCTCGCCGGGTGGCTCGACACGTGGACGGCGGAGAGCATCCGGGCCGCCGAGGCGCTGGCCCCCCTGTTCAGCGCGGGGGGCAGCGGGACGATCGGCAACTCCCTGTCCCACGTCCTGGCCGGCCAGCTGGACCTGCTGGCCGGCCTCGGGCTCGCGGGGGGCGATCGGGCGAGCCCGAGGCAGGCCAGCGGCCGGACCCGAGTCAGCAGGGTCGGGATCAGCCTGATGCTGAGCGCGGAAACGGAGGCCGTGGTCGAGCTGGTCCGCGAGCAGATGCCAGACGCGGCCGTCGAGCTCCGGGGCCCCTACTGCAAGATCGAGCGGGACAGCGAGCTGGACTTCGACATGGCCAAGCTCGGCGACAGGCTGGGCCGCGACATCGACACCGACACGTTCCTGGTCAACATGAGCTCGTACTACGGGCGCATCGTGGTATCGGACCACCAGGTGACCATCCACGCGGAGATCCTCCCGGACCGCTTCAGCTGAAAGGACGATCGCGATGACCCGGAACCTGGAGACCGTGCACGCGAAGGCCAAGAGCTACGACTGGCAGTTCACGGTAGGCGATCAGCGCCCGAAGTTCCCCACCCGGTACACGATCCCGGCCACGGGCAAGGACCCATTCCGCATACTCATCCGGGACTACGTGAAGATGGAGGCCGAGAAGGACGACCGCACGCACGGTTTCCTCGACGGGGTCCTGCGGATGGGCACGGCCGAGCAGGTCCAGCCGCGCTTCATGGAGTGCATGAAGCTGACCCTGCCCGGCCTGACCTTCGCCGAGTTCGCGGCGGTCGCGGCCACCGGCGGGATCATCGCCTCGGTGCAGAACCAGGAGCTGCGGCAGGGCTACCACGCCCAGATGCTCGACGAGATCCGGCACACCCAGCTCGAGATGACCCTGCGGGACTACTACGTCAGGCACTGGCGCGATCCGGCCGGCTTCGACATCTCGCAGCCGGCCCTCCACCAGCATCCGGGCGGCCTGGTCTCGATCGGGCTGTTCCAGAACTTCAACACCGGCGACCCGGTCGACTGCATCGTCAACCTGAACGTCTGCGTCGAGACGGCATTCACCAACATCCTGCTGGTGGCAGCCCCGCAGATCGCCGTGGCCAACGGTGAACACGCGATGGCCACGGCGTTCCTGTCCATCCAGTCCGACGAGGCACGTCACATGGCGAACGGGTACGGGTCACTGATGGCCGTGCTGCAGGACGAGACCAACGTCCCGCCGCTCAACCGGGCCCTGGAACGTCACTTCTGGCACTCGCACAAGGCTCTGGACGCCCTGGTCGGCTGGCAGTCCGAATACGGCGCCACCGTCCGGCCGTGGTCCTATTACGACCAGTGGCAGGAATGGGTGGTCGACGACTTCGTCGGCGGCTACATCGACCGGCTCACCGAGTTCGGTGTCCAGCCGCCCCAGCGCCTGGCCCAGGCGGATGAGGACGTGCGCTGGTCACACCACACGCTCGCGCAGGCGTTCGCCGCCATGTGGCCGCTGAATTTCTGGCGCTCCGACGCCATGGGCCCAGTCGACTTCGAGTGGTTCGAGAACCACTATCCCGGCTGGCACGGCGCCTACGGCGGATTCTGGGACACCTACCGCGAGCTGGCCCATCCCTCCGCGGGCCGCCTCATCCTCGCCGAACTTCCCGGGCTGCCGCCGTTCTGCCAGGTGTGCCAGCTGCCCTGCGTGATGCCGCGCCCTGACCGCAACGAGTTCCGCCTCGTCGAATGGCAGGGCGCCAAGTACGCGACCTGCAGCGAGGGCTGCGAGTGGATCTTCCGCACCTGGCCCGTGGCGCACGCCGGCCGCAGGCAGTTCTGGGCGCGATACCACGGGTGGGACCTTGCCGACGTGATCGAAGATCTCGGCTACGTGCGCCCCGACGGCAAGACCCTCATCGGCCAGCCGACGCTGGACCTCGACCGGCTCTGGACGATCGATGACATCCGGGCCGTCGGCTACGAGGTGAAGGATCCGCTGGCCTGAGGTGCCCAGGGTCGACGTGCTGCCGTTCCGGGCCCGCTACGACTGCGCACCGGACGAGACCATCCTGGCCGGGGCGCTGCGGGCGGGGCGGTTCCTGCGCTACGGCTGCCGGCACGGGGGGTGCGGCACCTGCCGGGTGCTGCTGGTGGACGGAGAGGTCGAACAGGCGGGCTCGTCCTTCGCCCTGCCGCCCGCCGATCGCGCCGACGGCTGGATCCTGGCCTGCGCCAGCGCCCCGGCCGGCAACTGCGTCATCGACGTATCCCCCGCCGAGCTGACCGAGGAGGAATTCCTCGCCGGGGACGCCGCGGTCACCTTCGTGACCGAGGTAGCTGGAATCACCCGGCTCACCCGCGACATCCGGGGCCTGCGGCTGCGCCTGCTTGAACCCGGTTCCATCCGCTTCACCGCGGGCCAGTTCGTCACCGTCGAGGTGCCGGGGACGGCGGCGACCCGCGCGTTCTCGATGGCCAGCCCCCCGAGCGAGTCCGAGCACATCAACCTGGTCATCCGTGTGCTGCCCGGTGGCGCTTTCTCCGCGGCCCTGGACCAGCGGCTGACCCCGGGGGACCGGCTCCGGGTGTCCGGCCCGTTCGGGCAGCTGAAAGTCCGGCTATCCCACCGGCCCATCGTCATGATCGCAGGCGGGGCGGGGCTGGCCCCGATCGAATCAATGGCCGCCGACCTCGCCAACCGGCGGAACACCAGACCGGTGACGGTGTTCTTCGGGGTGCGGGCCGCCGCGGACCTGTTCCACCTCGAACGTCTCGAGGCGATCCGCGGGCGCATGCCCCTGGAGATCGTCCCGGTGCTGTCCGAGCCGGGGCCCGGCTGGGCCGGCGAGACCGGGCTCGTGACCGACGCGGTGGACCGCCGGCTGCCGCGGCTCAGCGGCTACGACGCCTATCTGTGCGGCCCGCCGGCCATGATCGACGCCGCCGTAGAGCTGGTCACCGGGCGGGGGGTGCGGCCGCGCAACGTCTACTTTGACGCGTTCGTCCCGACGGGCTGACCTGTCCGGCCGGGCTGATACTGCGGCCCGTTCAGGAAAAGAGATTCTTACCTAACGGAGCGTGGTTCACCCGATCCGGGCCAGGAATCTGCTCGGCTCGATGTAATAGGGGTTCTCGTGGAACATGCCGTCCACGATCACCGCCGGGTGGGTGCGCAGCGCCTGCATCAGGACCTCGGCCCCCATTCCGTCCAAGTCGTATAGGCACAGGACCACCAGCGGCAGGGGCGAGGAGAACTGGTTGAGCATGGCCTCGAACCGGAAGAATTCCGTGCGGCCGTCCGGGTGGTTCAGCACCGACGGCATCTCGCCCGTCGCCCGCAGGATGGCGAACATGCCGCTGTCCTTGGTCTTGCTGATCCCCTGCCCCCAGAAGGTGAGGATGTCGTCGGTGGAGAACGTCCCCGACCGGAAGTACGCGTTGTCGGGCGTCTCCACCTCGATCTGCCCCGCCTGCGCGGCCTTGTCCGCGTCCACCCCGCGATCGTCGAGCTTGGCCAGGACTTCGGCCGGGCTGGTCGAGCCGAGCACGGCGAGGCACTTGTGCCCGGTTCGCAAGCCCTCCGCCAGGAACGGCAGCACGACCTCGTCCCGGCCTGCCGAGCCGGAGTAGAAGGCGCAGATGTGGCTGCCGCTGGGTACCGAGCGGTCCAGGAGGCCGAGCGATACAAACACCGTCATGGGCGCTCCCAGTATCTGCAAGCTGATGAGAATAACCTCCACCTTCTCACACGACGGGGCAGTCAGCTAGCTGCTCATTGTGCCAGGAAGACTAACGACGAAACAGCGGTGAGCGGGCTCAGCCATCTGGAACTCGCTCCGGACCGGCGCTGGCGACGGCCTCACGGCCGCGCGTCAAGCTGACCTCTGTGACGCGTCCTCGGTGCCCTGCTCCCCGGCTATCCGCGCGAGCTGGACCCGTGAGGTGATGCCGAGCTTCCAGAAGATGTGGCGCAGGTGGAACGCGACGGTGTGCGCGCTCAGGAACACCCGGTTCGCCACCTGGCGGTTGCTGAGCCCCTGGGCCACCAGGTCGGCGACCCGCCGCTCGGTGTCGGTCAGGCTGTCCCAGCCGAAGGCGGGCCGGTCCGCGCGGGTCCAGTGGCGTAGCCGGGTGCCCGCGGCACGCAGACTGGACCGCACCCGGGCCTGGTCGTCGTCGCCGCCGAGCTCCTCGTACAGGGTGTAAGCCTGGCTGAGCAGGGTGGTGGCCGTGTCCTGGTCGCCCTGTCCGGCCCAGCCGTTCCCGGCGTCTTCCAGCGCGCTGGCCCGGGCCCGCGCGGCCGCGTAGCGCCCGGCGGCCCGCCGCAGGGCGGCCGGGTCCTGCTCGACCAGTCCGCGGGCGTGCTCGGCGGCAGCCGTCATATCGCGGTCGCCGGGCATGATCATCGCCAGCCGCTGGGTCTGCCTCGCCAGCGCGGCCGCCCGGTCCCGGTCGCCGTCGGCGAGCGCGCCGCGTACCAGCAGCACGGCGCCTTCCGGGTCAGCCACCCGGCCCCCGAACAGCGTCAGCTGCAGGTGCTTCTCGAGGTCCTGGACATAGGCGTAGACGTCGACTTCGGGTCGCATCAGGCCTCCTCTCGTCCCGCTGCGGTCTCTACCGTCAGCTTCGCCGGGGACCGGGGCCGGGCGCATCGTCCTGGCCGGGCAATTCCGTTACCCCGGCAGGACGACCGGGGCGCCGAGGTCACGACTGGCGCAGCGCCTGCAGGGTCCGCCACGCACGCGTGGCGACCTGGAGGTTGAACTGGACGTCGGGCAGGCCGAGATCGTGCCCGGATACCTGGCGGATGCGCTGGAGGCGGTATTTGAGCGTGCTGCGGTGTACCGACAGCGCCTTGGCCGAGGCGTCGTAGCTGCCGCCGCGGTCGAGGTACTCGCTCAGCGTCAGCACCAGCGGGGTACCGTGCTGGCCGTCGTAGTCGATCAGCGGGCCGAGCCACTCGGTCACGAAGCGCTCCATGGCCGACGTGTCGCCCGCCGTAGCCAGGATCTTGTAGATACCGAGGTCGTCGAACAGCGTGATCCGCTCGGGGCCGCCCGCCGTCTTCTGGATCCGCAGCGCCAGCTCCGCTTCCTGGCAGGAGTGCGGGAACCGGTCCAGTTCCAGGACGCGGCCGCCCACCCCAATCCGGCACCGCCCGCCGTGCATCTCGGTGACGACCCGGGCCCGGAACAGGTCCCAGCGCACCTCCATATCGGCCAGCACGATCACGTCGTGCAGCCGCGGCGCCAGCAGTGACCCCACTCCGACGACCCGGGCCGCCCGGCCGACGGCGTGGAAGAACAGGTCGATGTCGTCGTCGCTGTGGGCCCCGGCGGCTTCGATCAGGATGACCCGGTGCGGCCGGACCAGGTCGTAGCCGAGGGCCTGGCCGCGGTTCAGCAGGGCGGCCGGGTCCGCGCCCGTATCCCCGACAAGGTCGAGCACGAGCTTGGTCCGCGCCCGCGCTTCGCCTTGGGCCAGGCTCTGCATCCGGGCGATCTCCATCGCGAGCACTGTGGTCGCGTACTCGACAGCCACCCGTTCGGTATCGGCCGCCGTCCCGGCCGGGTCGTGCAGGACGAGCACGGCCATCGGGGAACCGCCGAGCGCGGCCACCGAGATCAGGCGCTCGCCCTCCCTGACCGGGCCCGCGGCGGCTATAGCCCGGTCCAGCAGCCTGTCCCGCCGCGCCGGGTCGGCCTTGGGATAGGGATCGGGGCGGTCCGGACCGGCCCACGCCAGCAGGTTGCCGAAGCGGTCCTCGATGGCCGCCGGGCGGCCGGTCAGCTCGCAGACCGCCTGGGCGATCCCCGCCGGCCCCTCCCCGCCGAGTGCGACCTTAGTCAGCCGGTCGTGAAGCTCCATGCTGCGTACCAGCGCGAGGTTGGCCAGGCGCAATTGCTCGGCCTGTTCCCGCTCCCGGCTGTGCAGGCCCGCGTTCGCCAGAGCCACCCCCGCCTGCTGGGCCAGCACTTGCAGCAGGAACCGCTCACTCTCCGCGGGCGCGGCGTTGGCCCCGACGACCAGGCAGCCGGCCGGGCCGTGACGGCTGGACAGCGAGTAGGCCCACGACCACGGCACACCCGCAAGCGTGACCGGCCCGTCCTCCGCGTTCATGACGGCCGGCAGGCTGGTGGCCTTCCGGCCGGGGAGCCGGACGTCCTGCCACCGGCCGTCGAGGAAGATGCCCTCCGTCGTGCACGATCCCAGGGACTCGACCGCGTTAGCGACGTAGTGCAGGATGCTGTCCTGGCTGTCCTGCTGGGTGAGCAACATCGAGAGCACCAGCATGCTCCGCAGCACGGAGAGCTGCTCGCGGACCGGGCCGTCATGATCCGGGGCGCCCGTCACGACCCGCTCGCGGCCATGGGGAATCTGCCCAGGATCGAGGTGATACGCGCAGGCCTCGCCATACGATTTCTCCTCGGGACGGCAGCACGATCCTAACCCAGGTCAGGGGTCGGTGACCCCGTCAGACCTGCCAGCTCGGCATGGGCCGGCACCCGGACCGGCCGGAAATTACCTGGTCTGCTGATGTGCGTCCGGCCCTCCCCGCCCAGCATTGGTGTATGTGTACGACGAGAGCCTGCGAGGAATGCCTGATCCTTGGGTCCGAGTGGAAAGCACGAGGCGCTGGGTCGGCTGCCGGCCGGCGACCGGTCCATTCCCGCCGCCCATGTCCAGGCGCGGCGATCGATGATCTTCGCTGACGCTGCCGCCGTCCACGGCGAGCAGAGCTTCCAGGGGGCCATCTTCGACGTCGACGGCGTGCTGGTGGACTCACCGCACTTCCGCGCGTGGCGTGATGCGCTGCGGGAGTTGATGGACACCGAATGGGCCGAACTCCGCGGCCGGACCAGCTACTCTCCGGACAAGTTCACCGAGGCCGTGTATCAGGAGGTCGTCGCCGGCCGGCCGCGGCTGGCCGGCGCCCTGGCCGCGCTGGAGTACTTCGGCGTGCCCGACGCCGGCCGCCGGGCCCCGCTCTACGCCGCAGTCAAGCAGGAACACCTGGTCACGCTCATCGAATCAGGGGAGTTCACCGCGTTTGATGACGCGATTCGGTTCGCCCTCGCGGCCAAAGCGGCCGGCATCCCGATCGCGGCCGCGTCCTCTTCCAAGGACGCCGGCGTCCTCCTGCGACGGGTCGAGCTGGATGCGTTCGTCACCGAGCCGGGCCTGACCTTGCTCGACCTGCTGGACGCGGACGTCTCCGGGCGTGACCTGCCGCGGGGTAAGCCGGATCCGATGATCTTCCTGGTCGCGACCGAGGAGCTCGGCGCCACGCCCGCACGGTGCTTCGTGGTCGAGGACGCCGCCGTCGGCGTGCAGGCGGCCAAGGCCGGCCGGATGGCCGCTCTCGGCGTGGCCCGCCTGGGCGACACCGAGGCACTGGTCAACGCGGGCGCGGACCTGGCCGTGCGCAGCCTGGACGAGGTGTCCCGTCCCGCCCTGGCCGAAGGCAGGCTCGAGGGGAAGACGCTCGAGCGCAAGGTGGAAGCCTGATGGAGAATCACGCGGACCTGTTGGTGATCTTCGGCATCACCGGCGACCTGGCCCGCCGGATGACCTTCCGCGCGCTCTACCGCCTGGAGCGCCGCGGGCTGCTCGACGGCCCGATCATCGGGGTGGCCAGCGACGAAATAACCACCGGGGAACTCGTCAAGAACGCTCGCGAGGCCGTCGGCGACTCCGGCCAGGACGTCGACGGCGCAGGCCGATGACCAGTTCCGGCTGCCGTGAGGTCTCAGCAGCGCTTTGCGAGCCCGGGATCTCCGCCACGATTCCATTAACCGCCACGGAGGCCATGTTCGCCGGGTGGGCGCGCCGCCCACATCACCCGGTCGGCTAGCCGGACGGGTCGTCGTGCCTGAGAGCCACGACGTCCCGGATGATGGAGTCGATGGGGTAACCCGAGCAGTCGGCATACAGTTCCAGGAACATGTTGCCGAGCGCGGTGAGGCTGAGTACAGCCTGTTCGACCGTGCTCGCGTCGCCCTTCGCCGCCTCCGCAAGCCGCTGCGCGACGGCGCTCCGGCGCTGTGCGTCGCTGGCTGCCCGCCAGGCCGCGATGAGACGGAGGGCGAGCTGCCAGCTGCGGTCGTCGGCGTTCCGGGTGGTCATATGCCCCACTCTCGCAATGTGTCGGTGCCCTGTCTTCCTTCCACCGGGCGAAATGCCAGGTGGCTGCATGCCCGCCCGGCTACCCGATCGGGGGACGGCAAAACGCCCGGTAAGCGGCCAAAGGCCGTCTCGGCAGTTCCGCGGGGTTCTCGATCCCGCTCCCACGAGTCCTCATCGCCCGACCTGGCGAGCAGGACGCCTTGGTCCTCGGTCGCGGATGAGCGGACCCACGGGTCAGTCAGCTGGGCGGCCGCGTGCCGCAGGCAGGGGGTGCCGCGGCCTGCCGGACGAACTCGTGCGTGAAGGCCAGGCCGTCCGGTGCCGCCGTGAGCAGGTGCGCGGACACCGCATTACCAGACTGCCGCCGACGGCGCGGGCACCACATCACTCGTCTCGGCAGGTCACAGCTCGCGGTGATCGCCGTCGAGTGCACTGAATCCAGGAGGGATCGATCATGTAATACTCCAGGTGTTCCCGCTCTCCGGAGGCACGGGTACCGCTATCCCCGTCCTGGCCCCGAATGGGAAGAACACCCTCTATTCCGGTGAGCGTGATCATCTTCCGGGTCATCGCCGACGCGGCGATCAGGTGCATCGACCAGCCGTGGAGTTCGGCGTGTCGCAGGGTCAGCATCACCGCCCGCAACCCAGCGCAATCAATGAAGGAGACGGCGGACAGGTCGAGCAGTAGCCGGGGGCCGTGCATGCGCATTATTCGCAGCAGGAGTTGCTGCACCCGATCCGCCACGCAGACATCGATTTCTCCCTCGATCCGCACTATGGCGCCGCTGCCGCCAGGGCAGACACACAGCGTCGGACCCATGGCTCTCCCTTCCGTGCCGCTTGGCCATCCGCTCATCACACGTTCGGCTAGCTTCTGCCCTCTCCGCCCTCCAAGAGCCGCAGGATGAGGCCTTCGTCGGGCTCGAGCACGAGATCCCGCAGGTCGACGGCGCCATGCTCTCGTCCGGAATGAGTGGACAGCTCCAGGAAAGCAGGGCCGGGGGCATCGTCGCCTAGGGCGAGCGGCACGCGGTCCGAACTGAAGTTCAACGCGATGAGGAACCGCCGGACGAGTTCGCGTTCGTAGCAGAAGACGTCGGCTGCCGCGTCGGCTAGGCGCAGCGTGCCCGACTGCAGCGCGGGCTCGCGCGAACGCAGGTGGGTCAGTCTGCGGACGAAGGCAAGTGTCGACCCGGGATCCTGCTGCTGCGATTCCACGCACAGGCTCTCGGCGCCGGTGACGACCGGCAGCCAGGGCTCCGCGGTGGTGAAGCCGGCGCCCGGACCAGCCAGGGATGGCCGCCGCCATGGCATCGGCGACCGTTCCGGATCCCGGCCATCGACGTCCACGACTCGGTCTCGGCGGGATGTGCGCGTCCGGCAGCCCGAGTTCCTGTCCGTAGTACAGGAAAGGCGTGCCCCGAAGCGTGCAGATCAGCATGGCAGCCGTCCTCGCGCGACGCTGCCCGCTTCCCGGTGCGGCCGCGTAGCGGGTCGCGACCCGGGAGTGGTCATGGTTTTCCAGGAACCAGGCCGGCCAGGCGGACTGCTCGGCTAGCTCGGTGAACTCCTGCACGGATGCCCGGAAGGCCGCGGCCTGCCAGGGGAGGTGGAAGAAGACGAAGTTGTGAGCCAGGT
Source organism: uncultured Actinomycetota bacterium (assembly GCA_963734665.1). Classification (GTDB taxonomy): domain Bacteria; phylum Actinomycetota; class Actinomycetes; order Streptosporangiales; family Streptosporangiaceae; genus Trebonia. The sequence goes on along the minus strand of CAVTIR010000014.1, from coordinate 2,493 downwards.
GCAGCTCGTCCCCGGTGTTGATGTATTCCACGAGCCGGCGGAGATCCAGCAGGTAGACCTCGCCCACGATGACCCGGTTCTCGTACTCGTCGATGACGGCGCGGATCTTGCGCAGGCGCTGGTGGATGGTTGGCCAGTCCTCGTCATGGCGGAGGCCGGGCTCGTTGCCGCGAAGCTCCGGGTCCTTGGCGAGCCGGTAGATGGCGTCGATCCGGAAGCCGTCGACGCCGCGGTTGAGCCAGAAGCGGAGGACTTCGTGCATCGCCGTCTCCACCTCGGGGTTGTCCCAGTTGAGGTCGGGCTGCTGCGGCGCGAACGAGTGCAGATAGTACTGTCCGGTCGCCTCGTGGAACGTCCACGCCGGACCGACGGCGGCGAATGAAGACCGCCAGTTGTTCGGCGGCCCGCCGTCCGGCGCGGGATCGCGCCATACGTACCAGTCGCGCTTGGCGCTGTTCCGGCCGCTCGCCGACTCGACGAACCACGGGTGCTGATCGGAGGTGTGGTTAGGCACCCAGTCCACGATGACTCTCATGCCCCGGCGCTTGGCTTCACCGAGCAGGCGGTCGAAGTCCTCCATGGTGCCGAAGAGCGGGTCGACGTCGGTGTAGTCAGATATGTCGTAGCCGAAGTCGGCCATCGGCGACCGGTAGAAAGGCGACAGCCAGATGGCGGCAACGCCCAGCGAGCTGTCAGTGCCGTCGTTCAGGTAGTCGAGGTGCTCGATGACGCCGCGCAGATCACCAACGCCGTCCCCGTTCGCGTCGGCGAAACTGCGCGGGTAGATCTGGTAAATCACACCGCGTTGCCACCAGGCAGCCAGCTCCGTTTCGCTCACGCTAGCCTCCTATCGTCCGGCGCAGCCGGATCCAGCGGTAGCCGTAGTCGGCCACGTGAAGGTCGCCCATTTCTACGTCGTTGCCGTAGTCCGAGTCGGCGACGAAGTTGAGCGGGTTCTGCTCCGGGTCGCGCAAAGACGCGAGGTTCAGGCGGCAGGGCCGGTCGGCAAGATTGTGGATGAACAGCGTGCTGCCGATACGGCCGGCCGCCCGGTGCACCATAACGTGATCTGGCCCGGCATCGATGACCTCGTGGTCCCCGCTGCCGATCTCCTCGCATTCACGCCGTGCGTGCAGGGTGCGTTCGAACCAGGTCAGCAGGCTGTTCGGGTCAAGGCGCTGGTCCGTCACGTTGACCTTCTGGTAGGCGTACGGTCCAGATGTGACGAGCGGGGCGACGAACTGGGCCGGGTCGGCACGGGAAAAGCCTGCGCCAGGGCCGCCATTCCACTGCATCGGGGTGCGGATCGCCTCCCGTTCCGGAAGGTCAAGATTGTCGCCCATGCCGATCTCCTCGCCATAGCGGATGACAGAGGTGCCCGGCATGGTGAGCTGCAGACTGTAGGCAAGCTCGATGCGCCGTCGGTCGCCGCCGAGCATCGGCGCCAGGCGTCGCCGGATCCCCCGCCCGTAGAGCTGCATGTCCGCCTCCGGGGCGAAGACCGCGAAGACCTCCTGCCGTTCCTGGCCGGTCAGCCGGCCCAGGTCCACCTCATCATGGTTGCGCAGGAACGTGGCCCACTGGCCGTGCCGGGGCAGTGCAGGCAGCTCGCGGAGCGTGGCCGCGACCGGTCGCGCGTCCTGCCGGGCCAGGGCGAGCACCAGAGCCTGGTTGAGGCGGAACGCGAACACCATCAGCACCCGGGTTGCGCCGCCGTCCGCGTATCCGAGGTACTCCCGCAACTCCTCGTCGGACACGTTGGCTTCGGCGAGCATCACCGAATCGCCCCGGTGCCAGGACAGTGACTCGCGCAGGTCCCGCAGGAACCCGTAGTCACGTCCCTGGCTAGTCCTTGTCCTGGGTTCGATCAGGAACGGCGCGGCATCGATCCGGAATCCCGATACCCCCAGCGTGAGCCAGAACGTGGCGATCTTGCGGATTTCCTCGCGCACCGCCGGATTGTCGGTGTTCAGGTCCGGCTCGAACCGGTAGAACCGGTGCCGGTACCACGCGGCCGCCATCTCGTCGTAGGTCCAGGTCTCCTTCTCCACCCCGGGGAACACCATCCCCTCGAATCGGTCGGGGGGCTCGGTCGCTGACCAGACGTACCAGTCCCGGAACGGCGAGTCTGGATCGGAGCGCGCGGCCTGGAACCACGGGTGCTGGTCGCTGGTGTGGTTGACGACCAGGTCCAGCATGACCCGGATGCCGCGCTCCCCCGCCTCGTGCAGCAGCGTCGTGAAGTCGCCGAGGCTACCGAATCGCGGGTGCACGCCATAGTAATCGGTGATGTCGTACCCGCCGTCCCGGCGCGGGGACGGGTGGATCGGGTGCAGCCAGATCGTGGAGAAACCTAGGCGGGCCAGGTAGTCAAGTCTTCCTATCATCCCCTGGAAGTCGCCTATTCCGTCGTCGTTGCCGTCCTGGAACAGGCCGACGTCCGCGGAGTAGATAACGCCGGTCCGGTACCAGCGGGTTAGCATGCTCAGCCCT
>CAVTIR010000013.1:0-1966611 GCA_963734665.1 uncultured Actinomycetota bacterium | reverse complement strand
CCGGCATCCGTCGACGCGCTCGCCGGCGCGGCAGCGGTACCCCAGCCGCACAACCCGCTATCGTTAGACCCACACCGGTTCAAACCGCCCGACCGCTGACCCGAGGAACCCCCCGGGAACAGCGGTGCGGAGCGTGCGTACTCTCGGTGGACAACTTCAGCAGCCCAAGCAGGAGGCGATGATCCAACATGGCTGACATCCCCTACGCCCACCTGCACGTGCACACCGAGTACTCGATGCTCGACGGGGCCGCCCGGCTCAAGGAACTGTTCAAAGAGGTCAAGGCCAGCGGCATGACGCACGTGGCGATAACCGACCACGGCAACATGTACGGCGCGGCCGAGTTCCACCGGCAGGCGAAGGACGCCGGCATCACCCCGGTCATCGGGATCGAGGCGTACGTCGCCCCGGAGAGCCGCCGCAACCCGAACCGCATCCTGTGGGGCCAGCCGCACCAGAAGCGGGACGACGTCTCCGCCTCCGGCGCCTACCTCCACAAGACGATCTGGGCGCGCAACAACGAGGGCCTGCATAACCTGTTCAAGCTCACGAGCAGGTCTTACTCCGAGGGCTTGCTGGCGAAGTGGGCCCGGATGGACAAGGAGATCATCGCCGAGCACGCCGCCGGCCTGATGGCCTCCACCGGCTGCCCGTCCAGCGAACTGCAGACCCGGCTGCGTCTCGGCCAGGTGGACGAGGCACTTAAGTCCGCCGCCGAGTACCAGGACATCTTCGGCAAGGAGAACTACTTCCTCGAGCTGATGGACCACGGCCTCGACATCGAGACCCGGGTCCGCGACGGCCTCATCGAGATCGCCAAGAAGCTGAACATCCCGCCGGTCGTCACCAACGACTCCCACTACAGCAAGGAAAGCGACTCCGTATCGCACGATCTGCTGCTATGCATCCAGACCGGCAAGACCCTGGCGGACGCCGACCGGTTCAAGTTCGACGGCTCCGGCTACTACATCAAGTCACCCGCCGAGATGTACGCGGTCAACAACAGTGACATCTGGCAAGAGGGCTGCCGCAACTCCCAGCTGCTCATCGCCGACCGGGTCGACACGAGCGGGATGTTCGAGTTCGTCAACCTGATGCCGCGGTTCCCGGTCCCTGAGGGCTTCGAGTCCGAGGACGCGCTGTTCGCCCACACCGTCTGGGAGGGCATGGCGAAGCGCTACCCGGACGGCATCGACGACACCCGCCGCAAGCAGGCCGAGTACGAGATCGGCATCATCGTCCAGATGGGCTTCCCCGCCTACTTCCTGGTTGTCGCGGACTTCATCAACTGGGCGAAGAACAACGGGGTGGCCGTCGGCCCCGGCCGCGGCAGCGCGGCGGGCAGCATCGTCGCCTACGCGATGGGCATCACCGACCTCGATCCCCTGGATCACGGGCTGATCTTCGAGCGGTTCCTCAACCCCGAGCGGATCTCGATGCCAGACATCGACATCGACTTCGACGAACGCGGCCGCGCCGACGTCATCCGCTACGTCACCCAGAAGTGGGGCTCGGACAAGGTCGCCCAGATCATCACCTACGGCACGATTAAGGCGAAGGCCGCGATCAAGGACTCGACCCGGGTCCTCGGCTTCCCTTACGCCGTCGGCGACCGCATCACCAAGGTCTTCCCGCCGGCGGTAATGGGCAAGGACATCCCGCTTGGCGGCATCTTCGACGAGGACTACCCCCGCTACGGCGAGGCCGGCGACCTGCGCAACCTGTACAACACCGAAGCCGACGTCAAGCAGATCATCGACACCGCCCGGGGCATCGAGGGCCTGATCCGTCAGCCCGGCGTGCACGCCGCCGGCGTGATCATGTCCGCCGAGCCGCTCACCGACCACATCCCGGTGTGGGTCAGGCCCAACGACGGCGCGGTCATCACGCAGTTCGACTACCCGACCTGCGAAGGCCTCGGCCTGCTGAAGATGGACTTCCTCGGCCTGCGCAACCTGACCATCATGGCCGACGCGGTGCGGGCCGTCGAGGACAACCGGGGCCTCAAGATCAACCTGCTCGACCTCCCGCTGACCGACAAGCCCACCTACGAGCTGCTGTCCCGCGGCGACACGCTCGGCGTGTTCCAGTTCGACTCCTCCGGCTACCGCACGCTGCTGCGGACGATGAAGCCGGACAACTTCGAAGACATCTCCGCCCTCGGCGCGCTGTACCGGCCCGGCCCGATGGGCGTCAACAGCCACACCAACTACGCGCTGCGCAAGAACAAGCAGCAGGAGATCACCCCGATCCACCCCGAGCTGGAAGAGCCGCTCAAGGAGATCCTCCTGCCCACGTACGGCCTGATCGTCTACCAGGAGCAGGTGCAGCGCGCGGCGCAGATCCTGGCGGGCTACACCCTGGGACAGGCGGACCTGCTCCGCCGCGCGATGGGCAAGAAGAAGAAGGAGATCCTCGACAAGGAGTTCGTCCCCTTCCAGAAGGGCTGCAAGGAGCGCGGCTACTCCGACAAGGCGATCCAGGCGGTGTGGGACGTCCTGGTCCCGTTCGCCGGCTACGCGTTCAACAAGGCGCACTCCGCCGCCTACGGCCTGGTCTCCTACTGGACCGCTTACCTGAAGGCGAACTACCCCGCCGAGTACATGGCGGCCGTGCTCACCTCGGTCGGCGACGACAAGGACAAGTCAGCCCTCTACCTGTCCGAGTCCCGGCGGATGGGCGTCAAGGTCCTCCCGCCGGACGTCAACGCGAGCGTCGCCACGTTCGCCGCGGTCGGCGCGGACGTCAGGTTCGGTATGGCCGCGATCCGCAACGTCGGCGCGAACGTCGTCGAGGCGATCGTCGCGACCCGCAAGTCGAAGGGCGAGTTCACCAGCTTCGCCGACTTCCTGCGCAAGGTCCCGGCCGTCGTCTGCAACAAGCGGGTCATAGAGAGCCTCGTGAAGGCCGGCGCGTTCGACTCCTTCGGCCACCCGCGCAAAGGCCTCGTGCTGATCCACGAGCAGGCCGTCGACTCGGTCATCGACCTCAAGCGCAACGAGGCGATCGGCCAGGACAGCCTCTTCGGCGGCGACGAGCAGGCGGAGGCCGCGTTCGAGGTCGCGATCCCCGACACCGAGTGGGACAAGAAGACCCGGCTGAACTTCGAGCGGGAAATGCTCGGCCTCTACGTCTCCGACCACCCGCTGCTCGGCATCGAGCACATCATCGCGAACGGCACCGACATCTCCGTCGCCGAGCTGATGGCCGTCAGCGAGGACGGCGACGACGAGGAAGGCGACCGCCCGCCGGTCCCGCTGAGCACGCAGGGCAGGAATGACGGCCAGATCGTCAAGATCGGCGGCATCCTGTCCGGAGTCACCCGCAAGGTCACTAAGAAGGGCGACGCGTGGGCCGCCGCCACCCTCGAAGACCTCGGCGGCGCGATCGAGGTGCTGTTCTTCCCGAACAGCTACCAGCTCTACGCGACGGCGATCGCCGACGACGCGATTGTCATCGTCAAGGGCAAGGTGGACAAGCGCGACGACGTCCCGAAGCTCATCGCCATGGACATGACGATCCCCGACCTCACCACGGGCGCGGACGGCAGCGCCCCGATCGTGCTGCAGCTCCCGGTCACTAAGTGCGTCCCCCCGGTCGTCGAGCAGCTCCGCGACGTCCTGCGCACCCACCCCGGGACCACGGAAGTCCACCTGAAGCTGCGCGGCAACCAGAAGACCACGGTCGTCCGCCTAGACGATAAGCTCCGCGTCACCGCCAGCCCGGCCCTCCACGCGGACCTCAAGCAACTCCTAGGCCCGTCCTGTATAGCGAGCTGAAAAGCAAGGCCAAAGTCAGACGGATTGACGTGACCTGCGGTGCCACACGGGCTCGATCTTGCGGTGGAACCGGGCTAAAAGCGGTTGCTTGATCCGGGCGCGGGGATGCATCGTGTGGGGGTGCTGATACGTCGCGAGGCGCCCGGTGATGCCGAGGTCATCCGTTCCGTCACAGCGGCAGCGTTCGCCAGGCCGGGGGAGGACGTCCCGGTGGAGGCGCCCCTGGTTGACTGGCTGCGGGAGACCCAGGAGTGGATATCCGAGCTCTCACTAGTCGCCGTTGATCCGGGCGGCGACGTCATCGGGCACGTCGTCTGTACCCGCGGAACCATCGGATCCGCCCTGGTCCTCGCCCTCGGCCCGCTGTCCGTGCGCCCGGACCGGTGGCGTCAGGGCGTGGGCAAGGCTCTCATGCACGCGGTCCTCGGCGCGGCGGACGCGCGAGGCGAGCCCCTGGTAGCACTGCTCGGCTCGACCAGGTACTACCCGAAGTTCGGCTTCCGCCTGGCGAGCGAGTACGGGATCACCCCGAAGCAGCCCGAGTGGGCGGAACACTTCCAGGTCCGCGCCCTCACCGCCTACGACCCGGCCGTGCGCGGCGAGTTCGCCTACCCCGAGCCATTCGACCGCCTATGAGCACGCCCGAGCTGGCGGGTTAACGGCGGCGCGGCTACGGTCGGCAGAGCTGGTTGAACAGCGCGCGGTAGTGCTGCATCATCAGCCGCAGGTGCTCCGTGTCCGAGGCGCGCGCCGCGGACTCGCTGTCCTCGGGCGCCGAGTCGTCGGCCGGGCCGCGCTCCCACATCACGCGCAACTGCCGCTGCCGCTGCCGCAGGGCGCCCACAAGGGCCTGCGCCGTCTGCTCGATCAGGTCCGCGGCGTCGCCCACCGCCTCCTGAGGGCCGTCGACGAAGCCGGCCTGCACCCGCTGCCACCGGGACCGGAGAGCGGCGACGTCACCAAGCAGCGGCTCGTCCATGGCAGCGGCCGGGGCAGGCCGGGGCAGCGCCCGCGTCCCTTCCGTGTCCGGCACGGCCGGTGCCCCAGGTGAGACAGGTGACGGTGACGTCGGGGTGGGAGGCGTGGAAGGCGGCGTCGGCCTGGCGAGGACCCCGGTTCCCGACCTGGCGTCAGTCCCCGCAGCAGGCGCGGACGAGGAGCGTGCCGTCGCCGTCTCGTCTGCCGCCCCCGCCGAGTCGGCGGAAGGCGTATCGGCCGAAGGCGGCGCCGCGGCGACCGCAGGCCCGTTCGCCGCGGGCGTGAACGTTGGCCGGGCGGGGGCCGCCTGCGGTTCGGGCGCCGCGGCCGCGAGGCTGCCGATCAGTGCCGAGAACCGCCGTCCCTCGTTGCCTGGGGGCTGGCTGCCGCTGGACGACTGGCTGGATGGCACGGTCATTGCCGCGTGTCCTCTCTTATCGCGATGGCCCTTGCCGCTACGAGTAGCGGCAAGACTCGGAGACCAGCCCAGGGAAACGGGCCGGGACGCATGACCGGGACCCATGGCCGCGCCCCCTTACCACCGTGCCGCGGCGACGCCGTCGCTGTCGCGGCGCCGGGTCACCCGGTGCAGCACGGGCACGACTTCCCGCCACGGTCGGCGCTGCGCCCCCGTAGGCCCCGTCGGCTTGCCGACAGAGGCCGCCGGGCCGGGCGACGTCTCAAGCAGGTCCTGGAAAAGCGCCCGGTGATCAAGCAGCGCCTGCCGCAATTCCTCGGTCGCGGCCGCCTCCGCCCGCGCGGTCGTCCGTGTCGCCCGCCGGTACCCCTCGAGGTACCGCCCGTGGTACACCGACAGGTCCACGATCAGCTGGTCCCCGTCAGTGACGTCGTACCCGCGCTCGGCCGCGACCGCGGTGACGAGCGTCGCCGCCGCCGTCGCCGCCTGTGGCGGGCTGTCGATGAATCGCTCCTGAGCCGCCGTCCACTGGCGCGCGTACCCAGAGCGCCGCTCCGCGGACAGCGGCTTGATGCCGAGCCCGTCGACGCGCCGCCGCCGCTCGGCGAACTCCGCCTTCGCGCGCCGCGGACCCGCCTCGCGGACCAGGCGGCTGAACTCCGCCCCGATCCGCCGCCGCTGCGCTGCCTGGCGGTGAAGGACCACGCTCGCCAGTGCCGCCGCCACGGCGATAACCACGAGCACGAGCACGAGCAGGATGACGGTGCCGGTAGACACGGTGACCTCCTGAAGTCTGGCCTGCCGCCGTCGACTGCCCACCAGGTCGGTGCTCAAACCGCGTACGATCTCCAGAAGAAAGCGAGGTGGGATGTCGGGAATGGCGATGGTGCCCGAGGTACCCGAGGTACCAGAAATGCAAGGCCTGAAACGAACGACGGCCCGCTCTACCGCCGTGTGGATCGTCACGGCGCTCGTGGGCAGCGCCGTGCTCGGCCTCCTCGGCGGCCTGATCTGGGGCGAACTCGCCCCCCGCGCGGCGCTCCAGGAGATCGGCGCGGGCACTGCCGAGGTGATCAACGCGGAGACGCGCGCGTTCTTCGGCGCGGACGTCTGGTTCTGCGGGATCGCCGCGGTCGCCGGGCTGCTCACGGGCGTGCTCGGCTACCGGTTCGCGGTCGCCTGTCGCGAGGGCGGGGCCAGGGCCGCGGTGACAGCGGCGCTCATCGCAGGCGCGGTCGCGGGCGAGTTCGTCATGCTGTGGCTCGGCGAGCAGATCGGCCTGTCCGCCTACAACCATCACCTCGCGTCCAGCCCGAACGGTACGGTCTTCGCCGCGTCCCTCGCCCTCGGCGCGAAGAGCGCACTGGCATTCTGGCCGCTCTTCACCGCGATCGTCCTGCTCATCGCCGAGTGGAGCACCCGCTCCGCCCCCGCGCAGCCGCCCCGCTAAAAATCAGTCACCCGAACGGCAGCGGCTTACTTCGCACCCGCCCATTTCCCCTCCGGCCAGGCCTAGCGAACGGACGTGGGGCTCGCGACCGGCACCGGCGTGGCCCTGGTGGGCAACGGCACCGCCGTGGCCCTGATAGGCGACGGAACGGCCGTGGCCGGAGCACGGGACGGGACCGGCGTGGGGGAGGAGCAGGGCCGGCCGGACTTACCGGGCGGGCTGGGCACCGGGGTCGGCACGGCGGGCACCGGGCAGGCCACGGCGGTCGGCTCCGCCGACGGGGCCGGTACCGGCGTGCCGCTCGGCCGTGAGGTCGCGACCGGTATCGGCGTGGCCCTGGTGGGCGACGGAACCGGCGTGGCCGGGGACGTGGCGGTAGGCGCCGTCATGGCCGTGTCCCGCGTCGCCGGCGCGCTCGCGGAGTGCGACGCCACGCCCGAGGCAGCGGCGCCGCCGACCGCCGAAGCGGGACCCGAACACCCCGTCAGCGCCAGCCCCGCCGCGACCCCGAACACCGCGCCGATCGCGACCAGGGATTTTTTCTCATTCGACCGCATCCGCATGCTCCTTGATGTAGTTCCGACGATCCGAACACCGGCTAATACGTCGCGGCGAGCGAAAAGTTGTGTCAGACGGGCAGCAACCCTTCAGTGTGTCCAGCCGTATAAGCACAAGCGGGGATGCCGCCTCGCGAGTCAAAACTCGACGCCGGCCCGGCCAGCCGGGGGCCATGGGACGCGGTTACTCGCTGCGATGATTGGGTTGTGGAATTTGACTTTGAGCGGGGATAGGGACGCAGATTTCGCCGAATTCGCGCGGGCAAGCTACGAGGGGCTCAGGCGCGCCGCGTACCTGCTGACCGGCGACCGGCATACCGCCGAGGACGCCGCGCAGACCGCGCTTGTCCGCACCTACGCCGCTTGGTCGCGCGTCCGCCGCGATGACGCCTATGCCTACGCGCGTAAGGTGCTCGTCAACCACGTCACCGACCGCTGGCGCCGCCGGCTGCGCGAGTACCCGGTCGGCGACCTGCCGGAGCAGGACGGCACCCCCGACCCGGCCGACGAGGTGGCGCTGCGCCATTGGCTCACGGGCGCGCTCGCGACCCTCACGGCGAAGGAACGCGCCGTGATCGTCATGCGCTACCTCTTTGACCTGCCGGAGGCGGCGGTGGCCAGGGACCTGGGCGTCACCGTCGGCACCGTCAAGTCCACCAGTTCCCGCGCGCTCGCCAAGCTGCGCGTCCGCGCCGACGACGCGCTCCCCGCCCAGCCGATCGGAGGTGACCGGCGATGACCGAACTCGACACCCAGGCCCTGCGCCAGGCGCTCAAGGCGCCCATGGACCCCGCCGCCCCGGTCGACGTGACCCAGATCATGGCGCGGGGCCGCCGACTCCGTAACCGGCGCCGCCTCGCGGCCGTCGCCGGCGCCCTCTGCGCGATCGCGCTCCTGACCGGCACCGGTACTGCGATCGCGAACCTGTCCGCCGCCCCGGCCCCGCGCGTCCAGCCCGCCGGCCCCGCCAAGCACCGCCCGGCCCAGCACCAGTCGCCGCCCGTCGAGCGCCCCACTCCGCACCCTGTCGGGCGGCCGACGCCTCACGTGCCCGCGACGCCAGTCCCGATCGCCACCGTCGCGCCAGCGACCGCGAAACCATCCCCGTCCGGCTCCCCGACCCTCGCGACTACCTCAACCCCGCCGCTAGGCGCCACGTCACTGCCGACCCCGATGGCGAGGCCGACCTCGATCGCCGTCGCAACGACCCCGGTCCCTGCCTTACGCCCGTGACTAGAAGCCGGAACCACGAACCCGTTCGGTATCCGATGTCTTTTCATGGGACAGACCCGCTGCGGCGGACCCGCCGCGGATCTGTCCAGCATGCGGACGGTTCTGCGGCCTGCCTGCTGCGTTCGTAGACTAGGCGCGTGACTTCGGACAGCGGGGCAAGTCCCGTAACGACCCTGATTGACCTGCCCCTTATCGACCTGCGCCGGCGCGACGCGGCCGGCCTCACCCGCCAGGCCCTAGCCGGCGTCCTGCCGCGCGCCGCCCTCGACGTCGACCGCGCCGTGGACCTCGTCAAGCCGATCACCGAGGACGTCCGCGTCCGCGGCGGCGCGGCCGTCCGGGAGTACACGCATCGCTTCGACGGCGTGGACCTCGTGCACACCCGGGTATCCGAAGAAGCCATCAGCCATGCACTCGAAACCCTCGACCCGAAGGTCAGGGACGCCCTCGAAGAGGCCGTCCGCCGCGCCCGGGTAGTCCACGAGGCGCAGCTCCCTGACCGCAGGGACAGCCTGCCCGCCGAGGGCCTGACCGTTTCCACCAGGTTCATCCCGGTCGAGCGGGCCGGCGTTTACGTCCCCGGCGGCCTCGTCGCCTACCCCTCGTCCGTCGTGATGAACGTGGTCCCGGCCCAGGCCGCCGGCGTGGAGTCGATCGCCGTCGCGTCCCCGCCGCAGAAGGAGTTCGGCGGCCTCCCGCACCCCGCGGTGCTCGCCGCCTGCGCACTGCTCGGCATCTCAGAGGTGCACGCGGTGGGCGGCGCGCAGGCCCTTGCCATGTTCGCCTACGGCACCGACGAGTGCGCGCCAACGGACGTCATCACCGGCCCCGGCAACGTCTACGTCGCCGCCGCCAAGCGGATCCTGCAGGGCACCGTCGGCACCGACGGTGAGAACGGCCCGACCGAGATCGGCATCATCGCCGACCACACCGCCGACCCGGCTCACCTCGCCGCCGACCTGATCGGCCAGGCCGAGCACGACGAGCTCGCCGCCTGCCTGCTCATCACCACCGACCCGGACACCCCGGCCAGGGTCGACGCGGAGCTGGCCCGCCAGATACCGCTCACCAAGCACAAGGAGCGGGTGCTCACGGCGCTCAGCAACCAAGCCGGCTACGTCCTCGTCGACGACATCCCGGCCGCCCGCAAGGTCTCCGACGCCTGGGCGCCCGAGCACCTGGAAGTCCAGACCGACGACGCCGCCAAGGTAGCGAGCCAGATAAGGAACGCCGGCGCGATCTTCGTCGGCCCCTACAGCCCGGTCTCGCTCGGCGACTACCTGGCCGGCTCGAACCACGTCCTGCCCACGGGCGGCACGGCGCGGCACACCAGCGGCCTGTCCGTCTACCCGTACCTGAAGGTCGTCAACGTCATCGAATGCGACCGCGACTCCCTCGCAAACGTGGCCCCGAGAGTCGACGCGCTCGGCGGCGCCGAGGACCTCCTGGCCCACGTGGCCGCGGTGCGGGTCCGCGTCCCGAAGAGGGAAAACCAGTGACCGCCAACCCAGTGACCCCCCACCCAGAAAACCAGGGCGACCAGGTCCGCGCCCTGCTCCGTGACGACCTCAGGCACCTGCACCCCTACGGCGCCCCCCAGCTCGACGTCCCCGTCCAGCTGAACACCAACGAGAACCCCTACGCGCCGAGCGAGCACCTGCGGCAGGCCATCGCGGACGCGGTGCGAAGCGTCGCGGGCACGCTCAACCGCTACCCCGACCGCGACGCCGTCGACCTGCGCAAGGACCTCGCCGACTACCTTGGCCACGGCCTGTCCGCGCGGCAGGTGTGGGCCGCGAACGGCTCCAACGAGATCATCCAGCAGCTGCTGCAGGCGTTCGGCGGTCCGGGCCGCACCGCGCTCGGGTTTGAGCCGTCCTACTCGATGCACCCGCTGATCTCTCAGGTGACCGGCACCGCGTGGCTCGAGGGCAGCCGCGACGCCGACTACGGCCTGTCCACCGCCGCCGAGCAGGTGAAAATCCACCAGCCCGACGTCACCTTCATCACCTCGCCGAACAACCCCACGGGCACCTCAGTCCCGCTGGAACTAATAGAAAACATTTACGACGCCACGCAAGGCCTGGTCGTCGTCGACGAGGCCTACGCCGAGTTCGCCCGCGCGGGCACCCCGAGCGCGCTCACGCTCCTGCCTGGCAGGCCAAGGCTTGTCGTATCCCGGACCATGTCGAAGGCCTTCGCCGCCGCCGGCACCAGGCTCGGCTACCTCGCCGCCGACCCGGCCGTCGTCGACGCCCTCCTGCTGGTGCGGCTGCCGTATCACCTGTCTACGGTCACCCAGGCCGTCGCGCGTGCCGCCATAGCGCACTCCGCCGAGCCGATCGCGACCGTCGAGGCGCTCCGCCAGAGCCGCGACGACCTAGTCGAATGGCTCAGGGCCCACGGCCTCACGGTCGCCGACAGCGACGCCAACTTCATCTTGTTCGGCGTCTTCGACGACCGCGACGCGGTCTGGCAGGGCCTGCTCGACCGCGGCGTCCTCATCCGCAACACCGGCCCCAGAGGCTGGCTCCGCGTCACCGTCGGCACGCCCGCCGAGAACGACGCCTTCACCCGCGCCCTCACGGAGGTAATAACCCGATGAGCTTCACCCCCGGCACCCGCGTCGGCCGCGTGACCCGCGAGACCAAGGAGACCGAACTCCTCGTCGAGCTCGACCTCGACGGGCCCGGCCCCGTGGAGGTAGAGACCGGCGTCCCGTTCTTCGACCACATGCTCAACCAGCTCGGCAAGCACGGCTGCCTCGGCCTCACCGTCCGCGCCAAGGGCGACATCGAGATCGACGCGCACCACACGGTCGAGGACACGTCGATCGCACTCGGCCAGGCGCTGAAGGAGGCCCTGGGCGACAAGTCCGGCATCCAGCGGTTCGGCGACGCCCTCGTCCCCCTCGACGAGACCCTGGTCCGGGCCGCCGTCGACCTGTCCGGCCGCCCCTACGTGGTCCACGAGGAGCCGGAGAACATGTCCCCGGTGATCGGCACCTACGACACCACGCTCACCAGGCACATCTGGGAGTCCCTCGCGCACTCGGCCGGCATCTGCCTGCACGTCCACGTGCTGTACGGCCGCAACCCGCACCACATCGTCGAGGCCCAGTTCAAGGCCGTCGCCCGCGCCCTGCGCGCGGCCGCCGCCTTCGACCCGAGGTCGCCAGGCGTCCCCTCCACCAAGGGCGTCCTGTGACCCCGTTCCCCGGCTCGCTCCGCCGCTGGGCCTCTGCCTCGTCGGGTTCGTTCGCGCTCGTCGCTTCTTCGGGCTCGTTCGCGCTTCCGAGCGCTTCTATCGGAGCTAAAAGCGCAAGCGAACCGTTCAGAGGCTGGGATGCCTGGGGCGTGCGGGACGGGTGGTCCTCGTGAGCCCGCGCGTTGTCGTCCTCGATTACGGGTCGGGGAACCTGCGCTCCGCCGAGCGGGCACTCGCCCGCGTTGGCGCTGACGTCACGGTGACCGCCGACCTTAGCGCTGCCGCCGAGTGCGACGGCCTGGTCGTCCCCGGCGTCGGCGCGTTCGCCGCCTGCATGGCCGGGCTGCGCGGCATCGGCGGCGAGAAGGTGATCGCCGGCCGCGTCGAGGCCGGCCGCCCGGTCCTCGGCATCTGCGTCGGCATGCAGATCCTGTTCTCGGCGGGGGTGGAATTCGGCGTGCACACCGAAGGCTGCGGCGTCTTCCCCGGCACCGTTGACCGTCTCGACGCGCCGGTCCTCCCGCACATGGGCTGGAACACCGTCACGCCCCCGCCCGACTCGGTCCTGTTCAACGGCACCGAGGACGGCACCCGCTTCTACTTCGTGCACTCCTTCGCCTTGCGGATGCGCGACGCCGCCCCGCTGAAGGCCGCGGGCGCGAAGCTCACGGTCACCGAGCATGGCGAGCCTTTCGCCGCGGCAGTTGAGCAGGGCGTGGTAGCCGCGACCCAGTTCCACCCGGAAAAATCCGGTGACGCGGGCGCTCAGGTCCTCCATAACTGGCTGAGTTCCCTGTGACCCGGCGCCCCACTTGTTCCGGGTGGATTGCGCTGCCGAGCGCTTCTATCGTGTCCTATTACGCATTCGAGCCGTTCATTACCCGACTGGAGATCCTGTGAGCTCGCTGGTTCTGCTGCCCGCCGTTGACGTCGCCGGGGGACAGGCGGTGCGGCTCGTGCAGGGGGCCGCCGGGTCAGAAACTTCCTACGGCGATCCCCTCGCGGCCGCCCTCGCCTGGCAGTCCGCCGGGGCCGAGTGGGTTCACCTCGTGGACTTGGACGCGGCTTTCGGGCGGGGGAGCAACGCCGAGCTTCTCGCCCAGGTCGTCGGCAAGCTCGACGTCTTGGTCGAGCTGTCCGGCGGCATCCGCGACGACGCCTCGCTGGAGCGCGCCCTCTCGACCGGCTGCGCCCGCGTCAACATCGGCACCGCCGCCATGGAGAACCCCGACTGGGTCCGCAAGGTCATCGCCGAGCACGGGATGAGGATCGCGATCGGCCTCGACGTGCGCGGCAGGACCCTGGCCGCTCGCGGCTGGACGCAGGAGGGCGGCGACCTGTACGAGGCGCTTGACCGCCTCGACGCCGAGGGCTGCGCCCGCTACGTGATCACGGACGTGCTCAAGGACGGCATGCTCAAGGGCCCGAACCTGGACCTCTACCGCGACGTGTGCTCCCGCACGGTGGCCCCGGTCGTCGCGAGCGGTGGAGTGTCCAGCCTGGACGACCTGCGCGCCCTCGCCGGCCTTACCCCGATCGGCGTCGAGGGCGCGATCGTCGGCAAGGCCCTCTACGCGGGCGCGTTCACCCTGGAAGAGGCCCTCGCGACTGTGTCTCGAGCGGATGGGGTCCGCATGAGCCTGCAACCACCCGCCTACCCGGAACGTGAGGTGTCCGCGTGAGCGTCGCCGTCCGCGTCATCCCCTGCCTGGACGTCGACGCCGGCCGGGTCGTCAAGGGCGTCAACTTCGCGAACCTGCGCGACGCCGGAGACCCCGTGGAACTCGCCGCCCGCTATGACGCCGAAGGCGCCGACGAGCTCACGTTCCTCGATATCACCGCCTCAAGCGGGGGCAGAGAGACCATGTACGACGTGGTCCGCCGCACCGCCGAGCAGGTGTTCATCCCGCTCACCGTCGGCGGCGGCGTGAGGTCCACCGCCGACGTCGACGCCCTGCTGCGGGCGGGTGCCGACAAGGTGTCGCTGAACACCGCCGCCATCGCCCGCCCCGAGCTCCTCGCGGAGACCGCCAGGCAGTTCGGCTCGCAGTGCATGGTGCTGTCGGTGGACGCCAGGCGCGTCAAGCCCGGCAGCCCGCCGACCCCGAGCGGCTTCGAGGTCACCACGCACGGCGGCCGCACCGGCACCGGCATCGACGCGATCGACTGGGCCCGCCGCGCCACCGACCTGGGCGCGGGCGAGATCCTGCTCAACTCGATGGACGCCGACGGCACCAAGGCCGGCTTCGACCTGGAGCTGATCGGCCTGGTCCGCGACGCCGTCACCGTCCCGGTCATCGCCAGCGGCGGGGCCGGCGCCCTCGCCCACTTCGTCCCCGCGATCGACGCGGGAGCGGACGCGGTTCTCGCCGCGAGCGTCTTCCACTTCGGTGCGCTGCGCATCGGCGAGGTCAAGGAAACCCTCCGCGAGGCAGGTCACCCGGTCCGCTAACGCCCTGCGGCGGCCGGCGTTCTCTTCGGCCAGCCTCACGGCCACCGTGAGATCCGGCAGAAATTTCTGTAGTCACCTCGGGCTCCGATCACTGACGCCGTTGTCACCGTCCGTCATGCCCGCTATCACTCATCGTAGGCATGGTTGACCGGCTCGACCGGACGCCTGCCTGGGTATCCCTGCCGCAACCGGCTCTCGCGGCACAGCTCAGGTGCCCTGGCCTGGAGGGCGGCGCATGATAGCAGGTTGCTCGGCAGTTTCTGAGTCTTTACGGAAAGTCACTTTAAGGTTACGCTCCGTGAATATCAGGCGCTCGGAAGGCTACCTGCATCACGTGAGCCCTAGGTGCACTCTGCAGGCAGCCTTCCCCGTGAGCGCGACCTTCTCGGGAAGGAGCCCGTTGGGCAGCCGAGCGCAGTCAGCGCGTCCTCGTTTCGCACGCCGCCTTCCATTCGCCGCCGTACCCGCGCTCTTCAGCGTGGCCGCGGCCTTCGCTCTAGCCAACGCACCCGCCGGCCTATCGGCCGCGCCGGTGCCCGCACACCACACGGCGGCCACGGCGGCCGCCCGTCCATCCGGCTTCGCGATCGCACAGCTGCAGTCGGTCACCCGGCCGGCGGCGAAGCGGAACCCAGCGGTTCCCGCTACCTACACCGTCAAGGCCGGTGACACGCTGAGCGCCATCGCGGAGCGTCTCTACTCCAGTCCGCGCTACTGGCCGGTGCTCTACTGGGCCAACCACAGCCAGATCCGGTACGCGGACAAGATTCGCATCGGACAGGTCCTGACCGTTCCTGTCAAGCCGGCCACGATCCCGGCCCCGCCGTCGGTCCTCGGGCCTGCCCCTGCACCTGCGCCGGCCGCGGCCACGGCGGCGGTCCCCGTGGAGAGCGAGACGCGCGCTCTGGGTGAGCCCGCGCAGAGCCCGCCCGCGGCGGCCACGCCCGACGAGGCGGCGCCCGAGCAGGCCACGCCCGTGATGCAGTCGGCGCCCGAGCAGGCGAGCACCGTCTCGACCGCGGGCGACAGCTCGTTCCAGGCATGCGTGATCACCCGTGAGTCCGGCGGCAACAGCCAGGTAATGAATGCTAGCGGCCATTACGGGCTGTACCAGTTCAGCGCGTCGACCTGGGCCGAGTACGGCGGTTCCGGGTCCGACTTCGGCCACGCAAGCGTCGCCGAGCAGAATCAGGTCTTCGATAACGCCATCGCGGCGGGCGGCCAGTTTAACTGGGCCCCATACGACGGCTGCTGATCTGCGACGTCGCTCTCCTTCACCCGGTCAGTAACAACGCCGGGTCAGTCCCAATGACGTGTGCCCCGGCGCGAACTTCGCGCCGGGGCACACACCGTGCCTCAGCAGGAGGCTCACCCGGTGGTGTCCAGGCCCCCCGACGCCATCGCCGCGCCGACGATGCCTGCGTCGTTCTGCAGGGTTGCCGCCACGATCTTCGCCTGGACGCCGGCCAGCAGCGGCACCCACTTGTCGGCCTCCTTGCTGATCCCGCCGCCGACGATGATCAGGTCGGGGGACAGCAGCGCCTCCAGGTGCTGCAGGTACTCAGACACCCGCGCGGTCCACTCCTTCCAGCCCCAGTCATGCTCGAGCTTGGCGTGCTCGGAGGCGCGCCTCTCCGAGTCCTTGCCCCGGATCTCGATATGCCCGAACTCCGTGTTCCGCACCAGCACCCCGTCGGTGAAAAGCGCGGACCCGACCCCGGTGCCGAAGGTCAGCATCAGCACCGACCCGTTCACGCCCACGCCGGCGCCGAACCTCATCTCGGCGATCCCGGCCGCGTCCGCGTCGTTGAGCACGCCCACGTCGGTGCCGATCGCCTTGCCGAACAGCGATGCCGCGTCCGCCCCGATCCACGACTTATCGACGTTCGCCGCGGTGCGGATGGTGCCGCCGACCACGACGCCAGGGAAGGTCGCCCCGATCACACCCGTCCAGCCGAACGATTGCGCGACTTCCCGCACTACCTCCGTGACCGCGTCAGGCGTGGCGGGCTGCGGAGTGGCGATCTTCTTCCGATCGGCGAGCAGCTTCCCGGTGGCGAGGTCAACGGGGGCGCCCTTGATCCCCGTCCCCCCGATGTCAATGCCAAACGCCTGCATATGTCGTTCCTTCCCACGGGGAGAGCCCCGGTCCCAGGGTTCTCCCTGACTCTTCCCTGACTCTGCTCTGCGGCCGGCCCTACATTCAGCCAACACGACTATTATCGAAGTTGCCCGAAGAGAAAGGGGGCGCCGTCATGAACCTAATCAAGGTTGGCGCTGTCGTGGTCGCGGGGATCGTCCTGTTCGTTGTTCTCGGCCATGTGGTCAGCGTCGTCATCGGCCTGATCACCGCGCTGTTCTTCATCGCCCTCGTCGCGGGCGGCGGCTACGTCGCCTACAAGCTGGTCAGCGGCAGCCGTCGGCGTGAGATCCGCCGCGGTCGCTACTGATATCTCCCGGGGGGACGACCCCCCGTACCCCCGATGTCGGGTGCCGACGGGCCTGATCGCAAAAATCGCGATCGTATCAGGCCCGCCCGCACCGACGAAAGTCTCAGGGGGGACGAGGCGGGGCATCATGGTCGGCGCCCTTCGGGCGCCTTGCCACTTGCCCGCAGTCATCTCCCGGGGGGACGACCCCCGTACCCCCCGATGTCGAGTGCCGCCGGGCCTGATCGCAAAAATCGCGATCTTATCGGGCCCGTCGCGGCCCGGCCAAAGCTGCGGCTGACTCTGCTGCAAAACTGCGGCTGACTCTGCTACGTCGATGGCAGAGGGTGGGTTGCCGTCGGTCGTTACCTTCGCCAGGCGGTGAGCTTCGCGACCGCCTCGTCCGGGCCGTCTACAGTCACGTGCGCCGCGCTTGCCCGGCCCATCGACCACATGGTCAGCTCGGCGGGTGAGCCGGTGACCGTGACCGACGGCGTAGCGTTCTTCGCGACGATCAGGTCGAGCCGTCCGTCTCCCTCGCGGGCGAGCACGACCCCGGTCGGCGCCGAGCGCAGGAACAGCCGCGCGCCCTTGAGTCGTTTCCACAAGGCCTCCGCCAGGCCTGCGTCGACCGGCCGCTCCGTCCATCCCTCGGCGGCACGCCGCACGTCCTCGTGGTGCACGAAGTACTCCACGGTGTTTCCCGCCTCGTCCGCGCCAGGGATCGCGAACGGCGACAGGGCCGGCGGCCCGCCCCTGAAGAGCGCGATCAGCTGGGGATAGGAGTACCGGTCCAGGTACTGCCGCTGTACCCGCGCGGTGTAACCGGCCAGCGGGCCGCCAAGCACCCCGGCGGCGGCGTCCGGCCGGCGCTCACGCAGGACGAGGTGCGCCGCCAGGTCCCGTGTCTGCCAGCCTTCGCAGAGCGTCGGCCCTTCCGGGCCGGTCTCGTCAAGCAGCGCGGCAAGCGCCGCCCGCTCCTTCTGCGCGTAGGTCACGAGAGCATCGTAAGCCCACTTGACCGTAGGACATCCACTCAACCACCGCATGTCCCGGTTCCCCCGGCGTGGAGTTCTCCGGGCCCTACAAGGAGATGCCGCCGGCGGATCATCGACTTCTTCGACCGGTACCTCAAGGCAAGGTGGCGAGGGTCCACTATCCAGCGCCCGCCGATGAGCCATTCGCACAGTGTCATGGCGGGCCGGTCTGTCAGGCAAGCTCAGGTAAACCGCGTTATCGCTGCGTACTGGCAGGCCGCGGCGACGCAGACGTAGACATGAAAGACCTCGTGATAGCCGAACACCGACGGGTACGGGTCTGGCCAGCGACGATGGTAGGAAAGCGCCCCGGCGATGTAGAGCACGCCGCCGGCGAGTAGCAGCACTCCGGATGCGGTGCCTGCGTGGATCCACACCCACGGCAGCGCGAGGCCGCCCGCGCAGCCGAGCCCGATGAACAGCGCGCCCGCCGCAAATTCCGGCGCGCTCGTCCGCACCAGGCGGATGGCCACCGCGGTGAGCGTCAGCGCCCACACCGCGATCAGGCAGGCCAGCCCGGCGCCGGCGGGTGCGGAGAGCAGGAAGGCGGGAGTTGCCGTGCCGGCGATGAGGAAGAAGATCATTGCCTGGTCCAGGTGCCGAAGCCGGAGCCTCCAGGCAGCGGTCCAGGTACCGCGGTGGTACAGCGCACTGGTGCCGAACAGGGCGCTGAGGCTTGCCGAGTAGACGGCGGCGGCCGTGATCTGCGCCGCACTGTGCGCGCGGGCCAGCAGCAGCCCGCCGGCCACCAGCGACGCCCAGAAACACAGCAGGTGCAGCCAGCCGCGAAGGACGGGCCTCGCGTAGTAGACGCCGCGGCGGGCATCGTAGAGGAGGCCCGCCCCTGCGGGGCCCGCGCCCGTCACCGTCTGCTGCCGTCGCTGGACAGGCCGCCTGCCACGTTGGCGGCCAACGTCGAGACTGGGATGGCGAACCCGATCATCATGATGATGCGCTCCGGGAATCTGAGCTGTAGATGTCTATGACGGAAGGTTCGCCGCAGCGATCCGTGCGGTGATGCTCATCGCTGTCTCCTCGGGTACCAGCCCAGGACGCGAAAACTCCGGGCCTCGCTGCCCCGCGATTTCGCGCGGGCAGCCGCCAGGGTCCGGAGCAACTGCCTTCACGATACGCGCTGCCGGACCCCGAGAACAGGGCGGCCAGCCCCAGCCGGCCCTTGCAGACATCAGCCTCCAGTTGCACACGGGGTGGCCGTTAGGCCTGGGGGGGAAGGGCTTACGGCGCTGTCTCGGTCAGCTCGCTGCCGGGGCCGGGGGCGCGCGGGTCGTGCGCCGACGGCGCCGCGATCAGCTCTTCGAGTTGCCGGACGATGGCCGCTGGCGGGATTGGCAGCGGCCGGGCGAATACGCTCAACAGCGTGTCCACGGACTGCCCGACGGTGAACCTCGTCCCGGCGTCATGCCGGGCGCCCGGGGAGAGCGGCCCGCTGTCCGCGGCCTCGCGGATGCCCCAGGCGAGCGCTTCGGCGTTGTCCGGGCTGACGAGCACTACCCCGCCGCAGTCAGTCTCGGGCAGGCCGCCGTCGTCGGAGGCCACCACCCGGCAGCCCGAGTGCTGGGCCTCGATCGAGACGATGCCGAAGGTCTCGTGCCAGTACTGGCTGTTGGACGGCATGACCACGATGTCGTGGCTGGCCATCAGGGCAGCCATCATCGCCGGCGCCCGGCAACTGGCCACCACGGAGATTCCGGGGTGCGCGCCGAGCAGTTGCTCGATGATCTTTCCCTGGGGCTTGTCCGCGCCCGCGGTCGTCGCGGTGAACGTTAGCCCAGGGTCCTGCTCGATGATGTCGATGTGCAGCGTCTCCAGCAGCGTGTAGATGCCTTTCTCCGGGCTCAGCCTGCCTGCGAACAGGACGCGGGTCTTCCCGGCCTCGCGGCCCGGCCGGGGCTGGGCGGCGAAGCTCGGCTCGGCGAACGGGTACACGACGTTGATTGTCGCAACGTCCACGTCCAGGTATCCCGACCACAGCGCGGCGGCGTACCGGCTGGTTACGATCAGGGCACGCTCCCTGGTCCCCTCGACGGTGAACGCCCGCTGGCGTTCCCGGATGGGCGGCGGGTTGTGCAGGATAACGAATGCCGGGTGCCTGGTTGGCACGGCGTGCGGTTCGTTGACGAAGACGACGGTGCCATCGAGTTCGCTGACCTCGGCCAGCGTCGGCAGTGACAGGAACGGGACGCCGACGAATCCGTCCCTGCCGTCACCGGCGCCGAGGCCGATGGTAACTACCTGAGCTGCTATGCCGCGCCTTGTCAGCTCCCGGACCTGCCCGGCGGTGTAGTTTTCCGAGCCGCCGGTGCCGGCGGGCAGCGGGTTTCCAGGGGACCAGATGAACGATATCAATTTCTGCTGCCCGCGTTTCTTCGTGGCCGGGGTACCGGGAGAATGAAGAGGGTGCACGCTAGCAGGCCGGGTCCGGGGCCCACTCGCGGTCGGCGGCGCGCTGGCCGACCACGCTGTGCGCATAAGAGAGAAAGCATTACAGACAGCGGTCAGGCCCCAGGCGGGGCTGCAGGCTGATCCTTCGGCGAAACACTCAAACCGAAATGCCTAGGAGTTGCCACAGCATTCATCACGGCGAGCGTCTACAGCCGGTAAGAGCGTAACACGAGCGGCGCCAATCAGCCCGGACCGGCGCTGGCAGCCGCGCGCGGTGCCCGCAGTGGGCAGGCGCGGCGCACGGTCGCGCTCTGGCAGGTCAGCGGCGACCGCCGGCGGGCGGGAATGAACTCGGCGCCGGATCGGCTGTACCGTGTGGTCGTAGTTGTCTTGTGTGTTCGTGTATTTCGCACGCTCGCAGTCAGCGATGTTGCGGGCGCTCTTCAGGGATCTGGGGAAGTCGCGTCAAGAACCGGCCTGGGTATCGCACCGTGCGGGCCCGAATCCAGCCCCTTGAAGGAGCGGCATGTCACAGGGAACCGTCAAGTGGTTCAACGCGGAGAAGGGCTTCGGCTTCATCTCCCGCGCTGATGGCCCGGACGTTTTCGTGCACTATTCAGAGATCGACGGCTTCGGCTTCCGCAGCCTCGAAGAGAACCAGCAGGTGGAGTTCGAGGTGACCCAGGGCCCGAAGGGTCCGCACGCCACGCACGTCCGCGCCGCCTGAGCCAGGGCAGGCCAAGCCCGCTCAGTGCACAACAGTTAGCCGTGGGCCGACCCACCTGGTGGTGTCGGCCCACGTTATGTCCGTCGCAACGGTAATCCGTCGCGACGGTGGCCGAGCTCTATGTCAGCGCCGTGGCTGCGACATGGCAAGTGACGGGAAAGTCACCGCTGCGCTGGATGAGCCCCAGGCCGGGCCGCGCTGCCATAACGTGGCCGAGGGCAGAAACCAGTGTGGGAGTCAAAGGTGCTTTTTGAGCAAGGTGGTTGTTCATGATCGAGGATAACGACGGGGGTGCGAGCGGCTTCGCCGACCTGACGCTGGCCCCGGAACTGTGCCACGCGCTGTCCGGCCTCGGTTATGAGGAGCCGACACCAATACAGCTGGCCGCCATCCCGCCGCTGCTTGAGGGCCGTGACCTGGTCGGGCAGGCCGCGACCGGGACCGGGAAGACGGCCGCCTTCGCTCTTCCCATTCTCCAGCGAATCCTCGGGGAAGGCGGGCGGACAGGGCCGCTCGCCCTGGTGCTCGTCCCGACGCGCGAGCTCGCGATGCAGGTCTCCGAGGCGATGCACAGCTACGGGCACGGTATGGGCGCGCGTGTCCTGCCGATCTACGGCGGCGAGCCGATCGGCCGGCAGCTGGGGGCGCTCAAACGTGGCGTCGACGTCGTGGTGGCGACGCCAGGGCGCGCGCTCGACCACATCAACCGGGGAACGCTGAAGCTGGGCGGCCTTGAGGTCGTCGTCCTCGATGAAGCGGACGAGATG
Source organism: uncultured Actinomycetota bacterium (assembly GCA_963734665.1). GTDB lineage: Bacteria > Actinomycetota > Actinomycetes > Streptosporangiales > Streptosporangiaceae > Trebonia. The sequence continues at coordinate 1,945,174 of CAVTIR010000013.1, read as the reverse complement.
CTCGACATGGGCTTCGCCGAGGACATCGAGGAGATCCTTGGCAACACCCCGGGCAGCCGGCAGACCGCGCTGTTCTCGGCGACCATGCCGCCGAGGATCGACGGAATGGTGCGCCGCCACCTGCGCAACCCGGTGCGGGTCGAGCTCGGCCGTCCGACGGCGTCGACGCCAGCCGAGGGCTTGCTAGTGCGGCAGGCCGCGTACGTCGTGCCGCGCGGGCACAAGCCTGCCGCACTCGGGCGCGTGCTCGACCTGGAGGCGCCGACGGCCACGGTCGTCTTCTGCCGTACCAGGGACGAGGTGGACCAGCTCACCGAGACCCTGAACGGCAGGGGCTATCGCGCCGAGGCGCTGCACGGCGGAATGGACCAGCAGCACCGGGACCGGGTCATGGGCCGGCTGCGCAGCCAGAGCATCGATCTTCTCGTGGCCACCGACGTGGCCGCACGCGGCCTCGACATCGAGCAGCTGACGCACGTAGTGAACTACGACGTGCCAAGCGCACCGGAGTCGTACGTGCACCGCATCGGGCGCGTTGGCCGGGCCGGCCGTGAAGGCACGGCCATCACCCTCGTCGAGCCGCGCGAGCACAGGATGCTCAAGACCATCGAACGGGCGACCAGGCAGCCGATCACGGTCGAGAAGCTGCCGACCGTCGCGGACCTGCGCGCTCGGCGCCTGGAGCTAGTGCGCGCCGCGCTCAGGGAGAGGCTGCTTAAAGACGACGACCTTGATGCCTTCCGGGCTGTTGTAGAGCCGCTCGGTGCGGAGTTTGACCTCTTCGAGGTGGCACTCGCCGCGGTCAAGCTGGCCCATGAGACGAGCGGAAGCCCTCACGAGGAAGAAGAGCTTCCTGAGGCCGAATTGCCGTCGGCGGACGACCGCAACGGCCGTCGCAAGGCCGACGGCCGCGACCAGCGGCAGTCCGCCGGACGCGGCCAGCGGCGCGGTCGTCCCGCGACTGCGGGCACGACACGCCTGTTCGTAGGGACCGGCCGTGCCGCCGGACTCCGGCCACAGGATCTTGTCGGCGCTATCACCGGCGAGTCGTACCTCTCCGGCAAGGATATCGGTGCGATCGAGATCGCCGATCGTTTCTCCCTTGTCGAGGTCCCCGAGTCGGCCGCCGACGACGTGGTCGCTGCGCTCCGGCAGGCCAGCATCAAGGGACGAAAGACAACCGTTCGCCGCGAACGCTATTCGGCGGGGTAGCTCTACTGCCTGCGGGGGGACGACCCCCCTGCACCCCCCGATTATGGGGGGCTGCGCGCCCCCCATACCCCCCGCGGTGGGGACGGCGCAAATCCGCGCCGCCCCCACACTGTGGCTGAGGTTACGGCCCTGTGGTTGCGGTTAGCAGGCAGCCCAAAACCTGGGCTGCCTGCGGCTGCGCCGCGCTGTGGCTGGGGCTGGAGCCCTGTGGTTGTGGTTGGCAGGCAGCCCAAGTCCCGGGCTGCCTGCGGCGCCCCCCGCGCCGGGGGCTGGGGTTAAGGCCTTGTGGTTGGCGTTGGAAGGCGATCCGCAAACCGGATCGCCTGCGGCGCCCTCCGCGCTGTGGCTGGAGTTAGGGCAGGGTTAGGGCCTTGTGGTTGGTGTTGCCGGTCCGAGTTCTGCCTGGACGCCGCGCAGGAGGGTGTCAAGGCCCGAGTTGAAGCGCTGGTCGCGGTCGTTGGCCCAGGCGTGCTTGCCGTCGGCTGTCAGGGTGGGGAAGTGACTGGCAGGCAGGGAGCGGAGGAACGCGTGCAGTTCCCGTCTGGTCGCGGTATCGCGAAGGCGCTGCTCGGCGGGCGACGTGGGATCGCCGAGGGCAAAGCCGACGGTGTAGTCGTAGACGAGGCGGAACGCAAGGCCGGCCTCGCGGCCGGGCAGCCCAGCCGCGCGCAGCGACGCGAGGAATGCCTCGGCAAGGACCAGCGCTGCGGGGCTGATGGGGTCGCGGGCCTTGAGCAGCGCGGCGACACCGGGATGGTCCTCCAGGGCCGCCCGTAGCCGGTGCGCGAGGGCAGCGACCTGTGCGGCCCAGGGCGCGCCGGGGTCTGCCTGGCAGTCGACCTCGGCGAGCACCGCGTCGAGGACAAGGTCGTAGAGTTGTTCCTTGCTCCGGACATGCCGGTACAGCGCGCCTGGTACCACGCCGAGACGGCCGGCGATGGCTCGCATGCTGAGGCCCTGCGCGCCACCGGTGCTGATGACCGCGAGGGCCTCTGCGACGACGCGCTCGCGGCTGAGCAGCCGGCGGCCACTTTCCCCACTGTCCGGGAGGTTGAACCACAGCGAGCGCTCGCCGGCGTCTCCCGCCTGCTGCCGTGCCATGCTTGTCTCCTTGCCGGTCGGCTTTGACTGTGAACACCGTTCACTATACGGTGAACATTGTACCTAAGAAATGAATAGCGTTCACTTGAGTAGGTGTTTTTCGCTGCTGCCCGGTATCACCTGGTGTCCTAACCAAGTGCGGCTGTCGTGTTAGGCTGAGAGCAGCGTGATCGCGATCGGGATCAAGCTGGGTGAACGCGGCAGCGCGAGGGCTCACCCAGCAGCCTGAAGCTAACGGACCTGGCCGGGGCTTACCTTGCCTGGCTTGATGACAGTCCGCACGGCAAGCACCGCAGGTTGAGCATGCGGGTTCGCCTGCGTGGGCGGGTAGCGCGACTGAACTGCTCGCATAGGACCGCGGAAAGGCACACACTGGTCATGGTTAATAGCGCCAGCGCCGGGAAGCGACGCTACCTGCCCTCAAGTCCGTTCAAGCCTCCCCCCGAGGCTCCTCCCGTCGAGCAGTACGAGCTGGACGATCTGGTGACCCACGACAAGTACGGCCTCGGCCGTGTCATCCTCGTCGAGGGCGATACCGCCGTGGTCGTCGACTTCGCTCCCAGGAAGGTGCGGATCCTGACGCCGTTCGCCAGGATGAGCAAGCTCTGACCGCAGCTGTCGGCTCAACCTGCGCTGGTTCGAACGCAGCAGCCGTCTGCCCCCATTGAGTCGCCCGGCCGCCCCTGCCACGTCGGCATTCCCGCTGTCTGTCGGCTGCGGCTACCGTCCTGGGCAGCCGGCCGTCCGCCGTCTCCCAGTGAGGGCCGGCGTCGGCCATGATGGATACACCGCTTCCGACACATTCGCGTCTGGCTGGTGGCTCCTACGGACCCGAGGACGATCATGAGTGACTTTTACGGAATTACGCCGGGCACTGTTCCCGGCTTCGCCGAAGCCGGTACCGGGAGGTACATGAGCGTGGGAGGCCTACCGGAGGTCACCGTGCAGCACATGCTCGCGTTCATGGAAAAGCTACGCGGCATGCACGAGGCTGACCCCCTCGCGTTTGAGGTATGCGTGCGGCACGTCGCTTCGGTGATCGAGGACCAGCGTCGGGAGGAGGGGAAAACTGACCCCCGGCAGGACTCGGCCCCCTGACGTGCGGTCGCCATCGCGCCGCCGCGCTACGGCACGCCCCGCAGCGAACGGGGCCGGATGTCCTTGCCGCAGCCAGGCCGATGTCATCGTCCCCGCCCCGGCCGGCTCGTCACAGGACGGCGCCGAGCGGAGCCACCTCAACGGTGGCAACGCCCCGGCCGTAGAGCACTATGAGCCGGTCGCCATGTCGGCAGCGCAGTACGCCGTTACCCTCCGCGAGGGTTGTGATGACGCGTTCCACGACCTCTTCCTGAGCGCCTCCAGTCTCGTTGTAGGCAACATCCAAGTGCTCGCCGCTAAGCAGGCGGACGCGCAGCACGATCTCTGCCATAGCCCAGCACACTAGACCTTCGCCGGTCGGCGGCCAAGTATGCGTCTGGCCTTCGGGCCGGGACCGTCCGCGGATCACCGATGTGCGGCTGAGCGTGCACCATGGCCTCGCGTGGCGAGCGCAGTAGCAGCGTGCCCCAGCGGATCTCGAGCGCGGACCCTCGGCCGGGGAAAGATCGTGCCACGCCTGCATTCAGAAACGAGCAATGGTGTTCTGGAAAAACAATGTGATAACTTTTCCCGCGTGTCGAACTGGGGCTTCCTGACCAACCACGCCCTGGTGCTGTTGTGCATCGCCCGCGATCCTGGCGCGCGGCTGCGCGACATCGCCGCGTCCGTGGGTGTCACCGAGCGTAGTGTATTCGCAATAGTCAGTGACCTAGCTGCGGCCGGGTACATCGTCAAGGAGAAGGGCGGCCGCCGGAACCGCTACCGTGTGGAGGCTCATCTGCCGGTGCCGGAGTCGGCCGACAGGCATCTCGCCATCGGCGATCTGCTGGCCCTCCTCGGGGGAACGGATGCCGAACGCCCCGGCACGGAGCAGGAACCTGCCTGAAGTCGGCTTGCGGAATCCACGCACCGCCCCTCGCCGCGGATCCTGGCGGCGAGGGGCGGTGCACGCGGTCAAGGCTGAGCGGGCACCGGGGCGGGCTGGCTGACCGTGGCCGGGCTGGTCAGCCTGCCGACGGCAGCAAGGTGGCCCAGCGCCTGGCCATAGGACCCGAGCAGGCTGGTCTGCGCGTACGGCACGCCCCGGTCGGCGCAGAACGCGGCTACCAGTGCCTGTGCCCGGCGCAAGTTCGGCTGCGGCATGGACGGGAAGAGATGGTGCTCGATCTGATAGTTCAGGCCGCCGAGTGCGAAGTCGGTGAGCCAGCCGCCGCGGACGTTGCGCGAGGTCAGCACCTGGCGGCGCAGGAAGTCTGTCTTGTCGGATGCCGGGAGGATCGGCATTCCCTTGTGGTTAGGCGCGAAGGAGCAGCCCAGGTAGAACCCGAGCAGGCCCTGCTGCACGAGGATGAACACCACCGCCTTGACCGGCGGCAGCACGTAGAACACCGCGCCGAGATAGGCGGCGAAATGCGCGGCGAGCAGCGTCGCCTCCCAAGCCCGGTGCCGGCAGCGGGGCCCTGTCACCGTGCGGATGCTGGACGCGTGCAGGCTGACCGCCTCGAGGAACAGCATCGGGACGACCAGGTAGGCCTGGTAGCGGAAAATCAGTCGCTGAATGCCCCGCGCCGTCCGGGCACTAGTGGCGGAGAATGCCAGCGCGCCCATGGCGATGTCCGGATCGGCGCCCTCGGTGTTCGGGTGGGCATGATGCCGGTTGTGCTTGCCGGTCCACCAGTCGTAGCTGACCCCGGTGCCGAGATTGCCGCACGCGATACCGAGGACGGCGTTGGCCCGCCGGGTACGGAAGACCTGGCTGTGCCCGGCATCGTGGCCGAGGAAGCCGAACTGGGCGAAGACAACCGCCAGGAACACCGCGTCGGCCAGCTGCCACCATGAATTGCCGATGGCGGCGAACGCTGCCCAGCCGAGCACAAGAGCCGCTGTAGTGAGCGCGATCTTCCAGGCGTAATACCGCAATCGGCGGTCTAGCAGGCCCGCCTGCCTCACCTGCTTGGACAGGGCGGCGTAGTCACTGCCGCGCGGGATGGCAGGCTCGGGTATCACCTTGAGGCTCCTCGAAGTCGGGCGTGGCCGTGCTGGTCAGGAACCGTCAGGGACCGGGACGGCGGCAAGTGCAACGCGCAGCACCGAAGTCACGGGGAACCCGGAAGCCGGTCGCCCACATAATCTGCGAAGCATGCCGCATTCCGCGACGGCGGTGCACGTTTCCAGGAAAGTGTATCCGGGGCGGCCCGATGGCCGGTGGCCGGATTCTGGAAAAATCTTGCTAGTTTTCTTCTGCCACTGTAGGCTCCGGGTGTGGTGCCGGACGTCAGCCATCGAAGGCGGTCGCTTTCCCGGGCTTCCAGAGGGTTCACGCGCATCGGCGGGGTCGGAAACGTCGCCGTTCATTACGCTCCTGACGATGGCACATTACGGCTGACTGGCCGTCAGGGACCCGCGTCCGGATCCGAGGAGGGCCACTCACCTGATCGGAAGGCACTGTGACCCGTCCTGCGACTGAAGACACCGGCCCTCCCGCCTTTACCGTGGCGACCGGGCATAACGGCACCGTCATCGTCACTCTCGGGGATGACCTTGACATCGTGTCGGCGCCAGCCGTACGCGAGCGCCTACTGAGCCTGCTCCGTCCCGACGCAAGCCGGCTTGTCATCGACATGTCCGCGGTTCGGTACGCGGATGCCAGCGGCCTTGCGGTACTCGTGAGCACCCAGCGCCGCGCTGTCCTGCTCGGCGGCACATTGCGCCTGGCTGCGATGCAGCCTGAGGTAGCCAGAGTGCTGACAGTCACCGGGTTCAGCCGGCGCCTCGCGGCGTACCCCACGGTCCAGGCCGCGATAGCCGGCCGAAAGCTGAGCATCCGCACGGTCCTTCTCGTGACTAGTCAGGCCGTAACCGTCCACGCGCTGCTCGCCAAGGCGCAGGCTGAACTCGGCCCTGACAGTGGCGAACTGCGCGCGGCCGTCGCCGCTCTCCTCGCGAACGCCGACGCCTGGCGCGACGCAGACCCACGCCGCCGATTCTCCCCGGCGCTGCGCGCGCTCGCGCAGGCCTACGCGGGCACCAGTTACGCCGCCATGGCCCAGGCAGCCCAGTCCCTGCTGTCCGTTCTGAGCAGGGAGCCGCTCACCTACTCGCCCGCAGTCGCCGCCACCGCGAGCCGGCTTCGCGAGCTGTTCTCCCCCCGGCCACAGCTGGCCATGGGTTAGTGAGACCGTGTAGCGCGCATCAGGTGCCCTGAGGGTAACCTGACGTGCGACGAACCATACTGAGGCGCAGCTGTCATAGCGCGCAGGTCGTACGCTGCTGACGAGCGAGCTGGTTTCCACGGACGTGGCGGCCTTCGAAATACGGCCACCCTAGTCCGGAGGTTTTTGTTGTCCGCACTGCCCGTCGAACGTCCGTCAACCCCTCGCGCCAAGCACCGCCGCACCAAGCCCGTGGCGGTCGCGCCCCCTGCCTCGACCACCGCCCCGCGCGCCGTCTCCTTCGCCGCCGCGGGTGTCCCGGCGCCGCTCGTGGCGGCGCTCGCGGCGGCGGGTATCACCACGCCGTTTCCCATTCAGGCGGCCACGCTGCCGGACGCCCTATCCGGCCGCGACATCCTCGGGCGCGGGCAGACCGGATCGGGCAAGACGCTCGGCTTCTGCATCCCGCTGGCCGCAAGGCTGGCCGACGGCTACACAAGCGCCTGCCGCCCCCGCGGCCTGGTGCTCGTGCCGACCAGGGAACTCGCCAGCCAGGTCCACGCTGTCCTCGTGCCGCTGGCCGAATCAGTGGGGCTGAGCGTGGCGACGATCTACGGCGGGGTCCCCCAGAAGCCTCAGGTGGCCATGCTCCGTGGCCGCGCCGACATCGTCGTCGCTTGCCCCGGCAGGCTGGCCGATCTCATCGAGCAGGGGCACTGCCACCTGGGCGATGTGGAAATAAGCGTGCTCGACGAGGCAGACCACATGGCGGACCTCGGGTTCCTGCCCGTGGTGCGGCGGCTGCTTGACATGACCCCGGCCGGGGGCCAGCGGATGCTGTTCTCCGCGACGCTCGACGCCGCGGTCGACGTCCTGGCCCGACGCTTCATGAACCAGCCGGTGCACCATGACGTCGGCCTCGTTGAGGCGCCGGTCACCATGGTTCATCACCTGCTCACCGTCGCGCCCGCCGACCGGGTCGGCGTGGTCGCCGCCCTCGCGGGCGGCAGTGGCCGGTCGCTCGTCTTCACCCGGACCAAGCATGCCGCCCGCCGACTCGCCCGCCAGCTGGTCGCGACCGGCATCCCCTCAGCTGAACTGCACGGGGACCTGGCGCAGGGCGCGCGGGAACGGAACCTGGCCGCCTTCGCGGCCGGCAAGGTGCGGGTCATCGTCGCGACCGACATCGCCGCCCGCGGTATCCACGTAGACGGCATCGACCTGGTGATCCACGCCGATTCGCCGGCCGAGCACAAGGCCTACCTGCACCGGTCAGGGCGGACCGCCCGGGCCGGTGCGACCGGGACAGTGATCACCCTTCAGACTCCCGCCCAGGCCGTCGCCGTTCGGGGCCTGATGCGGAAGGCGGGTGTCGTTCCGCTGACCGCCACCGTCACTCCCGGATCAGCGCTGCTGCGCTCGATTGCCGGCGAGCCCGTTCCGCCGATCACGCTGCCTGTTGTCCGCCCGGAAGCCATCAGGGCCGCTCCCGCGACCGGTCGTGGCGCGGCAGCGTTGTCGGCCGGCTTCCGTGGTCGTCGCGGTCGCTGAGCCGCAGCCTGCGGCGGTCGGACCCGCGAGGGCTCGGGCCGGCGTGCCATCGAGATTGACCCGACGCTCTGGCGGGGTCCTTTCCGCGCAGCCGCCGACGAACTGGTTGGCTTCGAAGTGGCTGATCGGGGCGTGTGATGGTGTTAGATGAGACTGGTTGTAGTCGAAGTTCGTGTACGTGTCACAGCGCCTGCGGATTCTGACAGCGGGCACCTCATTCCAGGCTTCCTCCCGACGGGAAAGCAGGCGGCCGCACACAGCCCGGGATGCACGCTCGTGGGTCCTGATGATCGTTCCAGAAGGAGAGCGCAGTGGCTCAGGGAACAGTGAAGTGGTTCAACGCGGACAAGGGCTATGGCTTTATCGCCCCCGACGACGCAACGCCGGATGTCTTCGTGCACCACTCCGCTATCGAGACTGACGGATACCGCAGCCTGCAGGACAACCAGCGCGTCGAGTACACGGCGGTCCGCGGCGCCAAGGGGCCCCAGGCCGAGCACGTCCGACCCCTCTGAGGTCGCAGACGGTGCCTGCGGGGGAACGGGCCTGCGAACTTGTCCCCCGCAGGCTCCGGCGGCCAGGCGCGGTCCCGCATGCGGGCGGCGTTCAGTCCTGCCTGCCTGCTTCCAGCCGAGCTTGACGGTGAACAACGTTCACTGTAGCGTAAACGTTGTAGCTCGGAAATGAATGGTGTTCACCTGAGCGGTGTTCTTCCGGGTGGCCGGGCCCGTGGCCTGGTCAGGCGCACAAGGAGAACAGCGACGTGACTGCGACGACGAGCCGGGACCGGGCAGAGAAATCGCGGGCCGACGGCACTTTCCCTGGCCCGGGCTCAACTCGGCCCAGCGGTCGCACCATCGTCAGCCTGCGCGACGGCCTCGACCTCGCGGGGGCCTCGGCGCTGCGTGAACGACTGAATGATGTGCTCCATCGCAGCACGGACCTGCTACTTCTCGACCTGTCGCGCGTTACGTCTTGTGATGCGGCCGGGCTGGCCGTCCTCATCGGCACCCAGCGCCGTGCCAGACTGCTCGGCATCACGATGCGCCTGGTCGCGCCCAGCCTCCCGGTTAGCAAGGTGCTGCGCTCGACTGGCCTGGAGCGTAGCTTCACGATCTGCCCGGACCTGTCCGGCGCACTCGGAACGGCACGCGCCCGCCAGGTCGGCGTCGGCCCCGGCGATCCTGGCCGCGGCCTCGTCTAGCTAGTCAGGCCAGACTTTAGGTTCATGGCTCAGTTTGAGCAGGCCACCGGCTTCCGCCAGGCCTTCGGCGAAGTTACCTGGCGCTACGCGGCGCCGGGTCGCTGCGTTGGCGAATGCCCTTTATCCCGAACGAATGGGGGTTCCTATGACCTGGCCAGACCCGCCGTTCCGCCACCTGATCCGGATCACGGATCAGATCAGCCTGCTTGAGCACACCGAGGGCATGGAGCCGCAGCATCAGCACGGTTACTGCGTGGAGGACGCTGCCCGCGGGCTGATGATCATCTGCCGGGAGCCCACGCCTCGCGACGAGCTCGTCACGCTGGCGCGGCGCTACCTGTATTTCCTCACGCAGGCGCAGGCGTCCGACGGCAGGTTCCGCAGCCGCCTCGGCTACGACCGCCGCTGGAAGGATGAGCCCTGCACCGGCGATTGCTGGGGGCTTGCCCTGTGGGGGCTGGGCACCGCTGTTGCCTACGGCCCCCTGGCGGCGATCCGGGGGGAGTCGCTCGCCCGGTTCGACTGCAGCGCGCAACTCCGCTCGGAATGGCCGCACGCGATGGCATTCGCCGCGCTCGGCGCCGCCGAGGTTCTCAGCGTCCTGCCCGGCCATGCCGTCGCCCGCGAACTTCTCGCCGCGACCGTCGGCGTCATAGGCGAGCCGTCGGAGAATCCCGCGTGGCTCTGGCCGGCGCCTCGCCTCAGCTACGCGAACGCGGCGATCGCCGAGGCGGTCATCGTGGCAGGCTGGAAACTCGGCGACGAACGCGTACTCCGCAATGGCCTGCGCATGCTTGACTGGCTGCTGGCAGGCGAGACCCGCAAGGGCCACCTGTCGGTAGTGCCCGCGGGAGGCTGGGGTCAGGGCGAGCCGCGCCCTGGGTTCGACCAGCGGCCGATTGAGGTGGCCGCGCTGGCCGACGCGTGCGTGCGCGCGGCCGCGGTGACCGGCGACGCGCGCTGGCTGAGCGGCGTCGGCCTGTGCGTCGGGTGGTTTCTCGGCGACAACGACGCCAGGACCCCCATGCTCAACGAGCATACCGGCGGCGGCCACGATGGCCTGGGGCCTGTGGGCCGTACTCGCAACCAGGGCGCGCAATCGACGCTGGCGATGGTTTCCGTGCTCCAGCACGGCCGCCGCTTCACCGCCGCGCAGCGGTGACGGAAACGTGCCCGTGGAATCCGTGCCTGCCTCGGATCCCCGGAGCAGGTGCGCGTTACGGAGGCGGCGGAGGGTACTCTCCGTCCTAGCGGGGGAACGTCAGGCGGCAGTGGTGCTGCCCCGAGGCTGTGAGGCAGGCTTCGATGGCTGATCCGCATCACGGGGATGCCGGCCGGGTGGGGGTGCTGAAGCACCCGGACTGGGCACAGGCCCGCGCCGCCCTGGCAGACAGCGTGGTCCTTGCCATCGCCTGCCTGGTCACTTACCTGCTGACCACCAAGGTGCTGTCCCGGGTGCACTCAGTGTCGTCCGACGACGACTTGCTCGGCGCCATGTGGGCGGTGATCGCCACCGTGTTCGTCAACCGCAGCAGCTATCAGCAGAGCCTCACCGCAGCCGGGTCACGCATCGCGGCTACCCTCATAAGCTTCGCGTACTGCCTGATTTACCTGGCCTTCCTGCCGTTTCACCCGTGGGGCCTCGCGCTGCTTGTCGGGGTAAGCGCGCTGACCGCAATGGTGATCGGCCGTCCCGGCGACGCGATCACCGCCGCGATCACGACCACGGTCGTCCTCGTGGTAGCCGCGGTCAGCCCGCACGACGCGTGGCAGCAGCCGATCCTCCGGTTCGCCGACACGGTCATCGGCGTCGCGGTCGGCGTCGCGTCGGCCTGGCTCTACCACCGCGTGATCCGGCCCCGGATCCGTCCCCCAGACGGCGGCTCGGCCAATGCCCACGGCTAGGGAGCGCGGAACCGGCGCAGCGGTCGTCTCCGTACTGCGCGGCGCTCATCCGGGGTGTGCCGCCCCCGATGCTCAGCGGCTGGTGAGCCGGTAGGGGATGGTGCAGACAACGGCGTCGGTGCTGGCGCGCAGGACGGTGGCCAGCAGCAGTCCCCGCTGGTTCTGCAGGATCCGGTAACGCCACCGGCGTGGCTGGACTTCGGTGATCAGGACGGCGACCTGCCGGCCGGGTTGCTGTGCGCGCTTGACGTAGCCGACGACCGGGTGGACCAGGGACCGGTGCGGGCTGTCGAGGGTCTCCAGCCGCACCCCGGGGTTCCACTCATCCCATCGGGCCCGGAAGGCGGCGCCTTGCCCAGCTTCGGGATGGACGCTGACGGCGATGACCTCATCCCCGAGGGACAGCGCCGCCTGCAGGGCGCGTTCCGTGAGCTTGCTGATGCCGCCGACCGGCACGATCACCAGGCTGCAGGACGGCAGCGGACGGTGGGGGAGCCGGCCCAGCTCGAGTTCGAGTCCTACTACCCGGTAGTAACTCTGGATACGGGAGAACAGCAGCATCAGGGCAGGCACGAGGAGGACCACGACCCAGGCGCCGGACGTGAACTTGGTAGCGACGAAGACAATGGTGGCGACCGCGGTCAGCACCGCGCCGACGCCGTTGAGCGCGGCGCGCGCCAGCCAGTGCGGGGGGCGCTGGCTGTGCCAGTGGCGTACCAGGCCGGTCTGGCTGATGGTGAATCCGGTGAATACCCCGATCGCGTACAGCGGGATCAGCCGGGCGGTGACGGCGTTGACCGCGATCAGCAGGACGCCCGCGAGCACGGCTAGCACGATCACGCCGTAGCGGTGCACGGGCCGTTCGGCCCGCAGGCCGAGGAGGTGGGGCAGCCGGTTGTCGTCGGACAGCAGGCTCATCAGCACCGGCAGGCCGCCGAAGCTGGTATTGGCGGCCAGCGCCAGGACCAGGGTGACGGCAATGCTGGCCGCGTAGTACGCCCATCCGGTGCCGAAGGAGCCGGCGGTGAGCTGGGCAAGCACGGTGACGCCGCCGCGCGGTGCCACGTGCTCGCGGCGGATCAGCACCGACAGCCCGATCAGCATCGCGCCGAGCAGCGCGCCGAGCATCAGCTCGGTGCGCTGGGCGCGTTTTGCACGCGGCCGGCGGAAGACGGGCACCCCGTTGGCGATCGCTTCGATCCCGGTCAGCGCCGAGCAGCCGGCGGCGAAGGCTTTCAGGATCAGGATCACGCCGACGGCCTCGCTGACCTGGACCGGCTGCGCGGTGCCGACCACTGCCGCCGGGTGCGAGCGCACCAGGCCGACGATGATGACGCCGAAGATCGCGGCCAGGAACACCACCATGGGCACCATGAGGACGCGCGCGCTTTCCGCGATGCCCCACAGGTTGACCGCGGTCAGCGCGATCAGGCCGGCCAGGCACATCGCGAGCAGGTGATGCTGCAGCGAGGGAAACGCCGATGCCAGGCTCGCTGCCCCGGCCGCGAGGCTCACCGCGACGGTCAACACGTAGTCCACCACCAGGCTCGCGGCTGCCAGCAGGCTGACCGGGGCGCCCAGATCCTTCTTTCCCACCGCGTACGCGCCGCCGCCATCGGGGTGCACCGCGATGACCTGGCAGTAGGAGACGACAAGCACCGCGAGCAGGCCGGCGATAGCCAGGGTGATCGGCAGGGTCAGCCGGAGCGCCGACGTTCCCGCCGCGACAAGCACCAGCACGATGGCCTCTGGCCCGTAGGCCACCGAGCTGAGCGCGTCAAGCGACAGCGCAGCCAGCCCCCCGAAGCTCGTCAGGTGATCCTTGTTACCCTCACCGGGCCGCAGCGGGACCCGCGGCATGGCCTTCCCCCGCGCCATTGCGAAGCCCATACCTGCCCTTTCCTGACGCGCGGCATTAGATTCCCCGCGTCACCGGGACCTCGGCGGGCGTCGGGGACGCCGCAGCCCGCGGCCTACCCCGTCTGCGTGGGGAGCGCGTCATCAAGCGTGGCGCAGACCGTGAAGTGCTGGTCCAGGCCGGTGACGCGCAGCAGCTTCGCCAGCTGGGGGCGGGGGGCGGCTAGCCGGACTGTGATGCCTAGACCTCTGGCGCGGCGTTGCATGCCGATCAGCACGGCCAGTGCTGACACGTCACAGAATGCCACACCGGACAGGTCGATGACGAGCAGCCGCACCCCAGGGCCGAGCATGCTGAGCAGACGCTCACGCAGTACCGGGGTGGCGGCGATGTCAAGGTCACCCTCCAGCCTGGCGATGCTGACGCCGGGCCGGCGCAGGACGGGCAGGCCCGCCTGCGCCTGGGCCTGGGCTGGCACCCTGGCGGCGTCAACGGCGGTCATCAGGCCGCGTCCGCATGGCTTGCTTCACATAACCAAGCAGACGCCATCGGTGAGCATGTGGAAACATGCAATCCGGGCAAGGCCCATCACCAGGACCGATCACACCTCTCACACCTCGACGCCGGGGAACCCGGGTTCAACGGCGCCGTGCGGCGAGGCGGTCGGGGTCGGGCCAGTGCACCCCGGTGGCCCAGCCGAGGCACTCGAAGGAGCGGATCACCGTGGCTGAGATGTCGATCTGGCCGGGTTCGGCGCCGTGCCGTGCGCAAGCGGGATCGGAGTGATGCATGTTATGCCAGCTCTCCCCGAACGACACCAGGGCAAGGGGCCACAGGTTCGTCGCGCGGTCGTAGCGGCGGGTGGCGAAGGGGCGGCTGCCGAACACATGGCAGAGTGAGTTGACGCTCCAGGTGACGTGCTGCAGCACGGTGACGCGTACCAGCCCCGCCCACAGGAGCGCGAAAAGCGCGGTGCGCCAGGTACCGCCGGTCAGCCACCCGGCACCGAACGGCAGCGCGAGGGACAGAGCGCACAGGGCGGGGAACGCGGCCGAGACTGCCCGCATGGCGGGATCGGCCAGCATGTCGGGGGCGTACCGGTCCGCCGGGGTGGGGTCGTCGCGCAGCAGCCAGCCCGTGTGGGCGTGGGCGAGGCCGCGGAGCTGCCCGGCCAGGCTGGTGCCGTACCGGTAGGGGGAGTGCGGGTCGCCGGGCCGGTCGGTGAAGGCGTGATGGCGACGGTGGGTGGCGACCCAGCCGATGACCGCGCCCTCGAAGCTCATCGACCCCGCGACCGCGAGCGCGATCCGCAGCGCCGGGACCGCGGTGAAGCTGCGGTGGGTCAGCAGCCGGTGGAAGCCGACGGTCACGCCAAGACCGGTGATCACGTAAAAGAGCACCGCGAGCAGGATATCGGCGAGGTTCAGGCCGCGGCCCCATGCCAGCCACACCGCCACCCCTAGTCCGGCGAACGGCACGCCCACGATCGCGGTCGTCACGCCCGCGCGGACCCGGCCCTGGAATGTGGCAGGCGGCCCGCTATCGTCAGTGAACGGCGTCGTCCCGTCATAGTCAGCCGCCGTTTCCTGGGCAGGCGTCTCGGCTGGGGTGAGCGGGCTGCCCGCGATGATGCTCATAACCGGACTCCTTGCCGCAGCAGTCGGGGGGTCAGATTTCACGCGGAAATCTGCGAGATGGTTACGAGGCAGGCCCCGGTCCCGTGGTAAGAAGCTGGCTGTTCGCTCCCTACTTAACTCCCGCCAGCCGGGCGCGGAAACTGCCAGAAACCGCAAACCCCATCACGCAGACCGATCACGAGCCCGCCTGCCGGCTGGCGCGCGCCAGCCGGCCGAGGCGTTTGACATGGCCTGGGCGCGCCGGGACACCTGTCCCCTGGGTGATCGATTCTGATGATGGGCCGTGCTCGCGTTGCCTGTTTCCGCCATGGGTGCCACGGAGGTTGACTCGGTGAATGATCCACCGGGCCGCGCCCGGCGTTTCCATCTCGCAGAGGGAGGTTGCCATGATCCCCGGCCAGAGCACGGCGCTAGGCGCGGTGGCCGCAAGCCCGAACGGAACGGCCCCGCGATGTGAGCACCTCGACGGCCTTGCGCCGGTCGGGCCGCAGTCCGACGCCTGCCGAGACTGCCGGAGCCGCCAGGACCGCCAGGCGAGCCTTATGGTCTGCCTGACCTGCGGCTGGGTTGCCTGTTCCGATGACTCGCCGAACCGGCACGCCAGGGCGCATTACGAGGAGACCGACCACCCGGTCGCCGCCGCTCTTGCGCCGGGAGCGGCGGCGAGATGGTGCTACGTCCACCAGCGTCTCGTCTGAGCTGGCTCGCTGATGCGCCGTGGGCTGATGGCCCGCGGACGGCGGCCTGAGCCATGAGGTCTCAACGATTCAAGAAATACATTGCTAGTTTTAGAGTTCTATCATAGAGTAGGGCTTGAGACACTGGACGACGCTAGGCCGATCCGGCCGGGCGCCCGTGTCGGCAACGGGCAGCCTGGTCATTGACGGCCCCGGTCCCCGTTCGCAACGGAAGAAGCGCCATGACTGAGCCAGTCGCACCCCACACCACCACCACCACCCTGCCGCCTGCCTCACCCAATGGCTCCGCGCCGCCGGCACCGCCCGCCCAGGCCGCGCACCGCCGCCGGAGGATGAGCACCAAGATCAGCGGCATGCGCATCGCGCTGATCGCGGGCATCGTCGTTCTCATCGTGGTGCTGATCTTCATCATCCAGAACGCGCACACGGTCAGCATCAACTTCATGGGCGCGCACCTGCACCTGTCGCTTGCCGTGGCGCTGCTGCTCGCCGCGGTCGCGGGCGCTCTGGTGATGGCCGCCGCGGGAACCGCGCGCATCACCGAGTTGCGTCAGGTCATGCGCCGCGACCGGCGCAAGTCCAACGCCAGGTAACCAGCCGGTACCCCTCGCGTCATCCGCAAGACCCCGCTCTTCGCGCCGCACTGGCAGGGTTTTGTTCTCGGCCGATCGGTTACGGTGATGGGCTCATGCGAGATTGGTTATTTCGCCTGCGGCCGGTGCGCGGTTGACTTGGGGTGAATGACCTGCGCTTATTGCGGCTTGCCGCGCACGCATGTGCCTGCGGCGGGGCCTCCGGTCGGCCAACGCGGCGACCGGACCGCTGGATTCTTTCTGTGGGAAGGCAACCTTATGACGACAACATCGCACGGCGAGCCGCCGCCTGATGTCCCGTGCCCGTGCGGGCACGGGACTGACGAGCATGATTCCGTCGCTGCCCGCTACTGCCGGGCGACGGCCGCGTGGGGTTTGGACCGGGGCTGCATGTGCGTCCCGGCACCCCTGCCGATCCCCGACGGCAGTGTGGCCCGCTGATATCCAGCCCGAGTACGCGACCAAGGGGATCCCGTTCGTGAGCACCTGGCATCGCGCGACCTCGGCCCGTCCGGGCCCGGCTAAGAAATCCGCTCCGCCGACCCGGCCTAAGAAGTCCGCTCCGCCGACCCCGAATCCGACCCCGGCTCCGGCCCCGCCCCCGTCGCTGCGGTGGAGATGGCTGGTGCCGGCCGGGCTCGCGCTCGCGTTCATTGTGCTTCTGGTCTTCCACGCGGGCGCTGGGGGGACGCCGACCCAGGCGCTGAGCTACACCAGCTTCGTCAGCGACGTGACCGCGAGCAAGGTCTCCACGGCGGCGATCACCTCGGCGGGGGCGGTGAGCGGGAAGCTTCACGACGGCAGCGCTTACACCTCCCAGATCCCGACCGCGCTGAACGACAGCGCCCTTCCTGCCCTCCTGCTCGGGCACAAGGTTCAGGTGACGGGAACCAGTTCGGGCACGAGCCCGTGGCTTGGGCTACTCGCCTGGGTCGTGCCGCTTGTTGTCATCGTCGGGCTCTTCGTCTGGTTCGGCCGCCGCAGCAGCAAGCAGTTCACCGGACGGATGGGCGGGATCATGGCCATCGGCAAGTCGAAGGCCAAGGTCTACGACGAGGACCGGCCAAGCACGCGCTTCGCGGACATCGCCGGCTATGAGGGTTCCAAGGCCGAGGTCATGGAGGTGGTGGACTTCCTGAAGCATCCGGCCCGGTACCAGCGCGCCGGCGCGGTCGGCCCGAAGGGCGTGCTGATGGTCGGTCCGCCGGGGACCGGCAAGACCCTGCTGGCTAGGGCGGTTGCCGGCGAGGCGGGCGTGCCGTTCTTCTCCCTGAGCGGCTCGAGTTTCGTCGAGATGTTCGTCGGCGTCGGTGCCTCGCGGGTCAGGGACCTGTTCGCTGACGCCAGGAAGCAGGCCCCGTCGATCATCTTCATCGACGAGGTCGACGCCATCGGCGGCCGGCGTGGTCCCGGCGGATTCGGCTCGAATGACGAGCGCGAGCAGACGCTCAACCAGTTGCTGTCGGAGATGGACGGATTCGAGCCAGGTGCCAGGGTGGTCGTCATGGCCGCGACCAACAGAGCGGAGATCCTCGACGCGGCGCTGCTGCGGCCCGGGCGCTTTGACCGGACGGTGGAGATCCCGCTGCCCAACTACGCGGAGCGGACCGCGATCCTGGCTATCCACGGGGAGGGCAAGACGCTAGCACCCGACGTGGATCTCGGCGTCGTGTCGCGGGGCACGCCGGGATTTTCCGGCGCCGATCTCGCCAACCTCGTGAACGAGGCGGCGATCAATGCCGTGCGCGCTGAACGCCGCGTGCTCAGTGCCGCCGACTTCGACGCCGCCAGGGACCGCCTTCTCATCGGCCGCCGTGACGCGTCGAGCGCGCTGCTGCCCGAGGAGAAACATGCCGTGGCCGTCCACGAAGCCGGGCACGCACTCGTGGCCGCTCTTTCTGAGCACGCCGATCCCGTCGCGAAGGTCACGATCCTTTCCCGCGGCGCCGCTCTTGGCGTGACCGAGCAGTTGCCAGCGTTCGAGCGCCATCTGTACCCCGAGAGCCACCTGACCGCCTCACTCGCCGTGCGCCTTGGCGGCCGCGCCGCGGAGATCATCATCCTGGCGGAACCGTCGACCGGCTCGGCGAGCGACCTCGTGGGCGCGACCGAACTCGCGACGCACATGGTGCGTGAGTGGGGGTTCTCCGCGAAGGTCGGGCCGATCAGCTACGGGGCGGAGGGACCCAGCCGCGACAATCCCTTCGCCGGCCGTCCTTATGCCGAGGAGACGCAGCGCTCCATCGACCAGGAAGTGGCCAGGCTGCTCCGGGAAGCCGAGGATACGGCTACCACCCTGCTGCGCGGGCATCGTGAGACGCTTGACCGGGTCATCGGCCTGCTGCTTGAGCGCGAGACGATCGACGGGGCGGACCTGGCGGCCATCGTCGAGGCGCCACTAGCTTTGACAATGAATGAGGAACCACGGACCGTTCGGTAGAAGATCTTAAAGATCGCCTCCGAACGGATGGGTGTTTCACCCGATGACCATCATGGCATCGCGGGCCTGCGCCTACTTGTCGCTCTTGTCGCTGCCGATGCGTGCCGTGCCGCGGATGACGTCCCCGGCTAGCTCCGTGAGCCGGTGGTTGTGGTCACGGGCGTAGCGGCGCAGCGTGCCGAATGCCTCGTCGGGGGTTACCCGGAGCCGCTCGGCGAGGACTCCCTTGGCCTGCTCGATGATGACGCGGCTATTCAGTGCCACTTGCAGCTGCCCGGCCACGACCTCTTGGTGGCGCAGGGCGCGTTCCTGGAGTATGCCGATGGTGGCCACGTCCACGAGTGCCGTTGCCGCCACTATGACCGACGGGTCCAGTCCGTTTGGCGCGACCTTGAATAGGTTCAGTGTGCCGATAACCTGATCGCGCAGCCGCATCGGGATGGCATGCACCCCGGCATAGCCCATCTCCCGCGCAGCAGCGGCGAACTTCGGCCACCGCGCCATGGCCCGGTCCGCCCGGATGTCGCTGACGATGACCGCCTGCCCGGTGCGGTAGCAGTCCAGGCACGGCCCCTCGTCGTTCTGGATCTGGAACAGCTCCACGACCCGCGCCTGCTCCGTCGAGGCCGCTACCAGCCGCAGCGAGCCGCGGCCGTCGGTGAGCAGCAGCCCGGCCGCGTCCACTTCCAGCAGCTCGACGCACCGGTCGGTGAGCGTCTGCAGGAACTCCATCAGGTCATACCCGGCGACGAGTGTGTCCGCCAGTTCCACGAACGCCTGTGCCAGGCGCTCATCCACTGTTGCCGCCATAATCGTCAGGATAGCCCTTCGGCCGCCGGCCCGTGCGGTCCCGTCTGGCTGCTCGCGGTGCCCGGATCAGGTTCGCCGCCCAGGGTCGGCATCGGGGTGGAACCGCAGCGTGCGGCTGACAACGTCGCCTGCGATACTGTGCAGCGGCGTGTCGGCCGCGAACGCATGCGCACGCAGCCGCACGAACGCCTCTTCCAGGCTCACGCCCAGCTGCACCGAGATCATCCCGGTTGCCTGGTACACCTCGGCGCGGCTATCCGACAGGCCGTCAAGCGGCCGGTAACCGGCAGCTCCGCTGATGCCCGCGGATGCGTCAAGCAGCAGCTGCAGCGCGATGTCGGCGAAGACCAGCGCGTCCGCCAGCTGCTGCAGCGTGAGCGGGCCCGGCTGCGCCCGGTACAGCGACAGCACGCCCGCCCGGATTGCCCCGGCCTGCAGCGGGAACGCGAACAGCGCCCGGGCGCCGGCCGATACCGCCGCCGGGGCGAAGCCCGGCCACCGCTCCGTCACCGGCGCCAGGTCCGGGATCAGCACCGGCGACCCGAACATGAAATCCTCCGCGCCCGGCCCCTCCCCGGTCGTGAGCAGCAGTTCCTCCAGCCGGGCGCTCAGTTCGTTCGTCGCGGACAGCGGCTCGCTCACCGCCGGGCCGCTCACCGCGGTCACGCTCGCGCCGTCCACCCCGAGCAAGCCTGCCGCCGCCCGGCACAGCGCAGCCAGCGACACCGGCGCGTCGCCCTCATGCGCCGCGGCGATCCACATCCACACCCGCGCCGTCCGCTCGCCTGCCACGTCACCATCCTCGCCCCCGCAGCCCGCACCGGGCGGCTTACCGGTAATCCCCGCCGGCCGCCGGCGGCCGGCGGCGCGGCGCCCGCGAGTCACCGGGGAGCCCCAGCCGCCGGTTACCCGGCGCCGCTTAGGAACGGGTGCGTTCATGGCGATGCCGTGCCAGCGCATCCTGGCAGGCTACCTCCGGATCGGCACGACGACCTGCCGGGAGGCTCCCGCGCTTGCGGCTGCCTCTGCCACGCTGGCATGAACGGCGAAGCCGCCACCCTCCCAGAGGATCGCGAGAACCCGCCGTACCAGTCGCTGCGGCGCGGCTAGCAGCAAGTCGCCCCCGGCGTTGCGGGCGTGCCTGCGGCCCCGCAACAGTGCCGCGATGCCACTCGCGTCGATGAATTCCAGCCCCGCCAGGTCCACGATGATCCGCGGCTCGCGGGCCGCGACAGCTCTCAGGGCAGCCGCCACGGCCGCGGCGTCCACCAGGTCAAGCTCCCCGTATAGCGCGACGACGGCATGGCCGCCGGATTCACCGGAACCGAGGTCCATGCTGAACATAAGAGCGCCCCCTACTGCAGCACAGCAAGGCGGGGTCCGGACCCAGCGGCTAGTCTGACTAGCTTCTTCACGAAGACTACGCTCAGTACCCGCCTATGAGCTATCCCCTGGCAGCGCGGTCAGTCGATCGGGAAGCTAGCGACCACGTCGAAGGCGTGCGGGCCAGGGGGCGGGTAGTCGAGGCGGTCGCGGACGGCGACGACTCCCTGGACGTGGCGGGCGCGTCGGACGATGTCGTGTCCCTGCGGGCAGGTTCGGGGCCTGCCGGCCAGGGTGACCACGCCGTCGGTGACGGTCACGTCGAACCTCCCGGCGTCCGCGAGGGACTCGCATACCGCGATGTCGTTCCTGATTTCCTCGCCGATCTCCACATCCGGGCGGTCGTAGACGGCCAGCACGTCGGCCCGGCTGACGATCCCGGCGAGGTGGTTGTCCGCGTCCACGACCGGCAGGCGCTTGACCCTGCGCACGTACATGAGCTTGGCGGCGTCCTCGACCGTGTCGTCGGGCGAGACGGTTACCGCCGGGGAGGTCATGAGGTCGCCGGCCGTGACCGCGCGTGCCTTTTCCACCTGGTGCTGGTGCAGGATGCCGGTGATCATTCCCGGCGTCCCGTCTTCACCGCCGCCCAGGGCCAGCTTCGCCAGCAGGTCAGACTCCGAGACCACGCCGATGACCTGGCGCGCCTCGTTGAGTACCGGGAACGCACTGACCCGGTACTCGCGCAAGGCGGCGGCGATCTCGGCGAACGGCGTGTCCCGCTCCACCCAGATCACGTTGGTGGTCATCACGTCCTTGACGAAGGTGTTCATTCGTCTGCCTCTTCCTCGCGAGTCAGGACGACCTTGAGCGCGCCGTTGCTGGCGGAATCGGCGAAGACGTCGTAGGCCTGTTCGAAGTCGTCCATGCTGAAACGGTGAGTCACGAACTGGCCGGCTGCAAG
This sequence comes from uncultured Actinomycetota bacterium, assembly GCA_963734665.1. GTDB lineage: Bacteria > Actinomycetota > Actinomycetes > Streptosporangiales > Streptosporangiaceae > Trebonia. The sequence continues at coordinate 1,923,628 of CAVTIR010000013.1, read as the reverse complement.
CTGGCCGGTGGCGACCAGGCGCATCAGGGTCGGGGTGGACGCGGCGTCCACCAGGCCGGTGGTGATGGTGATGTCTCTGGCCCACTGCTGCTCCAGGTGCAGCATGGCCGGCTTGCCGTGCACGCCGATGTTCGCGATCCGGCCGCCTGGCCGGGCCAGTTTCACCGCCAGTTCGAAGGTCGCCGGGGTGCCGACGGCCTCGATTGCCACGTCCGCGCCGAGTCGCCCGGTCAGGTCCTTGATGACGGCCACCGGGTCCTCCTGGGAGTCGTTGATGGTGACGTCAGCGCCGAATTCCCTGGCTTCCTTGAGCCGGGCGTCGGACAGGTCGATGGCGATGATGTGGCTGGGACTGAACAACCGCGCGCAGGTGATCGCGGACAGGCCGATCGGCCCGGCGCCCACGACGGCCACCACGTCACCGGGCCGCACGCCTCCGGCCAGGACGCCGACCTCGTAGCCGGTCGGGAGGATGTCGGCCAGCATGAGGATCTCCTCATCGGTCACGCCGCCGGGGAGCCGGTACGTCGAGGTGTCGGCGTACGGGACGCGGACGTAATCCGCCTGGGTGCCGTCGATCTGGTGGCCGAGGACCCAGCCGCCGCCTTCCGCGCACTGCCCGTAGCGTCCCTCGCGGCAGAACCGGCAGGTTCCGCACGCGCTGATGCAGGAGACGAGAACCCGGTCTCCGGGGGAGAGCCGGTGTACGTTGTCGCCGACCTCGTCGACGGTGCCGACGGCCTCGTGGCCGAGGATCCTCCCGGCGTGCACCTCCGGGACGTCGCCGGCCAGGATGTGCAGGTCGGTGCCGCAGATCGTGGTGGCGTCGACCCGGACGATCGCGTCGCCTTCGTCGGTGATCTCCGGGTCGGGGACCTCTTCCCATGCCTTCTGGCCGGGACCGTGGTAAACGAGTGCCCGCATGGCTGTCTCCGTCTCTTCGGATTGTTTCCTTACTCCAAGCCTCGCTATCGGCGTGTGCGGAGAGCAGGGGGCGAAGGTCCTGTTAGTCGGGCTGAAGGTCTGGTCCCTGGCGGACTCGGCGTGGCTAGGGTCAAGAGTGGGGTACCAAGCCGCTGGAAAGGAGCAGTCGCGATGGCTGACCGCGTGATCGAAGAGCTTGATGAAGACCAGTGCCTGAAGCTGATATCGGAGGGCGGCATCGGCCGGATCGCCTACGTCGGCCGGTTCGGGCCCGCGGTGCTGCCGGTGAACTACGAGCTGCTGGACGGGGCGGTCGTGTTCCGCACCGCGGCGAACGGGCCGCTTGATGAGGACCTGCGGACCGGGATCGCCGACGCCGACTACAAGGTGGCGTTCGAGATCGACAGCGTCGACCTGGCCACCCGGCAGGGCTGGAGCGTGCTCATCCAGGGCCCGGCTCACCACGTCACCGGTGCCGAGGAGGACGCGGTCCGCCGGGCCGGCGTCGAGTCGTGGGCCCCGGGAGACCGGGAGCTGTTCGTCCGGATCGTCCCCTCCCGTATCACCGGTCGCCGAGTCGGGGCCGCCTGAACAGTAGCTGCCCGGAATGCTAGGCGCGATCCCATCCTGGCATTCCGGGCTTTGCCTTGCCGTCGCTCAGGTTTCCTCGGGCACCATGCCGAAGCAGTTGCCGCAGGACATGCAGCGGCGGGGTTCGAACAAACCGCTGAGTCTTCTGCCGCATCCAGCAGCGGCAGTATGGCCGGACGTCACCAGGCTGGAGGGCCCTTCGGCCCTAATGGCCGCGCCGCCACCGACGCATGCTGAGGAGACAGGCAAGGTGGTGAGGTAATGATGGAGGTCACCGCATCGGGTCTAGTCACTCAGCGGTTCCTGCGCGGGATGGAAACCTGTCATCTGGACGCGCTCGCCGAGGCAGCGTCGGAAGTCATGTTTCCCCCGGGGCACCGGATCTTCGCCGACGGCGACTACGCCGGCAAGTTCTGGCTGGTTCAGTCCGGTCATGTCGCTCTGGACCTGCTCGTGCCCGGCGAGGGCCTGGCAGTCATCGGCCGAGTCGGCATCGGCGGACTCGTGGGCTGGTCCTGGCTGCTCCCGCCGTACAGGTGGGCGTTCGGAGCGGTATGCGTCACCGAGGTCAAAGCGTTCGAGTTCAACGCGCAGGCCGTCAGGGACCGTTGCGCGGTCGACCCAGCCCTCAGGGACGAGCTCACCAAGCGGCTGTTTGAGGTACTCGCGGGACGCCTCCAGGACACCAGGACCAGGCTGATCACCAGGTCCCATGACACGAGTCAATACGTGGTGGCCTGAGAAGGCGTACTGCCGGGCTTTTACCTACTGGGCGTGGATCATGCGCTCCCCGGCCGGAGAGTTCTTGTTCGCCGCCGACGCCGAGCAGCGCGGCGGGAATGTGCGCAGCGCCGCCGCGAGTATCACGTGCGGTGCAGGTGCCGAACGCGCAGGCGCGGTGGCTCGAGTTCCAAGCGGGTCGACGCACTAGGGAGAGCGGTTCAAGCTGACCTATCGGGTCGGCCCCGGCTAGGCGACGCGTCGCCTAGCCGGGGCCGAGCAGCGCGGCGAGGTTCGCGACCTTGTCATGTCCGCTTCGACGCTGCTGTATGGTCTTCGGGCCGCGGCGCGGGCGGCGTTCCAGCCGATGTTCCAGCCGGCGCCGTGGGCCTAGTCGGCGGAGTCCGCCAGATAAGTCGGTGCACTGGAATCAAGCGCGGAATGTCGCGTAGTCCCGGGATGAATGGGACCAGCAGCAGGAGCAGCGTGGCCAGGCCGGTCATGTAGATGGCGATCAGGTCGGCGTTGGCGGAGTTACTCCAGCCGGGGACGTGGTACCAGAGCTGGTACAGCCATAGCCAGGGCTGGCCGGGATAGCTGCCGGTCTCGTTCATGACGCCCCACTGGTCACCGGTCAGGTGCATGGCTGTCGCCTGGTTGGCGTAGTACTGACCGTCTTCGAGGAACAGCAGGGGCTTGGTGAAGTCCGTGCCGTAGAACGGCTGCTGGGCGGACAGGTCAGCGTCGATCGCGCCGCTGCGGGCCAGGGTGAGCTCGGTGGCGAGCATGGCGGGCACTGGTCCGTCGTCCGCCGCTGGTAGGACCGGCGTACCGCCGGTGAACGTGACCTTGGTTACCGCGTTGCCGTAGTTGGCTGCCCACTTGCTCTGCTGCGCGGGCGAGGCCGCGTCATAGATGGAGAGCGCCGCCGCCAGTTGCGGGTCAGTGGGTGCTGTCTTGGCCAGTGGCTCGAGCACGAACGTCTGTGCCGGGTCGATCGGCTGTGTTACTCCGGGTACGTTGGCCGGGGAGAACAACTCGCTCTGCGGGCTGCCGTTGGTGTTGTACGGCGGCCCGTAGGTCGCGGTGAGGCTGGTGCCGTCCAGTTCGCTGGCTGCGGTGGCGAGGAAGTCGGCTGGCGCCACCTGGACCCAGCTGCGCACGGTGACGGGCGGGACGTCAGGCGAGGAGAGCACCGCGGCCAGGCCGACGGTGACAGCGAGCGCCACGAGCGCGGCGATCGCCCCTTCCTTCACGATGTCATATCGCCGAGTCGGGCCGCGCCAGGGTGCCGTGTCAGCCGCGCGCTGGGCCGCGCGCTCCGCTCGCGAACGGCGCCAGGTGGTGCGGGCGGGCAGCGGATGGCTGACGCCGCGTACCCGGACGAGGAGAACGTGCGCTCCGGCCAGGGATACCAGCAGGATCGGGATCAGCACCACGTGCCACAGCAGCATTTGGCCGAAGTTCATCAGGTTGAAGAACGCGCCGATTCCTGCCGCGTTGAACGCGTCCTTGCCGTTGGTCGCGATCCATTGCGAGTCGAAGTTCTGCTGGGACAGGTACCCGGTGAAGCACTCAAGGACCGAGGCGATGAACGCGACCACGCCGGTGATCCAGGTGAGCGCGCGCCGTCCGCGCCAGGCCGCCATCCAGAACTTGCCCCACAGGTGGATGACCATGAACGCCATGAACAGCTCCACGCTCCACAGGTGCATGCTGTTGAAGAAGTGACCAACCGGGTTGATGTGCCACCAGTCGGTGCCCCCCAGTGCGATCACGAACCCGCTGACAATCGCCATGCCAAGCGCCGCGAGCGTAGCCACGCCGAACACGTAGACCCACGACGCGACATAGGCCGGCTGGCGGTCGGGCAGGAGCTTGCCCGGCGGTAGCAGGCTCAGCGCCCGGCGTCGTACCCGGGCCGTCCACATCCGCGCGTCGGCGTCGTCGGCGTCGCTGCGGCTCGCCGCGATGCGCAGGGGATCCGCCCCGTCAGCGGATTCCGCTGGGTCAGCGGGCTCGAGTGCGTCGCCCGGCTCCGTTTCCGCGCTGGTCACGGGACCGCGGCGCCGCCCGGGGAAAGGCGCCAGGAGCGCGATCCCGAAGATCGCGACCATCACGGCGATCAGCACCAAGTTCGCCACGGAGATCGTGAAGATCGACCAGGTCAGGTACCTGCCGGGCGCGTTGAGATCAATGGCCACGGGGCCATGGGCTGCGAGCGGGGCGTTCATTGAGGTCTCCGGGTAGCCAGAGTGAAATGACTGACCCGCTAACTCTGAGGCGCGGTGGGCACCCCCTGTAGGGAGCTGAGTCACCCGGCGCCGGGACCTTTGTCCCCTCTGCCGGAAAGCGCGCGCTCAAGTTCTCCGGGCCAGACTCTGCCGGGACGTTTGTCTTCCCGGCCTGGCCATTTATCCCTACGAGACCGCAGTCGCGCGGCGTGGACTAGGGGCGTGGAGTCAAGGAGGTGGAACAGGTGAAGACGTGGTTCGTACTGGGATCAGCGGCAGCGGTTACGGCCGTAGGCGTGGCGTTGCTGGCGGGCAAGGACGACATCCGCCGCTTCTGGCAGATGCGCAACATGTGAGACTGGTCGGCCTTCGCCGCAAGATCAACAGCTCACGCAATGCGACGGCCGCACGCCAAAAGGCGTGCGGCCGTCGCGTGCTTGTCGGGACGCCGTTCCGCTGGGGCCGAAACCTGCGGACCGGCGACACCCCGCGGTGAACTTCTGGACGTGGTGCCACCGCCCCTCGCGGGCAGCGGCACCACGTCCTGGCCTACTGGGACCGGATGCGGCGGCCGGTGACCTGGCTCGGGACGACCCTGACGAACAGGTCGTGCTCTCCGGCGGGCCAGGGTCGCAGGTCGCAGTCTTCGCTGAGATTCCGCAGTTCGCCTGGCTGCAGCACCCGGTGCGCGTCACCGCGGACCAGCACGCTCCACCCCTGGCCGAGTTCCAGGTCAAAGTGGTCGGCCTCGAATGAGACCGGGCCGTCGCCGTGGACGCCGATCAGCGAGCCACTGCCGGTCCGGATCACGATCGTGGCATCTGTCGCCGCGTAGTTAACCGGCAGGACCACCAGCCCGGAAGCGGTAGCGAAGGCGATCCGGCCGATCCCCCGTGGCGCGAGCAGCCGGTAGCACTCCGCCGCGGTCAGCCGGTCAACCAGGCCTGACGAGCCCCAGCACGCCTCCTTGGGATCGCGGCCTGGCGGCGCTTCCTGCCCGGCGCCGAGCAGGGCGGCTGAAGTGGTGCGAAGCGCCGCCGCCAGCTGGCGCAGCGTGGCGGCATCTGGGTGGCCTGTGAAGTTCTCCAGGTACGCCAGGTACCGCGGCTCCACCTGCGCCCGCAAGGCCACCTGGCTGACGCTGAGCCGCAGCTCCGCTCGCCGGGCCGCCAGGCGCCTGCTGAGGTCACCGGGATCGGGTGGTATCGGCCAGCCCCAAGAGCCTTCTCTCACCTCTGCAGCCACACCGTGTGCCTGATTCACGGTCATCACAACCACCTCGCTTCACCTGTTTGCCTCCTTCCAGCGTGTCCGTTGCCGACCGCGAAGGAAGAGGGGCTTTCGGGCCCACTACGGGGGACTTGATGCCCTCGGCACCCAGTTGATGAGCTGCCCAGGGCCTGCCTGCGGCAGCCCGTCTGCCCCTACAGCGCCCCAGCGCTGGCCTGCTCAATCCCGATCCAGGACGCGATGTGCCTCTTCAGGCCAGGGCGGCGCCGGGAGAGACAGAGCTCACGCCATCCGGTGCCGAAGGTCCCTGACTAAGGGCCCTGATCCAGGACGTGGACAAGCGGTTGGCTGGCTGTCAGCACGATGTCAGGAGGACACCATGGTGGCAGCCACGACGGTACGGGCGGCCGGAGAACAGCCGCCGGCTCACGCGGTACACCTGCTGGTGCCGGATCCGCCGGATGGGTTCTGGTACTCGGTTAAGTGCCGGGTGCTCGGGCCGCCGCTGGTCACCGGGCAGCTGGCCGGCGAGCGGCTGTCCAGGCCGCTGGCGCTCGGCGTGCTGTCGTGCGACGGGCTGTCCTCGGCCGCGTACGGCACCGAGGAGATCTTGTACGCTCTCCTGCCGTTCTTCGGGCTGGCCGCCTTCACCCTGGTGCTTCCGCTGACATTGCTGGTCCTGTTCGGCGTGCTGCTTGTCGTGCTGTCCTACCGCGAGGTCGTGTCCGTGTACACCAGGGCGGGCGGGTCCTACGTGGTGGCCAGGGAGAACTTCGGGCCGCGCGTCGCCCAGGTAGCCGCGGTCGCGCTGCTCATCGACTACGTGGTCACGGTGGCGGTCCAGACGGCCGCCGGCAGCGCCGCGATCGTTTCCGCGTTCCCCGCACTGTCCCACATCCCGGTCGTCGGCCCGAAGATCCTGCTCGTTACCTCGATCGCCGCCATCGGACTCATGTGCCTCGGCAACCTGCGCGGCATCCGCGAGGCCGGCCGGGTCTTCGCACTGCCCACGTACCTCTTCGCCGGCTCGGTGCTCGCGATGATCGTTACCGGCCTGGTCCGTGAGCTGGTGGCCGGTGGCCTTCCGCGCGTCGTTCCGGGAGCTGGCACGGTCGGCATCGGCTCGCACTCCGGGCTGATCGCCATCGGCGCCATCTACATCATGGCGAAGGCCTTCGCCAACGGCGGGTCCTCACTGACGGGGATCGAGGCCGTGTCCAACGCCGTCAGCGCGCTGCGCCCGCCGGAAGGACGGCACGCCCGGCAGATCCTCGCCACCCAGGGCTCGCTCGTGGCTGTCCTGATCGCGGGGATCTCCTGGCTCGCGCACGTCACCCACGCGATCCCCTACACCGCCGGATTCCCCACTGTGCTCGCCCAGGAGGCGAGAACCGTCTTCGGTCACAGCGCCGCGGGGCAGGTCATGTTCCTGGTGCTGCAGGCCGCGACCGCCGCCATCCTGTTCACCGGCGGGAACACCAGCTTCACCGGGTTCCCGTTCCTCGCCAGCTTCGTCGCGGAGGACTCGTTCCTTCCCCGCTGGCTGACCCGGCGCGGGCACCGGCTGGCGTTCTCCAACGGGATCCTCCTGCTGGCCGCGCTTTCGGTGACGCTGATGCTGGTCGCGGGCGCGACAGTGGACGCTCTCATCCCGTTCTACGCCATCGGCGTGTTCACCGGGTTCGCGATGGCCGGGTTCGGGATGGCCAGGTACCACCGCAGGACCCGGGAGCCGGGCTGGCGCCGGCGGCTGGTGATCAACATGGCGGGCGGGATATACACCGCGCTGGTGGTGCTGCTGTTCGCGGTGGTCAAGTTCACCGAGGGCGCGTGGCTGATCGTGATCATCTTCCCGGTGCTGGTGTTCGCCCTCATCCGGCTCAACCGGGAGTACCGGGCCGAGGCCGAGTGCCTTGCCGACCCCGTCCACGGTGACGGCGGCGTGCGGACGCAGCCGCCTAACTACTCCCGCCGGGTCGTGCTGCTTCTCGTCGACGGCTACGACCTATCAAGCATCGCCGCGCTGAAGTACGCCAGGAGCCTGCGGCCCACCGTCCTGCGGGCAGTGCACTTCAGCCTGGACGGCGCACGCGCAGACCATCTCCAGCGCCAGTGGGTGGACGCCGGGACCGGGATCCCCCTGGAACTGACCGACTGCCCGGACCGGTGGCTGGCCCACGCCACAGCCCGAATGGCAACCTCCCTCGCCACCGTTCCAGGCACGCACGTCACCGTCGTACTGCCGCGCCGCTGCTACCCGCCGCTGGCCGGGCGGCTGCTGCACGACCACACCGCGGACCGGATCGCCCGCGTGGTCAGCCGCGTTCCCAACGCGACGGCCACGATCGTCCCCTTCGACGTCAGGCACAAGGTAGAGACGGTGAGGGCGAAGCGGGCCAGGCCAGCCGCGGCGGCCAGGCCAGGGCACCTGGAGGACTACGAGTGGCCGGCACCCCCACCAGGAACACAACCGATCGGGTCACTGCACCAACCCGGCCACGCCACCGTCCAGGGCCGCCTGCGCGCCGCCGAGATCCGGCCCAGCCAGCCTGCCGGGACCAATGTCCTGGCCTGCGAGGTCGCCGACTCAACCGGGGAAATCACGGCGGTCTTCCTCGGCCGCGCCCACATCACCGGCATCGAGCCAGGCAACCGCATCCGGCTGGAGGGCAAAGTCGGGATCGGCACCAACGGCCACCCGACAATGATCAACCCCGCCTACGAGCTACTGACTTAGTGCAAGTGTCCGCAAGTTGGGGGTTGTCCCTGGCGTCTTGCGGCCCGCGGCGTTTCCCCCCATTACCATGGGCGTGATCTTGACCGGCTCCTGCGGGTCGGTCACCTCGGCGATGGCAAGCGCGAGCATCGTCCTGGCGAGCGCCTTGAAATCCACGTTAATCGCCACCGGCATCTGATACCCGTAAGTGACGGCTCAGAATTCCCAGGCAGTGACCGCCTGTACTGCTGCACCGCTAAGCCAAACCTGCTTGATCACCCAGGTCAGTCCCGCTTTCGAGGGTGCCGACTCGTCCACGCCAACCACAATCCGGTGCTCGCTGCCATGAGATGGCTGTGTCATATGATCTCCTCCCAAAGGCTGCCCCCCGGTGCTCCGTCGCCGTCATTCGCCCAGTCGCCGAGGCTGACCGCGACGGCAGGGGGACACGGCACGCCGGGCTGAAGCCCCCCGTCGGGTGATCTTGTGGGCAGCGCTTGGCACACGGTGATCGCCTTCGCGACGCACGAGCTGCGCGAGCGCAGCAACCGCGCGCGCAAGGAAGCCGCCCGGCTGCACGACCGGCTCACCGAGCTGACGCTAGCGCAGGACCGCGACCATATCGCGGCAGACCTGCAGGACAAGGTGATTCAGCAGGTCTTCGCGGTCGGCATGAGCCTGCACAGCACTGCCATGCTCGTCACCAAGCCCGAAGTCCGCAAGTGCGTCCTGGCATCGGCAGACAGCCTGGACCAAGTGCTGCGGCTGACCCGCGATGCCGCCTTCGGCCTGGAACAGCGCCTGCAGGGCCGCGGACTGCGAGCCGAGATCGTAGCGCTGTGCGGGGAAATGTCCCCGGTCCCCGAAGTCAGCTTCACCGGCCCGGTAGACGGCGCGTTCGACCCGGTCCGCGCCGTGCAGAGATAGCAGCCGCTCGGCCCGATCCGCCATAGGACCCTGGCGCGGAGAGCTGCCGAGGGCACGTCGGCGAGGCGTCAGGCGTTGCCGGTGATCATTTGCGTCTGGTGCCGGGACTGGCTCTAAGCGCCCACCCGGTGCGCGGCGGGCAGACCGAGTGTGCCCGCCGCGTCCTATTGCCCGCCTGCGCCGCTGCGGCGGGCGCTTAGGGCGGCACAAAGCGCTTTCCCGGTCCCCTCCGTCGGGGACCGGGAAAGCGCTGGCGCGTGCCGTGTGCTGACCGGGCTGGTCAGGCGGTGGTGCCGGCCTCGTGGCCAGCCTCATTGATCTGCTCGATGACCGGGGCCTTCGCGGCGACCAGCTTGCGGTCGTGGCGGAAGCTGGCGAAGCCGAAGAGCCCGCCGAGGAAGGACACGGTGCCGAGGCCGAAGGCTGCCAGCGAGATGATGTAGGTGATCTGGGAGACCTTCCACCAGCCGTACGCGTTTAGCAGCATGCTGCGCAGCGTCTCGCCCTTGAAGACGGTGTTCACCGTGGTGGCCAGCGCGGTGTTGTTCGGCTGCGCGATGGACTCAGTCGACAGCTGGGAGTAGGTCTTGCCGCCGCCCATGTTGGCGATGTGGACGGCGATGAAGTGGTCGGCGTAGGCCTCGGCCTGCTGGCCGGTGAGCAGCTGCTGGCCCGCGTACTGGCTGACCGACGGGATCATGCTGGGCGTGATCTCAGTTCCGGCCTTGGCGTGCGCGAAAGCGGATGCCGGGGGGAAGTAGATCTGCTGGGAAGCGAGCTGTCCCTGCACGGTGTTGTGCACGTAGGCCGACCCCCACAGCAGCAGGCCGCCGACGACCAGCAGCACGACCCCGATCGAGGTACCGATCCACCCGAGAAGCTTGTCGAAAGTAGTGCGGCGCATCTGGGACATCTCCCTAATTCCTGGCCGGGCCTCGTGGCCCGGCCGTACGGTGATTGCCTTACGCGCTAAGCATCCGATTCTGAACCCCGGCGGGTTACGGCTGATTGGCCCCAGTAAGCCGGGACCTTCGTCATCTAACCTCGTCAGCCGCCACGGCGAGCCGGTTGGGCCGCACCAGCAGGAATTACGCAAAGCGCAAGGCGGGTAAGGCGCGCATAGAGGGGTTCGCGATCGTGCCCGGCAGCTTCGATAAGCGCCCAGAGGGCAACACCAGGGACTTTAGATGTTTCGGTTTTCCTGGGGCCTTGCGATTCCGGTGTTCTGTGTGTGCGTTGGTGCCGGTCTCCGGCTTTGGTGATGGCATGGTTTTCTGCCCGCGTGTCGCGGCGAGGAGGGCGCGCGGTTCCACGGCCCGCAGTCCCCGCTTGCGCGGGGCGACTCTTCCTTCCTTCCGGGTCCCGGCTGGTGACGCGGCTATGAGAATCCCGGTGCAAATATGGTGACCTGGGGTTTTCCGGTGACTGTCCGCTTGGTCGCGGTGGTGTGCCGGAATTTCGGCCGTGCTTTCTGCGCCCGTTCGGAGTGCCGCTGGCGTCCCGGGATGTTCAGGGAGCGCAGCGGGGCACGGGCGGCGGCGTCTGCCGCGGCGGCGAGCGCTTCCAGCGACGACGATGCCGTGACTTGGGAGGATGTCATTGAGCGGATCGCGTGGCGCCAGACGGCGGTGGCGCTCCAGTTCGCCGAGCCGCACAAAGTCCGGCAGCCACCCGTCTGCCAGGATCGTCCCGTCCCTGCGGACGACGGCCGGGGCCGTCGCTACCAGCCGGCAGATAAGAAAGCACCAAGGCCCCTGGAAGAGGGACGGACTTCGACAACCCGAACCCCTACCGGGGCATCGTCGCCCCGGCGGGCGTCTGACCGGCTTAGGTCCGGGCAGATGCGGAGCGGGCGATGGTCAGCTCCCAGCAGCCGGCCGCGATATTCAGCGCTGCAACAACCAGGAAGAAGGCTGCCCATCCGTAGGCGCCGTACGCGAGGCAAATGAAGCCAGCGGCGGCCGCGACACTGCCAGCAGCAATACGCGTGACGCCATAGAAGCGGAGGCGGCGGTACTCCCATGGGTGGATCAGGCGTTGCAGGCCGGGTCGGGGGGGAGTTAGCCACCACCCGCGCAGGCGTTTCCAAGCGGTGTTGTCGTTGGGTGCGTTCATCGGGATGCCTCCTGTGGGTGGTGGTGCCGGCTACCCGATCATCTATAAATATGATATCATATTGATATCTGCTTCGTCAATGGCGGCGGTCCTGGGCCGGCCCGGGGACGGCGCGTCGGTGCGGGTGGCCTACCTGGCGGCGATGCGCTCGTCCTCGCGGATCAGGTGCACGCACGCATTGACGAGCGCAGGTGCGAGAAGGCATGGGTTATTACGCAAGCGTGTCGACGGTGAATGGCGGCAGAGCTTGCTCCATGCTGGCGGCCTGGTCGGCCTGGCGCTGGTACATCAGGCCGTACGTGAAGGTGTCTTCCCCCGCCTTGCGGGCTTTTCCGGCAAGGTCGAGCAGCACTGTACGGGCGACGACGCTGTCGTGGTGGTCTCCGAGCACCTGCTGGAGGTCCTTGGCCGCCGCGGCCTGACGGCTGGCCGCGCCGCTAAGTGCGGGCACTGCCGCTTCGGCGGCGTACCTGGCCCGTTTGGCCGCCTTGCGGGCCTCATGGAGCGCCGCGTCACGGTCCTCGGCCTCGGGTACGGAGGCCAGGGCGCGCAGCAGTCGCCGCCCGGCCTGCCTGACCGGCTTGGCGAGTACCTCGCCCGCCCTGCGTTCCGCCACTGGTGTCAGCGGTGGCCGGACTAGCAGCCCGTCCAGGTCATCCCGGAGCCGCCGGTAGCGCCGCCCGTCCAGCGCCGCCACTGCGGTGTTTCCCGCCTGCGCGAGTTCGGCAGTGAAGTAGGCGGTGATGCGGGCCTCGACCGGCCCGGCGACCAGGGCGGGCGGAATACCAGCAAGGCTGGCTTTGAGCCGGTCCAGCATTACCTCGGTATCGCGCGCCTGTCCGAGCGTGACCGCGAGCCACTTCAGCTCCTCGCACAGCGGGCGGGTTGCCTCGCTGTCGATGATGCCCCCGAAGGCCTGCAGCGCACTGCGGGCCCGGCGGGTGGCCACCCGCATCTGGTGCACCGCGTCTGGCTCGTCCCGGCGGACCAGCGGGTCGTAGCGCGCGATGGCCGCCGCCTGATCGCGCAGATAGGCGAGCACCACGTCGGCGGCGGACGGGTGCCTGGTCAACGGCGGGTCGTGCAGCACGCCGGGGCCGGCCGCGCCGGAGTCGTGCTTCCGGTCGATCTCACGTGCGTCCGTAGCCATATCTCTTCCCCCGATCACACGGTGACCTGTCGCAGTGACGACGCCGAGCGCTCGATGAACACCTCTTGAGCACCCCTCCGGGACTCGCCCGCGGCCGGATGCCGGAGGAGGTACTCGCCATCGGGCTGCATGTCCCACGCCGAGCAGTTGTCCTCCTCGTACGTACGCAGGATGGTCTCCAGCTCGGCCTTGATGACCGGATCGCAGACGGGGGCGACCACCTCCATCCGCCGGGAGAGGTTGCGCGTCATCCAGTCGGCCGAGCCGATGAAGAACTCGGGCGTGCCACCGTTCTCGAAGCGGTAGATCCTGCTGTGCTCCAGGAATCTGCCGAGGGTGCTGTAGACCCGGATCGTCGGCGACAACCCTCGGACCCCTGCCCGCAGGCAGCACAGGCCACGGACGTTGAGGACGACGGGGACGCCGGCCAGGCCGGCCTCGTAGAGCTCCCGGATCATCTGCGGGTCCTGGAGCTGGTTCATCTTGGCCCGGATACCGCAGGGGCGTCCGGCACGGGCGTGCCCGGCCTCGCGCCTGATCGCTGCGGTGAACCGCTCGCGGAGGTCGCGCGGCGCCACCAGGAGCTTGCCAGGAGTCGGGGCCGGGATGCCGGCGGTCAGCTCGTTGAAGACCGCCGCCGCGTGGGCGGCAAGCTCGGGATCCGCGCTGAGCAGCCCCAGGTCCTCATACAGCCGGGCCGTTCCCTCGTGGTAGTTTCCCGTGCCGACGTGGACGTACCGGCGGATGCCGTCTGGCTCCTCACGCACCACCAGCGCCAGCTTGACGTGCGTCTTGACCCGCTCCACGCCGTACGCGACGTGCGCTCCCGCCTCTTCGAGCTCCTTGCCCCAGCTGATGTTGGGCGCCTCGTCGAAGCGTGCCGTGATCTCAACGAGGACCGCCACCTGCTTGCCGCGGCGGGCCGCCTCTTTGAGCGCCTCGATGATCGGGGAGCGGCGGCCGGTGCGGTAGATCGTGAGCTTGATCGCCAGAACAGCTGGGTCAACGGCGGCACTCTGCAGGAACCGCAAGACCGAGGTGTCGAAGCTGTGATAAGGCAGGTGCACCAGGATGTCCCCGCGGCGGATCTCGTCGAACACCGCGGCCGGGTCGGCGTGGTCCAGGCCCCGCAGCCGCGGATGGGTCACAGGCTCGTGCGGAGCATCACGCAGCTCGGCATGGCCTTCCACCGGCAGGTCCATGAGGTCGCCGAGGCTCAGCAGCCCGCGAGCCGCGATGACGTCGGCGGGATCGGCGCCGAGCTGAGCCGCGAGCCAGCTCCGCAGGCCAGCGGGCATATCGGCGCTGACCTCCAGGCGCACCACGCCCGCGTACCTCCGGGCGGTCAGCTCAGCCGTAACCATCCCGATGATCGCACCCGGCGAGAGCTCCACGTCCCCGTCGTCGGCCTGGTCGGTCCACGGGTCGTCCTTCGCTCCCCTGGTGACCCGGAAGAAATAGCAGGCCGACGCCGATACCCGCGGGAAGATCGCGCTCAGGTTTTCCGCGATCACCTGCTCGAGGGGCACCCAGCCCGCCTGGTCGGGCAGCGGCACCCAGCGCGGCCGGCTGGCAGGCACCTTGATCCGGACGAAGCGGGGGTGCCTGCGACCCGGCTCGTTAACCAGTACCGCCAGGTTCAGGCCGAGGTTGCTGATGAACGGGAACGGATGCGCGGCGTCAGCCGCCAGCGGGACGAGGATCGGTTCCACCGAGTCCATGCAGTACCGGGCGAGGAAGTCTCGCTGGGACGGGCCGAGATCAGCGACATCCAGGATCGGGAGTCCCAGGTCGCGCAGCGCGGGACGCAACCGCTCGTCCACAAGAGTGGCCGCCAGCTGCTGCTGGGACCGAAGCTCCGCGCGGCAGGCCTCGAGCACTTCAGCCGCGGTCAGGCCATCAGCTCCGCGTCTGGCCCATCCCTTTCGGACCTCCCGGAACAGGCCTCCGATCCGCTTCATCGCGAACTCGTCGTCGATCATGCCCGTGATCCCGGCGAACTTGACCCGCTCCAGGAGCGGCTGCCCCGGGTCTTCGGCCAGGGCCAGCACGCGGCGGGCGAAGCTCAGCCAGCTCAGCTCCCGGTTGATAAGGGCCGCCGGAGAGTCCGGCGTGATTTGTCCAAGCTCTGTCATCTACCTGCACCTCGGCACACTCACCCCAGCCTGGACCCGGGATTAGCGAAGCCAAGCCCGGCCTGTGCGGGACGGCAACGTGCTTCCCAGGCGCGATCTGTATCTGACCAAGCGTCAAGCGCCCGCAGGCCAGTATCACAAGGCTCCATCGGGAACATGATGGCTGTCCAGAGCCGAACGTCCCCGCGCCATTCGGCGGGACCGGGCGGCGCGCCGACGCGCCTGGGGTCCGGCCCGCTACCGCGATGGCCAGCCGCAGGTTGTACAAGGCCGCGCCGCAACTGATCACTACTTCCCTGGGCAGGGGAGAGTCACATGACCGGGACGCGGGGACAGGGAACATCGGGCAGCAGCGCGTCTGGCGGGCTTCCCGACAGTCCTACGAGTTCGGTGACCTCGGCGTTGGCGGTGGCCAGTGCCCGGCGCGAGACTCGGTAGTGATGGCCGCATAGCAGCAGTTCGGTGTCATGCGGCTGCACCGCCGTTGACGTGAAAATCCATGTCGCCGAGGCGGCTGCCGCTGACCCCTACCTGCGGCAGTTGCGCTGACCGGCACAGTAGGAACACCATGCGGATCGGGGTACTGAACGGAGATGGTGACGCGCCCGGACGATGACGAGATATACAAGCCCGGGCCGAAGGTCCCTGATGCTGGACAGGTTTCCGGGCGTAGCGTGCCGAACATGGCCCTGCGACCAGACCGACGAGACGTTACGCCGTTGCCGGATCTGCTGCACGGCCGGTCCCGCGCAGGCCCACTGCGACAGCAGCGTCCCGTCTACATCGACCTGCTGCCGCCGTGTAATGCGGGCTGCCCGGCCGGGGAGAACATTCAGGCCTGGCTGGCCCATGCCGAGGCGGGGGATCATGAACGGGCGTGGCGACAGCTCGTCAGTGACAATCCGATGCCGGCGATCCACGGCCGGGTCTGCTACCACCCGTGCGAGAGCGTCTGCAACCGTGCCAGCCTTGACAGCGCGGTGTCGATTCACGGGGTTGAGCGGTTCCTCGGCGATCTCGCGCTTGAGCGGGGGTGGACGTTTGACCCGCCGCCGGCACGCAGCGGCAAGCAGGTGCTGGTTATCGGCGCCGGGCCGAGCGGGCTGTCTGCCGCCTGCCACCTGGCCAGGCTCGGGCACGAGGTGGAGATCAGGGACGCGGGCGAGCGGCCTGGCGGGATGATGCGGTACGGCATACCGGCCTACCGGATGCCCCGCGACGTGCTGGACGGCGAGCTGGACCGGATCGCCGCGCTGGGTGTGCGCATCACCTGCGGGCACCGGGTGGAGGACCTGGACGCCGAGCGGCGCGACGGCGGCTTCGACGCGGTATTCGTGGCGGTCGGCGCGCATCTGTCCAAGCGGGTCGATATTCCGGCCAGGGACGCGGGACGGATCATGGACGCGGTGTCGTTCCTGCGCGGTGTCGCCTCGGGGGAGCGGCCGGTGATCGGTCGGCGCGTCGCCGTCTACGGCGGCGGTAACACCGCGATGGACGCCGCCCGGGTGGCCCACCGCCTGGGCGCGAACGACGCGACCATAGTCTACCGGCGGACCCGCGCGCAGATGCCGGCCCATGCGGAGGAGGCCGAGGATGCCGAACGGGAGGGCGTGCGGATCAGCTGGCTGCGCACGATCACCGCGTTCGACGGCCCGGACCTGACCGTCGAGACCATGGAACTGGATGACAGCGGGTTCCCGCAGCCGACCGGGCGGTTCGAGACGCTCGCCGCGGATACCGTGATCCTGGCGCTCGGCCAGGACACCGACACCGCGTTCCTCCGCCGGGTGCCGGGCGTGGCGTTCGGGCGAGACGGCACGGTGCAGGTGTCGGCGGCGATGATGACCGGATGTCCTGGGGTGTTCGCCGGCGGGGACATGGTGCCGGCTGAGCGCACCGTGACGGTCGGCGTGGGGCACGGCAAGAAGGCGGCCCGCAACATCGACGCCTGGCTGCGCGGCGCCGCTCCAGCGGACCTGCCCAAGCACGAGCTGGTCTCGTTCGGCGACCTGAACTTGTGGTACTTCGGCGACGCCGCCCGCCGGCAGCAGCCGCAAGTCCCGCCGCAGGAGCGGGTCGCGGGCTTCGAGGAGGTAGTCGGCGGCCTGTCCGAGCGGGAGGCGACCTACGAGGCGCGCCGCTGCCTGTCGTGCGGCAACTGCTGCGAGTGCGACGGCTGCCTGGGGGCGTGCCCGGAGGACGCGGTGATCAAGCTGGGTCCCGGGCACCGCTATGAGTTCGACTACGACCGGTGCACTGGCTGTGGTGCGTGCTTCGAGCAGTGCCCGGTGCACTCGATCGAGATGGTCCCGGAGGACTGATGACGCGTGTCACGATCGACGGCAACGAGGCCGCGGCATCGGTCGCCTACCGGCTGAACGAGGTCTGCTGCATCTACCCGATCACGCCGTCGTCTCCGATGGCCGAGCTCGCGGACGAGTGGTCCAGCCAGGGCCGGCCCAACGTGTGGGGCACCGTGCCGGCCGTGGTCGAGATGCAGAGCGAGGGCGGGGCGGCGGGCGCGCTGCACGGCGCGCTGCAGACCGGGGCGCTGGCCACGACCTTCACCGCCTCGCAGGGCCTGCTGCTGATGATCCCGAACATGTACAAGATCGCCGGCGAGCTGACCCCTGCCGTACTGCACGTCGCGGCCCGGTCGATAGCCGCCCAGGGGCTGTCCATCTTCGGCGACCACTCGGACGTGATGGCGGTGCGGCAGACCGGTTTCGCGCTGCTTGCCGCCGCGTCGGTCCAGGAGGCGCATGACCTCGCACTGGTGGCGCAGGCCGCCACGCTGACCACCCGGGTGCCGTTCGTGCACTTCTTCGACGGGTTCCGCACCTCGCACGAGCTGAACACGGTCGAGCTGCTGTCCGACGACGACCTGCGGGCGCTCGTGCCCGAGGAACTGGTCCGCGCGCACCGCGGCCGAGCGCTGTCACCGGAGCAGCCGTTCATCCGTGGCACCGCGCAGAACCCGGACGTCTACTTCCAGGCACGGGAGACCGTCAACCCGTTCTACGCCGCTGTCCCTGGCGCGGTGCAGGACGCGATGGACGCCCTTGCCGTGCGGACCGGCCGCGGGTACCGGACGGTGGACTACGCCGGTGACCCGCAGGCCGAGCGGGTGATCGTCGTGATGGGCTCGGCCGCGCAGACGGCCGGCGAGACGGTGGCCCGCCTGTGCGCGCGGGGTGACCGGGTCGGGGTACTCCAGGTCCGGCTGTTCCGGCCGTTCCCCGCCCGGGAGCTGCTTGACGCGCTGCCCGCGAGCGTCCGCCGGGTCGCGGTACTTGACCGCACCAAGGAGCCCGGCTCAAGCGGCGAGCCGCTCTTCCTCGACGTGGTCGCCGCGCTGGCCGAGGCGCACACTGGCGGCGAGCGCGCGGTCCTGCCCCTGGTGACCGGCGGGCGGTACGGCCTGTCATCGAAGGAGTTCACCCCCGGCATGGTCGCCGGGGTGTTCGCGGAACTGGCCCGCGAGCAGCCGCGGCGCCGGTTCACGATCGGAATCACCGACGACGTGTCCGGCCTGAGCCTGCCGTATGACGCGTCGCTGGACATCGAGCCGGCCCGCACGGTCCGCGCGGTCTTCTTCGGCCTCGGCTCGGACGGAACCGTCGGCGCGAACAAGAACACGATCAAGATCCTCGGCGCCGAGGAGAACCTTTACGCGCAGGGGTACTTCGTCTACGACTCGAAGAAGTCAGGCTCGCAGACCGTCTCGCACCTGCGGTTCGGGCCGCAGCCGATCCGCGCGCCCTACCTGGTGCAGCAGGCCGGATTCGTCGGCTGTCATCACTTCGGGCTGCTGGACCGGGTCGACGTGCTCGGCCTGGCGGCACCCGGAGCGACGCTGCTGCTGAACTGCGCGCACCCGCCGGACGAGGTGTGGGATGCGCTGCCCCGCCCGGTCCAGGAGAAGATCCTCGCGAAGCGGGTCGAGGTGTACGCGATCGACGCCGGCCGGATCGCCCGCGACGCCGGGCTTGCCGGGCGGACGAACACCGTGCTGCAGACCTGCTTCTTCGCCATCTCGGGCGTCCTGCCCCGCGAGGAAGCGATCGCCAAGGTCAAGTCGGCGATCGCCAGGACCTATGGCCGCCGCGGCGCCGAGGTGGTCGCGCGGAACCACGCCGCCGTCGACGCCGCCCTTGAGGGGCTGCACCGGATCGAGGTGCCTGGCACGGTGACGTCCGTCCGGGAACTGCCGGCGGTGGTGCCCGCCGGCGCGCCGGAGTTCGTCCGCACCGTGACCGCCGCGATGATGGCCGGCCGCGGCGACGACCTGCCGGTCAGCGCGCTGCCCGTGGACGGCACCTATCCGAGCGGCACCGCGGCGTACGAGAAGCGCAACATCTCCGAGCTGGTCGCGGAATGGGACCCGGACCTGTGCATCCAGTGCGGTAACTGCAGCTTCGTCTGCCCGCACAGCGTGATCAGGTCCACCTACTACGACGAGTCGCTGCTGGCCGGGGCGCCGGCGGATTTCCGGTCGGCTCCGCTGGACGCCCGCGGCCTCCCGGATACCCGCTTCACGCTGCAGGTGTACGTGGAGGACTGCACCGGCTGCGAGCTGTGCGTGCAGGCATGCCCGGTCGGGGCGCCGCAGGACCCGGCGCGCAAGGCGATCAACCTCACGCGCCGGGAACCGCTGGTGGCCGCGGAGCGGGATAACATCGCGTTCTTCGAGACGTTGCCGGTGGCCGACCGGTCCCGGGTGGACTTCGGCACCGTGCGCGGCACGCAGTTCCTGCAGCCGCTCTTCGAGTTCTCCGGGGCCTGCGCGGGCTGCGGCGAGACACCGTACGTCAAGCTGCTGTCGCAGTTGTTCGGCGGCCGGCTGATGGTCGCCAACGCGACCGGCTGCTCCTCGATCTACGGCGGGAACCTGCCCACCACGCCGTGGACGACCGGTCCCGACGGGCGCGGCCCGGCCTGGTCGAACTCCCTGTTTGAGGACAATGCCGAGTTCGGCCTCGGGTTCCGGCTGGCCGCCGACCGGCACACCGAGCTGGCCAGGAACCGCCTTGCCGAGCTGCGCGAGGCGGTCGGCGACAGCCTGGCCGACGACATCCTCGGCGCGCCGCAGCTCACCGAGTCGGAACTTGGTGCGCAGCACGAGCGGGTCGCCGAGCTGAAGCGGCGGCTCGACGGCCTGGACGGGCCCGCTGCCGACCTGCGCAGCGTGGCCGATCACCTGCTCCGGCGCAGCGTGTGGATCGTCGGCGGCGACGGCTGGGCCTACGACATCGGTGCCGGCGGGCTCGACCATGTGCTGGCCAGCGGGCGCAACGTGAACGTGCTGGTACTCGACACCGAGGTCTACTCCAACACCGGCGGCCAGTCATCGAAGGCGACGCCGCTGGGGGCCGTCGCAAAGTTCGCGGCGGCGGGCAAGACCGTGCCGAAGAAGGATCTCGCGCTGCAGGCGATCGCCTACGGTTACGTGTACGTCGCCCGGGTGGCGATGGGCGCCGACCCGCAGCAGACCCTGCGCGCCTTCCGCGAGGCGGAGGCCTACGACGGGCCGTCGCTGATCATCGCCTACAGCCACTGCATCGCGCACGGCATCGAGATGCGCGACGGGCTCGGCCAGCAGTACCGTGCCGTGGCCAGCGGCTACTGGCCGCTGGTGCGCTACGATCCGATGATGCGCGCGGCCGGCGGCAACCCGTTCCTGCTCGACTCGCCGAGGCCCCGCATCGCGCTCGCCGATTACACCCAGCGGGAGCTGCGGTACCGCGCTCTCGGCAATACCCACCCGGCTGAGGCTGAACGGCTGGGCATCCTGGCCCAGGAAGCGGTCGACCAGCGCTGGGACACCTACGAGGAGATGGCTACCCGCGGCGCGCACCGGTTTCCCGCAGACGCGCGGAAGGACCGCTGATGGACCTTTCGACCCGCTACCTGTGCCTGGCGCTGCGGAACCCGCTCGTCGCCTCCGCGTCTCCGCTCTCGAACACCCTCGACGGCGTACGGAGGCTCGCGGACGCCGGGGCCGGGGCGGTCGTGCTCTTCTCCCTGTTCGAGGAGCAGCTGCGCCGGGAAGCAGAGCGGAACGTGCGGCTCGCCGACGCCGGCGCCGACAGCTTCGCCGAGTCGCTGTCCTACTTCCCTGCCGGAGCTGACGAGGACACTGGCCCGCGCCGCTACCTGAGCCTGCTTGAGCGCGCGGCCGGGACCGTGGACATCCCGGTGATCGGCAGCCTCAACGGCGTGACGCGCAGCGGCTGGACCGGCTACGCGCGGGCGATGCAGGACGCGGGCGCCGCTGCGATCGAGCTCAACATCTACTACATAGCGGGCGACCCGCGCATGACGGGCCGGGAAGTCGAGCAGCGGCACGTCGACATCCTGTGCCAGGTCAAAGACGCGGTGACCGTGCCGGTGGCGGTCAAGCTCGGCCCGCAGTTCAGCTCTCCCGGTGAGATCGCGCTGCGGCTGGACGAAGCCGGCGCGGACGGCCTGGTTCTCTTCAACCGGTTCCTTCAGCCCGACATCGACACAGAGACCTTCGCCGTGCTCCCCGGTGTGGACCTTTCCACCCCGGCCGAGGCCAGGCTGCCGCGCACCTGGATCTCCCTGCTGCGCAGGCAGGTCCGTGCCTCACTCGCGGCGACCAGTGGCGTCGAAGGACCAGCCGACGTGGTCAAGTACCTGCTGGCAGGTGCCGACGTCGTGATGACCGCGTCCGCGCTGATCCGGCACGGACCCCGGCACGCCGCCGTCCTGCTCGACGGCTTGTCACAATGGATGGCACGCAAGGGGTACACCTCAGTCAGCGAACTACGCGGAATGCTCGCCGTGCCCTCCGACACCGATCAGGCTGCCTATGAACGCGCGGGCTACGTCCGGGCCCTACGCGGCGCCAACGGTGCCCCGTGGTGACAGTCTGACGGAGGGTGAAACCACGGTCCGTTCTGGGCTTACCCCGAAAGATTGCGCTGCCACCCACATTCGGATAACTTCCGGTATCTGCTTCCATTCAGTCAATGTCATAAGGGTCTGCAACCCTGGCTGTCTCCGCCTGGGGCGTCCGGCGGCCGCCCCTTCGTGATGCTGGTCTTCCCATTTGCCGCGTCCCGCTCCGCAGTGCTGCGGGCAGGGCCGAAGGACCTTCGTATGGGTGACCTCAGATCCCATCATGGCGGTGCACCACAAAATTACCTACGGCTGACAAAAGGGGGACCTTGGTCCATTGTTAGGCCCTGTGTCGGCAGGCTAAACCAATTAATAAGGAAGTCTAAATCAATAGCCATTCCGAAATTGCAACGTGTTTAACGCCACATTATTAAAGCCCTTTGTCCGGAGCCTATCATTTGGGTACAGTCGCCGTTCTTCGATCGACTGGCCTGAGCTGGGGTAAGTGCCGAACATCGGGACCTAACCGGCGCGAGGGAGTGTGCAGTGCAAAAGTTTGTCTATGACTTCTCCGAAGGTAACAAGGACCTCAAGGACCTCCTAGGGGGCAAGGGCGCGAACCTGGCCGAGATGACGAATCTTGGCATCCCGGTGCCGCCCGGCTTCACCATTACGACGGAGGCTTGCCGGCATTACCTGACGCACGCCGCCACGCCCGAGGGCCTCGACCACGAGGTCGTCGGCCACCTCGCCGCCATCGAGGAGGCGATGGGCCGCAAGCTCGGTGACCCAGCCGACCCGCTGCTGGTCAGCGTCCGCTCCGGGGCGAAGTTCTCAATGCCGGGCATGATGGAGACTGTCCTTAACATCGGCCTGTCCGACGACTCCGTGGACGGCCTGGCCAAGCAGGCCGGCGACGAGCGGTTCGCGTGGGACTGCTACCGGCGGCTCATCCAGATGTTCGGCAGGACGGTGCTTGGCATCGACGGGGACCACTTCGAGCATGCCCTCGACAGCTCGAAGCGGGCTCGCGGCGCTGCGTCCGACACCGACCTGGATGCCGACGACCTGCGGAACCTGACGCACGCCTACAAGGAGATCGTGCGCGAGCAGACGGGCCGCGGCTTCCCGCAGGACCCGGGCGAGCAGCTGGACCTGGCGATCAAGGCCGTCTTCGAGTCGTGGAATGGCGACCGGGCCGTGCTGTACCGGCGGCAGGAGCGCATCCCGGCCGACCTCGGGACCGCCGTCAACGTGGTCGCGATGGTCTTCGGCAACGTCGGCGACGACTCAGGCACCGGGGTGGCGTTCACCCGTGACCCGGCGACTGGCGCGCAGGGCGTGTATGGCGACTACCTGCAGAACGCCCAGGGCGAGGACGTGGTTGCCGGCATCCGCAACACGATGCCGCTGCAGGACCTGGAGCGCATCGACAAGGCGTCTTACGACCAGTTGCTGCACATCATGGAGCTCCTGGAGAGGCACTACAAGGACCTGTGCGACATCGAGTTCACGATCGAGCGCGGCAAGCTGTGGATGCTGCAGACGCGGGTCGGCAAGCGGACCGCGGCGGCGGCGTTCCGGATCGCCACGCAGCTCGTGGACCAGGGCCTCATCGACATGAACGAGGCGCTCACCCGGGTGTCCGGTGCCGAGCTTGTCCGGCTGATGTTCCCTACGTTCGACACCAGCGCCGACATCACCAAGATCGCGGTCGGCGTGAGCGCGTCCCCTGGCGCAGCCGTTGGCAAGGTCGTCTTCGACTCCGCCCGCGCCGTTGAGCTTCGCGACGCCGGAGAGTCGGTCATCCTGGTCCGCCGCGAGACCAACCCGGACGACCTGAGCGGCATGATCGCCGCTGAGGGAATCCTGACCAGCCGTGGCGGCAAGACCAGCCACGCGGCCGTGGTCGCACGCGGCATGGGCAAGCCCTGCGTCTGCGGTGCCGGGCAGCTCGACGTGAACACCCCGGGCAGGAAGTTCACCGCACCCGGCGGCATCACGGTCAATGAGGGCGACGTGATCTCTCTCGACGGCACTAGCGGTGACGTCTACCTCGGCGAGGTTCCCGTGGTGTCCTCCTCGGTCGTGCGCTACTTCGAGGGCGAGCTGCCCCCGGACTCCAGCGTGGCCGACGACCTCATCCGCGCGGTGCACCGGATCATGACGCATGCTGACGCCCGGCGCAGGCTTGGTGTGCTCGCCAACGCGGACACCGCCCCCGATGCCGCCCGGGCCCGCCGGTTCGGTGCGGAGGGAATCGGCCTTGTCCGCACCGAGCACATGTTCCTCGGGGAGCGCCGCCGGCTGGTCGAGGACCTCATCCTCGCCGAGACCAGTGACGACCGCCAGCGCGCGCTTGCCGCCCTCGAGACGCTGCAGACCGGCGACTTCGTGGAGATCCTGCAAGCCATGGACGGCCTGCCGGTGACGATCCGCACGATCGACCCGCCGTTGCACGAGTTCCTGCCCGACCTCACCGACCTGTCGGTCAAGATCGCCCTGGAAGGCGACAAGGCCACCGACAAGGAGAGGCGGGTGCTCGCCGAAGTCCGCCGGATGCACGAGCAGAACCCGATGCTCGGGCTGCGCGGTGTCCGGCTCGACCTGGTCATCCCGGGCCTGTTCGGCATGCAGGTCCGCGCTATCGCACACGCCGCCGCGCAGCTGAAGAAGGCGGGAAAGGACCCGCGGCCGGAGATCGAGACCCCGCTCGTCGCCGCCGTCCAGGAGATGGAGGTTGCCCGCGCGTTGACGGAGAACGTGCTCAGGGAGGTCGAGCAGGAGACGGGCATCCACCTACACGCGCCCATCGGCACCATGATCGAGGTGCCCCGGGCAGCGCTGACCGCGGCCGCGATCGCCGGCAGTGCAGAGTTCTTCTCCTTCGGCACGAACGACCTGACCCAGATGACCTGGGGCTTCTCCCGGGACGACGTGGAGGCCGCGTTCTTCGGCAAGTACCTGCAGCTGGGCATCTTCGGCGTCTCGCCGTTCGAAACGATCGACCGGGAGGGCGTCGGGCAACTCATCGAGTTCGCGGTCAGGAAGAGCCGGGCAGCCAGGCCGGGCCTCGTCATCGGAGTCTGCGGCGAGCACGGCGGCGACCCGGATTCCGTGCACTTCTTCCACGAGGCGGGCCTGGACAACGTGTCTTGCTCGCCGTTCCGCGTCCCGGTCGCCCGCCTTGAGGCGGGGCGTGCCGCGGTCGCCAGCGGCGGCAGCGACACCAGGTGACTCCCTGCGCTGCCTGGCTGACCAATGTCCCATCATCTCAAGTTCCGTGGTGACGCCGAATTTCAGCGCGTCGCGCAGGCCATCCATGTCGGTGTGGACATGGGAGTCGATCAGGCCGGGCAGCAAGGTCCCCCCGGCGGCCTAGCCAAGGGCTGAGCCTCGTCCGCTGAGCCGCCCGCCTGACGCGGGCATGCCGTCAAAGCGCCATGACAATTCCCGCCCGGCCTGAAGTCAGGGCCGGTGTCACCCCGATTCAGGCACCTCGATCTTGTGTGTATTGCGACATGGCGGAAATACCTGGAACGACGCACGCGGCGAGGTGTTCCTGGGGACCTTTGGCACTACGCCGGGAGCGTCCTTTGCCCACACCATGGTTTTTGCTGCTAGTAATCCTGCATGGAGGTGCTCATGGCCATCAGGCATGACATGCCTGATCTGTACCTCGCGCCTATGGTACTGGGGATGGATGCGCGGATAACGATCGCTGGTTCCGATCGCCGCGCGTAGCCTGCATGCGGCGCTGAGGTGGGCGCAGTCCACAGTCCTCGGGCTCCGGGACGTTGATTCTTTAATCCCCGGCTATATGTGCTTAGGAGCATGCGTCCTGCCAGGTCAAGCTGCATAGATAAAGGGGACCAATTGCCCTGTCCGTGGCGATCAAGCGCGGCATAGAAAGGACGTGATGTGGCTCCAACCAAGTACCCAAAAACCGTCACGAGATAACCAGCCAGCGATTCCAAGTCAGGAGAAAGAGCCATGAGGACCATGAAAGCCGCGGTAGTTCCGGAACTGGGCGCCAAGCTCGAGATCAGGGAACTTCCCGTCCCTGAGCCCGGCCCTGGCCAGGTACTAATCCGGATGCAGACCTCCGGGCTCTGCCACACCGACATCCATGCCGCCGCCGGCGACTGGCCGGTCAAGCCGAACCCGCCGTTCACTCCGGGTCACGAGGGTGTCGGCATTATCGAGGCGACCGGCCCTGGTGCCAGCCTGCACAAGGCCGGTGACCGGGTTGCCATCGCATGGCTGGGCAAGGCATGCGGGCACTGCTCGTACTGCGTCGACGGCTGGGAGACGCTGTGTGAGTCGCAGCAGAACAGCGGCTACTCGGTGGACGGCGCATGGGCCGAGTACGCGCTCGCCTTCGACAGCCACGTGGTCACGGTTCCCGAGGCCATCTCCTCCTTCGATGCCGCGCCGCTCACGTGTGCCGGTGTCACTACGTTCAAGGCGGTCAAGGTCTCGAGGCTCGAGCCTGGCGAGACAGCTGTGGTGTACGGCATCGGCGGCCTCGGACACCTCGCCCTTCAGTACGCGAGGAGCTCCGGCGGCAGGGTCATCGCCGTCGACATCGAGGACACGAAGCTGGATCTCGCCCGGCAGCTCGGCGCCGACTACGTGGTGAACGCGCGGACGACCGACCCGGTTAAGGCCATCCGGGATCTCGGCGGTGCCGACGTCGCGATCTCCCTCGCCACCTCGCCCCGGGCGTTCGAGCAGGCGTTCGGCTCGCTGCGCCGTGGCGGCCGACTGGTGTGCGTAGCACTCCCTGCAGACGACAAGATGACCGTTCCGATCTTCGACACCGTCATCAGCGGGAAGTCGATCATCGGGTCCATCGTGGGCACCCGCAAGGATCTCGCCGACGTGTTCGCGCTGCATGCCGCGGGGCGCACCAGGGTCATCGCGCAGGAGCGGCACCTTGATGACGTCAACACCTGCATCGAAGAGGTGCTCGCGGGCCAGGTGCCCGCGCGCCTGGTCTTCACCTTCTGACCGGAAGCCATGCCGGCCGGCAGGCACGGAAGCGATAGGTGGTGGAGACCGTCACAACGACGCCAGGCGTGGTCAGAGAGACCACGCCTGGCGAGCGAAGAGTCGCGCTGGTGCCCGACGTCGCCGCGCGGCTTAGCGGGGGGTTCCTCGGACCCTGACCGGGAACGCAGACCTGGGCGCGCGCCGGCCTCGATCAGCAATTTTTCATGCTCGCGGAACGACGGTGACGAATGGCACGTATCCGCCGATCCCAGGCGGGGCGGGGGCTGGATAGCTACGTCAGCCGGGTGGCATGCCCCGCCTCGAACCGGTAACACAACGGAACCGCGTTCGGTATCTCCAGGCCAGAGGAAGCGTCATCGCTCACCCCTTCCAGGTGCTTGACCAGCGCCCGCAGCGTGTTGCCGTGCGACACCACCAGCACGCAGCCATGCCAGTAGAGGTCGGGGATGATCGCGTCGCACCAGTAAGGCAGGAGACGCGCGGTCACGTCGTAGAGCGACTCGCCGCGCGGCCGGGCATCGGGGGGCAGGGCGGCGTAGCGCGGGTCGTCGTCCGGCTCGCCCAGGGGCGGGCGCACGCGAAAGCCGCGGCGCCAGGCCGTGAACTGCTCCACCCCCGCCTCAGCCCGGACCTCGGCCTTGCCCCGGCCCTGCAGCGCCCCGTAATGGTTGGAGTTGAGCCGCCAGTTCCGCCGCACCGGGACCCATGACCGGCCGCACGCGGCGAGCGCGAGGTCCGCCGAGGCGATAGCGCGCCGCTGAACCGACGTGTGGACCACGTCGGGGAAGAAACCGCGGGCCGCCAGGAGCGCCCCGGCCCGTTCTGCCTGCTGTTTGCCGTGCTCGCTGAGGCCCGCATCGATCCAGCCGGTGAACACGTCCGCGGCGTTCCAGTCGCTCTCGCCGTGTCGCAGCAGCACCAGGATCGTCATCAGCGCGCCTGCCGGCGCTCGCGCGGGTACTTGGCGAGGACCTCCTGGAGCCGGGCGGCGAACGCGAGGGACTCGTCGTGGTCGCGCTGCCAGACGTTGCGGCCGAAGATCAGCCCGGTCGCCCCGGCGTCCATCGACCGCCGTGCCTTCTCCAGCATGGCCTCGTCACCCTGCTGCTCCCCGCCGGAGACAAGCAGGAGGGTCCGGTTCGCCGAACACACCACCACGTCGATGGCCTGCTGCGGGGTGAACTCCGCGTCATACGCCGCCGGCACGCCGACCCGCTTCTCCGGGTGCGGGAAATTCACCTTTACCACGTCGGCGCCGAGTTCGCTGGCCGTGCGGGCGGCGTAGTCGACCGCGTAGAAAGAGTCCCGCCCGCCCTTGGCGTCGATCGCCGAACCGCGCGGGTAGGCCCACACGACCAGCGGCATGCCGAACCGGGCGGCATCCTCGCGGACCTGCCGGTACTGGGCGAAGTCCGCCTCCGCGGCGGTCGTGCCCACATACAGCGTGTACCCGACGGCGCCGTCGCGCAGTTCCACCGCTTCCCGTGACCCGGTTGACGCGCCCGACGGCACGCCGGCCCTCGCCGTGGTGCCGTCGGCCAGCCGTATCGTCACCGCCAGGGTCGGCCGTGCTCGCGAATCCAGGATCTCCAGCGCGGTCAGATCAGAGACGTTGAATGACATCGTCGTATTCCTTCTCTCGTAGGCCCCTGCCCCTCATCCCAGTTGTCTGGATCCGCTGCGGGTAGAGTCGGTTGGCCGGCTCGCGGCGGGACCTTCGTCGGCTCAGCTTGCCTGCGCGGGCGGCGCGATCTCCGCGCTTACACGGCGTCGTGGTCGCGCTTGCCTGTCCGGACCCGCAGCGCGCCGCGAGAGCTATTCGGTCGCGGTTGGATAGTTGGATAAGCGCACGATCTCGCGTACCTGCTCGACTAGCTCTCCTACTGCGGTCCCCACGTCGGCGGTCAGGCCGGTGCCGAAGCCGAAGTCGCGGCCGGCTACCGCGAGGATCGTTAGCCTTGCGGGCAGGCGCCCGAGCACCCGGGCCAGTTCCACGGCATCGCCGAGGCCGATGCCGTGTGAGCTGGCTGCGACGTCGACCATGCCGGCCAGGGCGGCGGCCGCGAACTGATGCCAGTGCCCGGGGAGCATGGAGGTGTCCCGTACCGCGTCAACCACCACCGCGAGCCTGGCGCCTTCCCACAGGTCGATCAGACTGCCCGGCTCCCCGTCGCTGAGCGCAAGGATCACGCCCGACAGGCTGGCGTCGCCCGGCTGGAGGGCGCGCAGCCGTGCGATCACCGCGGGCCCTGCCCCGTCGTCACGGCGGAACTCGTTGCCCACGCCTACCACCACCGTGCGCTGGCCGGGATCGCCGCGCCCGGTCATCCGCGGTCTACCGTGAGATCGAGGAAATGGGTCGAACAGGAGATGCACGGGTCGTAGTTGCGGATCGCCTGCTCACACTGCCGGGTCAGCTGCTGGTCGTCGAGGTCCAGCCGGCCAGCGACGAACCGGCGCAGGTCGTCTTCGATGCTGGCCTGATTCTGCGAGGTGGGCGGCACGATCCGGGCGGAGGTGATGAGGCCTGCGGCGTCGATGGCGTACCGGTGGAACAGCACGCCGCGCGGCGCTTCGGTGGCGCCGTGCCCGACGGCGGCGCGCGGCGGAACCTCCAGATAGGACGGCGCAGGTGGTTCGTACCGCTCGATTAGCCGCAATGCCTCCTCTACCGCGTACACCACCTCGACGGCGCGGACCAGGATGCTGCGGAACGGGTTGCGGCACTCGGCGCCGAGGCCCGCCGCGTCGGCGGCCTGCCGTGCCAGCGGGGACAGCCACTGCCCGCTCAGGGTGTAGCGGGCGGTGGGGCCGGTCAGGTAGCGGCCTCGTCCGGCCAGCCGGGCGTGCAGCGCCGTCGAGTGCGGCACCTGCTCTTCGATCACGTAGTCCTCGAACTCCGCCGGGGCGAAGCTCAGGCCGCCGGTAGAGGCGACCGTGCCCCGGTCGATGGCGTACTGCCCCGGCGTGACGAGGGCCAGCATCTCGTGGTCGTGATGGAAGTCAGGGAACTCGAACCCGGCCGCCCAGGTCACGGTGTCCAGCGCCAGGTCCAGCGCGACGCGCAGCTGCTCGGCCAGGGCGGCCATCTCGGTCCTGGCCGGCGCCCGGTAGAAACCGCCCACCCGGACGTTGACCGGATGGATCGCCCGGCCGCCGACCAGTTCCATGATCGCGTTTCCGGCCTTCTTCAGCGCCAGCCCCCGCTCGACCAGGCCGCGGCCCTCCCGTGCGAGGTCAAGCGCGCTGGCATAGCCAAGGAAGTCGGGCGCGTGCAGCAGGTAGATGTGCAGCGCGTGACTTTCGATCCACTCTCCGCAGTAGAGCAGCCGGCGAAGATCGGTGACCGGAGCGGAAGCAGGGCGTACCTTGGCGGCTCCGCGGCCTCGCCGGCTTCCACGCTGCCGGTCGCCCGGTCCGCCGACCACAGCCTCGCTCGCGCCGGATGCAGCACGCTCTTCCACGATTGCGGGCCGGCGGAGTGCCCGAACGCGGCGGTGTCGGCCCGTTCCCGCAGCCGGTACCTCCCCGCCTCGGCTTCCACCCCCCACCCGAACGGCAGCTCGGCGGCCGACGTCAGCTCCGCCACCGTGATCGCGCCGTCCCGGACCGTCGGGCCGACCACGGTATAGCCCCGGCCGCGCAGCGCCTCGAACAACGCTGGAAGCCCGGTGGCATCCACTACCACAGCCTCGCCAGACGGCTGGAGCGCTGAGTCCTCACTAGGGTGCATGAAAGCCTCCTGTGGTCGCCGCCGGCCGCTCACGCTAAGGTCCACCATTACTACCGCGCGCGCCAGGGACATAGGTCCTCGGTTCGCCGGTTCACCGCCGGCGCGTCGTCAGCATGGACGTCGGCCACCAATTAAAACCAATCAAAGCTGGGAAGGGCGGAGGCCCCGACCTCGGCCTCCGCAGCCTGCCGCTTTCCCGGGCGCGGGGATTGCCTGGTCACGAGTTCTCCGCTCCGTCCGGCACCCGGCTGCCCTCGCATCCGTCGCGGAGCACCAGGACCGGGCAGTGCGCATGCAGCACGCAGTACATGCTGACCGAGCCGAGAAGCGCCGACGCGAACCCGCCGTGGCCCCGGCTGCCCACCACGAGCAAATCCGCGCCCCTGGCCTCGTGCAGCAGCACCTCGGCCGCGACCCCGCAGGTCACCAGCGGACGGACCGGGACATCCGGCTCAAGCCCGCTCACCTCGGCCAGGGCCTCGGCCAGGGCGTTCTTCGCGTTCGCCTCGAAGCCGAACGCGTCATCAAAGCCGGGGGCGGGCCCATACACAGTCGGGTAACGCCACGCGGTCACCGCTTCAACCGAACTCCCGGTGAGCTTCGCCTGCCGGATGGCCCACCGCAGTGCCGCCTTCGACGAGCCAGACCCGTCGACGCCTACAACGATCCGTCGCTGCTGACCTGTCATCACGATTCCTTCCCTCTATCCGTCCACTTGCGAGCCTGCTCCGCCGCGCTC
The DNA here is from genome assembly GCA_963734665.1 of uncultured Actinomycetota bacterium. Lineage (GTDB taxonomy): Bacteria > Actinomycetota > Actinomycetes > Streptosporangiales > Streptosporangiaceae > Trebonia. The sequence goes on along the minus strand of CAVTIR010000013.1, from coordinate 1,892,534 downwards.
CGGCCGGCCAGGGGCTTTGTTCCCGGCGCTTCGGGACCATCAGCCCGCCCCGGTCTGCCGAAGCCGTTGACGGCGACCGTCGTAGCCATATGCATCCCCTCTGTCGGTTCCGTCCGCAGCATTGCCGGCCGTCCACCCCAGCCACGCTGACCGTGACCGGCGTGCTGGCCCGGCGGGCGCTGGACAAGCGCCGGACGGCCGCGCGGGACGCCGGACGGCGGGCAACCGAGCGGCGCTGGACACGCCATGGGCAAGGATCAGGGCGGCAGCATGTCCTCGGGTGACGAAAGTCCAGGCGAGCGGAGGACATTCAGCCGTGGCGGCCGACGCTGGCCGGCGGGAGAGTGGACGTCAGGGTCACCCGAGACGGCGTGACCCTGGGCGGCGGACACCAGCTCGCGGGCGGCGCCACTGCCTCGGAACCCGAGCAGGCCTACCCGGATGGGGGCACCTGATGAACAGTCCCAAGTATCGGCCGCGAGTGCTGGTATCGGTAGCTTCCGGGCACGGGTCGACGACCGAGATTGCCCGTGTCATCGGGGAGACGCTGGACAACGACCACATCGCGGTCGATATCGTCCCGCCCGCAGCCGTTGATTCCATTGAGGACTACGATGCCGTGGTCCTCGGCAGCGCCGTCTACGCAGGCCACTGGCTCGCCCCGGCAAAAAACTTCGCGATCCGGTTCCGCGACCCGCTGGCCGCCCGCTCCGTCTGGCTGTTTTCCAGCGGGCCGGTCGGCGACCCTTCCAGGAAGCTCGTCCAGTCGATGGAGCAGGACCCCGCCGACGTCACCCAGATCCGGCAGGCTATCCCGGTCCGCGGTCACCGGATGTTCGCCGGCAAACTCGACCCGCAAGCTCTCAGCGTCGCGCAGCGAGCCTCGCTCCTGGTGTTTCGCGGCATGCGCGGAGACTTCCGTGACTGGGCCGTCATCACCCAATGGGCTGACAGCATCGCGGCTGAGCTTTCAGCCCTGCCGCAACGGTGACCCGACGAACCGCGACGAACTTACGGGCCTGCCTGGGCATCCGGGTGTTCATCGGAGCCGTGCAACTTGCCCGGAAGGCGAGTCCGGCTCCCGCCGCCCCGGCTGCTGGGCCCGATCAGCCCCGGCAGCAACCCGTATAGAGGATGAGTCATGAGCCAGCTGGCGAACATATTCGCGGTTAAGTGGGACGAATAAAACCTGCGCAGGCTCATCGCCTTCAGGGTGCTTCTAGGGCTGCTGATCGTGGAGGGCGTGCTCCCTGACGAGCGCAGGTACTTCCTCAGCGGTCCGTGCCTCACTCGCCGCGACCAGCGGTGTTGCAGGACCAGCCGATGTCGTCAAGTACCCGCTGGCAGGCGCCGACGGACAGGAGAAACCACCGTCCGTTCGGAAGAAGTACTTAGGTCTTTCCCGAACGGAGGGTGCTGACTCGCATACGCCCTCCGGTCGCCCGGGACGGGATGACGCGCGAGAACAGTGACCGCTTCGGTCCCGGCTCCGTCATCACGGCGGAACTCGACGGCCTGTTGGTCCTGCTGCGGGAGGACCTGCGCCCCTGGGCCGGGGCGGCGGCCATGCGGCACAGTGTCCTTGAGTCCCATGAGGCGAGCGGCGCTGGAGGTGAAGCAGCATCCCGGATGGCTGCGGCCATTGCCTTGCTGGCCAGCTCATCCGGCGCCGGGCATCCGGCTACGTCCGCCACCCCGGTAGCGGGCCGCAAATTGCGACGCGTCCCGGGATCCGACCCGCTGCACCGGTCTGATGGGTTCCGGACGACGACGATAGGAAGGCGACGGCCATGACCGCGCAGACCCCTGCGTATTTCCGGGCGGTAGCGATCGACTACGACGGCACCCTGGCTGACGGCCAGGTCAAGCCCGAGACACTCGCCGTGCTCGCCGAGGCTCGCGCCCGGCAGATCCGGGTGATCCTGGTCACCGGGCGGATCATGAGCGAGTTGCAGGCCGTGTTCCCTGGTGCCTTGGATCATGTCGACGCGGTCGTCGCGGAGAACGGCGCCGTGCTGGCCACCCGGGCCGGTGTACGCCTGCTGGCCGCCCCCGTCGGCCGCGCCGTGAGCGCCGGGCTTGACGCACGCGGGGTCGCGCATCGCTCAGGGCAGGTGCTGGTCGCCTGTGCCGCCTCGAGCGAGCCGACCGCTTCGGAAGTGATCCGCGAGCTCGGCCTGGACTGCCGGCTCGTGCGCAACCGGGGTGAGCTGATGATCCTTCCAGCCGGGGTAACGAAGGGCAGCGGCCTAATCGAGGCACTGGATGATATGGGCTTGTCACGGCACAACGCGATCGGCGTCGGCGACGCCGACAACGACCACAGCCTGCTCGATGCCTGTGAGGTCGGCGTAGCCGTCGCCAACGCAGTCGACGCCATCCGCTCGCACGCGGACGTGGTGCTGTCTTTGCCGGACGGACAAGGGGTGGCCGAACTGCTCCGGGGACCGCTGCTGGCCGGGCGCGGGTGCGTGCATCCCCGCCGCAGGCAGCTCGTCCTAGGGGCAGACGACCTCGGCGAAACGGTGCTCCTGCCCGCCTCGCAGCTCAACGTCGCCATCTACGGCGGCACCGGAGACGGCAAGTCCTACCTGGCCGGGCTGATCCTGGAACAGCTGGTGCAGCTCGGCTACTCCCTGATCGTCTTCGACCCTGAAGGCGATCACCGGGGGCTAGGCAAGCTGCACGGAGTCTTCGTTACCGGAGGGCACGAGGACCGCCTCGCCGACCCGGCCGACGTAGTGCGCCTCCTGCGCAACGGCTACTCCTCCGTGGTCATCGACGCGTCTCACCTCGACGCCGACAGCCAGGCCAGCTACGCGGCGCGCCTTGCCGGTGAAATCGAAGCTCACCGCGTCGCGACCGGCCTGCCGCAGTGGGTGGCCATCGACGAAGCCCACGGGCCCGTCGGCCGGACCGGGACCGCGCACAGCATGTTCAACCCCGCCGCCAAAGGTTACCTGCTCATCACCTGGAAGCCCGAGGAACTGTCAGCTGATGCCCTCGCCTCCCTCGACGCCGTGCTCGCCCTCGGCTCAGCCTGCCCCGACAACGCGTTCGTCGACCTCACCGCAGCGGTTGCGGGCATGCCTCGCGCCGACATCGCCCGGCTCCTCGACGGGCCACCCGGGCGAGCCGTGCTGGCCTGGCGACAACACCCCCGCCAGCCGGTGGCCTTCACCATAGGGACCCGGCTAACCTCTCACCTGCGCCATGAGCACAAATACGACCAGACCGGCGTCGAGCCCGCCCACCGGTTCCACTTCCGCACCGAGCCCGACGCCCCCACCGGGGCCGTCGCCGCCAACCTCGCTGAACTGGAAACCGAGCTCGCCGGCTGCGACGAGGGCGTCCTGCGCCACCACTGCCCAGGCCACGACTTTTCCCGCTGGGTAGCCTACGTGCTCCACGACGGACCACTCGCCGCCGACCTCGCCGTAGCTGAAGCCTCCCTCACGTGCCGAAGCCCCAGCGCAGTCGTCGAACAGGTACGCCTGACGCTCATCGCCGCGCTCCAAGACTGGCACCCCTGCTGAAACCCGCCGTCCCGGATAGCGTGCCCAGGCAGCCCGCTGACTGCGGTCAGGCCGTGGCTTTGCGGTAGAGGTTCAGTGAGATGGCCAGGAAGACGGCGAAGATTCCGGCGCACCACAGGGCCGCCTGCCACAGGTCATGGTAGGCGGGCCCGCCTTCAAACAGGGCCCGGACGGCGTTGATGGTGACGGTGGCCGGCTGGTTCCGGGCGAATGGCTGCAGCCAGCCGGGCATGGTGGACACGGGGACCAGCGCGGAGCTGGCGAAGAAGAGGATGAACATGGGCAGGATGGAGGTCATCTGGGCGGTCTGGGGATCCTTCACGGCCAGCCCGATCGCGGCGTAGACCCAGGTGAAGGCGTAGCCGAAGGCGATGATCAGGGCGACGCCGGCTAGGCATGCCCCGGCGCTGTTGTGGAACCGGAAGCCGACACCGATCCCGAGGCCGATGATGAACGCCAGCGCCAGCACGCTGCGGCATATGTCGGCGAGGGTCCGTCCGGCCAGGAACGCCGACCGGGTCATCGGCAGGCTCCGGAAGCGGTCGACTATGCCGGCTTGGAGATCCTGGGCCAGGGCGAGCGCCGTGGTCATGCCGCCGATCAGGACCGCCTCGAGGAAGATGCCCGGCACGACGTAGTTGACGTAGTCGAGCCCGGGAACGCGGATGGCCCCTCCCAGTACGTAGCGGAAGAGCAGCAGGATGATGGTGGGCTGGACGACCGACATGAACAGCAGCTGGGGTGTGCGGATGATCCGCAGCAGGTTGCGCCTGGTGATGCCCCCGATGTCGCGGACAGCGAGTCTCAGGGTCAGCGGTACCGCCTGGGCCGTCGGCTGCCTGATTGCCACGCTAGTCACTGGCCTGCCTCCGGTGAGTGCGGTGCCCGGCCTGCGTCGTCGCCTGGGGCCGCCGGGTGGCCGGTGATTGCCAGGAAGACGTCGTCGAGCGAGGGCCGCCGGATCCCCAGGTCCTCCAGCTCGATTCCTGCGTCGTCGAGCGCCCGCCCGGCCGCGATGAGTAGCCGGGCGCCTCCTTTGACCGGGAGGGTGACGCGGTTGAGGGCGGCATCGAGACGGGGCGGCACGCTTGCCAGGCCCGCGATGAGCGAGGCGGCCTTCTCAAGGTCGGCGCGCTTGGTCACCTGCACCTCGAGCACGTTGCCGCCTAGCTGGTCCTTGAGCTCGTCGGCCGTTCCCAGGGCGGCGACGCGCCCGGCGTCCAGGACGACAATGGCCCGGGCCAGGTGCTCTGCTTCCTCCATGTACTGGGTCGTGAGCAGTACGGTCGTGCCCTCAGCCACGAGATCCTCGATGAACTGCCACAGGTCGTTCCGCGTCCGGGGGTCAAGGCCCGTGGTCGGCTCGTCGAGGAACAGCACCGGCGGACGGCCGATCAGGCTGGCAGCCAGGTCAAGCCGCCGCCGCATGCCGCCCGAGTAGGTCTTGACCTGATCGTCCCCGGCGCCGGTGAGCGACATGCGCTCCAGGGCATCCTGCGCACGGCGCCGGTACACCGCCTTGTCCAGGTGGTAGAGGAGCCCGATGAGCTCAAGGTTCTCCCGGCCGGTGAGCAGCTCGTCGACGGTGGCGTACTGGCCCGCGAGCCCGATCACCGACCGGATCGCCCTGGCGTCCTTCTGGACGTCCAGGCCCGCTACCCGGGCACGGCCGCTGTCGGCCGCCAGGAGCGTCGTCAGCACCCGGATCAAGGTGGTCTTCCCCGCGCCATTGGGGCCGAGGAGTGCCAGGACTTCGCCCTGCTGGACGCTGAACGACACGTCATTCAGCGCTAGCGTGCCGCCGAACCGCTTCGTCACGCCCTCAACTTCAACCGCGGCATTCATTCCTGGCCGCGGATCACGACAACGGGGCAGTTCGCGTGATGCACGCAGTGCTGGCTGACCGAGCCGAGCAGCGCCTCGGTGAATCCGCCGTGCCCGCGGCTGCCTACCACTAGCAGGTCGGCGCCGTCGGAGGCATCGAGCAGTACCTGCGCGGCATTGCCCTCGACAACGCGGGCGCGCACGATGACGCCGCTGCCCGGGTCGCAGGCCGTGCCGATCGCGTCGGCCAGGACCTTCTCCGCGTTTTCCTTGAAGTCGAAGGCTGTTCCCATACCTGTTGGTGCCCATCCGTACCCGCCGGCGGAGACCGGGTAGTGCCAGGCGATCATGGCGTCCACGGTCGCGCCGGTGAGCCCAGCCTGCCGGATGGCCCAGCGCAGGGCGCTTATGGACGAGGGCGAGCCGTCGATCCCCGCCACGATGCGGGGCCCGGTGCGGTGTTCTAGTGCTGGCATTCTCTGCTCCCTCTATCTCGTCTATCTCGGTCTCGGCTAGGGCCTTGACCGTGCGCGGCCTGCCGCGCTTTCGAGGGCCAGCACGCCGGGCAAGAACGCTGCCCGGCCCGCCGAGAGGGCCGGCCAGCAGCGGGGTGGGGTTACTTCTCGTCGGCGGCGACCGGGATCCTCTTCACGTCCTTTCGGCGCTTTAGCTTGCCTGCGGGGGTGGTGCGGACTCTGGGTGAGTGACGGGCTGGGACTGGCCGAGCCTGTCGATGACGTCGACGACGCCGTCGACGTCCCACATCAGCCGGACCGCGACCGGGATGAGGTCCCCGTGAGTCCCTGTCGCGGGGTCCAGCGTTCCGGTGAGAGTCACGATCCCGTTCCGCACTGCTACGTCCGCTTCCCCGGGTCCGACCAGGAGGATCTCGTCGAGCACTTGGCGGACGTCGGCCTCGATGTCCTCGTCCGTGCGGAGGAACACGGTTAGGAGGTCGCGGCGGCTGACAACGCCAATCAGCGTGGCGTCTTCGTCGACGACTGGCAGCAGCCTTACGCGCCGGGTGCTCATCAGGCGGCCGGCCGCATGGACGGTCACGTGCGGGCCGACCGTGATGGCCGGGGTGGTCATGAGCTCACCAGCGGTGAGAGCCGGGTGCCGCCTGGCGCGGGATGGCAGGCGCAGGCGGTGGCCGGCGGAACGCAGCCGGCGTGCCGTGTCGGCCTCCGCGGCGAGCAGGTCAGCTTCTGTCACGACGCCTGCCACCTCGCGGCCCATCTTCAGCACGGGCATGCCGCTGATCCGGTGCTCTGCCAGCAGCCGGGCGATCTCCTTGTAGGGGGTAGCCCGGTCAACCGTGACGACGGAGGTCGCCATCACATCGCCGACCTTCCGCGACCATCCGTGGACGCCTGCATCCCGGCCGGTGCGGGCCTCATGAACCACCTGCCGGGTGGCAGTCGCGCCGGATGCCGGAGGCCGGCCGTGCTCGTTCAAGTGCTCCGCTACGTTGTCCACCGCCCGGGTCACGTCGGCCTGGGTAGCCCGGCCCTGTAGGGAGTCGTAATACGCCGCACCCAGGTGGCGCAGCATCCCATCGAGGTGAGTATCAGTGCGTGGCATCAGTTCTCACTCCCTTTCTCCCTCACTCCTGAGTCTTCCGCCGTGGTGGCCCGGCCGCCACGGCCGGATGTCCCGCCTAGGCCGGACCTTCGTCACAAAGGGCGCAGCCGGCATCCTCAGGCGCGGGTTGTCCAGCGTGGACCCGTCGCATGCCAGTCCGCGTCCCAGGCGGCCATCCGGCGCCTGTTGAGTGTCCAGAGGGCCACCGCCCCGGCCAGGGTGAGTACGGCGGCTGACGCGATGACTCCGAGTGCTTCCCCGGAATCCGTCTGGCCGGCCACCTGGGAGTCGAGGAGCGGCGCGGTAGTGAAATCACCGGTGAAGTCCGTCCAGACCTGAAGCTTCCCGCCCACCGCTATGAGGGACGCAACAGGTACCTCCTGGGTGACCTCGCGGCCATCGGGTGCCCGCCACCGTGCCTGTGCCTGCCAGGCAAGGTCCTCGCCGCCGCCGGAGGGCGCGGTTACCGCCAGCACGACCGCGGTGACCTGACGCCGCGAAGCCTCCTGGGCGAGCTGTGCCTGCCGGGCCATGCCGTGTACCCACGCGCCCGTCGCGAGCGCGGCAAAGGGCGCGCCGATCAGGAACGCGGCCACGAGCACGGCCAGCACGGCGGTCTCGGCTCGGTCCGTGGCACGCCGGAGCGGGTTGCGGTCGAACCGCCACCGCCGCGCGAACCTGCCCAGGCGGCTAACGCCCGGCTTCGGCTTCCTGGCACTCATCGTTGTCACCCGTCCAGACGGCAAGACACGTTCTGCCCTTACGGTCCCGCAGCCCGCTTGATGACCGGCAGGGCCCTATGACCGGCTGTCCCGGGACCTTCAGCCCGACTGGCTGAAGGTCCCCGCAACAGGTGACCTTTGCCGGTAGCCGCCGTGCGGATATGGGGACAGGCTGCGGATAGAAACCGAGGAGGGAACAAGATGACGACAAGGGTTGGGATCAACGGCTTCGGCCGGATAGGGCGCGCGTTCACCCGGCTCGCGCTGGACCGCGCTGACCTCGAAGTCGTGGCGGTCAATGACATCACTGATGCGAGGACCCTGGCGCACCTGCTGGAGTTCGACTCCACTTTCGGCAGGCTCGGCAGGAACGTGGAGTACGCGGATCATAAGCTGACCGTCGGCGGCAGCCAGATCGCGGTGCTGTCGCAGCGGGACCCCGCGCTGATTGACTGGGCCGGGCTCGGCGCGGACATCGTGGTGGAAGCCACGGGCAAGTTCCGCAGCCGCGACGCGGCTGCCGCGCACCTGAAGGGCGGGGCCCGGAAGGTGCTCATCTCCGCCCCAGGCAAGGGCGCTGACCTCACGGTCGTCCTGGGCGTGAACGAGCACGACTACGACCCTTACCGGCATGACGTGATCTCCAACGCGTCCTGCACCACGAACTGCGTGGCGCCGATGGTCAAGGTTCTGCACGATGCCTTCGGCGTGGAGCGGGGGTTCATGACCACCATCCACGCCTACACCGGGGACCAGATGCTGCTCGACGGGCCGCACAAGGACCTGCGGCGCGCCCGGTCGGCGGCGGCGAACATCGTGCCGACCACAACCGGCGCGGCCCGCGCCACCGGTGAAGTCATCCCCGCACTCGCCGGGAAGCTGGACGGGGTAGCGGTCCGGGTCCCCGTGGAGGACGGATCACTCACCGACCTCGCCGTCGTCATCGGCAAGGAAGCGACCGCCGAGACGGTAAACGAGGCATACGCCGCGGCGGCCGCCGGGTCCCTAGCGGGCGTCCTGCGGTACAGCACCGACCCGATCGTGTCCCGCGACATCATCGGCGACCCGGCGTCCTGCGTGTTCGACTCCGCGCTGACCCAGGCGGCCGGGACGCTCGTCAAGGTGTTCGGCTGGTACGACAACGAATGGGGTTACACCTCCCGCCTCGCTGACCTGGCCGTACTCGTGGGGAGCCAGCTGTAGGCGAGACCGTGGAGATGCCGGGGAGGAAGTCATGACTACGATGCCTGTCGTGGTAGGCGTGGACGGCTCTGAGGAGTCGCTGCGCGCGGTGGAATGGGCCGCACTAGAGGCGCGGCGGCACAGGGCGCCCTTGCGGATCGTCTCGGTGCCCGCCCTGCTGCCGCGCCAGCGCACCCGCACTCAGGCTCCGGAGACGGTCGCCGCCAGGCTCCAGGGTGCATCCTGCCGGGCACTCGATGAAGCCATCGCGCGGTCGGGCGAAGTCGCGCCTAGGCAACACATCGATGTCGACCTGCTGGCCGGCCCGCCAGCACTGGTGGTCACCCAGAGCGGCTCCGGAGCGCTGATGCTCGTCGTGGGCGCCCGCGGCTCGGGAGGATTCGCCGCGATGACGCTCGGCTCGGTCAGCAGGTATGCGGCCATGCAAGCCCGCTGCCCTGTCGTTGTGGTCAGGGAAGAGACGAGCGCCGTTCACCGCGAGATCGTCGTCGGCATCCGCGACCCGCGCGACACCGACGCCACGCTGGCGTACGCATTCGATGAGGCCTCGCTGCGCGGCACCACCCTGATCGCTGTCCACTCCTGGAACTGGTTCCGCTCCGCGCTTAGCGATCACGCCAGCAGCGGGAATGCAACGGGGCAGCTCGCCGACGCCCAGCACGTCGCGGCGGAGGCCGACCTGAACCTGTCCGAGGTGCTGAGGGCGTGGCGGGACAAGTATCCCGAGGTGACCGTCTGGCAGGACGTGGTGCGCGACCACCCTGCCCATGTGCTGGCCAGCTACTCAGCTCGCGCGGACCTCGTCGTAATCGGCAGGCACGACGGGACCGGTTCCCACTCCGCGATCGGCGGGATTCAGCACGCACTGCTCAACCATGCCCGGGGCCCGGTCGCGATCGTCCCGGCTGCGGGCTGATATCCCGGTTGGCGGCAATCACCATCCGGGGCCTGCTCACCCTGCCCGGCAGCGCGGATAACCGATAAGCTGTCGCTGCACCGCCGCCAGGGAGGGGGCTACCTGTGGAGCCTGACGCCAGTGGCCGCCCTGATTTGCTCCCGCATCTTCGCCTCGATGAGCTGCTCGATGAGCTGCAAGGCAGGCTGCAGGCGGTGCTTGCTACCAGGGACCGGATGCGGGGCCTGCTTGAGGCCGTTGTCGCTGTCAGCTCCGGCCTGGACCTGGAGTCCACGCTGCGGCGCATCGTGGAGACCGCCGTAGAGCTGGTGGACGCGACTTATGGTGCGCTGGGCGTCATCGGCAACGACGGGCAGCTAGCCGAGTTCATCCCGGTGGGCCTGACCGAAGAGGAGATCGGCCGGATCGACCACTGGCCAGCAGGGCGCGGCCTGCTCGGCCTGCTGATTAAGGAACCGTGGCCGCTGCGCCTGGCGAGCATTGCGGAGCACGCGGAGTCGTCGGGATTCCCGGCCGGGCACCCTCCCATGCGGTCGTTCCTCGGTGTCCCGGTCCGGGTGCGGGATGAGATGTTCGGCAACCTCTACCTCACCGACAAGCGCGGCGGCGGGGAGTTCACCGAGGATGACGAGGCGGTCCTCCTAGCGCTCGGTGCCGCGGCGGGAGTCGCGGCGGAGAACGCGCGGCTTTACCAGGCGGCCCGCCGCAGCCAGCGTTGGATCCAAGCCAGCTCCGAGGTCACCACGGCGCTCCTGTCCGGTACTGAACCAGGCGAGGTCCTCGCGCGCATCACCAGCCAGGCGCGGGAACTGTCGGATGCCGATATCGCGGTCCTCGCGCTCCCGGACGAGGAGGGGCGGCGCCTGACGGTGACCTACGCGGACGGGGACGGCGCGCAGGCCGTCCGCGGGCTGGTCCTCCCGACGGGCCAGTCGATATCCGGGCAGGTGCTCGCCACTGGTGACCCCGTGACGAGCGCGGACTTCGCGGGTGACGAGCGCGCCGCAGCTGCGATGCGGGCCGCGATCAGCCACGTCGGCCCCGCCGTGGTGTTCCCGCTGGGCGCACCCGGCAGCCACCGTGGCGTGCTCACCATCGGCCGGCGGCATGGCAGGGAGCCCTTCCCGACCGCGGAGGTGTCGTTCGCGGCCTCCTTCGCCGCCCAGGCCGGCGTCGCGCTTGAGCTCGCGGCCAGCCGGGCGGAGGCCGAGTGGCTCTCGGTGTACCAGGACAGGGACCGGATCGCCCGCGACCTGCACGACCTGGTCATCCAGCGGCTGTACGCGACGGGGATGTCATTGCAGGGGACCATTCCGATGATCAGCAGGCCGGAGGTCGCTGACCGCGTGTCCCGTGCGGTGGACGACATGGACCAGACCATCAAGGAGATCCGCGGGGCCATCTTCGCGCTGCAGGCCAGGGACGCCGCCCGCCCGTCCGATCCGCGTGCCGACATCGTTCACCTGGTCGAGGAGATGACAGCGGTGCTCGGCTTCGCCCCGTCCCTGCGGCTCGGCTCCGGGCTGCGGACGCTGAACAACGAGGAACTGACGGAGCAGGCGCTCGCCGTGCTGCGCGAGGCGCTGTCCAACATGGCCAGGCATGCGGGCGCCAGCCGCGCAGACGTGACCCTGGACGTTGACCAGGACGGGATCCTCAGCGTGATCGTGACCGACGACGGAACAGGCATCCCGCCGGGAGGCCGCCGCAGCGGACTGCGCAACCTCGCCGACCGCGCCGCGGAACTGGGCGGTGAGCTGCGGCTGGGCCAGGCCGAACCCGCCGCACCGCGACCGGGAACCAGGCTGGAATGGCGAGTTCCGGTCGCAGCCGCCCCCGCATCCAGGTCGGATGGGTGGCGGCCCTAGAGACGCAGGCCGAGAGAACGGCCGGCTTCGCGGAGCTGCTGTCTTACCGACGGGTGCGCGACGTGCTCGATGATCTGCTCGGCCTGCCCGGACGCGTCGTGGCCCCAGACGGTCGCGGTGCCCTGCTCGCTGACGATGTAACTGTGCTGGAAGGACGTCACCGGCCCGTCGAACCTGGGTACCAGGGTGGACACGTCTGCCCTGGGGTGCCAGGACGGCAGCGCGATGATCGCCTGGCCACCCCGGGAATGCAGGGCGCCGACCACGAAGTCTGTCTGCCCGCCGAATCCGGAGTGGACCCGCCCGCTGACCCAGGTCGCGTTGGCCTGCGCGAACAGGTCGACCTGGAGCGCGCTGTTGACTGAGGCCAGCTGCGGGCGGCGGGCGATCCGCGCCGGGTCGTTCACCGTCTCGGTCCGCAGCATCCGCACGTCCGGGTTGCGGTCCATCCAGGCGTAGAGGTCCGCGCTGCCGAATGCGAACGACGCGGTGACCGGCTGCCCGGGGTCGAGCGCGCCCGCCTTGGCCAGGCCGAGCACGCCGTCGCTGAACATCTCCGACCACACGGCCAGCCCCCGCCTGCCGTGCAGCCCGGCCAGGACGGCGTCAGGGACAGCGCCGATGCCGGCCTGCAACGTCGCGCCGTCGCCGATGAGCGCCGCCACCCGGTCGCCGATGACGGCAGAGGATTCCGTCGCGGGCCGCTCCTGCGGAGAAGGCAACGGCACTTCCGCCTCGATCGCGTAGTCGATGACGTCGCAGGGCAACTCCGAGTCCCCGTACGTGTACGGGACCCGCGGGTTGAGCTGCGCGATCACCAGCCCGCCGCGGGCCCGGACGGCCTCGATCGCCGCCGGGAGCACGTTCACCTCAGTACCGAGCGACACGGTGCCATCGGACGGCACGGACGTCTGCACTAGCACGACATCCGGCGGCAGGGCGCTGGCCAGCAGCGCGGGCACCAGTGACAGGCGGCAGGGAAAGTACCTCAGCCGGCCGCGCCCGCGCATGCCCGGCCCGACGAACGGCGACTCAAGCGTCACGCCCGCGCGGTCCGGCATTCCCGCCTGCGCGTTCAGGGCGAACAGCCGGTACCGGGCGACAGCGCCGTCGAGCACGTCCAGCGCCCGCCACGGGGTGGCGAAATTACCGCCGGCCACGACTCTCGGGGTGTCGCCCAGCCCGCCGAGCGCGACCGCCAGTTGCCGTTCAGACAGGACGCGCATCGCCGTCCCCTGCCAGCCGCCGGGCGGCGATCCGCCGCCCGTTCACGATCGCCGGGGAGATCCGGATGAAGTGATCTCGTTTCCCCGGTGCCCACGGGTCGAGGCCGGTCTGCTCCAGACGGCGGATGTCTTCGCTGTCAGTCACCGCCCGGGAGTACCCGACGATCGTCACGCTCCAGCCCGCATGCCCGGTGACGTCCACGCTGTCCGCCTCGAAGGCGACGACCGCGCCGCGAGTCGCGGCGGCGAGCTTGCCGCCGGCGTCCGTCCTGATGACGATGTCGCCGTCGGCCACCGCGAAGTTCACGAGTTCCACCGCGGGCAGCGCCTGCCGCGTGTAGACGATCCTGCCCAGGGGCACCTGTCCCGCCAGCCGCAGGCACTCACCTCGTGACAGGTGCTCGAGTGTCGTGCCGTTGAAGTCCATACCACGCAGGATGCCCCTGACCAGGGCCCCAGGCCGAGGGCACAAGGTCCCTGACGGGCGGGCCCTCGGTCTTGATTCATTGTGTCGCGGAGTCGCTGGACAACCGGGCCGCGTAGGCTGCCGCCTGGGTGCGGCGCTCCATGCCGAGCTTGGCGAACAGCCCGGATATGTAGTTCTTCACGGTCTTCTCCGCCAGGAACAGCCGCTCACCGATCTGCCGGTTCGTCAGGCCCTCGCCGATCAGCTCAAGGATCCTGCGTTCCTGCGGCGTAAGCCCGGCCAGCGGGTCGGGCTTGTCCCGTTGGCCGCGCAGCCGGGCCATCACCTGGCCAGCCGCACCCGAGTCCAGCATCGACCGGCCCGAGGCGACCGTTCGCACCGCGCCGACCAGGTCGGTGCCCCGGATCTGCTTGAGCACGAATCCGGCTGCCCCAGCCATGATGGCGTCGAACAAGGCGTCGTCATCGCCGAACGAGGTCAGCATCAGGCAAGCGACCTCGGGCATCCGCGAGCGGATCTCCCGGCACACCGAGACGCCGTCGCCGTCCGGCAGCCGTACGTCAAGCACGGCCACGTCCGGCCGCAGCGCCGGGATGCGGGCCAGCGCGGAGGACGCCGTGCCCGCCTCGCCGACCACCTTGATGTCCTGCTCCGCCTCAAGCAGGTCACGCACGCCCCTGCGGACGACCTCATGATCATCGAGCAGGAACACGGTGATCTGCCCGGCCGCCGTGCCGCTGTCGCTATCTGCCTGGCTTGTCATCGCGAGCACTCCAGCCGTCGTGTCCGGCCACACAATGCCCGGCGCCGAACAATCCCGAAACCTCACCCCAGCGTAGACAGGTTCTCGGGCATGGCAACGGACGTTAGTCCCAGACGCGGCGGGCCTGACGGCCCCGCGATACCGGGATGTGCGCCCCTGAACGCCGACGGCCCGCAGGCCTAGCGTTACCGGTGAAGACACAGGTAAGCGTAGGGAGAAGAAGATGCCAGGCATCCTCGTCGGTATCGACGGCTCAGACCATTCCCGCCATGCCCTGGAGTGGGCCGTCAACGAGGCGGCGGTCCGGCACGAGCCGCTCACCGTCCTCGTCGTCCACCAGGCAGTAGCCGGCCACTGGGGCGACCCCGTCGCCTATCCCGGAGACCCGGACCTCACCAAGCAGGCACGCGAGGCGGCTCAGGAGGAGACGGACAGCGTGCTGCAGAAGGCCGGCGAGGACTCCCAGCCGCCGTCGGTCACCGTCCGGGCCGTCACTGGCCTGCCCGGCGAGGAACTGCTCAGCGCGGCCGCCGGCGCGGACATGATCGTCGTCGGCTCCCGCGGCGCCGGCGGGTTCAAGCGGCTGCTGATGGGCTCGGTCAGCACCGAGATCACCCATCATGCCTGCTGCCCCGTCGTCGTCATTCCCGCTGACAACACCTAACTGGCATAGCGCCACAGGAGGCCCCACATGAACGCCACCGTCAAGGACGTGATGAGCATCCACGTGATCGCCGTCAGGCAGAGCGCCCCGTACAAGGCGATGGCGGCCATTCTGCACGAGCAGCGGATCAGCGCATTCCCCGTCATCGACGACGACAACAAGGTCATCGGGGTCGTCTCCGAGGCCGACCTGCTGGCCAAGGAGGCACTCGAGGGCACCGTGCCCCGGACGCTGCAGAGCCTGACACGGCAGCGCCTGCGGACACGAGTCAACGCGGTCACCGCGGTCGACCTGATGACCAAGCCGCCTGTGACCATCGGCCCCGACGAGCTGGTCGCCCACGCGGCCCGCCTGATGTTCGACCAGCGGGTCAAGCGGCTCCCGGTCACCAGCGAGGACGGGACGCTGATCGGCATCGTGACCCGCTCCGACGTGCTGAGCGTGTACAGCCGGCCGGACGCGGAGATACAGCACCAGGTCACCGAGGACCTGATCCTGGGCACGTTCCTATGCGACCCCGGCAGGTTCACCGTCACCGTCAAGGACGGCATCGTCACCATCAAGGGCACCCCGGAGACCAGCCTGGTCGGCCTCGACATCATCGACGCCGTCAGGCACATGGAGGGCGTCGTCGCTGTACGTGACAGGCTCAGTTACCCGATGGACTCGCGGCACCGCCCCAGGACGGTCACCTGACAGATCCCGGGGACTCGAAGGGGGCGGCGGTGATATCACCGCCGCCCCCTTCGACGTGCCGGGAGTTATCCCGTTCACTGGTCCCCCGGCCGGGATCACGACCACCGGGCAGTGCACGTGCTGCAAGACCTTAGCGCTGACCGACCCCATCACGAGCCTGGCGAACCCGCCTGCGCCACGGGACCAGGAGGCGATCGCCCAGCGCACTGGGATCTTTCGGGCGTATCGGGACTAAAGGCCATACCGCCCTGTCGCGCCATAGCGAAGGATCTCGAGGGCTGGCACGACCAGACCGAGAAAGGGAAGCCATGAACCCGGTCACGATAACCGAGCAGCAGCCGCTGTCCCGCACCGAACTGCAAGCGATCGACGCGTACTGGCGGGCGGCCAACTACCTTTCCGTGGGGCAGATCTACCTGATGGGGAACCCGCTGCTGGCCCGGTCGCTGCGACCGGAGGACGTCAAGCCGAGGCTGCTCGGCCACTGGGGCACCACACCGGGGCTGAACCTGCTCTACGCGCACCTGAACCGGGTGATCAGGACCTGGGACCTGGACATGATCTTCCTCGCGGGCCCCGGGCACGGCGGCCCGGCCGTCGTGGCCAACGCGTGGCTGGAGGGCACCTACAGCGAGCTTTACCCGCACGTCACCCGGGACGCCGCCGGCATGGAGGCGCTGTTCCGCCAGTTCTCCTTCCCCGGCGGCATTCCCAGCCACGCCGCCCCGGAGACCCCCGGCTCGATCCACGAGGGCGGCGAGCTCGGCTACTCGCTGGCGCACGCCTACGGCGCGGTCTTCGACAACCCCAGCCTGATCGCCGCCTGCGTGATCGGCGATGGCGAGGCGGAGACCGGGCCGCTCGCCGCGAGCTGGCACTCCAACAAGTTCCTCAACCCGGTCACCGACGGGGCGGTGCTGCCGATCCTGCACCTGAACGGGTACAAGATCGCTAACCCCACCGTGCTGGCCCGCATCCCCGAGCCCGAGCTTGTCGAACTGCTCGAAGGCTACGGGCACCGGGTGCACGTTGTGGCGGGCGACGAGCCGGAACTGGTGCACCAGTTGCTCGCCGCCGCGATGGACGCCTGCGTCCGCGAGATCGACGCCATCCAGCGGCGGGCACGCGACCTGGGCGACGCCACCCGGCCGCAGTGGCCGATGATCGTGCTGCGCACGCCCAAGGGCTGGACCGGCCCGAAGACCGTGGACGGGGTGCAAGTCGAGGGCACGTTCCGCGCCCACCAGGTCCCCATCAGCGACGTGCGCGGCAATCCCGCCCACCTGGCCGCGCTAGAAGAGTGGCTCCGGTCCTACCGTCCCGCGGAGCTGTTCGGCCCGGACGGGACGCTGGCCCCCGAACTGGCCGCGCTGCCGCCACGCGACTACCGGAGGATGAGCGCCAACCCGCACGCCAACGGCGGCCTGCTGCTGCGCGACCTGGCCCTGCCCGACTTCCGCGACTACGCCGTCCCCGTCGCCAGTCCGGGCGCCACCGTGACCGAGGGCACCCGCCCCCTGGGGACGTGGCTGCGGGACGTCATCGCGCGCAACCCGGCGAGCTTCCGGCTGTTCGGGCCGGACGAGACCGCCTCCAACCGCCTGCAGGACGTCTTCGAGGTGACGGACCGCGCCTTCGACGGGCAGATCATCGACGGCGACGACCATCTCGCCCCCGACGGCCGGGTGATGGAGGTCCTGTCCGAGCACCTGTGCCAGGGGTGGCTAGAGGGCTACCTGCTCACCGGCAGGCACGGGATGTTCAACTGCTACGAGGCATTCATCCACATCATCGACTCGATGTTCAACCAGCACGCCAAGTGGCTCAAGACCACCAGGGAGATCCCCTGGCGGCGCCCGGTCGCCTCGCTGAACTACCTGCTGTCCTCCCTCGTGTGGCGGCAGGACCACAACGGGTTCTCGCACCAGGACCCCGGCTTCATCGACCACGTGGTGAACAAGAAGTCCGAGGTCATCCGGGTCTACCTGCCGCCGGACGCGAACACGCTGCTGTCGGTCGCCGACCACTGCCTGCGCTCGCGGAACTACGTCAACGTGATCGTCGCGGGCAAGCAACCGCAGCCGCAGTGGCTGACCATGGACGAGGCGGTCATCCACTGCACGCGCGGCGCGGGGATCTGGGAATGGGCGTCCTCCGACACCGACCCGACCACCCCGCCGGACGTGGTCATGGCCTGCTGCGGCGACACGCCGACGCTGGAAACCCTGGCAGCGGTGTCGCTGCTCCGCGAGCACCTCCCCGAACTCAAGGTGCGGGTAGTGAACGTGGTGGACCTGATGCGCCTGCAACCGGAGTCAGAGCACCCGCACGGCATGTCAGACGCCGAGTTCGACGCGCTGTTCACCACGACGGCGCCGGTGATGTTCGCCTACCACGGCTACCCGTGGCTGATCCACCGGCTGACCTACCGGCGGCACGGCCACGCCAACTTCCACGTCCGCGGCTACAAGGAGGAGGGCACCACCACGACACCGTTCGACATGGTGATGCTCAACGACCTGGACCGGTTCCACCTCGTGATGGACGTCATCGACCGGACAGACGGGCTAGCCAACACAGCCGGGCACCTGCGGCAGCTGATGGAAGACAAGCGGATCGAGGCCCGGGCGTACACCAGGGAGTTCGGCGAAGACGCTCCCGAGGTCACCAACTGGGCGTGGCCGCAGTGACAGCGGCCACTCGGAATGTCGGCTGGCTCACACACCGGCCCGGCGCGCGGTGCTGCCGGCCCGGACGCGCAGCCGGCCGCATGCCCCTCCTGCATCGTCAGTGCGCCGGTGACCCGGCGAACGGGAGCAGCAGGTGCCAGTTCATCGAGGGCTCAGGGCCGACGCCCAGATCTGGCGTGTTCGAGCGGATGAGCGGGACATCACTCTCGTAAATGGAACCGTGTGAGCGGTAGCCGGGGGGGAGGTCCTCGGTCTCGGTCGTGAGGTCCCCGAAGACCGACCGGCGGTCGGCGAGGACCGCGAAGTCGCCCATCCGGGACGGGTCGAGCACGAACCTGGCGGCCGCCTCGGCGCGGGGGATGACTTCTTCCACTCCGTCGAGCGACGCCAGGATCTCCGCGGCCCGGTCCCGGTCCGCTTCGCCGGTCCATACCCAGGCACCGCCGCCGAGGTCACGGTGGTGCCCGACAATGCCGTCCTTCTCGATGGACAGGGCCATGGCCCCGGTGATGCCGCGGCCGGCGAGAATCCGGCCCAGGTCCAGCGCCCGGGTCTTGGCGTTCATGCCATGGTCGGCCGTGATGAACACCTCGGCGTCGCCCAGCCCCTCTACTACCGAGCGGATGGCGCCGTCCAGTTGCCGCAGGTGCTGCTGCGAGCCGGCCTCACCCGGTGCCCACATGTGCATCGGGTAGTCGGTGGTGTGCACGTAGAACGTGTCCAGGTCCGGGCGGTTCGCGAGCAGCCACTCCAGGCAGCGCACCAGCCAGGCGTTGACCTCGATGGTGTAGATGCTCGGTGGCGCGCCGATCGCGCTGGCGATCTCCGGTGGCACGACCTCGGTGGACACGATGTAGTCCACGCCCGCGCCGAGCAGCCGGCCGGTCTTGCCTTTGACGCTGAGCAGGCAGCACCGCCGGCCCTGCGCCGACCAGGTTCTGCAGCAGGGTCGGAGTGTTGAGCATCTGCGCGGAGTCCATGTACCGGTCCTTGCCCGACTCCGGGTCGAGGATCGAGTTACCGGTGATCCCGGTGACGGCCGGGGGAGCGGCACAGGCGATGGCGGCGTTGTTGACGTTGGTGACGGTCGGCCACAGGGCGCTGACGGCGCTGCCACCCTTGCCGAAGAGCTCCGACATGAACGGGGCCGCGCCGCTGTCAAGGTAATCGCAGCCGAATCCGTCGATCATGAAGATGAGGCGGGGTGTGATGGTTCTGTTCGCGGTCATGCGTGTCCTTTCAACGCGGGTTGCCCGTTCGGGCTGCCTTGTCTAGATGTATATACGTCTTGATGTCTATTCTGGGAACGTCAAGGTGAACAGTTGACCCCAGATGCTGAACTGCAGTGGAGGAGAGATCCGTGAGCGACCCGGGCGTCAGCCAGCCGCAACCCCTTGCTTTCGGGGCGTCGCGTCCCGTGCTCCGCGCGGGTGGGATGCCCGTCTGGCGGCAGCTGCGGGCCGATATCGCGCGCCAGATCGAGGACGGCGCGCTGTCCCCGGGGGACGCGCTGCCGTCAGAGGCCGCGCTGGCTGCAGCGTACGGGGTCAGCCGCCTGACCATCAGGCGGGCACTCGCCGACCTCGTCCGCGCCGGGACCGTCAGGACCGAGCACGGCGTCGGCAGCTTCGTGGCATCCCAGGTCTTGCGTCACCGCATCGACGACGGGCAGATGAGCCTTCTGGAATCGATGGCGAAGCGGGGCCACGCAGTCCGCCAGCGCGTACTCGATGTCCGCCAAGTGGATTACCCAGGTGTCCCGGGGACGCTGCCGCCGGCGGCGGTCACGGCTGAGGCGGTCATCGGTCCCTCCGGTGGTCCCGCCGTGGCGGGTTTCGCAGCTGCCTGGGGCGAGCCATACGGGTTCACGAGCTTCCCTGGCCCGGTTGTGGAATACCGCTATCTCCGCTGGGTGGATGAGCTGCCCTGGTCGGTGTCGTTCGCCGTCGTGCCCGCGGCGTTGGCCCCACCGGGCTGGGACGGAGCGAACAGCCTCTTCGCTGCCATGTCCGAGGCCCATGGCATCAAGGCCTGGCGCGACGAGCGCCGCTTCTCCGCGGTGCTGGCCACCCCGGATGACGCAGCCTGGCTGGAGGTGCCGGTCGGGTCGCCGCTGCTGCTGCTGAGAGGGACTAACAGTGACGCCGAGGGCCGGGCCCTGGCGCACATTGTCCACCGGATCCGCGGCGACCGGGCCGAGTACGCGATGCGGGTTCCCCGCTGACGTCAGGCGGACGCAGTTGTATGCGGTGGTCAGGAGCATGCAACTGGATTATGAGCATAGTTATGTAAACCGCTTGTCCAGGCGAAACGCGGAGACCGTAGGCTGTAACGGTGCGCTCCCCGAGCAGGGAGCGGCAAGTCCGATGAGGAGCCTCACGATGACAGACGCCGCGCGCCCGTCGAACCTGGACCCGAAGATCGCGTCCCGGCTCAAGAGGGATGCCGATGGCCTGGTCCCCGCCGTCGCCCAGCAGTACGACACCGGCGAGGTCCTGATGGTCGCCTGGATGGACGACGAGGCGCTGCACCGCACGCTGACCACGGGCCGGTGCACCTACTGGTCGCGCAGCCGCCAGGAGTACTGGGTCAAGGGCGACACCTCCGGGCACCAGCAGTGGGTCAAGTCGGTGGCCCTGGACTGCGACGGTGACACGATCCTCGTCGCGGTGGACCAGGTCGGCGCCGCCTGCCACACCGGCGACCGCACGTGCTTCGAGGCGGACGTCCTGGACAGCGTGACCGGCGAGCGGCCGGAGGCGGCCAGCTCATGAGCGGGCAGGTCGCGTCGGCCAAGCGCGAGTACGGCTTCGCCCTGTTGATCGGCGCCGCCGGCGCCGCGCTGATCCTCCTGGCGGTCAGGGAGCAGTGGGCGCAGGCGGTCTTCACCCAGCCCAAGCCGCTGCCCCCGCAGGTGGTCGACGTGTCCGGCAACGACCTCGTGCCGCTGGCCGGCGCGCTCGCGCTCGCCGGCCTCGCGGGCCTGGCCGCGGTAATCGCTACCAAGGGCGTCCTGCGGCGGGTCGCGGGAGTCCTGCTCGCGCTGTTCGGCGCGGGCGCGGGTGCCGCCGTCATGACCTCCGTCAGCGCCGCGACCGTAGTCTCGGTGGCGGCGTCCAAGGTCGGCTCGCCCGAGTCCGCGGCCGTCTCCGGTGCCGTCGGCTCGACGACGAGCGGCTCGTCGAGCGGGGGCGCGTTCGTCGTGTCCGGCTCCACCGGCCAGGCGATCATGACGGGCACGCCCTGGCACGTCGCGGTCCTCCTCGGCGCGCTCCTCGTCTTCGCGGCGGGCCTGGCCACGGTGCTGCGCGGCCCGGACTGGCCGGTGATGTCCGCCAGGTACGACGCCCCGGGCGGGCATAACAGCCGCGGCGGCGCCCAGCCGGGGCAGGCGCAGGCGCCGGACTCCGCGACGATGTGGGAGTCGCTGAACGGCGGCGAGGACCCGACCGAGGACTCGCCCCAAGACCTCGCCGGGGATCCAGCCGAGGACGCACGCGCACAGTAAGCGCAGGAAGCGCCCGGTGGGCCGGGCGCGCGGGCCACGTGAACGTAAGCCCAATGCATAGCGAAGGCAAACTTCCGGGGGCCAGCCCAGAGGCAGTGACAGCGGCGGCTAGCATCGGTGGCGCAACATTTCCGATTTAGGAGACGGCGGAACCGCGGTGAGTGTGCTCGACGAGATCCTCGAAGGGGTGCGCGCCGACTTGGCGGAGCGCCAGTCGCGCGTCTCGATTGCGCAGCTGAAAGACCAGGCGAGAAAGGCGCCGTCACCGCTTGACGCCCTGGCCGCGCTCAAGGCCGAGGGCGTCAGCGTCATCGCGGAGGTCAAGCGGGCGAGCCCGTCGCGCGGCGCGATGGCCGCGATCGACGACCCGGCCGCCCTCGCCGGCGACTACGAGGCGGGCGGCGCGGCGATTATCAGCGTGCTGACCGAGCGGCAGCGGTTCGGCGGTTCCCTCGACGACCTGGCCTCCGTCCGGCGCGCCGTGCAGATTCCCGTGCTACGCAAGGACTTCGTCGTCAGCTCCTACCAGCTCTGGGAGGCGCGGGCCTACGGCGCCGACGTGGTGCTGCTGATCGTCGCGGCCCTGGAGCAGTCCGCGCTCGTCTCGCTGGTCGAGCGCGCCCTGTCCATCGGCCTGCTGCCGCTGGTGGAGGTCCACGCCGACGAGGAGCTTGACCGGGCCGTCGACGCCGGCGCCACGGTCATCGGCGTGAACGCGCGCAACCTGGCGACGCTGGAAGTCGACCGGAGCATCTTCTCCCGGCTCGCGCCGCGGATCCCCGAGGGCACCGTGAAGATCGCCGAGTCCGGGGTGCGTGGCCCGCACGACCTCCTCGCGTACGCGGCGGCCGGCGCCGACGCCGTGCTCGTGGGTGAGTCCCTCGTCACGGAGAAGGACCCGCGTGCCGCCGTCGCCGACCTGGTGACCGCCGGTTCGCACCCGGCGCTGCGCGGCGAGCGTCCCTGAGGCGATATCGTGGCCGGGTGAGCAGCACCCCGCAACCAGCAGAACCTGACATTTCCCCAGTGCCAGACGTCACCGGGCACTTCGGCGACTACGGCGGCCTGTTCGCGCCTGAGTCGCTCATGGCCGCCATCGAGCAGCTCACCAAGGAGTACGAGGCGGCCCGCACCGACCCGGAGTTCATGGCGGAGCTGAACGACCTGCTGAAGAACTACGCGGCAAGGCCGACCCTCGTCACCGAGGCGAAGCGATTCGGCAGCGAGTTCGCGGGCGGCGCACGGGTGCTGCTCAAGCGCGAGGACCTCGCGCACACCGGCTCCCACAAGATCAACAACGTGCTCGGCCAGGTGCTGCTCACCAAGCGGATGGGCAAGACGCGGGTGATCGCCGAGACGGGGGCCGGCCAGCACGGCGTGGCGACCGCGACCGCGTGCGCGCTGCTTGGCCTCGAGTGCATGGTGTACATGGGCGAGGAGGACACCCGGCGGCAGGCGCTGAACGTGTCGCGGATGCGCATGCTCGGCGCGACCGTCGTCCCTGTCACCGCGGGCACCAAGACCCTGAAGGACGCCATGAACGAGGCGTTCCGCGACTGGGTCACCACCGTGGAGAACACCCATTACTGCATCGGCTCCGTCGGCGGCCCGCACCCGTTCCCGATGATGGTCCGGGATTTCCAGCGGATCATCGGCGTGGAAGCAAGGCAGCAGGTCCTGGAGCAGGCAGGACGGCTGCCCGACGCCGTCGTCGCCTGCGTCGGCGGCGGCAGCAACGCGATCGGCGTCTTCCACGCCTTCATCCCGGACACGCAGGTCAGGCTCATCGGCTGCGAGGCCGGCGGCGACGGCGACGGCCGCCCCGAGCGGTCCGCCGCGACGCTCACCATGGGTACCCCCGGTGTCCTGCACGGCATGCGCACCTACGTGCTGCAGGACGAGGAGGGCCAGACCCTCGACACACACTCGATCTCCGCCGGCCTGGACTATCCAGGCGTCGGCCCGGAGCACTCCTGGCTGAAGGACACCGGCCGCGCGGAGTACCGCAGCGTGAGCGATAAAGAGGCCATGGCGGGCTTCGCCGCCCTGTGCAGGACCGAGGGGATCATCCCCGCGCTGGAGTCTTCGCACGCGGTCGCCGGCGCCATGCAGCTCGGCCGCGAGCTCGGCCCGGACGCCCTGATCCTCGTGAATCTGTCCGGTCGCGGCGACAAGGACGTGGCCACCGCGTCCGCCTACTTCGGTGTGTGAGGGAAAACAGAGCATGAGCACCGTGAGCACCGCCTTCGAGAAGGCGCAAGCCGAGGACCGTGCCGCCCTCGTCGGCTACCTCCCCGCCGGCTTCCCCGACAAGCAGACCGCGATCAAGGCGGCGCTGGCGATGGTCGAGGCGGGCGCGGACGTCATCGAGGTCGGCCTGCCCTACTCCGACCCGCTGATGGACGGCCCGGTCATCGCCGACGCCGTCTACCACGCCCTGGCGGGCGGCGTGAAGATCAAGGACGTCTTCGACACCGTCGCGGCCGTCGCCGACGCCGGCGCCGCCGCCCTGGTCATGACCTACTGGAACCCGGTCGACAAGTACGGCGCTGACGCCTTCGCACGGGACCTCGCCAGCGCCGGCGGCGCGGGCCTGATCACCCCGGACCTGACCCCGGAAGAGGCCCGGCCCTGGCTCGAGGCCTCCGACAGGCACAACCTGGACCGCGTCTTCCTGGTCGCCCCGTCCTCCCCGCAAGCGCGCGTCGAGGCCATCACGAAGCTCTGCCGGGGCTTCGTCTACGCGGTCAGCCTGATGGGCATCACCGGCGCGCGGGACGCGGTCAGCTCAAGCGCCGCTGGCGTGGTCGCCCGCATCCGCGAGCACACGACCCTCCCGGCCGCGGTCGGCCTGGGTGTCTCCAACGGGGCGCAGGCGAGGCAGGTCGCCGGCTTCGCCGACGGCGTGATCGTCGGCTCCGCCTTCGTCCGCCGCATCGCCGAGGCCGCCACCCCCGCCGACGCCGTCGCGGCCGTCCGCGACCTCACCGCCGACCTGGCGCAGGGCGTCCGCCGGGGATAACAGCAACAAGCGAGCAGCGCCAGGGCCGGGCGGCCGCGATCGCGTCGGAACGCTGTCCATCCCGCTATGAGAATTGCGCCACACTAAATGCCGGAATTCTTATACCAGGCGATATCACACGGAAGCGGCGGGTGCAGATATCGTACTAACCGCGCGTAACGCGGCCATTACCAGCGACGACCGGGTTCCGTGGTCGGCGCTGTGCCGCGCGATCGGCGGGTTTCGGCCCGTTTTGGGCGGGTATCACGGACCCTACCGATCATCCGAGGGGCTCCGTGCGGGGAACCCTGCCGACGCATCGGTGCCCGGCGGCGCTGTCATCCACCCATTGTTCACGCGCCGCACGTGCACCAAATCACTTCAGTTTGCTCACGAGCCGGCTCTGGTAAGTATTTCACCAGTCATGTAATCTCGACGTAACTTACGTGTAGCAGCCAGCAGGGCCAGCGTCGTCCCCACCGCAGCAAGCGCAGCACAGCGGAGCAATGACGACAGGAGTGTTGATGGTGCCTGCCGCGACAGAGGGACCGAACGGTCTTTTTCCCGCCCTTCACCCAGGAGGCCTGAGGGGCAAGGATCGCCAGGAAAAGGAACGTTCGCTTTACGACAGCCGGTTCGAGCACGACGCCTGTGGTGTGGGTTTCGTCGCTGACCTGCGGGCTGCTGGCGGCCATGAGGTCGTCGCCAGTGCCCTGCGTGTTCTGTGCAATCTCGAGCACCGCGGCGCGGCGGGCGCCGACCCGGATACCGGCGACGGCGCCGGCATCCTCACGCAGCTTCCCGACGCGTTCTTCCGGGCGGTCACGGGGTTCGCTCTGCCCGAAGCCGGCCGCTACGCGGCTGGTCTGGCTTTCCTGGCAACCGACGAGTCCGAACGCGAGCGTGCCTTCGCCCAGATCGCCGACATTGCCGCCGACGAGGGCCTGACCGTCCTCGGCTGGCGCGATGTCCCCGTCAACGAGGCCGCGTGCGGCGCGGGCGCCCGTGAGGTGCTACCCCATGTCGCGCAGCTGTTCGTGGCGGGCGCGGCGGGTGAGAGCGGCCTTGTCCTCGACCGGATGGCCTTCTGCCTGCGCAAGCGCGTCGAGCACTTGTCCGGGAGCCAGGGGGGAAGCGTCTACTTCGCATCCCTGTCCTCCCGGACGATCGTCTACAAGGGCATGCTGTCCGCGCCCCAGGTCGAGCCGTTCTTCCCCGACCTGTCCGACGAGCGCTACGAGTCCAGCCTCGCCCTGGTGCACTCCCGGTTCTCCACCAACACGTTCCCTTCGTGGCCGAGGTCGCACCCGTACCGCTACGTCGCGCACAACGGCGAGATCAACACCGTGCAGGGCAACAGGAACTGGATGCGCGCCCGTGAGGAGATGCTCGCCTCCCCGCTGATCCCTGCGTCCAAGTCGGGCCAGGGCATCGAGCGGCTGTTCCCGGTCATCGACATGGACGGCTCGGACTCCGGTTCGTTCGACGAGTGCCTCGAACTGCTCCACCTCGGCGGCCGGTCGCTGCCGCACGCGCTGCTCATGATGATCCCCGAGCCGTGGGAGAACCATGACGAGATGGACGCCAGGCGGCGGGCCTTCTACCAGTTCCACTCGGCGCTGATGGAGCCCTGGGACGGCCCCGCGCTGATCGCGTTCACCGACGGCACCGTGATCGGCGCCGTGCTCGACCGCAACGGCCTGCGCCCCGGCCGGTACTGGGTCACCGCCGACGGCCTGGTCATCCTCGCCTCCGAGGTCGGCGTGCTCGACATCGAGCCCGCCCGCGTCGTGCGCCGCGGCCGCCTCCAGCCGGGCCGCATCTTCCTCGCCGACACGGCCGCCGGCCGGATCGTCGAGGACGAAGAGGTCAAGTCCGTCCTCGCCGCCGAGCATCCCTACCAGGACTGGCTGCACGCCGGCCTCGTCCACCTGGACGACCTGCCGGACCGCGAGCGGACCGTGCCGACGGCGGCGGACCTGCTGACCCGCCAGCGCACTTTCGGCTACACCGAAGAGGAACTGCGCCTCATCCTCGCCCCCATGGCCCGCACGGGCGCGGAGCCGATCGGCTCGATGGGCACCGACACCCCGGTGGCCGTGCTCTCCGACAAGCCGAGGCTGCTTTACGACTACTTCAACCAGCTGTTCGCGCAGGTGACCAACCCGCCGCTGGACGCGATCCGCGAGGAGCTCGTCACCTCCCTCGCGACCAACATCGGCCCCGAGCAGAACCTGCTCGACCCGAGCCCGGCCTCCTGCCGCCTGGTGACCTTGCCGTTCCCCGTCATTAGCGAGCAAGACCTGGCCAAGCTCGTGCACATCAACGACGACGGCAACATGCCCGGCTTCGCCACGCACGTCGTCGACGGCCGCTTCGACCCGTCCGGCGGCGGCGACGGCCTGCGCGCCCGCCTCGCGGAGATCTGTACCGAGGTGGATGCCGCGATCGAAGCCGGCGCGCACCTGATCGTCCTGTCGGATCGCGGATCGGCAACGGCCACCACTGACCGCGTACTCGGCGCCGAAGGCGCCGTTTCCGGGGGCGGAGCCCCCGGCGAGGGGGGGATGGGGGAGGGACTCCCCTCATACGGGGGGTCACCGGGGGGTCGGCCCCCGGGGGAGATACAGCCCCCGGGGGAGATACTGTCCCGATTCCGTCCCTGCTGCTGACTGGCGCGGTGCATCACCATCTCATCAGGGAGAAGACCCGCACGCGGGTCGGCCTCATCGTCGAGTCGGGCGACGCCCGCGAGACCCACCACATCGCGCTGCTCGTCGGCTACGGCGCCGCCGCGATCTGCCCCTACCTGGCGATCGAGACCGTCCGCGACCTCGCCGCCCGCGGCGAGGTCGACGTGCGGGGGGTCGCCGGGGGGTCGGCCCCCGGCGGCAAGCACACCATCACGCCGAACAGGGCGGAGATGAACCTCATCAAGGCCCTCGGCAAGGGCCTGCTCAAGGTCATGTCCAAGATGGGCGTCTCCACCGTCGCCTCCTACACCGGCGCGCAGATCTTCGAGGCGATAGGCCTCGGCGACGAGGTCATCGGCACCTGCTTCGCCGGGACCGCCTCGCGCCTGTCCGGCGTCGGGTTCGCCGTGCTGGCCGAGGAGGCCGCCCGCCGCGCGGCCGTCGGCGCGGGCGGGGCCGGGCTCAGCCACCGCCGCCTTGAGACCGGCGGTGAGTACCAGTGGCGGCGCGAGGGCGAGCCGCACCTGTTCAGCCCCGAGGCGGTCTTCAGGCTGCAGCACGCCACGCGCAGCCGCCGGTACGAGATCTTCAAGGAGTACACCTCCCTCATCGATGACCAGTCAGCGAAGCTGAAGACGCTGCGCGGCCTGCTCCGCCTCAAGGGAATCGATGAGCCTGGCGCGACGCCAGAACCAGGCGCGAAGATTCCTATTGATGACGTGGAGCCGGTCGCCTCGATCGTGAAGCGGTTCGCCACCGGGGCGATGTCCTACGGGTCGATCTCCGCCGAGGCGCACGAGACCCTGGCCATCGCGATGAACCGCCTCGGCGGGCGGTCCAACACCGGCGAGGGCGGCGAGGACCCCGACCGGTTCAGCCCCGACCCCAACGGCGACCTGCGGCGCTCCGCCGTCAAGCAGGTGGCCTCCGGCCGGTTCGGCGTGACGAGCGAGTACCTGGTCAACGCCGATGACCTGCAGATCAAGATGGCGCAGGGCGCCAAGCCGGGGGAGGGCGGCCAGCTGCCCGGGCACAAGGTGTACCCGTGGATCGCGAAGACCCGGTTCTCCACGCCGGGCGTCGGCCTGATCTCACCGCCGCCGCACCACGACATCTACTCGATCGAGGACCTGGCGCAGCTCATCCACGACCTGAAGAACGCCAACCCGGCCGCCCGGGTGCACGTCAAGCTGGTCGCCGAGGTCGGCGTCGGCACGGTCGCGGCGGGCGTCTCCAAGGCGCACGCCGACGTGGTGCTGATCTCCGGGCACGACGGCGGCACCGGCGCCGCCCCGCTGACCTCGCTGAAGCACGCGGGGGCCCCGTGGGAGCTCGGCCTCGCCGAGACGCAGCAGACGCTGCTGCGCAACAAGCTCCGCGACCGGATCGTCGTGCAGGTCGACGGGCAGCTCAAGACCGGCAGGGACGTGGTCATCGCCGCGCTGCTCGGCGCCGAGGAGTTCGGGTTCGCGTCCGCGCCCCTCGTGGTCTCCGGCTGCATCATGATGCGGGTCTGTCACCTGGACACCTGTCCGGTCGGCGTCGCGACGCAGAACCCGGAGCTGCGCAAGCGGTTCTCCGGCGAGCCCGAGTTCGTGGTCACCTTCTTCGAGTACATCGCAGAAGAGGTCCGCGAGTACCTCGCCGCGCTCGGGCTCCGCTCGATCGAGGAGGCCGTCGGGCGGGTCGACCTGCTCGACACCGCGCTCGCCGTGTCGCACTGGAAGGCCGGGGGGCTCGACCTCACCCCGGTCCTGCACGCGCCGGAGGGCTCGCTCAACGGGCCGCTGCACCAGGTCACCGCGCAGGACCACGGCCTGGACCGGGCGCTCGACAACACGCTCATCCAGCTTGCCGAGGGCGCGCTGGAAGAGGGCCTCCCTGTCCACCTGGACCTGCCGATCCGCAACGTCAACCGGACCGTCGGCACCATGCTCGGCTACGAGGTGACCAGGCGGTGGGGCGGCGAGGGGCTGCCCGCCGACACGATCAACGTGGCGTTCACCGGGTCGGCCGGGCAATCCTTCGGCGCGTTCGTGCCGTGCGGCATCACCTTGCGCCTCGTCGGCGACGCGAACGACTACCTCGGCAAGGGCCTGTCCGGCGGACGGCTCATCGTGACCCCGGCCGCCGACTCGCCGTTCGAGGCGGAGACCCAGGTCGTCGCGGGCAACGTCATCGCGTACGGCGCGACCGCCGGGGAGATCTTCCTGCGCGGCCTCGTGGGCGAGCGGTTCTGCGTCCGCAACTCCGGCGCCCTGGCCGTCGCCGAGGGCGTCGGCGACCACGGCTGCGAGTACATGACCGGCGGCCGCGTGGTAATCCTCGGGCCCACCGGGCGGAACTTCGCGGCCGGCATGTCCGGCGGCATCGCCTACGTCCTCGACCTGAACCCCACACGGCTGAATCGGGAGATGGTCGACATCGACCCGCTGGACGACGCCGACACCGAGTTCCTCCGCGAGGTCGTCTCCCGGCACCACGCCGAGACCGGCTCGGCGGTAGCCGCCCGGCTGCTCGCCGACTGGGACGTGGCCGTCGGCCGGTTCACCAAGGTCATGCCGCAGGACTACAAGCGGGTACTCGCCGCGGCCTCGGCCGCGGAGCGCGAGGGCCGGGACGTCAACGAGGCCGTCATGGCCGCCGCACACGGTTAAGCACGGGGAGGAGTAATCATGGGTGACCCCAAGGGCTTCCTGAAGACTGCCCGCGAGACGCCGCGGCGGCGTCCCGTTGACGTCCGGCTCACGGACTGGCGCGAGGTGTACGAGCCTTATCCGAACGACAGGACCGAGCGCCAGGCGGCCCGCTGCATGGACTGCGGCATCCCGTTCTGCCACAACGGCTGCCCCCTCGGCAACCTCATCCCCGAGTGGAACGACCTCGTCTACCGCTCCGACTGGGCCGCCGCGGCCGACCGGCTGCACGCGACCAACAACTTCCCCGAGTTCACCGGGCGACTGTGCCCCGCGCCCTGCGAGGCGGCCTGCGTGCTCGGCATCAACGCAGAGCCGGTCGCGATCAAGCAGGTCGAGGTCGAGATCATCGACCGGGCCTGGGCTGACGGCGGCGTCGTGCCGCTGCCACCCGCTGCCCTGACCGGCTTCACCGTGGCCGTGGTCGGCTCCGGCCCGGCGGGGCTCGCCGCGGCGCAGCAGCTTACCCGGGCCGGGCACCAGGTGACCGTCTTCGAGCGCGACGACGCCGCAGGCGGGCTGCTCCGCTACGGCATCCCCGAGTTCAAGATGGAAAAGCGGCACCTGGACCGGCGGCTCGCCCAGATGGAGGCCGAGGGCACCCGGTTCGTGACCGGCGTCCCCGTCGAGTCCGCGGCGCAACTCGCCGGGTTCTCCGCCGTCGTCCTCGCCGGCGGCGCGCGGGTCGCACGCGACCTGCCCGTGCCAGGCCGTGACCTGGCCGGGGTCCACCAGGCGATGGAGTTCCTGCCCCTGGCCAACAGGCACGGGGCGAACTCGCCGATCAGCGCGGCCGGCAAGCACGTCGTGATCATCGGCGGCGGCGACACCGGCGCGGACTGCCTTGGCACGTCCCACCGCCAGGGCGCGGCTTCGGTGACCCAGCTGGAGATCATGCCCAGGCCGCCGAAGAGCCGGGCACAGAACCAGCCGTGGCCGACGTACCCGATGATCTACCGTGTCTCCTCGGCGCACGAGGAGGGCGGCGACCGCGTCTACGCCGTTTCCACCACGGAGTTCGTCGGGAACGCCGACGGCGCCGTCCGCGCGTTGCGCCTGGTCGAGGTGGCCTTCGAGGGCGGCAGGTTCGCCCCGGTGCCGGGCACCGGGCGGGAGATCCCGTGCGACCTGGCACTGTTCGCGATGGGCTTCACCGGCGCCGAGAAGCCGGGACTCCTGGTTGACCTGGGTGTCGACTTCGACGCGCGGGGCAACGTGGCCCGCGACGCGTCCTTCCAGACGTCGGTGCCCGGCGTGTTCGTGGCCGGCGACATGGGCCGCGGCCAGTCGCTGATCGTCTGGGCGATCGCCGAGGGCCGCAGTGCGGCGGCGTCCGCCGACCAGTACCTCCGCGCCCTGCCCCGCCCGGCCCTCCCGTCCCCAATCGCCCCGACGGAAAGGCCCCTCGTCTAACGGCGGTCACCACCGCCCGGCTCGTGGGTCAGGACAGGGAACCACCTTCGAAGTGAGGGCGAATTGCCCCATTTTATCCAGGTATGATTACGGGCGTTCCGGGGATCGTGGGTCATCCACGGCGAATAGCGCCGTGGATGACCCACGATCACGCCTGGGCTAACGAGCCGGGGCGGCGCCGCGTAACGAGCGGGTCCCCCCACCCCGGAATGCGCGAGCTAACCCGCCGTGTCCGCTGACCCGCGTTCAGTTGAACACTTTGTGACCCGGGTCACGAGCGGCTCTGGATACGGCTAAGGTGGTTTAGACCACCGGAAGGGGATTCAGGATGAGTCGGCGTGCGAAGATTGTCTGCACCCTAGGCCCCGCGACCTCAAGCCAGGAGCAGATCACCGCGCTGATCAGCGCCGGCATGGATGTCGCGCGGCTCAACATGAGCCACGGCCACCAGGCCGACCACCTGGAGGCATACCGCCGCGTACGCGCCGGGTCCGACGCGACAGGCCACGGGGTCGGCATCCTCGCCGACCTCCAGGGGCCGAAGATCCGCCTCGGGGAGTTCCCCGGCGGCCCGGTCCGCCTGAGCGCGGGGGACGAGTTCATCATCACCACCGAGGACGTCCCCGGCGACTCCCACGAGGCGTCCACCACCTACGCGGGCCTCGCCGACGACGTCCGGGCTGGCGACCGCATCCTCATCGACGACGGCAACGTGCAGCTCGACGTCACCGGCGTCAGCGGCAGCCGGGTCTACCTGCGGGTCGTCGTCGGCGGGAAGATCTCCGACCACAAGGGCATCAACCTGCCGGGCATCAGCGTCAGCGCGCCCGCGCTGCCGGAGAAGGACGAGCGCGACCTGCGCTGGGCGCTGGCCACGGGAGTGGACATGGTCGCGATGTCCTTCGTCCGCTCCCCGGATGACGCGAGCCTGGCCCGCAAGATCATGACGGACATGGGCCGCCCCGGCGTCCCGCTGATCGCCAAGATCGAGAAGCCGGAGGCGGTCAACGTCCTGCCGGACATCGTGGACGCCTTCGACGGCATCATGGTGGCGCGCGGCGACCTGGGCGTCGAGCTGCCCCTGGAGCAGGTCCCCGCCGTGCAGGCCGAGGCCATCAAGCTCGCCAGGGAGCGGGCCCGCCCGGTCATCGTGGCCACCCAGATGCTCGAGTCGATGATCAGCTCGCCGCGCCCGACCCGCGCCGAGGTCTCCGACGTGGCCGGCGCGGTCACCCAGGGCGCGGACGCGGTGATGCTCTCGGCGGAGAGCAGCGTCGGCCAGTACCCGATCGAGGCGGTCGCGACGATGAGCAGGATCATCGCCGCGGCCGAGGAGTCCTCCCTGCACTCCGAGCACCACCTGACGCGGCGGCCGACCACCACCGGCGGGGCGATCGCCCGCGCCACCGTCGAGGTCGGCGCCATCGTCGGGGCCAAGGCCCTGGTCGCGTTCACCATGACCGGCGAGACCGCGCGCCGCCTGGCCAGGTACCGGTCGCCGATCCCGCTGCTCGCGTTCACCACTGACCCGGCCATCAGGAGCCAGCTCGCCCTCACCTGGGGCGTCGAGACGTTCATCGTTTCCGAGGTGCGGCACACCGACGACATGGTGCACGAGGTCGACTCGGCCCTCGTCAGCCTGAACCGCTGCGCCATCGGCGACAAGATCGTCATCGTGGCGGGCAGCCCGCCCGGCAGCCCCGGCAAGACCAACGCGCTCCGCGTCCACCGCATCGGCGACGCGATCAACCTGCCGTACCCCTGACGAGCCGCGACGGGGAGGGCGTCGGCACACAAAGTCGGCAAGCAGCCAAGTCGGCACATGAGCAGTGCAGCGGCCCGCCGCGGGTCTCCCCGCGGCGGGCCGCTGCACACCCCGCGAGCGCTCAGCGCGACGGCGGCCACCCGACGATGTGAACACGATGATGTATGCTCCAGTTAATGTCGGGCCAAGCGTCCATTTGTTCGAATCTGATCGTGATGTCGTGAAATGTCGCGGTCCGTGCCCGCTCATCGCTACTGTTGCCTGAAGTGCGCGGAAGCTGGCGGCAGCGGCGGCGAAGAAAGCGCTTTGAAAAAGGAAAAAATGGCGTCCTGACCCCGGCGGACATAGGCTAATGTCCTGGCGAGCGGAATGTCGCCAGGCGGACAGGAGCGGGGATTCAGCCATGAGCACGTCGCAGAATGATTCGCCAGGCGCGAGAACGTGCACGGCGTGTTCAGCAGACTCCGCTGATCCTGTTGTCGCAGGTGAGGATGGGTACTGTCCGTCCTGTGGCCGACGGGTCGTGGGGAGCGAGGAGCTGACGACAGCGGAGAGGGACCACATCGAATGGGATCTCGGCCAGGTGGCCGGGGTCAGCGACCGCGGCTTGCGGCATTCGCGTAACGAGGACGCGATGAATTTCGCCGTCGCGGACACCGACGACGGGCCGGTCGCGGTCGCGATCGTCTCCGATGGCGTGTCCTCCGCGCCTCGGCCGCACGAGGCGTCGCTGGCGGCGGTGAATATTGGGATCACGGTGCTCGCCGAGGGGGCGGACCGGGGCGATGACCCGGTCGAGATCTCCAGGATGGCGGTCAAGGCCGCCGGTCAGTCGCTGACCGACCTGGCCGGGCCGGACGGGGCCCCCGCGGCGACCTACGTGTCCGCGATCGTCAGCCAGCAGCAGATCACCGTGTGCTGGCTCGGCGATAGCCGTGCCTACTGGCTCGCCGCGAACGCGCCAGCCCCGGCAGGGCCGAACGACACCATCGACATCACCGGCGGCTCTAAGCGCGTCACCAGGGACGATTCGCTCGCCGAGGAGATCGTCGCAGCCGGCCTCGCCACTATGGAGGAGGCGATGGCCTCCCCGCAGGCGCACGTGATCACTCGCTGGCTCGGCGCGGACCTGCCCGATCCGCAAGCGCACGTCGAGCAGTGGACCCCGACAGGGCCCGGCGTGCTGCTGGTGTGCTCCGACGGCCTGTGGAACTACCGGCCGGAGGCCGCCGAGCTGGCCGCCATGGCGATGCCCACCGCGCTGACCGCTCCGCGCGAGGCCGCCGTCAGCCTGGCGAAGTTCGCCATCGACTCGGGTGGCCTCGACAACATCACGGCTGTCCTCATCCCGTTCCCGCCGCGCCCCGGCGCCACCCCCGCGCCCGCCGCCGGGTAAAGACCCTCCCGCCGCGCCCCCGCCCTGGCTGCGCGAGCGCCGCCGCACCGTCAAGCACGCGCCAAGTGCGCGTTTGGGCTGGCAAGAGCAAGCCCAAACGCGCACTTGGCTGGTTGCCCCGCCCGCCCCGCCGGGCACCACCTCGCCAAGCGGAACCCCGGTCACGCCGCGCGTACCGGGTCACCGGCGTACGTCGTAGTCGCGTCAGAACGGATTCGTGGTTCCCCTGGCAGCGCCCCATGACCTCGGCACCCGTCGGCCCAGCGCCCCGGCTTTGTCCCCAGGCCCCATTGACACGCCTGTATGTGATCTTTAGCGTGCGTTTGGGCGGAAATCCGAGCGAAAGGTTGCGGCAACTTGACGAGCAATCCATTGGCCCTCCAGTTGTACTCCGTCAGGGACCAGCTCCCGTCGGGACGCGAGACCGTGCTTAGGCGCATCAGAGGCTTCGGGTACGGCGCCGTTGAGCTTTTCGACGTGCGGACGGACCCCGAGGCGCTCCGCGCCGACCTCGACGCGGCCGGACTGGCCGTATGCGCCGTGCACGCGAAGGCCCTAGCCGAGGACGCCGACGTGCTGCTCGACGGCGCGCGGACCGTCGGCGCGGACACGGTGATCGTGCCGTCGGTCCCGGCGGAGCGCTTCGCTGACGCCGGCGCGATCGCGGCGCTCGCCCGCGAGCTCAACGAGGCCGCCGCCAGGGCGGCCGGCCGGGGACTGCGGTTCGGCTACCACAATCACGCCTTCGAGTTTTCCGCGGTCGGCGGGCGGACAGGGCTCGAAGCGCTCGCGGACGCCCTCGACCCGGACGTGCTCCTTGAGGTGGACACCTACTGGGCGGCGGTCGCCGGGGAAGACGTCCCTGCCCTGCTCGGCAGGCTCGGCGACCGGGTCCGCTACCTGCACGTGAAAGACGGGCCTGTCACCAAGGACGACCCGATGACCGCGGTCGGCACCGGCCGGATGCCGGTCGCGGAGATCCTCGCCGCCTGCCCGTCCGCGCAGTGGCACGTGGTCGAGCTCGACCGCTGCGGCACCGACATGCTCACGGCCGTCCGCGACAGCCTCACCTGGCTCACCGGGCAAGGGCTCGCCACTGCGGCGCCCGCCCGATGAGCCCGGCGAGCCAGCACCGGCCCGTCGGGGTCGGGGTCATCGGCTGCGGCCACATCAGCAACCAGTACCTGGCGAACCTCACGAAGTTCCCCGACGTGAGGGTCGTGATCTGCGCCGACCTCGACGCCGGCCGCGCCAAGGCCCAGGCGGCCGCCTACGACGTGCCCGAGTGGGGCAGCCCGGCCGACGCGCTCGGTCACCCCGACGTCCAGCTGATCGTGAACCTGACCATCCCCGCCGCGCATGCCGAGGTGACCGGGGCCGCGATCACGGCCGGCAAGCACGTCTGGAGTGAGAAGCCGCTCACCCTCGACGTCGCCGCAGGCCGCGGCCTGCTCAGCCAGGCGGAAGCCGCCGGGGTCCGCATCGGCTGCGCGCCGGACACCGTGCTTGGCGCCGGCCTGGCGAGCGCCAGGCGGCTCATCGACTCCGGGGCCATCGGGACGCCGCTGACCGCGCTTACCCTCCTGCAAGGTCCGGGGCCGCAGTCGTGGCACCCGGACCCTGAGTTCCTGTTCGCGCCGGGCGCCGGGCCGCTGTTTGACCTCGGGCCGTATTACCTGTCCGTGCTCGCGATGCTGTTCGGCCCGGCGCGGCGGGTCGCCGCCATCGGCCGCAAGCCGCGCGAGTCCCGCGTCATCGGCTCCGGGCCACGCGCGGGAACGGAGTTCGGCGTCGCCGTGCCCACCTACGTGGCCGCGCTCGCGGAGTACGTCGGCGGCCAGGCCGCGTCGCTGCTGTTCAGCTGGGACTCGCCGCTGTCCCGTGCGGGCTTCGTCGAGATCACCGGCACCGAGGCCACGCTGGCCGTCCCCGACCCGAACCGGTTCGACGGCGACCTGCGCGTCCGCAAGGCCGGCGACACCGACTGGACCATCATCCCGTCGCAGGGCGCGGCGGCCGGGCGCGGCTCCGGAGTCGTCGACATGGTCCGCGCCATCCGCGGCGGCGGGCCGCACCGTGCCTCCGGCGAGATGGCGCTGCACGTGCTTGAGATGATGACCGCCATCGAGCGGTCCGCCGTCAGCGCCGAGTTCGAGCCGGTGGAGACCCGCTTCGCGACGCCGGCGCCGCTTGACGCGCGATGGGACCCTTATGTCGCAGCGAACTGACTCCTCCGCCGGCCTCGGCGTCGGCATGGTGGGCTACGCGTTCATGGGCAGGGCCCACTCGCAGGCATGGAACACGGTGGGCCGGGTGTTCGACGTCCCGCTTCGGCCAAGGCTCGCCGCCATCTGCGGCCGCGACAAGGCGGCGACGCAGGCGGCGGCGGACCGCTTCGGCTGGGCCGCCGCAGAGACCGACTGGCGGGCGCTGATCGACCGCGACGACGTCCAGCTGATCGACATCTCGGCGCCCGGCGACCTGCACGCGCCGATCGCGATCGCCGCCCTGGAGGCGGGCAAGCACGTGCTCTGCGAGAAGCCGCTCGCCAACACCCTGGCCGAAGCCGAGGCGATGAAAGCGGCCGCCGACGCCGCCTACCCCGGCGGGACACGCGCCATGGTCGGCTTCAACTACCGGCGGGTCCCCGCGCTCGCCTTGGCGAGAAGGCTGGTCGCCAACGGCCGCATCGGCACCCTGCGTCATCTTCGCGCCGTCTACCTCCAGGACTGGCTCGCCGACCCGGCCGCGCCGATGACCTGGCGCATGCGGGCCGAGCGCGCCGGGTCTGGCGCGCTCGGCGACCTCGGCGCGCACATCGTCGACCTGGCCCGCTACCTGACCGGCGACGAGATCACCGGGGTCTCCGCGATCAGCGCGACCTTCGTCAGCGAGCGGCCCCTGGCCGACGGTTCGGGCAGCGGCACGGTGACCGTGGACGACGCGGCTGTCTTCGCCGGGAGGCTCGGCTCCGGCGCGCTGGCCTCCTTCGAGGTCACCAGGTACGCGACCGGGCGCAAGAACGGCCTGCGCATCGAGCTGAACGGGTCCCGTGGCAGCCTCGCCTTCGACCTGGAGCGGCTCAACGAGCTTGAGTTCTTCAGCGTGGCGTCCGACGACGGCGATACAGCGGGGTTCCGCCGTGTCCTCGTCACCGAGGCGACTCATCCGTACCTGGATGCCTGGTGGCCGCCCGGGCACACGCTCGGCTGGGAGCACACATTCACCCACCAGGCTAGGGATCTGCTGACGGCAATCGCGAACGGGGACCAGCCCAGCCCGTCGTTCGCAGACGGGCTGGCGGTCCAGCGGGTACTGCATGCGGTGCAGACAAGCGCCGCGAAAGGCAACTCATGGGAGAGCTTGACATCCTCCCCGTCCTGAAAACATGAAGGGATTCTGATGGCGCGGCCTTTTACCCTTTTCACCGGACAGTGGGCGGACCTGCCGCTTGAGGAAGTGTGCAGGCTGGCGAGCTCATGGGGCTACGACGGACTTGAGATCGCCTGCTGGGGAGACCATTTCGAGGTCGACAGGGCGCTGCGCGAGGACGGGTACCTGGCAGGCAGGCACGCGCTGCTTGAGAAGTACGGCCTGAAGTGCTGGGCGATCTCGGCGCACCTCGTCGGTCAGGCGGTCTGCGACCACCCGATCGACGAACGGCATCAGGGCATCCTGCCCGCCCGCATCTGGGGCGACGGTGACCCCGAAGGGGTGCGACGGCGCGCGGCGGCGGAGATCGCCGATACGGCGCGGGCAGCGGCCGCCTTCGGGGTCCAGACCGTGATCGGCTTCACCGGCTCGTCGATCTGGCACACGGTCGCCATGTTCCCCCCGGTGCCTGAGTCGATGATCGAGCGCGGGTACGCGGACTTCGCGCAGCGGTGGAACCCCATCCTTGACGTGTTCGACGCCGAGGGCGTGCGGTTCGCGCACGAGGTACACCCCAGCGAGATCGCGTACGACTTCTGGACGGCGCACCGCGCCATAGAGGCGGTGGACCGCCGCCGGCGTTCGGGCTGAACTTCGACCCGAGCCACTTCGTGTGGCAGGACCTCGACCCTGTCGCCTTCCTTGGCGAGTTCCGGGACAGGATCTACCACGTGGACTGTAAGGAGGCCCGCAAGCGGCTCGACGGCCGCAACGGGCGGCTGGGCTCGCACCTGCCGTGGGGGGACCCGCGGCGTGGCTGGGACTTCGTCTCCGCTGGCCGCGGGAACGTGGCGTGGGAGGACGTGTTCCGCATGCTCAACTCGATCGGGTACTCCGGCCCGATATCGGTTGAGTGGGAAGACGCCGGCATGGACCGGCTCCAGGGCGCCCCGCAGGCGCTCGCGTTCCTGCGCCAGTTCGACTTCGACCCGCCCACGGCGGCCTTCGACGCCGCGTTCAGCTCGGGAAGTTGAGCGCGAGCCGAAGCGCGCGCCGGTGTCTTTGGACTGAGGAAGCAGGGAGCGTGGGACGAGCGACCGGGTGACGAGGAATCCCGAACGGGATCATGGTCTCCCGCCAGCCGCGCCTTCCCGCCCGCGGGCGGGAAGGCGCGGCAGGTGAACTTTTGGGTAGCCGTGCGCGCCGGCGGCGACGATCCGGTACGGTCCGCTCAAAATGCCCGCGCACTAAGGTAAAAAGGAATTCCCGTCGCGGTGCACTAGCGCCAATCGCGACGGGGACGGCTGTTCATTGGGCATCGCTGCGGGCCAAAAGCAGGGACGGGATGTCAGGTTCAAGGGTTGCGGCGCCGGCCGGCGAGGAGTTCCCGTGACGCCCGAGGAGACGGCCGCGCAGCGGGTGACCGCGGTGCTCGCCGAACGGGACGCCGTCCAGGCGAACCTCCTTGAGCTGGATGGCAGCTTCGCCAAGCAGGTCCTTGAGGGCGCGACGCTTACCGGGCAGACGCGGGACCGCTGGGCGGCGGCGTCCGCGGCCCTCGCGACCCTGTGGGAGACCTTCCTGGCGTACTCGGCTGTCGTCGACCGGGTCGCCGCCCTCGGCACCGGAAGCCGCCGCCCCGCGCGCAAAGACCTCCCCGAGCTCAACGCACTGCTCACTGGAGGCTGCGTCCAGCTGCCGAACGCCCCCGTGCCGCTCGCCCGCAGGGACCTCGCGGCGACTGGCCGGCCGCCGGTTACCCTGGCGACCGCCGTCGGCGCGATGCGCCGGGCCTTCACCGAGGTGACCGAGGTGACCTCCGCCGTCGAGGCTGTCTGGGCCGCCGTCGCCGTGCCACTCGACGCGGCGACCACGGAACTAGCCCGCGTCCGGCCCGTGATCGACGGCCTCGGCGCCGACCTCGAAGCGGAGTTCCGCGCCGCCGACGACGCCCTGCGCGGCCAGCGCGCCGCCGTCAACGCCGACCCCCTGGCCCTCTGGCAGCCAGTGTCCGGCGGCACCGGCAGGGAGGGCCGCGTCGACAGCGGGGCCGCCGGCCGGCTGCGCGAGCAGGTCGCGGCCCTCGCTCCCCGGATCGCCGAAGTCGGCCGGGTGCGGCAGCAGGCGCAGCGCCGGATCGACGACCTCGCGGCCGCCGCCGCGGCCGCCCGCGCGGCCCGCAGGGACGCGGTCGCGGCCCGGCAGGACATGGCGACGCGGATCAGCGCGCTGCCGCCGCTCCCGCCCGAGATCGCCGACCCGCCCCTCGCGAGCCTTGGCGCGCTCGCCGCCGCCGGCCAGTGGAGCAGGCTGGCGGCGGAGCTTGACCGGTGCGAGGCCGAGCTCGCCGGGTCGACTGCCCAGACGACGGGCGTGCGCGCCGCGGCGGCGGACGCGATCGACAAGCGGGATGAGCTGCGCGGGCTGCTGCGCGCCTACAAGGCCAAGGCCGCCCGGCTCGGCGCGGCCGAGGACCCGGACCTGGCCGCCCGCTATGACGAGGCACACGGACTGCTGTGGACGGCACCCTGCGACCTGGCGGCGGCCGAAGCGGCCGTGGCGGGGTACCAGCGCGCGATACTCGGAGGCGAAGGACGGCGATGACCGCTGCGGCATGCACCCAGCCAGGGTGCGGCGGAACGATCCAAGACGGATACTGCGACGTCTGCGGCCTGGCGCCGTCCCCGGTGCCCGCCGGCCCGGCGCGCGGCGCCGCGCCGGGCCCTGGCCGCGGCTGGGCGCCGCCGCCGAGCGCGGGGAGCATCCGCTACGCGGCCAGCGGGCCGGCCGGCGGCGCGGCATCCGGCGGCTCAGGGTCGGGCAATCACGGGTCGGGCGGCTCCGGGCCGGGTAGTCACGGATCGGGCGGCTCCGGGTCGGGCGGCTCCTGGGCCACGGGCCTGAGCAGCGGCGGGAGCGGCAGCGGTTCAGGCAGCCGAGGGTCACGGCGGGGCAGCCGGTCCTCACGGGGCGGGCTCGGCGCCGGCCTCG
The DNA here is from genome assembly GCA_963734665.1 of uncultured Actinomycetota bacterium. Classification (GTDB taxonomy): domain Bacteria; phylum Actinomycetota; class Actinomycetes; order Streptosporangiales; family Streptosporangiaceae; genus Trebonia. The sequence goes on along the minus strand of CAVTIR010000013.1, from coordinate 1,851,580 downwards.
TCGAGGTGCCGCTGGTCCCGTATCTCGACCCGTCGTCGGCGGTCCTGGCCGACCCGCGGGTCCCGGAGAGCCGTCGGTTCTGCGGCAGCTGCGGGCAGCTCGTCGGCCAGTCACGCGACGGCAGGCCCGGCATGACCGAAGGGTTCTGCCCGAACTGCCGCACCCGGTACTCCTTCAGCCCCAAGCTGGTGCCAGGAGAGCTCGTGGCCGGGCAGTACGAGGTGCTCGGCTGCCTCGCCCACGGCGGCCTCGGCTGGATCTACCTGGCCAGGGACCACAACGTCAGCGACCGGTGGGTGGTGCTCAAGGGCCTGCTCAACACCGGGGACGCGGACGCGTTCGAGGCCGCCGTCGCCGAGGGGCGGTTCCTCGCCCAGGTCGAGCACCCGAACATCGTCCGCATCTACAACTTCGTCCAGCACGCCAGCCTGCGCGACGGCGAGATCGCCGGCTACATCGTCATGGAGTACGTGGGCGGCAAGTCGCTGAAGCAGATCAGGCTCGACGCGCGCCAGCAAGGGGGAGCGGTGCCGCTCCCCCACGCGCTCGCCTACGCGCTTGAGATCCTGCCCGCCTTCGGTTACCTGCACGACCGGGGCCTCGTCTACTGCGACTTCAAGCCGGACAACATCATCCAGACCGAGGAGCAGCTCAAGCTCATCGACCTGGGCGGCGTCCGGTACATCAACGACGACGGCCCGATCTACGGGACGATCGGCTACCAGGCGCCGGAGATCGAGACCGAGGGCCCGTCGCCGAGCTCCGACCTCTACACCGTCGGCCGGACCCTGGCGGTGCTCACCTTCGACTTCGCCGGCTTCCAGGGACAGAACAAGTTCCGGCTGCCCGACAACGAGCCGCTGCTGGCCGCGCAGGAGTCCTACGCCCGGCTGCTGCGCCGCGCCACGCACCGCCACCCGGCGCGCCGGTTCCAGTCCGCGGGCGAGATGGCCGAGCAGCTGACCGGCGTGCTGCGGGAGGTGCTGTCGGTCGCCGACGGCCAGCCACGGCCCGCGTTCTCCGGCCTGTTCAGCCCCGAGCTGCGGTCCGTCGGCACCGACCTGAGCCCCGCCCCCTCGAACGGGAACGGCACTGCTAACGGGAACGGCACCTTCACGGTCACCCCGCCGCCGGCCGCCGAGGTGGTCGCCGGGCTGCCCGCCCCGCTCGCGGACGGCACCGACCCGGCGGCCGGCTACCTGGCCACGCTCGGCGGCCTTGAGCCCGCCGCCCAGGCCCAGGCGCTGCTCGGCGCGGTCACCGGCGACGCGGGCGTCCCGCCAGGGGTGGCCGAGTCGCCGGAGACCCGGCTGGCGCTCGCCCGCGCGCTCATCAGCGTCGGCGACCTGGCCGGGGCGCGGGCCTCGCTGGACGAGCTGTCGTCGGCAGGCGACGGCGACTGGCGGATCGCCTGGTACAGCGGGCTCTGCGAGCTGGCCGGCGGCCGGCCCGACCGGGCGCGCGAGGCGTTCAGCGCCGTCTACGACGAGCTGCCCGGCGAGCTCGCGCCGAAGCTCGCCCTCGGCTTCGCCGCCGAGGCGGCCGGCGACCTGGCCGCCGCGCGGCACTACTTCCAGCTCGTGTGGCTGATCGACCGGTCGTATGTCAGCGCCGGGTTCGGCACCGCCAGGACCTACCTCGCCGGCGGCGACCGGGTCAGCGCCATCGCCGCGATCGCCGCCGTCCCTGAGACCTCGAGCCACCACGCCGCGGCGCAGATCGCCGCCGTCCGGCTGCTCGTCGCCAGCGGGGCCGGGCTGTCCGCCGCCGACCTGCAGCAGGCCGACCTCCGCCTCGGCCGGCTGTCCCTCGACGACACCGACCCGCGCCGGCAGCAGCTCGTGGTGGAGATCCTGCGCGCCGCGCTCGACTGGGTGTCGGCCGCGCCGCCGGCTCCGCAGCAGGGCGGCCTGGCGCGCTCCGTGAGCGAGCGCATCCTCGGCTGCGAGCCGAACGAGCGCTCGCTCCGCTTCGGCCTCGAGCGCGGCTACCGCGCGCTCGCCACCCTGCTACCGGAACGGCGGATCGAGCTGGTGGACATGGCCAACAGTGTCCGGCCCAGGACGTTGATATAACTCTCCGAGGAGACAGTGATGACCGGCCTGCCCGGATTCACCGTAGAGATCGACCAGAACCCCTACCTGCCGGTCGGCGGGCGCGATGTCAGCGCGATCGTCACCGTGACCGCGCACGAGACGGGCGAGGCGCCGACGTCCAACGGCGGCACGGGCGCGCCGCCCGGCGGCGGCAGCGCCGAGATCATCATCGTCGACTGCTCGGGGTCGATGGACTTCCCGCCGACCAAGCTGGCCGAGGCCCGCGCGGCGACGGCGGCCGCCGTGGACGTGATCAGGGACGGGACGTGGTTCGCGATCGTCGCTGGCACCTCCACGGCCTGGCCCGTCTACCCGACAGACGGGTCGATGGCCGTCGCGGGGGAGCGGACCCGCGCGGAGGCCAAGTCGGCGCTGCGGCAGCTGCGGGCGAACGGCGGCACCGCGATTGGCCAGTGGCTGCGGCTGGCGCACCAGATCTTCGACTCCACCCCGGCGACGCTGCGGCACGCCATCCTGCTGACCGACGGCAAGAACCAGCACGAGACCCCCGCGGAACTCGCCGCCGCGGTGAGCCTGTGCGAAGGGGTGTTCCACTGCGACTGCCGGGGGGTGGGCACCGACTGGGAGGTCGGGGAGCTGCGCAAGATCTCCACCGCCCTGCTCGGGTCGGTGGACATCGTGGTGGACCCAGCGGGGCTCGCCGCCGACTTCGAGGCGCTGACCCGCGAGGCGATGAGCAAGCGGCTGCCCGACGTGCTGCTGCGGGTCTGGACGCCGCAGCAGGCCGCGCTGAAGTTCGTCAAGCAGGTCGCCCCGGCGATCCACGACCTGACCAGCCGCCGCCTCGCCTCCGGCGCGCAGGCGGGGGACTACCCGACCGGCGCGTGGGCGCCGGGGGAGAGCCGCGACTACCACGTGGCCGTCACGGTGAACCCGGCGGGCCTCGGGCAGGAGATGCTGGCGGCGCGGGTCAGCCTGGTGGCCAGTTCCCCGGAGGGGCAGCAGGTGCTTGGTCAGGGGCTGATCCGGGTGACGTGGACCGATGATGAGGCGCTGTCGACGAGGATCAACTCCCGGGTGGCCGGTTACACCGGGCAGGCGGAGCTGGCCGGCGCGATCGCCGAGGGGCTTGAGGCGAGCAAGCGGGGCGATGAGGAGCTGGCGACCGCGCGGCTAGGCCGGGCGGTCGCGCTGGCGCATCAGGCGGGCAACGAGGAGACGGCCCGGCTGCTGGCCAGCGTGGTGGACGTGGTGGACGAGGCCACCGGCACCGTGCGGCTGAAGAAGAAGGTGGAGGCCGCCGCCGAGATGGCACTCGACTCGCGGTCGACGAAGACGGTCCGGGTCAGGAAGGGGTAGCGCGGTGGCCACCTGCCCGTCCGGTCACGCGTCGGCGAGCGACGACTTCTGCGACGTGTGCGGCGTCCTTATCAGCGCCGCACCGAGCCTCCCGGCCGACGGGCCGACGGGGGCGCCTGCCGGGACCGGGGAAAGCGGCGCGGGTGCCGCGGCGACCATCGCCGCCCTGTCCGTTCCTGGCGAGGCCTGCCCGGGCTGCGGCGTCACGCGGGCCGGGCAGTTCTGTGAGTCGTGCGGCTATGACTTCACCCGCGCCGGCCCGGACACGCTCGACCCGGTGGTGTACCGGTCGGCGCCGCCCCTGACCGGCCCGGCCGGTCCCTGGCCGGCGCACGGGCAGCCGGCACCCTCGCCGGCCCCGCTGGCGTCCCAGGGCCAGCCCCGCCCGCCTGTGCCCGTGCCCGTGCCCGTCCCGTGCCCGTGCCCGTGTCCGCGCCGGACCGGGAGTGGACCGCCGTGGTCACCGCGGACCGCGCCTACTACGACGCCGTCCAGGCCGCCGGCGGCCCGGACGCGGCCGGCATCGCCTTTCCCGCCTACTTCCCGCAGCGCCGCTTCCGGCTCTCCGGCACCGAGGTGCGGATCGGGCGGCACAGCGCCTCAAGCGGCATCGAGCCCGAGATCGACCTGTCGGTGCCGCCTGCCGACCCCGGCGTGTCGCGCCTGCACGCGGTGCTGCTCAAGGCGCCGGACGGCACCTGGTCCGTCGTCGACCCGGGCTCGGCGAACGGCACCGAGGTCAACGGCAGCGAGATCCCGCAGGGCCAGGTCGTGCCGCTGCACGAGGGCGACCTGATCCACCTGGGCGCCTGGACCGAGCTGCGGGTCATCCGCGACGCCTAGCCCACGTGAACAATGGATATCCGACCGGTGAACATCCTCCCCATCGCCCCTACTCACGGTTCCCGGCCGACGGGTGCCCGGTAAAAATCGCCCTATAAAACCGGGTGAATTCTGCTGTGCCGGCGGAACCGCCGGCGTCGCGAGCGAACGTTCGGGAGGAGCTGCTCACCGTGGCGGGGAGAGGACGACGCGGCTTCCGGCTGCGGAGTGCCGCGCTGTACGTAACGATCGGGATGGCGCTGGCGGCCTGCGGGAGCGTGGCCGGCAGCACCGCTGGCCTCACCGCCGCGTCCGCGCCCTCGGGAACGATCTCGGAGACCGGCAGCAGCCTGCTCTACCCGCTCATGCACACCTGGGCGACCGCCTACCAGCGACAGACGCCAGGTGTCACCGTCACCACCGCGTCCACCAGCTCGGGCACCGGCATCGCGGCGGCGTCCGCGGGCACCACGGACCTCGGCGCCTCCGACGCCTACCTGTCAAGCGGCGACCTGGTGAAGAACAACACCCTGCTCAACATCCCCCTCGCCGTCTCCGCACAGACCGTCATTTACAACCTGCCCGGCGTGAGCTCCGCCGACCACGTCAGGCTCGACGGCGCGGTGCTCGCCGGCATCTACGACGGCACCATCACGATGTGGGACGACCCGGCGATCGCCGCGATCAACCCGCACGTGACCCTGCCCGCGATCAAGATCGTGCCGGTCCACCGCTCCGACAGCTCAGGCGACACCTTCCTGTTCACCAGCTACCTGTCCACCGGCGACCAGTCGGCCGAGGACCAGCTGTGGGACAGCGAGATCGGGTACGGCACCACGGTCGCCTGGCCGTCCGTCCCCGGCGCGCACGGCGAGAAGGGCAGCCTCAACGTGCTGCACGCCTGCGAGTCCACCGCGGGCTGCGTCGCCTACAACGGCATCAGCTATCTCTCCCAGGCGCAGGCGGCCGGCCTCGGCGAGGCGGAGCTCGCGAACTACGCCGGCCAGTACACGCTGCCGACCGCGGCGGCGATCCAGGCCTCGGTCGCCAGCTTCGTGTCGCTCACGCCGCCCAACGAGACGATCTCGATGATCGACGGCCCTGCCGCCGCGGGGTACCCGATCGTGAACTACGAGTACGCCGTCGTCAGCACCCGCCAGTCCGACGCGGGCAAGGCCAGCGCCCTGCGGGCCTTCCTGCACTGGATTATCACCACGGGCAACCAGGCCGGCTACGTGGATACCGTCGGATTCCAGCCGCTACCCGACGCCCTCGTCACGCTCGGCTCGCAGCAGATCGCGGAGATCGGCTCATGACCGCCACGCTCCAGGCAACCAGCAGTCCCGCCGCGCCCAGCCCCGCCGCGCTCAGGGCCCCTCACCGGGCGGCACACCGCGTCCTGATCCACACGCCAGGCAAGCTGCGCGCGCTCCTCGCCGGCCTTGTCCTGCTGTCGCTCGCCTGGGGCGCGTTCGGCGCCTGGGTGGCCGTCCAGCACTCCTCGGCCGCCGACTCCCTCGTCTCGGTGAACGAGCGGCTCACCCTCGACTCCCGGCAGATGTACCAGTCGATCGCGGACGCCGACGCGACGATCACCGCGGCGTTCCTCGCCAGCTCCGAGCCGCCGCTGCCCCAGTTGCAGCGCTACGAGGCCGACCTCGCGACGGCCCACGGTGACCTGTCCGGGCTGCAGGCGGCCGGCGGCAGCGCCGCCGCCGTCACCGCCCTCGCGCAACTGGGCAGCGGGCTGTCCGCCTACAGCGGCTACGTCGGCGAGGCCACGGCCGAGTACGCGATGGGCTACCCGCTGACCGGCGGCTCGTTCCTCCAGGTCGCCTCGGAAGAAGCGCACCAGGTCCTGCTGCCCGCCGCGAACACCGTCTTCACCCAGGAGAACGACGCGCTCAAGGCGGCCAGCGGCCAGGCGACCGGGCTCCCCTTGGTGCTCACGGCCCTCGTGCTCGCCCTGGTCACCGCCTTCGCCTTCTACCGGGCACAGCGGTGGCTGACCAGGCGCACCAACCGCGTGCTGAGCCCCGGCCTCGTCCTCGCGTCGCTGCTGCTCGCCGTCAGCGTGATCTGGCTCGCGGCCGGGTTCGTCACGGCCCGCTCGGACCTGGACCGGGGCATCAGCCAAGGCAACGTCGCGACGTACGACCTGGCGTTCGCTAGCATCGGCGTCCAGCAGGTCAGGGGAGACGAGGTACTCAACTTCATCTCGCGCAGCGGCAGCGCCTCCTTCCAGGACGATTTCTCCGCCACGAGCAAGAAGACCGGCCCGGGACCAGGCAGCTGGCTTAGCGATGCGGCCACCGCGCAGGGAACCAGCGGGCAGGGAGCGTCCCTCGTGGCGACAGCCGCGCGGGACGCGACCGCCTGGTACGCGGCGAACAACCAGGTGTACCAGCTCAGCGCCACGTCCAGCTACGCCGCCGAGCGGAGCCTGATCGTCGGCAGCACGGCCACCGAGTACACCGCACTCGAAAAGGACCTTACCAAGGCGATCGCCGCCGACCAGGTGGTCTTCGACTCCGCCGCCACGGCAGGAGCCAACGCGCTCGACCCGCTGGAAGGCGTCGTGATCGCCGCGTCCCTGCTGATGGCGGCCGGCTGCGGATGGGCGGTCAGCCGCCGGCTCGCGGAGTACCGCTAATCTGCCTTGTGTCGCATAGGCGGAGCAAGAGAAGCCTCACAATCGGAACATGAGAAACAGCGACATACTTGCCTGAGGAGGGACGGTGGCCGGGGAGTCCCCAGCGCAGCAGTCACCCGGAGGGTCGATCCCGCGTCCCCCCCGAGGCATGCCTGACGGCCGGCCAGACGGGCGCGCCGCCGCGCCCGTCATGCGGCCGGGCGGCCCGCTGACCGGGCTCGCCCCGGGGGCCAGCGTGGCCGGGTACGTCCTTGAGCGCCTCGCCGGCGTCGGCGGCATGGCGGCGGTGTACCAGGCGCGCGACGAGCGGCTCGGCCGGGTCGTGGCGCTGAAGCTGCTCGCCGGCGACGAGGCGGTCAGGACGCGGTTCGTCCGCGAGGCCAGGGCCGTGGCAGCGGTCGACCACCCGCACATCATCCCCGTCTACGCGGCCGGCGAGGCCGACGGCATGCAGTTCATCGCCATGCGGTTCGTACCGGGCGACACCCTCCAGGGGGTGATCCGCGTCAGCGGCGCACTGCCGCCACGGCGTGCGGCGGGATTTACCTCCCCTGTCGCGTCCGCCCTGGACGCCGCGCACGCCGCAGGCCTGGTCCACCGCGACGTCAAGCCGGGCAACATCCTGGTGGACGCCAGGCGCGGCGGACCTGAGCACCCCTACCTGACGGACTTCGGTATCGCCAGGGCGATGCTGTCGGCGGGCACGCTGACCGTCGCCGGCCAGTTCCTCGGCACCCCCGACTACGCCGCTCCCGAGCAGATCAACGGCCAGCCCGTCGACGGCCGCGCCGACCAGTACTCCCTCGCCTGCGTGGCGTTCGAGATGCTCACCGGCACGGTCCCGTTCAAGCGGGAACTGCCGATCGCGGTGCTCTACGCGCACCTGTCCACCCCGCCGCCGCGCGCCACGTCGATCCGCCCAGAGTTGCCGCCCGCCGTCGACGACGTCCTCGCCAGGGCCCTGGCGAAGTCCCCAGACGAGCGCTACGCCACCTGCGCCGACTTCGCCGACGCCCTCCGCGAGGCCCTGGGCCTTGACCCCTACGACCCGTCCCGCGCGGCACCCACCCCCACCGCGCCGATGACCATGCTCGACGCCCCGTCCGCGCCGTCCGCGCCGTCCGCGCCTTTCGTGCCGCTCACGTGGACGGCGGTGGTGACCGCGGACCGCGACTACTACGACAGCGTGTCCGCGGTGAACGACCAGGACAGCGCGTCGATCAGCTTCCCCGGCGAGGTCCCGGAGCGTCGCATCCCCCTGTCGGGAACCGAGATCCGCATCGGCCGCCGCAGCGTCTCCAAGGGCATCGAGCCGGAAATCGACCTCATCGGCCCGCCCAGGGACCCTGGCGTCTCCCGCCTGCACGCCAAGCTCATCCCGGCCCCGGATGGCACCTGGACGGTCGTCGACCTGGGCACGGAAAACGGCATCACGGTCAACGGCCACGATGTCCCCTCTGGCGACTCCGTCCCCCTCCACCCCGGCGACCGCATCCACCTAGGCGCCTGGACCAAGATCACCATCACCCGCGGCTGACCCGCCGCTAACCCGCGCCACCCGGCCCGCCCAGCACCCCGAGTCCGTTCTCGCGTCAGCTCGGCCCCACCCCAGGGCTGACGGCGTTCGATGCCGGCCACCGCGACTGCGGCGATCAGTTCGTTGTCGTAGACGACCATCGCGCGCGCGTTCAGTCGCAGGGCGGTGGCGAGGTGGATCGCGTCGGCGGAGCGCAGTCGTCCGGGAAGCAGTGGCGCCATTATCAGGTCGCTGCTCTCGACGTCGACGAGCGATATCGCGGATAGCACAGCGGAAACCGAGTCGTGCGCGATGTACTCGGGCCGCCGGTTCGCCGCGCAGTGCAGCTCAGCGTGCAGCAGCATCGAGGCCAGCAGCGTGTCGTTGCGTGCCCGGTAGCGTTCAAGCTGCTCGGCCAGTTCGGCCGACTCTTTCTCCTCGACTAGAAGCTTCATCGCGGCCGAGGTATCGACGTAGACGATCACCGGTCGCCGCGGAGGTCGGCGATGATCTGCTCGCTCGACATGGGTACCGCGACGCGGGGGACATTCCGCAGATCGACCCGCCGCTCCGCCGACGGTTCCCTGACCTTCCCCGCGACAACGAGCCGCTCATACACCGTGAGGGCCGGCGGCACGAGGACAGCCGCGACCTCGCCGTGATTGGTCACCTCGATCGTCTCCCCGGCACTGACCGCCCGCAGGATCTCCGAGCTGTTATTCCGCAGCTCCCGGTGACTGATCGTCCTCATACCCGCACCTCCATCCCGTAGCAATCGTAGCACTCCGACAATTACCCAGCGAATGCCCGCGACGGAGGCCGGTCAGTACTTCGGCCCGACGAAAGCATCCAGGCGCGCCACAGCTTCCTTCTTCGCGACCGAGATGGTGGTTGGCTTGGAGAAACGCCACTCCACGCCGAGTTGGTCCAACGCCTGACCACAGAGTTGCAGGATGTCCTGGGACATGTTGACGAACAGGTAGCGCGGATACTCATACCAGTGGTCGCCGTCGGCGAGCACCCGCCGCACCCGGTTCATGCCTCGACACCCGTCCGAGTGGAAGAGACCGCGCACAAAGTCTCCGGGATAGCGGTCCACGATGGCCTGCTGCCACTCGGCGAGCTCAATCTTCCTGGTGTGCTTCATCCCCGGCCCATGCTGCGGAAACAGGCACGGCCAGTGCTTGGAGTAGCTCTTGACCTCGGTCATGCCGATTCGCTGGACGCCGAGGACACCGGACGTGGGCATTACCTGTTGCATGCCTCTCTTGGCGGCGGTGATCAGGCCCGGCCAAACGTCGCCGCAGAAGATAGACAGCGCGAACACACCTCGTCGATGCCGCGTTATGTGCCCATCGCCCAGGTAGAGGCCGAGGAGATAGGCGTACGCACGCTCATCGAGCGGTGCGCCATCGCAGCGCGGGCAATTCGCGTGTTTCCGTTCCTTTTCTGGAGTCCGACGCAGCCCGGTCCGCCATTTCTGGACCGCCCCGATCGAGACGCCTGTGAGCCGGGCTACCTCGCGGTCGATCAGCCCTTGCTTGGACAGGCGGAGCGCCCTGTCCACCGTAGCTCTTGGATGCATGGCACTACAATAAGTAGCACCAGTGACATTCCGGTTGATCGGCCTTGAGCCTGACACCCGCCGGAGGCCATCCAGCCATTAGCTCAACTCGCACGGGTGAAGTTGCCCCATGGGTGTGAACGTCCCCGCAACATCTGGGTGTATGGCCGACAACTAGGTCGGCCATACACCCATGTTGCAGTGCCCCGAGTGGGAGTCGAACCCACACTGTGCGGGTTTTGAATCCGCTCTCTGCTGCCAGTTGGAGTACCGGGGCAGGTAAGGCCGCCCTCCAACGAGGACGGCGCTCGCTGACAATCTACCGCCTCCCGGTAGTCTCTAGGGCGTGAGCCAGAATGCGTTGCGTGTCGTGATTGCCGAGGATGAGGCGCTGATCCGCCTGGACCTCAAGGAAATGCTCGAGGAGGAAGGCTACTCGGTCGTAGCCGAGGCGGCCGATGGCGAGGCCGCGATCGAGAAGGTCACCGCCCTGCGGCCCGATCTCGCCATCTTGGACGTGAAGATGCCGATCCTCGATGGGATCTCCGCCGCCGAGCGTATCGCGGCGGAGCGGATCGCCCCGGTGGTGATCCTCACGGCGTTCTCGCAGCGCGAGCTGGTCGAGCGTGCCCGCGACGCAGGCGCTATGGCCTACCTTGTGAAGCCATTCACAAAGGCGGACCTCGTGCCCGCGATCGAGATGGCCGTCAGCAGGTACAACGAGATCAAGGCGCTGGACCAAGAGGTCAACACCCTCAAGGACCGCCTTGAGGTCCGCAAGCTGCTCGACCGCGCCAAGGGCCTGCTGCAGTCCGAGCACGGCATGACCGAGCCGCAGTCGTTCCGCTGGATCCAGAAGACGTCGATGGACCGCCGCCTGACGATGCGCACGGTCGCGCAGGCCGTGATCGAGGGGACGCTGAGCGCGGCGGCCCAGCCCGAAGCGGAGTCCGAGTAGCTCCGAGGTTGTACCGGCGCAGGTCTCCGAGGTAATACCCCACGCAGCTTCGGCGGGCACGATGGCGGTCTTTGCTATCGTGCCCGCATCGGGGTACAGGGGTCGTCCCGCGGAGATCCGCGCCATCATGTCGGGCGCGCACCGCAGGTACGGGGGGTCGTCCCCCCGGGGATTCCCAGGTGCAGGACAAGGACAAGTAGGGGCCCGGGGACCCGTTGGTACCGTGTCCGCCTTCCCCGGGCTGACATGTTCTCTACTTGGACCCCCGGGCCCGCTGTCGTTACGTTAGCGACATCTAGTCCCAACGGCAAAGCAGAGTTCGGAAGTTCGTCCCCGGCTGGTTCCGGCGCGTTCACCCAAGTACGTCACTATTTGCCGCCTTTCGAACCCGGAGCGGCGGCTGACCGTCGGGATAGCGGCTGCGAACTGGGCAGTTCCCCGCCAGCGAGGCCGGACCGTGGGTGTCCTAGCAGGTGTTTTGGCAGCAGATCGTGACCGGCCGACTATAGATAACAATCTCATAGCATCGGCGTGTCGTTGCGTTGCCGGGGTGGCGATCAGGGGACTCGGGAGCGGCCGGTGCGGTCCGCGAACTCGCGCCTAAACGGCGCCCACATGTGCACGTTCTCACGAGCGCCGGACAATCATCTCAAAAGTTCAAGCCTCTGATCTGCAAAGCGTGACATTTACGTTGTTTGCGTTCACAATCACTTCTTAAGCATGCGCATGCTGGCCGGCCACCGGGGCCCCATCGAGGCCGGCCAACAGGATCCAGCGAAGGCATCACCCAACGAAGGGAAGCCTCCATGCGCAGAGAGCTTGTGAAGATCAGAACCTGGAGGAAAAAGAAAATCGCGGCGGGGGCAGGCGTCTTGGCCGCCGCCGCGGCGCTGGGGGTGGCGGCTATCGCGCCGTCGGCCGCCGCGCAGCCAGCGACGACCGCGCAGAAGGCCGGCTACGGCGGCGCGCTGAGCATCACCAAGCAGTACTTCGGTAGCACCACGGAGCCGTACACCGGCAAGCTGACGCCGACGTACCGCTACACGATGACCAACGGCAACGGCATGTCGGTCGACCTGTTGTCGTTCGGCGGGATCACCCAGGAGATCAACGTCCCGGGAAGCAGCGGGCAGACGGCCGACGTGGTCCTCGGCTTCGCCGCGCTGCAGGACTACGTGAACTACGACAGCCCGCCGGTCACCGTGAACGGCGGCCCGTACTTCGGCGAGACGGTCGGCCGGTACGCCAACCGGATCGCCAAGGGCACGTTCAAGCTGAACGGCCAGACCTACACGGTCCCGGTCAACAACGGCGTGAACTCCCTGCACGGCGGCCTCGTCGGCTTCGGCGACCACGTCTGGTCCCAGGTCGGCGTCATCCACACCAGTAACGAGGTCGGCGTCACGCTCCAGCTCGTGAGCCCGAACGGCGACTCCTCCGGTGCTGCCGGCAGCCCCGGCTGCCCGGATGGCTGCACCGGCTACCCCGGCCAGCTCACCACTGACGTCACGTACACGCTGAACAACCAGGGTCAGTACGAGATCCACTACCAGGCGCACAACGACGACTCCAAGCTGAGCACGGTCGTCAACCTCACTAACCACAGCTACTTCAACCTCGCGGGCGAGAACTCGCAGGCCGGCTCGGCCTACAACCAGTTGGTCCAGATCAACGCCGACAACTACTCGCCGACCGACACCACGCAGATCCCGCTGCCGGGGCTGCCCAACGGCGTCCCGGTCGCTGGCACGCCGTTCGACTTCACCAGCCCGCACACCATCGGGTCGCGGATCGACGACGTGAGCGCGTCGGACAACGTCCCCGGCAGCTTCGACTCGCTGACCAAGGGCGAGAGCCAGCTGACCATCGCCCAGGGCTACGACCACAACTGGATCCTCAACAAGCAGACGCCAAGCACGACCGGCCCGGACGGACTCAACCTGGCCGCCCACGCCTGGGACCCGCAAAGCGGCCGCGAGCTGACCGTCTGGACCGACCAGCCGGGCGTCCAGTTCTACAGCGGCAACTTCCTCACCGGCACGCTCACCGGCATATCCGGCGACACCTACCGCCAGGGCGCCGGCTACACCTTCGAGACCCAGCACTTCCCCGACTCCCCGAACGAGCCGTCGTTCCCGTCGACGGTCCTCGGTCCTAACGACACGTTTACGACCTCGACGATCTTCGCCTTCTCGGCATAGGCGAACCGAACGCAAGAGGGTGCCCGGCGGATGAATATCCGCCGGGCACCTTCGCGGTCCCCCCGCGAGCCAAAGCGCGTGCCCCTGTCCTGGACTGAGGAGCGATGGAGCGAGGAACGAGTGACTGAGCGACGAGGGAAGGACCTTCCCCGCGAGCCAGAGCGCGCGCCCCTGTCCTGGACTGAGGAACGAGGGAGCGAGGAACGAGCGACTGAGCGACGAGGGAAGGACAGGGGTCCCGAGCGCGCGGCGGCGAGTGGGAAAGCAGAGTCCCGAGCGCGCGGCGGCGAGCGGGGATTTGAATAGACTGCTAAGGGTGACGGACACGCTGCTACTCCTCGATGGCCACTCGCTCGCCTACCGGGCATTCTTCGCGCTCCCGGTGGAGAACTTCGCCACGACGACGGGCCAGCCCACGAACGCCGTCTACGGCTTCACCGCGATGCTCATCAACGTCCTGCGCGACGAGAAGCCGACGAGGGTAGCCGTCGCCTTCGACCGCAGCGAGCCGACCTTCCGCCACGAGCAGTACGTCGAGTACAAGGCCGGCCGCACCAAGGCACCTGATGAGTTCCGCAGCCAGGTCAGCCTGATCTTCGAGGTCCTCGACGCCCTCGGCATCCGGCACTTGTCCGCCCCCGGCTACGAGGCGGACGACATCATCGCCACGCTGGCGAGCGAGGGAGAGGCGGAAGGCTGCAACGTCCTCATCGTCACCGGCGACCGCGACACGTTCCAGCTCGTCTCGGACAAGACGACCGTCCTCTACAACAGCCGCGGCGTCTCCGACATGAAGCGCTACGACCCCGCGGGCCTGCTGGAGAAGTACGGCCTCACCCCCGCGCAGTACCCCGACTTCGCCGCCCTGCGCGGCGACCCGAGCGACAACCTCCCGTCCATCCCCGGCGTCGGCGAGAAGACCGCCACGAAGTGGATCGTCGAGTACGGATCCCTGGAGAACCTCGTCAACCGGGTCGACGAGGTCAAGGGCAAGGCGGGCGACGCCCTGCGCGAGCACCTCGGCAACGTCCTGCGCAACCGCCAGCTGACCACCCTCATCCGCGACCTGCCGGAAGACGTCGTTGGCGCGATCCCGGCCGACCTCATCCCGACTCCGTGGAGCCGGGACACGATCCACCAGCTCTTCGACACCCTCCAGTTCCGCGTCCTGCGCGACCGCCTCTACCAGACGTTCCCCGACGGCCTTCCCGGCGTGGCCAGGGCCACTGGGCTAACCGGCACAGGGCCTGCCGGCGCTGCCGCGGGCGGCAGCGGGCGGTTCGAGGTCGACGCATCCGTTCTCGGCCCCGACGAGGTCGCCGGCTGGTTCGACGAACATGGGTCTGCGCAGCGGATGGGGCTTGCTCTGGACGGCACGTGGGGCCGCGGCAGGGGTACGGTGACGGGCATCGGGATCGCCGCGCCGGACGGCTCGGGCGCGTACCTCGACCCGACCGCTCTCACCCCCGACGACGAGCGCACCCTGGGCGACTGGCTCGCCGTGCAGGACCGCCCTAAGGCCCTGCACGATGCCAAGGGACCCATGCACGCGCTGGCATCGCACGGCTTCGTTCTGGATGGGCTGACGTCTGACACCGCACTAGCCGCGTACCTCGCGCTGCCCGGGCAGCGGACCTTCGACCTCTCCGATCTCTCGCTGCGCTACCTCGGCAAGGAGCTCAGCGACACCGCCGGGGACAACGTGCAGCTGACCCTGGACGGTTCGGGCGAGGAGGAGTCCGCGCTCGCGCTTGTTCACCGTGCCCGCGCCACCCTCGACCTCGCCGCCGCCCTGGACGAGGACCTGGAAAGGCGGGGCGCCACCAGGCTGCTGCACGAGATCGAGCTGCCGCTTGTCACCGTCCTTGCCGAGATGGAGCGGATCGGCATCGCGGCCGACACCGATCACTTCGCGGAGATGTCCGCGACGCTGTACGGCGAGGTGAAGGGCGCCGAGCAGGCGGCCTACGCCGTGGTCGGCCACGAGTTCAACCTCGGCTCGCCGAAGCAGCTGCAGGAAGTCCTCTTCACCGAGCTGAGCCTCCCGAAGACCAAGCGGATCAAGACGGGCTACACGACGGACTCAGAGGCGCTGACGAACCTGCTGGCGTCCACCGGCCACCCGGTGCTTGAGCACCTGCTGCACCACCGCGACGTGGCCAAGCTGAAGTCGATCGTGGACTCGCTGATCCCGATGGCGGATGAGGACGGCCGGATCCACACGACGTTCAACCAGATGATCGCCGCGACGGGCCGGCTGTCGTCCACGGACCCGAACCTGCAGAACATCCCGACCCGCAGCGAGACAGGCCGCCGCATCCGCGAGGGCTTCGTCGTCGGCGCCGGGTACGAGACGCTGCTGACCGCTGACTACTCCCAGATCGAGCTGCGCATCATGGCGGACCTGTCCGGCGACGCGGCGCTGATCGCGGCGTTCGAGTCGGGCCACGACTTCCACGCGGCGACCGCCTCCCGGGTGTTCGGCGTCGACGCCCGCGAGGTGAACCCGGAGCAGCGGGCCAAGATCAAGGCGATGAACTACGGCCTCGCCTACGGCCTGTCCGCCTTCGGCCTGTCGAACCAGCTCCGCATCTCCACCGAGGAGGCGCGCGGCCTGATGGACGACTACTTCAAGGAGTTCGGCGGCGTCCGCGACTACCTGCAATCCATCGTCGCCCAGGCCCGCCTCGACGGCTACACGTCCACGATCATGGGCCGCCGCCGCTACCTGCCCGACCTGACGGCAGACAACCGCCAGCGCCGCGAGATGGCCGAGCGGATGGCGCTCAACGCCCCCATCCAGGGCTCGGCCGCCGACGTCATCAAGGTGGCGATGCTCCGCGTCTCCGCCGCGCTCAAAAAGGCCGGGTTCAAGTCCCGCATGCTGCTGCAGGTCCACGACGAGCTCATCTTCGAGACGGCCCCCGGCGAGATTGACGCCCTCACCTCGCTGGTGAAGACGGAGATGGGCGGCGCTGCCGACCTGCGCGTTCCCCTCGAAGTCTCCACCGGAACGGGCCGCAGCTGGGCGGAGGCAGCCCACTGACCACCACCGCGCGTGCAGGGGGGCGTCCCCCCCGCGAGGGGAACGGGGAACAGTGGGAAGATGCTCAGCGTTATCGAAGATGTGGCCAAGGTTTTTCGAGCTGTGGCTGAGTTGTAGCCTGGCTCAATTGACCAGCCAGCAAGAACTACATACCCTGAACTCTGCGCTGTGTCCTCGTGCGGTCTCGTTGCCGCCACTCGGTTCCTCCCAAAAGGGCCGCCTGGCTGTGAGACTGCCGGGGCGTGCCGTGGCCGCGACATGGTCAGGCAAGTCCCGCGCGTTCACTGCTTGAGTCCGCGGCGCGCACGCACTATTCATTCCTGTCCGCATCCGGAGCCCACCAACTCATGACGAGCAGCACGCAAGCCACCTCGACCCCCAAGGTAGCGATCAACGACATCGGGTCCGAGGAGGCATTCCTCGCCGCGATCGACCTAACCATCAAGTACTTCAACGACGGCGACATCGTCGAGGGGACCGTCGTCAAGGTCGATCGAGACGAGGTTTTGCTCGATATCGGCTACAAGACAGAGGGCGTAATCCCGTCCCGAGAGCTGTCGATCAAGCACGACGTCGACCCGCACGAGGTCGTGAAGACCGGCGAGCAGATCGAGGCGCTTGTTCTCCAGAAGGAGGACAAGGAAGGGCGCCTCATCCTGTCCAAGAAGCGGGCGCAGTACGAGCGCGCGTGGGGCACCATCGAGCGGATCAAGGAGGAGGACGGCGTCGTCACCGGCACCGTCATCGAGGTCGTCAAGGGCGGTCTCATCCTCGACATCGGCCTGCGCGGCTTCCTGCCCGCGTCGCTGGTCGAGATGCGCCGGGTGCGTGACCTGCAGCCGTACGTGGGCAAGGAGATCGAAGCCAAGATCATCGAGCTGGACAAGAACCGCAACAACGTGGTCCTGTCCCGCCGTGCCTGGCTCGAGCAGACCCAGTCCGAGGTGCGCCACACGTTCCTCAACACCCTGCGCAAGGGCCAGATCCGCAAGGGCCAGGTGTCGTCGATCGTCAACTTCGGCGCGTTCGTCGACCTCGGCGGCGTCGACGGCCTGGTGCACGTGTCCGAGCTGTCCTGGAAGCACATCGACCACCCAGGTGAGGTCGTCGAGGTCGGCCAGGAGGTCACGGTCGAGGTTCTCGACGTGGACATGGACCGCGAGCGCGTCTCGCTGTCGCTGAAGTCCACGCAGGAAGACCCGTGGCAGCAGTTCGCCCGCACGCACCAGATCGGCCAGGTCGTCCCCGGCCGGGTCACCAAGCTGGTGCCGTTCGGCGCGTTCGTCCGCGTCGAGGAGGGCATCGAAGGCCTGGTCCACATCTCCGAGCTTGCCGACCGGCACGTGGAGATCCCGGAGCAGGTCGTCCAGGTGGGCGAGGAGATCTTCGTCAAGATCATCGACATCGACCTGGACCGCCGGCGGATCAGCCTGTCGCTCAAGCAGGCCAACGAGGGCGCGGCCAGCGAGGATGCCGGCGACGAGTTCGACCCGACGCTCTACGGCATGCCCGCGACCTACGACGAAGCGGGCAACTACCTGTACCCCGAGGGCTTCGACTCGGAGAGCGGCGACTGGCTCCCCGGCTACGACTCCCAGCGCGAGGAGTGGGAGCGGCAGTACGCCGAGGCCCGCGCCCGCTTCGAGGCACACCGCCGCCAGATCGAGGAGTCCCGCGCCAAGGCCGAGGAGGAGGGCGAAGCAGTCGGCGTCGACGCCGCCGCCGCAGCGACCTCCCAGTCGGCAAGCCGCGGCCCGCGCGGCGGCAGCCGCCCGGCCTCCTCGGAGCCAAGCGCCCCGCAGGGCACCCTGGCCTCGGACGAGGCCCTGGCCGCCCTGCGCGACAAGCTCTCCGGCCAGAGCTAGGGGTTCCGCAAGGAGTCATCCAAACGGATGCGGCTTCCTGCCCCGCCGTCCCACTGCACGTGGGATGGCGGGGCAGCGCCGTTCTCCAGGGCAGGACGCGATAGGGGTCTATGCCTCGCCGTCCCCACTGCTCGTGGGGTGGCGGGGCGTCGCCGTTTACAAGGCTGAACGCGATAGGGGTCCATGACCTGAGAGCGGGGGCGGACAGTGTCCCCGCGCGCCGTCGGGCGGCCGACAAAAACCGGTTCGCGGCAAGCTGCTCAGCGCTTCGCGCGGGACACGAGGTCGGCCCAGACCTCGGCGACGCGGGGGTCGAGGTCCTCAAGCGCGCCGGAGTTGTCGATCACGATGTCCGCGATGGCCAGGCGCTGCTCGCGGGTCGCCTGGGCGGCCATCCGGGCGCGGGCCTGGTCTTCCGCCAGTCCGCGGCCGACCAGCCGGGAGACCTGGAGTTCGGGTGGCACGTCGACGACGATAACCACGTCGAACTCCGCGCTGCGCTGGCCCTCGGCGAGCAGCGGGATGTCATGCACGACGATCGTGTCCGGGCCGCCCGCCTTGACGGCGGCTTCCTCGCCAGCCTCGAGGTGCTCGTGGATGAGCGGGTGGGTGATGGCGTTGAGCTTCTCGCGCGCGGCCTCGTCGGAGAAGACGATCCCGGCCAGCTTCGCCCGGTCAAGCGACCCGTCGGCCCGCAGGACGCCCGGCCCGAAGGTCTCCGCTATTCGCGCGAGCCCCGGAGTCCCGGGCTCGACGACCGCGCGGGCGGCCTTGTCTCCGTCAAGCACGACGGCCCCACGCGCGGCCAGCCGCTCGGCCACGGCGCTCTTCCCAGACCCGATCCCGCCCGTCAGCCCGACCCGCAGCACGGCCCGCTCCCTTCGCATCCAACGCGTTCCTGGGTCACCATACGCCAGCCGGAACTGACCGGTGGCTCTCCCGCAAGCCAGGATCACGCATCCCTAGGCCGAGCATGCGATTCGACGGTAGAACCCGAGGCAGGAGTCCGGTGCGTTAGCAGGGCACGCTGGACCTGCGCGGGGGGCAGCTGGCGACCTGATTGTCGAGCTGGAGGTTGGTCTGGACGTAACGCACGAGCGACTCAGACGTGCCAGCCTGCAGGTCGCCCTCTTCGGCCAGGCGCCGGGTCGCCAGGCCTAACCGGGCAGGTCCCGCCGGCGTTACAGCTCGCCGCGCTGACTGAGCTGCTCCCGGAACTCATCGAGCGCCTCGTCCTGCTCGGCGCCAAGGTCGTCGAGCACCACCATCTCGCTGCCAGTCCAGTAAGCCCCCGCAAACCCGCCGCTCTCCGGCCGGACGAGCAGGAAATCGTGTGCGATCTTGATGTGATCCTGCACCTCTTCCCACGACGTCCCCGGGGGGACCAAGGCGATCGACGGGGGCTCGCCGTCGTCGTAGGTCAGGCTGTCGAACATGGACCACTTCCTCACGCGGGAAACGGACGGCTTGAGCTTAGGTCCCGGGCCGGCCTTGCGGCGTCTCATCGCAAGACGTGCGCTTTTGGTCTCGCAAGAGCGCACCCGAAAGCGCACTCGGCTCACAACCGGGGAGGTCAAGGGAACCTTCGAGGTCAAGGGCGCGCTAACCGGCGCTCGCTACTTGAGCAGGGCCGCGAACGCTTCCCACGCGTCATCGGCTGCGCTAGCAGTTCCGACAAATCATCGGTTGTAACCTGTATATTGTCGAAGTAGCAGAGGCAGATTTGTCTGCCGCCGTGGCTGGGTATCGCGCGCAGGGGGCATACATGCCGGATTTCTATGTCCACAGGAACGCCGAGCAGCGGCTCCGCGACCTGGTCGCGGGGCTGAGGATCGTGATCGTCAACGGTCCGCGGCAATCAGGGAAGACGACCCTGCTGCGGATGTACCAGGAGCAGTCCGCCGCCGCCTACGTGACGCTCGACGATGCATTTCAGTTGGCACAGGCGCGGGACGACCCGGCGACCTTCGCCTCTCAGGGAACGCGGCCGCTGATCATCGATGAGGTGCAGCGGGGCGGCGACGACCTGATCCGCGCCATCAAGATCGTCGTGGACCGCTCGCAGGACCGCGGCCAGTTCATCCTGTCCGGCTCGGCCAGATTCCTCACCGTTCCGACGCTGTCGGAGTCGCTCGCGGGACGGGCGGGCTTCCTGGACCTGTGGCCGCTCAGCCTGAGCGAGCGTACCGGGGGGCCAGCCGACTTCGCGGACCGGCTCTTCGGCGAGTCGTCCAGTCTTCTGGCCACCCGTCAGTCCCCATGGACGCGAGACGCCTACCTGGACCTGATCACTGAGGGCGGCTACCCAGAGGTCCTGGCGATCGCTGTCCCGGCAGTGCGGCGGTCCTGGTACCAGGGCTACCTCAGCACGGTCATCGTCAGGGACATCGGCGATTTCGCGTCCCTGCGGGACGCTGAGGCAATCCCCAAGGTGCTCAGCCTCGTCGCCGCGCGGGCCGGCACTCCAATGGTGTACGCCGATGTCGCCCGCGACCTCGCAGTTAGGCCGGATACGGTCCGCAACTACCTGGCCTACCTGGACATCGTGTTCCTGACGGCCACCGTTCCCGCGTGGTCGGGCAACCTGACATCGAAGATCACCAAGACACCCAAGGTGTTCGTCACCGATTCCGGGCTCGCCGCGAACCTGCTCAGGGTCACCGCTGACACCCTGCGCGCGCCCGGACATGCTGCCCTTGGTGGGCTGGTGGAGACCTTTGTGCTGTCAGAACTCGTGAAACTCCAGACCGCCAGCGATACCGGCTTCACCGTCTATCACCTGCGTGACCGGGAGGGTGCTGAGGTGGACTTCATGCTCGAAGGCCCCGACGGCAAGATCGCGGGGATAGAAGTGAAGGCGTCAGCCTCGCCCACGGCCAGCGATGCTAGGCACCTGCGCTGGCTCAAGGGCAAGCTAGGCGACCGGATGACCGTGGGAGTGGTCCTGCACCTTGGCGGCGCCGCCGGGTCGCTCGGAGACAACATCTACGCCCTGCCCGTCTCAGCACTCTGGGACCACCGCCCCTTGTCCCAGAGTTGAGGTTGCCCGCTGTCCGCGGTGACGGCCTGGATGATCGTTGCGCGGAGTCAGCCCGATACGTTCGGGATAAAGATCTTGATCTTTCGGCCGGTGAGGGCGGACGTGGAGGGTGATCGTGATGCGGTTGCGAGTGAACTGACGGTCAGTGGGCAGCCGCGGATCTTTGCGTTGACCGCGCCCGCCCGAATTCGGCGGTCTTAAGCCCGCACGCTGGGCGGAACTACGCGATACTGAACTGCATGCCAAGTCCGGAACTCATCGAGCGTGTTGCCGAACTCCGTCGCAGCGGACGAACCCCCAAGGAGATCGCCCGTGCGCTCGGTCTCAAGCCTGCCGAAGTGGCGCCGCTCATCAGGGCCGTCGGCGCGGCCGCTCCGAAGGTCGAGGCAGCGGTGGCCGGATGCTGGGTCAGCGACAGCTGGGCCGCGCGGCTCACGGTGAACGGTCATTCCGACTGGCCGGGCGTCCAGGCCGCGAGCGAGAACGACGCTGGCCTGGTGGACGTCGTTGTCGCGCGGGAACATGGCAGCTCCGTGACCGCGTGCGCCTACCTGGTCGACACCTGGTGCCTGGGCGTCAAGAACTGCATCGGCCCCAAGTCGATGGACAGGCGCCGGCTGCCGGATTTCGTGAGCCACGTATTCAGCGCCACGAAGCACACGCCGGTGCCGGCGCCTCTCGACCTGGCTCAGCACTTGGTCTTCGGTGCAGTGGACTACGCGCGCGGTATGGGCCTTGAGCCGCATTCCGACTTCGCCAAGTGCGCGCACATCCTGGGCGAGTGGAACGGTTCCAGCGATATCGCGTTCGGACGCGACGGGGTGCCGGTGTACATGCAGGGGCCGCACGACGACATGTTCGCCATCTTGGCTACCCTGCGCAAGACCGTAGGCGAGGGCAATTTCCACTTCATGGCCGGGATCGGCCGACCGCCGGGCTAGCCCGGCCGCCGAGAGCGCGAAAGAGATGCCTCTCCTGGAAACCCTGCTGCGCCAGTTCGCATACGAGGGCCACGCACTCGACATCCCGCCGTGGCCGACGGCTAGCTGATTCAGAGGCTGTTGTGGTCATCGCCCGCGTGCCCGTCTCCGGCGTTAGGCTCGGTTTCGTGAGCCAGGCGAATCTCAGGACACGGGTGGAGGCGGCCGCTGCGGCGGCGCTGGCCCGGCAGAAATTTGTCACGCCCGTCGACGTGTGCGTCGGTATCGGCTGGCTGCAGGCGAGCAACCTGGAGGACTGGCGGCGCGGGCGCGTCGATGACCTTGAGCACTTCCTGCCCGTGCACGACGACCGGCTCATTGACCTGATCATGTACCTTCACGAATGGGCGCAGGCGCGTGGCCTGACGCGAATCGATACGGACTACGTCTCAGCCACCAGGGATCGGCGTCGGCTGCGTTTCTTCACCAATGGGGAGCCGATCGAGGAGGCCGCTTGGCGGTCGCAGTGGATTTCCGCTGACGTGCCCGCCGAGCGGCGCGAGCGGATCGTCGAGCGTCAGGCCGCCCCGCCTGACCTGGTTGTCGTCCAGCCGGTCAAGGACTGGACCTGCGCCGAGTGCGGTGGCACCGGTGATCTGCTCATCATGGACGATAAGGGGCCGCTCTGCCTGGGGTGCGCCGACATGGATCACCTGGTGTTCCTGCCATCAGGCGATGCCGCGCTTACCCGCCGGGCGAAGAAGGCCAGCGCCCTGTCGGCGGTGGTAGTCCGGTGGAGCAGGGCACGCAAGCGGTACGAGCGGCAGGGCCTGCTGGTGGAGGAACCGGCGCTCGGACAAGCCGAAGAGCAGTGCCTGGCCGACGAGGACGCCCGGATGCGGCGCAGGGAACGGGACGCCGAGCGCCGGGCTGGCGAGGACCTGGAGTTGCAGGCCCGTTTCGTCGCGGAGATCGCCCGGTTGTTCCCCGGCTGCCCCGCCGAGCGTGCCGGGGCGATCGCCAGGCACACGGGTTTGCGGGGCAGCGGCCGGGTGGGCCGCTCGGCGGCGGGCCGGTCGCTGGACGAGAAGGCCCTTACGCTGGCCGTAGTGGCGTCGGTGCGGCACGAGGACACCGAGTACGACGCTCTGCTGATGTCCGGCGTTCCCCGCGAAGAAGCCCGGACCCAGGTAAGGCCGGACATCGACCGCGTCCTTGACGGCTGGGCGTAGCTCCCGCACGGTCGGCAAGCCGCACTTAGTGACGTTCCGCAATATCTCCGCTGCTGCCGGTATCCGATAAGCCTGGCGCGGGTCAGGATCAGCTGCTCCGGACGGGCGAGGGCGCCGCGGGATCCTCAAGCGCGACCTGGAACAGGTACGCGGTCGCCAGGCTGCGGTACGGCCGCCAGGGTTCGGCGATCTGGAGCACCTCTCTGCCTTCGGGCCGGATGGAATGTCAGACCCCCGCCGTAGAGTTGAAATGATGCGCCGTCACGGGGAGACGTGCTGTCCCCCGAGAGTGATAGGCGGCTCAATCGAGGAGGTGGCGCCATGCGTCCGGTAACCGACCTGCAGCGGAAGGTGGCGCCGTTCGAGGTCGTCACCGAGATGATCCCGGCGGGCGACCAGCCGACCGCGATCGCCCAGATCACCGAGCGGATCGCCGACGGGGAGAAGGACACCGTCCTGCTCGGTGCGACCGGCACCGGCAAGACGGCGACGGTCGCGTGGGTGGCGGAGCAGCTCCAGCGCCCCGTCCTCGTCATGCTGCCCAACAAGACCCTCGCCGCGCAGTTCGCCAACGAGCTGCGCGAGATGATGCCGAGGAACGCGGTCGAGTACTTCGTCTCCTACTACGACTATTACCAGCCCGAGGCGTACATCCCGCAGACCGATACCTACATCGAGAAGGACTCCTCGATCAACGACGAGGTGGAACGGCTGCGCCACTCCGCGACTAACAGCCTGCTGACCCGTAGGGACACCATCGTCGTCGCCTCCGTCTCTTGCATCTACGGGCTGGGCACGCCGCAGGAGTACGTCGACCGCATGCTCAAGGTCAAGCTCGGCGACACCATGGAGCGCGACCAGTTGCTCCGCAAGCTGGTCGGCATGCAGTACGCCCGCAACGACATCGCCTTCACCCGCGGCACGTTCCGGGTCCGCGGCGACACCATCGAGATCATCCCGCAGTACGAGGAGCTCGCCGTCCGGATCGAGATGTTCGGCGACGAGATCGAGCGGCTGTCCACGCTGCACCCGCTGACCGGCGAGGTGGTCAGCGAGGACGCGGAGCTCTACGTCTTCCCCGCGACGCACTACGTCGCCGGCGAGGAGCGGATGGGGCGCGCCATCGCCGGCATCGAGGCCGAACTGGCCGAGCGGCTCGCCGAGTTCGAACGGCAGGGCAAGCTGCTGGAAGCGCAGCGGCTGCGGATGCGCACCACCTACGACATCGAGATGATGCGCCAGGTCGGCAGCTGCTCCGGCATCGAGAACTACTCGCGGCACATCGACGGCCGCGAGCAGGGCTCCCCGCCGAACACGCTCCTCGACTACTTCCCCGAGGACTTCGTGCTCGTGGTCGACGAGTCGCACCAGACCGTCCCGCAGATCGGCGCGATGTACGAGGGTGACGCCTCCCGCAAGCGGATGCTGGTCGACCATGGCTTCCGGCTGCCTAGCGCGAGCGACAACCGCCCGCTGACCTGGGATGAGTTCACCGAGCGAATCGGCCAGACGATCTACCTGTCCGCCACGCCAGGCCCGTACGAGCTGCAGCGGGTCGGCGGCGACGTCGTCGAGCAGGTCATCAGGCCCACCGGCCTCGTCGACCCCCAGGTCATCATCAAGCCCACCAAGGGCCAGATCGACGACCTCCTCGAGGAGATCAGGCTGCGCACCGAGAAGAACGAGCGCGTCCTCGTCACCACCCTCACCAAGAAGATGTCCGAGGACCTCACCGACTACCTGCTTGAGAGCGGCGTCCGGGCACGGTACCTGCACAGCGAGGTCGACACGCTGCGCCGGATCGAGCTGCTGCGAGAGCTGCGGCTCGGCGAGTACGACGTGCTCGTCGGCATCAACCTGCTCCGCGAGGGCCTCGACCTGCCCGAGGTGTCCCTCGTCGCCATCCTCGACGCGGACAAGGAAGGCTTCCTCCGCTCGCCCACGAGCCTGATCCAGACGATCGGCCGCGCTGCGCGGAACATCAACGGCGAAGTCCACATGTACGCCGACAAGGTCACGAACGCCATGCAGCACGCGATCGACGAGACCAACCGGCGCCGCGAGAAGCAGGTCGCCTACAACACCGCCAACGGCATCGACCCGCAGCCGCTGCGGAAGAAGATCGCAGACATCCTCGACGCGATCATCCGCGAGGACGCCGACACCCAGGAGCTGATCGGCGGCGGCGGCCGCCAGCAGTCCCGCGGCAAGTCCCCGGTCCCCGGCCTGTCGTCGCGCGCCCGCGCGGCTGCCCAGGGCGCGGGGGAGTCCTCGCCAGGGATAAGGGGAGAGGCACGCGGCGATTTGGTATCGCTGATCAGCCAGCTCACCGAGCAGATGCACGCGGCCGCCGCAGAGCTCCAGTTCGAGGCCGCGGCCCGCCTCCGCGACGAGATCAAGGAACTCAAGCGCGAACTCAGGGGAATGGAGGCGGCGGGCGTTTGATGCGGGGGTGAACCCTGTTCGGTGCCTTCGAGTGCTGAGCTTCCGAACTCCACGGGGTTCACGTGCCGACGTCCCGGCAGGTGAACGATATGCCGCTCTTGCCGGGTTTGTGCGGGCGGGCGGAAGCTACCGGACCGATCTCATGCCAGGCCCTGAAAAAGCCGCAAAGATCAAAGTAAGAGCAGTCCGAACGGGTTCCTGCCTCGCTGTCTCGCGTATGGCTGAGCCAGCAACCGTGGCAACGCCCCATAAGAGCGGATTTGCCGGACGGTAGAGTGCAGCACATGCCCTGGGTGGTCCGCGAGGCGGTGCGCGACATTAACCGCGCGGTCGGCCGTCGCTGGCATGCCATCGACCCGCTGCTGCCCGACCCGGGGACGCTGCCGACGGGCTGCGGGGAGCCGCTCGTCGTCACCGGCGACAACGGCCGCATGGCCGGCCTGGGGGTGTGCGTCCACCAGCACATCTCGCCGCAGTCGCTGAACCAGACCTGGGGCGCGGCCGACCGGTTCACGCTGGTTCCCCGGCTGCCCGGCCAGGACATCGCGAGCACGGCCGGCCTCCTGCTCGCCCAGTGGCGTGATCACCTGGCCGGCGTCGGCGCCGCCCGTGGCCCCGATACGTCGGCGAGCGTGGTCTGGCCGAGCCTGGACATCACTGGTATCCAGCCCCTCCTGCGGCACGGCCTGCAGCCGCTTACGGTGATCGCCGCCCGCACCCGGCCGAGCGGCCCGCCGTCCGCACCGCGGCGCGCCTATGGCGTGACGATCCGCGCCGCCGGCCCAGCGGACGAAGAACACGTGCTCGACCTGGAACTGCGCCTCATCCGCTACGACATGCACTTCGGCGGCCCGGTATGGCGGGCCGCCACCGCCCGGCTGGTCCGCGACGAGATCCGCGACAGCCTCGCCCGCCCCGACCCCTGGACCTGGCTGGCCGAGCGGAACGGCCGTGCGGTCGGCCTCCTGGTCGCCCAGCCGCCCCAGGAGGCGGGCTGGATCGCGGGCATGACAAGCAAGACCCCGGCGGCCTACCTGCAGACGATGTTCGTCGATGGCCAGGAACGGGGCACCGGGATCGGCGCCGCCCTCGTGCGGAACCTGCATGCCAGGCTCGACGGCATGGGCGTCGCCGTCACGCTGTTGCACCACAGCCAGGTCAACCCGTTGTCGGCCCCGTTCTGGTACCGGATGGGCTACCGCCCCTTGTGGACCAGCTGGGAAGCTCGCCCGGCGAACGCCCTGCGTTAGCCTGCGGGCGGACGACCCCTGTCTGGATGCGAGCTGACGACTTCCTGAGTGCCTTCTCGCTGCCGGGTAGGCTGAGGGTGTGCTCATTAGCCTCGCTGCCGCCGTTGTCGCGGCGCTGTGCTACGGGGTCGCCTCGGTCATGCAGGCGGTTGCCGTGCGCGAGGCAAGCAACCGGTCGCGGGCCCAGGCCAGCGTCGGTGGCATCGACCCTGGCCTGGTGCCGCGCATGCTGAGCCAGTGGCGGTTCGTCGTGAGCGTCGTCATCGACCTCCTCGGCTTCGTCGCCCAGCTTGTCGCGCTGCGCCGGCTGCCGCTGTTCGCCGTCCAGGCGATGGTGGCGGCCAACCTCGCGGTGGTCGCGGTTCTCGCCACGCTGCTCATCGGCGCCACGCTGTCCCTGCGGGAGTGGCTCGCGGTGATCGGCGTGGTGGCCGGCGTGGGCCTGCTCGGCTCGTCCGCCGGCGCCGAGGGCGCCAGCCACGCCGGCGTCGCCTTCAAGATCGGGCTGATCGTCGCGACCGCGGCCCTCGGCCTCGCCGGGTTGATCGCCGCGCGGTTGCTGCGCGACCCGTCGCGCACCCTGGTGCTCGGCACGATCGCCGGCTTCGGCTTCGGCGCGGTCGGCATCGCGGCCCGGGTACTCAACGGCTTCGCGCCGCTCACGCTGGTGCGCGACCCCGCGGCGTACGCGGTCGCGGCGGCCGGCATCGTGTCGTTCGTCTTCTACGCCACGGCGCTGGAAAGCGGCAGCGTCACCGTCGCGACCTCGGCGGTCGTCCTCGCAGAGACACTCCCGCCTGCGGTCGTCGGCGTGCTCTTCCTCGGCGACACCACCAGGCACGGCCTGGCCCCGGTGGCGGTGGTGGGCTTCTCCGTCGCCGTCGCGAGCGCGGTCATGCTGGCGAGGTTCGGCGAGGTGGACCACGCGCCAGCGCACGCGCACGGCCACGAGGAAGGCCACGCACCCCAGGCCGCCCACGGCTGAGCCTCCCGGCTGGGCGGAGGAAGCGGTTCAGGCCCGCCTGCTACGGACATCGCGGGGTCGTTCCACAGGAAAATCACGAGTACAAAGAGCTGGCCAGGTTATACACCGGTCCCGTGTTATCCTGGTGGCCCGTGGACCAGCGGATTTACGCCGCCACATTGTCGACCACGGGAGCACATCTTGGCCGCTGCACCGACTCAGCCCAGGCTAGCCTCACAAAGGCCCATCAAGACCAAGCACATCTTCGTCACCGGCGGTGTGGCCTCAAGCCTCGGCAAGGGCCTCACCGCGTCGAGTCTCGGCCGCCTGCTCAAGATGCGGGGCCTGCGGGTCAAGATGCAGAAGCTAGACCCTTACCTCAACGTAGACCCCGGCACGATGAACCCCTTTCAGCACGGTGAGGTCTTCGTCACAGATGACGGCACCGAGACGGACCTGGACGTGGGCCACTATGAGCGGTTCCTTGACATCAGGCTCGCCGGCGAGGCGAACGTCACGACCGGCCAGGTCTACTCCAGCGTGATCGCCAAGGAGCGGCGGGGCGAGTACCTCGGCGACACCGTGCAGGTCATCCCGCACATCACCAACGAGATAAAGTCCCGCATCCTCGCCATGGCCGCCCCTGACGTGGACGTGGTCATCACCGAGGTCGGCGGTACCGTCGGTGACATCGAGTCCCAGCCGTTCCTTGAGTCGATCCGCCAGATCCGCCACGAGATCGGCAGGGACCGTTGCTTCTTCATCCACGTTTCCCTGCTCCCGTACATCGGCCCGTCCGGCGAGCTGAAGACCAAGCCCACCCAGCACTCGGTGGCGGCGTTGCGGTCGATCGGCATCCAGCCCGACGCGATCGTGGCCCGCTCCGACCGGCCGATCAGCGACGGCCTCAAGCGCAAGATCTCCCTGATGTGCGACGTGGACGAGGAGGCAGTGGTCTCCACCCCGGACGCCCCGTCCATCTACGACATCCCGAAGGTCCTGCACGGCGAGGGCCTCGACGCCTACATTGTCCGCAAGCTCCAGCTTCCCTTCCACGACGTCGACTGGTCCGCCTGGGATGACCTGCTCAGGCGCGTCCACCGCCCGGCCCGCTCGATCACCATCGCCCTGGTCGGCAAGTACGTCGACCTGCCCGACGCCTACCTGTCGCCGGCCGAGGCGCTCAAAGCCGGCGGCTTCGGCAACGACGCCAAGGTCACGATCCGCTGGGTGACCAGCGACGACTGCGAGAACCCCGGCGACGCCGCGAACCAGCTCGACGGCGTGGACGGCATCCTCATCCCCGGCGGGTTCGGGGTCCGCGGCATCGAGGGCAAGATCGGCGCGATCAGGTACGCCCGCGAGCACAACATCCCGATCCTCGGCCTCTGCCTCGGCCTGCAGTGCATGGTCATCGAGGTCGCCCGCGACCTCGCCGGCATCGAGGGCGCCAACAGCGCCGAGTTCGACCCGGAAACCCCCGACCCGGTGGTCGCCACGATGGCCGACCAGGAGGACGTCGTCGCGGGAGACAGGGACATGGGCGGCACGATGCGCCTCGGCCTGTACCCGGCAAGCCTGAAGCCCGGCACGATCGTCAGCGGGCTCTACGGCGGCGCCCCCGTGGTCGAGGAGCGGCACCGGCACCGCTATGAGGTCAACAACGCCTACCGGGACCAGCTGGAGCAGGCCGGCGTGGTCTTCTCCGGCCTGTCGCCCGACAGCCGCCTGGTGGAGTTCGTCGAACTGCCCCGCGACGCGCACCCGTTCTTCGTCGCCACCCAGGCGCACCCGGAGTTCCTGTCCCGCCCGACCCGCCCGCACCCGCTGTTCTCCGGCCTGATCGCGGCCGCCCTCGCCCGCTCCCGCGCCACGGACGCCGGCACCGGGGCAGGCACCCGCGCGGTGGCGTCTGCGTGAGAACTCCTTTCTTTTTGACTGAACACGTAGCGTTAGCACACTCCAGCAACACCAAGAAGAAAGAAGTTCTTGGAAGACACCCCCGAGCGCTGGCCGGTCACGGAGTCCGACGTCCGGCTCAAGCACTGGCTCATCACGGTCCGCTCCGATCAAGTTCAAATGCCAGACAACCAGTCCGCAGAACGTACGGTGGTGACTCACCCGGGCGCCGTTGCCGTCCTTGCGCTTGACGACGCGGACCGGGTGCTCATGATCAGGCAGTACCGCCACCCGGTCGGCTACCTGCTGTGGGAGATCCCCGCCGGCCTCCGCGACGTCGCCGGCGAGCCCCTCGTGGAGACCGCCAAGCGCGAGCTGCTCGAGGAGACCGGCTACCGGGCCAGGCAGTGGCATGCCCTGGTCGACACCTTCACCTCACCGGGGTTCACCAGCGAGCGGGTCAGGATTTTCCTGGCCCGCGGCCTTGAGCAGGCGGGGGACTCCGGCTACGAGCGGGAGCACGAGGAGAAGTTCCTGACCACCGAGTGGGTACCGCTCGCCGAAGCCGTCCGGCTGGCGCTGGCCGGGAAGCTGCACAACGGGGAAACCATCACCGGCGTGCTCGCCGGCCACGTCGCCAGCTCGCAGGGTTTCTCCGGGCTGCGCCCCGCCGACGCCCCCGAGACCTAGTCGCGCCGGTGAAAGAAGCTCGTCACCTCCTGTTAACCAATCGTTAGTCAATGGGTACGCTGCGCCTTCGTAGAGGTTTTCTGGGCTTTACCCCTGGCTGCCGCGGACTGCCGGACCGCCGGGGCGACGGACTATGGGAGAACTCATGAAGGTTGGCGTCCCAGCCGAGGTGAGGGACAACGAGTTCCGGGTGGCGATCACGCCCGCGGGCGTGCACGAGCTCGCCCGCGCCGGGCATGAGGTGTTCATCGAGGCGGGCGCGGGCGCGGGTTCGTCGCTGCCGGATGAGGAGTTCGCCGCGGCGGGTGCGACGATCCTGCCGACTGCCGATGACGTCTGGGGGACCGGCGACCTGGTGCTCAAGGTCAAGGAGCCGGTCCTAGACGAATACGACCGCTTGCGGCCCGGCCAGATACTGTTCACCTACCTGCACCTTGCCGCCTCCAGGGAGTGCACCGAGGCGCTGCTGACGCGGCACGTCACGGCGATCGCTTACGAGACCGTCCAGCTGCCCGACGGCTCGCTGCCGCTGCTCGCGCCGATGTCCGAGGTCGCGGGGCGGATGGCACCGCAGGTGGGCGCGCACCACCTGCAGCGGGACGGCGGCGGCCGTGGCGTGCTGATGGGCGGCGCGTCCGGCGTGTACGCGGCGAGGGTCGTGGTGATCGGCGCGGGCACTGCGGGGATGAGCGCGGCGGCGATCGCCCTCGGCATGCAGGCCGAGGTGCTGCTGCTCGATGCGAGTGCCGCGCGCCTGCGCCAGGCGGACGCGATCTACCAGGGCCACTGCCAGACACTGACGTCAAGCGCCTACGAGATCGAGCGCGCCGTCTGGGACGCCGACCTGGTAATCGGCGCGGTCCTGGTCCCCGGCGCGAAGGCCCCCACCCTGATCAGCAACGAGCTAGTCGCGAAGATGAAACCCGGCTCCGTCCTCGTCGACATCTCCATCGACCAGGGCGGCTGCTTCGAGGACTCAAGACCCACGACCCATGCAGACCCGACGTACCAGGTCCACGACTCGATCTTCTACTGCGTGGCGAACATGCCGGGCGCGGTCCCGCACACGTCCACGTACGCCCTGACGAACGTGACCCTCCCGTACGCGGTCCAGATCGCCAACAGGGGCTGGCGTGAGGCCCTCCGCGACGACGATGCCCTAGCCAGGGGCCTGAGCACCCACGACGGCGCCCTCACCTGCCCCCCAGTAGCTGAGTCCCACAATCTCCCGCTCGCCGACCTAGCTGAAGTCCTCGCCTGAGTAAAGCTTCCGCTCCGCCCGCATCGACGATTTTACATTGACAACATTACTAGTAGTTAGTAATGTTGTCCGCGTAGCCACTCCATTGCGATGGAGCTGGAAGTGAACCCCGGGATTCCTGCCGGACGACAGGGCCCGGGGTTCGCGCGTTCAGATTATTAATCCCTTTAGATTTCAATGATCCGGACGGTTGACCGTGCCTGGATCGTCTCTCGATAAGTGATGTCCCCGGTTCGCTGTTTTACGGTCACACCGCACAAGGCATCAGCGACCCACAGCATGGCATCATCGCGACCGCCGACGTGGCTTATCTGAAGATCGAGTGATACCACGCCGCGAGAACGAATCGCGTTGAGCATCTCGATGTCGCGACTGTCGTTACGGCTGTCGCGGGATTCGAACGTGATGTCCCTGACATCGGCTTGGTCTAGCTCATACAGGAGGCGCTCCATGGCATGGCGCCGTCGGCGCTCTGGCCGGTCACCGGGACGGCCGTGTCGGACGACCGCGACATGCTCCAGTGGCAGCCGGGCGATAAGTTCCACAATTTGACGCCGCCGCTTGTCGCTCTCCTCGCGCCAGTGCACCTTCCGCTGTCCCCGCAGCCGGAGGCCCGCAATCTCTTGCCGCACGGTCGAGAGATCCGCTGTTTGGCAAATGGTTGCGCCAAGAATGTAGGCGCGCGAATCCTGAGCCCTGTCTGACATCGACTCGTCAACAAACACGCGTCGGGGAAGGATGGTCGGCACCTCCGTCCGATTTTGACTGCCCTAGACCTGATCGCCTCATGATAGGGGTCATGCCTGACATTAAGAGGGCCAAATTCACGACGCTCCGCGAACGCGCTTGTCGAGAATCTGCCGGTGGCGCGTCGTCGTTGGCAATCCGGTCCATCGCGGTGACGGTCGAGAATTGGCAATTCGGATATTTCATGCTTTGGGCACTCTGCTTGGATGGGCTCGCAGGGCGGCATGCAACGGCTACGATCGGCAGGTGGTCAGCGCAGGCGATGGAATACGGCGGTACCTGCAGTACCTCGTCGTGGAGCGCGGGCTTGCCGCTAACACCGTAGAGTCCTACGAGCGGGACCTGCGCCGGTACGCGGACTTCCTCGGCAAGCGCGGGAAGCCCAGGCTGGCTGACGTCTCCGAGCTGGACGTCGCGGAGTTCCGGGCCGCGATGCGCGCCGGGGACGACGAGCACCCGCCCCTAGCCGTCAGCTCCGTGGGAAGGGCGGTCGTCGCCGTCCGCGGGCTGCACGCCTTCGCGCTCAGGGAAGGCATCGCGGTTCAAGACCCCGCCCGCGAGGTCGCTCCGCCGGCCCCCGCCAGGCGGCTGCCCAAGGCCATCTCAATCGACGCGGTAGAGAAAATCCTCGACGCGGCAGGGTCCACCGAGGACAGCGATGCCCGGATCCTCCGTGACCGCGCGCTCCTTGAGTTCCTCTACGGGACCGGCGCGCGGATCTCCGAGGCGACGGGCCTCGACGTCGACGACCTCGATCACCTGGCGCAGGACCCGGCCGTCCTGCTCACCGGCAAGGGCGACAAGCAGCGCTACGTCCCCGTCGGCAGCTACGCGGTCAGGGCCCTGGATGCCTACCTGGTCAGGGGCCGCCCCGCCCTCGCCGGCAAGGCGGCCAGCAAACAGAGTCCTGCCGTGTTCCTCAACGCACGCGGCGGGCGGCTCACCCGGCAGGGTGCGTGGGGGATACTGCGCGAAGCAGCCAGCCGTTCGGGGGAATCTGATGTTTCTCCCCACACCCTGCGGCACTCCTTTGCCACCCACCTGCTCGACGGCGGCGCTGATATCAGGGTCGTGCAGGAGTTGCTCGGACACGCCTCGGTGACCACCACGCAGGTCTACACTCTGGTGACGGTGGACAAGCTGAGAGAGGTCTACGCCGTCGCGCACCCGCGTGCATTTGGCTGACAGCGGTCGAGCGTGTTCGAGCGGTCATGCCCGGAATCTCGGGAGCGGGCCCTTTTCCTTCTGCCCTGCCTCGGAGACCTGACAGCACGGCTCTATCAGAAAGAAAAGGTTTCGTAACGGCGCGCCTGCTTGAAAGCACGTAGCGCAGGGGCCTAGTGTCCCGAACAGTTCGCGACCTCTAGCCACGGGAGGATTTTACTGGTGGCCGCATCGCGCGTAACAGAGCTTCTGCCTGGAGACATCGGGCCCACGGGCCGACCGCTCCCCGCCTTCCCCGAGCCCAAGCCGCTGGCCGAGCACGGCCCAGCGCGGATCGTGGCGGTCTGCAACCAGAAGGGCGGCGTCGGCAAGACGACGACGACCATCAATCTGGGCGCCGCCCTCGCCGAGCGGGGTCGGCGCATGCTCCTCGTGGACTTCGACCCGCAGGGCGCGCTGTCCGTGGGCCTCGGCATCCAGCCGCACGACATCGACTCCACGGTCTACAACCTGCTCATGGAGCGCGGCGTCAAGGCGCACGACGTCATCTTCGAGACCGGCGTGGAGAACCTGGACCTGCTGCCGTCCAACATCGACCTGTCCGGCGCGGAAGTCCAGCTCGTCCAAGAGGTCGGCCGGGAGTTCATCCTCGGCAGCAGGCTCAAAGAGATCGTGCCGGACTACGACTACATCCTGATCGACTGCCAGCCGTCCCTCGGCCTGCTCACGATCAACGCCCTCGCCTGCGCGGACAGCGTGCTCATCCCGCTTGAGTGCGAGTACTTTGCGATGCGCGGCGTGGCGCTGCTCATGGAGACCATCGACAAGGTACAGCAGCGGCTCAACCCGAACCTGACCATTGATGGCCTTCTGGGCACGATGTACGACTCCCGTACTTTGCACACCCGGGAAGTCCTTAGCAGCGTCGTGAACGGGTTCGGCGACAAGGTCTTTCATACGGTGATCAACCGGACAGTGCGGTTCCCAGACGCTACCGTTGCAGGTGAGCCCATCACGACGTTCGATACGTCCTCGATGGGGGCTAGTTCCTACCGTGAACTCGCCAAGGAGGTCCTCAACCGGTGGCAGCAGGCAGGAGACGAACGCGACGGGTAAGCGACGGATGCTCTAGTTTTGCCGTTACCTGTAAGGTTCTTTCCTTTGGGTAGGCGCAAAACTAGAGTATCCGTTCCCGGGGTCGCGGAGCTGTTTCGCCAGACTATGCCCCCACCGGCCACCTCGGATGAACGCGAGGCGACCGGCAGGGAAAGGCATGACCAGAAAATCACCGTCTACCTGTGCGCCGCCGAACTGCTCGACTTGGAGCACGCGCGGCTTAAGCTGCGCCGCTTCGGGTTCGTCCTCGACCGGGGGCGGCTCGTGCGCGAGGCCATCGCCATCCTCCTGGCGGACCTGGACGCGCGGGGCAAGGACAGCCTGGTGGCCCGCCGTATCCGCTCAAGCCGGCAAGCGAGCCACGAGACAAGCGCGGACCCAAGCAGGAATGGCAGCCAGGACAAGCATGAGGACGCGGTACCGTCGTTAACGTGGGCACAACTGCAGGTGGCACTTTGACAGGCGACCTCACCGCCGGCGAGGCAGGTGACGCGCCACGCGGCTCGGGCGCCTTCGAGGTGCACCTCGACGTCTTCGAGGGCCCGTTCGACCTGCTGCTCGGGCTGATCTCCAAGCACAAGCTGGACATCACAGAAGTCGCCCTGTCGAAGGTCACCGACGAGTTCATCGCCTACATCAGGCACCGCTCCGGCGGCTGGGACCTGGACCAGGTCAGCTACTTCCTCGTCGTCGCCGCGACGCTCCTGGACCTGAAAGCCGCCCGCTTGCTGCCGTCCGGCGAGGTCGAGGACGAAGAGGACCTCGCCCTCCTCGAAGCCCGTGACCTGCTCTTCGCGCGGCTGCTCCAGTACCGCGCCTACAAGGAGGTCGCCGCCGTGTTCGCGGGCCGGATGGCGGCGGCCGCGAAGCGGTTCCCGAGGCGCGTGCCCCTTGAGCCGAGGTTCGCCGAGCTGCTGCCCGAGGTGCTGTTCACCATCGGCCCCCAGGAGTTCGCGGCCCTCGCCGCCCGCGCGCTCACCCCGAAGGTCCCGCCCACGGTGTCCGTCGAGCACATCCACGCGGCGTTCATCTCGATCAGGGAGCAGGCCGTCCTCATCGCGGGCCGGCTGCGCGGCCTGGGCCGCGCGTCCTTCAGGCAGCTGTCGTCGGGCGCGACGGGAAACTACGAGATCGTCGCGTCGTTCCTGGCCCTGCTTGAGCTGTACCGCGAGGACGTGGTGGCGTTCGAGCAGGTGTCCCCGCTCGGCGATCTGTACGTAACCTGGACAGGCGGTGACCGCGAGGTGAAGCTTGCCCCGCCGGGCGCCAGGCCAGGAGACGCGGCAGACGCGGCAACGGCAACGGAAACCGAAGAAGAAGACTACATATGACGAGCGATTTCACCGGGGACGACGACAGCGTGGCGGGCCTGCGGGAAGACGAGGTCGCGGTCGCCGCGCCGCCCCAGCCGGCGGAACACACGGGACCGGCCGAGGGCGACGACGACGGCCCCGGCCTGCGCGCCTGCCTCGAAGCGATCCTGCTGGTCGCCGACGAGCCGGTCCCCGAGGTCCTGATCGCCCAGGTACTCGAGCGCCCAAGGCATGAGGTCGCCGCGGGCCTTCGCGCCCTCGCGAGCGAGTACACCCAAGACGGCAGGGGCTTCGACCTGCGCGAGATAGCAGGCGGCTGGCGCTTCTATACTCGGGAGGACTGCGCCCCGCTCGTCGAGCGGTTCGTCAGGGACGGCCAGGAGGTCCGGCTCACCCAGGCGGCGCTTGAGACCCTGGCCGTCATCGCCTACCGGCAGCCGGTCAGCAGGGCCAGAGTCTCCGCGGTACGCGGCGTCAACTGCGACGGCGTGATCAGGACGCTCGTGCTGCGCGGGCTCGTCGAGGACTCGGGGACCGATCTGGAGACCGGCGCGATCCTCTACCGCACCACCGGCTACTTCCTTGAGCGCCTTGGCATGGCGTCCCTGGATGAGCTGCCGGCCCTGGCGCCGTTCCTGCCAGAGAACATCGAGGACATCGAGGACAATGAACGCACGCGGGCGTAGCGGCCCCGGAAACGGACAGCAGCAGCAGATCGCCCAGCTCTCCCCGGAGGCGCAGGCCCGGCTCCGGGCGCTGCGCAGCATGGGCTTCGAGAAAGACGACGATGATTTCGCCGCCGACGAGGGCGAGCGCGACGACCTCACTGATGTCCCCGGCGGCGTCCGGCTGCAGAAGGTCCTCGCTGCCGCTGGCGTAGGCAGCAGGCGGCACTGTGAGGAGCTGATCGGCGCCGGCCGGGTCGAGGTCGACGGCCAGGTCGTCAGGAGATTCGGTGCCCGCGTCGACCCGGAGAACCAGATCATCCGGGTCGACGGCAAGCGCATTCCAGCCCGCCAGGACATCGTGTACCTCGCGTTCAACAAGCCGCGCGGCGTGCTGACGGCGATGTCGGACGACCGGGGCCGCAAGACGATCGTCGACTTCCTCGGCGACCGTGCCGAGCGCCTGTTCCACGTCGGGCGGCTCGACTACGACACCGAGGGCCTGATGCTGCTCACCAACGACGGCGAGCTCGCGCACCGGCTCGCCCACCCGAGCTACGAGGTCGCCAAGACGTACTGGGCAGAGGTTCCCGGCTCGGTGCCGCGCGACCTGGGCCGCCGCCTGCAGGCCGGCGTCGAGCTTGAGGACGGCGTCGCCGTCGCCGACAAGTTCCGGGTCCTTGAGCAGGCCGGCGGCCGCGCCATGGTCGAGATCACGCTGCACGAGGGCCGCAAGCACATCGTGCGCCGGATGCTCGCCGAAGTCGACCATCCGGTCAGCCGCCTCCTGCGCACCACCGTCGGCCCGATCAAGCTGGGGAACCTCCGCCCCGGCGCGACCAGGGACCTCACCACGAGGGAGATCGGCGAGCTCTACGCTGCCGTGGGCCTGTAAGCATCCGCAAGCGGCAGTAGCCTTGAGGTGCGCAAGATCGTTAAGGAGTTGGATACGTGACAGTCCGGGCTATTCGCGGCGCGATCCAGGTCGACGCCGATGACAGGGACGCCATTCTTGAGGGGACCGCCGAGCTGGTCACCGCGGTGATGACCCGCAACGACCTCACCCCCGACGACGTGATCAGCGTCCTGTTTACGGCGACCCCGGACCTGTTCGCCGAGTTCCCCGCCCTCGCGGCCCGCAAGCTCGGCTTCCACGCCGTGCCGCTCATGTGCGCGACGGAGATCCCGGTCAAGGGCGCGATGCCCCGCGTGGTGCGCCTCATGGCCCACGTGGATACCGACCGCCCCCGCGAGCAGATCCAGCACGTGTACCTCCGCGGCGCCGCCGCGCTCCGCCAGGACATCGCTCAGTAACAGAGATCATGATCCCGAACGGATTCGGCCCTTCGCCCTCCAGCGCCACCCTGGGACCCAGCAACCGGGTGGCGTCCCCCGGTGCCGTCTCCCAGGGCGAGGACATTGCTCGGGAACCCATGGTCGGCCTTTCCCCGTGGTTCCACTCAGAGGGAAGGCATTACTCAACAACTCGTGGCCGACGGTGGCGGGGGCGTGAGCCGAGAGGCAGATTCCCGGCGGCTCGTCCTCCGGAAGGCCGCCGGGAATCGCCCTCGGCCCACACCTCGCCACGGCTCTCACGCGCCGCGCGCCGCGGGCCAGATCTGCGCGGGACAATTACCGCAAATCGCCAGGCAGCGCTTCGCGCGTGTCCGCACGTGGCCGGCTCCGCACGATGGTGGATACTTACAGCCGCTATAGCGGCTGTAAGTATCCACCATCATCAAGATCGCGGGCCGGGGGACCGGTCGGGGGTGCGTCATGATCATGCCTAAGCGGGTCCTGGTGTCAGGAACCGGACTAATCGGGACTTCTATCGCGCTGGCGCTGCGGGGCAAGGGCACCGAGGTCTGGCTCAGCGATGCCGACCCCGCGACCGCTAAGCTCGCCGCCGATCTCGGGGCTGGCACGGTCGTCCCCGATCTGCGGGACGCCAAGGGGATCGCCGACGTCGCGGTGCTCGCGATGCCGCCGGCTGTCGTGGGCACAGAGCTCGCCTACGCGCAGGAATGCGCGGTCGCGGACGCTTACACCGATGTCGCCAGCGTGAAGGTCCTGCCAGCACGGCAGGCCCGTGACCTGGGCTGCGACCTGGAGACATATGTTCCCGGTCACCCCCTTGCCGGGCGGGAACGCCACGGACCCGCCGCGGCCCAGGCGGATCTCTTCCTTGGGCGGACGTGGGCGCTGTGCCCGCTCCCCGAGACGGCGCCCGAAGCGGTCGAGGCGGTGACCGCGCTGGCCGTGGCCTGCGGGGCGGACCCGGTGGTCACCGACCCGGAGACCCACGACCGGTGGGTCGCGCTCGTCTCGCATGCCCCGCACCTGGTCGCGGTCGCGATGGCGGGCAGGCTCGCCCCGTCGAGTGTTCCCGCCGACGCGCTGAAGCTGGCCGGCGGTGGCCTGCGAGACGTCACGCGGGTCGCCGCAGGCGACAGCGCCCTCTGGACGCAGATCCTCTCGGCTAATGCGGGCCCGGTCGCCGAGGTCGTCGCGGAAGTCGCCGAGGACCTGGCAGCCGTCGCGCGCCTTCTCGCGCGCCTTCCCCAGGGGACGCCCTTCGCCGGAGCTGGGCCCGCGGGCGTCACCAGCCTGCTCGACCGGGGCCGGGCCGGGGTCGGCCGCATCCCCGGCAAGCACGGCGGCACGCCGAGGAACTTCGCCGTGGTCCAGGTCGTCATCGCCGACCGGCCGGGCGAGCTGGCCCGCCTCTTCAACGCCGCCGGCGCGGCCGGGGTGAACATCGAGGACATCCGCCTGGAGCACTCGCCGGGCCTCCCGGTCGGCGTCGCGGAGCTCTCGGTCCGTCCCGACCAGGCCGGCCCGCTGCTGGACGCGATGGAGGCGGGCGGCTGGCCCGTCCGCCGCTGAGTACTGCTGTGCCGCCTACGGGGGGACGACCCCCCTGCACTGTGCCGCCCGCGGGGGGACGACCCCCCTGCGCCCCCCGCGTATGGGGGGCTGCGCGCCCCCCATACCCCCCTGCGGTGGGGGCGGCGCAAAAACCGCGCCGCCCCACACTGTGGCTGAGGTTACGGCCTTGTGGTTGCGGTTAGAAGGCAGCCCAAAACCCGGGCTGCCTGTGGCTGCGCCGCGCCGCGGTTGCGGTTAAAGCCCTGTGATTGCGGTAGGCAGCCGTTGCGTAACCCGCAACGCCTCTCGCTGTGGCTGGGATTAGAGCCCTGTGGTTGCTGCGGGCAGGGCGTCCAAAGACCGGACGCCCTCTGCGCTGTGGCCGGGGTTGGAGTCCTGCGGTTGCGGGTAGCCGTTCTTCTCCGGTGGTAGCGGGCGGACTCGCGCCGCGTTTAACCGGTCGCGCGAACGCGCTGGTGGTGTGCGAAGCTAGAGTCCATGACTAAGAGCGCGAAGCAGGACACCACGAAGACACCGGCGGAGTCCGCCGAGACGGAGTCCGCCGCGACCAAGGACGAAGCCATGACCGAGCCCGAGGAAACTGCGGAGCCCGCTATCGACGCCAAGGCGGGAGAGGCGGAACCGGACGGGGAAACCGCCACGCCGGACCTCGACGAGACCAAGCGCAAGTTCCGCGAGGCCTTGGAGCGCAAGCAGCAGGCCCACAATGAGGGCCAGGGCAAGGGCGGCCGCGACGGCAGCAAGATCAACAGCGCTCACGGCCCGGCCGCCAGCCGCCGTAACTTCCGCCGCAAGAGCGGCTGAAAGGTTTGCCCGCGGGAGGGCGCCTCCCCTGCATTCCCTGTGATTGCGGGTAGAAGATCCCGTCCGGGTTGCCGGTACCATTTCTGGGTGGGAATCTCCTCGCCGAACGGTCTGATCATCGCCATTGACGGGCCGTCCGGATCCGGTAAGTCCAGCGCGTCGAAGGGCGTCGCTCGAGAGCTCGGCCTCTGCTATCTGGACACCGGGGCGATGTACCGCGCGCTGACCTGGTGGTTCATGGCAGAGAACGTCGACACCAGCGACGCGGCGCTGATCGCGGAACGCGCGGCGGAGCCGTCCGTCGAGGTTTCCACCGACCCGGACGACTCGTGGACCTGCGTCAACGGCCGGGACGTATCACGGGAGATCCGGACGCCCGAGGTCTCCGCCCAGGTCAGCGCAGTGGCCCGCGTCCCCGCGGTGCGCGCGCACCTGATCGCGCAGCAGCGCGCGATCATCGCGGCGGCCGACCCCGGCATCGTCGCAGAGGGCCGTGACATCGGCACGGTCGTCGCGCCCGCCGCCCAGCTCAAGGTCTTCCTGACCGCCGACCCGGGCGCGCGTGCCCGCCGCCGGGCCGCCGAGCTGAGCGCCGACGCCGGCGAGACCGAGGCCGCCCAGGCCCGCCGGGACCGCCTCGACGCGGCGCAGTCGGAGAAGGCCGCCGACGCCCTGCTCCTCGACGCGACCGACCTGACCCTGGACCAGGTGATCGAGAAGATCACCCGACTCGCCCGCGAGCGCGGTGCACTCGCCTGCGCGGGGACAAAAGCAGCTGATGGGGGAAGAGTAACGTGACGGACATTGACGCCGGCGATGACGGCTGGGTAGACATCGGCGACGACTTCGACAGTACCGACCTTGACGGGGCGGAATCGGACGGCGGCGCCGGGCTCGGGACGTTGGGACAGCCGGTACTTGCCGTGGTGGGCCGCCCGAACGTCGGCAAGTCCACCCTGGTCAACCGCATTCTCGGCTCCCGCCAGGCCGTGGTACAGGACGTGCCTGGCGTGACCAGGGACCGGGTTGCCTACGACGCTAACTGGCGCGGCAGGCAGTTCACCCTGGTGGACACCGGCGGCTGGGTGGCGAAGGCGCAGGGCCTCGCCGCCCAGGTCGCGGAGCAGGCGGAGATCGCGGTCGGCCTCGCGGACGCGGTCCTGTTCGTGGTGGACGCCCGCGTCGGCGCGACCGACGAGGACGAGTCGGTCGCGCGGGTGCTGCGCCGGGCAGGCAAGCCGGTCGTGCTCCTCGCCAACAAGGTTGACGATGCCAGGGGTGAGGCCGACGCCCAGTCGCTGTGGTCCCTGGGGCTCGGCGAGCCCGTCATGGTCTCTGCCATGCACGGCCGCGGCACCGGCGACATGCTCGACCTGGCGCTTGACGCGCTGCCCGAGGCGCCGCCCGAACGGCTCGGCGAGGGCGGCCCGCGTCGCGTCGCGCTGATCGGCCGGCCCAATGTCGGTAAGTCGTCCCTGCTCAACAAGCTGGCAGGCGAGCAGCGCGCGGTCGTCGACTCCGTCGCGGGCACGACCCGTGACCCGGTGGACGAGCTGATCGAGCTCGGCGGCACGACCTGGCGGTTCGTCGACACCGCCGGCATCAGGCGGCGGTTCAGGGAGGCCCAGGGCGCGGACTACTACGCGACTCTGCGCACCCAGTCCGCGCTGGACAGGGCCGAGGTCGCGGTCGTGCTCGTCGACGCGAGCGAGCCGCTCACCGAGCAGGACCTGCGCATCCTCACCATGGTGACCGAGGCGGGCCGCGCGCTCGTCATCGCCTACAACAAGTGGGACCTCACCGACGCCGAGCGCCGCGAGTACCTGCAGACCGAGATCGAGCGGCAGCTCTACCACGTCCGCTGGGCGCCCAGGGTGAACATCTCGGCCGCGACCGGCCGCCACGTGGA
Organism: uncultured Actinomycetota bacterium; assembly: GCA_963734665.1. Taxonomy (GTDB): domain Bacteria; phylum Actinomycetota; class Actinomycetes; order Streptosporangiales; family Streptosporangiaceae; genus Trebonia. Next base: position 1,809,231 of record CAVTIR010000013.1, on the reverse strand, counting down.
GCGTCTGGTGCCGGCGATCGAGCAGGCCCTGGCCGGCTGGGAGCAGCGGATCTCCACCGGGCAGCTGAACACCTGGCTGAACGCCCTGGTCGCCGCCACCCCGCCGCCATTGCGTGGCGGCAAGCAGCCAAGGATCCTGTTCGCCACCCAGGCGGGCATCAAACCGCCGCACTTCGTGCTGTTCACCACCGGGTTCCTCGAGGAGACCTACCGCCGGTTCATCGAGCGCCGCCTCCGCGAGGACTTCGGCTTCGCCGGCACCCCGGTCAAGCTGACGATGCGCCTGCGCGAGAAGCGCGGCAAGAACGCGGCCGCCAGGAGATAACCACGCGTGTGGATGTGCCGTCGGTGCCGCTACAGCGACAGTGACGGCACATCCGTGTCTCCGTCGCCGTCCACCGACTCCGCGACCAGGTGAAACCAGACCGTGGTCCCGGCGGGGTCACGCAGGTACCCCCACTGCGCCGCCAGTTGCTGTACCAGGTACAGGCCATGGCCGTCGGCCGCGAACAGGTTGCGCTTGACGATGGGCGTGTCGGCCGAGCCGTCGTCGATCACCTCGATGAGCACCCCGTCAGGCACGTCAACGACGACGATGGTGACGGTGCCGTCGACCGTCCCTGACATGGTGTGCACGATCGCGTTGGTGATCAGTTCCGACGTCAGTAATGTGGCGGCGTCCGAGTCGACCCGCCTTCCCGTGCTCGGCGCGGCCAGGGTCCGCGTGATGAAGGCGCGGGCCTTGGAGACCTCCTCGGGCCGGCCGGGAATCGTCAGCGAGCCGAGGATCGCGGTCATCTGCCTTGCCCCCAGCCTGGGGATCGTCCCCAGAGCGGGGCGGCTCTTCAGGGGGGTGTCCATCTGCGCATGCCTCCCGATGTAGCGCATTCGGAATTTTTGGTACCTCGTCGTACCGCATGAAAGGTTGACCCGAAAACTAAATAAAAGCGAAATCTCCCACAAGTGTCATATGTCCGTTTCGCGGCACTTGTCGGTAAGGTCATGGACCGCCATAAAATCCGCCCGTCAGCCGTCGCGACCTCTCTCCCGATGATCCCGTGCAAGCGCGCGGCGCGCAAGTGCGTAGGGCAAATTTCGCATATGAAATCGCGGATGGGATTTCACTTCGTGCGCTTTCGCTGTATGGTGGCGCTTGTTACCCCACGTCGATCATGGGAAGTCTTGCGCGCTCAAATAGCGTGATTAGAACAACGGCGACGTGTCCTGAAGGAGGTGGGTCCGTGACGACAGGCCCGACCGTCCGCCGACGGCGACTCGGCACTGAGCTGCGCAAGCTTCGCGAATCCAACGGGTACAAGCTGGAAGAAGTGGCCGGGCAACTCGGCGTCGCGCCATCGACCCTGTCGCGGATCGAGACCGGCAAGGCGCCCACCAAGTCGGCCTACCTGAACCAGATGCTTGAGATGTACGGCGTGGTCGAGCCTGGCCAGCGCCAGGTGCTGGTGGATATGGCACGCGAGGGTCACCGCAAGGGGTGGTGGGCCGACTACGACGACGTGCTCCCCAGCGGCTTCGACATCTACGTCGGCCTGGAGGCCGAGACAGCCGCGGTGCGCGGCTACGAGATCTCCGTGGTGCCGGGGCTGCTGCAGACCCCCGACTACGCCAGGGCGGTCCTGCGCGAGATATTCCCCAGGCACGGCCTTGAGCAGATCGACCGGCTGGTAGACCTGCGGATCAAGCGGCAGCGGCGGTTCGACGATAGCCCGCCCCTTGAGCTGTGGGCCATCCTCGACGAGGCCGTCATCCGGCGGCCGGTCGGCGGGAGGCAGGTCATGCGCGGCCAGCTTGACCACCTGCTCGCCATGGCGACGCGGCCCGGGCTGACGTTGCAGGTCCTGCCGTTCGACTGCGGTGCCCACGCGGGGCACGGCGGCCCGTTCGCGATCCTTGAGTTCCCGAACAGGACCGATTCCGAGGTCGCCTACGTGGAGTCCGTGGCCGGCATCCTCTACCTGGAGAAGGACAGGGAGGTGCGAGCCCGGGTGGAGGCTTTCGACCGGCTCCGCGCCGCGGCGCTCGCCCCGGCCGCGTCCACCGAGCTGATCGCACGGGTAGCACACGAGCTTTAGGGAGCCGTGGCGACTGGGGTGGTCGCCACGGGGGGCCACAACCAAGTGAAGCACAAGGAGGAAAACCCAATGGAATCGAACCTGGGCGACCTGCACTGGTTCAAGAGTAGTTTCAGCGCGGCTGGCAACTGCGTGGAGGTGGCGCACCTGCCGGGCGGGGACGTCGCGGTCCGTGACTCGAAGGACCGTGCCAAGACGGCGCACGTCTACACCCGCTCCGAGTGGGAGGCGTTCCTGGCTGGTGCTAAGAACGGCGAGTTCGACCTGCCCCTCGCCTAGCTAGCCGCCCCGTGACCTACCAGGCCAGGGGGGAGAGAGAGACGGTGGGTCCCCGCGGCGCGCGGGGACCCACCGTCGGGCCGTCGCGGCTGCTCTTCACCGAGTGGGCGCACCTCACTCATCATCCACGGCCTCCAGCTGCCGGATGATCTCGTCCAGGATTCCCGGGGTCTCAGCGGGCTCGTGCGCCACGATGGAAAGGCGCTCCATGGCGAGCAGGTAGCGGTCCACGTCGGCCTGCTTGTCGAGGTAGAGCGCGCTGGTCAGGTTCTCGACGTAGACGACGTCGGGCAGGTCGCGCTCGGCAAACCGCAGGATGCTGAACCCGCTGGGCGCCGCGTGCCCGCCTGCGCCGACCGGGATGACCTGGAGGGTGAGCGTCGGGTTCGCGCAGGCCTTCCGCAGGTAGCGGAGCTGGTCGAGCTGGACCGCCGTCCCGGCGACGGGTCGGCGCAGCGCGGCTTCGTCGAGGATGACCCACAGCTTCAGCTTGCCTTCACGGAACCGGCGCTGCCGCTCCTTCCTGAGCACGACGAGCCGCTCGGCCTGCTCGAGCGGGAAGTCGCCGAGCGAGATGACCACGGTCGCGTACTCCTCCGTCTGCAGCAGGCCGGGGATGAACTGTGCCTCGTAGACGCGAATCGAGCGGGCCGCCTCCTCCATGCCGACGTAGGCCTGGAACCAGTCGGGCAGGATGTCGTTGTAGCGGTGCCACCAGCCGGGCTTGTTGGACTGCTCGGCCAGGGTGAGGAGCTGCTCGCGCTCGCGCGCGTCAACCCCGTACAGCGTGAGCAGGTCGAGGACGTCGATCTCGCGGATCGCGTTCCTGCCGAGCTCGATGCGGCTGATCTTGGACTCCGACGCGCGGATCTTGCCGGCCGCCTGCCGGGCGGTGATACCCCGTGACTCGCGGAGCCGGCGCAGCTGAGATCCGAGCAGGATACGAAGGACAGTAGGTCCGTCTGAAGAGTCAGGCATGCCGCCGACCTCCTCGTCATTCCTGATGCCATGCGGTACGACTAAACGCGCGCGGCTAGCCTTGCAGGGCTGATATAGCCTGTGCCGCGCAATTGCGTTGGCCGTCCGCCCTCGCGCTGCGACCCAATGATATCGCATATGCGATTCTATGTCGGCTATCCGATCCTCAAAATTGCGCATTAATGTTGGCCATCGCCCGCCCTGAGGGCCCCGCAGGGTGACGTCCGCGTAGCAAACTTCTCACGCGTTGTGCATGCCAGGTGAGGTTTTTGTGCAGGCGCAAGACGCGAGATCCGCTTGTGGCGCGCGGGGGTCGTGGGTCCCGGTCCGGTCGCCGGACGCTCATCGTAAAGCAAAGAACTCGCCAGCGGAATTGCGCCGCCGTTATCCGTTAAATCGGCCACTTGTGTCCTGTGCGGGCGAACAGGACACAAGTGCGCCCCGGCAATTGCCTTCCGATAATTTTCGGGCTGTGGCTTATGCCCAATGCCGGCACGGTCCGGCACGGTCTGGCACCGCCGGGCGCTGCAGGCCGAACCGCCCTCCGTATGATCCAGGTATGCGCTATCGAACCCTAGGTGACTCCGGCCTGCTCGTCTCTGTGGTAGGCCTCGGCTGCAACAACTTTGGCGGCCGCCTCGACACCGCACGGACCCGCGCGGTCGTCGACGCGGCGATTGACGAGGGCATTACGCTCCTCGACACAGCAGAGACCTACGGCGGGATCGGTGCCTCCGAGCTAGCACTCGGCGAGGCCCTCAAAGGCCGCCGCGAGAAGGTCGTGCTGGCCACCAAGTTCGGCCACCAGGGTGCGGACATGGGATACGGCCCGGCCGCCGGCGCGAGGGCCGGCCGCAGCTACATCAAGCTCGCCGTCGAGAAGTCCCTCACCCGCCTGCAGACTGACTACATCGACCTGTACCAGCTGCACACCCCGGACCCGGTGACCCCGATCGACGAGACCCTCGCCGCCCTTGACGACCTTGTCACGGAAGGCAAGGTCCGCTACCTCGGTCACTCGAATTTCTCCGGCTGGCAGATCGCCGACGCCGCTCACACCGCGGTCGCGGAAAGCCGCGCCCCGTTCATCTCCGCGCAGAACCAGTGGTCGCTCCTTGAGCGCGACGTGGAGAGGGAGGTCGTCCCGGCGGCCCGGCACTTCGGCGTCGGCGTCCTGCCGTACTTCCCCCTCGCGAACGGCCTGCTCACCGGCAAGGTCCGCAGGGGCCAGGACATCCCGGCGAACTCCCGCCTGGCCGAGCCCCGCCGCACCGGCTATGTCACCGACGCCAAGCTCGACAAGGTGGAGGCCCTCATCGCCTGGGGCCAGGAGCAGGGCGTCTCCATCCTGGAGATCGCCATCGGCGGGCTGGCCGCCCAGCCAGGCTGCTCCTCAGTCATCGCGGGCGCCACGTCCCCCGACCAGGTAAAGGCCAACGCGGCAGCGGGCGAGTGGATCCCCACGGAAGACCAGCTGGAGGCGATCGACAAGATCGTCCCCCCGCCAGCCTCCGGCCGCTAGGACCCGAGCCGCACGACCGTCTCCTTGGCAGGGTGCCCAGCTGGACCGGGTGCCCAGCCATTGCGGCAACGGGCCGCCTATAACCGGCCCGTTGACGCAACCAGCGGGAATCGGCGGGTGACCGCCCTCCTGGCAGTCACCCGCCGGCCGCGTTCCACCATTGACGGCCTAGCTCCATGCCGTCCGGGCAGTCTCGTTCCAAGGCGGCGATGTCGTTGTCAAGTGGCCGCGCGTACGAGGTTTCTATCAGGCTGTACGGGTGGTAGCTCAGCTCAGCCTGGGCGAAGGCCTCCGCGTTGTCGGACAGCTTGCTTCCCGAGTAGCCCAACAGCTCTACGGCCATGAGGTCCAGGGTGCTGATCTCGGCGCTGCTCGGCGTCCCCCTGGCAATGGCCGCCGCCCCGCCGGCGAGCTGCATCTCGGTGAGCAACGCGATCGCCCGGTTAGCGGTGAGCGGCCCGTGCTGGTAACCGGTGGGATCTACGACCCTGCCGCAGTTGAGAACGTTACTGACCCGGACGACCGAGCCGGTGCCCGATGCGCACCCGGCGGCCAGGCCGCACGCGACAAGCAGTGGCACCAGCGCGCTGGCACGTTTGTCTGTCATGACTCCCCCGAAAGACGCTGCCTTAGTGGCGGATGGTGCTGAGCAGGTTCTTCGGCCAGTACCAGATCGTGTACTGGCCGACGTGGTAGACGCGAGCGGGCCTGCCCCACGTGGCGCGGACCGCCGGGTAGTCCGCGTACCCCGGGTACTCGGGCTCGCCGGGGTTCAAGACGACGAAGTGCGCGGATGACTGCCGAGGGTCGAACCAGGCGTCCTTGATCTCGCCGTGGTACGGGCCGGCCCCGTTGCCGTTGCCGTTGTCGGCGATCGGCCGGATTGCGACCGTGCCCCCGCTGGTCAGCGTCACGACGCTGGCCTGCCAGTAGCCGCCGAGCCCGGAGCCGCCGAGATCGTGGCTCTCCAGCCAGGCGGTGAGCTGCGCGTTCTGCGGCGGGGCGGCCGGGGCGGTGAGCTCCAGGCCGAGGCCGGCGACGTAGCCGATCCCGATGACGATCAGCAGGCGTCCCGCCGGGCGGCGCAGGATGCGGCCGAGCGCCGGGGAAAGCTGCCGGGCGGCGAGCGCGGCCGCGAACGGCGCGGCCGGCGCGATCTCCCGCGCGGAGGTCACGTCCAAGGCCCGCTGGGTCACGATGAACGCCCCGAGGTTGACCGCGATGGCGGCGAGCAGCACCTGGCTGGCCAGGTCACCGCCCCGGCGCAGCCGCCACGCCGCGGCCGCGACCCCGGCGGCGGCAAGGGCGACCCCGGCGAGGTGCAGCAGGAGGAAGACCGTCACCTCCCTGGTGGACGGCCCGCCGGCGTACGCGCCGAAGAGCAGCAGCAGGGACTGCCCCGTCACCGGCAGGTTGTGCCGGAAGATCTCGCCCAGCGGTGCCAGCTGGGTGCCGAGCGGCTCGACCGTAAAGCCTCCCGCGCCGGTGATGGCCCGCAGGATCGCACTCGCCGCCTCCGCCGCGGCGAGTGCCCCGCCTGCCATGGCCAGCTCGTAGCAGGCCTCGCGCCCCGCCCGGGCCAGGGCGCGGCGCGCCGCCCGCACCGCGCACACCAGGGCCAGGGGGATGATCCCGGCGATGAGCACGACGGAGTCCGCGACCTCCGCCCAGGCGAGCAGCACCGACGTGATCACCGGGACATACCACCGGCGACCGCCCCGGTCGAGGACCAGCCAGGTCAGCAGCAGCGGTGCCGACGTGCCGATGTGGTCCGGGGAGGACAGCAGCACGTTGGTGCCGGAGCCGAGCTGCGGCGCCAGCATGATCCCTGCGGCTACCGCGACGCGGAGCATCCCCTGGCGCCCTGTCGCGGTGCCCTTGGCGACCAGCGCCGCGAGCAGCACGACCAGCGTGTACGTCATGGCGGCACAGGTCGTCACCACGTCCGCGCGCAGGCCCCGGATGAGCTCCACGAGCGCATACTGCGGCAGCTCCGTGGTGTAGAAGGAGACGTCCAACACGGTCCAGCCGCGCAGCAGCGGGTTGCCGTGCAGCATGTCCCAGGCCTGCAGCGCCTGGGACGCGCCGTCGGAGTTGACCGCGCGGGTCTGCGCGAGGCGCAGGTAGACCACGAAGGCAAGAGCCGTCCCGGTCACCCAGGCGCCGGCCACGGCGCAGCGCCGGCGCGCGCCGGCGCGCGCTCGTGGCCGGGCCTCACGCGCGTCGGCGACCCCGGCTTCGGCGTAATCCGGCGCGAAATCGCCGGCAGCCTGGGACCCCCCCGATGACCGCACGCCGTTTATTTCACCACAGGTAATCACGCGATCACGTCAGGTATCCGTAATGTGCTGCGAGGAAAATCACGGCGGTCCTCGCCGCCGGTGAAAGCGTTATAGAGCGCGGTTGGCCGCCCTGTACGGGCCCGTGGACTGGGCGATCGCGGCGCCGCTAGCCGCCGGCTTCCTCATCGGCGGCTTTGCCGGGCAGCGACTGGCACGGCACCTCCCGGTCACCATCCTGCGGGTCATCGTCGCCCTGGCCGGGCTGGCCCTGGCCGTCAAGCGCGGGCTGTCCGCCTACCGCTGGGACCGGCAACCGGGAACCAGACAAGCGGGAGCCAGACACGCGGGAGCCAGCAGCGCCAGCATCGGCATCAGCCCAGCGCCGCCAGAGCAGCACCGCACGGCAGGCGAGCCAGCAGCCGAGCGCGGTCCACACGCCGGGCAGCCCGATCCAGTGGAACCGCAGCACCAGCCCGGCCAGCGGCGCGAAGGCAAGGATCGACAGCAGCATCGCGCGACGCATGGCGGTGTAGTCGCCGAGGCCGAGGATGACGCCGTCGTAGACGAAAGCGAGCGCGGCCAGGGGCTGAGTTGCCGCTGACCAGAGCAGTCCCGTGACCGCGGCGTGCTGGACCGCGGGGTCGCTGGTGAACGCGGCAGGCGCGAAGAGGGCGAGCGCGGCGGTCACCAGGCCGAGGCCGCAGCCGAAGGCGATCCCGAGCACGAGCGTGCGCCGCGCCACGCGCCGCGCCGCCGCCCGGTCGCCGCGGCTGAGCGCCCCGCTGACGTACACCTGCGCGGGCACGGCAAGTGCGTCCGTGGCCAGCGACAGCATTCCCCACAGCCGGTAGGCGACCTGCTGCCCGGCCAGCGGGATGGGGCCGAGTCGCGCGGCGACCGCCGTAGCGGCGAGGGGGACCACGCCGAGCGCGATCGTCCGCACGGACAGCCGGTGCCCGTCGCGCAGCACGGCAAGCACGTCACCGCGCGCGGGCCGCAGCGGCGGGTACGGCGACCGGCGCGACGCGACCCCGTACGCCGCCGCCGCGAGTACCTGCGCCGCGACCGTGCCCCACGCCGAGCCAACCAGGCCGAGGTGCAGCCCGAACACGAACGTGACCTCAAGGACAACGTTCACGACATTGGCCCCCACCGCGATCACCAGCGGCGTCCTGGTGTCCTCCAGGCCGATGAGGTGCCCGTTGCCCGCATACGACAGGTAGAGGAACGGCAGGCCGAGGGAAGAGATCCGGATGTATTCAACAGCGGCCGACCCGATGCCGGCGTGCCCGCCAAGCAAGAGAACCAGGAGCGGTGCGATGAGCGTGATGGCGACCGAGGTCACCACGCCCCACCCGGCGGCGACCGAGTAGGCGGCGCCGACCGCGCGCCCCGCCGCGCCATGCTTACCCCGCGCGGCGCTCCGCGCCACCTCGGTCGTCGTGGCGGTCGACAGGAAGATGGCCAGCCAGGCGACGATCGACAGCGCGGACGCCGCGATGGCCAGGGTGTCGAGCGGGGAGCGCCCGAGGTGCCCGACGATCGCGGTGTCGACGAGGTTGTAGAGCGGCTCGGCGAGGATCGCGCCGAGCGCCGGTATCGCCAGCCGTGCGATCCGGCGGTCGAGATCGGGCCAGTTGAGATCTCGCACGGCCGGGCTCACGCCCGCCAGGATATAGGGCGACGTCTGGGCCGATATCGCCCCGTCCGGTACGGTTAGATATTCGTGAGTCAAACCCAGTCGCCGCCGGCCGCCTCCGGTCAGAGATCTCTCCGGGTAGAGCGGACGCTGCTCGTGGTCGGCGTGCTCGCCCTCGGGTTTAACCTGCGCACCGCGATCACCAGCCTCCCCGCGGTCTTCCCCGAGCTCCAGTCCAGCCTTGGCCTGTCCAGTGCGACGATCTCCATCCTCGCCGCCACCCCGGTCATCTGCTTCGGCGTCGTCTCCGGCTTCGCCGCCCTCCTCGCCAGGCGCGCGGGGGAGGAGCGCGTCCTGCAAGGCGCGATCATCGCCCTGACCATCGGCCTGGTCGCCCGCGGCGTAGCCCCCAGGGCGCTGCTCTTCCCCGGCACCATCCTGTCGAGCGGCGCGATCGCGGTCATGAACGTCCTGCTGTCCAGCCTGATCAAGCGCCGCTGGCCGGAGCGGGCCGGCTTCCTGATCGGCATGTACATCACCGCGCTGTCCGCAGGCGCGATCGTCGCGTCGGTGGTAAGCGTCCCGCTCTGGCAGGACACCGGCGGCTCGGTCGCGCTGACCCTCGGCTGGCTGGCTGCCCCGGCCGCCCTCGCCGCGGTCTTGTGGCTCCCCCAGGCAAGGTCAAGGTCAGGATCATCCCGAACGAATTCGGCCAACTCTATCCGGCCAATTACCCCCGAGGGGGACGCCCCCCTGGCGCCCGTGCGCCCGGCTCGCGTGGCGGTATACCGGTACGCGCTCACCTGGCACGTGACCCTCTTCATGGGGCTGCAGTCGCTGCTGTACTACGCGGCGCTGTCCTGGCTGCCGACGATGCTGCGCGACCGGGGGGAGAGCGCCGCGGGAGCGGGCGACCTGCTCGCCCTGATGGGCGTCGGCAACCTGGCCGTCTCCATGTTCATCCCGATGGCCGCGCAGCGGATGCGCTCGCAGGTCATCCTCGTCGTGCCGACCGTGATCGCGGTGGCCGGCGGCCTGGCCGCCCTGCTGTACGCGCCCCTCGGCGGGGCGGTCGCCTGGGCGCTGCTCCTCGGCGCGGGCCAGAACGCGGCCTTGGCCCTCGCGATCTTCTTCACCGCGGCCCGCGCGCCGCACGCTGCGGCGGCCGCGTCGCTGTCGTCATTCGCCCAGGCGGTCGGCTACCTCCTCGCCAGCGCCGGCCCCCTCGAGGTCGGGCTGCTGCACTCGGCGACGGGCAGCTGGACCCCGCCGGTCATGGTGCTGTTGGCGCTCAGCGTCGTGCTGCTCGTCTCGGGTATCCTCGCCGCCCGCCCGAGAATGCTGCCCGACGCGCTGCAAGTTGAATCGGCGGAAGCGGAAGGGAACGCCTGACCGCCGGCGGACATGGCGGGAGCGGCCATGGCGGGAGCGCGCGGCGTGGGCGTCCCCCACGGGCTCGTTCACCGCCGCCGAGCTGCGGGCGGCCGGAGCGGCGGACGTGCTCCCGTCACTGGCGGATTTTCCTCCGCTTTACCGCAAAATCATCGCCTGACGGTCATAGCGGCTGATAATCGGACCTCTGTACGAAATAACTTCATATAGCCTCCCATGCCTGCGAACTCAGTAAGCAAAATCCTTGCGTGGCACCAGCGACGCGAGTTAGTGCCCGGTAGGGTGACGCGGGTGAGTTCGGTACTTGAGCGTCGCGAATATGCCACGCCTCGTAATCAGGCATTCGGGTCGCGCCTGCTTCTCATCGGCGGGACGTCCTTCGCCATCGTGCTGCTCGGCTGGCTCGCCTACGCGTTCGCCCACGCGACGGCGTACACGATCGACCCCGCGGACCTGAAGGTGTACAACAACGGCGGGCTCATCGTCCGGCACGTCAGCCCGCCGTACGACGCGCAGTTCCAGTACCCGCTGTATGACTGGCCGCTGAGCAAGGTCGCGCTGAGGTTCACCTACACGCCGTTCGCCGCGCTCTTCTTCGTCGCCATCTCCTACATCCCCTGGTCGGTCCTGCCAAGGCTGTCTCAAGTGGTGAACCTGCTACTGCTGGCCGCCGCCGCCTGGTTCACGATGGACGGGCTCTGTTATCTCCCGGGGGGACGACCCCCCGTACCATCCGGTGTCCGTGTGACCTGGCCTGATCGCGAAAAACGCGATCGTATCAGGCCAATTCGCACGGACAGTTGTCTCCCGGAGGGGCGACCCCCTGTACCGGGACGCCCTCCCGTTCCCTCCGGCGACCTGCCCGATGGAATGGCGCGACTGTACCGGGCAGGCGGCCTCGACTGGCGGGTCAAACTCGGCGGCACGCTGCTCGGCAGCGCTGCGGCCCTGCTTACCGAGCCGGTGTTCCGCACCATGTACCTCGGGCAGATCAACCTGCTGCTGGTGGCCCTGATCATTGGTGACCTGCGTCGGCCCGGCGACCGCCCGCTCAAGGGCGCCGCCACGGGCATCGCCGCGGGCATCAAGCTCGTCCCGCTCGTCTTCATCCCGTACCTGCTGCTGACCAGGCGGTTCCGCGCCGCCGCGATGGCCACCGGTGCGTTCGCCGCTACGGTCGCGCTCGGCTTCATCGTCATTCCCGGCGACTCTGCCGACTGGTGGCTGCACGGCCTGCTCTTCGACGACGGCCGCACCGGCTTCGTCGGCTGGGGTGGCAACCAGTCGCTGAACGGCATCCTCGTCCGGCTCGCAGGCTCGGTCAACGGGGCGACCGGCGCATGGCTGGTAGCCGCGCTCATCGCCGCCGCGGTCGGCCTCACCGCCGCGGTTCTCCTCGACCGCGCCGGGCACGGCATGCTCGCCATCCTGGCGACCGCGCTCGTCGGCCTGCTCGACTCGCCGATCAGCTGGGACCACCACTGGGTGTGGGTGGTCCCCGGCATGATGGCCGCCGCCTACTACGCCTCGCGCGCCTGGCAGGAGGGACGGCGCAGCGCCGCGTGCTGGTGCGCTGCCCTCGTGGCCGCGCTGTTCCTGATCTTCGCCGCCTGGCCGGGCGCCCTGTGGAGCGTCCCGATCACCGGGGCAGGTGACTTCACCAACGGCCTCGTCTGGGCCGGCCCGAACAGCAAGGTCACCCAGTTCATGCTGTTCGGCGACAACCCGGGATTCCTTGAGTACCACTGGCGCGGCCTGCAGAACCTGTCAGGAAACGCCTTCATCCTGACAGGCGTCGCCCTGCTGATCCTCCTGGCGGTCGTCGCGCTCAGGACGCGGCGCGCCTCGGCCGCCCGGCACGCTTGACCGGCCGCGCGCCGACCAGCATCTCGCCGACGGACTTCTCTGTCACCAGGGCCGAGAAGGCCTCGGCGTCCATCGTCACCCGCCGCGGTACTTCCTCGCCAGGCAGGTACAGGTCGAGCACCGCGACCTGGAGCGCGTCCTTCTCCATTGCCAGGGCCTCGTCCGCCAGGGCCTCGATCTCGACCGGCCCGTCACCAAGCTCTGGGTGCTCCTGAATCACAATGCGCGCGAGCGCGTCGTCCCGCATTATGAGCTGCCCACTCAGGTCGCTGAACCGCACAGTCTTCTGACCCATGACTCGACCCCTTCATCCGAACGTTCTTACCAAACGTCGCCGATATGAGCTAACCTAGCCGGAACCCTGTTCGTTTGTCAAACGCCTGTTCTAGCAGAAAGAATAGTATACGAATCTCTGGTCGACCTGCGCAGGACGTTAAACAAGCTTCTTCATCTGCATCGCCGTGACCTCGTACCCGAGGCTCTCGTATAGCGACCTGGCCACCGTGTTCTGCCCGTGCACGTTGAGCCCCAGCGACGTCATCCCTCGGAGGCGCGCCTCGTCCTCCGCGAGCCGCATCGCCGCACGCCCGTAGCCCCGCCCGCGGAACGCGGCCTCGATCTCGATCTCGAACACCCATGCCATCAGCGGGTCAGGCTCCGGTCCGGGCACGCCGAGCCACAGCCACCCGACGGCGACTTCCCTGGCCATGACCCGGAAGACGAACTGACCAGGCGTGGCCTGCCCGTGGCTGAAGTACCGCGCGGTGTCCCGTGTCGCCTTCTCCTGCGCGGCCGCGGCGGGCATCGTGCCGGATGCGGCGATCATCGCGGCGTATCCGGCCACCTGCCGCGGTAGCCAGGCATCGAACTCGGCGCGCGTCATCGGGCGCAATTGAAGCTCGGCGTCGGTCATGGACCACATTAAACCGCCACTGCCCCAGGCCCGCCACGTCCGGATTGTCAGCCCCTGACGGTAGCGTCTCTGACCTGCTTAGTCATCCTCAGCCGGCCTGGGTGGCTCGCTGAGGATTGGTTCCCCGCGGTGGGGTGGCGTGGGACTTAGGATCGGTAAGCAAATCCGTTCCCCCTAGCAGGTCACCGAAGGGACCGGGAGGAACTCGTGAAAGAAGGAACCGCTTCGCACACCGCGCGCAGCGTCGCCGCGCGCCGACTGGAATACGAGAGGGCCCCCGCGCCATACGGGGATCCCGCGGCCGACGGGGCCCTGACCAGCGATGTCGCGGACGGCCTCACGCCAAGGCCCAACCGCATGCACGAATACATCCGGGCACGGACCGCCTTTTTCGACCTGGTGGTGGTGGACTCGCTCGGCCGCGGGATCACGCAGGTGGTGATCGGCGGCGCGGGCTACGACGGCCGTGCCTTCCGTTACGCGAAACCGGGCGTCCGCTGGTTCGAGGTTGACCACCCGGCCACCCAGGCCGATAAGCGGGAGCGGATCGCCAGACTCGGCCTGCCAGCTCCCCAGATCCGGTTCATCCCGGCGGACTTCACCACCGACCCGGTCGCCGAGCCGCTCCTGGCGGCCGGCCTTAACCCCGCGCACCCGGCCTTGTTCCTCTTCGAGGGCGTCGCCGTCTACCTGGAGCAGCCGGTCATCGAACGCGTCCTGTCCGAGTTCCGCGAGGTAACGCCCGCCGGCAGCCTCCTCGCGATCAGCGCCTCCATCGGCGGCGCCACTGCGGAGACCCGCGCCAGGTTCCAGGAGCGCGTGGCGGAGATAGGCGAGCCGGCCCGCACGGTGCTCACCTTCGACCAGGCCACCGCTCTCTTGTCCGCCGCGGGCTGGGAGATACGAGAGCCAAGCCCCCGTCAGCGATCCGCCGGCCTGCTGCTGGCCCGCGCCACGACCACGCCGGCTCATCCGCAGCGAGTTGGGCCCACTCAGCCCCCGCCGGTTCCTGCCGCCGCTTCGTCGGCCCCGGCCGAGCCGCGCAATCCCGTCAGCGGAATCCGCCAGCCGGACAGTGCCGTCCCCGCGCCCGGCCCGGCACCTGCTACGAACGTCCGTCACGACGACGGCCAGTTCGCCGCCCGCCCCGGCGTCCGGGAAAAGGTCAGCTCGTCGGCCCACGAACCGCCCAGCGGCCTCCCGCTATCGGCGCTGCTGTCGCAGGCGCTGGTCGCCTTCACGATCGAGGCCGACAACGAGACGGAGCGCCGCCTCCCGCACCGCACCCACAACTACGGCCTCGCGCCCGGCTCGCCGCCCGGCGCCCCGTGGCTCACGTCGCTGCTGATGTACGCCAACTGCCTGCGCCACCTCCCCGACGAGGGCATCACGGTCGCGGAGCTGCACGCCCGCGCGAGAACCGGCACGAACCTGGACGGCATGCGCCGCTGGCACTACGTCACGTTCACTCCCGACCCCGGCCACGGCAAGCACCCGAAGCCGGGCGCGCTCATCCGCCCGACTGCCTGGGGCACTGAGGCGCGCGTTACCTGGCGGGTGGTGACCGAAGAGGTCGAGTCCCGTTGGCGCGACCGCCTCGGCACCGAAGAGTTCGCCGCTCTCCGCGCGACCCTGTCAGGCGTTGTAGAAAACCTCGACCCGACCCTGCCCGACTGCCTGCCGATTTTCGGTTACGGCCTTCTCACCCGACGAGAACCCAGGGACAAGACGAAAGCAGGCCCCCTGTCCAGCGCGGCCGGGCCCGCGCCCGTCGGCCCGACGGGACCCGCGTCTCCCTCCGCATCGGCGCTTCCTGCCTGCGCATCTGTATCGGCCCTGCCGCTGTGGGCGCTGCTGTCGCGGACGCTTGTCGCGTTCGCGGCCCAGTACGAGGCGGAGCCGGGCCCGTCGCTTGCGATCAGCGCTAACATCGTGCGCGTCCTGACCGCCGATGGCGTGCACATCAAGGACATCCCTGCCCTGGGCGGCGTCTCCAGGGAGTCGGTGGCGATGGCCACGGGCCTGCTCCGTAAGTACGGCATGGGAACCGAGGGCCCCGACCCGGCGGGCGGCCGCTTTAAGGTCATCCGCCTCACCCCCAGGGGCGTCGTCGTCCGCGACGAGTACCCGGCCCTGGCCGCCGGCATTGAGCAAGACTGGCGCACCCGCTTCGGCGATGCCCGGGTGACGGCACTGAGGCGGGCCCTTGAACCACTGGTCGCAGGGGACCCGCCCCCGCTCTACGCGGGCCTCACCCCGCACCCGGACAACTGGCGTGCCCGGCTGCCACGGCCAGCGACCCTCCCGCACTACCCGATGACCCTCCACCGAGGCGGCTACCCCGACGGCAGCTGACCAGCCTCTGTCCGCAGGTGGTGCCCGGTTGCCCGATATCGCGCGGAAGGTGTGCGGGTAGCCCGCCCTGGGGTACAGGACTGTCAAGGAGGTGCTGAGCATGCGTCTTGGCAAGGAACAAGCCGTGGGCTACGTCGAGGACACCGAGGTCGATGCGCTCCCGGCGCAGGAGCTGCCGATCGGCCAGCCCGACGGGAGGCCGCTGACCCCGGACCCCGAACCCTCGATAACTGTCAGCTGACCGGGCCGGGCGATAGTCACGAGGATGGCCCGCCTGCCGTCGTGGTCGGCGGGGCCCGCCAGGGGCGAGCGCCCGGACCGGCCGTTCACCGGTTACAAGCTGGCGCATGCCGTGGTGTCGGCGGACGGCGGCCGGACCGGCTTCGCTGGGCTGACCCTCGGCGCGTCCCGCGTCTACGGGGTCATCGGCGACGCATGCTGCGTGTGGAACCACCGCCATGCCCCGCCGCGCCGCTGGTGCGGCTGCGGGTTCTACTGCCTGCATGCCCTGGCCGACGCGCGGTCCCTGGCCTGCGCGACGGAGAACCGCTCGGCCCTGCTGCTTGAGGTGGCGGCGTCCGGCAGGTACATCCGCTACGAGCATGGCCTGCGCTACAGCAGGCAGCGCGTCCGCGCGATTCTGGAAGTCCAGTGCGCGTGCGGCCGCGCGGGCACGGCCCTGGCCGACGCGGGTAGCGGGCTGATCGGCTGGCGACACCTGGCCCCGGTTTGTCATACGTGCCTGAGCGGCCGGCCAGCCCTCACCCTAGGAGACTTCACGTCCCGCCTGGACGGCCAGGTCCGCGTCCCGGCCTCGCTGTCCGCCGCCTCGCTGACCTCGGATATCTCGGCCGCGTCGAGCACCTCCGAGCACTCGGCAGAATCCCCGATCGCCATCCTGACCGCGGAAATCGCGCTCCTGCACGCCCGCCTGGACGACCTGCAGTCCCGCCTAGACCAGTGATCGCTATACCGTATTCACGGGGGCGAAGCCTGCCGTATCCAACCACTGTGACATCATCGATATGTGACTGCGGTAGCCGCTGGTCCACTCCGGGTCGTCGGAAGCCGCACGTGTCTGGAAAGCAGAGCTGCGCGCGGATGGAACTAGCGATCTTGCTGTCACTAGCCGCAAGCGTCTGTACCGCCACGTCGTCGGTCTGCCAGCGCCTCGGCGCGCGTCACATGGAGCAGAGCAGGCACCAGGGCGAGATGCGCGGCTTCGACGCCTGGCTTGTGTTCCGGCTGGCCAGGCAGCCGGTCTGGGTCCTCGGCTTCGGCTGCATGATCGCCGGGTTCGCATTCCAGGTAAGCGCGCTGCGCTTCGGCCCGCTGGCGCTGGTACAGCCGATCCTCGCGGTGGAGTTGCTGTTTGTCTTTGGCTACCTGGCGCTGCGCTCCGGCTGCCGACGAACGGTCTGGCGTGAGTGGGTCGCGGCGATCGCGATGTCGGGGGGCATCAGCGTCCTTCTCTTGGCGGCCGCGCCGACGGGCGGGCAAGAGCACGCCCCGGCGCTCTCGTGGTGGCTCGCCGGGCTGGCCACCCTGGCGGCCGTGACGGTCGCCGTGGCCGCCGTCAGCGGCGGCTCGCCCGCCCGCCGCGCAGCGGGCCTGGGTATCGCGACCGGCATCGCGTGGGGATTCGTCGCCGCCGTCATCAAGGAACTGAGCTCGCACATTTCCGAGGGCCCAGCCGCGATTTTCGGCAGCTGGTCGGTGTACGTGCTGATCGTTGTCGGCACGGCCGCGATTCTCCTCGCCTCGCACGCGATGGCGGCGGGGCCCCTCGTCGCGTCGCAGCCGGGGTTCACGATCGGCGACCCGGTGGTGGCCATCCTGCTCGGTACCTTTCTGTTCCGCGAGCACCTCGGAACGTCCCCCGCCGCTCTGGCCGCCGAGGTGACCGGGCTGGTCGTCCTCGGCCTCGGCGTATGGACGCTGAGCGGGAGCGGTCTGATCACAGGAGCGCCGGCTGCTCCGCCCGAGCCCAAGACGGGTGAGGGCGCCAGCCGGGAACTTACTACGGGATCGCGGTGAGACGCATGCCACTGCCAGGCAAGCCAGACGGTTACGTGCCGGGAGGGCGGCTCCCCGTCCCTCCTCAGCGGGTGCCCGACCGAGAAGAGCCGACGCACCGGGCCGGCCGTGTGCTGATCACCGGCGGGTCAAGCGGTATCGGTGCCGCGACCGCCGAGGCGTTCGCGGCATGCGGCTTCCTCGTCGCGGTGTCGGGACGGGACACCAGGGCGCTCGACCGCGTGGCAGGCGCGACCGGGGGCGTGTCCATCCCCGGTGACCTGAGGGAGCCCGGCTGCCCGCGGCGCGTTGTCGACGCCGCCGCGGTCGCGCTCGGCGGTCTTGACGTCGTCGTGTCCAACGCCGGGATCGGCTGGGCGGGGACGTTCACGGAGATGACGGATGAGGAGATAGACGACCTCCTCGACGTGAACCTGCGCGCGCCAGCGCACGTGGCCCATGCCGCGCTCGCCCACCTGCGGCCCGGGACCGGGCACCTGGTCTTCGTCGGGTCCATCGCCGGCCTGGTCGGCGTGGCAGGGGAGACGTGGTACTCGGTGACGAAGGCCGGGGTCGGCATGCTGGCCGACGCACTGCGCACCGAGTTGCGAGCTGAGCAAATCGGGCTCAGCCTGGTGGTCCCCGGCGTGGTCGACACGCCTTACTTCGACCGGCGCAAGGCGCCATACCAGCGCCGTTTCCCGCGCCCTATCGCCGCGCAGGTCGTGGCGGCCACCATCGTCGACGCGGTGGAACAGCGCCGCGACATGGTGGTTGTCCCCGAATGGCTTGGCTGGCCCGCCCGGCTGAAGGGCGGCTTCCCCGCGTTTTACCGGAGGCTCGAGCGGTGGCTGGATTCTGATGGCGGAGATTCCGGGCGCAGTGATCCCGGAAGAGGGGGGAGGTGGCATGGCGGGAAGCGCGCTCCTGTTGTCAGGCCCACTGGGCCTTGGCCACGAAATGCCGACGCGTAGCTTCGCTAACCTGCTCAGCCGGGCTGGCTGGCGGGTTCGCACCAGGGACAGCATGTCCCTGCTTGGTGGCGGCGCAGGCCGGGCAGGCCAGCGGGTGTTCGACCGGCTGATGACTGTGCCTGGGGTCTATGACGGCTTGCACTTCGCGCAGTTTCGCACCGGGGGACGGCTCGCGCGGCTCACCGAGCGGCTCGCGGCGCGGCCCGCGGTACCGGAACTGCGGGCCGAGCTGAACCGTGACCCTGCCGACCTGGTACTGAGCGTCTTCGCCACGGGCGCGCTCGCCGCGGCTAGCCTGCGAACGGGAGAGTCGCGAGCAGGCAGGCCCGCGGCGCCGGACTTCCGCGCGGTCGTCTACTGCCCGGATGTCACGGCGCACAAGCTGTGGGTGCACGAGGGTACCGACCTGTTCCTCGTCAGCTCACCGGCCGCGGCCGCGTCGGTGCGGCGGTACCTCCCCAGGGCGCCGATCGCCCTGGTCCCGCCGCCGGTGCGCGCCGCCTTCTATGACGCGCCTGGACAGGCACTGGCCAGGCAGCGGCTCGGCGTCCCCGCGGCCGCGCGGTGCGCGCTGCTCATCGACAGCGGCTGGGGCTTCGCCCCGCTGACGGCGGCAGCGGCCGCCTTGTCCGACGCGGGCGTTCACGTCCTCGCGGTCGCCGGCCGGAACGCAGGAGTCGAGCGCGGGCTCCGCGAGCTTGCCGCGACGCGGCCCGGCGTGCTCCCGTTCGGCTTCACCGACCAGGTTCCCGACTTGATGGCCGCGGCCGATGTGGTTGTCGCCTTGCCGGGCGCGGCTACCTGCGCCGAGGCGCGGGTCGTGGGCCGCCGGCTGCTGCTGCTCGACGTCATGCCAGGGCACGGCAGGGACAACCTCCTGCACGAGCTTGAGCGGGGCGGCGCCGAGGTGTCGGGGCCGACGGCCGCCGACATCGCGGCCAGCGTGACGGCGATGCTGGACGGTCCCGGGCTCGACGGTCCCGGGCGAAACGCTGCTGACGGGGCGCAGCAGCCGAGGGCGCCGCGCTGGGAGCCGGCGTTCGCCAAGGCGCTTGGCGAGATTGGGCTTGATCTTTCCCTGGACGACGTCTACTAGACGGGAGCGGCGGATGCGTGCCCTTTTCCTTAACCCACCGAGCTACGAGGGATTCGACGGCGGGGCTGGCGCCCGCTACCAGGCGAAGCGGGAGATCCGCTCCTACTGGTACCCGACCTGGCTGGCGCAGCCGGCCGCGCTCGTGCCGGGCAGCCTGCTCGTGGACGCGCCGCCGGCCGGCAAGACCCTCGCCGACATCGTCGCGCTCGCGGCCGGCCGTGACCTGGCCATCCTGTACACGAGCTCGCCTACGTTCGGCGGCGACGTCAAGGTGGCGGAGGCGCTGAAGGAAGCCAACCCGAGGCTGCTCGTCGGCCTCGCCGGCCCGCCCGTCGCCGTCCGCCCCCAGGAGTCCCTGGAGGCCTCGGCCGCCATCGACTTCGTGGCGCGGGAGGAGTTCGACTTCACGATCGCCGAGGTCGCCGAGGGCCGGCCGCTCAGCATCATCGACGGCCTGAGCTACACCGGCGACGCCGGGAACGTGGTCCACAACCCCGACAGGGCAATCCTTGAGGACATGGACAAGCTGCCCCCCGTTCTGCCTGTCTATAAGCGGGACCTGCGGATCGAGGACTACTACATCGGCTACCTCAGCCACCCTTATGTCTCGCTTTACACCGGCCGCGGCTGCCGGTCGCGGTGCACGTTCTGCCTGTGGCCGCAGACCGTCGGCGGGCACCGTTACCGCACCAAGTCGGTCGGAGCGGTGCTCGACGAGGCGGCGCTGGCGAAGGAACTGTTCCCGCAGATGAAGGAACTGTTCTTCGACGACGACACGTTCACCGACGACCGGCGGCGGGCGGAGGAGATCGCCCGCGGGCTCGGCAGGCTCGGCCTCACCTGGTCCTGCAACGCCAAGGCGAACGTGCCGCGCGAGACCCTCAAGGTCATGCGGGACAACGGGCTGCGGCTGCTGCTCGTCGGCTACGAGTCGGGCGACCAGCAGATCCTCATCAACATCAAGAAGGGCCTGCGGGTAGAGCGTGCCAGGGAGTTCGCCGCCGACTGCCGCGACCTCGGCATCACCGTGCACGGCACGTTCATCCTTGGCCTGCCGGGAGAGACGAAGGAGACCATCCAGGAGACGATCGCCTTCGCGCGCGAGGTCAACCCGCACACGATCCAGGTCTCGGTCGCCGCACCGTACCCTGGCACGGAGCTGTACCGCCAGGCGAAGGAGAACGGCTGGCTGCCGGCAGACGATGAGGGAGCGACGCTGGTCAGCACCTCAGGCACGCAGCTTGCTTCGCTGGACTACCCACACCTCGGCCATACCGAGATCCTCGACTCCGTGGACGACTTCTACAAGCGCTTCTACTTCCGCGCCCCGAAGATCGCCGAGATGTCCGCCGAAATGCTCCGCCACCCGTCCATGGCCACCCGCCGCCTCCGCGAGGGCACCGAATTCCTCCAGTTCCTAGGCCACCGCGACCGCACCGCCTAGCCACCGCACCGGCGAACCGAAAGAAACGCAAACTTTTGCCAAATTAACTTATGATTTCGAGTGCTAGTTTTTAGCGTGTCAGCAAGGCATCGTTGAGCGATGCGCGTAGCGTGATGACATGCCTACCCAAACTGCCGTCGACGAGGCGGTTGCCGGAGTCTTCCTGGTGCCGTCGCTAGGTGCCCCTTGCCGCGGTAAGACGAAATGTCTTACAGTTCTTATCGTGGCTGACACCATTACCATTCGCACCGATGAGGAGACCGAGCGCGCCCTTGAGGTGCTGACGCATGGTGGCGTATCGCGGTCCTCCGCCATTCGGCAGGCCGTGCTCGAAGCGGCGGCTCGCCGAGAGCGCGCTGCCCAGATGCGGCGCGAAATGCTGCGCATGGACCTCGGGCAGCCCGACGGGATCAACGTGGCGGATGAACTGGCCCGCGAACGCGCGGGAGAGCGCTGATGATCTATCTCGATTCGGCTGCCGTCGTGAAACTCGTCCACGCTGAAGCGGAATCACGGGCACTGCGCGAGTGGCTGGACGAGCGGGCAGAGAGCGGGTGGATCAGTTCCGTGCTCACCGAGATCGAGTCATTCCGCGCGCTGGCACGGTACGCGCCCGAGGCCATTTCCAGGCTGCCTGCCGTGCTCGACCTGATCGACTTGATCGAGTTGGCACCGCCGGTCCGGATCCTGGCACAGACGGCGAAGCCGCCCACAGTCCGCAGCCTGGACGCGATCCACCTCGGCACCGCTCTGCACGCCCCCCCCGGGCTGACCTCTTTCGTGACATACGACAAGCGCCTGCTAGACGCGGCCAGGGCCGCCGGCCTCCCGGCCGATTCTCCGTCCTAGCGCCACCGTCCTGCACAGGCACCCGCACCTGACCGTCATGCGCCGTCGGGGTCGTCCACGACGGTGATCCCCTCGTCGATCAGCGCGGTGGCCCGCTGGATGTTAACAACGATCGCGGCGACCGTAAGTTCAGCCTTTGCCGCCATTATCGTGGGCGCCCTAAGGCTTGATACACGGCCGACTCTTGCGTTTGGCGAAGAGCATCTCCGCATGCATATCGTCCAGCTCTGCCCGCACGCTGACCAGATGCCAACTTGCATAACGCGACTCAGGGCACCTCGCCTTGCATCAGCCTTGCGGGGCCCTCTGATGGAGGTACCGTAGGGCAGTGCGGTCGTGCAGGGTAGCCTCTGCCGCGGCCTCGTTGCTCCAGACCCCTGGCGAGGTGAGCTCCGGGCGGTGTGCTCATGAGACGCCCAGGAGGAGACCGTGGACGCTGTCGTCGTAGAGGACCTGCGGAAGAGCTATGGCGCTACCCGCGCGGTGGCCGGAGTGAGCTTTACCGTCAGGTACGGGGAGATCTTCTCCCTGCTCGGGCCGAACGGCGCTGGCAAGACGACGGTGCTGGAGATCCTTGAGGGCTACCGGCAGGCGGACCAGGGCAAGGTCGTGGTCGCCGGCTTCGATCCGGGTGACAGGCGCACTGGCCGGCAACTGCGCGAGCAGATCGGCCTGGTGCTCCAGGAGCTCGCGGTGGAGCCGTATCTGACCGTGCGCGAGTCGATCTCCCGCAACGCGGGCTACTACCCGAATCCGCGCGATGTCGGCGAGGTGATCGGGCTCGTCGGCCTCACAGGCAAGGAGAAGAGCAAAGTCAAGTCTCTGTCGGGCGGGCAGAAGCGGCGGCTGGATCTCGCCCTCGGCATCATCGGGAACCCCACGGTCCTTTTCCTCGACGAGCCGACGACCGGCTTCGACCCGAGCGCGCGGCGCGGCGCCTGGGATGTCATCAGGGGGCTTTCCGGCCTAGGCACCACGATCCTGCTCACCACCCACTACATGGACGAGGCGCAGGCGCTCGCCGACAGGGTCGCCGTCATCTCCGGCGGCAAGATCATCGAAGAGGGAACGCCCGCCACGCTCGGCGGACGTGACCTAGCCCGTGCGCGGATCAGCTTCGCCCTCCCCGGCGGGTATTCCGCTGCAGACCTTCCGGTCCGGGCCGCTGCCGGCGAGAACGGCCGGCTGGTCGTCGAGGCCGACGAGCCGACCGAGCTGCTGCACCGGCTGACCGGATGGGCGCTGGACCACGGCACCACGCTGCCAGGGCTCACCGTGGACCGGCCGAGCCTGGAGGACATCTACCTGAGGCTAACGGCCGTGCAGGACGCCGCCGCGCCCGAGGACGCACCGGTGGCCCGGCACAGGATGGGAAGGCGCGGATGAGCAGGCAGGCAGTGGCCGCCGGCGCGCCGGCGCGCCGCAACATCGCGGCCCTGGTGTGGCACCAGGTCCGCTACGAGCAGCTGAGCTTCTGGCGCAATCCGCAGAGCGCCTTCTTCAACTTCGCATTTCCGCTGGTCTTCTTCGCCATCCTGGCCGGTGTGTTCGGGAACGCTACGCTCGCCAGAATCGGCGGCAGACCTGTCACCGGGCTGCAGTACTACACCTCCACCATCGTGGCGGTGTCGGTGATGGGAGCCTGCTACTCGCAGCTGGCCGTCACGCTGTCACTGCGCCGTCAGGATGGCATACTCAAGCGGCTACGCGGCACTCCGCTGCCCGCCTGGGTGATGTTCGTCGGGCTGGTGGCGCACTGCATCATGATCAGTCTCATAGACGCGGCGCTGATCGTGGGGATGGGCCTGCTGTACGGGGTGCCGATGCCAGGCCACTGGGCCGCCATCATCGTCACGCTGGTCATCGGCGCGACCGCGTTCTGCGCGCTGGGAGTCGCGGTCGCCAGCCTCATCAGCAACGCGGAGGCTGCGCCTGCGGTGGTGCAGTTCGTCTTCTTCCCACTCGTGTTCATCTCCGGCACCTACTTCCAGATCACCTCCCGGTTCCTCAATGACCTGGCGGGTGTTTTCCCAGTCCGGCCGTTCAACCAGGCACTGCTGAACCCGTTCGCCCTGGACCAGGGATTCGCGAGCCGCCAGCTGCTGGTCCTCGCGATCTGGGGGGTAGCAGGCGGCTTTGTCGCGATCAGGCGATTCCGCTGGGACCCCAGGCCCGAGTGATGCCAAGGCGACCGAACTCGCTCAGCACTGCGGGCACGCCGACATCCTGCGCGAGCAGCTCATCAACGAGTAGCGCGTCAGGTGCCCGCTCATGCCGCTGGGCGGAGGGCTTCTTCTGCTTTGCCGGTTGACCGCATCACCACTGGTAGGGCAGGAATTTCCCGTCCAGGACGACAACGACCCGGTCGCCGCCGGGGTCGGGTTCGCGCCGGACATCAAGGCGGAAGTTGATCGCGCTCATGATGCCGTCACCGAATTCCTCGTGAATGAGCTCCTTGATGGTGGGGCCGTAGACCTGCAGCACCTCGTAGAACCGGTAGATCGTCGGGTCGGCCTGGCACTGGAGTCTCCAGAGCGCCCCGGCTGGGCTGAAGCTGCAAGGCCTGCAGGACGTCCTCGCCCAGCTCAAGCAGCGAGCAAGCAGCCTTAGCCTGGGCTGCAGTCATGGGCTGCTGGCCCAGCAGGGCAGATGTCGTCCACGCCACGGGCCGTCCGACGGCTTCGGCTAGCTGGGACCAGGTCACGCCCAGCCTTGCCTTGGCGGCGCGAACGGCCTCCGCCGCTTGCTTCTTGCTCAGCATTGTGTTCCTCCAGCCAGCGCTCACCGCGATACCCGCACTGCCAGCAACACTACGCGGCCAGTGTTCCAGGACCGTGACGACCCAGGTCACAGTGACCAGACCCAGCCATAGCCAGGTCTGACTGCGGTTCCGGGTCCAAAGCATCCGGGGCGGTGAGAGTGCTCACTTGCCACGGCGCGGCGGAGTATTCGGGTGCCGACGCTGGCGGTGGGGGCCAGCATCCCCGACGCGGCGGGCGGTGACCTGATTCGAGCCGGGCAGGGAGGAGCTGCAGAAGCCCGAACCGATTTAGGCTCTTAGTCCGGTGAATACGAGATCGTACAAGCGGCCCGCCCGGGCTTTCCAGTCGGTTCTTGGGTCGATCTCCCACAAGCCAGCCAGGGCAAGGATGACTTCGTTCTGGGTCAAGTCCGGCGCGTACGAAGCCGGCCTGCTCGGCGGCGGCTAGCAGCCTGCCGAGCGCGCCCACGATCGGGGCGTACGTCTCCTCGAACAGGGCGGAGCCGGGGCTGGCGGCAGCCCGAATAGCATCGGCGAGCCCGTGCTTGGTCATGGCGTACTGAGCGAGGCGGGCCACCCATTCGCGCAGCGCGTCGCCGGGTTCGCGTTCGGCAAGCAGCTGGTCAGCAGCGCTGACGACTTGGCGGACCTCATGCTGGTACACCTCGAGTACCAGGCTCTCCCGGGTAGGGAAGTGCCGGTACAGCGTCGCGTTGGCCACCCCCGCGCGCTTGGCGATGGCGTTGAGTGAGACCTCGCTCGACTCGGTCAGCGCGGTGAGCGCGACGGCAAGGATCGCTTCCCGGTTCTGGGTAGCGTCCAACCGCCGTCTTCGGCCATCTGAGGCCACTCAGGACTCCAGCTTGCTAAACGGGGAGTTCCCCGGTTATTGTGACTGTTACCGGGGAACTCCCCGGAACTGATCCCATTTTACGTCTGCGGTCGCCTTTCGCCGTCGTCACAGTTCCCTGGAGGGTCAACTCATGGCTATTCACGCCGAGATCAGTCCCGCCGAGGCCGCGGACCGGCTCGCTATCCGCGAGTTGTTCGACGCCTACGCACACTGCGCCGACCGGCGCGACGCCGAGGGACAGAAGGCCCTATTCACGGCCGACACCCGGTTCGCCGTCTACATGAGCGGCCCGGGCACCGAGCCAACCTACGTCCTCCAGGGCCGCGAGGCACTGACGCCCGTCTTCGCGGACCTGAACCGCTACGAGGCGACCACGCACTTCAACGGGCAGAGCACCGTCGTGCTCAACGGCGAGCGGGCTACCGGCGAGAGCTACACGATCGCGCACCACCTCTACACCGCCGACGGCGAGCGCAAGATCATGATCGCGTCGCTGCGCTACCTCGACACGTTCGTCAAGATCGACGGTGCTTGGCTGTTCGACGAGCGCAACCTCATCCTCGACTGGAGCGAGACGAGGCCGTCAACTCCGTGAGAAGCGCGTTCGGCGCGCATCATGCTCGTCGGGCGCTCACCATCCACTCGCCGACCAGACTGGGAAGGTGGAGCGGTGGCACCGGACGTCCCGCCGCGAGTTGCTGGATGTCTCCGGCCCGTTCGCTGGCCTGCCCTCGGCCCAGGCGGCGGTCAGCGCCCGGATACACGTCTACAACCGCTCGCGGCCGCACCAGGCGCCCCTGCCATTAGATCCCTTAGATCCCCGGGATCACCTTCGCCGCTGCGGCGCGGGCGCTGCGGTGTCGGTTACCGTCAGTGGCGGAGCGGCGATAAGGACGGGGGCCTCGCTGCGTAGCTCCTTGAGCCGGTGGTGTGACGGCAGCATAAGAATCGCGAGAATCGCGCCGAGCCCGAGAAGCGAGGCCGAGATCGTGAATGCCAGGGTGTAGCCGTGGGTGGCCGCGATCGCGGCCGCCTGCGGGCCGGCGTGGTGGGCGAGCAGGTAGCTGGTCGTCGCGCTGGCCGCGATTGTGCTGAGGATGGATACGCCAATCGATCCGCCGACCTGCTGTCCCGTGTTGACCAGCGCCGAGGCTACGCCGGAGTCTTTGGTCGGGACGCCGGCCGTGGCCGTGTTGGTGGCCGGGGCGAAGATCATGCCGAAACCCAGGCCCATGGCGAGCAGGGCGGGCAGCATGCCCGTCAGGTAGCTGGAGGTCACGGTGAGCTGGCCCAGGTAGGCCGTTCCGCCGCCGCTCAGAAGCAGGCCGGCGGCGATCAGGACGCGTGGCCCGACCCGGGGCAGCAGTACCACGCTGGACAGCGTGGAGGCGATCAGGATGCCGCCGACCATCGGCAGGAAGAGCAATCCGGTGGTCACGGGGCTGTATCCCTTGACCTGCTGCATGTAGTAGGTAAGGAACAAGAAGACGCCGAAGATCGCGACCCCGGTAAAGCCGATGGCCACATAGGAACCGCCCCGGGTGCGGTCGAGGATCACGCGCAGCGGCAGCAGCGGATGACTGACGCGGCGCTCGGCGGCGACGAACGCGGCGAGCAGGACCGCCCCCACAGCCAGGGAGCCGATGGTCAGGGTCGCGGTCCAGCCGGCCGTCTCGGCATGGGAGCAGCCGAAGACGATAAGGAACAGCCCGGCGCAGGCGAACACGGCTCCGGGCCAGTCCATCCGGGGCCGGCTGGCCGGGCGGCTGGAGCGGATGAAGGCCAGGGCGCCGGCCACGGCGATGGCGGCGAAGATCAGGTTGACGAACAGGGTGTAACGCCAGGAAAGGAACTGGGTGAGCAGGCCGCCCAGGAGCAAGCCGACCGCGCCGCCGCCGACAGCGACCGACCCGAACACGGCGAATGCCCGGCCTCGCTCGCGCGGGTCGCGGAAGGTGCTGACCAGGGTGCCGAGGGCGGCCGGCGCGAGGATGGCGCCGAACGCGCCCTGCAGCGCCCGGGCCGACACCAGCATCAGGAACGAGACCGAGGCGCCGCCGATGGCCGAGGCGACGGCGAATCCGATCAGCCCCGTGATGAAAACCCACTTGCGGCTGTACATGTCACCGAGCCGGCCGCCCACCAGCAGAAGGCTGCCAAAGGCTAGGGCGTAAGCCGTCACCACCCACTGCCGGTCGCTATTGGCGAACCCCAGCGAATGCTGCGCCGATGGTAGCGCGATGTTCACGATGGTGGCATCCAGCACGACCATGAGCTGGGCGACGGCCACCACCACCAGGATCAGCCAGCGCCGATCGGGTCGCACTGCGGAGCGGCCTTGCGTTTCGCGGGAACCAGGTGAAGTGGCGGGCTGAGCCATGTGGCCTCCGGGTCAGCGATCGTCTAGCACGTATCGCTACCAAGGACCGGAGCACCGACGGTTAAGCAGAGCACCCGAGATGGGCCAGCTGACGTCATCGCAGGTTATCCCCAGCATAGGCGCACCGGAAAGCTCCATGAAACCGCAGTCGCCGAGGTTGGCGCTGGCGATGCGGCCGGTGGCTGGGTCGGTGACTGTCTCCTCAAGCAGCGCCATCCCGGTGCCACCGATCGTGCCGCCGAACCAGAAGAAGCTAACGCCGGCGATGCCGTAACCCACCAGCCAGTTCCCGTCGCGCATCGAGCCCGGCCGCGGGCCGCGGTCCCACCAGCCGAACCGCTCGGCGCGCTTCTCGAAGCAGGCGCGCAGCGCCTTGCTCGACCACGGCAGCCCGAGCTGCGGGTTGTCCTCGGCGTAGTTGCGTAGCCGCAGCTCGACCGGGTCCATGCCGATGGCATGGACGAGCTCGTCCAAGGCGGATTCCAGCGCGAAGTCGGCCGCCGGTAATCGACTGGCGGCTTCCGAACGTCCGTGGCGGGACCGTGGAGCGAGGATTCCCGCATAGGGGCTGCGGCTTTGCAGCTAGCCGCTATGCGGAAGCACGGTAACCGCAGGTGAAGCTGGCGGCTAGCCGCCTGTCGGGATTGACCTAACTGGCATACGTTTCCATCAAATGGCGGTCGGCATCAGATGCTGGATGCCGTCACCGTGGCCAATGGCGTGCCCGCCTGCCACTACGGATCCAGCTATGGAGAGACACATGCCTCACCTTGCCCTATACACCTTCGGCACCCTCAAAGCGCCCATTCTCGATCCGGGACTTCTCACGCGGGAGTTCCATGAAAGCGTCCAGGCCATCTACGGCGGAGTCGGCCAGCGAGCCGGTTACATCGCCCATGCCGCTCCGATAGACCCCAGCTTGGGGGCGCAATTCGATTGGGACTGGGGAAAGTGGGGAGAGTTCGTCGTCCCGGAGTGGTACTCAAAAGGCCGTACTGCCGAGACCACGGCTCTGGCCGCGACCTACTCACTGTGGACCGACCTGCGTTCCGCCTACAACTTTGTTTATACCGACCTGCACCTGGGGGCGCTGAAGAGGCGTTATGACTGATTCGAGAAGACTGGGCGACCGGGCTTCGTGTTGTGGTGGGTCACCGACGGCACGATTCCCACCTGGTAGGACGCGGTCCCAAGGCTGGAGTACCTACAGGACCACGAGCCCACGGAGTATGCCTTCACCTTCGACCACCCGTTTACCCCGGAGGGAACACCGGCCAGGCTTTGACAGCATCGGAAGATCGGGGGCGCGGGGTGGATCGGCCGCAATTCACTAGCCTCGGCCTTTCGCGCGCCCAGCAGAATGGGAGGTGAGACCGTGACGTAGGCCCACGGTTGATCTTCGTGTTCGTGAGCTCGTCGTCGCCTGCCGGTGTGAGTCCGGTCCGGGTAGCTGCCAGGAGGCCCGGTAGCAGGCTGGCGGCTTATAGTGTGGCCGCATGGCTCAGGTTGTGGTGTACGGGCGGCGGGAATCACTGGACCAGCGCCGCAGCGTACTATCCGAAGCGATCCACGCGGCGATCATGAGCGCGCTGGAGTACCCGCCCGAGAAGAAGTTCCAGCGCTTCATCGCGCTGGACGAGTCTGACTTCATCTACCCCGCGGATCGGGGTGCCGACTACACGATCATCGAGATCTCGATGTTCGAGGGGCGCACGGATGCTGCCAAGCGCGCCCTGATCGTCGAGCTGTTCACCCGCGTCGAAGCCCAAGCTGGAATCAGCCCGCACAGCCTCGAGATCACCATCACCGAGACACCTAAGGTCAACTGGGGTATCCGAGGCCAAAACGCTGCCGATCTAACGCTGAACTACCGCGTCGAGGTCTAGCTGACGGGCCACTCGTCGATGCTCCAGACGCTCAAATGTCCGCCCGGACTGTGGCGTGCAGGTCGCCGGCCGGGGGCGGGCAGGTTCCCCCGGAAGGGAGGCGGGCCGTGCACGAGGTGGCCTGCGCATGGCCCGCCCTGGGACTTCCGTCAGTCCCCGAGGTCGTTCAGGAACCTGTTGGTGTACTCGAGTGCGGTTGTGCCGGAAACCGAGTTGCAGGTGGGGGACGCGTGCGTCGTGGTCGTGGCGCAGGGCGTGTCCCGGTCCAGTGACCAGAAGTGCAGGCCGGCCAGGCCGTCGTCGGCCGCGTATGCCGTCAGCGTGTCCACGTCAGCGGCAGTGAAGGTCTCGCTGGTGTTGTCGTTCAAGCCGATCATCGGGGTGACCGCGATCTTGCTCGCCGGGATTCCGTAGGTGTGCTCGAGGTTCGTCACCGCCTGGATCGCCGACTGCGCCATCTCGCAGCTGCCGGAGACAACGACGCAGACGCTGCTGGACGCGCTGCCGAAGTCCATGGTCATCAGGTTGATGACGTAGTTCTTCAGGCTGGAGCCGAGCACCGCCTCGACGACCTCGTTGCCGAGCGAGTTCACTCCGCCGTAGCTGCCATCGGATGCTGCCAGCGTGGCGAGCGTGAACGAGAACTGCAGGTTCGGGTACTGCGACTGTGCTCCCGCCGCCGCGGCGACCAGATCTTGGATCTGCGACTCGGTCTGGCCGCCTTCGATGTCGAAGTCGATGCCGACCAGGTGCGGGCTGGCGTAGCGGGCGATGAACGCTTCCATGTCGGCCGTCGAGTCGCAGGTGAAGGTCCCGGCCTCACCGCCGGTCGAGACTACGTAATTCAGGCCTGCAGCCTGGAGTTGCGGAACGTTCTCGGCTGCCCAGCTGGCACCCGAGACACCACCCCAGGTCTCGCTGCCGCAGGTTCCGGAAGCGAACGCGAGCGTGATCGCAGGCAGCTTCGGGATGTAATTCGACACCAGGCCGCCGGAGCCCACCACCGGCAGGTCGCTTCCTGCCACGGCCGACAGCATTTCGTCGGTGTTCCAGTTCATGTTGATGGTGACGTCCTTGTACGGGCTGAAGAGCAGGCCGCTCACCGAGCCCGTGCCGGACCCGGACCCTGAGCCCGGTCCCGACCCTGAGCCAGAGCCGGTGCAGGAGCCGTCGGACGTCCACGGCTCCCCCGAGCCGCTGCCGCCGTTGTTGGTCGCCGGGTCGTTGCCCTGAGTCCACCAGTTGGCGGTGTAATTGATCCCGTTTTCGCTGGCCTGATTGCCGGCGGTATAGACGGCGGTGGAACTCCACGCCGCGGCGCACGGGGTGCCTGCCTGCGCGGCGGGCCCGGAGGCCACCGCGAGGACCGAGCCGCCGGCGGTTAGCCCGAGCGCCGAGCCAGCGATGAGAGCTGTGCGCAGAATCCGCCTTCAAACCTTCATGGACCCTCCAGGGGTGAGAGGAGCTGAGGCGATCTGGTGCCTCGCATGAGCCGGTCAACCAATTATGTGTGACTTTGCCGGTTATTGGTCTCGTGTATGCCCGGAGAGTGCCCGCCGCGTCCACGTCGCGGACGTTAACAGCGACGGTTACCGCCAGCATGAACGCATCAGGTCGGGTTGCCCGGGGGTCTCAGCGCATGGGGCCTGAGGCTGAGGCCGGAGGCTCAGTTTCAGCCGACGTGACAGGCGGCCGTGACCTTGCCCGTTACCCGGACACCTGATCTGAGGTGGCCTCGGCCTTCCGGATGGCTTGCCCTGCCTGGCGTCGGCCGCCCCGACGCAGAAGAACCTGATTCAGGTGACGTTCCCGTTGTGATGCGAGATCGTCTGGGAAGTACGTGATGTCGTCCGCGCAGAGACGGGCGATCTGCGTGCCCATAGCCGATCGCGGACGCCGCTCATGCCGTTGTGTGCCCGCTGGGATAGCTCGTGACCTGGGTGTGCGCGATGACTTACGCGGTCGCCGCGCGTCTTATCTGCCAGACGCTATTAGCCAGGATGCCCGTTGGGCAGGAAAGGGGTCCCTTATGGAGATCACGAATCTGGGTAAGGCGGACGGGCTGCCGCCGGTGGACTGGGCCGCAGTTGCTGCCAAGCTCGATGCCGGGTCGGCGCCCGCTCCGGAAGCGCTGAACTCCCGCACGACCTGGCTCGCCACGGTCAACGAGGACGGCAGCCCGCACGTGACTGCGGTCGGTGCCCTGTGGCTGGATGGCACGTTCTGGTTCCAGACGGGCGCGGGCACGCGGAAGGGCCGCAATGTCGCGCGCGATCCGCGGTGCTCGATCGCGGTGTCGGTCCGCGACGCGGACGTCGTAGTCGAGGGTGACGCCGCGCGAGTGACCGAGCCGGGCGCACTGGCGCGCATCGCGAAGGCGTGGGCGGACAACGGGTGGCCGGCCGAACCCGATGCCAGCGGGGCGGGCATCACTGCCCCGTTCAACGCGCCGTCGCAAGGACCGCCGCCGTGGAACGTTTACCGCGTTGACCCGCGATCGGCGATCGTGACCCTGGCGGCGGAGCCGGGCGGCCTGACCCGCTTCCGATTCTGACGCTGCCGACCCGCCGGGTCGCCCTCATCTGGCGGGGTGCGGACCTCGGCTGGCGGCTGGCCCGGATCTACTGAGCATCTGGGCTGCGCCGCGCGGCGCCTGCGGCTACTGGATGTACGGCCGGGCGGCGGAGGTCACCTTCCACCTGCCGCCGACGCCGGATCGGCTGTCGTCCCGGACAACCAGTCCCAGTTGCTGGAGCGCCTCAAGTTCCTGCAGGACGGTCCCCTCGCCTGCGGCCCCGCGCCAAGAGCGTCACGCTGACCGATAGTTTCGAGTGGCTGCCCCGGACAGTTCCAGGCTGGCCGCCTTGCGCGCCGCGGTTCAGCAGTCCGCCATCCCAACGGGATTCAGGTCGCTGCCTGCCAGTGATCTCCCGCTTCCCGCAGTCACCCCGGCGGGCTGAAGGAGATGGACGGGGACGCGTGTCATCGTCGATCACCGGGGCAGCGTCACGGAACTCGGCTACACCTTCGCTGCCTACGCCGATGGGAGCATCGTCCGCGCGGCGTCAGCCAGGTGCCGTACTACATTCCGCTGTGGTTCGGGTCCTTTGTTTTCGATTCTGGGCGGGCCTGACGACCCGGGGGGCGGCGGCGGTTCGGCGGCTGGGCAGGCTCAGCGGGGAGTCGGCCGAGGAGGTCACGCTCGCCTGGTCCTTGGCCCACCTCGCCTGTGTCGTGCCTGTCCAAACAGTAAGTTAATTAATGGCGTCTTAGGGATGTCTTATAGGTAAATAATCCATGACTTCTGGCTTATGTTAAATGCTTCGCGACCTGATTAGATGGTTATCTATGGCAATGTCCTAACATTTTGCAACAGGGGAGTTGTGGCCTCGGCAGCATCTGCCAGGTCTTGTTGGGCGATTGTTACGAGCGGAGTGAAGAGTCATGGGGGTGCTCTGCGGCTACTGGGGTCGCATCCCCAGCGCACGCGCAGGCGGCGATGGGGGATGCGAGGTGGCGGCGTGGCGCATGGACGATCGGTGACGAACCGTGGCTTCAGGAAGGGTCGAGGGACCCTAGCGGCAGAGAGTGCCAGGGGCAACGGCTCAGCCGGGCCGCGTGCAGTGGCCGGGCCGGAGCCGGTAGCCGTTGGCGCAGCTAACGGGACCGCACAGGGAGGCAGGGAAGCGGATCTGGCCGCCACTTCGGCGGAGATGCGCGTCCGGACCCGGCCGGGGACGGCGCGAACCTGGTCGGGCTCGGGCTGGTCCAGGTTCGTGCCGACGAACTGGCGGGTCCGCTGGCGGCTGGTTGCCATGGTGGTGGTGCCCGCTGTGACCGCGGCCTTCCTCGGCGGACTTACCATCGACCACGACGCCAGCGGCTGGCTCGCAAACGGCCGGGTGCAGAACCTGGCGCAGCTGAACGTGTCAGTGGTGCGACTGTCCCAGGCGCTGGAAAACGAGCGTGACCTGTCTGCTGGGTACGCGGCGAACAAAACGGCGGTACCTGGTCTTGACACGCAGCTGAGACTCGCGCAAGCGGCGACTGCCAGTGCCGGGCAGGCGGTCAGGGCCGGAGTTGCCGGGATCGGGACCGCGGGCGGGTACCAGGCAGCTGTCTTGCAGGACGTCTCCGGGTTGCTCGGTGATCTTACGCAACTTCAGGGCGTCAGCCCGGGGATGTT
This sequence comes from uncultured Actinomycetota bacterium, assembly GCA_963734665.1. Taxonomy (GTDB): domain Bacteria; phylum Actinomycetota; class Actinomycetes; order Streptosporangiales; family Streptosporangiaceae; genus Trebonia. The sequence goes on along the minus strand of CAVTIR010000013.1, from coordinate 1,775,467 downwards.
TTCATCGTCGCCGTCAGCGCTGTCGGCGGCGGCGAAGAACGTTCAGTTGTTCGCGGGCCAGGCCATCCAGGCTGCCAACACGTTCAGCGCCTCGGTCGGCAACGGCACCAGCGATGCGGACCTCAACGGCAACGCCACCGCGCTCGGCGCGCTGCTGCGGGTGGAAAATCAGCTGTCGGTGCAGCGTGGCACCTTGTTCGTTGCGCTGAGCTCCTCGCCTCCCAATCTCACCCCCGCTGCGCTGACCACCCTGCTACAGGCCCAGCAGCAGCAGGCCGCGGACCAGGCCGAATTCACCGCTTCCGCCACCCAGTCGGAGCTGGCGAGCTTCGACGGCGTGATTGGAGGCACCGCCGCGATCCCGGCGAGAACGCAGGAGGCGCTAGCGGTGACCAACGCCGTCAGCGACCTGCCACTGACCACGCTGAACAACGTCAGCGCCACGAAACTGACCGCCCCGGGCTGGTACGCCGCCATGACGGCTACCGTCAACGGCACGCATCAGGTGGCGGGCCAACTGGCCGCCGACATTGCCGGTCAAGCCAGCACGCTCCGGTCGCAGTCCACATCGAATCTGCTGGTCAGCAGCATTCTGACCGTGCTCCTGCTGGGCTTGGTGGTACTGGTCTCGACGCTCGTGGCCCGGTCTCTAATCCGGCCGCTCCGCAAGCTGCGCGTGGATGCGCTCGACATCGCCCGCCACCGGCTGCCCGAGATGGTGCGCCAGATCAGCGAGGGCGTCGGCGAAAGCGCCGAGATCGAGCCGATCGGTGTCACCGGAGCCGACGAGATCGGCGAGGTCGCGCGAGCCTTCGACCAGGTGTACCAAGAGGCGGTCCGGCTCGCCGTCCACGAGGCTACGCTGCGCGGCAACCTGAACGCCACCTTCGTCAACTTGTCTCGTCGCAGCCAGACACTGGTTGAACGACAGCTCGGCATCATCGACTCCCTCGAGCAGGCCGAGCAGGATCCTGAGCGGCTTAGCAGCGTGTTCCGGCTGGACCATCTCGCCGTCCGAATGCGCCGCAACTCCGAGAACCTGCTGGTCCTGGCCGGCCACGAAGAAGTGCGCAAGTGGAGCAAGCCGGTGTCGCTCTTGGACGTCGTGCGCGCTGCCATATCGGAGATCGAGGAGTACGAGCGGGTTATAACGAACATCCAGCCAACGATCCTTATCAGCGGGCGCGCTACGAGCGACGTTGTCCGTCTGATCGCCGAGCTCCTGGAGAACGCGGCCACGTTCTCTCCGGCAACCACCCAGGTGCTGGTGACTGGTCAGACGGTCACCAACGGCGGGGTGCTGATCGAGATCGTCGACGAGGGCCTGGGGATGGCTGACCAGGATCTGGAGCGCGAGAACTGGCGACTGGACAACCCACCAGAGATCGACGTCGCGGCGTCGCGGCAGATGGGCTTGTTCGTGGTCGGTCGCCTCGCGGCCCGGCACGGAGTCCGGGTCAGGCTGAGGCACACTCCGTCCAATGGCGTCTCGGTCCTGGTGTGGCTCCCGGAAACACTGATGGAGGTGGATGCATCGTCGTCGCCCGGCGTGCTGCGAAGTGGACGCTTCGTCGACCCCGGCGCGTACCAGGCAGCCTCCCTGGTCTCGTCCTCTCCGCTCCCCAGTCCGACAACCATTCCCACCGTGGGCGTCCAGTCGCCGGTGGCGGTGGTGCCGTCGACCGGGTCGGGCTGGTTCCGGAGCACGGATAAATCCAACGGCATGGTCGAAGACCTGCCCACCGCAGGGTCGTGGACATCGCCCGCGGACGATGGCTTCCGCGCGGCCCGCGCTGTTGCCTCACCGGCCGTCGGCGAGACGAGTTCGGCGGGACTGCCGAGGCGGGCGCCGGGCGCCAACCTTCTCCCCGGCTCGGTCAGCCAGCCCGCTGGCCAGCAGGCCGACGCGCAAGCGGCGAGGGGGGGAAACCAGCAGCAAGCCGCCACCGCTCACCGCCGGTCGCCGGAGGAAAGACGCAGCCGGTTGACGGAATTCCAGCGCGGGGCGCAGCAGGGCCGCTCGGACGCGCCGTGGAACTTCGGGGTTGAGAAATGACGACGGCGGCAGAGCGTACGAGAGGAGTGCCCATGAGTACCCCTGGGTATCCGGCACAGGACCTTAACTGGCTGGTCACGAACTTCGTCGAGCGGGTCCCCTACGTGGCCCACGCGGTGATCGTCTCCTCCGACGGGATTCCGCTCGCGGTCAGCGACGGATTCCCGCCGGACCGCGCCGAACGGCTAGCGACGGTGGCGTGCGGGCTCTCCAGCCTGGTGCAAGGCGTCGCTCGCACGTTTGAGGGCGGCGTCGTCATCCAGACGGTGGTGGAGTTGGACGCCGGCGTGCTGGTGGTCATGACCATCAGCCACGGCGCGAGCCTCGCGGTACTGGCCGCACCCGACGGCAAAATGGGCATCGTGGCCTACGAGATGACCCGTCTGGTCGAGCGAGCCGGACGAATGATCACCCCGCCCACCCGGGTCACGCAGCGCGTCGGGGCACCTGGCAGCGACCGGTGAGCGATCCGCACGGCATCGTGCGCGACAGGTGTGGCACCGTCTATCGCGGCCGGACAGGACATTAACCGCGTAGGGAGTACGCTATGCAACTTCTGCGCCCACGACTCGCCGCGGCGGGAGCCGCCGCGGTGACGGCTCTGGTCCTTGCCGGATGCTCCAGCTCCGCCTCAGGCAGCGGCTTGATGGCGGACGGCAGCGGAGCCACTTCGAGCGGCGTCGCCGTCGGCGGTACGCTCAACGCCGCCGGATCGACGTTCCAGCTCACCTTCCAGGAAGAGGCTGTTTCGGGCTTTAAGGCGGTCCAGCCCAACATGACGGTCAACTACAACGGTGTCGGCTCAGGCGCGGGCCGCAACGACCTGGCCGCGAACAAGGTCAGCATGGCCGCCTCGGATTCGCCCATTCCCGACACAGAGGCAGCTCACTTCAAGGGCAAGAGAGTCCTCTACTTTCCCGTCGTGATCGGCCCGGTCACGCTGGCCTACCACCTGACCGGCGTACCCGGGCTGAATCTGACGGCACCGGTTATCGCGGCCATCTTCGACGGCCGGATCAAGACCTGGGACGACCCGGCGATCGAGGCCGACAACCCTGGCCGCAGCCTGCCCGCCACCCCGATCACCCTCGCCGTCCGCTCCGACTCCTCAGGCACGACCGCCAACTTCACCAAGTTCCTGGTGGAGGCCGCGGGCAGCGAGTGGCCGCTCGGCACCGGCTCAGTCATCACCTGGCCGGCCGGCGCCGTGGCTGGCACGGGTAACAACGGGGTGGCGCAGATCGTCAAATCCACCCCGGGGGCGATCGGATACGTGGATTACGCGACCGCCGAGGCTTTCAGGCTGAATTTCGCCTCGGTCGAGAACAAGGACGGTAACTTCGTGACGCCCTCGCCGACGACCGCCGCCGCGGCCGCCAGCCAGGTCACCCTCGCGCCTGACGAAACGTTCAGCGCGGTCTGGGCGGGCGGAACGCAGTCTTACCCGATCACTTACCAGTCGTGGGACCTGGTCTACGCCAAGCAACCGAACGCGAACGACGTCAAGATGCTCCGGGCGTATCTCGGGTACCTGCTCGGAGCGGGCCAGGAACTGCTTCCCCAACTCGGCTACGCTCCGTTGCCAGCCAGTATCGACGAGCAGGCCCTAGCGCAGCTGAGCAAGATCGGCAGCTAATCGACGACAGGTCGGCGGGCTGATTGACCCTACCAACAAGGCGCACGACTTGGTGATGCCCGTGTTCGGCGGGATGAGCAAGGGCGAGCGGAATAGCGTCAAGATCCGCGTCCGTAGTGCGCTGGCAGAAAGCGAGGACCCGTTCCTCGGAGAGGATGCCGTACCCGCTGTGGAACCGGAACCGGCAGGCGCGGCGTCTCATTAGCGTGCACCTGCTTCCGAGAGCGGCCCGGCCGCGGCTTCTGCTGAGCGCGGCGGTCGCGCTGCTCGCGGTCCTGGCCCTGACGCTGGTCGCCGTGCTGTCGGGCTGCGGCGCTGGCACCGCCGCCTCGCGCACCGCCGTGACGTCGGATACGGTACCGCCCTACTACGCCGAGACGATCGCGATCCAGCCCCCTGCCTACGACAGCCCGCTTAACGTGTCGATCCGGGCCACCGCGACCGGCGATGAGTCAGCCGCGCTGCGGGCCCTGCCGCCGTATCAGTCGATCGGCTTCGTGGTTGGTACCGGGAAGCCGAACTGGTGGATTGTCGGCGCTCAGCGCTGGCACCCGGTGAAGTACGACAACAGCGCTCAGCCGGCCAAGCTGTACCTGGCGACCATGGAGTCAACCCTGGTCGACGGCGAGCCGTTCAACGACGGCATGCTGACGCCGTTGCCGGTCGCGCCGATGCGGGCCGGCCAGCTCATCGACGGGACCGCTGGCAGTTCGAGCGTCCGACAGCTCGCCGCCGCCACCGTGTCCCCCGACGGAAAGCGCCTTGCGCTGGTCATCACGCAGGGAGACACCTATCAGGTCGGTGTCTACCCGGTGACCGGCGCCGCAGCGGTGCGGACCTGGTCGGGGCAGGTGACGCCGAAGGTCAAGCCGTTCGGGTGGGGCTTCTCGCTGACCTGGCTCAGCGACAACAAGACGCTCGCCGTCGGGATCGCGACCACGGACGCGATGGTCGATGCCACCGTCGCGGTGCACTACCTGGACACGGCCTCGCCGAGCAGTTCGCTGGCGGAAGCGAGCCGTACCGTCACGCTGTCCTTCCCGGCCAAGAAGGCGAAGGCGGGCACGCCTGACGGCTGCTACGGTGCTCCGGTCGCGACCAGCGACGGGCAGCGGGTGCTCTGCTCGGGGGCCTCCACCTACCCCGTGAACGCCGGAGGGGCGACCGAGGCGGGGCTCTGGGTGTTCTCCGCGCGGACCGGCATGCTGACCGCGGCCTGGAACAAGCACACGATCTGCTGCGCGCTCTCCAGCACCGACTTCCCCCACATCCTGTGGGTCAGCCCGCACGGCACGCTCCTCATCGCCGACGGAATGAGCACGCAGAACCAGGGGGCGCAGCTGTTCCTGCGCACCGCCGGCGGAACGCTGCAGCAGCTCCCCTGGAAGGGCCTGATCCACCGCCCGAACCAGGCCAACATCATCGAGCCGTCCATCGCCTGGTAACCCGTGGCAGAGCCGGGATGGTGGATCACAGTGACTCCGACACACCCGGCCCTCACAGCCGCTGAAAGTCGGCAACCTGCGTCGCCGGGATGCACGGGAACGACGATAATCGGGCCCGGCTGGGGGTTTCGCTGTCCGGCCCGAGTCGCAACTTACGTACATGATCGACATCGCGCTGAACACGGAGTTCCATCTTGATCGCGATGCCCGGTGCCGATCTGACGTATAAGCCATCAGCTTGCGATTTACCCGCGCGGGCCAAATCTGGCTTGAAAGTTAGCCGAGTCCCGGAACGGTGATGAACGCGGGGATGTGGCGCGCCTGGCAGCGGCTGCGAGAGGAGCGCCGTCTGTATGGCTATTGCAGCGGTGTTCACGGCTGTCAATCAAATCATCTGCCGCCACGCCAGCCCCGGCCTGTCCCTGTCCAAGCCGCGCCAGCGATGTCAGCACCACAGTGCCAGCCAAGCCGATTGCCAGGGTTTCCGCCCGGCAAGCTCCGGCATCGTGGATATGTCAGTTCCGTCTGCTCCGACGCTGCGAGGTGCGCCTGCTCCGGCGATGTCTTCAATTTCCTACCCAGCGGAGCCGGCAGCAGTTTATCTCCGTACCCCTCGAATCCGGCACCCTCAGCCCCTGGACCCGACTAGCCGTGCTCGCCATCTGGGTGGCCATCACACTCGCCGCAGCCGCGATCCTCCTGCGCCGACGCGATGCCTGACTGACACCGTTGCCTAACGGACGCTTTCCTAGCGTGGAGCTCGCCACGGCTCTCCCGATGGCGGGACTGAGGACGCGGATGCCCATGTCCTGGGTTAGGCATACGGAGGGCGTCGTCACCGTGCGCGAGTGGCTATCAGCTACCATTGAGCTAACCGTACCGTCCCAGGACGGTCGCCTCAGGACCCCGGGGGATTCGAAGGGGGCGGCGACATCACGGCCGCCTCCCCTGGGGTGCTCGGAGTCATCGTTTCCGGTCAACGGGGTCGCAGCGGCATGGTGTTTATGGCAGTTGTCCTGAGCACATGACCGTGATGGGACCGGCATCATGAAAGCCGCTAGCAATCGAGAATCAGATGGTGGTGTCATCTGGTTCCCGCCTGTCCTGGCCGCAGGACGCTCCGTACCCTGGTGGGGCCTAATCTCGGCTGCTGTCGCCTTCGTCGCCTTGGTCGGCGGGTGCACGGTCGCCACCGCACTGCAGCCCTCGTCCTTCAACTGGCTCGCTAGCACCGTCAGCACCCTCACCGAGCCGGGGGTCGCTGACCGCTGGGTGACGGTTGCGGCGTTCGCGGTAACCGGAGCCTGCGGTGTAGCGACGGCCCTGGCGCTCCGGCCGGCCGCGCTGGCCGGGCGGCTGATCCTGGCGGCGGCCGGTGCCGCCGCCGTCCTGGTCGCCGTGAATCCCGAGCATGCCGGAGGCTCACTGGCACACGGGCTGTGGGCCGCCGCCACCTTCACGGCCCTGATCGCCTGGCCGGCCGGAGCATGGCGGCGGGGGACTTCGGTGCCGTGGGGACTGCGGCCAGCAGTCTCGGCCGCCGGCGTCGGGGCCCTGCTCGCCCTGCTGGCCTGGTACCTCGTCGAGCTGATCACCAGAGGCGAGATGACCGGCCTGGCCGAGCGGGCCATGTGCGCGGCGCTAGTGGGCTGGCCCTTGACGGTAGTACTGTCCTGCCGGCGTCCAGCGCAGCGATGATCACCCGCACCCGAGCTTGCGCCCCGTTCACCGGACACTCTGATGTGTGATGTCAGGCGCCGTGGACTGGCGGCCGACTCATGTCTCGTGGCCAGGGGCATCAGAGACCATTCCACCTAACGAAAGTGGCAGGGACCGTAACTGTTTGACCAGAGTTCGCGCGACGGCGTGATCATTGAGGAATCTCGAGATGTTACCGTTCCGAGATCTGGACCCGACTTGAACCCCCATGGTCCTGACCTGCGAAGATCAGCTGCTCGAACTCTTCATGAGATCTGGCACATAGACGTCTTCGCAGGCCAGAGGACTGTGCCAATGTGTCCGAGGGGGGACTGCACCAAATAGCCTATGGCTGCTTACGGTGGAGTTCTCGCTGGTCGAGGGTGGTGTCGGATGAACGCGGCCGATCGGCTCATCAGGTGGTCAACGACGCTGGCCGTGTTTGGGGTCGCAGCGATCGCGGCCGTTGTGTCGTTCGAGCGCGCGAGTGCTCTGGTGCGGGCGAAGGCCGTACGCGCTGGTCAGGCTAGTGAGCGAAGGGGGTGGTCACACGGCTCTGACCTCGGTAACGTCGACCGACCAGGCCTTGCCGACGGCCCGGACAGGGCGTAGCCCTGTCGACTCCAGCAGGCTGAACATCTCCGCCTTGCTGCGCTCCGCGCCGCCGTAGCCCATCATGGCCATGTCGTGCCGGGCGTACCAGCGGTTGGTGGGGGTGTCGGTGAGCGGGTCGGGCAGCAGCTTGTCGATCAGCAGCAGCACGCTGTCGGGGCTCATGGCGTTGCGGATGCTGGTGAAGATCTGCCGGGAGCGCTCGTCGTCCCAGTCGTGGATGATGTACTTGAGCAGGTAGAGGTCGGCCGGCGGGGGCGGGCCGTCGAAGAAGCTGCCCGGCACGAACCCGGCCCGGCCGGTCAGTCCCTGGCTGGCCTGGTAGGCAAGCGCGCCCCGCTCCACATGCGGCAGGTCGAAGACCTTCCCGGTCAGGTGCGGGTAGGCCTTGAGCACCTCGCACAGCAAGCCGCCGTAGCCGCCACCGACGTCGACGACCGTCTCGTACTGGCTGAAGTCGTAGAGCCGGAGCAGGTCGACGGCGACGTCGCGGCTGCTGCCGACCATCGTGCGCTGCGCGTTGTCGAGGATGTCGGGCTGCTGGGCGCGCGCCTCGAAGCCCTCCGGCCCGATCGTCGTCGAGTGGCCCGCCTCCCCGCTCCGCACGATCTCGGGGATGTCGGTGAAGATGCCCTGGTTCTGGCCGCTGTAGAACAGCACCTCTCCGCGCAGCGAGCCCTCCACGTCGCCGCGCAGCAGTTCCCCGGAGCGGGTGAGGGCGAACCGGCGGCCGCCAAGGTCCTGGCAAACGCCCAGCGCGCTGCCCGCGCGCAGCAGCCGGAACAGCTCGTACTCGCGCAGGCCCAGCTGCCGCGCCACGTCGTCGGCGTTGGCTGGTCCGTCGGCCAGCGCCTCGGGGATCTTGAACTGGGCTAGCGCGGCCAGCACGTGAATCGGCCAGAAGCCGTCGACCAACTGCATGACGTGGGCGGCGGCGGGATCGTCGGATCGCATGGGACCTCCGTTGGACGTTGCACGGATCACCTAAGTACTTAGCAAAGCTCACGAACCATCCGCCGCCTAGCCGCTGTCAGCCCCATGATCACCGGGCGGACTTGTGTTTTGAGACAGCCGAAGACTCAGAGCCACGAGTTCGGTTCATCCGCTCTGCCCAGCTACCGGGAACCGGCACGGCCCTGGGCGGGGCGCCTGAGCGCATGCCCGATACCGGTCCGTTGCAGGGTCAGGCTGCGCAGGCATTCGCGGTCGAGCTTGCGGCCGGGCGCGTGCCGTCGGTGCGCGCGATCCGCGCGCGGTTGCATGTGGGGCAGCCACGTGCCCAGCGGGTACGCGCATACCTGGCCGTGCTCAACGGCACGCAGGCGGGCGTGTCCCTCGAATATCGGGCTGGAATCTCTGAGGTTCGGTCGGCTGCCTTACGGGACCCCCGACGCGGGGGTGCCGCTGCGCGACGTGCAGGAAGCCGCCTCGCACGCCGGGGTCTGCGGGTGGCCCCGCAGCCGGGGTCGGACGATCCATTTGGCGCCGCCAAACCTCGTCACGGGCCGAAGCTGTCGGCCAAGGGCGGCGGCGGCAGTCCGCAGCTGGTGGCCTGCACCGTCTCGTAACCGCGTAGCCGCGGTATCGCCGCAGGCCTGGGCCTCCTTCGGGTAGGTCCAGGCCTGCGGGCTTGCGTGCGCTTGGGCAGTGTCGCTTGGGCAGGGCTCGAACCCTGGGCAGGAAAGTTTTACCTATCGCCGATGGGCTCTTGAACTCCTATCGCCGATGGGCTCTTGAACTCCTATCGGTGATAGGCTAACCTCCTATCAACGATAGGAACTAGGCAGGAGGGCCGAGATGGTACCGATCTACATGGCCCGCGGACTGGCAGACGCCCGGCACCTAGAGCTGTGCGCCGAGGCGGAACGTCACCGGCTGATCGCGGCACTGCCCGCCGGGCCCGGCACGCTCCAGCGGCTCACCCTCCGGGTGGCCGGCTGGGGACGGTGCCCGGCGGTGGCCCCCAGGCCGGCGGCGCTCCTGCCGCGGGCGTACCGGCCGTCGGCGATCTGACGGGCTCGCCATGGCGAACTCGGTCGCGAAGCGCCGTGAAGAGAAGATCGCCGGGATCGTCGCGTGCGCCTGGACGCTGGCCCAGGAAGACGGGATCGCCGGAGTGTCGCTGCACGGCCTGGCGCGAGCGGTCGGTATGCGTCAGCCCTCGCTGTACGTGTACTTCGACTCGAAGCTCGCGCTGTACGACGCGATGTTCGCCGACGGCAACCGGCAGCTCCTCGAGCGCCTGGACGCCGTGACGTTCTCCCCGGAGCCCCGCGAGGCGCTCAAGCAGTGGCTGCACACGTTCGCGGCGTTCGGCAGTGAGAACGCCGAGCTCTACCAGCTGCTGTTCCACCGGCCCATCCCCGGCTTCACGCCCTCGCCGCAGTCGTACGCGCTGGCCGAGAAGGTACTCGGCGACGCGTACACGCTGATGCGGGCGGCCGGGGTAACAGAGCAGGGCGACATGGACTGCATCGTCGCCATCACCGCCGGCGTCACCGACGCGCAGATCAGCAACGATCCCGGCGGTGACCGCTGGCTTCGCCATCTCAACCGTCTCGTCGACCTCCTGGCCGACGATGCGATCGCAAGGGGAGCAAACCATGAACACTGACCGCATCGGCCGCGCGGAGGCCCGCCGCCTCGCCGAGGACGAGTTCCGGCGCTTCGCGGAACTGACCGCCTCGCTCACCCCGGACGAGTGGGCGATGCCCACCGACTGCACCGCGTGGGACGTCCGCAAGATCGCGCTGCACGTGCTCGGGTCGGCCGACGCGCAGGCCTCGGTGGGCGAGTTCGCGCACCAGCTGCGCCGGGGGCTGCCGCTGAACAAGCAGATCGACTCGCATCACTGGGTCGACGGCCTGAACGAGCTGCAGGTCCGCGAGCGCGAGCACCTGTCCAACGCGGAGCTCGCCGGGCAGCTGAAGACCGTCGGCCCGAAGGCGGTCAAGGGCCGCTGGGGGACCCCGGCCCCGATGCGGTTCGCCCCGCTGCCGTTCGGTCCGCCCGTTGGCTGGCGGCCGCTGAAGTACCTGCTCGACGTGGGGTTCACCCGCGACGTGTGGTGCCACCGCATCGACATCTGCCACGCGACCGGCAGGCCGATGGACCTCAAGCCGGACCACGACGGCCGGCTGGTCGCCGACATCGTCGCCGAATGGGCGGAGCTCCACCGGCTGTCGCTCGACCTGGTGCTTGACGGGCCGGCCGGCGGTACCTTCCGCCACGGCCGCGACGGCGAGCACGTCGAGACCGACGCCATCGACTTCATCCGCACGCTCGCCGGCCGCCGGCCAGGCAGCGGCGTGCTCAGCAACCCGCTGCCCCTGTAATACCGTTTTACCGCCACACCACCGCCACATCACCACCAGGAGGAAAATCATGGCCACCGTCATCATGCAGACGTGGGACGGCATTACGCCCGACCAGTACGACGCGCTCCGCGAGACTGTCGGCTGGGACCGCGACGTGCCCGCCGGGATGCGCTTTCACGTCGCCTCGTTCGGCGACGGCGTTCTGCGCATGACCGACGTGTGGGACAGCGAAGAGCTGTTCGGCACGTTCGTCCAGACCCGGATCCTGCCCGGAGTCCGCCAGCTCGGCATCCCCGGCCAGCCCGACATGATCACCCAGGCCGCGCACGAGGTCACCGCCGTAGACGGCACCTGACAAGGAAAGTGGCGGTGCCGGGCCAGGCCCGGCACCGCCACGGTAACCCATCCCGCGGTGGGCCCGCGTGCAGGGTGCCCACGGCCGGATCGCAGTCAGGGTGAGCGCACGACAAGCCACACCGCCGTCATGTTCACTCCGCCCGCAGCAGGGCGGCGGCCGAGGTTCGGGCGGCGGTGCGGCCGGGGATGGCCGCGACCAGGTTCGCCGTCGCCAGGGCCCCCGTGCTCACGGCGATGACCGTGAGCACGGGGACCGACGGCTCGGGAACGACGCTAATCTGGCGGGCGAACAGGACCCACAGGTAGCGGCCGAGCGCGATGCCCAGGGGGACGCCGATGAGGGCGCCCGCGGCCACAGTGACGGTCGGCTGGCAGGCGACCGTCGTGGCGAGCTGGCGCCCGGTCAGGCCGAGCGCCTTGAGCAGGGCGAGGTCGGCGCGGCGGCGGCGGACGGAGGCGGCCAGGGTCCACCCTTCGCGGTGGACGATGACCACGACGGAGAACATCGTCAGGTGGTCCACCGCGGGCGCAGTGCTCGGCGTGGCTGCGGTCGCTGCGGTAGCATCGTACGAACCGCCTACGACCTGGTTCGGATGCATGGCGAGTCTGGTTGGACTGCCCGCATGGTCCCACTCACCATAGACGGCCTGATCTACGCAAGCTCGATGGCGATGCTTGACTCCGTTCGCCGCAAGACACCAGTCTGAGCGTGGCGCACCCGCGTGGTGCCGGACCCCAGGGCGCCGGCATTGGCCCGGTGTAGTGATCTTTGGTTCCGGTCAGAACTTTCAAGGCGGTGTAGGGATATACCGGAAGGGTGGGAACCGAGATGTCTCAGGAGACGAAGCTGGGCTTGGCGGCTTGCGGGTGCTGCTCGGACTGCCACTGAAGCGGCTGAGGGCAGCTGCCCGGACCGGTCAGTTCCCCGATCCTGCTGGATATGAGAACGGGCAGCCGTACTGGCTGGATGCTCACGCTTCCGGCTGGGCGCTGTCGGAGGCGCCGGAGGCTGCAGGGCGGGTTCCGCTGTGGTGGTGGCCTGATGCGGGCGAGCCGGTGCCACTCGCGGCTCTTGACCAAATCGCCAGCCTTGACATTCGACGATGTGACCGACTCGGCGGCATGCTCCACGAATACCGTCATGCGGCATGAGCTGCACGGATGAGGTTTTCGGCAAGGACACACCCGACCACAGCGGTTACCGACCTTGCGGTCGCCCGGATACGTCGCCACGGCGTTCTTGGCGGCCTGATACACGAGTACGAACAGGCCGCATGGCCATCAGCGGCCAGCCGCGAAGCGGCAGGTCAAAGGCTATGACGGGGTTATGGAACCCTACAAGCTTGCTGGGCATACCTGCTGAAATGGCTCGGATGACACGTAGGTGCTCCACTCCCCGGTAGTAAGGGAGCGACCTGCGATACTGCATACCGCCTGCACAAGGTTAGCGGGAAACGCCACATTCCACAGCCGGGCCGTTCCGTCGCCGCCGGCGGTAGCCAAGGTCTTGCCATCCGGACTGAACGCCACCCCGTCAAGGACCCCGCTGCCGCCGCCGGGGACAGTGATGGGTGCGCCAACCTGAGCACGGGTCGCGACATCCCACAGCTGCACCGTTCCGTCACCGCCGGCAGTAGCCAGCAGCTCACCGTTCGGGCTGAACGCCACTCCGACAACGCCCTGGCCGCTGCTGCCAGAGACGGCGATGGGCGCCCCGATCTGGGTGCGGGTCGAGACATGCAACAGCCGCACCGTTCCGTCGCGGCCGGCGGTGGCCAAGGTCTTGCCATCCGGGCTGAAGGCCACCCAGTTAACCCCGTCGCCCCCTGAGACGGTGATGGGTGCGCCGATCTGGGTGCGGGTCGCGACATCCCATAGCCGCACCGTTCCGTCGCCGTCAGCGGTGGCCAAGGTCCTGCCGTCCGGACTCAACGCCACGCCGTCAATGTTGTTGCCGATGACGCCGTTGCTAGGGAAGTCGATGGGTGCGCCGATCTGGGCACGGGTCGCGACATCCCACAGCCGCACCGCTCCATCCTGGTCGGCCGTGGCCAAGGTCTCGCCGTCTGGACTGAACGCCACACCGAAAACACCGCCGCCGACACTACCGGCGCCGGGGACAGTGATGGGTGCGCCGATCTGGGTGCGGGTCGCGACATCCCACAGCCGCACCGCTCCGTCGCGGTCGGCGGTGGCCACGATCTTGCCGTCCGGACTGAACGCCACGCCGTCAATGCTGTTGCCGCCGGGGACGGTGATGGGTGCGCCGACCTGGGCGCTGGTCGCGAGATCCCACAGCCGCGCTGTTCCGTCGCCGTCAGCGGTGGCCAAGGTCTCGCCGTCTGGACTGAACGCCACACCGAAAACATCGCCGCCGTCACTACCGGCGCCGGGAACGGTGATGGGTGCGCCCACCTGGGCGCTGGTCGCGAGATCCCACAGCCGCGCTGTTCCGTCGCTGTCGGCGGTGGCCAGGATCTTGCCGTCCGGACTGAACGCCACGCCGTCAATGATGTTGCCGATAAGGCTGGTGCTGGGGAGGGTGATGGGTGCGCCGATCTGGGTGCGGGTCGCGACGTCCCATAGCCGCGCTGTTTTGTCTCCGTCGGCGGTGGCCAGGATCTTGCCGTCCGGACTGAACGCCACGCCGTTAATGCTGTTGCCGCCGGGGATGGTGATGGGTGCGCCGATCTGGGCACGGGTCGCGATGTCCCACAGGCGGACCGTTCCGTCGCCGTCGCCAGTGGCCAAGGTCTCGCCGTCCGGACTGAACGCCACGCTGAAAAGACCGCCATAGGTGTTGCCGCCGGGGATGGTGATGGGTGCGCCGACCTGGGCGCGGGTTGAGACGTCCCATAGCCGGGCTGTTCCGTCGCGGTCGGCGGTGGCCAGGATCTTGCCGTCCGGACTGAACGCCACGCCGTCAACGACGATGCCGCCGTTGCCGTCGCTGGGGACGATGATGGGCGCGCCGATCTGGGTATGGGTCGAGGCGTTCCATAGCCGGACCTTCCCGTCGGGGTTTGTGGTGGCCAGGACCCTGCCGTCACGGCTGTAGGCCACGCCGTTCACCGCGCCATCGTTTGGGTTCAGGGTGGCGTGGTCGGGCTGGGCATAGGCATCGAGGAGGCTTTCGAGTGCCGCGGGGTTGTCCTGGTCGATGCGCCAGGAAGCCGCGGCCAGCAGCGCGGCGGTGACCGGATCGCTGGTATCGAATGCCTCGCTCTGGACCGCGAGTTGGCCGGACAGGGCGAGGGCGTGCTGCTGGGCGGCGCTGGCCGCGTCCTGGGAGGCCGCGCCGCTGTAGTGCACTGCAGTGGTGATGCCGGCAGAGGTGCCGGCAACGGCGAGGATGGCAATGGCGGTCATGGCAGTCCGCACGGGCCGGATGCGGCGGGCGTAGCGGTCCGCCTGGTGGATTGTCTCCGCCCAGTCGACGGGCACGGTGGCGCGTGGCTTTGCCGAGGCGCGGTTGGCGGCCGGGGCGACGAGCCGCAGGCCCTTGGCCCCGGCCGCTTCGAGCTTGGCGTCCATGTCGCCCACCTCGTCGAGCCATGGCCCGTCGGAGGCCCGTGATGCCGGCTGGTCGTAGGCCGCAGGCCGCTGCGTGGAAAGGACGCCGGTGATCGCGCACCCGGGGCGCAGCCCTACGAAGAGTGCACGCGGGGCGGCCAGGAACCCCGGACGGGAGCCACGTGGCCTGCTCAGGAGCTCGCGCAGCGCCACGGCGAACGCCGCGCCCAGCGAGCCCCCGTCAATGGCGTAGTCCGGTACGCCTCCGTCCAGGGACAGGCGCCAAAGGACGCACCGCCCGCCGCGGCTGGCTCCGGCCGCGAACTGCCATGCGAGGCTGAGGCCGGCGGCGAACGCGGGGTCGGCCCGCCGGTTCCGCATTCCCCTCGGGTCAGGGAACAAGCCGACTGGCCCGGGCGGGAGTTCTCGCAGCTCCAGGGTCCCCGCCACCCCCCTGGGCGCGGCTGGCCGGTCACCGGGCCGTGCGAAGACCACCGGAACCGATGCAACCCGGCCCGCATCCGGCTGATCGGCCGCCAGGAGCAGCGTGCAGATCGCCACCATCGCCTGCCGGACATCCCCGCTGACGCTGTCCAGGCACGCCAGTACTTCCCTGGCCCGGTCCCGCAGCCGGGGAGCAACCGAGGCCGCTGCCGTCCCTGGCGTGAAGGCCGACCCTCCCGCTGTGAGCACTGCCGGGCTGCCGTCCCAGCAGTCAGCCGCACGGGCGACGACCTCGGTCAGCGCGCTGGCCGGCCGCGCAGGGTCATCGGGCGCCGCCAGTGCCCTGCAGACCAGGTCGGCCGCCTCGGCCGCCCGCGATACCGCGCCGCGGCTGAGCACCAGCTCCGTATCCCTGATTACCTGGAACGCCTTGTCGTGGTGGTCATGCAGCAGCCAGTAAGGCTGGGCCTGGGCAGCCTCCCGGCAGCACCGCCACCACAGCTGCTCATTCCCCGTCAGCTTCTCGAAGAGCTGGAGGCTCCCGACCTTTTCGTCGGCCAGCGCATCGCCCAGCTCCGTAATGGCCGACCATGGCTGCCCGCTCGTCCGCGGGGTCCGCGCCTGCCCGTCAGGGCGCCATCTCCAGCGGACGATCCTCACCGGGTCCCCTCGACCGCCTGCGTGATCAGCTTCCGCCCGTACTCGGGCACGGCCAGGGCCAGCAGCTCCCACGCGTGCACCGTCGCCGCGGTAAGGGCCGCGCGCACGGAC
This sequence comes from uncultured Actinomycetota bacterium, assembly GCA_963734665.1. Taxonomy (GTDB): domain Bacteria; phylum Actinomycetota; class Actinomycetes; order Streptosporangiales; family Streptosporangiaceae; genus Trebonia. The sequence goes on along the minus strand of CAVTIR010000013.1, from coordinate 1,759,618 downwards.
GTCTCCACAAGGCCCGCAGGTCCCGACCACATGCTGGCGGGCGGCACTGGCACCCAGGCACGCCACCGGGCCCCGTCATACCCGGGAAGTGCCACGAGCGAGCTGGACCGGGCGCCGCCCCCTACCGGCACCAGCAGTTCCCTGCGCTGCTGCCCGGTGGTGGTGTAGCGCACCCGGGCGATCACCGGCACCTCGGCGCTGGCCTCAATGGATACCTCCAGCCAGTACTCGCCGTCACCCCGGTCGAAGAGGGCGAACCGTGCCAGCCCATCCGGGGAAACGGCCACGGCCAAGGGAGGCGCGCCCTCCGCCGGGTCGGCGGCGGCCAGTGCCGGAGGCCCCGGCGGGACCGGAAGCGGGAAGCTGAGCAGGCGACCTCCAGCAGTCCCCGGGACGCTGCCATCAGGCGGCTGCCCCGCGTCCCCCTCGTCCTGGGGGTCGACGACCTCCTCGAACAGGTCCTCCACGGCAATAGCCGACAGCTCGCCCGGCGAGATCGACGACTTGTCCGGGTCATACCGCCGCGCTTCCAGCGCATGGCTGGCCAGGTCTTCAGGAAGCCCGTGATAGGCCCTGCCGTCAGGGCCGATCAGGACACCGCAGTCACGGCGCCAGGGCAGGAGTCGCCCCCAGAGGTCACGCCGCACCCGGATGGCCGAAGAGAAAACCGGAGTCGAACCTGACCCGAAATCGTAGAACAGGAAACTCCCGCTGGCGCGCCCCGAGGCGAGCAAGAACCCCGCGCGGCCAAAGTCTGCGGTACCGGCATTACTCGCGTCACCGTCGGCCTTCACCTCAAAGCTCTGGCCCGAGCCGAGGGAAACGGCCGCGAAACCCTCACGTGCCTCCAGGCGACGGGCCACGACGACCGAGTCAACCTCCCACTCGCCCCTGAGCAGGAGTCCCTTGATCTGCCGCAGGACCGCGTCCACGTCCTTGATCCACGCCTCGCTCAGGTCACGCATGTGCAGCACGCAGGCATGCTCACGGTTGGCCGTAACCCTCAGCCCGGCATCCAGGGCACCCAAGGCGTCGAATCCGGCAGGCGACTGCCCGGAAGCCTTGAAGTTAAGGTGCACGTCACCGTCTGACCACACTAGCCTGCTTCTCTCAGGCCACTCCGCAGCAGCGATCTTAGGCACGATGCCGCAGTCGGCGAGCGTCCTGTAGTGAGTGAAACGCCGCTCCCTGTCGAAGAAGCCGACGGTCCCGGGCTGCACTGGCTGTCCCGGCTCCCACGTAGCCCAATTACCCGTCAGCTTGTTATACCAGGTCACATATGACCAGCACGCCGACCTGCTCACACCCGCCCCTACATGACCCCGGACCCAAACATCTAAACTGCCCAAGGCACGTCATACGTCCATTGGACAGGCACGATAAATGATCATCTTGTGACGGCAATAACCCACGCCAAACCATGTACCAGCGGAATCTACCGCAAGTAGTAGAGCAAGTAGAGCTGAATAAAACGAATAATACGTCATCTCCACTAAATACGCAGTCACGTCGCGGCAAGTCATCGACCTACCGGAAGACGGTGACCGGCCAGCTGCCGCGGCGGGGTGCGTGCCGCTGGCGAACCGCAGGACCTGGATGACGACCGGGCCGGCCTCCCCGGGGGGCCGCGCACGCCGGAAGGTGCCGGTGCGTTCCTGTGAGGTACACGCCCCTACTTCTTCTCGGCGCTGATAGGCGACTTGGTGCCCGCGCTGATCGGCGGGATGGTCTGTTCGATGCCCTTCGACGCCGCGCCGGCCCTGATGTGCGGGTAGTGCAGCTCGAACGCGGGGCGTTCGGAGCGGATGCGGGGGATGCGGTAGAAGTTGTGCCGCGGCGGCGGGCAGGAGGTGGCCCATTCAAGCGAGGAGCAGTAGCCCCACGGGTCTTCCTCGGTGACCTTCTGGCCGTACCGGGTGGTGATGTAGACGTTCCAGATGAACATCAAGATCGACAGGGCCAGCAGCCATGAGCCGACAGTCGAGATGATGTTCAGCGTGGTGACGTCGCCCGGCAGGAACGGGTAGTTCGCGGTGCGCCGGACCTGGCCCTGGACGCCGGTCCAGTGCTGGACGAGGAACGTCATGTTGAAGCCGATGAACATGACCCAGAACTGGGCCTTGCCGATCTTGTTGTTGAGCATCTTGCCGGTCATCTTCGGCCACCAGAAGTAGAACCCGGCGAACATCGAGAACAGCACGGTGCCGGCGAGCACGTAGTGGAAGTGCGCCACCACGAAGTAGGAGTCGGCGACGGCGAAGTCCATCGGTGGTGACGCCAGGATGATGCCGGTGATGCCGCCGAAGAGGAACACGACAAGGAAGCCGATCGTGTACAGCATGGGCGGCTCGAAGCTCAGCTGGCCGCGCCACATAGTCCCTGCCCAGTTGAAGAACTTCACGCCGGTGGGCACCGCGATGAGGAACGTCATGAACGAGAAGAACGGCAGCAGCACCGCGCCGGTGGTGAACATGTGGTGGGCCCAGACCGTCATCGACAGGCCGGCGATCGCGATCGTGGCGGCGATCAGCGTCTTGTAGCCGAACAGCGGCTTGCGGCTGAACACGGGCAAGATTTCTGTGGCGATGCCGAAGAACGGCAGCGCCAGGATGTAGACCTCGGGATGGCCGAAGAACCAGAAGAGGTTCTGCCACAGGATCGGGCCGCCGGAGTTGGCGGAGAAGACCTGGGCGCCGAGGCGACGGTCGATCTCAAGGACAAGCAGCGCGGCGGCGAACACCGGGAACGCCAGCAGGATGAGGATCGAGGTGAGCAGCGCGTTCCAGGTGAAGATCGGCATGCGGAACATCGTCATGCCGGGCGCGCGCATGCAGAAGATCGTGGTGACGAAGTTGACCGCGCCGAGGATCGTGCCGAAGCCGGACAAGGCCAGGCCCATGATCCACAGGTCGGCGCCGATGCCCGGCGAGTTCGTCGCGCTGGTCAGCGGCGCGTAGGCGTACCAGCCGAAGGCGGCGGAGCCGCCAGGAGCGAGGAAGCTGCTCAGCAGGATCAGCCCGCCGAAGGTGAACAGGTAGTAGCTGAGCAGGTTCAGCCGTGGGAACGCCACGTCGGGCGCGCCGATCTGCAGCGGCAGCAGTTCGTTCGCGAACCCGATGAACAGGGGAGTAGCGAAGATCAGCAGCATGATCGTGCCGTGCATGGTGAACAGCTCGTTGTAGATCTGGTCGGACATGAACGTGCTCGTGGGGCTCATCAGCTGGATGCGGATGAACAGCGCCATGACCCCGGCACACAGGAAGAAGAAGAACGAGGTGATCAGGTACATGTGCCCGATCACCTTGTGATCAGTCGACGACAGCCAGCCGGCCAATATCGAGCCCTTACGCAACGTCTTGGGCGTAACGCGGACGGCAGGCCGCTCCCCGACCGCACTCACTGGATCGCCCCCACTGAACTGCACCCTTCCCAATCGGAGATCTCTGGCAACGGCGGCATCTTTCGGACATGCCTTTACATATCCACGTCTGCAGGGCCGTACTAAGTGCGGTCGCCCTGCCCGCTCCACCGCGACCCAAACCTGGGTTGTCCCGCATTTCCGGTACTGATGTGACGACCTGTGCTGCTACTTCCCGGATAGTGCCCCGGGAGACGCAGGGAACCCCTCCCGAGCTGGCTCACGCGAGGCCGCGTTCCCTTCGGACCAGGCAGCCGGCGGCGATGAGATGTTCCGGCAGCTGGTGCTGGCCCAGATCATCGAGCCGGTCAGCGAGCTCGACAGCCTGCGCGTACTGAAGGAGATCGGGGTCAGCCCGCCGTCGTACCGGACCCTGCTGCGGCGCCTGCCAGTCCTCCGGCAGTCGCATGACTACATCGACCGCGCGTACGAGTTCATCAAGGAGACGGTCGCGCACGGCGGCACGATCCTCTACGTCGGCACAAAGAAGCAGGCACAGGAGACCTTCGCCGAGCAGGCGCGCCGGGTCGGCATGCCATACGTGAACCAGCAGTGGCTGAACGGAATGCTCACCAACTTCTCCACCGTCTGCAAGCGCCTCCTGCGACTCAAGGACCTTGAGGAGATCGACTTCACCGGCGCGGCCGGCGAAGTCCGACTGCTCCCTGACGCTCAACACCTACTCGGCGGTGGTTATCGCCTTCACCGGACGGGCGGCGGGTTGCCCTCGGTGCTGCCAAGGAGGTCGGTGCTCCACTTCAGCGCCAGGCAGGCGTGCCGGAACGCCGAGTGGGCGAACTCGACGGCGGCCGCCCGCGGGTTCTTGGCGGTGCGCGCGTCGTGCCAGTCCAGGATGAACTCGCCCATGTTCTCGTCCCAGCGGGCGGTGGCCGGGGAGAGGGTGGCGTCGGCGAACTCCGCGGGCGGCGGGAACGCGAGGGCGTAGAACGCCGCGTTCGGGTGGCTGGCATCGCCTGGCCACCAGCCGACAACGATCTGTTCGGCGTCCGAGGAGTTGCGGGTGATGAAGCCGTCCGCTGGCGGCTCGGCCGGCGCTCCGGAATACAGCGTCACGGCGAGGTCGAACGAGCCCCACCAGGCGTTGACCGGTGTGGAGCGGCCACGGTAGGGGGCGCTGAACTCCGCCAGCGCGAGCGCGGCCTGGGTGACCGCGGCGAAGTAGTCGCCAACCTGGGCAGGGTCGTAGCGGGCGTGTTCGTAGTCCTCGTCAAGTGGCACGTCCCACGGGACCTCCTGCGGCACCGGGTTCTCACCGTCGGCGTGGGGAGCGCGCCTCACCCGATCCGGCTGACTAGTCGGTGAGCGTCATGCGCAGTCACGACTCGATCCCGGCTATGTGGACCGTCGCCCAAGACCGCGCCAGGTCGGCGTCGCGGTCCATGATCGCGCTGCTTATCACCGCGTCTTACTACCGGGCGCCGGGCACCAGCCGTTGCCGGCTGCGGCATGCCGGGGCGGACGCGGCCCCGCCGGTCACGCTCTGCGCTGCCCGCGGAGGCCGGACAGGCGAAATATCCGTCTGATTGAGACTTGGGGTAGACGTTGCGGGCCTGGCCGGGATGGCAGTGAGCCGGGGTCGTAGCGTTGAGAGGTCCCGGTGCGCTTTTGCCCTGGGAGATCTGCCAGCTGATGTAGCCGAAGGTGTAGGTGCCGTTCAGCGTCGCGTTGCTGCACGAGGGTGCCTTGCCGGTCGCGGCGCCGGGGGCTGCGCTGGCGGTTCCGGTGAGCGTCAGGCCCCGGCCGTGGCCAGGGCGACGCCGGCCGAGGCCAGGACCGTGATGCGGCGGCGCGGGCGGATCCTGGAGATGACTGATCGTGACATTGATGACTCTTTCGCGTGCAGATCGGTCGTGCGAACCAGGCAGGCCGCCCTGCCCGGGCTTCTGATACGTCTCTTCGGTTTCGGATTTGTGCGGCACTTCCGATGATCGCTCGTACACGGTCCCCAGGAATTGTCGCCAGCAGTCATCCGCCCCCCGGTAAAACCGGGGGGCGGTATTCTTGCTGGCTGCAATGGGCGCTATCTTGCTGAATGCCCCGCCGCGCGACCAAGGCGCCGCGGGAGAGAACGACCCCCTCAGATACTTATGAGACACGGCAGAAACCCCCATCTGGCTGACACGTCGGATGGCTGTTCGGCACCTCAGTGCACGCTCAAGAGTCATCCAACGTGCCCGTCTGCTGCAGCGCTGGATGACTACAGAGCAACGGGCAGCGGCTATCGCTCGCTGATGAACGAGGCCGGGCTATAGCCAGGACCCAGGTCATCGAGCTGCGGCGCACCGAATCGGCGGAGCTGCTGTCGCTGCACGCTCTTGCCGCCGAGTGGTTTGCCGATCACGAGTACCCCATTGAGGCAGCCCGGCATGCCCAGGCGGCAGGGAAATGGAACCTGGCTGCTCGCTTGCTCTCCGATCACTGGTTTGCCTTTGTCCTCAATGGCCAGGCCGCCACCGCGCACGAGCTCCTGACCAGGTTCCCCGCTAGGGTGGTCGCGGCCGATCGAGAACTCACCGCGCTGATGGCGGCCGATCAGCTGAACCGGGGATCGCTCGAGGAGAGCGAGCACCAGCTGGCGCTCGCAATCCGCGAGCCGGTCTCCGGGCCCGCGGACGGGCGCGAACGCTTGCAGGTCCTGCTCGCGGTTCTGCGGCTGTCGATCGCCCGTCAACGCAGCAACCTCCCGGCCGTCGTCGACGAAGCCCAGCGACTGCTCGCCCCGACACAGGTCCCGGCCGCCGCCCGACTTGGACTTGGCGAGGATCTCCGCGCGCTCGCATTGATCAACCTCGGCATCGCCGAGCTCTGGGCAGCCCGGGTCGAAGACGCCGACCGGCACCTCGAGCAGGGCGTTACCCTGGCACAGCGAATCGAGCGACCTTATCTCGAGATCGACGCCCTCGCGCATTGGGCGATACTCGCCAACGTTCGCTCATTTGCGCTGGCGATGCAGCGCGCGGACCAGGCCATCGAACTCGCCCGGCGCCACGGCTGGAGCGAGGAGCCGGTCGCTGCTTTCGCATACGCAGTCCTGGGTCGCACGCGGCTTTGGCAAGGACAGGTCGAGGACACAGAGCGGTTGCTCGCGCGCGCGGAGCGCACGCTGCCGGCCGAGATCCATCCGGCGGCCGGGCTCATGCTCCACTATGCGCGCGGCGTGCTGGAGATGGCACGGGGCCGCTACCCCCAGGCGCTGGTCGCTTTCCGAGCCGCCGAGCGGCTCGCGGAGCTGCTGGTCACCCCGCACACACTCGCGACGCGAATGCGATCACACCGCTTGCAGCTGCTCGTGAAGCTGGGCGACACGCAGCGCGCGGAACAGATTCTTGCCGAGCTGGACGAACATCAGCGCGAAAGCGGCGAGATGCGCATCGCGCTCGCGGCGCTGCGGCTCGCCCAAGACGACCCGCAGGCGGCTAGCGCCGCACTCTCGCCCGTCGTCAACCGTTCCGCTCCCCTATCGAACCCGCGAGTCTGGCTCGTCCACGCCTTCCTGCTGGAAGCGATCGCACACGACGCGCTCGGCGACACCGGTGCCGCCGCGCGCTCCCTCGAGCAGGCGCTCCAACTCGCCGAATCCGACGGACTGGTCTTGGCGTTCCTGCTTCACCCCGCGCCGGGGCTGCTCGAGCGCCATCGCGGGCATCGCACCTCGCACGCCGCCCTGATCTCCGAGATCCTCAACCGCTCGGCCGGCAACACACAAGCGTCGCTGCCCGGCGAGCCGCTCAGCGAAAGCGAGACGCGCGTCCTGCGCTACCTTCCTACCAACCTGTCAAAACAAGAGATCGCTGACGAGCTCTGCGTTTCGGTGCACACCGTCAAGACGCACATCCACCACGTCTATACCAAGCTCGGCGTGCACCGCCGTTGGGACGCCGTCGACCGTGCCCGCGCCCTTGGTCTCCCCGCACCCTCCTTGCACAAGCGCTGAACCCGGGACTCAGCTGGATCGCCACGCAAGGCGCGCCCGCCGCCCGCCATGTCTATGGCACCGAGCCGAGCGGCCACGAATTGTATGCGTGAGGCATCAGCCGCGATTACGGCCGGCTCGTCTGGCGAGCCGCTGCTGAGGCCGCGCCATATGCGCCGTGTCCTGGTCGCCGACCATGATCAGGACCGTGCGGAGGCAGCCGTCCCTGGATCCGCGGTAGAACTCCCCGAAGTCCAGGCGTTGGGTTCCCGCACTTTACCAACGCACAACCGGCGTCCGCGGGATTACACCTCCGGATGCGTATCCAAAAGCAGCCAGACATGGGTATTCGCACTGCTCGACGGCATGTCTGTGACGTCCCGCCGACCGCACGCGATCGCGTGGCTGCTGCGCTCGTTCCACAGCTGCGCGGACCCGAGGCAGTCACCTGGACGACCGACATGGCCCAACTGTTTCGCGAAGAGGCCGTTGAGCCACCGGAACGGATGACGCAGGTCCTAGTCGCCGCGACCCTCGCCGACAGATCACACCCCACGCAACGTCAGCCTTGAAGAGCCCGCCGTCGGCTCAACACCGATCCCAAGGTCACCGAACCCGTCTCCTGCGCGCGGTCCACCCGTCTCGCCTCGCCTGCCAGAGCCGCTCATCTCGGGCAGCCCGCAGCAACCACCCGCCGAACCAGGCAGCGAATGGCGCGCTGCCAGGCACCCCAGTCCCTGCGCAGGTCACGAGTAATGCCGGCGCCCGAGGCTGATGCCGGCGACCTTGACCCGGGCACGCGCCGGGCCGGGTGGCTGGAGATCCTTGCCTGTGACGACACGCTTGCAGCCGCGTGCGTCCGCGAGAAGATGATGTGGGACCACGGGAAAGACTTCCCCTCCGGAAACGCGGAGACGGTGAACCCGGGGGCGAGCCCGCTGGCTGCAGAGTGGGCAGGCCGGCTGATCCGGCGCCGCGTACCGCCGGCTTCGACCAGCTCGGCTTGCCGGAGCCGTAGACATGTCGTCGTGGCGGCAGCCTTGCCTGATGCGGCACTAGCTCCCGGGCTATTCCCTGCTACTTTCTAGTGAGCCTCCGGCGCGAGCGCGACTGGCGGGCTATTTCACCGGACATGCGCATGTGAGTGGTGATGCCTGTCGTGCAGGAGGTTCTTGTCGTCACCGGGGCGAGCCGGGGCATCGGCGCTGCCGTGGCGCGCATGGCCGGCCGTCGCGGGTACCGGGTCTGTGTCAACTTCCTCGCCAGCGACGAAGCGGCTGGCGCCGTCGTCGCGGACATCACAGGAAACGGCGGCGAGGCGATCGCCGTCCAGGCGGACACCAGCCAGGGCGATGACGTCGAGAGGCTGTTCCACACTGCCGACAGGCAGCTAGGGCCGCTGACCGCCTTGGTGAACAACGCCGGAGTGCTGTTCCGGCAGAGCCGACTCGACCAAATGGACCAGGACCGGCTGCACCGGGTCCTCGCTACCAACGTCGTCGGCTATTTCCTGTGCGCCAGGCAGGCAGTGCTGCGCATGTCCACCGCGCACGGAGGCGCTGGCGGGGCGATCGTAAACGTGTCCTCGGCCGCGTCCCGCCTCGGCTCGCCGGGCGAGTATGTCGACTATGCCGCGAGCAAGGGCGCGGTGGACACCCTGACCACGGGCCTGGCCGTCGAAGTCGCCGCGGAGGGCATCCGGGTCAACGGGGTCCGTCCCGGGTTCATCCACACCGGCATCCATGCCAGCGGCGGCGACCCGGACCGGGTAGCACGCCTCCAGCACAACCTGCCGATGAGGCGCGGCGGACAGCCCGAGGAAGTGGCGGAAGCGATCCTGTGGCTTCTGTCGCCGCAAGCGTCTTACGTGACCGGATCATTCATCGATCTCGCCGGCGGTAAATAGCTGGTGAACGGCGGCTCGCCTAACCTGCGCAGCACTCCGGCCCGCCGCTTCCAGTCCGCCAGGCTGACCCAGCCGCGTGGATCCGGACCAGTACCTCCCCAGGACCGGGTGCCGGCCGACCTATCTGGATAACTCGCAGCACCCCAGTTGCCGGTGCCTCAGGCATTCTGGGCACCCCCGACGTGACGGCTCATGCAGGCACGATCCACCACCCGGTTCCCGGAGGGGAGTAATGTGGCTCCTCGCAGTTGAGGGTGTAGCGGGCGCGTGACGTCGTCGAGCTATCCGGTCTTCAAAGGCCCGGCGACCTTGTAAGTGCTGAGGATGACGCCGGACGGCATTGCTTTCGTGCCGGCGAACCGCCCAAAGCGGAGCCGCCCGAGGAGATCCTGCGGGCCGTCGGCGCGGCGGGACGAGGCGAAGCCTATATGAGCCACTCACTGGCCACGCTCCTGGTCGAGGACCAAGAGGAGCGCGCTGAAACCGCGCCTCCACTCAGCCCTCAAGAACTCCGTGCACTGAGCCTTTTCCGTGCGCCCAGCAGAACAGGAGGTGGCACCGTGACGTAGTGCATGGTGTTTCCTTGCGTTCGTAAGCTCGTCGTCGCCTGCCGGTGGAAGTCCGGTCCGGGTAGCTGCCAGGAGGCCCGGTAGCAGGCTGGCGGCTTCGTCTGGAAACGGGCGGGGTCGGAGCCCAGCGTCGAAAGCCCCTTTGGGGGGAGCGAAGATGCGGTCCGCAGCATGAAGCGAAGCCTGCGGCGTCGTTACTCAGCCGTCCTTCGGGGCGGGCAAGGGAGTGCCGAGCCTCTCGAAATCGGGGCGAAGGCCATGGAAGCGGTGAAGAGCCTGGAGGCGCAGCCGTGAGGGACTCCCCGGCGTATGGGGCGCGGAACGCATCGATGGTGGCGGCGGGAACTGGGGAGGCCCTCCCCGGCCCGGTGACCTGCGGAAGTTGTCACCGGAGCGTGGCGTCCTATAACCGGCTGAACCGGGAAGTGGACTGCTGGCCGGGAGGGAGTCGGAGGCGGCCGTAGTACCGGTTGAGCCGCAGGACAGCACAACCTGCGGTGATGGGAAGGGCCGCTGCTTCGTCGGTGCGCAGCGTTTGTCAGGAGGGGCCCGGTGAGTGCCGTCATGGCTAGTCCCGCCGCTTCGGGATCGGTCCGGGATGTCCCGGCCGATCCGGTCCGTGCTTTGCAGCATGCGCTTTACCGGGCGGCCAAGGCCGGTCCCGGGCGGAGATTCCACGCGCTGATGGACAAGGTCCTCCGCAGGGACGTCCTTTGGCGTGCGTGGGTCATGGTGCGCAGTAATAATGGCGCGCCGGGCATCGACAAGATCACCCTGGCCCAGGTCGAGGAGTACGGGGTGACCCGGCTGCTCGACGAGTTGGCCAGCGAGCTGAGGGAACGGCGGTATCGTCCGCTGCCTGCCCGGCGGGTGCTGATACCCAAGCCGGGCACGGCGGAGAAGAGGCCGCTTTCCATTCCCGCAGTCCGCGACCGGATCGTGCAGGCCGCCGCCAAGATCGTGCTCGAGCCGGTCTTCGAGGCGGACTTCCTGCCGTGCAGCTTCGGGTTCCGCCCGAGGCGGTCGGCGCACGACGCCCTGCAGGTGCTCATCGACGAGTGCGCGCAGGGCAGGCGGTGGGTGGTTGAGACGGACATCGCCTCCTGCTTCTCGGCGATCCCGCATGAGAAGCTGATGGAGGCGGTGGAGGAACGCGTCTGCGACCAGCCGGTCCTGAAGCTGCTGCGCGCGATGCTGCGCGCGGGGGCGATGGAGGACGGCCAGGTCCGCCGGGAGGCGGCCGGGACCGCGCAAGGCGGGGTGATCAGCCCCGTCATGTGCAACGTCTACCTGCACCGGCTTGACCGGGAATGGGACGACCGCGATGGGGTCCTGTGCCGTTACGCCGATGACCTGGTCGTGATGTGCTGGTCCCGCAGCCAGGCCGAGGCCGCCTTGGAGCGGCTGACGGACCTGCTGGCGGGCCTGGGCCTAGAGCCCAAGCCCGCTAAGACCCGCATCGTGCACCTGGAGGAAGGGGGCGAGGGGCTCGATTTCCTCGGCTTCCACCACCGGCTGGTGCGCTCGCGGGGGCTGAACGGGAAGCGGCGGGTGCTGTTCCTGGCCAGATGGCCCGCGGACAAGGCGATGCAGCACGCCCGTGACCGGATCAGGGAACTGACCGGCCGCCGCAGGCTGCTGCTGCCGCCGGAGGCGATCGCGCGGGACGTGAGCATGTTCCTGCGCGGGTGGGCCGGGTACTTCAGGTACGGTCACTCGGCTCGGCGCCTCAGCAAGATCAGGCAGTACGCGCGGATGCGCATTGTGCTGTTCATCAGCAAGAGGCACCGCCGCAGCCGCCATTTCGGCTGGCAGGTGATGCTCAACGCGTCGCCGCGCGAACTAGGCCTGGTCAGCTTGTACGGGATCACTGTCGCTCCCAGGGCCGGAAAGCCCTGGCGGGAAAGACCGAATGCCGACGGTGAACGGCGTCGGTGAGCCGTGTGCGGGAGAACCGCATGCACGGTTCGAGGTGGCGGGGACTGGAAACGGAGCAGACCTGGCCAAGGACACTGGGGTGGCGCAACCGACCGGGAAACCGGCGGCCACGAAGGCCCCAGGCCCTAAAGCCAGCGAGTCACCGCGCCAGTCCCCGACCCTACAACCTGGTTAGGCTGCGTTGAGTTGCAATGTGTGGATGGCTTTGGCGAGGCGGCCTGCCTTCCAGGGGCAGCAGCGGAGCTTATCGAGGATGTTCCACGTCTTGAGCTGGGCGTTTGCCCGTTCGCCAAGGGCGCGGAGTTTCGCATGGGCCCGGTTGGTCTGTTTCTGCGGCTCGGGCTTGTTCTTCCCCTTGTACGGCACCTTGGCCCATTCGCTGCCCTGGTAGCCCTTGTCGGCGAGCGTGACCAGGCCCTCGCTCACGCCTCGATCACGATCGCGGCGGGGCAGCGTGAGCAGTGGCGGGCGCTGATCGCGACGATGGAATTGGCGCTGCGGCTGCTGCGGCACAAGCCCGGCAGCCTCGTCGGCATGGACGAATACCTTTACCGGCGCACCGGCGGGATGATCGGCAGCCTGTCCCAGCTGATCCGCGGCGGCGCGATCCTGGCGATCGAGAACCGCAGCGAGGCCGTCACCCGCGACCTGCTCAACATCGTCCCGGTCGACTACGCGGCCGAATGCGCCGACGTCGCTCGCACGGGCGCGGGTCGCGTCAAGCGGGCGGCGAGCTGATGCACCCGGCGCGGCTACCGATCCCGGCCGCTCCAGCCCGACACGAGTCTCTCGCCTCGTACCTGAGCAGGCTCGCCAACCTCCACGGCATGCCCACCAGTGAGCTTTGGGAACCGATCAGCGCACCGAGGCCCGGGACGAAGCGTCGCGATGTTCTCCCCGACGCCCTCGCCGCGCTCGTCGGCCGCACCCGCGGCCAGCTGGCCCGAGCACTGCCCGAGCTGCACCCCAACCTGGACTGGACCGCCTGGCGACATCAGTCCCAGCCTGGCTGCCCTCGCTGCGACGCCCGCCACGACGGCGGCCCGGTGGCGCGGCTCCTGCCGCACTACCACTACGTCTGCACCAGGCACCGGTACTGGATCGGACCACCCGACGTCGGGCAGCAGGGTGTCGAACCGCGCGACGCGGGTACGGTCGGGGCGCTCAACAACGTCTCCCAGCAGCTCGGCCCGGCGCTCGGCGTCGCCTTGATCAGCACCTTCGTCGCCACCGCCACCAACCACTACCTGACCCACCGCGGCAGCACTGCCGTCGTCGGCGCCACCGTGCACGGGTTCACCGTCGGCTACTGGTGGGCCGCAGGCGTACGCTGGGCGGGCGCCGTCATCTGCAGTGCCTTGATCCGCGGGGGCACCCGACTCCACCACGAGGCCGGCCAACCTGAGCCCCTCGACGAGATCGTTAGCGGGCTGATCTGACACAGCACGTGGTCGGTGGCGCCCCGACGCCCACACGGATCGCGGCGCCACCCACCAAACACGAACCACCCGCTCCATCGCCGATTCCATCCCACCGGAGGCACTCATGCGTTTCGGATTCATCAGACCCGGCAAGATGGCCCAAGCCATCGCCAGCCAGCTCCAGCCGGTCGCCAGCGAGCTCGTCCCGGCGCTGCGGGAGGCCGCAGCCGCAGAACGGGGCCGCAGTAGGACTGGAGAGCGCCCATGACGCTGCTCGACCACGTCGTCCTGCAAGTCGACGACCTGAACGCCGTCGGCGACTGGTACGACCAGGTCGTCAGCCTGGCCGGGGGCACGCGAACCTTCGATACGCCGAACCTGATCGGGTACGCCCTACCTGGCCAGCCAGCCCAGCTGTTCTTTTCCCTTGCGACCGACCCCGGTGGTCGCCAGACCCACCTTGCGCTTAGGGTCGAGGACGAGGCGACCGTCCGACTTGTCCACGACTTCGCCACCGCACGCGGCGCCGAGATCCTCCACGAGCCTCGGCTGTGGCCGGAGTACGCGCCGGACTACTACGCGGTGTTCATCCGCGACCCCGCCGGAAACAACCTCGAACTCAAGTGCCGCGTCTCAACGGCACGGCCAACGCTCTCGACGCAGCCCATCACGCCGGCAAGACCCTCACAGCCCAACTGACCCAGACACGACGGAGGAACACGCATCATGACCACCATCAGCATCATCGGCTAGGGCAACATGGCCACCGCAGGTACCCGGGCGGCGAAGCACGGCCACACCATCGAGCTAATGAGCCGCAACACCGCCAAGGCTCAGGCACTCGCCGACCAGATCGGCAACAGAGCCACCGCCGGCACGTTCGGCGCAACGCCACTGGGTGACATCGTCATCGTGGCCGTCCTGTACACCAACGCGGTTTCAGTGGTCGCGAACTACGGCGAGTCGCTGGCCGGCAAGATCCTCGTTGACATCTCCAACCCGTTCAACGCCGACGCCAGCGACTCGTGACTACCACAGGCAACTCGGCGGCCCAGGAGATCGCCGCTGCCGCCCCCGAGGGCACACAAGTCGTGAAGGCGCTGAATTCGATCTTCGGCCACGTCCTTGCTCAAGACAAGCCCCTAGACGCGTTCCTCGCAGGCGATAGCGCCGAGGCGAAGGCACGCGTCGCGGCATTTCTGGAGAGCTTGGACTTGCGGCCCCTCGACGCAGGAGGGCTCCAGATGGCCTCGATCCTTGAATGGACCGGCATCCTGCTGATGGGGCTGGCACGCAACGGCGCCGGCTTCGACATCGCCTTGGGCGCCGAAGTCCACTGAAGGTCCTTTCCAGGTCTGGGCCAGCCGCCTCGTCCTGCCTGCCATACCTAGCCCTCCAAGGCTGCGATCCGTCAGACATGACCGCCCGCAGCCAAGACTTCGAGGGGTTCTTCAGGCGCGCCGAATCATGGCCAGAGGCCGCAGCCATCCCGGCGAAGCTGGGTGAGCGTGGCTCCGCCGAGGAAGCGGCGATCGAACTGCTCGGCATTGCGGCAAATACCGACCCGATAATGAGCCGATGCCTCCTCTGCTCGGGAACCGGCCGATAAGGCGACCTTTAGCAATAGGACAAGCGCGCTTTGCCAATGGCGGCGGCAGGAGACCACCGCAAGGTCACCGCGTACATAGCCAGACGTTCTGCGCTCCGGACACAGCGCAACCAACACGATCGCAAGCCGCCCGGAATCGGCGATATAGCGGGTCTTGGTGGGCATGGCCGGTCTCATTGCGTGGGTGTCATCTGACGGCGTACCTGGGGCGCCCCGAGGTTCATGCCGACCGCGCGACTTGATAACACGGGATGCGATCGCGCGGCGACCTTGCCGGAGGAGACATCGCCGTCAAGTGCCGGATCGGCCTTGAGCCTGTACTTTCGGCGCCGGGATAAGCGACGCTCCCTAGCTGCAGGCGTCTGCGGCCCGTCGCATGGCTTCCAGGATCAGTCCGCGGTGCTGCGGCCGGCTGTTGAGGTTGCGGGGCGAGCAGTGCGGGGCGGCGAGTGTCGGCAGCAGCGGCAGGCCGGGGTCGGTGAGGAGGGCGAGTATCCAGCCTTCCCTGGCGCGGTCTCCCATGGTGACCACGAGCCGCAACTCGGGCAGCAGCCGGATGAGGCGCATGAGCCAGGGCAGCGCGCTGGTGACGTCTTGCCGTGTGGCATTCGCGGTGCGTTCGCCGTCAGGCTGGTACCAGGGCATGACGTTCCAGGCTATGAGCAGGTCGCGCGACAGGCCGGCCTCGTCGCGCAGGCGGAAGAAGTTCGCGGCCGTGTCGTCGTTGTTGTCGGCGGAGATGAACCCGGAGCCGCGTGCGGCGGTGGCTCTGCGGCCTGGGTTTTCGTACAGGAACAGCACGCGGGCGCTGGTGCCGCCGCCGTCCGGGTCGAACCAGGGCGCGAGGTGCTCACGCCCCGTGTTCATGTCCTCGACCAGCCGGTTGAGGGGTGCCACATGACGATCGTGGATTCGCCGCCGCTTGTCCGCGACGACATCAGGGAACCTGTGCGCCTTTGGCAGGCGGAGTCGCGAGTCGGTGATCACCCCCACAGCATGGCCGAAACGGCAGCGACCCGCGGGCGCGGTCAAGATAGGGGGCACGCCGGGACAGCCAGAGCCAATGAACTGGCGGCCAGGCAGACCGAGGCCAGTGAGCGCAGCTACACAGATCGTCGACCGTAACCGCCAACAACGCGTGAACCACCGTTCTGCGCGTCATATGCCGGTTATGTAATTATCAACCAGGAAGCGCAGATCATGCGATCTGTGAGCTGGGAGTAACCTCCGGGTATGTTGCGTACGCCTGAATCCGGGGAAGTGTCGGCTGCGGTGCGAGGGTGGCTGACCGGCCAGGGCTACGGGGTGGTGACCGATGGCGCCCCGCCGGAGCGGCTTACCGGCGGGGCCGACTTCTGGGTGTACGGGCTGCGATTCGCCGGGCCGGGCCTGCCGCCGCAGTGGTCGGTCCCGCTGGTGGCGCGGGTCCCTGCGGCAGCGGAGCGTTATGACCTGCTGCGTCGGGAGAGCGTGGTCCAGTCCTGGGCCGCCGCCCGGGGCTACCCCGCACCGGAGGTGCTGACGGTGCTGGCTCCGGGCGAGGCGCTGCCGTCGCCTGTCCAGGTGATGGCGCGGGTGCCCGGGGTGCCGCTCATCGCGGCGGCGCGCGGCAGGCCGTGGGGGATCCCGGAATTGATGGTCCAGCTGGGTACCGCGCACGCGGAACTGCACCGGCTCGGGAGCCCGCCGGCGGACGCCTGTCCAGGCAAGGTGCCGGACAACTGGCTGCGGCTGGCCCGGCGCCTGACGGAATCCGGTGGCTCGGGGGAGCTGGCCGCCTCGCTGCGGAAGATAGAGCTTGTCCGGGACCGGCTGGAAGTCGCTGACCCGGTGGTGTGCCACGGCGACTTTCATCCGCTCAACGTGCTGGCGGCACCAGGCGGCTCGGTGCTGCACGTCATCGACTGGACGAACGCCGGCGTCGGCGACCGGCACGGCGACATCGCGTGGACACTGCTGTGGTTCGAGATCGCAGCGATCGCGGCGCCGCGGCCGCCGGACCGGGTGCTCATGCGGGTGCTGCGGCGCACGCTGGAGCGGGCTTACCTGACCGGGTACCGGCGGGTGCTGCCGGTAGACCGCGAGCGGGTGCGGCTGTGGCGGCCGGTATCACTGCTGGAGATCTGGTCGGCTGCGGAGGCCAGCCAGAGGGGTTTCTTCGGCAGTGAGCCACGGCTGCCGGCCGGGCTGACCGGGTGGGCGGCCCGTGAGTTCCGCCGCGCCGAGCCCGGTACCGGCTGAGCAGCTACACAGCCCGGGCTCGCGGAATGCCTGGCGCTGCGCAAGACCGCCGTCCGCCGAACACCAGGTAGAAGACCCTGCACCAGACAACCGGTACAGCGCTGGCAGTTCCCCACAAGAACCCACTCTTCAGCCCGCGAACCAGACATCCGCTCCGGGCTGCAGCTGGCGGCCAGAGGAGAAAGGCTGTCATCAGCACAGCGGTACAGAACCGGCGGATCTGCAACGGAGTCAGCCATGTCAACGTCGGCAATTCATCCGCCGCCGACAGTCATGACTTCACTGCGAAGGACATGTATAGAGGCGCGTGTCCGAGAGGGACTCGAACCCATATGCCGGTGAAGTGCAATTCTTCAGGCATGGCTAAAACTATGAGTACATAAGGCCAGGTCAGAGGGCTTTGTATGTGTCCGAGGGGGACTTCAACCCCCATATTCAACTCCAGTCTCCCGAACGGATTCGTGTTTGACCTGGTCAGGTTCCGCTAGCCTTTGACGACCCCCGACATCAGGCCGCGGATATAGAAGCGCTGCAGCCCGACGTACAGCAGCACGCAGGGCACCATCGCGATCACCGCGCCCGCTTCCAGGTAGCCGAAGTTCACCTGGCCCACGCTCCCGTACTCCATGTTCAGCAGGGCGAGGGGCAGCGTGTAGAGGTTGTTGGACGTGATGAACGTGAGCGCGCCGACGAACTCGGTCCACGAGAACAGGAACGCGTACAGCACGGTGGTCGCGATGCCGGGCAGGATGAGCGGCCGGAGCACCGACACCAGCGTCCTGGCCGCCGACGCCCCGTCGACCGCGGCGGCCTCGGACAGCTCCCAGGGGATCTGCAGGAAGGTGTTGCGCATCACGAACACGCCGAACGGCAGGTTGAACGTCGTGTAGAACAGCGCGAGGCCGGTCAGGTTGTTGGTCAGCCCGAGGGAGTGCATCTCAAGGAAGAGTGGGGTGAGCAGCGCCTGGAACGGGATCATCATCGTGACGAGCACGAGCGCGAACACCACGCCAGACCCGCGGAAAGTGAAGTGGGCGAACCCGTACCCGGCCATGGTCGCGATGACCGCCGTCAGCAGGCCGGTGCCCACCGCCACGAACAGGCTGTTGGCCGCGTAGCGCAGGATGTCGTTGGTCTGGATGAGGCCGGAGTAGTTGGCGGTCGTCAGGTGGGAGAAGTCCCCGGCCGACGGGGCCTGGGTGACGAGTGCGTTGGGCATGAACGAGCGGATCACCGCCCAGGCGAGCGGCAGCAGGAAGATCAGCGCCGCGAGCGTGCCGCCGGTCACGTACAGCGCGAACCCGGTCCGGCCCAGGTCACCGCGCCCGCCGGTGCCCGGCGCGCCAGAAGCGCGCGAGGCGCCCGCCGTCCGGGGCGCCTGGGGCGCGTACGACGCGCGGGCCGTCATCGCCTGGCCCGCCTGTCGCGGTCGTCGCGGAGCAGGTAGAACTGGGTGGCACTGATGATCCCGATCACGACGACGAGCGCGACCGCGCCGGCGGTGGCGTAGCCCAGGTGATACTGCACGAACGCCTCCTCGTAGATCCACATCACGACGGGCTGGGTGGAGGTGCCTGGGCCGCCCTCAGTGAGGATGTAGAACTGGTTGAACGCGAGGAACGACCCGATCACCGAGATGATCAGCGCCAGCGCGATGTTCCTGCGCAGCAGCGGCAGGGTGACGCGCCACTCCTTCTGCCACCAGGAGGCGCCGTCCACCTCGGCGGCCTCGTAAAGCTCCGACGGGATGCCCTGCATGCCGGCCATCAGCAGCATCATCGTGAGCCCGGACGCGAACCAGGTGACGAACACGCAGATGGCGGTCAGGGCCAGGCCGTAGTCCACGGTCCACGCGGTGCTTGAGTGCGCGAGGCCGATCTTGGTCAGCACGTAGTCGGCCGCGCCGGAGTCCGGCTGCAGCTCAAGGAGGGTCATGAACGACTCGGTGGCGAGCCCGACGATGAACGGCAGGAAGAAGGCCGTGCGGAAGAACACCGAGCCGAACCGCCCGGACCGCACGAGCAGGGCCATCGCGTAGCCCACGAGGAAGATCGGACCGGTGACGATCGCCGTGTAGAGCAGGGTGAACAGGACCGAGTGGATAAACTCCGGGTCGTGGACCAGCAGGCTGTAGTTCTGCCCGCCGATGAAGTGGTATGGGCCGATCAGCGGCCAATTGGTCAGCGAGATGTAGACCGCGAAGCCGAGCGGGAAAAGCACGAAGATCGCGACCATCGCGACCGCGGGCGTGACGAGGAGCATCCCGGTCCGCGCCCGCCGCGCCCCAAGGCCGCGTCCCCAGGCACCCGGACGCCGCCCCGTCCGCGAGCCGCCTGCCGCGGCTCGCGGACGGGGCAGTACGTCGCCGGGAGTGGTCACGAGGATGCCTGTTGCAGGAGGCGCGTTAGCCCCGACTGGCCCTGCTCCAGCGCGAGGCTCATGTTCCCGTCATACACAGCCGTGGTGAACATCTGGAACCACGGTCCTCCGGCTTGGTTGAACATCTGGTCGTAGACGAGCGTGACCGGCGCGTACCCCTTGGCCAGTGCCTTCAGCGCCACCGCATCCTCGGGGTTCGCGGCGGAGAAGGCGGGGGTGAGCACGTCGGTGCGGATCGGCGTGGCGCCAAGGGCCGGGTACTGATCCTGCTGCTGCGTCTGCAGCACCCACTGGATGAACTCCCAGGCGCCCGAGGCGTTCTTGGCGGCGGAGGGGATGACGAAGTCGTCGCCGCCGTCGAAGGTGCTGTACCCGCCGTTGTCGCCGGGCAGTGGGGTGTCCATGAACTCGCTGCCGAGCTGACTCGGCTTGACGAGGTCGACGACCTGACCGTAACCGCCGGGCATGATGCCGATCTTCCCGGCCGCAAAGTCCTGGCCCCAGGTCGTGCCGTCGTCGGTGCGGTCGTTGTCGGGGACAAGGTGCTGAGACCAGATCTGCTGGTAGAGGGTCAGCGCGTTCTCCAGCGCGGTGTTGCCGGAGATGGTGGCGGTCTGGTTCCCGACGCCGCCGCTTGTCAGGTACGAGCCGTCCGCCCAGATGCCCGGCTGGACGGTGAAGCCGAGGCAGCCCTGGCAGTCGCCGGCGAACGTGAAGCCGCTGATGCCGTGCCCGAGCTTGTTGATCGCCTGGGCGTCGGACAGGATCTGCGCATACGTGGTCGGCGGGTTATTCGGGTTGAGCCCGGCCTCCTTGAACAGCGTCTTGTTGTACCAGAGAACGGACAGGTCGGCCCAGTACGGGACGCCGTACTCCTGGCCGTTGTAAGTCGCCAGTCCGATGTGACCCGGCGACAGGTCGCTCTTGTAGGGGAGCTTGTTGATGTACGGGGTCAGGTTCATGAACGCGCCCTCGCGCGTGAACGTCGGCGTGTCGATGTCGTTGAGCCCGACGACGTCCGGCGGGTCGCCGGCCCTGATCGAGGTGGCGAGCGACGTGACGTCGTCGTTGATCGACGTGAGCGTGAGCTTGACCTGGAGGTTCTTGTGGGTGGCGTTGAACTCGCTGACGAGCTTCTGGGCGAGGGTCTTGGAGACGGTTCGGGCCCAGAACTGGACGGTGCCGGTCGCGTTGACGCCGAAGGACGAGTTGGCCGACGCGGCGGGGGCGGGGGATGATCCGGACGATGAGCACGCGGCGGCGGCGGACAGCAGCAAGACGGCCGCCCCCCCGGTGAGTGTCTGTCTAGGCGAGAGCTTCATTGCCGTGGCCTGTTCTCGTTACGTGAGCGGCTGGGGGACCCAGGGAGGACAACTCACTGTGGAGGAGAAGGAAACCCTTTTCCCAAGAAGCTAGAAACCCTCGGCCCGTGCGTCAACCCCTGAGCGGGAACCGGTTGCGGAGATTGTTAACGTGCACATTCTGGTATGATAACAGCAAGAAGCGCCTACGCAATGCCGCGCCAGAAAGATCTCGGATCGATGAGGTCGCTATCGCGCACCCAGCGATCCAAGATCTTTCCCTGCCGCCGACAGACGTTTGATAACAGCAAGAAGCACTGCAGGCCGATTGCCGGGGCCGCTCGCCTTTCATGTGGATGTGCCTTCGCTGTCGCCATGGGGCGTGTCGCAGAACTCGGCTCCGAGCGGGCAAGCCGACCAGATGCTGGTTCGACGTCGGACGCAGCGCCAAGATGTTGTGGCTCCGTGAGCCGATCGGGCAATTTTGCAACAGCCCCCATAGCGGCATCAAGGGCACATCCACCCCTCTGCCTGTGTGATAACAGCAAGAAGCGCGGCGCGCCTAGGCCGCTGGGGCAGGGTAGCCGCCCGTTGACTCGCGGACGGCAAGCCTGGCCGGCACGCGCTGGACATCGTTGGCGTACTCGCCGCTGATCGCGGCGAGCAGGCGGGTGGCGGCTACCCGGCCGACTTCCTCCAGGCACGGGTCGACGCTCGTCAGCGGGGGGAGCGCGCCCATGGCCATGGGCAGCCAGTTGTCGAAGCCGACAAGGGCGACGTCGTCGGGGATGCGCCGCCCGACGGCGCGCAGCGTGTCGGAGACGCCGCGGGCGATCTGGTCGCTGCCGCAGAAGATCGCGTCGGGCCGGTCGGCGAGCAGCAGGCCGGCGGCCTCCCGGCCCCAGTGCTCGGTCCACTCGCCGAACCTGATCTCCCCGCATGGGGGCACGCCCGCCGACGCGAGGGCCGAGGAGAACCCCCGCGCCCGTAGCCGGGCGGCCAGGAACCGCTCGGGGCCGGCGATGTGCGCGATCCGCCGTCGCCCGATCGCCAGGAGGTGCGCCGCGGCCGCCCGGCCGCCGCCCTCGTCGTCGGGCAGCACGGCCCCGCCCCCAGCCGACTGGGAGGGCGAAGCGCCGTCCCCGGCCGGCTGGGTCATCGCGTAGACGACAGGGATCCCGGGCAGGGCCTGCACCGGAGGCCGCGGCTCGATCCTGCGGCCGGTCACGATCAGCCCGTCGACCCGGCGCGCCCAGAGCATCTCGACGTACCGCCGCTCGCGTTCCGGGTCGTCACGCGTGTCGCACATGAACACAGAGACCTGGCCCGTCCCGAGTGCGTCCTCCGCGCCAAGCATGACCGGAATGCTGAACCGGCCGAAGCTGTCCGTGGTGATCAGCCCCACCGTGAATGAACGCCCTGCGAGCAGCGCCTGCGCAAGCGTGTTCGGCGCGAAGCCGAGCCGTTCGGCCGCGCGCATGACCCGCTCGATCGTCTCCGCGCGCAGCTTGCCCTGCCCGTTGAGCGCTTTCGACGCGGTGCCGACTGACACCCCCGCAGACTCGGCCACGTCCCTGATCGTGGCGCGCCGCGTGCCCCGTTCCTGGCTCGCTTCGGGGCGTCCCGCAGGCGCCGCCATCCCCTCACCGCTCGTTCCGACCTCCCACCAAAGGATCGGCTGTTGACGTACCTGAACGGAGACTCTAGCGTACGGTTCACATTCAGGGAAAACCTATTCCTTGGTTGATGGGAGGCGGATCCCCTGCGCACGCCGGATGATTCACCGCAACACACGTCACCCGCGCCCGGAGCGGCTGACCTGGACACCACAGCGTCGGCTGCCGCGCCGCCCACCCTGCCAGGCAGCGCCCTGCCAGGCAGCATGGTGCCTGGCAGCACCCCTCGCGGCAGCACCCTGCCTGGCAGCGCCCCTCCCGGCAGCACCCTGGCGGGAAGCGCTCCCTCCGGAGACGGACCGGCCGTCCCCACCGGGTCGGCGATCGCCGCGCAGCACCCGCTGCCCGCCCCCGGCGCCCGCGTGACCGGCGGGCTCCTTCACGCCTGGCAGCGCCGCAACGCCGCCGCCAGCATGCCACTCGCGCTTCACCAGCTCGTAGTGGCGGGCAACCTGGACAACCTGGAGCTGGCCATCGGCGCCGTCGATTCCCCGGCTCCCGCAGCGGGTCTCCGAGCCAACGGGGTCATCCCGCCGGCCGAGCTCGGCTACCACGGACCGGTCTTCATGGACTCCGACATCTACAAAACCCTGGAGGCCATCGGCTGGGAGCTGGAGTCAGCCCGGAACCAGGAGCGAGACCAGCAGTCCCCCCCGAGCCAGGAGGCACCCCTCTCCCAAGAGTCACCAAGCAGCCAAGAAGCACCGAGCAGCCAAGAAGCACCGAGCAGCCAGGGACCGCAACGCAGCCGCGTGTTCGCCAGCTTCGCAGCGGCGACCATCGAGCTCCTCGCCCGCGTCCAGCGGCCGGACGGCTACCTGAACTCCTACATCGAGGCCAGCGGCGAGCCACGGTACGCACGGCTCAGTACCAGCCACGAGATGTACTGCGACGGCCACTTCATCCAGGCCGCGATCGCCCTGGCCAGGGGCACCGGCGGCCAGGAGGCGATGGACATCGCGATCAGGCTCGCCGACCACCTGGTCAAGGAGTTCGGCGGCCAGAGCAAGGGCCTGGACGGCCATCCCATCATCGAGACGGCCCTGGTCGAGCTGTACCGGGAGACCGGCACCGCCGCGTACCGCGACCTGGCCGCCCAGTTCGTCGAGCAGCGCGGCCACGGCCTGGCAAGCGACTCCGGCTTCGGCCACCGCTACCTGCAAGATCACCTCACGGTACGGGAGCGGACGACTCAGGTGGGCCACTCGGTCAGAGCCCTCTACCTCGACGCGGGCGTGACCGACGTGGCCACAGAGACCAACGACACGCAGCTTCTCGACACGAGCAGGCAGCGCTGGGCCGACATGGTCGCCACCAAGACCGCCCTGACCGGCGGCAACGGCTCCCGCCACGAGGGCGAGTCGTTCGGCGACCACTTCGAGCTGCCCCCCGACCGCGCCTACAACGAGACGTGCGCGGCGATCGCCAGCTTCCAGTGGAGCTGGCGCCTGCTCCTTGCCACCGGCGAGGCGAAGTACGCCGACCACATGGAGCGGATCCTCTTCAACGGCTTCGCCGCCTCGATCAACACGGCAGGCGACCGCTTCTTCTACGTCAACCCGTTGCAGCGCCGCGTCGACCACTATGAGAAGGACGACCCAGGCCGCCGCCGCGAATGGTTCAACTGCGCCTGCTGCCCCCCCAACATCATGCGCCTCCTCGCCTCCCTCCAGCACTACCTGGTCACGTGCAACGGCGACACCCTCACCGTCCACCAATACGCCACCGCCACCATCGTCGGCGCGGGCTTGACTGTCGAACTGGCGACGAACTACCCCTGGGACGGCCTTATCACCCTCCGCGTGACCAGCGCTCCGGGCGACGAAAGAGCGGCCGGGGAAGGAATTGAAAGCGAGGGCGACGAACGAGAGATAGCACTCCGCATCCCCGCGTGGAGCGCCGCCGCGGCTGATCCGTTGGTGAACATCAACGGATCATCCGAACGGGTTCTTGTTCCACGCGACCGCTACCTCCGTCTCCGCCGGGCGTGGCGGCCAGGTGACGAGGTACACCTTCACCTGGACCTCACCCCGCGCTGGACGTACCCAGACCGAAGGGTCGATGCGGTGCGCGGCTGCGTCGCGATCGAGCGCGGCCCCCTCGTCTACTGCTTCGAGCAGGCCGATCAGTCGGCCAGGCTCGACGAGCTGGCGACCCTACCCGGCACCCCGTTGACAGAGCGCACGGTCACCCTCCCGGGCATCGGAAGCACGATCCAGCTCACCGCGCCCGGCCGGCACGTCTCCCCGGACCCGGCGACGGCGGGAGCGGGCTGGTCATCCCGCCCGGCCCCGCCAGCCCCGGACGGGTCGCCGGGTCGGGACGGGTCGTCGGCCCCGGCCGCGGCGCCGGACCACTCCGCCCTGTTCGCCCCGTCCGCTCCGCCAGCCCAGTACGAGCGGGCCGTCACCGTGACCGCCATCCCGTATTTCCAGTGGGACAACCGGGGGCCGGGCGCGATGCGCGTCTGGATCCCGGCCGCCGCTCCCGCCAGCCCGATGTAGCCAGCCCGGTGTAGCACCAAGCGCTGAAGGAGCCCGGTGTCTCAGATCGCCATCGCCCCGGCCAGAACCCTCGGCACGATCGACCCGAAGGTCTTCGGCGGGTTCGTCGAGCACCTGGGCCGGTGCATCTACGGCGGCCTGTACGACGAGGGCTCACCGCTGAGCGACGAGCGCGGCTTCCGCAAGGACGTCCTCGCCCTGCTCCGCGAGCTGCGCCTCGGCGTGCTGCGCTGGCCAGGCGGCAACTTCGTCAGCAACTACCACTGGACCGACGGGATCGGCCAGATACACGAGCGCCCTCGCCGCCCCGAGCTCGCCTGGGGCGGCGAGGAACCCAACACGTTCGGCACCGACGAGTTCCTCGCCTACTGCGCCGAGCTCGGCACTAGCCCTTACATCTGCCTGAACATGGGCACCGGCACCCTCGCCGAGGCCCTCGCCTGGGTCGAGTACTGCAACTCGGCGCGCAATACCGACTGGGCAGGCAAGCGCCGCGCCAACGGCCATGACGAACCCTACGGGGTCAGGTACTGGGCCCTCGGCAACGAGATGTACGGGCAGTGGCAGGTCGGCATGATGACCGCCGAGGAGTACGTGCGCGAGGCCACCCGGTGGGCACGGGCGATCAGGATGCTCGACCCCGCCGCGAAGCTCGTCGCCTGCGGCGAGACCGGGCTGACCGGCTGGGACAGGGTCGTGATCGACGGCCTCGCCGGCCTGGTCGACTACCACTCGATCCATATCTACACCGGCAGCGACGACTACTGGACGAACGTCCTGCAGCCGCACCAGGCCGAGCGCGCCATCAAGACCACGGCCGCGCTCATCGACGCGACCGCCTACACCCAGGGCCTGGAACGCAAGCCGGCGATCGCCTACGACGAGTGGAACGTCTGGTACCGCACGATGCCTGAAGACACGGGCAGGGGCGACCTCGCCGAGCGGTACACCATCGACGACGCCCTCGCGGTCGCCACCTACCTGAACATCTTCATCAGGAACTGTGCCCGCGTCCGGATGGCGAACCTGGCGCAGATGGTGAACGCGATTGCGCCGATCGTCACCACCGATGAGGCGGCCGCCGTCCAGCCGATCTACTACCCGTTCCTGCTGCACGCCAGGGCGGCACTCGACGCCGCTGCCGACGTGCACGTCGACGGCCCCGTCATCAGTCCTGAGCTACCCCAAGGCGCCAGCCGCTGGCCGCACCGCATCGCCGACCTCGGCCCGTTCGCCCTGGTCGACGCCGCCGCCAGCGTTAGCGCTGACCGCACCAGGATCGCGGTGACCCTGGTCAACCGGAGCCCGGACACCGCGGACGACGCCACGCTCGTGCTGCGCGACTTCACCTTCGCCGGCCTAGCGGAGGTCACCACGCTGACAGCCCGCGACCTGGAGCAGCAGCCCGGCGACCCGTCCCCGCTGCCCGGCCCCGTGCTTCCTGGTATTGCGCCCGTGCACCTGGCCGCATCGATGGTGGAACCCGCGCACGGCCCCGCCCTCGCCCTCACCTTGCCGCCCCGGTCCTTCACAGTCGTCGAGGCGCGCATCGCCTCGACGCCCTGAGCTTTCCGCCGCGCACCCCCAGAGCGCGCACTCCCAGAGAAGAAAACAAAGGAGTTCTCCCCCGATGAATAGAGATAGGACAAGGACAACAAGAAGAAGACGGCCCCAGCTTGCCCTGGGCGGGATCGCCGCGCTGGCCGCCGTCACCGGCCTCGCCGCGTGCAGCAGCGGGAGCAGTTCCTCCGCCCCGGCCGCCGCCTCGTCGAGCGCGGCCACCAACTCGTCGGCGTCGGCGTCGGGGGCGGCGTCCGCGTCGCCGAGCGCCAGCTCGTCGGTGACCGTGGAGGCCGGCGCCAGCTGCTCAAGCAGCAACGCCATCAAGATCACCTTCTGGGCGTGGGTGCCTGGCCTCGGCCGTGCGGTCACCGAGTTCAACCAGACGCACCCCGGCATCTGCGTCACCCAGGAGGACGTGGGCGCCGGCGACCCCGAGTACGTGGCGATCACCAACGCGCTCAAGGCCGGCTCGGGCGCGCCCGACGTGGCCGAGGTCGAGTACGACGAGCTCCCGTCGTTCGAGGTCACCAAGAGCGTCGACAACCTCGTGCCCTACGGGGCGGACAACTACAAGAGCGACTTCGTGCCGTGGGCCTGGCAGGAGGTCAGCCAGGGCTCCGCTGTCTACGCGATCCCCGGCGACGCCGGCCCGATGGCCTTCTACTACAACAGCGCCCTGCTGGCCAAGTACAAGATCGCCCCGCCGACGACCTGGGCGGAGTTCGCCACCGACGCCGCGACCCTGCACAAGGACGACCCGTCCGCCTACATAACGAACTTCGCCGCCACCGACCTGCAGTGGATCATGTCCCTGATGGCGCAGGACAACGCCTGGCCGTTCACCTACACCGGCGGCAGTTCGGTCACCATCAACTGGACCGGCCCGGCGCAGATGGCGTTCGCGCAGTACTGGCAGAACATGCTGTCCGCGCATGAACTCAACTCAACGACCGACGTGTCCGCCACGTCCTTCGCCGACATGGACAAGGGCATCGACGCGAGCTGGCTCAGCTCCGCGTGGGGCCCGTCCTACTTCCTGCCTGACGCGAAGTCGTCGCTCGGCGACTGGCGCGCGACGAGCCTGCCGCAGTGGACCGCGGGCGCTGACGTCGCGGCGAACTGGGGCGGCTCTTCCTACCCGGTCTTCGCCCAGTCGCAGCATCCCGCCCAGGCCGCGGAGTTCGCCGAGTGGCTGAACGCGACCACCGCCTCGTGGAACATCACGAAGACCTCGCCCTCGCTGCTCTTCCCGACCTACGTCCCGCTGCTCAACAACCCGTCCTACAAGGACCTGAACAACCCGCTGTCCGGCACGTCCGACCCCAACGTGGCGTTCACCGGCGCGGCCTCCAACATCAGCGCCGACGAGTGGCCGCCGTTCATGACCGAGGCGCTCAACGAGGCGTCGACCGTCTTCGCCGGCGTGCAGAACGGTAAGGAGACACTCCAGGCGGCGTTCACCGCCTTCCAGAACGTCCTGGTGAGCTACGCCAAGGCACAGGGCTTCACGGTCAGCACCTGACATGCGATCATCCTGGATACACCGGCGGGATCGGCGCGGCGTGTGGTTCGTCGCGCCGTTCCTGCTCGGCTTTTTCCTCTTCATGCTCGTGCCGCTCGGCTACGCCGTCTACACCAGCCTCTACACCTACCGGATCATCGGCGGCACGAGCTTCAGCGGGGCGTCCAACTACACCCAGACCCTGGAGTCGGGCGAGTTCTGGTCCGGGGTCATCCGGGTGATCATCTTCGGGGCGATCCAGATCCCGGTGATGCTGGCGATCGCGTTCTTCTTCGCCTGCGTCTTCGACCTCGGCGTCGCGAAGTACGGCACGTTCTTCCGCACGGTCTTCTTCATACCGTTCGCCGTGCCGGCCGTGGTCGGCGCGGTCATGTGGTCGTTCCTGCTTGAGCCGCAGTTCGGCCCGTTCACGCGGCTGGCGGGCGCGCTCGGCTTCGCCAACACCAACTACTTCAGCCCCAACCTGATACTCCCGTCGATCATCGTGATCGTCATCTGGGAGTGGACCGGGTACAACATGTTGATCTTGTACACGGCCCTCAAGTCGGTGCCCCGCGACGTCGTCGAGGCCGCCATCCTCGACGACACCCCGCTGTGGAAGATCATCCTGCGGATCAAGCTGCCCCTGGTCCGCCCGGCCATCGTCATGCTGGTCCTCCTCAACACAATCGGCGCGCTCCAGCTGTTCACCGAGCCGCAGATCCTCGAGTCCTTCCAGCAGGGCTCGATCTCGGTTAACTACACGCCCTCGTACTACATCTGGAACACGGCCATCGCCGGCGACCAGACCAACCTCGCCGCGGCGATGGCCGTGATCCTCGCCGTGATCATCGTCGTCATCTCGGCGCTGTCCCTCATCGTCCGCCGCCGCAGGGGAGAGTTCGCATGACCGTAGCCACGGCGCCGCCCCCGTCGTCAGGCAGCACTGGCGTCGCGCCGCCCGATTCCCGCCGCCAGCGCCGGCGGCGGGAGCGGCTCGCCGCCCGCGAAAGCGAGATCCCGGTCGAGCTGTACGGGCTGCGGCGCGGCACCGTCACGCTGCTGACCACGCTCGCGTTCCTGTTCGCGATCTTCACGCTGATCCCGATCGCGTGGATCCTCATCAACTCGACGAAGACCCAGGCAAACATCTTCGAGACGTTCGGCTTCTGGTTCGCGAGCCCGTTTGAGTTCTTCCACACGTTCGGGCTGCTCTTCCAGAACGTCGACGGGTACGGCACGTTCATCCAGTGGTTCGGCAACACCGCCCTGTACGCCGTGCTCGGCGGCGGCGGGGCAACCGCCCTGTCGGCCCTCGCCGGCTACGGGCTCGCCCGCTTCCGGTTCCGCGGCTCCCAGGTCGTCTTCTACGTGATGATCGCCGCACTGCTCGTGCCGATCACGGCCCTGGCCATCCCGCTCTACCTGACCTACGCCAAGGCGCACCTGATCAACTCGATCTGGGGCATCGTGCTGCCGAGCGTGGTCTCCCCGATTGGCGTCTACCTGATGCGGACCTACATCGACATCTCGGTGCCGCGCGAGCTGCTGGACGCAGCGCGGATCGACGGCGCGGGGGAGCTGCGGATCTTCTTCCGCGTCGCCCTGCCGCTCATGGTGCCCGGGTTGCTGACCGTGCTGCTGATCAACGTAGTCACGACCTGGAACAACTACTTCCTGCCGCTGCTGATCTTCAACATCAACACCAAGTACCCGCTCACCGTGGGCCTGGGCCTGTGGTCGAGCCGGGCGGTGAACAGCGGCGACGCCAACCTGTACCCCATGCTCGTGATGGGCGGCCTGGTGACGATCATCCCGCTCATCGCCTTGTTCCTCATCCTGCAGCGCTACTGGCGAGGCGGCATGCTCCTTGGCAGCATCGCTAACTAGGAGGTGACCCCCATGCCTGCCATCGAGCTGGATACCCTCACCAAGGTCTTCGCCAGCGGCGTGACGGCCGTCGACCAGCTCACCCTGGACGTCGCCGACGGGGAGTTCGTGGTGCTCGTCGGCCCGTCGGGCTGCGGCAAGACCACCGCGCTGCGCATGGTCGCCGGCCTTGAGCCGGTCACGTCGGGCACGGTCAGCATCGCCGGCCAGGTGGTCAACGACGTCTCGCCAAGGCGGCGGAACGTCGCGATGGTCTTCCAGAACTACGCGCTCTACCCGCACCTGTCCGTCTACGACAACATCGGCTTCGCGCTGGAGAACGCGGGCGTGCCGAAGGCGGAACGGGACCGCAGGATCCGCGCGGCCGCCGCGGCACTCGGCCTGTCGGAGCTGCTGCGCCGCAAGCCGCGCCACCTGTCAGGCGGGCAGCGGCAGCGGGTCGCGATGGGCCGCGCGATCGTCCGCCAGCCGAAGGTCTTCCTCATGGACGAGCCGCTGTCCAACCTGGACGCGAAGCTCCGCGTCTGGATGCGCGCCGAGGTGCTGCGGGTGCACAAGTCGATCGGCGCGGCCACCCTCTACGTCACCCACGACCAGGTCGAGGCGATGACGATGGGGGACAGGATCGCGGTGCTGAACGGCGGCGCGCTCCAGCAGTACGGGCCGCCGGGCGAGCTGTACACCCGCCCGGTGAACCTGTTCGTCGCAAGGTTCATCGGCTCACCGGAGATGAACCTGTACGAGGCGAGCCTGGATGAGTCTGGCGGCCTGTGCCTCGGGTCGCAGCGCCTGGCCTTCGGCCAGCCCCTGGCAACGGATTCGGTACGGGCCACGGTTACCGCCGGCCAATCGGTCATCGTCGGCATCCGCCCCGAGGACCTCACCCCGTGCGCGCCCGGCACCTCCGGCGCGCTGACCGCCGACGTCCGCGCGGTCGAGCGCCTGGGGAGCGAGCTGCACGCGTTCTTCTCGGTCGACGCGACCCCGGCGGGCGGCCCGGTGGGTGCCCCAGCCGGAGGGACGACCGGCACCGGGTCAACGGCACTCGTCGAGCCCGACGCCGGCCTGCCAGGCGCAGCCCACAACGGCGTCGCCCGCCTCGACCCTCGCGCGGACGTCCGCACCGGTGCCCGCGTCACGCTCCGCGTCGACTTCAGCCGGCTGTACTTCTTCGACCCGTCCACCGGTCAGGCGATCGCCTGGCCCGCCGCCCACGCGGAGTCGGCGGGGGATGCCCCGCACCCGCACCCCGCCGTCCGAACTTAGGGCCACTCCGCGTTCCGTAAAGGGTGCAAATCGCCACAGCTACCCGTCAGTACTGGCCCTAAGTGGTCAGCGTTCGAAGTCCTTCGGGGCTGACCCGGTGATTCCACTGGGTGTGCTGCAGCTGTTGCCGCTGCGAGTCCGGCCCTGGGGATCGGCAACTGAAGCCTGCATGAACAACAGGCTAGACAGGTGACCATTTAGTCACCTATTCTCGAATCGTGGATGACGAGGACCGGGTGTTCAAGGCGCTAGCCGACCCGACACGTCGTTTCCTGCTCGACTTGCTGTTCGCCCGTGACGGCCGCACGCTCACCGAGCTCGAGTCGGGGCTGGAGATGACGCGTTTCGGCGTCATGAAGCACCTGCGCCTGCTCGAAGAGGCCGGGCTCGTGATCTCGCGCAAATCCGGCAGGGAGAAGCTTCACTTCCTCAATCCAGTGCCGATCCGGCTGATCCACGACCGGTGGATCGACAAGTACACCGAACGCCAGCTGTCGGCACTGGTCACACTCAAGACAGATCTGGAGAAGGAACCATGACCAGTACACAGTCTCCATCGACCACGCAGGTCTACCAGGTGTACATCAAGGCAACGCCCGAAAGGGTCTGGGAGGCGATCACCAAGCCCGAGTGGACAGACCGGTACGGCTACGGCGGGCGCACACAGTTCGACCTGCGTCCGGGGGCCGAGTTCCAGACCCATCCGAGCGAAGCGATGACGGCGGCAGGAGCCGAGCAGGGTTTCCAGATCCCTGACGTGATCATCGACGGAAAGGTCATTGAGGCGGATCCGCCCCGCAGGCTCGTCCTGTCGTGGCGCATGCTGATGGACCCCGACGTGGCCAAGGAGGGCTTCACCCGCCTCAGCTACGAGATCGAAGCGGGAAGCGGCGGTACCAAGCTCACGGTCGTCCACGAACTCGGGGGCGCGCCGAAGCTGGCGGCGCTGGTCAACGGATCGAGTGAAGCCGAGGGCGGTGGCGGCGGCTGGAGCTGGATCCTCAGCGATCTCAAGTCCCTGCTGGAGACCGGAAAAACTCTCGCGCAGTGACATCGTTGCCCGCAGGAGGTCAGCCGAGACGGGCCGGCGGCCGCATCGACTGGCCTCCTGCCCCACGTGCGCGGCGGCTGGACAGGCTGACCTGGGACAGGGCAGTCAGGGACCGGGTAAGCGAAGACGGTTGCCGTTCCACGTCATCCACCGACATCCCGGCTGACTCGACCGCCAGCCGGACAGACAGTGGACATTTCTGCACCCCTCCCGTGTGCAAGAACATCCACTATCGTCGCGGCCTAGGCTGCCCGATTTTTACCGGTTCCCTCAACGTCCGCGCCGACCTGCGCGCTTGGCACTTCAGCCCAGATAACGACGGCTAGCCGAGAGGAGGCACGTCGCCATACCCTGGCCACACCAGCGCCTGCGCGACGATCACCCGCTCGCCGTTGAACGTCAGCGCAGGTCCCCCGTGCAGCCGATAGCCAAGCGCGATGGCCTCACTAACCCGATGACAGAAAGCGGCATCATCGGGCCCGGTCAGCACTCGGTAAACAGGCAGCCCATCAGGCGGTGAACTCATAGCCCCAGCATCCCAAATGCCATCGGTCGCCAACCGCCACTTTTTGCAGGCCACGGCGAGAACGCTCGACTTCAGCGAGCCGGTCGCGATCATAATACTGGGGCTGCTGAATTTCGTGCTCGATAACGCGGACGCGAAGACGCTCGTGGAGCGCCTGCTGATCGATCTTCCACGGATAACTCGAGTGCGGGTCCGGCGATGAAATGGGCGCTGCGGCCGCTGCCCGGACCCCGGACGAGGACGCCGGCTTGCTCCAGCCGCTCCAACTGGCTACGGGCACCGGCGACCGTCAAGCCGGTTAGGGCTGCATGATCACCCGATGTATAGCGGTCGTGGTCAGCCAGCCAGCCAGTCGCGCGCGATCAGCTCGGCCACGTCGATGTCGGGCCTGATATACGCCAGCACTCCTCGCTGGTGAAAGTCCTGTCGGTCGGTTCTGCGCATGGCGGCCGACACCGCTTCCCAGGCCAGCGTCCACACATCCTTGTACCTGACGAGCAGGGGCTGGGTGCCGGTCAGGCAGTCAGCTGCCGTCTCAAGGGCTTCTTCGGCCTCCGGGATGTCACGCTGCAGGATGCTGGTCAGCCGCTTCGCGGTCGTGAACGGCTGGTGCAGCAGGGTATGGACGATCAGTGCGACCCGGACGTCCCGCTGCCGTGGTTCTGGCCGGATCGTCGACATCAAGTTGACGACGGGTACGACCGGCTGGCCGCCAACCAGCCGGACGCGCACCCTCAGGCCCGGCTCCTCGACGATCAACGGCGGCCTGTGCCCGAGGACGACCATGTCCCGGTACATCCGGTCCACGCCAAGCCCCTGCTTCTCAACCAGGTGCAGCGCCCGGCAGAGGTCCGCCAGTGCGGGGTGCCGGGCGTGCCGCTGCGTCAGCACGTTCGCTGCAGTGACTCCGCCGGTGAAGCCGCCAGGGCTGATGACCTGCAGGGCCGAGTCCTCGTCGATCCAGGTCACCTCCACCGGATCATGCGGCACCCAGTCCCGGTGCACCACTCCGTTCAGGACGGCCTCCCGGACCGCGCCGGCAGCGCGTGCAGGACGGGATAGGCCATGGGGCGGCGTCCGGCTCTGACGGGGCCGCAGCCACCGAGGCCCTAGCAGGCCCCCGCGCGGCCGCTGCCATACGAGCGGAGCAGGCCGGCGACCTCGGGGGACGGCGGCTTCGGGCTGTCGGGCGAGAGGGAGAGGTCCTCGGTTGACGCTCCGGCTTCGACGAGGACCCGCACCGTAGCGACCCAGTTGGGGCTGGGTGCGCTCGTCGGCCAGTACCCGCTTCCGACAATCGCCCAGTCGAGCGGCGTGCTCTCCCACTGCCCGTCGAGCGCCTCAAGGTTGGCCCCACGACCGATGAGGAGCCGCACCACCGGCGCGCTCCCCGCATAGGCGGCGGCGTGTAGCGCAGTGCCACCGTCCTCGGGGCGCTGGGCCCCAACCGGGAACCCAAGGTCAAGCATGAGCGCGACGGCGGTCTCGTCGCCCGCTTCAGCGGCGTGCACCAGCGCGGCAAGCTCGCCGTCTTCCATGCGGCTCACCAGGCCGGGATCCGCCGCGGCCAGGCCGGCGGCGGTATCCCGGTCGGCGCGCATGCAGGCCCCGGCGAACCGGGCAGTGTCCGTGACACCGCTGCGGGCACCGAGGAGTCCGTCAAGGTCGGTCCGTCCCCTGACGGTCGCCAGCCAGGCAGCCGTATGCCCGTCGGGTCCCGGCAGCGTCGGGTCGGCTCCATGGCCGACCAGGAGGTCGATGACCTCGGCGGGAGGCGCACACGGCGTGCAAGGGCGTCCACCCGGTCACGGGATCGCGCCGCGTCGCCGCGGCAGGATCCCGCTCAACCTCCGCGCGCACCCGGTCAGCATCCCCAAGCAAGAGCGCGGTGGCGAAGCTGTACCCGGCGATCTCAGGCGCTTCGGCGAGCATCGCCGGGGCCGCCCCGGTCCAGTCCCGCACACTGGCAACGCAGAAGGCCGCCACTTTCTCCTGAAGCCCAACGCCTTCCGGAACTCCTGCCATAACGTCCCCACCCCGCCGACTTCAGCCCATGACGTTCGGCTGACCGATCATCCAGAGCCATGTGCCGTCGGGCTGGCGCCTGGCGACTTCCACCGTGGCGTTACCTTCGCGCGTGGTCGAGGTGACGGCGACCTTGACACCTCTCCAGCCGACCACCTTCGGCCATCCACGGCAAGGCCGCAACGCAATTGGGCCGCGTTGGCACTAGTTGTGCTGGGTGCTGGACCTACGTCGGGCAAGGCGTAGAGCGGGCTCTTTCAGCCTGAGGCGCCTACCAGCTCCCGTGATGTTCCGGCACCAGGCGGACCAGCGGCACCGTGAGCACGAGGATGGCGGCGAACACCAGGAACACGTGCGCCTGGACAGCGCCGGCCGTGGCGCTGGACGCGGTGCCGGCCGCCGCGGCGGCGCCCGCGCTGCGCGCGATCACCGCCGTGGTCACCGAGACCGCCGTGATCGCCCCTGACTGCCGGAACATCCCGCGCAGCCCGGCGACGGCGG
This sequence comes from uncultured Actinomycetota bacterium, assembly GCA_963734665.1. Taxonomy (GTDB): domain Bacteria; phylum Actinomycetota; class Actinomycetes; order Streptosporangiales; family Streptosporangiaceae; genus Trebonia. The sequence goes on along the minus strand of CAVTIR010000013.1, from coordinate 1,724,399 downwards.
CCACCTGGTCGGGTGCCAGCTGCAGGCTGGCGTTGTTGGAAGCGGGTACGGACAGCCCCATCCCGAGCCCGGTGAACGCCGCCCCGATGGCCAGCCACAAATAGGGGGAGAACGGCGCGGAGAGCGCGAGCAGAACCAGCCCGAGGGCCAGCACCACGAATCCGATCACCATCGGCCAGCGGTACCCGGTCCGCCGCAGCGCCATCGCCGCCACCCCCGCGACCGCGATCATCCCGACCGCCCGCGCGGTGAGCAGCGTCCCCGAGGCGAGCGCCGAGAGCCCGTACCGGTCGGTGGCGTAGAGCGGTACGAGCGCGGCGAATCCGAGCGCCGCCGCCCCGTACAGGTAGTTGATCAGGTTCATGATCCCGAACCCGCGCCCGCGCAGCAACTGGTAAGGCACGAACGGCGCCGCGGAGGTCCGTGAGTGCCGCAGGAACGCCGCCGCAAGAACAACAGCACAGGCCAGGCAGCCGAGGAAGACCGGGCTGTAGAGCGGAACGGAACCGCTCCCCAGGTAGGTAATGCCGAACATCCCTGTAAGGATCAGCACCGCGAGCATTAGAATGCCGCGAAGGTCGATACCCGAGGATGGCCGGAGAGCCGAAGAGGGAATGAACCGGGCGGTCAGGAGAATCAGCACGAAGCCAATCGGCACGTTAACGAGGAAGATCCCCCGCCAGGACCAGTAGCTGACGAACACCCCGCCGAGGATGGGCCCGACGATGCCGCCAATCGGGAAGATGGACGTGAACATTCCCACGGCTCGGTCCCGCTGCTCGCCGAAGTGATCGGACACGATCCCGGTCGCCGACGGCATGAACGCCCCGCCGCCGAGGGCCTGGATGAACCGCGCGAGCAGCAGCACCGCGATGTTCGGCGCGAACCCGCAGCACAGCGAGGAGAGGGTGAAGACCGCCGCCGAGACCATGAAGACCTTCTTGCGGCCGTACATGTCGCTGATCTTCCCGGCCATCGGCATGGCGATGACCTGGCCGAGCGCGTAGATCGAGATCGTCCAGCCGCTCCAGTTGATGGTGGCGTGCAGTTCCTTCTCGATCGCGGGCAGCGCGGTCGCCACAATGGTCTGGTCGACCGAGGCCATGAACAGCCCGATGGAGACGATCGCGAAGATCAGCTTGCGCCGGTCCTTCGGCTCCCCGCTCCCGGAAGCGGAATCGGGTGGCTGACTGTTCTTGGCGATATCTCGGGCGACACTCACAGGCCTTAAGATTAGTTGCTTGCTAGCAAGCATTCAAGTTGAATCCGGAGAACGTGATGGACACCGAACTCGTGGCCCGGCTGCGCGGGGTCATCCCCAGGCTCGCCCGCATGCTCAACGACACGTCCACGGGCGAGGACCTCACCCCGACGCAGTACTCCGTCCTTGGCCTGGTCCACGTCCGCGGGCCCCTGGGCCTGACCGAGCTGACCGAGCTCGAGGGCCTGAACCCGACCATGCTGTCCCGCGTCGTCAAGGCCCTGGACGAGCGCGGCCTCATCCGCCGCATGCAAGACCCCGGCGACCTCCGCGCGGCCCGCGTCGCGGTCACGCCGGAAGGCGCGCGGATCCACGACCGGGTCCGCGCCCAGCGTACCCAGGTCCTCTCCGACTGCCTGCACGGCCTCCCCCCGGACACGGCGGCCACGCTCCTGGCGGCCGTCCCCGACCTGGAGACCCTCGCCAAGGCCCTGAAACCCCCAGCCAAGCCGGCCAAGGGGGTGACGACCAGCGAAGGCCAAGACCAAAGTCAATAACGGTCATGGATCGCCGGCCAGGTGAAACACGTACTCGTTCGGACCTCGCCTGTCTTTGAGCTTGATCTTGATAGAGGCCCTGAAAAAGGGGCGGGAAACCCCTGGGCAAGTTAACCCGTAATCGCCAGGTGGGTGTCAAAGATGATGTAAGGCTCGACGTCGTGGTTCTTGGCCCAGCGCTCGGCGCGCGCCCGCGTGATCGTGCGCAACTCCACGAGCCGGTAGAACGCGGCCAGGTTGTCGCCGATGGTCCGGTCGTTCCCGCCCAGCTTCGGGTACCAGTCGGCGGCGGTGAACAGCCCGTCCCTGCCCGTTAGGACGTCGTGCCTGTTCCGTGCCCAGTTCTGCTCCTTCGCCAGGCGGTACCGCCCGGCGATGTCCGCGACCTCGCTCTGCTTCCGCACGTGCGGCGCGGGCAGCGGCGGCCAGGAGAGGTGGTCGCCGAAGAAGGCGATCAGGGCTTCCTGCTGGAATTTCGTCAGGGTGCGCCGCGGGACCGTGATCAGCAGGGTCCCGCCGCTGCGGATTGGCTGGGGCGGCTCTTTCGTGGCCAGGATGAGCAGGCGGAAGGCCTCGCTCTTGTCGTTGACCCGTGGCCGGGTGGGCACGACGGGGATCCACACCGCGACGTCCTCGCCGCTCATCGGCATCGAGGCGCCGGGGTAGAGCGGCGTGGCGGCGAGCCCGTACTGCTGAACCCTCAGGGTGTTCGTGTGGCCGCTGTTGCGGATCACCCAGTACCCGGTCCGCTTGTCCAGGATGACGGTGACGGGCTCGCTCGCCATCCCTTCGGCCTTGGGCACCTTCAGGTACCGCTCGGCCGGCGTGTTCTGGCCGCCTTCGGCGGAGACGCGCAGGGTCGCGCCGGCGGCGGTCACCAGCGGCCGGTTCCCCGGCATCATCGTGCGGCTCTTCCCGTCCTGGTCGACGTCGTAGAGCCAGGCGTACAAGGACCCGAAGAAGCTGGCGTCGCCGTCGCCGGCCCCCCCGACAGCAGGTACCGACCTGCCGGGCGGGTTCGGTGCCCCCAGCGGGCTCGGCGGGCTTGACGGGTTCTGTGGCACGGCGGGCGTCATGGAAACCGGGGTCTCCTCGGGGGCTATGAGTCCTTAGCGTGGGGATCGGCGTCGCTCACTCAACGGCCATGCCTGAGTTCCCGCTCGAAGGACACGCCAGAGTAGTTAGTTACCGACCGAAACTATTTTACGACGGACGACCCCGCCGCCGTAGGACGAAACCACGTTAACCCGGCAGCCGGAAGCGGGGCAGCGGCGACGGCACGAGCACCGCCGCGCCGACGACCCCCCCGACCACCGCGACCCACAAAGCGGGCCGCAGCCCGGCCGTCGCCCCGATCAGCCCGCCGAGGAGCGCGCCGAAGGGCCGTGTCCCGTAGTTGATGGCCGAGAAGGCCCCGGTGACCCGCGACCGGATCTTATCCGGGATCACCGAGGCGAAGATCGCTCCGATGCTGATGTCGAGCACCATGACACCGAACCCGTTGAGGAACTGCGCGCCGAACAGCATCAGGATCACGGCCCAGGACGTCCCGTGCCCCGCGGGTACGGGCGCGAGCGGCACCAGGGCGAGGGGCACGGAGAACAGGAACCCGCTCAGCACGTACGCCATCCCCGCGCCGAGCCGGGCGGTGATCTTCTTGGTGAGCACCGCGCCGAGGACCCCGCCGATGTCACCGCAGCCGAGGACGAGCCCGAGCAGCCCCGCGTTGACGTGCAGGTCCCGCACCGCGTACAGCATGAAGAGCGCGTAGTACATCAGGTTGAAGAGGTTGACCACGGCCAGGCCGGTCAGCGAGGCGCGGACGACGGGGGAGCGGGCGATGAACCGGAGTCCCTCGGTGACCCCGCCGCCGGCGGGGTCGGCTGGCGCCTCGGCGGGGTTGATCCGCCGCAGGAAGAACGCGGAGCCGAGGAACGACACCGCGTCCACGACGATTGCGAACGGCGCGGTAAGGAGCTGGGTGAGCAGCCCGCCGAGGGACGGCCCGACGACGAACGACATCGCCCGGCTGCCGTTGATTAGCGACTGCCCGTCCACGTACTGCTCGGGCGCGACGATCGACACGAACAGCGAGGAGCCCGCCACGTTGAAGAAGATGGAGAGCGTGCCGGCGGCGAACACGACGGCGAGGAGCTGCCAGAGCGTGAGCACGCCGAACGCGTAGCAGACGGGGATGGTCGCGAAGAGCGCGCACCGCCCGAGGTCACACGCGATCATGAGCTGCCGCCGACGTCCGCGGCGGTCCGCCCAGGCCCCGGCGTGCATCCCGAACAGCAGGCTGGGCAGCCATTCCAGGGCCGTCAGGTAGCCCATGACGGCCGCGCCCGCGTGCAGCGCGAGCACCGCGGTCAGCGGCACCGCGATCGACGCGACCTGGTCCCCGACCAGGGACACGGTGGACGCGCTCCAGTAGCGGCGGAACACCGTGTCCCGCAGCAGCGGCGGCACGAGCCCCCGTAGGGGACCCGCGGTGACTGGCGCACTCTCGGGCGCCTTGGGGCCATCAGGGCTAGCAGCGGGCGCCGTGTGCGCCGAGCTCATTGCTCTTCCGGGAACGTCACGTTGGGGAACGCGATGCGCAGGGACGTGACGAGCCGTGCGCCGGGCGGCCGCAGTTCCGGCTTGACCTGGCGCTCGAAGTACTTGTTGGTGACCGCGTTGAGGTCGTGCTCGATCTGGGTGAGCTCGTCGGCGGTGACCCAGAGGAAGTCGTCGCCCATGTACGCGGCCCGCTGCCATTCCTCGCTCTCGCCGCCCCTGAGTTCCAGCCAGCGCTTGAGCTGTCCGAAGTACGACTCGGCGAGCACCTCGGTGAGGAAGCCGGCTGCCGCAGCGGTCTCCGGATCCTGCGGCGAGTCATCCCAGTTCGTCGACGTGGCGGTCGCCCGCCAGGGCTTCTCCCGCCCGACCCCGTCGCCTGTCTCCTCGACGAGGCCGTACTTGGCGAGCTGCCGCAGGTGGAACGAGCAGGTCCCCGACGACTCGCCGAGCAGCCGCCCCGCCTGGGTCGCGGTGAGCGGCCCCCGCGTGCGCAGCGCCACGATCAGCTTCATCCGCACCGGATGGGCGTAGGCCCGCAGCGCCTTGGCATTGTCGAGCCGGGCGATAGTGCGCCCGGGTACGTGCGTATCGCTCATGATGCAAAGCTATCTTTGCAAAGGATCCATTGGCAATGGCGCGCGTCATGGACATGAAGTGACCGGCCCGTGGGCTGGCGCCCGACCTGCTAGCGACGCCTCAGGCCGCGATCTCGTACGGCCTGGGCGCGCGGCGCAGCCACTGCCAGAGCGACCGCCGGCGTGGCCGCGCGACGATTTGCCCGCTGCCGCAGGTCCCGGCCACGGTGATCCGCAGGAACACGGGAACCCGGTCCCCCCACGGCGCCCGGACCTTCACCGACCCGCTGCGCACCGACACGTCATCCAGGTCAACGGCGATCCCCGGCCTGGTCATCAGGACCACCTGCCCGCTGCGCACCTCGGCGTCGATGTGCAGCGTCGGCTGGGTGATGACCGCCTGGGTGAAGTCCAGCACGACCTGCCCGCTGCCCGCCATGAGGTCCATCCGGGCAGGCACCGTCCACCGGCCGACCCGCTTGCTCTGCCCGCTGGTGACGTGGACCTTCATCAGTTCCTTCGGCGGCGCGGGCGCGACACCGCCCGCCATGACGGCGGCGAGGTGGCCCGCCAGCGGCGCTAGCGCGGTCCCGCTGGCCGGCAGGTCGGTGAGCAGCGCTGCGAGGTCGTCATAGGTGCGCGCGGTCAGGGCCTTCTCCAGCCGCTCGTCGAGCTCATCCGCCGTCAGCCGACCGTCGCCGGCCGCGACCCGCAGCGCCTCGGCGACCTGGTCCCTGTCCTCGTGCGACACCCGCAGCGCCCCGCGCCCGGCCGCTGGTGCGGTTGCGGGGGCGACCTCTTTCCCCGTTCCCTGCTGATCCTGCATGCCACAAACTGTAGGCCACGGACCGGCTACCGCCTACCGCGAACTTTAAAGACGATGTGTCGCGTAATCTAAATGCGATGTGTCGCGACGACGCCTCGAACGGCGTCATCCCTGGCCGTTGCTTGCGGCTGGCTAAGTCTCTGACTAAGGTCAGAGAACGTGTCAGATGCTGTCGCCGTCGTCCGCCGGTTCAACCGCTCCTACACCCAGCGCATCGGCGTCCTCGAGGACTCCTTCCTCGGCATGGGCATGCCCCTGGGCCCGGCGCGCCTACTGTTCGAGATCGGCGCGCCCCCCGCGACCACGCAGGCCCCCCTGACCACGCAAATACTGCGGGAGCGCCTAGGCCTCGACTCCGGCTACCTCAGCCGCCTCCTGCGCCGCCTGGAGAAGGATGGCCTCATCCGCGTCATCCCCGACCCTGGTGACCGGCGCCGCCGCCAGGTCGGCTTGACCGAGGCGGGCCAGGAACGCTGGAACGAACTCGAACACCGCTCCGACGACCAGGCCCGCCTGATCGTCGACCCGCTCACAGAGCGCCAGCGGGAACGCCTGGCCCGCGCCCTGGCCGAGGCCGACCTGCTGGTGCGCGCCGCGACGGTGACGTTCGAGCCGGTCGACCCGTCCTCTTCGGTGGCCAGGGAAGTGGTCGGCCGCTATTTCGCGGAAATCGGCCGCCGCTTCGGCTTCGACGCATCGGGCGAGGCCGACAAGGACGCGAAACTCCTAGTCCCGCCAACAGGCGTCTTCGTGGTAGCGGTCTCGGACGGCGACCCGGTCGCCTGCGGCGGCCTTCAGGCAATCGCGGCCGGCGTGGGGGAGCTAAAGCGCATGTGGGTCCACGACGACTGGCGCGGCGTCGGCCTGGGCACCCGGCTACTACGCCATCTAGAGAACCAGGCCCGGGAACTAGGACACGGCATCGTCCGGCTGGACACCAACGCCGCCCTGACCGAAGCGATCACCATGTACCAGCGAGCCGGCTACCGCACGATCCCGCGCTATAACGACAATCCGTGGGCAACCCACTTCTTCGAAAAACCACTCTGAGAGCGTTCAAGAGCAGAAAGGCGGGCGTATCTCGGCTCAGCGCTCGACTGAGCTTGGTCCAGGCAGTTCGGCAATCACCGGCTGGGACTTCCGTGACGGTCGCGGACACTGGTTCAATGCGGTTAACGACGCAGGGACCGTCAAGGCTGTAGACGGCCAGTGGGGCAAGGTGCAGGAGTGACCGCCCACGGTGCGCGGGTTTACCTTCGACCCAAGCCGGACCGCATTCTCCGAGGCATTCTTCTTCGACCGAGAGGGAAGGATCGCGCACAATGATCATACGTGACGAAGCGGAACGCATCGCGGCAGAGGTTACTGGAGCACCGTCCGGTGGCCCTTGGCGAACTAGCCACACTGGGCACTAGGCGGCCGATCGGTTTGGTTGTCATTTGATAAAAACTCACCGCGGCGACTCCGGTTGGCATATGACATTTCTGGCAATTCGCCATGGCCGGCTTCGGTGAAGTCAACAGGCAGCGTACCCGTAGCCGCCAGCCTGTAGATTCGGGTTGATTTCGCCCCAATAAGTGCGGCGATCGGATCTCTTAAACAGGTACGGCGGGGAGTGCCGGTTCTTGCTAGCATTCGTACTGACAAGTCGTCTGCCTGGCGAAATTGGAACTATATGGCTACCGGAACAGGTCCGACAGGGAAACGAAATTCTAGTGACGACCGTAGTGTTCAGATGCGCATTGCGCTCATCGGTGCCGCTGGAGCGATCATCGCCGCGGCCGTCGGCGCAATCATCGGCCTTAACCCGTGGTCGCACTCAAGCCCGTCCCCTTCTTCTTCCGCGCCCAGTGGCTCTTCCGTTCCCAGCCGTCAATGCGTGTTCCTAGCTCCAGTCGAGGTTACTTGCACCAGTTCAGATCCTAACATTGTTGTCGAATTTAATAATGAATATAATACGATAGGATGTACTTTCAGTGCTCAAGTCAACTGGGGGGACGGGTCACCCCTACAGACATTCAATTTTCCGGGCGCGCTCCCCGGGCCACTCGTCCTCGGCGACCACAAATATAGCCAAGAAGGCACGTATACGATCAATGGGGTCGCGACCGTCACATTCGGCCTATGCGCAGCCTCTTCCGCCACTGGTGTCTTCACCCTCGGCTAGCGGACGCGCTCGTGTAACTGCTTGCCCCGGCAGACTCCGTGTATGCGAGTGCAGTCGCACCGCGCCCACTAGCCTCGTGACCCTAACCTGATCCCCCTCCAACGTCACGCGGCCGCGGGGCGCAGGGTGCCAGGCGCCGGCCGACGGGCCGGTGCGGGGCTGCCTTGGCCGGAGGTGCAGGACTTACGATCTGCACTGCGTGGCCGGGGTTGGCGGTGGCCGGGGCAGATCGGCCTGAGGCGGCCCCGGTACTCCAGGCGCGGGGTGCTGTCGCGCGGGGCCGCCTCAGCCCGGGAAGGCCGTCATGCTCCCCGGCGGTGGCTGGGGGAGTCGGCCGGGGGTGGTCAAGGGACCGCTGCGGTGCGGTAGCTGGCCTGTGGTGGCGGGGGTGCCGTGGTCAGGCACTCCGTGACTGGTGTAGTCCTCTGGCTGAGGCGCGCGGTGCCGGTGGTCACGGGGCACGCGGGTTCGCGGTGGCTGGCCGTCAGTGGCGGCCGTTACGGCAGACGGCGGCTCTCTTCACCTCGCACATGCTCCGCACCGAGCAGGCATTCGTCCCTCACGAAGCTGAGAAATGCTTACACAACGGGCACCGCGCGGCCCCGCCCGCTCCACCCCTCAATTTGCGAGTCAGCCGCCAGGTCGGCGAGGATCGGCCTTTTATTCAGTCCGAGGCTGCGTTCGCTCGATCCAGTCGGCGATGTCGGTTATCACGGCCGGGTCGACGTGCTGGGGCGTGGCGAGTTCGGCGGGGCTTGATGGGCCAGTGCCGGGGAAGAAGAAGTGGTTATCCGGCGGGTAAACGCGAACGGTGAGGCCGGGGTGGCCGTCGAGGCCGACCATCCAGCGGGCGAGGTCGCCCTCGACGGTCGCCTGGTAGTCGCGGCCGCCCTGGCAGATGAGGATCGGCTTGCCGAGCGCCGTGGCCGTGGCGACGGGGTCGTAGCCACGCAGGTCGAGCCAGTACGGTGCGGGCACGCCGAAGGGAAGCTCGCTGGCGGGGGTCTCGGGTGACAGGTCGGGGCTGTCGACGCGTTCTGCCTTGGCGGTCATGGCGTCGATCACGGACTCGTGTCCGCTGGGGATGGCGGGGGCCAGCGAGGCGAGGTAACGAAGCTGGCGGCCGCCCAGTGCAGCGGCTCGGTGCCGCCAGCGAGGATCACAAGGCCGGCGAGTGACGGTTCGGCGGCGGCGACCCTGGGCGCGACGCCCCCCGGCAAGCTAGGCCGTCCTCGGCGGCGATGGCTCTGGTTATCTGCCCCGCGCACGATCTCCACGTAATGCCCGTAGAGGTCGAAGTCTCGCAACTCGGGTACCGCGTTTCGAAGACCTGGGCGGCCAATGACGGCTGCGGTAAGCGCCAGTGGATCCAAAAGCCTCTTGATCCGTGGTGAGGGTTCGCGTGGCTGGCACTACACCGGCGGTTTTCATCGCAGACGGGCGGGCAGCGGGGTGGCTATGATGGGCGAGTGATGCCATGGAGGCGTATTGCCTCTTCGTCCCGTCGCTGGCATGTCCGGTACTGACGCCGACGGCTTCGTGCCGGTCAAATCCGCCGACCGGGTGCTGGCCATCCTCGAGCTGCTGGCAGCGGGGCACCGCCGGTACAGCCTGAGCGAGATCGGCCAAGAGCTCGGCATCCCGCTGAGTAGCCTGCACGGGATCCTGCGTACGATGCAGCGGCGCAGGTGGCTCGAGGTCGACGAGACGAACACCCGCTTCGGGATCGGGCCGCAGTCGCTGCTCGTAGGCTCCAGCTACCCGCGCTCCGACCCGCTGGTCGCCCACGCCGACCCGGTGCTCGACTGGCTGAGTGAGCGGACGGGCGAGACCGTGCACTACGGCCGACTCGAGGGCGCCTACATCATCTACCTGGCCAAGCGAGAGTCGCGGTATCAGCTGCGCATCTACACCGCGGTCGGCAAGCGCATCCCGGCGCACGCCGCCTCGCTCGGCAAGGCAATCCTGGCCAGGCACCCGGACGCGGAGGTGCGGCGGATTCTCGAGTGGCCGCTGGAGCGGCTCACCCCGCACACCCTTGCCACGCCGGATGAGCTGTTCACCGACCTGGCTGCGATCCGGGACCGCGGCTACGCCGTTGAGCTCCAGGAAAGTGACCTCGGACTCGGGTGCGTGGCCGTGACCGTACCGGGACCGGCGGCAATGAACGACGCCATCTCCATTACGGCGCCGACGGTCCGGCTGGACAGCGACCGGATCGTCGAACTCGCCGACCTGCTGGCCAGTGCCCGCCAGATGCTCGAAGGCCGCGTCACCCTGCCCGTCGGCGCCTCGCCCGGCGGCTTCCTCCGCAACCTCGACTGAGGCTGTCGAGGCAACGTACGCGAAGCCGCCAGGCTCGGTGCTCTTACTCAGTCACGCCCCCACTTCTTCTTCTTTCAACGAGGAGACGACCGGGGCGGCGGCGCGGATGCGCGGCAGCAGCAGCGTGAGGATCCCGCCGAGTGCCATGAACGCGCCCATCACGAAGCTGGCCGTGGTGAACGTGCCAGTGAACTCCTTGAGCCAGCCGGTGAAATACGGGGCGGCGAAGCCGCCGAGGTTACCGATGGCGTTCACCATCGCAAGGCCGCCCGCGGCGGCGGCGCCGGTCAGGAACATCGACGGCAACTGGAAGAAGGCCTGACTCTGGCAGCCGATCCCGATGTACGCGACGCACAGCGCGGCCATGATGCCGAACGGCTGGTGCACGACCGCGGACACGCAGACCCCGACGGTGCCGACGAACAGCGGGATCGCGCTGTGCCATACCCGCTCGCCGGTGCGGTCGGAGTGGATCGCCCAGGGGATCGATGCGATGATCCCGACCCCGTTGGGGATCGCGGTGAGCAGGCTGACCTCCATGACCGAGTAGGTCTGGTGGTTGGCCGCCTCGAAGGCGACGATCATCTGCGGTAGGAAGAACGCCAGGGCATACTGCCCGTAGCACTTGCAGAAGTAGGCGACCGAGAGCAAGACCAGCCGCGCGTCCATGAGCATCTTGATGGAACCCGCGCCGCGGTGCCGGGTGGTGACGCCCTGCTGCTCCCGCGCTATCTCCCCGATCAGCCAGTCTTTCTCGTCCGGCGCGAGCCACTTCGCGTCCGTCGGCTTGTCCTTGATCACGAACAGCGTAATGATGCCGAGCACGACCCCGGGCACGCCTTCAAGGACGAACATGGCGCGCCACCCGGCGATACCCAACATCGCCTGGCCGTTCGTTATGAACCATCCCGACAGGGGAGAACCGAAGACGCTGGCCAGGCTCCCGCCGATTATGAAGTAGGCGAGAAGGCGCGCCCGGTACTTCGCGGGGACCCAGACGGTCAGGTAGAGCAGGACGCCAGGGTAGAAGCCCGCTTCGGCCACGCCGAGGAGGATCCGCAGCACGTAGAGGGTGACGGCCCCGTTCGCCAGGGCGGTGGCCGCCGCGACAATCCCCCAGCTGATCATGATGCGGGCGATCCACTTGCGGGGCCCGACCTTCGCGAGCGCGAGGTTGCTTGGCACCGAGAAGACGAAATAGCCGACGAAGAACAGGCCGGAGGCGAGGCCGAACGCGGCGTCGGTCAGCCCGAGTGCCTTGTTCATGCTGAGGGCGGCCAGGCTGATGTTGGTCTTGTCGAGTGAGTTGATGAAATAGGCCAGCATCAGCAATGGCAGGATCCGCAAGCCGACCTTGCGGATGACCTGTCGCTGCGCGGCGGGACTGAGTTCAGCGGGCGGGACGTGCTCGGGCGTGAGGTCCATTGCCGCCTCCTTGCGGGGCTGGGTCACCGAGGGCTAGATCCGCAGAAACCGGTTGTGCAGCCAGGTAGGGTCCAGCCGGTCGCTGTGTTGGCCGCTAGGCCGCCATTGGCATCGACCTCAACGGGGTCGGCCATCCCGGCCAGTGCAGTCGGCCTCGGGGTGGAGAGGACGAACTTGACCGCCAGCCGGGTCCGTTCGGACAGGAGTTACGGGAGTTCTGATTGGCAGATGGCACTTTTCACATACATGAATTCATTTCTTCATGATGAAAAGACGGTAGGGCACTTCGCGAGAGCAGACAAGACCCTGGCGCGAAGTTGCCGCGCCCGATCAGCCGACCGCGGCGCGCTCGAGCGCGGCCTCGTCTACCACCAGCCCGAGGCCGGGACGGTCGGGCAGCACGAGCTCACCGTCGTCAAGCGGGAACCGCTCGATGAAGTCATGCTGCCAGGGCCGTAGCTCGGCATAGCTCTCCACGGTCAGGCCGTTATCCACCGCGGCCACGGCGTGCGCGCCAAGGTAGTCGTCGCCGTGCGGCGCCATCGGCACGTGCTGCGCCGAAGCCAGGGTGGCGATCCGCACCCACTCCGTCAGCCCTCCGCACGTCTGCGGATCGGCTTGCAGGATGTCCACGGCACGGGATTCCAGCAGGTCCCGCGCGCCCCACCGGGTGTACTCGTTCTCGCCGGAGGCGATTGGGATGTCCAGCCGGCTCCGCAGCTCGGCCGACCCACGCATGTCATCGGGCCAGACCGGCTCCTCCAGCCAGGTGATGTCATACTGCTGCGCCGCCCGCCCGAAGGCGAGCGCCTCAGCCATGGTCCAGGCGTTGTTAGCGTCCACCATGAGCCGGACGCCGGGGCCGATCGCCTCCCTGGCGGCCCGCACCCGGGCGACATCCTCCTCCAGGGGGGCTCCGCCGACCTTCATCTTGACGCCGCGGTACCCGGCGGCGACAAATCCGGCGAGCTCCTTCGCGAGTTCGTCCGTCCCCTTGCCGTCGGCGTAGTAGCCGCCCGCCGCGTAGACAGGAACCCGCGAACGGAAGCCGCCGAGCAGCCGGTAGACCGGCTGGCCGAGGATCTGGCCCCGCAGGTCCCACAGGGCGTTGTCCATCGCGCCGATCGCCGCGACCGCGTCGCCCTTCACCACGGGCTTGCGCCAGCCGGTGAACATCCGGTGCCACAGGCGCCCGGCATCCAGCGGATCCTGCCCGTCAAGCCGGGCGGCGATTGGCTCTCCGAACGCGGCTGACCGCCGGCTGGCCAGGGACCTGCCGACCAGGCCCTCGTCGGTGCGTACCTCGGCGAAGCCGATCTGGCGGCGCGAAGAGACGATGATCGCGTTGCGGTGCGGATGCGGGTCGGCGCCCAGATCGTACATTTGGAACCGGGCCGAGATTATGCGCACGGAACAACCTCCCAGTGTCGTGACGTGGTCATGGTCATCGCACGGCATCGCCTTTGCGGTAGCCGAGGGTGAGCTTGTCGAGCTGCTCCTTGAGCCCGGGGTCAAGGACGTATTCGGCCGCCCGCAGGCTGTCCGCGAGCTGCCCCGGCTGGCTCGCGCCGATGATCGGCGCGGTGATCACCGGGTTCGCCAGCACCCAGGACACGGCCAGGGTGGTCAGCGACACCCCGGCATCGGCGGCGAGTCTGGTGAGTGTCCCGACGGTCTCGAATTCGCCGTCGTGCCAGTACCGGTCCTGGTACATGCGCCCGGCCGAGCCCAGGGTGAACCGCCCTTCTGACTCCTGCCCTGGCTGGTGCTTGCCAGTGAGCATGCCGCCGGCGATCGGGTTGTAGGGGATGACGCCGAGGCCCTCCTCGGCGCACAGCGGCAGCAGCTCCCGCTCGACTTGACGGAACAGCAGGTTGTAGCGCGGCTGCACCGAGGCCACCGGCTGCCAGCCGTGCAGTTCGGCGCGGCCGAGCGCCCGCGCCACGCGGTAAGCGGGGAAGTTGGAGCACCCGATGTACCGCGCCTTGCCCGCCCTGACCACGTCCTCCATGGCGCTAAGGGACTCATCGAGCGGAGTGTCCCAGTCCGGGAAATGCATCTGGTACAGGTCGACGTAATCGGTACCAAGGCGCCTCAGCGAGGCGTCGATCGCACTCAGAATGTGCTTTCTTGACAGGCCGCGCTGCCATGGCCGGTCGCCGGTGACGCCGTAGCACTTGGTGGCGACGACATATTGCTCGCGCTGGCCTTGTAGCCAGCGGCCGATGATCTCCTCGGTACGGCCGTGGTAGTCGAGGCCGACGCCGAGCGGATAGCTGTCCGCGGTGTCGATGAACGTGATGCCGCCGTCCGCCGCCGCGTTGAGAATGGCGAACGAGGTTTCCTCGTCGCACTGATATCCGAAAGTCATGGTGCCAAGGCAGAGCCGGGACACCTGAAGGCCGGATGCGCCGAGGCGGACATGCTGCACAGGAGGCTCCTTTTCTGGGGTTAGCCGGGACGGCGGCCTTGCCGCCGAAGATCTTGATGCGAATCTCGTCGTCCTGGGCCTCGGAGTCCACCGACCGTCCCGGTAAGCGGGACGCAGCGTGGATCGGTGCCGGGTTCAGATGCATGGTGTGTTCACACATTTTTAACGGGCGACAGCCCCTGTCACATTGGCAGCGAGGAGATCGCGCAATGCGCAAACGCCGAATAGCGACGACCGCCGCGGCAGCCCTGGCGGTAATTGCGACCGCCGCCGCTTGTGGGGCATCCAACGGCTCGAACGGCTCGAACGGCTCCGGATCCGTCACTCTCACTTTCGCGACGAACCAGATCACCACGGAGAACAACGGCACGACGCCGGTTTTCAAGCAGCTCATCAGCGAGTTCGAGAAAGAGAACCCGGGCGTGCACATCCAGCTGGAGGAGGCGCAGAGCACCGCGCTGGAGCCGCTGATCCAGCTTTCGTTCGCCAGCCATAATGTGCCGGACATCTTTAACTTCTGGCGCCCGCAGCCGGCATTCAACATGAACAATTACATCGCCAGCGGCGAGCTGGGCGACCTGACCTCGCTCGCCCAGACACCCTCCATCAAGGACGAGTTCGCGGCCAGTTCCTGGGCGACCGCGAGCGTCAACGGCAAGGTCTGGGGACTTCCGCTGACGAACTACTCGATCCCGCTCGTCGTCAACAAGGCGGTATTCGCCGAGGCGGGGCTGCCGCTTCCCACCACCTGGCAGCTACTGGTGAGCGACGTGCCGAAGCTGAAGGCGAAGGGCTTCATCCCCTGGACGGTGAGCACCGAATCGACGGACCAGTCAGACGACCGGCTGCTTGATTACGTGCTCGACCGCGAGCTTGGCAACCAGGCGGCGCTCAACCTGTTCGAGGGAAAGGGCTCGTTCACCTCGCCGCAGGTGGAGAAGGCGCTCTCCGACTACTCCTCCATCTCGGTGGGATACGACGCGCCCGACGCGGCGGCGCTTGACGACAACGCGGCGATCGCCAAGTACTACAACACCGGCAAGTCCGCGATGATCCTTACCAATAACGTGTACCTGACCACGATCTCGGCGTCGGCCGCGAAGACCTCGGAGGTCATCCCGTTCCCGGTCATCCCCGGCGGCGCGGAGACAAGCCCGCACATGGAGAAGGACCTCACCACCCTGATGTACGCCAGCACCGCGGCGCTGGCCAACCCGACCACGGGCCCGCTGGTGAAGAAGTTCCTCACCATGGCGACAAACTCGCAGATGGAGCAGTCGCTCGCGGACAATGACGTCCTGGCGGCGGCCACGAATGTGAAAACCAACCCGGCCAAGGCGGGTCAGCTCTTCACCGAGATACAGACCACTTCGTCGGCAGAGCCTGAAGACAAGTGGCTGGGCAACGCGCGTACTCCCAGCCAGGAGCAGAGCTTCTACCCGCTCATGGCAGAGCAGTGGTCCGGTTCCTTCTCCGTTAGCAGCTTCGCGAGCCAGCTCGCGAGCATGTTCCAGCAGTAAAGCCGCGTTCGGCGGGCCGGCGGCCAGCAGCGGCCGCCGGCCCGCCGCATGCGTTCGTACAGGGAAGGCCCACACTCGATGCGCGCAATGAAGTTCAAGCCGCGGTACCTGCTCTTCATGCTTCCGGCGCTGGGACTCTACGTCCTCTTCTTCATCTACCCGTTCGTCCAGACGGCGATATCAAGCTTCACCCGGTGGAATGGCATCACCGCGCCGGTCTTCGTCGGCGTCGCCAACTACACCCAGCTCTTCCACGACTCGGTGCTCATGTCGGGAGTCGTGCGCATCCTGATCTGGGCGGCTCTTGCGGTCATTATCAAGGTAGGGCTCGGGCTCGTCTTCGCGGCGATACTGCGCAACCGCCCCTGGGGATACAAGTTCTTCACCTCCGTCTTCTTCTTCCCGGTGGTCGTCTCGTCCTCGGCGATGTCGCTCGTCTTCACGCTGGTGTACGACAACAACATCGGCATCGTCAATCACCTGCTCAAGGCGGTCGGTCTCGGTTTCCTTCAGCACGCCTGGCTCGCCGACCCGACTACCGCGTTCTACGCGGCGATCGCGGTGCCGATCTACCAGGACATCGGCTTCTTCATGGTGATCTTCCTCGCCGCCCTGCAGGGCATCCCGGAGGAGTACTACGAGGCGGCGCGCCTCGATGGCGCGAACCCGATCCAGGTCTTCTTCAGGCTGACCGTGCCGCTGTCCCTTGGCAGCCTTCGCGTCTGCGTCGTCCTCGCGGTGACCACCGCGTTCAAGACGTTCGACTACATATTCCTGCTGACCGCCGGCGGCCCGGGCACCGCCACCCAGGTACCAGCCACCTGGATGTACCTGGAGACGTTCCAGTCCTTCAACTACGGATACGGCGACGCCATCGCCATGCTCATCTTCGTGCTCAGCGGCCTGGCATCGGGGCTGGTACTCGCCTGGGGCGCCATCGGCGGACGGCCGTCGCGCCGCGCGCCGGAACCACCGCGGGCCGCGAGGCGGCCGGCGACGCAAGCAATACCTGAAGGAGTGATCGCGTGACGAGCGTGACTTACGCCGACCGCCGGGCCCGGGCGGTGACCCGCGGCCGGCGGACGACCGCGATCACCCAAATACGGCATAACCCGCTGATCCTCGTCGGGTACCTGGCGCTGATCATCAACAGCGCGGGCTGCCTGATCCCGATCCTGTGGACGCTGTCCAACTCGTTCCGCACGAACACCCAGATCTTCTCGCAATTCTCGCTGATTCCCGAGCAGCTCAACTTCGGGAACTTCGAGTCGATCGTGGACAACACCAACCTCGTCCAGGCGTTCGTCAACTCGCTCGTCATCTCGGTGTGCAGCCTGGTGCTGTTGCTGATCTGCGTGCTGCCTGCCGCGTTCCTGTTCGCCCGGTTCACGTTCCGGTTCTCCGGTGCGTGCTACACGTTCTTCCTGCTGTCGATATTCGTGCCAAGCATCGTCCTGCTGCAGGCGGTGTACGAGCTTTTCGCCAACCTCAACCTGCTCAACGTGCAGTACTCGATCGTCCTGGCGTACACGGCGGCGCAGATACCGTTCTGCCTGTTCCTGCTGACCGCCTACATGCGGGAGCTGCCCGGCGAGATCGAGGAGGCGGCGATCATCGACGGTGCGAGCGTGTGGCACATCTTCCGCCGCATCACCGTGCCGATGACCCGTAACGGCATCGTCGTGATACTCATCCTCTCCTTTATCTCCATCTGGAACGACTACATCTACGCGCTGGTGTTCCTGCCCGAACCGCAGCGGCAGACGCTCACGGTCGCGCTCGCGAACGTGAAGAGCGACTACGCGGTGAGCTACGGCCTGCTGTCCGCGGCCGCCATCATGGCGATCGTGCCGGTCTTCGTCTTCTACCTCTTTACTAAGAACTTTCTCATGTCGGGCATGTCGTCAGGGGCGGTGAAGGGCTGATGAGCGAGACAATCCGGCTGGCGGCCGTGGGACTCGGCCGGCAGATGCGTGAGGTGCTGCTGCCGGCGCTGACCAGGGGGGCGCCGTATGAGCTCATCAGCGTGTGTGACACCGACCCGGACAAGGTGGCGAGCTTCCGGCGCATCTTCAACGTCGCCGCCGGCTTCACCGACCATCGCGAGATGTTCGACGCCGTAGCGGTGGACGCGGTTCTCATCGCGGTCGGGCACGACAGCAACGGTCCCATCATCGCCGAGGCCCTGCGCCACGGCGTCCACGTCTTCGTGGAGAAGACGCCGGTGCGTACCGCCGCGGAGGCCGACGAACTGACCGAACTGGCCCGCAGCGCGGGCCGCTGGGTGATGGTCGGCTTCAACCGCCGCTTCATGGACCCGTACGCGCAGGCGCGCAGTCTCGCGACCGCGCCCGCGTTCGGCGGCGTGCACCTGTTCCAGTCACAGTTCCACGCCGGCTGGTACGGCGAGGACGCGTTCATCGTCAACCACGTCATCCACCACCTCGACCTGGCCAGGTTCCTCCTCGGCGAGGTCGACATCACCCACGTGCAGCGGGTACAGGTTGGCGAGCGGATGCACGGGTTCACCATTTCGCTGGCCTCCCGCGGCGCGGCGGACGGGACCCGGGCGATCGGCACGATCCAGGCCGGCTCGCTGCTTGATGCCCGGTACCCGGTCGAGCGCCTGGAACTGGTCGGCACCGGCGGCAACATCATCGTCGACGATCTCGGTGACGTGGTGTACCACCCGCCGACGGCCAAGAACGGCACCCCGGTCGGTGCGGTCGCCGCCCCGGACGACGCCAGCTGGGAGCCGAGCCTGCACCGGCCGCCGCACCGTAACATCGCCGGGTACGAGGACGAGCTGGCGGAATTCTTCGCGGCGGTGCGCACGGGCCGGCGTCCGATGCCGGATCTGGCGGACGCCCGGTGCACGCTCGCCCTGATCGACCAGATTTACGACCACCTGCGGTAAGCGCGGTACGGAAGATGCCGGGGGCGGGCCGAATCGGCCCGCCCCCGGCATCTTCATCTCCGCCGCATTTCCCGGTTACCCGGTTTTCCCGGCGGGGGTCACCCGGCGGTGAGTACCTCCCGCTCGTCAATCTTCCCCTCGTCGAGGCTGATGCCGAAGCCTGGCCCCTGCGGCAGCGCGAACGAGCCGTTCTCGGGGGTCGGCGGGGCGACCTCGAAGTGATGCCGGTTCGGCATCGTGCGCTTCAGGTACTCCACCTTCGGGCAGGCGACCGGCGACTGGCTCGCCACCACGTGCAGCGCCGAGTGCAGGCCGTGCCCGTGCGGGATGACCGGTACCCCGAAGGTCTCCGCCAGCGCGCAGATGCGCACCAGCTCCGTCACGCCGCCGCACCACTCCGGGTCCGTTTGCAGCGCGACGATCACGCCGTCGTTGAGGTACGGCAGGACATCGGCGCGGTCATAAAGGTGCTCGCCCGTGCTGACGGGAATGCCGGTGTCGCGGTGCAACTGGAGGAAGGCCGGGTAGCGGTTGTTCGGGAAGGGCTCCTCCAGCCACGTCGGCCGGACCGGGGCGACCCGGCGCGCCCATTCGAGTGCGTAGTTAAGGTTCCAGCCCATGAAGACGTCGAACATGATGGGGAAGTCCGGCCCGAGGACGTCCCGCAACTGCTCGGCGAGCTCCACGTTGCGCCGCATGCCCTCGGCACCGCCGCCCGGGCCGTCGGCGAGGAACCACTTCTGGCCGTCGAAGCCCTCCGCCGCGGTGGCCTTCGCCGCCTCCGCCACCACCTCGGGCACCAGCGACGTGCCGAGCATGCTCGCGTACGCCGGGATGCGTTCCCGCGACGCGCCGCCGAGCACCTGCCACACCGGGGCGTCGTAGACCCGGCCGCGCAGGTCCCACAGCGCGTTGTCGACCGCGCTGATCGCCATCTTGAGGTGCCCGTGGCGCGCGTGCCGGTTGGAGCGCTCCATCTTGTCCCACACGATGCTGGTGGCGAGCGCGTCCTGGCCGATGAGCAGGCCGGTAAGCAGGTTCATGATCGACCAGCCGGTCTCGGGGTCAATCGGGCCGTAAGAGCCCTCGGCACCCCCGTCGGTACCGATGCGCAGGTACCGGGCCTCGGCGACGCCGCCCCGGGCCGGGGCCGGGCCGCGCGCCGGGGACCGGTGCTCGGCGTAGACGTCGAGCATGTTGACCTGCCGCTGCCTCTCGCCGGGCGGTGGTTCCGGCGCTGGGCCGCGTACCACGTGTACCTCGACCGACGTGATCTTCAGTGTCTTCATGTTTCCCTCACACATACCGCTCGTGGACGGCGTCGAGACTGACCCGCCCTTCGGTGTCGTTGACGATTGCCACGTTGCGTCGTACCAGGTCCGCGTCGCGCATGCCGACAAGCGCCACGTCCACCAGCGGGTTGGACAGCACGAACTGGATAAGCGCCGGCGTGTAGTCGAAGGTGTTCGCCGGGTTCACCATCTGGATCCAGCGCTGGAACGTGCCGGAGGTAGGCGCGCGCATCGTCAGGATGCCAAGGCCCTGCTTCTCCGCCTCCAGGAGCGCGCCGAACGGCCTGCTCGGCTCGTAGGGGTGCTGGAAGATGAAGTTGTAGCACAGTTGCATCGTGTCGAAGTGGCCGCTGCGGATCAGCCGGTACACCGAGTCGTTGTCGTCCTCGGAGGTGAACCCGATCGCGCCGACCAGCCCCTCTGCCTTGAGCGCCAGCAGTTGCTCGGCCGCGCCGCCGTCGCCGAGGATGTCGTTGGTGTCCTCGACCGTGTACGAGTTCCCGTGTAGTTGCACCAGGTCGACCCGGTCACGGCGCAGGCGCTCCAGGCTCTGCTCGACGGACGCCCTGATGCCTCCGGCGACGTCAAACTTCACCTTGGTGGAGATGAAAAGCGGGTGCTCCCCGACGGTCATCACGCCGGCGAGCGCCTCGCCGAGGATGCGTTCGCTCTCCCCTGAGCCGTACCCGGGTGCCGTGTCGAAGAGGTTGATGCCGGACGAGAGCGCGGTGTCGATCGCCTCGAACAGCTTGGCCCGGTCGCTGGAGTCAGCCGGGTCGAACCGGTAAATGTAGTCCTTCAGACCGAGCACGGCACAGCCGAAACCGAGATGACTGACCGTCGCCCCGGTCCGGCCCAGCGTTGAATACTCCACTTGTGACCCTCCTATCTCGCCGCGTCTAGCCCAACTCAATGCCGATGTACTTTTCCTCGAGGAACTCGAGGATCCCTTCGGAACTGCCTTCCCGGCCCAGACCGCTCTGCTTCATGCCGCCGAACGGTGCTGCCGGGTCGCTGAGCACGGCGCGGTTGACCGCGACCATGCCCGAGTCGATGCGCCGGGCCACGCGCAGCGCGTCGCCGACCGGACCGTAGACGTACGCGATGAGGCCGTAGATGGTGTCGTTGGCCATCCGTACCGCCTCATCCACGTCGTCGTAGCCGACGATCGCGGATACCGGCCCGAATATCTCGGTCTGGTTGATGGCCGAGCCGTGCTCCACGTCGACGAGCACGGTGGGCGGGTAGAAGGCGCCGTGGTCGCTGGGCGTCCCGCCGAGCGTCACCTTCGCGCCCTGCGCCACCGCGGCCGTCACGAGTTCGGCGACCTTGTCCCGTTCCCCCACCGAGACCAGCGCGCCGAGCTGGTTGTCCCGCTCGATGCCGGGCCCCACCTTGAAGGCGGCCAGCGCGTCAGCGAGCTTCCTGGCGAACTCGTCGTGCAGGCTGCGGTGCACGTAGAAGCGGTTCGCCGCAGTGCAGGCGGATCCGCCGTTGCGCATCTTCGCCACCAGCGCGCCGCTCACCGCCGCGTCGACGTCGGCACCGGGCAGCACCACGAACGGCGCGTTGCCACCCAGCTCCATCGAGGAGCTGACCACGTTCTCCGCCGCCTCCGCCAGCAGCACCCGCCCGACCTCGGTGGAGCCGGTGAAGGAGAGCTTACGTACCGCCGGGTGGCGCAGCATCGCGGCGACGGCCGGACCGGTGGGTACGGGCGTCACCAGGTTGACCACGCCGCGCGGCACCCCCGCCCGGGCCATGACCTCCATCATGTACGCCGCCGTGAGCGGTGTCTCGCGGGCCGGCTTGAGCACCGTCGTGCAGCCCGCGGCCAGTGCCGGGCCTATCTTGCGGGTCGCCATCGCGGCCGGGAAGTTCCACGGCGTCACCAGAAGGCAGACGCCGATCGGCTGCCGGTCCACCACGATGTGCTTGTCGCCGGAGGGAGAGAGCCGGAAATCACCGGGGACCCGCACCGCCTCCTCGGCGAACCAGCGGAAGAACTCCTTGGCGTAGTCCGCCTCTCCCAGCGCGTCCGAGAACGCCTTGCCGTTCTCCCTGACGATAATTTCAGCGAAGAGCTCCCGTTCCTCGGTCAGGATCTCGAAGGCCCGGCGGAGGATCTCCGAGCGGCCCCGCGGCGCCGTGGCGGACCAGCCGGGCAGCGCGCGCCGGGCCGCCTCCACGGCGGCGATGCAGTCGCTCTCCTCGGCTACGGCGAAGCTCGCCAGCTCGGAACCGTCAGCCGGGTCGAGGACAGGGAAGCGGCGGGCGCCGCTGCCAGCGCGCCACTCGCCGTCAATATAAAGGTCGGCCTTGTACTCCACGGCGTGTCTCCTTGTCGTGTCTGGACTGTCTTACCTGGACCAGCCATGCTTGTGCGGACCAGCCGTGGCCCGTCACTGAGGCAGGCCAGACCGGTCCCCGCTGTACGCGGCGTCAAGGATGGCGTCGAAGAGCGGCCGGGTGGGCGGCAGGGCGGCGTTCCCGGCGAGCCGGGTGACACCGAGCGCCAGCTCAGCGAAGCGGCCGAGCTGCTCCCGCTCGACGCCGATGTCGGCGAGCGTCCGCGGGATTCCGATGTCGGCGGTAAGCGACCGGACCGCGTCGATGGCCCTGCGAGCGGCCTCGTCGGTACCCGCGCCCCCGCAGCCGAGCGCCGAGGCGATCTCAGCGAGTTCACCCGCCGTCTCCGGCAGGCAGGCCTGCATGACATACGGGAGGAGAAGTCCCGTACCGAGGCCGTGCGGCGTCTTCGTGGCGGCGCCGACCGGGTACTGCAGGGCGTGCGAGAGGTGTGTCCCGCCGGTACCGAACGCCATCCCGGCCAGCAGGCTGCCCCACGCCATCGCCACCCGGGGCGACAACTCGTCCGGCTCGTTCACCGCCGCCCGCAGGCTTCCGCCGATCACCCGTATCGCCTCCAGGGCGAGCAGCGAGCTGAACCTGTTGCGCCCGACGAACACCGGCAGTACCTCGTCCCACACCGGCTTTCGGCAGGCCGCGGTGAACGCCTCGACCGCGTGCACGAGGGCATCGATGCCGGCGTACGCGGTGACCGGCGGCGGGGCACCGACCCCGAGCACCGGGTCGATGATCGCCCGTTGCGGGATGAGCCACGGGCTGGACACACCGACCTTGAGTTCCCTGCCGGGATCGCTCACCACCGCGACCGGAGTCACCTCCGAGCCGGTGCCGGCCGTCGTCGGCACCGCCACGACCGGCACCACGGGCCCTGGCACCCGGTTTTCGCCGTAGAAGGTGGCCAGCGGCGCGTCGTGCGAGACGAGCAGGGCCACCAGCTTCGCCAGGTCCATGGCGCTGCCGCCGCCGAAGCCGACGATGACGTCGGGGGCGAAGCTCCGGGCGACACCGCCGGCCGCCTGCACGGCGTCGACCGGCAGTTCGGGTACGACATCGGTGAACGTCTCTACGGTCAGGCCAGCGGCAGCCATGCTCTCCGCAGCCTGGCGGTAGTTCTTCGTGCTGGCGATGAACGGGTCGGCACAGACGAAAACCCGGCGCCCGAAGACTGCGGTGACCTCGCCGATGGAGTCGATCGCGCCGACGCCGAAGGCGACGTTGCCCGGCAGCCGCAGCAGGCCGAACGGGCTCTCGGCGGTGTGACTGCTCACCGCGCGGTTACTACTCATGGATGGCCTCCTCGTGGAGCCGGATGACATGTGCCCACACCTCGGGATGCAGCGGTATGCCGTCGGCGAGGCGCTTGCTCCTGGCCGCCCGCGCCCGGTCACCGGGGATGGTCACCGAACCGGGGCTTGCCGCGCTGTCCCTGACCTGCTCCAGGTAGGCCGCGAGCGCCGGCAGTTCCGGCCGCAGGCCCAACCTGTCGATGGAGATGCAGAGGAAAATGTCCCCCTTGGTGCAGGGGTTGTCGGTGTCGAGCGTGCCCTTGACCGCGGTGCCGAACGCGGACCGGGTGAGCACACTCACAATCGCCTCGAACGCGAGTCCCAGAGCGTACCCCTTGGCGCCGCCGAACGGCGCGAGGGCGCCCTGGGCCGCCTCGTCCGGATCGGTCGTCGGCGCGCCGGTACGGTCGATCGCCCAGCCGAGCGGAATGGGACTGCGCCGTACCGCGTGTTCGAGGATCTTGCCCATCGAGACCTCGGCCGTGGACATGTCCAGGACGATCGGCTCGGTGGTGGTCGGAACCCCTATCCCGATCGGGTTGGTACCGACCATCGCCCGGGTACCGCCCCACGGGTGCACCAGCGCCTCGCTGGTGGTCAGTACCAGGCCGATCTGCCCCGCCGCCGCCATGTGCTCGACGTACGGCGCGAGCATGCCGAGGTGATTGGAG
This sequence comes from uncultured Actinomycetota bacterium, assembly GCA_963734665.1. Classification (GTDB taxonomy): domain Bacteria; phylum Actinomycetota; class Actinomycetes; order Streptosporangiales; family Streptosporangiaceae; genus Trebonia. Next base: position 1,700,274 of record CAVTIR010000013.1, on the reverse strand, counting down.
TTGCTGACCGTCGCGATGGCGATGCCGGTGCTGTCCGCGCGTTCCAGGATCGCGTCGGTCGCCGCGAACGCGGCGACCGGGCCGAAGCTGCGGTGCCCGTCGACGCGCAGTACCGCATCGGTGATCCAGGTCAGCTCCGGACCGCCGTCCGAGTCGGCCAGCCCGCCGCGCATCCGCTCGACCAGTACCGGCAGCCGCCGCACGCCGTGCGAATGCTGGTCCCGCAGGTCGCCCTCGACAAAGATCATGGCTTGCCGGTCCGCGTCGGACGCGCTGGCACCGTACCCGATGAGCGTCTCTGACACGATGCGGTGCAGGCGTGCGGCATCGACGATTAGGTCATTCACCAGAGCACTGTGGACATGTAAGGTTCCCTTCGATCGGACAGAGCCGATCTTGGCAAGCAGGCAAAGGAGTTTCTATGGGCCGTCCCGTTATCCAGGACGGGGAGTCCTCGCTGTCAAAAGGGCTGCGCCTGCTGGACGTCTTCTCGGTCAACAACGCCGAACTGAGCATCAGCGAACTGGCCCGCCGTTCGGGAATCCCCAAGTCAACGACCCACCGGCTCGTCACCGAACTGGTGAACTCCGGGGCGCTCGAGCGCGGACCGCGCGGCGTACGCCTCGGTGTCCACCTCTTGGAGCTCGGGCACCTGGTGCCGGCGCAGCGGCTGCGCGAAGTCGCCGTCCCCTTCGCGCACAGCCTGAACGAGGTCACCCATCTGACCGCGAATCTCGCCATCCGCGACGGCCAGGACATCGTTTACGTCGAGAAGATCTCCAGCCGCTCGCTGCGGGTACCCCATTCGCGCGCGGGCGGCCGGCTGCCCATACACTGCACGGCGCTCGGGAAGGCGATCCTCGCCCACAGCGACCACGAGTTCGTCGAGTCCGTGCTCGGTGGGGATCTCAAGGCTCTCTCCCCCAAGACGATCGTCGACTCCGCCGCGCTGCGCAAGGAACTCGCCTCGATCCGGGAGGTGAAGGTCGCCTACGACATCGAGGAGTCGCAAATCGGCCTCTTCTGCGTCGCCGCTCCCATCTTCGCGCACCGCGTCGTCGTCGGCGCGATCTCCGTGACTGGCGCGACCGCGCTCGGACAGGCCCAGCGCTTTGCACCTGCGGTACAGACCACCGCGGTGGCGCTGTCCCGCATGCTTGAGATGCACCGGCCCCCGCGCTCCCACCTGGTGGCGTAGCACGCCGCGGACGAGGGACGCCTGACCGGGCCGCATTCAGGTGGGTCCGGCCCTGGCCGTCCAGCATGGCGGGACGACGGCTTGCCCGCACCCCCAACCGTGCCGATCATTGCAGCACGGCTCACGCGCCATCACCCGATCGGCGCCCGGACCATAGAGGTCGCCGACCAGCATGATCATCGACGCGTACCAGCACCTCGGGTTGCCTCGCTTCCAGTCGCCCGAGGACGCACTCGCGGTGATGGACCGCGCATCGATCACGCGGTCCATGGTGTGCCCCTTCGAGACCTGTCCCGATCTCGCCAGCGTGCACCACGCGTTCACCACGGCTCCTGACCGGTTCCTCGGCCTTGGCATCCCGCTCGGCCGAGACCGCCGGGAGGTCGAAGCGGTCGTCGCGGCCCAGCTGCGAGCTGGCTTCGCGGGGCTGCGCCTGTCCAGCGGCGACGTACGCGACTCACCCTGGCTGCTGGATCAGATCGGCGACGCCGGCGGCATCGCTCTGGTCTGCGGCGGCGACGCCGGCCTCGCCGGCGGGGCGCGGACACTGCTGCGCTTCCTTGAGGAGTACCCGCGAGCGCTGGCGATCGGCGGCCACTTCGCAGGGCCCACTGATCCAAGCATCTTCGGTGCGCGGCCGGCGGTCGCGGACCTCTTCGCCCATGAGCGCTTCTTCGTAATCTTCTCCCGGCAGACCCTCTTCGAACCCGCGACGCTCACCTCCTGGGTGCGGGAACTTATCGACCGGGTTGGCTGGCAGCGCATCATGTGGGGCTCGGAGGCTCCAGTCCTGTACTGGCGGGACGAGTCGCTCGCCGACGCAATCGGCTGGATCGAGCGGTTCAACCCCACCGACGAGCAGCGCGCGGCGTTTCTCGGCGGTACCGCCCAGCGCGTCCTCTTCGACCGGCCCAGGCCGGCAGCGGGTGACCTCGTGCTCCCTGCCGACCCGCTCGACCTAACCGTGGTACGGCCGGCCGCCATGTGGCCGCACGGCCTCGACCTAGACGACGCGCTCGCTGGCCGGCTCGTACACGCGTGGCTCACCCAGCGCGGAACGCAGTGCGGCACGCTTGGGAAGTACCTCGCGGGCCTGCTGGAAGCCGCGCTGCCACCCGTCCAGGCCCCCGGCCTGGACATGGGGCCTGGACAGGGAGCCAGCGGTTGACCGTCCCGGCGGCCCGTCAGCGCCACGCCAGTCGGGGCTCCGGCACGTGCTCGTGTTTCCCGAGAATCTGGAGCGTGCCCTCGAACGCGGAGGCCGGAGTCTCGCGGATCATCCGAAGATGTCGGCGGCTGTCACCGTGAGCGTGTCACCGTCGGCGTTGACGATCTCGTCGCGAGCGCAGACGCAGTACCGTAGGTCTTCGCTCTCCTGGGCCAGGCTTGCGGCTTTGCGGATGAGGGTGGCCTTGATGCGCGAGGCATCGACGTGCTTTCCCCACTTGCATTCTCCGACCAGCACCGGGACGCGCTTCTTGTCGTGCTCGGCCATGACGACGGCGTCGATCTGGTTGTTTCCGTCTCGTGTCCACCACGGGCCGATGGCGACGATCTTCGGGCCCAGTGTGCCCTCGCGCGCCAGACGGCGCAGGTGCTGGCGGAACGCATCCTCGTAAGCTCGCCCCATGTAGTCGTCTAGGCGGTCGAGGAGCGCGTCGACGATGGTGTCACCGAGGCCGCGCTCGATTTCCGGCTGGAACCGCGACAGCGGCCCGAGGTAGAAGGCGAGAAAGTTGTCCGCGATCCGGTAGGTCCGGTTCTTGCTCCGGCGCTCGTCCTCGGTGACGGGGGTGATCCGCTCGACCAGTCGCAGTTCGGTGAGGCGGTCCAGTGTCCGGGTCGGGTTGGAGCCGAGCGCATCGGCGATTTCGGTGAACCTGGTAGCACCGGTCGCGATCGCGCTGAGAGCGGCACCGGGGAGGTCGCCATGGTCTGCCTCGGTCGCGAGGATAAGCCGACCCTCGGACTGCAGGCGGCTGCCCGGCTGGCAGGCGAGGCGCAGCAGGTTCTGGCGTATCGACTGGTCCTGGTTCCACCAGGAGAGATAGAGCGGGATGCCGCCCAGAATGCCGTAGACCACGGCACGGTCGGCCGGAGCGAGATTCGGGAGCACCTCGGCGGCTTCATGCGGCCAGAACGGGTGCAGGTAGAGCGTGAGGTCGAACCGCCCGTAGAGCGGCGCGCGGTACTCCCGGAGTGCTTCCATGGAGCGGACCGCGGACCCGCAGATAATGATCTTCAGCTTCGATGACGGCGGTAGCCGGTCGAGGAACCCACGAAGCACTCCCGGCAGATCCGGCGCAGTGGAGACCAACTCGGGGAACTCGTCGAGCACCAGCAGGAGCGGCTCATCCTCGGCCTGGCTTGCGATGTGCTCAAGCGCTTCGTCCCAGTCGCGATACGGAACCGTTGCCGGTGCGTCCATACCCGTGCGGGTGATGGCAGCCGCCCGCCGGGATAGCATCTCCAGTTCACCGGCCCCCGGACGCCCGGCACCAGTGTGTGACAGCACTCGCGCGCCGGTGAGTTCGCCGAATCGCTCGATCAGCGCGGACTTGCCGACCCGCCGCCGTCCCCAGATCAGTGCTGGCCTGCTGTCGCGCTCCCACCATTCGGAGAGCGCGGTCAACTCGCTTCGCCGGTTAACGAACTCAGCCATGAAGCTTGCCTAGGGGACATCGAGATAGCGATCCCCGCCGCGAGCTTCCCCGATGTGCGCAACTGCTTCCCCGGAGCGGCCATCCTGCGCCGCGGTTCCATTCCCGTTTGCTTCTCCGCCGCGGCGCGCGGCGCGTCATCGAAGTCGGCCCGGCGCAGCGTTCGCCGCATGATCTGCCAGTCGATGCAGCCCTGCATGTTGGATAGCCTCACGCCCTTAGACTATTGATGCACGATTTCTGTCGTTAGTAGTCGACTACGAAATCTACGCAATATGTCCGGGCTGCGGTACAGGTAAACATAACTTTATGTAATCAGATGGATGCAATAATATCTCTTGTGATGTCGCAAGGAAAAGAGGTACGATGGATACCGACCGGCCAGGGGGCGAGATCCCAAGGACTACCGCAGGGTTGTCAGGTACCTCATCGACAGCGAAGGCTGGACCTACAAGAGGCCTCCGGGGAACGGGTACCCGAAGCTCCTGCCGTCGGACACGGCGCAGACTCCCATCAAGGTCCCGAAGACCCCAAGCTCACAGCGGACATACAGCAACTGGCTCGCCGAGATTCGGCGCAAAGGCGGGCACTGGCCACCGGAGAGGAAGTGACCGGCATGGACTGGGACTGGTACAGCATCCACGTGGGGGCGCGGCCGCCTGCCGGCGCCCTTGACCTCGCGGTTGACGAGAACGCCGCGGACGCCCTGATGGAACTGCTCGCGGAGCATGACGGAGTCGTCTCCGCCGGGACCGGGGCATGGGACGCCACATTTAGCATCCAGGCGCCCAGCGCGTGGGAGGCTGTCCTGCACGGTGCGCCCTTCCTTGAGAAGCTCGCCTGCAAGGCTGGCATGCCCTCCTGGCCGGTCGCTCGCGCCGAGGCGGTCCGCCAGGACGTGCTCGACGCGGAGAACGCGAGGCCGACGCTGCCGGAACTGGTATCCGTTCCGGAGGCCGCAGAGATGCTCGGCGTATCTCAGCAGCGCGTGCGCGAGCTCGCCGTCACTAACTCCGGCTTTCCCGAGCCGATGTACGAGCTGCGAACCGGCAAGCTCTGGCTCCGCGACGCGATCGATGTCTTCGCGCGCCGGGACCGCAAGCCCGGCCGTCCGCCCAAGACGCAGACTGCGCAACCGGAAACGGGTAAGGAAGCAAGCTAAAGCGCAGCGAGCCGCCCCGGCCGTTCTCGAAGGCCGCCGTCTTCACCGCGGGGATGTCGGGGCTGGTGATCAGCGATGAGGATCCGGCACGCCTCGGCGAAGCTGATCCCGGGATTGACCTCCTGCTGGGTGAGGCCGGTCAGCCCAGTGCAGAAGCCGCTCATCGTGGGTACGGAGACGTACGCGCAGACCGACCGAAAGCTGCTCGAGTTGCTGGCTGAGGTCCTCTGTCGCTTCCGCGAAGGAATCAGGCGGCCGTCCGGGATTTCTGGTAATTCGTACGGAAGATGATTCCGCTCCCGCGTTGCCGAGGGCGTCCCGGCGGAAGGCGGACATGCCCTGGCTGGCCGCGACCTGCTATGACAGGGCCTGCCTCAGACCGCGGCAAGGGCAGATCCAGTGCCTGGACGCAGAAGGTGATCTTGAAATCATCACGCCAATAGCCAGGTTAGTTGGTTTGACTGGATCTGGTAGATCCCGAGGATTTCGTTGAGGGCCGCGTGCGCTGAGGTTGCATCACATCAAATTCCACCACGCTCCGGAGGAGACCATCGGGACGGATGAGATTCCCTTACGTGGTGGGATATTGACGATTCAAGCTGAGATATGACAGAGCCCTGCCAGATTCACTACGCTGTACCCCGCAGTCATCAGGTACCCGTTCCGGCCGCAAGGCCAAGGCAGGTGTGAGTGGAACCCCTCAAGCCGGCCGATCCCACCGAACTCGGTGGCATCGCGTTGCGCGGCCGGCTCGGTGAGGGCGGCATGGGCACCGTCTACTACGGGGTCACTCCCGACGGCGACGAGCTCGCGGTGAAGACGATCCGCGACTTCTACGTAGAGCGCCCGACCCTCAGGAGCCGCTTCGAGCGAGAGGTCGAGGCCATGGAGATGGTGCAGGGGCCTCGGGTCGCCAACCTCATCGCCGCGGCTGCCCCCGGTGAGCCGATGCCGTGGCTTGCCGCCGAGTACATCCGGGGCCTGACGCTCACTCAGTACGTGGCCGAGCACGGCACGTTGCCGGCGGCCCTCGTCGCGGCCCTCGGCATCGCCCTGGCCGACGCGCTCGCCTCGATTCACCAGGCGGGCGTCCTGCACCGGGACCTGAAGCCGGGCAACGTCATCCTGGGCCCGGACGGCCCCCGGGTGATCGACTTCGGCCTGGCGGCCCTGACCGACCGGCCGGGGCATCTCACGTTCACCAACGACGTGCTCGGCACCCCGGCCTGCATGTCCCCGGAGCAGGCCATATCGTCACGAGACGTAACCGCCGCGACGGATGTCTACGCGCTCGGCGCGACGCTGACGTACGCGGTGGCCGGGCACTACCCGTACCAGGGCGAGACGGGACGCGACACGCAGAGCGCCATCGCTGACCCGGCGATCGAGCCTGACCTGTCCGGCGTCCCCGCCGTCCTGCTCACCGCCATCTCCGGCATGGTCGCGTACTCGGCGGGGGCCAGGCCCGCGGTCGGCGAGGTCCGCGCGGAACTGGCCGAGATCCTCGCGGACGCGGGCCTGGGCGACCCGGACGCCGCCGTCCGGCGCCTAGCGGAGGCCACCTTCCGGGACCAGCCGGGAGACCCCGAGGGCCCACGCACCGTGCCCTCGCCGCAGCGCTTGCCGGATCCGGAGGGCGACCCTCGCGTCCCGCGCACGCTCGTCAAGGAGGCGGCCGAACGGCTCCGCCGTGACTACGCCGCATCAGCACCCTTCTAGCAACCACAGCGACTACGGCCAGCAAACGATGTTCAGGGAACCAAGCGACTGATGAGCACGACCGACACCGACGACAAGCAGGCAGCGACGCCTTTCCCGCCAGGCGCGCGGATCGAGGTCCGCGGCGCCGAGTGGCTGGTGCGCAACTGTGCGCAGACCGCGCACGCCGGCTACAAGATCACCGCGACCGGCGTGAGCGAGTTCGTCCGCGAGGAGAGCGCCGTCTTCTTTACCGCGCTCGAAGACCCGCAGCCGGTCCTCCTCGACCCCAGCAAGACCATGCTCTTCCGCGACGAGACGTCCGCGTTCGCCCTGTCCCGGTTGTACCTGGAAGCCACGCTGCGCCGCACCCCGCTCCCGCAGTCCGAGCGCGGTCTCGCGATGCCCGACAGCTTCCTTCTCGACGCGCTCACCTACCAGCAGCGCCCCGCCGAACTCGCCCTCAAGAACCTGCGGCCGCGCATCCTCCTCGCGGACGTCGTCGGACTCGGCAAGACCCTGGAGATCGGCCTCATCCTCGCCGAGCTCATCAGAAGGGGACGCGGCGACCGCATCCTCGTCGTCACCCCGCAGCAGGTCCTTGAGCAGTTCCAGCTGGAACTGTGGACGCGGTTCGCGATCCCGCTCATCCGCCTGGACTCGGTCGGCATCGAGCGAATCCAGCGGGAGATCCCGGCTGGCCGCAACCCGTTCACGTACTACAAGCGGATCATCATCTCCGTCGACACGCTGAAGAACGTGGGCCGCTTCGGCCAGCACCTCGACAACATGCACTGGGACGCCGTCGTCATCGACGAATCGCACAACCTGATCGGCTCGGGCAGCCAGAACCTCCGCCACCGGCTGGCGCAGCGCCTGGCCAAGCGGACCGACGCGCTGCTGCTCGCCAGCGCCACCCCGCACAACGGCGACGCCCAGTCCTTCGCCCAGCTGATCGAGATGCTCGACCCGGCCGCCATCGCGGACGAGCGGAACTACCAGGCCAAGGACATCGACCACCTGTACATCCGCCGGACCAAGATCAGCCGCGAGGTCACCAACGAGATCGGCGGGAAGTGGCGGGAGCGCGGCCCGTCGGTCCCCCTGCACTGCCCCGCGTCAGCGGCCGAGGAGCAGGTCTTCGCGGAACTCACCAGCACCTGGCTCGACAATCCCGCGCAAGCACCAGGCGCGGGCACCGACCGGCGGCTGTTCCCCTATACCCTCCTCAAGACGTTCCTCTCCAGCCACAAGGCCCTCGCCGCGACCGCCCGCAAGCGGGCGAAGAACAGCACCGACACCAAGGAACAGGCAGCCCTGGAACGCCTGGCGGGCCTCGCCGACCAGGTCACAGACGCCGACTCCGCCAAGCTGAACAAGCTCGTCGCGCACCTGAAGGAGATCGGCGTCGGCTCGCACAGCGACACCCGCGCCGTCGTCTTCTCCGAGTCCGTGCCCACCCTTGAATGGCTGAGCAAGGTCCTTCCTGCCAAGCTCGGCCTCACCAAGGAACGACTGGTCGAGGACGGTGAGACGGACAAGCAAGTCGAGCTCATGCACGCCGGCTTCTCCGACACCCGGCAGCAGAAGATCATCGAGCGCTTCACCCTCACCGACTCCCTGGTCCGCGTCCTGCTCACCACCGACGTCCTCTCCGAGGGCGTGAACATGCACGCCCAGTGCCACCACCTCATCCACTACGACCTGCCCTGGTCGCTGATCCGCATCGAGCAGCGCAACGGCCGCATCGACCGCTACGGCCAGGTCCACCAGCCCCAGTTCGCCGCCCTGGTCCTCACCTCGGCCACCGAGGGTGCCAAGGACGACACCACCGTCGCCGAGAAGCTCCTCAAGCGGGAGGAGACCGCGCACAACCAGCTCGGCACCGCCGAGGGCGTCACCCGCCAGTTCACCTCCGCGAAGGAAGAGGACCGCCTGGTCAAGGACCTCCTCGTCGGCAAGACCGTCGAGCAGTCCATCGACGAACTGGCGGGCACCGATCCCGGCCTCGAGTTCCTCGCCGACCTTCTCGGCGGCGTGGGTGACCAGCCAGCCGACGCGGCACCGGAACGCGCCCACCTGCCCCGCCTGTTCGCGTCCACCGAGCAGTTCGCCCGCGCCGCCCTCACCGAGGCCGCATCCGGCCTGCACGTCGACGACGACGGCGAGTTGCTCGCCTTCGCACCGCCGGACGACCTCATCCAGCGGCTCTCCGTGCTGCCCGCGTCCTACCTGCGCCTGCACAAGGTCGACGAGCGGATGAAGGTGACGTTCAGCAAACGGCTCGCGCAGCGCAAGCTCGACGAGGCCCGTACGACCAAGACATGGTGGCCGGACATCGCCTACCTCTCTGACCTGCACCCGATGATCGACTGGCTGACCGACAAGGTGCTGCTCCAGGTCCCCCGCCAGCAGGCCCCGGTGCTGCTCGCCGAGGTCGCCGAGCCCGCCTTCCTCATCGAGGGCGTCTACTCCAACGCCCTCGGCCAGCCCACCGTCGTCGAGTGGATGGCGGTCACCGGGCTCCCCGGCAGCCCGCGCGTCGCGGACATGACCGACGTGCTCACCCGGGCAGACATCGGCCCCAACCTGGTCAACACCCGCCAGTTCGGCGACATCGCCGCCCTAGAGCGCCTTGTGCCCGCCGCCGTCGACGCGGCCCGCGAGCACCTGGAGGCCAGCCGCGCCGCATACGACGCCAAGGTCAACGGCCCGATCGAGGAGTACCGTGCCCGCCTGGGCACCTGGGAGCAGCTCAGCCTGAACTCCCTGCAGGCACAGCAGCGGAGCAGGCGCGAGCAGGTCAGCGAGACGGCCACGGACCTGCGCCGCCTCACCGATGCGCTCCGCACCACCGGAGAGCCGCTGCTCCGCGTCCTCGCCGTCCTTTCCCCGCGACGAGGAGAGCGCCCGATGAGCTACGACTCCATCACCAACCGCGGCGACTACCTCTCCCCGCACTACCTCGCCGAGGTGCTGCCCCGCGACCTGGCGAAGAAGACCAGCCTTCGCACTCGCTGGGCCGAACGCGACAAGGCAGGCGAGCGCACCCCCGTCAAGGGCCTGCGCGCCCTGCGCCGCGAGTACTTCGACGCGCGCCTGTCGCTGCAGGACGGCTCCGAGTCCGGTCAGCTTCGCCAAAAAGCACTAAAAGAACAAGAAGTAAAAGAAATAAGCGGGCTGAACGGTTCCGTGCTCCGCGCTCTCGGCTTCACCGCTGCCCCGCAGGTGCTGACCGTCGAGCGCGCGGGCGAGCCATTCGGGGTCCCGGTCGCCTACTCCGGCCAGAACGTCCTCGCTATCGACTGCGCCTGGGCCACCGACACCGACGCCGCCTTCGACGCCGACGGCGGCAGGCCGGCTCCTCGCGCCACTGGAACTGTCCAGCCGGGAGAAGATCGAGACCGGTGCCAAGCTCGCCCGCTGGCTCTTCGCCGCCGATGAGCCCCCGAGGTACATCCTGCTGCTGCACGGCGGCGTGATCGTCCTCGCCGACCGGCTCACCTGGGCGGAGGGCCGCTACCTGGCCGTTGCCCTCGACGCGGCGCTGGAACGTGCCGACAACGCCGAACTGGAACTGATCGCCGCCCTCTTCTCCGCCGACGCCCTTCAGCCCCCGGCCGAAGGCGGCGAGGAACCCCTGGCCGCCTTCGTCGACGGCTCCCGGCAGCATGCGGTCGGCGTCTCGGCCGAGCTTCGCGAGGGCTTGCGCGAGTCCGTGCAGATCATCGCCAACGAGGTACTCGACCGGCTCCGCGAACAAGGCGTCGACGACCCGGCCAGGATCTACGACGGGAACCTCGCCAAGGACCTGGGCCGCCAGTCGCTCCGCTACCTCTACCGGATCCTGTTCCTGCTCTACGCCGAGGCACGGCCCGAGCTTGGCATCCTCCCGGTCGACGACGAGGACTACATGGCCGGCTACTCGATGGCCCGCCTCGGTGAACTCGTCGCCCGCCGCCTCGGGGGAGGGGAAGCCCGCGAGAGCTTCCACCTGTATGAGTCCCTGGCCGTCCTGTTCCGCATGGTCAACGACGGCCACGCCAACCCTGGCGACGGGGAAGGCCTCCAGTTCGAGGCGATGAAGGCCGACCTCTTCGACCCGACCCGGACGAAGCTAATCGGCAGGCTCGTTGATCCGGCCGATGACTTTGAAGGCGTGGATTCTCAAGAGGGCGGGCCTCGTTCCTACGACACTCGCCTCCGCGACGGTGCGCTCTACCAGGTGCTCCGCCGCCTCATGCTGTCGAAGGGCGGGCGCGGGCCGGGGCGGCCGCCGGGGCAAGACCGAGCGCGGCGGCTTCATCTCCTACGCCCAGCTCGGCATCTCCCAACTCGGCGCGGTCTACGAGGGCCTCATGTCCTACACCGGCTTCATCGCCGCCGAGGAACTCTACGAGGTCGCGAAGCCCTCCAAGGAAGGCAAGGGCGGCGACCCGACCGGCGGCTCGTGGATGATCCCCGCCTCTAAGGTCCCCGACTACGCCGACGACGTGTTCGTCATGGTCAAGGACGAGAACGGCTTCCAGACCGGGGAGCGGGTCAGGTACGCGCCCGGCTCATTCGTGTACCGCCTGGCCGGCCGCGACCGGCAGACCAGCGCCTCTTACTACACCCCCCAGTCGCTCACCTCGGTCACCGTTCAGCTCGCCCTGGAGCAGCGGGTCAAGGAGCAGGAGAACGCCGAAGACGGCACGCAAGGTCACCGCCGACCAGGTGCTCCGCTGGCGCATCTGCGAGCCGGCCCTCGGCTCCGGCGCGTTCCTCAACGAGGCCATCGACCAGACGGCGGCCCTCTACCTGAAGCTGCGCGAGGAAGAGGAACTCCGCAAGGACGCAAGCGAACGGCTCGAGCCGCTGGAGCCGGAGGAGCGTGCCCTCGCCCTGCAGCGGGTCAAGGCGTACATCGCGCTGCACAACTGCTACGGCGTCGACCTCAACGAGACCGCCGTCGAACTGGCCGAGGTCTCGATCTGGCTCAACGTCATGCACCGCGGCCTGCAGGCCCCATGGTTCGGCCTGCACCTGGTCCGCGGCAACTCCCTGATCGGCGCGGGCCGCCGGCTCTACCCGGCACACGCCCTCGCGAAGGGCCAGTGGCTGAAGACCGCCCCGGTCGACCACCCGTTCTCCGCTGGCGAGATCCCGTCCGGGCCACGTCCACCACTTCCTGCTCCCGGCCGCGGGCTGGGGCGCGGTCGCGGGGGAGAAGGACGCGAAGGAACTCGCCCCCGAGCAGGCGAAGCAGCTGGCGACCTGGCGCAAGCAGCTCCAGAAGGCTCCCTCGGATCGCAGGTCCGCTGGCCACAAGCTGACCCAGGTACAGCGCCTTCAGGCCCTGTCGGCCCGCGCCGAGTACCTGTGGAGCCTGGTCATCGAGCGCCTGCGCATCTCCGAACGCGAGATCAGCCGCCCGATCGAGGTCTGGGGCGCGGAGAACCTGCCGCACGCGCAGGAAGCGATCCCGCGCGACCAGATCGTCGCAGACCTGACGACGCCCAGGCACCCCGTACTGGCGCCTGAAGACCGTCATGGACGCCTGGTGCGCCCTCTGGTTCTGGCCCCTCGACAAGGCAGACCTGCTCGATGGCTCTGCGGGCGTGTACAAAACCACGTCCCTGCCTATTACTCCTGAACCGGAGACCCAGCGGAGCACCGGAACCCGCCCCGGTCGACCCGGACCCGAACTTCCCCGTCGTCTGGGAGATGGACTCCCTCTTCGGCGAGACTCCCAGGCAGCTAACCCTCGCGGAGGCCGCCCCGAGGAAGCCCCGCCCCGCCAAGCCGACCGTCACTCACCGCTCCCCGGTCCCGCTAGCGAACCTCGACGACTGGCTCGACTTCGCCGAGGCCCTCCTCGGCCGCCAGGACATCAAGGAAGGCACCCTCGGCCGCACCTGGGACAACCTCACCGAGTTGAGCGCCTACGAGGAAGAGGTAGAAGACGCCTTCCACATGGACATGGACTCGTTCATGCGTGTCGCCGAACGGTTCCCCTGGCTAAAAACGGCCGAGGAGATCGCCGCTGACCAAGGCTTCTTCCACTGGGAACTCCGCTTCGCGAGCGTGTTCGCCGAGGGCGGCTTCGACCTCCAGGTCGGCAACCCTCCGTGGGTCCAACCGCAGTGGGACGAGAATGCGGTTCTAGCGGAGTGCGATCCCTGGTTCGAGCTCGTCGAAAACAATCCGGTTGCCGAACGGGCTAATCGTATAAAGCAACTAATCTCCTCGCGACCAGTGAGGGGATTCGTCCTGGATGAGCGGGCTGTGCAGGCGGGAATTTCTGAGTTTATAGGATCCGTGTCTGTCTATCGGCTTCTGGTGGGCACTAAGCCAGATTTTTATCGAGCCTTCATGATTCGTTGTTGGGGGAATACGGGTCTCTATGGGGCCGTGGGGCTCCTGCATCCCGATACTCACTTCACGGGAGATGCTGAACGTCTTCTTCGCGCCGAAGCGTATAGGCGGCTAAGGATTCACGGAGATTATGTCAACTCGGGTAATCGCTTCTTTGCGCCTCCGGTATCTCGTACCGCACAATTCGGTATTCATATCTATGGTCGGCCGGGTGATATAAGATTCGCGCATCTGAGCTGGCTGCTCGATGCTGGAGAGCTCCCGCAATCGCTGGAGTTCGCTGAAGTCGGCGAGATCCCCCAAGGGTGGGGTAGCGAAGACGGATTGCCCGGTGTGAAGTACAAAGGTGACTGGGACCGGCGACCCCACCCGGATAGGGTCATCTTCGTGGATCACGGGATGCTCGCTTTGTGGGGACTGGTGTCGGGTGGTGAAGGGCAATCCGTCGAACATACAAAGCTCCTTCATCTGGTAACCATCCATGAGCAAGGAGTGGTGTCGGCATTGGGGCGATTCCAACCCCGTCTCGCCGACTTCAAGCCCCAGGTTTTCCTAGGATACGACGAGGGGCAGGCGAAAAAGATAGGGCTGATAAAATGGCAAATCCATGATCCGAGTGACTGGTCTCATGTCATTTTCAAAGGTCCGCAGATCGGTGTTGCAACACCGTTCTTCAAGCAGCCTCCCGAGACTGGCACTAAGGGACGTCCGCAGGATCTGCGTAAGCTGCAAGTAGATGCGCTTCCTCGCTCGGAGTACACTCGCGCAGCCGATGCGGAAACATACCGCAGGGCTCAGGAGCAGTGGGTCGATCATCGCACGCAGAATCGGCGACCCTACACTGAAATATATCGGGTAATGTGGCGCTCGATGATCGCCCACAATACTGACAGAAGTCTCTTCTCATCGATAATTCCGCCTGGTCCGGCGCACGTCGATGTTGCCCACTCCTTGGGGATGCCTACCAACCGAGGTACTGCATTGGTGGCAGGTCTATTCGCGGCCTTGCCGATTGACTACTGGCTACGAGTAACGGGACGCACGCACTTCCGTGCGCCAGATGTTAATGCCCTCCCAGGACTGCGTGAAAATCACTGCCTTGTGCCACCACTCCTTCTACGAGCACTCCGCCTCAACTGTCTCACTACCGCCTACGCTGATCTGTGGTCCGAACTTTTCGAGGACGCTTGGCGCGATGAAGGTTGGACCGTCAACTGGCCCAACATCGCACCCTTGAGTAACGTCGGTCCAACGTGGGAACGCGCCACCCCGCTCCGCACCGAGTACGAGCGTCGTGCTGCTCTCGTAGAGATCGACGCTCTGTTGCCGTCTGGCTGGGCATCACGGAGGAGCAGCTAGAGGCCATCTACCCGGCCCGCTACCCGGTCCTCGGCGACTACGAGGACGTCATGTGGTTCGACACCAACGGCCGGAAGATCGCCGGCAACTGGAACACGTACGGCACCGGCCAGACCAAGGAGCACTGGGAACATTTCCAGGCCTACCTAGAGGACCCGGAGAAGAACCCGGTCCCCGATGGTTACACCGCGCCGTTCTACAAGGCTGACCGGATCGCCGAGTACCGTCAGGCGCATGCCGCCTTCACCCAGCGGATGAAGGGAGACGCGCCGTGAGACCGACCCTGGCCGCCGAGGAACTGAAGCGGAACCTCACCCAGTACCTCACCACGACGTTCGCCCTCGCCGACCGTCCCGCCCGGGAGAGCCTGGAGCGGTTCCTGAACGACCCGGCGAACGGCATGTTCCGCGGCCCGTACCTGCGGATCAGGGCACCGTTCGTGCAGGCGGCGGGGGAGTGGCGGGAGATCCTGGAGTGGGCGCCGGACGACCCCACCCCATACCTGCACCAGGTCCAGGCATGGCGACGCCTGAACAGCAAAGACCGCCAGCCTCAGCCGACGCTGATCACGACCGGCACCGGGTCCGGTAAGACCGAGGCGTTCCTGATCCCGGTCCTCGACCACTGCCGCCGCGACCGCGCCGCCGGGAAGGCGGGCGTGAAGGCCGTCCTGCTGTACCCGATGAACGCACTGGCCGCCGACCAGGCGAACCGGATCAACGACCTGCTGATCACGCACGATCTGCCCGGTGTCACCGCGGGCCTGTACGTCGGCGAGCAGCCGGACACGACTTACCAGCGGGTCCTCACGGACAGGTCCGACATCCGCAGGACCCCGCCGGACATCCTCATCACCAACTACAAGATGCTCGACCTGCTGCTGCAGCGGGCCGACGACGTGCCGCTGTGGGAGAGCGCCGACCTCCGCTACATCGTGGTAGACGAGTTCCACACCTACGACGGCGCGCAGGGCACCGACGTCGCCATGCTGCTGCGCCGCCTCGCGGCCGTCGTCGGAGGCACCCGAACCCGGCAACCCCCTGGGGCGGATCTGCCCCGTCGCCACCAGCGCGACCCTGGGGGAGGCGGGTAACACCGACCGGATCCGCGCGGTCGCCGAGGAGGTCTTCGGCGTCCCGTTCCCCGCGGAGTCGGTAATCGGGGAGCGTCGCCAGTCGCCTGACGACTTCCTCGAGCCGATCGACATCAGCCTCCCGCTTCCCGAGCCGCAGGTCCTCGCGAGCATCGACGACCCAAGGCTCAGGCCGGACGCGATGCGGGAGATCGCCGCGGCGGTCACCGGACGCTCCGACCTGTCACCCGAGGAACTGACGGGCGTCCTGCGCCGCCACGTCCTCACCCACGCGCTCATCGGGGTCCTCGGCGACAACCCGTCGACAGCGAACGAGATCCTCGAAGACCTGCCGCGCCGTGGCGCGTACCCGTGGGGGACGGCGTTCCGGCAGAACTCCCGCACGGCGGCCATCGCGCTCGCGAGGTTCGCCGCGCTCCTCTCGGACGCCCGCACGGTCGGCGACCGGCCGTTCCTGCACGTCGAGACCCACCTGTGGCTCCGGCCGCTGAGCCGGGTCGTCCGGCTGATCAGCGACCGGCCCGCTTTCGGCTGGTACGGGGAAGCGTCGCCGGAGGCGGAGACCACGCTCGGCGGGACGCCGCGCGACGTGCTGCCCGCCGTGTACTGCCGCCACTGCGGCCGCTCCGGCTGGACCGCGATCTCCCTGGAACGTGACCCGCAGGACCTGGAGTCCAACCCGCAGAAGATCTACCAGACCGCCGTCACCGACAAGCGCCTGGTCCGCCCCCTCATCGCCGCCACCAGGCAGGAGGCCGGGGCCTGCGCCGCAGCCGATCCGGGCGCGCCTCGGGTCTCCGTCCTTGACCCGAGTGGCCGCCGGGTCCGGCCGCTCAACCCGGCCCGAGACCTGGGTACCGACGACGCGGGCGAGGAGCGCAGGCCCGACGGCGCCTTCGTCCTGTGCGAGCTGCGGCACGACCGGGAAGGCAACCGCAACGCCGAGCACGACCGCTGCCCGGCCTGCGAGACCGATGAGGGCATCCGGTTCCTCGGCGCCGGGCCTGGCCAGCCTCGCGTCGGTCGCGATCACCGAGCTGTTCACCGGCGGCGAGCTGACCGACCCGAAGAAGACGCTGCTGTTCAACGACTCGGTGCAGGACGCGGCCCATCGCGCCGGGTTCGTCGCGAGCCGCTCCTACTCGTTCTCGCTGCGCACCCTGCTCGCCGCCATCCTCGAACGGGCACCCGGGCGGCAGGCGTCGCTGAACGACCTCATCGCCGAGGTGATCACCCACGCGAGTCGCCTCGACTGGCTGCCTGCCGTCGTGCCGCCGGACCTGCAGGGCCGCCCTGAGGTGGACGCGCTGCTCGCGGGGGAGACCGCCGGCAACGCCGAAACCTGGCGGCTGATCAGCGAGCGGCTCGCCTTCCAGGTGATCCTTGAGTTCGGTCTCAGGTCCCGTCAGGGTCGCACCCTGGAGCTCACCCGCACCGCCGCCGCCGAGGTTGTCATCGAGGACCCCGCGCGGCTCGCCGGACTGGCCAGAAGCCTCATGCTCACCGGTCCTTCGGCCCCGCTGACCGGCCTTCCGTCAGAGGAGGACTTCACCGTCCTCATCCGGGGCATCCTTGAGCGCCTCCGGGTCAGCGGCGGCATCAGGCACCACTGGCTGGGGGAGTGGATCAGGCTCGCCGGCACGCGCCGGTGGGGCGCGATCTGGGGCAACCGGCCCGATGGCATGCCCGCGTTCCCGATGTCCAGCCGCACGAGGCGGGGTGTGTCCGCCCCCACGTTCCTACTCACTCAGCGCAAGGAGCGCACCGAGTTTGACGTGGCCGGCACCGCCCAGGGCTGGTACACCGACTGGACCGCCCGCTGCCTCGGCATCCCGCGCGCCGTGGCCGCCCCCTACGTGTCGCGGCTGCTGAGCCTCCTCGCCGACGAGGGCGTGCTGTCGGCCCGCCTCGCCGGCGACGGCGTCACCCGCGTCTACGGGTTGCAGCCCGGCCACATCAGCGTCCGGCTGCTGGCCGAGGGCGAGGTCAAGCGCGCGACGCTCGGCTGCGACACCTGCCACTGGGAGCAGGTCGTCCCCCCGGAGCGCCGCGCCGACTGGGCGGGCCGGACCTGCCCCCGCTACGCCTGCACCGGAAAGCTCACCGCGCGCAGCGGCGACACCCGCGACCTGCCCGACGACTACTACCGCGACCTCTACATCCGCGCCATGCCGTACAAGGTCGTCACCGCCGAGCACGTCGGCGTGATGTCCCGCGCCCAGCGCGAGCAGGTCGAGCGCGCCTTCCGCGACGGCACCCGCTACAACGACCCGAACGTGCTGTCCTGCACCCCCACCCTCGAGCTCGGCATCGACATCGGCGACCTGTCCGCCGTCCTGCTCGCCTCCGTGCCCCGGCGGCCTGCCAACTACGTGCAGCGCGCCGGACGCGCCGGTCGCCGGACGGGCAACGCGTTCCTCGTCACGTTCGCCGACCCCCGGCGCGCCCGGGAGCAGTACTACTTCGCCGAGCCCCGGCAGATGATCGCCGGGGAGATCATCCCGCCCGGCTGCTACCTGTCGGCCATCGAGATCCTCCGCCGCCAGTACGTCGCCCACCTCGCCGATCTCGCCGCCCGGGGGCAGCTCCCCGGCGTCCTGCCGATGCCGCGGCGCGCGTCGGCGCTGTTCGGCGAGTCCGGCTGGCTGCGCCGCCTCGTCACCGCGGTCACCAGCGACACGGGGGAGTCCGCCGCGCTCGCCGAGGCCTTCCTCGGCCTGTTCGGCGACCACGTCACGGCGACCGCCGCCGACGAACTCCGCGCGTTCGCCCGCATCGAGATCAAGGCCAAGGCCGACGAGGCGGAAGACACCTGGAACCGTCGCCTCGACGACCTGCGCGACCGCCTAGCAGCCGTCGATAACGCGGCCGAACCGCTCATCGAGTCCGACCCGCTGCAGCTCGCCCAGAAGCGGGAACTGCTCGGCGAGCGGCGCGCCATCGCCAAGCGCATCGGCGAGATCGGCCGCACCGACGCGCACAGTGCGCTCGTCGACCTCGGCCTGCTGCCGAACTACTCGCTGATCGACTCCTCGACCACCCTGGAGGCGACCCTCACCTGGGACGAGGAAGACGCCGACGGTGCCAAGCGGTACGTGACCGAGCTCCGCGAGTACGCGCGGCCCGCCAGCCAGGCGCTCACCGAGCTGGCACCGGGCAACCACTACTACATCCACGGTTACCGGCACTACGTCACCGGCCTCGACCTCGGCAGCGCCAAGCACCCGGCCTGGGAGCGGTGGCGGGTCTGCCAGGAGTGCGGCTTCGTCCGCGAGGGCCACGACGCCGACGACGTGACCCCCTGCCCCCGCTGCGGCAATACGCGGATCGGCGACTCGGAGGCGCTGCACAAGGTGCTCAAGCCGGCCCGCGTCACCTCGCGTGACCGGCGCGACGACGCCCGCATCGCCGACGATGACGACGACAGGCAGCGGTCCTTCTACGACACGGCCATCGCCGTCGACGTCCGTCCCGACGACATCGAGCCGGGCTCCTGGCGGCACTCCCGCGCCACCTTCGGCGTCGACTACACCAGGCATGCGACCATCCGGCACTTCAACCTCGGTCTCGCCCGCGCCGACCGCCCGGCGACCTTCAACTTCGCCGGCTTCCAGACCAGGATCAGCCCGTTCTGGGCCTGCGTCGCCTGCGGCGGCACCACGTTCGAGAAGCCGCAGCCGGAAGGCGGCGGCGACCGGCTCATCCGGTCCGGGTTCGACCCCTCCCGCAATCATCACCGGCCCTGGTGCCCGGAACGGAACCGCGTCGGCGAGCACGTCGACCTCATCCTCGCGCACGTCCTCGACACCGAGGCCCTCCGCATCCTGCTGCCCGTGGCGACCGCCATGGTCGAGGAGCGGATGGCCTCCTTCTCCGCCGCGCTGATGGCAGGCGTCGCGGCGACCTACGGCGGCGACCCCGACCACCTGGACGTGGTGCCCGCCAGCATGCCCGACACCGCGCCCGGCATCGGGACCGGCCGGAGCCGGCGGTTCCTCGTCCTGCACGACACCCTGCCGCGCGGCACCGGTTACCTGCAGCGGCTCGCCGACCCAGCCGAGTTCCGCGTCGTGCTCGAAGCGGCCCGCGGCATCGTCCAGGACTGCCCCTGCCAGCACGAGGCTAAGCGGGCCTGCCACCGCTGCCTGCTCGGCCATGTCCGCGACGCCGAGTTCGACCTGGTCTCCCGCGCCGAGGCGCTGGAGATGCTGAACGACCTCCTTGAGGACTGGGAGACCGACGACGTCCCCGCCACCGACCACATCTCGCTGTGGGACCAGGTGGAAAGCGAGCTTGAGGCCCGCTTCGGCCAGGCGCTCAAGGACTGGGCGACCCAGTCAGCCCCATCCGTTCTGTACCGTCCTGGGCCCAAGGCCGACGGGAACCCGACCGCCGACCTGTACGTCACGCAAGGAGACAGTCAGGTCCTGCACTGGCAGGTGACCCTGCAGAACACCATCGAAGGGACGCGCCCCGACGTGGTGTTCAAGCGGCTCGACGACGCGCCGCTTACCGTCGCGGTCTACCTCGACGGGTACCGCTACCACGCCGCGCCGGACATCAACAGGCTCGCCGACGACGCCGACAAGCGCGCCCGGCTGCGGGCCAACGGGGTCGTCGTCTTCCAGCTCAACTGGGACGACGTCGACGCGGCCGTAGGCGACGTCACCGACCCCGGTGAACTGCGGGCGTGGCATCCCTACCGGGGCAACGGGGAGGCGAACGCGCGCGGCGCCTATACCCAGCTCGGTCGTGACCCGGCCGAACTGTCCGATCTCATCTGGAGCACGCCAGTCAACACCCTGTTCGCGTTTCTGAAGGAACCCGATCTCGAAGCCTGGGCGCGCCGGGCCTACGCTGCCGTCGCTGGTCTGCCCGCACAACCTGGCCGTACGATCATCAAAACGCATCCAGGCGGCGTGGCGGATGCCGTTACGGCGTTGCTGCACGGCGACCCGCTGCCCGCTGGCGACGGGCCGGTCACGCTCGTGCGCGCGACCGACGCCAGCGGCTGCCCGGTTACCGTCCTCATCGACCAGCGCGGCTACGACCGTGAGACCGCGCCGCTTGGCACGTGGAGCGCGTTCACCGTGATCGACGACAGACAGTCGGCGATCATCGCCGACCCCGCCGCGCACAAGGCCCGCTGGGCGGCCTGGCTGTACTGGGGGAACCTCATCCAGTTCCTGGCTGAGTCTGGCGGCGATGCCGCGCAACTGGCCCGCACCGCGCTCGCCGACTTCGACCCGGCCGTGCTTGCCGCAGCGGGTGGCGCCGGTCTGGCGACGTCCATCATCCTCACGCCGACCGACCCGGTCAGCGAGGCGGAGCTCGCCATGCTTGGCGTGATCCAGTCGGTGCCGCCACCGGAAGTCCCTGTCGACGTACTGTTGTGGCCCGACGACCGGACGGACATGCTCGTGATCGAGGTCGCCAGCCTGGGACACGAACTCGCGGCACGGGGCGTGCCTGCCCCGGCCGATGACCAGATCGGCTTCGAGTTCGGTGACCAGCTGTGGCAGGCGGAGCTAGCCTGGCCGCAGCAGCGGGTCGCCGTCATCGCGCCGGGGCGCGAGGCTGACGATTGCATCGCCGCCTACGCGGAGGCCGGCTGGGACGCACGCCTGCCCAGCGACTGGCCGCCGGATGAACTGGCCGGGCGGATCCTGGCCCAGCGAAAAGTGGAAGGTGACCGATGACCGTCCGGCTGGGGCTGCTCGACAAGGCGGACAAGGAGATCGGCAAGCTGCCGCGGGCCGTCAAGGGCGCGATCTACGACTTCCAGCGCAAGTTCCGCGACGACCCGGAAAGCCCCGGCCTGCAGTTCAAGCAGCTCCAGGGGAACTCCGAGCTCTACTCGGCGCGTGTGACGGATGCCTACCGCGCGCTGCTGCTGCGCGTGTCAGGAACCGAGTACCTGCTGGTCGCGGTGAAGCCGCGCGGCTCGGCGTACGAGAACCTTGACCGTTACGCGTTCGGCGTCAACCAGGTCTCCGGCGGTATCGAGTTCATCGATGTCGTCAGCACCGAGGAGGCGGCCCTCAAGATCGCCGCCGCCAACGGTGGGCAACCTCCTGTTCAGCCAGCTAAGCCGATCGTGCCTCCAGCGCCCTCCCGTGACGGGCAGTCCGGTTCCCCTACCCCGCTCTTCGCCGGATTCCCGGCAGAGCAACTCCTGGAGCTCGGTGTCGCCGAGCCGCTGCTTCCGCTGATCGCCAAGATCACCAGCGAGGAAGAGCTGCTCGGGCTGACGGAGTACGCGCCGTCGCTGACCGCCGAGGTGCTGTTCGCCTTGCACGACGGAATGACACCGGACGAGGTCCTAGAGCAGGTCACCGCGCCCGTGCGCGCCGAAGACCAGGTTGACGTCACCGACTTCGCAGCGGCGATGACCCGGCCCGCGACCCTCGTCACCACCGATGACACGGCCCTGCAGGCGGCCTTGCAAGGAGACTTCGCCCGCTGGCAGGTCTTCCTGCACCCCGCGCAGCGCAAGATCGTCGAGAGGTCCTACAACGGCCCGGCCCGCGTCAGCGGCGGCCCGGGCACCGGCAAGACGATCGTCGCCCTGCACCGCGTCGTCCACCTGGCCGACCGGCTGCCCGCCGTCGGTGGCAGGGACATCTTGTTCACCACGTTCAACAAGAATCTCGCTGCTGACCTCAGGTCCCGGCTGCTTGAGCTGGCCGGCCGCGACCTCCTGGAACGGGTCGAGGTCACCAACGTCGACGCCCTCGCCTCCAAGGTTGTCACCGAGGCCGAGCCGGGCACCCGGCGGCACTGGATGGACGACTCCAAGGCCATCGAAGCCTGGGAGGCGATGCTCTTCGAACTCGGCGTCACCGGCTGGGACGCCCGCTTCCTGCACGACGAGTGGTCACAGATTGTCCTCGGCCAGGCGCTCAGCTCCCGCGACGAGTACTTCCGCGCCCGTCGGCCTGGCCGTGGCCGCACCCTCAACCGCGTGCAGCGCGCCGAGGTCTGGCAACTGGTCGAGCAGTTCACCAAGCGGTTGCGCGAGCAGAACCTGTGGACGTTCCGCCAGGTGGCCGCCGAGGCTGCCCGCATCGAACGCGGTCACGCCGAGGCGGGCAAGTACCGCTACAAGCACGTCGTGGTCGATGAGGCCCAGGACCTGAGCCCCGCCCACTGGATGCTGCTGCGCGCCATGGTCGCCCCAGGCCCGAACGACATGTTCCTGGTCGGCGACACCCACCAGCGGATCTACGACAGCTACGTCTCTTTCGGCAGCCTCGGCATCGCGATCCGCGGCCGCTCGTCCCGGCTGACGCTCAGCTACCGCTCCACCCACGAGATCCTCACCACGGCGGAGGCGCTGCTCGGCAGGCAGGTGTGGGACGACTTGGACGGCGGGACCGACACCCTGGCCGGATACCGCTCCGTGCTCCGCGGCCCGCGCCCGGAACTGCGCGGCTACCCGACCTGGGCCGACGAGTTGGCCGCGATGGCACGCCAGGTCAGGGAGTGGCTGCCAACGGACGGAACGCCGCCGTCCATCGGCGTCGCGGTGCCGTCACGCCGCCTGCAGGCCGAGGCGGAAACCTACCTCACCGACCACGGCATCCCCGCCACCACGCTGGGCGCCGAAGGCCCCCGCAAGCCCGACGCGGTCCACGTCGGCACCCTGCACCGCTTCAAGGGCCTTGAGTACCAGCAGATGCTCGTGGCAGGCGTCAGCGCAGGCCTCATCCCCGACGCCCGCATCGCCGACCACCGCGAGACCGACCCCGTCCGCTACGAGCGCGAGCTCAAGCAGGCCCGCTCCCTGCTCTTCGTCGCCGCCACGCGGGCACGCGACGCCCTGACGATCACCTGGCACGGCACCCCAAGCCCGTTCCTGCCGTCAACGCAGTAGCGCGGCCCGCAGTTCCGGCATCCGCAGCAGGACGAGCAGGTCCGGTGCCAGGCCAGCGACCTCCGCGTCGGAGAAGACGAGATCCGCGCCGGGAGCGACGGCCTGGCGGAGCATCGCCTGGCATACGTCCGCGAATGGCTGCTGCCGGATCGTCTCGACGATGTCGGTCATGGGGCCTCGGCCGCCCTGATAGGCCTCGACCCAGTGCCACAGCAGCAAGGCGACAGTTTTGCGGGACCGCCGTCGCCCGTCCACTAGTTGGCGCCGGTTCAGCCCACACACCTCGATTGTCGCGGTGCCCTTGTCCGAGAGCGGGTAGTAGACGTCGGCTGACAGGCTAAGCGTCATGTGCTCAAACGGGTCCTCCGTAGTGGGGTCGATAAGCAGCGGTTGGCCGTCAGCATCGGTGGGGAACCTGTCTCGTTTTTGATTGCTGTTGCAAGTTGAGCAAGCGAGCAGGTGGTTGAGCCAGTCGAATGTGCGCAGCGGGTTCTGTGCTTTCGGCTCGAAGTGATCGATGTCGGTCCCGAAGTCCGTGCCGCAGTACATGCACTGCTCAAGCCCCAGTGCCATGCGACGGAGTATCCGCTTCAATGGCCCGTGCACTTGGGCGCGAGTGCCCGACCTCTCCCAGAGCTTCCGCGCCGCCGCCTTCCTGCCGTCGGCTGGTACGCCGGCCAGTTCCTTGGTCAGCGTGGCGAGCTGGACGCTCAGCTCGTCCGAGAGCGCCACCCGTGCGATCGGGATCATCCGTCAAGGCGAGGATCGGCGCGCAGCCGGGCGCTCACCTCGTCGGATCGAGCGGATGGCGAACTGTTGAGCAGGCGCCGGAGTTTCCTGTAACGCTCTACGTCCGCCTCGCTCGCCTCGCCTGCAAGGACGCTCACCTCAAGGGGTATGAGTTCCCTGCGCAGTTCCTCTGCCCGCTGCGAGTACGGAGTCTCAAGGCCGAACAGTTCAGACAACACCGCGTCGTCGCCGCTGCCGTAGACCACGCGGTCATACAGGTCTTGGTCGACCACCTGCGGTGGCTCGTCTTCGCTCGGGCCCGGGAGGCGGATGAGCCCACCCGGATCGGCGGCCTGGCAAATGTAGGGACTGTGGGTGGTGACGATGAACTGAATGTTCGGGAAGTGCGTCTTGAGCCACGTGCCGATCCGTCGCTGCCAGGACACGTGCAGGTGTGCGTCCACCTCGTCGACGATTACGACCCCCGGGGCGGTGATCATTGGAACACCGCCGCGCACCTCGAAGTAAAGGTCGCCGTAGCAGTCATGGAACTGCTTGATCAGGTCGACAACGAGGGCGGCAACGCTGCGATAGCCGTCGCTCATCTCCCGCAACGGGAACCGGTGGCCACGACTGATGACCAAGAGGCCGTCAGAATTGATATCTGCGATCTCGTAGTCGTCCGGCAGCAACCCATCAGCCAGGAGTTGCATTGCCGCCATTTTTAGCGCGTCCGCCCAACTTGCGCCCTCGAGTGCGCGAAGGTGCTTGTCGATGAGCCACTGCACGCCTTCTGTCAATGCAGCGTCTTCGTAAAAGAGGCTTGCCAGGCGCGCCACAGCACCGGGCGTGGACATCAGTCGCTGCGCTTCTGCGGAACCTCCGACGAGACGCCTGAACGGACCGTAAGCGCTGCAGAACCATCCGATCGGGTCGGCTTGCCACGGGCTCTTGGGAAAAAGGGCTGCCGCCACATCGTCGGATTGGTTAATGGAAATGGTGCTGGACATCACCGGTTGCGACCCTGGCCGGGACGTCTCTCTATCCGCATCCACTGCCCAGCGCATTGTTACTTCGAGATCTCTGGCTCGTTGGCCATTCTCGGGCTGGAAGTCCTCGGGAGCAGCCACGAGTTGAAGTTCTGTGCTGCTATCCGGCAGGCCAGCGGTCACCCAGGTACGGAAGTCAGGGATGAGGTTGGGTGCGATGAGTGGGCCGCCGACGGTCAGTGCGATGGCCCGCAGCAATGACGTCTTACCCGAACCGTTCCGCCCCGCCAGCACCGTCCAGCCCGCGTGCGACCCGTCGGGCCGCGTGAGCGTCAGGTCGACATTCCGGCGGCCCGAGAACCCCCGGATGTTTTCCAGCCTGACACGCGAGATGTACATGCGAGACGCCAAGCCCCTCTCATGGCTGCCTTTATTGGCGCGGTTTGAATGAACTCTAGCCCAGTCACCACGTCCCTCTGTAGCGCCGGCAGGAGGCCTGCGCAGGTGTCGGACCACGGTCCATCATACCGCCTGGACATGGTCGACTATGCTCGATATTTGCCCGGTGGGACATCGCGTTTCGTGAAACGGGAGGGCCCGCCTGGCGTCTGTACCTAGCTTCTGCTCCAAGTCAAGCACGCCCGGCGACGGCCGGCTCACGGTAGGCAACCCGCTGAAAAAATCTAGCCGGACGGCGCGCCGACGACTATCTCGTATGCCTGTGCGAGTACATTGAAGTCATCGGCCCAGTTCCACCCCAGGAACCGGGCGGGCCGAGGCGATGTACCACCATCACCCCGGCCCTGGACCATCCATCCGCACACATCGGAGGACAGCCTTGAACGCAAGCATGACCCACCCAACCGAAGTCGCGCACCTCATCAGCGAGGTCCCCGGCATGGACCGCATCCTCGGCCGTTCCCAGTCCGAGCTGGCCGACGCGATGACCTGGCTGGCCTGGTATGCCCCCGGCATCTTCCAGGCGGTCATGGACTACATGGACACGGTGGACGGCGAGCTGATCCCGGCCACCATGTAGCCACAAACCTCAAGACCGAGGCCCCGCTCGCCCAGCCCCCGTTAGCGCGTGCGGGGCCTCGCGGCTTGACGGCTTCATCTTGGGCAGCCCTGATGGCACAGCTGGCAGGTGCGAGCATGCTCGCCGAAGACGACAGCGTAGTAGTGCATGCCTTTGACCACTCCTCGACCTGCTCGCTTCTGCCAGCGCCGTGCCGCTGCCACCAGCCACCTGATCCCGCGCGGACGGCACATGCCCAGCGCGTGCCCTCAGCGGAAGGCGGCGGCGTTGCGTGTCGCCCATTCCGCGTAGCTGGCCGGGGGGCGGCCGAGGACCTTCTCGGCGTCCGGGCTGATCGCGGTCTCCTCGCTGGTTGGGTCGCCCAGGATGTCGAGCGTGCCTTCGGCGACGGGCTTGGGCATGAACTCGGTCATGGCGGCCAGTGCCTGGTCGCGGGTTAGCTCCGTGAAGGTCAGTTCTGTGCCGGTCGCAGCGCCGATCGCCGTTGCCTGCTGGCGCGGCGTGACCAGCGACGGGCCGGTCAGCGTGTAGGCCCGGCTGTCGTCTCGCTCGACAAGCAGCGCCGCCTGAGCGACCCCCGCGATGTCGGCGGGGTCGATGACCGGCAGCCCGACATCGCCGAACGGCGCGGCGAACACGTGAGCGGAACGGATCGACGGGATGTAAGCGAACGAGTTGGACGCGAACCCGGCTGGTCGCAGGATCGTCCAGCTCATGCCGGAGCCCATGACCGCGTCCTCGAATTCGCGCAGCCGCGCGTGCGAGACGGCGCGCGGGCGCGTCCGCGCGGCCTGGGACGACAAGAGCACGATCTTCCGCACGCCGGCTCGCCCGATCACCGTGATCAGGCGGCGCGGGTCGCCGGCCGCGCCGAGCAGATCCCCGGCCGGGCACAGGAACAGCCCGTCGGCGCTGTCGAGCGCCAGGCGGAGGCTTTCCGCGTTCGCTAGATCCGCGGGCACCGCCCGCACCCCGGCGGGCACGTCGGCCGGGGTCACCCGGCGGGCCACTGCCGTGACCGGCGCGCCCGCGCTGGCGAGCAGCGTCACGAGGGGCCGTCCGACGTTCCCGGTAGCACCTGTCACCACGATCATCGATTCCTCCGCGCATTAATGAGTTAGTTGACTGACTAAAGACGCCGCGAACCGCACGCTACCAGCCCTGCGGCAGCCTCGTCTATAGTCAGTTGGGTGACTAACTCAACCCGGTCCCGTGGCAGGGACAAGCGCCGCCAGCTGACGGCCGCCGCCGCGAGCGTGCTGTATCACCAGGGCGTTGAGCGCACCACGATCGCCGACATCGCCGACGCGGCGGACGTGCCGGCCGGGAACGTCTACTACTACTTCAAGACCAAGGACGACCTGGTGCAGGCGGCGCTCACCGAGCACCTAGCCCACCTGGCCGAACTCACCGACCGCCTCGACCGCGTCCCCGACCCGCGAGAACGCCTCAAGGCTTTGGTGGCGAGCTGGGTCGACCAGCGCGACGTCGCGGCCCGCTACGGCTGCCCAACCGGCACCCTCGCCGCCGAAATCGGCAAACGCGCCGACGGGACCCTCGACGCGGCGGTCGGCCAGGTCGTCCGACAACTGCTGAACTGGGCGGAGGAGCAGTTCCGGCAGCTCGGCCAGCCCGACCCCGCCGACCTGGCCGTCACGCTAGTCGCCGCCTACCAGGGCATGTCGCTGCTCGCCAGCGCACTACGCGACCCGCGCATCATGGCTCGCGAAGGCGCCCGCCTGACCCGCTGGCTCGACTCAATGCAACAGTAGGGTCCTACCGATGATGACTTCTAGTGCCTACGCGGTGAACTCGCGCCCCACGGGGCGACGGCGATCTGGGAGAAGGCCATGCAGGTACTCGCCCGCCTTAGCGCGCACGTCGGTCACATGGATGACGGCCTGCGTGAACTCCCCTGAAGACCTGACCCGGGCGGGATAGACGAAGAGCTGGCTGACACCATCGCCAAACGTGAGGCCCACCTGCCCATCCCTTGCCCTGAGAAAATCGGACTCGAGTGCCTGAAGTCCCACTTTCTCAATGTAGAACGCTTTGGCCCGGCCCACGTCCTGTGCCGGCAGCGCCGCCGTAATCCCAGACGTCTCCATGACGGGATGGTATGACGTCCGGCCCGCCGCTGCGCTCCCGGTCCGCCGGCCCGTCATGCCTTACTCAGGCAACCGCTTCCGCTTCGCAACGTCGCTGATCCGGCACAGCCCCGCCTGACGGACCATCCGGCCTTACGGGGCGCGCCCGGTGATCGCCACAACCTGGTCAAGCAAGGTTGCGTCGGGTGCGACGTCCACGGGAGGACCCCACAAGGCCGGGACGGGAGCATTCGGCACGAACTTGGCGACGTGGTCAAGGCATGCTTGCAATGTGTGCTGAGGCAGATCGAAGGACTGTCCTGTCGCCTTGGCGATGTCCCAGCCGTGCACGATCAGCTCGGTGAGCGTGATCTTGCCCCACATCTCGTTGGAGAGGTCCAACCCCGGCACGTTGGGGCTGCCCTGCCAGGCCCGCGGGTCGCCCCACGCCTCACCGAGTTCCCATACGTGCTGAGTGACGATGTTGCGCCAGTGAGGGTCAAGGTGTGCCGCGTCAGGGCCGGCGTCGGTCCCCGGTAGCGCGGCGTGCCGCGCGAGCGCGGTGGCGCCCTGGGACACCAGGTCGACGTGGTGGATGAGATCGCCACCGGAACAGCAGCCGAGGCAGAACTACTCGGACACTGGCTGGCCGCCGAGATCGTCTCTGCCTGGCCCGAGCTGGCTGTCGGCTCTCAGTGAAGGTGGCCTGTCGGCGGGGGTTGACCTGGGGGGATGACAAGTTCGCTGGGAATGGGTGGCTGCAGTTTCCCAGTAAAGATTGCCTTCCCCACCGTCCATGATCGCCACCGCGGCGGCACCGCGGCTGAGCGGGACAGGCTGCCGATCATGCCGTCGGTGCGGTCGTGCAGGTAGGCGTCCAGGCGCAGGAGCTGGCCGGGGTGTGGTCAGGTTCGCCGCGTTGCTGCGGGTGATGTTGAGACTGTGGCGCCGGTAGCCTGCGGCCATGAGTGACCGGATGACCGAGGCCGTCAACGGTCTGCGCCTGGTCAGGGGAACCGCAGGCTATGGCGAAAGCGCGGATGCCCTGGCCGTCCAATACGAGGAAGTCACCTTCGACGACGTCCACCGCGATGTGTTGCATCTGGTTCCCGCCGAGCCCGGCCGCATCCTGGACGTCGGCGCTGGGACCGGCCGTGACGCGGCGGCACTGGCGGGACGCGGGCACAGCGTGGTGGCCGTCGAGCCGACGGCGGAACTGCGGGCGCACGGACAGCGGCTCCATGCAGGCACCGCGATCGAATGGGTCGACGACGTTCTCCCGGAGCTGGCTCTGGCTCCGCGGCCGGGGCGGTTCGACGCGGTCTTCGCCACGGCTGTCTGGATGCACCTGGACGCTCAGGAACGCCGGCAGGCGATGGCCAGGATCGCCGAGTTGCTGGTGCCCGGCGGGCGGCTGTTCGTCAACCTGAGGCATGGCCCGGTGCCCGAAGGCCGCCACATGTTCGATGTGTCCGCTGCTGAGACGGTCGCGGTAGGAGCCGAACTCGGCCTGCGGACTATCCACAACAGCGAGCGTTCCGATCTTCACGGCCGTGACAGCGTCCGGTGGAGCTGCCTGGTACTGCAGACTGCTGATGCCAAGGACTGACCTGGGTTCACGGCAAGGTCACGATAGTGGAGGCAGCCGGGCAAGCCCCGGTGGGCTCAAAGAGCAGCACGCCAGGATTACTGAGACACGCCAGGTCACCTGCACGCGCAGTGAGAATCTGACACATCAGCTGAGACCGGACAACACGCTGGCCAGGATCGCTGAGAACCGGCCACCTTCACGGCATCATCACTGGGAATCGGCCAGGTTCATTGAGACCCAACACGGGCCGAATTAACTGAGACCAGGGTAATAAAGGGCCGGATTCAGTGAGACAGGGCCGATTTATCAGCGACAGGACAATCGGCACACCTCTCAGAGGAAGGGCGGGTCCAGCTCTCAGCTGGCGTCAGAGCCGAGCGACATCTGGCCTCACGACTGACATACATAACTAGTCTGCAGACCCACGATTCATCGGTCACGAGATCACTGCCCTTTTACTGACCAGGCAGGAACGGTCCTGAAGTCGATAACCGCGGGCGGTTGGAACCGGGGCAAACGTTGCCTGATGCGGCATTAGCTCGCCTTGAGCCACGCCTTAAGGGCGCGGTCGTTGACCTTCTCCGCGCTCGACCCGGTGCTGGGCGATGACGACGCGCTGTTGCTCGCGCCCACCGCAGGCGGCAAGACCGAGGCGGCCTCCTTCCCTGTGCTGACCCGAATGTCCAACGAACGTTTGGCCGGCATTTCGGTGCTTTACCTGCGCCAGCTCAAAAGTGCTGCTCAACAACCTGCTGCCACGACTTGAGGTCTACAGTGCCTGGGCGGGTCGCCGGGTCCACGCTCTGGCATGGCGATACGGGCCCGGAATCTTGATCCGGGATGGTGGGCGGGGCCGGTAGATGTTGCCGCGTTGAACCCTGGATGCGGTGCTGACTTGCGGATTGTCCTGGGGTACGTGCGGGACTACTGGTTCGAGTGACCCAGCCGCGCCTAGCCGGCCGCTGCTAGCCGGCCGAGCGCGGCGTCGAGGAAGGCGGCGCGGCGCTCGAGCATGACCTCGCGGGTCAGGTCGGGGCGGCCCTGAATCGCCATCGATGCCGGGAACCAGCCCATGTCCGGCGGGGAGGCGAGTGCCGCGACGGCGTCCCAGTAGGGGACGTCGCTCGCAGGCCTGCCCGCCTCGGCCTCCCAGCCGCGCAGGATGTCCTCGGCGGCTTCGACGCCGTGGCACCAGGCCGCGTCGCACCGCAGCGAGCCGAGGTCGATGCCGGCCGGCCCGACGCCGGCGCAGTCCCAGTCGAGGACCGCGGTCAGCCTGCCGTTGTCCCACAGCGTGTTGCCGTACCACAGGTCGCCGTGCACCAGGCCGAGCCGGCCGTCCTCCGGCCGGGTCGCGGCCACCGCCGCTTCGGCCGCGCGGAGCAGGTCCGGCGCGCCCTGCTCGCGGCGCATGCCAGCGAAATCCTCGCCCTCGATCGGCCGGCTCCGGACCGGAAGCGCCGGTGCCGGGGCGAGCTCGACCGAGCTGATCCGCGCCGCGGCCGCGCCAAGCGCCCGCAGCCGTTCCGGGTCGGGCTCGGGCGGGATCACGCTCGTCCCAGCCATGCAGGCGGTGAGCACGAGCCCGTAGCCGGTCCGGTCCGCGAGGTCGTGGCCGAGCAGTTCCGCGACCGGGAGGGCGGCACCGGCCACCCGCGCGGCGCAGGTCATCGCCGCGACCTCGGTCGCGGTCTCCGCCACCTGCCCGGCAGGCGCGACCCGGAGGACCACCTCGCGGCCCCCGGCCCGCAGCAGCCACGGCGAGCCACCCAGGCGCAGGCCGCGCAGAACCGTGACCTCGGTGCCCAGGACCGCCGACGCCCAGTCAAGTACCTCTGCATCCGGACAAGCCATGACACCCAACCGTAGCGGCGCTAGCGGCCACGTAACCTGCCGATGGCAGCTTCCGGACTGACCGGGTGGCTTGTGCGAACCTGGTATCTGGCTCAGCTTGGCATTAGCCAGATCGGCCGAGGCTCTCGCAGGATTCTGTCTCAGATGGCCTGCCCATTTTGAGCGTCGTTGTGAGGCGACTGGCCTCCGTCACGAATGTCTGGGTCGGTGTCCCAGGCCGTACCGGCGTTGAGGTTGTGCAGCCAGGTCTTCCGCAGTCGACTATGGTCGGATACGATCTACTCGTAAGATCGAAGTAGAAGAAGTCGATGGTTGAACGTTCTAGTAGAAGTGATCGTACGTTCTCTGGTCAATTAATTGTTCGTCCCCAAGGACGGCTAAGTGCTACCTTGGGTGCTATGGGAAGTCCAAGTGCTAGGCATGAGCTGGTGTGCGCGGTCGTGCAGCGGTACCCGGACGCGGCGGTTGCGCTGGCGGAGGCGGCCGGGGTGCGGTTGCCGGAGCATGACGAGGTGGTGGCGGCGCCGGACGCCCACCCGATGCGGGACGGGAACACGGTGTACACCGACGGGACGGTGCGGCTGCTGCGGAAGGGCAGGCCGGTGTTCTTCGCGACGGTGGAGATGCAGCGGAGGTTCGGGAAGGACAAGTACGCGACGCTGCACGCTTACCACGGCAGTGGGGTCAGGAACGTTGACGCGGGCGGTCACTTGTTCGTGCTGTCGGACCGGGCGTCTGAGGCGGCGCGGTTCCGGGCGGAGGACGCAGCCCGCCGGGCGGAGCTCGCGTTCGCGGCGTCGTTCCATTCAGGGGAGGACCTGCGGGTGATGGAGGATGCGAAGCTGTCGCTCGGCGCTCGGGCGCTTCCCGCCGCCCTGGCGAGGTTCGACACGGGGGTGCCGCCCGGCGCGCGGGAGCTGCTGGAGGAGATGTCGCGCAGCGACCTGACGCTGGCGAATCTTTATCTTCGGACTATTGTGGAGGAGGTCCCAGAGATGACCATGGTGGGAGAGGCGTTGCGGCCGGACATGTTCGAGCGGCTCCGCGAGCTGGAGTCCTTCCGCGAGTACGAGGCCAAGGTCAAGGCCGAGGCTGCGGTCGAGGCGCGTCGAGGCCGAGGCTGCGGCCGAAGTGAAGGTCAGGGCCGGGGTCGCGGCCGCCGAAGCTGCGGTCCAGGCAGCCGAAGCTGCGGCGAAGGCACAAGTGGCCGAGGCGAAGGCTCAAGTGGCCGAGGCGAAGGCTCAAACTGAAGCCGATAACTTGACGGACTTCCTTATTCTCAGGGGTGACGCACCCTCTGAGCACGCGCTCAACACGATCAGCGCCTGCCGCAACGCGGGGCTGCTCGCGGCCTGGCTGAAGCGCGCGTACCTGGGGGAGACCTCCGTGCAGCTTTTCCCGGAACCGAAGCCCCCGACAAGCTGAGCCGATCTCGGGCTCGGATGTCCGGGATCCGAGTCAGCGGTTAGCGCCTAGCCCCGTGTGGGCGCGGGGCCTCGCGCTCCTGCCACCCTGCCTTTCGTCGTACACCGTACGTAGTATTCTCGAAACGACGTACAGTGCACGTTGAAAGTTACGGGACCGCGGCGGGCCCGCCGCCGGTGAGGCGACAGGCAGGACAGCGCATGAAGACCATGTCCGCGACGATCCAGATCGACGCCCCGCCGGAGGCCGTGTGGGCGGTCCTGACTGACCTGGGCCGCTACCCGGAGTGGAACCCGCTGTTCCGCGAGGCATCCGAGCAGGTCGCGGTCGGGAACAGGATCACGCTGCGGAGCGTCCATCCGGCCAACGGCCGCCCGATGACCGTCAAGCCGAAGATCACTGTCGCCGACCCGGGCGCGGAGCTGAGGTGGGTATCCAACCTGCCCGGCATCATCAGCGGCGAGCACCGCTTCGCGCTGACCCCGGCGGACGGCGGTACCCGGCTAGAGCAAAGCGAGACCTTCCGTGGCCTCCTGACTGCCTTTTCCGGTAGGACCTTCGCGCGGGCCGAGGCGAGCTTCAGGGCGCTGAACGAGGCCCTCAAGAAGCGGGCAGAAGGAAGAGCGTGAAGATCCCCAAAATTGAGACCATCCGTCTCGGCGAGTACCCCAACCTGCTGTTCGTCCGGCTGCAGCGGACGCAGGGCCGACCGGGCTGGGGGAAACCTTCTTCGGACCGCAGGCCGTGGAAGCTTACCTCCACGAAACGGCGGCGCCGCTGCTCCTCGGGACCGACCCCCTGCACATTGAACGACACGCACGGGCCCTGTACGGCTACCTGGGTTACGGCAGCAGCGGCGTGGAAGCAAGGGGCAATTCCGCGGTCGACATCGCCCTGTGGGACATCTTCGGAAAGGTCACCGGCCAGCCCCTGTATCAATTGCTCGGCGGTCCGAGCCGGGACCGGGTCCGCATCTATAACACCTGCGCCGGCTACCGCTACATCCGGGGAGCCGTAAGCGCCATCCGCGCCGACGACCCTGACGCCGCGGAACGTGCATCCCGCCTGATCATCAACGTTGCTGAATCCGAGATCACGGAGATCCTCCGGCAACAAGACAGCCTCGGTTCGAAACCTGAGGCATACGCGACGGCGTAGGCGCGGCGCTCGGGGAACAGCGGCGGCCGTCGAAGGTCTTGAGGTCTTCCTTGACCATGCGGCGCATCAGCCCGTCGGTGCTGATGACGTGAATGCCGTCCCGGTACTGGGAGGCCACCTGGTCGGCCTGTACAGATGTGCCATGCAGTTCGCCGACAATGCGCTCTTTGAAAGCCATCTGACAGCGTAGCGCAGCACGCCGCCCGTCCAATTCTGTTTCCTGAGCCAGCCATAGATAACATATCGGCGACAATCAAGCGCAACTTCCGTAACGTCGGCCATATTCACCGCTTGTAGGTGTCCTAATTATTAAAGCGATCTATGTGTGATGATCGGGGAATAGCATGCCGTCGTCGGGTCAACCCAAATCCTCTAAGTTGGACCGCCTGATTGCGAGCTGCGCCCTCGTGGTGCTAGCGGCGATCTTGATAACGGTCCGGTACATCCTCTTCGAGCGCGGAATTCTATATGGGGAAGCCGTCGCGAACATGGCCAGTCTTGCGGTGGCCGGATTCATCGTGGTTGCCGGATGCCTGTCGCTGTGGATACTGCGCGGCGGCAATCAGACTCACGGAGGCAGTGGCGGCCAGAGCCAAGGAGGCGCCGCAGCAGATAGCGTGGTGGCGACGGTAGCCGCGATTCTCGGGCTGGCGCTCACTAGCTACAGCGTCAGCGAACTAGTAGCGCCGAACACGCCTGTTGCGGCATCGGTACCAGCTTGCGCGGGCGTTCCGGTGTACGGGGCGAAGTACTTCGCGGTCACCGCCGAGAACGGCGTGAACGCCCGCAGTGGACCTGGGCCAGAATATCAGCAACTCAATCGCTACCCGACCGACTGTACCCTGGGATTCGATGGGTACTGCATAGGCTATCCCATAGCCGACTTTGTCCTTGGCACACCAGATCAGCGGTGGCTGCTGGTCCACGACCGTAAACAGCTCATATCCGCGGCGGTCGTCCTATCGGAAAGTGCCGAATCTGACCTGGGAACGACTCCCGACCCCGAATGCGCCAGCATGGGCGGATTGCCGCAGCCCAACAAGATCAGCAGTCTCACCTATAACACCAGCAGCGGAAAACTCAGCGCGTCAGCGCCGGGGGCTGTGCTCGTAGGGTATGCCGCCGTTTCCCCCAGCCCTGGCAGCCCTGACTACACCAGTGCGAC
This sequence comes from uncultured Actinomycetota bacterium, assembly GCA_963734665.1. Lineage (GTDB taxonomy): Bacteria > Actinomycetota > Actinomycetes > Streptosporangiales > Streptosporangiaceae > Trebonia. The sequence goes on along the minus strand of CAVTIR010000013.1, from coordinate 1,664,834 downwards.
GGGAACCAATGCCAGTTCCGATTTCTCGGCGCAGCTGCCGCCTTCCGATCTCGTAAGCAATGTCCAGGGAGCTGCAGGACAGGTACTGCTTGGCGCTGCCGTATGTCTGGCCATTAACGTGCCCGTCACCAGCTCTCTCAGCGTACTCACAATCACTATACGCAACTCAAGAGTCATCCACGCGGCGCCGGATACGCACGTCACGCCAGGGGTCGCGACCCGCCTGGCGGAATTTGCATGCAATAGCCACACGTGACCTGGCATCAGGACGGAACGCCCCTTCTTGCGGCCACAGACCCCTCAGGCCGAAGCCCCGCGCGCCTAGTCCGTCCTGGCTGACCTGGACCGCTACCCGGAGTGGAACCCACTGTTCCGCGAAGCATCCGGGCAGGTCGCCGTCGGGAACAGGATCACGCTGCGGAGCGTCGGTCCGACCGCAGTTCTCGTCAAGGTCGCACAAACACTGTCAATAACGGACGAATGTGAGTGAGGAGTCCCCGGCTCCTTACAAACTCGGTCATCCCCGAACGGAAGCGTGCTCCGCCATCCAGCCTGAACATGCCGGGACGGCGGTGGATGCCGGTCCCCTCCGTGGAATCCGGCGGCCTCCCGGGGTCCCGGCACCTCTGCCAGCGGGTCAGCCGCTGGTGCCCCTTGTAGTTGAGCACCTGGTGGAGCACGTGCACGACCTCCGTCAGGTCGGACTGGTCCGCCATGACCTTGCGGATGTCCTTGTAGGCCCGGGGGTCCTCATCGGCGAGGACCAGCGCGGCCCAGGCGTTCCAGGTCTTGCCCTTCATCGCGCTGCGCAGCCCCTCGGGGTCGAGCTTGCGCTTGGCCTGGCCGCGCGACAGGCGGCGGCCGGCGCCGTGCGAGCTGGAGTTGTACGAGGCCGGGTTGCCCTTGCCACGAACGATGTAGGTGTCGGTGCCCATGGACCCCGGAAGCACGCCCAGGTCCCCGGCGCCGGCCTTGATGGCTCCCTTGCGGGTGATCCACAGGTCTCGGCCCAGGTGGTGCTCCCGCTCGGTATCAGCGCGATGTATTCCGGGTCAAAGCAATTACCGGTCGGCTGATCCGCCGTCATGAGGCCGCAATAACGCGGCGCGCCCGCGCGATGGAGCAGAGTTAGGCAGGCCCGTCAGCTAGGTAGCTCGCGAGTGTGCGTGCTTGGCGTAGCCGTTCGGCGGCAGTCACTGCACGCTCAGTCGACGCCGAGCCGTCCAGAGCGGATCCTCGGCGCGCTCAGAACTTCCCGTGTGTCCCTAGTAGCTAAAGTTGTCGGCGTGACGTCCGTCTCCACGATCCCGCAGCCGATGGCGACGTGATGAGCGTGCCGACGCGTTCGGCCGTGCGTCCCGTGAGTCCGCAGATTGTTCCTGAGACGCGCTCGGGCGCCCTGCGCCCGGCGGAGGTCGCGAACGCCGGCGTGTTCGGCGCGCTTGCCGTGATTATCGTGTCGGTCGGCACGTTCCTGCCGCACCTCGGCGTGATCATGCTGCTGTCGACCGTGCCGTTCGCGATCGTCGGACTCCGGCACCGGGTGCGCGCGGTCATCGCGGCAGCGGTCGCGGCGGGGTTTGTCGCCTTCCTTGCCGCCGGCGTGTTCGCGACAATCGTCATCGCGGGATGCGCGGTGCTTGGCGGGACTTGCGGGATCATGCGACGCCACGGTCGCGGATCCGGCGCGGTCGCCCTGCTCGCCGCAGGGCTCGCACCCGTCTCGGCTGCCGCCGTCGTGGGTGTGTCGTTCCTATTCGCGGGCATCCGCGAGCTAACGCTCGGGACGATACGCGCGACCTTCGTGGGCGTCGTCCATATCGCCGAATCCCTTCGCCTTCCCGCCCCGGCCGGTGACGCCGTGGTCCGTGTCACCGACACGGTCCTCGGAGCCTGGCCAGTCGTGGTCGCGGCGGTGATCGTCATCGGCGTGCTGCTGGAGATGCTCCTCACGAACGCCTTCGTGATCCTCGCCGCGCGCCGCGTCGAATGGCTCGCGCAGAGCGACCTGTTTGACGCTGCCGCGCGCGCAGACGCCGCGACGGACGCGCCTGTCGCGCCGGTGCCGCTCGAGCTCTCCGGAGTCGGCTTCGGCCACCGCGCGGCGTCGGGGCGGGACGCGCTCGTCGATGTCGACCTGGCCGTCGAACCCGGGGAGTTCGTCGCGGTCGTGGGGCCGAACGGGGCCGGGAAGTCCACGCTGGTGTCGCTGCTCGCCGGCGCCGAGCCCACGAGCGGCTCGGTTCGCCGCCCGGGCCGCGTCGGGCTAGGGCTGCCCGGCGGCACTGCGGTCGTGGGGCAGCGGGCCGAGGCGCAGGTGATCGGCAGCACCGTCGGTGAGGACCTGCGCTGGGGACTGCCTCCCGGGTACCCGGTTGACGTGGACGCGCTCCTCGGTTCGGTCGGCCTGGCCGGCCTCGCTGCGGCGAGCACCGAGTCGCTGTCCGGCGGGCAGCTGCAGCGCCTGGCCATCGCGGCCGCGATGGCCAGGCGCCCCGCCCTTCTCATCTCCGACGAGTCGACGTCGATGCTCGACGCAGCCGGCCGCGCCGAGATCATCGACCTCCTTGCCTCCCTGCCGGCCCAGGCGGGCACCGCCGTCGTGCACGTCACGCACGACCCGGCGGAGGCGGCGCGTGCCGACCGCGTCGTCGGCCTCGCCGACGGCAGGATCGTCGACGCCGCGGTCATCGGACACTCCGCCGTCGTCGAACACAGTGGCAGCGAGGCGGCGGACGCCCGTGCTTCGGAAGCCCATGCTTCGGAACACCGTGCCCCGGGCGCCGCGTCGGCGGAGTCCGGTAATGCGCCCGGCACACCGGGCGAGCCGGTCATCCGCGTTCGCGGCGTCGGCCACCGGTTCGACGCGGGCACGCCCTGGGAGGTCACCGCGCTGCGTTCGGTTGACCTTGACGTCCACGAGGGCGAGGGGCTCCTGATCACGGGTGAGAACGGGTCAGGCAAGTCGACGCTCGCCTGGGTGCTCGCCGGGCTGATCAAGCCGACCGGCGGCACCGTCACGATCGACGGCATGCCCGCCGCAGAGTCGGTCGGTGCGGTAGCGCTGTCGTTTCAGCACGCGAGACTGCAGCTTCAGCGGCCGACCGTTGCCGAGGACATCCTCGCCGCTGCCGGATTCGACGCGAAGCTGGCCCCGGAGGAGGGCGGCGCATTCGCTGCAACGAGCCTGCACCGTGTCGGCCTGCCCGCGGAACTCGCGGGGCGCAGCGTCGACGAGCTGAGCGGTGGCCAGATGCGACGCGTCGCGATCGCGGGACTCCTGGCGTCGCGGCCGCGAGTGCTCGTCCTTGACGAGCCCCTCGCGGGCCTCGACCGGGAGAGCCGGCGCGGGCTGCTTGAGCTTCTCGGGCACATGCGCCGCATCGACGGCCTGACGCTCGTGGTCATCTCGCACGACCTTGAGGACATGGGCCTCGCCTGCACCCGGACGATCGAGGTGACCGACGGCACGGTCGTCCTGCCCGGCGCTTCGCCAGGGCAGCCCGCGACGTCGCAGCCGGCCCGTCCCCGGCGCGGCGGCCTCGTGTTCCGCGCGGTGCCAGGTACCTCCGCGCTCCACCGGCTCGGGCCGGCGACGAAGATCGGCGTCCTGGCGGCGGCGACCATAGCGTCCTTGATCGTGCCCGAGTGGCCCACCATCGCGGTGCTCGCCGTGCTCCTCGCGGCGGGGGTCGCCGCCGCGAAGCTGCCGCTGAGCGTCCTTCCTCGCGTCCCGTGGCCGGTCGCGGCGATCCTCGCGGTCGGCGGCGTGGCGGCGGCCGAGGGCGGCGGAATCGTCCTGTATGCGGAGTCGCTGCTCCTCACGGCCCTCTTCTTCGCGCTGTCGCTGCTCCTCATCTGGACAACGCGGGTCGAGGAGCTCCCGGCGGCGTTCACGCGCGTCGCCTCGCCATTGCGAAGGCTTGGCATGCCCGTCAACGAGTGGGCGTATGCCGTGACGTTCGCGGTCCGCACGCTCCCGCTGCTCCGCGACGAGTTCCGCGTGCTTATCGCGGCCCGCCGGCTGCGCGCGCCGTTGCGCGCGGCCAGCCGACCGGCACGGACTCTAGCCCGCTGCCGCGAGTTGCTCGACCTCGTGGTCGCCGTCGTGGCCTCGGCCGGCCGCCGGGCGTCCGACCTCGGCCGTACGGCGACCCAGCGCGGCGGCATGCCATCGTTTGACCGCTGACGCCACCACCCGGAAGCCGCGTGGTATTTCCTCCTCGGAGCCGTCGGGCTGTGGGCCCAGTCATGCTCCCTGCGTGTCGAGCCCGGTAGCCCAGCTCCACGACCAGGCTGACGGCATCGCAAGGCAAATCCGTGACCTGACTCGTGCACTCGCTGAGATGGTTGTAGTCGACAGCAGTCGGGTATGATCTACTCATGTAACCGAAAAGATCGATGGTTACGCTTGAAGGTTCTAGTAGAACTAAATAAAGGACGGTGGATCGATTAAAAGATCGTCTGCGCGACGGCTAGTGCTACCTTGGGTGCTATGGGAAGTCCAAGTGCTAGGCATGAGCTGGTGTGCGCGGTCGTGCAGCGGTACCCGGACGCGGCGGTTGCGCTGGCGGAGGCGGCCGGGGTGCGGTTGCCGGAGCATGACGAGGTGGTGGCGGCGCCGGACGCCCACCCGATGCGGGACGGGAACACGGTGTACACCGACGGGACGGTGCGGCTGCTGCGGAAGGGCAGGCCGGTGTTCTTCGCGACGGTGGAGATGCAGCGGAGGTTCGGGAAGGACAAGTACGCGACGCTGCACGCTTACCACGGCAGTGGGGTCAGGAACGTTGACGCGGGCGGTCACTTGTTCGTGCTGTCGGACCGGGCGTCTGAGGCGGCGCGGTTCCGGGCGGAGGACGCAGCCCGCCGGGCGGAGCTCGCGTTCGCGGCGTCGTTCCATTCAGGGGAGGACCTGCGGGTGATGGAGGATGCGAAGCTGTCGCTCGGCGCTCGGGCGCTTCCCGCCGCCCTGGCGAGGTTCGACACGGGGGTGCCGCCCGGCGCGCGGGAGCTGCTGGAGGAGATGTCGCGCAGTGACCTGACGCTGGCGAATCTTTATCTTCGGACTATTGTGGAGGAGGTCCCAGAGATGACCATGGTGGGAGAGGCGTTGCGGCCGGACATGTTCGAGCGGCTCCGCGAGCTGGAGTCCTTCCGCGAGTACGAGGCCAAGGTAAGGGCTGAAGCCGAGGCCGAGGCCGAAGCTGCAGTAGCCGAAGCCGAAGCTGCAGTAACTGAGGCCAAGGCTGAAGCTGCCAAGGAGAAGGCTGAAGCTGCCAATGTGAGGGCCGAAGCTGCCAACGTGAGGGCCGAAGCTGCCAACGTGAGGGCCGAAGTTGAGGTCGCCACCACCGCCAGCAATCTCAAGGAATACCTTGTTCTTAGGGGTGACGCGCCCTGCGAGCACGCGCTCAACACGATCAGCGCTTGCCGCAATGCAGACGTCCTCGCGGCATGGCTGAAGCGCGCCTACCTGGGGGAGACCTCCGCGCAGCTCTTCCCGGAGCCGAAGCCCTCGACAAGCTAAGCCGATCTCGGGGGCGACCGACCAGGACGCGCGCGACCCCGGCAGCCTCCTCCGTCGGCATCCATAACGACGGCCTCAGCTGACGGTCTCCCTCGGCGGTGGTACCGGCGCGCGTCTCCGCGGCGTACCCGGTCCAGAACTCCAGCGCTGCGTACTCGATCCGCAGCCCGAGGCGCAGCGAGATGACCCGCCCGGCGTACTCAGGGCGGTGCCCGAATCGCGTCATCATCGACTCGTAGACGGCGATCCGCTGTCGGTGCTGCTCGACCTGCTGGTCGGCGAGCGCCCGCATGTCCTCGGGCCGCGCCATTTCGGAGAAGAACAGCTTCATCTCCGCCATGTCGCGCACCTGCATCTGGTCGTTCGTCGGCTCCGCCAGCCAGGCGCTCACGGCAGCGCGCCCCGCCTCGGTGATGTCGTAGACCAGCCGCCGTCGTCCGCCGTTCTCGCTTGTCAGGGCGAGCAGGCCCGCCTCCGTCAAGCGCTTGGGCTCGGAATACAGCTGCGCGTGCGGGAACGGCCAGAAGTACCCGATCGAGTGACCGACCGCCCGCTTGAGGTCGTACGGCGTGCTCGGGCCGCGCAGCGCGATCATGCCGAGCACCACGTAGGACGTCGGGCTCAACCGTCCCCAGGAGTCGCTCGGCGTCATGGTTGACAAGGGTAGCGAACCGGCTAACAATCCGAAACAGATGGTCTGTTTAAGACTAATGCCGAAGGGCAGCGTCCAAGACAGTCCAGAGCGACGGAGCTTTGCCGGAGGCAGCATGGACCTCGGATCCGCCTTGCGGAGGTCAGCCGAACGATTCCCGGCCCGCTGCGCCGTCGGTGGCCCCCGTCCCCTCACCTACGCCGAATGGGACGCCCGCACCGATCGGCTGGCTGCCGCCGTTGCCGCCGCCGGGGTCAGGGCGGGCGAGCGCGTACTGCTCGCCCTGGGTGGCGGGGAGCCCCTGGCCAGCCTGCACCTGGCCGTGAACAAACTCGGCGCGGTCTCCGTGCCGCTGTCGGTGCGGTTCTCCGCTGCCGAAGTCGCCTACTGCCTCGACGACTGTCGAGCCGGCCCTGGTCGTCACCGACGACACGACCGATGCCAAGCTGGCCCAGGCACTTTGTGGCACACGGACCCGCCCGCCGGTCGCCGGGTCGGCGGAGCTGGCAGAACTCCACGCCGGCGGTGGGAAACCCCCAGGAGGACCGCCGCCGTCCGACGACGCGGTCAGCGTCATGCTGTATACCTCCGGCACCACAGGTCGGCCGAAGGGTGTGCCCCGCTCCCACCGCGCCGAGTGCGCGGCCGCCGTCGCGCACCTCATCCAGACCAGGCAGCCGATGGGCGCGGTCAGCCTCGGCGTGATGCCGATGTTCCACACGATGGGCCTGCGCACGCTGCTGTCCAGCGTCATCGGCTCCGGCACGTGGGTGCCGCAGGCCAGCTTCGACGCGGCGCAGTCCGTTGAGCTCATCGAGTCCGAGGGCATCGACACCCTCTACCTCGTCCCCACCGCCTACTGGGCCCTCGCCCGCACGGGCCGCCTCGGGGACCTGCGTACCGTCCGTCGCCTTGCCTACGCGGGTGCCCCCATGTCCCCGGCCCTCGCCGCCGAGCTTATCGACACGCTGCACCCAGAGGTCATGGTTAACCACTTCGGCAGCACCGAGGTCTACACGTTCAGCGTCAGCGCCGACACTGCGCGCAAGCCGGGCTGCGCGGGCCGCGCCGGGGTCTTCGGCCGGCTGCGGCTCGTCAGCCCCGAGCCGGCGGCGCCGCCTGACGCACTTGTCGCCGACGGCGAGCAGGGCCAGGTGATTGTCGCGATGGACTCACCCGAGGCCTTCGACGGCTACTGGCGCCGGCCCGACGCGGACGCCAAGGCGATTCGCGGCGGCTGGTACTACACGGGCGACCTCGGGTACCTCGACGACGAAGGTGACCTGTGGGTCTCCGGACGCGTGGACGACATGATCAACTCGGGCGGGGAGAACATCTACCCCGATGACATCGAGCGGGCCATGGCGGCTGCCCCTGGCGTCGACCAGGTCGTCATCGCCGGCACGCCGGACGGCAAGTGGGGCGCGGCAGTCACCGCGTTCTTCGTCCCGGCGGGCGGCACGTGCGACGAGAAGACGATCGCCAGGCTCGACGAATGGGTGCGCACCTCATCGGGGCTGCCGTCGGTGAAGCGCCCCAAGCGGTACGTCGCGGTCAGGTCGATCCCGACCTCGGCGGTCGGCAAGATCCTGCGCCGCCAGCTCACCACGGACGGCCCGGAGGTCCTGGCCGACAGCGGCCGTGACGGGAGAGCACGATGAGCCCCGCCAGGCTGGCCCGCGTCGAGGACGCGGCGCTGCTCACCGGCCGGGGCCAGTTTCTCGATGACCTGTCGCCGCTGCCCCAGACCCTGGTCGCGGCGATCGTGCGCAGCCCGCACGCGCACGCCCGAATCAGGCGCGTCGACCTCAGCCAGGCGCGCCGCGCTCCCGGCGTCGCCGCCGTCATCGGCCCCGACGAGGTCCGCGCCGCGGTGCGGCCCTTCCCGCTGTCGGTCCGCGCCCCGATGCCCTACTACCCGTCTGGCCTGGACAAGGTGCGTTTCGTCGGCGAGCCGGTCGCGGTGGTCGTCGCGGCAGACCGCTACATCGCCGAGGACGCCGCCGAGCTCGTCGCTGTCGACTACGAGCCGCTGAATGCCGTCACCGTCACTAGGGACGCCCTGGCGCCCCAGGCGCCGAGGCTGCACGACGGCGCCGACGGCAACGTCGCCACCGACCGGACCTTCACGTTCGGCGACTTCGAAGCGGCCACCGCGAGCGCGGACCGCGTCATCACCCGCGACTACTCGTTCCCGCGGTACTCCTCGACGCCGATGGAGTGCTACAGCGTCATTGCCGACTGGCAGGACACCGCCGACGGCCCCGAGGTCACCGCGTGGGCGAACTTCCACGGGCCGTTCTCCATGGTGCCGGTGATCGCGGGCGCGCTGGGCCTGCCCATGTCCCGGTTCCGGCTGATCGTGCCGCCGGACATCGGGGGCAGCTTCGGCGTCAAGGCGGGCATCTACCCGTACGTCGTGCTGATGGCGCTCGCCAGCAGGCACGCGGGCCGCCCGGTGCGGTGGACTGAAGACCGGCTCGAGCACCTCATCGCCAGCTCCGCAGGCGCGGATCGGGAGATGACCTTCACTGCCGCCGTCGACGGCCAAGCCCGAATTACTGCCCTGTCGGTCGACCTGATCGACAACGTCGGCGCGTACCTGCGGCCGCCGGAGCCCAGCACGCTGTACCGCTGCTTCGGCAACATCACCGGCGCGTACCAGATCCCGGTCGTGAAGATCCGCGCCCGGGCGGTCGTGACAAACAAGACGCCAACGGGCTTGAACCGGGGGTTTGGCGGGCAACAGCTGTACTTCGGCCTCGAGCGGATCATCGACGACATCGCGGAGACCTGCGGCCTCGACCCGGCCGACGTCCGTCACCGCAACCTCATTGACGCCAGCCAGTTCCCGTACCGGACGCCTACCGGAGGCCGCTACGACTCAGGCGATTACCGCACGGCCCTCGACCTCGCGCTGGAGGCCTCGGGCTACGCCAAACGCCGCGAGGAGCAGCGGGAGCAAAGAGCGGCTGACAAGGCCGACGACGGCAGGCTGCCGGGACGGGAGCTGATCGGCATCGGGATCGCCACTGTCACCGACCCGTCCGCGACCAACATCGGCTACGTCGGGCTCGCGACCCCGGCCGAAGAGCGCACCAAGGGCCGCGGCAAGTCCGGCTCCACCGAGCACGTGCGGGTCAGCGTCGACCCGCAGGGCATCGTCACCGTGCTGCTCGGGACCGTACCGCAAGGGCAGGGCCACGCGACTGTCGCCCGGGACGTCGTCGCCGCCCGCCTCGGCCTGCCCCCGGGCAGTGTCAAGCCGCGCGTTGAGATGGACACCGCCAGCACGCCGTGGACGATCACGTCCGGCAGCTACTCCTCCCGCTTCGCGCCCCTCGTCACCAGCGCGCTCGTCGAGGCCGCCGACGAGATCGCCCACTCCATGAAGATCGCGGCCGGGGTCCTCCTCAATGCCGACCCCGAAGAGCTGGAACTCGCCGACGGCCAGGTTCGGCTGCAGGCTGACCACGGCAGGTCCGTCGCGTTCCGGCACGCCGCAGGCCTCATCCACTGGGACCCCGGCTCGCTGCCGCCGGGTTCCCGCGCACGCAGCTACGCCGAGGCCGCGTTCACCCCGCCCGAGGCGACGGCGGCGACCGCCGGCGACCAGATCAACTCCAGCCTCTGCTACGGGTTCGTCGCCGAAGTCGTCACTGTCCGGATCGACCCCGAGACCCTCGCTGTCACGATTGAGGACCTCACCACCGTGCACGACCCGGGCACCGTGCTGAACAAGACCCTGCTTGAGGGCCAGGTGCACGGCGCGCTCGTGCAGGCTCTTGGCGGCGCCCTGTACGAGGAGATGCGCTACACCGATGCCGGGCAGCCGCAGTTCGGCACCTTCATGGACTACCTTTGCCCGACCACTGCGGAAGCGGACTTCCCGCTCACCAGTCTGCTCCGCCAAACGCCGTCCCCGGTCACCAGGCTCGGCGCCAAGGGCAGCGGCGAAGGCAGCTCGATGAGCTTCCCCGCTGCCGTGGCCAACGCGGTCGCGGACGCCCTCCGCCCCTACGGAGTCACGATCTCCTCGCTGCCCCTGCCGCCCACGGTCCTGCACGACCTGCTCACAAGCCAGAACCAGCCCGAGCGAGAGGATGCGTAGCCCATGGCGCTCACTGGAGGCCAGATCCACCTCGATAAGAGCCACGACGGCCAGGTCGTCCACCTGACCCTGGAGAACGGCAAGTACAACGTCGTCACGTTCGAGACCAGGCGGCGGATGCAGGAGTTGTTCGCCGGGATAGACGCCGACCCCGGCGTCCGGGTCGTCGTGATCCGGGGCGCGGGGGAGCATTTCACGTCCGGCGGGGACATCGCTGGTTTCATGGAGGTCGAGCCGTTCGGCCTGACCGACCTCGGCCACGACATCACCGCCCCGGCTCGCAGTCCGAAGCCGGTCATCGCGGCGGTTGACGGCTACTGCTTCGGCGTCGGGCTTGAACTCGCCTTGTCCGCCGACATCCGCGTGGCGACCAGGCGCGCCCAGTTCGCTCTCCCCGAGATGACCCTCGGCATGATCCCCGGCAGCGGCGGCACCCAGCGGCTTGCCCGGCTGATCGGCCTGTCTCGCGCGAAGTACCACATCATGACCGGCACCCGGTTCTCCGCCCAGCAGGCCGCAGACTGGGGCCTGGTCGCGGAGCTCGCCGAAGACGCCGACGGCCTCGCCGGGATCACCGAGGCCCTGGTCACCAAGCTGCTCGGCTTCTCCGGCGCCGCGCTGCGCACCGCCAAGGAAGTTCTCGACCGGGGCACCGACGGGCCGCTCTACACCGGCATCGAGCTGGAGCGGAAGTCGTACGCCATGCTCCGCACCACCCGCGACTTCGCCGAAGGCGTCGCGGCCTTCGGCGAGAGGCGCAAGCCAGCCTTCAGGCACCAGTGAAGCACCAGTGGAGGAGGCCCGGTGAAGGCAGCGCCCTTCGGCTACGTCAGGCCCGGCACGGTCCCCGGCGTCCTGGCCGAGCTGGCCGCGGCGGAAAGCAGCCCTGGCGGCGCGAAGATCCTCGCCGGCGGCCAGTCGCTCGTGCCGGTGCTCGCCATGCGCCTCGGCCGGCCCGGCACGCTCGTCGACATCAACGCGGTCACCGCACTGGACGTCATCACGGTCGGGCCCGCGCCGCCGCGCGGCGGGGCGCGGGCAGCCGGAGGCACGGTCGTGCGGATCGGCGCGACCGTGCGCCAGCGCGCCGCGCAGGCCCACCCCGCCACGGCCGCGGTGCCGCTGCTGCGGATGGCACTGCCCTGGGTGGGGCACCGGGAAATCCGCAGCCGCGGCACGGTCTGCGGCAGCATCGCGCACGCCGATCCCGCTGCCGAGCTGCCCGCCGTCGCCTGCTGCCTCGGCGGCACGATGACCGTCGTGTCCGAGCGCGGCTGCCGCGAGGTCAGCGCGGCGGACTTCTTCACCGCGGCGATGACGACCGCCCTGCGGCCGGATGAGCTCCTGGAGTCGGTCGCGTTCCCGGTCGCCGAGCAGGGGGAGGGCAGCGGCTTCGCCGAGGTCGCGCGCCGGCACGGCGACTTCGCCCTTGCCGGCGTCGCCGTCCGGGTCCGCGGCGCCGCCGACGGCCGGCCGCAGGCCACCGTCGCGTGCTTCGGCGTCGCCGACCGTCCTGTCCTGCAGGACGTCTCCGCCTGGGTGTCCGATGTCCTCGCCACCGTCGCAGAAGGCGGGCACGGACCCGGCGAGGACACCACACGGGACGCGCTGCGCGCCGGGTTCGCCGCGGCCGCCGGGGACTTCGCCGCCGACGTCGTGAGCACGGCCGGGGACATGCACGGCAGCACCGCGTACCGCAGGCGCCTAATCGGCGGCCTCGTCGCCGCCGAGCTGGGCCGCGCCACCGCCCGCTCCCTCGCCGGTACCCCTGCCGCCGGGAGCACACCGTGACCGTTCCCCGCGAGGTCACCCGTACCGCCCCCGGCGACACGGTAACCACCCGGCTGACGGTCAACGGCACGCCGGCCGAGCTCACGCTGCCCGCCCGGGTCACCCTCGCCGACGCGCTGCGCGACCGGCTCGGCCTCACCGGCACGCACGTCGGCTGCGAGCACGGCGTCTGCGGCATGTGCACGGTCCTATTCGACGGCGCCGCGGTGCGGTCCTGCCTCATGCTCGCCTGCCAGGCCGACGGCGCGGACATCACGACCGTCGAGGGCCTCGGGACGCCGACGGAACTGCACCCGCTGCAGGAATCCTTCGGCCGCCACCACGCCCTGCAGTGCGGATTCTGCACGCCCGGGTTCCTGCTAAGCGCCTACGACCTCCTGAAACACGATCCGCAGGTCCGGGCCGAGGACCTGCCCGCGGAACTGTCCGGCGTGATCTGCCGCTGCACCGGCTACCGCAACATCGTCGCCGCGGTCGCCGCCGTTGCCGACCACTACCGCCCCGCGGACGACGGCGCCCCGCGCCTGCCGCCGCCTCTCAACCGCACGCCGGCATCCCTGCCCGGCCCGAGGGGCGCCTGTCTTTCCTCCAGAACGGTGGCGGCTGACCTCAGTCCCGTACCCTCCGATCAAGGCCCGGGCCACGCGGCGGCCGGGCAGCACCCCGACCGGATCGCGCTGCCTCCGGCAGAGCCGACGGCGATCGTGGAGCTGACCCGGGAGATCCCGCTGCCGGCGGACGCGGTCACCCGGATCCTCGCCGACATCCACCTGCTCGCCCGCTGCCTGCCCGGCGCGGAACTCACTGCGGAACTCGGCGACGACTGGTACGAAGGCCGCGCCCGCATCACGCTCGGACCGGTCCGGCTGTCCTTCACCGGCGTCGCGCACGTCGCCGAACGGGACGAGCGGCGGATCCGCGTCCTCGCCCAGGGCGGCGACCCGGCCAGCGGCCAGGCTCAGGCCGACATCACGCTCACCGTCACGGACCGCGGACGGCACGCCACGGCCCTGGCCGCGACCGCGCGGCTGTACCTGACCGGGCGGATCGCGAGCTTCGGCCGTTCGCTGAGCGGCGACGTCGCCGCGCAGATGTTCGGCGAGTTCGCCGCCGCCATCGAGCGCGCTGCCACCGGGCAGGCACCAGCCGCCGCACGCCCCGCCGGCGCCCTGCGGCTCATCGCGGCAGTCCTAGCCAGGCGGCTGCGCGCCCTGCTCGGCTCGGTGCGCCCTCACTAGTGCGAGGCAGGCGTGCGGATGCGGCTAGGAATACCTGGCATGTCGGCCGCGAGATCGAGACATGTGCGTAGTTCCGCCCCTGATTGGTATCGTTTACTCAAGAATAGTCGACTAGCATCAACTGCAGTTGTCTGGGAGGGGCTTGTGGAGGGCGCCGTTAAGGCCGCGACCGCGAAGGTCGTGCCTGCCCATGATCGACGTAATACGGCGTGTTACGCTACTGGCATGGCCAATGTGCGATTCAGCATCTCGACGGCCTCGGAGGTTCAGGCTGCGATCAAGGCGCATGCCGAGGCGGCAGGGATGGACGTGTCCGCTTACATGGTCGCGGCCGCCGTCGCGCAGATGGCGCGCGACGATGCCGCCACGGCGGCCTTCGCCGCTCTGGACTCGCTTAACCAGGCCGCCCTTGAGGACGCAGCCAACATCCCGGAAGCGAACCTGCCCTCGTTCGCGTCCCTGACCGCGGAGGAGCAGCTCCTTGTCCGCCGGGTCCTGGGCAGCGCACTCGGATCGGATGACTCGGGCGTCGCGTGACCACCCGCACCGTCGTCTATGACACCGGCATGCTTGTCGCGCTGCTGCGGGGCAAGCCGGCTGCGCTGCTGCTGCACCGCGGCCTGCGCGCGGCACCCCACCGGCCGGTCATCATCGGCCCGGTGCTCGCCCAGGCCTGGCGCCCTGATCCGAAGACCGTGCACGCCTTCAGCCAGTTCCTGAGAGACTGCACGGTACCGCAGACCCGGGACGGCACGCCGCCCATCCGGGGGATGGCCAGCCTGCCAGCCGGCTGCGTCGCGTGCGCCAGGACCTTCACCCTGGACTCCTACAAGCGAGCCGGCGCCATGCTCACCGAGGCCAGGCTCTCCGCCAAGAAGCGGCCGGACGTCATCGACGCACTGGTCGTCATAACGGCGGCACTGCACGGTCCCGCGCAGATCCTCACCAGCGACCCAGACGACATCACCGCCTACGCCGCCACCCTCAACCACGCCGACATCATCATCGAGCACATGTGAGCTTGCAGAACGTGTTTCCCGGCGCAGGTGGTGTCCGTCACTAACGTATCGGCATCAGGCGTTCGGGGCCGAGATGCCCCAGCGGATGGCGGTCACTACCAGGTGGCCTGCCGGGCGTGCGAGGGTCGCGTCAGCTAGCGGCAGGGACGGGATCCTGAGTTCGCGCCTGGCCCAGCGGGGAAGCAGAGCGACCGCTGCCGCGGCCAGCCCCACGTACACCGGGCGCAGCACCAGGGGGAGAGGCGGTTCCCGCAGCAGGAACCGGGCCGCCTCCCATGCCTGCGGGGTTCCGGCCAGTTCGGGGCGGTAGCCGCTGATCATGGCGAGGACCTCGGCCTCGGTCCCGGGCGGGTCTGGCACGCCCAGTTCGGCCGCGATCAGGGCCATGTCCGCCACGTAAGCGTCGCGTGCCACCTGACCCAGAGGGCGCTCGCCGTACACCTCGTAGGCGCGCAGGAAGGCGTGGACCTCCGCGACGTGCACCCAGGTCAGCAGGTGCGGGTCGGACGCCGCGTACCGCTGTCCGTCTGGCGCGGTTCCCGTGACCTGCTCGTGGATGGCGCGGACCCTCGCTATCGCGGCCGCGGCGTCTTCCTTGCGGCCGAATGTCGTGGACGCGATGAAATGACTCGTCCGCTGCAGCCGTCCCCAGGGATCAGTCCGGTAGCCCGAGTGATCGGCGACCGCGGCCATGGCCAGCGGATGCAGCGACTGCAAGAGCAACGCCGCCATGCCCCCCACGAACATCGCGCAGTCGCTGTGCACCTGCCGGATGGGACGGTCCGCGGCGAACCAGCGGTCAGCCTCCGCTATCCGGGGCCGCTCGCCCGGTGACCGCTTCCGCGGCCCGGCGACCCGCTCGATGACGGCTTCCCCGATCCGCCTGCGAAGAATGTCGGTGACCGGCATGCCTGGACAACGCCGGGCGAGACCAGCTGATTTCGCGGACGTTGGCCGCAGGGCGAAATCGTAAGCAACATCATCTGGGCCGCAGCAGGTGGACATTCGCAGTGCGAGCCGAGGACCAGCTCGACGTCACAGACTTCGTGGCGCCGCTGGCCCGGCCCGGCGCGACTCGGGGTTGACCGTCAGCTTCGCCTTACAGGGCCGCTGCCCATGGCGGGACGGACGTACCTGCGTGACACAGATCACAGACAGGAGTTAAATGAGTGCAAGAAGTGACGAAAGCTGGTTAGGCAGGTATGTGATGAAGGTGATGGCGGCAGCAGCAGTGGCGGGGCTGGTCGGGCTTGGCGTGGGACTTACGGCGTGCGGGACGACACCGGTCACCGTGATGCAGTCACCGGCAACGCGCTCGGCCGCGCCGGTTGCCCCTACCAAGACCGTGGTCAAGTACCGAACGGTAGCCGCCGCGCCGTCCGCCGCGCCGTCCGCCGCGCCGTCGACGGCCGCCGCCGCGCCTTCGCTGGCAGCGCCTCAGCAACCGGCTGACCAGAATGTCACCGATCCGTGGGCCGTGGTTTCCGCCTACTACGGCGATATCGAGTCAGGCAACTACGAGCAGGCATATGCGCTAATCGGACACGGAGCTACAACCGGCCAGTCCTATCAGCAATTCGCGGCCGGATTCGCCTGCACCGGGTCGCAGGCGGTGACCGAGAACTGGGATTCCGGCGACCAGGTGAACTTCGACCTAGCGGCCGGCAACAGCTGTACCGGCGCAACGCAGTACTACACCGGCACCGACACCGTGCAGCATGGCGTCATCGTCGCGGCGAGCGTGGTGCAGACCGGCTGAGGCGAAGCACGCCTCCGTTCGGAACCCTGGATGAGAGCCTCTCAGCCGAACTCGCAGGGCAGGTGCTTGATCCCGTTGATGAAGCTGGACAGCAGGTAGTCAGGCTCCCCGGCGGCCCGGATGTCCGGGACCCGGCTCAGCAGTTCGCGCAGGATGGCGGAGATTTCCCGGCGGGCCAGGTGCGCCCCGAGGCAGAAGTGCGGCCCCGCCGAGCCGAATCCGACGTGCGGGTTGGGTGACCGCGTGATGTCGAAGCGGTCCGGCTCGTCAAACACGGTCTCGTCCCTGTTGGCGGCCTGGTAGATCAGCAGGAACTTGTCACCCGCGGCAAAGGCGTGCCCGTTCATGTCCGTGTCCCTGGTGAGGGTGCGGCGCATCCAGATGACGGGGGAGACGTAGCGCACGATCTCCTCGACGGCCGGGCCGATCCGGCCGTCGAAGTCGGCGAGCAGCAGTTCCCGCTGGCCGGGGTGCTCGGTGAGCAGCAGCAGCGCGTGGGAGATCGCGTTCCGCGTGGTCTCGTTGCCCGCCGCGACGAGCAGGATGAAGAACGAGGCGAGCTCCGCGGGGGTGAGCTGCTCGCCGTCGACATTCGCGGTCGCCAGCGACGAGACCAGGTCGTCCGCCAGTGACGCCTGCCGCCGCTCGGCCAGGCCGGTGACCAGCCCGCCCAGCTCTATGCCCGCGGTCAGGATCTGGGTCTGGGCCTCGGTTATGTTCTCGCTGACGAACTCGGGATCCGCGCCGGACAAGATGATGTTGGTGTCGCGCAGCACCGTGTCGTAGTGCTCTTCCCCGATGCCCATCATCCGGCAGATGATCTTCAGCGGGAGCCGGGCGGATACGTGCTGCACGAAGTCGCACGGGCCGGTCGTGAGCAGGTCATCGACGATGACGCTGGCGGTCCGCTGCACGTCCTCCTCGAACTTCTTGATCATCTTCGGGGTGAACGCGCGGGAGACGATCCGGCGGAGCCGGGCGTGCCGCGGGTCGTCCATGCTGATCATCGAGCCGAAGTACTCGTTGAACTCCGTCGGCAGGTCATAGATGCTCGTGGCCCCGGCGGCGGAAGAGAACAGCTGCGGGTTCCTGCTGGCCTCGGCAACGTCGGCGTGCCTGAGCAGGGCGTAGTAGCCGCGTTCCTTCTCGGTGCCGAACGGTGACTCGCCCGCCTCGAAGAACGGCGGCGAGTCCAGCGCCCGCAGCGTCCGGTAGGCGGCCTGACGTAGCGCGGGCGGCTGCGCCCAGAAGGTGATATCCGACAGGTTGAGGTCGCTGCTCCAGGTTTGCGAGTCGGTCACGAGGGGACCACCTTCCGAATTGTTTTGTCCGCCTTCCCTATGGTGCCTGTAGGGCGTGCAAAAGGGGAGAGACCAAACAAAGCCTGCTGAATCGGCGGACCGCCCAGCCCGTGCGGCTTAATGGGTTCGGTTTGCCTAGCAGTGCGGCTACCATGAGAAACATGAGAACGTTCAGCAGCCAGATGATGCCCCGCTCGCGGGGCCGCTGACGCTGCACGGACGTTCGTTTCCGAGGCCCTGCTTACGGGGCCTCGATTCATTTCCGCGGTCGGAGCCCCGGTATAAACCAAGAAAGGTTCCGATGACCGCCACGTACATCACCACGACGATCCCCTACGTCAACGCGCGTCCGCACCTGGGGTTCGCGCTTGAGCTTGTGCAGGCCGACGTGCTCGCCCGCTACCACCGGGCCAGCGACGAACAGGTCAGGTTCCAGGCCGGAACCGACGACAACTCGCTGAAAAACGTCCTCGCCGCGCAGGCGGCAGGAATCCCGGTTCAGCAGTTCGTCGATGTCAACGCCGAAGCTTTCACCGGGCTAAGACAGCCGCTGAACCTAAAGATCGACGACCTAATCCGCACCAGCAGCGACCCACGCCACAAAAGAGGAGTTGAGCGCCTCTGGAGAGCTTGCGCCGCAAGCGGCGACCTGTACCGCAGGCACTACGAGGGCCTGTACTGCATCGGCTGCGAGCAGTTCTACCAGTCAGGGGAGCTGATAGGCGGGCGCTGCCCAGAGCACGGCACGGCGCCCGACCTGGTGTCAGAAGAGAACTGGTTCTTCCGCCTCTCCCGCTACGAAAGCCAACTGCGCGGACTCATCGAAGACAACACGATCCGCATTCAGCCAGCCGAACGCCGCAACGAGGTCCTGGCGCTCATCGGCAGCGGCCTTGAGGACTTCTCCGTCTCCCGCAGCAAAGAGCGCGCCAGGGGGTGGGGTATCCCGGTCCCCGGCGACCCCGACCAGGTGATCTACGTGTGGTGGGACGCGCTCGGCAACTACCTGACAGCGCTGGACTACGCCAAAAACGGCGAGAACCTCGAGACCTGGTGGACCAACGCGTCACGGCGCATCCACCTCCTGGGCAAAGGAGTGCTCAGGTTCCACGCCGTCTACTGGCCCGCGATGCTGCTGTCCGCCGGTGAGGCCGCCCCCACAGACATCGTCGTGCACGGCTACCTCACCGAGAACGGCCACAAGATCAGTAAGTCCAGCGGCGCCACCGTCGACCCGTATGACCTGGTCGCCAAGTACGGGACGGACGCGGTGCGCTGGTGGCTGCTGCGCGAGGTGCCCAAGGGCGCCGACGCCGACTTCACCGTCGGCCGCCTCGTCAGCCGCGCCGACGACGAGCTCGCCAACGGCTTCGGCAACCTCGTCAACCGCGTCGTCAGCATGATCCACCGCTACTACGACGGACAGGTCCCGCCCGCGACGGCAACCGCAGCGCCCGAAGCGAAAGCCCTCCACGCGGCCATCAGCAACGCGCCAGGCCAGATCGCCGAGGCCCTAGACGACTTCGACTTCCGCCGCGCCACCGAAGCAGTCTGGCGCATCGCAGACGAGGCGAACCGCTACGTCAACCACACCCGCCCGTGGTCCCTGGCCAAGGCCGGCGACCACGCGGAGCTAGCCGCCGTCCTCTCCACCCTCCTGGCCGCCTGCCAGGAAATCGCCACGCACCTGCACCCCTTCCTCCCGGACGCCGCGGCCCGCATCACAAGCCAGTGCACCCCGAACGTGGGCGGGTTCCTCCCGGTCCCGTCCCCGCTCCTGCCGAGGCTCACCCAGCCAGTCTTATAACAGCAAGAAGCGCCCCCTTGGGGGCGCTTCTTGGCGGAGCGTGCTGCTTGCGGCGGAGCCGCCGGGCGATTCGCTAAGACGTTGACGCTGATGCCGGCACCCTTTCTGGGGCCGGTGCCACGGCCTGGTCGGCGAGATCGTCGAGGCTGCGCCCGGCGGGTTCGGGGATCAGCATGGTGAAAATGATGCCGCACAGGTAGACCACCCCGGCGATGAGCTCCGTGTGCCGCAGGCCGATGTGGGCGAGCAATATGGGCGATTCCAGCGCGCCGATGTAAGCGCCGACCTTGCCGAGTCCCGCGGACAGGCCGTGGCCTGTCGTGCGGACGCTGGTCGGGAACGACTCGGCGGCGAAGACCATCGTGCCGGCGTTTGGCCCGAACGCGAGGAAGAACGACGACGTGCCGAAGACCAGCGCGAACGGCAGCACGCTCGTGGTGAGTCCTGGCACGAGGCCGATCGCGAGGAGCGCAAGGCCCGCCATGCCCAGGCCGATCGACTGCTGGAGCTTGCGGGGCATCCGGTCCATGACCAGGATGCAGACGACCACCCCGGTCAGGCTGAACAGGACCGCCAGCATCAGGTTGATCGCGGCGACCCCGGCCAGGCTGGCGCTCGGCGCGATCTGCTTGACGATCTCCGGCTGGGAGATGCTGTTGCCGTAGGAGCCGACGTCGAAGAGGAACCAGGCGCCGCCGGTGCCGAGCAGGGTGAGCATCATGCGGCGGCTGGTGAGGAACTGGCGCAGCGTCATCCGGCGCGCCCCGGGGTCGTCGGCCGTCGCGGCGACAGCGCCGTCGGCGAACGCGTTGAGTTCGCGCGCGGCGCGGGCGGCATCACCGGCCAGGGCGGTGTACCGCGGCGACTCCGGCATCCGCCGCCTGTTGTACAGGACGGCGAGGGCGGGGAGCGCGCCGAGCCCGAGCATGAGCCGCCAGGCGAGGTTGTCGTTGACGCCGGCGGACAGCAGCGTCATGGCCACGATCAGCGCGGTGATCGAGCCGAACGTGTAGGTGGCGAACATCATCGCCACCTGCCGGCCCCGGCTGCGGCGGTTCGCGTACTCGGTCATGATCGTCGCGGAGATCGGGTAGTCGCCGCCGATGCCCACGCCGAGGATGAAGCGGAAGACGATAAGCCAGGCGAAGTTCGGTGACAGGGCGGTGAGGATCGCGCCGATGACCATGATCGCCGCCTCGACACCGTAGACCTTCTTGCGGCCGATCACGTCCGCGATCCGGCCGAAGATGAACGCGCCGACGAACGAGGCGATCAGCGACGTGCTGCCCACCAGGCCGACCTGGCTGGCTGACAGGTGAAACTGCGGCTTCAGCAGGAGCAGCGCCGTGGAGATGACGTTGAGGTCGTAGGAGTCGGTGAAGAAGCCCATGCCGGACGTGACGGCGGTCTTCAGGTGAAAAAGGCTGGTGGGCGCCTCGTCTAGCACGCTGTCCACGGTGCCTTGTGGTCGCTGGCGGGAAGGCGCGGCCATCATTCCTCCGGGGTAGTCGGGATACGGCTTCCCAGCGTTGGCCGCCTGCATGAGCCTGATACAGCCGTCAGGTAACGCGTTTCGAAACATTTTCTGGCGAATTGGGTGAGTTGTCTGTTACCTGTTATTACTACAGTGAATGTCGGGATTTCGCCCGGACCGGACTTGACCCGTTCCGACTTGACGGCACAATCCCGGGGCTCAGGTCATCTTGGGCGCTCCAGGCGCCAGGCAGCACAGGAACGGCCACAGCAGGTGCACCTCGACTTCTCAACAAGTGTGGTAAAAACCTCGGCCGAACCCTGGACCTTCCCCTAGCCGTCAACTCAGTCGTATGGCACCGTGCATCATCATGAGCGAACTCAAGGTCGAGGTCGATCCCGCCGAAGCGGGCTTCGCGGCAGACCGCCTGCACCGTCTGGATGACAACTTCGCCCGCTACGTGGACGACGGCCGCCTGGTCGGTTGGCTGCTCACGATCAGCAGGCACGGCAAGCTGGCGTACGTGTCCCATTACGGCCAACGGGACAGGGAAGCGGGACTGGACGTCACGCCCGACACGCTGTGGCGCATCTACTCGATGACCAAGCCGATCACGTCGGTCGCCGCGATGATGCTCTACGAAGAGGGCCGCTTCGCGCTCACCAACCCGGTCAGCAAGTTCATCCCGAGCTTCAAGGACATGCGGGTCTTCACCGGCGGCAGCGACCAGCGCCCGGTCACGGTTCCCGCGACGGAGCCGGTGCGGATCTGGCACCTGCTCACGCACATGTCGGGCCTCACCTACGGGTTCCACCGCTCGCACCCGGTGGACGGGATGTACCGGGCGACGGGCTTCGACCTCGACCACCGGCCCGGCACGACGCTCGAAGAGGCCTGCGACCTTTGGGCCGCCCTCCCGCTGCTGTTCCAGCCGGGCACCGAGTGGAACTACTCGGTCTCCACCGACGTTCTCGGCCGCGTGGTCGAGGTCGCCTCGGGCCAGCGCCTCGACGAGTTCTTCAAGCAGCGCATCCTGCAGCCCCTCGACATGACCGACACGGCGTTCTACGCGCAGCCGGACGACCTGGCGCGCCTGGCTGCCCTGTACGCAAGGGGGCTGGACGGCAAGGCGGCCCGCTTCAACTCCCTCGCCGAAGCGGCCCGCAAGCCCCCGGTCATGCTCAGCGGCGGCGGCGGCCTGGTCTCCACGGCGGCCGACTACAACAGATTCCTGCAGATGCTCCTCGGCAGTCCCGGCAGCCCGGAGGGCGAGTTGGACGGCGTGCGCCTGCTCAGCCCGCGCACGGTCGCCTACATGGGCCGTAACCACCTCCCGGGCAACCAGGACCTGGCACACTTCGGCCGCCCGCTCAACGCCGAGTCCCCCCAGGTCGGCAGCGGCTTCGGCCTCGGCTTTGCGGTGGTCATCAACCCGGTCCCCGGCAAGGTCGTTTGCTCCGAGGGTGAGCTGTGCTGGGGCGGCGCGGCCTCGACCGCCTTCTGGATCGACCCGGCAGAGGAACTCACGGTGAGCTTCTACACCCAGCTGATCCCCTCAAATGCCCACCCGATCCGCTCTGAACTCCGCCAACTCGTCTACCAGGCTCTCCTGTAAGGGCGTGGATCCGGCAGGCCGCTTGTTCTGCGTCTTCGCCGGCTCGGCCTGACCGCTGCGAAGGGCCTCGGCGATGCGCGCCGCGGCCTCCCGCAGCTGGCCGGGTGAGTGCGCGGCGTAGCCGAGGACGAGGCCGGGCGGCCCGGGACGCTGGCGGTGCATGGAAAGCGGGTGCACCAGCACGCCGGCCGTCCGCAGCCCCCCGGCGAGCGCGGTGTCGTCGATCTCGCCCAGGCTGCGAGGGAACGTGATGAGCAAGTGCAGGCCGGCGGCCACGCCCTGCACCCGGGCCGCGGGGAGCTGCTCGCGCAGCGCCGCGAGCAGCGCGTCGCGCCGGCTGCGCTGGCGTTTGCGGGCTAGCCGGGTATGGCGCTCAAGCTCGCCGGTAGCGATGAGCCGGGCGAGGATCAGCTGCGGCAGCGCGGGGCTGCCAAGATCGCTGGCGTGCTTGGCGGTGACCAGGTCGGCGTCCAGCCGCCGGGGCGCCACCAGCCAGCCGAGACGCATCCCTGGTGCGAGGGCCTTGGAAGTGCTGCCCGTGTAGGCGATCAATTCCGGGGCGGAGGCCTGCATGGCGGGTACCGGGGCCCGGTCGTAGCGGTATTCGGCGTCATAGTCGTCTTCGATGATCAGCCGGCCGCCCGCGGCCCAGTCAAGCAGCTGCTTGCGACGTTCCGGCGCCAGCACGACGCCGGTGGGAAACTGATGCGCCGGAGTGAGCAGCGCGGTCCGCAGCCCGCTGCGTTCCAGGGCAGCGACCCGCATGCCCCGGTCGTCGACCGGGACGGGGACCGGGTCGAGGCCCCAGTAGGCGAGCTCGGTGCGGGTACCGGTCGAGCCGGGGTCCTCGACAGCGATGCCAGTCTCTGACCGCGCGCGCAGGACCTGGGCGAGAAGCGCGAGCGACTGCGCGACGCCGGCCACGATGATGATGTCGTCCGGGTGGGCGCGCAGGCCGCGGGTACGGGCCAGCCAGGATGCCAGCTCGCCGCGCAGCCGGGCGCTGCCCCGCGGGTCGCCGTAGCCGAGGTCGGCCGGGCTCGCCTCCGCGAGCACCGCCCGCTCGGCGCGCAGCCAGGCGGCGCGCGGGAACCCGGCCAGGTCAGGCACCCCGGGGGACAGGTCGATCTCGGCGGCGGACCGCCACGGCCGTGGCAGCAGAACGGGCGGGGACATCCTCGGCTCGGTCCCGGTCCTGGAATCATCCTGGTGCCCGGGGCGTGCCGGGCGCCCGGGGCGCGGCAGCACCGTCGTTCCTGTCCTGCGCTGGGTGCCCGCCAGTCCCTCCTCGTGAAGCCGCTGGTAAGCCTCGACGATCACGCCGCGGGAGATGCCGAGGTCCTCGGCGAGCACGCGGGTCGCGGGCAGCGCCGTCCCCGGTGCGAGGTGCCCGTCGATGATGGCGGTCCGCAGCTCGCCGGCCAGCCAGGCGGTCAGCCCGCGCGAGGGTGCCGCGGCCGGGTCAAGCTGGAGGAAATCGGCACCGCGCGCTGGTCCGCGATCCGTCATTGGTCCACTATAAATCCGCGACCGTGGCCCTGTTAGTGAGACCAGGCGGCTCCTAGCGTAGCCGTCATGACCGACCTCAGGACTACTGCCGCCGACGCCCGACCGCCCACGTCCAGGGCGGAGCGACGAGCCGGTGCCCGGACGGGCGCGGGGATCGCGGCGGGTGTCTTGGCCATGATCTGCGTGGGCGGCAGCGTGGCAGTATCGTCCGTGCTCAGCGGGCAGCCGATGCTGACGGCGGAGGCCGTGCGCTACGCCATGGCCTGCGCGTTGCTCGTCGCGCTCGCCCGGCTGGCGGGCCAGCGGGTGCTCCTGCCGCGGGGCGCCGAGTGGATCTGGCTTTCCGGTATCGCGGTGGCCGGCCTCGTCACGTTCAACATCGCGCTTGTCCAGGGCTCGCGGCACGCGGAGCCCGCTGTCCTCGGCGTCGCGGTGGCGTGCGTACCCGCGCTGCTCGCCGTGGCGGGCCCGCTGCTCGAGGGGTCGCGTCCGCGCGCGCTCGTGGTCGCCGCCGGCCTCGTCGTCACCTGCGGTGCCGCCCTGGTAGAGGGCGTCGGCCGCACCGACGCGACCGGCATCGCCTGGGCAGTGGTGGTCTTCTGCTGCGAGGCGGCGTTCACGCTCATGGCCGTGCCCGTCCTCGGGCGGCACGGCCCCTGGGGCGTGTCGGTGCACTCCACCTGGCTCGCGGCGGTGCTGTTCGCGGTCCTCGGACTCGTCCGGGAAGGCCCCGGCGCGGCGCTGCGGCTGGACAGGGCGGACTGGCTCGCGATCGGTTACCTGGCGGTGGCGGTCACGGCCGTGGCGTTCGTCCTGTGGTATTCGAGCGTCGGCTTGCTTGGCGCCAGCCGGGCTGGCCTGCTCACCGGGGTGGCACCCGCCGCGGCCGCGGTCACCGGGGTGCTGCTCGGCGGGCCCGCGCCGCGGCCGCTGGTCTGGGCGGGCATGGCCGTGGTCGGCGCCGGTCTCGCCGTCGGACTGCGCGCCAGCGCCGGCGCCCCCTGACATGATGACCTATGTGACCTCATCGCTGTCTGCCGACATCGCTGTCCCGTCCCAGTGCTACCTGGCCGAAGGGCCCGTCTGGGACCCTGTCGCGCGGCTGCTGCGCTGGGTGGACATCAACCCTGGGCACGTTCACGCCTTCGACCCGGTCACCGGTGCGCATACCCGGTTCGCGGCCGCCGGGGCCGACGGGCCCGCGGTGCCGCGTGCTGACGCGGTTCCGGTCGGTGCCATCGGGCTGACGATTAGCGGGGGGTTCGTGCTCGCCCTGGTGGACGGGTTCGCGTTCGGCCCCGCCCAGCCTGACGCTTCCGGTGACTACCCGCTCACTCGCGTCGACGGGTTCCGTACCGACAGGTCGGTGACCCGCTTCAATGACGGCAAGCCGTCGCCGTGGGGTGACTTCTGGGCAGGGACGATGCCCTGGGCGGAAGGTGGCCCGTCGTGCGCGCTGTACCGGCTCACCCCGGACGGCCGGGTGACGGAGCTGCTCGACAAGGTCGGGCTGTCCAACGGCCTTGACTGGTCCGACGACCGCACGCGGTTCTACTACGCCGACAGCATGAGCGGCGGCGTGGACGTCTTCGCCTGCGACCCGGAGACCGGCGCGCTCGGCGAGCGCAGCCGCTTCGTCACCGTCGAGGCCGGCACCCCCGACGGCCTCACCCTCGACGCCGACGGCTGCCTCTGGCTGGCGGTCTTCGGCACGGGGGAGGTCCGCCGCTACACCCCCTCCGGCGACCTCGACACGGTCATCGGCCTCCCGGTCGACCAGCCCACCTCGATAGCCTTCGGCGGCGATGACCTCTCCACCCTGTACATCACCACCGCGCGCGAGAACCTCACTCCGGCGCAGATAGCCCTCCAGCCCCACGCCGGTGACATCTTCGCCTGCACGCCGGGAGTAGCGGGCCGCCCCCCAAACCTCTTCATCGCCTAGCCCGGCCCGGATTGACCGCCCATCCCCGCCGCCACAACCACCCGGCCCGAAATTGTCCGGGCGTGTTGTCGATTGCCAGGGGATCCGTTCGTGACCATCATGAAGAGCCGGCGGGGAGCCGGCCACGACGGAGGGAACCCAACATGAAGCAGTACCTGCTTACCGTGCACATGGTCGAGGGAGAGCCGGCCCCGTCAGAAGCGGACATGCAGCGGAGCTACAAGGCGGTCGACACCTTCAACCGCGAGCTCATGGCGTCAGGGGAGTGGGTCTTCGCCGGCGGCCTGCTCCCGCCGGACACCGCCACGGTCGTCCGGGCGCAGGGTGGCAAGGTCGTCACGACCGACGGCCCGTTCGCCGAAAGCAAGGAGCAGATCGGCGGCTTCTGGGTGATCAACGCCGCCGACCTGGACGCGGCCCTAGAGATCGCCGCCCGTGGCTCGGAGGCCTGCGGCCGCCCTGTCGAGGTGAGGCCGTTCCAGCCGGTGCCGGACGCCGAGTAGCCGGCCGGCACCGGACACGGAGCGCATGATGCCCGAACCGGAGCCTGCTACCGAGGAGAGCGTCCTCGCGCGGATCTTCCGGGAGAGCGCCGGCCGGGCGGTGGCCACCCTGGCCCGCGTCTTCGGCGACCTTGACCTCGCCGAGGACGCGGTCCAGGAGGCCTTCGCCGTCGCCATCGAGCGCTGGCCCACTGACGGCCTCCCGCCCAACCCGGGCGGCTGGATCGTCACGACCGCGCGGCACAAGGCCCTCGACCGGCTACGCCGCGAGGCGACGCGTACCGGTCGCGAGGCGCAGGCGGTGGCCCTCATCGGCGAACCCGAGCCAGAACCGGAGGCGGGACAGGTGGCGGACGATCAACTGCGCCTTATCTTCACCTGCTGCCACCCGGCGCTCGCCCCGGAGGCGCGGATCGCGCTCACCCTGCGGCTGATCGCCGGGCTGCAGACGCCCGAGATCGCCCGCGCGTTCCTCGTCCCCGAGCCGACGATCGCGCAGCGCCTGGTCCGGGCCAAGCGCAAGATCAGGGACGCGGGGATCCCGTACCGGATACCGCGCGACCACGAGCTCCCGCAGCGCCTTCCCGACGTCCTCGCAGTCATCTACCTGGTCTTCAACGAGGGCTACACCGCCTCGGCCGGCGACAGCCTTACCCGGCAGGAACTCTGCGCAGAGGCGATCCGCCTGGCCACGCTCCTGCACGCGCTGATGCCCGACGAGCCGGAGGCCAGCGGCCTCCTCGCGCTGCTGCTGCTGACGGAATCCCGCCGTGCCGCGCGCACGACGCCAGCGGGCGAGCTAGTGCCCCTCGCCGACCAGGACCGCACACGCTGGAACCGCGAACAGATTGCGGAAGGCCAGCGCATCGTCCGCGACTGCCTGCGCAGGAACCAGCCGGGCCCGTACCAGATCCAGGCGGCAATCGCCGCCGTCCACAGCGACGCCAGGGAAGCAGCCCAGACCGACTGGCGTCAGATCCTAGCCCTCTACGACCAGCTCAACGCCATCGCGCCCACCCCGGTCGTGTCCCTGAACCGGGCCATCGCGCTGGCCGAGGTAGCTGGCCCCGCCGCCGCCCTGGAAGCCGTCGACGAACTGCCCCTGGCCGACTACCACCTGTACCACGCCACCCGCGCGGACCTACTGCACCGCCTGAATCGCGACGCCGAGGCAGCCGCCGCCTACGACAGGGCCATCGCCCTCACCGAGAACGCAGCAGAACGCACCTTCCTCGCCACCCGCGGTAGTCGCGTTACGGGGGGCTCATAACCGGGAATTCGGCGAGTCATGCCTGCGCCGGGGCGGAAGGTCTACCGATTCCGGGCGGGACAAAAGACGACGTGCCCGACGCGATTGTGACGAGAGGGAGTATATCTCTCGCCGCGGGACGCCGGGACCGCAGCGGCAGTGCCGATCAGGGTGATATGTCCGTATGGTTGGCCATCGGAGGGTATTCGCACGCGCCTCCTCGCGGGTCTAATGTGACGGCCATGGACGATCCGTCCTTGCGTGTCTCAGACGCTGACCGCGAGCAGGCTGTCGTCGCGCTTCGCGAGCATCTTCTCGCGGGGCGCTTGACGCTCGAGGAGTTCTCCGAGCGAGTCGAGGCCGCCCTGCGGGCCCGGTTCGGCGGGGAACTGGCGCGTGTCCAGGACGACCTGCCCGAGGTACTCGTTGCGACAGCCGGGTCGCACCGCAGGCCCGCCCGCGTCACGACGGCCTTGCTTGGTCATGTCGTGCGACGCGGGCGGCTGAGGCTGCGCGGGTGGGCCATCGCCGCCAGCGCCTTCGGAGATCTCGACTTCGACCTCCGCGAAGCCACGATCGACCAGCGGCGGACCGCGGTAACGGTTCTCGCGGCGTTCGGTAACGTCGATGTCTACGTGCCGGAAGGCGTAAACGTCGACGTGGGCGGAATCACCATCTTCGGCCACCGCAGGGACTGGGGCCGCGATGCCGGCGGCCCGGACGCCCCCGCCGTTCAGGTTCGCGTATTCGGCTTCGCTGGGACAATCGACGTATGGCGGGTGCCACACGATATGCGTGGCAGCAGCTATCGCGATGTCCTCCGCAGACTTCACCCTCGGCGCGAGCTTCCCGGGTGAAATCGCCGGCATAGGGAAACGGGCTCCGTTCCTGTGACTGAGCGACCTAACCGGGCTGTTCTGTCCTACGGCGCCGTGGCGAACTCACGACCCGCGCTCTTCCAGCGCGCGCAGGGCCTCGGTGAACGGCCGCTCCAGCCAGGCGAGGTGGTTGGCCTCGCCGTGGTGGTGCGTGGTGAACTGGTCGGACCTCCGGACCGCGGTATGCCGCACGTATTCGCGGGCGCCCTCCACGAGGGTCCGGATATAGCGGAGGCCCTCGGGGTCGGTCATCGTCCAGTCGCCGCCACAGGCGACGTAGACCGGTGAGGTGTGCGCGGCAACCCGGCGACCCCATTCATCGAGGTGGTAATCGACGCCGAATGCTCTGCAGGCGATCCACGAGTGGCCGTCGATTCGCAGTTCCTCGCTGATCTCGGCCTGTCGTCCCCCGTGGGCTTCTGCCCTCGCAACGACCTCGCCGTTATGCACGACTTCGAGGCAGCGGAGCGGGAAAATGCTGCGCACCATGGCATGGATACTGACCGTTCCCGGCCCGGAAAGCGCGACGGTACCGCCCGGCTCATGCCCGTCGACCGAGAGCGTCACGAGCGGCCCACTGGAAAGGAACGTGCGGCCCGACCGCACCGCCCGGCACCAGGCCTCATAGCTGAACTCCTCGTCCAGCTGCGCGTACGTGCGGCACAGGCCAACCGGCACGGCGCTTGACATCTTGTCGGTGCCGCCGACGAGCGGCAGCCGGTAGCCGCTGTTCAGGTACCGGTAATACTCGAGCATCGCGTCGTCAGGCTGTGTCAGCATCTCGACGGCGTCGGCCCGGCCGGTTGCGACGAGAACGGCTGGCTCGCCGTTCGGATGCGGGAAATGCGCGGCGACGACGGTGCCGCCCTGGGCGTGCGTCCGGTCGGCCCAGTCGCTCAGCGTCGAGTCCAGCGCGCCGCCGAGCTCGGCCTCGTCGGGACCGTCGCTGCACCACGGCATGACCGGTTCCTTCAGGCCCCACAGGACCATGTGGCCGAGCATGTGCTGCCGGTTTTCCTGACCGACATACGTTACGTAGCCGCCGCCGTCGATGACACCGGGCTGCCCGGAGAAATCCTCGGTGTTGGTGAACAGCGCGCCCCACTGCGTCTGCAGCAAGTTGACGACACGCAGGTCCTCGCCCCGTTGCTCGAGCTGAGCGCCCGGGGTGGACAGGAAGTGCACGTGCGAGTCGCCCGACCACCATCCTTCTGAGGCCATGTCAGTGACGCGCCTGATCCGCAGCGTCAGCTCTCGCTGGCCCGGCTCGACCCGAACGGTCTGCCGGAGCGGCTCGTATTCGAACCCGCGCGCGACGTCCACGACGACATCGCCTCGTGGCAGCCATCCCTGGCAGGTGCCGTCGATATACGCGTAGCTGCGCTGGCCAAGACGGACGTCACCGCCCACGTCGTAATGCCAGCTGCCGAGATTTTGCGTGACGTGATTGTGGTGGCCGTGCGGCTGGTAGGGAATGCCCTCGACCGAACAGAAATGGACCCGGCACGGCACCGGTCGCCCGGTCGCGTCGTCGACGACGCTGACCTGCACCCAGTTCCGGCCGCTTTCCACCAGCTCAAGCGAGACCCGGCCGGCATCAGCCCGCCCGTCGCGCTCCATGTCGCTCCAGCGCATCCGGCCGAGTTCGTCCTCGCCGCGCCGGATGGCGACGGTAGCTGACGGGAGAGCGGCGATCGACGTGTACGCGGACGTTCCTTCGGTGGCTCCCCAGCCGGCCCGGTCGTCCTCGCCGGGCAGCGGCTGCGTATAGGTCGCGACACCCCGGTCCACGTCGACATCGAGGACGCCGTTCCGCCCGTCCTTCACTACCAGCCGCACCGGGCGCGCCGGTTTGCGGACGAACGGGTGCTCATCAACGTCGCTGGTCGTGATGCCGGCGACGATGAACCTCGGGCCACGCGGGATGAACTCGATCCGTTCGACCGTCGCTTGCGGATGAGGATTTTCCCAGCACCACAGGTAGTACCCGGCGGGCCATCCCATGGCGTGCTCCGCCAGGCGAGCTCCGGCGTCGCCCCAGCTGCCCTCGAAGCGCGGCAGGTTGTGGTCGCTGGTGTCGGTGACGGCAAGGAACGGCAGACGGCCAAACCCCGGCGGCACCACCTGGATTTCGAACCGCTCCCGGATGGGCGCGGTGACGGCCTGGCCGCCGGCCAGGTGGAAAACATACTCAGCGACGGTCTGCCCGACGGCGTGACCGGCTGGCGCGCCCGGCTCGAGCAGCCGGTGCGCGATGATCACCCGTGGCGCCAGCCGGCCGATCCCGACCGATACGGGGGCGCCGGGCAGCAGAAAGCACCGCTCCGCGGACGGCGGCTGCGACCCGATCAGGAACGGCAGGCCGCGCAGGTCCACCCTCCCGAGCGGAACATCGCCCGGCTCATCGCCAAGAACGTCCACACCTGCATTGCATGCAGCAGCCAGGTCTACTGGCTCATAGCTCGGCATGCGTCCGATCGTAGGACGCGAGGCCGGTCTGGCCCCACTGGATTTCGGCCTGCTCCGCAGCCGATCAGGAGCCGGAGACGAGATCAGGAACGACGCTCGCAGGAGCGCCAGGAGAGCCAGCAGCAGGGGCCTACTTCTGTCTCAGGCGCCAGCCGAGGACCTGCCCGGCCCTGACGGTCGGCTGCCCGAGTAGCCCGGTCAGGTAGCGGCCCAACGCCGAGCGGGCGCTGGTGACGGCGACGACCGCGGCAACCTTCCAGCCCGTGAGCTGCGCGTGCATCTGCGCGGCGTCCGGGTTGATCGAGATCGCCGGGAGGGTGGCCACCGCCGAGACGCTGACGCCTGCCGAATCCGCCCACAGCTGGTTCAGGTACATCCCCTCTGAGCTGAGCCCGTTGCCGTCGGTGGCGGCAACGCCGGCCCAGGTTGGCCCCATGTAGTAGCCGCCGATCATTGAAGCGGGCTCGCCCGTGTCCGCTGCCCAGCGGAGCGGCTCGGTGAACGTCGATGCGGGGATGGGGACGACGAGGACGTGCGCGCCGGCCGGGAGTCGCAGGGCGGCGAAGGCCGCGGTCCAGCCTGCCGGGACCGGCGACGCGGATGCCGCGGGAAGCGGCGCGGGCACGAGCGGCAGCACGGCGGCCGCGGCGAGGCCCGCGACGATCTGGCGGGCACCCGGCCAGCGCCGGCGTGCCGCGTCGAAGCCGAACGCCAGCGCCGCTGCCGCCGCCCCGTCGGCGACGATCGAGAACCGGTCCGGGATCACCGACCCGGTGACCGGCAGCGTCTGCAGCCAGTACCAGGGCAGCGTGATTCCCCCGTGCTCATGGCCGCCGGCCAGCAGGGTCCCGCCCAGGGAGAGCACCGAGAGCACCGCGAACGCCACCGCCGCCGCCCGCACGGTCAGCAGCGGCCAGAAGCACACGGTCACCACCGCGAGCACGGCGAGCATCGGCCAGCCCAGGTAGGCGAGGTACTCGGGGGGCTTGCCCTGGAAGCCCGCGGCGAAGGCGGCGCTCCCGGTGGTGTGCAGCAGCAGCAGCGAGGACGGCTGGACGAAGCCGGCGAGGTCGTTCTTGTAGAAATCGGGCGTGAACGGGCTGCTTGGCTGGCGGAGCGGGCCGAAGAACTGCACCCACAGCGGGTAGCCCGCGATCACCGCCGCCACGGCGGCCGCCGCCGCGAGCCCGGCCGCCACGTCCCGCACCCGGCCGGCGGCCGCGCGCGGGCGGGAAGCCAGCGCCACCGCCGCCATGATCACGATGGTGAGGGCGGTGTCGAACAGCAGCTCCTCGTTGATGAACACCTGGGCGGCCACCAGCAGCCCCAGCCAGGCGCCGCACCTGGCCGCCCCCCGCCTGCCCGGCCCCCCTTGCCTCCCCGGTCCACCGTGGCCGACGGCCAGGCGCAGGGCGGCGCTGACGATCAGCGGCGGGAGCACCGCGAACTGCAGGTCGTAGTGGCCCAGGCTGGACTGGATCAGGGCGGGGGAGAACCCGTACACCCCGCCGCTAAGCCCGGCGGCGGGGATGCTGGCGCCCCACCGCCGGGCCGCGGCGAACATGGCCAGCGCTGAGCCGGCGAACCCCACCGTCATCAGCGCGGTGAGGCTGACCTGCGGGCCGGCCAGCAGGGTGACCGGGGCGAGCAGCGTCCCCGGCAGCAGCATGAAGGTGTTCCACATCACGCTGATGCCCTGCGGCGCGTTCATCCCGTCCGTGGTCAGGGCGGGCAGCCGGAAGTGCGCGACCGCCGTGGCGTCGTACCGGAAGTACCAGGCGAACTGGTCGGCGTCGAAGGGGTTGCCGGCGACGATGCGCGATGCCGGGTCCCGCCACAGCCACATCGTCACGGCGACCGCGCCGAGCAGGAAGTACGGTCCGGCCAGCAGCAGCACGCGGCGCTCGCTGCGCGGGTGGGTGGCGTCGGCCCGGGCAAGCACCGGGATCGTCAGGGGCGGGGCGGACATGAGCCGAGCCTAATGGCGCGTGCGCGTTTCTCTTGGGTTTCTGGCCGCATTCCCAGCGTCTCTTAATATCTGCGAATCGCATAGCCGTCATTAAATTGAAAGATTTACGCCGAACGGGTGCGTGACCATGCCGTTACCTGCAGTATTTCTTGACGGGCGGGCGAGGCATATTCCATCTATATAGAAGCGGTTAAGGACTGCTACCTGCGACGTTATGGAAACGAAAGAAATCACCGAGAAACCTTACAAGATTATGGCGCTGAGCTGGTGGGGGAGCGAAGGGCTCAGAACTTCTAAATACTCGTCCTGGTAACCCTGGCCCGCTTTACTGTAACGGCCCGGGAGCACGAATAGGACATGGAGGTGCAGTAAATGCCTATAGGGCATCGGTCTGCGGCACGGCGCCGCGGCGGCCGTAGTCGGGCCGCGCGCTTCGCGGTCCCCCTCGCCATACCTGTGGTGCTGGGCCTGACCATCGGCGTTGTCATCGCGGTTTCAGGAAACGGCCATTCGACGAATATCAATCAGACGGCGCTCGGCGCCGCCGCGAGCCCCTCGGCCAGCGCCTCGCCGTCACCGACAGCGACTTCCGCGGCCGCGACGACCGCGACGACCAACGTCAACTGCAACATCGTCGTTCCGGCGAACCCGCTGTCGGCGCAGGGACTTGCCACCCCGTACCAGCTCACCGGGCCGAACGGGATGACCCCGGCGCAGTCCGGCTGCACCATGACCAACGCGGCCAACCTGGGGGCGTTCGTCCAGGCGACCATCCTTAACCCCGCCACCGGCGCGCTGTCGGTCTACGATCCGCTGGTCATCACAAAGGGCACGACGGCCGCAGCCGCGCCGGTGGTGCCGACGCTGCCGAGGAACGCGGTCGTCACGATCGACTTCGGCTTTAACGGAACCGACCTGACCCAGGTCGGCGCCACGCGGAACGCCCTCCAGCAGGGCAACTGCGTCAACGGCGAGCCCGGGTCGATATTCGGCCAGGTGTCGTTCTGTAACGGCACCACCTTCTTCAGCCAGGCGCACCAGCTCGAAGCCGAGGGCAAGCTGGTCGTGCCGTCGGAGGGCACCTCGAGCAAGATCATCGCCTCCGGAGGCACCCTGGGCACCGGCCAGGACTGCCCGGTCACACAGAACTTCGACATGATCGACCAGGACCCGTCGGACAATGTGACCAGCCTGTACCTGCTCAACCCGGCGACCGGGCAGACCGCGCAGGACAACGCGGCGAACGCCGGCAACATCCCCGGCTCTGAGACGCTCGCCAACGGCAGTGACAACATCCTGCTCGACGGTTTCATTGACCCGGTCTTCGGCTGCACCCCGTTCAATGCACCTGACCTGGCCAACCCCGGCCAGGTGACGTCCTCCCAGGCGCTCGATGAGCTGCTCTCGGAGAAGAACGAGCCGTCCATCCCCGCACTGGTCCCGGAGAACGACGAGATGGTGCTGAACAGCGCGGGGCAGTTGGACCCCGCCAAGACCAACCTGTACCGGGAAGAGCTCGGCCAGTCGCTGATCAGCGCGGCGAACAACAAGTTCGACAGCCCGGCGGAATTCTGCCAGAACATGCTCAATATCCAGACGCCGTTCCTGGCGGCCAACCAGACGCTGCTGGCGACCGGCCAGTCTCCGGTGCCCGGGACGGGCGACAACCTGCTGACCTTCATGGCCAACAGGCTCAGCATGTCGTTCACCAACCTCGGCTGCCAGAACTTCGGTCTCACCGACCCGGTTACGGTCACCCTGGGCGGCAACGGCGCGGCCGTGGCGGCCACCTTCAACACCACGCAGCAGAAGGCGACCAACACGGGGGCCACGACGACGCCCAGCCAGGGGCAGCGCAAGGGCCGTAGCCACCACGAGTTGATGGACCCGTCGGGGATGTAGCCGCATTGCTGGTTCGCTCCCGCGGAGCGGCGGAGGCGGTCCCCGGTAAAGGCCGGGGACCGCCTCCGCCGCTCAGGAGCGCCAGGGCAGCGTCACGCTCAGGAGGTCGACGTGCAGGAAGATGAGGAGGTCGACGTGCAGGGAGATGAAACAGGCGAGGACATTCCCGCCGCTGCCGCTCCGCAGGGCGGTGCGGCGCCCGGCACGGACGGCCGCCAGGACAATCCCCGGCCGCGTCTGGCCGGCTGGCGTGGCCGGGTCTCCTGGGGCGTGTCGCTGGCCGGCGCGGCCATTATCGCCACCGGGGCCGGGTTCGGCATCGCCTCCCTGGTGGCCGGCCCGGGCGGCCCGGCCCCCGTTTCGTCGGCGATCCCGTCGCCCGCGACGCGGCCGGCCGCGTTCCAGGAGGACGACGACCTCACTGGCCAGGACAACCAGGAGAACATCGTGCAGGCGACCGCGCCCGGCATGGTGCACATCATGGACGGCCGGACGTCCGAAGGGACCGGCATGGTGCTCACCCCCTCGGGCAAGGTGCTGACCACCTACCAGCCCGCGCCGGGAGCACGGGACCTGGCCGCGAAGTACGTGCTGTCGGGAACGGCCTTCAGGGCGCAGGTGATCGGCGAGGCCGACGGGCTGACGCTGCTCCAGCTGGAAGGCGGCGACGGCAGGGCGTTCTCCACGGTGACGGTGGGGAACTCCGCCACGCTCGTGGACGGCTCGTACGACTCGCAGGAGGTCTCCTACCACATCGCAGGCGAGGTGCTCGACACGGCGGTGGGCGCCAGTGGCACCAGCCCCAACGTCGCCATCGACCTGGGCACCCTCGTCAGCCTGAACGCGACCGTGGCCGCGAGCGGGCACACCCGCAGCGGGCTGATGGAGTCGGTGTTCCAGTCCGCTCCAAGCACGGAACTCGGCGGCCCCGTTGTTGACCTGAATGGCCACGTGATCGGCATTACCGTTGCCGAGGCGGGAAGCGGCCTCAACGTCGACGGCTACGCCATCCCCATCAACTCCGCCCTCGCCGTCGCCGCGCAGATAGACGCCCGCGTCCACGACTCGTAGCGACGGCTGGCACTTCCCTGAGCTCCGGCAACCCGGCAATCCCCTGGGGCAAAACCTGTTCCTGGGGTCGCGGGTTGCCGGAGTCAACAATGACGGCTACTCCGCGAGCAGCTCCAGGATCGACTCGCCGTACTTGGCCAGCTTCGACTCGCCGACGCCGTTGATCCCGACCGGCGCTCCTCGGCCGCGACGGTCGCGGCGATCTCGATGGCCGCGAGTCGTCCGGCGGGTACGGTCGGCATACTCAGAAAGCCAAGTCCGGTTACTCGGCGTCAGCGACTGGGGTCTCTCCTGAGAGGGGCTTCGTACGATCCTTGCAACCATTGCATGAGGGCTCCCTGGTCGATGCGCCAATGGCCTCCGATTCGGTTGCCGGGAAGCTCCCCACTGGTGATTGACCTGGTTACCAAGTCAAGGTCCACGCGTAGCACCGAGGCGACTTCCTCTGCGGTGAGGACCCGTAGTTCGGGCGTGATAAGGCCCGCCGCGACTGGCGGCTTGCCGGTAAGAGGTTGATCAGCGCTTATGGGTGAGCGCGTCGTCGCCGTATCTTCCGGGCCAGAAGGACTGGTTGCGCCGTCTCGCGCCCCCTCTCCCTTGCCATCGATCCTCGCCGGAGTCTGTGGCACACCTGGTGTCGCAAGCTGGCCCGTGGCGGCGGCCCCCGCCCCCGTGAGAGCCGTCCCCGTGGGAGCCGTCCCCGTGGGAGCCGTCCCCGTGGACACCGGGCCTCCGGAAGCCGGGCCTGTGAGAACGACTTTGGCGGTTGTGGTATTGGAAGAACCGTCTTGGCGCGAGGGATGCCGCCGCACCAGTAGGACGACGAGCAGTACAAGCGAGACCGTCGCCCCCCAGGCGGCCAGCATGACGCCGGTGTTATGAATGAGCGTGGCCAGCATCGCGAGCCAGGCAAGTGCCAGACCCGGGGGTAGCCATGCCGATACGCGGAGCCATTCAGACACGCGGAGCCAGATGCCCCTCCCGTCGCCCTTGCGCGTGTCCATGACTTGATAGTGCCGTAGATCCGAATCGGGCGGGGCAGACAGCCTACCTACTCGGTGCCTATGATGAAATAGCTTCTGGGGCGGAGGCGGGGCTATGGCGGGAACGGCTCGCAGGTGGGTGCTGCCGTCCACGCTGCTCAGCATCTTGCTCGCAAGTTACAACGAATGGCCTTCGACTAGTTACGAGAGCAGTGCGGGGAAGAGCGAGCTCTGGCAATGTCCCTGGTGCCTGTGGATCGAGCAGAAGGCTCAGGGGAGCCCGCCGCCGCGATGCTCCGGAACCCGCGACGACCCGCATCCCATGAGAGTGACGGTCCTCCTTGAAGGCGAAGGCTATTCGAAGAGCGACGGCCCGCGGCGTTTTAGGTAGGGGATCGATCAGTCATGGGGGCGTTGTCCAGCCGATTCGGGACGCGATTCCTCGTGGTTACCGTCCTGCCCAATATTCTGCTCATTGGGTACGTCGGTATTTTGGTCGCAGCCGGAGCGCCGACTCGCTCGCCGTCACTCCCGCAGGCGCTCACGACCCTGGATCATCTCACCGGATATCGAATAGCCGTCGCAATTATCGGGGTGATCGTCATTTCTGCGGCGACCCACCCGCTGCAGATTCCGCTCATCCAGCTCCTCGAAGGTTACTGGTGGGGGCTGCCTTTCGGACCGATGATGGCCGACCGGGCGACCCGGCGGTTCCGGGACGAACTGGCCAGGGTGACTAGTGAACTGGATGACATAGGGGACCTGGAAGAGCTGGACTGGGCCACCCGGAACTCTGCGAACAGGGCGCGGCTCCGTAAGGACTGGCTACCTGGCTACGCAGAGGATTTGCGTCCCACGGCTCTCGGGAACACCTTGTGGGCTGGTGAAACCACAGCGGGGGAGCGGTACGGTCTGGATCTCAATGTAGCGCTGCCGCGCATAATTCCGCTGATGTCGCCGATCGTCCTGGCCGAACTCAGCGACCGGCGCAATCAGTTGGACGCGGCCGTCCGGATTAGTGTGGCAGCCGGAGTCTCCACCGCGATCAGCATCGGAATGCTGCTCAGGGACGGCCCGTGGCTCTTCCTGGCCCTCGCTACCTATCTGCTGTCCTGGGCAAGCTACCGGGCCGCCGTCGCGGCCGCGCGCGGGTTCTCGATCATTCTGGCTGCGGCCGTCGACTTGTATCACCTGCAGCTCTTTGACGCACTCTCGCTGGAGCGTCCGGCTGGCATCGAGGAAGAGATCGAACGTAACAAAGTGCTCAGAGATTTTCTCCGCGGATATCACCGCTATAGGCTACGTGAAGCGGATAAGAGCGTCCTGCGGTACGTTGCCCCAAAGACCGATGACAAGGGTGACACGGGGAAGTCGGCTACGACATCTCCCGGGTCAGCTGGAGACTCTGCAGGGCCATGAGCTCGCCCCGGTGATCACCGGTGTTGCGGAAAATGTCAGCCGCCCTTTGATATGCGGCACTCGCCTCTCCGGAAAGCCCGATATCGTTCAGAGTGTTCCCCAGGTTGGCCACGGCATTGGCCTCGTCGTGCTCGTAGTCGGCTTCGCGGAAGATGGCGGCGGCCTCCTGGTGCGCGCGGACGGCCTCGTCATTTCGGTTCAGGCCGTGCAGGGCGAGGCCGAGGTTGTTGAGGGCCTTCCCCTCGCCGAGCCGGTCACCTGTTTCCCGGAAGATGGCGGCGGCCTCCTGGTGCGCGCGGACGGCCTCGTCATTTCGGTTCAGGCCGTGCAGGGCGAGGCCGAGGTTATTGCGGGCAGCGCCCTCGCCTTCCCGGTCGCCTGTTTCGCGGAAGATGGCGGCGGCCTCTTGGTGCCGGTGGACAGCCTCGGGGAACTGGCGCACGCCGTACCGGGCCAGACCCAGGTTCGTGAGCGTCTCGCCCTCGGCGGTCCTGTCGCCGAGGCCCCGTGCGGCCCGCAAACTGATTGAGGTAACGGCGATCAGGTCATCGAACAGCCCACGGAACCCCAGGTACTGAGCCATCAAGAGCGGCAGGCTCTTCGCCGCTTGCTCCCGGCCCGTGTCCGCTGCCATCCGCACCATGGCGACCAGGCAGAGCCGTTCGGCGTCCAGCCAGGCCAGCGCTCCGTTCCGGTCAGTGAACTCCTCCGGCACCGGGATCGCCGGCAGTCCGCGCAATTGCTCGTCGGCGGCTTCCGCCGTGAGGAGGTAGTACTCGATCAGCCGGTCCCTGGCCCGCTCGCGTTCGTCGGCGTCGGCAAGTGCGTCCGACAGCCGTTGCACGTACTGGCGGGCAGCGGAGCGGGTCCGCCAGCGTTCCCCGCTGCCTGAGGTGGTCTCGACAAGCTGCGATTTGGCTAGGTGCTCCAGGACATCCTTCGCGTCGCCGACTGGAAGGTCCGCTACGGCCGCAACCGCAGCAGCGGACACGTCAGGACCTGGATGGACCTCAAGCAGCCGGAACACGCGGGCCGCCGCCGCCGGAAGCCCGCTGCAGGTTAGGTCGGGGCGAAGCCGTGAATTATCTCCGGAATCATGTGGCAGGGCAGCCATCACAGACCCCCTCTCCGTCGCGGGTGACCAGGGAGATCGGTTGCCTGAACAGTGGACTACCAACTCAAGCGGAAATCATGCGACCTTTAGGTCCTCACGATCTTGCTGGCAGGAAGGACTTATTCCACAGTACAGGCGAAGCTCGCTTTGAGTCGAACATAACATCGATCGAACACATTAGCAATCGATTCTTTGTTACAGCCGAGGGGTGGTCTGCTGCACTGGGGCCGCGCTAGTGCCCGAGCAGCTCCAGGATCGACTCACCGTACTTGGCCAGCTTCGACTCGCCGACGCCGTTGATCCCGGCCAGTTCCCGCAGCGTCGACGGGGCGGCGACCGCGATCGCGCGCAGCGTCGCGTCGTGGAAGACCACGTAGGCGGGGACGCTCTGCTCCTTGGCGGTGGCGCCGCGCCAGGTGCGCAGCTTCTCGAACACGGACTCCTGCTCGGGCGACAGGTCGGCGGCCGCTAGCTTGACCGCACCAGCAGAAGCCGAGCCGGCCGAAGAGCCCCGCGACGAACCGCGCGCCGAGGCACGCGGCTGCGGCATGTCCCGGCGCAGGGTCACGACCCGCTGCCCGCGCAGCACCTCGCCGGCCGCCTCGGTGATCGCGAGCGTCTGGTACTCGCCCTGCACCGCGAGCAGCCCCTGGGCGAGGAGTTGCCGGACAACCCCGCGCCACTGGGATTCGTTCAGCTCAAGACCGATGCCGAAGGTGCGCAGCTCGTGGTGCCCTTGCTCGGCGACCTTCGTGGTCTTCTTCCCGAGCAGGATGTCGACGACCTGGCCCGCGCCGTACCGCTGGTCGCGTTCCCTGTCGAGCCGGACGATGGTGGACAGCAGCTTCTGCGCGGGGACCGTCCCGTCAAAGGTTTCCGGCGGCGACAGGCACGTGTCGCAGTTGCCGCACGCCGTCGCCCGCTCGGAGAAGTACGCGAGGAGCTGCGACCGGCGGCAGTCGGTCGTCTCGCACAAGCCCAGCATCGCATCCAGGTGCGATGCAAGAAGCCGCCGGTGCGCGAGGTTCCCGTCCGAGGAGTCGATCAGCCGCCGCTGCTGCACGACGTCGGCGAGCCCGTAGGCCAGCCACGCGGTCGCTGGCGCACCGTCACGTCCCGCCCGCCCGGTCTCCTGGTAGTAGCCCTCGACCGAGCGGGGCATGTCGAGGTGCACGACGAACCGCACGTCCGGTTTGTCGATCCCCATGCCGAACGCGATGGTCGCCACCATCACCAGGCCGTCCTCGCGCAGGAACCGCGCCTGGTGCTCTGACCGCACCCCGGAGTCAAGGCCCGCGTGATACGGCAGCGCCGGGATCCCGTTGTCCGCGAGGAAAGAAGCGATCTTCTCCGTCGAGTCCCGCGACAGGCAGTACACGATGCCCGCTTCTCCGGGGTGCTCCGCGCGGAGGAACGACAGCAGCTGCTTGCGTGGCTCGTTCTTCGGCACGATCCGGTACTGGATGTTCGGCCGGTCGAACGACGACACGAACAGCTTCGACCCGGCGAGCTTGAGCCTGATGGCGATTTCCTCGCGCGTCGCCGCGGTCGCGGTCGCGGTGAGCGCGATGCGCGGCACGTCCGGCCAGCGCTCGTGCAGCACCTGGAGTTCGAGGTAGTCGGGCCGGAAGTCGTGGCCCCACTGGGACACGCAGTGCGCCTCATCGATCGCGAACACCGAGATCCGGGAAGCGGACAGCAGCTCAAGCGTCCCTGGCGAGCGCAACCGCTCCGGCGCGAGGTAGAGCAGGTCGAGCTCGCCGGCCTTGAACTGCTGCTCGACAACGTGCCTGGTCCCCGGATCCTGCGTGGAGTTCAGGAAGTCCGCGCGGATCCCCAGCTGCCGCAGCGCCTGCACCTGATCCTGCATCAGGGCGATCAGCGGCGAGACCACGACCCCGGTGCCGGGCCGGACGAGCGCGGGAATCTGGTAGCACAGCGACTTCCCGCCGCCGGTCGGCATCAGCACGAGCGCGTCCCCGCCGCCGATGACGTGCGAGATGATCTCTTCCTGCCGCCCGCGGAAGTTCTCGTAGCCGAACACCCGGTGCAACACGGTCGCCGCCCGCCGCCCCCCGTCAGCCGCGCCGGAGGCAGCAGCGACCACAGCGGCCGCAGGCGCGAGAGTCGCGTCCGGGACGGGGGCGTCGCTGGCTTCGCGTGAATCACTGGGGGAGGACACGAGAAAATCCTACGGGCCAAGACCGACAGTCACCCCGCACTCCCCCCGCGCCGGGCGAATTCGAGTAAATCAAATTCCAAGCGCGCCAGCCCGGCTTCCGGCTCGTTTTCGGATATTTCAGGACTCGTCCAGTCGTACGGCGACGACCCCGGCGAGGATCAGCAGCCCGCCGAGGAATTGCATCCCCGTCGGCACCTGGTGCAGTAGCACCCAGGCGAACCCGGCCGCGAACAGCACCTCCGCCATCGCCACGAAGGAGCCCAGCTTCGGTCCGAGCCGTCGCACCGCCCCGATCCCGGTAACGTACGCGATGGCCGCCGCGACCACGCCGAGCCCGAGCACCGGCACCAGCCAGTCCACGCGGGCGTTGAGCAGCACAACCGGCGAGGCGGCGAACCGCAGCGGCATGACCCGGACCGCGCCGAGCAGTGCGATCGCAGCAGCACCGGTCACCATCCCGCCCCAGGTCAGCGCCACCGGCGGCAGCGCCGAGCCCCCGTCGGCCGTGGATGTCGCCGCCGACTGGAAGAAGTACACCGCCATCGACACCGCCGCCGCCAGCGCGAACAGCACCCCGGTCAGGCTGACGCCCCCGGACCCGGACAAGTCGAGCATTAGCGCGAGCCCGCCGAGAGCGGCCACCCCGCCAAGCACCGTCAGCAGCTGGGGCCGCTGCCCGTGCCGCACCCACAGCCACCCGACGACGAGGACGATGCCCATGTACTCAAGCAGGATCGAGATGCCCACGTCCATCCGCGCGATGGCGTTGAAGTAGCAGACCTGGCACGCGGCCACGCCCACCAGGCCGTAGAGGACGACCTGCCGCCAGGATCGCCGCAGCAGCGTCCAGCGGCCACGCAGCGCGAACAGCGCGGGAACGGTCAGCGCGAGCGACGCGACGCATACCCGGGCAAGCACCGCGCCCGCGGGCGTCCAGCCGGACCCGATCAGCGCGGCGCCGAACGTCCCCGACGTCCCGAAGCACATCGCCGACAGCAGCCCGAGCCCGATGCCGGCCCCCTGGCCGGCCCGCCCGGCGCGGGAAGCCGCACGCGTCCGCATCCCGGCCCCGGTCGCGGGTACGATCCCGTCATCTACAGCTCGCAGGGTTGGCATCCGCCTGCTCCTCATCACGTACGCCGCTGCCCGTGGCGGGAGTAAGTAGTATTAGACAGCTATAGTGCTTACCCTAACGAAGGGCGGTGAAAGAGGTCAAATGCTTTTTGCCCATGACACCGAGATATCGTTTAACGCGACCGCCGCCCTGGTCAACACGGCCCGCGGCGGCGTCGAGGAGCTGCCCGACGTCGCGGCGCTCGACGCGTTCGTCGAGCTCTGGCGCTGGACGGGCAGCCGCACCCATGACCAGGCGGAACTCGACGCGGTCAGGAACCTGCGCCCGAAGCTGGCCGAGCTGTGGGACATGACAGAGGACGAGGCGGTCCAGCTGGTCAACACGCTGCTGCACGACGCGAACGCGCTGCCACAGCTCGTCAAGCACGACGACTGGGAGTACCACATCCACGCGACCTCGCCCGAGGCCCCCCTCGCCGACCGGATGGCGGTCGACGTCGCGATGGCGTTCGCCGACCTGATCCGCTTCGGCGAGCTCGCCCGCCTGCGCTACTGCGCCGCCGCCGACTGCGACAACGTCATGATCGACCTGTCAAAGAACCGCTCCCGCCGGTTCTGCAGCCTGACCTGCGCGAACCGCGTCAACGTAGCCGCGTACCGCTCCCGCCGCAACGCCAGTTAGCAATAACGGCAAGAAGCGCTCCGCGCCGCCCAGCGACCAACCGCTCCCATAATCATGGTTCGCGGCCCCGCGTAGCCAGACTCCGTTCGGGATGACGCTGTTGACCGGCGGATACCGTCAGCGGCGCGCCCGCGCCAGCCAGGGGGCTTCTGCCTCGCCCATGGGCGTGGACGGCGGGGCCTGGACGAACGGCCAGATCTCCTCGGAGATCCCGCGCCAGTCGGCGGTCGCGTTCATCTCGCCGAGGATCGCGAAGAGCCCCAGGTTGATCCGCTGCACGATCACGT
Source organism: uncultured Actinomycetota bacterium (assembly GCA_963734665.1). Lineage (GTDB taxonomy): Bacteria > Actinomycetota > Actinomycetes > Streptosporangiales > Streptosporangiaceae > Trebonia. Next base: position 1,621,301 of record CAVTIR010000013.1, on the reverse strand, counting down.
ACGGGCGCGGGATCTTGGCGTACGCGGCCAGGGGGTTCTTGAAGTCCGTGTACCTGCGGGCGACCATGGAGGAGTAGTCGCTGGTCATCGTGCGGGGCCCGCGCTCCCGGACCGTTTCGTAGAAGAGCGACATGTGCGCCACGACATCCTTGGTCGGGATCGGCGCGCCCGGCTCGAGGAAGTCGGCTTCCTCCATGGCACGGCGGAAGCCCTCGGGGTCGTCGTGCATGCACAGCGCTTCGATCATGTGGATGAGCGGATCGAGCTCGCCTTGCGTGAAGTGCTTGACCAGGCCGAAGTCGAGGAACGTGACCCGCCCGCCGGGCTCGAACAGGTAGTTCCCAGGGTGCGGGTCCCCGTTGAACGCCAGCATCCCGTACAGCGAGCGGAAGGTGAACCGGTGGATCGTCTCCGCCGCCAGGTCCTTCTCCTCCTGCGGCCAGCCGAGCATCTCGCCGAACCGGGCCCCGGCGGCCAGCTCGCTGGTCATGACGCGCGCGGTCGAGAGCTCGTCGATGATCTTCGGGACGCGGGCGGTGGGGTGGCCGTCGAAGTAGGCGGCGAACCGCCGCTGGTTCTCCGCCTCGCGTACGTAGTCGAGCTCCTCGCTGATCCGCTCCCGCAGCTCCTCGATGAGCGCGGTGACGTCCTGGCTGGGCACCGCCATCTTCAGCAGCGACCGGATGAGCCCCACGTTGCCCAGGTCGGCGGCGATCGTCTCCGCGATGCCCGGGTACTGCACCTTAACGGCGACGGCCTGCCCGTCGGCCGTGATGGCCCGGTGCACCTGGCCGATCGACGCGGCCGCGATGGGCAGCGGGTCCCACTCCTTGAAGATGCTCTCGGGGGTCGCACCGAGCTCGGCTTCGATGACCCCGGCGGCTAGCTCGGGGGACATCGGCGGCACGCTGTCCTGCAGGCGGCCGAGGACCCGGCGGGCCGGCGGCGCGATGCCGTCATCGACGTAGCTGGCGAGCTGCCCGATCTTCATCAGGACGCCCTTCATGGTGCCGAGCGTGTCGGCCACGTCCTGCGCGGTGCGCAGCGCCAGGTCGTCACGGAGCTGCTGGCGCCGCTCCCCGGCGGCGGCGAACAGCCGGGGCGCATTCGCCGCGTACCGGGCGCCGCCGCGCGCGGCGAGCCGCATCGCGGCCAGCCCCCGGCTGACCCGTAGCTGTTTCTCCCCTCGGGGACGCCCCCCCGACTGTTTCCCGACGGGGGGACGACCCCCCGTACCCCCCGGCTGTTCTCCCCCGGGGGGACGACTCCCCGTACCCCCCGTACCCCCCGGCTGTCCGTCCGGGCCAGGCTCGATGGCAAAACCCGCCATTATATAGAGCCCGTCCCGGCGCGGCGATGAGTTCGTGAATTCACTGGCCCGCCTTCCGCATCCGGAGGGTGAGGCGCTGGCGGGCCTCAAGGACGCCGGGCTCGCCGAGGTAGATCGCGTCGAGGACGCCGAGCACCTGGCGGACCGCCTCACGCTCTGGGGGCGCCGATCCGGGGGCAGGGCCGCCGTCGCCGAACCCGTACATGGCGCGCGCCCAGCCGGGCAGCGACGCCACTGCCGCGTCGGCGAGGACCTCCCAGACGTCGGCGAGCTCTGGCTCGACGTCGGGCATGCCGAGGAGGTACGTCGCGATGTCCTCGGTCGACCGGCTGGTGGCCAGGGACGGGCGGACGGCGTCGAAGTAGGCGTCGAGCTCGGCCACGGACGCGGGCGCGCCGCCCTCGGCGAAGCCGGCGGCGGGCACCCCGACGAGCTCCGCCGCGACGGTCATCTCGGCCACGTACTGGTCCTGCTCCGCCGGGGTCAGCGCCGGGCCGTACCGGGCGGCGGCCGCCAGGCCCGACTCGACCAGGGCAGCGTGCACCCAGATCAGCAGGGCCGGGTCGCCGGCCGCGTACGGCTTACCGGTCACCGGGTCGACGCCGCGGACCCGCTCGTGGATCTTCCGCACCCGGTCCGCTGCGGCGCCGGCCGCGGCGCGGTCGCCGTAGGTGGTGCTCAGCACGTAGGCCGCCGTGGAGGCGAAGCGGCCGGCCGGGTCGTCGCGCCACTGGCTGTGCTGGTCAACGCCGGCCATGGCCAGCGGGTGCAGCGCCTGGAGCAGCAGCGACCTGAGCCCGGAGACGGGCACGGTCAGGTCGGCGTGCAGCCGCCACGTGACGCTGCCGGGCCCGAAGTAGCCGTCGTCGGCCGGGTCGGCGGGCACGCAGACGGCGAACGCCGCGGCCGCGCGCTGGAACAGCCCGGTCCCCGGGAATACCTCAGCCGTCATCGGGATGACCTGCCCCTAAGCGACCGATCAAGCCCAGGCGTCACGATTCCCATAACCTCAAAGCTACCTTGCGGGACCGTTCACCTCACATCGTGCTCGCGATCCACCGGATCGTGAAGCGGGTGACCTTGTAGTTGAGCGCGTTGAGGGTCGGGGTGACGAAGTTGTCTCCGATGATCGTGCTAGCCTCCTTCTCCGCCGCCGCGATCAGCGGCTGCGTCACGCTCGTGAGCGTCGTCGCCTGCTTGAAGGCCTCGGACTGCGCCTGCGCGTACAGCACCGACTGGGCGAACTGCGGCTTGATCAGCACGCCGCAGGCCAGCCCCGGATAAGTCCAGGAATGGTCGGAGGACACCGGCTTGGACAGCGTGTTGTCGATCGACACGTCGTGCACCGACTGCGGCAGCTGCGGGAGCGGCAGCGCCATCGTCACGGTGACCTGGCCCGGCGTGGACCCCGTCGGCTTACTGAGCACGCGGAGCGCGTAATGCCCGGTCGACGGCTTCCACCAGGAGGAGCCCGGGTTCAGGTCGACGGTCGCCGACGCCTTGCCGACGGCGTAGAACGTCGCGGAGTACCAGCAGGGCAGGATGCCCATGGGATGGGACACCGAGTGCGTGAACAGGAAGTCGAAGGTCGTCGTGCCGAGGGCGGGCTTGTCGATCCCCTCGATCTTCTGCAGCACGAGCGGCCCCACGAGGGTGGTTGAGCTGGTGGCGGACGACGACGACCACGGCCAGCCGAACGAGACGTGCGGCAGGTGGACGTCCGCGCCGAACAGGTGCAGCGCGGCCGACAGCGCGGCGAGCACCGCCCAGGCGACGGCCCGCCGGAAGACCGCGCCGACGATGACGATCACCGCGGCCCAGCGCAGCCAGCGCGGGATCCATGAGTACCAGCGCCGCCTCCGGGACCTGGGGCCGTCTGGCGGGCCCATCAGGACGGCCGTCGGATTCAGCCCTCGCGCGTTGTCAGCGGCGCGCGGCGTGGCGCGCTCGCCCTGGACGAGCCGGCCGTCGGGCAGCCGCACCGTCACGAGCTCCGCGGAGGCGTCCTGCACGGCGTAGGGGGACGAGCCGGCGGACTGGTGCCGCGACCGCAGCCGGCGCGCCAGCCAGATTACGTATCGGAACACGGGATTACCTGCTCTTTCTGTCATTAGACGGTCGCCGGGTAGCCGAGACTGAGGAGAACGGGCACTGCGCCGAACGGCTCGCGGAACCGGCCGCCCGGCCGGTCGGGCGCGTCGGGCGCGTCGATGGCGGGCCAGTGCATCTTCTGGTGCGCGGCGGTGAGGCCGGCTGACGGAGTAGGGGAACTCCATGGGCGACACGCTGTGCCGCCGCAGGATCGCCCCCCACCGGAACGCGGCGAAGGCCGCGGCGAGCTCACGCACCGACAGGGGACGGCGGGCGGTCAGGTCGATCCCGTAGACGGCACTGGCGAGCTCGATGAGGTCGCAGGCGCACTGCGTCAGGGCGGCGGACTTGGTGGAGTACGAGGTTCCGTCATCGTTGAGCGACCCCAGTTTCTCGCCCTGGACGGGGGAGTAGCGCGGGTCCGCCTTGCACTGCATCCAGTCGACCGCGGCGAGCAGCTTCCAGCTGCCGCCCGTGCAGGCGGCCACGTCCCGGTAGAGATGCTCGCCCCGCGCGAGGGGCGCCTTGGCACTGGCGAAGAGCGCGGTCGTCACCGCGTGCGGGAGGCGCGCCTCATAACGGGTAACCCCCGTGGCGACCCGTCGGGTGCCAGCGCGCCCGCTGGCGGTACGCCCCGGCGTGACGAGCGCTGTCGTGACCACACCGGAAGTCCCGGTGCCGGCCCGGCTGGGTGCGGTGACGGCCGTCGTGCCCGTACCCGGCGCGACGAGGCCGGGGATGCTGGCACCCGCCGAGCCGGTCGTCTGGCCGGGGGGCACCGGCACGCCGCTGACCGGCGACCCGCCGTGGGCGGGCTTCCTCGGCGCAGTTCCCGTGGGTGCGGTCACGTGCACCGGACCGGTCGTGGCCGGCGTGAGAGCGTCGGGGGAGACCAGGCCGGGGATCTGCCCAGTGCTCGCCGCCGGCGAGGCGGCTGACGTCGCGACGGGCGCGGCCGGGGCGAGCGTCGGAGCGGCGACGCCGGGGACGTCAGCGTGCCACGTTCGCGCCTGGCCGGACTGGCCGCTGCCGGGCCGGCCCGCCGGCGCGCTGCTCGCCGGACTGGCCGCGGGATGGCCCGGTGGGGCGGGCGCCCCGGTCGCCGCCGGGCTGGCCGACGGCGCGGGCGCCGGCGTGGCGGCGGGGGTCGGTGACGCCGCGGGGGCCGGCGCGGGCGCGGTGTCGTACTGGTACAGGTTGTAGAGCTTCATGAGCGCGATGAGGTTCGCGCCGTAGTCCGGGTCGGTCGCGTACACGCCGGTCAGGTCGTTGGCGAACGCGTCGGGGACGGCGGCGTCGGCCATGGCCCGCGTGTAGTAGCCGCTGGTGGCGAGCAGTTCGGCGTGGTCGGCGATCGACTCCGCGTCGTTGTGGTAGACCCGGAACTGCGCGTCGACCGTCACCCACTGGCCGCCCTCGTACTCCTGCGTCGGCAGCGTCGCGCTCCCAGCGGGCCCGGTTCCCTTGATGCCGAACAAATTGTGGTACTGCGCGGCCAGCCCGCTCTGGCCCCACGCGGACTCCTCGATCGCCTGCGCGATCGTCACCGCCGCGGGCACCCCGTAGCGCTGCTGCGCGGCGACCGCCCCCGGCGCGACGAGGCTGATGAACGCCTGCTGTTCCCGCGTCCCGGGCGCGGCGTACTGCCGCCCCGCCGGCGCGCTTGACGTCGCCCCGGGCTTCGCGGTTGGCGAACTAGCCGCGGAAGCGCCATGCGCCGCGGGCCGCGTGGCCGCCGGGTCAGCGCCGGCGGACCCCGTAGCAGGGGAAGCGGGCCGGCGAGCGGAAGGACTGACGGGAGCGGTGACCGCGGGACTCGCGCCAGGAATGGCGGCCGTTCCCGGAGCGTCCGTCGGCCCCTGAGCGGCGCCGGCTGTGAGCAGGCCAGGAACCGAGGCGTCAACGCCCGTCCCTGTCAGCGTGCCGCTCCCTGCGGCCACGCTCGCTGCGGGGATACCGCCGGTCCCCGACAGCGCACTCGCGCCCGGCAGCCCTGGAATCGCGGCGCTGTCTCGGGTTGGCCCCCGCGTGACGGGCCCCGGCGCCCCCGCTCCCGTCGCCTCCTGCTGCTGCGCGGACGCGCCGAGCGTGCCGGGCGCCGGCTTGAGGTTCCCGTTATCCACGAACCCCGCCACGCCCTGCTCGGCCAGGGGGGCGTCGGACGAGTGCGCGTTCACGGAGAGGTTAGGCAGCGAGTCGGCGCCGATCGTGTCGAGCACGCCGCCCGTGTAGCTGGTCACGACCTCGACGTGGCCGTTGTAGACGGCCCAGTCGCCGGGCTGCGGCTGGTACCCGTCACCGAGTGGATGCCAGCGGCCGCCCGCCTGCGCGTCCGCGACCATGGACGTGATGCCGGGCGACGCGGGGTTCGTCTCGACCCGCACGTCGGCCCACGCGGGCATCGGCCACGGGTAGGTGGTCCCGCCGGTCACCCAGCTCTGCTGGCCGACGGCCTGCGCGGCGAGCTCAAGCGTGAGGCTGGCGAACGCCGCGCAGGACGGCCCGTGATCCGCGCCGTCGCTGCTGGTGTTGTCCCAGATCAGCGCCTCTATCTGGGCGGGCGTCCTGGTCTGGGCGAGCCGCAGGTAATACCCGGCCACATTGACGATGGCCGCCCGCAGCTGGGCGTCGCTGGTCACCCGGCCCGTGCTGTCCCCGCCGACGGCGAGGTCGTCGAGCGCGCCGGGCCGCGCCGCCTGCTCAAGCGCGAGCAGGTGCAGTGGCACGCTGGTCGGCGAGGTCATCGTCGCGGCCGCCCCTGGGATGAAGTTGAACCCGGTTATCACGCCGCCAGTGCTCACGGTCACAAGCGCCGTTGCCTGCTGCCACCATGGCTTCCTGACGGAACGCACGGGTACCACTTCCCCCCTTCGACGGTTACAGTCCTGTTCGCGGTTTTTAGTCTGTTTGTGCATTTCGGGACGGTGCTCGGTCGTCGGCCTCCTCGTGATGGTCGCCGGGCGGGCGGTCCGCCCGCCTTACTGTCCAGACGCGGGCAGGCCGTTCAGGATCGCCTGCACTTGCGGATTGCCGGGGTTGTCGGCGTTCTCGAACAGCACCCCGGCCTCGTCGGCGATCTGCGACGGGGTGCCGCTCATCCATTGCTGGAAGACGTCGCTGACGAGGGCCTCCTGCCCGGCTGCCCCGCTGGCCGGCGAGGCGCAACTCGCCGGGTACCCGGACCGGGTGACGAGCTTCGCCGAGCCGGTGTAGCGCTGGCAGTTGGCGGACTTGCTTTCCAGGCCGGGCTCGACGAGCGCGCCGCCGCTCGCCGACGTCAGCGTCGCGCCGCTGATGATGTTGTTAATGGCCCGCGCCGCGACCTGGAGGCTGTCGATGGGGTTGGCCGGGTTGTACGGGTGGTGCAGGTTGAGCGACCAGGCGATGTCGCCGCCCTGCGACGGCTGGATCGGCTCAAGGCCCTTGCGCCCGGTCGCCTGGTCGACGAAGCCCGGGTTGTCCCCGCTAGTGAGCAGGGAGAAGACCCAGAGCACCTGCTGGGTGGCCTCGCCGCAGGCGAAGTTGAGCCCGCTTGGCTCGGCCGCCACGTCGGAGTTCGCGCACGCTTGCTTGATCTCGGCCTGCACCGTGGTGACGCTGGCCGGCCAGCTGGCACCGCTGCCGCCCACCGCGACCAGGGCCGCGATGACCCCCGCCAGCAGCGCGACCGCGGCCACCGCAAGCAGCCGCCAGTGCGCCAGGAGCCGGCGTCCCCGCTTCCGCCTGGCGCGCGGCCGCCCGTGGTTGATCAGCGCCTCGGTCCGGCCACCCGGTCCGCGAGTACCCGAGCCCCCGTCGCCCTGCCCGCCGTCGGCCGCGGCCTCTTCGGGGGCGGACCCCGCGGCATAGGCTGCCGGGTCATCCGCGTAATCTTCGTCGTCGGTATCCTGACCGCCCCATCCCGCGCCGGACGCGGCATCATCGGGGGTGGCCACGTTCCTCCGCCGGGAAACGCCTTCCGGCGGCAGCACTGCCAGGAGTCGGCGCTCCAGTTCGGCGGCCCTGTTTTCCAGGATGGCGATCCTGTCGGCTTCATTATCGCTCATATATTCGAAATTGTGCGTCATGGTCACCCCTTGCTGGCTGACTGTGCTGGGGGTCGGCGGTCCGGTCCCGGCGGCGTCGCTCCCTAGTGCCCGCGCGCGGTGGCCGGTTGCCGCGGCGCGGGGAAGTGCGCCGCGGACACCAGGCCGATCATCGTCGCGCGGTCCGTACTCATACTCTCTATTAGAACACGCGTGCGATGCCAATGGAAACTATTTGCGAGAAGTTGCTGGCTCTATTCTAGAGTGTTCGATTATTTTGACTAATGAGTCTCATGTGATTCCTGTGACTGATGTGATGGTGCGCAGCGGACGCCGGCTGCCCGGGACTCGGTCGCCAGCACGCCCCGCGTGTGGCAGCATGGTCCGGTGCTGAGCGGGCTGCTAACCGGATACCAGGCGACGGGGGACACCGAGGCCGCGGACCTCGAGCGGATGACGCGCCTGGCGGCCGCCGCGCCTGACCCGTGGTCGCGGACGCTGCCACTGCACTTCACCGCCTCTGCGCTGGTCGTGCACCCGGAAACCCGCCGGGTGCTGCTGCGCTGGCACCACAGGCACGGCCGCTGGCTGCAGGTCGGCGGCCACGGTGACCCGGGGGAGACCGACCCCCTGGCGATCGCGCTGCGCGAGGCGACGGAAGAGACCGGCCTCACCGACTTGGTGCCGTGGCCGGATGAGTCGCTGCGGCACGCGGTGGTCTGCTACGTGGGCCCGTCGGTGACCGAGTCCGAGCATGAGCACGCCGACCTCCGGTTCATCCTCGCCACCGGGCACCCGGATGCGATCGTCCCGGAAAACGAGGACTCACCGTTGCGCTGGCTCAGCCTAGACGAGGCACGGGAACTGATCGGCGGCAACAATCTCCGGCATACGCTCGACCGCGCGGAATCGCTCTTCGGCCGGAGCTAGCCGACCCGGACAATCGCCGCCGGGGGGCGGGGCGTGGCAGCACAGCAGTCGGCCGCGGGGCCGAAATTTACCGATTCCAAGGTGGCGGCCCTATCGCCGCGGCGGGGACACTGGTTTCGCTACCCCCAGTGACGATCAAATGCGGTACGTTCTGGTAGTCGTCCCGCTACGCTGGTGATCGAGCTGTGTGAAGTTCTTCCGGCAAGATGATGTCAGTGCCGGAAATGTGACGGTCTCACCTGTCGGTGAATCCGGTTTTTTTGGTATTACACGCATTGCAGGCAATGGTCCCAGGCGTGCCGACCGGTACGCTCCGGTGTGCTCCGGTCGGATGACTTTCCAATTATCGATAGCTATCGATAGCAAATTGTTACTCTCCGGCTTCACGTCCTTGACGGGGCTAACTGACGTCCTGGTGAAAATCCATCCCTTCGGGCGGGCCGCACCAGGGCTGGCCGGAAAGGCGCAACTGCACAGCCAAGGAGCCCATTTCATGTTTCGGAACAGACGGCGGACGCCTCTAGCGCGCACCGCCGTGGCCGGAGCGGCAGCACTGCTGGCGGTGGGGATCGCCGGGTGCGGCAGCTCGGCGGGTAGCAGCCCGTCGCCCTCGGCGTCCGTCTCCTCGACGGCTGCGGCGGTGCCCGGCGGTGCCGCGCGCGTAGCGCTGACTCCAGGCGTGACCTTGAACTGGATCTGGCCGTACATGCCACAGGCCGACGCCAATGAGAACAACGCCGAGGGCTTCCAGATGCTCATGTACCGGCCGCTGTACGAGTTCGGCGGCAACGGCCACTCGGTCACGGTGAACTACCCGCTGTCGACCGCCAACGCCCCCGTGTACTCGAATGGCGGCAAGACCGTCACGATCACGATGAGGGGCTGGAGGTGGAGCGACGGCGAGCCCGTCGACGCCAGCGACGTGGTTTTCTGGCTCAACATGATGAAGGCGGAGCCCGCCAGCTACTACGGCTACGTGCCTGGCCTGCTGCCCGACAACCTCGCCTCCTACAGCGCGACCGGGCCGGACACGGTGGTCCTCAACCTCAAGTCCCCGGTCTCGGGCATCTGGTTCACCTATAACCAGCTCGCCGAGATCACCCCGATGCCGGCCGCCTGGGACGTCACCTCGGCCAGCGCGAAGGCGGGCAGCGGCGGCTGCGCCACCGACACCGCCGCGGACAAGTGGGCCAAGTGCACCGCGGTCTTCAACTTCATGAGCGCGCAGGCGAAGAACCTCAAGACCTACGCGACCAACCCCATCTGGGCCGTCGTGGACGGGCCGTGGAAGCTATCCAGCTTCGCCGCCGCCGCCTCGGGCCCGGTGGCCTCGTTCGCGCCGAACGCCGCCTACTCGGGCAGCCCGAAGCCCGAGCTGGCCAGCTTCACGTATTACGCGTACCCCGATGGGCCGGCCGAGTACACGGCACTCAAGACCGGCCGGCTCGACTTCGGCTACGTCCCGCCACAGGACCTGGCGCCGGTGTCCGGGGGCCAGGTCCTGCCGTCGGCCAACCCGCTCGGCAGCAGTTACACCCTGTCCGCGGCGTACTCGTTCGGCATCCAGTACCTCCTGATCAACTTCAACAACCCGACGGTCGGCCCGGCGTTCAAGCAGCTGTATGTCCGCCAGGCGCTCCAGGAGCTGATCGACCAGGAAGGCATGGTCAACTCCGTCGACCGAGGTTACGGCTACCCGACCTCAGGCGGCGTGCCGACCCAGCCAGTGAACCAGTGGGCCCCCGCGGTCCAGAACAACAACGGCGGGCAGGGCCCGTACGCGTTCTCGATCGCCAACGCCACCTCGCTGCTGACCAGCAACGGCTGGAAGGAAGTCGGCGGCGTGATGACCTGTGCGACCCCGGCCAAGTGCGGCCCGGGCGTCACCGCGGGCAGCAAGCTGTCGCTGACGGTGGACTACAGCGCCGGCAGCCAGGCCTTCCAGCGGGAAGCCGCGATCGTCAAGTCCGACGCCGCGCAGGCCGGGATCCAGATCCATCTGGTGCCGCAGTCGTCCGCCGCGATCGCCGGCGAGTCTGCCCCCTGCACGCCGGGCCCGAAGTGCACCTGGGACATGCTCTACTCCGGTGGCTGGAAATACAACGGTCCCGGCTTCGAGCCGACCGGCGAGCCGCTATTCGCGACCGGCGCATTGTCGAACTCTGGCGGCTACTCGGACCCGACCGAGGACAAGCTGATCAACCTCACCCACACCAGCGACAGCCTGTCGCTGTTCCAGTGGTACGCGACCTACACCGCCGACCATCTGCCGTTCATCTGGCTGCCGAACGCTTACACCGTCACGGCGACGAACAGCAAGCTGGCCAACGTGGGTAACAACCCGCTGGGCACGCTCCTGCCCGAGTACTGGTACTTCACCAAGTAACCAGTGGGACCACCTCGCCGCCCGCCACTTCGCTCGCCGGCCCCCGCCCGAGGCGGTAATCCCGGTGGCCCCGCAGTTTGCGGATCCGCTAGCATCTTTCGCGGTCAATGCAGGACCAATCACGCCCGTAGGACGTGATTGGTTACATCGCCGTAAAATCTTCGGCGCCGGGGTGTCGTGACGGGAAATTCTGGAGGCCGTCACGCATGCTGCGCCCCCAACCCGCGTGATTGATGGCAAGTTGTGACATTTTTGGCGGGAATATCCAGTCGAGTCGCGCGTACGCTTCCGTCAACAAAAAACCGCCGCTAGTCGGCCGGACGGTTCACTCCGTGAGGAACCTGCCAGGACACAGCGGAGGAAGGACTGCGACTAGCCGACGGGCGCCGTGACCCGGCGTCCGGTTGGCGGTCGCTGTCTGTCGGCGGCGGGACAGCGAGGAACGGAAGGTCGAACACCATGATCCGACTGCGGACCGATGGCGCTAACAGCGTGAGAACGGAGGGCTAGCGATGAGAATGCGAATCGTTGGCGGGCTCGCCCTGGTTCTGGCGGGCGTAACGGCACTGGCCGCCTGCAGCGGAAGCAGCACGAGCGGCAGTGGCAGCGCCAGTTCCACCGCAAGCCCCGGAGCCGGCGTCGCCATGGTCGGGCAGGTCGGCCAGGTGCCCGACGCGGCAACCGGCACCGAGCACAAGGGCACGATCACCGTGGCCGCGGTGGCGAACTCGGCGCCCACCTGGATCCTGCCGATGGTCACCGCCGCGGCGAACTCGTACTCCAACGAGTACGAGTTCGATTACCAGATGTACCGTCCGCTGTACTGGTTCGTCAACGGCGTGGAGCCCACCGAGCAGCCGGCCATGTCGCTGGCGAACGATCCCGTGTGGTCCAACGGTGACAAGACCGTCTCGTTCACCCTCAAGTCCAATTACAAGTGGTCCAACGGCCAGCCGCTGACCTCCCAGGACGTGCTGTTCTGGTTCTACCTGCTGAAGGCTGCGCTCAAGGAGAGCCCGGCCAACTGGGCGGCCTACACCCCGGGGCTCGGCATTCCTGACGCGGTCACCAGCGCCTCGGCGCCGAACGCGTCCACGGTCACGATGACGCTCAACAAGGCGGTCAACCCCACCTGGTTCTGGCAGAACATGCTCGGCAGCATCCAGCCGATGCCCGCCAGCGTCTGGGACATCGACGCCGCCGGCGGCAAGCCGGTCACCGACTGGGCCACCAACCCCGCGGACGCGCAGAAGATCTACGACTACCTCGCCGGGCAGTCCAAGTCGCTGTCGACCTACGCGACCAACCCGCTGTGGCAGGTCGTCGACGGCCCGTACAAGCTGACCTCGTTCACGTCGAGCAACGGCGCCTACACCATGGTGCCGAACCCGGCCTACGGCGGGCCGCACGCCGCGGTCGAATCGGACTTCCAGTCGGTGCCCTTCACCTCCGACCAGGCCGAGTTCAACGCGATCAAGGCGGGCACCGTGGACGTCGGTTACGTGCCGCTGCCCGACGTCCCGCAGATCGGCAGCGTCACGTCGACCTACAACGAGTTCGGCTACCCGGAGTTCGGCTTCTCGTTCGTGGTCTACAACTTCAAGGACACCACGGACGGCTTCAACAACATCATCGACAAGCTTTACATCAGGCAGGCACTCGCCCACCTGGAGAACGAGCCCGGCTACATCAAGGCGTTCTTCTACGGCGCAGGTGGCCAGGCGTTCGGACCGATCCCGTCGCTCCCGAAGAGCCCCTACACGCCGTCGAACGCCTCGACCAACCCCTACCCGTACAGCCCGTCGGCGGCGGCCGCCATCCTGAAGGCCAACGGCTGGACCGTCGTGCCGAACGGCACCGACACCTGCGCGAAGCCGGGGACCGGGGCGGGCGAGTGCGGCGCCGGGATCACCGCCGGCCAGAAGCTGGAGTGGAACCTCATCTACGGCGTCGACCCGGCGATCCTCGGCGAGCAGGTGCAGGACTGGGCGTCCGAGGCCAAGACGGTCGGGATCACGATGAACCTGTCGTCGAGCAACTTCAACTACATGATCGAGAACTACGACGACCCCGCCTCACCCAAGACGGCCGACAAGTGGGCGATGGAGGACTTCGGCGGGGAGTCCGACTCCACCTACCCGACCACGTACGAACTGTTCAACACCCCCGGGTCGAGCAACCTCGGCGGCTATTCCGACCCGCACGCGGACGCGCTCATCAACGACTCGATTTCGAGCCCGAACCCGAGCGCGGTGAGCGCCGAGGCGCAGTACCTCACCGAGCAGCAGCCGAGCCTGTTCCAGCCGGGGACGGACAGCGCGCTCGGGACCGCGGGAATCCTCGTCTGGCAGAAGGACATCTCGGGCACGCCGCAGTCCTTCGAGTCGCTGACCCAGTTTAACTACAACCCCGAGGACTGGTTCTTCACCAAGTAGCGGGAAAGTCCCTGTTCCGCCGCCCGGTCACCGGCGACCGGGCGGCGGACCGGACGCCCGGCTGGCTCCGGGCCTGAAAGGTCATCACCAGTGATCGGCTATATTCTCCGCCGGATCGGGATCTCGGTCGTGGTCCTCGTCGGCGTGTCCGTCTTCATCTTCGCGCTGCTGCACGCGATCTACCCGTCGCCGGCCATCGACGTGCTCGGCTCGCGGGCCAACGCCGTGTCGATCGCGGCGTGGAACAGGCAGAACGGGTTCGACGACCCCTGGCTGGTGCAGTACCTGCGCTACATAGGCAACCTGCTGCGCGGGAACCTGGGCTATTCCTACAAGCTCAACCAGAGCGTCTCCGCGCTATTCGGCGAGGTGTGGGCGCGCAGTGCCTACCTATCTGGCGTGTCGCTTGTGCTGTCGGTGCTGATAGCCATCCCGCTTGGCGTGTACCAGGCGGTCCGCCGCAACACCGTCGGTGACTACGTGGCGACGAGCCTCGCCTTCAGCGTGTACGCCATGCCGGTCTTCTTCCTCGGCCTGATCCTCATCCAGGTGTTCGCTCTTGACCTGCACTGGTTCAGCTTCGAGGGAAGTCAGTCAAACTCGGTGCTGACGATCGCCTTCGACGTGCATGACATGTTCCTGCCTGTCCTGACCCTGACCCTGCTCACGGTTGCCTCGTTCTCCCGGTACATGCGATCGACCTCGATCGACGTGCTCGCGCAGGACTACATCAAGGTCACAAGGGCCAAAGGCCTGCCGGAGCGGCTCGTGCTGTCGCGGCACCTGCTCCGCAACGCCTGCCTGCCGATGATCACGCTGATCGGCCTGTCCATCCCCAACCTGCTGGCCGGGAACCTCATCACCGAGACGCTTTTCAACTACCGCGGGCTTGGCCTGCTGTTCTTCGACGCGCTCCAGAGCGTGGACTACAACGTGCTCCTCGCCTACACCCTTGTCGGCGCCCTGCTCACCGTCGTCGGTAATCTCGTGGCCGACATCGCGCTGAGCGTGGCAGACCCGCGAATCCGGCTGGCGTGACCGGCCCGGGCGACAATCGAGAGGATGGCTGGCAATGTCACTGATCGGTGCTGGTTCCCTCCCGCCGCTTGACGTAACCCGCGCGCCCGAGGGCGGCGAGATCGGCCCCGTCCAGAGTGGCTGGAGGCTAGCGCTGCGCGAGTTCGTGCGGAACAAGCTAGCCGTGACGGGCGTGGCTGTCCTGCTGTTCTTCGTGCTGTTCAGCTTCGTGGGCCCGGTCTTTTACCACGGCAACTACCTCACATCGAACCTATTGGCCACGAACCTGCCGCCCGGCGCAGGGGAGCCGCTTGGTACCAGCAACCAGGGGTACGACGAACTGGCCCTGCTGATGAAGGGCGGTCAGGTGGCGCTTGAGGTGGGGTTCTTCTCCGCCGCCGTCGCCATCGTCATTGGCGCGCTCTGGGGCGCGATTTCCGGGCTCGCCGGCGGGATCCTTGACGCCCTCATGATGCGGGTGGTCGACGTGTTCCTGTCGGTCCCTTTCCTTTTCATCGTACTGATCGTGGCCGTCAGGTACGGCGCGTCGGTGCTGTCGCTGTCGTTGATCATCGGCGGCTTCAGCTGGCTGGTGCCTGCCCGGCTGGTGCGTGGTGAGGTGCTTTCCCTCCGGGTACGGGATTTCGTGGCCGCTGCCCGGGTGGCGGGCGCCGGCCGGACGCGCCTGATCGGACGGCATCTGCTGCCAAATGCGCTCGGCGTGGTGATCGTCAACGTCACCTTCCAGGTGGCGGACGCGATCCTCGCGATCGCCTTCCTCGGTTTCCTCGGCTTCGGCTTGCAGTGGCCGAATGAGGACTGGGGCGACCTGCTGTCCAACGGCGTCACCTACCTCCAAGACGGTTACTGGTGGCAGGTCTACCCGGTGGGAGCGTGCATCGTCCTGGTCGTGATGGCCTGCAACCTGATCGGCGACGCGCTCCGTGACTCGCTTGACGTCCGGCTCAGGCGCCGGTAGCGCGCCGTCGGCCTGTCCGTCACGTACCTGAGCCCCGAATTCGAGAGGTAATCATCCGCTATGGCACCCGTGCTTGAGATCGACGACCTGTCCACCCACATCAAGCTCTCCAGGTCAGTGGTCCAGGCCGTCGGCAACGTCAGCATGCGCGTAGACGCAGGGGAGACGTTGGGCATCGTGGGCGAGTCGGGGTCAGGCAAGTCCATGACCGGGCTGTCCGTCATGGACCTGCTGCCGCCCGGTGGCTCGATCGTGGGCGGCTCGATCAAGCTGAACGGCCGCGAACTGGTCGGCCTGAAGCCCGATGACATGCGCAAGATCCGCGGCAACGAGGTCGCGATGATCTTCCAGGACCCGCTGACCTCGCTCGACCCGACGAAGACCATCGGCTACCAGGTGGCCGAGCCGGTGCGGCTGCACCGGGGCGCGTCCAAGGCCGAGGCGCTTGACCGCGCGGTGGAGGTCCTTTCCCTGGTCGGCCTGCCACGGCCGAAGGAGCGGCTGAAGGACTTCCCGCACCAGCTCTCCGGCGGCCTCCGTCAGCGTGTCATGATCGCCATGGCGCTGGCGTGCGAGCCTGCGCTGCTCATCGCCGACGAGCCGACGACCGCGCTTGACGTGACCATTCAAGCGCAGATCCTCACCCTGCTGCGTGACCTGAAGGACCGGCTGGGCATGGCGATGCTGCTGATCACCCACGACATGGGCGTGATCGCGGGGCACGCGGACCGGGTGAACGTGATGTATGCGGGCCGGGTGGTGGAGACCGCGGATGCCGTCGAGCTGTTCGCCGGGATGCGTCATCCGTACACGCAGGCACTGCTCGCGTCGATTCCCCGGCTCAGCCAGGACAGCGGGCGGGCGCTGCACGCCATCCCTGGCCTTCCGCCGGACCTGGCTAGTCTGCCGCAGGGCTGCCGGTTCGCGCCGAGATGCCCGCGGGCGACGGACAAGTGCCGTACCGACGAGCCGCCGCTCGGCGGTCCGGTCGACGGTCACCTATTCTCCTGCTGGCATCCGGTCGACGGTCCCCTGACACTTCAGCTAACCGGTCCGGCCGGGCCGGACGCGCTCAGCACCGGACTCATCGGCCCCGCGGCTGAGCTGGAGGCCGCTGAGCTGGGTGCACCCGGATTGGAGGCCGCCGCGCTCGATGGCGCGGACGGTGGGGCACCTGAGGTCGCGGCAGGGACGGAAACGGTGGATGCGGAGCCGGCGGCCACCGGTCGGCTTCACGTCACCGAATCGGCCGCCGCGGCGCCGGACGCCGGCGGCGGGCAACTGCTTGAACTGCGCAACCTAGTCAAGGAGTTCCCAGTCACGTCGGGCGCGATCCTGCAGCGGAGGGTGGGCGCGGTCCACGCTGTTTCGGACGTGTCGTTCTCTGTCCCGGCTGGAACCACGTACGGCCTGGTGGGCGAGTCCGGCTGCGGCAAGACGACCATCGGCAAGTTGATCGTGGCCCTTGAAGCGCCAGATTCAGGAACGGTCACGCTCGGGGACGTGGACATGACCAAGCTGCGCGGCGCCGAGCTGCGCCGTAGGCGACGTGACCTGCAGCTGATGTTCCAGGACCCGCACGCCTCGCTCGACCCGAGGATGCGAGTCGGCTCGATCATCGGCGAACCGCTCGCCATCCAGCACGTCGGCAGCAGGAGGCAGCAGCGGGACCGCGTCTTTGAGCTGCTCGGCGAGGTAGGCCTGCCGCGCAACGCGGTGGAGCGCTACCCGCACGAGTTCTCCGGCGGCCAGCGGCAGCGCATCGGCCTCGCGCGGGCGCTGACGCTGAACCCGCGGCTGATCGTCGCCGACGAGCCGGTCAGCGCGCTCGACGTGTCGATCCGCGCGCAGGTGCTTAACCTGATGAAGCGGCTGCAGGCCACGCACGGGCTGACCTACGTGGTGATCTCGCACGACCTTGCCGTGGTGAAGTACATGGCCGACCGCATCGGCGTCATGTACCTGGGCAAGTTGGTCGAGTCCGGATCCCCTGGTGACATCTACCAGCGCGCCGCCCATCCCTACACGGCCGGCCTGATCGCCGCGATCCCGACGCCGGAGCCGAGCGTGGAGCGAGCCAAGGTCGGCGCGGCCATTAAGGGTGAGCTGCCCAGCCCGGTGAACCCGCCGTCCGGGTGCCGGTTCCGCACGAGGTGCCCGATCGCCCAGGAGCTATGCTCCGTGGAAGAGCCTGAGCTGCGATCATTCGGGCCCGGGCACGTGGCGGCCTGTCACTTCCCGCTGCACGCCCCGGCCACGGAGCAGTCAGAGGCGGCCCTCACGGCGGCCCCCGACAGCGCGGCGGCCCCTGGGCATGTTGCGTGCTTACGACCTAGCCGGCCGCTTCCTCCGGGCACGAAGCCTCCTCGGAGCGGCCGTCATAGGTGGCCTGGGCGGCCTCGATCTCGGGCAGGTGAGTGTCCGCCCAGCTCACCAGCTGGCCGATGGCCGACAACAGCGTCTCGCCCAGGGGAGTGAGCGCGTAGTCGACGCGTGGCGGCACGGCCGCGCGCACGGTCCTGGTCAGGATGCCGTCGCGTTCCAGGCCACGCAGCGTTACGGTGAGCATGCGCGCGGTGATACCGTCGATCCCGCGCAGCAGCTCACTGAACCGGCGCGGCCCGCTGCCAAGGCGGTCCACGACGTAGATGGCCCACTTGTCGCCGATGCGGTCAAGCACCGAGCGGACCCGGCAGGAGGCCGATGCGAACCCCGGTGCTGCTTCGCCGCCTGTTGCCGTCATGCGAGCAAGACTACGCGGTTACCTGGGCGGATAACAGTACTTGACACTTCAACTAAGGCTAGTTACTGTAAGGAAGCAACGCACTCAAGCGTAGCAGTTGCACCCCTTCCCCTGGAGGCTCGATGAGCGTGGAGATACCCGGCTATATCGCCGGTACGTGGGCGATCGACCCGGTTCACTCCGAGGTTTCGTTCGTTGTCCGGCACATGATGGTCAGCAAGGTGCGCGGCCGTTTCGACAAGTTCGAGGGCACCTTCGTCACGGCCGAAGACCCCCTGTCTTCCTCGGTCACGGCCAAGGTTGACCTCACCTCGATCAACACCGGCCAGGAGCAGCGCGACGCGCACATCCGCAGCGCCGACTTCTTCGAGGTCGAGAAGTACCCGGAGATGACCTTCACCTCGACCGGCGTCAAGTCCGGTGAGGAGGGCTTCATCCTCGAAGGCGACCTGACCCTCAAGGGCGTCACCAAGGCCGTCGCCTTCAACCTCGAGCTCAGCGGCTTCGGCCCCGACGCCTACGGCGGCACCCGCGCCGGCTTCTCCGCGACCACGCAGATCAACCGGCTGGACTACGGCGTCGCCTTCAACGGCCCGATCCCCGGCGTCCCGGGCGGCGTGGCGGTCAGCGAGAACGTCACGATCAACCTCGAGATCGAGGGCGTCCTCCAGGCCTGAGCCTGGCAGGAAGCAACCGAGCGCGGCGCGTTCCCAGGGATGCGCCGCGCTCGCGCAGTTTTCCCGAGCTCGCCGCCGCGCGCTCGCGGCTGTGCTTTCCCGCTCGCCGCCGCGCGCTCGGGACCCCTGTCCTTCCCTTGTCGCCCGTCAGTCCAGAACAGGGACTCGCGCGTTGCCGCTATCTCGGGCTACGGCTTCGGCGGGTGCTTCGTCAGGTAGTCGATGTAGAAGGGGCGGAGCGCCTCCGCGAGGTCGCCTTTGCCCGAGGTCAGGGCGTCAGAGAGCAGGGCCGAGACCTTGGTGAGGTCTTCGCCCGCCTCGCGCACGTCGCCCTCCAGGGTCTCGGCTGCCGGGATTGCGCGCAGCAACTCCCAGAAAAAGCCGATGTCAGCGTGATGCAACGCCCGCCGCACCGCGAGGTCGTGCAACTCGCGCGGCGACAGTGATTCGAGGTCAGTCTCGGTGTCCACGACTGGACTCTATCCCCGCGGACTCCCGGGGGTACGGGGGGTCGTCCCCCGGGGGACCGCAGCGGGGTACGGGGGTCGTCTCCCCGGGAGACTACAGCGGGGTATATGGAGTCCTCCCCCCCGGGGGACCGCAGCGGGGTACGGGGGTCGTCCCCCTGGGGGACTACAGCGGGGTACGGGGGGTCGTCCCTCCGGGAGACAACCGCGCGCGGAGCGTCGTGGTAACCATCGGGAGCTCAAACTCGCCCTCGGCCGTCTCCGGTCGCGACGCGAGATACGAGCGGACCTTTACCAGGAGCCCGTCGCGCTCGGCGGGCGGCATGACGAGCAAATGCGAATGCGTCGACATCGTCGCGATCAGCGACTCGGCGGTGCGCGGCTGGGAGTTCCCGAACTCGGCGCGCTCGACCGGCGTGAACGCCGCACCGAACTGCTCAGCGCCGAAGTGCGCCGCTTCGCCGCGCCGTGCGGACAGCGTCGGCGCCGCGGCGCCCTGGGCCACGTCACGCAGCCCGGCGACCCACGGCACCCGGTCGTCGTCGCTGTTCCACATGGCGCCGAGCATGCCGCCGCCGGCGAGTACCCGGACGATCTCCGGTACCGCCCGCGACAGGTCGAACCAGTGCAGGGACTGCCCGCACAGCACCGCGTCCACCGATCCGTCCGGCAGGGGGATCGCCTCCGCCTGGCCGTGCAGCGCGCGCGCCGACGGCACCTGGCGGCGCAACTCGGCCAGCATCCCCTCATCGGGCTCGACTGCCGTCACATCCGCCCCGAGTTCCTCAAGGAGCGCCGTCAGCTTCCCCGTTCCCGCGCCGAGGTCGAGCACCCGCAGCCCGGCGATATCCCGCCCGAGCGGCGCCACGCACCAGCGCACCGCGTCGGCCGGGTAGTCAGGCCGGTGCTCGGCGTATTCCGCCGCCACCGCACCGAACGACGATCCCCGCCTTGCCCATTCATCCGCATCAGTCACGGCCATAACCCTAGCGAGGCGTAACCGTTCGCCTTCGGCTGGCGTCCCGGGTAGCCGCACAGCCCCCGGGCGATCGCCTCCGCGATCACTGGTGCCACGTCCTTCACAATTACGGTGAGTAATGGCTACGATACGTTCTGCAATGCCTCTGAACCGTGCCGGCCGGCACGGATGATCCCCCCGCCTGGGGGGCGAACACGGGAGACAACGAACATGACCAAGCCAAGCCGTCGCGCCTTCGCGACAGCCGCCGCGGTGCTCGCCATCGGCGCCGGGACCGCGACAGGGGCCGCCACGACCGCCTCTGCGGCCCCGGTCAAGCCGGCCGCGCCGAGCGCCAGCATCCCGCGCTGCAGGCCAGACCAGCTCCTCGTCTGGGTCAGCCCCGACACCGCGAACGGCACTGCGGGCACGACCTACTTCCACCTGGACTTCACGAACATCAGCGATGCGGAGTGTCACCTGTACAGCTGGCCCGGCGTCGCTGCCACGGACCACTACGGCAGGCAGCTCGGCGTCCCAGCCATCCGCAACCCCGACGTTCCCGCGACCTACGTCAACATCTGGCCCGGCAGCACCGCACACGCCAACCTCGGCTACGTCGACGTCCAGGTGAGCCCCGGCTGCAAGCCGGAGACCGCCACGTTCCTGAGGGTCTACCCGCCGGACGACACGAGCCCGCGGAACGCGTTCTTCCCGGTGCAGGTGTGCACCGACCACACCTACGACCTCACGATCGGGCGCGTCCAGCCGGGCGCCTGACAGTACTGCCCCGCTCGCCTCCGCGCGCTTGGCTCGTGGGAGTAGCGCCAGAGTAAGCTGCCGGGGTGCTTGATATCAGCACCCCCAGCCTCGCCCGCGCCTGGGATTACCTGCTCGGCGGTGGAGCAAGCTTCACCGCCGACAGGTCCCTGGCCCGGCGACTCGAGGCCCTGCACCCCGGCATCAGGGAAAGTCTCCTGTCCTCCCGGGCATATGCGGCCGACTCTGTCACCCGGATTGCCCGCGCGGGCGTGGCCCAGTACCTCGACCTCGGCTCGGGCCTGCCCACGCGGCCGTCCACCCACGAGGCCGCCCGCGCCATCGTGCCCGGTGCCCGCGTCGCCTACGTTGACCGCGATCCCGTGGTGACCGAGCACGGTCGTGCCCTCGTCCCTGCGGGCGTCCGCTACGTCCAGGGTGACCTGGCCGAGCCCGAGGCCATCCTCGCCAGCGGCGACCTCACCGGGGTCATCGACTTCTCCCGGCCCGTCTGCCTGGTCATGACGCTCGTGCTCCACGTACTCGACCCCGGCACGGCGCGGGCCGTCACCGGCGTCCTCGTCCGCGCACTCACGCCCGGCAGCTACCTGGTCGTGACGGCCGCGAGGGCCGAGTCCGGCGGCCTGCCCGAGTCGGTATGGCCCGGCGGCCTCACCGCCGCCGACGTAGCGTCGTTCTTCGCCGGCCTGGACCTGCTCCCGCCCGGCATCCGCGAGGGCACCGTCGTGTGCGGAACCGCCGTCAAGCCCCAGGCCGCGGCAGGAACGGGCACGCGATGAGCGAGCAAGCGCCCGACGAGATCGCGCCCGGCGTTTACGTCATGACGGCGGAGCAGTACACGACGACCACGACCATCGTGGCAGGCAACGACGGAGGCTGCCTGCTCATCGACCCCGCGGTCAGCGTCGCCGACCTGGCCGCGCTGGCGGGCTGGCTCGCGGCACGCGGCCTGCGCCCCGTGGCCGGCTGGTCCACCCACCCGCACTGGGACCACCTGCTGTGGTCGGCCTCGCTCGGCGGCGCGCCCAGGTACGCGACCCCGCGTGCGGTGGCGGCCGTCGCCAGGGAGGAGGCCGGCCTGATCAGCGGCGTGCGGGCGGGGGCGCCCGGCCACGATCTCACGCTATTCGGCCAGGTTGAGGCGTTGCGCGGGCACGAGGTCGACTGGCCGGGCCCGCGCGCCCTCGTCTACGCGCACGACGCCCACGCGCCCGGCCATGGCGCCGTGTTCCTCCCGGACAGCGGCGTGCTGATCGCCGGGGACATGCTTTCTGACATCGAGATCCCGCTGCTCGACCTGGACGCGGCCGACCCGTTCGGCGGCTACCGTGCGGGCCTGCGCCTGCTCGCCACCGTGCCTGCCCTGAGCGCCCTCGTCCCCGGCCACGGCCACGTCGGCGACGAAGCGGAGTTCCGCCGCAGGCTCGCCGCTGACCTCGCCTACCTGGACGCGGTACAGCCCGGCGGCGACATCGCGGACCCCCGCCTCACCGAGGACTGGCTCCGCGCGGAACACGCACGCCACCGCGCCCGCGCAGTCTCGGCCCCATCGTCCTGAGATAACAGCAAGAAGCGGGTAATGTGCCGCGACGACATAGAGCCCCCGAACCAAAGTGGATCGTTGGGCGCACCCGGGTGCGCCCAACGATCCGCTATCACGATCCGGCCCCTTAGGCCTCGGGCCGCTCAAGGACAAAGAGCGGGATCACGCGGTCGGTCTTCTGCTGGTACTCCGCGTACGCCGGGTACGCCGCAACGGCCCGCTCCCACCAGGCCGCGCGCTCGTCGCCGGTCACCTCGCGGGCGGTCATCTCCCACGTCTGCGGTCCGTCCTGCAGCACCACGTGCGGGTCCTTGCGCAGGTTGTAGACCCAGACGGGGTTCTCAGGCGCGCCGCCCTTCGAGCCGACCGCCAGGTAGTCGCCCTCGTGCTCCACGCGCATCAGCGGCGTCTTGCGGATCGCGCCGGTCTTGGCGCCCCGGTTGGTGACGATCACCACGGGCAGCCCGGTCTCCCGCAGTGTCGTCCCGGCCGTCCCGCCGGAGCCCTCGTACTCGTCGACCTGATCCCGGACCCACGCCGCCGGGCTCGGCACATACTCACCATCGATAGCCATGCTCATATCCAACACCGCCGCGCCGGACGCTCTTCCGAAGCCGCGCTGTGCATCCCCCGCTCGCCGCCGCGCGCTCGGGACCCCTGTCCTTCCCTCGTCGCACTCTGCTTGTCCTGCTCGCCTCCGGGCGCTCGGGACCCCTTGTCTTCCCTCGTCACTCCTCCCTCGTTCCTCGGTCGTCGCTCCTCAGTCCAGACAAGGGGCGCGCCCTTCGGCTCGCAGGAGGGCTCGTTCCTCGGTCGTCGCTCCTGCGTCCAGGACAGGGGTGCGCGCTTTGGCTCGCGGGGAGCAGCCCATGCCGGCCGGCGCAGGACGGGAACGCCCTTCACGGGCGATAACAGCAAGACGCGCCCGGTGTTACCTGATGACCCCGGCGAGCAAGCCGCCAGGTTCGGCACCAGGCGCGAGCGCGGCCTTTCGCGGGTCCGGCTTCACCGCCTTGGCCTTCGGCTTATCCGCCTTCGCGGCCTTACCCGGCTTCTTCGCGGCCTTGGCGCTCTCCGCCTTGACCGTTTCACCGTTGGCTGATTCCGCCTTGACCAGGGCCGCCCCGGCCTTCGGTGCCGCGGCGGGACCACCGCGCGGCGTCTTCCCCTGCGCCTTCCCCGGTGCTGTCGCCGCGCCCGCCCGCGCTGGCGCGGATTTGGTCGCGGTCTTCGGCACTCCGGTCTTCGGCGCTGCGGTCTTCGGCACTGGGCTCGCCGCGGCAGGCTTGGCCGGGGCGGCGGCTAGTGCCTTCGCGGCGTCGTTAAGCGACGTGACCGCCGTCTCCAGGGCCTTGGCCGCGGTTGTGATCGCGGTGAGCGCGCTGGTCAGCGTCTTAGCCGACGTGGCGGCTTTGGCGGCGGCGGCGTTCAGTCTGGTCGAGGCGGACGTCACCCTGGTGGCAGCGGAAGCGACCGTCCGCCCCGTCACCGACGTCGCGCGCGCCGCGGCCGGCGCGGCCTTCGCCGTGGTCCCCGCGGCGGCGCTCGTCCCGCCCGCTGTCCTCGCGCTGGCGGCGGGCTTGGCGGTACCGGTGGTCTTCGTGGTACCGGTGGTCTTCGTGGTATGGGCAGAGTTGGCGATCCGTACCGGAGCGGCCTTCTTGTCCGCCGCGTTCTTCGTGGGTGGCACTGATCTTCCCCCGATCTGGATCAGTTAACGGGGGGTGTCATTCCACGGAGAGTAACGTCCTACACCTCTACGCTGGGAAAACCGCAGCAAAAGACGAGATTACCGCTACTGTTCGTAACTATTCGTCCGCCGGAGCCGACGGCAGCAGCCCGT
Source organism: uncultured Actinomycetota bacterium (assembly GCA_963734665.1). Taxonomy (GTDB): domain Bacteria; phylum Actinomycetota; class Actinomycetes; order Streptosporangiales; family Streptosporangiaceae; genus Trebonia. The sequence goes on along the minus strand of CAVTIR010000013.1, from coordinate 1,597,097 downwards.
GCACGATCCGCATCGCCTCCTCGGGCGACGCCCCTCGCCCGACGGCGACCCCCATCAGGTAACTGGTCCAGGGCACCGCGACCCGCACCACGTTATGTGCGATGTCCCCGGTCAGGTCGAGCATCTCGTGCCGCAGGTCTTTAGGCAAAACGTCCGTCACTGGTACCCCAAGCGCGTCGCCAACCCGCGCAAGCCAGTCCTCAACGTCAGCCATGGAAGCTCCGACATTCTGTCAGCTTGTCCGAAAACCTCTCCTGTGTCGGGACGGGGAGATTCGAACTCCCGATCCCCTGGCCCCCAGCCAGGTGCCCTAAGCCAAACTAGGCCACGTCCCGCCGTCAGCCGGAACCCCGACTGACATCCATACCCTAGCGCATCCGCGCCGTGATTCGGTAACGAGAACCGCCAATCCGCCGACATGCCGCACGCGGGTTGCGGGGAGCAGCCGACGCACCCGGCTAGCATCGATGCCGATGGGTACCACCAGGCCACTTCCCCAGCCGCCGGCACCGCCAGGTCAGCCAGGCCCGCCAGGCCGGCGTTCCAGGCGCGGCCGCAGGCGCCGCTACCTCAAGCGCGCCGTCATCTCCCTCGCGACCGTGATCGTCCTCGCGGCGCTCGCCGTCGGCGCCCTCTGGGTCATCACGCCGCCGGCCAGCGAGGCCACGCAGCTGGCTGAGGCTCAGGCGCAGCAGCACGGCATCGCCTACCCAGGGCCGGCCGCCCCGGAGAACTTCGCCAGGCCCCTCATCGCCACCGAGGACCACCGCTTCTACAGCGAGCCGGGCGTCGACCCGCTCGCGGTCGGGCGGGTCGTCTGGGCGGACGTAACCAACGGCAGCGACCAGGGCGGTGCCACGATCGAGCAGCAGCTGGCCAAGCTGCTCTACACGCCAACGGAGACGGGCGTCAACGCCGAGATCAAGCAGGTCATGCTCGCGTTCAAGCTCAACCTCGCGTACTCGAAGCAGCAGATCCTCGACTTGTACGCCGAGGTCGCCTACTACGGCAACGGCTACTACGGGCTAGAGGCAGCGAGTTGCGGCTACTTCGGCCACCCGGCGCAAGACCTGACCGTCACCCAGGGCGCGATGCTCGCCGGCGTAGTCAACGCCCCGAGCGTCGACGACCCGGTTACCGACCCGGCCAACGCCAAGGCCCGCCTGGAGCATGTGATCGCTCGCATGGTCGCGGTCGGCTACCTCACCAACGCCCAAGGCCAGCAGGCGCTGAGCACGCCCCTCGGCCTGACCGGAGGCGGCAGTTCAAGCTGTTAGGGCCGAACCGCTAGGGGATCGTCACCGGCTCGGAAAGCTCCTCGGCCACCCCGGACCCGGGCCCGGACCCGGGCACCTCGGTGAAGACGAACCTCCGGTAGCAGTACAGCCGGAACAGCGTCGCGATCACTATGCCGACGACCGACGCGATGTCGAAGGAGATCCGGTCGTGGTTGTTCAGCACGTAATGGTTGAAATCAACGAAGCCGGTCTGGATCAGCGTGCCGACCACGTTGAAGAAGACGAACAGCACCGTCTCGCGGCGCAAGTTCGTGGTCTTGCGGTGCCGGAACGCCCAGTAGCGGTTGCCGACGAAGGCGAAGCAGGTCGCGATGGCGTTTGCGACGACGACTGCGGTCGTCGGCCCGGTGTGCCCGTACAGCGCGTTCTGCACCGCGAACGTGATGATCGTACTCGCGATACCCACGAGCCCGAACTTGCCAACTTCGTGGATCAGTACTCGAAACCGGGTGTAGGTATCGCGGATCACACTCAACTGGCTCAGTTCCTCTCAAGGAGCGGGCATCGACACCGGCGAACATCCTGCCAACATGACCTTGTTGTACCTTACCTGCGGGAACCGGTTTCCCATGCGGCAGATCCCGAAACCGCCGGCATCCGCCGAGCCGCAAAACCATTCGGAATCCACCAGACTGCCGGGTATTCTCCGTCGAGTGCCTGACGTACTGGTTCGCGCCCGAGGCCTGACGAAGCGGTTCGGCAGCTTCACCGCTGTGGATGGGATCAACTTTGATCTTTTTCGTGGTGAGGCGTTCGGCTTCCTCGGCCCGAACGGTGCCGGGAAGTCATCTACCATGCGCATGCTCGGCTGTGTCTCCCCGCCGACATTGGGTGATCTTACCATTCTGGGTGGTGACCCCGTGCGGGACGGGCCCGCTATCAGGTCGCGCCTTGGCGTCGTTCCCCAGGAAGACACCCTGGACAACGAGCTGACGGTCCGCGAGAACCTCCTCGTCTATGGCCGCTACTTCGGCCTGCCCCGCAAGCTCATCAACGAGCGCACCGACCAACTGCTCGACTTCGTCCAGCTCACCGAGCGTGCCGATGACCAGGTGGACCCGCTGTCCGGCGGGATGAAGCGCCGCCTCACGATCGCCAGGAGCCTCATCAACGACCCGGACATCCTCATCCTCGACGAGCCCACGACCGGCCTTGACCCCCAGGCACGGCACGTCGTCTGGGATCGCCTCTACAGCCTCAAGCAGCGCGGCGTCACCCTCATCCTCACCACGCACTACATGGACGAGGCCGAGCAACTGTGTGACCGCCTGGTCGTCATGGACCATGGGGTCATCGCCGCCGAAGGCACCCCGCGCGGCCTCATCGACCGCTACTCCACCCCGGAGGTCCTGGAGCTGAGGTTCGCGCCCGGCACGCAGGAAGACGTCGTGGGGAAGATCAAAGACCTGTCTCCCGAACGTATGGAGGTGACTGCCGACCGTCTGCTCATCTACGCGGCCGACGGAGACGAGTTCCTCGCGCGCGTCCACGAGGCGGCCATTGAACCGCTAACCGAGCTAGTCCGCAGGTCCAGCCTCGAAGACGTCTTCCTGTACCTGACCGGCCGGACCCTGATCGACTGATGGCGGTTATCCCCCGGGAGGACGACCCCCCGTACCCCCGATTCCGGTGCGCGTCCGCATGGTCACTGGGATGAGGCTTCGTGACAGTTAGCTATCGCGCTGAAAGTCCCCCGGTTGCCCTGCCAAAACCGCCCGGGACCGCCGCCCTGTCGGTCCGGGCGTTCCGCTGCTGGCTGCTGACGTACCGGCGGACCTGGCGGTCCTCGGTCTGGTCGTCGGTGTTCGGCCCGCTGTTCTACCTGGGTGCGATGGGCTACGGACTCGGCTCGCTCGTCGACAAGAACGGGACCGCGTCGCTCGGCGGCGTCCCCTACGTGGTGTTCGTCGCCCCGGCCGTGCTCGCCGTGCAGGCGATGAACTCGGGCTTGTCCAACGCCCTGTTCCCCGTCTTCGGCGGCATTCACTGGAACAGGATCTACCTGGCCGCCCGGGCGACGATGCTCCGCCCGGGCGACATCTACCGCGGCCACCTGCTGTTCATCACGATGCGGATCACGATGAACTCCGCGTGCTTCGTGGTGCTGATGGCGGTGTTCGGGCTGATCAGGTCCCCGTGGGCGGTGCTGCTGCTGCCCGCCTCCGTGCTGCTCGGGTTCGCGTTCGCCACCCCGTCAGCGGCCTGGGCGGTCACGCTGGACAATCAGACGGCGATGAACTACCCGATCAGGTTCGGCGCCATACCGCTGATGCTGTTCTCCGGCACGTTCTTCCCGATCGCCCAGCTCCCTGGCTGGATCCGGCCGCTCGCCTACGCCACGCCGCTCTGGCACGGGGTCGCCCTGTGCCGCGCGCTGAGCCTCGGGGACGTCGACGCAGGCTCCGCCGCGATCAACGTCGGCTACCTGGCCGCGATGGCCGCGATCGGCCTGTGGGCGGGCGGCCGCACCTACCGGAGGCGCCTGTATGTGTGAGGCACCTGGATGGACGGCACTTTGCTGCCGCAATAGCGGCAGCTGCGGCACATCCACGCGAGTCCGTGCTGCCCGGCTAGAGGGGGAATAGGCCGTGGCCAGTGTCACCCGCATCCGTTCGGGATCTTCGTCTTTGGCCTATTCCCTTTCCGGGGCGCGCGGCCTGCGGCTGATCGAGCGGCACGCGCGGTTCTACCGGCGAATGTGGCTGGTCATCGTGGCGGGGGCGGCGGAGCCGCTCTTCTACATGCTGTCCGTCGGGGTCGGGATCGGCGGTCTCATCGGGGACGTGACCGGGCCCACCGGGCAGCCGGTGCCCTACCGGGAGTTCGTCGCGCCAGGATTGCTCGCCGTCTCGGCGCTGAACGGGGCGCTCAACGACTCGACCTTCAACATCTACGGGCGGCTGAAGTTCGACAAGCTCTACGACGCGGTGCTCACGACGCCGCTCGGCGCGCGGGACGTCGCGTTCGCGGAGATCGGCTGGGCCGTGCTGCGCGGCGTGATCTACTCGGTGTCGTTCCTGGTCGTGATGGCGGCGATGGGGCTCATCGCCTCGCCGTGGGCGATCCTGGCGCTGCCAGGGGCGGCGCTGATCAGCTTCGCGACCGCCGCGATCGGGGTCTACCTCACCACGTACATGAAGTCGTGGCAGGACTTCGACTACGTGATGCTCGTCGCGGTGCCGATGTTCCTCTTCTCCGGGACGTTCTATCCGCTGTCGGTGTATCCGCACGTGATCGGGGTGATCGTCGAGTGGTCGCCGCTGTACCAGGGCGTGGTGATCCTCCGCGACCTGGTACTCGGCGTGCCGTCGCCCGACCTGGCCTGGCGGGCGGCGTACCTGGTCGCGCTCGGGGTCGCCGGGCTGGCCCTCGCCGGCCAGCGGATCGCCAGGCTGCTGCTTGTCTGACCACATGCGCAGGCAACTCGAAGCCTTCTGGCCAGAGTTTACGGGGGCTGCTTGAGGAAGAGAGCTATAGGCTGCGGGGTGTGCCGGGGGAGCGTCGCAGCCAAGGGATCACAGTTGACGGGACCGACGATGATGCCTCGGGCGTGCCACTTGCCGCTCCGCATGATCGACGCGGCCCGCGTGCGCTGGCCGCACTGCGGCCCGTGCTGCGGCCCCTGCTGACGGCGGAGCGGGGCAGCGTCTGGCGGGACCCGGTCACGTGGACGGTCGCGCTGCTGGCGTTCGGCGCGTACTTCGTCATCTCGCTGTTCCGGCTGCTGCAGCTCACGCCCGGCTCGTGGGACCTCGGCATCTACACCGAGTACGTCAAGCAGCTCTCGCTGCTGCACGCGCCGATCGTCGACGTGCGCGGACCAGGGTTCAATCTCCTGGGCGACCACTTCCAGATCGGGGTCGCCGTCCTCGCCCCGTTCTTCCGGCTCTTCCCCTCGCCGGCGACCCTGCTGTTCTTCCAGGCGCTGGCGACCGGGCTGTCGGTGTTCCCGGTGACCGCGGCAGGGTTCGCGCTCACCGGGCGCCAGACGGGCCGGCTCATCGGGTTCGCGTACGCGTTCTCCTGGGGCCTGCAGCAGATGATCGACTTCGACTTCCACGAGATCGCCCTCGCCGTGCCGCTGCTCGCGTTCTCGCTCTCCGCGCTCGTCCGTCGCCGGCCCGCCGCGGCGGTCGCGTGGGCGGTGCCGCTCGTGTTCCTCAAGGAGGATCAGGGATTCACCGTCGCCGCGATCGGCGTGCTCCTCGGGGTAGCCGCGGCATTCCCTTCGGTCCTCCCCGCCAGGCCCGGCCGCGGCGACCGGTGGGGCGACGGCCGGGTCGCGCTGTGGGGCGGGCTGTTCCTCGTGGCGTGGGGCCTGTCCTGGTCAGTGGTCGCGATCACCGTGATCATCCCGCACTTCAACCCTTCGCACGTCTACTACTACTGGAAGGACGGCGGCGTGGTCGGCGGCCACCGCTCCTTCTCTCCCTTGGCGCTGATCGGGCAGACGGCCAGCGGCTGGCCGACGAAGCTGCAGACGGTCGTGATGCTGCTGCTGCCCACGGCGTTCGCCGCCCTCGGCTCGCCGGTCTCCTTGCTGGCCCTGCCCAGCCTGGCGCTGCGGTTCATGTCGACCAACACCGCGTACTGGGGCACGGACTGGCACTATAACGCGACGCTGATGCCGATCCTGTTCATCGCGGCGGCCGAGGCCATCGGGCGCTGGCGGCTCCGCCACGCGCTCTCCTGGCCGCAGGCAGTGTCTCCCGCGCTCGCCTCCGGGCGCTCGGGTCCCCTGTCCTTCCCTCGTCGCTCGGTCGCTCGTTCCTCGCTCCCTCCCTCCTCAGTCCAGGACAGGGACGCGCCCTTCGGCTCGCGCTCTGCGTCTCCCGCGCTCGCCTCCGGGCGCCCGGGACGCTTTGGCACGCGCTCGGTGCGAGGCCTGGTCCGCGCGGGGCAGGCCGGCATCGCGCGGCACGGCGGGGCGATGATGGCGGCGGTCGCGGTCGCGTTCGCCTTCCAGTTCCCGCTGAGCAACCTGTGGCACGGTTCGACGTACACGCTCGACGCGCACGTCGCGGCCGCCGACGCCGCGATGGCCGTCGTGCCCGACGGTGCGACCGTGCAGACCACGCTCGACCTGCTCGCCCCCCTGGCCGCCCGCACGGACACGTTCTGGATCGGTAACGCAGGCAACCCGGCCACCCAGTACATCGTCTTCGACGGCGACGACAGCGGTTATTACCCCCCGCCGAGCAACGTCCCCCAGTTCATAGCGCACCTGTACCCCAACGACGACTACGTGCAGGTCTTCGAGCGCGACGACGTGTACGTCTACCGCCGAGGCTGAGCGGGAGTTGGCGGTTTCGACCGCTTCTATCGGTCTTTGGAGCTTCCGGGTCTGACCCCACGTCGTGTCAGCGCCTGGCCGGCGACGACGCTAGAGTTGCGGGAATGGTGACTACGACCATTGACGTCCAGCCAGGTGAGCTGGCGGCGCGGCTGCGCACGGCCGGACTGTCCGAGATCGACACGGCGACCAGGCGGCGGGCAGAGTACTCATCCGACGCGTCGAACTACCGGGTCGTGCCCTTGGTCGTGGCCTTTCCCCGGTCGGCCGACGAGATAGTCGCCGCGCTCACCGTCTGCCGGGAGCTGGGCGTGCCGCTCGTCGGCCGCGGCGCGGGCACCTCGATCGCCGGCAACGCGCTGTCGACGGGGCTGGTGCTCGACACCTCGCGGCACCTGAACCGGGTGCTGTCCGTCGACCCCGAGCAGCGGACGGCGGTCGTCGAGCCGGGGACCGTGCTTGACTCCATCACCGAGGCCGCCGCGCCGTTCGGCCTCCGGTTCGGTCCTGACCCCTCGACACACTCGCGCGCCACGATCGGCGGTGCGATCGGCAACAACGCGTGCGGGGCGCGGGCGCTGCGCTACGGGCGAAGCGCGGACAACGTGGTCTCCCTCGACGTGCTCGCCGGCACCGGGGTACGGTTCACCGCCGCGCGGTACGGCAAAGACGGGGCGGGCGCCGATTCCGGGGCTTCCGCTGCTGCCGGGGCCGGGGCGGCGCTGCTCGCGGACCTTCGCGCGCTGGCCGACGGCAACCTGGCCACCATCAGGACCGAGTTCGGCCGGTTCACCAGGCAGGTGTCGGGCTACTCCCTCGAGCACCTGCTGCCGGAGAACGGCTTTGACGTGGCCAAGTTCCTCTCCGGGACCGAGGGGACCCTGGCGCTGACCCTCGGCGCGACCGTCCGCCTGGTGGACGCGCCGCGCGCGACCGCCCTGGCGGTGCTCGGCTATCCCGATATGCCCGCCGCCGCCGACGCCGTGCCCCCGCTCCTGCCGCACCTGCCGGTGGCGCTCGAAGGCCTGGACTCCCGGCTCGTCGACGTGGTCCGCACGCGCCGGGGTCCTGCCGCCGTGCCCGACCTGCCGCGCGGCGGCGGCTGGCTGTTCGCAGAGACGGCCGGCGACACGGTCGAGGAGGCGGTCGCCGCCGCGCGCAGGCTCGCTGCCGACGGCGCGTGCCTCGACAGCGCCGTGTTCACCGGGCCGCAGGCAGCGGCGCTGTGGCGGATCCGCGAGGACGGCGCCGGGCTCGGCGGGCGCACCCCGGCCGGCACGCCCGCCTGGCCAGGCTGGGAGGACTCGGCGGTCCCGCCGGCGTCGCTTGGACCTTACCTGCGCGAGCTGGCCGCCCTGATGACCAGGCACGGCCTGGACGGGCTGATGTACGGGCACTTCGGCGACGGGTGCGTGCACGCCAGGATCGACTTCCCGCTCCGCGACCGGCCGAAGGTGCTGCGGTCGTTCATGGAGGAGGCCGCGAAGCTCGCCGCCTCCTACGGCGGATCGGCGTCCGGCGAGCACGGCGACGGGCGGGCGCGCGGCGAACTGCTGCCGGTGATGTACTCGGCCGAGGCGATCAGGCTGTTCGGCGCCGTGAAGCACCTGTTCGACCCGGCCAGCGTGCTCAACCCCGGCGTGATCGTCGACCCGGCACCCCTGGACGCCGACCTGCGGGTTCCCGTGGCGCTGCCGCTGCGGCGCGGGCTCGGCTTCGCCTATCCCGACGACGCCGGCGACTTCACCACGGCCGTGCACCGCTGCATGGGCGTGGGAAAGTGTCGCGCGGACACCACCGCGTCTGGCGGCGTGATGTGCCCGTCATACCTGGCCACGCGCGACGAGAAGGACTCCACCCGCGGCCGCGCCCGCGTGCTGCAGGAGCTGGCCAACGGGACGCTGGTCTCCGGCTGGGCCGCTCCCGAGGTCAGCGAGGCGCTTGACCTGTGCCTGTCCTGCAAGGGCTGCTCATCCGACTGCCCGACCGGCATCGACATGGCCACCTACAAGGCCGAGGCGCTCTACCAGCGGTACCGTCGCAAGATCCGCCCCGCCTCCCATTACTCGCTCGGCTGGCTGCCCCGCTGGGCCGCCCTCACCACGCGGTCGCCGTGGCTGGCCCGCCTGGCGAACGCCTCCCTGCGCGTCAAGCCGGCCGCCGCGCTCGCGAAGCGCCTCGGCGGCATTGACCACCGCCGCGACCTGCCACAGTTCGCGCCGGAGAGCTTCCGCCAGTGGTTCGCCACCCGCCATCTGGCCAGCGTCGCCGGAAGCTCAAGCGTCCACGGGGACACGGCGAACCCCGCCAGCGCGGCGGGTCGCGGCGGCGCGGCCGGCCCGCGCAAGCCGGTTCTCCTGTGGGTGGACACGTTCACGAACGCGTTCTCGCCCCAGGTCGGCCGGGCCGCGGTGGAGGTGCTTGAAGCGGCCGGGTACGAGGTCCGCGTCACGGACCAGAACGTCTGCTGCGGTCTCACCTGGATCTCCACCGGCCAGCTCGACGGCGCGCGCCGCCAGCTGCGCCGGACACTGCGCGCCCTCGGGCCGGCACTTGACGCGGGCATCCCGGTGGTCGGCCTTGAGCCGTCCTGCACGGCTGCGCTGCGCAGCGACGCGGGGGAACTGCTGCCTGGCGACCGCCGGGCCGGGGCCCTGGCCGGCACGGTCAAGACCCTGGCGGAGCTCCTGCGGTCCACGGACGGCTGGACCCCGCCCGACCTGTCGGACATTTCCGGACAGCGTGCCGCCGTGGCCCAGCCGCACTGCCACCAGCACGCTGTCCTCGGCTGGGAGGCAGACGCGGCGCTACTGCGCGAGGCGGGCGCGACGGTCAGCGCGGTCGGCGGCTGCTGCGGCCTTGCGGGCAACTTCGGCGTCGAGCGCGGCCACTACGACGTCTCGGTCGCAGTCGCCGAGACCGCTCTCCTCCCCGCGGTCCGCGCGGCGGGTGACGGAGCGCCCGTCCTGGCCGACGGCTTCTCCTGTCGCACCCAGCTCGACCACCTGGCAGACGTCCAGGCCACCCACCTGGCCGAACTGCTCGCCTCCCGCCTCCATGCGGATAACAGCAAGAAGCGCGAAGCGCCAGCCTGAACCCGTCGAGCCGGAGATGCCCGCGCCTCGGCCGTAAGGCTGCGCCTTCGAGCCCTTAGGGGAACGGGCCTATGGCGTGTAACACGCAACCGGGATGATCTGGGCATCAGTCTGCGCGGGCCCGCACCCGCGCTGGAGGCAGAAGCGCAGGCGAGTCGGCGGGGGCCGCTCAGCCGAGGACCGCCTCCGCTTCCTGGCGCTGCATCAGGGCGTAGACGACCGTCTCCTTGGTCGGGAGGGCGGGTGCGCCCACGCCGCCGACCCCGACGCCCGAGGCGGCGAACACGTCCACGCCGCTCGCGCACAGCAGCGTGTCGAGCACCAGCTTGCTCGTGCCGAGCGTCCCGGTCTGCTGGAGCTCAAGCGTCGGGTGCCCGCCGACCGGGGTTCCGGGCGTCGCCTGCAGCGAGAACTTGCCGGACGAGCCGTTGGCCGTCGCGGTGAAGGATCCGCACCGGCCCGCCACGGACTGCACCCCCGCGACGAACGCCGAGGCGGCCGACGCCGACCCGAACTGGTAGATGAACTGGTCATACGCCTGGCCGGCAGCGGCGACGCTTCCTGACACCATCGCGGTCTCGCCGAAGCCGACGGTGCCCAGGTGCTCGATGAACGTCGCGCAGGAGATCGTGGCGAGGTTGTAGGTGGCAGGCGCGGTGGTCAGCGACCCGCCGGAGGTGATCGGCCCGGTCGACGGCGTGGCGAACCCGGCGGGGAAGTCCGAGGCGGGCAGCAGGACCGACTCAAGCTGCGTGCCGGTGAGCTGCCCGGTCGCCGCGGCGAGCGGGGTCATCGACGCGGACGGAGTCGCCCCCGAGGACCCGGTGGCCCCGGAAGTCGCCGGTGAAGTCGGCGGTGCGGTCGCCGCGGAAGCGGACGGAGTCGGGGCGGCGGCGGACGATGAGCTCACCGAAGACGAGGCCGAGCAGCCCGCGACGGCGAGGAGCACGCCGGCGATGGCCGCGAGCACGGCGGCGCGGCGGTCACCGTGCATAACGAAGGATGACACTGAGCTACCAATCCCAGACCTGAAACCTAATAGCTGACAAGGTACCCCGGTCTAGGAGGTGCCGCCTGCGGCGACGTCCGTAATAATGACGCAGGAACACCGGCGTTCGCCTCTCGACGCGTCGGGCTGAGGAAAGGGAATGCAAACGTTATGCCACAGCGAATCGCGATCGTGACCGGGGCCGCCCGCGGCATCGGCGCGGGGACCGCCAAGCGTCTCGCCGCCGACGGGATGGCCGTCGGGGTGCTTGACCTCAGCGAGGCGGACGGCGCGCAGACCGTCGCCGAGATCGAGAAGGCAGGCGGCAAGGCGATCGCGGTCGGGGCCGACGTCTCCAATAGCGATCAGGTGACCGCCGCGGTCGAGAAGGTCGCCGCCGACCTCGGCGAGCCGACCGTGCTCGTCAACAACGCCGGAGTGACCCGCGACAACCTGCTCTTCAAGATGTCAGAGGCCGACTGGGACACGGTCATGAACGTCCACTTGAAGGGCGCGTTCCTGATGAGCCGGGCCACCCAGAAGTACATGGTGGCCGCCAAGTGGGGCCGCATCATCAACCTGTCGAGCCTCTCCGCCGTGGGTAACCGCGGCCAGGTCAACTACTCCGCCGCGAAGGCGGGCATGCAGGGCCTCACCAAGACCCTCGCGCTTGAGCTCGGAAAGTTCGGCGTCACGGCGAACGCGGTCGCGCCCGGCTTCGTTGTCACTGATATGACCGCTGCCACCGCCGCCCGTCTCGGCATGTCCTTCGAGGACTTCCAGGCGGCCGCCGCCAAGGGGATTCCGGTGCAGCGGGTCGGGCAGGTCGAGGACATCGCGCACGCGATCTCCTTCTTCGCCAGCGAGGGCGCCGGCTACGTTTCCGGCCAGATCCTGTACCTGTCCGGCGGGCCGGTCTCCTGAAGCGAAGGACGCGAGGGCGTTGAGCGAAACAGCAAGCGAAGCGGCAGCAGACCTCCGCGCGGCCGTCCGCGCGTTCTGTGCCGAGCATGATCCCGCGGCCACTCCGCGTGCCGCGTTCCTCAGCGCCCGGTTCGACGCGGGCCTGGCCGCCGTGCACTACCCGGTAGGGCACGGCGGCCTCGGCCTGCCGCGCGGGCTCCAGGCGGTCGCCGACGAGGAGTTCGCGCGGGCCGGCGCGGTCAAACCTGACGAGCGGCGCAACGTCATCGGCCTCGGCATGGCCGCCCCGACGATCATCGCCTTCGGCACCGACGAGCAGAAGTCACGGTGGCTCAAGCCGCTCTGGCTCGCCGACGAGATCTGGTGCCAGCTTTTCAGCGAGCCCGGCGCCGGCAGCGACCTGGCGTCGCTCGCGACCCGCGCGGTCGCAGCAGGCGACGAGTGGGTCGTCGACGGCCAGAAGGTCTGGACGTCACTCGCCCATCATGCGAGGTGGGGACTCCTGCTCGCGCGCACCGACCCCGACGTACCCAAGCACGCGGGCCTTTCCTACTTCGTGCTTGACATGCACGCGCCAGGCGTCGAGGTCCGCCCGCTGCGGCAGCTCACCGGCGAGGCCGAGTTCAACGAGGTCTTCCTCACCGGCGTCCGTCTCCCCGATGCCAACCGCCTCGGCGACATCGGCGAGGGCTGGCGGGTCGCCAGCGCCACGCTGATGAACGAGCGGGTCTCGATCGGCAACGCCACGTCCGTGCCGCGCGAAGCGGGCGGCATCGGCTTCGTCGCCGGCGCCTGGCGCCAGGGCCCCGAGCTCCGCACGCACGAGCTCCATCAGCGGCTCCTGTCGCTCTGGGCACAGGCCGAGGTCGCGCGCCTGGCGGGCGAGCGGCTGCGCCAGCAGATAGCGGCGGGAGAGCCGGGGCCGGAGGGCTCGGCGGCCAAGCTCACCTTCGCCCGCCTCAATCAGGAAATTTCCGGATTTGAGATTGAGCTGCTCGGTGCCGACGGCCTGACCTACGACGACTGGTCGATGCGCCGCACCGGATCGAGTGACTGGGCCCGCGGCGCCGGGTACCGCTACCTGCGCGCGAAGGGCAACTCCATCGAGGGTGGCACGTCGGAGATCCTTCGCAACATCATCGCAGAGCGCGTCCTGCGCCTCCCCCAGGAGCCCCGCACGGACACGAACGTCCCGTGGAAGGACCTCCCCCGCTGATGACCGCTGACCTGCTGTACTCCGAGACAGAACGCGACCTCGCCGCCGCCCTGGCGGGCCTGCTCGCCGACCGTGCCGCCCCGGCGGACGTGATCGCTCGCACGGAGCGCCCGGAAACCTATGACACGAAGCTGTGGCGGACGGTCGCGGCGGAGATCGGCATCGCCGGCCTGCTGATCCCCGAAGCCCTGGGCGGCGCGGGCGCGTCCTACCGCGAGCTTGCCGTCGCCGCCGAGCAGTTCGGGGCGTTCGCCGCCCCGATCCCGTACCTGGGCAGCGCGGCGGTCGCGACGGCGGCCCTGCTCTCGGCGGCACGCAGTGCCGTGGCGGATGACGGCCGCCCCGGTGCGGCGGCTTCGGGCGGCCCTGGGGCGGCCACCGGGGCGGCCGGCGGCCTGGACGCGGACGACCCTGGCGGATTCGGCTCGGCCTCGTCCGGCCCGGCGGCGGCCATCCGTGCCAGCCAGCTGCGCGCCGCCGCGCGCACCCCGGCGGGCGCTGATGCCGCGTCGGGCACGCGCGCTGCCCCTGTCTCACCGGCCGCCGGGCTGCTGCGCCAGCTGGCCGACGGCAGCCTGACGGCGGCGCTCGCGGTGACTGCCGCTACCGCATCGGCGACGCCGTTCCCCGCTCTCGCGCGGGTAGCCGGCCGCGGTGAGGGCGCCTCCGGCATGGTCAAGCTGCGCGGCACCATCCCTGCCGTGGCCGACGCGCTGCCCGCCGACGTCCTGCTCGTTCCCGCGGAGGGCGTACCGAACGCCCTGTACCTGGTCGAGGCCACCGCGCCGGGGGTGCACCGCACCCCGCTCGTGTCGCTCGACATGACCAGGCAGCTGTGTGACATCACGCTCGACGACGCCCCGGCCAGGCAGGTCGCGGTCGGCGCGGCGGCCGATGCGGCGCTGTCCGCCGGCCTTGCCGCGGGCGCGGCCATCCTCGCCGCCGAGCAGCTGGGCCTGGCGCAGCGCTGCCTGGACCTGACCGTCGCGTACGTACGGGAGCGGCGTCAGTTCGCCCGGCAGATCGGCTCCTTCCAGGCGATCAAGCACCGGCTCGCCGACCTGTGGACCACGATCACCCTGGCCCGCGCCGCGTCCAGGTACGCGGCCGCCTGCCTGGCCGACGCCGACGCGGACGCCCCGGTCGCCGTCGCCCTGGCCAAGTCGGCGTGCTGCGAGGCCGCGGTGACGGCGGCCCAGGAATGCGTCCAGCTGCACGGCGGGATCGGCTTCACGTGGGAGCACCCCGCCCACCTGTACCTCAAGCGAGCGAAGTCGGCGTCCGTCGCCTTCGGCACCCCCGGCGCCCACCGTGCCGCCCTGGCCCGCCTGGTCAACCTCCCGTCACCGGACGCCTGACACGGATGATCCCCGGGTAACCCGCGATCACGGCTGCGGGACCTACCAGCCCGTCTCTGTGTCGTCCGGCGCGGATGGCCCCGCATAGCGGCGCGCGGCGCGATCGGCGTCGCCGGTCCGCTGCGGCGGCAGCGGGTCCCGCCCGGCCGCCGGCTGGGCGGGCAGGTCGTCCCGCGTCGGCATCTCCCCTTGCGGGACTGACTCGTCCCTGACGTGCCAGCTATGCACACCGATAGGTTCGTGTACCGGCTCCCCCGGTATCTCCGCGGCATCCTCGCCGGAGACGCTTCCCCCGACCCACGCGCCACCGGATTCACCTGCCGTCCGGCGAGGCCCGCTTGCCCGTACCTGACTCCGGTCGGCGAGCGTGATAGCCGTCAGCCAGAACGCGAGCACGACGACCGAGACGACGACGATCGCCCAGATACCGAATGTCGACGTCGTCGTCTGTACTGCTTCGACCATCGCTGGCCTCCCAACCAGTACCATCCACTCCGCTACCTACCCGCCGCGCCCGCTCCAACCCGCGATCCCCGGATTCGCCCCGGTTTATGCGAAAACCCCGCTGGACGACCGCCACCCGCACCGGTGCCGCATCCACCGGGCAGTCGCGGCTGGCCGCCCGGGCTGCTGGGCCGGCGACTGTCGCGCCGGATAATTCCGTGCGCCCCGCTCTTGGGCACGCTGACGGTGACACGACAGCGCCCAGCGTGGAACAGTAACGTCCATGACAGCGCTCGACGGGAAGGTCATCCTGCTCACCGGTGCGACCGACGGGATGGGCCGGGCCCTGGCCGCCGACCTCGCCCGCGAGGGCGCGACCGTGCTCGTACACGGCCGGGACCAGGCCAGGATCGCGGCCACCGTCGCTGAGGTCGCCGCGGCGGCGGGGAGCCAGCACCGCGTGCGCTCCTACCAGGCGGACCTGGCCAGCCTGGTTCAGGTCAAGTCCCTGGCCGGCGAGATAACCAAGGCCGAGCCGCGCCTCGACGTGCTGGTGAACAACGCCGGCATCGGTATCAATGAGCCGGGCGGCGGGGCCAGGCAGGAAAGCGCGGACAAGATCGAGCTGCGCTTCGCGGTGAACTACCTCGCCGGGTACGCCCTCAGCAGCCTCCTGCTGCCGCTGCTTGTCAGGTCCGCGCCGTCCCGCATCGTCAACGTCGCCTCGATCGGCCAGCAGGCCATCGACTTCGATGACGTCATGCTCACCAGGGACTACGACGGGATGCGCGCCTACCGGCAGTCCAAGCTGGCCCAGATCATGAACGCCTTCGACCTAGCTGAAGAACTCCGCGCCAGAGGCGTCACGGTCAACGCCCTCCACCCGGCCACGTTCATGCCGACCAAGGTGTCGCCCGCCCCGCCCGTCAGCACTATCGCCCAGGGCGTCGAGGCCACCCTGCGCCTGATCACCGCCCCGCCGGAGCAGACAGGCACCGGCCGCTACTTCGACAGCCTTGCGGAGTCCCGCGCCAACGGCCAGGCCTACGACGCGGACGCCCGCCGCCACCTCCGCACCCTCTCTGAGCAGCTCACCGGCCTGTGATCACGAAGATCGGCTCTGGCGCAAATTAGTCAAGGGGACTCCAAGATGGGAGACCAGGTCTGATAACAGCAAGAAGTATGGTATTGCTGCGACACCCGAGACGACGCGCCTAGCCGACTTCGAGTAAGCCGCTCCCGTTCTGATGACCGATTCTTAGGACCGCAGGTGACGAACGGACGACAGGTCGGTGACGCCGGCGAGCCGCCCGTTGCCCGCCTGGCAGCCGCAACTCTCCCGGCAGATGAGCCGGGTGGGGAGGGCGATGTCCCGCTCGGCGGGCGCCTCTCGGCTGATCATGGAGTACAGCACCTCGAACGCGGTCTCGCCGAGTTCGCCGATCGGCTGCCGCACGGTCGTCAGCAGCGGGTGCACGTGCCGGGCCATCGGGACGTCGTCGAAGCCGGTGACGGCCACCTGCCCGGGCACGTCCACCCCGGACCTGCGCAGCGCGTACATGACGCCGAGCGCGGTCAAGTCGTTCGCGCACACGATGACCCGGGGGAGCGGCATGCCGGACGCCATCAGCCGCTCGGTAACCACCGCGGCGCCCGCGGCGTAGTAGTTCCCCTGCCACTGCGGGCCCGTGTACAGAACCGCGCCCGCCGCCGCGGTCTCGGTCGCTAGGGTCTGCAGCCGGGCCTGGCTGTCCGGGCTGTCGCTGTAGCCGCTGAGGTAGCCGAGCGTGGTGTACCCGTGGTCGTAGAGCAGGTGCCGCGCGAGGGCCCGCATGCCGGTCACGTTGTCGCTGCCCACGTTGGCCGTGGTGGGGCTGGGGATGCCAGCGAGGGTGACGATCGGGACCTGCCGGGAGATCTGGTCGATCTGTCCGGGTTCGAGCAGCCCGTCGTGCAGGATCAGGCCGTCGCTCTTGCGCGCGACCGCGACCACCCGGCGGCCCGCCTCGTGGTCGGTGATGTCCACCGAGCGCAGCAGCAGGTCGAAGCCGCGGCGCTGCGCCGCCCGCTCGACTCCCCTGTTGAGCATGTCGTGAAACTGCAGGGACTCGGTCTCGTCGGCGAACGCGTCGTAGCCGAGCAGTCCGGCGGTGTCCCACGCGCCGGCCGACCCGGCGGGCAGCACGGGCGCGGGAATCGGCGCGCCCGCCGACAGCGGCCGCCGCATGACCACGCCGACGACTTCCTTGAGCCGGACCGATAGCGCGCGGGCGGCGCTGTCGGGGACGTAGCCGAGCTCAGTGACTGCGCGCTGGACCCGGTCCCTGATCTCGGGGCTCGGGTTGCGGCGGCCGTTGAGCACGCGCGACACCGAGGCGATAGAGACACCGGCGGCCCGCGCTACGTCATAGATCGTGGGCGTGGCCGACTCGGTCTCGACGGACATCGCACTCGCCTCTCCTGAGGTTCGGCCCCCGGCAACGGTAAGCGCTTACCCGGCGCCGGGCGCGGCCTAGGCGGGCCAGCGGTAAGCGCTTACCGCCCAGGATGTGGATGCAAGCGTACGTCGGTGCGTCGGGCGTCTCAAGATCGGATTCAGGCACGTTACAGCAATGTGACGCCGCTGATAACCGTCTCAAACGGGCGGAAACGCGGGACAACACGACACATTCACGAAACATCGCAGCGTTTACCACCTGCCGCGTTACCGCCGGCGTAACAAACGGGAAATGCCGTCGAAACCCGCGTATGGGAAACCTTAAGCGTTGCGTGGAAGCACGCGGAGCGGCCGGGGCGGGGCTAGCAAACCTGGGGGCGACCCTGGAACCCGAGAGGCCCTTCATAGCAGGCAGCCCCTGGAGGAGCAAACACAGTGATTCCATACCCTACCTGGCTGAGTTCTGGAGATAACGCCTGGCAGATGACGGCGGCGACGCTGGTCGGGCTTATGTCCATCCCGGCCCTGGCCGTGCTGTACGGCGGCCTGGTGCAGAAAAAGTGGGCCATGAATACCGTGCTGATGGTTTTCGTGACCTTCTGCCTGGTCCTCATCGTCTGGGTCCTCTGGGCCTACAAGATGGGCTTCGGCACGCCGCTGGTCCATTTCGGCAGCGTCAACGTGCTCGGTGACCCGCGCACTACTCTTGGCGCGAACGCCCTGGAAGGCCAGGCGAGCATCCCGCTTGTTGATCCCGCGATGCCCGGGTATGCCGTGTCGAAGACCGGTGAGATTCTCAATACCGGTTTCAGGCTGCCGAACGCGTCGGTCGAGTACTTCCAGTTCGTGTTCGCCGCGATCACCCCGATCCTCTTCATCGGCTCGGTGCTCGGCCGGGTCAGCTTCAAGGCGTGGATGGTGTTCGTTCCGCTGTGGATCACGTTCGCCTACGCGGTCAACGCCTTCCTCCTCTGGGGCGGCGGCTACTGGGCGAGCAAGGGCGCGCTCGACTTCTCGGGTGGTTACGTCATCCACCTCGCCGCCGGCGTCTCCGGCTTTGTGTCCGCGGCGGTCATCGGCCCGCGCCTCAAGCGGGACCGGGAGAAAGCGGTGCCGAACAACCTGATGTTCGTCGCGGTCGGCGCCGGCATCCTGTGGCTCGGCTGGAACGGCTTCAACGGTGGTGACCCGTACTTCGCGGGCGCGGACGCGGGCGCCGCCGTGCTCAACACCAACCTCGCGACTGCCGTGGCCATGATGGTCTGGATCCTCATGGACATGTTCCTGACTCCGGAGAAGAAGCCGACCTTCCTCGGCGGCCTCAACGGCATGATCTGCGGCCTGGTCGGCATCACCCCGGCCGCCGGCTACGTCAACGGCCTCGGCGCGATCATCATCGGCGTGGTCTGCCCGGCAGTCGTCTGGGTCGCCTGGATGTACCTGCCGAAGTACGTCTGGCCGTTCAACAAGGTGGACGACGCCCTCGGCGTCGTCTACACCCACGGCATCGCCGGTCTCTTCGGCGGCCTGCTCGTCGGCGTCCTCGCGGACCCGAACGTCGTCGAGTACGCCGGCGTCAACGGGGGCTCCTCGATCAGCGGCGCGGGCTGGATCTGGGGTCACCATCCGCACCAGTTGCTCGTCCAGTTCCTCGCGGCCCTCACGATCATCATCTGGGACGGCGCGGTCACGTTCCTCATCTGGATGTTCATCAAGTACGTCCTCCGGATGAAGCTCCGCTTCTCCGACGCGGAGCTCGAGGTCGGTGACGTCGCGGTCCACGGCGAGGAGGCCTATCCGCAGGAGGATGTCCTCTCGACCAGGCTCAGCTTCACCGCCGAGGCGGAGGCCTCGCCGTCGACCGAGGAACCTGTCTCGAGCAAGGAGCGACCCTAGCGCCTAGCGCTGCCTTCGCGGCCGTAGCGGCTTAGGGCCGCGGTCGCCGAAACCGGTAACGGTTTCGGCGACCGCGGCCCTTCGTCTTGTCCGGGGTCAGGCACGAACCCTTTTTGTCCTGGCGATCCTGACGCGTCTGAATCTCTAGGGACGAAGGGCGCGATAAAAAGAGTTCGTTGACTACCGTTATGGCTGTCGCCCCCGAAGCGACGAGGCCCGCAAGGATGGAGTGCTGTGAACCCCGTCGTCATGACCGTCACACTGGTCACCCAGGACGGCGTCCCGATCGACGCCGTGCATCTGCCGCCCCAGGAGCGGCCCGCGCCCGAAGAGCGCGACTTGGCGCTCGTCCTCGTGCACGGGTTCACCATGTCCTGGCAGCGCCCGATGATCTGGCGGATCGTGCAGCGGTTCAACCAGGGCGCGGGCGTGGTCACCTTCGACTGCCGCGGTCACGGCAGGTCCGGCGGTCTGTCCACGCTCGGCGACAAGGAGATCGACGACCTCGACGTGGCCGTCAGGTACGCCCGCGAGCTCGGCTACCAGCGCGTCGCGACGATCGGCTTCTCCATGGGCGGGTCCGTGGTGCTCCGCCACGCGGCATTGCGCGGCGGCGTGGACGCGGTCGTCTCGGTCAGCAGCCCGGGCCGCTGGTTCTACCGGGGCACCGTCGCCATGCGCCGGGTCCACCTGGCGGCAGAACGGCGCCTCGGCCGGACGTTCGCCAAGCACATGCTGAACACCCGGATCTCCCCGGAAGGCTGGCCCACCCCCGACCCGGTGCCGCCCGCCGAGGCGGCCGCCCGCATCTCGCCGACGCCGGTGCTGATCGTCCACGGCAACCAGGACATCTACTTCCCGCCCGACCACGGCCAGCAGCTCTACGACGCCGCCAAGGAGCCCAAGGAACTCTGGCTGATCCCCGGCTTCGGCCACGCGGAGCGCCACACCGACGACGCCCTCGTCGACCGCATCGCCGCCTGGGCCGACAAGGCCTCCGCCGCATCCCACCAGGAACAGCAAACCGCCAGCTAGCCGGCCGGCCTACCAGCTCATCGGGACCGGCATGCCCCCGGTGGAGCCGGAGGCGCAGTCATCTCCCGGGGGACGACCCCCGTACCCCCCGATGTCCGCCCGTCCGGGCCTGATCGCAAAAACCGCGATCGTATCAGGCCCGGACGGGCGGACGATGATCACAGTGTGCTGTCTACCAGCTAGTAGGGACCGGCATGCCCTCGGTGTAACCGGAGGCGCTCTGCACGCCGAAAACGGCCCGCTCGGCGAACGACGGCAGGTCGCCCGCGCCCGCGTAGGTGCACGAGGAGCGGACCCCGGCGACGATCATGTCGAGCAGGTCCTCGACGCCGGGCCGCGCCGGGTCCAGGTACATCCGGGCCGAGGAGATCCCCTCCTCGAACAGCTCCTTGCGGGCCCGCTCGTACGCGGAGTCGGAGGCCGTGCGCACCCGCACCGCGCGCGCCGACGCCATGCCGAAGCTCTCCTTGTACAGCTTCCCGTCCGGATCGCGGAACGTGTCACCCGGCGACTCGTACGTGCCGGCGAACCACGACCCGATCATGACCGACGAGGCGCCGGCCGCCAGGGCGAGGGCGACGTCGCGCGGGTGCCGCACGCCGCCGTCCGCCCACACGTGGGCGCCCAAGTCGGACGCCGCCGCGGCGCACTCCAGGACGGCAGAGAACTGCGGCCGCCCCACCCCGGTCATCATCCGGGTGGTGCACATCGCGCCGGGGCCGACCCCGACCTTGATGATGTCCGCGCCCGCCCCGACAAGATCGGCGACCCCGGACGCGGTGACCACGTTCCCCGCCACGACGGGGACTGACGGCGACAGCGCCCGCACCGCGCGCAGCGCCACGAGCATCTTGTCTTGGTGCCCGTGCGCGGTGTCCACGACGAGGATGTCGATTTCCGCGTCGAGCAGTTGCTTCGCCTTGGCCGCGACGTCACCGTTGACGCCGACCGCCGCGCCCACCCGCAGCCGCCCGCGGCCGTCCACCGCGGGGGAGTACAGCGTGGACCGCAAGGCCCCGGTCCTGGTCAGGATCCCGACGCACTCACCGCCAGCCGAGACGACTGGCGCCAGCCGGTGCCGCCCGAAGTGCAGCAGCTCGAACGCCTCCGCCGGCGGCGTCCCGGCCGGCAGCGTGAACGGATCGGCCGACATGACAGTGGACAGCTGCGCGAAGCGGTCCGCTCCCGCGCAGTCCGCCTCCGTCACCACGCCAACCGGGGCGCCGGCAGCGTCGATGACCACGACCGCGCCGTGCGCCCGCTTGGGCAGCAGCGCGAGAGCCTCGCCGACGGTGTCGGCGGGCCCCAGGGTGATCGCGGTGTCGACGACGAGGTCACGAGTCTTGACCCAGGCCACCACGTCGGCGACGACATCGGCGGGGATGTCCTGCGGCAGGATCGCGATCCCGCCGCGCCGCGCGATGGTCTCGGCCATCCGGCGCCCTGAGACTGAGGTCATGTTCGCCGCGACGAGGGGGATGGTGGCCCCGCTGCCGTC
Source organism: uncultured Actinomycetota bacterium (assembly GCA_963734665.1). Taxonomy (GTDB): domain Bacteria; phylum Actinomycetota; class Actinomycetes; order Streptosporangiales; family Streptosporangiaceae; genus Trebonia. The sequence continues at coordinate 1,575,615 of CAVTIR010000013.1, read as the reverse complement.
CCGCGTGGTCAGGTCGACGTCAAGCCGCGACCCGACGGCGGACCGGGCGGGCACCATGAACACGTCGCTATAGGTCAGGTCGGTGGCAGGCGGAGTTTCTCGAAGAAAACGCACGTTCTTCATTGTTACCTTAACTCCGCCTGAACCAACCAATCGGGCGCGGTCAGCTGAGGTCTCCTCGCTAGGCGTAGGCCGCCGGGCCGGCGCCGCGATCGCCTCGGTACCGCAGCGGATCATCCCGAACGGGCGCTTGGCTCCGCACCGCCGGCCTCGTTACTGATGACAGCGTGGAGCGCGCGGCGCCGTTGCCCTGGACCGCGGCGGCGTTACGCGACGGCGAGGCCGAACGCCGCGAACATGATGTCCGCGATCTTGTCAGACATCTCCGGGACCGGGAGCTGGACCTCGGTGCTGATCAGGTAGTTGACGCGCTCTAGCATCATCAGGCAGGCGACCGCCGTGAGCTCCGGGCTCTCGTGGTGCCTGCCCGACGCCTCGGCCGCGGCCGTCATCCCCGTGGTCATGGCCTCGGCGATGGAGAAGAAGAGCTGCAGCCCGTCGCTGTAGACCTCGTCAGGAACCAGGTCAGCGGAGCTGAGGATCCTGATGACGGTCGCGTGCGCGGCGTAGGCGGCGAAGAACTTGCGCACCCACCGGCGCAGCACGGTCAGCCCCGTGTCGTCGCTCGTGACGACGGGGAAGTCTCCGGCGACAATCTCCATGTCGTGCAGCGCGTCGCGCAGCAGGGCCTTGAACAGGTCCTCCTTGTTCGCGAAGTACAGGTAGAACGTCCCGTGGGAGATCCCGGCCCGCTTCACCACGTCGTCGACGCGCACTCCGCCGAAGCCGCGCTCCTCGAACTCGATCATGCCTGCCTCGAGCAGCTTGCGCACGGTCTCCCGCCCCTGCGCCCGCAGTTCGCGGTCCTGTGCGGGCGTGCCGCCGCCGAGCGACGGCCTCCCCTGCGGTTTGCGCGCGGTCCGGCTCCCCCCGCTCCTGCGGCCGCTGCCGTGTGCCTGGCCGGCGCTGTTTCCCTGGCTGGCACTATGTCCCTGGCCGGCACTGTGGCCGGCACCTGGGGTTGGCCCAGCACCGCCCGCCGCGTCAGGACTGCGCTGCTGGCCAGCCGCGGGTGTTGCCGCCGGCACGACCGTCGGCGACGGCGTCTCCGGCCGGGCGGACTCGCGCACCGCCCCGGCTCCCGCCTGGGCGGGACTCCGGTCTGCCTCCTGCGTCATAAGTCGAACTGTAGCCGCACCAGCGACGGTTCCTGTGATTACTGTCAGATACGCCGCTGCCGCTGTCGCCAGAATTCCCCCCGCCCAGCCCGCAAAAGCCCGGATAACAGCAAGAAGTGTCAGTGTCCGGCCTATCCGGCCGTCCCTTCGCGAAGATCCAAGGTCTTCCCGCCCGACCCGTGCATGGCAGATAGCAGAAAGAAGTGCAGCCTAAGGGACCCTGTGTAACGTTACGGCCGTTTTACGGGGGGTGACGACGCGGGAGCCGCTCTATAAAGTTGGACCAGTGAGGCTGCCGAGGATTCGACGCCAATCGCTGCTGACCGTCACGGGGGGCGGGCTGGTAGCGGTCGCCGTGGCCGTGGGCGTGACGGGCTCCGCGCTCATCAGGGGGCACAGTGGATCAAGTGGCCCCTTGGCCGGCCACGCAAGCACGAGCGCAGCCGCGGCGGCGCGGACCGGGACCGCGGGCGCCACGCCGGGAACCGGGGGAGCCCCGGACGAGGCCGCCGCCGAGGTGGTCAACGGCAGGGTTGCGCCAGCGGCCACCGCACCGTCGGCACCGCCCGGCCTCGCAGGGGCGTCCCCGACGCACCTGGTCGTGCCCGACGTGATCGCCTCGGTTCCCGGCGGAGTGACCAAGGCCGACCTGGACAAGGTCGGGAAGCTCGGCGACGTCCGTGCGGTGCTGGCCATCGACGGCGCGCGGATCACGGTGAACGGCAAGCTGCTCACCGTGCTAGCCGCCCCCGCGGCCGCGCTGCGCCCGTGGACCCCGCCGGCGACGGCGGCAAGCGCGCGGGTGTGGTCCGCCTTCCAGTCCGGGGACCTGATCACCACCGGGCAGGCCGGGACCGCTGCCCGCCTCGTCAGCGGCGGCGATTACCCGGTCGCCGCCGCGGTCAGGGCGCGGATCACCGACGGCGGCACGGCCCTGCTCGGGGTGGCGGGCGTGGACGGCGTGGTCAACCAAGCCGAGGGCAGGAAGCTCGGCCTGGTCAGGAACGTCGCCGTCCTGGTGAACGCGCCCGCCGCCGACGCGACCACCCTCGTCACCCAGGTCCAGGCCGCGCTGGGCGCCGGCGCGCGCGTCGTCCGGCTCGTCCCCGTCGTGGTCTCCACCAGCCTGCCGGTGGACACCACGCCGCCGGCCGCCCCCCCGACGAACTACCTGCAACTGTTCCAGGAGTCCGCCGCGCGGTACTGCCCCGGCCTATCCTGGACGGTGCTCGCCGCGATCGGCCAGATCGAGTCTGCCGACGGCCAGAACATGGGCCCCTCCACCGCCGGCGCCCTCGGCCCGATGCAGTTCCTGCCGTCCACGTGGGCGACCTGGGGCATCGACGGCTTCGGTGACACCGGCGCACCGGACATCATGAACCCGTTCGACGCCGTCCCGAGCGCCGCCCGTCTGCTCTGCACCGACGGCGCGACCAACGGCGGCGCCGGCCTAAGGCAGGCGATCTTCGACTACAACCACGCCACCTGGTACGTAGACGAGGTCCTGACTTTGGCGGCCGAATACGCCCGCGAATATTAGCGCTGCCCGCGGGGCCGTTGGCGCCTGCGAGGCGTAGCGGGTGCTAGGACGACGCGGGTGAAGTGGACACCCAGCGCAGGCCGGCCAGGTAGATGAGTGCCGCTGTCACTCCGCACGCCGCCGCGAACGCGTAGCCCCAGCGCGGGCCGAGCGCGTCGAGCACGAAGCCGGCCGCCGTGGAACCGCAGGCGACTCCCACGGAGATCCCGGTGGACAGCCACGACATCGCCTCGGTGGCCCGCCCCGGCCGGGACGTGGCCTCAAGCAGGCTGTACCCGGCGATCAGCGTCGGCGCGATCGCCATCCCGCACAGGAAGATCACCCCGTCGAGTACCAGCAGGTTGGGCATGGCCCAGAACGTGCATACGCCCGCCACGGTGAGCGGCAGGGTAACGGCGAGCCGCAGCCATGCTGGTGCCTGCCAGCTCCGTGCCCCGTACCAGAGCCCGCCGATTCCGCTGCCAAGGGCGTAGGTGCCGAGGATGAAGCCGGCGAGCGCCTTGTGCCCGAAGCGCGTGGCGAACGCCACCGTCGACAGGTCGATCGACACGAACATCGCGCCCAGGAACAGGTACGCGGGCATTAGCACGACGAGGCCGGGCGCGGCGAGCCGGGCGCGGCGCCCGCCGGCGGCCACCTTCGCCGATGAAGCCGATGAAGACAGCGGCGAGCGCGGCACCGTGACCACCGGCGGCTCGGTCGACCGCTGCGCCGCGAACCACAGCGAGCCCAGGAGCGCGCACACGGCAGCGCAGGTCACGCCGGCCGCCGGGTGCACCTGGGTCGCGAGCAGGGTCACGGCCGCTGGCCCGATCACGAAGCACAGCTCGTCGGCCACCGACTCAAGCGAGAACGCGGTATGCAGCCGCGGTGACCCGGCCAGCAGGACCGACCAGCGGGCGCGGGCCATCGGCCCGGTCTGCGGCATGGCCGCGCCGCCTGCGATGTCGCACAGGAACAGTGTCCAGACGGGAGCGTGCAGGGTCACGGCGGCGGCGAGCCCGGCGACCGACAGGGCGAAGGTCACGCACACCGGGATGAGCACCCGGTGCTGGCCGAGCCGGTCGGTGAGCCGGCCGAGCTGCGGGGCGCAGAGCGCGCCGCCGATCGACCCGGCCGCCGACACGCTGCCCGCGAGGCCGTACTGGCCGGTTCCCGCTGAGATCAGCAGCACCGTCCCGAGACCGTACATGGACATCGGCATCCGGCCGATGATCCCCGCGACCGAGAACCGCCAGGCGCGCGGGATGGCGAAAATGTCCGCGTACGGCGCAAGAAGCCCCCGCGGTCCGCGCACGCCGACGCCGACCCCGTCAGCGTTCGTCATTGCGTGCCTTCCCGCCATAAATCCGGACAGAACCTGAAGATACTGCAGCGATGCAACTGGCTTGCTGAGTGCCCTGTTCCCGGCCCGCTTACCGCCGCCCGGACGGTCCCTGGTTTGATGGAGACCATGGCGGCTTACGATGCGTTCCTGCTGCTGTCCTTCGGCGGCCCCGAGGGACCCGATGACGTGCTCCCGTTCCTTGAGAACGTCACGCGCGGCCGCGGCATCCCGAGGGAGCGGCTGGCCGAGGTAGCCGAGCACTACCACGCCTACGGCGGCGTGAGCCCGATCAACGCCCAGTGCCGCGACCTGCTCACGGCGACCGAAGGCGCGTTCGCGGCAGGAGGCATCGACCTGCCGCTGTACTGGGGCAACAGGAACTGGGACCCGTTCATCGAAGACACGGTGCGCCGGATGAAGGCGGACGGCGTCCAGCGCGCGGTCGCTTTCGTGACATCCGCCTACAGTTCCTACTCCGCCTGCCGCCAGTACCTGGAGGACATCGACCGCGCGGTCGCCGCCGTCGGCCAGGGCGCCCCCAGCATCGACAAGATCCGCCCGTACTGGAACCACCCCGGCTTCATCGAGCCCTTCGCGGCCGCTGTCGAGACGGCCCTCGCCGGGCTGCCCGCCGCGGTTCAGCCCGGTGCCCGCCTGGTGTTCACCGCGCACAGCGTCCCGGTCGCCATGGCCGCCGTAAGCGGCAGCGTGTCGAAAGGCACGGCGGTCCCCGGTGCTGTCGGCGGCAGGTACGCCGCTGAGCTGCGGGAAGCGTCACGACTCATAACCGAACGGGTGCGTGGTGGCACTCTCCCCTTCGACCTCGCCTTTCAGAGCCGGAGCGGTCCGCCGAGCGTGCCCTGGCTGGAGCCGGACGTCAATGACCACCTCGCGGCGCTGGCCGAGGGAGCCCTCCCGAACGGGGATCCGCTGCCGGACGGCCCCCCGTCGGCGGTTGTCGTCATCCCGGTCGGCTTCGTCAGCGACCACATGGAGGTCGTCCACGACCTGGACGTGGAAGCGGCGCAGACCGCGGCGTCGCTCGGCCTCCCGTTCGCCCGGGCCAAGGCCCCGGGCCCGACCCCGAGGTTCGCGGCGATGGTCGCCGAACTCGTGGCGGAACGGCTCTCCGGCACAGAGCCCCAGGCCCTCGGCCCCTTCGGTCTGGGTGCCTTTGCCGGCGGAGCGGAGAACTGCCCCTTCGACTGCTGCCGCTATACCGCCAAGGGTCCGGGACACCCCGCGTGAATGCCGCCAGCGCCAGGCGAGCGGTTGCTGAAGCGCGCCGTGCGTCTTCGCACACTCAGCCGTGCCGCATAACGGGGCATAACGGTCGTGATCATGGTCGCCGGGTATGCGAAGACGATGTCCGCAGTCGCCGAGTGCGTGAAGCGTGGTCGCCGAGTGCGCGAAGCGGCGCGTGTATGACGGGTGCAGGCCCGCAGGGCGATTTCCGGGTTTCCGGAATGCCGGATTCAAAAAGCGAATCCGGCATTCCGGAAATTTCAGTATCTGTGACTAGCGTTACGAGGAGATCTGTGACTGTTTCCGGGAGGTCGGCATGAGCACGCCAGAAGCGGCCAAGCTGCGCGATTTGGCGGTCAGCGTGGCTAGGGAGGCGGGGAGGCTGCTCACGTCGCGCGAGGGGCGGGTCGAGGTCGCGGCGACGAAATCCAGCCCTACCGACGTGGTGACCGAGATGGACCGCCAGTCGGAGGAGCTCATCCGGTCCCGCATCCTCGCGGCGCGCCCGTCCGACGCGATCCTCGGCGAGGAAGGCGGCCTGATCGGCAACACCGGCAATGCCCCGGTCCTCTGGGTGATCGATCCCCTGGACGGCACGGTCAACTACCTGTACGGCCTGCACGACTGGGCGGTGTCGATCGCCGCCGAAGTCGAATGGGTGGAGGGCGGGGAGGTAGGCAGGAGGATCGTGGCCGGCGCGGTCTACATTCCCAAGCGTGACGAGATGTTCAGCGCCGCCAGGGGCGGCGGCGCCCAACTCGAATCCGGCGGCACCAAGTCCGTGCTGCACTGCAGCTCAGGGGTCCCCCTTGAGCAGGCGCTGGTCGGGACCGGGTTCGGGTACCTGGAGGCACGGCGCAAGGTCCAGGGCGAGGTTATCGCCGCGCTGGTGCCCAGGCTGCGGGACATCAGGCGGATGGGGGTGGCATCCGCCGACTTGTGCGCGGTCGCGGCGGGGCGGCTCGACGGCTTCTACGAGCGGGGCCTGAACTACTGGGACTGGGCCGCCGGCGCGCTGGTCGCGAGCGAGGCCGGGGCGCTCGTCGGCGGCCTCAACGACAAGCCGGTCTCCGAGTCAATGGCGGTAGCAGCCGGCCCCGGTCTTTTCGAGTCCCTAACGACCGCACTGGCCGCTCTCGACGCGGAACGCGACGCCTGACCCGCGCCGACTGAAAACCGGGGGCCGGCGGCTGGAATAGATGGGCTGTATGCGAGGTTTACCTGCGGCTGGAAGCGGTCCCTGCGGGACACGTCGACACTGGTTCGCGTGCAGCGTGCACGACGGCCGCGAACTGTGACAGAATTCCCCGCCGGAATCGGGCACAACGAAGGCTTCCGGAGCGTTACACCCGCGCAGCGACCGCGCGCCACTTATGGAGGGGGATAGGTCACAATGGCAACTGATTACGACAGCCCACGCAAGACCGATGATGACCTTGGCGAAGACAGCCTGCAGGAGTTGCAGGCCCGCAGGATGGACAAGTCGTCGTCCACCATCGATCTTGACCCGGACGACGCCGCGGAAGGCCTTGAGCTTCCCGGCGCCGACCTGTCAAACGAGGAGCTCTCGTTCCGGGTGATCCCGAGGCAGGCGGATGAGTTCACTTGTTCGCGCTGCTTCCTTGTGCACCACCGCAGCCAACTCGCCGAGGACAGGAACGGCCAGCTGATCTGCCGCGAGTGCGCCGCCTAGCGAAGCCGGCCCCGGCGGGCGCGATGCCCTCGGGGCCGGCCACGGAATCTTCTTCTTTTTGCCCTTGCCTTCAAGGCTTCACCGGGTCCGCATCATCAAAAAGAAGAAGGTTCCGGGTTTAGGCGAGCTGAGACGCGCGGGTTGGAGTGCCCGCGCCGCCAAGTACGGTCAGCGGGTCCCAGCCGAACAGGCTGGCTGGCGGGCCTGGCCAGCCGCTGACCGCCGGGCGGTCAGCTTGATTCTGCTTCCGTGTCGAGACGCGGCTTGCGCATCGTGGAGCGCGCGATGGCGAACCGTGCCGTCTCGACGACGATGCCGGTTGCGATGGACCATGCCAGTGCCTCAGGCAGCGTGACCTTCGGGTCGGTCAGGTCCGTCGGCGGGACCTTCCCGGTGATCTTGGTCCACGCGGTGGCCAGCAGCTTCCGCAGCAGGAACACGCCTCCGGTCATCGCCACAGTGGTGACCAACCGCGCGTTGGAGCTGCCGTCTTTCTTATTCTTGCCCATCCGTATCCTCCCTGCCCCGTTCAGTAATGCGCCATCATCCCACGGACTCCCAGTCGCCTGACTGATGGCTGTCCCGCACATTCCTGGCACTCTCGATTGCAGCCGCCAGCTGCTCCGGGTGCCGCGTCGCCACCAGCCAGTACGGCACGCCCTGGCTCGAGTCCGCGAGGCCGATGTAGACGGCCCGCTTCAGGTAGGGCCGCAGCAGGATATGGGCCGACGGGTCAGCCCGCGGCCCGCGCAGCACCGAGGCCTGCTTCTCGTCGAGCGCCATCACCTCGTCGGCCTCGCTCAGCGTGAGGGTGTCCCTGCCCGCTCGCAGCACGGCACCGGTCACCTCGATCGTGGCGGAATTCCACCGCACGAGGAAGGCCGCCATGATCACGTAGACCAGGGCGATGAACAGGGGCGGGATGAAACCGTCCACGAAGAAGTACGCTTCGGCGCCGAGCGTCAGGGCCACCGGGACGGCGAGCAGCCAGTAGCTCACCGGCACCAGCAGCCGCTCGCGGTACGAACCCATCTCCAAGCCTCCTGTTGTCTCCCGGGGGGCGACCCCCGTGCCACTGCCCGTAGGCGGGGAGGGTACACAACTCCACCGTAGTTGGTTAGATGGTGTCATGATGGAGTGGGCAGCCAAGCGGGTCGCGATTGGCGTGGCCTTGCTCCGTGCGGCCGGTAGCCGGGCGGCCCGCGGCCCGCAGGCAGGACGCAAAGGCGTCACGGCCGGGCCGGACAGGGCGGGGGCGAACAGCGCGGCGCCCCAGCCCACTGCGGAACCCGAGCCCACTGCGGAACCCGAGCCTGGCGCGGAACCCGAGCCAGGCGCGGCGGCGCCCTCCGTGCTGGACGCCCGCGCCACGGACGTCCCCGCCACGGACCCCGGCGCCACGGACGTGCCGCGCTGGCTGCGGGTCAGTGCCGGGTGGTCCTGGCGGCTGCTGCTGCTCGCCGGGCTGCTCTACGTGGCCGGCAAGGTCGCGGGGCTCCTGTACCTCGTCATCGTGCCCTTCGCCGCCGCCATCCTGCTCACCGCGCTCCTCCAGCCCCTGGCGGCCCGCATGCGGCGCGCGGGACTCGGCCCCATGGCCGCGACCTGGTGCACGCTGCTGCTCGCCTTCGCCCTGCTCGGGTGTGCGGTGTGGCTGGTGACCACCAGGGTGGAGGCCGAGTACCCGGCCCTGGTCAATCAGGTCAGGCACACCAGCACGCAGATCCAGGACTGGCTGGCCTCGTCGCCGTTCCACATCAGGACGGGGAACCTGGCGAAGATCTCCGACAACCTGGTGAACTACCTCAGCCAGCACCGCTCGACGGTCGAAGGCGCGGCGCTGACCGGCGGCCGGATCGTCATCGAGCTCCTGGCCGGCGTCGTGCTGTGCTTCTTCATCTCGTTCTTCCTGATCAAGGACGGCGAGCGGATCTGGTCCTGGCTGATCAGCGGGCTTTCCAGCGAGCGGGGGCGGCGAGCGGGCCTGGCGGGCCGCGCCGCCTGGCAGGCCGTCGTCTACTACGTCCGGGGCACCATCGCGGTGGCCGCGATTCAAGCCGTCGTCATCGGGATCACGCTCACGATCATCGGCTCGCCGCTCGTCGCGCCGCTCACGCTGTTCATGTTCGTCGCCGCGTTCATCCCGCTCGCCGGCGTGCTAATCGCGGGCACGGTCGCGATCATCATCGTGCTCGCGGCCAAGGGGCTGATCGCCGCCGTGATCGTGCTCGCCGTCATGATCGTCATGAACCAGCTAGAGGGGCACCTGCTCCAGCCGCAGGTAGTGGGGAAGATGGTCCGCCTGCACCCGCTCGCCGTGATCCTCGTGCTCGCCGTCGCGGGCCTGGTGGCGGGCATCGCGGGAGCGGTGGTCGCCGTCCCCATCACCGCCGCCCTGACAAGTGCCACCAGGGCGCTGCGCCACGACACGGATACGCTGCGCCACGACGCCGGCGCTTAACTACGCCAATGAAGCCGAGGTGTGAGCTATCTTTGACGATAAGAGCAGCGAAAACCAAGGTGTTTCCGAGCTGTTGCCTGGCAGGGACCTTAATGCGGCCAGCAGGCTGCTGTATCTTTGCCGCCAGTGGGTTTGCCGCCAGTGGGGCGGAGACCTGCTACCGGACGTTGCGTCGCGACGGTAAGCGGACAGAGCGAGGAGGAGGCAGGAGCGGATGACCACCGGTGACCTGGGCACGAGCCAGCTGGACGTGCTGATCACCAGGCTTGACCCGACGGTCCCGCTGCCCGCCTACGCTCGCCCAGGCGACGCCGGCGCCGACTTGGTCGCCGCCGAGGATGTCGACCTGGCGCCAGGGGAGCGGGCGATGGTCCGCACCGGGATCGCGATCGCCCTGCCGGACGGCTACGCGGGGTTCGTGCACCCCCGGTCGGGGCTGGCGGCGAAACACGGGGTCACCCTGGTGAACGCGCCCGGCACCATCGACGCCGGGTACCGTGGCGAGATCAAGGTGATCCTGCTGAACACCGACCCTGCCAGGGCGGTGTCGCTGCGCCGTGGTGACCGCATCGCGCAGCTGGTGGTGCAGCGAGTGGAGAACGTGACGTTCCGCGAGGTCCCGGCCCTGCCGGAGTCGGCTCGCGGCGATAATGGCTTCGGCTCGACCGGCGGGCACGCGGCGGGAACCCCGCCGCTCGTGCCCACGGTGAGATAATCGAGCAGTCAGGCGACTGGAGGAGATGCGCAGTGTTCGGTCGGCGACGCAGCGCTGGTGACCGTGGCCGTGACCTGGTCAGCCAGGCGGCCGATGAGGCGACGGAGACCGAAGAGACAGCGGTCGGCGAAGCCCAGGTCCAGGCGACAGGCCCGTGGGACGTGGCCGAGCCGCACCCGGAGCTGCCCCGGGTCGATCTCGGCAGCCTTCAGGTCCCGGTGCTTGAGGGGACAGACATCCAGCTGGTGTTCGCCGAGCAGCACGGAGCGTGGGTGACGGTGCGCCATCAGCTCAGCGAACTGCAGCTGCAGGCGTTCGCAGCGCCCAAGCGGAGCGGGCTGTGGGACGAGGTGCGCGGCGAGATCGCCACCGAGATCGGGGGCACGAGCGGCCAGAGCGCGGAGCGTGAGGGCCCGTTCGGCACCGAGCTGGTCGCGCACGTCCCGGCCGAGCAGGGGCAGCCCGCCTCAGGGATGCGCCCGATCAGGTTCGTCGGTGTGGACGGCCCGCGCTGGTTCCTGCGTGGCCTGTTCGCCGGCGCCGCCGCGGCGGACCCCGCGGCGGCTGCACCGCTCGAAGCCGTGTTCAGCCAGGTCGTCGTCGTCCGCGGCGAGCACCCGATGCCGCCGCGCGACCTGCTTGAGCTCAAGCTTCCTGCGGAGGCCGCGGCCGCCCTCGAGGAGCAGACCCGGGCCCAGCAGGCGGAGCAGGCGGAGGAGCAGCAGAATCGCTTCGCCACCGCCCCGAACCCGTTCCAGCGCGGCCCGGAGATGACCGAGACACGGTAATTTTGCGGGGGGTCGTCCCCCGCACCCCCTGCGTAAGTGGCGGGGGCTTCGCCCCCCACGGGAGGACGCCGCAAAAAGCGCGGCGCCCCGCGCTGTGGCTGGGGTTAGTGCCAAGTTAGCTGGCTTGCGTGGCTGTCAAGGCGTTCCGGTGCGCGCCAAGGCGGCCACCTGCAAGGGGATACAGGCGAAGTCACGGTGGCCTTTCCCGGCGCGGCCCGCACCACCGGCGGGCCGCCAGCGGCGATGCCGCGCCGGCGGCAGGGCCTCAGCCGTTTCCCCGAGCCAAACGCGGGCCTCAGCCGTACTGTCCGGTTTTCCTCTACCGCCCCCGCCACCGAACGGGGCGCGTCCGTGTCCGTGACCAGCGGCACATTCACCCCGGCGGATGCGGTAACCCCGGCTACCCGCACCAGGGCGCACCCGCTCGGAACTCCCCGCGCGGAGCCTGACCGGTTCTTACCGCGGGCCCGCCCGCAAGCCCTGTTCTCCGGCCCCGGCGCCGTAACGTCCGGACCCCGGCCCTGCACGCGTGGGGTTTTGTAAGGTGCACCCGGGCGGGGTCTGCGCCCGGAAGGCGCCGGGGTTGGCGAGACGGTGCGGGTAGCCGGGTCGGCCGCATCCGCCCGCGGCCAGCTGCGGGTGATCACGGACACGGACGCGCCCCGTGCGGTGGCTGGCGTTGCGGACAAAGACCGAAGAAGGACCGCTGAGGTGCGCGCCTGGCTCGGGGAAACGGCTGAGGCCCTGCCGCCGGCGCGGCATCGCCGCTGGCGGCCCGTCTGTGGTGCGGGCCGCGCCCGGCACGCGCGGGCAGGCCGGCGGTACCGGCCGCCGTGCGGGTGCGGGCAGCCGACCCGCAGGCCCGCTCGTGACGCAGACCGCGCCCCCCAACCAGACGAACCCCCCGCAAGCAAGGGCTCCCGGTCAACCGGGAGAGCCACCCAGCCCCGGGACAACACCAAGGGCAAGGACCAGCCGCACCACCAGCAAGGCCACCGCAGGCATCACCATCACCGCCGCCCCCCTGACACCAGACCACTCCCTTAACTGACCGGCCTTGGGTTAGTGCCCGTGGTTGCTGTTGGCAAGCGTTGCATAACCCGCAACGCCTAGCGATGTGGCTTGGGTCAATGCCTTGTGGTTGCCGAGTAACGCGGCCCAGAAACCGGGCCGCGTTACTCGGCGGAGAAGAGGTCTTCCAGTTCCTGTTCGACGTCCTCCGACGTGACGAAGAACAGCTCGTCGCCGGGCTGCAGCGGGTCCTGCGGCTGCGGCACGAGCACCCGGCCCTCGCGCAGGATGGCGACCAGGGCGGCGTCGGCGGGCCAGTCGATCGAGCCGACCTGCTGGCCAGCCAGGGGCGCGTCGGCCGCCAAGGTCAGCTCGACAAGGCTCGCCTCGCTCTGCCCGAACGACATCAGCCGCACCAGGTCGCCGACGCTCACCGCCTCCTCGACAAGCGCCGACAGCAGGCGCGGCGTCGAGACGGCCACGTCGACGCCCCAGGACTCGTTGTAGAGCCACTCGTTGCCGGGGTGGTTCACCCGCGCCACGACGCGGGGCACCCCGTACTCTGTCTTGGCGAGCAGCGCCACGACCAGGTTGACCTTGTCGTCACCGGTCGCGGCGACGACCACATTGCAGCGGTCGAGCGCCGCGTCGTCGAGCGACGAGATCTCGCACGCGTCGGCGAGCAGCCACTCGGCACGCGGCACGCTGTCCACCTTGATGGCGCTCGGCTTCTGATCGATCAGCAGCACCTCGTGGCCGTTCTCAAGCAGCTCGCGGGCGATCGACCTACCCACGGCCCCGGCCCCGGCGATAGCGACCCGCATCAGTGACCACTCCCGTCCCGCTTGGCGAGGGCGCCGCAGATCCGGTCGAGGTCGGACTCCTTGGCGACGACGTGCACCACATCTCCCTGCTGCAGCACGGTGCCGGGCTGCGGGACGATCGCCTCGCCGATCCGGTCGATGAAGACGATCCTGGTCGCTACCGACGCCTCGACCATCTTCACCGGCTCGCCGATCCAGTCAGGACAGACGGCCACCTGGCTGAGCACGACCTTGCCTGTCGCGTCCCGCCATAGCGCCTCGGTGCTCTCGGGAAGCAGCTTGCGTAGCATCTGGTCGGCCGTCCACCGCACGGTCGCGACCGTCGGGATGCCAAGCCGCTCGTAGACCTCGGCCCGCCGCGGGTCGTAGATGCGCGCCGCGACCTGCTGGACGCCGAACGTCTCGCGCGCTACCCGTGCCGCGATAATGTTGGAGTTGTCGCCGCTGCTGACGGCCGCGAAGCCGTCGGCTCGCTCGATTCCCGCCCTGGCCAGCACGTTGCGGTCGAAGCCCATGCCGGTGACTCGATCGCCCTTGAAGGACGGGCGGAGCCTGCGAAATGCCTCGGGGTCCTGGTCAATGACCGCGACGGTGCTGCCGCGGTCTTCCAGGATGTGGGCAAGCGTCGAGCCGACCCGCCCGCAGCCCATGATCACGATATGCACGACCCGTCCTTTCACGGTCCGTCGCCGCGTCTGGGTGCCCTTATCGGGCGCCCCGCCAAAGTTATGCCCTCACGTGCGAGAATGCGACTCCAGTACGAAGGAGAATCTGATGCCGGCTGTCGAGCCGCGAGCACAAGGCAGTTACCCCCCAGGTGAACGACCCCCCGTACCCCCTGAGGGCCTGCCCAATGGAAGGGCGCAAGCCTCTCCGGCAGGCCGGCGCCGGCCGGGAGCCGTCGGCGGGGTCGCCCCGCAGGCGGCGACGTCGGGCAGGGAGCCTTCCGGCGCTGAGCAGGGCAGTAGCCCTTACCAGGTAGGCCAGGAGGTCGAGGTCACCGTCGAGGACGTCGCGCAGGGCGGCTCGTGCGTCGCCAGGCCAGACGGCCTCCCGGTGATCTTCGTCCGGCACGCGCTGCCCGGTGAGTGCGTCGTGGCTCGCGTGACAGAGGTCACGTCCAAGTTCGCCCGGGCTGACGCCGTGGAGATCCGCCAGGCGTCCCCCGACCGGGTGGACGCGCCGTGCCCGCATGCCCACCCCGGTGGCTGCGGCGGCTGCGACTGGCAGCACGCGTCCCTCTCCGCCCAGCGCGCGCTCAAGGCAGCCGTCATCACCCAGCAACTGCGGCGCCTTGCAGGCATTGACCGCGAGGTCACGGTCGAACCGCTCCCGGGCGACGCCCCGGCCGCCCACGCGCCCACCGCCCACAAGGTGGATATTCAGGCGCCCGATAGCGCGCCCAACGATCCATCATCGTCGCCTGACCCGGCATCGGATGTGATAACAGCAACTGGCGGGACGCCTGGCCTTGGCTGGCGCACCCGCGTCCAGTTCGCCGTCGACCGCGACGGCGTCGCCGGCCTGCGCGGGCACCGCTCGCACCAGGTGATCGACATCGGCGACTGCCTCATCGCGCACCAGGCCGTCCGCGACCTGGACATCCCCGGCGACGACTGGAGCGGCGCGACCACCGTCGAGGTCGCCGTCGGCGGCGCGGACAGTACAGAGAACTTCGCGGTGACCGTCGTCGAGGACGTTGGCGGAAAGCAGAAGGGCAACACCCAGAAGACCAACAGTCGCCGCAGCGGTAGCGGCCGGCTCGCCAACTCCAAGCGCACCCTGGTCGAGGGCCGGGCGTACCTGGCGGAGCGCGCCGCCGGGCGCCTGTGGCAGGTGAGCGCCGATGGCTTCTGGCAGGTCCACCCCGCCGCCGCGGACACCCTCAGCCAGGCCGTGCTCGCGGCACTCGACCCCAAGCCGGGCGACACGGTCCTCGACCTGTACTGCGGCGCGGGCCTGTTCGCCGGCGTCGTCGCCCCCCTGGTCGGCCCGGAGGGCGCGGTGACCGGAGTCGAGTTCGACTCCGCCGCGGTCAAGAACGCCAGGCAGAACCTGAGCGAGTACCCGTGGGTGACGTTCGAGCGATCCGATGTCGCCCGTGCCGTCAGCGAGGGGGGCCTGCCGCCGGCCAGGCTGGTCATCGCCGACCCGCCGAGGGCCGGGCTGGCCCGCGAGGCCGTCGACTACCTGACCGCCGACGGCCCCGCCGAGCGCTTCGCCTACGTCTCCTGCGACCCCGCCACCCTCGCCCGCGACCTGGCCCTGCTGATCAGCGGCGGCTGGACGCTGGAGAACCTCCGGGCGTTCGACGCGTTCCCGATGACCCACCACGTGGAGTGCGTCGCCACACTCACCCGTCTAACCTCGTGACCTCGCTGACGAATACTCTAATTTTGTATCTATCAGAAGGCTTTAACTGACCAATAGCGGCAAAATTAGAGCATTCGGGGCCCTGCCGGGATCGGCGCGGTCTGTTGGCGACGAGTCGATTCCGTCGCGGCGCAGATGTACCGGATAACAGCAAGAAGCGTGCGGCGTCTACACGCCGCAAGAAGATCTTGGATCGATGAGCACGTGATGGCGACGTCAGTGATCCAACGTCTCTCGGCCCGCCCGCCCATCTTGGTAACAGCAAGAAGCGCTAGCGCTGGACATGACCTGAAGACCTGTGGACGCCGAGGGTGACACGCCCGCGGCGGCCGCAGGCTTCGGCGGGAACGGTGGGTGGCGAGAGTAAGCCGGAACCGTTCGGGAGGAGGACTGCGATTTACGGCTCGTCTGTCTTGCCCGCGCCGCTCTCGGGATTCGCCGGCTTGGGGTCGCCGGGCTTGCCGACCACGTAGTAGCCGAGGCCGGGGTAGCGGATCAGGATGCCTTCCTTGACCAGGACGCCGAGGGCCTTGGAGCAGGTCTGCCTGGCGTGGCCGTACTCCTGGCTGAGCGTCGTGATCGACGGGGTGGCGGTGCCAGGCGGATATTTCCCTGCCGTGATCTCTTTGCGGAGGATTCCGGCGAGCTGCATGTACGCCCTTGGGTCGGATTCGTCACCTATCGACATTCTTGTACCGTACTCGATTGGCAAAGTTGGCAATCGCAATGCTTCGACAGTAGTCGACAGTAGACGTGCGCGGTCATCTAGCGGTATGCTTTCTCGCATGTACCAATGGAAGCTGCTCGGACATGACACATCAGAGGGCTCGCTGTGCTCAGGCATGGGCGGGGACCTAGCCCAGATCATGCGGGCGACAGAGGCGCTCCTGACGAAGCCCGTCGGCTTCGTCGCCCAGATCGTCGAGGTCGTGCCGCGCATGTCGGTGTTCCACCTCAGCTCAGTCCACGTGCCCACCGGGCGCGAATGGCTCGGCCGGCGCGACATCCACGGCGGGGTCCACTGGGAGGCGCGGTACCTTCCCGCTGACCCCGACGTCGTCTACAACCTGGCGGCGAGCCACGACCTAGGGGCCATCGCGAGCTGAGCGCTCTGCCGGCCCCGCTCAGTCTGCTCGTCCCGCTCGCTCTGCGAGCTTGCCTACCCGCCCTCGCAGGCGGAGAAGTGGCATGCGAGACGATAGACGCATGCGACTCAGGATCTTCACCGAACCCCAGCAGGGGGCCAGCTACGCCACGCTCCGCCGCGTCGCCAAGGCGACGGAAGACCTCGGCTTCGACGCCTTTTTCCGTTCTGACCACTACCTGAAGATGGGCAGCGGGTCCGGCGAGCCAGGCCCGTCCGACGCCTGGGCCACCCTGGCCGGCCTCGCCGTCGAGACCAGCAGGATCAGGCTCGGCACGCTCGTCTCTTCGGCGACCTTCCGCTACCCCGGCCCCCTCGCCATCGCGGTCGCGGGCATCGACGAAATGAGCGGCGGCCGCGTCGAGCTCGGCATCGGCGCGGGCTGGTACGAAGGCGAGCATGCCGCGTACGGCATCCCGTTCCCGCCAATGAAAGAGCGCTTCGACCGCCTCGAAGAGCAGCTCGCGATCATCACCGGCCTCTGGGAGACGCCGGTCGGCGAGAAGTTCAGCTACCAGGGCGCGCACTACGAGGTCGCTGACTCGCCCGCGCTGCCCAAGCCGGTGCAGAGCCCGCGTCCGCCGGTGATCATCGGCGGCCACGGCCCGCGCCGCACGCCTGCGCTCGCCGCGAAGTACGCCGATGAGTTCAACATCGGGTTCTCGAATGTGGATGACGTGGCGGCGCAGTTCGGCCGGGTCCGGTCTGCCTGCGCTGCGGCCGGGCGTGACCCCGGATCGCTGGTCTACTCCGCCGCCCAGATCGTCTGCTGCGGTAAGGACGAGGCCACGGTGTCCCGCCGCGCGGCAGCGCTCGGCCGTGAAGTCGACGAACTGCGGGCCAACGGCCTCGCCGGATCCCCGGCCGAGATCGTCGACAAGATCGCCACCTTCGCCGAGGTGGGCACGCAAACTCTCTACCTGCAGGTTCTCGACCTCGACGACCTCGACCACCTGTCGGACATCGCCGCCCAGGTCCTGCCCCAGGTGTGAAGTAGCGACAGTCGGGACTTTCTGCGAACGCGACCCGTGTACTAGTCAGCCCCCGTCAGGTTCCGGCCGGCGGGGGCTGAGCCGGTGTTCGGGCGACTAGACCGTTGAGCGGCAATTGCGCAAAGGTGGGACACTAGCGGTCCGTCAATTGCTTACGATCGTTACGTGGGAACGTTTTCAGGGGGGCGGCGCGGTCAACCGGAGCCCGACGCCGTCGCCTGGCCGGGTACCGGCGCTGGCCCGGGGGATAACGGCCAGCACGGCAGCGGCGGGCCTGGCCCCGGCCAGGGGCCTGGACCTGGCTTTGCCGGGATGCCCTTCCCATCAGCAAGTTCTTCCTTTCCTCCGCACGGACCAGGGAGCGGCGCGCCTGGCCCGTACGGGGCACCGGGTTTCGCCGGCCCTGGCTACGGGGGGCCCGATGCTGGCATGCCCGTGAGCGGATCCGCCGGCCCCGCGCCGTTCCCCGGTCCCCATGCCGGGCCGTGGTACGCCGCACCGCAACCGGGGGGCCCGCAGTACCAGGCACCGCCGCAAGGCGCCTTTCCCGGCGGCCCGTCGCCCCGACAAGGGTTCGGCCAGCACCCGTTCGAGCAGCATCACGGAGCCGCGGGTTCCGGCCCGGCCGGCCCGGGTCCGGGGTTCCCTGGAGATCAGGGACCGGGTTACGGTGCCGGGCCTTACGGCGACGGCTTCGCGGGCCAGGGCCCCGGCGATTTCCCCGGGGCCGGCGTCGACTTCGGCCGCGGCCAGGGCGCTCCGCCGGGTCCGGGCTTCTCCGCGCCGGGTGGCAGCCCGGTCGGTGGACCACCTGGGTACCCGGCACCGCCGCCCGGCCAGTTCTACGGCCCGATGGGGCAGGGCCCTGGTGCTCCCGTCGGGCCGCACCATGCCGGACCAGTGCAGGCGGGCCGGTTCGCCCCAGGCCAGCAGGCGGCCCCGCAAGGGCAGGTGCCGCCCGGCTACTACGCCGCGGGCACGGCGCAGCCGGGCCCGCCGGGCGCTAGCCAGTTCGCTCAGTCTGATCAGTTCATTGCGCCGGGCCAGTTCATGGGAGGCCAGACGTTCCCCGGAGCGGGACCCCCTGGTCAGTTCGCTCCCGGCTGGGCGGCCTCCGGCGCGCCGGGATTCTCCGGCGGGCAGTTTCCCCCAGGGCTGGCCGGCCAGCCAGGTGACACGCAGCCAAGGCCGAGCCGCCCGGCCGACGCCGATCCTGACCGGGTGCTGACGCCGACAACCATCTTCGCGCCGGGCAGCCTGATCAACCCGCCCGACGGCGGTGAAGGTGACCGGCACGATTCGCACCCCTTCGCCGGTCCCGGCGGCGCGCCGCCTGGCTACGGCCCGCCGCCTGGCTACAGCGCGCCACCCGGCTACAGCGCGCCACCCGGCTACAGCGCGCCACCCGGCTACAGCGCGCCACCCGGCTACAGCGCGCCACCCGGCTACGGCGCGCCACCCGGGTATGCTCCGTTCCCCGGCCAGGACGCGTGGTCCGGGCCAGGCGGGTTCCCGCAGCCGGGTGCCTTCCAAGGTCCAGGGCCGGTGCCTGGGCCAGCCAACGGCGGATTCCCCGGACCGGGCGGCTATCCGCCCGAGCAGGCACAAGCGCCAGGGATGTTCCCCGGACCCGGCGGCTACGCCGAGCAGGGCTCGTTCCCTCCAGGCAGCGGTGGCTTCCCTGCCTACGGCGGTCCCGGCTACGGCACAGTCGGCTACCCGCCCCCCGGATACGGGCCGCCCGGGTCCGACCACCCGTACCAGGGCAACGGCGGCGCGCCCGGTGGCCCACCGCCAGGATTCCCGGGCGGTCCCGGCTACGGTCCGCCGCAGGGCCAGCAGTTTCCGGGCCAGCCGCCCATGCCGCCGGGCTACGCCCATGCCCCCGGGCAGGACCCCAGGCAGCAGGCGCACGGATGGTACGGCCAGGAGGGCTTCCCGCCGCCCGCCGAGGCGCGCGGGCCTGATGGCCCGCCCTTCCACGGTGGCCCGGGCCCGGCGGCGACAGGCCCTGAGGGCTACGTGTCACCGGGCTATCCCAGTTCTGGCGCCTACCCCGGCCCCGCCGGGTTCCCGCCTGGGCACGGATACCCCGGCCCCGCGGGTCAGGCAGGTCCGCAGGGCCAGGATGCCTTCCCCGGTCAGGCGGGCTACTCCATGGCCGGCGGATTTCCCGGAGCCGGTGCGCGGCAGGCCCCGTACGCGGAGTACGAGGCATGGCAGCCGCCTGGCACGCCTGGCGGCTATCCCGGACCTGGCGGACACGGCGAGGTAGTCAACGACGGCGGCTACGCGTACGTGATCCGCGAAGACGACCTCGCTACGCCACAGTCGCCCCGGACACGTGCCAGGGAGCGGGGCCAGGGCATCGGCGAATGGTCTCAGGCGGGCGCCGAGGCGGCACCTGCTCCCGCGGCGACATCCGGCAGGTCCGCCGACGGCGCCGGGGCGTACGCCGGCGGCGTCCGCGCGATTACCGCCGGGCCGTCCGGCGTGCCGTGGCCTGCCGGCGCGGACGGTCCCGCCGATACCGCGGGGTCCGGCAGCGCCACCACAGCGGCCAGGCCCGCCGCCCCGGCGGGTACGGCTGACACCACGGGTGATGCCGCCGACGCACGGGTGACTCCGCCAGCAGGTGCTGCCGTCCCCGTGAGCGCGGGCGGCGCCGCAGACGTGGACCCCGCGCTCGCCTACGGTCCCGATGACCCGGCCTACGGGCCGTCCGGCACTGACTGGTACAAGCGGGACGAGGAGCACGGGTCACGGACGACGGCGGACACGGAGGAATCGCGCATCGCCCGCGGCCCCTTCGAACCGCTTAGCCCCAGCGAACGCGAGGCCGCCGGCTACGCGGACTACCAGCCAACCGACGCCGCACCGGCCCTCGACGACGAGCAGGCGGACCAGACGGAAATATCCGACTATCAGTCGGTAGACGATGAAACATCGGAATTGCTCGACTTCGGGACGCCAACCGATCCGGAGGCAGGCGCGCTCGGCCGGATCAGCGACCTGTACCTGGCCGCGGAGACGATCAGCCCGGCCGGCCTCGACACCCACTTCGACCAGCTACTCGAAAGACAGCGAGAGCTGATCAGCGAGTACTTCATGGAGTCCGGCGGGCTCAGCCCAGCCGAGGCGGCAGCCCCGATAGTCCCGGCAGCCCCGGGGACACCGGCGGAATCACCGGCTCCGCACGGCTTTGATACCGCGGAAAGCCTGTCAGGGCTGCTCGGCGAGTTGCGAAATGCCCCGTGAACGGGACGGGGAATCCCGCGCGGTGCGCGGTGGCCGCCGACCTCCACTAGCCCGAGATAACAGCAACAGGCGCGGAGCGCCTGGCACCCCCGTGACCGGGAACGGGGCGCGGCCACGCGGAGCCGCACCCCGTTCGGGCTGAAGGTAAAGAACTAGCTACGCGAGCGTGGCGATCGCCTCGGCCAGCGCGGACAGCGACTCCGGCTTGGCGTGCGTCGGCAGCCCGATGACGGCCATGTCCGCTCCCGCGTCGCGCCACCCGGCCAGCGTCGTGAGCAGCGAGTCGTACGAGCCACCATCCCACCGGACCATGCACGAGCAGGTGATCGAGGAGAAGTCCGTGCCGAGGTCCGCGCAGTGCCCGCGCAGGATCTCCTTCAGCTCCGCGAAGCGGACAGGATCCTGAGCCGTCGAGTTCCACTCCGACGCCCAGCGGGCGGCGGCGCGCAGGGTGCGCTTGGGCCCGCTGCCGCCGATGGTGATCGGCGGGTACGGCCGCTGCACCGGCTTCGGCTCGCAGTACGCGTCGGTCAGCGTGAAGTACTGCCCGGAGTAATCGGAAACGGTCGACGACAGCAGCCGGGTGAGCACCTCGATGCCCTCGTCGAACCGGTCGAACCGCTCCTTGAGCGGCGGGAGCGGGAACCCGTAGGCGTTGCACTCCATCTCGTTCCACGCCGCGCCAAGCCCCAGGATGAGCCGCCCGGACGAGATGTGGTCCACGGTGGCGGCCATGTTGGCGAGCACCGCAGGGTGCCGGTAAGGCATGGCGGTGACCTGGCAGCCGATCCTGATCCGCGAGGTCAGCGCGGCCATGGCCGACAGCATGGTCCAGCCCTCGAAGTTCGGGCCGTGCAGGTCGCCGGTCAGCGGGTAGAAATGGTCCCAGTTCCATATCGACTCAAAAAGCGGGACCTCGTCTGCGGCGACCCAGATGTCGCGCAGCTCTTCCCAGGTCTGGTGCTCGGGCCGTGTCTTGACGGCGAAACGCATGAGGAACCCTCCATCGCAAGGCTTTGCTTCGAACCGGATCGACGTTCGGCCGCCCTGTGAGCCCCGCGATCGGGGTCCGCCCGCGCCCGCCTTCCGGCGTATCAACCAGTATCCCGAACGCGTTCGTGCTCCGCTGTGCCGCCCAGCCGTTGCCTCCCGGGGCAGGCGGGCAGGAGGGCAGGCACACGTGGCACCCGATGAGGTACCTTGATATCGAGATACTGTAGGTTACATACCGGCGAACCGGGCGCTTCCTGCTTGACGGCTCCGCGCCGCAGCGGAGGGCGCACCGAGTTCCGGCGGCGCGCCCGCTCCGGGCGACCATACAAATCGTGAAACTGGGCGAGGAGGCTCAACCTACGATGACTTCGAACAGCTTCGGCAGCCGCGCGACGCTTGAGGCGGGCGGTGCCACGCACGAGATTTATCGCCTGGCGGCGGTCGACGGCAGCGAGAACCTCCCGTACAGCCTGAAGGTGCTGCTCGAGAACCTCCTCCGCAACGAGGACGGCCTCAACATTACGGCCGACCACATCCGCGCCCTGGCCAGCTGGGACCCGAAGGCGGAGCCCTACACCGAGATCCAGTTCACCCCGGCCCGGGTGATCCTGCAGGACCTGACCGGCGTCCCGGCCGTCGTCGACCTCGCCGCGATGCGCGAGGCGATGCGGGCGCTCGGCGGCGACCCGAAGAAGATCAACCCGCTCATCCCCGCCGAACTGGTCATCGACCACTCGGTGGTCGCCGACGTCTTCGGCCGCCCGGAGGCGTTTGACCTGAACGTGGCGCTTGAGTTCCAGCGCAACCGCGAGCGGTTCCAGTTCCTGCGCTGGGGCCAGGACGCCTTCAGCGGCTTCCGCGTCGTCCCGCCGGGCACCGGCATCGTGCACCAGGTCAACATCGAGCACCTCGCCCGCGTGGTTATGACGCACAACGGTCAGGCGTATCCCGACACGTGCGTCGGCACCGACAGTCACACCACCATGGAGAACGGCCTCGGCATCCTCGGCTGGGGCGTCGGCGGCATCGAGGCGGAGGCGGCCATGCTCGGCCAGCCCATCTCCATGCTGATCCCGAAGGTCGTCGGCTTCCGCCTCACCGGCGCCCTCCCGCAGGCCACGACCGCCACCGACCTGGTGCTCACCATCACCCAGATGCTCCGCAAGCACGGCGTGGTCGGCAAGTTCGTCGAGTTCCACGGCGACGGCGTGGGCCAGGTCCCGGTCGCGAACCGGGCGACGATCGGCAACATGTCGCCGGAGTTCGGCTCCACCTGCGCGATCTTCCCGATCGACTCCGCGACGATCGAGTACCTGCGGCTCACCGGCCGCCCGGAAACCCAACTCGACCTGGTGGAGAAGTACGCGAAGGCCCAGGGCCTGTGGCACGACCCAGCTCGTGAGCTGCGCTTCTCCGAGGAGCTGACCCTCGACCTGTCCACCGTCGTCCCGTCCATCGCCGGCCCGAAGCGTCCGCAGGACAAGATAGAGCTATCTAGCGCCAAGACCGCCTTCCGTGACGCGCTGCCCGCCTACACGGGCTCCGACAACGGCTCGTTCCCGGCGTCCGACCCGGCCGAGACCGAGGACCACCGCGCCACCCACCCGGTCAAGGTCACCCTGGAAGACGGCACGGAGACGGAAATCGACCACGGTCACGTCGTGATCGCCGCGATCACGTCCTGCACGAACACCTCCAACCCGTACGTGATGATCGGCGCCGCGCTCCTGGCGAAGAAGGCAGTGGAGAAGGGCCTGGCCAGCAAGCCCTGGGTGAAGACCACCCTCGCCCCCGGCTCGAAGGTCGTCATGGACTACTACGAGCGGGCCGGCCTGATCCCGTACTTGGACAAGCTCGGCTTCAACCTCGTCGGCTACGGCTGCACCACCTGCATCGGCAACTCCGGCCCGCTGCCCCCGTCTATCAGCGCCGCCGTCAACGAAGAAGACCTCACCGTCGTCTCGGTCCTGTCAGGCAACCGGAACTTCGAGGGCCGCATCAACCCGGACGTCAAGATGAACTACCTGGCGTCCCCGCCCCTCGTCGTCGCCTACGCCCTGGCCGGCACGATGGACATCGACCTCGGCCACGAGCCCCTCGGCACGGACAGCGAGGGCAACCCGGTGCTCCTCGCCGACATCTGGCCGTCCCCTGACGAGGTGTCGAGCGTGGTCGCGTCCGCCGTGGCCGCCGAGATGTTCACCCGTGACTACGCCGACGTCTTCAAGGGCGACGACAACTGGCGCGGCATGGAGGTCCCCATCGGCGACACGTTCGAGTGGGCCGAGGACTCCACCTACGTCCGCCACCCGCCGTACTTCGACGGCATGCCCGCCGAGCCGGCGCCGGTCACCGACATCACGGGTGCGAAGGTCCTGGCCAAGCTCGGCGACTCGGTCACCACCGACCACATCTCGCCCGCGGGCGCGATCAAGGCCACCTCCCCGGCGGGCCTGTACCTCACCGAGCATGGCATCGAGCGCGCCGACTTCAACTCCTACGGGAGCCGC
The DNA here is from genome assembly GCA_963734665.1 of uncultured Actinomycetota bacterium. Classification (GTDB taxonomy): domain Bacteria; phylum Actinomycetota; class Actinomycetes; order Streptosporangiales; family Streptosporangiaceae; genus Trebonia. The sequence goes on along the minus strand of CAVTIR010000013.1, from coordinate 1,551,503 downwards.
CGCGGCAACCACGAGGTGATGATCCGCGGCACGTTCGCTAACATCCGGCTCCGCAACCAGCTCGCACCGGGCACCGAGGGCGGCGTCACCGTCAAGGACGGCAAGGAGATGTCGATCTACGACGCCTCCCGCGAGTACATCGAAGAGGGCACCCCGCTGATCGTCCTCGGCGGCAAGGAGTACGGCTCGGGCTCCTCCCGTGACTGGGCCGCGAAGGGGACCGTGCTGCTCGGCGTCCGCGCCGTGCTCGTCGAGTCGTTCGAGCGCATCCACCGTTCCAACCTGATCGGCATGGGCGTCCTCCCGCTCGAGTTCAAGCCGGGCGAGAACGCCGAGTCCCTCGGCCTCACCGGCAAGGAGACTTATCAGATCGAGGGCATCTCCAAGATCAACGAAGGCAGCGTCCCGAACGAGGTCGTGGTGACCGCCGACGACAAGCGCTTCACCGCAACGGTCCGCATCGACACCCCCGGCGAGGCGGAGTACTACCGCCACGGCGGCATCATGCAGTATGTCTTGAGGCAGCTCGTTTAGCGCTCCGCTGCCTCCGTGACTGAGCTATCCGGGAATGTCGGGCGCTGGCGCGCCTCGACATTCCCGGATATTTCAGCATTTCGCCGGCCCGCCGCGGCGCTTTAATCTCTGCAGGCCGCTCAGACTGGGGCTTCTTGGAGCTGCGGCTGGCCTTTGCGGGCTTATGCCTGTCGTGGGGCCGATAGGCTCGGGGCATGGCTCACGACCACGACCATGACGTCGCCGACGATGACTTCGACTACGAGGACATCGATATTAAGGATGCGCTCGGGCTGCCCGACGCACTTCCCCCGATCCGCCTGCTTCCGCTGCCCGAGCTTGCTGCCCAGGCGCGCACCGCGCCGGTGGCCCTCCAGCTCGCCGCGCTCGCCGAATGGGTGGGCAAGGGCGGCAGGCAAGTCGACGACGCCGGCGACCTCACCGAGGAGGGCCTGGCCGAAGCCACCGCCGCCATCGGCGTTGACGCCGATGACCTCGCCTTCCTCTGGGAGTGCGCGCTCAGCGTGGAATGGCTGGTCTTCGATGACGACGACGAAGACCGGGTGATTCCCGGCGAGACCGCCGACGACTGGGCGTCAGGCGCCGACGAGTCCGTGGTCTCCGCGTGGGCCCTGACCTTCTCGGCCGTCCTCGGCGAGACGCTTGAGCTGTACGGCCCCGACCTGGACGACGAAGACGAGGACGAAGAAGAGCTCGACTTCGACTTCGCCGGCCAGGGGATGGCGATGGCCATCCTCCTCTTCCTCGCCCGCAGGGAGGGCCTCACCACCGAAGAGTTCGCCGAGGTGCTCTGGGAGAACGCCGCCGGCGGGGAAGACGACGACGACGAGGAGGCACGAGAGGAGATCGCCGAGGCTCGCGTCGAGTGGGAAGAGGCCTACGGGGACGCCGCCCGGCTGCTGCTCGACAAGCTGAAGGACACCCGCGCGATCACCGAGGACGACGACCTGATCAGGCTCAGCCCGCTTGCCCTCGCAGCGCTGCACGAGCAGCTCGTCGAGGCCGGGGTGGAGATCCCGGTGCTGCCGCAGACCGCGGCCGAGCTGTCCGGTGCCGAGCTCCTGGCGATGGCCGCCGGCGTCACCGATGACGAGTTCGAGGCGGAGGTCGAAGGGTGGACCGCCGCCCGCGGTGCCGACTCCGCCGCCCGCGAGCTGCTTGACCTCGCCGCCGCCGCCGACCCTGGCGAGCGGATGATCGCAGTGGCCGCCGTCACCACCCTCGGCGCCCCCGCCGAGGCCGCCTGGCGGGACAGCCTCGCGGTGCCGCAGGTCCGCGCCTACGCGAAGGTCGCGCTCGCCCTGCTCGGTGGCGTCGACGCCGACGACACCGGCCCCGTGGACCTCCCCGGGGAACTTGAGATGACGTCGGACGACCTCGCCTGGGTCGCCACCGACCTGCTCACCCTCGCCATCGACGAGGAGTTCCCCGACCCGGAGTACCTCGCGGTCAGCTTCCGCGAGGCCGTCCCCGCCGGCCGCGAGCAGATGCTCTTCGAGGGCATGGCACGTGGCACGCACCCGGACACGGAGAACGTCCTCAACCACCTCGGAGAGCACCACCCGGACAAGCAGATCGCCAAGGCGGCCCGCACCGCCGCGCACAAGGTCGCCTCACGCGGCGCCTAGCCAGTTATCCCCCGGGGGGCCGGCCCCCCGTACCCCCCGGTGTTCGCGCGAGCGGGCCTGATCGCAAAAACCGCGATCGTATCAGGCCCGCTCGCGCGGACTGTTGTCTCCCGGAGATACCCCCCGTAGCCCCGATGTCCGTCCGGGTCGAACCGATCGCAAAACCGCTCAAAAACTGCGATCGTGCGAAAAACGCGAACATATCAAGGTCCGACCCGCGCGGACAGTAGTCTCCTGCTGACCCTCGTAATTTGCCGGTTATATCCGGATGCTGCAGGAGGATGGTGCGCCAATGACGACGTCTGCCGGGGCCGGGACCGGCCTTGCCGGGATTAACCACATTGTGGTCCTGATGCTGGAGAACCGTTCGTTCGACCACATGCTCGGTTACCTGTACGCGGACGCGGGCAACGTGTCACCGGCGGGCCAGCCGTTCGAGGGGCTGACCGGGAACGAGTCCAACCCGGACGCCAGCGGCAACCCGTTCAGCGTCTACCAGATCACGCCGTCGACGCCAAACGCGTACTTCATGCCGGGCGCCGACCCCGGCGAGGGGTACAAGGCGACCAACGACCAGCTCTGGGGCTCCGACACCGCCCCGGCGTCGGGCACGGCCGCGACCATGCAGGGATTTGTCAAGGACTTCGCGTACACGATCGGCTGGGAGACCAGCGAGAAGTGGTCGATCATCGCGGGCACCACGGCAAGCGACATCATGGGCTGCTTCACCCCGCAGACGCTGCCCGTCCTGTCGGCGCTCGCCAAGGGCTACGCCGTCTGCGACCACTGGTTCGCCTCCGCGCCGACCGAGACGCTGCCGAACCGCGCGTTCGCCCTGGCGGGCACCAGCCAGGGGCACATGGACGACAAGACGAAGACGTACACGTGCCCGTCCATCTTCGGCTCGCTCACCACGGCCGAGGTGAGCTGGACGGTCTTCGGCTACGACGAGCAGCCGCTGACCAAGGCGGACTTCCCCGACATCACTAACGCGGACCCGTCGCACTTCGGCCTGTTCACGGACTTCCAGGCCGCCGCGGCGGCAGGCACGCTGCCCTCGTTCACGTTCCTTGAGCCGAGCTGGTCCTCCACGGGGAACAGCCAGCACCCCAACTACGACGTCGCGCTCGGCGAGCAGCTCATCCACGACACCTATGAGGCGCTGCGGTCCGGACCTGGCTGGCCGCAGACGCTGTTCGTACTCACCTACGACGAGCACGGCGGCTGCTTCGACCACGTCCCGCCGCCCTGGGGCGCGACCCCGCCGGACAACACCGCGGGCGAGTTCAGCTTCGGCTTCGACCGCTTCGGTGTGCGGGTCCCGACGCTGCTGATCTCCCCGCTGATCGCGCCGGGCACCGTCTACCGGGTCCCGGCCGGTGCCACGCCGCTCGATCACACCTCCGTGCTCAAGACGATCGAGCAGCGCTGGAACATCCCGGCGCTGACCGCCCGCGACGCGGCGGCCCCCGGCTTCGGCGACGTCCTCACCCTGACGACCGCGCGCACCGACGACGTCCTCGCCGGCGTCACCGTCCCGGTCTCCGGCAGCGCGGGCCCGTCCGCCGGCCAGGTCTCCCACCTGGAGGCGATCCGCGACGAGCTCTACGCCACCTACACCATGGGACCCCGGCCCGCCGTAAGCACCGCCACGGCCCCAGAGGGCGCCCCGGTGGTCGTTCAAGACCCCGACCAGCGCCCGCCCCAGGGCGTCGCCCCGCGTGCCGTGGGAGTCACCGCCCAGGTCATCCAGGACCCGGACCAGTTCCCTTCCTGAGCCCCTCAGGAAGGAGCTGACGGTACGCAGTAAGCCGAACCCGTTCTGAATAATGTTTTCCGTTATCCAGAACGGGTTCGTGCTCCACTTGACCCGGACATCGTCACCAGGTGCCGGGGTGGGCCCTGGCGAGGGCGTCGGTGATCGACTTTGCGCCGCCGTGGGAGGAGAAGCCGCCGTCGACCGGGATGTCCTGGTGACCCGGATGCCGCGGCCCGCGAGCTCGAGCGCCACAGCCCTACTGCGGACAGTGACCTGTGGTGCATAACTGTCGACCTGCTGGTGCCGCGTGCCGCGCCGGCCCGCGTAAAGAAAGCAGGCAGGGGGTCACCACAGTCGACCCGCGTGTGCTGCTGGGCACGTTCGGGACGGCCGGCGGGGTGGTGCGACGCAAGGACGTTCCGAAGATGTCTGGCCTCGGTCAGGCCTGCGCGGGGGCCGGGTCGGGGGTTGGCTCGTCCGGCGCCTGCCGGGTGGCAGGCCTTGACCGCGCGGCCGGGTTGAAGAAGTAGCGGTTGAGCTTTGGCCCGAACCACGCCACGGTGCCGAACAGGCCCGCGGCCACGATCAGGTCCGCGTTTGGCGTCCACATCCCGATCAGCCATTCCGCGCCGAGCGCGACGAGCACGAGCACGAACTTCGCCGCGATGATCCTGGGCGACCGGACCGTCAGCGGCCGGACGATGCCCGTGGCCTGACGCCGCCGCTCCAGCCGGATCTGCATCGGGATCGTGACCGCGAGCAGCCCGAGCCGGAGCGCGATCAGCCGCGCCGGATCGTTGTGGTGCGGCGCGAACAGGTCGCCGACCAGCCAGCCGAGCCCGAGGGCGATCGTCACTGTCGCGACCCTGATGCCGATCAGCCAGTACAGCGCGGCCCGGGGGGGCTGCTGTTTGCTGGTGGCGCGGCGGGCGTAGTAGCGCCGGGTCAGCGTGAGCAGGGGGGCGATCGTGGCTAGTACGAGCAGCAGTCGGAGCGCGTGTACCCAGGCGGGCTCGCCCTTGTTCCCGATCCACAGGAAGGCCATCACCGCGCCGAGGATCGCGTACCGCACCCGCAGCACCTTTTCGCGCCGGGCAATGGCGTCACTAACGGCCGTTTGACCGGGTGTGGAGTCAGTCACTGGTTCTCGCCTCGGGCTGCTCGCTCGGTCGCCTTGATCCCGGTGAACAGCCAGCGCAGGGCGTCGCCGTAGAGTTCGGCCGGTACGCTGTCCGGGTCGATGCGCCGCTGCCTGACCATGCCCTGGAACAGCGCCGACACCACGATCGCGACGCGGCTGGCCAGGTCGGCGTCGTAGCCGCCGCGGTCTTTGCTGAACTCGGTGCCAATCAGCTGCTCGAGCGGCTCGCGGCGCTGCCGTACCCGGGCCGCGTACGTCTCCATGACGTTTGGATGACGGACCGCGTAGAGCCAGAACTCGGCCTGCAGTGCCGCGAGCTCCGTGTTCTTGTCGGCCACGTTGATCATCTGCTGGCCGAGCGCCTGCCAGGGCCGGCCGGGTGCTTCGCGTTCGTCTTGCAGTAGCTGCGTGGTGTCGGCGACCCGGTCGCTGGCCCGGCTCGCCATCAGCTCGAGGAACAGCTCTTCCTTGCCGGTGAAGTTCGAGTACAGCGCGCCGATCGAGAACCCGGCTCGCTCGGCGATCTCTTCTACCGATGCGCCAGCGAAGCCCTGGCTGGCGAAGACCTGCGAGGCGGCGTCGAGCAGCAGTGTCCTGGTGCGGGCCTTAGCCTCGGCCCGGGTAAGCCGGCGCTGCTGCGGCTGGTCTGCATCCATGTTCATATAGTAACCACCATTCGGATAGCGATTCCAATGTAAAATTCAGTCCCTCTAACCGGTGGATGCGTACATTCAGATGGCAAATGGGGGATGGATGTGCGCATCCATCGGCCGGGGCCGGGGGCCGGGGGAGGTGGCTTAGGGCTTGGCGGCCAGGAAGGGGCGGACATAGGCGTCCATGAGGTCGGCCACGACGGCCTGCCGGGCCGGATCGTGGACGAGGTTGTGGTCCTCGCCGGGGTCATCGGCGAGGTCGAAGAGCTGGACCGGAACCCGTTCCGGTTCGTGGACGACGAGCTTGTAGCGGTCGGTCCGCCACATCCCGAACCCGAAGTTCTCGCTGACCACGACCTCCCGGCCGGCGGTAGAGGCGGTGAGGTGGTCCGGACGCGGGGCGGGCTGGCCCGGGCCGGCGGGGTGGCCCGGGTGGACGGCGGGCGGACCCGCGATCAGGTCGACGAGTGACCGCCCGGGCGAGTCAGGTATCGGCTTGCCGCCGGCCGCCTCGACCAGCGTCGCCGTCAGGTCGACGTGCTCGATCAGGCCGCCGAACCTTCGCGACTGGCCGCCGCCCGGCGGGCGGATGATCAGCGGGACCCGGACCGACGGCTCGTAGAACACCATCTTGTTCAGCAGGCCGTGGGCGCCGAGCATCTCGCCATGATCGGTCGAGTACACGATCCACGTGTTGCCGTCAATGCCCCGGCGCCGCAACGCGTCCGCGATCCGCCCGATCGCGGCGTCGATCAGCGTGACATTGGCGAAGTAGTGCCGCCTGACCTCGACGATCCGCTCGTCGGTCAGCGTCGCCGAGCAACTGTAGTCAAGAAAGGTGTCGAGGAACGTCCGGAACGGCCCGGCCTCGGGCACGGCCGGGCGGCGAGTGGTATCGAGCGCGATATCGGCGTCACGATACCGTTCGACGAACTCGGCGGGCGCGTCCCAGGGATTGTGCGGGCCCGGGAATCCGACCCAGCAGAACCACGGCCGCTGGTCATCGACCGAGTCGATCCAGCTGGCGGCTCGATCGCCAACCCAGGAGTCGATGTGGTCGGCGGCAGGCAGCGGGCTTGGGTCGACGTTCCAGATCGGCTGATGCCCGGGTATCAGCCCGGCGCGGGCACCAAGCCCCGGCGCCCGCTGGCGCACGAACCGGCGGTACGTCGTGTACAACCCGAGAGCGGCCAGGTGGTCGGTGTAGTCGCTGCGCACCCGGCCCGACGCGAGCTTGCCGCCTATCTCAGTAATCTCGTCAAACCCGTACCCGCGCATGATGTCAAGCCCGGCAGCCGCGCCGGCCCGGTGCGGATACAAGTGCATCTTGCCGATCGTCGCGGTGTGATAGCCGGCGTCCCGGATCGCCTGAACCATGGTGGGCAGCCCGTCGGCGATCGCAGTCTTGTTGTTCAGCACGCCATGATCGCGGACGTACCGTCCGGTGAGCAGCGAGGCCCGTGACGGCATGCACAGCGGCCCCTGGCAGTAGGCGCCTCCGAAGAGCGTCCCTTCGCCGGCCAGCGCGTCCAGGTGCGGCGTGCTGACCACGGGGTGTCCGGCCGCGCCAAGGACATCGGCCCGGTGCTGGTCACTGAACAACCACAAGATGTTAGGTCTCGCCGCCATGGCAACCCATCCGGTAACCTAGCTTCGGATAGTGATCACTATGACAATAGCACCTCCTATACGAAATGAGCCACTGCGGTCGGTGGCTCGTGCGGTCAGCTGACCGGCTCCCCGCACTGGCTGTCCCGGTTGGGCGACCACATCGAGACCCGGCCCAGCCCGATCTGCCAAGGGCCTCGCTCGGAGACCTCGACCGGCCTGACAGATCCCACAGGCCATCACCTCATGGCGACGAGGCGTCCCGCTTGAGCTACTCCGCTACGCAGGAGCCAACCGGCTCAAGGGCGACATCGATTACCGGGCCGAGAGCGGGCGGCAAGGACCACGCCGCGTCGAGCCATACTCCCTGCGCCGCACCAAGGACAGGAACCTGTGACCCCGGGTCCGGTCCTGCCCGGTCCGTGACCGGCCTTCACCAGGTGTCGGGGTGGGCCTTCGCGAGGGCGTCTGTGATCGACTTCGCGCCGCCGTGGGAGGAGAAGCCGCCGTCGACCGGGATGTCCTGGCCGTTGAGGTAGGACGCGCGGGCCGACAGCAGGAAGACGACCACGTCGGCGACCTCTTCCGCCTGCCCTGCCCGGCCGGCGAGGGTCGTGTCAACGCTCGCCTGGACGAACACGGGGTCCGCGCCGTCCAGGATCGGCGTGTCGATCGGCCCCGGGTGCACGATGTTGACCCGGATGCCGCGGCCCGCGAGCTCGAGCGCCACGGCCCTGGTCAGCCCGCGCAGCCCCCACTTCGAGACCGTGTAGGACAACGCGAAGTGCCCGGACAACCCTGCGATCGAGCCGATGTTCACGATCGACGCCCCGTCGTGGTCCGGCATCAGCGGGGCCAGGGTCCTGATGCCGAGCATGGTTCCGGTCAGGTTGACCCCGATGACCCGGTTCCAGTTCTCGACGTCCATGTCGCGCAGCCGCGCCCGGTACGGCACCCCCGCGTTGTTGACCAGGCCGTGGACGGGAGTGCCACCCAGGTGTGCCGCCAGTCCCGCCCACTGCGACTCGCTCGACACGTCGAGGTGCAAGTACTCCATCGTCCCGGGCCCGAGCGACATCAGCCGTGAGGCGAGCGCTTTGCCTTCATCGTCGAGGATGTCCGCGCCGATGACGCGCGCTCCCTCGCGGACGAGGATCTCCGCCTCCGCGGCCCCCTGCCCACGCGCCGCCCCGGTAACGACGATCGTCCGCCCGGCGAGTCCGTAATCCATCTCCGCAACCTCCAAGTGAGCAGGAACCGGTTAGCCAAGATCACGCGTCAGTCGCCCCTGGACGATGTCTCCGGCGCGAGCACCGGCCCGTGGTTCATGGGCCCGTGGTTAATGGGCCCGTGGTTCATCGGCCCGTGCAACAGGCTCCCGAGCGCGTCCAAGCCGAGCACATCAAGCCCGCGAGCGTCATGACCTGTCACGACACGGCGGGGAATAGTCGGCATGCGCTCCATCGAAGCACGCGTAGGGCCAGCGGTCACTCCCTCGGCGATCAGGTCTCCCGGTGCCTGGTATGGCGCCAGACCACTAACCGGAGATAACAGTAAGAAGCGCGTCAATGTAACTCCGGTACCGCGCGGCCAGCGCCGACACCCCCGACGCCGCACCGGGTGGAGCGCGCCACCGCGGCCGGCCTGCCCGTGGCCGACCTCACGGCCATGCTGAGCGCAACGCCGCGCCTCGCCCCAGGCTGACGTGATAGGGAGTATCTGGCAACAAGTACGAAGGGGCGTGGTGTCATGCGGGCGATCGTCGTGAGCGAGCTTGGCGGGTCAGAGGTCATGGTCCCCGCGGACCAGCCCGATCCCGTCGCCGGTCCTGGCCAGCTGCTCGTCGAGGTCGCGGCGGCCGGGGTCAACTTCATCGACATCTACCGGCGCTCCGGCGTCTACAAGCAGCAAGTGCCGTACGTGCCGGGCAGCGAGGGCGCGGGTGTGGTCATCGCCGCGGGGGAGGGCGTCACCGAGTTCATGGCCGGCGACCACGTCGCGTGGTGCGAATGTCCCGGCAGCTACGCCGAGAAGGCCGTGGTGGCTGCGGCGAACGCGGTCCCGGTCCCTGCGGGCATCGACCTGAAGGTCGCGGCGGCCGCCATGCTCCAGGGGCTGACCGCGCACTACCTGTGCCGCAGCACGTACCCCGTCAGCGAGGGAACCGTCGCGGTCGTGCACGCGGCGGCCGGCGGTGTCGGCCTGCTGCTCACCCAGATGATCAAGGACCTCGGCGGCACCGTGGTCGCCACCACGTCCTCAACCCCGAAGGTGGTCCTCGCCAAGCAGGCCGGCGCTGACTACGTGACGACCTACGAGGAGTTCCCCGCGGTCGTCCGCGACGTGACCGGCGGCCGGGGCGCGGACGTCGTCTTCGACGGCGTGGGCATGGCGACGTTCGACGCGAGCCTGTCGGTGCTACGGCCGCGCGGCATGATGGTCCTGTTCGGCGGGTCAAGCGGCCAGGTCTCCCCGTTCGACCTGCAGCGGCTCAACAGCGGCGGATCCTTGTACGTCACCCGGCCCACCCTCGCCCACTACGTCGCGGACCGCGCCGAGTTCGAATGGCGGGCCAGCGACCTTTTCGGCTGGATCGCCAAGAACGAGCTCACCGTCCGCATCGGCGCGGAGTACCCCCTGGCCGACGCCGCCCGTGCCCACGACGACCTGGCCGCCCGCCGCACCACCGGCAAGCTCATCCTCATCCCGTAGCTCATTAGCCGTTCCGCGTGGATGTGCCGCAGCTGCCGCTATAGCGACACCACGGGCACATCCACGCGGAGGATGCCGATGGACGTGGCTTCCGTGGCCCTAAGACCGCCGTAGAAGCCCGCTCCCCGGGAAATCGGCGGCTACGAGAAGCCGTACATACCCGCGGGCACTGTTTCTACGGCCGATTTTCGGGATGTCCTCGTCTTCTCAGTTCACGGGCCGCCGCGGCGATCCTGAGCTGGAGATCGGTTGCCGGCGGCGGGCCGAGCGCGTCGCCCTGGATTTTCGCGCCCTGTGGCCTGGCTGCCGCGTGCGCTGCGGCGTCGTGGATCAAGGTGACCCGGTCCGGGGCTGGCCGGGGTGCGGTGCGAGTGAGCAGTTCTCCGAAATCACGGGCCTGCGCCACGCGTGCTCCCAGGTAGCGCGGGTGCCCGGCGGTTGCGGCCCGGGTGAGCGGGCCTCGGTGCCGCTTGGGCTGGCTGAGCGCGTCGGGGGCGAAGCGCAGCAGGATCGTCTTGATGATCGAGGTGTGGTCGAAGACTGTCGTTGATACCGAGCCGGGCTCGGTCCACGGTGAGACGATCAGCGCCGGCACCCGCACGCCGTAGCGGCCGAACATCCGCGGGTTGTCGTCAGCAGCGGCGGGGGGCGGGACGTGATCGTAGAAGCCGCCGTGCTCGTCGTAGAAGATGACGAGCATCGTCTTGTCCCACTGCGGGCCGGTGGCCAGCGCGTGATAGACCGCGAGCACGAGTTCCTGGCCGTCTGTGATGTCCGCGGGTGCGTGGTCGTCGTTGGGCTGGAAGCCGATGGGGTTGAAGTTGCTGAAGTTCGGGTCGATCCAGGAGACCGACGGGAGCGTGCCCCGGGCCGCGTCCCCAAGGAAGCTTTCCGCTTCGGGGTCGATCCTGACCTCGAGCGCAGCCTTCCAGTTCAGGTTCTCCTTGCTGAAGAACGCGAAGCGGTCATGGTGTCCGAGGGCGTAGTGGGCGTCGGCGAGGCGCAGAGTACCGACCTCGAAGGAATACCAGCGCCACGTGACGCCGTGGGCATCGAGGTGCCGTACGAACGACGGCTGGTTATACATCGGCGGGATGTGGCGGGGCAGGTCATCGCGGCTGCGCGCGGCGCGGCCGGAGATCGCGTAGAGGCGGTTGGGCCAGGTCGCGCCGGGAACCGAGCTGAACCAGTGATCGCAGACAACGAAGTGCCTGGCGAGGTGATCGTAGACCGGGACGTCGGCGGCGTTGTAGTAGCCCATCACGCGGCCGGGATCCCCGTCCTGCACCCCGTGGCGGGACAGCGTGTCGGCGTAGCTTGCGACGAAGCCGTTCATTTTGCCGCCGCCGATCTGCAGGTCGACCGACCTCGCGGAGTGATCGGGGTCATCGGGGATCGCCGTGGTCTCGAGATGGCGGACCGGGTAGCTGCGCCCGTGATGGTCGTTGGCGAATTCTTCCCGCAGGCCGTCGATGTCGTCGCGGTCACCCTCGAGCGACAGGTACCCGAGCATGTGATCGAACGAGCGGTTCTCGAGCATCAGGACAACGATGTGGTCGATCTTCTCCAGATTGGCCATGCCGGTGTCTTGAGCCACCACATCCCCCTGCGGCCGCGCCCGCCTGCCCCCGATGGCCGCCCGGTGGAACGGGGGGCTCACAGGTGACTTCGGCGATGAGCCTCTACGTACCCGGGACCTGGGTGCCGAACCAGGACGAAGCCCACACCAGAAGTTCATCTGGCACCTGCCCCCGTCACCTTTCGCATAGCTGAGCCAGCACCGCGAGATCAAGCAGAGTTTTAGAATAGTGTTTGGAGGGTCGGGTCAGGAGCGGGACAGCAAGGCATGAAATGCCTGTCCGGCTATTGAGATCAGCGCCCCTGCCAAATCGTAGATCTGCATCATTAGATGCATGAAGAAACTCTGGGTTGCCCTAGCAGCCGCCATCACAGGGTCCCTGGTGCCAGCGGCGTCCGCTAGCGCGGCGACCACGCTCCAGTCCGCGGCGCCCGCTGCCCCTAACGCTCCGGCGCTGTCGTCCTACAAAACCCTGGCCCAGAGTTACTCCGCTAGAGACATCATCAACGACGGCTGGGCAGGGTACGCCAATGACACCAACGAGGGAAACGGGACCTGCCCGGTGGCGAATACCACCTACTCGTCGTCACTGGACGCGGTCGTGCTGACTACCACCGGTCAGCCGACCACCGTCACCACTGCCTGCGCGCACATCAGGTCGCAGCACACCGTGCCAACCAGCGGTGACGTTGTCGAGGCGAAGATATGGCTACCCGGCCTCACCAGTGCCCAGACCTTCGGCGGTACCACGTACCCGGCCGGCACGCTTCTCGACTGGGCCACGATGTGGACAAACGGCGCGAACACCACGAACGGGGCCGAAAACTGGCCCGCCGATACCGAGATCGACCCGGTTGAGACCCAGTACGGCGTGAACTACCTGACCGTCCACTACGGCAGTCGTACGGCGAACGGGGACAGCACCGGAAACTGGTCGACGCTACCGAAGGGATGGGCAGGCGCGGGCGCCATTTACGGCACGCCTAACGCAGGCGTCCCGAACGTTCGGCCTGGCTGGAACGTGGTGGACATAGAGTTCACCAGCACCGTCGCCAACGTCTACTTCAACGGCAAGCGGTACATCACGATCCCGGCCAGCGCACTGAGCCACAAGCCGGCCTACCTCAACTTCGGAATCTCCGGGCCGAACGGCACCGACCCGAACAATGCGACGTGGCCATCAGGGCACGGCACCGAAGACGTCCAGTACGTGAAGGTGTTCTCGTAGCAGCACAGTCGTTCTGCGCGAGCGGGCCAGCCGGTTGCCCTCGCGGCATATTTAGCTAACAGTGTTGGACGTGACGTCCCAAGCTTCCCGGCAATGGCGCGACCTAGCGCCGGAGTTGCACCCCGAGCCGTACGTCTTCACCGTCGCGGATGCGATCCCGGCTGGCGTGTCGCCGTTCGCGGTTATCCGTGAAGATGAGGGACTGACGCTCGTCCTACTGCAAGCCGAGGCGGACCGTGAGGCGATGCGCTACGACTACGTGGCGGCCCGCATCACGCTCCGGATCAACTCCGAGCTCAGCGCCGTCGGCCTGACCGCAGCCGTCAGTGGCGTTCTGGCTGACACCGGGATCAGCTGCAACGTCATCGCCGGCGCCGCGCACGACCACCTGTTCACCGCCTGGGACCGCCGCGACGAGGCACTGGCCCTCATCAGCGCCCTCTGAACGGCGGTTTCACCTGATGACCCGATCCGCCCCGTCTCCGGCACCACTAATCGCAAAAGAACTGGTCAGGACAATAACGCCACCATGCGCAATTGGTAGGCTTCAGCCCTCGGACACAAACCCTAATTCGGGTTCGCCGCAAGCCACCTTAGCCGGAGCGTTGCCACAGTTGGCACGTTGCCCATTATAGTTTTGTAACTACTTAGGTCTGCGTACAAAGCCTGACCGCAAGGCTGTGCCAGTGTCCCCGAATGCGCGGCGAGCACATTGCCGTGGCGGTGACCTCCTACCGCACCGTCGAGCGGCGCCTGCGAGCGTGGGCGAGTGTCCATTCAGGGGATAAGGCTGGTTTGATATGTCCTGCCGGGCCGGACGTGCTCAGGGGCCGGCTGTAGTTAGCCAGTTTGGGTGGGCGGGGAAGCTGTAGTCGCGTTGCCCGGGCTGGAACTGCTGGTCGGCGGCTGCCTGGCGTGGTCTTGTTGATGGCTTCCTGGTCAGGACAAGAAGTCAGTAAGAGCGTCGAGCCATGCCCGGGGCTGGTCGACGTGGGTCATGTGGCCTGCTTCTTCGATCACCGTGGCACGGGCGGAGGGGATCAGCCCGGCGGTGTCTTCGGCCAGGCGGGCGGGGAAGGTCATGTCCTGCCGGCCGTGCAGCAGGAGGATGGGAAGGCCGAGGGCGGCCAGGCGGCGGGCCGCGTCCGGGGGCCGGGCACTGGGCAGGGTCCCGGCCCGGAAGGGCCGCAGCCATTCGGCGGTGAAATGGACGTCGGTCAGGCGGTCGAGGTAGCCGGGCAAGGCCTGCGGCCGCCAGATGTCGGCGTGTGCGGAGGCGATGGCTGCTGCGCGGGTGAGTTCCGGCCCGGACAGGGAGGGGTCGGACCACACCGCGGCCGCGGCGGCGCGCCGCCGGGTGCGTTCGCGCCAGCCGTCGAAGGCGTCTGGCGGCACCGGCAGGATGCTGCTGGACGCGATGACCAGGCGGCGGATGCGCCCGGGTGCGGCCAGGGCCAGCCGCTGGGCGATCAGGCCTCCATAGGAGAAGCCAAGGACGCCGAGGCTGTGGTGCTGCGGGCGGAGCTGGCAGCGACGCGGGAGCGGGAGCGGCAGCTGGAGCTGAGAGTTGCGGAACTGGAGCGGCGGCTGGGGTCGGACAGCACGACCTCGGGGACGCCGCCGTCGAAGGACCCGATCGGGGCGCGTGAGCGGCGCAAGACTGAACGGAAGGCCCGCCAGTCCTCGGAACGGGAACGGCGCGAGGACCGCAAGCGCGGCGGGCAGCCGGGGCATCCCGGGGCGGGGCTATCGCGGGACCCGGACCCTGCTCTGAGCAGGCCGTCAAGGCTGCCAAACGGCATCAGGCCGTCTCCGGGTACTGGCACACCCCGCGGACCCTTGCCCGCTGGTGCCGCATTCGCAGCTACCTCGATTCCGCCGCCAACCACGGACTGACAGCCCTCGACGCCATCACCCAAGCCCTCAGCGGAAACCCCTGGCTCCCCGCACCAGTCCGCTAAACCGAAGCCCGAAACCGCAGCTCACTGGGATCCCCTGAATGGACACGTGGGCGAGGGAGTTCTGGCGGCAGCAGCTGTCCCGTTGCGTGCGCGGCGCATGCCCGGCAGGGCGGGGCTAGTCCTTTCCAGCATGTCGGCTCTGTATTCCGAGTCCGATGCGGGGGACGGGTTCCGCGAGCCGGGGTTGTGTCCGGAGCGGGGGCTGGAGCCGCAGATCACCGTCGGCCTGCAGGCTCATCAGGGCGGTTTCCGCTCCTGGAGCACGCTCATAGAATCTCGTGGTGACCTCAGGAAATATCCAGGTGACCATTGACTGCGCTGATGATCCGGCGGCCCTGGCTGCCTTCTGGGCCGCGGTCCTTGGTTATGCGCCGCCCGATATCGACGGCATCCATGCGGTCCTGCGGGCGCTCGGGCATCGTGAGGAGGATCTCGGCAACTGGTACCGGATCGAGGATCCAGCCGGGCAGGGGCCTCGGCTGGCGTTCCAGCGGGTCCCGGAGGCTAAGACTGTGAAGAACCGCATTCATCTTGACGTCACTGCACTGGGCGGCGGGCCGGATGCTCGTGCGGGCGAGGTTGCGCGGCTGGTGGGTCTTGGAGCCACTCAGGTCAGGGTGGTAACTGATGAAGCCGGTACTTCGTTATCTTGCAGGATCCTGAGGGTAACGAGTTCTGTGTGGGCTGAGGACTGACGCGGGTACCGCCCCACGGCCATCAGGCAGTGTCCGTGGCCATGAGATAGTCCCCGACTCGACCAGTTGCCGATCCGGCAGCTCGTCACGTTTGATAGTTTTCTGGTGCCTCGACGCTTATTTCCTTAGGCAAGAAAGGCTATTTCATGGACTTTGCAATGCTGTGGCACAACAGGAAGAGGACATCCAACCCTCTTCACTTAATTCAATGGCGTGCGATAGAAGCCATTCATGGGTTACGGTTTTCCTATCAAAGGCTCTAGCGCTATTCTGTGGCACACTAACCTTAACCGACATTGCTCTGATCGCATCGATGGCCGCTTCTTCTTAGTTGCACTCAAGAAAGTGCTTGACGTATTTTGGCAGCCGTATCATCTTTCAGCTTATCACTCATTGGCTCGCTATGCGGCCAGATAGGCCCGAATCCATCCCCCGACCATCTGGGCACTAGGTGGAAATGAACGTGCATAACGGTTTGAGTTGCGGCTTCGCCTGCCGAATTAATAAGATTCATTCCGTCCGGGCTGAGCGCCCGCCTCAGACCTTGCGCAATATCTAGGCAGGATTGTAGAAGTGCGTCTCCCCACTCTTTGTCAAGAGACCACAGATCTGTAATATGCTTCTTCGGAATTACGAGCGTGTGACCAAGCACAGCTGGAGCGAGTGGGAAGAACGCCAGGATTCTCCCGGTTTCATAGACAACCCGGGAAGACTCGGGCTCTTCAACGATGCGACAGAAGTTGCAGTTGCGGTCCATAACCTACATTATTCCACATATGGGCAGGGGAAGCGCAAACCCTGCTTTCGGCGAGTACACTGCTCTTCGTAGCACTCGAAAAGCCAGGATGGCCAGATTTTGCTAGACATCATATTAAAGCAGCGGAATAACCACAACCAACTACTATATTGAAATCTTTGCTGAGCTGACTTGCTGTAGATTTTCAGTGAGGTGGTCGTACAAATTCATGCCCCACAGCTCAGCCTCTTCGAAGAGATCATAGAATACCCGGACAACACGACTTTTCAGCTCTTCTGCGACACGGCTGACATAGTCCCGTTCCTCGCCCGCGAAGGATAGGCATACGTCATAATCAAATTCCGGCACGTCCTGGCTTGGGCCTCTTTCATCCAGCTGATCCGCTGCAGCGGCTCGTAGGGGCGACGAGGGCCACCGCCGGCCACGCGGCCACTGCTGCACCTGCCAGGCCATGCCCAAGGCCGTGCGCTACGTTGGCCGACAGCGTCGCCGCGATGCCCAATCCGAGCAGCCACCGCGGCAGCGCGGGCACGGGCACGGGCACGGGCACGTTAACGGGCTTGCCAGGCTCACCGCGACTGTTCTATAACTCTCTCATGAGTTCTATAACAGTTACTTCAGGCGACGGCCAGTCCGTAGGTCGGTTCGGCGGCTACGGTGGGCGTTACGTGCCGGAATCCCTGATCCCCGCCTGCCAGGCGGTGGCGGATGCGTTCGCCCAGGCATGGGCCGATCCCGGGTTCCGGGGCAGCCTCGCCCGGCTACTCTCTGTTTACGCGGGCCGCCCGACCCCGCTGACACCCGCCCTGCGGCTGTCGGGCGAACTTGGCGTGACCGTTCTGCTCAAACGGGAAGACCTGGCGCACACCGGCTCCCACAAGATCAACAATGTGATGGGACAGGCGATGCTGGCCCGGCGCATGGGGCGTGCGCGGCTGATCGCCGAGACCGGCGCGGGCATGCACGGCGTCGCGACCGCGACGGCGGGCGCCCTGCTCGGGCTGCCCGTGAAGGTCTTCATGGGCGAGCGGGACGTGGAACGCCAGGCGCACAACGTGTTCCGGATGCGGCTGCTGGGCGCCGAGGTCGTCCCGGTGACCACTGGCAGCCGTACGCTCAAGGATGCCACTAGCGCGGCGATGCGCCACTGGGTCGGCGACGCCGACGAGGCGTACTACTGCGTGGGTTCGGTCATCGGCCCGCACCCCTACCCGACGATGGTGCGCGAGTTCCAGCGCGTCATCGGCGACGAGGCCCGGCGGCAGTGCGCGGCCGAACTGGCCGCCGCTGTCCCCGATTACGTCGTCGCCTGCGTCGGCGGGGGCAGCAACGCGGCGGGTACTTTCGCGGGCTTCGTCGACACGCCCGCGAAGCTCGTCGGTGTCGAGGCCGAAGGCGGTGCGGGTGCCTCGAACGGCGAGATCGGCGTACTGCACGGCTTCCAGTCGCTGTTCCTCCAGGATGAACACGGGCAGATCAAGGAGGCGCACTCGATCGCGGCCGGGCTGGACTACCCCGGCGTCGGCCCCGAGCACGCGTACCTGCGGGATCTGGGGCGCGCCCGGTACGTCACGGTCTCCGACGCGGAAGCGGTCGCGGCGGCCGTGCGGCTCGCCCGGACGGAGGGCATACTGCCCGCGATCGAGTCGGCGCACGCTTTGGCCTGGGTGATCCGCGCCGCCGGGACATCAGTCCTGCCCAGCGGCTCGACCGTCCTCGTCACGCTCTCCGGGCGCGGCGATAAGGACGTCGCCACCCTCATGACGGAGGCGGAGCTGTGACGAAGCTGCTGATGCCCTACATCACCGCCGGCGTCGGGCCGGACTGGGCCACCTATCTGACCGCGTTCGAGGACGCCGGGGCTGACCTGATCGAGGTCGGGCTACCGTTCTCTGACCCCACAGTGGACGGCCTGACGATCCAGGAGGCGTCCGACGCGGCGCTCGCGCGTGGTGCCACGCCCGCGTCCGTCCTGGCGGAGCTGGCCACGATCCGGGTCGGCATCCCGCTCATCGCGAGCACGTACGCCAACATCGCGCTGCGGCCGGGCTTCGCCGACGCCCTCCGTGCCGCTGGGGTCACCGGGCTGATCGTGCCCGACCTGCCGCTCGACGAGCTGGCCGGGCTGAGTGCACCAGGCATCGAGATCAGCCTGCTCGCCTCCCCCGCGACGCCGGATGACCGTCTCGCGGAGATCGGACGGCGCAGCCAAGGCTTCGTGTACGCGGTGTCGGTCATGGGTACGACGGGCGAACGCGACCGGCTTGCCCCGTCCGCAGTGGCCCTCGCCGCCCGGGTCAAGCAGGTCACCGACCTACCGGTCCTCCTCGGCTTCGGGATCTCCACGCCCGAACAGGCGGCCGAGGCGGCGGCGGTCGCCGACGGCGTCATCGTCGGCGCGGCCGTCATGCGCCGCATCCTCGACGGCGCCGGCCCGGCCGAGGTCGGCGCGTTCGTGGCGTCGCTGCGGGCCGCGCTTTCCGGGCCGATCGCCGTGCGATGATCTTCGGTGGCGACAATCGAGGCGCCCGGCCGGACTTGCGAAGCGGCCCGACAGGCGAAGAGGAGGGAGCAGCATGGCACGCTACCGGGCCATCGCCGCCGACCTTGCCGCGAAGATCCGCGACGGTCACTACGCCCCTGGCGAGGCGCTGCCCGCGCAACGCGAACTGAGCGCGGCGTACGGCGTCACCCTGATGACGCTGCGCCAGGCGCTGCAGGAGCTGGGTGCCGAGGGGCTGATTGTCCAGCGGCCCGGCAAGGGCACCTTTGTCGCACCGCCCCATCTGGCGTACCAGTTGGGATCTTTGCGGAGCTTTGCCGACGACTTGCGCGAGCAGGGCCACGAGGTCCGCACCACGGTGATCGCCCGCGCACAGTGCCGCGTGCCCCCGCGCATCGCGTCGCGGCTGCGGGTCCGTGAGACCGAGACGGGGCTGCGGCTGGAGAGGGTCCGCGCATTCGCCGGCCGCCGCGCGATTCATCAGATCTCCTGGGTACGCCACCCGCACGCGGACCGGTTGCGTGACGTGGATTTCACCACCACGTCGTTGTACGCGGCCCTGGCCGACGTGGGGGTCGTAGTGGCCCGGGCATCCGAGACGATCCGGCCGGAGGTACTCGACGCGGACGTGGCCCGACACCTAGACGAGGACGAGGGCGCGCTCGTGCTGGTCAGCAACCGGATCACCTACGGGCCGGACGGGACAGCCCTGGTGGCGGACACGGCGACACTCCTGGGCAGCATGATGCAGATCACCGCAGATCGTGCCGCCAGCGGGCTGTCCCTCCACTGGGGAGCGACCCCTTCACTTTGATCCCAGCGCTCAACCCTGGAAGCCGGATCGTCACCTCCCACGTCAAGCGCGACCGCGCGGGAGGACGACAAGGATCGTTACCAGCTGCCCTTGTGCTCCGGCACGCGGAAGACGAGCGGCACCATGACTCCCAGCAAGACCACGGCGACGACCCAGAGGATATGGGCCTGGGCCATGCCAGGATTGGCGCTGCGATTGAGGATGGCCGTGACCGTCGAGACGGAGAAGATGATGCCCATGAAGACGAACATCTGACGCAGTCCGGTGATCGCCGCCACCTCGTTGGGTGCGACCTGGAGGCACGCATTCCTCGAAGCGGGGTTGGCCAAGCCGTTTCCGAGGCCAGTGAGGCCGGCGCCGATGCTGAGCCACACGTAGGGGCTCAGGCCCAGCCGGGGCGAGATTGCCATCGCTACCGTGCCGACCGCCACTACGATGAAGCCGGCCGCAAGGGGTAGCCGGTAGCCGGTTCGCCGCAGCGCCATGGCCGCAGCGGCTCCGATCACGATCGCCCCGACGCCACGGGCGGCGAGAAGCGTGCCGGCGCTGAGAGCAGCGAGGTGGTACCGGTCCTCGGCGTAGAGCGGCGCCAGAGACGCCACGCCGAAACCTACGATGCCCCACAGCAGGTTCAAGCTGTTCATCACGGCGAAGCCCTTAGCGCGCAGCAGCCGCATCGGGATGAACGGCTCAGCTGATCGCCTGGTATGGCGGATAAACAGACAGAGCGCGACGAGCGCGACCACCTCGGGAACGAGAAAGACCGGGTCATAGACGGTCGTGTTCCTGTTGCCGATGCTGGTGATTCCGAAGTTCGCGGCCAGGATGAACAGCCCCATCAGCACCAGCCCGCGGACATCCGTCCTAGTCCTCGCCGTTCGCGGCGAGTCGGGGACGAACTTGACGAGCGCGCCGAGCAGCACGATCCCGATCGGGACGTTGACGAAGAAGATCCACCGCCACGACAGGTAGCCCACGAGCACCCCGCCAATGACCGGGCCGAGGACCTGGCCGCCCGAGGCAATCGTGCCGAACATACCGATCGCCCGGTCGCGGTCTCTACCGAAGTGCTCGGCGACGATTCCGGCCGCCGAGGGCTGCAGTGCCCCACCACCGATGGCCTGGATCGCTCTGAATCCGACCAGCATGTAAATGTTGGTCGACAGACCGCACAGCAAGGACGAGATCGTGAACAGGACCACGGCGCAGAAGAAGACGCGCCGCCGCCCGAACTCATCGCTTATCTTCCCTGCGATCGGCAGCACGATGACCATGCCGAGGCTGTAGACCGTAATGGTCCAACCCGCCCAGTTGATGGTGGTCCGCAGGCTTGCATGGATCGCCGAGAGAGCGGTGGCGACGATCGTGGAGTCGATCGAGCTCATGAACAGCCCGACCGCGACAATCCCGAAGATCAGGTGACGCGATGGCCTGGGCTCCCCGGCGGACGGTGCCTCCAAGTCGACTGAGTGCTCGATCGCCACGGTCGTTAGCTTATCTAACGATCGCGACCGGGGCTCCGGCGCCTCAAGCGCGATCTCCGCGACAAGCACGATCGACGGTACGGCTGTGGGAAGTATCGCTCGAACTACTCAGCGCGTAAGCACGCGTTCGCGGAGCAAACCAACCCCACGGCTAACTCATGACCTCGGGCAACTCAGCACGGTCGCCAGCAACAGCCTCGCGCCAGCAGAGACCAGCGGCCCGCAGGCCCGGTTACGCCGGACATAACGGTGGGCACTCTAGGTTGCATCCATCGCGGGTCATCCCGCAGCCAGCGGGACCATGGATCAGGGAGCTGACAATGACTGACGATTACCGAAAGGACCCCGAGGCTGTCTCCCGGCTTACCCCGGAGCAGTACCGGGTCACCCAGAAGAACGGTACCGAGCCGCCGTTCAGGAACGATTACTGGGACAACAAGGAGCCCGGCATCTACGTTGACGTCGTGTCCGGCGAGCCGCTGTTCGCCTCGGTCAGCAAGTTCGACAGCCACACCGGCTGGCCGAGCTTCACGGTTCCGATCGAGCCGGACAACGTGGTCCAGCGCCGCGACTTCAAGATGCTGATACCCAGGACCGAAGTGCGCTCCGCCCACGGCGGCAGCCACCTGGGTCACCTGTTCCATGACGGGCCCAGGGAAGCCGGAGGCCTGCGCTACTGCATCAACTCCGCCGCCCTCCGCTTCATCCCGGTCGACGACCTGGAACGCGAGGGCTACGGCGCCTACCGCAAGCTTTTCGAACCGGCAGACGGCACAGGCAGTGCATCATGACGACCGAGAAGGCAATCCTGGCCGGCGGCGTAGGCAGGAACTAGAAAGTCTGCGGCGAGCACATGCGCTCGGGGGACCGGATCAGCCGAGGTGATGGACCTCCTGCACGCGGTAGACGGGGGTAGGGATGCCGACCTGACGGGCCTTGAGCTGCAGCCCGAGGTAGAGCGAGTAGTGCCGGGACTGGTGCAGGTTGCCGCCCGTGAACCATAGTGCTTCCTGCTGGGTTGGCTTCCACATGTTGCGCTGCTCACCCTCCCACGGACCCGGGTCCTTGGTGGTGTCGGAGCCCAGACCCCAGCACTTGCCGACCTTGTCGGCGACTTCCTGGGAAATCAGGTCGGCCGCCCACCCGTTCATCGAGGTGTAGCCGGTGGCGTAGACGACGAGGTCGGCGGGCAGCTCGGTGCCGTCCGCCAGGACCACGGCGTCCTCGGTCAGGTGGTCGACCTGGCCCCGGACGAGCTTCACGTCGCCGTTGGCCACTAGGTCGGCGGCGCCGACGTCGATGTAGTAGCCAGAGCCGCGGCGCAGGTACTTCATGAACAGCCCGGAGCCGTCGTCGCCCCAGTCGTGGTCGAAGCCAGCTCTTTCCAGCCGGTCGTAGAAGTCCTTGTCCCGTTCCCGCATCTGGTCGTACAGCGGGATCTGGAACAGGTGCATGATCCGGTACGGGATAGAGGCGAAGATGAGGTCGGCCTTGTCGGTTGTGATCCCAGATTCCACGGCCCGTTCGGAATACAGGGCGCTCAGACCGATGTCCATCAGCGTCGCGGACCGGACGATATGGGTGGATGACCGCTGCACCATCGTCACGTCCGCGCCGCTCTCCCACAGCGCGCCGCAGATGTCGAACGCTGAGTTGTTAGACCCGATGACCACGCACCGCTTGCCCTTGTAGGCGTCCGGGCCCGGGTGGCCGGAGGAGTGATGTTGGTCGCCGCGGAATTTGTCCATGCCGGGGAAGAACGGGATGTTGGGCTTGCCGGACATTCCCGTGGCCAGAACGAGCTGTTTCGGGCGCAGCACGACCGCTTCGCCGTCCCGTTCGACATTGACCGTCCATTCTTGGCCGGCCTCGTCGTAGCTGGCGCTCTTGGCCTCAGTGTTCGGCCAGTAGTCGAGCTCCATGATCTTGGTGTACGACTCAAGCCAGTCGGCGATCTTGTCCTTAGGGGAGAACACCGGCCAGTTGTCCGGGAACTTCAGGTACGGCATGTGGTCGTACCAGAACGGGGTCGTGCAGGCAGAGCGACTTGTACCGGCTACGCCACTGGTCGCCCGGGCGGGCGCGCTTGTCGATGACGATTGTGGGCACACTGAGCTGCCGGAGCCTCGCCGCTAGCCCGATGCCGGCTTGGCCGCCGCCGACGATCAGTACGTACGGCTGCTCGGTAACCCCCAGTTTCTGGGTCTCGTACTCGCGGTCCTCCAGCCAGGTGGTCCGGTCGCGGTTCACGCCGTGCTCCGCGCCCATAGGGCGGCGCAGGCCTTTCGGCTCCTCATAGCCCTTGAGTTCATAGAGGGTGGTGAGCAGGGTCCAGCACTGGCCGCCGCGCAGCCGCACGTGGCCCTGTCCCCGGCCGGCCGAGGTCTCGAAGTCGATCCAGGCCTCGGTGATGCCATCGGTCTCGGCGGGTTCCTCGTCGTCGGTGACCGTCCAGCCGGTGGGCTGCACCCGTGACAACGTAGCTTCCAGCATGCGGGTGATCTCGGCGCGGCCCTCGAAGGTCCTGAAGTTCCAGGTGAAGGAAATGAGGTCACGCCAGAAGCAGTCCTCGGTGAACAGAGCGGCGGCTCTGGCCGGATCGTTCGTGGCCAGGGCAGCACTGAACTCGGCGAGCCAGGTGGTCACCGCTGTCGCGGCCTCGGTCTGCTGGGCAGTCGTCGTCATCGGCGGACTTCCTTCCTGGTTGCCGCTCATCTGTTGTCCTGTAGCGCGTAGCGGACGGCCTGCACGCGGATCAAGCCGTCCAGGCTGCCATCGCCGAGAGCATGGGGGCGTGGCGGTCGAACACTTCTTGTGCTGTGCGTATCACCGCGCTCCCCGTCGCACCGGGCACCTGCTGGCTAGCTTCGCCCCGAGAAGGCGCGGACGTCCAGCCTCAGCGCCGATGAATAGCGTCCAACCTTGGCACTGGGCGCCTCTACCCGTCGTTTCGCGCGAGTCCGCAGGTCCCGGGTTACGGAACCTTCGCAGTCACCAGCCAGCGGGAGTGACATCAAACCGCCGGAGCCACCCTGGCTCGCATGAGGCCCGCCACCGGACAGTCCGCGAGTACCGCGACGACGACACCGTCATCGTCTCGGTGAGCTTCTCTCTTCGGATCATTGCCTGCGGTGGCTTGTGCGCCGATGCGGCGCCTGGGTTAGCCGCAGATTCCCTGTAGCGCGTGGCGTACTGCCCCGGGGCGTTCGAGCCAGATGAAGTGGCCGCAATCGTCTTCAATCTGGTAGCGGGCGCCGGGGATGAGCGCGGCCGATGCTATGCCGTGCTCGGGAGGGATCGGGCTGGCCGCGCCCAGCACGAAGAGCGTTGGCACTGTCACCGTGGGCAGGGACTGCTCGAGGGTCTTGTGCTCGAAGTGCCAGTGGATTGACGCGAACGTTTCTGCGTAGCACTCCACCGACACGCTCAGCGGCGGCATTGGCGGGGCCTTGTCTGGTGCGGAGAAGTGCCCGGGCCAGACGATGGCAAGCCCCTCAAGAGCGTCCTGGGCAGTTCCCTTTCCGGCCATGGCCCGCTGGTCGAGTTCCTGTGCCCGCGCCGCCAGCTCCGGCGGCGTCCGCTCGGTCAGGATTCTGTCGAGATCGCCCGCCCCACCATCGGGGACCGCCCCGAGCGGGTCAACCAGGACCAGGCCCAGCAGCCGGTCCTGGTGCAAGGCCGCCAGGTGCATGGCCAGGTGCCCGCCCCAGGAGTGCCCGATTACGTAGGCCCGGTCGGCACTTGCTGCATCCAGGACCGCGATCGCATCCGCCACATGCCGGTCGATGCTGAATGGCCCGGAGGCTGTGGACGGCTTCAGGCCGCGCTGCTGGAACCGGATCACGCGGAACGTATCATCCAATTCGGCGGCCAGCGGGGTCGTGTAGTCGGAAAGACCGGGACCACCGTGAAGAATCAGCACCGGTGCCCCGAGCCCGGACCGCGATGCGGCGATCTTGCCCCCTGGCACGCTGACCTCAAACTCGGCAATCTCACTGGGATTCCCGGGCTGGCCCGGGTTAGCGGACGACATTCCCACCACCCCCGACCCACGCCATGCCGAGCCCGCCGGCCTTGCCCGGCCAGCAGCGACACTCCAGGTCTTCCCCCTGGCCAGCCCGCCCAAAGCCACAATCTCGTGAGACACGAACAAACCTGGCTACCTGGCCGCGAGCACGGACCTGCTGGCCGCCCGCGACGAGCTTGCCCGGCTGCGGGCAGCCCGCGCCGCTGCGGGCAAGCTGCCCAGCGGACAGGCCAGGGCACGAGTCGAGGCGTTCATCGGGACGCGCCGCGAGCAGGGCCGGGGCATCCCGGACTGCCCGCCAAGATGGCCAGGCTCCGGCCGGACGCGCCGGCCCCGCCTGGACACGGCCAGCCTGCCCGCCGAGCTGTCGCACCTGCGCACTGCCTGCTGGACCGTGATCGCCTATCTGTCCGGGATACGGGACACCGAGGTCCGCGAACGATCAGGCATTACCCGCTGGCGCACCGGGCTACGCGCCCGTTCCCGCCCGTCATCCGGCCAGCCCCGTCGGTGCTGTCGTGCTCCTGCGTGATCGATCCTTATGCACCGTCGGGTATCTGCGGCATAGAATCTGGGAGAAGTCGTGACATGTGCCGCCAGTTCCACTTGCGCGGGCCAGGATGAGAAGGAACGTGATGACCGAGGACTGGTCGGAGGCCGCTTCCGATGCCGACGCGATCGCCAGGCTCGATACCGGGGTGGCGCACATCGCGCGGGTTTACGACTACATGCTGGGACCTTTACAGCGTCGATAGCGACGATGAAGACAACGAGCATAACCCGGACCCAAAGCCAGGCACTTGGAAGCGCAAGGATACTGGCCAGCCTGCCGATTTTTTCACCTCCGTTCACTACCCGATAAAAGCGCTCTGCCGTATCTGCCTACAGCCGATTGAGGCAGAGTCATTCCTTAAGCCGTTCGTGCACGTGCCGGACAACGAGACCAGTACCGGCTAGCGCCCTAGGGAATGGAAGCACCGAGACTAGACCGAGGCGTAAACGCAAAACGGCCCCAGGGGTTCCCCTAGGGCCGTTTGATTTTCCGGCTTGCTAGATGCCTGCGCTCCTCACGTATTCGCGGTAAGCCTCGGTGAAGGATGCCCATGTTTTCTCTAGCGCCAGTGGAATCTCATCAGCCGTGACTGCGGGGAATTGCTTCTTCCATTCCGGCAACCCGTGAGCACCATTGACTTCCACAAAGTAGGTTCCCGGTAGCTCACTTGATGCCGGGGGTTGTACTCCCACGGTGACGAGCGCACCCTTGCTCGCAATGTCCTTGATGACTTGCATCGTGTCCATGTCCTGTGTTCCTTCCGTCCGTTGTACTGTCGTGCCGGTACTGGTAAGCGATGACAGGGCCTCGGGGGAAAGCTAGCCCCTCTCAATCGCTACGCCATCACCCGTGCATTCCGCGTAGAAAATACCGTCTCCGGTACCCGTAGGCACGATTACGGCTCCGTACTCCCGATTGGTCAGCCTCTCCAAAAGGTCATCAGGGAGGTAGCAGGGGTCAACGAGTAGCAGGCATCCCGAATCAACACCGATACCGCAACCCTCGGTGCGCTCAATCGCTGCCTTAAGGTCGAAGTCCCTCATGCCCTCACGTTCGGCCTGGGGCCGGTCGGGAGTGCTGTCTACCATCGATCCGATTACGCTCATGTTCCCGTGGTTCCTTCCGTCTGATCGTTGCTTGCGCCATGCCCTGTAAGGGATGGCGGGGCCAGGGCTGAACAACTCTCTGTAGCCGAATGACAATAGCTGACGCAGGGTGCCAGCACTATAAGGCAATCGCCTTAACCGACCTCCACGACTGAACGGTCCGAACCGACACACCAAGCCTCTCAGCCACCACTTTCGAGCCATCCTCCAAACTCGACTCATAAGCCCTCATCTTCTCATTGATACTCAGCAGGGGAGTAACCTTGCCGCCGGAGAATTCGACGTTACGACCCCGGCTATCAATGGCGTACACAGCATGAGCACCGTGATAGTAGGGCCGGAGGTCAGCTGGGATAACTAGGGTGTCGTGCTCAACTGTCACCTGTATTTCCCTCCCAGTGTCACCATGAAAGATCAAGTTACCGTAGCTTTCGATCACCAGCCCGCATACCTGGCAGCGGTAATCAGTCACCTGCCAGATATTGCGCATGGTGACATCGCAATGCACGTACCTCACGACGACAACTCTCCGTAGCTGAGCGACAATAGCTGACGCAGGGTGCCAGCACTATAAGACCCTCAGGTCTCAAGAGGCCGAGGGGGAAAGGTGCCCATTCCTGTAAGGGACGGCAAAGCATTACTGAAAACCGGCGTGGCCGCTCGCCTTAAGACCATAGACTTTGATATAATAAGATTGAGGATAAAAGGGTTTTTAACCCTAGACCCTAAGAACTTAAAGACCTTCAGAGTGTTTAAATGTGTCAAAGGTCCAAAGACCTTAAGAGTGTTTAAATGTTTTAAGGTTCTAAATCTTAGGGACCTTTACTATTTCTGGACCTTTACCCCAAGGTTCCTTTTTCCAAGGCCTAAGGACATTAAGGCGTAAGAATGATAGAAGACCCTTGGGAAACCTTTGTCTCTAAACTTAAGGCTAAAGTCTGGGGCGCTCTTTCCTCCGAGGCTGTAGATGACCTTTACGCCTGGAAGTTCGCGGGCATAAACATAGAGCATCCTCGCACCATAGACAGTGCCGGATACACGGAATACATCATCCGCGAAGGCTACACAACCGAAGGCTACCTAACCCAAAGGCTAGCCGACATACCAAAAACATCGGGAGCTGTGACCCGCAACGGCCAGCACCTCCGATCCATCAGAAACCGAAACGATGAACCTAACCGACAAAGAGCGACTAGGCAAGCGAGTCCTGAAACGCGGCATCGCTTATATCTGGTCCGAAGAATTGCAACTAATGTTTCGTGCTGGTGTTGATGACCCACGAAACAAGAAGTTGGAATGCATGGCCTTGGCGTTCGAGGAACTACACAGGCAATACAGCATCAAGCCGAGAAAGCGATAACCGATGACCGAGATTCCACCCGTGGTTTTTCTGCCACCTACGTATGCCCACGATGGCGATGCGGTTGACGATGACGTATTCATGATGCGCAGCGAATCCATTTGTCCATTGGCTGAATGGCTGTCCAACCGCGGCAATGCTTTGAGCAACCTCGGACCTGCCCATGCTAGTTGCAACTATGCCAAGCGCTCTATGCCTTTATGGCTCTGAGTGATTCTTTTAGGAACTACGCTCAGTTATTTTTTTTGGTGCCTCCGGTTGGCTGCGTACTTACTATAGTACGCACGGGGTAGGGTCAAATGTCCTGGTTGTCCGGATTTGCGGCACGACCGTGGGCTGTCACGCACAAAATTTCGCTTCAGGTTTCGTTTTTCGAATCATGATAAACCCGACATTTCTCCGTGATTCGCATACTGTAGTTTGCAACACGTAAAGTGAGACTCCGTTTCTGAGGCTATCTACCCGTCACGCTCTGCGGTCGATTACCTAGGGCACATTTTCACGCTACATATTCAATTTCAGAGGTTCAGATGACTGTTTTTCGTCATTTCTGCCAGTTTTGCGAGGTGGCTTTCACCTCCGAAACACCCGCTAAAAAGTATTGCTCCGCCACTTGCCAACTCAAGGCACGTCATGCGCGTGCAATCAAGCGGTATGGTAACTAGATAGGTCTGTCTGGCCGGTCCATTCGCTACCTGTGCTTTCTCGTCTAGTCCAGTCGCTTCGATGCCTGCCTATTTGCGGGCGGGGCGGAGCCGTGGCAACGTTCGGCCGTGCCCGAGATGCCCGTCGTTCCCGACAGCGGTGATGGCGGGCTTCGCGCTGCGAACGCGCGGCTGCGGGAGCTGCTGGCCGAGCGGGACGCCCGGATAGAGGAGCAGGCCGCGGAGAACGCGGTGCTGCGGGAGCAGCTGGCCTTGCTGCAGTCGCAGGTCGCGGATCTCGCCGCCCAGGTGAAGACGAACTCCCGGAACTCATCGAAGCCCCCGTCGTCGGACGGGCCGGCGAAGCCGTCGCCGAAGTCGCTGCGCGGCAGGTCCGGCCGTAAGCCGGGCAGGCCGAAAGGCCAGCCCGGGGCCACGATGGAGCTCACGGAGCATCCCGGCAAGACCGTGAAGCACAGGCCGGCCAGGTGCCCCTGCTGCGGGAAGTCCCTGAAGAAGGCCCCGGTCACCGCGGTCGAGCGCAGGCAGGTCACCGACATCCCGCCGGTCAAGGCGGTGACGACTGAGCACCAGATGCTCACGGTGAAGTGCGGGTGCGGCTGCGAGACGAAAGCGCAGGCCCCGGACGGCGTGACCGCGCCGGTCCAGTACGGGCCCCGGATCATGGGCACCGGCATCTACCTCTGGCACGGCCAGTTCCTGTCCCGCGACCGCGCCTGCCAGGCGCTTTCAGACCTGTTCGGCTGCGCTCCCTCGCCCGGCGCCCTCGCCGCGGCCGCGCGGAAGACCGCGGGCTTCCTCGCCCCGGCGGTGCAGGCCATCATGCGGCACCTGATCAGCGCGGAAGTCGTCCACTTCGACGAGACCGGGTTCCGCACCGCCGGGAAGCTCGCCTGGGTCCACTCCGCCTCGGAGGGGAAGTTCGCGCTGTTCACCGTGCACGCCAACCGCGGCAAGGACGGGATGAAGGCCGCCGGGGTCCTGCCGCACTTCGCCGGGATCGCCGTCCACGACGCCTGGGCACCCTACGACACCTTCGGCAACGTCGCAGGCCACGCACTGTGCGGTGCGCACGTGCTGCGCGAAGCTGGTCGCGGTCACCGAGACCGGCACGGACCTCGACAGGACCTGGGCACAGCAGGCCATCGACGCGCTGCTCGCGCTGAACGAGGCCGCAGAGGCCGCCCGCGCCGCAGGCCAGGCCGCCATCGACCCGGAAACCCGCACGAAGCACGAGGACTGGTACCGCCAGGCCGCGGAGACCGGGACCGCCCTCAACGCCGCCCGCCAGGGCAAGCTCCAGCAGAAACGGCACGCCCTCGCCACGAGGATGAAGACCCGCGAGGGCGACTACCTGCGGTTCGCCCGCGACCTGCGCATCCCGTTTACGAATAATGCCGCTGAGCAGGCAATACGCATGAGCAAACTCCGGATCAAGATCTCCGGCTGCATGCGCTCCATGGCCGGGGCCGAGGAATTCTGCGCGCTCCGCTCCTACCTCGCCACCGCCGCCCGCCACGGCATCGGCGCACTCGACGCGCTCACCACCGCCTTCCAGGGCGATCCCCACTGCCCTAAAGTATTTGAACTTATGACCCTTAGTGTCTGATTTCTGGCTGATGGTAACGAGCTGGCTGCAGGTTGATAGCGGGAGCGTGATGGTTCCGGGGAGTGCCTGAAACGGCACAAAGCTCCAGGTAGGAACGGGGTTGCTGAGACCGTCCGGACCATCACCTGGAGCCTTGTTGAGTGCCGATTCTGCCATGCCTTCTGTCCCGCTGTCTGGTGGTTCGGTGCCGGATGAGCTCGCCGCGCGGGTCGCGGCCGGGCCCGGGTTCTGGGCGGAATGGGTCGATGAGCTGGACCGGGGCGGGCTGCTGGAGGAGCTTCTCGGGCGGGACGCGATCGGGCGGGCGCTGGCGGAGGCGCCCGGCTCGGGCCGGTACGAGTCGGCGCTGAACGCGAAGATGACCCTGGTGTGCGTGCTGGTCGGGTGCCTGTTCCCCGGCGAGGGCTATGACCGGGTGCTGGCCAGGGCCTTCGGCATTCCCGGCCTGCGGTTCTGGCCCGGGCCGGTCCCGACGGCCAGCGCCCTGTCCCAGGCGAGGGAGCGGCTCGGCGAGCACGCCCTGCGCCGCCTGTTCGAGATCGACGCGGAAACCGGCGACGCGGAGCTCGGGCTGACGGCCCTGTGGCACGGCCTGGAGGTCACCGCGATCGACGGCACCACGATGGAACTGGACCGCAACGACGCGCTGGCCTGCGAATTCGGGTCCTCCTCGAAGGCGGGCCGGCCGCTGCTGCGGATCGTCGGGCACGTCCGCGTGGCCAGCCGCCGCTGGATCGCTGCGGAAGCCGGCGCCTATCACCAAGGCGAGAACGAGCTGGCTGACAGGCTCCTTGGCTCTTTCCGGAGCGGGATGGTCAGCCTCGCCGACCGGGGGTTCCCGTCGATGGAACGGTATCTCGCGGCGGCCGGAACCGGCGCTGACCTGGTTCTGGCGCTGGAAGAACGACAGCAAGAGCCTGCCCGCGAGGACCCTGGAGGTCCTCCCCGACGGGTCGGAGCTGGTCGTGATGCGCGAGTCCGGCGGGATGCTGGCCCGGCGCCGGCGGGAGTCCCGCAGCCATGCCGCCCCGCGGCTGCCGGACACGATCGCCCGCCTGGTCACCTTCTCCATCGTGACCCGGACCGTGAGCGGCCGGTCCAAGGCCACCCGGATCCGGGTCCTGACCACGCTCCTGGACCACGAGGAATTCCCCGCCTGGGAGATCGCTGAACTATATGCCCATAGGTGGCAAATCGAAATCGCGTTCTTGCACCTGAAGGCGACCGTCCGCGGTGGCCGCCGCGAGCTGCGCGGCCAGTCTCCCGCGCTCGCCCGGCAAGAAGCCTGGGGCCTGCTCCTCATCCATAACATGGCCGCCACCGCGGTCGCCCGCGCCGCTGCCCAGGCCGGCACCGACCCGCGGCTCATCCCGTTCGCCCCCGCGCTCGCCCTCATCCGCGACCGCGTCACGGCCGACGCCTGCTGCCCGCACTGCGGACGCCGCCCCGTTCCCGAAGAAGCCCAGGTCAAAGCCCTAATCGACGACATCGCCGGGTTGCCGCGCCACCGGCCCGGACGCCAGCGGACATCCCCCAGGACCGCCGCCGAACGCCGCAACGGCCATACCGAGAACGTCAGCTACACCATCACCATCGAAAAATCGAATCTCCCAGAATGGGACATTTCTCCGAATATTTAAGGGCAGTGGGGCGATCCCTGGATCCCCGAAACCGGATAGCCGAGCCCGGCATTAGAGCGCCGGCCAGCCCGAGCCAGAATCGCGGCCGACCTATCTAGTTACGCGGTATGAAAGCCAAAACAAAGCTAATTCGGACTGATTTTAAGGCGTTAGCCGTTCACGCGAGCCTGGGTTGTCATTGTCCAGGCCGCTCCTCCGAAGCCATTGATTTGCTGGTTTGAACGGCTGCAAATCCGACAGCGGGCATGTCACGCCTGTACGGCATTGCCTCTTTTCTTGAACCGGCTATGAGACAGATGCCGACCCCCGAGCGAGACGGGGGACCAATTCTTTACTAATCGGAGGGCACAAAATGACTTACGACAATCCGCATCGCTTTGACGATCCTACGACCGAGACGGCGTTTAACGCGGGCATTGCCAGGCTTAACGCATCGATCAAGGCAGCGGTCAGTAAGGGTGTACGCCCCGGCATCGAGAGCGCACCTGCACAGCTGATCGCCCCGCCGCCTAGCTCTGATCCGTTTCACGGCCGGAGGTGCCTTGGTCCAGGGCTACAAAAAAACGGCTTTGGTCGGCCCAAGATTTGCGGTCGGCAGGCTATTGCCGTGCTGCGCACCTTCCGACCCGAGGCGCCTGATAAGCGTTCTGCTGAGGACAAGGCTGCCGAACTGAACGCCCAGTTTGCCAGGCAGGTCTACGGGGGCAGTAATGACCGGATTTATGCTGGTAGCGGTCAGCGGGTCGGTAGCCTGCTCCCCAATCCGAACGACCCGCCGAGCGGCGATGAACGCTGGGTTTGCTTTTTTCACGGCCCAGCGGGGCACCACGACGTTCTACACCCAGAGGACGGCGGAAAGGTGCCTGAGGCTCCTAAGCATGAGGTCCCGCTCATGGGTCTAGAGCATCTTGATAGCTCTCGACAGTTTCGGACTGTTCAGTCGGACCCGAACTTTTGCGCTGTTACGGATGGCGTAACTACGGTGCTAGTGCATACCCGTGATTACATCGCTTTTCTACGGGAAAACGGTTCGTTGCCACCTGTTGGGCAGCCACTGTGAAAGCGGGGAAGACGTGGATCGGTCCTGAAGGTATGGGCGTATGGGCGGTTAATGCTGCCAAGTACGAGGCGCTATGGTCCGCCGCGGACTGGCCTACCCGATTCCTCACGGCCGTTCCAAGATCATTATGTGAGTCCGAGGATGGTGAAGGGGCGGTCCATGGAGCGTGCGGCCCATCGGGTGGCCTCGGTGATGTCGGTGCGCCCGGCCAGGCGGAGTGCGCCGATCGCGAGGTTGCGGAGGGCAGCCATGGCCCTTGGGCCGGAGCGGGTCCTGACCTGGGACTTGTCTTCCTGGTAGAGGGTGTCGCGGATCCAGTGCAGGGACTCGATGGACCACTGCTCTCTGACGTAGCGGGCCAGGCTGGCGGCGTCCGCCCGTTCCGGTTCCGGGCTGGCGACGCCGAGCGCGGCGACGGCCGAGACCGGCTTCCCGCTCAGGTCGGTGACGTACCGCTCGATCAGGAATACCTGGCTGACGTGCGGGAACGGCAGCCCTTCGGGGGCGGGCAGGACCTGGATCGTGCGGGTGGTGATCCGCCCGTGGCCCTTGTCGGTGGCGGCGTGCGCGATCGGGACGCTCCTCCAGGGCAGCGCGTCGATCGCGTCGAACAGCGCCCGCCGGTTCTCCTTCACCGGGAGCACGAACTCGCCGCCGCCCTCGCGGATGAGGCGCGCGGTGGCCTTGACCGTGTGCAGCGCGTCGGCGGTCACGACCTTGCCGCGCAGGTCAAGCCGGCCGAGGACGACCGCGGCCGCCGGCACCTCGTTCGTCTTCGCGCCGACCCCGGCCTGCGCGGCGACTACCGAGGACGCGCCGTCCGGGCCGGCGAGGGCCGCCAGCAGCCGGACCTGGGTCCCGTCGGGGTTCCTGGCGCCCCTGACCGCCTTGCCGTCCAGCCTCACCTGCACCAGTGCCGGCGGGCAGTCCTCCTCGCCAGCGTCCCCGCTGGCTGCGGCCGGCGCGTCGAGCCCGGCGAGGCTCATCAGCCAGGTGCCCGCCGCCGCGTCCAGCTCCTCGGCGCCCGCATCGGTCAGCACCCGCCAGATCGTCGTCTTCGACGGCGGCGCGGCCGGCGCGGCACCACAGCGCAGGTACAGGCCGGCCAGGACCGGCGGCGGCACGTCCGCGACCCAGCCGGAGATCGCCGTGTACCCCTTCATCCCGGCCACGACGGCCGCGGCCGCGAGCGCGAGCACCGCCGCGACCGGATGATCCCGGCCCTGCCCCGTCCGCCCGTCCGGCACCCCTGCCAGCAGTTCCAGCAGGTCACAGCGCTCATCCGGTACCGGAAGGGAAACAATGGGCGCTGCGGGCGCGGAAACGGCAGCGGGAATGGCAGACTTGCCCACGACGAGGCTCCGGTGGCTGGGATCTGTGAGAGGACCCCTGTTCCTACCGGGGTCTCGTCGCATTCCCTGGCACGCCACGCCGCTCATGACCAGACCGCAACGTCCAGCTATGAACCGCGACCTAACCCGTCAAATGATCTTGGAACGCCCGTGCCCGATTCCTAAACGATCAGAAGCGGGCCGAAAAAGAATGGCGAACTCTTTACGATGATGGGAAGTAGCTAAGATTCGATGGCTTCACTAAGCCCGAACGCCGTGCTGGTTGAATCGGCTATGAATGCCGATGGCATCAACGGCATGTTCACATATGACGTGACTGTGCCTGATGGTCGTTTGTTCCGTACGACTTACGGCACGTTCCCCCAAGCGCACGCTGATAACCTGGCGTCGATGCTGGCTGATGGCGGGTATCTTGCCGCTAAGGCGGCTGAACATCTACAGGCTGATGGTTTCCTGGCCTAGTGCCACCTGTACGCCTCTGAGAGCGAATCTCAGGGCATGGTTCGGCCCCCCTAGAAACTAGGGGGGCCGTTCGTGTTTCCGTGCCTCTCAGGGCCTTGGTACGGGCCTGCCCGTGGTCCTGGTGGCGACGGTCACCTGTGATGGTTGCCCCGTGTTGGCTTTGAGGCTCTGAGTGGCCCTAGGGCGCACGCAAAAGGCCCAGAGGGTATGTGTACCCTCTGGGCCTTTTTTCTCGCCTGCGTGGTTCCTTTAAAGGCCGGTAGCCGCTGCTTCTATCTTGGCTACCTCACATGCGATGTGGTGTATCTGTGCCGAGCATATTAGGGCTTCAACCGCGTCTCCCGTGAACATGGCTAGCGTCCGTGCCGAGATGGAACAGGCAATCTCGGCACCGAACAGGATGCGTCGGGCCTTGAGGTTTATCAGTTTTTCGTTCATCATGCCGCTACTGCCGTTTCCTGCGGGTCCTCAGGTTCATTGTTCCAGGCATATACGGTGCCATCGGCTAGCAGGCGTACGGCTATATGCCAGTCACCGAGCATCGTGCGCTGGTCGGTAATGGATGCTTCGGCCCACAGATCCCCAATCGACTTGTCCAGGCGCCGACTAGTCACGGTACTGATGGGTTCAGCGGGCATCGCGTCAATCTCGGAGAACTTAGCCGCGAGCGTGGCCACTAGGGCCATGTCCCCCTGAGCGATTGCTGCGTTCATCTCGGCTTTGATCCGTGCTAGCTCGGCTTGCCGTGCGGCATCCCCGCCCGTGGTGGTGGTGACCCAGGGCCAAGATGGGTCATTGCGCATTAGGGCATCTACGCTTTTGTTGGCTGCCTCATAGTCGAGTGCAGGCGGCAAGGACAACTTCGCCGCCGACCGCGCGGCTGCCGAGGAGTTCGCGAAGGTGATGCCCGGCATCTTCCCGGGCGTACGTGAGGCCAGGGCGTTCCTGGTCCGGGTTGTGCGGTTCCTGGCCGCCGAGGCGGGCATCCGCCAATTCGTGGATATCGGGACGGGCCTGCCCACGGCGAGCAACACCCACGAGACGGCCCAGCAGGCGGCGCCGGAGAGCCGGGTCGTCTACGTGGACAACGATCCCCTGGTGCTCGCGCACGCGCGGGCGCTGCTGGCCAGCAGCCCGGAGGGGAAGACCGCCTACCTCGACGCCGACCTGCGCGACCCCGGCAGGGTCCTGGCCGAGGCGGCCCGGACCCTGGACTTCACCCGCCCGGTCGCCGTCATGCTGGTCGGCGTGCTGCACTGCATTCCCGACGACGCCGACCCCTGGGGCATCGTGAAGGGCGTCATGGCGGCCGTACCGCCCGGCAGCCACCTGGTAGTCGGGCATCCCGCCAGCGACATCCAGGCCGAGGCCGCGCCAGCCACCGCCGGGCTGAACACCAGGCTCGCCGATCCCGTCACGTTCCGGCCCCGCGACCAGGTTGCCAGGTTCCTTGACGGGCTGGAGGTCCTGGAACCGGGCGTGGTCTCGTACTCCCAGTGGCGCCCCGGCCTAGGCGCCGAGGCCGCGCAGCCGGTGCCGGCATGGTGCGCGGTCGCCCGCAAGGGATAACGCAAGCGCCGACAGGCCGTTCGCCGGAACGGCCATGGAAGGCTGCCGTCCCCCGCGACGGAAGCCCGCCTGGCACCCGGCTTGGAGTCCCGACGAACGACGGCGACGAGCACCAGGACGACGAGCAGACCGGACACGTGCCCGGTCGAGCGGCGATCAGCGGTGTAGGGCGGACATGTCAAGAAGTGGCGATGACCAGGCAACTCATGGTCAGAGCGCACATGACAAGCCAGTTCCCAACCGTATCACCGCGCTCCCGTCGCACCGAGCACCTGCTGGCTAGCTTCGCCCCGACAAGGCGCGGACGTCCAGCCTCGACGCCGGTGAATAGCGTCCAACCTTGGCACTGGGCGGCGCTACCCGTCGTGTGCATGCCCAGTTCATGGCTGGCCTTCGGGGCAGGATAGCGAGGCAGGATCAGGGCAGCCGCTGCTACGGTGTGCAGATGGGCAGTGCGGCGATGGCCGAGCAGTTTCCGGTTTCAGGAGCGCAGCTGTACACCGAGACCAGTGGGGCCGGTCCGCTCTTGCTGTTCGTCGTGGGCGGCAACGGCGACCCGGCTGCGTTTTCCGGCCTGGCGGGCACGCTGGCCGGGAACTTTACCGTGGTCACCTATGCGCGGCGCGGGTTTGTCCGTAGCCCGGTCGACGGTCCGGTCGACGACGCGACCCGGATCGCCACCGACGTCGAGGACGCGGTGGCGCTGATCGCGCGCCACGGCGGCGGCCCGGCGTGCGTGTTCGGCACCAGCTCGGGAGCGATCGTCGCACTCGAGCTGGTCACTCGCCACCCCGATCTCGTGAGAACTGCCGTCGTCCACGAACCGCCGATCCTGGAACTGCTCGACGACCCGGGCGCGTGGGCCGCCCGGTTCGCCGAGATCTTCGCGACCTACGAAGCGGCTGGACTGTGGCCGGCGATGGCGCAGTTCGGGCAGGCCGTGGGGCTTGGAACGCCGACCGTTCCGCCACCTGGCGCCGACGTGGCTCCTGAGATCGCTGCGATGCTTGCCCGCACCGAGGAAAACATGACGTTCTGGATGGAGCACGAGTTCCGCCAGTATCCCGCTTATCACCCCGACCTCGACGCTCTGGCCGCCGTCGCCGAGAAGATCGTGCCGGCCGGCGGCCGGGACTCGCGCGAGAAGGGGACTATGCCGTTCCTGCCCGTTGTCAAGCTCGCGGGACGGCTCGGCCGCGACATTGCCGAGTTCCCTGGCGGCCACGTCGGCTACGCAGAGCACCCAGGCGACTTCGCCACCCAACTCGACCGGCTGCTCGGCGCGGACCAATCAGGAACGCTGTCGTCGGCGCATGCCGCGCGGCACGAGCGGGTGACGTCGGAGCGGGATACGACGTTGTAGGCGCCGCTTTCACACCAAGACGGGCAACGGTCGCCGGGCCAGGGCTACCGCGGTCGTCAACCGGATGACCCGATTCGCCGCCATCCCAGGCACACGGGCCGCAACGACGGGTGCACCGCCGCGGCGCGAGTGCCTCGCCACGGCGACCTCGGCGAGCGGCACCTGCGAGAGGGTGCGGCGGAACGCTCGGCACCCGAGCCCGTCCGCCCGGCGCAACATCCGCAGCGCCAGCCGGCCACGCCGCGCTCCCCACGGCGCGCCCGTTCCCCTTGCGAACGCGAAACGCCAGGTCAGCGCCTATGAACGAGTTTTGGCACGGCACAGGTTGCCAAACGACATGTTCGCTGCCACGGGACAGGGTTTATTCGATACATGTAATTTATCTCAATGGCAAGCGCACCTGCAGCCCGCCGAGAACCTGCCTCCCCCATCGAAGCCATCGGCGGCACGCGACGCGTCGAGGTACAAAGACACAATGCTGCTGGTATTAAGTGAGATCTAGGCAATCCATCTTCTAGCAGGAGCCTACGCATCCCGTCGACAACCGGCACAACACGCCACAAGCCAGCACAATCACTCAGCGCGGCCAAAAGAAGATCAGATCCCTCACCGCTTCGCCCTAAAGCCCGTGGCATTGGGCCGTCACGCCCCATGGCTTGCCGGTAAGGTCCGCACTTGGTGGTCGCACGTCGCTGGGAGCAAGAAAGGACGGCGAGGACTTTCTGGCCGGGCACATCTGTGAGAAGATAATTGCCCGCACGCCATAATAAAACTGGATTAATGAAAAATGGGCGCTGAACTAGATTTCGCCGTTATCGACGCGGGCCTCCCCGAGCTCGCGCTGCAGTTCCGCGCCCCGTGCGGGCGTATCAACTGGGCCGGGACCGAGACCATCTGCGAGTGGGATGGCCGCATGGAGGGCGCGCTCCGCTCGGGGAAGCGCGCCGAGATGCTGATGGCCGATGCGGCCGGTGGGCGCCGGCCATGACCGACCTATCCGCGCCCCTGTACCTTCCCCCGGACCAGCCCGCCCAGCCCGGGGAAGATCTCGACGAGGCGGTTTTCCGGTCCGTCGCCGAGGGACTGATTGTCTCCGGGCCCGTCGCTGAGCCGCTGACTGTGGAGCGAGCCGTGGCCGAGCGGCTGAACGCGATGGTCCGCGGGCTGGGGGAGAAGCCGACCGGCGGCGAGTGGGATCCGCAGGAGGACATCCTCAAGTACACGACGGGCTACCTCGACGATCAGCAGCGCAAGCACTGCGCAGAGTTCGTGGGGGAGCTCAGCGCCTGGGCGGGCCAACTCCCCGCGGACAGGCAGATCCGCGTCCTCATCCACCTCTGGTGGGAGTGCTTCGGGCTCTGGGACCGCTCCCTCGCATACCGGACCGTCGAGGCCGTGGCCGATGCCGTGGCCGAGGTAGTGGCCGGGGACGCCGGCAAAAGCGCACGGAACGGCTGGCAGCAGGACACCTGGCGCGCGGTGGGTGCCGCGCTGCGGGTGATGTACCTGGACGGGCAGGTCTTCGCGCAGATGAACCTGTCCTGCGCGGACAAGGTCCAGAGCCTTACACGCGAGGCCATCCCCAAGCTGACCAAGATCCGGGATGACCTGGGCCGCGCCTGGGACCAGTTGGCGGATCAGCCCGGCGATGCCTGGCGGCAGATCCTGCTCTGCGTGTCTTACATGCGGGGGTACGCGGACCAGGCCGCCACCTATTACGGCGTGATGGAGAAAATGGCCGGCGCCCTGGTGGAGTTCGAGCGCTGGCTCGCCAGTGCCCGGCACGCCGGCGGCCCGCGGCCCCTAGGCTCGGGATCCCCGGGCCTGTGGCCGCTGTCCCTGGACGACGCACCGCGGGCACGGGCCGTCGAATCGCTGGAGTACCTGGCGCAAGTTAAGGACCAGCTCAGCAGCCA
This sequence comes from uncultured Actinomycetota bacterium, assembly GCA_963734665.1. Taxonomy (GTDB): domain Bacteria; phylum Actinomycetota; class Actinomycetes; order Streptosporangiales; family Streptosporangiaceae; genus Trebonia. The sequence goes on along the minus strand of CAVTIR010000013.1, from coordinate 1,511,765 downwards.
TACGCTGTCGGAGATCGAGCCCTGGGAACAGATGCTCATCGGGCTGGTGGACCTGATGACCGCCAGCCCGGACCCGGACGTTACTCCCGCCGTCCTGATTCCCCGGCAGGTGTGGGTGCGGTACTGCTTCCCCTTCGCCGTTCAAAACGATGACGGGAAACGTGCGAACCGGCTGCTTCGCGTCCGGTATGAGGCGGACCCTAGCGATCCCCAGCCAGATCACAGCCCCTGGCGGCCCCCGGGCCAGGACCAGCAAGAAATCCCGCAGCATCCCCTGAGCTTCCGGCTGAAGGAAGAGCTCGACACTGCGTTGGGGAAGCACCGGATGAAGATCGGCGAGCCGGTGGACCTGGCCCAGACCGAGTTCTTCCAGGCCGGCGAGGAAGGGCACTTCGGCGGGATCCGGATCCATCTGCCCCACCTCATGTTCGACCCGGACTTCCTGGACGGCGTCGGCCCTCGGCCCTACCGGGCCTGGCTCGACCTGAACCGGATGGGAAACTTCTGCCTGTGCGTCGAGGCGGCCAAACCGCTGAAGGGGATTTCCCCGCCGCGGCTCTACCGGGCGCTCCGCGCCGGCACGCCCTTTGTCTTCGGCGAGCCGGTCGCGCTCGCCCAGCAGGACGCTGGGGAGGAAGCTGGCGGCGAGGCCGCCCAGCCCCTGAAATGGGACAATCTGTACAAATTCGCGTGGGGCATGATTAAGGCCGCCACTGACGCCTACTGCACTGCCCTCCAGAAGGACCTGGGCGCGTCGGCCAGCCCGGCGCATTATGTCCGCGGCAACCTGCACGAGGTCGTGGTCGTGCAGACGGATGCCCCGATCGCCGTTCAATCGGAGGAGATCGCGAGGCGGCTAGACGATGCCGTGGGCGGCCGGATCCTCTTGCGCTCAGTCCAGCGAGCGGCGGGCACGCTAGAGGAATGGACCAGGTTCCCGCCGCTGCAGTACGCCCGGGCGTCGGCGGTCGTGGCCCTGCCGGAGGTCGGCTACGCCGGGGACTGGTTCGTGCATACCGCGGAGACAACCGTGTTCGGCATCGTGGCCGTCCCGGCCTGGTTCCGTGATAACTACCCGGAGGCCGCCCAGTTCGCGAGCTCGTGGTCGCCGGTGCTCCAGCTGTGGAACCGCCGTCTCCAGGATGCCCTCAAGGTTGCCCTCAGGTATTTTGACAGTAAACATGACATCACCACCGGCAATGCCTCGGATAAGCTCCGGGACGTCGAGCGGCAGGTGCGCCATCACCTGGCCGAGATCAACGCAGATGACCTGTGCGCCACCCTGGCGTACCGCCGGTTCCTGGACAGCCTGCTCGACGCGGTCGGGATCGGTCGGCTCGAGAAGGAACTGGAGACCCAGCTCCAGGCGGCCGAGCAGCTGACGGACTACTTCTACCAGCAGGAAGAAAAGCAGGCGACCCGGCGGCGCGATATTCTGCTTTTCTTTATCGCGTTGCTCGGGGTGTTCAGCCTCGCCGACTTCCTGGCCCTCCTCGACACTACGGATTACCACGGGCAAGTCGGATTCATCCGGCTATCTGCAGACGGCCGCTGGCAGGACCTGCTGGTGCTGATCCTCTTCATCGTGGCCCTAATCGGCGGTATTTATGTCTTGTCCGGAATCGACCGGCCCAGGAGCTGGCTGCGCCAGAAGCGTGAGACCTGGAAACGCAAGCGCAAGCGGAAGAGGTTAGCTGCATGACGATCCCAGTCACGATCGGGAAGCTCGACCTTTCCGACGGCCCGGCTGTCGCGGATTTCTACCAGACCGTTCTGCAGCCGAACTTCAGCGTCGACGAACTTAGGACCGAGGACAGCATCGTCGAGGGCATGCAGGAGAGCCGGACCTACGCGCTGGTTGCCCGGTCGGCGAAGGGCGCGATCGTGGGCGGGGCGGTCGGCGACTGGTTCTCCAGCAGCCAGGTCATGCTGTTTGTCTACATCGCCGTGCCGGATAAGTGGCGCGGGAACGGTATCGGCAGGCAGCTCCTGGCGGCCGCGCACTCCACCTGGACGGAAGAGCTGGCCCCACTGCTGATCGTCGGCGAGGTCGAGGATCCCCGGTACTACCAGGACACTGGCTTCGGGAATCCGTTCAGGCGCCTAGCGCTGTACGAGAACAACGGCATTCGCTCGCTGCCCGTTCCCTACTTCCAGCCCGCGATCCGGCCCGGTTCCGGCCGCGTCCCGCACCTGTTGCTCATGGTGTCAGGCGGCACGGCGCTCCAGCCGGGAACCGGCCGCGTCGACGGCGCCGTCGTCGAGCGCTTCCTCAAGGAGTACTTCGAGCTATGCGAGGGACCGCCGCGCGAGGACGATCCCGAGTACTACGCCCTGCTTGAGGCTTGCCACCAGCCGGGCGGGCTGCCGCTACTCCTCGCCAAGGACCTGCCCCCGCTCAGCCCGGCGAGCTAAAGGGTACGGAGCTCGCTCCTTATGCTGTGGGTGGTCAACGCGTCGCGGCTGTCCTGGGCAGAGACCGCGCGGTCCTGGCCGCGCTGGCCCGGCTGCTGCCCGGAAGCCAGCTCCGCCAGTTGTGCCTGATTGTCTCCCCGCGAACCCTTCTGCGCTGGCACGCCGACCTCGTCCGGCGGCACTGGACCCACCCGCGCCGCGCCTCCGGTCGTCCCCGGACCGCCGCCGCGCTGTCGGTGGAGCGCCCTGGATCTCACCGTCATGTTCCTGGACGGCCGCCGCTACGCGGCCCTGGTGGTTGCGCAGAACTCAGAATAGCCACTAATGGTTACATGTTGCCACTGTCTGGTGGCTATTTGTGAGATGAAGCTATGGTCCGCAGATGCAAAGAGGCCGCCAACCCGGAGACGCCGAGCCTGGTGCGGTGGGCGGCCCATGTGCGGGCGCTCGCCGCCATCGTCTGTGTCCAGGGGACCGGGCGGCCCTGCTCGATCTCGTTCCACATGGTCACGTTCGCGCGGGCGAACACGGCGACGTGGGCGGGGTCGGCGGCGGCGTAGGCGGGGAACTGGGCGGCGATGGCTTCGGCTTGCGCGACGGTGTGGCCGTTGGCGATGAGCCGTATCAGCCAGAACCCCTGGTCGATCCACGATTGCGCGGGCGTGGCCCAGGCCCAGTCGACCAGCCAGGCCCGCCCTCGCGAGATCAGCACGTTGTCGGGCATCCAGTCGGTGTGCGTGAGCGACCGCCCGGCGAACACTAGGGCGTCGGCGGGGTCGTTGACGTAGGTCCGCATGCGGGTCTCGATGGGCTTCCACGGGCCGGGTCCGGGCGGTACCTCGATGCCGCTCAGGGTGCTCATGAGTTCCGCCACCGGTCTGATGTCGGGCGAGCCCGGGGTGTACTGCGCCTTCCGTCCGTCGATGTGCTCGAATACGTTGACGTTCCACCCCGCCTCATCGAAGGAGAACAGCAGCGCCGGGGAGATCCCCTTGACGAGCGGCGCGGCGGTTGCCTCGCGGGCCTGGGTGATCACCAGCCGGTGATCGGACGGCAGTCCCTTGACGAACACCTTTCCGTCGCGGGTCTCCAGGACGGCGGCGAGCGGGGAGTTCTGCCCGTCGGCTGCGGCGTGGCCTGATGTTACCGGCCCTGTCCGGGCACTGATCGACTCCTTGAGGTCGCCGGGCAGGTCGTCCCACGGGATGCGCTTTTCCAACGTGTTCCTTGCTAGGCAGGCAGGCGGCCGGGAGCGGCCCCGGCCGCCCGCGCGGCGGATCCTTTTGCCTGGTCGCTAGTAAACGGCGTCGCTGGATGCGTTGCACGAGCACATCGTCATCAGCTTGTCGGTGTCTACGGCGAGTTCCACGGCGTCCGGGTCCAGCGTGTCAGACGCGGGCGGGGCCGTGAGCAGTTCGACGGCAACGGCGGTCACGGGCGGTTCACCTCCCTTCGTGGTCGGGGGACAGCGGCCCACTGCCGTGCTGGCAGAAGGTTTCGAGCGGGGCGTTGGCCTGGCGGTAGAGGGTCGCCAGCGGCATGCAGGTCCCGCAGGTCTTCTGGAGGGCGCAGTCGGTGCACCCGCCGTGCCGGGTGGTGAGCTTGTCGCCGATGACGGCCAGCTTCCGGAGCCCTTCCGCGCCTTCGGCCATGAGGTCGATCTGATGGTCGCGGCCGACCTTGCAGATGCTGGCTTTGCCGTGGGGGTCGGCGTGGAAGTGGGTGAACCCTGCGTTGCACGCGGTGTAGGGGGTGTGCTTCTTGAGGATCTCGCGCGCCTGGCTGGGGAGGACTTCGCCCGTGCCGTGGATCGTCGGCGTGATGTTGGTGTACTCGAACGACGGGATGCCGTACCGGTCGCCTATCGCCTTCATAGCGTCCCGCTCGTGGGCGTTCCGGTTCGACACGATGCAGTTGATCCGCATCGCCAGCCCGGCCTCGTGCGCGGCGGCCAGGCCGCGCATGAACCGCTTGAAGCTGCCCCGGCGCCGGGTCATCCCGTCGTAGGACTCCTCGGTGGCCCCGTACAGGCTGAGCGTCAGCCGGTACGGGCGCCTGGCCGTCAGCAGGTCCATCGTTCTGGGCTGGTCCAGGCGCGATCCGTTCGAGGAGATCTGGATCATCATGCCCATGTCCCACGCGGCGGTGTGCGTCTCCGCGAACAACGGGTCGATGAGCGGCTCACCCCCCGTGAGCTGAAGCCAGAGAACCCCGGCCTCTTTCATAACGCCGAGCAGCCGCTCACGGCCGGGCCAGTCCATGCCCGAAAATGCCTTTTCGCCCAGATAACAATGTTCACAGTCGAAATTACATCCAAGATTCAGCTCGTAGCTGGCGCGGGCGTACCCGTACTCAGTTTCCGGGCGCACCATGACCGTGACCCCCGCTGCCTGCCCGGCCACGTCCAGGCCCCACAGGGCGCGGGCGGCGACGGCCAGCCAGCCAGCCAGGCACGGGAGCGGCGACCGCGGCGACACGAAGCTCGGCGTACTTGTTCACCCCGATCTTGATACCTCCCTCCCGGCCAGGGCTGACGACCAGGTGGCCATCGGGGTAAGGGCTGGCGATGAGCTGGTGAGCCATGGGAGACCTCCGTCTCTGGTGGTGGTCGGTGAGGTGGCGGGAGGTGCCGGGCGGCGAACCGGGCCGGGGCGAGGGCGGGCATCGGGGTGTGCTCCAAGCGGGTCACGATGCGGCCCTTTGCGGCCGGTGGAACCTGCTCCACCTGATCCGGTTGCCGCTGCGCCTGGCGGTCCAGCCGGTCCCGGTGCGGGAGTATCCCGACCGCATCCACCCGCCCCCGCCATGGTGCGCCGCCTGTTCCACCGTGGCCGTGGTCGCCCCGGTGGTGATCATTCCTTCCCTGGCGGCGTCCCTGGCTGCGGCGTCGTCGGCGGTGACGCCGCTGGCGCTGCGACTGGGGCCGTCCGTCTCCCAGAGCCACACCGTAACCATCCGGTCATCACCTGCGCCCTTTTCGGTGTGCTCACCTTGACCGGGCGATGGCGGATGACGGTACTCACCTGGTTCTCTTTTCACTGGTGCCGGCAGAGCGGGAGGCTCAATCGACAGCGTAAAAGAGATACCGAATAGTGAGAAGAAAATTTCTCCGAGTTTCTAGAAATTTCCTGAACTGCGTTTTGGCGAGAAATTACGAGCCATCCTCGTCAGGTATCTCGGCCGCTAGGTCGTCTATGACGCCGTTGATGATGGACCGGGCCGCCCGGCCGTAGCTGGCGACGGCGGCCAGCTCGTCAAACACGCGGGCGTACAGCTCGATCTCCGGCGGCTGGGCCAGGGTCAGCGCTGCGGAGTAGGTCTCTACGAGCACGCGATCTGTGTCGTATATCCAAAAGCCGTGCCAGGGCGACGCGGAGTACGTCGTCTGGAACCCGATGATGCCGAGCTTGACGCTGGGCAGTGCCGAGAGCGATATAAGGCGGTCGAGCTGTCCGAGCATGATCTCGGGCGGGCAGAGCCGTATCCGCAAGGCAGCTTCGGTGAGCACGAAGTGGAACCGCTTGTCGGGCCGGTACAAGATCTCCTGCCGCTGGATACGGCCCTGTACCGCCTCGTCGATGTCGCTGGTGAGGCTGAAAACCCGGATACCCTCGGCGAAGCGTACCCGCGCGTACTCGGCGGTTTGCAGCAAGCCGGGAATGACCGTGGACTCAAACACCCGCAGCAGCCTGGTTTCCTGGTCGAGGCCGGCCAGCTCGTTCTGCCGGGGGCGGATGCCCGCGTGCAGGATGCGCCGCCATTCGGCGTGCTGGACTTCGAGGGTGTGCAGCGAGGCGAGTAGTGTTTCGGTCTCGGCCTCGTTGCTGGTGGCCCGTGTCCATGCCCGGATGTCGTCGTCGCTCGGGGTCTGGCGGCCGTTCTCCAGCTTGGAGATTTTCGAGGCAGGCCACGACAGCAGCCCCGCGAGCTGGCGACCGCTCAAGTTGGCGGCTGTGCGCAGCTCGCGGAGCCGGTGTCCGAGCGCTATGCGGGCTTCATGGACGTTGGACACGCCCGACAGCTTGTTGGTCGGCAAAGTCGTCCCGTCGTGCTGCCTTGTGCCAGGCAGCGTCGCGCCAGTAGTTCGCCTGCACGATTTCGTCTGGGTCTTCGACCAGCTCACCGCCGAGGAAGCGGTCACCGTCGTCGAAGTGCATGCGCACCAGCTTGCGTGAGTCGAACAGCCAGTAATCCTGGTTCGGCAGCCCGGCTGCCTGGGCCTGGTCACGGACAAGGTAGCGGATGTCCTCGCCGGCCGCACCCGTGAACTGGGCGCACCAGACGCCGAAGCGGCTGTAGTCGGTGAGCGGCAGGGTCACCACCCGTACCCGGGCGAAGCACCGGCCCGTCGTGGCGGCTTCCCGCAGCATGTCGAGCCAGCTCTGCATCCAGGGCAGGTCGTCCTGCTCTCCGGCTAGGAACTTGGCCAGCGACTCGTTTTCGTACGGCGCGTCGTAGCGGTCGCGGGCTTCCAGCCGGAAGGCCGTGTACCTGAACTCGTAGAAGAACTGGCGGATGGCCGGGCCTGGCGGGATGAGCTGGGTCAGTGTTCCGCCTCCTGCTCCTGGTAGGCACGCGCGTAGAACCTCAGCACGTCTTCGGGTATCTCGATGATGCCCTCGTGGTCAGGGACGGGGCCGACGTCGGCGAGGGCCTGGGGATCGGTGACCTTCCACCCTTGGGCGATGAACGTCCGCCGGTCCGTCCGGTCGGTGACGAAGAGCGTGGGGGAGTTGTCGACCTGAGAGTCAGGGTCCTTACCGAGGAACTGAGCGTGCATCACTATCCCCTTGCAAGAAATTTGGTGAAGCGTGCTCCATAGAGCATTGACCGCAGATAGTCGGCAGTCAAGAGGCCGTCAGTGCCTTAGCCCGGCCGCCGCAGGCCAGCGCTTCCTCGGTTCGGGCACCTTCCTGTTCTACCGGGAGATCGGCCGCATCCTGCACGAGAAGCTCCGAACAAAACCGCCAAGTTACCCACCCGCACTATGCCCGACATCGTCGTCAAGCTGCTCGCGCGGCGCAACCCGCAGATGGCGATGCTGCGCCCCGAGCTCGGCCGCACCAGGCTCGTCGACAGCAGCAAAGCACGCACCCAGCTCGGCTGGCGTCCCCGCCCCACCGAACAGACGATCACCGCCGCCACGCTCATCGCCAAGAACGCGCTTAGCATGTAGCCGCCGCCAGCGGGACCTGAGCTAAGAGCCGACAGGCATTCTTATTGTCAGGATCTCTCCGCCTGCACCAGTGTTGCCAGGCGCCGCTCGTGTCAGCGGCTAGGGCGACGCGTTGCAGGCGTCCCGTCAGGTCTTCGTCGCTATGACCAGCTCGGTATCACCAGGCCAGTTAGTGCCGGGACAGACAACGTTCGCCGGTCGAGCGCCGTGTGATGATGTACGGCATGACGGGGAAGCTGCATGCCTGGCGGATTGAGGATCGCGAGTATGCCCGTCAGGAGGAGCGGCGCGGCAGGCGGTACGCCTTCGAGACGCTGGAGCCCGGGCAGAGCGCGCTCGTGGTGATCGACATGGTGCGGTTCTTCGTGTCGGACAGCAGTTACTGCCTGGGCATCGTGCCGAACATCAGCGGGATCGCCGCCGCGTTGCGCAGGGCCGGCGGCACGGTCGCCTGGGTGGTGCCTGCCCCGGCTGACCGGCAGGTCGTGTCTGAGGAGTTCTTCGGGCCGGAGATGGCCGCCGCGTTCCGGCGATCCGGGGGGGACGGGCCCGTGGCGGGCAGGATCTGGGAGGGCTTCGAGGTGCATCCAGATGACCTGCTGGCGGAGAAGACCGCCTTCAGCGCGTTCTTTCCCGGCCGCTGCCCGCTCCCGTCACTGCTGGAGGAACGCGGCATCACCACGGTCCTGGTCACCGGCACGGTGACCAACGTCTGCTGCGAGTCCTCGGCCCGCGACGCGAGCACCCTGGGCTACCGCGTCATCATGGTGGCCGATGCCTGCGCGGCAATGCGTGACCAGGACCACAACGCCACACTCCATACCATCTACAGGTCCTTCGGCGATGTGCGCCCGGCCGCGGAAGTGATCGGCATGATCGGGTCAGCTGCGAAATGACGCTGGTGCCGTAGAAGGTTGCGTTCGCACGCCTGGAGCTTCGCACGCCTGGAGCTTCCCCCGCAGGTGCTGATCGCCGAGTCTGGGCCGGTGAGTGAACGCCTGCGGGTACGTGAGATCGACGATGACGAGGACCAGCGGCTGGTGCGGATCATCCGCCGCGGCAGCGGGTCGGTGGTGACCTGGCGGCGGGCGCAGATGGTGCTGCTGTCCGCTCAGGGCATGGACGTGCCCGCGATCGCGAAGGTCGCCTTGGGTGCGGGATGTGATCCGCAACTTCAACGCCGACGGGTTCGGGTCGCTGTACCCGAAGTACCGCGGAGGACGTCCTCCGAAGTTCACGCTGGCGCAGCGGCGGGAGGTCAAGAAGATCGCCAAGGCCAAGCCGGCCGAGTTCGACCTGCCGTTTTCGACCTGGAGCCTGGCCAAGCTGGCGGACTTCCTGGTGGCCGGCGCGCCTGGACTGTCCCGCCGGCAACCGGCACGCGTGGGCCCAGACGCCTAGCAACTTCGAGCGAGCACTGCGACTGCTCGCGGCACGGGGCGAGATCGTCATGACCGAAGCCCGTCTGCGGTGGAGTCGCCTGGTGGCCGAGGGCGCACGCCTCGAAAGCGTGTGAGGGGGCAACCCCTCCGTGGGTTCAAATCCCACCTCCACCGCACAGATACGCGCATTTCCCCCGGTTCGGCAACCGCTTGAACACGCGCCGGTTCGTTTTCCCCATCCGGGGAAAACGCACTGGCCAGTGTGGTCAAGCCGTGCTTCAGATGCCGGTACGGGCGGGAAATCCCCCTCGCGCACATCGCCTTGGTAACTGCGTCGGCGGCGCTGCCGTCCGCATCGCGGCCAGCCGTGTCCTCCTCCCGGGGAGGCAGCTGTGACCGCGCAGCCTCTGGCTCCTGTTATCCCTTCCTCCGGTGTCCCGGCGTCCCGGCAGCGTGCCAGGTCGGCTGCGGTCCGGCGGCTGCCCTTGGCCCGCCCGGTTCCTGTGCCGTCGATGCCGGAGGACGTCGTGTACGGGATCGCCCGCATCGACTCCTCGGGCCGGGTCTGCGAGCGGGCCATCATCGCCGTGCTGGGCTGGGCCGGCGGCGACCTGCTGACGTTCACCGCTGATGCGGGCGTGGTGACCGCGCGCCGTGATCCCGGCGGCATGGTCACCCTGCCCGCCAGCGGCTACATCACCATCCCGGCCGCGCTGCGCCGCCGCTGCGGCCTGGAGGCCGGCGACCAGGTTCTGCTGGCCGCGCTCCCGGACTGCGGCAGCCTCGCTGCTTACTCTCTCGCCGTGGTGGACCAGGCCATCCGCGCCCACGGCTCGTTCCAGCACCTACAAGGAGGACGACCATGACCACCTCCCCGGCTTCTTCAGCCTCGTCCCACCAGGCCAACATAGACGCGGCGCTGCTGGTCCTGAAGTCGATGGGCCTGTCCCTGGACGACCTGAGCGCCGCCCCTCGAAACCGGCCGCCCGTGCCGACCTTCGCCGAGTACGTCCCGGTCGTGTCCGCCACGCTTACCCCGGCTACCTTGAGGGCGTACGGCTCCTACTGGAAGCGGGTCATCGAGCAGTGGGGCGAGCCGGCACCTGGACGAGCCGACGCCGTCGGAGATCAAGCAGCTCGTGGCCTATTTCAAGGCGAACGCGGTGCAGCGCCGCAACAGCCGGGGCGGGCACAACGCTGCGGAGAACCTGATCTCGGCGCTGCGCTGCCTGTACCGGCGTGCCGTGGACGACGGGCTGATCGACGAGAAGGACAACCCTGCCCGCAAGGTGGCCAAGCCGCGCCGCCTGCCGTCCACCCGCCGGGCGCTGGCCGACGCCCGCCTGGCGGAGATCAACCAGGTCGCCGCCGTCACGGGCGATGACCCCGAACTAGACACGCTCATCCTGCGGCTCCACACGGAGACCGCCTGCCATCGCGGCGGCGCGCTCGCGCTTCGTCCCCAGGACCTGGAACCCGAGCAGTGCGTGATCATGCTCCGGGAGAAGGGCGAGACGTTCCGCTGGCAGCCGGTCTCCCCGACCCTGATGGCAGCGCTGGCACAGCACGCCGAGGAGCGGCACGCTCCGCCGAACGAGCCCTTGCTCCGCTACCGGAACGGGCGCCAGATCACCGACCGCCGGTACGACCACCTGTGGGTCCGCCTCGGCAGGGAACTCCCCTGGGTCCGCACCCAGGGGATCAGCACCCACTGGCTCCGGCATACAACGCTCACGTGGGTGGAGCGCAACTTCGGGTACGCGGTCGCCCACGCCTACGCCGGCCACACCGACGGCGCAAAGGAGTCGGGCAGCGCCACATCGACCTACGTGCGCGCCACGCTCGCCGAGGTCGCCGCGGCCCTGTCCGCGCTGACCGGCGAGCCGCACCCGCTCGTGCTGGCGGAAGGGGGCCAACATGACAGCGCTGGCTGACTTCCCCGTGGCGCAGGCCGGTCCGGCGCCTGCGCGGTCCCCAGTGCGGTCCCCGTCCGCGGACCCGGTCCGGGGCGGTCCGGGACCATGCGAAGACCATCCGGTCCTGGCCGCTGCTGGTCCTCGCGGTTCCCGCGGCGGCCGAGGTATGGTCCGGCTGGGTCGGCATCGCGCAGAAGACCGGCTTCGGCATGGTCCCCCTCCTGCCGGGCATCTGGTCCTCGCTCCACCTGGACACAGCCGTCACCCTGCCGGTCGGGGTCGAATGCTACGCGGCCTACGCGCTGCGTGCCTGGCTGGCCACCGGGCACGCGATCAGCGACCGTACCCGGCGGTTCGCCCGGTGGTCAGCGATCTGCTCGTTCGCGCTTGGCATGGCCGGGCAGGTCGCGTTCCACCTCATGGACCAGGACCACGTCACCCGGGCACCCTGGGTCATCACCACCCTCGTCTCCTGCCTCCCGGTCCTGGTCCTGGGCATGGGGACCACCCTGGCCCACATGCTGCGCGAGGACGCCAGAGCGGCGGACCATCCGGACGGCCGGTCCGGCGGACCGGCCGACGCGCGGTCCCCGGAATGGTCCGCCGAGCACCAGTCCGCGGACCATCCGGACCGGTATCGGGATCAGGACCAGCCGGACCGGGTCCAGGACCAGCAGTCCGGAACCAGGATCACGGTCCGGACCGGTCCGTCTCCGAGGACTAGCGCCTCTGCGCTCTCGCCGGGTCCGGCAGGACCGCCCGGTGCCGCTGAGCGCGTCATCTCCAGTGCCCCAGACCAAGGCGGCGTTCAGGCATCCTTGATTGCTCTGAGGCTAGCCACGGCAGGGAAACCCGTGTCCCGGCGGGCACTGCGTAACGGCGGGGTCAAGGGGTCTAACGAGAGCCTGAACGCACTTGCCCGCCAGCTCAATGCCGAATTCGCCAACGAGCAGGCCGCCGTCCCGTAGGAAACCAGGGCCGGGCGGCCCAGTAGTGGCTCCAGGCCAGAACCACGCGGCCAGGACATCAGCCGGACCGTCTCCGTGATCAACATGAACGACCCGCCTGCGGACGCCCGGTTCTGGACGCGCTCGGCGACGCTGGCATGGAGGCGCCGGGCGGGTGATCCGGGCCGGGCTGCTCCGCCTGGGGGCGGGCATGCCGGGCGAGGTCCTGTCCGGCCGGCCAGGGTCACCGGGGCCGCAGGTTCCCTGCGACCAGGGCCACGAGGCCGTCTTCGTCGGCTACCGGGACAAGACGTTCGACACCGTCCTCGGCCCGGTGGCTTACGTGCCACTTCCGATCACCGCGAGGCCAGCAGCACCTAGGATGCCATCTGCAACACCACGGACACTCAGACACGAACAGCCTGACCAGGAAACCACGCAAGCTACCGGTCAGTTACCACAAAATTGACGCACATCCCATCGCGGCGATTCCGCACTGGTTTGTCGGCACTTGTCGTTAGAGTCGGCGCAGAGATTGCTTTCTGACGGCTTGTCAAGCGCGGAAGAAACGTGGAAGGTAGCTGAGGCAGATGGCCCGAGCACCGCTACACCCGTCCCAGTCGCTAGCGTTGCGCCAGCTCGCCCACGCCATCGACACGCGGTTCGTGCCCGATGTGCACCAGGGAGGCGTGCGAGGCGCTCCTCCGACCCAAGACCAACTCCGGTCACGCGGGTTCGCCGGGATGGCCGCGCGCCTTGTCTCCGAGATTTCAGACACCGAAGCCGCCAAGCGAGTGACCGACTACTTCAACGACGACGGCATCGACGGCTTCGCCATCGCCGGCGCCCCTTCCCCCGCACCCACGATCTACCTGGTCCAAGCGAAGTGGTCAGCGAACGGCGTCCATACCTACAAGGTCGGCGAGGTCCGAGAACTATTCGCCGGCTTCAAGAAGCTCATCGGCCGCTCCTTGCACCCAGACAACCTGCTATGGAATCACCTCCATGAAATCGACCCGCTGCTGGACGGTGAGACAAGCACGCGATTCGAGCTGGTATTCGCTTCAAGTGGCGTAAACCCGGTATCTTCCAACACCAGAATTGAAGCCGAGCAAGAGCTGGAACCGCTCCTTGAGAAGGAAATCGAGGTCAGCTGCCGCTTCCTGAGCCTCACCGACTTCGCCGACGAGGTATGGCGCGGTGCGGGGCGCGACCGCGGAGTCCAGGTCCGAGGCTCAGTAGCATACGACAGTCGCATCCGCGAAGATCACCTGTCCCTGCAAGGAACGATCAATGCCGCCGAACTCGGCGACTGGTACCTAGAACACGGAAAGGACCTGCTCGACGACAATGTGCGGACGGCGATCAAAGACAGCGAAGTCAATGACGAGATCGTCCGCTGCCTGCTAGAAGAGCCCGAGAATTTCTGGTACTTCCACGTTGGAGTCACCGCGCTATGCAACAAGTGGAAGGGCGTCGGAAACAGGAAAGGGCCGATACTACATGATTTCTTCGGGCTGCGAATCGTGAACGGCGCGCAGACCGTCGACAGTATCGGCCGAGCGCTGAAGGTGAACCGGGCCGCAGTCGAGAAGGCTCAAGTTCCCATCCGCTTCGTCCGACTGGACCACGCGCCAGTCGGGTTCGGCGCGCAGGTCGCCCGGGCGACCAACCGCTCCAACCAGATGACCGCCCGCGACCTCGTGGCCATGGACCACGCACAGCAACGACTGCGCGACGAATTTGCCCTCACCTGGGGCATGGATTACGCCATCCGCACGAACGACCCCATACCCACCCGGGAGAAGGGTTGTTCAGTCCAAGAGGCGATGATCGCCATGGCTTGCGCGCGCCATGAAGCTAGTGCACTGATGCAGGTTGCGCGGGACACCGCCTCGCTCTGGGCTACTCGGGACCCGGCCTACCGGAAGCTGTTCGACGAGGAGGTCACGGCGGTCGAGGTCTGGCGGAGAGTGCAGGCGCTGCGCCTCGTCAGCGAGGCCCTCGATCAGGTCGCTGCTACACCCACCGAGCGCAGCAAGTCCGTGGCCGCCCTCGGCAGGCTGGTCATCGTTCACATGGTCATGCGCCGCCTTGGCGACGACCGAATCGACGACATCGCCTCCGATTGGGACAACCACCTGGCGAACGTGCCAGGTCACGTCTACGCGGCGGTGCTGGACCTCAGCGGCAGCGTCCGGCGCAGGCTCACGGAGAAGGGCTTGCCCGTCGGGAAAGGTGTCAAGCACGTAGCCAAGGTCCTGCGGGACGGCAACTGGCTGACCCGGGAAGTCGAGCGCATCCTCGCGCCCGGCGGACCGGCATCCCCGGACCGCACGGTGCCCTGGGCCCCGTGGCCCTCGACACCGGAGTTCCGGTTGCTCATCGAGACCGTGCACGAGGCGCGGGGCCGCCGATGCGACGACGGGTTCCTGGTGAGCGCCGACTCCATGGCCGGCCTCGAGGACAAGTCGTCCCTCAGAACCTCGGAGTTGCTCATCCGGCGGAACCTACGTGACTCCCTAGGGTTGGTTCCCTCCGGTGGATACCTGCGCCTCACCCGCGATGCCCTGTTCGAGTCGACGAGTCAAGCCGCCGCCATCATGATCGGCCACTCGACGAACGGCCCCGACTATTGGATCGGCCCCGACGGCCGCTCCTATAACCAGTGGTTCCCTACGCCCTAAGAGCGACCACGCAGCGGACGGTGACCCGGGCGACGCCGTACTGGGCGCGGCGTAGCAGCGGAATCAGAACAAGCCGTCGTCAGGAGGTTCGTTTGGTCGAAGGGGTCGTCGGCGGCCCAGTCGGCCGGGAGTTCAGGCATGTCGTCGGTGCGATCTCGGGCCTGGTTGGTCGCGGTGATCCACGCGCGGGACTTGCCTGGTGGGACGAGTCTCCGTCTCCCAGCCATCGGCGCCGAGGATGTCGTTGAGCGCCCGGCGCACGAGGTTGTTGTCACGCACTCAGGCCATGCCGTCGCCAAGCACGGGAGGCAGGTGGCGTGCCCGCTTCGAGCGGCTCCAGGTACACGACCCTGCCGTCTGGCTATGACGGTTCCATTTGGCCCCACCATGACGGCTCCATCTGGCCCCACCTGGCGGCATCGTGACGGTTCGATGTGGCCCCACTTCAGGCGGCACCGAGAAGAAAGAGCCAGGTCAGGGGTGGGGCCAAGTCAAGCCGACATACCGTTCCCGATGATCGGGGTGGGGCCACTTCAAGGCGTCATGGTGGGGCCAACTCAAGCCGTCCTAACCATGCCGTCCTGCCGCGCTTCCTTGCATCCGCGCCCGATGCGTAGACGGCGGCTAGCTCCCGCCCTTCCTCAGTTCAACCAACTGCCCGAACATCACATCGATGAGAGTCGCCAAGTAGATAGGAGAGATAGCCGACCGTATTGTCGGCTACGGAGATATTGATCACGTTTTGCACGTTCTTGCCAGGAAACGGAGCCTTTGCTAGTTGGGCATCCATGATCATCTGGTTGATGGCGTGCGCACGGTCCTCGACGGCCGCCTTGACTAGCGGGTAGATGTCGGGCTCGGGCATCTAGGTCCCCTTCGGCTGGGGTTTCGCTCCGGAGTCCCTCGTTGGTGTACGTCACCACGCTGCGGCACTGAGCCAGCGCTTTCTGACGAATACGTTAATCCACACTGGGATTGACATCCTGCACTCACGGGAAGCCCAGAATCGGTACATGGTGTGGGGTTGGAGGCCAGCCGAGTCGGCGGCCCACGGGCAGGCGCGGGCAATCGCCACGATCGCATCCGGTGACCTCGACGGCTGACATCGCGGTGCGTCGCCTAAGTCCGACGGGCAAGATGCCCGTTCGCCCCTGTGATCGGTCGCAGCGACGCCCGCTGCTCCGCGTGGCACCGGATACTTCTTGCCCGCAAAGCGGGGCGGTGCCGCGGCGAGACCCGTTCCGGAGACCTAGTGCCGCATCAGGCAACGTTCGCCCTATCGCCAGGTGACCCGCCGTCTGAGGACTGCGCCGAGGACCGGGATCGCCGCGCCAGCAACCTACGCCACCGTACCGTCGCCGACAGGACGGCAAGGCTGCTCACCCGCGCTATACGCCGGTGGTGCCGTCGATGCGTTCCCGCAGCAGATCGGCATGGCCGTTGTGGCGGGCATACTCCTCGATCATGTGGACGTAGATCCAGCGGAGGCTGACGTCCTGCTCCATGATGCGGCCAGTGTCGGCCAGAGCCCGCTCAGCGCAGTGCTGTCGGGCACAGGCGATCTCCGCGCGCCAGGTGGTGAGGGCATCGCGCAAGGTGGCACTCTCAGCCAACTCGAAGCCGCCGTCGGGACCATCCGGGTCTGCCCGCGGGTCGTAGATGGGCGGGGCCTGCTCTCCGGCGAGCACCCGGCGGAACCAGTTCCGCTCCACCTCCGCCATGTGCTGGACAAGGCCGGTCAGCGTGACGGCGGACGGCGGCACGGACGCGGCTGCGGCCTGACTATTGTCCAGTCCCTCGCACTTGATGGCGAGGGTGACGCGGTGGAAGTCAAGCCAGCTTTCGAGCGTGGTGCGCTCGTCGGCGTTCAGGGGCGGCATAGGGCGTTCGATGGCGCTCACCAGTCGATTATCGCCAGCAGCCGAAGCCGTCGGCAGCCAAACCGTCACCACAGGGGGCGAACGTTGCCTGATGCGGCACTAGACGACGGTTTCCTCTTTGCGCCCAAATCCGCGTACCGTAGACGAAAATACATGTGCACAGTCGACTATGGTGGGATGTGATCTACCTCGATAAACCGGAGGCCGCGCCGGAAGTGCGCCGTATGCTTTGACGGAAGGGCTTGGATGCTGAGAGCTAGCGAGGTTTCGATGAGTGCGCCTTTCGATAATGAGCGGGCCTCCATCTGGCCGACGCCGGGGCTGTCAGTCGAGGAACTGCTCGCTGCCAAGGGAACTCAGCCGCTCGCGTCCGCAGCCGACCTGACAGCGGACACCTTCTCCTCTGACGCCGAACTTGAGGAGTTCCTCGCGTTCACCGCCGCCGAACGGCACCGCGACCTCGCCTGAGCCCTGCCGCGATGCAACCCGTCATCCTCGACACCGACGTCGCGTCCCTGAGCCACAAGGGCAGACGGCCCGACCCGCTGGCGACGCGCCTGATCGGACGGCGACCGCTCATCACGTTCATCACGCTCGGTGAACTGACCAAGTGGGCCGAGATCCGGCACTGGGGCACGCGCAGCCGCCAAGCGCTGGCCGACTGGATATCAGGGATGGCCGTCCTGCCGGGCAACGACGCCGTGGCCGTCTCCTGGGGCCGCCTGTCAGCCGCAGCGACGCTGCGCGGCCAGCCCCGGCCAGTCAACGACATGTGGGTTGCGGCGTGCTGCCTCACCTACGACCTGCCCCTCGCGACCTTGAACCTCAAGGACTACGAGGACTTCAGAACCCACCACGGCCTGCGCATCCTCGGCGTCGACTAGCGGATCGTGACCCGCAGCGGGGAACGCATCGGGTTCCGCCTCTCATGGCCCCATTCCTTCACGAACTGAGCGGCAGCATTTCCGCGGGGACGGGGACCACGTCCGACGCCCAGGAGCTCTACGACCCCCGCCATCCCGCCGTGGTCATCTGGCGTCTCCCCGGCCTGGCGCCCCGTCGGCCTGTGACGGGCTCGATGGGCCACCGGGTGTCGGCGATCACGTTATTCGGCTCTGGCGATGATCACGTGACGGCGCTCAGGCGGCAATCAGTATTTGTGCCCTGAGGAGATCGAATTTGGCTCGTCCATAGCCGTCTCGCTTGAGCCGCTTGACGCGTGTGGCGTTGCCCTCGACAGCGCCGGAGCTGTGTTCCAGGGTCAGTCCGTTGATGACGGCGGACAGGTCGCGACGGATGCCTGCGGCGAAGCTCCGCAATTCCGGCAAGTCGTCGGCCTCCACCGCCTCCAGCCAGGCGGGCAGTTCCGTGCCGCGCCGCTGGGCCATGATCTTGGCGAATGACCGGACGTGCTGGTGGAGGCGTTCGAGGTGGGCGCATCCGCCGGTGGCGTTCTTCACGATCAGTGCGTCGTCCTCGGTCAGGCGGTCGGGGTGGGTGAGCAGCGCCTTGCTGATCGTTCTGGGCTTCGGGACGGCAGGGGCGGCGGGGGCGGGGTTGCGGCGGTGCGGGTCGGGGTGGCTGCTGCTGGTGCCAGGCAGCCGGAAGGGCTTCAGGTAGCGGCGCACGGTCTGGACGTCGCCTTTGAATCCGTGGCTGCGCAGCTCGGCAGTGATGGTCTCTGCGCTGGCCACGCCCTCGTTCCAGCGCTGGTTGACCAGGTCGATGTAGGAGTCGAGCTTGGTAGCGCGGTGCTCGGCTTTGCCGAGCAGTTCCTCTGCGCAGGTGGCGTTCGCGAACCGGCGCACCGTCTGGATGTCGAGGTTCAGCTCCCGCGCGGTGGCGGCGCGAGAGAGCCCGCGGGCGAGGCAGTCCTGCACCTCGGCGTACCGCGTGCGGGTGCGCTCGGCCAGCCGGTAAGCGCGCCCGGGCGGGGCGGCGGACTCGGCCGCAGGCAACGAGACAGGCGCGGGAGGCTCCGGGGTGACCGGATCAACCTGGGCTGCAGCGGCGGCGCGAAGGCAATGGTGGTGTGCGGCTACGGTCTTCTCGGCCGCCTCGCACAGGTTCTTCCACAGGTGGAACCTGTCGGCAACCTGAATCGCCTGCGGGGCTCCGGTCCGGACGCCTTCGGCATACGCTCCGGCCCTGTCCCTGCACACCGTCTGGACCTCGGGATGTTCGCGCAGCCAGGCGGCGAGTGTGCCGGACTCGCGGTCGGGCAGCACGTCCACGGGCTTGTGACTGTCCATGTCGATCAGGATGGTGTCCCTACCGCGACTAACTGACCAACCGAGTCTCACCACAGCAGCCCACGCGGAGAATTTCTGCGCGTTTCGGGCTGCGAGGGGACTGGGCTGTCACGATCTGTCAGATGAGCCGGCGTGAAAGGTATTCAGCTGCCGAGATCTCGGTCATGGCAAGATTCATCCCCAGTAGGCAAGCACTTTTGACCAGGAAGTATGGACGACGGTCCATCCATCGTCGCACTGTCCCGACAGGTTGGAAGACGATAGCCGTTTCAGGACGTCGCCTTCGAGGCTGAGCTCGCGGCTCGCGTGATCAGCGCGGACCTCTCGCAGGCTCGGGTAAGCCGCCGGAGTGTGTCGTCGCGAACTATCCCATGGGCCGTCTAAAAGGAGTACCTTCGTCTGCGTCACCGCTGCTGTGGTCAGCCCCGTGTCCACCAGCCCCACAACTTTCGAAACGCTGACATGATCATAACCGACGGAATGCGAACAAGATGATGCGTATAGCTAGAACAAAACCAGAGGGAACTGTGGCCGGCCTGGCGGACGCCGTCACCGCGCTGCGAGCTGAACTGATTGAGTCGATGGATGCTGCTAAGGGGGAAGCGCTACAGTTCAAGCTTGGAACTGTCACTATGGAATTCGAGGTAGAGGCCACTGCGGACGCCGACGCGAAGGGCGGTGTTCGGTTTTGGGTTGTCGAACTAGGTGCTTCTGGAAAGGTCGGCCGTGCGGCGACGCATCGAGTCACTCTCGAAATGAAGCCTCAGACCGGCGGTGGTAAATCTCCGCTTATATCGGACGACGACTAGCTGCGGATGTTATAGCTGGTGCGCGTATAGCATAAATCGTATTCTCGCATCACATTTATCTAGAAGCTTTGGGAGGTAATTTTCATAAAAATTGAATTGGTAGTTTATCCTGTCGCGCTTTGCGGAGTTCCGAATGCTCGCATTTGAGCGTGTACTGCGTGTACGAGCCCGTCGTCCGAATGAATCCAGGTCCGTGGGATCTGCCACTCTTATCACACAGCGACTTGCGCTTACTGCAGCCCACGTCGTCGCTGACCTTGTTACAGGCGTCCAATATGACAATGTTGAAGTCGCGGCGCACGGTTCTCCAGACTTCCATTCGGGGATCATTGTATGGATGGCTCGCGGTGGCTTGGATGCGGCTCTTGTAGAGATAACTGATCCAGATTGGACCCCTCCGCTGGCCAATCCAGTGCGTCTGGGGCGAGCAACCGGTCGCGCGGCTGGCCTGCCTATCGAGTCGATCGGATTCCCGCGTGTGCTCAGAGGAGCCGATCATACGCGTGATACAGAGCAGCTCAGCGGCACCTTGAACCCTGGAACAGGACTGGTTGGCCAACGGTATGACATAAGCGTGACTTCCGCTGTGCCCGACCGAACCAGTGAACCCGAAGATCCCTCTCCATGGGCAGGCCTTTCTGGTGCGGGACTCACCAGTGGCCAATTGCTTATCGGAATCGTTACCCAGGACACCCTCGGATTTGGCGAAGATCGCCTAACGGCAATCCCGATTTATGCTCTTACTGCAGACCCAACGTTTCGCCGTCTTCTATCAGAGGCCGGGCAATCACTGCTGGTGGAATCAGTTGAATTGGCGCCTCTGCTCGTACGGCTAGCCCGGGCCCCGCGGCTGTCCCCAGCCACACTACTTCGAGCAGATCTTGAGACGGTACCATTCAGGGAGAGGGCCGAGCTTGCTCGCCTTTTGGTCTGGAGCACGTCTGGTGAACCTGTTGATGTGCGCGTAGTGACTGGCCCGGGTGGCTTGGGGAAGACTCGGCTGGCCCGTGAGCTTGCCCGCAGGATGGCCGACTCGGGTTGGGTTGCGGGTTTCCTACAGCCAGACCGTTCCGGTGATGAGATGGATCTCGCAGCACTTCGCAGCGCCGCTACGCCGGTTCTGCTGATAGTTGATTATGCGGAGACGCGGACACCGCAGCTCGCTCGGCTGCTCACCGCAGTCTGGGACGCCTCGGATATTGCACCGGTCCGGCTGCTACTGCTGGCTCGTACTGCGGGCGACTGGTGGACTCAGCTGCGCTTGGAATACCCTGACCCCCTGGCGACCGCCACCGTGACCTCGCTGACCGCGTTGTACACAGGTGCCGGGGACCGTGCCGCAGCGTGGCAGGGCGCGCTGGAAGCATTTGCTGGGAGACTACCCGATCTTGACCCTGGGACCGACTGGCGCAGCCTGACCGGAGCCCTTGCAGCGCCCCCCGACCTCGTAAGCGATAAGTACGGCTCGCCACTCAATCTGCAAGTGGCAGCACTCACGGCTCTGCTGCAGGCGGGCCCTCATCCCATCACCGAGCCGGGTGACCGTTCGCGTGAAGATGTCCTGCTCGACCACGAGCGCCGCTACTGGCGCCGTACCGCCAGTGAGCGGCACCTTGATTACCAGCCGGACACGCTCGAACTCGCCGTGGCGGCAGCGACTTTGCTGGGCGCCTCAACCGAACAGGAGGCGACGGCCACGTTGGCCCGCGTTCCGTCGCTCCAAGATCAGTCTCACGATGCCAGGCTTGCCGTGGCGCGATGGATCGCCGACCTCTATCCCACGGCGCATGATCAATACTGGGGCTCACTACAGCCGGACCCCTTGGCAGAGCATCACATCGCTGCGGTGCTGAGGAGTGATCGCGCGTTGCTCGACAGGCTGTTGGCTGACGCCACTTACGATCAGAGGGTGCAGGGACTTATATTCCTCGTTCGCGCAAGTTCGCGGAGCGAGGACACGCTTGCTGGGCTCAGGAGGGTCCTCGTGAGTCGAAGGAGGGAGTTGGAAGAGGCTGCAATCGCTGCGGCTGTACTGGCGCGGACAGGAGCGGAGGGTCGGCGCAGCACCATCGTTGAAGTCGTCGCGGCCATGAGTGGGGAAGAGCGGGAAACGATCTACAATCAACTTCTAGAAGAACCAAGGCTGTTGCTGTGACCTCTCCAATTCTCTCCAGAGGAGACCAGTCTCCGCGGCTTGTGTCGCCGAGCGATCTGCTTCGTGCCGACGCTTCTGTGGTTCCCTTCGCAGGTCGCCAGAGGATTCTCCTCGATTTGCTTAATTGGTGTGCTGCACCGAGCGCTGTCGCCGTCCGGCTGGTGACTGGCCCGGGTGGCTTGGGGAAGACTCGGCTGGCCCGTGAGCTTGCCCGCAGGATGGCCGACTCGGGTTGGGTTGCGGGTTTCCTACAGCCAGACCGTTCCGGTGATGAGATGGATCTCGCAGCACTTCGCAGCGCCGCTACGCCGGTTCTGCTGATAGTTGATTATGCGGAGACGCGGACACCGCAGCTCGCTCGGCTGCTCACCGCAGTCTGGGACGCCTCGGATATTGCACCGGTCCGGCTGCTACTGCTGGCTCGTACTGCGGGCGACTGGTGGACTCAGCTGCGCTTGGAATACCCTGACCCCCTGGCGACCGCCACCGTGACCTCGCTGACCGCGTTGTACACAGGTGCCGGGGACCGTGCCGCAGCGTGGCAGGGCGCGCTGGAAGCATTTGCTGGGAGACTACCCGATCTTGACCCTGGGACCGACTGGCGCAGCCTGACCGGAGCCCTTGCAGCGCCCCCCGACCTCGTAAGCGATAAGTACGGCTCGCCACTCAATCTGCAAGTGGCAGCACTCACGGCTCTGCTGCAGGCGGGCCCTCATCCCATCACCGAGCCGGGTGACCGTTCGCGTGAAGATGTCCTGCTCGACCACGAGCGCCGCTACTGGCGCCGTACCGCCAGTGAGCGGCACCTTGATTACCAGCCGGACACGCTCGAACTCGCCGTGGCGGCAGCGACTTTGCTGGGCGCCTCAACCGAACAGGAGGCGACGGCCACGTTGGCCCGCGTTCCGTCGCTCCAAGATCAGTCTCACGATGCCAGGCTTGCCGTGGCGCGATGGATCGCCGACCTCTATCCCACGGCGCATGATCAATACTGGGGCTCACTACAGCCGGACGAATTGGGTGACAGGCTCATTGTAGATGCAGCGGCATCTAGTCCTGGTCTAGTGCCCCAACTAGTGGGCCGTGCTTCTGACACGCAGGCCACCCATGCACTCGTCTTGCTGGCGCGAGTGCTGCCACGAAAGCGCAGTTTGATTGGTCAAGGCATCGCTCTACTTTCCGGCGCCTTCGAACGACTCAGCCTGATCGCACTAACAGTTGCTTCCCAGGCGAAAGACCCGGAACCGCTGACGGAGTCAGTTCTCGGTGCTGCCAAGGATGTCCCAATTGACATTTTTCTGCGGACTCTAGAGCAGATTCCGATGGGAAAATCCGTTGTCGGCGAAGCCGGTGTTAGGCTTGCCATTGAGGCTGTAAGTCGACTTCACGGCGCCGCCGATAGCGAGCCGGACATTTATCGGCCGATTTTGGGCTACGCCCTCATCAATCTCTCGAAGAGACAAGCTGAGTTGGGGCGTCGGGAGGAGGCGCTGGGGGCGGCCGAGGAGTCGGTGGCGATTTACCGGACTTTGGCGGCTGAGCGGCCGGATGTGGTCCTGCCGGACCTGGGCAACTCGCTGAACAATTTGGCAGGGGCGTTGGCTGGCGCGGGGCGTCGGGAGGAGGCGCTGGGGGCGGCCGAGGAGTCGGTGGCGATTTACCGGACTTTGGCGGCTGAGCGGCCGGATGTGGTCCTGCCGGACCTGGGCAACTCGCTGAACAATTTGGCAGGGGCGTTGGCTGGCGCGGGGCGTCGGGAGGAGGCGCTGGGGGCGGCCGAGGAGTCGGTGGCGATTTACCGGACTTTGGCGGCTGAGCGGCCGGATGTGGTCCTGCCGGACCTGGGCAACTCGCTGAACAATTTGGCAGGGGCGTTGGCTGGCGCGGGGCGTCGGGAGGAGGCGCTGGGGGCGGCCGAGGAGTCGGTGGCGATTTACCGGACTTTGGCGGCTGAGCGGCCGGATGTGGTCCTGCCGGACCTGGGCAACTCGCTGAACAATTTGGCAGGGGCGTTGGCTGGCGCGGGGCGTCGGGAGGAGGCGCTGGGGGCGGCCGAGGAGTCGGTGGCGATTTACCGGACTTTGGCGGCTGAGCGGCCGGATGTGGTCCTGCCGGACCTGGCTAACTCGCTGAACAATTTGGCAGGGGCGTTGGCTGGCGCGGGGCGTCGGGAGGAGGCGCTGGGGGCGGCCGAGGAGTCGGTGGCGATTTACCGGACTTTGGCGGCTGAGCGGCCGGAAGTGGTCCTGCCGGACCTGGCTAACTCGCTGAACATGCAATCAGTCTTTCTCTCGAGTCTAGGGAGAACAGAGGAGGCATTCGCCGCTGCTGAGGAAGCAACGCAACAGGTTACGCGGCTCAGCAGTCGCGCAACCGGCGCTGCAGCCTTCCATCAACTTGGCCGGGTTGCACAGGAGCGGGGACGGTTCGAGGAGGCGGAAGCCGCGTACCGCCAGGCTCTCGACATCAAGCTGGAGTCCGGAGACAGGTACTCGGCCGCCAGTACTTATCTCAATCTGGGGACAGTTGCACTGGAACAACGGCGGTTCGAGGATGCGGAGTCGGCGTTCCGTCGGGCTTTGGATATCTACCTTGAGTTCGGGGACCGGCACTCCGCCGCGCTCACGTACCACAGTCTCGGCAGGGTTGCGCAGGAACAACGGCGGTTCGAGGATGCGGAGTCGGCGTTCCGTCGGGCTTTGGATATCTACCTTGAGTTCGGGGACCGGCACTCCGCCGCGCTCACGTACCACAGTCTCGGCAGGGTTGCGCAGGAACAACGGCGGTTCGAAGAGGCAGAGGCTGCGTACCGTCAAGCTCTGGGCATCTACTTGGAGTTCGGAGACAGGTACTCCGCGGCCAGTACGTACCACAATCTCGCAATAATCGCCCAAGGGCAGCGGCGGCTGCAGGATGCGGAGGCCGCCTACCGCCAGGCGCTCGAGATCAAGTTGGAGTTCGGGGATAGGTACTCGGCTGCCAGCACCTATCATCAGCTCGGAATAGTTGCGCAGGAGCAGCGGCGTTTTGAGGAGGCCGAGGCGGCGTACCGTCAGGCCTTGGAAATCTACTTGGAGTTCGGAGACCGGCACTCGGCTGCCAGCACCTACCATCAGCTCGGTACAAACGCGCAAGAGCAGCGGCGTTTTGAGGAGGCCGAGGCGGCGTACCGTCAGGCCCTGGACATCTATCTGGAGTTCGGAGACCGGCACTCGGCTGCCAGCACCTACTACAACCTCGGTACGGGTGCGCAGGAGCAGCGACGGTTTGAGGAGGCCGAGGCCTTCTATCGCCAGGCTTTTGAGATCTACATTGAGTCCGACCAGCGTCAAGCATCCATTGCCGCAACACAGATCGGCCTTGCGCTCGCGCAGGGAGGTAAGCACTTGGAAGCGGTGGGGATGCTGATCGATGCTGCGTTGCTATGGCACCAGGCCGAAGGTGAATGGGATAGTGGCGATCTACAGGACCTGAAGCGAGAGAGCGCGATCATCGGACAAGCTGAATTTAGCCAGCTAGTCGCGTCCAAGATTCCGCCCGGCCTGCAAAGATCACTTCTCTCCGGCATTGAAGATCAAGAGCCGTTGAATCCGCCGCAACGCTGACGACCGACGGGGCGGCTCGCCCTGCCGCCGCAATTCTCGGGGCAACGCGGGCATCCGCCTGTCACGAGCGCCGTCGCACGTCAGCGCGCTGATGCTTTCATTAGCAGACGCTGACCAGTGGCGCGCTTGTCTCTTTGGTCTCGGTCAGATACCGGTCGGATTGTCTCAGTGTGAACAGTGAGTGATGGACTCAGGAAAGATCTGCCGCGTCCCCTGGTATCGCAGAGGTCTTTGTCCTCTCCAAGCCACGGCCTTCGCCTCGGACTATCGGCCTGCTCTAAACGATCTTGACGCGGAGTTTTGTCATCCTTGCGCTATGCCTTTTGAACGGTCACACCCATGCACCATCTGATGATTATGGCCAGCCTCGTCGTCGCCTCCGGCTATCGGAGGAGGTGCTGCGCCTGGCCGTTATCGCGACCCTGAGCAAGGGCTACGACCTCGATTACATCTGGGCGCAGATCGACCCGAGCCTGGCGAAGAACGCGGCCGGCTATTACATCCAGGCCAGCGAGACCGGCGGCGAGCCCCCCGGCCGCTGGTGGGGCCCTGGCGCCAAGGCGCTCGGGCTGGACAGCGGCGAGGTAGTCGACCGTGAGCCGTACGACCTGCTGTTCGGCGAGCGCAAGGCCCCCGACGGCACCCCGCTGGGCAGGCCCCCAGGCGACGGTAAGAAGGCCGCTGACCTCTACGCCCAGCTCCTAGCCGCCGAGCCCCACGCCACCGCGGAACGCAAGCGAGAACTGAGGCTGGAGGCCACCCGCCAGGCCCGCCAGAGCCCGTTGTTCTTCGACCTGACCTTGTTCCTGTCGAAGTCGGTCTCGATCTTCCAAGCCTCCCTCGGCGGGAACGCCCGCCTGGCCCGCGAAGCCGGAGACACGGCAGGAGAACAGTACTGGTCGGACCTGGTAGGCGAGGTAGACGCGATGATCTACCAGGCCGTCCACGCGGGCTTCGCCTACTTCCAGCGTGAGGCCGGCTACACCCGCACCGGCTCGCACGGCAAGCGGGTCAACGGCCGGGAAACCGGCCAGTGGCACGAGGCGGACCTGGCGGTGGCGCAGTGGCTGCAGCACACCTCCCGCGACGGCGACATGCAGCTCCATGTCCATTCCCAGATCGCCCACGTAGCCAGGACAGCCAAGGACGGGAAGTGGCGCGCCCCGGACTCCCTGGGCTACAACGAGCACGTCGGCGCGGTCGCGGCGATCACCGCCCAGCACCTGGAAGAAGCCCTCAGCAACAGGTTCGGCATCGAGTGGACCGCGCGCGAGGACGGCAACGGCTTCGAGATCAGCGGCATCCCCGGGGAGATGATGCGCGTGTTCTCCTCGCGCCGCGAGTCCATCACCAAAGAGCTGCGCGCCCGCGCCGCGAGGTTCGAGCAGCGCTACGGCCGTGCGCCGTCGCAGCGCGAGCTGGCACAGCTCGCCCAGGCATCAAACTTCGCTACACGCAAGGGCAAGGAAAGCGCGCTCGACCTCGCCCAAGCGCACGCGGGATGGGCGGACAAGCTCGCGCGCACGCTCGGCGTCCCGCTCGCGTCGGTCGCTCCGTCGGTCTGGCACCAGGCCGGCGCGGACGCGTCCGGCCCCGTGCCGCCAGAACTCGCGCTGCAGCGCGCTGCGCAGCAGGCGGTCGCGCTGGCCCAGCAGGAGAAGAGCACCTGGACCCGCGCGGACCTCATCAAGTATCTCGGCCGCCTCCTGCCCCGCCAGGCCCGCGACCCCGCCCAGGCTGCCGCGCTGCTGGAGGACACCGCCGACCGCATCCTGCGCTCGGAGTTCGAGCCGGTCCTGTGCCTGGAGGCCCCGGAGCCCGCCGAGGTCCCGCGCGCCCTGCTGCGCGTCGACGGCCGCAGCGCCTGCCGCCGCCACGGTGGCGTCCGCTTCGCCACCCGTGCCCAGCTGAGCATGGATGGCGCCCTGGTCGGGCAGGCCGGAGCCGAAGGCGCGCCGCGCCTGACCCGCGCCGCTGCCGCGCATGTTCTTCAAGCGGATCCAGAACGGCTGGCTGCTGCGCTGGGAGGCCACGCCACCGACACCGACGTGGCGCTGACGGGAACCGGGCTGCGCGAGGACCAGGCCGCCGCCGCGCTGTCGGTGCTGACCGACGGCCGGCGCGTCTCGGTGATCAACGCCCCGGCCGGCGCCGGCAAGACCCGCGTCCTGGCCGAAGTCGCGAAGGCATGGGCGGCCGCGGGCCTCGGCCCGGTCGTGGGCATCACCGCGTCCCAGTCGGCCCGCAACACCCTGGCCGCCGACGTCACCAAGTCCTATAACAGCGCCCAGTTCCTGGGCCACCTGCCCGGTAAGCGCGGTGCCCGCGGCCCCGTCCCCGTCGCCCCGGGCACCCTGCTGGTGATCGACGAGGCCTCGATGATGACCGGCCCCGACCTCGCCGACCTGATCACCCTCGCCGAGAAGCACGGCGGCAAGGTCATCGTGGCCGGGGACACCATGCAGCTGCAGGCGGTGCAGAACGGCGGCGGCATGTCCCTGCTCGCCGACCGCCTCGGCTACGTCCGCCTCGCCCAGCCCGTCCGGTTCCGCGCCGCCTGGGAACAGGCCGCCACCCTGCGGCTGCGCGACGGCGATGTCAACGTGCTCGCGGAGTACGACCAGCACGCCCGGATTACCGGCGGGAACCCCGAGCAGATGATGGATGCCGCAGCCGCTACTTACACCACCCTGTTCACCGCCGGGACGGACGCGCTGCTTATGGCCGCCGATCACACCCTGCGCCGGGAGTTGTCGCGCCGTATCCACGACGGCCTGCTCCGCCTCGGCCTGGTCAGCAGCGGCTCCGGGGTGACAATCGCCGACGGCACCACCGCCAGCACCGGCGACGTGATCGTCAGCCCCAGCAACGACCACCAGGTCGAGGCAGGCGAGCCCGGCCGGACCCTGGCCAACGGCGACCTGCTCCGTATCGACGCCATCACCCCGGACGGCCTGCTGGTCCGCCGGGCCCTGGACGCCGACCCCAAGACCGGGCAGCGCCGCTGGACGGACCGCCAGTTCCTGTACGCGGACTACAAAGACGCCGAACTCGGCTACGCGGTCACCGACCACGCCGCCCAGGGCCGCACCGTCCACACCGGCCTGGCCGTGTTCACCGGCACCGAAGACCGCCAGCACGCCTACGTCGCCCTCACCCGCGGCACCACGAACAACAGCGCATACGTGTTCACCGTGTCGCCAAAGCGCGCCGACCCAGCTCCTGGCCCTCGTCCGGCCCCCGAACTGGCCCGCTACGACCGGCTCGCCGCCCAGACCGGGGAGCGCGGCGCGGCGGCGCCGACGGAAGGGCGTTCGGAGCCTGACGCGCAGCCGGACCCGCTGGGCGTGCTGGCGGAGATCCTCGACCGCGACAGCCAGGCACTGTCGGCGTCCCAGACCTGGCGGCAGGCCCTCGCCGACGCCGACCACCCGGCCGTCCTGAACACGACCTGGACCGCGGAGACCGCCCCGGCCCGCGACCAGCGCTACCGGGACCTGCTCACCGGCAGGCTCCCGCCGGGGTACCCGCTAGAACCCAGCCACCGTGAGAAGTGGCTGTGGAAGACCCTGCGCGCCGCAGAACTGGCCGACCTGGACGCCCGCCAGGTGCTTGCCGAAGCCGTCGCCCGGCGGGACCTGGACGGAATCGACGACATCGCCGCCGTGATCAACTCCCGCATCCGCCGCCGCGCCGGCATCCTGGTCCCGCTCCCGGCCCCCGCCTGGTCCGACCAGGTCCCCGAGGTCAGCGACCCCGAACGCGCCGCGTACCTCACCGAGGTCGCGGCGCTGATGGACGCCCGCAAAGAACGCATCGGCGAGCACGCCGCCGCCACCGCCCTCCCCTGGGCAGTCGCCGCCCTGGGCGCGGTCCCAGCCGACCCGAAAATCCGGCTGGAATGGCAGCGCAGGGCCGCGTCGGTCGGCGCCTACCGCGAGCTGTCCGGTTACGACGACCCCGCCGACCCGGTTGGCCCCGAACCCGCCGCGAACAACCCCGACCTGCGCGCCGCCTGGCACGAGGCCCTGGCCGCGCTCGGCCTCGTCGACGGCCCCGACGTCCGTGGCATGACCGACGGGCTGCTGCTCCGCCTCCGCGACACCTACCCCGCCGAAACCGCCTGGGCGCCACCATGGACCGGCGACGAGCTCCGCCAGGCCCGCGCCGCCATCCGGGACGCCCACCTGGCAGCCCTCCGCGCCACCGCAGAAGCCAGCGCCGCCCGACGTCGCGGCGAGCGCAAGGAAGCCCGCCGCCAGCAGTCCCTGGCCGCCAGCTACCAGGCAATACACGACGCCTACCGGCCAAGTCCGAGATCACCCCGTCGCCGCGGATCCTGGAACGGGTCACCGAGCGGGACCTGGACAGGGAACCCGGCGGCTGATCGCCGCGCCCCGGTTAGAGGTACTGGCCGGGCGGGTCATCGTGCAGCGGAACCGGGCCGGCCGGCAGGCGGTCCGGGATGTCCGTTTCGTTGACCGTCGTCAGCGCCACCGCCGTCTGGTTACGCGATGACCAGGCCGCCAGGCGGCGCGCTTGCGCCGCGGTCGCCTGGTTCAGCAGCCCGACCGCCAGCCGCGCGTTGCCCGGGACGTGGTCGCTCTCCGCCTGGGAGCCCCGCGCAGCCTGCGCGCCCTGCTCGGGCCGGACCCGCGTGATCGCCGACGACATCTGGGCCAAGCTGCTGTGGGCCGGGCTCAACCTGGAGGCCGCCGACCTGCCCCGCGCCGACCGCCGCGTCCACCCCTTCGAGATGATCCGCGCGATCACCCTCACCTGGCTGTTCTCGGGTCAGCGCAGCGATGAGATCGCCCGGCTGCGCGTCGGCTGCGTCCGCTGGCAGCACGACGGAACGCCCATCGCCAGCGATAGCGACCAGGTCCTCGCCCGGGACGTGGTTCTGCCCCTGGACGTCCCCACCCACAAGACCGGCACGGCGTTCACCAAGCCCGTGGACCCCCTGCTTGGCCAGGCCGTCGAGGCATGGCAGGCCATCCGGCCGGACCAGCCGAAACTGCTGGACCGCAAGACCAGCGAACGGGTGGATTTCCTGTTCGCCGTCCGCGCCAAACGGGTCGCCAGGCACTACATCAACGAGAAGATCATTCCGGTGCTCTGCGCCAAGGCCGGAGTCCCCGCCGCCGACGTCCGCGGGAAGATCACCAGCCACCGCGCCCGGTCCACGATCGCGTCGCAGCTCTGCAACGCCAAGGAGCCGATGACGCTGTTCGAGCTGCAGGCCTGGCTGGGACATGCCTCTCCCGAAACCACACAGCACTACGCGAAGATCACCCCGAACACCCTGACCAGGGCCTAAGGACGCCGGCTACCCCGAGCGCAACGTCCGCACCATCGAGGTCCTCATCGACCGCGACGCCGTCGCCTCCGGACAGGCCGAAGCGAGCGAGCCGTGACAGCACTACGACCTCGGCCACGGCTGGTGTTCCTGTACCTTCTTCGAGCAGTGCCAGCACCGCATGGCCTGCGCCAAGTGCGACTTCTACATCCCGAAGAACTCATCCACAGCCCAACTGCTCGAAGCCAAGGCCAACCTGCAGCGGATGCTCGTCGCTATCTCGCTCACCGACAACGAGCGCGCCGCCGTCGATGACGGCCAAGCCGCTCTGGACCGGCTCCTCGATCGTCTGGCCGATGTCCCCACCCCGGCAGGCCCCACTCCCCGTCAGGTCGGCGCCCCGGCCACCGCGACGCTCTTGCCGGTCGTCGGCGTCCGCAAAGGCCCTCCCCGGCACGCCGGCCTTGAATCCACCGAGAGCTGACTGGACAGGCCGCACCCGCTCCGGAAGCTATGGTCGAAGTATCCGCGGCAAGTTCTCGCTTCGTGCCGTTCGCCAAACGGCCATCAGCGCAGAAGCGCCTCCGCGGGCTGACGGCCACGACAGGGGAGCAGCTATGGCACCGACTGCGGCATACGACGAGATCGCAGACTGGTACGAGGAAGAGTTCCTCGGCGGGCACGCCACCGGGGCCAGGACATCAGACGGCAACCCTCTCGATCTCGGCGGCCTGCTGCGTGACCTCCTCGGCGAGGGCGACGGCGCCTGCCTGGAAATCGGGTGCGGCACCGGCGTCCACGCCGCCCAGGTCCGCGACCTGGGCTGGACCCCCCTCGGCATCGACCTGTCCGCCGGAATGCTGCGCCACGCCCGGGGCCGCCTTCCCGTCGCGCAAGCCAACGCCGAGCACCTGCCGGTCCCAGACGGCGCCCTGCCCGCCGTCATCGCGGTGATGGCCCACACCGACATGCCCGCCTACCCGGCAGTCCTGCGCGAAGCGGCCAGAGTCCTCCGGCCAGGCGGCGTGTTCGTACACGTCGGCGTCCATCCCTGCTTCTGCGGCGGATTCGCCGATCGCAGCGACCTCGAGGCGGTGGTGATCCGCCCCGGCTACCTCGACGGTCACTGGACCAGAGCATCCTGGACCGACCGGGGAGTACGCGCCAAAGTCGGCGCCACGCACCGCCCGCTGCCCGAGCTGATGCATGCGTTCCTCAACGCGGGCCTAACGCTCGAGCGCTTCGCCGAAAGCGGCGAGCCAGCCCCTGTCGTGCTGGCCGTCAGAGCACAGAAACCGTCTCAGCAGGCTTGACGGCCGCGCTCAGATTCCACATAACGACCGAGCAGGCCGCCCTGAAGTGCCTGTACCTGGTCACCCGGTCCCTTGACCCGACCGGCACCGGCACCGGCAAGGTGGGCCATGCGATGGAAGCCCGCCCTCAACGCATTCGCCATCACCTTCGGCGACCGCTTCCCGGCCGCCGAGACCTACTAACCGAATCGCCGGAGAAACACCGTTGGCGAGATAGGTCCCGCGGCTGGTGGCCAGGTCTGTGTCTTGCGGCTGGTGCAGATCATCCGCTCCGGTGCTGGTGAGCAGTTCCCAGCCGGGCGAGGAGAGCGTCGCTGGTTTCGGCGAACACGGGTAGGTAAGCGGTGCCGTGGGCTGGCTGCCGGTGCTGGATGTCAATGCCCGCGGTCTCAAGGTCGCGGGTGAGGCTGTTCATGAGGGTGCGGGCCTGGCTGGCGATCAAGTAGTCGGACTCTGCGGTACCGGCTTTTTCGTCTAGCCACATGATGATCTGCAGTGCTGCGGGCAGCAGGTGGACCCATGACACGAAGGACGGCATGTCCGGCCCGGCTAGGTCGAGGAGCAGTGCCCATCTCTTTTGGTACGCGGTGAAGTGGCGTTCGTTGCCTGCCCAGGCGGTCTTGATGACCCCGGAGGCTGTGAGGGATATCAGAACATCGCTGATGTTCCTTTTGGCGAATCCAGCTTCGTCTGCGATCCGGGCTGCGTCGAGGGGGCCGTCTGGCCAGGTGAGCAGCACTCGCATCGCCTCGGAGCGGCCGCCTGGCCCGAACAGGTGGCGGAGCCGGAAGGACAGGTTCACCGGAAGGGCCGGGTCCGGCTCGTGCGACTTGCCGGTCCGCGCGGCAGGGGGACGGATGAAGCCGTGCCGGGCGAAGACCGGATCCTGCTTCGGGACGAATGCTAGGACCTCCGGGCTGAAGACCGGCTCTCTGTCCTGGACAGGGGCGGCCTGGTCACTGGCGGGCAGGTTCACAGGTGACGTTTGTCGGGTCCACGCGGTAACAGCGGCGACCAGGCCGGGGGGCAGGGGAAACCTACGGCCCAGGTTCCGCAGCCGCTGCACCGACAAGAGCTCGTGATTGAACGCCATCCAGTCGAGCATCTCGTCGAACAGCCGCGGATCGCGGCGGGCGATCCCGATGGTGAAGAGGATGAGGGCCTCGGGATCAACGGCCCACGGGTCGGCTCCCTCGACGGTCGCCGAGACGCCGAGCTGTGCCCACTGACGCCAGGCGAAGCCGAGCAGTCCCTGGCTGAAGGCGTCCCTAATCTCCGAGATCTGCATGATCCACTCCCAAGGCGCGCAGGGCGTCCACTAGGACCGACCTGTATCCCGGCGAGGGATCCTGGGTTATCGACCAGCGCGCCGCCGCGGCCAGTTCCCCCGGGGTCGGGCTGAGCGCCCGGAGATCGGCCTCATGACGCCCTCCGCCCTGGTCAACCATGGCAAAGAGCTTGAAGTGAATCTGGTCCAGGCGGCTGGCGAAGTGAACGACCAGGGCCGTCCCGTAGGACCTGGTCACCATCCGGCTGATGAAGCCCTCGGGCAGCCCCCACTTCAGCAAGTCCGTTGGCCCCGCGTTCAGCCAGTCCTCGGCCAGCCCGAAGTCCGCAGCGACAGCCGCCCGTGCGGCCAGGAGCGCCTGCGGCAGAGGCTCGGCGAGGCGCAGTTCGCCGTTGTCGGCTATCGCGAGGAGGTCCACATCCCTGGTCGCGCGCCTCACGAGGCCCAGAGCGGTCAGCGCGGAACCGCCGATAACCACGATCTCAACGTGGCCGCCCAGCGCCTGCAACTGATCGGCCAGCGCACCGAACAGCAGGCCGATCGTCTCATCAGTGATCTCCACCTACCAGAGCGTAACAGACCGGGATGCTGAAGGCCCTTAATCGGGATGTTTAACATCTTGATTGGGGATGTTGAACATCCAGCTTTCGAGTCGCCGACGACTCCCGCCGGTGCATCAGCAGGAGAGGTCGAGCGCCCTGACCGGGCATCGGGCCGCATCGGCCGGAGCCGGTTCCCTTTACCCCTCCGTCAGGTTGGACAGTTCTCGCAACCTGGCGCTTTCAGTCGCCTGCTGAGCAGTCATTCAGCACCGGCAGCAGGTAGCTATTCATCCAGTCAGACAGGTTGCTCGCTGGCACCTGCTCGTCCTGTAGCTGATCGTAGGCGGAGTTATCGTAAATCGACACTCCGTTTACCGTTTGCGGGACTATGTCATCGGCCGGATTAGTCGTGGCCATCCCGGCGTCGCCCAAGTCATTGGCAAGCTGGGAGCTGTTGTCCACGGTGTTAGCCAGGTAGGACAGGTGCGCCAGGTCGTTCTTGTTGCCATCGGTGCCCGTGCCGAGGTTCCCTAGCTGGCCGTAGGTCAGGCTTGAGGGATATTCCCAGTTGACGGTTGTCCCGCTGGCCGTGTAGCTGAAGTTGTACGGCGATGACTGGAGCTCATTGGCCAGCGTGATGCAGGTGCTGGACCAGTTGGCGAATGAGTTGGCGGTGGCGGACGGCGAAGGTGGTGGCGTGGCAGGTGCCTTTGGAGTAGGTGTCGCGGACGCGCCGCCATGGACGCTGCCGCACCCGGCCGAGGCCAAGGCGATCAGCGCGGTCGCCATGCCCGTCCTGGCTGTGAAGATACTCATTAGTCCACCCACCTGCTCTTCAAAGTCGTCCCTTCAGCAAGTCGGCGATCAGTTCGCCGCACACCCGACAGTCGTCCTTGTCCAGACGCGCGATGGCGGGCGCCGGATTACTTGTCTGGAAGCGAACCATTAGTTGGGCTCATTTGCGTGAACGTGCGGGCGCCGTTTCCCGGCACCCGCAGGCCGAGTCGAGAATTCGGGCGGAGCGGCGGCGCTTCAGTCCGCGCATCGTCTGTCGTCTCCCTTTTCAGCCGTCCGCGGTCCGCCATTCCCATCGACGGCCACAGTGGCCAGGCCAGACTGGCATCACCTCAAGGGCGCCTGCGGCGCCGCTGCGCAGCGCGCGGCCCGGGAGCCAGCCACCGTGCGCAGCGCACTCGCCGACACGACACGCAAGGCGCGGCGCTGCCGATCCCGCGGCGGCCCTAACGGATCGACCAGCAATGCGCGGATCACGGAAGTCTGCGTCAGGCGCCTGGCCGGGTTCCGCGCCTGGGTGGTCGAGGAGTGCCCGGTCGCCTCCGGCCGCCGGGCCGGCCACCCTGCACCAGCTGTCGTGCCGGCCGTCCCGTCGGGAGGCACGGTTCCGCAGCGGGCCGCAAGCGTCCCCGGCCGCGTGCGCGGCTCCCGCAAGCGCCGCTCTGCCGGCACCGGCAAGCCCGCTGCGGCCGGCCGGCCGCGGGAGACGAAGACCGCACGGTTCCTGGCCCTGGTCACCAGCGAGCACGGGCCGCTGGCCGCCGTTCCCCTGGGGTCGGTGGCGCGGATCTCCGCCGCGCTCGCGCCACAGACCGACCTGAACGCCGGCTCCGCCCGCACGGCGCTGCGCCGCGCCGTGCTCGCCGCCCAGAACGGACAGCACTCATGGTCTCTTACCTGATCGTCCTGGCCCTGGTGATCACGGCCGACGTCGCCGGCCGGTGGGCGTTCCTCCCGGCCCGGTACCTGCCCCGCCACCGCGCCCGCGCGCTGCAGGTCCGGCTTCACCTGCGGCTGCACCCCGGCAAGGGCTTCGCCACCCTCCCCGGGCTGCACCTGCGGTGGGGCAGGCTCGCCATGCTGCGCCGTTCGCGGCGGATCCGCCCGTCGCTGCCGTGGCCGGTGCGGGCGCTGTTCCCGGGGGGGCACTCGGTGTTCCTGGGCAGGGCGCACTGGCGGCACGGGCTCCGGGTGCCCCTGGAAGAGCACGTGCTGGTGATGGCGCCGCCGCGCACTTTCAAGACCGCGTTCCTCGCCGACGTGATCCTGCGCCACCCCGGCCCGGTCATCGCGACCACCACGAAAGCCGACGTGCACAACCTGACCGCCGGCGTGCGGGGGCGGCGCGGCCCGGTGCACGTGTTCAACCCGCAGCTCATCGGCGGGGTCCCCTCCACGTTCCGCTGGTCTCCGGTTGACGGGTGCGAGGACCCGGCGACGGCGATCCGGCGGGCGGACGCGTTCGCGTTCGCGGTCTCCCGCGAGGGCGTGGAGGACGGGACATTCTGGTCGGCGAAGGCCAGCGACTACCTGCGCGGCGACTTCCACGCCGCCGCCCTGGCCGGCTACGACATGTCCGTCGTGGCCGCCTGGGTGTCCGGCGCCGACCCCGACGTCCCGGAGCGGATCCTCACCGCTGCCGGAGCGCACCAGTGGGCGCTGACGCTGGCGGAGGTCCGTTCGGAGGCGCAGAAGACCACGGCCACCGTCCGCATGGTGATGTCGCGGGCGCTGTCGTTCATGGCCGACCCGGCGCTCGCCGCGAGCGTGCTGCCGGGTCCCGGCGAGGGCTTCGACATCCTCTCGTTCCTGTTCGGCTGCGGAACCGTTTACCTGATCGCCGAGTCGATCGGGGAGGACGCGCCGACTGCGCCGCTGTTCGCCGCGATGGCCAGCGAGATCCACCACACGGCCGCGCTGACCGGGCAGTCGTCGCCGTCGGGTCGGCTGGACCCGCCGCTGCTGATGGGCCTGGACGAGGTCACCCAGATCTGCCCGGTCCCGCTGCCGTCCTGGTTGTCGGACTCGGGCGGCAAGGGTATCCAGGTCGTCGCGGTCGTGCACGGCGAGGCTCAACTCGCCGGGCGCTGGGCTGACCACGGCCGCCAGGTCGTGCTGGACACCTCCTCGGTGAAGGTGTTCCTGCCCGGCATCACCGACACCGGCACCCTGCAGGCCGCCAGCGTGCTGTGCGGGCAGGCGCAGTGGAAGATCCGCGGCCAGGACCATGCCAGCGTGCACGACGTGGCCACCCCGGACGTGATCCGCCAGCTGCCCGCCGGGTTCGCCCTGGTCATCCGGGGCGGCTGCGCCCCCGTCATCGCCCGGCTGCCCCGCGCCTGGAACAACCCCGCCTACCGCCGCACCCGCCGCCACACCCCCGCCTGGGCATCCGGCAGCCGCCCGGTGCCGCTGGAAGCCGCACCGGAGATGGACCCGGACCTGTGCGAGGAACCCGAACCCCTCCCCGTCTGCCCGCCGCCCGGCCCGGCCGCCAGGGACGACGACTCCTCCTTGCCCTGGCGCCGGCCATGACCCCCGACCCGCTCACTGCGGCCCTGGACCGGCTCGCCGCCTGTCGCGAGCACCTCAGCGGCCTCGACACCCGCGAGGCCGGCCACTTCGCCGAACTGCACGCGCAGACCGCCCAGCTGGGCGGCATGGTCAGCGACCTCACCCGGCGGCTGTCCGGTCCCGGCGGCAATGACGAGGAGGGCCACCGGCCGGGCCTGGCACCGGCCTGGTGGAAGCTGGCCCCCGATGAAACGGCAGGCGCCGGTCGCGGAGCTGCGGGACTCGGTCGAGCACGTGTACCGGCCCGGCTACGGCCACCTGGCCTCCCTCGCCGCGTGCTGGCCGCAGCACGACCTGTGCCTGTACGCCCTCGACATCGCCAGCCAGCTGTGGTGCGCCCTGTACCTCCAGCCCAATCGCAGCACCGGGCTGCTGTCGGCACAGGCCGAGTACCAGATCCGCATCCTGCCCGCCCTCGCCGCCCAGCTGGCCACCGAAACCACCGGCTGCGGCCACGC
This sequence comes from uncultured Actinomycetota bacterium, assembly GCA_963734665.1. Lineage (GTDB taxonomy): Bacteria > Actinomycetota > Actinomycetes > Streptosporangiales > Streptosporangiaceae > Trebonia. The sequence continues at coordinate 1,474,272 of CAVTIR010000013.1, read as the reverse complement.
CACCGCCGCCAGCTATCACGGAGCCCGCCGATGACCATTCACGTCCTGCGCCAGGCACTGGACTACACCGGGCGGGGCTGGCCCGTCTTCCCTTGCCGGCCCGGCAAGAAGACCCCCGCCACCGTGCACGGCCACCTCGACGCCACCACCGACCCGGGCCAGGTCTACGCGTGGTTCGGCCGTGACCCCGAACTGAACCTCGCCATCGCCACCGGTGCCCCCGGAATCGACGTCCTGGACATCGACCAGCGCGGCGAAGCCGGAGACGGCGCCCGGACCCCGCCGAACAGGACGTCCATCGTGCCGTGCCGCAGCAGGTCCATGTCATCGACCGAGTCCGCGCCCGCGGCCATCCCGGCGACCAGGCACGGGATCTTCAGGTCCGCTTTCACGCCGCGTTCGCCGCCTGGCCGGACGTGCTCCCGCGATCAGGCCGCCGAGCCCGGCCCGGTGCGCGAGGGCCATGACCGGGACCAGCCCGGCGTGCGACACGAGATTCGGGTCGTCGAACGATGCGTGCGTCTTCGCCTGGTTATGCAACAATCGCAATTAACAGGTGTCCTCTCGAACCGGGTCCTGGAAGCTTCAGACACTCTCATCGTCCCAGTTCAGAGGGCACCTTTCACGTTGGCACGCCCGAAATTACCCCTATTTGGCCGGTGGATCGAGGCTTAGTTATATCCGACACACTAGGATCCGCTTTCGCCATGAGTCGTAGGTAAAGGTCAGCCGCCATACTTGCCAGACTGGCCATCTTGCTGCCTTTGTGCTGGCGTGGTAGGCAGGCTGGATCCGTGCCCTTTCGCGCGTGATGGGCTGGCGGTGGAGAAGGAGGGTGCTGTGGGTGCTGGCTCGCGGTGGCTGGTGGCGATAGCAGCCGCGTTGGCGTGTTTCGGTGGCTGCTGGTCAGGACTGGCCGGTGCCCGGGTGCTGGACACAGGCTCGCAGGTAGGCGTGGCGTCCGTGCCGCTGGTCCTGGTGCTGACGGTACTGGGTGCGTGGGCTGAGCGGGCGCGGGAGAAAAAGCAGGACGCCGGCGAGCCGGAGGATCGTACCCGCGTGGTTGCCGAGTGTTCCCCTCAGGCACAGGTGACCGGGCAGATCAGCGGAGGATTGGTGTTCGGCCCTGGTGCTTCACTGGAAAATCCGGTGTTCAACCTGGGAGCGCGGCAGGATCGCGGCGAGGAACCGTTAGGTGGCGGTTCTACATCCCAGACGATCCGTGACGGAAGCCAGACATCGCTGCAATCCGAGGAAGGTGGACTGCCAGTCGCAGTTCCTCTGGGACGACTGCCTGAGAAGATCCGTGGCCGTGACGCACTGCTCACAGAACTGCGGCGCCCACTGACGCGCCGGTCCGCATCTTTGGCTGGGACGTGGGTGCTTACGGGGATGAGTGGGGTGGGCAAGTCCACGCTGGCACTCGCGGCTGCAGAAACGGCACAATCCCGGGGCTGGAGGGTCTGGTGGGTGACCGCTACCAACAGTGCGTCCCTTGCTGGCGGGATGCTTGAGGTACTACGCCAGCTGAGTGCCCCGGAATCAGTCACTCGGTCGGTGCGCGAAGGTAGTCCAATCGCGGCTGACCGTGCCTGGACATATCTAAATGGTCCACATCCCGCAGGTCATCGCTGGTTGCTGGTCTTCGACAACGCTGATAACCCCTCGGCACTTGGCGGACCCGCTAGCACCAGGCCTGGTGATTACATCGGATGGCTTCGGCAGGACCCAGCGGGCATGGTAATTGTGACCACCCGGGTAAAGGATCGAAATGCATGGGGGCCAGGTGTCAGGCTTCGGGAACTACCGCTGTTGGATGAAGCGTCCGCCGCCCAGGCACTAACCGATCTGGCGCCTGGTATTGACGATCCGGACAGTCTAGAGGCCAGGGAATTGGGCCGACGACTGGGAGGATTGCCACTAGCCTTGCATTTGGCCGGGTCCTACTTGGCGTCGCCCTTCGCTCGCTGGCACAGCTTCGCTGCTTACCGACAGGCACTTGACGGTGTAGACCTTCCGGCCGCACTTGCTGACCTTGATGAGCACGCAGTCAGTGTCCGTACCACGATCCAGCAGACTTGGGACGTGTCTTTGGATGCTCTTGAGGCAGACGGTTACCCACAAGCACGCCCGCTGCTGCTGTTGCTGTCCTGTTACGCTCCCGCTACTCCTATTCCGGTAGGCCTACTTCGGGCTGAACCACTAACACATTTGTTGGCCTACCCGGAACCCGGTGTCCATGACGCCGAAAAGGAACGGCAGCTACGTACTGGCCTTCGTGGTCTGGTAACCGTCGGGCTTATCGACAGCATCGTGAGCGGAAGCCCGGACGAAACGCGGGCCATCCATGTTCACCCGGTAGTGGCCGATGCCAACCGTGCCCGGCTGCTCAAAACCATGCAGGACTATATGCCCACGGTAGGCAGAGCAGCGGTAGGGCTCCTTCGATCCGCCGCGGCGGAGCTAGACTATCGACGTCCCGCCGACTGGCCGCTCTGGCGCAGAATCACTGCGCATATAAGGGCTGTGCTTGACTGGCTTGCTCCCCACCTAGAACCTGAGACACTCATCGCCTTGCTGAGCGTCAGTGGCTCAGCGGCTGATGCGCTATGGAGAAGTGGTAACCATGCAGCGGCCGAAAGACTTGCTAGAAAAAGCATGAATGCAGCTGCGGGCCTCGGCGAGGAGCATCCGGCCAACCTCGCTGCACGCCAAGCTTTCGCGGCCAAGATAGTGGGGCCCGGCCGATACGGTGAAGCTGAGCAGCTCTACCGTCAGGTCCTAGACAGCCAGCGCAGAATCCTGGGTGATGATCATCCCGACACGCTGAAGACCCGGCACAGGCTTGTGCGGGTGATTACGGAGCGCGGTCACTATTCAGAGGCCGAACAACTCTGTCGCAAGGTCCTCAGAGAGCGTCAGCGAGTGCTGGGCGACGACCATCCCGACACCCTGACCGCGCGCGGCACCCTGGCCAAGCTAACTGGGTTGCAGGGCCGTTGGGAGGAAGATGAGCAACTGTGTCGCGAGCTACTCAGGGACCGGTTGCGGATACATGGTGAGGGGCATCCCGACTCTCTCGGAACCATGCATGGGCTAGCCTGGACTATCGTTCACCAGGGCCGAAATACGGAGGCAGAACAACTTTTTCGCACAGTTCTCCGTGATCGGGAGCGAATGCTAGGGCAAGAACATCCTGATTCGCTGGCAACAAGGCACGGGCTCTACTGGACTATCGCCAGTCAGGGCCGCCTTGCAGAGGCAGAACCCCTATATAGGGACTTGCTCGCCGACCAGTACCGGGTTATGGGCGACGAGCATCCCGCAACTCAAGCGACACTCCATCGGCTGGCGCAAGTGGTCTTTGATCAAGGACGGCACAGCGAAGCAGAAAAGATGTGCCAAGAGGTGCTTTCAACTCGTCAACAAATTCTTGAAAGCGACAATCCCGACATGCTGGCGTCTCGCCGCCTCCTCGCGCGCACGATTGCCGCACAAAGCCGACCCGGGGCTGGGGAATTGCTAAGTCAATTGCTTGCCGACCACGAAAGAGTGCTAGGCCATGATCACCCTGACACGGCACTGACCCGCGCAGAGCTTGAGAAACTTATAGCGTCAAATGGCAGGGCTAACGATTAAGCTCGGCTTGGCAAGGCGGTGGATCACTCGGATGTCAGCTTGTGAGTCCTGACCTTCGCATTTGCAAAAAATGCACCAGGCTGCAACGCTATTTATTCGACAGAAGAGGGTGTCTCCCACTGCCCTAAAGTATTTGAACTTATGACCCTTAGTGTCTGATTTCTGGCTGATGGTAACGAGCTGGCTGCAGGTTGATAGCGGGAGCGTGATGGTTCCGGGGAGTGCCTGAAACGGCACAAAGCTCCAGGTAGGAACGGGGTTGCTGAGACCGTCCGGACCATCACCTGGAGCCTTGTTGAGTGCCGATTCTGCCATGCCTTCTGTCCCGCTGTCTGGTGGTTCGGTGCCGGATGAGCTCGCCGCGCGGGTCGCGGCCGGGCCCGGGTTCTGGGCGGAATGGGTCGATGAGCTGGACCGGGGCGGGCTGCTGGAGGAGCTTCTCGGGCGGGACGCGATCGGGCGGGCGCTGGCGGAGGCGCCCGGCTCGGGCCGGTACGAGTCGGCGCTGAACGCGAAGATGACCCTGGTGTGCGTGCTGGTCGGGTGCCTGTTCCCCGGCGAGGGCTATGACCGGGTGCTGGCCAGGGCCTTCGGCATTCCCGGCCTGCGGTTCTGGCCCGGGCCGGTCCCGACGGCCAGCGCCCTGTCCCAGGCGAGGGAGCGGCTCGGCGAGCACGCCCTGCGCCGCCTGTTCGAGATCGACGCGGAAACCGGCGACGCGGAGCTCGGGCTGACGGCCCTGTGGCACGGCCTGGAGGTCACCGCGATCGACGGCACCACGATGGAACTGGACCGCAACGACGCGCTGGCCTGCGAATTCGGGTCCTCCTCGAAGGCGGGCCGGCCGCTGCTGCGGATCGTCGGGCACGTCCGCGTGGCCAGCCGCCGCTGGATCGCTGCGGAAGCCGGCGCCTATCACCAAGGCGAGAACGAGCTGGCTGACAGGCTCCTTGGCTCTTTCCGGAGCGGGATGGTCAGCCTCGCCGACCGGGGGTTCCCGTCGATGGAACGGTATCTCGCGGCGGCCGGAACCGGCGCTGACCTGGTCTGGCGCTGGAAGAACGACAGCAAGAGCCTGCCCGCGAGGACCCTGGAGGTCCTCCCCGACGGGTCGGAGCTGGTCGTGATGCGCGAGTCCGGCGGGATGCTGGCCCGGCGCCGGCGGGAGTCCCGCAGCCATGCCGCCCCGCGGCTGCCGGACACGATCGCCCGCCTGGTCACCTTCTCCATCGTGACCCGGACCGTGAGCGGCCGGTCCAAGGCCACCCGGATCCGGGTCCTGACCACGCTCCTGGACCACGAGGAATTCCCCGCCTGGGAGATCGCTGAACTATATGCCCATAGGTGGCAAATCGAAATCGCGTTCTTGCACCTGAAGGCGACCGTCCGCGGTGGCCGCCGCGAGCTGCGCGGCCAGTCTCCCGCGCTCGCCCGGCAAGAAGCCTGGGGCCTGCTCCTCATCCATAACATGGCCGCCACCGCGGTCGCCCGCGCCGCTGCCCAGGCCGGCACCGACCCGCGGCTCATCCCGTTCGCCCCCGCGCTCGCCCTCATCCGCGACCGCGTCACGGCCGACGCCTGCTGCCCGCACTGCGGACGCCGCCCCGTTCCCGAAGAAGCCCAGGTCAAAGCCCTAATCGACGACATCGCCGGGTTGCCGCGCCACCGGCCCGGACGCCAGCGGACATCCCCCAGGACCGCCGCCGAACGCCGCAACGGCCATACCGAGAACGTCAGCTACACCATCACCATCGAAAAATCGAATCTCCCAGAATGGGACATTTCTCCGAATATTTAAGGGCAGTGGGGTGTCTCCTCGGTCACTGATCGGCAGAGACGGCACTGCAGATTAGCCTGTTCTGTTTTGCCCAAGCCGGTCCTTGCGAAAGCTGCAGCCGTCAGCCGCGTCGGTCTGACCGTCGATGGCAACCTTATCCTGCTCAGCGCCCACCAGCCAGCGCTCAACATCGACGACGTCGCGGTCCTCGAGGTACATCGTTCGTTCCAACTCCTGAACCAGCAGACGGTGAAGTTCCGCTACTTGACTTGACTGAGGCTCCGATCAGCGACCCGCTGCGCACACCAATCTTCTTAGCAACGGGTCATGCAGCAGGCGGATATCGAGTGCCCGTCTCGCCCATCGGCTGCCTGCGCGATACGAGCCTGGTGCCAACTGCCGCAGGGTCGCCGGAACGGGCCCGGGGAAGGCGCCGACCTCACCCCGCAGATGTCATCCGACGGAGGAGACGGCAGCCCTGGCCGTGGCCATCCCGGCGCGCCCGTTTGACGCGGGCCAGGCCCTGCCCGCTACGATGACCGCATGAACTCCCCAACTCGGGGATTTCTCCCCAACCTGTGTACTCAAGCACGAAATCGGGGGAAAATGCGCGGGTGTGTGGGTTCAAACCCACCTCGGACACTCTCGAAATACCAATGCTGGAGAGCCTCGACCTGAGCTTCGAGTAGCTATCCGCCCCAATGGTTGGGCCAGATCAGGGCCCAGTTCGAAAGATGCCCGGCTGTGACAGCCTGCTGTCGTTCACGCGAATGCGCTGACGATGTCCTCAGGTAGCCAGCAAAGCGCCAGGCTTGTAGCCGCTGAGTCAGTGAAGCCCGTACGGGACACGCTGATCAGGGCGGTCTCGCCGAGGTCGAAGCCGGGCACCTGCGGCGCGGCGCGCTGCAACTCGACCAGTTCCCTGGTGCCGAAAGGCTGGTCAAGCCACTTCACGGAGCCGGCATACCAAATCTTTCTCGCCACAGGTGCCCGGTCGGCACCTATCAGGTCAACCTCGGGGTCGAACGCGCGGTTCCACCAGCCGCCAACAGCGCTGGCCTCCGGCCAGGGAAGCTCAGCGGCCGCAAGCGACAGGGCCTCCCGGATGACGGGCTCCACAGCGCGGCCGCGCCACGACGCCCACCTGCGGCTGATCAGCGTCTCCGCCGCCGTGGCCCGGCCGCGCCTGCTCAGTTCGTGGGCCGCCCTTCCGATCGCAAGGTAGAACCGCAGGCTCGAGTCGGCGACGCGATAGAGCGCCGGCTTTCCTGCCCGGACCGACAGTGGCTCGTCAATCGCGAGCACGTGCTTGTCCTCAACCAGCCTGTGCAGGACCGGGGTCAGCGTCCCTGACGGGATCGCACCGGCCCGGCTGCCGGCTTCGGCCGCGATATTGGCATGCGTCCGGTCGCCGCCCCCCACCGCTTCGATCACCCTGCGTGTGGCGTCGGGCGCCGGAAATTCCGCGAGCAGCGCGGCCTCAGGAACACCAAACAAAGGAGATGCCGGGTCCGCGCACTCACGTTCCGCGAACTCCAGCGCAGGCACACCATCCGGCCATGCGCGCAGAATGCCTGGCAGCCCTCCAGACAGGAGGTACGCGTCGATAGCGTCCGCCGCCTGGAGGCTCAGCGCGTCGCCCACCTCAGCGGGATTCAGCGGGCCGAGCAGCAAGTTGTCGGCCCTGCCGAAGAACGGCCGGTCATACGCTGTCAGTCGCTCCATCATGTGCAGGTCGCTGCCTAGCAGCAGGAGGAGCACAGGCCGCCTGGACAGCAGCCTGTCCCATGCGGTCTGCAGGGCACCGTCGAAGATCTCATCCTGTTCGGCCAGCCATGGCAGCTCATCGAGAACGACGACAACGGGAGAGTCCGGAAGCACGCTGGCGAGCACGCGGAACGCATCAGGCCAACTCGCCATCGGCTCTGCGGGCACGAGACCTTGGTCACGGGGCACGCTCGAACTGCTCAGCTCAGCCAGGAACGCCGTGATCGCTTCGACAGGCGACGCACCCTTGGTCGCGGTGAAGAACAGATACGGCACCCCGGCGTGGTCGCAGAACTCCTGCGCGAGGCGCGACTTTCCGACCTGCCGCCGTCCCCTGATGACGAGCGCGGTACCAGCGCCGCTGGCTGTGACCAGGGCGAGTCGCTTCTGCAAGAGCGCGAGTTCCGACTTCCTGCCCACGAACCCGGTCGTCATGTAGCTCCCATCTACGTAGATCTGATCTACATAGATTCATGCTAGGTCTACCTTGCTTCTATAGCGACACACCGGTGGTACATCCACGCGGCGCGGCACCAACCCGGACGATAACAGCAAGAAGTACGGAACGCCGAGTAAGTTCGCGCCGTGGTGGGCGCGGACCTGGGCGGCCACCGCCGCCACGTCGACCGGTCGGGCCGTGTTGACGGTGACGAGCGTGCCGATGCCGACCGGGCGGTCGTACTCGGCCATGGCCGACACCGGCAGGGCCTTGATGACGTGGACCGCATGCGTAGCGCGGGCGTTGTAGCGCGCGGACGCGATCTCGGGCGGGCACGCGCAGTGCACCTCGACCGGCTGGCCGCCGAGCCCGAGCAGGCGCCCCCGCTCGTACTCGCTGTAGGGCCGGAAGTTCGCCTCGATCACCACCGCGGGCGCCCGCGCGGCCAGGGTCCACAGCAGCTCCATGGCGGCACCGCCGAGCCGCCGTGACCAGGCCAGGTCAGCCTCGGGCGCGCCGAGCGCGTCGTGCAGCGTCTCCTTGATCGTATCCTTCGTGAGGAGCGCGTACCCGAGCTCCGCGGCGAGCGGCCCGGCCAGGGTCGTCTTCCCCGCCCCCGGCGCCCCGGAGACGTACACCAGCCGCCGATCCCGCGTCATAGCCGACGTTCTATCAGTTGCTTGAGTGGCCGGGATCGTCACGTTGTCCGACACGCGTGTCGGACAACTCACTCAGCCCGCGCGCCCTGCAGGGATGACCGCCACTAGTATCGGGTAGTCCATCGGGAACGCCGCATGAGGAGCAGCCGTGACCTTGCTTGAACGCATTAACGGCCCTGAGGATCTCAAGGATTTCAGCCAGGAGCAGCTGAGCCTCCTGGCGGCGGAGATCCGCGACGTCCTGGTGGAGACGGTGACGAGGACTGGTGGCCACCTGGGCCCGAACCTCGGCGTGGTGGAACTGACCATCGCGCTGCACCGGGTGTTTGACTCACCCAAGGACAAGCTGGTCTTCGACACCGGGCACCAGTCGTACGTGCACAAGCTGCTGACCGGGCGATACGGCGAGTTCCACACGCTGCGGCAGGCCGGCGGCCTGTCGGGCTACCCGAACCGCGCCGAGTCCGAGCACGACCTGGTGGAGAACAGCCACGCCTCCACGTCCCTGTCCTACGCGGACGGCATGGCCAAGGCGTACAAGCTGCGCGGCGAGCACGACCGCACGGTCGTCGCCGTGATCGGCGACGGCGCGCTGACCGGCGGCATGGCCTGGGAGGCGCTGAACAACATCGCCGTCGCCCGTGACTCACGGCTCGTCATCGTCGTCAACGACAACGGTCGCTCCTACCAGCCGACGATCGGCGGCCTCGCCAGCCACCTGAGCTCCATCAGGGTCAGCCAGCGCTACGAGCAAGTCCTCGACCTCATCAAGACCACGGTCACGAGCACACCGCTCGTGGGCAGCCCGCTATTCGGCGCGCTGCACGGCGCGAAGAAGGGCCTGAAGGACTTCCTCCAGCCCCAGGTGCTCTTCGAGGACCTGGGCATCAAGTACATCGGCCCGATCGACGGCCACAACGAGGAGATGACCGAGCACGCGCTCCGCCAGGCCAGTGAGTACAGCGGCCCGGTCCTCGTGCACGTCATCACCCGCAAGGGCTTCGGCTACGCCCTCGCGGAGCAGAACGAGGAAGACTGCCTCCACCAGGTCCCCATCATGTCGGGCAAGCCGGTCGGCGTCACCCCCAAGCCCGCGAAGCGCTCCTGGAGCGAGGTCTACGGCGATGAGATGGTCGCGATCGGCGCGCGCCGTCCCGATGTGGTGGCCATCACGGCCGCCATGCTGCACCCGGTAGGCCTCGCCCCGTTCAAGGCCGCCTATCCCGACCGGGTCTACGATGTCGGGATCGCCGAGCAGCACGCGATGACCATGGCGGCCGGCCTGGCGATGGCTGGCCTGCACCCGGTCGTGTCGATCTACGCGACTTTCCTGAACCGCGCCTTCGACCAGTTGCTGATGGACGTGGCCCTGCACAAGCTCCCGGTCACCGTCACCCTTGACCGGGCGGGCGTCACCGGCCCGGACGGCGCGAGCCACAACGGCATGTGGGACGGCTCGATCCTGCAGGTCATCCCGGGGCTGCGCGTGGCGGCACCGCGTGACAGCAGCCGCATCGCCGAACTGCTCAACGAGGCCATCGACGTCGCCGACGGCCCCACGGTCGTCCGCTGGCCCAAGGGCACCGTCGGCGCCGAGGCCGAGGCCGTCGGCAAGCTCGGCCAGATGGACATCCTGGCCACGCCCGCCGAGGGAACCGGCAAGGACGTGCTGCTGCTCGGCGCGGGCCCGATGGCCGTCACCTGCGTCGAGGTCGCGAAGCGCCTCAGCGACCACGGCATCGGCGTGACCGTCCTCGACCCGCGCTGGGTCAAGCCAGTCGACGAGGCCGTCGCCGCGGCGGCAGCACAGCACCGCCTGGTCGCGGTCGTCGAGGACAACGGCCGGGTCGGCGCCTTCGGCGACGCGGTGGCGCGGCTGCTGCGCGACCACGACGTCGACGTTCCCGTCAAGACCTTCGGCCTTGCCAATGAGTTCCTCGACCACAACACGCGCGAGGGGATACTCGAAGCGGCCGGGCTGACCCCGCAGCACCTCGCGCGCCAGCTCACCGAGGCGGTCGCCCGCCGCACCCCGGAGGCGACGCCCGCACAGGCCACGCCGGCAAAAGACTCATCGACGCCGGAGCGGATGTCCGAGTAGCTTTAGAAGCATGTTGCGAGTTGCCGTGGTCGGGTCGGGCCCGGCCGGCCTGTACACCGCCGAAGCGCTGGTCAAGCAGGCCGCCCTGCTGCCGACGCCGGCCACCATCCAGGTTGACGTGCTCGACCGGCTCCCGACGCCGTACGGACTAGTCCGCTACGGCGTCGCCCCGGACCACAAGTCGATCAAGTCGGTCGCGAACTACCTGCGCCGCGTCCTTGAATCCCCCGGCGTCACGTTCGTCGGCGGCGTGCACTTCGGCACCGACGTCACCAGGGAAGACCTCCTCGGTGCCTATGACGCCGTCGTCTACGCCACCGGCGCGATGCGCGACCGGCGACTCGGCATCCCCGGTGAGGACCTGCCTGGCAGCCGCGCGGCGACCGACTTCGTCAACTGGTACTGCGGCCACCCCGACGTGGACGCCGGCGCGTTCACCCTCGACGCCGAGTCGGTCGCGGTCATCGGGGTCGGCAACGTCGCGGTGGACGTGGCCCGCATCCTGGCCCGTGACCCCGCCGAGCTTGAGCAGACCGACATCCCCGAGCCGGTGATGGAGGCGCTGCGCGACTCGAAGGTCCGCGAGGTGCACGTCATCGGCCGCCGCGGCCCCGCGCAGGCCAAGTTCACCACCAAGGAACTGCGCGAGCTCGGCGACCTGCCTGGCGTGCACGTGTCCGCCGACGCGGCCGAGCTCGAGCTGACCGACGGCTTCGACCGCTCCGGCGAGTCGGCCGCGCTCGCCACGTCCGACCGCCGGGTCCGCGGCAACCTGGTCGCCATGGCGGGCTGGGGCGGCGCGGCGGCCGACGTCGGCCGCAGGCTGCGGCTCCGCTTCTGGCTGCGCCCAGCGGAAATCCACGAATCGGAATCCCGAACGGTGGCCGGTCTCCGCCTCGAGCGCACCCGTCTCTCCGAGAGCGGGGCATTCGAGGGAACGGGCGAGTTCGAGACCCTCGACGCGCAGCTGATCCTGCGCAGCGTGGGCTACCAGTCCGTCCCGCTGCCCGGCGTCCCGTTCGACACCCGGACGTACACGGTCCCGAATGCCAGCGGTCGCGTCCTGTCGGAAACCGGCGAGCCGCTCCCCGGCGAGTACGTCGCAGGCTGGCTCAAGCGCGGCCCGACCGGCGTGATCGGCACCAACAAGGCCGACGCGGCCGAGACCGTCCAGGCGCTCCTCGCGGACCTGGCGGGCGGCCCGGAGCTGGGGGAGGGGAAGCTGCCGCGGCCAGGCCTGCTCCGCCGCCCGGAGAGCGATGACCTGCCCGAGCCCGATGACCCCGCAGGCGGGGCCGGCGCCGGCTCCGCGCTGGCCCCCGTGCTCGTCACCCGCGGCGTGACGCCCGTCTCCTACGCTGACTGGCTCCGCATCTCCGCGGCCGAAGAGGACCTGGCCGCCTCCCTCGGCCGGGGTGACCGGGTCAAGCTCCCGCACCGGGACGCGATCTGGTCCGCCGCCCGGCCGAATAGCTTACGTTCCGCTCACGTTCTGCGATCAGCACTCACTGCCCGTAAGAATGACACTACCCTTCGGCATGATGGTGTTACGGCGCGCGATCACGATGGCCGGTTCCGCGCCCCCGGCGGCCGCCTGCCGGCCGCCGACAGCACGGCGAAGGGGACCTGAAATGCTGGACGCTTCCGGCACGCAGCACCTGCTGCTCGCCGAGACCCTGGGGCTCGCGATGGCACGGCGCGCCTCCGACATCCTCGAACGTCACCGGGCGGCACTGGTGGACGACGGGCCCGCCACTGGCAGCGTCGCCGCGGAGAGCGACGACGACCAGTTCGCCGTCGACAACGCCATCTTCACCGCCATCCTCGACGCGGCCAACGAGTGCCTGGGCCGCTTCGATACGCGCCCCGCCGACGACCGCTGGTGCGACGCCCTGCTTCAGGTCATCAACCTGGCCCAGCTGGCCTCACTAGCGCAGCGCTCAGACGAGCCCCGCTGAGCGAACGCGCCTAGTCGGGAACAGTCATCTCGCCAAGCAGGGACCAGTCGTCCTGCGGGACCGTGACGTTGATGATGCGCGGCGTCTGCACCAGGTGCGCCGGCAGGGTCCGCTGCGCCTCCTTGAAGTGCGCCGAGGTGACGTGCGCCACCCCGGCCGCCTCATCGCGGAACGCCTCGACGAGCACGTACTCCTGCGGGTTGGCCAGGCTCCGGGACCAGTCGAACCACATGCAGCCGGGCTCGCTCCTGGTCGCCTCGGTGAAGGCCGCGGAGATCGCCGGCCACTGGTCGGCGTCCTCGGCCCGGATCAGCCACTTCGCCGTAATGAAGATCATCAGCCCTCCAACAGCCGACCGCACGCCGGCATCGCAACGGACAGTACTTGCCCATCATGCTTAACGAAACAAACCTCAAGCTATCTCACCAAGAGACGGGTCTCCCCCGAGGACGCGCGGTAACGAGAACTGAAGCAGGCCGCCGCCACCCGTGCTGGCAAGTCGTTTCCGCTGCCGGCCTGCACGCTCCCCCACGACCTGGAGCTGCGCGAGTACGCATGCCCGACGCGCAGCGTACTGCTCGACGTGGCGCTGGCTCAGGAAGAAGGCGTGCTCGAATCCAGTGCCTACAGATCTGGCGTTATGGGCTCGGGACGCCGGACCAGGATCCGCTGAACGGATGGCCGGAACGGGTAGATCAGCAGCTTGTGATGCCCGAGTCGGTACACGTAGGCGAGGAACAGGTGAAGCTCGCTCAGTGCGTCGCTCTCTAGCCGGCTTGCCAGCCGCGGCAGTTCGTCATCGGTGTGCTTGCGCATGTTCTGCGTAGCAGGGTGCATCTGCAGGGCCGCCCGCACCTGGGCCGGGGCCGCGTCCGAGTCGATCATCCGCACTATGCCGATCTTGTGCGCGATGGATTCATGCCAGCGGGCCAGGCCGGCCCTCGCATGGACGTCCCTGAGCCCGCCTCGCACTTGGTCGTAGTAATACGTCGCGGCGTCCGCTATCCATTTCGGCTTCGGCGACGCCGCCCTAAGCCGGGTATCGCACCAGTCCTGCATGTCGTCGCCCATCCGGTCGTACAAGCGGCTGAAAGGGAGCGCCCATACGCCAGCGGGAAACGACCTGCCCGATGACAATTTGTCCCCCTGCGGAGGCAGGCTGCCGAACCACAGTCCGCCCGGCACGATGATCCCGAAATAAGCGGCGTGGATCTGGCGACTGGCGGCGACGACGAGCAGTCCCGCGCCGGCGGACACGATGGCCGTGGCTACCATGATGAAGAAGGCCCAGAACCGTGCGCGAGGCCCGAACGGATATCCGACTCCCCGGCAGCGCAGCCGCAAGAACCCGTAGGCCAGAATCATCGACAGAACAAATGTCCCGGCAATACCAATCACCCAGTTAGGCACGCCTAGCCCCCCTCGCCTCATACCTGCGCCATCACAGGCAGTGGCCGCCCTCCGACAACATAGTTGCAGGTAATTCGTGACCTATCTAGGTTTATTTCCCTCTGCATGAATTTATGGCTATTTATGTTGTTCGCGGAACGCCGCAGGCGCCCCAGCCAGCTGTAGTAGTTAACTCAAGTCACGGCACACAAGATAACGTTTATATAACGATCAAGTACTACGGGTTGTTATACCTTGGCTACGGCGGGACCTTGGGCCTAGCGAAGACTTTAGGTATAGCTATACCTTTAGTTAAGGCTAAGTACCAGGAAGCTACAACCGTCTGGGCGCAGCACAGCCCTGGCCGTAACGAAGTGGAGACACCGATGAGCTTCGGACTAGGCGTTTCGCCAGACCAGCGGGCCGCAGATGCCCAGATCGACGAAGAGATGCTCGCCCTCGTTACGCAACTGACCAACTCGGTCAACTGGTACATGCGCGAGCGCGGTCTCACCCGGGCGGACCTCGCGGCCCGCATGGGCGTCTCCCCCGGGCGGGTGAGCCAGATCCTCGGCGGCGGGGAGAACCTGACGCTGCGGACGCTGGCCGCGCTATCCACGGCCCTGGACGCGCACTTCGATATCGAGCTCACTGCTCTCAAGGCCGATGACGCGTACACGAGCCGCGATGCAGTGGACGTCGAAGCGGCACGAAACTAGATCCTGCCGACGGGGAATCCGGCGGCTTCGCGCCAGCTCGCGTGGACCCGGGTCAGGCGGCCTAGCTTCATGATCAGCGCGAACGTGGTGTTGAGGTTCAGCCTGCCGTGGTGATCGAATCGTCGGTGATGCCGGCCGCGCGGCGGGCGGCGAGCCGTCGTTTTTGCGGTTCGATCGTGTACCGCGGATCCTTGGCGGAATGGATGCCCGCCTCGAACACCCCGAACCGGGTGAGTGCCGACGCGGCCATCAGCGCCAGTCCGGCCGCTGCCGCGACGGGGCGACGGCGGCCGCCAAGCAGCGTCCCGATCCCGCCTGCGACGGCGAGTGCCTCACTGAGCCGCAGCATCGTGCCCGATCTGCCTTCGTGCAGCGGCTCGGCCGCGACCGGGTCCATCCGCCGGCGCATCACCCGTGTCGCCACGAGATCGCCGACGACGCCGATCATGGCCAGATTGCGTGCCGGGGCGGCCTCCGCTACCGGCGTCGTGACCATCGCCAGGCCGGACGACGCCAGGCTGGCAGAGCTGACGAACACGAAGGGCAGTTCGTCGCGCGCGGCGTTCCAGGTCGGGGTGGACGTGTCGGCGAGCAGGACCGCCGTGTAAACCGCGAGTAGGGGTCCGAAAGCGGCGGCTTCCAGCCCCGCTGGACCCTCGACGATGCGCAGTACGCGGCGCAGCGGGCCGAGCGGCAGGCGCTCGCCGGTCATCCGGTCGGCCTCGGCGATGGCGGCCACCCCGGTACCCGCGCTGAAGGCGCTGAGGATCCACGAGCCGAGGCTCATGGGGGAGGTGAGCTTGATCACGCGCAGCATGTTCAGGAAGCGTTCCGGCCGGCCCAGGTCGCGCACTAGGGCGACGGCACCCAGGCTGACCGAGACCAGTGCCGCCAGACGGCAGTTGCGGCGGAGCGTAGCCCGCCCCGTGAGCTGTGCGCCGGCGGCGAGGACGGCCGAGCCGCCCGCGACGCCGCCGAGGAAGAGGTACTCGGCGATGTCGTGACCCCACGGCACGGGCTTGACCACCGGGCGGCCGTAGTACGACGTGAACTCCGCCTCGGGAACCATCGGCATCTCGCGCGAGCCGTCCGCGCCATTCATGCGCGCCCGTCGACGGCGCCAGCCGTCGCGCCGACGGCGGCCGGCCGGCTCCGGCGGGCGCACACGGTCGAATTCCGAGGCCGTCACGAGCGTCCTCCAATGAACGAGAGCAGGGCCGCGGCGGCCATGCCGGCCGCGGCGAGGCCGGCCCGCTTGAACATCTGCGGCAAGTCGGCCGTGGGCACCCGCGGATCCGGCGGGAGCCCGTACACCTCGGGCTCGTCCAGGAGCAGGAAGACCGATCCGGTGCCCCCCACGCCGTCCAGTTCGTTGGCGCCGTACAGGCGCGCCTCTGTCCGCCCCTGAGCGTGCAGCTGGGCGACCCGCTTCTTGGCCGTGGCCACCATATCTTCGTGGTCCCCGAACTTGATGGATGTGGTCGGGCAGGCCTTGGCGCACGCCGGCGTCTCGTCGTCGAGCAGCCGGTCGTAGCACAGCGTGCACTTCTGGGCGATGCCGAGGTTCGGGACCTCGGGCTGTTGGCCCTTCCGCTCACCGCGCTCGGTCTTCGGCGCGGCGGTGCCGTCGCTGCGGCGCTCGACGACGCCGAACGGGCAGCCCGCCACGCACGTGCCGCACCCGTTGCAGACGTCATCCTGCACGACGACGGTGCCGAATTCCGTACGGAACAAGGCGCCGGTAGGGCACACATCGAGACAGCCGGCGTGCGTGCAGTGCTTGCAGACGTCGGACGAGATGAGCCAGCGGAATTCAGGCGTGTCCAGGATCGCCGTATTGGCGGACGCGGCTGTCGCCGTTTCAGCTGATGCCGGGGCGCCCATGCTGGGCATGCCGAGATCGACCAGGGCGCGGCCGCTTTCCCGCGCCTCCTCGATACGATCGCTTTTCTGCTCGATGAAGGCGACGTGCCGCCAGGTACTGGCGCCAAGCGCGCCGCTGTTGTCGTACGACGATCCGAGCAGTTCCAGGTCGCCGTCGCGCGGGTTGCGGTTCCACTCCTTGCAGGCCACCTCGCACGCCTTGCAGCCGATGCAGATCGAGGTATCCGTGAAGAAGCCTTTGCGCGGCTTGATGTCCGGCCACCGCGCGTCGGCCGCGGGGTCAGTCGGCCCGGCCAGCTGGGGCATTAACTCCCGCCCTTCTTCCTGGGGTCGTGCGGCGGATCGATGATCTCGTGGGCGGGATCGGTGAGTCGTTCGTTGTCGGTGGCAGTCGTGGCGCCGGCCCGGGTCTGGTAGTCCGCGATGAGGCGGAGCAGTTCTTCCCCTTGCGGCCGGCGGCCCGGGCGGATGTCACAGGATCCGGCCTTGGACTCCTGGATCTGCACGTTGGGGTCCAGGGTGACGCCGAGCAGGTCGTTGGCCGCGTCGCCGGTCACCACGGCCTGGCTTCCGACGCCCCAGTGGTACGGCAGGCCGATCTGGTGCAGGGTGCGGCCGCCGACGACCAGTGGAGTCACTCGGTCTGTCACAAGCACCCGCGTCTCGATCGCCGCGCGAGGCGAGATGATGGTGGCCCAGCCGTAGGGCTCCAGGCCGCGCTCGGCGGCCAGCGCGGGCGATATTTCGCAGAACATCTCCGGTTGCAGCTCGGACAGGTACGGCAGCCAGCGGCTCATCCCGCCGGCGGTGTGGTGCTCGGTGAGCCGGTAGGTGGTGAACACGTACGGATACACGTCCGAGCCTGCCGCGCCGGCGCTCGGCGCGCTGAGGTTGTCCGTCCGCGGGAAGGTGATGCGCGCGGGACTCTGCTGCTGCGGGTAGAGCGCGTTCCGGACAGGAGACTCCTGCGGCTCGTAGTGCGTAGGCAGAGGCCCGTCAAGCATGCCCTTAGGCGCGAACAGCCAGCCCTTGCCGTCGGCCTGCATGATGAACGCGTCGTCGCCCGCGAGCGCGGCCGAGCCGCCGAGTTCCGTATCGGGGCGGCTGCCCGGGGCGCGGTCGAGCACGAAGTCGGGCACGTCGTCACCGGTCCAGCGGTGCTGCTCCTCGTCCCACCAGACCCATTTCTTCCGTTCACTCCACGGCTTGCCGTCTGGATCGGCCGAGGCCCGGTTATACAGGATCCGCCGGTTGGCAGGCCACACCCAGCCCCACTGCGACTGGCTCCGTCCCGGGCCGCCCTGCGGCACGCGATCGGCCGCGTGGTTGACTCCGTCGGCGTACACCCCGGTGTAGATCCAGCACCCCGCCTCCGTCGATCCGTCGGCGCGCAACTGGGTGTAGGACGAGAGCAGCTGGCCCGCTTCAGGCCCGGTGCGGTAGGAGCCGTTGATCTCCTTCAGCACCGCCTCCGGATCGGGATCGCCGTGCTCGTCGACCGGATAATCCCAGGTCAGGTCCAGCAGCGACCGGTCCCGTTCGTCGGTCGAGTCGGCGAGCTTCGCCCTGATCCGCTGACCGAGGTGGTAGAAGAAGTCCAGATCGCTCTGGCACTCATCGGGCGGATCGAGCGCCTTGTGGCGCCACTGCAGCATCCGCTGCGTCTGGGTGAACGTCCCGGCCTTCTCGGCGTGGCTCGCCGCGGGCATCAAGAACACCTCGGTCGCGATGTCTTCGCGTACGCAGCTCGCCGGTGGCGATCTCCGGGCCGTCCTTCCACCACGTGGCCGACTCGATGAGGGCGAGGTCTCGCACTACCAGCCACTTCAGGTGGGACATGCCCAGTCGCTGCTGCCGGCCGTTCGCCGACCCGACGGCCGGGTTCTGGCCGAGGAGGAAGTAGCCTTCCACCTTGTCGGCGAGCATGTCGGTCACGGTCTGGTAGGTGCCGTGCGGCCCGGTCAGCCGGGGCAGGTAGTCGTAGGCCCAGTCGTTGTCGGCGCGGGCAGCGTCGCCCCACCACGCCTTGAGCAGGCTGACAACGTAGGTGTCTGCTTCGGCCCAGAATCCCTTCTGCTTCTTCGAGCCGACTGCCTCTAGGTATTCGGCAAGTGTGTCGTGACTGCCGGCTAGCGGCATCGCCAGGTAGCCGGGAAGGAGATTGAACAGCGTCGGGATGTCGGTCGAGCCCTGGATGCTGGCATGCCCGCGCAGCGCCATGATGCCGCTGCCGGGACGGCCTACGTTGCCCAGCAGCAGCTGCAGGATCGCGGCAGTCCTGATGAACTGCGCACCCAGGGTGTGCTGCGTCCACCCGACGGCGTAGGCGAAGCAGGTGGTGCGCTCGCGCCCGGAGTTCTCGGTGATGGAGCGGGCGAGGTAGGCGAAGTCGTCCGGGCTGATGCCGCAGACTTCGCGGACCATCTCGGGGGTGTAGCGGGCGTAGTGGCGCTTGAGAATCTGGAACACCGTCCGCGGGTCCTGCAGGGTCTCGTCGCGCAGCACCCGGGCGTGCGGCAGGGACGGACCGCAGGCGCCGTACTGGTCGCCGGCCGCGCGGGCCGACGCGGTCACGCCGTGCTCATGGGAACCAGACGGCGGATCGCCCTCGGGCGCCCCACAGTAAGCCCAGGTGGACGGGTCATACTGCCCCGTCTCCGGGTCGAAGCCGGAGAAAAGACCGCCAAGTTCCTCGGTGTCACGGAAACCGTCGTTCACCAGCGTCGCGGCGTTGGTGTACGGGATGACGTACTCCTTGAACCACAGGTCGTTGGCAAGCACGTAGTTGATCAGCGCGCCGAGCAGTACCACGTCCGAGCCGACCCGGATCGGGATGTGCTTGTCCACGACCGCCCCTGTACGGGTAAAACGCGGATCAACGTGGATGACCCTTGCCCCGCGGGCCATGGCCTCTTCCACCCACTGGAAGCCAACGGGATGGCACTCGGCCATGTTGGACCCCTGGATGACGATGCAGTCCGCGTTGGCCATGTCCTGCAGGCTCTGCGTGGCGCCGCCGCGCCCGAACGAGGATCCCAAACTGGGAACCGTGGAGGAGTGTCAAATGCGGGCTTGGTTCTCGATCTGGACCGCACCGAGGGCGGTGAAGAGCTTCTTGATCAGGTAGTTCTCTTCGTTGTCCAGGGTCGCGCCGCCCAGGCTGGCGATGCCCATCGTGCGGTGCAGCAGGCGACCATTGTCATCATGCTGCTGCCACGTTCTGCGGCGCGTCTCGATAACCCGGTCGGCCACCATCTCGATGGCGGTCTCCCTGTCCAAGTGCTGCCACTCGCTGGCGTGAGGCGCACGGTAGAGGACCTTGGTCTGGCGGCCGGGAGAGTTCACCAGCTGCTCGCTCGCCGACCCCTTCGGGCACAGCCGTCCACGCGAGATAGGCGAATCAGGGTCACCCTCAATCTGGATGACCTTCTCGTCCTTGACGTAGATCCGCTGACCGCAGCCGACCGCGCAGTAGGGGCAGACGCTCTGCACGACACGGTCAGCTGTGGACGTGCGCGACGCCATCGTGCGCGTGCGCTCGGAAGTTACCGCCGGCCCACGCCCGAGCATGTCGCCAGAACGAACTTGCCGGACGACCGGCCACTGCAGTGGACTCCACCTCGCCATGAAACAAGGTTAATTGACGTGCGATTTCAGTGACATCCGGGGCAGGCATAGCACCGGGGACGGTCCGGAGACCACCAGTGGGAATGGGCACAGGGAGAGGCTGGAGGGACCGTTCGGGATAAGGAGGAGGCCTGGTAACGCGGCCGAGAAGCCACTGATCAGGGCTGCGAGATGGCCAGGATGAGGGATCCTTCGAAGGTGGCCAGGGTACGCAGGTGCCCGTGGCGGTCATCCCAGGTGCCGTCGGCCAGGTCGCGGCTCAGGTCACGCGTGAACCGGTCATGCACGGCGGGACCGACGAAGCTCCACGCCGAGCACGATAGCCGGGCGGCCGGGCTCGAGCAGTGCCTCCGGCCGGCCGTAGTACGCCTCGTTGAAGCCGTCGGTGCAGTCCAGCGGCACCGGCACCACGGTGGCGGCGACCGGCCCGCCGAGCCCGTCGGAGAGCGCCTCGACGTCGGGGTACCGGCGGGCCTCGGTGTCGATGACCTCGGGTGCGTACTCGTTAAGCCAGAACCGCCGCAGCCGCCCGGGATCGCAGGTCAAGATCACCACCGGGCCGCGGGTGACTCGCCGGACCTCGCGCAGCCCTGCCTTGAGGTCGCTCCACTGGTGCACGCTGAAGGTCGTCATCGCCGCGTCGAAGGCGCCGTCGGGAAACGGCAGGTTCTCGGCGGTGGCGTCCACGGCGGCGGCCAGCCCGGCCGGCCGCTGCGCCCGCATCGATGCCGACGGCTCGACCGGGGTGACCTGGCGGTCGGCAGGCTCGTACGAGCCCGCCCCGGCTCCGACGTTCAGCACGGTGCGCGCCGTTCCCAGCGCCTGACTGATCCGTGCCGCGATCCGCGGGTCGGGCCGCCGGTAGTCGGTGTACGACGTTCCTATCGCACCGTAATCCGCGTCTCCCGCGCTGCCATCACCAGTCCGCGTCACGGCGGCCACCTTACCGGAGCGATTTCCCGGGCCCAGCGATCCCCCTGCTGCCTGCCTCAGAACGGGTAGGCGTCTCGCGCTTCCCCGGTACCAGGGACATCGAGGCACCGGCGAGGAACAGCATTCCGGCGACGCGAAAGCCGTCCGTCACCGCATAGGCCGCCAAAACGGGACCTAAGGCCTAGGCAAACCCGTCTCCTCGGGTCAAGATGAGTACGTACGCGGTGATCGTCGCGAGGGGGCAACGATGCGGGCAGGCGCGAGCCTGGGCTGGCGAGTCGCCACGGCCGTGGCGTTCGCTGCCACCGCGGCGCTGGCGGTCACCCTCAGCCGGGGCGCGCCCATCCACGTGTCACTGACGTCAGACAAGGACAGGACCACCCAGCACACAGCCGCGCCCCGCCCGCCGATGGCAGGGGCCACGTGCGCTGAGTCCGGGCTGCGCATCTCACTGGGACCGGGCGCCCGCGTGACCGCCGCGATCACCCGCTACCCGCTGGACTTCACTAACGTGTCCGGCTCGCCGTGCACGCTCGCCGGCTACCCGGAGGTGGCGGCGTACCAGGGCGACGGCATCCAGGTCGGTCCCGTCGCCGTCCAGGACACGTCCGTCGCGGCCAGCCGCGTCCTGCTCGCCCCCGGGGAGACCGCGCACGCGGCCCTGGACGCCCAGGCGCCTGCGGCGCGGTGCCGTCCGGTCAGCGCGTCCGGGCTGCGCATAGTCACGCCAGGCCAGACGGCCGTCCGCTACGTCCGTCGCCCCCTGACGGCCTGCGCCGCCCGCGCCTCCCGAGGCGAGGACTACCTGCGCGTCCGTGCGATCCAGCCCGGCACGGGCACCAGCGCAAGCGCCGGCGGCAGCAGCGGCACGGTCGCCGTTTTGCACCCATCGGCAGGACCCGCCCGCCGGGTCACGCCCGCGTCGCCGCACGCGGCCCAGCCCGCCTGACCCGTCCCAGCGTCCCGGTTCACGAGGTCAGCCGGCCACCGGGCCGGGCAGGACAGCCAGTGTCGCGGGGGGCGTCGCTTTTGACCCGAAGCGGGCACGGGAAGATGGGGATCATGAGCCTCAGCGAGACCGGGATCGTGGCAGGCGGCTCGTCGGCCCCAGACAGCAGCCAGGAAACGAACATTACAGATATAGACGAAATAGAAGAAATATCCGAAATGGACCCTCCGGCAGGTGGCTCCGCCGCCCTCGGCCCCGCCGTCCTGAGCGGGGGGAACGGGAACGGCCAGTCCCGCGCGGAACTTCCCGCCGACCGCTACCTGGACCGCGAGCAGAGCTGGGTCCAATTCAACCAGCGCGTCCTCGAGCTTGCCGAAGACGACCAGACGCCCCTGCTTGAACGGGTGCGGTTCCTCGCCATCTTCGCCTCCAACCTGGATGAGTTCTTCATGGTCCGGGTCGCCGGCCTGATGCGCCGGATGGCCGCTGGGCTCCCGCTCATCATCCCGTCCGGCCTCACCCCTGACGAGTTGCTCAGGAGCACCCTCACAAAGTCCCGCGTGCTCGCCAGCCGGCACGCCGCGGTCTTCGCGGACCTCATCAAGCCCGAGCTCGCCAGGCACGACATCGAGATCCTCCGCTGGAAGGAGCTCACCGGGAGCGAGCGCGCCGACCTCGCCGAGCTGTTCAGGAACCGGATCTACCCAGTGCTCACGCCCCTGGTCGTGGACCCGGCGCACCCGTTCCCGTTCATCTCGGGGCTGTCGCTCAACCTCGCGGTCGCCCTCACCGACCCCGCCAACGGCCTGACGCTGTTCGCGCGGGTCAAGGTCCCGCCGTCGCTGCCGCGCTTCCTCAACGTCAACCGGTACCGCTACGTCCCGATCGAGGACGTGATCGCCGCGCACCTCAACCAGCTGTTCGGCGGCATGGACATCATCGAGCACTACGTCTTCCGCGTCACGCGGGTCCGCGAGCTCGAGGTGGACGAGGACGTCACGGAGAACCTGCTCCAGGCGATGGAACGGGAGCTGGTCAAGCGGCGCTTCGAGCCCGCGGTCCGGCTCGAGGTCGAGCAGGACATGTCCTCCGACGTGCTGCGCCGCCTTGCCAAAGAGCTTGGCGTCGACCACAACGCGATCTGCAAGGTGCCGGGACCGCTCGACCTGACCGGCCTCAACGCCATCGCGGACCTGCCGCTCGGGGAGCTGAGGTACCCGTCCTTCATTCCGAATGCCAAGGCTGTGCCGACGGATACCCCCATCTTCACCGTCCTCGATGAGCGCGACATCCTCGTGCACCATCCCTACGACTCGTTCACCACAACCGTGCAGCGGCTCGTTGAGGAGGCCGCGGCCGACCCCCGCGTCCTCGCGATCAAGCAGACGCTCTACCGCACCAGCGGGCAGAGCCCGATCGTGGACGCCCTCATCGACGCGGCAGAGGCGGGCAAGCAGGTCGTCGTGGTCGTCGAGATCAAGGCGCGTTTCGACGAGCGGGCGAACATCGCCTGGGCGCGCAAGCTCGAAGAGGCGGGTTGCCACGTCGTCTACGGTTTCGTCGGCATGAAGACCCACGCCAAGCTGATGCTCATCGTCCGCCAGCAGCCCGACGGCACGCTGAGGCGGTACTGCCACATCGGCACCGGCAACTACCATCCGACGACCGCGCGGCTCTATGAGGACTTCGGCCTCCTCACCGCCGACAACAGGGTGGGCGAGGACGCCACCGACCTGTTCAACCACCTCACCGGGTACAGCAGGAAGAGCGGCTACCGCCGCCTGCTCGTCGCCCCGGAGTCGCTGCGGGCGGGCATCGTGGGGCGCATCGGGCGGCAGGCGGCGCGGGCGCGCGCGGGCAAGCCCGCGAAGATCGCGTTCAAGTCCAACGCGCTCGTCGACGAGGTGGTGATCGACGCGCTCTACCGCGCGTCCATGGCCGGGGTGCCGATCGACATCTGGGTGCGCGGCATGTGCGCGTTGCGACCTGAGGTGCCTGGGTTGTCCGATAGCATCAGGGTACGCAGCGTCCTGGGCCGGTTCCTTGAGCACTCAAGGATCTACGCCTTCGGTACTGGCGAGCCTGACCCCGATCCCCAGCCGGGTGAGGACCCGGACGCGGGCAACGAGGTCTGGCTCGGCAGCGCGGACATGATGCACCGTAACCTGGACAGGCGCGTGGAAACCCTGGTAAGGGTGGCCGATCCAGCGCATTGCGCTAGATTGCGCGAGCTGATCGCCCTCGGCGTGGATGACGGCACGTCCTCCTGGTGGCTCGGCGGCGACGGCAACTGGGCCAAGCATGCCCGTGATGAGTCCGGTGCGCCGCTGCGCGACGTGCACGAGAGCCTGATCATGGATAAGAGCCGAGGACGTCTTCCAGATGCCTAACAACAAGCCGGGATCCAGGCTGATCAAGGCGGCCGGCGGGGTCGCCTGGCGGCAGGGCCCGGACGGCGAGCCGGAGATCCTGCTCGTTCACCGCAAGAAATACGACGACTGGTCGCTGCCCAAGGGCAAGAACGAGCCGGGCGAGTCGCTCCCGGTTACGGCCGTGCGCGAGGTGCTTGAGGAAGGCGGGGCGCGCCTCGCCCTCGGCCGACGCCTCATTTCCGTCCGCTATAACGTGGGCGGCCGCCCCAAGCGCGTCCACTACTGGGCGGCCCGCGTGCTGTCCGTCGACGAGCGCGCGGTCCCGAACTCCGAGGTCGACGAGATCGCCTGGGTGCCCGCCGCCAGCGCGGTGGAGCGGGTCAGCTACGTCCACGACCACGGCGTGCTCGCCGACTTCACCGCGAGGCCCGCCGGGACGGTGCCGCTGATCCTGCTGCGTCACTCGAAGGCCCTCACGAAAGGCGCCTGGAAGCGCTCGGACGCCGTCCGCCCGCTCGACGACTCCGGCCGCTCCGATGCCAAGGCCCTGGCTGACCTGCTCGCGTGCTTCGCCCCCCGCCCGCGGCTGATCAGCTCGCCCGCGCTCCGCTGCGCGGACACCCTCCGCCCGCTGTCGGATCTCACTGGCGCGCCGGTGCGGGTAGAACCGGCGCTGTACATTCACCACGACCCATCCCGAACGAGTGCGGCTTACTCCGGCACCCCCATTACCGCCCTCGTCCGCGAGGCCATCGCCTCGGGCGAGCCAACCGTGATCTGCGCTCACCGGGAGAACCTCCCGGTGCTGCAGGAAGCGGCCCTCGCGGCCCTGGCCGGCCATCCCGCCGCCCAAATCCCCGCGTCCGAGCTCCCCGGCGGCGCTGCGGATGGCGTCGCCGGCGGTCCGATCGCCGCACTGCCCAGGGAGTGGGACGACACACTGCCGACATCCGGCTTCTGGGTCCTGAATGTGGCCCCCCAGCCCCCACGACCAGGGCAGGCCCAGGTCATCACAGCAGCCCCGGACCCCGCAGTGGCGGACCCGGCCGCGCCGGATCGGTCAGACTCGGACGCGCCGGCCCGGGGTCGGCGGTGGTGGCAGCGCCTCCGCGACCGCCCCAGCCAGCACAGTGCCCCCCGGCCAGCCGATGACGTCACAAAGGCCGCTGCCGCAGGCGCCGCTGCCGCGAGCGCCGCCGCCACGGGTGCCGCTGCCGCAGGCGCCGCTGCCACGGGCGCCGAAGTGGCAGGTGGCGAAGTGCCCGGCGGTAATGCGGGCGGCAACCCGGCTGGCGGCAGCCCCGCTGTCGGTGGTGAAATCCGCGACGGCGAGGCTGACAATGGCTCCACCGACCGCCCGGTTGGCGTGCTGATCTCGGCCGACTACTACGACCTCTCCGAGCCCTAGCCGGCGAGCCCCGGCCCCCTGGCTGCCAGCGGGGATACCGGCGTCAGCTGACAGCGGGGACACCGGCGTGGAACAACGCGGACTGCGCGAGTTTTCTTCGCGACGGCTACGGGGATTCGGGGGACGGCTCACGAGGGCGGCCTAAAGGCGCCGGTGGCCGCCGCGAGGGGTCGGCGGTCGCCCCTCGCTGTGCGTTGTCGGTCGCGTTGTCAGCGGCGTCGGCGGCGTCGGCGGCGTCGGCGGCGTCGGCGGGCTTGTCCGCGTCTTCCGTCGGCACGGCTGGCGCCGTGACGGCTGGCGCCGGCCGGTGGCGCTTGTACAGGTGGTAGGCGATCCAGGCGACGATCAGTACCACCGCGGCGATCAGCACGTACAGGGCGTACCTCGTGATGCCGTCGTAAATCGTCGTGATGTGCTGGCCGGCGAAGTAGCCGACGCTCACCCAGGTCCCGACCCAGAGCGCGGCGCCGAGAGCGTTGAAGGCCAGGAAACGGAGCCAGTGCATCCCACTGATGCCCGCGATGATCCCGTTGGCCTGCCGCAGTCCCTCGATGAACCGCGCGAGCACGATGATCTTGCCGCCATGCCGGTTGAAGAAGGCCTCTGCTTTATCGACTCGCTCGGGGGTCAGGAAGACGTACCGGCCCCAGCGGTCCACGAGGGCGCGCCCGCCGAACCGCCCGATCGCGTACCCGATGTTGTCGCCGAGCACGGCGGCGGCGAACCCGACAACGCCAACCGCGACGACGTTGAGCCGCCCGGACCCCGCGAAGACGGCGCCCGCGATGAGCACCGTCTCACCGGGCACCGGGATCCCGAAGTCCTCAAGCAGGACCAGCAGGAGAATCGCCCACACCCCATAGTGCGCAAGCGGGGACGCGAGGGCGTTGAGAAATCCCGGCAGCACCGGCTGCGGCCCGCCGCTCAGCCCCGTGCTGCCAAGTGCTGTGGCGACGGCAGTAAGCACCTCGCTGTCCATCCCCCCGGTTGGTCTTCAGCCGCCGTCCAGCTAAAACGGCAAGTTGCAGACCAGGGTAGCCGAGATGACAGGGCGCACGGACAGCAGATAACAGCAAAAAATGCCCCGCGAGTGCCAAGACTTCCTTCCTGACGGACGATTCGCATCGCATAGGTGCATAAGGCCTTCGTGAAAAACAAAGTTTCCCTGCTAACGCTCCGGTGGCTGCCGCGAACGCCTCCGCGAGGGGGCCGGCCGCCAGGCCGGCCTGCCAGGGACGGGCACCGGAAGACATCAGGACGGCGGTGATCGTCTCCGGGGTCGCCGGAGTCGGCGGCTCCCAGGCCAGGCGGCGCAGCGCGTCCGGGGGAAGCAGGTTCTCCAAGGGCAGCCGGTGCGCGGTGGCGAGCGCCCCGACGGTTTCGCGAGCGGCCGTGAGCCTGGCCGCTGCGACCGGGTCGCGCTCCGCCCAGCGGTGCGCGGGCGGCGGGCCTGGCGCCGCCGCGGCGCCGGCGACCTCGGGCAGCTCCGCGTCGTCGAGCTGGCGAGCGCGGAGCACGGCGGCCGTCCAGCGGTCGGAGTACTTGCGGGCGTACCGCGCGTGGAACCCGCTGATCCGCTCAAGCTGCGGCCGGGTAGTCGGCGGCGGCTTGGTGGCCTCGGCCCGCGCGGCATCGACGATGGCCTGGTCGCTCAGCACCCGGCGCGGTGACAGGTCAGCATCACGGGCGATCTCGTCCCGCGTCTGCCACAGCTCGCGCACGACCGCGAGGGCCCGCCTGGTGCGCACCTTGTGAATGCCGGACGTGCGCCGCCACGGGTCGGCCCTGGGCGGCGGCGGGGGAGCGGCCGCGATCGCAGCGAACTCCTGGCGGGCCCACTCGGTCTTCCCCTGCTCATCAAGCTGACGGACGAGCGCGTCGCGCAGCTCCGTCAGCACCTCGACGTCGAGTGCCGCGTACTTGAGCATCTCCGCGGGCAGCGGCCGCACCGACCAGTCCGCGGCCGAGTGCTCCTTCGCCAGCCGGAAGCCGAGCACCTCCTCCAGCATGGTGCCGAGCGCCACCCGAGGGTAGCCGAGCAGCCGCCCGGCCAGCTCGGTGTCAAACAGCTCCCTCGGCTGGTAGCCGATCTCGGCGAGGCACGGCAGGTCCTGGGACGCGGCGTGCAGCACCGCCTCGACGCCGGCGAGGGCCGCGTCGAGCCCGGACAGGTCGGGACAGGCGATCGGGTCGATGAGCACCGTCCCTGCGCCCGCCCGGCGGAGCTGGACAAGGTAGGCCCGCTGCCCGTAGCGGTATCCCGAGGCGCGCTCGGCGTCGACGGCTACCGGGCCGCTCCCCGCGGCGAGCCTCGCGACCGCCGCCGCCAGGTCCTCCGCTGTCGCGATCACCGGCGGCAGCCCGTCGGCAGGCTCAATCAGGTCGATGACGACGCGCCCGGACCCGTCGGCCGCGCCCGCCTCGTCGGTTCCGCCGTCTTCGGTCGTGGCTTCGTCGAGGTCGGCCTCGGCCCCTGGTGCCTGGGCCTCTTCCTCGCCCGGCGCGCTCGCGGCCGTCACCGGCGCCGCCTGCCGCCGGCGCCGGGCACCCGGCCGTCGCGCCCCCGGCGCCCGAGTGCCCTGGTGCCCGGTGGCTGGGCGGGCAGGCCCGCCGCGGCCGCGAGCACGTCGCACCAGGCGAGGACGGCACCGATGATCTCGTCCTCGAACTCATCGTCGTCGGGGCACCAGGACGCGCGCAGCTCGAACCCGGTTGACGGCGGCTCGTCCGCCTTGGCGCCGTACCCCTCGGTGATAGCCCGGGTCACCGTGCCGCTCGGGGCGCCGTAGCCGGGGGCGTGCAGGTCAAGCGCGTCGGTGAGCCAGGACCAGCCGACCTCGCCGAGCAGCGGGTCGGTCGCCATCTCCTCTTCGACGTCGGCATGCACCTGGGCCACCACACGGAACGTCCCCGTCCACCCCTCCTGGCCCGCCGGGTCATGCAGCAGCACGAGTCGCCCGGTGCCCGCCTCCTCGCCGTCCCGGCAGGCCGTGACCGCGAGCGCGAATGCGTGCGGCGCGAGCCGCTTGGGCGCCGGCCAGTCCTCGAAGGTAAGGTCATCCCTGACCTCGGCTACAACGTCCCTGCCTGCCTCGAGCGCGGCCACCGCGGCGGCGAAGGCTGGCCTGGTGCCCGCCGCGAGCTCTGTGCCGGCCGGAGCTGTGCCAGCCGGAGCGGAGCCATCCTGGATCGCGCCCGCGTCGCCGCCTGCCCGCGCTGGCACGGGCGTGTCCGCCAACCTCATGGCCTGAGCGTACGTCGTGCCTGGCAGCACCCGGTGCACAGGCGGGCTGTAAGCGCTCCGGCGGGAAGAGGTCCGGCGGCGTGATTACGCGGCACGGACGGACTGTCTGGCAGGGACGGGGGTTGCCTCGGCGGCGCCCGCCACGAGAATGTCCGTGGTCATGATGCCCATGAATACCCCGGTGCCGCACGCCGAACACACCCACTCGGGGCACTCGCCGCCGGTGTCCGGGCACTGCGCCCCGTCCATCTGCACGTCATACGCGTGCACCTGTTCGAAGGGCTCATCGCCACCACATCCGGGACAATTCCCAAGCGGCTGCGTCATCGCGGTGCCCCCTACAATTGCGTGGCTACTATTCACTGCTGCGTGGTACATGGCTCACTGCGTGGTACATGGTGAAGCTCCTCCCGATCTTGGCACGTACGAGCGTGATTCCGGCGGATCTTGACCGGCGTGTCGCAGGGCCGTCCGCCCTGTTCGATAGACTCGCTGCGTGACCAAGCCCCAGCCGCCCCAGCCAGGTCAGCCGCAGGCGAGCCAGCAGTCGGGCTCGCCTTTCGTCCGTGCCTGCCGCGGTGAGCCGGTGCCTTACACCCCGGTCTGGTTCATGCGCATGGCGGGGCGGTCGCTGCCCGAGTACAAGCGGGTGCGCGCGGGCATCGCGATGCTGGACTCGTGCACGCGGCCGGATCTGGTCGCCGAGATCACGCTGCAGCCGCTGCGCCGGTACGACGTGGACGCGGCGATCCTGTACAGCGACATCGTGGTGCCGCTGCGGGCGATCGGCGTGGACGTGGACATCAAGCCGGGGGTCGGCCCGGTGGTGGAGCGGCCCTTCCGGGCGCTCAGTGACGTCGAGCGGCTCCGCCCCCTTGAGCCCGACGACGTCCCGTACATCACCGAGGCCGTGAAGTCCCTGGTCGGAGAGCTCGGCGGCAAGCCGCTCATCGGTTTCGCCGGGGCACCGTTCACGCTCGCCACGTACCTCATCGAGGGCGGCCCGTCGAAGAACCACGACCGGACCAAGGCCATGATGTACGGCAACCCGGAGCTGTGGCACGCGCTAATGGGCAGGCTCGCGGACATCACGATCGCGTTCCTCCGGGTGCAGGCCGAGGCCGGCGCGTCAGCCGTGCAACTCTTCGACTCCTGGGTCGGCGTGGTCAGCCCCGAGGACTACAGGCACGCGATCCTGCCGCACACCGGGCGGATCTTCTCGGCCCTGGCCGCGGCCGGCGTGCCCCGGATCCACTTCGGCGTCGGAACCGGCGAACTCCTCGGCCTCCTGGGAGAGGCGGGCGCGGACGTCGTCGGCGTCGACTGGCGGATCCCGCTGGACGAGGCCGCCCGGCGGATCGCCGCCGGTGCCGGCGGGGCGGGCAAGACCGTCCAGGGCAACCTCGACCCGGCGATCCTGCTGGCTGGCTGGGACGTGGTGGAACCCCGCGCCCGCGCGATCCTCGACCGGGCCCGGAACCTCAACGGCCACATCTTCAACCTGGGCCACGGCGTCCTCCCGGAAACCGACCCAGACATCCTGGCCCGCCTCGTGGACTTCGTCCACGAGACCTCCGCGCGCAGCGCCTGAAGATCAACCTCAGGGACACCCGAACGGGTTCATGGTCCCGTAATCCGCACCCGTTCCGCTCGGCTCGCAGTGAGGGTCCGTGGCTCCTGTCTGCTATCAGCCCGATAGACGCACGCTGCCGTGCTACGAACCGCGCTCACGCGGGGCTCATTATGGTCAGCACCAAGACGTTCCCGCAGCACAGGGGCCACATCACGGCGGTCACGAGTGCTCTGGACGCCCTGCTCGGCGCGGATGGCGCCATCCCGGCCGGAGGGATCGTCTTCCTTCCGCGCACGTAGCCGAGATAGCGCTCCGCCTGTCAACCTGACGTGCGCGTCCGTCCCCCCGCCCCTCATCGAGTGATCCGCCGCGCCTAACTGACCTCGGCCGCCGCATGGGCCGCCCTGAATACGCTCCGCCCGTCCCGCAGGTTTGTCCGGCGTCATGCCGGGCGTCACGCGCCGCGGCGGCGGACTAGCCCGACGGTTCCTCCGATGAGCAGCGCGCTCGCGGCGAGCAGCCAGCCGCCCTCGGTGAGCTGGAACCGCCAGAATCGCGCGTTCGGCTGCACGGACTGCCCCACCTTGTAGCCATGATCGAGGAGCCAGTTCGTGAAGGCGTCCCCGCTCCGCGAGTCCGCCGGCGGCTTCTTCTTCGAGTTCCCCGGCGGCGGGTTAAGCGCGCTGGCCGGCAGCTGGTTGAGCAGGGAGATCTGCTCGTTCTCGCTCACCGGCTGGCCGCTCGGGGAGTCTATCCAGCTGCTCGTGACCCAGGCCGCGGCTGAGGCACCGTTCCAGCCCGTGACCGTGACCGGCGTCTCGTAGTGCGGTCTGATCGTGGTCGCCGTCGCCAAGGCGAGCGCGATGTAGACGACCAGGGTGACCGCCATCGCCGGGACGATGCGCTTGAAGACGGCCCCGAGGAACGCGGCGAGCGCGAACGAGAACAGCGTCCACGCCGCGAGCGCCACCCCAAGCAGCGCGAAGGACAGCGGCAGCATCGAGCTGACCTGCCCGTCGTCGAGGAACGGCCGGTAGTACCAGTAGAACAGCGCGGTGAACGCCCCCATCACCGCCGTCAGCAGCGCGGCGGGCAGGACCAGCGTGCTGATCGCCCAGCGGGTCCGGCCCGCCCCCTGCGTCCACGCGAACCTGAAGGTGCCGGTCTCAAGCTCGCGGGCGAGCACCGGGGCACCGATGAACGCGCCGACCAGCACGGGCACCGCGAACATCAGGCTGGACACCGTCTGCGCGCCGCCGCTCTGCAGCGCAGAGTTATCGCCGCCCCAGTACGCGCTGGTGAACAGCTGCAGGAGCTGCTGGCACTTGGACGCGGCGGCCGGATGGCAGGCGGCCACGGTGGCGTAGGCGTTGTTCTGGATCACTGCCATCACCGCGAGGTACACGGCGAAGGCGCCGAGCAGTGCGCCGGCTCCGATCATGGCGCCGCGGCGCTGCCGCAGCGTCACCCAGCCGAGCTTCGCCCAGGGTACGGGACGCTGCTTGACGGCCGGCCCCGCCGCGACAGGAGGGATGGTTGAGATCATTGACCCGGTTCCGTTCTGGAGACTGATGGGACGCCGGCCCGCAGGTAGCGGAGCGCTATTTCCTCAAGCCCGGCCCCGTGGGAGCCGAGCAGTTCTTCCGTCGCGCCGGCGACTCGCACCTCGCCGTGAGCCAGCACGATCAGGTAGGTGGCGACCCGCTCGAGCTCGGCGAGCACGTGCGAGGAGAGCACCACGGAGACGCCGTCCTGCTCCGCCGCCTCGGCCACGGACGCCAGGAAGTCGTCCCTGGCCACCGGGTCGAGGGCGGCCAGCGGCTCGTCGAGCACGAGCAGGGTCGGCCGTCGGGCGAGCGCGATGGTCAGCGCGAGCTGCGCCTTCTGCCCGCCGGACAGCTCGCCGACCTTCTGCCGCAGCGGGATGGCGAGCCGCTCGAGGCGGGCAGTGGCGTAGCCCTGGTCCCAGCGCCGGTTCAGGTTGGCGGCCACGTGCAGCATGTCGCCGACCGGCAGGTTCTTGTAGAGCGGGGCGTCCTGGGCGACGAAGGCGATCCGGTCGAGCGCGTCAGGCGACCCGGCGGGAATGCCGCCGAGCACGGTGACCGCGCCTTCCGTCGGCCGGGTGAGGCCGACCGACATGGTCAGCATGGTGGTCTTGCCGGCCCCGTTCGGGCCGACCAGGGCGACGATGTGGCCGCCAGGAATGGTCAGCGTGCACTCGCGCAGCGCCCACTTGCGGCGGTACCGCTTGCCGAGGCCGTTGGTCTCGATGACGTTCATGGCTGGTTACCGTAGGTGTGCGGCGGTTGCCGGCGACATACGGCTGAGCGGCGTTTACCGGGTGTATCTAGGTACACCCCTGGTTTGGTGTCTGGCGACACTGCGGCGAGTGCCAGCCAACGGACAGACTGATCAGGTGAAAGGGAGGCGACGATGACGACGGTAATTGAGCGGTCGGCCGGCCGCGACCAGCGGCGCGGCATCAGCGCGGGGCCGCTCAGCCTGGTCCGGACGGCGGCGTTCGCGGGCCTGATGCTGAGCGGGACGGCGCTGCTGATCCTCATCGTCGCGCCGGTAGTGCTCATCGCGCTCGGGTTCGGGCACCTGCTCCAGGACCTGATGTACACCAATCCGTCCGGCGTCTCGCGCAATGACGTGATCGCCCCTGTCGCAGGGCTGGCCGGCCTCCGGTTCGTGGTCCCGGCCGCGCTGCTCTGCACGCGACGACTGGCCAGGCTGGCCAGGCGGCTGACGGCGCGGTGGTGCGGGGTGATCATCGGTGAGGCCTATCAGCCGGCACCGCCGGGAACGCGCCGGAGCCGGCTGGACGGCACCATCAGGCTCGGCTACCTGGAGCGGATGAGGTGGCTGCTCAGCGACGCGGCCACCTGGCGGGACCTGCTCTGGACCGGGGCGAACCCCGTCGTGGGCACGGTGCTTGTGGGGCTCCCGCTCGCCCTGGTGGCGGCGGGCGGATTGTGCCTCGCCAACGACCTGACCGGCCACCCGGCCGGCTACGCCAGGCTCACGCTTCCCCTGTTCGGCGTGCTGCTCCCCGTGCTCGGTGCGGTGGTCGCGCCGTGGGCGCTAGGCGGCTACGGTGGCTTCGCCCGGGCGATCCTCGCCCCGTCCGAGCAGGCCGAGCTCGAGCTGCGCGTCAGGCACCTGGCCCAGACGCGCGAGGAGTCGCTCGACACCGGCGCCGCCGAGCTAAGAAGGATCGAGCGCGACCTGCACGACGGCGCGCAAGCCCGGCTGGTGGCGATGGGCCTCACGCTTGACGCTGCGGGGCGGCTGATCGACACCGACCCGGTTGCGGCGCGCGCCCTGCTGATCGAGGCGCGGGACGCCTCCGCCAAGGCGCTTGGCGAGCTCCGTGACCTGGTGCGCGGCATCCACCCGCCGGTGCTCGCCGACCGGGGCCTGGCCGAGGCGATCCGCGCGCTTGCCCTTGACGCGCCGGCGCGGGTCCTGGTGACCGGCGGACTGGACGGCCGGGTGGCCGCGCCGGTCGAGTCCGCCGCCTACTTCGCGGTCAGCGAGTTGCTCGCCAACGT
Organism: uncultured Actinomycetota bacterium; assembly: GCA_963734665.1. Classification (GTDB taxonomy): domain Bacteria; phylum Actinomycetota; class Actinomycetes; order Streptosporangiales; family Streptosporangiaceae; genus Trebonia. The sequence goes on along the minus strand of CAVTIR010000013.1, from coordinate 1,440,274 downwards.
GGCCAAGCACGCGGGCGTGCTCGCCGCCGAGGTGGACCTGCGGCACGAGGCCGGCGCGCTGCGGATCAGCGTCAGGGACGAGGGCGGCGGGGGAGCGGCCCCGGCGCGGGGGACCGGCCTGAGCGGCATCGCGCGTCGGCTCGCCGCGTTCGACGGCGTCCTCGCACTGTCGAGCCCGGCCGGCGGCCCGACGGTCGTCACGATGGAAGTGCCGTGCGGGTTGTCATAGCCGAGGACCTGTTCCTGCTGCGTGAGGGGCTGATCCGCCTCCTCGAAGCCTACGGTTTCGAGGTCGCGGCGGCCGTCGACAACGGCGAGGACTTCCTCGCCGCCATCAGGAAGGGCGGCTGCGACGTGGCCGTCGTCGACGTGCGGCTGCCTCCGACGTTCACCGACGAGGGGCTCCGGGCGGCGCTCACCGCCCGCGCCGAGGTCCCGGGCTTGCCGGTCCTCGTCGTCTCCCAGTACGTGGAGCAGCTGTACGCCCGCGAGCTCCTCGCCGACGGCGCGGGCGCGGTCGGCTACCTGCTGAAGGACCGGGTACTCGACGGAGCCCAGTTCACCGACGCGGTGACGCGGGTTGCGCGCGGCGGCACAGCGATGGATCCCGAGGTCATCGCCCGCCTCCTGGCCCGCAACACCGGGGCAGAAGGGCCAATCAGCAGGCTCAGCCCCCGTGAGTGCGAGGTCCTTGAGCTGATGGCGGAGGGCCGTTCCAACGCGGCGATCGCGACCCGGCTGGTCGTCACCGAGCGCGCGGTCGCCAAGCACACCGCGTCCATCTTCGCCAAGCTTGACCTCCAGCCGTCCGACGACGATAACCGGCGCGTCCTGGCCGTCCTCGCCTACCTGGGCCGCTGATCAAGAGGTAAACCTGTCTCGCGCTGTTCACCGGGGATTTGCGGGCGGGGTCGATTGCCCCCGGGTCCAAATGGGACAATAGGGGCGTGACATGGATCGAGCTAGAAGGCGCCGTCAACGTGCGCGACCTGGGCGGGCTGCCCACCAGTGACGGCGGTACCACCGTGCCGGGCAGGCTGCTCCGCTCGGAAAACCTCCAGGAGCTCTCGACCGGCGACGTGGCAAGGCTCGTCGATGAGATCGGGGTAACGACGGTCGTGGACCTGCGCTCCACGAACGAGGTGGCGATCGAGGGGCCAGCGCCGCTCGACGCGCTGCCCGGCGTGCGGCGCGTCCACCACCCGGTGCTCACCGAGTTCCTCGACGTGTCGGACACCGTGAAGGCGGCGCTGGTGACCGAGTCGGCAGCGGCCGACCGCGTGCGGTACCCGGACGACCCGATGTGCGGGCACTACCTCGGCTACCTGGAGAACCGCCCGGAGGAAGTCACCGGCGCGCTGCGCTCGATCGCGACCGCGCCCGGGGCGGCGATCGTGCACTGCGCCGCGGGCAAGGACCGGACCGGCGTGATCGTCGCCCTCGCCCTCACCGCCGCCGGCGTAGAGCCGGAGGTCATCGTGGCCGACTACATTGCGTCCGGCGAGCGGATTGAGGCGATCATCGAGCGGCTGGCCCGCTCCAAGATGTACGCCGCCGGGGTGAACGGCACCCCCGTCCGTGCCCACGCGCCGCGGGCGGAGACGATGAAGGCGTTCCTCGAGCAGCTCACCACCCGGTACGGCGGCCTGGAGGCGTGGCTGGCCGACAACGGGTTTACCGCCGAGGAGCTCAGCCTGCTCCGCGCCAAACTAAGGCAGGCGAGACCGCGTTGACGCAAGCCGCCCTCATCGACGTTTACGACACGATCCTGTCGTCCCAGTTCGTGCCCCGGATGGCGTCGCTCGTGAAGCCACTCGGGATCGCGCTCGGCGACTGGCTCGCCGAATGGGACAAGCTGCGCGAGGACCGCGACCGCGGCAAGGTGACCACGGCTGCCTCGTTCGCACGGACGCTGACCGCGTTCGGCATCGAGCCCGAGCCCGGCCTGCTCGCCGACTTGATGCGACGCAACGCGGAGTTCACCCGCACCCACAGCCTGCTGTTCGACGACACGGTGCCGTTCCTCGAATGGCTCAGGTCCAACGGCGTGCTGACGGCGCTGGTGTCCAACTGCGCGGACACCACGCGCCCGCAGCTTGAGTACCTCGGGATCATTCCGCTGGTGGACGCTGTCGTCCTGTCCTGCGAGGTCGGCTCGATGAAGCCTTACCCGGAGATCTACGCCACCGCGCTTGAGGAGCTTGGCGTCGCTGCGGTCGACGCGGTGTTCATCGACGACCAGCCGACCTTCTGCGTCGGGGCGCAGGCGCTGGGCATCCGCCCGATCCAGATCGCCCGCGGTGAGTTGAACGGCTACGTCTCCCGGTGGAATTTTCCTGTCGTTCATTCCCTGCTCGATGTTCAATCGCTGCTTGCTGTGAGCCGTGACGAGCAGCCTGGTACGTTACCTTTTGAGACACTACGTGTGCGCGTGAGGGAACCGGGGGAAGGCGAGACTGGATGGCGCCTGGTGGCTCGGGCGGGCGCAGCGCGCTGCTGATCACCACGGCCGCCTACGCTGACACACAACTCCTGTGGCTACGGCCGCCGGTCAGCGGTGCGCTTGACCTGGCCGCAGCGCTCGCGGACCCGAGGGCCGGCGGCTTCGCCGTCGACATGCTGACGGACGGGACGGAGACGGAGGTCCGCCTGGCCATCTCGCGGTTCCTCGCCGGCCGGTCGGCTGACGAGACGGTCCTGGTCTACCTCTCGTGCCACGCCATCAGGGACCGCGCGCGGCTCTACTTCGCGGCGACGGACACGTGGCTGCGCTACCCGCAGCGCAGTGCCCTCCCCGCCGCGGCCGTCCTTGGCGAATTCGAGAAGTGCGGGGCGGGGAACCGGCTGGTGATCCTCGACTGCTGCTTCAGCGGCGGCTTCGCCGAAGAGAATGGCGAACTCGACCTCGCGGCGGAACTCGGCCTCGGGGGCCGCGACATCGCCATGCTGTCCGGCTCAAGCATCCGGGAGTACTCCTACGAGGGCCGGCCGATCAGTGCCGAACTGCCCCGCTCCGTCTTCACCGAGGGGCTCGCCGTCGGCCTGGCCACGGGCGCCGCCGACATTGACGGGAACGGGATCGTCACCCTGGCGGAGGCCTACAACTACGCCTACCGCCACGTCAGCCAGAACGCGCCGCGCCAGGTACCGCAGTACTACCTCGAAGACGGCCACGGCGAGATCGTCTTGGCCCGCACGCAGCCGCGGACCGGTCCGCACGCGTACCTGTCGACGGAGGTGCCGCCCGTCCCGCGCCCGAGGGGCGTCGGGGGCGCGCACCAGTCGGGCACCGCACTCCGCTTGCCGGAGACGCAGCCGGCCCCGCGCCGGCCCCCACGTCCGCCGCGACCTCGCCGCCTCCCGCGCGGGCCGCGTCGGCGCGTGCTGCTGCGGGACAGGCACCACCACCGCGGGCGGCACAGGCGCACGCCGCATCGCCGGCGGCCCACGCGGCGGCCGGCGACGTCGGCTCGGTAATCCTGGAGCAGGACCGGGACAACGCGTACTGCGTGGCGTTCAGCCCGGACGGCGGGCTGCTCGCCTCCGGCGGCTGGGGCCGCCCGGTCCGCCTCCGCGAGGCCCAGGCCGCCGGACAGGTCCGCGAGCTGCGATCCGCTGGCCCGTCGGTCTATGACCTGGCGTTCAGCCCGGACGGCAGGCTTCTCGCGACAGGCGGCCGGGATGGCACGGTCGCCCTGTGCGAGGTTGCGACCGGCAGGAAGGAGCGGGCGCGCAAGCCGGGCGGCGCGGCGGTCCGCGCGGTCGCCTTCAGCCCCGACGGCTCGCTGCTCCTGTCCGCACACGAAGACGGCGTGGCCAGACTCTGGGACGTCCCCGCCCTAGGCCGGGTCCGCGAGCTGCGCGCCGACAGCGAGACGATCTTCGGCGCCGCGTTCAGCCCTGACGGCACGTTCGTCGCCGCGGCATGTGCGGACGGCGCGGTCCGCCTCTGGAGCACCATCGAGGGCGGCGAGCCCCTCACCGTCCTGCGCCGGCACACCGGCTGGGCGACTGGGGTCGCGTTCAGTGCGGACGGGACGCGGCTGGTATCGTGCGGCGCCGACGGCACGGTGCGACTGCACGACGCCATGTCCGGCGAGCTGTCCACCGTCCTGCGGGCCGGTGACGGCATCGTCAACGCCGTCGCGCTCAGCCCCGACCGCACGCTGGTCGTCGGCGCCTACGAGACCGGCGCGCTGGCCGTCTGGGAGATCGCGAGCGGCCGCCACGAGACCCTGCGCGGCCACGCGGGCCACGTCAACGACGTGTCGTTCAGCCCGCACGGCCGCGCCCTCGCCTCCGCAGGCAAGGACGGCACCGTCCGCCTCTGGCGCTAACGACAAAGTCCGTATTCTCACCCCAGCGCGACCACACCCCGGCGAGAGAAGGCTTTGCATCGTTGTGATGACGTCCGCTTCGCTGCGTATGTCGCGCCACCAGCGGCAAAGCTGCCGGGTAGCCCGGTCGGCCCGCCGCGCGCCCCCGTCCGCGCTGGGCGCGCGGGCAATATGACAGGCTTATTGGCATGACGGTTGACGGAACTCCGCACGTCGTGGTGATCGGCGGCGGGATCGCCGGGCTCGCGGCGGCCTTCTTTCTCAAGGACGAGGCGGTCCGGGTAACGGTGCTTGAGGGCTCGCCCCGGCTCGGCGGGAAACTGTCCGCGTCGGATGTCGCCGGGGTGGCGATGGACGAGGGAGCCGAGGCGCTGCTCGCCCGGCGGCCCGAGGGGATCGAGTTGATCACCGCGGTCGGCCTCGGCGACGACCTGGTCCCGGCCGGCGTCACCTCGTCTGCCATCTACACCAGGGGCGCGATGCGCTCGCTGCCCCGCAGGCAGTTCATGGGCGTGCCCGCCGACCTGGACGAGCTGGCCGCTACCGGGGTTATCTCCGCCGACGGCGTGGCGCGGGCCAGGAACGAGTCGGCCCCGCCCGCCGAGGCCGGCGACGTGCCGGTCGCGCAGTACATCGGCTCGCGGCTCGGCGTCGAGATCGTCGACCGGCTTGTCGACCCGCTGCTCGGCGGCGTGTACGCGGGCCGGTCCGAGGACCTGTCCTTCCAGGCCACGCTCGCCCCCCTCGCCGCGGCGACGCGCAAGCACGCCACGCTGACCGGGGCGGTGACATCGCTGCTCCCGCCGCCCCCACCGGCGGGGGCGGGGGATAACAGCAACAAGCTGCCGGCAGGCGCCGCCGCGCCGTCCGGCGGTCCGGCTGGCAAGCCGACGCCCGTCTTCGTCTCGCTGACGACCGGGATCGGCGCCCTGCCCGAGGCGATCGCCAAGGCCTCCGGCGCAGACGTCCGCACGAACGCGATGGTCCGCGAGCTCAAGCGCACCGGGACGGGCTGGCGGCTCACCATGGGCTCCGCGGCCGACCCCGGGTACCTGGACGCAGACGCGGTGATCCTCGCCATCCCCGCCGCACCGGCGGCCCGGCTGCTCGAGGAGGCCGCCAGGGAGGCGGCGGCGGGGCTCGCGGAGATCCCGTACGCGTCCATGGCCATCGTCACGCTGGCCTTCCGGGCCGAGGACTTCCCCGTGCAGCAGCGCAGCGGCTACCTCGTCCCCGCCGTCGACGGGCGGACCGTCAAGGCCGCGACGTTCTCCACGGTCAAGTGGCCGCACCTGGCCGCCCAGGCCCCCGTGCACATCGTCCGCTGCTCCATCGGCCGCAGCGGCGACGTCGCCGTCCTCCAGCGCGACGACGAGGACCTGGCCGGCCTCGCCGCGGCCGAGCTGGCCGAGGCTATCGGGATCACCGCGAAGAGCGTGGCGCAGCGCGTCACCCGCTGGGGCGGCGGCCTGCCCCAGTACAACGTCGGCCACGTGGACCGGGTTGCCCGCATCCGGGCGGCGGTCGCTGGGCAGCCGGGCTTGGCCGTCGCGGGCGCCGCCTACGACGGCGTCGGCATCCCCGCGTGCATCGCGACCGCAAGAACCGCTGCGACCCAGGTCACCACCCACCTGGCCGCCCGCCGGGACTAAACCGCTGCGACCCAGGTCGCCACCACCTGGCCGTCCGCCGGGACTAATGAGAGTTAACGGGTGGCCTTGCGGCAGACTTACGGCCGGTGGTGGACAGCCTTCCTGGCTTGACCTCCCGGCCCCGGCCGGTGGGCGAAAGACGAAAGAGACATTCTTCCCGCCCCGCTGGACGCCGGCCCGGCTCCCCGGTACGGGCAGCAAGATAGTGGATCGGCGCGCACGCGATAGCGTGCACGCCGATCCACTATCCGCGCCTCGCGTTGCGGGCTGCCCGGTATGCCCGGTTCCCGCAACGCGAAGCGACCATCCGGCGGATAACAGCAAGGACCATCCCGGCAAAGTACGGGGCGGCAGACCCGTGGTGTCCGGTAACAGCAAGGAGCATCCCGGCAACTACGGGGCGGCAGCCCCGTGGTGTCGATAACAGCAAGAAGCGCTCCGCGCCGCCGAAGATGGTCACAGCGTGACGGGAAGGGCGGCGACAAGCCCTCGTTCGGGATCACTAAGCTTTTAACTTATGACTGAGACACCAGAGGACAAAGGCGACAAGCAGCGGCCCAAGGCGCGCGACCTCAACGAGCTCATCCGGTACACGATGTGGTCCGTGTTCACGGTGACCGACCGGGACTTCGCGCGGGATGAGGCGGCGGCCGAGCTCACGGACGTTCTCGACCAGGCCAAGGGCAAGGGCATCGTCACGCGGGGCTGCTACGACCTGCAGGGGATGCGCGCGGACGCCGACTACCTGCTCTGGTGGATCGCACCGACCTCGGACGAGCTTCAGGAAATGTACGTCAATTTCCGGCGGACCAAGCTCGGTAACGCCTCCGAGCCCGTGTGGTCCGCCATGGCGCTGCACCGCCCGGCCGAGTTCAACAAGGGCCACATCCCCGCGTTCCTCGCCGACGAGGAGCCAAAGAATTACGTGTGCGTGTACCCCTTCGTCCGCTCGTACGAGTGGTACCTGCTCGACCCCGCCGAGCGAAGGAAGATGCTCGCCGAGCACGGCATGATGGCGCGCGAGTACCCGGACGTGCGGGCCAACACGGTCGCCAGCTTCGCGCTGAACGACTACGAGTGGATGCTCGCGTTCGAGGCCGACGAGCTGTACCGGATCGTGGACCTCATGCGTCACCTGCGGGAAGCGGAGGCGCGGCGGCACACGCGGATCGAGATCCCGTTCTACACCGGCCGTCGCAAGCCGGTCGCGGAGCTCGTCGCCTCGCTCGTCTGAGGGCAAGGTCACGGGCCGTTCGCGGCGGATAGCGCCGACTCGTTGACCGGTGATCGCGCACGCCCACGCGGCAGGCGCAGTTTCGGAGCTGGCGAGCCCGCATCAGGCGGCGGGTTTCTGCCGCCGCTGGGCGACCCGGCGGCGGCCCCACCAGGCGAGCCCGCCGATGAGGGCCACCACCGCCACGAACGGTGCCACCGCGCCGATGACCGTCAGCAGCCAGCTGACCGTCACCCGCAGCGCGTGCCATCCGCCAGAGAAGCCGCCCGCGAGCCCGGGCGGCGGCGCGGGTTTCGCCGGGGGCTTGGCCGGGGCCTTCGGCCCGAGAAGGGCGAGCGTCACCGTCGCGTACGCGGTTTCACGGTTGAGGGCGTTCTGCTGCGCGATCATCGACTCCAGGTCGGACTCCTGCGAGCTGATCTGGTTCTGCACGGACAGCAACGAGCTGACGTCTCCCGCGTGCTTGAGCAGGCTGCGCAGCTGAGCGATCGCCGCCTCGTCGGAGGCCACCCGGCTGTTCACGTCGGCGACTTGCTGGGTGACGTCCTGCGCCTGCTGGGACAGGGAGAGCTGCGTGCCGAGCCCGCTGCCGGACAGCGCCGCCAGGGTCGTCGCGTAGTCGGCGACCGGGATCTTGAACGTCAGGGTCGCGGTTGCCTGGCTTGGCTGCCCCCCGCCCGCGGAGGCGTTCTCGGCGGACACGTAGCCGCTCGCGGCCGAGACGATCGACGTGGCGCGGGACACCGCCGTCGCGACGCTCGCCGCGCGCACGGTGAGCTGGGCGGTGTAGATGAGCTGCTGGCCGGCCGGGGTGTACTTGGCGGCGGTGACCCCCGGTCCGGCGTCGGCCCCGCCCGCCCCGGCGAAGCCGCTGCGGATCTGAGACCCGGCGGCGGAGGGCGCGGCCGCTGGGGCGCCCGCGGCAGACGAGGAAGAGCTTGCACCGCTGCCTGAGCAGCCGGCCACAGCGGCGGCGACGATGAGGATGAGGCAGGGAACCGCCGCGGCACCGGTCAGGCGGCGGCGCGGACAGCGTGATGGGGTACGCATGCCCCTTGGACGGTGCCTTGGACTCGGCCGGTTGCGCCGTCAGGTCACGATTCGGCAGCGCCGCACCCGCGATGCCGTCTTGGCCGATGCTCCCCGCCGCATGCCGCAAACTTGATACATGCCCGAGGACCTTCGCGTGAACAGCTGGCTGCTGATTCCCGCCAGCGAGCTCCGCGAGCGGTTTTCCCGGTCCTCGGGCCCCGGCGGCCAGTCCGTCAACACCACGGACAGCCGGGTCGAGCTCTCCTTCGACATCGCGCGCTCGCCGTCCCTGCCCGAACGGGAGCGGAACCGTGCCCTCGCCCGCCTCGCCACCAGGCTGACCGACGGCGTCGTCACGGTCGCGGCGGAGACCGAGCGCAGCCAGCTGATGAACCGCGAGGCGGCCCGCGCGCGGCTCGCCGCCCTGCTGCGTGAGGCGATCGCCCCTCCGCCGGCGCCGCGCGTCCCGACTAAGCCGACCAGGGGCGCCCGCGAGCGCCGCCTCGCGGGCAAGCGCCGCCGCGCCCAGACCAAGCGCGACCGCCGCTACGACACGGGCGGCGACTGAGTCGCGGTAAGGCCGGCAGGGTCAGCCCTCGGAAGCGGGTTCCAGCGTCAGCGAGACCGAGTTGATGCACCAGCGCTCGTCGGTCGGCGTCCCGAACCCCTCGCCGGTGAACACGTGCCCGAGGTGCGAGTCGCACTGCGCGCACCGCGCTTCTACCCGGATCATCCCGAGCGCGCGGTCCTCGATCAGCGTCACGGCGTCATCGGACGTCGGCTGGTAGAACGACGGCCACCCGCACCCCGAGTGGAACTTGGTCTCGGAACGGAACAGCTCCGCCCCGCACGCCTTGCACCGGTACACGCCCACCGCCTCGGTGTCCGTGTACTCCCCGGTAAACGCCCGCTCGGTCCCCGCCTTACGCAGTACCGCGTACTCAGCGGGCGAGAGCAGCTCCCGCCACTCCGCGTCTGTCCGCTCCACCTTCTCCATACCTGAGAGATTAATCGATGCCTAAAGCCGGACGTCCGGGGCCAGGGCCTCCAGGATCTCGGACGCGCGCAGCACCGCCTTGCCCTCGTCGGCCGCCGGGTCGCCGACCGCGGGGTCGAAGTTCGGGTCGTAGAACACCTCGGTCACCCCGCAGCTCTCCAGCCAGCCGATATCCTCGCGGATCTGCTCGTAAGAACCGGACAGCAGCACGCGCTTGCCGGTCGTCTTCGACACCTTCGGCGTCCCTGGCCGGACGACGGCGCGGCACACGATCCGCGCCGGGCCGCGACCGGCCGCCTGCGCGGCACTCTGCACCACCTTGGCCGACTCGGCGATCACCGACAGGTCCGCGCCCGACGAGGTCACCCACCCGTCGCCGATACGCCCGGCCCGCTCCATGGCCGCCCGTGACATGCCCCCGATCAGGATCGGCGGGCCGGGGCGCTGCACCGGCGCCGGGTCCTGGCGACCTGCGGGGATCGTGAAGAAAGCCCCGTCGTATCCCCCCGCGCCGCTCCACACGGCCCGCAGCGCGGCGACGTAGTCGTCGGCCCGCGCGCCCCGCTTGGCCATCGGCGCGCCGGACCCGGTGAACTCCTCGGGCAGCCACCCGGACCCGATGCCCAGGTCGAGCCGCCCGCCGGACAGCACGTCCACCGTGGCGGCCTGCTTGGCGAGCAGCAGCGGCGACTGGAACGGGTGGTTGACGACCGCGACCCCGAGCCTGATCGACGACGTGGCCGCGGCCAGGTAGCCGAGCGACACCATCGGGTCGAGCACCGACCGGTACGTCGGCGCCAGCTTGGCCCCGGCGGGCGCAAGCAGCCGCTGGAACGTCCACAGCGACCGGTACCCGAGCCGCTCCGCCCGCCGCGCCAACTCCGCCAGGTTCCGCGGAGTCGCCCAGGCCCCCGCCACCGCCGCCCCGAATCCGATATCCATCCCACAACCCTATTGACATCCCCCGCCGCCCTGAAGGCCGGTCTGGCGCTGAGCGGCGCTCATCCGTGGGAGACTGCCACGGTGACCGATTTGCACCTGCCAGGCGTGCCGTTCCCCTTCGAGCCGTCCGGCTCTCCCGCCTGCCAGGCCAGCGTGGCCGACGGCGTGCTCACGCTGACGAGCGGTGCCAAGTCCGACCTGTTCATCGACCCGGCCGGCGACGAGGGCGCGCGGCCGGACGCGGGCCGGTGGACCGGCCTGCCCGGCGACCACGACTTCACCCTCTCCGCACGGGTCACGGTGGGCTTCGCCAGTACCTTTGACGCGGGCGTCCTGCTGTTGCACCTGAGCGAGCGCCGCTGGGCCAAACTGTGCTACGAGTTCTCCCCGCAGCGCAAGCCAACCGCCGTCACCGTGGTCACGCGCGGCACGTCCGACGACAGCAACTCCTTCGAGTCGGCCGGCGGACCGCTGTGGCTCCGCATCACCCGCTCGGGGCGGGTGTGGGCGTTCCATGCTTCGGAGAACGGCACGTACTGGCAACTGCTGCGCTACTTCACGCTCGGCGAGGCGTCCGGCGTCCGCGTCGGCTTCCTCGCCCAGTCCCCGACGGGTGCCGGCTGCACCGCGATCTTCGACTCGGTCACCTACAAGCCAGGCGCCCCCGCCGACCTCCGCGACGGCACCTAACGCCATCCCACCGGCGACTTCACCGGCGCGCTCAACCTCACGAGTTCCCCGGTCACGGCCGTCCCGTCGCTCCCGTCTACCTCGATCGGCTCGAATGTCACCGTGGTCGAGGAGGCCGTCCTCAACGCCCTCACCGGCACCCTGGACGTCGGCATCCCCTACCCGCTTCCCACCAGCAACTCCATGCCCTCCCAGGAGACGACCCCCGCCAGGCCCCCGGTCCCGTAGCCAACGGGCCCGCGGGTTCCGTCCGCCCCAGGGCCGCCCTAATAAGAGCTCAGGACAGGTCAGGCACAGGTTTCCAAGGTCAAGAACCGAGAAGGGCGGCTGGGGCAGGCGGCTGGCCCGGGTGGGCAGTCGGGGTCGCGGCGGGGCCTTGCCGGTCTGCGCTGGCTGGCGTTCAGTGGTGCCGGTTAGGGCGAGGGGAAAACCTGCTCAGTTAATCGCGATCATGCCGACTGCCAACACGGCAACCAGACCGCTTAACTTAAAAGTATTTTCGGCCGGCCAGCATGGACCGCAGGTCCAGCAGGCCGCCCATTTGCCCGGCACGACGGCAGGCCAACAGAAGATCTTGGAAACTTCGCACACGGCGGAACCAAAGCCATTCGTCAGACGTGGCTCGGATATTCCATGCAATGCGGAGTTTCCAAGATCAGGCCCGGCGGCCGCGGCCGGCGGCGCACCAGCCGGCACACGGTCCCCGCAGGCCACTCGCTCCACCAAGGTTAACGGCGCTGGACCTATGCGCGCCTAACGATTCCACTCTCTGACGGAGACTGAATAACCCTCGAAATCGCGCTACACGATCTTTCTTTCCATCGGATGCGGAATTTACCTCTTAATGATCGGGCCAGGGCGCGTGTGCCATCACTGGATGGATAACAGCAAGAAGCGCCTAGCGCGAGGGCCGGAAGTTCCCCGTGCGATAACAGCAAGAAGCGCCTAGCGCTGGGGGTGGCGGGAAGAAGCCTCGGATGATAACAGCAAGAAGCGCCTTGGCGCCAAGGCGTTCAATTGATAACAGCAACAACTGAAAGGGCGGTTAGCCAATAACAGCGTCTGGTGACTGATTCTCTCGGTCAGCAAGGACTGACGGGCGGTCAGCGTGCGTCCCCGGATGAACTCGCGAGAACGCCCGACGTGAGCTCGGCGGCGCAGCCCCACGACAGGGTCACGCCCGCGCCGCCGTGCCCGTAGTTGTGCCACAGGACCCGCCCGTCGGGCAGTGGCTCCGCCTCGAGCCGCACCGAGGGGCGAACCGGCCGCAGGCCTACGCGTTCGGTGATCACCCGAGCCCCGCGCAGGGACGGAAAGACGGCGGCGCAGTCCCGCAGGATCCGCTCCGACACCTCGGGCCGCGGCGCCAGGTCGGACGCGCCTTCATCCGCGGTGCCACCGAGCAGCACCACGTCGCCGTGCGGGAACAGGTACACGTACTCGGCGCCGCCGTTCCCGTGGTCGATGTAGAACTCGGTGATCCCCGGGTTCGCTGCCACGACGACCTGCCCGCGCACCGGCACGACCGACGGGTCGGGCACCAGGAACTGCGCCCCGATCCCGGTGCAGTTCACCAGGACGGGCGCCGCGACCGAAGCCAGCGATGTCACTGCCCCGGCCGACACCGCCCCGCCGAGGCACTGGTACCGCCGCAGCAGGTACTCCAGGTACACCGGCATGTTCACCGCGGGCGCGGTGTACGCCCAGCCGGACGCGAATCCCTCAGGGAGGTCGCCCGCACCGAGGACGCGCACGTCCGGCAGCAGGGAAATCCAGGCCGGCGGCGACGTGGGCGAGGCGCAGACCTCACGTCCTGACACCTGGCGCACCCCAGAGGACGGCTCGTCGGCCAGGGCCGACAGCACGTCGAGCCCGGTCCGCGCCCACCCGTAGCACCGCTCCGGTGGCCCGCAGCGGACCGGCCCCCAGATCGCCCCTGCCGCCGCCGACGTCGTCTCGGACGGCGGTGCCGCCGTGACCACCCGCGTAGTCAGCCCGGCCTCGGCGAGTGAGATGGCGGTCGTCAGGCCGACGACTCCGGCACCGACCACAACAGCGTCCACGGCAGTCATGAGCACGACGCTACAAGATGCGCGTTACTTGCCAGTAAGCGGTCTGCTGCTACTACTTCGGGTGCCAGCGGCGGCCGTCGGACCGGGGCCTGACCAGGGTAAACGCCTCGTACAGCGTGTAGTCGTCGGTCGGCGAGCCGTACGCGCCAGTCGCCGGGCCGACCGGGTCCGCGCCGACCGCGTGGTAATAGCGCACGGTGATGGACGTCTGCCCGCCCGCATCGCTGCCCGGGTTGACGTCGAAGACCGCGATGCCGTACCCGGTCGCGGTGTCGCGGCGCGCGGACCAGGTTGCCGCCTCTACGGCGTCGGCGTCCGGGCGCGTGTAACCGCCGGGGACCCTCGGGTTAGGCACGGGCGTGTTCGGCCGGGTGATGACCCTGGCCAGCCGGGCGGGCGGCCTGGCCCCGTTGTCTCCGGGGGCGGCGGGGGCATCGGGCGCGGCGGGGCCGCCGGGGACAGGTGCGCTGCCGCCGCAGCCGAGGACCAGGTGCACGGTGCCCTGGCTGGTGTCGAACACCCCGCTGTCCACTGTCGTGACCGGATGGGGCCGGAGGGTGTCGGTCGCCGCACCGCTCAGGGCGTTCGTGCCGGCGCCGGCGTCGGCGCCGCGCACGGGGAAGGACCGCTCGTACCCGTGGTCGTGCCCGGACAGCACCAGGTCGACCTCGTAGGTGTCGAAGAGCGGCAGCCACTCCCGCCGGACCCCAAGGTCGGACCCGTTGCCGTCCGGCGCGGATGAACACGCGCACTGGTGGACCTGGACGACGATCCAGTCGAGGGAGGCATCGGCCCGGGCAAGAGCCAGGGTGGACTCAAGCCACCGGGTCTGCGCGCCACCCGAGTAGCCGCGCACGTACCGGGAGGTGCCGGCCGCCACCGGCGGGTGGCCCGTCGACGGCTCGGGCAGCAGCGGCGCGGGGCCGGCGACGAACGCGCCCGCGTCCTGGTAGGCGACGTCGTCCCCGCTGAGGCAGACGAAGAGTGCCGTGCCCACCCGGAACGCGTACCACCGCCCCTCAAGGCCGTCCACCCCGTTGGACGGCAGCGTGTACCTGGTCAGGAAGGAGGCGAGCCCCTGGTCCCCGTTGCCGAGCTCAAGCTCGTGGTTGCCCGGCACCGGCAGCCACGGCCTGTTCGCCGCCGATGCCTGGACGTTGTTCCCGAAGTCCCGCCAGACCTGCGGCTGCGCGGCGGGGTTGAGGTCGGCGAAGGCGAGGTCGCCGTTGAGCAGGTGGAACAGCGGCTGGAAGGTCTCCACCGCCCCCACCGCGTAGGCGGCCTGGCCGTATGAGCTGGCCCAGGCCGGGTTCGGCGTCGCGAGGTCGCCGAAGCTGGTGAACCGGAAGGCGGCGCGCCCCTGCGGTGCCGTGGTGAACGTGGCGCTGAACGGGTCGGCCGCGTTGGCGTCGTTGTCGGCGGTGACCGCGTACCCGTAGGTCGCGCCGGGGCGCAGCCCGTCCACCCGTGCGTGGTAGGTCCAGGTGACGGCGCCGCTCAGCGTGTCGGTGTAAGCGCGCTCGGCGGCGGTGATGACCCGCTGCCCGATCCGGACGCGGGGCCGCTCCGCCTGACCGGGTGACGCCCAGGACACCACCACGGTCCGCGTCGGGTCGTCGCCCCAGGTGAGGTGTACCTGCTCGGGGGTGCCGTCCACAGCCTCCAGACGCCCGCGCGCTGCGGCGCGGGCCGGCCCCGTGGCGGTCGCGGTGATCAGGCCGGTCCCCGCGGCGATCATCTGCCGCCTCGACACGCCGGACCCCGAGTCATCTGACATGCGGAGACTTTGCCGTCCGACGGTAAACGACTGGTGACGGCAGGGAAGGTAGCGCCCCCCGATCTTGATGAATATTGGGATGGGTGGCCGGTGAGGGGATCAGTCCATGACCTGATAAGGCGGGGTTTGCCGGGAAGTGCCGGTCCTGTCTCCGCGACTTCATGCATGCGCGGGCCATGCGATACGGCGCCAGCCGCTGCCGGGTCAGGACGGCTTCCTCCGCTCCAGGAGCCAGCTCGCGAGCTGCGCCCTGGACGTGAAGCCCAGTTTCGTGAAGATGTGCTCCAGGTGGGAGTCGACCGTGCGCTTGGAGAGGAAGAGGCGCTCGGCGATCTCCCGGTTGCCGAGGCCGTCGGTGACCAGGCCGGCGATCTCTTTCTCGCGCCGGGTGAGCGGCTTCACCTGCGTGCCTGGCGCGTCGGCGCCGGCGCCGGCGGGGGGCGCGGCCGGCGCCTCGCCTCTCGCCACTGCCAGGGCGGCGGACAGCGGCATGGCGAACCCGTGCCCGTCCAGGGCGTCGAAGCGCTCCTCGCCGAGCGCGGAGCGGGCGGTGTCGGCGGCGCTCTTGCGGATCTCCGCGTAGGCGGGGCCCATGAGCGCCGGCGCGTTCAGCAGCGCCCACAGCGAGTCGCCGGCCCCGTGCAGCACGGCGGCGCGCTCGAAGTCGTTGGTGGCCACCAGGCAGACCGACAGGAGGTCGAAGGACATCGCGATGGTGTGCAAGTCGCCGAGGCGCTCCTTGATCCGCAGGCAGGCGAGGACGTCCTCGATCGCGGCGGCGTTGTCGCCGGACAGCCAGCGCGCCGCGCCGCGCGTCCACAGCGCCGTGCCTCGTGCCCACTGCTCGCCGGCCTCGTCGCAGCGCCGCAGGCACTTCTCGCAGAGCTTGACCGCGCGGTCCAGCTCGAAGATCAGCAGGCAGACCGACGCGAGCCGGCTGTAGGTGGCCAGGGCCATCGGGTCGCTAAAGCCTGCCCGCTCATAGACGGCGAGCGCGGCCTCGAACTCACCCTGCGCGGTGACCAGGTCGTCGGAGTAGAACGCGAGCATGCCGCGCGCGTCGGTGACGTGGGCCGCGAGGTCCTCATCGGCAAAATCCTCGGCCATCACTGTGGCCTGCGCGAGCAGCGGGCCGCCGGTCGCGAAGTCGCCCTGCTGGACCGCGAGCACGCCCGCGCCGAACACCGCCCAGGCGTTGTCGCATGACCCGGGGTCTACCGCCACCGCCAGGTCATGCCAGCGCCTGCCCTCGGTGAACTGGCCGGTCATCAGCCAGTAGGGGAGCAGCAGCCGCGTCATCCGCGGCCCGGCGGGTGCCTCGCCCGGCGTGGTGAAGGAGAAGTCGAGCGCGACCCGCAGGTTGGCGGTCTCCACGCCGAGCCGGGTCAGCCAGGCTGTCTGCGTGTCGGTCACGCCGCTAGCCGCGGCCTGTTCCGCCAGCCCCAGGTAGTAGTCGCGGTGCCTGGCTCGCACTCGCGTGGCCCCGGCGGCGCCTGCCGCGCCGAGGTGCTCGGCGCCGAACTCCCGCATCGTGTCGAGCAACTGGTAGCGGTCGCCTTCGACTGCGAGGGCGACGGACTTCTCGGCGATCCGGCGCAGCGTCTCGCCGGCGCCGGCGCCGCTGACATGCTCGACCGCCGCGAGCCCGAAGTCGCCGGGGAACACCGAGAGTTCCGCCCACAGCCGCTGCTCGGCCGGCGTGCACAGCTCGTAGCTCCAGGAGACGGCGGCGCGCAGCGTGCGGTGCCGGTCGACGGACGTCCTGGTGGCGCCGAGGACGCGGAACCGGTCGCTCAGCCGGGTGAGGATCTCCCTGACGGGCATGCCACGCACCCGGACGGCCGCCAGCTCAAGGGCGAGCGGGATCCCGTCGAGCCGGCGGCACAGCTCGGCCACGGCGGGGGTGTTGTCCGGGGTGAGCACGAAGTCCGGCACCGCCGCCTGCGCCCGGTCGACGAACAGGGTGACGGCGTCCGAGTAGGCGGCAGTCGCGTCGTCCGCCGGCAGCTCGAGCGGGGTGATCAGCAGCGTGTGCTCGTCCGGCGAGCCCAGGGGGGACCGGCTCGTCGCCAGGATGCGCAGTCCGGGCGCGGCGGGCAGGAGCAGCGCGGCGAGCTCCGCGCAGGCCTCGGTGAGGTGCTCGCAGGTGTCGAGGATGAGCAGCAGCTCACGCTCCGCCAGGTTCGCCGCGAGCACCTGGGGCGCGTCGCCCGCGGCCTCATCGGGCAGCCCGAGGGTCTCGGACACGGTGCGCGCGAGGAGCCCCGGCGTCTGCAGCGGGGACAGCTGGACCAGCCAGCAGCCGTCCGCGAAGCTCCCGCGAAGTTCAGCGGCCGCCCGCAGCGCCAGCCGCGTCTTGCCGACCCCGCCGGCCCCGCGCAGGGTGACGAGGCGGTGCCGCTCGATCGCCGCCCCGATGGCCGGCAATTCCCGTCGTCTTCCGATGAACCGGGTGACCTCGGCCGGGAGATTGTCTCTTCGCTGGCCAAATGTCAGCGCGGTCACTATTTCCCTCGTATCGTGCGGCCCGTCACCTGGGTCCCCCGTGGCGGGCATTTAGTGGTTTCTCGGGCATCGTACAACGCCATCCCCGCCGTCGGCCGGCAATCCACTAATCCGGGGCCGGTGGGCCCCAACCGCGTCATTCTCTGCGCTCTGGCGTTACCTCAGGGAAACGGGCGCCCACAGCCAACTCATAGCCGAGACAGAGCAAATCCGCAGCCAGAGCGCCACACTTCGGGCAAAAGCCGCGCGGGAGTTTCCCGCGAAGCACGCTACCGTTCGGGAAAAATGGTTTTAAGCCTTTTCCTAGAACGAGTGCGGCTCACCGCCTGAGGAATTAGATCTTGGTCCAGGCTTCGGTGAGGACCGCGCGGGAGGATCTGCTCGATCTCCTCGAAGTGCACCCGAGTGCAGATCAGCGGCGGGGCGAGCACCGGTCACAGTGGCGGCGGGTCTTCCGCCTGGGAACCGTCCGCAGCGGTCTCCGCGCCGCCCTTGGCGGGTTCTTTGCCGCGGACCAGTGCGACCACCTCGTGACCGAAGCCGATCGACGGGCCGCCGATCAGTTCCCAGGCCCGGGCGATCCCGATCAGGAAGCAGACGATCACCAGGATCGCGATCGTCTCCACCGAGCCCGAGTCGCCCGGCCGCAGGCTTACCTGGATCCCCGCGGCAAGCTGGACGGCGAACGTGGCCACGAGGCCGATGAGGAGGATCGCGTCCCGCACCTTCGCCCGCATCTGGCGCGTCCGGATAAGCGACAGCAGCGACGCGGCGATGAACAGCAGGCCGATGGTCGCCACGATCGCCGAGGTCTCGCCGATCACCTGGTCGGGGATCAGCGCGAACAGCGAGACCACCAGGGCGTTGTTGAACGCCGTCAGCGCCGCGGCCGCGCGTATCCGGAGCACCTGCGCCGCGGCCTCCTCCCTCGCGAGCCGCTCAGCGGAGACCGAGACGGCCACGAAGAGCAGCCCGATGAGCGCCCCGGCCACCGCGGCGCTTGCCGCGAAGAATTCGGTTATGTCGGCTGGAACCACTGGACGATCTTCGCATGCCCGCCTGTCGGCCAACCGCGCCCCGCCTGGACTCCCCGGCAACCGCGCGTCAAGGCCGGAGTAAAGATCAGGATCAGCCCGAACGCGTGCGTGTTTCACTATCGCCCTCCCGCTCACCCGCCCGGGTAGCCGGCGCCCGGCTGACGCGATGGCCCGGGAACGTCGCCGCCGGGCTGACGGTGCCATGGCTAGGCGAGCCGGTGGAACACGCTTACGTTCGCCGATTCACGGGTTTAATCTTTGGTCGTCGGTAAGGTGACGTGCATGGATATCACGAAGCCAGAAGTGGACTACCCCGAGGGCGCGCCGCCCAAGGCGCTCGAGATCACCGACCTCTGGGAGGGCGACGGCAAGGTCGCAGGCGCCGGGGACACCGTCGAGGTGCACTACGTCGGGGTCGCCTTCTCCACGGGGGAGGAGTTCGACGCGAGCTGGAACCGGGGTGAGCCGCTGCGGTTCCGCCTTGGTGTCGGGCAGGTCATCCAGGGCTGGGACCAGGGCGTGCAAGGCATGAAGGTAGGCGGCCGCCGCAAGCTGGTCATCCCGCCGGACCTGGGTTACGGCAGCCGTGGCGCGGCCGGCGCCATCGGGCCGAACGAGACCCTGATCTTCGTCTGCGACCTCGTCTCGGCCTCAGCCGGCCGCCGGATAACAGCAGGCGCGAAGCGCTGAACGGCGAGATCGCGCCAGAGTCAGCCAGTCGATAACAGCAACAAGCGCCCTTGGTCCGGCTCGTGATCGGCCCCTGGGAAAGATCTTGGATAGCTGGTCACGCCATGGCGCCACCAGCTATCCAAGATCTCCTGTGTACGCGTGCGGGCGCCTGATAACAGCAACAAGCGCGTAGCGCCGAGGCCGTGCGCGCAGGCCATTTGACCCTCCGGTAACAGGAGGCCGGAGGCTCAGGGCATGACCAGCCTGAGCACGCCAAGCCGCACCGAGAGCACCGGGCAGCGGGCCGCCACCTGGGCGCCGCTCGCCGTGATCCTGTGCGGGACCTTCGTCTACGTCCTCGACTTCTTCGTCGTCAACGTCGCCCTGCCGAGCATCCAGCGCGGCCTCGCCGCGAGCCCGGCCGCCATCGAGTGGATCGTGGCCGGGTACGGGCTCTCGAGCGCCGCGTTCCTCGTCACCGGGGGACGGCTCGGCGACCACTACGGCCGCAAGAAGATGTTCTGCGCGGGGATCGCGATATTCACCGTCGCCTCGGCGCTGTGCGGCGCCGCTCCGGACGCGGGCTTCCTGATCGCGGCCAGGCTCGCCCAGGGCATCGGCGGCGCCATCATGGCACCGAACGTCCTGTCCATCCTCGCCGCGACCTACACGGGACCCGCCCGCGTGAAGGCGATCAGCGTCTACGGCATGGTGATGGGCATCGCGGCCGTCGGCGGGCAACTCGTGGGCGGCCTCCTCATCAGCGCCAACGTGGCCGGGCTCGGCTGGCGGGCGATCTTCTGGGTCAACGTCCCCGTCGGCATCGCCGCGCTCGCGCTCGCCCGCAGGCTCGTCCCCGAGTCCCGCACTGTGGAACCCAGCACGGGGGGATCAAGCACTGTGGGATCCGGCACCACGGGGCCCGGCCGCCTCGACCTGCGCGGCGCCGCCCTGCTCACCGCCGCTCTCGTCGCGATCCTCCTGCCGCTCCTCGACGGCCGCCAGCAGGGCTGGCCCGCCTGGTCGTGGGCGTGCCTCGCCGCCGGGCCAGTCCTCCTCGGTGTGTTCGCCGTCCACCTGCGCGACGCGGCAAGGCACGGCGGCTATCCGCTGCTCGACCCGGCGATCTTCGCGGTGCGGGCGTTCCGCGCCGGGGTGGCCTGCCAGTTGCTCTTCTACTGCCAGCAGGCGGCGGGCTACCTGCTGCTCGCCTTGTACCTGCAAGAGGGCCGCGGGCTCAGCCCGATTAAGGCGGGCGGGGTGTTCGCGGTCCTGGCCGCCGGATTCATGGCCACGTCGCTGCGCGCGCCCGCGCTCACGATCAGGTTCGGCCGCCGCGTGGTCGCCACCGGAGCGCTGATCGGCGCGGTCGGCAACGTGCTGCTCGTGCTCGCCGTCCTCCCGGGTGGGCTTGGTACGCCTGTCGTCGCGTTGCTCCCCGGCCTGTTCCTGCTCGGCGCGGGCCAGGGGCTGTGCCTGACCCCGCTCACCACGACCGTGCTGTCGCATGCCGACGCCACCCGCGCGGGATCGGTCTCCGGCGCGCTGGCGACCGCGCAGCAGGTCGGGAACGCGGTCGGCGTCGCCATCAGCGGCGTCATCTTCTACGGCGTACTCGGCGCCGGCCACGGGTACGCGACCGCGTACCGGTGGAGCACGGCCGAGATGGGCGCGCTCCTCATCTGCGTGGCGGCGCTTACCTTCATGATGCCGCGAACCGTCACGAATACGGTCCCGGCCACCGCCCCAAGCCCGGAAAGGTAATACTTCCCCCATGGCGACGACGCTGCTGAACATCGGCGAGTTCTCCAGGATGACGCACCTGAGCGTCAAGGCACTGCGGCATTACCACGACGTAGGCGTCCTCGAGCCCGCCGCGATCGACCCGCACTCTGGCTACCGTTCATACGCCGCCGACCAGGTGACCGCGGCGCAGGTCATCAGGCGGCTGCGTGACCTCGGCATGCCGCTCGACTCGATCAGGGCCGTCCTGACGGCGCCCGACCTGGCGGCGCGGAACCGGGAGATCTCCGCCCACCTCGAGCGGATGGAGCACCAGCTTGAGCAGACCCAGGCCGCGGTCAGCGGACTGCGGGCGCTCCTCGGCGGCCCCGCGCCGCGCCCGGAGATACGATTCCGCACGATCCCGGCCGTCACCGCCCTCGCTGTCGCCCAGGTGGTGACGACGGCGGACATCATGACGTGGGCGGGCGAGGTCTCCGCCGAGCTGTCCGAGACACTGCGCGTCACCGGCCTGGTCCCGGCCGGGCCCCTCGGCGCGCTGTTCCCCGGCGAGTTCTTCGAGCTTGAGCGGAGCGAGATCACGCTCTTCGCGCCGGTCGAGCCGCCACCGGAGTTCGCACGCCTTGCGCCGGGCCGGGTACGGCTGACGGAGATCGCTGGGATCGAGGCGGCGGTCGCCGTCCACGACGGCCCGGCCGAAGACGTCGATCGCACCTACGGCGCCCTCGGCACGGCGGTCGCCGAGCGGGCCATCGGCGTGGACGGTCCGATCAGGGAGTACTACCTCGACGGCTTCGACGTGGCCAAGCCGCACCGCACAGAAATCTGCTGGCCCGTCTTCCTGACGGGCGCGGTTCCCGATCAGAAAAGTCAAATCAACGAGTAATCCGAACGAGTTCGGCATCCTCGCACCCGCCACCCGTCTCTAGCGGGCGCTCATCCAGAGGCGGGTCAGGCCGTGGATGGCATCGACGTTGGGAGTGGGGACCCCGACCAGGGCCCCCAGCTCCCGCACCGCGCCGGTCAGCGCGTCAAGCTCAAGCGGCCGCCCGGCCCGCGCGTCCTGCAGCATCGACGGCGCGAAGTCACCGAGCTTCCGTGTGACCGCGTGCCGGTCCTGCGGTGACTGCGCGATGGGGCAGCCGATCCGCTCCCCGATCGCACGCGCTTCGAGCATCGCACGCGAGATGAAGTCCCGCACCAGGTCATCGTCGAGCGTGGGTCCGGTCGAGGCGTTGGTGAGCGCGCAGATCGGGTTGAGCGTCAGGTTGCCCCACAGCTTGTACCAGACGTCCTCGCGGATCCGCGGCGAGACCGTGACGTCGAAGCCGCCTGCGCGCAGCATGCCAGCGAGCGCCTCGAGGCGGGGTGAGGACGCGCCGTCGAGTTCGCCGATGATCAGCCCGTTCCCGCTGCGCCACGACACCTCGCCTGGCGCCGGCGACGACGCCGACAGGTGCACGGTCCCGCCGATTACCCGCGAGGCGGGGAGCGCCGACGCGATGAAGCCGTCCGGGTCCACGCTGCCCAGGTGCCGGCCGGCCGCCGGCCCGCCGAACCCGTCGAGGAACCACCACGGCACCCCGTTCAGCGTGGAGAGCACGGCAGTCTCAGGCCCAAGCAGCCCGCCGACCGACGCGGCCACGCCTGCCATCGACTGCGCCTTCACCGCGACGACCACGAAGTCCTGCTTACCGAGTTCCGCCGCGTCGTCGGACGCCGCCACCCGCGCCGTGATCGCCGCACCACTACTCGTCGACTCAGGGGAAGACACCCGCAGCCCGCAGTCCCTGATCGCGGCTAGGGTCGCGCCGCGCGCGAGCACGGACACGTCCGCTTCCCCTGCGGTGGCGAGCCGCGCCGCGATGACCCCGCCGATGGCCCCGGCGCCGACGACACAGATACGCATCCCCTATGTCTACACTGTGCCGCTTGCGGGGGGACGACCCCCCTGCACCCCCCGATTATGGCGGGGGGCTTCGCCCCCCTGGCTCGCGGCCACAACATCTGGTCGGCAGGATGAGGTTTGGGGCCCGCGACACGGGGGATGACCAGATCCCAGGAACGATTTGACGATGGTGGCTGGGAGCCGTAAGGTTCTTCTTGCCCCGAGGGGGAGGGAACGCCGGAAGGCGGGCCCGGACCCGGGGAGCCACCAGCAACAAGCCTCTACGGAGACTTCCGTGCGTACCGCACGGCTCCGGAAAAGGCGATAAGCTGATGGCTCGGTAATTTCGAAATGCCAGGTCTGGCTTTGCGGTCCGAATTTTTCGGGCCGGGGCTGATTTGACAGGATGGAAACACCGGGTAAATTAAAAGAGTCGCCGCGAGGGACGGAGCGAAAGTTCCGGAACACGATGAGCGCCTGTTTCTTGAGAACTCAACAGCGTGCTAAAAGCCAGTGCATTAAAGATGTACAAACCCCCGTCGGGGCGGGCTCTACTGGAGTCTCGTCTCACGGATATCAGCCATGATGATTGACTCATGGTTGGGTTTCTGGTTTCCGGCTGGGTCCTTTCGGGGTCTGGCTGGTGCTGGTCATTCAACGGAGAGTTTGATCCTGGCTCAGGACGAACGCTGGCGGCGTGCTTAACACATGCAAGTCGAACGAGTGCCTTCGGGTGCTAGTGGCGAACGGGTGAGTAACACGTGAGCAACCTGCCCTTGGCTCTGGGATAGCCTCCGGAAACGGGGATTAATACCGGACATGACCTGCTGTCGCATGATGGCGGGTGGAAAGTTTTTCGGCCAGGGAGGGGCTCGCGGCCTATCAGCTTGTTGGGGGGGTAACGGCCCACCAAGGCGACGACGGGTAGCCGGCCTGAGAGGGCGACCGGCCACACTGGGACTGAGACACGGCCCAGACTCCTACGGGAGGCAGCAGTGGGGAATATTGCACAATGGGGGAAACCCTGATGCAGCGACGCCGCGTGCGGGATGAAGGCCTTCGGGTTGTAAACCGCTTTCAGCAGGGACGAATTCAGACGGTACCTGCAGAAGAAGCGCCGGCTGAACTACGTGCCAGCAGCCGCGGTAATACGTAGGGCGCAAGCGTTGTCCGGAATTATTGGGCGTAAAGAGCTCGTAGGCGGCTTGTTGCGTCCGCTGTGAAATCCCGGGGCTTAACCCTGGGCCTGCAGTGGATACGGGCAGGCTGGAGGCAGGCAGGGGAGAACGGAATTCCCGGTGTAGCGGTGAAATGCGCAGATATCGGGAGGAACACCGGTGGCGAAGGCGGTTCTCTGGGCCTGTTCTGACGCTGAGGAGCGAAAGCGTGGGGAGCAAACAGGATTAGATACCCTGGTAGTCCACGCCGTAAACGTTGGGCACTAGGTGTGGGTCCCTTCCACGGGGTCTGCGCCGCAGCTAACGCATTAAGTGCCCCGCCTGGGGAGTACGGCCGCAAGGCTAAAACTCAAAGGAATTGACGGGGGCCCGCACAAGCGGCGGAGCATGTTGCTTAATTCGACGCAACGCGAAGAACCTTACCAAGGTTTGACATGGACCGAAAACTCATGGAGACATGGGGTCCTTCGGGGCGGTTCACAGGTGGTGCATGGCTGTCGTCAGCTCGTGTCGTGAGATGTTGGGTTAAGTCCCGCAACGAGCGCAACCCTTATCCTATGTTGCCAGCGGGTCATGCCGGGGACTCATGGGAGACTGCCGGGGTCAACTCGGAGGAAGGTGGGGATGACGTCAAGTCATCATGCCCCTTATGTCTTGGGCTGCAAACATGCTACAATGGCCGGTACAGAGGGCTGCGAACCCGTGAGGGTAAGCGAATCCCGGAAAGCCGGTCTCAGTTCGGATCGGGGTCTGCAACTCGGCCCCGTGAAGCCGGAGTCGCTAGTAATCGCGGATCAGCAACGCCGCGGTGAATACGTTCCCGGGCCTTGTACACACCGCCCGTCACGTCACGAAAGTTGGCAACACCCGAAGCCGGCGGCCTAACCCGTAAGGGAGGGAGCTGTCGAAGGTGGGGTCGGCGATTGGGACGAAGTTGTAACAAGGTAGCCGTACCGGAAGGTGCGGCTGGATCACCTCCTTTCTAAGGAGCACCGGCGCCCCTAGTCACCGCATGCGTGGCGTGGGCGTCCATGCTTTCTAGTGGAGCACTGGTTATTCGGTTCGCTTTCCTGCGGCCGCCCGGTTAGTACGCTGCCCCCCTGGGGGCCGCGGAACGGGGGCACGGGGACGGGAGGGGATCCGGGCACGCTGTTGGGTCCTGAGGAAGCAGCCGCTTTGCTTAGGGCTGGCTGACTCGAACGGCCTGTTGTCGCGGGTCCCCGGACGGGGGTCCGCGATGCATGGTTCCGTCCGTATCTTGAGAACTACACAGTGGACGCGAGCATCTTCTGGAGCGGATCCTTGTCTTGTGGCGGGGGTCCGGTTCTCTAGCAGTTTGCATGTAGTGCATGCAGTGTCAAGTTTTTAAGAGCATACGGTGGATGTCTTGGCACCAGGAGCCGATGAAGGACGTTGGAGCCTGCGATAAGCCTCGAGGAGCCGGCAACCGGGCTGTGATTCGAGGATTTCCGAATGGGGAAACCCGGCCGTCGTCATGGACGGTCGCCTCCGCCTGAATGCATAGGGCGGCTGGTGGTAACGCGGGGAAGTGAAACATCTCAGTACCCGCAGGAAGAGAAAGCAATAGCGATTCCCCTAGTAGTGGTGAGCGAACGGGGAAGAGGCTAAACCTTGTGCGTGTGATAGCCGGCAGGCGTTGCGCATGGGGGGTTGTGGGACCGCCTGGCTGGGGCTGCTGACCTGGCAGGGAGTTATAAATCGTTTGGGTAGCGGAACAGTCTGGAAAGTCTGGCCGTAGCGGGTGACAGTCCCGTACGCGAAACCCTTGCGACTCCCTGGCGTGTTCCCGAGTAGCACGGGGCCCGTGAAATCCCGTGTGAATCTGGCAAGACCACTTGCTAAGCCTAAATACTCCCTGGTGACCGATAGTGAACTAGTACCGTGAGGGAAAGATGAAAAGCACCCCGGTGAGGGGTCGTGAAATAGTGCCTGAAACCGTGTGCTTACAAGCCGTGGGAGCCTTTCGGGGTGACCGCGTGCCTTTTGAAGAATGAGCCTGCGAGTTACGGTGCGTGGCGAGGTTAACCCGTGTGGGGTAGCCGTAGGGAAACCGAGTCTGAATAGGGCGTTGAGTCGCGTGCTGTAGACCCGAAGCGGAGTGATCTACGCATGGGCAGGGTGAAGCGCGGGTAAGACCGCGTGGAGGCCCGAACCCACCAGGGTTGAAAACCTGGGGGATGACCTGTGTGTAGGGGTGAAAGGCCAATCAAACTCCGTGATAGCTGGTTCTCTCCGAAATGCATTTAGGTGCAGCGTCGCGTGTTCCTTCCCGGAGGTAGAGCTACCGGTTGGACTAGGGGGCCTACAAGCTTACTGAATTCAGCCGAACTCCGAATGCCGGTGAAGCCAGAGCGCGGCAGTGAGACTGCGGGCGATAAGGTTCGTGGTCGAGAGGGAAACAACCCAGATCGCCGGCTGAAGGCCCCTAAGCGCGTGCTAAGTGGGAAAGGATGTGGAGTTGCTGTGACAACCAGGAGGTTGGCTTAGAAGCAGCCACCCTTGAAAGAGTGCGTAATAGCTCACTGGTCAAGTGATTCCGCGCCGACAATGTAACGGGGCTCAAGCACGCCGCCGAAGCCGCGGCATTCACGTGTAACGCGTGGATGGGTAGGAGAGCGTCATGCAGCGTGTGAAGCAGCGGGGTGACCCAGCTGTGGAGGCTGCATGAGTGAGAATGCAGGCATGAGTAGCGAAAGGCGAGTGAGAAGCTCGCCCGCCGATTGACCAAGGGTTCCTGGGGCAGGCTAATCCGCCCAGGGTAAGTCGGGACCTAAGGCGAGGCCGACAGGCGTAGTCGATGGACAACGGGTTGATATTCCCGTACCCGTGCACGGCCGCCAGTGCCGAATCCGCGATGCTGAGTTCCAGGGGGAGGCCTTCGGGCTGACCCTTGTTACGGACCGAGCGGGTAGTAGGCAAGCTGGAGGGGTGACGCAAGAGGCTAGCTCTACCGGGCGGTGGTTGTCCCGGGGTAAGGGTGTAGGGCGATCAGCAGGCAAATCCGCTGGTCATGGGCCTGAGACCTGATGCCGAGCCGTAAGGCGAAGTGAGTGATGCCATGCTGCCGAGAAAAACCTCGCAGCGAGGACGTGCGCGGCCCGTACCCTAAACCGACGCAGGTGGTCAGGTAGAGAATACCGAGGCGATCGGGTGAACCGTGGTTAAGGAACTAGGCAAATTGCCCCCGTAACTTAGGGATAAGGGGGCCCCCTTCTGGTGATAGCCTTCGCGGCTTGAGCTGGGTGGGGGCGCAGAGGCCAGGGGGAAGCGACTGTTTACTAAAAACACAGGTCCGTGCGAAGCCGTAAGGCGATGTATACGGACTGACGCCTGCCCGGTGCCGGAACGTTAAGGGGACGGGTCAGCCAGTAATGGCGAAGCTCAGAACTTAAGCGCCGGTAAACGGCGGTGGTAACTATAACCATCCTAAGGTAGCGAAATTCCTTGTCGGGTAAGTTCCGACCTGCACGAATGGCGTAACGACTTCCCCGCTGTCTCAACCGCGGGCCCGGCGAAATTGCACTACGAGTAAAGATGCTCGTTACGCGCAGCAGGACGGAAAGACCCCGGGACCTTTACTGCAGCTTGGCATTGGTGCTTGGGACGGCTTGTGTAGGATAGGCGGGAGACTGGGAAGCGCGGACGCTAGTCCGTGTGGAGTCACTGGTGAAATACCGCTCTGGTCGTTTTGAGTGTCTAACCTGGGCCCGTGATCCGGGTCAGGGACATTGCCTGGCGGGTAGTTTAACTGGGGCGGTTGCCTCCTAAAAGGTAACGGAGGCGCCCAAAGGTACCCTCAGCCCGGTCGGCAACCGGGTGCTGAGTGCAAGTGCACAAGGGTGCTTGACTGTGAGACAGACATGTCGAGCAGGAGCGAAAGCTGGGACTAGTGATCCGGCGCCGGCAAGTGGAAGCGGCGTCGCTCAACGGCTAAAAGGTACCCCGGGGATAACAGGCTGATCTTGCCCAAGAGTCCATATCGACGGCATGGTTTGGCACCTCGATGTCGGCTCGTCGCATCCTGGGGCTGGAGCAGGTCCCAAGGGTTAGGCTGTTCGCCTATTAAAGCGGTACGCGAGCTGGGTTTAGAACGTCGTGAGACAGTTCGGTCCCTATCCGCTGCGCGCGCAGGAGACTTGAGAAGGGCTGTCCCTAGTACGAGAGGACCGGGACGGACTGACCTCTGGTGTGCCAGTTGTTCCGCCAGGAGCACGGCTGGTTTGCTACGTCGGGGAGTGATAACCGCTGAAAGCATCTAAGCGGGAAGCACGCTTCAAGATGAGGTCTCCCACCACCTTGAGTGGGTAAGGCCCCCAGCCAGACGACTGGGTTGATAGGCCGGAAGTGTAAGCACCGCGAGGTGCTCAGCTGACCGGTACTAACAGGCCGAGGGCTTGACCCTGCACGCACTACCTGCACCGCCGGATGGCGGGCTCGCGTCCACTGTGTAGCTCCCGGGCTACGGCCGGAACCGGACCCTGTCACGGGTTCACCAGGCTGATATCTCAATAGAGTTCCCGGTGGCTATAGCGAGGGGGAAACACCCGGTCCCATTCCGAACCCGGAAGTTAAGCCCCTCAGCGCCGATGGTACTGCGAGGGAGGCCTCGCGGGAGAGTAGGACACCGCCGGAACACACTTCAAGAAGAGGCTCGACCCACTAGGGTCGAGCCTCTTCTGCGTTTACATGAATTACTCCGGTCGCACTGGGGTGCACGGGCTGGACTATTACTCCTTGCGGGCTATTCCGCACCAGATGGAGGAGCCGCCAGGTGAAGAGGCCGGGGCCGTATCGCCGTCGGGATGCCAGTTTCCCGCGTAGGTGAGTTCGCCTGGCGGGAGAAGTGGGAGGCCGCTGAAGAGGGCCTCGACCACCGGGCGCGAGCGCAGGCGGAGGCCTGGCCTGGTGTCCGCGTAGACGTCCGCTACCTGGTCCGCGTGCGTGTAGTGGTCCGCGGTCAGGTGAGAGATCACCAGGTAGCTGCCCCGAGGCACGGCCGCCATCAGGGCGGACACGATTCTCGCCGGGTCGTCCTCGTCGGCTACGAAGTGGAGGATCGCGATCAGCAGCACCGCGATCGGCTGATCGAAGTCGAGCATGGCACGGATACGGGGATCGCCGGTTATGGCTTCCGTGTCTCGCAGGTCGTGCTCGGCGATCATGGTGCCCGGCACGCCGTTCAGCATGTCCCGCGCGTGGGCGAGCACTACCGGGTCGTTGTCCACGTAAACTACCCGGCTGTCCGGCGCGATCGACTGCGTGACCTCGTGGACGCTGTTCATCGTGGGCAGCCCGGTGCCGATGTCGAGGAACTGCCTGATGCCTTGCTCGGCGGCCAGGTACCGGACGGCCCGCCCAAGGAACTGCCGGTTCTGCAGCACAGTGCCGCGCACCACGTCCTCGCCGAGCACCGCGAAGGTCCGCTGTGCCGCCTCCCGGTCCGCCGGGTAGTTGTCCTTGCCGCCGAGCATGTAGTCGTACATCCGCGCGACATTAGGGATATCAGGCTGCAACTGCTCGTGGGCGGCGACGGAGTCCCGGTTGACGGCCGCTGGCGATCCCTGGGAGGTCACCCTGGGCCCGCTCAGCCCCGGCGCGCCGCCCCGCCCAAGGACGGCAGCCGCAGCGGGCAGGGCTCCGGGCCGGGCCGGGCCGGTCTTGCGGCCAACCCCGCACCAGGCCAATGAGCGCCCTGGGTTGACCGCCACCTCGGGATCGTCTTCCGGCCCGTCCACGTCGCGCCGCCACTGCGACGCCCAGACCAGTTCACCTGGGTCGGTCAGGTCGTAACCGGTGAAGAACTCCGCGACCTGCGCTTTGGTCCTGGTGTGCGCGGTTGAGGTGGCGTGCCGGTATTCCTGCGCGGCGTCCGCCGCCTGTGCGTAGCTGTCGGCGGTGACATGCGAGATGACCAGGTAACTTCCCGTCGGCATTGGGTCCATCAGCGCCTCGACGGCGCCGTAAGGGTCTTCCGTCGCGGAGATGAAGTGCAGCACTGCTACCACCAGGACCGCGACCGGCCGACGGAAGTCGAGCAGTGTCCGCAGTTCCGGATCGGCGAGGATGCCGGCCGGGTTGCGCAGGTCCTGCCGGATGATCGTGGCGCGCTCGTTGCCGTGCAGCAAGTTGCGGGAGTGGGCGAGCACGATCGGGTCGTGGTCGACGTAGACGACGCGGCTGTCCGGCGCGATCGACTGCGCGACCTGGTGCACGCTGTTCATCGTGGGCAGCCCGGTGCCGATGTCGAGGAACTGCCTGATGCCCAGGTCCGCGGTCAGGTGCCGGACGGCGCGCATCAGGAACTTGCGGTTCTGTACCGCCGCGGTCCGCACTACGCCGTTCGGCATCGAGGCGATGGCGCGTTCCGCCGCTGCCCGGTCAGCGGGGTAGTTGTCCTTACCGCCCAGGAAGTAGTCATACATCCGAGCGGTACTCGGAATATCCGGGCGAAAGGCATCCGCCGCCTGTGCCATCACCCGATTCTGTCACCACTTGACCACGTTGTCAGGACATACGCCTATTGGCCTGCGGGCCGCGAGTGATCATGGTGCCGGAACTGGGGATAATCGGCCGGACCGGTTGACTTCAAATTCAAAAGTCAAAAAGGCAGGCACCTAAGGCGGCGGGCTCATCAACCAGCGCCGCCTGCGGCGCGGTGTAGCCGCGCAGGGCAGGCAGCACTGTGATGACGGCGGCCACCGCGGCGACGCAGGCGAGGCCGCCGGATGTCAGAGAGAAGCGCACGCTCGTCACGGCCGCGACCGCGCCGGAGCGGAGCTGGCCGGCAGGCGGGCCGGCCGCGTAGCTCAGCAGCTCGATCCCTGCCATCCGGCCGCGCAGGTGGTCAGGGATCGACTGCTTCCACATCGTGTCGCGGAAGACCGCGCTGCACTCGTCCGCGCCGCCCGCCACGGCCAGGCAGGCGAGGGCGACGTAGACGTCAGGGGCGAGGCCAACCAGGGCCATCGCCAGGCCCCAGCCCGCGGCGGCGCACGCGATGGCGACGCCGTGACGGCGGATGCGGGGCATCCAGCCGCTGGTCGCGGACACCGCGAACGCGCCCGCCGACGGCGCGGCGAACATTAGCCCGGTCGACCACGGGGCGTGCAGTTGCGCGGCGAGGAAGGGGAGCATCGCGTTCGGGTAAGCGAAGATCATCGCGGAGAGGTCGGCCAGGTAGGAGCCGAGCAGGTCACGCCGGCCGACCGCGTATCGCAGGCCGGTGAGGATCTCGCGAAGCACGCCCTCGTTCGGTATCTCCTTTTGCTCTTCGCTTTTGCCGAAGCCGTCACGGACTGTGGGCGGCAGCTTCGGCAGGCGGCTCAGCATGACGAACGAGACCGCGAATCCAGCCGCGTCAAGCGTGTACACCAGCCACGGTCCGGGGGAAGCGGCCAGCACGCCGCCGAGCGAGGAGCCGACGAGGACGCTCGCGTTCGTGGACAGCGACATGATCGCGGCGGCCGCCGTCAGCTGCGCGCGGGGGACGACGCGCGGGGTCGCGGCCTCGAACGCGGGCCGCTGGAGTGAGGCGATCGCCATCATCAGCGCCGCGACCACGTACAGCGGCCAAAGCAGGGGGTGCGGCAGCAGCGCGTTGAGGAACAGCAGCAGCGCACACGCGGCGAGACCCGGCTCGCACCAGCGCATCAGCGCCCGCCGGTCGAACCGGTCGGCGAGCACGCCGCCGTACAGCCCGAAGATGATGAGCGGCACCAGTTCCGCCAGCCCCAGCGTCCCCACGACCAGCGGCGACCCGGTGAGCCGCTGCGCCTGGACGAGCAGGGCGACCTCTGCCGCCTGTGACCCGAGGTACGCCACGCTCCTGCTGGTAAACATGGCCCGGAACCCGTGCGCCTCCGGACCTCGCAGCGGGGTCACGTCAGGAACCAGCGCCGACCAGCTCACGCACACCCCGTCAACATCACCGGCGACGCTACCAGCCGCTATCACCAACTGCCGAACGATTTTCGCTCTACCTAGGTAGACACCCCAGGCTCTACCTATATAGAGTTTTGCCTGTGACCCCACGGCCCAGGCGGCACCTGTACCGGCTGACCGCGCCCGGACAGGCGGAGGCCATGGCAGGGGTGGCCCGCCGCGTGACCCGGCCCCGCCGGCCCGGTCGCGCCGCAAGACGGCCGCACGCCGGAGGTTCCCGGTCGTCAGCTGGTGCTGACCGGCTGACCGCCTGCCCGGGAAAAGCCAAAAACTGCAGTGATCCCGAACGGGTTCTTGCTCCGCAGGTCACGCCCATGATTCTTGCGGGCCGGGCGAGCCCGGTAGGGTGCGTTTTGTGACGGTTACCCCGGTGAATCCCCGTGACGGGGAGTTCCTGGCCTTGGAAGAGATCCACGCGGCGGCGCTCGGCCACCTGCCGCAGGACGCGGCGACGTACCTGGAAAGCGGCGCCGGCACCGAGCAGACGCTGCGCGCCAACCGGGACGCGTTCTCCCGGTGGGTGATCAGGCCGCGCCCGATGAGCGGGGTCACCGACCCGAAGACCAACACGTCCTTCCTCGGCATCCCGCTGTCCGTGCCGATACTGACAGCGCCGTTCGGCGGCGACGCCCTGTTCGCCCACGACGGCCACCTGGCCGTGGCCCGCGCCAACGCGGCGTGCGGCACCGCGTCGATCGTGCCTGAAGTCGGCAGCTTCTCCTACGAGGAGGTCGCGGCCGCGGCCCCGGCTGCCGCGCGGATCGGGCAACTGCACCCGCATGACTCGTTCGACGTCTCCGCGGCCCGCATCAAGGCGGCGGGCTACAACGCGCTATGCGTGACCGTAGACTGCCCGATCGTCGGCTTCCGCGCCAGGAACCGGATGGCCCGCCTCCACCTAGACCCGGCGATCTGGAGTGGCAACGTCCTGCACGACGGCTCGCCGAACATCGCGTCCACCTACGGTGCCCAGGTGGTCCCCATGTGGACCTGGGACCAGCTCGCGGCGGCGACCGCCAGGCACGGGATGCCGTGGGTCGCCAAGGGTATCCTCACCGCGGAGGCGGCGGAGGCCGCGCTGAACGCGGGCGCGTCGGCGATCCTCGTCTCCAACCACGGCGGCCGCCAGGTCGACCCGGCGCCGGCCAGCCTCGACGTCCTCCCCGAGATCGCCGCTCACGTGAACGGACGCGTGCCGATCCTCCTCGACAGCGGCGTCCGCACGGGTGCCGACGTCTTCCTGGCCCTGGCCCTGGGCGCTTCGGCGGTGGTCATCGGGCGCCTGGCCGCCTACGGCCTGGCGGCAGCGGGCGAGCGCGGCGTCCGCCGCACGATCGAGCTCCTCACTCAGGAACTCCACATCCTGATGACCCTCAGCGGCATCCCCGACATCCCCTCCCTAACCACCGAGGTCGTGGCCCGCCGGGTCTAGGCCGGCGCAGACGGCGTGACGCTCGGCGTTGGGGTCGGCGCGGTTGCTGCTACGGCGGGCAGCGCCGAGGCCGGGATGCCGAACGCCGTGGACGGGGCGCACTGGTCCGCGTCAGGCAGTTGGGTGAGCATCGGGCCGGGGTTGTTCACCACCGCCGGGGCCTTGGCGTGGCTCTTGGTGGCCTCGACCTTTGCTACCAGGTAGTTCTCGTAGGCGAGGTTCTCGCTCTGCCAGGTGGCCAGGTGCTGGTAGGTCTGCTGGCACTGGTCGGCCTCGGCCACGAGCTGGTCGATCCGCTGCTGCGCGTCGCTCACGCTGCTCGTCGAGATCGTCTGCTGGAGCGTGGCCTGGTCACTGCTTGTGAGCATGCTGGCCTTGAGAGTTGACTGAGTGAGGAGGCTGGACAGGCTGATGCCCGCGAGGCTCTGATTGGTGCCGCGGAAGATGGCGACGTAGCCGTCCGAGGTGACACCGACGTAGTACTGGCTCTGGTTGTACTGCCAGAAGCCGACTCCGGCGCCGGCGATGAGCAGCACGAGGAGCACAAGCGCCGACGTCACGATTGGCCACCCGCGCCCGCCTTGTCCCGCGCGGTGCTGCCAGAACCACCGGAACGGCGTCGTCCATGTCACTGAGGCAACTGGCGGGTCCGCGGTAACAGGCGGGACCGAAGGCGACTCCAACGGCAGGTCCGTGCGTGGATTGGTTAGTACCGGGCTTTCCGGGATGGACGGCTGCGGCACGGTCTGGGTGTGGGTATGGGTATGCGAGGACGGTCCCTGGACTTCCCAATCCCACGGAGGTCGTCGCTCGCTGGCGGCGTCGGCGGCCGACGATCCGGAACTAGCGAAGGTGCCTCCTGAGTTGCTCCGCGAGGACTTGCTGAGTGCGGCCCGCAGCGCGTCGATGAATTCCTCGCAGGACGCATAGCGCTCTTCAGGGGCCTTCGCGAGGGCGCGGGCGAGCACGGTGTCCACGGCGGCGGGGAGGTCCGGGCGGCTGGCGGTGAGAGATGGCGGCTGGTCGTACATGTGGGCCCAGAGCACCGCCATCGACTCGTCGCGGGGGAACGGCAGTCTGCCGGTAAGGATGGTGTAGGCGACGCAGGCGAGGGCGTACTGGTCGGTCTGCGGGCGGGCGGGCTTGCCGGAGATCTGCTCGGGGGCAGCGTAGTCGGGGGTACCGAGGAACTGCCCGGTCCCGGTCAAGCCCGTTGACGAAGACGAGCCCTTGGCTAGCCCGAAGTCTGACAGGTACGGGTGCTCCGGGCGCCCGGGATTGCGGTCGACCAGAATGTTCGCTGGCTTGACATCGCGATGCACGAGGCCCGCGGCGTGCGCGGCGTCTAGGGCCGAGGCGATGGGGGAGAGCAAGGTAACGGCCCGGTCGCCGGGCAGCGGCCCCTCCCGCTGTACGACTGAGCGCAGGTCCCCGCCGGCCACGAACCGCATCGCGAGGTACAGCACGCCGCTGGCCTCGCCGGCCGCGTAGACGGGGATGATGTGCGGGTGGTCGACCGCCGCGACGGCGCGGGACTCCCGGACGAACCGCTCACGGAACTCCGCGTCGCCGGCGCGCGCGGGGGCGAGGATCTTCAGCGCGACCGTCCGTCCCAGGGCCTCGTCCCGCGCGCGGAGCACCATCGCCATTCCGCCGGCCCCGATTCGCGACTCCACCCGGTACCCGGCGACAAGCGTCCCAGGCATAAGCCCTGTGAGCATCCACCCTGACTGCCCAGACAGCGATTCCCCGGCCACTGCATCCCCTCAAGACCACCGTAAGTAGGGCAATAGTCGCAGTAACGTGTGCGGCACGGCGACGTCGTTGGCAGAAAGGTTTGGTTACAGATTTCGCCTTTCCCTTCTGGGAGGGAATCGCGAAGGGAAAACCGGCCGCGGCCGCGGCCCCGGCGACGTCGTAGCACCGCGCCCTAGCTCCGCGTAAGGAGCCGATAACCTTGGTCGCCTTAGCGGTCGGTGACATCGTTTAGGTCAGCTGCAGTGACGAGACCAGTGTGCTGACGAGTCATTTGACTCCTTCCCTTAGCGGAGGGAATTACCAGCCAGGCCGTTGGTTAGCGCCGCGGGTATTACCTTGCGCCGGCGGCGAGCCAGTCGGCGAACGTGGTGGCACCAAGCTTGGCGCCATCGCCCGGCAGCAGGACCTCGCCCGCCATGTCGGGGCCGAAGGTGCCCCGCCAGGTCGGGATGAGCCTGATGTCCTGTCCCCGGGCGGCGAAGGTGCGCCTGGCCATGTCCACCAGATCCTGGGTCTCCGGCCCGGCGATGTCGAGCCGGGTGCCCAGCGGCGCGCCGGCCGCGACGTCGGCGAGGATGGCCGCCACGTCGGCCGGTGCGATCGGCTGAACGAGCAGCGGGGCGATCGTCGCGGCGCCGTCGCGTTGGGCCCAGCCGGCCACCATGGCAGCGAAGTCGTGGAACTGGGTCGCCCGGACGATGCTCCACGGCACCGGGCCGCTGGCGACCAGTCGCTCCTGCTCCCGCTTGCCCGCGTAGTGCGGCGCGCGCCGATTGTGGTCGACGCCCACGATGGACAGCAGCACGTGATGCCGCACTCCCGCCCGTTCCTCCGCCGCGAGCAGGTTCTTCGTCGTCGCGCCGAAGAAGTCGACGATCTCGGCCTCTACCTGCACCGCGTTGTTGATGACGTCGATGAGCGCGTCGGCGCCGCGCAGCGCGTCCGCCAGTCCGTCGCCGGTGTAGGCGTCGACGCCTGTGGCACGGCTCAGCGGCACCGTCTGATGTCCCGCCCCGTCAAGAGCGGCGATGGTCAGATGCCCGATCCGGCCGGTGGCGCCCGCGACTGCGATCCGCATGAGTCCTCCTCTTTCCGTGACCTGATTAGAGATATTGAGGATTCTGGATATCCGTAATACTGCTAAGCTAGCACGGGTGAAGTTGCCGGAAAGCACCGAGTGGGTCCTGCACGCCACCACGTCGCTCGCCCAGCTCGGTCCGGACACGTCGGCATCGGCCGCGCAGCTGGCCGAGCACTACGGCCTGCCCGTCGCCTACCTGTCCAAACAGCTGCAGGCCCTCGCGCGGGCCGGCGTGCTCAGCGCGGGCACCGGCCCGCGCGGCGGCTTCCGGCTGGCCCGGCCCGCGGACCAGATCACGCTGCTGCAGGTCATCGAGGCGGTGGACGGCGGGTCGCCGTTCTACACGTGCAACGAGATCCGGCAGCGCGGCCGCGGTGCGGTGCCGCCGGAGGAGTGTCGCAAGACCTGTTCGCTGGCTGCCCGGATGGCTGAGGCTGAGGCCGCCTGGCGCGAGTCCCTGGCCACGGTGACCATCGCCGATATCGTCGCGGGCCTGCCAAGCGGCGTCCCCGGGCGCACCCGAGCGCTCCTGTCCCGCCCGCGATAGGGTAGGCAAACGTGGCCAGGAAAATCGCGACGAACACCGTCGTCAGCAAGGATGAGCTGATCGAGTTCATCAAGGTCCGGCATCACGCGATCGTGATCACGACGCGGAAGGACGGCGGCCCGCAGGCGTCACCTGTCAGCTGCGGCGTGGACGACGAGGGCCGGATCGTCATCGCGACGTATCCGGAGCGGGCCAAGACCCGAAATGCCCGCCGCGATCCGGAGCATGTCAGCGTCATGTTCCTGTCCGATGACTTCGGCGGCCCGTGGGTTCAGGTGGACGGCACCGCCGAGGTACTCGACGTCCCCGAGGCGGTGGACGCCCTCGTCGACTACTTCCGCTCGATCTCCGGCGAGCACCCCGACTGGGCCGAGTACCGCGAGGCCATGGTCGCGCAGGGCAAGTCCCTGCTCCGCGTCACCCCGGTCCGCTGGAGCCCCATCGCCACCGGTGGCTTCCCCGTGCGCCTTGCCTGACCCGGTAGCGCACCGGAACCGGTGCTTGTGAACCTTCTTCTTCCCGGCCTTCGAGCCGAAGTTCTAACGTACGGACCGTCGGAAAGAAGAAGGTTCATCCTCAAGCCACAGGTGCTCAAGCCCGCGCAGCACCGTGTTCGGCTTCCACTCAGGCTCCCCGGCGATCCGCAGCCGGGGGAGCAGTGGCAGCAGTTGCCGCAGCGCGATGGCCGCCTCAAGCCGGGCGAGTGGCGCGCCGAGGCAGAAGTGGATCCCGTGCCCGAACGCGAGGTGCCGCCGTACCCCGCGCTGAACGGAAAACTGGTCGGGGTCCGCGCAGTTTTCCGGGTCGCGGTTGGCGGCCCCGAGGAACATGAGGACGAAGGAGCCGGCAGCTACCGTTCTTCCCGCTATTGCCGTTGACCTGAGCGCGAAACGACCGACGAGCTGCACCGGCGGGTCATACCGGAGCGCTTCCTCCACCGCCTGCTCCACGAGCGACGGCTCGGCCGCCAGCAAGGCCAGCTCATCGGGATGCCGCAGCAGCGCGAGCACGCTCGCCCCGATGAGGCTCCGCGTCGTCTCGTGCCCGGCGACGAGCAGCAGCATGGACAGCCCGATCAGCTCGTCCTCGGTCAGCGCGCCGCCGGAGTCGTGCACGCCGATGAGCGCCGAGATCAGGTCGTCGCCGGGGGAGCGCCGCCGCGACGGCAGCAGCCCGCGGAGGTAGGCGGCGAAGTCCTGCCGCGCCTCCCGTTGCAGGGCGCGGTCCTCATCGGGGACGAGGAAGGCCGGGTCCAGGGCCCGCGCGAGGGCCGCCGACCAGGCGACGAGCTGCGGCCGGTCGGCGAGCGGTATGCCGAGCAGCTCGCTGATCACCGCGACGGGCAGCGGCTGCGCGAGCCCCGAGATCAGGTCAAATCGCCCCCCAGGAGCGTCAAGGGCGCCGTTGAGCAGTTCCGCGGTCAGCTCTTCGACGCGCGGCGCGAGTTCACTGACCCGAGCCGGGGTGAAGGCCCGCGAGACAAGCCGCCGCAGCCGCGTGTGATCCGGCGGGTTCAGCCGCAGCATCGACCGCGCGTTAGGCCCGTCCGCCCGGCGCCCGAGCGCCCGAGCGCGGCCTTGTGTCAGCCGCGCGTCGTCCTCATCCATCCGCCCGAACGCCGGGTCGGCGAGCACCGCCTCGCAGTCAGCGAACCGGCTGAGCACGTACAGCCGGTCCCGCGGCCGCGCGACCGGCCGCTCCGCCCGCCACCGCGCGTACGCGGGGTACGGGTCAGCGATGATCCCCGGCGCGAACAGCCCGGCAAGCGCCTGCAGGTCGTCGGCCCGGACCGGCACCTCGCTCATCGAACCCCCTCCCGGTCCTGTCACCCGCCTGGGCCCCGCACGCGCGACCAGGCGATGGCTAGCTCGCGGCCCAGGGCGGCACCGATGGGAGCGAACACCGCGCCGGCGACGCCGAGATAGACGACCGCACCCACGGCAAGGGTGCCGCCCGCCTGGCGATAGCCGGCAAGGCCGGGCGGCGGGAGCAGCACCACGCGGACGGCGCCGAGTACCAGTCGCGCCCGGTCGCCGGGGGAGCCTGCCTGGTCGAGCTCGGCGGCGATGGCCCTGCCCCAGTCGCGGCGGCTCGGAGGCATCAGCGCGGTCGCAGCGGTCACCAGCCGCCTCGCCGCGCCCGTCATTACGCTCCGTCCAGCTGGGGCCGCGGCGCGACGCGCTTCCTGGGCTGCGCGGCGCGGACCGGGGCGGCGGGGACCGGGGCGGTGGCGGCCAGCTCCAGGCCAGCCGACGTCAGCCGGTACAGGTGCCGTGGCGGCCGCCCTTGGGGCAAGGGGTCTTCCCAGGTGGCCTCGAGCAGCCCCCGGTCGGCCAGCCGGACCAGGATCGGGTACAGCGAGCCTGCCTTAAGCCCGGTCTCGGTGCCGAGGTCGTAGCCGTGCCGCCAGCGGGCCGGTGCGGCCGCTAGGGCGCGCAACACCTGGATGGTCTGCGGGGACGGGGCACGGTTCCTTGGCACGAGTCAAGGCTACCGTCAGACGAGCTCGGGTTGCCAAGCATAAATCTATCTAGATAGAGTTTGTGCCGTGGTCATCATCCTCGGGGTTATCGTCATCGGCTTCCTGGCGTGGCTGGTGCACCGTGCGCGCGCCGGCGGCAGTGGCCGCGCCGGGCAGAAGCCGGCCATGGACGCGTCACAGGACCTGCCTGAGCTGACGTGGAGCGCCCGGCGGGTCCTGGCCGGGGAGCTTCCCCTGGGACGGGTCGTCGTCTGCGGGCTCACCAAGGCCTACGGCAGCGCGAAGGTCGTCGACGAGGTGTCGTTCACCGCCGAGCCAGGGCAGGTGACCGGATTCCTCGGGCCGAATGGGGCCGGCAAGACCACCACGCTCCGCATGCTGCTCGGCCTGGTCAAGCCGACGTCGGGACACGCGACGATCGGCGGGGTCCCGTACGGCCAACTCGGTCGGCCGGCGTTGCGGGTCGGCGCGGTACTTGAGGCGAACGGCGCGCACGAGGGCCGCACAGGACGCGACCACCTGCGCGTCCTGTGCCGGGCGGCGGGGCTGCCGCTGGCACGTGCGGATGAGGTGCTGGACGCGGTCGGGCTCGGACGGGCCGGCCTGCGGCGGGTGCGCGGGTACTCGCTGGGGATGCGGCAGCGGCTTGGCGTCGCAGCGGCGCTGCTCGGGGACCCGCAGGTGCTGATCCTCGACGAGCCGGGCAACGGGCTAGACCCGGCTGGCATCCGGTGGATGCGGTCGTTCCTGCGATCACTGGCAGCGTCGGGGCGCACGGTGCTGGTGTCCAGCCACCAACTCGCGGAGGTGGAGCAATTGGCCGACGACCTGGTGATCATCGCGGCCGGGCAGGTGGTGGCGTCGGGACCGCTGCAGTCGGTGATCGGGTCGCATGCCGGGCTTGAGGAAGCGTTCCTGGGGCTGACGACGGGGAAAGGCGTGATCTAGTGAGCGGGTCGGCGGTATGGGCGGGGGACTTGGGGCCGGGGGCGCGGCCTGGCCTGACGGGGCAGCGCTCGTTCGGGCTGCGCACGCGCCTGGTTGCCGCGGAGGTCATGAAGATCCGCACGACGCGGGCGGGGTGGCTGTTCACCGGCGGGTTCGCGGCCCTCAGTGCGGTGGCGGTCCTCTGGAACTGGGCAGGCGACCACGCCATCCTGTACCCGTCGCTGTCGGACTACTCCGGGAGCGGCAGGGCCGCCGTGCTGGCACAGGCGGCGTCGGCCCGGACCGCCTCCGGCGCGGGCGCGATGGCCGCGAGCATGATGACCTCGGGGCAGTTCCTGCTGGTGCTCATCACCCTGATGCTCGGCGCGCACGTGGTGACGAGCGAGTTCGCTGCCGGGACCATGACGTCCACGTTCCTGGTCACGCCGCGCCGGGGCCTGGTGATCGCGGCGAAGCTGGTGACGGCCGGTGCGTTCGGGATGGCATTGTGGGCCATCGCGACGGTCCTGGACGGGGCGGGAACCCCGCTTTTCCTGGCCGCGCAGCACTTGCCCGCGTCGGCGTTCGGGTCGTCGGACGTGCTGCGGGCGGTAATGATGGGGCTGCTGGCGTACGTGCTGTGGGCGCTGTTCGGGCTGGGACTCGGCGCGGTGCTGCGCAGCCAGGCCATCACGGCCGTGGCTGCGATAGCGATTTTACGCGGGCGGGTTCGCCGTGGTGGAACTGATCGTCCACCTGCTGCACGACGCGTTTCACGCTTCGTGGCTGCTGAGCTTGGTGGTACTCGCGCCCGCTCAGGCGACCAACGTGATGATCACGGCTGGCAAGGCGTTCCCGCAGGCGTCACCCTGGTGGGCGGGCGCGCTCGTGATGGCTGGCTACGGTGCGCTGCTGTCCATCTGCGGGGCTACTGTGATCCGCCGCTCGGACGTGGCCTAGTCAGCCCGTCAGTCAGGGAGCATCGACGGGAGTGGCGCCGGGGGAACGGATGACGAGCACGGACTCCACCGGGTCGGCGCCGAGCACGGTATAGGTATGAACGACATCGCTGACCCACCGCGCCGCCGAGTCGGCCCCGACCTCGGTCTCCTCGCCGAGGCGACCCACGAGCGCCCGCCCGGCGGTCACCAGCATGTGCTCCACGACGCCGGGGCCGTGGGCGACCGAGCGGTGGTGCACTCCGGGCTCCATCCGGAGCCGGTAGACCTCCACGGTCTGCCCGCCGTCGTGGGTCACGTCGAGCAGCCGCGCCTCGACACCGGGCGAGTTGATCCGCGTGCCGGCTTGGTCCGCGATCAGGGTCGCGAGCGGCACGCCGAGCGTGCCCGCTAGGGCGTAGAGCGTGCTCAGCGTCGGGTTGCGGATCCCGTTCTCGATCTCCGACAGCGACCCCTTGCCCACGCCTGCGGCGTCAGCGAGCGCGCCGACGGACAGGCCGCGCTCCCGCCGAGCCGCGCGCAGTCGCTCACCCACGAGATGTGCCAGGTCGTCCACGAGCACCGAGTCTAACGACAGGGGTTCCGTATACAGAACATTTGTCGATAGTGTTCTGTATATGGAACAAGTCGGCCGCAGTCAGCCCGTCCTCGCCGGCATCCTGACCGCACTGGTCGGGTTCACCAGTTCCTTCGCCGTCGTCCTCGCCGGCCTGCGCGCGGTCGGCGCCTCGCCCGCCGAAGCAGCTTCCGGCCTCCTCGCCGTCTGCGCGACCCAGGCACTCGGCATGCTGTGGCTGGCGCGCCGCCACCGCATCCCGCTCACGCTCGCCTGGTCCACTCCCGGTGCGGCGCTCCTGGCCAGCACCGGTGTCGTCCATGGCGGCTGGCCCGCGGCCGTCGGCGCGTTCCTAGTCGTGGGCGCGCTCATCATCGTCACCGGGCTGTGGCCCCGGCTTGGCGGCCTCGTCGCGGCGATCCCGGCACCGATCGCGCAGGCGATGCTGGCCGGGGTCGTGCTTCAGCTGTGCCTGGCGCCGGTACGCGGCTTCGCCGCGCATCCGTGGGAGGTCGGGCCGATCCTGCTGACCTGGCTCATCCTGCTCCGGGTCGCACGCAAGTGGGCGATTCCCGGGGCGTTCGCCGTCACCCTCGTGGTGGTCGGCATCGATGTCGCCGCCCGCGGCGGGTTGCACGGGGCGCTTTTCCCGCACCTGGTCTGGACGACGCCCATCCTCACCTGGGCGGGACTGCTTGGGCTCGCGCTCCCGCTGTACGTGGTCACGATGGCCGGCCAGAACGTGCCCGGCGTCGCGATCATGTCGTCCTATGGCTACCAGGTGCCGTGGCGCGAGACGATGGCCGTCACCGGCATCGGCACCGCCGCCGGCGCGCTGGCCGGCGGGCACGCCATCAACCTCGCCGCGATCACCGCCTCGCTGGCCGCGTCCCCGGACGCGCATCCCGACCCGGGCCGCCGCTGGCTGGCGTCATGGACCTCGGGCTGGGCCTATCTCGTCCTCGCCTTGCTCTCCACCGCCCTGACGACGTTCGTCAGCGTCGCGCCGCTCGATGTGGTCGAAGCGGTCGCCGGCCTCGCGCTCCTCGGCGCGCTTTCGTCGTCCCTCGCGGGCGCGCTGTCGGCCGCCGAGGGCCGCGAGGCGGCGGCGATCACGTTCGTAGTCGCGGCGTCCGGGCTGACCTTCCTCGGCATCGGCGCCGCCTTCTGGGCCCTCGCCGCTGGCCTCTTGGTGCACGCTGTGCTCCCGCGGTCACCAGGCATGCGGGCAGCGGACGAGGCACAAGGCCAGATCGGCCGCTTCCGTTACGACTCGAAGTGAGCCCTAGCTGCAGCTGGTTGTTGAGTATCGGGCGCCGGCTGGCTAGCCTTCGGCTCATGGCCCCGTCATGGCAGGCGCCGCTGCCCTACGAAACGTGGCACGAGACATGTGACACGCTGCACGCCCATACCCAGGTCCTCGGCAAGCTCGCGGCCAAGCTCGCCCCGCCTGAACCCCAGTTGCAGCATACGGCGTTGCGCCTGACCGCGCGGGGCTGGGAGACAGCGCCGCTGCCCGCTCCGGACGGTGACGGGTCCCTGGTCGTTGCACTTGACCTGCGGACGCACGAGGCGGTGGCCGAGCACAGCTCCGGACGCTCCGCGCGTGTCCCGCTGGCGCCGGACCGGTCCGTCGGTACGGTGACCCGCGAACTGCTCGCGGCGGTGCGCCGGGTGGCTGGCCCGGTGGAGATCGACCCGGCGCCCCAGGAGGTGCCGTGGGACGTGCCGCTGGACGCCGATGAACAGCACGCGCGGTACGACCTCGACCAGGTAGCCCGGTATTTCGCTGCCGCCACGCGCGCCGCGCTGGTCCTGGCGGCGTTCCGGGCCCCCTACCGGGGCCGCAGCACGCCGGTGAACGCGTGGTGGGGCTCCTTCGACCTGGCGGTGAGCCTGTTCTCCGGTGTGCCGGCCGAGCCGCCGTCGGATGACTTCATCATGCGCAACGCGATGGACGCACAGGAGATCGCGGTCGGCTGGTGGCCTGGCGACGCGCGCTACGGCAAGGCGGCGTTCTACGCCTACGCGCATCCGGCACCGGACGGGTTCGCGCGCATGAGGGTGTCTCCTGCCGCGGCACACTGGGACGCCGCGCTGGGCGAGTACGTCCTGGACTGGGACGACGTCCGCGCGGAACCGGATCCCGCGGCGGCGGCCCTGGAGTTTGCCCGGTCGGTGTTCCGCAAGGGCTGCGCGGTCTGTACCTGGGACAGCGCACTGGCCGCGAGCGCCGACGGCACACCGCCCCCGGTCAGGTAACTGCCTGGGAGCTGAGCGCCTCGGGCAGCGTCACCGTCACGCTGGTACGTGCCGGGCCAAGCATGCACCCGTTCGGAATGATCACAGTTTGCCTCCGCAACCGGGACCGCCTTCGGCTATCGTGTGGAGCTGTGAGCAGCAGCCGGGAGCCGAGCGTGCCCGATGGCGTTGACATCACGCGCCCGAGCATCGCGCGGGTCTACGACTACCTGCTCGATGGCAAGGACAACTTCGCGGCCGACCGGGCCGTTGCCCACAAGCTGATGGCCTCCAACCTTGAGCCGAAGCGGCTCGCGCTCGTTACCAGGGACTTTCTCGTCCGCGCCGTCAGGTTCGCCGCGCTG
This sequence comes from uncultured Actinomycetota bacterium, assembly GCA_963734665.1. Classification (GTDB taxonomy): domain Bacteria; phylum Actinomycetota; class Actinomycetes; order Streptosporangiales; family Streptosporangiaceae; genus Trebonia. Next base: position 1,396,208 of record CAVTIR010000013.1, on the reverse strand, counting down.
CGCGGCGTTGCCCAGTTCCTTGACCTGGGCAGCGGCCTGCCAACCTCGCCGAGCGTTCACGAGGTCGCCAGGGAGATCGTCCCCGGCGCCCGCGTCGTGTACGTCGACAACGACCCGGTAGCGGTCGCGCACAACCGTGCGCTGCTCACCACCGGCGACGGCCTTGTCACGATCCAGGCCGACGTGCGCGAGCCGGGGTCCGTGCTCGGCAGCGAGGCCGCCGGGGAGTGCCTCGACTTTGACCAGCCGGTTGCGCTGCTGCTGCTCGGCATCCTGCATTTCATCGGGGATACCGATGATCCGGAGGGCATGATCGGCCGGTACCGGGACGCCCTGGCGTCCGGGAGCCTGCTCGTGCTTTCGACCGGCACCTCCGAAGGCGCGGACCCGGCCGTGGTCTCCGGTACGAAAGAGGCGTACCAGGACTACCGCACGCCCTTCCGGCTCCGCTCGCGCGCGGAGATCCGGCGCCTTTTTGGCGGCTTCGACCTCGTGGCACCGGGCCTGGTCGCGATGCAGGACTGGCGCCCCGCCGAGACAACCGATCGGGCGCCGCTGAAGGCGACGAATCTAGGCGGCGTCGGGGTGAAGCGGTAGCGCGTGGAGGCAAGCCCACGACGCTTCGCGCGCTGCTCGGCCTGGTAGGGCCGCATGCCAGCTAGGTGCCCACGGTGGCTTACTGTCTGATTCATGAGTTCCGCACAGTCCAGTACTGCCGCCCCGCCGATCGACGCCGCGGGCCTGATCAGCGCCCTCGGCCGGGAACTGCCCGATGACCGGCTCGTCATCGATCCCGACGTGCTCGCCGCCATCTCCCACGACGACGCGGAATGGGCGCCGGCCGGCCGGGCCGTGGCGGGGGTGCGGGCGCGGACCGAGGCCGAGGTGCGGCACGTCGTGGCGGCCTGTGCGGAGTTTGGCGCGCCCGTCGTGCCGCGCGGGGCGGGGACAGGCCTGTCCGGCGGGGCCAACGCGACCGACGGCTGCGTGGTGCTCGACCTGTCCCGGATGAACCAGGTTCTTGAGATCGACCGGGACAACATGACCTGCGTCGTTCAGCCCGGCGTGGTGAACAACGACCTGAAGGCGGCCGTGGCCACCTGCGGCCTGTGGTACCCGCCGGACCCGGCGAGCGCGCCCTGGTCGACGATCGGCGGCAACGTCGCCACCAACGCCGGGGGACTGTGCTGCCTGAAGTACGGCGTCACCCGCGACTACGTGCTCGGACTGCGCCTAGTCACGGGTGCCGTCCCAGGCGCCGCCGGCTACGGTGCGCCCGCGGCCGGCCAGCTCGGGTACGGCGATGTCGTCCGGCTCGGGCGGCGGACCAACAAGGGCGTGGCCGGACTGGACCTGACTGGCCTGGTCGTCGGCTCCGAGGGGACGCTCGGCGTCGTAACGGAGGTCACGCTGCGGCTGCGGCCGGCCCTGGCCGGAACTCCACGCACCGTCGTCGGCGCGTTCGGCAACCTGGTAGCGGCCGGCGAGGCGGTGTCGCTGATCACCCGCCGCGGACTGTCCCCGTCGGTTCTCGAGCTCCTTGACCGCTCCTGCCTGACAGCGGTCGAGGAGTGGAAGCACCTGGGGCTGGAAGCCGACGCGGCCGCGCTGCTCCTCGCCCGCGTGGACACGCCCGGCGACTCGGGCAAGGCAGAGGCGGACGCGCTCGCCGCGGCGATGACCGACGCGGCCGCCCTGTGGGCGGCGCAGTCAACCGACGACACCGAGGCCGAGGCACTGTTCGACGCGCGGCGGCTCGCCTACCCGGCTCTGGAGCGGCTCGGCCCCGTGCTCACGGAGGACGTCTGCGTCCCCCGTTCCGCCGTTCCCGTCATGCTCGCGCGGATCGAGGCGATCGCCGCAAGGCACGGCGTCACGATCGCGACGATCGCCCACGCCGGGGACGGCAACCTCCACCCGCTGATCGTCACGCCGCCCGGCGATGACGGCGCCCGGCTCGCGGCCCAGGCGGCGTTCGAGGAGTTCCTCGACGCGGCGATCGAGCTAGGCGGGACCGTGTCCGGCGAGCACGGCATCGGCCTGCTCAAGCGCGACGGCATGCGCCGCGAGCTCGACCCTGGCGCGCTCGCCATGCAGGAGGCGGTCCGCCGCGCCCTCGACCCCCTGGGCATCTTCAACCCCGGCAAGGGCTGATCCAGGCCCGCGATCAGCCCGGGGTATCCAGCGTGTTGCGATCGAGCGCTGCCCGGATCTGGCTGAGCCATTCTGTGCCCAGCTGGCGCCCGTTTGGGAGCTGGTCGCCTCGATCCCAGCGCCACGTTGTGATCATCGCCAGCACGAGGATCCGGCATTCGCGCAGCAGGCCTTGGTTGACACCCGGATAGTGCTCGCTGACTTCTTCGGGCGCATGGGCGAGGTCGAATTCGACAGGCCCGCGACAGCACGTCTCGAGGTCTATGAACAGCAGCCCGCTCTTCGTGGTGAGTACGTTGCCCGGGTGCGGCTCGCCGTGCAGTAGCTGCTCGGCGGCGCCGCGGTCGCCGATCACTCGTCTCAGGCCCCGCAGCGTGCTGCCGAGCAGCTCCCGGTCCGCGTCGGCGAGCGCCGGAGTGCAGTCGCGGCTCGCCACGAGTTGCTGAGCCCGCTCGACTCGATCCGTGAAGTGCGGCGCAGGGACATCGAGCTTGCGCATGCCGGCATGCAGCCGCTCGAGCGCACTGGCGTAGTCGGCTGGCGAGACCTCTCGGGGTGACGCAGGTTCGTAATAGGTCCACAGCGTGACCGCGAAACCATCACGCTCGTAGACGCACGGCTCCACTCGAGGCTCAACAGCAGCCACAGGGCTCCCGGATCCAGCGAGCCGCTGAGCAAGCTCGATTTCGAACCGTGCGACCTGATGCTCGACATGGGCCACCCGGGCAAGCACGTCACAAGGCAGCAGACGCAGAGCGAGCCTGTTCGAGTCCTGAAGAACGATCGCGTCGTCGACTGTCAGGCCAAGTGATGAGGCGACCGACATGGCCGCAGCCACCGCACGCGGGACCTCTGACGCCTGCAACTCTCCTAGCCCCTCTCCCGTGAGCGCCTGCCGTACTCTCCAAGCGGCGCAACCTGCGCACCATACCAAGTGCCGGCAGAGAGCCGCGGTGGCACGGCGGGGCCGCACCTGAAGACCAGCGCGCAGGCAACCAGTGAGGCTCGCGCGCCGTCTCACTGATATGGCACCCACGATCCCCCACCTGCCGGGCACATTGCGTTTCCGTGGCCGCGAGGAGGTGGAGTCCAGCCTCGCTGTATCAACCACTTGCCGCGCGCCTAGGAACTGACTTCCTCCTCCAGGGCGCGGACCATGGCGGTCGCGGCTGCGCTCGGATTGTCATTGGTCGCCGCCCACACGGCCCGCCGGAGCCCGCCGGTGTCGTCATGGACCGGGATCCAGCGCACGCCGCGCGGCACCGCCTGCGCGGCGATGCCGGGCACCAGGGCGATCCCGAGGCCGGCGGCGACGAGCCCGAGTCGCGTGGGCCAGTCGCGGGCTGTGAAGGTGATCCTTGGCTCGGCGATGCCGGGCCACGCGCCGAACTCGGGGGCGTCGCCGGAACGGGGCCCGACGACCCACCCCTGGTCTGCGAGCTCCTCGGGTTCGATCCGTTCCCGGGCGGCGAAGGGGTGTGATTCCGCGACCGCGACTCCGGCGCCACGGGCGCTGCGTAGCGCGGTGAGGCGCAGGCCCTCGAGGTCGTACTCCGGCAGTCCGTCGCCTGTCGCGACGATGGCGACTTCCATTCGCCCGCGGCGCATCGCCGCCAGCTGCGCCGGCGTGGGGGCTTCGGTGAGCTGTACTTTGAGTCCAGGGTGCACGGCCGTCAGCCTGGCTATGGCGCGCGGGAGCAGCGCCGCGGTGGCCGTCGGGAAGCCCGCGACGACCAGGCGGCCGGCGAGACGGTCGCGCATGCCCGCCAGTTCCTGCGTGGCGGCCGCGATTTCGTCCAGCACCTTGCCGGCGTGGCGGGCCAGCGCCTCGCCGGCCGGTGTCGGCCGGGTCCCTCGAGCGTGCCGCTCGAAGAGCGGCGTACCCACGGCCTTCTCGGTCACGGCGACCTGGCGCGACACGGCGGACTGCGTGCAGCCGAGCCGCTCGGCGGTCGCGCTGAAGGATCCGGTGCGCGCCACTTCAAGGACGACGCGCAGACCCGTCAGCGTCAGATCCGTCACCGGGCCAGTCTACTCAAGGTATGAGCATTTCGCATGACTGGCCTCAGTAACAATCGCTTGTGCGATACCTCGGCTTCCGGCAAGGTGAAGGAAAGGGAATGCAAGAACAAGAAAGGGGACGACATGACGAGGACCGGACCATCCGGCGGGGAATCATCGTCGCTGAAGGCGATCTCATCGCCTGTCAGACCAGGATCGAGGGCACCTTCACGGGTCCGTTCACCCACTCACCCGTGGGGAAGCTCGAGCCGAACGGAGCACGGGTCGTCTGGGACCTCATGAGCATCTTCAGATTCGATGACCGCGGACGGCTCGTCGAGGAGTTCGTGAGGACCGACAACCGAAGCTTCCTCCGTCAGCTCGGGGCCGAAGTCGCCTGACGGCCACGCTCGCCGCCCTCCGGGAGGGTGCCGGTAACTCAGTTCGCGTCGCTGCCGACGCGCGCGCCGGGCTCTGGGCCGGTGATCGCGTGCACTGCGACGGGCTGACCGGTCGCAGGCACGGTTGTCTGGAACTCAAACCGCAGGCCCAGCTTGTCCATCACGCGTTCTGACCGCGCGTTGCCGATGTGGCGGATGCTGACGACCCGGTCCAGTCCAGCTCCGGTGAGCCCGAAGCGCAGCAGTTCCGCGGCCGCCTCGGTGGCATACCCGTGCCCCCAGTGCTCGCGGCGCAGCCGCCAGCCGATCTCAACGGCAGGCAAGATCTCCGGCAGGAAGGCAGGCACCGCCAGCGTGACCCAGCCGGCGTACTCGCCGGTTTCCCTGACGATCACCGAGCACATGCCGAAGCCCTGCTCATCCCACTGTTCCCGCCACCGGCTCACTGCCCGCAGCGCCCGATCGCGGTCCGGCGGGATTATCGCGCCGTTGCCGATGTAGCGCATGACCTCCGGGTCAGCATCCATCGCAATGAGCGGCTCGACGTCCGGTGCTTCCGGCCGCCTCAGCACAAGCCTTGTCGTGCCGAACGGGATCATCGGCTGCCCCTCTCCTGCGGTCGCTCGGCGGTTCGGCCGTCCCGAGCTCCCGGCCAGCCGCACCCACCTGCTCGAGCGCTACTGAGCGCCGGCCGCCTTGCCGTTGCGCGCGGAACCGATGAGGATTATCCCATGCGCGTGACTTCTAACGGTGTCGAGCTTCACGTCGAGGTCCACGGGGAGGGGGACCCGGTGCTCCTCCTGCACGGCTGGCCGGACGACGCCGACCTGTGGCGCCACCAGGTCCCCGCCCTGACCGGGGCGGGGTTCCGGGTGATCGCGCCCGACCTGCGCGGCTTCGGCCGGTCTTCGCGCCCAGACGGCAAAGACAGCTATAAGCTGGCCAGCTCCGTTGCCGACGTGGCGGCGGTCCTGGACGCCGTTGGGGTAACCCCGGGAGCCGAAGCGCGCGGAGTGCACGTCGTGGGGCACGACTGGGGCGCGGCGGTGGCCTGGCTCACCGCGATGTACCTGCCGGACCGGGTCCGCACCCTGACCGCGCTGTCCGTGCCGCACCCGGCCGCGCCTAATACCATTCGCCAGCGGGAAATGGCCTGGTACCAGCTCTTCTTCCAGTTCGAGGACGTCGCGGAGGCCACGCTCAGGTACCACGACTGGGCCGCGCTTCGTGAGCTGACCCCCGGCTACCAGGACCTCGACCGCGCGATCGCGGGCCTGTCCCGCCCCGGCGCGCTTACCGCCTCGCTGAACTGGTACCGCGCCAACCTCGCCCCGCGCATGCCGGGCCCGGGGCCGGAATTCCCGCCGGTGACAGCCCCGACGCTCGGCATCTGGTCCGACGGGGACCGCTACCTGGACGGCGCCCGGATGCGCGCTTCCGGTGACCTGGTCAAGGGGCCGTGGCGGTACGCGGAGATCAAGGGCGCGACCCACTGGATCCCCCTGGACGCCCCGGAGGAACTCAGCGCCCTGCTCCTCGGCTGGCTCAGCTCATCTCCGTGACCGGTGTCCCCAAGAGCAAGAGAATAAAAACCAAGAATCAGCAGAACGAGCGCGGCTTACTCGGCCACGCCATTTCTCCGCGTGACCCGGGTAAGGACGGTACCGGGCGCACCGAATAATCAAATGACGCCCGGCCCGGGCGGCCCTACCCTAGGCGCTGCCCTGGCTTGCGGTATCACGCCAGGTGCCGTGCTGGGCGCGTCGGTAGGGCTCGTGCTGAGCCTTTAGGACAGCCGCTCCCCGTAGAGGGTGCGCAGCGTCTCCCAGTGCCGTTCCTCAAGCGCCGCGTCGTAAACGGCCTGGTCCGCGACCGCGAACCCGTGGTGGCCGGGCCAGATCTCCACGGTGTGCGGCACCCCGGCCGAGGTCAGCGCGCTGTCCAGCAGGGCGGCGTGCTCCTCGGTGAACCCGGCGTCCTCGATGGAGCCCGCCACGTAGACGGCGGCGCGGATCTTGTCCGCCGCCAGGTGCGGGCTGTCCGGGTTGCCGGGGATGGCGACCTGCGCCGCGTGGAACGAGGCGGCGGCGGCCATCTTGTCCCCGATGCCGCCGGCGGCCACCAGCGCCAGCCGCCCGCCCATGCAGTACCCGTGGACGCCGATCGCGGACCCGCGCACCTCGGGCCGCGCCAGCAGGAAGTCCGCGTAGTCGCTCGCATCGGCGATGACCCGCTCGTTGGTGAGCGTGTGCGCCAGGCCGAAGAGCCGGTTCCGCTCCTTCTCATCGGAGAACGCGGTCTTCAGGTCGAATGGCGCGTATTCGCCCTCGCGGTAATAGACGTCCGGGATCAGCGCGACGTAGCCGAGGCTCGCGAGCCGGTCTCCCATCGTGAGGAAGACGTCACGCGTCCCGAAGATGTCCGTGAAGACGAGCACGCCCGGCCACGGCCCCTCTCCGTCAGGCACATGCAGCGTCCCCTTACTCACGCCGTCACGGGTGGGGATCTGCACGTCTATGCGCGCCATTGCGTCTCCTTCACTGGACTGCCGGACCTGGGGCCCAATTTCGTAATGACCGTACCCCACGTGTGTAGGGACACTACGCACGCATCCGGCCGGAAATGTGGCACAGCTAGTCACCGTTTCCCACGGCACCTGGCTCCAATGGCTCTCTTAGCGAAGAGCATCCTCAGCGCCCGCCGTTCTTTTTCGCCGTGCCCGCCCCGATGACAGCCACGACGCTAGGCGGCTGCCCGCCGGTGATCTCGACGATCGGGATCTCCGGCTGCGCCAGGTCATGCTGGGGCGTGAACCAGAGCGGGATGCCGGTAGCGCCCACGAGGCCGTCTCTCTGGTTGTCGACGAAGCTGTTCGGAAGCGGGGTGTAGGAGTACGGGTGCGTGTCATCCGGGGGCAGGTTCGGGAAGGACGCCTGAAAGTCGACCTTCATGGACTGCTTGTACAGGTCGTCGATGTTGGCGTCCTCGACGATGGCGATCGGCGGCCGCTTGCCTTTGACCGCCGCGAGCGGCTCGCCCTTCTCCTCGAGGTACGGGATCATCGCCTGAATCTGCTGCTGCACGCTCGGCACGACCCGGTACAGGTCGGGGTTGGTCGTGGTGTCGAGGGTGTCCCTGGTCGTGACGGCGCCGAACATCGGGATGCCCGCGCCGCCGTCGCCGAGCTTGCTGGCCATCTGCTGGGTCTGCGTCACGCTGATGCCCATCCCGGCGATCGCGATGAGCCGCCCTTCGCCGTTGGTGGCCGACAGCGCCTTCAGCTGAGAAACGACCTGCTGCCAGCCTTGCTCGGTGCTGCCCACGTTGGCGAGCACGAGGCGGATCTTCACCGGCAGGGGACTGCTCTGGCTGTCCGCGTTCTCCAGTGCGATGTAGGCACCACGGAGCACGTCATCGATCCGCGCGGACGACACGTCCTCCTCCTGCGCCTCGACCAGCTGTCCCCTGCTGGCGGCCACCACCAGGAGCGGGTCCGGGGGCAGCCCGGCGCGCTTCCGTCGGGCGCGCGCCTTGACGAGCTCGTCGAGGAACAGCCCGCCAGAGCCGTCGTCGGCCCGGTTCAGCAGTACCAGGGGGCCGTACCCCCAGCTCTGCGCCGGCCGCCTGCCGAACGCGTCGTCGAGGTCGGCGAGGAACGCGTCCCAGAGCAGGTCGGCGGCTTCCCTGCGCGCGGCCGCGACGGCCCGCGCGTCGGCCGGGTGATGGTCGGGCACGCTGCCTGCGGCCTTACGGTTGAGCTCGATGAGCGCGTCGATGGCGTCGTGCCCGGCGTCCGGATCCTGGGTTCCGTACCAGTCCTGACCCTTGCCGAGCACCAGGCGCCGCCCGGTGGGGTTGCGGACCAGCCAGCCGAGGACCAGCCGGGGGCCGACCTTGGCGATGAGATCAAGCGCCGCGGTGATTCAGTCGGGCTGCGCGCCAACCGCCTGGACGCCCGCGTTGAGCACTTCCTCCACTGTGTCCTGCGGGTTCTTGGCGGTCGCCGCCCGGTCCTCAAGCGCCGCGCGCATCCTCATCCGGGCCGCGTCCCTGTCGCCGGTGGCCGGGATGTCGTCAAGCGGCACGCGCAGCGCCATGAGGCCGGTGATCAGCCGGGGGAACGGGACAGTGCCGTAGCGGCCGCTGCCCCGGTTCAGCTCGAACGCGAGCAGCGCGAGGAGCTCACGCGCCCGGCCCCCGAAGTCCGCGCAGTTCACCAGCGCGTGCGGGACACGCCCTTTCGCCCGCTTGTCCAGGTCCTTGAGGAGTATCGACTTGCCGCTGCCGGGCGGCCCGGTGAAGATCACGACCGGCGTCGGGCGGCGCGTGAGGAACGCGCGCACCAGTTCTATCGCGGTATCTCTGCCGTAAAGCGGGAAATCAGCATCATCAGTCATTCCCCAGCTCCATGCCTATTTGCATGCGGGTCGAACCTTGGTGAGCAGTTGGCAGATTTTATGGGCGATATGACAGTTTGGGCGCCTTGGAAAGGTCAGATTTTTGTTAAATTCCGGAGAACCCGCCGCCGTCTGTCGTCAACCGGATGGCCGGCGATGGCCATCGCGCCGCCAGCCTCCCGTCCCGCGCGGGACCGCGCCCGGCGCGCTCACCGTCTCCGTGCACCGGGTACCGCACCAGGCTGCCTCGCGCGTGCCCGGCCAGTGTCCGGAACTTCCGCCGTTGAAAGTCCGACCCATGACTCAGCGCGCTGTTCCTAGCCCGGCTCAGCTCGTCTCCGTAATCGGCGTCCTCAAGAAAACGATCAAGGTCAAAATCAGGAGCCGTCCGAACGAGTTCTGCTTACTCCCGCCGCGCCCTATTACTCCAAGACCTGAAGTCAGAAGCAGTCGGCGTAGCTGCACCGCGGGGAGCCACTGCATTGAAGTTAGGGCTTATGGGGCCTGCTTAGTTAGCCGCCGGTCGTGCGCCGCCGGTTGTTCGGTCGGGCCGTGACCGCGGAGGTTGTTTTTCCTTCCACGTAAATAAAGCAGCGAATAAGCTGCGGAATCTTCGTGATCATGGGCCGGTCGAGGTAACGGCGGGACGATCCGGGCGGAACGGGCGTGCGGGGCTGACGGTCCGTGCGCCGGGAGCCAGCGGGGTAGCCTGCGGCGAAGGGCGCTTGCGCGGGTTCGCCCTCTCGGTCGCCTCGCTCTCCCGCCTGTGTTCGATCAGGGCTCTCAGCACCGTTTGGCGGCCTGCGCGACCAGCAAAAAGCCTTCGTGATTTGGAGCAAAATTCACCGCGAATTGACACGGGTCGGTACCGTCATAACCGTGACGAACAGCAGTTCACCTGGCCCGTGGGACGCCCGTGACGAGCAGCAGGACCAGTCGGCGCCGCCGGCGGTGCTGCCGCAGGCGGGCGGGCAGGGGAGGCACGCCATAGGGCAAGGTCAGGCCCAGGGACAAGGCCCGGGCCAAGGGCAGGCCGAGGGGCAGGAACAGGGTCAGGGGCAGGGGCAGCCCCAGGGGCAGTACGGCCAGCGGGCCATCGGCCAGGGTTCCCCAGCCCAGGACCAGTACACGCCTGGCCAGCACGCGCAGGGCGCTTACGGCGGCCAAGAGTCCTCCGGAGGGCAAGGCTCTTATAGCCAGCAGGGGTCACCCGGCGGCGGGGCATACGGACAGAATTCGTACGGGCCGAATTCTTACCAGCCGGGCGCTTACCAGCAGGGTTCCCCCGGGCAGGGCCAGTACGGGCAGGGGCAGGCTGGGCAGGGCTACGGTCAGGGCGGGTACGGGCAGTCGTTCCAGGGCTACGGGTCGTCCGGGTACGGGCAGCAGAACTACGGCCAGCAGGCCCAAGGGCAGCAAGCCTACGGTCAGCAGGCCCAAGGGCAGCAGGCGCATGGCACGGGCTACGGGGCGGACGCGTACGGGACCCAGGTGTTCGGGCAGCAATCCGGGCAGCCAGGGTACGGCCAGCAGACAGCGGGCCAGCAGAATTACGGTCAGCAGGGGCCTGGCCAGAGGGGTACGGCGGCCAGCCGGGTTACCAGCAGGCGGGCGACGGCCAGCAAGCGTACGGTCAGCAGGCTTACGCCCAGGGCTATGGTCAGCCCCAGCAGGGTTACGGTCAGCCCCAGCAGGATTACGACCAGACCCAACTGGATTATGGCCAGACGGGGTTCGGGCAGCAGGCCAACGCGCAAACCGGGTACGCGGCACCCGGCTACGACCAGCAGGCACCGGGATCTCGGCCAGCAGGCTTCCAGGTACCGGGACCCCAGGGACCGGAAACCCAAGGGCGGGGAGCGGGCTCGTCCGGAGGCGGTGGCCGCAGGCGACTCGGCAACCTCAGCAAGCGCCGCAAGGTCCTCATCGCCGTCGGCGCGGGGGGCCTCGCCGTGGTGGCGGCCATCGCGCTGACGGTTGCCGTCAAGGCCAAGAACGGCCCCGGCGTGCCCGTCACCGGCATGATCCCGACCGGAAGCACGCCGCAGCAGGACGGCCGGCAGGTCGCCGCCGCGTTCCTGACCGACTGGGAGAAGGACAAGCTGGCCAAGGCCGCGAAACTTACCAACGACCCGGTCGCCGCGTCAGCCGCCCTCACGAGCTACGCCAAGGACCTGGGCCTGACCTCGATCTCATTCGGGCTGCAGAACGTCGCCGCCACGTCGACCGGCGGCCCGGCCCCGACCCCGACACAGACCGCGGCCACGACCACCCTGGAGGACGCCAGCTACGCGGCCACCGCCGGGGTGTCCGCCGACGCGGGCACGTCGGGCAAGGTCAGGAGCACCTGGACCTACCACACGTCGCTCATCGCCTACGAGCAGCCGAACTCGAACGTCTGGTTCGTGGAGTGGCAGCCCGACGTGCTGGGGCCGAACCTCACCGCCACGACGCACCTGGCGGCGGTCGAGGTAGCGCCGACCGTGCAGATGGTCGCCGACTCCACCGGCAACAACATCACGAGCTACGGCGACGCCGGCCTGAACAACGTCTCGGCCCTGATGATGACCTCGGCGCCGACTGGCCAGGGCAAGCCGGGCATCGCCGTCGAGTTGCAGAACGCGAAGAACGTCGCGGTCGCGGACAGCACGGACACGCTCGTCAGCGCGGTCAACGTGCCGGTGGTCGACACGACGATCGTCCCGTCTGCCGAGACCGCGGCGCAGGCCGCGGTGAAGATGCACGCGTGGAGCTCGATGGTCGTCATCCAGCCGTCGACCGGCGAGATCCTCGCGATCGCTAACAACGACCAGATGAACGACTTCGCGCTGACCTCTACCGAGGCGCCTGGCTCCACGATGAAGATCATCACGTCCACGTCGCTGTTCGACCAGGGCCTGCTCACCCCGGAGAGCGATGTCGCGTGCCCGGCGGTCTACGACGGCATCCACAACGACACGACGAACGGCGTGGAGGAGACCGAGCCGGCGACCACGCCGTTCCTCTACGACTTCGCGCAGTCCTGCAACAACGCGTTCACCACCCAGGCCCCGAACCTGGAGGACGGGAAGCTCGCCGACACGGCGAAGGGCTACTACGGCCTCAACGAGAACTGGGACATCGGCCTCGACGGCATCTCCGCGCCGTACTTCACCATGCCGACGGACGGGTCGGGCGGCGAGCTCGCCCAGGAAGCGTTCGGCCAGGGCGAAGTGGTGGCCTCCCCGCTGGCGATGGCCTCGGTCGCCGCGACCGTGGACACCGGCCAGTTCGAGCAGCCGTACCTGGTGCCCGGCACCAAGAAGGTCACGGCGGACGCGCTGCCCTCCACGACCGACAGCGAGCTCAAGGAGATGATGCGGGCCGTCGTCACCGAGGGTACGGCCGAAGGGACGGGCCTCGGAGCGAACGTCTATGCCAAGACCGGCACCGCCGAGGTCGACAACCAGAAGCAGCCCAACGCCTGGCTGGTCGCCTTCGACCCGGAGTCGAATGTCGCGGTCGCGGTCCTGGTTCTCAAGGGAGGCTACGGTGCGACGGCCGCCGCACCCGAGGTGACGAGCTTCCTTAACGCCTACGGCGCCAACGACTAAAGTGACCAGGATGACCGAAAGCGCTGCCGGGAGTAAGTGCGGCAATAGGCGCGTGGCTGACGAAGCCAGTGACGACGACATGGTCTTCTACCCGGAAGACCACCAGTTCCTCATCGAGCGGGACCTTACCGTGCGCCATTATGAGGTTGCGGACACCGAGTAACCCAGCCGCTCAGCGGTTTCCCTGGCGGGCCAGCAAGGCGACGTGCAGGGAGGCGCGGGACTCCGGGTCCGCGAGGCTCACGCCGAGGACCCGCTCGATGAGCGCCAGTCGCTGGTAGAACGTAGGCCGGGCCAGGTGCGCGCGCGAGGCCGCGAGGGCCTTGTTCCCGCCGGCCTCAAGGAACGCCGTCAGGTCCGCTGTCAGCGTGGTCCCGTGCCCGGCGTCATAGGACAGCAGCGGGCCGAGTTCCCGCTCGGCGAACGCGCACAGCCGGGCGTCCTCGCGCAGCAGGTGCAGCAGGCCCCGCAGCCGCAGGTCGGGCAGCCGGTAGTAGAGACGCTGCGCGCCCTGGCCCACGGCACCGCCGGGGTTCCCGAGCGCCAGGTCGGCTACCTCACGCGCCTCACGGAATGCCTCCCGCACTTCCCTGAGCGACCGGACGGGACGGCTGGCACCCATTACCGGGCCGGGCGGGAGCGTGGCCCGCTCGGCGGCCGCCGCACCCTGGGTCGTCTGCCAGGCGGCGAGCCGTGCTGCGAGCGCGCGCAGCGGCCCCTCGTCGTCCGCGCCGGGCGGGAGCGACAGCAGCGCGCCCGCCCGGACGTCGTCGAGGGCCCCCACGAGCGCGGGCACGCGGGCCGCCCGGCACGCGTCCGCCATCGCCTCGGCAGCACCGAGCACGGCGGCCTGCCCGCCCGCGGTCCCGGCCCCGTCGTCCGGGAGCCTGACCACGACTGCCACCAGATCCCGGCCGGTTACCTCCACGCCCATCGCCCGTGCCCGCGCCGCGGCCTCACCTACGCCAGAGGCGGAGCCGCCGAAGGCACCAGAAGAGCCAGGGCCCTCGATCAGCGCGCTTATCAGCGTCCGGTGTGCCTGCCGTTCCAGCGACTCGGCCCGCGACGTCAGCAGGTGGCCGAGGGCGAGCGTGGCGGCGGCACGCGAAAGGAGCAGCTCGTCGATGATCCGCGTGTGCACCGCCTCGGTGATCTCGATGAACGCCACCTCACGGCGCAGCTCAATCAACGGCACGGACCGCGCCTCGGCCGCGGTCACGAGCGCGGGCGGCAGCGCGTCCGCGTACCGGCGGCCAAGCTCGACGGCCAGGCCCGCGATGCCGACGTCCGCCAGCGAGGCGACATAATCGGCCAGCCCAGAAGGCGACTCGGGCAGTGCGATCCCGGTGGAAAGCACCAGCTCGCCGCCCCGCAGCAGCCGCCCGACATCGGTCAGCTCAAGCGCGTGTACCCAGCGGACGGCCACGTCGAGCCGCGCTGACCCGGCCACCACGTGCGGCGACCCACGGCGGACGACGTCGAGGTCAAGCACCTCGCGCAAAGTAAGCGGCATCGTTTTGTGACCTTACAACATGTAAGGAACCTTCGGAGAATCGTGGCATCCTGTCACTAGGATCACAGGCCGGGTGCGGGCAGACTGGGACTATGTCTGATCTCTTCGCCCGCCACCGCGCGGTCATCCCCAACTGGGTCGGTATCAACTACAGCGAGCCGATCGAGATCGTCAGCGGCAAGGGGTGCCGCGTCACCGACGGTCGGGGCAACAGTTACCTCGACTTCTTCGGCGGCATCCTCACGAACATGCTCGGCTACGACGTGGCTGAGGTGCGCGAGGCGGTGGAGCGGCAGATCGCGTCCGGGGTCTACCACACCTCCACCCTCTACCTGATCCGCAGCCAGGTCGAGCTCGCCGAGAAGATCGCCAGGCTCTCCGGCATCCCGGACGCCAAGGTGTTCTTCACCAACTCAGGCTCCGAGGCCAACGAGACCGCTCTCACGGCCGCGCTGACCGCCCGCAAGGCCAACCAAGTCCTCGCGATGCGGAACTCGTACCACGGCCGGACCTTCGGCACCGTAGCCGTCACAGGGAACGCTGGCTGGAAAGCGAGCAGCAACGATCCGTTCGGTACCCACTACCTGCACGGCACCGACCGGCAGCTGCCCGCCTACCGCAACCTCAGCGACGACGACTTCATCAAGGCCTGCGTCGAAGACCTCCGCGCCCTGCTGACCGCCGCCATCCACCCCAGCGACGTCGGCGCGCTTATCGCCGAGCCGATCCAGGGCGTCGGCGGCTTCACGATGGCACCCAACGGCCTGCTAGCGGCCTACAAGGAAGTCCTCGACGAGCACGGCATCCTGTTCATCTCCGACGAGGTGCAGACCGGCTGGGGGCGCACCGGCGAGACCTTCTGGGGCATCCAGGCGCACGGCGTCACCCCCGACTTCATGACGTTCGCCAAGGGCCTCGCCAACGGGTTCGCGATCGGCGGCGTGGTCGGCCGCGGCGACCTGCTCGACGGCATCCGGGGCAACGGCATCTCCACCTTCGGCGGCAACCCCATCGCCACCACCGCCGGCAACGCCACCCTCGACTACGTGCTCTCCCACGACCTGCAGAAGAACGCCGCCGCCTGCGGCACGATCATCATCACCGGACTCAAGGACGCGGCACAAAGCCTCAAGACCGTCGCCGACGTGCGCGGCAAGGGCCTCATGTTCGCCGTCGACCTCGCCGACCCGGCCACCGGCAAGCCGAGCCCGCAGCTCGCCGCCAAGGCCATGGAGGAGACCAAGAAGCGCGGCCTGCTCATCGGCAAGGGCGGCCTTTACGGTGCGACCCTCCGGATGGCACCGCCGCTCACCCTGAGCGAGGCGGAGGCGCGCGAGGGCCTCGGGCTGCTCGTCGACGCCCTCAAGGCCGTGGACGCGCAGCCGGCCGGCTGACCATGGCTAAGCACGTTACGCACTGGATCGGCGGCAAGCCCTGGTCAGGAGCGGTAGCGCGTCAGGGCGAGGTCTTCGATCCCGCCCTGGGGGCCGTCACCGGCCACGTTGACTTCGCCTCCGAGGCGGACGTCGACGCGGCGGTTGCCGCCGCGAGCGCCGCCTGGCGCTCCTGGCGCTCGGCAACCCTGTCCCGCCGGGCGCGCGTCCTGTTCGACTTCCGGACCGCGCTGCTGCGCCGCCGCGAGGAACTCGCGGCCATCATCACGTCCGAGCACGGCAAGGTCCTCAGCGACGCCGACGGCGAGATCGCCAGAGGGCTGGAGGTCGTCGAGTTCGCCTGCGGCCTCCCCGCCCTCCTCAAGGGCGGATTCTCCGAGTCGGTCTCGACGCAGATCGACGTCACCTCGATTCGCCAGCCCGTCGGCGTCTGCGCCCTGATCACGCCGTTCAACTTCCCCGTCATGGTGCCGCTGTGGTTCGCTCCCCTCGCGATCGCCTGCGGTAACGCGGTCGTCCTCAAGCCGAGCGAGAAGGACCCGTCAGCGGCGGTGCTCCTGGCCGAGTGCTGGGCCGAGGCCGGGCTGCCGGACGGTGTATTCAACGTGGTCCACGGTGACGCCGTCGCGGTCAACCGGCTGCTGACCCACCCCGACGTCCGGGCGGTCAGCTTTGTTGGCTCGACACCGGTCGCCCGCCACGTGTACGAGACCGGCACGCAGCACGGCAAGCGAGTTCAAGCGCTCGGCGGGGCGAAGAACCACATGGTCGTCATGCCTGACGCGGATCTCGACGCCGCCGCGGACGCGGCAGTGTCAGCGGGCTTCGGATCGGCGGGAGAGCGGTGCATGGCCGTCTCGGTCGTCGTCGCCGTAGACCCCATCGGCGACGACCTGGTCGCGCGGATTACCGAGCGGGTGGCACAGCTGCGCACCGGCGACGGCCGGCGTGGCTGCGACATGGGTCCGCTGGTGACCGCTGCCCACCGGGACAAGGTCACCTCCTACATCGACGCTGGCGTCCAGGCAGGAGCCAAGCTGGTCGTCGACGGGCGCGGCACCAACGTAGACGGCAGCGCCGACGGGTTCTGGCTGGGGCCGACGCTCTTCGACAACGTTCCGCCCGGGGCGTCGATCTACACCGACGAGATCTTCGGGCCGGTCCTCAGCGTGGTGCGAGCACCATCCTTCGATCAGGCTCTCAGCCTGGTCAACGCCAGCCCCTACGGGAACGGGACCGCGATATTCACCACCGACGGCTCGCTCGCCCGGCGCTTCCAGAGCGAGGTCGAGGTCGGGATGGTCGGCATCAACGTGCCCATCCCGGTTCCGGCTGCCGCGTACTCGTTTGGAGGCTGGAAGTCCTCCCTGTTCGGCGACACCCACGCCTACGGTCCCGACGGAGTGCACTTCTTCACCCGGTCCAAGGTCGTCACCAGCAAGTGGCCCCGTACAACAGCGCCGAGCATCCAACTGGACCTGAACTTCCCTGGCAACCGGTGAGCGGCGTGCCGGTGGGTCACTGCGGGGCGGCTTCGGTGAAGGTAACCGGGGCCGGCTGCGGGTGTCAGCCGGCCCCGGAGGGTGCGGGTTCCGCTCAGCGTCCGGGAAGGGTGCTGAGCGACTGGGAGCGGCGCTCAACGAGTTCGGCATAGGTGCCGTCGCGTTCTGCCCACCGGTGCTGAAGGACACCCTTGACCAGGATCTCGTTCGCGGTCGGGTTCTTGGCGATGAGTTCGATGACCTCGTCGAGGAAACCATCCAGGGGCAGCGCGGCGGGGTTGACCTTCTCCTGCCCGGCTGTTGCGACAGCCGGCGGAATGAGCTCGGTGACCTCGACGCCGGTACCGGCCAGCTGCGCCCGAAGCGACTCGGTATAGGCGTGCACTCCGGCCTTCGACGCACCATAGGTCGCCATGAGCGGGAACGGAAGGAAAGCGATACCGGAGCTGACCGTGATGATGTTGCCGCCCCCGCGTTCGATCAGGTGCGGGGTGAACGCGTCGATCACCCGGATGGTTCCGAGGAGGTTGATCGCGATGGTGGTCTCAGCCTGGGTGATGTGGGCGGGGTCGCGGAGGTCCTCGACGAGCATGACGCCCAACATCGTCACCACGACGTCGAGGTCAGGGTGATTCGCGAGAACCTCGTCGCGGGCACGGAGGACGGAGTCCGGGTCAGTGACGTCGATCTCGACTGTCTCGAGATCCTCGGCCCTGCCGGTGTTGCGCCCGCCGACGATGACGGTGCTGCCGGCCACGGCGAAGCGACGCGCCAGCCCGAGCCCTATGCCGGAGGTGCCGCCGACGATCAGGACGGTGCGATTACTGATATCCATGGCTGTTTTCTCTCTGTCCGATGACCTGTACATCAGAATGGTCACGTCGAACAGCCGAGGTCAGGAAGGTCCCTGCCGTTCCTGGGAGCGACAGGACCCCCTCTCAGTTCCTGAACCGTAGTTAGCCTGAGCGCTATGAATGATGGTGGCCCGGTACGCGCCGCAGCCCGGGCACGTTACGGGTTGTTACCGAAGCCGTTCCCGTTCCCGCCGTTGCCGTTGCCGTTCCCGCCGTTCCCGCCGTTGCCGTTCCCGCCGTTGCCGCCGTTCCCGCCGTTGCCGCCGTTCCCGCCGTCGGAGGGCACTCCGCCGGCTGGCTGGCTGCTGGCGTTCGACGGCGTCGAGGTCAGCTGGAGCGAGGAGACCAGTGTGTTGATGTTGGCCTCGTTGAGGGTGTCGGGGATGGACGTGAAGAACACGGCGGGCTCGTCGGTCCCGGTGTCGACGACTACGACGGCGGCCTCTTCGTCGGTCCACGTGGCCCCCTGGGCGGCGGCGTTCGTGTAGCTGACGTCGTAGGTGACTTCCCAGGCGGCGTGCCCGCTGACCTGGACGGGCTCGTCGGTTCCCGGGGTGATGGTGTGGTTGAGCGCGCCGTAGTAAGCGTTCTCGAAGGTCTGCGCCAGGTTATCCGCGGTGCCCTGCAGGTCCGCGACGCCGCTGTAGCCGTACTGCAAGGGGAGCGGCCCGGAGCACGCCTCGCTGTACCAGGTCGTCGACCCGCCGTTGATCTGCCCGGCGACGGCGTACTCCCCGTCCGTCCAGGGGAACGCCCCGACGTTGTTGATTGTGCTCGGGCAGGACGCGGCCGCTTGCCAGGGGGACGGAAGCTGTGTGTAGGAGAGCCCCGACTGCGTGTCGGTCAGCAGCGACCCGGTCGCGGTCGCTGACGCCGATGCGGTCGGCGACGGCGAGGACGTGGCCGCCGGAGACGGGGCGGTCGGTGAGGGCGTCGGGGCGGTCGGCGACAGGTCCGCCGCCGGGGTGGACGGCGAGCTGCTCATGCTCGACACGATGATCGCGATCGCCGCGACCGCGACGACCGTCCCGGCGGTGAGCCCGCCTATCAGCCGCCTGCGTCGGCGTCGCTGGGTTTCCAGGTAGCCGTAGGGGTTGCCCTGCGCAGGCCCGCCCGGTCCGCCGGGCCCGGCAGGGCCGCCCGGGGGCTGCCACGCGTCGCCGCCCATGAAAAGTACCTGCGTGCCCGCGCCGTCGCCGCCCGCGGCCGGCTGAGGGTAGCCCGGCTGCATAATGGTCGCCTGCATCCCGGTCGGCTGCACGGCCGTCGCCTGCAGGGCGGTGGGCTGAATGCCGGGCTGCACGGTGGTGACCGCCGCCTGGTAGGCGGTGGGCGCCACCCCGGCCGCGCTCTCCGGGTTCGCGGGCAGGGAAGGCTGCGGCGCGGTCGGCCGCCCCGTGGGCGGCTTGGTCCTGCTCAGCCATTCGGCGGAGGGCTGCCCCGTGGCCGGCTGCACAGCGGTCGCCTGGACAGCAGCCCCCTGGACGGCGGTGCCCTGCAGCGCGGTTGCCTGTAGCGCGGTTGCCTGTAGCGCGGTCGACTGCAGCGCGGTCGACTGCAGCGCCGTCGCGGCCGGCTCCCCGCCGGTCCCGCCCGCGGTCACGTCCGGGTGGGTGTGCTGGGTCCAGCTCGACCCGTCCCACCAGCGGAGCAAACTGGGCGTCCCGTATGGGTCCGGGTACCAACCTGAGGGAGGCAAGTCCATGGGGCCAAGGGTAGAAGAACGGACCGCCTCACAAAGTGCGAATCGGGCGCGTTACCATTCCGTTGACTGCGGAGAGGCTTCAGATGACGCTGGGATGTTAGCGGCCACAGCGGCGTCAGTGACCACACGCGCGCCCGAGGTGAAGCGGGTCAGGTCTGAGCCCGCCACGAGCCGCGCGGGGAATGGGTCGCCGGCCGTCGCTCGCGCCAGCGCCGCCTCCGGCAGCGGCTGGTCGCTGCCGAAGATCACGAGGTTGCCCCGGCGCCGCCCCCGCAGCACGCTCGCCTCGGCGATCATGCACGTTTCCTTATAGACCGAACGAATGGTGGCAACCGCCGACCGCGCCCCGCCGAGCCCGTCCCGGTGGGCGGCCGCCCCTTGAGGAAACTGTTCCGAGTCACCCTGCAGCCTTCGTAGCCGGGGGGTACCGGGGGCCGTCCCGCCAGGAGACAGCCCGGCCGCGACGTTCACCGCGTAGACGCCGCCGGGGCGCAGCGCGCGAGCGGTCGCGGCGGCGAACTCCGCCGTGGTCAGGTGCGCCGGCGTCACGGCTCCGGCGAACACGTCCGCGATCACCAGGTCGTAGCTCCCTTCCCGCACGGACTCCGCCACGGCGCGGGCGTCGGCGGCGCGCACCCGGATGCGGTGCCCGGCGGGCAGCGGCAGGTGCCCCCGGACCAGGCTGGTGAGCGCGTCGTCGATCTCGGCGACGAGCTGCCGCGACCCTGGCCTGGTGTGCTGGAGGTAGCGCGGCAGCGTTAGCGCCCCGCCGCCGAGGTGCAGCGCGCGCAGCGGCTCACCCGGCGGGAACGCCAGGTCGGCGACATGGCCGATCCGGCGGACGTACTCGAACTCAAGGTAGCCGGGGTCAGCGAGGTCGACCCCGCTCTGCGGGACGCCGTCGACGAACAGGAGCCAGGAATCCGTCCGGTCGATATCAGGGACGAGCTCCGCGGAGCCGAGCCCTACCTCCTGGTGGACCGCGACCCGCGCACCGCCCGCCCTCGCGGGCCGCGCGGCCCGCCGCCGCCCTGAACTGTCAGTCACGCTCCATTATCTCCTGTACGCCGGCCCCGGAATGCCGCTGCCCGCTAACCGTTAACGGTCTCGTTAACAATTAGCGGGCAGCGGCACCAGGCGGGCTCAGCGCGCTGAGCCTGCCCTGGTAATCCGGTCGACGATGACGGCCGCGAGCAGCACGAGCGCCGTCCACATCAGCTGGGCCGCGGCCGACAGGCCGAGCAGCTCAAGTCCGTTGTAGATGACGCCGACCACCAGGCCGCCGAGCACCGCGTGCAGCATCTTGCCGCGCCCGCCGAAGAGGCTGGCGCCGCCGATGACCGCCGCCGCGATGGCGTACAGCACGTTCTGGCCGCCGTCCACGCCGGTGGAGATCGACCCCAGGTAGGAGGCGTAGATGATGCCGGTCATGCCCGCCGTCAGGCCGCACAGCGCGAATGCCAGGGTACGGACCCGCACGATGTTGATGCCCGCGCGCCGGGCCGCCTCGGCGTTGCCGCCGATCGCGTAGAGGTAACGGCCGAACCGGGTCCTGCCGAGCAGCACCGTCCAGACGAACAAGATGGCGAGCACGACGATAACGGCCCACGGCAAGCCCTCAAGGACGATCAGCCGGCCGCGGTTCTGGTTCGCGATCGCCGCCACGGCGACGGCGGCGACGAGGATCCCGGCGATCTTCAGCAGCGTGACCGACACCGGCGGGGCGACCAGGCCGGCCGTGCGGCGGCGGAAGTCGCTGTAGAAGATGACCAGGCCGGCCGCCGCCGCGATGGCGATCATCACGATCCAGGTGGCGGTCGGGTTGAGGTAACCACTCTCGATGTCGTTAATGATCGAGTTATGCAGGTTGATCACGCCACCGACGCCGATGTTGCCGGTCGCGCTGATCAGGTAGAGCAGCAGGCCGGACAGGCCGAGCTGGCCGGCCAGGGTCACGACGAACGACGGCAGCTTCAGCTTGGCGATGACGATTCCCTGCAGCGCCCCGTAGGCCGCGGCCGCGGCGAGCGCGGTGAGGACCGCGGCCCACAACGGGTCGCCGAGCGCGAGCATCCACAAGGCGACGACGGCGGCGCAGGCGGCCGTGAAGCCGGCGGCGAGGTCGATGTCGCCGAGCAGCAGCACGAAGACCTCGGCCATGCCGAGCGTGATGATGAACGCCGACTGCGCCATCAGGTTGACCAGGTTGCCCGCCGAGAGGAACAGCGAGTTCTTGACCTGGAAGATGATGACGATGGCGATCAGGCCGGCGATGACGGGGAGCGCGCCGCTCTCACCCGAGCGGACGCGCCTGGCGACGATCCGCAGGTAGTCGCCGAAGTTGTTGGCGAGCAGGTCGGCCGCCGCGTCGGGCGCGGTGATCAGGTCGGCGGGCTCGGAGCCCTTCGGCTCCTGGTTCACGGACGTCACGGTTCAGCCCTCCGTGCTCTGCGGGGTAACGGCATGCCCGTTCGGCGCCGTTCCTGTCGTCATCCAGTGCACCGCCGAGTTCGTATCGTAGTTGGCCACCGGCCCGCTCGACACCATGCGCCCGAGGTAGAGGACCGCCATGCGGTCGGCGACGCGGAACACGTCGGTCAGGTTGTGCGAGATCACCAGCACGGCGATGCCCCGGCTGGCGAGCTGCTCGATGATGTCGAGGACGAGGGCGGTCTGCGAGACGCCGAGCGCCGCGGTCGGCTCGTCCATGACCACGAGCCTGGCGTCCAGCTGAACGGCCTTGGCCACGGCGACCGCCTGCCGCTGCCCGCCGGACAGCGAGCCGACCGGCTGGCGGATGTTACGGACCGTGGTGACGTTCAGGTCAGCCAGGGTCTTCTTAGCCGTCTTCTCCATCGTGATCTCGTCGAGCAGCCCGGTCCTGAGCACCTCGTGCCCGAGCATCATGTTCTGCACGATGTCGAGGTTGTCGGCAAGCGCGAGGTCCTGGTAGACGGTGGCGATCCCTGCATTCGTCGCGTCCTTGGGGGAGCGGAAGTGCACCGGCTTACCCTGCCAGAGTATCTCGCCTCGGTCGGGCTGCCAGATCCCTGCGATCGTCTTGATCAGCGTCGACTTGCCCGCGCCGTTGTCGCCCACCAGGGCGGTGACCTGCCCGGCGGGAATGTCTAGGTTGATGTCGGTCAGCGCGTGCACGGGCCCGAAGTTCTTCCCGATGCCACGCAGCCGCAGTAGCGGCTCAGCGTCGTTCACTGTCACATCCTGCCTGATGACTCGTCCGGGGCGCGGGCTGAGTTGGCCCGCACCCCGGACGGGCGGTGTACTTCTTTGATTACCCGGTGATGCCAGCAGCGGTGCACGCGCTCGCGTAGGAGCCCGCGCAGAGCTGGGAGGCCGGCACGAACTTGTCCGCGATGACCGTGGAGTTCATGTTGGCCGAGGTGACCCACTCGGGGCTCAGCAGCACCGACGGGACGGAGACCTTGGACACGGTGTCCTCGGTCGTGCCGTTCACCAGCGAGGAGGGCGGTGTCTGGCCGGCGCGCACGTACAGCGCGAGCGCGGCGGCGGCCTGGGCCTCCTCGTAGATCGGCTTGTAGACCGTGCCGCACTGGTAACCGGTCAGGATGTTCTGCAGGCCGGTCAGGGTGGCGTCCTGGCCGGTGGTCGGGAACGTCTTGGGCTTGATGCCCTGGCCCTGCAGGTAGTGGATGATCGGGGCGCCGTTCTCGTCGTTCGGGATGAGCGCCGCGTTGATGTTCTTGTGGGCGGTGTACTGCTGCTCGAACTCGCTCAGCGCGACATCCGGCGTCCAGGTGCCCGCCGGGTTGGACACGTCGGTCCACTTGCCGGAGGAGAAGTACGGGGCCATCACGGCGTCGTACCCCTGGGCGAACAGCGTCGCGTTGTTGTCGGTCGGGGCGCCCTTCATCACGATGACGTCGGGCTTCTTGACGCCCCAGGCCGTCATGCACGACGCAAGGCCCTGGCCCATGACGGTGCCGACCTTCACGTTGTTGAACGACACGTAGTACGACCGCGTGCCGCCGAGGGTCAGCCGGTCGTAGTCGATGACCGCCACGCCGTGCTGCTTGGCGTACGACTCGATGTGCGCGCCGACGCCGGAGTCGAGCGGGTCGACGACGAGCACGCTGGCGCCCTTCGTGATGGCCGACTGGGCCATGCTGTACTGGGTCGCGTCGCTGCCGAGCGCGTTCTCGACGGTGAGGTCGGAGGTCGACAGGCCGGCGTCGGCGAACGCTTCCTTGAGGTACGGCGCGTCGAACTCGACGTACCGGGTGGAGGACACGGTGTCGGGGAGGATCACCGTGACGCTGCCCTTGCCCGCGGCGGCGACCGACTTGAGCGTGGCCATCGCGGAGAAGGAGTTAGTGAGATCGCTGACGGAGATCGACGCGCTGCTCGCCGAGCTCGACGCGGAGCTCGACGCGGACGCCGAGCTTGAGGTTGCGGGCGCGGAGCTGCTGCTGCTAGAGCTGCTTGAGCTGCAGCCAGCGGCGACGAGCAGCGCGGCCGCCGCGGCGGCCGCAGTCAGGCCAGCTCGTGCTGATACGGAATACAACGGTGTACCTCGCTCATTCACTCAGACATGCCGCGAACGGCATGTGCGAGACCAGATCCGTGTAACCCGGTCACAATTGACCGGGCTATTGGCGGATATGCTAGATCTGTGCGGAGAAACGTTCCCGTTAACACTTTCGTAAAACCGTTAAAAAAGCGTTAACGCGCGGGCGGTCGCGGCATTGTCACGGTACCATTCGAGACCATTTCGTGACTCAACCGTTTCCCTTGCGTTAATCCCACAGACACTATCCGCGTGCGACACGATACATTAAAGTTACGATCGGTAGCTAACGTCACTCGCCGGCGATCCGGTAGCCGGCCCGCGGCTGCGTGATGATCAGCGGCGGCCCGCCTGGGCGCTCGAGTTTGGCCCGCAGCCGCCTGATGTACACCCGGACGTACTCCGTCTCCGTCTCGTACCCGCGTCCCCAGACCCGCCGCAGGAGGTGGGCGCGGGACAGCAGCTTTCCCTGGTTCAGCGCGAGCTCCCGCAGCAGCGCGAACTCGGTCGGCGTCAGGTGCACCACCTCGCCCGCGAGCCGGACCCGCTGGCCGGGCAGGTCGATCTCGACGTCGCCGATCGTGATGACGGAGGGCGCGGCCTCGCCCGCCGCCTCGGCGGGCCGGGTCCGCCGCAGCGTGGCGAGGATCCGCGCGAGGAGTTCCTCGATGCCGAACGGCTTGGTCATGTAGTCGTCGGCGCCCATGTTCAGCGCGGTTACCTTGTCCCGCTCGCCGCCGCGCGCGGACACGACGATGATGGCCACGTTGGACCGCTCGCGGATCTGCTTGCAGAGTTCGAACCCGTCGACCTCGGGCAGCATCAGGTCGAGTAGCACCATGTCGGGCTGCTCGGTGTCCAGCAGCGTCAGCGCCTTGTTCCCGTCGAAGGACACGAGCGTGTCGAAGCCGCGCACCGCCAGGTTCGCCCTCATCAGGTCCACGATGTTCGCGTCATCCTCGACGATGAGTATCCGGGTCGGTATGGCTGGCTCTGTCACGCGCCTTCACTCCACGGGGATGTCATTGCCGCCGGCTCGCTCGCCGACTTGATCACGGGCTTGCCTTCGGACATGGTCACGGGCTTCTCTACCGGCAGGGTAACGAGGAAGCAGGTGCCGCACTCCGCCGGCTCAAGCTCAAGGCGGCCGCCGTGCGCCGCGACGATCCCGCTGGAGATGGACAGGCCGAGTCCGGCGCCGGAGCCCCGCCGCCGCGGCCGGATGGTGTCGGCGGCGAGGACGTCGTGCCAGCGCGGGTCGCGCCGCCCGGCCGCCTCGGTGACGGCGCGGGCCAGCTCGGGCGGCAGCCCGTCCCCGTCGTCGAAGACGCGCACGACGACGGCGCCCGGCCCGTCCGCTCCGTCCAGTGAAGACAGGGAAGCGGCGACCGTCACCTTCGTTCCCGGCGGGTTGTGGCCAAGCGCGTTGCCAAGCAGGTTGACGAACACCTGCTCAAGCCGGTCGTGGTCGGCCCAGATAGCGGGAAGCCGCGGCGTGTGCACGACCGTGACCTGGGAGGCGGCCTCCGGCGGCAGGACGGCGACGGCGGCGTCGAGGACGAGGGGGATGTCGCACCAGTCGCTGTTGAGGCGCAGGATGCCCGACTCGATCGTGGAGAAGTCGAGCAGGTCGTTGACCAGGCGGCCGAGCCGCGCCGACTCGGCGGCGATGCGGGACAAGAACCGCTGCTGCGAATCGGCGTCCCAGGTGACGTCCTGCTGCAGCAGGCTGGTCGCGTACCCGGTGATCGCGGTGAGCGGGGTGCGCAGCTCGTGGCTGAGCCTGCGCAGGAACGTGCGCTGCAGCTCGCGCGAGTGCCGCAGCGCCATCGCCTCCTGCTGGGCGAGCACTGCCCGCTCGCGCTCGAGCGCGAGCCGCAGCGAGTTCGCCGCGTCTTCAAGGAGGTCGGTCGCGTCGTCAGGCCGGGTACAGTCCCGCCAGCCGGCGAGCAGCACGGTCCGCCCGTCAGGGGTGCCGAACGTGACCGACAGGCACCGGCCCTCGCTGGCGCTGCCTCCGGTGCGCAGGGTGCCAAGGCTGGCCTGCCCGGAGACCGCGACCCCGTCCGGGTCCGCCCGGTCGAGGACCGCGCTGACCATGGCGAGGATCGCCTCCGGCACGTCGCGGTCAGGCGGTTCGCGGTCAGTGCGAACGCCCGGCGTCCCCGCCGCGTGGCCGGCGTCGTCCCGCCAGTCGGCGGCCGCGCTTGAGTACCCGCGGCACAGCACCGGGCCGTCGAGCGCCGCCGCGACAAGCGCCACCTCGTCGGCGCCCAGGCCCCGCCGCAGCGCCTGCAGCGCGATGCGCAGCGCCGCCTCCGTCGGCACGGGGCCGGCCAGGGTCTGCAGCATCTCCCTGATCGTCTCAAGGAGCCGGTTGCGCGCCGTCACCTCATCGAGCAGCCGGTCCCGCTCGATGGCGCTGGCGGCGTATCCGGCGTAGAGGGCGGCGAGGTCCAGGTCGTCGCGGCGCGGCTTGCCGGGCATCGCGCGGAACACGGTGATGACGCCGAGCAGCCCGCCGGGCCCGAGCACGGGCACCGACCAGGAGCTGGCGACCTTCGCCGGCCTGGCCAGGTTGCCGAAGACCTGCCAGGAGCCGCCGCCCGTCCGCAGGTTCTCCTCGATGACCGGCACCTGCCGGGCGGCGGCCAGACCGACGGGACCGCCGGCCGCGCCGAAGGGCAGCCGCGCCCAGGCGGCGAGAAGCGCCTCGGGCATGCCGAGCGACGCGGCCCGCACGAGGGCGCCGTCTTCCGGCAGGTGGATGGCCAGCCGCTCGCTACCGAGCGCCGCGCCGAGCGCGGACAGGATCAGCGAGAGCGACGAGGACGGGTCGGCGGCGACGAGCCGCCCCGCGAGCCCGTGCAGCCGGGTGAGCTGGCGGCGCGCGGAGGAGTCGACCGGCTGGCCGGAGACTAGCGCCACCACGTCGTCCGGGCGCACCTCGCTCGGCAGGACCTCGGTGACCACCCGCCCGTGCCGCAGCACCACGATCCGGTCGGCGAGCCGGAACATCAGGTCCGTGTCGTGCCCGGACAGCAGGATCGTCGTGCCCTGCGCGCGCAGCCGGGTGATCAGCCGCTCCACGAGCTTCGACTCCCGCACGCCAAGCGACGCGGTCGGCTCGTCGAGCAGCAGGATCCTTGGGTTGTGCGCCATCGCCCGCGCGACCGCCACCATCTGCCGCTGCCCGCCGGACAGCATCCTGACCGGTCGCGTGGTGTCACGCAGCGGGATGCCGAGCCGGTCAAGCAGCCTGGCCGCGTCCTTGTGCAGTGCCACCTCGGAGAACAGGTGCCTGCGGCGCTCGTTGCCGAGCATCACGTTCGCGGCGACGTCCAGGTTGTCGGCCAGTGACAGGTCCTGCCAGACCACGCGGACCCCGAGCTTCGCCGCGGCGGTGGGGACGGGCGCGACGGCCTGCCCGCCCACCCGGATCACCCCGGACACCGGCGTGACGTCGCCCGCGACGGCCCTGATCAGCGTGGTCTTGCCCGCCCCGTTCTCCCCGGCCAGGGCGACGACCTCACCCGCCCGCAGCGCGATGTCAACGCCCTCAAGCGCGGTGAGAGCGCCAAACCGCACCGTGAGCCCGAACACCGCGAGGTCGGGTGTCCCGCTTACGGTGTCGTGCTCCGCGTCGCTGGTGGTCACAGTCACCATTGTTATCCAGCCTCCGTGGTAACCGTGCCGTCCAGCCTCAGGATTGCCCCCGTGAGCCTGCTGGCATCCGCCGGACAATCCAGGCAAATCGGGTGGCGCAGTCCGGGAACATGTGATGGTGGATATTTAGGCACGCTATAGCGTGCCTAAATATCCACCATCTTCGAAAAACTGGCGGGGTGCGCGCCGAGATCCTGGCCGGCATCCGGCGGAACGGGCGGTATGCCGCTCTTGCGAGTTTCGTCGGCCGGGCAGAAACTCCGGGGCCGACCGCATGGCCAGGCCTGAATAACCCTTTTGGCATATCTGGCGCACAGACACTTCACCGTGAACCGGACGTGACGGAGGTCACCAGCTGGTCACCGGCTAGGAAAGCCTTCTCTTGCCGGGGATGTGGGCGCGAAGGTGGCGGGCTGCCGGCCAGGCAGCCGCCACGCCCGGTCGCCGAGAAGTGACAGCCCGGCGGGCAGCAGCACGCCGCGCACGATCGTCGCGTCGATGAGCACGGCCGCTGCCATGGTGACCCCGAAGAGCTTGAACTCGATCTCGCCAAGGGTGGCGAAGATGGAGAACACGGCGACCATGATCGCGGCTGCGCTGGTCACGACCCCGGCGCTGGACGCGATCCCGTCGACGACCGCGGCACCGGACGACGACCCGCGTCTGCGGAGCTCGGCGATCCGGCTGAGGATGAACACCTGGTAGTCCATGGACAGCCCGAACAGCAGGACGAACATGAACAGCGGCAGCCACGGCACGATCCCCCCGTAGGGGGTGAAGCCGAGCGGCCCGTCAAGCAGCCCGTGCTGGAAGACCAGCGTCATCAGCCCGAAGGCCGCCCCGACCGATAGCAGGTTGAGCAGGATCGACAGCGCAGGGATGGCAAGCGACCTGAACGTGATCATCAGCAGGAGGAACGCCACCACGGCGACGATCGCGAACACCAGCGGCGCGGTGACACCCAGCTGGTGGTCGAGGTCGAAGGTGCTCGCGGTGTTACCGCCAACCGCGTAGCTGATCCCCGGCACCGTTCCGAGGGTCGCGGGCAATATTTGGTCGCGCAGCGTGATCAGCGCGCTGTTCGACGCCGCGTCCGAGGTGTTGCCGGCTAGGGGGACGCTGACGACCATGACGTGACCGTCGGCGAACGTGGCGGTGGTGATCGGCTCGCGGATGGCACAGTTGTCCCCCGGGGGGACGACCCCCCGTACCCCCCGAAGCGGTACGCAATGGCTCGCGGCGGCCGCGTGATTCAGCGCCGTGAGGGCCGAGGTGACCTGCGGCCCGGTGAGGTTGTCGCCGGTGACGACGACCTCGGCGGGCGCCGGGCCGCCGGGGAACGCGGTGAGGATCTGATCGAGGGTGCGGACCACCGGCACGGATGCGGGGAGCGAGTCGATGCCTGGGTCCTCCAGGTGCAGGGTGAGCAGCGGCGTGGCGAGGGCGAGCAGCGCCACGGCCGCGAGGCCGCCGAGCGCCAGGGGACGGCGGGTGACCGCGGTGACGACGGCCCGCCACAGCCGGGACGGCCGGGCGGTCGCCTGGCGCCGCCCGAGGAACGGCAGGCGGCCCTTGTCGGTGGCCTTTCCCAGCAGGGAGAGCAGCGCGGGCAAGAAGGTCAGCGACCCGAGGACGGAGACGGCGACCACGAGCATGGTCCCGATCGCGATCCCGTCGAAGCCCTGGAACCCGGTGACGAACAGCCCGGCCAGGCACGCGATCACGGTGAGGCCCGCCGCCACGATGGCCCGGCCGGAGGTGCGGGCGGCGGTCCGCAGTGCGTCGGCCGTGGTCGCGCCCGCCGTGCGCTCCTCGCGGACCCGGCGCAGGTAGAACAGCGAGTAGTCGATGCCGACGGCCATCCCGACGAGCAGCACGATCGGGGACGTGATGGAGTCGATGGGCAGCAGGCGGCTGGGGATGGACAGCAGGGAAATCGCGGAGATCACGGCGGTGCCCGCGAGCAGCAACGGGATGCCCGCCGCGATCAGCGCGCCGAACACGAGCAGCAGCAGGACGAGGGTCACCGGTACCGACGTGACCTCGGCCTGCCGGAAGTCCTGGTCGACCAGCGCGCCGGTGGCCCGGTCCAGGCTGGCGTCGCCGGCCTCGGCGACGGTGAGCCCCGGGTAGCGGGCCGCGACGGCGGCGACCGCGTTCAGCGCGGGCACGACGGCCTGGTCGTCATTGTTGGGGTTCCCCGCTACGCTGAACGTGACGAGGGCCGCGTTACCGCTGGTCAGGCCTGGCGTGGTGAACGGCGAGCGGATGTCGGCCGCCGCGCTTGGCAGCCGGGACAGCGCGGTGACGACGTCCTGGGTGACCTGGCGCACCTCTAGGTCGTTGCCGAAGGTCTCGGCGAGGGAACGCGCCCGGATAAGCACGGACTCGTGGTCGGGCTGGAGCACGCCTGGCTCATTGAGCACCCGTTCCGCCTGCCCCGCCTGGCCGGGGTCGTAGTCGTTGGTGTTGGTCACGCCAAGGTGCTGGCCGACCGTGAACGCCGCGGCGACGAGGAGCAGCCAGCCCACCACGACGACAATCCGGTGCCTGGCCGACCACCCGGCGACCCGCTCAACAACGGGCGCCCGGGTCGGCGGCGCCTGGTCTCTCGGTGTCACGAAAAGAGTCATGGGCCAAGGCTGCGTGGCAGCAGCCGTCCGCAACCATGGTGTGACCCGACGCTTCGGAGGTGGGGATAACCCAACCGTGCCCCGACCAGCGGCATCGCCGGCATGGCGCGGCAGCTGGGGATGGTGGGGTTATCCCCACCCCTTTTCCGTGGGTACGACTGGTGGCCGAGGGCTGCCTGGATCGCCTAGCGTCACAGGTATGTCGCTCATTCGCGGCCTGGTGTCGGCGCGCACCTGGCTCGCCTTCACCCACCACGTCGCCGGCTTGGTCCTCGCGGTCGCCTCGTTCACGATCGTCGTGACCGGCCTCGCGTGCGGCGTGGCGCTGCTGCCGCTCGCTCTCGCCGGTGTGCCGGTCCTCGGCCTGACCTTCCGGTTCGCCGACGGGTTCGCGGCCGTCGAACGGGCCAGGTTCGCCCTTCTCCTTGGCGCGGAGGTGGCCGCCTGCCCCGCCGACCCGGCACGCGGCTACCTGGCCCTGCTGATTCCGCGGCGGGGCACGCTCACCAGCCGGGTCACTTACGCCAGGGGGGCCTACGCGGTGCTCCGCCTGCCGGCCAGCCTGGCCGCCTTCACGCTCACGGTCGTCGTCTGGACCGCAGGCGTGGTCGGCCTGACGCTGCCGCTGTTCTGGAGACTTCTCCCCGACGGCGGGCCGTCGGTCAACGGGAACCTCATCGCCGATGGCAACGTGCGCCTGACGCTATGGGCATCGGCTGTCATCGGTCTGATAGCGCTGCTCGCTGCCCCGCCGCTGACCCGTGGCCTGGCGGCCGCCGACGCGGCCCTCGCCCGCTGGCTGCTGTCCCCGCCGCGCAACGCGGAGCTTAAGGCGCGGGTCACCCAGCTTGAGGTCAGCAGGGAGCGCGTCGTGGACGCGGCAGAGGCCGAGCGCCGCCGGATCGAACGTGACCTGCACGACGGCGCGCAGCAGCGCCTCGTCGCCCTGGCGATGGAGCTCGGCCGGGCCAAGGCGAAGTTCGCCGACGACGTTGACGCCGCCGCCGCCCTCGTCGACCAGGCACATACCGAGGCCAAGGCCGCCCTCGTCGAGCTTCGTGACCTAGTCAGGGGCGTCCACCCGCCGGTGCTTACCGACCGGGGCCTCGACGCGGCGCTGTCCGGCCTGGCCGCCCGCTGCCCCGTGCCAGTGACCCTCCAGGTGGACATGCCGGTCAGGCCACGCCCCGCCGTAGAGGCGGTCGCGTACTTTACCGTCGCCGAGGCGCTCACCAACGTCGCCAAGCACTCCCGCGCCAGCCATGTCAGGGTGGTCGTCGATGGCGGACCAGGCCCGGCCGGCACCCTCAACATCGTGATCAGCGACGACGGCATCGGCGGCGCCGACGCGGCCGGGGCCGGGCTCAGCGGCCTCGCCGACCGGATCGCCGGCATCGACGGCGCCATGTCCGTCGAGTCACCACCCGGTGGCCCCACGATCATCTCGGCGACGCTGCCATGCGGATAGCGGAAGGGGCTGCCATGCGCGTCGCGATCGCCGAAGACTCCGTGCTCCTCCGCAAGGGCCTCACCCTGCTCCTCGAAGAGGCGGGCCACGAGGTCGCCGCCGCCGCCGGCGAGCCCGAGGCGTTCCTCCGCGCCGTCGCCGACGCGCGGCCCGATGTCTGCATCGTCGACGTGCGGATGCCCCCGACGTTCACCGACGAAGGCCTGCGCGCCGCCCTCCTGGTAAGAGACCAGTGGCCTGACGTCGGCGTCCTCGTCCTGTCCCAGTGGGTCGAGGAGCGCTACGCCACCGAGCTCATCGCCGGCCGCCCGCACGGCGTCGGCTACCTACTGAAGGACCGGGTCGCCGACGTCGCCGAGTTCGTCGACGCTCTCCACCGGGTGGCAGAAGGCGGCAGCGCCTTCGACCCCGAGGTCGTCGCCCAGCTCCTGGCCCGCAGCCGGCACCCCCTCGGCGGCCTCACCCCGCGGGAGCGCGAGGTCCTCGCCCTCATGGCCGAGGGCCGGTCCAACGCCGCCATCGCCGCCGCCCTCGTCGTCGGGTCCGGCGCGGTCGAGAAGCACATCAACAACATCTTCATGAAGCTCGGCCTCGCCCCGGCCGAGCGTGACCACCGCCGCGTCCTCGCGGTCCTCCGCTACCTGGGAACGAGCTGATCTGCGATGGCCGCCATCACCGCCCCCGCCTTCCCGATGACCCGAGGCCGCCGCGCCGCCCTCGTCATCGGCGTCCCCGTCTGCCTGCTCCTCGTCGCCTACACGGGCTTCGGGCTCGTATCGAGCTTCGCCGAGGGCAAGTACCCCGTCAGCTACACCGCCCCGGCGAGCACCAAGGCGCTGACCCTGAACGTGACCGGGCAGCTCACGATCAAGCCGACGGCGGCCAGCCAGGCGACACTCACCGGCACCGCCCGCTACAGCTTCGTCCGCGCCCCGCTCGCCGAGCACACCTCCGCCGGCACCACCACGCTCGGCTACGGCTGCGAGTTCCCCGTCGGCAACTGCGAGCTCGACGCGACGGTCACCGTCCCCGCCACGGTCACCACGCTGACGGCGCACAGCGGCGGCGGCAACGCCACGGTCACCGGCACTACGGGCCCGGTCCAGCTCTCCACGGGCGACGGCAGCCTGTCCGTCGGCCACGCGTCGGGCCCGCTCACCCTGAACACAGGCAGCGGCAGCATTCAGGTGAGCGCCATCAGGTCGGCCACGCTGTCCGCCTCGTCCGGCGACGGCAACATCCAGGCCGCCGGGGTCACGTCCAAGACGATCACCGCGAACACCGACAGCGGCAACATCGACGGGTCCGGCATCTCGACGACCACGATCACCGCCTCGTCCGGCGACGGCGACATCGAGATCGCGTTCACCGGCGCCCCGGGCGACGTTCACGTGAATACCAACAGCGGCAACATCACGCTCCTCCTCCCGCCGGGCCCCACCGAGTACGACGTCACGGCAAACACTGACCAAGGCAGCGTCAGCGACACGCTCCCGCAGAACAAGTCCTCCAGGCACGTGATCACCGCGACGAGCGGCGACGGCAGCATCACCATCAGCCAGCAATAACGGTAAATTCAAAATCACAAGGATCAAGGCTCGTCCGAACGAATACGGCTGACTCTGCCAACAACCACTATTTCGCAAGGCGTTGCGAACGGCAATGTTGCCGCATGGCAAATTTGCCCGTGTTGCAATTGGCAACGTAGTGCAGTTTGCGCAATTTCGAAATTCTCCCTACGGTTATGCCGAGCCGAATCGAAAGGGGAATCAATGGCTACCGACCTAGAGGAGCTCAAGCAGCGGCACGACGCGCTCGCCGACCGGAGAACGTCATGACCACCGATCTTGAAGAATCCGCCGATTGGCGAGAGCACCT
This sequence comes from uncultured Actinomycetota bacterium, assembly GCA_963734665.1. Lineage (GTDB taxonomy): Bacteria > Actinomycetota > Actinomycetes > Streptosporangiales > Streptosporangiaceae > Trebonia. Next base: position 1,362,503 of record CAVTIR010000013.1, on the reverse strand, counting down.
CAGGGCCCGGGTGAGTACGCTGGAGGCTGCGAGCGATCAGCACGCGGTGAAGATCAGCGACCATGGGGGCCTGCTCATGTCGATGGACGAGGACATCAGCAAGATCCAGGTGGAGTTCCGCGCCCAGCGTGGCATGCTCCAGGCCCTGCACGACACGCAGAGCGAGCACATCACAGAACTCAGGGAGCACACCGCGCTTCTGAAGGAGCACAGCACGCAGCTCGGTTCTCTGAACGCGAAGGTGGACCTCGTTCAGGCAGGCATCGGGCTGATTCACGAGAAGCTGGACGAGCTCATCGCCAGGAGTTAGCAGGCTGCGGTCGGCGACGAGACGGGCCGGTCCCCGGGATCCGGCCCGTCTCGCGCACTTGTGTCTGTAGCAGGTTTGCTACGGAATGTGGTGGGTCGGCGGTACGCTGAAAGCTCCTCGGTTGGGCGGGAGGCTGGGGTGGGGCTCCTGAGGCGACCCCGAAGATCCCCGGCCTCGCCCGCGCCCTCGTACGAGAGCGCCGCCGTGACCGGCGTCGACGGGTGTGCCGGCGGCTGGGTCGCGGTCACGCTCGGCCCCGTCGGCCCGTCGACCGAGTCCCCGGTAACCGGGACCGCCGAAGCGTCCGGCCTGCTGACCGTCAGCGTCGCCGTGGCGGCGACGCTCGACGGCCTGTCGCTGACCGGCGTCAACGGGATCGACATGCCACTCGGCCTGCTCTCAGCTGGCTGGCGGGACGCCGACCTGCTCGCACGGCGGGCCCTCGGCAGGCGCGGCGTGACCGTGTTCGCGATCCCGCCGCGTCCCGTCTGGGAGTGGGAGACCTACGCCGAGGCCAACCAGGCGTGCAGGGAACTGACCGGCAAGGGACTGTCCGTCCAGGCATGGGGCCTGCGCCGCAAGATCGCCGAGGCCGACGAGTTCCGCCGTGCCGCGACGGCCCCGGGCAGCGTCCACCTGTATGAGGTCCATCCCGAGTTGTCGTTCGCGGCCATGGCGGGCGCGCCGCTGCCGGACAGCAAGCACACCCCGGCAGGACTGGTCATCCGCCGCGAGTTGCTCGCCAGGGCAGGCATCGCCCTTCCGCTCAGGATCACGGGCGCGGGAGAGGACGACCTGCTCGACGCCGCTGCCGTCGCCTGGTCAGCGCGCCGCATCGCCGCCGGCGCGGCCGTGGCGCTCACCAGCCCCGGCCAGCGGGCGGACGACGGCGCCGAGATCGCGATCCGCTACTGACCCCCGTATTTCCAGCGTGCCTGTCATAAGGGCCCGGTGGCCAGAGCCCGACCGCCCGATAAGTCGGGACCATCAGCCCCTGCTCGCACGACGGTGTGTGCGAATGGCAAGCCGTTGCCATTCTTTATCGGAAGGAAATCCGAAAATATCTGTCTTCCTTGCGGAAGAGCCAGTCGAATGTCGGTCGTGTCGAATACCTTGCTGGCATAGGGCCGACCCATGCCGCATCAAGGAGCACGTCATGGCTGACGATCTTCATGGTTTCGCCGAGTGGCGAGACAGCATCGAGTCCCGCGTGAGTACGCTGGAGGTCACCGTCACGACCGAGGCGCGGGTGAGAGCTCAGATGGACAATGATATGAGCGACCTGAGCGTGAAGTTCGACGCCCAGGAGAAGCTCCTCAAGGCGCTACGGGAAACGCAAAGCGACCACACCAAGAGGCTCACCAGGCTCGAGGCCGGGCAAGCGAAACTGGAGGCCGGGCAGGAGAAGCTGGAGGCCGGCCAGGAGAAGCTGGAGGCCGGCCAGGCTGTGGTCCTCGCCGGTGTCCAGACCATCATCGGCCTGCTCGACCGGGAAACCGAGGAGCCGGCGACTAGTACTCGCCCGGACGAAGACTAGGACCAGGCGGGCTGCCGAACTCGGCGGCCGATTGCGCAGCTACCCGATTTCAGTGCTTGCGGAGTGGCGTGCCGGTTCGGTTTCCGAACCGGCCCACCACGTGCTTGCCGCGGGAATGAGCGGGTGGCGCGAAGCACGCACCCGTTCGGAATATCGATCTTGATCTTGACTGGAGAGCTACAGCGACGCGAAGGCGTCTTCCAGGATGTTGAGGCCCTCCTCCAGGAGGTCCTCGCCGATCACGAGTGGAGGGAGGAAGCGCAGCACGTTGCCGAACGTGCCGCACGTGAGCACCACCAGGCCGCGAGCATGGCAGAACGCCGCGATCGCGGCAGTGGAAGCCGGGTCCGGGTCGAGGGTGCCCGGCTTGGTCAGCTCGACGGCGATCATCGCACCGCGGCCGCGGACTTCGGCGATGACCGGGTAGCTGTCGGCGATCTTGCGCAGCCGGGGGAGCATGATCTCGCCGATGCGGCGCGCCTTGCCCGGCAGGTCCTGATCGACCATCGTGGCGATCGCGCCGAGCGCGGCGGCGCAGGCGACCGGGTTGCCGCCGTAGGTGCCCCCGAGGCCGCCGGAGTGGACCGCGTCCATGATCTCCGCGCGGCCGGTCACCGCGGCGAGGGGCAGGCCGCCGGCGATGCCCTTGGCGGTGGTGATCAGGTCGGGCACCACGCCCTCCTGCGAGCAGGCGAACCAGTCGCCGGTCCGGCAGAACCCGGACTGGATCTCATCCGCGATGAACACGATCCCGTTCGACCGGCAGAACTCCGCGAGCCCGGCGAGGAACCCCTCGGGCGGGACGATGAACCCGCCCTCGCCCTGGATCGGCTCGATGATGACGGCCGCCACGTTGGACTCGCCGACCTGCGCGTGGATCAGGGACTTGACGACATCGAGCGCCTCGGCCTTGCACGCCTCAGGGCCGTCCGGCCAGCGCAGCGGGTAGGCCATCGGCATCCGGTAGATCTCGCCGGCGAACGGTCCGAAGCCCTGCTTGTACGGCATGTTCTTCGCGGTAAGCGCCATCGTCAGGTTCGTGCGCCCGTGGTAGGCGTGGTCGAACGCGATGACCGCTTGCCTGCCGGTGTAATGCCGGGCGATCTTGATGGCGTTCTCGACGGCCTCGGCGCCCGAGTTGAAGAGGGCCGAGCGCTTCTCGTGCGTGCCCGGCGTGCGGCGGGCCAGTTCCTCGCAGACCTCCACGTACCCCTCGTACGGGGTGACCATGAAGCAGGTGTGGGTGAACTGCCCCACCTGCTGGCGGACGCGGTCCGCCACGGCCGTTGCCGCGTTGCCCACGGAGGCGACCGCGATGCCCGAGCCGAAGTCGATGAGCGAGTTACCGTCCGCGTCGAGGAGGACGCCGCCGCCGGCTGCGGTGATGAAGACCGGCAGGGTGGTCGAGACGCCGCGCGCGACGGCCGCCGAGCGGCGCTCCATCAGCGCGCGCGAGGCAGGACCGGGGATCTCAGTGACTAGGTTACGGCGTTGCGGCAGCTGAGGGCCGCCGGCGGGTAGTGCGGTCATGTTTGGACGATAACATCCGGGCATGCCTGACCAGAACGGCAAAGCAGCCAAGGCAGTGAATCTCACAAGCGGCCCGGCAAGCTTCGGGCTTTTCGACGGTGTGTTCGCACGCGGTGGCGCGGTCGCGGACGACGCCGCCTGGCTCAGTGCGATGCTGGCCGCCGAGGCCGGCCTCGCCAGGGCACTGGAGCGCGCCGGGGTCGCCCCCGCCGGAGCGGGCGAGGCGGTGACGGGGGCGGCGCGCGCGGAGGACTTCGGCTCCGCGGACCTCGCTGAGCTCGGCCGGGCTGCGGCGCTGACCGGCAACCCGGTGCCTGGGCTGGCGCGGGTGCTCACCAGGAAGGTGGACAGCCCCGGCGGTAGATCGGCCGTGCACCAGGGCGCGACCAGCCAGGACATCATGGACACCGCGGCGATGCTGCTCGCCCGCGATGCCCTCGCCGCTGCCGGAGCCGACCTGTCGGCCGCCGCCGGAGCCGCCGCGCGGCTGGCCGACGCGCACCGCGGCACCCTCATGATCGGCCGCACGCTGCTCCAGCAGGCGGTGCCGACCACGTTCGGCGTGGTCGCGGCGGGCTGGCTCGCGGGCCTTGACAGCGCGGTCGAGTGGCTGGCGTTCGTGCGTGACACGCGGCTCGCCGTGCAGTTCGGCGGCGCGGCGGGCACCCTCGCGTCCCTGGGGGATGACGGTGCCCGGGTGAAAGCCCTGATGGCCGAGGAACTCGGCCTGGCCGACCCGCCCCTACCGTGGCACACCGAGCGGCTGCGGGTCATCGACGTGGCCACGGTAGCGGCCCGCGCGCTCGCGGCGCTGTCCAAGATCGCCCGCGACGTGACCCTGCTCGCCCAGACCGAAGTAGGCGAGGTCTCCGAAGGCGCCGCCGCCAGTGACAACGCGGCAGGCGCGCCTCGCCGTGGCGGCTCGTCCGCCATGCCGAACAAGAGCAACCCGGTCGCCGCCGTTGCCATCCTCGGCTGCGCCAAGCAGGGCCCTGGACTGCTCGCGACGCTGCTCGCGAGCGCCGAGCAGGAGCACCAGCGCGCGGCCGGCGCCTGGCACGCCGAGTGGCAGCCGTACAGCCATCTGCTCCAGCTCGCCGTCTCGGCCGCCGCCTGGATGCGCGACCTCCTGACCAACCTCAAGGTCGACAAGGCGCGCATGGCCGCCAACCTGACGGAAGCGGGCGGCCTGCCTCTCGCCGAGCGGGTCACCGCCCTGCTGCGCGGCTCGCTCGGCGCCCCGGTCGCGCATGACCTGGTCGCGGTCGCCGCCGCCAGGTCCGCGTCGTCCGGCATCCCGCTGCGCGACGTCCTGCTGGCCACCCCTGAGATCGAGGAGAAACTCGCCCAGGCCGGGATCACCCCGGCGCAGGTCGAGCGCGCCCTCGACCCGGCCGGCTACCTGGGCGCGTCGCAGGAGTTCATCACCGGAGCCCTGACCGCTCACGCGGCAGCGACCAGGGCATGAATTATTTACCTGGAAGGCTTTATCCAGCTATTCGATGCGGAACTTACCTCAGGAACAGATCCTTGCGGATAACAGCAACAAGCGAGAGCGGAGTAATAGCACCGATGAACGATGAGGAGCGCGCCGAGCAGGGGATGGCGGTCCGCCGGGCCGTCCTCGGGGACGCGCACGTGGACCGGTCGATAAAGAACACGACCGAGTTCACCGCGCCGTTCCAGGACTGGATCACCCGGAACGCCTGGGGCGAGATCTGGTCCCGCCCCGGACTCACCAGGCCGGAGCGGTCCATCGCCGTGCTCACCGTCCTCGCCGCGCTGCAGCACGAGGACGAACTGCACATGCACGTCAAGGCCGCCCTCCGCAACGGCCTCACCGAGGAGCAGATCCAGGAGGTCCTGCTCCAGGTCGGCCTCTACGCGGGCGTCCCCGTTGCCAACCGCGCGTTCGCGATCGCTGCCCGCGCGATCAGGGAGTACCGGGAGCAAGAGCCCTCATAACAGGGAGCGCGCCAGGGAACCCAGGGCACGCGAGTTGACTCCGCCCGCAGGGCCTATCGATCACCGAGCGGATGCGTTGTTCCTCACATCCCGTCATGCCCGCTTCGCGGCAGCCGACGCGCCCGTCGGGCGCGCCGCCACGATTGTTCTGAAGCCCAAGCCGCCAACCTGCGGTTTTGGGGGGAGAGCACCATGGATTGTCTGGGATGGGATCATCTGTACCCTAGGCGGATTGGCGTCCGGCGGCGGATGTATAACTCGTAAGTGGAGTGAGGCGGCGCCCTCAGGTACCGCTGAGCTCCAGCGACCCGCCGGGCCCCGCCCGTCAGACTGACGTGCAAGCGCGTGAGTCCGCAGTCATGCGAAGGAGTTAGACCAACGTGACCGTGTCCGAACAGGGGCTCATCGTCCCGGACTCCGGCAAGCTCGACTTGCCTGAGTACATGAAGCCGCAGCCGGGCAACCACCCGCCGCTCAACTTTCCGGGATACAAGTCGACCGGGCTCCGTCACCCGAAGAAGCCGCTCGTCCTCCTCCCGCAGCGGCTCACTGAGGTGACCGGCCCGCTGCTCGGCGACGACCTGATCTCCATGCAGGACGCCGACCTGACGACCCAGCACGGAGGCGAGCCGCAGGGGCAGCGGATCATCGTCTTCGGCCAGGTCAGGGACTCCGGTGGCCGCCCGGTGCCCGATACCCTCGTCGAGATCTGGCAGACCAACGCGGCCGGCCGGTACCGGCACGCCCGCGAGCACCATCCGGCGCCCCTTGACCCGAACTTCGACGGCATCGGCCGCGCCATCACCGACCAGGGCGGCCGCTACCGGTTCATCACGATCCAGCCCGGCTCGTACCCGTGGGGCAACCACCACAACGCGTGGCGCCCGGCGCACATCCACTTCTCGCTGTTCGGCAAGGCGTTCACGCAGCGCCTCGTCACCCAGATGTACTTCCCCGGCGACCCGCTGCTGCCGTACGACCCGATCTACAACTCGGTCACCGACGACAAGGCCAAGGAGCGGATGATCGCCGAGTTCTCCATGGACGACACCCAGCCGGAGTGGGCCCTGGCCTACCGGTTCGACATCGTCCTGCGCGGCCGCCACCAGTCCATCTTCGAGGAGCCCCACGCATGAGCGAACTGCTCACCCCGTCGCAGACCGTCGGCCCGTACTTCTCGATGCGGCTGCCCTGGCCGGAAGGCCCGTACGTGGTCCCGGCCGGCACACCAGGCGCGGTCACGATCTACGGCCGCCTCATCGACGGGGCCGGCAACCCGATCCCCGACGGCCTCATCGAGACCTGGCAGGCTGACCCGGCGGGCCGCTTCGCGCACCCCGATGACCCGCGCGGCCCGGTGCCGGACGGGGACCTGGCATTCCGCGGCTTCGGCCGCAGCGCCACCGGCCACGACGGCACGTACAAGATCGTGACGCTCAAGCCGGGAGCGCTTCCCTTCGGCGACGGGCGCGTCGAGGCCCCGCACATCGACGTGTCCGTCTTCTCCCGCGGCATGCTCGACCGTTCGGTGACCAGGATCTACTTCCCGGACGAGGCCGAGGCGAACGAGGCGGACCCCGTCCTCGAGGCCGTCCCGGCGGACCGCCGCGCGACCCTGATCGCGGTGCCGGCCGGCGAGAACCTGCTCCGGTTCGACATCCACATGCAGGGCGACAACGAGACGGTCTTCTTCGACCTCTAGCCGCCCGGCAAGCAAGTCCCTGGATCAGCGTGGATCGTTAGGCGCACTAGGCTGCTCCTAACGATCCACTATCCCAGCCTGATCCGGCTGCCCCGCATCCTCATGGATAACAGCAAGAAGCGCCTCGCGTCCGACCTACAAGCCTGGGGGTTCCCGCAATGCCCGCGCAGCAGCTGGTCTCGTCCATCGAAGGGCCACAGGATGCCCCCGTGCTCGTGCTCGGCAACCCCATTGGCACCACGCGCGACGTCTGGTCGCATCAGCTCCCGGTCCTATCTCGATATTTCCGGATATTGCGGTATGAGCACCGCGGCCACGGGACTCCGGACGCGCAGTCCCCGGCCCCGAAAGGCCCCTACGCGATCGCCGAGCTCGGCGCCGACGTGCTGCTCACGCTCAACAGCTACGGCATCGAGCGGTTCGCCTTCGCCGGGGTCTCCCTGGGCGGCATGACCGGCATCTGGCTGGCCGCCAACGCCCCCGAGCGGGTCACCTCCCTGGCCGTCTGCTGTGCGGCGCTCACTCCCATGCCAGACGCGAAGTCCTGGCACGACCGCGCCGCCCTCGTCCGCACGCAGGGCATGGCGGCGCTCGCCGACATGGTGGTGCCGCGCTGGTTCACCCCGCGGTTCATGGCCGCAGAACCGGGACAGGTCGAGACCGTGGTCACCATGCTTGAGGGAACCAACCCCGACGGCTACGCGGGCTGCGGCGAGGCCATCGCCGCCCTCGACCTGCGCCCGCAGCTCCCGAACGTGAAGTCGCCCACCCTCGTCCTGTCCGGTGCGGAAGACACCGCCGCGCCCCCCTCGGTCGGCGCCTACACGGCGCGGAACATCCCCGGCGCCCGGCTGACCGTCGTCCAGGCCGCATCCCACTTCGCGCACTACGAGAAGCCGGGCCCAGTCACGAACGCCCTCCTGGCGCACTTCCGGTCAACCGCTCCTGAGTAAGGCGTAAACGAAGTTCCCGCACAGGATCACGGCGAGCGGCGCCCACATGGCGGCCCGCTGCCTTGATAACAGCAAGAGGCGTCCCGCAGTTTCGGGCCGCGAAAAGATCGTGGATCGTCGGTGACGCTATAACGACACCAGCGATCCAACATCTTTGGTGAGTCGGTTTCTCCGATGATAACAGCAAGATGCGGTGACAATGCGACTCGCCGTGTTAGTGATTGTGACGGGTAACAGCAACAGGCGTCCCGCGCTCACCGCGCAGCGTCTGGTGGTCGCTGAGTCGCCCGGTCAGCGGCGTCAGGCCGTCGCGCTTGCCGGCTTTCCCGCGCCGACGGAAACGTCGCAGATGACCGGCGAGGTCGAGGTCGAGGTCACCGGGGCGGGCCGCACGCCGTGCGCGAGCAGGATGCCCGCCACCGTGCGCGCGATCCACGCGTCCCCGGCCGCGGTCGGGTGCAGGCCGTCGCCCGCGCGGGGGAACGTCCAGTCATCGGCGAGCGGGTCCATGACGATGGCCCCAGGGTCCGCCGCGGTGCCCGCCGTCACGATCGCCTGGTCGGTCCGGTACAGCGCGGGCGAGCCGCCCGCCGGGTAGGCGAAGGTGGTCAGCAGCCCGATCGGCGCGCCCGGCGCCGCCGCGCGGATCAGGTCCACGGCCGCACGGACCCGCCGCTCCTCAAGCCCGGTCGGCACGCCGATGTCGTCGAACCCCGCCTGCACGATCACAAGCGAAGGGCTGAGCCGGCGCAGTTCCTCTTGGCTCAGCATGCGCGCCATCGGGCCGCGTTTGCTGGCGCTGGTCCTGACGTAGCCCGCGCCGGGAACCCCGTAGATGACAGCGTTCCAGTGCAGCAGCCGGGCGACCCCGACAGCCCAGGACAGCTCCGGGTTGTTCGGCCCTGTCCCGGCCGTGTAGGAAGCGCCGACGATCGCGACGGTCGGGAGGCGGTGCGGCTGGCGCTCGATCCGCGCCTCGCACGCGGTCAGTGGCGTGGCGACCGACAGCGCGGTCCGTGTACGCGGCCCTGCCTTCGCCCCGGTCTGGCGCGGCTCGATGAGCACCGAGGAGACCGCGTCCGACGCCGCGGCATCGCGGATGCGCACGGCTATCCAGAGTGAGAGCAGCAGACAGCAGGCAATGATGACCGCCCCCGCCGCCGTGATTCGTCTGTACCGGCGCTTGGTCACTTTCGCAGTGTCACCGACCGGCGCCGAATGCGCAAAACACTAGCTGAGTTCCCGCGCGCGCGTCCCCGCACGTTAAGGCTCATGCGTGCTGCCTCCCAGGTACGAATCCATGCCGGACTGAGAGCATACCGAGACCTTACGCGTGCTCCGCCGTCAGCAACACAGAGGCGAGAAGCGTGAAACACGCCCCGTTCGGGATAACTCTGGACGTGCCTAGACGCGGTTCGGCGCTGTGCGAAGACGGAAACCGGGGCACGCCTTGACGCTTGCCTGCTTACTCCGCCTACCCGTCGACGAGTGGTCGCCTACGAGTGCTCGCGCTTCCATAGGTACACGAGGGTCGTGATCATGGCGACGAAGAGGATGGCCGCGATCAGGTATTCGGTCATTGCCCGTACCCCTTCGGTGCTTTGTGCGCTACTACCAGCGAATTGTACGTCATGGCCGATTGGCGGCGGCGGCACCTGGCACGCCGTCAGGCCTGGCTGACCCGCTGACCTCTGTGCTAGCCCGGGATAGCCCCTGAACAAGGTTAGCTACGACCGATCTGCACCAGCGTACGCGGTGCCTGCCCGCGCGCTGCCGGCGACGCTGGCGTGATTGTGCAGGCTGGCCAGGTCGGCGGCGGCGCGGCCCGAGTACCAGCCCTCCGCGTCGGTAGCACGGACTGCACGGCTGTGCGTCAGGGTGTCGCCGAACATCGCGTCCACCGCGTCATCGACGGCCCGGTGGCGTGCCGCGAGGAATGGGACTAGGTCCTTGCCTCCGGTACTCGCCGCTCCCTGCTGCGCCGCTCCTCGATGCGGGGCCGCCTGCTCCGCCAGGGCCTCCTGCTCCGCGTTACCGGCAGCCTCGGAAAGCCGCTCACCGATGCGGACCGCGTAGGAGACCAGGAACGACTGGCGGAACGCCCGGGTCCTTGACCGCCCGGAGGAGTCTTTCCTCGCCCCGGCGCGCAGCATCGCGCCGTTCGCCTGGACGAGCAGCGAGGTGAACAGCAGCTCGACCGCGTCCAGGTCGGCCGGGAAGCCGATCACCGTGACCAGGCCAAGTTCCCTGGACCAGACGACACGGCAGCGGTTGGCCTGCGCCACGGTCTGCAGCAGCGTCGCCTTGGGTGCCTCGTAGGGGTTGTCCACGGCGATTCGCCGCCCGCCTGGCGCCTCTGTGCGTCCGGACTCGGCCGCGAGCAGCGCGTGGTCGATGCTGTACTTGGCCATCAGCTGCTGCGCGCGGGCCGACAGCGCCTCCGCTTCCTCCGTGAACTCCGTCGCTTCCGCCTTGGCAAGCAGCGCGCGGATCCTGCCAAGCAGCCGCTCATCGGCGGGCCCGGTGTTCTCCGCGTTCTCTGCGTGCTCTTGCGCGGTCGGCCGCGCGGTCCCGGGCAGCGGGAGCAGCCGTTCCAGGACTGGAAGATGCTGGAGCGCGTGCAGCGTCTCGATCGCGTTGGCCACCGCTCCCCGCAGGCCTGCGACGTTGGCCAGCCGCCAGGCATCCACGTACCCGGCGTCACCGGGCGGGAGCGCGCCAAGCGCGGCCACCTGGGCTGCCCACCGGGCGTCCACGGCGGCGGCGGCGTAGCCGCGCATCTCGTCCGTGATCATGTCCGCGACCACCGACGCGTGCTCGCCAGAAAGCTCCCGGCCGACGTGCCTGGCTAGTTCGGTCGGCTGCCAGCCATGCCGCCAGGCGGCCGTCACCGACACGCGCAGGTATTCCACGAGGTCCTGGCTGACCGCCCGCGTCCAGCCGGGCGTCCGCTCATCCGCGAGCTGCCGCAGGCAGGTGCTGTAGGCATCCTGGTCGCCGGCGCAGACCGCGCGGGTCGCCTCGCCGATCACCTCGGCCGCCAGGTCCTTCTCCGCGGGCACTCTGTTTCCCGACGACCCACTGTTTCCCGACGACCCGCTGTTTCCCGAGGACCCGCTGTTTCCCGAGGACCCACTGCGCGGCCCGGCCCGGAACGCCGCCCCCGCTCGGGCATCCGACGTCCCCCGGGTGGCACGCTCCCGCTGCCGCTCCCTCTTCAGCCGCCGCTGCCTAGCCGCCTTGCCCATCCTGGGAACCTCCCCGCCCAACCCGCCATCGACCCGATCCCGATCCTCCCACCCCGGCCCGACATTCCACCGAGGAAATGGCGTGGGACAACTTGGTGATTCGCAACCGCTTACCAGTTCGATTATTCAGCGACTTGAATCTACTCATATCGATAATATGTGACATAAAGTCCGCGCTATGTCTTCCCCCTGGCACGACACGACACGGCCATCAAGCTCTTCGAGGAAGACCCCGACTTCTGCTAATGAGCCGGAGTCACGCGTCTAGGTCGGATTCGGCGAGCAGGCGGGTGGCTTCGTCGGGGCTGATTAGGAGTGCGGCCAGCAGGTGGCGGGCGTGCCACTGGCCTGCTGCCCAGGCCAGGCCGTAGGCCAGGCCTTCGACGGTGGCTGCGTGGAGTTCGCCGCCGGTGTAGCGCCACGGGACGTCGGTGCCGTCGACCGTGAGGCTGTCATGTTCGTGGTAGGTCGCAGGGGCCTCGGGGAGCACGTCTGGCACTATGTCGGGGACGGGGCGGCGTTCCCCGGCCGACTCAATGCCCCCCGGGATCTCCTCGGAAGCCAACGGCAGATCGAGCAGATCGGCCAGGCGGGTCGCATGCCGATACGGCGCAAGGACGAGTGGCCGGTCCGCGACCAGCGGCCACAAGTCGGGGGCGTCGAGGATCAGGACGTCGGTTGCATCCGTGACGGTGATCTTGTCACCGTGAATCGCACGGACCCGGTCCGGTGGGGTGATGTCTTCCGGGTTCACGGTGTCGGCGGTCGCGAGTGCTGACCACAGTGCCCGTAGCTGGGGCCTGCTGACTGCGCGGGCTGGGTTGGCGAGCCGGTTCAGCAGCTCATCCGCGCCGCCGGGCCCGGCGAGAAGGTCGGTGAGGGAAGACCGGACCCCGAGCGCGCGGGCGATCGCGGGGTCGGCGAGGACGCGGGAAAGGGCCGGATCGGCGTCGGCCTCCTCGGACACGCCGACCACGTCGTACAGGCCAACCAGCAGCGGGTCGGCGTCCGGAACGCGCAGGTCGGATGAGTGCCACCCGCCAAGCGTCACGTGATGGCGCAGCCACCAGGCCGTGTAGGACGGGACGTCGGCATGTCGACCGTCAGACAGGCGGACTCGGGTCGGCTCGGTGAGCGCAGCGCGCAGGGGCGGCCGGGTTAGCAGATCCAGGGCTTGGGGCCAGCGGTCCGGGTCGACGAGGTCGAGGTCTCGGACGGCGGTGAACTCGACGGCCACCGGCGGGAGCGGCGGCAGGGCATCCCCTGCCGACCGTAGCCAAGCCCTGATGTCGGCGGCCCACTCCTCGGCGCCGTCGAGGTCTAGGTCGATCTGGGACTCGTCCAGTTCGACGTCTTCAGCCGTCAGCAGGCCGAAGGACCACGCCGCGCCGGCCGCCTGGAGCGAGTCCGTGCCGTGCCGGTCCACCAGGTCCGCGGTGACCGTGCCGAATGGCGCGTCAGCGTCGAGGATCCCGGCGAGGGGCGCGCCAGGTAGCAGCAGTTCCCCGGCGGGGTACCAGTCGCCGTCTTCGCCGGGCAGCGCCAGTTCGGCCAGCCACCGGTACTCGCCGGGCGCGATGTCGAGGGCGGCGAGCAAGCCGAGTACCGCCTCAGCGAGGCGCTGCGGTGAGTCATCGTCGAAGGCGGCCTCGACGGCGCTGTCGTAGGAGTTTCTGACGGCAGCGCGGGTCGCGGGGTCTTCGAGCACGCTCCGTGGCGTTGCCTCGACCGCACCGAGCCGGGCGAGCAGGGGGTGCGCCGCCTCCGGGTCGACCACGCGGAGGCCGAGCACGGCGAGCCGGTCGGCATGCTCAAGTCCCGGTCCCGGCAGCAGCAGCCCGCGCGGCCCGCGCACCAGCCGCCCGTCAGCGAGGGGCACCGGAAGCGCGCCGAGTTCAGCTCGTTCCTCGGCGGGCACGTCGGCGAGCGCGGCGTACAGTCCGTACCACCAGGCGGGTTCCCTGTCGAGCGAGGCCAGCAGGTCGGCCAGCTCCGCCAGGAGCATCCGGCGCACTCCGAGGACGGCCCACGCCGGATGCCTGGCGGGCCCGTCGACCAGGTTCGGCAGCACCGGCGCCAGCCACTCGCGCAGTCCGGAAGCTGAGGTGCCGAGCAGCACCGCGTCCCGTGGCCGCACCCGGTCGGACTTGTCGGCCTCGGGTAGCCCTGGCATAGCTGCCCAGTCGTCAGCAGCAGCAGCGGCGTCTTGCTCGTCCGCGCCTGGTACACCGTGGACGGCCGGCAGGAACGGCACCGCTGCGAGACGAGACACGATTGCGCTGGCCAGCCGGGCATCCAGTTCCCCACGACCAACCGGCCCAGGCACTAGGTCGAGGAGTCCAGGTCCTGGAGCCAGGCCGGGCAGCAGGTCGGCGTAGGTGTCCGCCGCCCGCTCCACCAGGAAATCAGTCAATGGACCTGACGCGACGTGCCGCCGGTCCGGGCTCAGCGGGAACGACGCGAGCAGCAGCGCCGGCAGGCTAAGCGGCTCGTCGGTCGGCGTCGGCGCGTGCACGACGGCCGTGACACCCTCAGGCAGCCGCCCCGCTGGAATCCCGTCAGAAACCGGCACGGCCCAGCGGACCGACCACGACGTCCGGCCGCGTTCCTCGGCAGGCCGGTCGGCTAGCAGCGCCGGATCGAGTTCTCCGCCGGAGCTGGCGACCCGCCAGGCGCTGGGCACTCCGTTGACGGTAATGGTCGACAGGTCGCCGTCATGGACCGCCGTGAGCAGCCGGGTTGCGCCACCGACCGTGATCTCGACGTGTGTGAGAGCCGGGAGCGCGAGCAGCAACGCCGGCCCGGTCTCGGCGAGCAGCCGGGTAACAAGCGAAACCGAGTCACCGTCCCGCAGCGGCAGCTCGACCGCCGTCACGAACCCGTCGGGCAGCGCGCCATTGCCACCGGAGGATGCCGCGTCCGCGAACGGCAGCCGCAGCACCGGCACGTGTCCGGACCGCGCTTCGATCTCGTCGGCCACCGCCGGGATCGCGCTCACAAGCTCCCCGGTCCGCACCCGCGACCAGCCAACGCTGCCCGTCGCGGAATGAATGCGCGGCGAGTCGCTGACCGCGACCACCGCCGCGAACCCGACGCCGAACCGCCCGACCGTCCCGCCGTCCGCGCCGTCGCCGCGCTTGCTCGATGCCCGCAGTGTGGACAGCGCCTCGACCCCGGCCGCGTCGAGCGGCGCCCCGGTGTTCAGCGCGACGAGAACCCCGTCGCGCAGCGTCAGCCGCAGCCGCCCGAGCACGCCGCCGCGGACCGCCGCGTCCGCCGCGTTCTGCGCGAGCTCCACGACAACCCGGTCCCGGTACCCGCCGAGCGCGTAGTCCTCCTCGGCGTTGGCGTCCTCCCGGAACCGGCTCGGTGACGCCGCCCAGGCGTCCAGCACCCGCGCCCGCAGCCCGCCAGTGTCAAAGGGGTCGGCCAGCGCGTCAGTCACACACCGACCCTAGTCCACCCAGCTGCCCCCATCGACGCGGAAGGACCCAGGCCTGGTCTAACGCGCCTGCGGAATGGCCTTCGCTGCTCTGGGAAGACTGGGAACGGGACGAGGGCCGGGCGCGCGGTCAAGGCACCGGTGCCCGATTGGTGCAGTGACTGGAGGTGACGCTCGATGGTCAGATTCCGAACCAGGGCCAGGGTCAGCGAGTCGGTCCGGGTCGGGCCGTTCCGTTTCCGGCTCAGTGAGCCGCTCGGCCGCGGTCGGCTGTGGGGCTCGATCGGCGTGCGGACCCGGCGACGCGGCTGGCTGAGCTTCGGCGCCCCGCTCGGCGGAGCCGGCGGCCGGAGGCGGCACCGGAGGTAACGCGCGGACTAGCCGGGGATGGTGAGCCTGAAGGGCTCCGCCTAGACTCATCGCATGGCCCGGTACTTCGACATCCATCCGGCCAACCCGCAGCGTCGCGCGATCGCCCAGGTCGCTGACATCGTGCGGGAGGGCGGCGTGATCGCCTACCCCACGGACTCCTGCTACGCGCTCGGCTGCCAGCTGGGCAACAAGGACGGCATCGAGCGGATCAGGGCGATCCGCCACCTCGATGACCGGCACCACCTCACGCTGGTGTGCCAGGATTTCGCACAGCTCGGCCGGTTCGTGCACGTGCCCAACCGCGTGTTCCGGGCCATCAAGGCGGCGACGCCGGGCCGCTATACGTTCATCCTGGAGGCGACGAAGGAGGTGCCCCGCCGCCTTCAGCATCCGGGGAAGAAGACCATCGGCGTGCGGATCCCCGATCACGTGGTGACCCAGGCGCTGCTCGCCGAGTTGGGCGAGCCGCTCGTCTCAAGCACCCTGCTGCTGCCCGGCCAGGACGATCCGATGACCCAGGGCTGGCAGATCAACGAGGAACTCGGCGACGCCGTGGACGCGGTGCTCGACTCGGGCGACTGCGGCACCGAGCCAACGACGGTGATCGACTTCTCCCAGGACGAGCCGGAGATCGTGCGCCGCGGTGCGGGCGACCCGTCTGACTTCGAGTGAGGATGAACAACACGCCACGGGCCCGGGCCGCCGCCCTCCGGACCCGGCAATGGGGGTGAGCGGGCGACTCGCCCCTGTTGAGATAACAGCAACAAGCGCGAAGCGCAACGAGGCTATCGGCGGAGCACGCACTCGTTCGGTTACATGTTCTTAATCTCACTCGCGGCGTGAATCCAGGCGGTGACCAGGTGAAGCCGGTAGCGTGAGCGGGTGACGTGCTGGGCTGATCGCGCCATTCTGTGGCATGTGTACCCGCTCGGTTTCACCGGTGCGGAGCGGGCGGCGCCGACCGCGCAAGAGCCGGCCAGGCACCGGCTGCGGCACCTGGAAACGTGGCTTGACTACGCGGTCGAGCTCGGCTGCAACGGGCTGCTGCTCGGCCCGGTCTTCGCCGCGGAGACCCACGGGTACGACACCATCGACCACTTCAGGATCGATGCCAGGCTCGGCGACGAAGGTGACTTCGACGACCTGGTGGCTGCCGCCGACCGACGCGGCCTGCGGCTGATCCTCGACGGCGTGTTCAACCACGTCGGACGCGGGTTCCCCGCCTTCAAGGCGGCCGTGGCCGGGGGGCCGGCGACCCCGGCGGCCCGCTGGTTCAAGCGGACACAAGACGGGTCGGACTACGCGGTATTCGAAGGCCACGGGCACCTCATCGAGCTCAATCACGACGAGCCCGCCGTCCTGTCCTACGTGACGGAGGTCATGACCCACTGGCTCGGCCGCGGCGCGGGCGGGTGGCGGCTGGACGCCGCCTACGCGGTGCCGCCGGGGTTCTGGGCCAAGGTCCTGCCCGCAGTGCGCGAGGCGTTCCCCGGCGCCTGGATCCTCGGCGAGATGATCCACGGCGACTACGCCGCCTACGCGGCCGAGGGCGGACTCGACTCGATCACCCAGTACGAGGTCTGGAAGGCGGTCTGGTCCTCGCTCAACGACCGCAACTTCTACGAGCTCGACCACGCGCTCAGCCGGCACAACGCGTTCCTTGACGCATTCGACGACGGAGGCCTGCCGCAGACATTCGTCGGCAACCACGACGTGACCCGGCTGGCGACGGTCCTGAACGACGACCGGCACTTCGGGCACGCGCTCGCGGTCCTGTTCTGCGTCGGCGGCGTGCCGAGCGTCTACTACGGGGACGAGCAGGGATTGCGCGGCCTCAAGGAGCACCGCGAGGGCGGCGACGACGCGATCAGGCCCGCGTTCCCCGCCTCGCCCGCTGACCTGCTGCCCGACGGGTGGCGCTATTACCGGCTGCACCAGCGGCTCATCGGCTTCCGCCGCCGTCACCCGTGGCTGGTCCGCGCCCGCACGACCCCCCAGCACCTGGAGCCGTCCGCACTGGCCCTGCGCCTGCGGGGCGACGGCGACGGCGAGCAGGCCTTCCTGCTGCTCAACACGGGCGACGCGGAGTTCCGGTTCGCCGTGGACGCCGGCGGCCTCTCGGTCGCGGAGACGGCAGAGCCGGGCGCGGTCGTCGCCGACCCGCTGCTCGTCCCGGCGCATTCGTGGACGATCCTGGCCTAAGGGGCGCGCGCTGGCGTGCCAGGGCGGCCTGCGCGGCCGGCCCGGTTAGTCGTGGCCCAGGCGCTTGAGCGTGTCCGAGACGTGGCCGTCCGCGCCGCCGGCGCCGCCCGAGCCCGCCGAGATCGAGTGCGCGTAGTCGGAGTCCATGTACTCGCGCAGGAACCGCACCGTGTCGCCGTCGACCTGGATGACGAACACGTACTCGTTCTCGTAGGTGCTGCCGTTAAGCAGCGCGCCGCGGCCCGTAGTCTCGGCCACCACCCAGTCGCCTTCGCCGATCAGGCGGCGGATCTCGATCTTCGGGTCGCCCGGCTCGAACAGCCCCTCGCGGATCGGCTGGAGGAAGTCGTCGATGATCGCCTTCCGCCCCCGCTGCGCCGGCAGGCCGCGCGCCACGTCGTTCACCTGCCAGACCGAGTCGTCGGTGAAGAACTCGCCGATAGCCGCGAAGTTCCCGGTGCCGAGCGTCGCGAAGAACCGCCGCACGACGTCTTTGGGGTCGGACATCCTGACCTCCTGGAGCGAGCTGGACCGAGCTGGATTGAGATACATCTGAACTAGAGGACCGCGACCGCGTTGGCAGGTGACCCGATCGCCCCGGTCACGTTGAGCGGCACGGAGACGAACAGGAACTCATACCGTCCCTCCCGCGCGCACGCCGCGGCGAGGGCACCGAACGAGAACAGTTCGCCGATCGCCATCCCCAGGCCAGGGATGAGCCGCCCGTGCAGGAACCCGTCGGACAGGACGGACGGCACGACCTCCACGGCCGGGTTGTCGCAGGCCACTGCCGCGACCCCGGAGTCCCAGAGGAAGCGCGCCATCGCCTCGCTGCCCGCCAGGCCAGCGGACGTGTACCCAGTTACCTCCTGCATGCCGTCGGCGAGCGAGGCCCGCCCGGCGGCATCCAGCGACAGGTACTTGTCCGTCCACCCGGTCCGCACGCAGAGGATGTCGCCGCTCCGGAGCGAAACCCCCTGAGCGGTTAGCGCGGCGGACAGGTCGTCGGGCCGGAAGGCCACGCGCGTGAACGGGTCATAGGCGCTGTCAGCCCCTCGGTTAGCCACCACGGGCGCATAAGACGCCAGGTCGACGAGCACGCCCCGCCCCACGATGCCCTGCTCCGCCCAGTGATGGATGCCCAGTGGCTCAAGGTCGTCCGACGGCTGGGCCCGCCACCCGCCGAACCAGCCGTCGGGCGACCCGATGTGCCGCAGCCCGTCCCACTGCGACGAGCACTGCAGGTAGAACCCGTCAAGCCAGTCGTCCCAGCCGGCCGGCCCCAGCGTCTTGAAGTTATGCCTGAACGCCTTCCTCCCGAAGAACGACGGGTCAGGCAGCCCGAGCGGCAGCGACACCCCGATTCGCTCGCCCGTCCGCACGCAGCCGGACGCCGCCGCGACCACCGAACCGGTCAGCCGGTTGAGCGTGCCGAGGTTGTCACCCCTGCCCCACACGTCCCACGCGTGCTGCACCCCGTTCCCGGGCAGCCGGGGCAGCGAGTCAAACGGAGGGATGACACGGTCGTCAGTCACATCCGCGACGTTACCGGACACTCCGCCCCGGGCAATGGGGTCGCGCGACTGAGTAAGCCGCCCCCGTTCTGGCTGCTAATGCGGTTGACTTTTCGCGGCCACGCACTAGAAGAGCAAAACCGTTATCCCGAACGAGCCCGTGTTCCACCTTCACCCCGAACCATGACCCTCCCGGGGCGTGGTGGGCGGGTTTTAGCACAAAGGCCCCCGCCCGACGAGCCAAGTGCGCTTTTGGGCGGGCAAGAGTAAGCCCGAAGACGCACTTGGCGCACTAGCCGCGGGCGGTCACGAAGTGCGGCCGGAGTCTTAGACGGGGCAGGCCCAGTCCTCGGGGCTGTGCAGCGGGCTGGCGTCGGCGCTGTCCGGGGGCGGGAAGTGGACCTTGAGCGTGAACGCGTAAGGCGAGGGGCCGTGGGCGCGCAGGTGCTGCACCCGGTCTTCGGCCTCGTGGACGGTGGGAATGTGGCCGAGCGGGATCCACCACAGGGCCGCGTAGGCATCCTTCATCCGCTCGAACCACTCGCGGCGCCGCCGCAGCACCGCGCGGTGCGCGTCCCCGTACGCGTACGCCGCCAGGGCCTCGACCGACTCCCAGACGGACATGTTGATGAGGATGCCGCCGCCCGCGCCTTCGCCGTCCTGCTCGAACCCGCGCACCGCGGTCGCGTTGCCGTCCTCGGTCTGCATCCGCCAGACGAAACCGGGCGCGCTGTCCGCGACCGCGTTCACTGGGTCAAGGCCCGCCACGAAGTCGGCGAGTTGCGGGCTGTCAAGCGGCGCGACGAACCGCCCGATGTTCACCTGCGCGACCACGTACTCCATACCGCTGCCCCTCCGGGATGGCGTGCCGCCTAGGGCGCTAAGTACCAAACGGCACTATTACTTATTACAGGGACAACCTACTAGCGTGGCGGCCTCGACGCTAGTGGGTAACTGGGCTTCGGTTGCTGCGGTGATTGTGAGGCAGGCAGCGAGACCGGGGCCCGAGATTTGTACAACGCTGTACGTCGATGTACATTCGGCTTATGGCAGTGATGACAGTCAGTGAGGCAAGAGCGGCGCTCCCCGAGGTGCTCAACCGCGTCGAGGAGGGCGAGGAGGTAACGATCACCCGCCACGGCCGGGCGGTCGCGGTGATCGTGCGTCCGGATGTCATCTGGAGTCGGTCGCGGGCCGGGGACGTTCTGGCCGAGGCGGAGCGGCTTGAACGGATGCTGCATGCAGCCGGTGAGCGGGAATTGCCTGTCGGCGGACTGACCGAGGAATACGCCGAGGAACTGATCGCTGCCGTCCGTGCTGGCCGGGACGCCCGCTAGCGAGCAACGGAACGGGCCTGATGGACGCTTTCGACGCCGATGTGCTTATCTACGCCGGCATCCCGAATCATTCACTCGGCCGTCGGGTGGCGGCCCTGTTCTCCAGCGGCACGGTGTTCTCCAGCAGCACAGTCACGGGCGCCGTCGGCCACGCGGGCGTGGGCTCCGTGCTCCTCGTGCCAGAGCTGCTCAGCAAGCCGCTGAGGGATGAGGACGCGGCCGCCGTCACGACGCTTAGCGGTTTTCTCGCCCGGCTGGATTTGCGCCCAGTCGACCGTGCCATCGCCGCACAGGCCGCTGTCCTCGGTGCCCAGTACAAGCTGCGCGCACCTGACGCGACCCACTTGGCCACGGCGATCAACATGGGCGCGCACCGGTTCATCACCAACAACAGGAAGGACTTCGACCCGTCGATCAAAGAGATCGACATCACCTTCCCCGCGGACCTCCCCGACCCGGGTTAGCGCAGGTAGGAGGCGCCGTTGAGGTCGAGGACCGCGCCGCTCGACCAGGCCGCCTCGGGGGAGGCCAGGTAGCGGACCGCCGCCGCGATCTCCTCGGGCGTGGCGACCCGGTTGAAAGGGGACTGGGCCCTGATCGCGTCGCCGACCGGGGTCGCGAGTTCCTCGGTCGTCATGTCCGTCTGGACGTAGCCTGGGGCGACCGAGGCGACGGTGATCCCGTGCGGCGCCAGCGCCACGGCCAGGGACTGCCCGAACGCGTGCAGCCCCGCCTTGCCCGCCCCGTACGCGGGATGCGTCGGCTCGCCCCGGTACGCCCCGCGCGACCCGACGTTCACGATCCGCCCGCCCCGGCCGCCGGCGGTCATGTGCCGGACCGCGCACCAGGTCACGTTCGCCGCACCGACCAGGTTGACGCCGAGCGTGGCCTGCCACGCCGCCTGCCATTCCTCGTAGGACGTGCCAAGCACCGGGTGGTCGACGTAGATCCCCGCGTTGTTCACGAGCACGTCAAGCCCGCCCAGCTGATCCGCCGCCGCGTCGACCATGGCCCTGACCGCCTCGGCGTCGGCCAGGTCAGCCTGGACGACGACGTGCCCCTGGCCGGGCAGCGCGTCCCGCACCGCCTGCGCGGCGCCGACGGCGTCCCGGCAGTGCACGGCGACCCGGTCGCCCCGCTCCGCGAACGCCAGCGCGATCGCCGCCCCGATACCCCGCGACCCACCTGTAACAAGAACCGCACGACTCACGCCGCGACTCTACCGCATGACCGATATTTCATGACATCGCCGAGTCGCTGCACAGTTCGAGCAGCTTGGTGATGGTTGCCCAGTTGCGTGCGGTGCCGGTCGCGCCCGACTTGGGCGAGCTGACACTGCGCAGCACCGCCTCCGCTAGCACGCTCCGCCCGTAACCGGCGGGCGTATGCAGGTAGAGCGTGCGGCCGACGGCCAGCACCCGGTCTGGCTCGCCGGCCGCGGCGGACTTCGCCCGTGCGGCGTCGAGCTTGACCGTAAGGTCGGGCCAGGGCGGCTCGCTGAGCACGACGGCATGGACCCGCTTCGGGTCTGGCTCGGCGGGGAACGGGTTCGCCGCGATGATCTGGGCCAGTTCCTCCCGCGACACGACGACGACAGGCGAACTGACCTTGAGCGTGGCAGCGATCGCCGTGGTGAGCCCAGCGGCCAGCACGGACGTGTCGGCGTCGGCCTCGGCGGTGAACAGCACGTTCCCGCTCTGGATATACGTCGACACGTCCGCGTGCCCGAGTTCACCGACCAGCGCGCGCAGGTCTGCCATCGCTACCTTGTTCTTGCCGCCGAGGTTGATCCCCCGCAGCAGCGCGACATGCGTAGCCATGGCGTCCATTGTTCCGTGGCGCGGCGCCATCCGCTCGCTTTTTCGGACGCAAAAGAATTGCGGCGTCCGCATAACCGGCGATTCAAAGGGTTATTCAGCGCCATCTCGGCCAGGGCCGCGCCAGCGAGGGCTCGCGGTGGCGATGGTGCGGCGTGCTTAGGCGACTTCGGTGATGTCGGCGAGGGCGAGGGCGATGTTGTCCGGGCCGCCGGCCTCGTTGGCGAGCGTGATCAGGCGGCGGACGACCTCCTCGGGGGACAGATCGGTGGCCGACAGTGCCTCCCTGATCGCTGCCACGGGGACCACGTTGGTCAGGCCGTCCGAGGTGATCAGGTAGCGGTCCCCGGCCCGCGCGTCGAGCAGCGACAGGTCCGGCGTCCCGGCCGTGGCCGCCTGCTCCTCCGGCACCCCCGCCTCCAGCATCGCATCACTGGAAGCGCCGAGCGCTCGCAGCAGCAGCGAGCGCTGCGGATGCGACGCCGCCTCCTCCGGGGTCAGCCGTCCGGCGTCGACCATCGACTGGGTCACCGAGTGGTCGTGCGTGATCTGGAAGAGCCCGCCGTCGCGGAAGAGGTAGGCGCGCGTGTCGCCGATGTGCACGAGTGCCAGCCGGGACCCGGACAGGAGCATCGCGGTCAGCGTCGACCCGCTGCCCGAGAGATCCGGGTCAGAGTCGGCGAGCGAGCGGACCGACGCACTGGCGTCTGATACCGCGTCTGACAGGACATTGAGCAGGTCAGCGGGCACGATGCCCGGCGCCTGCGTCGATTCGGTCACCTGTCCGGCGACCGGCATCGGCGAGAGCGGCATCGGCGAGAGCGGTGCCGATTCCAGGCGGCGGAGCGCGTCGATGGCGGCGGCGCTCGCCCGGTCGCCCGCCGGGCCGAACCCGTCCGCGACGGCGACCAGGCGGGGCCCGGCGTAGCCGACGTCCTGGTTCTGCTTCCGCACGCGACCGATGTCGGAGGCGGCGGCATAACGGATGGCGAGCGGACCCGCGGACGCCCCAGGCGCCCCGAAGGCACCGGAAACGGCGGGTGAAGCAGGCTCAGGCATGGCGGTTGCTCCCTCGGAGAGGTAAGTGATGAGGAACTGAGCAAGCCGCTGACGTTCGGCGAAATCGGCTTCGGTCACCCGGAGGAACTCCGCCACGGCCGCGGCGGCCGAAGCCGGCGGCGACTCGACCACGGCGGCGATCTTGGCGAGTGGCATACCGAGGCGGCGCAGCCACGCGACGAGGCGCGCGCGTTCCAGCTGGGACGGCGCGTAGTACCGGTACCCGGACCACTCGTCGACCCGGTGGGGCCGCAGCAGCCCGAGCTCGTCGTACAGGCGCAGCGCCTTGGGGGACAGCCGGGCCGCCCGCGCGAACTCGCCGATCGTCAGCAGCTTCACAGCCACCACCCTGAGCGTTGCCCTAGGGGAAAGGTCAAGCGCCTACTGGCGGTACGTGGCCAGGAACTCGCCGAGCCGCGTGATCGCGTCGGACAGCACCTCGACTGGCGCGAGGAACACGACCCGGATGTGGTCCGTGGATGGCAGGTTGAACCCGGTGCCGTGCGTCAGCAGCAGGTGCTGCTGCTCAAGCAGGTCGATGCACATCCGCTGGTCATCGACGATCTTGTGCACCTCGGGGTCGAGCCGGGGGAAGAGGTAGAGCGCCCCGGCCGGCTTGTAGCAGTGCACGCCAGGAATCGAGGAAAGCTGCGACCAGGCAAGATCACGCTGGTCGCGCAGCCGCCCGCCGGGCAGCAGCAGCGGGGTGATGTCGATGCCGCCGCCGAGCGCCGCGGGGATCGCGTGCTGTGCCGGCACGTTCGGGCACATCCGCATGTTGGCGAGCAGCTCCAGGCCCTCGCGGTACTCAACAACCGGCTCGCGCGGCCCGGAGACGACGAGCCACCCCGAGCGGAACCCGGCGAGCCGGTAGTTCTTCGACATGCCGCCGAGCGTGAGCACCGGCAGGTCGGGGGCGAGAGACGCCGCGCAGTGATGGACCGCCCCGTCGAACAGGATCTGGTCGTAGATCTCGTCGGCGAGCACCAGGAGCTGATGCCGCCGGGCGACCTCAAGCAGCCCGAGCAGCGTCTCTCGCGAGTAGACGGCCCCGGTCGGGTTGTTCGGGTTGATGATCACCAGGGCCCGCGTCCGCGGCGTCACCAGGGACTCGACGTTCTCGACGTCCGGGTTCCAGTCGAGGTCCTCGGCGCAGCGGTAGTGCACCGCCCGTCCGCCGCCGAGGTTCACCGCGCCGGTCCACAGCGGGTAATCGGGGGAGGGGACGAGGACCTCGTCGCCCGGGTTGAGCAGCGCCTGGAGCGACATCACGATCAGCTCGGACACGCCGTTGCCCAGGTACACGTCATCAGGCGTCACGCCTGCAACGCCGAGCTTGGCGCCGAAGTACCGCGCCACCGCCTCCCGCGCCGGCGCGATCCCGCGCGCGTCGCTGTACCCCTGGGACTCCGCGATCGACGCGGTCACCTGGGACAGCACGGCGTCCGGCGTGAACAGCCCGAACGGTGCCGGGTTGCCGATGTTCAGCTTGATGACCTCGTGCCCCTGCGCCTCAAGCTCAAGAGCTCGCCGGAGCACCGGTCCGCGCACGTCGTAACGGACGTCGGCCAGCCGGCTCGCCTGAGACACCAATGTGGGCCTCCCCAGATCGTGATTCCACCCATGAAGCGGATCCGCGCGTCACCAGTATCCGCTGACATCGAATGTTACCGGCTGAGTGCAGGCGCCCCCCGTCATTTATTGGCAGGGAACTGGCCCGAAAGAAAAAGCACGCTCCGGCCCCGTGAAAAGATCGAAAACAAGTCTTAGTCCGAACGAGTTCGTGCTCCGCTGACCTCCGCGTCATTCCCGCGAAATCACCGCGGCCTAGGGGGCGCCCGGCGCCCTGTCAGGCCGCGCCCCGTCAGCCGGGGTCGGGCTGCCCGGTGATCTTCTCGTAAAGCTCCGCGTAGCGGTCGGTGAGCACGCGCAGGACGTCGGCGGGGATCTCGGGACCAGGCGCGGTGCGGTTCCAGCCGATCGACGTCGACCAGTCACGCAGGTACTGCTTGTCGAAGGAGTGCTGCGGCCGCCCCGGGGAGTAGGAATCGGTCGGCCAGAAGCGGGAGGAGTCCGGGGTGAGCACCTCGTCGGCGAGGACCAGCGTGCCGTCCTTCGTCCGGCCGAACTCGAGCTTGGTGTCCGCCACGATGATGCCCCGCTCCGCGGCCAGGGCGGCACCGCGCTGGTAGACCTGCAGGGTGATCCGCCGCAGATCGGCCGCTGTCTCCGCGCCGACCAGGTCCACTACCTCGTCGAACGTCATCGGCTCGTCGTGGCCGGCGGCCGCCTTCGTGGTGGGCGTGAACACCGGCTCCGGCAGCTTTGACGCCTCGACGAGGCCCGGCGGCAGCGGCACGCCCGACACGGCCCCGGTCTCGTTGTAGGCGGTCAGGCCGAGGCCGGCCAGGTAGCCGCGGGCGATGCACTCCACGGGGACCATCTCAAGACGCTGGCAGCGGATGGCCCGGCCCGCCCACTCCGCCGGAACGTCGGTCGCGGAGATCACGTGGTTGGGCGTGATGTCACCGAGCCGGTCGAACCACCACAGTGACAACTGGGTCAGGATGCGGCCCTTGCCGGGGACCGGCGTGGGCAGGATCACGTCATAGATGGAGACCCGGTCCGAGGCGACGAGCAGCAGGTCATCGCCATCAGCGTAGACGTCACGGACCTTCCCTGAGTGAATCAGCTCCACGTGGGCGCCTTCCTGTACGTATCGACTGTGCTTCCGCGCTCGCCTCCGGGCGCCGCGTCACTGGGCCCGGTAAGCGTACTATCGCAGGTCGGCGTACGATCAGGTGGCATGGCAGGAACCTACGCTGGCCGCCGCGAGAGCGGTGAGTGCCTGCAGGTGCAGACAACCACCGACTCGCGGGCCGAAGCGATGGAGCTGGCTAAGGCGGCGGTCGAGGCGCGGCTCGCCGCATGTGGCCAGGTCGCGGGCCCGGTCGCGTCCACGTACTGGTGGAACGACGAGCTTGAGCGCGCGGAGGAGTGGTTCGTCTTCTTCAAGCTGCCCGCCGACCGCTACGAGGCCCTCGCCGAGTTTCTGGCCGAGCGGCACAGCTACGACGAGCCCGAGATCGTCGCGACGCCGTTCGTGGCCGGCTCGCCGTCGTTCCTCGGCTGGATCAAGGACGAGACCCGCCCGCGCGACGTCCCTCACCCCCGCGAACCGGAGACGACCGACCTCCGCGACCCGGAGGCGTCCGACCCCCTTGAGCCGAGGCACTAGGCCGTCGGCGGGACGTTCCAGCTGAGGATAACGGGCTCGTCGTGCTCGGTGCCGAGGGTGGAGACAGTGCCAGTGTCCAGCCGGAACAGCCGCCCGCCCGTCGGCGGCAGGTCAAGCCAGCGGGCGGTCAGCACGCGCAGGACATGCCCGTGCGCGACCAGGGCGACGTCGCCGTCCGCCAGCAGCGGCTCGGCCCGCTTGAGCACCCGGTCGACGCGTGCGCCGACCTCGGCGATGGTCTCACCTGGGTGGTCGGCGTCCCCGGGGATGACCCCGTCCCGCCACAGGGACCAGCCGGGCACGTCCCGCTGGATCTCGGCGGTCGTGATGCCCTCGTAGCCGCCGTAGTCCCACTCCCACAGGTCCGGGTCGGTCTTCGTCACCGTCAGGCCCGCAAGCTCGGCCGTGCGCTGGGCCCGCTGTGCCGGGCTGGCGAACACCGCGGCGAGGCGGTCACCGGCGATCCACCGCCTCACCATGGGGGCCAGCGCCTCCGCGTCGGCGACTCCCTCCAAGGTGAGCGGGACGTCGGTCCGCCCGGTGTGCCTGCCCTCCCGAGACCACTCGGTCTCCCCGTGCCGCAGCAAGATCAGCTTTCCCATTGCACCATCATCCCAGGGTTCCCTCGCCGAGGCGCCGCGGCTACAGCAGCCGGCGCAGGCGGAACAGGTCCTTCATCGACGCCTCGATCTTGATCCGCCCGGTCACCCAGGCGCGGGCGATGTTCATCGGCTGCTCGGCCAGGGCGATCACCTCATCGCTGTTGGCGGTCAGCCTCATGTCGGCGGGCGGCTCGCCTGGCGCCGCTTCCCGCACCGGGTCGTCACCGCCACCGAGGACGCTCACAAACGTGACGCCAAGGTCGGGAATGGTGACGCTGATCGACCGGTTCCCGAAATACTGGTCCCGCTCGCCGGGGCTGAGCTCCGACAGCCGGCCCGCTAGCTTCTGCAGTGCCACGCGGCACTCTTCGGCCGAAGTCATGTACGCCTCGCTCCTAGTTGGGCGGTACCGTTCACGCGGGAGGGTAGCGCACCGGAAGACCAACCGGGTTTACCAGGTTACCGGAGGAGATAGAAAACACAGTGGATTCGGAACGAATTCGGCCTGCTCTGGCCCCCACCGGTGACCCCCGCGTCGACGCGGCCATCCAGCCGCTCGCCTCGCTTGAGGACGCCGACCTCGCCGAACGGCCGATGGTCCTCCAGACAGTCCACGACCGGCTGCGCGAGATCCTCGGGGAGCTGGGCGATCCGGGCGGGCCAGGACCTGCCGTCCCCGCAGGGCCTGGCGAGCCCGGCAGGCGCGGCGAGCAGGGCGAGCTGAGCGGCGCCCTTCAACCAGGGGGCCTGCAGCCCCGCCCGGGACCGCCGCGGCCCGGTATGCCCGGTGACGCGCCCCGGCAGCCCAATGTCTAAGGCGCGGCGTGCGCGCCCGTGTGCTGTTGGGCCGGCTGTAGCTGGCCCAACAGCACACGGGGAGAGGGCCGGGCGTGCGACCTCTGCGCGCGGAGGCCGGCGGCCATGACGGTGCGGGGGAGGCTGGACGCGGAGCTCGTCCGGCGGGGTCTTGCCAGGTCGCGGGAGCAGGCCGCCGAGCTGATCGCGGCGGGCCGGGTCGCGGTGGGCGGGCAGGTGGCGTCCAAGCCCGCCACCCAGGTGGCCAGGGACGCCGCGGTCACGGTCACCGACGACGACGCGGGGCCGCGGTACGTCTCGCGCGGCGGGCACAAGCTGGCCGGCGCCCTGGCCGTGTTCACCGGCTTTGACGTGGCGGGGAAGCGCTGCCTTGACGCGGGCGCGTCGACGGGCGGCTTCACCGACGTGCTGCTGCGCGCGGGGGCGGCGCACGTGGTCGCCGCCGACGTCGGGTACGGCCAGCTCGCGTGGTCGATTCGCACGGACGAGCGGGTGACCGTGCTCGACCGGGTGAACGTGCGCTCCCTCGACCCGGACCTGGTGGCACCGCCGCCCGCGGTCGTGGTGGCGGACCTGTCGTTTATCTCGCTGTCCCTGGTGCTGCCCGCGCTCGTCGCGTGCGCGGCACCGGACGCGGATTTCGCCCTCATGGTCAAGCCGCAGTTCGAGGTTGGCAAGGGCCGGGTCGGCGCGGGCGGCGTCGTGCGATCACCCGAGGACAGGGCCGACGCGGTCCGCTCGGTGTGCGACACCGCCTGGTCCATGGGGCTCGGCGTAAGAGGTGTGACGGCCAGTCCGCTGCCGGGGCCGTCGGGGAACGTGGAATACTTCGTCTGGTTCCAGCGTGGCGCCCCGCCCCTGGACGACGCTGATCTAAGCCACGCGATCGAGTCCGGCCCACTGTTATCGCCCGGGGGGACGCCCCCCCGTACCCCCCGATGTCGGTGCGGGCGAGCCTGATCGCAAAAAGCGCGATCGTATCAGGCTCGCCCGCGCCGACGAAAAGCTGCGTGAACTCTGTCACGTAGCTGCTTTCCTTCGGAGGCAACCCCTGGGCCCAATGATCGTCGAATCGCCGTCCAGAGATGGCAGGAAGAGCGGGATTGCCGTGGAAACGGACATGACGGCGGAGGGCTATCCGTGTGCTCACTGTGCCCCGACGACACGGTAAGTTGCACCCGATGGGTGAATCGAAGCGGACGATGCTGGTGCTCGCGCACACCGGCAGGGAGAGCGCAAGGCACAGCGCGACGCAGGTCATCGAGCGGCTGACCGCGGCCGGCGTAGCGGTGCGGGTGACTGACGCCGAAGGCCCCGCCCTTGAGTGCGTCGGCGCGACCGTGGTCCCGGCCGGGCCGGCGGCCGCGGAGGGCGCCGAGCTTGTCATCGTCCTGGGCGGCGACGGTACGCTGCTGCGCGCCGCGGAGCTCGCCCGGCCTGCGGGGACCCCGCTGATCGGCGTGAACCTTGGCCACGTCGGCTTTCTCGCCGAGGCCGAGCCCGACGGGCTCACCCAGACCGTGGACTACCTTCTCGCCGGGGAGTACCGGGTCGAAGAGCGGATGACCCTCGACGTGGTCGCCCGCGAGAACGGCACCCAGATCGCGAGCACCTGGGCGCTCAACGAGGTCACCGTGGAGAAGGCCGCCCGCGAGCGCATGGTGGAGATCGTCGTCGAGATCGACGGCCGCCCCCTGTCGCGCTGGGGCTGCGACGGCGTGGTCTGCGCGACGCCGACCGGGTTGACCGCCTACGCGTTCTCGGCCGGCGGTCCCGTGGTCTGGCCTGAGGTAGAGGCGCTGCTGATGGTGCCGCTTGCCGCGCACGCGCTCTTCGCCCGGCCGATGGTCGTCTCGCCGCGGTCGGTCCTGGCACTGGAGCTCGTCCATGAGAGCGGCCAGCCTATGGGGCCAGACCTGCCGGACCTCGGCGCGAGCGGCAGCCTTGAGTCGGAACGGGCGGTCCTGTGGTGTGACGGCCGCCGCTGGTACGACCTGCCCGCTGGTACCCGAGTCGAAGTACGCCGGGGCGCGCTGCCCGTCCTGCTGGCGCGGCTGCATGACCTGGGTGGCCGACCGGCCGGCGGCGAGTTCACCGACCGGCTCGTCGCCAAGTTCGGCCTGCCCGTCGCCGGCTGGCGCGGCCGGCCGGGACGGGCCGACGCCAGGTAATTTTCTGTTCCGAATATTTGCTTAAGCATGCCGCTCCGGCGACACTGGATACAAACATTTAAGCGAAACGATCGCGGGTTCGGCGCACGGCGAGACCGCTCGAAGGTGACCGGACGAGCCGCCCACAACCAGAAATGTCAGCCAGAAGTGTCGGCGGCGGCTTGTACGGTGAACCCTAACGAGCTGGCGGCAGGCACCGGGGACCGCCCACCGCGCGGACGGCCGTGATTGAGCGCGAGCAGAGGTGCGCGCCCCTGTTCGAGGGAAGAGACCGCCTTCGGACGCGCGGCGGCAAGCGGGACAAGCTGAGCGGGACAAGTAGAGCGCGACGACGGAGGAAACAGAGGAAAAAGGGGTCCCGAGCGCGCGGAGGCGAACGCGGGAAACAGGTAAAGTCGGCCTTGCCGCGGGGCGGGCGGGTCGGGTCGAGAGGGAGATGGCTGGCGGTCATGCTTGAGGAAGTGCGCATCACCGGGCTCGGGGTCATCAACGACGCGCTGCTCGAGCTCTCGCCTGGCTTCACGGCGCTGACCGGCGAGACGGGCGCGGGCAAGACCATGGTCGTAACCGGGCTCGGCCTGCTGTTCGGCGGGCGCGCGGACCCGTCCAGGGTCCGTCCTGGCGCGCAGCGTGCCTCGGTCGAGGGGCGCCTGCGCACGGACCCGCGCGGGAAGGTCGCCCAGCAGGTCGAGGAGGCGGGCGGTGACCTCGACGAGGACGGCACCCTGGTCCTGACCAGGACGGTATCGGGCGAGGGGCGGTCCAGGGCGTTCGCTGGCGGCCGCTCGGTCCCGGTGTCGCTGCTCACGTACCTCTCCGACGACCTGGTCGCCGTGCACGGCCAGTCCGACCAGCAGCAGTTGCTCAAGCCCGGCCGGCAGCGCGAGTCGCTCGACAAGTACGCGGGCGGCGTCCTCGCCGCGGTGCTCGCCGACTACCAGCACGCCTACCAGCGACACCGTAAGGTCCACGAGGAGCTGACCACGCTGACCACGCAGGCCCGCGCCCGTGCCGCCGAGGCCGGGGAACTGCGGGCCGGCCTCACGGACATCGAGAAGCTCAACCCGGCGGCCGGCGAGGCGGCGGCCCTGCGTGCCGAGGAGGAGCGGCTGGCCAACGCCGACTCGCTGCACGCCGGCGCCACCACCGCTCACGAGGCGCTGCTCGGCGACCCCACTGCGAGCAACGACGGCGTGGACGCGGTGACCCTGCTCGGCCACGCGCGCCGCGCCCTGGACGCCGTCCGCCGCTACGACACAGAGATCGACGGCGTGGCGGCCCGGCTGTCGGAGGCCGCGTACCTGGTCTCCGAGGTCGCCGGCGAGCTGGCCTCCTACATCCAGGGCATCGACGCCGACCCGGCCCGCCTCGCCGCCGTCCAGGACCGCCGCGCCGCCCTGGCCCGCGTCATCCGCCTCTACGGTCCCGGCGGCGTCAACGCAGACATCAACGGGGCCCCGGTGCGACTGGGCAGCGCGGCCTCGCCCGCAGCCGCGGACCTACCTGCGGCCGACGTCGCCGCTGAGGACGATGACGCCTCCGCCGGCCCGGACGCCGATGGCACGGCGGGCGCGGGCAGCGCCGCCGACCCGGAAGCGCTCTTCGAGGCCGAGGAACCCGACGACATCGCCTACGTCCTCGAGTGGGCCCGGCTGGCCGCCGCCCGGGTCGCCGAGCTCGACGACGACGACGACACGATCGCCGCGCTCACCGCGGCGGAAGCGGAGCTGTCGGCGCAGGTCACCGACCTGGCCGGCCGGCTCTCCGGGCTGCGCGCCGAGGCAGGGGAGCGGTTCTCAGAAGACGTCACCGCCGAGCTGACCGCCCTCGCCATGCCGCACGCCAGGATCTCCGTCGCACTCACCCCGCTCAGCGAACCGGGGCCGCACGGGATCGACGACGTGGAGCTCCGCCTCGCCAGCAACCCCGGCGCGCCCGCCCTCCCGCTGCACAAGGGTGCCTCCGGCGGCGAGCTGTCGCGGGTGATGCTCGCGATCGAGGTGGTCTTCGCCGGCGCGGACCCGGTCCCGACGTTCGTCTTCGACGAGGTGGACGCGGGCGTGGGCGGCAAGGCCGCGGTCGAGATCGGCCGCCGCCTCGCCAAGCTCGCCCGGCTCGCCCAGGTCATCGTGGTCACCCACCTGCCCCAGGTCGCCGCGTTCGCCGACAACCACCTGGTCGTCACCAAGTCGAGCGACGGCTCGATCACCAGCACGAGCGTGATCCGCCTCGGCCACGAGGCCCGCGTCCGCGAGCTGTCCCGCATGCTGGCCGGCCTTGAGGACTCCGAGTTCGGACAGGCCCACGCCGCCGAGCTCCTGGCGATGGCCGCCGACCAGGCCTCCCGCCCGTAACCCAGCCCGTTCCACGGTGGCCCCGGCCTTGCTAGCGTGTCGGGGGAGAGCCGGCGGCTAGAGCGCGAGGCTGTAGAACATGTTGTCCTCGGTCTGCGGGTAGCCGCCGAACGGCCCGGTCGGGGCGAAGCCGACGGACTCGTACAGCGCCCGAGCCGCCGCGAACCCCGGCGTGGTGCCAGTCTCCAGGGACACCCGCTGGTATCCGCGTGCCCTGGCGGTGCCGAGCAGGTGGCTCAGCAGCGCCCGGCCCACTCCGCGCCCGCGGGCCTCCCCTGCCGTGTGCATCGACTTGACCTCGCCGTGCGCCGCGTCGAGCTCCTTGAGCGCCGCCACGCCGAGCACTGTCCCGCCGTCCCGGTAGCTGACGAACGTCACCTTCTGGTCGAGCAGCCCGTCCACGTTCAGCGCGAAGCTGTGCTCCGGCGGCGTCTCCGACAGGCAGAACGCGAGGTGACGCTCAAGCAGCGCCCGCACCTCCGGCTTGCGCGGGTCATCGACCATGATCTCGTCAGGGGGCACCGCGGCAGTATACGAGGACGAGATGGCGGTCTCAGCAGGCGAATCATTGCTATAGGCGGTCCGCGCACGCACTCCCTGGCCAGGGAGTGCGTGCGCGGACCGCCGCGAGCACCAGTTACGCGGCCGTCTACCCCGGCCTTCCCGCCGGCGAGTACACCATCTGGCGGGACGTCCGCTGCGAGGTCGCGTGTTCCTCTAGTTGCGGGAGCCGGAGAAGATCCGCAGGAAGAACCAGAAGACGTTCAGGATGTCCAGGAAGATCGAGGCGGCGATCAGCGGCGCCGAGTTCATGTTCTGCGAACGGCGCAGCCGCTGGAAGTCGCCCGCTGTCAGCCCCGCGAAGATGACCAGGCCGAGCACAGCCCAGATCAGCGACGCGTGCGGGATGTGCACGAAGATCAGCACGATCCCGGCGAGGAGCAGCACAAGCAGTGCGATGTACGAAATCCGCCGCCACGCCGACAGGTCGCGCTTCGTCAGGTACCCGAAGGTCCCGAACGCCCCGACGAACAACGCCGTCGCACCGCCGGCCTGCCACAGGATCGCCGGATTGGTCGAGGCGTAATAGACGAGCGTCGGCGCGGACGCCACCCCCATCAGCACCCCGAAGATCGCCAGCAGCACCGTCGCCGTCGGCACCGATCGCCGTGCCGCGAAGTTCATGATCATCAGCACCACGAACGCCGCGATCCAGGCGACGATCACCGCCCCTTCCGCGAGGTTTCGCCCGGCATAGGCCCCAGCGGCGAAGAACCCGGCGGTCAGCGCGACAAGCCCCATGGTCTGCCCAAACAGCGTCGCCGTCCGCCCCGGCGTCGCATACCCCTGATAAGCAAGATTCGAGTACATGAGACTCTTCCTCCCGGGCGAGCCCGTTCAAGAAATTGGTACCAAAGTACATAACTGGCACGTATGCGTGTTCGTTCCCGCCCTAACGGCCCTCAGGCATGTACCGAGTTCGGGCGGGACGGAGCGGCTTAAACGGGGCGGCTTCTTGCCTCAAACGCGGGGAAACGCCGAAACCACATGCGCGCGAAGGCCGGGAGCGCGCAGACCGCGCCGCCCAACTAGGGTGGGGATATGGGCAAGCTTCGGGTTCTCTTCATCGGCGGGACTGGCGTGATCTCCTCGGCGTGCGCGCGGGAGGCTGTCGACAACCACGACATCGAGTTGTTCGTCCTTAACCGGGGGCAGTCAGCCACGCGGGCCTTGCCACCAGGCGTTACCGAGTTGCGGGGGGATGCGCGGGATGCCGCCTCCGTTCGGGATGTGCTTGCCGGTCTTGACTTTGACTCTGTTGTTGACTTTGTGGCCTTCAGCGCAGGCCACGTGCGGGCTGACCTGGACCTGTTCCGGGGGCGAACCGGGCAGTACGTGTTCATCTCTACCGCGTCGGCGTACCAGACGCCGCCGTCCCGGCTGCCCGTAACCGAGTCGACGCCGCTGCGGAACCCGCACTGGCAGTACTCGCGGGACAAGATCGCCTGCGAGGACCTGCTCGTCGCCGAGTACCGGGACAACGGGTTCCCCGCGACGATCGTGCGGCCCTCGCATACCTACGACGCGACGAAAACCGTGCTGTCCGGCGGGTGGACGTCGCTGGCCCGGATGCTCGCCGGGAAGCCGGTGATCGTGCACGGGGACGGGACCTCGTTGTGGACGGTGACGCACAATACGGACTTCGCGCGGGCGTTCGTGCCGCTGCTCGGGCATCCGCGGACCCTGGGGGAGGCGTTCCACATCACGTCCGACGACGTGCTGACCTGGGACCAGATCGCCAGTGCGCTGGGGTCCGCGCTCGGCGTAACGCCGCGCATCGTGCACGTGCCGTCCGACGTGATCGCGGCACACGACCCCGAGTGGGGCGCCGGGCTGCTCGGGGACAAGACGCACTCCATGGTGTTCGACAACTCGAAGGTGAAGTCCGTGGTGCCGGGGTGGCATGCGGTCGTGCCGTTCGAGCGGGGCGCGCGGGAGATCGCCCGCTGTTACACGGAGGACCCGGCCCGGCAGGTCGTCGACGGGAAACTTGACGCGCTGATGGACAAACTGGCCGCCGACTTCGGCGTCTCCTAGCCGGCCGGGCTATCGGGCGGCGGGCTTGGCGGTGCTCTGCTCGATGCGGAAGATCGGGTAGCCGGGGGCGATCTCGCGCAGTTTCTCCTCCGGCGCCTTGGCGTCCACGCCGTCGAAGAACACGCCGACCTCGAACTTCCAGCGCTTCAGGTAGGCGCGCAGGATCGCGGGCTTGTCGTCGTCGGCGATCTCTGTCGCGGTGAACGGTTCGACCTTGCGTCCGACGCGCAGCTCGCCCGTTCCTGTCGCGCGCAGGTTGCGGACCCATTGGGTGTTGCCGCGCGGCGCGACCAGGTACTTCGTGCCATCTGCCAGGGGCAACGGGTTGACCGGGGTGGTGCGCCACTCGCCGGACTTGCGGCCCTTGACGGCCAGGACGCGGGAGCCGTAGACGCTGATACCCATCCTGGTCAGGCGGGCCACGGTCTCGTTGAAGAGGTTGGTGGCGGACTTCGGCTGGACGTAGCGGGCTTCGGTGGCGTTCATTTCTTATATCCTCCATCTTCTTGCGAGAGCGCTGCTCTCTGTTAAGATCAGTGAACACTGCTCGAGGCTTGGTGTCAAGAGCTGGCAAGAGCACTGCTCTCGTTTTTGGTCATTGATTCCTGGAAGGGGTGGAGGGTGAACCTGCCGACAACCCCGTCGCGTGCCGCTACCGCGCGCGAGCGCGCCCGTGCCGAGCTGTCCCGTGAGATCAAGGAGGAAGCCAGGCGGCAGCTCGCGGCGACCGGCGCCGGCGGGCTGTCGCTGCGCGCCGTGGCCCGCAAGCTCGGCATGGTGTCGTCCGCGCTGTACCGCTACTACCCGAGCCGCGACGACCTGCTGACCGCCCTGATCATCGACGCCTACGACGCTCTCGGCGAAGCGGCTGAGCAGGCGATCGCAACGGCTGGTACCGCGGGGGGTGCTGATGCCGCTGATGGTGCCGGCGCCGTCGGTGGAACGGCCCGCGCTCGCTGGGTCGCCGCCTGCTACGCCATCCGCGCCTGGGCGCGGTCGAACCCGCATGAGTACGCACTGATCTACGGCTCCCCGGTCCCCGGCTACCACGCCCCGGAGGCGACGATCGGCCCCGCTTCCCGCGTGCCCCTGGCGTTGGTGGGCGTCGTCGCGGCCGCGGTGGCGAGCGGGGAGATCGGCAGGGACGCGGTCGGCGGCGAGGAGCGGCTGCCCGTCGACGGGGAGCTCGCCGCCCAGGCGGCGTCGCTCGCTTCGCTCCTCTCGGCAGCGGAAGTCCCGCCGGACACCCTCGTGCGGGCCGTGATCGCATGGACGCAGCTGTTCGGCATGATCAGCTTCGAGCTGTTCGGCCAGTTCGTCGGGTCGTTCGAGCCGACCGACGCTCTGTTCGCCAACACGGTCGTCCAGCTCGCGGCATTTGTCGGCTTCCGTTAGCCTGCGGACTGAGGTGGACCCCGGTCAATCGCGTCGAGGTCCGTCACAGCAGTACTACAAGGAGGACGCGCGCCGCTACGCTCGAAGTGTGAACAAGCAGGAGCGGACGTACACGGTTCTGCGGGACCGGATTCATTCCGGTGCGTTCGCACCGCAGGAACGGCTGAACATTGACGGGCTCGCCAGGGAACTCGGCGTCAGCGCCATCCCGGTCCGCGAGGCACTGCGCCGCCTCGAGGCCGAGGGCTGGGTGAAGTTCCAGCCGAACGTGGGCGCGATCGTCGCCCCAGTCGACGCCACCGCATGGGAACAGCAGATGATCGCGGTGGCGATCCTCGAAGGCGCCGCCACCGCCGACGCCGCCGCGCACCTGAAGCCGTCGGACCTGACCAAGATCAAGAGGCTCGCCGACGAGATGGAGCAGGTGGCGGCCGAGGGCGACGCGGCCAGGTTCAGCCGCCTCAACAGAAGGCTGCACGCCGCGATCATCGCTCGCTGCGCCAACGGCTACCTGCTTGAGCTGCTTGAGCAGACCAACCAGCGCCTTGACCGTATCCGCGACACGATGTTCGCCTACCTGCCCGAGCGCTCCAAGGCGGCCACCGGTGAGCACGCGCGCCTCATCGAGCTGCTAGAAGCCGGCGACCTCGCCGAGGTGGAACGGTACGCCCGCTGGCACAAGCTGCAGACCGTGGAGGCCTACCGTGCCACCCGGGAGCCCCCTAGGTAACAGCCGTGGGTGGAACGACCCGCAGACCCCGGGTCGCGCCTTTCACTGCACTTCAGCCGCGGCACCAGGGATGCGCCGCCCGGTGATCGACGACGGCCGGATCCGCACCCACACCCGGTCGGATGCTTCCCCGCCCCACGTCGACAGCCCGAGCGTGTCCAGTCGTGCTGACTCCTCGTCGTCGTCAGCGATCTCCGCGAGCCCGTTGACGACGACCGACCAGCCGGTCTCCGTCGCGGGGTCATAGGAGTCGGCCTCAAACCCGACGTAGTGCCCGACCTCGGCGGCGGACAGCTTGGACCCGGCCCCCGTCCTGAACACGATGTCCTGCCCGTCTACCAGGAAGTTCACCGGAAGGATTACTACCTCGCCGCCCGCGAGGAACCCGATCCGTCCCACCGGCACTGACTCAAGCAGCGGGAAGCAGTCTCCGAGATGAAGGATCTCGGCCCCTGCCCGGTCAGTTGCCAGCTTCCTCATAGTGACCTCCCGCATCGCCTGTCCAGAACGGCTACCTTCAGTATGCGTCGCGGGGCGCTCCCCGCCAGTACCAGAGGTCCGCCAGTCCCGGGTCCTAGGTCCTCCCCGGCCCAGCGCTCCGGCTGAAGGAGAGAACAGGTGATTCAGAACGAGCGATGTCAGCTCTCCTTGGCGAGTGCGTGCGGATGAGCGGGAGCCCGCAATCGTTCGGGAGAATTTCTTGTGAATACTCCCGGTTCTAGTTTCGCGGTGGCAGGAGAACATGTTACTGTTCGGTAACATGAGTGAGCCGACGCCGGGGTTCTCCCTGGAGCTGAGCAGTGACCTGCGCGAGATGCGCGACTGGGTGCATGAGTTCGCGGCCGACGTGATCCGGCCTGCCGCGGCCGAGTGGGACGAGCGTGAGCAGACGCCCTGGCCGATCCTCCAGGAGGCGGCGAAGATCGGGCTGTACTCCCTCGACTTCTTCGCCACCCAGTTCTTCGAGGCGTCAGGGCTTGGCAGCGCGGTCGCCTACGAGGAGCTGTTCTGGGGCGACGCCGGGATCGGGCTGTCCCTGGTGGGATCGACCCTCGCGGCCGCGGCGGTGGTGGCGAACGGGACGCCCGAGCAGATCGGCGAGTGGTGCCCGCAGATGTTCGGCGACGCGAGCGACGTCAAGCTCGGCGCGTTCTGCTCCTCCGAGCCCGACGCGGGCAGCGACGTCGCCGCGATCCGCACCCGCGCCGTGTACGACGAGGCGGGCGACGAATGGGTCATCAACGGCGTCAAGACCTGGGCGACCAACGGCGGGATCGCGAACGTGCACGTGGTCGTCGCCTCGGTCGACCCGTCGCTCGGCTCGCGTGGTCAGGCGAGCTTCATCGTGCCGCCCGGCACCAAGGGGCTGTCCCAGGGGCAGAAGTTCAAGAAGCACGGCATCCGCGCCTCGCACACCGCCGAGGTCGTCCTGGATGAGGTCCGGGTTCCCGGCAGCTGCCTTGTCGGCGGCAAGGAGAAGCTGGACCGCCGCCTCGCACGGGTGCGTGAGGGCGGGCGCGGGGGCGAGCAGGCCGCGATGAAGACATTCGAGACGTCCCGTCCGCTGGTCGCCGCCATGGCCGTCGGCGTCGGCCGCGCCGCCGTCGAGTTCGCGACGGAGTACGCGCGGACGCGCGTGCAGTTCGGGAAGCCGATCGGGAGCAACCAGGGCGTCGCGTTCCAGCTCGCCGACATGGCGGCCTCCGTCGACGCCGCCCGGCTGCTGGCCTGGCGCGCGGCGTGGATGGCCCGTCAGGGCAAGCCGTTCACCCGCGCCGAGGGCTCGATGTCCAAGCTGGTCGCCAGCGAGACGGCCGTCCGGGTAACCGAGCAGGCGATCCAGATCCTCGGCGGCAACGGCTACACGCGCGAGTACCCGGTCGAACGCTGGCACCGCGACGCGAAGATCTTCACCATCTTCGAGGGCACGTCAGAAATCCAGCGGATGATTATCGGGCGCGCCGTCACCGGGCTGGACGTCAGGTAGTCTGACCTGCGGTGTTGCCGTTTGGTGGACGGAAGGCGGGCCGCCCGACTCTGGAGTCGGGCGGCCCGTTCTCATGTCCCTATTGTCGGGTTGATGCCGGTTGTTTCCCGTCGTTTCCGGACAGCGTGCTGAATCCGTGCTGATACCTGTGGCCTATAGGTCTAGACCAATTCTGGTATAGGTTTAGACCAGTCAGGGGCGACCGTATACCGGTTCAGGACGGGGTGGCGTTGCCCACTTGTAGTCAAATAGAACCGGGAGCGCTGGCTGACGGTGGCCGGGGAGCGCGGGGAGCCATGAATGCACCGGCGCGCAGATGCCTACCCGCGCCTGCGGGCAGCTGGCGGATCGGGCCTGCCGGACCCGCGGATTAAGAGTCCGCTGATTTGTTCGTATTTTCTCTTTGAACTGGTGCTTAATTATGCTAGCGCGTGCCGGGAGCTGCCATTTTGTCCGGCCGCCCGTATCGGCGCCGCTCGGCGGATGCCGGGTGCTGCCGACGCGTACCAAGACATCCGAGCAAACATGGAGCAAACATCGGTGCGCGTAGGTCTAGACCACTGCGCCGAGGGTGTCTGGGCCATGGTCGGCGAAGGTATAGGTGCCCGGGCACGCCAATATGTGTTAGCCGTGCCCGAGTCCGGCGGAAGCGGCCGACACGATCCGTGATCCTCGCTGGCAGCGCCCGAATTTGACCTGGCGAGGTACCTTCCAGGGAGCGGACCGCCGCACTCACCTCGGCTCCTGTCCCACGCTCCGTGCCGCCGGGACTAGCGTGTTCGGTACACGTCAGCGCGATGGTCGATGCGCACGACGTGGACGGTCCGGGCGGGCTCGTCGATCCGGTAGACCACCCGGTACGCGCCACGCCGCGCCGAGTGGTACCCGGCCAGTTCACGGGCGAGCGGTTTACCCACCCGGTGCGGATTCTCTAGTAGCGCGCCGGTCAGGAACGCGGTCACCGCCGCCGCGACCGCTACCGGCAGTCCGCGTGGCGGTCCCTCGACGAGGACGCGCCTGGCGGCCGGGGCCAGCGACAGGGCGTATGCCTCATCGCTCACCCGGCGTCGCGCTCATTCCGGACGCGCTCGGCCATCAGGCGCCGCAGTTCGTCGGCGCCGATGGCCTCGCCGCGTGCGATCTCAGCCTCCGCGGTACGGATCTCGTCAACCGCGCCGGGCGTGGACAGCAGATCGAGGGTCTCTTCTATGGTTTCCAGATCCGACACGGAGATGATCACGGCCTCAGGGCGGCCGTTGCGGGTGATCACGACGCGGTCGTGCGTATCCCGCACGTCGTCAAGCACCGCAGACAGCCGGGCCTTGGCGTCCGCCAGAGGAATTATCATCGTCATGACCTGAATTATAGTCAAATAAAGCTGGCTGGCAAGCTGCGGGGTACGAGCCTGTGAGTACCGATAGCCCTGTCCCGCTCGGAAACTCGGTCTCGTGGTGTGAGCTGGGGTTTTTGCTGCGGGATCAGTACGGTGGCTGGCACCATCTCGGGGTGCTGCTGTCGCTCGTCTACCGGTTGGTGAGGTGCTTGTTCTGCCTGCTGGGGGTGCTGGTCCGCTCTGACCTGTCCAAGCACGTGGAGTTGCTGGTGCTGCGGCACGAGAACCAGTTGCTGCGCCGTCAGCTCGGTGGTCGCCTGCGGTGGGATCATGCTGACCGGCTGTGGCTTGCGGCGTTGTCGCGGCTGGTGAGCCGCTGCCGGTGGCCGGAGGTCTTTCCGGTCACCCCGGCCACGATCTTGCGCTGGCACCGTGACCTCGTCGCCCGCAAGTGGGACTACGCCAGCCGGCGCCGACCGGGACGACCGTCCACCGGGACCTCGGTCCAGGCGCTGATCGTCCGGATGGCGCGGGAGAACCCGGCCTGGGGCCACCGGAGAATCCAAGGGGAGTTGGCGCGGCTCGGGTACACGATCGCGGCGTCCACGGTGTGGGAGATCCTGCACGCGGCCGGCGTCGATCCCGCGCCGCGGCGGGCCGGGCCGACCTGGCGGCAGTTCCTCACCGCCCAGGCGCACGCCATCATCGCCTGTGACTTCCTGGTCGTCGAGACGGTGCTGCTCCAGCGGCTGTACGTGCTGGTGTTCATCGAGCACGGCACCCGGAGGCTGCACGTGGCCGGGTGACCGCGCGGCCGACCGGGGCGTGGGCGGCGCAGCAGGCCCGGAACCTGGCCATGGACCTGGGGGACCGCCTCGGCGCCTTGCGGTTCCTGATTCACGACCGCGAACCGGTCTTCGCCACCGCGTTCGGCGAGGTGTTCAGATCCGAGGGACTGCGGATCATCACCACCTTGCCGAAGACGCCGCGGATGAATGCCATCTGCGAGCGCGTCAACGGGACCCTCCGCCGCGAGCTCCTCGACCAGATCTTGATCCTCGGCGAACGACACTTGGCCCAGGTGCTCGGCGAGTACGTGATCCATTACAACGGACAGACCGCATCAATCCCGGCAGCAGCGGCCCCCGGATAGGGAGGCGCAGCCTGTCCGGGACGTGGCTGATCTGCGATCCGTGCGCCGAAAACCCGTCGTCGCGGGAATGATTAACGAATACCACCATGCCGCGTTACCCCAGCTCAGGCTACATAACTCAATATTCGAGCGGCACACGATACGCCGGTAACGGTCAGTAAACGGGCCTAAGGGAGAGGGCGGGAGCGCTGCTTCGTACAGCGAACCGAAGACATCCCGGATCGCTGGGCCACTGCGATAGACAGGTTGGCGAGGAAGCGCTTACCGTGGCCAGCCCCCTGGTGGCTATCCAGCCCCCCGCAGGCCCGTACCTGCTGGTGGCCCGGCACGCCGCTACCGAGGCTGGCATCATCTAAAACCAGCGCGAGCACTGCCCGGCGCTGGCCCGCAAGGACTTCATCGACACGATCCCGCTCGCCAGCCAAGTCGTCCCGGGCCTGCCGAACTACAAGCTCGACACCCTGCTGGCGCATTTCTCCATCAGGCGGTCGGCTGACCGCCACAGAGCTGGCGCCGACGTGGAGGTCACCGCGCAGGTGTTCTTCCGTCTCATCCGCGCCGCAGACGAGATGCCTCAGTTCAGTGACCTCGCGGCCCTGGTGAAAGCGGCGGGCCGCACGGCAAAATGCAATATCCCGCCCAGGGCCAGTTCTTCTAGGCCTATTGCCGCACACCCGAGAGGGGAGAGGCGGGTGCAGCAGCCGGACGGCTGCTGTAGTAAAGATGCCGTGGACACTGACGGCTTTGACTCGTACCAAGGGATCCGGATCAACGCGTCAGGGGTCGCGTTCGAGGTATTGACGACATCAGGCACCTGAGATAATCACGCACTCGGTCGGCCGCCGGTAATCACGGCGCTCCCGCTGCCGTCTCGCCAGGCGTCGGCCAGGCATGGAAAGGCGCAGCCCGAATTACCGGGACCGGCCCTGTACTGCCTTCTGCAACGGCACGAAACTGCCTGGAACCTGCGCCTGCGAGCGCTCCCCGCTAGCGTCGCCCCGGCAGCCCGCCGGCGGCGGCGTCCGGCCGTGGGCCGTCCCGGGCGCACACAGCCCCCGTGCGGAACGACCGTACCCGGCGCCGGGAATCCCGCCGGGTCCGGGCACCCGGCCCGGCTGTGCCGCGCTTGCCCCGGCTTGCCGGGCACGCCAATATCCGCCGCGTGCTGCCGCTGCGGCCCGTGCGGAGCCCGAGCGTCGCACTGAAGCTCGGGCAGACGGAAGTGCCCAGCGGATTAGCCGCGCTTCGGCCGCGGGCGGCAGCCGACACCCCCCGGAAGCACATGGCGCTGTCCCGCGCATCCCTGGCAGGCCACTGGCCGGTCTGGGGCGTCAGTGCCACCGGCGGATCCGCCATGCGAGTGCCGTTTACCAGCAGGTCTCACTGAGCGTGACTACATCGGCATGGGGGACTCCGGGCACGCTCCCGGTGCCAGCGCGGAAGGTCTAGACCATTGGTCTAGTGAGCCCGGGGCGGCGCCGGCCGGGCTTGGCGGCGCGAATCCGGGGCAAATGCCCCCGCATCAGGCGCCGGGCGGCCCGTTTTTGACAAACCCGGATTGCTGGGTCCGTGCGCGCGAGCAACCACGGAGCAACCAAGGGGACAAAACGGACACGAAAAAATGACCTGGAGTCGTAAAACCCCAGGTCAGAACGGGTGAGGTCTTCACGTTTATGGCTGACCTGCGCAAATGAGGCGTGGCTGGGGTGCTGCCCACAGGTTAAGCGGGCTCCGGCCACATTTTCCGGAGGTCAGGGGTCCGGTCCGGCGGGGTTTACGGATCCTGGCGGCTGTCTGCCTCGATGATTTCGAGGGTGAGGTCCTGGAGTTCGGCGAGCAGGCCCACCGCCGGTCTTACGCCCGCCGCACCGGCGCCGAGCGCGGCTTCGCCACCGTCAAGGACCCCGCCGCCAGCGACATCGCCCGCGGCTGGTGCCGCCTGATGAGCCTCGCGCCCCTCATGCTGTTCACCACGTGCCTGCTCGCCGTGCGCAACCAGCGGGTTCTGACCGCATGGAACGCCCGGCAGGAGGAAAACCAGCGCCGCGCCGCCAAGGGCCAGCCCCCGAAAACCCGGCGCCGCCGCCGCAAGACCCTCGCGGCACTGACCGCCACCAGCCCGCCCTAAACCCCGCGGGCACACCACCACGCCAGCAGCCAGGCACCGCACGCAGACGGCGGCAGCACGCCCGCAAACCAGCCAGTGCCAGCAGAAGGCAGCCAAGCGAACACGAACCGCACACGACACGGCAGCCACCAGGGTGCGCGCCGCAATGTCAGACCCAAACGTGAAACTAGGCCTCACCGAAACGTGAAGACCTCACGGGTGCGCCGCCAGGGACTTGAACCCTCGACTTTCGCAGTTTTGCCGGGTGCCGGGATGAGTGTCCTTCGCCAGCGGGCCTGAGCCATCGCCATCGAACTTGAGCCATCTGGCTGCTTCTGCCTGCTTCTGCCACCAGCATGAGCCGCTCT
Source organism: uncultured Actinomycetota bacterium (assembly GCA_963734665.1). Classification (GTDB taxonomy): domain Bacteria; phylum Actinomycetota; class Actinomycetes; order Streptosporangiales; family Streptosporangiaceae; genus Trebonia. The sequence goes on along the minus strand of CAVTIR010000013.1, from coordinate 1,318,663 downwards.
GCCGCGCCTGGCTGCGGTCGCGTGACGCCGATGTCATGCGCGGGTGTCGCGGGGAGGCAGGCCGGCGAGATCGTCCTGGTTGTCGGCGGCCCACTGGGCCAGGTGGGCGAGCGGGCCGCTGGCGAAGGACTCGCCCAGCGGGGACAGCTGGTAGACCGCACTGCCGCGCTTCCGGGCGGGCCCGCCGTCGGGTGCTCTCGTGACCAGGCCGCGCGATGCCAGGCGCCGGAGGGATTCCGTCAGGACCTTGTCGCTTATGCCGGCGATGCGGGGCAGGAGCTCGCTGCGCCGCGTCGGCCCCAGCCGCAGGGCTGAGAGAACCACGGGGTCCCATGCGTGGCTTATCAGTTCAGCTGCGGCGCGCACGTGGCAGTCGGACACGTATGCCTGGCAGGCGTCCCCGGTCATGATGACAGTCTCCCGCCCCGCTTCCTACCATGCGGTAGGAAGCCGGCTTCTAGCGTTCCAGGTGTCCGAAACGGAACGAAGGAGAAGCACGTGAACATCGGGATCCTGGGAACCGGCAACCTGGCCGTCACCCTCGGAGCAGCCTGGGCGGCGGCCGGCCACTCACTGCTGGTGACGGGCCGCAGCCCGGAGAACGCGCGCCGGGCCGCAGCCCGGATCGGCCCCGCAGCGGAGGCGCTCGGGCCCCGTGAGATGCCCGGGCGGGCCGATGCCGTCGTCGTCGCCGTCGCATGGGACGGGCTGGAACCCGCGTTGGCCCTCGTCGGTGCCGCCGGCGGGGCGCTTCACGGCAAGACCGTCATCGACTGCACCAACCCGGTCGACTACGCGACCGGGAACCTGATCCCGGAATCCGGATCGGCGGCGGAGCTCGTCGCCCGCACGGCTCCCGGAGCGCATGTAGTGAAGGCGCTCCACCTGTTCGCCGGCGCCTCGTGGCCATACGCCGGCGAACGCGAGCTGGCGCCCGTGGTCGCGATCTGCGGAGACGACCAGGCAGCCCTCGACCAGGCGCGGTCCCTGATAGCCGACCTGGGCGGCCAGGCGGCCGAGATCGGGGGGCTGGCCAGCGCCCGGCAGCTGGAGGACGCTGCGGGATTCGTCATGCGGGTGGTATCCGCCGGGGCCAACCCCAGGCGGGCAGTACCCGACGTTGACCCTGCTGCCCTCCGCGAGCCCCAGTCGGCCAGGGCATGAGCATCTTGCGCGCCCGGCTGGGTTAGGACTCCTAACAAAAGCGGGGCGCTCCGTCGCTGGCAGCCTGGCCTCCTACACACCTTGACGGCGGTGAACGTGGCTGGTTGCTGCACACGCTGTCCACGCATTGTCGGAGAGCTATGTTCTAGCCGGTGAAGTGGTCCTAGGCTGTGGACCCGTCGCGGAGGAGGGCTGAGGATGTGGTACGAGGTTGCTTTCTTGCTGTGCGCGGGATCCCTGGTTGCCGGATACCTCAACGTGGTGGCCAGGCGTTGGCCCAGTGATGAGCACAACCCGCTCAGCTGATGCAGCAACGGATGGTTGAGCAGTACCCCGGGCTCACCGGCGACGTCCTGGCGCGCATGATGCGGCTTGTCGGTCAGGACATCGGCGACAGTGCGCGGTGGCGTCATAACGGGCTCCGGTCGGACAGCGGCCGCCATATCCGCGGCCACCCACTGCCTTGAGCAGTACAACTCCGGCGACCTCGTGTCACCGTCTACTGCCGACCGGAGCCCGTACGCCACACTCCGCCACCCACCACACGCCTCGTCGGGCTGGGGTGAACCCCCGTTAGGAGTACATCTGAAGGATCTGTGTAGCGAGTTGTCGGATGCGCTCGCGGGCTTCTGCGGGGCCGGTGACGGTGACGCTGTTGCCGAACTGCAGTAGCAGGCGAACGTCCTCCAACTCCCGACCGGTGACCGTGATGCGTACTCGTTGCGCTCCTGCGGTGTCCCGAATGGTCAAGCGGCGGCCGAGGATGCGCCTCGCCCGACTGAGTTGGTTCGAGTCGAGTTCGGCGTGGATCTGGAAGGCTTCCGGGTTCTCCCAGTGTGCCGTCAGTTCGCTTGCGACGCTTTCCAGGGTCACGTCCGGACGCCTTCGACGAGCTGCCCGCATCGGCTCCCAGCCGACGATCCGTTCCAGGGCGTGGAGTTGAGGACGACCCACGGAGTCTGCCACGAGATACCACCTCCCGGCTTTGGCCAGCAGCCCGTAAGGGTCTATGACCCGCCAGGTGGCCTCGATGTCCTCGGATCGGCGGTAGCAGATGCGCAACCGCACACCGCGCCGCAGGTCACCCACCAGCGCTGCCGGAGGCAGCCCCTCGATGTCTCGGGAGAACCACGGTCTGTTGTCGGTGGTTACGACCGCGCTCAAGGGCAGCACATCGGTGTTCGACAGGCGCAGGGTCGAACGCATCTTCTGGTGCGCGCGCCGGGTGCCGGCCGCGGCTCCCAGCTGCTCGCGCTGCATGTCGTCGAGGCCGTAGAGCGCGAGATGGTCCCGTTCACTGGAGGTGAGCCGTGACGTGTCGAGCATTCCACCGGGCAGAAGGGTCACCCCGCCCCAACGGCCTCGTCGGATCAGCAGCGGGAAGCCTGCTTCTTGCAGCCATTGCAGGTCTCGGAGGACGGTACGGACCGACACGCCGACTTGCGCCGCCAGATCGGCGGTCGTCGTGGTCTCCCGAGATCGCAGCGTCAGCAGCAGCGAGAAGAAGCGATCTGGAGTCACGGTTCAAGAGTCTCAGGAAACATGACGGAATCCGTCACAGATGACAGGCAAGCTCCAGTCGTTCAGTGAGACCGACCCAAGGATGTCCAGATGACGGTTCTTCTTGTAGGTGACAGCAATCTCGCTCGCCTGTACTACGAACTCCCCGACTTGGTGCCGCAAGCGTTCGGCGCCGGCGTCGAGTGCCGAGCCGCTGGAGGCGCATGGTCCGGATCCCTTCGCCAGCAGATCGGCGACCGGGCGGCGTCGGACTACAAGGCGGTCGTGGTGTCGATCGGAAGCAGCGACAGCCACACTCCCTACGGCAGTTCCCCGGCCGCCTTCCGGGAGAACCTGTCCCGGGAACTGGAAAGCGGAGGCCGGTGGATCGCCCTTCTACCGCGTGACCTGGTCCGTGCTCTCGACCCCTCCGAAACCGACGAGGTCAACACTCGGATCCGGACCTTCAGCGGGATCCTGGCCGAGTTGGTCAAGGCATCCGGAGGCATCGCCCTGGATGTGGGGGCGATAACCGGAACACTCGCACTGGCGGCGTACGACGACGATGGCATCCATCTGACGCGCGGGGCCTACGAGAAGCTGGTGCCCGAGATCGCTAACGCGATCAAGGCGGTCGCACGATGAGGTAGCTCCCCGCAGCGTTGGAACGCGGGACCACCCAAGCTCACCGCAACCGGATCGACACACGACCGCGGCCGATCACTACCGGTCAGACCCATTGCGAATCCGGTGGCCCGTCGCGGTCAGGCTCGGCCGCTCGGGTCCGCCGCCGTGGTGATGGCGGTTCTCGCCGTCGCTTCATTTCTGATCGCTTGAACGCAGGCGCTCCTGGCCCAGTCGTCGCCAGCAGATGATGGCGCAGCCGAGGGTGACGAAGGCGTGATGGATGTCGTCGCGGATCTCCCAGCGGATGCGCAGGCGTCGGAACCAGTGCAGCAGCGCGATCGCTCCTTCGACGACCCAGCGATACACACCCAGCTCGGACCCGTGCTCGGTGCCGCGGCGGGCGATGTGCGGGGTGACCTGCAAGGCGCGTACCTGGTCACGGTAGGTCTCGTGGTCGTAGCCGCGGTCGGCATATAGGTGCCGGGGACGTTGCCGGGGCCGTCCGCGCAGGCCGCGTACCGGCGGGATGGCCCCGATGAGCGGTAGCAGTTGGGTGACGTCGTTCCGGTTGCCGCCGGTGGTGATCGCGGCCAGCGGGATGCCGTGAGCCTCGACGATCAGGTGGTGTTTGCTGCCGGCCTTGGCCCGGTCCACCGGGGACGGGCCTGTGGCCGGCCCGCCCTTCATCGCGCGCAGGTGGCTGGAGTCGACGGCGGCGCGGGTGAAGTCCAGCAGCCCCGCACCGCGCAGTTCGGCCAACAGCAGCTCGTGCAGTCGCTGCCACACTCCGGCCTCGTTCCAGTCCCGCAGCCTGCGCCAGCAGGTCATCCCCGAGCCGTAGCCCAACTCCTGCGGCAGGCACTCCCAGCGGATCCCGGTGTACAGCACGAACAGGATGCCGTTGAGGACCTTCCGGTCATCAAGCCTCGGGCGTCCTGGATATCGGGGGTTGCGCTTGACCTGCCGCAGCAGCGGCACGATCCGCTCCCACAGGCCGTCCTCGACCTCCCACGGTCGACGTGTGCTCTTCTTCGTCTCGGCTGTCTCACACCTCCGAGAAAATCAACGAAAGCTGATTGAACCCCGAACCCGCGGATTAAGAGTCCGCTGCTCTGTTCTGGGATACCGCGCTACCACCTGGGCCTTTACGCCCGTACCAGCGAAGATATGTCCCTGCCATGCGGGGTACCGTACCTGATAATGACGGCTGCTGCCAGCCTGTACCGGCGCGTCCGAATACCGCCGGATCCACGGCGAGCTGACGAAGCTGAGTAAGCGATCTTGTCGGTAATTCCCCGAGTGCCATTCTGTAACCCCTGACCCCGTGCGCCGTTTTTAAAACACACCCTAAGGCCATCCTCAATCGGACAGGGAAGAGCGGGCCAATTGTGATTCCGGTGGTATTGTCATCGAGTATGGTAACTTGCGGGGTACCCCGCAAGGAAGGAAGTGCTTATGGGCAGATCCTGTAAAGCCCTGGTGATCTTTGCCGTCGGCATGGCCGCGCTGGTCCTGGCAGCATCCGGTGCGACAGTTCCTGCTTATGCGGCGCCCGCCCGCGCCGCCGCCGATGCTGCCGTCCAGACCCAGGCGGCCCCGGTACAACACCGCGCAGCTAGCTCGTCAGCAATGGCGCAGTCGCTGGCTCCGTTGGTGCCTGCGGAGGCCGTCCGCAGCGCCGGAAGCGGGAGTGGCTACAGGGCCGCCTTGCCCTGTCCTCCTGTAATTAAAGGACAGATCCGCTGGTACCCTATAACCTGCACCGGGGACGACTATTACTCTAGCCCGTGCGAGGTTGGGGCAGTCCTTCCCGTTTACATCCAACCCGGTTCTCGCCTATCAAATGGCTGCTCCGCTCACGTCATTCTCTACACGGGTATTTTCGGGAAGGGCACAATCCTGTGCGTCAATCCTTTGAGTGCGACGGGAGAGCTTTTCCGGGCATACCTGTCGGTACTGGATACCGGCGTCGGCGGAAGGTGCTAACCGACCTTCGGTCCTGATTCCACCGGAATCAGGAGCCGGGATCACGCGGCGGCGCACGCGGCGCGCTGGTTGTCGCCGGTAGCGGGGGTTCGGCGCCGGCAGCAGCGACCGCGCCGGGACCTCGATCCTGGCGAGCAGCTCGGAACCCCGCCGCGCCCGGAACCCCACCGCGCCCGGAGAGGCACCCCGTCCCGGGCGCTGCAGCCGGCCAACGAGGTCCTCGGGCAGTGGGCGCCGCATCGCCGTCCTGCCGACCAGCCCCGGCGACGCGCGCGCTTGAGCACGCCCGGATGCTCCTGTCCGGGCAGGACGCGCCGGCGCTTCCGGCCGACCTGGACGCACCTTACGGTGAGTGAACCGGAGGAACTGCCCTATGAGATCAGGTGACTCCGCCGCTATGCGCTTCACGAGTTGCCGGCGCCTCCCGGAGGACCGGCCCTGAGAATGTTGACTGCGCCGTTGATGTCCGCGCCACATACCGCCTCTCATGAGCGAACCACCGAGTAAGAGGAGTCGGCAACGAAGCGGGCACATTGGCCCGAGCCGGGCCTTGCCGCTGTGCTGAGGCAGGAGACTGTGCTTTGACCGCCCGCGAGTACCAGTGCACGCTGCTGCGGCTGCGGAGCCCACCTTCTCGGCCAACTTCTGGGAGCCGGCGGGCGATCCGCTGCCCTGCCGCATCGGCGAGCAGGAATTCGCGATGCTGGTCAACGAATTCCTCGCCGGCACCATCGTGTTTTAGGCGCAAAATCGTTAGAATCAGTGCCCACGGAAGGAAGGGGAAACAATGCCCCGTCGGTTGAGACTGATGATAACGCTGGTGGTCTCGCCGCTGTTGCTACTTACGTCAATAGTTGCGGCGACTGTGGCGACGTCAGGGACCGCTCAGGCTTCTTCCTGCAATACGACTGCCACCTACAGTTGGACGAACAACTGCCAGGTCAGCGAGGGTTCGGTCAACCGCATGGTCGAGGTCGTCCAGATGATCGTCCAGGACCAGGAAGTATGCAGTCCCCTTGTCGGCGCTGTGGACGGTGATTTCGGGCCGAAGACGACGGCGGGCGTCGAGTGCTTCCAGAGATTTTTCGGCGACGGCGTCGACGGCACCGTCGGTCCTCAGACCTGGGGCACACTTCAGGCCGGACTCTTCAAGTGCTCCGAGATCAGTGGATTCCAGTACTACAGCCCGATTTTTCCCTGCCCGGGAACCAGCGGGCACACCGATCCCATCAGGGAATACCTGTCCACTGGAATATGGTGGTTCTTCTCACCCATTTCCAATGAATGGTGGAGAATTAACACCACCGCGCCGGTGTAGTTGCGCCCGTCCCGACCGTACGAGAGCTTGTGGCGACGACTGTCTGAGTCATGCGTCGCCGCAGCAGCTTCACCAGCGACGTGCACCTCATGCTCGTCAGCAAGGCTGGCGAAGTCCTGTTCGGCCACCGCCAGGACACCCGGCTACGAAGACGGCGCCTGGCACCTGCCTGCAGCTGCAGGGTTCCAAAACGGGGCATAGGTCGCTGACCTGCTGATTTGCCTGCGCCGGTGGTTCTGTGACTGGCAGCATCGCAGACTTGTGACGGTACGGATGCTCTACTTGGTCTTCGTCCGCCTGGTCGGCTGGATGGCGCTTCTCGCCCGTTCTTCGGCCTCGAAGGACGCCGAGTTGCTGGTTCTGCGCCAGGAAGTGGCGGTGCTGCGCCGGCAGAACCCTAGGCCGAAGCTGGACTGGGCCGACCGGATGGTGCTCGCCGCCCTGGCCCGGCTGCTCCCGGGGCCGTTGCGGATGAGTCGGCTGGTGACGCCGGACACGCTGCTGCGCTGGCACCGGCGCCTGGTCCGCTGGCGGTGGACCTATCCCAGTCAGGGAGGACGCCCTCCTGTCGATGCCCGGGTCGCGGTGCTGATCGGGCAGATGGCGCGGGAGAACCCGGGCTGGGGCTACAGGCGGATACAGGGCGAGTTGCTCGGCCTCGGGTGCCGGGTCGGGGCATCCACGGTGCGGCGGGTGCTTAAGCGGCTGCGGATCCCGCCGGCGCCGCAGCGCAGCCGCACGACGTGGCGGCAGTTCCTGGGGTCGCAGGCCGCGATGATGCTGGGCTGCGATTTCTTCCATGGCGACTGCGCGGTGACCTTGCGTCGTTTCTACGTGTTCTTCGTGATCGAGGTGGGCACCCGCCATGTTCATGTCCTGGGCGTGACCGCGCACCCGGACGGGGCGTGGACGGTGCAGCAGGTCCGGAACCTTCTGATGGACCTGGGGGAGCGCGCCGCCCGGTTCCGGTTCCTGATCCGGGACCGGGCCGGGCAGTTCACCGAGGCGTTCGACGCGGTGCTGGCTGGCGCGGGGATCGAGGTGGTGAAGATCCCGCCGCGCAGCCCGAGAGCGAACGCCTTTTCCGGGCGCTGGGTGCGCACCGTCCGGGCTGAGGTCACCGACCGGATGCTGATCGCCGGGCCGCGGCACCTGCACGCGGTCTTGGACGAGTACGCCGCCCACTACCAGCATCGGCCGCACCGGGCCAGGAACCTGCGGCCACCGGACTGCGGCGACATCACCACGACCCCGGTCGCCGACCTGGCGACGGCCCGGATACGACGTCACGAAGTCCTCGGCGGCCTAATCCACGAGTACGAACGGGCGGCGTGAAGATCACCGGCTTAATCCAGAAAATTGCAGCTCACAGGCCACAGACGCACTTCTGGCACCCTTCAGGCAACCTCGCCACGCTCCCGTTCCGCGGCGGAGCCGAGCTGATCGCCTTCCCCGGCATCGCCGTCCACCGCCCCCGGGTCGGCTGACCGCCGCCGCCTTCGCCGGAACGCTCGCCCTGCTGACCGCAGCAGCGCTCGCCGGGCACGAGCCAGGCCGCTTCGCCCGCGTCAGTTCCGTAGACCAATCCGGAAATTGGTCCAGTCCGATTGGCATCGTTTCGGCCGGCGGCGGGTGGGAGCGGCCCGGTGCGCCCGGGCCATTGCCGGCAGTCCCGTCATTCCACTACATTTGGCGCTGCTTCCGGGCCGTGCTTGACCTCACTGCGGATGGGCGGCGACATTGGTGCTCGAGGCGGGTGAATCGACGACCGTCGTGATTGTCGGCGGGGGAGTGGCCGGGCTGACTGCGGCGATGCTGCTGCGCCGCTCCGGGGTTGGCTGCGTGGTGCTCGAACGCCAGCCCCGCGCGCGCGTCGAGGCCCGCCAGCGGGCGGGCTTGGTGGAGTACCGGGGCATCCGCATGTTCGAGGAACGGGACCTCGGGCGCCTCCTGGGCGACTTCCCCGCCGACAACCGGCTGGAGATCCGGGTGGACGGAGTCAGCAGGTTCTTCGGCGACGACCCCTACACCAGCAAGCGGAGCGGGCGGCTCGTCCCGCAGCAGACCCTGGTCAGGAACCTCATCAGGGCCTTCATCGAAGACGGCGGCGACCTGCGCTTCGAGGCCGCCGACGTGGCACTGGACGGCCTTGACACGGAGCGCCCCGTGGTGAGGTACGTCGGCGCGGACGGGGCCGTCCGTGAGATCGCGTGCGACTTCGTCGCCGGCTGCGATGGCGACCATGGGGTGACCAACGCCAGCGTCCCCGACGGCGCGGTCACCGTGCACGAGCACGATTACGGCATCACCTGGCTGGCCATCCAGGCGGAAGCCCCGCCGCCCAGGCACGCGCTGATGGCCGCCGGGGAGCGGGGCTACGCCGCCCAGTACTTCCGCGGCCCCGCACTGAGCCGCTTCTACCTCCAGGTGGACCCCGCCGATACGGTGGCGGACTGGCCGGAGGCGCGGATCTGGGAAGAGCTGCGCTTCCGCCTGCACCGCCCGGAACTGCCCACCGGGCCGGTCACCGAGACCGAGCTGTTCCGGCTGCGCGCGCTGGTCCGCGAGCCGATGACGTACAGGCGGCTCTACCTGCTCGGCGACGCCGCGCACGTGATCTCGCCGATGGGGGCCAAGGGGATGAACCTGGCGCTGTTCGACGCGGAGGTCTTCGCGGCGGCGGTCCGCGCTTACGCCGACGGTGACGGCGGCGCCGCCCTGCGCGGCTACTCCGCCGCCTGCCTGGAGCGGACGTGGCGGTACCAGGAGTGGTCGCACTGGCAGTCGGACATGATCTTCGGCCTGTGCCCTCAGAACGCGGATCCTTTCAGGCAGCGCCTGGCCCGCGCCCGGTTTGAGCAGGCTATCGGCTCCGACGCCGGCGCCCGCACCTGGGCTGGGTACTGGCCCGGCCTGGCCTGACGGCCTTGCCGCGCATAGTCACGGTCCATCGGAACCCTGGCCGAGGCCACGAGAAGGTCACTGGTGCCGCAGCCGACGAACAAGCACGGTGCGGCGGCAGCTGGCATGCTTGACCGCGTGATCCCCTCGACCGTGCGGTCCTCGGCCGTGCTCGTCGGCGCTGCGTGCCTGGTCCTCGCCGGCTGCGGCACCCAGGTCTACACGCCGCCGTCGCCTGCCTCGTCGGCGACGGCGTCGCGGACGCAGTCGCTGCGGTCGCTGGAGTCCGAGCGCTCTCGGTGACGAGGAGACCGTCGCGGCCGGGTTCTGGCGCTACCGCAAAGGAGGAGGCGTCCGACGTTAAGCCCGGTGGCCTTCGCCACGGACGAGGAGCCCTGCGGACCTGGCGCCTCGCCTGCGACGCCGGAAGCCACGTCGCCGGGTTACCCGGCAGCCGGTCCGGAAAGCCCGCTGGAGTGAGAAACGCCGTGACCGCGCTGCCGCGAGGCGCGGCCTAGTCCCGTGGAATACCGATGGGACCGGCGGGGTTGGCGTCGGCGTGAGAATCGGAATCATCGGGCCGGCCAGATCGGCGGCACCTTGACACGCAAGCTTGCGGCACTCGGGCACGACATCTACGTTGCTAACTCCCGGTCGCCCGAGACGCTTAAGGACCTCGCGCAGGAGACCGGGGCGACGGCGGTGTGGGCGGCGGACGCGGCCACCGGCGCCGACTTGGTCATCGTCAGCATCCCGCAGAAGAACGTCGTTGATCTGGTGTCCGGGATCGTGGACGGCCGCAAGAGCGGCGCACCGGTGATTGAGACCAACAACTACTACCCTCAGCAGCGCGACGGCCGCATCGACGCGATCGAGAACGGCCAGACCGAGAGCGAGTGGGTCTCCGAGGTGATCGGCGCCCCGGTGCACAAGGTCTTCAACGGGATCTACTGGAAGCATCTGCTGGACAAGGGCGTTCCGGCCGGGACCGCGGGCCGTATCGCGCTTCCGGTGGCAGGTCCCGAGGTGGGCAAGGACCTGGTGCTGCGCCTGGTGGACGACCTCGGCTTCGATCCGGTCGATGCCGGCGACCTGGAGGAATCATGGCGTCAGCAGCCAGGGACCCCCGTCTACGGCAAGGACTATGACGCGGTCGGGGTGAAGGCGGCGCTCGCGCAGGCCACGCCGCAGCGCCCGGCTGAGTTCCGGGCCCTGCCCTAGCGCGCCGTTACGGATGCGAAGCCCCGCCCGTGATGATCGCCGGTCATGGGCCTGCAGTTCGCCTTCCTTTTCATCACGCGGGTGACCGCGTGGCTGCGGCTATCCCGGCGTGAGGAGGCATGGCAGACCGCAGAGATCGTGATCCTGCGCCACCTCGCGCTGGTGGCGTAATCCATGAATACCGCCTGGTGGCATAGGTTTTCGGCACGCACAGTATCCTCAGCCTTGCCGGGCACGTGGCCCGGCCCGCTCGGCAAGGCGGGACTCAAATGGGGGAGCAGGAAAACGCAGATGCCGAACATCAGTGCCATGGTCGTCAATGTCCGCGTGGACGACATGGACACGGCGCTACCGCTGTACCAGGAGCTGGCTGGCGGCGTACCCGTCACGAGGTTCCCCTTCGGGGAGGTCCAGCTCGCACTGGTCGGCCCTTACCTGCTGATCGCGGGTGCCGACGAGGAGCGCCAGTCCCACCTGGCTACGGTCCTGGTCCAGTCGCTGGACCCAGTCATCGCCGCCCTGGCCGCCGCCGGAGCGGAGATCACTGAGGGGCCAGGCCAGGTTCCCAATGGCACGCGCCTGGTCGCGCGCCATCCTGACGGCGCGATGTTCGAGTACCTGCGGCCGGTTTCCTGAGGGGCCCGCCGCTCGCGGCGTTTACGGCAGGAGACCGACCGCGGTGTCGGCGGTGCTCGGAGGGTGTCGGCGTCCGCGCGGGCGCTGCCCAGGGCCTCGATGCCGTGCAGCACTGCCAGGAGCACGTCCACCAGGGGCCTGCCGGGCCCACCGTGATCCCCGGGCTGGTCGGCATCGCCCCGGAAGAACACCGGCAGGCACCGCTCGACGGCTTTGCCGCCACCGTCCCCGTCGGCCGCGTCGCCGATCCCGACAAGATCGCCAGGGCTGCGGTCCTCCTCGCCTCGGGCGCGTCCAGCTTCGTCAACGGCAGCCAACCGCAGATCTGACCTTGTGGGTGCCGGAAACCCTGTCACTGCCCTTGACCTGGTGCTCCCACCTGGGCCTGTGGGGTTCCAAAACGGGTCATATGCGTCTGACCTGCGGGTTCGCCTGCGGTGCTGGTCGTGCGGCTGGCAGTATCGCGGGTTTGTGACAGTACGGATGCTCTACCTGATCTTCGTCCGCCTGGCTGGCTGGATGGCGCTGCTGACGCGCTCGGCGGCGTCGAAGGACGCCGAGCTGCTAGTGCTGCGCCACGAAGTCGCCGTGCTGCGCCGGCAGCACCCAGGCCCAGGGTGGACTGGGCGGACCGCGCGATACTCGCCGCCCTGGCCAGGCTCCTCCCCGGGCAGCTGAGGATGAGCCGGCTGGTGACGCCGGACACTCTGCTGCGCTGGCACCGGCGGCTGGTCCGCTGGCGCTGGACCTGTCCGCCCAAGGGAGGACGAACGCCACTTGACGCCAAGCTTGTGGCGCTGATCGGGCAGATGGCGGGGGAGAACCCGGGCTGGGGCTGCAAGCGGATCCAAGGCGAGCTGCTCGGCCTCGATACCGGGTCGGAGCATCCACGGTGCGGCGGATCCTAAAGCGACTGCGGGTCCCGCCCGCGCCGCAGCGCAGCCGCACGACGTGGCGGCAGTTCCTGCGCTCGCAGGTCCGCCATCCACTAACGGGCTGCCCGCTGCCCGGGGTGCGCCGGTTCCATCCCGGCGCGGGACTGGTTCAGAGCGGGACCGTTCACTTCAGGTCCGGCGAAAACCTCCAGCCTGCGGTCCGGCTGACCTTCCAGGCTGCGTCGGCCAGCCTCGTCCCGGGTCACCCCGGCGGTGGCGTCCCGCGCCCGCCAGACGGCCTTGGCCCACGGCGCCCTTCCCGTGGCGCCGGTCGCTGCCGGATGATGATCGCCTGGAGGCAGATGTAGCACAGTAGTGCGGCACCGGTCAGGATCGCCATGGACAGAGACGCGCTGCTCTCGTCGTTCCTGACGAACACCTCTCCGGCTGCGAACGCGCCGAGCAGGGCCGCGAGCCCGGCCGCCACCAGGGCGATGACCGCCATGTCCCGCAGTGCGACCGCCCGCAGCAGCAAGATGCCCGCGGTGGCGAGAATCAGCAGGGCGACCAGGGCGTGCGCGGTCAGCATGCCGGGCGCGGTCTCGATTTCCCGTAGGTACGAGGTCCGGGCGCCGGCGGCCGGGATGGCGATGTAGAGGTTGAGGATCATACCCAGGGCAAGCTGGATGACCAGCCCGGTCAAGATGATCAGGCATGGCTGGTGAAGTCCGGCCCGGCCCATTCTCCGTGCGTTCTCGGCGGAGAGAACAGGCATAAGGCGTTCCTGCAGCATTTCGAACATAATCACCTTCCCCCTCATCACTTTTATCTTGATGCTAACAGCGGCTGATTACCTGCGGTAGGAGCCGGGCTAGGCATCCTGGGTGTTTAGCGGCGTACGTGCTCAGGCCAAGATTCGTATGCTGTCAGGGGCCCGAGGTTTTATCGGGGATTATCGCCGTACGGTGCGCTCCTGCAGTGCAGCCGGCCGCTCTCTCGGGCTTGATATTCAGAGCGAATACTTAGGAAGCCAGCATGCCCGTGCTCCGCCGTTCAGCTGGCTCAATCGTGCCGAAGTGGCACCTGCCGCCTGGCCGGAGAAGCGGTCAGCTTGCAGATGACCGGCCCGGGAAACCGAGTGGCCGCGAGGACCGCAATCAGGTGCACGGGATCGGCAGTGATTCGCGGTTTATTGACCAAGCGTGATAGCCCTTATCCGAAAATTCAAAAAATACCCTGGTGGCGAAATTTGCCGCTGAATCGGTGCTCTTGCCGAAAACCTCATCCGTGCACGTCAGGCGGCATGTTCGTATTCGTGGAGGATCCCGCCCAGGCGTTGGCGTCTTCGTATGTCCAGGTGGGCGATCTGGTCCAGGTCGATCGGCGGAGGCAGCGGTCGCAGTGGGCGGGCATTGGCGATGCCCTGATGGGGGCGATGCCCGTTGTAGAAGCCTTCGAACTCCCGCAAAGCGTGCAGCAGGTGGCGCTGGTTCCAGATCAAGGTCTGGTCCAGCAGCTCACGACGGCAGGCCTGCAGCCACCGCTCCATGATCGAATTCATGCGTGGCATCCGGACGCCGCTGAGCACGACCTCGATACCCGCATCAGCCAAGACGGCGTCGAACAATTCAGGGAACTTGCCGTCCCGATCCCGGATCAAGAACCGGGTCCGGCATCCGGCGTCCTGAAGGTCCATGACCGAGTTCCGGGCGGCCTGGGCCACCCAGGAGGCGGTTGGGTGCGCGGTCGCGCCCAGCACCCGGATCCGGCGGGTGTGGTGCTCGATCACCGCTAGCACGAACACCCGCGTCCCCGACAGGGTGACCGTTTCGAAGAAGTCGCAGGCCAAGAGGGCCTCTGCCTGGGATTGCAGGAAGCTGGCCCAGGTCGTGGCCGAGCGTCCGGGCGCCGGGTCGATCCCTCTCACCTGCACGGATGAATTTTCGGCACACGCAACGGCGGGGACAGGCAGGCGTGTACATGCAGCGCACCTTCCGTATACCCCGCGTGGACCTGACGCCGGTCTTCGCACCCGGGAAATGCTCGCCCGAAGCCGGGCCCCGGACGCTGCGGTCAAGAGGGGACAACCCGCATAGGCGTGCTCCAGCAGGACAGGGTCCGCTGCCTCATCCGTGAATACGACCAGCTCACGTGTGGTGACACAGTTTCCGGCACCCACAGGCTCGGCAGGCAGTCTGCGGCCACTGGGCCGCCTTCCGAGCTGCGGCACCTTCATCCAGGGCTCCATGTCCTCCAGGTTGCCGAAGCTTTCCTCTGAGAGCTGCATAGAGCGGTTCAGGTACCGGATGACCTGGCGTTGCTCGTCCTCGGCCCGGTACCGCTCAGGCGGCTGCCCGTAGCCAGTTCGGCAGCGAGGAGCCTCAGCCCGTCGGCTGGCCGGAGTGTGAGAACAAGACGATGACCAGGAGCAGGCCGAGCACATCGAAGACTATGGAGGCAATCGCCCAGGACCGGGCCGACCGGGAGGCCCTGGCTGCCCCGTCGTGGTCTCCGGATTGCGACCTGCTGCGGACGCGCCGCGAGTTCCGCTGGGCGATCAGGCCCAGCGGCATGCCGATCAGAAGGCTGAACAGCACGCCGCCGGCTATAGCGGCGATAACCCAGGCCCGGTAGTCCGGCGGCTGCGGCTGCCAGGCGCCGTACTGCGGCGCGGCGCGCCCCGGGTATGTTCCGTACTGCGGCTGGTAGCCGTGCGAGAGGTACTGGCCTGTCGGGCTGAATGGCTGGTTCTGGCTGCCCGGCTCGTAGCCGGTCCAGTCCGGGTTAGTCATGGGCGTGATCCTCCTGTCTGCGGGCCACTGAGCGTGGCAACGGTCTCACTGCTATGCACGCATCCGCGATGGGAACGGTTCAGCCACTGGCCATCGGCGTCTGTAGCCGGACCTGTCCGGTCAGTCGGCGAGAGGGGGGACGTCGAAGGGCCCGCGGAAAATCGTGAAGAACAGGACACGGGGGCGGACGAGAAGCAGTCGGCGAACCAGGCAAGGTCAGCCGAGTTCGAGCCTGGCTCCGGGCGGGAGCGGCATGAAGCCGTTGACCCGGAGAAGCTGCCGCCCAGTCTCCATGTCCATCACGAGGGTTTCCGCGGGCAACGGGACAGTCGGCACCTGGGGATCTACAGCTTCGCCGTCTTCAGTCACGGTCCCCACGTTATCGTCGCGGCCGGGGACACGATCGCCGCCGTGCTTGGCCGCGCGATCCGGCCGATGCCGATCAAGGCGGGCTGGCTGGCCTTGGCCCTGGTCCGGAATGCCGGGTGGCGGCCGGTTGCATCTCGCAACTCCGCTGAGGACACTGCGTGCCCGGCAGCTTCGAGAGCTGCGGCAAGCTCATCGGGGGGCAGCGGGCGCCGCACGCGCGCCAGGTGGCGGGCGGCGAGTTCCTCTACCGTCGGCGTGCCGTAGGGCTCGATCACCCGCAGGGCCTGGCGCGCCTTGCCGTAGGCGTCGGTAGCGTTGCCGAAGGTCTCGATGCCCGTCGCGGCCACCCTGCGGATCTCCTCGCCCGCCGCCCGGAGCCGGTCGCGCTTGAGGTAGCCGGCCTGGTAAGCGACGAGGGCAATGGCTGCCCCGATCCCGAGTGCGGCCAGCGGGTGGCGGCGGGCTGCGCCGGCGACCGCGCTGACCGGCACGGCGACCAGCCGGGCGGCCAACTCGAGGGCGTATGCCGCCTCGGTGAGGGTCGCCTCGTAACCGGCTGCCTGCAGCAGCCAGTGGGCCAGGGGCAGCCAGGTGTCGGCCACGGAGTTGGCCAGCCCGAACCGGGTGAAGACGCTGTCCGCGCTGATGATGACCGCGGGCGCGGTGCTCGGCCCGGGGCATCCCTGCGGGGATGATGCTGTCCTGCTCGCGAGTGAGCTTTTCGGCAACAGTGTCCGGCACAGCAGTTCGGGCCTTCCCGGGGTTGTCTCACCGCGAGGCTGCGGGCCTGCGAAGGCAAGGGCGGTCTCCCGGCCCTGGCCTGGGCGCTGCCGCGGGTGGTTGTCGGCCAGCTACAAGCCGAGGCCGGTAGCGATTTCGCCGGGCAGCCGCCGGGCACGATCGGCCGTTGCGTGGCCGCGCGGAGCTAGCTATGCCGGGCGTTCGGCCCGGACGAGGGTGTCGATCGCGGTCCGCTCGCCCTCAGGCGTCCGCACAGGCCGGGTGACCTGTTCCGCGCGCCGGACGGCCAGCCCGTCCAGTTCTGCGGTGACCGCCGCTGGGGTGTAAAGCCGGTCGGGATCCTGCGGCCCGCCGTGCCCGTGGACAATGTTGTCGCGGTCGTGACCGATCACCAGCAGCGTGCCGCCCGGCGCGACCGCCGCGGCCGCGGTGCGGAAGACTCGCGCGAGGCCGGGCGCCGGCAAGTGAATGTAGGCGACGAGAACGAGGTCGTAGCCGCCGGGCGCGGGCTGGTAGTCGAGCAGGTCGGCCTGTGCCCAGTCCACGTTCACCCCGCGTTCTGTGGCCAGCTGGGCGGCCCGGGTGAGGCCGGCGGCGGAGAAGTCCACCGCGGTGACCTGCCAGCCGCGCTCGGCGAGCCAGATCGCGTTGCGTCCTTCGCCGGTTCCCAGGTCGATCGCCCGCCCGGCGGGCAGCGCGGTCACTTGGTCGGTGACGAAGCGGTTCGGGCCGGAGCCCCAGACCAGGTCCGGGCCGGAGTAACGCCGGTTCCATTCCGCCTGTTCCTTGGTTGTCACTGGCCTGTCCTTCTGGCGATGTCTCAGGCGAGCGACAGGAACAGCCGCTCGAGTTGCGCGCGGCCGGCGTCGCTCGCCTCGTCGCTGTTAAGGGCGCACTGCTGCAGGCCGGTCGCGATGATCTTGAAGCCGGCGCGGTCGAGCGCCCGGGACGCGGCGGCGAGCTGTGTCACTACGTCCGCGCAGTCGCGCCCGTCCTCGATCATCTTGATGACGCCGCCGATCTGGCCCTGCGCCCGCTTGAGCCGCCGGAGCACGCTGGCCATCGTCTCGCTGTCTACGTCCATGACGGCTCCCTCAGGTTCGCGCATCCGGAGCGTGAAGCCGGGTGCCGCACTTCTCCGTACCGCTTGACTATACCCATCAGGGTATCGGGTTCCGCGGGCCGGACCGATGACGGACGGCGGGGTTCTGCGCGTCCGCGGCGTGCACCGTGGTGTACACCACATTCCGGGAGCCGGTGATGATGTCCGCGCGGTCAGAGCGCGTCATCTCCCGGTGCGAGTTTGGCGAGCGCGCTGGTGAGCCTGCGCGCGACCTCGTCAGCCACCGGCTTCAGCTCCGGCCGTCCGGTCAGCGTGACCATGACCTGCGGGTCGAGCGCCTCCACGATCGTGCCGTCCGAAGTGGCCCGGACGACGACGTTGCACGGCAGCAGCAGCCCGATGCTGCGGTCGATGCCGAGGGCCCGGTGCGCGAACGGCGGGCTGCAGGCGCCGAGGATCACGTAGTCCTCGATCTGCTCGCCCAGCTTCGCCCGCAGGGTGGCGGTCACGTCGATCTCGGTGAGCACGCCGAACCCCTGGCCGGCGAGGGCCTCACGGACCCGGGTGACCGTCTCGGTGAACGGCGCGCGGACCATGACGCTGGTGCCGTAGCTCACCGGTCTGCCCCTTCCCGTGCGGCGGCCTTCACGCGGATTTCGTCCATGTCCAGTTCCCGGACCGCCTGGATGACCTTCTCCAGTGATGCCGCGGGCAGCGCGCCGGGCTGGGAGAACACCAGGATGCCGTCCCGGAAGGCCATCAGTGTCGGGATGGAGGTGATCTGGGCGGCGGCGGACAGGCCGCGCTGGTCCTCGGTGTCGACCTTGCCGAACGTGATGCCCGGGTGCTTCTCGCTGGCGGCCTGGAAGACCGGCGCGAACATCCGGCACGGGCCGCACCACGATGCCCACCAGTCGACGATCGTGATCCCCGGCTTGGTGACCGTGTCCTTGAACGTGTCCTCGGTGAGTGCGACGGTACTCATTTTCGCCCCTTCGGTTGCTGGTAATAATACCCCCATGGGTATAACGCCCTCCGGCGAGGGGCATTCCCTGCCCGCGAGGCGGCGGCGCCGCTGACGTATCGGTCCGCGGCGTGCCTGCGAACTGGCCGCCGCCGGGATGGTCGCGGGGATCGGGCCGGGTCAGCGCGTGCCTGGCGCAGACAGGAATAACGGTGGCCAGTTCGCGCCTATACCCGGTGGGGTATAGGAAGCGGTGGCTAGGCAAAATCCAGGAGGTGCGTGATGAGGCGAGGTCCAGACGCGGGCACGGCTCCTGACGGAAAGCACGAGTACCTGCTTACGAGCTGCGGGCGGGAACTCACGGTCGGCAGGCTCGCGCTGGGCGATGCGCGTCATCCCACCGCGCGGGTCTTCGTGGGCCTCGGGGAGTGCCCGGGCTGCGAAGGTACCGGGTGGGCCGGCCTCACGGTGGCTGAGGCGCGGCAGTTCGCCCGGGCGGTGCTGGCTCAGGCGGCTGCCGCCGAACGAGAGTGCCAGGCGCATGCGGCCGGTGCGCACCAGCGGCCCGTAACGTCCGCGTAGCCGAGGATGAAAGAGCGGTCCGGAACTGCGCGCCGGCACCGCGAGCGGCCTTGGCCGCTGAGCTGGCCACCGCGGGTGTGCGGTTTCGCTGTGCCCTGTCGGCCCGCGGGGCGCCTCGTTCCACGGAGGTCACGCATCCGTGCCAACTGGCGGCCCGGCCCGGGTAACCCTCGGCTTCCGGGTGGCGGACTATGAGTGAACAGCGGGCGCCAGGACTGGGCACGCTGGCACCGGGACGGCGATGATCTTAGCGTGACCGTGGCTGAAGATTCGCTGCGCGCCCGGCTGCTGCGCAGGGGGTTCGCGCTGGAGTACGTGACGCTTGGCTGGAACGTGACCGGGATCGTCGTGCTTGCGTTTGCGGCGGTGGCAGCCAGGTCGGTGGCGCTGGCCGGGTTTGGCCTGGACTCGGTGATCGAGATCGGCGCGTCGACCGTGGTGATCTGGGAGCTGTCCGGGACCGGCGAGGACCGGCAGCGGCGGGGGCTGCGGCTGATCGGGTACGCCTTCGCCGGGCTGGCCGTCTACCTGCTCGTCCAGTCGACCGTCGTGCTGGCGGCCGGGTACCACCCCCGTCACTCCCTCACGGGGATCGCGTGGACCACGGTGACCGCGGTGGTGATGTTCGCGCTGGCGGCCGGGAAGGCCCGGACCGGCCGGGCGCTGGGCAACCCGGTGCTTCGCACCGAGGGCCGGGTGACCCTGGTCGACGCCATCCTGGCCGTCGCCGTGCTGGCCGGCCTGCTGCTGAACGCCGCAGCCGGCTGGTGGTGGGCCGACCCCGCCGCCGCGTACGTGCTGGTCTACTACGCCGCACGGGAAGTGCGAGAAATCTTCTCCGCCGGGCACTGACCGCCGGGCAGCCCACTGCTGCCCGCATCCCGAAGCGCCTGTCTTGGGATACCCCCACGGGTGTTATAGTCGGATTACTAGATACCCCATAGGGTATTTTGATGCCCCGGCGGCAAGGAAGGGCCCGCGACTCCGGTGGACAAGGCCGCCAACTCCTTGCATGCCACACCCAACCGTGAAGGAGAACCATCATGTGCCGAGCCGTGACCTGCAGGACGTGCGGCAAGGCCACCTGGGCGGGCTGCGGCCAGCACGTCGAGCAGGTGATGGCTGGCGTTCCGGACTCTCAGCGCTGCGCCGGCCACGCCAGTAATCCCGCCGCCAGCGGCGGCTGGCTGCGCAAGCTGCTGGGCCGCAGCTGAGCCGCCATCTCGACACCCCTTTCAAACCGCTCGCTGAACGCCGAGCTAACGGGGACGGCGCAGGCCCGGCCGCGCCGCGGGCCGGACTACCGTCTGTTCGAGTACCGGGGCATGCGCTGTTCCTCACCCCGTCCTCACCCCGCGAATACGGAAGGACCGGCCTGATGACTAGTATCGCCAGGGCGAAGACGCGCGAGACTCCGGCAGCACGGCAGAAACGGGTCTGGGACCGGGCGGCGCCTGGGTACGACAGGCAGATCGCCTTCTTCGAGAGGACCTGGTTCGCCGGCGGGCGGGAATGGCTCGGTGAGCGCGCCCGCGGCCGGGTCCTCGAAGTCGCGATTGGTACCGGCCGCAACCTGCCTGGCTACCCGGCCGGTGTCACCATCATCGGAGTCGAGCTCAGCCCCGCGATGCTGGCCGCCGCCCGGCAGCGTGCTGCAGGCCTCGGCCGTGACGTGATCCTGCTCGAAGGCGACGCCGAGCACCTTCCGTTCGGTGACGCTTCGTTCGACACCGTGGTCTGCGCGCTGTCGCTGTGCACCATCCCCGGCCCTGTCGCGGCGATCGCTGAGATGCGGCGAGTCCTCGGCCCCGGTGGGCGCCTGCTCCTGTTCGACCACGTCGGCAGCACGTGGCCGCCGTTCTACGCCGTCCAGTGGCTCGCCGAGCGCATCACGATCCGGGCGGCCGGGGAGCACTTCACCCGCCGCCAGCTGCCCCTGGTCAAGGCGGCCGGGTTCCAGGTCGTGGAGACCGAGCGGCTGAAGGCGGGCACGGTGGAGCGCATCCACGCGCGGCGGGCATGAGCACGAAAGCCGGATCCTGACATGGCGGCCCCGGGCGGTTACCGGGTGTCGGCGCTCGACATCCGGCGGCTGAGCCTGTTCCTCGCCGTGGTCGAGCACGACGGGTTCACCCGCGCCGCCCAGGCGGTGCACATTTCCCAGCCTGCCCTGTCCCAGGCGATCGCCGAGCTGGAGGCCGAGCTCGGCGGCCCGCTGTTCCAGCGGCTGGGCCGGACGGTGAAGCTGACGGACGCCGGCGCGGCGCTGGTCGGCCCGGCCCGGTCGGTGCTGCGCGAGATCGACGCGGCCCGCCAGGTCACCGCCGAGGTCAACAAGCTGAGCAGCGGACGCCTTGACCTGTCCGCGCTGCCGACCCTGTCCACCGACCCGATGCCCGCGCTGCTCGGCGCCTACCGGCGGGCACACCCGGCGGTCACTGTACACATCGCCTCGCCAGCCGATCCGGACGAACTGGCCGACCAGGTGCGGGCCGGCGTCGCGGAGGTGGGCGTCACCGACGCCAGCCGTGCCGCCGACGGCCTGCTGACCGTGCCGTTCCGCCGGCAGGAGCTGGTCGCCGTGTTCCCGCCGGGTTCCGCCGTCCCGGCCGGCGCGCTGCGGCCGGGAAGCCTGGCGGACGTCCCGCTGATCTTGACCCCGCCGGGCAGCTCAGGTCGCCGGCTACTCGAGGCCGCCCTCGGACGGGAAGGGCTGCGTCCCCTCGTCGCGATCGAGACGAGCCAGCGGGAGGCGGTCCTCCCGCTGGTGCTGGCCGGCGCCGGGGCGGCGGTCATGCCCGAGGCGATCGCCGTGCTTGCCGCCGCGCAGGGCGCGGTTCCCGTCCCGTTCGACCCGCCGCTGACGCGGGACCTGGTGATCGTGCACCGGCCAGGCTCGCCGACCCCGGCGGCCGCCGCGTTCCTCGCCGTCGCCGCCCGCCTGGCCGACCGCCCGCGCGGGTGACCGCGGGTTCAGGCGAGCGCGGGGATGCTGCGGGCCGCAGTGTAGAGGGCGATCGCGATCATCAGGACGGCGAAGGCGACGGCCAGGCGCTCGGGCCTGACCTTCGAGGCGATCCGGCTCCCGGCCACGGCCCCGACGACAGCGGCAGCAGTGAACGTGATCAGCAGGCCGCCCCCGATGCTCGCGTGGGTGCCGAGCCTGGACAGCAGCGCCGAGGCAGAGTTGATCGCGATCACCAACAAGGACGTGCCCACCGCCACCGGCATGTCGAAGCCGAGGGCAAGCACCAGCGCCGGGACGACCACGAACCCGCCCCCAACGCCGAAGAACCCGGTCACCAGCCCGACGACCGTCGCCGCGATCACCACGCGGACGGGCGACACGGGCGAGGCGGCCGGTGCCCGGGAAGCGGCTTGCGGCGGAGACTGACGCACCCCCAGCCTGCCGTTGAAAGTGCTGGAGCCGCCGTGGTCATCCTGGCCAGTTGAGTCACCTGGCATGCGCCCCGTAGCCGGCGGCCCGGCCGCGGCCTGCGGTTCCCGTGCCGGGGCGGCGCCGGAGCGCTGACGGTACAGCATCGTGGCCGCCGCGCCCGCCATGAGCACGGAGAACGCAGCCAGCAAGGCGTTCGGGTCGATGCTGGCCGACAGACGGCTGCCGACGAAGGCCCCGCCCGCGCCGAGGACGCCGAACACGGCTCCCGAGCGAACCCGGACCCGACCGGCGCGCAGGTGGACGGCCATGCCCACGATGGCGGTGACGCCGACGATGATCAGGGAAGCGGTTGTCGCGCTGTGCGGGCTCTCGCCCAGCAGGTAGACAAGCGCCGGCACGGTCAGGATCGACCCGCCGCCGCCGAGCGCGCCGAGGCTGAGGCCGATCAGGATCCCGATAGGCAGCGCGAGCAGCACGATTTCCTCCGAAAAACCAGCGCCGACGACGGTGCCGGCACGGTGAGCTTCTCCTCAAATATGCATATCGAAAAATCGTTTTGTCTAATAGTAAATTCTGATCTTCCGATAAGCGCCTGCCTATACCTGGAGCTCAAAAGCCTAAAAACAATAAGATAAAAGATCGGCAGCCGAGCGGGAAGGGCAGCTCCGATTGACAGGTAAACGGCTCCCGGATAAAGAAGGAAGAGATCATTTCAGACCCGCCCTGGAGGGGAATAGGAATGAATTCCGTGAATGCCCCGGACGGCCGCCATAAGGTACTGATCGTCGGCGGCGGCTCCGCCGGGCTGACGCTCGCCGCCCGGCTCCGCCGCGCCGGTCTGCCGGACGTGGCCGTCCTCGAGCACTCGGCCAGCCACTACTACCAGCCGCTGTGGACCCTGGTCGGCGGCGGCCGGACACCTCAGCGCGCCTCGGTACGCCCGCAGTCCCGGGTCATGCCGCAGGGGGTGACCTGGATCCAGGGCGCCGCGGCGGCGGTGGACCCGGCGGCGCAGCGCGTGACCACGGGCTCGGGCCAGGTCCTCGGCTACGACTACCTGGTCATGGCGCCGGGCCTGCAACTCGACTTCGACCAGGTTCCCGGTCTCGCGCAGACCCTGGGCGAGCGCGGCGTCTCAAGCAACTACCGCTACGACCTGGCCCCGCGGACCTGGGAGTTTATCCGCGGCCTGCGCAGCGGCACCGCGCTCTTCACCATGCCGGCCGGGCCGGTCAAGTGCGCCGGGGCCCCGCAGAAGATCGCCTACCTGGCCGCCGACTGGTGGCGCAGCCAGGGCGTGCTCGACCGCATCCGGGTCATCCTCGTGCTGCCCACCGCGGTGATGTTCAGCCAGCCCGACTGGGCGAAGGTACTCACCGGCATCGCGGCCGGCTACGGCATCGAGGTACGCCTGGAATCCCAGCTCACGAGGTCGACGGGGACGCCAGGCGGGCAGTGATCACGGACACCAGGGCGGGCACGAAGGAGGAGATCGCCTATGACGTCATGCACGTGACCCCGCCGCAAAGCGCCCCGGACTGGGTCAAGGCGTCGCCGCTGGCCGACCCCGCGAGCCCATTCGGCTACATCGCAGCCGACAAGCACACCCTGCGGCACCCCGACTGGCCGAACGTCTCCGCCCTCGGCGACGCCGCCAACCTGCCGACCTCCAAGACCGGGGCCGCGATCCGCAAGCAGTCGCCCGTGATCGCGGCCAACCTGCTCGCCGCGATGCACGGCGGCGAGACCAGGAGCTACGACGGGTACACGTCCTGCCCGCTGGTCACCTCGCGGAACAAGCTGCTGATGGCCGAGTTCAACTACGACCTGGAGCGCACCCCCAGCATCCCGTTCATCGACACCCTCAAGCCGCGGCGGGACATGTACCTGCTCAAGCGCTACGGGCTGCCCGCCCTCTATTGGCAGGGCATGCTCAAGGGCCGCGCCTAACCCGAACACCGACCGGAGACCACGATGTACTTTGCCCAGCACTACCTCGACTGCCTGTCGCAGGCGTCCTACCTCATCGGCGACGAGACCACCGGCCGCGCGGTGGTGGTGGACCCGCGCCGCGACGTGTCGGAGTATCTCGCCGACGCGCGAGCCCGCGGGCTCGTCATCGAGGCGGTCATCAACACGCACTTCCACGCCGATTTCGCCGCCGGGCACCTCGAGCTCGCGGCCGCGACCGGGGCCTGGATCGGCTACGGCCGGCGCGCGGCCGAGGTCGAGTACCCGATCAGGGGGCTCGCCGACCGCGAGCGGATCAGCCTGGGCGACGTGACCCTGGAGATCCGCGAGACACCGGGGCACACGCCGGAGTCGGTCAGCATCCTCGTCTACTCCCGCGCCTCCGACCTGGTGCCCTACGGGGTGCTGACCGGCGATGCCCTGTTCATCGGCGACGTCGGGCGGCCCGACCTGCTGTCTTCCCTCGGCGTGGAGGCCGACGAACTCGGCCGGATGCTGTACGACAGCGTGCAGCACACGCTGATGGCCCTCCCGGACGAGGTCCGCGTCTTCCCCGCCCACGGGGCGGGCTCGGCGTGCGGCAAGAACCTGTCGACCGAGCGGCAGTCCACCATCGGCGCGCAGCGGCGGACCAACTACGCCTGCGCCCCGATGGGCGAGGACGAGTTCGTGGCCCTCGTCACCGAGGGGCAGCCCCCGGCACCCGGGTACTTCGTCTTCGACGCCGTCCTCAACCGCAGGCAGCACGGCCTCCTCGACGTCGATTCGAGCGCGAGCCCGCTGCCTACGGCGGAGTTCCTGGACCGCCGCGCCCGCGGCGCGGTCGTCATCGACGCCCGCGACCCCCGCGACTTCGCCGCCGGCCACCTGCGCGGCTCGCTCAACGTGCCGGCCGACGGCCGGTTCGCCGAACGCGCCGGCACGGTGGCCGAGCCCGGCCGCGAGATCCTCGTGATCGCGCCGTCCGGCGGGGAGCAGGAGGTCATCACCCGGCTTGGCCGGATCGGTTTCGACACGGTGGCCGGCGACCTGGGCGAGCCCGAGGCGGCGTTCCTCGCCGCCCCCGGTGAGGTAGACCAGGCCAGCCGTCTGACGGCCAGTGAGCTGCGCGGAGCACTCGGCCGCGACAACCCGCCGGCTGTACTTGACGTGCGCAACGCCAGCGAGCGCGCCGCCGGGGCCATCGGCGGCTCCCTGCACATCCCGCTGGCCGAACTGCCCGGGCGCCTGTCCGAGGTGCCGGCCGGCACGCCGGTCGTGGTGTACTGCGCGGGCGGCACCCGCTCGTCCATCGCGGCCAGCCTGCTGCGCCGCTCCGGCCACCGCGACGTCTCCGACCTGATCGGCGGCGAGGCCGCCTGGCGCCTGTCCCTCACCCCGGCTCCCGGTAACTAGTTCCCTGCAGCAGGTCAGCTCCGCCTCGATGGGCCCGGATCCGGAGCGCCAGGACACGACTCCGCGCGCCGGGACCTTAGCCCCGCCGGGAAGTGGCGAATGCCTGCCGGAGGTGTGCCGTTTGCCGCTAACCGCCGGGCTCCTGCCCGGGTCAACTGAGTATGAAGGAGCTCAACAAATCGCGAGCACCGCCGAAGCCCGCCTGGCCTGCCAGTGCGGCAACCGCCTGACCAGCCGCTTTCCGCAGCCGGCCAGGCGCCGGCGGCCCGCTTCCTGAGACAGTCTTCGTCTGGAGAATGTGATGATTATGCTGGCGAGCGGCGTTCCGCTCACTCGTTCGGATATGTCAGCGGGTGCGCTTCTGATCATGGCGCTGGTGATCGTGCTCTCACTGGCCGCCGGGATAGTCGTAGTCTTCCTGGCCGCCCGCGCGCCCCGCCGCCCTGCCCACCAGGCAGCTGACCTGGCAGCGGCGCAAGCCCTCCAGTGCACGGCGGATCAGGGGAAGGAACCGGCCGATCAGGGCGGCGCCCCGGGCCCGCTGCTGGTACCAGGCCCGCGGGCCGCCGACAGCGGGCAGGCACCTGTTCCCGCAGGCCATGCCCGCTGACGGGCACTGCGGAGCCTAACGCCTCCGGCCGCTGCACGGCGCGGGCCGCCTGGGCAATGCTGTAGTCGCAAGGCTGTCATCGGAAGGAGCGGGCAATGGGTTACGGGAAGGACGTCCGGGAGGAGCTGCGGGTGCCGTCCCGCGAGCTGCGGCACGCGATCCCGCAGGTATACGCGGGCTACAAGCAGCTCTACGACGCCGCGCTGGCTCCGGGCGCGCTGGACGTGCGGACCAAAGAGCTCATCGCCCTGGCCATCGCGGTCAGCAAGGAGTGCGACGGGTGCATCGTCACGCACGCCCACGCGGCGGTGCTGCACGGCGCGACCCCGGATGAGGCGGCCGAGGCGATCGGCGTCACGTTCCTGATGAACGGCGGCCCGGCCACCGTGTACGGGGCGCGGGCGTTCGCCGCGTTCCAGGAGTTCTACGCCGAGCGCACTGCTCAGCAGGACGGTCCGCAACCGGTCGCCAGCTGACACAACCCGCCGGGGGGTTCGCATCAGCCTCAGGCGGCCCGCCCTGGCCCCCGATGGAGAAGCCTAACCGAGACACAAGGAGATACCTGTCATGACTGTGCCTGACGAGGCCGGGAGCGTCACCGAGGCGCGTTACGGCCAGCCGCGGCTGGGCGAGCCAGCACCCGCGTTCGAGGCGGTGACGACCCACGGAACGGTCCGGCTGGCGGACTACGAGGGGGGCTGGCTGATCCTGTTCTCGCACCCGGCTGACTTCACCCCGGTGTGCACGACCGAGTTCATCGGCTTCGCGGAAATCTGCCCGCAGCTGCGCGAGCGGCACACCGAGCTGCTCGGGCTGTCCGTCGACAGCGTGTACTCGCACATCGCCTGGGTGCGGAACATCGAGGAGAAGACCGGTGTCGCGATCCCGTTCCCGGTCATCGCCGACCTGGACCGCAAGGTCGCCACCGCCTACGGGATGGTGATGCCCGGCGAAAGCAAGACCGAGACCAGCCGGTGCGTGTTCGTCATCGACCCCGGCGGCATCCTCCGGGCGATGATCTACTACCCGCTGACCACCGGCCGCAACATGGACGAGATCCTCCGGCTGGTCGACGCGCTGCAGGCCGCCGACGTGCACCAGGTCGCCACCCCGGCCAACTGGCGGCCCGGCGAGCCCGTCATCGTGCCGGCCCCGGCGACAACCGAGCAGGCCGCCGAACGGGTCGCCGGAATGGCCACCGACGGGTACGAGTGCACCGACTGGTACCTGTGCACGAAGAAGATATAGCCATGGCCTGCGTTTCAGCCGACGGGACCCTTACCGCCTCTGGCCGGGCGATGATGGAGGCGGTGCGACGCCCCGCCTCGCCGGAAGAGGTCGCCGAGGCAACCGGCCTGCCGCTGTACCGGGTGCGCAGCGGGCTCCGCGAGATGGCCGCAGCCGGGCTGGTCACCGACGAGTCCGGCCGGTTCAGCGCGTTCGACACAGGCTTGAACAATCGCGCCCAGTAGTTGCGTCCTGATGCTAGAGCCGGCGGCACTCGACGAGGCCGGGAACCACCTCAGGGTAAGCCACGCACGGCAGGAGGGGGCGTTCGGAGGCGGAACACGCATCCGTCCGGAGGAAGCGGCCTTTCATTCCGAGCGGGGAGCGTGGTTTCGCGATCACCCGACGGGAGGGACCATGCCGCCGCCGGCACAGCAGGCGGTGGAACTGTCGATAGGCAGGATGGCCTGCGCATCCTGCGCGTCCCGGAGTGAGAAGAAGCTGAACAAGCTGGACGCGGACACCGCCACGGGCAACTTCGCAACCGTAAGGGCCGCTGTCAGTTTCGCCGGCGCGGTCGGCCTCGTCTGTTGGCGTGGCCCTGATTCACTGGAAGTGCCGAAGTGACTCACACTGGGAGCATGAGTGAGATGCAGGTGAATGCCGGGATCGGCGGGGTGGGCGGCCTGAACCTGGGTGGCCGCCGGGTGGCCTTCCTCGACCGTGCCCGGATCTATGCGTGCGGGATCACGCCGTACGATGTTACGCACCTGGGGCACGCGGCCACGTTCGTGTGGGTCGATGCGCTGGCCCGGACGCTGCGCTTCCTCGGTGTGGAACCCGAGATATGCCGGAACGTCACCGACGTCGATGACGTGCTGGACCAGGCGGCGGACCGGGCCGGGGAACCGTACGACGCGTTCGCGGCGGCTCAGCAGTTCTACTTCGGCCGGGACATGGCCGCGCTGGACGTGCGGGCCGTTCAGCATGAGCCCCGGGCACGCCGTTACGTCGACCAGGTCATCCGCCTGTCCTGGGGCCTGCTGGCCGCCGATGCCGCCTATGTGCGCAACGGCAGCGTCTACTTCCGCGGCGAGCCCGCTGTCCGCGGGTCAGGGCTGGACCTGGGCACGGCGTTGCGCCTGTCCGCGGAATACGCCGGCCGGCCCGATGACGCCGCAAAGGACGACCCGCTGGACGTGGCGGTCTGGCAGGCCGATGAGCCTGGCCATCCGGCGTGGGAGTCGCCGTGGGGACGCGGCCGTCCGGGGTGGCACGCGGAATGCGCGGCGATGGCGCTGTCGGTTTTCGGCACCGGGGTCGATGTCCACGCAGGCGGCGCTGACCTGCGTTTCCCGCATCACGCCTACCACGCGGCCATGGCCGAGGCGTTCACCGGTGTCCGACCCTACGCGCGCGCGTGGCTGCACGCGGGCACGGTCCGGGTCGGGGGAGCGAAGATGGCCAAGTCCGCGCGGAACCTGGTGCTCGTCCGCGACCTTGTTGACAGCCATCCCGCCGCGGCAGTGCGGCTGATGATCTTGGACCGGCCATGGGGTGAGGACTGGGACTACTTTCCCGCCCTGCTCGACAGGGCGGAGAAACGCCTGGAAGACCTGTACCAGGCGGCCGGGCGCCCCTGCACGACCCCGGCGGCGGTACCGGAAATCGGCCGGCTGCTGGCGGCTGACCTCAACGTAACGGCGGCCATTGACGTGGGCATCGAGAAAGGAGGTGCCGCGGCGCGAACAGTGGCCGGG
Organism: uncultured Actinomycetota bacterium; assembly: GCA_963734665.1. Lineage (GTDB taxonomy): Bacteria > Actinomycetota > Actinomycetes > Streptosporangiales > Streptosporangiaceae > Trebonia. The sequence goes on along the minus strand of CAVTIR010000013.1, from coordinate 1,289,561 downwards.
GCGCTGGGGCTCAGCTGACGCCTTCACCAAATGGGAGCTGGTGAGCCAGAGGGTCCCGCCGTTGTTTCAGCGAGGCGGCGCATGCCGGCCAGGCCGCTGGACCTGGCGGGGGTGCCGAGGCGCGGTCGTTGTCGGGTGACCTCGAGGGCGATCAGGCCGCCTTGCTGGGCGATGGCGACGGCGGTGACGCGGGCGTGGCCGGCGCAGTTGGACAGGGCCTCGCGGGTGGCAGCCAGGATGTCGTGGGCCAGGGCCTCCTCCGGGCCGCACCCGGGCTTGCGGGGGCCAGCCGGCCGTCATGGAAGAACCGGTCACCGGAGATGCGGACCAGCAACTGGACCTCCAGGCCAGAGCGTGTGAGCCCGGTCGCTGCAGACCCCTGGTCCAAGGCGAACAGCGGCGCAGGCCGCTCAGCGTCCCGCCCCTGGCTTAGCCATCCGGCCAGGTTACGGATCTGGGCTGCGGACGCGGTCACTGGACAAGCGTCCTCCGCCAGCCGGCGCGCGCCAACCGGCATGGTCCACGACAAGCAGGCCCACTCCAGGCCCGTCTACCACTGGAACTGCCAGCCCGGCACGACCTTGCGGTCACCGTCACACGGGCACGGCGCGTAATACAGGCCCCGGTCAGGCGAGCACTCGGCGTTCGGCCGGGGAAGGCCGTGGCGTCGATGCCGAACATCAGCGAAGCGCCGGCCGGCAGCTGTTCGGCCAGCAGGTCCCGCAGCCGCTCCTCATTGACGTCCTGCTCGCCCAGCGCGTCATACAGCGCGCCGTGACCACGGCGGAACAGCGGCGCCAGCGACAGCTCTACCAGCGAGGTGACCGGCCCATCAGTGCAGATAACCGCGTCGGCCAGCTTGAACAGCGCATCCGCCCGGCCCGTAAGGCAGCAGCCGGGCGCGTACGGACTCATCAGCAGCCGTCACGCCAAGATCCCCGTTCCCGGCACTCGCATGCCTAGCCCTGTTGCCCGCGGGCCCGGGATGATCCCGTGCGAGCCCGCTGAATGCCGCCCGCGTCTGAACGGGCTCGCAGCCGCGCGGTGTAGATGGAGTACCCGTCGACCTGGCGGGCCACTATGGTAGCGGTCACGGTGGCGGCGACTATCGGCATCATGATGCCGAACCCGCCGGAGGTCAGTTCCAGCATCAGGACCAGGCCGGTCAGCGGCGCCTGCATGGCGGCGCCGAGCATCGCCGCCGCCCCCACAACCGCGTAGGCGCCCGACGGCGACCCGGGCCAGGCCAGGCTCCACGCGATGCCCGCGGCCCCGCCCAGCACGGCCCCGGTACTCAGCGTGGGCGTGAACAGGCCGCCGGACGCCCCGCTGCCCAGGCACAGCGCGGTGACCAGCGGCTTGAGGGCCGCCAGGGGCAGCAGGACCGCGAGCCCGGCCGTGCCGCGGAACGCGTCGTCCGCCATGTCTTTCCCGTTGCCGAACAGCTGCGGGTAGGCGAACCCGATCAGCCCGAGGATCCCGAACGCGGCTACCGGGGCGAAGACCGCGGCCCGCCCGGCCGCGGCGTGGTGGGTCACCCAGCCGATCAGCCGGATGTACCCGGAGGCGATCAGGCCGATTAGCGGCCCCGCGAGCAGCGCCCACACCAGCAGCGGCACGGTGAATCGGAAGGACGGCACGCCCGGGTAGGTGGCGGTGCGGGGAAGGTACAGCCACGCCGTCACTGTGGCTATCCCCGAGCAGGCCAAGGCGGGCAGCGCCACCGGCATGGTGACGGCGCCCATCATGATCTCGGCGGTGAACAGGGCGCCGCCGAGCGGGACGTTGTACACCGCGGCCAGCCCGGCGCCGCCGCCGCAGGCCATCAGCAGCTTGCGCTGCGCGGGCGTGAGCCGGGCCCAGCTCGCCAGCAGGCTCGCCGACGCCCCGCCCAGCAGCTTGGGCGCGTTCTCCCGGCCGAGGGAGGCGTCCATCCCGATGACGACCTCGGAGATCACCGAGGTGCCCAGCGACCGCCGGAACGACAGCCGCTCGCCGTCGCCCCACACCACGTCGTCGATCTCCGTACGTTCCCCGGGCGTGAGCCGGCGCAGCAGGTACCAGGCGGCCCCGCCGAACGCGCCGGCCGTCAGCAGCACCGTGATGCGGCGCGCGTCGGAGGACCGCGACACCGCGGCCTCCAGGGAGCCGTGTGCTGAATCCGTGCTGATACCTGGGTCACATGGTCTAGACCATTGATTACGCAGGTCTAGACCAATTGGTCTAGTTCGGTCCGGATTCTGGTCGGGCGGCGCTTTTCTCCGGAGGGCCGGCATGCTATGCCGATGGGCCAGGCCGGCCGTGGTCGGCTTGACGCGGCGGGCGGAGTGGGGGGTGTATCCGTCCTGCGCCCGTCGTTGTCCCGGCCCGTCCGGGGCCGAGGCGGGCCGGGAAGGATCGGTGTCCCTGATGCCCGCGGCGGTTCCGGCGAGCGTGACCATCCCGGCGGTGCCAGAGCAGGTGCGGGAGTCCCGCGCGTTCGTGGCCCGAGTGCTCGGGGAGTCCCACACGCAGTTAGACCTGGCGCTCTTGCTGGCAAGCAAGCTGGTGACCAATTCCGTCCGGCATAGCGGCTCGGCGGTCCCGGGCGGTGTCGTGACAGTGACAGTGACAGTGGCAGCCGGGGCCGAAGCCGTCCGGGTCGAAGTCACTGACCGGAGCGGGGTCGGCGTCCGGTCCTCCGCTCCGCCACGCCCGCCGACGGCGAGGCAGAGGGGAGCGGGGGGCTGCGGCTGATGGACACGCCAGCGACGCGATGGGGCTACCAGCGCGGCGCCGGGCTCACGACGACGTGGTTTGAGCTCGCCTTGGAGTGAGTCTGGCCGGGCTTAGCGTGTGCCTGCCGTGTGGGGCGTCGGAGAGCCTTTCGGCTGGGAAGCCGAACAGCGTCGGCGATACCGACGAGAACGGACGGGGCCTTGGCCTGGTCCACGAGCTCACCAACGCCCGGTGGGGCTGGTGCCACGCCCCTTCCGGGTCAGGAAAGTGCGTCTGGGCTGAGTTTCCCATCCCCAGCGATCCCGGCCACGAGCGATGCGACCTCAACTCAATCAGGAGATGACGTGGAAAGGGCACTGATTACCGGCGCGGCCGGGTTCATCGGCTCGCACCTCGCGGCCGAGCTGCTGCGCCGGGGCTGGTCCGTGACCGGCCTTGACGCCAGATCCCCGGCCAGCGACCCGGTGGTCGGGGAGAACTTGGCGGAGCTGACCGTCGATCCCCGCTTCCAGTTCGTGGCAGGTGGGACAGCGTCCAGCACCGGAGGAAAGCCATGTGGGATCAGGTCGGCCGACTGTATGCCTATCACGGGGATGTCGCTCTCCTCGGTCAGCTTCAGCAGCCGTACCTCGGCAGGCAGATTCTCCTCCTCACGGTGGCACTGAAGCGTCCCGCGCCGGGGAATGCGGAACCTAGCGGCCCGGGTGCCTGCAGCCGGCATGACGTGCACTGCTGCTGGCGATGCCGGCCGGTCAGGAGGGCCGGCCGGCGACGGGCACTGCGGTGTCCAGGGGTGCGCCGAACCAGCGGGAGAGCGCTTGTCGCAGCGCCGGCACGCCGGACTGGGCGGGCTCGCCGGCTGTCGCGGCCCAGGCAATGTAGGCGTCGGGGCGGATCAGGAGGGCGTCGGCGGGCCGGTCAACGGTCGTGGCGGTACGGATATCGACGCGGCCGTCCCAGGTGCGGGCGGCTTCGAGCAGGTCGGTGCGGCCGGCCAGGTCGAGGAAGACCGGCCGCGCGGTGCGCATGAGCTCCGCGACGCTGGTGGCGCTCCCGTTCTCGGTGCGCAGGAGCAGGTCGGGGGCGAACGCGCCGGCCAGGGGGTGGCTGCCGGGGTTGGGCAGCGGATAGCGGAAGTCCGAGCCGGCTATCAGCTCCCCGACGTGACGCAGCGGCTGCTCGTAGGCCATCAGCTCCAGGAAGAGCTGCCGCAGTGCGTCGGCGGCCGGGTCCTGCCCGCGCCGCAGCGCCACCTGCGCCTGGGTCTGCAGCATCCCGCGCGCCCCGGCGAAGTGGCGCTCGTCGTGGTAAGTGCCGAGCAGGCCCGGCGGCGCCCAGCCGTGGACGCCGGCGGCCAGCTTCCAGGCCAGGTTGACCGCGTCCGTCATGCCGGTGCTGATGCCGATCCCGGTGGCCGGGAACTGGTGCGCCGCATCGCCGGCGACCAGGATCCGCCCGTCACGGTAACGCTCCGCCTGCCGCGCCTCGAACCCGTAGCGTGACAGCCGGGTCACCTCGGCCAGCGGAAGCTCCGCCCCGAGCACCCGGCGGATACTGCCCTGGAACTCAGCCAGGCTCATCGGCGCGTCGTCATCGACCGCGGTGGTCTCGTCCTCGGTGGTCTGGATCATCACGCGCCCGGCGGTCAGCCCGAACGCGAACACGCCGCGGGCGGTCCGGGTGAAGCCGCGGCGGACCGTGCCCAGCCCGGGAACGTCGATGTCACCGTTGCCGAGCACCGTCACATCACCGGCCAGGGTGCCCTGGCCCAGCCGGTGGACCTCCGGATAGGTGGTGCCGGGGAACGCGATGCCGGCCAGGTCGCGGACCCGGCTGCGCGCCCCGTCGCAGCCCACCAGGTAGCGGGCGCTGACCCGGTAGATCCCGTCCGGGCCGCGCACGTCGGCGGCTGCCGCGGCGTCGTCCTGGCTGACCGCGACGACCTCGTGGCCGCGGCGAACCTCGGCGCCGAGCACGGCGGCGTGCTCACCCAGCACGCGCTCCAGCCGCGGCTGCGGAAGACCCAGCGCCCACATCGGCGGATCCGCCAGACGCGAGAAGTCCAGGTGCACCTCGCCGAACGGCAGCCGGGGAGCCCGCTGGACGGCACTGGTCCCGGCCGCTACAACCCGGTCCAGCAGGCCCCGGTAGCGCAGCAGTTCCGCGATCTGCCCGCCGAAGCCGTTGGCCCTCGGAATCTCCCGGAGCTGCTGCCTCCGCTCCAGCACCAGCGCCCGCACCCCGGCCAGGCGCAGCTCGGCGGCCAGCATCAGGCCGGTCGGGCCGGCGCCACGATGACGACGTCGGCGTCCATCACTGTCCGCTCCCCCCGCAGTCCTTCGTCGCGGGCGACTTCCCCAGCGGGAACCACCCGCCTGGCCGCGGTCCGGCGTCCCGGCGCGACCCGCACGCCGACAACAGCACACGCATTTCGCTACTCCCATTTCCGCAGGTTCTGGTCACGGCCGGTGACTCTACGGCACGACCCGGGTCTTGCCGCAAGCCCCGGGGTGAGCTATAAGTTGAAAATGGAGAGGAGTGAGTGCTCCCCTTTCCCTGATCGCGTGGTAAGTGAGATGGCTTGCCCCACCCTCTCGCCTTCTTCGGCGAGGCCGATCCCACGGCGGCGAACGCTCCGCCGCACATCGTCAAGTAGCTAGCGACGGTCCCGCCAGCGCGCACCCGGGCACGACGACCGCGGCGAATATCCCGGAACCGTAACCCGCGCTACACCCAGCTCGGCATGCTCGTCATGATGCGGGTTCCCGTCAAACAGGGCACGGGAATCATGGAACCCGCGCTTCGCCCAGCGGCCACCTCGAAGACGGCGAGAGCATCCTGAGCGCCGCCGTCCGCGAGACGGAAGCGGAGACAGGTATCGTCCTCGAACCTGCAGCCCTGCGACTGGCCCTCAGCATCCACGAGCGCCACCCCGGCACTACCTCCGCTCCGTCTCGGCGGCGGAGGACTCCGTGAACAGGCTCGCCGTCGAACGCCCAGTGGAAACCCGTGCCCAGGACCTCCGGCTGCTGTGGCCGGAACGTCGGTCGGCCGAAGCCCAGGTGCATGACGTGGAGCATCTGGTGGCCGCGCGGTATGGCCGCCTCGCCGTCCGGTCCCGATGTGAACTGGCGAATGGCTCATGGCTGCTGCTGGGCTGCCTTACGGATGACCACGCGGTTTGACGCGGGGTTGGCGGGTAGTGGGCGGGGGTGACAGGCCTTACCGTTGCCGTCCTTGACATTGACGGGACGCTCATCGATTCCAACTATCAGCATGCGCTCGCCTGGTACCGGGCACTGCGCTCGGTGGGCAAGACCTATCCGGTGTGGCGGCTGCACCGGCTGATCGGCATGGGCGGGGACCAGGTGGTGACGGCTGTCGGCGGTGAGGACCTGGAGCGCCGGGTCGGCGATCAGGCCCGGGAGCAGCAGGGCAAGGAAGTCGACGCGCTCCTTGAGGAGATGGCGCCGTTGCCTGGTGCGCGCGACCTGCTCGTAGCCATCAAGGAGCGTGGGCACCGGCTCGTGCTGGCCAGCTCCGCTCAGCAGCGTCACGTGGACGTCTTCCTGGACAAGCTGGACGCCCGCGGCATCGCCGATGACTGGACGAGCAGCGCCGACGTCGAGGCGTCCAAGCCGGCACCGGACCTGCTGCAGGTGGCGCTGGAAAAGCTCGGCGCGCCGCCAGACGTATCGAGCGTGATGGTCGGCGACTCGGTGTGGGACGTCGAGGCGGCGAAAAGAGCCGGGATGCCGGCGATCGTCGTCCGCTCCGGCGGCTTCGGGGACGATGAGCTCCGGGAGGCTGGCGCCATCGCCATCTACGACACCCCCGGCGACCTCGCGAAAGCTCTGGGCGACACCCCTCTCGCCTAACGCGAACCGCCACCGCCAGCGTCGGCCCTCGGCCGGATCCCGCCGTGCGGCTGAAGCGTCCACGGCCATACCCAAGGGAGCACTGCAAACCGATGACCGCTAACCAGACAGACCCGGCCACGGGGACGAGGAGCACCCGTCCCGAGGCGTCGGCCGAGGCCGCGAGCGATGCGCCCACCGGCAACCCGTGCCAGCCGCGACCCACCCTGCCCGAGGGGATGGGCGAGCTAGACCGCCGTGCGATCGACACCGTGCGCGTGCTGGCGCCGTGCAGAAGGCCGGGAACGGCCATCCCGGCACCGCGATGAGCATGGGTCCCACGGCCTATCTGCTTTTCCAGAAGTGGCTGCGTCACGACCCGGGCGATTCGAACTGGCCCGGCCGCGACCGCTTCGTTCTGTCGATGGGGCACTCGAGCCTGGGCGAGGACGGCCCCACCCACCAGCCGATCGAGCACTATGCGGCGCTGCCGGCCATCCCCGGCCTGGACTTCATCCGCCCGGCCGACGCCAACGAGACCGCCGTGGCGTGGCGCACCATCCTCGAGCACAACGACCGCCCGGCCGGGCTCTCGCTGTCGCGGCAGAACCTGCCCGTCTTCGACCGCACGGAATTCGCGTCGGCCGAGGGCGTCGCCAGGGGCGGGTACGTGCTGGCTGAGGCCTCCGGCGGTACCCCCGAGGTCATCTTGATCGGCACCGGCTCCGAGGTGCAGATCGCCGTCGCCGCCCGCCAGGTGCTTGAGGCCGACGGCATCCCTGCGAGAGTCGTGTCGCTGCCGTGCTGGGAGTGGTTCGCGGCCCAGGACCGCGCCCACCGCGAGCAGGTGCTGCCGCCCGCGGTGCGCCCCGGGTGAGCGTCGAGGCCGGCGTGCCCATGGGCTGGCGGGAGTTCGTCGGCGACGCCGGCCGGATCGTCGGCCTGAACCACTTCGGCGCCAGCGCGGCCTACACCGTGCTGTACGAGCAGTTCGGCCTCACCGCTGACGCGGTCGTCGCCGCGGCGCGGGAGAGCCTTGCCGCCGCCGCGGCGCCGCCGGCCGGCCCGACCGGCCCGGACAGCGCCGGCGTCCTGCACACCACTGCCGGCGAACGCTGACCCGCTGCCCCGTTCCCGTCCCAGAACCCGGAAGGCACTGTCATGACACCAAACGAGAAGCTGGCCGAGTTGTCGGAAGCCGGGGTCGCCGTCTGGCTCGACGACCTTTCCCGTGACCGCATCCGCAGCGGCGGCCTGCAGTCACTGGTCGACGATTACTCCGTCGTGGGGGTTACCACCAACCCGACCATCTTCGCCGCCGCGATCAGCGCCTCCGACGCCTACGACGACCAGGTGCACGCGATGGCCGTCCGCAAGGTCAGCGTCGGGGAGGCGCTGCGGACCGTCACCGCCGCTGACGTCCGCGACGCCTGCGACCTGCTCGCCCCGGTGGCGCGGCGCACCGGCCGCGACGGCCGGGTCTCGCTGGAGGTGGCCCCCGAGATGGCGCACGACACTGACGCCACCGCCGCGGAGGCGGCTCACCTGTGGTGGCTGGTCGACCGGCCCAACCTGTTCATCAAGATCCCGGCGACGCGGGAAGGGCTGGCCGCGATCACCACGTCCATCGCCCGGGGCATCAGCGTCAACGTGACTCTCATCTTCAGTATCGGGCGGTACCGGGATGTCATGGACGCCTACCTGTCCGGACTGGAGCAGCGCGCGGCCGATGGCGGGTCGCTGACCGGGATCGAGTCGGTGGCGTCCTTCTTCGTCTCCCGCGTGGACACCGAGATCGACCGGCGCCTGGAGAAGGCCGGCGCGGACCCCTCCCTCAAGGGCAAGGTCGCGCTGGCGAACGCGCAACTGGCCTACCAGGCATACGAGGAGGTCTTCTCCTCCGGCCGGTGGCGGGCGCTGGAAGCGCAGGGCGCCAGCACGCAGCGCCCGCTGTGGGCCTCGACCGGCGTGAAGAACAAGGACTACCCCGACACCCTCTACGTCAGCGGCCTCATCGCGCCGGACACGGTGAACACCATGCCGGAGAAGACCCTGAAGTCCTACGCCGATCACGGCCGCCCGGGCAAGCCCGTCCAGAGGACCTACGACGAGGCGGCGCAGGTCATGAAGGCCGTGGCCGATGCCGGCGTCGACCTCGACGATGTCTTCGAAGTCCTCGAGGACGAGGGCGTCCAGAAGTTCGCCGACTCCTGGGACGAGCTCACCGAGTCGGTCCGCTCGGAGCTCGAGGACAAAAAATGAGCGAACTCATCGAACAACACAGCAGGGGACGGGACTGTTAGGGGCGTCGCCGGGTCCCCGGGCACCGGGAACGCGCCAGCGGAAGAACATCGTCGACTCACAAAAACAGTGCCCACGCACACCGACGGCCATGACATCCAGTGAGCGATCAACTCTCCCGGCTGTCGGCGGGTTCTCAGGGCAGCGCGACCGCCGGCCCCGGCGAGGCCGCTTATTTCGTGTCAGTTCTCGGGTGTCTGCTGGTCTTGGGTGATTGTGGCGGCAGGGTCAGGTCGGCGACTAGCCCGTAGTGGTCGCTGACCGCGCTGGCGGGGTGGTCGAAGGTCCGCTTGCAGCTGCTGACCGTAAGGGTGGGGCCGCCGTGCTGGGCGCAGCGGATCAGGATGTAGTCGATCCGGCGGTAGGGCCAGTCCCAGTCGGCGCTGTTGGGGTTGTCGGGCACGAACGTGTGGCCGGTTCGCCTGGCCGGGCCGCCTCCCAGGCGTCGCGGTAGCAGACGCTGTGCCCGTTCAGTGACTGCCTTCCGGTCCAGAACCGGATGCTGGCGGCGGCGGGGTCGGCGTCGAAATCTCCGGCCACGATGACGTGGCCGGGCTTGCGGGCAAGCAGGTTCTCGACGGCGGTGGCGGTGCGCACAGCCTGCAGTTCTCGCTCGTCCTCGTGGTCGAGTTGCCAGTCGGGGAGGTTGTTGACCAGCCAGATGCGTTCCAGCGGCGGCGGGGCAAGGATCTCGGTGATGAGGCTGGCGCAGGCGAAGTCGCCGGTGCGGATGGTGACGTTGATGTCTAGCTCGATGATCTTGCCGACGGGCCACCGGCTGGCGGTGCTGATGCCCTGCCCGTCGCTCTCCCGGTCCTGCTGGTGGATGATCTCGTAGCGGCTGCCCAGAACGTCGGCTGCCTGGTCGATAAAGATCGAAATCTTTAGCCCGAACGGACCGTGCCGTCTGCATGACGGACACTTCACCGCTAACGGCGGAGAGACGGGACGGCCGGCCGTCTGTGCCAGGCGGTGTTCCTCGCCCCCGACTGCGGCCGGCCGCCCGGAGCAGGCGCGGACAGGCGCGATTCCTCGGTCGGCTCAGCCCGGCGGCAGCGACGCCGACGGCGGGGCTCCACCGGTCTCGGCCCGGGCGCGCTCGGTGAGCCGCTGCCGCTGCGGGACGACGGTATACCTCGGGTCGCGGGCCGAGGTCATCCCCGCGTGGAAGACGCCCCAGCGGGTGCAGGCCGACGCGCCGAGCAGGGCGGCGCCGGAGACGGCGGCGGCAACCCGGCGCGGCGTGCCCGCGGGCAGCATCGAAGTTCCCGTCAGGATCGCTCCCGCGGACCCGGCGGCGGCCAGGATCTGGCCGACCCGCAGGTACGCGCCGCCGCGGCCGGTGTGGTAAGGCTCGGCGGTCATCCCCATGCGGCGGGTCATCCGCTCGAGGGCGGCCGTCTCCATGACCGCGCCGAGCAGTGCCAGGTTCCGGGCTGGCCCGGACTCGCGGGCAGGCGCGGCGAGCAGGCCGAGGCCGCCGGCCGCCACCGCGGCCGACCCGGTGAAGACGAACGGCATTTCCCGGTACCCGTCGTGCCAGGCCGGCACGGCGGTGTCGGTTACCGGCGACGAAGTCGGGGACGTCGTGCCCGGTCCACGTGCCCTGCTCGGCGTCCCACCAGACGAGGGCCTTGCGCTCGCTCCACGGCTTGCCGTCTGGGTCGGCGGAGGCGCGGTTGTACAGGATGCGCCGGTTGGCCGGCCACGCCCAGCCCCATTCGGCGGCGATCCAGTTCTGCTCCCGTCCGGGCTTGCGGCGGTCGGCCTGGTTGACGCCGTCGGCGTACACGCCGGCGTAGATCCAGCAGCCGCACGCGGTGCTGCCGTCGTCTTTCAGCTCGGTGTAGGCCGGCAGCGGCTTGCCGTCGCCGTCCCAGCCGTTGATCTCGGCCAGCACCGCCTCCGCCGAGGGCTCGTCCTGCTCGCCTTGAACCGGGTAGGCCCAGGTCAGGTCGAGCACCGGGCGGTCCATCTCGTCGGCCGAGGCGGCCAGTTTCTGCCGGATCAGCCGGCCCAGGTGGTAGGTGAACCACAGCTCGCTGCGCGCGTCGCCGGCCGGCTTCACTGCGGCGTGGTGCCACTGCAGCATCCGCTGGGTGTTGGTGAAGCTGCCGTTCTTCTCGGTGTGCGCGGCGGCCGGCAGGAAGAACACCTCAGTGCCGATGTCCTCGGTCATCAGCTCCCCGGTGTCGATCTCCGGGCCGTCCTTCCAGAACGTCGCCGACTCGATCAGCGAGAAGTCCCGCACCACCAGCCAGTCCAGCTTGGCCATGCCGAGCCGCTGCAGCTTTCCGTTGGCCGACCCGACCGCCGGGTTCTCCCCGAGCAGGAAGTATCCCTTGCAGTCCCCGGCCAGCTGTGCCATCAGGGTCTCGTAGGTGGAGTGGCTGCCGGTCAGCCGGGGCAGGTAGTCGAAGCAGAAGTCGTTCTCGCCCGTCGCGTTAGTTCCCCACCACGCCTTGAGCAGGCTGATGGTGTAAGCGCTCATGTTGGCCCAGAACCCCTTGTCGGTGCCCTCCGCCGCGATGAACGCGTCCAGGTTCTCGTTGGTGTGCGCGTGCGGCATCGGGATGTAGCCCGGCAGCAGGTCGAACAGGGTAGGGATGTCGGTGGATCCCTGGATGGACGCGTGCCCGCGCAGCGCCAGGATCCCGCCGCCGGGCCGGCCGATGTTGCCCAGCAGCGCCTGCAGGATCGACGCGCCCCTGATGTACTGCACGCCGACCGTGTGCTGGGTCCAGCCGACGCTGTAGACCCAGGCGGTGGTCCGGTCCCGGCCCGAGTTCGCCGTGATCAGCTCGCAGATCCGGTCGAACGTCGCTCGCGGGATGCCGCAGGCCTGCTCGCACGTAGTTGATCAGCCCGCCGAGCAGCACGATGTCGGACCCCGCCCGCAGCGGCAGGTGCAGGTCGGCCACCGCGCTGGTGCGGGTGTAGCGCGGGTCGATGTGGATCACCGTGGCGCCGCGGGCCTTGGCCTCCATCACCCACTGGAACCCGACCGGGTGGCACTCGGCCATGTTGGAGCCCTCGATGACGATGCAGTCGGCGTTCTGCAGGTCCTGCTGGGCGGTGGTGGCGCCGCCGCGCCCGAACGAAGTCCCCAGACCGGGGACGGTGGCGGAGTGTCAAATACGCGCCTGGTTCTCGATCTGGACCGCCCGAGCCCGGTGAACAACTTCTTGATCAGGTAGTTCTCCTCGTTGTCGAGCGTCGCGCCACCCAGCGACGCGAACCCGAGGGTCCGCCGGACCCGCTTGCCGTCCGCGTCCCACTGCCAGCCGTGACGGCGGGCCGAGATCACCCGGTCGGCGATCATGTCCATCGCCCGGTCCAGCGGCAGCGTCTCCCACGCGGTGCCGTGCGGCCGCCGGTAAAGCACCCCGTACTCGCGGGCCGAACCGGTGGTCAGCTGCAGGCTCGCCGAGCCCTTGGGGCACAGCCGCCCGCGGGACACCGGCGAGTCAGGGTCCCCTCGATCTGGACGACTTTGTCGTCCTTCACGTAGACGTCCTGCCCGCAGCCCACCGCGCAGTACGGACACACCGACTTCACGACCTTGTCGGCGCTCGCGGTGCGGGCGGTCAGCGCCGAGGTGGCCGCGCTCTTGGCCGCGGCGCCGCGGCCCAGCCGGTCGGCACCCGTGGCCTGCCGGTACGCCGGCCAGCCTTCGATCCAGGTCCGGACATCCATGGAGTGGTCGATTCCCCTTTCGCTGCCCTTCTCGCTGCCGCAGGAGCTACCGCGCCCGGGGCCGCCTACCCGGACATCCCGCGCCGGGTCTCCGGCTACAACCTGGACTCGCTGCTGCCCGAGCACGGCTTCGACGTGGCCGGCCTGCTCGTGGGCAGCGAATCCACGCTGGTCACCGTGCTGCGGGCGAGACTCAAGCTGGTCGACGTGCTGCCGGAAAGGTCGCTCGTCGTCCTCGGCTACCCCAGCGTCGACCGGGCCGCGGACGCCGTCCCGCGCATCCTGGAGTGCGAGCGCCAGCCGATCGCCCTGGAGGGCCTGGACCACCGCCTCATCACCGACCAGCAGCTCCATCACTGGAACGCCCAGGCGCTGGACGAACTCCCCGAGGGCGCCGCCTACCTCATGGTCCAGTTCGGCGGCCATGCCCGCGACGAGGTGGACCGGTCCGCCGAGGAAATGCTCGCCGCCCTGCACGACACCGAGCACGAGCCCGACGTCTCTTTCTACGACGACCCCGCCCGCGAGGACGAGCTGTGGGCGGTCCGCGAGGCCGGCCTGGGCGCAACCGCGCACGTGCCGGGCCACCGCGACACCTGGGAAGGCTGGGAAGACTCCGCCGTCCCCCCGGCCCGGCTCGGGGACTACCTGCGGGACCTGAACAAGCTCTACGACGAGTTCGGCTACAGCGACGAGAGCGGACCTAGCCTGTACGGCCATTTCGGCCAGGGCTGCGTGCACACGCGCATCCCCTTCGACCTCTACAGCACCGAAGGCGTCCAGAAATACCGCCGGTTCATGGAGCGCGCCGCCGACCTGGTCGTCAGCTACGGGGGCTCCCTGTCCGGCGAGCACGGCGACGGGCAGTCCCGCGGCGAACTGCTCAACCGCATGTTCGGCGAGGAGCTAGTCGAAGCGTTCGGCGAGCTGAAGCACATCTTCGACCCCGGCGACAAGATGAACCCCGGCAAGGTCGTCCACCCGGCCGGGCTGGATGAGCACCTCAAGCTCGGCGGGGACTGGGCCCCGGCCGCCCCGCAGGACCTTTTCTTCAGTTTCGCGCACGACGGCGGCTCGTTCGCGCAGGCCGCCAACCGCTGCGTGGGCATCGGCAAGTGCCGCCACCACGACAACAACGGCGGCACCGTCATGTGCCCCTCCTACCAGGTCACCCTGGAGGAAGAGCACTCGACGCGGGGCCGGGCGCGGCTGCTGTTCGAGATGCTCAACGGCCACGGCGACTCCCCGGTCACCGGCGGCTGGCGCAGCGACGAGGTCAAGGACGCCCTCGACCTGTGCCTGGCCTGCAAGGGCTGCAAGAGCGACTGCCCGGCCAACGTCGACATGGCCACCTACAAGGCCGAGTTCCTCGCCCACCACTACCAGGGGCGCCCGTGGCGCCGCCCGCGCTCCGACCTGGCCCTCGGCTGGCTGCCGGTGACCGCGCGGGCCGTGTCCAGGCTCCGGCTGGCTCCGGTGGTAAACGCGGCCACCCAGGTCCGGCTGCTGTGCAAGGCCGCTACCCGGCTCGGCGGCCTTGAGGACCGCGAAGTGCCGCTGTTCGCCTCCCAGACCCTTCAGCAGTGGTACAGGGCCCGCGGCCCGCGCGGCGACGGCCACCGGGGGACCGTGCTGCTGTGGCCGGACTCGTTCACCAACTACTTTCACCCGCATGTCGGCCAGGCCGCCGTCGAGGTCCTCGAGTCGGCGGGCTGGCGTGTGGAGCTGCCTTCAGAGCCGGTCTGCTGCGGCCTGACCTGGATCTCGACCGGGCAGCTGGCCACCGGCAAGAAGATACTCAAGAAAACCGTGGACACTCTGGCGCCGCACGTCCGGGCCGGCGGCTACGTCGTCGGCCTCGAGCCGAGCTGCACCGCCGTGTTTCGCTCCGACGCACCTGAGCTGTTCCCTGGTGACCAGGACGTGCTCCGACTCCGCGACCACACGCTGACCCTGGCCGAACTGCTGACCGAGCACACTCCCGGCTACGAGCCGCCGTCGGTCCGCCGGCCGGTGCTGACCCAGGTGCACTGCCATCAGCACGCCGTAATGAGCTGGGACGCCGACGAAAAGCTGCTCAAGCAAGCGGGCGCCTACGCCGAGCACCTGGACACCGGCTGCTGCGGCCTTGCCGGCAACTTCGGCTTCCAGGCCGGGCACGGCGAGGTCAGCCGCGCGATCGCCGAGCGCGCCCTGCTGCCGAAGCTGCGCGCGGCCAGCCCCGGCGCGGTGATCCTGGCCGACGGCTTCAGCTGCCGCACTCAGATCCACGAACTGGACAGCGGCGAGCGCGAAGCCATGCACCTCGCGGAGCTGCTCGCGACCGCTGGCAATCTCGGCTACGACCACCCGGAGCGGGTCGCCGCCCCGCGCCCCGCCCCGCCCGGCACCGCGGCGAAGGTGGCGACTGTGCTCGGCGCAGCCACCGCGGCGGCGCTGGCGACGGCGGCGGCAGCGCTGCTACGCAGACGGCTCATCCGTAGGACCCGAACCCGAACCTGACGTAGCGGGACAGCATCACGGCGCACGCCGGCACCCGGTGCCTGGGCGAAGAGCGATGATGACCGGTCAGTTCCCTCGCGCTCGTGGCAGTACCTGGGTGGCGAAGAACTCGAAGGCGCCTTCCAGGTTGCCGCCGACCTGCTGCAGGTAAACCTCGTCGAAGCCGGCCTGCTCGAACGAGCTGAGTGTCTCCAGGTACGGCTTCGGGTCCGGTCCGGCGGGTGCCGTGACCAGGTCGTCGGTGACGAGCGGCGCCAGCTGGCTGAAGTGCCGGGGCGTCGGCAGCAGCTGCGCCGACTCGCCGGGAATGAAGTCGCTCGGCCACAGCTGCCGCAGAGTCGCGCGGGCCTGGGCGGCGTCCGGCGCCCAGCAGCCCTTGAGGCCGCCCTGGACCGGCTTGGAGCCGCCGCCCTCGTCGCGGAACCGCTTGACCAAGTCGCCCTCCGGGCCGATGCAGATGTAGCCGTCGCCGATGCGCGCGGCCAGCACTGCGGACTGCTCGCCGAAACCCGACACGTAGATGGGGGGCGGCTGGGCCGGCCGGGAGTACAGCCGTGCCGTTTCCACCGTGTAGTGCTTGCCGTGGTGGGTGACCTGGCCGCCGGCGAACAGCTCGGCGATGATGCCCACGGCTTCCTCGAGCATTTCCCTGCGCACTTCGGCCGCGGGCCAGGGTTCGCCGGTGACGTGCTCGTTCAGCGCCTCCCCGGTGCCCACCCCGAGGTTGAACTTGCCCCCGGTTAGCAGGCCTGCGGTCGCGGCCGCGTGGGCGACGATCGCCGGGTGGATCCTCGTGGTCGGGCAGGTCACGGCGGTGGTGACGGGCAGATCGGTCACTTGCGAGATCGCCCCGATCACCGACCAGACGAAGCTCGAGTTCCCCTGCTCATCCAGCCAGGGATGGAAGTGATCAGAGATCCACAGTGCCTCGAACCCGGCCTGCTCCGCCATTTTCGCCTGCCGGATCAGGCTGGCCGGGTCGTACTCCTCCGAGGACAGGAAGTATCCGTAGCGTGTCATGCCCGGCCGCTACCCGGGAGGTGCTCCCATACACCGGCGAAGCGCCGCACGGGCATGCCGGGCCCGGGCGCGGTGACCAGGGCGGCGGCGGCCGCCCGGTTTATCCCGCGTCCGGCAGGCACACCTGCAGGATGCCGTCGCGTACCCGGGTAGCGAACACCGGCTGGGGCGCGGTGGCCGGGCCGCGTGCGACTGAGCCGTCCGTCAGCCGGAAGATGCTGCCGTGCCAGGGGCAGGTAACGCACCCGTCGCTGAGGTCGCCGTCGGAGAGCGGGCCCGACATGTGGCTGCAGCGGTCGGCGAGCACATGGAAGCGATCCCCGTCCGTCACGATCAGCAGCGGGACCTCCCCGAGCAGCACCCGGGCCGGATGATCGGCCCGCAGGGTCGCGACCGCGCCGGCATCGTGCCAGCCTGGCTCGACCAGGTGCGGCACCACCTCGGCGTGGTTCACCCCGCCTGCCTGCCGGAACGAGATATGCCCGCCGAGCAGGCCGCCCGCCCCGGCGACGGCGAGGCCGGCGAACCGCAACCCGCGGCCGCGCCTCGGATCCCCGGCCGCGACGAGCGACGCTCCGTAGAGCCCGGCCGCCGCCGTCGCCGCCAGCAGGTGCACCACGCCGACCCGCATCTGCTGCTCATGCTGCTCCGACCAGTCGGCGGCGCCGGCCAGGGCGGCGGGAGCCGCTGCCAGGACACCGAACGCGGCGAGCCGCCGGGCAGCCTGCTCGGCCCCCGGCTGTCTGTCTGCCCCGCGCCGGGAGTCAAGTTCCTGCCATCCGTCGAGGACCGCAGCCGACAGCCACGCCCCGAGCGGCGCCTGCACCAGAACCGGGTGCAGCGCGTGTCCGAGCCAGACCCCGTTCAGCCCGTCCCTCACCGTGCCCGGGGGCAGCTTCCTGGCCACCCGCTGACCCAACTTCACGAAACGGTCGAGGCCTTTAGCCTGCTCGAGCCTGCTGACGATGCGCATGGCGCCCCAAGTGCCCGGCAGTTCGGGACTCAAACCGGCGCTGGCATTAGCTGCCGGCCCCAGCCGTCGCCTCGGCGGCGAGGCGGCGGCTGAGCGACACGCGGACCAGCGCCGCCGCAAGGCTGGCCGGGTGCCGGGTGCCGGGTGCCGGGTCCCGGCCAGCAGGCCGGTCAAGTATTCGCGGTCGGAGGGCAAGCCGACGCTGCGCGCGCCCGCCTTCACCCGGCTGTCAACGTACGGCCCGACCGAGGGCCAGGTTTCCTGGACTTCGCGAAGGAAGATGCTCGCCCCGGCGGGTCCTATCCCGGGGAAGCCGGTCAGCAGATCCGCGATCCGGCGCGGTTCCCCGTCGGCCGCCTCGCGCAGCCTGCGCAGATCACCGTGCCAGCGCCCGCTGAGCTGCTCGGCGGCGTCACCGAGCATGGTCGCGGTGCGCTCGTCATAGCGCCGGTAGTGCCCGCGGCCGAGCGCGTCGACCCGATCCTGCCAGCTCGCCCGGGTCATCGCCGCCGGGCTCCGGTAGCCGGCTCCGAACAGCTCACGGGCCGCGGCCACCGCGACGCCCGCGGAGATCCTCGCGCTCAGCAGCGTCGCGAGCACGTGCAACTGGTACAGCGGGCCCGGCGTATCGGCCAGCCGGATCCCGGCCTCCGCCGCGTAGGTCATGCCGCACCGGTCAAGGAGCCCGTCCACGATCCGGTCGTGCTCAGCCACCGGCCCCCCTGTCTGCTCTGCCCGTCCGCGCCTTGTTGGCGCCATGCCGCACGATCGACCCGCTACCCAAGGCGTGGCGGCTGACACCGGTGGCCCAGCGTCTGCCGCTGTCATGATGACGCGCCTTCTGGCTGGCGCCGGGGTGCCAGGAGCCGGAGCGCGCCGAACCCGGCCCCGGCCAGTCCGAGCCCGCCGGCGGCCAGGAACGCGGCTCGCGTGCCCGCGGCCTGGATGATGACTCCGCCGCAGGCGTTTCCCGCGGCCATGCCGACCGTGATGACGGCGAACGTCCAGGCGAAGGCCTCGGTGGAGGAGGCGGCCGGGACCGCGCGCTGCACTGATGCGCTCAGCGATCCCAGCCACGGGGACAGCGGCACGCCGAGCGGGATCATGAGCAGGGCCAGGATGGCCAGGTTAGGGGCAGCCGCCAGCAGGATCAGCATGGCGCCGAACAGGGCCAGGCAGGTGGCCGCCCGCCCCTCGACCGGGCTGCGCCAGTCCCGGTTGCCGTAAGCCAGGCCGCCCGCCAGGCTGCCGGCTCCCCAGATCGCCACCAGGACGCCCGCCCACGCCACGCCGCCGTGCGCGCCGGCGAATGCCACGAAGGCCAGATTGAGGATCCCGGCCGCGGCGCCGTAGCAGGCGGCGGGCACCAGGAGCACGCGGAAGCGGCCACCGCGCAGCGGGTTGCCCGCCCTGGCCGGCACCTCCCGGCTGGCCGGGGCGGGGCGCAGGCCCTCAGCGTAGACCGCGGTCCCGACCACGCTCGCGGCAGCGCAAGCGAGCAGCGGGAACTGGCGGCTGCCGGTGGCCAGCAGCAGGGCGAGCAGCAGGGGGCCGCCGATCCAGATGAGCTCCTGCACAGTGGAATCGAGCGCGTACGCCGCCGCGACCCCGTTCGGGGGAACCAGTTTCGGCCACATCGCGCGGAGCGCGGCCTCCACCGGCGGCCTGGTGAGCCCGGCTGCCGCGGCCAGGGCATCCAGCCCGCCGGGGCTGGAATGTCCTGAGGCCAAGGCAAGGGCGGTCAGGGCTGCGGCGAAGCCGATCGCGAGCAGTGGCAGCAGCCGACGCTGGCCAAGGCGGTCCAGCGCCCGGCCGGCGAACGGCGCCGAGACCGCGGTGCCGGCGCCGAACGCGCCGGCGGCGAACCCGGCGGAGAAGTACGAGCCGGTCGCCGAGCGTACGAGGACGGCGATGGCCGTGGCCGCGATGCTGTCCGGGATACGCGCAACCAGCGTGGGCAGGAGCAGCCGGGCCGCACCGGGGCGGCGCAGAATAACCAGATACTGAGGTTCGGGCAAGGTCGGTGCCTCCGCGCTCGGGCCGTCAGCTGCCGCTACCCGAATTCATCTGGGCAAACACGCTCCGCGAGGCCAGTTCGCGGGGCAGCTAGCTGTCTGGACTCGCAGATAGCGGGATCCGGCCGCCGGCCAGCACCATCGCGGCCTGACGCTCGGACAGCTCATGGGTCAGCCGGACTTCGCGCTGGCCGAGGCTGGCCGTCACCGGCGTGCCGTCGGAAAGCTGGGCGCGCAGGCCGTCGAACGTGACCACGTTGCCCTGGCTGCTTCCTGAGCCGAAGGGCGCCAGCCTGGAAGAGCTCACCGAGATCAGCTTCCCGTCCAGCGTGGCCGCGCTCGGGGTGGCGGAAAGCCGCGGCACCCGCCCGCCCGCCGCCTGAGGGTGGCACCGCTGCCCCCGTGCGGCGGCTCTGGCTGATCGCGCGGGGCTGACTGACCGCGCAGGCCGAACAGTTTCCGCGCGGGCTGGCGCGACGCTCAGCGGTATCGCTGGTGAGCGCCGGGTCACCGCTCAGCGGCAGATACGGCCCCACGGGGGTGGGTACTGGCAGGCGTTGCGGTCCCGGCCGGGCGCTGGCCGCGTCCCGTTGACCCGACCGGGGTCATCGTCAGTATCCCCGCGATGGCGATACCAATGCTCAGCGATATGACAGTCCCGATGACGAAACTTTTTACGAGCTTCCCGTGCAGCCGCATGAACATGAGGGCAGAGCGCAATCGGGCGTACCTGACGGTCAGGAGGCCGAGCATCGCGGCGAGCTCGGGATCGGATCGGCGGAGCCCGCTTTCGATCTCCGCCAGCGCTTGCCGTTCGCCTGGTTCCAGGCTCATGGGATACCTCCGGTAACGGCCGGGCGCGCCGGCCCACCGCGGAACCCGGGCGCGCGATGCCACCGGAGGCCCGGCTACCCAGTCCGGCGGACGCAAACCGCAGACCGGCCCGTTCCGCGCGGTTTGCTGGCGGATCGCGCGGGCGACCGGCCGGGCCCGTTCACGGAGTCGCGGCGCCGACGGACCGTGTCTGTGCCGCACCCCGGCCTGACTAGGGGTGCGGCACAGACACGGTGGAGGGGGTTGGCCGGCGAGGCGTCTAGGTGTTCGGCGCCTCGGCGCTGATGTCCGCGAGCGCCGACCGCTCGTCGCGCTCGATCGCCAGGTCGCCCAGCGACAGCACGCCGACCGGGCGGCCGTCCTCCACGACGGGGACCCGGCGGACGCCATGCTCGCGCATCCGCCGCACCGCGGTGTCGGCGTCGTCGTCAGGCGCGGCCGTGACCAGGTCCGGGCTGCATACCTCCGCGATCGTCGTCTTGCCGGGATCACGGCCGTCAGCCACGGCCCGCACCACGATGTCGCGGTCGGTGACCAGGCCCTTGAGCTGGCCGTTATCGACCACAAGGACGGACCCGATCCCCTGCTCGCGCATCGCGCGGCCGGCCTCGGTCAGCGGCTGGCTGGGACGCAGCGCCACGGGCGCCGCGGTCATGATCTCCCTTACTTTCTGCGCCACAGAACTCTCCTCCTGTTTTCCTGACCCTTTCGCCGGCCGGTTGCCTGCGCCGGGCCGCAGGCCGTCTAACCACCGGTTGCGCGATCAAACGCAGCGGGGGCGCAGACCTAGCGCTTGCGGTCCTTGCCGCCCTTGGCCAGGTCGCGCCAGTCGGATTCAGAAACTTCGACGTCGAAGCGCTTCGCCGCGGACAGGATCCGTTTCCACGCCTTGTCCCGCTCCGCGTCGCTGACGCCCTCGACCTGGTCGAAACGCGCGATCGCGTTGCGCACGTGCCGGGCGTCGGTGAGCGGCTCCTTTCGTTCTGCGGGGAACGCGAATTTCTGGTCGTCCAGCTTGTCCTTGTCCGCCGTGCTCAGGCCCTGGCTCTGACGGGGAACGTCCTCGCCGTGCGCCCTGGCGCTTTGTGCTTGCCGCGCCTTGCCGATGTTCTCCCGAGCGGCTTCCTTCTGCTTCTCGGTGGCCATGACGATTCCTCTCTCCACCATCCGCGTGAATTGGTCGCGACCGGGTTACCCGTGATGAGCTGCCCTAATCCCCCTGACGCGACAGCTGCAGGCACACGCCTGTGCCCTTGCTAGGCGGCGCTGGCCCGGCCTGAGGAGCGCGGTTTGCAGTCCAGGGCGCCGGGTAGCAGCCGGCCGGAGGGGCCCGGTGACGGGCAGTTTCTGCGCTGAGGGAGCGTTGGATGGCGAAGATAGCGTCGGATGTGCTGATCGAGCGGCTGGCTGACTGGGGCGTTGACACCGTTTTCGGGCTGCCCGGCGACGGCATCAACGGGATCATGGAGGGCTTGCGGCGGAACTCGGACCGGGTCCGGTTCTTCCTGGTGCATCATGAGGAAGCCGCGGCGTTCATGGCCACGGCGTACGCCAAGGCGACCGGGAGGCTCGGCGTCTGCCTGGCCACGTCAGGTCCCGGCGCGATCCACCTGATGAACGGCCTGTACGACGCGAAACTGGACCATGTGCCGGTGCTGGCGATCACCGGCATGCAGGAGACCTCGGTGCTGGGCACCGGTTACCAGCAGGAGGTGCACACCGACCGGCTGTACGCGGACCTGGCCGAGTACAACCTCGTCGTCGACAACCCGGCGCAGCTGCCCGGCGTGGTCGACATCGCGATCAGGACGGCGCTGGCCCGGCGCGGTGTCGCGCACCTGAGCCTCCCCAACGACGTGCAGGTGGCGGACGCGGACGCGGACCCGTACCAGCATGTGGCGCCGGCCCGGCCGCCGGCTACCGCGCCGGTCTACCTGGCGCCGCCGGGACGCGCCCGGATGGAAGACCTGGAGGCGGCGGCCGGGGTGCTCAACGACGGGGAGAAGGTCGCGATCCTGGCCGGGGCTGGGGCGCTGCACGCCCGGGACGAGGTGCTGGCGGTGGCCGACCGGCTCGGCGCGCCGGTCATCAAGACGCTGTCGGGCAAGGCGGTGATCCCCGATGACTCGCAGTACGCCGTGGGCGGGATCGGGCTGCTCGGGACCCGCCCCGGGGAGGAGCTGGTCGAGGACTGCGACACGCTGTTCATGATCGGCACGAACTTCCCCTATACCCAGCACCTGCCCCAGCCGGGCAAGGTGCGGGTGGTGCAGATCGAGACGGACCCGGTCCGGGCCGGGGTGCGGATGCCGACCGAGGTGCCGGTGATCGGGGACGCGAAGGAGAGCCTGCAGGCGCTGATCCCCCTGCTGACCCGCAAGGCCGACCGGGGGCACCTGGCGAAGTACCAGAAGGCGATGGCCGGGTGGCGGTCGGACATGGAGGACCTGGAAAACCCCAAGCGATCGCCAATCGCGCCGCAGTATCCGGTGGCGGTGATCGACGACCTGGCCGCCGACGACGCCGTTCTCACCTGTGACAGCGGCACGATCGCGACCTGGGCCGCCCGGCACTGGACGATCCGCGGCGGCCGGCAGTTCTACCTGTCGGGCAACCTGGCGACCATGGCCCCGGGGCTGCCCTACGCGATCGGGATCCAGCACGCCTTCCCGGGTCGGCAGGTGATCGCCTACGTCGGCGACGGCGGCTTCGCGATGCTGATGGCCGAGTTCCTGACCGCGGTCCGGGCGGGGCTGCCGATCAAGGTGATCATCAACAACAACAATTCGCTCGGGCAGATCCTGTGGGAGCAGATGGTGCTCGGCTACCCCGAGCACGGCGTCCGCTTCCCGCAGCCGGTCGCCGACTTCGCCGCCTGGGCCAGCGCCTGCGGCGGCTACGGCGCCAAGGTCGACAACCCGAAGAAGGTCGAGGCCGCGGTCAGGGACGCGCTGGCCTTCAACGGGCCGGCGATCGTGGACATCGACGTCGACCCGAACGAGCCGCCGCTGCCCGGCAAGGTCTCCTACGACCAGGCCAAGAAATTCGCCCAGGCGTTCCTGAAGGGGCAGCCGCACAAGGCGGCGATCGCCACCACCTTGTTCAAGGACAAGATCGAGCAGCTCGGCCGCTGAAAGAGACGCTGATGACAGCCATCTTTCCGCCCGGCCCGGCCGCCCGCCGCAGCCGTGGCACGCCCGATTACCGCCGCCCGATTGACCTGCCCGGCCCCAAGGCGGGGTTCGTCGTCAGCCAGCTGTCCGCCCGTACCGGGCTGCGGCTGTCCGGCCGGGCGGACCTGGATACCGTCGACTTGCTGAAACACGCGATCGCGGCTCTGCCGGCCGACGTCGGCGAGATCCACCTCCAACTCGCCAGCCTGGAGTTCATCGACGAGGCCGCGGCCCGCGAACTGGTCATGCTGACCGCCCGCCCAAACCGGCCGCGCCTTGTCCTGCACTACCCCCCGCCTGTCATGCTCAGGCTGTTGCGGCTGTGCTGGCCCGAGGCCCGGCCGCGGTTCACCATCAGCGCTGGCCGCCCGGACAAAATCCCGAACGGACCACAGGCGGCTGTGAATCCTCGGCCGCTCGCTCGCCGGGTGGCGGTCCTCCCGGCGGCGTCCTCGCCGCCGGGAGGGGCTTCTCCTCAGGTCAGGCCGACTGGGACTGGCGCGAGAACACCCGGGTGAACGTGGCGCAGAAGGCCGGCAGGTCGTCCGGCTTGCGGCTGGTCACCAGGGTGTTCGGGCCCGCCGGGCAGACCTGGACCTCGCTGTCGATCCAGGTGCCGCCCGCGTTCTCGATGTCGGTTTTCAGGCTCGGCCAGGAGGTGAGCGTCCGGTCGCGGACGAGGCCGGCCTCGACCAGGACCCACGGGCCGTGGCAGATCACGGCGGCGGGCTTGCCCGCCGCGAAGTGCCGCTGGACGAAGCTGACAGCCGCGGGCACGGTGCGCAGGAAGTCGCCGTTGGCGACGCCGCCGGGGATCACGAGCGCGTCGTAGTCGCCGTGCTCGGCGTCGCGGAGGGTGCGGTGGACCGGGAAGGCGTCGCCCTTGTCGAGGTGGTTGAACGCCTGAACCTCGCCCTCCTCGGGGGCGATGAGCTCGGGCGTTCCGCCGGCGTCGGTGACCGCCCGCCACGGAGCGGTCAGCTCCGCCTGCTCCACGCCCTCGTTCGAGGTGAGAAACGCGACCCGCAGGCCGCTCAGTTCGTTTGCCATCAGGGAAATCCTTCCGTAGACGTCGTTGGCTAGTGCCAGGAAACGGGGCATTCGGGGCCGCGCGTCAGCTAGCGGGGGCCCGCAGGCGGTCCCAGAACCGCAGCTGGCGGCATCGGGTGAGGAAATCGGCCGGCTTGTGGTCGTCGAGGCTGATGAATCCGCCGTCGGGCGGGGTGTCGCCCCGCAGGCCGGCCGTTTCCAGCAGCGCCGCGGCGCCGCTGGTGTAGGCGATGAATTTGCAGTGCGCGTACGCGTCGGAGACGAAGTTGCGGGCCGGAGGACTGGCGGCCAGCGCGGCGGCGCCGTCGGCCGTGGCGATGATGGCGACGGCGTTCGAACAGGACCGACGGGGCCCCGTCGAGCTGCTTTCCTTCGAGCGTGCTCCCGTCGCTGGCGTCGGTGCCGCCCGCCGTGGGCGCGACGATCTCCAGGTTGGCCTTCTCGTCCGCCGCGGCTGACCGCAGGGCGGCGAGCAGACCGGCGTCGGCGCCGCTGGTCACCAGGACGCCGATTTTCCGCCCGGCGAAGCTGCCGGGACCTTGCGCGAGGATGCTCAGCGCGGGCGATGCGGGCAGGTCGCTTCGCGGCGCGCGGGCGGGCTCAGCGGCATCCGGCAGATCGCGCAGGCCGAGCCCTTCGGCTACCGTCTCGGCGAGCTCGGTGTCGACGTTGCGCAGCCCGGCTACCATCCGGAGTCGGATGTCAGCCCGGTCGCACTTGCTGAGCTCGAAGGTGAACGCCTCGGCGATGTGCCGTCGTTCGATGCCGGCCTGGCTGATGTAGAACTGGCGGGCCTGGCTGTAGTGGTCGGCGAAGCTGTCGGCGCGCAGCCGCCGCTTGTGGCCTTCCGCCTGCGCAGGGAAGCTGGTGAAGCCGGCCGCCGGGTCCTCGCGGGGGCCGCTTTCGGCGCCCGCCCACGAGTTGGGCTCGTAGTTGGCCCGGCCGGGCGGGTTGGCCATGGCCATGTGCCCGTCCTGCTGGAAATTCGCGAACGGGCACTTGGGCGCGTTCACCGGCAGATAGGTGAAGTTGGGGCTGCCGAGCCGCTTGAGCTGGGTGTCCAGGTAGGAGAAATTCCGGCCCTGCAGCAGCGGGTCGTTGGTGAAGTCGATGCCGGGCACGACGTTCAGCGTGCCGAAGGCGACCTGCTCGGTCTCGGCAAAGAAGTTGTCCACTACCCGGTCCAGGACCAGCCGCCCCACTGGCCGCGGCGGCAGGAGCTCCTCCGGGATGATCTTGGTGGAGTCGAGGACGTCGAAGTCGAACTGGTCGGCGAAGTCGTCGTCGAACAGCTGCAGGCGCAGCTCCCACTCGGGGAAGTCGCCCTGCTGGATCGCGTCCCACAGGTCTCGCCGGTGAAAGTCCGGGTCGGCCCCGTTGATCTTGACCGCCTCGTTCCAGGCCACCGACTGCAGCCCCAGCTTCGGCTTCCAGTGGAACTTGACATAGGTCGACTGTCCGTCGGCGCTGACCAGGCGGAAGGTGTGCACCCCGAACCCTTCCATGAATCGGAACGAGCGCGGGATCGCCCGGTCGGACATGATCCACATCAGCATGTGGGTCGCCTCGGGCATCAGCGACGCGAAGTCCCAGAAGTTGTCATGCGCGGTCTGCGCCTGGGGGAACCCGCGGTCCGGTTCCTGCTTGGCCGCGTGGATCAGGTCGGGGAACTTGATCGCGTCCTGGATGAAGAACACCGGGATGTTGTTGCCGACCAGGTCCCAGTTCCCCTCCCGGGTGTAGAACTTGGTCGCGAACCCGCGAACATCGCGGGCCAGGTCGCCGGAGCCCTTGTTCCCGGCGACGGTGGAGAACCGGACGAACGCCGGCGTGCGCAGCCCGGCCTCGCTGAAGATGTCGGCCCGGGTGATGTCGGTGAGCGGCTCATAGTTCTCGTAGTAGCCGTGCGCGCCGTAACCGCGTGCGTGCACCACCCGCTCGGGGATCCGCTCGTGATCGAAGTGGAAGATCTTCTCCCGGAAATGCTGATCCTCCAGCAGCGCCGGCCCCCGCTCTCCCGCCCGCAGCGTGTTCTGGTCGTCGCCGACCACAACCCCCTGCTGAGTGGTTAGCCGCGGCCTGCCATCGCCGGCAACCTGGTGCGATTCTCCTCCCTGACCGCGGCCGACCTGCTCGTTCCCGTATTGCACCGTCTGTCGGCCGTTGTCCTCTTGGGCTGTCATCACGCCTCCCGTGTTCGGCTGGTCCCCAGTGATCGGGTGCGGCTACCCGCAGTCGGCGGGCCAAACACTCTCCCGGCCGCGCAGTGTCTCGGTGCAGTGCTAATCCGGCGGGATCGCCGAGGCCTGCCGGCGGTGCCTGGATCCGCTGCCGGCATCCTGGTCATCCGCGGTGTCTTCGCCGCCTGGGTGAAGTGAGTCCCCGGCGGGGGCTTCCCCGGGCGCCACCGGCTCGTCGCGGCGCGGCGCCACGCTCCGGCCGCCGTCGCTGACGTGCATCCCGCCCTGGACGGTACTGCGGAGCCGCTGCCCGTGCGGGTGCTCCGGGTACGGTTTCCGCGCCGCCAGCGACACGCCGATCAGCCAGATGGCGAGCCCGGCGACGGCAACCGCGCAGATGATCCAGATCGCGATCGCTGATCCGTTCATGTCGTGCCTCCTCGTCCGTTCCGTTAACTGTCAGCACGGCGCGGTTACCCGTGGCGGGCCGCGCCTAACACGTTCCGGGCACCGCTATCTCGCGCGGGCCCGGTTGTCCTCCGTCAAGACGGCACGTCTGCACCTGACTGCGCGGTGCGCGGTGCGGCCTCGGCCTCGCCCGGTGCGGCCTCGGCCTCCGGTTCCTTGTTCTGGCCGGCCAGCCTGGCCGGCAGGCCGAAGGCGCACACGAGGGCGAGAGTGATGAAGCACAGGTTGACCAGCGTCGCGGTCTGCGCCGAGTGCACCAGCGCCGGGGTCACCTTCCCGGCCGTGCTGGTGGAGCCGCTCCCGCCCCCGGAGCCCGACCCGAACAGGGCGGTGCCGACGACCGCGATCCCGATGGCCGCGCCGAGCCGCTGCGCGGTGATGAGCGCGCCACCCGCCGTGCCCGCCTGCTCGCGCGGCACCGAGGCCAGCACGAAGTCCTGGTTGGGCGCTATGACCAGGCCGTTGCCGAGGCCGGCGAGCAGCAGCGGTCCGGTCAGCGCCCAGAAGTCGGGACTGCTGCTGGACAGGCGCAGCACCAGCGCGATCAGCGCCTGGCCGGCCAGCATTCCGATGATGCCGGCCACTATGGCCGTGCGGCCGAACCGGCGGGAGAAGCGGTAGCTGTTGGACGCGGTGAGCATGCTGCCGGCCGCGAACGGCAGGACTAGCAGGCCGGTCTGCAGGGCGCTGTGGCCGAGGCCCTCTTGCCACAGGATCGACAAGGTGAAGAAGAGGCTGGTGAACCCGGCGAAGTACAGCAGCGCCAGCGCTTGCCCCATGCCGAACGCCCGGCGCTCGCGCAGCAGCCCGACCTGGATCACCGGCTCGCCGCCGCGGCGCTCCAGCCGCAGCTCCCAGGCCGCCAGGGCCGCGGCGGCGGGGACGGCCAGGCCGAGCAGCAGCCAGCTCCACCCGGGCCAGCCCGACACCCTGCCCTCGACCAGCGGGATGAGGATCAGCAGCAGCACCGCGGCGAGCAGGAGGTTGCCGGCGAGGTCGAGCCGGTGCTCCTCCGGATCGTGGCGCGACGGCAGCAGCCGGAACGCGACCGGGAGGGCCGCCATCCCGATGAACAGGTTCACCAGGAAGACCCAGCGCCAGCCGTCCGTGACGCCGGCCAGCTGCACCAGGACCCCGCCGAGCAGCGGCCCGGCCGCGGTCGAGACGCCGACGACCCCGCCGAGGTAGCCGAACGCGCGGCTGCGGTCCTTGCCGGTGAACAGCCGCTGGATGATGGCGCTGATCGCCGGGTAGTAGATGCCCGCGCCGAGGCCCTGCACCAGCCGCGCGATGATCAGCTCGCCCGCGTTCTGGGAGACCCCGCAGGCCACGCTGGCCAGCGTGAACAGGCTGAGCCCGGCGAGGAAGAGCCGTTTGTAGCCGTACCGGTCGCCGAGCCGGCCGGCCGGCACGAGCGCCAGGCCGAAGGTCAGCGCGTAGCCCGAGACCACCCATTCCAGGGCGTCGGAGCTCGCGTGCGCGCCCTGCTGGATGCTCGGCAGCGCCACGTTGACGATCGTGGTGTCCAAGACGGCCATGAAAGAGCCGGTCAGCACGACCGCGAGGATCTGCCAGCTGCGCTTTCCCGTGTCAGTGTCGGTCACCGCTGGCCGCTGCCCTCGGCGAAACACCGCAAACGGCGGCAAAGCCAAGATCGTTATCCCGAACGGACGCGGGGTGACTGCAGGGACCTGCGTTACTGGTCACCGGTCGGCAGCGTTCGTTCCGTCCCTCCCGGGTTTGGGCCGGGCTGTGCGCGGAAGTAGCGGAAACGAGGCAATGACCAGGACAACCCGATGAGCGGGGTGAGCACATGGCGACAGCCAGGCAAACCAAGGCAGCTCGGAAGAACGTGACCAAGGCACAGGAGGCCGCTACGTCGCAGCGGAGCATAGCCCACCTGCCGAAGGAGACCCGGTCCGCGCTCGGCAAGCAGGGAGCCGCGGTCGCGCAGCGCAAGCGCATCAGCGGTGATTCGCCCAAGGCGAAGGCGGAGCTCTATGAGATCGCCAAGCAGCGGGACCTGCCGGGACGGTCGAAGATGGGCCGCGCCGAGCTCGCCAGGAAACTTGGCGAAAAGTAACCGGGACCACAATGAACGACGATTTCTTTTCCGCGGACTCCGTCCTGGCTGAGATCACGCTGCAGGTAGACGGCCGGAGCCGTCGGCTGACGGTCGATACCCGCACCAGCCTGCTGGACGCGCTGCGCGAGCGCCTGGGCAACACGAGCCCGAAGATAGCTGCGACCACGGCCAGTGCGGTGCCTGCACGGTGCTCGCGGTTACTGCACAGCGCGACGCGGTCCTGGGTGATCTCAGCCACGAGCGTGCTCAGGACTCTCGCGGACTCCGTTGCCTGCGGGCCATCGTTCGCCGGTCCCGCCCCCGACGATGACTAGCGTCCCGCGGGATCCACCCGCGAGCGGCTCAGCGCGAGCACGGGCGGTAGTGAGCGCACCCAAGTACCGGCTGCTAGGAGCCAGGCTAACCGGAGAGCCGGAACATCGCGGTCACTGAGCAGCCATCCGGCCCGGATGCCATGGTGACCTCGTCGGCCGTCTCCCGGACAAGCGACAATCCATGGCCACTGAGGACAGGCCACGGCTGCCCGGTAGTGACGGTCCTGAAAGCGTTCCCGTCGATGCGTTCGGGGCCTGTATCGCTGACCCGGCAGCGCAATTGGCCTGCCTGGATCCTTATCGTCAGCAGCCCTCCGCCTGCGCCGTGGCGCACCGCGTTGGCGGCCAACTCATGGACGGCGATCACAACATCGGCCGCCCGGTGATTAGGCATCCCCGCTCCGGCAGCCTCGTCGAATACCGCCTTACGCAGGCGCGATAGAGTGCCCGCGTCGAACGCCAGGTCCAGCGCCATGTGCCTCGCCTCCGTCACCGGGCCTGTGTACGTAGCCCGGGCGGCCGCTCAGGCTATAAGGCAGCTACCATCACCCGGCGCGGGTAAGCATCCGGTTCCGGTCCCGAGTTGGCCGCCACCTGTAGCAGTCCGGTCAGCGCCGAGGCGGCGGTCACACGTTCGTCGCGGGTCTGGCGGCATGCAGCGCCTAGCTGGGGGCGGGACGCCCATGTTCGCGGGCTCGGACCGTAGCTGGCGACTGGAACCCGGTCAACGTCCGTAAGTAAGCGGCCGCATCCCGGCGATCCCTGCCAAGCAAGTCGAGCCCTACGGATAGGGCCTGCGCGGTTCATCCGAGCTACGCCCATTGCCAGGCTTGGCGCGGCCGATGTCGCCGGCCGCGGACAGTAGCGCGAGAAACGGGCCGACCCGGTGCCCGTCCTGAGCGGGGTGCCGGAACAGACCGTCCTGGTTGACAACGTATATGGTCCGGCGCCCGGCGCGGGTGCGGGTGAGATAGCCCGCGGCTTCCAGGTCGGCCACAATGGCCTGGACGGTGCGCTCGGTGAGGTCGACGACGGCTGCGATGTCTCGGATCCGGGCTCCCGGGTTGCGGGTGATCTCCACCAGGACACGCCCATGCCCAGTTAGCAGGGTCCAGCTCCCCTTAGGGCTGTCGGGTTTGCTCATGTGTCGTGATTATACATCTCGCGGTAGAAATAACACGAGGTTTTTCTCACGTTAATATTGACAGCCATCCTTCCGGCGACCGATCCTGAGTACTGCGCGCCTAGCCCTCGCCCGCGTCTCCCGCAACTGCGGCGCTGGACGGGTACCTGGGCACGCAGTCGGTAGCCGTGCTAGCGGGCGGTGGAGGTGAAGATATGACCGAGGCCAGGTTTCGCGTTGCGGTGGCCCGGGGCGTGCCGGTGGTGGAGGCCCCTAGGGAAATCGATGTGACCAACTCCGCCAGCCTGCGGTTGGCTCTGCTTGACGCGGCCAGCAACTGTCACAAGCGGTTCGTAGTCGACATGACCCGAACCCGGTTCTGTGATGCGTCCGCCAGCCATGTCCTGGCCGCCGCGCACTTGCGTGCGCTGGAGGAGGGCCGCGAGATGCTGCTGGCAGTCTCCGACGCTGTCATCGTCCGGCGCGTTTTCGCGCTCACGGGCATTGACCGGATGATCCCTAGCTTCGCGAGCCTGGAAGAGGCTCTCTGGGACGCCGCCGCGGACGGGTGCCGGCCGCCCGTCGGCTCATGAACCGGGAGGCGAACGCGCGCTGGTACATGGAGCACTCAGCCAGCCGAGTTGCATGCCGCGGTCACCATAACCGCCAGGCCCGCGCTCTTGGCTCGGGTCAGCGGGCGCAGACGAGATTGTCGCCCACCTTCCGGGTGCCCCCCTGTAGGACCGAAGCCAGGGCCCGCCGTCGGTGACCGACGGCGGGCCGCTGTGACTTCTCAGGGGAGGGTCAGGACACTGTTGAGCGGAATCGGTAGGTGCCCGACCCGACCTGGACCCGCAGGCAGGAGGCCTGCAATGCCGGTCACGGCCACGTCGTGCGCGCTGGCGGCCGGGACTCCGCTTTCCATCACCGACCGCGCGGTGGCGGCCGGAACGCACACCGACGCCGTTCGAGCCGACGGGAACCTGGACCGTCAGGGCGAAGCTCGTCCCCGACTCGGTCCAGGCCGAGCTCACCCGTCCAGGCGGCGTGGTCTCGTAAGCCGACGCGTGGGTGAGGCCCCCGCCCGGCGTGGGGTCGATCGAGACCGTGCGGAACGCGGGTGACGTGGATGAGATCCCGGCGATGCCGGAGAACAACCAGTCGTCCACCGTTCCCATGAACGCGTGGTCGTGCGAGCGGGCTGTGTCGCAGGACGAGTCCTCCCACGCCTCCCACATGGTGGTGGCGCCGCACTGCAGGAACCACTGCCCCCAGCCGGGAGCGGTCGGGTTGGTGGCGACCAGGTAGGCGAGGTCGCCGTATCCGTAGTCACTCAGCATCGGGAGGATGTACTTCGACCCGTTGGCCCCGGTGGACAGGTGGTTCCCGTCGGCGGTCACGTTGGCGGCTAGGCCCTCCGCGATCGCCTGCGTGGTCCCGGCCGGTGCCAGGCCGAACGCGAGGCCGAACACGTACGTTCGCCGTCTGGTCGTAGGCGGTGGAGGTGATGACGCCACTCGGCCCGCCGTAGGCGTGGGAGTTAAGCCCGAGCGGGTCGCGGTACTCACTGTCGGCGGCGTCGTAGAACTCGTTGTTGACGGCCGTGCGGATGTCCGCCGCGAGGCTGGCGTACTTGCTCGCACCGGAGGTGTTGCGGGTCGACGCTGTTGTCGCCGGGCGGCGTGGGCACGAGGACCCCGATGTTGCCCGCGGAGTCCTGCGAGTCGTCGAAGTTCTGCATCATTTCGTCGTAGTAGGACTCGGCGTCGAAGTTATCCATCTCCGAGTCCGAGTAGTCGCCGTTGTCGTTGGTCCAGCCGCCCTTCTCGTACACCTGGGGTGTCGCTGCCGTAGGAGTACTGGTTGTTGAGGATGGTGTTCGCCTGCGCGGCTTGGTACTCGTTCAGCAGCTTGCTGGAGCTGGTGAAGTTGCCCGATGTGGGCAGCGCCGTGTGCACGATCGCGCCGGTGACCGACAGGATGTCCGGCAGCGGTGGCGGCGCGCCCCCAGGCGTGGACGGGCTCGTCGTGATCTCGACGTACTCGTAGCCCTTCCAGCCGTACTTGGGCTCGTACGTCTCGGGACCGCCGCCCTTCATGATGTAGACGTCGGTCTGGCCCGTGCTGCCGTTGCCCTCGCTCTGCACCGTCCCGTCCGAGTTGAGCTTCTCGGAGTACTCGATGTCGACGATGGTGCCGGCCGTTCCCTTCATCGTGATCTTCGCCCACCCGGAGGTGGTGATCCCGAAGGTGTAAGTCTTGGAGGGGCCCGTCGGGGTCAGGATGTTGGTGTCCCACGGGCCGATGCCGTAGGGACCGAGGACGTTGGCGGCGGGCCAGGAGGAGTCGTCGAAGCTGGCGGTGTTCCAGCCGTCGGGCGGGCTGGCGGGGACGCCGGGCAGGGCCAGCCAGCTCCCGTCGGTGACGATTGTCGTCGGCGCCGTTCCTGATTGCGCTGAGTTGAGCTGGAGCGCGGCGATGATGCCGCTGGCGTTCGCGGAGACGTTGAGGCCCTCGACCGCGATCACGTTGTTGCCCGGGACGAGCAGCGACTTTACGTTGGCGACCTGGGAGGTCTGCCAGCCGTTGTTCGCGGTGGGGTCTGAGCTGGTGACCTGGGTCCCGTTGACGAAGGCGGTCTCGCCGTCGTCGCCGTTGATCTGGAAGATGGCGCTGGAGATGGCGGACGGGTCGGTGACGGTGAAGTCCTTGCGCAGGTAGATGGTGCCCGCGCTGGCGGTGGTGGTGGCCGCGTTGGGGGTGTTCCACAGCCAGTCCGCGGCCGGCGACTCGACGTCGCGGAGTACGACGGGATCGTGCTCGCCGCTGGCAGCACCGAGGCGGAGGCCCAGCTGCTGTCGTTGTAGCCGGCCTGGCTCCACCCCGGCTTCGCCAGTTGCGCGTCGTATGTCTCGGCGGCCGGCGAGTTCTCGGTCGTGGGACCGGTGGTGACCTTGCAGGAGTCGTCGCTCAGCACCTGCGTTGAGGTGCCGTCGGCGTACCACACCTGGAGCTCGAGCTTCAGGTGGGCACCGCCGCCTGCCAGGGCTCGCCGCTGGACGGGTAGTCGTCGGCACCGCCAGCGTAGAAGCCGTTGCCGAGGCTCACCGCGAGCGAGTCAGACCCGGCGCGCACCAGCTTCGTGACATCGTAGGTGGAGTAGTCCACGGTCTTGTTGAACATGGTGAAGTCCGTGTTCAGCACGCTGCTGGTCACCGAGTGCCCGTTGATGTACATGGAGGGTAGCTGAGGCCCGCGATGTACAGCCGCGCCTTGGTGATCGTCGGGTTCCTCTGCCCGCTCGCCAGCGTGAAATCCTTGCGGAACTGCAGCTCGGCACCGCCCGACGGCGTGGGGCTGGTGATCCAGCTCCCCAGGAACTGGCTGGGGTCAAGGAACGCGGTCTCGAACCACGCGGGCGTGCTCCACGCCGAGAGCGTCCCGTGGTTGTCCTGCACGCGGACCTGCCAGTAGTAGCGGTCCTGGGACGCGGGCGCTGGCCCGCCGTAGGGTACGTCGAACGACTGCGAGGACTTGACGGTGCCCGAGTCCCACAGCAGCTCCTTGCCGTCTAGAAGGTCGTTTTCGTTCTCGGCGACGCGGAGCTGGTACGAGCTCTGGGAGACCCCGCGCGCGGCCGAGGTGATGACCCAGCCGAACTGCGGCTGGCTGTCGTCGATCCCCAGCGGGTTGGTCGTCTGGTCGGTGGTCAGCGAGCCGACGACCGGCTTCGCCGAGCCGGCGGATGCCGCCTGCTGGGACGACAGGGCGTTGGCCGTCGCGGCGCCGGTAAGCGTGAACACCACGAGGGCCAGGGAAAAACGCCCGCGACGGCGGCTCGCAGCCGATGTCTACGCGGATCTTCTGGGGGACCGGACGGATGCGATGAAGACGCCCGGCGGCGCTGCCTCGCCATCATGTGATACCTGCCTTTGGTGGGGGCTAAAGACACGGCTGGCGTTCCCTTGACCGCGGCCCAATACAGCGCGCCGAAGGCATTGAAACGTCTCAATCAACAAAAGCAAACCGCCGGATTAGGCGAAAGGCAACGGATCTGTCCGGAACCGGCCACGAGATTCAGCCAGCGAACGGACCACGCCACGACGGCGCCTGGGCCGGAATGGCGGCGTGTATAACTCACGCGCGACCCGGTTAGTCGCTCATTGGGCGGGCCATCGACGGATACTGGCGTGGGAATAGGGGGATCTTCCGGCCGGCGGGCCTTCTCGACTTACGTTCGTACCACTACCGAAACCGGGCGCGGGCCAACCCCAAACCGACATTCATCTCGGACGGGCGTGCTGAATCCGTGCTGATACCACGGGAGTCTGCAGGCCGCTGAGCTGCGGAAACTGTCCCTGCCGCCAGGATCTTCACGATCTTCGAGGGGACGTCGGAGATCCAGCGGATGATCATCGGACGGGCGGTCACCGGGCTGGACGTACGGTAGCGCTGACCTGCGGATATACCTATTGTTGACCTGAGGAGGCGGGCCGTTTCACTGGTGAGTGAGGCGGCCCATTCTCCGCGTCTTTTGTCCGAATAATCCCGGTTATTTCCCGTCGTTTCCGGACCGCGTGCTGAATCCGTGCTGATACCTGGGGGTATATGGTCTATGCCATTAATTACATAGGTCTAGGCCAATTGGTATAATTCCGGCCCGATCCCGGGCCGCCCTGTGAGTTCAGAGAGCAACGTCCCATTCATTTGCGCGGCCCAGGCCGCTCCAGACCGGTTCCAGGGTGGCCGCGGCTTCCCGGGCGTCGGCGCCCTTCATGTGCGTCCACCTCAGCGCGCGGGGCGTGTACTCGTGGTCGAGCAGGTATACGAGTCGGCTCGGCGGTCGGCCCTGCGCTGGCCCCAGGAGTGCGTCGCGGGCGTGCAGAAGTGCTCGCGAAGCAGGTCGGCCAGCTCAGCGACGGTTCCGGCGTCGCCTTTCTGGCGAGGGGAGGTGTCCTCGCGCAGCATCAGGTTGTAGGTGAGGGTGATCCGGTACCCGGACCGGACCTTGAGCACCTCGTGCTGGCAGTCGGCGTAGAACGCGACGAGCGAGAGGGAGTCCCGTGATCCCCGGTAGGCTTTCCAGTCCTCCCCCTTCCCGATCATCAGTTCGCCGCCGGCGTAGGCGGACGGCAGTGTCACAACGAGGGTGCCGATCATGTCGTCGGTTTTCTCAGTGTCTTGCCCAGCCGGTCTCGTGCCGCCGATGCCATGCCCATGTCTCCGGTGATTCTTCGCCGTCCCTCGGTCCATCGCGACTGTAGTGACCCCTGGGCTGCCTGGGCGGTCGTTTCGCCTCCGGAGTGGCCGCTTGGCGAAAATTGTCCTCTGGCCTGCCAGCTGCCAGCTGCCGGCTGCGACGGCCAGCACATGTATCACATGACTGTGATACATTTATTGCATGTCGATCCTCGAAGAGCCGTCGGTCGGGTTGCGGGAACTACGTCATCACACCAGTGAGGTGATCTCTCGGGTGCGCAGGGGCGAGACGATCGAGATCACCGAGCACGGGACGCCGGTCGCCCGACTGGTTCCGTTCGAGCGTTCTGAGCGGCCCGCTATCCTCGCTCGGCTGGAGGCCGCGGGGCGCCTGAGCCCCGCGAAGAACCCCGGCTACGTCCCTCAGCGGCTGCACCCCGTGACCGGCGCCGACCCGAACCCGCTTACCAGGGCGCTGCTGGAGGACCGAGAGAGCGAGCGCTGATCAGCTATGGCCCTCTATTACCTGGATACCAGCGCCGCGTTCAAGCTCCTGGCCGCAGAGGAGCATGCCGAGGCGTTCCTCGCCTTCTACCGTGAGCACCGCAGCGACAGCTGGATCAGCTCGGACCTGCTGCGGATCGAGGTGAGCCGCGCCGTGACGCGGAACTGGCCCGCGCTGATCCCCGACGCGCAGCGACTGCTTGACGCCTTCGAGTACGTCCAGATCGACGAGGACGTTGTTCGCTCCGCCATCGTCGAGCCGGACCGGCTGCTGCGGTCCTTGGACGCGATCCACCTGGCGACAGCACGGATACTCGGCCCGGAGCTTACGGCCCTGCTGACCTATGATGACCGGCTCGCCAAGGCCGCTGCGGACGCGGGGATATCCGTTCTGGCGCCCGTGTTACCTGACCCGCGACCTGGCGGCGGTAGCCTCCCGGCAGGCCGGGCCCGGCTGAGCGGAAACTCGTAGAACGCATGGAAAGGGCAGCACCGGTCGGACCCGGCGAACGTCATGAGCCTGAAGATGCGCGCGAGGGCCGGGCCTCGTGTCCGGTCCACAACTGCACAGTGGTCACGGGCAATCGCCTGGCTATCCCGGCTATGGCAGTCCTGCCTTGTCGAGCCGATCCATCAGCGATGGCCGTTTCGCCTACCGCATCCGCAGTTCGCGTACCCGCGCGGTGAACGCCGTGATGTCGTCCTGCCGTTGCGCGATCACGTGCAGGTCGCGCAGGAGCTGTGTGGCCTGGTCATATTCTTTCGGCTTGGAGAACACGGTCAGCTCCGCTACCTGCAGCCATGTCTGCTCCGTGCGTCCCGTCAGGTTTTGTAGGTGGCGCTCGTAGGCGGCGGCCTGCTCTGCTGCCCGCCGTGCCCGTGCTTCCTCTTTCGCCCGGGCCTCGGCCTGCTCTCGCGCGGCCCGCCGGGCCTCTGCGGCCGCTAGCAGTTCGCCCGCGGTCCGCCCTGCGCTGGCCGGCGTGGTGCCCGCTGGCCGGGACTCTCGCCGGAACCGGCGTACCAGCGGCGCCTCCACCTGCGCTCCCTCGCCTTCGGCGACCATCGTGAGAAACTTAACCTTCTCGCTGGCTGACAGTGCCGTGACCCAGTCCGCGATCCCGTCATCGCTGACCGGTACTAGCGGGGCGCTGGCCTTCGCCGCGACCGCGATCAGGTCGTCATCGATCTTCAGGAACTGCGCGACCGAGGCTATCGAGTCGCTCAGCTCCCTCAGTCCTGCCGGGACCGGTGGCTCGGCCTCGTCCGCCAGGTCCTCGTCGTCCTCGTCGAGCCGGCCCAGCTGTACCTTGAGCAGCCACCCCAGGTAAAGCAACCGCAGGTCCCCGGTCGCCAGCTCGCCGCGGGCCGCGAGCAGCGGGTCGATCAGCCCGTCGCCCTCGATCCAGTCGTCGCCTTCATCGTCGTCCCCCACCGGAACCGGACGATCACGTGCTCCGCGGTCTGCGTCACCCACGCCCGGTGCTCCTCATCGCAGTACCGTTGCGCCGTCTGCGCGTCCAGCAGCGCCCGTGGCAGCCGGAACGCCAGCTCCCGGGTTCCCCAGTTTGCCGCGTACAGGTAGGCGTCGAAGTACTCCTCAAGCAGCCGCCCGGGATCCCCGCGGAAGTCCCCGAACGAGTACTCGTTGGTGAACCGCGTCGCCGAGATCTCCGCCCGGCTTGACGGCGACCGCAGCCGCTGCTGCTCAGCGGTCAGCCGTCGGTCCAGCGCCCGGAACTCGTAGTACTGGTACTCGCTCACGCGTACCTGGCCCAGTGCCGGTACGCGGCGATCCACTGGGCGCCTTCCGGGGGCGGTTCGGGCAGTGGCAGGTCAAGCACGGCGATCGCCTGGTGCTGTCCGTCGCGGACGCAGTCCGCGACGATGCCGGACTCTGTTCTGGGTGATGCCCGTGACGGTTACCTGGACGCCGAGGACCGTGGTCTCGAAGGGCATCTCCAGGTTCTCCTCGATCATCACGGCGAAGCCGCCGAGTTGCTCACCGTCGCCGTACGCATCGACGGTGGCCTCTTCGACCAGTGCATCTAGTTCCTTCTCGCTCAGATCCGGCATGAGGGAAATCCTAGGCGGGCGGCTGCCTTCGTGCCGTCCAGTCACGCCGTAAGGCCGACGGGCCTTCGGGCACGGCGGCGGCGAGGGCCAGCAGCAGAGCGATGCTCCGGGGGGCTCTCGTTGATCCTCGGGGGATGGCTTCTGGAGCATGCCTGGAGCCGCTACGCTCACGGCCATGTCCCCCAAGAAGCGCGATGGAGGCAAGCGCCTCAGCGGTAATCCCCAGCGTCGTGAGCAGCAGCTGGCGAGCCGGAACCCGGTGAAGACGGGCAGTTCTGACGCGTCGTCTTGGACGCGGGAGCTCAGCATCGATGACCGGCGGTCGTTCGGCGACCTGGCCCGCAGGCTCGCTGGCTGGGCGCCCGCCATGCCATGGTGGGCGCAGTCCCATGACCGCGTCATCAAGAGCTTCCTTGACCAGCCGGCGCCGGAACGCCCCGTGGACATTGAGACCCGGGCTTGTACGGCAGTCGGGGACGAGTTCTACGCCAGGCTGAACTCCGGGGACACGGGGCTGGCGCCGGCCCAGTGGCTTCGAGCCCTCGTCGAGGAGACCGGAGCCCGGCTGCAGGCGGCGATCACGTCCGGGGCGGACGACTGGCGCCCGCTGGCGGCGTTCCTGCGGGGCCTGGCGGGCATCGCGCCAGAACATGAGGCCAGCCCCGACTTCCCCGAGATCAAGTTCCCCCGGGAGACCGCCGCTGCCTGCCTCGCCGCGGCGGCGAAGTCACTCGCGGGTGCCGGCCTTTCGGTCGCAGCCGTCCCCGCTACGGACGAGGAGGGTGACTGGGTGCCCGGCGAGGCCCTGGTGGCCCGGGACGCCTACGGTAGCCGGTTGCTCCTCGCCGTCCCGTTCAGCAGCGGCGAGACTCCGGGGGAGGGTGATCACTGGTACGCGTGGGATGTTGACACTTGCTGGCTGGTCACCGTGGTAGGCGCCGGGACGTTCGGCTCCGCGGAGGATGCCCTTACGGAGTGGCGCGACGCGGTTGGCATGACCGCGGCCGCCGCCAGGCTCTCGCCCTGCCCCGGGGAGCTGGCCGCCTGGCTGCTGGAGCCGTCGGCACGATCCGGCCTGCTCGGGGAAATGCTGACCGGCGGTGAGCACCGTGAGCTGATCCGCGAGTACTTCCGGTCCAGGCGACGCGGCCAGCTGGTCCTTGGCTCCCTGCCTGGCGATGGGCGAGAGACGGCCCCGGTCTTCGCAGCCGAGATCGACACTGCTCCCTTCGTGCACTGGTACGCGGGCCAGCACGCCGATGCCCCGAAGCCTGGCAAGTTCCGGAAGCAGGCCGCCGAGACGGCAGGGTTCCTGCTGGACGCCTGGGGGCCGCGCGAGCACCCGGCCGAGGAGGCAGTATACTCCTGCTCGCCGCACCGCGTCGAGATGCT
The DNA here is from genome assembly GCA_963734665.1 of uncultured Actinomycetota bacterium. Lineage (GTDB taxonomy): Bacteria > Actinomycetota > Actinomycetes > Streptosporangiales > Streptosporangiaceae > Trebonia. The sequence continues at coordinate 1,250,083 of CAVTIR010000013.1, read as the reverse complement.
CGGCCGCCTGGTCCGTGATGACTACCTCCCGAAGGAAGGCAACGCGGTCCTGGCGCTGCTGCCCGACTGGGTCCAGTGGTGCGCCGACCGGGCGGGCCTGCCTGCCGCTCTGGCGGCGCCCGCCCTGGAAGCCGCCCGTGCCGAGGCCGCGAACCCGGTCACCGATGACCACGGTCCTGGCGACGAGGACGGCGCCGGTGCCCCGTTCCGCAGGAAGGAGCTGTGATGGATTTCTCCGTGCTCGGCGATCGGGACTGCCTGGTCGTCTTCGCGGCAGTGGTGCTCTGCTCGGATCGCGGTGTGGAAGCCCACAAGATGGGTTACGACTACGGTGGCATCGCTTACCTCACCGCGAAGGGCGCGGCCGGGCGGACGGGGCTGAGCCAGGCCGCGTCCGGGCGGGCCCTGCGGCGGCTGGAGGAGGCGGGCCTCATCATCGGCAACGGAGACGGCGATGCCTGGCGGACCAGCGCGGGCATCTTCGCCGGGGGCGGCGACAACGCGTCACCCGAACCGGGGCAAGGCATCGTTGCGGAGACGGCGAGCGCCGGGACTGAGATGGTGGGGGCCATGCCGGGCAGGCCGCTCCCGCCGCCGGTCGCCGCCCTTATGGAACAGTTCGGCATGACAGAGGCCGATGTCCTCGCACTTGCCATGAGCGGCCCGGCCGCGGATTTCAGCATTCCCGACGAGGTGTACGTCGGGGGCAGGCGGGTGCCCCGGCAGAAGCTGCCCCGGCTGAAGACGTCTGCGGCGCCGACCGTCCACACGGTGAAGGCGAGCCTGCACGGGGCGAAGCCGCCGGTGTGGCGGCGTCTCGAGCTGCCCAGCGAGCTGACCCTGGACATGGTCCACGAGGTGCTGCAGATCGCGTTCGCCTGGCACGGCTACCACCTGCACCAGTTCGAGACTGCCTGCGGGTCGTTCGGCAGGCCGGACGGCGACTGGGGCTTCGAAGAGGTAGGCGACGAGTCCGCCGTGGCCCTTGCCCAGGTCGCGGCGGAGGAGAAGGCGAAGATCGTCTACGTCTATGACTTCGGCGACGACTGGCGGCACGACATCGTGGTGGAGAAGATCACCCCGGCCCTGCCAGGCGTGACCTACCCGCGCTGCACCGGAGGTCGCGGCTGGGCACCGGAAGAAGATAGCGGCGGCATCTGGGCGCACAACGAGGCGGTCGCGGCCGCAGAACCGGTCACGCCATTCACCCCCACTGCCCTCGGCGCTCTCAGCGAACTCGCGGAACCAACCGGATGATCCTGCTGCCGCGTGAGGCAGTCTGGACGTGCGCGGCCGTTTTCAGGATGCTTCCGGAATGAGCCTGAACGCGGGAACCTCCCTTGGGCGGACAAGGAGAAGTTCCGCATCGGCTCGTCGGCCCGCAGCGATTCTGGCGCCAGGCTCGTCGTCATGAACCCAGGATCTCGTCGGCCGAGGAAGCACCGTCAGCATGCGTAGCGGGCGGTGACCTGTGCGGCTGGAACCCGTGCGCGGCACCGGAAAGGGCAGCGGTACCCCATGCGCGCGGCGATCGGAAGCCCGGCGCGGGGTATGCCGATGACTCTTCCCATGCACTCCAAGATCTTCACCATCTTCGAGGGCACGAGCGAAATTCAGCGGATGATCATCGGACGCGCGGTCACCGGGCTGGACGTCAGGTAGTCTGACCTGCGGTTTTGCCGTTTGGTGGACGGAAGGCGGGCCGCCCGACTCTGGAGTCGGGCGGCCCGTTCTCGTGTCCCTATTGTCGGGTTGATGCCGGTTGTTCCCGTCGTTTCCGGACAGCGTGCTGAATCCGTGCTGATACCTGTGGCCTATAGGTCTAGACCAATTCTGGTATAGGTTTAGACCAGTCAGGGGCGACCGTATACCGGTTCAGGACGGGGTGGCGTTGCCGACTTGTAGTCAAATAGAACCGGGAACGCTGGCTGACGGTGGCCGGGGAGCGCGGGGAGCCACGAGTGCACCGGCGCGCAGATGCCTACCCGCGCCTGCGAGCAGCTGGCGGATCGGGCCTGCCGGACCCGCGGATTAAGAGTCCGCTGCTCAGAGGCACTTTTTTGAAAACTTGAGTCACAGGAATGCTATGACATGCGGAGCTGTACCGCAACCCCGCGAGGCGAAGTGACGTGAGTACCGGGTTCTACCGGCCCGTACCGGGGCATCCGAGCAAACATGGAGCAAACATCGGTGCGTATAGGTCTAGACCACTGCGCCTGCGGGCGGTGGCAATCGTTGACAAAGGTATATATTCCTGGCGCGACGCAGTATCAGGGGTGCAATCGGAGTCCGGTGAAAGCGGCCGACACGGTTTGTGATCCTGCTAGCAGTGGCCGGATCAAAGGGCCGGATCGTGCCGACCTTCTTAGTGCTAGCGCTAACCGTGAGCTGGAGCGGCAGCCGGCATCCCGCCATTACGATCAACGTCATGATGGATGGGCCAGGTGCCGCCATTTTCCTGCTTGAAGGCACGGCTTGCCCGGATGAAGCCGGACGCGGTCGCACTGGCCGGCGCACTGGCGGTACTGGGCACGCAGTCTGAGGTCGCGATTGCGGCTGAGCTGGCGAAACTTGATCTCGAAGTCGCCGAGCTCGCCGCGGACGAGCTGGCGGCGGCGCAGATTTTCGCCGCTGTCCGGCCGCTGGATTTCTTTCATCCGGTGATTGGCCAGGCGGTGTACGCCAGCGCCGGGCTGGGGGCGCGCCGGCTGTCGCACCGGCGGGCGGCTACGGTCCTGGACCGGGCAGGTGCCATCGACCGGGTCGCCGCGCACCTGCTTGCCACAGGTCCCGCGAGTGACCCGTGGGTGGTAGACCGGCTGAGCCGGGCCGCCGCCGATGCGCATGAACGCGGCGCGCCCGAGGTCGCGGCGCAGTACCTGCGGCGAGCGGTAGCCGAGCCCGCAGCCGAGGCCGAGCGCGCCCAGCTCCTGCTGCGGCTGGGGAGTGCCGAGTGGTACTCCGGACAGCCCGACGCCATCCCTCATGTGCAGCAAGCCCTGGCGCACGCGGACAACGCCATGACCATTACCGGTGCCGCCAGGGCGCTGGCGAGCGCCTATGTCACCGCCGACCGGAGCGATGCCGCGGACGTATTGCAGCAGGCGAGCGACCGGATCGCGGTCGCCGACCCGGGCCAGGCCGCCGCGCTCGAGGCATGGTCCGTCCTGCTCGGAATTCAGGACGACCGGACGGCCCGCGCAGCCCGGGAGAGGGTGGAACGCTGGGCGGCAGCGGCAGGCGGGAGCTCCGATCCGCCGGTGCACCGCCTGGTCGCCATGGCCCATGTCGCCATATGGCGCAACCAGCCAGGCGTGGCACTTCCGCTGGTCGAGCACGCGCTCGCATACCGCCCGTATCCGCCCGCGGCCGATGCCTGCACGAGCATCATCGCCGCCCTGACCGGCCTGGAGGAGTTCGACCGGATCGACCGGCTGCGTGCGGACACGCTGGCCAGCCTCAGGCAGCGATCGGCGGTTCCCTGGCTGGTGATGGTAACCGGGTTCTCCGCCTGGGCGATGCTCAACCGCGGTGAGCTCGCCGACGCCGAGGCACAGTCCCGGTGGGCACTGGAACACGCGACCGGAACGTTCGCCGCTTACAAGCAGCCGCTGGCCCACCTGGTCGACGTCCTGGTCGAGCGCGATGAGCTGGACCTGGCCGACGCCGAGCTGGCACAGGTCCCGCCACCGCTGGATTCGCATTCGATCACTGTCCTGCCCTACCTCATGGCGCGCGGCCGGCTGCGCGCCGCGCAGGGAAGAGACCGCGAAGCTCTGGAGGACTTCCTCACGGCGGGCCGGCGATGCGAGCTGTTCGGCATCGTGCTTGCCGGGTACGACTGGCGCTCGCAGGCGGCGGTCATGCAGGCGTCCCTTGGCCAGCCGGAGCAGGCCCTCACGCTGGCCCGCGCCGAGCTGGCGATCGCCCGCAGCGCAGGGCTGCCGCGGCAGCTCGGCGTCGCCCTGCGCGCCAGCGGCCTGGTCGAGAGCGGCGCGGCTGGCAGGGACCTGCTGGCCGAGGCGGTATCCGTGCTTGAGGCCTCCCCGGCCCGGGTCGAAACGGCCCGGGCGCTGGCGGACTACGGGGCCGCGCTGCGCCGGGCCGGCCAGCGGAAGCAGGCCCGCGAGCCGCTGGAGCGCGCGCTGGACCTAGCCCACTATTGCGGCGCCCGGCGGATCGCGGCCCGGGCCCGAGCGGAGCTCGTGGCGGTCGGCGCGAAGCCGCGGCGCGAGGCGATGACCGGGCGCGACGCGCTGACGGCGGCCGAGCTGAGGGTGGCCCGGCTGGCCGCGGAAGGCCAGGCCAACCAGCCGGCATGACGTGCACTGCTGCTGGCGATGCCGGCCGGTCAGGAGGGCCGGCCGGCGACGGGCACTGCGGTGTCCAGGGGTGCGCCGAACCAGCGGGAGAGCGCTTGTCGCAGCGCCGGCACGCCGGACTGGGCGGGCTCGCCGGCTGTCGCGGCCCAGGCAATGTAGGCGTCGGGGCGGATCAGGAGGGCGTCGGCGGGCCGGTCAACGGTCGTGGCGGTACGGATATCGACGCGGCCGTCCCAGGTGCGGGCGGCTTCGAGCAGGTCGGTGCGGCCGGCCAGGTCGAGGAAGACCGGCCGCGCGGTGCGCATGAGCTCCGCGACGCTGGTGGCGCTCCCGTTCTCGGTGCGCAGGAGCAGGTCGGGGGCGAACGCGCCGGCCAGGGGGTGGCTGCCGGGGTTGGGCAGCGGATAGCGGAAGTCCGAGCCGGCTATCAGCTCCCCGACGTGACGCAGCGGCTGCTCGTAGGCCATCAGCTCCAGGAAGAGCTGCCGCAGTGCGTCGGCGGCCGGGTCCTGCCCGCGCCGCAGCGCCACCTGCGCCTGGGTCTGCAGCATCCCGCGCGCCCCGGCGAAGTGGCGCTCGTCGTGGTAAGTGCCGAGCAGGCCCGGCGGCGCCCAGCCGTGGACGCCGGCGGCCAGCTTCCAGGCCAGGTTGACCGCGTCCGTCATGCCGGTGCTGATGCCGATCCCGGTGGCCGGGAACTGGTGCGCCGCATCGCCGGCGACCAGGATCCGCCCGTCACGGTAACGCTCCGCCTGCCGCGCCTCGAACCCGTAGCGTGACAGCCGGGTCACCTCGGCCAGCGGAAGCTCCGCCCCGAGCACCCGGCGGATACTGCCCTGGAACTCAGCCAGGCTCATCGGCGCGTCGTCATCGACCGCGGTGGTCTCGTCCTCGGTGGTCTGGATCATCACGCGCCCGGCGGTCAGCCCGAACGCGAACACGCCGCGGCCGGTCCGGGTGAAGCCGCGGCGGACCGTGCCCAGCCCGGGAACGTCGATGTCACCGTTGCCGAGCACCGTCACATCACCGGCCAGGGTGCCCTGGCCCAGCCGGTGGACCTCCGGATAGGTGGTGCCGGGGAACGCGATGCCGGCCAGGTCGCGGACCCGGCTGCGCGCCCCGTCGCAGCCCACCAGGTAGCGGGCGCTGACCCGGTAGATCCCGTCCGGGCCGCGCACGTCGGCGGCTGCCGCGGCGTCGTCCTGGCTGACCGCGACGACCTCGTGGCCGCGGCGAACCTCGGCGCCGAGCACGGCGGCGTGCTCACCCAGCACGCGCTCCAGCCGCGGCTGCGGAAGACCCAGCGCCCACATCGGCGGATCCGCCAGACGCGAGAAGTCCAGGTGCACCTCGCCGAACGGCAGCCGGGGAGCCCGCTGGACGGCACTGGTCCCGGCCGCTACAACCCGGTCCAGCAGGCCCCGGTAGCGCAGCAGTTCCGCGATCTGCCCGCCGAAGCCGTTGGCCCTCGGAATCTCCCGGAGCTGCTGCCTCCGCTCCAGCACCAGCGCCCGCACCCCGGCCAGGCGCAGCTCGGCGGCCAGCATCAGGCCGGTCGGGCCGGCGCCCACGATGACGACGTCGGCGTCCATCACTGTCCGCTCCCCCCGCAGTCCTTCGTCGCGGGCGACTTCCCCAGCGGGAACCACCCGCCTGGCCGCGGTCCGGCGTCCCGGCGCGACCCGCACGCCGACAACAGCACACGCATTTCGCTACTCCCATTTCCGCAGGTTCTGGTCACGGCCGGTGACTCTACGGCACGACCCGGGTCTTGCCGCAAGCCCCGGGGTGAGCTATAAGTTGAAAATGGAGAGGAGTGAGTGCTCCCCTTTCCCTGATCGCGTGGTAAGTGAGATGGCTTGCCCCACCCTCTCGCCTTCTTCGGCGAGGCCGATCCCACGGCGGCGAACGCTCCGCCGCACATCGTCAAGTAGCTAGCGACGGTCCCGCCAGCGCGCACCCGGGCACGACGACCGCGGCGAATATCCCGGAACCGTAACCCGCGCTACACCCAGCTCGGCATGCTCGTCATGATGCGGGTTCCCGTCAAACAGGGCACGGGAATCATGGAACCCGCGCTTCGCCCAGCGGCCACCTCGAAGACGGCGAGAGCATCCTGAGCGCCGCCGTCCGCGAGACGGAAGCGGAGACAGGTATCGTCCTCGAACCTGCAGCCCTGCGACTGGCCCTCAGCATCCACGAGCGCCACCCCGGCACTACCTCCGCTCCGTCTCGGCGGCGGAGGACTCCGTGAACAGGCTCGCCGTCGAACGCCCAGTGGAAACCCGTGCCCAGGACCTCCGGCCTGTGCCGTGCCAAAATCCTGCGCGTGTCTGACCTGCTGCTTTACGCTCGGCGTCCGTGCTAATCCGTCTCGTCTACCTGTTCATGGTCAGGGTGTTCGGCTGGCTGGTGCTTCTGGTGCGAAGTGATACCGCTAAGGACGCGGAGATCTTGATCTTCCGGCATGAGGTCGCGGTGCTGCGACGTCAGGCCGCGCGCCCGGGGCCGGACTGGGCTGACCGTGCCGTGCTCGCCGCGCTGGCCCGGCTGCTGCCCGGGCACATGCGGCTGCACCGGATCGTGACACCGGGCACCCTGCTGGCCTGGCACCGGCGGCTACTCCAGAGAAAGTGGACCTATCCGAACGCGCCGGGGCGCCCGCCGGTCCCTGCCGAGGTACGGGCACTAGTGGAGCAACTGGCACGGGAGAATCCGCGCTGGGGGTACCGGCGCATCCAGGGTGAGCTGGCCGGCCTGGGGTATCGGGTGGGGGAGGGGACGGTCCGCCGGATCCTGGCCGCCGCCGGGCTTGGCCCCGCGCCGCGGCGGGCGTCGCCGACGTGGCGGCAGTTCCTGAAGGCCCAGGCGTCCTGCATCCTGGCGTGCGACTTCATGCACGTGGACACCGTGCTGCTGCAGCGCCTGTATGTCTTGTTCGTGATGGAGGTCGAGACCCGGGCCGTGCACGTCCTGGGCGTCACAGCCCATCCGACCGGAGCCTGGACCGCCCAGCAGGCCCGCAACCTCCTCATGGACCTCGGCGAGCGCGCCAGCAGGTTCAAGTTCCTAATTCGCGACCGGGACAGCAAGTTCACCGCCGCGTTCGACGGCGTCTTCGCCGGTAACGGCACGCGGGTGATCAAGACGCCGGTCCGGTCGCCGCGGGCGAACTCGTTCGCGGAGCGGTTCGTGGGCACGCTCCGCCGCGAGTGCCTGGATCACGTGCTGATCCTCGGCGAGCGGCACCTGCGGGAGGTGCTGGCCGAGTACGCGCGGCACTATAACGGGCACCGTCCGCATCAGGGGCTGCAGCAGGAACCCCCGCTGCGCCAGCCCGGCAACGCCGTCGACATCACTGCCCGGATCGAGCGTCGGCGTGTCGTGGGTGGCCTGATCAGCGAGTACCGCAGAGCAGCGTAGCCAGCGAAAAAGCGGCTATGGGCGAGTATTGGCACGGCACACGAGTTCGACCTGCGGGTCGGCCAGGCGCTCACGTCGCGGACCATCAGGGCGCGCCCGGCGCCCGTGCCCCACTCGTTCGGGCAGGCATTGCAGCCGGCCCTGGTCGCGGCGGGCTAGCGTCGGTCCGGGATGATTCCCATCGTGTACCCGCATGCCTGGAGGAGCCGAAGGGCGGTGGTGACATTCGGTTCCCGGGCACCGGTCTCATAGGCGTGAATGGCTGCCCGTGAGGTCTGCGCGCACCGTGCCATCATGCTCACCGACAGCCCGGCCTCTTCTCTCGCCTGCCGCAGCGCCTCGGCGAAGGGCATCTCGCTTAGGACCGCGATGGCGTCGTTGTTATTCGCCTCAGGCAAGGGGGTGCTCACGGCGGCGAGGGCTCGGCTGGGTCCTCGGGGAACATCTCCTGCACGATGAACTGGGCCTTGGGCAGGAGGCGGTTGCCGCCGATCACCTGCTCGGCGATCCGCAGCACGTCGTCAGCGGTTTTCGCGCCTGTCTCGCGGGCCAGGAACCGGATGTCGTCCTGGTCCCGGTCTATGCGGGCGGCCTGGACCTTCAGTGCCAGGAGGTAGTGCGGTGAGGGCACGCTGACGGTGATCCCGGGAAGGTCGAGGATCACCTTGGCGTGCCGATCGGCGCCACCGGGGAGAAGGCCCTTCACCCCGTCGTTGAGCCAGTCTGCCGGGAGTTTTTCGTGCCGCTCGGCGACGCGGCGGGCAGCTTCATAGATGACCGCCTTGGGCTCGAACACGCCATCTACATCCGCGGTGGTGCGCCGCATGTTGTATGCCAGTGCCATCGCCGCGCCGCCCACGACGAATAGCTGCGCCTTGACCCCGCGGGCATCGAGTTCCTGGCCCAGTTCGGCCAGGAGCCCGATGATCCGCTCGCGGGTGAGCGAGAGATCGCGTCCTTCGCTCACACCGATACCAGGGAGTCCTGCTCGACGAGTATGCCGCGCGCGGCGAACTCCGCAGGGGCGTGGGCGAGGGAGTAGGCGAAGAAGCGGTCGCTTCCGGGGTGCCAGAACGATGGCAGGATACGGGTCGGCTCCTGGGTCCAGGCCGGTGCCTCGGTCTCGTTCAGCCGGGCGAGATGCGCGGTCACCGCGGCGACCAGCGCATCGACGACAGGCCGTCCCGTCAGCGCGGGTGCGGCAGGGGCGACCTCACCGTGAGCGAGCCAGTCTGCCACCACGCGGACGTAGCTTTCCTCGGGTGATGCGGTAAGCGTCGCCACGAGGTCGGCGGCGGTGAACTTCATGGCGGTAAGTGTACCTGATCCGGTCCAGATGGGCACTCGGTCAGCCGCAGCCACGGACTTCCCCGCGCCTGAAGATGCATCCGATTGCCCCGTGGCGTCTGCCCCAGGAAGCCGTCCGAGAGGGGTGCCCGCAGCTCCAGCCGAGCCGCCCAGTCTCTAGCGCACACCGTAAATCTCCGCAGGCTTCATAATGGACTTCGTCAGCGCGCCTGATGCTAGGCCAGGGAAGCATCGCCAGCATGCGTAGCGGGCGGCGGCCTCTGCGGCCGGGAACCCGTGCGGGGCACTACGCGGAATCCCAGTTCGGGCCAGCCCTGGTCAAGAGCATCCTCACGCACGTGAGCGAGTCTGCCGCGGCGTGGCCGTCGGCTGTCGTGGAACCTGCGCGACTAGTTCCCGAGTGGGCGGTTACCGCTGCGTCTTGGTGGCGAACCCCATGTAGGAGATGGCCGTGGTGCTTACCTGTCCCACGTCCAGTCGTCGGCTGAGCTCCCCGTAGGTGATGCGCCCCAGCCGGGCGCTGGCCAAGTTGCGGAGCGCGGCGAGGGGCGTTGCGCGCGCGCCGAGACCGGTCGTCTCGCCGGGGGCGAGCCCGTGGCGTTCCAGGATGACGGCCAGCTCGGCGGGCGTGATGAACATGTCCCAGTCGTGGAACGCCACGTCGGTGAGCCGGGTCAGCCGCCACTGCTGCATGGCCTTGATCGCGAGCAGCTTGCTCGCGCGGGTGCGGCTAATGGTGTCGAACAGGTACAGGCCGCCGGGCTCGAGCACCCGGGCCGTCTCGCTGATCACGCGGTCCACATCAGATACGTGCTCGAGCACGTCACAGCAGCACGCCACGCCGAAGGCGGCGTCCAGCGCCGGCAGCTCCTCGCCGAATCCGACTCGGTAGTCGATGCGCAGGCCCCGCCCGGCCGCGTGGGCGCGCGCCGCGCCGACCGACGTCGGCGACGGGTCGACCCCGGTCACCCGGCAGCCCAGGGCCGCGAACTCCTCGGCGAGGAACCCGCCGCCGCAGCCGATGTCCAGCACCCGCAGCCCGGCAGCCCCTACGCCGAACCGCCGGGCGAGCACAGCGCGGAAATAGGCGAATCGGCCCGGGGTGACGCTGCCGTGCAGCGCGTTAAGCGGGCTCGTCTCATCCCACCACGACCCGCCCAGCCGGTCGTACACGCCATTGTCAACGCCCCGCACCATGACACGAAGCGTAAGCGACTCCACCCCAGGCCACGCAATCAGGCCGGCTGGCGCCGACCTGAGGTGGTGGAGTACGAAATCGGCTAACTGGTGACCGAGCTCCGCCCGGCCAAGAGGTCCATCATGGTGTGCTGCCCGGCGGGACACCCCGTGGCTTCCCGGTCCAGCACACTGGGAATTGCGGCGTCGTGTCCCGGCGGCCCATCCGGCCCGCGGTGGCCAGGATGGTGATGGCCAGCAGCAGCCCGACGGCAGCGGTGGCTGTATCGGGGATCGTATAGGGGCTGCGGAAGCCGGACGCGACCGCTTGCGGGGCTGACGCTGCGCCGATTAGCAATGCTGCCCAGCCTGCCCAGCGCTGGCCGACCTGGCATCCGCGCGCGGTCCGCGCGGTCAGCCCGGCGGCGGCCAGTCCCGCGGCGATCAGTCCCGCGGTCGGCGCTGGATGCCGGGCTGCCGTCATGACCAGACCGCACCGGGTCAGGTCCAGGGCTGCCGCGCGGTCATGGACGCCCACGGCGACCAGGTCGCCTACAACGGGCACCTGCTGTACACCTTCGCTGACGACCAAGCCGACCAGGTGACCGGCCAGGGAGTGTCGGGCTTCTTCGTGGCCACTCCCGGCCTCACGCCGATCGCCGGGTCCTCGACAGCCGGGTCCTCGACAACGGCGGGCACGGTCCCGGCCGCTTCGTCCGGAAACGGTTACGGCTACTGAGGCGGTCCCCAGACCCGCCGACGCTTAGGTCAGGCAGACATGACACTCAGGAACAAGAAGGTGGCCCGCATGGCGGCCGCAAGTGCGGCGCTGGCGGCGGTGACCACCGCCAGCGTGGCCGAACGGACGGCGCTAGCGGCGTCGTTTATGCTGCTTGCCCATCTGCACTGGCTGTGGATCCCGGCCGCCGTCGGGCTTGAATTGGTGTCTATGGCCGCCTTCGCGGTCATGCAGCGCAAGCTGCTCATGGCAGGCGGCGCCCGGGTGGGCGTCCGGCCGATGCTGGCCACCGCCTATGCGGCCAACGCGGTGTCGGTCTCGGTTCCGCTGGCCGGGCCCGCCCTGGCCACGGCCTTCACGTTCCGCCGCTTCACCCGGCAGGGCGCGGATGCCCCGCTGGCCGGCTGGTCGCTGCTGGTCGGCGGGGTGATCTCGTCGGCCGCGGCGGCCCTCATCGTGGTCGGCGGCGGCCTGGCGTCGGGGAACACCCTGGTCACGGTGGTCACCGTTCCCGGCGGGGTGCTCGCCGTGGCCTTCCTCGTCACGGCGGTCGCGGCCGTGCGCCGCCCGCGCCTGCTCGGCGCGCTCGAGCGGCCGGCCGGTTGGGTGCTACGGCAGGGATCCCAGATGCTGCGACGGCCTGCCGCCGATCCCGTCCAGACCATCCAGGCCTGGGCGCTGCGACTGGGTTCACTCCGGCTTCCCCCGTCCGGCTGGATGACGGCGATCGGCCTGGCCCTGGCCAACTGGCTCGCCGACGCGGCCGTCCTCGCCGTGAGCATCCAAGCCACCGGCGCCACCATCCCCTGGCACGATCTTCTGCTGGTCTATGGCTCGGGCATCGCCGCGCAAAGCCTCAACATCACGCCCGGCGGGCTCGGAGTCACCGAGGGATCGCTGAGCGTGGCCTTGATAGCGACCGGGCTGGGTGCCAGTCGGGCACTGGCGGCGGTGCTGCTCTACCGCCTGGCCAGTTTCTGGCTGGTTGCACTGGCCGGATGGCTGGTCGTGTTCTGGCTCCGCCGTTCTCGTACCCGGCGCGGCCCGGCTCCTTCGCGGAACCGCGCCGTCCCCGGGCCGGGTGCGGCCGCCTGGCTGGATGCTACGAGCTGGTGCTGCTGCATGGCCAGCCCGGCTCGCCCGCCGACTGGCAGCAGGTCGCCGGACTGCTGCCCGCCCAGCTTCACCTCGTGGCAACTGACCGGCCGGGCTACGGCTCCAGCCAGCTTCCTGCGGGCGGGTTCGCCGCGAACGCCCGCGCCGTCCTCGACGACCTGGACTCGCGCGGCATCACCCGCGCGGTGCTCGTGGGGCACTCCTGGGGCGGCGGGGTGGCGCTGTCGGCGGCGGGCCTGGCGCCCGGCCGGGTGGCGGCGGTGGTCCTGCTCGCGAGCGTCGGCCCGGGGTGTCTGACCGGCTGGGACAGGCTGCTCGCCGCACCTGGCGCAGGCCAGCTGTGCGCGCTGGTGGCGTGGCGGCTGACGCCGTGGATGGCCCGGGCGCGGCTGGCCGGGATCGCCCGGCGGCGGGGCCGCCCGCTGCGTCCGGACGAGCATGCCAACTGGCAGATCTGGGGCGATGCGGACCGCGGATGCCAACCGCAATGGCGCACCTTCCTGACCGAGCAGCGCGCCCTGCTGCGCGAGCTTGGCGAGCTGGAGCAGGCTATCGCGTCGGTCCGAGCGCCCGTGCTGGTGCTCGCCGACCCCAAGGACACCGTGGTTCCCTTCGAAACCGCCCGCCGACTGGCACGCGCCCTGCCGGATGCTCACCTGCAGCTCGTTGAGGGCGCGGGTCATCACCTGCCCAGGCGAGCCCCAGAGGCCGTCGCCGATGCGATCGCTGCGTTCCTGTCCGCGGCCCAGATCACTGACGTCCCGATCACTCAGCCAGCGGCGGCGTGAACAGCTCATGAGTCCTATCCGTGTTAGTAGAAGGGGGGCCGCGCCCGGCGGGCCCCGGCTATGCAGCCGGAAGAAGGGGAAGATAGCGGTGACAAACACCCGTCACGACCATGCGGGCGGCAAGTCAGACAGGCCACCGCGAGGTCCGCAGCCCAAGATGCGCGCCCGCGAGCGGGTCGCAGTCGAACGGGCCGCCCGCAAGCGCGCCGAAGCACGCCGGCGGATCTTGAGAACCAACATCGGCAGCGACCGCGGCCAGCCCGGGTTTCCCGCATTCCCCGGTCGTCCGGCCCGCGTGCGGCCCGTCCGCGCCCTGCGGCCCGCACGGGCGGATATCTGGACGACGGGATTTCTTGCAGGTCAGCGCAAAACATACCTCCGATGTACCTGCGGCGGAGTACTCTGCCGAGCGAGCAGCCCCTAGGCCCGCGGTGCCTTCTCGGCGTGCGTCCGAACCACGCTTGAAAACGGACGCGGGCCGAACGGACACCGTCATTCCCCTCGGACAGCCGGTGCTGAATCCGTGCTGATACCTGGGCCTCTGTGGCCTGGACCAATCGAAAAATAGGTCTAGACCAATTGGTAAAGTGCGGGCCGCGTGCCGGGGGCATGGTCTCGCTCGCCGTGTCCGGAGACACGGTGTCCGTAGGTGCCGAAGGGGGAAGCGCTGGCGCCAGGACGAGGGCCGCACGAGACGGCCGTGTTGCTCCTGCAGCGCTGAATCCGTCGCCTCGGCCTGAGCAGCCTGCACCTTCCTCAAGCCCTTGTTGAACCGTCCGGATGGCTTCTGCTCTAGTGACACGCGGCATCCCCCTGATTAGCCGCGCCCTGAGCTGGTGGCAGATCGATCTGTCCCGGCGATATGGTTTCAGGTCTGTGTAGTGCCAGGGCCCAGGTGGCCTAATGTCGTCTGCAGGTCGGTGCCCGGCGGCCTCTGGGGCCCTCGCCCCGGATGCGTACAGGACGATCAGACAGTACGCTCGTCGCATCGGCCGCCGGGCGTAAGTGAGCGTGAGGAGCCATGATGAGCGGGGCGTCCGATGACCTGGTCGGGGCGGTCGTCGCGGTCGGCGGGTTCGTTATCCACCTGTTGACCGTGCTGCGCGCGATCACCCGGCCGGACCGGACGCCGGCCTCGCGGGTGGCCTGGATCGCGGCGATCATGTGCCTGCCGGTCATCGGCGTTGTTGCCTATCTCTTCCTTGGCGAGACCAGCATCGGCCGCGAGCGGGCCCACCGTCTCCGCGACGCGGAGAGTCGCCTGGCGACACCGAGCGGGGCGGGCACCAAGCTCGACGATCCGGTCGCCAGGAGCGTCTCGGACCTGTGCCGCTCGATCAACGGCTTCGGCCCGACGCCGGGCAACCGCATCGTGCTGCTGGGCGACCAGGGCGCCTCGCCGACCGAGCCGACACGCGACTGCGACGCCGCGATCAAGGGGCTGATCGAGGCGGTCGATGCCGCGACCGAGCACATCCACCTCAGCTTCTACATCTGGCTCGACGACGAAAACGGCGGCCGGGTCGCCGACGCGATCAGCGCGGCGGCGCGCCGGGGCGTGGCCTGCCGGGTCATGGTCGACGCGCTCGGGTCGCGCGACTTCATCCGCGGCCCCCGCTGGCGCCAGCTGCGCGAGGCCGGCGTCCATCTGCTCGCCGCGCTGGAGGACGTCCCCCGCCTGGGCCGCTTCGCGGTGGGCCGGGTCGACCTGCGCAACCACCGCAAGCTGGTGGTCATCGACAACCGGATCGCGTTCTGCGGCAGCCAGAACTGCGCCGATCCGCAGTTCCGCGTCAAGGCGAAGTACGCGCCCTGGGTCGACATCCTGCTGCGCTGCGAAGGGCCGGTCGTACGACAGGCACAGCACCTCTTCCTCGCCACCTGGATCGCCGAGACCGGTGAGGACCTCTACAAGCTGCCCGCGGCGGCGCCGGAGCCCGAGCAGCACCACGAGGGCGTGGTCGCGCAGATGTTCGGCACCGGACCGACCACGCCCGGCAACCCGATGTCGGACTCCTTCGTCAGCGCGCTGTACGCCGCCGAGCACGAGCTGATCATCACCACGCCCTACTTCGTGCCCGATGAGGCCCTGCTCCGGGCGCTGTGCGCCGCACCGCGCCGCGGCGTGACCACCACCCTGATCGTGCCCGCACGCAACGACTCCCCGCTCGTCGCCGCTGCCAGCCGCAGCGCCTACCCAGACCTGCTCGCCTGCGGCGTACGCCTCTTCGAATACCCGCTGGGCCTGCTGCATACCAAGTCGATCACCCTCGACGCCCGCATCGCCCTGGTCGGCTCGGCGAACATGGACCGGCGCAGCCTGGAACTCAACTTCGAGAACAACCTGCTCGTCCTCGACCCCGGTCTCACCGCGACCATCCGTCAACGACAGCTCGGCTACCTCTCCCAGTCGACCGCCGTCGAAGCCGAAACCGTCAAGGCCCGGCCCTTCCGCACCCGACTGATCGGCGACGTGATCGGCATGGCCTCACCACTGCTCTGAACCCATGGGTGGCGCCCAGGCGCTCGGCTGCCGCGATCACTGAGGCGTCCGCCGTTACCAGCGGGGAAGTCCGCGTACTGCCGCACGAGGTCGGCTATCCGGGCGAAGTCCAGGCGCAGCAGGAACCTCCGCTGCGCCAGCCCGGCCGTGGCGTCGACATCGCCAGCCGGATCGAGCCCAGGAAGGTTCTCGGTGGCCTGATCAGCGAATACCGCAGGGCAGCGTTAGCCATCGAAAAACTGCTGGTCAGCGGACATGGGCGAGTTTTGGCACGGCACACGTTCGGCTAGCTGACTTCCGCATCGCCGGACTGGTCGCTGGCTCGGGGCGCGGGGCTGCTGGGGGAGAGGCTGCCGGGGGACGGGCTGGCGGCAGGGGCCGCGCGGGGTAGGGAGATGGTGGTGAGCACCGGCTCTAGCGGGAAGTGGCAGGCCGCGAGGTGACCGTCCCCAAACAGACGGGGCAGCGGTTCTTCTTCCGCGCAGCGGTCGGCGGCCCTCGGGCACCGAGTGCGGAACCGGCAGCCGCTCGGCGGGTGCAGCGCGGACGGCAGTTCGCCTCTGATCACCGCCGGCTTCTTGGCCCGTTCCTGCTGCGGGTCGGGCACCGGCACCGCCTCGAGCAGGCTGGCCGTGTACGGATGGGCGGGGCGGGCGTAAATCTCGGCCGCCGGGCCGATCTCGACCAGCTTGCCAAGGTACATCACTCCGATCCGGTCGGCCAGATACCGGATAACCGACAGGTCGTGCGAGATCACGATGTAGGTCAGGCCGAGGTCGGCCTGGAGGCCCTTCATCAGGTTGAGGACCTGAGACCGGATCGAGACGTCGAGCGCCGAGACCGGCTCGTCGGCCACGATCAGCCGGGGGCTCAGCGCCAGGGCCCGGGCCAGGCCGATGCGCTGCCGCTGGCCGCCGGAGAACTCGTGCGGGTACCGCATGGCCGCCGACCGCGGCAGGCCGACCTTGTCCAGCAAGTCGTTCACTGTGGCGGTACGCGTGGCCCGGGTCCCGACGTGCTGAACCAGCAGCGGCTCGCGGATGGACGACCCGACCTGCATCCGCGGGTCCAGCGAGGCGTAGGAGTCCTGGAACATCAACTGCACGTGCCTGCGAACTTGGCGCAGCCGGCTCCCCGACAGCGACCCGAAGTCGGTGCCCTCGAAGCGGATGGAACCTGAGTCAGGGCGCTCCAGGGTGGCGATCAGCCGCCCGATAGTGGTCTTGCCGCAGCCCGACTCGCCGACCACCCCGAACGTCTCGCCCGCTGTGATGGAGAACGAGACGCCGGACACGGCCTTCACCGAGGCGACCGTTCGCTGCAGGACCCCGGAGTGGACGCCGAACTCCTTGTGCACGTCGGCCAGTTCGAGCAGCGGAGCCTGGCTGTCGGCCGTGGCCTCGCTGCCCTGGCTGGCGGTCGCGGCGCCGGCAGCCAGGACTGCGGGTTCGGGCGCTGCCGGGCGGGGATGGAAGCAGGCGTAGCTATGCGCTGGATCCGGCCCGTCAAGGACTGGGTCCTGGTCACGGCATTCCTGTGTGGCGTGACGGCAGCGGGGCGCGAACCGGCAGCCTGCAGGCGGGCTGGACAGGTCCGGCGGGCGCCCAGGGATCGAGTAAAGCCGCTGGCCTACGCCCTGGTCCAGCCGGGGAATGGACTGCAGCAGCGCCTCGGTATACGGGTGGCGCGGCCCGGAGAACAAACTGTCGGTGCTGGATGCCTCGACGATCCGGCCCGCGTACATGACCAGCACCCGGTCGGTCCGCCCGGCGATCACCCCCATGTCATGGGTGACCAGCAGCATGCCCATGTTGAGGCGCTCGGTGAGATCGTCGAGCAGCCGCAGGATCTGCGCCTGGATGGTGACATCGAGCGCGGTGGTCGGCTCGTCGGCGATCAGCAGCTTCGGCTCGCAGGCCAGGGCCATAGCGATCATGACGCGCTGCCGGAGCCCGCCGGAAAGCTGGTGGGGGTAGTCACCGATGCGCTCAGCCGGCCGGGGCACGCCGACTAGGCCCAGCACCTCCTCCGCGCGGCGCATGGCCGCAGCCCGCGAGAACCCCAGGTGCGCCCGCACCGGGCCCGCGATCTGCCGCCCGATCGTCATCGTCGGGTTGAGGCTGGTCATCGGATCCTGGAACACCATGGCGATGTCCCTGCCCCTGACCTTGCGCATCTCGGCCGGACTGAGCTTCACCAGGTCCGTTCCGTTCATCCGTATCGAGCCGGCGGTGATGCGCCCGCCCGGCGGCAGCAGACGCAGGACCGACATCGCGGTCATGGTCTTGCCGCACCCGGACTCGCCGACCAGCCCGACCGTTTCGCCCGGGGCCACGGTGAGCGAGACACCGTCCACCGGACGCACCGAGTCCTTGCGTCGCCGGATCTCGGTCCGCAGGCCATCGATCTCGAGCAGCCAGCCATTCAGTGGACTCTCCTGCCGCGCGCTCAACGGACCTGAAGCCTAACCTCGAGCGCTGCGCGCAGCGCGTCACCGATGAAGTTGAACGCGATCACCGTCAGGACAATGGCCAGGCCCGCCGGGTAGATGAGCCACCACTTGCCCTCGTAGATGTAGTTGAGGCCGTTGTTCAGCATGCTGCCCCAGTTCGTGGCGGGTGGGGCCGGGCCGAGTCCCAGGTAGCTGAGCGCCGCGAGCAGCAGGATCGCGTTGGCCACCTCGAAGGTCGCTTGGACCACGATCACGCCAATCGCGTTGGGGGTGATGTGCCGCAGCACCATCCACACGTGCCGGCCGCCCATCGCCCGGGATGCCTGCACGTACTCCCTGGTACGCAGTGTGAGCGCCTCGCCGCGGACCAGGCGCGAAGGGATCAGCCAGGACACGGTCGCCACCAGCAGGATGAGCACGGTATTCGATGGCGTGATGACGCTGGCCAGCACCAGGATCAGGACCAACGGGGGAATGGACAGCACCGAGTCCACGATGCGCATCATGATCGCATCGACCACGCCGCCCACGTATCCGGCGATGGCGCCCCACAGCGTGCCGACCACGGTGGCCAGGATCGCCGCGGCCAGCCCAACGATCAAGGTCGACTGGCCGCTCACCATAAGTCGGCCGAGCACGTCGTAGCCCACATTGTCGGTGCCAAGCGGGTGCGAGCCGCCCGGGGGCAGGTTGACCGCGCCCAGGTTGGTTTTCACCTGTTCGGTGTGGTAAAAGAGCGGGCCGACGAAGCTGAACAGCACCATCAGGACCACGATCGCCACGCCCACGATCGCCAGCCGGCTCTGGATGAATACCGAGCCGATCATGCGCCAGGCGCTGCCGCCCGCCCGGACCGCGCCGCCTTCTGGCTCGGTTCCCGGTAGCGCGCCGCCACCCGGCTCCCCGGCCTGGATCGCGGTCATGAGTAGCGCACCCGGGGGTCAGCGACCGCGTACAGCACGTCGGCCAGCAGCGAGCCCACCACCGTGACCGCGGCCAGCATGATCGTCGACCCGAGCAGCACCGGAAAGTCATGGGCCGTCGCCGCGTTCCAGATCAGCAGGCCCATCCCCGGGTAATTGAACACCGACTCGGTGATCACGGCTCCGGATATCGTGACCGGCAGGCTCAGCCCGATCAGGGTGATGATCGGGATCAGCGAGTTGCGGAGCAGGTACCGCAGCAGGATGACCCGCTCTGGCATGCCCATCGCCCGGGCCGTGCGGATGTGATCTTGGAGGAGGGTCTCGATCGCGCTCGAGCGCATGAACCGGCTGAATTGGGCGATCGTGACCAGTGCCAGCGTGGCCACCGGCAAGATCATGGCCGTCGGATCCTGCAGCACCGCGGACACCGTGGCCCCCTGCGGCGCCTCGGCCGGCAGCAGCCGCCAGTTGATGGCGAAGCCGAGGATCAGCAGGATCCCCAGCCAGAAGGTTGGCATTGAATAGGCAACGAACGAGGCGCCGGTGGTGACGTAGTCGAGCACGGAATTGCGGCGCACCGCCTGCAGGATCCCCAGCGGTACCGCCACGATCAGCGCCACCGCGAAGGCCAGTAGGACCAGAACGGCGGTCTTGGGCAGGTCGTCGGCGAGCAGCGCCGCGACCGTCTGGTTGTCCTGGTAGGAGTATCCCAGGTTGCCGTGGACCAGCTGGTCGATGTACCTCCAGTACTGGACCCAGAGCGGCTTGTTGTAGCCGTTGGCCACGATGAACTGCTGGACTTGCTGCTGGGTGGCCTCGGGCCCCAGCATCCCGCGAGCCGGCCCGCCGGGCAGCGCGTGCAGGATGATGAACACGATCAGCGTGACCCCGATGACCACGGCGATCCCCTGCACCACCCTGCGGACCAGGTAGGCGGTCATGCCGACGCTCGCATCTCAGGCGCTGGCTTGTGGGGGGCACGCAGGTAAGCAGCGTGCAGGCCAGCGGCCCGCATGTCAGGTGCCCGCCGGTCAGCGCCCGGCTGGTCAGCGTCCCGCGGCATAGCCCTGCATTCCTCTCTGCGTGGCCCCGGCGTAGAGCGTTCCGTCGTCCCCGATCGCCACCGCGGACAGGCGGCCGAGCGACCACGGCCCCTCGGCCACCAATTCATGTCCGCGCGCGGTGAGCGCGGACAGCGTTGCCTCCCCGAACCGCTCCTCGATGTGGATCCGCGCCGGGAACGCCTCCCGCGGGTAGAACGACGACGGGAAGTGCGCGCTGTGCCACGACGGCGCCTCGATCGCGTCCTGCAGGCCCAGACCGTGGTGGACATGGCGCAGGAAGAAGAGCAGCGACCACTGGTCCTGGCTGTCGCCCCCGGGCGTGCCGAACGCCAGGTACGGCGAGCCGTCCCGCAGCACCAGCGTGGGCGTCAGCGTGGTCCGCGGCCGCTTGCCTCCGGCCAGCGAGTCGGGCAGCCCCTCGGCCAGCCAGAACATCTGGCCCCTGGTCGTGGGCCCGAACCCGAGGCCCGGCACCACCGGCGAGCTTTGCAGCCAGCCGCCGCTGGGGGTGGCCGACACCATGTTGCCGAACCGGTCAACCACGTCTAGGTGGCAGGTGTCGCCGCTGAGTCGGCCCTCGGCCAGCACCTGCTCGCCCACCCCGGGCGCCGTCGCGAATGCGTGGCCCGTGCGCTGAGCCCCTTCGCGCAGCCGCGCGAACGGCGGCAGCGCCGGCTCGCGGCCGCCCGGCCGACCGGGCCGCAGCTCGCGGGAAGCACGGTCGCCGACCAGTTGACGCCGCTGGTCGCTGTACTCCGGCGACAGCAGCTCCTGCAGCGGGACATCGGTGAAGTCCGGGTCGCCGTACCAGGCTTCCCGGTCGGCGAACGCCAGCTTGGCGCACTCGGTGACCGTGTGCACGAACTCGGCTCCGGCCGGGTCGGTGTCGTCCAGGTCGAACCCGGCCAGCAGGGCCAGCTGCTGGGCGAACACTGGTCCCTGGCCCCACGGCCCGGTCTTGCACACCGTCAGGCCCCGATAGCCGAACGTCAGCGGCTCCTCCACCCGTGCCCGGTAGCCAGCCATGTCGTCGGCGGTGAGAAGCCCGCGGTGGGGTACGCCCGAGGTGTCCATGACCTCGGCACGCGCGAAATAGTCAGCGTATGCCTCGGCCACGAACCCCTCATAGAACGCCCTGCGTGCCGCCTCGATCTGCACGAGCCGGTCCGGCGACGCGGCCTGCGCCTCGGCCAGAACCCGGCGGTAGGTGCTGGCCAGGTCCGGGTTGGTGAACCTGGCGCCCGGAGACGGCGGGCTGCCGCCACGCAGGTACACGGCGGCCGAGGTTGGCCAGTGCTCTGCGAACAGGGTCTGGCAGCCGCGGATCGCGTCCGCCGCCCGCGGGATCAGCGGGTATCCGTCCTGCGCGTACCCGATCGCGTAGCCCAGGACGTCGGCCAGCCGCATCGTGCCCCAGCGGCCGAGCAGTTCCAGCCAGCCGCCGAACGCGCCGGGCACGCAGGCGGGCAGCAGCCCGGTCCCTGGCACCAGGCTCAGGCCCAGGCCGGTGAAGTGCCCGATGGTTGCCGCGCGCGGCGATGGGCCCTGGCCGCAGACCACGAACGGGGCCTGGTCGCGGACGCTGTAGCCGATGATCGGCACCTCGCCGCCCGGGCCGTTCAGATGAGGCTCGACGACCTGCAGCACGAACCCGGTGGCCACCGCGGCGTCGAAGGCGTTCCCGCCGCCCTCGAGCACGGCCATCCCCGCGGCGGAGGCCAGCCAGTGCGTGGAGGCCACCATCCCGAACGTCCCGGCCAGCTGCTGGCGGTTAGCAAACTTCACAGGCTTGGCGAAGATCATTTGGTGAAGTACCAGTCCTCGGGGGTGATGTTGAACGTGGGCTCCTGTGGCGTGACGCCCTGCAGCTTGGTCGAGATCTCGGTCAGCTGGTAGTCGGCCTTGGGCATGAAGACCGCCGGCAAGTTCTGCGCCAGGTAGTCCTCATCGGTGTCGAGCGTCCCCGGCTGGTGGTCGGTCTGCGCGATCAGGCTGTCGGCGGTGGGGCTGCTGTAGCTGCCGAAGTTGTCGCCGGCCCCGGTACCGAAGATCAGGTCACCGTTGGGGAAGTGATCCATGCTGTAGCTCCAGCCGCCGCCCCAGTTGTCCAGCTGCCAGCTGCAGCTCGCCTGCGTCGGCTGGCACGGCACCGAGCTGCTGATCACGGTGTCGAATGGCGCCTCGGACAGGTTCAGGTCGATCCCGACCTCCGAGAAGGCGGACTTCATGGCCTCCATCTCGGAGGTCTGCTCGACGGATCCGCTCTCGTACAGCAGGTTGAAGCTGAGCTTCGCGCCGGCCGCAATGCCGGCCCCGCAGTCCGACGCGCCGGTGCCGGGGCTGGTGCACGTGGTCACGCCATTGGGGTTCACCTTCCACCCGTGGCTGGTCAGCAGCTGGCTGGCCGCGGACACGCTGAACGGGTAGGGGTTGTCCTTCACGTAGTTGTCGAGATAGGGGTTGGGCGGATCGTTGGGAACCGGCCCGTACGTCGGCGAGGCATAGCCGCCCCAGATCTGGCTGATGTACTGCGGCTGGTTGATCAGGTGCTGGAAGGCTTCGCGGATGTAGAGCTGCTTGAAGATCGGGCCGACCGTCGGGTTGTTGAAGTTGTAGGGGAAGTAATTGATCCCCGCGTCCAGCCAGGTGTTCAGTGTGTACCCGGACTGGGCGATGACCTGCTGCTGCGAGATGTCAGTGACGGGCAGATAGCCGACGCTGACGTCGCCGCTGCGCAGCACGTTGAGCTCGGCCTGCTCGGTGGTGAACGGCTGCTCGATGAACTCAGAGAGCTTCGCCTTCACGGGTCCGGAGTACTTAGGGTTCGGCTTGAACTCCGAGTAGCCGGTCGACTGGTAGCTGGCCAGATGCCAGGGGCCGTCGACGACCTGCCAGATCGGCGACGTGGCGTACGTGGACGTCTGCTTGGCCTGGGAGTACAGGTAGGTCCAGACCGCGGCGCAGGACGAGACCGACGTGGCACAGCTTCCCGCGGTCGTGGCGGACGTCTTGTCCCACGCCAACGGCAGCGGAGTGATCTGGGACAGTTCATTGTCGGTGAACCAGTCCGGGCTGTAGGTGGTCTTGAGGTGCAGCACGATCGTCGACGGGCCGGTGACCGTCCACGAGCTCAGGTCGTCAGGCAGTCCTCCTGGCACGTAATAAGCCCAGTTCGCCTTCTCCGCAGCGAGCATGTTGAGCCAGAACCCCACGTCCTGGCTGGTCACCGCCTCACCGTTGGACCAGTGGTAGTTCTTCAGCGTGATCGTCACGGTCTGGTCGTTATTGCTGTACACCGGCGGGTCGGCCAGGCTCAGGCTGGGGTTCATCACCGGCTCGCCGTTGTCGCCGAACCAGTACAGCGGCCGGTACATGAGGTATTCGAACTGGTTGCGGTTGTCGATCGAGCTGTGCGCGCTGTCGATGAACGGGAAGATCCAGTCCGGGGTCGCCGAGGGCGGGAGGGCGAACGTGGCCACGCCCCCGGATGCGGGGGTGCCGGGCTTGCCGCTCGGCGCGGAACTGCTTGAGCCAGAGCAAGCTCCTAGGAGCAGGGTGGCCACTGCGACAGAAGCCACGGCAATCAGGCGCCAGTGGCGGCGGGGCACACATACCGACATTCCCGATCCTCACTCTTGGTGATGGTGGGGCTATTGCACTTATTGTCCGTCGGCGTTATCTGGTGTCAAGTATTCAGTATGTGGTATACCAAGATTTAACAAACTCCCTCGACAGGTAGACAAGATTTAACAAACCCTCCCTCGACAGGTAGAAGAGCCGCAAGGTGAACCACGCGTGTCGTGGACTCCACGGTGCGCGGGTCCGGCTGTAGTTCCGGGCACCGCAGCAACCGTGCCGGAACCTGGGCGTTGGGGCTGTGGGTGCCGAAACCCTGACATCACTGGTGACCTTGTCCGGGACTGTAAATACGTGACAGGCCCGGGCGGAAGTACTCATCCGCAGTGTCAGCGGCGAACGCGCTAACCGGTGGAGTTGCCTTCGGCCCGAAATGCCCCAAGGCGCTCAGTGGCACTCAGCTGATTCCGATCAGTTTCCCGGCGAATGCAGGCTATTTCCCTGCTTGGCATTCGCATGGTGGTGCAGCTGATGCCGTTGGTGCTGGCGCTGTCTGGATCACGCCCGGAGGTTCGTACCGGACGAGGACACGTGCTCGCCCGCCGCCTGTCTCGCCGGGCGCCTGTGAGGTAAGACCGCGGGGCGAGGGCGGCGCTAATGCAGTGTTTGCCAACGACGCGGGAATCTGTCTCCCTGTCCTTCACGAACGGAGCAACTAGTCACATGTCTCGTCCCATCCGTATTGGTGTGCAGCTATGGCCGGGCGGAACGCCCAGTTACGCCTCCTGGCGCAGCGCGGTCCGGCGTGCCGAGGACATGGGTGCCGACATCGTGTTCGGCTACGACCACTTCCACAAGCCGTTCGTCCAGCGGACCAGCGAAGGCCCCCGGCTCCTGCCCGAGCAAGCTGACGTGAACAACTTCGAGGCCTGGACGGCGCTGGCCTCCTGGGCGGAGATCACCAGCAAAGCCGAAATCGGCACCCTCGTGACCGGGATGGGGTACCGGAACCCCGACCTGCTCGCAGACATGGCGCGGACCGTCGATCACATCTCCGGCGGCCGGCTGATCCTGGGCGTCGGAGCCGGCTGGTATGCGAAGGACTACACGGTCTACGGGTACGACTACGGCACGGTCAGGTCACGGATGGACCTGTTCGCCGAGGGCCTCGAACGCATCAGCAGCCGGCTCAAGCAGCTGAGGCCGGGGCCGGTACGGGACATACCCATCCTCATCGGCGGCGCCGGCGAGAAGAGGACCCTCCCGTTGGTCGGCCGTTACGCCTCCATCTGGCACAGCTCCCTGGGCCTTGAGGAGTTCCGCCGCAGGAACGACCTCGTCCGCGAGCACGCCGCCGAGACGGGCAGGGACGAGACGCTCATCGAGCGAGCCGTCTCCTGGCCGGGGGACCGCGCCTCCGCCGACTCCTATGTCAGTGAGGGCGTCACGCTGTTCACAACGGAGGTTCACCCGACGGACCAGGGTTATGACCTGTCCCGACTGAAGGAGCTCCTCGCCTGGCGCCGACGGTGACAGGACACGGCGACGGGCATATGGGTTCGTCGGGAACCGCACGGCCCGCCACCCAGTCGGATGGCGTTCTTGCGCCAGAAAGACCACGGAAAGCGGGCCGCGAGGTCGTCGTTGACCCGGACCGGGCCCGGGCCTGACCGGCAGGTAAGGCACAACGCGCGAAAGAACGGCCCGCTCGTCCCGGACACGGTTTCCGCGGTTTTCTCGCGGACTGGTAAGAGCCCCGCCGGTACCGGCGCTGACAGGGGAACGGGATGAAGGCAGCCGCCCACCGTAAGACAACCACGAGGAGACCTGAGATGAGTGCCGAGTCCGCGATCGCCGACGGTGTCGCCGAGATGCACGCCGCGATGGCCAAGCAACCGCCGAACGAGGTGATGGGAGCGTTCGGCCGGGAGCAGGCCGTGCTGGCCGCCGCGGGCGTGCCCGCCGGGGTCGCCGCGCCCCCCAGGCAACTCGCGGATGCCGGCCTGCTGGATGTGCACGGGGCGCCGACCAGCCTGTACAAGGCAGCGGGGGAGGGGCCGACGGTGCTGGTGTTCTACCGCGGCGCCTGGTGCCCGTACTGCAACGTCGCCCTGTCCGCCTACCAGCGGCACCTGCTGTCGGCGCTGACCGAGCGCGGCGTCCACCTCATCGCGGTCAGCCCCCAGGCTCCGGACGAATCCTTGTCCATGCAGGAAAAGAACGACCTGGCCTTCACCGTGCTGTCCGATCCTGGCAACAGCATTGCCCGCGACCTTGGCATCCTGACCCATCCGTCGGACGAGGCCCGCGCCGCGCAACTCGAACTCGGCTTGGACCTGACGGCCGTCAACGCCGACGGCACCATCGGCGTACCGATGCCGACCGTAGCGATCCTCGACGCCAGCCAAATCCTGCGGTGGATCGACGTGCACCCCGACTACAGCACCCGCACCGAGCCCGCGCAGATCCTCAACGCGCTTGACCAGCTCGGCATCTGACCCGGGCGACACGCCTGCCTCCATGAGAAAGACATCCGGGCAATGACCGTCCGGCCTGGGCTCTTCCCGGCCAAGCTCACGGCACCATCCCGGCGGCGCGCTGTCGGGATGGTGCCGTGAGGCCGGGATATGCCCGGAACCCAGGACTGAGTGGGGGATTCCGCAAGAGCGGAGTTCGCCGCATTGGCGTAGCCTGTCGGGCGTGGAACGTGCCAGGGGACTGGCTGAAGACCTGGACGAGGGGCTAGTGCTAGGGCAACTCGGGAGGCGTGGTGACGGGACGCGAAGAGGTACTCGCGTTCGACCTGTACGGGACGCTGGTCGACCCGATCGCGATCTCCAGCGAGCTCGGCAGGGTCCTAGGCGACGCTGACGGCCCCGCGGCGGCCAGTCTCTGGCGGGTCAAGCAGCTGGAGTATTCCTTCCGGCTCACGGCGATGGGCCGCTACGAGGACTTCCGCTGGGTGACCGCACGCGCACTCGACTTCGCCCTTGCCTCCCTCGGGACAAGCCTGCCGACCGCGGAGGCCGAGCGGCTGGTCGAGCTGTATGACCACCTGCGGCCGTTCCCCGACGCAGTTCCCGCGCTGCGGGCGCTCGCCGGGATGGGATACGAGCTCGCGGTGTTTTCCAACGGCACCCCTGCCATGATCGGGAACTGCCTTGATAACAGCGGCCTGGGGGACTTCTTCGGCCAGCGGATCAGCGTCGATGACGTGCGCGTGTTTAAGCCGTCACCCGTGGCGTACGAGCACGCCGCCGCGCGGCTTTCCCTGCCGCCCGGGCAGATCCGGCTCGTCACCTGCAACACGTTCGACAGCGTCGGAGCCAGCGCCGCCGGGCTGCGTACGGCCTGGGTGAACCGCTCCGCTGCCCCGTTCGACACTATCGGCGCGCAGCCGGACATCACCGTATCCGCCCTTGACCGCCTGCCCGCGGCGCTGGCCGCCTGACGGAGGGTCAGGCTCCCGCGGGCACGGTGCTGACGTCCCAGATGGCCCCGGTGTCGTCGCTGTGCAGGAGGGCGAGCAGCACGGAGGCGGAGTGCTCCGGGGTGATGAGGGTGCCCTCGGCGAAGTTCTTGTTGAACCGCTCGTGCAGGCCGGTGCCGATGCGCAAGGGGTCCTGCTGGCGGATCCAGGCTTGCATTGCGGTGTCGACCCCGCCCGGCCGGTAGGCGTTGACGGTCACCCCGGTGCCGCGCAGTTCGGCGGCGAGGTTCACGGTGTGCGCCTCGAGCGCGGACTTCGTCGCTGCGTAGGCGTTCCCGCGGATCATCCCGGCCGGGCTGGCGACGATCCCGCTGGAGATGTTGACGACGCGGCCCCATCCGGCCTCCAGCATGCCGGGCAGGACGGCGGCGGTGAGCGTGGCCGGCGCGACAACGTTGATCTCGTAGGCCAGCCGTAGGTCTGTTGCCGCGACGCCGGCCGTGGGGCCGAGCGGCTCGACGGTGGCCGCGTTGTTGACCAGGATGTCGACCCGGCCCGCCGTGAGCACGGCCGCCATCGTACTGCCGCGTTGCTCCTCGTCGGCCAGGTCGGCCGGTACCGCCTGGATGCGCTGCTCAGGCACTCCATGCCGGACCAGCAGGGTGCGAGTCTCGTCGAGCTGTGCCGTGGTGCGGGCGAGCAGGACTACTCGGGCGCCGGCATCGCCCAGCCCGAGTGCGATAGCGCGGCCGATGCCGCGTCCGGCACCAGTGATCAATGCGGTCTTGCCAGCCAGGTCGGTTGTCATGGCCCTCTCCTCAGCGGTGGACAGCTCGAACGGCTCCGGAGTCACCTGGGACGTTCGGCTGAACGGTCTTGAATTTGCCTACCTGGTTAGCGGCGCGCGGCGGCGCTGTCTTACCTGGGGATGCCCGGGCGGGAATTCGCCGGTAAGACCGTGGAAGGAACCGACGCGGATCTACCTGGGCGGTCCCGTCCGGTGCCGCCCAGGTAACCGTGAAGGAGAACTCCGGCCTCCGCTCAACCCTGGCGACCCGTTCCCGCAGCTGACGATCAGCACCACTGGCGGGCAGCCAGTCGCCATCCCGGACGCGTTCGCTGGCGACTTCGCCGTCGTTCTCTTCTACCGGGGCTCTGGTCCGCTACCTGCGCGAGCACTCGGCCGCCGCGACTGACCCGGCCCAGTCCATGATTCGGTGCTTAGCGTCTCCGGGGGCGGTAAGGATGGGAGTGTTCTAAGAGGAGTGGATTGTCGGGCGGTCGAGTCGTTGCCCGTCGAGGACGATGTCGACTTTCTCGTTGTAGAAGGCGACCAGCCCGGCGATGGGCAGCAGTTGCCGGGTCGGGAAGTCGTAACTCCAGGCGATGTCGGGATGAGTCGTACCGCCCACTAGTGCGGTCCAGTAGCCGCTGGTGGTGCCCTTGTAGGGGCAGGCGGTGACGGTGTCCGTGGGGGTCAGGTGGGTGAAGTCCACCTCGCTGCGGTTGAGGTAGTAGCGGGTGGGCAGCCCTGTCTCGAATACCAGGACAGGGGATGCGGACTCGGCCAGGACGGTGCCGTTGAGTTCCACGCGCACGTGCCGGGTCGAGCGAAGGGCGTCGACGCGCGTATAGGGGTCGCGGGGGTGGACGAAGACCTGCTCGTCCTCTTCATACCAGGCGTCCAGCGCGTTCCACTCGAAATGAGCGTGGCCCGCTAGGCCGAAGCGGGCATCGCTGCCGTAGAGACGCAGCGCGGAAGGCCGTGACACTTCGCCCACCGCCAGCCCGTAGCGGCGGGCCGTGCCCCGGCTTAGCTTCTGCTCGTGCTGCTCGTCGACGAGAACGGCCGCGTCCACGTCGGTGACGGGGATGTAGTACTGGGGGTAGTGCTCCCATTCCCACACGTAGAGAGCGGAAGTGGTGTCGAGCACCACCCGCCCGTTGAGCACGGCCCGGATCCGCCGCGGGTTGGGTGCGGTCTGGTTAACCTCGGGCAGCGAAGGTGGATAGTCACTCATATCAATTCAGCGGCAGCCTGCGGCGCTGGTCTTACCTGTCACTTCTCGGGAGACCCGGCTCGGTTTAACAGGTGGAGCGGGCAGGTTCATTCTTCACACCCGTCGCAGTCGGCCTCGGAACCCGCTGATCGAGCGTGGAAGCACGTGGCCTTCTCGGTGATCGCCTGGGCGTCCGGGCTAGTGCACGGCGAACCGGGAGCGGCTCATGACGGCGATCCCGCTGGTGGCGATGAGTCCGTAGAGAGCCGGGGCGAAGAACACATGGGGCAGGCCGAGAACGCTGACGCCGAGGCTGCCGGTCAGCCCTCCGAGGGCGCTGGCGATCGCCGTGGAGCTCATGAAGATGGCTGAGGCGGTCGCGACGGCTTGGGACAGCAGTCGTTGGGCGACGATGATGCCTAGGGCCGCGAACACACCCCATACCCCGCCCATGAGGATCTGCCCGGCGAACATTCCGGCGGCGTCGCCGGTCAGGGCGAAGCAGAGATTCGCGCCGACGCCGAACGCCGCGCCGAGGATCATCAAGTGCATCATGCCGATACGGCGGGCGACGACCACGGCCACCGGCATCAGGATCAGCTCTATCAGAGGTTGGATGCCGATGACCGCGCCGCTGACCGCCGTCGGCAGATGCATGTCGTCGTGCATGTAGATCGGCAGGTAGCCGTACTTGATCGGCTCACCTGCGTAGACGAACACGTACAGCCCGGTGAACGCGAGCAGCGGCAGCATCTCCCGGAGCTTCGGGCTCTGCGCGAGGCGCTCGGCCTGCACTTCGGACGGGGACGCAGTGTGCGCGCCGGGCCGAGCCGAGCCGGTGCGCGCGAAGCCCATGGGGACGATCTGCGCGAGGGCACACAACCCGGTGGCCGCGAGCATCACGCGCGAACCGGCGGCAGTCGCCAGGATCGAGCCCAGGACGGGGCCGACGACCCATCCGGCCGTCAACGCCATCCGTACGATGGAGACGACCCCGTCGGCCACGGGGCTCGCGGTCGTTCGCAGGTCGTCGTGGACTGCGGCGAACAGCTGCGAGCCGGCGGCGCCCGCGAAGGCCAGGACGACGGCACTGATCACGAAGGGCATCCACACCCGGTCGGCCAAGGCCATCGCGACCCACCCGAGGAATCCGGCCAGGGCACACCACCGGAACAGCCCAAGCCGCTTTCCGGAGCGGTCCGAGCGTGCGCCGATCAGGTAGCCGGCGAGCGGGGCGGTGACGTTCGTGAGGTAGAACAGCCCGGCCGTGGTCAGCGAGACGTGCAGGTCGTTGACCAGGAACAGGGTGATCTGCGGCGCGGCAGCGGACGTCCCCAGCCCGGAGAGGAACAGCGCGACGGTCGCTCCGCGGTAGAGCGGTGAGGCCCAGACCGAGCGCGCCGCGGACGGGGTGGTCGCAACCTCGGCACCGGCGAGTGCGGATGGCATGGACGAGACCCCTCGAATCTAGGCGGTTTTGACGACGGTGCCAGTTCCTTCGAGCGCTGCTACTTCGTCGGCGGGAGCGGTGGTGTCGGTGACGAGGGTGTGCACGAGGGTGGAGGGGCCGACATAGGCGTGGGCGGTGCGGCCGAGTTTGCTGCCGTCGGCGGCGGCGATGATGCGGCGCGTGGAGGCGATGATCGCCTTCTTCACCGCCGCGTCGTCGAGGTCGTAAGCGGTCAAACCCTCAGCGGCGCTCAGGCCGCAGCAGCCGAGGACCGCGGTGTCGAAGCGCAGCGCTGCGAGGGAGGCGAGGGTGAGGGGTCCGGTCAAGGCGCCCTCACCGTTGCGGGGCCGTCCACCCGGCACGAGGAGGGTGGTCGGGGCGGGGGCGTCGCTGAGCGTGTGGATGGCCTGCAACGACAGGGGCATCACGGTGACCTGTCGGCCGTGCAGCAGTCGGGCGACCTCCAGGCAGGTGGTGCCGCTGTCGAGCAGGACGGTCTCGCCGTCCGCGATGAGTCGGGAGA
Organism: uncultured Actinomycetota bacterium; assembly: GCA_963734665.1. Taxonomy (GTDB): domain Bacteria; phylum Actinomycetota; class Actinomycetes; order Streptosporangiales; family Streptosporangiaceae; genus Trebonia. The sequence continues at coordinate 1,219,287 of CAVTIR010000013.1, read as the reverse complement.
CCTCGGCGGCGATCCGGCGCTTGGCGTCGAGAGCCTCGTGGGCGCGCAGCGCGAAGGGCGGCTCCTCGCCCCGCAGCAGCAGGGTGCGCGCCCCGCCGTGGAATCGTTCGAGGACGCCCTGCGCGGCGAGGGTGTCCAGATCGCGCCGGATGGTCATCTCCGAGGCGCCGGTCAGCTCGGCGAGTTCCGAGACCGTGGCACTGCCCGAGTCCTTCACAGCCTGGGCGATCAGCCGGTGCCGGTCTGCGTTGCTCATACGGCGATTGAACACCACCAGAAACAAACACACAAGCTGTTCGTAAAGCGATTTTCAAACACCATTCTTGTTTGTTGCGGTGGTCGCGTGCAGTCCGATGTGACGGCGTGAAACCACCATCTGTTCGGAAAAATCAAGATCATCAGCCCGAACGAAGGCGTGGTTCCAGCAGCGGGTCCGCGACTTCGGCAGTAGGTAAATCCGTGGCGTGACCGCGCACCCGGTCGGCGCGTGGACCACTCGGCGTGGCATGGCGCAGGCGATCGGACAGTAGGTCAGGCCGTGCGCCTGACGGCATGATATGTCTGGTTGGGGAACGTGGCCCGGCCCCGGTCCGCGTCCGGCACGACGACGGGGAACGGATCATGCGGGACGGCCCGATGCTTTCCTGTGAGGGACTGGCCGAGGAGCCAGCCTCGGCGGTCGGGGCCGTGACCGACTGCCTGCCCCCGGCATTCGTGGACTGCCTTCTCGACAGTGCCCTTGAGCCGGTGCTCGACGCCGCGGTCCAGCGGGGCAGGCAGGCCGCGAAGCGGAAGAAGAACGCCGGCGAAGCCACGGAAGTCGCGAAGGCCCTGCTGACGGTGACAGTCTGCGACCCGGCCTGCGGCTCGGGGAGCATCCTTGTCGCGGCGGCCCGTAGGATCGCGCGACGGGTGGCGGAGGCCCGTGAGGGGAACCAGTCACCGGACGCGCTGCGGCGCGCGATGCGCGAGGTGGTGGGCAGCTGCGTCTACGGCGTGGACGTAAGCGGCGAGGCGGTGGAGCGGGCGAAGGACCGCCTGCGGATCGCGGCCGACGTCCCGGGGATGACGCTGCCTTTCCTGGACGGTCATGTCAGGCAGGGCAATGCCCTGATCGGTGCGAGCCCGGAGCTGATCGAGAGCGGCGTCCCCGACGAGGCGTTCCGGCCGGCCGACGGCGACGACCGCGGATATGCCCGTTCCCTGCGCCGCGCCAACGCCAAGCCGGACCCGGGACAGGCCACCTTGTTCAGCGAGCAGGGCGGCTACGCCCACTCCAACGAGGCACTGGCGAAGTCCCTGGCGAAGATCGGGCGGCTGCCCGGCGGGGCGCCGGCCGATGACCGCCACCAGGCGGCCGAGTACCGGAAGTGGCGCGACTCGGCTGCCTTCCGCGCGAAACGCCTGGTCGCCGATGCCTGGTGCGCAGCCTTCGCCTGGGCCAAGACGCCGGACGCGCCACCCGCGATCGTCAACCGGGTCCTGCTGGACCTGCGGGAACGGGAGGCCGAAGGGATCCTCCCCGAAACCCTCGCGGAGATCTACCGGCTGCGCGGCGAGCACCGGTTCTTCCACTGGCACCTGGAGTTCCCTGACGTCTTCCGGGTTCGCGAGGGCGAGACCCGGTGGCGGGGCGGCTTCAGCTGCGTGCTGTCCGCCCCGCCACGGGAGAAGATCGACCGCCGTGAGGGGGGCACGGTCTTCGGGTTCGCCACCGGTTCGGGTGCGTATCCCGAATGCGTGGCGGGCCTGGCCGAACCCGGCGTGTCGGCACTGCGCGCGGACCTGCTTTTCGCGGAGCGCGTTACGGCGATCCTCGCGCCAGAGGGCCGCGCGGGCTGCGCCGTCGCCCCAGGGACCGCGGCCGCCCCCGGCGCCAGGTACCTGCTCGGCGGCCTCATGCGGCGCGGCGCGCTGGCGTCCCTGTATGACTTCGCCGGTCCCGACACCCGGCTCTGCCTGCTCACCTTCGTCGGCGGCCCTGTGCTTGGCGGCCCTGTGCGCGCAGGCACGGCCAGGTTCGCGTTCTGGCTGGACGGCCCGGCCGGACTGGGCGACGACGGCCGGTCGTTCACGCTGACGCCGGGCGAGGCCGCCCTCATCAACCCGAATACCGGCGCGCTGCCTGCCTTCCGCGGCGCCCGGGACGCGGCGCTCATCGCGGCGATCTACCGCCGCGTGCCGGTGCTGTGTAACGAAACACGGCGGGACGAGACGCAGGCCGGCGGGAACCCGTGGAAGATGAGGCTGGCAACGGCGTTCCCCCGAGCCGCCGCCGACACCGGGCTGCTCCGCGCTGAGCGGGAACTGCGGGATGAAGGCTGGGAGCTGGCCGGGAGCACCTTTACCCGCGACGGCCAGCGCATGCTCCCGGTCTATGAGCCCCCGATGATAGACCTGTTCGACCACGAAGTCGCGAAGCCAAGGTACTGGATCGCCGAGCACGGCCCGGTCGCCGTCCAGCGTAAAGGCGAGACCGCCGAGCGCCCCGGCGTCGCGGACCGCCTCGCGGAACTCGGCTGGAACTGGGAATGGCTGTGCGCCTGGCGCGCGCCCGTGCATGACCGGACAGCCGTCGCGGTGTTCCTGCCGCGCGCGGCGGCTGCCGACTCCCTGCCCTTGATGCTGCCGCGCGTCGTCCCGCCGTTCGCTGCGGCCCTGATCGCCGCGCAGAGCTCGCTGGTCTTCGAGTACGTCGCCCGGCAGAAGATCGACGGCCCCGTTGTGCGGGCCACCCACTGGAAGCAGCTTCCCGTGCCGACCCCCGACATGCTGGAGCCGCACCTGCCGTTCATCGTCCCCCGGGTGCTTGAGCTCGTGTACACCTCGTCCGACATGGGCCCGTTCTCCCGGGACCTAGACGATTGCGGCGAGGATCCGTTCGCCTGGGACCCTGACCGCCGGGCCAGCCTGCGAGCGGAACTGGATGCGTTCTTTTTCTGCGTGTACGGGATCGACGGCCGCGACGACGTGGAGTACATCATCGACACGCTCCAGGTAAGTGCCGACGGCCTCGAACGGGGCGAGAGCCGGGGCGAGGACAGTCGGCGCGCCAGGGAGCTGGTCCTGGCCGCCTACGACCGCATGACCGAAGCCGAGGCCGCTGGAGCCGAGTACGAGACCCGGATCTTCCCGCCTCCGGGCCACGGGCCCCGACGGCAGACCGTGTCTCCTCGTGAGGAAGCCCGGATCGTTCAGCTTGATGATCATGAGTAACGGCCGGTGACTCCGCCCGGAGGGCCATGTGCTGCAAGCCTGCCGGGCGTGGTGGCAAGGTGGCCTAGATTTGTCGGGTGAACGCAGTACTGACGGCTAAGGGGCTGTCCGCGGGGCACGCGGACCGGGTTATCTTCTCCGGGGCCGATCTCGTGGTCTCGCCCGGCAAGGTGATCGGGCTTGTCGGTGCCAACGGGGCAGGGAAATCCACGCTGCTGCGGATGCTCGCCGGGCTGGACGACACCGTGCTCCACCGGGGCGCGATGCCGGGTCTGTGTCGCTGAACCCGGCGACGGCGACCGTCGGGTACCTGCCGCAGGAGCCGGAGCGGCGGGCGGGCGAGAGCGTGCTCGCGTTCATCGGGCGGCGGACCGGGGTCGTCGGCGCTGCCGCTGAACTCGACGCGGCGACGGCCGCGCTCGAGACCGGCGAGCCGGGGGCGGACGACGCGTACGCGGAGGCGTTCGACCGGTGGATGAACCTGGGCGGGGCGGACCTGGAGGAGCGAACCGCGAAGGTCGCTGCCTCGCTCGGGCTCGCCGTGCGGCTGGAGGCGCCGATGACCTCGCTGTCCGGCGGGCAGGCCGCGCGGGCGAATCTCGCGTCGCTGCTGTTGTCGCGGTACGACATCTTCCTGCTCGACGAGCCGACCAACGACCTGGACATCCAGGGGCTCGCCATCCTGGAAGACTTCGTCGTGAAGCTGCGAGCCGGGACGGTGCTCGTCAGCCACGACCGGGCCTTCCTGGAACGGACGGTGGACCAGGTGCTCGAACTCGACCTGGCGCAGCAGTCGGTGCGCCTGTACAGCGGCGGGTACCTCGCGTACCTGGAAGAGCGGGCGATCGCCCGGCAGCACGCGCGGGACGCCTACGAGAAGTACGCCGACCAGAAGGCGGCCCTGGGCGACCGGATGCGGATGCAGAGCGGCTGGGCAGACAAGGGCGTGCGGCAGGCTCGGGCCAAGGCCCCAGACAAGGACAAGCACCGGCTTTCTGCGCAGGTCAACCGGACGGAGAAGCTGGCAAGCAAGATCAAGATCACCGAGCGGATGCTGGACCGGCTCGAGGCCGTGGACGAGCCGCGCAAGGAGTGGGAACTGCAGATGACGATCGCGGCGGCGCCGCGCTCGGGAACCGTCGCCGCAGCGTTGCGTGACGCGGTCGTGTCGTTCGACGGCTTCACCCTCGGACCGGTGAACCTGCAGGTGAACTGGGCGGACCGGGTCGCCATCACCGGGCCGAACGGAGCGGGCAAGTCGACGCTGATCGGCGCGCTGCTCGGGCGGGTGCCGCTCTCGTCCGGTTCCGCGTCACTCGGGTCCGGGGTCTCGGTGGGCGAGGTGGACCAGGCACGGTCGCTCTTCGAGGGTCCCGTGCCGCTGCTTGAGGCGTTCGCCGCGCGGGTACCCGACCAGGTCCCAGAGGAGACCCGGACGCTGCTGGCTAAGTTCGGCCTGAAAGGGGACCATGTGCTCCGTTCAGCCTCGTCGCTGTCACCAGGGGAGCGGACCCGGGCCGCGCTTGCGCTGCTGCAGGCGCGCGGGGTGAACCTGCTAGTGCTCGACGAGCCGACCAACCACCTCGACCTGCCTGCCATTGAGCAGCTGGAGTCGGCGCTGGACGGGTACCCCGGGACGTTCCTTCTGGTGACGCACGACCGCAGGATGCTGGAGTCGGTGTCTGTCACACGCAGGCTCGTAGTGTCGGACGGCCAGGTCGCCGAGATTGACGTGGCCTGAGACGGCGAACCCGGGCGCCAGGGTCCGGATGGACCAGTCGAGTACCGATGTCATGCTCTGCGGGGCCGGCCAGCCGTTGATCACTGCGAGGAGCGTAAGGTACCCCTCCCCTGCGGGGCGGGGGCGCCTCCAGCCTGGCCAGCGGTTGGCGCCGGAGCCGGCGATGCGGATCGTCGTGACGCTCGCCTGGTGATAGCGGACGGCGTCCGTGGCTGTCGGGTCAGGAGAGTCAGCAGGGCGTTGCGCATTTCCTCGACGGCGCGCCTTCGGTGGGAGATCTCGTTCTTTTCCTCGCTGGTCATCTTGGCGTAGGTGCGCTGGCTGGTTTCGCTGCCCGGGATGAAGATGGGGTCGTAGCCGAACCCGGAGGAGCCTCGGGTTGTGGATCTGGAGCCAATGGCTGGTGAAGCTGCTGACCCGGATGACTTCCTGGCCGGGGCAGTTCGCGGCGGCTTTCACGGACTGTCACGGTCTCGCCGTCGCGGACGGGGCTGGCGAACTTCCACCACCACAGGTGGACGGTATAGGCGTAGCCACCGGTGAGCAGGCGGATCACGTGGGGGAAGCGGAACACGCGGGGGAAGAGGTTTCCCAGGTCGGCGTCGGCGATCTGCCCGGTTATGGTGATGTCCTTGGCCTGGACGGGGTAGACGCCGGCCAGATGGTAGGGCATGCGGACGGCGGGGTCGCGGAAGCGGATGGTGGTGACGATTCCGTGGGGGCCTGCAGCGCGGTCCACCGGCGGGCGATGACGAGGTCGGTGGAGTTGTTGTCGTTGCGGAAGACCCGCCGGTAGCGCTCGCACTGGCAGCGCTGCCGGGCGCTGGTGTGCTGAATCCGTGCTGATACCTGAGGCCTATTGGTCTAGACCAAACCTTACCGTGAGATCCTGTCGGCGTAGGCGGGCTTCAGTTCTGCATGGAGTCGACGATCTCGGTGAGGAGGAATCTCACCTTGGCCGGGATCGGGCGGCCCGGGTAAGCCTGCTCGACGAGGTCTAGGCCCTCGTCCACACTGGTGAATCCGAGCTGACGGTAGAGCAGGATGATGTCGTCGGCGTCGATCTCTGCGCGTGCCGCGAACAGTTTCATCGCCAGCAGGTAGCGCGGAGAGGCGACATCGACGATCAGCTAGTCGCTGGAGTAGAACCGCTGTGCGTCCGGGTCGGGGCCGGGCAGGAATCCCTTGACCGCGTCGTTCAGCCAGTCTTCCGCGAGTCCTTCCCGCTCCGCGACGGCGGCGGCGGCCTGCCGGACGACATCGGACGGGATGAACACTGCGTCGAGGTCCCGGGTCGCCCGTGTCGCGTCGTAGGCGACCGCAAGAGCCGCGCCGCCGACAAGGAAAAGCTCTGCCATGGCCCCACGCGCTGCCAGTTCCTGTGACAGGTCGTCAAGAAGGGAGCGGATGTCCTCCCGCCCGAGGCCTGGGCTCATGCCCGTTCAAGCGCCCCGCTGGTGATGAACACACCGCGGCGGCGGAACGAGGAAGGCGACTCGACCAGCGCCCGGGGGTGCAGGCCGCGCAGGTCGGTGACGAACCACCACGGCCACGCCTCGCGCTGGGGCAGCCTGGCCCATGAGGGCACCGTCCATCCGTCCCGACGGGCCAGGTATTCGGCCATGGCGGCGAATGCCGCGTCCACCCGGCTGTCCCCGGTGCTCTGCGGAGCCTCCGACCACATCCGCGCAGCTGCCTGGACACCCGCGTGGTGCAGGACACTCGTGTAATCATCAAGCAGCTGGGCGAAGACGTAGCGCCAGAGCCTGCTCAGCCGCTCGCCGTCGGCGAGCATGGCGGCAGCGCTGCCAGCCGCCTGGTCAGCCGTCTCGAACGCCCGCGCCTTCACAGTCCAATGGTAGCGACCCGCGAGCACACCGAAAGTCAGGCAGCTTCTCGGCCACAGCCCGCTGCGTGCGGTTCAGTCTGGCAGGAGCTTGGGCGAGCTTCGGTGCCAGATCAATGGGTGGTGGTCCTTGTCGTTCAGCAGCGTGAGCACGCGCAGGACGATGATGTCGTGGTCGCCGGCCGGGTAGGTGTGCTCGATCACGCACTCCAGCCAGGCTGGCGCGCCGTCAAGGAAGATCGCCCCTGACGAGGTCACGCGCCTGCACACGCCGTGCAGTCGGCTGCGCTTGTCGGGGGCAGCCAGCTGGCGGGTCTTGTCCGCGTGGCCGACGCCGAGGATGGAAATGCCGATGACCGGCGCCGACGACAGTAGCGGCCACGTTGTCGAACTCCGCTGTACCGCGAACGAGACCATCGGCGGTGCGTAGGAGACGCCCACCGCGAACGACGATGCGACCATGACAAGCGGCTCGTTCCCGACGATGGCCGCGAGCGCCGCGACGCCCGACGGGAACCCCGCGAAGGCCGCCTTCACTTCCGCCGGGTCCGAAGTGAACTCCGCGGTTTTCCCGGTCATGACGGTGCGCCCTTCCGCGCGCACGCCAGCACCGCCGGTGCCCACCGGCCGATCCAGGAAGCGAGCGAATCGTCGTCGGCGTAGCGGGAATCCAGCTGGTACAGGCCCTGGGCCGGGCAGATCGCGCCAAGCTCCACCAGGACCGGCTTCAGCGTCAGTTCCGGCGCCAGCGCGTGCGCCGGGCCGCCGCCGAGCATCAGCGGGATACCAACCTGGCCCTCCAGCCCGGTGCCCGTCGCGAACTGGTCGAGGAACAGCTTGAGCAGCCCCGTGTACGTGCCCTTGTAGGTGGGGGACGCCGCGATCACGATGTCCGCTGCCTGGACCGTCGCTACCGCCGAAGCCACCGCCTGGTCGCCCCGGCCGAGCAAACCTGCGCCAAGCGATGCCACCTCAATGACGCTGGGCTGCGCGCCGAGAGACGTGGCGAGGCGTTCGGCCGCGTCGCGGGTGTGTGAGGCTAGTTTCGGGTTTCCCACGATGACTGCTGCGGAGACCATGAGGAGAAATACTTTCTGTCTGGTGCTGCTGCCCGGCTTGATGCTGTTGCCCGGCGAGTCGCAAGCGCGCTCGCCGGAAGTTTGAGGGCGATATTGGCGGTGGGGTAGCCAAGTTCGCGCCCGATATGCGCGCCGACCACGACGGTCCCGATGATTGATCCGGCCACGAGTCTCAGACCGCCGGATTCTCGCGGCCGTCGCGTCCCGCGGGATCACGACCGGCCAGTCGAGCTGCACCGCGTCCTGCGCGGTCGCGTCCACGCAGCACTCGCTGGTCAGGCCGGTGATCGTGAGCCACTCGTATCCTGCCGCGCGCAGCCGGGCGTCCAGGTCGGTCCCGAGGAACCCGCTGTAGCCGCGCTTGACCACGCGAAGCTCACCGGCGGCGGGTGCCATCCCGTACCAGTCAGCGCCGGGGGAGCCGAGAATGCACGGCTCGTTCGGGAGAATGGGTGCGTTGTAATCGCCGGCCCGCAGCCAGTTGCTCGCGCGCCACGGGCGCGCGGGGTCGCAGGATGTCCTCGACGGCGGTCGGGTGCGCCTTCGCGAACGCCGGGTTGACCGCCATCGCGCCGAGCGAGCTCGGGATGCCGTACTTGATCGGCTGCCAGACGGTGACCTTGTCGCCGTCCTCCTTGAGCTGGTTCGGCTCGTTGGAGACGAAGCCAGTGAGCGCCGCCAGGCCGTCCTGCCTGCGGGTCAGCACCGTTGGGTCGTAGCCCTCCTGGACGACGTGCAGCGAGTTCCAGTCGACGCCGGCCTTGACCAGCATGGCCCGCACGGCGGCGGGGAAGGAGCCCTTGTCGCCGACGACCGCGCCGTCAAGCTGCTTCAGGTTCGTGACGTCGGGGTTGGTCATCAGGATGTCGAGCCCCGCGTCCGAGTACGCCGAGATGCCCTCGATGTCCTCGCCGTTGGCGCGGGCCGTGATGAGGTCCTGCTCGGCGAGGGAGTAGACGGTCGCCTGGCCGCTGGCGAGCAGCTTGGTGCCCTCCGAGGTGACGCCGCTGCCGGGCACGAGCTTCACGTTGAGGCACAGGTCGCTGAAGTAGCCGAGCTTGCTCGCGGCGACGTACTCGAGGATGGATGTCGACGCCTGGAAGTCGTAGCCGGACAGGTAGGTGATCTGGCCTGCGGCCTTGTTCTCGGCGCAGCGCGCCGCGGAGATATCGGAGCTTGTCGTGGCGGTGGTGGAACCTGAGCCGGCGCTTGCGCCCGAGCTGCACGCCGCGGCGCTCAGCGTGAGGGCAGCGCCGGCGAGGACGGCGAGCCCGGTTTTGGCAAGGCGGAGCTGCATGTCACTTCCTTGCGTGCTTGATGGGGTGAATTCAGGCATGGGTCGACCCGCACCCCCGCCGTCGCGGGTGACGAACGATCCAGGTGTTAGGTGTTACGCGCGGTCGGGCGAGCTTTCGTGCCAGCGCAGGGCGCGGCGCTCGGCGAACGTGATGATGAGCATCAGCAGCACGCCCATGATCGCCAGGATGAGGATCGCGGCGTAGACGACCTGAAGCTGGTTCATCGTTGAGGCGTTGCTGATCACCGTGCCCAGGCCGCTGACAGACCCGGACGCGGACATCTCAGCCACGACCGCGCCGATGATCGACAGCGGGCACACAATCCGGAGTGCCGCGAACAGGTAGGGCATGGCGTTCGGGATACGGAGGTGAATGAGCTGCTCGAGGCGCGAGGCGTTCATGGTCTCGTAGACCTGCGTCACCTGTTTGGGCACCGACCGCAGGCCGACGGCCGTGTTGATCAGGAACGGGAAGAAGCAGATCAGCGCGGTGATGATCAGCTTCGGCTCCGGCCCGAAGCCGAACGCGACGACCATCGCCGGGGCGATCGCCACTAGTGGCGTCACGTTCAAGACGATGGCGAACGGCATGACCGCGCGGCGGATCACCGGCACCTCGCTCATCAGTACGGCCAGGATGAATGCCGCCACGAAGCTCATCGCCAGGCCCGCGACGGCTTCACCGAGAGTGGTACCCGCGTTCCTGATGTAGTAGGTGAGGTTGCCCGAGAGGGAGTCGCCGACCGACGACAGCGGCGGCAGCAGGTAGGGCATCGACTTGGCGCCCCACTGCCACGCCGCGCCGAGGATCACGAGCATGACCACGAGCGGCAGCCAGATCGCGGGGCGGACCCACCCGATGCGCGACCGGGGATGCTTCAGGCTGAAGCGCGGCGGCTCCGCGGGCACGTCAATCGCGGTTTCCGCCGAGTCTGCGAGCTGCGTGGCATTGACCTGTCCTGAGGCGAGGCTCATTTCGTTCCCCTCCTACGCTGCATCCGCTGACTGCCACGCGCTGCGAAGCTTGTCCCTTATGAGGTCCTCGTATTCGTGGAAACGCGCCTCCTGCAGCAGGCGCTGGTTACGCGGACGGGGCAGGTCGATGTCGAGACAAGCGACGATCCGGCCAGGGCGCGGTGCCATCACGACGACGGAGTCGGAAAGGCGCACGGCCTCGGAGACCGAGTGCGTGACGAACAGCACGGTCGTCTTCAGTTCGTCCCACAGGTCGAGCAGCTGGTCCTGCAGGCTTTCCCTGGTGAACTCGTCGAGAGCGGAGAACGGCTCGTCCATCAGCAGCACGTCCGGCTGCAGCCCGAACGCGCGCACGATCGCCGTGCGCTGCTGCATGCCGCCGGAAAGCTGCGCGGGCAGCTTGTGCACCGCGTCGGCCAGCCCCGCCTTGCGCAGTAGTTCGAGCATGTCGGGGCTGCCCTTGCCCGCACCGTTGCCCTTGCCCTTGCCCTTGCCGTCTTTGCCCGCGGTGCGCCCGGCCAGGTCGGTGAACCGCTCACGCCGCTTCGCCGCGCCAGGGTTGATCTTCTGCGGGAGCGTGACGTTCTTGAGGACGGACAGCCAGGGCAGGAGCGCGGGAGTCTGCGGGACGAATCCGATGAGCTTGGCGGCGCACGCTTCTTCTGGGGTGACGCCGTGCACGCTGACCGTGCCGTGATCCGCGGGCTCAAGGCCGCCGACCAGCCGGAGGAGCGTCGACTTGCCGCAGCCGCTCGGCCCGATCAGGCTCACGAAGCGGCCTGGCTCAATCGTGAGGTCTACGCCGTTTAGCGCCACCATGGCCGAGGCACCGTAACCATAGACTTTGCGGACCGAGCTCAGCTCAATCGCTGACGACGGCATACACACCCTCCATGATCCATACAATCGGCGAGCAAATCGCTCGTTCTCGTATGGCGGAGAGCGTGCGTAGCGAGTTCGATGTCTGCCACGCGGAAATCCGCTTCTTGACGCCAGACATTACGGACGTCGTGTTGCGCGAACCTCCGCCACTAGATTGCATACGTGTTAACTCTTGTGGCTCAGTTTCGCCCCGCAACGGTGTTATCCGCACTCCGTCAAAGACGAATACCTCGATGCCGAGGTCGGCGGCCGCGATCGCGACCCAACCGCCCAGCGCCTGCACGATCAGTTCGGTCACGACGAGGACAGCGCGCTGCGCGGTGGGCACGCTCTCCCGCAGCCACAGCAGCTTGAACAGGTCGGCTAGCACCTTGTTCCTGTAGGACGGCTTGTAAGTGCCCTGGTTGGCGACAAGTTGCACGACGATCCGGCCGTCCGGGTCGATGCCTTCCACCTCGACCCGGTTGCGGTTTTCCAGCAGCAATGGGCGGGGCCGCAGGCAGACGCCGAGATGCTCGCTGACCGCGAGCAGCATGCGGCGCTCGATGGACCCTTCGGCGAACCGGCTCCACTCGATAGTTGAATCGACGACCGTCAAACGCATGCGGTGATTTTAGTGATGTCGGATTACTTCCGTGTTTCACCGTGTTCAACGCGGCCACCTGCCGGGAGCCCCGGCTGGGAGTAGGCACCGTTGCCTGTGCGGCCGGTATGTGTGGACGGAAGGGCGGGGTATGGCAACCGTTCCCGTCCGGCGGACGGTCTGGTCCTTTGCCGTAACAGCCCGGCGGCGCGGAGGCCCGGGTGCTCTGGTAGGTACCAGGGGAATTCGCGGACAACCTGGTGGGTATTACGAGTCGCAGCCCACGGCGCGCTGACGTCACTGCCGGTGTGGCAGTGGATGGACGTGACCGTCGAGCCGCTCGCCGCCCATCCGCAGGAGCTGGCTAGGCGGCCTGATCGCGGCGAGAACCGGGCCGGACGACCTCCGGCAGCGAGGGACGCTGCGTCCGGCGGGAGACAGAGCCCCCCGCCGGGCGCAGCGGCACCCGGGTGCTTACGCCTCCAGAGGCGCCGGGGTCATCGCGTGTTCCATGGTGGTCATCAGGCCCCACTCAAGCCGCAGCGCCTCGATGATCGCGTACACGTGGTACTTGGTCATCACGTCGGCGCCGGCCAAGCGCTCGGCCCAGGTCTGGCCGTTGTCGGTCTTCTTCTCGAGTGTTTTCTTGGTCGCGTAGTTGGTCAGCTCGTTCATCCAGTTCTCCCACAGGACCCAGGCGTTGGTGAACCCGAGCCGGCTGATGAACTCGCCGCCGTCTAGCTGCGACATCGCCTCCTTGGCGAACGCCACCATGTCCTGAACGTACTGACGTGACTCGACCGCGTCGTCGCGGGTGCCCCACCGGTTAACGTGCCCGGAGACCAGGGAGTCGAAGTCATATTCCAGCACCCAGTCGTGCGCCTCGACCCATCCCCGGATGTTCTCCGAGGCGTCGCACGCGTTGTACACGCTCCAGCCGGCGCTGATGATGTCGATGGCGCCCAGCACCTTCTGCGCCGGCAGGTAGATGAAGATGTTGCCGGGCGCGTGGTTGACGCCCCTGTAGTCGAGCTGGAACTTGACGCCGTTGATGTCGAGAGCCTCACTCGCGGAGAAGGTGTCGGTGGGCAGCGGGATCGGCCGCCTGCCGCCCAGGTCCGGCCAGCGCTGCAGCATCTCTCGGGTGTACTCGTGGGAGATGACCTTTACGTCCGGGCCGTATATCCCGGCGCCGCCGATGTGGTCGGCGTGCCAGTGACTGTAGATGAGATGGGTGACCGGCTCGTCGGTCACCTCGCGGATGGCCCGCAGCATGTTGTCCCCGACCAGCGGAGGGGTGTCGACGACCACTACACCGTTCCCCGTCGCGACGAACATGGAGTCGTACGCGCCAGACGTCACGTAGTACACCCCGCCGTTGAGTTCCTCGACGTGGTAGCCCTTGCGCAACCGGTCGGGCAGGAACAGGGTGCCGTATTCATCGGCGGGGACCGGGTGGTAGTCCGACAGCGTCGTGTAGCGCATGCCGGCCGGGCCAAGGCCGTACTTGTCAGGAATCTGCCCGAACTTGCTCTCTTCGGTCATGTCATTTCTCCTTTTTTTCTGGTGGTTCCGGTGCGTGGGTCCCGAGTGCGTGAAGACTTCGCACGGCGGGTTGGGTTACTTGCCGATTCGGAGGATCGGCTTGATCGTCTGCCCGCTGCGGGTGTCCGCGACGGCCTCGTTGATCTGCTCGAAGTCGTAGCAGCGGACCAGGCGGTCGAACGGGAACTGCCCCTGGCGGTAGAGGGCGATGAGCTTCGGGATGAACAGCTGGGGGACGGAGTCGCCCTGGTGGACTCCGCGGATGCTGCGCCCGCCGACGAGCAGCGCGTTCATGTCGATCGCGGCCTCCGTGCCGGCAGGAGGCCCGCCGACCTGGGCGGCCACGCCCATCGGTGCCAGTGCCTCGACCGCCAGGTGCAGCATCTGCGGGCGGGCGGTGACCTCCACGATGTAGTCGGCGCCGCGGCCGGTGATCGCCGCCACCCGGTCCCCGACGTCTTCACTGCTGCCGTTGATGACGTGGGTGGCACCGAGTTCGCGGGCGAGCTCGAGGCGACTGGGGATGACGTCGACCGCGATGATCTGGCCGGCGCCCACGGCCTTGGCGGCCATCACCGCGGCCAGTCCCACCGTGCCCGTGCCGAACACCGCCACGCTGGCCCCCGCCGGCACCCGCAGCGTGTTCATCACCGTCCCTGCCCCCGTCTGCAAGCCGCACCCGAGGGGGCCGGCGAGTTCCAGGGGCATCTCGTCGTCCAGTTTGACCACGTTCCGTTCCGCGGCCACCGAGTAGCTGGCGAACGACGACTGGCCGAAGAAGTGGTCGTGGATGTCCTCCTTTCCGGTGCCAGCGTCCCGGTGAAGGGAGGTGGTGCCGTCGAGGCGGCTGCCGCCGAAGTTCAGCGCGAAGATGGCATCGCAGTACATCGGCGCGCCCGCTAGGCACTGGGCGCAGTGGCCGCACGACTGGTAGGAGAGGGCGACGTGGTCGCCGGGCTTGACCGCGGTGACGGTGGCGCCGACCCGGCGGACGACGCCGGCGCCCTCATGGCCAAGAACCGCCGGCAGCGGCACCGGCAGTTCCTGGTCCCTGACGTGGACGTCGGTCTGGCACAGGCCGGTAGCCGCGATCTCGACGAGCACTTCCCAGGGGCGCAGGCGGGTATCCAGATCCAGTTCGCGTATCTCGAACGGGCCGCCTGCCTGTTCGACCACGGCCGCCCTGACGCGCAGGCCGTCGGTCGTCGTCGGCGGCGAGATCGCGTCCTCGTTCACAGTGACAGGCATGTCTCCTTCTCTCTGTGTCCCGGGCCAGAAATGGTCCTGGCCGGACCGTTCCCAGCTCAGCTACGAACCCAGCCTACCTTCGATTAATCGTTGCGCAAGCATTCAATATGATTGAATATTCAAGTACATGCGACGCGAGGGCTGTACCGCCCCGGCTTCCGCCCCTATGCCACTTCCGCGCGCCGCTGGTCGTCGGCCAGGCCGCGGAGCAGGTCCACCACTTCGGCCGCGGTGGCCCCGTCCCGATGAGCGATAGCCTCCACTAGGCAGGTATCCAGCCGGAGCCGTTCGCCCATCGAGGCGGTCACTGACTCGGGTATCACGGCTCCCACGGCCTGGTCGAGCGTGTCGAGCAGGGAAGCGTATGCGCTCCGCAATGTCTGGTTCGGCGTGATGACCGCCACCCGGCGCTGCAGGTCCCTGGCGGCCTGGAAGAACTCGCGCGGAGTGCCTATCCGCTGTGCCATCGCGCTGACGCCGTTCCTGAGGTCGGTGATATCGCTGGCCGTGGCGGAACGGGCCGCGTCGGCGACGACGAGCGCTGCGAGGGCGTCGCGTACGGCGATCGTGTCTGTTACGGACACCGGACCCTGGGGCGTCCACGGCGGGGGCTGATCGGCCGCCGTCCGCACGAGTTCGGCGGGACTCTCGCCCTCCTCTGAGAGTCCTTCAAGCACCCGGGTGAGTCCGACCCGGATCCCCTCCAACTGGCGGGCCGTGAGGCGGTCGGCGAACCACCGCTTGATGCCTGCTATGTGCGTGGGCGCCGCCCGGCGCAGCTGCTCACGGCCGGCATCTGTCAGCTCCACCCACAGGTTGCGCCTGTCGGCCTCGACAGCGGAGCGCCGGACGAGGTGGGCGGCCTCCATCCGGGTAAGGATCCTGCTCAGCCCGCTCTGCCCGATGAGCAGCCGGGACAGCAGATCCCGCTGGCTAATATGGCCGTCGGCCTCGGTGACGTGGAGCAGCACCTCGTACCAGGAAAGCTCGAGATTGTGCTCCCTGAGCATCTCCTCTTCCAGCCGCGCGAGCAGCCGGTCATTCGCATACAGCATGACGCGCCACGTACTGACCTGGGCCGCCGCTTGCTCGTGTCGTGATACCACGCCGCCATGGTATCGAAGTCGACCCTATGATTGCTCACGCATAGATTCAGGGTGGCGCCTGCGGGGACAGGCGCCGCTGCCGTCAGCCTTCGGGACTTCGGATCTTTCTCTGGCCGCCGCCCTGGTCGCCGGCACCACGGCCGTGCTTCGCCTCCCTCACCAGACGGCGCAGGCCAACTTGCTGCTCGCTGAGCCGCCTACGAGGGCCTTGTCGGGACCCTGGTCACCAGAGCGCTCGGCGGTGGCTCGCAGGTCAGGGTGCTTTCGTGCAGGCGGCCGAGGAACGCGGCGACGACACCGGCCTCGTCGTCAGCGAGCTGGGCGGTGAAGTGCTGCCGCACGCCGGCGAGGTGCACCGCGGACGCGGCGCGCAGTCGTTGCGTCCCGTCGTCGGTGAGGACGGCGTGGATTACCCGGCGGTCGTGCTGCGAGGGCTCGCGCCGGACCAGGCCCGCCCGTCGCATCCGTTCGAAAAGCCTGGTCAATCCGCCGGTCGTGTAGACGATGGCCTGCGCGAGCTCGGTCATCGTGAGCCTGCCGCCCGGTGCCTCGGCGAGGCGCAGCAGGACGTCGTACTGGGAAAGCGTGATGCCCGTCGCGTCCTGCATCTCCCGTTCGAGCAGGGCCATCAGCCTGTTGTAGGAGAGCACGAAGTCCGTCCAGGCGTGCAGCCGGACGTCCTCGTCCCTGTCTTCCTGCGCTGTCATCATCTTCGTCCTGTCATCGCCGCGGACCGTTCCTCGAGCCAGGGATTATCTCTGTACCTACAATAGTTGTAGCCGCAGAGAAAATGAGTCGTGAGAGGCGGCGGTCATGGCATTCGAACTTGGCATCCTTCATTTCGGCGAGCTGGCACCCGACCCGGTGACCGGGCGTTCCCCGGCTCCTGGCACCCGGATCCGGGAGCTGATCGAGCAGGCGGAGGTCGCGGACCAGGCCGGCCTGGACGTGTTCGCGGTCGGCGAGCACCACCGCGGCGACTTCGCGGTGTCGGCCCCGGCCGTCGTGCTGGCGGCCATGGCGGAGCACACCCGCGGCATCAGGCTGTCCAGCGCGGTGTCGGTGCTCAGCTCCGACAACCCGGTCCGCGTCTTCCAGCAGTTCGCCACGCTCGACCTCATCTCCGGCGGGCGCGCCGAGATCATCGCCGGGCGGGGGTCGTACACCGAGTCGTTCCCGCTGTTCGGCTATGACCTGAATGACTACTCCGAGCTGTTCGCCGACAAGCTCGGCCTGCTGCTGAAGCTCCGCGCGGAGAACCCGGTGACCTGGCAGGGCGCCACCCGGCCGCCGCTGCACGAGGCAGACGTGAGCCCGCAGCCCGGGCGGGAGATCCCGCTGTGGGTGGGGGTCGGCGGGACGCCGGCGTCCGTGGTGCGGACCGCGCACCTCGGCCTCCCGATGGCGCTCGCCATCATCGGCGGCAGCTACCGGCAGTTCGCGCCCTTCGTCGACCTGTACCGCAAGGCGGCCGCGCAGTCCGGCCACGACGCCGGCAAGCTCAGGCTGTCCGTCAGCTCACCGGGCTTCCTCGCGGCCACCCACCGCGAGGCCGTCGAGGTCTCGCACCCGTACTTCGAGTCCGGCTGGATGGCCAACCACCACCAGCGGGGCCAGGGCGTCCCGATGCCGCGGGCCGCCTACGAGGCGCAGTCCAGCCGGGCCGGGGCGTTCTTCCTCGGCAGCCCCCAGGAGGTAACCGGCAAGATCCTCGACCAGTGGGAACTGTTCCGCCACGACCGGGTCACGATCCAGATGGGCTTCGGCAACGTCCCGCAGCGCGAGATGCTCAAGTCGATCGAGCTGCTGGGCACCGAGGTCGCGCCCGTGGTCCGCAAGGAAATCGAGTCCCGGCAAGCGTCCGCGGCAGGCGCCCGGTGAGCGCCCCGCTGCGCGTGGTGGCCGTGGCCGGCACCACCAGTTCCAAATCCAGGACGAAGGCGCTGGCCGAGCTCATCATCGGCCGGCTCGCCGCGCACGCGGAGATCTCGGCCGAGGTCATCGAGATCCACGCGCTCAACCCCGGCCTCGGCGCCGCCATCGAGCGCGGGCAGCTTGACGAGCGCGCCGAGGCGGCGGTCCGCGCGGCTGAGTCGGCGGACCTGCTGATCGCGGCGACGCCGGTGTTCCGCGGCTCCTACTCCGGGCTGTTCAAGCACTTCTTCGACTTCGCCGGCCAGTACGCGCTGGCGGGCAAGCCGGTGCTGCTCGCCGCCACCGGCGGCAGCGACCGGCACGCGATGGTGATCGACCAGGCGCTGCGCCCGCTGTTCGGGTTCTTCCAGGCCTGGACAGCACCCATGGGGGTCTACCTCAGCAGCGGCGACTTCGACGGCACCACCGTGCTCAACCCCGAGGCCTACGAGCGCATCGAGGTGGCCGTCAACGACGTCATCCCGGTCGCGCGCCTGCTCACCGCGGCACGCGCCCAGCCCGCGGCCACGGGCAGCTGACGCCCGGACAGCGACAGCGGCAGGGGCGCCAGTCCGGGCCCGGCCCTGGCGAGTTCCACCAGGGTGGTCAGGTCCGGCACCTCCTCGATTTTCCCGTATATCGGAAGAAAGTTTGGTTCTGGAGCGATCGAATCTCGCTTTTAGTGCTCTCTATGGAATATCCATTGATGTTGGGTCAGTTACGAGTCCCGCGGGATACCGCGAAGGGCGCGGACGCGGACGAGGCCCTGCCGCAGCGGTGGGCTGCGGCCAGCGAGGAGGATTTCCATGCCAGGAATTGCACATACCGTTCCCGATGTCATCGTCGTCGGCGGCGGATCAGCCGGTGCTGTCATGGCTGCCCGGCTCAGTGAGGATCCGCGTCGTTCGGTCCTGCTCCTGGAAGCGGGCCCGGTATTCCCGCCCGACCAGTACCCGCCTGTTTTGTCCAAGAGCGACATGGTGGGCGGTGCGCCGGAATTCGACTGGGGATATCGGTCAGAGCCGGGCGCCATCGGTCACCCGGTCGACCTGCCGCGCGGCAAGGTCCTCGGCGGCAGCTCGGCGATCAACGGTGCGGTCGCGGTGCGGCCGCCCGCCCAGGATTTCCGGCGATGGGGTCTGCCCGGCTGGGGCTATGACGATCTTCTCCCCGACTTCCAGCGGCTGGAAAGCAGGTCGGATCCGCAAGCGGAATCGCCCGGCCGAAGCGGGCCGTTCCCGGTGCACCAGTTCACTGACGACGAGCTCTCGCCGATGCACAGGGCGTTCCTCGACGCAGCCGTCAACCGCGGCTACGAGCGGAAGAACGACCTCAATGTCGCCGATCACTCGGGTGCCGGTGCCCTGACGATGAACATCGTCGACGGAACCCGGATGAACACCGGTATCTCATACCTCACAGCGAAGGTGCGCGCCCGTCGCAACCTGGCCATCCGCGGCGGGGTGCTGGTCGACAGGGTCCTCTTCGAGGGCAACCGGGCAACGGGCGTGCTGCTGTCCGACGGTTCGGCGCTGTCGGCGGGCGAGGTCGTGCTCAGCGCGGGCAGCTACGGAAGCGCCGCGATCCTCCTGCGGTCCGGAGTCGGCCCGAGCGAGGACCTGGACCGAATCGGCGTGCCGACAGTCGCGAGCCTGCCGGTCGGCAGGCACCTGATGGACCACCCCATTCTCTACACCTCCTTCGCCGCACTTCCGGAAAAGCTTGGCGCCCAGCTCCCCCTCATAGCGACCATACTGGCGCTGGGCTCATCGCTGGCCAAGCCCGGCGAGATCGATCTCCACATCGCGCCGACGCACTTCAAGGACGAGAGCAGCCCCACCGGGGCGAATTTCATTCTCGCGGTCGCCCTGGTGCGCCCGACGTCACGCGGTCGCCTCTGGCTGGACAGCGCCGACCCTGCGGCCTCCCCGCGGATCGACATCAATCTCCTGGCGACACAGGAGGACCAGCTGCGCATCGTGGAGGGATTTCGTATCGCGCGCGAGCTGAGCGCGACCGACCCGCTGCGGGAATTCGTGCACTCGGAAATCCTGCCCGGCCCGGACGTGCAGACGGACGAGGAGATCCTGCGTGCCGCGATGGAATATGTCGGCACCTACCACCACCCGACCTCGACCGCGCCCATGGGACTCGACGGAGATCCCAAGGCGGTCCTTGACCTCCATGGCCGTGTGCGGAACACCGAGGGCCTGCGCGTGGTCGACGGGTCCGCCCTCCCCGATGTCCCGTCGGTGGCAAGTCACGTCACCATCCTCGGGGTGGCCGAGCACATCGCCAGGGACTACGCGGGATGACGGCCTGCGCCGGCACCTCGTGATCCACGTCGAAGGTAAAAGGTCGAAGGTCAAAAGCGGAGATGAAGAAATGAGCAGTAGCCAGGTAGCCCGGCATTGGATCGGCGGCGCATGGGTGGACTCGGCACAGCACCGGGACAGCGTCAACCCCGCCACCGGAGAGATCATCGGCAGCTACGCCGATGCCGGCCTCGCCGAGGCGCAGCAGGCGGTGCGGGCGGCCACGTCGGCCTTCCGCACCACCCCGTGGGCGCACGACATGGAGTTCCGCACCAGGGTGCTCCTGGACATCGCGCAGTCCTTCGAACGGCACGAACGTGAACTCGCCGAGCTCACCACCCTGGAGAACGGCAAGACGATCGCCGAGGCCGAGTTCGAGGTGAGCTTCGCGGCGGGCGGCTTCCGCACCGCGGCCGCCCTGGCGCAGACCACCTACGGCCGGGTCAAGGAGGTCGCGCCCGGACTGCAGGCCATGGTGATCCTGGAGCCGGTCGGCGTCGCGCTTGTCATCGTCCCGTGGAACTCGCCGACCGCGCTGCTGGTCCGCGACCTGGCTACCGCGCTGGCCGCGGGGGTGACCGCCGTGGTCAAGCTGCCTGGCCAGACCGCGCAGGTCAACGCGGCCATCAGCAGGGTCTTCGCCGACGTGCCGAGCCTTCCTCCCGGCGTGGTCAACGTGATCACCGAGAGCGGCAGCGAGGCGGCCAGGTGGCTGGTGGACAGCCCCGACGTCCCGGTGATCAGCTTCACGGGCAGCACCCCGACCGGCCGGCAGATCGGCGCCGCCGCAGCCAAGCACATCAAGCGGGTCGGCCTCGAACTCGGTGGCAAGACGCCGCACATCGTCTTCGACGACGCGAACCTGGACAAGGCGCTCCCGGTCATCGAGAAATCGCTGACCATCTTCGCCGGGCAGTTCTGCGTCACCGCCAGCCGGCTGCTCGTGCAGCGGGGCGTGTACGAGACGGTCAAGCAGCGCCTGGCGGAGCGCCTGGCGAACGTGAAGGTCGGCCCTGGAATGGACCGGTCCAGCGACATGGGCGCGATGATCGACAAAGCCAACGCAGAGCGGGTGGACCGGCTGGTCGAAGAAGCCATCGCCGCCGGCGCGGTCCCGGTCGTGCGGGGCGGCCCGGTCACCGACGGCGAGCTGGCAAAGGGCGCGTTCTACCGGCCGGCCCTGCTGGAGGTGACCGATCCGTCGATGCCGATCGTTCAGCAGGAGCTGTTCGGACCGGTGCAGACGCTGCAGGTGTTCGACACCGAGGATGAGGCGGTCGAGCTGGCCAACGACAGCGAATACGGCCTCGGCGCCAGCATCTGGAGCACCGACGTGAACCGCCCGATGCGGGTGGCCAGGCGCGTGCAGTCCGGCATGGTCTGGATCAACGACTGGGGTCAGCTGCCGAACCAGTTCGAGATCGGAGGCTACAAGCAAAGTGGCGTCGGCCACGCCAACGGTCCGGGCGGTATCGACCACTACCTGGACTACAAGCTGATCACCCAGAACTTCTCCTGACCGCCGCCCGCCGCCCGCCAACCTGACCCACACTGAGAAACAGAGTCATGCCTGTACCTGACAAGATCGATGTCCACCACCACGCACTGCTTCCCGAAATCGTCGGCCCCTCACCGTTCGCCGGCACGGCGGACATCCCGCCATGGTCGGTGCAGCGAAGCCTGGACACCATGGACCGCACCGGCACCCGCACGGCCATTCTCTCCCTCACCGCGCCAGGCGTTCCGTTCGACGACCCGAAACGGGCGATCACCATGGCCTCGGAGGTCAACCAGCTGCTCGCCGGCATCATCGAGCGCGACCCGAGCCGGTTCGGGGCCTTCGCCACCCTTCCCCTTCCCGACGTGGACAGCGCGCTCGCCGAACTGCACCACGCCATCGACGTGCTAGGGCTGGACGGCGTCGCCCTGGTGTCCCACTACGGCGGCCACTACCTCGGCGACCCGTTGTTCGAGCCACTGTGGGGCGCGATCGAGGAACGGGGCACCCCGGTGCACATCCATCCGGTAACCCCGCCCAACCAGGACCTGTTCGGCCTGCCACCATCGTTGTTCGAATTCACCTTCGATACGACTAGGACGGTCGTCCAGATGATGTTCAACGGCACGCTGACCCGGCACCCAGACCTGAAGATCATCGTGTCCCACGCCGGAGGCACCCTGCCCTTCCTGGCGAAGCGCCTCACGTACGGAGCCGAGATACAAAGCTCCCTGCGTGACCGCCAGCCACCGGACGTGATCGGCATCCTGCGGCGGCTGTACTACGACACGGCGGTGAGCGGTAACCCCTACGCCCTGGCCGCTCTCACCGAACTCGTCGACACCGACCACATCCTGTTCGGCAGCGACTTCCCCTACCTTTCCCAGCAGGTCATCGACGACAACGCCGACGGCGTGTTCGGAAACAAGGCGCTCGCCGGCCCGGAGGCCGCTGCCGCGGTGGCCCAGGGCAACGCCCGTACGCTGTTCCCCCGGCTGCGCTGAGGACCCCCGACCAGCGCCTGCAGCAACGCAGGCAGTGACAGCAGACGGCGGGTGGTGAGTCACCCGCCGTCTGCCATGTCAATTGCGCAGTTCGGCTCCGAGCGCGTTGGCCGCCTTGATCATGATGGCGCCGATCCACGGGAGGGTGCTTTCGGGAATCCGGCTGGTTGGCCCCCCGACCGTCAGCGCGCCGCGGACGCAAGAGCGGGGGTCGACCACCGCGGCGCCGACAGCGGTGGTATCGGGCTCAATCATGTGCACGGCGTATCCCTGCCGGCGGGTCTGCTCCAGGACGTGCTCCAGTTCGGCGTCCGGCGCGTCGGAACCCAGAAGGCGAGATAGGTCCTCGCGTGGCAGCCGGGCGAGGATGGCGCGGCCGGCGGAGGAGGCTTCGGCCGGGTGCCCCTCGCCTATGCGCAGGCCGGTGCGCAGATCACGCGGTGACTCGTGTCCCGCGAGAAACCACGTCCGCCGTCCGCGGAGCACGGCGACGTGCACGGTCTCACCCAGTTCCTCGGCCAGCGAGACGAGATACGGGCCGGCGCGGCGTACCAGTTGCTCTTCTGCCCGGTCCCGGGCGGCAGCGAGGTCGAACAAGGCCGGCCCGGGCAGGTAGGGGCGATGTCCGGAACCGGTCGGCCGCATCACATAGCCACTTCTCTCCAGCGTACTGAGCAGGCGGTGGGCGGTCGAGGTGGGGATATCGATCCTCGCGGCGATGTGGCCCAGCCTGGCCTCGCCCTCCTCGGCCAGCACGGTGAGGATCCGCAGCGCGCGAGTGACGCTCGACTCCGACAGGTCTGACTCCGTGTTCTCCCGCATAGCAGAAGAATATTGACTTTCGCGGTCAGGCTGACACCCCATCGTTTTGCTCTGCGAGACAGACCGGCAGCTGATGATGCTGATGCCGAGTGGTCCCTGTCCGTTTTCGGCACCGGCACTGTCGGTGCGGGCGCGTGGTACACCCCCGCCGAGCCGAGGGCCCGGATCAGGTCCAGCAGCACGGGGCAGCGTCCGTTGCCTCGCACCCGGAACTAGCGCGGCCCTGACTGGTAATCGCGTGCCACCGCGGGCGCGACCCGCCGTGCGTCGGCAGCGATATCGCGCAGCATGCCCCTGAGCGAGACGGTGTACCCGAGGAAGAACAGGCCCGGAGCCGCGGGCGGCCCGTCGTGGACCATGGGCATGCCGCTTTCGTCGAGCACCCCTAGGTGCCCGGCCATCTTTTCCAGCCCGCGGCGGTAGCCGGTCGCCGCGATCACCGCCTGGGCGCCTATGGCCGATCCGTCAGCCAGCAAGACCTTGTCGCCGTCGAACCCGGTCACCGCCGCGACCGGCGTCACCTTGCCGCTGCGCACCGCCCCGACGAACCCCACATCCTGAAGGGGTACCTCCCCGGCGCGCCGGACACGCGAGAGCAAGCCGTCATCCGGCGCAGGGATGCCGTAGGGGGCCAGATCCGGTATCGTGAGCCGCCTCTGCAGCCGGGCGACCGGGTCCACCAGCGCCGCGGGCAGCCGGCTGACCAGGATGCCGGTCGCGTGAGCGGGCCACCCGGCTACGTCGCGCCGGACGATCTGCGGCGGGGTCCGCACCGCGATCCACACGCGGCGGGCGCCTCCCTCGCCCAGATCGGCAGCGATCTCGGAACCGCTGTTACCCACGCCGGCCACGAGCACATCGAGCCCGGCGAACGGGACCGGATTGCGGTACTCCCGAGCGTGCCGCAGTTGGCCGGCATACGCCTGGCGCCCCGGCCAGTCCGGCACATACGGCGTATGAGCGTGACCGGTCGCGACCACGACCGACCGCGCCGGGAGCCGTTCGCCCGCCGTGGTGTGAATCACCCACCGGATGCCGTCACCGTCCTGCGCCTCCGCCGCTGCGATCCGCTCCACCTCGGTGCGCCCGCGGACCTTGAGCTCATGGCTGGCCCGATAGCGTTCCAGGTAATCGATCACGGCGTCCCGGGACGGCCACCGGCCCGCCTCACGGGGAATTCCGAAGCCAGGCAGCCCGGAAAGACCGCGCACGGTGTGCAAGTGCAGCCGGTCGTAGCCCGCGCGCCAGCTGGTCCCCACCTGCTCACCGCGCTCCAGGATCACCGGGTGCATCCCCCGACCGCGTAGTTCAGCCGCGGCGGCCAGCCCGGCCGGGCCGCCGCCGATGACGTAGACCTGCCGCGACTCGCCCATGTCCACGATCCCCGTCCGCCTCTCGTCGTCAGCGCCGACTGGCCCGCTGCCCCATTCTTCCCGATGCGTCCGATCGTGGGAACAGCCGTGAGATATAGTTTGTTGCGCTAACTAACTATTGAGCTGGCTGCCGTGAGGATGAGGGATTGAAGAGTACACCCGGAGCGTTCTGGGGAAAGACTTTTTCCTCGCTGAAAGTCCCGAATTACCGCCTGTACTTCACCGGCCAGTCGATATCCATGGTCGGCACCTGGATGCAGATGACGGCGCAGTCCTGGCTCGTGTTGACCCTTACCCACTCAAGCACCGACCTTGGCCTGACCGTGGCGCTGCAGGCTGTGCCCGTCCTGTTCCTCGGTCCTTATGGCGGCGTTATCGCCGACCGGGTGGACAAGCGGCGGCTCATGATCGCGCTGCAGATCGCCATGGGGTTCCAGGCCCTGATGCTCGGGCTGCTTGTCGTGTCCGGCTCGGCCCGCTACTGGGAGATCTGCGTGCTGGCCGTCCTCCTTGGCCTGAACAACGCCTTCGAGAACTCCGCGCGGCAGGCTTTCGTCAGGGAAATGGTCGGCAAAGACGAACTGCGCAATGCCATCACGCTGAACTCGGTGACGGTGAACGCCGCCCGCGCTGTCGGGCCCGCCATCGGGGGCATCCTCATCGCCACGGTCGGCATCGGGGTCTGCTTTCTGCTGAACGCGGCGAGCTTCGCGGCCGTCGTCACCTCCCTGCTGATCATGGACCGGTCCGCCCTGCGGCCGAGCCCGCCGTCCGGGCGATCCGGCGGGCAGTTGCGTGAGGGCCTGCGGTACGCGGCGCGCACTCCGACAATCGCCGTCCCGCTCGCGATGATGGGCCTCGTCGGGATGCTCGCTTACGAGTTCTCTGTATCGCTTCCTGTTCTTGCCGAGCGGTCGTTCCACGGCGGCGCGGAAGCGTACGGCTTCATGACCGCGGCCATGGGGATCGGCGCTGTCATCGGCGGCCTGTTCACCGCCGCGCGGGGGCGGACCGGACTACGCCCGATGATCATCGCTTCGGTGGGCTTCGGGGCGGCCATCCTGGTCTGTGCCTTCGCACCATTCCTCGGCCTTGCCTACGCCGCGCTGCTGTTCGTGGGGTGGGCGAGCGTCTCCTTCATCGCGATCGGCAACTCCACCATCCAGCTCAGCGCCGAGCCGAGCATGCGCGGACGGGTGATCGCGCTCTGGCAGGTCGCCTTCCAGGGAACGACGCCGGTCGGCGGCCCTGCGATCGGCTGGATCATCGCCCTGACCGATCCGCGAATCGGCCTCGCGGTAGGCGGCGCGTCCTGCTTCGCCGCCGCGATCGGCGGCGTCGCTCTCGCCAGGCGCTACCGCCGGACACGGCCACCGAACACGATGCAGCTTGAGAGCCCCGCTCCGGCTGGCCAGCTCCCGGCCGAGGTGTCGGTCAGCTGAGGGCGCACTGCCCGTCGTTATCCGGAGGAGGGCTTCGCGACGAGACCGGCAGGGTCGGCACCGGGGAAGCGCACGCCCGACGTGACCGAAGGCGGCGACGGTGATCGCGTCTCGGGGTCAGCGGTCGATGGTGGTCATGTCGGCGTAGCGGTCGCCGACCGGGGGCTCGAGGGCGCTCAGCCGGTCGAGCTGGTCGGCGCTCAGGTCCACGGCGTCGGCGCCTGCGTTTTCTTCGACCCGTTCGATGCGGCGGGTTCCCGGGATGGGCACGACGTCGTCGCCCTGGGCGAGCAGCCAGCGCAGCGCGACCTGGGCCGGCGTAGCGCCAGCCTCGGCGGCGATCTGCCCGATGGTCTCCGCGATCCGCCAGTTCGCCTGGAAATTGTCCCCCGCGAAGCGCGGGCTGCTCCGCCGGAAGTCAGCGGCATCCAGGTCGTCCGCGGAGCGCAGCCGGCCGGTGAGGAATCCGCGTCCGAGCGGGGAGTATGCCACGAAGCCGATGCCCAGCTCCCGCACCAGGGGGAGGATCTCGGCCTCGGGATCCCTCGTCCACAGCGAGTACTCGGTCTGCAGCGCCGTCACCGGCCGCACCGCGTGCGCGCGCCTGATGGTCGCCGGCGCCGCCTCGGAGAGCCCGTAGTGCAGGATCTTGCCCTCGTCGATCAGCTCGCCGAGCGCCCCGGCTGTCTCCTCGATCGGGGTGCCCGGGTCGACGCGGTGCTGGTAGTACAGGTCGATGCGGTCTGTTCCAAGGCGCCTCAGCGAGCCCTCGACGGCCAGGCGGATGTTCTGCGGCGTGCTGTCAAGGCGGCGGAACCTCTCGATGTCCGCCGGGTCGATGTGCTGCGTGTCCGCGGCGCCCCGGTGGCTGAGCTGGCCGAACTTCGTCGCGAGCACCACCTCGTCGCGGCGGCCCGCCAGCGCCCGTCCGACGAGTTCCTCGTTCAGGTACGGGCCGTAGATCTCGGCCGTGTCGATCAGGGTCACGCCCAGGTCGATCGCCCGGCGGATCGTGGCGATCGACTGCTCGTCGTCCTCCCTCGCGCCCGTGTAATACGCCGACATGCCCATCGCGCCGAAACCGATGCGCGCAACCTCCACGCCACCAAGTTCCACTTGCTTCATCGCTCATCCTTCCGACAAGACTCCATTCTCCAGCAGCATGGTGCTCACCGAGAGCCGGGGGCCTGCGGGAGCCTGACCGGGCCGCGCCTGGCGGGACGCGCGGAAGGCGGCGGCACGACGGGTCCGATGTCGCCGTCCGGCGCGTCGTCCAGGTCGACGATCACCGGCGCGTGGTCACTCGGCCCGGTGCCCTTGCGTGCTTCCCGGTCGACCCATGCCGCCCGCACCCGGTCCGCCACCGGGTCGCTGGCGAGCACCAGGTCGATCCGCATCCCGAGATCCTGGTGGAACATCCCGGCGCGGTAGTCCCAGTAGGTGAAGATGCGCTTGTCCGGCCACCTGTCCCTGACCACGTCCCGGAGGCCGGCCGCCTGCAGGCTGGCCAGCGCCGCCCGCTCCGGCGCAGTGACGTGGGTGTGGCCGATGAAAGCGTCCGGGTCGAACACGTCCGCGTCGGCCGGGGCGATGTTCATGTCCCCGCAGACCAGCACGCTCTGTCCCGCGGGGTTCTCCGCGATGACCGCGACCCGCAGCGCCGCCAGCCAGGCCAGCTTGTAGCGGTAGTGGTCGGAATCAGGCTCGCGCCCGTTAGGCACGTACACCGAATGCACCCGGATCCCGCCGCACGTCGCGGCTACCGCGCGCGCCTCGGGCTGCGGGAAGCCCGGCTCTCCCGCGATTCCGGCCACCACATCCGCCAGCCCGGCTCGTGACAGGATCGCCACCCCGTTCCACCGCGCCTCGCCGTGCAGGGCAACCTCGTAGCCACGGCTGGCGAGCTCATCACCGAGGAACTCGCCGAACGCGTCATCAGCCAGCTTCGTCTCCTGAAGGCAAACGACGTCGGGCTTCCGCTGGTCCAGCCACGGCAAGAGCCGCGGCAGCCGCTGCCTGACCGAATTCACGTTCCACGTCGCCACCCGCACGGGCCCACACTAGTCGCCTGCCGCCGGCCCGGCGAGGCGGCGTCGGTGCGGGCCGCGGTGGAACCACGCCTCCGTTCTGGCTAGTGCTTTTGATTGTCCGAACGGAGGGGCCTGACTGCCGCAACGCCACCCGAAGCCCACATCGGGGGCGGCCTGTCGCCAGGCGTCGTCTGTCAGGTGTCCGCCTTCCGGCGGGGCCTGCGGCGGCTCTCCACGGCGGCGAGGGTGGCCGCGAGCGACTTCGAGGTCTGCTCGGGGTGGCGCTGGGCGACGCCGATGAAGATCACGTCGACGATCATCAGCTGCGCCATGCGGCTGGACATCGCACCGTAGCGGAACCGGGTTTCCCTGGAGGCCGTGGTGAGCACGGCGTCGGCGAGCTGGGCGAGCGGCGATTCGGGGAAGTTGGTGACCGCCACCGTCAGCGCGCCGCTGCGCGATGCGGTCTCAAGTGCTGAGATCGCCTCTTCTGTCTCGCCCGAGTGCGAGAACGCGATGGCCACGGCGTCCGCGGGCAGGACGGCGGCGCTGGTGATCGCCAGGTGGGCGTCCGTCCAGGCGTTTGCCTGGTAACCGATGCGGCGCAGCTTCTGCTGCAGGTCCTGTGCGGCAAGGCCGCTTCCCGCCGACCCGTAGAGGTCCACCACGGGGGCGGCGCTGATCGCGTCGACGACACGCTCGACCTGGTTCAGTTCGAGCGTGGCCGCGGTTTCCTCGACCGCGCGGGCCTCCTGGAAGGCGAGCTTGCGCACGACTTCCGCGGTCGAGTCCGCGGGATCGATGTCGCCGTCGGACACGCCGAACTCGACCCTGCGGCCGGTCTCGCTGGCGGCCGCGCGGGCGAGTGCCAGGCAGAAGCTCTTGTAGCCGTCGAAGCCGATGTTGCGGCAGAACCTGGCCACCGTCGCCGTTGAGATCGCGTTGCGCGCGGCGAGCTCGGTGATGTTCAGGCCGGAGATGGCCGCTGGATCAGCGAGCGCTGCCCTGGCGATCCGCTGCTCGCTCGGCCGCAAGCCGGGCAGCGACTGCCGCAGCAGCACCAGGATGTCCTCGGTCATCAGGCCAGGTCCTCTTTTCTCGAGTGTGACTACGCTAACGCCTCCCGCCAGCCCTCCCGGCTTGGTCTGGACACCCGGTGACTCGAACGTGTAAAAAAATATACATCTTTGAAACACCGAAGGAAATAAATTGCCCTAACATGACTCCTACCAGGGGCTTGGTGCTGCCAGCGGCTGCGGGGGCGCCACCCGATCACTTGGAGGATTCTTGAAGAAGCCGAACCGGCGCGGGGCGGGCGCGCTTGCCGCCGGCGCCGCGGTCGCGGCCCTGCTGATCGCAGGGTGTTCCAGCGCATCCCAGTCCAACTCCGGCTCCGCCTCGGCTGCCGACGGCACCCTAGTGTTCGGCATCACCGCCGACGCCACTCAGATGGTCCCGTGGACGGCGACCGCGGTGGAGTCCACCGAGGTCCTTCAGCAGCTCTACAGCACGCTGCTCGACACGGACGCGAACGGCAACCTGATCCCCGGCCTCGCCGGGCTTCCCACGGTGAGCGACGGCGGTGACACGTATACGTTCACGCTGCACAGCGGCGTGAAGTTCGCCGACGGGGCGCCGCTGACCTCTGCCGACGTGCAATATACCTTCGACACGATCATGAACCCGTCCTCGGCGGCGACCTCGGCCTCGTACTTCGCCTCGGTCGCTAGCGTGGCCGCGCCGAACCCCACGACGGTCGTGGTGCACATGAAGCACCCCGACGCTTCCTTCCCGGCGGGCCTGAGCACCATCGAGACGGGCATCGTGCCGTCCGGCGCCACGGCCGCCTCTCTCCAGGCCAAGCCGGACGGGTCTGGCCCGTACGAGTTCGTGAGCCACATCCCGAACGAGTCGGTCACGCTCAAGCGCAACCCCGACTACTACGCGGGCAAGCCGGGCGCGACGACGCTTGAGTTCCGCGTCATCCCCGACGACCAGTCGCTGGTTTCCGCGCTGCGGACCGGCGCCGTCGACGTCGCGATCTTCACCGACCCGGTCACCGCCAAGACCGCGACCTCCGGCTCGGTGAAGATCGACACGACAGGCTCGCTGCAGTACCACGTGCTCCAGCTCAGGGCGTCCTCACCGGTGCTCTCGAACGTGAACACGCGGCTGGCCATCCAGTGCGCCATCTCCCGCCCGGACGTCATCGACTCGGCGGCGCTCGGCGCGGGCCAGGTCACCGGTCCCATCACGTCGCCCCAGTACCGGTCGAACCCGGATGACCAGCCGTGCCCGACGCAGAACCTCGCCAAGGCCAAGGAGTACCTGGCCAAGGCCGGCCAGCCTAACGGGTTCACCCTGAACCTGATCACCTCCCAGGGCCTGTATGCCAGCGCCGTCGACGAAGCCCAGAGCGTCCAGGCGCAGCTCGGCCAGATCGGCATCAAGGTCAACGTGGAGAGTCTCGACTCAAGCACCTACGTGTCGGACTGGCTCAGCGGCAACTTCGAGGCAGCGATCGCGGAGAACAGCGGCAGCATCGACCCCAATACGATGTACGCGCGCTACTTCACCTCGACCGGCACCTTCAACAAGGTCGCCGGTTACAGCTCCCCGACGCTGAACTCGCTGTTCGCCCAGGGCATCGCCACCACGAACGTCGCGCAGCGGCAGAAGATCTACCAGGAGATCTCCCAGCAGCTCGTCGACAACGCCCCATGGATCTGGCTGTACACGCCGGAGTACTACATCGCGGTGAACACCGCGGTGCACGGCTTCCAGGTCCGCACCGACGCCGACCTGTCCATGCTGTGGCAGGCATCGATTTCCTGACCGTCCCGCTGGGGCAGGAGCCCAGGATCCTGCCCCAGCATGACAACCCTCGATAGGCATTCATGACTTACCTCAGCGCCTTCGCGCGCCACCCCGTCACGCGGCGGGTGGCCGAGGCGATCGCGACTCTGCTCGGGGTGTCCATCCTGACGTTCGTGCTGCTGCGGGTGGTGCCGGGGAACCAGATCACCGCCCAGTACGGAACGGCCGCCGGAAACCTGACGCCCGCGCAGATGCACTCGCTCGAGGCCTATTACGGGCTTAACAAGCCTCCGGTCCTCCAGTACTTCGACTGGCTCGGCGACCTGTTCACCGGCAACCTCGGCATCGACGCCACCACCCGGCAGAGCGTCGCGTCGATGACGGGCCAGGCCCTGCCCAACACGATCGAACTGGCCGTCTTGTCGATCATCGTCGGCCTGGTCCTCGGGGTACCCGGCGGGCTGTTCGCCGCGAGCAGGCCGGGAAAGCTCCGTGACAACATCACCCAGCTGACCAGCCTCCTCGCTCTTTCCGTTCCGTCGTTCCTGCTGGCCACCGCCGTCTCCACCTGGCTGGCGAACTCGCTGAACTGGGACCCCAACGGGCAGGGGTACGTCACGCTGTTCGCGGATCCGGGGCTCAACCTGGAGCAGATGCTGCTGCCCGCCCTGGTGCTCGGGATCAGCATCGCGCCGCCCGTGCTGCAGACCACACGGGCCTCGATCCTGGCGATCCGCGCCGAGGACTACGTGCGCACCGCCCGCGCCAAGGGCGTGCCGCAGCGGCGGCTGCAGTTGCGGCACATCCTGCGAAACGCGCTCATCCCCGTGGTGACCATGAGCGGCCTGCAGTTCGGCTTCCTGCTCGGCGGCGCCATCGTCGCGGAAGATATCTTCTCCATTCCCGGGATCGGCCGGCAGGTCCTTCTCGGGCTCGGACAGAAGGAGTACGCGGTCGTGCAGAGCACCGTGCTGGTCATCGCGGCCATGTTCGTCCTCGTAAACCTGGCCACCGACCTGATCTACCGTGTTGTCGACCCCAGGGTTCGGGTCCGATGAGCGCGGCCACCGAGATGAGCAATGTCCCGGATGTGGCGATTGACGCAAGTCGCCGTCACCGGGCCTGGCTGGCCGCGTTCCGCAGCCCGACAGGCATCATCGGGCTGGTCCTGATGCTCGTGGTCGTGGTCCTCGCGCTGATGTCCGTGTTCGGGCTCACCCCCGACAACGACGCACAGCAGAACATCGCCGAGTCGCTCCAGGGCCCAAGCGCCGCCCACTGGTTCGGCACCGACCAGTTCGGCCGGGACATCTTCTCCCGCGTGTGCGGCGGGCTGTTCGACTCGCTGCGCATCGCGGTCGTCTCCGTGGCGGCGTCGGCTGTCGTGGGGGTCGTCATGGGGACCCTGGCGGGCTACTACCAGGGAGTCGTCGACCGGGTCGTGGGCGTCGTCACCAACGTCCTTTTCGCCTTCCCGTCCCTCCTGCTCGCCCTCACGCTCGCCGCGACCCTGCAGAGCAGCTGGGAGACCGTGAGCATCGCCATCGCGATCGTGTTCGTGCCGATCTTCGCGCGCGTCGCCCGCGGGCCCGTGCTCACCCTGCGAACCGCCGACTACGTGCTCGCCTCCACCGCGATCGGCCGCGGCCGGCTGTCCACCCTGATCGAGCACATCATTCCCAACATGGGCGGCATCCTGGTCGTCCAGATCACGCTGTCGCTGTCCTGGGCCATCTTGACGGAGGCGGCGCTGAGCTTCCTCGGCTTCGGCGCACCGCCGCCCGCGCCGTCCCTCGGCGGCATGGTGTACGACGCGGATGCGCTCGTCAGCGTGGCCCCGTGGATGCTGATCTTTCCTGGCGTCGCTCTTGTCGTCGCAGTGGTCGGGCTGAACCTGCTCGGCGACAGCCTGCGCGCCGCACTCGACCCCAAGGCTGGAGGCCGCTGATGACCACCGATTCACCCGACGCCGATCTCGACGAGCTGGTAACCGAGGCCGTGGCCGACCACGATCTCGCGCTTGACGAGCTCACCGTCGCCGAACTGGTCACCCTGATGAACGACCGCGACGCCACGATTCCCGGGGCGGTGCGCGCGGCTCTTCCCGCCATCACCGCCGCCATCGATGCCACCGCCGCGCGGATACGCAAGGGCGGCCGCCTCATCTACGTCGGGGCCGGCACGTCCGGCCGGCTTGGCGTCCTTGACGCGGCGGAGATCCCCCCGACCTTCGGCACGGACGGCGATGTCGTGCTCGGCCTGATCGCCGGCGGTCCAACCGCGATCATCAGCTCTGTCGAATACGCCGAGGACAGCGACGAGGCCGGCGCCGCCGACCTGGCGGGCCTGGCTCCCGGCCCGCTCGACACCGTCGTCGGGATCGCCTCGAGCGGCACCACCCCCTACGTGCTCGGTGCGGTGCGCCTTGCCGCCGAGCGGGGCGCGCTGACCGTGGGCCTGTCGTGCAATCTCGGCACCCCGCTGTCGGCGGTGGCCGAGCACGGCATCGAGATCCCCGTCGGCCCCGAGATCGTCACGGGCTCCACCCGGCTTGGGGCCGGCACGGCGACCAAGTTGGTGCTGAACATGTTCTCCACGATCAGCATGATCCAGCTTGGCAAGACCTACCGCACGCTCATGGTGGACGTGAAGGCGACCAACGCCAAGCTCCTGCGGCGGGCCGTCCGCATCGTGACGCTTGCCACCGGGGCGGATGAGGAGACCGCGCGCACGGCCCTCGACGAGACCGGCTGGCACGCCAAGCTCGCCATCGCGGTGATCGCGACCGGCATGAGCGTCCCTGACGCCCGCGCCGCGCTGGACGCCGCCGGCGGCGTGCTGCGGAAAGTCATCGAGCCGGCCGCCGGCACCGGGGGCCGTTGATGCGCGTTCTCGGCATGATCTCGGGCACGTCCCACGACGGCATCGACGTCGCGGTCGTGGACTTCGCCCTGGACGGCACCACCAAGGACGGCACTGCGCTGGCCGGCCGCATCGAGTACTCGGCCTCCGTCCCCTACGACCCGCGGCTGCGCGGCCGGCTCATCGCCGCGCTGCCGCCGGCCTTGCCCGGCTTCGAGGCCGCCTGCGAGCTGGACACCAGCATCGGGCAGGCCTTCGCCGGAGCCGCCGCCGACGCGCTCGCCGCGCTGGGCCCGGCCCGGCCTGACCTGATCTGCTCGCACGGGCAGACGGTGTTCCACTGGGTCACCGAGGGACGCGCCCGCGGCACCCTGCAGCTCGGGCAGCCGGCGTGGATCGCCGAGGCGACCGGGCTGCCGGTGATCTCCGATGTGCGCGCCGCGGACCTGGCCGCCGGCGGCCAGGGCGCACCGCTGGTGCCGGTCCTCGACCGGATGCTGCTCGAGCCGTACCGCGCGGCCGGCGTCCGCGCCGGGGCGCTGAACCTGGGCGGGATCGCCAACATCACGGTGTGCGCGCCGGGCGCCGAGCCGGTCGCCTGGGACATCGGCCCGGCCAACGCCCTGATCGACGCCGTCGTCACCGCCGCGCCTTCCCCGGACACCTTCGACAGGGACGGCGCCCTGGCCGCGGCAGGCACCGTGATCCCGGCGCTGCTCGCCGAGCTGCGCGCAGAGCCCTACTACACGCTGCCGCCGCCCAAGAGCTCGGGCAAGGAACTGTTCCACCTCGGCTACGTGCACGAGGCCGTCAGCCGGGCCGGGACCAGTCCCGGTCTGCCTGACCTGGTGGCCACGCTGACCGAGCTGACGGCCGTGACCGTGGCCCGCGCGGTGTCAGACGCCGGCGTTCAGGTGCTCGTCGCCGCCGGGGGCGGCGTGCGCAACCCTGTCCTGATGCGCCGCCTCGCGGAGCTGCTGCCCGGCGTCGAGATGCTCACCACCGACCGGCTCGGCGTGCCCTCGGATGTCAAGGAGGCCGTCGCGTTCGCCCTCATCGGCTGGGCGACCGCGCACGGACTGCCAGGCAACGTGCCAAGCTGCACGGGCGCGGCCGGGCCTCGCGTCCTCGGCCGCATCACCCCCGCCCCCGACGGGAGCCTGCCACCGGCCGGCCGCCTGGCCGCCTGGCCCACCGCACTGAACGTCACCGGATCCCCAGTCCAGGGGGATACCCGGTGAGTGTCATGACCGCCGCGGTCGGGCGGCTGCTGGCTCTCGGCCGCGCCGGGAGCCACCCGGCAAGCGCCATCGCTGGCGTGCGTACCGCCGCGGGCACGACCGTCGCCGAAGGCGGCTGGGCGCAGCTGCCCGCCGCCGGCCGGCCGGGCGAGCCCATGACCAGCCAGACGCTCCTCGACCTCGCATCGGTCACCAAGGTCGCCGCCACCACGACGCTGATCATGCGTCTCGTCGCCGACGGGCAGCT
This sequence comes from uncultured Actinomycetota bacterium, assembly GCA_963734665.1. Taxonomy (GTDB): domain Bacteria; phylum Actinomycetota; class Actinomycetes; order Streptosporangiales; family Streptosporangiaceae; genus Trebonia. Next base: position 1,184,204 of record CAVTIR010000013.1, on the reverse strand, counting down.
GCGCCTGGAGACGCCCGCCCACCGCTTCCTGCCGTCCTTCACCGGCGCCGGCAAGGACGACGTCACCGTCGAGCACCTGCTCACGCACACTGCGGGACTGCCGGCGTGGTGGCCGCTGTACGTCGAGGCCCGCGACCGCGACGCCGCGCTTGAGCGCGCCCAGCTGCTGCCGCTGGCCAGCAGGCCAGGCGCGGCCTGGTGTTACTCCGACCTTGGCCTCATCCTGGCCGGTCGCATCGTCGAGCGCGTCACCGCCCTCGGCCTCGCGGACGCGTTCCGCCGGCTGGTCGCGGAACCGCTTGGGCTTTCCGCCCGCTACGGGCCCGTGCCCGCGGCAGGGGCGGCGGCCAGCTCGGACAGCGACGCCTACGAGTTCGGCATGGTCGACACCGGCCGCCCGTACCCGGTGCCGTTCACCGCGCGGCAGTTTCCCGGCTGGCGGAACCGGCCGCTGCGCGGGGAGGTCAGCGACGGCAATGCCGCGCACGCGCTGGGCGGCGTCGCGGGCCACGCCGGCCTGTTCGCAACGGTCGGCGACCTCCTGCGCCTTGGCGCCGCCCTGCGCGGCGGCGACTTCATTCCCCCGCCGGTCCTCGCCCGCTTCGCGGCCCCCGCCGGAGTCCACCCCGAGCAGGCGGTCGGCTTCCGTCGCAGTCGTGTCCAGGCCGCCAGTGCCAAATCAACCAGTGCCGCCCTCACCCTGCTGTACCACGGCGGCTTCACCGGCACCTACTTCGCCTTCGGGCTTGAAGACGAGCTCGTGGTCGCCGGCGGCGCGATGCGACTTTACGGCACCCTCGGGCCCCTGCCCGCCGACGGACGGCATCCCGATGTCAGCCACCTGGTGGCTGGTGCCGAAATCCAGTCCGTCCTGGTCGACGCCGCCGTGGCGGCCTTCGAGCAGGCAAGTACCCACGCCACCCCCGCCGAGGAGCTATGACCGAGATCTCTCCCGCTCCCGCCCGTGAGCCGGTCCTGACCATCCGGGACCTGACCGTTACCTTCACGACCTCCCGCGGCGCGGTGGAAGCGGTCCGCCAGGTCAGCCTCGACGTGGCGGCCGGCGAGACCGTCGCGATCGTCGGCGAGTCCGGCTCGGGAAAGTCCACCCTGGCCGCGTCGGTGAACCGGCTGCTTGCCGAGAACGGCCGCATCACCGGCGGCACCATCACCGTTGGCGACCTCGACATCACGGCCGCGAGCGAGAAGGCCATGACCGCCATCCGCGGCAACCGGATCGGCATGGTCCCCCAGGACCCGATGACCAACCTGAACCCGGTGATGAAGATCGGCGACCAGATCGTCGAGGCCCTTGAGGTCCACGGCCGTGCGCGCGGGCACGCCGCGAGGGATGAGGCGATCCGGCTGCTTGACCAGGCGGGCATCGCCGACCCTGAGGCGCGGTTTCGTCAGTACCCGCACGAGTTCTCCGGCGGCATGCGCCAGCGAGTCCTGATCGCCATGGCCCTGGCCTGCCGCCCCGAGGTGCTGCTTGCCGACGAGCCCACCTCGGCGCTTGACGTGACCGTGCAACGGCTTGTCCTCGACCAGATGGGGAAGCTTGCCTCGGACATGGGCGCGGCCGTGCTGCTGATCACTCACGACCTCGCCCTTGCCGCCGAGCGCGCGGACCGCGTCGCCGTGATGTACCGCGGCGAGATCGTCGAGACCGGGCCGGCAGCCCAGGTGGTCGCCGGCCCGCGGCACGAGTACACCCGCCGCCTGCTGGCCGCCGCCCCTGGCATGGCGAGCGCCAAGGTCGCGCCTGCACTGCCGACCGGGGCCGCCGGGGCAACCGGGGCAACCGGGGCGAAGCCCGAGGTACTGCTCGAGGTCGCCGGCGCGGTCAAGAAGTACCGCCTCCGCGGCCGCGCCGAGCCGCTGATGGCCGTCGACGGCGTTGACCTGGCCGTCGTCCGCGGTCAGACCGTCGCGATCGTCGGCGAGTCCGGCTCGGGGAAGTCCACCACCGCTCGCCTGGCGCTGCGCCTCGAGCAGGCGGACGGCGGGACCGTCCGCTACCGAGGTGCCGACGTGTCACGGCTGCGCGGCAAGGACCTGCTGGCCTTCCGCCGGTCCGTGCAGCCGGTCTTCCAGAACCCCTACGCCTCACTCGACCCCCGCTACAACATCGCGCAGGTCATCGACGAGCCGCTGCGGGTGCACAAGATCGGCGACACCGCCAGTCGCCGCAAGGACGTCGCCGAACTGCTTGATAAGGTCGCCCTTCCTGCTTCCTTCGCGGACCGGTATCCGCACGAGCTGTCCGGCGGTCAGCGTCAGCGCGTCGCCATCGCCCGCGCCCTGGCACTCAACCCGCAGCTGGTGGTCATGGACGAGGCCGTCAGCGCCCTTGACGTGCTTGTCCAGGAGCAGATCCTTGAGCTGATGGTCTCCCTGCAACGCGAACTTGGCCTGTCCTACCTCTTCATCAGCCACGACCTGGCCGTGGTCCGCCAGGTGTCGCACCTGGTGTACGTGATGCGCGCGGGAAAGGTCGTCGAAAGCGGAGACCCGGACACGATCTTCCGCGCACCGCGCGAGGAATACACCAGGCAGCTCATCGCCGCCATCCCCGGCCAGAGCCTCGCCGCCGCCTAGGAGCCTCAGTATGACGCGCGCACTAGCTATGGCAATCGCCCCCGATGTCGTCACCCGCCTCGAGCGCCTCGCCCCAGGGAGCACCCGGGCGCGCGCCACCGACAGGCTCGCCTTCGCGCACGACGCCTCGCACTACCGGATGATCCCGGCCGGCGTGGTCACCGTCACCGGCACCGACCATCTGGCCGCCCTTATCAGGCTGTCCCGCGCCGACGGCGTGCCGGTCAGCTTCCGCTCCGGCGGCACGAGCCTGTCCGGGCAGGCGTCGACAGAAGCGCTGCTGCTCGACACCCGCCGGCACTTCCGCGGCATCGAGGTCCTCGACGAGGGCCGGCGGGTGCGCGTCCAGCCCGGCGCCACCGTCCGGCAGGTCAACGCGCGGCTGGCCAGGTACGGGCGCCGGCTGGGACCCGACCCGGCCAGCGAGGCAGCCTGCACGATGGGCGGGGTGATCGCCGACAATTCGAGTGGCATGTCCTGCGGCACGGAATTCAACGTCTACAACACCATCGAGTCCGCCGTGCTCGTCCTGCCAAGCGGCACCGTTCTCGACACGGGCGCGCCCGATGCCGACGGGCAGCTGCGGGACCGCGAACCCGCACTGTGGGCGGGCCTGGAAGCCTTGCGGGACCAGGTGCGCGGCAACCCCGAGGCGGTCGAGACGATCCGCCGCCAGTACGCCATCAAGAACACCATGGGCTACGGGCTGAACGCCTTCACGGACTACGACCGCCCCGTGGACATCCTGCTGCACCTGGTCGTCGGCAGCGAGGGCACGCTCGCCTTCGTCGCCGAGGCGGTGCTGCGCACGGTGCCCGTTAAGCCGCACGTGGCCACCGGCATGCTCTACTTTCCGTCGCTGCGGGACGCCGCCGGCGCGCTGCCGGGCCTGGTCGCCTCCGGGCCTGCGACCGTTGAGCTGCTCGACGCGGCCTCCCTGCGCGTCGCTCAGCGGGACCCGGGTGCCGACGAGGCACTGCTGGCCCTGGCGGTCCGCGACCACGCCGCCCTCCTTGTCGAGTACCGGGAGGAAACCGGGGAGGGGCTCGCGGAAAGGGGCACCGCGTGGGATGAGCTCACCGCCCGGCTGCCGCTCGCCAAGCCGGCCGCACTCAGCGAGGACCAGGGCCGCCGTGACGCCCTGTGGCACATCCGCAAGGGCCTGTACGCCGCCGTCGCGGAAAGCCGGCCCTCCGGCACCACCGCCCTGCTCGAGGACATCGCGGTCCCCGTCGACCGGCTGCGGGCCGCCTGCGAGGGGCTGATCGCCCTGTTCGCGGCGCACGGCTACGAAGACAGCGTGATCTTCGGCCACGCCAAGGACGGAAACATTCACTTCATGCTCGCCGAGCGCTTCGACGATCCGCGCTCGCGTGAGCGGTACGCCGCCTTCACCGAGGACATGGTCGGCCTGGTGCTCGGGCACGGCGGCACGCTGAAGGCCGAGCACGGCACCGGGCGGATCATGGCCCCTTACGTCAGGCGCCAGTTCGGCGACGCGCTGTACGAGGTCATGGTCGGGGTCAAGCGGCTGCTTGACCCAGGGATGCTGCTGAATCCGGGCGTGCTGCTTAACGAGGACCCGGGCGGCCCGCTCGCGCACCTGAAGGTCACCCCCACCGTGGAAGAAGAGGTCGACCGGTGCGTGGAGTGCGGCTACTGCGAGCCGGTCTGCCCGAGCAAAGACCTCACCATCACGCCCCGGCAGCGCATCGCGGCGCGCCGCGAACGTGAGCACGCCCGGCTGGCCGGGGACCTGGACCTGGTGCGGGAACTGGACCGTGAGTACGGCTACGACGGCCTCGACAGCTGTGCCGCCGACGGAATGTGCCAGACCGCCTGCCCGGTTGGCATCAACACCGGCGAGCTCGTAAAACGGCTGCGCGCCGAGCGCGGCGGCCCGCTCGCCGCCGCCAGCTGGACGGGGGCGGCCAGGCACTGGGGCGCGGCCACCCGGGTCGGGGCGATCGGGCTGAGCGCTGCGAAGGCGATGCCGGCGCCGGTGGCGGGCGCGGCGACCCGCGCTGCCCGCGTCGTACTCGGCGCCGACCGGGTGCCCCGCTACGACCCGGGGCTGCCCGGGGGCGGCGCTCCGCGACGTCCTCGTCCGGCGCGGGACCCGGTCGCCGTGTACGTGCCGTCCTGCATCGGCACCCTGTTCGGCGCCGCCGACGGCTCGCGGGGGGTGCGCGAGGCGTTCCTGGCGCTCTGCGACCGTGCGGAGGTGCCGGTGACCGTTCCCGACGAGATCGGCGCGATGTGCTGCGGTACCCCGTGGACCTCCAAGGGCCAACTGCGCGGCCACCGCGCGATGACGGGAAACGTCCTGCCGGCACTGCTATGGGCTAGCGACGGCGGCCGGCTCCCGGTGGTTTCCGACGGTGCCTCCTGCACGGAGGGCTTCGCGGCGATGGCCCGCGCCCATGACGAGCGTGGTGCTGCGCTTGACGTGATCGACGCCGTCGACTTCGCCGAGCGCGTTCTCCTGCCGCGCCTGACGGTCACCAGGAAACTGGAGTCGGTAGCGCTGCACCCCACCTGCTCTGCCGAGCATCTTGGCGTCACCGGGCCGATGCGGCGCATCGCCGAGGCCATCAGCGGCGAGGCGGTGATCCCCGATGACTGGGGCTGCTGCGCGTTCGCTGGCGACCGTGGCATGCTGCACCCAGAGCTGACGGCGTCCGCCACCAAGGCCGAGGCCGCGGCCCTCGCGGCCCGCGCCTTCACCGCCTACGCCTCCGTTAACCGCACGTGCGAGATCGGCATGACCCGCGCCACGGGCAAGACTTACCGCCACATCCTCGAGCTGCTCGACGAGGCCACCCGCCCGTGATCCTGGCGCTGCGCCTCAGCCGGGCAGCAGGCTGGCCGCGTCGGGGTCGGCGAGCACGATGACATCGGGGTGACGCTGCAGGGCCGAGGCCGGCAGCTGCGGGGTCACCGGGCCGGTCAGCGCGGCGGCCAGGGCCTTCGCCTTCTGCTTGCCGAAGGCGAGCAGCACGAGTCGGCGCGCCCGCAGGATCGAGCCGATGCCTTGGGTGACCGCGTGGGTGGGCACTTGCGCCAGGCCGTCGAAGAAGCGTGCGTTGTCCTGACGAGTGCGCTCGTCCAGGGTGATCAGCCGGGTGCCGGAATCCAGCGGTGAACCGGGCTCGTTGAAGCCGATATGGCCGTTGCCGCCGATGCCAAGGAGCTGGACGGCCACCCCGCCGGCGGCGCTGATCTGCTTGTCGTAGCAGCCCGGGTCATCCGCGATCGAGGTATCCGGGACGTGCAGGCGGTCGGGCGGCAGTCCGCAGGGGACGGCCATCTGGCGCTCCAGGGTTGCCAGGTAGCTGTTGGGATCTCCGGCGGGAAGGTCCGCGTATTCATCGAGCGCGAACCCCTGCGCCCGCCTGATGCCGGCGCGCGACACGGGGTCGGCGGAGATCAGCGCGGCCAGTTCCTCGTAGACAACCTCGACGCTTGAACCGGTGGCCAGCCCGAGGACCGGCCGGGGGCTTGCCAGCTCGTCGGCCAGCAGCCGCGCGGCCCACCGCGAGGCGTTGGCACGGTCGGCGACGACGAGGCGGGGGAAGGCTGCGGACGACATGTCGTAAATTTACCGTATTTGCCTAAGTTGTGTAAATAATATACATACACTGGTGGCAGGGCTGGGCGAGGCAGGTCGTCGATGAGACACGCGGGCACGGGTGCCCATTTCTCGTCCGCTTACCGATGACGGACTACTGCGGGGCCATCGGCGGGCAGTCGGCGGGGTCGGTGACGACGCGGATGGGTGATCCCCCGAGGTACGCCGCGACGTCCTGCGCCATGCGCTGCCAGGCGGTGCGGAAGAGGCGCTCGGTGACGTAGCCGATGTGCGGGGTGACGACGACGTTGTCGAGCGACCGGAAGGGGTGATCCGCGGGGAGCGGCTCACGGTCGAAGACGTCGAGGCCGGCGCCGGCGAGGTGGCCGGAGCGGAGCGCCTCGATGAGGGCCTTCTCCTCGACGATCGGGCCGCGGGAGATGTTCATCAAGATGGCGCCGGCCTTCATCTTCGCCAGGTCGTCAGCGCGCAGCGTGTTTCGAGAGCGCTCGGAGAAGACGAGGAAGACCCCGAGGACGTCCGCGGACGAGAGGAGCTGGTCCTTCGTGACCTTGGTCACGCCGAGCTCGGCGCAGCGCTCCTCGGTGAGGTTCTGGCTCCACGCGACGACGTCCATGCCGAGCGCCTTCGCGACCGGGACCATCGCGCCGCCGAGGTGACCCGCGCCGAGGAGGCCGAGCGTCTTTCCGCCGAGCGGGACCGGGAACCCGGTCTGCCAGCCGCCGGCCCGGATGTTCCGGTCCTCGATGCCGATCCGCTTCGCGACAGCGAAGATGAGCGCCCACGCCATCTCTGACGGCGCGGGCAGGCCGGGCAGTTCCTCGCGGGCCGGGGGACGCGCCGTGGCGCCCCGGTCGGTTTCTGCGGTGCCGCAGAGCAGGATTCCCCGCTCGATCCGGGCCTCGTGGTCGACGACGTTGCTCGTCCGGCCATTGCAGACGATCAGCTTCAGCTTGGGGAGGCCCTCAAGCACCGTCCGGGGGAAGCGCGCCCGCTGCTGGGTGATGACGACGATCTCGTAGCCGGAGAGCTCGTCGACGAGCCGCTCCGGCGGGATCGCCTCGCGATAAACGGTGATCTCTGCGTCGTCGGGCAGCGCCGACCAGTCACCGTACTCCAGGGCGACGCCGATGTAGTCGTCGAGGATCGCGATCTTCGTCACGGCCGCCACAGTATCCCATGCGCCATGGCTCAGGCGGCCGGGACGGTGACCGCGCGGGAGACCTGAACCCGCCTGCCAACCACGGCACTGGGGAGCGTCAGTGGTCGTTTCTGACGCGGCCGGCGGTGCGGGCCAGGTGCTCGCGCATGATGCGGGCGGCGTCGTCGGCGTTGCGGCGGCGGACCGCCTCGGTGAACCGCTCGTGCTCCTTGGTCCCGAGGCCGCCCATCTCCGGAGCGACTTCCCTGGCCTCCATAAGCGACATCAGGATCGGCCCGCGAAAGGACTCAACCAGCATCACCAGGGCCGGGTTGTGCGTCGCCTGCGCGACCGCGGTGTGGAACTCAAGCGATATGTCCATGGTGTAGTCGCCGTCGCGCAGGGCGGCCTCGGACCGCTCGCAGATCTTCTCCAGTTTGGCGAGGTCGTCCTCGGTCGCCCGCTCGCAGACCACAGGCACGATTCCCACCTCGAGGATCAGCCGGACCTCGGTGACGTCGGCCGCGCTGATCACCGACAGGCTGAGCAAGTCCGCGAGTCCCTCGCCGACCCGGTTGCTGGACGGTGCTGTCACGAACGCGCCACCCCGCGCGCCCACGCGGATCTCCACCAGGCCCGCGGACTCCAGCATCCGCAGCGCCTCGCGCACGGTGACCCGGCTGACGCCGAAGCGCTCGCACAGGTCCCGCTCCGGCGGCAGGCGGTCACCGGGCTTGAGCTGACCCTGGCGCATCAGCAGGCGCATCTGCTCCACAATGATCTCGGAGATCCTGCCGACGCTGACCCGGCTGAAGAGTTCTGGCTCGGCGGGAGAGGACGCGCCTTCCGTACCTGTGGGCATCGCACCCCCCGACCCGGGCATCTGCTTCCTCCTTGGTGCCGCTGGCCTATCTTTAGGACACCCTAACCATACGTTAAGGCATTATGGTTGGGCCAATAGCGTGGATCTCCGTGGCGTACGTGTCTTCCGCGCCCGAGATCCGCCGGGGACCGTCTGGGAGCCTCCGGCGGGCTGCGCCGCCACGGTCAGGGCGCTGATCACGATATTTGGCTCCGCTGTTGCCCCGCCGCCCTCTTGTGCCGCATAATGGTATGACCTTAGTCCGATTGGGAGGAGTCAGGTGTCGCACGATGCAGACGTTGACGCGTTGATCGTCGGGGCCGGCCCCGTCGGCCTGTACGCCGCCTACTACGCCGGCTTCCGCGGTCAGTCCGTGGCGGTCATGGACTCGCTGCCGGAGATCGGCGGCCAGGTCTGCGCCATGTACCCGGAGAAGCTGATCTACGACATCGCCGGTTTCTCTGCCGTCCGGGGCCGCGATTTGATCGCCGGGCTCGCCGAGCAGGCGGGCCGGTACGAGCCGCGGTACCTGCTCGGTGAGGAAGCCCGGTCGTTGACCTACGACGACGGCATGCCCGTCGTCGCGACATCGGCCGGGCTGCGGATCCGCGCCCGTTTCGTCGTGGTGACCGGCGGGATCGGCACGTTCACGCCGCGGCCCCTGGCGGCGCTCGCTCCGTTCGAGAGCAGGGGACTGGCGTACTTCGTGCCGCGGCCGGAGGAGTACCGGGACCGGGACGTCGTGATCGTCGGCGGCGGCGACAGCGCCTTCGACTGGGCGCTCAGCTTGTCTCCGCTTGCGCGGTCGGTGACCGTGGTGCACCGGCGCGAGACGTTCCGTGCCCACGAAGCCCTGATCCAGCAGGTCGCCGACCTGGGCGTGCCGGTCATCACCAGCGCCGAGCTCGTCGCGGCCAGCGGCGGCGGCTGGATCGAGGCCGTCGACGTGCACAGCAAGCGGACGAAAGAGACCACCCGGCTCAAGACGCAGGCGGTCGTCGCCGCCCTCGGCTTCACGGCCGACATCAGCGCGCTTGAGTCCTGGGGCCTGGACATCGCCGAGCGGCGCCTCGTCGTGGACACGGCCATGGCGACGAACCTGGACCGCGTGTACGCCGCTGGTGACATCACCGAATACCCCGGCAAGGTCCGGCTGATCGCGGTCGGCTTCGGCGAGGCCGCGACGGCCGTGAACAACGCCGTGGCGGCACTCGACCCCAAGGCGCCGTTGTTCCCCGGCCACTCAAGCGACCTGACCGTGAAAGCAGCCTGAATCAGGAGCCAGTCACCTATGCCCTACTTCATAGCCGCCCCGTGCATCGACGTGATGGACAAGTCGTGCATCGAGGAATGCCCGGTGGACTGCATCTACGAAGGCGACCGCAAGCTCTACATCAACCCGCGCGAGTGCATCGACTGCGGCGCGTGCGAGCCGGCCTGCCCCGAGGGCGCCATCTTCACCGACTTCAAGGCGCCGCCGGAGATGACGCAGTTCGTCGAGGACAACCAGCGGTTCTTCGCCGAGTCGCTAGACGGACGCGATGAACCCATCGGCAGCCCTGGCGGCAGCGGGAAATTCGGCCGCGTCGGCGCCGACACCGAACTCGTGCGGTCCTGGCACGCTGCCTGAAGCGTGCTCACCGGTGCCACATCAGCCCTGGAGATCTGTGCGGGCGGCCTGCGGGCCGGGCGCATGCGACCGCATGAGCCCGCGGGTGGGCCGGGGCGCAATTGAACGAGACCTGTGCCGGGGGAGATCTCGACGCGGGTCTATGGTCAGAGGTATAACTGTTAGACCGATAACGGCGAAGGAGTCGTGATGGCGAAGAGCGGACGCGTGTTCCTCCGGGGAATGACCTCGGAGACCTATGGCCTCAAGGAATTCAGGACGGCCCAGCTTGCCGCGCCCCGGGTGCGCGACAGCTCCGTGGTCGTGGACGACGCCAAGGTCGCCCACTCCGGAGACTCGGATCAGTCCAAGACCTGGTGGCGGGTCGGCCCCGGCGACGACCCGTTCCTGACCCAGACGCTCCAGGTGCACTTCGTGCAGCTGCCGCCCCGGTCGTCGAACCACGGTCACGGCCACCAGAACGAGGCCGCCTTCTACATCCTGGAAGGCAAGGGCTACGAGGTCCACGACGGCGAGCGGTACGACTGGGCGAAGGACGACCTCGTGCTCGTCCACACCGACTCGGTCCACCGTCACTTCAACCCCTATGACGAGCAGGCGACCGCGCTCGTCATGAAGGCCAAGTGCGCGTGGATGTACCTGGGGCTGATCCAGCAGGGCCGCAGCGGCCCGCTCGCCGACGCGGACAAGTACGGCGAGCGTGTTGACTGGTCGCAGATCTGGACCCCTGGCGTGGAGAAGCGCAAGAAGGTCGTCAAGCCGGCCGACACCACCTGGGAGAGCACGCCGCTTGGCAAGGTCCGCGTGCTGTCGTCCCTGGAGACGACCGACGTGCGCACGTTCAGCGTCGACGTCTTCGAGCTCGAGATCCCGGCCGGGAGCCGGTCCGGCAAGCGGTGGCACATGGCCGACGAGATCCTCTACGTCCTCGGCGGATCGGGCTACAGCCTGCACTGGGAAGTAGCCGCGGACCTGGACGACAAGTACTACGCCAGGATCGCCAACGAGCCGACCAGGCACGAGATCAAGACCGGTGACACGCTTTACGTCCCGCAGAACACGATCGCCCAGCACTTCAGCGCCGACGGCCAGCCGCTGCGCCTGCTGTCGGGGCAGAACCGCCTGTTCAAGCAGCTCGGCTACAACAAGGTCGCGTACCTGGAGAACGCCCCCGAGTACGGCACGGGAGTGAGCGCGTGACCACCCAAGGCGAGCAGGCGGCGGCCATGTGGCGGGACACGGACTTCGCCCGCGACTGGGCGACGACAGACTCGTTCCGTGACCTCCTGGACTTCCCGCGGCGGATGGCCGCCGCCATCGTGGCTGGGGATAACCCGGAACCCGCCACGATCATCGACGTCGGCGCCGGCCCTGGCGCCGTGCTCGAGGTCTTCCTCAAGCAGTTCCCGCGGGCGAACGGAATCTGGACCGACGCGTCGCGCCCGATGCTCGACCTGGCGCACGAGAAGCTCGCGCCGTTCGGCGACCGCGTCGAGTACCGCATCGCCGACATGACCGACCTGGACGGCGCTGGCCTGCCTGATAAGGCGGATGTCATCACGACGTCCCGTGCCGCTCACCACCTCGACACGGACGGGCTCATTAGCTTCTACTCGGCCGCCGCCCGCAAGCTCAAGCCAGGCGGCTGGCTGGTCAACCTCGACCACATCGGCCCCGCCAGCCAGGCAGGCCCGCCCGCCACGGCCGGGTTCGACGACGTGTGGGACCAGCGGCTGCGGGCGGCACGCAAGCAGTTCGGCGTCACGTCCGACGGGCCGAAGCACCACCACAACTACCCGCTCACCAGTGTCCAGGACCACCTGGACGCCCTCGCGGCGGCGGGAATCACCGACGTCGAAGTGCCCTGGCGGGCGTTCTACACCTGCCTGTTCATGGGCCGCACTCCCTCATGAAACAAGCCGGCCCGGCGCGAGAAGAGACGGGACAGCAACCGCGATGCTGAAGCAGGAGATCAACGATCTGCTCACCCAGACCGGACCTGGGACGCCGATGGGCGAAATGTTCCGGCAGTACTGGATCCCGGCGTTCCTGGCCGAGGAGCTTCCGGAGAACGACTGCCCGCCGGTGCGCGTGAAGCTGCTGTCGGAGCGGCTGATCGCCTTCCGCGACAGCGACGGCAGGTACGGCCTGATGGACGAGTTCTGCGCGCACCGGGGCGTGTCGCTGTGGTTCGGGCGCAACGAGGAATCCGGGCTGCGCTGCTCCTACCACGGCTGGAAGTACGACGTGAACGGCCAGTGCGTCGAGATCCCCTCCGAGCCTGACGAGCGGCACAGCAGCCTGTGCGCGAAGATCAAGCTCAAGAGCTACCCGCTGGTCAAGATCGGCGACGTGCTGTGGACCTACATGGGCGACCCGGCGAAGACGCCGGACCTGCCGCAGTGGGAGTTCGCCAGGGTCCCTGCGGAGCAGAGCTTCACCTCCAAGCGGTGGCAGGAGTGCAACTGGCTGCAGGCGCTTGAGGGCGGCATCGACTCCAGCCACGTCTCCTGGCTGCACAGCGACGGGCTGCGGAACGACCCGCTGTTCAAGGGTGCGCAGGGCAACAAGTACAACCTCGCCGACAGGAAGCCGTTCTTCGAGGTCGTGGAGTCCGATGGCGGGCTGTTCATCGGCGTCCGCCGCAACGCCGAGGAGGGGCATTACTACTGGCGGATCACGCCGTGGGTGATGCCCAGCTTCACGATGATCCCGCCCCGCGGCGACCACCCGATCCACGGCCACTTCTGGGTCCCGGTCGACGACGAGAACTGCTGGGTGTTCACGTACGACTACCACCCGGTCCGCCCGCTCACCGAGACCGAGGTGCAGCACATGAAGGACGGCCACGGGGTGCACAACGAGTTCGTCCCCGGGACGTACCGGCCGCTGCAGAACAAGGACAACGACTACATGATGGACCGCGCCGCCCAGAAGCGCGGCGACACCTACTCGGGTATCAAGGGCATCTCCATGCAGGACGCGTCCCTGCAGGAGAGCATGGGCCCGATCGTGGACCGGACGAAGGAACGCCTCGTCTCCACCGACAGCGGCATCATCATGGCCCGGCGCAAGCTCTGGCGGGCCGTGGAGGCGCTGCGCGACGAGGGCGTGACGCCGCCCGGCGTCGACGTCGAGCACCAGGCGGTCCGGTCGGCCGCGGTCGTGCTGCCGAAGGACCAGTCCTTCATTGAGGGTTGCGCCGACGCCCTGCGCGTCCGCCCGGGCGAGAAGCACGCGTCGGTGTGAGCACGCACGCACAGCCAATCGCACAGGCCCAGTCAGCGCAGCAGCGCCAGCCGACACTCCTCAGCAGCTGCGCCCTCGCCACTACAGCCGCCGAGGCCAGGTTCCGGATCACTGTTCCCGAATTCGCCCGCCGCAGCTCGCGGGTGATCGCGCTTGACGGTCAGTCAGAGGGGATCGTCCGGGATATGGGGGGTCGGTTGTGGAGTGGCGGGCGCTTCCTCGTGTTCGAGTCGGCGGTCCCTGATGACGCGCTGCTCCGGCACGCCGGGACCGGCGACACGGCGCTGCTGAGCGAGGAGCTGGACGGCGCGGACACCGTCGTGATGGTCGCGTCGGCGGGAGCGAACGCTGAGGCGGCGTCGATCATCGGCGACGCCGCCGCAGCGCGCGGCATCATGTCCGCGGGTCTGGTGCTGCCGGGCGACCACCCGGTCAACGACGTCGTGTCCGCGTTGCGGCCCAACGCAATGGTGCTCGTGGTGCTCCGGGACGTCGCGGACGTCCCGGAGGTCCTGTCCGCTCTCCGGGTATAGGGGACTTAGGAGACTATGAACGACAAAGTCGCCATTGGCGCGCTCCAGCAGATGAAGCGCGACGGGCAGAAGATCGTCGGCGTCGTGGCCTGGGACTACCAGATCGCCACGATCGCCGACCGGGCCGGCGTGGAGATCGTGTCCGTCGGGGACTCCGTCGGCGTCAACCTCTGGGGCCACCGCAGCCCGTTGGAAGTCACGCTTGCGGAGATGCTCGTCGTCTGCAAGGCCGTGCGCCGCGGGGTCACGAGGGCGCTGGTCAGCGTGGACATCCCGTTCGGCCCCGTGCAGGAGGGCACCGACAGCGCCGTGCGCGCCGCCATCACCCTGGCCAAGGAAGCCGGGGCGGACCTGGTTAAGATCGACGGCGCGGCCGATTTCCCCGCCGCCGTGGCCGCGGTGACGCGGGCCGGGATACCGGTGTGGGCACAACTCGGGATCACCCCGCAGACGGCGCTGCGGCACGGCGTCGGCTACGAGGCGATGCTCGCGCCAGGCGCGCGGGTGCCGCCGGGCATGAAGGACGAACTGGTCGCCGACGCGAAACGCCTGGAGGAAGCGGGCGCGGCCCTGCTCGACTTCACCAATTCGGGGCCGGTCGCAGGACCCGAGGTCACGCAGGCGGTCGGCATCCCGGTCATCGGCGGCGCGGGCGGCGGCCCGTGGCTCGACGGGCGGGTCCGGATGGCGCACGCGGCCATCGGGTACGCCGCGCGGACCCTGGATGAAAAGCCGGACACTTACGCTCATGTCGCCCAGGTCACGATGGACGCGCTGACGGCGGTCGCCGCGGACGTGCGGGCCGGCCTGCACATCAAGGGCGATATCGCAGCCCGGGCCTAGAGGGGATTTCGCATGCCGACCGCCGTTATCGACGGTATCGCCACGCACTACCAGGTGACCGGGGACGGGCCGCCGCTGCTGATGTTCTCCCCGGGCGGGTTCAACGCGACCCTGGCGAACTGGACGTCGTTCAGCCTGTACGCGCGGCTGCGGCTCGTGGACCACCTCGCCAAGTCCTACACGTGCATCATGTTCGACCGGCGCGAGTCAGGCGACTCCGGCGGCCGGGTCGAGCGGATCACCTGGGCGGACTACGCCGCGCAGGGCAAGGGCCTGCTCGACCACCTGGGCATCGCGCGCGCCCACCTCATGGGCGGCTGCGTGGGCTGCTCGGCGGTGGCCGTCTTCGCGGCCACCTGGCCTGACGCGGTCGCGTCCATGGTGCTGTACTCACCCGCGGGTGGTCCCCGGTACCGCATCACGCAGCACGCCAGGTTCGCGCGGCATCTTTCCTTTGTCGCCGAACGGTCCGTGGCGACTGCCGTCGACCACGCCCTCTCGTCCGACCAGGGGTTCACGCAGGACCCGCGCGTCGGCCCGTGGGTGAACTGCGCCCGCCGCGACCCGGCGTTCGCTGACAGCTACCGGGCTGTCGACCAGAAGCAGTACGAGACGCTCGTGGCGGGCATGGCGCGGATGCTGTTCGACAGGGACACCGTGCCGGGGCCGGAACCGGAGGACCTGCTGCGGCTCGACGTCCCCGCGCTGATCGTGCCTGGGCAGGACGCGTCGCACGCGACATCGGCGGCCCGTTACCTGGAGGAGTGCCTGCCGCGCGCGCAGTACTGGGACATGCCTGTGAGCGGGCAGACGGCCGAGACCGCGCCCGCTCGCGTGCTTGAGTTCCTCGGGTCAGCCGAGTTCTAGGGTCTCGCCGCGCTCCAGGGCGGCGATCTGGTCAAGCCGGCCGGCATGGCGGCCGCCCTTGAACGGCGTGGCGAGCCAGCGGCCGGTGATCAGCTCGGCCAGGGCGGGCGCGACGATCTTGGCGCCGATGACGAGCACGTTCGCGTCGTTGTGGGCGCGCGCGATCTCCGTGGTGAACAGGTCGTGGCAGACCCCGGCCCGGACGCCCGCGATCTTGTTGCAGGCGATCTGCTCACCCGAACCGGAGCCGCCGATCACGATGCCCCGGTCGGCTGCCCCGCTGGCGACCCGGCGGCCGACCGCCGCGCACAGCGGCGGGTAGTCGACAACCGCTTCGCCGTGAGCGCCCAGGTCGGTCATGTCGTGGCCCTGTCCGGAGAGCACCTGGATGAGCTGGTCCTTCAGCGCAACGCCGTTGTGGTCGCCGGCTATCGCGATCCGCATGGTGATCCTCCAGCTCGCCTAGGCCGTCAGGTCGTGGGTGCTCGCGGCGAACAGGTCCTGCGCCGCGACTGGCTTGTCCAGGATTTTCTGGTCGACCGCGTAGCGGATGAGCTGGTCGATCATCGCGCGGTTCGGCGCGATGCCATACGGCATGGGGTCCGCGCCGGTGATCTCCGCCACCCGTTGGTACATGCGGTCGGACGGGCCGGGATCGGTGATCCCTTCGCTCATGAGAGCGGCGGTGTAGCGGTTCTTGGCCGCCGCGTACGCCGCGAACAGGTCAGGGGCGAGGTCGGGGATCTTCGCGAGGAGCTCATCTTTGACGACGACGACGTGGTTGATGGGGTAGAAGCCGCGCTCGCGCAGCGCGCGGTAGCCGGCCTCTGCCGCGTCGGGGATCAGCGGCGCGACACCCGGATGATCCGCCGGGATGCCGACGCCGGCGGCGAGTTCGCCGGAGGCGACCATGTCCGGCACGTCCTTGCCGGCCGGGACAGGGACGACGTTGGGCGGCGGGACGTACTCCTGAACATGCTCGTCACCGGACAGCACCCAGGTGACGCGGCTGAGGTCGACGCCGTACTCGTCGGCCAGGATGCCACGGGCCCAGACCCCGGTCGTCACCGTGTAGCCGCGGTTGACGCCGGACGGGCGGCCCTCCAGGTCCTTCGGGGCAAGGTCGCCGGACTTCGCGCCGCGCAGGATCGCGCCGTGGTGGAACCCGCGCACGAGGAACACCGGCAGCGCGGTGAACGGCTTGCCGTGCGCCTTCGCGACCATGTACGTGGTGAACGCCATCTCGGTGATGTCGAAGTCGAGGGTGCGCACCATCCGGCGGAATGCCTGGATGAGAACCGGCACTTCTTCGAAGGCCAGCGTGACGCCGGCTGGCTGGACGGTCCCGTCCTTCAGCGCCTGGGTGGCGCCCTGGGTGCGGGTCACGGCGGTGAGTGTGAGCTGGCCCATGTCCCGAACCCTAGCATGGTAATCTGTCATACCAATAGACCTTTCTGGTCGGATGGAGCACCCAGTTAGGAGCGTCGCTCATGGCTGAGCAAGTGTTGGCAGCGGTAAGGACAGGTCCGGGACGCACCGAGCTCCGCGAGTTCCCCATGCCTGAGATACCCGACGATGGCGCGTTGCTCAAGGTCGAGGTCGCAGGGATCTGCGGGACCGACGTGAAGATGTACGCGAAGCCGCCGTTCGCCGACCCCGTGATCATGGGCCACGAGAACATCGGCGTGATCGCGAAGGCCGGACGGACATTCGCCGAGCGTCAGGGCGTCCGCGAGGGCGACCGCGTCTTCGTCGAGCACTACGTCGGCTGCTTCCAGTGCGACTGGTGCCGGGCGGGGGAGTACCGGCACTGCGAGCTGACCGACTGGCGGACGAACCCGGACGCGCGCCGTTTCGGGTACACGTCGGCGGAGAATCCCTACCATCTGTGGGGCGGGTTCGCGCAGTACATGTTCCTGCCGTGGAACGCGGTGCTGCACAAGCTGCCCGACGGCCTGTCGTCGGACCTGGCCGGGCTCGCCACCCCGATGTCCAACGGTATCGAGTGGGCGCTGTTCGCGGCCGGCGTCGGTTACGACTCGACCGTGCTCATCCAGGGTCCCGGCCAGCAGGGGCTGTCGCAGACGGTCGCGTGCAAGCAGGCTGGCGCCTCGCTGATTATCGTCACTGGCACCACGAAGGACGCCGCGCGCCTCGAGATGGCCATCAAGCTCGGGGCCGACTACGTGATCGACGTCCAGCGGGAGGATCCGCTAGAGCGGATCATGGAACTGACCGGCGGCAAGGGCGTCGGCATCGTGCTCGACTGCACCTCGGGCGCGGGGACCGCGCCGGTGCTGCTCGGCATCGACGCTCTCAAGCGCCGTGAGGGAACGCTGCTGATCCAGGGCGAGCTGGCCGCCTTCCCCGACTTCCCGGTGAAGAAGGTCACGGAGAAGGCGATCACGATCAAGAGCGCGCGGGGCCACAGCTACCGCGCGTGCGAGCTCGCGGTCAAGCAGCTCGCGTCCGGGCGCTTCCCGCTCGACCTGCTGGTCACGCACACGTTCGGCCTAGGCGACGTGGACCGCGCGATCAAGGCGATCGGCGGCACCGGCAGCGACGAAGACGTCATCCACGTGTCCCTCCATCCGTGGGAGGCCTGAGCATGGCAATCGTCGTCCGTGGCGTTACCCGCACCGACCGGGCCATCGCTGACGCGTACGCGGAGCTCGGCGTCGCCACGGCGCACGAGGCCCAGGGGCGCCGCGGCCTGCTGGCGCCGTACCTCAACCCGATCTACCAGGGCGCCCAGATCTCGGGCACCGCGGTCACGGTCAGCGTCCCGCCCGGCGACAACTGGATGATCCACGTCGCCGTCGAGCAGTGCCAGGACGGCGACATCCTGGTGGTGGCGCCGACGTCGCGGTGCGAGGACGGGTACTTCGGCGAGCTGCTGGCCACGGCGCTGCACGCACGCGGCGTGCGGGGCCTGGTCATCGAGGCGGGCTGCCGCGACGTCCGCGAGCTGACCCGCATGGGCTTCCCGGTCTGGTCCCGGTGCGTGTCCGCGGCGGGCACCGTGAAAGAGACGCTCGGCGATGTGAACGTCCCGCTCGTGTGTGGCGGCCAGCTCATCCAGCCGGGCGACGTGATCGTCGCCGACGACGACGGGGTCGTCGTGGTGCCGCGGCTGGACGCGCCTTCCGTGCTCGATGCCAGCCGGGCGAGGGCCGAGAAGGAAGAGGCGTCCCGCAAGCGGTACGCGGCCGGCGAGGTCAGCCTGGACGTGAGCAATATGCGCGAGCGGCTGGCCGAGCGGGGACTGCGGTATGTGGACTAGGCGGACCGACGAGGCGGGGAGCGTCCGATGATCATCGACATCCACGGCCACTACACGACGGCGCCTGCGGCGTTGGGGGAGTTCCGGAAGGCGCAGCTCACGCGGCTGTCCGATCCGTCGTCGCCCGAGCCGGTGCTGGCGGGCATCAGCGATGACGAGATCCGGGATTCGATCGAGGGCAACCAGCTGCGGATCGCGCGCGAGCGCGGGTCCGACCTGACGATCTTCTCCCCGCGCGCCTCGGGCATGGGCCACGACGTCACCGACCCGGCTGCCGCGGTGGCGTGGGCGCGGGCGAGCAACGACCTGGTCTACCGGGTGACGACTCTGTTCCCTGACAACTTCGCGGGTGCCTGCCAGCTCCCGCAGGTGGCGGGCGAGCCGCTTGATGCTTGCGTCGCCGAGCTAGAGCGGTGCGTGGCGCAGCTCGGGTTCGTCGGCGCTAACCTCAACCCCGACCCGTCGGGCGGGTACTGGACGTCCCCGCCGATGACGGACGAGTACTGGTTCCCGCTGTACGAGAAGCTCGTCGAGCTGGACGTCCCGGCGATGATCCACGTGTCCGCCTCGGCCAACCCGGCGGTGCACACGCTCGGCGGGCACTACCTGAACGCGGACACCACCGTGTTCATGCAGCTGGTGTCGGGGGACTTGTTCGGCCGGTTCCCTGGGCTGCGGTTCGTGATCCCGCACGGCGGCGGCGCCGTCCCCTACCACTGGGGCCGCTACCAGGGCCTGGCCGTCCGGGAGGAGCGGCCGCCGATCGGCGGGCACGTGCTCGGGAACGTGTTCTTCGATAGCTGCGTCTACCACCAGCCCGGCATCAACCTGCTCACCTCGGTCATCCCGGCGGACAACATCCTGTTCGCCTCCGAGATGCTCGGCGCTGTCCGCGGCGACAACCCCGCCACCGGCGCCTCCTGGGACGACACCAAGCGCTACGTCGACAAGACTGGCCTGCCCGACAGCGACCTCCGCAAGATCTACGAGCTCAACGCCCGCCGCGTCTACCCTCGCCTCGACGCGCGGCTCCGCGGCTGAGGCGCCCACGCCACCCCAAGTCGTCAGGCTGCAGCTGTGGTGGCTGTCACCAGTTTCGCATCGCGCGCCACTTCCCCATCTCAGCTCATTGGTAATACCATTATACCAACCTACTTCTGGAGGGCTCATGGCCAACGACGCTCTTGTCCCGGAGAACATGGCGAAGAAGTTCGCCAGGGAGAAGGACTCTCCGTACGTACGGTGGGTTGAGGCCGAGGGCCTCGACATCATCGCCGCCCATTATGTACCCGATCTCAACACGGTCGAACTGAAGCCCTGGGAGCGGCGCGGCGGGCGCGGCGTCTTCATCAACCACGAGGCCTCACGCACGTCCAACGACTGCTACGTGTGCGAGATCCCAGCCGGCGGCAAGCTCGCCCCGCAACGTCAGCTCTTCGAGGAAATGATCCTTGTCCTGTCCGGCTACGGCTCGACCTCGGTCTGGAACGATGCAGGGGCCAAGGTGACCTTCGAGTGGGGCCCCGGCTCGCTGTTCGCGATCCCGCTCAACACCTGGCACCAGCACTTCAACGGCTCCGGCACGACCGCTGCCCGCTTCGTCTCATCGACGAACATGCCGCCGATCATCAACCTGTACGACGAGCCCGAGTTCGTCTTCAACACCCCGCATGACTTCACCGGGCGCTTTGACGGTGAGCCGGATTACTTCGCCGACAAGGACGAGCGCGAAGGGCTGCTGCTCAAGACCAACTTCGTCGCCGACGCGATCAACCTGCCGCTGAACGAGGCGAAGGAGCGCGGGGCCGGCGGCGGCCACATCCGCTTCATGATGGCCAAGGGCTCGATGAACAGCCACATCTCGCAGTTCCCTGTGGCGACATATAAGAAAGGCCACCGGCACGGTCCGGGGGCGCACGTCATCATCCTGACCGGCGAGGGCTTCAGCCTGATGTGGCCGGAGGGCGAGGAGCCCAAGCGGTACGAATGGCAGCCCGGCACGCTGATCGTCCCGCCGAACATGTGGTACCACCAGCACTTCAACACCGGCGACACCCCGGCGCGCTACCTCGCCTTCAAGCACGAGGTAGTCTCCATCCGCAATGCCCAGGGCGTGCCGAAGGCGTGGATCAGCAGGCGCATCGGCGGCGACCAGATCGACTATGCCGACGAGTCGCCGGTCGTCCGCGAGACCTTCGCCCAGGCGCTGGCGAAGAGGGGCCTGGTGCCGAACATGGATACGGCTTACGCCGCCGAGATCGAGGACCTGCCCCCGCGGCCGAGCGAGCTCGCGCCAACCGCATGACTGACCCTATGACGGGCCACCACGGCCACGATGACCACGACGATGAGCCCGATGTCCCGCTGGAGGAGAACCCGGTCTGGCAGCAGGACAACGTTATGCTGCGCAGCGTCGGCGTGGACATCGGCTCGTCGGGCACCCAGGTGGCGTTCTCGCGGCTTTACCTGCGCCGCCTGAGCGAGAACCTGACGAGCAGGTACGTCGTCGTACGGCGGGAGAAGCACTTCGAGTCCGAAGTGCAGTTCACGCCGTACACCGACGGCATGCGCATCGACGCCGAAGCGCTAGGCAAGATACTCGATCAGGCCTACGCCGACGCGCGGGTGACGCCGGACGACATCGACACGGGCGTGGTCATCCTGACCGGCGAGGCACTGCGGCGGCACAACGCCGAGGCGATCGCCGCGGTGGCCAGCGAGCACGCCGGCGACCTTGTGTGCGCTTCGGCTGGCCACCACATGGAGGCCATGCTGGCGGCGTACGGCTCGGGTGCCGTGCGGGCATCGCACCGTGACCACAGCCGGCTCCTCAACGTCGACATCGGCGGCGGTACCACGAAGGTCACGCTCGTGGACGACGGCAGGATCGCCGCCACTGCGGCGTTCCATGTCGGCGGGCGCCTCGTGGCACTCGGCGAGGACGGCACCGTCGCCCGCCTCGAGCCGGGCGGCGCGTACCACGCGGAACGCGCGGGGGTCTGCCTTGAGCTGGGCTCGCCGCCTAAGCCCGGCACGCTCGACGCGGTCGCCGACCGGATGGCGGACGAACTCCTGCGCGTGCTCCGCGGGGTGCCGTCCGCCGACCCGGCGCTCTGGCTTACCGACCCGCTGACCGCGCTCGGCCACCTCGACGGGCTGATCTTCTCCGGCGGGGTCTCCGAGTACGTGTATCACACGGAGACCCGTTCGTTCGGGGATCTCGGCCCGCGTCTCGGCGCGGCTCTCGCGTCAGCTGGCGAAAGCGGGCGACTGCCCGCTCCGGTGCTGCCTGCTGAAGCCCGGATCCGGGCTACGGTCCTGGGAGCATCGGAGTACACCGTCCAGCTGAGCGGCATCACCAGCTACCTGGGCTCACCCGAGCGGACCCTGCCCCGGCGGAACCTGCCTGTCGCGCGACCGCAGTACGAGATACCAGATGTCATCGACGCAACGGCCGTCGCCGAGGAGATTCGGCGGCACGTCGCCCGCTTCGGCGTTGGCGCCACCGAGGACCTCGTGGTCGCCCTGCGCTGGGAAGGGCCACCGGAGTACCCCCGTCTGCGCGGCCTCGCCGAAGCCGTGGCGCAGGGCCTCGCTGACCGGATCGCCGCGGGCGCGCCGCTCTACCTGATGCTCGACGGCGATGTCGCGCGTACCCTGGGCCGGCTGCTCCGCGAGGAACTCGGGATCACGAACGACCTCGTCGTCATCGACGGCGTCCTGCTGCGGGACTTCGATTACGTCGATCTCGGCCGGGTGCGCCAGCCATCGGGCACGGTGCCGGTGACAATCAAGTCGCTGGTCTTCGGCCATTAAAACGAGCCATCGGCATCATATCTCGCGATCAGATGATGACGTCCTCGTGGAGTTCCGGTACGAACAGGTCCTCTGGAGCTGGGAGCCTCGTGATGAGGTGCTGGGCGGTGGCATAACGGGCGAACGTCCCCAGGACGTGCCTGTTCGGCTCGATGCCATAGGCCCAGTAGTCGGTGCCCATCGCGGCGGCGGTGCGCTCGTACTCCTCGCGGGCGAAGGGCAATGAGATCGCCAGCGCGGCGGTGCGAGTCAGTTCGTCGTAGGCGATCCGCTTCGCGGCGTTGAACGCCTTAAAGAGCTCACGCGGGAGCCAGCGGTTGGCATCGTAGATGTCGCGGCGGATGACGATCACGTGCATGATCGGGAAGATCCCGGTCTCGGCGAAGTAGCGCTCCTCTTCGGCGCGCGTGTCGGCGAACAGCCGCGTCACGCTTCCCGTGCCGGACGACCGTGGCGCGCGCGGCGAGTAGATTGCGTCGAGCTCGCCGGAGGCGAGCAGGTCCGACAGGGTTTGTCCGGCCGGGATAGTCGCGATGTCGATCGACTCCGGCAGGCTGAGCGCGACCTTCTCGTGGCGGCCGGGGGCGTCCAGCCCGCCGGTACGGTACCGGACCGACTCGACGGGAACGCCGTAGTGCTCGGCCAGGATGCCACGGATCCACACGTTGGCGGTGAGCTGCCACTCGGCCACGCCGACGGTGGCGCCCGCCAAGGCACGGGCGGCGCTGGCGCCGCCGGCGGGGATGCGCCCGGTGTTCACGTAGACGCTGGTGTGCCGGAACAACCGGGACGGGAAGACCGGGATGGCGACGAACGGGGCCGGGGCGCCTGCCTGCTCGGCCTTGTCCATGAGCACGTGGTAGGTGGCCATCGACATCTCGCTCACGTCGAACTCGCCGTGGGTGACCATCCGGAAGAAGATCTCCTCCGGGTCCAGTGTGATGTACCGCAGGTCCGCGCCCGCGACCGTGACCCGGCCGTCGGCGAGGGCACGGGTCCGGTCGTAGGGGCCCGCGGCCAGCGTAATCGGCAGCAGTGACATGGGAATCCTCCCAGCCCGCCGCAATCTATCCGGCGAGCGAATCGATCCGATTCAAGCTCTGTAATAGACGTGCGGGAAGTTAGCCTCCCCGCGGGGTGGGGGCCGAGCGTCGTCCCTAAATTTTACCAAGTGACCTTCTTGTAAATGGTATGACCTTATGCCATGATCTGGTGATCAAGCGCACATCACGCTGTGGCAGGGTCGGCGACGCGGCTGGCCCGAAGGGAGGACCAGTGCGTAACGATCGCCGGCACGCCCGTCACGGACGTGGTGCAGAAACTTTCGCCGTTACCCCCGTGACCGTGGACTCCGCGGCTGCGCACCCCATTCCCGCTGGCCGGACGCGCGCGGCTGAGAACCGCCCGGGGCGCCTGACCCGTAACGCTTTCTCCTAACCCGTCGGCCGGGCCCGCCCGCTACCCACGAAGCGTCGGGCGGCCCGCCAGTCACCTTCTTCCATCGCCTTCCGTCGCGCCGTACGGCGCCCGCCCGGCCAGCGGGCACCGTCAGTCAGCAGACACCATCACCCGCCCGGAGTCCGGTTCCGGATACCCGGGCAGACAGCCCAAGGGCACCGCCCAGGGCCGCGAGATAGGGTCCCGATGACGCACGATCTGTTTTCCGGCTTTTCCCAACTGCTCACCCCCGAAGCAATCGGGTTGCTGTTCGTCGGCATGGCGATCGGCATGTTCATGGGCATGCTCCCCGGCATGGGCGTGTCGCTCGCGCTCAGCCTGATGCTGCCGTTCCTCTACCACATGAGCGTGATCCCCGCGATCACGCTCATGCTGGCCACGCAAGCGGCCTCCTACTACGCGGCCTCGATCACCGCCATCCTGCTGAACACGCCGGGTGCGCCCGAGTCCTACCCGACCACGCTGGACGGGTTCCCGATGGCACAGCGCGGCGAGGCGGGCCGCGCCCTGGCCATCTCCGCCGCGTCGACGTGGGCCGGCGGCTGGATCGCCTGCGCGGTCCTGCTCCTCCTGCTGCCGATCTCCGGCTCGCTGGTCAACCTCTTCCATCCGCCGGAGTTCGTCGCCATCATCATCCTGGCGCTGGTCCTGATCGGCGGCACGGGGGAGAGCACCTCGAGCGGCAAGGTCATCCTGTCCGGCACGATCGGGCTGATGTTCTCGTTCATCGGCAGCGACCCGGTGACCGGCGTCGACCGGTTCACGTTCGGCAACATCGCGCTGATGGACGGCCTGAACGTCGTCCCCTTCGCGCTTGGCGTCTTCGCAATGACGCAGATGGTCGTGATGTACGGCCGCAACGAGTCCGTCGCCACCGGCCAGCAGGCGATGCTCCGTAACGCCTTCCGCCGCCAGGTCGGCGAGGGCCTGGGCGATGCCGCGAGGTCCTGGATTCACATCCTGCGCTCGGCGCTCGTGGCCAGCGTGCTCGGCCTCATCCCGGGCATCGGCGGCTTCAGCGCCAACTTCATCTCTTACAGCCTGGGCCGCCAGGTCTCGCGGAAGTACGGCAAGTCGTTCGGCACCGGCGTTCCGGCCGGCGTCGCGTCCGCGGAGGGGTCCTCGCTCGCGAAGGAAGTGGGCTCGCTGGTGCCTGCGGTCGCGCTGGGCCTGCCGTCCGGTGTCGGCATGGTCATCTTCATCGCCGCGCTGTCGATCCTCGGCATCCAGCCCGGCCCCACCCTGCTTCGCTCCGAGCCGTCGCTGCCTTACTCGATGATGTGGGTCATGGCCGTCGCCGGGCTGCTGTCCTGCGGGGTCGGCCTGATCATCACCCCGTGGCTCAGCCGGGCGACGAACGTGCGCGGCCCCGTCATGATGCCGATCATCGTCTCGCTGGCGGTGCTCGGCAGCTTCGCGGCCGTCACCGGCTTCGCCGGCGTCGTGGAGCTTGGCGTGTTCGCCGTCGTCGGCGTGGTGCTCCGCAAGCTCGGCTACTCCCTGGCGGCGATGACCATCGGGCTTGTGCTGGGCGGGACGTTCGCGGACAACCTGCACCTGACCCAGAGCATCTACGGCTGGGGGTTCATCGCCCACAGCCCGCTGGCCGACGTGTTCCTGGTCATCAGCATCGGCCTGCTCGTCGTGATCACGTGGCGGGGCCGCCGGGGCCGGGCCATGGTCACCCCCGAGCGGGCGGCCCGCGGCCCGAGGTCACCGCACCCGGTGCTCGAGCCGGTGACCGAGGGCGTGATCGCCGTCGTGTCGATCATCTACATCGTCATCGCCCTCGGGTATCCCGCCGACGCGGGCGTCGTGCCCGCCATCATCGCGGCCATCGCCGCCGTTGTAGCCCTGTTCCGGCTGGCGTCCCGCGGGGTCAGCGTGCTCCGCCACCGGGCGGCGCCCGACGGGGCGGCCGACAGCCAGCTGTCCGCAGCGGCGGCACCGGAGGCGATGGACGCCGCGCTGGCGACCGTCCCCGCTGGCCACGACGCCGGGGCCGGCCACGAGACCCTGGCCGGCCAGGACAGCGAGACAGGGGGCGGGCTGGAAAGTCAGCAGGGTTCGTTCGGGCGAAGCGGGGGTCGTGAAGTGGCGGGTACCGGCCACCCGGACGCGACGCCGCAGGGGAGCGGACATCCGGCAGACCAGCCAGAACCCCGGCCCCGGTGGCGCCGGACCGCGCGCGAATTCGCGGCGCTCGGCTGGATCTGGGCCGCGGTGGCCGCGAGCTACCTGTTCGGCTTCGAGGTCGGCGTGCCCGTGGTCGCCGCCGCCTATTGCCTCACCGCGGTCCAGTGGGACCGGCGCTGGCAGCGCCTGACCTACGCCGCCGTGGTCACCGCCACGTCCTTCGGGATCGCCTATGGCTTCATATCCCTGTTCAGTCTCACGTTCTCCGGGGTCCTGATCTGATCCCGCGGTTTCCCGGCCTGGCCTAGCCGGCGTCGGCATCGCTATCACCATGAAAGGCAGAAACATGTCCGATCACGCAGCGCAGCGGATTAGATCGAATAAGTCACGATGGCGCAAGATCGCGGCCGTCACGGTCGCGGCGGCGTCCGCCACCCTGCTCGCCGCTTGCTCGTCGTCGGCGTCCGGCTCGTCAGGGTCCGGGGGCAGCTCGGCTAGCGGCTCCGTCGGGGGAGCGGGCTACTTCAAGGGCAAGACGATCACGCTCATCTCCCCGGACAGTCCCGGCGGCAGCTACGACTCCTATGCCCGGTTGTTCGCGCCGTACGTGGGACAGGAACTCGGCGCCACGATCAACGTCGAGGACATCCCCGCGGCCGGGACGCTCCAGGGCAGCAACCAGATGGCCGCGTCCGCCCCGAACGGGCTGACCATCGGCATGGTGAACGTGGGCGGCGACATCGCCAGCCTCGTGGAGAAGCAGCCGGGGCAGACGTTCAACATGGCGAAGCTGAGCTGGATCGGCCAGCCGGCCCAGATCCCGAACGCGCTCGTCACCCAGCCTGGCTCCAGCGTGTCCAGCTTCTCCGGGATGCTGCATCCCAGCGGCCAGGTGAGCGCGCTCGACATCCGCAACGGGATCGGGGACATGCTCATCCGTGTCATCTACGGGGCGTTCGGCGTCCCGTACAAGCTCGACACCGGGTTCGAGGCCACCTCCGCGCTCAAGCAGGGGTTCCTGGCGAATGACGGCCAGACGATCCTCGAGGCGATGTCCACGCTCTACCCGCTGATCTCAGGCAACGAGGCGAAGCCACTGCTCGTCGTCGGCCCGGCCTCGCTGGCGAGCTACCAGAAGGTGCTCAGCGGCGTGCCCACCCTCCAGACCGAGATGTCCTCCGTGTCGCTGTCCGCCAGCAAGGAAGCGGCGGTCACGGAGGCGCTCACGCTCAGCAACCTCTCCGACGACTTCGCCGCGCCAGCTGGCCTGCCCGCTTCCGAGCTGTCAACGCTGCGGCAGGCCTTCAGCGAGGCCGCCAATTCGCCCGCGCTGAAGGCGCAGGCGGAAAAGGAGTCGCTGCCGCTGTCGTTCATCAGCGGTCCCACCGTGTC
Source organism: uncultured Actinomycetota bacterium (assembly GCA_963734665.1). Taxonomy (GTDB): domain Bacteria; phylum Actinomycetota; class Actinomycetes; order Streptosporangiales; family Streptosporangiaceae; genus Trebonia. Next base: position 1,156,801 of record CAVTIR010000013.1, on the reverse strand, counting down.
CGGCCAAGTTGACGAGGCACTGGCCAACTCAAAGTCGATCGCCCCGTACGTTAGCTAGGAGGACTGCCCGTGAGCACCAAGACCACCACCAAGGTCGCCCACTACTACGTCCAGAAGCAGCGCCGCGCCGAGTTCATCGAGACGTGGCGGGCCAACCAGCGCACCGTCGTCGCGCTCGAAGACGTCGAGATGCACGAGACCAGCCGCCGGATGCGCCGGGGCGTCTACGTCGGCGCCGACGGCGGGCGCCCGACCCGGTCCATGGACGCCACCGCGCACGAGATCGACCCGGGAACGGTCAGCACCGTGCACCGCCACTCGTGGGACGCGATGGTGTTCTGCGTGGCGGGCGAGGCCTGGACCGAGATCGACGGCGAACGGATCCACTGGGGGCCTGGTGACTCCCTGCACCTGCCCGCCTGGAGCTGGCACCGCCACGGCAACGAGGGCGACAAGACGGCCCGGTACCTGACCTTCTCTTCCGAGCCCATGCTGGAGACGATGGGCATGGCGATCCTGGAAGACGGCGGTGACGTGGATGTCGCCGCGCTGTCGCCGCGGCCGCCGTTCTCGCCTGGCGCCGAAGGGTCCGACCCGTACTCGGAGCGGCTGCGACGTCTGGCGACGGACCAGCAGGCGCGCCGCAGCGGCCGGCTGCACACGAGCTGGGACAGCCTGGAGATGCTGCCGACCCCGCGCGGCACCAGGACGACGTTCCTGCTTGACCGCGCGATCGGCTACCAGGCCTCGGGCATCACGATGGCGATGTTCGAGATCGGGCCGGGCCGCGGGCAGTCCATGCACCGGCACCCAGGGGAAGCGTGGCTGTACGTGGTCGAGGGCCACGGCCACTCCTACATGGGCGCCGAGCCGGAGGGCGGGGCCACCTACCCGTGGAAGAAAGGCGACATCATAGTCGTCGACCACTACCTGTGGCACCAGCACATCAACGACGACCCCGAGCGCACGGCCCGGGTGGTGCGGATTCACATGTTCGACAGCCTGCTTGAGACGATGCGGGCGCTGTGCGACCCGCTGGTGCTCTTCGAGGAGCCGCCGGACCACATCAGGGACAAGCAGGCCGGTGACCCCGGCACGGTCGACTGGCCCGAACTGACCCGGCCGACCTGGCCGTGAGCGCGGAGTCGTTTCCGCGCGGCGTCGCGGGCGTGCACGTGCTGCCAGCGGACCACCATGACGGGCCGTGGGACAGCATCGTGGTGCCGGACGGGACCAGGGAACGGCTGCTCGGGACGGCGCTCGTGGCAATGATGCACGGGCGCCGCCTGGCCGCCCTGCCGGCGTCGCCCAGCGGACTCATCGTGCTGGCCGGGCCGCCAGGTACCGGCAAGACGACGCTGGCACAGGGCCTCGCCCAGGCGGCGGCGCTCGCCGTGGCGGCGCGGGGCGCGACGACGTTCCTCGAGATCGACCCGCATGCCATGCCGAGTGAGATGCTCGGGGAGAGCCAGCGCAACGTCACCAGGCTGCTACGTGACGTCGTCCCTGAACTGGCCCGGCCGCGGCCGCACGTGGTCGTGCTTATCGACGAGGTGGAGAGCTTCGCGATGGCGCGCAGCCTCGCGTCGTTCGAGACCAACCCCGTCGACGTGCAGCGGGCCACCGACGCGGTGCTTGCCGGGCTTGACCACCTGGCGGCGGCAGTGCCAGGGGCGGTCGTCGTGACGACGACGAACTTCCTGTCCGCCGTCGACGAGGCATTCCTGTCCCGCGCCGACCTGGTCGTGGAGCTCGGCCTGCCCGACGATTGCGCGCGGGCGCGGATACTGGCGGCCGCCCTGGGCGACCTGGCGGTGGCGTGGCCGGAGCTGAAGGACCTGGCCTCGGACGGCGCACTGCACGACGAGCTGGCCGCTGCCACCGCGGGCTGGGACGGGCGGCGGCTGCGCAAGCTGCCGCTCGGCGTGCTCGGCGCTGATCCCGCCCTGGCCCGCGACCCCGCCCGGCTGACCGCGGACCAGTTGCGAGCGGCGGTGAGCGCCTGACTGCTAGTCCCCCAGAACAGAAGGAGCCCCGCCCGGCACTGCCGGGCGGGGCTCCTTCTGTTCTGCCGCGTGACCGCGCCTGTCAGCCTCCGGTGCCTCAGCCTTCTGCGCCGCGGCCGACGCGGGCACCCACGTCGTGCTCGCCGCCCGTGGGGCTCACCCGCACGTCGACCACCGCGGCACCGCCAGCCTCGACGTCGGCGACCGCCCAGGCCAGCGACTCCTTCAGTTCCACTGGCGTCAGCACGGGGCCGTACCCGTGCAAGCCCATCGAGCGGGCCATGGCCGCGAGGTCCGGGTCGGGATTACGGATGTGCTGCCCGACGGAGCGGTTCTCCACCGGGCGTCCCCGCCTGCGGGCCACCCGTTCCTGATGTACTTCGTCGTTGTAGTACGTGCGGTTGTTGGCGACCACGAGCAGCAGCGGCAGGCGGTGGTGCGCCGCCGTCCACAGGGCCGAATTGCCCATGAGGAAATCACCGTCCCCGATCACGGCCAGCGGCAGGCGGTCCGTCTCCTGCAGGGCGAGCGCCGCGCCGACGGCGATGCCTGGCCCGGCACCGACACCGCCGCCGCCGTCCTTGCCCAGGTAGTCGAGCGGACCGCGGAAGTCGACCTGGCTGGACGGCCATCCGCGCGGCAGGCTGATCCAGCAGGCGGGCCGGTCCCCGACCGCCTGCCGCAGGTGGGCCGCCAGGTCGGCCATCACGAGGCCGGCCCCGTCGAGGCCAGCACTGTCGGGGCTAGCAGCGTCGAGGCCAGCGACGTCACCAGGGCGCGGATGTCCTGCCAGCGTCGCCGTTTCCGGCCAGTCCGCATGCCGCGCGTCCGCGCCGGCGGGCAGCGCGGCGAGCAAGGCCCGGACGAACGAGTCGGGATGGGCGCACACGTCCGTATCGGCGGCCGTCAGGGCGAAGTAGTCCTTGCTCCACCCGTTGTGCAGCGCGCCGTCGTTGCTACACGAGATGACAGGGGGAGCGGCATCGTCGCCGAACGCTGCCCGCAGCGTGCCCGCGAGGTCGATCCAGTCGAGGCTGAGAATCAGGTCGCTGCGCCGCATGAGTTCCGTTCCGGCACCGGTCGCGCGTGTTCCCGGCGCTGCCGGGTGCAGGCGATGCGCCGTCGGGAACAGGGCGGGCGCCTTCAGGTCGGTCAGCACGCACGCGCCCAGGCGCTCGGCCAGGCGCACCCGGTCGGTCCAGGCGTCCTCGCCCCGGCCGCCGCGGCCGAAAAGGATCAGCGGGCGCTGAGCGCCGGCGAGCAGCTCCAGTGCCCGTCGTATCGCTTCTTGACCAGGCGCCGGCGGCTCAGGCGGCTGGTAGAGGGCCAGGTCCGGCAGTTCCACCGGCGCCGGGAGCAGGGACTCCTGCAGCCCGGCGTCCAGGCACACGTACGTGGGGGCGCAGGGGTAGCTGCGGGTAATCCGGTCCGCCCGGATGACCGATTCCACGGCGGCTTCGACGGACCCTGGCTGGTCGTCCCACTTGGTGTAATTCCGGATCAACGCGCCTTGGTCGGCTGACGTGTGAATCCAGTCGATCCAGGGCCGCCGCTCAGCCGCGTCAAGCGGTCCCGTGGCGCCCATAATGACCATGGGGGCCCGATCGCAGTACGCGTTGAAGATCGCCATGGTCGCGTGCATGAGGCCTACGTTGCTGTGCAGGCCGACCGCCATCGGCCGGCCGGTCACCTTGGCGTACCCCTGGGCCACCGCCACGGCGTGCTCCTCGTGCAGGCAGAGCACCATCTGCGGGTTCGCGTTGCCGAGGTAGTTAACCATGCTGTCGTGCAGTCCGCGGTAACTGGCGCCAGGGACATAGCTGAAGAAGGGGAGGTCAAGCCGGCGGAGCACCTCGGCGATGACGTCGCTGCCCCATGCCATCTCCTGCTGCCCGTCCACGGGTACTGGGAGTTCGTCTGCTCTCACGCCATCTCCTTGAAGATCCGTTGCCTGCGGCCCGTATTCACGGGGTCCGCGCGTACCGCTTCATGAGGTCCGCGTGCCGCGCGGACCGTCATATCTGTTGCCACTTGAGCACCCGTCGCTGGAACACGTTCACGATCGACAGTCCGATCAGGACCATGACCACCATGATCGCGATTCCCGCGAAAAGCCCGGCGGGATCGTATTGCTGTGTCGCTTCGAGAACGTAGTAGCCGACGCCCTGGTCCGCGGCGACGAACTCGCCGACGATGACGCCGATCATCGCGAACGGGACGCCGGCCTTGAGGCCCGCGAAAATCGACGTGGCGAGCGACGGGAATACGACCTTCCTGATGATGTAAAACCGTGATCCGCCGGCCACGCGGACGACGTTCACCAGCGGTTCCGGAACGTTCCGCATTCCCATGTAGACGTTGTAGAACATGACGAAGAAGACCACCATTGCGGCCTGCGCGACCTTCGACCAGATACCCAGGCCGAACCACAGCAGGAATACCGGAGCCAGTGCGATCTTCGGGATCCCGTTGACCGCGTTGATGAGGGGCTCGCATACGGAGCCGAAGAATTCGGATATGCCAAGCGCCCAGCCGACGAGCGCGCCGCACACAACGCCGGCGGCATAGCCGATGACGAGTTCCTGGGTGGTGACCGAGATGTCGCTCCACATCGTCTGGGTCTGCAGGACGTCGATCAGCTTGCTTACGACATCGACAGGGTTGCTGATGAGGAACGTCGCGATGACGCGCCCGCTCAGCAACTGCCAGAGGCCGAGGATGACGACCGTCACGAGCAACTGGGTCCCGAGCCGGATGACGCGCTGCCGCCCGCGTCTGGTCAGCTTCCCCCCGGCGCCGGGTGGCCGTATGACCTCGCCTGACGCGACGGCGACGCTGGCATCGGGCTGGTCTGATGATCTGACCGCCATGATTTCCCTTCCCTAAGGGCCGGCTTGCGTTCACTGCAGGCCGAGGTCGAGTTCCAGGTGTGACCAGAGCCGGTCATGCAGCTCCTGGAAACCCTCCGCCCGGGTGATGTGGTAGATGTCACGTGGCCGGGCGAAGGGGATTTCGACGACGGTCTTGATTCGCCCGGGCCTACCGGTCATGACCGCTACCCGGTCCGATAGCGCGATCGCCTCGTTCAGGTCGTGGGTGATGAAGATGATCGTCTTCAGGCTCTCGTCTCTGAGCTGCAGGAACGTTTTCTGCAGCACCGATTTCGTGATCGCGTCGAGCGCGCTGAACGGTTCGTCCATGAACACGATGTCCGGCTCATAGACCATCGTCCTGGCGATCGAGCACCGTTTCTGCATGCCCCCGGATAGCTGCCGGGGGTAATGGTTCTCGAATTTCGCGAGCCCGACGCGGCCGGCCCAGTCCGCGGCGCGGCTCCGTCGTTCGGCCTTCGGGACGCCGCGCGCTTCCAGGCCCACCATGATGTTCTCGATGACGGTGCACCACGGCAGCAGGTTCGAGTCCTGGGTGATGTAGCCGATCGTGGGCTGAACCGGGCCGGCCGGACCTTGCCTGGACATGGTGACGGTGCCGTCGGCGGGCGCGATCAGCCCGGCCGCGATGTTCAGCAGCGTGGTCTTCCCGCAGCCAGTCGGCCCGACCACCGTGAAGAACTCGTTCTCGGCGACGCTGAGCGACACGTTCTCAAGCGCGGTCATCGTGGTTCCGTCGGGCGTGCGGAACGAATGCGAGAGGTTGCTGATCGCCAGGGCGGCAGCCGCGCTCGTTGCGGTGGCGGTTTTATGGCTTGACATGGCGGCTCCCTTAGCCCGCTGGCAGGTAACTGGTGCTGTAGGCCCCGCTCAGCGTGGCCGGTGACACCTTGCTGATCAGGCCGAACTTGGCGAGCACGCTGGCGCTGCTTGTCCACTGCGCCGCCGTCATGCCCGCGTTGGGCGCCCACTTGTAGGCCAGCAGCGAATCCTTAAGCAGGGCGGGGCTCAGGGTGGGGAACGTGCCGCTGAGTTCGCTGACCGCGGCCGACGGGTTCTTCAAGATGTAGTTGTTGGCTGCGCCGATGGCGGCGCACACGGCCTTGTCGACCTTGGCGTTGCCGCTGATGTAGCTCGTGCTCCCGACCAGCCCTTCCCAGGGGATCTGGTTAAGCGCCGTCAGCTGGGTGGTATTGAAGACGACCTTGCCCCCGAAGTTCGCCACGACTTCGTCGGGCGTCGGCTGCGTGTCGAAAACCGCTGCGACTTCGCCGTGTGAATAGGCGCTTGTCAGGTCCGAAGACGCTTCGACGCCGATCAGGTCCAGCCAGTTCGCGGGAAGGCCCTCCTGCTGCAGCAGTCCGGAGAGGATGAGGCCGGGCGCGGACGCGCCGGTGCCGACGATGGCCACCTTGGTGCCGTGCAGCGCGGTCAGCAGTTGCTTCAGCGGTGTCGAAGCGGTCACGTGAGTGCTGCTCAGCACGCTGCTGCTGACGGTCAGGGCCCAGGAAGGCCCGTTGTACTCGGTGCAGATGTCCCGCACCGGTACCCCCTTCTCGGCGGCGGTGATCAGCGCGACGGCATTCACCGACGTGAACTGGACGCTCCCGGCGACCAGCGCGGCGTCTGCCGCGGTGTCGCTGGCCAGCACGACGACGTGCGCGTTGATCCCCTCTTTGCTGAAGTAGCCGAGCTTGCTCGCCAGGTAGACGGGCGACTGGACCGGCTCGGCGACCGGGAGCGCGATCGTCACCGTCGTCTCGCTGGCGGCGCCGCCGGAACTCCCGCTTCCACCGGAGCCCCCGGACCCGCTGGGACTGGACGAGCAACCCGCGGCGGTCACGGCTGCTACCGCGACCGCCGCCGCGAACCATAGCGATTTCCGGCGAAATGCCGGATGGCCGGCGGACTTCCTTTGGTGCCGTGACAGGCGTGCGGCGAGGCAGCCGCCGAAATACCGGAATGGATGAGAGTGGTGGGAGATGTCCTGGCGGTCCGTACGCACGGAGCCTCCTAAGATCCCTGGACGGCATCGGTGCCGTTGCGCGTCTTTGCTGGATCAATTTCAATTTGGCATGACGTCATACCATTTGCAAGATCTGCATATCACGATTAGGTAACGCGGATTCCCCGGACCATTCATTGATTCTCGTCATTTGAGAAATACGGCAATCGACTCTCGTGCTATGAGAAGAAAAGCAAGGAAGCCGGCATAACGTTTCGACGGCCAGGGCTACCCGCGACTCGTTGCGTCGGGCGGGGCTACCCCACGACGAGGTCGGGCACCGCCGTCGCGTCCGGATCCAGGCAGGCGCGAATGACCCTGGCCGCCCACTCGCGGGCCATGGCCTTCTTGTACCGCGCTGAGCCCCGCTGGTCATCGTGCGGGCTGGCCGCGGCCTCGGCCGCTGCCGCGGCCGACTCCACCTCGGCCTGGCCGGGCACCGTCCCGATCAGGCTCGCGGCCCCGCCGACTAGCAGCGGTGTCGATCCGACCCCGCCGAGCGCGAGCACGGCACTGGTGACCCGCCCGCTGTTATCGGCCGCGATGCTCGCGGCGGCGCTGACCGTCGGATAGTCGTCGTGGCTGCCCGGGGTGAAGCGGCCGTACGCGGCCCGCCGGCCGGGGACGGCGGGGATGACGACCTGGGTCACGAGTTCGTCTTCAGCCAGGACCGTTTCCATGAAGCCGGTGTGGAAGGCGTGCACCGGGACCTCCCGGCTGCCCCGCAGGCTCTGGATACGGACCCGGGCCTGCAGGGCATACATGATCGGGGGCACATCCTGGCGCGCGTCTGAGTGGGTCAGCGCGCCGCCGACCGTCGCGACCGCGCGCACCCGCGGATTGCCCACCCGGCTGGCCGCGTAGGCCAGTGCCGGGAACTTCTGCCGGATAACCCCGGACCGGGCCAGTTCACGCAAGGTGACCGTCGCCCCGATGAGCAGCTCGCCGCCGGCGTCCCTCCCGCCGCCGGGCCTGTCAGAGCCGGGCATGTCAGAGCCGAGGCCGTCGGACCGGTAAGCGAGCCGCCGTAGCTCTGGGATCCGCGCCAGCCACACGATCTTGCGCGGGGCGATGAGGTCGTTCTTCAGCAGCATGCCTACCGAGGTGCCACCGCCCATGGCGATGACGTCGTCTTCGGCGCCGGCCAGTTCGCCGAGTGCCTCGTGCAGCGTGGCAGGAGCGGAGAAGGCTAGGTCAGCGGTTGGCAAGGTAGCTCCTCACGGATGCGGCGATCGTCTGGTAGCCGGTGCACCGGCACAGGTTGCCCGCTTGATGCGCGCGTATCTCTTCGTCGGTCGCGCCGGGATTCTCCCGGGCCAGGGCCGCGGCCGCCACCACCTGGCCGGGCGTGCAGATCCCGCATTGCATCCCTTCGTCGGCGACGAACGCCCGGATCAGTTCGGGCTCCGCGGCGGCCAGGCCCTCCACGGTCCAGATATCGGCCCCGTCAGCGCATGCCGCCAGGTAGAGGCATGAGCTGACCGGCAGGTCGTTGACCAGGACGGTGCAGAGCCCGCAGACGCCGACGCCGCAGGCCTCCTTGGTCCCGGTCAGGCCGAGGTCACGGATCAGGTCCACGAGCAGGGCGCCTGGATCAGCGCTGGTAACTACTTCCTCGCCGTTGAGCGTGAACGAGAGCTTCACGTTCGCCACCTCTCTGCATTCGGGGCTCCTGTACTAAGGGCATCCGCGGCGAGGGCATCCTCATGCAGGGCCCAGTAGACCTTCTCCGCTGTGATCGGAAGGTCGCGGATCCGGCGCCCGGTGGCGTCCGCGACCGCGTTCGCGATCGCCGCGGCCACCGGCACGTTGGTCAGTTCCCCCACAGGCTTTACGTTCGCTGATGTCACGCCCTGCGCCCCTTCGACCAGGACCGTGCGCAGCACCGGGACGTCAGCCATGGCGGGGAGCTTGAACTCGCCGAGGGTGGCCGCCGTGATCTGGCCGTCATCCTCGACAAGGTCCTCCAGGCAGGCGAAGCCGTATCCCATGACGGTGCCGCCGTCGATCTGCATCTGGTGCCCGGCCGGATGGACGATCCGGCCGACGTCGACGACGGACACGATCTGGAGCACCTTGACCTGGCCGGTAGCCAGGTCCACCGCTACCTGCGCGACCTGCGCGCAGTATGACGACACCGCGGCGGTAGGCGAAGGCGAGCCGCCTGGGGCGTCCGGCCCGGACTGGATCACTACGATCTCGTCAGCGCTGCGCCGTTCCCGCCACGCTCGTCCCGCCCGGTCAGCAGCCCCCGCCATCCCGACCGTCACCCGGCTGGCGCCAACCCCAGGGTCGCCGGGCAGTTCGTCCGTGGCTACGTGGACGACCTCAACATCGGCCTGGCTGACGCCCAGCGCGGCGGCGAGCAGGTTGCGCACCACGGTGTGGCTGCCGGTCCCCGTCTCCGGGATCGGGACCTCCGCCCGGATCTTGCCGTCAGCGAGGGGGATCAGCCGGAGGCTCGTCGCGCCCATGCCCGGTGCCTCTCGCGCGTACAGCACCAGGCCGGTACCGCACCGCCACCCGGGCGGCGCCTGGACCTCTCTGAGCCGGGCCTGGTCAAGAGCGGCGTCCAGCGTGTCCTCGCCGCGGTATTCTGCCCACGGCTTCCCGCTGACGCTGGGCGCGCCGGGCCGCACGAGATTTCGCCGCCGGACCTCGGCGGGCGCCAAGCCGGCCACGTCGGCCAGTTCGTCGAGGGCGGACTCGAGAGCGAACGCCGACTGCGGCGATCCTGGCGAGCGCATGTGGCCGCGCGGCACGGTGTTGGTGTAGGCGATCACGGCTTCGGTGTACAGGGCCGGCACGTGGTAGGCCATCGTGCAGTCGTCGATCCCGTGCAGGCTCGCGTTGGCCAGCGGCTTGAATCCGGCGTACGCGCCGCCGTTGAGCAGGGCCTGGACCGACACGGCGGTCAACCGCCCGTCGCTGTCGCAGCCTGCCCGGATCCGGATCCTGGCCGGATGGCGCGGATTCGTAGCGGTCAGGTCCTCCGTATAGCGCAGCACCAGCTTGACGGGCCGCCCTGTCAGCCGGGCGAGCTCCGCGCACAGCGGGATGTCCATTGGCGACCCCTTGCCGCCGAAGTCACCGCCCAACGGTCCCGGCTGGATGTCGATCGACTCGGGGGCCAGCCCCAGGCACTGGGCCAGCTGCGCGCGGAGGCGGTAGGGCGACTTGCTGGTCGCCCAGATCCGCAGCCGGCCGCCGTCCACCATGGCGACGCAGGACTGCGGCTCCAGGTAACCCTGGTGCCCCGACGGGGTGGAATAGGTACGGTCGATCACGAAGTCGGAGGCGGCGAGCGCCGTCTCGGCGGCCTCGCGCGACCCGTGCACGACACGGGACTGCAGGTTGCGGCCATCGGCTTCGCGTACCGCTGCCCCCGGATACGTCCAGGGCTCGTCGTGGACGGCCGGGGCGCCCGGAAGGATGGCGTCCGATGCCGAAAGCACCGCGGGCAGGTCGCCGTAGGTAACGTCGACGAGAGCCGCCGCGGCCTCGGCCGCCTGCCGGGTCTCCGCGACGACGGCGGCGATCCGCTCGCCGGCGAACCGGGCCTTGTCCCGGGCCAGGATGGGCACGTCACGCACCGCGCGGCCGTAGGTGGCTTTGTTCACGTCGGCCGCCGTGAACACCCCGACGACCCCGGCGGCCGCCTCAGCCTGTTTCGTATCGATGCCGGCGATGCGCGCATGCGGGACCAGGCTCCGGACCAGCGCCACGTGCAGCATTCCCGGCAGGCTCTGGTCGCCCACGTACCGGGTGGTACCGGACGCCTTCGCCCAGGCATCGTTCCTGCCGAGCGCGGCTGACGTCATCGTGGCCTCCTCAGGGTTTTCATGCGGGCAGGATCGTCTGCGTGATCAACGCGGGCCGCAGGCCTGCGAAGCTGCCTGCCAGGGCAGCGGACGCGCTCGACAGATCCTTCAGTAGGTAGTTGTCGGCCTTGGCGAGGATGCCTTCCCGCGGCACCTGGGCGAGCGAGCCCGTGTGGACCCCGTCAAAGACTGCCGCCGCCTGCCGGGCGATGGTGATCGTGGTGAGCCCCGTCTTCCCCCTCGCGGCCGAGTCGGCGGCGGATGAGGGCGAGGACGCGCCGACGACCAGGTTGACCGGGGCGACGGCGGCCGGCGCGAACCGGCGGAGTGGATACTGACGTTTGCTGCGCACGGCTGCTCCTTTGCGCCCGGTGCGGGCTTCGGGGAACCAGCGATGCCAGGTACCCTGGCACTTTTGAATGTGGCATAAAGTCATACCATTAGCAAGAGTTCCTTGCCTGCCCACGGGCCGGGGCGCCGGGGACATCCAGCCCGTTCGGGATAACAGAAAACGAAAACCCGCGCGGGCCGGTCGCCCGCGCGGGCCTGTCAGGTCGCCCCGCGCGGGCCGTAGCGCCGTGCGGGGCCCGGGTTAGTACCGCTGCGGTATGAGGACGGCGCAGCAGGCGATCGACAGGACGATTATGGCCACCATGAACAGGAAGCCGGGCGTATAGCTGCCCGTGGTGGACAGCATCCAGCCAATCAGGGCGGGCGCGCCGGCCCCGGCGAGGTTCGTCAGGGACGAGAAGACACCGCTCGAGCCCTCTACCTCGCGGGTCGGCATCAGGCTGTGCAGCAGGCCCCAGTTGGCCACGATGCACCATGCGTTGCCGGCCAGTCCCAGGAATACCCATACGCCGATGACCGGCGTGTTTACCGGGAACAGCACGGCGCCCAGGATGCCGATCGCCTCGACGGCGAAGCCGGCCGCGGCGACCGTCGCCCGCCGCATCCGCCGGTCCGACCACATGCCGACGAGGATCATGACGACGATCGACAGGGCATTGGCCGCGGTGAGGATCAGGCCCACCATGCCGAAGCTGATATGCCGCTGATCCTTCAGGTACAGCGGCAGCCAGGTCACGAGGCCGTAGAACGGGATGTTGGTGCCGAGATACATCACCATCGTCAGCCAGTACCGGTAGTTCCGGTACGGCGACTCCGGGCCGGACTTGGGAATGAGGTTCGTGTTCTCGAACCGGTTTTCCTCGATGTGCGTCACCTCGGCCGACCCGATCGCGTTCGTGTCGCGGGGATCGTCCTTGATCAGCAGTAGCGTGACACCGAAGGCCAGCACGAGCGCGATGCCCGCCTGGACCCAGAACGCACCCGACCAGCCCAGCGACGTCAGCGAGACGGCGGTGAGGGACGAAGCGACGGTCGAGCCGACGAAGATGCCGCACAGCCACGACGCGTTGGCCCGCGCCCGTTCCTGGATGGGGAACCAGCGCGCGGTCAGCGTGTGCGCGACGGGGTAGAAGCACGCCTCGCCGATGCCGAGCGCGATCCGTGTGGCGTAAAGCTGCGGGATGGTGTGCACGAAGGGCGTCACGCCGAGTGCGATCACCCAGATGCCGCTGCCGAGGAGCATCGCGCGCCGCGGGCCGATGCGCTTGACGAGGTAGCCCCAGCCGAGCATCGCGACGCCGTAGGCGTAGAGGAACGAACTGGACGCCCAGCCGACCGCCGACGAGTTCGGGCCGACGTGGAACCGGTCGATGAATTCCGGGCTGGCCGCGACGATCCCCATCGACGTCTTCACCAGCTGCGCGACGGCGAAGCTGACCAGCAGGGGGAAGCTGATGTAGAGCCATCTGCGCGTGCCAGAGGAGACCGTTACGTCGGGTTGGACGGCTGTCTTGTCTTCGAGCATTTCACCACGCCTTCATGGGCGCAGCCGCACTGGGCTGCTGGCGCCCGGTTGTGCACGATCCGCGGGTGAGGGCGGAGTCGCGAGAACATCGATGTCCACTTGAGGCGGGAGTCACAGCCGCTCTGACCAGGGACAGGGCGGTGTGCCTGCTGTCATGCTCCGGGCCGGGCCGCGGGGGTGGGGCAGCCCGGCCCGGAGCACCGTACTTGCCGTGCTGTGTGCCCAAGGGTGGCATAAGGTCATACCATTGACAAGAAACTTCAATATTACGCTTTGGTAACGGGACCTCGGCTCGGCCGTGGGAGGGCCCAGGATGCGGTGCGGGCCGCTAACGCGAAAAAAACGAAAAAGGCTGGTGCATATGGGAACTCTCGTGCTGATGAGGCACGCGGAGAGCGAATGGAACGCCAAAGGACTGTTCGCGGGCTGGGCGGACGTCAGCCTCGCGGTGAACGGCCGTCAGGAGGCGGAAGCCGCCGGCCGGATGCTTGCCGACGCGGGACTGCGCCCGGATGTCGTGCACACGTCCGTGCTGACCCGCACCGTCCAGACGGCGAACATCATGCTTGACGTCACGGGCCTGAGCTGGCTGCCGGTACGGCGCAGCTGGCGGCTGAACGAGCGGCATTACGGCGCCCTGCAAGGCAAGGACAAGGCGCAGATCCGCGAGCAGTACGGGGACGAGCAGTACATGCGCTGGCGCCGGTCCTACGACGTGCCGCCGCCGCCGATCCCCGACGATGACCCGCTGTCTGCGGCGCGCGACCCACGGTACTCCGCACTGCCGCCCGAGCTGCTGCCGCGCACCGAATGCCTGCGGGACGTGGTGCACAGGCTGCTGCCGTACTGGTCCGACGCGATCGTGCCCGACCTGGCGGCGGGCCGCACCGTCCTCGTGGTCGCGCACGGCAACTCGCTGCGCGCCCTGGTCAAGCACCTGGACAGGATCGGCGACGCGGCCATCGCCGAGCTCAACGTTCCGACCGGCATGCCGCTTGTGTATGAGTTCGACGCGTCCTTCGCGCCCGTCACTAAGGGCGGCCGCTACCTCGACCCGGCCGCGGCCGCCACGGAGGCGGAGGCCGTGAAGAACCAGGGACGCTGAGCCAGGTAAGCCGCCGCGGTTCCGCCCTGACCCGTGCATGTGCGGCTTGTCAATCACGATAAGGGGTCGGCTCTTGTGCCAGTGCTGGAGGTCGGGCGGCGGCAACTGGCGCACGGCGCCGCCGGCATCCCGCTCAACGGTGCACCGCCGTCAGCGATGTATTGATCTCCTCGGCGGCGGCGCGGACTCTGGCCAGAAGCTCCTCGTGCAGGGCTTCGGGTGCGCGGACAAGCGGGGAAGGGACCGACAGCGCGGCCACGGTGCCTGTCCGGTCCCGTACCGCGGCTGCGGCTGCCCACACGCCGGCGTCGATTTCCTCCTCGCTTGCGGCCCAGCCTTGTTTCCCGGCTAGGACGACCTGCTCCTCTAGCCGCGCGGCGGCCGTGGGGTCACGTGCGGCGAGCGGAGCGAGGTAACCGCGTCGCGCTTCCGCTGTCATGCCCGCAAGCAGCAGGCGGGCGCTGGCGCCGTGCTCCAGCGAGAGCGGCTGGCCCGGTTCGTAGGACGTGCGCAGGTTGTGCCTGGATTCGATGCGGTGCACGCAGACCGCCGACCGGGCGACCAAACGGACCAGGATCACCGTCTCGCCGGTGGCGGCGGATAGCCGGCGCATGACGGGATCGGCGAGGTCAATGAGCGTTTCCGCTGTCTCCGCCGCCCGCGCGAGCGCGCTGAGCCGCGCGGACAGGTGGTACAAGCCGCGTTCGTCGCCCACGAGCAGCCCCATCTCACGCAGCAGCGCGACATACCGGTACACGCTCGGCAGCGGAATCCCGGTGACGCGGGCGAGATCGCGAGCGCTCTGCGTATGCCGCTCCATCGAATAGGCCAGCAAGATCGTGAGCGCGCGGCGGGCGCCCTCGCCGCCGCCCTTCGCCGCGACGTTTCCGCCCGGTTCGTCGCTGGTGCCGTCTGATGTCTTGACAGTCACTTGGCCCTCGATCTAGCTTCGTCTCAATCACTTATAATTCAATTCTCGTAAAATGATAGCGAGGCGCAACGTGGCGGGTCAACCAGGACACAGCCCAACTTCTGAGGCACAGTTGCGTGAGCTGGTCGCAACCGCCGGGCGGGTCCTATACCAGCAGGGGCTCACGGACTACCTGGGCCACTGCAGCGCCCGGGTGCCGGGCACCGACCGGGTAGTGATCAAGCCGAAGCATTCGAAGACGGTGCGGAGTCCGGGCGATCTCGGCCCGGACGACATGATTGTGATCGACCTGGACGGCAATCTCATCGAGGGCAGCGACGCGCCCCCGTCCGAGTGCTTCATCCACACCGAGATCTACCGGGCGCGGCCGGACGTCCAGGCGGTTGTCCACACCCATCAGCGGGCGGCCACTCTGCTCGGAATCATCGGCGCGGAACTGCTGCCCGTCCTGCACGTGCCCGCCGTGCTGACCGACGGCGGCACCATTTCGACCTGGCCGTGCCCGCAGCTCGTGACCGGCCCCGAGCTCGGACGCAAGGTGGCCGCCGCCCTCGGGACCGCCGGGCTGTGCCACCTGCAGGGGCACGGCATCGTCAGCGTGGCCGCCGACATACGCCGCGCCGCGGTGACCGCCGTCGCCCTTGAGCAGCTAGCTGAGGCCAACCTGACCATCCTGCAGACCGGGCTGTCACCACGCGTCATCACCCCAGGCGAACTGGACGAGCTACGCAGCGCGGTGGCATCCATCGACGGCCGCTGGGCCTACTACGTGCAGCTGCTCGGCGAGCAGCAGCCTGCCCCGGTCTCCTGAACTAGCCCGTCGCGACCTGCGCAAGCGGGCACTTCCCGCCGCCCAGGTGTATTCGCCATGCCCGGAAACCGCAAGAAACCAGAAACGGAGCAATCCAACCAGTGAAGATCGATGCCTTCTGCCACATCATGCCCCGGCCGTACTACGAACGGTTCTTCCAGCTGGAGACCACGCAGCACGCCGCCAACCTGCGCAAGCGGGTGTCCAACATCCCGTGCCTGGTCGACATGGACGTCCGGTTCGCCCAGATGGACGAGTTCGGGGATTACCGGCAGATCATCAACATCGCCGCACCGCCGGTCGAGGACCTCGGCTCGCCGCAAATCTCGAAGGAGATGTCCCGGATCGGCAACGAGGCGATGGCCGAGCTCGTCCGCTCGCACCCGGACCGCTTCGCCGGCTTCATGGCCTGTGTGCCGATGGACGACCCCGAGGCCGCAGTGGCCGAACTCGAATACGCGACCAAGGAGATGGGCGCCCTCGGCGCGCAGATCTACACCCACGTGCACGGCGAGGCCATGGACGCGGCCCGGTTCGATCCCTTCTACGCCACGGCGGCTGAGCTCGGCAGCGTCATCCAGGTCCACCCGTGCCGGAGCTCCGCCTGGTCCGACTACCCGGCAGAGGAGCGGTCGCGGTACGAGATCTGGTGGACGTTCGGCTGGGAGTACGACCTGTCCGCGTTCATGGCGAGGATCGTGTTCTCCGGTGTGCTCGAGCGGTATCCGGCGCTGAAGCTCCTCATCCACCACGGCGGCAGCATGGTGCCGCATTTCTCCGGCCGGGTCGGGCCCGGCTGGGACCAGCTTGGCGCGCGCACGCCGCCTGAGCAGCAGGGAGACATCACCGGATACCCGCTCACCAAGCGCCCGATCGACTACTTCCGGATGATGTACGCGGATACCGCCATGTTCGGCGCGGCGCACGCGCTGCGCTGCTCGGTTGACTTCTACGGCGCCGACCGCGTTCTTGTTCGGCTCGGACAGCCCCTACGACCCGGAACGCGGCCCGGGCTACATCAGGGCCACGATCAAGAACCTCGAAGAGATCGGCCTGTCCGCCAAGGAACAAGAGGCGATCTTCAGCGGCAACATCGTCCGGCTCACCGGCGTGAAGGTGCAGAGCTGACCGCTATGCATGACCCTGATGTGCTGATCGTCGGCGGCGGCCCTGTCGGGCTGACGCTGGCGATCGAGCTGGGCCAGCTCGGGATACGCACCGAACTGGTCGACAAGCGGCCCCGGCCGGGCCGCCTGCCGAAGATGGAGCGCTGTAACGCGCGGACCATGGAGCATTTCCGCCGGATGGGGATAGCCGACCGGATCCGTGCCGCCGGCCTGCCCGCCGATGTTCCGATGGACGTCTTCATCTGCGCGGGAGACCTCACCCGGCCGCCGCTTGTCCGGCATGCCTATCCCTCAGTCGCCGAGCTCAAGGAGACGGGCCGCCACGTCAATGACGGATCCGTACCGCTGGAGCCCTACCAGCTCATCTCCCAGTACACGCTGGAACCACTGCTGCGCCAGATCGCCGAGGCCACGCCCGGCGTCACCGTGCGATTCGGCTGCGAGCTGACCGGCTTCAGCCAGGACGCGGACGGCGTCACGGCCCGGGTGCGCTCGACGTGCGGGGACGGCGAGGGGCAAGAGCGGACCGTGCGCGCGTCCTACCTGGCCGGCTGCGACGGCGCGGGCAGCACGGTGCGGCACCAGCTCGGCATCGAACTTCGCGGGGAGTCGCTGCTGACGCTGCGCCAGGCGCTGTTCCACTGTCCCGAACTGTTCGCCAGGATCCCGGTCGGGAAGGGGCGGCACTACCACTTCGCCGACGACCGTTCCTCGTTCCTTATCGTGCAGGACGACACCCGGCATTTCTCGCTGCACGCCACGGTGGACAGCGACTCGGACATGCCGCGGCTGTTCGAGTCGCTCGCTGGCATGGCGGTCGCCTACGAGACGGTCTACGTCGGGCAGTGGACGCAGCGGCTGATGCTCGCCGACCGGTACCGCGACCGGCGGGTGCTGCTGGCCGGGGACGCGGCGCACCTCGTCATCCCCACCGGCGGCCTCGGCATGAATACGGGCGTCGGGGATGCCATCGACCTCGCCTGGAAGCTCGCCGGCACGCTGCACGGCTGGGGCGGCCCGTGGTTGCTGGAGTCTTACGAGGCCGAACGGCGCCCCGTCGGCGCCCGCAACGTCGCCGCCTCCAGGAAGGCGGCGGGCGGGCGGCGCACCTGGCGGGCCGCCTGGCGCCCGGAGATCACCGCGGACAGCGAGGCCGGCGCCCGCGCGCGCGCCGATCTCGCCGCGGTCGCCGACCGCGAGCAGCGGTGGAGCAACGACCTGCTCGGCATCGAGCTCGGCTACCAGTACGCGAACTCGCCGCTTATCGCCCACGAGGACGGCGAGGGGCCAGACCCGGACAGCTTCAGCTACACACCGACCACGTGGCCGGGCGCGCGGCTACCACACATCTGGCTCGACGACGGCACCGCGATCACCGATCACCTGGGGCGCTGCTTCACGGTGCTGCACTCCCCGGGGGCAGGCCCGACCGCGGGGAAACTCGCGAGTGCCTTCGCCAAGGCCGGCGCGCCGTTCGCCACGTTCGAGATGCGATCGGCCGCCGCGGAATCCGTATACGAAGGCCACAGCCTCATCCTCGTCCGGCCCGACCTGCACGTGGTCTGGCGCGGGCACGACAACGGGCGCGACGAGCTGCCCAACCCCGAAGCCCTCGCCGCGCTCGCCACCGGCAACAGCGATTCGGCCGTCATGAAGGAGGCAATATGAGGGCACGCAGACAGCACGCGAGCAGACGCTACCCCACCTCTACCCGCAGCGTGACGCGGCTGGGAGCCGCCGCCGCGGCAGTCGCGGCGCTCGCCGTCTGCGCCGCGGCGTGCTCGAGCCCGAGCAGCACGAGCGCAAGCGCGGGGACCACGGGTTCCTCCGGCCAGACAACCCAGACGACAAGCCTCACCGTCGGCATACCCCCCGTGATCTCGGGGGCAGACGTCTACGTCGCCCAGACCGAGGGCTTCTTCGCGAAAAACCACCTGAGCGTCAGCGTCAAGTCGCTCAACGGCGGCTCGGCCATCGTCCCGGCGATGGAAGGCGGCGCGGTACAGATCGGCGAGAGCAACGTGCTCTCGGTCATCCAGGGCGCGGCACGAGGCATCGACGAGCCGTGCTTCTCCGGCGCCAACACCGATCCGTCGTCGGGGCACTACCTCAGCCTTGTCGCAACGGCGGGCATCACCAGCGCGAAAAGCCTGGCCGGCAAGACCATCGCGGTGAACGCGACCGCCGGGGTCAACCAGCTGCTCGTCGATGCCTACCTAGCCAGCCAGGGCGTCAACCCCAGCTCGGTCAGCTTCATCAGCCTCCAGTTTCCGGACATGCCGGCCGCGCTGAGCAGCGGCCGGGTCGCGGCCGCGGTGACGTCAGAGCCGTTCACCACCATCTCGCTCGGCCAGGGCGCAAAACTGCTGACCGGAACCCCGCTGCAATACATCGCCGGCACCCCCACGTACTCGTGCTGGAACGCGTCGGGAAGCTGGCTGTCCTCCCATAAGCAGCAGGCGGGCGAGTTCGCCACGGCCATGGCGGAGGCGGACAGCTACATCACCGCGCACCCGACGCAGTTCCGCACCATCGCCGCGAGCCACGAGACGATCAGCAGCTCTGTACTGAAAACCATGACGATGCCGGTCTTCACCGACAAGCTCACCATGGCCGACATCACGTCATGGGAGAAAGCCGCCGGGCAGTACCACATGGTGAGCGGCACGCCGTCGCCGTCCAGCATGCTGGAGACAGTGCCGTGAACGGCGGCGGGATCGGCGCGGCGCTGCTGCGGCCACGCGCGGCCGGCTCCCCGGCCGCGCGCCCCGCCCAGGCACGCAAAGCGCGCCGCTGGGCGCGGCGGGTCAAGCCGGTCATCGGCGTCGCCGTCGCGCTCGCCCTCTGGGAAGTGCTGACCGAGAGCGGCGCCCTCGACCAGAGGAACATCCCGACGGTGCAGTCGGTCTCCGCCGCCTTCGGCAGCTCGTTCGGCACCATCCTTTCCAGCCTCGGCGTGACGCTGGAAAGTTTGTTCATCGGGCTGGCCATCGCGTCCGTGGCCGGTGCCGTGCTTGGCATCGCCGTGGGCCTGTCCGCCTGGGCGGAGGCGGCGACCGACGTGATCGTGCGGATGATGCGGCCGCTGCCCTCCCTGGCGCTCATCCCGATCGCGATCCTTGTCGCAGGGCTGGGGACGAAGATGACATCCGGCCTGGTGGCATTCGCCGCGTTCTGGCCGGTGTTCATCAACGCCCGGTACGGAACCCGCCAGGTCGAGCCCCGGTTCCTGGAAACCGGGCGGGCCCTCGGCTTCAGCCGGTGGGAGCTGATCTGGCGCATAGTGCTGCCGAGCACCGCGCCGGCCGTCGCCACCGGCATCCGGATCGCCGTCGGCATGGCGACGGTAGTGACCGTATCGGTCGAACTGGTCGCCGGCACCGGCGGCCTCGGCGGGTACGTGGTCTCCGCGCAACAGGGCGGATCGGTGCCGCAGATGTACGCCGGGATCGTCGCCGGCGGGATCATCGGCTGGCTGCTCAACCTCGCCGTGGGCGCCGTCGCCGGCCGCGCGCTGGCCTGGGACGCAGCGGCGAGCCGGGGGATGCCGGCATGACCAGTGCGAGCATGACCGCCGTCGCACGGCGCGGCGCGGGGTGGCTGGGCGTCCTGGTCGTTGCGGGACTCTGGCAGCTCCTCGCGATGGCGCTGCACAAAACGGTTTTCCCGACTTTCGTGACAGCCATCTCGGCCGTGGGCCAGGTGCTCGGCGGCGCGACGCTGACGCAGGACGTCGTGCCGTCTATCGTCCGTGCGCTGATTGGCTTCCTCATCAGCGCAGTGCTCGGCATCATCATCGGGCTCACGCTCGGCTACGTACGCCGTCTCGGCGACTACTGCAGCGCGGTCATCGACTTCCTGCGCTCGGTGCCGTCCCCGCTGCTGGTGCCGGTGGCCATCGCGGCGTTCGGACTCGGTGACCGCATGGTGGTCTCGATCGTTGTGGCCGCGGCCATCTGGCCGGTGCTAATCAACGCGTTCGACGCGGCTCGCCGGATCGAGCCGCTCTACCTCGACTCCGCCCGCGCCTGCGGGCTGCGCGGAGTCCCGCTGCTCTGGATCGTCATGCTGCCCGCAACGCTGCCGATGGTGCTGGCCGGGCTTCGTACCGCGCTGAGCACATCCCTCGCGGTGCTGGTCGTCGCCGAGATGCTGGGCGCCAGTTCCGGCATTGGCTACTTCATCCAGAACGCGCAGCAGACGTTCGAGATCCCGCAGACCTACGCCGGCATCATCGTGCTGGCCGGACTCGGGTGGCTTTTCGATACAGCCTTTCTCTTCGCTGAGCACCGGCTGCTGCGCTGGGAGAAAGCACTCACAGGAGGCAGCAATGTCTGAGCAGCCATGCCTGTCTGTCCAGGGCGTTTCCAAGAGCCTTACCTCCGCGGACGGCAGCACCCTTCTCATCAACCGCGACATCACGCTGAGCGTGCGGGCGGGTGAGTTCATCTCCGTCGTCGGTCCCTCGGGCGCCGGAAAGACAACCCTGCTGCGGACGCTTGGCGGGCTTACCACGCCGGACACCGGCACGGTCAGCCACCGCGGCGAGACGACCAGCGGCGTGCCCAGCTGGCTGTCAATCGTCTTCCAGGAGTACAACAAGACGCTCTTTCCGTGGCTTTCCGTCCGTAAAAATGTGCGGCTGGCGATCCGCAGCGTTCCGAAGCAGGAGGCGGAACGTAAGGTTGCGGCTGTTCTCGCCCACGTTGGTCTCGCCGAGTTCGCGGACCGGTATCCCTGGGAACTGTCCGGCGGGATGCAGCAGCGGGTGGCGCTGGCCCGCGCGATCGTCGGTGAGCCCGAGTTGCTGTTGATGGACGAGCCGTTCGCGTCGGTCGACGCGCTGACCAGGTCGTCGCTGGAGGACATGGTGCTCCGGCTCTGGGAAGAGGTGGGCTTCGCGGTTGTCCTGATCACCCACGACATCGGCGAGGCCGTGTACCTCAGCGACCGGGTGCTGGCCATGTCGCGGCGGCCGTCCACGATCCTCTCCGAGGTCACCGTCGACCTGCCGCGGCCGCGTGCGCACGCCGTGACCAGGACAATGCCTCGTTTCCATGAACTGAGCGCGGAACTGCTCGATCTAGTCACGCACGCGGACCAGCTGGTTACGGAAGGACAGGGAGCACGATGAGCGACATCGACCTGACGGTGGCGATGGCCTACTACGAGCACGTCGCGGACCTGGCGTCCGGCCGGGTGCGGGTCCCGGGCGTATCGCTGCGCTGGCTGGAACTGCCCGTCGAGGAGATCTTCCACCGCTTCATCCAGTTCCGCGAATGGGAAGTCTCCGAGATGTCGATGGGAAAGTACGTCTCGGTCATCGCGGAGGGCGACGACTCGATGGTCGGGCTGCCGGTGTTCCCGTCGCGGGTCTTCCGGCACTCGGCGATCTACGTGCGAACCGGCGAGGTGACCGAACCCGCGCAGCTTCGCGGGAAGCGGATCGGGGTGCCGGAATGGGCGCAGACCGCCGCTGTGTACAGCCGGGCGCTGCTCGCGCACGACTGGGGAGTACCGCTGACCGAGGTTGACTGGTACCAGGCGGGCGTGAACCAGGCAGGCCGCGTGGAGCACGTCGACCTGCACCTCCCGCCCGACATCCGGCTCACCCCGGTACCCGGCCGCAGCCTGAATGACATGCTGCTGGACGGCAGCCTCGACGCCGTACTTTCCGCGCATCCCCCGGCGAGCTTCATCGGCGGCGACCCGCGGGTGTCCCGGCTCCTCGCCGACCCGGCCAAGGCAGAGGAGGACTACGCGGCGCGGACCGGGATCGTTCCGATCATGCACGTCGTCGTGGTGCGCCGGGATGTCGTCGATCAGTACCCGTGGATCGTCGGCAACCTGATGACGGGATTCGCTGAGGCTCGGGCGCGCAGCATCGCGCGGCTCGCCGCCGGGCCCGCTGGGCCTGGCAGCCGCGTGCCACTGCTGTGGGCCGATGAGGCCCTCGCCCGCACGCGGGCCGCGTTCGGCGGTGAGCCGTGGCCGTACGGCGCGGAGGGCAACCGCACCACGCTGGAGGCCTTCACCCGCTGGGCCCATGAGCAGGGCGTCACGCGGCGGAAGGTCGGCATCGACGAGCTCTTCCCCGCCGCCGTTCGATCGAGCTACCGCATCTGAACGGGGACGTTTGATGATGAAGAAAACGGTGGCCGCCGTGGCGGCGCTCTGCGTGACCGGCCTGCTGGCAGCCTGCAGCAGCAGTGGCGGAGGGAGCGGCGGCAGCGCGTCCGGACCGCAGTCCCTGACGGTGGGGATACCGCCTGTCGTCGAGATCGGTGACCTCTACACCGCGGACAGCATGGGGTTCTTCGCGAAGCAGGGGATAACGATCCACATCGACGACCTGAACGGCGGGGCGGCGCTCGTCCCGGCCCTGGAGTCCGGTTCGGTCCAGATCGGCCAGTCCAACATCGTTTCCGTACTGCAGGCGCAGCAGCAGAACATCGGCACGAAGTGCTTCGCGGCCGGATACCGGTCGCCTTCCGCCGCGTCCGGCGACGAGCTTTCCCTGATGGTGTCGCCGAAGGACACGGGGTCGGTCACGTCGCCGTCCGGGCTCGCGGGAAAGACCATCGCGGTCAACTCTCTCAGCAACTCCAATCAGCTTGTCGCCGAGGCATACCTCGCGGGCCACGGCGTCAACCCGTCGTCGGTGCACTTCGTGGCGCTCGCCTACCCGGATATGCCCACGGCGCTGTCGTCCGGCCGGATCGCCGCCGCGATCACCGACGAGCCGTTCACCACGATCGTGAAGGCGCAGGGCGCGAAGGTGCTCGCCGCCCAGCCCGACGCGGCGATCGCGGCCAACCCCGTCTACGCCTGCTGGGTTGCCCCGGCATCCTGGCTCAGCTCGCACGGGCAAGTGGCGGCTAAGTTCGTCACTGCCCTTAATGAGGCCGACAGCTACATGGCCAGCCACCCTGGCTACCTGGCTTCGATTCTCCCGCACTACACCACCGTGTCCGCGAGCCTCGCCAAGGAGGTCACGCTGCCTATCTTCACGACAAGCATTACCGCCGCCGACGTCCAGCCGTGGGCCGTTGCCGCGGCCAAATACGGCATCACCCAGTCTGTCGTCACGCCCTCGTCGGCGATCATGAACATCACGCCCGCAGCTGGCTGACTCAGGGGTCGCGGGCTCCTCATGTGCGCGGCCTGGATAGCCGCGGCGGCGCCAGTCCCTTCCGCCCCCGCTGTCAGGTCACGAACTGCGCTAATCGTCACTAATCAGAGCGGAGCGGATGCGCATATGGTTCGACATTGCACCAGCGGCGAACGAGCGTGACCATGCGCGGCGGGGAAGGGCCTCGGGTTTGCGCCTTACATTGTGTACCGCCTGATCAGACCCGGTGGGCGGTGAACCAGGAGTGATCGTCGTTGCGCCACTCGCCGAATGCCAGCCCGGCCGAGGCGAGGTCGCTCGCTAGTTCCTGGTCGTTGATCTCATAGCTGCCCCAGGAGTGCGTCCACACCCGGTCGCCAACCTGGTATTCGACCTCGACGAACATGCGCGGCGGCTCTCTGCGGGATGAGCGGATGATCCGCCGGATGCCGCCTGGATCGTCCCGGACCCGCGGGACCTGCGCGAACGTCTCAAACCAGCTGGACGGATTCTGCTGGAACACGGCCACGCCGTCACTGCCGAGGTGGTGCCGGACGGTCGCGAGGAACGCGTGCCGCAGCGCCGGGTCAGCGTTGACCATTGTGCTGGCCAGCAGCACCGCGTCGAACGTGCGGTCCAGGCGCAGCGTCTGGATCGGCGAGCACACGGTCGGCAGATCGGGGATGCGGGCCAGCATGTCCGCGGAATCGTCGGCGCCCAGTACAGGATGGCCGAGTGCGGCCAGCGGCCGCAGGATCCGGCCGGTGCCGCAGCCGAGTTCCAGGATCGACGCGCCCGGCGCAACTGCGGCATGCACGATTTCCTGCTCGCCGAACGACGGCAGCAACGCGTAGAAATCGACGGCGCAGCCGTCATTGGTGATCACGCCAGGACCAGTGCCCACAGGATGATTCATGCAATGACAACGGCCATGCCGCCACGCGGCATTCCGCTGCCTGCGGCCGCCCGGCACGACCTCAGTCCCGGGTAATCTCGCCAGCCCGGCCCCGGCATGTTCGTGTCGGGTGACTTGACGTTTCACGGTTCGGCCGGGCCGCGCAGCGGGTGGCGTCGAGTACGTCGGCGCAGGTCACGAGCGTGGACAAGAGGGGTAATCATCCCCTGGGTGGGAACGTAATGGGTTTGGCGGCGCACCGCCGCCAGTTAGTAGCGATTTCCGCTCATGGGGGACAAATGGGAATTCAGGACACTCTGACGAAGCTCGGCGGCCAAAAGGGGCAGGAAGCCGGAATGGCTGCCATCCAGAAGCTGGTCAGCGCGAGCGGCGGGCTCCAGGGCATCACGTCGAAGCTGAGCAGCAGCGGCATGGGCAAGCAGGTCCAATCCTGGATAGGCCACGGCGACAACCAGCCGATCAGCGGCTCCGATGTAAAGCAGTGCGTGGACCCGGCGGCGCTGAGCCAGGTGGCGCAGCAGGCCGGAATGTCGCCGGATGAGGCGAGCAACCACGTGGCAGAGGTGCTCCCGCAGATGGTCGACCAGGCGACGCCGCAGGGCAAGATGCCCGCCGAGGACCCGTTCTCCAAGGGCATGAGCGCCGTGAAGTCGATGTTCCACCACTAGGTCGGCCCGGCGCGCCCGCTTCAGGAGGACGGACGCGCCGCCGCCTTCCTCCGCCGCGCCCTCGGGACCTGTCGCGCCGGTGCGCTGACGAGGACTTCCACCAGCTGCCATGTCGGATTCGGCTGCGGTATTCATTACTGCCTCGGCGCGCCCTCGGCGCGCCCTTGGCCAGGCTGGAGAGGCAGGTCGTGCTCCGCGGCCTGCCCGAGCGGTTCCACGGCCTGCGGCTCGCCGTCGGCCCCGGCGTGCTTTGGGGTGATCAGGCGAGCCGCGTACTGGGCGTCGGTTGCGATGGGGCTCATTGGTTGGCCTTGCGCCATTCGGCGGGGTGGCGGGTGGTGAGGGCGGCGGTGGCGGCGACGGTGGCGAGCAGGGCGGTGGCGAGGGCGAGCGGGATGAGCGTGCCGATGTTGAGGACGAGTTCGGCGCCGGCGACGCCGCCTGCGAGCATGGTGGCGACGACGAGGATGCGGCGGGTGAGCGTGACGTGGCCGCGGTGGCCGGAGCGGGGGTCGTGGCCGATGCCGGTGAGCGTCATGGTGAGGACTGTGGTGGTGAGGTCGGGTACGGCGAGCTTGCGGGCGACGGCGTTCTGGATGCCCATCGCGATGGAGAGGAGGGCGGCGAGCGCGTCGATGATGCCGGTGCCGAACGTGGGCGTGCCCGTGGCCAGGTGCAGTGTCCCGTGGGTGGCGGCCGCGCCGCCGAATGCTATGGCGACGATCAGGGCGGCGGCGAGCAGGGCGAATTCGGTGATGGTCGCGGCGCGCAGGTGCAGGGCGCGGTCGTGGCCGAACCTGGTGGTCATCCGGCCGCCGAGGTTGGCTCCGATGAGGAAGCCGGCCAGGGCGAACAGGGACGCGGCGAGGGAGAAGCCGGGGGCGCCGGAGATCGCGAAGCCGGCGAAGACGACGTTGCCTGTCATGTTCGCGACGAAGACCCGGCCGAGCGCGAGGATCGATACCGCGTCCACGATGCCGGTGACGAGCGTGAGGGTGAGCAGCAGTTCGGGCAGCGGCCCCCAGCCGCGGCCCGCCGGGGTGTGCCAGAGGCGGCGCGGCAGCAGTCGGCCGAGCGGTGACCCGGAGTCTGGCTGTGCGGCGTCCGGCTGTACGGCGTCCTGACGGGTGAGCAGTCCGATGTTCATCGTTCCTCCAGTGCTGGTGGCGGCGGGCCGGCGTGGTCGCGGTCCCTTCCGACACCTCAAGTCTGGTGGACGATGATCGATCGGTCCAACACAAGTATCAGCTTATAACGATCGCTTTTTCTTATGCTTGGCGTGGATTAGCAGGTCGATGAACTCCTGGGCAGGCACCGAGAGGTGCGACGGGTCGAAGACGACCGTGACCGGGTGCACCGCCAGCGGGTCGGTCAGGCCGAGCACCACGTAGCGCTGGCCGGCCTCGGCCAGCTGCGCGGCCGACGTCACGGTCAGCGTGCGGGGCACGATCGTAACGCCGAGTCCGAGCGCCGCGAACACCAGCAGGTCCGAGGCCTGGGTCAGCTCGAACGTCGATGACACCTGCAGGCCGGCGCGGCGCACCGCCTCCTCGACGTGCCTGCGGATGCCGGTGCCCGCGGCGAACTGGATCAGCTGCCCCCTGCCGAGCAGGTCAGCCACGGAGACAGGGCCGACGAGTCCGTCCGCCAGCTTCTCGGACGCGACGCCGACCAGCGGGTCCAAGGCGAGCTGGCGGCTTTCCATGCTGTCGGGCAGCTCGTCCGGGCCGATGGCGACGATCGCGAGGTCAAGCGGGCCCCGGCGGACGCCCTCGACCATCTCGGCCGTCGGCTGGTTGACGATGTGCAGCTCGATCCCGGGGTGACGCCTGGAGAACTCCGCGACCGCCCCCACCACGTCGACGCCGCTCGCGCTGGTGCTGGTCTGGATCATCCCGATGGTCAGCCGCCCCTTCTCAAGACCTAGGTAGGAGCGCATCTCGGCCCGTGCCCACGCCTCGTCGGCGACGAGCCGCCTGGCGTGCGGCAGCAGTAGCTCGCCGGCCGGGGTGAGCCTGGCACCTTGCCTTCCGCGCACGAACAGCGGCGCGCCGAGCTCCTGCTCAAGGCGGCTGATCTGCTGGCTGAGCGCGGACTGCGCCACGAAGCTCGCCTCGGCGGCCTTCGTGAAGTTGCGCAGCTCCGCGACCGCGATGAAATAGCGCAGATGACGAATCTCCACATCGCCAGGCTACATGCAGACCGATCGGCAACACAGATCGACAGGGGGCCGCTCCGCGGAGCGGCCCCCTGCCTCTTCGCGTGCCGAGAGTTAGGCGGTCGCGGCCTTCACCTGGCGCCTGCGGCGGTGCAGGATCGGCTCGGTGTAGCCGTTGGGCTGGGCCGCGCCCTCGAAGATGAGGTCGGCCGCGGCCGCGAACGCGATGCTCGCGCCGAAGTCCGGCGCCATCGGGCGGTAGCCAGGGTCGGCGGCGTTCTGCGCGTCGACGACGGCGGCCAGCCGGCGCAGGCTCTCCGTCACCTGGTCCCGGGTGATGACCCCGTGCCTGAGCCAGTTGGCAAGCAGCTGGCTGGAGATGCGCAGCGTCGCCCGGTCCTCCATGAGGGCGACGTCGTTGATGTCGGGGACCTTGGAGCAGCCGACGCCCTGGTCCACCCAGCGGACCACGTAGCCGAGGATGGACTGGACGTTGAGGTCAACCTCCGACTGCCGGTCGGCGTCCGTGAGGGCGGCTGGGTCCGTCAGGGGGATGCGGAGCATGTCGTCAAGGGACTCTTGTGTCCTGCTGGCGAGTTCCGCCTGCCGCTGGCTGACGTCGACTTGGTGGTAGTGCAGGGCGTGCAGGGTCGCGGCGGTGGGGGAGGGGACCCACGCGGTGGACGCGCCGGCCCTCGGGTGGGCGCCCTTCTGCGCGAGCATGTCCGCCATCAGGTCTGGCATGGTCCACATGCCCTTGCCGATCTGGGCGTGCCCGGCCAGGCCGTGCGCGAGGCCGGTGTCGACGTTGCTGTCCTCGTAGGCACCGATCCACGGCTGGTTCCGCATGGCGGCCTTGCGGGTCACCGGCCCGGCTTCCATGGAGGTGTGGATCTCGTCGCCGGTCCGGTCGAGGAAGCCGGTGTTGATGAACGCGATGCGGTCCCCGGCCGCGTGGATGGCGGCGGCGAGGTTCAGCGAGGTGCGCCGCTCCTCGTCCATGAGGCCCATCTTGAGGGTGTTCGGCGCGAGCCCGAGCAGCGCCTCGACCCGGCCGAACAGGGTGGCGGTGAAGGCCACCTCGTCGGGGCCGTGCTGCTTCGGCTTGACGATGTAGACCGACCCCGTGCGGCTGTTGCGCCGGGGCGCGTCGGCGCGGAGCCCTGGCAGGGCCGTGAGCGTGGTGACGACGGCGTCGAGGATGCCCTCGAAGACCTCCGCCCCCTCGGCGTCGAGGACCGCGTCGGTGGTCATCAGGTGGCCGACGTTCCTGACCAGCAGCAGTGCCCGGCCGGGCAGGGTGATCGGCTCGCCCGCCCCGCTGGTGTACGCGCGGTCGGGCTCAAGCCGGCGGGTGAAGGACCGGCCGTTCTTCTCGACGGGCGCTGTCAGGTCGCCGGTGTTCAGGCCGAGCCAGTTGCGGTAGGCGCCAACCTTGTCCGCGGCGTCCACCGCCGCGACCGAGTCCTCGAAGTCGACGATCGTGGTGACGGCGGCCTCGGCGACCACGTCCTGGATCCCCGCCGGGTCGGTTGACCCGATCGGCCCGGCCCGGTCGATGACGAGCTCGAGGTGCAGGCCGTGATGGCGCAGCAGCACGCTTTCCGGTGTGCTTGGGTCGCCTGTGTACCCGGCGAACGCGCCGACGTCGGTGAGGGTGACAGGGCCCGCCTGGGTCTGGGCCGTGAGGCCTTCCGCGGTGACGCTGTAGGCGGTGACGTCGCGGTGCGATGCGCCGTTCAGGGGCACCGCCTGGTCGAGGACGTCCCGCACCCTCTCGATCACTCGCTGGCCGCGGACCGGGTTGTAGGGCCCTTCTCTGCCCGCCCCGTCGGCTTCCGCGATCGCGTCGGTGCCGTAGAACGCGTCGTACAGGGACCCCCAGCGCGCGTTGGCCGCGTTGATCGCGAACCGGGCGTTGGTCACCGGGACCACGAGCTGCGGGCCTGCCACGGAAGCGATCTCGGGATCAACCCCCTCGGTAGCGACCTGGAACGGCCCTGGGCCGGGGACGAGGTAGCCGATCTCCTGAAGGAATGCCCGGTACTTCCCCGTGTCGTATTGGGTTGGGTCGTGCGGCTGCCCGGCGTTGGCACGGTGCCAGGTGTCGATCGCGGTCTGGAGGTCGTCACGTCGGCGGAGCAGTGCCCGGTTGACAGGGGTGAGGTCGGCGACGATCGCCGCCACTCCCTCCCAGAAGCCATCCGGGTCGATCCCGGCCGCTGGCAGGGCCTCGTCCGCGATGAAGCGGTAAAGGCTGGTCGCGACCTGCAGCCCGCTGGCCTGAGTGCGGTCAGTCACGGCGTTCTCCCTCCGTCCTGTGGCGTCGTTACGCCATGCGTCAGATTTCGTATTGTGGAATTTATTCATCGTATGGTGGAATACTGTTCTTGGACAGTAGGCTCTTGGGCGCGCTGGCGTCAAGCCGCGTGACGCTAGCCTGGCCATGCCCAGGCGGAGGAGGGGCGTGATCTTGGGCGAGACCAGGCCCGCCGAGGGCGTGCAGTCGGTCCACCGGGCACTCGACGTGCTTGAGGCACTGGCGGCCGCCGGCGGGACCGCGACCCTCGGCGACCTCGCCGCGGCGTGCGGCCTGCCCGCGCCGACCCTGCACCGGCTCGCCGCGACGCTGGCGGACCGCGGCTACCTGCGGCAGTCGCCGGACCGGCGCTACAGCCTCGGCTCCCGCCTCGTCCCGCTCGGCGCGGACGCGCACGCGCTGCTCGGCGAGCGGGCCTTGCCGGTGCTGCGCGGTCTCGCCGAACTGGCCGGCGAGTCGGCTAACCTCGCGGTGCTGACCCAGGGCCGTGCCGAGTACGTGGCTCAGGCCCCTGGCAGGCACACGATGCGCATCTTCACCGAGGTGGGTAACCGCGTCGCGCTGCACTGCACCGGCGTAGGCAAGGCACTGCTCGCCGCCGTCCCGCCCGGCCAGGCCAAGCGGCTGATCGCCGCCGCGCCGCTGGCGGCACGGACGGCCGCGAGCATCACCGACCCCGCCGTCCTGGAGGCCGAGATCGCGCTGATCCGTGCGCGCGGCTACGCCCTCGACGAGGGCGAAATGGAGGTCGGCGTCCGGTGCGTCGCCGTCGGCATGCCGGGCATGACCCCCATGGCCGTCTCGGTATCAGGCCCGTCGGCCCGCATGACCGACGACCTGATCGCGACCGTGGTCTCCGCCCTCCGGGCAGCCTCGACCCAGCTGCGAGACCAGTTCACCTAGCGGCCTGGTGCTGTAACCATTCGGTCAGCCGCCCGCCCGTTCCGGCATCCGGCCCGCGCGGGCGGTCACGCCGCCTGTCCTAACCAGACGTGTCAGGATGGGACTGTCAGTTGAGCAGGCCAGCGCCATGCGAGCAGCGCTGGCGGAGGAGTTGGGCGGGCGTTCACCTCGGCGAGGACGTGCCCGTCCTGCTGGCGAGCCCCGCCGCCGCCAGGAAGACCACGCCAACGGCCAGAGAAACCCAGCCTCGTATGGCGCGGTGCGCGTCGGCCCTCGATGCCGGGTGGGTGATGGTGCCGAGTACGCCGGGCAGAGACCTGGCCGGCTCCGCGAGGTAGATGACGCAGGCGATGACCGCCAGGACGCCGATGACCGCCAGGACGACCACGGTAGCCGTCCTGCCCGAGGACCGGACGCGCGCGAGAGTTACATCAGTCATTTCAGTCCTCCGTGAGTGCCTTGAGTGCCCTTACCTGACAGTTACTCACCGTGATATGGCTGCTGCAAACCGACACTCGCGTAACCATCTGCTATACGCGGCCGACCGGCCAACGACCACGTCGGGCCTGCCGGAACATCGTCGCGAGCAAACCGAGCGGTGTGAGCCGGGGGAACTGGCGCACCAGGGGATCGATGACGAGTGCCCCGGGCATCATTTACGCGCGCCGGCACGGAGGCCCGTCAGCCCTACCACGGGGGTGCACGTCCTGGCAGGATAGTGCTGCCGACTCTTCCGGTGCTCGGAGGTGCCCATGGCCGACAGGCCGCATGACGTAACCGACTTGTACCTTGCCCCCGTGCTGCTGGCGGTAGACGCCCGGATCGAGGAACTCGCCAAGCTGGACAAGGACGGGCTTACCTACGAAGTCGCGCTTGAGAGCGACTCACCCGACCTCACACGGCGCATCAGGGAGGAGGCGCTGATCAGGACCATCACGCACCTGACCGGCACTCATCACTGGGTGTTCAGCTGGGATCCCCGCGGTCTGCGCATGACCCACGATGCGCACACGTTCGTCCTTGGCATACCGGCGGTCTTCCTCGACTACCTAGGAGACGGTCCGGGAGACTGACCTGCGGCGCCCACGGTGAGCGGGGATCCTGACAGGTCCGCTCAAGAGCCACCGGCAACGGGCAGCAGGACGGCGGACGGGCGCGCCGGGTCGTGACAGACCGCCTGGTGCGTGCGGAAGCGCTGATGCGGCGTCACAGCCAGCGTTCGTGCACCCCGTCGCCCGCGAAGTCTTCGAAGTCCATGTTGCCGAGATCGAGATTCGTGCTGATCTCCGCCGCCGAGTCCGGCATCAGGCGGAACTGCGTGACGAAGTCCTCCTCGTCTTCGGCGAAGGGCTCGCCGTCCCACTCGGTCGTCACCGCCAGCAGCGGATGTCCCGTCTCGTGCATCGTGGTGCTGTCGGCGATGAAGACCGCCCCCGGACGGCCTGCCACCAACGTCGAGGGCGACAGCCGTTCCACCGGAAGGCCGGGGTCGTCGCTGACCACGAGAACGTCCGGCCCCGCGGCGATTGCCGCCACCACGTTTCCCTGATCCGGATCCGTGGCGTCCCGGGACTGCTGGAGTTGCCGCCACGTGCCCTGTGCCACCGAGTCCCGAGTGAAGCCGGTCCGCTGGAGTACCTCCTGCGGTGTGCTCGCCCGCACCACCGAAACGCAGTAGCCACGCCCCTCCCCGGCCAGGGCGCCGAACCACGCGGCCAGGTCGTCATTCTGCGGCACCGCCGGCTCGCGCGCAGTCCGCGGTAACGCGCGGAACCTCCCGACCGGGCAGCGCGGCGGCGAGCCGACGGTGATGTTCGCGCGGACTGGGCCGCAGATTCTTTCTTGCCGGGGGACGCCCAATCGCAGACTGTCGCCAGTTCGCACCTGATGCCATTGGCGGCACTTGTAGCAACGGAACGAATAGTCAGCTAAGGAGCCCGACGGGGCCGCTTAACGTGACTATTCGTTCCGGAGCCTCGGCTTTAGCGCTCGCCTCGTCACTGGACGCCGCTTGCACGAACGGCTGCGCACAGGCGGGGCGGCACCGACCGTTGGGGTAACCTCCGCCGCGTCCCTCATCCGGGGGCAGATCATGGTGCGGCGGGGGTCGCCGGGCCTGCGGATACCCGGCTAGTGGCCGATGGTGTCTAGCTCGGCGAGCTCTTTGCCGGAGAGGATGAGTCCCGCGCCGGCGACGTTCTCGCGCAGGTGCGCCGCGGACGAGGTGCCGGGAATCAGCAGGATATTCGGCGACCGCTGCAGCAGCCAGGCCAGGGCGACGGACATCGGCGTCGCGTCCAACCGGGCGGCTACGGTCGAGAGCGCCGAGGACTGCAGTGGGCTGAAGCCGCCGAGCGGGAAGAAGGGCACGTAGGCGATGCCCTGTTCGGCGAGCATGTCGATCAGCTTGTCGTCTTGGCGGTAGGCGAGGTTGTACATGTTCTGCACGCACACGACCGGCGCGATCGCCTGTGCCTCGGTGACCTGTTCCGCCGTCGCGTTGCTTACTCCGAGGTGCCGGATCAGGCCGTGGCGCTGGAGCTCGGCGAGCGTCTCGAACGGCTCGGCGAGCGAGCCTGGCTGGGGTCCCTGGGCGTTGCCGAGCCGGAGGTTGACCACGTCGAGCACTTCGAGGCCGAGGTTCTCAAGGTTCTCGTTGACGGCCCGGCGCAGGTCTTCTGGCTCTCGGGCCGGGGGCCAGCCGCCGTGGGAGTCACGGGTCGCGCCGACCTTCGTCACGATGTGCAGCGACTCGGGGTACGGGTGCAGCGCTTCACGGATCAGCTGGCTGGTGACGTGCGGCCCGTAGGCGTCGCTGGTGTCGATGTGGGTTATGCCGAGGCCGGCGGCCTCGCGGAGGACGGCGAGTGCGCCGTCGTGGTCGGCGGGCGGCCCCATGACCCCTGGGCCGGCGAGCTGCATGGCGCCGTAGCCGAACCGGCTGACGGTCAGGTCGCCCAGGGTCCAGGTGCCGCCGGGAAGCGAAGTGGAGAGCGTGCTCATGCCTCTGTCTTTCGTGTTGAGCTAGGCGATCGTGGTGCCTAACGGATACCTGCTCCACTATGGAGAGGTAACATCCTGATGGGAAGTAGGCACTTCGGAGTGCGTAAGGCACCCTCAGGTCAGAGGAGCGGTCGATGGCAACGATGACGGCGGCCCAGAAGAGGGCACAGGCCAAAGCGGAATATGACGCTTTCCTGGCGGGATGTCCGAGCCGCAAGCTGCTCGACCGTCTCTCCGACAAGTGGGTCACGCTGGTCCTGGCCGCGCTGGGCAGCGACGGCCCGCACCAGCCCGGCGCCGGCTGCGCCGGCGAGCCCCGGCCGATGCGCTACTCGGAGCTGTCCCGCCTGCTGGCCGGCGTCAGCCAGAAGATGCTCACCCAGACGCTGCGCTCCCTGGAGCGTGACGGCCTGATCAGCCGCACCGCGACGCCGACCGTGCCCGTCACGGTGTCCTACGAGCTGACCGGCCTCGGCCTCTCACTGCACCAGATGACGCGCGGCCTCAAGACCTGGGCCGAGACGCACATGGACGACGTGCTCGCCAACCGCGCCACGTACGACACCCGCACCGCCTGAACCGGGGAGCGAAGGCGTCATTGAGGGCCCGTAGCCCAAGCCGAGAGTTAGGCGCTTCAGCCCATAGCTGCAGCCGCAGCGTCTACCACAGACTGCGCGTCATCTTTCGATACGACGTACCCCAGTGGCACAGCGTCGCCCGTAACAAGCTTTGCCAGGATGCTATACGGCTTTCCGGCCTCGCCTGGGTGCATAGGATTGTATTCGACATATATACGCACAATGTGCTCGGTCGCAATGAAGTCACCATTTTCGATCTTATAGAACATTTTCTCCTCATTCCACCGTCCGTAGCTCACGTCAGCCGCCGGTTGGCCCGCTGCCTGCGGAAATACATCCCTCCGTCTCGTCCTTCCGTGCCGCGTGACCTCGCGTTGGCCGTCCGTCTCGGGACCGCGCGGACATAGGGCCACATCGCGTCCCACTCACGTCCACATATCATCCCAAAGCGGGCGCTCGTCCAGGGCTAAGTGGCCCTAAGACAGGCCGCCCGGGCGAACGGAGGCGCTCCGCAGTCACTGCAGTAGCGTCATTCCTGCACGTCGCGGCGATTGTCGGCTGCCGTGTAGCTCACGGGTGCTTTACCCATGGCGAAAGCTTCCTATGCGCCGTGGCCGAGGCTCTGGCGCTCGCCGATGGCGCCACGAGCGACTACTCTGCGCCCTTTTCATCCCGAGTGTGGAGGATTCGTCACGGTATGGCGACGGTCCGGCGTTCTCCCTGGGTGCGGCAGAGCCCCCTTAGTTGAGGCAGTTGTCGATCAGGAGCCGAAAAGCTCGTCAAGCGAAAGTTGGCGGGCGGTTTTCGCCAGGGCCCGGGCGAGCGGCGAGCCGGGTTCCGATGCGCTGGTCACCAGGCTCACCGTTGACGTGATAGCCGGGTCGTCGATGGCAACGATGCGGATATCCGGTGCGAAGCTGAAGGCGTGGATCCATTCCTGCGGGACCACGCCCGCCCAGCGTCCGGAATCGACGAAAGCGAAAATGGACGCGACGGAGTCGGTCTCGATACGTGGCCGGAGCACAAGCCCGTTCTCCGCGAGCAGGCTGTTGATGAGCTGACGACTACCGCGCGTCTGGCTGAGCATGCACAGCGGAAGCTGACTCAGCTCCGACCATGCGATGCGATCGCTCCAGTCACCCTGCAGCAGGCGGCGACTGGCCGCCAGCACGAAGCGCTCGGTGTACAGCGTCACGACCGCCACGTCCGAGGTGTCCGCGCCGTCGAGATGGACAATGCCGGCGTCAAGGTCGAAGCGGCGCAGCTCGCGCAGGATGTCCTCGGTGGAGAGCCGGGTTTGGAGGTCCACGTTAACCAGGGGATGAGCGGAGCAGAACGGGGTGAGAACCATGGTGGCGGTAGTGGACGCGGAGGTGGAGACGGCCAGCCGGAGCTGACCGGTCAGGCCGGACCGTATCGCGCGCACCTCCTGCTGGAGCGCGTCATGGTCCGCTAGTATCCGCCGGGCCCACACCACCAGCCGCTCGCCTTCGGGTGTGAGGCCCTCGAAGGCGTGGCCCCGGTTAACGAGCGGCACATTCAATTCGTGCTCGAGCTTCCTGATTGCCTCCGACAGTGCGGGCTGTGAGACATAACAGGCGGCGGCGGCCCGCGCGAAATGGCGTTCCCGTGCTAGCGCCACGAAATACTCGAGTTGCCGGAATAGCATTACGCTACGCTCCATCTAGGGCCTGCGAATAGGGTAATTATACCTATTGTCCCTGCTTGGCGGATAGCGGGGGTCGCGCAGGGCGAATCAGCCAGTTGATAAGCGACGCCTATGAGGCGGTAGATAATCCGTCTTGGACGTGCCAGGAACCGTCCGTTAATACTGGAAAGCGAGACAGAGAAAATCAGCCCAGGCAAAGGAGTCACGACATGACTGCTATTGAAGCGAACCTGGCAGCCGGCCAGCAGCCGGCGGCGCTGACGGACGGGTTCCACCTGCTGGTCGATGCCCTGAAGCTGAACGGGGTCGAGACGATCTACGGTGTCGTGGGCATCCCGGTGACGGACTTGGCGCGGCTGGCGCAGGCGTCCGGGATCCGGTACATCGGTTTCCGGCACGAGGCAAGCGCCGGGAACGCTGCGGCGGCGGCGGGCTTCCTGAGCAAGGTGCCCGGTGTGTGCCTGACGGTGTCCGCGCCGGGCTTTCTCAACGCGCTGCCTTCCCTGGCCGCCGCGACCGTGAACTGCTTCCCGATGATCCAGATTTCCGGGTCCAGTGAGCGGCACCTTGTTGACCTGCAGCGCGGTGAGTACGAAGAACTCGATCAGCTCGCGGCGGCCAAGCCGTTCGCGAAGGCGGCTTATCGCATCGACCGGGCCGAGGACATCGGACGCGGCGTCGCCCGGGCTTTCCGCACCGCAATCTCCGGCCGCCCTGGCGGTGTCTACCTCGACGTCCCGGGCGCGGTGCTTGGTGAAGTGATGGACGCGGTCGCGGGCGCGGCGACGCTGTGGCCGCTGACCGACCCCGCGCCCAGGCAACTGCCCGCTCCGGAGGCCGTGGACCGGGCGCTGTCGCTGCTCGCCGGGTCCCGGCGGCCGCTGGTCGTCCTGGGCAAGGGCGCCGCGTACGCCCAGGCTGATGAGGAGATCCGGTCGTTCCTCGAATCCACCGGCATCCCGTTCCTGCCGATGTCGATGGCCAAGGGGCTGCTGCCCGACGATCACCCGCAGTCGGTCGCGTCGGCCCGGTCGCTGGCGCTGGCCAGGGCGGACGTGGTGATGCTGGTCGGCGCGCGGCTGAACTGGCTGCTCGGTCACGGCGAGGCGCCGCAGTGGTCGGCGGACGCGAAGTTCATCCAGGTGGACATCGAGGCAAGCGAACTGGACAGCAACCAGCCGATCGCCGCGCCGCTGGTCGGCGACATCGGCTCGGTGCTGGCCGCCCTGAACGAACGTCCTGACGTCCTCGCTCCCGCCCGCCCCGGCCAGATCGCCGTCCCGGCCGCGTGGCGGGCCGAGCTTGACGCGCGCAAGGCCCGCAACGCCGAGTCGATGCGCAAGCGGATGGCGGAAGACCCGTCCCCGATGCGGTTCTACAACGCGCTGCGCGCGGTCCGCGGCGTGCTGGCCGGGCGGCCGGACGTCTACGTGGTCAACGAGGGCGCCAACGCCCTGGACATCACCCGCAACGTCATCGGCATGCGGCTGCCGCGGCACCGGCTCGACAGCGGCACCTGGGGCGTGATGGGCATCGGGCAGGGTTACGCGATCGCCGCGGCGGTCGAGACCGGCGCGCCGGTCGTGGCGATCGAGGGGGACAGCGCGTTCGGGTTCAGCGGCATGGAGATCGAGACGATCTGCCGCTACCAGTTGCCCGTCACCGTTCTGGTGCTGAACAACGGCGGTGTCTACCGCGGCGACGCCGTCAACGCCACCTCCGCTGACCCGGCGCCGACGGTGCTTGACGCGGCGGCGCACCACGAGCGGCTCATCGAGGCCTTCGGCGGCACCGGGTACCACGCCACGACCCCGGCGGAAGTGGCGGCCGGCACTCGGCGAGGCGATCGCCTCCGGGCGGCCCGCGCTGATCGACTGCGTGCTCGACCCCGCCGCGGGCGCGGAGAGCGGCCACATCGGCAGCCTCAACCCCCAGCCCCTGGCCAACGCGGCGCCGATCCCGGTACCCGCCCGCTGACCCCCGTACGACAAATACCAGAAATAAATACCTACACCACAAACATCCGGACAAGAACGCTCGCAGAGGAACAACCGTAAGGGAGAACGATCATGACTGGCACCCTGCCCCTGGCTGGCATCAAGGTCATCGACTTCACCGGCGTGCAGGCCGGCCCGGCCTGCACCCAGCAGATGGCGTGGATGGGCGCCGACGTGCTGAAGGTCGAGCGCCCGAACGGCGGTGACGTCACCCGCCACCAGCTGCGCGACATCCCCGGCGTCGATGCCCTGTACTTCACGATGCTCAACAGCAACAAGCGGTCGCTGGCGATCAACACCAAGACCCCCGAGGGGCTCGCGGTGATGGAGCAGCTGATCCGGGAGGCTGACGTCCTGGTGGAGAACTTCGCGCCCGGCGCGATGGACCGGATGGGCCTGTCCTGGGACCACATCCGGGAACTCAACCCGAAGCTGGTCTACGGCTCGGTGAAGGGCTTCAACGACGAGTCCTCCTGGTCCGATCTGAAGGTCTATGAGAACGTGGCTCAGGCGGCCGGGGGCGCCGCCTCCACGACCGGCTTCTGGGACGGGCCGCCCACGATCAGTGCTGCGGCGCTCGGCGACTCGAACACCGGGATGCACCTGCTGATCGGCATCCTGGCCGCGCTGATCGGCCGGGAGAAGACCGGCCAGGGCCAGAAGGTCTCCGTGTCGATGCAGGACGCGGTGCTGAACCTGTGCCGGGTCAAGCTCCGCGACCAGCAGCGGCTGGAGCGCACCGGCTACCTCGAGGAGTACCCGCAGTACCCCAACGGCACCTTCACCGACGTCGTGCCGCGCGGCGGCAACGCCGGCGGCGGCGGGCAGCCCGGCTGGGTGCTGAAGTGCAAGGGCTGGCAGAGCGACCCCAACGCCTACATCTACTTCACCATCCAGGAGCAGAACTGGGCGCGGACCTGCGAGGCCGTCGGCCACCCGGAGTGGAAGGACGACCCCGCCTACGCCACCGCCGAGGCCCGCCAGCCGCACATCTTCGACATCTTCGACCAGATCGAGAAGTGGCTGTCGGACAAGACCAAGTACGAGGCCGTCGACATCCTGCGCAAGTACGAGATCCCCTGCGCCCCGGTGCTTTCCATGAAGGAGATCGCCTACGACCAGGACCTGCGCAAGAGCGGCACGGTGGTCGAGGTTGACCAGAAGGG
Source organism: uncultured Actinomycetota bacterium (assembly GCA_963734665.1). Classification (GTDB taxonomy): domain Bacteria; phylum Actinomycetota; class Actinomycetes; order Streptosporangiales; family Streptosporangiaceae; genus Trebonia. Next base: position 1,117,739 of record CAVTIR010000013.1, on the reverse strand, counting down.
ACGCGGCACCTACCTGACCGTGGGCAGCCCCGTCAAGTTCTCCTCCTTCACGCCCGAGATCAAGGGCGCGCCACTGCTCGGAGCGGACACCGATGACGTCCTCGCCGAGCTCGGGTACAGCGGCGACGAGATCGGGTCGATGCACGAGAAGAAGATCGTCTGATCCCAAACCCCCGTGGCGGCCGGCGAAACCGAATGCCGGCCGCCGCACGGTCCCGTTGATATCGGGAGGAAACCATGCATGACAGGGTGGTAGACCGAGCTGCCGCGCACGCGTCGCCGAGGGACCTGGCCATCCGCGACGGGCTGCTCGTAGCGCTGTCGTTCTCTTCAGGAATCTATGACGCCATCTTCTTCCTGTCGTTCGGGAAGGTCTTCGCGGCGTTCCAGACAGGAAACCTCGTGTTCCTCGGGGTCGGCGTCGCCGGCACCCGCCCGCCCGCTGGCCCGAATCCGGTCACGGTCGTGGTCTCGCTCGCCGCGTTCGCCGCGGGCGCCGCGCTGGCGATGTGGATCCTGAAGGCGTTCGACGGCAATCAGGAAATAGAGGATAAAAACATCTTCCATGTGTGGCCGCGCCGCGTGTCAGTCACGCTCGGGGCCGGACTCATCCTGCAGTGCGGTTTCCTCGCCGGGTGGCTGGCGACCTCGACGCCTGCCAGTCTGACCTACCTCCTGGTCGCCCTGGGAGCGGTCGGGATGGGCCTGCAGACGAACGCCGCCCGCTCGCTTCACGTGCCTGGCATCTCTACCACGGCATTCACCGCCACGTTCATCTCCCTGGCCAGCGGCATCGCCACCTGGTCGCTCAACGCTGCAGAGGCGCTGCGGCTGACCGGGACCATCGTCGGCCTGGCCGCCGGCGCCTTTCTCGGCGACTGGCTGCTTTACCACGCGCACGCTTTCGCGCCGGTCGCTCCGGTTATCGTGATCGCGGCGGTGATCTCGGTTGCTTCGGTGGCGCTGAACCACTCGCAGCGACGGCCGGTCCTTGCCGGTGGCTTGCATCACTGGCCGCTGCAGCACGCGGTGAGCTAGCGTCCCGCGGATTGCGGGGGCGCGCCACCTCGGCCGAGGCGGCGGGCCCCCGCACGTTCGCCAGTGACCTGAGGTGGTGCAACACCCCTCGTTCGGAATAACGACAGTCCCGCTACCGAACGGACCGTGGTTCCACCGCTAGCGCGCACCGCATTCACCGGAGCCCGCGCTCGCCACACCCCCAGCTCACGAGGAGGCCCTCATGTTCGCCGCGCTCAGGGTGCCGAACTTCCGCCGGTACGTCTCCGGGCAGGCGCTCAGCCTGATCGGCACCTGGGTGGAGACGGTCGCCCAGGCGCTGCTCGTGCTCCGCCTGACGCATTCCGGCGTGATCCTTGGCCTGACCGCCGCGGCCAGGTACGCGCCGATTCTGCTCTTCTCGCCGTACTCCGGGCTAATCGTCGATCGATTTGCCAAGCGGCGCATCCTGCTCGCCACGCAGATCGGACTCGGCCTGGTCTCCGCCATCCTCGGCGTCAGCGTCCTGACCGGGAGCATCCGGCTGTGGCAGGTGGTGGTCCTCGCGATCCTGTTCGGCATCTTCAGCGCCGTGGACAACCCGGCCCGTCAGGCGTTCGTCCAGGAGGTGGTCGGCCGCGACCTCATCCGCAACGCCGTCGTCCTCAACAGCACCTCCGTGAACGTTGCCCGGGTGATCGGGCCGACCGTCGCGGCGGTGCTGGTCAGCACCGTCGGCATCGGCTGGTGCTTTGCGGTCAACGCCGTCAGCTTCGGCTTCGTCATCGCCTCGCTGCTCAGCCTCGATGTCCGCGGCCTGCATCCGGTCCCGCCCGTACGGCGCGCCCGTGGGCAGCTGCGCGCGGGCCTGCGCTACGCCGCCGGCCGGGCGGAGATCATCCGCCCGCTGCTGATGATGGCGCTCGTCGGCAACGCGGGATTCTGAGTATCGAGGCCGCCTGCCGTTCCTGGCCCTTGTTGGGGCTAGGTCCTCCAGTGAAATCCGATAGCGAAGTCCACCGCGACCGCGTAGGTGAGGTACATCAGCCAGCAGCCGGTTGCCAAGCGAACAGCGCCCAGTCCCCGCTCGGCCTGCGTGACGCCGATCGAGGCGAAGAAGTGGAAGAAGTAGACCCCGAACAGGCCGAGGAACAACAGCCCGACTGGCCAGTCTCCGGCATAGAAGAACACGTTGGCGCCCAGCGCTGAGATCACCATGTACGCCACGCACATGCCGGCATTGGGCCGCGAGTCGTTACCGCGGTACCGGTTCCAGCCGAGCGCGAACCAGTGGATGCCGTACGCGGAGAACGCGAGTGCCGCCATGTACAACACCGGGGACCCGGTGAAGACCTGCAGCCACGTGAACCCGACGAACAAGATCACGCCAGTGACGAACTGGCAGAATCCGGGCAGCCATATGCCCCACACGCCCAAGGCGCGATCCACGCGTTCGTCAGCCTTCGGCCATCCGGCCAGTTCCTGCGGCCCTTGGATCAGGTAACCCGTGCCCAGGCCGAAGAAACCTAGAGCCAGCGGCGGGAAGGCTGAAGGAGGGAACAGGACAATCATGCCACTCACCTCGTTAGGGTTCCGGTCGACTGCCGACACAGCCTCGGTATATGAACTCGTCCTGGTAAGGGAAGCCGACTTGATGGCTCCAGCCTGGACGCAGGTGTATTTGAGAGGCTTGCTCGCGGCGGCAATCCCCGGTGCGCACGTCGCGGAACTGCTTGCCGCCGTGCTGGCATGCGCTGCTCAGAATTCAGTTTTGTCGCATGACAGAACAATCGTAACTGTCGCCTGTAGCGGCATCAGACCGGGGTCGGCAAAGGAACGCGAGATGACCCGCCGTGGTTGGCCGATTGCGTGACACCGTTGTCGCCATGGCAAAGACCCCGGCAGCCCGCTGCCGGGGTCTGTGCTCGTCCAGCCGGGGAGGCAGCCGGATAATGCCGGATTTCGCCGCTACCTAAGCGGCTTAGTCCTTGAACGCGTCCCGCACGTTTTTGCCAGCGTCTTTGACTTGCTCGCCGACCTCCCGTCCGGCGCCCTCGATACGCTCGGCCTGCCCCTTGGTCTCCAGGTACGGATCATCAGTTGCCCGGCCCACGTTCTGCTTGACCCGGCCCCTGCCCATCTTGAACCGATTGCGGAGTTTGTCCATAAAGCCCATGTCGCGCCTCCTTTGGTGCGAGTAGGAGCCTTAGCTTCCCGTGATGGGGGCTCTTAACCTTCTTCACTCGTCGGCCTGCGGCACGACCAGTGGCTCCTGCGACTCGGCGGCCTGCTGGACGCCGGCCCTGAGGCCGAAGAGGGCCACGACGGCGGCTACCGCCATGATGATGCCCATGCCGTAGAGCACGTCCTGGATCGCGGTGGCGAAGTCGGCGCGGATGAACTGCGGGATGGCGGCGACGCTGCCGCTGCCACCCTGCAGCTGGGCGGTGGCGGCCGCCTGGGCTGATGCAGCAGGGCCTGGCACGCCCCTGGCGACGAGCGAGGCGGTGATACTGGACCGGAAATCGGAGATCAGGACCGTGCCCAGGATGGCGAACCCGAGGCTGGCGCCGTAATTGCGGACGGTCTGCGTGATGCCGGTGGCCTCACCGTAGGAGAACCGGGAGGCGCGGTTGATCGCATCGGTGTTGGCCTGTCCGAGCATCAGCCCCATGCCAGCGCCGGACACGATGATCCAGATCACCTGGGAGCCCGCGCGCAGGCCGGTCACCTGCCCTGCCCACAGGAAGTAGCCAACGGCCGCGAGCGCGCAGCCGAGCACCACCGGCCGCTTGGCCCCTATCCGGTCCAGCATCCGGCCGCCGACCTGCGCGGCGACCACGAAGCCGAGGAAGAAGTACAGAATGAGCAGGCTGGCGGTCGTCGCCTTCTCCGCCAGGGCGATCTGCCCGTAGATGCTGGCGAAGAAGAAGACCGGGATGAACGTCATCATGGAGATCCCCAAGATGATGTTCTCCACCAGGAACGGCTGGTTGCGGAAGATGCGCACGTTCATCAGCGGCACCTCGGTCCGCTGCTCGACCAGGTAGAACACCACGAGCAGCACGACACCGACGGCGATGCACACCTCGATAGCCGGGTTGCCCCAGCCCCACAGCGCAGACTGCTGGAACCCGAACACGCTCAGCCCCACCCCGCCGATGATCAGGGCCAGGCCGCGGTAGTCGATCGGCGCGGGAATGTGCTCGGTTTCCGGCTTGGAGATGGCGACCAGCACCAGCGCGATGATGGCGACCGGGACGTTGATCCAGAAGATCGCCCGCCAGGTCCACTCGATCAGGTAACCGCCGGCGATCGGGCCGATCGCCGTCAGCCCTCCGGCGACGCCGAAGAAAAGCGCCAGCGCACGGCCTCGCGAGCCCAGGTCGAACGTTGCCACCACGATGGCGATCGCGGCGGGGAACATGAGCGCCCCGCCCAGGCCCTGCACGGCACGGAAGGTCACGATCCACGCCTCCGCCGCACCGCCGTGCGGTGTCAGCCCGCACAGCGCCGACGACACGGCGAAGATGATCACCCCGACGACCACCATCTTGCGGTGCCCTACCGTGTCGCCGAGCCGGCCGCCGAACGCGAACAGCGCCGCCAGCGAGAGCAGGTAGGCGTTGATCGCCCACTGCATGCCGCTGCTGGACAGCCCCAGGTCATGCTGGATTGTCGGCGCCGCGATCGACACGATCGTCTGGTCGATGAACGTCATCGCGACCGCGAAGATCATCGCGGTCAACACCAGGCTCTTCGACCGGCCACGTCTGCTGGCCGTAGGCGTCATGGCGAAACCCCCGTAAGCGCCACCGGACCCCAGCCGAGGTCACAGGTCCGTGATCAGGTTGATGCTGGCAGACTCCACAGGATTCTCGGCGCCGCGCAGGTGATCGACGAGAGCGCGCGTGCACTCGGTCCGTCATCAGCACCGAACACGATCCCCATGAACGGACTCTCGCACAGTCGCGGGGATCATGCCACAGCCCCTCGGCGGGGGCAGGGATCGCCGGCCGGCCGATGGTCATCGGCCTGTCAGCGTGCAACCAGAATCCGTTCGGGACAAAGAGAATTGTCCCGAACGGATTCATGTTCCACCCGCTCCCGCCCGCGTCAACAGCGGCGGACCTCGAGGAGTTCCAGCTTGAGCGCTTCGATCTGGGCCAGCACGCCGTGCAGTGCCGCCTGGTCGGCGAGGGGACCGGTCAGCAGCGTGTCCCCGCCATCGGCTTCCGCGCGCAGGGCGGGAAACGCGCGCAGCGTCATCTTCCCCAGGAGGCCGCGGACACGGATCTGGTAGTTCACCGGCAGCCGTGGGTCGTGCCGCTCGCCGCTCATCGGCTCACCTCGGGCGTGCCCGTCGCGTTGACCCGTGCGACACGGCTGAGGGAGAACAGGCAGAGGGCGGCGAGCAGGATCGAGAACGCGAGCACAGCCGGGAAGGTCCCGATGAACTCGGCGGCGATGCCCACACCGACGACGGGGATGATCAGGCCGAAGTAGCAGCCCACGAAGTAGGTGGAGATGGTCTGCCCGCGGTGCTCGGGCGGGGCCAGCCGGCTGGCGGTGGCCAAGCTGCCGAGGAAGATGGCGCCGACCGCTGCCCCGCCAACCACCGTCCCGGCCAGGAACAGGGGCATGCTGGCCAGGTCGAGACCGGGAAGGATCAGCCCCAGCGCGGCCAGGAACAGGCCCAGGCCCCCCAGGACGACGCGGCGGCTGTCGAACCTGGACAGCGTAACCTGGGTGATCGTCCCCACCGCGAACATCAGGAACACGACCGCGCCCTGGACGGCGTGACTGCCCTGGTGCAGCACGTCGGCCAGGAAGCCAGGGACCACGGAGCTGAACAGCCCGAGCAGGGCGAAGGCGGCGAACCCGGCCACGGCGGCGGCGACGAACTCGCCGCGGCCGCGGGTGGGGATGTCCAGGCCGGTGAAGCGCAAGGTCGGCCGGCGACGCGGGCGCACCGTCTCGGGAGCGGCTAGGACGGCGAGGCCCGCAACCGCCAGCACCGCCAGGTACACCTCGAACACCAGGGTGGTGGGGTCGGGTGCGTACTGGGCGAACAGGCCAGCGACGAGCGGGCCAAGGCCCAGGCCCCCCATGTTCGCCACCGTGGCCACCAGCGACGCCCGGCGGCCGCCCGACGCCGGGGCCAGCTCGGCGAGCATGGCCGTCGCGGTGCCAGTCATCAGGCCTGCCGACAGCCCGGAGATGATCCGGCCCACCATGAGCGTCGCCACGTCGGGGGCCAGGATGAACACGACGGTGCTCACCGCGCTGGCCCCGAGGGCCACGGCCAGCACTGGCTTGCGTCCGGCCTGATCCGACGACCGCCCCGCCACGAGCAAGGTGACCAGCACCGCGGCGGCGTAGACGGCATAGGTCACCGTCACGATGGCCGCGGAGAAATGGAACCTGGCCTGGTAGATGTCATACAGCGGAGTCGGCAGGGTGGTACCCAGCATGGCGCCGATGAATACCAGCGCCACCAGCCAGAATCCGACCCGGCGGTGGACGGCGAACCCCCCGCGGCCAGCGCTCGGCGGATGACCGGAACCATCGGCGCTGCGCTGGCCGCGTAGCCGCCCGGGTGTCAAGTTCTGCACTGTCATGTCCAGCTCCTTACAAGCCCTTGTCAGATCGCCTAAGCCTCGCTCCCGGCGGGGTGAGCTGGCGTCACACGGCAGGGTGATCCGGCGCTGTCACCCGCCGCGGCAGGCGGCCCGGAGCACGATCGGCCGCGCCGGGGGAGGATGTAACGTAAAAGCTGGGCAGCCAAGGAGGGGCACAGTGGAGCCTGCCACCTGGTCCGGGACCGCCGGTCCCGCTGCCCGGGACGGAGTTGTCTCCCGCCCAGGGCTGTTCGAGCGGCTCGCGAAGGCCAGCCGTGTGGTCCAGTTGTCGGCGCCCGCGGGGAGCGGGAAGACAGTCCTGCTGCGCTCCTGGATCGCCGGGGCGCACCTGGCCGGGCACGCCGGATGGGTGTCGGTGCAGAGCGGGGAGCGTGATCCCGCTCGGTTGTGGGTCTCGGTCGTGGGCGCCTTGCGGGACACTGCCCCCGGGGCGACGCTGGTACGAGAGCTGACCGCGGCACCAGAACTGGACGGCTGGGGGATCGTCGAGCGACTGCTTGACGACCTCGCGTCGCTGGATGAGCAGGTCTGGCTAGTGATCGACGACCTGCACGAGCTGCGCTCGGCCGAGGCGCTGCGCCAGCTGGAGCTGCTGGTGATGCGCGCCCCTGCTTTCCTGCGGCTGGTCCTGGCCACCCGTCACGACCTGCATATAGGCCTGCACCGGCTGCGCCTGACCGGGGAGCTCACCGAGATCCGGGCGGCCGACCTGCGGTTCACCCTGGCCGAGACGCGGGCTCTGCTTGAGGCGGCCGGGGTATCGCTGTCCGATGCGGCGCTGGCCCGGCTGCATGAGCGGACCGAGGGCTGGGCGGCAGGGGTGCGGCTGGCGGCGCTGTCGCTTGCCGGGCATCCCGACCCGGAACGCTTCGCCGCCGAGTTCAGCGGCAGCGAGCGCACCGTCGCCGAGTACCTGCTGGCCGAGGTCCTGGAGCGGCAGCCGCAGGAGGCCAGGCGGCTGCTGCTGCGGACCTCGGTACTTGACCGGGTCAATGGCGAGCTTGCCGACCTGCTGACCGGCGGCTCTGGCGGGGAACGCGTCTTGCAGCAGCTCGAGGAGGCAGGCGCGTTCGTGGTCTCGCTAGACGCGCGGCGGACCTGGTTCCGGTACCACCAGCTGTTCGCCGACCTCCTGCGGCTCGAGCTGCGGGGCACCGCTCCGGCCGAGGTTCCGGCGCTGCACGCGGCCGCCGCCGGCTGGTTTGCGGAACACGGGTATCCCGTTGAGGCAGTCTTCCACGCGCAGGCCGCGGAAAACTGGAGCCTGGCCGCCCGGCTGCTGTCGGACCATTGGGTTGGCCTCGGGCTGGGCGGGCTCGGCGCCACCGCGGACGAGCTCCTGGCCCGGTTCCCTGCCAACGTGATCGCGGCGGACGCTGAGCTGGCCGCGCGGATGGCGGCCGGCGAGCTAGCACGAGGGTCGCTGGATACGGCCGCACGGTACTTGGCGCTCGCGACCCGGGGACTTGAATCCGTGCCCGCCGACCGGCGCGGGCGCGCGCAGGTGGTCCGCGACGTCGTGCGCATGCGGCTTGCCCGCCAGCGTGGCGACCTGCTCGCCGTGGCCGAGGAGTCGCAACGGCTGCTGGCCCCCGCGGCGGCCGCCGACCCGGCGGAGTTCGGGCTAGGCGGGGACCTGCGCGCGCTGGCGCTGATTGACCTCGGCACCGCTGAGATGTGGACGGCCCGCCTTGACGACGCGGACCGGCACCTGGAGGACGGCATCGCCCTGGCGCGCCAGGGCGGATGGCCCTACCTGGAGGTGACCGGCCTGGCAAACAGGGCGCAGCTGGAGAGCTGGCGGTCATTCCCGCTCGGGGCGCAGCGCAGCCTGCAGGCGATCGAGCTGGCCGAACGCCACGGCTGGTCTGACGAGCCGGTTGCCGGCGTCGCCTACCTGGCGCTCGGGGTGGCGATGGTCGCCCAGGGACGGCTTGAGGAGGGACAACGGTCGCTCGCGCGTGCCGAGCGCACGGTTCGGGCCGAAGCCGACCCGGCGGCCGGGATGAGGCTGTACCACGGCCGCGGGATGCTCGAGTCCGTAAGCGGTCGCCACGACGCGGCACTGCGCGCTTTCCGGACGGCCGAGCGGCTGGCCAAGCTGCTCGTGACCCCGCACACGCTTGCCGCGCGGCTGCGTTCGCACGTGCTGCAGACCTTGGTGCAGACGGGCGAAACGCGGCGCGTCGAACGGGCCCTCTGCGATATGGACGGGCCAGATCGCGGAAGCGGGGAGATGCGGATCGCAGAGGCGGCGCTGCGGCTCGCCCAGGATGATCCCAAGGCAGCGGCCGCCGTGCTCGCGCCCGTCACCAGCGGCCCGGTCTCGCTGGAGTACGCCCACCTGTGGACGGTCCAGGCTTTCCTGCTCGAAGCGATCGCCCGCGACGCGCTCGGCGACGCGGGCGCCGCCTGGGGTGCCCTGGAGTCCGCCCTGGGCCACGCCGAGCCAGAGAGCCTGCTGTTTCCGTTTCTCCACGACCCGGCGCTGGCGCTGCTCGAGCGCCATCGCCGGGAGGGCACCGCGCACGCTGCCGCGCTCTCTGCGGTGCTGAACGTGCTGGCCGGGAGCAAGCCCGCCTCGCTGCCTGCTGAGCCGTCGCGCCTGCGCGAGCCGCTCAGCCACGCCGAGCTCCGCGTCCTGCGCTACCTGCCGACCAGGCTCTCCGCACCGGAGATCGCCGACCAGCTCTACCTGTCGGTCAACACGGTCAAGACCCACATGCGCCACCTGTACGACAAGCTCGGCGTGCACCACCGCCACGAGGCGGTCGATCAGGCCCGCGCCCTTGGCCTGCTCGCCTCCGCGCCGCGCACGGCCTGATCGGCGCGGTCTTGCCTGCGCGGTCTTGCCGGCTCGGGGGCGCAAATCACCCGACTGTGTGACGCTAGCTCACCCTGCCTCGTGCGACGCTTGCCATCGTCTGAACAAGCCGATCGACATGGAGCATGACATGACCACCAACCAGCCCGCGGCAAGCGGGACGGCCGCACCCGTTATCGCCTTCCTCGGTACCGGGCGCATGGGCAGCCCGATGGCCGCCAACCTTGCGCGCAGCGGCTTGCGCGTGCGAGCGTGGAACCGCACCGCCAGCCACGCCTCGGCCCTCACCGCGGATGGCGTGACCGTGGCGGACAGCCCGGCGAAGGCCGTCCAGGGTGCCGACATCGTGATCACCATGCTGGCCGACGGGGCCGCTACCGAACAGGCGGCAAGCGGGCCTGATGGCTTCCTGACCGCGGGTCGTGGGGCGATTTGGGTGCAGATGGGCACCGTCGGAGTTGACTGGACGGCCCGGCTCGCCGAGTCCGCCGCCGAGCACGAGATGGTATTCGTCGATGCCCCGGTCTCCGGCAGCGAGGGACCGGCCCGGGCTGCGCAGCTGGTCATCCTGGCCAGCGGTCCCGACACGGTGCGGGATGTCCTCGGCCCGGTGTTCGGCGCGCTCGGGCGGGCCACCGTCTGGCTAGGTCCGGCTGGCCTCGGCACCGGGGCCAAGCTGGTTCTCAACAACTGGCTCGTCAACCTGACCGAGATCACCGCGGAAACCCTCTCCTTCGCGGACAAGCTTGGCGTTGATCCCGCTGCGATCGTGGACCTGCTTGAGTCCATGCCGCTCGGATCGCCCTGGGCGGTCCAAAAGGCCCGCACCATGCTGGCCGGCGACTTCACCCCCGCGTTCGCCCTCAAGCACGCGCTCAAGGACGCTGAGCTCGCGGCGCAGGCCGCCGAGGAAAGCGGTACCGACCTCACCCTCACCAGCGCGCTGCTGCCCCGCTGGCGGCGTGCCGCCACCGGGCACGCCGACGACGACCTGGCCGTGATTTACACCACCCCCTGACCGTCCAGGCAACGCCGCCTGCGGCTAAAGCCCTGTCCTGCACTTCCGGCGGACCGCTTCAGTCACCACGGGGTCATAGGGTGTGATCGTGGCACGTGTCAGATTGAAGATTGTCAATATGTCCTGGGCCGTGGCGGGCGGGCTTGCCGCGTGGGCGGCGGCCAGGATCACCGCGGCTGATCGGGTCCGCCGCACCGAGACCCTGACGGTGCCGTTGCTGTCGTTCACCCCGCAGGTGGCAGCGGCCGCGCCGTGGGCCGCGCTTGGGCTGCGCCTGGCGAGGCAACGGAGACCGGCCGCGACGGCCGCGCTCGCCGCGGCGGCGCTTGGCCTGGTGGTGCGGTCGCGCCGGATCCAGCGGCCACAGCCGGGGGCCTGCGGGCCGATGCTGCGGGTGCTCACCGCCAACCTGTACTTCGGCCGGGCCGACGCGGAGGTTATCGTCGCCCGGGTCCGGCAGACTGCCGCGGACGTGCTTTTCCTGCAGGAGCTCACCGCGGACGCGGTGACCCGCCTGAAGCAGGCCGGGCTCGAAGACCTGATGCCTTTCACGCAGCATGACCTCAGGGGCGGCTCGCGCGGCTCGGGCATCTACTCCCGGTTCCCGCTGAGCGAGGGCCCGACCGTGGAGCCAGTGCACATGGCGCAGCCGACCGCGCTGGTCGAGCTGCCCAAGGGGTATGCGGTGGAACTGGTCTGCGTGCACCCCGTCACGCCGACCCTGGGACGCGGGGGCCCCACCCAGTGGCGTGAGGAGCTCGCGATGCTGCCAGCTCCCGGCGGACTGCCGAGGGTGCTGGCGGGAGACTTCAACGCCACCCTTGATCATGCCGCGTTCCGCGACGTGCTGCGCCTCGGCTACGCCGACGCCGCGCTGCAGGCGGGGAACGCGCTGACGCCCACCTGGGGACCACCGGGGAAGGGCCCGGTGCTCACCCTCGACCACGTACTGGTGGACCGGAGCTGCGCGGTGCTCGCGAGCTCCGTGCACGTCGTCCCCGGCAGCGATCACCGGGCCGTCTACGCGGAGATCCAGCTCCCCGAGCGGTAACAACCAACGCCGCGAAGCCGACCGCGCCAGCCAGGCGCTCATCGAGCCGCTGTTCGTGACCGACCTGTTCGAGGCGTCGATCGCCGCGAGCACGGGTGGCCAGCAGGTGATCGCGAAGGCCCTGGCCGAGGCGATCCAGCAGTGTCTCACCGGATCCTGAGGCCCGCCCGCCACGGTGCAAGCCCTGTCCCCGCTACAGGGGCGATGACCGCGCCGTCGCGGGCGGCGGCGCCTGGCGGGTCTGCGTCGGGTCGATGAACACGTGAAGCTGGAGCGGAAGCTTCTCCGACAGCCTGCTGTCGACCTCGTCGGCGAGGTCCTCCGCCTCATCGGCGCCCAGTTCGTCCTTGAGGGCGACCCGGGCCGCGACGATGAGGCTGTCCGGCCCCATGTGCATGGTGCGCAGTTCCAGCAGGGCGTCCACGCCGGGCGTTGACTCGATTTCCTCGCGTATCAGCCGCTCCATCTCAGGACTGGCCGCCCGTCCGATCAGCAGTTCCTTGCTGTCCATGCCGAGCTTGACGGCGACGCCCACCAGCAGCACGCCGATGGCGATGGATGCCCCGCCGTCCCAGGCCGCCCAGCCGGTCAGTTGGCGGAGCCCCACGCCGAGCGCGGCGAGCACCAGGCCCACGACGGCGGCGCTGTCCTCGAACAGGGCCACCTTGACCGTGATGTCGGGGCTGGACTCCACGTGGCTGAGGATCTCTTCGTGGCGGCGCCGGGCTTCGCCGCGCACCTGCCAGAAGGCGCGGGCGAGTGAGGTGCCCTCGGCGGCGAATGCGACGGCCAGGGCCGCGTACGCGACGAGCGGGCTCTCGCTGTGGCGGCTGGACAGGCTCAGCAGGCCCTCGAAGATCGAGAACCCGCCGCCGGCGATGAAGATGCCGAACGCCGCAAGCAGCGACCAGAAGTACCGTTCCTGACCGTGGCCGAACGGGTGGTCGCGGTCGGGCGGGCGCTCCGCCTGGTGCAGTGACGTCAGCAGGAACCCCTGATTGAGGGTGTCCGCCGCGGAGTGGGCGGCTTCCGCGAGCATGGCGCTTGACCCGCTCAGGATCCCGGCTGCCAGCTTGGCCAGGCCGACAAGGATGTTCGCCGTCCCGGCGATGATGACGGTTCGCCGGGTGGCCTCGTGTCGGTTGCGGCTTTCCACCGGACCACTACTTGCCCGAGCGCCCGGCATCAAACCGCCGGCCGCTAAGCCGTCCTTGAGGCAGCCGTGAGCCGCCTCAGCCTCGAGCCAAGCGTGAACTCGGTCAGCTGGTCGGTCGTCGAGGACGAGCGGATCCCTACTGCCACGGGAGCGCAGGGCAGTGACGAATGAGCAGGCGGCTCTGGTGGATGTGCCTCCGTATAGCGGCACCAGAGGCACATCCACCCAAGGCCGAGCCTGGGGCCGGCCACCCAGGTCTGCGCGGGTTTCCTGCCGGGACTCTGTTACGGCGCGATCATGCCGTGCGGGTCGATGACGAACTTGCGGGCCGCGCCCCTGTCGAAGTCCCGGTAGCCCTCGGGGGCCCGGTCGAGCGGGATCACGGTGGCGTTCACCGCGTCCGCGATGTGCGCCTTGTCGTGCAGGATCGCCATCATGAGCTCCCGGTTGTACATCATCACCGGGCACTGGCCGGTGGTGAAGTAGTGCGACTTGGCCCAGCCGAGGCCGAGCCGCACTTTCAGCGAGCCGATCTTCGCGTCGTCGTCGACACCGCCGGGGTCACCGGTCACGTACAGGCCGGGGATGCCGAGCCCGGCGCCCGCCCGCGCCACGGTCATGATGTCGTTGAGCACGGTCGCCGGGGCCTCGCCGGCGTTGTGCCCGTGCCCGCGTGCCTCGAACCCGACGCAGTCGACGGCCGCGTCGACCTCGGGCTCGCCGAGGATCTGCTCGATCTGGTCGCCGAGCGTCGCGTCCTGCGACAGGTTGACGGTCTCGCAGCCGAAGCTCTCCGCCTGCTTGAGCCGCTCCGGGTTCATGTCGCCGACGATGACGACCGACGCGCCAAGCAGGAGCGCCGAGTACGCACAGGCCAGCCCCACGGGGCCCGCCCCCGCCACGTACACCGTCGAGCCGGTGGTCACGCCGGCCGTGTGCGCGCCGTGGTAGCCGGTCGGGAAGATGTCAGACAGCATGGTCAGGTCGCGGATCTTCGCCATCGCCTGGTCCTTGTCGGGGAACTTCAGCGCGTTGAAGTCCGCGTAGGGAACCATGACGTACTCGGCCTGGCCGCCGACCCAGCCGCCCATGTCCACGTAGCCGTAGGCGGAGCCCGGGCGGTCCGGGTTGACGTTGAGGCAGATCCCGGTCTTGCGCTCCTTGCAGTTGCGGCAGCGGCCGCACGCGATGTTGAACGGCACGCTGACCAGGTCACCGACCTTGATGAACTCCACGCCCGGCCCGGCCTCGATGACCTCGCCGGTGATCTCGTGCCCGAGCACCAGCCCCTCGGGCGCGGTAGTCCTGCCGCGGACCATGTGCTGGTCGCTGCCGCAGATGTTCGTCGAGACGACCTTGAGGATCACCCCGTGCGGGCACTTGCGCCCGACGTTCGCCGGGTTGACCCCAGGCCCGTCCTGCAGCTCAAGCTTCGGGTAGTCGATCGTCCGGACTTCCACCTGTCCCGGCCTGATGTAGGCGACGGCACGGTTCCCTGGCATGGCACACCCCTCTGTATCGGCCCATGTGCTCGTACGCTACGAGCCTAGGAACGGTGTCGGCTGACCGTCACTGCTCCGACCAGCGGAAACATCTCACCCGGTCGGGCAGCGCCCGTTGACCGGATGGGCTAGCCGGCCTGACCGTTCGGACAGGGTCTTCCCCTACAGCAGGCCCCTGGCGCTCGCCCGGTAGACAAGCTCGGTCCGGTCGCTCGCCCCGAGCTTGCGCATGGCGGTCCGCAGGTGGTACTTGACGGTGCTCTCGCTCACATAGAGCTCGCGGGCGACCCGCAGGTTGGTGGCGCCCCGGGCGACCAGCCGGACGACCTCGAGCTCGCGGTCGCTGAGCAGCCCGCCCGGCGGGCCGGGCTGGTCCGTCAGTGACCGGAGGACGAGCTTCGCGCTGCGCGGGTCGAACGCGGACTGGCCGCCGTGCACGCTGCGGATGATGCGGGCGAGTTCCACTGCGTCGACGTCCTTGAGCGCGTAGCCGCTGGCGCCGCGGCGCAGCGCGCCCAGCAGCAGCCGCTCGTCGAGGAACGTGGTGAGCACGACGACGCTCACGTCGGAGTGCCGCTCCCGCAGATCGGCGCACACGTCGAGTCCTTCGGCGGGCGCGCGGTCGCTGAGCATCAGGTCTAGCAGGACCACGTCGGGGCGCAGCCGTGCCGTCTCCGTGACCGCCTGCTCGGCGTCGGCGGCCTCGCCGACCACCGTGAAGTCCGGCTCCAGGTCGAGGATCGAGCGCAGCCCCTGCCGCACGATCGTGTGGTCGTCCACCACCAGGATCCGCACCGGGGCGCTTTTCTTCATGACGCGGCAGGACCCGTTTCTGCGGCGGGTGCCGCGGCTTCCGCGGTCCCCGCGGGGACGCGGACACTGATCCGCAGGCCACCGCCGCGCCTGCGCCGCAGCCTGACCTCGCCGCCGAGCTCGGCCGCCCGCTCGGCGATGTTCCGCAGCCCGTGGTTCTGCGGCCCGTGATCCTGCGGCCCGTGGTTCTGCGGCGTGCGGGTGCTCCGGCTTGGGGCCGCGGCGGTCGCCGTGGTGAGGTAGCGGCCGACGGCGGCCGGGTCGCCAGAGCCGTCGTCGGAGATGGTGAGCCTGATCTGGTCCTCGGCGTACGCCAGGCTGAGCCACGCCTGGGTGGCATTGGCGTGCCGTACCGCGTTCCAGAGCCCTTCCTGGGCGATCTGGAACAGCGCGTGCTCGACCGCAGGGGGAAGCTGGCGCTGGCGGGCGGTGACCCGGACGGAGACCCGCAGCTGCCCGGCGGACCGGAAGTCCGCCGCCAGGTCCCGCAGCGCCTGCCCGAGCCCCGTGCCCGGCTGCTCAAGCCCGGACAGCTCCTCGACGGCCGAGCGGACCCAGCCGAGGCCGGCGCGGGCGAGTTCCTTGCTCGCGACCAGGCGCTCGTAAGCGGGCGAGCTAGGGTCCAGGTGCCGGTGGCACCATTCCAGGTGCATCCCGATCCCGACGAGGGACTGGGCGACGCTGTCGTGCAGGTCGCGCGCGATCCGGTGCCGCTCGGCGTTCACCAGCTCCGCCTGGCGAACCCGCGCCAGGTGCTCCCTGGCCCGGCGGAGCTGCTCGTTGCGCCTGGTCAGCTCGGCGGCGCGGCGCTCGGCCCCGCGCCACTGGGCGTAGTAGCCGGTCTTGGACGAGTGCACGCCGACCAGCTGCTCAAGGCGGGCCTCGTCAAGGTCTGTCACGGCGGGCCGCCTTACCACGCCGCCTGGCAGATCGCGCGGGCGTCCGCCTCGCCGACTGGCCGGGGGTTGGTCACGATGTAGGCGTCGAGCAGGGCACCGCGCGCTACGCGGTCAAACTGGGAGCACTCGATGCCGATCTCGCGGAGCGTGGTCGGCAGGCCGGCCTTCCCCGCGAACGCCCGCACGGTCTGGATCGCGGCGTCGGCTGCCTCCTGCGGCGTCATCAGGCCGGTGCGCAGGCCCATCGCACCCGCGACGTCGGCGAGCCTGCCGGTCGCCACGGCGGCGTTGAACTCCATCACGTGCGGTAGCAGGATCGCGTTAAGCAGTCCGTGCGGCAGGTCGGTCAGCCCGCCGAGCTGGTGCGAGATGGCGTGCGTCGCGCCGAGCAGCGCGTTGCTGAAGGCCAGGCCCGCCTGCAGGCTGGACCTGGCAAGGCCGTCACGCGGCTGGAGGTCGCCCGGATGGTCGAGCGCGGGCAGCAGGTGCTCGCAGACGCCCCGGATGGCGGTGAGCGCGTGGGTGTCGGTGAGGAAGCTCGCGGCCAGGGACAGGTACGACTCGATCGCGTGGCTGAGCACGTCGATCGCGGTGTACGCGGTGATGTCGTGCGGCACGGTGGTCAGCGCACGCGGGTCGGTCACCGAGATGTCCGGCACCAGCGCCCGCGCGCCGATCGTGATCTTAAGCCGCCGCGTAGTGTCCGTCACCACGCAGAACTGCGAGACGTCGGACCCGGAGCCCCCCGTGGTCGGCACCATCACGGTCGGCGGCAGCGGCCCGGTCACCTTCCCGACGCCCGCGTAGCCCGTGATTCCCGCGCTCACCGCGCCGCCTGCGTTCTGGCCTGCCTGGGTCGCCAGCACCGCGATCGCCTTCGCCGCGTCGATGCAGCTCCCGCCGCCGACCGCCACCAGGACGTCGCAGCCGCTCTCCAGGTAGGCGGCGCAGCCGGCGGCCACCTCGTGGTCCTTCGGGTTGGGCGTCAGCCCGTCCCACAGCTGCGCGGACACGTCGGCCTCGGCCAGGTGCCGCAGCACCTCGCTGGTCCAGCCGGCCTCGGCCACGCCTTGGTCGCTGACCACAAGCACGTGGACCGCACCCTGCCGGCGCGCGGCCTGCCCGACCTCGGAGAGGACGCCGATACCGAAGATCACGTCAGGCACGAGGAACTTGGCGACCGGATGAGGCCAATTCGTACCGACCACCTCCCAACGGGAGTCTCCACCCGATAGTACGGCTGTCACTGCGGGGGGACGACCCCCCTGCTGTCACTGCGGGGGGACGACCCCCTGCACTCCCCGGTCATGGGGGGCTGCGCGCCCCCCATACCCCCTGCGGTGGGGGCGGCGCAAAAACCGCGCCGCCCCCACACTGTGGCTGAGGTTACGGCTTTGTGGTGGCGGTTGGCAGGCAGCCCAAGACCCGGGCTGCCTGCGGCTGTGCCGCGCTGTGGCTGAGGTTAAGGCCTTGTGGTTGCGGTCAGAAGGCAGCCAAAAATCCGGGCTGCCTGCGGCTGTGCCGCGCTGTGGCTGCGGTTAGAACTCCGTGGTTGCTGTTGGCAGGTAGCGCACAGACCGCGCTGCCTCGTGTCCTATTTTTGTGTTCGGAATAATCGAGAGGACTCTATGATCCAGTCTGTGGGGCGGGCGGCGGCGATCCTCGGCGTGCTCGGGTCGGGAACGCCGCGCCTCGGGGTGACTGAGATCGCCGCCCGGGTCGGGCTCGCGAAGCCGACGGTTTACGGGCTGCTGCGCACGCTGATGGAGCACGAGCTGGTCAGTCAGGACCCGTTCACTGGCAAGTACAGCCTTGGCGCGGGCGTCCTCCAGCTCGGCAACGCCTACCTCGACGGCTCGGAGCTGCGCGCGCGGTCGCTGCGGTGGGCAGACTCGCTCGCCCAGCGGACGCAGGAGGCGGTGTGGGTGGCCACGTTGTCGGGCACCCGCGTGATCGTGCTGCATCACGTGTTCCGGCCCGACGACGCGGTGCAGATCCTTGAGGTGGGTGCCGCCATCCCGTGGCACGCCTGCGCGCTCGGGCACGCGATCGTCGCCCACCTTCCCCCCGCGGAGGCCGCGCGGGTCATGGCGGCCGAGCGTGCGCCGCTCACCGGACGGACCAGGACCGCCCGCACGGCGCTCGGCCAGGCCCTCGCGCAGGTCCGCAGGCGCGGGTACGCCATCGAGGACCAGGAGGCCACGGTCGGCGACGGCGGAATCGCGGCGCCCGTGCTCAGCAGAGACGGCGTTGTCGCGGGCTCCATCGGCGTGGTCGGACCGGCGACGAGGCTGCTCGCCAGGGGCACGCGCGGTGAGCTCGCACAGGCCGTCGTCGAAGCCGCCCGGTCGTTGTCCCGTGACCTGGGAGCGGGCCGCGGCGGCGCGGTGGCGCTGTCGGCACTCAGCTGAGCGCTACCGGCCCCACCGGAGCCCTGGCGTCTCAACCGGCGCGTCCCACAGCCCGGCGAGCGCGTCGCTGAGGCGGCAGACGGTCACGGAGAACCCCTGCATCTCCAGGCTGGTGATGTAGTTGCCCACGAGGTTGCGGGCGACGCGGGCGCCGTGGCCGGTCACGTAGCGGCTGACCTCGTTGAAGACGCCGTACAGCTCGATCAGGGGGGTGCCGCCCATGCCGTTGACCATGACAAGCAGGTCGCCCTCGAGGGGCAGGTCGGCGTTGACGGCGTCCATGGCGTACGCCGCGATGTCGCGCGCCGGCTGCAGCACCGCCCTGGTGCGGCCCGGCTCGCCGTGGATGCCGATGCCGAGCTCGATCTCCGTCTCCGGCAGGTCGAACGTGGGCTTGCCCGCGGCCGGCACCGTGCACGAGGTCAGCGCGACGCCGAATGAGCGGCTGCGCTCGTTCACCTCGGCCGCCACCGCGGCGATCTCGGCGAGCTTCGCTCTCCGCTCCGCGAGGGCGCCAGCGATCTTCTCCACGAAGACGGTGGCGCCGACACCGCGGCGGCCCGCGGTGTAGAGCGAGTCCTGGACGGCGACGTCATCGTTGACCACCACGGAGGCGACCTCGATGCCCTCGTCCGCCGCCAGTTCGGCGGCCATCTGGAAGTTGAGCACGTCGCCGGTGTAGTTCTTCACGATGTGCAGCACGCCTGCGCCGCCGCTGACCGCCGTGGTCGCGGTGACGATCTGGTCGGGCACCGGGGACGTGAACACCTCGCCCGCGCACGCCCCGTCCAGCATGCCGTAGCCGACGAAGCCGGCGTGCAGCGGCTCGTGCCCCGAGCCGCCGCCCGATACCAGGCCCACCTTCCCGGCGGTCGGCGCGCCGGCGCGGGTGACGACCCTGTTCTCGATGTCTACCGACAGTGACGGATGGGCGGCGGCCATGCCCGCCAGGGCGTCCGTCACCACGGTTTCCGGGCTGTTGATGAGCTTCTTCATGGCGCGCCTTCCCCAGGAGCTGCTGACAAGCCGACGGTAACCCCCGGTGAGACGAGCCCACCGGAATGGTGTTCCGCATTGTAGAACGATGTTTATCACGCGAAACATAGGTCGGTGCCAGCCGCCCGTCAAGGGCCGGCTACCGGGCGCGCGGCGCAGGGGCTGGGTCCTGTGAAGTCCCTGCTCAGGCTGTCGTCTCGCTGCCGCAGAAGGCGCTCGCCCGGCAGCGTAGGCGCGCCAGGAGAGGCGCCTGTTTCGGGGGCCCGAGGGGCGTCTCGATCATACTTTGCCAAAAATTTACTCATTTGACGCATTGTCGGGAGCGGCAGGCAGTCGTACGTTGGGCGAAAGCGCGCTGGCAGAGAGGCCAGCGGGGGAGAGGATAGCCATGGCTGACATCACTCCTTTGCGCGGTGAGGGGCGCACCGTCGGACCCATCACGGGTCTTTGGGGCGAGCTGCTTTCCGAGTTCTTCGGAACGTTCGTCCTGATTGCGTTCGGTGACGGCGTGGTCGCTATGGCGGTCGCGGCCCTGCCGGGCTCCGGGCGTGCCGCGACCCCCACGACGATCTTCCTGGCGGCCGGGGACTGGCTGCTGATCACCTTCGGCTGGGCGTTTGCGGTCGCCATGGCCGTCTGGGTGGCCGGCGGCGTGAGCGGCGCCCACATCAACCCGGCGGTGACGCTGGCGTTCGCCGTGCGGCGCAAGTTCGCCTGGGTGAAGGTCGCGCCGTACATGGCGGCGCAGGTGATCGGCGCGTTCGTCGGCGCCGCGCTTGTGTACCTCGTGTACGACAACGCGATCAATGCGTTCAACACCGCCGCGGGGACGCCGAAGAGCAGCGGCGGGGCCCTCGCGACGTACTCGATCTTCGCCACCTTCCCGGCCGGCTACTTCCACGGCGGATATGCCGGGCCGCTGATCGACCAGATTGTCGGCACGGCGTTCCTGCTGATCTTCGTCGTCGCGATCATCGACGTGCGGAACACCGCCGTCGGGTCCAACCTGGCACCCCTGATCATCGGCTTTGCCGTGGCCGCGATCGGCATGTCCTACGGCGCGAACGCCGGCTACGCGATCAACCCGGCCCGTGACTTCGGCCCCCGGCTGTTCGCCTACTTCGCCGGCTGGGGGAAGGTGGCCCTCCCGGGCACCTACCACTCGATCGGCCTCAATTTCAGCGGCTACTTCTGGATACCCATCGTGGGGCCGCTCATCGGGGGCGTGATCGGCGTCGTCCTCTACGACCTGTTCATCGGCGACGTCCTGCACGCCCGGCTGAAGAAGGCCGAGGAAGTCGAGGGACCGATCCCGGAGAGCCAGCTGGTCCCGGAGCCCCGGCCGCAGGTCGAAGGCGCGGCCTCGGAGTCCCGGCAGCCTGACCAGTCCGAGACGACCACCCATAGACTCCGCGAGTAGTGCACGGGTCTGAGCACAGGGTCTGAGCAAAGACGCCAGAACCGAGAGAGAGGCAGCCATGCCGGATTACGTCGCCGCCGTCGACCAGGGCACCACGAGCACCCGGTTCATGATCTTCGATCATGGCGGGAACGAGGTCGGCAAGCACCAGCTTGAGCACAAGCAGATCCTGCCGCAAGCCGGCTGGGTCGAGCACAACCCACTGGAGATCTGGGAGCGCACCGCCGCCGTCGTCCAGACCGCGCTGAACGGCGCGGGCCTGACCGCGGCGGACCTGGCCGCAATCGGCGTCACCAACCAGCGCGAGACCGCGGTCGTCTGGAACCCGAAGACCGGGCGCCCCTACTACAACGCCATCGTGTGGCAGGACACGCGCACCGACCGGATCGCCAGCGCGCTCGACAGGGACGAGCGCGGCGGCATCATCAGGCGCAAGGCCGGCCTGCCGCCGGCGACCTACTTCTCCGGCGGCAAGGTCCAGTGGATCCTGGAGAACGTCGACGGCGTGCGGGAGGCGGCGGAGCGCGGCGAGGCCGTCTTCGGCAACACCGACACGTGGGTCATCTGGAACCTGACCGGCGGGGTCAACGGCGGCGTGCACGTCACCGACCCGACCAACGCCAGCCGGACCATGCTGATGAACCTGGAGACCCTGGACTGGGACGACGAGCTCCTGTCGTTCTTCGGCATACCGCGGCAGATGCTGCCGCGCATCATGCCGTCCTCGGCGCCCGGCGGGTACGGCGAGGTTACCGGCCTGGCCGCGGTACGCGGGGTTCCGCTCACCGGTGACCTCGGCGACCAGCAGGCCGCCACGGTCGGTCAGGTCTGCTTCACGCCAGGCGAGGCGAAGAACACCTACGGCACGGGCAACTTCATGCTGCTCAACACCGGCGAGGAGATCGTCCGCAGCAAGAACGGCCTGCTTACAACCGTGTGCTACCAGTTCGGCGGGCAAAAGCCGATCTACGCACTGGAAGGCTCGATCGCCGTCACCGGGTCCGCGGTGCAGTGGCTGCGCGACCAACTCGGCATCATCTCGGGTGCCGCCGAGGTCGAGGCCCTCGCCCGGCAGGTCGATGACAACGGCGGCGTCTACTTCGTGCCGGCGTTCTCCGGCCTGTTCGCGCCGTACTGGCGCAGCGACGCCCGCGGCGCGATCGTCGGGCTGTCGCGCTTCAACACCAACGCCCACCTGGCCAGGGCCACGATCGAGGCCATCTGCTACCAGACCCGCGACGTCAGCGAGGCGATGGAGCAGGACTCCGGCGTGCACCTGGAGGTGCTCAAGGTCGACGGCGGCGTCACCGCGAACGACCTGGCGATGCAGCTGCAGGCCGACATCCTCGGGGTGCCGGTCAGCCGTCCCGTCGTCGCCGAGACGACCGCGCTCGGCGCCGCGTACGCGGCCGGCCTTGCCACCAAGTTCTGGTCCACCACGGAAGAGCTCCGCGCTAACTGGAACGAGTCCAAGCGCTGGCAGCCGACGTGGACCGAAGAGCAGCGGGAAAGCGGCTACCGCGGCTGGAAGAAGGCGGTCGACCGCACCCTGAACTGGGTAGAGGTCGGCTGACCGGCGACGACAGGGAGAGGGTTGCAGTGACGGCGCTATCGCCGACCGGGCGGCGCGAGGCGATCGCCCGGATGGCCGAGAACGAGCTAGACGTACTCGTCGTCGGCGGTGGCGTCGTCGGTGCGGGGAGCGCGCTTGACGCGGTCACCCGCGGCCTGACCACCGCGATCGTCGAGGAGCGTGACTGGGCGAGCGGCACGTCAAGCCGGTCGAGCAAGCTCATCCACGGCGGACTCCGCTACCTGGAGATGCTCGACTTCGGCCTGGTCAGGGAGGCACTGCGCGAGCGCGGCCTGCTGCTCGACCGGATCGCACCGCACCTGGTGAGGCCGGTGCCCTTCCTGTACCCGCTGCAGCACCGGGTGTGGGAGCGCGCCTACGCCGGGACCGGGGTAGCGCTCTACGATGCGCTGGCCTACACCTCGGGTACCGCACGCGGGCTGCACCACCACCGGCACCTGAGCCGCAGCCAAGCGCTGCGCGAGGCCCCGTGCCTGCGCAAGGACGCGCTTACCGGTGCCATCCAGTACTGGGACGCCCAGGAGGACGATGCCCGGTTCACGATGACCGTGGTGCGGACGGCGGCATCGTTCGGCGCGATGGCGGCGAACCGGGCGAAGGTGACCGGCTTCCTGCGCCAGGGCGAGCGGGTCACCGGTGCCCGGGTTGCCGACCTGGAGACCGGCGCGGAGTTCGAGGTCCGCGCCAGCCAGGTCATCAACGCCACCGGCGTGTGGACAGACGACACGCAGGCGATGGCCGACACCCGCGGCCAGTTCCACGTCCGCGCGTCCAAGGGCATCCACCTCGTGGTGCCCCGCGACCGGCTGCCGTCCAGCACGGGCCTGATCCTGCGGACCGAGAAGAGCGTCCTGTTCGTCATCCCGTGGGGGCGGCACTGGATCATCGGTACCACCGACACCGACTGGAACCTGGCGAAGGATCACCCGGCGGCAAGCGCGCAGGACATCGACTACCTGCTTGAGCACATAAACTCCGTGATCAACTCGCCGCTCACCCGCGAGGACGTCGAAGGCGTCTACGCCGGCCTGCGCCCGTTGCTCTCCGGGGAGGAGGAGTCCACCTCCAAGCTCTCCCGCGAGCACGTCGTCGGGCACCCGGTGCCCGGCCTCGTCGTGGTCGCTGGCGGGAAGTTCACCACCTACCGGGTGATGGCCGCCGACGCGGTGGACGAGGCCGTCCGCACGATGGACGCCAGGATCCCCGACTCGTGCACGGCCGAGATCCCGCTGGTCGGCGCCGACGGGTACCGCCCAATGTGGAATCAGCGCCGGGCCCTCGCGGTGACATCCGGCATCCACGTCGCCCGCGTTGAGCACCTGCTCAACCGCTACGGCGCCTGCGTCAACGAGCTTCTTGACTTGATTCGCGCCGACCCGTCGCTCGCGCGGCCACTCCCCGGCGCGGACGACTACCTAGCGGTCGAGGCCAGGTACGCGGTGACCCACGAGGGCGCCATGCACCTGGAGGACGTGCTCACCCGCCGCACGAGGATCTCGATCGAGGCATGGGACCGCGGTGTGGCCGCGGCACCGGAAGTCGCCGACCTGATCGCCGACCTGCTCGGCTGGACCGACGAGGACAAGAAGCGCGAGGTCGACCGCTACCTCGCCCGCGTCGCCGCCGAACGCGAGTCCCAGACCAAGCCAGACGACGACTCAGCCGAGGCCGCCCGCCTGGAATCCCCGATCTAGCGCCGAACACCGCCGCCCGTCCGGCCACGCGCCCCCGCGGAACCGTCCCAGTGTTCCCTCAGGACTGTGGCCAGCGGGGCCGGTTCGCGGGCGAGCAGGGTAGCGGAGCCTGCCTGCCGCCCCGGCGAGCAGGAAGTACAGCGCGCGCATGCCGAGCAGCGCGAACACGTTGGACGTGTACACCACTAAGGGGTCGGTGGTCACCGCGAGGATCGCCGGGATCGAGTCGACGGCGAAGATGACGCCGGTGGTCTCGACGACCAGCAGGGCGAGCAGCAGCGGGGTGGCCAGCAGGCGGCCGCCGTCGCGCAGCACGAACCGCTGGCCGTGCACCCGGTCGGTGACCGATCGGAACGCTCAACACTGGCTTCCGCCCGCCTGCCCGGCCCAGGGTGTCAGCGGGCCGCGTCCTGCTGCGGCGACAGCCCTGCCTCGCTGAGCATGGACTGGGCGCGGTGGACGGTGCCCTCGCGGGCGATCAGGTCGTAGTGGGTCGCGACCAGCTGGCGCACGGAGCTGAAGTCGCGCTGGCCCTTGGTACTTGCGTGGGTCACGTACCCGAAGACGGCTCCCCCGAGCACACCGAGGGCCGCTCCGGTCACGGCGACCGCGAGGAACGAGTGCCCCGAGGTGAACAGCCCGAGCAGTATCCCGAACAGCAGGCCCACCCACAGACCGCTCAGGGCGCCCGCGCCGGCGGCGCGGCCCCTGGTGAGCCGGCCCGTCACCCGTTCGATGAGCCGCAGGTCGGATCCGACAACGTCGAGCTTCTCGACCGGGAAGCCGTCGTCGGAGAGCCGGTCGACTGCCCGCTGCGCGCTCTCGTAGTCGTCGAAGCGCGCGACGGTGTTCCACGCGGCACTGACCGGATCCAACAGCACCTTGCCTCCTAGCATTGCGCCTTCCCTTCCCTTCTCCGTTGTTCACCGCATCCAGGTTCGGCGACGGGTGTGCAGGGGCGGTCGATGCCATGTGGAGACCCGATGGAGACGGTCTCCATCTGGGCTGCACCACCCGCACATGGCGCCTCCGCACCCGCACGCCATTACTGGAGAGCCAGCAGGGAACATCTAGACGCGAGGTGACGCGATGCCATGGGTGGCGCTTGTTGCCGCCGGACTGTTCGAGACCGCTTTTGCCGTGTGCCTGAAGCTGAGCGACGGCCTGCGGGCCCTGTGGCCCACGGTGGGCTTCGCGGTATCTGCGCTGACCAGCTTCGGGCTGCTGATGGTCGCGCTGCGCGAGCTGGACGTCGGCCCCGCCTACGCGGTATGGACCGGGATCGGCGCCGCGGGGGCGGCGACGGTCGGCATGATCTTCCTGGGCGACGCGGTCTCGACCATGAAGCTCGTCTCGATCGCCCTGATCCTGGCTGGGGTGATCGGGCTCAACCTGTCCGGCGTGACACAGTAATTCCCCGCTCGCCTCCGCGCGCCTGCGCCAGCGTGCTCGCAGGCGGCGGATGACCTCGATCACGGCGCTGATGGCGACCGAGGCGGCGAAGGCGATCACGAGCCCGGCCCACGGGTTGTCCTCGAAGGCCTGGCCGCCGATGCGGCCGATGAAGAACGCGTAGAGCGCCCAGATGACGGCGGCCACCGCGGTCGCGGCGGCGAAGCGCCGGCGCGGATACCCAGTTAGCCCGCAGGTGAGGGTTACCGCGGTGCGGCCGCCGGGGATGAAGCGGCAGACCACGATGAGCTGCGGGCCGAACCGCTCGAGCGACCGCTCCGCCCACGCACGTGCCTTTATGCCTTTCGGCGTGGCGAAGAACCTGCGCGCCGTGGCGGGACCGAAGCGGCGGCCGAGGAGATAGCAGAGGTTGTCACCGACGAAGGCGCCCCCCGCCGCGCAGGCGACGAGGAGCGCTATGCGCGGGTCCGTGCTCCCCGCGGTCGCGACGCCGAGGGCGATGACCGCGGACTCACCCGGCAGTACGGGGAAGACCGCGTTGAGTGCCGGGATGACAAAAGCGATCAGGTAAGCGAGCAGCGAGCCGACCTGGAGGCTGCCGAGCGCGCTCATCGGCGCCCGGCTGCACTGCCCGCTGTCTCAGTGCCCGCTGTCTCAGTGCCCGTCGCAAGAGGGTCTGCAGCGGCACGAGCGCAGCGGGCGCAGTAACGGGACTCGGGGGCGGCGGCGAGCAGCACGTCAGGGATCGAGGCCCCGCATTGCTCGCACCGTCCGAAGGCCCCGGCCGCCAGCCGGCCGAGCGCGTCCTCGGTGTCGGCCAGCCGCTGCCGCGCGGCGACGGTGCGGCAGAGCAGACGACGGGCCTGCCTGTCCTCGATGTCGCCGGAGGCGGCCGTGTGGTACGCAATGGACAGCTCCGTGACCTCCTGCAGCCGGATCCGCCATCGCGCCTCGAGGATGGCCCGCCAGCGCGGGGCGGACCTTCCGTCGTCGTCTTCTCCTCGCATTTGCGCTCCTACGCTGGGTTAGTCGCCGTGCCTGCGCCGGGCGGACCGCGGCCGCGGAGCGGACCGGCGCGCCAGGAGCAGGCGGGTGCACAGCACCAGCAGGCACATGGCGAAGATGATCCATGGCGCGAGCACGATCAGGTCGCTTCCCGTCATCAGCCCTCCCTTATGCTGCGGTGCTAGTGGTATCGCTGTGCTGTCCCAGTGCACCTCGGATGAGTGCCTGCCTGGTGTAGTTGTCATGGTGATGGTGTGGAGGTGTGCTGCGCGGCGGCGAGGGGAGGCGCGATGGCAGCCACGGTGCTGGTGGTCGAGGACGAGCGCAAGCTGCGGGATTTCATCAGGTCGTACCTGGAGCGCGCCGGCTTCACGGTGCTCTCCACGGGGTCGGGGGCGGAAGCGATCACGATGGCGACGGACACCGCGCCGGACCTCGTGGTCCTGGATCTCGGCCTGCCCGACGTTCCTGGCGAGACCGTAGCCAGGGAACTGCGGGCCATGTCAGCGGTCCCCATCCTGATGCTGACGGCGAAGGCGGCCGAGGAGGACCGGATACGCGGGCTGGAGGTCGGCGCGGACGACTACGTGACCAAGCCCTTCAGCCCGCGGGAGCTGGTCCTGCGGGTGCAGGCGATCCTGCGCCGCGGCGGGCCGGCAGCCGCGGCGCAGGGCATCACCAGCTACGGGGGAGGCATCCTCGTCGTCGACGAGCCCCGGCGGACCGTGACCGTGCGGGGCACGCCCGTCCAGCTCACGCCCACAGAGTGGGGGATCCTCGTCACGCTCGCGACGGTCCCCGGGCGCGTCTACTCTCGCTTCGAGCTGATCAACAAGGTCCGGGGATATGAGTTCGAGGGCTACGAGCGCACCGTCGACTCGCACGTGAAGAACCTCCGCCGCAAGATCGAGGAGGACCCGGGGAACCCGGCCATCATCCAGACCGTGCTCGGCGGCGGCTACCGGATCGGCCTTGCCCGTGATGACTGATACCCCGCGGCAGCCCGAGCCCGCCCGTCCTGGCGCGTCTGATCCGCGCGCCGCCGACGGCGGTCATCATGGCAACACGCTCGGGCTGCGGCTGGCCCTCGCGTTCGTCGGCGTGGCGCTTGCGGCGGTCGCGCTGATCGCGGTCCTCACTGCGGTCTTTTCCGCCGTCGACGTCTCCTCGCTGGCGAACCGGCAGCGGAGCGAGCTGGCCAGCGCGTTCGCGGTGGCGGCCGCCAGTTCATGGGAGCAGAGCGGCAGCTGGGCGGGTGCCAACTTCGCCTCAGCGGTTGACCTGGCCGAGCAAACCGGCGTGCAGTTTCAGGTGCGTGACGCGGTCGGCCACACCGTGACGGCCACCAGCGGCTTCGCGTCGGTGACGGGCCCCACGGCCAGCGCGCCCGTGCTTGTCCGGGGGAAACAGGTGGGCTCGGTGCTTGTCGGCCTGACCGCGTCCGGACTCGGTGCCGCCGACGGAGTCCTGCGGGCCGCGCTGCTGCGGGCCATCGCCGGGGCCGCCGGGGTTGCTGCCCTGCTCGCGCTCGCCACCGGCCTCGGTGTGTCCCGGCGGATCACCCGTCCCGTCGCCCGGCTGGTTTCCGTGACCCGTGCGATGGCCAGCGGCGACCGCTCCTCGCGCGCGGGCGAGATCAAGGCACCTGGCGAGCTCCGGGAACTCGCCGCCGCGTTCGACAACATGGCGGATACGCTCGACCACGAGGACAAGATCCGCCGGGACCTGGTCGCAAGCGTCGCCCACGAGCTGCGCACGCCGGTCGCCGTGCTCCAGGCCGGGCACGAAGCCCTGCTTGACGGCGTCACCGAGCCGACTCCTGAAGAGCTCGGATCGCTGCGCGACGAGGTGCTGCGGCTGGCCCGGATGGTCGACGACCTGCAGACGATGGCCGCTGCCGATGCCGCCGTCCTCCAGTTGGCGCGCGAGCGCCGCGACCTCGCGGAGATCGCGGCGGCCGCGGCTGACAGCCTGGCCCGGAGGTTCGAGGCGGCGGAGGTCACGCTGGACCGTGAGCTGGCCCGGGCGCCGGTTCTCGCCGATGAACGGTGGATGCACCAGGTGGTCACCAACCTCCTCGGCAACGCGCTCAAATTCACGCCGGCCGGCGGCACCGTCACGATCCGCACCTGGCAGGACGGCCGCGACGCGGTGCTTGAGGTCGCGGACAGCGGCGTCGGCATCCCAGCCGACGAGCTGCCGCGCATCTTCGACCGCTTTTGGCGCGGCCAGGCGGCCGCCCAGACGTCCGGCAGCGGAATCGGCCTCGCCATCGCGGCTGAGCTGGCGCGGGCGCACGGCGGCACGCTCACCGCCGCCAGCCAGCCGGGCGACGGAACGCGCCTCACGCTCACCCTGCCCCGCGCCTGAGCGTCTCCACATCACCGCCACAGCGAGCGCACAGCGCCTGCACCGCCGGCGGTTTACCTGGTTCCAGCCAGCCTTAAGAAGGAGCCGGAAAAGATCTTGGATCGCGAGTGTCGCCCTAGCGTCACCAGCGATCCACGATCTTTCACCCGCTCCGTCTGTGTGCGGATAACAGCAACAAGCGGCCTGGTGCCTGCGGTTGCCGCCGCTGAGCTGCGACACCGGCCGCGACGGGTTCCGGCGGCCGGATGTCGTAAAGCTCGGTGCGGTCCTTGGCGGCCGTCATCATCGCCCGGCGCGCCATCATGCCCCGGTTGAATTGGCCGATGATCTGCCAGCCGGGCTAACAGGGATAAGCCGAACGAATCACGGTCAGCAGCGACGACCCGGCGGGACGTCAGGAATTCGGACGGCACGCGTGGCAGGGAATAGCTGCCGCGCGGGTCGGGGATCAGCCCTCTCCGCCACGATCGGTCCGGGGGATGAAGACCCTCCTGTTGGGCGAGCAGCGCCGCCTGGGTTCTCGACCCCAGGTGCAGCTTGCCCAGCAGGTTGCTCACATGGGTCCGCGCCGTCCGCTCCGTGATCGCGAGCCTGCGGGCGATCTCCTGGTTGGAGCAGCCCTCCGCCAGCAGCCCGAGCACCTCAAGCTCGCGAGGCGTGAGCGCGCGGATGCCGGCCTGCTCCTCCATCAGGTACTTGGCCGCCTCCGCGTCCAGGTGAACCTCGCCGCGGGCTACCGCGAGGATCGCGTCGGCGACCTCGTCCACGTCGGCGCTCTTGAGCAGGTAGCCGACCGCCCCGGCGGCCAGGGCCATCTGCACCCGCTGCTGGCCGCCGAAGCTGGTGAGGACGAGCACCCGGAGCCCGGGATGACGGCGGAGCAGCTCCGCCGTGGTCTCAACGCCGTCCATGCCGGGCAGCACCAGGTCCATGAGCACCACGGCGGGCTCGGTGCCGGCCGCGGCGAGGGCGTCGATGCGGGCGACGGCCTGCTCGCCGTCCGAGGCCTCGCCGACGACTTCCATCTCGGGCAGTACCTCGACGTACGCCCGCAGGCCGCGGCGTACCACGTCGTGGTCGTCAACGAGGAACAGCGTGATCGGCATCGTTGTCACCCCTGCTGTCCAATCCCTGATGATGGGTCAAGACCCGGTGACGGGTCGCCGCGGAGCTGAGAGCTTGGCACGCGCAGGATCACGCGGGTGCCGTTCCCCTGCCGGGTCCGCACTTCCAGGCGGCCGCCGAGGTCCTCCGCCCGCTCCCGCATGGTGATCAGCCCGAGGTGGCCGTCGCCGACCAGCCCAGGGTCGAACCCGCTGCCGTCATCGGCGATCTCGACCACCACCTCGGCATCCGGTCCCGGTGCACACCCGCCGTCTCCGTCGCGGAAGCTGACCGTGACCTTGCTCGCCTCGGCATGCCGCACGACGTTGTGCAGCGCCTCCTGCACCACCCGGTAGATGTTGTCGCTCGCCACTTCGGGCAGAGCGGTGTCGGCCCGCTCGTCGAGCACCGTGATCGGCACGCCGCTCCTGCCGGTCATGGAGGCGGCGTAGGCGCGCACCGCCTCGATCAGGGAGTGGTCCTGCAGCGCGGGCGGCCGCAGTTCGAAGATGAGGGCCCGCAAGGCGGTCAGGGCCGAGCGGGACAGCTCGATCAGCTCGGCGGCGCCCGCCCGGATCCGCTCCACGTCGACAGGACCGCCGGTCTCGGCGCTCACCTGGATCGTCCGCGAGTGGACGGCCAGGGAGAAGACGTCCTGCACGATGGCGTCGTGCAGCTCCCTGCCAAGGCGGTTGCGCTCCTGGGCGACCGCCCACCGGCGCGTCTTCGCCAGCAGCCCGGCGTTGTCCACCGCGATCGCCGCTTGGTCGGCGACCGCCGCGAGGCGCTCGACCTCGGCCTGGGCCGCCGGCGTCAGGCCCGACGGGTAGAAGGCGCTCAGCGTCCCGACCACGCGGCCCCTGGCCTCAAGCGGCGCCGCGGCGAACCCGTCCCAGTGCACGGTGTCGAGCACTTCGTGCGCCGGCGCCCAGCGGGGGTCGCGCATCACCGCCTCGTAGCGGTGCGGCACCACGACAAGACGGCGCGCGCGCAGGGCCTCCCGGTGCTTGAACTCCGCGCCGAGGGCGTCACAGCTCCGCATGCCGGCGAACCGCTCGG
This sequence comes from uncultured Actinomycetota bacterium, assembly GCA_963734665.1. GTDB lineage: Bacteria > Actinomycetota > Actinomycetes > Streptosporangiales > Streptosporangiaceae > Trebonia. The sequence goes on along the minus strand of CAVTIR010000013.1, from coordinate 1,086,772 downwards.
CCGACGTCCCGCTGAAACCCGCGCCGCCGAGTACGTCCTCGTACCCGGCGTCGGCGTCGCCGTGCAGCACGATGTTGGCGGCCGCCAGGTGCAGGTTGTCCTTCACCTCGCAGGCGATGGCGTCCAGCGTCTCGACCAGCGAGCCCGACTCCGCCATGTCGGCGACGGCCCAGCTCAGCCCCTGCATGCGGTGCTCGGGCCGCAGCTGGGGCACGGCGCGGGCGAACGTGATGATGCGCTGCCCGACGACGGCCTCGATGAGGACCTCCCGGAATTCGAGGCCCGGCCAGCGGTGGCCGAGCTCACCGGGCGACCGGCCGGCGGAGCCGACCGCCCGGGCCGCCTCCTCGCGGCTCCTGGCACCGAGGAGGCGGCGGCCGTAGCCGTTGACGTACACGCAGCCGCGGCCGTCCTCGAAGACCGCGATCCCGACCGGTGCGGTGCTGACGATGCCGGCGAGCATCTCATGCGGCAGTCGCAGGGCACCGTCACCGGAGCGCCCGCCCCGCAGCGCCGCTATCCGCGGCGCTCTCTCCCGGCCCGGCGACGTTGCCATGCCACGACCTCCGGCATTTCTCTCAGCTGATGCTCACCGCGCACGCGGCGGGCATGTCATGCGGACGGCGGGCCGCCCGCTTCGCCCTCCAGGGAGAGCAGGGCTTCGGCGACGATGGGGTCGTCATTGGTGCCGAGCCCCCGCCAGTCCTCCCCGTCGGCCAGGATCTTCTCCGCACTGCGGATGCTGCGGAAGTCCCCGCTGCCGCCGAGCGCCGGCGGCTGCTGGCCGTCGGCCAGGGCCTTGGCTGCCCGCAGCAGCATGCGGTGCATCCGGATCACGGCTACGTCGGTGCTGCCCAGGTGCTCGCGGGTCCGGTCGAAAATCGGGCCGGCGGACTCAGTGGCCATCAGGTCCTGCGACCGGAAGTCCTTGATCCCGCTGTAGGACGTGCCCTTCTGCGCGACCCGGTCGATCTGGTAGTCGTTCTCCGCGGTGTACTTGCGCTCCACCACCCCGTTCGGCGGCAGCATCTCGAACGGGTACTTCTCGAAGGTGAAGAACGCCGGGCCGCCCAGGCCGCGCGGGTTGGCCGGCGGCGTCACCGTGAAGTTGTACCGCTGGGTGTTGTAGTCGTCGACCGGGACCACGAAGATCTGCCTGGTGCTGAACGGGATCGACGCGATGATGTTGCTCGCCGGGAAGATGTAGGCCGTGACCCGCGCGTGCCGGTACCCGTTCGGCGTCACCCGGATCCCCGCGTACCGGAACCCGTGCCACTCGTCCTGGACCTCGATCTCAGCCCGCGGGTCATGCCGCCAGAACTTCATCGACATGTACCCCGACGGGTAACCGGGCTGGTCGGTGCCGTCGTCGGGCACGTCGGCGATCGCGTCGAACATGTGCAGGTTCGAGACGTGCGCGGTGTCCACGTCACCGTCCATCGACTGCACCCAGTTGCAGCGCACGAGCTCCTTCACCGCCGCCACGTTCTGGGCCGGCAGCGAGTCGGTGCCGAAGTCCCTGAAGGGCGTCATCGTCTCGGCCGGCCCCATGTAGGTCCAGGCGATGCCGCCGGACTCGTGCACCGGGTACGACGTGATCTTGATCTTCTGCGCGAACGGGTGGAGCTCAGAGCGCTGGTCGGTGCACTGCCCGGTCACGTCGAACTTCCAGCCGTGATAAGTGCACCGCAGCCCGCACTCCTCGTTGCGGCCGTAGAACAGCGACGCGCCGCGGTGCGGGCACTGCTCCTCGATCAGTCCCACGGCGCCGTTAGTGTCACGGAACGCGACCAGGTCCTCCCCGAGCAGCCGGACCCGGACCGGTGCGCCGTCCGGCTCGGGAATCTCCGACGACAGGCAGGCCGGGATCCAGTACCGTCGTAGCAGGTCGCCCATCATTGTCCCAGGACCAACGCGAGTCAGGATCTCGTTGTCTTCCCTCGACAGCACTGGCAGCCTCCTTAAGGCGTCCTGTTTCCTAGCCCTACTGCGACTACGCGTAGGGTGATTTCCCCTTAGTTTCACCCCAGATTTCTGGCGTGTCTGTTAGACAATTGACGTAAGCGTCCTTCCCCGGACACCGGCCCGCAAGGTACGCGAAACACCGTTCGGGTATCGCTGACTTGTCGCGTGGTAACAGGCGCGGCGGCCGAGGGGGCGGTGGCCAGGGCAGGCCGCTACGACGCGTGACCGCCCGGCGAGCCTTCCCAGCGGACTGTGGTAAACGGGGGAGCGGCCACAGACGGCAGAACCCGTTCGGGATGACCGTGAATTTGAATGTGCGGGAGAGACGCCTGCCGGGGCCGGTCATCGCCGGGGAGACGGCGGGCGCCAGGGCGGACGGCGGTAGCGTCCGGTCATGACCGATGCTGCGCAAGGCAGGCTAGCAAGAACCAGTTAGCAGAACGGGTTCATGGTTCCCGTTCGCTGCCCACGCGTGGCACGCTAGCGCGTGCGGTACGAGTCCCTGACTTCCCGCACGTACGGGGCGGGGGCGACCGTCGCCCTGATGCCGACCTGCCGGTGCAGCTCGACGGCGGGCTTGGCCGAGTTCGGCCGCTCGCCCCACAGCACCGTGACCTCCGTGCCCGGCTTGCTGGCGGCGGCGTCCACCGTCGCGAGCGAGACGAACGCGTGCTCGTTCGCGAGGTAGCCGAGGTCGAGCGACAGGCCGGCCGTCAACCCGTTGCGGAGCACCTTGTCGACCTGGAAGAACGCGTACCTGGCCTTGGGCATCTCGATGTACTTGGCCGGGATCCCCGGCTCGCACAGCGAGCGGGTGGCGAGGGCGAGGTCATCGGGGTTCCACACGAGCGTTACCTTGACGCGGTGTTGTTCCTCGGCCGCTACACGCTCTAGGGCCTCGCGGCCGAGGAAGTCATGATCGAACTTGACTGTGCGGCCGTAACCGATGTCATACGGCGTGACGTAGTAGTCCGTGATGTCGGCGGAGTCCATGCTGCCGCCAAGCGACCCGAGCGCGTCCGCGCCCAGCCACTCCCGGTACCCCTTCATCTCCGGCCCGAAGATCGCCGGCACCGCCGTCGGGATCCAGCCCGACTCCAGGTTCGAGGTGGAGTACGCCTTGGCGCCCGCCCTTCGCAGGCCGAACTCCTCACCCGCCGCCAGGATCGCGCCGAGCACCTCGTCCCCTTCGGCCCACGGTCCGAAAAGCTCGAAGCCAGGCTGGCCGGCCATGCCGTGCCGCAGCGCCCGCACCCGGTGCCCGGCGACGTTGAAGTCCGTCATGTGGAAGAACTTCACGTCCGGCAGCGGTGCGCCGGTCAGCTTCGCCACGATCGGTCCCGCGGTTGGCCCTTGCAGCTCGTAGCGGTAGAGCTTCGGCGGCCTTCCTGACGGCCGGTCGACGGAGTTGTCGTCCCGGTCGAGAGTGACCTTGTACTTCCCGGTCTCCGCGTTGTACTGGAGCCAGTTGGCGACCGCCGGGTGGCCCACCACGTCGAATAGCTCGTCTTCTAGGTGGAAGAGGATGGCGTCGCCGATGAAGTGCCCGTCAGCGTTGACCGCGACGTACTGCTTGGCCCTGCCAGGCCCGAAGTTCGCGAACGTGTTAACGCCCAGGCTGCTGAGCAGCTTCAGCGCATCCGGCCCGCCGAGGAAGAGGTCGGTCATGTGATGCGACTGATCGAACAGCACGCACGAGGTCCGCCAAGCATTCTGCTCAGAGCGCCAGTTGGTGAACTCGGGCGCGACCGGGAAGGCGTGCGGCCGGACAGGCGACTGGCGCAGCAGTTCGACCGGAGATCCGACGCGCTGGATCGCCGCCTCGAGACTCGTCGATCCCATGACTTCAGCAACCTCCCACGGCGGTCCCGGCTTCGACGCTCTCCCACGGCGGGAGACAGCCACCCCGCACCTAGTACACAGGTAGTCACCCGCTCAGCATCGGGAAACCAGTCAGGCTCAAACGCGACAAATGTCTCACTCGCCCCGTACCGCCACGCCTGCGCGGGCAGTAAGCGCGGCACGCTGCAGTTGCGCGTACCGCACGCGGCTCAGGCGTGCGTAACCTCCTCTGCCACGATCGAGACCGCCTGCGCCGCCACGTCCGTGATGATGGCGGCAACCCGGGGATCGGCCGCGTACCTGCGGATCAGGGCAGGGGAGTTGACCGTCCACAGCAGGCACGGCAGTCCGGCCGCGGCGGCCCTGCGCACCACGCCGAGCGCGGCGAGCCTGTAGTGCGGCGCCAGGTAGTCGGCCCGGACCCGCCGGGCGACACCAACCGGGTACAGTTCTCGCAGCCGCGCGGGCAGGTCGGTAAGCGGCCCGCCGTCGCCCACGAGCAACCCCGTCTTGACCTCGGGAAACGCGTCCTTCGCCTGCGCGACCACAGCGGGCAGGAACGACGTGACGACCATCTGACCAGGATCGAAGCCCGCCCGCAGGACGGCCATGACGTCCGCGACGTACCCGTCCTCCTTCAGCTCCACGTCCAGCCGGATCCGCCCCGCGCACGCCCCCAGCACCTCGGCGAGCAGCGGCGGCCGCACCCCGGCGGCGGCTTCGATCTCGTCCCGGGTAAGGCCGCTCACCGGCGCGTCACCCACCAGCGCGTCGTGGAAGGCGATCAGCTCCCCGTCGCGGGTCCTGCGGACATCGAACTCGACCATGTCGGCACCGACATCGATCGCGTTCGTGAAGGCCGCGATCGTGTTCTCGGCGGCCCCGGCCGCCACCCCCCGGTGCGCGGCAACCATGGCACGGATCATGACCCGCAGTATGCCCTGACCAGGTGAGTCCCCGGCGACGCGGGGGCGAACGGCGAACCACGCCCACGTTCCGAATGAAAAACAAGATCATCCCGAACGGTACGTGGTTTCCCCCTCCCCGCCACCCGGCTCCACCGCCCCACCGCACGCCACCGCGGGCGCGTGCCCTGGCTCGCCGGGCCGGCCCCGCTCCGGGCTCAGCGATAATTGGGCTGCTCCGAGTAGTTTCCGCCCGTGACACGGCGGCGACACAAGGAGCGCTCGCAGCACTTCTTCGTGAGGTAACGACATGACCCAAGACGGCCACGCGTTCAACCAGGCCGAGACCGACGCCTTCTACCAGGTCGCCGGTGCCAGGCGCGACATCAGGAACGGCTTCCTGCCCGACCCGGTCGGCAACGACGTGCTCACCCGCGTCCTCGCCGCCGCCCACCAGGCGCCGAGCGTCGGCCTGAGCCAGCCGTGGGACTTCCTGATCCTGCGGGAACGGGACATCAGGGAGCGCGTGCAGCGGCTCGCCCAGGCGCAGCGGGACGCGTTCGCGGCCACCCTGCCGTGGGCGCGGGCCCTCGCCTTCAGCCGGCTCAAGGTCGAGGCCATCCTGGAAAGCCCCGTCAACATCGTCGTCACCTGCGACCCCACACGCGGCGGCAGGCACGTCCTCGGCCGGCACACCCAGCCGCAGGTCGCCGAGTACTCCGCCGTCTGCGCCGTGCAGAACCTCTGGCTCGCCGCCAGGGCGGAGGGCCTCGGCGCCGGCTGGGTCAGCTTCTTCGACCAGCGGGAACTCGCCCGGGCACTAGGCCTGCCGGACCACATCACCGTCGTCGCCTACCTGTGCGTCGGCCACGTCGCCGAGTTCCCCCCCGCCCCCGAGCTCGTCATGTCCGGCTGGGCGCGGCAGCGGCCCCTCGCCTGGGCCGTCCACGAGGGCCAGTGGGGGCAGCGCGGCCTGCCCGGCGCGGAGCCCGTCAGCCTCCTCGCCGACACGATAGCCGCCATCCAGCCGCCCGACCGCGCCGCCGCCGACGCCGCACGGCAACGCCAGGCCCAGCTCACCAAGCCGCCAGGCTCCCTCGGCTACCTCGAAGACCTCTCCGTCCAGCTGGCAGCGATCGCAGGAGAGAGCCCGCCGCCCATGCCCCAGCCCGCCGCCGTCGCCGTGTTCGCCGGCGACCACGGCGTCCACGCTCAGGGCGTCACCCCCTGGCCGCAGGAAGTCACCGCCCAGATGGTCGCGAACTTCCTCGCGTCCACCGCCGTCGTCAACGTCATCGCCGCCCAGGCCGGCGCCGAAGTCTGCGTAGTCGACGTCGGCGTCGCCACCGACCTCCCCGCCGCCCCCGGCCTCCTGCCCCGCAACGTACGCCACGGCACCGCCGACATGACCACCGGCCCCGCGATGACCAGGGAAGAAGCACGACAGGCCGTCGAAGCAGGCATCGAGACCGCCAGGGACCTCGTCACCGCAGGCAGCCGCTGCCTCATCACCGGCGACATGGGCATCGCGAACACCACCGCCTCAGCCGCCCTCATCGCCGCCTTCACCGGCACCGACCCCGTAGAGGTCACCGGCCGCGGCACCGGCGTCGACGACCACACCTGGGCACACAAGGTCGACGTCGTCCGCCGCGCCCTCGACCGGCACCAGCCCGACCCCGCCGACCCCCTCGGCGTCCTCGCCGCCGTCGGCGGCCTCGAGCATGCCGCGCTCGCCGGCTACATACTCGGCGCCGCCGCACTCCGAGTCCCCGTCATCCTCGACGGGGTCATCGCCTGCGCTGCAGCACTCGCCGCCACCGCGTTCAGCCCCGACGCCGCAGGCTCCATGATCGCCGGCCACCGCTCCACCGAACCAGGCGCGAGCCGCGCCCTCGCCGCCCTTGGCCTCCGCCCCATCCTCGACCTCGACCTCCGCCTCGGCGAAGGCTCAGGCGCCGTCCTCGCCCTCCCCGTCCTCCAGGCCGCCGCCCGCGTCCTCCGCGACGTAGCCACCTTCGACAGCGCCGGCGTATCAGGCGCAAGGACTAGTGCCAACGCCGATCGGGCTCAAGGGGACTGCGGTGCCGAGGCCTTACCCCACCCCGTCACCCGCCTCCCAAGCCAGATTGGCGGGGAACTATGGTGACTTGGGCACTGCAGGACAAAAGGAGTGGCACGTGAGCATCGGTCTACAGACCGCTAAGTCCATCACCGCCGGCGCGCGGGCGGCAGCGAAAGAGTACGGCCTCAAGCCGCTGACCGTCGTGGTCCTCGACGCCGGCGGCCACGTCGTCAGCGTCGAACGCGAGGACGGCTCCTCCAACAACCGCTTCGAGATCGCGTTCGGCAAGGCGTACGGAGCGCTCGCACTCGGCATGGGCTCCCGGTCCATCATGGCCCGGGCAGAACAGCAGCCCTACTTCATCACCTCCGCGGCAGCCGCGATCGGCGGAAGGCTAATCCCCGTCCCCGGCGGCGTCCTCGTCAAGGACGAAACAGGCACAGTCGTCGGCTGCGTCGGCATATCCGGCGACACCTCAGACAACGACGAGCTGGCCGCGATCTCCGGCATCAAGTCCGCCTCCCTCATCCCCCAGCCAGACTGAGAACCGGGTAACTCCGTGACTCCGCCTCTCCTTGAGTGAGCGGCTTCTGCTGAGCATGATCAGATGCTGTCTGCGATCTGGTCGGCGGCACTGCGAGGTTCGCGCTCCAGGAGTTCGGCAAGCAGCGGGTCGACGCCGGCGAAGCGCCCCTCGCGGGCGGCCTGGAACGTGGTGAGCGTCATCCGTGCAATCGCTTCCGGGGTACCGGCTGCGACCTTGGTCGCGATCCACTCCTCGTCGTCCATCACGATGCGCTTGACCTCACGGTCGCTGATCTTGGAGGCCATGGCGGCCATGTCGTTGAACGTCACGGCCTGGCTCGCGGTGAGCGTGACCGGACCTTCGAATGTCCGGTCACCGGCCAGGATCACCGCTGCCGCTTTGGCGGCGTCGGCGCGGTCGGTCCAGGAGACCGGCCCGTCGGCCGGGGTCGCGATCGTGCCGGTCTGCTGCCAGGGGCCAAGCAGCCAGCCCAGGCTGTGGGCGTAAAAGCCGTTGCGCAGCGAGGTCCACGGGACGCCGGAGCCGGCGAGGAGCTCTTCGGTGGCGGCGTGGTCGCGCGCCGGGTGGAAGGGGCTGCCGGCCCCGGCGCCCTGGTGGCTGGTGTAGAGGATGCGCCGGGCCCCCGCTGCGACGGCGGCCTCGATGCCGGCGCGGTGCAGGGCGACCGCGTCGGCGTGCGGGTCGTTGGAGGAGACGAGCAGGACCTGTTCGGCGCCCTCGAAGGAGTGGCGCAGCGAGGCCGGGTCCTCATAGGAGCCCTGGCGTACCCGTACGCCGCGGTCGGCAAAGTGCCGTGCCTTAGCAACGTCACGTACGCTCACGCCGATCTGCTCCGCACGGACCCGCTTGAGGAGGTGCTCGACGGTGGCGCCGTTCAGTGCGCCGGTCGCACCAGTGACAACGATCATGATGGCGTTCCTTTCGTGCCTGCTCCGCGCTCGGCACGTGCGGGCTTGGCTCACTGGCCGCGCAGGAGCGGCAGGAGGATGTCGTCGACGAGGTGCTCGACGAAGCGTTCGTCGCACCGCTCGCCGGCGATGACGACGCGGTGCACGATCACCGCCGGGGCGACCTCTGCGAACAGTTCGGCGGCGTGCGGCGCCAGCTGTTCGCCGCGCCCGATCGCCTCACCCAACGGCCGCTCGGTCATCGCGGCCTCGTCGCGGCGCAGAATGCGGCGCATCTCCTCCGCCAGCACCGGATCACCGCGCATGCCGGCGAACAGCGCCCCGAGCAGCCCGATCTCCTGCTCGGCAATCTGGTGCGCGAGCCACGCAACCAGCGCAAGCAGGTTCTCGCGAAGGTCGTCCGCGGCAGGCTCGGGCGGAGTGTCATGCGAGCGGTATTCGACCGCGGCGGCGACGAGGGCTGCCTTGTCGCGGTAACGGCGGTAGACCGTCGTCTTCGCCACCCCGGAGCGGCCCGCGACCGCTTCCATGGACAACTGCTCGTAACCGATCTCGGTCAGCAAAGAACAGCGTCGCGTCGAGGATGGCCACGTCACGGCTCGTGTCACGCGGCCTGCCCATGGCGGACCGTTTACCCGGGCCGCTAGCTCGCGAGCCGCTCGATGTCCTTACCAAGGGACAACCCCCTACTTTCGCTACGCTACAGTCGCGTATCGAAAGTAACCCTCCCCGGTAATGAGGTCAAACCGGACTGGCCGCGTTCGTGGGCTTCTTTTGATCGAAGAGACAGCTGGCGCCCTGACCTCTGCGGATGTCCGTTTCTCTCATATCAACCGGAGCCGCTCTGTCGCGCATCACGTAGCGCTGGGCAACAGCCTTGCCGGCTTTCGCCAGGCTTTGGCGGAGCCGCCGTAACCGCGGACAGTTCGCTGAGCTGCCGGGGTCGCTCGGGATCCAGGCGCCGTGCAGCGTCGCGCTGGCCGGCAGCGGGACGTACCCGCGTTTAAGCGTCAGCAGCTCCGTGATGAACTCCATGCCTGTGACACCGGAAAGGCTGCCGATGTCATCGGTGGTGGATTTCCTGTTCGCCGACCGCGCCAAACGGGTCGCCAGGCACTACATCAACGAGAAGATCATTCCGGTGCTCTGCGCCAAGGCCGGAGTCCCCGCCGCCGACGTCCGCGGGAAGATCACCAGCCACCGCGCCCGGTCCACGATCGCGTCGCAGCTCTGCAACGCCAAGGAGCCGATGACGCTGTTCGAGCTGCAGGCCTGGCTGGGACATGCCTCTCCCGAAACCACACAGCACTACGCGAAGATCACCCCGAACACCCTGACCAGGGCCTAAGGACGCCGGCTACCCCGAGCGCAACGTCCGCACCATCGAGGTCCTCATCGACCGCAACGCCGTCGCCTCCGGACAGGCCGAAGCGAGCGAGCCGTGACAGCACTACGACCTCGGCCACGGCTGGTGTTCCTGTACCTTCTTCGAGCAGTGCCAGCACCGCATGGCCTGCGCCAAGTGCGACTTCTACATCCCGAAGAACTCATCCACAGCCCAACTGCTCGAAGCCAAGGCCAACCTGCAGCGGATGCTCGTCGCTATCTCGCTCACCGACGACGAGCGCGCCGCCGTCGATGACGGCCAAGCCGCTCTGGACCGGCTCCTCGATCGTCTGGCCGATGTCCCCACCCCGGCAGGCCCCACTCCCCGTCAGATCGGCGCCCCGGCCACCGCGACGCTCTTGCCGGTCGTCGGCGTCCGCAAAGGCCCGCCCCGGCACGCCGACCTTGAATCCACCGAGAGCTGACTGGACAGGCCGCAGCCGCTCCGGAAGCTATGGTCGAAGTATCCGCGGCAAGTTCTCGCTTCGTGCCGTTCGCCAAAGGGCCATCAGCGCAGAAGCGCCTCCGCGGGCTGACGGCCACGACAGGGGAGCAGCTATGGCACCGACTGCGGCATACGACGAGATCGCAGACTGGTACGAGGAAGAGTTCCTCGGCGGGCACGCCACCGGGGCCAGGACATCAGACGGCAACCCTCTCGATCTCGGCGGCCTCCTGCGTGACCTCCTCGGCGAGGGCGACGGCACTTGCCTGGAAATCGGGTGCGGCACCGGCGTCCACGCCACCCAGGTCCGCGACCTGGGCTGGACCCCCCTCGGCATCGACCTGTCCGCCGGAATGCTGCGCCACGCCCGGGGCCGCCTTCCCGTCGCGCAAGCCAACGCCGAGCACCTGCCGGTCCCAGACGGCGCCCTGCCCGCCGTCATCGCGGTGATGGCCCACACCGACATGCCCGCCTACCCGGCAGTCCTGCGCGAAGCGGCCAGAGTCCTCCGGCCAGGCGGCGTGTTCGTACACGTCGGCGTCCATCCCTGCTTCTGCGGCGGATTCGCCGATCGCCGCGACCTCGAGGCGGTGGTGATCCGCCCCGGCTACCTCGACGGTCACTGGACCAGAGCATCCTGGACCGACCGGGGAGTACGCGCCAAAGTCGGCGCCACGCACCGCCCGCTGCCCGAGCTGATGCATGCGTTCCTCAACGCGGGCCTAACGCTCGAGCGCTTCGCCGAAAGCGGCGAGCCAGCCCCTGTCGTGCTGGCCGTCAGAGCACAGAAACCGTCTCAGCAGGCTTGACAGCCGCGCTCAGATTCCACATAACGACCGAGCAGGCCGCCCTGAAGTGCCTGTACCTGGTCACCCGGTCCCTTGACCCGACCGGCACCGGCAAGACAAGGTGGGCCATGCGATGGAAGCCCGCCCTCAACGCATTCGCCATCACCTTCGGCGACCGCTTCCCGGCCGCCGAGACCTACTAACCGAATCGCCGGAAACACCGTTGTTGGCGAGATACTCCCTGAGAACCGGCCCTACCCCCAGAGGTCGCCGCGAGGGGGGAGTTCAGGCGAAGAGGTCGGCCGCCTTCTCCACGGTCACGGCCCGCTTGATCCAATTCTTCAACTGCCTGAGGTTGGTGCAACTGGTGATGCGGTCGCGTTCGGCCTCACTGACGTCTAGGTTGCGGGCCTCGAAGACAATTAGGATGGCCTCGGAACCCTCAGCGATCCGGCCTTCCTTCTTGCCTTCCTTCTTGCCTTCCTTCTTGCCGTGGCTGTAGTGCTCTTTGGCGAAGGGGCTGTAGACGGGCCAGGTGTCGGAGTTCATGAGTTGCTCCAGGATGCGCTGCACCGCAAGCGGTGAAATGTTGTACGCGTGTTCATGGTACTTCGCCGCGACGTCGGACTGCAGTTTGCGGAAGCCGCGGGCGATAGCCTCGGGGACGGCTGGGTCAGTTCCGTGGTAAGCGACCGAAAGGGCCGCCATGGCGGGGCTTGTTGCAGCCTCGTCAGGGTCGGTGATGACGGGGATGGTGGACGGGGGCACCACGACGGGGAGATGGATGTAGCCGGGGAGACTGGTAGGGACAGGCCGGGCGTAATAGAAGGCTGACTTAGCGTCCGGGCAGATGACCAGGACGTCGACCGGGCACTTGAGGAACGTCCACAACTGGGCGGCGTAGCGGGCCCATTGCGGCGGCTTATCGCTATAAGTCCGCTTCTGGGCTTCCACAATGATGCCGCGGACTGGGTCCTGCTTGGGGCCAACGACGATGACGGCGTCGGCGTAGAAGTCGTCGGATGGGCGGTCGTTGAAGGCGGGGCTCTCCGGGTGCGCCGGTGTCCCGGCGGGAAGCGGCGTGCCGTTGAGGCTGGTGGCGAGTTCCACTGCGAGCTCGGGGTTCTTGGTGAAGATCGCCTTGACTGAGTCGTGCCAAGAGGAGGGCATGCCTTAGATGCTACATGATGTGATGCGACATAGGTTCGAGTGCTATGAGCGTGTCTCCTTCTCGTTCGAGTGGTTGTGGCCAGGCGGCAGGGGATGGCGCGGATGAGCCTCGCCGTCCGGCGTGATGATGGCGGCAGGCACGAGGCGGACATTGCGGAGGTTGACGTCCGCGGCTAGTCGCGGCTCGTCTTCCGGATCGCTGACGGGATGGTCTGCGGGCAACTGCCCGTACCGATCAAGCCACCATGGTGGAGATCCAGGTGAAGGCTGCATCGGATACCGCCGGCAGGAGGTCATGACCGCCAGCACAAGTCTGGGACGTGGCCGGATTGGACCGGGCGAAAGCCGTAAACCTCACGGCTCCGCAGTAAATCAACCCAGCTGTAAAGCCACTATGCGAGGGAATTGGGCGGCGTGCCTGCCTCTCGGTGGCGGTGCGACGTCAGATGACGCGTATAGGGTGCATGCGAGGAAGTTCCTGTCGATATTGCCGCGCTTGTGAGAGTCCGCCCGGTCAACGGCCACTGGCAGCGACTGTGAACCGCACATGATCTGGGCGGGGATATCCCCGTTTCTCCGGCTCAGCGGGTCATCATCTATAGTTTCTTGCTGCTTAGTTATCGTGTCTCGATTACGAGGATAGTGACGATGATACGATGCCTTTACCCTCCCGCATCACCCCCAGCGCCTGGCGTAGCCTTATCAGTTTGTAGCCGTTAGCCCGGGACCTTTCACGTGGTCCAATGACATGATTTGCTCAGGGAGGATGCCGGGTTAATGGCGGATTTTGGCGGGCGCTACCGACTGGGCAAGCTGCTTGGGGCGGGCGGCATGGGCGAGGTCTGGCTCGCGTACGACGAGGGTCTCGGTGACCGTCCGGTAGCGATCAAGGTGATGCGCTCAGGGCTGCTGACTGAGCCGGAGGACGTGGCTCGATTCCAGCGGGAGATGCGCCTGGCCGCGAGGATGCAGCATCCCAACATCATGACCGTCTACACCACCGGTACCAACGATCACGTCCCGTTCATGGTGCTGGAGTACCTGGAAGGCAGTGACCTAAGCAGAGCGGTGGCCGGGGCTGCGGGCAAGCCAGTTGCTGTTCTGGGACCGAAGCGGGTCGCGGGGATCGGGCGGGACACCTGCGCCGCCCTCGCCTACGCTCATGGCCTTGGCGTGGTGCACCGGGACATCAAGCCAGGCAACCTGTTCCTGTGCGACTCGGGCCTGGTGAAGGTCACTGACTTCGGCATCGCCAAGGCCGCCTCGGGAACCCGGCTCACCGCGACGGGAATCCTGGTCGGCACGGTTCCCTACATGGCACCCGAGCAGTGGCTCGGCGAGCCGGCTTCGTTCGCTAATGACGTCTGGGCCCTCGGCTGCGTCCTGTACGAGCTGCTTTCGGGCGCGCTGCCGCGCTCGTACGCCACCCCCTCGGAGTACGTGGCCGCCGCCGCGCGCGGAGAGCAGGTCGCCCCGCTCCCGATCTCGGGCGACGTTCCCTCTTGGCTGTCGGGCGCGATCATGGCGATGCTCCGGCCTGATCCCCGTGACCGGCCGGCAGCCGCCGACTGCAGAGCGCTCTTGACTGGCCCCGCGGTACCCTCACCGGGCGCTGACGCTGTACGCCCAGGCCGGAGGGGCGCCGCCGCCAGCGGCGTCGGCTCCCATGCGGCCACCTCACTTAGTGCCGACGCGAAAGGCAGGCCTTCCCGTCAACCGGATAAGCCTCAGGCGGCGCAAGCGGCCACCGAAACCGTCGTTGTCCCTGCACCAGCGGCAAAAGAGGATCGCCATCTTCTCTGGGCACTGATCCCGCTGCTTTCGCTTGGCCTTCTAATGCCCTTTCCGTTCGCCGAATCTGCGGCGCGAAGGCATAGCGTGAGGCTCTGGCTGCTCACATTTCCCTATGTCTCCATATGGCTGGCGCTGTTGCTGGTAATCATTATCCAGGGCAGCGTGGGCCATCTGAAACCTTCCCTGGCAGCCGCCATCTGGCTGCTGTCCCTCTCCCTCGTAGCCGCACTGAATGCTTTGTGGCTACGGCATCGCGTTTTCCGCTCGTGATGCCCCACTGCGGCAGATCCCTTATCCGATATCCCGAACGATCCCGGCTGGCTCTTGTTGGGCGTCGTTTACGATGTGCACGGTGGCGTCATCGGGGGTGAGCGTGTGCTCATCGGTGGTCTTGCCCGGGGCGTGCACGACCTCGGCGAGGCCTTGCCGCCGCTCGCGGCCGGTGTCGAGGCGGGCAAAGCCGAGATTGAGGACGGGGGAGTCCGGCTTGGCCCCTGCTAAATGGTGGCCGCGAGGTAGGGGATGGTCTGCGGTCCCTCGGGCAGGACGCACAGCCGGGCGTCCGGGCCTGCCTTGCCGAGTGCCTCGGCCACGGCCGCGCTGACGTCGGGAGTCTGTTCCAGGTGCGCGGCGGCGAGGTCGGAGTCGCTGAGGTAGGAGGTGTGCATGACGACGCGGTTGGAGACCTGGATCTGTGCCTGGATCTGGACCTGCCACTGGTCGGGCACGGTCTTCGGGCGGGCCAGGATGCCGTCGAGCAGTGCCTGCGGTGACGGCGCGGAGGCGAGGACCTCCCGGTAGGAGCCGTGGTCGGGGAAGCCGTCGCGGCACTCGGCGGCGCAGATGACGGTGCCGCCGGGCCGTGCGACTTGGCGGGCCGCGGACATGCCCTTCACCGCTTGATAGAGGTTCTGGTCGAGCGGGAAGCCGGAGTTGGTGGTCACCACCACGTCGAACAGCGCCGGGACCGGCTGCATCGCCGTGCGCCGCGCCGCCGCGCAGGCGGCGGCGTGCATGGGGAACAGGTCGCCGCCGAACGCTGCCACGATGTCCTTGTCGCGGTTCAGGACCACGTCGAGGGCGAAGGTGACCCCGGTGGCCGCCGCGATGGCCCGCACGTCGTCGTGGACGGGGTTGCCGTCGGTCAGTCCCCAGGTGGCTCGCGGGTGGCCGATCCTGGCGGCGTCGTGCAGCACGAGAACCGTGTCGAGCCCGGCCAGGCCGGGGGCTACCAGCTTCGGCCCGCCGGAGAAGCCGGCGAAGAAGTGGGGCTCCACGAAACCGGTCGTGATCCGTACGTCGGCTTCCAGCCAGGTGCGGTTCAGCCACACCGGCACGCCGTCGCCGTGCACGCCGGCGAACGCCAGGGTGTCCGCCGCCCGGGCGTCATGGTTGACGATCCGGACGCTGTCGGCCACCGCGGCGCCGAACATCGCCTGCAATTCGCCGTTGTCGTTGCCCCGGTGGGTGCCGGTCGCCACTAGGATCACGATGTCCTCAAGCCGGACGATGCCGTCAAGTTCCTCGAGGATCGCGGGAATCATGAGGTGCCGGGGCTGCGGGCGAGTGCCGTCACAGGCGGAGATTGCCACAGTCTGCCCCGGCCGCACCCGCTCGCGCAGCGGGGGACCGCTCACCGGTTCCCGGAGCGCCGCCCGGAGTGCCGCGGCCGGATCGGCGGCCGCGGGCTGGAACTGCGGTTCCACCACCGTGGTCACGTCCGGGTCGACGTCGATGTCCAGGCCAGCCGTCCCGTAAGCCAGCCGTACCCGCATTGACCGCCTCCGCTCACTCAAGCACCGCTGCCGGCCATTGTGCGCGCCGCTGGGCCGGAATCCCCGCCGCTCAGCCTACTGGCAGCATGGAGACGAGGCCACCCGGCAGCTGCTGGTGACGTTCACCTCGTTTAGCAGCAGCCGGCATCGTTCCACTGCATGCGCGACAAGCTGATCGGCGTCGGCGCGGCAGAGCAGTTCCTGCAGGCCGCGCGGCGGGCGCAGTGCAGCCGTACCGGGCGGCGGGGGCGATCCGTTCAGTCGAGGTGACTGTCCAGGAACTCGATGATCCCGTCGATGGCGCGCTCCTGGACATCGTCAACCTGAGGCGTGCCGTCGGGGCCGGCCTCCGGGAAGATGTAGCCGTGCAGCGGGTGGTCCCACGACACCCAGGTTGCCTGCTTGCCGGCGGCCGCAAGCAGGTCGTAGCTCACCCGGAAGATGCCCTGCAGGTGGTCGTCATCGCGGCCCATCACCAGGATCGGCAGGTCGATGGGCGCGATCCGCTCCAGCGCCAGGCGCTCATCGATGCGGGCCCGTACGTGCCCGGGGGCCTGCATCTGCATCTCCTCGATGTTACGCAGGCCGGTGCTGGGTTCGACGAACGCCGACTCATCGATGGTCAGGCTGAGGAACTCATGGTTGGCGGGCTCGCATGCGACGCCGGCCCGCACCGCGCCGGGATGCTGCGAGGCGAGCTTGAAGAGCATCTCGCCGGCATGGCTGACACCGACGTGCCCGAGCCGCTCGGCGTCGATCTGCGGGTGCGCGGCAACGTGGCGGAGGATGGCGAGTTCATCCTCGAACTCCAGCGGCCCGCGGTTCATGAGTTCCATGCCCTGCCGGTGGTCGACGACGAGCGGGCCGCCGTTGTGGTAGCCGAGCTCGACCTCGGTGCGGTAGCGTGCCCACGCGCAGGCGTACCCGGCCTGGAGCAGCCGCTCCATGATGTAGCCGTGGGTCCGCAGTCGTCGCTGCAGCCAGGGGATCCCGCCACCGCCGTTGCCGTAGGCGAGGAAGACGAACGGAAAGCTGCCCTCGTCGGCCGGCGTCCGCAGCGCGTACGGCGTGTACAGGCCGTCCAGGGTCGGGGCGAGGTAGATGCGGGCTGGTCGATCGGAGCCCTCGACGGGCTGGACTATCACCGGCTCGGTGAGGTCCGGGTGCTGCACAGCGACATCGGCCATCTCAGGGTTCCTCCCGGGGCTGCAGACGATTGCACAACCACGATGGCAAGCCGCGCCAAGATCCGCAACGCTGCCTGGTACCACGGTCGCGACGCCGACGCTGGGGCACGAGTGCGGCGTAGTGCCGCATCTCAGTTAGTGCGAATCATCGAGCGGCATTCTTGCAGGTCGACCCGTGTCTGCACTGATCGGGATGGAGGCGGAGATTTCTACGGATCAGAAGGTTGAGGTACTAGACGAGTGGCAGTTCCGCGCTGGTAACACCTGTTTCCACGTGGCGTGTGCACCGACATTCCCGACGCGAGCGAGGTAATCCCGAAACAGAAAAAGGCCGGCGCTGCGGTGACCGTGAATGATTTGAGGGTTCTTCCGCGGCCGAGGAGTCAGGCGATAGCCTCATTCACAGCATCGACCCGCCCCGGCTAGCTCGGTACTTCGGTATCCTCGTCAGCTCCCCATAGCGTCAAAAGAGCCGACGACCTGCTCGGGATCAATATGAGGCGGCCATCGACAAGGCAGCGCCGTCGGCAAGCGCGGACCGGCAGCCGGGCTACCGAGTACCGAAGCTGCCCCCCTTCGAGCGCCCAGTCGAGGGGCGAAGTTGGGGGAGTGCGCCGTCACCAGCCTGCCAGTCGACCATAGACCTTGAGGGCGCCGGGGCCGTGTTTCCTGGGGGTGTCGATGTAGCCGTGGATGTCGGGGCGGTTCTGGGTGACGTCGTCGCTGGTCAGGCGCCCGCTGATCTTCTGCTGTGTTCAGGGGGCGGACTCCGCGCTCCGAGATGTTGCTTGTCGGCCATATGGGCGTGTCGGAGGCGAAGCGGGGCACGTCGGCTTCCCGGTTCCGGCAGGACTCCGGCATCTCCCTCCCGGGCTTCTGCTTCACGGTGGTCCTCGGCCCGGGCACGCGCGGTACCGCCGGCAGGCTGAACGTGACGGCGCGGCGGAACTCGCGCGGCTCGCCGGGATGAGTTGCGGCCTGGCCGTCGAGAACAGGTGGCTACCGGGCCTCGAACGTGGCTATGACGGGATAGTGGTCGGTGCGTACGCCCGACACGATGCGCTTCGACTTCAAGGCCAGTCCCCTGTACAGGATGTGGTCGTTGCGGCGTCCCCCGGGCGTGGTCGGCTCGTCGATGGCAACTTCCGCGAGACCTGCCCTGGCGAACAGCTGCCGTAGATACGGCTGGACTCCGGGGCGGTCGATATTGAAGTCTCCCTGGATCAAGGCCTTGTCACGAGACGGCACGAGCTTACCGGCGACATCCTGCAGTATGCCCTGAGCTGTCCGCGATTCCAGCTCGATTTTAAACATCCTGAACGGGATGAGGTGCAGCGTGGTCACCTCGATCTGCGTGTCGCCGATCGATACCACGCAGCTGCTGAATCCTTTGTCGTGGGTCGTGGCGGTGCTGCCGTCTTCCCAGGTTACCTGAGCGTTCGGATTCTCGAAAAGCCCGAAGCGGTGCTGCGAGATCGGGTATTTCGAAATCACGCAGTGGCCAAGTCGGCAATCGGTATCGATATGTGATTCTGACGTGGAATCGTGGAAGTAGTGCTCGTAGCCCAAAGAACTGGCTATCAGCTCGGCCTGGTCGTACCCTTCTTTCCGCTGTGTCTCCTGAAGCGCGATAACGCCGGGCTCCTCCGACTCCAGAAGCCCGGCGATAGCATCGAGGCCGTTTTCCGCATGCGACGCGATGCGCAACGGGTCCGCGCCGTCTTGTAGCAGTTTCCCGCCGCCGATATTCCATGTGAGTGTCTTCAATTCCATGCCGCGCAGTATAGCTATTTATGATCTTCGTATATAAGCATTCAGGCCTTTCGGCTGGCTTGAGTCCTGGGCGACGCTGGGTTACTCGTTGAGGTCACGGTTGGGCTGCCGGGCGGCCGGCCGGGCGTGGTTTCGGGCATGATCTGGGCGTGACTGAGCCAACTCCTGCCTGCGCAAGGCCGCCGGCCGGGCCGCGGAGCCCGTCCGGCTGATCCGGGCGCTGATCGCGGCCACGCTGGTCGCCGGGTTCGACGAGACCACGCTCCGTTCCGGGCCCGCGGGAGAGAAGAAGTACGTCCACGGCGCGTTCACCGAGCTGTATTCCGCGTTCCACCTGGGCACCCGCAGCATCGAGATCATGAAGAAGGGCGGAATCCTGCCGTCCTTCGCCGGGATCGCGGTCACCGACCGCTACGCCGGCTACTGGAGCGAGACCTGGACGGGCCTCGCCGGGCACCAGGCCTGCGCTGCCCACCTCCTGCGCGACCTGCAGGACTGCGCCGAGAGCTACCCCGCCAGCGGCTGGCCGGAACAGGCGATGAGGGCGCTGCGCGCCCTCATCCGCGCCTGGCACGCCGCCCGCGACCACGACCTGCCCGCCGTCCCCGATGACGTCCGCAGCCCGCTGGAGCTTGAGTTCCGCCGCGCCGTCACCGTCGGCCTGGCCGCCGTCCGCCGCGTCCCCGGCCCCAGGACCGCCCTCAGGCAGCAGCCCGGCCGCGAGCTGCTGGAGTTCTGCCGCGACCACGAGGGCGACGTCCTCCGCTTCGCTCGCGACACGAGCATCTGGCCGACGAACAACCTCAGCGAGCGAGGCGTCCGCCCCCTGAAGACCCAGCAGAAAGTCTCCGGCCGCCTGACCAGCGACGACGTCACCCAGGACCGCCTCGACATCCGCAGCTACATCGACACCGCCAGGAAACACGGCCTCGGTGCCCTCCAGGCCCTGGAACAGCTCATGCTCGGCATCGCCTGGACACCGCCAGCCCAGCCAGCCTCCCCATAAGGGCAATCAGCAGTCCACGCCACCATCACACCCGGTCACACGGGTGAATGCTTACGACATTGCTACTCGCTAGGACGTCCTGGTGCAGGGCGGCGAGTTGACACGCAGCGATGGAGCTAACGTTAGGCGAGAACGCGCCTTGCCTCATCTTGAATGCCGCGACCGTGGTCGGAGCCCGTACAGGCCCCCGAGCCCGTACGGGAAATGGCAGGGGCTGAGCCCGTACGGGGATGTGGACCCGGCCGTGGTCGAGGCGGTGGTGCACGTCGACCGGCGGCACAGTTTCGGCACTCGCCGAGCAGGCCGCACGATGCCGGCGCCCCGGACGGGAGTGACGAACCCGTGCCGCACGCCGATCTGCCCGGCATCCTGCGAGACCTCTCCGCGCGGGTCGACGGCGCACTTTCGCCGCCCCAGCCGGGCCCGCCGAAACCGTGCCGCTCGTGGACGTGCTCGCCGCCGTGCGGGACCTCAGCAAGCGGGTGGACGACATGGTTTCGTCATCGGTCTCGATCGACGCCGAAAGCGGGTCCGAACCCGTACGGGTGGGGCCGGGGCGGTGGTGCTCGTCGACTGGCCGGGTGCGGCGAGCACGGAGCAAGTCAAGTACAGGCACACCAGGTACACCCGAAGCCTGGCACAGGTGCAGTGCGGCCCGGATGGTCGAGGTCCTGGCGCTCGTCGACTTCGTTGACTCGCTAAGCAGAGCCTGGGACCCGGAAAATTTCGGTCAGCTCAGAAAAATCTGCCAAGCTGTGATCCGACGTCGTGGTAGTGCGTCTCAGTCAGTAGAGGGTGTGGGTGCCGAGGTTGCTGCCTCGGCACCCACTACTTAGTGCTTGATCAGCCAAGCCAGGATCTCAACGGGGACGTTGAGAGTCAGGTAGATCACGCACATGCGGGCGGTCCGGTTCCAACTGTCCAGGGCGGACCGGACCGTCCGCCACTTCTCGTCTTCCGAAGACTTAGCGTCTTCGGAAGACTTCATAGCCCCCGGTGGGGACCGAGGGTCTTTCGTCATATGCGGCCTCCATTCGGAGAGGGTAAGGCGCGCGCCTTACCCTCTATCCACGTGACGCGCTGGCGGTCCGACAGGTTTACCCCCTCAGGTGGACTGCCGGCCCCCATACGGCGACGCGCTGACCAGGGAAATGTGTACTCGGCACACCGGATGCCGCGCCTACTACTGCGAACCCGCATGCCGTCAACGCACGGACCGGCCGCCGGAAACGACCCTCCGTTCACCGCTAGCGCAGGATCCTGTCCCCCGTCGGCTCCCGCGTGCCCGGAGCCGCTGCCCGGGTCCGCCACGTCCGACCCCGGCTGGGGCCTGCCTGACTCGCCGGGCGCCGGCACGCCGAGCGCCCTCATCGCCGCAGACCTCACGCCGGCCTGTGGTTTCCCGGCCGCGGGCCCGGCACGTACCTGGTGCCGGCCGGCCGGCACGGCTTAGGGACCGCGTCCAGCGGCAGCAGCGGGCCGTGCACGCGGACTGTGCCGGTGATGTCGCCGCCGGGACGCTCCATCCGGCTCACGGCGAGCTGAATCGCTTGCTCGATCTGCGGCTGGGGGGCTCGAGCAGCTGAGGAGTGGTCTCGATGACCCTCGCCCCGGGTGCGGAGACGGTCACCGACGGGGAGAAGGCGCTGGCCCTGGACCTGCTGGGCTGCCTCGGGCCGGGCATGCTGGTGCTCGCGGACCGGAACTCCCAGTCCTGGTCCCTAGCCCGGGCAGCGAATCCAGGTCCCGATCTATCCGTGGCCAAACGAGGGCGTGAGCGGCCTACGGCTGGTCCCGAACGCTCGCGTCGATGCTGAAGTGGAACGGATCTTCCCCAAAGACGTGCAGGCACGGGCCAGCCGGAGCCTGGCGTACTTCTCGGTCCAACAATATTCCAACAATATGATGCGGCACTGGCCGATCTGACCGGCACTATCGACGAGTTCCCCGGCTACCTGGCGGCCATCGTCCAGCGCGGCGATATGTACCAGTACTTGAAGCGGCATGAGGAAGCGATAGCGGACTTCAGTAAGGGTGATCGAGATAAGCCCTGACTTTAGCGAAGCCTTCGGCAGGCGAGGATACGCGCATTTGTCGATGAATCAATTTCGGATGGCGCTAGATGACTTTGACCAAGCAGCCAGCCTGGATCGGGAAGATATCTGGCGATCGCTGGGCGGGGTTCTTCCTATCGCGGCCTTAGGTGCTATGAAGCTGCAATCGCTAAATTCAGCGAAGTCATCGAAAGAGATCCTTCCATCGCGTGGCCATTCGCCGCAAAGAGGCGGCACACCACGACAGATGTTCCAGTTTGACCAGTCGCTCGCCGACCTCAATCACGCCGTTGAACTCGAATCAGCGGACTCGTCGACGTTCGCCGAGCGCGCGTAACCTACTCCATGATGAGCCGCGCGGCGGCCCCCCCACTGATCGCCGTACCCCCCAATGATGTAACTGACCTGCGTATTGTGGTCACCGACCTGCACGCCCTGCGACTCGGTAACCGGAACCGCGTACTTCCCGGCCCGCGCCCCGCCCCCATCCAGCAGTGTAGGGATCAGGTTTAGATGAGCATTCGGCTCCCTACTTGAGCACTACATAAGCAGCGGCCTTGTTACTTGAGCATTGCCGCCATTCCGGTGACTGTCGGTGATGCCGGGAGCGGGTCCTGGGTCGCGGGGGTGCACCCCGCTGGGCCGCACTCGTTCTGGTGAGCTGCTACCAGGCCATCGAGCTTGGCACGCAGGAACTTTGACATCTGGTCTAGCTGCTGCCGCTTGTCTTCGACCTGGGACAGCTTGGCAGCCAGCAATTCGCGCTGCCGGGCGTCATCGAGAGAGCCTGCGACGTACGCGGCGGCGACGGGGCCGAGCTCGGCGAGGGTGAAGCCGATCGACTGGGCGGTCTTGATGCCCTTGACGAGATCGACCGCGCTGGGATCATAGTCGGCGTACAGCCGCGAGCCAGCCCGGCGCGCGGTGCACGTCACCAGCCCAAGGCGGGTGTACAGGCGCACCGTGTCCCGGCTGACCCCGGCCTCACGGGCGACCTCGCCGATCAGCATGGCTGGCTCCTTGACTGTGGACCATGGACCACAGTTTACATTTTCCGCATGAGCACCGTATCGGACGAACGCCGGGTGGTCGTCATAACCGGGGCCAGCGACGGTATCGGGGCCGCCGCCGCCCGGATCCTGGCCCGCGCCGGAGACAACGTCGTGGTCGTGGGCAGATCGCCCGGGAAGACCCGCGCCGTCGCCGCGGATGTCGGCAGCGAGTACCACGTCGCGGACTTCACCCACCTCGATCAGGTTCGCGCCCTGGCGTCCGCGCTGCAGGCCCGGCACCCCCGGATCGATGTCCTGATCAACAACGCCGGCCTCGTCGCCGGCGCCCGCCGCACCATCACCGCCGACGGGCACGAGCTCACCTTCCAGGTCAACCACCTGGCCCCGTTCCTGCTGACCATGCTCCTGAAGGACCGCCTGACCGCCGCACAGGGCAGGATCATCACGACGTCCAGCTCCGCGAGCACGGCGCGCGGCGCAGCCGTTGCCATCGATGACCTGGACATGACCGATGGCTACAGCGCCGCGCGTGCTTACAAGGCGAGCAAGCTGGCGAACGTCCTGTTCACCCGCGAGCTGGCCCGCCGGTGGGACCCGCTGGGGGTGAGCGCCGCCGCCGCCCATCCCGGCCCGGTGCGGTCACAGTTCGGGAAGTCGGGGCCACCCGCCGTCCGGCTGTTCGTGAACTCCCCGCTGCGCCTGCTCCTGCGGTCTCCCGAGCGGGGAGCAGACACCCTGGTCTGGCTCACGGCCAGCATCCCTGGCAGGGACTGGCAAAGCGGCGGCTACTTCGCCGACCGCAAGCCAGCCACCGTCAACCCCGCCGCGGACGACCCGGACCTGGCGGCACAGCTGTGGGACCGCTCGGCACTGCTGTGCGGACTCCAGCCGCCAGCTCAAGCCTCGCAGCGTCCGACAGGAGGGTGACGGCCCAGCCAAAAAGAGCAGGCACGCACTGCGACCGTCGCTGCGACCACAAGTGCTCAACTACCCGAGCCGGTCCTGCCCGAGCCCTGCTCAACTACATGCAACGCCCCAGGTCGCGCTGCTCATCTATGTCCGTTCCCTACAAGCAGTTCCATCACCGCCAAGGCGGCAGCCGCCAGGCCCGCGTCATTCCCCGCCCCCGCCCGGGCTAGTACCGCCGCCAGCGGTGCCTGCCCGGCCTGCCGGCCAGCCTCATGCCGGGCCAGCGCCAGTTCCCCGTCCGGGTACCCCGCCAGCCGCTCGCAGACCGCTTCCCGCAGCCGCGTGTAGGCGCCCTTGACCGCATCCGACGCCCCGTCCTGCACCGCAGAGCCTGCGCCGGCTGCCAGTGCTGTCACGATCAAAGCGACCGGGTCCACCTCCCCGCCCCCTTCCAGGCCTAACGGTGACATACTCCCACGTACAGGCCCATTCCCGCCTGGCCATGAGTCCAGGCAACGGCAGATCAGACCAGCGCGATAGCAGGCGTAGCCAGACGCGCGGCCGTGCACGGGCAGGGCTGCGGACAAAGTCATCTTCGCTGTTCAGGGGCTTTCCGGTGATGCTCCTGTAGAGGCTTTCCGCTCCGGGTTGAGGTCCGCAGGTGCCTGTGGAGCGGCCGGTGGATCCTGTTTCTCGTTACCTGACGTGATCAGCCGGGGGTCGGGTGCCGCGCGGGCGGCGGTCACTGGCGGTTGCCAGCCGGCAAGCGGGTTCGCGGCGGTCTGGTCACGTCGCGGGCAGGGCAACGGGGACCAGGCTAGGAACAAGGGGTATCTGACATCTCTTCTCCGCCAGGGAGCCCCCGTTGCGTGACCAGTTTCGCATGCCCGTTGTGCCTGATGCCGCCGAGTCTGCGATCGCGGAGGCGGAGGAGATCGTCCGCCTGGCCGCGGTGCGCGAGGACGCGCGGGCCAGGCGGACGGCACGGAAGGCGGAAGCGGCCCGGCGCCGGCAGGAGGAACGCGACCGGAACGCCGCTGAGCAGCGGGAACGGCGGCGGGCAGAAGAAGAGCGGCTGCGCACGGAGGCGGACAGGGCCCGGGCGGCGCTGCTGGAGCGGGCCGCGGATCTGAGGGCGGCGTCCGGCGGGAGCGTGCCGGACTGCTTCGCGGCGGTCCCGGACCCGCGGGACCGCCGCGGCCGGCGGCACTCCCTGCCGTCCGTCCTGACGCTGGTGCTGATGGCCGTGCTGCGCGGCAGGACGACGCTGGCCGGCATCACCGCGTGGACCGCGCACGCCGGCCAGGACCTGCTGGCCGCCGCCGGCGCGCGCCGGCGCGGACGGCGACGGCCGGCAGGCACCGTGCGGGAAGACGGTCACCAGGCTGCTCGGCCTGATCGGCGCGCAGGCCCTGGCCGATGCCGTGGCCTGCTACCTCGCGGCGGCGCAGGTCGCGGAGTCGCCCGCGTACCCGCTGGCCGGCCCGGTCCTGCACCCGCACCTGGCCTGCGACGGCAAGGAGGTCCGCGGCGCGGTCCGCCCCGACGGGACCAGCCTGTTCCTGCTGTCCGCCGCGGCGGGCGGGATCGTCATCGCCGAGCGGGAGATCCCCGCCAAGACGAACGAGATCCCGGAAATCGGCCCGATGCTGCTGGAACTGAACACCCGGTTCCCCCTCGCCGGGCGGGTCCTGACGGCAGACGCACTCCACACCCAGCGTGCCCTCGCCACGCTGATCTGCGAGAACACCGGCGCGCACTACGTCTTCACCGTCAAGGGCAACCAGGCCGGGCTCTACGACGCCCTCCAGGCACTGACCTGGGCCGGAGCACGCAGGCACGCCACCGAGGACAAGGGGCACGGACGCCGCGAGACCCGCTCCCACCTGGTCACGGACGCCCCGGAGGAGATCCGGGAACTGTTCCCGCACGCCGCCCAGGTCGCCCGCGTCATCCGCACCCGCACCGTCACCCGGTGGAAGAGCAACGGCAAGACACGCCAGCGCGTCACCGAGACGCACACCGAGACCGTCTACCTGATCACCAGCCTCACCGCCCGCGAGGCAGGCCCGGAGCACATCGCCGCCTACATCAGGGCACACTGGGGCATAGAGAACAAGGTGCACTGGGTCCGCGACGTCACGCTGCGCGAGGACCCCTCCAAGGTCCGGGCCGACTCCAGGCCCCGCGCCATGGCCACGATCCGTAACCTCACCACGGGCCTCTCCCGCCAGGCCGGCTACGACAGCATCGCCGCCGCCATCCGCGACGCCGAATACGACAACGACCTGCTCCTCGCCCTGCTCCGCCTCACACCAGCCCATTGAACAGCAGAAATACTTTGTCCTCAGCCCTGCGTGCACGGGCGAGCCGTTAAAATGCAAGAGGCACGATCACTAGTGGGCTGCATGAAAATCACCGGTTGATCGAAAAATCCGCAGGCCAGAGGCCGGACGTGGTTTTGGTACCCCACACGCCGACGGCCCGGCCGCAGAATCGGGCGACGACCCGGAACCCTCGGCAATGGCCTCACCAAAGCTTGCGTTTAACCGGCTCTAGTACTCCGGCAGCATTTCGTGACCATCCCGGGTCCCGCATGGACTGTGCCAGGTGCGTGCGCACCGTCGATGTCCCCTGTTCGCATAATTGGTGACCGCTCCCGGGCAACGTCGCCTGTCCCTGACGTTGCGTCGGCGGACCGATTGGCAGGCCAAAACGAGGATAAGTCATCGCCTATCGACTTGCCAGGAAATAATGCTAATCTTAGCCCATGGCTAAACGGGATCCGGAGCCCGGAGGGCCGGACGTCGGCACTCCGCTAAGCGCGCAGCTTGATTACCTTGATCAACTCGTCAAGCCACATCTGAGCACTGGTCAATTCGGATACTGGTCGAATGTCTGGAAAGCGGCAGTCCGGTCGGCAGCTAATAAAAATAGCAGTAACCGTACCTGGTTTTACCGCTTTCAAGCTGTCTCGTCTGCATCTGCGGTCATAATACCCGCGCTCGTGGGTCTGAACCTGAGTGGCACTGGAGGCGTAGCCGTTAGATGGCTGACCTTCGCGGTCGGACTGATCGGTGCGCTGGCGGCCGCGGCACTCCAACTCTTCCGGTCCGGTTCGCGCTGGCGCATGAACCGCCACTACTACTCGGACCTTATTAGAATAGGCCGTGAATTCGGCCTAGACGTTGAGAAATCCGGTAGCTGTGATGATGCTCGCTGGGGGAAATTCCAGAAGGAAATTTCGGACATCATTGAGCACTACAACAGTACTTATGATTCTGAAGTAATTTCACCAACCCAGCCTAGCGGCGCTCTTCATTGAGCTCTCCGCCGCGCTGTGGGCCGCTTAAAGCTAGTACTCCAGCAGTAGTTCGTTATATTGTGTCTGTCTTCGCTGGTAGTGGCTGGTTCTGGCCTGGTGCTGGTGGTGTCTTCGCCAGGTGGACCAGGCCCACTGGTCCCCGCTGCACTAGTGCGTGTTTAGAGGAAGCAGCCGCCGAGCACGTAAATCCTAGTTTCGGCTAGTAATCACACATGCAAGCGGCGCCAGCACCGGCCTCCGGAATTGGGGAGGCCCGGCCTGGCGTGCGCCAGGCCCCACCGACCTCCGCAGCCATCGACCAGGACGGCGGCATTCGGCATCCGCCCGCGACGGGGCCCACAGCGCGGGCACGCGC
This sequence comes from uncultured Actinomycetota bacterium, assembly GCA_963734665.1. Lineage (GTDB taxonomy): Bacteria > Actinomycetota > Actinomycetes > Streptosporangiales > Streptosporangiaceae > Trebonia. Next base: position 1,059,560 of record CAVTIR010000013.1, on the reverse strand, counting down.
CTGGCGTTATCGACGAAGGCCGCGGCGTCACCCGCAACTGCTCATCGATCAGGCGCCGCACTTCCACTCCAGCGTCGCCCGATGATAGCCGGGAAAACCAGGCAGCGTCGCGCAAGCGTCGAGTATCTGGCCGCGTGCGCTGACCTGGGGTACCGAGTCCTCCTGTAGTCGGCCCCGCCGGGCCCTTCCGCCCTTGGTCAAGGCGTCACACTATCTAGTTCATAAGCTCTCTGCGATTTCTTCGCGGCCGAGTGCGATTAGCTCGCTGAAGCTCTTGCAGGGGGGCTCAAGCGTGCCGTACTTAATTGCGAAGAGGTAGGCATCGTATTCACCGTCCGCCGAGAGTTCTCCGGTGTCGAGCAGGAAGGCGTCTGCGCCCTGCGCGACATTGAGGCAGCGCGCAAAAATCGCGTAGACGTGGCGGTCTTCGCGTTCGGCCAGCTCGTCCTCGTCGGGGAAAAACCCTGGATTGGTGTTGCGGAACCAGTCGATCTCGTCGCAGGATGAAATGACATCGGCCCCCTGCGACACCATTGCGCCCCAGCCGTTGCTGGCCAGCAGGAAGCCGCGCAGGCTCGGCGGCAGCCTGACGGCAAGGCGTTCCTCGGTCGCGGCTATCATCTCCTCGGTCGCGGGCTCATAGCCAAGCCACCGCGCCGAGACCTGCTCCGCCGAAGGGTCGACCATCGGAACCGTATCGTCAACGGTAAGGCCCGTGAGACGCAGGAACCAGTCGCTGTATTCAGTCAGGTAGGCCCGCCATTGCTCGGCGGTCACTGGAAGGCGGGCAGGGATCTGGCCGCTCCCGGCGTCGGCTGTCATCCGCGGCTCCTCTCAGGGGCAGCTGTGAAATGCTTTGATAAATGTCAGGTGCAGTGTGACCTATACGTGTCCGAGGATGCCAGCTCTTCACCCCGCTGCGGCATCGACGAAACCGTAGGTCCCTGCGCGGAACTGACTGCATCGTGGACTTGGCTGACGCCCCGCGCCCGGTCATCGTGAGGATCGGCGTCAAGGGCGCTCCCTGGCCTGCACGTTCGACCGTCCTGCCAGTCTCGTATGACCAGCCGGGCGCCACCAGGGACGCGATCAGGCGGCACGTGGACGCTGGCTTCGGGCACCTCGTCCTCTCGCTGCCGGCGCCGTACCCGCCTGGTGCCGCCGGCTGGGTCGCCGAGGAGGTCATCGCTCCGTCCGCCTGATTGGGTGTTCTGGCTCTCCCAGGGGCGGATAGCCGTTATCACCAGAGTTTTGCCCGGTAAAAATATGGTGCGGGGTTCGCGGCGGTCGCAGTCATGAGGCGGGCTGCGCCCTCTCGCGGGGCTGCGGGATACTGCCCAGAAGGAGTCTTTCCCGGCAAAGGAGGCGAGTGGGTGGCAGAGTGGCTGGTGTTCCGTGACGCTGCCGGGCGTGAGCTCACGGCTCAGGACCTCGAGGGGTACACCGGGGGAGTGCGATGGGAGTTCATAGGCGCGCACGACGTCCCGCCGAAGGCAGGGCGGTTGCACCAGGAAGCCCGCGAGGCCGGGCGGCGTAGTGATTACGCTCGTGCCCTCGACCTTCTTGACCAGGCGTGGGACCTCGCGCCGCGATGGCCGTACCCGGTCTACGACGCCGCGTTCACGTACCTGCTCCTAGACGAGCCCGGAGCGGCGGAGGAGATGTACGAGCGCGTTGACCAGATGGCGCCGCGAGGATTCTTCACATGCAAGGCCTCGCTTGACACCCTGCGCCGCGAGCGGGCCGGGGAACTCTTCGCGGGCTTCGCCAAGGCCTACGCCGCCACCGAGTGGATGGATCCCCGGGGGAAGAAACAGCTCCTGTCGGGCATCGTGGACAAGTTCCCGGGGTTCGCGCTGGCGTGGAAGGACCTGTCGCTCCTGCTGGACGACGACACGAGCAAGTTGCACGCTATCGAACAGGGCCTGCGCGGCCGTCCCGACGCCGAAACGCTCGGTATCCTGCTCATCAACAAGGCGAGCATTTTCGCCGGGCGTGGTGACCGGGGCACGGCGATAGCCATCCTCGGCGAGCTCGCGCTCTCCCCGGACAGCACCCTCGCCACGGAGCACCTGGCCAAGGCAACGCTGGCGCGCCTGGTAGCCGGGTCTTAGACGAGAGCCAGAGCGGCGTCTGTGGTCATCTCGCGCCGCGCCGAAGCGGGCGGGTGGAGCGTCGACGCCGATTTCGCGGTGACGGCGGGCCAGGAGCTGCGCGGCAGCGGGGAACCGCCTCGTTCAGGGGAGCCGGGTATGCGCTTCGATGGTGTCGCAGGGGTCGCCCGATGGCTCCCGGGGTTGGTCGTGGCCGATGTCGATGATCAGCAGGGGCCTGGCGCCGGGGATGAGCTCGGCGGTCCGCTTGCCGCCGCTGGGGTCGACGAGCGTGTCGTCCAGGCCGTGGATCACGAGGGCCGGGACGTGCAGTGCCTTCAGCGCGTCCGCGCGGGAGCCGGCGGGGATCATGGCGCCAGGGGAGCGGGCCGGCAGGTTCCGCTTCCTGGTCCGGGATAGGGCCGGCCAGTTCACCGAGGCGTTCGACGCGGTGCTTGCTGCCGCCGGGATCGAGGTGGTGAAGATTCCGCCGCAGAGCTCATGCTTGCGGGGTCTCCGCTTAAGCGGGGCAGACGAGCAGGATGGGCAGCCGGGGTTCGATGTCTTCCCTGGCAGCGCCTGGATTTGACCTGGGAGCACCGTCTCGGATTGTCCTCGGACGCGAGATGCGCGCGATGTGCCTGGTGCGCATCTTCGGCATCCCGGGCAGGCCGGGGAATCCGTAGTAATAGGTCGTGCCGCCCGGGAGGTGGGTGTTAAGCCGGTTAGGGACGGACGGCGGCGGATGCGAGCACGTTCACCCGGCCCCCGTCGATGTCGAGGACCGCGCCGTGGACGAAGGCGGCCTCGTCTGAGGCGAGATAGACCGCCGCGGCGGCGATCGCAGCCGGGTGACCGGGGGCGCCCGCCGGGGCACCGCGCATGAACACCGCGCCGGGGTACTCGGTGTCCGGATCCCGGTCCGGCGGCAGGATGACCCCTGGCGAGATGGCGTTGACTCGGATGCCCAGGGGGCCGAACTCGGCCGCCCAGGCCCGGGTCAGGGTTTCCACTGCTCCCTTGGTCGAGCTGTAGAGCGCGCCGACCGGCAGCCCGAGCCGTGCGACCCAGGAGCCGAGGTTGATGATGGCCCCGCCGCCAGCGCGGATCATCTCGGGCGCGACGGCCTGCGTGAGGAAGAACGCGGACTTGACGTTGACCGAGTAGACGCGGTCGAACGTGTCCTCGTCGGTCGTCAGCGTGGTGTGGCCAGGGAAGATACCGGCGTTGTTCACGAGAATGTCAATGCGCCCGCCCAGCAGCCCTGCTGCCTCTTCGGCGAGCGCCCGGCTCGCGACCGCGCCGTCCAGGTCGGCGTGCACGTAGTCCGCCTTACCGCCCGCGTCGCGAATGCGCGCAACCACCGCCTGTCCCCGCGCGTCGCCGCGCCCGGAAACGATGACGTGCGCGCCTTCTCCGCCGAACGCCACGGCGACCTCCCGGCCGATGTTGCTCGTGGAACCCGTGACGAGGGCTGTCTTGTTCTCGAGTCGTCGTGTCATGGTAGCGATGCTAGAAACATATTTTTGGACTGGCAAGTCCAATTCTCGTTGGCGTCTCAAACGCCGCGGAGGTGATCGATCAGCGTGTCGAGCGTCGCCTCGAGGTGCCGCGTGCTCCCGGTCGAGCGAAGCACCTGGACGCCTCCCTGGATGCCCGCGATGAAGGCCGCCGAGACCCGGGCGGAGTCCAGCTCCGGGCGGACCAGGCCCGCGGCCTGCATCTGGGTGATGCCCTGGATGAGGTGCGCCTGCCACTGCGCCAGGAGAGTAGTGACGATCTCGGCCGCGCCCGGCGTGCTGCCGGCCTGGGCCATGAGCGCGCCAAGCGGGCAGTTCCGTCCTTGTGCCCGGTAACGGGCCACGACGGCGTCCCGCCAGCGATTCCACGCGGCCCAGGAGGTGAGGCTTCCGAGGTGAGGCTGCTGGTCGTCGAGGACGCGCTGAGATTCGTACCGCGCGGCCTCAAGCAGCAGTTCCTCCTTGCCCGCCGGGAAGTAGTGGAAGATCTGGCTCTTGCTCGTGCCGGTGATGGCCCGGATGTCGTCCAGCGTCACCTCGCCAGGGAGGTCGCCGCGCAGGTACTCCGCTGCGCCCTCGATGATGCGCCCCCTGGTAGCCCGCCCCTTCGCAGTAAGTGCCACGCGGCAACGGTACCCCATTATGGACCCGCCGGTCCAAATTTGGCCGCAACCGCCTTGCTCCCCCGGGGGCCTTCTGGTTCAGGTCCAGGTCACGGTTCGCTGGGCGGGCGACTCGTTTGCCCCGCGATAACTTGGCTCCGCCATCCGGCCGCAGTCTCGGAGGATATGGCGCTGTCGCGGAGTTTGCCGTCCTCGCCAGGTACCTGCGAGGGCGACCAGTGGCGCGGCACGCCCTCGAATCGAGCGCCGAGGCGCTCGATCGCCTGCCGTGATCGGCTGGGTGCGAGACACATCTCGCAGGGCGCTGCCTGGCCCCTTGCGAAAGGGGAATGGTTCTCACCTGATAGGGCCAGAAGCAAGCAGGTCCCGCATCAGCCTGGGTGGAGTTGCTGCATGAACCCATGATGGTGTTGTCGATGACCTTTGCCTCTCCGGTGGCCATGAAGCCTCTTCTGGCGATGGCATCACGGATCGGCTCGCGGCAGCGCCCCCCAATGGCTGCCAGCCTTGGGAACCAGTCCAGGAACGCAGCCCGGTCGCTGGGCACTGTCTTCTGGCCGGTGAAGAAGTTGAAGGTGTACTGCCGGTCGATGGGCGGCACTAGGTCGGGCAGGACGTGAGGGAGGAACTTGCTGCCCGCGACGATCTGGGTTCGGGATGTGCTCACCTTGCGCGCCGCAGGCCAGGCCGGCGTCGTGGTGCTCCCCGAGCGCGTGCCCGAGGATCCGGCGTGAGGCCATGCCCGTCACCGAGTCGAGGTACGGCTTCTCCTCGCCGGTGACGACCTCGGTCCCGTCGCCGCACCACCTGCGGTTGACGCTGCCCTCGGCGAACTTGCGCCTGACCAGGTCCTCGGCCCGCCAGCCGCTCCGGATGCTGCCGTACTAGATGGGTGCCGGATGCAGGTGGCGGCGTAGCTCTTTGCTTGTCGCCGCTGAATGCAGCGTGAGGGCGAGCGCCGTGGCACCATCGAGGATGGCGTTGTCTGCGGCAGGCCCAATACTTGCGTCAGCGAACTCGGCTTGATGATTTACCGCGGGCAGTGAATCAATGCCGATGTAGGGGTGGATGGCCGGCACCGCCTGGGAAACGTTGCCCATGTCGGTCGACGCGCGGTTCATTCGCGCGTCCGCGCTAGTGTGGAACGCACGACCGAGGGCGCGGGCGTGACAGATGTAGGTGTCAAGGAGGGCTTGGTCGTTGCGAAACTCCGAGTACGGCGCGCTTTCGGCTGCGATTGTCAATTCCGATCCGGTCGCGTGTGCGCCAGCCTCGAAGCAGCGCCTGACCCGCGGTTCAATTTCTGCGAGCTCGGCCAGTGATTCCGCGCGAACGTACCAGCGTCCTTCGGTGCGTTGCGCGATCGCGTTGGGAGCTTCTCCGCCCCGGGTAACCAGCCCGTGTATTCGCACTGATGGTGGCAGTTGCTGGCGGAGCAGGCCGATCGCGACTTGCGCGATGGTGAACGCGTCGGCGGCGTTGATCCCTCGCTCGGGATAGGCGGCGGCGTGGGAGGCTTTGCCGTCGTAGCGTACGTGGCTGTGGGAGACGGCGTACGGCTCGGCGCGAGCGATGTCCAGCGGGCCTGGGTGGATCATGGCGGCTGCGTGTACGTCGGCGAACGCGCCTCGGTTGAGCAGTTCGATCTTTCCTCCGCCGCCCTCTTCGGCCGGGGTTCCGAGCACCGTAAGGGTGATGCCAAGATCGTCGATCTGTTCGATCAGGGCTATCGCCGCGCCTACCGAGGTGGCAGCAATGATGTTGTGTCCGCATGCGTGTCCGAGGCCGGGGAGCGCGTCGTACTCGGCGCAGATCGCCAGGTGCAGCGGCCCGGAGCCGGCACGGGCGGCAAACGCGGTGTCCAGTCCGAGATAGTTCGTTTCGATACTGAATCCCGCATCGGCTAGGGGGGCGGCGACCCGACTGGCAGAGCGGTGTTCTTCCCAGGCGACCTCAGGGTGGGCGTGCAGGTCGTGAGACAGGCCGATTAGGATCTGCTCGGCCCCGCGCACCGTGTCGCGGACAGCCTGGAGTGCATGTGAACTGCTCACAGATCACCTGGCACACCGTAGGAGGGGGCGTGGCGGGGATCGAGACCTCGAGTCCGGTAATCCTGCTTCTCCGGACGCCACAGCTCCCACAGGGCACGCAACTCTTCAAGTGGGTTCTCGTGCCAGTCCACCCGCAGGTCGGTGACTGCCCACGGGACGTCCTCGACGACGGTAAGACCCGCTGAATGGACGGGGCCGGCCTCGCCGCCGGCCTCAAGGCCGGCGGCGAGGCCGGCGAGGAGGCGTTCCTCCAGAGTGTCGGCGTCGCTGTCGAGGTATCCGGTTCGGAGCGCGTCGATAACCTCTGCGCGGGCGAGCATGTTGCCCGCGGCCGCCTCGTGCTTGCCGAGCGACTCGGCGTGGATACCGAGACTCTTGGCTCCGGTGTGCACAGCCGGACTGCCGTGCCGGTCGACCACGACAAGCTGCCGGTAGGCGGAGTGCCTGTCGGTGACGAGCGCGGCAGCAAGCGCGGATGCCGCACTCTCGCCGGAGGCGATCGCGTCCAGTGCCGCGCCGCCGAGTGCGGGGTTGGTGACCATTTGCGTGGCCACCGCTCCGACACCGGCGCGCAGATGCTGACAGCGCGAGGCGACCGCTGGGCTCGATGAGCAGATCACAGACCCGAACGCACCGGTCGAGGGTTCGTAGGCGGTGAGGGACAGTGTCATGCCGACTGGTCCTCGGCGCTGATGACGGCCGTGGCCTCGATCTCAACGAGCCACTCCGGCCGGGCAAGGGCATCGACCACGAGGCCTGTCGACACGGGGTAGACCCCTTTGAGCCATCGGCCCATCACCCGGTATACGGTCTCTCGATAACGCACGTCGACCAGGTAGACCGTTACCCTTACGATGTCCTCGAGGCTGCTACCTGCCTCGCGCAGGAGCATATCGATGTTACCCATCGCCTTTTCCGTTTGGGCTTCGACATCACCGATGCCAACGGATTCGCGCGTTTCTAGGTCTTGACCGATCTGGCCTCGCAGGAACACCATCCCCCCTGCGACGACAGCCTGGCACAGATCGTTGTCCAGGTTCTGTTCGGGGTAGGTGTCACGGGTGTTGAATGGCCGGATGCGCGTGTGCTTCATCGTGTTCCTCCTGTGAACCGGCAGGACATCCCAGCCGCAGGCTTTACCAATCCGGCCGGTCCGTTGGAATCGCGGTAAATGGCCTGGAGCCGCGCGAACGGCTGGGATGTAGCAAACAACTGGAATGACATAACTATCTCTTGTGAATTTCTTTCTCGTGCAAGAGGCGTGCTCTCTTTCCTGCCGCCGTGGCGTCGGCAGGAACACCTTGACGGTGAAGCCCCGGAGGGGCCGATCATTGGTCTATCGGATGGCGCTGCCGATCTGCGTCCGGCGCCGGGCGGAGAATCTTAGGGTCTCGCGCGGGAGCCAGAACTGTGACCACTGAAGCGGCTGGCCGTGCACACTCCATGTGACCGCGTCCACAAAGAGCGCAGCTGTGCCGTGTTTCACGCCCAGTCGGTCAGCGATGTCCGCGGCCAAATTCACCGGCTCCAGATCGGCGTCCTCGTAGGCGACGTTGAGTTCCTGGTGATCTAGCAGGACGTCGAGTGTGGAGCCGGTGAACTCGTGCTTGATGACATCGAAGGAAATCACGCCTTCCGGGATTGAGTCGATGAACCATCCGACTGGCGTCTGGTCCACCACCTTCAGTCGCCGAACTGTCAAGACTCGATGGCCAACCGCGAGTCCGAGGCGCTCAGCCGCCATCTCGCTCGCCGGTCCGTCGATCCACTCCACGTCACGACTACTGACCGGCTTACCCGCTTCGCGGCCAAAGGTCTCGAGCGACCCGAGTTGGTCAAATCTATAACTCGCCGTGCGAGCCGGCGGCATCACGACGGCACCGACACCGTTCCGGATGATTACCAAGCCTGCGTCCTGGAGGCTGTGGAGACTGAAACGGATCGTCGGACGGGAGACCGCGTAGCGCTCGCTCAGGTCCTTCTCGCTCGGCAACAGATCGCCCGGAGCAATCACGCCGCTGAGGATAAAGTCCTCGGCGATTAGGTCCCTTACCTGATCAGACAATGCGGCGCGGTGCGGCCGTCTTGCCTGAGGTCCGGGCGAGTCTAGCATCCGAGATTCCATGATGAGTCCTTATGGGCATACGGGCGGCAGGAGTGATTCTACATGCCGGCCTCCGCGGACGGGTTGGCAGGCATCAAAGGCATAGCCGGGGACGCGGCCTCCAGTTCTGCATCGCTTTCTGCGGCTGCCCGGAATTCAGCTGTAAGGTCCCGCTTCCAGCAGAACAAATAATATGCGCCGCCGGCGACCGCAAGTCCGACGACGATGGAGAGGTCAGCGCCGTGCAGTGCGTGCGCGACGGGACCCGTGAAGATGGGGGTGCTGAAGAAAGGGACCATTGCGGCGAAGCCGACAACATAAGCCAGGAGGCCCCGCCACTGCCAGTTGCCGTAGATTCCCCGTGGCTTGAAGATCTCCGTGACCGCGTAGCGTTCCCGCCGCACGAAATAGAAGTCGACCAGGTTGACCGCCGTCCACGGGATCAGGAAGTACAGGAGTATGGTCAGGAAGTTGTTGTAGTTGTTCAGGAAGTTCTGCGAGGCGACCATGGAAACCGCCAGTGATGCTGCCCCCACAATCCCGAGCGTGATCGCGCGGATGCTCACGCGTGGCACCACTCGCCTGACTGAATCGGCCATGGTGATAGCACTGAGGGACCCGCAGTACATGTTGATCGCGACGACCGTCATCAGGGTGAGAAAAGCAGCGGCCAGGCAGATTTTCCCGAAACCGGTGAACACGCCATTGCCTACCGAGTTGATCAAGGGGACCAACTGGGCGGTGGGGTTGGCGGCGAGGAGAAACGCTCCCAGCCAGACCATCCACAAGGAACCGGCCGCAGAACCGACATATGTCCACCAAAAACACTGACGGGCCGTGACGTCGGTTTTCAGGTAGCGAGAGTAGTCGGACACGTACGGAGCCTCGCCAAGCTGGTAGGCCATGGCGGCACCAAAGACCACAAGAAATGGCGTCAAGTGAAACGAGCCTGAGTGGGCGGTCGCCTTCGGCAAGTGGACGGTGGCGAGAGCACCGATGGTGAAGATACCGAAGATGACAAGAATCAGGTAAGTTCCCCATCGCTGAAGCAGATGGACCGCATCGTAACCGAAGAGGGCGACAGCGTAGGCCACCACGGTGGACACCACGAGTGCGGCGTTGATCGGAAGTCCAGTGAACGCCTGCAGGGCCTCCGCGGCGATGATGGTATTGAACACGTTGAAACCGATGTACAGGAGCACGGCGACACCTTGCGGCAACAGGGCGCCGAAGAACCCGAATTGGGGCCGCGACTGTATCATCTGCGGGATCCCGAGGCGGGGACCCTGTACCGAGTGCATGGCCTGGAAGAGCGTGCCAAACAAGACACCCAGGGTTAGGGCGACAAGGGTCCAGAAGAGGCTTAGGCCAAGCGAAATGCCGATCAGTCCCACGGCCAGAGTGGCCAGTACCGCATTGCCGGCGAACCACATGGTGGCTTGATGCCACGCCCTTCCGTGCCGTTCGCTGCGAGGTATGTAGTTAATAGAGTGAACCTCAAAGGCGGGACGCGCTCTGGCTGGTCGGACGACTGGCGTTGTCGAATCCATCGATTACCTCCGGAAATGCAGTGTGCCGGTGCCCGCTCGGACTGCAATGGCCGCAGCAATGGCCTAATCGTTCGAGCTCACCACCCCCGGAGATGCACCCGATGGCCGATCATCTCGTGCACCGGGGTAGCTGTCAAGTAGGTAGCTAGCATAAAGGTGGATCCACGTTCGATCGCAGGGACTGCAAAGGCTGGGGCGACGCCGACCTGCTCCGCGGCGGCGACGACTCGTCCCGGGTCGGCCGCACGGGATCCATCACCCACGCGATCAAGCGGGGCGTCAAGACTGGCCGTCTCCCCGAGGGCCTGCCAGCACCAGTGATCGCCCAGTACGACCCCAACAACCCCTCATACCAGCGCACGACCGGCTTCACCATGCCCGAGGAACTGCTGCCCCCGTTCAAGGCCGCCCTCGACCAGCTATAACACCCACCGCCCAGGTCGGCCTCGGCCCGCCAGTCCGGGTCGGGACATCAACGGACACCGCGCATCACCCGTCGCCTAGTTCAGAGAAGCAGGCGTGCTCGTGGGCGCAGGGGTTTCCGTAGGGGCGGCCGCAGGTGCCAGCTCGACCTTGCGGCAGGCGAAGTGCTGCCCGAACTCGTTCCACTCGGAATCGGTCGGCTCGCGGCTTTCACCTGCGGAACCTGCACGAGTATGGTCGACTGCACTATACTGCTTAACGTGTCAGCGCGGCCGCTTAGCTCGTTATTTGGCGCCGGGCGGCGGAAGCAGTTCTGTCTTGTACTCGGGCGCGAGCGCCTTCGACTTGGCGATGAAGGCTTCCTGGGCGTCGGCGTCGAGCGGCGGCGGGGCCTCGGTCCTGGTAGCGACGGGCTGGCCGACCAGGGTGAAGAACTCCTCCTGACCCGAGGGCGCGCACATGCACAGCAGCCGCGCCGGCGTGTCTCCGAGGTTGGTGAACGCGTGCGGGGCGTTGGCCGGCACGTTGATGGTCTCGCCGGGGCGGGCGACCAGCGTCTCGCCGCGGAAGGTTACCCGGACTTCGCCGTCAAGCACGGTGAACATCTCCTCGAAGTCGTGCCGGTGCGGCGGCGGCCCGCCGCCCGGGGGCACGTGCATGTCGATGAGCGTGTACCTTCCGGCGGTGTCCTCGCCTGCGACGAGGATCGTGTACGTGTCGCCGACGAGCCCGATATGCGGCAGGCTCTGGTCGTTGTCTGGGTGCGCGACGGTGAGCTCACGCGACAGGTCGTCGGGCGGGACGGGTGCGGGCTGGCCGGGCATGCTGTCTCCTAGCGGACTGGAGGGCGCGGGACTGCCGACGGTTCCGGCGAGGAAGTCCTCCTTCGACCGACGCGACGGAGGCACCGCGCGCCGCGCTCCCCAGTGCTTCAAGGCGGAGGATCTCGTCCGTTTCAACGTAGCCTTCCCAACAGGCCCGGAGATTAAATTTAGCCTTCCAGGCAGGACCGGAGACGGCTTCAGTGCGCGCCCAGGGCCACGATGGGGAACCCCGCCCGCGTGGTGCCCGTCGCCATCCCGCTTTCACGGGCGCGGCCGTGGCGGCAGAATAAGCAGAAATAAGGGGAAAGATCCACGTGGAGGCCGCTATGCCCGTCACCATCATCAGTGCCGCGACGAGCCCGGTGCTCAACGTCCTCGGGGAGGAGCTCCGGCCGCTGACGCCGGCGGGGCAGGGACTCAGCGTCGAGGTCTTCGACACCTGTGCGCCGGGCGAGGCGCCAGGGGAGGCTGGGCCGCCGCCGCACCGGCATCCCTGGGACGAGATTTACGTAGTGCTTAACGGCATCCTCGCGATCTTCGACGGCGAGACCTGGCGCGAGGCCCCGGCGGGTGCGTGCGTCACCGTGCCGGCCTTCCAATGGCATGCCTACCGCAACGGCACGGACGACTGCCGCTTCCTGACCATTACAGGCCCCGGCCGGGCACGTGAGTTCTTCGAGAACTCCGCCGCCGAGCTGACCTCGCCGCCCGACATGGAGGTCGCCCTCGCCTTGGCGGCCCGCCACGACGTCGAGGCCATGGCCGGCAGCTGATCGGCCGTCGCGTCCTTGCCGCCCTCATGCCCGGCCGCCGGCTGCGGACCAGCCCCCGCGTCGTCAAGCGCGCCATCTCCAAGTACAACGCCCGCGGCAAGATCGACCGGGCAACCTACAAGGCCACCATGGAGATCACTATCCTCACCGCCACCTTGACACGCAGGGACAAGCCTTGACTAACCGGCCTTGCCACTAGCCGAGGGCGGAGTGCGCGGCTGGCTCGTGCTGGATCTCACCGCCTTCTGGCATTGCTGGACCAGCGAGAACTCTGGGGGCGGCCCTGGGCACGGTGCGCGCGCCGGACCGCTCGGCGCCGAGGCCTGCGGCGATGACGAAGCCGACGCCGGCCAGCGACCAGACCCGGGGTACCTGGCCTAGCAGTGCCAGCCCGGCGACCAGGGCGATAGCCGGCTCCAGGCACATCAAGGTGCCAAAGGCCGAGGTCGTCATCCGGCGCAGGGCGTACATTTCCAGGCTGTACGGGATGACCGGCAGCAGCAGGGCCAAACCGAAACCCGCCAGGAGCAGATGCGGCGTCAGGTCTGCGATGACGGCCGGCCCGGACACCAAAGTCGTCGCCAGCGCCGCAACCGGGATGGACACGGCCAGGCCTTGCAGGCCTGCCACGTCGTCCCCGACCGCCTGGGTGAGCATGATGTAGGCGGCCCAGCAGGTCGCCGCGCCCAGCGCGGAGGCGATGCCCGCCAGATTGAGACTGCCCTGCCACGGGTGGGTCAGCAGCAGCACGCCGGCCGCGGCGAAGCCTGGCCAGAGCAGCGCGCGGCGGCGGCCGCCGCGGGCGACGGCCACGCCGAGCGGGCCGAGGAACTCAAGGGCGCTGGCCGTACCGAGTGGCAGGCGGGCCACGGCCACCATGAACAGCATGGTCATCCCGGCGGTCGCGATGCCGAGGGCGACCGTGGCCAGCAGCACCGGGCGGCGGAAGTGCCAAGGCCGGGGCCGGACGGCGGCCAGCAGGATCACGGCTGAGCAAGCCAGCCGGAGCCAGGCGGCGCCTAGCGGGCCGACTTCACCGAAGAGGTGGACGGACAGCGCCAGGCCGAGCTGGACGCAGCTCATCGAGCCCAGCGCCATCAAGGTGCCGGAACGGGCTGAGGTGCGGGGTGCCGCCGTGATGCTGACCATGATCGCCAGTACACGTCACCGGGATCGTCCGTGTCCAAGTGAATTTGATGGACACACCGTTCATCAATCATGAATGATCCGGGAATGGACCCGCGCCGTCTCGAACTGCTGCTTGAGCTATCCCGCCTCGGTTCCATGCGAGAGGTCGGCGAGAGCATGCACGTCACCACCTCCACTGTTTCGCAGCAGATCGCGGTCCTGGCCCAGGAGGCGGGCACCCCGCTGACAGAGTCGCACGGGCGGCGGGTGCGGCTGACCCCGGCCGGGCAGCGGCTGGCGGGGCACGCGGTCACCATCCTGGCTGCCCTCGAGGCCGCCCGGCTGGACCTGGACCCGACGGCGACGCCGGCCGGGACGGTGCGGGTGGCGGCGTTCGCTACCGCCGTGCGCGAGTCCGTACTGCCAGTCGTCCGGCTCCTGGCGCAGCGGCATCCCGCCGTACTGCTCGCCATCCATGAGCACGAACCAGATGAGGCGCTCGGCCTGCTTGCCGACGACGCGGTTGACCTGGCCCTGACCTACGACTACAACCTCGCCCCGGCCCGGTTCGACCGCAGCCTGGTCACCCAGCCTCTGGGCCTGAGGCAGTGGGGCCTGGGCACGCCGGCCGCCCAGGGCCGCGTGGCGGGGACCGCGCTCGAGGTCTTCCGCCGGTTCGCCGGCCATGACTGGATCGTCAATTCACGGAACAGCGCCGATGAGGAGGTGATCCGCACGGTGGCCTCGCTGGCCGGCTTCCAGCCGCGGATCACGCACCGCGTGGACAGCCTCGAACTGGTGCAGGACATGATCCTGGCCGGCCTGGGCGTCGGGCTGCTGCCCGCCGGGCGCCCGGTGCGCCGCGGCGTGGTGCTGCGCACGCTCGGCCAGCCGGACGTGACGCAGCGGCCCTTCGCCGTGACCCGCCGGGGCCGCTCCGCCTGGCCGCCGCTGGCCCTCGTGCTCCGGCTGCTCGGGGAGATCTCCGGCTTAACCGCACGCCGCATCAACGACGAACTCCGAGTATCCCCGGCCCGATGGCGGGGCAGAAGCTGGTGCGCGGTGGTGGTAAAACCACCGTCCGTTCGGAATGACCGAATTCTTTGCTTGACCGGAGGGTGGGGGAATGCGAGTCATTGTCACAGGTGGCGCCGGGTTTTGAGCCTGCGTGCTCACCTCACATGGCAGTGCCGTGGGCGCGGAGTCCGTCGGTGACCACGGTCAGCAGCCGGTCGGCAAGCCCGTGGTCGCTTGTGCCAGGGGGCCTGTCGTTAATGGTGTTGAGCAGTCCTTTGAGCAGGGCTATCAGGTCGGGCGTGGTGATGTCGGCGCGGACGGCACCGGCCTGCTGGGCGCGGCGCAGCAGCACGTCGAGGGCGGCGTGCAGGTCGTCTTGGAGTGATCCCGGGATGGCGATGGCGTCGGGCAGGTCGCGTTTTGCTGCCGCCTCGTGGCGGAACCGGCCGAGGAATCCGAAGAAGGCACGGCCGGGGTCGGGGTCGTCGGCGAGGCCGCGCGCGTCGGTGATGAGGTCGCGGAGCCGGGCGGCGACCACCGCCTCGAACAGTTCCTCCTTGGAGGGGAAGTGGCGGTAGACGGTCCCGGGGCCGACCCCGGCCATGGCGGCGATCTCGTCAAGGGGAACGCCGTAGCCGGACGCGGCGAAGGCGTCCCGTGCCGCGCGCAGGACTTTGTCCTTGTTGCGCTGGGCGTCGGCGCGCAGCGGCCGGTCAGCCATTGGGGTAGCTAACCGGGGCGCTGGTTCCGTATAGTGTAAGCGGAGTCATCGTTCCGATTGTAAGGAGTCCGCCATGCCGTTGACACCGCGCGAGGTCGCAGAGCAGGTCCGCAAGATGGTGGCGGGGGAAGGCGTCGCGTTCGCCGACCTGTTCGCCGCCGACGGGGTGCTCGCCTACCCGTTCGCCCCGCCCGGGCATCCGCAGGAGCTACGGGGACAGGACACGATCCGCGTCTTCTTCGCGGCACTCGGCCGGTCACGGGAGCTGTTCACCATGGAGGGCATCGACGCCGTGACCTGGCAGACCGACGACCCGGAGGTGGTAATCACCCAGATCACCCACCACGGCAAATCGAACCTGATTGACGCTCCCTACCAGCTCACCGCGCTCGGCATCATCCGCGTGAGCGACGGCTTGATCGTCCGCTACGACGACTACATGGACCCCATCGCCCTCGCCCGGCTCCTCGGCCGCACCCGCGACCTCGCCGCCGCCCTCAGCGCAACCTGAGAAGCCTCAGTTGGCGTAGACGAACTCGGCGTGCACGAGCCTCAGGAACCGCCACTGGAGCGGCTGCCCGAGTCGCTGCCGCCGGGCTAGACGGTCGCTCATGATCACAGGCCGACCGTGGCCCAGGTTGAGGTGTGCGGGGGTGACCCGGCTGCTGGACGATCTGAGGGACGGACGGTGCCGCCCGTGCCCGCCTGGTGCTGCCTTCTCGGGAGGCTGCAGGGCCGCCTGGGAAGTCGTCCCCGGTGGTTCCTTAGGCTGCGGTTATGGCACAGATTCGGGTCGGTACGGCGGGATGGACTGACAAGACGCTGATCGCCTCTGGCTGGTACCCGCCGGAGGCGGACACGCCGGAGCAACGGCTCCGGTACTACGCAAGCCAGTTCCCGCTGGTCGAGGTGGACTCCGCCTACTACGCGCTGCCTGCCGAGCAGACGGCCGCGGCCTGGGCGGCACGGACCCCAGCCGGGTTTACCTTCAACGTCAAGGCGTTCAGCCTCTTCACGCAGCATCCCACCCCGGTGCGGGCGCTGCCGGTGGACCTGCGGGAGTCCGCCGGCAAGGCGGGCAAGGACCGGGTCTACCTCAAGGACGTCGATCCGGAGCTGGCCGGCCAGGCGTGGGACCGGTTCCTCGCGGCGCTCGAGCCGCTGCGCCAGGCCGGCAAGCTCGGCGCGATCCTGCTCCAGTTCCCGCCCTGGTTCCCGATCTCGCGCTCCAACAAGGAGTACATCACCGCCTGCGCGGAGCGGGCCGCGCCGCGCCGGGTCTGCGTGGAGTTCCGCAACCGCACCTGGATGACCCAGGACAACCAGAAGGAGACCCTGGAGTTCCTGACCGCGCACCAGCTGCCCTACGTGTGCGTGGACATGCCGCAGGGCTACCCGAGTTCCATCCCGCCGGTCCTTGCCGCCACCAGTGACCTGGCCGTCATCCGCCTGCACGGCCACTCGGACAAGTGGGAGAGCAAGGACATCCACGAGCGGTTCGGGTATCGCTACAGCGATGAAGAGCTGGCCAATTGGGCCGGCAACATCCAGCGCCTGGCCGAGGACGCCGCCGAGACCCAGGTGGTGTTCAACAACTGCTACCGCGACTACGCCCAGGTCAACGCCCGGCAGCTAGCCGAAGAACTTGCCCCCGGCACTCACCGGGCGGGGTAGGGCGTCAGGGAACGCGCCGATCGGATGGTCCTGACCGGCGATCCAGGGCGGAACTGAGACCGCGATCAGGTGTAGTCCAACGGCGTGCGCATCAACTAAGGCGTGCTGGCTTTGCGCGCGAGGACAAGCCGGCACCGTGGGCTGCCGTCCTCGCGTCGGCCTAGAGCCGTCAGGGGCACCGTCGTCACGGCGAATCCGGATGCTGTCAGGTCGTCGCGGACCGCGTGCAGCGGCCAGGTGCGGTAGCACATGACGAACGGTGGACGCCACACGGCATTGCGGACCCGCATGGCCAGGTCGAATCCGAGCAGTGCCCAGTACCGGCTTGAGGTGACGGGTTGCGGCGCGCCGACCGGGAAGGCGAAGAGCCCGCCGGGCCGCAGCGCGCGGTATACCCCGGCGAACAGCGCGGGCCGTTCGGCGGGCAGGAAGTGCCCGAGCGCTCCGAAGCTGACCGTCAGGTCGAAGGCCCCGGCGAAGGGCAGGGCCCGGACGTCGGCGCGTACCCACTCGGCGCCGGGGTGCGCACCGCGCGCCTGCGCGAGCATGCCAGCGCTGAAGTCGACGCCAGTGATCGGTCCCTGGCACAGGGTTTTGAGGACCCGCATGCCCGCGCCGGTGCCGCAGCACATGTCCAGTCCCCGGCCGAACGGCCCGAGCGGGCGCAGCGCGTCGGCGGTCGCGTCAAGCACGCGGTCGGGGGTGCGGAAAGACGTGTGGTCGAACTTCCGGGCAAGCAGGTCGTAGCCGCCCTCGACCGAGGACAGCGCCTGCACCGCCAGTTCACGCAGTGACGGGCCTTGAGGCGAGAACATCGGCCAAGGTTACTTCCCCAATGGCAGACAGCCGACAGCTCCGGGATCACCCCACCGCAGCGAGAGCCGGCGGCAGATACCGCTTTTCTGTAGGTCAAGACGGCGCGTGCCGGGCGAGACCTCGGGTCCAGACGCGATGTAGTGCTCGGTGTCGGGGGCTCACCAGGCACGCCGATAGCAACGCCGCCGGGAACGTCTTGAGGGCAGGGATTGCCTTTTAGGAATCTTAAGAGCAGCCTGAGAAGCCGCTCTTTTAGGAGCGACCGAGTCACCTATCATGGGCTGGTGGGCCAGCGTCGGGGTGCGGCGAAGAACGGCAAGGGGCCGGCGACGGCATCCGAGCGGATACTGGACGCCGCCATGCGCGAGTTCGCGAAGTACGGGTTCGCGGGTGCCCGCGTGGAGCGGATCGTGAGCCGGGCGGACGTGAGCCCCCGGTCGCTGTATTACCACTTCGGCAGCAAGCGGGGCCTGTACGACGCCGTGCGCGAGCGGCTGAGCTCGCAGCACTTCGATGACTTCGTGCGGGGTGTCACCGACGGGCCGCTCGTGGACCGGCTGCTCGCCAACATCGACGTCGCGATGACGCCGCGCTGGCAGCAGTGGGCGCGGCTGCTCATGTGGGAGGCGCTGGACGGCGGGGCGGGCAGCGCTCCGTATCCCGAGGGCACGGTGCCCGGTGACCTGCTGGCGATCTGCGCGGCCCAGGAGCGGGGTGAGATCGCCCCGGACCTGGACCCGCATGTTCTGACGCTGACGTTCATCGCGATCACGTTCTGGCCGGCGATGTTCCCGCAGTCGACCAAGCGCCTCACCCGGGGCATGCCCAGGGACGAGCTCCTGCAGGCGCGCAAGGATCTCGTCCGGACGATCGTCAGCCGGCTGGGCGACGGCACGCCGGCGGAGCTACCCGCTGCGGTCGCTCCGGGGGGCGAGGAACCGCGTTAGGGTCAGTGTGCCGAGCGCGAGTGCCACGTCGCAGACGCAGGCGACCCGGAAGCCTGCGACGTAGCCGCTGGCGTGCCCGCCGCCGACGGCCGCGAAGAAGCCGAGGCTCACCAAGGCGAGGCCGATGGTCCCCGACATCTGCTGGACGGTGGCGAGGACGCCGGCCGGAGCCCCCGGGTCGGCGACCGGGATGCGGCTCAGCACGATGCCGATGATCGGCGGGACCAGCAGCCCCTGCCCGAGGCCGAGCAGCGTCACCCCGCAGAGCACCAGGGCCGTCGGCTCGCTGGGGGTGGCCGCGGCGAGGAGCACGAGGAGGCCGGCGGCTTGAAGGGCCGCCCCCGCGGTCAGCGTGGTGCGGCCGTAGCGTCCCACGAGCGCGCTGCTCGACAGGCTCGCCACGAAGTTGCCCACGGCGAGGGGGACGAACGTCAGCCCGGCGACCATGGGGCTGTCCCCGCGTCCCGCCTGCAGGTACAGGCCGAGGACGAAGAAGAACGAGGTGATCGTCGCGTAGAGCGTCACGTTGACGAACAGCCCGCGGCGGAAGTCCTTCGACCGGAACAGGCCGAGGTCGACGAGCGGCTGCCGGGATGCGCTCAATATCCCGCGGACCCGGTGCTCCCACCACCCGAACGCCGCGCCGGCGGCGGGGACGGCGGCCAGGGAGAGCCAGCACCACAGCGGCCACCCGAGGGCGCCGCCCTCGACGATCGGGATGGTCAGCAGCCCGGAGGCAAGGGTGAGCAGGCCGACGCCCGGCAGGTCGAGGCTGGGGCGGGTCGGTGACAGGGACTCAGGGACGCTGCGGAAGCCGAAGAGGAACGTGAGGGCGGCGACGGGCACGTTGACGAGGAAGATCGGCCGCCAGCTCAGGCCGAGGATGTTGGCCGACAGGAGGATCCCGCCGAGTGCCTGGCCGCTGACCTGCCCCGCGGCGATGGTCATCCCGTAGACGCCGAGGGCGATGCGGCGTTCCCGCGGCGAGAAGCTCACCCGGATGATCGAGAGCACCTGGGGGACCATCATCGCGGCCGCGGCGCCCTGGGCGAGGCGGGCGATGACCAGGATGTCGCTCGTGGGCGCCAGGCCGCTCGCGGCCGAGGCCAGCGTGAAGGCCGCCATGCCGACGAAGAAGACGCGGCGGCGCCCGTAGCGGTCGCCGAGCCGTCCGCCGGTCACGAGGCCGAGCGAGAACGTGAGGCCGTAGCCGCCGACGATCAGCTCCAGGGCCGGGGGGCCACTGCCGAGGTTCGTGTGCAGCGCGGGAGTGGCGACGTTGACCGAGAAGAAGTCGAACACGTTCATGAACATGCCGGGCAGGACAGCGGCGAGGACCAGCCACGCACTGCGGCCGGTCCTCGTGCCCTCCGGGGCGGCGACGGAGACGGGCGCCGCCTCAGACTGTGTCATGTTGTTTTGAGGAAGTGACGCAGGTCAGTCCACCATGTCGGTCAGCTGCACGCCGGTGGTCGCGGTTGAGGACTCGCGTACCACGGGGTCGGCGTCGGTGCCGAGGGCGCGCCAGTCCTCACCGGGTTCGAGGATCTTCTCGGCGCCGCGGATGATAGTGAAGTTGCCGGTCAGGGCCGGGGGTTCGTTGCCCTCGGCGAGCCCTTTCGCCGCCGAGAGGAGGATGTGACGCATCCGGGTGATGGCCCGGTCGGTGGAGCCGAGTTGCTCCTGGGTGCGGTCGTAGATCGGGCCCATCGACTCGGTCACCATCAGGTCCTGGCTCACGAAGTCGTCGACGCCGCTGAAGATGCCCCTCTTCTCCCGGACGTCCTGGGACAGCTGGTAGTCGTTCTCCGCCGTGTAAAGACGCGGGGTGATCCCGTTGCGGGGATTGGTGACCGGCGTCGAGAACGGGGCGAGTGAGAAGAGGTTCGCGCCGCCGTAGTTCCGCGGGTTCCGCCACGCCTTGGGCGCGGAGAAGTAGCGCCAGCAGTTCTCGTCGTCGATCGGCACGAACATCCCGCAGCCCACGCTGAACGGGATCGACGCGACCATCGTCGCGTACGGCAGCGCGTAGGCGGTGACCCGCACGTGGGTGTTGCCGTTGGGCGTGGTGCGGATGCCGGCGTAGCGGTACCCGTACCAGGTGTCGTCGAGTTCCAGGTGCGGGGCGCGGTCGTGCCGCCAGAACTTCCACGACATCGCGTTGGACGGGTAGCCGGGCTTGTCGGAGCCGTCGTCGGGGAGGTCGTCGATGCCGTCCCACTGGTGCAGGTGGGAGATGTGGGACGTGTCGATGTTGCCTTCCATCGCCTGCACCCAGTTGCAGGTCGTGTGCTGCTTCGACGCCATGGCCTCACCGGGGGCAAGGCCCTCGGTGCCGAAGTCCCTGAACGGCGTCATGGTTTCCTTCGGGCCCATGTAGGTCCAGACGATCCCGCCGGACTCGTGCACCGGGTAGGACTTCATCCGGACCTTCTCGCAGAAAGGGGCCGGCTCGCTAGGCATGTCGACGCACTTGCCGTCGACGTCGAACGCCCACCCGTGGTAGACGCACCGGAGCGACGTACCCTCGTTCCGGCCGAAGTACAGCGAGGCGCCGCGGTGCGGGCAGTTCTCCTGCACTAGGCCGACCCGGCCCCGCGTGTCCCTGAATGCGACCAGGTTCTCGCCGAGCAGTCGCACCCGTGCGGGCGGGCTGCCCGGCTCGGGGATCTCGGCGGACAGGCAGGCCGGCGTCCAGTACCGACGCAGCAGTTCGCCCATCAATGTGCCGGGACCCACGCGGGTCAGGGTCTCGTTGTCTTCCGCCTTAAGCACGTCGTGTGCCTCCTTACAGATGCGCCCTCAGTTCGTAGAGGGCTATCGCTTCAGATGGTTGGCTGCCCGTTAACCAGGCCGAGCGATTCGGCGAAGGTGGGGTCCTCGGGGGTGGCGAGCGACCGCCAGTCCTCGCCAGGCGCGAGGATCTTCTCCGCGCCGAAGATGGACCGGTAGTCGTGCTCGCCGACCGCCGGCGGCTCCTTGCCCTCGGCGAGGCCGCGTGCGGCCGAGAGGAGGATGTGCCGCATGCGGGTGACGGCCCGGTCGGTGGAGCCGAGTTGCTCCTGGGAGCGGTCGTAGATCGGGCCCATCGACTCGGTCACCATGAAGTCCTGGCTGACGAAGTTGGCGACGCCGCTGAACGTGGCGGTGCGCTGGACCTCGCGGTCGATCTGGTAGTCGTTGCCGGCGGTGTACTCGCGCGGGAGGATCCCGGTGCGACCCGAGCGGATCGCGTTGGTGAACGGCGCGATCGCGAAGAGGTTCTCGCCGCCGTAGCCGTGGGCGTTCGGCGGCGTCTCAACCGCGAAGCTGTAGCGAGCCGTGCACTCGTCGTCCATGGGGACGAAGAGGCCCTGGCGCTGGCTCCAGGGAACGCTGGCGACCAACGTGGTGTAAGGGACGACGTACGCGGTGACCCGCACGTGGGTGTTGCCGTTGGGCGTGGTGCGGATGCCGGCGTAGCGGTATCCGTACCAGGTGTCGTCGAGTTCGAGGCGCGGGGCGCGGTCGTGCCGCCAGAACTTCCAGGACATGGCGTTGGACGGGTAGCCGGGCTTGTCGGAGCCGTCGTCGGGGATATCGTCGATGCCGTCCCACTGGTGTAGGTGGGAGATGTGGGCGGTGTCGATGTTGCCCTCCATCGCCTGCACCCAGTTGCAGGTGGTGATGGTCTTGGTGGCCGACCACTTCTCCCGTGGCAGTCCCTCGGTGCCGAAGTCCCTGAAGGGCGTCATCGTGTCGCTGGGGCCCATGTAGGTCCAGACGATCCCGCCGGACTCGTGCACCGGGTAGGACTTCATCCGGACCTTGTCGCAGAACGGCACCGGCTCGCTGGGCATGTCCACGCACTTGCCGTCCACGTCGAACGCCCACCCGTGGTACACGCAGCGGAGCGAGGCGTCCTCGTTCCGCCCGAAGTACAGCGACGCGCCCCGGTGCGGGCAGTTCTCCTGCACCAGGCCCACGCGCCCGGTGGTGTCACGGAAGGCGATTAGGCTCTCGCCGAGCAGCCGCACCCGCGCCGGCGGGCTGCCCGGCGAGGGAATTTCCGCGGACAGGCAGGCCGGCGTCCAGTACCGGCGCAGCAGTTCGCCCATCAAAGTCCCCGGGCCCACCCGGGTCAGGATCTCGTTGTCTTCCGCCTTGAGCACGCTTTGCCTCCTTGTTTCCCGCGCTCGCTGGTTTCCCGCGCGCGCCTTTGGCTCGCGCTCATTTCCGCCGCGTGATCGGCCAGTGCAGGACCGGCCTTTCTCACCGTCTCACCAGGCAATCATGGTTGTCAATTATTAAGTAAGTATTTACTACAGGCGGTTTGCATGGTTAATGGAAATCACAGGAGTGAGGATGTTGATAACGGTGCTGAAGTCATTCCTGCTCGATGCCCCGCAGGCCCGCGTACACCGGCGTGGAGCGGAAGTTCTCGACGTCCCCGGAGTACGCCAGCCGCCCCTCCACCATGGCCCACATGTGCCCGCTGATAGAGGTGAGCATGTCGAGGTCGTGCTCGACGACGACGACGGCCCGGTCCGCGCTGATCGTGGTGAGGGCCTCGGCGAGCACGGACCGCTGGGTGGCGGACAGGCCCGACGCGGGCTCGTCGGCGAGGAGGACCTTGGGCTCGCTGGCGAGCGCCCTGGCCAGTTCCGTCAGCCGCTGCGCCTCCAGCGTCAGCCCGTCGACGAGCTGCGCGGCGAGGTGACCGATGCCGAGGCTCTCCATGGCGGCCCAGGCCCGCTCACGGGCGGGTGCCGCCTCAGGCCGCCAGAGCGTGCCGAGCATCCACTGGCCGGGATCGCGCAGGCAGGCGGCGGCCACGTTGTCGAGGGCCGTCCGCCCGTGGGCGAGGCGAACCGTCTGCCAGGTCCGCGCCACCCCCGAGCGGGCGCGGCGCATGGCGGACCACCCGGTGACGTCCCGGCCGTCGATCCGCACGCTGCCCGCGTCGGCCCGGACGGAGCCGGCGAGGAGGTTGAACAGGGTTGACTTGCCGGCCCCGTTGAACCCGCACAGGCCGAACAGCCCCCGGCGGGGAACCTCAAGGGTCACCGAGTCGACCGCGAGGACCCCGCCGTAGCTCTTCGTGACGCCATCGCAGGCGAGCACCATCTCAGGCACCGCTCCCACCTCCTCGCACCCGCAGCCGCGCGGCGCTCCATGACCGCAGCGACGCGGCCCATCGGTCAGTCCTGCCGCCAAGGAGCCGGGCCACCGCCCCGGCCACCCCGTCCGGCTCCACGAGGAGGATGATCAGCAGGGCGATTCCCTCGATGATGCCGAGGTTCGTGCTGATGAACGACGTGCTCGTGGTGAGGTACTCGATGACGATCGCCCCGAGGATCGCGCCCGCGACGCTCTTGCGCCCGGCCACGAACACCATCAGCAGCAGCGTGATCTCGGCGGTCTCGCTGAGCACGTCGGGGGTGACGATGCCCTGGGCGCTGGCAAGGACCGCGCCGCCGACGGCGGCGAGGACCGACCCGAGGACGAACACCTCAAGGCGGCGCTGCCTGAGGCTGACCCCGATGGACTCGCCGAGCCGCTCGTCCTCGGCCATGGCCATCAGCTGCAAGCCGATCCCCGACCGGATTACGCGCAGCACGATCCCGGCCGCGAGCCCGAGCAGCACCACCGAGACGATCCCCGTCTGGACGAGCGTCGCCGTGTAGTCCGAACCGGTCCAGAAGGGCGCCACGCCGTCGATGCCCGAGAACGACCCGAGCCAGCCGGAGAACGTCGCCAGCTGGTAGATGAACAGCGGCAGGAGCAGGGTCGCCAGCGCGAGCGCCAGGCCGGGCGCCCGCGTGACGACGGCCCCGATCAGGAACGCGGCCACCGCGGCGAGCGCGATCACGGCCAGGAGGCTCTCAAGCGAGCTGAAGTTGTACTTCGTCTCAAGGACGCCCGTGCCGTAGGCGCCGACGCCCATGAACACGGACTGGCTGAAGGCCAGCTGCCTGCTGTAGCCGAGCTGCAGCACCATCCCGACGGTTACCACGGCGTACGCGACGCCCGTGGTCACCGTCAGGCCGAGGTACGAGCCGTCCATGATGGCCAGGACCAGGCTGCCGACAACGGCGATGAAGAGACCCGCGCCGAGGGGAACGGGATCACGGCGCCTTACCCGGTGCACCCCGGAAAGGCCGCCAGCCAAGCCGGCAGGCGAGTCAGCGGCCGGACCCGAGGCACCCGGGCCCGAAGACGCCGGGCCCGAAGACGCCGGACCCGAGATGGTGCCACGGTCCGTCGCGGCCGGTTCCGTCATGGCGATCCCTCCCTTACGCAGGCTCTGCCCCGAGCCCTAGGACCTCGGGCCGGAAGATGATGATGGCGAAGAGGATGGCGTAGAGCAGGACGTCGTTGTAGCTGGTGCTCACGTAGCCGCCGAGCATGGCCTCGGCTACGCCGATCGCCAGCCCGGCCGCCACGGCCCGGCCCGGCCTGCGGAATGAGGCGAACCCCGCGGCGACGACCCCGATCAGGCTGAGCGTGGGCCCGCTCATGTACGTGTAGCCGGTGATCGGCGACTCGACGATGCCGAAGAGCGCGGCGAGTACCGCGGTCATGATGAAGATCCGCCGCCGGAACTTCGCGCTGTCGATCCCGACGATCCGCGAGCCGAGCACGCTCTCGCCGCAGGCGCTCGCCGCCCGCCCGGACACCGTGAAGCGCAGGTAGGCCCACAGGACGAGCCCGCTCACGATGGCGAGGCCGATCACGAGGACGCCGGCCCGCTGCACGTGGAAGTCGAGCACATGCAGCGCGGGCCCCGACCAGATCGACGGCGCGCCGTACACGTTCGTGCCGAACAAGGCCCTCGCCACGCCTTCGAGCACCAGGGAGAGCCCGAAGGTGTAGAAGAACACGCTCACGATGCCGTGCGCGCCCGCCCCCCGGTCGAAGGCGGTATGCAGCACGACCCAGTCGAAGAGCCAGGCGGTCAGCCCCACGCCCACCAGGACCACGATGATCCCGACGATGAACGGCAGGCCTGCGGTCTGCACGAGCCACGCCGTGCCGATGGCCCCGAGCATGGCGAAGTCGCCCACCGCCAGGTTCAGGACGTTGCAGACACGGAACCACACCGCCAGGCAGGCGCCGAAGATCCCGTAGATGGCGCCGGACGTGAGCCCGGCGGCAAGCAGGTTGAGGAACTCACTCACGTGACGCGACCCCCGGCTGCTCGACTAGGCCCTTGTACATGCGCACCGCCCGGTCCGCCACCAGCAGGGCGTGCACCGGGTTCTCCTCGACGAGCAGGATCGTCATGTCGGTCGACGTCATCTCGCCGAGCCAGTCGTAGACCCGCCGTGCGACGGCCTCCGCGAGGCCGAGGCACGGCTCGTCGAGCAGCAGAATCCGCGGCTTGGCGGCCATCGCCCGCGCGAGGGCGACCATCTGCTGCTGCCCGCCGGACAGCGTGCCCGCCTTCTGGTCGAGGAGCCTGGTGAGCTCGGGGAACATGCCGAGCACACCGGACACGTCCTCCCAGGCCCGCCGGGCCCCGATGCGGCGGGTCCTCGTGTAGCTGCCGAGCATGATGTTGTCCCGCGTCGTGAGCTCCGGGTAGAGGTGCCGGCGCTCGGGCACGAGGACCAGGCCGGCCCTGACCGCGGCCCCCGGGCTCCCGGCGGGGAGCACCTCGCCGAAGACCCGCACCTCCCCGCCCCGGCGGACGAGGCCGGCGACCGCGGTGACCATGCTCGACTTCCCGTGGCCGTTGGGGCCGATGACGGCGACGCACTCGCCGGCGCCGACGGAGAACGTCACGGACTCGACGGCCACGAACTTGCCGTAGCTGACCGAGACGCGCTCGACCTCAAGGGCCACGGGACCCGAAGGAACCGGCATCGGCACCACTCAGCTCCCCACGTTCGGCAGGACGTTGAAGGACCCGTTGGCACCGACCGTCACCACCGCCGAGTAGATATTGGTGATGTTCGCGTAGTTGGACGGGGACCGCTGCCAGTAGTAGACCTGGATGCCGCCGGTGACGAGCGTCTGGTGCTGCAGGGCGCTCTTCACGGCGCTAGGCGTGATGGACTTGGCCGTCTCGATGGCGGCGGCAAGCTCCCTGCCGGTGTCCCAGCCCTCGCCGCCCTCGTCGATGTCGGTGGCGGAGCCCATGCCATCCGCCTGCATCGCCGCGATGTAGGCCTTGGTGTCCGCCAGTCCGGCCGCGGTGGCCGAGGTCGAGGGAACGGCGCTCAGCACGTTCTCCGGCGTGCCGATCATGTACACGTCCTGCATGGCCGTCGCGCCGCCCACGGCGTTGACGAACGTCGAAGTCGCGCACCCCGAGCACTCGCTGATCGGGATCGTCGGGTTCTGCGCCCGCACCGCCTTGATGAACGTGATCGTGTCAGGACCAGGGATCAGGCCAAGGACGATGATCTGCGGGTTCGCCTTCAGCAGGTCGAGCACCTGCGGCGTGTCGTCGGTCGCGCCCGGGGTGGTGATCTGCGAGGCCACGACCTGGTAGCCGTACTTCGACGCGAGGCTCTGCATGTACTGCGTGTTGCCGAGGCCGCCGGGGGCGTTGTCCTCGATCACCGCGACGCGCGTGTAATGCCGGGGGACGATGAGCTGGGTGATGGTGGCCAGGTCGTCGGCGAAGAACACGTTGCCGATGCCGGGGAACGAGTAGGACTGCAGGTTCGCGTTGCTGATGCCCTGCCCTGTCCAGCCCGACTGCCAGCCGAGCAGGACCTCCTGTAGCTGGTTCGCGACGGGCACGGCCGCGCTGGCCGTCGACGTCTCCTCGGGCCCGAAGATGAAGTTGGCGTGCACCTGGGTCACGCACTTGTGCACGAGGGCCGCGGCCGTGGCCGGGTCGGACGCGTCGTTCTCCTGCACGAGCGTGACCTTGTGGCCGAGGACGCCGCCTGCCTTGTTGACCATGGCCGCCCAGGCGGTCGCGCCGAGCTCGTCGTCCACGCCGAGCTGGCTGAAGGGACCGGACGTCGCGCCGATCTCGCAGATGGTGATGGGGGAGTTGGCGGAGTTGCCCCCGCCGCCGCCGCCCGAACTGCACCCGGCCGCCACCCCCGCGACGAGAACCGCGCTGGCGGCGGCGCTGCCCACGACCCGCAGACGGCGCGAGCGGAGCGGAAGCCTGGCCAGGGCGGCACACGGCTTCCTGAGGAATAGAAGTGTGGAAGTGAACCGGGAATCGTCCATCAAAGCCCCCTTTGGCTTCGGTCAGGACTGTATGCCAGTATGACCATTTCTTATCCTGCCCTTCGCCGCGAAGAGCAGACTGACCTGCGTCATCAGGTAAAAAAAGCTCGATGCAAGATGTATACCGAACGCTTAATAAAGCGTCAATGGTCTAAGACACAAGTACTAGGGTTTCTGATGCGGCTTCCCGCTCCCGGTGCCGCCTTGAGGATTGTGACGAATGTTGCCTGTGGGACAGAGGGGAAGTCTCGCGCTCTGGACGGTCCAGTGTTTGGCCTCAAGTCGAAGCGAGAACTCGTTCGGAATGATTCTGATTTTGACGCCAAACCTTATTCAGAACGGATTCGTGTTTCACCGCTGCCTGGCCACCCGAGTCCGGGCGCGGCCGGCCCGCCGACCCGCCGCGCCGCCGCAGCGATGGATGCCGGGGCCGTGGCGGCCAGTCAAACAGGCCAGGAGAGCCTGGGCGCCGGCACCGCCCCAATGCCTTTTTGTTGGTTTCCCACAAATCTGGCGTTCAACGTCTGCGCCATGACGGGCCTTGGTCACCCGCGTACCATCTAGCAGGATAGACGCAGGTGAAGGCCGCGCCCCCGGACCGGGGGCGTCGCCTTCGGCGTTCGTGCTCAGGAGGTCTCTGTCGGTGTTCAGTCGTGTCGCCATCGTCAACCGCGGGGAAGCCGCTATGAGGCTGATCCACGCCGTCCGCGATCTGTCGGCGGAGACAGGCACGCCGGTCGAGACGGTGGCCCTGTTCACCGACGCGGACCGCACCGCCACGTTCGTCAGGGAGGCCGACCTGGCCTACCCCCTCGGCCCCGCCTCCGCCCGGCCGTACCTTGACTACGCCGTGCTCGAACGGGCCCTCGTCGAGACCGGGGCCGACGCCGCCTGGGTCGGCTGGGGCTTCGTTGCCGAGGACCCCGTGTTCGCCGAGCTGTGCGAGAAGGTCGGCGTCACCTTCATCGGCCCCGACGCCGACGCGATGCGCAAGCTGGGCGACAAGATCGGCGCCAAGCTGATCGCCGAGGAAGTCGGCGTCCCCGTCGCGCCGTGGAGCCGTGGCGCGGTCCCCACCCTCGACGCCGCCCTCGCGGAGGCGGACCGGATCGGCTACCCGCTGATGCTCAAGGCCACCGCCGGCGGCGGCGGGCGCGGCATCCGCGTCATCACCTCGCCCGCCGACCTCACGGAGGCGTTCGAGCGGACCAGCGCCGAGGCGCTGCGCGCGTTCGGCAGCGGCACCTTGTTCCTTGAGCGGCTCGTCACCGGCGCCAGGCACGTCGAGGTCCAGGTCATCGCCGACGGGCAGGGCACCGCCTGGGCCCTCGGCGTCCGCGACTGCTCCGTGCAGCGGCGCAACCAGAAGATCATCGAGGAGTCGTCGTCCCCCGTCCTGTCCGCGGAACAGACTGATGACCTGAAGGCCTCGGCCGAGCGGCTCGCCCTGGCCGTCGGCTACCGGGGGGCCGCCACCGTCGAGTTCCTCTACCACCCGGGGGACAACCGGTTCGCCTTCCTCGAGGTCAACACCCGGCTGCAGGTCGAGCACCCGATCACCGAGCTGACCACCGGCACCGACCTCGTCAAGCTCCAGCTGCACGTGGCGGGGGGCGGGAAGCTCAGCGGCGACAAGCCGGCCGAGTCCGGGCACGCCATCGAGGCGCGGCTCAACGCCGAGGACCCGGACCGCGACTTCGCGCCCGCGCCTGGCCGCATCGCCAGGCTGGCCCTGCCCGCGGGCCCCGGCATCCGCGTCGACACCGGGGTAAGCGAGGGCGACACGATCCCCGCCGACTTCGACTCGATGATCGCGAAGATCATCGCCTACGGCCGCGACCGCGGCGAGGCCCTCGGGCGGCTGCGCCGCGCGTTGGCGGAGACGACCGTGGTCATCGAGGGCGGCGCCACCAACAAGAGCTTCGTGCTTGACCTGCTCGACCAGCCCGAGGTGATCGACGCGAGCGCCGACACCGGCTGGATCGACCGGGTGCGCGGCGAGGGCCGCCTCGCCGCGCACAAGCACTCCGGCGTCGCCCTCGCCGCCGCCGCGATCGAGGCCTACGAGGACGAGGAGGAGGTCGCGACGGCGCGGCTGCTTGCCACCGCGCGCGGTGGCCGCCCCCAGGTGCAGCACGACCCGGAGCGCCCCCTCGAACTGAAGCTGCGCGGCGCCAGCTACCGCGTGCGCGTGGCACGGACCGGGCCGAAGCGGTTCCGCGTCGAGATCGGCGCCGACGGCGACGCGCACCCGGCCGACGTCGAGGTCGAGCGGTTCGACGCGCACAGCGGCCGGATCACGATCAACGGCGCCCGGTTCCGGCTGACCTCGGCCACGCACGGCCCCGTCCACCTAGTCGAGGTCGACGGCGTGACCCACCGGGTCAGCCGCGACGAGGGCGGCGTCGTCCGTTCCCCCGCGCCGGCCCTCGTGGTCGCCACCCCGCTCGCCGTCGACGACCAGGTCGAGGCGGACGCGCCGATCCTCGTGCTTGAGAGCATGAAAATGGAGACGGTGCTGCGGGCGCCGTTCCGCGCGCGGGTGCGCGAGTGCCTGGTCTCCGTGGGCAGCCAGGTGGAGGCAGGGGCGCCGCTGCTGCGGCTTGAGCCAGTCGGCGACGCCGCTTCCGGTGGCACTGGCGAGGCCGCCGTGCCGCCGGTGCGACAGGCGGGCGAGATCGACCTGCCCGCCGCGCCGGCGGACGTGCCCGCCGCCGAGCGGGCCGAGGGGTACCTCGCGGACCTGCGCGGCCTGCTGCTCGGCTTCGACGACGACGCAAGCGACCCCAAGCGCGCCCTCGCCGGGTACCTGGCCGCCCGCGCCGAGCTCGGCGGGACGCCGCTGCCCGGAGAGGTGGAACTGCTCACCCTCTTCGCCGACATGTCCGAGCTCAGCCGCAACCGGCCAGAGAGTTACCTCTCGGGGGGACGAACCCCTGATGTCGACATGCAAGCGGTGCCCGAGGGGCCGCTGCACAGCCCGCGCGAGTACTTCCACAGCTACCTGCGCAGCCTCGACGTCGAGCGGGCCGGCGTCCCCGAGGCCTTCCAGGCCAAGCTAGCGCGGGTGTTCCGCTACTACGGTGTCACCGACCTCGACCGCACCCCGGAGCTTGAGGCCGCTGTCTTCCGCATCTGCCTCGCCCAGCAGCGGATGACCGCCGACGTCGGCGTCGTCGCCGAGCTGCTGCGGCAGTGGCTCGCCACCGCCCCGCCCGCCGAGCCGCTGCGCGAGCGGGCCGGGCTCGCCATTGAGCACCTCATCGAGGCCACCCAGCTGCGCTTCCCCTCGGTGTCCGACCTCGCCCGCGGCGTCGTCTTCCGCTGGTTCGCACAGCCGCTGCTGCGCCGCAACCGTGCCAAGGTGTACGCCGCGATCCGCGAGGAGCTGCGCTACCTCGACCGGCACCCGGATGCGCCGGACCGCGCGGACCGCATCCAGGCGATCGTGGCAAGCTCCGAGCCCCTCGTCCGGCTGATCGGCCAGCGGATCAAGCGCGGCGCCGACAACGCGCCGCTGCTTGAGGTGCTGACCCGCCGCTACTACGGCAACCACAAGCTGGCCGAGGTGACCGCGCGGGACATCGCGGGGTGCCGCTTCGTCACCGCCGAGGACGCCGGGCCAGGCCAGGTGACGCTGATCGCCGCCGCGGCCGCCGACATCGCCGCCCTGCCGGCCGCGATCGCTGCCCTCGGGACCCTCGCCGCGCAGGCCACAGACAAGAGCCTGGTCGCCGACCTGTACGTTACCTGGGCTGGGCATCCGGAGCCCGACGCGCTCGCGCTGCGCCTCGGCGAGTTCCTGGCGGCGAGCCCGCTGTCATCTTCAGTACTGGCCGACCGGGTCGCGCGGGTGACCTTCACGGTGGCCGGCGCCAGCGGCATCGCCATGCGGCACCGGTTCACGTTCCGTCCGGGCACCAGTGACGGGGGCCTTGACGGGGGCCTCGTCGAGGACCGGCTGATCAGGGGCCTGCACCCGCAGATCGCCGAGCGGCTGCAGCTTGGCCGGCTCCGTGAGTTCGACCTCACCAGGCTGCCGTCGTCGGACGAGGAGATCTACCTGTTCAAGGCCGAGGCCAAGAGCAACAAGGCCGATGAGCGCCTGATCGCCATGGGCCAGGTCCGCGACCTGACCCCGCTGCGCGAAGCGGACGGCCGCCTCATCGCGCTGCCCGCCCTGGAGAACGTCCTCGCCGGGTGCCTCGACGCGATCCGCACCGTCCAGGCGCAGCGCCCGCAGCACAAGCGGTTCGACACCAACCGGATCATGATCTACGTCTGGCCGACGGCCAGCCTGACCGTCGAGGAGATCAACTCCCTCGTCCACCGGGTCCGGCCGACTACGTCCGGCGCCGGCCTTGAGGAAGTCCAGTTCGTGACCCGCCAGCTCACCCTGTCAGGGGAACTGGTCGAAGTGGCCGTGTGGACCACCCTCGACGCCAGTCACAATGTGCGGCTGCACATGGGGCCGCCGCCGACCGAGCCGCTGCCGCCCCTTGACGACTACCGGCAGAAGGTACAGCGCGCCGCCCGCCGCGGCAACGTGTACCCGTACGAGCTGACCAACCTCCTGGCCGGGCCGGCCGGGCGCTTCGTCGAGCACGACCTCGACTCCGCCGGGGAACTGGTCCCGGTGGACCGGCCGAAGGGCCGCAACACGGCGGCGATGGTGGCCGGCGTGGTCACGACCCCGACGAGCCAGTACCCCGAGGGCGTCACCCGCGTCGTGCTGCTTGGCGACCCGACCAAGTCGCTGGGCGCGCTGTCCGAACCGGAGTGCGCGCGGGTGAACGCCGCGCTCGACCTGGCAGCGCGGATGCGCGTGCCGATCGAGTGGTTCGCGCTGTCGTCGGGCGCGCGGATCTCCATGACCTCCGGCACGGAGAACCTGGACTGGGTGGCCGCCACGCTCAAGCGGATCGTCGAGTTCACGCAAGGAGGCGGCGAGATCAACATCATCGTCGCCGGGATCACCGTCGGCGGGCAGCCGTACTGGAACGCCGAGGCCACGATGCTCATGCACACCAAGGGCATCCTTGTGATGACGCCGGACTCGGCGATGGTGCTCACCGGCAAGCAGTCGCTCGACTTCTCCGGCGGCGTGTCCGCCGAGGACAACTTCGGCATCGGCGGCTACGACCGGGTGATGGGCCCCAACGGCCAGGCACAGTACTGGGCGCCCAGCCTCACGGCCGCGTGTGACGTGCTCATGGCGCACTACGACCACGCCTACATCGCGCCCGGCGAGAGCATGCCGCGCAAGGCGAGCAGTAGCGACCCGGTTGACCGGGATGTGTCCGGCTACCCGCACGACGTAGCCGGCAGTGACTTCGCCACGGTCGGGGAGATCTTCTCCGCCGCGCACAACCCGGACCGCAAGAAGCCGTTTGATATCCGCGCTGTCATGCGGGCCCTGTCCGACCAGGACCACCCGGTGCTCGAGCGCTGGGCCGGCATGGCCGACGCCGAGACCTCGGTCGTGCAGGACGCGCACCTCGGCGGCCGCCCGGTCTGCCTGATCGGCATCGAGTCGCAAGCGGTGCCAAGGCGCGGGTTCCCGCCCACCGACGGCCCCGACACATACACGGCGGGCACGCTGTTCCCCCAGTCGTCGAAGAAGACCGCGCGAGCGATCAACGCCGCCTCAGGCAACCGCCCGGTGGTAGTCGTCGCGAACCTGTCCGGCTTCGACGGCTCCCCGGAGTCGATGCGCAAGCTCCAGCTGGAGTACGGCGCCGAGATCGGCCGGGCGATCGTCAACTTCGACGGCCCGATCGTGTTCTGCGTGATCTCCCGCTACCACGGCGGCGCGTTCGTGGTCTTCTCCAAGGCCCTCAACCCGCGCATGACGGTCCTGGCCCTGGAGGGCTCCTTCGCGTCGGTCCTCGGCGGCGCCCCGGCGGCGGCGGTGGTCTTCTCCGCCGAGGTAAGCAACCGCACGGCAACCGACCCCCGGGTGGCCGCGTTGCAGGCCCGGATCGGCGAGGCCAGCGCCGCCGACAGGGCCGCGCTCAGCGCCCAGCTAGCCGAGCTCCAGTCGTCGGTCCGTGCCGAGAAGCTGGGCGAGGTAGCCGCCGAGTTCGACCGCATCCACTCCATCCAGCGCGCGGTCGAGGTCGGCTCAGTCGACGCGATCGTCAGCGTCCCGCAGCTGCGCCCCGCGATCATCGAGGCAATCGAGCGCGGCCTCGGCAGCTAGCCGTTGCCCGACAAATAGGGATATTTAGGACTCCCAGAGCTTATGGCCGTCCCACGACGCCAGGCGCCTGAAGGAAGCGGCAGGGGCGACATGTGGATCATGTCGCAACGGGGCTTCGCGCCGGTCCCCCCGCTTCCCGGGCGAGGTTTTCGACGATGGTGGATCGTTAGCCACGCTCTGGCGCGTCTAACGATCCACCATCATTTCCTCTCATGAAAGTGCTGCCCGTTTGGTCGCGAATGTCGAGCGCGCGTGCGGTCATGCGCGTTCACGTGAATCGATGGACTCACCTCGAGCGTGGCCAGCCAGGCGGAGTACCTGCAGCGAACGTTCCTTAAGCTGACGCGGCTCATCCAGGACTCGCAGGAAGCCCGTTGCCCGAGCGTGTTCGCCGTCGTCCCGGTCAAGACCAGCGTCACCAGCGCGCACTACGAGATCAGGCTCTACTGCGAGGAGCCGGGCGCCCTGCACCCGCTGGCCGGCGGCAACGGCTGCTACCCGGTCACCGAGCCTGGCGAGTGGCTGCGGAAGGTCAGGCCGCACCTGCGCCAGTTGCTCACGGTCCTCAAGCATGCCGCCCCGCTAGCCGGACCAGTGCTCAGCGTGGCGGTCGGCCACGTGAGCGACCGGCTCAGCGCCGAACTGGATGCGATGCAGGAGATCGTCGACCAGATCCCGGAGTTCTCCCACGACCTGGACCTGCCAGGCAAGGAAGGCCCGCCCGACCTCGGCCCGGTCGAGCGCGCATCGAACGAGGCCGACTTCCGCATCCTTGAAGGGCTCCTGCTCAAGCTCGACCCGGACCGCCGCTGGGGCGGCCTGTCCCGCACGGTCACCCCAGAAGGCCTGACCCTCTACCTGTGCCGCGACCACGCCGACGCCTACCGTCGCGCCGTCCGACTCTAGAACGATCGCCGGATGTGTACCCATTATCAACGTAATCTGGCGAGCTCTTGCTAACTAACCGTTACGGGCCATCGTGTACGGAGCCGTCAAGGACACCCCAGCCAAAGCGACAGGAGCTTCTCGCGGCAGACTCTTGGCCGAGGTTGTCGGTGACGAAGACATCCCGGCGGGACGGCTACAGGTTGTTCGCGCGGGCTTGGACGCCAATGACTTCGGCAATGCCCTCGGTCCCCTTGAAGTCGTCGGGATTCGCAGTGTAGAGGGGCAGGCCGTTGCTGGCCGCCGTCGCGGCGATCATCAGGTCAGCGGTACGACTGCGCGGGACACGGCCGCCTGCCCTGACGGCCGCGCAGATCTGCCCGTACAGCCTGGCCGCGTTCCGGTCGTACGGAAGCGGCTCAAAAGCCGACTCGACGTGCTGGAGCAGCGCCACCCGTCCCGCTCGCTTGACCGGATCGTCGGTCGCATGCGGCCCGTACGACAACTCACCTAGTGTGACAGCCGTGATGAGGAAGGTATCCGGCAGTTCCGCCGGATCGTAGAGTTTGAGCGCGGCGATGATGCTGGTGTCCACCACTCCCATGTCATGAGCCGTCACGGACCGGTCCCTCATACGGGTCACGGATGTCCTGACCGACTGCCTTGTCCAGGTCCGCGCGCAGTTCGGTTATGTCGACCACGGGGGCTGCGGCGAACTCTGCGAGCACCTCGTCCTTGGGAACCGCCAGACGTTGCCGTATCGGGACGATCCTGGCCAGCGGCTGCCCGTTGAGCGTGAGCGTGTAGGTGCGTCCCTGCCTGAGACCGCGCGTGACAGAACCGGAGTCCGCCACGAACTGGCGGACGCTGATATCGGCGGCATGGTCCCCTAGTGACGGCATATCCGCAGCGTAGCTTATGCGTACCACGCTGTACCACGGTTCCGGGTTAGGAATTATCGGCATGGCCACTCCGACCGTTCGACTTGGCGCTCAAGGTGCGGCTCGCACTGTTTCGCAGCTACGCGAGGGCCTTCTATGTACTGACGGTAGCCAGGCAGGCGGACATTTCAGGAGTTCACCTCCATGATCACGCTGCCATTGAAGTCAACCGTACTCGACTGTTCATGACAGTTTCATGCCATTCAGAGTTATAGGAGAGAGATGGTCCACTGTGGGCGCGGGTGCCCTGTGGGTATGGGGTGTTGGCTGGTCGAAGATGTCGACGAGGTCGGCTCGGTAGACGCGATCATCAGTGCGCCTCAGCTGCGCCCGGCTATTATCAACGCAATCAAGCAAGCTCTTGCTGACTGATCGTCACGGTCCAACAAGAGTGCACCAGTTGCACAGCAACCTTTTACCGCTCGCTGGTCGCTATGACACCATCTGTTCGCTTATGCGTGCTGGCATAACCGCATGGCCGGCAAACTCCCCGTCGATCGCCGACGGTTCCTCCAGATCGCGGGCGGCACGGTCGCCGCTACCGCCTTGTCCTCCAGCGTCGCTCGCGCCGCCACGATCGCCCCTGCCGTTAACACGGGGACGATCAAGGACGTCGAGCACATTGTCATCCTGATGCAGGAGAACCGCTCCTTCGACCACTACTACGGGTCCATGCGCGGCGTCCGCGGCTTCGGCGACCCGCACCCGGCGGTGCAGCCCAACGGCCAGACCGTGTGGAACCAGGACGGCGTGCTGCCCTTCCACCCGACCGCCGCGAACCTGGGCCTGCAGTTCATCGAGGATCTTCCGCACGACTGGACGACCACGCACGACGCCTACGACAACGGCGCCTACGACCGGTGGGTGCAGGCCAAGAGCAATGTCACGATGGCGTACCTCACCCGGGACGACATCCCGTTCCACTACGCGCTCGCCGACGCGTTCACCGTGTGCGACAACTACCACTGCTCGCTGATGACCAGCACCGACCCGAACCGGTACTACATGTGGACCGGGTACTGCGGGAACGACGGGACCACCGGCTCGGCGGGCCCGACCGGCCCGGTGATCGACAACGCCGAGAAGGGGTACGACTGGCAGACCTACCCCGAGCGCCTGCAGGCGGCAGGCGTCTCGTGGAAGATCTACCAGGACGCCGGCCTCGGACTCACCAAGGCCGAGTCCTGGGGCTGGACGAGTGACGCCTACATCGGCAACTACGGCGACAACTCGCTGCTGTACTTCTTCCAGTACCAGGACGCCAAGCCCGGCTCCCCGCTCTACGAGCGGGCACTAACCGGCACCGATGTCACCAAGGGCGGCACCTTCTTCGACGTCCTCGAGGCCGACGTCAAGAATGGCACGCTGCCGCAGGTCTCCTGGGTCGTCGCCCCGGAGGCATTCTGCGAGCACCCGAACTGGCCCGCCAACTACGGCGCCTGGTACGTGTCGAAGGTCCTCGATGCCCTCACGGCGAACCCCGACGTGTGGAGCAAGACCGTTTTCATTATCACGTTCGACGAGAATGACGGCTTCTTCGACCACGTTGTTCCGCCGGTCCCGGCCAACGACCCGAGCGGGGCCGGGTCCACCATCCCGGTCACCGAGGAGTGGTACGACCTCCCCGAGTCCGTGAATACTTACCCGGCTGGCTGGTACGGGCTCGGGCCGCGCGTGCCGATGCTGGTCATCTCGCCGTGGAGCCGGGGCGGCTGGGTCAACTCCGAGGTGTTCGACCACACCTCCCTCATCCAGTTCATCGAGAAGCGGTTCGGCGTGACCGAACCGCACATCTCCCCCTGGCGGCGCTCTGTCTGCGGTGACCTGACGAGCGCGCTCGACTTCGCCCAGTCGAACCCGTCGGTGCCGGGCCTGCCATCGACCGCCGCGTACGTGCCGCCGGACAACCAGCGGCACCCCGACTACGTCCCGGTGCCGCCGGCCGCGGGCTCCATGCCGTCGCAGGAGCCAGGCCTGCGCCCGGCCCGCCCGCTGCCGTACGACCTCGCAGTCGACGCGGGTGTAGCCGACGGCACGGCGACAATCAAGTTTGCCAGCAGGGGAACGTCTGGCGCGGTCTTTCACGTGACCTCCGCCAAGACCGCGGCCCGCTCCTACACCATCGGCGCCGGGGACAAGCTCTCCGACACGTGGCCGTTCGCCACCGGGGAGGACATCCGGGTGCACGGCCCGAACGGCTTCTACCGGGAGTTCTCCGGCACCGGCCCGGACATCACGGCGGTAGCCGCGGGCGGCGAACTGCGGCTGGCGATCGCGAACAGTTCGTCCGCCGCCGTGAACCTCACCCTGACCAGCGCGTACGACGGCAAGGCCAGGGCCTTCACCATTCCAGCGGACGCCACGGTCCCGGTCCGGGTCCCGAACGCCCCCGGCACTCGGTGGTACGACGTGACGGTGACCTCGGACACCGACTCGTCCTACAAGCGCGCGTTCGCCGGCCACATCGAGACCGGCCAGGCGGACGTCAGCGACCCAGCCTTCGGCCGCGCCTAAAGATCCCCCGACGCGTCATCGCCTGAAAAGGAAGGCCCCCTTGAACGCCACCAAGGGGGCCTTCGCGTTTGTCAACTAGTTGCCAATACCGAGACCGCCCAGATCGGCGCGGCGATCACCCCGATCGCGGACGACATCGTCCCGCGCGGACTCTGAGCGGACTCGACGCGGCACCGGGGGACAATGGATCAATGGACACCTTCGCGTCCGCGACGGAGCGGCGGGCAGGCCATCCTGAAAAGCTCACCGACCAACTGGCGGCACCGGAAGATCACCGGTCCTTGCTTGACCGCCGCGGTATCACCGCCGCCTACGGGGCCTTCGCGGCTTATGCGGCCATAGCCACCCTCACCACCGCGGGAGAAGACCGGATCTGGGCCCTGTGGGCGTTGCCTGGCTACGGGGCAGCCGTCATCCTGCTATGGCGCGGTCGCGGGTGGACTCCGGCGCTGCTGCTATCGGTCGCCCTAGCCCTGATCGCTCCGCTGATATCGCTGTCTGCCACCTGGCCGCTGACAGCGGGCACGCTAGTCATCGGGCGATCCGCGGAGCTGCTATTGCGCGACGGCCTTCCCTATCTCCAGCAGGAACAGCTCTCCTCCTGGCTGTCCTACAACCCGTATCTCCCGGTCATGGCCATCTTCGGCATGCCGAGAGCAGCCGGTCTCACCGGCCTGGCGGGACACCCGGCAATGTGGATGGCCCTCGTCACCATTGCCGTGCTCACGGTTGCCGCCTGGTTTATCGTGCCGCACCAGGCCGCGCGCTGCCCCGAGTGTCGCCGGGACGTCCTGCGGTTCACGGCTTTCGCCGCGGCCTCGCCGGTGATAGCGCTCAACCTGGCGGTGATGACCACCGATCCGCCGGTGCTCGCGCTCATGCTGCTGTCATTCGCCCTGGCTGCCCGCCCATCCATGGCGCTTCGCGCTGGGCTGGTCCTCGGCGTGGCGTGCGCGCTGAAGTTCACCGCATGGCCCGAGATCCCGGTGGTGGCCGCCATGTTCTGGTCGCGTGACAGCGCACGGGCGGCCGGCCGCTTTACCGCGTCATCCGTCATCACTGCGGTCGTCCTCATCGCCGCCATGGCCCCCGTCGCGTTCATCAAGCCATCCGCCATCATCCAGAACGCGGTCCTGTTCCCGCTCGGCCTGACCCGCCACAAGACCCCCGCCGAGAGCCTGCTGCCTGGTCACCTGCTCGCCTCGACCGGCTCGGGCGGTCACCTGCTCGCCGTTGCCCTGCTGCTAGCGGCAGCCGCCGCTATCCTGGCCTCGCTCATCGTCCGCCCGCCACGCGACGTGGACGCGGCAGTCCTCCGGCTGGCCATCGGCCTGGCCGCGATGTTCACCCTCGGCCCGAACGACCGCTTCGGCTACTTCGTCTACCCCCTGGGCCTCCTGGGCTGGTTCGCGCTGACCACCCGCAAGCCATCCTCGCCCCGTCGGCCGCCCGTCATCCGCGCTGAGGACGACCGGGACGTGAGCGTCTCGTCGCCCGCTGACCGCGGAACTCGTGCGAGAGCCCACATTCTCAATGCCGGCCCGAACCGGGTCGCCGGGCAGCCAGGCAAGGAGTAGCCGTAACCTGGCAAGAGGGACATATCGCGCATCCTGCCGTTGTGTCGGGGCGGGGTCTCGCCGAAACCAACCAGATTTTCGAGGATGGTGGATATTTAGGCACGTCATAGCGTGCCTAAATATCCACCATCACCTGCTCCCGGAACACGTCGCCGCTATTTGCCTGGATTGTCCGGCGGGCGCTGCCCGGCTCGGCAGGTTCTGCAGGGCACCTCCGCCGAGTCCGTGAGTCTGCTGTTACCTCCCCAGGGTGGCGCCCTCCGACAGCCGGCCGACCGTGCGCTCGTAGACGCCCAGCCAGCCCTTCTCACCGGACAGGCCGGGGGCCGTGAACGCCGCCCGGCGGCGCTCCAGTTCGTCGGCCGGGACCTCCAGGTCGACGACCCGCTTATCGAGGTCGATGGTGATGATGTCGCCATTGCGGACGAGGCCGAGCGGTCCGCCGGTTGCGGCCTCCGGGGAGACCTCGCCGACCACGATGCCCTTGTTGACCAGGCCGGACATCTGGCCGTCGGTGATCACGGCGCACTTGTCGCCGAGGCCGGCGCCGTCGAGGGCGAAGATGAACGCCGAGGTCAGGCCCATGCCCGGGCCGCCGCGCAGGCCGATGCCGGAGAGGAGCACGACCTCGCCGGACTGGATCTCCCCGTTCCGCAGGCCCTCGAGTCCTTCGTCCCGGGAATGGTAGATGCGGGCCGGGCCGCTGAACCGGCGCGGCCGGGTGTCGTCGACCGCGAGCTTGACCACGCTGCCCTCCGGGGCGAGCGACCCGCGCAGCACCACGATGGTCGGGTGGTTGGCGAACGGGTCGTCGGCCGGGCGGATGACCTCGGGGTTCCGCACGGTCGCGGCCTCGTAGATCTCCCCTGCGGTGCGCCCGTCCACGGTCAGCGGGTCCGGCCGGAGCAGGCCGGCCAGCTGCTTCATGACCGCTTGGGTGCCGCCCGCGTCCTCGAGGTCCTCGATGCGCTGCTCGCCGTTCGGGCGGACCGCGGCGATCAGCGGGACCTTGGGCCCGAGTGTTTCGTACAGGTGCCAGATGTCGACGTCGCATTCGGCCTCGACCGCTACGGCCTTCAGGTGCTTCATGGTGTTGATCGAGCCGCTGAGCGCCAGCATGACCGTGACCGCGTTGGCGAACGCGTCCGGGGTGAGCACGTCACGCGGGCGCAGGTTCTCTTCGATCAGGCCCACGATCCGCTCCCCGGCGCGCCGCACCGCGTCCCACATCGCCTGGCTGTTGGCGCGCACCGGCGTGGTGCCGGGCAGCGTCATGCCGAGCGCCTCGCAGCTGATGTGCATGGAGTTCGCGGTGCCCATGCCGGCGCAGACGCCGGGCCCCTTGATCGCGTTCTCGCTCATCTCGGCGAGTTCCTCAGGGGTAACCTCGCCGGAGGCGACGTGCCCGGCCTTGAGGAACACCTCCTCGATGTCCAGCTTCTCACCGCGGTACAGGCCGCACGGCTGGTAGCCGCACGGCACGATGATCGTCGGGATGTTCAGCCGTGCCGCGGCCATCAGCTGCCCGGGAACGGTCTTGTCGCACGACGCCAGGCAGATCATGCCGTCCAGCTGCGCG
Organism: uncultured Actinomycetota bacterium; assembly: GCA_963734665.1. Lineage (GTDB taxonomy): Bacteria > Actinomycetota > Actinomycetes > Streptosporangiales > Streptosporangiaceae > Trebonia. The sequence continues at coordinate 1,018,421 of CAVTIR010000013.1, read as the reverse complement.
CCCTCGACCGCCACCTCGATGTCCGCGGCGATCAGGTCACGGGTGGGCAGGATGTACCGGCCGTCCTTGCCGGCGCTGGTGATGAAGTCGCTGGGCGCGGCGGTCCGCACCTCGAACGGCAGGCCGCCCGCCTCGCGGATCGCCTGCTTCAGCGGCCCGACGATGCCGTCCAGGTGGGCGAAGCAGCTCGCCAGGTCCGATGAGCTGTTCACGATCGCGATCTTCGGCTTGGTCATGTCCTCGTCACTGATGCCGAGGGAAAGCCACTGGGCCCGCCGCGTCGCCCACCGCGAGCTGCCGGCCGGCAGGTTACTCCTGAGTTCCATCTCTACCATTCCTCTCCTAGGTAGGCGCCGTCGGCGAGCAGCCGGTCGCGCAGTTGTCCGTAGTCCACGGCGCGGCAGCCGGTGCCGTCCTTGAGCGCGAGGTCCGCGGCGGTGCCCGCCGCCTGGCCCATCGCGAAGCACGGCCCGGATACGCGCGCGGAGGACTGGCCGCCGTGCGTCATCGACGCGCACCGGCCCGCCACGTACAGGTTGTCCACGACCTTCGGCATGATCATCCGGAACGGAAGCTGGTTGAACCCGCGCGGGTTACCGCCCCGCGGGAAGACGATGTCCACGTCCCCGGCGACGTGCGCCTCGACCGGCCAGCCGTTGACACCGATCGAGTCGGGAAAGTCCGCGCAGTCCAGGATGTCGTCCTGGGTGAGCTGGTACTCGCCGACGATCCGGCGGGTCTCCCTGATGCCGATCTGCGGGGCGATGTCCACGATGTAGGAGTTCTCAAAGCCCGGCGTGACGTCCCTGATGAACTCCCACGCGTCCCAGGCCTGCCTGCGGCCGAGTACCTCGCCGTAGCTGAGCTGCCGGACGTCCGTGCCGTCCACGGGGCTGCCGTCCGGGTTGGCGAGCTGGCTCATGTTGGCGCGCCACTCAAGCGGGTTCCGCTGCGGCCGGACGATGGGGCGCTTGCGGGGAAACTTGTGCGTGCCCGCGGCCTCGGCCTCGTCCATCTTCCTGGCGACCACTTCCCAGGCCCGCCCGGCTTTGCCGGCGTCGACTCCGTTGATGCGGAACATGAGCGACGGGAACATCATGTCGTCGCCCTTCTCGAACGGCACGCCCGACCACGCGGACACGTCACCGTCCCCGGAGCAGTCGATGAACACCTGCCCCCTGATGGCGTGCCTGCCGGACTTGGACTCCACGAGCACCGCGTCGATCCGGCCGGCGGCCGCCATGCTGACGCCGGTCACCATCGCGTGGTACAGCAGCGTGCCGCCGGATCCGCCCACCAGCTCGTCGGCTGCGATCTTGTACGCGGAGATGTCGAAGGCCTGCGCCTGGATTCGGCTGGCGAGCGAAAGGTGCGGCTCGTTCAGCCCGTCGAGGGCGGCCATCCGGTCGAGCAGGTCGTCGGCGAGACCGTGGATGACCCGGCGGTGCTCGCCGTGCACGTTGGCGTGCAGCCCGCAGAAAGTGGACAGGCCGCCGGCTGTCCCCGCGCCGCCGAGGTAGCCGTACCGCTCGATGAGGATCGTCGACCGGCCGGCCCGCGCCGCCGCGGCCGCCGCCGTGATGCCGGCCGGCCCGCCGCCCACGACGACGACCTCGTAGTCTCCGAGTACCGGGGTCTGCCGAGCTGGCTCAGACACCGCCGGTCCCGGCTCAGATACCGCTGGCATTGTCGTCCTTCCGCTTGAGAATCTCGATGACGCCGCGGTCGCCGTCGACCCGCACCAGGTCACCCGTCCTGATCACCTCGACTGGGTCCTGGTCGAGCGCGGTCACGCAGGGCACGTGCGACACGACCACGGCCAGCGCGATCTTCGTGTTCATGACGTTGAAGACCATGGCCTTGGGGCCGACGCCCTCCAGCCGGGCCAGGTGGAAGACGCCGGACCACCCCGACGATCCCTTGGCGGCGGGGAACACCAGGACCTTCCCCGCCATGGACTGGCCGACCAGTTCGTGCCGGGACTCGATGATCGTCCCGGTGCGCGAGTCCACGCCGCCCCAGCCCGCGATGGCCTCGCTGGTGACGAGCGCCTCGCCCTCGCAGACACCGCCGCCGAGCCCACGCCCGTGCAGCACCACCGTTGCAGCCGTCGTCACAGGTCCCCCTTCCAGCGGCCGGTCACCGCGGCGTCGACGCATTCCCTGGTGTCTCCGAACCAGCCCTGCACGCCCATGATCGCGGGCAGGTAGTGTGCCTGCTTGGCCGAGTCCGTCACGACGACGCGGGCGCCGTCAGGTAGGAAGCGCCCGATGGCCGGGCACGTGTCGCTCATCAGCACCCCGCCGGCGGCTCGCAGTCGCTCGCCGTAGCCGCTGCGCTCGGCTAGCAGCCGGATGCCGCGCGGCGTGAACAGCCATAGCTCCGTGCCGGGCGCGACCTTCCTGTCGCCAAGCAGGTCGCAGACATCACGGATCTGGTCCAGGCTGGCGTGCGGGCAGCCGATCATCACCAGGTCGACCGCCGTTTCTGTCGCCGTCGTGTTGAGCCGCGCGTAGGCGGCTTCCCGTTCGGCGGGGCCGTACTGGACGGTCAGCGCGGGCCGCTTCCCGCCGAGCGCCTGCTCCAGCGTCTGCGCCTCCGCGGTGATGCCGGGAATGTGGTACATCTCCACCCCGCCGGATGTCGCTGCGGCGGCGCCGAAGTGCTTGAGCTTCACCAGGTTGGGCGTGTCCGTGATGCCAGTGAGCACCGGCACGGTCTCGCCGGCGACCTTGCCGACGGCGTAGCCGAGCAGGCCCCAGTCCCGGTTGGTGGTCACGTCCACGGTCACCTCGACGTGGACCGTGGCGTGCCTGTTTTCCGTCAGGTGGTAACCCCAGTAGGGGATCTTCCCGGTGATCATGGCCGCTGCCGCGCTCTCCCGGCCCTCGGCGTTGGTCATCGCGCCGAGCACCGAGTTGATGTAGATGACGGCCGAGGATTCCATCCAGGCGCAGTGCTCGCCGCGCGCCGGCACGTTCCCGACCTGGTAAGGAGTGCAGGTATTCATGAGGTGGATGCCGTGCCTGGCGCTGTAGGACTCGCTATCCAGGATCGCGTCGCGATTCTCTTCCGGCACGCCCTGCACCTGCCATTCGACCGTGTCCATCGGCCCGATGAGCTGGCAGCTGTGCGCCCGCACCTGGGGAATCTCGAACCCACCGGGGCTGTCCAGGCTGATCTGGGCGAACACGTCGTCGGGAGTGCCGCCGGCCAGCTTCCGCTGCTGGGCGTTGTAGATGTTCGCCCCGCACACGTTGTCGGTGTCGATCAGCCGCTCGGCGCCGAGCACCTCGCCGTACCTGACGAGGAGTTCCATGGCCGCCTGGACCGCGGGCCCCTCGCCGCCGTCCAGCATCCGACGCTCGTCATCGGTCAGTATCATGCTGCTCCTCCCGCGGTCGCTGGCCCGGCGGACAGCGACGTGTCGACGCGCACCGGTGCCTGCACTTCGGCGAGCGTTCCTCCGGTTACCGTTTCCGGCCCGATCCAGGCGCCGGCGGCGAACAGCACGCCGCCGAGCACAATGAGCACCAGCGGCGCGTAGTCGTAGGGCATGACGTGCTGCAGGAGGCCGATCCAGACGCTGTACAGCGAGGGCAGGATGAGGCTGACGGTGTACGCCGTGGCGTAGCCCGAGGACCTGACGCCCTTGCCGAAGCGCTCGTTCAGGTACACGACGACGCAACCGAGCGGCCCGTTGACGCAGATGAAGCCGATGATCGCCAGGATCGCGATGGGCACGAACGCCGATCCATCGTTGGCTAGCACCACCATGAACGCGTACGCGAGCGACGCGATCACCGTGACCGCCACGGCGCTCCAGATCAGCGTCACCCGGCGGCCCACCCGCTGGCTGAGCGCGGCGACGCCGATCATGGCGATTATCGTCGCCACGTTGGCCACGATCTCCATCGTGGAGACGTCGGAGGAGTTCTGGTGCAGCACCCCGATGAGCATCCCCGGAAGGAAGGAAAGCATCATCTGCGCGGCGAACCACATGCCCGTCATCAGCAGGAAGACCTGGAGCAGGTTCCGGAAGTTAGGGCCGGAGAAGAGCTCAAGCAGCGGGGCACGCTGAGACTTCCGGTCCTTGGCGAGCGCCTCGATGTCCACCTCGGGAACGCGCGCGTAGTACACCAGGTAGCCGATGCCGAGCAGGACCCCGAAGAAGAACGGCAGCCGCCAGCCCCAGGACAGGTACGCGGGCGGCGCGATCTGCTTGAGGGCGGTGAGCTGGACGACGCTGATGAAGATGATGGCGACCGGCGCGCCCGCGGACACCACGCCGCCGACGAGGCCGCGCAGCCGCGCCGGGCTGCGCTCGATGGCCAGCGGCACCGGGCCGGCGTAGCCGCCGCCGAGGAAGACGCCGTTGATGAACCGGAGCGCGATGAGCGCCACCAGGGCGCCGTACCCCCACGTGCCGTAGCCGGGCAGGCAGGCCACCACAAGGGTGGTGACCGTGAAGCCGGCGCCGCAGATCATCGTGACCCGCTTGCGGCCGATCTTGTCGCCGAGGTGACCGAAGATCGGTCCGCCGACCGGCCGGGCGAGCAAGGTCACCGTGAAAATGACGCTGACCAAGGTCACTTTCGTCGTGGTGGCCATCGTGCTCGGCTCGAAATAGTTCATCGCGGCCGGCAGGATAAACGCTGGAACGTAAATGTCGTAGCTGTCGATCAGCAGGCTGGCAATGCCGCCGATAATCGAACGTCTGGCGCCCGGAGAAAGTCCGGTCCCGGTGTCTTGCGAGGTCACTGCCATGGGCTAGCGAATCCCTTCGGGGGTTGGTGCCGCGATAACGGCACCCTAGATTCACGTGACGCGCATGTAAAATCATTGTTACGGCTAGCTGTCATAAGATGGTCTTATACCTGGCCCGATGAAGGCCTGATAAGTAATCGCAGGGCTACAGCTTCGCGGCCAGCTCGGCGAGCGCCGTGCGCAGCCAGGCGTGCGCGGGGTCGGATTCGAGGCCCTCATGCCACCACAGGGCCTCGATGATGGGGTCGGGCTCGCCGGGGCACGGGTAGACGCGCAGCTCCGCCTGGTCGGCGAACTGCGTGGCGAGCCGCCGCTGCATCAGCGCCACCCTGCTCCCGCCCGCCACTAGGTGGGGGACCGCCAGGTAGCTCTCTACGGCGATAGCGACCTGCGGGCGAATGCCGAGCAGCGCGAGCTGACGGGTGGCCGGCGGCGCCAGGGGAGAGTCCTGGTTCCGGTAGAAGGGCACGACCCACTTCAGGTCCTGGAGGTCCTGCAGCTGCAGCGACCCAGAGGAGGCCAGGCTGTTGTCCGGCGACATGACGCAGACCCATTCGTCGCGGAAGAGCTCGGCGGACCGCGCCGAGGGAAGCGTCTGCGTCCGCTCCGGTGCCACGATGCCGTCCACCCACCGGAGGAGGTGCGGCATGTCCAGCGCGAGCGCCTCGCGGGCGAGGCGGATGTGCAGGGACGCGTGCGGCGCCTGCTCTTCGAACAACCGCGATACCCCGGCACCGAGCACGGCAACCGTGTAGTCGGCCATCATCAGCGTGAACTCGCGCCGCGTCGAAGCCGGATCGAAGGCCGCGCCGGTGGAGAAGAGCTGCTCGGCCGCCGCGCATATCTCCTCGACCTGCCGCTTCAGCTGCTCCGCGAGCGGTGACAACACGTAACCGCGGCTGACCCGCACCAGCAACTCGTCGTCGAAGTGCCTGCGCAGCCGGGACAGCGCCGCGCTGACCGCCGGCTGGGTGACCCCGACCCGTTCCGCCGCCCTGGTCACGTTGCGCTCTCGCAGCAGTTCCCGGAGCACCAGAAGGAGGTTCAGGTCCAGGCTCGCCAGCCGAGCGGCGCGACGTGTCATCGCTGAGCACCTGTCACGTACGCACCGCCACACCCCACCTGCCCATAGTAAGGCCGTTTTTGACCAGCTAGACAAAACGGATAATTGCCATGAAAGGTTGCTCGGCTGGGACAGGGGCTTCATAATCGCGGAATGGCCGTTGACCCAGCGGCACGGACACCCTCGCATCGGAGGTCACAGCCCGTGGGAGCGATCAGCGACGACGTTGGCACGCTCAAGTTCGTGCACACCTACGGTGTCGGCCTGCACTCGGGTGACAGCGACCCAGACGTCCACGACCCGCGCTGGCAGCAGCGCCAGGTAACGGACTTCGTGGAGTTCGCGGTGCTGGCCGAGGAAATTGGCTTCGACGGGATCACGGTCACCGAGCACCACGCTCCGCTGATGACGTGCCCGTCCCCGCATCTGCTGCTGGCCGCCGCCGCGGTGAAGACGAGCCGGATCCGGCTGGGCACCGCAGTGACCGTGCTGCCGCTCTACAGCCCAGTCCGGGTCGCGGAGGAGGCCGGAACGCTGGATCTGCTCAGCGGCGGCCGATTCGAGATGGGTCTGGGCCGCGGGGTCCCGGGCGAGGCCCTGTTCGCCGTCGGTCGAGACCTGAGCGATGGCGATCTCAAACGGGCCTGGCTGGAGGGCCTCGAGGTGGTGAACCTGGCGCTGACCGAGCGGGACTTCACTTTCGACGGAGAGTTCTTCCCGGTGCACCGCCCCACGACGATCGCGACCCGCCCGCTCCAGGACCGGCTGCCCGTGTGGCTGGGCGGCGCGAGCCAGGACACGATGCGGCTCGCCGCCGCCCGCGGCTGGAACGTGATGCGCAACTTCGGCAGCCTCCAGGACCACCGGGACGCGCTGGACGACTACATAAAGGTCGCCGCCGAGCGCGGCTACGCCCGCTCGGGCGCGAACATGATGATCGAGCGCTTCGTGGCCATCGCCGAGACCGAGGAGCAAGCGGAGTACAACCTGGAGCGGCTGGCAGGGGCGTTCGGCCAGTTCCTCACGCTGTACACCGCCGGCGGTCGGCGGACCGTCCCAAGGACGGACAGCGAATTCCACGTCGGCAACGGTGCCGCCAGCAGGAACCGTCCGGCCATCGCGATCTCGGGCACCCCCGACCAGGTCATCGACGCCCTCCAGCAGGTCATCGACGCCACCGGCGCGCGCCGGCTGCTCGTCGAGACCTTCTCCCGCGAGGAGGCGCGCCTGTTCGCTCGCGAGGTCATCCCGGTACTGAAGGAACGCAACACAACACCCGCCTGAGTGCCCCCGCACCGCCGCCAGGTTCAGCGCAGCGGCGCGGGAGTCACCCAGGCCCCACCTGTCAGGATGGCTACTAGCCCTGCGACGTCAGTGAAGCGGCGGCCGCCGTGACCCCAGCCGAGGTGCACACGGCGCCCGGCTGGCCGTTCGTGACCTTGCAGATCGCCGCGGTGATGACGTTCGCCGCGCCGTCGATGTCCTGCGCGACCGGACTGGACGGCGACTGCATCGCGGCGGCGACCTGGGACCAGGTCATGCCTGCCAGTGCGGAGGGGAGGTACTGCGCCTGCGGCAGCGTGTACTGGTTGCCGATGTCGACGAAGGGGATCGACCCGTTCGCGTACTTGTCGAAGAGCGCGGTCTCCGCCGATGTCGGGGTCTGCAGGTAAACGTGCCCGAACGCATTGCTGGTGGTCGTTGCCTCACCGAACCACTCCACCGGGACGAAGCTCACGTAGTTGCTCGTGTAGCTGGACTGGTAAAACGACAGCGTGGGCGTGTTCGGGTAGACGTCCGACGATGAGGAGTGGATGAGGCTCAGGTCCGAGAACGTGCCGAACCGGTCGAGCGCCGTCGCCAGCGCCCACCGTTCCGCCGCGCAGTACGGGCAGAACTCGCCGCCCATGTAGAGGATCTCCGGCTTCCCGCCCGACGTGAGCAGCGGCTGCCCGCTGGTCGCCGTGAGCCCGGTAGCCGTGCCTGCCCCCACGGAGTTGAACGTCGTCGCGGGCACGCTGGCGATATCACTTGCCACGGCCGCGGCCTGCGCGGCCGTTCCGGTCGATCCCCCCGCAGGCGCGGCGGACGAACCGGGCTTGACCAAGGCAAGCACGAGCGCGAGCACCACCACGAGCGAGATGCCGACACTGGCGAACAGGATGCGCTTCCGCTGCCTGACCCGCCTGGCCGAAGCTCGCTGGGCGGCCACCTTCCCTCGGGCATCGCGCGCCCGTCCCGGCTCGACGTTGCTCATGGCACCATCTCCTGATCTACTAAGTACGTACATAGATAGTAGATCAAGTCGGGCTACGACCAAGCCGTTCCTGCCGCCACGACGCGCGGCTGGTCAGGTTCGCGACGACACGTGGGCCCCGTCCAAGCTCGGGGGCTACATGCCCTGTTTGCCGAGCCAGGCCAGGCACCCGTCGGCCACCTCGCGCCAGCCGGAGTCAATGGTCAGGGAGTGACCGCGGTCGAACTCCTGCAGATCCGTGACGGCGGCGGAGTGCCGGTACTGCTTCACCGTGGACTTAGTGATGGCCTCGGGTACCGTATGGTCCTGCTTGCCCATAGTGAGCAGCAGCGGCCCGCGGCCCTGGTTCCCCGTGTTGACCTTGTCCGGGGAATGCAGGGAGAAGTTCGCGGCCGAGGCCTCGAACAGCGGCTTGCCTGGCGCGGGTATTGCCCAGCGTTCGTGCAGTTCGTTGGACTCCTCCTCGGACAGGGCGTTGCCGAAGCTGTAGTGGAACTCCTTGGCGGTCAGGGAGACGGCCTTGTGAACGTTGGTGGGATTCTTGAAGACCGGCAGGGTTGCGCGCAGCGAGGACAGCGGCACGGGCAGCACGCCCTTGATCTGCGCGGCTTCGATGCCGATCGCCGCGGCACCGTAGTCCATGCCGAGCAGCTTTTCTGCGATCATGCCGCCGAAGGAGTGGCCGATCAGGATCGGCTTGGCCGGCAGGGCGTCGATGATCTTCACGTAATGGTCAGTCACGTCGTCGATGCCGTGGTTGGCGATGCTGTCAGGGTTCGCCCTGGCGAGCTCAACGGTCTCGGGGTCACCTGGCCACCCTGGCGCGGTCGGCTCATAGCCCGCCTGGCCGAACAGCTCTAGCCACGGCCCCCAGGAGGAGGCGTGCAGCCACAGGCCGTGGATGAATATGACGGGGGCCCTGGCAGTAGTCGTCATCGTGTGCCTTTCGTGGTGCGTATCTGGATGTGCGATCAGCGTGCTCATGCCCCGCGATCTGGGCTTTAGTCACGTTTGATACTTGCGGGCATCGGGAAGGAAGGCACGCAATGGATCTGGATTTGGCGGGGCGCAGTGCCGTCGTCACCGGCGGGAGCAAGGGAATCGGCCTGGCCATAGTCCGCGGGCTGGCGGCGGCTGGTGCGCGGGTCACCGTTGGCGCTAGGAAATCCTCCGCCGACCTCGACGAGCTCGCGCGAACCGGCCAGGTGCGGGTCGTGCTGGCAGATCTAGCCGACCCCGCAGGCCCGGCGAGCCTGATCGGGCAGGCAGGAGACCGGATCGATGTCCTGGTCAACAACGTCGGCGGCGCCCCGGCCCGGACCGGGGGGTTCCTGTCCATCAGTGATGCGGACTGGCACGCCACGATCGAACTCGACCTAATGACGGCCATTCGCACCACCCGCGCCGCATTGCCAGGCATGCTCGCCGCGGGCACTGGCGTGATTGTCAGCATCTGCTCAGTGAATGCCCGGCTGCCCGATCCGGCCGTGATGGACTACAGCGTGGCTAAAGCCGGGCTGGCTAGCTTCTGCAAGGCGCTCTCCAAGGAAGTCGGGCCCCGGGGAATTCGCGTTAATACCGTCAGCCCCGGCCCGGTGGCTACCGATCTGTGGCTCGGACAGGGCGGAGTGGCCCAAACCGTGAGCGCGGCGACCGGCGCCGCGCCGGAGGAGGTGGCCGGCCAGGCCGCCAGCCAGATGGTGACAGGCCGGTTCACCCGTCCCGACGAAGTAGCTGACTTGGTGCTCTTCCTGGCTAGCGACCGCGCCTCGAACATCACCGGCGCTGACTTCCTCATCGACGGCGGCCTGATCCAGACCTTGTAGCCCGGGCCGCTTGGCCTGGTGACCAAATCGCCGGCCAGGTATGGGCTGACTAAAATGGCCACGCTGCGGACCGCGCGGAGTCGGCCTGGTCAGGCGAGGATGACGTTGCGGTCCGCCTGGGCACCATCCGCGTCTGCCACCGGTTGCCAGAGGTTCGCCGATAGCTCCCTTGACCAGCCGGCCAGGGTCAGCGGGTCGTCGAGCGCGCCGGGACGCGGGTCGATCAGCCCGTGATGGTCCAGGCTCGTGCAGGCGGTGAACAGCCTGCCCGTGTCGTCGGTCGCGATCTCGACGATCCGTGCCTGCTGCGGCCAGTCGATGTGCGAGGCGGTGGAGACTTCCCACCAGGTGCCGCGGTCGCCAGTGGCGGGACGGGCGAGGATGCGGTTAACGTGGTCGTGGCCGTTGATCCAGGCGATGACGTTGCCCGCGTCGCTGATCAGCGCGCCGACCTCGTCCGCGCCGACGCGGTCGCCGGCCTTGGGGCTCCACAGGTTGGTAAGGCCGTCAAGCGGGTGGTGGCTGAACAGCACGCAGCCGCGCGCTCCCTGGCGCCTGGCGTCCCTGAGCTGCTCTTCCAGCCAGGTGAACTGGTCGCGGCCGAGTGATCCCTGCCAGCCGCCGTTCGGGTTGACCGTGTCGAGCATCAGGCAGCGTAGGGATGCCGCGTCGAACGCGTACCAGGCGCGGCCGTCGCGCGTGGACTCCTGGGTGAAGCCGTGCCCGTGGGGCTGGCCGGGTGAGGTGAGGTGCTCCGCGATCCACTCCCTGGTGCTGACCCGTCGCCGTGCCGGGTCGGCGGGGACGGCGAACCGGGGCTGGTGAAGCAGCAGCTCGTGACCCATGGGGCGGCGCTCGCTGCCGATGATCGCGCTGATCACGTCGGGAGAGACCGGGCCGGGGCCGGGCTTGCCCGGCCCGGTTACCAGGTCGGCGAGGGCGGGGGAGTAGGGGAGGACCCCGTTGAGCAGCAGGTCGTGGTTCCCGTAGCCGGCGTACCAGGGGATGCCCAGGCCCGTGGCCTTGAACGGCAGGCGGCACGCGTCGTGCAGGAGCGGTACGCGGGGGAAGCCGTGCCGGCTGCTCGGAAGATCCGGCGGGCAGCCAGGTGGCGGACCGTCAGGGTGCCAGTACCTGGGGTCGTACCGGTCGGCGGCCGCAGGGCCGTCGAAGTGCGTCGCCCGGCCCGAGTCGGGCAGCACGCCCGTTTCACCGTCGAGCAGGTCGATGTACCCGCGCAGCTCGTTGGCCTGGGCGTTGTCGGCGGCGTCCCCGGTGGAGACGGCGAAGTCGGGCGCCCGGCCGGTGACCGGGGCGCCGCCGATCGCCCGCACCGCGCGTGCCATCGCTTCGACGACGTGGTAGGTGAGCGGCTCCTGCGGGCGGTAGGCGCCAACCCGGCCGAGCCGGGCCGCATACGGCGAGTCGCTGTCCCCGAGGCGGTCGAGGAAATCCATCCGCGCGGGGCTCTGAGCGTCCATCACGTGCAGGTCAGTGAGGTGCACGAAGCACAGGATGCCCCGCAGCCGCCCGCTGGGCTCCGGCCCGCCCCTGAGCACGTGGCCCTCACCGGGCCCCGCGCCGAGCCGCCGGTACCCGAGTCGCCCCGGATCGCCGCGCAGGATCGTGCCGCGCCCAGTGCCCGCCAGTGACGCCATCCCTGCCGTCCCTCCCGTCCCTCCCGTCCAGCAGGCTCACTCCAGTAAGCCCAGGGTACTTCATGCAATTAACCATGAAATTATCCCGAACGAGTCCGTGCGCTGCTCATCCCCCGATAACAGCAAGAATCGTCGAGAACAACGGGTGCCCCCGTGCCTACGCGGCCGCCGCTCACCTTGCCGTCTACGAACGCGTCCGCTGACAGCCCGTCACGGGTCCTGTGCGCACTCGCGGACCACGGAGAACGTCGCCGCCGGCCAGGCGCAGCGGCCGATGGCGATCGCGAGCACATGGTGCCCGGCACCGTAGAACCTACGGGTCACGCGGAGTGTCGGCTGGCCGCGCTCGCCCCGGTAGAGCAGGTCCGCGGTGCGGGGGCTCGGGGTGATCGCCTCGACCCGGACCTCTTCCCGCCGCGGACGCAGCCCCGTTCCGCGCAGCAGCGGTTCGGCCATCTCCGTGCGGGCCAGTTCGGCCAGTGCCTGGCCGGCCGGAACCCCGGTGAGGTACAGGTCCCAGTGGCCGACCCGCCGCTCCTCGAACGTCACGAGCCGCTCTACATGGCTGGCCGGCGTGCCCGCCGCTACTCCGAGCAGCCCCGCGAGCAGGGCCGGCGTCCGTACCGGGTCGACCCGGAGCACCTGGTACCCGACCGCGCTGGCGGCCGGCACCGGCGCGATCTCCGCGCGCATCGCCTTGCCCAGGTCGAGGCCCTGGTCGATGCTGATCGCGGGGCTCGTGGTCAGCACGTGGGTGCCGCGGCCGCGTTCCCGGCGCAGGATCCCGTCCGTGACCAGCAGTGCGAGCGCCTCGCGGAGCACGTTGCGGCTGCAGCCGGCCTCCTGGGCGAGGACATGTTCATACGGCAGCCGGTAACCGCGTCGCCGGCCGCCCTGCAGCAGGTGCTCGCGCAGCAGGTCCCGGACGACGGAGGCTTCCTCCGCCCGGCCGCGATTGTCTGCCTGGCCGGCCGCGGCCGGGTTGAGCGCCCAGGCCCGCGCTCCAGTCGGTCGCACGATACCCAACGTATATGCGGTACGTTGCGCCGAAGTAAAAGGTGCCCGCGGGTGGCGTAACAGCCTGAGAAAGAGCCATTCGCCATGCTCATGACGGCGGCCAGCGGCCGCGGCCCGGCGTAACTAAGCGCCGACGCGTCGTTAACGTCCGCGATACGGCGCATTCATACCGTCGGACTTCCTGGCACCGCGCAGAAGGGCATATCCACGATGCGACTAGCGGACGACCCCGCCAAGGAAGACTACTCGCTGCGATATACGCCGACCGCCTTCAGGCAATGGAAACCATGGCAGGTATGGATCACGGCCATCGGCAGCCTGGCCGCGATGGCGGGATACTCGCTGGCCGGTAGCTTCGCCCTCGGCTACGGAGTCACCAACGCGGTCATCGGCTACGTCGTCGCCGCCGTCATCGTCATCCTGACCGCGATACCGATCGCCTATGCGATCGCGGACAAGAACATCGACATCGACCTGCTCACCCGGGGCGCCGGATTCGGCTATTTCGGGTCGACCATAACATCGCTCGTCTACGCCACGTTCACGCTCATCTTCGTGGCTTTCGAGGGCTCCATTATGGCGCAGGCGGTCACCGCGCTGACGCATATCCCGATTCGGATCAGCTACGTGATCGTGAGCATCGCGATCATTCCGCTGGTGATCTACGGAATGCGCTTCACCGCCAAATTCCAGACCTGGACCCAGCCGGTCTGGGTGGCGCTGCTGCTGACCGGGATCATCGCGGTCCTGGTCGCGCCGGGCTCCATCCACGGCGTCACCGTGCTGCACCCGCCGGTCAAGGGCGGCACCGAACTGACCGTGTTCGGCCTGTTCGCCGTCGCCGCCGCGCAGATGTCCGGCGCCGCCCAGTCCGGTGAGCAGGGCGACTACCTGCGCTTCATGCCCGACCGCACCCCCGAGAACCGGCGTTCCTGGTGGACGGCGGTTATCTTCGGCGGGCCGGGGATGATGCTCATCTTCACCTTCGCGTTCCTGGCTGGCCTGCTGCTGACCGGCTACGCGCTGCCCCGGGTCGGCGCGGCGGCGGCGGACGAGCCGGTGATGATGTTCGACGAGGCGTACTCCCGCCTGTTCGGCCGGGGCGAGGTCGCACTGGTGCTGGCGGCCGTGCTGGTGATCCTCTCCCAGGTGAAGATCAACATCATGAACGCCTACTCGGGTTCGCTTTCCTGGTCGAATTTCTTCTCGCGCATTCTGCACCGGCACCCCGGCCGGGTGGTTTGGCTATTCCTCCAGATGGGGCTCGGCCTGGTCATCATGGAGGCGAACGTTTTCGCGCAGATCGACAAGGTCCTCGATCTCTACGCGAACTTGGCCGTCGCCTGGATCGGCTGCATCGTCGCCGACCTGGTCTTCAACAAGAAGCTGCTGAAGCTCAGCCCGCCGCTCATCGAGTTCAAGCGGGCGCACCTGTACAACTTCAACCCGGTGGGCTTCGGCTCGATGCTCGTAGCCACCGCCGTCTCGTTCACCGCGTACTTCGGTGCGTTCGGCGGCACCGCGAAGGCGATGTCGGCCTTCATCTCACTGGCCATCGCGCTCGTGCTGCCGCCGATCGTGGCCTGGGCGACGCACGGCAAGTACTACATCGCCAGGACAAGCGACCTGCCGGCCGACGGCGAGCTCGCCTGCGTGAAATGCGCCGAGGCATTCGACGTCATCGACATGGCGTCCTGCCCCTTCCACGACGGCACGATCTGCTCGCTGTGCTGCAGCACCGAGGGCAAGTGCCACGACGTCTGCAAGAAGCCGGCGGGGGCGCTGGCCGGCGCCGGGAAGGTGGCGCTCGGCCTGCCCGTGCGGCGGCCGCAGAGCGTCGCCGCGCCGTTCGAGGCGCCCGTGCTGATGGAAGGAGAAGGCGCATGACCGCGCTCACCATCGCCGACGCGGCCGGCGCGCTGCGCGCCGGAACGCTCACCGCGACAAGCCTGCTGCGGCAGGTCAGCGACCAGGCCGACAAGCTTGACCCGCAGCTCGGCGTCTACCTCACCCGGTTCAGCGACGAGGCCGCGGCCGCCGCCGAGCAGGCCGACCGCGAGCTCGCGGCCGGGATCGACCGCGGGCCGCTGCACGGCATCCCCCTAGGGATCAAGGACATCCTCGCCACCAAGGGGTGGATCACCACCGCGCAAAGCCTGGTGCACGAGCCGGACTGGTGGCAGGACCGGGACGCCCCGGTCGTGGCGCGGCTGCGGGCCGCCGGCGCCGTCATTACCGGGAAGACGACCACGATGGAGTATGCCATCGGGCTGCCTGACCCGGACAAGCCGTTCCCGGTGCCGCGCAATCCCTGGGACCCGGCCACCTGGACCGGCGGGTCGAGCTCGGGAACCGGTGCCGGGGTGGCGGCCGGGCTGTTCCTCGGCGGGCTCGGCACCGACACCGGCGGCAGCGTCCGCATCCCGGCGGCCTATTGCGGGATCACCGGCCTCAAGCCGACCTACGGTCTCGTGCCCCGGGCGGGGTGCCTGCCGCTCGGGTTCAGCCTCGACCACATCGGGCCGATGGCGCGCAGCGCCCGTGACTGCGCGCTGATGCTGTCGGTGATGGCCGGCCATGACCCGCGCGACCCCGCCGCCCACCGCGGCCGGGCGGGCGCGCCGGGCACCCGCGCCGACTACGCCGGGGCGCTCACCGGCGACCTGTCGGGCCTGCGGATCGGCGTCGAGCGGACGATCCCCGGCACCGCGCAGTGGTGCGACCCCGCGCTGCTGCCCGCGCTCGACACCATGGCGGCCGGGCTGGCGGCGGCCGGCGCGGACGTCACCGAAGTCGAGATCCCTTGCTACGGCGCGCTCGCCGACGCCAACCTGGTCATCATGGCCGGCGAGGCGTTCAGCTTCCACCGGGCCGCGATGACCGAGCGCTGGGCCGACTACGGCCGTTACACGCGCACCTTCATCGCCCAGGGTGCCCTGCTGTCGGCCGCGGACTACGTGACCGCGCAGCGCGCCCGGCGGGTCGCGTGCGCGGCGCTCGGCGAGGTCCTCGGCGGCCTCGACGCCATCATCACGCCGACCTGCGCGGCCGGTGCGCCCGCGTACGAAGGCCTGGACATGGGGTCGCTCATGACGCAGATTTTCACCGGCGCGTTCAACTCCGCCGGCCTGCCCGTGCTCGCGCTGCCCGCCGGGTTCACCGCGGCTGGGATGCCGCTGTCGGTGCAGGTGATCGGCCACCCGCTGGCCGAGGCCACCGTGCTGGCCGTCGGCGACGCGCTGCAGCGCAGGACCATCCACCACCTCGCAGAACCGGAGATCGCTTCCCATGGCTGACGTCAAGCCCGCCCCCTCGCCCGGCACCGTCGAACAGGTTCGCGCGCTGCTCGCAGGCGCGGGGCTTAACCCCCCGGAGGCGGAGATCGAGATCATGGCGGCCGCGTACCCGGGGTTCCGTGCCGCCGCCGACCGCCTCTACCCGCTCGTGTACGACGATGACCCGGCGCCCGTGTTCGACCCCGTGGCGATGTTCCCGGCGGGCCCCGATGCCTGAGCGCGGGGACGACGGCGGCACGCAGCCGCGGATCGCGGTCTTCTCCGGGCCGACGGCCACCATCCAGAACACGCCGCCGCTGCTGACCACGGACGGCGGCGGGGGCCGCCGGGACACGCTCCGGGCGCAGCGGCTGGCGGCGCCCGCGGTCGTGTACGTCGAGCAGTTCAGCGCCCACCCGCTCGAGGCGGACAGCGCCGACCTGTACGCGCCGCCGGACGCCTACCTCACCGCGGACGGGCAGGTACTGCCGGCCGATGTCGGCCCGGGCCCGGGCCGCAAGCCCGTGCTCCGCGTCGAACTGCGCCCCGCCGACGGGCCGTTCCTGCTTCCCTACACCGCCCGGACGAGCGACGGGGCACCGTGGCTCGGCTCGGGTCTGGCCGACGGCGCGCCGGAAGGCGAGCAGCGGCAGACGTTCTTCCCCGATGCCTCCCGGCTGTACGAGGAGATCGACCGCTTCGGCGTCGACAGCCAGGGATACGGGCACCCGCTGTCCACCCGGGCGCGGTTCGCCTTCTTCCGCGCGATCCCGTCCGGCGGTTACCGCAAGGGACTGCGCGGTGACCTGCGCACCGACCACGAACTCGAGGGCGGCCAGCCGGCGCCCGCCACCGCCGACCTGCCGCCCGAGCAACGCGGCGCCGACTACTTCGGCTACTTCCCGCGGCACCTGCGGACGGAGCCGGACATGGCGGCGCTGGTCAGGGCGACCAACCTGATCCAGCAGGCGCTCGGGTCCGGGGAGTTCGCCGGCGGGCAGTGGCTGGAAGGCAGCCCGACCACCGAGGAGTCGATGTACTGGTTCAACCTGCTGCTCGACGTGAGCGTGCCGCTCGTCGGCCACAGCGCGCAGCGCCCGCACGGCACGCTGTCCGCCGACGGCGACAGGAACATCGTCGACGGCGTCCGCTATCTCGCCAGCCGCGCCTGGGCGGATGCCGAGGGGCGCGACGCCGTCGGCACCGTGATGATCGTCAGACGAGGTCGTCTACGCCTCCCGGCAGGTGGCCAAGACCGACGCCAGGCCGGGCAACTACGTCGCGACCGGCGGCTTCGGCGGGATCGTCGGCAGCATCGAGGGCTCGGGCGCCCCGCTCGTCACCTACCTGCCGAACCTGCGGCACACCTGGTGCAGCGACCTGCGGCTGACCCGGCTCCCGTCCGAGGTCCCCGGCCTGAGCCGGACGGACGTCGCCGTCAGGGACGGGGCGGGCGCGCTGGTGCCCGCCGCGATGCCCGCGGTCACTATCGTCAGCTACGGCCGGTACGCGGACGGCGGCTGCAACGCCTTGCAGATCGCGGCGTGGCTGCGGCACGCGCGGGAGCGGCACCAGTTGGCAGGCCTGGTCGCCGAGGGCGCCAGCCCCTATGGTTCCGTCGAGCCGGAGGCCGACGACGCGCTCCGGATCGCCGCGCTGTCCGGCGTCCCCGTGGTCAAGTGCGGGCGGGGCAACACGGCCGGCTTCACGCCGCGCCAGGAGCCATGGGCCATCTCCGCCAACAACCTGACCGCGACCAAGGCCCGCATCCTGCTGCTTGCCGCCCTGCTCAAGTTCGGCGCCCTCCCAGTCGCCGCCGACCCCAGCCGCCCGCTGCCAGAAGAACTGGCCGCAGCGAGCGCGGCGGTCTCCAATTACCAGCGCGTCTTCGACACCCATTAGCAAGCGCCAGAAAGGGCACCCATTCATGACAACGATCGCGACGTGGGCATTCGCCGGCACCTACGACACCGACGTCAGCCTCAAGAGGCACCTGTCCTGCCTGGAGGAAGCCGCCAACGCCGGTGCCGAGCTCGTCGTCTTCCCGGAAACAAGCCTCCAGGGCTACCCGGCCGTGCTGGCACACGGCCAGGACAGGGAAGTCCTGCTGTCCGTCTACGAGGCTGCCGAGGCGCCAGACGGCCCCAGGGTCACCGAGCTGGCCGAGGCGGCCAGGGACCTCGGCGTCCACGTCATCTTCGGAATGACCGAGCGCGGGACGCGGCCCGGCGTCGTCTTCAACTCAACCGTGCTCGCCGGGCCAGGCGGGATCATCGGCACCTACCGGAAGGTGCACGTCGGCATCACCGAGCAGGTCATCTGGTCGCGCGGTCAGGACTGGCCCGTCTACGACACGCCGCTCGGCCGGATCGGCATGCTGATCTGCTACGACCAGGCATGGCCGGAGTCCTGCCGTGAGCTGACGCTGCGCAGGGCGGAACTGCTCGTCATGTCCACCGCCTGGTCCCTGCGCCCCGACGAGAAATCCGCCGGCGAGTCCCTCTCGGTCGAGCACTACCTCCTGTTCGGCAAGACCCGTGCGGTGGAGAACCAGCGGTGGTTCATCTCCTCCAACTTCACCGGCCCGCTCGGCGGCCTGACGTTCTTCGGCCACAGTCAGGTCATCGACCCGCTCGGCCGCGTGGTCGCCGCGACCGGCAGCACGCCAGAGCAGTCCATGGTCCTCGCCGACATCAACGTTCGCGGCGGCATCGAGGGCGCCCAGGCGCGGTCGCGCGGCTCCCGCCTCTGGCGAGACCGGCGGCCGGAGACCTACACCAGCATCGGCGCCGTGGTCCGGCCCTAATCGGAAAGGCGCCATCGACACCAGCCCGGAGCCGAAGCAGGTCAGGTGACGGTGCGGGAGAAGGCCGCCTCCGTTGTGTGGCTATCGGCAGGCGAGGTGGCGCGGACCCGTGCGGCGCGCACCCACATCAGGCCGACGAGTGCCGCCGCGACCCCGGCAAGGGCGGCGAACGTGCCCGGCTTGCCGAGCGCCGCGTTGAGGACGTCCACCGCGTAAGGGGCCGCGAAGCCGAGGTAGGCAAGCACGTAGTAGGCGGCGAGCACGGTGCCGCGGTCGCGGGGCCCGGCCAGCTGCTCGACGTCGTGCAGGCCGCAGACGAGGCACAGCCCGTACGCAAGGCCGAGGAGCGCCGCGCCGAGCCCGGCGAGCACCTGGCTCGGGCCGGCGACGGCCGCGACGCTGACCGCGGCGCCCGCCGCCGCCGCGCCGAGCCCGGCGATGATGCCGGCGCGCGGCCGGCGTGCCGCCAGGCGGCGGGCGACGGGCTGCACCCCGATGCCGGCGGCGAACGCCAGGATCGTCATGAGCCCCGCGTACCCGGCCGACAGGGTGCGCGCGCTGGTGACCTCCTCGGGAAGCACGACGATAGCCAGCGACACCGTGCCGAAGACGAACGGCGCGGGCAGCGCGATGCTGAGCCAGAACTCCCTGGTGCGCAGCGCGGCGGGCGGCCAGCGGCGGTCGGCCGGACCCGGCCGTCCCGCGCGCCGCGTGCCCTGCGCGGTCAGGCCGACGGCGAGCGCCGCCGTGCCAAGCGCCAGGTGCGGGAGATACGGCACGACCAGGGGATCGCCCGCCCACTGCGCGAGGAACGCCGCGACGACGGGACCGAGTCCGAATCCGGCACTCAGTGCCAGCGCGGCGCGGCGCGCGCTCAGCGCGTCGCCGCCGGACAGGTCCTGGACCCAGGCGGTCGCCGGGCCGAACACCATGCCGGAGCACAGCCCCGCCAGGGCCCGCCCAGCCGCGATCAGCGCCAGGCTGTGCGGGCCGAGGACGAGCAACAGCGTGGCCACCGGCGACAGGGCAGCGAACGGGAGCACGCACGCCCGACGGCCGAACTTGTCGGACAGGGGGCCGCCGGCCAGCAACCCGGGAATGAGCGTGGCCGCGTAGATGGCGAACAGCCCGGCGATCTCGCCAGGGCTTAGCCCGAGCGCGTGCCGGTAGACGATCAGCATCGGGGAGAACTGGTTGGCGCCCCAGCCCACGGCGAACATGACGAGCGCGACCCGTACCCAGGCAGCGGGAGCTCTGCGTGTCATGAGCCCGACCATAGCCGGAGAACTGTCAAATGACCGTTTGACAGTTCCTGGCTTAGGGTTGACTGCTATGGAGCCCGACGCCGACCTCGCCGCGATCGGCCGCCTGATCGGCGACCCCAACCGCGCGCGCATCCTGCAGATACTGATCAGCGGCACGCCGCAGTCCGGGTCCGCGCTGGCGGAGGCAGCCGGCATTTCCCGGTCACTGGCCAGCGCCCACCTGAAGCAGCTCACCGCCGGAGGCCTGGTGCGCGCGGAACGCCGCGGCCGCCAGCAGCTGTACTCCCTCGCTGCCGGGCAGGTAGCCGAGGCACTGGAGACCCTGCAGCTCCTGGCGCCGGCGAGGCCGGTCGGGTCGCTGCGCGGCTCGACCCGCATGCGCAGCCTGCGCTGGGCGCGGATGTGCTACGACCACCTCGCGGGCGTCACCGGGGTCGCCGTCACCGAGGGCCTCACGGCGCGAGAGGCGATCGGGGAGCGGGACGGTGCCTGGGTGCTCGGCCCCGGCGGCGCGCGGGTGTTCGCCGAGATCGCCATCGACGTTGCGGGCGTGCCGTGCCGCACCCGGCCGCTGCTGCGGCCCTGCATGGACTGGACCGAGCGGCGGCATCATCTCGCGGGCGGCATCGGTGCCGTGCTCAGCGCCGAGCTCGCGCGGCGCGGCTGGGTGCGCCGTCAGGAAGGCAGCCGGATCGTCACGGTTACCCCCGCCGGCTGCGCCGGGCTTGACGCGTGGCTCGGCATCGACCTCGGCCGGCTAGGGCCGGCGCGGCGGCCTGAGGTCGCACCCCTAAGATCACAGAACATGGAGAAGCGCTTTCTCGGCAAGACTGGCAAAACCGTCTCGATCGTCGGCCTCGGTACCTGGCAGCTCGGTGCCGACTGGGGATCCGTGACCGAATCCGACGCGCTCGCAGTACTGCGGGCCGCCGTCGAATCCGGTGTCACCTTCTTCGATACCGCCGACGTGTACGGCGACGGGCGCAGCGAGCGGATCATTGGGCGCTTCCTTACCGACATCTACGGGCAGGGCGTCACGGTCGCTACCAAGATGGGCCGGCGAGTCGCGCAGGTGCCGTCGAACTACACCCTGGAGAATTTCCGTGCCTGGACCGACAGGTCGCGGGTCAACTTGGGCGTGGACCGGCTGGACCTCGTCCAGTTGCACTGCCCGCCCACGCCGGTCTACTCCTCGGACGCGGTCTACGATGCGCTCGACACGCTGGTCGCCGAGGAGCGGATCGCCGCATACGGGGTCAGCGTGGAGACCTCAGACGAGGCCCTGACGGCGATCGCGCGACCCGGCGTGGCCACCGTGCAGATCATCCTCAACGCGTTCCGCCGCAAGCCGCTCGACCAGGTGCTGCCCGCGGCGGCAGCGGCCGGGGTCGGCATCATCGTCCGGGTGCCGCTGGCGTCCGGGCTGCTGTCCGGCCGCTACACGATGGACACCGTCTTCTCCGCCGACGACCACCGGACCTATAACCGGCACGGCGAAGCGTTCGACGCCGGCGAGACGTTCTCGGGGGTGGACTACGCGACTGGCGTGCGGGCTGCCGCCGAGTTCGCCGCCATCGTGGCGGAACCGGGTGCCTTCACCGCCGACCCGGGCACGGCGGTGACGACCGCCCAGGCCGCGCTGCGCTGGGTAACCCAGCAGCCCGGCGTCACCACCGTCATCCCCGGCGCGCGCAACCCCGAGCAGGCCAGGCAGAACGCGGCGGCCGCGGCACTCCCGCCGCTCAACGAGACCGCGCTTGGCCAGATCGAGGACCTGTACGACAAGTACTTCCGCGCCGACATCCACTCCCGCTGGTGAAGCGGTGACGGACATTGACCCGGTGCGCCTGGGAACCGAGGACGCCGGTGAGGTCCAGAGCCGGTTCGGCTAGCTGCCGATTACCAGACGGGCTCGTGGCGGCCGAGCGGCCCGGCCTCGATCCGCAGTTCGGGAACGGTCCCGCTGATCTGCCCTGGTACTGACACCCGGCGGGCCGCGCCCCACGCCGTCTGCGTGTCCGTGAGGTGGAACTGCTCGCGCCGTGGCGGGGGCGGCACGTCCCCGAGGTCCGCTGGCCGGGGAAGTGACCAGAGGAGGTTCGCCGTGCCGATCAGGGATGCCCGGACGCGGCTCGCGGCGCCGCGCGTGAGCCGGGCGGTCAGCGCGCGGCCGACGGCCGCCGCGATCAGGTAGCCCGTCGCGTGGTCAAGCGCCTGCACGGGCAGCGGGGCAGGCCCGTCCCCGCCGCCTGCGGCCGCGATGCCGCAGCTCATCTGCACCAGGCTGTCGAACCCGCGCCGGTCGCGCCATGGCCCGTCCCAGCCGTAGGCGTTGTGCGACGCGATGATCAGCGCGGGGTTCAGCGCGATCAGCGCCGCGTCGTCGTAGCCGAGCCTGCCGAGCGCGTCCGCGCGCAGCCCGGTTACCAGGACGTCGGCGCCGGCGACCAGCCGCTCGAAGGTCGCGCGCCCGGCCGGCGTGGCCAGGTCGAGGGCGGCGGTCCGCTTCCCCGCGGTCGTCTCCGGCAGCACCGCGGGCACCTCGGCGAAACCGGGCGGGTCCAGGCGGAGCACGTCGGCGCCGTAGGCGGCGAGGAACTTCGTGGCGACCGGGCCCGCGATGACGCGGGTCAGGTCGAGCACCCGAACCCCGGCATACGGTCGCCCGGCCGGGCTCGCCGCCCGCGCGACCCCGGCACCGGAGCCGGATCCTGCGTGCAGCGGGCGCTCGGTGACAGCGAGCGCGGGAGCGGCCGCCGATGCGGCGCCGGGCGCTGATGCCAGCCAGCTGTCCCGGTCGTGCATGGCCGCCGCGCAGCCGCCCGCCGCGACCACCGCGGCTTCCAGGTCGGCGGCTTTCCACGGGCTGACGGCCGCCCGCACCGAGTCGCGGTCGTCCGCCTTGAGCAGCCCCGTCACGGCGGCCCGGTGGCTGGCGTAGTTGGTGTGCAGCCGGATCCAGCCGTCGCGGGCCTGGTAATTCCCTGCGATAGGGTCCCAGATATCCGGGAGGGACCAGCCGATAGGGGTGAACAGCCCCTCGGCGGCGAACGCCGCGCACGCGGCGCGGCTGTCCACCCGCACCGCCGCCACCGGGGACTCGTTCCTTGCGGCGTGGTACTGGGCGGCGGCGAGCGTGGCGGCCGCCACCGAGGCGGTCGCCAGGCCGGTCACGTCGAAGGCTGACGGGAGGAACGTGCGCGGGCCGCTGACGGTGAGCTGGGCGGGCACGTCAGGAGCGCCGCCGGCCAGCGTCCAGACCTGGGCGGCGAGTTCGTCTATCTGGTGCGTCATGCTCACGATTCTTGATGCGACTGGACCAGATAATCAACGTTGATTATCGTCAACGCATGGGCGAGCAAGTCGACGCACGGACCGCGGCGGAGCGGCTTGGCGTTGATGTCCGCACGCTGTACGCATACGTCAGCCGTGGCGCGTTGCGCCGGGTGCCGGGACCGGACGGCCGGTCCAGCCGCTATGACTCCGACGAGCTCGAGCTCCTCGCCCGGCGGTCCAGGCCCAGGACGCTGCCCCGGCCCGCCGCCAGCATTGACCTGGTGATCGCCACCCGGGTGAGCACCGTGACCGACGGCGTCGTCCGGTACCGCGGCAGGGACGTGCTCGGCCTGGTCGCGGCCGGCGAGCAGTTCGGGGCTGTCGCCGAGCTGCTGTGGGCCGGCCCGCAGCCGACTGAGCCGACGTGGCAACTCACCGCCGGCCGCGCATCGTCCCTCGGGCTGGTGCGCGGCGCGCTCGGCGGCGGTGTGCCCGTCGCCATGCGGTTCGCGGCGGCCATCGCCGTCACGACAGACGCCGGCGGCCCCGGTGCCGCGGGCCCGCCGGACTGGCCGGCCTGGGGAAGGTTCCTGATCGCAACCCTCGTCGAGGCGTCCGGTCCAGCACAGGGCGACGCGAGCGTGGACGGCCCGGTCGCACTGCGGCTGTGGCAACGGTGGTCACCGCTGCGCGCCACGGCCACCAGGGTCCGTGCCCTCAACACCGCGCTCGTCCTGCTCGCCGAGCATGAGCTCGCCGCATCCACCCTGGCGGTCCGGGTGGCGGCGTCCGCGCGGGCCGCGCCGCCCGGCTGCGTGCTCGCCGGGCTCGGCGCGCTGAGCGGCACCCTGCACGGCGACGCGCCGCGCATAGTGGCGGAACGCCTCCTCCGCCGCCCCGCCGCAGACAGCGCGGAAGCCGGCGATGACGCAGCCCTCCCAGCCGGCGTCGGATTCGGCCACTCGGTCCACCGCCACGGCGACCCCCGCACCGGCCCGCTACTCCAGGCCGTCCACGCGATCGCGACACTCGCCGACCGTGACCTCATCGAGCGGGCCAGGCACGGCGCGCCCGCCCCGCCGAACATCGACTTCGCCCTCGCCGCGCTCAGCCACGTCGCCCGCATGCCGCCGGAGGCAGCCACCGCGATCTTCGCCGTCGCCCGCACCGCCGGCTGGATCGCCCACGCCGCCGAGGAGTACGCCGAGCCCTACGTCCGCTTCCGCGGCCGCGCCGTCACCCCCGCCCGCCGACGGGCCCAGCCCTGGAATTAGCAGCCCTGAGCGCCAGGGTTTTCCGACGTAACTCCCAGGGCAATACTGGTCACCAGAGGTTCGGCGATGTCAGCGTCGATGCGGGGACTGGGCCCGCGAGGAGCCGCAGTGACTGTATGGAGTTGCGCGACGTGCGCGAACCAGTACCCGGACACGCCACATCCGCCGGACAGGTGCCTTATCTGCTCCGACGAACGGCAGTGGGTGCCGCCTGGCGGGCAGCGATGGAGTAGCGTGCGCGAGCTAGCCGCGCTGGGCCATCGCAGCGACATCCGTGAGGTCGAGGCCCGCCTGCTAGGCATCGGTGCCGCGCCGTCGGTCGGGATCGGACAGCGCGGCCTGCTCGTCCAGACCGACCGCGGAAACCTGCTCTGGGACCCTCCGGGGTTCGTCGATGATGCGGCCCTCGATGCTGTACGTCGGCTAGGCGGACTGGCCGCGGTTACCGCGAGCCACCCGCACTTCTACGGGACCATCGTGGAGTGGAGTCGTGCTTTCGGCGCGGAGATCCTGATACCCGCGGCTGACCGGGCCTGGGTGACCCGCCCAGATCCGGCGATCAGGCTGTGGTCCGATAGGGCGGAAGTCCTTCCCGGGGTCACGATCGTCCAGTGTGGCGGGCACTTCGACGGCAGCGCCGTCCTGCACTGGGCGGACGGGGCGGACGGGCGCGGCGCGCTGCTGGCCGGTGACACGATAATGGTGACGCCAGGCGAGGACCGGGTCACTTTCGTGCGTAGCGCGCCGAACCGGCTGCCACTTCCGGAGTCCGAAGTCCGCCGGGTGCTCAACGCCGTCGACGGACTCGGCTACGACCGCATCTACAGCGGCTGGTGGACACCAGCCGTGCACCAAAACGCCCAGTCGATCGTGCGGCAATCCGGGCGCCGCTACATCCAGTGGCTCACCGGGGAGGCGCTCGCTAGCGCGGCGCAGCCCGACGGCGACGGCCCAGCCGGCTACTTACCGATCGCCCGCCGGCAAGACATACCGACTTCGCGCCGTAACGGATCCACGGCACGCGATACTACGGATAGATGACTTCCCGCTGTCCCTTCGTGCTGTGCATAGTCCAGAGCAGGTCGGCGAGATGTTCGGGGTCGACGGTGGGCATCTCCCAGACCGGGTCGCCGGCAGCTTTGGCTTTCTCCATCTCGGTGTGGAAGGCGCTGCTCTTGATGGCCGCACCGATGTAGAGCATGCCGACGTAGACGCCTTTCTCGGCTACCTCGGCGTGCAGGGCTTGCAGGTAGTTGCGCTGGGCGGCTTGGGCAGGACTGGGGCCGCTCATGTTCGGCAGGCCCTGCACGGTGCTGCCGCCCTGCGCCGTCAGGATGGCGCCGTCCCCCTGCTCGAGCATGTGCGGCAGGAACTCCTGCACGAGTGCCAGCATCGTGTAGAAGATCAGCGGCATGAACTTCTGAGCGCGGCGTGGGGTCAGGTTGGCTGCGGAAACGAACCCGGTGTCGGGGGTGGGTGCATAGTAAAAGGCGTCGAGGTGGCCGGCCTTAGCGCGAATCTGCTCGGCCAGTCGGGGCGTGGCACCGGCGTCGGACAGGTCGGCTGTGATGACGTGCGCGGTTGCCCCGGCACTGGTCAGATCCTTCGCCAGACGGTCAAGTGGCTCCGAGCGGCGAGCGACCAACGTGACGGCGTAGCCCTCTCGCGCGTAGTGACGGGCGACAGCCTGGCCGAGGCCGGGTCCGGCTCCGAACACAGCGATGGATTTGGACATAAGAATGCTCCTATGGGTAGTTCGGCCACTACTCCGAACTACCTAAGGGCACATTTACCTTGTCGTCAAGTGATTCAATGAGGTTTCCTCGGCAACTTTCACATGAGTCGCTTGTGTTCGAATAGCGTGAGAACAGGGCTGCCCGCGTTAATGTCCAGCTCTTTCACGCCTTCGGCTTCTTCACCGAGGTGAAGATGCCGGTAGCCCTCTGCATCTCACCTCGCACAAGCCCCGTACCGAGCAGGATTTCGTCATCACGATGCTGAGAAATAATTACACAGCGGGCACCGCGCAGCCCCGCATCGAATGGTTCAGCCAGCGCAAGCGTTTTCACTGAAACCAGCGCCGCTCTTGTCCCACTCCGTCGCATAGAGTAGAAAGAACCTGTGGGAAGACAAGCAGTCGTTGTGCTTTACGTGCTCGCGATGGTAGCCGTCGTGGTCGGCGTGGACGTCCTGTTCTTCAGGCACCAGTTCTGGCCGCGGCTGATAGTAAACGTCGGAATCGTTGTGGTGTTCGGGGCGTTCTACTTGAGGTTCCTGAAGCGTCCGTGAGCGCGGCCGCCGCGATGCGGCTCCCCCAGATCCACGGCGAACCTAACTTAAATCAACGCTCATTGGGCCAGGCGCAACAGCAGCGCGACCCGTGCGCCCGCCGTCGGGGAAATGCTCCTTCACCTGCTCATCGAGCCCGTTTTTGCAGCTGGTCCTGCACGCCCCGGTCCAGGCCTGCCCGCGCCCGGGGCTCGCCGGGCTCCTGCGCCCGCTCGCTGAGCTTCGCGTACGCCGGCTGCTCGCATCATCCGAGCGCGGCCTCAAGCGGCAGGGCGAGCTCGTACGCCCGCAAGCCGACCCCTGGGGTGGGCTCGAAGTCGAGTTCCGGCGTCCGGGAGAACCCCGCCGCCGCGTAGAGATGCTGCGCGGTCTGCATAGCCGGCCGCGTGCACAGCCGCAGCCGGCGCACCCCCTGCTTCGACGCAGCCTCAACAACGGCGAGCAGCAGCTGCCGCCCGACGCCGCGCCCTTGCGCCTGCAGCGCGACCGCGAACGCCCGGAGGTCCGCCTCCGTCTCGTCCCGCGCCAGCTCGCTGGACGGCGCGAACGGCTCAAGCGTGATCGTCCCGAGGATGCCGCCGCCCGCCTCGTCAACGGCGACGAGCACCGTGCATCCGCCGCCGAACCCGAATCCCCGCAGCGTCTCGGCGTACCCGCTGCCCTCAGGCAGCAGCCCGAGGCCCTGGTACGCCGCCACGCGCAACTCCCCAACCACCGGGTACTCATCGGGCCGCGCGTCGCGAATGATCACCTGACGGAGGCTACCAGCCCGCCCGCATGGGGGCCCTCGCATGGGACAGCGGCGAACTCAGCCGCCGCGCTTTCGGCAGGAGGTCGAGCTGGCTGCCAACCAAAGTTCAAATTCAAGTGATCCCGAACGAGTTCGGCTTACTCGCGTCCGTGAATGAGTAACGGTTGCGCTATCTGAACACCAGGGCCGAATGCTAACGCAGGGTGATGCTGTGCGGAGTACCGCCCTCCGGTGTCTGCCCCCGACCAGCATGCTGCGTCCGCAGTCCCGTGATTAGCAGGTTCAGGCCGTACTCGAAACGCTGATCAGATGAGCCGAACGGTTCCAGGGCGCCGATAGCCGCGCCCAGCAGGGGGTAGGCGCTAAGCCCTGCCGGATCGGGGTTGCCACCGGGGGCCGGCGCACCGGACGGGGCGGCGTCCCGGCCCGTTTCGCGCTGGGTGTCCAGGGCCTCGCCGATCGCGAAGGCGCTGAGCGAGAGCAGGGCCAGCACCGCGTCCTCCGGCCGGAAGCCTGCCTCGGTCAGGATCGCCAACTGCCGCTCGACGTCCGGAACGGAAGACCCGACCGGCCGGTTGCCCGCCAGCACCAGGGCGCTGTCCCGGTGCGCGAGCAGGCCCGCGCGGATGGCCCGGGTCCGGCCGGCCAGCCATTCCCACCAGGCCTGGCCGGGTTGTGGCTCCCGCCAGCCGGCCAGGGCCTCGTCCATGACCGCACCCGCGATCAGGTCCATCAGCTCGCGCTTGTCCCGGACGTGCCAGTAGAGGGTGGGCGCCCGGATGCCGAGCCGTTCGGCCAGCCGCCGCAGGGTCAGGCCGTCCAGGCCGCCCTCGTCCAGCTGGGCCAGCGCCGCGGCAACGATCTCGTCTCTGGTGACAGCCATCCGGGCCTTTCCGGCTAGACGCTCTAACAACGTTAGAGTAGCATGGCGCCCATGACTCTAACAACGTTCGAGAAGAGCCAGGACGCGGATACCGACGTGATCGTGACCGGCGGAGGGCCGGTCGGCCTGATGCTGGCCTGCGAGCTCCGGCTAGGCGGCGCGTCGGTCGTGGTCCTCGAGCGGCGCACCGAGATTGACCCCACGATCAAGGCGGGCTCGCTGAACGTGCCCGGGGTCGAGGCGCTCTACCGGCGTGGCCTGCTTCCCGCGCTGGCCGAGGAGCAGCGGCGGATCCAGGAGCAGCTGATGGCCTTCCTCCGCCAGCGTTTCCCTGACTCGCCCGGGCCGTCCAAGGCCGAGCCGCCCAGGCCCAAGGTGGCAGGGCA
Source organism: uncultured Actinomycetota bacterium (assembly GCA_963734665.1). Lineage (GTDB taxonomy): Bacteria > Actinomycetota > Actinomycetes > Streptosporangiales > Streptosporangiaceae > Trebonia. The sequence continues at coordinate 989,628 of CAVTIR010000013.1, read as the reverse complement.
CTTCGCCGGCCACTGGCTGAAGGCCGACCTGATCGACGTCACCGATCCCGAGTTCGCCGACCGCGGCCCGGCCGAGACCGGCGCGCTCGTCGGCCAGCAGGCCGTGGAGGCACTGCTCGGCGCGCGCGCCGCCGAACTCGGGGTGCGAATCAGGCGCGGCGCCGAGGTCACCGGCTTCGAGGCCGGCGAGCATGGTGTCACGGTCACCGTGGCGGACGGCGGCCAGATCCGGGCGGGATGGCTGGTCGGCTGCGACGGGGGCCGGAGCCTGGTGCGGCGCCAGGCCGGGTTCGACTTCCCCGGCACCCCGCCGGAGATCACCGGGCATCAGGCCGTGGTGGAGATGACCGGCAGCGAGGCGCTGCAGACCGGCTGGAACCTGACCGGCACCGGCGTCTACGCGTTCGGCCCGGGACCCGGGCGGATCCTGACCGTGGAGTTCGACGGCCCGCCTGAGGAGCGGGACGCGCCGGTCACCGCGGCCGAACTTCAGGCCAGCCTGCGCAACGTCTCAGGCACCGAGGTCACCGTCACCGCCGTTCGCAGCGCTACCCGGTTCACCGACAATGCCCGCCAGACCAGCACCTACCGGATCGGCCGGGTCCTGCTGGCCGGCGACGCCGCCCACGTGCACTCACCCTTCAGCGGCCAGGGGCTCAACCTCGGCCTGGGCGATGCCATGAACCTGGGCTGGAAGCTCGCCGCGGTCATCGCCGGCTGGGCACCGGAAACGCTGCTGGACACCTACACCGCCGAACGGCACCCGATCGGCGCCTGGGTGCTGGACTGGACCCGCGGGCAGGTAGCCATGATGCGGCCCGATCCCCGCTCGCGCGCGCTTGGCACCGTGGTCGATGACCTGATGAACACCACCGATGGCGCGACCTACTTCGCCAAGCGCATCTCAGGCGTATGGCAGCGCTACGACCTAAGCGGCGGCGGGGAGCTGGCCGGGCGGAGTGCCCCGGACCTGGAACTGGACGACGGCACCCGGCTGGCCGACCACCTGCACGCTGGCCGCGGCCTGCTGCTCGACCTGACCAGCGATCCGGCGCTGCGGGACCAGGTCGCTGGCTGGGACGGCCGGGTCCAGATCCTGGAGGCCCGCAGCCCGGATCGTCCCGGGCTGTCGGCCATGCTGGTCCGCCCGGACGGCTACGTGGCCTGGACCGCCGGTCCGGCCCGCGCCGGGGACCCCGACAGCGGTCACGGGCACGACGAGGCCCTGAGTGCCGCTCTCGCCACCTGGTTCGGCCCGCCCGCTCCTGTAGCGGTGCGCACCTGAGCCCCGGCCGGCCGCAGGGCTCGCATCGCGGCTTGGCCCCGCGACGTCGGGCCCGTGCGGCACAGCACCGGGGGCGAACGTTACCCAGCCAAGACCAGGCTGGCACCAGTGGGAGACCCCGGCCGGCCGCATCTACATCCAAGGCCATTGGCGATACCCAGCCTGAGTCGGCACGGCTACCGGCGATCCGCCAGCGGCCCGAGTGCCTGGGGTGGAGTGCCATCGTTGGTTACGGGCAGGACTCGTCGCGGTTGGGTGCTTGGCGGAGGAGGCGGTCCGGTGGCTGATGCGACACCCACGATGCGGGAGATGTTGCGCGGAGTGGAGGTGTTCCCTGCTGAGCTGCCGGAATTCGACACCCGGTCAGCGCCGGGCGATCCGGTCACCCTGTTCCTGACGTGGCTCAATGAAGCCGTCAGGGACAAGATCCTTGGGCCGCAGACCATGACCCTGGCCACCGCTGACGCCGCTGGCCGAGTCTCCTCTCGCGTGCTGATCTGCAAGGACGTCGATGAGGAAGGCCGCTGGTTCTTCGCCTCGGACGCAGCAAGCGTGAAGGGCAGGGACTTGGCCGCCAACCCGCGTGCCGCCGCGTCCTTCTACTGGCCCCAGCATGGCCGCCAGATCCGCATCAGCGGCGAGGCCGCCTCCGCGGGGAGCGAGGCGAGCGCCACGGACTTCCTAGGCCGGCACCCGGCCTCCCGCGCCGAGGCGCTGATCGGCCACCAGTCAGAGCCGCTCGACGATCCTGCCGAGTTTGACGAGGCCTTCCGCCGGTCCCAGGCAGAAGTCGACGCGGACCCGGGCCTGGTCGCCGCCGGCTGGACCCTGTACGCGCTGTCCGCTGACACGGTCGAGTTCTGGCAGGCCGTTTACCAGCGCAGGCATATCCGCCTGCAATATCAGCGTACGGCCGGCGGGTGGACCAGCGGCCTGCTCTGGCCGTGATCAGCTCAGTCGACCGCTAGTCCGGGTGGGTAACGGGCGGGCGGCCGTCACACAGGACCCGTTCATGATGACTCCTAGGGCAGTGGCCAGGCTCATCCGCGCATGTCGCTCAACAGGGTTACCGAGTCTAAGGAATCCGGCGCAGTCGCCCCGAAACCGTCTTGCCGTCGGATCGCTTACAACTGGCGTACCAGAAAGTCCTTGAAAGAAATCCGGGAGGCGGTGTCGAATCGAGGTGGAGGTGTTCGTAGCAGGTGTGAGCGGCCGCCCACGAGGAGCGCACCCCAAATCACAGATGCGCCGCAGGTCACAACCGGAATGCCAGCTGCTCAGGCGCTGGCGTATACCTCGCGGATCTCGATGGTCAGCGGCGTGACGCCAGGCAATGGAGGCACTGGATAGGCGACAGCCCGCTCGGCATGTTCCCTCGTGTCGAAGACGATGACGGACATGCCGATGCCATCGACCGGTTCCAGCCAGTAGGCACTGACGAAACCCGGTGCCCTCGGGACCAGCTTCAGCCTCAGGTCCGCCAGCGCCGCGCGAGCCAAGCCGGGGTCCTCGATGCGGACAGTGGATACTACTGCGTGCACGGTGGCGAGTATTCCGGCGCCGGCGAGGTTGAGTCAACGGAAAGAGGATGAGTCAACGGAAATACGTCCTGATGACCGGCGGCCACACGCCCACCGCATTCAGATGAAGATCACATGAGCCGTCTCAGCCCGTCACGACTTCGATGGCCCCACGACGACCTACGTCCGCGAGTTTGACGACCAGCTCGGCAAACATTCAGGTTCGTGCCGAATGCTGCTTTCGGCTGATCTCTCGCCCCCCACATGACACGTCCGAGTCGTGCCGTCCACGACGCGGTGCTCCCGACAGCATTCCAGTAATGAAGTACTCATCACCCCGCCGTCGCGGGCAGCGTCAGCGGAAGGCCGAAGCGGTCGAATAGGGACGCGTCGAAGGTCGTGATCTCGGCGATCAGGCCGCCGCCGGTGCGCAGCACGTCCAGCTTGAACGGGACGTAGACGTCGCTGCCCGCGCGGCGCAGATATGAGGCCGCGGCCGGCATGCGGTTGGCCGCGGTCGGCAGCAGCTTCCAGTCGCCGAAGACCGAGCGGTCGTACGCGTGGGCCATGAGCCCGGCGATCGCCTCCTTGCCGGTGAACAGGCCGGGGTTGGGCGGCATTGAGACCCTGATGTCCTCGCGGATCGCCGCCAGGGCCGCGACCGGGTCCTGCCGTTCGTGCGCCTCGATGAACGCTGTCAGCAGTGCCCGGTCGGCCTCGGTGATCCCGCTCGGCGACCAGTCCGCGTCCCGTGCGGCGACCCGGAACGCGATCGTCGCCCGCGCCCTCTGCAGCGCGCTCGTCACCGCGGCCACTGACAGGCCGAGGATCGAGGCGGTCTCCGCGGCCGAGTAGCACTGGACGTCTCGCAGCAGCAGCACCGCCCGCTGCCGCGCGGGCAGCAGCTGGATCACGGCCAGGTACGCGAGCTCTACCGTCTCGCGGCGGATCGCCGCCCCCTCGGGCTCCGCGGCCGCGTCGAGCAGCGTGTCAGGACAAGGCTGGAGCCAGGGCACGTCCGCGATCGACTCAACCTGCTCGCCGCGCCGCTGCGCCGCGCGCAGGATGTCGAAGCACGTCGTGGTCACGATGCGGTACAGCCAGGCCCGCGCGCCCGGACCGCCGTCGAACGAGGCCCGGCCCTTCCATGCCCGCAGCAGCGCCTCCTGCACCGCGTCCTCGGCCTGCTCCAGGTTGCCAAGCATGCGGTAGCTATGCACCTGGAGCTCGCGGCGGTGGCGCTCGCTGAGCTCGGCGAACCGGGCCTCGTCTAGAACGGGCATTGTCAGGCGGAGGGGCCAGCTGACGGAACACCAGTGGCGTTGGCGGCGTCGCGCAGCGCCTGGATGTTGATCTTCGTCATGCCGAGCATGGCCTGCACGGCGGCGTTGGCGCGCAGCGGGTCCGGGTCGCCGATCAGCTCGATGAGCGCGTCGGGGACGACCTGCCAGGACAGTCCGAAGCGGTCCTTGACCCAGCCGCACGGGCCGACCTCGCCGCCCTCGGCGGTGAGCCGATCGGTGTACCGGTCCACCTCTTCCTGGCTGGCGGCGGAGACCTGGAGCGAGATCGCCTCGGTGAACTTGTAGGCGGGCCCGCCGTTGAGCGCGGTGAACGGGCGGCCAGCCAGCTCGAAGGCGACGGTCAGGACCGCGCCCTCCTTGCCGGGCTGGTCCGGGCCGTAGTAGCTCACGTTCGTGATGCGGGAGTCGGGGATGACCGAGACGTAGTGCTCGGCGGCCTCGAGGCCGTTCCCGTCGAACCACAGGCACGGGGTAATCGTGGTCATCGCAGGTGTCCTTTCTGATGCGTTGTCGCTGGCACCTGATGAAACGTCCGCCGTCAAGGAAACTAATCGGTACGCACCACAGGAGACTGTTCCCTGAACCGGACGGCCACGCGGCGTCCTGTGCTGGCGAGAGTTGATCGTCCCCCGCCTAGCACCCGTGAAAACGCGATAACAGCAAGAAGCGTCAAGCAAGCAAGCTTCCACCGGAGCGCGGGAAGGATCATGGATCGTTGGTGTCGCCATAGCGACCTCATCGATCCAACGTCCTCCTGGCGCATTCTCTTGGTGTAGATAACAGCAACAAGCGCGCGGCGCGCGGACCGGGGCGCGGGCTCAGGGCAGATCGCCTGCCTTCATGGGGCGCGACGCGGACCGCCTGGTTGCCGGGCCCCGATTGGCCGGGTCGGCGCTAAAGCCGCTAGCGGCCGAGTGCTCGGGTTAGCGCGGCTGAGGCCTGCGCGGCGAGGCTGGCGACCACGTCGGCCGCGGGCGGCAGGTCGGTGATGAGGTCGATGGCCTGGCTGGCCCACACCGGCTCCGGCGGGAGCTCGCCGCTGGCCACGCCGCGCTGGTAGTCGCTCTTGGCCGAAGGGCTGGCGGCCAGCTCGTCCTCCCGGTCCCGCCATTCGTCGAGGAACGGGTGGCCGAGCGTGCGGGCGGTGTACTCGCGCGGCCACCGCGAGCCACGGGCGATGTCCAGGACAGCGCTGCGCTCAGTGTCCTCGCCGCCACTTGACACGATCGCCTTCTTGGCCGCCGGGTCGGTCAGGGCCTCGGCGGTAGCAAGGAACCGGGTGCCGACAAGCGCCCCGGCCGCGCCGAGGGTCAGGGCGGCGGCCACGCCCCGCCCGTCGGCGATCCCGCCTGCGGCCAGCACCGGCAGCGGCGACGCCAGGTCGGCGACGACCGGCACGAAGGCCAGCGTGGACCAGCCGTGCCTGGCGCCGTGGCCGCCGGCTTCCGTGCCCTGGGCCACGATGACGTCGGCGCCGAGGTCCGCCGCCTGCCTGGCTTCGTCCAGGGTGGTGACCTGGATGATCAGCAGCGTGCCTGACGCACGGACGGGCCCGGCGAGCGGGCGCGGATCACCGAAAGACAGCATCACCGCACTGGGCCGGTACTCCAGGGCCCGCAAGATCGTGGCCTTGTCGACCGCCCAGCTCTGGAAGCCGACGCCCCAGGGCTGGCGCGTGCCGTTGGCCGCGAGCGGCAGTTCGCGGTCCAGCCAGTCCCGGTCCGGGTTGCCGCCGCCGAGCAGCCCGAGCCCGCCCGCGTTGGAGACCGCCGCTGTCAGGGCCCCGCCCGCCGACCCGCCCATTGGGGCTAGCGCGATGGGATGCCGCAGCCCGAGCAGTTCCGTGAACGCCGTGCGCAACGTCATGTCCGCCTCCTCGTGAGAAGTTCCTGAAAGCCTGCAAACATCGCAAATGAGTGGACTGAGCTGGGCGGCGTTACACACGCAGCCGTTCGGCATGAGCTTAGGATCGCCCGCCGCGTCATCACCCGCTTGCGTTCGCATAGCGGCAACGAAGCCAGGCCCAGCGTCCGCTTGCGTTCAGCAGCCGTACTTCGATGCCAACTATAAAAAGTTAGTGAGTATAGTTTTGCGCTAATTCCGGTTGCCCAAGACCACGATTGGGTGAGCCACTTACTTTATTTAGGCACCCACTTTAGAGAGGCGCTCACCTCAACGGCGTCAGGCGCAACAAGGCGGCATCGCCCGCCCGATGGTGCCGCTGGTGCCAGCCGGAGTTCATCTCCAATTGGTGAGGGATGGGGCCGCTTCCATAGCCGCCTCGGGTGAGGTCTCTGGCAGGTGGTCCGCGCGGGATCCCTGGCGGCGCGCGACGGCTGAGGCCGTGGAAGAGAGCCCAGGTGGAGACGGTGACGCGCGGTGGTGTCGGTCTAGCCTGACAGTGTCAATCTGGTTGGGAGGCTGCCATGAGCCCCGATTCCTCACCCGATTCCTCGCCCACTTCCTCAGCCGCCGCCCGCCACCGGACGCCGGACCCGCGCCTGCCGGTCCGGGCCCGTCAGCTGCTGCGGGTCCGGGCGATCTGGGTGATCCCCGTGGTCCTGGCGTCCGTGGTCGTGGCAGTCATGACCGCGCTGTACATCGGGTCGGTCGTCAACCCGCTGGCTCATCTGCGGGGCCTGCCGGTGGCGGTCGTGAACCAGGACCGGGGTGGCACGGTCGGCGCGCAGCACCTCGAAATCGGACAGCAGGTGCAAGCCGGCCTGCTGGCCAGCCCGGCGGTGTCGGGCCGGCTGAACCTCATGGTGTCGACCCTGCCCCAGGCGGAGCAGGCCATGGACCGGGGCGGCCTGTACGCGACGCTGGTGATCCCCCCCGGCTTCACCGCCAGCCTGCTGACCGTGGCAGGCCTGGACGCGGCTAACGCGGCGGCCGACGCCGCCCCGCAGGTAGAGATCCTGACCAATGAGCAGGCCGGCACGGTAGGCGCCAGCCTGGCAACCGGGATCTTGCAGCCCGCCCTGGCGGTGTCTTCCCACGAGATCGGCCAGCACCTGACTGCCCTGGTCCCCGCCGGCGCGCTCACGGGCTCGACCAGGGTGTTCCTGGCCAGCCCCGTCACGGTGACGACCGCGCAGTACCGGCCCCTGGCAGCGAACACCGCCTTGGGGCTGAGCGCCTTCTACGTGGCGCTGCTGACGCTCATGTGCGGATTCCTGGGCGCGACGATCGTGAACTCCGTCGTGGACTCCGCGCTCGGCTACTCCACCAGTGAGATAGGGCCGCACTGGCGCCAGCGCCAGCCGGTGCCCATCAACAGGTGGCAGACCCTGCTCATCAAATGGACCGTCGTCGTAGCACTCACGGCCGTGCTGACCGCGCTGATGCTCGCGGTGGCGGTCGGGGCACTGGGTATGGGCGCGCCCTATCCGGCTCTGCTGTGGCTCTTCACCTGGTTGTGCGCGGCGAGCGTCGGCGTCGGGACGATCGCGCTCTTCGCCGTGGCAGGCGCGTACGGGCAGCTGATCGGCTTGCTGCTGTTCGTCTACGCCGGTCTTGCCTCAGCAGGAGGGACCGTGCCGGTCGAGGCGCTGCCCGGCTTCCTGCGCACGCTGAGCAACGTAGAACCGCTACGCCAGGTCCTAGCAGGTACCCGGTCGATCATGTACTTCGGCGCCCAGGCCGACGCCGGCCTCACCCGGGGAACCCTGGCCGCCGGACTCGGCCTGGTTTTCTGGCTCGTCTTCGGCACCGCCATCGTGAAGTGGTACGACCGCAGGCACCTCTACCGCCTACACCCCGACGTCCTCGCGCATGTGAGCAAGTCCGTCCAGGACTACAAAACCGAACAAGCCGCTTCAGCCCCTGCTCCCGCCGACGCCGGGCAACCGCCGCGCCCTGAAGCAGGCCCGGGCGGGCCGCAGCCAACAGGCTAGGAACGCTGCTGGACGCGGTGATCGGGCATGCCCTGCTTTCCCGGCCGTTAGCGAGTGGGGGCATCGCCCCGCCACCGATCACCGGCCTGACACCGAGGCTACTGACAACAGTGGCACTGTGTGGGAGCCCCAGGGTCCGGCGAACATCGCCCCGCTGTGGTGGCACCCTAGCAGCGACACGCTCAACGGCCAGCAGATCGACCGCTTCGACGGGCGGGATCATCGTGTCGGTCGGCATCATCGCGGCCACGTTCCCGCTGCTGGCACGCATCACCGGACCCGCGGTAGCAAGAAACGAATGAACCCGCTTCCCCGCAAATTAACCAGTCCTCCGAACGGATTCTTGCTTCGCGCTACGGCTTCCTGGCTACGGCGCCGCTGGTGTCGGCCACCATGAGGAGGGTCCCCGGGACGGCGCTTGTGACGCTCTCCCGGAGACCAGGCTCGGGCCGGGTACGTGGCGGCTAGCCGCGCGTTAGCCGCAGCACCGGGATCTTGCGGATGCCCTCGGTCTTCTGCGCGTACTCGCCGAAGTTGGGCATGCGCTGGGCCTGCTCGGCGTAGACGCGGTCCCGTTCGTCACCGCTGAGTTCGGTGACGGTGGCCGGGTAGGTGCTGGTCCCCACCTCAATGGTGGCCTTGCCCGCCGCGATGAGATTGCCGTACCAGTCAGGGTTGACCGGCGCCCCGCCCTTGGAGGCGAAGATGTAGATCGAGTCGTCGTCGCTGTCGCCCGGAAGGTACACCAGCGGGATGACGTATTCCTTGCCGCTCTTGCGGCCGACGTGGTGAACCAGAACCATCGGCGCGCCCGCGAAGCCGCCGCCGACACGGCCCTCGTTGGCACGGAACTCCGCGATGACCTTCTGGTTCCAGTCGTTGAAGTCGGGCATTGCTCTCCCATCCTGCGTTCATGAGGCACGCTGTGCACCACAGAGGCTAACGGTGCCGCACCCCAAGATCGGCATCGCGCGTTGGGCACGCGCCCAACCCGGGCAGTGTGACGATAGCGGCAGGCGCACGCAGCCGAGGAGCGAAGGAGAGCAGGTGTCCAAGCTCAACCCAGCCCAGACGATCATCATCCCGCCAGGTGACATCACCTGGCGAGCGCCGGAGACGGCCCCCGCGGATAGCGTCGCCGAGGCCGTCCTGGCGGGCGGCGAGGATCAGGACGGCGCGTACCTGGTACTCATGAAGTGGTATCCGGGATGGATGAGCGCACCGCACACGTACGTGACCGACCGGCTGTGTGTTGTCCTGTCCGGGGTGTGGTGGTGCAACAGCGGCCCCGACTTCGACCCGGCCAAGGCGGTCCCCGTCTACCCGGGTGGCTTCGTCCGCCGGGTGGCTGGCACGCCCCACTACGACGGCGCGCGGGCCGACGCAACCGAGCCCGCGGTCATCGCGGTCAGCGGCACCGGGCCGGTCGGCCAGCAGTGGGTGGACCCCTCCCAGCCAGTACTGCGACGATCGTAGCCGCTGCCCGCTTGCCACGGCCGGTGATGATGCTGGATGTCCCTACAAGCGCGCCCGTAGCTTGGCGGCGATCTCGTCGAGGACCGTGCGGATGGTCGCCCGGCGGTCGTCGTGAAGGGAGTCGGTCGGCGCCGTGATGCTGACCGCGAGGCGGCCGCCGTCGGCGTGACTGCTGCAGAACCCGGTGGCGACGCAGCTGAGCCCGAGGATCGCCCCGTCCTCGTCGAACGCGTGACCGCTCTCCCTGGCTGCGCTGATCTCCCTGAGCAGGCGGGGGCGTGACGTGATCGACCGGCGCGTCACTCGCGGCAGCGTGGTCCACTGCTGGAGCCTCTCCTCAAGCTCGGCGAGCGGCAGCAGGGCCAGGAGCATCTTCCCGCCCGCGGTGCAGTTGGCCGGCACGCGCCGCCCGACCATGCCGCCAAGGCCGAGGCGCAGCCCGCTGTCGCAGTCCTGGTGCGCGAGGTACACCGCCTCCAGGTCCTCGTCGAGCACCGCGAGCTGGATAACCGCGCCCAGGTCGGGCGGCGCCTCCCGGCAGACGTCGTAGAACTCCGCGACGAGGTTGACGCTGGCGGCGTAGGCCGAGCCGAGCTCAAGCAGGCCCCGGCCGAGCTGGAACCCGTCGCGCACCCGGCGCAGCAGCTGCCCCTCGGTAAGGGCCCCGCAGATGTTGAACGCGGTCGACTTGGGGATGGCGAGCAACTGGGCGATATCGGACAGCGAGTAGGCGCGCTGCGGTGACTCCGCGAGCAGCTGCAGGACCCGCATGCCCCGGTCGAGCGCGGGCACGACGGCCCGCGCGCCGGCCTCGCGCGCCTCCCGTGATGTGCCAGTCACCGCTGGCTCCACTGCCGCCATCGCTCTTCCCGCCCTCAGCTTGCGTTCAGCATATTGAACCACTATCCAGCATGTTGACGCCAGTGGCTGGTCGCGAGTACGGTGCCGAATAGCCGCAAGGCGGGCCCGACTCGCGCCGGGCACTCACCGCCGAGGTCGCCGGGATCAGGAGAAGGAAATGATCGTTAAGGACGAGCTGCAGCTCACCGAGGCTGTGCTCGCGGAGACTGGGCGGGCCGACGACCCGCGATTCAGGGAGATCGTGCAGGCGCTTGTCCGCCACCTGCATGACTTCGCCCGCGAGGTCCGGCTGACCGAGGCCGAGTTCGACGCCAGCATCAACGTCGTCGCACGGCTCGGGCAGCTCACCACCCCTAGCCACAACGAGGTCCGGCTGATGGCCGGCAGCCTCGGCCTGTCGACGCTCGTGTGCCTGATGAACAACGGCACCGAGGAGAAGCCGACCTCCGCCAACCTCCTGGGACCGTTCTGGCGCCAGGGTGCCCCGGTGATGAACAGCGGCGACTCGATCGTCCGCTCGCACACCGAGGGGCCGCCGCTGTTCTTCACCGGCACGGTCGTGGACACCGACGGCGAGCCGGTCCCCGGTGCCGAGATCGACGTCTGGCACGCTTCGCCGATCGGCCTGTACGAGAACCAGGACCCCGAGCAGGCCGAGTGGAACCTGCGCGGTAAGTTCTACACCGGCGACGACGGCGTCTTCACGTTCCGCAGCGTCAAGCCCTCGGGCTACCCGGTGCCGATGGGGGGCCCGGTCGGGGACCTGCTCACTACGCTCAAGCGCCACCCGTTCCGCCCGGCGCACATCCACGCCATGGTCTATAAGCCCGACTTCAAGACGATCACGTCGCAGATTTACAGCCACGACGACCCCATGCTGGACACCGACGCGCAGTTCGGCGTCACCCGCGCCCTCATCTCCACGTACGTGCGGCACGAGATTGGGGAGGAGCCGGCCCCGGCACCGGACGTGACCGAGCCCTGGTACACCCTCGACTACACGTTCGTCGTCGAGCCGGGGGAGGCGTGGCTGCCCACGCCGCCGGTGTCGGCGAAGTCGGAGACCCAGGTGGCGGGGCAGATCGAGGCGCAGGCAGCGGCCAGGGCGGCGCAGGCCGAGAGCAATCTGGAGAACGCTAAGTGAGCGAGGCGACCGAGCACGTCGGCTGCGAGCTGACGGCCGAGGGCATGACGGCCTGGATCAACGACTACTTCGCCGCCTGCAACTCCGGCGACGTGGACAGGATCGCCGCGTACTTCGAGCCCGACGGGGTGCACTACTTCCCGCCTGGCATGTACGCGGGCCCGTTCCGCGGCGCCCGCACGATCGGCGAGCGATGGCACGCCGCCGTCACCAACGGCGGGTCCTACTGGACGATCGACCAGATGATCACCGATCCCCGGACGCGCCGCGCCGTCATCGAGTGGACGCACTTCAAGCGCAAGGCGGGCGTGATGCTGCGCGGCGACGAGTGGTACAAGTTCAGCGAGCGCGGGCTGATCCAGGAGATCCGCGCGTACTACGCCTCGCCGCAGGACCAGAGCCTGACAGTGCTTGAGATCGGCGGCTACGACTACGCGGGCCTCGGCTACCCGCTGTCCGCCCCGCCCCTGGAAGCACCGTCCCTGAACGAGCCGGGGGACGCGTCGTGACCGAGGAGACCCGCCGCGTCCTTCTCGACGGCGCGCCCGTCGAGATGGCGCTCACGGACGGCGCCCTCGTCGCGGCTGACGGCCGGACGATCAGCCCGGACGACGCGATCCACCTGCCGCCGTGTGTGCCGTCGAAGATCATCTGCGTGCACCTGAACTACCAGAACCGGATCGACGAGCTGAAGACCGAGGGGCCGCCGGCACCTAATTACTTCTTTAAGCCCCCGTCCTCGCTCAACAGCCACAAGGGCGTGGTGATCAGGCCGCGCGGCACCCGCTTCCTCAACTACGAGGGCGAGGTCGCGGTCGTCATCGGCAAGACGGCCCGCAACATCCGGGTCGCCGACGCGCTCAGCTACGTCGAGGGCTACAGCCTCGCCAACGACTTCGCGATCCACGACTTCCGGCACGCCGACCGGGGCTCCATGCTGCGCGTCAAGGGCGCCGACACCCTCGCCCCGATGGGTCCCGGCCTGGTGCGCGGCTGGACGCCGGAGGACCAGGTCCTGCGCACACGGGTCAACGGCGAGGTCGTCCAGGAGTCCAGCCTCAAGGGCATGGTCTTCTCGGTGGCGTACGTCGTCGCCGACCTCGCCCGCATGATGACCCTGGTCCCTGGCGACGTGATCTTCTCGGGCACGCCCGCGAACTCGCGCCCGGTCGAGCCGGGCGACGTCGTCACCGTCGAGTGCGACGGCCTGGGCGTCCTGGAGAACAGGATCGCCGAGGGCACCCACGACATCAGCGACGAGGCGGGCTGGATGCCCGAGTCAAGCGACAAGGCGGTAGGCGTGGCCCTCGGCATCCAGCTCCGCGAGTAACTTCGCCCTCCCACGGCCCAAGGACAGCCACGGATTCCGGTATCACTGCTCAGCAAGGCGTTCTCCTAGTAGTGACAGGGACGAGGGGAGACAGCCATGGGCAGGCCACTGCTTGGAGACACCCGCCGGACCTGGGCCGGACTGACCCTGGCTGCGTGCGTGATCGTCGCCGTCACGCTCGGCCTGCTGTTCAAAGGCCAGACGACAGCAGACGGGTTCGATAACGCCGTCGACGCGCCAGTCATCTCCTTCTTCGGCGGCCACCACACCCTCCTGCTCTGGCTCGCGCTGCCGGGGACGCTCATCCCGGCGATCGCGATCAGCGCAGCCATCGCAGTCGGCTGCCTGCTTGCGAAAAGGGTGAACGGCGCGGTGCTCGCGGTGATCGCCGTCCCGGTCGCCGCGGGCCTGGACGACGCCCTGCTCAAGCACGTCTTCCACCGGACGTACCTCGGCCAGCTCACCTTCCCGAGCGGGCACACCACGTGCGCCACGGCCTTGACCGTGACCCTCGCCGTCCTGCTCCTCGCCCCGCCTCGGCAGCCGCGAACACGCACGATCCGCGTAACGCTCGTGGTCGTGGCGTGCGTGATCACGGCCGCCGTGGCCACGGGGGTCATCGGCCTGCGCTGGCACTACTTCACCGACTGCGTGGCCGGCGCGGCCGTCGGCGCGGGCACCGTCCTCGCGCTCGCCCTGCTCCTCGACCTCGCCTCAGGCGTCGCCAAAAGCAGCAGAAAGCTCCCCGACGAGGTCGCGACGCCGCCGGAACAGGTCGTTCCTGGCGGTAGCCGCTAACGTCCGGGCCTGATCGTCCAGCCGCAACGCCCGCGAGTCAGCCTTGCGGCCCTAGCTCCCCCGGCAGCACTCCAGCGCCGTGGTCAAGCTGGTAGTCCAGGTTGACCGCCGCCGTGATCAGCGCCAGGTGGCTAAACGCCTGGGGGAAGTTGCCGAGCTGCTCGCCTGTGCTGCTGATCTCCTCGGAGTACAGCCCGAGGTGGTTGGCATAGGTGTGCATTTTCTCGAAAGTGAGCCTGGCCTCGTCGAGCGCCGGCCCTGGCGAGGGCTTCCACGTACCAGAAGGTGCACAGCGAGAACGTGCCCTCGTCGCCGGCCAGCCCATCGGGCGAGGCGCTCGGATTGCACCGGTAGACCAGGCTGTCGGACACCAGCTCGCGGTCGATTGCCTTGAGCGTGGACAGCCACATCGGGTCGCGGGGCGAGATCAGGCCTTGCAACGGCATCATCAGCAGCGAGGAGTCGAGCACCTCGCTGCCGTAGTACTGGGTGAAGCCGCCGACCTTAGCGTTCCAGCCGCGCTCGAAGATCTGGTTGTAGACCGCGTCGCGCTCGCCTGTCCACCGGGCGATGCTGCCGGGGCGAGCCCGGCGGCGCGCCATCTTGACCGCCCGGTCAAGCGCTACCCAGGTCTGGATCCTGCCGTAGACGAAGTCCTTGCGGCCGCCGCGGGTCTCCCAGACGCCCTCGTCCGGCTGATCCCAGTGCTCGCAGAGCCAGTCAATGGTGGACGCCATCTGAACCCAGTTCTGGTGGGCCAGCTGCAGGCCGTTGGCGTCGGCCAGCGACAGCGCGTCCATCGACTCGCCGTAGATGTCAAGCTGGAGCTGGTCGGCGGCGCCGTTGCCGATCCGCACCGGCCGCGAGCCCCGCCAGCCTTCGAGGTGGTCGAGCGTCTCTTCGGTCAGGTCGGACGTGCCGTCCACCCGGTACATGACCTTCAGCGGGCCGCTCGCGTCGCCCGCTTTTTCAGCGACCCGGTCCCTGATCCAGGCGGTGAAGTCCTGGGATTCCTCGGTGAAGCCCAGCCCGAGCAGCGCGTAGATGGAGAACGAGCTGTCCCGAATCCAGGTGTAGCGGTAGTCCCAGTTCCGCTCGCCGCCGACCTGTTCTGGCAGCGCGGTAGTTGGCGCCGCCACCAGGCCGCCGGTCGGTGCGTAGGTCATCAGCTTGAGCGTGATGGCCGAGCGCGCCACCATCTCACGCCAGCGGCCCCGGTACGTCGACCCTTCCAGCCAGGTACGCCAGAACGTGATGGTCTCCTTGAGCATCCGCTGCAGATCCTCGTCGTGCAGCCGTCGCGGCGGGCCGCCCATTGGCTCGAGCAGCACGCCCCAGGCCTGGCCGGCCTGCAGCGTGCGTGTCACGCGGAGCCCGTTGCCTGCGGGCTGCACGACGACGCCCTGCTCTTCGAGCGAGGCACCGGGCGAGCCGCCCAGGTGCAGCGTGAGCTCGGCGCCGTCCGACGTGAACTGCGCGCCGTCGGCGCTCAGGGTGCAGGGTGTGCTTCGCCCGCGCGTAGTCGAACGCGGGCTGGAGGTCTACCACGAACCGCATCGTGCCGCGGACCACCCGGACCTGGCGGACCAGCCGGCGCCTGTTGGTCGGCTGCTTGCCCGCGACCGGCATGAAGTCGCGGACCTCGCCCACCCCGTCCGGGGTGAGGAACCTGGTGATCAGCACCGCCGTCTCAGGGAAGTAGAGCTGCCTGCTGACGTAGTCATCGCGGTCGGGAGCGATCCGGAAATATCCGCCCTTGTCCGCGTCGAGCAGCGAGGCGAACACGCTCGGCGAGTCGAACCGGGGACAGCAGAACCAGTCCACGACCCCGTCGGTGGACACCAGGGCGGCCGTCTGCAGGTCGCCGATCAGCCCGTGATCGCTGATGTTGGGGTAACGCTTCATAGTCAGCCTCCGCTCCGCGCGCAAGTGATCGCCGGCCCGCAGCGCGTTCGCCATGATGGTCAGCCCCGGGTTCACCGCGCCGATGCTGGGCAGAAAGCTCGATGAGCCACGCCGGCGATCGGGATGGCCATGTTCATATAGAAGTTCTTGTCGAGCAATCGCCGCGCTCAAGCAGCAGGATGCGCTTGCCCGCTCGCGCCAGGACGTTGGCGAGCGTTCCGCCGCCGGCGCCAGTGCCGATGATCACAACATCGTAGCGTTCGGTCACCGGTTGATCCTGTCAGACGAGTCGGCCGCGTTGGCCACGGGACCGCGTACCGGGGCCGTCTCACGCCGTGCGGCGGGGAGGGGACGCGGCGGGGCAGGGCGGGGATGCAGGGTCGCCGGCGACGGGCGGCCATGTGCGACCGCCAGGGACAGGCCTCCCATGACGGCGGCCACGACGGCGGAGGCCCCGAAGATCGTCGCTATCTTGACGCCCGCGCCCGTCAGCGGGCCGACGCCGAACGCGGCGATGCCGTAGCCGACCTGGTAGCAGGCGATGACACCGCCGGCCACCGCGGTCTGCATGCCGATTAGCTTCTCCTGGCCGAAGCTGATCGTAAGCGGCAGCAGCGCCGAGCAGCCAAGTCCGGCGAGGCAGAACGCGGCCACGGCCGCGCCGGGAGCGTGCTTTGGCAGGACCGCGATCAGCACGAAGGCGGCGGCGAGCAGGAACGGCAGGCCGTGATACACGGCGCGGCTTGGCAGCCAGCGCGCGATCACGGCGAACAGCACCCGGCCTGCGGTCACCACCGCCCAGAAGCCGAAAAGCGCGAGGGACGCGGTCCTGGTGCTTACGCCGAGCGACGTCATATCGAGCGCGGACCAGTTGCCGTTCATGGTCTCGCAGATCCCGTAGAGGACGGCGAAGGCCGCGAAGACCCAGAAACCCGCGGGGAGCCGGATAGCCGCGTGCCCGGCTGACCCGGTCGAATCCGCCGCCCCGGGCCGCAGCGGCAACCGCAGGCTGACGACGATAAGCCCGGCCAGCAGGCAGGCCGCCAGCAGCGGCAGCCCCAGCCAGAAGCCGATTCCCGTGAACGCGGCGACGAACGCGGGCGCGAGCGCCGTCCCCAGCCCGAGCAGCGCGTTAAACACAAGCACGGCCCGGTCCGCCCCGCCAGGAGGACCGAGTGCGGCGGCCAGCGTGTTGAGCGACGGCACGGCGAGCCCGAACCCGGCCCCCAGGCACGCGGTCGCGGCCAGGAGCAGCAGGTATCCGGCCGGGTGGTCGCTAGCGACGCCCCAGCTCCCGATCAGCAGCACCATCGCGGCGAGGTCCGCGATCAGGCCAGCAAGGTAAGTCGCCTTCTCGCTCACGCGCCGGGCGAACCCGGGCCAGAGCAGGCCGGCCCCGAGCAGCGAGGCCAGGACCGCGGTCACCACCTGGGGGACGAACATCAGCCCGTACTGGCTGCTCGACAGGTCATAGCCGTCGTGGGAGGTGAAGATCGCGCTCGCCGCGGGGAAGGTGACCAGGGCGATGCCCTGCCCAAGGCCGGCGGCGTTGACGGTAACAATCTCCGCTCGTTCCACTGTCCAGGGACTCATGCCGCGCGCCACTCCGTTGGCTCGGTGTGTATCTCCGGTCACCGACCGTACACCGGGTTGCCGCCTAGCTGAGGTAGCGACTCACGAGGGCGTCGGTGAACGAGGAGGCAGTATTGACCTATGGCTAATTCGCTCGCAGCACCTAAGGTCACCACCACGCTCAGCCGGATGTTCGCCGCCGCTCACGACCACGATGCCGCGCCCCGGCCCCTGCCGCCGGGGCAAGCGTCGTGGGCCGCGGCCTCGGCCCGGGACCGGTCCGAGGCGTACCAGGACATTTACATACCCATCTCCGCCGAGGCCGGCCAGCTTCTCTACGCGCTGGTCCGGGCCATCAGGCCGGAAACCATCGTGGAGTTCGGCACCTCCTTCGGCATCTCGACCATCTACCTGGCCGCGGCGGTCACCGACAACGGCACCGGCCACGTCGTGACCACCGAGCTGAGCGACAGGAAGGTCAAGGCGGCCCAGTCCAACCTGGAGGAGGCAGGCGTCGCGGCGGCCGTGACCATCCTGGCGGGGGACGCCCGTGAGACGCTCGCCACCGTGTCAGGCCCGATCGGGCTCGTCCTGCTCGACGGCTGGAAGGAACTGTGCCTGCCAGTGCTCAGGCTCCTGGAGCCCAGGCTCGCGCCCGGTGCCCTGGTCGCCGCCGACGACAACGATCACTCCAACATGGCCGACTACCTCAAGTACGTCAGGGAGCCAGCCAACGGGTACGTGAGCGTCTCCTTCCCGGTCGCCGACGGCGTGGAAATCAGCTCCTGGACCGGCCGCTAGCGCTACACGCCAGCCGGCGGCTTCGAGCGGTGGCGTCTGTTCATCGGGGGAAGGCGCGCCGGCTCAGGTGGGCGGTTCCCGCGCGATCACGATCTCTACGCATTGACGGGGACGCTGGCCTCCGTGGTGTAGACGGCGAAGGTGAACGACTCGGTGAAGTACAGCTGCACCGAGTCAGCGTCGTGGGACAGGTAGCCGATCGCCAGGTCCTGGCCAAGCCGCAGCTCGTAGTCGCCGCCGCGGGCGGACAGCAGGAGCGCGCCGTCGATCGCGGGCGCCCAGATGATGTCGCCGTCGAGCAGCCTGGCCAGGTGCTCACTGATCGGGTAGCCGTGGTCCGAGGTTTCGCTGACCGCCGTCCACGCGTCCGCCGACAGCAGCAGCGAGTACGGGCCCGCGACACCGACCTCCCGGAGTTGGCTGACCGCCTTGCTGACCACGTCCGGGTAGTCGCGCGCCTCGCCGGGCAGCGCCAGGGCGGGGTTGGACGACGCCTGCCGGACCCCGGTGATCTGGGCGGCGGCGTAGCCGTCGAAGACCGCGCGGTCCTCGGCGAAGGCGATCCTCTTCGCGGCGTCCTTGACCGGCTGCCAGTCGGGGTCGAGCGCGCCGCGCCCGACGGAGTCGATCTCGGCGCGGGAAAGCGTGAACGGCACCCGCAGCTCGACGACGGGACGCCAGTCGAGCAGCGCCGCCGTCACCCCGTCCGCCGGCGCGTCGATCGCGGTCACGTGCCCGGTGCCGATGCCCGCCAGGGCCAGGCCGTCGGGCCCGGTCACGTCGACCGCCTTCCGCGCGGCGGCGTGCAGCGCGAACGTGCGCTTGGCCTCATCCTCGATGCCGGCCCACGCGGCGGCCGAGACCGGGGCGAGCTCGCGGTACAGGTTGTTCATCGCTCCCCTTCTCACTGTCCTTAACTATGTAGCGCTAGCCGGCGTCCGTGCCGGCTAGCCCTTGAGAGACCCGATGCCGAGCGACCCGTCGTCGGCCGCCGGCCGGTCACCAGGTGTCCCGCCGTCAGGCGCGGCGGTGTCGGCCACGCTGGCCGTGTCGGCCACGCTGGTGACGCCGGCCAGCGCGCCCGCGCCGGGCGGCCCGGGCGGGTCGTCGAGGAAGTCCGCGCACGGGGCGAAGAAGAGGCTCCCGGTGATCGCGGTCGAGAAGTCGAGGATCCGGTCGGTATTGCCCGGTGGGTTGCCGATGAACATGTTCACCAGCATCTCCTCGGTCACCGAAGGCGTGGCGGCGTAGCCGATGTAGTACGTACCGAACTCGTCCCGCCCTGGGGAGCCGAACGGCATGTTCGCCCGGATGATCTGCCGCTGCTCGCCGTCCGGCCCGGTGATCGTGTTCAGCGCCACATGCGAGTTCGCAGGCTTGACGTCGTCGGGCATTTCGATGTCGTCCAGCTTGGTGCGGCCGATCGCCCGCTCCTGCTCCTCGATGCTGATCGAGTTCCACGCCGCCATGTCGTGCAGGTACTTCTGCACGATCACGTAGCTGCCGCCGGCGAAGTCCGGGTCGTCGTCCGCGCTGACGATCGCGGCGCTGATCCCGGCTGCTCCGCCCGGTGACTCGGTGCCGTCGACGAAGCCGATCAAGTCCCGCTCGTCGAAGTAGCGGAATCCCTGCACCTCGTCCGCCACGCTGACCGCGCCGCTGAGCCGCTTCATCACCTGCGCGGCGAACTCGAAGCAGAGGTCCATCCGGGTCGCCCTGATGTGGAACAGCAGGTCACCGGAGGTAGCCGGGGCCGTGTGCCGCGACCCGGCAAGCTCGCGGAAGGGATGCAGCTCACGCGGCCGCGGTCCCTCGAACAGCCGGTCCCAGGCATCCGAGCCGATCGCGGTGACGACCTGCAACTGGGCCTCAGGAATGCGGAAGCCGACGGACCGCCCGAGGCCGGATAGGTCCGGCAGCAGGTCACGGACCACATCCTCGCCACCGAGGCTGATGGTGAGCACGAGGAAGACCGCCGCCGCGGTTAGCGGGCTGACGACCGGTTGCGGCGCCGGCTCGCTATTCGACTGCGCTGACACAGGCATATCCCTCCGGCATATCCCCTTCGGCATCGTCGGCCACTAGCCTTCCACATCCGACCGCCGAATGCCCGACAGGGCCGGTCGGAAACGCCGTGGGCAGCGCGTGGATGTGCCTCTTTTTAGTTATCCCGAACGGGTGCTGGCTGACTGCCTCAGCCGCCCCCCTGCCTGATAGGCGCGAGGCGGCGCAGCTGGGTGACATGCCCGGGGTTCAGCTCGGCCACGCTGGCCACCTGAAGGAGCTTCATGGTGCGGACGATCTGGTCGCGGAGGATCTCGATCGCGCGGTCGACGCCGGGCCGGCCGCCGGCCATGAGACCGTAGAGGTAGGCGCGGCCGACGAGGGTGAACTGGGCGCCCAGGGCGATCGACGCGACCACGTCGGCGCCGTGCATGATCCCGGTGTCGATGGCGATCTCGGTGCGGCCGCCGACGGCCTTGATGACGTCGGGCAGCAGGTAGAAGGGGACGGGTGCGCGGTCGAGCTGGCGGCCGCCGTGGTTGGACAGCACGATCCCGTCCACGCCGAGGTCGGCGAGGGTCCGGGAATCCGCCACGTTCTGCACGCCCTTGACGACGAGCTTGCCCGGCCATAGCCCGCGGATGACGTCGAGGTCCCTGAAGCTGATGGTGGGGTCCATCGCCGCGTCGAGCAGCTCGCCGACCGTGCCGCCGGTGGAGGTGAGGGAGGCGAACTCCAGCTTGGGGGTGGTCAGGAAGTCCCACCACCACCAGGGCCTGGGGATCGCGTCGACAACCGTGCCGAGGGTGATCTGCGGGGGAATGGAGAAGCCGTTGCGCTTGTCGCGCAGCCGGGCGCCGGCGACGGGCGCGTCGACGGTGAAGAACAGCGTGTCGAACCCGGCGGCGGCCGCCCGGCGCACGAGCTCGTAGGAGATCTCCCTGTCGCGCATGACGTACAGCTGGAACCAGTTGCGGCCGATCGGGTTGGCGGCCTTCACGTTCTCGATCGAGGTGGTGCCGAGGGTGGAGAGCGAGAACGGGATTCCCGCCGCGGCGGCCGCGCCGGCGCCGGCGGTCTCGCCCTCGGTGTGCATGAGGCGGGTGAAGCCGGTGGGGGCAATGCCGAACGGCAGTGCCGACGGGCCGCCGAAGACGGTCGTCGACGTGTCCACGGTGGAGACGTCCTTCAGGATGGACGGGTGGAACTCGACGTCACCGAACGCCTGCCTCGCGCGCTTGAGCGAGACCTCGGACTCGGCGGCCCCGTCGGTGTAGTCGAAGGCGGCCCTCGGGGTGCGGCGCCTGGCGATCTCGCGCAGGTCGTGGATGGTCAGCGCGGACTCAAGCCGGCGTTTCCTGGCGTCAAACTCCGGCTTCTTGAATCGCAAGAGCTCGAAGATCTCGTCCGGCTTGGGGAACTGGCGTTCGGGCATTTCGGTAGAGCACCTCGGGGTTCGTCTGCGTGGCCGGCTGCCTGGGCGCCGCGGGGGAGGGGCTGCGCGCTCCCTGCTCCTCATTACCCCGAAGTCCGGCCGGGAACGCATTTTCTGCCCGACCGGGCCGCGCCGGAGCTGCTGCCGCGAAGCAAGGCCGCGCGCCCGTTCGGTGCAAGATTTTATTCGACATCTCACCAGAAGACGCCGCGCACGTCGCACGGCACACGACGCCGTCGCCTCGTACCGGAGCGTGTCCGGGCTGACGACGGCCGTACCCGCATGGTGATGCAGCAGGACCTGACGAAGGAGACCCGCATCCGTTCGGTGAAAATCCTCGGTTAAGTCCGAACGGATGCGGCGCCGCCTCGCTACTCTCGGCCGCCCGCAACCTCGCGCTGGCGCTCCTCCAGGGCCCGGCGGTACTCGGCGATGACGATGTCGTTCAGCTCGGACACCGAGGTCTCCGCGGTCGGCTTGTCGAAGGTGATCTCGCCGTGCTGCAGCAGGTTGATCCGGTCGCAGATCTCCAGGGCCTGACCGTAGTTGTGCGCGATCATAATGACCGAGACGTCGGCCCTCTGCTTCAGGTCGCGGATCAGGTCCAGGATGATCGCGGCCTCCTTGGCGCCCATGGCGGCGAGCGGCTCATCGAGCAGCAGGATCTCCGGGTTGGAGTAAAGGGCGCGGGCCACCGCGATCGCCTGCCGCTGACCGCCGGACAGCGCGGCGACGTCGGCGTCCACGGACGGGATGTTGACGCCCATGTCGTCCAGGTACTGGCGGGCTACCCGCCGCATCGTCCTGTTGGACAGCAGCGGCCAGCGGACCTTCTCCCGGTTCAGGAACATGTTGTGGTAGACGCTCAGCTGGTTGACCAGGGCGAGGTCCTGGTAGACGGTGTCGATGCCAAGCGACCTGGCATGGTCGACGGACCTGAGGGCCACCGGCTGGCCGTTGAGCAGGATCTGCCCGGCATCCGGCGGCTGGAAGCCGCAGAGGATCTTCATCAGGGTCGACTTGCCCGCGCCGTTGTCACCGATCAGGCCGAGCACCTCGCCCTTGGCGAGCCGCAGGTTGACGTCCACGAGCGCGGTCACCGCGCCGTAGCTCTTGGCGACGTGCTCGACCCGCAGGACGTCGGCGGCTTGGCTGGCGGCGTCCTGCTGTTCCCCTTGCTGCGTGGTCATCGGACTCTCCCCTCGCCGCGCAGCCGCGCAAACTGGACGTTAGCGATCATGGCTATCAAGATGGCGCCGCCGAAGTAGATCTGCAGCGGGTACGCGCTGATCCCGATCACCTCGAAGCCGTTGGTCAGGATCCCGAGGACCGCGCCGCCGAGGAACGCGCCGATCATGGTTCCGCTGCCGCCGAGCATCGCGGTGCCGCCGATGACCGCGGCCGCCACGCCGTAGAACATCGGCTGGTAGGCGGCCCCGCCCGAGAAGGTGTCGATCACGTTGGTCTGGAATGCGATCATGATGCCGGTGAACGCGCCGACCACGCCGGTGAGCATGAAGTTGCCGTACTTGATCCTGGCGACGTTGACGCCCGCCTCCCGGGCGCCGAGCGCGTTGCCGCCGACCGCGATCGTGTGCAGCCCCCAGCGGGTGTTCCGCAGCAGCACGTGGAAGAACGCGAGCAGGATTACCGCCCAGATGATCATGGCGAAGTTGCTCGACGAGCCGAACCACTTCCCGAGGTTGACCAGCACGGGCGGGATGGGGGCCTGCTCGCCGTGCGCCATGGTGAGCACCAGGCCCGACAGCACGAAGCCGGTGCCCAGGGTGGTGATGAACGAGGGCAGCCGCAGGGTGACGGTGAGGAACCCGTTGATCCAGCCGACCCCGCCGCCGACCACGGCGATCGCGAGGATTATCCCCAGGATGCCGGGCACGTGGTAGTAATCGACGAAGAAGTGCATGACGTACGGCGCGAATACGTAGATAAAGCCGACGGACAGGTCGATCTCACCGCAGATGAGCAGCAGGACCTCGCCGTACGCGATGGTCATGATCGGCGCCGCGACCACCGACAGGTTGACCAGGGCGGAGTGCGTGAAGAAGACGCTACGGCCGCTCGCGTTGATAACTCCGAAATAAATGACAAGCAGGACAACAACCAGGAAAACCGTCGCTTCCCGCTGCCGCACGAGGAACAGCCCGGCCCGCCGCAGGCGTCCCATCACACCGTCCGCGCCGTATGCTTTGGCAGGTCCGCCTCCCGCCACGCCGGGGGCGCGCTGCGCGGTCTCGCTCACCTTGTCTCCGTCTCCTTTTTCCGTGCGTTCACATGATCCGTACGCTCACATGCCGCCTGCACCGGAACGGATCCTCCGATGAGGTCCGTGTCCGGCGCAGGCAGGCCTGTCAGGGAACCGTGTTCCCGCTTCGGGTCAGGTGCTCGTGGTGGCGATCGGGTTCTGGATGGCCCCGGAGCGCGGGACCAGCGTCGGCTTGGTGGCTCCGGTAGCCCCCTCGTAGGTAGTGCTCGAGGTCAGGTACGGGCCGACGTTGGACTTCGTCACGAACGACAGGCCGGTGTCGGTGTCGGGCGGCAGGACCAGGCCGCCGGTCAGGTTGTACAGGTACAGGTAGAGCACCGGCAGGAAGCCCTGCAGGTACGGGTCCTGGTTGATGGTGAAGTCGAGCTGGCCGGCTTTGATCGCGGTCAGCGTGCCGGGCGTCAGGTCGAACCCGCCGGCCGGGATCTTGCCCACGAGTCCCAGGGAGGCCAGGTTCGGGCCGAGCTCCTCCGTCGATCCCGCGTCCACCGCGAACGCGCCGGTGATGTTCTTGCCGTTGCCGAGCAGGTACGCCTTCTCCGCGGGTGCTTCGTCCGCCGTCGTTGCCCCGGTCGCAATCATCTTCACCGTGTAGCCGGCCGCGGTGAGGACCGAGGCCGCGCCGTCGTACCGGGGCTGGATGTTGGCCGTCCCCGGGGTGGCGATGAAGATGGCGATTTCTCCCGGCTTCGCCAGGGACTTGATGTGCTCGCCCATCTGCTGGCCGGACAGGTACAGGGCCTGCCCGACGTAGCAGAGGCGGTTCGTGCCCGGCGTCACGACGCCGTTGATGATCGGGCCGTCGGCGTTGTAGCTGACCACCGGGATCCCGGCGTTCATCGCGCTCGCCACCGGGACCTCGAAGGTCGTAGCGGTCGGCGCGCTGTTGATGACCGTCGTCGCGATCCCGTCCGCCTTCGCCGTGATGGCGTCATTGATGGCGTTTACCATGTCGGAGTCGGCGGAGTCTGCCGAACCGGTCCACTTCGGTTTCGGCAGCCCGAGCAGCGCGGCGGCATCAGCGAACCCGAACTGGGTGGGGACGAAGAACAGGTTCGTGGTGACGTGATTAACGAACCAGAACTGCCACGCCGGGGTCTTCGGGAAGTTCCCCGCGACCGCGGCCGCGGCCGACTGCGTCACCGACTCGGAGCTGGTGCTCGACGAAGTACACGCCGCGAGCAAGGCCGAAGCCGCCGCCGTGGCGCTGACCAGGCCGGTTCCCTGCAGCAGCTTCCGCCGCGACGGGCCGTCCTTCATATTCAGTGTCTGTATCGCCTCATCGACTTTGGGATGGATCTTCCTCATCGCGGACCTCCAGCTGTCGCCTTCGAAAGGGGGCTCCGTAGGCTGATGTTAACGATCACATTATTGGATTTTGTGACCCCAGTCACGTGATAACGATGACAATAAGACCACTTGTGGGGACAAGCTAGAGCTGCGTGTCCGAAAAGTTATCGTTAACAGCACGAGACAAACCCCGCGATAACGGCTCCGTTCCTCTATACAGTCGCCTATACAGCGAGGTAGGAGCAGGTGACGCCCCGAAGGCACGGACCCGGTTCGCGGAGCGCCGGCGGGAGGCCCGGCAGGAGGGCCGGCGGTAGGCTGTGGCAGCGCCCGCCGCGCCTCGCCGACGGGCTACCGGAGAGGCAGCATGACATCATCCGACGCGGGCCCCGAGCCGACGGCGGCGGCCCCGGCCCCGCCTAAGACTGCCGCGCCCGTTCCCGTTACGCCGGGGCATGCCGCCTCCGAGGCCGGCTCCGCGGCGATCGCCCCTCCCGGCCTGTCCGCCGGCGAGCCCGCGGCGCCCGAGCAGAGCCGCGAGGACACCGACGCCGCCTGGGGCGAGTACCCTGAGTCGGCCGACGACCGCCTCCACCGGGACCGCCCGCCGCACTGGGACGACTTCTAACGGTTAGCGGGCGTAAACGGCGGGGAAGCCCGTGCGCCAGGACGGGTAACGCGGGGTCCAGCCGAGTTCCTTCTTGGCCTTCGCGTTGGACGCGCCCTTGGCCTCGGTCATCATCGGCAGCGTCTTGCCCATGACCAGCCCGCCCACCCAGGCGGGGATGTGGAAGGGTGGCTTCGCGCCGACGGCGGCGGCCAGGGCTGGAAGCCAGTCGCGCATCAGGGCGGGCTCGTCATCGGTGACGTTATAGATGGCCGGGCCCTCGGCGTCGAGCGCGAGGACGGTCGCGGCGGCCGCGTCGTCCAGGTGGATGAACGACATCATGCCCCCGCCGTCACCGATAAGAGGGAACAGGCGCTTGCGGACCGCCGTGACCATGGCGTCATCCTCGCCGTAGAAGCCGCCGTAGCGCAGCGCGATCCCGCCCGCCGCCGTGACCGCCTCGTCCAGGTGCGCCATGGCGCCGAACATCAGCCGTGCCGACGGCGGGGGATCGGCCAGCGGGTCGTTCTCGTCCTTGACCGGGCCGCCGCTATGGGCGTACCGGAAGGGCGCGAAGCTCTGCGCGAGGAACCTGGGCACGCCCTCCCCGCGCGCGGCGGCCAGCAGGATGTCGGTGCCTGTCGTCCGCAGTTGGTTGGTCGGCGTGAAGACCCGGTCCATGTTACGGCCGAAGCTCACGCCGGAGAGGGCGGTGGCCTGGTAGATGATCGCCTCGGGACGGGTGGCGGCCACCAGGGCGCGCACCGCGCCCGCGTCGAGCACGTCAAGCACGGCCGGCTCCGCGCCCAGCGTCCTGAGCTGCCCGGCCTTGGCCGCCGACCGGGACGTGCCGGTCACCTGATGACCGTGCTCGGCCAACTGGGGAATGAGGCGGCGGCCGATCGCGCCGCTGGCGCCTACCACGAGAACTCGCATCACGTTTTTCCGTCCCTTCGTATGACCGGCCGCCTGTCACACCGGGCCGGATCGCCGTGTCACTGTGAATGACACGGGACCTGGAGGGAACGTGACCAACGTGCGCGAAGAAATGGGCCCATTTCACGCTGATGGTGCTGGCCCGCCGGATTTTCGTGGCGAAAAGGCGCCGGGAGGGGCCGACGCCTGGCTGGCAGAGCGGTTCGAGGAGCACCGGGGCCGGCTGCGGGCGGTCGCCTACCGGATGCTCGGCTCGCTCGACGAGGCCGACGACGCGGTGCAGGAGGCGTGGGTCCGGTTCAGTGCGGCCGGCGCCGACGAGGTCGTCAACCTAGGTGGCTGGCTGACGACCATCGTGACGCGCGTCTGCCTGAACGCGCTGCGCGCCCGCGCGGCGCGGCCGGAGACCCTGGCCGGGCCGCGCGTGCCTGACCCGGTGCTCAGCCCGGCGGACGGGCCGACGCCGGAACAGGAGGCGCTCCTCGCCGACTCGGTCGGGCTCGCCCTGCTCGTGGTGCTCGACACGCTATCTCCGGCGGAACGGGTCGCGTTTGTACTACACGACGTGTTCGACGTCCCGTTCGCCGAGATCGCGCCGGTGCTTGACCGCACGCCCGAGGCCACCAGGCAGCTGGCCAGCCGGGCGCGGCACCGGGCGCGGGCGGCGGGCGCGCGCGAGCCAGACGGCACCGTCGCCGCGCAGCGGGCAGTGATCGACGCGTTCTTCGCCGCCGCGCGGGCCGGCGACCTCGCCACGCTGACAGAGCTGCTCGACCCCGACGTCGTGCTGCGCACCGACGGGTTCGCGGCGGGGACGGCGGTGCTCCGGGGCGCCGCCGCCGTGTCCGGCGCCGCCGTCGACGGCGCCAACCCGCACGCGGAGTTCCACCCGGTCCTCGTCAACGGTGCCGCCGGGGTGCTCGTCACCATGCGCGGCCGTCCGGCCGCGCTGATGGCCTTCACCGTCGTCGGCGGCCGCATCACCGCGGTCGACGGCATCACCGATCCCCACCGCCTCCGCCGCCTGGTGAGCTAGGGCCGCGATGGCCGGCCTCGCGGCCCGTGGCCGGTCGGCGCGATCGGGCGCGAAAGCACGTGGGCTCAATCTGGAAAGATCGGTGAAAACCGGGCCGGGTATCAATGAAACCTCATGAGGGTATTGATTAAACCGGCGGGGGGTATGTTACCTCAACGGCGGCATGGCCTCGTATTGCATGATGCCGTTAATGTCGGTAATTAATTCTGGCTCCCAGTTGACTAATCCCGTACGGCGCGTAATGCTCGACCTGGGTAATCGACCGAAGGGAGCGCGTATGCATGACAACACCGGGCGTCTTACCAGGCTCGTCCTGCTGTGCGGCCAGTGTAATTGCGGCTGCCCGGAATTGCTCGTCGACCAGGAGGCCCCGCCGGAGCGGCGGATCGTCATCACCGATGATTTCGGCCAGCGGGTGCAGATGAGCGCGGATCAGCTGCAGGTTCTCATCGAGGAAGCGCGTTCGGGCCGTCTCAGCGAGGCGCTGGCCGGGGCCGTCGGCTGACGGCTCGGAAAACCGGGCCGCCGGGCGTGTTGACCTTGTCAGCATGCCCGGCGGCCCAGGGTCTCCTGGGCGGTCGCGCATTCCGCCTGGCCGGGGGCGACAGGCCGCGGCAGCGATTACCGGGCGATCAGGTAGCCGCCGGCTTCGTCGAGGGCCGCGCTGACCGCGTCGTCAGAAAGTGGCCTGTCACTGGCGATCATGACGCTGGAACTGCCTTCGGGCACGAGATCGACGGTCACGGCGGACACGCCGTCCAGACCGCTGAGCTCGCTGGTCACCGCGTTCACGCAGTGCTCGCAGCTCATTCCCGTCACCGCGTAGGTCGTCGTCGTCATCGGATGCCTTTCTGTGATCGTCTTCGCTCCGGATTCAGGTACGGAGCCTGCGGACGTGTGATGTGCCACTCAGGACCGGACGAGGCGCGCGATCGCCTCGGATGCCTCGCGGACCTTGTCGGTCGCGCCGTCACCGCCCTCGGCCACGGCCTGGGCGACGCAATGGCTGAGGTGCTCTTCCAGCAGGCCCAGGGCGACCGACTGCAGGGCCTTGGTGGCCGCGGCGACCTGGGTGAGGATATCGATGCAGTACTTGTCCTCGTCGATCATCCGCTGCAAGCCGCGGACCTGGCCCTCGATCCGCCGGAGCCGCTTGAGGTAGTTGTCCTTGTCGTGCGTGTACCCGTACATGTGGTTCTCCGGCTCGTGCGCTGATGTCATGCGGTCTCGCGGCTGCGGTTGGGGGTGCTCGTACCGGGTGCGTCGCGGATGCGGTACCGCTGCAGCCGCAGGCTGTTGGCCACGACGAAGGCCGAGGACAGCGTCATCGCCGCCGAGGCGATGACCGGGTTCAGGAAGCCGATCGCGGCCAGCGGCAGGGCGGCGGCGTTGTAGCAGAACGCCCAGGCGAGGTTGCGGCGGATGGTCCGGAAGGTGGCGCGGGCGAGCATGATCGCGTCAGGGACGCATGCCAGGTCGTCGCGGAGCAGGATCAGGTCCGCGGCGCTGATCGCGACGTCAGTGCCCGATCCGAGGGCGAGCCCGAGGTCAGCGGCGGCGAGGGCGGGGGAGTCGTTGACCCCGTCGCCGACCATGGCCACCTGGTGCCCCTGCGCCTGGAGCCGGGCGATGACGGCTGCCTTGTCGGCGGGCAGCGTCCCGGCGATGACCTCGTCGATGCCGGCTTGCGCGGCGACGGCCCTGGCGGTCGCCTCGTTGTCTCCCGTCAGGAGGACCGGGTGGAGCCCTAGCTCGCGCAGCCTGGCGACGGCGGCTGCCGCGGACGGCTTGATCGTGTCGGCGACCGCGATGGCGCCCTGAATCGCGCCGTCCCAGCCGATCAGCACCGCCGTGCGGCCGGACTGCTCCCAGGAGTGGCACTGCGCGGCCAAGTCAGGCGGCACGGTCATCCCCTGCCCGGTGAGCAGCTTCTCGCGGCCGATGACGACCTCGCGGCCGTCGACGGTTCCCCGCGCGCCGAGTCCGGGCAGTGCCCTGAACCCGTCGGCCTGCGGCAGCGGCCCGGCCTCTGCCGCCGAGGCCGCGCTGATCGCTGCGGCGACCGCATGCTCGGACGCCTGCTCGACGGCTCCCGCGTAGCGGAGCAGCTCGGTCTGCGCCACCCCGTCGGCGGGGCGGATGCCCGCCACGGACATCTTCCCGGTGGTGACGGTCCCGGTCTTGTCCAGCACCACCACGGTGACCGACCTGGATGTTTCCAGGCCCTGGTAGCCCTTGATGAAAATGCCCAGTTGCGCGCCACGTCCGGTGGCTGCCACCAGCGCCGTGGGGGTCGCGAGCCCGAGAGCGCACGGGCACGCGATGATCAGGACGGCCAGCGCCGCGCTGAACGCGTGCTCGGCGGGGGAGCCTGCCAGCAGCCAGCCCGCCAGGGTGAGAGCCGCGCCAGCCAGGACCGTGGGGACGAACACGCCGCAGATCCGGTCCGCTGCGCGCTGAATGTTCGCTTTCTGCGCCTGGGCCTGCTCGACCAGCCTGATAAGCTGCGACAGCTGGGTGTCCTTGCCGGTCTTGTCCGCGCGGACGACGAGCCGCCCGGTGAGCGCAACGGTCCCGCCGGTGACGCTGTCGCCCTCGGCCGCGTCGGCTGGCACCGATTCCCCGGTCATCATGCTGCGATCGACCGCACTCTGGCCGAACTGCACTTCACCGTCCGCGGCGATGGTCTCGCCCGGACGGACCACGAACAGGTCCCCGGGCCGTAGCTGGCCGACCGGCATCCGCCGCTCGGCCCCGTCCAGGCCAAGTACGCACACGTCCCTGGCGGCCGTGGCCGCCAGCTCACGCATGGCCTCGCCCGCGATGCGCCGGGCCCGCGCCTCGTACAGACGGCCCGCGAGCAGGAACGTGGTGACCGTGGCGGCGGTCTCCAGGTAGATGCCGCCGCCGGAGCCATGGACGAGCTGCTGCCACACCGTTCCGCTTCGCGTGTTGTCGAGGTCGAACATGGCGTAGGCCGACCAGGCGCAGGCCGCGATGATGCCAAGCGACACCAGCGTGTCCATGGAGGTCGTGCCGTGCCTGGCGTTCTTCAGCGCGGCCCGGTGGAATGGCCACGCGCACCACAGCGCCACCGGTGCCGCGCAGGCGACCAGCACCCACTGCCACCCGTCGAACCGCAGCGAGGGAATCAGTGACAGCATCAGGGAAAGGTCGGTGAGCGGGAGGTAGAAGATCAGGGCCACGATCAGCCGGCGGCGCAGGTAAGCGAAGTGCCGACTCGCGTCGCGCTCGTCCGCCGCCCCGTCTTCGCCCTCGCTGCCGCGTTCACCGCGCGCGGTCGCGGTGTAGCCGGCCTGCGTCACAGCCTCGGTGAGGACCTGCACGGGCATGCTGGCCGGCGCCGTGACCAGGGCCGTGCCTGTCGCGTAGTTCACCGCCGCGCGGACGCCGTCCAGCTTGCCGAGCTTCTTCTCGACCCGAGCGGCGCAGGCCGCGCAGGTCATGCCCGCGACCGACAGCTCGAGTTCCCGCACCTCGTCGCCGCCGCGCAGTGTCTCCAGGCCGGGCTCGCTGGTTGCGGCAGGCGCGCCCGCTGCACTGACCGTCGTCACGCGACCGCTTCCTTTTCCTTGTTGTCACCGTCTCGTCCCGGCCGCGGCAGCCGCGTGCCGTCGGGACCCTGTTCCGTCCCGGCCCGGGCGAC
The DNA here is from genome assembly GCA_963734665.1 of uncultured Actinomycetota bacterium. Classification (GTDB taxonomy): domain Bacteria; phylum Actinomycetota; class Actinomycetes; order Streptosporangiales; family Streptosporangiaceae; genus Trebonia. Next base: position 958,477 of record CAVTIR010000013.1, on the reverse strand, counting down.
CGCATCCGACAGGCCGCCGGTTGGCGCGACGTGGGCGGTGTCTGGTGCGGTGAGGCGGGCGTCGCCGCCGCCCCCGGGAAACCGGGCCAGGGGAATGGCCGCGAGCACCTGGCCGGTCAGGTCGCGGTCAAGGAAGAGGCCGCCGAGCCGGGCGCGCCTGGTTATCACGTGCGCCCGCTCCTGCCAGCTCCGGCAGGCTGCGCAGCCAGCCAGGTGCGCTTCCGGCGCGCCGTCAGGCACGCCGGGGTCCTCTCGGTCGAGCCGGGCCGAGATGGCCTCGCGGGCCCTGTCGCATTGCATGCTTCTATAGTGCGACGAAGACGGCGGATAGTTCCCACCCCCCCTGCCAGAACTCCACTACAGGTTGTCGTAGCCTTCTCCCATGGACGAGCTGACCTCACTCGCACGCGCCGCCGGGCGCGGTGACCGTGCCGCCATGGCCAGGCTTGTCCGCGAGACCCAGGGAGACGTATGGCGGCTGTGCGCCTATCTGGTTGACCCCGCCGCGGCCGATGACCTCGCCCAGGATACCTACCTGCGGGCCATCCCGGCGCTGCGCGGGTTCCGGGGGGACGCCCCGGTCCGCACCTGGCTGCTGGCCATCGCCCGCCGCGCCTGCGCCGCGGAGATCAGCGCCAGGTCCCGCGACCGGCGGCTGGCCGCCCGCCTGGCGGCCGTCCCCGACGCCACCCTCGGCCAGCCGCCGGCCGAGCCCGGCGCCCAGGCTGCGGCGGACGAACTGCTTGCCGCGCTTGAGCCAGGGCGGCGGGCCGCATTCGTACTGACTCAGATACTCGGCTGCTCCTACGCCGAGGCCGCAACCGTCTGCGGCTGCCCCGTCGGCACGATCCGCTCCCGGGTCGCCCGTGCCCGCGAGGACCTTGACGCGATGCTTACCGAGCGCGACGTCATGCCCTGCCAGTCCTCGGCCAGCGGCTCGCGCTGCTGAGCAGACCGGAATCGCCGCACTCCGGCGATCGTGGCATGCGGCCGTAAGCAGGCATTGCCCGCGTCGCGCGTTGCCGTGCGGCAGAACCTGATCCCAGCCAATACCCCTGGAGGGTTTCGGCAATACCCTGCCACGGTTTAGCTAATACCCCGCCACGGTTTAGCTAATACGGCAGGGGGGTTTCCTTGAGAGCAATTCGGGTGGCCTATGCATGACTATCTTGTCATTTTCGCCCATAAACATTGCGCCACCGCTGCCAAAATTCTAGTGTCTTGGTGACGTTTACGGCCACTGCGGACTTGTCTTGCGCGTGGCTGCTTACCAAGGAGAGAGTCTCGATGAGTGATATCGCCGTCGCGGGCGGCCGTGCCACGTGGCAGGGTAGGCCGGGTGCCGTGACACGGGCGGCCGGGGGGGCGCTGGATGCCAGGCGGGCGCTGCAGTTGGGCCTGGCCTGCATCTGGCTGCTTGACGCCGTGCTGCAGTACCAGCCGTTCATGTACACGAGCGCGTTCGGCCAGATGCTCGCGGGGACAGCCTCAGGCAATCCGTCGGTCATCGCCCACCCGATCACCTGGGACGCCACCCTGGTCGATAATCACCTCGTCCTGATCAACACGATCTTCGCGACAGCCCAGCTGCTGATCGGCCTCGGTATCGCGTTCCGCCCGACGGTACGGCTCGCGCTCGCTGTCTCGATCGCCTGGTCGGTCGGCGTGTGGTGGTTCGGTGAGGGACTCGGCGGGGTGCTCAGCGGCGCGGCCAGCCCCCTCAACGGCGCACCCGGCGCGGTGATCATCTACGCGCTGCTCGCGGTGCTGCTGTGGCCCGCTGACCGGGACATCCCGGCTCCGTTCACGGCGGCCCGCGCCGTGGGCGCGCATGTGGCCAGGGGCCTGTGGCTGGTCCTCTGGCTCAGCCTGGCCTACTTCACGCTCACTCCGGCGAACCGGGCCCCGCAGGCGATCAACGGCATGATCTCCGGCATGGAGAGCGGTAACCCTGGCTGGCTTGCCGCGCTCGACCGGGGCGCCGCCTCGCTGGTCTCCGGTCAGGGGATGGCCACCTCGGTCGTGCTGGCGGTGGCGCTCATCCTGATCGCCGTCGGGGTGTACCTGCCCTCGCCGGCCGCCAAGGGGACCCTGGTCCTGGCGATCGTGGTGGCCCTGGTGATCTGGGTATTCGGTGAGGCCTTCGGCATGATCATGGCGGGCGGGGCGACCGACCCCAACTCCGGCCCGCTGCTGGTGCTCCTCGCGCTGAGCTACTGGCCGCTCAAGGCCACGGAAGGGAAGGCTGCCTGATGACCCCCGCCTGGGTACTAGACATCCTCGCTGCCCTCATGCTGGTGGTCGCGGCGGTCAGCGCGGCCCGGCTCATCGCCAGGCGATCGCGCAACGGTGCCGTCGGCAACGGTGCCGTCGGCAGCGACATCGACGTGGCGCACCTGCTCATGGGCATCGCGATGGCGGGCATGCTGGTGTCGAGCCTGACCACGCTTCCCAGTGGCGCGTGGGAGGTCATCTTCGCGCTGCTGACGGTGTGGTTCGGCTACCGGGTGGTACGGGACGCGCGGTCGAACGGCGTGCGTGCCCTGGCCGGCGGCCACTGCGCGCCGCACCTGGTGCACAGCGGTGCGATGCTGTACATGTTCCTCGCGCTGGCCGCCCCCGCCTCGGGCGGATCGGGCATGGCCGGCATGGGCGGCGGCTCCGCTATGCAGACCCTGAAGTACCCGACCCTGGCCTTCGTCTTCGCGCTGATCCTCGTCGGCTACACCATCTGGGACATCGACCAGCTCTCCGGGAAGCGGTACAGCCGGGTCGGCGCGAGCCTGTCGCTCGCGGGCGTCCCCGTGGCCGGCGTGCCGGCGCTGGCGGGCGCCGAGCCGGGCACCCTGGCCTCCGGCGCCGTCGCGTCCGGGGGCTCCGCCCAGCAGGCGGAGACCGGAGCCGCGTCCGTCCAGACGGCGGATGCCGGGCCCGCGCCCGCCGGAGCCGTGCCTGCCGGAACTGTGCCCGCCGGCGGAGCCGCCTGGCTGCTGTCGCCGGGTACCGCCGTGGCCTGCCGGATCGCGATGGGGGCCACCATGGCCTTCATGCTCCTCATCATGATCTAGGCCTAGACAGGAACCACTGCCCGTTCGGTTGCCGTGAAGATGGCGCCGAACGGGCAGTGGTGTCTTACATGACAACCTGCTCATGTTCGCGGCACCGCCTTCGGACCCGGGGGCCAGGCCTGTAAGCTGCGGCTATCCGTGACTTGCAGTACGAGGAGATTTGTTGACTCCCGCGATCAAGCTAACCGGCTTTCTCATCCTGCTTGCCGTGATCTTCGCCGGGGCGCATGTGGCCGGGGCCCGGCTAGGGCCGGTGACCACGAGCCACTCGCAGGTGCAGTACGACGGCGGCGGGGGCAGCCCCGGGATGGGCGGCATGAAGATGGGCATCACCCCGTGAGTGCGGACACCTCTACCGAGGGTCGGGTCGAGGCGGAGCTCGTCGTCACGGGGATGACCTGCGGCGCGTGCGCGGCCCGGGTCGAGCGGCGACTGAACCGGCTGGACGGGGTCCAGGCCACGGTCAACTACGCCACCGGGCGGGCCTACTTCAGCGCCCTCGGCGGCCGGGACACTCCCGAGCTGATCGGCGTGATCAAGTCCACCGGGTACGGCGCCGTCCTCCCCGCACCGCCGGAAGACAGCGACGCGGGGCCTGATCCCGTCGCGCGTGACCTTGGCCGCAGGCTGGCCGTCTGCGCTCCGCTGGCCGTCGCGGTGATCGTGCTCTCCATGGTGCCCCCGTTCCAGTTCACCGGCTGGCAGTGGGTGAGCCTGCTGCTGACGGCGCCGGTCGCGGGCTGGGGCGCCTGGCCGCTGCACCGGACCGCGGTCAAGGGGCTCGGTCACGGCGCGGCCACCATGGACACGCTGGTCAGCCTGGCGGTCAGCGCCTCGTTCGGCTGGTCGGTGTACGCGCTGCTCTTCGGTGGGGCGGGCATGGCCGGGATGCGGATGCCGTTTGTCTTCACCTTCAGCTCGGCCAGCGGGATGACCCTGTACTTCGACGCCGCGGCGGGTGTCACCACAGCGGTGCTGGCCGGCCGTTACCTGGAGGCGCGGGCCAGGGACCACTCGGGGTCCGCGCTCACCGCGCTAGCCGCGCTCGGCGCGAGGAGCGCCGCGGTGCTGCGGGACGGCGCCGAGCAGCGGGTGCCGGCCGGCGAGTTGGCGGTAGGCGAGCTGTTCGTGATGCGCCCGGGGGAAAAGTTCGCCGCCGACGGCACTGTCGTCGAGGGGAACTCGGCGGTGGACGCGTCGCTGGTCACCGGCGAGTCGGTGCCCGCCGAGGTGGGGCCGGGCGACCCGGTGACCGGCGGCACCGTGAACATGAGCGGCCGGCTGGTGGTCCGCGCCGACCGGGTGGGCGCGGACACGCTGCTGGCGCAGATCACCCGGCTGGTCAGCCATGCGCAGAGCACCAAGGCGAGCGCGCAGCGGCTGGCGGACCGGATCGCCGCCGTCTTCGTGCCCTGCGTGATCAGCCTGGCCTGCGCGACGCTGGCTTTCTGGCTGGGCGCCGGGCTGCCCGGTGCCGCCGCCTGGAGCGCGGCGGTGGCCGTCCTCGTCGTCGCGTGCCCGTGTGCGCTCGGGCTGGCCACGCCCGCCGCGCTGATGGCCGCCGTCGGCCGCGGCGCCGAGCTCGGCGTGCTCGTCAAGAGCGCCCGCGCGCTTGAGGCCGCGGGAAAGATCAAGGTCGTCGCGCTGGACAAGACCGGCACGCTGACCGCCGGCGTCATGACGGTCAGCGCCGTGCGCACGGCGCCCGGCGCCGATGAGAAGGAAGCGCTGCTGCTCGCCGGCGCGGTCGAGGACGCCTCCGAGCATCCGGTCGGCCAGGCGATCGCCCGCGAGGCATCCGCCCGGTTCGGGGGCCTGCCCCCGGTCGCCGGCTTCGCCGCGCTGCCCGGCGCGGGCGTGCGGGGCAGCGCAGAAGGCCGCGAGGTCACCGTCGGAAGTCCGGTCCTCTTCGCCGAGCTTGGCATCGAGGTGCCTGCCGAGCTGCATGCCGCGGTGACCGAGGCGGAGAACGACGCCCGTACCGTCGTGCTAGTCGGCTGGGACGGCCAGGCTCGGGCGGCGGTCGTGCTCACCGACCAGCTCAGGCCCGGCGCCGGTGCGGCGGTCATCCGCCTGCACGGCCTTGGCCTGCGCACCGTCTTGCTCACTGGGGACAACGAGCAGGCCGCCCGCGCGGTCGCGCGGCAGGTGGGCATCGCGGACGGGGACGTGTTCGCCGGGGTACGGCCCGCAGGCAAGGCCGAAGTCATCCAGCGGCTCCAGGACGGTGGCCAGCCGGCCGCGTTCGCGGGCGACGGCGTCAACGACGCGGCGGCGCTGGCCCAGGCGGACCTCGGCATGGCGATCGGCACCGGCACCGACGTTGCGATCGGTGCCGCCGACCTCACGCTGGTCAGCGGCGACCCGGCGGGCATCGCCGACGCCGTCCGGCTGGCCCGCGCCACGATGACGGTGATCAGGGCGAACCTCGGCTGGGCGTTCGGTTACAACGTGATCGCCATCCCGCTGGCGGCCCTGGGCTACCTCAACCCGCTGTTCGCCGGGATCGCCATGTCCGCCAGCTCACTGATCGTCGTGGCGAACAGCCTTCGCCTGCGCCGGTTCAAGGCCGCGCGGTGACGCCCGTCACGGCCCCCGCCCCCGCCCCGGCCCGCGCCCGTGCGGGCGGCGGCTGGCTCGCCGAAGTCGCGCGGGCGGCGGCCGGGCCGGTCATCTGCGCCGTGGTGCTAGTCGCGGTGCTATCCGGCTGGGTGGCATCCCGCGGTGCCGGGACGCTCACCCCGGTCCGGCTCAAGATCACCCTGGCCGCCGTGCCGCAGCGCGCCTACACCGTCAAGGCGGCGGACGCCGCGGGCGCGGCGGACACCTACCTCGCCATCAGCAACCTCAGCAGCACTCCCGACGAACTGGTCGCGGTCCGCACCTCGATCGCCAGCCACGTCGTGCTGACTGAGCGCACCGGGTTCGGGGGCAAGCAAGTCGTGGTGCACGGCCTGGCCATCCCGGGCAACGGGACGCTGTCGCTGACCCCGCTGACCGATGACGTGGTGCTAGAGAATCCCTCGCCGTTCGAAGCCACCAAGGACGTGCCGCTCACCCTGGTCTTCCGCCACGCCGGAACGGTTACCATCGAGGCGCCGGTAACCCCACCCGGCACTCCCTGAGCAGACTCCGGAAATGGGCGCTTCCGGAGTCGCCACGGCCCGTTCGGCTGAAAATTGCGATTCGGGGACGGTCACCATCGAAGTCCCCGGTCACCGCCCCTGGGACGCCGTGAGCCCCGGCGCTTACGGCAGTGGCGGGAACTTTCCGGCCTCGCCGGCGCACTAGTCAGGCGTGAATGCGAAGGAGCCCGCGCCGTGCCGGGCATGAACTCCGGGCTGAGCCCGGACGATCCCACCCTGGTGGCCGCGTTCCGGTCCGCCTTGCTGCACCAGGGACTCATCGCCGCAGCGGTCTTCGTGCTGCTGTTGCTGATCTGGAGTGCCTCGAGAAACTGGGTGACCGCAGAGGCAGCGGCCGAGGCTGCCGGATCGCGGGGCACGGCCGAGTCAGCGGGGCGCCGGGTGCTGCGGATCGGCTTCGGGCTGCTGTGGCTGCTCGACGGCATCCTGCAGGTGCAGCCGAAGATGGCCGGCGGGCTGCCGTCCCTGGTCATCGAGCCGACCGCGCAAGCCTCGCCGCACTGGGTCCAGGACCTGGTCAACGCAGGCGGGACCATCTGGTCCAATCACCCGGTCACCGCCGCCGCGGCCTCGGTGTGGATTCAGGCCGGGATCGGGATATGGCTGCTGGTCGCGCCGCGCGGCCGGTGGTCGCGTGCCGCCGGCCTGGCCAGCGTGGCCTGGGGCCTGGTCGTCTGGGTGCTGGGTGAGTCCTTCGGCGGGATCTTCGCCCCAGGGCTCTCCTGGCTGTCCGGAGCGCCCGGCGCGGTCCTGCTGTACTGCGTGGCGGGCGCGCTGATCGCGCTGCCGCCACGCGCGTGGGACACGCCGCGCACCGGGCGGCTGCTGCTGGCTGGGGCCGGGCTGTTCTTCGCCGGCATGGCGGTACTGCAGGCCTGGCCGGGCCGCGGCTACTGGCAGGGCAGCGTCCACGGCCAGCCAGGTACCTTGGCCGGCATGGTCGCCGGCATGGCGCAGACCTCTCAGCCGCATGTGCTGTCGGCCATGGTCTCCGCGTTCGGCGCTTTCGACTCCGCGCACGGCTTCGCGGTGAACCTGTTCGTAGTGCTCGTGCTGGCCGCCACGGGCGCGCTGCTGCTGACCGGGCGGCGCCGGCTGATCCGCGTCGCGGTGATCGCCGCGACCGTGCTGTGCCTGGCCACCTGGGTCCTCATCCAGGACTTTGGCTTCCTCGGCGGCGTGGGCACCGATCCGAACAGCATGATCCCGACGATCATCCTGCTGGCGGGCGGCTATCTCGCCTTCACCTCCCTCCCGGCTGCGGCCCCGGCCACGGACCCGGCCACGGCCCCCGCGTCCGCGCCGGATCCTGCCGCCGCGCCCGTGACGGGCGGCGGGAACTGGCGCGGCTGGCTGCGGCCTGACCGGGCGCGCGGTGTGCTGGCCGCGACCAGCATCCAGACGGTCACCGCTCTCGGCGCGCTCGCCGTGGTGGCGATCGGCGCCGCCCCGATGGCGGCGGCGTCGGTGAACCCGACCGCCGACCCGATTCTCGCCGAGGCCATCGCGGGCTACTCCCCGCCGCTCGACTCGCCTGCTCCGGCGTTCCGGCTCACGGACCAGCAGGGCCGCACGGTCACCCTGGCCAGCCTCCGCGGCAAGGCGGTCCTGCTGACCTTCCTCGACCCGGTTCTGCACCACCGACTGCCCGCTCATCGCGCAGGAGCTCAAGTCCGCGGGGACGCTGCTCGGCGCTCAGGCCAGCCACGTTGAGCTGGTCGCCATCGACGCCAACCCCACCTACTACAGCACCCAGTTCACCCGCGCGTTCTCCCAGCAGGAAGGCCTGAGCTCCGACCCGCACTGGCTGTATCTGACGGGGACGCTCGCCCAGCTGAAGAACGTCTGGAACCAGTACGGAGTCGACGTGGAGGACCTGCCCGCCGGGGCGATGAGCGCGCACCCCGACATCGCGATCGTCATCGACCCCTCCGGCACTATCCTGCAGGAGATCGCCGCCGATCCGGGACCTGGCACACTGAGCACCAAGTCGTCATACGCCGCGCTGCTCGCGGGGGACGCACGGCAAGCGCTGAGCCAGTCATGACGCCGCGATCCGCCCGGCGCCGCGTCGGCCCGGCCGCCCTGGTCATCGGCGCGGTACTGCTCACCGCCTGCGCGTCCGCGGCGAACCGGGGCGCTGCCGCGCCGCCCGCCGCGGCCGCCGCGGCCGCGGGCGCGGCGCCGCTCGCCACCTCGATGACCGCGACCGGAGGCGGGACGTGGGCGATCGTGGCGGTGGGCGGCTCGGCGGCAGACGAGAACCTTTTCTGGGAGCTGTTCACCCGCCCCGCCGGAAGCACCCAGTGGGCACTGGACACCCCGCCCGGTGTGGCCGACAACGGCGGCCTAGTCGCGGCCGGCAGCGGGAGCGCACTCACCGTCGCGTTCCGGCCGAGCCAGAACCTGACCTTTTCCCCGCTGGCTTCCACCAGCGACGGCGGCAAGACCTGGGGCACCGGGCTGATCGACGGGCCGGTCGCCGCCGTCCCTGACGCGCTGGCCGCCGAGGGGGGAAGCATGCTCGCCCTGCTCGACGACGGCACCGTCGACCAGGTTGGCGCGGCCGGTGGCAACTGGACAAAGCTGGCCGCGCCTGGCGCGATCGCCGCCTCCGCCGCGGGCCGCTGGTGCCAGGTCACCGACCTGACCGCGGTCGCGTACACGGCGTCAGGCACACCGCTCGCCGCGGCGTCCTGCGCCCGGCCCGGCACCGTCGGCATCTTCGCCCTCACCTCGGGCACCTGGCAGGCCGCCGGGCCCGCCGTCACCGGCGGCGGCGAGGTCCGCGTACTCCGGCTTACCGGCACTACCGCCGGCGACACGACCCTGCTTGCGGACGGGACGGGCAGCGCGACGAGCCTGCTCGCCGCATGGACCTCCGGCGGAACTAGCTGGACCACCTCGTCCCCGCTGCCCGCCGGATCCCGCCAGGTCGTCGCCGACGGCACCGGGCCAGGCGGCAGCGTCTGGGTGCTGCTGGCCGGCGGGCGCGCGGCAACCATAGCCGGGCCAGGCGCGGCCTGGCGTCAGCTGCCAGCGCCGCCGCGGGGAACCGCCGCCCTGGCCGCCGGGCCAGACGGCACCACCGACGCACTGGCCGTAGCCGGGGGCACCCTGACCGACTACCAGCTCACCCCGGCCGGGACCTGGCACAGCGCCCAGGTCATCAAGGTCCCCATCCAGTACGGCTCCTCAAGCTGACCTCGCCAGCCCCGGCCCCCGCCGGCCACCGGACAGGCTTCCTGCCCTGTCAGAAAGGGACCCCGAACGTTATTGTGACTTCGCGGCGAAGGCGGCTGCCTTGCTCGCGGAGCGTACCTCCCGTTTCTGCACCGTGTATGCGGCCGTGTTGACCTGGCGTGCCTCGTCACGTAATTACCCGCTGTTACCGTGCCTTGACTGTCCGCCATTGTGCACGTTCAATGTATTTAGGGTGCGTGGACGGAGTGGCACATGCGGGATCTGCCTCTTGTCGGTGACGAGTTCGCCGGGTACCGGCTGCTCGCGGTCCTTGGACGCGGCGGCATGAGCACCGTTTACCGGGCGGAGAACCCGCGCCTCGGCAACGTGATCGCGCTGAAGGTGATGGCTTCCGAACTGGCCGGCGACGATGTGTTCCGCGCCCGTTTCCTTGATGAATCGAGGATCGCGGCGGGGCTGAATCACCCGAATGTCGTCCCCATTCACGACTCAGGGTCGAGCGACGGGCTGCTTTACATCGCGATGCGCTACGTGACGGGAACCGACCTGCGGCAGATGCTCAAGAAGCGCGGGCGGCTGCCGCCAGAGACGGCGGTCTTCCTGCTCGGCCAGGCGGCCCGTGCGCTTGACACGGCGCACCGCCGCGGCCTGGTGCACCGCGACGTCAAGCCGGGGAACCTGCTTGTCGAGCAGGCCAGCGATGATGCCGACCCGGACCACGTGTACCTGACGGACTTCGGGATCACGAAGCATGCTGCGGAGCACACGGGACTGACCGCCTCCGGGCAGTTCATGGGCACCGTGGATTACATCGCGCCGGAGCAGATCCGCGGTCTGTCGGTACTCGGCCTGGCCGACCAGTACTCGCTGGGCTGCGTGCTGTATGAGTGCCTGACCGGCCGGGTGCCGTTCGAGAGGGACATGAACGCGGCGATCATCTGGGCGCACGTCGAGGAACAGCCCACCCAGCCGACGATGCTGCGCCCCGGTCTGCCGCGCGCGGTCGATGAGGTGTTCACCCGGGTGCTCGCCAAGCGGCCCGGTGACCGGTACGGGAGCTGCCGCGAGTTCATGGCCGCGGCGCGCGAGGCGCTCGGGTCGCTGGCGGAGCCGCCGGGGGCCGGCGGAAGTTCGCCCGGGGGACCGCCCAGGGCTGGGCTGGACCCGTTCCCGGCCATACTGGTCTCCGCTGAGCCCCTCCGGCAGGGGCCCGAACAGTACCCCGCCGGACCGCCTGTCGGCGTCGGCGAGCACCCAGCACACCCAGCAGGGCCTCAGCCCCAGTGGGGTCATCCGGAAGAGATCGCCCATGAGCCGGCCGGCGTGCACGGTGACGCGATCGAGAGCACCCCGGGGCTGGCGGGCTGGGCCGGGAGCGGCCAGGGAGACTGGGCCAGGGAAGGCGCTTCTGCGCCGGGCGCGGGTGCCGTGCTGAGCGGGGCGGGCAACTCGCCGCCCTCGGGGCGCCCGCCCGGCGCCGGCCGGAGACGTGCCCGCCGTCGTGGTCCCAGGGGCACCGCCAGGTGGCTGGTGCCCACCTTGGCGGCGGTCGTGCTGGCCATGGCTGCCGGAGTCGTCGTCGGGCTGAAGGTGACGAGCGGTGGCACCTCACATCTCACGCTCTCCGGGAACGGCGCGAACGTCGGCCCGTCCGTGAGCACGAGCGCGAGCGCGAGCCCGTCCGTGAGCGCGAGCCCGTCGGTGAGCGTTAGCCCGTCCGTGAGCCCGAGCATGAACATGGGCGTGCAGGTCGGCACGGGCGAGTCCGGGCCGGACACGCTCGCTGGGGTGCTCGGGGCGGCGAACAACAGCGTGGAGGGCAAGGGGTTGCTCCCGCCCGCGAAGTGCAACCAGTACAAGCAGAACCCGGACGGGGCGATTGTCTGCACGTCACCGGTCGCTGGCGTCGCCCAGGTCTACTACCAGAACTATTCCTCGCTCGCCGCTCTCTATGATGCGTACAAGGCTCTGGTGGCCGAACTCGACGGCGGCACCTTCCGGCAGAACACCGGTGCCTGCGGCAACAGCGCCGTGTCCTACGCGGAGTTCGGATGGAACCAGGAAGAGGGACACCCGCATAATTTCACGGTCGCGCAGATGGCCTCGGGCAAGGTAGGCCAGATATTCGCCTCGGGCCGGATGGCCTGTTTCGCGACCCACACGTCGCATGGCGTGTCGCAGGACATCGTGTGGACCATCGATGGCGGCCCGGCGATGGGCGTCGCGATCGGGAACGGGTCGCCGATGGCGGTGTACCAGCTCTGGGCATCCCTGCACCACGCCGTCCTCTTCCGGGGGACCGAGATGTGCGGCACCGCTGGCCGGATGAACTTGCACGACATCCCGACCGGGAACCTCGCGGTCCTGCCCGTCTGCCCCCCAGGCGTCGAGGCGGTGCCAGCGTTACCTTCGGCATGACAGGCTCCTCCTGCACGGGAGCATCCCCTGGGCGGAGAGCGCCGGGTCATCCGGCCGAAGCACTGGCTGTCGCGCCAGTCCCGAGGTAACGAGTTGGAATGCGCTGCTCGGTGACTTGCGAGCCAGTGGTCTTAATGACCCGGTAGCCGGCGGCTTCAGGCCGTGACGCGACTACCTCGCTCAGGATCTCGCCGTCGAAGACGAGGGCTGCGCCGTCGTCAGCGGCCCAGCCGTCCGTCAGCTCGCCGGCTGAGATGAGCCCATGGAACGTCGGGCGCCGCTGCGCCTGGCCGTCATAGTGCGGGCAGCAGCTTCCTGGCAGCAGGCCGAGCCCGTCATGGAGCGGTGCGAGTCGCGAGACGCCGAATGAATCGGTCACGGACTGGGTGAACCAGCAGTTCATCCCCGCACTCAGCCCGCAGAGCACGACGCCTTGCTCCCAGGCACGGCGCAGGAGGCGGTCAATCCCGTGTGTGCGCCAGACGGCAAGCAAGTTCGCCGTGTTCCCGCCACCCACGTAGATAACGTCCTGGTCGCGGATGAATGACTCCAGATCGAGGACGCTGCGGTCAAACAGCCGCAGGTCCCTGGGCCGGCAGTCGAGCGCGGAAAACGCCCGGTAGAAACGCGTGGTGTAGCTCTCGTCGTCACCGCTGGCTGTGGGCAAGAAGCACACCCGCGGCCGGGAGGAGCGCGCCAGCGACAACACGAACTCGTCGAGCAGCGGATTATCAGGCTCCATCGAGAACCCGCCGCCACCCATTGCCACTATCCGCCGCGTATCCACGCCGCGCAGCGTACCCCATTCCCCGAGGGCCACCCTGCAGACACCAGGGACGCTAGCCTCGCGCGGCACCACGGCGTGCCGTGACGGCGATGGCCAGGCAGGCCACGAGGCCCGCGAAGGCCTCAGCGGCCCAGACGTGGTGGAAGTCGGTGACCGTGTGGGCGGCGCCCGTGCCGAGGATGACCACCACCACCGCGACGCCGACGGCGCTGCCGACCTGGCGGGCCATGTTCAGCACGGCGCTGCCCGTCGTCGCGCGGTCCGGCGGCAGGGTGCCGGCGGCGGCGAACAGCGGGGCCTGGGTCAGCCCCGCCGAGATGCCGGCGGCGAACAGCCCCGGCAGGAAGCCCGCCGCGTAGTCAGGCGAGGCGCCGGTGAACAGCATCCAGTACGCGGCCGCGACCGCCATGAACAGCGTGCCCGTCATCGCGGGCAGCAGCCGGCCGAACCGTGCCCGGATGCGGCCCGCGTTGACCGCGAACACGGCGGCGGTCGCGGGTCCCGGCGCGATCGCCAGCCCTGACCGCACGACGCTGTAGTGCCACTCGCCTTGCAGGAACAGCACCACGCTGAGCAGGAAGATCGCGAACCCGATGAAGAACATGAACAGCGCGATCGACGCCCCCGTGAACTGCCTGCTGGTGAACAGGTCCCGCTCGATGAGCGCGTGCGGGTGCCGCAGCGTCCGCGCCACCGTCAGGGAAAGAACCGCGACGGCGACAGCAACCAATGCAATGGTCTTACCCGAGCCCCAGCCCCAGGCCGGCCCTTGCACGGTGGCGAGGACGAGCAGGGTCACGGACGCAAGAACGAGGACGGCCGATACCCAGTCCGGCAGCCGGCTTCCGGCGACGGCCCGCACCTCGGGCAGCACCCGAAGGCCACCCAGCAGCGTTGCCACCCCGATCGGCACGTTGATCAGGAAGATCCACCGCCAGGACACCCCGACGAGCAGTCCGCCGATGGGCGGCCCCGCGGTCCCTGCGACGGCGGCGACGCCGGCCCAGATGCCAACGACCATTGCGTGCTGCCGCCTGGCGAACGCCGGGTAGAGCAGCCCGAGCGAGGTCGGCACGATCAGCGCCGCCCCCACGGCCTGCACGGCCCGCGCCGCGACCAGCACGCCGAGTGTGGGCGCCGCGGCGCACGCGGCTGAGGCGAGGGTGAACACGGCCACGCCGACGAGCAGGAAGCGCCGCCGCCCGAAGTGGTCGGCCAGTCGCCCCGCCGGCACTAGCAGCGCGGCGAAGATGATCGCGTAGGCGTTCAGCACCCACGAAAGACCCGACAGGGAGGATCCCCCGTATGACCGGCCGATTACCGGCAACGCCACGTTCACGATGAACAGGTCAAGCTGCGCCATGAAGGCCACGGCGGCCAGGACCGCCATGATCCACCACCGCGCCGGGTGCCCGTCCGCTTCGGTCAATGAAGGATCAGCGGCAGCAGCGGCAGCAGCGGCAGCAGTCGCCGGCACCGCCGCGTCCACATCAGCGGCTTCCCTGTCGGACATCAGTTCCTCCCGGGCAGGGCAAGATAGTTCATTCAGTGAACTGACTTGCAGTAAACCACGGCCGTCTCAGTTCAGTCAATGAACTATCGGAGCGCAAAGTGCGCTACGATCCAAGGCATGGCACTGCCGAAGGACTACGCGGGCCAGGGCTGCTCCCTCGCTCGTACCCTGGAAGTCGTGGGGGAGCGGTGGACGCTGCTGATCGTCCGCGACGCCTTCTTCGGCGTACGGCGCTTCGGTGACTTCGCCGCCCACCTCGCCATCCCGCGCGCCGTGCTGACGCACCGGCTCAGCGCGCTGGTGGCAGACGGCGTCCTCGCGGTCGCCCGCGGCTCCCACGGCCACGACGAGTACATGCTCACCGCCAAGGGCCTCGACCTGTGGCCGGTCATCCGCTCGCTGCTGACCTGGGGTGACGACTACTACTCGGCTAAGGGCCCGCGCCGCGTCTTCCGACACGCGAGCGACAACGGGGAGGTCGCGCAGGACGGCACCTGCGCCGCGTGCGCCGGCGTCCCCCCGGTCGCCGACCTCATGGTAGCCCCCGGCCCCGGCTGGACCCACCAGCCCGGCAAGCCCGACCTAGTCTCAACCGCCCTCGCGGAACCCCACCGTCTCCTGACGTCCATCAGGAACTAGTTCCCCAGGACCAAGGAAACCTCCATCCGCCCGGTAGAAAAGCGCATCTATCCCAAACGGATTCGCGTTCCACCACCCACCGCCACGCATTTCTCCGGTGCCCAGCCCACCGCGTCGCCGCCCACCCCCGGCCAGGCGCCGCTCATCGCGCGCCTGACCGTGAGAATCTCCGGGACGCCGCGGGCCAGCCCGCGCCGCCCTATCAGTGTGTAAAAGTTGGCTCCTTACGAGGCTTTGGGCGGCGTGGTGAGGTTGTAGACCGTCGTCCCCCCCACTGTCGTCGCCGTGAAATGAGCCTCGACCCACGACGTGATCTGCGAGGCGTCGGAGCCCCCGCCTCCGGCAGCGGCACCCGTCCCGCCGAAGTCGCCGCGGTCCGCGCCGCCGGAGACGCCGCCCTCGGCGGGCTCGGCGGACGCGCCGGCGAACCCGCCGGCGAACCCGCCGCCCGCGCTGGCCACGAAGTAGTGGACCTCGTGGGAGGCGACCATCTGCTCGAACTCGGCCAGGGTCGGCGCCGGGTCGCTCCCGCTGAAGCCGCCGACCGCCATGACCGGGTCGCCACCCGTGCCCAGCTCAAGCGAGGCCGCGCTGTCGGAGCCGACGATGGCCGCGGTCCACTTGTACCCGGACGTGCCCGTCTCTAGCAGCTTGGCGAGGGCGGCGTTCACGCTGGCGTTGCCACCGAACCCGCCCAAGCCGCCGGCCCCGCCCACCCGGTGTCCCGGATCACCGCTAGACGTGCCGCCCTCGGAGCCGGGGAAGCGGTCGCGGAACTCGCCGCCCGGTCCGCCAGCGCCGCCGAAGGCGCCACGGCCGCCGAAGGCGGAGGCCACGGCGGGACCGGCCGACGGGCTCGCCCCGCCTTGCGCGGTAGCGGCGGTCTCGATGCTGTAGGCCAGGGGGCCGCCGAGCCCGGCGACGAGGGCCAGGGACACCGGGACCACCGCCAGGGCGGTGCGGCCCAAGCCCGTGCGCGCCCGCAGCGCGGGTCCCGCCAGGACCAGGCCTGCCGCGCCGACGGCGGCGATGACGATCACCCAGCGCAGCCAGGGGAACCAGTCGGCGCTCCGGTCGAGCAGGACCCAGGCCCAGGCGCCGGTGAGGAGCAAAGTCACGGCCAGGATCACGCGCGCGAACCAGGCGCGGCGGATCTCCCAGAGCTTGACGGCGCCGATGCCGACGAGCGCGCCAATCGCGGGGGTAAGGACGACGACGTAATAGGAGTGGCTGATGCCGGCCATGAAGCTGAGTACCAGCCCGGCCACCAGCAGCCAGCCGCCCCACAGCAGCGCGGCGGCGCGCGTGCGGTCGGTGCGGACGGCCCGCCGCGACACCCACAGCATGACCACGATGAGGATCAGCGCGGCCGGGATCAGCCAGGCGACCTGCCCGCCGTACTGGGCCGTGAACAGGCGGGTGATCCCGCCCGAGCTCTCGAACGCGCCCCCGAACCCGCGGCCGGCCGCGCCCGCCCCGTCAGCCGTCCCGGTTCCCAGGCCCGCCGCCCCCAAGACGCCGCCGCTGCCGGTCTCGTTGCCGGTGAGCCTGCCGAACCCGTTGTAGCCGAAGATCAGGTTGAGGATGTTGTTGTCGGTGGAACTGCCTATGAAGGGCCGGTCCGCGGCCGGCGTGAGAAGCACGACCGCGACCCACCAGCCGGCGGTGAGCAGCAGCGCGCCGCCGCCGATCAGCAACTGCACGATGCGCTTGCCGAGCCTGGGCGGCCCGGCCCACAGGTAGGCGAGCGCGAGCGCGGGCAGGACCATGAACGCGGCCATGAACTTGCACAGGAAGCCCGCGCCCAGGAACACCCCGGTCAGCGCGACCCAGCGGGTGTGGCCTGACTCGATTGCCCGCGTCATGGCGTAGCCGGCCAGCGTGATCATCAGCGTCAGCAGCGCGTCCGGGTCGTCGAACCGGAACATCAGCGTGGCGACCGGCGCGAGCGCCATGACGGCGCCCGCGACGAGCCCGGCCTGCGGCCCGAACCAGCGGCGCACGGTGGTGTACAGCACGCCGACCGTGGCCACGCCCGCCAGGGCCTGCGGGACAAGCATGCTCCAGTAGTTGACGCCGAAGACCCGGGCGGACAACTCCATGACCCACAGGAAGCCGGCCGGCTTGTCGGTCGTGATGAAGTTGCTTGAGTCCAGCGACCCGAAGAGGAACGCCTTCCAGCTCTTGGTCCCGGCCTGGACGGCGGCGGCGTAGAACTCGTTGCCCCAGCCGTTGCGGTCGAGGCCGACCAGGTAGAGCAGCGCGGTGGCCAGCAGCAGCCCCGCGAGCGCGGGCCTTGCCCAGACCGGGTCCGACGGGCGGGCGCGCAGCAGCCGGGACATGCGGCCACTGGCGCCGGCCGTGCGCGCGGCCTGTAGGTCGGCCCGGGTAGGAATGGCGGTCACAGAAACTCCCCCGTGAAGGCAGGCGGGCGTCGTCCCGCGAGCTGGCGGCAGAAAATCCCGGACGGCCGGACGATCCAGCTGCCGGCACGGCCTCATGTCCTTAGGCTCAGTGACGATATTCCGCATAGGATGAACACAGGCTGAGTAATAGCTGAAAGCTGAGGCAATTCGCGGTGCCTCGTCCGGCTTTCTGACCTGCGGGATTACCTCTGCTCGGCATTAGCGAATGTGTGTCTCGCGATCACGCTACCCGCCGGTTGCCCGCATATTCGGCCGCCCACGGCGATGTCTGGCCGGGGAGGGGAACCATTATTTCGTTCGGTGGAAGATTCTTATTCTCTATTCCGAACGAGTTCGTGTTTCACCCGCTAGGCGTCACGGATCCCCCCGTGCCGAGCCGCCCTCAAGCCACGGTCGTGCGCCGTCGCGCTAGGTGTCTGTGGGGAGTGTGACAGGGATACCCGCCGCGGGGATAGCAGGTCGGGCCGAGCGCCGGGCTCAGCATCCAGGCGACGGCGGCCTTCAACGCGGCACGCGTCCGTGAGTACGACGGCGTCATCACCGGCTGCCGTGAGGGAGCGGACGGGGTCGAGCCCATGATCGCGGGCGGCGACTTCCGCCACGGGCAGCTGCCGGAGTACGATTCCGGGCTGAAGCGGCTAGATACGCGCCGCCGAGCCATCGGCGAGCGCGACCTGCTCGGTGCCCGCAGGGCCCAGGAGGCGGCCTTGGCGTGGCGAGGTACAGATCGGCGCTCGACAACTATGCCAGGGGTGTGTTGGGCGGGGGGACCGGATATTTATTACCATAAGGCACATAACGGCGGAGGGGCTCGCCGTCGAACGCGGAAGCGCCGCCAACGGTCCCTGCCAGACGAGACTTGACGGCGGAGGCTGCGCGGCGTGAGCGAGTGCCCTGGGCGGTGCTGCCCGCATGACGGCGTCAGCCTGGACACGGGCTGCCCGCAGGACCTTCCCGACGCGCCGCTGTCCGAACGCGTCGCCCACCTGCGCGCCTGCCAGTTGCTTCCCGTCGCCAAGATCGCCGCGGTGACCGGCATCGACCGGCACTCCGTCATCCGGCTGCTGTACGAGGCCGTGACCGAGGTCAGGCCGAGCGGCGGCGCGCGGCGCGTGACGCGCGAGGCCGCCGACGACGAGTGGCTCGGTGAGGTCATGGCGCACCTGTCTAGCCGGGACGGGCTGCCCGCCTCGCGGACTGAGCCGCCGTCCTCGCGTGGGCCCTCGGAAGTCGAGCTGCTCACCGCCCTGTACGCCGACCCGGAGGTCCGCCGGGTCCTGGACAAGCACGGCGTCCCCGTGATCACCCTGACAGAGCCGGCCTGGAAACGCTTCCCCGCACCGCAGCCGCTGACGGCCGACCTCGTCAGCGACCTGTACGAAGGCTGCGGGCTCGGCCTGCACCATATCGAGCTGCTTACCGGCAGGCCTGCCGCCGCCGCAGGCGCCGTCCTGCGCGCCAAGGGCATCCAGCTGCGGCCCGCCGGGAGCAGGTCACCGTTCACGCGCCGCTGGCGCCAGGGCGAGGGAATAGGGACTAAATAATCCCGGATAGCCGTAATGTACCATCGGTAAAGCCAGGCGGTTCCTTGACACCGTTGACGCTCAATGCAATATCTCCACTTTTCCGAGCAGATGGCGGCGGCGCTTGCGCGGTACGGAGTCTTAGCTGCCTGAGGTCGTTTACCTGATGAGAGGGCTGGGTATTACGGTCGCCGGTGAAAACCCATGTAGGAAATTATCTAAGTCTGGGCGGGTAATTCGGGGAAGTCCGGGCTTAGTCGTCTGGAAGGGCGACGGCCGCGATGGGCCCCGGTCGCCGCGTCGGGGAGGAACCAGTGACGGAATCAAGGATCACCACGCGCGAGGAACTGCACGCATACCTGTATGCGGCGCTGCGGCTAGAGCACGCCACGCTCCCGCCTTACCTGACAGCGCTTTACTCCCTGCACCCCGGGACCAACTCGCCCGCCTGGCACATCCTTCGCGTCGTTGCGGTGGAAGAGATGCTGCACCTGTCCCTGGTGGCGAACGTCATGAACGCCGTCGGCGGCTGGCCCGACCTCACCCGGCCGGACTTCGTGCCTCGGTACCCGGCGTGCCTGCCGGACGGCGAGACGGAGTTCACGGTAGACCTGCAGCCGTTCTCACAGGAGGCCGTCGGCACGTTCCTGAGGATCGAACGGCCCGCGCAGGCCCCGTGCGAGCAAGCGAGGCTGGTCGAGCGGGGGCAGCCCGAGCATCCGATGCTCGCCGCCAGCCCTACCGAGCCGGGCCTGCAGTACTACAGCATCGGCGAGTTCTATGAGGAGATCTCCCGCGGCCTGCGGCGCCTGGACGAGGAGTACGCCGCCGAGGGCAGGGAGCTGTTCACCGGCGACCCCGGCCGTCAGATCACAGCCGAGTACTTCTACTCGGGCGGCGGGAAGCCGGTCTGCGTGACCGGCCTCACCTCCGCCCTCGAGGCACTCTCCCTCATCGCGGGGCAGGGAGAGGGACTGGGCGGCGGGATCTACGACGGCGGAGAGCTCGCCCACTACCACCGGCTCCAGCAGTTGCAGCTCGGCCGCTACTACCTGGCGGGCGACGAGCCGGGGCAGCCAACCGGACCGGAGTTTGAGGTCGACTGGACGGCGGTCTACCCGGTGCTGAAGAACGCCCGTCTTGACGACTACCCGCAGGACTCCGGGCTCTGCGCCGCGGCGCGCGCGTTCAACCGGACATATGCCGGCTTCCTGGCACTCCTCACCCGGGCCTTCTCCGGCCGGCCGGAGCTGCTCCTCGACGCGGTGCCGCAGATGTTCCGCCTCCGCGACGGCATCGCCCGGCTGATGAAGAAACCGGTCCCCGGCCGCAGCGGCCTGAACGCCGCCCCCACCTTCGAGCTGGCGGAGTCGTTCGAGCTCGCCGGGGCTATCCTGCCCGTGCTCACCGACACCGCGTTGGCCGGCACCGCGTTGGCCGGCACAGGGCTCAGCGAAGTGCCACGGCAGCGTGGACCAGAGGAACAACCACTCGTTACGGATCAGGCTAAGGAGATCATGCGGTGACCGCGAACCTCTCCAAGGAGCGGGTCCGGCTCGGCGTGACGCCGATGCTCTGGTGAAACGATGACCTTCCGTGCATCGACATAGGTATCCCGTTCGGCCAGTGCGTGAGCCCGGACCTGCACATACGGGGATATCGGCTGTTCCGTTCCGGGCTCGCGGACTGCCGGCATTCTCTTGGGCAGGATCAGACGGGGATAGGCGCAGCGCCCGGCGGGCTGTCAGCCCTGTGTGCGTTCGGCCTCGGCCTTGAGCCCTGCCGCGAGGATGATGGCGGCGCTGGGTGCGGAGCCCCAGCTCAGGGTCCGGAGGAAGTCTTCGGGCCGGACCAGGCGGCGCTCGTCGATCTCGTACTGCGGATCCCATCGCAGGAGCTCGACCCGGGCCCAGAAGCGGGCCTGGTAGTAGCGCCAGGGGCCAGTCGGGTGGTCAGGGTCGTCAACGCGCTGGCAGCCGATGTAGCGGCTCTCGACAACGCGGGCGCAGCCTTCCTCCATCACTTCCCGGACCAGGCAGTCCTCCAGCGTTTCGCCGGGCTCGACCCCGCCGCCGAGCAGGTTCCAGTGCCGCTCGCCATCGCCATCCCAGGCGCCCAGAACGATCATCCCGGCGTCGGTGAAGCAAATGCCGTATGCCTGATTGGAGTGCGGCGGTTCCGGCCGGAACGGGGGATCGAACCAGGTGAAGGTCACCCGGCGGCCCTGGTCAGAGGTCTCCTGGACGGATCGCGCCTCAGGTTCTCCCAGGCCCCTTGAGTAGCCGCCCGGCGGCATAACGCGTTCCACAGGCTCTGACCTTACGGGAATTCAATCGCCAGGGAAGGACAAGACCTAGACATAGCATGCCGGGTAAGGGCGTCTGCCAATCACCGAGCGCGGAACGGCGTGTGCCTGCTCTTCGGAAAGCCAGCCGGGACGATCCCGCTGACCAGCCACGACGTGCCCGTCGACTTCGTGGTCACGCCCGAGCGGGTAATCGACGCCCGTGCCCGCGCACGGCCTGGCGTGCCACCGCGCGCGGAAGCGGGCATCGAGTGGGACGACCTGACCGACGAGAAGATCGCCGCGATCCCGCTGCTGTACGCGCTGCGAGCCACCCAGGACTAGGAACGCGGTACACCGTGCGTAAAGAACATCCGGTACCTCGCCTGACGGGCGGAAACAATCGGTCCGAAGGTTCTAGTCCTGGGGTTGCTGGCCGGCCGACGGCGGGCGTGTGCCAGAGTGGAATAGGTACCTTGCCAGCAGCGTATGCGGGAGGAGAGTACCGGCATGGCGACCGCGTTGCTCGTGCTTGACATGCTCGATGACTTCATCACCGGCAAGCTGGCCAACCCCGCTGCTGAGCAGATCACCGAACCGATCGGCGGCTTGGCGCGCATGGCCCGCGGCCGCGACGACTGGCTGGTGGTGTACGGCAGCGACGCACACCGGGCCGGTGACTTCGAGCTCGCGGTCTTCGGCGAGCATGCCATGGCCGGCACCCCGGGAGCGAGAGTCATCGAAGCCTTGACGCCGCAGGCAAGCGACATCGTGGTGCCCAAGCGCTACTACTCCGTGTTCACCCAGACAGACTTCGACGCCACCTGCCGGGTGCACGGCATCGACCGGCTCGTGGTGACCGGACAGCACACCGACTGCTGCTGCCGTCACACCAGCTATGACGCGTTTGCCCGGGGCATCCAGCTCGTCGTTGTCGCTGACGCCACCGCCGTATACCAGCCCTTCGCCGCCGACGGCTACCAGCAGGCCCAAAACCGGGCACTGCAGTACCTGCGCACCTACTACGGCGCCGAGGTCACCGACGCCGCCGGGCTGATCTAGCCGGGCCGCCCACGACCGCATAGGGTCCGTATTCCGGCCGCCGCTCTCGCGGCATTCACCTCGTCGCGGGCTCAGCTCCTCTTCCAGAGCGTCTCTGACCTGCTTAGTGATCCTCGTGCGGGCCTGGGTGGCTCGCCTGCCCAGGTTACGGCCCGACCGGCAGTACGAGGTTGGCGGTCAGCGGAGGGAGGGCACCATGCGTATACGGAGGGAGTGCATCATGGGTATAGAAGTCGCCTCGCCGCTGGTGGAACGAGGCCCTGCGGTCACAGCTGTGGTGCTGACCGTCAACGGCAAGAGGCACGAGGTGCGGCTCGAGCCGCGGGTGAGCCTGCTTGATGGCCTGCGTGAGCATCTCGGGCTGACCGGGTCGAAGAAGGGCTGTGACCAGGGGACGTGCGGTGCCTGCACGGTGTGGGTGGACGGCCGGCGGGTGCTGGCGTGCCTGACCCTCGCGGTCGCCTGCGAGGGCCGCGAGGTGACTACCATCGAGGGACTGTCGTCGGGCGGGGACCTGCATCCGATGCAGGCGGCGTTCGTGGAGCGCGACGCGTTCCAATGTGGTTATTGCACGCCAGGCCAGATCATGTCGGCTGTGGCGCTGCTGGAAGAGGGCCTGCCGCTGCGCGGCGTACCCGAACATCCGCGCCGCGCAGGCGCTGCTACTGGGCGCGTCGGCGCAGCTGCGGAACATGGCCTCGATGGGCGGCAACCTGTGCCAACGCGTGCGGTGCAGCTATTTCCGTGACGTGGCCTCACCGTGCAACAAGCGCGACCCTGGCAGCGGCTGCGCCGCCCTGGATGGCTTTAACCGGGGCCACGCCATACTCGGCACCAGCGACAAGTGCATCGCTACCCATCCGTCGGACGTCGCGGTCGCGCTGGTCGCACTGGACGCGGTAGTGCACACCCGCGGGCCTGCGGGAGAACGGGCCATCGGCATCGACGACTTCTTCTTGCTTCCCGGTGACACTCCCGAGCGTGAGCATCCGCTGGAGCACGGTGAGCTGATCACCGCCATCGAGGTGCCCGCCACGCCGGTGGCTCGCCACTCGGCCTACCACAAGTTGCGCGACCGCGAGTCGTATGAGTTCGCCCTGGCCTCGGTCGCGGCCGCGGTCCGCATCGAGGACGGCGCCGTGGCTGAGGTGCGGCTGGCGCTGGGCGGCGTCGGCACCAGGCCGTGGCGCGCCCGGCGCGCCGAGGCGAGCCTGCTCGGCCAGCCGGCCACCGGGGCCAGCTTCGCCGAGGCGGCCCGCCGGGAACTGGCCATGGCCACACCGAGGCCGCTGAACGCGTTCAAGGTTGAGCTGGCGCAGCGGGCGATCGTCCGGGCACTGACCGCCCTCACGGACGGAGGGGCGCGATGAGCGGGGCTGTCGGGCAGGAGGTCAGCCGCGTGGACGGGCCGCTGAAGGTCACCGGCACCGCGCGGTACTCGGGCGAGATCACGCTGCCTGGCCTTGCCTACGCCCAGATTGTCGGCGCCGAGGTGGCAAGCGGCCGGATCACCATCGATACCTCGCAGGCGGAACGCGCACAGGGCGTGGCCGGGATCCTCACCCACCACAACACGCCGAAGGTGAACCAGGTGCCGCTGGTCCCGTCGCTGCTGGGCGGCCCGGCGCCTGGCCAGACGTTCTTCCCCATGCAAGATGACGTTATCCACTATGCCGGGCAGCCGGTCGCGGTCGTGGTGGCCGACACTCTTGAGCAGGCACAGCACGCCGCTACCCTGGTCCAGGTCAGCTACGCCGAGGCGCCTTCTGCCACCACGATCGACCAGGGACGCGGTGACGCGTACGAGCCGGAGAGGATCTTCGGTGGCCTGATACCCGGGAGTGTCCGGCGCGGGAACGTCCAGGACGGGCTTGCGGCCGCCGACCTGCGCATCGACGTGTCATTCCACTTCGCCGCCAACCACCACAACCCGATCGAGACGCTGACCACGACGGCAGCCTGGGACGGCGACCAGCTCACGCTCTATGACTCCTGCCAGGGAATCAAGGCCGTGCAGGTGACCGTCGCCGTGCTCCTCGGGCTGTCTTTGTCCAAGGTCCGGGTGCTGACCCGCTACGTAGGCGGGGCCTTCGGCGCCAAGGCGATGGTCTGGCCCCACGTCACTCTTACCGCGCTGGCTGCCCAGCATGTCCGGCGGCCGGTCCGGCTCACGGTGCCACGCGGGCAGATGTTCACCTCGTGCGGGCACCGCGAGGAGCAGGAACAGCACATCCAGCTGGGAGCGACCAGCGCGGGCAAGCTGACCGCGATCCGGCACCACAAGATCTCGGTCACCTCCCCGTTCGACGACTGGGCTGAGCCCGCCTTCGGTGTCGCCTCGCAGCTGTACGCCAGCCCCGCCTTCGAGGGCGTGCACCGGCTGGTCCGGGGCAACACGATGACACCGACGTTCACCCGCGGACCGGGCGAGGCGGCCGGCGTGTTCACCCTCGAGTGCGCGATGGACGAGCTGGCCAGCCAGCTCCAGGTCGACCCCGTCGAACTGAGGTTGCGTAACCTGGCCGAGGCCGACCCCAACGGCAACCCGTGGTCCAGCTCCGGCTTGCGGGAATGCCTGCAGCGTGGCGCATCGCGGATCGGGTGGGAGCGCCGTAACCCGGCGCCACGCTTCGAGCGTGACGGGAACTGGCTGATCGGCACAGGGATGGCCGCCGCCGCCTACCCGGTAGCGTTCTTCATGCGCACCCAGCGGGCCCGCGCTCACCTGTACGCCGACGGCACCGCCGTCGTGCAGACCTCTGCGCAGGAATTCGGCACCGGCATGACGACGGTGCTAACCCAGGTGGCCGCGGACGCGCTCGGCATCGGCCTGGGCGATACGCGCGTGGAGTTCGGCGACACCGACTACCCGGCCGCCAGGTCCCCGGTGGGCTCGAACGGCGCGATGATGGTCAGCGCTGCCGTGCACAACGCTGGCATCGCCGTGCGCGACCAGCTGATCGCGCTGGCGGTCGGGGACGCGCAGTCGCCGCTGCACGGCGCTTACCCCGCCGCGGTTACCGCAGCCGGCGGGCGGATGACCCTGGCCGACGATCCCGGGACCGGCGAGACCTACACCGCCGTGATGGGGCGGCACCGGATGAACGACGCCGAAGCCATCGGAAGCTGGGACCCGCCGCCGTTGGACACCCCGTACGGCCTGCTGACCTTCGGTGCCCAGTTCGCGAAGGTGGCGGTTGACGCAGACTTGGGCATCATCCGGGTCCGGCAGATGGTCGGCGCCTTCGCTCCCGGCCGGGTCCTCAACCCCAAGACCGCCCGTAGCCAGCTCATGGGCGGCATGCTCTGGGGCATGAGCCAGGCCCTGCTCGAGGGCACCCGCATGGACACCCGTCACGGCCGCTGGGCGAACGCCAGCCTCGGCGACTACCTCGTGCCGGTCAACGCCGACGCGCCCGACGTCGACGTCGAACTCATCGAGGTAGACGACCAGGTCACCGGCCCGCTCGGCGTCAAGGGCGTCGGCGAGATCGGGCAGGTAGGCTCCGCGGCCGCGATCGCCAACGCGGTCTACCACGCCACCGGCTACCGGGTCCGCGAACTGCCCATCGCCGTCGAGCACCTGCTGCCCCACTTGCCGGGATGACAGGCGCCGCCCCGCGCGGCGCTGATTTCCATGGCCGCGGCACGGATGCCGTCGTCCTGACTTGCCTACGGCGTATCTCCGCCGCCTGAGGGTCGTTGCGTGCGTAGCGGCGGCGACCCGTACAGACTGCCTATGTCCAACTGCTGTGCGTCGGAGAGTACAGAGTCCTGCTGTTTCTGCACTTTGCCTGCTGTTTGCTTCGCTAGTTCTGACGCCAGGCCGCCCAGCTGCCGCACGCCGGTGGCATCGATAAGGACATGGCTCGTGGAAAAAATCGCGATGCCTTCTACCCGCCGCTCTTTCTGGCCGGCCGGGGAAAGAGCGGCCCCGATCTTCGCTGCCTCAAATGGGTCCGCTGGATGCTCGGTAAGCTTGTCACGTTCCTCGATAACCCATTCGTGGAATTTCATTACTGCCCCCTGCAGAGGCAGCTTCCGTACATCGTCAACCGTGAGCCCGGAACGCCTGCCCTCGCCGAAACACCGGGCATAGGCCACCAGAGCGGCCGACCACAGCGCCAGCGGCACAACCCCGTCCCGATCATCCTCGGGTCTGGCCAGTTCCGTGAGCAGCCGCTTGCAGCAGTCCATGACAAATTGAAGATCCTGAATGACAGACGCCTGGTCAGCGAGAATCCGTGCTGACGGCATATCAAGAGCAACAGTCAGCCCAGGCGCCTGTCGCGACGTGCTCTCCGTCTCGCCCACAACTCCCCATTCCGGCTTCGAGCCCCGTAACGCCGTGCCTAGATCCTGGCACAGCGGCAACCCGCTCTCGTCTCAGATCGCGACAAGCCCAGTTGCGGGGCGGGCACAGCGTGAGACATGATGGTGCCCTGGCGATGAGGCTCGCCATAACCGCCCGGCGCCAGCCGTGCTGATGGCCTCTACCCCCCCCTGAAACTCAGGGCTCTCACGGGTAGGAGGCGTTATGAAAGACGAGGGGCTGGAACCGCCAGGCAATGATATGAAGGTCGCGCGATGAGCGCGGCCGTCCCGATCCCCGTCATTCAGCTGCTTCAGGTCGTCACCGTCGCGTTCGGCGCGCCCGGGGTGATGGGCCTGATCGCGAAGGTAGAGGCGCGGCTGCAAGGGCGGCGGGGACCTCGGGTGCTGCAGCCGTACTACGACCTGGCGAAGCTGTGCCGCAAGGAGGCGCTCGCCCCGTCAGGCGCGAGCTGGTTCTTCCTGGCCGCGCCGCCGGTGGCGGTGGCGGCGTACCTGACGATCCCGCTGCTGATCCCGGTGCTGACGACGTACGGTCTGCCGCTCGGCTACATGGGCGACATCCTGGGCGGCGGGTTCCTGCTGTCGCTGGCCAGCTTCGTCGTGGCGACCGCCGCTCTGGAAACGGGCAGCCCGTACGCGCAGCTGGGTTCGAGCCGGGCGAAGACGTTCTCGGCGATCACCGAGCCGGTCGTGCTGTTCGTGGTGTTCACAGTGGCACTGCTGACCGGCACCGACCTGCCCTACGCGCTGGCGGCAACGGTGCGGTCATCGGCCGGTCAGGTGATCCGCCCCGCCCACCTGCTGGCGTCCGCGGCGCTGTTCATGGTGATCCTGCACGAGACCGGCCGGATCCCCGTGGAGACGCACACCGGCACCAACGAGTTCGGCATGATCGAGGAGGCCCGCTCCTTCGAGCACTCGGGCCCCTACTTCGCCCTGCTGAAGTGGGGCTCGATGCTCAAGCAATTCATCCTGTTCACGATCTTGTGCGACGTGTTCGTCGCCCCGTGGGGCCTGGCGTCCACGCAGCGGCTCGGTGCCGTGCTGCTGGCGATCGTGGCGCTGCTTGCGAAGGCGGCCGCGATCGGCGTGGTCGTCGCGGTGATCGATGACTCGTTCGCCAAGCTGCGCCTGTTCAAGATCACCGAATACGCGTCTGCCGCGTTCCTGCTCGCGGTGCTCGGCGTCTTTACTCTCTACCTTGGGGGCGGGTGATGAACGCAGCTCTGCTTGCCCTAGCGGGGACGACCCCCGGCCAGGCTCCGGGTGTGTACACGGGTGCGGCCGACGTGATCGCCGCGCTGATGCTGCTGCTTGAGTTCGGGATGCTGCGGCAGGCGCTTGTGCGGGACCAGGTCCGGCTGTACGCGGTCCAGTCGGCGCTGATCTCCGTGCTGGCGGTCGTCATCGCCGCTGACCGGGGCCTGCCCGACCTGTACGCCCTCGCGGCGCTGTCCGCCGCGCTGAAGGTGGGCGCCGTGCCGCTGGTGTTGCGCCGCCTTCTCGGCGCGCCAGCCAGCGAGGAAACGCCCGGGGTGGCCGGCAGCTACACGCTGAGCCCGGCGACCGCCGTGCTGGCCTGCATCGGCCTGGCGGCGTTCGGGTTCTTCACTTTCGGGGGGCTCCGGGGGGTCGCCCTCCCGGGTCAACACAGTGGGAACCTGGGCATTCACAGTGCCGAGGCGCCTGCCCTCGCCCTTGCGATCGCGGCCGCGATGCTGTTCGTCGCGTTCGGGCTGATGATCGTGCGCCGGGATGTCGCCTCGCAGGCCATCGGGTTCTTCTCGCTCGAGAACGCGATCTCGCTGGCGGCGCTCGTCGTGGCGGCCGGGCTGCCGCTGCTCCTGGAGACCGCGTTCCTGTTCGACCTGCTGCTCGCTGTAGTCGTGTTCGGGATGCTGATCCGGGCACATCACGCGCGAGCGGAGTCGCTGTCGACCGCCGACCTGACCCGGCTGCGCGGATAGGCGCCAGTGGTGAATAGGAGACAGTGGTGATCGGAGTCATCCTGGCCATCCTCATCCTCCCGCTGGCCGCCGGGATCGTGTGCTTCCTGACGCCGGCCCGGGTGGCGGCGGGGATCACCATCGCGTCTGGCATCGCGTGCTTCGGGCTCGTGCTTGCCCTGATCCCCGCTGCCACCCACGGCACGCTGAACTACCTGACATACCTGCGGGCCGACGCGGTCAGCGTGATCTTCCTGCTCGCTACCGGCTTCCTGTACGCGGCCGTGGGCGTCTACGCGGCGGGGTACCTGAAAGACCGGACGGACCGGTACACGCGCCGGTTCTACCTCGGCTTCAACGTGTTCGCCTGGGCAATGCTCGCCGCGCCGCTGATGGGCAGCCTGGCGCTGCTGTGGATCGCCATCGAAGTGACCACGGTCATCTCCGCGCTGCTCGTCGCGATTGAGGACACGGACGGGGCCGCCGAGGCGTCATGGAAGTACGTCCTGATCGCGTCCGTGGGCCTCGGCCTCGGCCTGCTGGCCACCATCTTCGCCTACTACGCCGGGGCGCAGGTGCTTGGCGCGCACTCCAACCTCGCGATCCAGCCGCTGATCTCCGCAGGCTCCCGCCTGCCGAAGACGCCAGTCGAATTGGCGTTCCTCCTCGCGGTTCTCGGCTACGGCACGAAGGTCGGCCTGGTTCCCGTGCATACCTGGCTGCCGGACGCGCACTCAGAGGCGCCGACGCCGGTGTCCGCGCTGCTGTCCGGTGCGCTGCTTGCGACCAGCTTCTACGCCATCCTGCGCTTCTACCAGGTCGCCACCGCCGCGCTTGGCACTGGCATCCCGAGAGACACGCTGCTTGCGTTCGGGATCGCGTCGCTGCTGCTTGCCTCGCTCTACGTGTTCGGGCAGCGGGACGTCAAGCGGCTGCTCGCGTACTCAAGCGTGGAGCACATGGGCATCCTGGCGATCGGCGTGTCCTTCGGCGCGCCGGTCGCGCTCGCCGGGGTGCTGCTGCACGTGATGGCGCACGCCGCCGCCAAGGGCAACGCCTTCATGGGCGCGGGCGTGTTCACGGTCAAATACGGGACCAAGCAGATGTCCGCCATGCGCGACGGTCTGCGGCTGCTGCCGTGGAGCGGGCCGCTGTTCCTGCTCGCCGTCTTCGCGCTGTCCGCCCTTCCCCCGTCCGGCATCTTCCGCAGCGAGTTCGAGATCGTCGCCGGAGGACTGTCTAGCGAGAGCGACGCGGCCGCCGCGGTGCTCGTGATCCTGGTGGCGGTCGCGTTCTTCGGTCTGACCACCTCGGTGACCAGCATGCTCCTGACACCCGGGCCCGCCAAGGTGCTGGCCGGCGGAGGAGAGGAGGCACCGGCCCACGAAACCGAGGCGGCCGGCGGCGCTCACGCGGACGGGGGCGCCGTCGCGGTCCGGTCCCGCGCGCAGGCGAGCCGGGTCCTTGCGCCAGGCGAGCCAAGCGCCTGGATGGTGGTCCCCGTCCTGGCAGGCCTTGCGGTCCTGGTCCTGCTCGGGGTGCATCCGCCGGGAGAGCTCACGAACCTGATCACCCAGGCGGTGGCACAACTGCGAGGTGCGCAATGACGATCACGAGCACCGAGCCGACCGTGACGGCGCTCGCCGAGGCGCTGGAAGCCAGGGTGGCGCGCGGCGACAGGTTCGCAGGCGTGTTCGCGGCGCACAGGGACCGTGGCATCACCCTGTCCGCCCACGTCGCGAGCCCGGACGGGATCGACACGCTGGAGGCGCCGCTACCGCCGGGGGCGGCCAGGTACCCGGCGCTCACCACGGTGATCGGCGCCGCGTTCTGGTACGAGCGGGTGATCCACGACGAGACGGGCGTGATTCCCGACGGCCATCCCCGGCTCGCACCCCTGACAGTGCCCGGCCGCCCGGACGACCACGCGCTGCCCAGGCACGTCGCCGGCTACGGCCTGTTCACGATCCCGCACGGGCCCGTCCGCTCCGGGGTGTTCGAGTCGATGGAGTACCTGATCGAGACCCCAGGCGAGGCGATCCCGCACCTGAACATGCGGATCTTCTACAAGCACCGCGGCATCGCCGCCAGGTTCACCGGCATGACCGTCAGCGACGGCGTGCTCCTCGCCGAGCGGGCCGAGGGCATCGCCTCCGTCGCCCACGCCCTCGCCTATTGCCACGCGGCCGAAGCGATCGCCGGGTGCGAGATTCCCCGCGAAGCCGCTCTGGTCCGCGTCGTGCACGCCGAGCTTGAGCGGATCGCCAACCATCTCGACGTCGCGATGCGGCTGGCGGACGCGGCCGGCCTCGCGGTCGCCACCGCCCGCTTCGCCCTGCACAAGGAACGGGTGCTGCGCCTGGTCAGCGGGCTGTGCGGCAGCCGCTTCGGCCGTGGCGTCGTGGTCCCTGGGGGGATAGCGGCGGTCCCCCGGAAGAGCCCCCACGAGATCCTCGCCGGGCTCGGTCCGATCGAGAAGCAGGTCACCGCTGACGCTGAGGCGCTGATGGGCACCTCCTCGTTCCTCGACCGGCTGCGCGGCACCGGCCGGCTCATCCCGGCCCGCGCCTGCGAGCACGGCGCCCTCGGCCCCATTGGCAAGGCATCCGGGTACTCCGACGACGCGCGCCTCGCCCGCCCGCACGACGCCTACCCGCTGCTCGGCATGACACCAGCCAAGCCGCACTCCGGGGGAGACGCCATGACCCGGCTCCGGGTCCGGTTCGAGGAGATCGCTGAGGCTTTCCGCCTCATCCGGCAGGCCCTCATCGACTTTCCCGAACGACAGCGGCCAACTCTCCAGAGGCCCTGCGATCTCCCGGACGGCCGGGCGACCGGCTGGGCCGAGGCCCCGCAAGGAGAGGTCATCTACGACCTGACCGTCGAAGACGGCCGGGTCACCCGCTGTCAGCCGAGGTCGGCCTCGTTCCACAACCTGGTGCTGATGCACGAGGTATTCGCGGGCGACATCCTCACCGACTTCCCGTTCATCGAGGCCAGCTTCGGCCTGTCCGTCGCGGGGGCGGCCCTGTGAGCATCTGGGTACTTCGCGGGCTGCGCGACGGGATCGTGACGACCCGCTGGCCGGGACGCGCCGACGAGTACGCGGACTCATGGCGCGGCCCGGCCACTGTGCTGCCGGATGCCGTCATGGCCGAAGGAGCCGAGGTCGAGAGGCTCTGCCCGACTGGGGCGATCGAGACCATCGACCAGTTGCGCGTCGACCAGGGACGGTGCGTCCTGTGCGGGCGCTGCGTGGCGGCGCGGCCCGATCTGTTCGCCTGGTCGCAAGGCGCGACAGGGCTAGCCACGGCGGCGGTAGCCCGGCAGGCCCTGGTCGTCCCGGAGGAACCGGAGACGGACACGGCGGTCACCGCTGCCCAGGCCGCGCTCGCCGCCCGGACCGCCGCGCTGCGCCGCAGCGTGCACGTCCGGCACGTGGACGCGGGATCTGACGGCAGCGAGGAATGGGAGATCCAGGCGCTGCTCGGCCCGGTCTACGACATCGGCCGGCTCGGGGTGTTCTTCACCGCGAGCCCGCGCCACGCCGACGTGCTGCTGGTCACCGGTGCCGGAACGGTCGGCATGACCGGGTCGCTGCGCACCACCTACGAGGGCATGCCGGATCCGAAGGTGGTGATCGCCGTGGGCACGGACGCGGTCAGCGGCGGGCTCTTGAGTGACCGGCTCTCCGGGGTGGACGGCCCGGTCCCGGTCGACGTGTGGGTGCCGGGGAGCCCGCCGAGCCCGTTCGGGATACTGAACGCCCTGCTGATTGCGACCGGCAAGCTTGCCACCGCTACGGGGGTACGAAGGTGAGCGCGCTTTTCGCGGCAGGGCTGATCCTCCTGGCGGCGGCTGCGGCGGCCGGCCTGATCGTCTCGAGGCCGGGCTGGGCGCGCGGCGCGCCGTACGCCCTTGGCGCGGCCGGGTCGGCGTGCGCGGCGGCTGCGGGCGGGTTCGCGCTGGCAGGCCGGGCGGTCCAGTTGAACGTGGCCGGGTGGCTTGCCCCGCCCGCCGGGACCGGGCAGGGAAGCGGCCTGGCCGTCGACCGGTTGTCGGGCCTGTTCCTGGTGATGGCGCTTGGCGCGGCGGTGCCGGTGTCGGCCGCGTTCGCCAGCTGGGCGGCCAGGTCGGAGTCGGCGGCCACGCGGATGCTGGCGCAGGGGTATGCGCTGGCGCTTGGCGCGGCAGTGGTGATCATGACCGCGCAGGACGCGTTCACCGCGCTGTTCGGCTGGGAGGCGCTGACCGCCGCGTTCTACTTGCTCGCCGGAGCCAACCGCGGCGCGCCCGACCGGGCTGGGGCCGCGCGGGTCACCGTCGCGTTCGGGAAGGTAAGCGGTGCAGCGTTGCTCATCGGGCTGCTGCTGCTCGCCGCGAAGTCGCACTCGATCGTGCTCGCCTCGTTCGCGCACGCGCCCTCCGGCGCGGCCAGGACCACCGCGCTGGTGCTCCTGCTCGCCGGGTTCGCGGTTAAGGCGGGCCTAGTGCCGTTCCAGGTCTGGATGCCGCGTGGCTACCCGGCCGCCCCCGGCCCCGCGCGGGCGATCATGGCCGGGGTATGCGTCAACGTCGGCTTCTACGGGATGTGGCGGACGCTAGCGCTGCTCGGGCGGCCACCGGGCTGGCTGGCCGGCGTCCTGCTGCTGCTCGGCGGATTCTCCGCCCTGCTAGGCATCGCGCACGCCGCGGTGCAGAACCGGCTGTCACGGGTGATCGCCTACTCCAGCGTGGAGAACAGCGGGCTCATCATCACCGGGTTCGGTGTCGCGCTGACCGGCGCTGCGGTCGGTAACGAGCGACTCGTGGCCATCGGCCTGCTGGCCGCGACGCTGCAGATGGTGGCGCACACCGCCGCGAAGTCGCTGCTGTTCAGCTCCGCCGCGGGCATCGAGGCGGTCGGCGGCAGCGACGATCTCGAAGCCCTGCGCGGCATCGGACGCCGGGCGCCGTGGAGCGGCGTCGGCCTCGCGGTGGGCTCGCTGACGCTGGCCGGGCTGCCGCCTACGGCAGGGTTCGTGTCGGAGTGGTTCCTGCTTGAGTCGCTAATGCAGCAGTTCCGGGTGGCCACGCTCGGTGGCAGGCTAACGCTCGCGCTCGCCGGCGCGGCAGTGGCGCTGACCGCGGGGTTCGCCGGGGTCACGTTCGTCAGGATCGTCGGCATGGTGGTGCTCGGCCCGGGGGGCTACGGGGGGGCGGGTAGCCCCCCCGTCCGCAGGGGGGGTCTGGGGGGGATCGCTCCCCCCGAGGCGACAGAGTACGGCTGGACCGGGCGGGTGGCTGTGATGCTCCTCGCGGCGAGCTCGCTGGCAATCGCGGCGTTGACCCCGCTGGAGATCCGGGTGATCGCGGCAGGGATGTCGCCCGTCGTGCCGGCCGGGCTGACCATGGGAGCACTGAAGTCCCCGTGGGTCGTGCAGCCGGTGTTCGCTGGCTTCTCCATCCTGTCGCCGTCCTGGCTGTGGATCGAGATCCCGGTGATGCTGGCCCTTGTCGTCCTGCTTACCCTCATGCTGTCCGGTCGGCGGCTGGTCCGGGTGCGCAGGGTTCCCGCGTGGCGCTCGGCGACGATCGGGGTCGAGGGGGCGGCCGCATACACCGCCTTCGGGTACGCGAACCCCACCAGGCGGGTGCTGGCGAGCGTGCTGCACACCAGGGCCGGGGTCGAAGACATCGCCGACGGGGACGGCGGCGCGGATCAGGCACCGCACCTGCGGTACGACTCCGACGTGGTCGAAGTGGTGGAGAGCTGGCTGTACCGGCCCGCCGGCGCTGTTCGCCGAAGTGGTGACGGCCGCGAAGCGGCTGCAGTCCGGTCGGCTGGACGCCTACCTGCTCTACATGCTGATCGCCCTGGTCGCCGTGACCGCGGCGGTCACGGCCCTGGCGTGACCCGGGCGGCCAGCTATCCTGGAACGAAGCGCGGCGGAGGGGCTCGCCGTGCTGGCCCGCCGATCGCGTGCGGGCGTCGCGAACGCGGCGATGGCCGCCAACGGTCCCTACCAGGCGAGGCACGTGGTAGGAGGATCAGCCCTGATGACGAACGCTGACGGCGCCCTGGCCGGCGTCCTTGACGAACTGGCGGCTCTCGGCACGGGCCAGGACCGGGAGCGGATCGCGGCACTGCGGGACCGGCTCGAGTCGGCGCGGCTGCGGGTGCTAGTCGCGGGCGAGGCCAAGCGCGGCAAGAGCACACTGGTCAACGCGCTGCTCGGCCGCGCCGTGCTGCCCGCGGGGGTGACGCCGCTGACCGCGGTCGCCACGACCGTTCGGTACGGCGACGACCCGCGTGCGGAGGTGCGGTTCGCCGACGGGCACGAGGAGAAGCAGCCGCTTTCTGCGCTGCCGGACCTGGTCACCGAACGGGGCAACCCAGGCAACCGGCGACACATCGCGGCAGTGACCGTGTACCTGGACGCGCCGCTGCTGGCAGGTGGCGTGGAACTGGTGGACACGCCCGGCACCGGGTCGGTGTTCGTGTGGGATACCGCCGCTGCGCACGAGGCGCTGGAGACCATGGACGCTGCGGTGTTCGTGCTGACCGCCGACCCGCCGGTGTCGGCGGCGGAGCGGGATCTGTACGCCAAGGTCAGCGGCCTTTCCGTGGCCACGTTCACGGTGCTGAACAAGGCCGACCACCTGGATGAGGCCGGGCTGGGCGAGGCGGCGGAATTCACCAGGCAGGTGCTGGCCAGGGCGTCGGCGGATCCGGGAAGGATCTACCCCGTGTCGGCGCGTGCGGCGCTGGATGGCGGCGACCCGGGATTCAGCGCCTTCGCCACCGACTTCCACGCCTACCTGGCGAGCAGTCGCGTGACGGACCTGCGCTCGTCGGCCATCATGCAGGCGCGCCGGATCGCCTGCTCGCTCCTGGATGAGGTGGCGCTGACGCGGCGTGCCGCCCAGCTGAGCGCGGGCGACGCGGCTGACCGGGTGGCGCGGTTCGGTGCCCGGCTAGCCGAGGTGGCGGTCCGGGGCAAGGACTCGGTGGCCGTGGTGAACGCCGAGTCGGCGCGGCTGCTGATGGCGCTCAACGACGCTGCGGAAGCCGACGGGCCGCGGCTGGGCGCCAGGCGCCCCCGCCGGAGCCTCATCCGGCACCCTCAGCATAGGCAGTGGTGGCTGTGACGCACGCGCCGTATGCTTGGAACAGCGGCTCAAAGCCGCTCGGCGGTGGATCTCGCCGCGCTCGCGCTGACTGCGGGCAGCCATACGGCCGATAGGTCCTGCTCTCCACACGTGGTGAGGAGGATGTTATGGCGGCCTCGGTGACGAGACGTGTTCAGCAGCCTGCCGGGCAGTTTGCCCGGCTGTGGTGGCTGCCTGTCGGCGGCTACGGCAACGGGCTTGACGACAACTCGTGGGTGCCGGTTCTTGAGATCAGCGAACAGATTGTGCCGCAGGTCCTGCGGGTACTGCGGGACGCCGGAGTGCCCGGCTACGCGGCGTCCGCCCGGTTGGCGGCGAGCAGCCTGCGGAATCGGTTCGGGCGCCCCACGGGCTGGGGGCTGTGGGTGGGCGCGAGCGGATACGGCCGGGCGGAGGCTGCGCTGCTCGCCGCGATGCCGTCCCTGAGGCGGGAGGCGGCCGAACGGGCGGACAGCGCATGGCGGTGACGGGAATCCGGCGGCTGTTGGCTGCCGCGGGGGCCTGCGTTGCCGTCCTGGCCTTGGCGGCCTGCGTCGATCACGGCCCGGTAGCTGACCTCGACAGGCGGGCGTTCGAAGCGGTCCGTGCCCGTCGCGGCCCGGGCGCGATCAAGGTCGCGCGCATCGTGAGCGGGCTGGCTGAGCCGCACGTCGCGTATCCCGTCCTCGCGGTAGCCGGGATCAGCGGCGCTCGGCGAGGCACGTGGTGGCAGGCGGCCGTGCCATGCCTGGTGGTGGCGAGCGGTGCGGCGACCAGAAGGCGCCTGTCACGGGTGATCGCTCGCCGGCGACCGCCCGCTGAGGCGTGGTTGGCCAAGCCGGAGGGGTTCAGCCTGCCATCGAAGCACACCACCCTCGCGGTCCTCACAGCCGGCGCGGCGGTGCGCGCCATCGGCATCCGCGGTGCTCCCGCATACGCCGCCACGACGATCGCCGCGGCCGGAGTCGGCGTGAGCCGCATCTGCCTTGGCGTGCACTGGCCGGCGGACGTGGCGGCAGGCTGGCTGTTCGCCGTTGGCTGGCTGCACCTGACAAACTCCTAAGCGGTTCTTGTTCCACTCGTTGATCCACCTGCGGAGGTCAGTCCGGCGTCCACCGCTTGGCAGTGCGCCAAATCGAACCGCTCCGCCCAGGCAGCGGCCATTCTCTGTCCGGGACGGGCCGCGATCTGCTCGCTTGCGGCCGGATTCAGAGGCGGATGACGGCCTTGCCGCGCAGACCGCCACGGCCGAGCTGTTCCAGCACCTGCCCGGCGGCGTCCAGGTCGACGGTGGAACGGATGCGGGCGGTTATCGTACCGTCGGCAAGCATCTGGGCGACGGTGGTCAGCCCTTGGGGCGAGATCAGCGGATTCGCGTTGGAGGCATGATTGCGCGCGGTGATCTCCCGCTGCGCGAACCAGCTTTCGTCCGCCGCGAAGATGGTCGACACCAGGCGTCCTCCAGGCCGGATGACCTCGGCGTCACGGCGGATCGCGTCCGGGCCGCTGACCAGGTCAAGGACGGCATCAACGCCGCCCGGGTGAGCGGCGCGCAGCGCATCGATCACGTCTGTGGCCTGGCTGTCGTACACCTCCTCGGCTCCCAGGCGGCGAGCCTCGTCGGCGTCGCCGTGGACAGTCGCGATGACGTGCGCGCCGCGGGAACGCGCTATCTGCACCGCGTAGCCACCGACCCCGCCGGTCGCACCCATCACCACAACCTGCTGGCCCGCGGTGACCTCGAGCAGGTCAACCGTCCTGAGCGCAGTGACGGCGGGAATGGGCAGTGCGGCGGCCTGGTCGTCGGCTACACCGTCGGGGATGCGGGCCACCGGCTCCATCCTGGCCGCCAGGGAGACTGCGGTGTACTCGGCATAAGAGCCGTGTGTCCGCGCCATGCCGAAGACACGGTCCCCGGCCCGCAGGCCGTGTTCTCCGGCCGGGACGCGTTCGGCCACGCCGGCGAAGTCAATGCCCACGACAAACGGGTACGAGGAGGCCGCGGTCAGTCGCCCTAGGAGGTTGCTGTCCAGCGGGTTAATTCCCGCGAACCGCACGCGGATGAGCGCCGCGCCATCGGCACCGGGAACGGGCAGGTCCTGGACTGACGCAGGCTCGCCGAAGCTCTGTACGGCGAATGCGCGCATCCTGACCTCCCTGCGTCAGCTCCGTCCGGACAATACCGCTGCGGCCCGAGACGAGGTGCATCTGGCCGGGCCCGGACAAGCTGCCGACGGCGGCCCTGGCGGCTGCTCCGAGCCGCCGGCCCAATGCTGCAACCACCTGGCCGCTACGGCCGTCGATCACACTTCGTTATAGCACCTGCGTGTGATCGACGCGATGGCCGCCGTTATTGTCCCGAGCTCGGCCCCGAGCTGCTGTACGGTTACGGGCTGGCCTGACGGGCCATGATGACCTTGATGCCGCTGACAGCGGCGAGGGGGGAATCACGTGTCGGACACACTGGAGCAGGTCAGCGCCTTGCTGCATGAGGCGGGCGAGACCCACCACCGCGTTTTCCGTATCGTCGACGGAGCTGACGACGACTGGGCTTCCTGGTACGCATGGTGGCTCATCAACCTGTCGGAGCTGCCGGACCTGCTGGACGCCAAGCCCGTGCGAAGCGAGCTGGTCTACCTGCTCGTCAGCCTCGACAAGGAATACACGGCCGGGGCACCAGGCGAACCCTGGGAGACCTACTACGCACGCCGGATCCTGCCCCACTTCCGGCCATCAGCTAGCTGAGAGCGGCACCGCACAACATCGCGTTCCGGCAGCACGAACATCCGCTAACGCCGCGATGAGGATGGCCTGTCGATCGCTTTGGCGCCGATTACGAGGTGGTGCGCGTCCAGTGGCAGTCGCAGTTCTCACCGTCCCTGTGGACGGCCCTGCGTCTCCAAACAATTTCCACCCTGATAACGCGGATTCGAGTCCTTCCCACATCCCACTCGTGATACGTTGCGTAGTCAAGGCATCACTTTACGTGATCAACCTGAACGGGGGACTCGGGGATGTGCGCGCCGCACTCCAGCAGATGTACGTGGCCCACGGCTACGTCTGCACCCATCTCGGCGGTGAGACATGCCCCAGCCTGCGCATCGAAGCCCAGCAGCGAGACAACGCACGACCCGGAATGCAGATTGTCAGGGAGATGGCCGAGGCCCGCCTGGCATCCCTACCCGAGCCCAAGGAGGAAGATCATATGAGTCAGCCTGTCATCAACGTGGCCAACGAGAGCCAGGACCCGATCGACGTCAAGGCGGCGGGCGACAAGTCCGCGTTCATGTCCGTGTTCCTGCGCGCGGACATCCAGCGCTACGTCGCCGACAACGCCACCCCGCACGACCCGCTGCTGGCCAGTCTCCTCGCCGAGACCCAGGAAGCTGCCGGGAAACGGTCCCTGATGGTCGTACCGCCCGAGCAGGGCCGGCTGCTGACCATGCTCACCCAGATGCTGGACGCCCGCCTCGCCGTCGAAGTGGGCACCTTCACCGGATACTCCGCCATCTGCATCGCGCGCGGTCTCGCACCTGGCGGCAAGCTGATCACCTGCGACATCAATGCCGAACTGGCGGCCATCGCAAGCCGTTTCTTCGTCGCTGCCGACCTGGACGACCGGATCGAGTTGCTGCTAGGAGACGCCACGCAGACCCTGCGGGACATCCCCGGCGAGATCGACTTCGCCTTTATCGACGCCGACAAGGCCGGGTACATCGCCTACTACGAACTGCTGGTGCCGCGCATGCGGCCCGGCGGGATCATCTGCGCCGACAACGTGCTGTGGTTCGGCCAGGTCACCGAACCGGACGTCATCGACGAACGGCTCACTGCCGTCCGCGACTTCAACGACCACGTGCGCACCGACCCGCGAGTCGACCGGGTCATGATCCCCATCGGCGACGGAATCACCCTCCTGCGCAAGCGCTAACGCGGACATCCCGGTCCCTCTCGCGGCCCAGGGGGGAGGAGGTTCTTAGTACACGCAAGAGGTAATGCCATACTCCGGCTTCGGGGTGGCCGTGGCATTGCTGGACTTGTGGCTGCCTGAGTTGCTCTTCGACGCCGTCGATGGCGACTTCCCGTCCGTGGCGCCACTGGCGGACGAGGCTTGCCCGGCTAGGAGCGCCGCGCCGAGGGACTGAGTGCTGGCAGTGGACCCTGCGCACACCGACGCCAACATCGCCTGGGCCAACGAGACCTTCGAGGCACTCCGGCCGCATCTAGCCGACCGGCAATATCTGAACAACCTTTCCGCCGACGAAGGCCGGATCGCCTGCGGCCTACGGGGCGCCAACCAGTTCGAAGATCGACAGGCGCCTATCCTGGCATGGTGCAAAAGACCTGGCTGAAGGTGCCGTCGGCGAGTTGGCGGAGGTTCCCTAGTGGTCGGCCAGCCGAACCGTTCGTCGCTGCCGTCGTGCTGGTCGGCGCGATCCGGGCCGCCGAGGTCAGCCCCAGCGGACCAGAACCCGACCGGGACATGGCCCCTGCCGCGCTGCGCCTGCTCGCCGTCGGCCTGTCTGGCTACGCCGTCCGTCCCTGCCCGTCCGCAGGCTTGCAGGCGTCATGCTGAAGCTGCTGGCCTTCGTCCTGCCGCTGTGCCTGGACTCCTTCGCCATCGCCACCGTAATCGGCGCCGCCCGGGCAACCACGGCATCGCAGCGGCTGAGGATCTCGCTGATCCTCGTGATCTTCGAAGGCGGGATGTCGCTGATCGGGCTCGGCCTGGGTAACGTGCTCGCGCGCGGGATCGGCGTCGCCGCCGACTACCTCGCCGCCATCGTCGTCAGCGGCATCGGAGCCTGGATGCTGCTTTCGGATGACCAGGACGAGGAAGCCAAGGCGAGCCGCATCACTACCAGCCGCGGGCTGGCGCTTATGGGGCTCGGGATCGGCATCAGCATGGATGAGCTGGCCATCGGTTTCAGCATCGGCCTGACCCGGCTGCCCGTCACCACCGTCATCGCCGCCATCGCTCTCCAGGCCTTCATCGCAGCGCAACTAGGCCTGACAGCCGGCGCCAAGATCGCCGAACGCTGGCGCGAGCGCACGGAACGACTCGCGGGAATAACCCTCATCGTGCTCGGTGCTTACCTAATCGCTGAACAGCTCACGCGGTAGGAACCGTCGCGCTTCACGCTGGGCACACTGGACAGTTCAGACAGGGCGGTAGGGGCCGGCCATCGGACCCGTCAGGACAGTGGCCAACAAGCGCGGCGACGGGCGAGACCGCGGAAGGCAGCGTTGCCGTGTGACCGGCCCGCCAGGGCCCCGTGGCACCCTATCTTGCGATTTGAGTATAATTATTATGATAAGTCCGATTGGGAGACTCCGCGCGCATTGACTAGCACCGGAAGAAGGTCGGCGACCCGCTGAGATAGGTGATGAGGAGACCGCGTGAGCACGGTGTACTACTGCTGGGTGTGTGAGAGCCCGTTGTCCGACAACGCAGAGTCCGATACGCACTATGAGAGCGAACGTGTGATCTTCTTCTGCTCCCCACGGCATTTGAACGAGTACCAGGCTCTCAAGGGACTGTGACCCACGTAGCGTGACGCCGCCGCCCAGCGTGCGGTGGTCCTAATGGGCGGTGACCTCGACGAGCTTGATCGCCATGATCACGATCGCGAACACTATGTAACCGCGGAGGGTGAGTAGACCGATCTTGCGCGGCATGCTGAAAACC
Organism: uncultured Actinomycetota bacterium; assembly: GCA_963734665.1. Lineage (GTDB taxonomy): Bacteria > Actinomycetota > Actinomycetes > Streptosporangiales > Streptosporangiaceae > Trebonia. The sequence goes on along the minus strand of CAVTIR010000013.1, from coordinate 917,306 downwards.
GGCCGCTGGAGCGTGTCGAGGCGGGGGGTACGCCACTCGGTACGGCGAGCCCGGAGGATCTCACGCCATTCGCGACGGCTCATCCCGGTCGGACGCTGGTTGCTGTCCGGTGCCAGGCTGACCGGCTGATGCCGGGAGGGACGCAGGCGCCAGAGAACCGCGCCGGCCGCAAGCCCCCCGGCCGTGCAGACAATGAAGGCGTAAAGGCACTGCGTCAGCGTGACGTTGGGGAAGAAGGTCGTGACCAGCGGCGCGAGAGAGAACGTGAGCACGATCCAGACGAGCACGCCGCTGACCCAGTTCTGCGCGCGGCTGTTGGTCCACGGGCCGAGTACCGCCTTGTCGTTGGCCAGCAGGACCAAGAACACCAGGGCTGAGGGGAGCAGGATGCCGTTGAGTGCCTCCACTCCGTCGATCACTACGCCGAGGTCGTTGCCCCAGGCCAGGGTGATGATGGCGGCGAGCCCTACCAGCACGCCGTAGAGGCCGTAGAAGAACGGGGCCTGACGCGGCTTCCAGTGCAGGGAGTGGCGCACCTTACCGGACACATCGCCGAGCGTGTAGCTGGTGGTGAGGGCCGTCAGGTTGGCGCCGATCAGGGACCCGTCGAGCGCGGCGAGCGCCAGCAGGTAGCCAACGCCATGACCGACGTAGCGCTGCAGGTCCGCGGCGGTGGTGCTCAGATCGGTGAAGTTGCCGAATGCCTTCGTATGCGCCAGCCCGAACGCGCACGCGGCCATCAGCGCGACCGCGCCGATCACCTCGATAAGCACGCCCAGGCCCGTGTCGAGCCGCTCGTAGTTCATCCAGCGCGGGGTGATGCGCTTGTCGACCACGTTGGACTGCTGGAAGAACAGCTGCCACGGCTCGATGGTCGTCCCCACCACGGCGACAACCAGCAGGAGTATGGTCGCGTTCAGCCCGCCGGGCAGGCTGGGGACCGCGCCGGAGACGGCGGACGTCACGCCAGCGTGGGCGAAGTAGGCCATCGGGAACGTCACGAAGTTGACGATCACCAGCGTGATCAGGAAACGCTCCCAGTACCGGTAGGTCCCGCCGGCCATCACGGCGAAGAGCAGCACGGCGGACAGCGCGACGGCCCAGAAGCCGGGGACCCCGAAGAACGAAAGCGACTGCTCCACGCCGATGAATTCGATGACGACCGTCACCGCGTTGATGACGAACAAGTCGGCGACGGAGAAGATCCCCCAGAACCTGCCGAACCTGGCGAAGATCAGCCGGCCATGCCCTACCCCGGAGACGGCACCGAGCCGGACCACCATCTCCTGGCAGAAGAAGAGGACGGGGAACAGCAGCAAAAGGGTCCACAGCAGCTTCATGCCGTAGTCCTGGCCCATCTGGGCATACACCTGTACGCCGCCCGCGTCGTTTCCGCCGCCCATGACGATGAGGCCGGGCCCGGCGATAACCAGCAGCAGCCGGAGCTTCCTGCGCCACGACCGGGTGTGGCCCGTTTCGCTCTGCCTGAGCGTGCCCAGGGCCCCGACGATGTCGCCGTTGTGCTGCGGGTCGAGAACCGCTGGCCCGACGGATCCGGCCGCCAGGCCCTGCTCAGCCGGCCCGATATTGTCGACAGCCACTCCTCTCCCTCCGGGTCATTCCTGCCTTGTGTCTGGATGTGGCCGGGGAATGAGTATCGCTTCACGTGGCTGTGCCGCCTCGCTGGCGGCCTGCACCGCGTTGGCCACGATCTCGTGGTCGGGAGAGAGGTGGCAGACCGGGTCGGTGCGGGCGGCATCGCCGGTGAGCTGGAATGCCTGGCACCGGCAGCCACCGAAGTCGAGGTCGCGGCGGGCGCAGCTCCGGCATGGCTCCGGCATCCAGTCTGTTCCGCGAAAGCGCTGGAAGAGCGGGGATTGCTGCCAGATCCACGCCAGCGAGTGCTCGCGCACGCTGGCCTGGGGAAGCGGAAGAGTGTGTGCGGTCGGGCAGGGCAGCACGTTGCCGTTGGGTACCACGGTGAGCTGCCGCCTGCCCCAGCCGCCCATGCAGGGTTTGGGATATTTGCTGTAGTAGTCGGGGATGACGTAGATCATCTCCATTTGGCCCCGCAGCCTCATCCGGGCCGCGCGGACCTCCGCCTCCGCGCGCTCCAGCTGAGCCCGGCTTGGCAGCAGGGCCTCCCGGTTACGCTGGGCCCAGCCGTAGTACTGCGTGTTGGCGAGCTCGATCCGGTCAGCCCCGAGTTCCGCGGCCAGGTCAAGGATGTGGCCGATCCGGTCGATGTTATGCCGGTGCAGGACCACGTTCAGGGTGAGGGGCCAGCCTAGCTTCTTCACCAGCCGTGCCGCCGCCAGCTTGCGCTCGAACGACGGCATTCCGGCGATGCGGTCAGACAGCGCCCGCTCGTCGGCCTGGATGCTGATCTGCACGTGATCGAGGCCGGCCTCCCGCAGCAGCTCCGCACGGCGGGACGAGAGGCCGGACGCGCTGGTGATGAGGTTCGTGTACATGTCATGTCCGCTCGCGAACTGCACGATATCGACGAGGTCGCGGCGTTGCAGCGGCTCACCACCGGACAGGTGAAGTTGCAGCACTCCCAGCTCCGCAGCCTCGGCGATCACTTGCCGCCACTGCTGCGTCGTCAGCTCCTCCCGGTAGTCGCCGAGGTTGAGCGGGTTGGAGCAGTACGGGCAGTGCAGCGGACAAGCATAAGTAAGTTCGGCAAGCAGCCCGAGCGGCCTATCCATGGCCCACCTCCACGCATCGCTTGGCTAGCAGTCCGCTCAGGAACGCCCGCACCTCGGCGTCGGCCACGCGGTCGTAACGGCCACGCAGTTCGGCCAGGATCTCGGCCACCGTCCGGACCCCGTCGCACAGCTCCAGGATGGCCGCGCCGGTACCGTTCAGCAGGGTGACCGTCTCCGGAGTCAGCAGCACGTGCCGTTGCCGTGTCTGGTCGTACGCCAGCCGGACGTGCGGCGCGAGGCGGGGGCGCTCAGCGCTGTCAGCGATCTGCATAGGCCCGGTCAATGGCATCGAGCATGCTCCACAGCACGTCGCACTTGAAGGACAGAGCCGCCAAGGCCGCCGTCTGCTGATCTGGCGTCTGGCACTGCTGCGTCACCACCTGCAGGGCGTGCCGGGAGTCGCGTGGCGCCTGGGAGAGACGAGCCCGGAAGTAGGCGAGCCCCGCAGGATCGATCCAGGGGTAGTAACGCTCGAACGCGGCGAGGCGCTCGGCCATCAGATCCGGCGCGAACAGCTCGGTCAGCGAGGATGCCACCGCCTCGACCCATGGCCGGGTGCGGGCGAAGTTGATGTAGGCATCGACGGCGAACCGTACCCCGGGGAGAACGTGCTGCTCGTCCCATACCTCTTCCCGGGTCAGCCCCGCTGCCTCGGCGAGGCGCAGCCACGCCTCGATGCCGCCTTCGCTGCCCCCAACGCCGTCATGGTCGGCGCCGTCGTGGTCGAGGATGCGCTGGACCCAGCGGCGGCGGACGTCGCGATCGGGGCAGTTCGCGATGATCGCGGCGTCCTTGCGGGGAATGTTCTCCTGATAGTAGAAGCGGTTCGCCACCCAGCCGCGGATCTGCCGGGGGCTCAGCTTCCCCTCGTTCATCTCCCGGTGGAAGGGATGCTGGTCGTGGTAGCGCCGGGATTGCGCTCGCAGCGCCGCCACGAAGCTCTCGGTTTCCGTTATCGTCACCGCGCTCATATCTGCAGCTCCAGCCCGTCCACTGCGACTTGTATGCCGTGCTGCTCAAGGGTGCGGTGTTCCGGCGCGTCTTCGAGCAGGATCGGATTGGTGTTGTTGATGTGGATGTAGATCTTCCTGTCGATCGGGAGCGGGGAGAGCTGGTCGAGGCTGCCGCCGGGACCGCTGATCGGCAGGTGTCCCATCTCGCGCGCCGTCTTTCCGCTCGCGCCCAGCCGGATCAGCTCGTCGTCGTCCCAGCAGGTTCCGTCGACGAGCAAGCAGGCGCAGCCAGCGAGCTGGCGATGCACCGGCTCGGTCAGCTCCTGAACGGCCGGCAGGTAGACCAGCGTCCCGCCGGTGCGCACATCGGTCAGGCGGTAGCCGACGACGCGTCCTTCCTCGTTGCCGTCGCCAGACCCGAAACGCGGCCGTTTCGTTGTAGGCACATCAAAGGCCTGGTACGACAGCCCATCCCCCAGCGGCGTGTCACGCCCCGGCACGACGCGCTTCCAGCTGACCGGGCAGTAGGCCTCAAGCGTCCGTAGCAGCGAAGTCCCGTCCCAGAGCGTGTCGCGGGCCGCCTCGGTGGCGTGGACCTCGAGGCCGCGTCCCTCCCGGAGCAGCAGCAGCCCGAGCGTGTGGTCGAGCTCGGCGTCAGTAAGCAGTACGGCCTGCACGGGGACCGCCCTCGATACGCCGCCGTCGTGACCGCTGCGGGGCCGCAGAGCGGGGAAGGACTCAATCTGGGCGCGGATATCGGGCGAGGCGTTGAGCAGGAACCACTGTCGGTAATCCGGGCTCACGGCAATTGATGACTGGGTGCGGGAACGGGCGGGCCGGGATTCATCCCGTACCGCGCGGCAGGCGGGGCAGTCGCAATTCCACTGCGGGTATCCGCCCCCTGCCGCCGATCCCAGTACCCGAACCCACATGCCGACTCCCCAACGTACGGATCCGTCCCGGGACACCGGGAAGGGCGCCGGGCGGTATTGCCCGGCGCCCTGTCCGGTCACATCCAGTCCTGGTCCATCCAGGCGCCCATGTATGCGCACGCCTCAGGCGAGACTCTGATCTCCTCGGCGAGAGGGGTCTCCCAGACATGCTCCTGGGGCCGGTGCGTCGTGTGTTCCCGGTCCATGGCTGTCACCTCCTTTCGTTGCCGGTCTCGTGGGTGGCCGCGCGGATCTGGCGCGTAGACAGCGGCGCTAGTCCGGCAGTGCGAACGCGAAGAGAGCGGCTCCGTGCGGTACCCCGAGCATCCCGGGCGCGAACCCTTCGGTCCAGCCGCCCCACCCGGTCGGCACGGCGATGTACTGTCGTCCGCCGATGCTGTAGGTGGTCGGGCTGCTGTGATGACCGCTGCCGCACTGGAACTGCCACAGCGGTTCCCCGGTGCGGGCGTTGAACGCGTGGAACTCCCCGGTGGGCTCGCCGGCGAACACCAGGTCGCCCCCGGTGGCCAGCACCGACGCGCACATCGGGATGTCGCTGCGCCAGCGCCACGTTTCCTCGCCGTTGGCCGGATTGAAGGCGCTCAGGCATCCTGACATGTCGCCAGCGTCAGTTTCGACGCCCGCTCCCCAGTAAGGAATGCCCTCCTTGAACTCCCGCCGCCGCCGCGTGGCTGTCGCGCCGACATCCTGTACCGGGCAGTAGAGGAGCTGCGTCTTCGGGCTGTAGGCCGCGTGCGTCCATTCCTTGGCGCCGGCCGGTCCGGGCCAGAAGTGAACCGGCACCCCTTCCTTGTCGGGGAATACCTTGGCCGTTACCTTGCCGTTGGCGTCGATGTCACCCCAGTCGATGCGGTCGACGAACGGGAACACCCTGATCAGCTGGCCGTTCGTGCGGTCCAGGATGAAGCAGTACCCGTTCTTGTCGAAGTGGGCCATCGCCTTGCGGCCGTCCACCTCGAACAGGATGTGCTCGGCGATGCTGTCGTAGTCCCACACGTCGTGCGGGTTGTACTGGTAGTGGAAGCGGATCTGGCCGTTGTCGGGATCGACAGCGACCATGCTGTCGGTGTAGAGGTTGTCGCCCTGCCGCACGTCACCGTCGAAGTCCGGCGCGGGATTGCCGGTTCCCCAGTACGTGAGGTTGAGCTCCGGGTCGTAGGTGGCGGTGATCCAGCAGTTCGCGCCGCCCCTCGCCCAGGCCTCACCCTTGGCGGGCCAGGTGTCGGATCCGGGCTCGCCTGGCTTCGGCACCGTGTAGCAGCGCCAGACATGCTCTCCGGACTCCATGTTGAAGGCGTCGATGTGGCCGCGTACCCCGAACTCGCCGCCCGAGCTGCCGACGATCACCAGGTCCTTCACGATGAGGGGAGCGACCGTGGCACTCTCCCCGGCCCGCACGTCACCGTACGCCTTGTCCCAGACGGGCTTGCCGTTGGTGGCGTCGAGCGCGACCAAATGGGCGTTCTGGGTGACCATGAAGACCTTGTTGTTGGCCACGGCGACCCCGCGGTTCACGTTGCCGCAGCACAGCGACACATCGAACGGGATCGCGTGCCGGTAGCGCCATAGTTCGTTCCCGGTCTGGGCGTCGACGGCCCAGGCCCACCCGTCCCAGCCGGTGATGAACATGATTCCGTCCACGACGACCGGGGCGCATTCGAACGCGTATGTGGTCGCGCCCGCCGTCAGGCCGACCGAACCGCACTGGAAGACCCATGCAGGCTTAAGCTGCCTGACGTTCTGCGTGTTGATCTGCTCCAGCGGGCTGTAACGCTGCCCGTCATAGGCGCCGTAGTAGGTGAGCCAGTTGTGCGGCTCCGAGCGGGCCCGGAGAATGCGCTGGTAGGTAACGTTCCGGGTGACCGGCGGCGCTATCCCCACCGTCTGGGTGAGACTCACCTGGTCAACGGCGCGCCCCGCGTCTACATATTCTGTCGCTTCTGCCATCTCCTGCTCCTTTCCGCAGTCGTGGCGGGTCCGGGCGGCCGGTCTACGGCCTGGGCTGCTTCGGGCGGTCGAGGCGGGCCTCCTTCGGAACGTCGCCCATCACGACGATCGCCCCGGTCAGGCCGCGGCCCTCGTCGTTGCCGGTGGGCGAGCTGTACCAGTAGTAGCCCGGGCCGTCGAGGCGCAGGGTGGCCGTGCCACGCGAATGGTTCACCAGCCAGATGAACTGGCTGTCACCGTTGCTTGGCAGCAGCGCACAGTGCGTGTTGTCATCGTCGTTGAAGATCTCCAGTTCGAGCTCGCCTCCATGGGGCAGGACCAGGACCGTTGGGTCAAAGACCAGCTGATCCTGGGGAATCCGGATTTCGGCGTGCATGCGGCCGTCGGATCTCTCCTCGGCGTGCCCTAGGTTTCCGTTGGCGAGCAGCCGGCCTATCGTTGCGCCGTTCTGCTTCATGAGTTCCGGAAGTGCTTGCTCCACTCCTGTCGTCATTGGGTTTGACCTCCTATCGCATTCGACCTACCGGGCCGGGCGGGTAGCGCCCGACGGCCTGCTGCTTACGGAGCGTGCCGTTCATCGCTGTCGGACCTCCGCTGGCGGCAAGCTGCCGGTCCCGGCTTGCGCGGCGTCGCAGGCTCACGTCGATTCCGCTCTGTTCTCGTTAGCGGCACTCCGCTGGACCGGGCGCTGTTCGCGGTGGCCTCCAGTAACCACTTCGGCATGCGCGCCCCATCCCCGGGCCGCCGCGTCCGTCTGCCGCCCTTGGAAAACCGTCACCTGGCGACTAGCCTGGTGATTCTTGAGTCAGGTCGTTGGTGCGTCCGCTGGTCCGAACCTAAGACTCTCCTCGCCATCGCTCAAGGGGCTCGGGATGAACGGCGCTAAAGATCCAACGAACGGCGTGTCTATCGCAGCAAACGGTCGGATGCTCGCCAACGGCAGCCTCGATGGCACGGTTGCCGCCTGGGAACGCTTTGTCGCCGGAGCGGACAGTGTCCCAGGAGTCCGGCCTGAAATCCTTGTGTCCTGGTATCGCTGCCGGGAGGAGTACGGAGTCGACCCGCGCCTGGACCGGGCGCCCGCCGCAGCGGAGACAAGTCCGCATTCGATCGAGCACGATGTGGTTTTCGCCAAACTCGGCGGTGTGGCCGCGTCCGCATCCGACGAGGTCGGCAGCGACTGTCTCATCACCGTGGCAGACCCCGATGGGCGCGTCCTGGCGTCCTACGGAAGCCGGCGAGTCCTCCGGCTAGCTGCGGACAGCAACCTGGCCCCGTGGTACAGCTGGTCGGAATGGGCGAGCGGCACCAACGGCATTGGAACCGCCCTGGAAAGCCACGGTCCCGTCATAGTCGCGGGCCCAGAGCACTGGTGCAAAGCCTTTCATTCATGGATATGTGCCGGGATCGCTGTCCGCAATGTCGTCACGGATGAGCCATTCGCCGCACTCGGCATTTCGTGCTGGAAGAGGTCGTTGCCCGGCACCGCGCTTTCATGGCTCCGCAAAGCCGTCGCAACCACCGATGCCACACTGCGGCAGCGCGCCAACCATACTGGCACTCTCCTGACAGCTGCCTTTGCCGACAGCCGGCTGACGCCTTCGACGCCGCTTGCCGCTGTGGACGTAGTCGGGAATGTCGTCCTTGCCAATACCGAGGCTGCTGTTCTGCTGGGAACTCCCGCTGAAACCCCCGCTTGCGCACCGGCCGACCGCTGGACGCCACGCCTCCCGGCAGTGCCGCAACTGGTCCGCCGGGCTATGGGGTGTGCCCGGCGAGATCCCCACTGGAGCGGGGCAACGCAGGTCTTCGTACCCTTCCTCGGTGCTCCCGTCCCGGTGGCGGTACGTCCGGTCTTCATCGGTACTCAGATTATCGGTGCACTGCTCGCGTTCGGATCTGCCGACTCTCCCGACGGGGATTTCCCTTCCGAGATCCCATCGTCCGACGCGCCGCTCGGCTCCGCTGACCCCAACCCAGTCTCACGCCGAGTCGTGGCCTTTCGGCAGGATCGATGGGTTCTTCTAGAGCCAGCTGAGATCCGCTTCGCGGAGGTTGACCACAACAATATCTGGCTGATGAGCGACCAGGGACGGCTCCTAGCCGCTACCCGGGGCCTCGACCGACTTGAACAGCAACTTCAAGACAAGGGATTCCTCCGCGTCCACCGCCGCTTCCTTGTCAACCTAAACCGGATAAGGGAAATTGAGCAGGGCTTCCAGGGATCGCTATTTCTCCACACCGACACCCGCAACCACGAAAGCATTCCCGTCGCCCGCCGCCACGTGGCGGATGTCCGCCTAGCGCTCGGCCTTCAGGCTCACAAGTAGTCTCGCGATCCCGGAGGACGGGAGGAAACTGATCCATGTTCACCAGATACGACAGCTTCGTGATACTCGCCGAGACGCTGCAGTGGGACGAGGCGACTATCGATTTCGCGCCCGACAGGGCAGCGTGGCCGAAGCTCGACGACACCGAGAACGCCCGGGTCCTCGCATTGATCGCGGGCTTCTGCATCGCCGAGTCGGCAGTGTCCGGGCACCTCGGTTCCTTCCAGGCCGCAGCCTCCGACGACTGGGTGGCAGCGTGCTTCCGCGCGCAGGCCCGTGACGAGCACCGCCACGCCCGCTTCTTCGACCGTGTTGCGGCCGAGGTCGCGGCCGTCCCTGGGGCCGACATTGCGGCTCGGCAGGACGTTCTTCGCACCCTCGTCAGTCCCGAACTAGTCGCTCTGTTCGAGGAGCGTCTCCCAGCCACTGCCCTGCGCCTCGCCGAGGACCGTGAGGGTCTGACCGCCGCGGTCGGGCTGTACCACATGGTGCTCGAGGGCGTGGTCCTCCTGGCTGGCCAGAATGCGCTGCTCGACACGCTGGACCGCCTGTCCGTCCGGCTTCCGAACGTTCGCCGGGGTGTGGAGTTGGTCCTGCGTGACGAGCGCTGGCACATCGGTTTCGGCACGCGCCTGGTTCAGGGGGCCGGGCTTGGCCAGGACGAGGTGGAGGCAATCCTGGCGCAAGGGCAGGCGGCCGCGGGAGCGTGGGGCGACCTCGTCTCACCCGACGCAGCCGAGAGGGCAGTGCACATGCACCGGAACCGGCTTCGGGCCGCCGGCAGGAAGTTCTTTTGATCCCCCCGTTTGCCTGCCATCGGCGGGTCAGCGGCCGATATCGCGTGGCAAATCCAGGCCGAGGACGCGATCAGCATAGACGAAGGCCTCGAACCGGGGATCCGGAGACACGGTCTCGTCGGCCGCCAGGCCGCGCAGCAGTGCCAGCACCGCAGCAATGTCCAGGTTGCCGAACGCCGTCCGGACCGCGGCCGCGATCGGCGCAGGGATGGCACCCGAGGGGGATTCCGCCCATCTGGCCACACGGCGCCGCCACTCGCCCAGCGTTTGCGCGGACTCGGCCAGCTGCCCGGCAGTGAGCTCGGCCGGCTGGTGACGCGGCAGCGACATCAGCGCGAGGCGGACGGCGAGCGGGTCATGCCCGCCGGGCGCGTCCCCCGTCTCATCACCAGGGCGGACGTCCTGGGCCAGCCGCGCGGCGGCCGCGCGGATCAAGATCCCACTGCGGTCATCTTGGCCCGTGGCACCGTCATCCGCTACGTGCACGTCTGCCGGGGCGCCCGGCCAGGCCCTGGCAAGCTCAGCGGCAGGCAGGACAGGCGGGTGGATGCCCAGAGCCGCGGCGGCACGCTCCACCTCGGCCTGCCCCGCGGGCTCGCCGGTGAAGGCCCACATGGCGAGCACCTGCAGTCCGCTCAGCTCGGCGGCCCGGACCAGCAGGTCTGCGGTCAGCAGCACGCGCAGCCCGGTCAGGTCGGCGGCATCCGCGCTTGCCCGCACATGGGCGTACACCCGCAGCGGGCCGGGACGGGCAACGCTAAACGCGGCATGCGAGCCTGGCCGGTCGTCCAGCACTCGGAACATCCTCTTACGCTACCAAGACCCGGGGCCACGGGACCTGCCGTCCAGGGGTCACCGAATGTTAGCGCGACGGATACCTGAGCAACGCCCGCTGTTACCTCAGGACAGGCCACCTTTGACTCTTAGCCGATATAGCCCCGACCGGGGCATATTTCCGCAAAAATGCGTATATATGGGGGCAGGACGAGACCAGGGGAGTGAGCGGGCGTGGCGGTTCCTGGCGGGTTTCCCGCGCGCGGTCTCTGGCGACGCCCGGGCTTGCGCTGGGCGGACGTGGTGGTCGTGGCCGCGCTGCTCGCGCTGCTCTTCGGGCTGCTGCGGCTCGCCCCGTCGCTGAACGCGCCCTTCCTGCCGAAGACCGCGCCGTCCGAGGTCTCCACCGACCCGGTAAACCTCCCGTACTACGCCATCAGATCGCTGCTGCGGATGTTCATCGCCCTGATCCTCTCGGTCCTCTTCACCTTCGTCTACGCCACGGCGGCGGCCCGGCTACGGCGGGCGGAGAAGGTGCTGCTCCCGGTGCTCGACATCCTGCAGTCGGTGCCGGTGCTCGGGTTCCTGTCGGTGACCGTGACCGCGTTCATCAACCTGTTCCCCGGCTCGGAGCTTGGCCTGGAGTGCGCGTCGATTTTCGCGATCTTCACCTCGATGGCGTGGAACATGACGTTCGCGTTCTACCACTCGCTGGTGTCGCAGCCGCGCGACCTGGATGAGGCCGCCAGGATCCTGCGGCTGACCCGCTGGCAGCGCTTCTGGCGGCTCGACGTGCCGTCAGGAATGATCCCGCTGGTGTGGAACGGGATGATGAGCTTCGGCGGGGCGTGGTTCTTCCTGGCCGCCTCCGAGTCCATCTCCGTGCTGAACCACCACTACGCGCTGCCGGGGATCGGGTCCTACGCCGCCGCCGCGATCGCCCAGGGGAACCTGGGCGAAGTGGGTTACGCCATCATCGCCGAGCTCGTGCTCGTCCTCGGGGTGAACTTCCTGTTCTGGCGGCCGGTGACCGCGTGGGCGGAGCGGTTCCGCGTGGAGGAGTCCGAGAGCGCGGAAAAGCCCCGCAGCCTCGTGCTTGACGTGCTACGCCGCTCCGACGTTCCCGAACTGCTCGGCCGTCCGCTGCGCCCGGTCGGCCGGCTGCTCGACCGGGCCACCCGCCCGTTCGGTCTCGCCGAGCACCCCCTCGCGGTCTCCCGGACGCGCGAGCGCACCGGGGACGTGTTCTTCGCCGGAGTGATCGCCGCCCTGGTGGCCTACGGGGCGTGGCAGGCCCTCGGCTACGTGCGCGCCACGACCGGCCTCGGCGAGTTCGGCTACGCCGCCGCGCTCGGCGCCGCAACCTTCGCCCGCGTCATGTTCCTGACCGCCGTCGCCACCGTGATCTGGGTGCCGGTCGGCGTGTGGATCGGAATGAGCCCAAAGGTCACCAGGTTCGCCCAGCCGATCGTGCAGGTGCTCGCCGGCTTCCCGGCGAATTTCCTGTTCCCGTTCGCCACCGTCGTGTTCGTGGCCTGGCACATCTCGCTTGACGTCGGCTCGGTGCTGCTGATGGCGCTCGGCGCGCAGTGGTACATCCTATTCAACGTCATCGCCGGCGCCTCCGCGATCCCGTCCGACCTGCGTGAGGCGATGACGAGCCTGCGGGTGAGCGGCTGGCTGCGGTGGAAGAAGTTCATCCTTCCCTCGATCTTCGCCTCCTACGTCACCGGCGGGATCACCGCCGCCGGCGGCGCGTGGAACGCCGCGATCGTCGCCGAGGTCGTCTCCTACGGCCACAACCACCTGACCGCCACCGGCCTCGGCGCCTACATCGCCGAGGCGACCGCGACCGGGAACTTCCCGCACATTCTCGTGGGCATCGCGGTGATGAGCGTTTACGTAGTCCTCGCCAACAGGCTGCTGTGGCGCCGCCTGTACGCCCTCGCTGAGCGGAGGTACTCGCTTTGACCGTGATGACCAAGACCGGCGCGGTGATCGTCACGGCCGAGTCCGTGACCAAGACGTTCGCCACCCCGGACGGCCGGGCCCTGCCCGTCCTCGACGGCGTGAGCTTCACCCTCGCCGAGGGCGAGATCGTCGCCCTGCTCGGCAAGTCGGGCTCGGGCAAGTCCACCCTGCTGCGCTGCGTCGCCGGGCTCATCGCCCCCACCACGGGCACTGTCGCCTACCGGGGCACCCCGCTCACCGGGGCCAACCCCGGCGTGGCCATGGTCTTCCAGACCTTCGCCCTGCTGCCTTGGCTCACCGTGCAGCAGAACGTCGAGCTGGGCCTTGAGGCCCGGGGCGTCCCCGCGGCCGAGCGGGCCGACCGTGCGCTCAAGGCGATCGACACGATCGGCCTGGACGGCTTCGAGTCCGCCTACCCGAAGGAGCTGTCCGGCGGCATGCGGCAGCGGGTCGGCTTCGCCCGCGCCATCGTCACCGAGCCGGACGCGCTGCTGATGGACGAGCCGTTCTCCGCCCTCGACGTGCTGACCGCCGAGAACTTGCGCAATGAGCTCGTCAAGCTGTGGGAGGGGCGCGGCGCGCCGGTGAAGTCCATCCTCATCGTCACGCACAACATCGAGGAGGCGGTGCTGCTCGCCGACCGGGTACTCGTCCTGTCCTCCAACCCCGGACGGATTAAGGCCGAGCTCACCGTCGAGCTGCCTCGCCCCCGCGACAGGCACGCGCCCCGCTTCGAGGCCCTGGTCGACACCATCTACGACATCCTCACCGGCCGGGAGGAGTCCGCCGCCGCGGTCTTCGAGGCGGAGAAGGCGGACGCTGCCCCAGTGCTTATGTCCGGAGCGCCCGCGCCAGGACAGCCCCTCGCCACCCTCACGAACACGCCGCTGCCCGATGTCAGCCCGGGCGGCCTGGCCGGCCTGCTGGAAATCCTCGCCGCGCGCGGCGGCAGGGACGGCCTCGCCGAGATCGCCGCCGACCTCACCTTCGAGATCGACGACCTGCTGCCGCTGACCGACGCCGCGGTCCTATTGCACATGGCCCTCATCCACGGATCTGACATCGAGCTCACCGCCGAGGGCAAGGAGTTCGCGGCCGCCGACATTCTCACCAGCAAGCAGCTGTTCGCCAGGCACGTGGCCAAGCGCGCCCCCCTCGTGCGTGCCATCGTCCAGGCCCTCGCCGCCACCGAGGACCACACGCTGCGCGCCGGCTTCTTCCTCGACGTGCTCCGCCGCGGCTTCTCCGCGGATGAAGCCCGCAGCCAGCTCGACACCGCGATCGACTGGGGCCGCTACGCGGAGCTGTACGACTACGACAGCGACGACGACGAGCTCACCCTTGAACCGGGCGCGCCGGACTACCTGTAAAACGGGCTACCGGTCAGTTAGCGCCGCAGGACGTACTGCCTCCGGCCGTCGCCGCCCGGCCGCACCGCGGGCACGGTCTCGCTGGTGACAAGCCCGTACTTGGTGGTCAGCGCATCGATGATCTCGAAGGCCACGGCGATCCGCTCCGGCGAGTCGATCACGATCGTGACGACGGGGACGTGCCTGCCGAGCTGCAGCAGCCGGTCGCCGTGTGGCTCGTGGTCGTCGTGGAACCCCCAGACGCCCCGCAGCGTGGTCGCCCCGGCAAGGCCCGCGGCGCGCAGCCCCTCGACGATCGCCCGGTGCACCGGCCGGCCCTCGTCAAGCGCGGCCTCGGACGTGTAGACCATGAGCTTGTGCAACAGCGGCAGGCCGGTCTCATCCGTGCCGGGCAGGGCGGACGGCGCGGCCAGCAGCTTCCCGTCCCGCTTGCAGATCCGGACCTGCTCCAGCGTCAGCAGCGGCTGCCGCAGCAGGCCGCCAAGCTCGGGCAGCACCCTGCCGATGCGCGCGCCTGAGCCGACCGCGATGACCATCATCGGCGTCCCGGCATTACGGCTGAAGAACGAGGCCCGCTGACGCTGCCCGTGCGTGGTCCCGTCGACCCCGAGCAGCGCGGTCGCCCCGGCGATGCCGCGCCGGTGCAGCAGGTCGCAGACGGCCATGAAAGCCGGCACCCGGTACACGCGCTCCTGGCGGCCCAGGTAGATGGTCAGCTTGGTCTCTTCGTGCGCCTCATCGCGTAGCGTCACCGGGTCGAGCTCGCCGGTCGATTCGTCGCCGCGCAGCAGCCGCGCCCGCTCCAGGGTGACAAGCCCGGTCCCGGTGATCTGTGCGGTCGGCTCGACGAGCGGTTCGATCACCGCCCGGCTGTCGACCGCGACCGCGATCAGAGGCAGGTCCTCCGACAAGGTCAGCGACCGGTCCGTGCGCGGATGGCGCTTCGCACCGAAGCCCTCGGCGCCGCGCAGCAGGATGCTCGCCGCCACCCCGTGCCGCCCGTACAGGTCGAGCAGCGCGTCGGCGGCGAACCCGTCGCCCGCGACCCGCTGGCGCTCCCCGAAGTAGCTGGTGAGCTTGACCGCGTTCCTCTTCACAGGTGCGCTCCGATCAGCCGTCCGAGCTCCGCGGCGGCGACCCCGAGCACCAGGCTGACGACGATGTTGAGCGCCGCCTTGCGATGCTGCCGTTCCTCGGTCAGCCGCTGCGTCTCAAGTATCCAGGTGGAGAACGTCGTGTACGATCCGACGGCCGCCGTGCCGGCCAGCAGCGCGGCAGAGCCACCCAGGGCAAGCCCGGTGATCAGCCCGAGGAGCACCGCACCTGACAGGTTGACCACCAGCGTCCCGTAGGGGAAGTCACGCCCGGAGGCCGACGACACGATGGCGTCGACGTAGAACCGCAGGACGGAGCCCGCCCCGCCGATCAGCATGACCCCCGCCCAGACAGCCACGCTCATCGCCGCACCCGCACCCTTCGCACCATCGCGGTCGCCAGGTGCAGCGCCGCGTATCCCGCCGCGACACTGGCCACCGCGTACCCGGCGGCAAGCCCGTACGCATGAGCGCTGAGCATCTTCAGGATCTCCACCTCCATCGTGGAGAACGTGGAAAGCCCGCCGCACACCCCGGTGCCGAGCAGCGGCCGCCGGTAGCTCGACAGCGGCAGCCGTTCCTGCAGCCGCGTCACGAAGTACCCGAGCAGGAATGCCGCCACGACATTCACCGCGAACGTCGGCCACGGCCATGAGGTGGCGGACTGCGGGAACGCCTCGGCGAGCGCGGCCCGCGCGAGGGTCCCGAGCGCGCCGCCGACGAAGATCGCCGCGATCGTCCGCCCGTCCGCCCGCGGCAGCACGAGCCGCCGCCTCGCCGGCGGGGAAGCACCGGCGGCACCGCCGCCGGCGAGGCCGGACACAGAGATAGCACTGGAGGCAGCAGGCTCAGGCACGCGGAAAACGACTCCTCAGTCACGCGATATCGGACCAGAAGCCATCAACCGCTCACACGGCGGCGGTTCGGGAAGCTGCGCATCCACACCAGGGCGTCATCTGGCCTCAAATGATCTTACCGGCCCGCCTGTGGCACAGGTCACCGCGCCCCGCTCCCGTCCGCGACGGCCGGGAAGACGATCAGGAAGCAGTGGATCCCGAACGACTGCGTGCTCCGCTTTCCCGGCCACCGCTCAGCCACCCGGCCGCCTGGCCGCGGTAGTTCCGGACGCGTACGGCCTGCCGTGAGTAGCCGTCGCACGCTGGAGGCGTTGCGGCCGACCCGCCGGGCAAGCTCCGACTTGGACATGCCCAAGTCGGTCCACAGCGCGTCAGTGCCCGGATCACAGCGTCCGTCTGGGCGATGGCCAGGAACGCGGCGATCGCCGCCCAGAGCGGGTAGCGCCACGCGTTGGTTGCGTTATATCGTGATTTCGGGACGACGAGGAGGTGGCGGGATGCGAGACATCGCGAAGCTGCTGTTCGGTGACGACGCGGGCAGGCTGCTTGGCCTGTTCAGCGGGAGCGACGGCGACGGGTTCGGCATGGCCGACCGGGCCCGCCGCGCCGGCGAGTGGTGCGGGAGCACCCCGGGCTCAGCCGCCGGCGCCGCCCGGGGCGCGGCCCGCCCGCAGAGCATCCGGCGCCAAGTGATCATCCGCGAGTTCTACGACAGATAACAGCAAGAAGCGCGATAGGCAATCTCAGGCGGGGCTCGTCTGCGTCTCGCAGTAGGCGGGAAGCGGGCCAGAACGCCACCCCGCCCCGTGGGGCAATGAGGCGGGAAGCGCGGAGCGGGAATGCGTTCGGGGTGATCCTGATTTGGAAGTGGTCTCCAGTACGGATCCGCGTTCGTCATTCGAGACATTTCTCGATCTCGGAAAATCGCTATTGCCCCATTACGGGGAGTTGTTAGCCTGGCCTCATGCCGGATCACGCGTCCGAGGCGGTGGCCAGCGAGTTCGCCGCGGACTTCAGCGCCTTTCTTAACTGGATCCACCAGAGCGACCCGGAGTCGGGCGAACGGAACCCCGTCGCCGCCCTGGTCGCCGACTTTCTCGGCCCCGACGGCGCGGCCCACTCCGTGGTCAGCCGCGACCTGCCGGTGTTCGAGCACGTCAACCTCCAGACCGCGATCGACGCGTGGTCGGCACGCGACGGCCGTGCCGTGGACGTCCAGGGCGTGCTGCTGCCGCAGCACTACCGGCTGGAACTCCAGGAGATCGTGAGCGCCAAGTCGTTGCCGCCTGTCCGGCTGACCGCTCCCGCGCTCGTCGACCTGCCGAACGGCCCCGATTCCACCCTCGGCTGCCTCAAGCTCGCGCTGCTCTTGGTCTCCGACGCCCGCGGCCGGTACGTCCTGCTTGTGCAGAGCCCGAACGAGCACCAGCAGACCCTGCAAGTCGAGGTCGCCGGGTTGCCGGTCAACAAGGCTCAGGCCGTGCTCGCAGAACTGGACCAGCTCCGCTCCGAGCTCAACGTGTACCGCGGCCACCTCCTTGACGTGACCCTCACCCAGATGGGCGGCATCCACCTTGCCTTCGCCGTCCGGCCAGACCTGCGCCGCGACGACGTGGTGCTCCCTGAGGCCGTGCTCGGCCGGGTCGAACGGCACGCGCTCGGCGTCGCTGCCCACCGGCAGGCGCTGCTCGCGGCAGGACAGCACCTCAAGCGCGGGCTGCTGCTCTACGGTCCGCCAGGCACAGGCAAGACGCACACGACCCGCTACCTGCTCGGCCAGATGACCGGCTACACCCGGCTGGTACTTACCGGGCGTGCGCTGATCGGCGTCGGCGCGATCACGGAGATGGCCCGCGAGCTGCAGCCAAGCGTCGTCGTCCTGGAGGACGTCGATCTGGTCGCCGAGGACCGCTCGCTGGGCCCAAGGTCAAGTCCTGTCCTATTCGACCTGCTCGACGCGATGGACGGCGCGGCGGCCGATGCCGACCTGCTGTTTCTGCTCACGACCAACCGCGCCGACCTGCTAGAGCCGGCCCTGGCGGCGCGCCCGGGCCGTGTCGACGTCGCGGTGGAGATCGAGTTGCCCGACGCCGCCGCCCGCGAGCGGCTGCTCACCCTCTACGGCCGGGGCGTGCCGCTGGCACTGACGCCCGAGGACATCGCCACGGCGGTCGAGCGCACCGACGGTACCACCGCGTCCTTTTTGAAGGAGCTCATCAGGCGGAGCGTCCTCGAATCCCTCCATGACCCGCAGGGGCCGGGCGGCGGGACGGCGGGCGACGGCACGGCACAGACCACTGATCACGGCGGGCTGACGGTGACCGGCGCGCACCTGGCCGGCGCGCTCGATGACCTCCTCGACTCCGCCCAAGGCGTGACGCGGACACTGCTCGGCGTCGGGGTAGACCCGGCAACCCTCCCGGCGGGCGGCGCGCTCGGCATGAGCCCCATGGCCATGGCGCAGCGCCGCGTGGCGGTCGGCCGCGTCTTCCGCAGCCGATGAGCCAAATTATCCCGCTGGTACCGCTAGTCACATCAGCAACACCTGCTAATTCTTGGGAGAGAAGAGAGGTTCTTTAACGCGAGATGTCCCTTGTGTGAGCGGGACGTTGCAGGGTATGCCTGAGGCGGGCCTGAGAGCCGAGCCCGGACCCGAGAGCGGCGAGGCCGGGCGGCACCCGCCGAAGGAGCTGTTATGGACGTTGAGGTCATTGTCGAAACTCCGCAGGGGTCGCGTAACAAGTACAAGATCGACCCCAAAAGCGGGCGCATCCGGCTGGACCGGATGCTGTTCACCTCGACGGTTTATCCCTTGGACTACGGCAAGGTCCCCAATACCCTTGGAGAAGACGGCGATCTCCTAGACATGCTGGTCTGGCTGGACGAGCCCACCTTCCCCGGCTGCCTCGTGACAGTCCGCCCGGTCGCGGTGTTCTGGATGACTGACGAGCGCGGTCCGGATGCGAAGCTGCTCGGCGTCGCCGCGAACGACATCCGCAAGGGCCGGATCAGGGACCTCGCCGACGTGCCGAGCCATTTGCTCAACGAGATTGGCCACTTTTTCGACATCTACAAGGAACTTGAGCCAGGCAAGTCCACCGATGTCCGCGGCTGGATGGACCGCGCCGAGGCCGAGCGCGTCATCAAGGAGGGCGAAGAGCGGGCCGCCTTGGTCACGTCCGCATCGGTCCCCGGACAGCGCGCGGACGCGCCCGACGCGCACATTCCGGGCAAGACCGTTAGGCGAGAGAAGTCTTAAGCCAAATCAATGAAATGCCCGTCAGGCAGACTTCGGCATCCTGTTCTGGCCCCTCGGTGGCCGCACCCGCGCCGAGGTAGCGGAACAAGCGGCAATCCCCGTCCAAGCCGCCGACTAGCCAGCCGCTATCCTTGCCCGGACCGTTCTTTCCGACTCACTCGCGCTTTCGAGCCATTCTATCGAGTCCGTTTGCACTTTCGAGCCGCTAAGTATGCCCCAAATGAGCGCTTGGCACACTGGGCCGCCGACGTGACGTTGGAGCTGGCAGCCTGACGCCGACGAGCCTTGTGCGCGTTTGGGCTGGCAAGAGTAAGCCCAAATGCGCTTTCGAGCTGTTGTAGAGGACTACTCGGTTAGCTTTTGCGGCAGCACGGGGCACTCGACATCAGCTGCCGGCGGTGGCATGGTTCTGCAGATGCACCACCGGGAAGGGGACTTGCGATGAGAGGGGTGGCGCGATGAGCGCGGTCGAGATCCCGGAAGGGTCGCTGTTCGGGCTGGACAACCTGCCGTACGGCGTGTTCGTGGCCGGGGGTGCCTCACCCAGGGTCGGAGTGCGGGTTGCCGGCAGCGTCATTGACCTCGCGGCGGCGCTGCGGGATGAGGTGTTCGCCGCGCCGGCGCTGAACGCGTTCATGGCGGAGGGCCCGGCGCGCTGGGGGGCGGCCCGGACGCGGCTCATCGAGCTGATTACGGCCGGGGAGATCCCGGCCGGCGCGATCCACCCCCTTGGCGAGGTGGAGTTGCGCCTGCCGTTCGAGGTCGCCGACTACGTGGACTTCTACGCTTCCGAGCACCACGCGTCCAACATCGGCCGGCTCTTCCGGCCGAACGCCGAGCCGCTGACGCCCAACTGGAAGCACCTGCCGGTCGGTTACCACGGCCGGGCCGGGACGGTCATCGTCTCGGGAACCGGCATCATCCGCCCCGCCGGCCAGCGCAAGGGACCAGGTGACCCGGCCCCGGTGTTCGGCCCGTCGGTCCGGCTTGACGTCGAGGCGGAGCTCGGGTTCGTGGTTGGCGTCGGCTCGCCCCTCGGCTCGCCGGTGCCGACAAGCGCGTTCGCGGAGCATGTCTTCGGCGCGGTCCTCGTCAACGACTGGTCCGCCCGCGACCTGCAGGCCTGGGAGTACGTGCCGCTCGGCCCGCACCTCGGGAAGTCGTTCGCGACTTCGGTGTCGCCGTGGGTGGTCCCCCTCGCCGCCCTGCAGGCGGCACGCGTCCCGCTGCCCGGCCAGGATCCGGAACCGCTGCCGTACCTGCGGGAGGCCGAGGACTGGGGCCTGGACATCGACCTGGCCGTCGAGTGGAACGGCGATGTGGTCTCCCGGCCGCCGTACCGGAGCATGTACTGGTCGCCCGCCCAGATGCTCGCGCACATGACGGTGAACGGCGCGTCCACCCGCACAGGCGACCTGTTCGCCTCCGGCACGATCTCCGGCCCTCGTCGCACGCAGCGCGGCGCATTCATCGAGCTCACCTGGGGCGGCGCGGAGCCGGTCACGGTCAAGGGTGAGCCGAGGACCTTCCTCCAGGACGGCGACACGGTAACGATAACCGCCACGGCCCCCGGCACGTCCGGTGCCCGCATCGGCTTCGGCGAGGTAACAGCGACAATCCTCCCCGCCCGCACCACCACGCCGCTGCCAGCCGAGCCGTAGCCGCCGAGCGGGGCGATATCGCCCGCCGGAGACAGGTAGCTGACGTCTCAGAGCCGGACGGCGCCGTCGTCGCCAGCGGACGCCAGATTTCACCTGTCCGGCGTCCCATGGACCCTTCTACCTCGTGGCGGAGCGGAGGGTGAAGTTCCGCGGCTTTGCCTATACGCAGGAGGGGCCGGCGGGACTGCGGCGGTAGGCGGACACGCTTGCGGCGAGCGCGCGCGTCCGGCAGACAGGGCGGGGGTCCTCACGTAGAGGAGGCGCCTGTAAACGGGCTTGAACCTCGGTACAAGAAACGGCTCCTGGGCAACCAGGTGCCCGGCGGAACGAGCAAGCAATCTCTTGCTCTCCTTGACGTCACGTATCTGGTAGGTATTTTCTCCTCGCGGCTCACTCATTTGGTGGGTCGTGACAATAGCATTCGTGATGAGTTTACTGCCAGTCAGGATTCCGAGTATCCACGAGTTCAGTGTTTCTTCAACTCGAGGGTCAGAATATTCCGACAGCCAGTGCATGCTAACGCGTGCCTCCTGCGGGCTGCTCATGCTTACCGGCGCTATCACTGACGGCTGGGCATCGTCAATTCGCCGCATAATCCAGGTCCGGACCCATGGATAGCCTTCTGGCGCCACATGCGCGCGCCACTCATTCCCCCAGAGCTGCTGCATGGCGGTTGCATGGGATTCGTCGTCTTCGTCAAATTCACGCGCGTGCCAGCTTCCCACTACCTGGCCGCTGACATTATCGCGGACAACGATGAAGCCCAGCGTGGCCAGCTGGTAATCGGGAATGGAGTTAGTGCTGCTGAGTACATAAGAGCGCAGCGCGGGGCTGCTGTTGAAGATGAAACGGAAATAATCCTCCCAGAGAGACCAGTCGATAGTTGAGAACGGTGTTACGTTACGCAGCTCAAGTAGCATATCCAGAAAATCTAGGAAAACCTCGGAGATGTGCTCGAGCTGATTACGCAATTTCTGGTCCCCGGGTTCCTGGCTAACTTCTTCTCCTTTGTAGAAGTATGGATACCACTCAGGATGATCCAGAAAGATATTATTGATTTCAGTTGACGTCTGACTTATCTCGCTATAGGCCTGAGATATCGTCGCCTGATTGGCCTGCTCTATCTGATCGCCAAGTTGTCGCAACTGGACCCTGGTGAAGTATAGCGCAGCTAGGGCGAATACCGCCACGGCTATATTGGAAAGCGATACGATATCCGAGAGCATACGCGCGCCTCAGCCGAGGCCGGGTACTAGCTCGCGCTGTTCGGGCGGGAAGCTCGCCTCATAAATGGCAGCGAACTGCCGGGTCTCGCGGTCGTCTGCCGGAGCGCTTCGCTCGATGACAATAACCGCCATCACCCCTCTGCATCAAACAAAGGTCCAGCATACGATTTCTCGATCCACCCGAGGATATCGTCTTAATCACGCATGGTCCATACTGAGCGTTCTTGGAAGTTTGCGCCCGCGCCAACAGGAGTTAGTCGATGCCGCGGAACCTTCTCTGGGCGCCTATATTGGGCAGCCATTGGCGGCGGCTTGACCTCGCAGGTTACGGCGGAGTTCGGGTGACGTCCTGGGCAAGCAGGTTAGGGAACTAGTTGCCGAGTAGCATCTCCGACAGGACGAAGACGACTGAGGGAAGAAGGTAGGGGCGTCATGAGGCCGGAGCAGACCCTGGCATGGATGGCGGACGGCACAGAGAAACTGCTCGCTGACCTCGCCACCTTGTCCGACGAGGCGCTGGCCGAGCCGACGGCCCTGCCCGGCTGGACGCGCCGCTACCTGGTCTCGCACATCGCCGCCAACGCGGGCGCGCTGCGCAACCTGGTCTACTGGGCGCGGACCGGCGAGGAGCGCCGGATGTACGTCTCGAACGAGCAGCGCGACGCCGACATCGCGGCCGGCGCCCAGCTCCCGTCCGCCGAGCTCAGGGCGTGGCTTGAGTCGTCGGCGCAGGCCCTCGCCGCCGACCTGGACGCGATGCCCGAGCAGGCATGGGACGCGAAGGTGATCACCGCCCAGGGCCTGACCCGGTCCGCGAGCGAGATCCCGTGGATGCGCAGCCGCGAGGTCTACATCCACGCGATCGACCTGAGCGCGGGCACCCGGTGGACGGACCAGCCCGCCGGGTTCCTGACCGCGCTGCTCGACGAGGTGACCGCCCGCCGCTCGTCGAAGGGCGGCGGCCCTGCCCTCGCCGCGGCAGCCACCGACACCGGCCACACCTGGGAGGTCGCAGGCGCCGGCGCTTCGGTCCCGGTCAGCGCCCCTCTCGCCGACCTGGCCGCCTACCTGACCGGCCGCCCCGCCCCCGACCTCAAGGCGGCCCCCGCCCTCCCCGCCTGGCTCTAAGACAACATGCCCACCCACATGAAAGGGCATCATGGTAAGCGTGAGGGTCGAGGACGCTGAGCATTTCTACGAGGAGGACGAAGATCCCAGCGAGGTCTTCGCCGCGTTCGAGGCCGATGATAAGGGCCTTACGGCACCACCTCGTGAACGACCGACAACTCAGTGGCTTGGCAAAGTTCGACATGAAGTCGCCATTGCCTTGCCGCGCCTGGCGAACCTGATCGAGCCGTCCCCGCATCCTCACTGAAGCGTAGCCGCAAACGGGATGTGCGGGCCGATTTGCGGTGCTTCCCCGGGGTCAGCCGGTCTGTCGTAGGCGGCGGGCGGCCTCGGCGGCGGCGGACATCTTGCTGACCGCGAGGTAGCGGGGCACCCGGCGCAGCCCGCAGTCGGTGGAGATCTCCAGCCGCTCCGGGTCGCGGTACTCCAGGCACGCCCGCACCCGCTCGATGATGTCCTCAGGCGTCTCGGAGTAGTGCGTCTTGATGTCGATCAGCCCGGCGGACAGGATGCGGTCCCTGTCCCACTTTCCGACCAGGTTGATCTCCGCCATCTCGCGCGCACCGAACTCCAGGCTGAACCCGTGCACGTTAGCGTCGAGCAGCGCGGGGAACAGCCACCGGTAAGTCCGCTTCGCGTACGGCAGCCGCCGGAAGGACCCGAAGCAGATGTGCACCACGAACGTGCACCCGGTGATCCCGTCGACCACGGCGTTGATGGTGTCGACGAGGTTCTCCGGCGTCCGGTCCTCGGCGGCGTGCGACGGGGTCAGCGGCTCCTCGATCTGGATGTAATCGCACCCGGCCGCCACGAGCCGCTGAATGTCGGAGCGGATCGCGGGCACGAGCGCGTCGGCGCACTCGCGGCGGGTCCGGTAGACGGGGGAGAAGTCCAGCTCGGTCGTGATCCCGTACGGTCCGGGCATGCCGATCTTGGGCCGTCGGCCGGTCCGGGCGCGCAGGAACTCATACTCCGCCGTGTAGTCCCAGATCGACTCGACCTGGTCCAAGGGCTCGCGTACCTCGTAGACGGGCAGCTGGTCCCAGCCGATCGCGCCCAGCTTGCGCGGCGCCGGCGCTAGGGCCAGGCCGGCCATCTTCCCGGTGATGCCCTCGATCCAGCCGCCCCGGCGGTGCTCGCCGTCGGTGAGGATGTCAAGCCCGGCCGACTCCTGGTCGTAGATAGCGAGCTGGCAGTAGTCGTCGAGCAGTTCCTGCCGGTCGGCGGGCCCGAAGCGCCCCGCCTTCTCGCCGTCCGCAACGACATCCCACCACCCGGGCCGCGCCCACCCGCCCGTCGTCGTCACCGGCAGCGCCGCCGGGTACTGGTACTCGCTCATGTTCGTGCCTTCCCATCAGTGCTCGTCTGCTTACATGTGCACCTGATTGCCAACCGCGATCACGGCAGTTTCCGCCTGGAGCCCGCCTTTCCTGCCATCGCCGGGGCGGACGCCAAAGATCTTGGACAGATGGGCACGCCATAGCGTGCACAGCGATCCAGGACGTTCGCAGTCCCGCCAGCGATGGGGACCATCCGGTCGCTGCGGCCCCTCAGGCACCGGGCGCACCCGTAAGGTTTTCGAGACCCCGTAGGGCGTCGATCAGTTCCGCATGGACGTAGCCGTTTGACCCGACGACGTCCACGCGGTCGGCGGTGTCGTGCGGCCGCCCGTCGAACAACGTCAGCCTGCCGCCCGCCTCGGCAAGGATCAGCTGCCCGGCCAGGATGTCCCACGCGTCCATCGTGTACTCGCAGTACGCCTCGAGCCGTCCGGCCGCGATCGAGCACAGGGTCAGCGCCGGCGAGCCGAGTGAGCGCACGCCGCCGGACACCGACATCAACCGCTCGACGAGCCGGGCGTATGCGCTGATCTCAGCGGGATCCACCGTCTGCGCCTGCGCGACGATAAGGGCACGGTCCAGCCGCGCGATGTCTGACACGCCGATGGGGGCGCCGTTCAGCGTCGCGCCGCCGCCGAGGACCCCGACGAACATCTCCTCGTGCAGCGGATCGTAGATCGCCCCGGCTACCGTCCTGCCGTCCGACCAGTGCGCCACCGACACGCAGAAGAACGGCACCCCGTGCGTGTAGTTCGTCGTCCCGTCTAGCGGGTCGACGTACCACACGTTCGCCGCGTCCAGGTTGCCTGCTGTTCCCTCCTCGCCGTCGACGGCATGGTCGGGGAAGGCGGTCAGGATCGTCTCCGTGATGGCTCGCTGCGACTCGCGGTCAACGGCCGTCACCAGGTTCGCCCGGGCGTCCTTGTAGTCGATTTCCAGGTGACCGCCATCGCGCCGCGATCTCATCAGCACCGCGCCGCCCGCCCGCGCCGCGGCCTCCGCGACCTCCGCGGCCAGGATCGCGTCGGTCATGCGCCCGGCACCTTGAACACGTTCCGCAGCGCGTACTGCACGGGGTCGAAAGCGGGCTTGGCCGGCTCGGCAGGGGGGCCCGCCGCCGGATCTTCGTCCGGCGGGCTACTCCAGGTCGTCTCCGGCCGGTGCTGCAGGAAGTAGACCGAGTCGGGGAACGGCAGGTCCCGCGCCACCGC
The DNA here is from genome assembly GCA_963734665.1 of uncultured Actinomycetota bacterium. Taxonomy (GTDB): domain Bacteria; phylum Actinomycetota; class Actinomycetes; order Streptosporangiales; family Streptosporangiaceae; genus Trebonia. The sequence goes on along the minus strand of CAVTIR010000013.1, from coordinate 891,724 downwards.
CCACTCGACATCCTGCGGCACGCCGCCCGCGGCCGACTCGATCGCGGTCGCCCGCTCGCAGATGTAGCGGACCTCGTCCTCGGAGAGGCTCGCCTCCCTGGTCAGGTTGTCTGGGAGCGGCGAGAGCACCACCCGGCCGGAGTCCTGGCTGTAGGTCGCCCAGGTCAGCTTCGCGCCAACCCGCGCGGTCAGCACCCGGCCGGTCGCGCGGTCCACGGTCCAGTGATCCGGCGTGACGTGCCCGGAAACCACCGACTCGCCAAACCCCCAGTTCCCTTCGACGACCAGGGTCGACCGGTCCCCGGTGACCGGGTCGAGCGTGAACGCGACGCCTGCCGACCGCGCATCAACCAGTTCGAGCACCCCGACCGCGAGATCGTGGACGCGGACAGGCGAGGCCCCGCCGAACCGCCGCCGGTAGCTGAGGGCGTGCGCGGAGAACCCGCTGGCCCAGCATCTCCTGATGTGCAGCAGCACGTCAGCGACGCCGGACACTCCGAGGTACGTCTCGTACTGGCCGGCGAAGCTGGCCGCGTGCCCGTCTTCGCTCACGGCCGACGACCGGACAGCCACGCGCAGTGCCGCCTCGTGACCGGTCCGCGCAGCGAGCCGCGCGTGCGCGGAAGCGACCGCCTCCTCCAGCCACGACGGCAGCGGCTGCGACTCGACGAGCGCGCGCGCCCGCGACGCCAGTTCCGGCAGTTCGCCGTGCCCAGGGACTGGGGCGGTGAACAGCCGGGCCAGCTCCGAACGCGCCGGCGTCGGCAGCCACCCGTCGAGCGCGGACGCGGTCACCGCGTACCCGTCGGGAACCCGCCAGCCGTCGGCGGCGAGCTGGCCGAGCCGCGCCATCTTCGGCCCGACCCGCCCCGCGTCCGCCGCACGGATCTCCCCGAGATCGACAACCGCAACGTCAGTCACAGTCAGCGCCATCCCTCAGGTCATCGACAAGAGATCTTTTCCTAACGATCATGACCCGAGGACCTGGACCGTGCCCGCCCGGCCGTCCACCCGGATCCTCATCCCGGTCTTGACGACCTGGGTCGCGATGGCGGTGCCGACCACGCAGGGGATCCCGTACTCCCGGCTGACGATCGCCGCGTGCGTCAGGGACCCGCCGGTATCGCATACGCACGCCGTGATGATCCCGAACGCAGGCGTCCACTCCGTCGTCGTCCCCCCGCACACCAGGATCTCGCCCGGCTCCACGAGGTGCAGGTCACCGACCGTCGTGATGACCCGCGCCACGCCCTCCACGATTCCCTTGGCTGCAGGGAACCCGCGGATTTCGGTAACCCCGCCGGCCTCGGAAGCACCAGCGTCTCCCCGCATCGTCTCAAGGAAGCGCCCGGACAGCCCGAACACCTCGATCATGATCGGGTCGGGCACGACGTCAGGGATCGTGCCGAGCATAGGCGGCAGCGACGGTCCCCGCTCCCGCCAGTGCTCGAAGTACGCCCGCCGGTCGGGGATCATCGCCCGGAGCTCCGCCCACGACGTGGACCCGCCACCGGACATCACGTCAAACAGTTCGGGCTTGAACAGGAAGAACAGGTCCGTCGGGTCCTTGATCTCCCCGGAGGAAGCTAGCCACGTACCGAGTTCGAGCGTGGCCCGCCGCACCGGGATCGCGGCCCGCCGGTCGATCAGGTAGTTGTGCTCCTCGTTCCACCAGGCGAAGTTCGCCGCCTGGTTCGACGCGAGGGCCTCGTTGAACCGCGCGAGGTCGCTACCGTTAAGCGACCGCCGCGCCGCCTCGATCTGGTCGTCGCGCTCAGCGATAGCCGCGGCCCGCGTCGCGTGGAAGTCGAACCCGGCAGGCTTGGACAGGAACGCGCCGATGGAGTAAAGCGCGGGGGAGGGATCCTCGACCCATGAGGGCGTGTCGATCCGGCAGGTTTCCTCAAGCCGCTGCCCGTACTCCGACAGGAACTGGTCGAACGACGCGAGCCACGTGGCCCCCTGCGGCAGCGCGCCGATCCGGGACCGCATGTCAGCAGGCGACCCGGTCATCAAGGCGGACGAGACGCCGAGCGACCGGGCGAGCCCCGCGAGCCGCCACAGCTCCTCATCCGTCCGCGAGTAGAACGTCTGCTGGCCGGACAGGAACGACGACACTTGCGACCCGGACAGCCCGATCTCCTCGGCGAGCGCGTAGAAGGCCAGGTAGTTCGCGGTCAGCACGTACATGACCTCGAAGTGGATGAACCAGGCCCGCCGGTGGAACGCGTACGCGTCCTTGAGCACCGTCCAGAGCTCAGGCATGGACATCACGTGCAGGTCCAGGTTGTCGAAATGGTCGTACGCGGACTGCAGCTCACCCGCCCGCATCGCCCAGTACGCGCCGAAGTCGGCGAGGATCGGCGACACGTATTGCCCGAACCGCGCCGCCCGGGCCTGCACCTGCCACTGCGTGTCCACGTCGATCGTGCCGATGTACACGTGCGTGCCCGCGAGGCGGTTGACCGATCCGCGCGTCGGCGGCACCCCGACGATCTCCGCGCCGAGCTGGGCGCCCCAGGTCTGCGCGTCATCCAGCGTCGCGATCGACGCGGGCACCATTCCCTCGCTGAAGTGCAGCGAGTCCCGCAGCCAGTACCGCTCGTTGTCCGCGAGCGAGAAGGGCCGCACCGGCCCCGCTACGAACGGCTGGCTCCCGAACGCCTGCTTATACCCCGGATACAGCTCTTCCCTGACGAACTCATCGACAGGAAACACGCGTGGCGAATCACCAGACACGGCTAAACCTCACCTCGGCCCTGAAGTGGGGAACTAATTACCTGAAGTTTTCCGCAGGAGCCACGCCACCACAACCCTCCGCGCGCCCCGTCCGCCACCGGCCTGCTAAACACGCCCGGCAATTTAGGGTCAGAGAATAAAAAATCCCGCCCTATCGTCATGCGTGAATATCTGAGACCGGGGCACCGTGGTGGGCGGCCTGCAGCAGGCCTGAGGTCTGCTTCGCCGGGTAGTCGCGGCGTTCCAGCGCCTCACGGAAGGCCCTGACCCTCGGATAGGGGGAGCCTTCGCGCAGCAGCGGCGCGAAGTCCGGGTCGTTCGAGATCCAGTCGTGCGGCCGCTCGAGCCCTGAGTCCCGGTTGCTGACCACGCGCCGCAGGCTCACGATGACCTGTCCCTCATCGGCGAGCCCCTGCTGAACGAGCACCGCGCAGAGGCACGCCGTGTTGTAGGCGGCCTGCCATGACGCGGTCCGCGCCTGCCAGGGCAGCCAGCGCACCCGGTCGCGTGTCGGCGGTATCCAGGCGGAACGCGCGACCGCCTCCGGAATGGCCTCGGCGGGAAGGTCCGGGCCGGCCCTGCCCGTACTCGCCGCGTCCTGGCCGACATTACTGTGGCCGGCGGCGGGCCACGCGTCGAACGGCTCCCACAAGACCGTGCGGACTGCCGACGAGCTTCCCACGATCGCCGACACGACCTGCAGCCCCTTGCGCTGCCACAGCCGCTCGACGAATCCCGCGCCGCGCCCTGTCCGCTGTCCCCGCCGCCGGCTGCGCCGCTGATCCCCTGGCGGCGCGCTAGCTAGCGCCCGCTCCTTCTCTACCAGGTATTTCTCGTTCAGACGGTGCTTGACGGCCACGAGGAGCTCGGCGACGCAAACGCCGTCCCTGAACTCCTGGCGCCGCGCGATCCGCCAGTGCGGACCCCACACCGCGCGCTCGTCGCGGCGCCAGAACGTGTTCCAGACGATGACGGGCAACGACAGCTGGTGCCTGATCACCCGCAGCTCGCGCCGGGCCGCGTCGAGCAGCGTCTCGCGCAGTTCGTGTGACAGCACGTGCGGGCCCTTGTCCCTCTCTTCGTCCTTATCCCTGTCCTTGAGGTGGATGTCGTTTGGCCCGCACCTGTCGATGTCGGTCAGCCCGGCCCGGTAGAGGATGTCGAGGGTCTCGTCGAGAATGCCCCGCGCCGAGGCCGGGTAGCTGACAGGGAACTCCGGGTCGGCGATCATCTCAAGCGACATGCACAGCCGGTACGTGCCACGGAAGAACCGGGGGTACTGCTCGCGGTTCATCGCGTGCAGCCGCAGCGCGGCGAGCTGGTCGCGCCCCAGGTCCTCAAGCTGGGCAAGCTCGTACCTGACGACGCCGGCGCACCGGTCAGCTCCGGTCACGTTCAGCAGCAGCTCGATCTGCCGAAGCCGGGAGGCCTGCACGTCTTCTGCGCTCTCCACGTACACCCGCTCCTGCCGGGCGAGCAGTAGCGCGCCCAGGTCACGGCCGTCGGCAGCGCCGTAGCACCAGACCGGGCTCGCCGGGTCCCTGACGAAGATCTGCCTGGCGACATAGCCGGCGACCATGGAGGCGGCGTCGTCGATGCTTGCCGCCACGATGGTCTTGGACGCGACGGTGCCGCCGGTTCGCGGCTCGTCGATCTCGACCGTGACCCGTGCGGGAATCACCGGGGCCCGGCCGACCCTTCCGGCCCCGCCCCTCCCGATGGCCCGCACGGCCGCCCGTGTCTGCGTTATCGCCCTCCGCGTCCCCTGAACCTGCCGTGCCTCTCCCCGCGGCGCCCCTTCCACCCATACGCGCAGCTCGTAACGGCGCGGGGTTGGCCAGAGCGCGCCAGCGAAGCGGATGATCGCGCCGGCGAGCCCGGCCCCGGACACGCCGCTCGCTTCGGCGATGGACGCGATCCCGTCCGACCGTGTGCCACCGGGCAGGACGGGCGGCGCGTACACGTCAACGGCCGCTAGGCGGAACTTGACCTCGGCGGCCAGCCACTCGTGCCACTGCCCCGCTGTCGGCCCGCTGGCGCTGCCGTCTCCCGGGCCGTCCCCGGCGATGCTCGGCTGACCGTCGGTGAGCTTGGAGGTGTCAAGCTGCGGCCCCTGGCGGCGCAGCGCCCACTTCTCCGCGAGCCGGTAGCCGAGCAGCAGCACCACGGCGATGACGGACCAGCCGAGCCGTCCGGGCGCGGTCGTGTGCCGTGACGACCACAGGGCCCACAGCGGGCGGAACCACGCCGCGCTCAGCCGGTCGGCGCCGAAGGCGAACGCGGTCTCCAGGTCCGGCGGCACCTTCCCGCCCGCCGGCGTCTGCCCGTAGGCCGTGACGGCCACGAGCAGGACGATCACGGTTCCCGCGGTGACGTACCGCAGCGTGCGGACGCTGAAGTGCGTCGCGGTGAACCCGATCAGCACCGCGACGGCCACCGTGACGGCCCATACGACCCACGACGTCATCCGTCCGTCTCCTCGCCGCTTCGCTGCCACCAGGCTTCCGACGAAAACGATAGGCGAGACCCCCCGGCATTCCCGCAAAAAGACAGCAAAAGAGTCATCCCGAACGGCCGTCGCCAACTCACCGACCGCCAGCCACCAACCTTATGGATAACAGCAAGAAGCGCAGGTGCCATTCGCGATCTCCGGTGCTGCCCACAATTGGCCAGATAACAGCAAGGAGCGTCAGGCGCCATTCGCGATCTCTTGCATTGCCCACAATTGGTCAGATAACAGCAAGAAGCGCCGTATGCTCGAGCGGGAAGAGGAGATCGTGGATCGTTGGTCACGTCATAGCGTCACCAACGATCCACGATCTTCGTATGCCGTGGTGCGCCCGCCGGAAATTTTCGCCAACGGGCGAAACGGTTAGAAGCAAATACCTAGCAGGCAGGAGGAGGACGTCGGGGAAGGGGTGGGAGCGCCGCTCGGGGGGGTGCTCGGCGCGCCGCTCGGGGAGGTCGGCTGGCTGCCGGACGGGGAGCCGCTTGGGGTGCCGCCTGTCGGCGTGCTTGACGCGCTGCCGCTAGCGGTCGGGCTGGCGGGAGAGCCGGTGCTCGGGTGGCCCGAGGGGCTGGCCGACGCCGTCTTGCCGGCCCGCTTGGTCGCGGTACCTGGCGCGCCCGTCGTTGCCCCGCCGGGAACGATCCCGCCGCTCGCAGGCCCTGACGTGCGGGCCGACGCGCCGGGCGACGGGACCCGGGTGAGGGTCGGGGTAGTCGAGGGTCCGGCAGGCCGCTGGTTCGCGGCCGACGTGCTGTTGAGCGCGCCCGAGACGAGCAGCGCGACGAGGCCAGCGCTCGCCACGACGGCCGCGCCGACCGCGAAGGTGCGGGCCCGCCGCCGGGGCTGCTCCGGCTGCTCTGGCTGACCCGCCCGAGACGGCCTCGTGGGCAGCGACATGCGCGCTGGCACGTTCCACTCGTCCGAGGCGTAGCCGGGGCCGCCCGGATCGCTTGGCGAGGGCATCACCGCGGTGTTCCCGCCGGAGTCCAGCGCCATGCTGTCGGCGTACCCGCCGGAGCCCAGCAGTGCCGTGCTGTCGGCGCGGGACCTGCCTGGACCGCTCTGCCTGTTGCCGTCGGCGGGGCTGGCCAGGCGGGCCGGGCCGCTGCCACCCGACATGGCCGGCGCCGACTCGGCCGCGAACGCCGCCACAGCGGCACTCGACCCGGAGTGACCCCCGGTACGGCCGGGCTGCACGAGCGTTCCGCCCAGCGCGTCGCAGAGCCGGGCGGCCAGGTCCGCGAGCTCGCGTGCGTCGCTGATCCGCTTGGCCGGGTCCTTGGCGGTCAGCCGGGCGACGAGGTGGTCGAACTCGGGCGGAACGTCGGCGGGCAGCGGCGGCAGCGGCAGGTACAGGTGAGCGGCCATCACTTCGGCCGCCGTCCCGTCGTGCGGCGGCACCCCGGTGAGGCACTCGTGCAGCACGATGCCGAGCGCGTACAGGTCGCTCGCCGCTGATCCGGGGTTGCCGGCGATCCGCTCCGGCGCCATGTACTGCGTGGTGCCCATGACGAGGCCCGGCCCGGTGACCGGCGCCTGCCCTGCCGCGTGCGCGATGCCGAAGTCCGTGACCTTGACGCGGCCTTCGCTGCTGATCAGGATGTTTCCTGGCTTGATGTCCCGGTGGATGACGCCGGCCTTGTGCGCTGCCGCGAGCCCTTCCGCAGCCTGCGCGATCACGTCGAGGGCCCGGACGGGGTCGATGGGGTCAACCGCGAGAATGTCGGCAAGCGACGGCCCGTCGACGTACTCCATCACCAGGTACGGGGACCCGTTAGGCCCGGAGAGCCCGTAGTCGTACACCTGCGCGACATGCGGGTTGCTGAGGGCACCCGCGTTCCTGGCCTCCTTGCGGAAGCGGTCGAGCGTCTCCGGGTGGTCGGAGTACTCTGGGCGCAGCACTTTTACCGCTACCGCGCGCTCAAGCAGCAGGTCAGTCGCCCGCCACACCTGGCCGACGCCTCCTGCTGCGATGCGCTCGTCCAGCCGGTAGCGGTCATCCAGTATCAGGCCCGATCGCGTCACAACGTTGACAGGTTACACTGACGCACCACCCGAAACAGTGGTACCTGCGAAACGTAGGAAAATCTACGGACTCGTCCCGGTAGGCGTGGAGGCCTACGCCATGTATTTCTGTATGAGCGCACCGAGGGCGGGCAGGGCGGCCTTCACGTGCTTGACGGCGCTGCCGCGCACGGTCTTGTAGGCCTTCACGATCGTCGCGCGACTTGAGGCCCGCTGCCGGCTGTCGGTGATCGTGAGCAGTGCCTCGGCCACCTCGTCCTCGTGGCGCGCCAGGTAGCCGCCGAAGTCCGCGCCCCGGGAGGACTCGGCGCTGAACTTCTCCCAGTACGGCTGAAGCCCGTCGGCGACGCTCGGCAGGATGCTCTCGATCATCGCGGGGATGTGACCCGCGTCAAAGGTGCGCACCGTCTTGTAGGCGATCCTGACCGCGGTTCCCGTGACGCCTGACATATCGGAGACCTCGTGGTCGACGAGGACCTCGCAGTCGGCGATGACCTGTGGCCGGATGCCCGGTGCGAGCAGCGTTTCCTGCAGCGTACGCATGCCTGGCTTGTTCTCCCCTCCATCGCTTTCGTCGCTACGGTATCGGGCGTCAGGTCGCCTTCGCCGGAATGTGACGATATGTTGATTACCGCCAATGAAAGGGGCGGTTTGCGGTGGAGAGAAGGCGCAATTCGTTCTGATTAAGACGCTTTTCTTTATACCGCGTCTTCGTCCGCGCCGAAGTTGCGGCGCAGCGTCTCGCCATTCGGGGTTCCGCCGAGAGCGGCGGAGATCCTGTCCCACGACCAGTCCGCGGCGCGGGCCTCCCTGACGGCGACCCGCAGCGCGTTCTGGGCGGCCCGGCGGGCGTCGACCGCGCCCTTCATCAGTTCTTCGAGTGAAGTCGTCATGGCACGAATCTTGCCAAAAAATTTGGCATGTGTCGAGGTGTCCGCTCGTCCTCCCGGGTGACGGTGAGAATTCGGGACAGAGGCGGATCAGGGTGGCTTCGCCGGCCGTGGTAGACGTGAACAGTGCCATCTCGCTCCCGGCTCCGCTCGTCAGCGGAGCCGCCCGGAGTGATAACAGCAAGAAGTGGGCAGCGGCCGCACCAGCCGCGAGTCCCAGACGAGCAACCGGAGAGGTTTCGAGCCATGCGCTACGCGTCCACCTACGACAAGAGCGGCGTGCCTGTCGTTGCAGAGCTGCAGGGTGACCTGCTCGTCCCCCTCGCGGGGCTGACCGAGCTTGGCGCGGCCACCACCGCCGCGGTCCTCGCCGCCGCCGAGCGCCGCACGGCTGACGCATTTCCCGCCAGCGAGGCGGAGCTGCGGGCCGTGGTGCCGAACCCCGCCAAGGTCATCTGCGTCGGCCTGAACTACAAGTCGCACATCGAGGAGACCGGGCGCACCGACTCCGACTACCCGGTGCTCTTTCCGAAGTTCGCGAGCAGCCTGACCGGGCCGTACGCCGCGATTGACATCTCCGGCCCGTCCGTCGAGGTCGACTACGAGGGCGAACTCGCCGTCGTCATCGGCAAGCCCGCCCGCCGGGTCAGCGAGGCGGACGCCCTGGACCACGTTCTCGGCTACACCGTCGGCAACGACGTCACCATGCGCGACTACCAGTACAAGACGCATCAGTGGATGCAGGGCAAGGCCTGGGACGGGTGCACCCCGGTCGGCCCGTACGTGGTCACGCCCGACGAGGTCGACATCACCGCCCAGTCCATCTCCACGACCCTCAACGGGCAGAAGGTGCAGGAGTCCACCATCGACCTGCTCATCTTCCCCATCCCGCGGCTCATCGCCACGATCAGCGAGTTCACCGAGCTCCGCACCGGCGACCTGATCCTCACCGGCACGCCGTCCGGTGTCGGACACCGGCGCACCCCGCCCTTGTACCTGAAGTCGGGCGACGTGATCAGCGTCGAGGTGACCGGCGTCGGCGCCCTGCGCAACACCATCGCCTGAGCTGGTTAACGGCCAGTTATGCCGGGGTCCTACCGGGAGCGCGACAGCACTTCCGATCGCACGCTCGACATCCTGAGCCTGTTCACCACGAGCGGCCGAGGCGCGCCGCGAGTGAACTCGCGGCGCGCCTCGGCGCCGCCCGGTCGACCGCCCGCCAGTACCTGCGGACGCCGACCGCCTCGGGCCTCGTCGCGATGGCCAGCCGCGTCGCCCGCAGCCACAGCGACACCCTCGTCACCGAGGTCCTCACATCGCCAATTGGCGCGTGCGGGAGCGATGCGCAGTGGGCACGATGGAAAGGTTCACATGGGCCGCGAGCCGAGCACGCCGAGGCGAACGCGGGAGACGATGCGAAAGGTAGCGGACTTGAGCGCCGAGACGGAGATAAACGAGGCACCCGTGTTCGAGAAGTCGCCGCCCCGGCTTGACCTCATCAGCCCGGCGGACCTCGACGACGCCCAGCGCACGGTCTACGAGGCGATCACCGGCGGCCCGCGCGCCGGCCAGGCGGGCACCGTCCCGATCGTCGACGAATCCGGCCGCCTCGTCGGCCCGTTCGCCGTCATGCTGCTGACCCCCGAGATCGGCAACGCGATGCAGCAGGTCGGCGCGAAGATCCGGTTCAGCACCGCCCTGACGCCGCGGGAGCGCGAGCTCGGCATCCTGGCCGTGGCGGGAGAACTGCGCTCCGACTTCGAACGCCTGGCACACGAGCCGGCCGCCCTCAAGGCCGGCCTCACCCAGGCCCAGGTCAACGCGGTCCTGTCCGGCCAGCTCCCCGGCGGCCTGACCGAAGACGAGGCGCTGATCTGCAGGCTCGCTCACGTCATGACCGCAGAAAGGAACCTGCCCGACGAGGAATACGAGACCGGCCTCGCCGCCCTCGGCAAAGAGCGCCTCGCCGAACTGACCTGGCTCGTCGGCTACTACTCGGCCCTGGCCCTCTCCCTGGCAGTCTTCCGCCCGTTCCTCCCAGAGTCATTCACCAAGGCGCACGCTGGCCCGGAGGCAGGCTGACTCGTGACATGAAGTCAGCGGCGGCGCGAGCCGGCCGCCATCATTGATCTTGAGCCACGCGAAGCCCAGTGACTAGGCTCCGGAACGTGGGTTACCTGCCCGGCGCGTGGCATGACTTCGGGGTGACGATCGGCGGCCTGGCCGGCGCGCTCACCGGGCTGCTGTTCGTCGCCGTCTCCATCAAGAGCGACACGCTGGCCAAGTCGCGCAGCCTCAGGTCCCGCGCCGCCCAGACCCTGGTGCTGTTCATGACGTCCGCGCTCGCTGCCATACTCCTGGTGGCGCCCCAACCTCGCGACGCGCTCGGCGGGGAGCTGGTCGCGCTCGCCGCGGTCTCCGGTGCGACCCTGTACGTCTTGGACCGCCGGGGCGGCCACGACCAGACCAGCCGCGTCGCCCGTTATATCGAACGGGCGTCCCCGAACGCGATCACGCAGGTGCTCTTCGGTGTCGCCGGCGTCACGTTGCTCATCTCGGCAGGCGGCGGCCTGTACTGGCTGATCCCCGCGGCCGTCACCAGCCTGGTCGGCGGCGTGATCAACGCCTGGCTGTTCCTCGTCCGCGCCTAACCGCTGATCACCGCGGCGGCGTCGACAGGCCTGCCCAGCTGCTTGAAGGCACTAGACATGAAGAACCGCAGCGCGCGCGTCGACCGCTGCCCGAACAATTCGAAGCACAGGTCACGCAGCCCGCCCCGGTGCCACTCCGGCAGAGACACCAGCCGGCCGTCCTGCTCGACATGGTCGGGGAAACTGTCGAAGATCTCCCAGCTGTCGACCGACGTCGAACCGTCCCGCAGCAGCTCCGAGATCGCCCGACGGGACAAGGCAGCTGCCTGCGCCGCTCGCAGCGCTCCCTCGGGGCTCGCGAGCATGGTGTGGTCCCCGTACAGCCGGAAGCGCGGGCCGTCCGGCCCGCAGGAGACGACGAGCGAGCGCTTGTTGAGGTACTCGTGCGCGACCTTCACGGCCAGCTGCACGGTACCGCTGCCGAGCATCGCCAGGTAGGCCGCGTACGCGGCACGCCGCTCGGCGTCGCTGTCGCCGGTCACGCCGCTGGCCGCGATCCGCTCCTCCAGCGTCGGAGCGTCGGCGACGTCCTGCGGGTCCCACGGCGGCCCCGGCACCGCCCCGGCCCGCCGGCTGGTCGGCTCGTCCGCCTGCCCGCCAGAAATGCCGCCAGGAAGCCTGGCCGCGGCCCGGTCATAGTGGCCGGGCCCGTGCAGCAGCGGCTGCCGCGCCACGGTCAGGGCGTCGAGCACGTCCCGGTGGGGATAGGACACACCAGAGGCGGCAAGCCACTCGATGTACCACTGCAGCACCAGGGTCTTATTGATTAGGTGCCCGGCGGCGAACGAGTCCTGCAGGAAGTGGTCGGCGTACCCCGCATAGATCCGCGCCCGCAGCCGCAGGGCTTCGCGCTCTGCACCGTGCGCCGACCCGGACCGCGCGATCAGGGCACGGGCCATCAGATGGGACGAGTGCCAGCGGTACCAGGAGAACGGCGCGAAGTGGCAGGAATTGCGCGCAAGAACAGATGCGTACCAGCTCGTGGGCGCGAACCCAAGGCGCCTGCCGAGCGCGCTGACCGCCGCGATCTCAGCTGTCTCAGCGAGCGGCCCGAGCAGCGGATACCGCAGCGCCCCAGGCAGTAGCCGCGGTGGCCGCGGCAGCGACCCCGCCAGCGAACTCCGGCGCCCGGCGGACCGGCCAAGCTCCGCGACGCTCCAGCTCCGGACCGACTGAATAAGCGGCCCGATGAACGCAAGCGGAGCGGCTTCTATCTCCTCCGGCCGCCCCAGGTAGTCAGGCAGAACGTTCAGCTCCCCGACCGTCAGGACGAGCCTGCTTCCAGGCAGCCGCACCGTCTCAACGCGCCGATTCGAGCCGCCGAGCCGTTCCTCATCGACCCGCCGTGGCACCCGCCCGAGCTCACCCAGCAGGTCGCGGTACCCGTCGACGGGCCGGCGATCCCCCGCAGCCGCGGCCCATACCAGGTCGGAATCGAGGTCCCCGAGCATGGCATGCTCCCAGGCCATCAACGAAACTTACCCCCAAGGAACGCCGGTCCGCCCGCATACGCCGCTAAGACGCTACCCCACCCGCTTCGCGGCGCAGTCAGCGGCCACGCTGGCGCACGAGCGCTATCTCCCACGGGAACACCGGCAAGATCGTCCTAACCCATAGTAGATAACAGCAAGAAGCACAGAAGATCTTGGAAGCTTCGCATCCGGCGGTAAAAAAGCACGCGTGGGAGGCTCGCGGCCGGGCCGGGTCGCGCAAGAGACCCGGCCCGGCCGCGACACCCAGCCTGCTGTCAGGCGCTGCGAGCGGTAACGGAGTGGAGGGAGTCCGCTCCCTCCGTTCGGACCACCAAGAGTTCTTCGGCGGCGGGGCGCGCCGGCAGGAAGACCAGGGCCACAAGCGCGGCGGCCAGGGCCGTGCCGGCGGCGACCAGCGAGCCGCGGTGGACGCCGGTCATGAACGCGGACCGCACCGCGGCCGCGGCCGCGTCGCGTAGCGGCGCGGGGAAGCCGGCGGCGACGTTCATTCCGGCGACAACCGACTGGCCGGCCAGGTGCGCCATGGCGGCGGTCGCGCCGAGCGCGGTCAGGCTTGAGAACACGTGCGAGCCGTAGGCGGAGTTGAGCACGGAGCCGACGATCGCGACGCCGAGGGTGCCGCCGACCTCGCGGGTGGTGTCGTTGACTGCCGACCCGGCACCGGACTTCCCCGGGGGCAGCGCGCCCATGATCGCGTCGGTCGCCGGGCCGGTGGTCAGCCCGAGGCCCGCCGCCATCAGCGCCATGGCGATGATGACCTTGCCCCAGTACGGGGAGTTCACCTCGGTGGTCGCCGCGACCACGAACCCGGAGCTCATGAGCAGGAGCCCGGCCGCGACTACGAGCTTGGTGCCGAACCGCCGCATGAGCATCATCGCGACCGGCGAGAACCCGGCGGTGACGAACGCGAACGGCAGCGTCGCGAGACCCGCGTCCAGGGGGTCGTAGCCGTGGACGACCTGGAAGTACTGGGTGATCATGAAGATGAACCCGAAGAGGCCGAAGAACGACAGCGCGATCGCCGCGCTCGCCGCCGAGAACCGGGGGTTGCGGAACAGTCGCACGTCGAGCATCGGGTCGGGCCGCCGCGACTGCCACCAGGCGAAGCCGCTCAGGATGGCTAGCGATCCGAGGACCCCGCCCACCGTCGCGAACGATCCCCACCCGTGCTGCGGTGCCTCGATGATCGACCAGGTCAGCAGCGTGATCCCGGCGACAGACAGCACCGCGCCCAGGGGATCGAACCGGCCGGCCGCGGGGTCACGCGACTCCGGCAGCAGGAACCGCCCCGCGACGACCGCCAGGACGACGACGGGCACGGACACGTAGAACACCGAGGACCAGGAGAAGTGCCCGAGCAGTGCGCCGCCGGAAACCGGGCCGATCGCGACGGCGAGCCCGGAGACCGCGGACCAGACGCCGATCGCGATGGCGCGCTCGCGGGCGACGGTGAACACGTTGTTCAGAATCGCCAGCGTGGCCGGGTACACGAGCGCCGCGGCGAAGCCCATCAGCGCGCGGGCGGCGATCAGCTCGTCGGTGCTGCGCGACAGCGCCGCACCCACCGAGAACAGGCCGAAGAGCACCAGGCCGAGTTGCAGGACCCGGCGCCGTCCGAGGCGGTCGCCGAGGTTGCCGCCGAGCAGCAGGAGCCCGGCGAAGGAAACGGTGTACCCGTCGACGACCCACTGCAGGGCCGAGGTCGAGGCGTGCAGGTCGCGGCTGATCGTCGGCAGCGCGACGTTGACGATCGTGTTGTCCACGACCACGAGCAGGACGCTGAGGCAGAGCACCGCCAGAATCCACCAGCGTCGCGGGTGGTTAGCAATGCCGTTGCGGGCTTCCATGGGATGAGACCCCCTGTGTGACATTCTCTAGTACGTTGTTCCATAACTATGTAACGTCGTTCTATAATCTGTCAAGCGGCCGTGAGCCGGAGCCTGGATAGAGGAAGATGGTCCGCATGAGCGAAGTGGGTCCTGCGAGCGCGCGCCGGGGCCGGACGCCGTCGGCGGACGTCGAGCGCGAGCTGCTGACAGCCGCCGAGACGGTCCTCGTCAGGGACGGCCCCGGCGGGCTGACCGTCCGCGCGGTCGCCGCCGAGGCCGGCATCGCCCCGATGGGCGTCTACAACCGCCTCGGCGGCAAGGACGGCCTAGTCGACGCGCTGCTGATCAGGGGCTTCGACCGGCTCCGCGCCGCGATCGACGCGACTATTAACGACACGGCCGAGCCGAGCGTGCGCGCGCGCCTGCTCGCCTGCGGCATGAGCTACCGCGGGTTCGCGCTGGCCAACCCGCACTTCTACGCGATCATGTTCGAGTCAGCGATCCTGCACGAGCATGACAACCCGGAGGTGGAAGAACACGCCAGGGCCGCCTTCGGCGCGCTGGTCCGCGCCGTCGAGCTGGCCGCGGCAGCGGGCGTGATCGCCGCCCCCGACCCCCTAGAGGTCGCCCAGCAGATCTGGTCGGCGGTCCACGGCGCGGTCGCCCTCGAGCTCAAGGGCCTCGTCCTCACGCCCGACCCGCGCAGCACCTACGAGACCTTCCTGCAGACCCTCTTCCGCGGCCTGGCCCCCGCTAGAGATCAAGATCAAAACTAGGATCCCCCGAACGAATTCTGCTTTCTCTGTCCGGCCCATTGCTCCACGGGCGGACCGAAGCCGCCGCGCGCCGGCAAATATCGGGCGCAGGTGCGCCACGACATTTACCGAAATTTCAGGTCATGCGCTGAGTGGCCGCGAGCCGGTTGGCGAGGAAGGCGCGCTCGGCCTCGTTCGCGGTCAGGTCCAGGGCCTGCCGGTACGCCGTGGCCGCCTCGTCGGTCCGGCCGAGCCGGGTCAGCAGGTCCGCCTTGACCGCCGGGAGGTACTGGTACCCGGCGAGGCGCCCGTCCCGCTCAAGGCGCTCGACCTCCGCGAGCGCGGCTTCCGGGCCGGCAGCCATCCCGAGCGGGACGGCGCGGTTGAGCGCTACGACCGGGGACGGCCACACCCGAAGCAGTTCGTCGTAGAGGGCGACGAGCTGCGGCCAGTCGGTCTGCTCATAGCTAGGGGCCTCGGCGTACACCGACGCGATCGCGGCCTGGAGCACGTACCGGCTAGGCGACCCGGCGCGCAGGCAGCCGGTGATCAGCATTTCGGCCTCGGCGAGCGCGGCCCGGTCCCACCGGGAACGGTCCTGGTCCTCAAGCCGGAGGAGCCGCCCGTGATCGTCGGTGCGGGTGGCGCGGCGGGCGTCGGTCACCAGGAGCAGTGCGTGCAGGCCGCGTACCTCGGTCTCGTCGGGCATCAGCTCGCGCAGCACCCGGGTCAGGTGCAGCGCCCGCTCGACCAGGTCGGCGCGGACCAGGGACGGCCCGGACGGGGCGGTGTGGCCGGCGGTGAAGAGCAGGTGGACGACGTTGAGGACCGCGCGCAGCCGTTCGGGGAGCTCGGCGTGGCGCGGGATCCGGTACGGGATGCGGGCGACGGCGATCTTCTTCTTCGCCCGCGTGATCCGCGCCGCCATCGTGGTCTCCGAGACCAGGAACGCCCGCGCGATGTCCGGCGTCGCGACCCCGCACACCAGGCGGAGGGTGAGCGCCACCTGGGCTTCGGTGGCAAGCGCGGGATGGCAGCAGGTGAAGATCAGCCGCAGCAGGTCATCCGGCGCGGGCCCTGCGGGGTCCATGGCATCCTCACGTCGTTCCCATTCCCGCCACTGCCGGCGCCCCGGGTCGTCCGCTGTCTCAGTCTCCGACTCGGCTTCCGGCACGACTAGCAGCGGAAGCCGGGCGCGCAGCGCGCTGTCGTGGCGGATGACGTCGATGGCGCGCCGCCTGGCCGCGGTGGTGAGCCAGGCCGCCGGGTTGTCCGGGACCCCGGTCGCGGCCCAGGCCCGGAGTGCCGACGCGTACGCCTCCTGCACGCACTCCTCCGCCAGGTCCAGGTCACGTGCGACGCGAGCCGTCGCGGCGAGCACCCGGCCCCACTCGTTGCGGTGCGCGTCGGCGAGGGCCGCCTCGACGGCCCCGGCGCCTGTCATCCGGTTTTCCCGGCCGGATGACAGGCAAGCGCGGCTGTGATCCGGCCGGCCGCATTCACGGGTTCGCGGGCCGCAGGTAGCTGCTGTGCACCGGCCGGACCTCGACCCCGCCGCCCTCGCGGACGACCGGGTTGGTCTGCGCGATCGCCAGGGCCGCGTCGAGGTCGGCTGCCTCGATCACGTAGAACCCGGCGACGACCTCCTTAGAGTCGATGAACGGGCCGTCGGTGATCATGTCCTCACGGATGGACGTGGCCATGTCCCTGGGCGTCAGCGCGTAGGCGGCGAGCATTGCGCCGCTGGCGGTGAGCTCTTCCGAGTGACGGTCGCAGGTCTCTAGGTCCTCGGGCGTCGCCTCGGGCGCGTGGGCGGAGTCGTGTGCGTAGATCAAGACCGCGTACTGAGCCATGGTGGCTCTCCCTTCAGGCTTTGCTCGCTTGGTCCTACGCCCGTACGTCGGACGGTCTGATGGGAATCGACAGCTCCTTGAAAAATAATCTGCCAGAATCTCGCCGGGCCGCTACGCCCGTGCGCGCAACCCGCATGAGCAACGCCGTCAGTCACGGAAGCGGCGCACGCGGCGCCGGTACGCCGGTTACTCGGCGTGACCAACGGTCAGGCGTCGCCCTTGTACCCGGCGGGCGGGCCGTCCTGCGGGCCGATGACCGGCTCGAACGCGGCGCAGTACGTGGCGAACCGGCGGCGCCACGCGTCGGGGGCGGCCGGCAGCCCGGCGAGCCGGTCGAGGCAGTCCGCCCAGCCGGCGGCGTTCCGCGCGGCCCAGCTCGCCTGGAGCTGGTCGATGAGCACGAGGCGGGTGCCCTCGCCGTCGGCGTACAGCTCGAACCGGAGGATCTCGTCGTCGCCCCAGGTATAGGAGAGCAGCTTCGGCTCGTCGACCGCGAGCACGGTGCCGGTGAGGGTCATGTCCATGACCTCCGGGGGGAACGGGAACGTGATCGGGGCGCCGACCTCCCAGCGGCCGCCCTCGACGATCACGTCGCAGGGGAACCACTCCTTGAGCTCTGCGCGGTCGGTGATCGCCTGCCAGACGACCGGCGGCGGGTCGGGCAGGTGCCGCTCAAGCCGTACGCCGGGCTTAGGTCCTGTCGTGTCGAGTGTCGCGTCGGTCACTGGTTCCTCCTGCGTTCCAGGTGCTGTTCGAGCCGGTCGAGGCGCGCGGTCCACAGCGCGCGGTAGGGGGCGAGCCACTCATCGAGCTCTGCCAGGGGCTCGGGGCGAATCCGGTAGAGGCGGCGCTGCGCGTCGGCGCGGACCTGGACGAGGCCGGCGTCCTTGAGTACCCGCAGGTGCTTTGACACCAGCGGCTGGCTCATCCCCAGGCGGTCCACGAGGTCGCCGACGGGCAGCTCACCGTCGCGGAGCAGGTCAAGGATCGCCTGCCGTCGAGGCTCCGCGATCACCTGCAGGGTCGTTCCCATCGCCATGACCACAGAACATACCGGTCCAGTTATATAACTGTCAAGGAATATTAGCTGCGATATGATCCTGAGCCATGCCATACGCGCCTGACCTGCTGCTCGTTAACGCCAACGTCCGCACGATGGACCCGGCCAGGCCCCAGGCCACCGTGGTCGCCGTGGCGGGCGGGAAGATCGTGGGCGTCGGCGACGACGCGCCGGAGCTGGCCGGCGGGGTCAGGGCGGGGAACGTCATCGACCTCAAGGGCGCGACGCTCATCCCCGGGTTCCACGACGCGCACAACCACATGATCGGGTTCGGGCTCTCGCTCACCGAGCTTGACCTGCGGGTCGACAGCCTCGACGAGCTCTACGCCCGCGTCGCGGCCAGGGCCGCGGCCACACCCGGCGGGGAGTGGATCGTCGGCGCTGGCTACGACCAGACCAAGACAGGCGCGCACCCGCACCGCGACGTGCTCGACCGCATCGCCCCTGACCACCGGGTCTGGCTCAGGCACACCTCCGGCCACATGTGCGTGGTCAACAGCCTCGTCCTGCACGACCTCGGCATCGACGCGGACGCGCCGCACCTCGACGGCGGCCGGGTCACCGCCGACGCCAGCGGCCGGCCGACCGGGCTCATGGAGGAGCGCGCCCAGGAGCTAGTCGGTAACCTCACGCACCCCTACCCGCTCGCCACGCTGACCGACGCCGTGGCCGCAGCGGGGGAGCGGTACCTGAGGGAAGGCCTCACCTCCGTCACCGAGGCGGGGGTCGGCGGCGGGTGGATCGGCCAGTCCCCGGTCGAGCTTGCCGCGTACGTCGCCGCCCGCGACCAGGACCGCCTGCACGTCCGCGTCGAGCTGATGGTGATCAGCGACGCCTTCCACCCCCTGGCCGCGCACCCGTCCGACGGCATCGAGACCGGCATCGACCTGGGGCTGCGCACCGGCTTCGGCGACGACTGGCTCCGGCTCGGCCCGATGAAGATCTTCACCGACGGGTCACTGGCGGGCCGGACCGCCGCCATGTCCGCCCCGTACGACGGCGAACCGCGCGGCGACACCGGCAACAGGGGCTACCTGCAGGCCGACGCCGACCGCCTCGTCGCCGCGATCATCGCCGCGCACCAGGCCGGCTGGCGGGTCGCGGCGCACGCCATCGGGGACCGCGCGATCGACCTCGCCCTTGACGCGTTCGACGCCGCGGCCGCCAAGTACCCGCGCCGCGACCCGCGCCACCGGATCGAGCACTTCGCCGCCGCCCGCCCGGACCAGGTGGCACGGGTCGCCGCCCTGGGCGTGATCCCCGTCGGCCAGGGCCGGTTCGCCACCGAGCTCGGCGACGGGATGCTCGCCTCCGTCGGCAAGGACCGGCACTCCTGGCTCTACCGGCAGCGGTCCCTCCTGGACGCCGGCGTGGTACTGCCCGGCAGCTCCGACCGGCCGGTCGTGACCGGCACCCCGCTGCTCGGCATCCACGACATGGTCAACCGCCGCACCGCCTCCGGCGCCCCGTTCAACGCCGGCGAGGCTGTCACCGCCGAAGAGGCGCTGCGCGCCTACACGTGGGGCTCCGCGTACGCCAGCAAGGCCGAGCACGTCATGGGCTCGATCGAGGTCGGCAAGCTGGCCGACTTCGCCGTCCTGTCCGAGGACCCGACCGCCGTCAGCCCCGATCGCATCGCGGGCATTGAGGTGATCGCGACGATCATCGACGGCGAGCTCCGCTACTCAGCGCTCGGCTGACCGTCATGTTCAAAGCCGTCTCGCGCCGGAGGCGTGGTCGGGCTGGCATGAGATCTCCATCCATTGCCACTGCATGATAACAGCAAGAAAGCCCCAAGGGTCCGGGGGCACAAAAAGATCGTGGATCGCTGGTGTCGCTATCACGACACCAGCGATCCACGATGTTCGCCCCAGGGCGGCAGGCGGGCGGACGCGGCGAGCGTGGCACGGATAACAGCAAAAAGCGGCTGGCCGCTCGTCGGAGGCCGCTGCTTACCAGGCGCGCTCGCCGGCTCACTGCGCGGACCAGGCGCTGGCCCACTGGACGTGCCAGGTGCGTCCGCCGTCCGTCGTGGCAACGATGCGCTCCTGGGACTTGGGCGTGCCCTTGGGCGAGGCCGGGTAGACGGCCTCGCTGCCGGCCACCCAGCCGACCTCGGCGGACAGGAAGCTGGCCGCCTGCGGGTAGGTGATCGCGCCGACGTTTCCCTCCTTGGCGAGGGTCGCGCCGGAGTTGGCGGCGATGTCCCACGGGGCGGTGCCGTAGCCGCAGGCCGAGCACCAGTCGACGAAGGCCGCGGTTGAGGAGTCGATCGCCGAGAACGGGCCCGCGTCCGAGCCGGGGGCCTCCGCGGCGGGCTTCTCGCCTGGGGTCTGGAAGTACTGCTCGGCGAAGATCGCGGTCACTCCCGACTGGTCCGCGTGGAAGCCGACATGCGGGTCCTGGCTCATGGCGGCGCCGGGGCCGACGCGCAGCGCCCAGGCGGAGCCGTCGTTGGCGCACTCGACGCTCATCTCGGCCGGATAGCTGGACCCGAGGGCCCCGTCCATCGAGGTCAGCGCCGTCCAGCCCTTGCCGCCGTCCGAGGACCGGTACAGCAGCCCGTCAGCCCCCAGCCAGCCGTGCTGCGGGTCGCTGAAGCAGACCGTCTGCGCGTTGGCCGGGGTTGCCAGCCGGTGCCACGTTCGCCCGCCGTCGTTCGTGGTCAGCACCACCCCGCCAAGGACGGGCATCTCGGGGTCGGCTCCGCCGGCGTTCTGGCCGCCCGCGACGGCGAACCCGGTCGCGGGGGAGATGAAGTGCACGGACCGGATCACCGGGCACGGCTCGGGCAGTGCCGTCCAGCGCGCCCCGCCGTCGGTCGTGGCGAGCAGGGACGTGGTGCCGACCGCCCAGCCGTCCTGCCCGCTGATGAAGTCCACGGAGGTCAGGTTGAGCTTGCCGGACAGCTGCGCCCGCCAGTGCGCCCCGCCGTCCGCCGTCGCCAGGATCGCGTCCTGGCTAACCGCCCACCCCTGCGACGCGGACACGAACTGCAGGCCGTCTATGCCAGGCGGGTACGAGGGCGCCTGCGCGCCCGGGCAGGAGCGCCCGCTCTCCGCGGTGCCCGTCAGGGCACTGGACGCGGGCGTGCTCGCCCTCGCGGAACTAGCAGCCGCCGCCGACGGCGTCGCCGCCGCCGACAACGACGGCGGCGTCGTCGCCGCCGCTGAGGTCATGGCTAGCGGGGTAGCAGAGCTCGCGGCGGAGGCTGGGTGCTGACCCCTGGCCGCCTGAAGCGTGCTGGTCCCGCATCCGGCGACAACGACTGACAGTGAAGCAAGGGCAAGCAACCGCATGCGCATGGCCTGTAGACGGCGCAACCGCCCTTGCGGTTGTGTCTGACGGTCAGTGACCGGCGTGACACGGAGCATGATTGAGGATAACAGCAACAGGCGCTCGCGCCGCTGCCCAACGCTGCTCAGGTGAACGCGGGCATGACCTCGGTCGCGAACAGCTCCGCCGACCGGAGGGTCTCGGCGAACGTCATGTCGCCGAACGCGAACTCCAGCGAGAAGTAGTTGATGCCGGCCGTCGCCGCGTGCTCGGCCACCCAGGCGCGGGCGCCATCCGGGTCGCCGGCGTAGCGGTGGCCCGAGGCGGCGGACTCGAAGTTGCCCGAGCTCACGCCGGGCGGCATCGCGACGTCGAACTTCTTCCACAGGTACGAGAGGTTGGCGGCGAACGGGGCGAAGGCCCGGCCGGCGATCTCCTGGGCTTTCTCGGTCGTTTCGGCCAGCACGATCTGCCGCGAGACGCCCAGCGGCGGCAGGTCCGCCTCGGCGCGGCCGAGCGCCGCCCATTCCGCCCTGTAGGCGTCGGTCAGCGTCCGCACCTGGGGCGAAGGGACAAGCGCCATCATGGGCATCCCCAGCCGGGCGCACCAGCGGGCCTTGTCCGGCGTCCGCGTCGCGTACCAGGGGATGAGCGGCTGCTGCACCGGCCTGGTCACCACCGGGGCGGAGTCGACGTCGTAGTACGTGCCGTGGAAGTCCACCACGTCCGACGACAGCCCGAGGCGGAGGATCTCGAAGGCCTCGTCGAAGCGGGGCTGCGCCTCGGCCTCCGGCACGCCGTGGAAGCCGATCTCGATCGGCGAGACGCCCCGGCCGACGCCGAGGACGAGCCGGCCGTTGGTGAGCTGGTCGAGCGTGGCGGCTTCCTCGACCATCCGCATCGGGGGAACGATCGGCAGGATCGAGATCAGCGTGCCGAGCCGGATGGACGACGTCAGCCGGGAGGCGGCGGCCAGCATGAGGTGCGGGGTGGCGATGCCGAGGGGGGTGCCGTGGTGCTCGGCGAGCTGGTAGGCGTAGTAGCCGAGCCGCTCGTAGGCCGCGACCAACTCCAGACGCTGATCCAGCTGCCGTGCCGCGGGCAGGCCGGTCGAGTCGTTGTGGTCGAAGACGGCGAAGAGCATCGTCGCTCCCTTCCTTGTGACGGTCATGGGGACGGGGACAAGCGGAGCACGCACCCGTTCGGGATCATCGTCTTGCAATTGTCGGGGGTTCGGCTAGGTGGTTGGGCCCCATGGAATTACGGCTAGAGTCGTGGCGTGCAACGGGTCAGGAGTCGATGGCGGACGCGCGCGGCAGCGTGCGGGGTCGCCGCTGCCTGCGTTGTCATCGCGGGCTGCACGGCCACAAGCGACCCGTCGGGCCAGGCCGAGCCAGGGGCAAACACCGCCGCACCAGGCGGCACAGGGGCGGCGCCCGGGGCTGGCGCCTCGTCGGCAGCCCGGCCGCCCGACGACCCGACGACCGGCTCGCCGGCCGCCGCGTGCGTCACGCAGGTGCTCGGGCAGCTGACCCTCGCCCAGCGCGTCGGGCAGCTCTTCCTGGTCGGCGTGGACGGTGACGTCGCCGGGTCAGAGCTGACCGCCGCCGAGCAGTCGTATCACTTCGGGTCGCTGCTGCTCAACGCGAGCACCGCCGGCACCGCCCAGCTCGCCGCGCAGACCGTCGCGATGCAGCAGCTCGCGCCGTCGGCGACGGACGGCGTCCGCTTCTTCATCGCCGCCAACCAGGAAGGCGGGGAGGTCCAGCAGCTCACCGGGCCCGGATTCGCCACGATGCCGTCGGAACTCGTCCAGGGCACCTGGACGGTGAGCACGCTGCGCACGACCGCGACTGACTGGGGAACCGACCTGCGCGCCGCGGGCGTCAACCTCAACCTCGCGCCGGTCATGGACGTGGTGCCGCAGGCGACGGCGGCGACCAACGCGCCGATCGGGGAGCTTGACCGGGAGTTCGGGTTCGACCCGGTCACCAACGGCGAGCACGGGACCGCGTTCATCCAGGGGATGGCCGCTGCCGGGGTCATGAGCGTGGCCAAGCACTTCCCCGGCCTCGGGCGGGTGACAGGGAACACCGACTTCACGTCCGGCGTGGTCGACAATGTCACGACGGCGACTGACCCGTACCTCAACTCGTTCCGCGCCGCGGTCGGCGCCGGGGTGCCGATGGTGATGGTAGCCGAGGCTACGTACACGCGCATCGACCCCACGGAGCTCGCGGTGTTCTCGCCGACCGTGATGCGGCTGCTGCGCAGCGGCCTGGGCTTCGGCGGGGTCATCGTCTCCGACGACCTGGGCGAGGCGGCCGCGGTGCAGGCGATCGCGCCGGGTACGCGGGCCACCGACTTCCTCACCGCGGGCGGTGACCTCATCACCTCGCAGGACCTCGGCCCCGCCGAGCAGATGGCGGCCGCGGTCCTCGCGAAAGCGGAGGGCAGCGCCGCGTTCCGCGCCACGGTGGACACGGCCGCGCAGCGGGTGCTCACCGCCAAGGAGAAGGCCGGGCTCCTGCCCTGCTGACCGGATCATATGCCCCGTTATGCTACGGTCGCTGATGTGTGGGACAGGATATCGGTTAGGTTTGCTCAGACTGTTAGTGCACGAATGATTAACGCCCAACTTCTGTCTGGTATGGGGCGATTCTGGGCCGGTGTACTGGTAAGCGTCGCGCTGGCCGGCGCCCTCATCGGCTCTTTCGCCGGGATCGCGTCAGCGGCGCCAGCGGCGTCAGTGACGGCCGCGAGCGGCAGCCCGCAGGCGTGCGCGGCTGACGCGTACACCGCCATCACGCAGCACAAGGTCATCACCGCAACGCCTGCCGGGTGTGAGGGACTCAGCCCCAGCGAGGTCAACCAGGCGGCGGCTGACGCCATCCGCATGGCGGAGACGGGCGGCACCAAGTCCGCCGTGCGCAGTCAGGCGGTCGCCGAGTCCGTGTGGGTGCGGGCACTGATTACCGACTCGGAACCGGCGCCCGGCAGTTCGCCCGCGGCCATCGCGAGCGGCCATGCGCCGGCGGCCGACCCTGGCGGGAC
This sequence comes from uncultured Actinomycetota bacterium, assembly GCA_963734665.1. Taxonomy (GTDB): domain Bacteria; phylum Actinomycetota; class Actinomycetes; order Streptosporangiales; family Streptosporangiaceae; genus Trebonia. The sequence goes on along the minus strand of CAVTIR010000013.1, from coordinate 867,590 downwards.
GTCAAGCGCGCTTGGGCTTGGCGGTGTCAGCGAACTGGCCGCCAAGGTCGGCGCGCTGCTCGCCTGGCTGGCCACCGTCGCGAGCGGTGGCTGGGTGCTGGCCCGCTGGCTGCTCGCCGGGGGCCGCCTGCGGCGCGGGACCGCGACCGCCACGCCGCCCTCGGTCATCCTGGCGCACGTCGGCGGCGGCGCGGCCGGCCTTGTGCTGTGGGCCGTCTTCCTGCTCACCGGGTGGGTGCCCCTCGCCTGGATCGCGCTGGGGATGCTCGCGCCGGTGGCCGGCCTGGGCATGGGCGTGCTCCTCATCGGGTTGCCGAGGCCGGTCGCGGGCCGAGTGGGCAGAGTGGGCCGCCGGAAAGGGATGCCGGTCGTCGCGGTCGCCGCGCACGGGCTGTTCGTGGTGATCGTCCTGCTGCTGGTACTGATGGCGACAATTGGCGCGGGGTAGCGTCGGTAAGCCTGGGTAGGTTGTTAGTCTGGTGCCGTAGGCGTTTACGCCAAGCATTTGGGGAAGCTGACATCCTGTGCGGGTGAGCGAGGAGCAAGGCAGGCCGGTGCGGAGCAAGCGGGGCCAGGAGCGTAACGGGCAATTGGGCTACCGGCTTGGACGGCTGTGGGGCGCGGCCGAGATCCGCAAGATCCCGCTGATGACCATCATCGTGGCGATCCTGGCCGTCGCCTTCTTCTACCTGGCGGGCAAGCTGGTCTACCGGCTCCGCGACATCGTGCTCCTGATGCTTGTCGCCGGGTTCCTCGCGCTGATCCTCAACCCGGTGGTGCTCGTCCTGCAGAGGTACGTGGTGAAGCGGCGCGGGTTCGCGGTGACCCTCGTGGCTTTCCTCACGCTGATTGTGTTCCTCGGGCTGTCCGTCGCGTTCGGTTACCCGCTCGCCGGCGCGATCACCCACCTGGCGGACAACCTCCCCAAATACGTCGCCAACGCGGAGCAGGGCAAGGACTGGTACGGGAAGCTCGTCAAGCACTACCACGTGCAGCAGTGGGTACAGCAGAACGCGTCCAAGCTGGTGACGTTCGGGCAGGACCTGAGCGCGCCCGCGCTGGCCGTCGGCAAGGGCGCGCTGTCGCTGCTCGTCGAGCTGTTCGCCATCTTCGTCCTCGTCCTGCTGCTCCTCCTCGAGGGACCGAGGCTGCGGCGCGGCCTGCTCTCGCTGCTCTCGCCCGGGCAGGCGGCGGAGGCGCAGGGAGTCGCGTCCGAAGTGAACCGGGCGGTCACCGGGTACATGCTCGGGAACTTCCTGACCTCGCTCATCTGCGGGGTCGTCGTCCTCGTCGACCTCATTGTGCTCGGCGTGCCGTTCCCGGTGCTGTGGGCGCTGTGGGTCGCGCTCGTCGACTTCCTGCCGATGATCGGCGGTGCCCTGGCAGGCATCCCCGTCGTGATTTTCGCCGCGTTCCAGTCGCTCACCGCGGGCATCGTCACGCTGGTGGTCTTCCTCATCTACACGCAGATCGAGAACCACGTGCTCAACCCGGTGATCATGTCTAAGACGGTGCGGATCTCACCGCTGCTCGTGCTGGTCTCCGTGCTGGTCGGCGCGGAGATCGGAGACTGGGTCGGCGGCCTGTTCGGCGCCTTCGTCGCCGCGCTGCTCTCCATCCCCTTCGCTGGCGCGTTCCAGGTGATCGTCCGCGAGGCCTGGCGGCTCACCGCCCCGCCTGCCGAGGCGGCGGCCGAGGAGGAGGCCCTGGCCGAGTCCGGCGGGGCGGTGGTCCAGGACGCGGCGGCGACCGCGGAGAAGGGGGAGGCCGCCGATACAGAGGCCGCCGAGACGGAAGCACCGGGCACTGCCTCCCCGGCGGCTAAGGTCACCGTCCCCCCAGCCGAGGGCCCCATGTCAGTCGAGGCCGCGGCCAGGGCGGGGCGACCCGCCCGGCCCGATCGTGACCTGTCCTAGCCGTCCCACCGCCCGTAGCGCACCCAAGCCGCCGCCCGCGTCGCCAACCGCGCGGGGATGTAGCAGACTAGACGCCATGGCAGAAGACAGCGACGCCTGCTCCGTCGCCCACGGCGCGACCACAACCACGGGCACAACCACGGGCACAACCGCGAGCACAGTCCCCGTCCCGGCCTCGTCCCCGGTCCCCGCCCCGCCAAGCGCCGACCGCACGCTCGTCGCGGTGTTCGCCAGCCCCGTCTCCGGCTACCTGCTGCGCTACGCCGCCGACGCCGGCTACCGCACCCTGCTGGTCGAGCCCGACGCGAGCCGCGCCGACGCCGCGCGGATGGCGGGCTTCCCGGTGCTCAGCGCCGTGCCCGAGGACCTTGAAGGCGCCGACGTGGTGGTCACCGACCATCACCGCGACGAGCTAGGCGTCGCGCTCCGCGACGCCCTCGCCACGAAGGCCCGCTGGGTGGGCATCATGGGCAATCCACGGCACGTTGGCCCGCACGTCGCCGCCCTGGAGTCCCTCGGCGTCGCCCCCGGCGACGTCGCCCGCGTGCACCGCCCCATCGGCCTCAACATCGGCTCCCGCACCCCGCCGGAGATCGCGATCTCGACCCTCGCGGGCCTGCTGGCCGACCGTAACTCCCGTCCCGGCGGCTTCTCTTTCTAAGAAATTCAACAGCTACATCATCATCCCGAACGAATTCGGCTGACTCCGGTTCCGCACCCGCGATCTGGCCGGGCCTGGCATACGATCGGGCGTCGTGACCTCTGACCTGACACTGCGCACCGCGACGCCGGCCGACTACGACGCGGTCGCCTCGGTCATCGACGCCTGGTGGGGCCGCCCGGTGAGCCGCGCGCTCCCGAGGCTGTTCCTCGACCACTTCCACGCGACGAGCACCATCGCCGAAGCGGGTGGTGACCTGGCCGCCTTCCTCATCGGCTTCCTGTCGCCCTCGCTGCCTGACGCGGCCTACATCCACTTCGTCGGCGTGCACCCCGGCCGCCGCGGCGATGGCCTGGCCCGCCGGCTCTACGAGCGTTTCTTCGCCCTGGCCGCGGCGGACGGCCGCACGGTGGTCCACGCCGTGACGGCCCCGGCCAACGAGGCGTCGATCGCGTTCCACACCGCGATGGGCTTCACCGTCACCGGCCCGATCCTTGGCTACGACGGCCCCGGCGACGTCAAGGTCCGCTTCGAGCGCTCCCTCGCCTAATCCCGGGCAGGCGTTTGGCCCCCCGGGATCAGGCGCTGCCCGCCCGGCATGAGGAGGCGGGAGGCCTCCGCTGCCTGGGCAGGCCACCGGTACACGCGCGGCTATCAGCTACTTATCCGACTGCTTCTGCTCCGCGCGCCATTGCTTGCGGCTAACCCATTGCTCCCTGATGATCGAAAACGTGTCCCCCATCGATGCCAGCGCTGGCCGAATGTCGCGGCTGTCGAGGAAATCGTAATGACGGGTACGGAAGAATTCCCAGGTGAACGTCCATACGCTGCGCGCAGGTGACATGGTGTCCGGGCGGCCGTGCAACAACGCGCTATCCCAGAGCCAGCGCATGTCCCCGGCCAGCCAGCGCGTCCGGACGCCGGTCCGGTAAGAGCGCACCGGCTCAATCGGCTGCCCGGTCGCCCACTGCCAGACCATCAGCGGGAAGTTGACACCCGAGTGCATCGCGTTCTCAAGCGTCCCGGCGAGCCGCGGGTTGATCTCCATGAGCAGCGAGTTGCCCTTCGCGTCCTGCCGGAACTCAACCTCGCACGCGCCTTCCAGGCCGATGGCCGTGGCCAGGCTCACCGATGCGTCGAGCAGCTCCGGGGGAACCGGGATGCTCTCCCGCATGGCCGACACGCCGCCAAGCGGCGGTGTCGTGCGGTGTGCCGTGGCCCCGCAGAATGCCAGCATCTCGCCGTTAACGATGAAGAGGCTTATGCTCTCGCGGCGACCGGTCGCCATCTGCTGTGCGATGACTTCGCAGCCCGTCGCGAGGAAGCGCGCGGTCGCCTTGACGGCCTCCGCCTCGTTGATCACATCGACGGGGGCCACCCGCTCGGCCACCTGGCCGGTCCACGACATCGTCGGCTTGACCACGAACGGGTAGCCGAACTCGGCCTCGGCGGCGCGCAAGTCCTCGACGCCGGTTACCGGAACGGACTTCGGGTAAGCGATGCCGAGCTTGGACGCGACTTCCAGGGTGCGGACCTTGTCGTTGGCGATTTCAAGCGCTGCGTCCGATGCCACCGCGACCGTGCAGCCGAGTTCCGCGAACCGCTCCCGGTGCGGCGCAAGCAGCACGATGCTGGAATCCGCCGTCGGCAGCAGGACCCTGACGCGATGCGCACGGACAAAGGCGATGATCGCGTCTACGAACGGCGCCGGGTCACTCGTGTAGTCAGGCAGCTCCACGGTGCGAGCGCAGTAACGCGAGCGGAACGATGGCGGTTCATGGTGCGGACGGATCTGTCCGGAGCTCTCGGCAAGAGCGACACGGAGCCCGGCCCGGCCAAGGCTGCGCGTGATCGTCACGGCAATCCGCCACCCGGCGTCCAAGATCAGGACGTCGTATTGATCGCTCTCTGCCGCTGCCCCGCGTACCTTCTGGTCCTGCGCAAGCTCATCGAGCGTTTCTCCTGCCATCTCTGTGGTCCTTGCCTTCTCTAAGAGGCCCCGCGCGCAGGGCTGGAACGCGCCGGGGCTAGAAATGGTTAAGTCGCCAGTATGCCCCGATGCGCGCGATACCCGCTTACTAATCGTCGAATGTGGAGTTACTGCCTGCGTGTCCCTTCCGCGGCTGACGATCTGGTGCCGCTGCGGGCTAGACTCCAGCGCGTGCGAAGAATGCTGCTGACGTCGAACGGCATCAGGAACGTTACTCTCAAGTCCGCGCTCGCCGACCTCGTCCGCAAGCCTTTCACGACTGCGAGGGTGGTGTTCATCCCCACAGCCTCGGTCGCGGCGGCAGGCGATCACGGCTGGTTCGTCGAGGACCTCAGCCGGCTGCACGGCTTGGGCTGGCGGGAATTCGACATTCTCGAGCTGAACGGCCTGCCCGGGCAGATGGTACTCAAGCGACTGCGGCATGCCGACGTCATCTACGTCGAAGGCGGCAATCACTACCATCTCGCGAACAGCATCATCGCGAACGGTCTCGCCGCGGAGATGGCGGACATCCTGGAGTCGAAGGTCTACGTTGGCGTCAGCGCCGGCTCCATGATTTTCAGCCGGAACCTGTCCGACCGGACAGGCGAGGCGTTCGGCGAGCAGGGGGACCTGCAGATCCTGGGCGGGACGCAGGCGCGTTCGCCGATCGGGCTGTTCGATTGGTACCTCAAGCCGCACATGAACTCGTCCAGCTTCCCCAACCGAACCCCGGCGTGGTTTGAAAAAGCCGCCGCGAAGCTCGATTTCCCGGTCTATGCCCTCGACGACGACTCGGCTGTCCGCGTCCGCGGCAGCGAGGTCGACGTCGTTTCCGACGGCGAGTGGCGGCTGCTGAACGCCCCTGCACTGGAAACCGCGGGGGACGGCGACCCGAAGACCCCGCGTGCTGCGCGTACTCCGCGTCCAGGCAAACCCCGGCGACTCCCCGCGTTCCTGTCGTTCCGGTGACCTCATCCGCCGGTGGGTTGCCGTAGAGCCGCCGCAAACGCCGACTGGGCTGGTCCCGGGGCGGCGGGCCGCGAAACGGTAGCATCTGTGGGGCAAGGGCCTACCCGTGGGGGCCGGTCCACCGGTCAGGCAGGCTCCGCTCATCGTCGACTAGGAGCAACCGAGATGACCCTTTTCCAGAGAGCGCACGACATACTCGCGGCCAAGGCCAACAAGGCGCTCGACGCCGCGGAGAAGCCCGACGAGATGCTCGACCTGTCCTACGAGCAGATGCTCGATCAGCTCACCAAGGTCCGCCAGGCCCTGGTCACCGTCGCCGCCTCGCGCAGGCAGATCGAGTTGCAGGAGCAGCAGCTCCAGCACTCGGCTGATCACCTGCAAGACCAGGCGAAGGCGGCGCTGGCGCTTGGCAAGGAGGACCTGGGGCGGGAGGCGCTGCAGCGCAAGGCCGCGGCCCAGGCTCAGATCGACGGCATGGAATCGCAGCACCAGCAGCTCAACGAGGAACAGGAGAAGCTCGAGCAGACGCTGGCGGCGCTGCAGGAGAGGGTCAACCGGTTCCGCACGCAGAAGGAGACGCTGAAGGCCCAGTACACCGCGGCCAGCGCGGAGTCGTCGGTGAACGAGAGCGTGGCCGGGATCTCCACCACGCTGGGGGATTCGGGCGCGGCGCTGGAGCGGGCGCAGGACAAGATCGCCACCATGCAGGCCCGGGCCGGCGCCCTCGACGAACTGCTCCAGTCCGGCGTGCTTGAGGATGTCGGCGGCGGCACCGACGACATCCAGCGGGAACTCGACGAAGCCGGATCGGCCGCCGACGTGGACCGCGAGCTCGCCGCGCTCAAGGCCCAGGTCGGCCCGGCCAGCCCGACGCCGGAGCTGCCGGCGGCCGAGGGCTAGCGCAGGGTTAGTGCGGGCTAGCGCGCCGCCATCAGCGGCCGACCGTTACAGGGCCGTCTTCTCCTGCCATAGGACCGGGAGTGACTCGTCGCCGAAGGACGCGAGCCGGGGATCGGTGACGGGCCGCCGCCCGTAGGTGAACAGCAGCAGGGACGTCACGGGGCCGCGGACCGCCGTGGTCGCCTTCTCATGCCCCCGCTGCCAGTCGATGCCGCTGTCGGTGAACCGGATCACCCACTCGCCGTCGGTGTCCGTCGCGTGCAGGTGCAGGGAAGCGCCGGTCGGCAGCGAGGCGAGGTGCGGATACGGGCGCCGCGCGGACGGCAGGTTGAAGAGGAACTCGTCGATGCCGTCCGCCGCCACGAGCGGGTCGATCACCGGGTCGTCGATGCCGATCGCGAGCTCCGCGTCGGCCCGGTGCAACGTGGTCTCGTGCAGTATCCGCCGCGCCCACCAGCCGGACGTCCGGCCAGGACCCCAGGACCAGACCGCGGTGAGCGGCCCGGCCGAGCGCAGCGCGGTCAGCAGCGGCGTCGCGCCGGAGGCGAGCCACTGGGCCAGGCCGTCCTCGGACTCCCACGGCGAGCCGACCTCGGGGAACGGGACCCGCCCGGCGGCCTTGGTCCCGACGATGGTAGCCGCCCACCGGTGGATGGTCCCGGTGTGCCTGGCGAGGTCGGTGAGGGTCCAGCCTGGGCAGCTCGGCACGTCCAGGGTGACATCGGGCGCGTCGGCGACGACAGCGGCGAGCGTCGAGATTTCCTTCTCTGCCCGCTCGCAGAACCAGTCGTGATCAAGCACCATGCCAGGCTACCGGGCCGGGAGACGGCGCGGCCCGCTGGAGACGCGGATGCCGCGGGTCCCCCGGAATTTTGGGACCCGCGGCATCCGCGTAGTACAGGGGCGTCTCCAGGGTCGAGGCTAGCCGAGGAAGCGGGTCACCGACTCAAGCACGCAGACCGGCTTGTCCGAGCCGTCGCGCTCGATCACCCCGCCGACGATGAGCTGCAGCCCGCCCTTGACCTCCTCGACGTCGACGAGGGTGGCGGTCAGCCGGATCCTCGACCCGACGGGCACCGGGGCCGGGAAGCGGACCTTGTTGAGCCCGTAGTTGACCGCCATCTTCACGTCAGTCACCTCAAGGACCTGCGACCACATCGGGATGAACAGCGACAGGGTGAGGAAGCCGTGCCCGATCGGCCCGCCGAACGGCGACTCGGCCACCGCCCGCTCCGGGTCCACGTGGATCCACTGATGGTCATCGGTCGCGTCGGCGAACGTGTTCACCCGGTCCTGGGTTATCTCGAACCACTCGCTGACGCCGAGCACCTGCCCCTTCAGCGAGGGTAGTTCGGCCAGCGTGGTCGTCGTGCTGCTCATCTAGTTCTCCTCGATCATCCTGTACTGCTCATACCCCGCCCGCGCGGCAGGCGTGCGGGCCTTGACGACCACTGCCTGGGCAGCTCGCCGACGGACCGAACCTAGCGCGGCACCTTGCACCAGGCCAGCCGATTCCGCAGCCCTTCTCCTGCCTACTCGCCGGTCACACTGGGTTTCTGGCGAGGACCCGGTGTGACACGCCGGAACCGCCGGGAAGAATGTCCCTGCAGGTGAAGCGCCGGACGGTATACCGGATTGTGACGAGGATCTGGAATGCACCCTCCGGTTGGGGTTGTTTGCCTCACTTAGGAGCAGGATCTCACGTTCCTCTAGACCATATGGGCACGGAACTTGCAGCCGAGGGGTTCCTTCGGCACAGAGGGCTGATCCTCACCGCGGCAGGGGGAGCCGTGGTCGAGGGTGGCTTGCTTACGCTCGTCGCCCCGAACGCCCGTTCCGTCGCGCCGCAAGTCACCGCGCTTCCGTCGATCGCCGCCTACCACGACCTGCGCTGGCTGTTCACCGACACCCAGTCCTGGCTGTGGTTCGGCGGCCTGGTCGCGGTGGTCCTAGTCGCGCGCGCGGCCCTCGACGTGATAATGCTCCGCCTGGCGTGGCCGCGCGGCCTCCCCGCACCTAGAACCAGCCGCGCGTTCGTATCCTGCGCGGCGCTGACCCTGCTGGCCTGGGTGCTGCTGTCGCCGGCGGCCACGCTGGCGTTCGGCGTCGCGGTGCTGCCGTTCTCCTGGCCGTTCCTCGCCGCGTTCCCGATCATGCTCGGCATCGTCGCCGCGCTCAGCCACGGCGGGGTCATTACGGCCTGGTGGCGGCGGCTGCCGCCGGCCCGCGCGGTGCTGTGGCTGGCGGGCAGCTTCGCGGCCGCGACCGCCGCCGCCGCGGTGATCACCCACCTGTCCACTGGCGAGGCCCTCGCGGTCGCGGCCCTGACCGGCCTGGTCAACGCCAGGGCCTGGTACGGGCTCGCCCTCCTTGCCGCGCGGATGCAGCCGAGGGCCCACGAGTCGGTGCCCGCGAGGATGCTGTTCAGCCTCCCGTTCGCGCCTATCGCGGCGGTCATGGTGCTCGCCCTGGTCGTCGGCGCGGCCCGTCTCCTGTTCACCGGGACGATTCAGCTCCCGATCAGCCCGTCGTCGAGTGCCGCGGCGATGGTCGGCGGCGCCAGGGCGGGCTCCGGCGCCGTTCCGGACGTGGTCACGTCCCCGGCCGCCGCCGTGGCGACCGCGAGCGCGGTGCTGGTGGTCGGCGGCTGGGGGTCGTCGTGCTGCGATGCCGCCAACGGCCTGCACGCCATGCTGCCAGAGGTGCCGATGCGCCAGTTCTCCTACGTGGGCCTGAACGCGGCGGGCACGCCGGTCCCAAGCGGCGCGTCCGCCGATGACCTGCCGCTGCCCGAGCTCGGCGACCGGCTCGCCGACCAGGTGCGCGCGCTGAGCCAGGCGGCGAAGCGGCCGGTGGCCATCGTCGCGGAGAGCGAGGGCACCCTCGGCGTCTACGCGATGCTCGCCCGTCATCCCGGTCTGCCCATCTCCGCCGTCGTGCTGCTCAGTCCGATCGTCGGCCCCGGGCAGCTCACCTACCTGCCCGGCCCGGGCGGCGCGTCAGCCTCCGAAGCCGCGCTGAACGAGCTGAACCACCTGATCGGCGGCATGTCGCCCTACGGACCGAGCGGTGCGCAGGACCTGCTCAGCTCGGTCAGCGAGTTCGGCGCCCGGTACTTCGACGACATGATCGCCGCGGCGGCCGGCGGTAGTGGCGGCAAGCCCATCCGCGTGCTCACCGTGATTCCCCTCGCCGACGCCGTCACGCTCCCTGCGTGCGACCTGCCGCTTGGCGTGATCGTCGTGCCCGCCTTCCACGGCGGCCTGCTCGGCGACCCCACGGTGCTCCCGATGGTCAGCTCGTTCCTGTCCGGCCACGACGTCGCGTCCGCCGGCGACGGCCAGATGCGCGAGGCCGCCGAGGTGATTACCGGCGCGGCCACCGCCTGGCGCATGCCGGACACGGGATCCGCCTGCCCCTACTCCGGATAACGCTGATATGCCCGCAGCATCCGGTTGGTGACGTCTGCTTCACCATCGTGGCGTGCCGGGCGGACGGTGCGGGACGGCCGGTTCTGGTGCTAGGGTTTGCCTCGATGAGAACGTTCGTTGACCTTCAGTGGTGGCGCCGCCCCTAGGCGGTGCTGGCTGCTGTTGCCGTAGCGACCGCCCGGAGACGGCGGTCGCTTTTCGTTTCTCCCGCCGTTGCCGGGCCAGACCTGAAACCAGACTGACCCGAAAGGCCCACCGGTGGACACCAGCATGATGACGCCCGACTCTTTCACTGTCGGCGGGGGCGTCACGATCACGCGTACCGCCAGCGCTTTTGACCCGGCCGAGCTGGCGCGGATCGCCGAGCTAGTCGACCGCCGCCGTGGCGGCGTGCTCAGCTCAGGCATGGAGTATCCCGGCCGCTATACCCGCTGGCACTTGGCCTACGTGAACCCGCCGGTCGAGATAGCGTGCCGGGGCAGGCAGGTGACTGCCCGCGCGCTCAACGACCGCGGCCTGGTCCTCTTGCCTGCCATCCGCGAGGCGATGCTGCGCGCTGGCGTTGAGCAGCCCGCGTCGCCTAACGGCGCAGGGGCTGGTAACGAAGTGACCGTCTACGTTCCCGAGGGAGAGGGCACGTTCACCGAGGAGGAGCGGTCTCGCAGGCCGACCGTGTTCAGCGTGCTGCGGGAGATCACCGCCGCGTTCGGGTGCGCGGACCCGCACCTGGGTCTCTACGGGGCGTTCGGCTACGACCTGGCGTTCCAGTTCGAGCCGGTGCGCCTGGCGATCGAGCGGCCCGCTGACCAGCGGGACCTGGTGCTGCACCTGCCGGATGAGATCTGGGTCGTCGACCTGCGCCGCGAGGAGGCGATCAGGTACTCCTACGAGTTCACCGTTCCCCGAAGCACTGGCGCCAGTGCTTCCGGTGCCAGTGCTTCCGGCCCCAGTGCTTCCGGGAACTGCGCCTCGACGGAGGGCCTGCCCAGGGAGACGCCGGGCACGCCGGACTTCGTGCCCGGTGCCGGGGCACTCCCAGAGCAGCCGGTACCAGGCCTGTACGCGGCGGTCGTCGCGCAGGCGAAGGAGCGGTTCAAGTGCGGTGACCTCTTCGAAGTGGTCCCCGGCCACGTGTTCTACGAGCGGTGCGCGTCGCCGTCGCGGTTCTATGAGCGCCTGCGCGAGCGGAACCCGGCGCCGTTCGAGTTCCTGTTCAACCTCGGCCCCGCGGCTGGAGGAGGGGGGGAGTACCTGGTCGGCGCGTCCCCGGAGATGTACGTGCGGGTCAACGGGGACCGCGTGGAGACTTGCCCGATCTCCGGCACGATCGCCCGTGGCGCGGACCCCCTAGAGGACGCGGCCAACATCGCGCGGCTGCTCGGGTCCGCGAAGGAGGAATCCGAGCTAACCATGTGCACTGACGTGGACCGCAACGACAAGTCGCGGGTCTGCGTGCCCGGCAGTGTGCAGGTGATCGGGCGGCGGCAGATCGAGATGTACAGCCGGCTGATCCACACGGTAGACCACATCGAGGGACGGCTGCGGCCGGGGTTCGACGCGCTCGACGCGTTCCTGACGCACATGTGGGCCGTCACCGTGACCGGCGCGCCGAAGGCCTGGGCCATGCAGTTCATCGAGGACAACGAGGACACCGCTCGGCGCTGGTACGGCGGGGCGGTCGGCAAGATCGGCTTCGACGGATCGATGAACACCGGCCTGACCCTGCGGACCGCACGCATCTCCGAGGGCATCGCGGCCGTCCGGGCCGGCGCGACCCTGCTGTACGACTCCGACCCGGAATCCGAGGAACGCGAGACCCACATCAAGGCGCGCGCCCTGCTTGAGACGCTGCGCGAAGTCGAGGAGGCCCGGTACCCGGCAGAGGCCGAGATCTCCGCGTCCGGCTCCGCCGACTACCCCGAAGCTCCCGAGTCACGCCCGCTCCGGGTCCTCCTCGTAGACCACCAGGACTCGTTCGTGCACACCCTGGCGGACTACTTCCGCCAGCACGACGCGGAGGTGACAACGCTGCGCGCCGGGTTCCCCGCCGCCGCGCTCGACGAGATCGCCCCTGACCTAGTCGTGCTCTCACCAGGACCCGGCCGCCCCGCCGACTTCAAGTGCGACGAGCTGCTGACGGAACTCGACACGCGGAAGCTGCCCGTGTTCGGCGTCTGCCTCGGCTTGCAGGCAATGGTTGAGCACGCCGGCGGCGAGCTGTCGCTGCTGCCCGAGCCGCAGCATGGCAAGCCGGGCCAGATCCAGGTCCGCGGCGAGTACAAGAGCGCCCTGTTCGCCGGCCTCCCGGCGGAGTTCACCGCCGCCCGCTACCACTCCATCTACGCGAAGGAACAGGACGTCAAGGGCGGCTTCACCGTCACCGCCGCCGCTCAGGACGGCGTGGTCATGGCGATCGAGGACGACACGGCCGGCCGCTGGGCCGTCCAGTTCCACCCAGAGTCGATCCTGACGGCCGCCGGCCGCTCCGGCCACCAGATCATCGCCAACGTCCTGGCCCACTGCCGCGCCCGCACCACCGCCCCCGCCTAGCACTGCGTCCCGGCTGTAGTCGATAACAGCAAGAAGCGCGAAGCGCCGGCCGGTCGGGAGCCTGCCCAGGTGCCTCCTGATTCGACTTAGGGCCACTTGGCGCACTTCCATGACCCGATTTGAACGGGTATGGGAAACGTTAAGTGGCCCTATGTCTGCACGGAAAAGTGTCCAGATAACAGCAAGAAGTGTGGGAGCGCGTGCCGTTCGCGGGTCAATGATTTCCGTGGTCACGACAGCTGTTCGCGGCTGCTGCTGATAACAGCAGGAAGCGCGGGAGTGCTGCGAAGCGGGTGCCGGGGAGTCCGCTAGTCCCAGGCGAAAACCGCCTCCGGGGCGTCGTCGGCCAGCACGGTCCCCTCGATCAGCCCGTAAGGGCGGTCACCAGCCAGGTAGACCTCGCGCTCGTTCGACAGCCCGAACGGCGCCAGGTCCACCAGGTAGTGATGCCTGTTCGGCAGTGCGAGCCGCACCTCGCAGACCGACGGCAGCGCCGAGAGAAGCGCCTCGCCGATCGTGTAGAGCATCTGCTGCAGCGAGTACGTGTAAGTCCCGGCGAACGCCGACAGCACGGTCGACCTGGCCACGGCGAACGCCGCGCCCCAGTCGGTCCCGGCTCCGGCGTCGACCCCGACTGCGTCCGGCCGGAACCGCCAGGAGGCGTTGACCGACGTCGCGAGGATCCGGTTCCTGGTCTCCGGCAGCGTCGTGTACGCGTCCTTCGGGTACCCCCAGAACTCCGACGCGGTCGTGTTCATCACCGTCAGGTCCTTAAGCCCGGACACGACCGATGTCCCGTGAACAGCGTCGGCATGCACCACCGTCGTCCGCACCAGGTCACCGGAGCGCGCGAACGAGTACCCGGTCGCCCCGATCGGCGTCCACCCGTACTCCTCGACGGCCACCCGCGCCCGGGTGATCGGCTCCTGGGACGACACGAAGAACGACCCGAGCTCGATCCCGAACGCCTCCGGCTCCACGTCGCCGCCGAGCTCCTTCGCCAGGGCGTACACCTTGTTCTTCTGCGAGTCGGTCGGGAGCACCTTCGCGTTGGACCCGGACAGGTGCGAGTCACCCAGGTCGCCAGACAGGGACGTGGAGACGTTCCAGTCACGGACCAGGTCCTCCCCGGCCGGCCCCGCGCTCCGCGCGACGTGCACGAGCCGGACCTCCGCCTTGCCGTACCGGTTACCGCCAAGCCGCACCACAGGCCCTCCTCACGAGCATGACTTGTTCAGACCGCCATAGGCGACGTCCCGGCGCAGCGGCAGCGACGCGAACCGCACCCCGGTCGCGCCCCTGATCGCGTTGGCGAGAGCCGGCGCGACCGGGTTGAACGGCGCTTCGCTCATCGGCGCTCGCCAGGTGACATCCGTGGCGGGCGCGAACTCGGTGATGGTGTTCAGGTCCACAAGTACCGGGTCAGGGGGCCGTGATCCGCGTCTGCATCATCCTCATCTACCCGCTGCCGACCGTCGCCACGTACTCATTGCTCGTGCTCGTGACGATCATGCCGGTGTTCTTCGGCCTTTCCTGGTTCGTGACCGGGCAGGAAGGTCCTTTTCAACTGGTGACGGCTAGAATGGGCGCGTGCACCGGCATTTTCGGCAGGTCGATGTCTTCACCGAGGAGCCGTTCCTCGGCAACCCGGTCGCGGTTGTCCACGGCGCCGACGACCTCACCAACGACGAGATGCGGAGGTTCGCCAACTGGACGAACCTCTCCGAGACGACGTTCCTGCTCACTCCCGCCGACGAGCGCGCCGACTACCGGGTGCGGATCTTCACCCCGGAGCGTGAGCTGCCGTTCGCCGGCCATCCCACGCTCGGCACCGCGCACGCCTGGCTTGAGGAGGGCGGCCCGCCCGCCAGGCAGGACATGCTCATCCAGGAGTGCGGCGTCGGCCTTGTCCCGATCCGCCGGTCCCCGCACGGCCACCTGGCCTTCAAGGCGCCCCCGCTGATCCGCTCCGGCCCAGTCGACGCGCCGCTGCTCGACGAGATCGCCGCCTGCCTCGGCATCAAGAGCGAGGACATCGTCGACGCCCAGTGGGCAGACAACGGCCCCGGCTGGGTCGCCGTCGAGCTGGCAAGCGCGGACGCCGTGCTCGCCCTCGCGCCCGGCGTGCCGTCGCGGGACATCGGGGTCTTCGGCCCGTACCCGCCCGGTTCGCCGGAGGCGTTCGAGGTTCGCGCCTTCACCCCGCTCATCAACGGCACCGGCGAGGACCCGGTCACCGGGTCGCTGAACGCCTCGCTCGCCATGTGGCTGCTGTCGTCGGGCAAGGCGGCCGCCCCCTACACGGCCAGCCAGGGCACCGCGCTCGGCCGCCGCGGCCGCGTCCACGTCACCACCGACGCCGACGGCGGGATCTGGATCGGCGGCGGCACCCATACCCTGATCTCCGGCAGCGTCCACCTGTAAAGGACAGAGTCGCCAGACCGGCTGCCGCCAGGTCTGGCGATGTCAGCGCGGCTTGGTCGTGTGTGCCATGGCGGGGATTACGACGGCGCCGACGGCCACGTGCATGACGATTAGCCCGGCTACGGCTGAGGTGGTCGTCGCGGAGGTCAGCGGAAGGGCCAGCGACGCAGCCAGCGCCGCCAGTGAGATGGTGGTCCAGAGGAGCCGGGCGTGCGGGGTGCGCCGCTCGAGCAGGGTCAGCAGAAGCCAGCCGAGCAGCGAGGCAGCCACGGTGACGCCGATGACCTCGCCGACTGCGATCGTCTGGATGTGGCCGGTGCCGAAGCGGAAGTTCAAGTGGATGCCCAGCAGCGGGACTTCCACGGTCCAGGCGAGGGCGGCGGCCAATGCGCCGCCCGCGGCGCACAGCGCCCGGGCGCGGCCGTGCTTGATGTCCGTCACAGCAGGGGCGGTGGTGGTGAGCATTTGCGTACTCCTTCATGGGGGCTCGCGGCGGCCGGTTGCGCCGCTGATCACGAGGCTCTCGCGGGCCGTGGTAATCAGGCATCGTCCTGCTGGCGTCCGGTGAGCTACTGCACCGGCAGCAGCGGGTACTCCCAGCGCAGTAGCCCGGCTGCCTGCGCAGCGACGATGACGCCGGCCAACTGCTCGTATACGCTCCGGGTGATGGGCATAGAAAGCATGGTCAGGCTGCCGCGGCGTTGGCTGGGCGCTTCGGGCGTGGCGCTGGTGACGGCACTGGCGGTGGTCGGCGCCTACGTCGAGGCCAACCCGGTGCACCGCTACGGTGGCCTGCACCTGGCCAGCCATCCGCCGGTGGTCGCTTACCTGCTGCTCGCGGTGCCCTCCGTCGCCCTGATCTGGCGTAACAGCCGTCCGGTCGAGGTGCTCGGGCTCGCCGTGGGCGGTGCGGTCGGATGGGCGGCGCTCGGCCAGATCGACGGTGCCGCGCTCGTTCCGGTCATCGTCGCTGTGTACTGGGTCGCGACGACCCGCACGTGGCCCTTCGCGGTTGCCGCAGGGCTCGCCGGGGCGGCGGCTATCTTCGTGACCGAGGGACTGGTCGGGCCGTTCGGCTGGTTCGGAGGCCCGAACGCAACGATGTGGCCGGAGCTGCTCGCTGCCGGCGCGGTCGGCGCGTATGTAGCGGCGCGCCGCCAGTGGCTGGCTGCCGAGGGTGACCGGGCGGCGCGGGCCGAGCAGGCCCGGGAGGAGGAAACCCGCAGGCGCGTCGACGCCGAGCGTATGCGGATCGCGCGCGAGCTGCACGACGTGGTCGCGCACTCGATGGCGATGATCAACGTCCAGGCCACGGCGGCGAGCATGCAGCTGGCCGATGATCCCGCGAGCGCGGCCGAGGCGATACAGGCGATCCGCATGGCCAGCAAGTCCGGGTTGCGCGAGCTGCGGACCATACTCGAGGTGCTACGGCAAGCCGACGGCGGGAGTCCTGCGGTGCCTGTGCCGGACCTGCGCGCCATCGCCGCGCTCGTCGAGGCGACCAGCGCCGCCGGCACGCCGACCACGTTGGAGTCGGCCGAGCCGCTGGTCCCGCTGCCGCCGCCGGTCGCGCTGGCCGTCTACCGCATCGTGCAGGAATCGCTCACCAACGTGGTGCGTCACGCCGGCCGGGTCGCCGCGACCGTGGGCCTGCGGCAAGACGGCGGATACCTGCATGTGGAGGTGGTCAACGACGGCGGCGCAGCGCCTGCGGCCTTCAGTGACGGGACCGGGGCGGGGCTGGCCGGAATGCGAGAGCGGGCGGCCGCTCTAGGCGGCACCCTGGATGCCGGGCCGCGTCCCGGCGGCGGGTTCGCCGTCCGCGCCCGGCTGCCCGTAGCGGCATCAGCCGCCCCAGCCCGAGGACCGCAGGCCCCCGCCGCGGGCCGGGCAGGCACGGGACGTGCCGCCGCGGTCCCGGACGCAGGGGCCGCGGGCCGCGAGCCGGCCGCTGTCAGCCAGAACGCTGGCGGTGCGGGACGTAATGGCGGGCCGCGCGGCCGCGCCATCGTGAGCCGGCCGTGATCAGGGTCCTGCTCGCCGACGACCAGGCCCTCGTCCGGGCTGGCTTCCGGTTCATCGCCGGCTCGGCGCCCGACATCGAGGTCGTCGGGGAGGCTGCGGACGGGGCGGCTGCGGTCGACCTGGCTCGCTCGCTGCGGGCCGAGGTGGTGCTGATGGACATCCGCATGCCCGGCACCGACGGGTTGGAGGCAACCCGGCAGATCGCCGCCGACCCTGAGCTGAGCGGCGTGCGGGTCATCATCCTCACCACCTTCGAGGCGGACGAGTACGTCTTCGAAGCGATCCGCGCCGGGGCGAGCGGCTTCCTGGTCAAGGACACCGAACCGGAGGACCTCATCAGCGCCATCCGGGTGGTCGCCCGCGGCGATGCCCTGCTGTCGCCGAGTGTCACCCGGACGCTGATCTCCAGTATCGCCGGGCGCGGTCCGGCCCAGCAAGTCGACGCCTCCGTGCTGTCGGTACTTACGGACCGGGAGCGGGAGGTACTCGCCCGGGTCGCCGCGGGCATGAGCAATGACCAGATCGCCGCGGCCCTGTTCATGAGTCCGCTGACCGCCAAGACCCACGTCAACCGGATG
Source organism: uncultured Actinomycetota bacterium (assembly GCA_963734665.1). Classification (GTDB taxonomy): domain Bacteria; phylum Actinomycetota; class Actinomycetes; order Streptosporangiales; family Streptosporangiaceae; genus Trebonia. Next base: position 850,164 of record CAVTIR010000013.1, on the reverse strand, counting down.
ATGGCCAAGCTCAGCGCGCGAGACCGAGCCCAGCTGGTCGTGATTGCCTACGAGACCGGCCTGGTCCGGCCGGGCCTGTCCTTACGCCACCAGTGGCGCGAGACACTACCCGCCTAGAAGTACATCAACGATCCTGGACTTGGGAGAATTTAGATTTCGCGCTGTGCAGGGACGGGCCATGAGGGTCCTGGGAGGAGACAAATGACTGAGGTTCCCGGCACGCCGGCGCCCGTGCCGCGGATGGCATGAGGACCGCGCGTGTGTTTCTCGCCTCAGGCTGACGTCGTCGGCGGCCTGGTGATCTGCGCGATCGGGATCGATGCCGTCCGCCACATCCGCCAGCGCCGCGAGTTCGTCGCGCTGGGGTGGATCCCCGTGCTGCTCGGTGCCCACCAGTTCATCGAAGCACTCGTCTGGCTGTGGCTCCAGGGGCATGTACCGCGCGGGATCGGCCATGTCGCGCTGTGGGCTTACCTGCTGATCGCCTTCGTCGTGCTTCCCGTATTGGTCCCGCTGGCCGTCATCGCGCTCGAGCCGACGAGGCGGCGGAAATGGATGATGGTGCCCTTTGCGTCGACCGGAACCGTGATCGCCGTGATCCTGCTCGCGGCCATGGTCCGCGGCCCGGTCGGCGTGACGCTGTCCACCTACCACCTTTCCTACGACATCCGGGTCAGTGACGGCCTCCTGATCGTCGCCCTGTATGTCGTCGCCGTATGCGGGCCGCTGCTGATGTCGGGGTACCGCAATGTCGTGGTCTTCGGCGTCGCCAACCTCGTTGCCGTCATCGTCATTGCCCAGCTCACTATTGCCGGGTTCGCTTCTGTGTGGTGCGGATGGGCAGCAGTCTCCAGTGCCGCCATCGCGCTGCACTGCCGCTTCGCCAAACCCGGTCACCATCCCGCCGAGCCCGGGCTGGCGGGGTAATTTCCGCCAGCTGAGCTGGAATTATTCGGAGGAGTGCTCGCGGCGGCGCGCAACGACCAGCATGCGCCACCCGGCGAGGCACACGACGACGCCAATGAGTATCAGCGCTACGGTAGCCAGGGCGGCACGGGCGACCTGGATCGCCGCGCCGCCGGCGACAAGCGCGAAAGCGCCCAGCATGATCAGGCTGATGCCCCGCCGGCGCAGGCTGCTCGTACCCGTGCTCTTGCGAGCGCCGGTGCTCCATCCTGTGCTGTTCCGCATCGCCACAGGTTGAGAATACTTCCTATGCGGTGATGCTTCCCGGCGGCGGGATCGTCCCGGGACCGGTCGTGGAACAGGCGAGCCGGGCGGACGTGTCTCCGGGAGCGGCCAGCGGCGGCAGCTTCGGGAAGGTCGGGCGCTCCGCTTTGAGGGCGACGAGGTCGAGGAAGTCGGTCAGGTCGTTGGCGTTGGCGTCACGGTAGGTGAGCGCGGGCAGGTTCCACTTCCGCTCGACGAACGCCAGGACCGACGTGTGGTCGTACAGCACGTGGCTGACGTGGTTGCGCTTCGAGTAGGGGGAGACAACCACTGACGGGACGCGGAAGCCGTAGCGGGCGAAGCCCTCGTATGTTTCCTCGCCAGGCTGGACTACTGGCGAGATGTCGTCCGGCGGGATCGCCGGGGGTGGCGGCACGTGGTCGTAGTAGCCCCCGTGCTCGTCATACATGACCAGGATGGCCGTCTTCTCCCACAGTGGCGACGAGCCGACCGCCTGCACGACCTGGGCGAGCAGGGCATCGCCGACGACGATATTCTGCGGGTTCTCCTGCGACTGGGTGTCATAATCCGGGTCGAGGAAGCTGAACGACGGCAAGGCGCTGCTGGGTAGGTCTGGCCGAGCACGGAGCAGAACCAGCGGTCGCCGACCGGGAAGGTCTTCGCCAGGCTGTAGGTGAAGGGCAGGTCGTCGGCGGTCCAGTAGCCCATGGCCACACCGCCGACGATGGTGGCGTCGGTGCTGCTGACCGGTGCGCGGACGAAGCCGTCGTTCTTGCCGTTGTCGTAGGCGGGAACTCGCCGTTCGCGCCCCGCCACGGCGATCGCCCGTACCCGGTCACCTGCTGCCAGAAAGCCACTCCGGCGCCGAACCTGTCCGCGGGGAAATCAAGGAAGACCGTCAGCCACGGGAAGGACACGCGCTCAGTGTCTCATTCGCGCGGGGATTTGAGCATGACGCTGACGAGGTGATGATCTTTCCCGCGTGCCACCCCGATCACCTCCGGCGGCGAGGATCAGTCCGCCGGGACGGAAGCCATCGCACCATTGAATCCGCTTTTGCTACCGGCAACGGCGCGCGCCGGACAGCGCCGCTGTGATCCTCGTGACGTCCAGTCCCTGCGGGCGGCCCGTCCGTCCCGGCGGTGCCGGCTATCGTCGGTGACGAGGTCGTGGCTGACGGTGCCTGAATCGGGGCGATATCGGCGTCACGGGACGAGAACCGCAATAAAGAGAAACGCGGAAATGGTAATCGTCCCGTCAGAAACCCGGATTGTCCGGAAGAATGTCCATACAGCCGGGGCCGGGGGCCACGGACCGGCTCCATACGCCTCTGTCAGCTTCAGCGAACAGGAGGACCTTGATGGGCCGCCCGATCATCGGCATCACCAGCGAGCTTGACGCTGCTCGCTGGGGCGACTGGATCCGGGAAGCCGCGGTCTCGCCTGTCAGCTATACCCGTGCGGTGGAACGCGCCGGTGGCGCCCCCGTGATCGTCCCGCCGGTGCCGCCGGCCTCCGTGGCGGCCTACACCGAGTCCTGCGACGGCCTGCTGTTCACCGGGGGCAGGGACGTGGACCCCGCCCTGTATGACCAGGAGCGGCTTGAGGCGTCCGACGAGCCGGACCGACGCAGGGACCGGTTCGAGATCGCGCTGATGCGCGCCGCCCTCGACGCCGGCGTCCCGTTCCTGGCCATCGGCCGGGGCATGCACGTCCTCGCCGTCGCGCGCGGCGGCACGCTCACCCAGGACCTGCCCGGCCACCGGGAAAGCAGGACCCGCTACGCACCGCACGACGTGGTACTCGGCGGCGACAGCCTGCTCGGCAAGCTCCTCGGCACCCTTGTCCAGGTGCCCGCCGCGCACCACCAGGCCCCCTACCACCTGGGTGAGGGGCTGACGGTGACCGGCTGGTCGCCTGACGGCGAGGTGACGGAGGCGCTTGAGGTGGAGGGACAGCGCTTCGGGGTCGGGATCCACTGGCACCCCGAGGAGGGGGAGGATTCCCGCCTGCTCGCCGCGTTCGTTGAGGCGGCGGGCGAGCCGCGCCCCGCGCAGCGGCCCGAGGCGCAGGCACCGCGCAAGCCGGTCGCGGTGAAGCCGAAGGCGGGCGCCCGCCGGTAACGCCGGCCAGGCCCGTACGGGGAATAGGGCGCGGACACGCGGAGCCCTGACCCGTTCGGGAGAATCGGAACGAGAGCCGTGACGGCGGAAAACCGCGCGCCTAACAGCGGCAGCTGGTAGCCGTTGAACCAGTGGGTGTGCAGCCAGGTGATCGCGGTGGTCCAGGCACCGGTCGCTTCGAGCAGGCCGACGACGACGAGCAGTACGCCGCCGACCCTGGTGACCATCCGGGCGTTGCGCTTGAAGAAGTTGAGCACGCCCACGACGCGCTGGAACGCGACCGCGACGATCAGGAACGGGATGCCAAGGCCTAGGCCGTAGATGAAGGCGAGGAACGCGCCGCGCGCCGCCGTGCCTGACGAGGCCGACAGCGCCAGGACGGCGGTCAGCGTCGGGCCGATGCACGGCGTCCAGCCGATGCCGAATAGCACGCCGAGCAGCGGCGCGCCCGCGAGGCCGGCCTTCGGCATGACGGACGGCTTGAAGACCCGGCCGGCGAACATGAACCGGTCGAACGCGCCGAAGAACAGCAGCCCGAGCACGATCGTCACCACGCCGAGGATCCGGGTGAGCAGCGAGTCGTGCGCGCTGAACAACTGGCCGAGGCCGCCGACCGCCAGGCCGGTGAGGGCGAACACGGCGGAGAAGCCGGCGACGAACAGCGCCGTCCCGGCGACCGTCCGGCCGGTGCGCCGCGCGGCGGGCGCGGCCGGCTTCGCGCGGGCGCGGGTCGTCACGCCACCGCCGGCCTCGGTTTCTGCGGCGCTTTCTGAAGCTGCCGTGCCGGTTGCCGTCGCGTCCGCCGTCGCGTCCGCCCCCGACATGCCGGTGATGTAAGCCAGGTACCCCGGCACCAGCGGCAGGCAGCACGGCGACAGGAACGTCACGGCACCCGCCGCGGCCGCGACCGGAATGGCCAGCAGCAGCGGCCCGGTGGACACCAGGCTCATGACGCTCATCGCGCGCCCACTCCCGTCAGCGCGGCTCCGGTCAGCGTAAACATGCCTCCCAGTATGGCCGATGCCGGCCGGGCGCATCGCCAAGGGCCGTCAGGAGACGGTCGGTGACCAGATATCGTTACTGCTGTGAAAGCGGACGCCAGCCAATCCCTCAGTGCCACCCGCGCACCAGGGACCCGGCTACTCCGGGCCGGCGCCATCGCCTTCGCCGCCGTGATCGTTAGCTGGCTGATCTTCGCTGCCGTCAACGGGGCGCTCAACGAGGTCGACCTCACCGTCTACCGGGACGGCGGGCTGATCGTCAGGCACGTCCAGCCGTACTATGACCCGAACGATTACGCGCCGCTCTACGACTGGGGCGGCTTCAGCGCGCTGGCGCTCAAGTTCACCTACACGCCGTTCGCGGCGGTCGCCTTTGCGCTCGCCTCTTTCCTGCCGTGGGTGGCGATGTGGATCTCCTCGGTCTTCGTGAACGTGGCGGCCCTGCTCGCCGCGATGTGGTTCACGTTCGGCGGCCTCGGGTACCGCGACCGCCGGGTCAGGCTCGGCGCGACGCTGCTCGCCGCGGCGGTCACCTTCTGGCTGCAGCCCGTCGTGCGGACCATCTACCTCGGCCAGGTCAACCTGATCCTGATGGCCATGATCATGTGGGACCTGTGCCAGCCTTCGCTGCTGGCTTCGGGGCGGCGCCGCTGGTGGAAGGGCGCACTCACCGGCGTCGCGGCGGGGATCAAGCTCGTCCCGCTGATCTTCGTCCCTTACCTGCTGATCACGCGGCGGTTCCGCGAGGCCGTCATGACCGTGGCCGGGTTCCTGGTGACGGTCGCCATCGGGTTCGCCGTGCTGCCGCATGACTCCTCCGAGTGGTGGCTGCACGGCTTGTTCTGGTCCGACGGCAACCGGGCCGGGTTCGAGGGCTGGGCGGGAAACCAGTCGCTGCGCGCGATCATCACCCGCTTCGCCGGCTCTGTCGCGGCCGGCCAGGACCCGTGGATGGTGGCCGCCGTCATCGCCTTCATCCTCGGCATGACCGCCGCGTACCTCGTCGACCGGGCCGGGTACCCGGTGCCCGCCCTGCTGGTGACGTCGCTCACGGGGCTGCTCATCTCGCCGATCAGCTGGGACCACCACTGGGTCTGGATCGCCCTCGGGGTAGCGGTGACCGGGCATTACGCTCTCGCTGCCGTCCGGCGCGGTGCCCGGCGGACCGGCTACGGGCTGTGGGCCCTGGTCGCCGGGATGATCTTCTTCTTCGCCGCCTGGCCGGACGCTCTGTGGGAGAGCGCGCGGAACCTCGGCAACTTGTCCCTCGGCTTCATCTGGGCGCAGCCCAACACCAACCCAATCCTGTACGCGGAGCACGGCGACCAGCCCAGTTACGTCGAGTACCACTGGCACGGCTTCCAACTCCTGTGGGGCAACGCCTACATCATCGCCGGGGTGGCCCTGCTGCTGATCGCGCTGTGGATCGGCTTCCGGCTCAGGAAGAGACCGCCGGTGGCTGAGGTAGCCGAGCAGGAGCCGGTCGCCGCCGCGATGTAAGAACCAGTCATCCCGGTTTCGGCTTACTGCACCACCCTCACCCATCTTCCCCCGGCGGCTTGACCGACTCGCCGGCGTACTGGGACGATGCTGACCCGTCAAGCGTCCGATTACGGATGCGAAGGGTGGGGCGGGTGCGGTTTGTCCGGCTGCTGGTGTGGCGCGTGGCGGCGCTCGGCACCTTTGTCATCGTCGGCGGCCTGGTCCTCGGGGGAGGCCAGGCGCTCGCGGGTACCCCGGCTATCACGGGTGCGCCGCTCGCCGGGTCCACAAGCGCCACGCTCACCCAGGTGAACGCGGGGGAGTGGACGACGACCGTCTACCTGGACACCGCCGCCGTGTGCGCGGGGAAGAAGCCGGCGGGGAACAGGTTCAGCCTGGTGACCGGCAAACCGAACAGCGTCACCGGCGCGGCGGCGCCGCAGTACCCTGACGGCCCGCTGTCCTGCGGCAGCGCGGCCGCGACGGCAGTGACCGAGGTGAAGCTCACCTTCACCCCGTCGCCCGCGCTGAGCGCGGTTCCGCAGACGGCCGCCCTCGTGGTGACCCCGCCGCAGTCTCTGCTCCTGGCCGGGAACCCGCCGCTCCAGGTCCTGCTCACCGTCCGCCGGATCGTGTCGCCGTGGCAGTACGCGGGGATCCCGGCCGTCTGCGGCGGCGCCCTCGCCGTGCTCCTCGTTCTGGTCCTGATGCTGATCGGCGTGCCAGGTGAAGGCGACGGTCGGCTGGTCGCGCCCGCGAAGCGGGAAACCGTGCCGCCTGGACGATATGTGCAGGTCCCTGAGCGCGGCCGGGTCGACTTCGGCCAGCTTCTCCTCCTGTTCCTGATGATCAAGAGACACGAGCTCTTGGTGACCGAGATGCCAGTGGCAGGCGCGCAAGTCGGGGCGGCCGCCGGACGCGCGGCGGACGGGGCGCAGCCCGGGGTCGGCACCGGGGCGCAGCCCGGGGTCGGCACCGGCCAGCAGGCCAAGCGCGTGCGCTGGGGCCCGGCGTTCTGGCGGACGTCGCTGTTCGCCGGGGTGGCCTGGTCGTTCGGCGACAGCTGGGCCACCAGCGTCACGCCGCTGACGGCCCTGGCCGGCGGGGTCCTCACCGCGTCGGGCGCCGTCGCGGGACTGGTGCCTGGCGTCGACCTCACCCGGTTCGGCTTGCTGATGGCCCTGGTGGGCGGGATCACTACGCTCGCGCCCCTGCTGTTCGGCGCGCTCAACTCCCTGTTCCCCGCGAAGGACGCGGGCGAGCCCGCCCCGTCCGGCGAGGTCATCGCGGCCAGTCTCTGGGTGATGCTCCTCGCGTCCTGCCTGACGGTGTTCGCCATCGGCGCCGAGATCGGCTTCGTCGGCCTGGTCCTTGGCTTCGACCTGATCGTCGTGTCGCCCGCGATCCGCTGGATCGGCCCGGCCCTGACGGGCCTGGCGGCGCTCCTGTTCCTCGTCTACGGCGCGCACTCGATTCTCACCCTGGCCGGCCAGCCGTCCGGCACCCCCAAGAAGACCGCCAGGAAGTCCAGCTTCATGATCTGACTGGTCACCGGACTTGTGATCGGAGCTGCGTCAGATAACAGCAAGAAGTGTCGCGCTAGCCGGCTCTTGGCTGGTCATGACAAAAGATCTTGGATCGCTGGTGTCGCTATCACGACACCAGCGATCCAACGTCTTCTCCGGCCATGAGTGTTTGCCGATAACAGCAAGAAGCGTGGAACGCCGGGCCGTGCGGGCGGCTCGGCTGGCGGCGCGCGACAATGGTCGCTATGGCGTCGACCAATGAGGAAGTCGCGGCGCTGCTGCGGGAGTACGCGGAGCTGCTCGGGCTCACCGGCGGTGACCAGTTCCGGGTGCGCAACTACGAGAAGGCGGCCAAGGCCGTCGCCGGCTACCCGGACGACCTCGGCGCGCTCCCGGAGACCGCGCTGACCAAGGTGCCCGGCGTCGGCTCGTCGATCGCCGCGAAGATCGCCGAGTACCGACGGACCGGGACGATCAAAGTCGTTGACGAACTGCGGGCCAAGCTCCCGCCGGGTGCCCGGCTCCTCGCGAAGGTCCCCGGTGTCGGCCCGAAGCACGCGCTCCAGCTCGCCCGCGAGCTGGGCATCACCAGCGTCAGCGAGCTGGACGAGGCGGTCAGGGGCGGCAGGCTGCGCGGGATGGCCGGGTTCGGTCCCAAGAGCGAGGAGCGGATCCTGCGCGGCATCTCCGTCGCGGCCAGCGACGCCGCGCTGCGTGACGCCCTGCGCGCGCTGCCTGCCGACGCCACCGAGGACGACATTTACGCAGTCCTAGCTGGTCACGTGGCGACAGGGGCAACGGGTGCGGAGCGCGGAACTCCGGCGGTCGCCGCCGGCACGCCAACGACCGCAACGGGAGCAGCCGAAGAGGCAGCCGTCCTCGTTCGGGGGAAGGACCTGCGCGGAGACCTGCACACGCACACCGACCTCACCGACGGCATCGTCTCCCTGGAGGGAATGATCGCGGCGGCTGAGGCCCGTGGCTACGAGTACTACGCGGTCACCGACCATGCGCCCAACCTGGTCATGCAGCGGATGACCGATGAGAAGATGCTCGCGCAGCGCGATCAGCTGCGCGCGCTCGCGGACACTACCGGCATGGTCCTGCTGCACGGCAGCGAGCTCAACATCGCGGCCGACGGCAGCGTGGACTGGGACGAGGACTTCCTGAGCGGGTTCGACATCTGCGTCGCATCGATTCACTCCAGTTTTGAGCAGGACCGAGCGACGATGACGAAACGGTTCATCACCGCGGTTGAGAACCCGCGGGTGAACATCATCGGCCACCCGCTGACCCGCAAGGTCGGCCGCCGTCCGCCGGTCCAGGTCGACCTCGACGCGTTGTATGCGGCGTGCGCGCGTACCGGGACGGCGCTGGAGATCAACGCCTCGCCGGACCGGATGGACCTGCCTCCCCAGCACATCGCGGCGGCGAGGGAGGCGGGTGTCAAGTTCGCGATCGACACGGATGCGCACTCGCTGGTGGACCTGACCAACATGCGATACGGGGTCGCCGCCGCCCGGTTCGGCGGCCTGACCCCGGCCGACGTGATCAACGCCTGGCCGCTTGACCGGCTGGAAGAATTCCTCCGCCGGGGCCGTTCATCCTTAGGGTTACTGGCGAGTAGCATTGCTTCCGGCATGAATCCTCTTGTTTTCATGTCGAGCGGACGTCGGGTCTTCAGGGAACGTGAAAACAAGAAGGTTCACAGTCCGGCAGTGGTCCTGCGGGCAAGGGCGCGCAACATAGAGGAGAGCCAATGCGGGCACGTGACGTGGTGTTCGTCGATGGCGTGCGGACGCCATTCGGCAAGTCGGGACCCAAGGGCATCTACGCGGAGACGCGGTCGGATGACCTGATAGTCCGGGTCATCAGGGAGTTGCTGAGGCGCAACCCCGCGCTGCCGCCCGAGCGGGTCGGCGAAGTGGCCATCGCTGCCACGACGCAGATCGGCGACCAGGGACTAACGATCGGCCGGTCCGCCGCGATCCTCGCGGGGCTGCCGGTGAGCGTGCCTGGCTACGCGATCGACCGGATGTGCGCGGGCGCGATGACCGCGGTCACCACGACGGCCGGCGAGGTCGCGCTCGGCGCCGCCGACATCGCGATCGCCGGCGGGGTCGAGCACATGGGCCGCCACCCGATGGGGGAGCAGGTCGACCCGAACCCCCGCTTCGTGTCGGAGAAGATCGTGGATGAGTCCGCGCTCTTCATGGGGATGACCGCGGAGAACCTGCACGACCGGTTCCCAGCCATCACCAAGGAGCGCGCCGACGCCTACGCCCTCGGCAGCCAGCGGAAGGTGGCGGCGGCCTACGCGTCCGGGAAGATGCAGCCCGACCTGGTCCCGATGGCGATCCGCACGGCCGCGCTCGGCTGGGGCTTGGCGACCGTGGACGAGCCGCCCCGGCCACAGACGACCCTGGAGGGCCTTGCCTCGCTGAAGACCCCGTTCCGGCCGCACGGCCGGGTCACCGCCGGCAACTCCTCCGGGATCAACGACGGCGCGACCGGCTGCGTCATCGCCGCCGAGGAGGTCGCCCGCGACCTCGGCCTCACCGCGAAGATGCGCCTCGTCGATTTCCAGTTCGCCGGCGTTGAGCCCGAGGTCATGGGCACAGGCCCGGTGCCCGCGACGGAGAAGCTCCTCGTCAGGCAGGGGCTCACCATGGACGACATCGGCCTTATCGAGATCAACGAGGCGTTCGCGGTCCAGGTGCTGGCATTCCTCGACCACTTCAAGATCGCCGACGACGACCCCCGCGTGAACCCGTGGGGCGGCGCGATCGCGCTCGGCCACCCGCTCGCCTCCTCCGGGGTCCGGCTGATGATCCAGCTCGCCGCGCAGCTCGCTGAGCACCCCGAGGTCCGCTACGGGCTCACCACCATGTGCGTCGGCATGGGCATGGGCGGCACTGTGCTTTGGGAGAGGATCTGAGACCATGACCATCCGTAACGGCAGTGTTTCTAACCACGGGGTTCCTAACCACCGGGGCATCCTGCCCACCGTCGATGACTTCCCGTCCGAGGTGGTCACGGAGGCGATCGTCCGCGATGTCGACCTCGGCCCAGGTATCGGCGTGCTCGCGCTGATCACGCTGGACAACGGGCACGACCACACAAAGCCCAGCACCTTCGGGCCGCAGGGGCTGCTGTCGCTGAGCGCCGCGCTCGACGCGGTCGAGGCGCGCGCGGCCACCGGGGAGATCGTGGCCGCCGGCGTCACCGGCAAGCCGTTCATCCTCGCGGCCGGCGCGGACCTGGACGGCGCGGCCGCGGCGATCAGCGGCGCGGGCATGGACCCCGCCGACGCGCGGGAGCGGGCGATCGGCATCGCATCGCTCGGCCACGCGGTCTTCCGTCGGCTCGGCGAGCTGCCGGTGCCGTCGTTCGCCTTCATCAACGGCGTGGCACTCGGCGGCGGCCTCGAGGTCGCGCTGCACTGCACATACCGGACGATCTCCTCCGGCGCGGCGATGGTCGCCTTCCCCGAGTGCTTCCTCGGCCTCGTGCCCGGCTGGGGCGGCACCTACCTGCTGCCCCGGCTGATCGGGCCCTCGGCGGCGCTCAAGCTGATCATCGAGAACCCGCTGTCGCAGAACAAGATGCTCCGCGGCCCGGAGGCGTTCTCGCTCGGCATCGCTGACGCGATGTTCGAGCCCGCCGACTTCCTCGAGGAGTCGCTGCGCTGGGCGTCTGGCGTCCTCTCTGGTGCGGTCTCGGTGTCGCGTCAGGCCGGCCCTGGCGCACTGGGTCTGGCAGCAGAGGCCGCAGGGACCGCCGGGGAGTGGGCCGCGGCGGTCGCGGCGGCCCGGTTCTTCACCGACGGGAAGCTGCACGGTGCCGCGCCCGCGCCGTACCGGGCCCTGGACCTGGTCGCGGCGGCGCGCACCGCTTCCCGCGACGAGGGGTTCGCCGCCGAGGACGAGGCCCTGGCCGACCTGCTGCTGTCGGATGAGCTGCGTGCCGGGCTCTACGCGTTCGACCTCGTGCAGAAGCGGGCCCGCAAGCCCGCCGGCGCCCCGGACGGAGCGCTCGCCCGGCAGGTCACCAAGGTCGGCATCGTCGGCGCGGGCCTCATGGCCGCCCAGATCGCCCTGCTCTTCGTCCGCCGGCTGCTGGTCCCCGTCGTCATGACCGACCTCGACCAGGCGCGGGTCGACTCCGGGATCGGCTACGTGCACGCCGAGATCGACAAGCAGCTGTCCCGCGGCCGGATCTCGCCCGACGCGGCCAACCGGCAGAAGGCGCTGATCACCGGGGCCGTGACCAAGGACGGGTTCGCCGACGCCGACTTCGTCATCGAGGCGGTCTTCGAGGAGCTCGCCGTCAAGCGGCAGGTGTTCGCCGAGGTCGAGGCCGTCGTCCCGGAGACGTGCGTGCTCGCTACCAACACCTCCTCGCTGTCGGTCAGCGCGATGGCGGACGGCCTCGCGCACCCCGAGCGGGTCGTCGGCTTCCACTTCTTCAACCCGGTCGCGGTCCTGCCGCTCGTCGAGGTCGTTCGCGGCTCGGCGACGGACGACGCTGCGCTCGCGACGGCCCTCGCCGTCGGCAAGAACCTCAAGAAGAACTGCGTGATCGTCGCCGACCGGCCGGCGTTCGTGGTCAACCGGCTGCTCACCCGGTTCCTTGGCGAGATCACCCGCACCGTCGACGAGGGCACCCCGTTCGAGGTCGCCGAGCACGCCGCCGACCAGCTCGGCCTGCCGATGACCCCGTTCCTGCTGCTGCAGCTCGTCGGTCCCCGGATCGCGCTGCACGTGGCGGAGACCCTTGCCGCGGCGTTCGGTGACCGGTTCGCGGTCTCCCCGAAGCTGCGGGCGCTTGCCGAGTCCGGCAAGTCCTCGGTGTACGGGCCGGACTTCTCGGTTGACCCTGAGGTCATCGAGCTGCTCGCCGGAGGGTCCGCGCCGTCCGCCGGTCCCGAGGTGCTCGCGCGTGCGCTTGAGGGCCTGGCCCAGGAGATCAGGATCATGCTCGACGAGGGCGTGGTCGCGGCCCCCGAGGATATCGACCTGTGCATGATCCTCGGCGCCGGGTGGCCGTTCCACCTCGGCGGCATCACGCCCTACCTGGACCGGACCGGAATCGCGGCCAAGGTGAATGGCGCCACCTTCCGCCCGCTTTCTGCCGAGGGTTAGCCGCGCGGCACGGTTACTTGCCAAGCGATACCACAGACATCGCTGAGCGTGTGCAGAGGAGTCACAGAGTAATCACAATCGATTGTTGACTTGCTGGGGGCCATGCGAAGATGCCGCTGTACCAAAAATTCGACTGTACGTAGGTGTAAATACCTAGGATACTAAGGTGTCGGATTTTGGGCGGGGGACCTAGCTGTGCCAGGAAGGCCGTGTCACGTTCTCAGTAACTGAGAACGGTGTGTTCCGTAACCAGCAAGGGGTTGGCAGCGGTGTCTGAGGAATGGCTCAAGGCAGCGTCCCGTCCGGTTAAGCCTGCCCGCGTGGACTCGTCTGTGCCGAACGTGGCGCGTGTCTGGAATTACCTGATCGGGGGCCGCGATAACTTCGAGGTTGACCGCAACGCGGCGAAGCAGCTGGTTGCCGCCTCGCCTGTGATGGCGCTGGCGGCGCCGGCGTCGCGGGCGTTCCTCCGCCGGGCGGTCACTTACCTGGCGGCCGAGGCGGGGATCGTGCAGTTCCTCGACATCGGCACGGGCATGCCAACGGCGGGCAACACGCACGAGGTCGCCCAGTCGGTGGACCCGTCCTGCCGCATCGTCTATGTCGACAACGACCCCGTCGTCCTCTCACACGCGCGCGCACAGCTCCGCTCGTCGGTGGAGGGCGCGACCAGCTACCTCGACGCGGACGCACGGAACACCCGCGCCATCATGGCCGGGGCGTCCGCGACCCTCGACTTCGCCAGGCCCGTCGGCGTCATCATGATCGACATCCTGAACTTCCTCGAGGACGCGGCTGAGGTCCTGGCCCGGCTGGCCGCCGCGGTGCCTGCAGGCAGCTACCTGGCCGTCATGCAGCCATCAAGGGACGAGCGGCTGGCCGAGGCCGCGCGCCGCTGGAACCAACTGGCGGCGACCCCGGTCTTCCTGCGCGACCGCGCCCAGGTCGTCCGCTGGTTCGCCGGCCTTGAGCTCGTCGACCCCGGAATCGTCGAAGTGCACCAGTGGCGGCCCGCTCCGGGCGACCCGGAGTTCCCCGATGGCGTGCCGCTCCTGGGGGCTGTGGCGCGGAAGCCCTGACCGATAACCTAGGTCAAGCAGATAGGCGCAGACCATGACCGGGGGACGTTCGGATGAGCGACGAGGACGATCGGGACGCGCCGCGCCGTGTCAAGCCGAGCCTGATCGACGTCACCGTCCCCAACGCCGCCCGCGTCGCCGACTTCCTGCACGGCGGCAGGGATAACTTCGCGGCCGACAGGAAGGCGATCCGCGCCGTCGCGGCCTCCGCCCCGGCGATCGAGCGGATCCCCGCCGAGGCGCGTGCCTTCCGCCTCCGCGTGATCAGGTACCTGGTCACGGAGGCCGGCATCAGGCAGTTCCTTGACATCGGCACCGGCCTTGTCCCGCCCGGCGTCACCCACGAGGTCGCGCAGGGCATCGACCCGGAGTGCCGGATCGTGTACACCGACAGCGACCTGATGGTGCTCTCCCATGCCCAGGCGCTGATCAGGTCCGTCAAGAACGGGACGGTCAGCTGTGTCGCGGGTGACATCGCCGACGTCGACGCGATCGTCGCGAGTGCCCTCCCCACCCTGGACCTAAGCGAGCCGGTCGCGGTCCTGCTGCTGTCCACCCTGGCTCATGTGCCGACCACGATCGCGGCCGCCAGGGCCGTGTCATCGCTGATGGCCGCCGTGCCGTCCGGCAGCTACGTCGCGATCTACCACCTGGCGAATGACCTGGACCCGGCAATGCCGGCTGCGGCACGGCACTGGAACAAGACCGCCCCGAAGCCGCTGACGCTCCGCTCACGCGCGGACGTCCTGTCGCTCGTGTCCGGCCTTGAGCTCATCCCGCCGGGCGTGGTCCCCGTATCCGACTGGCGCCCGGACCTGGGTGCCCGCGCCCCTGCCTCCGCCGCCGAGCCAAGCGAACGCGGTACCTCGGCCTACCCCGGCGCCAGCCCGGTGCACCCGGTCTCTGCGCAGCCAGTGTCAGCGCAGCCTGTCGCCGTGCAGCCTGTCGCCGTGCAGCCTGTCGCCGGCAGCCTGTCCCCGTGCACGGCGTGGTCGCGCGAAAGCCCTAACGGGTTAGGCAGCGGCCGCCGTGCTCGCCAGGCCGGCCCGGTCACCTGCGGCGCGGATCAGCACGGCACCCCAAGTGCGGAAGGGCCGCCAGTTCTCCGCGATCCTGGCCAGTTCCTCGGCAGTCACGGGCTCTGGCCCGGTGCGGTAGAAGTAGGCGAGGTAGCCGGGCAGCCGGGGCTCGCCGAACGTCAGGACATCGGTGACGCCCGTGGCCCGCAGCAGGATCAGCGTCGCGTAGAAGGGGCCGATGCCGGGCAGCCGACGCAGGTCACGCAGCGCCTCTTCGGGCTCCATCGCCGCTAGCCGCACCGGGTCGAGTTGACCGTCGAGGGCGGCCCGCGCGACGGCGTGCAGCCGTGCCACCCGGTCTTCGCTCATCCCCGGGAGGGTATCCGCCGCGAGGAGATCGGCGGGCAGCGGGAACGCGGGGATCTCCTCGCCTGCCACGGTGAGCGTAGCGCCGGCCGCCGCGCAGATCCGCGTCCTGACCGCGGCCGCCTGGGCGCGGTACCTGCGGGCGCTGATGATCGACCAGGCGGCCGCCTCGTACGGCGAGTGGAACAAGACCGGCCGCAGCCAGTCATGCGCGCGCTGCAGGCCGCCGAGTACCGGGTCGCGCTCGCCCGCCGCGAGCCACCCGGCGGCCGGATGGTCGAGCGAGAGGATGCGGCGCGCCTGGCCGAGCACGGCGTCCGGGTCAGCCTCGGAGTCGATGGCCGCGGTGATGGTCTCGTCCGGCCGCTGGACAAGGTGGACCCCGGCGTGGTGGCGCAGGTCGTCGGTGACGAACGCCAGGCGCATCTCGCCCGCGTCCGGGCCGGGGGCCGCGGTGCGAGGCCCGAAGTCGAAGGCCGCCGCCGCGCCGAGCGAGAAGGGGGCATCTGGGTGAAGCTCCGCTGTTGTAATCGTCATGTCACAGATTTACCAACGGAGTCTGACATTCGACGGGAGACAGCGGCCACGTAGACCTTCCTGATCCTGATGTCCGGTGGTCCATAGGACCATAGGGTGAGGGGACGGTTAGGAAGGCTCAACCTTGACGTCGCCGCCGTTGACACCGTGCCCCGCGGGCGAGAACGATTCCCGTGTGGAAAGGAGCCCTTCAATGGCGCAGGTCCAAACGGCGCGCGGCCCGGTGGAGGCCGCCGGCCTCGGTCAAGTACTGATGCACGAGCACGTCTTCGTGCTCACCGCCGAGGTACAGCAGAACTTCCCCGAGGAATGGGGCGATGAGGGCGAGCGCGTCGCCGACGCCGTCCGCCGCCTGCGCGAACTGCCGGCGAATGGCATCTCCACGATCGTCGACGTCACCGCCATCGGCCAGGGCCGGGACATCCCCAGGATCAAGCGGATCGCCGAGCAGGTCCCTGAGCTGAACATCGTCGTCGCCACCGGCGTCTACACGTTCGACGAGTTGCCGCTGTTCTTCACGCGCCGGCCGCGGGAGGCGATGACCGAGTTTTTCATCAGGGACCTCACCGAAGGCGTGCAGGACACCGGCGTCAAGGCAGGCATGCTCAAGTGCGCCGTGGACAGGAAGGGGCTGACCGAGGGCGTCGAGCACGTGCTCAGGTCAGTAGCCCGCGCCCACGTCGCGACCGGCGGCACGCCCATCACCATCCACACGCACGCCGCGGGCCAGCACGGACCGGCGATCGTCGCGGTGCTCAAGGAAGAGGGCGTCGACTTCAGCCGGGTCGTCCTCGGCCACTCGGGTGACGCGGTCCGCCACCCCGACTACCTGGCGGCGATGGCGGACACTGGCCTCACCCTGGGCATGGACCGCTTCGGTATCGACCACTTCGCGACGTCTCAGGAACGGTCCGACCTCGTGGCCGAGATGTGCCGCCGCGGCTACGCCGACCGCATGGTGCTCGCCCACGACACGTGCTGCTACATCGACTGGTTCGGCCCCGGCACGCTCGACGACCTCAAGGACTGGCACTACCTGCACGTCAGCCAGGACGTCCTCCCGTACTTGCGCGAGCACGGCGTCACCGAGTCCGACATCGACGCGATGCTGGTCGCTAACCCGGCCCGCATCCTAGCGAGATAACAGCAAGGAAAAGCGAAAATCTACTGCGGCGTCCCGAACGGTGCGTGGCGTTGCCGCATGCCCAATCAGGCTTAGTGGGTGGGCTGGCATGCGGCGGTAGCGGGGATTACAGGCGTACCGGGTCGGCAGGCACCTGTCCTACTTCTCCGATCGCGAAAGGGTCGTGTCTGTTGGGGGATCTGGCCGCCCGTCTTGGCTGGCTGCGCCGTGATAGCTGAGCAGGTCGCCGGGCTGGCAGTCGAGCGCCTCGCAGAGCCGGGTCAGGGTGCTGAACCGGATCGCCCTGGCGTGGCCGTTCTTCAGGATGGACAAGTTGACCACGCTGACGCCGACCCGCTCGGATAGCCCGGTCAGGGTCATGCCCCGCTCGGCGAGGAGCTTGTCGAGGTGGATGGTGATGGCGTGGTCGTCCGGGACTGCGGGCGGCACTACACCGTCCCCTCGAGGTCGGCGCGCATGCCGGCGCCGATCCGCATGACCCGGGCGAGGGTGATCAGACCCAGGCCGATCCAGGCGACCGGCCACGACACAGACCAGGCCACGGGCCACTGGCCCCAGTCGACGTGCCATGTGACCAGCTCGCTGAGCAGGTTCAGCCGGGCGAACGCTTCGGCCACGGTGGCCAGCAGCCCGCCGGCCAGCAGCCACCAGCCGAGAACCAGCAGCAGCCGGGCGGCCCGGGCGGTGTAGACGCCGTCGCGGGCGGTGACGCGAGCCAGCCGCATCGCGAAGTAGAGTGCGCCAAGGCGCAGCAGGTCAACGGGCAGCGCGGTGAGCGTGGCGGCCACGGCCTGCCAGACGGTGGGATGGGCGGCGCACACGTTCGCGGCGTTCCAGGTAGCGCTGACGCCAGGTGACAGGCCGGACTGGCTGAGCCCGCTGCCGGCGTGCTGTAGCAGCACCTGGGCGGCGGTCAGGCAGACGCCTGCGAGCGTGGGGCTGGGGCCACCGATGTGGGCGCCGAACAGGGGTCCCTGGCCAGTCAGGGTGCGTATCACCGTGGTCGCCGTGGCGAGGACGGCGACCCAGAACACGCAGGTGACCACGGTGGCCAGTGGTTCCAGCCGGCTGCGTGGTGCCCGGTTGCGCGGCCTGAGGGTAAATGAGGACATCAGCGGCCTCGCTTATCGAATATCGTTATTATCGAATATCGTTATTATCGAGAATCGTAATTAACGAAAATCGTTATGTCAACGGGTGCGGAGCCGTTCCGGCCACGCTCCTGCCCCGTGGCACCCGCACGTCCCGGCTTGCGTTGCCAGCAGATCCCCGGCCGGCCAGCGACACGGCTGATCGCGGTCACCGAGATATCCAGGCCGATCAGGTGGAGCCCGGCTTCTGTCAGCGGACAGATTGCGCATTCGCGCACGCTCTTGCCGGCCCAAAAACGCGTTTGGCGTGCTGGCTCGCGGCGGGAAGCGTCAGTGCGTCTCGCCGAGGAGGTGCCCGGCGACGCGGGCGAGGTGGGTGCGCATCGCCTCCACGGCGCCGTCCGCGTCGCGTGCGCGGAGGGCGGTGACGATCGCCCGGTGGTCTTCCTGGTAGAACTCCCGGCGCTGCCGGGTGGCGCTGCGGCGCTTGAGGTCGCCCCAGACCTGTCCGTGCCGTGCCGACTCCACGACGCCGTACAGCGCGACAAGCAGCGGGCTGTGCGCGGCCGCGATGATGCTCCGGTGCAAGGCCAGGTCCCAGGTTTCGAACTCCTCGTAGCTGGCGGACTGGTCGCCTCCGGCGACGCAGCGTTCCATCTCCGTGAAGTCCCGGGCGGTTGCCCACAGCACGACGAGCGGCAGCGCCTGCGGCTCGATGAGGCGGCGGATCGTCATCACGTCGGCCGGGGCGAAGTCCGGGGCGGCGGGGCGGTCCCGCGGGCTGGCCGGCTCGCCGCCGCCACCTTGACCAATGCCACCCGGACCACCGGGGGCCCCGCCCGCGCCGGGCTCGCCCAGGCGTGCGGCGGCTAGGGCGCTGGCTGCCGCGTCGCGCAGGAACGTGCCGCGGCCGACCTCGCGGGAGATCAGGCCGTCCGCCTCGAGGGCCGCGAGCGCGAGCCTGATCCCGCTGCGCGTTACTCCAAGGTCGGCGGCAAGCCGGCGCTCGGTGGGCAGCCGGGAGCCCGGTCCGAGGCCCGCCCGCCCGGATTCGGCCAGGATCAGCTCCGCGAGCTCACGTCCCCGCTTCGCGGGCACGGCTGGCGTGGTCCCCATCACTGTCTGCTCACCATCCACCCTGCTTGGCGCGGCTATCGCATGCCGCGCCTGTGCGACTTCCGGCATTCGCGCCGGAGAGGCAGTACGCCGATCAGCAACCAATCCTACCAATTATGGTCAGTTTGTGATGCGCTCAGAACAATTTCTGCATATTTCAGGGATTGACCGCCCCGGAAGACCGATCTAATCTCCAACCAATCTGGTGATTTGAACCAATCGGACGCGGGACGGCGCCCAATTGCGGGTACCGGAGCACAGGAGGCGGCACGTGAGGCTCGCGACCATACTCACTCAGGCAGGGCCACGGCTGCACGTGCGCGGCGAGTCCGGGTACGTGGACGTCGCCGCGGAGACCGGCAACCCGCAGTTCGCCGCGCTCGCCGCGGTCCTTGAAGCGGGCCCGGCGGGCATGGACGCAGTCCGGGCCGTCGCCGCCCGGGACGGCCGCGAGTACGACCCGGACGACCTAGGGCCGGCGGTGCCTGCCCCGGCGCGGATCCTGTGCCTCGGCGTGAACTACACCGAGCACGCCATCGAGGGCGGCCGTGCGGTGCCGACCTGGCCGGAGGCATTCGTCCGGGGCCGGGACAGCGTGCTAGGCCCGTACGCGGACCTGGTCAAGCCGGCACTCACCGAGCGGTTCGACTACGAAGGGGAGCTCGGCATCGTTATCGGCACCGGCGGCCGGTATATCCCGGCGGACAAGGCCCTCGATGCCATCGCCGGGTTCGTGGTGCTCAACGACGCGACCGCGCGGGAGTGGCAGCGAGCAGGCACGCAGTGGACGGCGGGCAAGAACTTCGAGGGCAGCATGCCCATCGGCCCCGAGGTGGTCACCACTGACGAGGCGGACATGACCGACGCGCTGCTCACCAGCGTCCTGAACGGCCGGGTCATGCAGTCGGCCCGCACTTCGCAGATGATCGTGGACATTCCGGGCGCCGTCGAGTTCTTCTCCTCCTTCACCCGCCTGGCTCCCGGAGACGTCATCGCCACCGGCACGCCTGGCGGGGTCGGCTTCGCGCGCCAGCCCCCGGTCTGGCTCACCCCCGGCGACGTCATCGAGGTCACGATCCAGGGCCTCGGCACCATCCGCAACCGCGTGGTCGCCGAGCCAGGCGACCAGGCCGGATGGCGGTGGCATCCCGCCGTCACCGCCAAGCCCGGGCTCTGAGCGTCCCGCCAGGCGCGGCCCACCCCCAGCTCACCCCCCAGAACGCACTCGTGGAGGGACAATGAAGTTCACCAGCCCCGCGACCGGGCGCAGACGCCGCGCCTGGATCCTCGCCGCCGTCATCCCCGCCGCAGCACTCGCCGCGCTGACCGCGTGCAGCTCGAGCACTCCCGCCGCCAGCACTCCAGCCAGCGGCACCGCGGCCGGCCAGCCGACCGGATCGCAGCTCACCATCGCCGACGTCGCCCCGTTCAGCGGCCCGGACGCCGCGCTCGGCCCCACCTACCTGGCCTCGTGCTACGGCGCGACCGCGGCCATCAACGCCGCCGGGGGCGTAGACGGGCACCCGCTCACCTGTAAGAGCGTGGACACCCGCGGCGACCCCGCCGACGCCGTGCCGGCGGTCAACCAGATGTTCGCCTCGACCTCGAACCTGGCACTGGTCATCGGCTGCACGTCAGACGAGGCTGCCGCCGTGGTGCCGATCATCAACGCGCACAAGATGGCGATGTTCTGCATGACCGGGCAGTCCGAGTTCGACAGCGTGCACTTCCCTTACTTCTACCGCCTGGTCCCGCCTGACCTGGAGGAGTCCTACGCGATGGTGGCCATCGCGCAGCAACTCCACTACACCAAGATCGCCCTTGCGTTCGGAAACGACATCGGCTCGCAGACCTTCATCCAGCCCGCCATCGCGGGGCTGAAGAAAGCCGGGATGACCCTCACCACTGACCAGACACTCGACCTGAACGCCACGACGTTCCGCACCGAGGCCGAGGCGATCGTCCAGTCCCACCCGGACGCGATCATGACCGAGGCCCTCGGGTCCGCTGACCCGACCCTGTTCTCGGAGATCGAGCAGCTCAACGGCGGCAAGATGATCCCCATCATCGGAACGTCCGCGGCCATCTCGCCCCCGTTCTTCAAGGCCGCCGCGGCGGCGGTCGGTGCGAGCACGTTCGCGTCCGACTTCCACGCCGACAACCTGGTGACCGAGACCAGCGGCCCCGCGTTCCAGGCGTTCTCCGCCGCCCTCCTCGCCCAGCAGGGGAAGGTCCCGGGTGCCACCGGCGACTTCACCACTTACCTGAGCGCGCCCGGCGGGGTCCACCTGTATGACGGGATCAACCTGGCCGCGCTCGCGATGGTCATGTCCAAGTCCACCAACCCGAGCGTGTACGCGCCGGACATCCTCACCATCGGTGACGGCGCGCCCGGCGCGACGGTCTGCTACTCCTTCGCGGCCTGCCTCCCACTGCTCAACTCCGGCAAGGCGATCAGGTACGAGGGACCGGGCGGCCCGACCAGCTTCGACGGCTATCACGACTCGACCGGCATCTTCCAGATCGACACCTACAGCGCCAACGGCCAGGTGAACGTCGTCGGCAACCTGACCGCCGCGCAGCTGCGGGCGCTGTCCGGATGACCATCTTCCTGGCATCGGTGGGCTTCGGCCTCGTCACCGCGTCCGTACTCGCGATCTCCGCCATCGGCTTCACGCTCCAGTTCGGCGTGACCGACGTGCTCAACCTGGCGTACGGGGCGGTCATGATCGCCGGGGCGTTCCTCGCCTACCTGCTCAACTCCCACGGCGTGAACGTCTGGGTCGGCCTGGTGGTCGCGGTGGCGGCCTGCGCGGCCGGGTCAGTGCTGCTCAACGCGGGCGTGTACGCGCCCTTCCAGCGGCGCGGCACCGCGCCGATCACGATGGTGATCGTCTCCCTCGGGATGACCCTCATCATCGAGTTCGGCGTCCAGGCCATCGCGGGCGGGACCAGCGTCTCTTACACGATGAGCCAGGGGCCGTCGGTCAGCGCGGGCGGGTTCACGCTGACCGCGGTGCAGTTCGTGGTGATCGGGCTGTCGCTGCTCGTCATGGCCGGAACGCACGTGCTGCTCCGCTACACCAAGCTAGGCAAGGCCATGCGCGCGACAGCCGCCAACCGGATGCTGGCCCGCAACTGCGGCATCAGGACCGGACGGGTGATCACCGCTACCTGGGCGATCACTGGGGCGCTGTGCGGCTTGGCAGGTGTGGTCTTCGCGATGGACGCGGGCAGTTTCAGCGCGACGAGCACCGACCTCTTCCTCGTGCTGATCCTGGCGGCGACCTTCCTCGGCGGGCCGGGCCAGGCCTACGGCGCCATGCTCGGCGCCGTCATCATCGGCCTGGCCACGGAGGTCAGCGCGGCGTACATCACGCCCTCCTACAAGTACGTGATCGCGTTCGCGGCGCTGCTCGTCATGCTCGGCGTGCGCCCTACCGGGCTGCTCGGGAAGGCTGCCGGATGAACTCCTACTACCTCATCAACCTGCTCATCTACGCTGCCGTCGACGCGATGGCCTGTCTCGGCCTGAGCCAGCAGTTCGGCGTGGCCGGCGTGACCAACTTCGGCTTCATCATCTTCCAGGCCGCGGGCGGCTATACGGCCGCCATCCTCGCCCTGCCCGCGGACTCGGCTAACGGCGGGTTCCAGTCCTACCTCGGCGGCTGGAACCTGCCGTTCCCGGTCCCGTGGATCGGCGCGGCCGTCGTCGGCGGGCTGATCGCGCTGCCGTTCACGTTCCTCGTCGGGCGCCGGCTCCGCGGCGACTTCGCGGCCGTGGGCCTGCTGGTCACCGCGGTGCTGCTGAACCTTCTCGCGACCAACTACCGTCCGCTGCTCAACGGAGACGCCGGCCTCTCACTGATCCCGCAGCCGCTTCAGGGGGAGTACAACCCGCAGTCGGTCGGCTACGAGTGGGCGTTCACGGCGGTCGCGGTCGTCGCGTGCGCGGTCGTCTACCTGCTCGTCCGCCGGATCACCGAGTCGCCATACGGCCGCAGCCTACGCGCCATGCGGGACAACGACACCGTCGCCGACTCCCTCGGCAAGAACCTGCTCTCGCTCCGGACGGCGATGCTGGTCACCGGCGGGGCCATCGCCGGCCTGTCCGGCGGCATCCTGGTCTCCTACATCACCACGTGGTCGCCGGCCGCCTGGGGCTACGCCGAGACCGTCGTCCTCTTCGCGGCCGTCATCATCGGCGGGGCCGGCAACCATCGCGGTGCGATCCTCGGGGCGATCCTCGTCCCGGTTGGCTTTGAAGAAGTCACGCGCTACATCCCCACCTCCAACAGCCTGCCACCGAACCTGATCCCCTCACTTCAGTGGGTGGCGATCGGCCTGCTCATCGTGATCTTCCTTTGGGTGCGGCCGCAGGGCATCCTGCCGGAGCGCAAGCGGGTGATCCGCGTTGGGCCGCTTCGCCCGGCCGCCAGCCCCGCACCCGTCGCGCCCGGCGGCACTGACCAAGCGGAAGTGACTACCGCGCAAGCCGTCCCGCCTCCTGGCGCGCCGCCACCCGACGAGGCCGCTCCGTCCGCTGGCACCTTGCAGCCCGTCAGCGCTGTGCCCCCCGTCAGCGCGGATCCCGTCGGCGCCGATCCCGCCGGCGCCGTGCGGTCTGTCGCCGGCGCGGGCGCCGGGCAACAGGCACCGCGTGACCGCGAAGTGGTACTGCAGGCCGTGGATGTGGTCCGTGAGTTCGGCGGGCTGCGGGCGGTGGCCGGAGTCTCCCTTTCCGTCAGGCGGGGGACGCTGACCGGACTCATCGGGCCCAACGGCGCGGGCAAGTCCACGCTCCTGGCCATGCTCGCCGGGACTCTCCCGGTGTCCGCCGGGCAGATCTGCTACCAGGGCCAGGACGTGACCGGCCTGCCTGCCTACCGGCGCGCCCGGCTCGGCCTGATCCGGACCTTCCAGCTCGCCAGCGAGTTCAAGAAGCTCACGGTCATGGAGAACCTGCTGTCCGCGGTGCCGCGCAACCGCGGCGACTCGCTGCGCGGCGCCCTGGCAGGACCGAGTTACTGGCGCGGCGACGAGGAAGCGGCGGTCGCCAGGGCAGCCGCCCTGCTCGAGCGATTCGGGCTCGAAGCGCACGCCAACAGCTATGCGGGAAACCTCAGCGGCGGCCAGCGCCGCATGGTCGAGATCATGCGTGCGCTGATGGCTGAGCCGCGGGTGCTGCTGCTTGACGAGCCGATGGCCGGCGTGCACCCCACCCTGGCCCGCAAGATCGGCGGCGAGCTCGTCGCGCTCGCCGCCGGGGGACTGACCGTGCTCATGGTCGAGCACGAGCTGGCCATCATGGACGAGTTCTGCGACCCGGTGGTGGCCATGGCCGAGGGCGCCGTCCTGGCCCAGGGCACTATGTCCGAGCTAAGGCGCCGCAGCGATGTCGTGGAGGCCTACCTTGTCGGGTGAGCGTACCGCCCGCGGCGTGCCGCTGCGGGCGACCGGGGTGACCGCGGGCTACGGCGGCGACCCGGTTATCAGGAACGTGACGGTCCGGGCCGAGCCCGGCGAAGTCGTTTCCCTGGTTGGGGCGAACGGCTCGGGCAAGTCCACCCTCCTGAAAAGCCTGGTCGGCGTGGTGCGCGTCACCGCCGGCACGGTCGTCATCGGCGAGACAGACATGACCCGCAAGGCGCCCGAGGAAGTCGCCAGGGCCGGGGTTGGCTACGTGCCGCAGGTCGACGACGTGTTCGCGCCGCTGACCGTGCGGGAGAACCTGGAGATGGGCGGCTACCTGCTGCCGTCCAGGCAGGTCAGGGAGCGGATCGACGAGGTGACGGCGGTCTTCCCCCGGCTCGGTGCGATGCTGTCGCGGCCGGCCGGCAAGCTGAGCGGCGGCGAGCGGAAGATGCTGGCGATGGGCCGGGTCCTCATGCTCCAGCCAGCAGTCTTCTTGCTTGACGAGCCCACGGCCAACCTCGCCCCGGCCATCGCCCGCACGCTGCTCGAGGACAACGTCCGCCTGCTGGCAGCGAGCGGGGCATCGGTGCTGGTCGTCGAGCAGCGCGCCCGCGCGGTGCTGGCGATCTCTGACCGGACCTACGTCCTCGCGGGCGGCGAGGTCCGCATGGAGGGAACCCCGGCCGAGCTAGCCGCCAGCCCGGCCTTCGTCGAGTCCTTCCTCGGCGGCACGGTCTCCCGCTAGACGCTGACGGGGCTCGCCGGGTACCGGCTGTCCATTACTTCTCGCCCTGCGGCGCCAGGCACGCGGCAGCCTCAGGCGCGACGCAGCCGGCTGGCTCGCAGGCCGGGGCGAGTGCCTCGACGGCGCGGGAGAGCAGGCCGTATAGCGTGGCGCGCTCCTCGGCGGTCAGCGACTTGAACAGGTCGTCCTCGACCGCGTTGAGCTTCAGCTCCTCCATGCGCGCCTGCCGCTGCCCTGCGTCGCCCGCACCCGCAGCCAACGGAGCCGGACGGCATACCCGGGCCAGATCAGCCCGCCGCAGCCGACCTAGATGTCCGGCCACCGCATCCAGCACTACGTCCTCAGCCTGAGTCGTCCGCAGCCGGGTAGTGATCGCGGCACCAGGTGGCCCAGCCACAGGCTTCACTCCGCGCCACTCCCGCTGTCACCCGGCATCACCCCTGATGACCAATCGTCGATTGCTCACATGGAACATGATACCGAGGAAAATCCTGTGGAGTTACTACTAACAAAAACCAGTTCATTCGCGTCCAGGCTGACCGATGGCGTTCCCGGGCTCCGTGCGGTGACCGCGCCATACGGCACCTTCGCCTGCCGTATCCAAAGGGTCCTGCCGCAAGTGCGGAGCGCAGGGGTTAGGTCTTGGCGTGAGCCGGGCCTTCGCGGGTCCAGCCGGGGGTGAGCACCCGGACTTTCAGGTCGTCCGGGTAGATCTCCGCGCCGCAGTGGCGGCAGACGACCGCCGGGTCGAGTTCGTGCCCGCACACGTGGTCGAACACGGTGGGCGGCGTGTCGACCATCCACTTGTCACCCCAGCCGCGCAGTGCGGTGAGCACGCCGCGCAGTTCCTGGCCCGCTTCGGTGAGCTCGTACTCATACCTGGGCGGGTGTTCGCTGTACTGGCGCCGCGCCACCACGCCCCCTGCCTCCAGGGCCCGCAGCCGCGCGACGAGCCGGTCGCGGGGCGCGCCGGTGTTCCGTGCGATCGCGTCGAACCGCTTGTTGCCGAAGGCGATCTCGCGCACGGCGAGCAGCGCCCACTTCTCGCCGATCAGGTTCAGGGCGGCGGCCACCGAGCAGGGGCGGCCGGGCAGTTCCTCGCGCATGCCAACAAGGCTACATCAGTTGCAAAATCAAACCCACTTGGGTTACGCTCACGTCATCGATCAACAGGTTGGGATTTCAAACTAACCGTGGCCCGAGGGATGGCGCGTGACCGAGAGCGCGGCGGACGGCGTAGCTAGCGGAATCGCCGAGGAAGTGCCGGGAACCGCACCCGGAACTAAGACGGGAACCGTGGCAGGCACCCCAGCGGGGGCCGTGCGGGAGGCCGGGCAGCGAGGTCAGGCCAGGTTCAGCCCGGTATTCGCGGTCGTTTGCGCCGGTGTCATCGCCGTCAATTTGGATTTGTTCATCGTCAACGTCGCGATCCCGTCCATCGGCCGGAGCTTCGGCGGTGCGAACCTGTCCAACCTGTCCTGGGTGCTCAACGCCTACGCGATCGTGTTCGCCGCGCTGCTCGTCCCGGCCGGCCGGGCCGCCGACCTGATCGGCCGCCGCGCCGCGTTCCTCACGGGGATGGTCATCTTCGGCGTCGCCTCCGCCGCGTGCGCCGCCGCGCCGGACGTGTGGGCGCTCGTCGCCGCCCGCGTCGTCCAGGCGGCCGGCGGCGCGTTGCTCATGCCCGCCTCGCTGGGCCTGCTGCTCGCCGTGGCCAGGCCGGAGAAGCGCACCGGCACGATCAGGGCGTGGACCTCGGTCGGCGGGGCGGCTGCCGCGCTCGGCCCGGTGATCGGCGGCGCCCTGGTCGCCGCGAGCTGGCACTGGGTGTTCCTCGTCAACGTCCCCATCGTCGCGATCGCCGTGATCGCCGGCCTGCGGGTACTACGGCGCGACCCGGCGGCGGCCGCCCGCACGGGTCTGGCGACAGAACGCGAAGAGGCGCTGCCCGACGCGCTCGGCGCGGTCGTGTTCACCGTCGCCATCGGTGCCCTTGCCCTCGCCCTCGTCAAGTCCGACGACTGGGGCTGGGCTTCTCCGGCGACCCTCGGCCTGATCGCGGCCGCTGCCGCCGGAGTCGCGCTGTTCATCCGCCGGTCCGCCACGCACCCGTCGCCGGTCATCGAGCTGCACCTGCTGCGGCGCCCCACGTTCGCCGCGGCCACTGCGGCGAACGTGGTGTTCGGCACCGCCTTCGGCGCGATGCTGCTGCTCGTCACCCTCTGGTGCCAGGACGTCTGGGGCTGGTCCGCGCTGCGCACCGGCCTCGGCGTGGCGCCGGGGCCGCTGCTCGTGCCGTTCTGGGCGATCGCGGCAGGACCCCTCGCCAGGAAGATCGGGCCTGGGCCGGTGGCCGCCGTTGGCTGCGCCGTCTACGCGGCCGGCTGCGTGTTCTGGCGGCTGAACCTCTCGCTCACCCCCGACTACGCCGGCCACATGCTGCCCGGCATGCTGCTGACCGGCACTGGTGTCGGCCTCACCCTGCCCACCCTGGTCAGCGCGGCGGTCTCGGCCGTGCCGCCGCACCGGTTCGCCACCGGGTCGGGCATCGTCACCATGGCCAGGCAGGTCGGCATCGTCCTCGGCGTCTCGATCCTGGTCACGGTCCTCGGCCACCCCGCGGGCGCGGGGGCGCTGCCCGCCTTCCAGCGCGCCACGGTGGTCCTGGCGGCGATCGCGTTCGGCGCGGGCCTCGTTGACCTCCTGCTCATCCCCGCGCGCCGCCACGATCAGCGCCACTTGACCCGCTAGCACGTCTGGGGTGTTCGCCCTCGTGTACGGGATGCCATGCCGCCTGTGGCGACAGGCCTTCTGCCGGATGGCTGGATCCGGGCTAGTCCTGCGCCGGGTCCGTGGCTGGGTCGGGCCCGGTCAGGAGGTCCTGGGCGCACTTGCGGAACGCCGCGACCAGACGGCTGCGGTCGCTGGCGCGGGTGGCGAGCACGACGTGGGTCGGGTCGACGTCGTTGAGGGCGATGGTGGTGAGGTCGGGGTGCATGCTGTCGGCGCGCAGGCCGGCCGAGACGATGGCGACAGCCTGCCCGGCGGCGATGAGCTCGACCTTGTCCTCGACGGCATTGACGAGCGGGCCGTCGGGGGCCGGGGTTCCGTCAGGCCGCGGGTCGATGCGCCAGTAGGCGTTCCAGGCCGCATCGGGCAGCCGTGGAATGGGTTCGTCGGCGATGTCGGCGAGGGTGACCGATTGCTTACCGGCCAGACGGTGGCTGCGCGGGATCAGCAGCACGCGGGGATCGTCGTACAAGATGCTTACGTGCAGTCCGTCGGTTCGCAGCGGCAGCCGGGTCACCACGGCATCTGCCCGGTGTTCGAGCAGGGCCTCGCGCGGCTCGTTCCAAGGCAGGTGCAGGGCGTGTACCTCGGCGTCGGGATGCTGACGCCGCAGCTCGCGCAGGGCCGGGGTGATGATCAGGCTCGAGGTGTACCCGATGGTGATCCGGCTGGGCTGGGCGGCGGCCTTGGTGGCGGCCGCGGCCTGGGCGGCTGACCGCAGCAGCGCCTTGGCGCGGGGGAGGAACACCTCTCCGGCCTCGGTGAGCCGGGTGCCTTGCGGGGTGCGGTCGAGCAGGCGGGCGCCAAGCTGCTGTTCCAGGCTGCGGACCTGCCGGCTCAGCGACGGCTGGGCGATGCGCAGGTCGGCGGCGGCGCGGCCGAAGTGCCGGTGCTCGGCGACGGCGATGAAGTACCGCACCAGCCGCAGGTCGAGATCCGCAGCAGGCGATGACGAATCTGCCATGTCATCATCATAACCGCAAAGACCATCTACCCGGCAAGGTGTAACTCTCTTAGCTGTAGTGATGCCTGAATCGTATTGCGCTGCGGAACGAGCATTGGACCATGGGGCAATCCGGCTTGCAAGCTGGAATCGCTGGGCAGCCGATCCCCGCTGAGGCGCCAGATTTCGATCGGCCGCGCTACACGAATCCGAAGGAACGACGAACGGACTTACCTGAAGGAGAAGACATGATCGTCATCACCACACCCGCCGGAACCATCGGCCACCAGGTCCTGGAGAACCTCCTGGGCGGCGGTGAACACCTCCGCCTGGTCGCCCGTGACCTGTCCGGCATCTCAGCCGACACGCAGCGCGTCGAGGTGATCGAGGGATCCCATGGCGACCCTGCCATCGTGGACAAGGCATTCGACGGCGCTGACGGCGTCTTCTGGCTAATTCCGCCCGACCCGCGCGCTGAAAGCGTCGAGGCCGCCTACGTCGGGTTCACCCGCCCGGCAGCCGAGACATTCAAGAAGCGCGGCGTCAAGCGGGTCGTGGGCGTCTCGGCGCTCGGCCGCGGTACTCCGTGGGCGGCGCACGCCGGCTACGTCACCGCCTCGCTGGCGATGGACGATCTGATCGCCGGCACCGGTGTCGCTTACCGGGCGCTGACCAACCCGTCGTTCATGGACAACATCGTCGCCCAGGCCGCGGCGATCAGGAGCCAGGGCATGTTCTTCTCGCCGATCGACGGCGACCGCAAGCTGCCGGCCGTCGCCACCCGTGACATCGCTGCCGCGGCGTCGCGTCTGCTGCTTGACGACAGCTGGAGCGGCGTCGGCGAGGTTCCGCTCCTCGGCCCCGAGGATCTGTCCTTCAACGACATGGCCGGGGTCATCTCCGAGGTCCTCGGCAAAGAGGTGCGCTTCCAGCAGATCACGTTCGAGGCCTACAAGGACCGGTTCGTCGGCTTCGGCATGTCCGATGCGATGGCTCAGGGGATGACGGACATGGCCTGGGCGAAGAACGAAGGCATGGACAACGCCGTCCGGCGGACGCCGGAAAACTCGACGCCGACCAGTTTCCGCCAGTGGTGCGAAGAGGTACTCAAGCCCGCCGTCCTCGATTAGGCAGAAGCAGCCGCGTCCTGAGGCGGGTCGATGTCCGCGAGGCGGCCCGTCCGGTCAAGGAACAGCCACCGGGTGATCCCGATCGACCGCAGGAACGGCACGTCGTGGCTCACCACGACAAGCGCGCCCTGGTAGCAGGAGAGTGCCTCGGACAGCTGCCTGGCCGATGCCATGTCCAGGTTATTGGTCGGCTCGTCAAGCAGGAGCAACTGCGGCGGTGGGTCCGCGAGCAGCAGCGCGGCGAGTACCGCACGGAACCGCTCGCCGCCGGACAGCGTCCCCGCCACCTGGTCAGCCCGCGCGCCGCGGAACAGGAACCGCGCCAGCCCAGCTCGCACCTCGTTGACGGAGGCGCGCGGAGCGACCGCCCGCACGTTCTCCACCACGGTCAGCGCGTCGTCGAGCATGTCAAGGCGCTGCGGTAGGTAGCCGAACGCCCCGTTTCGCTGCACCGTCAGCCCGTCAAGTTCGCGGGGGCCGTCCCGCCCGGTGAGCGCGCGCAGCAGCGTCGTCTTGCCCGCGCCATTCGGCCCGGTGAGCGCGACGCGCTCCGGCCCGCGCACGATCAGCTCCGCCAGCCGCCCGGCATCACCAAGGTCACCGCTAGCGTCGCCCGCGCGATCGCCGGCCGCCTCAGCGGAAGGCGTTCCCGAAACCCCGTCAGGTCCGCCCTCGGCCGCCCCGTGCCAGGGGGCCCACGGGCGGTCAAGCCCGCGCACCGTTAGCACGGTCCGCCCCGCGGGCACGGCGGTGCCTGGCAGCGAGATCCTGACGGACGAGCCGTCGCGGAGGGCATCCTCTGCCTCCGCGAGCCGCTCCTTCGCGTCGGCGATGCGCGCGAGTGCGACCTCTCGCCCCTTGCCCGCCGACACCTGCGCGGCGCGCTTGCGCCCGCCCGCGACGATCCGGGGAATCGACCCGGACGCGGCGACCGCGCGCCCCATCCGGTCGCGCCGGGCCTGCTTGACCTGCGACTCGACCAGGTCCCGCTTCTCCCGCCGCACGTCCGCCTCGGCCGAAGTAACCGCGCGCAGCGCCGCCGCCTGCTCGGTCGCGAGCATCGCCTCGTACGCCTCCAGGTTCCCGCCGTACATGCGCAGCGCGCTCCCGGAGAGGTCGGCGACCTGATCCACCAGCGAGAGCAGCACACGGTCATGGCTGACGATCAGCATCACTCCCGGCCAGGCCTCCACCGCCGCGTATAGCCCCCGCCGGGCGTCTAGGTCGAGGTTGTTGGTCGGCTCGTCGAGCAGCAGCACCGCAGGCCGCCGCAGGAGCAGCGCCGACAGCGCGGTCAGCACGGTCTCCCCGCCCGACAGCCGCCCCACCGGGTCGTCAAGCCCGACGTGCGACAGCCCCAGCCGCGCCAGCCACTCCCGCGCCCGCTCCTCGATGTCCCAGTCGTCGCCGACCGCGTCGAACGCTGCGGGATCGACAGACCCCGCCTCGATCGCGCGGATCGCCTCCGCCACGCTGGCGATGCCGAGCAGCGACGCCACCGTGGCATCGACGTCAAGCGTGAGGTTCTGCGGCAGGTAACCGACCTCCCCGGTCACGGTCACCGACCCGGAGGTAGGTCCCAGGCAGCCGGCGATGAGCCGCAGCAGCGTGGACTTCCCCGACCCGTTCACGCCGATGAGCCCGGTCCGGCCGGGATTGAAGGAGGCGCTGAGCTTGGTGAGCACAACGCGTCCGTTCGGCAGGGAAAACGACAAATCGCTCAGGACGATAGACATGTGGCAGCTCCGAAAAAGAGGTCGCGGGCACGCGCCCCTCTATCGCAAGCACTGGGGCGCGGCACTGGGGGTCGACCTCAGAGCTCCAAGCCACTCTCCGTCCGCAGGGGATAAGACACATCGATTATGCGGGTGGCGGCGCGCGCCGCGCAAAAGGGTTTCCCCCGTGCCCCTTCTGTCGCTGCTGATCCCGAACGAGTGGGGCTTCCTGCCTCCGCGCCCATTTCCGCTCGCGCGGGGGCGAGAGAGAACGGTCCTTGATAACAGCGAGAAGCGGCGCAGCCGCCGCCACGGGTGGCCGGTGCCTTCCGTTACCTCGCCGAGGGCGGACGCTGGTTCGACGACGACACCCTCTCTCTCCGCGAAGGCGGGGACGCTGGTTCGACGACGACACCCTCTCTCTCCGCGAAGGCGGGGACGCGATCATCGCCGTGTGAGGAAGGATTCTTACTACTATCTCTTTCCGTGGGTCCAGAGCTGATCGAGCGTGCCATTCAGTTGCGGCAGGGGCTCGGCGGGGCCGGTGGGCTGGCCGCCGTCGAGCGATTCATCGGGACGCAGCGGGGGCTGAGCCGCGGCGACCGTGACCTCGTGCTCGACTGGGCGGGCAACAGCGTGCGCGGCATCTTCGAGGTCCGCGCCGTCGCGCGGCGGGACAGCGCTGGCGAGGCGGTGAGCGCGCTGAACCTGGTCGACGACCTCGACTACCGGGTCTACGGCCTCGGGACCGCCCGGGAACAGGGAAGCTTCTTCGCGGGGACCTTGCTTCCGCTCACCGAGGACGACTCGGCCTGGCTGGCCGCTGGCGACGAGATCGGCTACCCGAAGGCCGACGCGCGCCAGGTCGCGCGGCTGGCGATCGACCTGGCCACCCGCGAGCCGGACCTCGTCTTCCGCAACCAGGAGAAGGCCACGCAGGGCTGGGCCTACATGCGTCGCGACCGGCAGGAGTTCGTCACGTTCTTCGGCGGCGACGAACTCGTGCTGCCCACCCTGGAGGCCGAGGGGAGGCTCAACGCCTACTACAAGATGCGCCGCGACTCCGCCCTCGCGGCACGCGGCCGGCACCGGGCGGTCAGCGACACAGGCGAGACCACGTTCGTGATGCCGGAAGGGTTCTTCGAGTTCGACACCGTCGGCATCATCTACGACGAGCTCGACGGGTTCGTGGTCGTGCCGGAGTTCGGGATGCTGCGGGCGATGTTCGCCGACCCGTCACTGGCCACAGACCCGTTGCACGCCAACGTCCTGCGTGCCTACCTGCGCGAGGACACCATCCCGCCGCTCCCGCTGCGCCGGGTAGCGGCGGCCTTCCCCGGCAATGTCGACGCCGTCTTCCGCCGGGTCCTCGGAAACAGAACGTTCACCTGGAATCAGAACGGAATCGGCCTACTCAAGAAGCGCAAGCCCGGCTATTACGAGGCCGAGCCGACCCCCGGCGTGGCGGTGCTGAGCGACCGCGTCATGGCCCTGGCCCGCGGCGCGGCCTAACCCGAACCGTCTTGTCGCGAGTGTGCGGTGCAGGCTAGGCGGTCGGCGCCGTGAAGTCCGGGTCGAGTTCCATGAAACCGTCGAGGACGCCGAGGTAGGCGAAGGCGGCGAGGGTCCAGTCCGCCTGCTTGCCGTGCAGGCCGGGCCCGGGGATGGGGGCGTTAAGCAGGCCGTTCACCACAGACGGCGGGGAAGGGGCTCCCGCGCTTGCGCCGGCGTCCGCGCCGACCGGGGCGTCGACCGAGGCATCCGTGCTGCCTAGGGCACCCGTGCCGATCGAGACACCCGCGCCGACTGGGATGCCCGTGCCAGCTGAGGTGCCCGTGCTGACCGGGGTACCCGTACCTGCCAGGGCGTCCGGGCTGTCCGGGCCGTGCTTGCTATCCGGGGTGCCTACGCTCGCCGGGGCGGCTGCGCCGGCCTGGGTCTCGGCTTCATCCGGCGGGCCGGCGGCGGCCTGGACCTGGACGTTGCGGAGTGCCAGGGACTGGATGAGCAGCCCGCCGGCGAGTTGCACGTGGTCAAGGGTGTAGGCCGCGTCGCGCATCCGCAGGCCGAGCGTGCTGGCGACGAAGCTGAGCATGGCGACCATGGACTCCCGTGACCGGTGCTGCGCGTCCTCAAGCGCGGCGGCGATCCGGTTGCGCGCCTCGCCGCTCCGCGTCGAGCCGAGGGTGGCGACCAGGGCCATGTGCAGCCGCCACGGCGCGGACTCGGTGAGCGACTCGTAGTTGCTGGTGGTGGTGAGCCTGACCACCTCGCACACCAGGGCCCGCCGGCCCCCCATGGTGGCGAGCAGGCCGGTGTTGTCCCCGATGACCTTCCTGACGACGCTGAACGTCTCAGGGTGCACGAGGGGCCGTTCGCTGAACCAGCTTCCGGGGCCGGCGAGGTGACAGAGCAGGTCGTCGATGTATTCCTCCCGGTAAGCCCACATCCGGTACACCGAGCTGCGCGGCACCCTGGCCCGCTGGATGACTTCCTCAAGGCGCAGATGCTCGATGGTGAGCGCCGCGCCGGCCTCAAGAGCCAGCTCCCGCCCAGCGTCGAGCATCCGCTGCCTGACCTCTTCCGCCGGTACCCGTTCCGGCCGGGCCGTCATGGCAGAGCCCACCCCTTGCCGCATCAGGAGATGAAGTTTCTCTCAGTAATGCCAAGATACCGTGCAAAAGCACCATGCATGAGACATTAGACTTAGTGTCTCAACAGAGCTTGCGGACGGGGACCGAAGCGGCCCTGCGAGGGGGAGGGCCGGGGACCGGCCGGGCGCGGAGCAAGGACTCAGCGCCCGGCCGGTGTTGGTTGTGTCGGAAGGCGTCGCACAACCCGCGACGGATCTTGGATTAGTACGCCACAGTGAAACGGGCGCGATGGTGGGCTGGGGTGTCGATTTCGTTGACAAACGCTACCCGGTCCCGCCGAAGATCGCGATCGTCGTCATTGTGCCTCCAGCCGTGTCGCCGCGTGAGTTCGTCTCACGACGCCTGTCGAAGAGCCAGCAATTCGAAACGCCCCGAGAATATTTCAGCTCCGTGGGCCGGCAGCCAGCGCATTTCCCCCTTGACGGGCTGCGCGGGCGATTGTACGTTGCGATGAAACAATGTTCGGCAATGCCGAACGAGTTTCGAGACGGGTCACTTCGCCAAAGAGGTCGAACCGTGTGCCAGGACCAGCGTCGACCCCCCGGAAACTCATCGGCGAGCCGGAACCGATAGCCAGCGGAGCGACGTCATGAAGAAGCTCATCAACTCGGTCGACAGCGCCGTCACGGGCGCCGCTGCGGCGCACCCGTTCGCCACCAGCCCTGAGATGCGGGGTTTCTCCGTGACCGGCTGCTCGCTGGCGCCTCAGCCGGCCCGGCTGCGGGACGCGCCAGTGGACACGGCGGCCCAGCGGTGGGGACGCTAGGTCCATGGATACCAATGTCTTCCGCGCGTGGATCACCCTGGCCGCCGGGGTGATCGAGGCCAACCGTGACCACCTCACCCAGCTTGACGCGGCGATCGGCGACGCCGATCACGGGATCAACCTGGCCCGCGGCTTCGCCGCCGTGCTCGCCGCGCTCGATACGAAGCCCGCGGCGACCCCGGGGGCGGTGCTCGTCCTGACCGGCTCTACGCTGATCTCCAAAGTGGGCGGCGCGTCCGGCCCGCTGTACGGGATGGCGTTCCGCCGGGCAGGGCAGGCCCTGGGCACCGCGGAAGAGGTCGACCTGGCCGCCCTCGGCCAGGCCCTCGAGGCCGCGCTGGCCGGGGTTCAGCAGCTCGGCGCGGCCCGCGAGGGGGACAAGACGATGGTCGACGCGCTCGCGCCGGCTACCCGCGCGCTCGCCAAGGCGGTCGCGGAAGGGACGCCGCGGGACGACGCCCTCGCGGCGGCCGCCGCCGCGGCCGCGGAGGGCGCGGCGGCCACTGTGTCGATGGAGGCGCGCAAGGGCCGGGCGTCCTACCTCGGCCCGCGCAGCGTTGGCCATGAGGACCCCGGCGCGGCCTCCACCGTGCTGATCCTGACCGCGCTGCGAGACGTGGCGTCGCGAGACGTGGGCGCCGCAGCGCCATGATCGCGTACCGAGGAAACCCAGTCTCCGAGGGAGTGGCGACCGGGGAGCTTTACCTGCCGGACGCGGCCGCTGTCACCGAAGCCCTGACCGGCACCGTGACCGCCGACGACGTGCGCGCGGCCTTCGCAGCGGTCGCCGCCGAGCGGCACGCGCTCGCCGACCGCCTCCGGGCCGCCGGGCGGGATCACGAGGCGGACATCGTCACGATCGGCGCGCTGATGGCGGCCGACCCGGCCCTGTCGGCACCGGCGCTCGACGCGCTCGCCACGACGAGCGCTCCCGTCGTGGACCTGGCGGCCGCCGCGGCCGCGATCACCGCAGCGGCGGAAGCCCAGGCCGCGATCCTCGAGGCACTGCCCGATCCCGATCTCGCGCAGCGGGCGAGCGACGTCCGCCAGGTCGCCACCGCGGTCAGCGCCGCGCTCGCCGGCGGCGTTACCATGGTGCCGCCACCCGAGGCCGCGTTCATCCTGGTCCGCGCGGAAGTCGACCCCGCCGACCTGATCCGTCTGGTGGACGGCGGCCACCTCGTCGGCGCGGTGTCCGTGGGCGGCGGCGCCAGCTCGCACGCCGCGATCATCGCCCGCGGCCTCGGCCTGCCGATGCTGGCCGGCGCCGACCCGGCCGTGCTCACCGCGGCCGCCGGGCGGCCAGCGATCCTCGACGGGGGCAGTGGCGACCTGCTCGTCGACCCGGCACCCGCCGACCTGGCCCGCGTGCGCGCCGCCGGCGACGCGGCGGCCACCGGGGTAGCAGGGGCGGCGCGCACCGCCGACGGCGAGCTCGTCACGATCCTGTGCAACGTCGCGTCGGCGGCCGAGACCCGCCTCGGCCTGGCCAACGGCGCGGCCGGCGTCGGCCTGCTCCGCACCGAGATCTCCTTCACGCACGCGACCGGGTGGCCGACCCGCGCCGAGCACCTGGCCGCGCTGACCCCGGTCCTCAGCCTGCTGCGCGGCAAGCGCGTGATCGTCCGGTTGCTCGACTTCGCCGGGGACAAGGTCCCGCCGTTCGCCGGGGCCGAGGGCCTGCCCGCCTTCCTGCGCGCCCCGGGCGCGCTCGCCGCCCAGCTCGCCGCGATCCTCGAGGCCGGCGCGGGCACCGACCTGGCGATTATGATCCCCATGGTCCGCTCGCTTGAGGAAGTCGATCTCGTCCGCGCCGAGCTGGCGCAGGCCACCAAGGCCGTTGGCGTTGACCCGCCGCCCCTCGGCATGATGGTGGAGCTGGCCGCGACGGCGGAGTCCGCGCCCGCTTTCGCGGGCGGCGTCGACTTCTTTTCCATCGGCACGAACGATCTGACGGCTGATGTCCTGCGCCGCGATCGGTCGACCCTCCGTCCCTCCGATGCTTCGCAGCGGAAGGTGCTTGCTGCCATCGCCACCACCGTTCGCGCAGCGCGGGAGGCGGGCATCGGACTATCTGTCTGCGGCGATGCCGCCGCCGACCCCGCCGTGTTGCCCCAGCTGCTTGCCCTCGGCGTCCGGACGGTCAGCGTCGGCGCGGCGAAGGTCCCGGCGGTCGCCCGCTGGATCGCACAGGTCCGCGAGTCCGGGTTGGCGGACACGGGATCAGGAAGGACCACGATCCCTGATGCCAGCTGACCTCGTGGGCGGCCGCGCGCCCACTGCCGATAACAGCAAGAAGCGCTTCGCGCTCGCGCCGCGGGGGCACGGCTCGCTGTCAGAGGACGGACAGGGACACGCCGCCGCGGCCCGCGCCCAGGTCGCGGGACACCGCGCGCGCCGCGGCGACAACGGCGCGCACCAGGTCATCGCGGGTACCGGCGGCGAGCAGCCGGTCGGCCGCGCCGACCACGCCGATCGCGCCGGCCACCATGTCGTCGCGGCCGAGTATCGGGGCGGCGATGCCGGCGTCGCCGACGGTGGCTTCCTCGTTCTCGATCGCGTAGCCGGCAGCGCGCACCTGGGCGAGCGCGCGGGTGAGCGCCTGGCGGGTGGTCTTGGTCCGGCCGGTCAGCGGCGCCAGGTCGGCGGCCAGGGCGGCGGCGCGGTGCGAGGCGGGCAGGCCCGCCACGATCGCATGGCCGAGCGCGCAGGCGTGCCACGGGATCGCGGCGCCGACCTCAAGGATCTGCACGGTGTCGTCCGGGCGGAACACGTGGTGCAGCACGATCACGCGGGTGCCGGACAGCGTGGCGACCCAGACCGCCTCGCACGCCTGCCTGGCGAGGGACTCGGCCCAGCGCAAAGACCTGACCCGCAGCTCGGAGCCGTCCAGGTAGGCGTTGCCGAGCTGGAGCACGCCGGGGCCGAGGCTGTACTTGCCGGTCTCCGGGTCCTGGGCGACGAGCTCGTGGGCCTCCAGGGTGCGCAGCAGCCCGTGCACAGTCGGCTTGGCCAGGCTCAGCCGGTCGGCGATCTCCGTGACGCCGAGGCGCGGGGTGCCGGAGCCGAGCACGCCGAGGATCTGCGCCGCGCGCTGCACCGACTGGATCATCGCACCTCTTCACTGCCCAGCCATAAACATTCGACACTGCCGAACAACATTCAGGATAGGTCATGTCACAGGTAGCGCCACGGGTAGGGATCGTGCTGGTGTCGCATAGCGTCCGGCTCGCCGAGGGCGCGGCGGACCTCGCCGGCCAGGTCAGCGGCGGGACCGTCCGCGTCCTTGCCGCTGGCGGCACGGACGACGGGGGGCTCGGCACGAGCGCGGAGAAAATAGCCGAGGCCGTGGCCGGCGCCGAGACGGGCGCGGGCGTGCTCGTCCTGCCGGACCTGGGCAGCGCGGTGCTCACCGTGCGGGCCATGCTCGAGGAGCAGCCAGGCGCGCGCGTCGTCCTCGCCGACGCGCCGTTCGTGGAAGGGGCCGTGGCGGCGACCGTGACCGCCGCCGCTGGAGCGGACCTGAAGGCGGTCGCCCAGGCCGCGGAGGAGGCATGGCATGCCCGCAAGCTCTGAGACGATCACGCTGAGCGGCGACCTGCACGCCCGCCCGGCGGGTGCCTTTTCTGTCGCTGCCGCGCGGTTCGCCGCGGCCGTCTCGGTCACCGCGGGGGCCAAGACCGCCGACGCCAAGAGCGTCCTCGGCGTGATGGGCCTCGGCGCGACCAGCGGCCAGCAGGTCACGGTCACCGCCGACGGCCCGGACGCCGAGGAGGCGGTGGCGGCGCTGATCGCGATCCTCAGCGAGTCGACCCGCGTCGGCGGCTGACCGGGGCTGAGCCC
The DNA here is from genome assembly GCA_963734665.1 of uncultured Actinomycetota bacterium. Lineage (GTDB taxonomy): Bacteria > Actinomycetota > Actinomycetes > Streptosporangiales > Streptosporangiaceae > Trebonia. The sequence continues at coordinate 811,345 of CAVTIR010000013.1, read as the reverse complement.
TGCTGGTCCTGCTGGCGCACCCGTCAGCAGGACCAGGTCGTACTAGGCCCAGCTGACGACGTCCTCGTGGTCCAGCCGGGGCAGGCGGCCGAACCACGGGTTCTCGCCGGGGTGGCCGATATTCACGACGAGGATCGAGCGGTACCGGCCGTCCGGGAAGAACTCCGCGTCAAGCCCGGCCGCGTCGAAGCCGGTCATCGGGCCCGCGGCCAGGCCGTGGGCGCGGACTGCCAGGATGAAGTAGCCCGCCTGGAGCGTCGCGTTGAAGTTGGCGTGCTTCGCCCGCAGCTCCTCCTCCTGCGCCTCGAAGTAGTCCTTCATTTCCGCCCGGATCGGGAAGACGGCCGGGATGTGCTCGTGAAATCGGGTGTCCACCGCCAGGACGGCGACCGCGGGAGCGGTGGCGGTCTTGGCCCTGTTCCCCTCGGACATGTGCTTGGCCAGGCGGTCGCGCCCCTCGCCTGGCCGGACGTACAGCACCCGAAGCGGCTGGGTGTTCGCCGAAGTGGGCGCCCACTTGGCCAGCTCCCAGATCGAGGCGAGTTCCTCGTCGCTCACCGGCGTCTCGGCAAAGGTGTTCGCGGTCCTGGCCTCGGTGAACAGCAGGGCCCGCCCGTCGGGGCCAAGCTTGCCGAGCGCCGGGCGCTCCGCCACTTCAGTCATGGGTTCTCCGTTTCGTAGGTCCGACAGGTTGTTGAAACGTCAAATGACGTCCTAGTGTTTCGTGACACCGGCCACAGTCGGCCCAGCCGCTAAGGGGAGCCTTGTCTGGCGATGTCGATTCGGTATCGCAGCCGGGCCATGGACGGTGGATTCGCCCGGGACCGCGATGGCCAGATCTCGCGGCGGGGTGCACCGGCTGGGGGCGACCGTCGCGGGCGATGGTGTCCCGGCTGCGGGCGGTGCCGTCGTAGGAGGAGGCGGCGGCGATGAGGGCGCCGTCGGGTGAGAACGCGATCGCGGCCACGGTATTGGTGTGTCCGGTGAGGACGGTGCGTTGCTGTCCCGTAGTGGTGTCCCGGCTGCGGGTGTTGTCGTCGGATGCGGTGGCGATGAGACGGTCGCCGCCGACGGCCCGGACGCTGAGGATGCGATGGCGGCGCCGATCGCGATCCTCAGCGAGTCGACCCGCGCGTCGGCGGCTGAGCCTTACAGGGCTCAGCCGCCGGCCAGCGGAGGTCAGCCGTACATCAGGATGCGGGCCACCTGGTCAATGCCGGGCCCGGGGTTGAAGGTGTCGCCGCCAGCCAGTTGGTCCGGGGTGCCGGGAACGCGGGAGATCGAGACGACCGCGATGTCCCGCGGGGTTCCCGGCAGCGTCGCGGAGGTCAGCTTGCCCGCGGCGTAGTGCACCATGTAGGACTTCTGGCCGTCGACGCCGGGCATGGGCAGCCAGAGCCCGCCCGAGCCGTCCGGGCTGACCTGCTGGGCGTTACCGTCGCTCGCCGTGCCGTAGCCGAAGTTCCCGGTGGCGACCTTCGCCCACGTGCTGCCGTTGTAGTGCAGCACGACGGTCGGGCCGCCCTCGTCTTCCAGGTTGCCGTTGCCGATCGCGTACACGTTCCTGGCCGACAGGGCGATGATCCCGCTGACCGCCGGGTCGTTGAGCGGCATCTTCGCCGGGAGCAGCGACTTCACCTGGGTGCTGGCCCACCGGGAGCCGTTGAAGTGGTAGACCTTGGTGCCGCTGAACGCCCACACGTTCGTCGGAGACAGTGCGCTGCCGCCCTGGAGGCCCGTGCCGGTCAGCCGCCAGCTGTGCCCGTTGTAGTACCAGGCGCCGAGCGCTTTCATCCCGAACAGGTCCGAGCCGAACACCCAGACGTCGTTCTTCCCCGCGACGGAAGCGCCGCCGATCTGCGCGCCGAATGTCTTCTCGGCCGACCACGCGGTGCCGTTGTAGTGCAGCACCCGCGACCCGGTGCCGGCCTGGGTGAACGCCCAGACGTCCGACGGCGAGGTCGCGCCCGCCGCGATGACCGTCTCCGTCGGCTCGCCGGGGAACGCCTCCTGCGTCCACTTCCCGCCCCGGAGCTGCCAGGCCATCGGGCCGAGGATCGAGGCGAACTGGCTGCCGAACGCCCACCCGGTCGTCTTCCCCGTCGCGGCCACGGCGGTGAAGGCCCCACCTGGCGTCACCGACTTGACGATGTGCCATTTCGGTGCCGGCGCCGCACTGGCGGCCGGGGCGGCCAGCGCGAGCAGCCCTGCCGCGGCCGCGCCGGCGGTCAGCCAGGCCCGGCCGCCGCGCATAGTGGTAATGCGTGACATTTCCTCGGATCCCCCTTGGTGAGCCCCTGAATTGCGGACCTTATAGTGCCATGCGGGGAAGCCGTTACGAGGCCGATGAGGGTTATTCGGCCAGCATCAGATAGCGGATCGTCAGGCGTACCCAGGCCCCGACGCCGTTAACTCAGGGGAACGCGAGGTTGCTGAGACCCGTGCGCAGGCCGGAGCGCCGCCGGCCGCGCCGCCGGGCCCAAGATCTTGGTAACTCCGCACTGCACGGAACTTCCGCCACCTCTCACAGGGCTTTTTTACCACCCAGTTTCTAAGATTTTCTGCTGCCTGCAGAGATACCGGTCAAGCGGGGCGGTCGGCGGCGGCCGCGATCCCCGCCGGCTGGCCGGCCCTGGCCGCTCCGTCGCGACCGGGTGCCCCGCCCGCACCGCTTCGGCCGAGATGGCGCCGAATAACCCTCGATACAGAGGGTGAATTATAACCATCGATACAGACGGTGAATTTTGGATTTAAGGTTCCACAATTCCGGCCGACCCCCGAAAAGGTCCGCTGGTTCGACCCGGATACCCAGCGATCTTTACGCTGGGATTGATAACAGCAAGAAGCGCGAAGCGCTCGGCCCGGGAGGCATGCCGTTGCCGCGGCGGAGCAACGGCAGCGGCCGCACGTGATTGGGATGTCAAGCACCTTGCTTGACATCCACAGCATGCTAGATATAGTTAGCGCCATCAGGACCTAGTGAGGAGGCACCCAATGACCGCCAGCGTGACCCAAGAAGTGCAGGAGCAGGTGCTCGGCGCCATTCGCAAGAGCCAGGAGATGACCCTCGACGCGGTCAAGAAGGTCGTCGAGACCGTGGCCGCGACCCAGGCGAAGCTGCCCGTCGCGCCGTTCGACGGGGGGATCCCGAGCCTGCCGCTCGCGGGCAAGCTGCCCTTCGCCGGCAAGCTGCCCGAGCTCCCGCAGCTTCCGTCCCTTCTCGAGCCGGAGGCGGTCGTGTCCGCCACGTTCGACTTCCTCGGCCAGCTGCTGGCCGGGCAGCGCAAGTTCGCCACCGAGCTGATCAGGGCTACCGCCGGGCTGCGCCCGGCCGCCGAGCCCGAGTCTGCCGCTCCGGCCGGGCCCGCCGCCGAGTAAGCCCAGTCCGCTTAGGCCGGTCTTCAGGAGGGACCCTGAAGACCGGCCGACGCGCTCTTCGGCTCGCGGGGGAAGCACTGCTGCGCGCACTATAGTTTGCATATTGGCGCGCGAACGGAAGGAGGAGCGTCATGCCTGACATGCCGAGGATGCCGGGGCCGTGGGGGGAAGCCAAGCGGGACGCCTGGGAGGCCCAGCGGGCGGTCCTGGGCGCGTTTATCCGGGAGCGGCGCATTCAAGCGAACCTGTCGCTGCGCCAACTCGCGGAGCTGACGAGCCTCTCCAACCCCTACCTCAGCCAGATCGAGCGCGGCCTGCACCAGCCCTCGGTTCGCGTGCTGAAGGCCATCTCCGACGCGCTCAACCTCTCCGCCGAGACCCTCCTCGCCCAGGCCGGCCTCATCGACGCCATGACCGGGGAAGCCGGCGCGGTGACCAGCACGGCGGAGCAGGCTCCCGTCCCGGACACCGAGCAGGCGATCCGCGCCGACAGGCGCCTGTCGGAGGACCAGAAGTCCGCGCTGATCGTCGTCTACCGCAGCATGCTTGGCCAGCCGGGGAATGTCGGCAATAGTGGGATTACCTGAAGTTTTACTACCGTCACTGACGGTCAGATTTCGGTAAGCCGCACCCGCGCGGGTGCCCGCTTTCCACTCTTCTTGCGTAAGGGGTGAAGAGATCACACAGAAGGGAAAACCTCGGGCGGACGGGGGCGAAAATTTTTGGCACGAAGTGCCGCTAACCGGGCCACCCGAGGTCGGCAATCGGACACGGTTCCATTACGATCGCAGCGTGGGAGACCGGATTGTAACCTGGCCGAACGCGCTGAGCGCCGCCCGGCTGGCCGGCGTTCCCGTGTTCCTGTGGCTCGTCATCGGACCGCGCACCGCCACGACCGACATCATCGCGGCTGGCCTGCTCGGCTTCGCTGGGATTAGCGACTGGCTCGACGGGAAGCTGGCGAGGATGCTCAACCAGACGAGCAGGCTTGGCCAGCTGCTCGACCCGGCCGCCGACCGGCTCTACATCGGGGTCACGATCATCGCGCTCGCGGTCCGCGGGATCATCCCGTGGTGGCTGTTCGGCGCGCTCGCGGGTCGCGAGCTGTGCGTAGCGCTCGCCCTGCTCGTGCTGCGGCACCGCACCGACTACGGCTCACTACAAGTGAGTTTTGTCGGCAAAGCCGCGACCTTGTGCCTGATGTACGCGTTTCCGCTGTTGTTCCTCGGCGCGCACAGCGGAATGGCGTCCGAGGTGGTACGGATCTTCGGCTGGGCGTTCGCCGTCTGGGGCGTCGCCCTCTACTGGTGGGCGGCGCTGCTCTACCTCACCCAAATCAGGGACCTGGTGAAAGGAGCGACCCCGTCGTGAAGGCCGTCGTGATGGCAGGCGGTGAGGGCACCAGGCTCCGCCCCATGACCGCCAACCAACCCAAGCCGCTGCTTCCGGTCGTGAACCGGCCGATCATGGAGCACGTCCTGCACCTGCTCAAGAGGCACGGGTTCGAGGAGACCGTGGTCACGGTCCAGTTCCTCGCCGCGATGGTGCGGAACTACTTCGGCGACGGCGAGGACGTCGGCATGTCGCTGCGGTACGCCACCGAGGAGACGCCCCTGGGCACCGCGGGCTCGGTGAAGAACGCGGAGGACGAGCTCAAGAACGGCACCTTCCTCGTCATCTCCGGCGACGCGCTGACCGACATGGACCTGAGCGAGATGGTCCGGTTCCACCGGGAGAACGGCGCGCTCGTCACCGTCGGGCTCACCCGCGTGCCCGACCCCCTGGAGTTCGGCATCGTCATCGCGGACGAGGACGGCCGGATCCAGCGGTTCCTCGAGAAGCCGACCTGGGGGCAGGTGTTCTCCGACACGGTGAACACCGGCGTCTACATCATGGAGCCCGAGGTCCTCGCCGAGGTGTCGGCGAAGGAGTCCGTGGACTGGTCGCACGACGTCTTCCCCAAGCTCCTGAAGCGCGGCGCCCCGCTATTCGGGTACGTGTCCGAGCGCTACTGGGAGGACGTCGGCACCCTCGAGTCCTACCTCAAGGCCCAGGCGGACGTGCTCAACCGCAAGGTCGAGGTCGACATCGCCGGGTTTGAGCTCTCGCCGGGCGTGTGGGTCGCGGAAGGCGCCGAGGTCGACCCGGACGCGGTGCTCACCGGTCCGGTCTGCATCGGCGAGTACGCCAAGATCGAGGCCGGCGCGCACGTGCGCGAGTACAGCGTGATCGGTGCCAACGTCGTGGTCAAGGAGGGCGCCTTCATCCACCGGGCCGTGGTGCACAACCGGGTGTTCGTCGGCCAGGGCACCACGCTGCGCGGCTGCGTGGTCGGCAAGAACACCGACGTGATGCGCCGGGCGCGGATCGAGGAGACCGCCGTCATCGGCGATGAGTGCGTCATCGAGCCCGAGGCGTACATCTCCGCCGGGGTGAAGGTCTACCCCTTCAAGACCATCGAGGCCGGCGCGGTCGTCAACACCTCGGTGATCTGGGAGTCGCGCGGCCAGCGGACCCTGTTCGGCGAGCGCGGCGTCTCCGGGCTCATCAATGTCGAGGTCACCCCCGAGCTCGCGGTGCGGCTGGCCTCCGCCTACGCGACCATGCTGCAGAAGGGGACGACGGTCACCACGTCGAGGGACGTGTCTCGCGCGGCGCGCACCCTCAAGCGGGCGGTGCAGAGCGCGCTGAACGCCTCGGCCATCAACGTCATGGACCTGGAGGCGCTGCCGCTGCCCGTCGCCAGGTTCGAGACCGCGCGGCGCAAGTACAGCGGCGGCATCGCGCTGCGGACCACGCCGGGCGACACCCAGTCGGTCGACATCATCTTCCTCGATGACCGCGGCGCCGAGCTGTCCCAGGGCGCGCAGCGGAAGCTTGAGCGGGTCTTCTCCCGGCAGGAGTTCAGGCGCGCGTTCCCCGGCGAGATCGCCGAGCTGTCCTACCCGCCCCGCGTCGTCGAGCTGTACACGCACGAGCTGCTGCGCTGCGTGGACCTTGACGGGGTGGGCGCGGCGGGACTGAAGGTCGTCGCGGACTGCGCCGGCGGCACCGTGTCGCTGGTGCTGCCCGTGCTGCTCGGCGGACTCGGCGTCGACGTGCACACGCTCAACAGCCGCCTCGATGAGGTCACGCCCACCCAGACCGTGGCGCAGGACCGCGCGGGGATGCAGCGGCTCGCCGAAGTCGTCTCCTCCTCGCGGGCGGCGTTCGGCGTCAGGTTCGACCCGGTAGGCGAGCGGATCCACCTAGTCGACGAGAAGGGCGCGCTCGTCAGCGACGAGCGGGCGCTCCTCGTCGTGCTCGACCTGGTCGCCGCCGAGCTGCGGCGGGGCCGGGTCGCCCTGCCGGTGACCACCACGCGGGTCGCCGAGCAGGTCTGCCGGTTCCACGGCGTGCAGGTCACCTGGACGCCGACCTCGCGGGACGCGCTCACAACGGCCGCCGCGGCCGACGACGTGATCTTCGCGGCCGACGGGCGCGGCGGCTTCGTCGTTCCCGAGTTCGGCCGGACCGTCGACGGGATCGCAGCCTTCGTAAGGCTGCTTGGGCTGGTCGCGCGGACGCGGCTCACCCTGAGCCAGATCGACGCCCGCATCCCGCAGGCGCACCTGATGCGGCGCTCGGTGCCCACCCCGTGGGCGGTTAAGGGGGCGGTCATGCGAACCGTCATGGAGGCAGCGGGCAGCAGGCCCGTCGACACCACTGACGGGGTGCGGATCGTCGACGCGGAACGCGGCTGGGTCCTGGTGCTGCCCGACCCGGCGGACGCGGTCACGCACCTGTGGGCGGAGGGCGGCGACGCCGACTCGGCGCAGTTCCTGCTCGACGAGTGGGCGGTGATCGTCGAGCAAGCCTCAGAGTGACCCGATCAAAGAAAATACCTGGGCGAATTGGGGATGCACGTTCAGGTAATCTGTGTTAATTACGCAGACGTACCATTTCGCGGTGTGCGGGACGGCCACCGCCATCGCGAGCTTGCGCCGTGCGCGTGACCCGGAGGTGAGGCGGCTGTGTGGCGGAGACGTCAGGGACCCGAAGGCGCGCCAAGGGGCGGCCTTCGCCGCCTGTTCGCGTGGCGCGTAGACCCGGAGCCCTCGGCGCGGGTACCGTTGGCACCATCGCCTGACGCGATGCTGCGGGAGCCTGCGATACAGCGAGAGGGGAGGCCGGGCGAGGCCATGGCGGGTATGTACTGTGCGCGGTGCGGTCGGCCGAATCCGGAGCGGGCGAGATATTGCTCCAACTGTGGTGCTCCGCTGATGCGCAATTCCAACACCGGCAGCTTCAGCGCCGTCCCCAACGAGCGCGGCGGCGAGACCACGTCGATCATCTCGGCGGACGGCGAGCCCGAGTACACCGATGAGCCGTCGCCGGACTACTCGGCGGCGGACACGCTCCCGGTCGGCACAGCGCTCCTCGTCGTCCTCCGCGGGCCGAACGCCGGGAGCAGGTTCCTGCTCGACAGCGACTTCACGTCCGCTGGCCGGCACCCGGACAGCGACATCTTCCTCGACGATGTGACTGTGTCCCGGCGGCACGCCGAGTTCTACCGGCATGGCGACCGTTTCATCGCCCGTGACGTTGGTAGCCTGAACGGCACCTACGTGAACCGCGAGCGGATCGAGGAGGCCGAGTTGTTCGGGGGCGACGAGGTTCAGATCGGGAAGTTCCGGCTGCTGTTCATGACCCGCAGTCCCGAAGTCGGCAGGCGCCGTGGACTGGGAGCGCAGGACTACGTATGACCCGTGGGCACCAGCCGGCGCTCGCGAGCGGCACCCCCTCCAGGGGGAGTGTCAGCATCGGTCAGGTGCTCGATGAGCTCAGCGCGGAGTTCCCCGACATCAGCCCCTCCAAGATCCGCTTCCTCGAGGCGGAGGGCCTGATCCAGCCCCTGCGCTCCTCGTCCGGGTACCGCAGGTTCTCCGCCGCCGACATCAAGCGGCTCCGCTTCATCCTGACCGCGCAGCGCGACGAGTACCTGCCGCTGCGGGTGATCAAGGAACGGCTCGACGCGCTCGACGGCGCGGCGGCCGACCGCGCGGTGCCACCGGTCGCGATGACCAGGAGCGAGCTCCTCGCCGCCGCCGGCGCCGCCGAGGAACTCCTCGCCGAGCTGGAGGACTACGGGCTCATCCGCCGCGCCAGATCTTACGGAACGCAGACACTTTCCGTCCTGCTGTCGGCGGTCCAGCTCGGCGAGTACGGCATCCAGCCGCGCCACCTCCGGGCCGTCAAGGCGGCTGCCGACCGGGAGGCCGCTCTGGTCGAGCAAGCGGTGGCGCCGCTGGCCCGGCAGAAGGGCAGCCGTGAGCCCGCACTGCGCGCCGCGCGGGACCTTGCCGGGCATATCGCCCGTCTCCATGCGACGCTTGTCGAAGACGGACTGGCGGAAGCAGGACTGGCTTCACAGGCCCCGCAACCGGGTAGACCAGTGGGTGAGTCTCGGGAAGCACCGGGGCTGCGCTCGGCTTCCGGGCGATAACGGGTGTAGTTTGGCAGGAAGAGTGGTTCGGTTCGCTTAGCGCCCCCCGGGTCTCCTCGAAGTCACGGGGCCACCGCTGAGCACGTGCGAGGACGGAGCTCCAGTGCGGCGGATGGAGGTCGTCGGCGTCCGTGTTGAGATGCCGTCGAACAGCCCGATTGTCCTGCTGAAAGAGGAGCAGGGCGATCGGTACCTGCCCATCTGGATCGGGGCGGTGGAGGCGACAGCGATCGCCTTCGCTCAGCAGGGCATGGTGTCACTGCGGCCGCTGACCCATGACCTGTTTAAGGATGTGCTTGAGGTACTGAACGTGCAACTGAGCACGGTCAAGATCACTTCGCTGCGCGACGGGATCTTCTACGCGGACCTCGTCTTCTCCAACGGCGCGGAAGTCAGCGCCAGGCCCTCGGACTCGATCGCCCTGGCACTGCGGACCGGTGCCGCGATCTTCGCGAGTGACGAGATCCTCGATGAGGCGGGCGTCGCCATTCCCGACGAGCAGGAGGACGAGGTGGAGAAGTTCCGCGAGTTCCTCGACCAGATCTCTCCCGAGGACTTCGGCAAGTCGGCGTTATGCGCGCTCCGACGGTCGCCGAGGTGCCCGGGTGAGGTGTCCATCACGGGGTGCGAAGAGGAGTAGTCCGAACGGAAGGCTGCTCCGCAAGTCACCGCAACGCCATGACACTTCCCCGCGTACCCGGACTTAGCCGTTTTGCCGGGGAATGTCGCGACGCGCCGAGCGTGATCGTTGACCTGCCCCCCCGGTGGGCTTACGGTGCGAATGCCGGGGGTAGTCACAGGAGGTGGCCGTGTCGGTAACAAGGGGTGGGTCCGGGGCCGTGGAAGGCGCGCTCTTCGACGGCGACCCCGAGATCGGCTATCGAGGCCCCACGGCGTGCGCCGCGGCCGGGATCACCTACCGCCAGCTCGACTACTGGGCGCGCACCGGTCTCGTCGAGCCAAGCGTCCGCGCGGCGCACGGCTCGGGCTCGCAACGCCTGTACGGCTTCCGCGACATTCTCGTGCTCAAGGTCGTCAAGCGGCTGCTCGACACGGGGATCTCGCTGCAGCAGATCCGCGCCGCCGTCCAGCACCTGCGCGACCACGGGACCGAGGACCTCGCCCAGGTGACGCTGATGAGCGACGGCGTGAGCGTGTACGAGTGCACCTCGCCCGACGAGGTCGTCGACCTCCTCGCGGGCGGCCAGGGGGTCTTCGGCATCGCCCTGGGCAGGGTGTGGCAGGAGGTGGCCGGCGAGCTCGCGGTGCTCCCCGCGGTCCGCGCCGAGGACGGCCTCATCGCCGACGGCAGCGACGAGCTGGCGAACCGCCGGGCGACCCGCAAGACGGGGTGAGGCGCGCGCGTGGGTTACGCGATCGGCTAACCATGTTGGTTGCGCTGCGTGCAACTTTCCGTGCTCCCGCGTTATATCCCCCGGGGGGACGACTCCCCGGACCCCCGATGTCGGCTACGTCGACGAAACCTAAGTGGCGGTGGGCTGTTGAGCCGCTCGATCTGCCTTGTTGGCTCGCCATCGGCGACCCTCCTGCCGTCCGCGGATGAGATCTCCCCGGGGTGCCCGCGGACTACGAGCCGGCGACCCATCCCTGACCCCCGGACGGGGATCAGGCCTTCACCGTTCGGATGCGCTAAGCTACAAGCGCGCACTTGATATCCCACCCGGGAGAGACCCGCCCACGACACGAGGCGGGCGCCGAAGGGGCAACACATCCCCGGAACCTCTCAGGCACCAAGGACTGGGTCGGGACAGGCGCTCTGGAGCCAGTCGGGCGACAGACGGGGAGCCCATACCGGGGAGGCTCCATGCAGGGTAGTGATTTGCCTATTGTTTCCGATGGCATTGCCCCGTTCACCACACGCCACATCGGGCCGTCCGAGGAGGACCAGCGGGCTATGCTCGCCACCCTCGGCTACGCATCGCTCGATGACCTCCTGACGGCGGCGCTGCCCGCGTACGCGCGGCCGCCCGCGTCCCTTTCCGTCCTGCCGCCGCCGCGGACCGAGCCGGAGGTCCTCGCCGACCTGCGGCGCCTCGCCGCGCGCAACACGGTGGCGGTCTCCATGATCGGCCTGGGCTACTACGGCACGGTGACGCCCGCGGTCATCCGCAGGAACGTGCTTGAGAACCCGGCCTGGTACACCGCGTACACGCCGTACCAGCCGGAGATCTCGCAGGGCCGCCTTGAGGCGCTGCTGAACTTCCAGACCATGGTCTGCGACCTGACCGGGCTTGACGTGGCCAACGCCTCGCTGCTCGACGAGGCGTCCGCCGCCGCCGAGGCGATGACCCTCACCTTCCGGGTCAGCAGCAAGCGCACGGTCTTCATCGCCGACGCCGACTGCCTGCCGCAGACCCTCGACGTCCTGCGCACCCGCGCCGAGCCCCTGGGCATCGACCTGCGCGTCGCGCGGGTCACGGCGGACACCGACTTCGCGGGCGCCTTCGGCGTGCTGCTGCAGTATCCGGGTGCGTCCGGCGAGGTCCGCGACCTCGCCCCGGTCATCGAGGCCGCGCACGCCGCGGGCGCCAGGGTGGCGGTCGCCGCCGATATCCTCGCCCTGACCCTGCTCAGGCCCCCCGGCGAGCTCGGCGCCGACATCGCGCTCGGCACCACCCAGCGGTTCGGCGTGCCGATGTTCTACGGCGGCCCGCACGCCGCGTACCTGGCGGTCCGCGACGACCTGCGCAGGCAGCTGCCCGGCCGCCTCGTCGGCGTGTCGGTGGACTCCGACGGCCGTCCCGCGTACCGGCTGGCGCTGCAGGCCCGCGAGCAGCACATCCGCCGGGAGAAGGCCACCAGCAACATCTGCACCGCCCAGGTGCTGCTCGCCGTCGTCGCCGCCATGTATGCCTGCTACCACGGCCCGGACGGCCTGACCGCCATCGCGCGGCGGGTGCACCGGCACGCGATGACCCTCGCCGCGACGCTAAAGGACTACGGGATCCTGACCATTGGCGGCGCCGCTTTCGACACCATCGGGGTCGTGCTGCCGGGGCCCACCGAGGCGCGGGCCGCCCTGCTGCGCGCCAGGGAGGCCGGGTACAACCTGTACGACGCGGGCGACGGCATCGTCCAGGTGGCCTGCGACGAGACGACGACACCCGAGCACCTGCGGGACGTGGTCGCCGCGCTGGTCGGCGCGTCCATGGTGGGCACCGGGCTCGACGCGGCCGACGTGCGGCTGTCGGTTGCGGGCGGCGACGCCATCCCCGCGTCCCTCGTCCGGACCTCGAAGTTCCTGACGCACCCGACCTTCAGCGCCCATCGCAGTGAGACCGGGATGCTGCGCTACCTGCGCCGCCTGTCGGACCTTGACGTGGCACTCGACAGGTCGATGATCCCGCTCGGGTCGTGCACGATGAAGCTGAACGCGACCGCTGAGATGGAAGCGGTCACCTGGCCGGAGTTCGCCGGGCTGCACCCCTTCGCCCCCGCGGCCGACGCCGCCGGGTACGCCGAGCTGATCGGGGACCTGGAGCGGTGGCTGTGCGCGGTCACCGGCTACGACGCCTGCTCGCTGCAGCCGAACGCCGGGTCGTCTGGCGAGCTCGCCGGCCTGCTCGCGATCCGCGGGTATCACCGGTCACGGGGCGACGACGGGCGCGACGTCTGCCTGATCCCCGCGTCCGCGCACGGCACGAACGCGGCGTCCGCCGTCCTCGCCGGCCTGCGGGTCGTGGTCGTCAAGTGCGGTGAGGACGGCGCCATCGACCTCGGTGACCTGCGGGCCAGGCTCGCCGCCCACGAGGGGCGGGTGGCCGCCATCATGGTCACGTACCCGTCCACGAACGGGGTGTACGAGGAGACTATTACCGAGGTCGCGGACCTGGTCCACCAGGCCGGGGGGCAGGTCTACATCGACGGCGCCAACCTGAACGCCCTCGCCGGCGTGGCGTCGCCTGCCCTGCTCGGCGGGGACGTGTCCCACCTGAACCTGCACAAGACGTTCTGCATCCCGCACGGCGGCGGCGGGCCCGGCGTCGGCCCGGTCGCCGCCAGGGAGCATCTCGCCCCGTTCCTCCCCGCCCGGATCGGCCAGCAGGCCGCCAACCCGGTCGCGGCCGCCCGGTACGGGTCCGCCGGGATCCTGCCGATCTCGTGGGCGTACATCGCCATGATGGGCGCCGACGGGCTGCGCCGGGCCACGCAGGTGGCCGTCCTGTCCGCGAACTATGTCGCCCGCCGGCTCGCGCCGTACTTCCCGGTGGTCTACGCGGGCAACCGAGGCCTCGTCGCCCATGAGTGCATCGTTGACCTGCGCCGCCTGCCCGGCGGGATCACGGTCGAGGACGTGGCCAAGCGGCTCATCGACTTCGGCTTCCACGCGCCGACGATGTCGTTCCCCGTCGCGGGCACGTTCATGATCGAGCCGACGGAGAGCGAGTCCCTCGCGGAGGTCGACGCCTTCTGCGACGCGCTGATCGCCGTGCGGGCCGAGGTCGACAAAGTGGCATCCGGCGAGTGGGACGCGGCGGACAACCCGCTGAAGAACGCCCCGCACACCGCCGAGATGCTGATCGCGGGGGAGTGGTCGCACGCCTACCGGCGGGACGAGGGCGGCTACCCCGGCTCTGGCACACTGTCTTCCCCGGGCCGGGCGGGCCTCGCGGGCGGGCGGGCCAAGTACTGGCCGCCGGTCCGCCGCATCGACCAGGCCTACGGCGACCGTCACCTGATCTGTGCCTGCCAGCCGCCCGAGGCCTACGAGCAGGCTCCCGAGTAGCGGCTTTTCCCGCACTCGCCCGTCCCCGGTGTGCCGTTGAGCCGCGCCACGGTCGACGCCCCCCTTCCCTCCCGCCCGCCTTGTGGCTCGGCCGGCCATCTGGTGGCGCGTAAGGCGCGAAACGGGCAGAGCCGGAGGCCCAACCGCGCACGGGGAGCGCGTCGCTCAGTCAGAAAACGGCGGCGCTCGCCGTTGGCTCGTGCTTTGAGCAGGTCCGCCCGCCGTTACACCGGCGGATGGAAGCCGTAGAGATCGGTTCCGAGGAGCACGGTTTTTGAGCAGGCCGGGCCCCGCCGCTACACCGGCGGGCACCCCGGCCTGCTCGCGGTGAATCCGGCGGGAGGGGGGAGAGAAGCCCCTGGTGCGCCGTGGCGGAGGAGGAAGCCGCCACAGTTGCCGGGTTCGCCGCGTCCCCGCGAGAGGCTTACGCGGGGGAGGGGAAAGTTCATTCGCCGACCGCCACCGGATAGCTCACCAGGCCGGTGAGGTGCCGAGGAAGCTCTATCACGACCGCCTCGGCATGATCCGCCAGGTCGGTGCGCGCCACCACCGCGATGGAGGTGACCTCGCCCTGGTTCACGGCCAGGTGCGGCATGCCTGGCGGGATGTAAACGAAGTCGCCGGCGCGGACCGCAGACCGCTGGACGAGGCCCGTGCCGTGCCAGACGTCGGCCTCGCCGCTCACGACGTAGATGGCGCTCTCGCACCCCGCGTGGAAGTGCGGCAGGCCGCGCGTGCCCGGCGGGATCATGACGAGGTGCAGGCGGAGCGCCCTTGCGCCGGACGACGGGCCGCTGACGCCCGGCTCTCCGGCACTCCGCCTGCAGTTTTCGCCGTGGCTCCGGATGATCACCCCTTGATGCTGAACACGGGGATCCTGAACACGGGCGCCTTGAGCGCGCAGGTCGGGGCGGGCCGGCACTGTCCCTCGCGGCCGGTTTAGCCACCCGTCAATGCTAACTCTGAGCATTTGTCCGTGTCCCATCCGTGATGCCTACGTGCCAAGATTATGGCGCTACGTATGGATATGGATACTCTCCGTAAGGATATATGGGTATATCGGACTAGTCACGAATACCTAACCAAATGGCTACATTGGCCCCATACGACCAGTTCATCGCTGTTATTCGAAGCACGCACCCGTTCGGACTGGCCGAAATCTCTTTCCTCCGGAGCGATGACTGGGCCGCTCTCGTTACGCTCCGCGACCGCCTAGGCGGCGGCGGAGGGCGGTGACCACGGCCTCAGCGGATTCTCAGCGCATGTTTTGCTGCCATGAACCAGGCGGCGCCGCGTCCCGTTCCCCTATACAGGGGAGGGCGGCCACACGCGAACAGGAGCACTTGTGACACAGGAACCACAGACGGAATCGCTGGCCACTCGACGGGGCGCGCTGGCCGGCGTCGGCCTCGTGGGCCTCGCGAGCGCGATCACCGCCTGCGGCGCGGGCGCAGGCACCATCACCCCGGCGGCTCCGGCGGGCAGCGCGAGCAGCGCGGGCGGTGCCGTGGGCGCGGGCAGTGCTACCGCGGCGACCGCGCTCGCCGCTACCAGCCAGATCCCGGTCGGCAGCGGCAAGATCTTCACCGGGCCGCGGGTGGTCGTCACCCAGCCCGCCGCCGGGGACTTCAAGGCGTTCAGCGCGGTCTGCACCCATATGGGATGCATCGTCAACCAGATCAGCGACGGGACCATCGACTGCCCGTGCCACGGCAGCCAGTACAGCATCACGACCGGCGACGTAGTAGCGGGGCCGGCGCCGAGCCCGCTGCCCGCCAAGCAGATCACGGTCTCCGGCGACAGCGTCTTCCTTGACTAGCAACCTGGCCTTCGCGGCCCGCGTCAGGCACGCCGAGCCCGTCATGGGCACGGTGGTCTCCTTCGAGGTCCCGGTCGCCGCGCGCCACGACGGGTCGCTCGACGATGCCATCAGGTGGCTGCACTGGGTCGACCGGATCTTCTCGCCCTACCGCCCGGACAGCGACGTGTCGCAGCTCGCCGACGGCGAGGTGACCGTCGACGGGTGCGCGCCTGAGGTGGCCGAGGTCATCGAGGCGTGCGCGTTCCTCCGCGAGCTGTCGGGCGGCTACTTCACGGCGTCGCCGTGGGGCCGGTTCGACCCGTCTGGCTACGTGAAGGGCTGGGCCGTCGAGCGCGCCGCGGCTATCCTGTCCGCCGCCGGGTCGACGAGCCACCTGGTCAACGGCGGGGGCGACGTGCAGTGCGCGGGCGGTCGCCCCGGCACCACGCCGGCCCCGTGGCGCGTGGGTATCGCCGACCCCTTCAAGCGCGGCCGCCTCGCCTTGGTCGTGGATGCCGTGGACTGCGGTGTCGCCACGTCGGGCACCGCCGAGCGGGGCGCGCACATCGCCAACCCGCGCACCGGCGGCTCCGCCGCGGGCCTGGCGAGCATCACGGTGGCCGGCCACAGCCTGGCACTGGCCGACGCGTGCGCGACCGCCGCCTTCGCGATGGGCCCTGATCTCGCCCGCGACTGGACGGAATCCCTGGACGGCTACGAGGCGTACGCGATCACCGAGGGGGGCGGCACCTGGCAGACCACCGGCTTCGCCGCCCGCATCGCCGCCAGCTAAGCCAGGCCCTAAGCCGGGGCCTGCCTGTCTAGGCCTGGGCCGTCAGCCGGTCGCGGCGCAGGACCGTCAGCAGCTCGTCGTAGGGGCCGATGAGGTACGCCTCGTCGGCCTGGTGGAAGCGGGTCGTGCGGCGCGGCGGGTGCTCAAGGACCGCCCGGTCGGCGGCGCGGCGCAGCGCGAGCACGCGCGTGCGGGCCGCGAGCTCGTGCATCTGCAGGCCCTCAAGGCCGCCGCCGGGGGTGACGGTCAGCCGGGCGACGAGCAGTAGCTCGTCGCCCGCGTAGAACGTGGAAAGCACGTCCAGGCCGAGGGCCGCGCCGACGAACCACGGCGCGGCGAGCGCGGCGGTGGACCGGACGTTCCTGAACCCGAACGTCTCCTTCACCGAGTGGGCGAGCCGCTGGTCGAAGATCCGCAGCACGACCGGCGTCGCGGCCCAGTGCGGCCCGAGCTGGTCACGGACGGCCAGGCCGGTCTCAAGGTTGGCCAGGTCGTCGCTGGTCAGCACGGCGACCGCCGACGCCGCGGCTAGCCGGGCGGACGCGAGGGTCTCCGGCTGGGTCGCGTCGGCGATCATCACGGGGATGTGGAGCGCGCGGAGCTGGCCGAGGTGCCTGTTGCGCACGTCCTTCTCGACCACCACGACCTCCCGGCCGGCGTTGTGGAGCTGCCGCGCGACCCGCAGCCCCACCGTGCCGAGGCCGACGACCAGGACGTGGCCGCGCAGCGCGGTAATCTTCTGCAGCCCGAGCGACTCCTCGATGCGCCGGCTGACCAGCATGTTCGTGACAAGCGCGAAGAAAACCGCGACGAATAGCGCGCCGGTTAGCATCAGGAGGATCGCGAACACGATCAGCCAGGCAGGCTCGCCGCGGAACGTGTAGTCGCCGTAACCAACGGTCGTCACGGTCTCGACGGTGAAGTACACCGCGTCGAGCAGCGACATGCGGTGGCCGGGCCCGGCAAGCTGGTAGGTGAAGCGCAGCACGAGCGTGGCGGTCACCAGCACCATGAGCAACGCGCAGAGGGCGATCGCGATCCGCCGGTCGGTGGCACGCGCGAGCGACACGGCGAGATCGCGGAGCGCGCGCACGGCGCGCTCCGCGAGGCCGCGCCCGGCGCGGGGATCGTCGGGCTCACCGCCGCCGAGGACCCCGAGGACCCCGAGCGACCCCGCTGGCCCGCCAGGTCCTCCCGTCCCGCCCGGGCTGTAGGTCGCGGTGAGGCGGCGGATCCGCTCGGGATGATCGATGACGGAGGCGGCGGCGAGTTCCTCGGGGGTGCCGATGAGCGTCACCTCGTCCCCGCTGCTGACCAGGGTGTCCCGGCCGGGGCAGACCAGCACCTCGCCGGCCGGCGGCACCACGGCGACCGGGGCGAGCGCCCCGTACAGCTCACGCAGCGTCGCCGCGTGCGGCGCGGCGGTGCGGGCGGCGAGGAACCGCATCCCGGACAGCTTCATCTCCTGCACGCCCTCGCCCAGGCAGACCTCGACGATCGACGGGGCGGACAGGCCCGCGACATCGAGCACCGCCACTCCGACCTGCCTGACCGCGCGGCCGACCGCCGGGTTGTCGAGCTGCGCGATCACCCGCACGTCCGGGCGCAGCCGCCGGATGAGCAGCGCGGTCTCGAGCGCGGACAGGTCGTCGTCCTGGGCGCAGATCACCGCGATCGCGCCGGCGAGGCCTGCTGACGTCAGCGTCTCCTCGGCCCGCGCCGACCCGGTGACCAGCGGCACCCCCCAGGCGGCGATCATCCGGGCGAGCGCCGGCGCGGGGCTCTCGTCCACGACCACGGCGGGCACGCCGGAGAGCGCGAGCTGCTCCACGATCAGCAGGCCAACGGCGTGCAGCCCGCAGACGATCACGTGCCGCTGCCAGCCTGCCTGCACTTCCCCCACGGGGCAAAGCATGCCCGGAATGGGTTGCCGGCATGTTACGGGCGGGCGGCAGAGAGCCGAACGGCCTAGCCGTTGCCGGTGAGTGAGTCATAGTGAGTCACCCGCTGGCACCCCGTCTCCCGGCTCACCGGAGCCTGACGTGAGTCGTGGAAATAACCGGCCGTGGGCCGCGACGATCTCCGGTTGTCGTCGGGTCCAGTAGTCCACGATCTGGTCTCGCGGCGCAGGCAGGGCGTCATCGGGATCAACGTCGTCGAAGTAACCAAGGCCGAGCAGGATGTGGTTGATCGCCGCCTGAGGGTATTCGGGCTGGAAGCGCGCAACGAACAAGGCCAGGCCCTCATCGGCGGTCCGCCCGGTCCGCTGCTCGATCGTCATCAGGTCGAAGTAATCGCGCAACTCGCCGCGATCGCCGACCACGTTGAGCTTCATGGCCATGAGGTCGCTGAGCCCGGCAATGTGGAGGCCATCTACTTCCTGAGGAGGTTCAAGGAGATGCTGGGGCCGGGCCTCGTCGGCGTGCTGAAACTGGACCTTGGTGGCGGAGAAGATGCCGTTGAGGGTTCCCGCCGAGCGCTCGGTGACGGCGAACGGGCCGACGGCGGTCAGGCGCTGCGTCAGCTCATCGAGGTCAATGCTGTCGCGGTGGAAGAAGAAGTCCAGGTCCCGGCTGATCCGGTGCGTGAGGTGGACGGCGATGGCCGTACCGCCGCCGAGGTAGGCGTCTGGCGGGACGACCTGCGCGATCGCCTCCCATGTCGCTGCCGTGTCGGGCGGAAGGATCTTGCGGACCCGGTCAGAGGGCATCGGGCGCGTTCTTGGCGAGATTGTGCGCGAGCGCCTGCTTCGCGGGTTCGAGGCCGCGGGTGGCCGCTGCGTGCTCCCACGCGCTCGCGGGGAGGTTCCTGCTTCCCCAGGCAAGACCATCGGGATCAAAGGATGTGATCAGCCGCCGGGCGATGAACGGCGCCGAACTCGCGACGTCAAGCTGGGCTGGCGCGACATTCCAGAACAGGTGCAGCAGGTGCGGGGGAACCCTCGTGGCATGTGTCCTTTCAAGGCGGGCGGGCAACTGTACCTGGGCGATCGCCGGGGCAAGCGCGAGCCACCTCGGCGAAGCGAAGGGAACCTGGTACACCGTCGCTTCTGTGGCGTGCCCCTGGGCGAGCATCGTATGCGCCTGAATGATGAGGCCAGCGGACGTGAGGCTGGCGAGTGCGCGCGCGGTGGCTGTCGGCGAGGTTCCCGCGCGACGCGCCGCCTCGCGCACTGAGGCGACTCCTCGTGGCGACCGCGAGAGCGCGGCGAGAACGCGAGCCTCTGTCGGCGATAGGTCAGGCACGGATGCCATGACACCGAGCACGCTGGCCAGTTCGTCCACCTGGCTCTGCGTCAGCTGGAAGACACCTGAATCGCCGCGCTGGACTTGTATGCCGAGACGGTCGATGGCTCGCCGTACCCGTGGCGCCGAGGTGCGCAGGGTCCGGGCTGCAGCCGCCAGACTATAGGTGTCCATATCGTTATGGTACCCCGGATGTTGGCCGGCTCCTGGCGCTCTGGACTGCGCTTGAGGTCAAAGCAGGGTGTCCTGACCTCCGTCGTAGACGAGCAGGCCGTCCTCCCTGAGACGCAGCCCGTCCGACGGCCGGTGTGCCTCGGTGCGGCCGTCGTGCATCAGATGGCGTACCTCGATGCCGCAGGCGACCGAGACGAAGTCGGCGAGCAGGCGACGGTGGCAGCGCCACCAGAGGGACTCCGAGCACATCACCGTCACCTGCCTGGACTGGGCCTCGGTGAGCACGGCATCGATCGCCGCGCGGAAGTCGGCGGACCGCATGTACTCGGCGTAGCCACGGAACATGTCCTCGCGCCACGCCACGTCGGGATTGCCCGGGCCTGGCTTGCGGAAGCCGCCGAGGCGCTTCTCCCAGCGGTAGGCGATGCCCGCCTCCGGCAGCCATTCCGCCATGGCGACCCTGACGAACTGGGGATTGCGCCGGCTGCCAGGCGCGGTTCTGATGTCCACGAGCGATGCGACGTCCGCACCTGCGAGAATGGCGACGCTCCGGTCAGCGGACTCGGTTCCATGCCCGTACGTAAGGAGCATGACTCGACACTACGGCCGCCCGCGAGGCCAGTGCCCGCTCCGGGTACCGACGCGGTGCCAGGCGGACTTGAGAAGCGGCACGTCGGGCGCTGACATTCCGCTCTGTGCCATGACGCACCGAGCCCGGTGGCACTATAGACGCGTGCCGGATGAGACACAGATTCAACTCGGGTTGGTGCAGCAGACGCTGTTCTTCCCCCTGCTTGCGCGGGCGCGGGAGACGGAAAGCAAGCGGCCGCTGCTGAGCGATCCCAAGGCCGTCGAACTGGCGCGCGCGATTGACTTCGACCTGGCCACCTTCAAGACCCCCATGCGTTTCTTGGTCGTGATCCGCACCATGATCCTCGACTGGTGGATCCGGCAGTTCCTTGCCGATCACCCGCACGGGACGGTTGTGGAGCTCGGCACTGGGCTGAATACCCGCTTCGAGCGGACGGACAACGGTTCGGTGCACTGGATCGACCTGGACCTGCCAGACACAATCGAACTGCGCCGCCGGTTCTTCGCGGACACGGACCGGCGGCGGATGCTCGCCGCGTCGCTGGTCGACGAGGACTGGCTGTCGGAGGTTGAACAGCTTCCAGGGCCGTACTTCTTCGTGTCCGACGGAGTCCTCGTCTACCTAGGTGAACAAGACGTCACAAGCACCCTCGCCCGGATCGCCGCCAGGTTCCCCGGCAGCAGGCTGGCGTTCGACACCTACCCGCTTGCGACGTTCAAATGGGAGCACAAGATGGCCGCCAAGCGGGGCATCGCGCTCTGGCAGTGGCCCTGCGACGACCCCCGCACGCTGGAGCGCCTAGGCTTGCGCCTGCTCGAATCCGCCAAGGTCACCCGCTGCCCAGCCGGAGTCCGCGCCGCCCTGCCCGCCAGGTACCGTTACCTGCTGCCGCTCGCCGACCCTGTTCTCGGCCGCGGCCTCACGCTAAGCCTGTTCCAGTCAGCGCCCGGCGCGTGACCGGTTGCTCCCGCGGTTTCTGTCGAAAGGCAGGCCGATAGTAGCTGGCGGGTCCCGGGGCTAGCGGGGGCTAGCGGCGCATTTCGGCGACGCCCTGGGCGACGGCGCAGGGGGCGCACAGCGGGACGTCGGCGTCGCCCAGCCGCCGGGTCAGGACGGCGCTGTGGTCGCACACGTCCTTGTCCTGTGGGTGCGCGGTGCCGCAGGGGCACTGGCAGGCGCCCCAGTCCCCGGCGAGCGCCGCGCGCACGGCATCCAGCGCGGCGCGAGCGGCCGGGTCGAGCTTGTCCATGGCCTCAGAGGTCGCTTCCGTCACCTGCTCGCGCCACTGGCCGAGCGCGGCCGCAGCGGACTGCCACGCCGCGGTGAGCCGCTGTGCGGGGCTGCCTTGATAATCGCCCATATACGTACCTTACCTCTCTCACCTGACGGCGGCTGCGACGAGCGCTGTGCGGGCAAGTTGCCGGTTTCTTCTGGTGACGTTCACGAGCGGGCTGCGGGACGGAACCCGTCGAAGATGATGGCGGATGGCGGACGTGCGGTGCCGGAGGTCGGCGCCCTGGCAGGTGCCGGCGGGTAGCCCCCGGCCCCGTGGATGCGCTCTCTCTCCGCGCATCGTGGGAGGTAACGAGCGGCCGGCCAAGGCGCGGGACGCCAGCCGGGCGCCTGCCGCGAGGTCCTCGAGTTTCGCCCACACGATCTCCGGATGGCCGACACGGCCGGCGAGGCCGCAGTCGGTGCCGGCGATCACGTTCTGCGCGCCGACCAGTTGGGCATAGCGGGTCAGGCGCTGGGCGACCAGTTCGGGATGCTCGATGATGTCGGTCGAGTGCCCGACCACGCCAGGCATCAGCGTCGCACCGTCCGGAAGCTTCGCGTCCTCCCAGACGATCCACTCGTGCTCGTGCCGGGGGTTGGCCGCTTCGATCGAGTAGCAGCCTGCCGGGATCGAAAGCACAAGGTCGACGATGTCGCGCAGCGGTATGTCGTCCCGGTGGGGGCCGTGGTGGCTGCCCCAGCAGACGTGCAGCCGTACCCGATCGGCAGGGATGCCGCGCAGGGCGTGGTTCAGCGCCTCGACCCGCAGCGCCGCGTACCGCCGGTACTCCGGCACGGTCATGCCGGGGAACATCTGCCAGCCGTCGGGCAGGTCCGGGTCGTCGACCTGGAGCAGCAAGCCGGCGTCGGTAATGGCCTTGTACTCGTCGTGCAGCACGTCGGCGATCGCGGCGAGGAACGACTCATCGTCAGGGTAGTACTCGTTCCGAAGCCAGTGCTCGACCGTGCCGGGCGTGATCGCCGGCAGGAACGCGTCGACGCCGTGCGGGGCGGCCGCCGCTATCAGCCGGTCGATGTCGGCCCCGGCGTCCGCCGCGCCCGTGTACCGCAGCGGGCTGGTGCAGACGTACTCCGTCACTGGCGCGGCACCCTGGCCAGGGACAACGAGCCGGCGCACCGGGAAGCCGCCGAGTCCCGCGGCGTAGAAGCCGGGGAAGTCCCTGTTGTCGCGGCCGAACACGCCCGCGTTGCGCGGCCGGTACTCGCTGGCCGGAACCGAGAGCTCCTCGAAGCCGGTCATCCGGTCCCTGATGTAGCCGATGAACAGCCCGCGCTTGGAGATCTCCCCGTCATTGACGATGTCGACGCCGACCGCCACCTGCCGGGCGACAACGTCCACCACCGTGCCGGGCAGCGCCGCGTCGAAGGCCTCCTGCTCGCCGGGACCCGCGTCGAAGAGCCGCTGCAGCCCCTCGGGCCGCGGCAGCACCCCGGCGTGTGACACGAGAATCCGTCCAGTGCTCCCTCGCATCGCCTGTGTCCTTCAGCCAGTTGTCGCCGCAGGCGCTGGCCTGCCTCGCCAGTAACGTACCTCTCCAGCGCGAGCCGGTCTCCCCCTAAGGGAGATCGGCCTACCTGCCAAGGAGGCCGTGAGTGATGGCGGAGCGGTCACCCGCCGACTGCACCTCCTCGGCCGAGCAGCTAACGCTCACCTGTTCCAGTCGGCATCCATGCGCTCAACGTGAAGTCAGCCGAGCGGAGCAGCGGCGGGAGCAGCATGCGCGATGCCCCGCGGCGATACAGCGGGGCGGGCCGGCCAATCTCAGGGCTCCGGAACTTGCCGGTCGTCACAATGAAGCCCTCCGCCCTAGTCACCTTGCGGCGGAAGTTACTCGGGTCGAGGCCGACGCCCCAGACAGCCTCGTAAACGCGGCGCAGGTCGGTGATGGTGAACGGTTCCGGGCAGAACGCCGCCGCGACCGTCGTGTACTCAAGCTGCACACGGGCCCGCTCCAGCGCGTCGCGCACAATCGTCGCGTGGTCGAACGCGAGTTCTGCCCGGTGGCCGAGTGCGGCGGCGACCGGCATCCAATGCGCCGCAGCGGCGTCGGTGCCGGCTTGCGGAGTCGGCAGGTCGGGGCCCAGAGCCAGGTAGGCGACAGTGACCACACGGCCTCGAGGGTCGCGATCGGGGGTGCCGTATGCCTGCAACTGTTCCAAGTGCAGTTGTCGGCCGTCGACGCCTGTCTCTTCGCTGAGTTCGCGCAGTGCGGCGGCGTCCAGGCTCTCGCTTGGCCGGACAAATCCGCCGGGCAAGGCGAGCATCCCCTGGTAGGGAGCATTTCCCCGCTCGATCAACAGGACCTGCAACTCGTCCTCGCGGACAGTGAAGATCGCGAGGTCTACGGTCACGGCCAGCGCCGAATGCCTTGCGACTCGTGGGCCTTTCTCTGTCACTTACTTCTCCCGGTAAAGGTCGACTTGACTCAAAGTGTCACCTACTTTAGGTTGAAGATACCTAAAGTACGTCGCCGCGGTCGCGGCCTGGGTCAACGCGAGGCTGCCATGGCCACTTCACCTGCCCCTCTAGGTACTTACTCCGTCGACCGCGACAGTGTCGCAAGTCGGCGCCTCGCCGCCGGGACCTACCGTGATCGTGATTTCCGTGACCATGTACTCCGTGACGTTTACAACGCATACGGCCGGCGGGTAGCGCCTTCCCATGGCTTCGACCTGGTTTTCGTGATCCGGCACGCCTGGCACGCGTGGTGGCTCGAAGCGGGCCAGCAACTGCTGTTGCTGATCGCGCTCGGCTGCTGGTTCGCCGTACGGCCGCTTGACACCTTCATGGTCCTCGACTTGCTCGTCATCTGGGAGCTGCTGCCTCACTGGCTGGGCTGGGTCCTTGAGTACCTGGGCTACGGAGGTCGCCGCGATCCGGCGCGTAACCGGCCGGAGCAGGTACGCGAGCGAAACCTGAGCTTTCGCGGCGGGCTGCTGAAGCGCTCCTTGGCAGGAGCGCTCATCGCACTGATCGCGTTGTTGATCATCTCTGCGGGCAGCCGACGGACGTGGACATCGATGGCGTCATGGGCCACCCCAACCATGTTCACCGTCGCCGGGATCGTCCTCACGCTCATCGCGGTCCTCGCCGTGACCGCCGTCATCCGAGCCTGGCGCTTGGCCCGGCTTCACTCGACCGCACCAAACCGCCCGGCACGGCTCGGCCGCCGCCTACGGGCAATCGAGCTGCAGCAGCGTCATCCGTTTACGGTACACAGCGGGTTCAGTCCGTTCCTCGGCGCAGGGAAAAGGACGCGCGGATGGTCATTCGCCCAGCGGCTCGTGCATGCGAACCCCGGGGGCATTGGGCCAAAATCGGAGTTCAAGAGCCCTCCCTTTACTGCGGTCAGGCTGGTCCGTAGGCTGAGCGAGGAGATCACCTCTTTGCAGTACCACGACAATCCTGAAACGCGTCTCCCAGAGCTCCGCGTCACCGATTGTGTCTTTGTCGAGGGGACTAGAACCGCATGCATCGGCGGCGCGCTCGCTGCTGAGCCGGAGAGCGATGAGGTGAAGCGAGCCATAGCGGATGCGATCACGAGGTCCAGCGGTGTCGCACGGCACTATCTCTGTGCGCAGGTGGTGTCATGGGGCGGTGAGGTAGTCACCAGCGTCTTCGTGCACGTTTCGCTCCAAGGGCGCACCCTGTACCTTGAGTTCGCGACCCACGCGCTTTACCCTATCGGGCCCGAGTACTGGACTGACCGGGCCAGCGGTACCCACGCGGAGGGAATCGTCCGCGCGATCTGCGGGGCGGTCGTTGGCTTGCCAGGGCACATCCTGGAAGTCAAGTGCCTGGCCAGCGCGCCGGCCATGCTCCTGCCAGCGTTGCGCGCCACCGGTGCCCGGGGACCAAAGGCGGTCGCGCATGGTGACATCGGCGCCGAGTCCAGTGTGCGGGAAACCGCCATGATTGAGCGACCGTCGGAATCCAGGGATGAATCGGAAAGCGGCTACTTCCAAGCTCAGGACGTAGCGCAGCATTCGAAGATAATCGAGCGCAGGCTTATAGCGACGCTTGACGATTACCTCACCTCGTTTGGCGTGGATAGTTCGGAGTTCGTGCAGCGCACCACGGCGATTCTTAACAATGGCGTCCTCCATACTGGGTCCGGATCGATTAACGCCGAGAATATGGCCGTCGGCGATAATTCGGGAGTTTTCGTGCAAGAAGGCTAGCTAGGAGTAGAAGGAAGATGAGCAACAAGGGCGTACAGCATACTGGGTCCGGATCGATTAACGCCGAGAATATGGCCGTCGGCGAGCACGCCGCCGTGCACGTGGGCGGGTGGCCACGCGGAGATGAAGCCGCCGGGGACGCGGAGCGTCGGCGACGCGCGGATGTCGGGGTCATCACCGTGCTTAGCGAGGAGACAAGTGCCCTTGCGGCCGCTTTGAGAGTTACCGGGAGGGTCAGCGTCCGCGTCCACGATGACGGGTCTCCCTGTCATGAGGCGGAGGTAAACGCTAGCGGAAGACGCCTCCGTGTGGTGGCGACGCAGGCCGCGGACCGAGGGCAGCGCCCCGCAGTCCTCGCTTTCCAACGACTTCAGCGGTATCACTCCCCGGCGATTGTGGCACTGGTCGGCATCGCCGCCGGCGTGCATCGATCGGTTCGACTCGGTGATGTAGTGGTCGCCCAGGACGTCATCTACTACGACCATCGGAAGGAAACTGCGAGCGGGACGCTCCGGCGCGGCCAGACTAGGCCTGTCCCGATCATGGTCAGGCATGCCATCAACCACTTCTTCAGCAGCAACGGCGAGCCCTATCGGGCAAGCTTCACGGATCCGGACGGGGTCACCCGCTCGGGCAGCGTGCTGCCCGGCCTCATCGCCTCTGGGGAGGCCGTGGTTGCCGACGCGCGCTCCGGCATTCGCCGTTACATTGAAAACTTCAACGACAAGACACTCGCCGTGGAGACTGAGGCGGGAGGAGTCGCGGAAGCTTTCCACGAGTCGGCTGCCGATGCCCGAACGAGGGGATGGCTTGCGATAAGGGGAATCTCGGACTACGCGGACGCCGAAAAGAACGACGACTACCACGACATCGCGTCGTGGCATGCGGCGGCAGTGCTGATCCAGATGCTGCCGTACCTCAGCGCGTAGCGAGGGAACGGAAGCTGCCAGAGCAAGCCACACTCGTTCGGAATCGCCCTGGTCTTGGTTTTTGCCTTTTGAGACCGCCGCTCACATGAAGTTGCGCGTGTGCAAGGCGGAGAGTTCGGCGGCCTCGTCGTCCGGGAAGCCGATGTACGCCAGGCGCCTGCGCCGGCCCTCGTCCATGCGGCCCTGAAGGTCGCGGACCGCCTGCCAGCCGCGGCGGATCGCCTCTGGTGACCACGAGCCGGCCGCGAGCAGGACGAGGGAGTCGAAGACCTCCGCGTTGAGGCCGGCGGTGTCCTGCAGCGCCGAGTGGCGTCGTTCGACCGCCTGGCGCAGGGTGCCCAGGTAATGCTTGTCGGCCCGTGCGAGGTGCGCGGTGTGCGCGACGCCGAACGCCACGTGCCGTGCCTCGTCGCGCACCGCGAGCCTGGTCACGTCGGCGGTGGCCTGGTCGGTTGCATGGTCGGCGATGAAGCGGAGCAGGTCGAGGAAGGTGCCCTCGCCGAGGACCGACAGGAGGAATGAGGCCGTGGTGAAGTCCGGCTCGTCAAGCAGTGTCTGCAGGGAGGCGCGGCCGCCGGCCGACGAGGTGCCGAGGAGTCCGCCAGACAGCAGGGCGCGCCGGGTGAACACCTCGACGTGCCGTGCCTCGTCGGCCGCCTGGCTCGCCAGGAGCTGCATGACCTCGCGGTAGTGCGGGTGCAGCTGGGAGAGGAGGCGTGCGGGGATGATGAGGGCGGCCTGTTCGTTCTCGACCAGGTAGGTCATGAGCTGGACGACGGCACGCTCGATCTCTTCCGGTACTTCGCCAAGCGGGGCGGCCCAGTCGACCGCGGTCGCCGGGTCCCACTGGCTCGCGGCCGCCGCGGCGTACAGCTGGGGGGCGATGTCGGCCCAGACGTGCTCGCGCTGCGACCAGTGGGCGCCGATCGGCGGGCCGCCCGATTCGACGAGCGCGCCGCGGGCCGCCAGGCCCCAGCTCGGGTCGGCGCGCGTCTCGGGCGGGCCGTGCGCGGTGCCCGCGCGCTCCGCGCCCAGCCAGCGGCGGTCACCGGCGCTGCCCTTGACCACGACCAGCGCCGTGGCCGACTCCACGCCCGCCGGTCCGCCCCCGGTGCCGCCGGGCGCGTCGCCTTCCGCGACGCGGTGGCCGTGCTCGCGGCACCAGGCGGTCAGGTGGACGCGTAGCGCGGGGTGCTGGCCGGTGACGGTCAGCCGCTCGCCCGGGGCGAGCCGCGCCAGCGCCCTGGCGACCAGCAGGTGGCCACCCTCGTCAAGGCCGAGTTCGGCAAGATCAGCGATTAGCATCGCGAACTTACGGGCGGTAGTCGGCCGCGGTGATCTCGCCGTTCCCGTCGTAGAAGCCGGCTTCGTCGACCGCGCGCTCCAGCTGGCCGTAGCCGGACAGGCGAGGCTGGCGCCACTCCTTGAGCCCCTCAAGGTCGAGCAGCGGCCGGACTTCCGGGTCGGCGTAGTCCATGCCGAGCAGCAGCTCCCCGAATCGGGAAATATCCAGATCCGCGCCTGCCGACGGGCCCGCCGTCATCGTGCAGTGATCGTAGAGCGGCGTCTGCGCCAGCACCCGGACCGACGCGGAGGGCAGTACCCCCTCGCGCCCGAAGAGCAGCAGGTTCGAGTCGATCATGCAGGCCGCGTCGACCCGGTCGGCGGGGTCGGTCGCGAACAGGGCACGGGCCGCGTCTCGCTCGCCGCCGATGTGGTCGCCGTGCAGCCCGACGCCGATGTCGAAGCGGCGCACGGCGACGTCAGCCCCCGGTACCAGGCCAGCGCCCCGCAGCAGTGACAGCGGCAGCAGCGTGGCCTGCGGCGAGTCCACCGCGCCTGTTGCCACGATCCGCCCCGCCAGGTCGCCTGTGGACCGGACAGGCGAGTCGGCGCGGACCACGATCACCGAGCGCAGGTCACAGTCGGTGTCACGCATGGTGACCGGGGTCAGCGTGACGCCGCGTGCCGCGGCGAGCCGCCGGGCGCGGACCCAGGCGAGCGGCGAGTTCCAGGCGACGTCGATGCGCCCGTCCACGAGATCACGAACTTGCCGCTCGTAATTGGAGTACAGGACGTAGTCGAGGTCCAGGCCGCCAGAACGCAGCCAGGCCCGGAACCCGTTCCATATGGTGACGACCTTAGGGTCGTAGGCGACGGCGCCAAGCAACAGGCGCGACATCACACCTCCCCGAGCAGCGGCAGTCCGAGCAGCGCCCTGCCGATGAAGTCCTGCAGGGCATCCGTCGTGGGGGCCATCACCCGCGCTGCCCGCGAGTCGCGGAAGAGGCGCTCGACCACCGATTCCTTGCGGAACGCCGCCCCGCCGCCGGCCTTGAGCGCGAGGTCCGCGGCGTCCGCCGCAGCCTCGCCTGCCGCTGCCTTTACCTCCAGGACGAGGAGCTGCGCGTCGTCTCGCCCGGACTCAACGGCGTTCAGCGTCTCTGAGATCAGCGCCCAGGTCCGGTCAGCCTCGATTCGCAGCCGGGCGAGCTGCGCCCGTGGGGCCGCCTGCTGCGCCAGCGACACGCCGAGGTGCTCAAGCCGGGTCCGCCCCAGGTGGTCCGCGGTCTCGGACGCCAGCCGGCGCAGCAGCCCGGCGCTCATTGCCGCCGAGCAGAGCAGGAACACCGGCAATACCGCCGCCATCGCCAGGTCAAGCCCGCCCCCGTCGGTGCCCAGCATCGCACTCAGCGGGACCCTGACGCCGGCAGCCGTCATCGGCGCGGACGCGTTTCCGCGCAGCCCGAGCCCGTCGAACGCGCCGGCCACCGACAGCCCGCCAGCGTCGGCGGGCACCAGCCACAGCGTCATCGGCCCCGCGACCTCGGCTGATACCGGACGGCTCGACCACACGTAGCTGTCCGCGTGCCCCGCTGCGGTGACCCAGCTCTTGGCCGCGTCAAGCCGCACGGCCTGCCCGCCGTCAAGCAGCACTGCGCTGGACAGCGGCGCCCAGAAGTGGGACCGGGACCCGGTCTCGGACAGCGCCAGCGTCGACAGGTGAGTGCCGGCCGCGATCGCGGTCAGCGTGTCCTTGTCGTCGGCCGCCGTCAGCGCGGCGACCGCCGCGTAGTGCATGGTCACCACCATCGCGGTGGACCCGCAGACAGCGCCGAGCTCGCGGACTACCTCCACGGCCTCGCGCAGTCCCGCCCCGCCGCCGCCGTAGCCGGCTGGGACGGTGAGCCCGAGCAGGCCCGCCGCCCCGAGGGCGTCACCCTGTGCTTGCGGGAACTTACCCGAGGCGTCGACTTCCGCCGCCCCTGGTGCCACAACCTCGTCCATGACCCGTAGGAGCGCGTCGCGATACGACTCCTGAGATGGCATTGCCGCCTGCCTCTCATCGATAACTCGCAGCGGATACGCAAGATCCGCCGGAACCCAGCCAGACCGGCGGGTGTCCCAATCGTCTATCGCATCAGCGCTGCGCGCAAGTACCCGCAGTCACAGGAATCAGGTGAGGAAACCGAAGTCAGTCCACCGCGTCGGCCCGGATGTGCTCGAAGATCAGCGACGTCTCGGTGTAGGACACGTCACCGTTGGACGACAGCGTCTCGACGAACTCCCGCAGCGACGACGTCGACGCCGACGCGACGTGCAGCAGGAAGTCATCCTTCCCGGCCAGGAAGAACACGTTCATCACCTCCGGCAGTCCCGCCACCTCGGCGACGAACCCGCGGATCCGGCTCCGGGCGTGCGACTGCAGCCGGACAGCGATCATCGCCTGCAGCGGCCGCCCGAGCGCGGCCGGGTCCACGTCGGCGTGATAGCCGCGGATGACGCCCCGCTCGCGCAGCGACCTGACCCGCCCGAGGCAGGTGGACGGCGCGATGCCGACCCGCTCCGCCAGGGCGTTATTGGCGATCCTGGCGTCTAGCGCCAGGTCGCGCACGATGTGTCGGTCGATGTCGTCGAGGTCGCCCGCCCCGCCTTGCTCCGCGCCTGCGGAGCCCCCCGCCCCATCTGGCCGAACACGATTCGGCTGGCCCCCGAAAGGAGCCGATGTAGATGAATTTCCCACCACCATGTCAGCATTATACAGAATCTTGTTCAAGAAACTAGCAAGTTTTCCGATGAAAATGCATGATAGAAGTACTTGGGCGGGTCGTGCCGTGCCCAAAAAAACATCCCCGCCAGCAACGAAGGGCAAGAGGCCATGAAGGTCGGCATCCCGCGCGAGGTCAAGAACCACGAGTATCGCGTCGCCATCACCCCCTCCGGCGTGCGCGAGCTGGTCACCCATGGCCACGAGGTCTACGTGGAGAAGGACGCGGGCGTCGGCTCCCAGCTCGCCGACGACGCCTACGTCGCCGCCGGCGCCACTATCATCCCAGATGCGGACGGAGTGTGGGGCATCGCCGACATGGTGCTCAAGGTTAAGGAGCCAGTCGCGGAGGAGTACCACCGCATGCGGCCCGGCCTGACGCTGTTCACCTACCTCCACCTGGCCGCCGACAAGGCCTGCACCGACGCCCTCCTCGCCAATAAGGTCACCGGCATCGCCTACGAGACGGTTCAGTTCAGCGACGGATCGCTGCCGCTGCTCGCCCCGATGTCCGAAGTCGCCGGCCGCCTCGCCCCGCAGGTGGGTGCCTACCACCTCATGCGCCAGGGCGGCGGCTACGGCGCGCTCCTCGGCGGCGTCCCCGGCACCCGCGCGGGCAAGGTCGTCGTCATCGGCGGCGGCGTCTCCGGCCAGCACGCCGCGCAGATCGCCGTCGGCATGGGCGCGCACGTCACCGTCCTCGACAAGAACATCGCCAGGCTCCGCCAGATTGACGCCATCTACCAGGGCCGCATCCAGACCATCGCCTCCAACGTCTACGAGATCGAGCAGGCCGTCCTGGACGCCGACCTGGTCATCGGCGCGGTCCTGGTGACCGGCGCCAAGGCGCCGAAGCTGGTTAGCAACGACCTGGTCAGCCGCATGAGGCCGGGCTCGGTACTCGTCGACATCGCCATCGACCAGGGCGGCTGCTTCGAGGACAGCCGCCCGACCACGCACGCCGAGCCGACCTTCCGCGTCCACAACAGCGTCTTCTACTGCGTCGCCAACATGCCCGGCGCCGTCCCGAACACCTCCACCTACGCGCTGACCAACGCGACCCTGCCCTACGCCGTCGAACTCGCCGACAAGGGCTGGCGCGCCGCGCTCAAGGCGGACGCCCCCTTGGCGCTCGGCCTCAACACCCACGAGGGCCAGCTGACGAACGTCCCGGTCGCCGCGGCCCACGGCTACGACCACGTGACGGTGGCGTCCGTCCTCTCTTAAGAACCAGAAGGCCAAGCACAGGAACATCCCGAACGGGTTCGCGCTCCGCCTCGCCGACCCCATTCCCCTCAAAGGCCGGCCGAAGCCCGGGCAGCCAAGCCCCTAGGCGAACATCCACCGGAACCAAGAACGCGCGCGCTGCGCTCCGCCGTCTCTCCCGTCCAGGCGCGGGAAGGAGCCGGGCGCGTCACCCTCCCGTCACCCGCAATCCGGCTCTGACGGGTCACGCGGGCCGGAGGGCTACACCACCCCTGTAGCCCTCCGGCCCGCTTATTGCGCCTCGCCCCCGCCGCAGGACAAGGTCACCGTCGACTACACCCGCAACGGGTCGACCCGGTCCGCCACCCTCACGCTCGCCAGCCAGCCGTAACGGGCGGCCCGCAGAGGGGGAACTACGCACCCGTTCGGTGCCTGGTTTTGATTCTTTCTTTGCCGACCAGGGCAGGGCTGGTGTTACCGGCTGGCGAGGTCGAGGCAGGCGCGGACGATGCCGTCGGTGTCGATGCCGTGGTCCCGGTAGAGGTCCTGGATGGACCCTGACTGGCCGAACCGGGTCACGCCGAGCGTGATGCTCGGTACCTGGTTGATGGTAGCCAGGAAGGCGAGCGTGTGCGGGTGACCGTCCAGGACGGTTACCAACGGGGTGGCGCGCGAAGCGGGGAACGCCTGGTCCAGGATCCAGGACGGCGCGTCCGCCCGGCCCTGCCTGGCGCGCAGGGCCTTGAACAGCAGGCCGGGGCTGGTCACGCAGACGACGTCTGCGGGGATGCCGGCTGCGCCGAGGCGTTCGGCAGCGGCCAGTGCCTCCGGAGTGACCGCGCCCATCGCGGCGATGGTGACTTGCGGGCTTGGCGTGCGTCGCAGACGGTACGCGCCCGCGACCGTCTGCCGGCGGCGCGAGTCTCGGGCGGCCGGGTCGGCTGGCACGGCCGCCAGCCCTTGGTCCACCGGCCGGGTAGAGAGCCGCAGATAGGCCGAGGTCCCGTCCGGCCTGCCCAGCTTGGCGAGGCACGCGAGCAGGGTCCACTCCACATCGATGGCGAAGGCAGGCTCATAGGTGACGCAGCCTGGCTGCTCGATGCCGATGGACGGCGTGGTGACCGACTGGTGCGCGCCGCCCTCTGGCGCGAGGGTGACGCCTGAGGGGGTGCCCACGAGGATGGACTGTCCGCCCGCGTAAATGCCGAACGACCAGGGCTCAAGCGCGCGTTCGACGAACGGATCGTAAAGGACGCCAATGGGCAGCAGCGGCTGACCCCAGCGGCTCCAGGTTGCCCCAAGCTCGCCGAGCAGGCCAGCGAGGTTGGTTTCCGCGATGCCCAGCTCGATGTGCTGACCGGTCTGCTTCTCCCGCCAGTGCAGTGCGGTTTCCTTGTCGTCCGCGAACCAGTCGATGCGCTCGCCGGGGGACCACACGCCGACCTTGTTGATCCAGCCGCCGAGGTTGGTGCTCGAGCTGACGTCCGGGCTGACCGTAACGACGCGCCTGGCGGCTTCCGGTGCCTCCCTGGTCAGGTCGAGGAGCACGCGTCCGAGCGCGGCCTGCGTGGAGGCGCTGCCGGACGGCGTCCGGCCGATGTCCGCTGGGATCGTCGGCACCGGGTGACGCGGGTAGTCGGGCCGGTGCAGGCGCCGCGCGGTGGCGGCGCACAGCTGGGCCTCGCCGCTGCCGGGCGCGAACCGGTCCCATGGGCGGGCAGGATCGGTTCCGAGCCGGCTGGCCAGCTCCCGCAGTTGCTCGGTGGTCAGCAGCGCGGAGTGGTTTCGCGGGTGTCCCTGGGTGGGCAGCCCGTATCCCTTGATCGTGTACGCGAAGATCACGGTGGGCCGGGTGTCGTCGATGGATCCGAACGCCTGGTCAAGTGCGGCGAGATCATGGCCGCCGAGGTTGCGGATTGCCTCGGTCAGCGTGTGATCGTCAAGACCGGCGATGAGCGCGGCGATTGGCGCGCTGTCGCCGGGCAGCCGTTCGCGCAGCTGGGCGGGTGTGCAGCGCAGGAGGCGCTGGTATTCGGGGTTAGGCATTTCATCGATGCGCGAGCGCAGTTCGTGCCCGCCGGGCCGCGTGAACAGGTCTTCAAGCAGGTGCCCGTATTTCACGGTGAGCACCTGCCAGCCGGCGCTGGCGAACATGCCTTGCAGTCGGCCGGCCGCGATATTGGGCACGACGCGGTCCAGTGACTGGCGGTTCAGGTCTACGACCCAGACGATCTCGCCCAGCTCCGCGACGGCGGGCTCGAGGATCGCCTCCCATACCGCGCCCTCGTCCAGCTCGGCGTCGCCGAGGAGTGAGTACTGCCGTCCGGTGCCGGCGCCGCCGACCGCGGCCTCGGTGTACCTGCGGGCCAGCGCGCCCCAGACTGGGGCGGTGGCGCCGATGCCTACCGACCCGGTCGAGTAATCGACAGGGTCGGGGTCCTTGGACCGGCTGGGGTAGCTTTGCAGGCCGCCGAAGGCGCGCAGTGTCGGCAGGTATCGCTCATCTAGTTCGCCAAGCAGGTAGTTGATCGCATGGAGCACTGGAGAGGCATGCGGCTTCACCGATACCCGGTCCTGCGGGCGCAGGTGCCGGAACCACAGTGACGTCATGATCGACACCATTGACGCGCTTGACGTCTGGTGACCGCCCACCTTCAGCCCGTCGACGTTGGGCCGCACCACGTTTGCCTCGTGCACGATCGCCGTCGCCAGCCACAGCACGCGGCGCTCGATTTCTCGCAGCGCACCGGAGGTGTCCGTCTCTGCCGGCGGCCGCTCAGCTGCGATGCTCATCGTCTGGTCACCCACTCCCGGCGATGGGTCTGCATACCCACTCCGCCACCACAGCACACAGGCAGCCTGGCAAACGGTCTATGACTGAGGGTTGATTATCCGGTTCGATCTATGTAGAGTTCGACATATGGCGGCGTCGCCGAAGATGACGTTGCAGACCAAGACGGTGCTGCAGTTGGCGTTGCAGGACCCGGGCCGCGAGTGGTACGGGCTGCAGATGATCGAGGCAACCGGGCTCCCGCCCGGGACCATTTACCCGATCATCGCGCGGCTGGAGCGCCACGGCTGGCTTGAGTCGCGGTGGGAAGACCCTGCTGAGCACGAGGCAGCGGGGCGGCCTCGCCGCCGCTACTACCGGTTCACCTCCGACGGCGCCGAGCGGGCACGCCTTGCCCTGGCACCAGACCGCGGGCCGGGGCGGAGCGCTGCGGTCCCGTTGCACGCGCCGCCGCGCTCCGACCGGCCGGGGACGGTGGCGTGACGAGATCGATCGAGGACCTGCGCGCCGTGACGCTCGAGCAGCTGAGGCTGACCGTCCGCTGCTATAGCCCGCCCAAGCGGGAGGGCATCGATACTGTCGGGCAGCTGGCGGTGCTGCCAGAGCGGCACCTTACGAGCCTGCGGGGTTTCACTCCGGAGGCCATGGGCGAGCTCAAGTACAAGCTAAGGCAGCTGGGTCTGTCCCCGTGGGCTGCCCCCGCAGCCGGCGGGGAATCAGGGCAGCAGCAGTACCGCTGGCCAGCTGCCGACCCCCGGACGGGCTGTGGCTGGGCGGGTTCATCACGAGGCACGTCATTGCCGGGGAGACACCCGGAGCAGCTCGTCAGGAGTCCCGGGAGCGGGAAGCCGCGAGACCGTACGGACTGGAAGGAGGAGGGGCATGGCGCCTGCGGGCACCAGCACCCCTGACTGCTGATGACGTGGAGCGAGGATGCCGCAAGGACGATCGTGGAAACCTTCGACGGCGCGTTCAGCGCGCCCGGGGTGGTCACCGCCGCGGCCTGCATCGACGAGACCGGGACGGCGATCGGCGTCAGCCCCGGTGACACGCGCGCTGACGGGCGGTTCGAGATCGGCTCGGTCACCAAGACGATGACCGCGGCGCTGCTCGCGCTGCTGGAGGCCGAGGGCAAGCTGCGGCTGGATGACGGGGCCGCACGCTGGCTGTCGGCCGGCGCCAACGGCGGCATCACCCTGCGCCAGCTCGCCACGCACACCTCCGGGCTGCCGCGGCTCGCCCCGAACTTCGACCTGCGCCCGGCCGACCCGGCCAATCCCTGGGCCGGGTTCGGGTTCGAGCAAGCCGAGGAAGGCCTGCGCCAGGCGGTCCTCGCGCCGGGCCGCCCCTGCCGGTACTCCAACCTCGGCTACCAGCTCCTCGGACTCGTGCTTGAGCGGGCCAGCGGGCATTCCTACCAGAAGCTGATCACCGAACAGCTGCTTGAGCCCCTGGCCATGACCTGCTCCGGCGTCGGCGACAGCGGCGGCGGGACCCCGCTGCCCGGCCACGCCGGCGGCGGCGAGGTGCCGCACTGGGAGCAGCCGCTCGGCGCCGGCGGCGTCGAGGCGACGATCACCGACCTGGCCAGGTACGCCCAGGCATGCCTGCACCCGCCGCAGAGCCCGCTTGGCACCGCGATCACCGCGGCGCTGGCACCCCAGGTCCCACTCGGGAACGGCAGGCACCAGGCCCTGGCCTGGCGGGTGCGGGCGGACGGCATCCGCGCCCACGACGGCGGAACCGGCGGGTTCTCCTCCGTCGTCTTCATCGACCCCGGCCGCGGCCGCGCGGTCGCGGTGCTGGCCAGCTGCGGCGGCGGCTACACCCAGGCGCTCGGCCGGGCGGGGCTGCTTGCCGTGGCCGGCGGCGACCCCCGCGCGGCCCGGCCGCAGCCGCCCGGACCCGAATGGGACGACCGCGCCCGCGACGTCGTCCAGTCGCTGCTGGACGGGCGGGCCGGGGACGTCCACGCGAAAGCGTCAGCCGCGTTCCAAGACCGGGTCTCCGCCGAGCGACTGGACAGGGCCTGGCGCGGCAGGACGCAGGCCCTCGGCCCGGCGGAAGAAGTCCTCGTCAGCTGCCGTGGGCCGGCCGGCCGCGTCGTCGCCGACGCCAGGATCACCTTTGCCAACGGCGCGGTCGCGCTGCGGATCGGCTTCGATCCGTCAGGCCAGATCGCAGCCCTCAAGATCCTGCCGCCGGAAGAGTCGCCTGCGCTGCCCGACTGACGCCGCAGCCGATGTCTACTTGCCAAGAACCTCGCTAGTTCAGCTGCTCTCGCCTAGACGGCCTCGGCCCGGCGGCTCCTGAGGTACTCGGCGAAGTCGCGCCACTCCTCGCTTGCCTGCTCGGCCACGGAGCTGATGTCGTCCAGCCAGTGCGGCGGTATCGAGTCAGCGAATTCCCGCCACTGGCCCGTGTTCATCATGTGCGTGGTCATCCAGCGCATGAACGCCCGGCCGCCTTCGGTGTACCTGAGGCTGGGGTCGCCTGCGAGCTTCGGCGCTATCTGCGGCCACGTTGGCGGCTGGGCGGCGCGCCGCCCGCGCTGTGTGCCGATCCTGCTGGGGAGCAGGGCCGTGCGGGCGGCCGACGGCTCGACGGGGCCCGGGGTTGGCTGCCTGGCTGGCTCTCCGGTCGGCACGGAGCGGATGCCAGGGTCCTCCGCGGCCGTCAAACGTCGGTCGCCGCCGCCCGTCGTGACCGGGTCGAGGCCGCGGCGCATCCGGGCCCGCACGTCCTGCACCGTGCCGAGCGACACGTCGGTCTCCCTGGCGACTTCCCGCAGCGAGGCGTCCGGCCGGGCGGCGATGTACTCGGCCGCGCGCTTCCTGCCCTCGAGGGCGGTGACGGGGCGCCGCTTGCCGTCGCGGCCGAGTCGCTTGGTGAACTGCTGAATCTCGTCCGCGGACTCCCGGCGGATGCCGGCGACGGTCTTCGCGGACAGGCCCGTGGCGATGCCGATCGCGCGGTCCGACCAGTCAGGGTGCCAGTCAAGGATCCGCCGCGCGCTCGAGACTCGGTCGGCGCGGGACAGCGGCAGGCCGTGCAGCGTGTTCGCCTTGACCGCCAGGATGAAAGCGTCGTTATCGGTGCAGTTAATGACGCGCGCTCTGATGAATTTCTCGCCGCGCGCTTTCGCTGCCTCGAGACGGTGCGTGCCGTCAATAACTCGGAGGCTATTGCGCTGTACCAGGATCGGCGGCAGCTCGCCGAAACTCGCTACCTCCGCTAGCATCTGCACATGCGCTCTATCAGTTCCGGTGCCACGGAGGAAAAATCCGTGACCAAGCGAATTCAGTGGTATCTCGCGCACGGGCAACTGGTCAACGGCGTCGATTGAGTCGTAGCCTTGTTTATCCTCGGGGCGGAGGAGCGTAATGTCGTACAAAGGGATTAATGCGCCTTTCCTGCTCTGGGAAATTCGCGAAACGTTACCGAGGCTAACCCGCTCACAATGACGTGACAATGAGTGTCCATCCGAAGTTCTCCGCGACTACTCCTATGGGTACTCAAGGCGTATTTAACGGTGCAGCCGCGCCTACAACTTTCGATATCACGCGGCCGTCGAGTAGCGCTCGCCGGGCCATCGTCGTACAATGCCGGGCCGCCCCGCGCCGCGGGAGAGCAGGTGGGCGGCGTGCCGCGGGTGCCGGCGCGCACCGCGGTGTTGCCGCTTGTCAGCGGTTGTCGGCGCGGGCCGGGCTTCCGGCTTCTGGCGGTCGCGCCTGTCCCCGGCCCCTCGCCGGGCGGCGACGGGGCGGGCGGGCGGCTGAGGTTCAACTGACGCGCCGCGGGGCGGTTGAACGCTGGGCCATTATTTCTTACTGATGAATAATTATTGCTGGCAGGTAATCTGCGTGCGTTGCGCCACCCGGGTGGCTACAATTAGTCGTATGTTTATTTGTTGTTTGTTTGACGCCTCCCCAGGGCATCCCGCAAAGTCTTTCCGGCAGGTCATGACTGGTTTCCGAAGCCGAGGATGGCGATGAGCAGGGCGGGGTCGTGCTTTATCCTGCGGATGGTGGCGGCGATCAGGGTATAGTCGGCCTGGCGGATTAGCCCATTACCAGATTACGGAGCGTGGCCATAATTCGCGGCCCGGGGCCGGTCCGGACTCGGGATGAGTCCTCGCGGAGCGTGACGTCGCGGACCCGATGGACCTTGTTCCCGATGGTCCGCGCACCAGCACGAACTCCAGCGGGTGCCACCGTCCGGCCCGCTTGCGCGGGTCCGGGACCAGCAGCAGCCACTCCCGCAGGCACAGACGAGAAAGCCCGCCGGCCAGGGCAGCGGACAAGTCGTCACAAGGGACGTCAATCAGCGAAGACAGAAGAGCGGGCACGGTACTTCCGGAGGGGCAGGACGGGTGGTACCTCGGATCCTCCGGAACCGTGCCCGCCCGTCAAACGGTCACCCCGCATCAGAACCGGCAACCACGCATTCCCGCGCCTTAACCCGTCACCCGGCCCACTCAGGCACGGAAATCAAACCTGCCAGAGCCGTGCGGCCAGATAGCACATGACCTGGTAAGACGAGTTTGCGGGTCGCCCTGCGCCTGCCCGGTAAGTGGCTATTGCACCTAACTTGATGTCAAGCTAATGACTTGATACTATCTGAGCGCAAGTGGCGGAAAAGCATAGGGTTTGTCTTGTCGTGTGTGTTCTGAGCCTGTCATGCCCGTCGCGAGCTGGCAAGTGTTGTATGGGCGGCGGTCGCAGGGCTGCCTTTGGAGGGCTGTGACCTGGCGCCGCTCCGTGCAACGTGGCGCGGAGTGAGTAGCTGCACGACCGTGCTATAGGGGAATTGGTGGCTGCTGACTCGGCTGAAGACCTGGCGGACGATGTTGATGAGCTCAACGCGCGGTTCGCCGCGCTCATTGCCGACGGGCGCCCTGAAATCCTGCGGACCTTCGCGCGGCGCTTCAAGGGAAAGTACGGCTTCATCGCCGAGAACGGTGCCTTCCGGGAGCAGGCGATGGCGACGGCCTCGTTCGTTGTCGGCGACGTGGTACGCAGCGTGCGGGCCGGCGAGGTGCGCATCGACGACACTCACATGCCCGACGCCCGGGCGATCGCCCGGGCGGGCTGGGATGAATGCCTGAGCCCCGCGGACGGCCTTTGCATCGCGGTGCTACTGCTGAACACCATGCTCGCCACGCTCACGGGCTATGTCACCACCGACCAGGAACTGCTGCCGTGCTTCACGGTCGCCGTCGCGGCGCTTAATGAGAGCATCAGCAGGCACATGCAGGCGGTCGCCGGGGTGAGCGCGGCTCGCACGCTCGACCGCGTGCACCGGGCGCAGGTCGAGGAACGCCGCCGTCTCGCGCGGGACCTGCACGATCGAGTGGGCTTGGCGCTCGCCGTCGGCCTCCGGCGGCTTGACCTGCAGGAGCTCCCCGGCCGCGCGGACCTGCCCGGCAAGCTGAACGTGTCGAGGGAAGCCCTGGTTGAAGCCATGCGACGGCTCCGCGTGGTGACCTCCGACCTGCGTGAGCCGCCCGTGGCGAGCCTGGAGAAGGCGCTGATGGGGCACCTGGACTCCGTCCGGGCAGACGCGGAGGTCCAGCTGCACATCAGCGGCGACGAGGGCTGGGCGCCCCCCGCCGTGCTCGACGAGGTTTTCCTTATCCTCTGCGAGGCGCTGCGCAACGCGCTCACGCACGGCGCGCCGCAGCTGGTGCTGATCGGCGTGGAGGTGTGCGCGCAAGAGCTGAGCGGGTGGGTGATCGACGACGGCTGTGGCTTCAGCCCGGCCTTTGCCGCGCAAGGGGCTACCTCGGGCTCGGGCCTCGCCTCGATGCGCGAGCGGGCCGCGCTGGTCGGGGGCCGGCTCGTGGTGTCGAGCATGCCCGGCCACGGCACCCGCGTCCAACTGCACCTGCCACTGCCCGATCACCACCACGTACAGGCCGATCTCGGTGGTTGCTGACGGCACGAGAGTCCTGATCGTGGACGATCACATGCTCGTCCGCGAGGGGCTGCGCAGGATCCTCCAGGCGCAAGACGGCATGGAGGTGGTCGGCGAGGCAGGCGACAGCGCCGCCGCTGTCGCGACCGCCGCGCGCGAGCGCCCGGACGTCGTCCTGCTCGATGTGGAGATACCCGGCGGGGAGGCGACCGCCACCGTACGCAAGCTCAGGGACGCCTCGCCCGAGTCCCGCGTGATCATCTTGAGCATGCACGAAGGACCCAGGCTCGTTCAGGAGCTGCTTGACGCCGGCATCAGGGGCTATCTGCTCAAGAGCATCCACTGGCAGGAGCTGGTGCTCGCCATCCGCACCGTGCACGCGCACCCTGACCGGTGCGTGCTCGGAGTCTCCGGGCAGAGCCTAAGGAACGCACGCCAGGGACTGGGTGAGCGGCCCATGGCCCTGTCCGCCAGGGAGCGGGAGATACTCAGCCTTGTCGGGGAGGCCCTCAGCAACGGCCAGATCGCCTCCCGGCTGTCTTTGAAGGAAGCGACCGTCAAGCGGCACCTGCGCAACGTCTTCGTCAAGCTCGGCGCCGTCTCCCGAATCGACGCGGTGAACAAAGCAGCTGAATTGGGGGCTTTTCCCCCGCCGCGCCGGACCGCGGCGCATAGGCAAGGTCCTCCGCCGTTTGGCAACTCTTAGCGGCACTGTTTAGCGGCCCTCCAGTGCGGGACTAGCACGTGGTTGCCACGGAAAGGGGTGCCGTGTCACGCTTGCCGAATGCCGCACGCGCCTGCAGGGAATGCGTCAAGGCTGCTGGCTCTCAGCGACTTGCACGTGGCCTATCCAGAAAACCGTGAATTCATCGAGAATCTCCGTCCCGGGGCCGAAGGGGACTGGCTCCTGCTGGCCGGGGACGTCGGTGAGATATTCGCCGACATCGAGTGGGCGCTGCGCACGTTGAGCAGCCGGTTCGCCTCCGTGATCTGGGTGCCGGGGAACCACGACCTCTGGACCCACCCGGAAGATCCGGTTCAGGCGCGCGGCGTGGAGCGCTACCAGCTTCTCGTGGAGATGTGCCGGCGCCTCGGGATCGTCACTCCCGAGGACCCGTACCCGGTGTGGGACGGCCCAGGGGGACCGGTCACGATCGCGCCCCTGTTTCTCCTCTACGACTACTCCTTTCTCCCCGAGGGGGCGCGGACGAAGGAGGAGGCTCTTGCCATCGCATACGAGACGGGGATCGTGTGCAGCGACGAGATGGTGCTGCACCCTGACCCGTTCCCGAGCAGGGAAGCATGGTGCCACGACCGGGTCGCCCAGACCGAGCGGCGGCTCGCGGAGCGGGACCCGGCGCTCCCGCTCGTTTTCCTGACGCACTGGCCACTGACCCGCGAGCCCACTCTCGTCCTGCGCTATCCCCAGTTCGCGCAGTGGTGCGGCACGACACGGACGCACGACTGGCACGTGCGGTTCAATGCGACCACCGTGGTGTACGGGCACCTGCACATCCCGCGGGTGATCTGGCAGGACGGTGTCCGGTTCGTCGAGGCCTCGGTCGGCTACCCGCGCGAGTGGCGGCGCCGCCCCCCTCGTCCCGGCGTCCCTGAGCCCGGCGTCCCGCGGCAGATCTTCCCGGTGCCCGCGGACGACCTCCCGCGCCAGGACGGCCGGCGGTGATCGGCGACATTCTGCCGCCGCAGGTGGCGGCGGAGGAGGCGTTCGGTGACCTGCCGGGCACCGTCTTGTTCGCGGAGGAAGAAGAGGTCATCGCCAAGGCGGTCGACAAGCGGCGCAGGGAGTTTACGACCGCGCGCGCCTGTGCTCGCGCGGCGCTCGCCAAGCTCGGCGTGCGCGCGGTGCCCATCGTGCCCGGGCTGCGGGGCGCGCCCCAGTGGCCGGCCGGCGTGGTGGGCAGCATCACGCACTGCGATGGCTACCGGGCATGTGCCGTCGCCCGCGACAGCGACATCGTGACGATCGGCCTCGACGCCGAGCCGCACGACAGGCTTCCCGACGGGGTGCTCGATGCGGTGTCCCTGGCGCCAGAGAGGGCGCGGGTGGCCGAGCTGACAGCAGCGGTGCCCGGTGTCTGCTGGGACCGCCTTCTGTTCTGCGTGAAGGAGTCGGTCTACAAGGCGTGGTTCCCGCTGACCGGCCGGTGGCTGGGCTTCGAGGAGGCCTGCGTCGACTTCGACCCGGCCCGCCAGTCATTCGCCGCGCGGCTGCTGGTGACCGGGCCGGTCGTGAACGGCCAGGCCCTGACCGGGTTCACGGGCCGCTGGCTGATCGGCAAGGGACTGATCGTGACCTCTATCGTCATCCCCAACACGAGCCGGCCATAAGAGCCCGCTACTGCGAATCCCCAGGACGCTCAATTGCCGCCGCTCCTCAGTTGAACACGCAAGGTTGGAGGGAGCCTTGAGGCTTGCGTGGCGGCTCAGCGGTGATCGGCAGGAGCTGGCCCATTGCCACCAGGCTCATCGAGGGGCGCCCGCCGCTACATCGTCAAGACGAGTACTGGCGCTACCAGCTCCGTCGCGTTCATGAACGCATCCACCCCGCCGAATACCAAGACAGCCGCGTCCTCGCAGCCTAACCAGCTCACCTCAAAAGAGCCGCACTCAGGTTAAATTTAAGATAAAATTGGTTACCAGAAAGATGTCCTGGCGTCGGGCTGGCAGTGGCGGCGCGCAGGTGCCTTGCCATCAGGGTTAGCCGTCTCCTAATCTGGCGACCGAAAAGATCACCGGGGATGAGATAAGCCAAACCTTTAGATGGAGGCTGCACCCATGAGGGCGACGCAAAGCATGGGCGCTGAGATGGATTCCGGTCCGTACGCGCAACCCGGTGATCCCTATCCTTTGTGGTCTCTGTTCGACAGTTCGAGCGCGTGCATCTCGCAGCTGGACCTGCAATTGCGCCTAACTGGCGGCAATCCGAGTTTCGCCGACGCGTTCGGGGTGCCGGTCAACGTACTTCCTGGGCTGGCGCTCGTTGAACTTGTCCACCCGAGCGTCAGGGACAAGCTAACCCGGCGACTGCTATCGCTGGCCCGCGGTGAGCGC
The DNA here is from genome assembly GCA_963734665.1 of uncultured Actinomycetota bacterium. GTDB lineage: Bacteria > Actinomycetota > Actinomycetes > Streptosporangiales > Streptosporangiaceae > Trebonia. Next base: position 767,690 of record CAVTIR010000013.1, on the reverse strand, counting down.
AGCCGGTTCACCGACTGGGTTGTGCCTTACGGGGGAGCAACGATGACCAGCCTTGAGCTGACCGGGATCGCGGTGACGAACGACGCGGACCGCGTGGACTCGCTGATAGTACTGGTGCAGCAGGAGGAGGCGGAATCTGCCGCTCTCACCTCTCCAGGAGATGGGATAAAGCCGCTGACCAGGATGGATGCGCTCGTCTTGGAGGGCGTGGCCGCTGGCATGTCCACGGTGCAGCTCGCGGCCAAGCTGTTCCTGAGCCGGGGCGGCGTCGAGTACCACGTGAGTGCGCTCATGAAGAACCTTAAGGCCGCCAACCGGTCCGAACTCGTATCCAAGGCGTACTCGGCCGGGTTGTTCAGTGTCAGCAGCTGGCCGCCACGGGCCATCACGGACTTCACCGAGTAACCAGCCGCGTGCCGTCGGCCGCGGGCGGCCGACGTAGCACCGGGTCCACGCACACGGGAGCTTCGCCCTGGGACGAACCATGCCGTCCCGGTTCTTGGTGATGCCTGAAATAAGACCCGGACAACGTTCTCCCCATCGGGGTCAGAACGGCTCAGCGGGGGCGTGTTCATGTGCTGCTGTGCTCGCGCAGTTGAACACGCGTTGCGTGAAATCGGGGAGACGAGCCTGTTACCTGCGCCAACCCAGTCGCACCGTGTCGCTACCCCCACCTTGACACTTCGGTCAAGCAAGAATGAGTATGCGGATAACGGTGTCTCGGACTGGCCAGGACCACCATCAACCTGTGAGGTAGGCGGAGGTGAGCTCGTCCCGGCGACGAGAAACACCGTTGTCTGGCACTGCGGCCAGGCGTGTTTTCGCTCGTCTTAGGAATGTCGAGCGCTGGTAAGGAGGAACTGTGCTTCTCCCGCCGAAGGAACGGCGGGCCCGTCCACGCGGCGTGTTCTCCTCATGGGTGCGCCTCGCGGTCGGCGTCCTTCGGCAGCGGCAACGGCAGGGGAATCGATGTCTTTGTCGTCCGGATTCCTGCTCGCGGCCGTCGTCAGGCAGTCTTACGCCATCGCGGCCATGGGCGTGGCTTTCATACCCGGCAACGGAAAGGAACCAATGGGACCGGCAGTCCTGACTAAGGCCGTCTGCGGAAATGATCATGAAGTTCTTAGATCATTCTTCGACCGCTCCGGTATGTGCATGGCCAGGCTGGACAGCGCCATGCTGCTGATCGAGGCCAATGTCGACTTCTCGCGCAAATTCGGGTGCGTGCCCGCCGAGCTCAACGGAACTTGCTTTTCTGACCTGCTCCACCAAGATGCCCGGACTGCGGTCAGCGAGCAGTTCACCCGTTTGCTAGCCGAGGAGCACTATCGGTTCACTGAACCGATGATTACTTTCCAGCAGAAGGACTCGGCAATCTTCAACGGCGAGCTGACCGCGTTCATCGTCCGTGGCGACGGCGGCGGCATCGATAGCCTGATGGCTCTCATCTACCCGGAGGACAGGGGCGCGAACGGCCGCCCGGCGACTAGCCGCAAGCTACTTCTGACCGAGGTCGACGTGCGCATCCTGGAGGGAGTGGCGGCTGGGGTATCGACCGTGGAACTGGCGTCAGTCCTCTACCTGAGCCGTGGCGGCGTCGAGTACCACGTGGACACCCTGATGCGGAAACTAAAGGTCAATAACCGGCCCGCACTAGTCTCCAAGGCCTACTTCATGGGCGTGCTGTGCCCCGGGGTGCCGCCCCGTGTGCACCCGGATTACCTGAAGTTAGCCGGCCCTGGTCGCGTCGGCGACTGGCGTCCGGTGGACTCATGCCGCGCTCACGGGTGGGTAAATTACTAGTCTTCCAGGCTTCGGCGGTTGATCGCGAGCCGATCAATTGACCGGCGTCAGAATACCGTGGATGATGATGGCGGGTACTCGCTATTCACGGTTGAGGGACTATTGACAATGACTGACAATGCGCCGGAAGTGGTCGATTTCCCGTTCCGGCGACCCGGCCAGCCGTTCCCGCCGAGTGAATACGCCCAGTTCCGTCGTCAGCACGGTCTGGTGAAGGCCAGACTCATGGACGGAAACCCGGTTTGGGTGGTGACCAGGCAGGCCGATGTCCGCGCCGTCCTTACTAGTCCGAGAATCAGCTCGAATCCCGACCGGGAAGGTTTCCCGAACGTCGGGGAGACCCTTGGGGTGCCGAGGTCTGACCAGATTCCCGGCTGGTTCGTCGGCTACGATCCACCGGATCATGGCCGGGTCAGGAAGGCGCTCATCCCGGAATTCTCGGCCCGCCGCATGCGTGCGTTGCGCCCGGCGGTCCAGCGCACGGTGGACGAGTGCATAGACGCCATGCTGACCAGGGACGGCGGGGCGGATCTCGTCGCGGAGTTCGCCCTGCCGGTGCCGTCGCTGGTTATCTGTGCGCTGCTCGGCGTACCGCCCGCCGACCGTGATTTCTGGGAATCAAGGACGCGTCCCCTGGTCTCCGTCCTGAGCTCGACCGACGAGCAGCGCGCCACCGCCACCACGGAGCTGCTCCGCTATATCAACCGGCTCATCGCGCTGCGGCAGAAGTGGCCGGGCGACGACCTCATCAGCAGACAGCTAGCGGCCGGCGTGCTGAGTCCCCAGGAGCTGTCGGGTGCCCTGCTCTTGCTGCTCATCGCCGGCCATGAGACCACCGCGAACAACCTGGCGCTCGGGGTGGTGACCCTGCTCGCCAACCCGGAATGGATTGGCGACGACCAGGTGGTGGCGGAGTTGCTGCGGTTGCATTCGGTGGCCGACCTGGTGGCCATGCGGGTAGCCGTGGAGGACGTCGAGATCGCTGGGCAGCTTATCCGGGCGGGCGAGGGCATCATGCCCCTGGTGGCCGCAGCCAATCACGACGAAGCCGTCTTTGAGTGCCCGCATAAATTTGATCCCGCCAGATCCGCGCAGCAGCATGTCGCCTTCGGGTACGGGGCCCACCAGTGTCTCGGCCAGAATCTCGTCCAGGTCGAGTTGGAGATTGCCTTCCGGGCATTGTTTGAGCGCATTCCCACATTGCGGCTCGCGATGCCGTCTGAGCAATTGCCGTTTAAATATGATGGCGTGATATTTGGCTTGCATGAACTCCCCGTCAGCTGGTGACTCGGCCGCTGACCGAATCCTAAGGAAAACCTTAGTTCTCGCGCTCTCTATTGCGCTGGCGCTGGCTCACTAGGGATTTCCCTAGCAGCTGGGCCGGACACTGGGACGCAAGGCATGCCCGGACGTGATGAGACGCTGCCGAAGAGGTCACCGCCCACGCATGAGAAAGTGCATATGAGTCAGGAAGACAAGCTCCGAGACTATCTCAAGCGAGCTACCGCCGATCTCCAGGCCTCACGGCAGCGCCTGCATGAGCTGGAGACGGCTGCACACGAGCCGATCGCGATCGTGGCTATCAGCTGTCGCTACCCGGGCGGGGTTTCCAGCCCGGAAGACCTCTGGGCCATGCTCATGAACGGGACGGACGGTACCTCCCCGGCCCCGGATGATCGCGGCTGGGACCTAGGCGACGACGGCTCGCTCCCGATACAGGGCGGGTTCCTGCATGACGCGGCCATGTTCGACGCTGGGCTTTTCGGTATATCGCCCCGTGAAGCGCTGGCCATGGAGCCTCAGCAGCGCGTGCTGCTCGAGGCGGCGTGGGAGGTCTTCGAGCGGGCTGGGATCGATCCCACATCGCTGCGCGGCAGCCGGACGGCCATGTTCATCGGGGCCATGCCACAGCCCTATTTCCTTGGGCCGGGCGACGACGTCCAGGGTTACCAGTTGACCGGCAACGCGACGAGCATCCTGTCCGGCCGGCTGGCGTACTTCTTCGGCACGGTAGGTCCGGCGCTAACTGTCGACACGGCGTGCTCCTCCTCACTGGTCGCGCTGCACCTGGCCGCCCATTCGCTGCGCCTGGGCGAGTGCTCGCTGGCCCTGGTGGGCGGGGTGACCGTGATGCCGGGACCTGGGACGTTCGTTGAGTTCGCGCGCCAGGGCGGCCTATCCGCTGACGGACGCTGCCGGTCGTTCGCCGACTCCGCCGACGGCACGGGCTGGGGCGAAGGGGTAGGCGTCCTGCTGCTGGAGCGGCTGTCCGACGCCAGGCGCCGCGGACATCAGGTTCTCGCGGTCGTACGGGGCTCGGCGGTCAACTCCGACGGCGCCTCCAACGGCCTCACGGCCCCCAATGGCCCGTCCCAGCAGCGCGTGATCGAGCAGGCGCTGATCAACGCCCGGCTGTCGGCCGACCAGATCGATGCCGTTGACGGGCACGGCACCGGGACCGTCCTCGGTGACCCGGTGGAAGCCCAGGCCCTGCTAGCGACGTACGGCCGCACCCGCGACCCGTCCCGGCCGCTGCTGCTCGGCTCGATCAAGTCGAACGTCGGCCACACCCAGGCGGCCGCCGGGGTCGCGGGCGTCATCAAGATGGTGCTGGCCATGCGGCACGGCATCCTGCCCGCCACCCTGGGCGTCGACGCGCCGTCATCGCACGTCGACTGGTCGGCCGGTGCCGTCCGGCTGGCCACCGAGACCACGCCCTGGCCGGAGCGGGGAGAGCCCAGGCGCGCGGCCATCTCGTCGTTCGGGCTCAGTGGCACCAACGCGCACGCGATCATCGAGCAGGCCCCGGCCGAGCATGAGGTTCCCGCTCCACCCGTGACCACCGAGTTCACGGCCACGCGACCCGCGGTCACAGGACCCCTGCCGTGGCTGGTCTCCGGCCGGAGCCGTGCCGCCCTGGGCGCCCAGGCCGCGCGCTTGGTGTCCTTCCTGCACGATGATGTGCCGCAGCGCCCCGCGGACGTGGCGTACTCGCTGGCGACGGGCCGGGCCGCCCTTGAGCACCGGGCCGTGGTCATCGCGGCCGATCACGAGACCGCGCTGGCCGCCCTGACCGCGCTGGCCGAGGACCGGCCGTTGCCTGGCCTGGTGGAGGGCAGTCCGCGGGGCCGTCCCAAATTGGCCTTCCTGTTCGCCGGCCAGGGGTCGCAGCAGCCAGGGATGGGCCGGGAGCTGGCCGCCAGGTTCCCCGCGTTCGCCCGCGCCCTCGACGAGGTGCTCGGGCACCTCGACAGCGGTTTCACGCCGCGGCTGCGGGACGTGCTGACCGCCGCCCCTGACTCTCCTGAAGCCGCCTTGCTTGACCAGACCGGGTACGCGCAGCCTGCCCTGTTCGCGGTCGAGGTGGCGTTGTTCCGGCTGGTCGAATCCTGGGGTGTAAGGCCGGACTTCCTGCTTGGGCACTCGATCGGCGAGATCTCCGCCGCGCACGTGGCCGGAGTCCTTTCTCTCGCTGATGCCGCCGCCATGGTGCTGGCCAGGGCCCGGCTTATCCAGGCGTTGCCCGCTGACGGCGCCATGATCGCTATCGGCGCGGCCGAGGCGGACGTGCGACCGTGGGTGGAGTCCCGGTCGGCGCGGCTGTCTGTCGCCGCCGTCAACGGGCCCGCCGCCGTGGTCCTGTCCGGCGCGCGGGATGAGATAGCCGCGGCCGAGCGGCACTTCACCGGGCTGGGACGCAGGGTGCGCCGGCTCCGCACCTCGCATGCCTTTCACTCGCCGCTCATGGAGCCTATGCTTGAGGAGTTCCGTGCGGTGGTGTCTGGCCTTGCGCCGCAGCCGCCGAGCATCCCGATCGTCTCGGCCGTCACCGGGCGGCTGGCCACCGTGGAACAGCTGACCTCGCCCGGCTACTGGACCCGGCAGGTACGCGACGCGGTCCGGTTCGCGGACGGGATCGGCTGGCTGAACGACCATGGGGCGGGCGCCTTTCTTGAGCTCGGACCGGACGGGACGCTGTCCGCGCTCACCTCCGATTGCCTGGGCCGCGGCGATGTGGCGTTCGCGCTGCTGCGCCGGGGCACGGACGAGGTCGCGACGTCCACCGCGGCCGCCGCGGGACTTCACGTGCTCGGGGTGCCGGTCGGGTGGGCCGGCTACTTCGACGCCGCCGACGCCCGACGGGTCGACCTGCCCACCTACGCCTTCCAGCGGCGCCGGTACTGGCCGACGGGCACCCAGAGTCAGGGCGGCGCCCCGATGGCGACGGGACTGGCCACGGCCCGCCACCCGTTGCTGGCCGCGGCCGTGTCCCTGGCAGGCTCCGATGGCCTGCTGCTGACCGGCCGCATCTCCCGGCAGGCCCAGCCCTGGCTGGCCGAGCACAGCGTGCGCGGTGCCGTGCTGCTGCCCGGCACCGCCTTCCTGGAACTGGCCGTCCGGGCCGGTGACGAGGTCGGCTGCGACCGGGTGGAGGAGCTGACGCTCGCCGCCCCGCTGCTTCTGCCTGAGCGGGACGCGGTCGCGGTGCAGGTCTGGGTGGGCGGACCTGACGATGCCGGCCGCCGCAGCCTGCGCCTTTACTCCCGACCTGACGGTGCCGACGAGCGGCCCTGGACCCTGCACGCGAGCGGGACCCTGGTCAGCGGGGCCGGCCGGAGCACGTTCGCGGACGGCCCGTGGCCGCCGCCGGAGGCCGAGCCGCTGGACACCGCCGGACTGTACGGCCAGCTGGCCTCAGCCGGCTTCGGGTACGGCCCCGTGTTCCGCGGGCTGCGCGCCGCCTGGCGCCACGGCCAGGACGTGCTCGCGAAAGTGACGCTGCCGGAGGCCGTGGCCAGCGAGGCGGCCGCCTTCGGCCTCCACCCCGCCCTGCTTGACGCCGCCTTGCACGCGCTGGCGTTCGCCGGCCTGACCGAGCGCGGGCTGCCCTTCTCCTGGCAGAACGTCACCCTGCACGCGAGCGGCGCGTCGTCCGTGCGGGTGCGGCTGTCCCCGGTGGGCGACGACGCGGTGTCGATCGAGCTGGCCGACCCGGCCGGCGCCCCCGTGGCCTCGATCGAGACCCTGGTCCTGCGGGCCGCGCCGGATGGGATGGCGGCGGCGCCGGCCGGCCCCGGTCGTGACAGCCTGTTCACGCTGAGCTGGGCCGCGCTGCCCTCCGGTTCCGGCGATCCGGGCCCCGTCGCGGTGCTCGGAGCGGACTCGCTCGGTGTCGCCGCGGCCCTGGCGGCGGCGGATCCGCCGGTCCAGATCGTGGCCGGGACCGATTCCGCCTCGACCGTCATCCTCCCGGTCACCACGGGGACCGCGGACGTGCTGGCGTCCACGCGCCACCTGACCGCGCACGTACTCGCGCAGCTGCAGGAGTGGCTCGCCCGCGGCGCGGCCGACGATGCCCGGCTGGTCATCGTCACCCGCGGTGCCGTGGCGGCCGGAGCCGAGGGCGTGACCGATCCGGCGGCGGCCGCCGTCTGGGGGCTGGTGCGCTCGGCCCAAGCGGAGAACCCGGGCCGGTTCTGGCTGGTCGACCTCGATCCTGGGCAGCCTGCCGTGGCCGTGCCGCGGCAGGCCCTGACCGGGACCGAGCCCGCGCTAATGGTCAGGGACGGCACCGTGCTCGCCGCCCGGCTGGCCCGGCCCCGCCCGGGGACCGGGCCGGGCACCGCGGCGTGGGCGCCGGACGGCACCGTCCTGATGACCGGCGGCACGGGCGCGCTCGGGAGGGTCCTGGCCCGGCATCTCGTGGCCGAGCGCGGCGTCCGGCGCCTGCTGCTGGTCAGCCGGAGCGGACCAGCCGCCGACGGCGCGGCGGAACTGGCCGCGGAGCTGAGCGCGGGTGGCGCGGCGGTCGGCGTCGAAGCCTGTGACGTGTCCGACCCGGCGGCCGTCGCCCGGCTGCTGGCCGGTGTGCCGGACGAGCATCCGGTCACCGCGGTCGTGCACTGCGCCGGTGTGCTCGACGACGGCACGATCGGGTCATTGACCGCGGAGCGTCTCGACGCGGTGCTGCGGGCCAAGGCCGAATCGGCCTGGATCCTGCATGAGGCCACCCGCGAACTGGGACTGGCCGCCTTCGTGGTGTGCTCGTCCCTCTCAGGCACCATGGGCAGCCCCGGCCAGGGCAACTACGCCGCCGCGAACGCCTTCGTCGACGCGGTCGCCCAGCTGCGCCGCGCGGCCGGCCTGCCGGGGACATCGCTCGGCTGGGGACTATGGGACCTGCCGGGCGGAATGACCGGCGGCCTGTCAGAAGCCGAACGGCGTCGCCTGGCCCGGCTGGGAATGCCCGCCCTGTCCGTGGCCGACGGGCTTGCCGTCTTCGACGCGGCGCTGGCCGGTGACGATGCCGTGCTGCTGCCGGCCCGGCTCGACCTGCGGGCGATCACGGCCACGGGTGAGGTGCCGCCGTTGCTGCGCGGGCTGGTGCGCACGACCGCGAGGTCCGCGGCGGCGGCCGGCCCGGCGGCAGCCGAATTTGCCCAGCGCATGTCCCTGCTGGGTGACCGGCAACGCGAGGCGATGCTCCTCGACCTGGTGCGCGCCCAGGTCGCCGCGGTCCTTGGGTACACCGACCCCGGCGAAATCGACCCGGACCGGCCCTTCCAGGACCTGGGCTTCGACTCCCTGTCCGCGGTGGAACTGCGCAACCGGGTAGACGCCGCCGCCGGCCTGCGGACTCCCGCGACGGTGGTGTTCGACTATCCCACCGTCCGACGGCTCGCGGACCACCTGCGGGGCGAGCTCACCGGCGCACGGGCGATCGGCGAGCCGGCCGCCCGTGCCGCCGCCGGGGCGGACGAGCCGATCGCGATCGTCGGCATGAGCTGCCGGTATCCCGGCGGGGTGACCAAACCGGAGGACCTCTGGCGCCTGGTCAGCGAGGGCACGGACGCGATTTCCGGTCTTCCGGTTAACCGCGGGTGGGATCTCGGTGCGCTGTACGACCCGGACCCTGATCACCTGGGCACCTCGATCACGCGCTTCGGCGGATTCCTGCACGACGCGGAGGAGTTCGACCCCGCGTTCTTCGGCATGAGCCCGCGGGAAGCCCTGGCCACCGACGCGCAGCAGCGGCTGCTGCTGGAGGCGTCGTGGGAGGCCATCGAGCGTGCGGGCATCGACCCCGCCTCGCTGCGCGGCAGCCGCACCGGTGTCTTCGCGGGCGTCATGTACAGCGACTACGCCTCGTTGCTGTCCGGCGGGCAGTTCGAGGGGCACCAGGGCACCGGCACCTCGCCGAGCGTGGCTTCCGGGCGCGTCGCCTACGCGCTTGGACTGCGGGGCCCGGCGGTCACCGTCGACACCGCGTGCTCGTCGTCACTGGTCGCCGCGCACTGGGCGATGCAGGCACTGCGCGCGGGCGACTGCTCGCTCGCGCTGGCCGGCGGCGTGACCGTGATGTCAACGCCGGCCGCGCTCATCGAGTTCTCCCGGCAGCGCGGCCTGGCCACCGACGGCCGGTGCAAGTCGTACTCCGACGACGCCAACGGAGTCGGCTGGTCCGAAGGCGTCGGCCTGCTCGTCCTGGAACGGCTCTCCGACGCGCGCCGCAACGGCCACCAGGTCCTGGCGGTGGTGCGCGGCTCGGCGGTCAACTCCGACGGGGCGAGCAACGGGCTGACCGCCCCCAACGGCCCGGCCCAGGAAAGCGTGATCCGGCAGGCGCTGGCCAGCGCCGGCCTGTCGGCCGCCGAGGTCGACGTGGTGGAGGGCCACGGCACCGGCACCACGCTCGGGGACCCCATCGAGGCGCACGCCCTGCTGGCCGTCTACGGCCAGGACCGCGCGGCCGAGAGGCCGCTGCTGCTCGGCTCGGTCAAGTCCAACATCGGCCACGCGCAGGCCGCGGCGGGTGTCGCCGGGGTCATCAAGATGGTCATGGCCATGAGCCACGGTACCGTCCCGCGGACCCTGCACGCCGGCCAGCCGTCGTCGCACGTGGACTGGTCCGCCGGGCTGGTGCGGCTGGTCACCGACGAGGTTCCGTGGCCCGACGCCGGCCGGCCCCGCCGGGCCGGGGTCTCCTCCTTCGGGTTCAGCGGCACGAACGCGCACCTAATCCTCGAACAAGCGCCTGACCAGATCCGCGAACAGGTGCCTGACCGCGGGCGGCCGGACGAGCGCGGGCCAGCGCAACGCCCAGGGCCCTGGCTGATCTCGGCCCGAAGCCGCGAGGCACTGCGGGACCAGGCGGCGAAGCTGTACGAGTACGCCGCGGCCCGTGATGAACTGGACATCGCCGTGTCGCTGGCGACGACGCGGACCCATTTCGAGCAGCGCGCGGCCATCGTGGGCGACCGGGAGAACCTGCTGACGTCGCTGGCCGCGCTGGCGGCGGGCGAGCCGGCCCCCGGGGTGATCACCGGCGAGACCGGCGGCACCGGCCTGACCGCGATGCTGTTCGGCGGGCAGGGCGGCCAGCGCGCCGGAATGGGACGGGAGCTGCGGAGCCGGTTCGGTGTGTTCGCCGAGGCGCTCGGCGAGGTGACCGCAGAACTCGATCCGCTACTCGAACGCCCGCTCGCCGATGTGCTCTTCGCCGAAGCCGGCACCCCGGGAGCGGCCTGGCTGGACCAGACCGGGTGGGCCCAGCCCGCGCTGTTCGCGGTCGAGGTCGCGCTGTCCCGCTTGCTCAGCTCGTTCGGTGTCCAGCCGGACCTGGTTCTCGGCCATTCGGTCGGTGAGATCGCGGCCGCGCACGTCGCGGGGATACTCGCGCTGCCCGACGCGGCCCGGCTGGTGGCCGCGCGAGCCCGGCTGATGCAGGCCATGCGGCCCGGGGTGATGATCTCACTGCGCGCCACCGAGGAGGAGGTCGCGCCGCTGCTCGACGGACGCGGCGAGGAGATCTCGCTGGCCGCGGTGAACGGCCCGTCCTCGGTGGTGATCGGCGGCGAGCCGGCCGCGGTTCTCGACGTCGCCGCCGAGTTCGAGGCGCGCGGACGCAAGGTCAGGCGGCTGCGGGTCAGCCACGCCTTCCACTCGCCGCTGATGGAGCCCATGCTCGCCGAGTTCCGCGCGGTCGCACGGGGGCTGACCTACGAGCCGCCCGGCGTCACGATGGTGTCTACGTTGACCGGACGCCGCTTGGACCCGGACGAACTGGGTTCCGCCGACGACTGGGCGGACTACTGGACCGCGCAGGTGCGCGGCAGTGTCCGTTTCGCCGACGGCGTCCGCGGCCTGCGGGAGCTCGGCGCGGCCACCTTCGTCGAGATCGGGCCGGACGCGGCGCTTTCCGCGCTCGTCGACGAGAATCTCGGAGCAGAGTCCGCGGTCGGGTGCGTCCCGCTGCTGCGGCCCGACCGGGATGAGGAACGGACGGTGGCGACTGCGCTCGCGACACTGCACGTGCGCGGCGCGAAGGTCGACTGGGCGCCGTTCTTCGCCGGCCGGGGCGCCCGCCCGGTGGAACTGCCCACGTACGCGTTCCAGCGCAGCGCGTACTGGCCGCAGCGCCCGCCCGCGGCGGCGGCCACGCCCGGCGACCCGCCGGACAGCGCGCTGTGGGGCGCGGTTGACCGCGCGGACTCAGCCGAGCTGGCCACCCTGCTCGGGCTGGCCGGCCAGCAGCACGCGGCGCTCGCGGAGCTACTGCCTGCCTTGTCGTCCTGGCGGCAGCGGCGGCACGACTTCGCGCTGCTAGACTCCGCCCGCTACCGGGTGCGGTGGCGCCCGGTGCCGGCCCCGGCCGCGCCGGTGCTCGACGGCGCCTGGCTGGTGGTCACGGCCGAGGGCATCGCCGACGACGAGATCATCGCGGCCGTGCGCGGCCACGGCGCGCTGCTGCGGCGGCTGGTGCTTGATCGCTCCTGCCTGGACCGGGCCGCGGTGGCCGACCGGCTCAGGGAGGCGGGGGACCTGTCGGGCATCGTGTCGCTGCTCCCGCTCGCCGACGCACCCGAGCGCGGTGCCGTCCCGCTAGAGCACGGTGCCGTCCCACCCGAGGGCGGTGTCGGCCTGCCGGACGGACTGGCGCTGAGCGTGCTGCTCGCCCAGGCACTGAACGACACCGGCGCGGATGTCCCGGTGTGGACGCTGACCCGCGGCGCGGTGTCCACCGGGGCGGGCGACCCGTTGGCCAGCCCCGTCCAGGCGGCGGTGTGGGGGCTGAGCCGGATCGCCGCGCTTGAGCGGCCCAGCCCCTGGAGCGGCCTGATCGACCTGCCGCCGCGGCTTTCCCCGCGTACCGCGCAGCATCTGGTCAGTGTCCTGGCTGCCCAGGGCGGCGAGGACCAGGTGGCCGTGCGGGACACCGGCATCATGGGGCGCCGCCTTGCCCGTTACCACGCGGGCGAGCTGCCGCCGGCCGGGGCGTTCCGCGCCAGGGGAACGGTCCTCGTCACCGGTGGCACGGGCGGGCTTGGCGCCGAAGTGGCCCGCTGGCTGGCCCGCGGCGGAGCCGCCCACCTGCTGCTGACCAGCCGCCGCGGTCCCGGCGCGCCCGGCGCGGCCGCCCTGAGCGACGAGCTGACCGAACTGGGCGCCCAGGTATCGATCGTGGCCTGCGACGTGGCCGACGCCGACGCGCTGGCCGCGGTGCTGGCCGGGATTCCCGCCGCGATGCCGCTGACCGGCGTGGTGCATGCCGCCGGGGTGGGCCAGGCCTCGTCCGTGACCCAGACGCCGCTCGCCGCCGTCGCCGAGCTGACGGCCGCGAAGATGTCGGGCGCGGCGAACCTCGACGACCTGCTGGCCGACCGTGAGCTGGATTTCTTCGTGCTGTTCTCGTCGATCGCCGGGATCTGGGGCAGCGCCGGGCAGGGCGCCTACGGTGCCGCCAATGCCTACCTCGACGCGCTCGCCCAGTACCGCCGGGCCCGGGGGCGGACCGCGACCTGCGTGGCGTGGGGGCCGTGGGCGGAGGCTGGCCTCGCCGCCGGCCAGGAAATCGCAGCCAGCCTGCGCCGGCGCGGGCTGCGGCTGCTGAGCCCGGACACCGCGCTGGCCGAGCTGCGCCGCGCGGTCGTGCAGGGCGACGAATGCGTCACGGTCGCCGACGTCGACTGGGAGCGCTTTCTCCCCGTCTTCACCGCGGCCAGGCCCAGTGCCCTGTTCGCCGAGCTGCCCGAGGCCCAGGCTTCGACGCCGGCCAGCCCGCGGGAGGGCGGCGCGGCGTCCGAGTTCGCTGACCGGCTGCGCGGACTGTCCGCGGCCGATGCCGACCGGCTGCTCGTCAGCCTGGTGCGGGACGAAGTGGCCGCGGTGCTCGGGCATGCCTCGGCCGAGGCGGTGGCCCCAAGGCAGGCGTTCCGCGACGCGGGCTTCGACTCGCTGACAGCGGTGGACCTGCGCAAGCGGCTGAGCGCGCGGACCGGCCTTGCCCTGCCGACCACGATCGTCTTCGACCACCCGAACCCGGTCGCCCTGGCCGCGCACCTGCGAGCCGGGCTGCTGGGTGACACACCAGGGCCAGCCCAGCCGGCCGCACCCGCCGCCGACTCGGCCGAGCCGATCGCCATCGTCGGCATGAGCTGCCGCTTCCCCGGTGGCGCGGGCTCTGTGCAGCAGTTCTGGCAGCTGCTGGCCGACCGGACGGACGCCATCTCGGAATTCCCCGGCGACCGCGGCTGGGACATGGCGGGGCTCTATCATCCCGACCCCGACCACGCGGGCACCACCTACTCGACTCAGGGCGGCTTCCTGCTCGACGCGGGCGATTTCGACGCGGGTTTCTTCGGCATCTCGCCCCGCGAGGCGCTGGCGATGGATCCCCAGCAGCGGCTGCTGCTGGAAACCACGTGGGAGACGTTCGAGTCAGCCGGAATCGATCCCGAGTCGGCCCGCGGCAGCCTCACTGGCACGTTCATCGGGTCGACCTACCAGGAGTACGGGACCGGCCTGGAAGCGGGGTCGGCCGGGCACCTGGTCACCGGCATCAGCCCGAGCCTGCTGTCGGGCCGGCTGGCCTACCACCTCGGGCTGGAGGGGCCCGCGGTGACCGTGGACACGGCGTGCTCCTCGTCGCTGGTCGCGCTGCACCTGGCCTGCCAGGCGCTGCGTAACGGCGAGATCTCGCTCGCGCTGGCCGGCGGGGCCACGGTGATGACCAACCCGGCCTCATTCGTCGCGTTCAGCAGCCAGCGCGCGCTGGCCGCCGACGGCCGGTGCAAGGCGTTCTCCGAAGCAGCCGACGGGATGACACTCGCCGAGGGCATCGGCGTCCTGCTGCTTGAACGCCTGTCGGACGCGCGCCGTCAGGGCCACGAGGTCCTCGCCGTGGTGCGCGGCTCGGCGATCAACTCCGACGGCGCGTCCAACGGGCTCACCGCGCCCAACGGCTCATCGCAGCAGCGCGTCATCCAGCATGCGCTGTCGGCCGCAGGCCTCATCGCCGGCGACATCGACGCGGTCGAGGCGCACGGAACCGGGACCGCGCTCGGCGATCCCATTGAAGCCCGCGCCCTGCAGGCGGTCTACGGCACCGGCCGCGACCCGCAGCGGCCGCTGCTGCTCGGCTCGGTCAAGTCGAACATCGGGCACACCCAGTCGGCCGCGGGCGTGGCCGGCGTGATCAAGATGGTGCTGGCGCTGCGGCACCGCCTGCTACCGCCGACCCTGCACGCGGACGTGCCCTCCTCGCACGTGGACTGGACGCCGGACACGATCCGCCTGCTGACCGAGCCCGCGGACTGGCCCCCCGCCGCCCGGCCGCGCCGCTGCGCGGTGTCCGCCTTCGGCATCAGCGGGACGAACGCGCACGCGATCCTGGAGGAGGCGCCGCCGGCTGAGGTCACCGCGCCCGCGGTGGTCACGCCGCCCGCCGACAGCGTGACCGACGCTGACGTCGCGGGGATGCCGGACCCCGGCGATGTCGTGATCCCGTGGGTGCTGTCCGCCAGGACACGGACCGCGCTGCGGGCCCAGGCCGGGAACCTCGCCGCCTTCGCCGCGACCGGCCCCGCGCCGCGCCCCATCGATGTCGGCTACTCCCTGGCCACGGGCCGGTCGCTGTTCGAGCACCGCGCCGTGGTGACCGGCGCGAGCCTCGAAGACCTGCTCGGCGGGTCGGCCGCGCTGGCCGCGGGCCAGTCGTCGCCCGCAGTGGTCGAGGGCATGGCCGACGTCGACGGGAAGGTCGTCTTCGTCTTCCCCGGCCAGGGCGCCCAGTGGACCGGGATGGGCGCCCGGCTGCTCGAAGAGTCCCCGGTATTCGCGGAACGCTTCGGCGAATGCGCTGTCGCCCTGTCCGCCTTCGTCGACTGGTCGCCGGCTGACGTACTGCGGCAGGTACCGGGCGCGCCGCCGCTTGATCGGGTGGATGTCGTCCAGCCGGTCTCCTTCGCGGTAATGGTTTCGCTGGCCGCCCTCTGGCAGTCCCACGGGGTCGTCCCGGACGCCGTCATCGGCCATTCGCAGGGCGAGATCGCCGCGGCCGTCGTGGCGGGCGCGCTGTCGCTGGACGACGGTGCCCGCGTCGTGACCCGGCGCAGCCAGGCGATCGGCGAGGTGCTGTCCGGGACCGGCGCGATGGCGTCCGTGTCGCGGCCGGCCGCCGAGATGGCAGAGCTGCTGGCCGCGCGCGGCGACGACATCTCGATCGCCGCGATCAACGGCCCCCGCTCCGTCGTGGTCACCGGCGCGCCGCAAGCCCTGGACGGCCTGGTGGCCGGGCTGGTCGCCGAGGGCGTCAGGGCCAGGGTCATCGCCGTGGACTACGCGTCCCACTCCGCGCACGTGGAACGCCTGCGCGGACGGCTGCTGACCGGGCTCGCGCCGGTCCGTCCCCAGGCCGCCCGCGTGCCGTTCCTCTCCACGGTAACCGGCGACCTGCTGGACACCACCGGGATGGACGCTGATTACTGGTACCGGAACCTGCGGCAGACGGTACAGTTCGGACCCGCCATCGCGGCCCTGCTCGGCCAGGGACACCGGATCTTCGTCGAGGTGAGCCCGCGGCCCGTGCTGACCGCGGGCATCGAGGACGCGGTGGAGGAGGCCGGTGTCACGGCCGCCGTCGTCGGTACCCTGCGGCGCGACCACGGCGGCATGGACCGGTTCCTGACCTCGCTGGCCGAGGCGTTCGTGCGCGGCGCACCCGCCGGCTTGTCCCGGGTGCTGGCCGGCCTCGGCGGACGCCGGGTGACCTTGCCGACCTACGCCTTTCAGCACGAGCGCTACTGGGCCGTCCCGGCCGGCCCGCGTCAGCCGGGCACCGGCCAGGCGGCGGATGCCGGGTTCTGGTCCGCGGTCGAGCGGGAGGACGCCGAATCCCTGGCCGCTGACCTGCACCTCGACACCGAATCGGTGACCGCTGTGCTGCCGGCGCTGGCCGGCTGGCGTCACCGCCAGCTCGAGCGGTCCGCCGCGGACAAGTGGCGGTACCGCGCCGTCTGGCGTCCGGTGGACGCCCTTCCCCCGGCCCGGCTTGCCGGCAGCTGGCTCCTGGTCACCGCCACCTCCGCCGTCCCCGCCGGCGAAGACGACGTGGCGGAGGCTCTCGCCGCGCACGGCGCCACGGTCAGGACCCTGTCCCTGGACGAGCCGGACGCCGGCCGCCAGGCGCTGGCCGCCCGGCTGGCGCAAGAGCTGGACGGCCTGCCCGACCTGGCCGGGATCGTGTCACTGCTCGCCGCCGCGGAGGAGCCCAGTGACCGCCACCCGGCGCTGCCGCGCGGGCTGGCGCTGAGCGTCACCCTGATCCAGGCGCTCGGCGACGCCGGCATCGACGCGCCGTTGTGGGCCATCACCCGCGGCGCCGTCTCGACCGGCCGTTCCGACAAGCTCGCCCGGCCCGTCCAGGCCCAGGTGGCCGGCCTGGGGCGCACCACCGCGCTAGAGCATCCGCAGCGCTGGGGCGGCCTGGTCGACCTGCCCGAGCACCTCGACCAGCGAGCCGGTCAGCGGCTGGCCGCCATCCTCAGCGGCGCGGCGGGCGAAGACCAGTTCGCGGTCCGCCCGGCGGGGGTGCTGGCCCGGCGGGTGGTACGTGCCCCGGCCCCGGCTGGCCGCCCCGCTCGCCGCTGGTCACCCCGCGGCACCACCCTGATCACGGGCGGCACCGGCACGCTCGCGCCGCACCTGGCCCGCTGGCTCGCCGCCCAGGGGGCCGAGCACGTGGTCCTGGTCAGCCGGAGCGGCGGCGGCGCCGAGCTGGTCAGCGAACTCGCCGGGCTGGGCTGCGACGCCCAGGCCGTGGCCTGTGACCTGACCGACAGGGAAGCCGTCCGGGGGCTGCTCGGCGGGCTCAAGGCCGCGGGCCGTGCCGTCCGCACGGTCCTGCACGCCGCGGCGGTCATCGAGCTCGCACCGCTGACCGAGGTCACCCTGGACGGCTTCGCCCGGGTGATGGACGCGAAGGGCAACGGTGCCCGTCACCTGGACGAGCTGCTGGACACCGCCGATCTGGACGCCTTCGTGCTGTTCTCCTCGACCGCGGGCATGTGGGGAACCGGCCAGCATTCCGCCTACGTCGCGGCCAACTCCTACCTCACCGCGCTGGCCGAGCACCGCCGGGCGCGGGGAGCAGCCGCCACGGCGATCTCGTGGGGCATCTGGGCCGATGACATCGGCCTCGGCCGGGTCGACCCGGCGCAGATCCGCCGCAGCGGCCTGGTCTTCATGGACCCGCGGCAGGCCCTGGCGGGACTGCGCGAGGCGCTCGATCTCGACGAGCCCGCCATTACTATCGCCGACGTGGACTGGGAGCGATACCACCCGGTCTTCACCTCGGTCCGCCCGGCCGCCCTGTTCGACGAGATCCCCGAGGTCGCCGCGCTGGCGGCGGAGCTGACGGCGCCGGGGAAGGCGGCGGGCGGCGAATTCGCCGCCCGGCTGCGGGCGCTGCCCGACGCCGACCGCGACCGTGCCGTGCTCGACCTGATCCTCACCGAGGCCGCCATCGTGCTGGGCCACGCCACCCCGGACGCGCTGTCGCAGCGCCGGGCGTTCCGCGACGTCGGCTTCGACTCGGTGACCGCGGTGGACCTGCGTAACCGCCTCGCCGCGGTGACCGGGCTCGCGCTGCCCGCCACCATGGTGTTCGACTACCCAAGCCCGGTCGTCCTCACCGAGTTCCTGCGCGCCCGGCTGGACGACACGGGGCTAGCCGATACGGGGCTGGACAGCACCGGCCTTGGCCCGGCCACGCCCGCGAGCGCGCCCGCCGCCGAAGATCCGATCGCCATCATCGGCATGAGCTGCCGTTACCCCGGCGGGGTGGCCTCCCCGGAGGATCTGTGGGACCTGGTCGAACGCGGCGGCGAAGCCATCTCCGATTTCCCGTCGGACCGCGGCTGGGACACCGACGGCCTGTATGACCCCGATCCGGACCGCCCGGGCAAGACCTACAGCACTCACGGCGGCTTCCTCGACGGTGCCGCGGACTTCGACGCGGCGTTCTTCGGGATCTCACCACGGGAAGCGCTGGCGATGGACCCGCAGCAGCGCCTGCTGCTCGAGATCTCCTGGGAGCTGATGGAAAGGGCGGGCCTGGATCCCGCCGGGCTGCGCGGCAGCCGCACCGGCGCGTTCATCGGGGCGAGCTACCAGGATTACGCGGCCGCGGGGACGGGCGACGGGGGCAGCGAAGGGCACCTGGTCACCGGCACGATCTCCAGCGTGCTTTCCGGCCGCCTGGCCTATACCTTCGGGTTCGAAGGCCCCGCGGTCACGCTGGACACGGCGTGTTCGTCGTCGCTGGTCGCGATGCACCTGGCCTGCCAGTCGCTGCGTACCGGCGAGAGCAGCCTGGCCCTGGCCGGCGGGGTAAGCATCATGGCCACCCCGGCCTCGTTCATCGGCTTCAGCCGGCAGCGGGCGATGGCCGCCGACGGCCGGTGCAAGGCCTACGCGGACGCGGCCGACGGGATGTCCTTGGCCGAAGGCGCCGGGCTGCTGCTGCTCGAGCGGCTGTCCGATGCCCAGCGCCACGGGCACCGGGTGCTGGCCGTCATCCGCGGCAGCGCGGTCAACTCCGACGGCGCGTCCAACGGTCTTACCGCACCGAACGGCCCGTCCCAGCAGCGCGTCATCCGCCTGGCCCTGGCCAACGCGGACCTCAGCGCGGCCGAGGTCGACGTGGTCGACGGCCACGGCACCGGGACCCGTCTGGGCGACCCGATCGAGGCCCAGGCCCTGCTGGCCACCTACGGCCAGGAACGCACGCCCGGGCAGCCGCTGCTGCTCGGCTCGGTCAAGTCGAACATCGGCCACACCCAGATGGCGTCCGGCGTGGCAAGCGTGATCAAGATGGTCATGGCCATGCGGCACGGCACCGTCCCGCGGACCCTGCACGTCGACCGGCCGTCCGCGCAGGTGGACTGGTCCTCGGGCGCGATCGAGCTGCTGACCGAGGCCCGTCCCTGGCCGCAGACCGGCCGCCCGGCCCGCGCGGCGGTGTCGTCCTTCGGGCTCAGCGGCACGAACGTGCACGCTGTGCTCGAACAGGCCCCGGCTCAGCCGCAAGAGCCCGAAGTACGACAGGACACCTGGGCCGGTCCCGTCCCCGTGCTGCTGTCGGGCCGGACGCCGGAGGCCCTGCCCGCCCAGGCGGGCCGGCTGCTTGCCTTCTTGTCCGAACAAACCCCTTCGTCCGAACGGGCGGCGGTTCCCCTGACTGCGCTGGCCTACTCGCTCGCCGTGGCCAGGTCCGGCCTGGACTACCGCGCCGCCGTGCTGGCCAGGGACGTCACCGAGCTGGAACGCGGCCTGGCCGCGCTGCGGGACGGCCGGCCCGACGCCACGCTGCTGGCCAGCCAGAACGGTGCGGCCCCGGCCGACCGGGGCGAGCCCGCCTTCCTGTTCACCGGGCAGGGCGCGCAGCGGCCGGGCACCGGCCGGGAGCTCTACGAACGGTTCGAGGTGTTCGCGGCGGCCCTGGACGAGGTCGCGGCGCGCTGCGACCCGGAGCTTGACCGGCCGCTGCGCGAAGTGATGTTCGCCCCCGCCGGGACCGAGGCGGCCGCGCTGCTCGACGACACCCGCTATACGCAGCCGGCGCTGTTCGCCCTTCAGGTGGCGCTGTTCCGGCTGCTTGAGTCGTGGGGGGTGCGGCCCCGGCTGCTGGCCGGGCACTCGATCGGCGAGTTCGCCGCCGCCCACGTGGCCGGGGTGTTCTCCCTGGATGACGCCTGCCGCCTGGTACTGGCCCGCGGCGCGCTGATGGCGGCGCTGCCTGCGGGCGGCGCCATGGTCGCCGCGGCGGCCACCGAGGACGAAGTGATGGCGCTGATCAACGGGAACGGTGACCGGGTTGGCATCGCCGCGGTCAACACGCCCGCCGCGGTGGTGCTGTCCGGCGACGAGGACGCCGTGCTCGAGGTGGCTGGCGCCCTTGAAGCCCGCGGCCACCGCACCCGGCGGCTGCGGGTCAGTCACGCGTTCCACTCGCCGCGGATCGACCCGATGCTGGCCGAATTCGGCCGGGTCGTCGCCACCGTCTCCTGCGCGAGCCCGCGCATCGCGCTGGTATCGGCCGTGACCGGCCAGCTGGCCACGCCGGAGGAGCTGAGGGACCCCGGGTACTGGACCGGGCAGGCCCGCGGCACCGTGCGGTTCGCCGAGGTGGCCAGGCGGCTGGCCGACCGGGGGATGAAGACCTTCCTGGAACTCGGACCTGACGGGGTGCTGTCGGCCGCGGTCGCGGAAACCCTGGGCGGCGACGCCGACGGCAATCCGCTGGTGACCGGCGGCCCGGTGCTCAGCCGGGACCGGAGCGAGCCCGCCGCGATCGTATCGGCGCTGGCCCGGCTGCACACCGCGGGCAGCGACGTGGACTGGGCGGCGGTGTTCGCGGCGGCCGGGTACGCCGGAAAGCACCCGGTTGACCTGCCGACCTACCCCTTCCAGCATCGCCGGTTCTGGGTCACCCAGGCCCCGCTCACCGGCCCCGGGGGTACTGGCGCCGGGGGGACTGGCGCCGGGCCCGAGGACGGCGAGTTCTGGTCCGCGGTCGAACGAGCCGACCTGTCGTCGCTCGGGCCGTTCCTGGAGCTGGACGAACGCGCGGTCGCTGCCCTGTCGTCCTGGCGCCGCCAGCGCCGCCAGGAGTCCCTGGTGGACGGCTGGCGGTACCGGGTGGCCTGGCGCCCGGCGGCCGGCGGCAGTCCTGTCCGGCACAACGGGGCCGTCCTGAGCGGAACCTGGCTGGTCCTGGTCCCGGCCGGGGGCGGTGACCAGTCCGCGGTGACGGCGGTTCTCGGTGCCCTGGGCACCGAGACGGTGGTGCTCGAAGTGGCCGGCGCGGGCCGCGAGGCGCTGGCCGGGCAGTTGCGGGAGCTGAGCGGCCGCGGCTTCGCGGGCGTGCTGTCGCTGCTCGCCCTGACCGACGACGGGCCGGCCGGCAGTGCCCTGGCCAGCAGTGCCCTGGCCGGCAGTGCCCTGGCCGGCAACTCCCTGCTGGCCACGCTGACCGCGACCCAGGCCCTGGGCGACGCCGCGGTGACCGCCCCGCTGTGGTGCCTGACCCGGGGCGCGGTGGCGGTCGGCCGCTCGGAGAGCGTACAGAATCCGGGGCAGGCCACGGTCTGGGGCCTTGGCCGGGTCGTCGCGCTTGAGCACCCGGACCGGTGGGGCGGCCTGGTCGACCTCCCGGCCGCGGTCGATGCGGCGGCACTGAGCCGGCTGGGGTCCGCGCTCGCCGGCGCCGGGGACGAAGACCAGCTGGCGGTGCGGGCGTCGGGGATCTACAGCCGGCGGCTGGTGCGCGAGACCGCAGCGCCGTCCGGCGCCGATGAGCTCCGGCCGTCCGGCGCTCATGAGCCCCGCCCGTCCGGCGCCGAGGAGTTCCGGCCGCGCGGCACCGTGCTGATCACAGGCGGGACCGGCGCCCTCGGCGGCCAGGTGGCCCGCTGGCTGGCCAGCCAGGGCGCCGGCCACCTGCTGCTGCTCAGCCGGCGCGGCGGGGAAGCACCGGGGGCAGCGGAACTCGTTGACGAGCTCACCCGGCTTGGCAGCCGGGTCACGGTCACGGCCTGCGACGCCGCCGACCGGGCCGCCCTCGCTGCCGTGCTGGCCGGCATCCCGGCGGAGTTCCCGCTCGGCGCGGTGATCCACACCGCGGGGATCGTGGACGACGGCGTCGTCGACTCGCTGACTCCCGACAAGCTCGCCGCCGTGCTCGACCCGAAGCTCAGCGCCGCGGTCAACTTGCACGACCTGACCCGGGAGGCCGAACTCAGCGCGTTTGTGCTGTTCTCCTCGACCGCGGGGACGCTCGGCGCGCCCGGGCAGGGCAACTACGCCGCGGCTAACGCCTTCCTTGACGCGCTGGCCGAATACCGGCGGTCCCGGCAGCTGCCCGCGACCTCGGTCGCCTGGGGTCCGTGGGCCGGCGCGGGCATGGCCGCCGACCAAGCCGTGGCCGGCCATATCCGCCGCGGCGGGCTCATCCCGATGGCGCCGTCCCTGGCCTTGTCCGCGCTCGCCCGCGCGATCGAACAGCGCGACGTGGCCGTGGTCACCGCCGATATCGACTGGGCGCGCTACGGCGCGACGCTCGCCGCGCTCCGGCCGAGCCCGCTGACCAGGGAACTGACCGGAGCGGAGCAGGCCGGCGAGGCCGGCGGGGACACCGGACGGGCGGGCAGCGGGCTAGCGGGCAGATCCCCGGCAGGTACAGCGCTGCGCGAGCGGCTGGCCGGCCTGGCCGGGCCCGCGCGCGACCGCGTCGCGGTCGACCTGGTCCGTGACCTGGTGGCCACAGTGCTCGGTCACGACGATGCGGGCGCGGTCGACCTCGGCCGTGCGTTCGGCGACCTGGGCTTCGATTCGCTGACAGCGGTCGCACTGCGCAACGCGCTGGTCGCCGCGACCGGCCTGAAGCTGCCGGCCACCGTGGTCTTCGACTACCCGAGCCCGCGGGCCCTGGCCGCGTTCGTGCTCGCCGAGCTGGCCGGGTCGCTGCCGGACACACTCGCGGCGCCCTCGGCCGTCCGTGTAACGGAGGACGACCCGGTCGCGATCGTCGGCATCGGCTGCCGGTTCCCCGGCGGCGTGGCCTCCCCGCAGGACCTGTGGCGGCTGGTAGCCGAGGGTAGCGACGCGGTCTCCGGGTTCCCCGCCGACCGCGGCTGGGACCTGGAGGCCCTGGCCCGCGACTCGGCCACGCTGGAAGGCGGCTTCCTCGACCGGGCCGGGTGGTTCGACGCCGACTTCTTCGGCATCTCGCCGCGCGAGGCGCTGGCCATGGACCCGCAGCAGCGTCAGCTGCTGGAAACCGCGTGGGAAGCGCTGGAGCGGGCCGGCATCGACCCGGCCGGGCTGCGCGACAGCCGGACCGGCGTGTTTGTCGGCACCAACGGCCAGGATTACCTGTCGGTGCTGCGCCAGGGGACCACCGACGTGCGCGGGCACGCCGCCACCGGGACCACGGCCAGCGTGCTGTCCGGCCGGCTGTCCTACACGCTGGGCCTGGAAGGCCCCTCGATCACGGTCGACACCGCCTGCTCGTCGGCCCTGGTCGCCACGCACATGGCGGTGCGGGCGCTGCGCGGCGGCGAGTGCACGCTGGCCCTGGCGGGCGGCGTGTCCGTGATGACCAGCCCGGACGCGTTCGCCGAGTTCACCGCGGCGGGCGGGCTAGCCGGCGACGGCCGCTGCAAGGCGTTCGCCGACGCGGCCGACGGCACCGGCTGGTCCGAGGGCGTCGGGGTGCTCGTGCTCGAGTCGCTGTCGGATGCGCGGCGGAACGGTCACCCGGTCTGGGGGCTGATCCGCGGTTCCGCGGTCAACTCCGACGGCGCGTCCAACGGCCTGACCGCACCCAACGGGCGGGCGCAGCAGCGGGTGATCCGGGCGGCGCTGGCTGACGCCGGGCTGTCGCCGGCGGAGGTCGACACGGTCGAAGCGCACGGCACCGGCACCACGCTCGGCGACCCGATCGAGGCGCACGCCCTGATCGCCGCGTACGGTCAGGACCGGGAACGGCCGCTGCTGCTCGGCTCGGTCAAGTCCAACCTGGGGCACACCCAGGCGGCGGCGGGCGCGGCCGGGATGATCAAGATGATCATGGCCATGCGGCACGGCGAGGTGCCGCCCACCCTGCACGTCAACGCCCCCTCCTCCCACGTCGACTGGTCCGCCGGGGTGCTGTCCCTGGTCACCGAGCCGCAGGCGTGGCCGGAGTCCGGTCGGCCGCGCCGGGCGGGCGTGTCCGCCTTCGGCATCAGCGGCACCAACGCGCACGTCATCTTGGAGCAGGCTCCCGCTCCCGCGGACACTGCCCCGGCCGACGACCGGTCCCCGGATGTGGTGCCCTGGCCGGTGGCGGGCCGGTCCGAGGCGGCGCTGCAGGACCAGGTCAGCCAGCTGCTGGCGCTGGCCGGCGAGCCGGACGCCCCGTCCGCCGCCGACATCGGGTTCTCGCTGGCCGCCGGGCGGACGGCGTTCGCGCACCGGGCCGTGCTGCTGGCCGGCGAGGACGGCGTGACCGAGGCCGCCCGGGGCACGGCCGGGCTTGCTCCCCGGCAGCTGGCGGTGCTGTTCTCCGGGCAGGGCTCGCAGCGGATCGGCATGGGCCGGGACCTGTACGGCCGGTTCCCGGTGTTCTCCGAGGCGCTGGACGCCGTGCTGGCCCGGCTCGACGTCGAGCTCGACCGACCGCTGCGGGAGGTCATGTGGGGCGACAACCAGTCCGGGCTCGACGATACCGGGTTCGCCCAGCCCGCGCTGTTCGCGATCGAGGTGGCGCTGTTCCGGCTGGCGGAGTCGTGGGGGCTCCGGCCGGACGCGGTGGCCGGGCACTCCATCGGCGAGATCACCGCCGCCCACGTGGCCGGGGTGCTTTCCCTGGACGACGCCTGCACGCTGGTGGCGGCGCGGGCCCGGCTCATGCGGTCGCTCCCGGTCGGCGGCGTGATGATCGCGGTCCAGGCCAGCGAGGAGGAGCTGGGCGAGCTGCCCGCGGGCGTGTCGGTCGCGGCCGTCAACGCGCCGGACGGTCTTGTGCTGGCGGGCGAGGCGCCCCGCGTCCAGCCGGTCGCCGAGGAGTTCGCGGCCCGGGGCCGCCGGACCCGGCAGCTCCAGGTCAGCCACGCCTTCCACTCGGCCGCGATGGACCCCATACTCGACGACTTCCGCCGGGCCGCGGAGCGCGTCTCGTTCCGCCCGCCCCAGATCCCGCTGATCTCCAACCTGACCGGCGGCTACGCGACGGCCGAGCTGGTCGGCGAGGCCGGGTACTGGGTCAGGCACGTCCGCGAGACGGTGCGCTTCGCCGCCGGGATCGCGACCCTGGCCGCGGGCGGCGTGACTGCGTTCCTCGAACTCGGCCCGTCCGGCGCGCTCGCCGCGCTGGCCCAGCAGAACCTGGAGACACAGCAGAACCTGGACCAGGTGCCGGACGTGACGGCGGTGGCGCTGCGCGGGGAACAGCCCAGGGAACTGCTCACCGCGCTGGCCCGGCTGCACGCGGCCGGGGTGGGCGTCGACTGGGCCGCGTGGTTCGCCGGCTCCGGCGCCCGGCGGGCTGAGCTGCCGACCTACCCGTTCCAGCGCGAGCTGTACTGGCCGGAGCGGGCCGTGGTGACACCGGCAAGCCCGGGTCCTGACGGCTGGGGTTACCGGGTGGCTTGGCAACCGGTCGAGGTCAGCGGGGCCGGCAGCCGAGCCGACCTAGCCGTCGGCCCCTGGCTGGCGCTGGTACCGGCCGGAGCGGCCGGCGACGGGTGGGCCGCGGCGGCCGCCGCCGCGCTGGGCGACAACGTGGTCCTGGCCGAGTTCCCGGCCGACCGGACCGCACCGCCTGGGCTGGCGGAGCCGGGCGCCAGCTTCCGCGGTGTGGCCTGGCTGGCCGGCGCGGACCGCAACGGGCGGGTCTGGCCGGACGACGTGCTGCGGGTGCTGCGCGCGGCCGAGATCCAGGCCCCGCTGTGGTGGGTGACCCGCGGCGCGGTCGCCGCCAGCCGGGCCGAGCCGGCCCCCGATCCCCGGCAGGCGGCGCTGTGGGGCGCGGGCCGGGCCGCCGCGGTGGACGACCCGGCGGCCTGGGGCGGCCTGGCCGACCTGCCGGGCGAGCTCGACCAGCGCACGGCGGACCGGTTCCGGGCCGCTTTGGCCGGCGCGGCCGACGAGAACGAGGTCGCGGTGCGGCCCGCCGCCATCTTCGGGCGGCGGCTGGTGCGCCTGACCGCCGGCGCCGCGGCGGGCGGCTGGCATCCGTCCGGCACCGTACTCGTCGCCGGAACCCTGACCACGGTCAGCGGTCAGCTGCTCCGCTGGCTGGCCCGGCAGGGCGCCGGGCAGGTCGTGCTGGCCGGACCGGGCGAACCGGAGCAGGCGCTGCTCGACGTGGTGCGGCGGGACCTCGCGGAAACCGCGACCGAGCTGACCGTCGTGCCCTGCGACCTGGCCGATTCCGCAATCACGGCGGCGTTCCTCGACCGTTTCCAGCCCGCCGCGGTGTTCCTCGCGGGCGGCGAGCCGCGGCCGGGCGACGAGCCCGGCGCCTTCCTGGCCACCCTGGCCGCGGACGTCGACGGACTGCAGGCGGCGCTCGCGGGCCGGCCGCTTGAGGCGTTCGTCATGTTCGCCTCGGTCGCCGGGACCTGGGGAATAAGCGGCCAGGCAGCGGCGGCTGGGGCCGGCGCATACCTGGACGCCGTCGCCCGCGGGCGCCAGGCGGCCGGCGAACGCGCCCTCACCGTGTTCTGGGGCGCCTGGGACGGCGTCGTCGCGGACGGGCTCGCCGCCCACCTGCGGAACAGCGGCCTGCCCGCCGTGGACGCCGGGCGGGCGCTGGACATCCTGCCCGGGATCATCGCCGCGGGCGAGCCGGCGGTGACGGTGGCCGAGGTCAGCTGGGACCGTTTCGCGGCCGCCACGGCCCGGCAGCGGCCGACCCGGCTGTTCGACGAGCTGCTCGCGGCCCGCCGGGCGCCGGCCCGTCCCGGCCACCTCGGCACCAGCCCGGCCGGCGCCGATGCGGCCGGCCTGGCGGCCGAACTGGCGGCCCGTCCGGAGGCAGACCGCCGGGCCGCGCTGCTGAGCCTGGTCCGTACGCAGGCGGCGGCGATGCTCGGGCACCGGGGCAGCTCGGCCGTCACCGCCGGGCGGGCGTTCCGTGACCTCGGCTTCGACTCGCTGACCGCGGTCGACCTGCGCAACGCGCTCGGGGCCGCGACCGGCCTGGCGCTGCCCGCCACGCTGGTGTTCGACCACCCCACCCCGGAGGCGGTGGCCGCCCTGCTGCACGCCAGGCTGTTCGGCGACCAGACGGGGGACGGGCAAGAGCAGGAGGCCTACCGTCCCCAGACCGGGGACCCGATCGTGATCGTGGGCATGAGCTGCCGCTACCCCGGCGGGGTGCGGAACCCGGACGACCTCTGGCAACTGGTCCGCGACGAGGTGGACGCGATCGGCCCGTTCCCGTCCGACCGGGGCTGGGAACGGGCCGCCGACCGGCTCGTCACCCAGTACGGCGGCTTCCTGTACGACGCGGGCGACTTCGACCCCGGGTTCTTCGGCATCTCGCCCCGCGAGGCGCTGATCATGGACCCGCAGCAGCGGATCGTGCTCGAGGCCGCCTGGGAGGCCCTGGAAGCGGCCGGGATCGATCCGGTGCCGCTGCGCGGCGGCGACACCGGCGTGTTCATCGGCGGCGGCAGCGGCGACTACCGGCCCCCGGCCGGCCAGCTCGGGCACGCCGAGACGGCCCAGTCGGCCAGCCTGCTGTCCGGCCGGCTTTCCTACTCCTTCGGTTTCCAGGGCCCGTCCGTGTCGGTCGACACCGCCTGCTCGTCGTCGCTGGTCGCGCTGCACCTGGCCGTCCAGGCGCTGCGCTCGGGTGAATGCTCGCTGGCGCTGGCCGGGGGGGTGACGGTGATGGCCACCCCCGTGGTCTTCGCCGAGTTTGGCGAGATGGGCGCCATGTCGCCCGGCGGGCGCTGCCGCACCTTCGCCGATTCAGCCGACGGAACTGCCTGGTCGGAGGGCGTCGGCATGCTGGTGGTGGAGCGGCTGTCCGACGCCGAGCGCCGCGGACACCAGGTCCTGGCCGTGCTGCGCGGTTCTGCGATCAACTCCGACGGTGCCTCCAACGGCCTCACCGCCCCCAACGGCCCGTCCCAGGAGCGGGTGATCCGCCGCGCCCTGGCGGTGGCCGGGCTGCAGCCGTCCGAGGTGGACGCGGTCGAGGCGCACGGCACCGGGACCAAGCTCGGCGACCCGATCGAGGCCCAGGCGCTGATCGCCACCTACGGGCAGGACCGCCCCGAGGGCCGTCCGCTGCTGCTCGGCTCGGTCAAGTCCAACATCGGCCACCCGCAGGCCGCGGCTGGCGTCGCTGGGGTCATCAAGATGATCCAGGCCATGCGGCACGGCGAACTGCCCAGGACACTGCACGTCGACCGCCCGTCGACGCACGTGGACTGGTCGGCCGGGGCGATCCGGCTGGCGACCGAGGCGGTGCCGTGGCCCGACGCCGGGCGGCCGCGCCGCGCCGCAGTGTCCTCCTTCGGTGCCAGCGGGACGAACGCGCACGTCATCCTGGAACAGCCCGCGCCCGTGCCTGAGCCGGCGCAGCCGGCAGAGCCTGCCGTGGTGCCTTCGGCGGTGCCGTGGGCGGTGTCGGCGAAGTCGGCCGGGGCGCTGGACGAGCTGCTGGCCCAGGTCCCTGCGGTGGACGCTCCCGCGGTAGACGTGGGGTACTCGCTGGCGGTCACCCGGGCGGTGCTAGGGCAGCGGGCGGTGCTCCTGGACGGCGTCGAAGTGGCCCGGGGGAGCGCTGCGGAGGGCCGGGTGGCAGTGCTGTTCCCGGGTCAGGGCTCGCAGCGGCTTGGTATGGGCCGGGGCCTGTACGAGCGGTTCCCGGTGTTCGCGGATGCCCTGGACGCGGTGTGCGCGGCTTTGGACGAGCATCTGGATACCCCGCTGCGCGAAGTCATGTGGGGGCCGGACGATGCGGCGCTGAACGATACGGCCTACGCCCAGCCGGCGTTGTTCGCTGTCGGCACGGCGCTGTTCCGGCTGCTTGAGTCCTTGGGGATCGCCCCTGGGTTCGTGGCCGGGCATTCGGTCGGGGAGATCGCGGCGGCTCACGTGGCCGGGGTGCTGTCCCTGCCGGATGCGGCGGCCCTGGTGGCGTCCCGAGGCCGGCTGATGGGTGCCCTGCCAGCGGGCGGGGCGATGACCGCGATCGCCGCGACGGAGGACGAGGTCGCCCCGCTGCTCGGTGACGGCGCCTGGCTGGCGGCGGTGAACGGCCCGGCCTCGGTGGTGCTCTCCGGCGAGCAGGCGGCGGTGGACGCGGTCGCGGCCGCATTGCCTGACCGGCGGTCGCGGCGGCTGCGGGTGTCGCATGCGTTCCACTCGCCGCTGATGGAGCCGATGCTCGAAGAGTTCGCTGCGCTGGCCGCCGGTCTGTCGTACGCCGAGCCGGTGCTGCCGGTGGTGTCCAACGTGACCGGACAACTGGCTTCTCCGGGGCTGCTGACCGATCCGGATTACTGGGTGCGGCACGTGCGCGAGCCGGTCCGGTTCGCCGGCGGGCTGGCCGCGCTGCGTGCCGCCGGCGCATCCTGGTTCGCCGAGGCCGGACCCGGCAGGGCCCTGACCGCTCTGGCCGCCGATGAGGCCATGGCCGTGCCGCTCATGGACGCGGAGGAAGAGCGGTCCCTGGCCGAGGGCCTGGGGCGGCTTTTCGTCGCTGGGGCGGCGCTGGACTGGGCGGCGTGGTTCGCCGGGACCGGGGCCCGCAGGGTGGCGCTGCCGACGTACCCGTTCCAGCGGGAACGGTACTGGTCCCGGCCGGAGAACGGAACCGGGGACGTGACCGCGGCCGGGCTGACCGCGCCCGGGCACCCGCTGCTCGGTGCCGCCGCCGACCTGGCCGACGGCGGGGTCGTCCTCACCGGACGGCTGTCGGTGGCGGACCAGCCCTGGCTGGGCGACTACGTAGCCGACGGCCTCACCCAGTTCCCGGGAACCGGGTTCCTGGAGCTGGCGGTCCGGGCCGGGGACGAAGTCGGCTGCGGCCTCGTCCGGGAGCTGGCGGTGACCGCGCCGCTGCCCCTGTCGGCCGACCGCGCCGTCGTGATTCAGGTCCGGGTCGGCGCCCCGGACGAGGACGGGACCGGGACCCGGCCGGTTCGTATCTTCACCCGGCCCGAGGACGGGGCCGGGACCACA
The DNA here is from genome assembly GCA_963734665.1 of uncultured Actinomycetota bacterium. Taxonomy (GTDB): domain Bacteria; phylum Actinomycetota; class Actinomycetes; order Streptosporangiales; family Streptosporangiaceae; genus Trebonia. Next base: position 737,861 of record CAVTIR010000013.1, on the reverse strand, counting down.
TGGACCGAACAGGCCGCCGGCGTGCTGGCCCCAGGACAGCCGGGGCTCGGCGATGTCCAGGCCGTCGCTGTTCCGGCCAACACAGGGACCTGGCCGCCAGCTGGGGCGACAGCCGCCGACCTGGACGAGCTCTACGGCCGGACCGAGTACGGGCCGGCGCTGCGCGGACTACGGGAAGTCTGGCAGCTCCCGGGGGAAGCATTTGTCGAAGTGGCGCTGCCCGGCGACTCCATGTCCGACGGAACCGGAGCCGACGCCGGCCGGTTCGGGTTGCACCCGGCCCTGCTCGACGCCGTGCTGCAGGCCGCCGGCTTCGCCGGCGCGGCCGAGGCGGAGCCGCCGGAGCCGCTGCTGCCGTTCTCCTGGTCCGGGGTGACCCTGCACGCGGCCGGGGCGTCGTGGCTGCGGGCGCGGATTACCCGGGTCGGGGACGAGGCCGTGTCGGTAACGGCGGTCGACGGCGCCGGGACACCGGTGCTAACCGTGCAGTCGGTCGCCCTGCGCCCGGCGCCCGCGGCAACGGCCAGCCAGACCGCGAACCCGGCGGCCGGCCTGCTCGGCCTGGACTGGGTGCCCGTCCCGGCCGCCGACGCCCGCAACGGGCACGCCGTGAGCGTGGCTGTGCTTGACGAGGCCGTGCTTGCCGAGACGGGGCTGGCCGGGCCGTCGGCCACGTGGCTGGCCCGGATCACCGGCCAGGAAACCGTGGTCGTGCTGTCGGTCCCGGCCGTGGAACCGGGCCCGGACGGGCTCACCACGGTAGCTGGGCCGGTCCTGGGGGCGGTGCAGGCCTGGCTGGCCGAGGACCGGCTGGCCGGGGTCCGGCTGGTGGTCAGCGCGCAGGGCGCGGTCAGCGGCGCGAACCTGGGCGCGGCGGCGGTCTGGGGTCTCATCCGCTCCGCGCAGTCGGAGCACCCCGGGCGGATCATCCTGGCCGACCCGGCGAGCGAGGACGGCCCGCTGCCGGTCGCCGCGATGCTGGCCGCCGGGGAGGACCAGTACCTGATCCGAGACGGCATCCTGCTGGCCGGGCGGCTGGCCCGGCTCGGCCCGCAGGCCACCCCGGCGCCTGACTGGGACCGGGACGGGACCGTCCTGATCACCGGCGGGACCGGCGGCATCGGCGCGGAGCTGGCTAAGCACCTGGCCCGCGATGGCGGGTTCAGGCACCTGCTGCTGGTCTCCCGGCGCGGCCCGGATGCCCCGGGGGCGGCCCGGCTGGCCGCCGACCTGGGCGCGGCCGGGGCGCAGGCGGTGATTGCCGCCTGTGACGTGGCCGACCGGGCACAGCTGGCCGCGTTGATCGGGGGGATCCCCGGTGACCGTCCGCTGACCGCCGTCATCCACGCGGCCGGAGTCCTCGACGACGGGGTGATCACCTCGCTCACCCCGGAAAGGCTGGCCACGGTCCTCGGGCCCAAGGCCGGGGCGGCGCTGCACCTGGACGAGCTGACCAGGGACCTGGACCTGGCCGGGTTCGTGCTGTTCTCCTCGGCCGCCGCGGTGATGGGTTCGCCCGGGCAGGGCAGCTACGCCGCCGCCAACACGGTCCTCGACGCCCTCGCGGCGGCACGGGCAGCGGCCGGGCGGCCAGCCCAGTCCCTGGCCTGGCCGGCGTGGGAGCTAACCGGCGGGATGGCCGGCACGCTGACCGGGGCGGCGGCGCGGCGTATGCGGTCAGCGGGGCCGCCGCCGCTGACGCTGGAGCAGGGGCTGGCGCTGTTCGACGCCGCCGTGAACGCCGGGACGCCGTACCTGGTTCCGGTCGGTACTGCGATGACGTCTTTCGGGGGTGCGGCGGGCCGGGCCGGGCTGCCGCGGGTGCTGTGGGGCCTGGCCGGTGCTGGCCGCCGGGCGGCCGCCGCTGCGGAGCCGGGCGCCGACCGGGACCTGGCCAGGCAGCTGGCCGGGATGCCGGAGGCCCAGCGGGGCCGTCAGCTGGCCGAGCTGGTCCGGGCACAGGCGGCGGCGGTGCTTGGGCATGCGTCGGCGTCGGCGGTGGATCCAGGCGGCGAGTTCCGGGGGCTGGGGTTCGACTCGCTGACGGCGGTGGAGCTGCGCAACCGGCTGTCGGCGGCGACGGGGCTGCGGCTGCCGGCGACGCTGGTGTTCGATTACCCGACCCCGGCTGCCCTGGCTGCGTACCTGGCGCGGGAACTGGACCCCGGCACCGCCGGCGGTCAGGATCCGGACGCGGATGCGGACGACGGCGAGATCCGGAAGCTGCTGGCCTCTGTCCCGATCGCTCGGCTGCGCGAGACCGGCGTGCTTGAGCAGCTGCTGATGCTCACCTCCGCCGGCGCGGCGGCCGGCGCCGCCGCGCTGGCCAAGCCCGGTGAGTCATTCGACGAGATGGACGTGGACGAGCTCGTGCAGGCCGCGATGAACGGGGCCCTGCGGCCCCTCGAGGATGAGGGAACCGGCCATGACCACGCCTAACGAGAAGCTGGTAGCAGCCCTCCGGGCTTCGATGAAGACGGCAGACCAGCTGCGGCGGCAGAACCAACAGCTTCTCGCGGCCACGTCGGAGCCGGTGGCGATCGTGGGGATGAGCTGCCGCTACCCCGGAGGGGTGACCTCGCCCGAGGACCTGTGGGACCTGGTGAATTCGGGCACCGACGCGATATCGGCATTCCCCGCCGACCGTGGCTGGAACCCGGAAGAGCAGGTGGCCCAGCGGGCCGGGTTCCTTGATGACGCGGCCGGTTTTGACGCCGCCTTTTTCGGGATTTCGCCGCGTGAGGCAGTGGCACTGGACCCGCAGCAGCGGCTGCTGCTTGAGACGGCGTGGGAGGCGCTGGAGCGGGCCGGGATCGACCCGGTATCGCTGCGCGGCAGCCAAGCCGGGGTGTTCATGGGCACCAACGGCCAGGACTATGCCTACGTGCTGGCGCGATCGCAGTTCGACGCGCCCGGTGACGGCGGCAGCCGTATCGCCGCCGGTGCCCTGTCGGGACGGATCTCGTACTCGCTGGGCCTGGAAGGTCCGGCGGTGACGGTGGACACCGCCTGCTCGTCGTCGCTGGTGGCGATGCACCTGGCGATGCAGGCGCTGCGCGGTGGCGAGTGCTCACTGGCCCTGGCGGGCGGGGTCAACGTGATGACCACGTCAAACGTGCTGCTCGAGTTTTCCCGGGCGGGCGGTCTGGCGGCCGACGGCCGGTGCAAGGCCTACTCCGATGACGCGGACGGGACGAGCTGGGCCGAGGGCGCCGGGATCGTGGTGCTCGAGCGGCTGTCGGATGCGCGCCGCAACGGGCACGAGGTGCTGGCAGTGGTCCGTGGCTCGGCGGTGAACCAAGACGGGGCATCGAACGGGCTGACCGCCCCCAACGGACCGTCGCAGCAGCGGGTCATCCGCCGCGCCCTGGCCGCCGCCGGCTTGAAGCCGTCCGAGGTGGACGTGGTCGAAGGCCACGGGACCGGCACCAGGCTGGGCGACCCGATCGAGGCCCAGGCGCTGCTCGCCACCTACGGCCAGGACCGGGAGCGGCTCCTGCTGCTCGGTTCGGTGAAGTCGAACATCGGGCATGCGCAGGCCGCGGCCGGGGTGGCCGGGGTCATCAAGATGATCGAGGCCATGCGGCACGGCACGGTGCCACCTACCCTGCACGCCGCCACCCGCTCGACCCAGGTGGACTGGTCGGCCGGGGCGGTGGACCTGGTCACCGAGGCGGTGCCCTGGCCGGACGCCGGGCACCCGCGCCGCGCGGCGGTCTCCTCGTTCGGCATCACCGGCACCAATGCGCACCTCATCCTCGAACAAGCCACCCCGGACGAACCCGAGCCCGGGCAGCCGGAGCCCGCCGTGCTGCCCGGGGTAGTGCCGTGGGCAGTGTCGGCGAAGTCCCCGGCGGCCTTGGACGCCCTGCTTGAGCGGGTACGGGCAATCGATGAGCTGCCTGTCGACGTGGGGTTCTCGCTGGCGACCAGCCGGGCGGTGCTCGGGCACCGTTCCGTCCTGCTGGACGGGGTCGAGGTGGCCAGGGGGAGTGCGGCTGAGGGCCGGGTGGCGGTGCTGTTCCCGGGGCAGGGGGCGCAGCGCCTCGGTATGGGCCAGGGCCTCTACCAGCGGTTCCCGGTATTCGCGGACGCGCTCGACGCGGCCTGCGCCGCCTTGGACAAGCACCTCGATACCCCGCTGCGCGCAGTCATGTGGGGGACGGACGAGGCCGCGCTGGAGAACACGACGTACGCCCAGCCGGCGCTGTTCGCGGTGGGGACGGCGCTGTCCCGGCTGCTTGAGTCCCTGGGCGTAGTCCCGGAGTTCGTGGCCGGGCACTCCGTCGGCGAGATCGCCGCCGCGCATGTAGCCGGGGTGCTGTCGCTGCCGGATGCGGGTGCCCTGGTGGCCGCCCGGGGCCGGCTGATGGGGGCGCTCCCGGCGGGCGGGGCGATGACCGCCATCGCCGCCACCGAGGAGGAAGTCTCCCCGCTGCTGGGCAACGGCGCCTGGCTGGCCGCGGTCAACGGCCCGACCTCGGTGGTGATCTCCGGGGAGCAGGCGGCGGTGGATACGGTCGCGGCCGCGCTGCCGGGCCGGCGCTCGCACCGCCTGCGGGTGTCGCACGCCTTCCATTCGCCGCTCATGGAGCCGATGCTCGAGAAGTTCGCCGGGGTGGCCGCCGGGCTGTCGTATGCCGAGCCGCGGATCCCAGTGGTGTCCAACGTGACCGGGGAGCTGGCCGCGGACGGCGAGCTGGCTGATCCGGACTACTGGGTCCGGCATGTGCGCGAGCCGGTCCGGTTCGCCGACGGTATCGCGGCGCTGCGAGCGGCGGGAGCGACCCGGTTCGCCGAAGCCGGGCCCGGCCGGGCGCTGACCGCCCTGACCGCCGCCACGGACGCCGGCGACGGAGATGACGACAAGCGGGGCGGGGCGGGGCCTTTGGCGGCGGTCGCCCTGCTGAGCGGCGGTCCCGGCCCGGCCGATGGCGCGGGCGATGGGAGCGGACTGGCGGGCGCGGGCGAGATGTGGTCGCTGGCCGAGGGCCTGGCCCGGCTTTTCACGGTCGGCGCCGCCGTTGACTGGGCGGCCTGGTTCGCCGGAACCGGTGCCCGCCGGGTGGGCCTGCCGACCTACCCGTTCCAGCACGAACGATTCTGGCCGCGGCCGGCCACCGGGGCCGGTGACGTGACCGCGGCCGGCCTCACCGCCGCCCGCCACCCGCTGCTCGGCGCGGCGGTTGAGCTGGCTGACGACGGGGGAGTGGTGTTCACCGGGCGGCTGTCGGCGGCGGCGCAGCCGTGGCTGGCCGGCGAGACGGCGAGCGGGCCGGTCCCGGTGCCGGGGACGGCGCTGCTGGAGATGGCAGTGCGGGCCGGTGACGAGGTCGGGTGCGGGCTGGTACGGGAGCTGAGGCTGACCGCGCCGCTGGTCGTGCCGGCCGGGGAGTCCGCGGTGGTCCAGGTCCGGGTAGCGGCCCCGGGCCTGGTCGGGACCGGGGACCGGCGGGTCCGTATTTTCGCCCGCCCCGGAAACGAGACGGGTGCCGCCTGGGCCGAGCACGCTGCCGGCATTCTCGCGCCCGCCCCCGCCGGCCTCCCCGCCGGGGATCCGATCCTGGCGGACACAGGAGCGTGGCCGCCGGCGAGGGCAACCGCCGTCGACCTGGGCGAGACCGGGGCCCGGCCCGGGCTGCGCGAGGTCTGGCGGCAGAACGGCGCGGTGTTCGCGGAAGTAGAGCTGCCGGCCGAGGCCGCCCGGGATGCGGGGCTGTTCGGCCTGCACCCGGCCCTGCTTGACGCGGTGCTGCACGCGGCCGGCCTGGCCGTGTCGGACGGCGGGGAACCGCTGGTGCCGGCGTCGTGGTCCGGGGTGTCGCTGCACGCGGCGGGGGCTTCCTGGCTGCGGGCCCGGATCACCCCGGCGGACGAGGAGACCGTGTCGGTGACCGCGGTCGACGGGGCCGGGTCGCCGGTGCTGTCGGTCGGGTCGGTGGTGCTGCGGCCCGCGCCCGCGATGCCGCGGGCCAAGGACGCGGCGGCGGGGCTGCTGCGGCTGGAGTGGGTTCCGGTGGACGTTGCCGGGATCGTCCCGCGGAGCGCGGGAGTCGGGGATGCGAACCCAGATGTGGTGGTGCTGGACGCGGGGCTGGTGGCGGGGCCGGCTGGGGGGTGGCTGGCCGGGGTGACCGGCGGCGAGGCGGCGGTGGTGTTGCCGGTGCCGTCGGCGGCGGCGGGGCCGGGCGGGGTCACGGTGGTGTGCGGGCTGGTGCTGGGGGCGGTGCAGGCTTTCGTGGCTGAGGAGCGGCTGGCGAACGTCCAGCTGCTGATCTCGGCGCCGGGCGCGGTCAGTGGCCGGAACCTGGCCGGGGCGGCGGTGTGGGGCCTCATCCGCTCGGCTCAGTCGGAGTACCCGGGGCGGCTGGTGCTGGCCGACTCCGAGGACGAGTCCGGCCCGTTGCCGGTGGCAGCGATGCTGGCCGCGGGCGAGGACCAGTACCTCCTCCGCGGCGGGGAGCTGCTGGCCGGGCGGCTGGCGTTCTTCGACACTCAGGCGGCACCGGGTGGCCGGGACTGGGACCGGGACGGGACGGTGCTGGTGACAGGCGGGACCGGGGGGATCGGGGCGGAGCTGGCCCGGCACCTGGTGCGGGAGCACGAGTTCCGGCACCTGCTGCTGGTCTCCCGCCGGGGCGCGGATGCCCCAGGGGCGACGGAGCTGGCCGCGGACCTGGCCGCCGCCGGGGCACACGTCACCATCACGGCCTGCGACGTGGCCGACCGGGAGCAGTTGGCCGCCCTGCTGGCCCGGGTCCCGGCGGATCATCCGCTGACCGCGGTCGTCCACGCGGCCGGCGTGCTCGACGACGGGGTGATCACCTCGCTCACGCCGGAAAGACTGGGCACGGTGCTGGGCCCGAAGGCAGGCGGGGCGATGCACCTGGACGAGCTGACCCGGGAGGCTGACCTGGCCGGGTTCGTGCTGTTTTCCTCCTCGGCGGCGGTGCTGGGCTCGCCCGGTCAGGGCAGCTACGCGGCGGCCAATGCTGTACTAGACGCGCTGGCCGTGGCCCGGGTCCGCGCGGGGCTGGCCGGGCAGTCGCTGGCCTGGCCGGCCTGGGACCTCAGCCGGCGGCATGGCAGGCACGCTGACCGGGGCGGCGGCCCGCCGGATGCGCAGCGCCGGGCCGCCGCCGCTGACCCTGGACGAGGGCTTGGCCCTGTTTGACGCCGCCGTGGATGCCGGGGCGCCGTACCTGGTCCCGCTCGGTCCCGCGATGACCTCCTTCGGGAGTGGATCGGGCCGGGACGGGCTGCCCCGGGTGCTGTGGGGACTGGCCGGTCCGGGCCGCCGAGCGGCGGCCGCCGGGGGGCCGGGTGCCGGGCGGGACCTGGCCAGGCAGCTGAACCAGATGCCGGAAGCCCAGCGGGGCCGGCACCTGACTGAGCTGGTCCGGGCGGAGGCGGCGGCGGTGCTTGGGCACGCGTCGGTGTCGGCGGTGGACCCGGCCGGTGAGTTCCGCGGACTGGGGTTTGACTCGCTGACCGCGATCGAGCTCCGCAACCGGCTGTCGGCCGCGACCGACCTGCGGCTGCCCGCCACCCTCATCTTCGACTACCCCACCCCCATCGTGCTGGCCGCCCACCTCGCCCGGGAACTAGACCCGGGAACCGTCGGCGAGGAGCGGGCGGCGGAACCGCCTGCAGCGGCTGTTTCCGGTGACCCGGTCGCCATCGTCGGCATGGCGTGCCGTTTCCCGGGCGGGGTCGGCTCTCCGGAAGACCTGTGGGAGCTGGTGATCAACGGCGGGGACGGGATCGTGGAGTTTCCCCGTGACCGGGGCTGGGAGCGGTTCGCGGACGGGGGAGAAATCGGCCGGGCCGGGTTCCTCGACGATGTGGCCGGGTTCGACGCCGCCTTCTTCGGGATCTCGCCGCGCGAGGCGGTCGCGACCGACCCCCAGCAGCGGCTGCTGCTGGAGACGGCGTGGGAGGCGGTGGAGCGGGCCGGGATCGACCCGGTATCCCTGCGCGGCAGCCAGGCCGGTGTCTTCGTCGGCGCCAGCGGCCAGGACTATTTCTCGCTCGTCATCAACTCGCGGGATGACGTCGGCGGCCATGCGGTCACCGGGCTGTCCCCGAGCGCGGTGTCCGGCCGGGTGTCCTACGCGCTTGGCATAGAGGGCCCGGCGGTCACGGTAGACACGGCGTGCTCATCGTCGCTGGTGGCGATGCACCTGGCGGCCCAGTCGCTGCGCGGCGGGGAGTGCTCGCTGGCCCTGGCCGGCGGGGTCACGGTGATGGCTACCCCGATGGGCTTCGCCGGTTTTTCCCGGCAGGGCGGCCTAGCCGCCGACGGGCGGTGCAAGGCCTACTCCGACGCCGCGGACGGCACGGGCTGGTCCGAAGGCGTGGGGCTGGTGGTGCTCGAGCGGCTCAGCGACGCCCGCCGTCTGGGTCATGAGGTGCTGGCGGTGCTGCGGGGCGGCGCGGTCAACCAGGACGGAGCGTCGAACGGGCTGACGGCCCCGAATGGCCCGTCGCAGCAGCGGGTCATCCGCCGCGCCCTGGCCGCGGCCGGGCTGCAGCCGTCCGAGGTGGACGTGGTCGAGGGCCATGGAACCGGGACCACGCTGGGCGACCCGATCGAGGCTCAGGCGCTGCTGGCCACCTACGGGCAGGACCGGGAACGGCCCCTGTTGCTCGGCTCGGTCAAGTCGAACCTCGGCCACACCCAAGCTGCCGCCGGGGTCGCCGGGGTCATCAAGATGGTGCAGGCGATGGCCCACGGCATGGTGCCGCCCACGCTGCACGTGGATGTCCCGTCTTCACACGTTGACTGGTCGGCGGGTGCGGTGGAGCTGGTGACCGAGGCGGTGCCGTGGCCGGACGCGGGCCGTCTGCGGCGGGCGGCGGTGTCGTCGTTCGGGATCTCCGGGACCAACGCCCACGTGATCTTGGAGCAGCCCGAACCCGCGCCCCTGCCGCGAGCCGAAGCGCGCGCCCCTGTCCCCGGACTGAGGAGCGAGGGAGCGCGGCGACTGAGTGACGAGGGAGGAGACAGGGGTCCCGGGCGGGCGGAGGCGAGCGGGGCAAGCACTGCGGCGAGCGGGGCTAGCACAGCCATCAGGGCTGGCACTGTGCCGTGGCCGGTGTCGGCCAAATCCGCGGCACCCCTGGACGCGCTGCTGGCGCGGGTGGCGGGGGTGGATGCTCCGGCTCTCGACGTGGGTTTCTCGCTGGCCACGACCAGGACGGTGCTGGGGCACAGGTCCGTGTTCCTGGACGGGATCGAGGTCGCCCGGGGAGCCGCGGCCGAGGGCCGGGTGGCGGTGCTGTTCCCGGGCCAGGGGGCGCAGCGGCTGGGCATGGGCCGGGAGCTGTACGGGCGGTTCCCGGTGTTCGCGAAGGCGCTGGACGCGGTCTGCGCGGCCCTGGACGAGCACTTGGATACGCCGCTGCGTCAGGTGATGTGGGGCGAGGACGAGCAGGCCCTGGAGAACACGGCGTACGCCCAGCCGGCGTTGTTCGCGGCCGGGACGGCCTTGTTCCGGCTGCTTGAGTCCCTGGGGATTGACCCTGCGCTGGTGGCCGGGCACTCGGTCGGTGAGATCGCGGCGGCGCACGCGGCCGGGGTGCTGTCCCTCGGTGACGCTGCGGCGCTGGTGGCGGCGCGGGGCCGGCTGATGGGCGCGCTGCCTGCGGGCGGGGCGATGACCGCGATCGCCGCCACCGAAGAAGAGGTCGCCCCGCTGCTGGGGGCGGGAGTATCGCTGGCCGCCGTGAACGGCCCGGCCTCGGTGGTGATCTCCGGGGAAGAAGCCGCGGTGGACGCCGTTGTGGCCGCGCTGCCGGGCCGCCGTTCCCGCCGGCTGCGGGTGTCGCACGCGTTCCACTCGCCGCTCATGGAACCCGTCCTGGACGAATTCGCCGCGGTGGCCGCCAGCCTGTCGTACGCCGAGCCCGTCCTGCCGATGGTGTCCAACGTGACCGGCAAGCTGGCTGTCCCCGGGCAGCTCACCGACCCGGGTTACTGGGTGCGGCACGTGCGGGAGCCGGTCCGGTTCGCCGCCGGGGTCGCCGCTCTGCGAACGGCCGGGGCGACCTGGTTCGCGGAGGCGGGGCCGGGACAGGCGCTGTCCGGTCTGGTCGCCGCCATGGCCGACGACGGGACGGACGAGCCAGACGGGCCGGGTCCGGTGGTCGCGGTCCCGGTGCTGCGATCCGGCCCGGGAACGGGCGAGGGCGCGGGCCACGGCCAAGGTGCGGGCGAGGAACGGGCGTTGGCGGAGGCGCTGGCCCGGCTGTTCACCGTCGGCGCCGCCGTGGACTGGGCGGCCTGGTTCGCCGGGACCGGCGCCCGCCGAGTGGCGCTGCCGACCTACCCGTTCCAGCGAAAGCGGTTCTGGCCCAGGCCGGGGACCGGGGATGTCGCCGCAGCCGGGCTGACCGCTGCCCGCCACCCGCTGCTCGGCGCGGTGGTGGAACTGGCCGCGGCGGGCGGCTTCCTGCTGACCGGGCGGCTGTCGGCGGCGGCGCACCCATGGCTGGCCGATCGTGCGGCGAATGGGCTGGTACTGGTACCGGGCACGGCGCTGCTTGAGATGGCGATCAGGGCCGGGGACGAGGCTGGCTGCGGGCAGGTGCGGGAACTCACCGTGGCCGCCCCGCTGGTACTGCCCGGCGACGGCAGCGTCACGGTCCAGGTCAGCGTGGCCGCCCCGGACCAGTCCGGGGACCGCCCGGTGAGTATTCAGTCCCGACCCGACGCCGCGCCGGGCACGGCCTGGACCGAGCACGCCAGCGGCGTACTCGCGCCAGGGCGGTCGGGCGATGGGTTCGACGCGAGTGCCTGGCCGCCTGACGGGGCGGCCGCTGCGGACCTGGGCGGTGCGGGCGGCTCGGGGCTGCGGGGCGTGTGGCTGCGGGGGGACGAGGTATTCGCGGAACTAGAGCTGCCCGCTGAGGCGGCGGGGGATGCGGGGCTGTTCGGCCTGCACCCGGTTCTGCTGGACGCGGTAGTGGACGCGGCCGGATTCTCGCGCGGGGTCGACCGGGATGCGGTCGGGCCGCTGGTGCCGGTGTCGTGGTCGGGGGTGTCGCTGCACGCGGCGGGTGCGTCGTGGCTACGAGCGCGGATCATCCCGACTGGTGAGGAGACCATGTTGGTGGCGGCGGTCGACGGGGCCGGAGCGCCAGTGGTGTCGGTGGGGTCAGTGGTGCTGCGGCCGGCGCCCGCGGTGCCGCGGGCCGTGGGCGCGGCGGCGGGGCTGCTGCAGCTGGACTGGGTTCAAGTCCCCGGCGGGCCGGTCCCTGAGGCAAGGGACACGGGCGTGGTGGTGCTTGACCAGGCGACGGCGGCGAACCCGCCCGCCGCCTGGCTGGCTGGGCTGACCGGCCGTGAGGCAGCGGTGGTGTTCCCGGTGCCGGACACCACCCCGGAACCAGCGGCCGTGACCGTCCTGGCCGCGCTGCAGCCCTTCCTGGCAGAGGAGCGGCTGGCCGGCGTCCGGCTGGTGATCTCGGCGCCGGGTGCGGTCAGCGGCCGGAACCTGGGCGCGGCGGCCGCCTGGGGCCTAACCCGCTCGGCCCAGGCCGAATACCCGGGGCGGCTGCTGCTGGCCGACCCGGAAGACGACGAAACCGCGCCGCTGCCGGTGGCAGCGATGCTGGCTGTCGGCGAGGACCAGTACCTCATCCGCGGCGGGGAGCTGCTGGCCGGGCGGCTGGGGTTCCTTGACACCGCGGCGGCACCGGGTGGCAGGGACTGGGACCGGGACGGGACGGTGCTGATCACCGGCGGGACCGGGGGGATCGGCGCGGAGCTGACCCTGCATTTGGCGAAATCGCGGGGGTTCAAATACCTGCTGCTGGTCTCCCGTCGCGGCCCGGATGCCCCGCGGGCCGCACGGCTCGCCGCGGACCTGGCCGCCGCCGGGTCGCAGGCTATGATCGCGGCCTGCGATGTATCGGACCGGGCGCAGCTGGCCGAGCTGCTGGCCCAGGTCCCGGCGGAGCACCCGCTCACCGCGGTCATCCACGCGGCCGGGGTACTCGACGACGGGGTGATCACCTCGCTCACCCCGGAGAGACTGGATACGGTGCTGGGCCCGAAGGCGGGGGCGGCGCTGTACCTGGACGAGCTGACCCGGGATCTGGACCTGGCCGGGTTCGTGCTGTTCTCGTCCTCGGCGGCGGTGCTGGGCTCGCCCGGGCAGGGCAGCTACGCCGCGGCCAACACGGTGCTCGACGGGCTGGCCGCGGCCCGGGCCCGCGCGGGCCTGGCCGGGCAGTCGCTGGCCTGGCCGGCCTGGGACCTAGCAGGCGGCATGGCCGGCACCCTGGCCGGGACGGCCGCCCGGCGGCTGCGGGCGGCAGGGCCCCCGCCGCTGACCCTCAACCAGGGCCTAGCGCTGTTTGACGCCGCCGTGGATGCCGGGACACCGTACCTGGTCCCGATGGGGCCTGCGGTGACCGGGTTCGCGACCGGTGCGGCGCGGCCCAGTCCGGCAGTGCTTCCGCCGTTGCTGTGGGCGCTGGCCGGGCGCGGCCGGCGCAGTGCCGCCGTCGGCCGTGCGGGCGGCTCGGCCGTGGCGGCCGGCCTGGCGCGGCAGCTGATGACACTCCCGGCCGCACAGCGGGCCCGGCACCTGGCCGGAGTGGTCCAGGCTCACGCCGCGGCGGTGCTCGGGCACGCGTCGGCGGCCGCGGTCGATCCTGGCAACGAGTTCCGTGAACTCGGCTTCGACTCCCTGACCGCGATCGAGCTTCGCAACCGGCTGTCGGCGGCGACGGGGCTGCGGTTGCCGGCCACGCTGGTGTTCGACTACCCGACCCCCACGGTGCTGGCCGCGCACCTGGCGGGGGAGCTCGACCCGGATGCCGTCGGCGTGGCCGAGACGGGCACGGTCGCGGCGATGACGGGTGATCCGGTGGCGATCGTCGGGATGGCGTGCCGTTTTCCGGGTGGTGTGCGGTCGCCGGAAGGTTTGTGGGACCTGGTTGTGTCGGGGACGGACGCGGTGTCGGGTTTTCCGGGGGACCGGGGCTGGGAGCGGTTCGCTCAGGGGGCTGACCTGGCGGGGATGCCATCGCAGGCGGGGTTCCTTGATGACGTGGCCGGGTTTGACGCGGCGTTTTTCGGGATTTCGCCGCGTGAGGCGGTGGCGATGGACCCGCAGCAGCGGCTGCTGCTGGAGACGGCGTGGGAGGCCGTGGAGCGGGCCGGGATTGACCCGCTATCCCTGCACGGCAGCCAGACCGGCGCGTTCATGGGCACCAGCGGCCAGGACTACTCGATGCTGGTCGTCAACTCGGCCGACGACACGGGCCACACGATGATGGGGCTGGCGCCAAGCGCGGTGTCCGGCCGGATCTCCTACTCGCTGGGACTGGAAGGTCCGGCGGTCACCGTCGACACGGCCTGCTCGTCGTCGCTGGTGGCGATGCACCTGGCGGCGCAGGCGCTGCGCGGCGGCGAGTGCTCGCTGGCCCTGGCGGGCGCGGTGACGGTGATGACAACCCCGGCGGGGTTCGCGGGGTTCGCTCAGCAGGGCGGGCTGGCGCTCGACGGCCGGTGCAAGGCCTACTCCGACGACGCGGACGGGACCGGCTGGTCCGAGGGCGTCGGCGTGGTGGTACTGGAGCGGCTGTCGGACGCCCGGCGCAACGGGCACGAGATCCTCGCGGTACTGCGGGGCTCGGCGGTGAACCAGGACGGGGCGAGCAACGGGCTGACCGCCCCGAACGGCCCGTCGCAGCAGCGGGTGATCCGCCGGGCGCTGGCCGCGGCGGGCCTGAGGCCGTCCGAGGTGGACGTGGTCGAGGGGCACGGGACCGGGACGCGGCTGGGCGACCCGATCGAGGCCCAGGCGCTGCTCGCAACCTACGGCCAGGACCGGGAACGCCCCCTGCTGCTCGGTTCGGTCAAGTCCAACCTGGGCCACACCCAGGGCGCGGCCGGGGTTGCCGGGGTCATCAAGATGATCCAGGCGATGGCACACGGCACCGTGCCGCCCACCCTGCATGTCGGTACCCCCTCGACCCATGTGGACTGGTCGGCCGGGGCGGTCGAGCTGGTCACTGAGTCCCGGCCGTGGCCGGAGGCGGGCCGGGTCCGGCGGGCGGCGGTGTCGTCCTTCGGGATCAGCGGTACCAATGCGCACGTGATCCTGGAGGAGGCCCCGGTCTTCCCGCGAGCCGAAGCGCGCGCACCTGTCCCCGGACTGAGGAGCGAGGGAGCGCGGCGACTGAGTGACGAGGGAGGAGACAGGGGTCCCGAGCGCGCGGAGGCGAGCGGGGCTAGCACAGTGAGCGGGGCAAGCACTGTGCCGTGGGCGGTGTCGGCCAAGTCGCCGTCAGCCCTGGACGCCCTGCTTGACGAGGTGCGGGCGGTGGATGCCCCGGCGGTGGACGTGGGGTATTCGCTGGCGGTGACCCGGGCGGTGCTCGGGCAGCGGGCGGTACTTGTGGACGGGATCGAGGTGTCCCGGGGGAGTGCTGCTGAAGGCCAGGTGGCGGTGCTGTTCCCCGGTCAGGGGTCGCAGCGGCTCGGCATGGGCCGGGGCCTTTACGAGCGCTTCCCGGTCTTCGCCGACGCCCTGGACGCGGTGTCCGCGGCCCTGGACGAGCACCTGGACGTCTCGCTGCGGGCGGTGATGTGGGGCGAGGACGAGGCGGCGCTGGAGAACACCGCGTACGCCCAGCCGGCGTTGTTCGCGGTCGGGACGGCGTTGTTCCGGCTGCTGGAGTCGCTGGGGATAACCCCGGAGTTCGTAGCCGGGCATTCGGTCGGTGAGATCGCCGCCGCGCACGTGGCCGGGGTGCTGTCCCTGCCCGACGCGGCGGCCCTGGTGGCGGCCCGTGGTCGGCTGATGGGTGCGCTCCCGGCGGGCGGGGCGATGACCGCGATCGCCGCCACCGAGCACGAGGTTGCCCCGCTGCTGGGGAACGGGGCCTGGCTGGCGGCGGTGAACGGCCTGGCCTCAGTGGTGATCTCCGGCGAAGAAGCTGCGGTGGATGCGGTTGTTTCGGCGCTGCCTGACCGGCGGGCCCGGCGGCTGCGGGTCTCCCACGCCTTCCACTCCACGCTGATGGAACCGATGCTGGACGAGTTCGCCGCCGTCGCGGCCGGGCTGTCCTACGCCGAGCCGCGGATTCCGGTGGTGTCGAACGTGACCGGGGAAGTGGCGGCAGCCGGCGAGCTGGCCGACCCGGGCTACTGGGTGCGGCACGTGCGGGAGCCGGTCCGGTTCGCGGACGGTATCGCGGCGCTGCGGGCCGCGGGAGCGACCTGGTTCGCGGAAGCGGGGCCTGGTCAGGCGCTGACCGCCCTGGTCGCCGCCGCGGACGTCCGCGACGGCGAGCCTGGCGGGACAGGGCCCGTGGCTGCGGTCGCCCTGCTCGGCGGCGGGCCCGGCCCGGCCGACGGCGCGGGCGAAGAAGACGACGGCGCGGTTTCGGACGAGGAGAGGTCGCTGGCGGCCGGATTGGGGCGGCTGTTCACGGCCGGGGCCGCCGTGGACTGGGCGGGGTGGTTCGCCGGGACCGGGGCGCGCCGCGTGGCGCTGCCGACCTACCCGTTCCAGCGGGAGCGGTTCTGGCCGCGGCCGGTGACCGGGGCGGGGGATGTGGCCGCGGCCGGGCTGACCGCCGCCCGCCACCCGCTGCTCGGCGCGGCGGTGGAACTGGCCGATGGCGAGGTCGTGTTCACGGGCCGGCTGTCGACGGCGGCGCAGCCGTGGCTGGCTGATCACGTGGTCGGGGGGATGACGCTGTTTCCCGGGACCGGCTTCCTTGAGCTGGCGGTGCGGGCCGGGGACGAGGTCGGCTGCGGGCTGGTGCGTGAGCTGACGCTGACCGCGCCGCTTGTCTTGCCGGACGGGGAGTCCGCGGTGGTCCAGGTCCGGGTGGCAGCGCCGGGCCCGGAACGGGCCCGGCCGGTCAGCATCTTCGGCCGCCCGTGGAACACGCCGGGCGCCCCGTGGACCGAGCACGCCAGTGGGATCCTGGCTCCCGTCTTCGCCCCGGCAACGGCCGCGGCGGATGCGGGGGCGTGGCCTCCGGCCGGGGCGGCCGCGGTGGGCCTGGACGGGTTCTACGACGGGGCCGGGTACGGGCCGGTGTTCCAAGGTCTGCGGGGGCTGTGGCAGGGGGACGGGGAGGTGTTCGCGGAAGTGGAGCTGCCCGCGGGAGCCGCCGCCGACGCCGGGCTGTTCGGGCTGCACCCGGCGCTGCTTGACGCGGTCCTGCACGCGGCCGGGTGGGCGGTGTCCGACGGTGAGTCGGGCGGGCCGCTGGTGCCGTTTTCCTGGGCGGGTGTGTCGCTGCAGGCGGCGGGGGCGTCGTGGCTGCGGGCCCGGATCACCCGGGTGGGTGAGGGGACCGTGTCGGTGACCGCGGTCGATGCGGCCGGGGCGGTGGTGCTGTCGGTGGAGTCGCTGGCGCTGCGCCGGGTGCCGGCGGGGGCTACGGCCTCCCAGACCGCGGGTACGGGGGCCGGGCTACTGCAACTGAACTGGATCCCCATTCCCGGCGAGCAGGTTTCCGGGGCAGCGCTGTCCGGGGCCGGAGATGCGAACCCGGGTGTGGTGGTGCTGGACTCGGCGGCAGCGGCCGGGCCGCCGGCGGAATGGCTGGCCGGGCTGACCGGCGGCGAGGCGGCGGTGGTGTTCCCGGTGCCGTCCTTTGGGCCGGGCCCGGAGGGCGTGAGCGCGGCGTGCGCGCTGGTGCTCGGCGTTGTGCAGGCGTGGCTGGCCGAGGAGCGGCTGGCCGGGACGCGGCTGGTGATGAACGCACCGGGTGCGGTCAGCGGCCGGGACCTGGCTGCGGCAGCCGTGTGGGGCCTCATCCGCTCGGCTCAGTCGGAGTTCCCTGGCCGGCTGGTGCTGGCCGACCCCAAGGACGGGCCCGAGCCGCTGCCAGTAACGGCGATGCTGGCCGCCGGAGAAGAGCAGTACCTGATCCGCGGCAGGGAACTGCTGGCGGCGCGGCTGGGCTTCCTCGACGCCAAGGCGGCGCGGGGCGGCCGGGCGTGGGACCCGGACGGGATGGTCCTGATCACCGGCGGAACCGGAGGCATCGGCGCGGAGCTGGCCCGGCACCTGGCTCGCGACAGAGGGTTCAAGTCGCTGCTGTTGGCTTCTCGCCGGGGGCCAGATGCCCCCGGTGCGAGCCGACTGGCGGCAGACCTGGCCGCGGCCGGGACTCGCGTCACCATTACGTCCTGTGACGTATCGGCCCGGGAACAGCTGGCGGCCCTACTGGCCCAGGTCCCGGCGGAGCATCCGCTGACCGCGGTGGTGCATGCGGCCGGCGTGCTCGACGACGGGGTGATCACGTCCCTGACCTCGGACCGGCTGAACACGGTGCTGGGCCCGAAGGCCGGGGCAGCGCTGTACCTCGACGAGCTGACCCGGGATCTGGACCTGGCGGGGTTCGTGCTGTTCTCCTCCTCGGCGGCGGTGCTGGGCTCGCCCGGACAGGGCAGCTACGCCGCGGCCAACACGGTCCTCGATCGGCTGGCGGCGGCCCGGTCGGCGGCAGGCATGGCGGCCCAGTCGCTGGCCTGGCCGGCGTGGGACCTGCCCGGCGGCATGGCGGGCACGCTGACCGGGGTGGCCGCCCGGCGGCTGCGGGCGGCCGGGCCCCCACCGCTGACCCTGGAGCAGGGCCTGGCCCTGTTCGACGCCGCCGTGGACGCCAGGACGCCGTACCTGGTGCCGCTCGGGCCGGCGATGACCAGGAACGGCGCTGCCCAGGCGAACACGCCACGGCTGCTGTGGGCCCTCGCCGGGCCGGGCCGGCGGACGGCGGCGGGGCTTGGCCAGGGCGGCGGGCTGGCCCGGGAACTGGCCGCGGTGCCAGCCGGGCAGCGGGTCCGGCATGTGACCGGTGTGGTGCTCGGCCACGCGGCGGCGGTCCTCGGGCACCCGTCCCCTGCCGCGTTCGATCCGGCCGGCGACTTCCGGGGGCTGGGATTCGACTCGCTGACGGCGGTAGAGCTGCGGAACCGGCTGGCCGCCGCGACCGGCCTGCGGCTGCCCGCGACGCTGGTGTTCGACTACCCGACCCCGGCAGTGCTGGCCGCCTACCTAGCCGGAGAGCTGGACCCCGATACCGCCGGCGCGGAGCCGGACGCGGACGCGAACGACGGCGAGATCCGGAGGCTGCTGGCCTCCGTTCCAATCGCCCGGCTGCGCGAGACCGGCGTGCTTGAACAGCTCCTCATGCTCGCCGCTGGCGCGGGCCCGTCGGCCAACCCGGGTGAGTCCATCGACGAAGGGTCGATCGACGAAATGGATGTGGACGAGCTCGTGCAGGCTGCGATGGACGGGGCGTCGCTGCCCTTTGAGGATGAGGGAGCCGACTATGACCGCGCCTAACGAGAAGCTGGTCGAAGCCCTCCGGGCTTCCATGAAGACGACAGAGCGACTGCGGCGGCAGAACCAGCAACTTCTCGAGGCCACGTCTGAGCCGGTGGCGATCGTGGGGATGGCGTGCCGGTTCCCGGGCGGGGTGGGAAGCCCGGAGAGCTTGTGGGAGCTGGTTATCTCCGGCACGGATGCGGTGTCGGATTTTCCGGGGAACCGGGGGTGGCAGGGGTTCGCGGAGGGCGCTGACCTGGTCGGGATGCCGTCGCAGGCGGGGTTCCTTGATGACGTTGCCGGTTTTGACGCGGCGTTTTTCGGGATCAGCCCGCGTGAGGCGGTGGCGATGGATCCGCAGCAGCGGCTGCTGCTGGAGACGGCGTGGGAGGCGGTGGAGCGGGCCGGGATCGACCCGGTATCCCTGCGCCGTAGCCAGGCCGGGGTCTTCATTGGCTGCAGCGGCCAGGACTACACGATGCTGGCCGTGAACTCGGCTGACGACACCGGGAACACGGTGACCGGGCTCATGCTGAGCGTGGTGTCGGGTCGGATCTCCTACTCGCTTGGCCTGGAGGGCCCGGCGGTCACTGTCGACACGGCCTGCTCCTCGTCGCTGGTAGCGATGCATCTGGCGATGCAGGCGCTGCGCGGCGGCGAGTGCTCGCTGGCCCTGGCCGGCGGGGTGACGGTGATGACGACCCCGGCGGCGTTCGCGGGGTTCGCCCAGCAGGGCGGGCTCGCGGCCGACGGCCGGTGCAAGGCGTACTCCGATGACGCCGACGGGACGAACTGGGCCGAGGGTGCCGGGATCGTGGTGCTCGAGCGGCTCAGCGACGCCCGCCGTCATGGCCATGAAGTGCTGGCGGTGCTGCGGGGCAGCGCGGTCAACCAGGACGGAGCCAGCAACGGGCTGACCGCCCCGAACGGCCCGTCGCAACGGCGGGTGATCCGCCGGGCGCTGGCCGCGGCGGGGCTGAAGCCGGGTGACGTGGACGTGGTCGAGGGGCACGGGACCGGGACCCGGCTGGGCGACCCGATCGAGGCTCAGGCCCTGCTGGCCACCTACGGGCAGGACCGGGAGCGTCCCCTGCTGCTCGGCTCGGTCAAGTCCAACATCGGACATGCGCAGGCCGCGGCCGGAGTCGCCGGGGTCATCAAGATGGTGCAGGCGATGGCACACGGCACGGTGCCGCCCACCCTGCACGTCGGCATCCCGTCGTCGCACGTGGACTGGACCGACGGAGCCGTCGAGCTGGTCACCGAGGCCCGGCCGTGGCCGGACGCCGGGCGCCCGCGCCGGGCAGCGGTGTCGTCGTTCGGGATCTCCGGGACCAACGCCCACGTGATCTTGGAGCAGCCCGAACCCGCGCCCCTGCCGCGAGCCGAAGCGCGCGCCCCTGTCCCCGGACTGAGGAGCGAGGGAGCGCGGCGACTGAGTGACGAGGGAGGAGACAGGGGTCCCGAGCGCGCGGAGGCGAGCGGGGCTAGCACGGTGAGCGGGGCAAGCACTGTGCCGTGGGCGGTGTCGGCGAAGTCGGCGGGTGCGCTGGAGGAGCAGCTGGTCCGCGTCGCGGCGGTGGATGCGCCCGCGGTGGACGTGGGGTTCTCGCTGGCGGTGTCGCGGTCGCGGTTCGCGCACCGGGCGGTGCTGCTTGACGGGACCGAGGTCGCCCGGGGCACCGGGGCCGAGGGGAGGCTGGCGGTGCTGTTCCCGGGCCAGGGGTCGCAGCGCCTGGGTATGGGCCGGGGCCTGTATGCCCGGTTCCCGGTGTTCGCGGACGCGCTTGACGCGGTGTGCGCGGCGCTGGATGAGCACCTGGACTCTCCGTTGCGGGCGGTGATGTGGGATGAGGCCGACGAGCAGGCGCTGAATAACACGGCGTATGCGCAGCCGGCGTTGTTCGCGGTGGGGACGGCGCTGTGGCGGCTGCTTGAGTCGCTGGGGATAACTCCGGAGTTTGTGGCCGGTCACTCGGTCGGTGAGATCGCGGCGGTGCATGTGGCCGGGGTGCTGTCCCTGCCGGATGCGGCTGCCCTGGTGGCGGCCCGGGGAAGGCTGATGGGGGCGCTGCCGGCGGGCGGGGCGATGACCGCGATCACCGCGACGGAAGAGGAAGTTGCCCCGCTGCTGGGGAACGGGGCGTGGCTGGCGGCGGTGAACGGCCCGGCCTCGGTGGTGATCTCCGGTGAGCGGGCGGCGGTGGACGCGGTCGCGGCCGCGCTGCCTGGCCGGCGGTCGCGCCGGCTGCGGGTCTCTCATGCGTTCCACTCCCCGCTGATGGACCCGGTGCTCGACGAGTTCGCCGCCGTCGCCGCCGGGCTGTCGTACGCCGAGCCGGTGCTGCCGGTGGTGTCGAACGTGACCGGGGAGCTGGCTGCGGCGGGCGAGCTGGCTGATCCGGGGTACTGGGTGCGGCATGTCCGTGAGCCGGTCCGGTTCGCTGACGGTATCGCCGTGCTGCGGGCGGCGGGGGTGAGCTGGTTCGCGGAGGCGGGTCCTGGGCAGGCGCTGACCGCCCTGGCGGCCGCTGCGGACGGCGGTGACGATAGTGGCGGCGGGGCGGGGCCCGTGGCGGCGGTTGCGCTGCTCGGCAGCGGTTCCGGCGGGGGTGAGGAGCGGTCGCTGGCGGAGGCGCTGGCGCGGCTGCACGTGGCTGGCGCGGAGGTGGACTGGGCGGGGTGGTTCGCCGGGACCGGGGCGCGCCGCGTGGCGCTGCCGACCTACCCGTTCCAGCGGGAGCGGTTCTGGCCGCGGCCGGTGACCGGGGCGGGGGATGTGGCCGCGGCCGGGCTGACCGCCGCCCGCCACCCGCTGCTCGGCGCGGCGGTGGAACTGGCCGATGGCGAGGTCGTGTTCACGGGCCGGCTGTCGACGGCGGCGCAGCCGTGGCTGGCTGATCACGTGGTCGGGGGGATGACGCTGTTTCCCGGGACCGGCTTCCTTGAGCTGGCGGTGCGGGCCGGGGACGAGGTCGGCTGCGGGCTGGTGCGTGAGCTGACGCTGACCGCGCCGCTTGTCTTGCCGGACGGGGAGTCCGCGGTGGTCCAGGTCCGGGTGGCAGCGCCGGGCCCGGAACGGGCCCGGCCGGTCAGCATCTTCGGCCGCCCGTGGAACACGCCGGGCGCCCCGTGGACCGAGCACGCCAGTGGGATCCTGGCTCCCGTCTTCGCCCCGGCAACGGCCGCGGCGGATGCGGGGGCGTGGCCTCCGGCCGGGGCGGCCGCGGTGGGCCTGGACGGGTTCTACGACGGGGCCGGGTACGGGCCGGTGTTCCAAGGTCTGCGGGGGCTGTGGCAGGGGGACGGGGAGGTGTTCGCGGAGGCGGAGCTGCCGGCCGGAGCCGCCGCCGACGCCGGGCTGTTCGGGCTGCACCCGGCGCTGCTTGACGCGGTCCTGCACGCGGCCGGGTGGGCGGTGTCCGACGGCGAGTCGGGCGGGCCGCTGGTGCCGTTTTCCTGGGCGGGTGTGTCGCTGCAGGCGGCGGGTGCCTCGTGGCTGCGGGCCCGGATCACCCGGGTGGGTGAGGGGACCGTGTCGGTGACCGCGGTCGACGCGGCCGGGGCGCCGGTGCTGTCGGTGGAGTCGCTGGCGCTGCGCCCGATGCCGACGGGGGCGGGGGCCGCGGTGCCGCCGGGAGCCGGAACGGGCCTGCTGCAACTGGACTGGGTCCCGGTCCCCGGCGGGCAGGTCCCCGGGGCCGGAGACGCGGGTGTGGTGGTGCTGGATGCTGCGGTGGCGGCGGGGGCTCCGGGGGCCTGGCTGGCGGGGTTGTCGGGGCGGGAGCCGGCGGTGGTGTTCCCGGTGCCGGCCGCGGTGCCGGGCCCGGGCGGCGTGAGTGCGGCGTGCTCCCTAGTTCTGGGCGTTTTGCAGGCGTGGCTGGCGGAAGACCGGCTGGCGGGTACGCGGCTGGTGATCAGCGCGCCGGGCGCGGTCAGCGGCCGGGACCTGGCCGCGGCGGCGGTGCGGGGCCTGGTGCGGTCGGCGCAGTCGGAGTTCCCGGGGCGGCTGGTGCTGGCCGACGCGGAAGACGGCGAATCCGCGCCCCTGCCGGTGGCGGCGATGCTGGCCGCGGAGGAAGACCAGTACGTCATCCGCGGCGGGGAGCTGCTGGCCGGGCGGCTGGCGCTCTTCGACGCCCAGGCGGCGCCGGGCGGCCGGCCGTGGGACCCGAACGGAACGGTCCTGGTCACCGGGGGGACCGGGGGGATCGGGGCGGAGCTGGCCCGGCACCTGGCCCGGAAGCGCGGGGCCCGGCGGCTGCTGCTGACTTCCCGGCGGGGTCCGGCCGCCCCCGGTGCGGCCCGGCTGGCGGCGGACCTGGCCGCGGCCGGGGCGCAGGTGATGGTCGCGGCGTGTGACGTCGCGGACCGGGATCAGCTGGCCGGGCTGCTGGCCGGGATCCCCGGTGAGTATTCGCTGACGGCGGTGGTGCATGCGGCCGGCGTGCTCGACGACGGGGTGATCACCTCGCTGACGCCGCAGAGGCTGGGCACGGTGCTGGGCCCGAAGGCGGGCGGGGCGCTGTGCCTGGACGAGCTGACCAGGGACCTGGACCTGGCGGGGTTCGTGATGTTCTCCTCCTCGGCGGCGGTGATGGGGTCGCCCGGGCAGGGGAGTTACGCCGCGGCGAATACGGTGCTGGACGCGCTGGCGTCGGCGCGGGCGGCGGCGGGGCTGGCGGGGCAGTCGCTGGCGTGGCCGGCGTGGGACCTGCCGGGCGGCATGGCGGGGTCGCTGGCCGGGGCGGCGGCGCGTCGGCTGCGGGCGGCCGGGCCTCCGCCGCTGACGCTGGAGCAGGGCCTGGCCCTGTTCGACGCCGCCGTGGACGCCGGGACGCCATACCTGGTCCCGCTCGGGCCGGCGATGACGCGGAGCGGTGCTGCGCAGGCGGACATGCCGCGGCTGCTGTGGGCGCTGGCGGGGCCGGGTCGGCGGGCGGCGGCGGGTCCTGGTCAGGGCGGTGGTCTTGCGCGGGAGCTGGCCGGGGTGCCGGCCGGGCGGCGGGTGCGGCATGTGACCGGGGTGGTGCTCGGTCACGCGGCGGCGGTGCTCGGGCACGCGTCGGCGTCGGCGGTGGATGCGGGCAGTGAGTTCCGGGGCCTTGGATTCGACTCGCTGACCGCGGTGGAGCTGCGGAACCGGCTGTCTGCGGCGACGGGCCTGCGGCTCCCGGCGACGCTGGTGTTCGACTACCCGACCCCGGCCGTCCTGGCCGCGTACCTGGCGGGGGAGCTGGACCCGGATGCTGCCGACGGTCCAGGCCTGGACCCGGATGCGGACGACATGGCGGGCCCCAGTGCCGACGCGGTTGCCGCGGTGGCGGGTGACCCGGTGGCGGTTGTGGCGATGGCGTGCCGTTTTCCGGGTGGTGTGCGGTCGCCGGAGGGCTTGTGGGACCTGGTTGCCTCCGGGACGGATGCGATTTCCGGGTTTCCGGGGGACCGGGGCTGGGAGCGGTTCGCGGAGGGCGCTGACCTGGCGGGGATGCCGTCGCAGGCGGGGTTCCTTGATGACGTCGCGGGTTTTGACGCGGCGTTCTTCGGGATCAGCCCGCGTGAGGCGGTGGCCATGGATCCGCAGCAGCGGCTGCTGCTGGAGACGGCGTGGGAAGCGGTAGAGCGCGCCGGCATCGACCCGGTGTCGCTGCGCGGTACCCAGGCCGGGGTGTTCATGGGCACCAGCAGCCAGGACTACTCGATGCTCGTCGTGAACTCAGCCGACGACACGGGCAACACGATGATGGGGCTGTCGCCAAGCGTGGTGTCGGGCCGGATCTCGTACTCACTGGGCCTGGAGGGGCCGGCGGTGACGGTGGACACCGCCTGTTCGTCGTCGCTGGTGGCGATGCACCTGGCGGCGCAGGCGCTGCGCGGGGGCGAGTGCTCGCTGGCGCTGGCGGGTGCGGTGACGGTGATGACGACCCCGGCGGCATTCGCGGAGTTCGCGCAGCAGGGCGGGCTCGCGGGGGACGGGCGGTGCAAGGCGTACTCCGATGCGGCGGACGGGACCGGCTGGTCTGAGGGTGTCGGGGTGGTGGTGCTTGAGCGGCTCAGCGATGCGCGCCGCCACGGGCGCGAGGTGCTGGCGGTGCTCCGCGGGTCGGCGGTGAACCAGGACGGGGCGAGCAACGGGCTGACGGCGCCGAACGGCCCGTCGCAGCAGCGGGTGATCCGCCGGGCCCTGGCTGCGGCCGGCCTCCAACCGGGAGACGTGGACGTGGTCGAGGGGCACGGGACCGGGACGAGGTTGGGTGACCCGATCGAGGCGCAGGCGCTGCTGGCGACCTACGGGCAGGACCGGGAGCGTCCCCTGCTGCTCGGCTCGGTCAAGTCCAACATCGGCCACACCCAGGCGGCGGCCGGGGTGGCCGGGGTGATCAAGATGATCGAGGCGATGCGGCACGGCACGGTGCCGCCCACCCTGCACGTGGACGCCCCCTCCTCGCACGTGGACTGGTCGGCGGGGCAGGTGGAGCTGGTCACCGGGGCCCGGCCGTGGCCCGGTGCCGGCCGTCCGCGGCGGGCCGGGGTGTCCTCGTTCGGGATCAGCGGCACCAACGCGCACGTGATCCTCGAACAACCCGAACCCGAGTCCATGCCTGCAGCCGGTCCTGAGCAGCCGGCGGAGCCTGCCGTGCTGCCCGGGGTGGTTCCGTGGGTGGTGTCGGCGAAGTCGCCGGCGGCCCTGGACGCCCTGCTTGAGCGGGTGCGGGCCGCGGACGAGTCGCGCCTTGACGTGGGGTTCTCGCTGGCGGTGTCGCGGTCGCGGTTCGCGCACCGGGCGGTGCTGCTTGACGGGACCGAGGTCGCCCGGGGCACCGGGGCCGAGGGGAGGCTGGCGGTGCTGTTCCCGGGCCAGGGGTCGCAGCGCCTGGGTATGGGCCGGGGCCTGTATGCCCGGTTCCCGGTGTTCGCGGACGCGCTTGACGCGGTGTGCGCGGCGCTGGATGAGCACCTGGACTCTCCGTTGCGGGCGGTGATGTGGGATGAGGACGACGAGCAGGCGCTGAATAACACGGCGTATGCGCAGCCGGCGTTGTTCGCGGTGGGGACGGCGCTGTGGCGGCTGCTTGAGTCGCTGGGGATAACTCCGGAGTTTGTGGCCGGTCACTCGGTCGGTGAGATCGCGGCGGTGCATGTGGCCGGGGTGCTGTCCCTGCCGGATGCGGCTGCCCTGGTGGCGGCCCGGGGAAGGCTGATGGGGGCGCTGCCGGCGGGCGGGGCGATGACCGCGATCACCGCGACGGAAGAGGAAGTTGCCCCGCTGCTGGGGAACGGGGCGTGGCTGGCGGCGGTGAACGGCCCGGCCTCGGTGGTGATCTCCGGTGAGCGGGCGGCGGTGGACGCGGTCGCGGCCGCGCTGCCTGGCCGGCGGTCGCGCCGGCTGCGGGTCTCTCATGCGTTCCACTCCCCGCTGATGGACCCGGTGCTCGACGAGTTCGCCGCCGTCGCCGCCGGGCTGTCGTACGCCGAGCCGGTGCTGCCGGTGGTGTCGAACGTGACCGGGGAGCTGGCTGCGGCGGGCGAGCTGGCTGATCCGGGGTACTGGGTGCGGCATGTCCGTGAGCCGGTCCGGTTCGCTGACGGTATCGCCGTGCTGCGGGCGGCGGGGGTGAGCTGGTTCGCGGAGGCGGGTCCTGGGCAGGCGCTGACCGCCCTGGCGGCCGCTGCGGACGGCGGTGACGATAGTGGCGGCGGGGCGGGGCCCGTGGCGGCGGTTGCGCTGCTCGGCAGCGGTTCCGGCGGGGGTGAGGAGCGGTCGCTGGCGGAGGCGCTGGCGCGGCTGCACGTGGCTGGCGCGGAGGTGGACTGGGCGGGGTGGTTCGCCGGGAGCGGCGCCCGCCGGGTGGGCCTGCCGACCTACCCGTTCCAGCGGGAGCGGTTCTGGCCGCGGCCGGTGACCGGGGCGGGGGATGTGGCCGCGGCCGGGCTGACCGCCGCCCGCCACCCGCTGCTCGGCGCGGCAGTGGAACTGGCCGCGGCCGGCGGTTTCCTGCTGACCGGGCGGTTGTCGGCGGCGGCGCAGCCGTGGCTGGCCGGCGATGCGACGGGCGGGCCGGTGCTTGTCCCGGGGACGGCACTGCTTGAGATGGTGATCAGGGCCGGGGACGAGGCCGGCTGCGGGCAGGTAAAGGAACTGACGCTGGGACCGCCGCTGGCCCTCCCGGCCGACGGCAGCGTCGCGGTCCAGGTCAGCGTGGCAGCCCCGGACCAGGCCGGGCGCCGCCAGGTCAGCATCCAGGCCCGGCCCGCGGACGCCGTCCCGAGTACAGCCTGGACCGAGCACGCCAGCGGGGTGCTCGCGCCGGGACGGTCGGGCGACGGGTTCGACGCGAGCGCGTGGCCGCCGCCGGGGGCGGTCGCCGTCGACCTGCACGGGATCGGCGATCCTGGGCTGCGGGCGCTGTGGCACGAAGACGGGGTGGTGTTCGCCGAGGCGGAGCTGCCGGCCGGAGCCGCCGCCGACGCCGGGCTGTTCGGGCTGCACCCGGCGCTGCTTGACGTGATCGTGCGCGCGGCGGGCTTCGCGGGTGAAGGGGCCGGGGAATCGCTTACGTCGGCGTTGTGGGCGGGTGTGTCGCTGCACGCCGCGGGTGCGTCGTGGCTGCGGGCCCGGATCACCCCGGCGGGCGAGGGGACCGTGTCGGTGACCGCGGTCGACGGGGCCGGGGCGCCGGTGCTGTCGGTGGATTCGCTGGCGCTGCGCTCGGAGTCGGCGGCGGTGCCGCAGGCTGCAGGTGCGTCGGCGGGACTGCTGCGGCTGGACTGGGTGCCGGTAAACGTTCCCGGGATCCCGGGCGCGGAGGATGCGGGCCCGGGTGTGGTGGTGCTGGATGCTGCGGTGGCGGCGGGGGCTCCGGGGGCCTGGCTGGCGGGGTTGTCGGGGCGGGAGCCGGCGGTGGTGTTCCCGGTGCCGGCCGCGGTGCCGGGCCCGGGCGGCGTGAGTGCGGCGTGCTCCCTAGTTCTGGGCGTTTTGCAGGCGTGGCTGGCGGAAGACCGGCTGGCGGGGACGCGGCTGGTGATCAGCGCGCCGGGCGCGGTCAGCGGCCGGGACCTGGCCGCGGCGGCGGTGCGGGGCCTGGTGCGGTCGGCGCAGTCGGAGTTCCCGGGGCGGCTGGTGCTGGCCGACGCGGAAGACGGCGAATCCGCGCCCCTGCCGGTGGCGGCGATGCTGGCCGCGGAGGAAGACCAGTACGTCGTCCGCGGCGGGGAGCTGCTGGCCGGGCGGCTCGGGTTCTACGACGGGCAGGAGACGGGCGGCCGGCCCTGGGACCCGAACGGAACGGTCCTGGTCACCGGCGCGACCGGCGGGATCGGGACGGAACTGGTCCGGCACCTGGCCCGCGCCAGGGCGGTCAAGCACCTGCTGCTGGTTTCCCGCCGCGGTCCGGCCGCCCCCGGTGCGGGCCGGCTGGCGGCGGACCTGGCCGCGGCCGGGGCGGCGGTGACCGTCGCGGCGTGCGACGTCGCCGACCGGGAGCAGCTGGCCGGGCTGCTGGCCCAAGTCTCTGCGGATCACCCGCTGACGGCGGTCATCCACGCGGCCGGTGTGCGCGACGACGGGGTTATCACCTCGCTCACACCGGAAAGACTGGACAAGGTCCTGGGTCCGAAGGCGGCCGGGGCGATGCACCTGCACGAGCTGACCGGGGACCTGGACCTGGCCGGGTTCGTGATGTTCTCGGCGGCGGTGGCGGTGCTCGGCTCACCCGGGCAGGGCAACTACGTCGCGGCCAACACGGTCGTCGACGGGCTGGCCGCGGCGCGGACGGCGGCGGGCCTGGCGGCCCAGGCGATCGTGTGGCCGGCGTGGAACCTGCCGGGCGGGATGGCGGGATCGCTGACCGGGGCGGCAGCGCGCCGCATGCAGGCGGCGTGGCCGCCCCCGGTGACCCTGGAGCAGGGACTCGCGCTGTTCGACGCGGCCACCGCCACTGACGCCCCTTACGTGCTGCCCATCGCCGAAATGTCTACGGCCGGGATCGCCCAGGCGGACATGCCGCCGTTGTTCCGTGCCCTGGCGGGGCCGGGTCGGCGGGCGGCGGCGGGTCCTGGTCAGGGCGGTGGTCTTGCGCGGGAGCTGGCCGGGGTGCCGGCCGGGCGGCGGGTGCGGCATGTGACCGGGGTGGTGCTCGGTCATGCGGCGGCGGTGCTCGGGCACGCGTCGGCGTCGGCGGTGGATGCGGGCAGTGAGTTCCGGGGCCTTGGATTCGACTCGCTGACCGCGGTGGAGCTGCGGAACCGGCTGTCTGCGGCGACGGGCCTGCGGCTGCCCGCGACGCTGGTGTTCGACTACCCGACCCCGGCCGTCCTGGCCGCGTACCTGGTGGGGGAGCTGGACCCGGATGCCGCCGACGTGGCCGGGCCGGACGCGATCGCGGCGGTGGCGGGTGATCCGGTGGCGGTTGTGGGGATGGCGTGCCGGTTCCCGGGTGGTGTGCGGTCGCCGGAGGGCTTGTGGGAGCTGGTTGCCTCCGGGACGGATGCGATTTCCGGGTTTCCGGGGGACCGGGGCTGGGAGCGGTTCGCGGAAGGGGCTGATCTGCCCGGGATGCCGTCACAGGCGGGGTTCCTCGATGACGTGGCCGGGTTCGACGCGGCGTTTTTCGGGATCAGCCCGCGTGAGGCCCTGGCCATGGACCCGCAGCAGCGGCTGCTGCTGGAGACGGCGTGGGAAGCGGTAGAGCGAGCGGGAATTGACCCGGTGTCGCTGCGCGGCACCCAGGCCGGGGTCTTCATGGGCACAAGCAACGCGGATTACCTGGGGCTGCTCGACCCGGCCGACGACATGGCCGGGCACACGGTGACGGGGCTGGCGCCAAGCGTGCTTTCCGGGCGGATCTCGTACTCGCTTGGCCTGGAGGGCCCGGCGCTGACGGTGGAAACGGCCTGCTCGTCGTCGCTGGTGGCGATGCACCTGTCGGCGCAGGCGCTGCGCGGGGGCGAGTGCTCGCTGGCCCTAGCCGGCGGGGTGATGATGATGGCCACTCCGGCCGCGTTCGCCGGGTTCGCGCAGCAGGGCGGGCTTGCGGCCGACGGGCGGTGCAAGGCGTACTCCGATGACGCGGACGGGACCGGCTGGGCCGAGGGCGCCGGGATCGTGGTGCTTGAGCGCCTGTCGGACGCGCGCCGCAACGGGCACGAGGTCCTGGCGGTGGTCCGCGGCAGCGCGGTGAACCAGGACGGGGCGAGCAACGGGCTGACCGCGCCGAACGGCCCGTCGCAGCAGCGGGTGATCCGCCGGGCCCTGGCCGCGGCCGGGCTCCGGTCGTCCGAGGTGGACGTGGTCGAGGGTCACGGGACGGGAACGAGGCTCGGTGACCCGATCGAGGCCCAGGCGCTGATCGCCACCTACGGCCAGGACCGGCAACGTCCCCTGCTGCTCGGCTCGGTGAAGTCCAACATCGGACATGCACAGGCGGCCGCCGGGGTGGCCGGGGTCATCAAGATGATCGAGGCGATGCGCCACGGCACCGTCCCGCCCACCCTGCACGTCGGCACCCCCTCGACCCACGTGGACTGGTCGGCCGGGGCGGTGGAACTGGTGACCGAGGCCCGGCCGTGGCCGGAGACCGGGCGCCCGCGCCGGGCGGCGGTGTCGTCGTTCGGGATGTCCGGTACCAACGCTCACCTCATCCTCGAACAGCCCGAGCCGGAGCCGGAGCGCGAACCGGAGCCGGCCAGGCCCGCGGTGGTGCCGTGGCCGGTGTCGGCCAAGTCGGCCGGGGTCCTGGATGAGCTGCTGGCCCAGGTCGCCGCGGTGGACGCCCCGGCGGTAGACGTGGGCTACTCGCTGGCCTCGACCAGGTCGGTGCTCGGCCAGCGGGCGGTGCTGCTTGACGGGACCGAGGTCGCCCGGGGCACCGGGGCCGAGGGGAGGCTGGCGGTGCTGTTCCCGGGCCAGGGGTCGCAGCGCCTGGGTATGGGCCGGGGCCTGTATGCCCGGTTCCCGGTGTTCGCGGACGCGCTTGACGCGGTGTGCGCGGCGCTGGATGAGCACCTGGACTCTCCGTTGCGGTCGGTGATGTGGGATGAGGACGACGAGCAGGCGCTGGATAACACGGCGTATGCGCAGCCGGCGTTGTTCGCGGTGGGGACGGCGCTGTTGCGGCTGCTTGAGTCGCTGGGGATAACTCCCGGAGTTCGTGGCCGGTCACTCGGTCGGTGAGATCGCGGCGGTGCATGTGGCCGGGGTGCTGTCCCTGCCGGATGCGGCTGCCCTGGTGGCGGCCCGGGGAAGGCTGATGGGGGCGCTGCCGGCGGGCGGGGCGATGACCGCGATCACCGCGACGGAAGAGGAAGTTGCCCCGCTGCTGGGGAACGGGGCGTGGCTGGCGGCGGTGAACGGCCCGGCCTCGGTGGTGATCTCCGGTGAGCGGGCGGCGGTGGACGCGGTCGCGGCCGCGCTGCCTGGCCGGCGGTCGCGCCGGCTGCGGGTCTCTCATGCGTTCCACTCCCCGCTGATGGACCCGGTGCTCGACGAGTTCGCCGCCGTCGCCGCCGGGCTGTCGTACGCCGAGCCGGTGCTGCCGGTGGTGTCGAACGTGACCGGGGAGCTGGCTGCGGCGGGCGAGCTGGCTGATCCGGGGTACTGGGTGCGGCATGTCCGTGAGCCGGTCCGGTTCGCTGACGGTATCGCCGTGCTGCGGGCGGCGGGGGTGAGCTGGTTCGCGGAGGCGGGTCCTGGGCAGGCGCTGACCGCCCTGGCGGCCGCGGCCGACGGCGGTGACGACGGGCCGTTGGCTGCGGTCGCCCTGCTGGGGGGCGCGGGTGAGGAGCGGTCGCTGGCGGAGGCGCTGGCGCGGCTGTTCGTGGCCGGCGCGGGCGTGGACTGGGCGGCCTGGTTCGCCGGGACCGGCGCCCGCCGGACGGCCCTGCCGACCTACGCGTTCCAGCGGGAACGCTACTGGCCAAGGCCGAAGACCGGAGCAGGGGACATGGCTGCGGCCGGGCAGACCGCCGCCCGCCACCCGCTGCTTGGCGCCGCCGTCGAACTGGCCGAGACCGGCGGGTTCCTGCTGACCGGGCGGCTGTCGCTGGCGGCGCAGCCGTGGCTGGCCGGCGATACGGCGGGCGGTCCGGTGCTTGTGCCGGGCACGGCGCTGGTTGAGATGGCGGTCCGGGCCGGCGACGAGGCCGGCTGCGGGCTGGTCAGGAAGCTGGAGGCGGCGGAGCCGCTGGTGCTGCCGGCCGGCGGCGGTGTCGCGGTCCAGGTGGCGGTCGGGCCGGTCGGCGAGGCCGGTGAGCGGTCGGTGAGCATACAGACCCGAGCGACGGATGCCCCGTCGGGTACGGCCTGGACCGAGCACGCTGTCGGCGTCCTCGCGCCCGCCCCTGCGGGCGTTACCGCCGTGGATGCGGTCCTGGCGGATGCGGGGGCGTGGCCCCCGGCGGGGGCGGCCGCCGTCGACCTGGGCGGGTTCTACGACGGGGCCGGGTACGGGCCGGCGTTCCGGG
This sequence comes from uncultured Actinomycetota bacterium, assembly GCA_963734665.1. GTDB lineage: Bacteria > Actinomycetota > Actinomycetes > Streptosporangiales > Streptosporangiaceae > Trebonia. Next base: position 706,089 of record CAVTIR010000013.1, on the reverse strand, counting down.
GACTGCGGGGGTTGTGGCTGCGGGGGGATGAGGTTCTCGCGGAAGTAGAGCTGCCCGCCGAGGCGGCGGAAGATGCGGGTCTTTTCGGCCTGCACCCGGCGCTGCTTGACGCGGTGCTGCACGCGGCCGGGTTCGCCGTGGCGGATGGCGGGGAGCCGTTGGTGCCGGTGTCCTGGTCGGGGGTGTCGCTGCAGGCCGCGGGTGCGTCGTGGCTGCGGGCCCGGATCATCCGCGCGAGTGAGGCAACGGTGTCGGTGACCGCGGTCGACGGGGCCGGGGCGCCGGCGCTGTCGGTGGAGTCCCTGGCACTGAGCCCGGCTACGCAGGCAACGGCCGCGGTGCCGCCGGGTGCGGCGACGGGGCTGGTGCAGCTGGACTGGGTTCCGCTGAACGTCCCCGGGACCGGCTCGAGGACCGCGGGCACGCGGGATGCGGGCGTGGTGGTCCTGGACGCCACGGTGGCGGGAGGTCCCCCGGCGGGGTGGCTGGCGGGGCTGGCCGGCGGTGAGGTGGCGGTGGTGTTCCCGGTTCCGGAGGCCGTCGGCCCGGAACGAGCGGCCGCGGCTGCCCTGGCCGCGGTGCAGGCTTTCCTGGCGGAAGACCGGCTGGCCGGGGTTCAGCTGGTGGTCTCGGCGCCGGGCGCGGTCAGCGGCCGGAGCCTGGCCGGGGCGGCGGTGTGGGGGCTGGTGCGGTCGGCGCAGTCGGAGTTTCCGGGGCGGCTGGTGCTGGCCGATGATGAAGACGGCGAATCCGGCCCGCTGCCGGTCAGTGCGATGCTGGCCGCGGAGGAGGACCAGTACCTGATCCGCGGCGGGGTGCTGCTGGGCGGACGGCTGGGCTTCCTCGACGCCCAGGCGGCCCCGGCCGGCCGGGACTGGGATCCGGACGGGACGGTGCTGGTCACCGGCGGTACCGGCGGCATCGGGGGGGAGCTGGCCAGGCACCTGGTCCGGGAGCGCGGGTTCCGGCATCTGCTGCTGGTCTCGCGGCGGGGCGCGCAGGCGCCCGGGGCCGCGCAGCTGGCCGCGGACCTGGGGGCCGCCGGGGCACTTGTCGCCGTCGCGGCCTGCGACGTATCGGACCGGGCGCAGCTGGCGGCGCTGTTGTCCGGGGTTCCGGCGGATCACCCGCTGACCGCGGTCATACACGCGGCCGGCGTGCTGGACGACGGGGTTATCACCTCGCTCACCCCGCAGCGGCTCAGTACCGTCTTCGGGCCCAAGGTGACCGCCGCGCTGCACCTGCACGAGCTGACCAGGGACCTGGACCTGGCCGGGTTTGTGATGTTCTCCTCGATCGCGGCGGTGATGGGTTCGCCCGGGCAGGGCAGCTACGCCGCGGCCAACACGGTCCTCGACGCCCTGGCCGCGGCCAGGGCGGCAGCCGGGCTTGCCGCCCAGTCGCTGGCCTGGCCGGCCTGGGACCTGCCGGGCGGCATGGCGGGATCGCTGACCGGGGCGGCCGCGCGGCGGCTGCGGGCGGCTTGGCCGCCCCCGGTGACGCTGGAGCAGGGCATGGCCCTGTTCGACGCCGCCGTCGCCACCGGGGCGCCCTACCTGGTCCAGCTCGGGCCAGCGATGACCGCGCTGGCGGCCGGCGGCCGGGCCGCCGGGCCTGTCCCGCCGTTGTTCCGTGCCCTGGCGGGGCCGGGTCGGCGGGCGGCGGCGGGTCCTGGTCAGGGCGGTGGTCTTGCGCGGGAGCTGGCCGGGGTGCCGGCCGGGCGGCGGGTGCGGCATGTGACCGGGGTGGTGCTCGGTCATGCGGCGGCGGTGCTCGGGCACGCGTCGGCGTCGGCGGTGGATGCGGGCAGTGAGTTCCGGGGCCTTGGATTCGACTCGCTGACCGCGGTGGAGCTGCGGAACCGGCTGTCTGCGGCGACGGGCCTGCGGCTCCCGGCGACGCTGGTGTTCGACTACCCGACCCCGGCCGTCCTGGCCGCGTACCTGGCGAAGGAACTTGACCCTGGTGCCGCCGGGCGGAACGGGGAACCCACCCCGCTGCTGGCGGAACTCGACCGGCTTGAAGAGATCCTGGCCGCCACCTCACCAGGCGACGCCGCAAATTCGGGAGTGGCCCTGCGGTTGCAGAGGCTGATGGACAAATGGCGGGTCGTGGAAGCGTCATCCGGGACTACCGATGTCACTGACCGGATCGAGCGGGCTAGCACAAACGAAATCTTTGACTTCATCGACCACCAACTCGGCCGCCTGAGCGATCGCTGACTCACTCCTAACCTGGAAGGTTCCCTATGTCCGACGAGGCCAAGCTGGTTGAGTACCTCAAGTGGGTCACCAACGACCTGCACCAGACGCGACAGCGGTTGATCGAGGTCGAGGCGGGCAAGCAGGAGCCGGTGGCGGTTGTGGGGATGGCGTGCCGTTTCCCGGGTGGTGTGCGTAGCCCGGAAGGTTTGTGGGAGCTGGTGGTTTCGGGGACGGATGCGGTGTCGGGGTTTCCGGGGGACCGGGGGTGGGAGCGGTTCGCGGAGGGCGCTGACCTGGCGGGGATGCCGTCGGCGGGGGGGTTCCTTGATGACGTTGCTGGTTTTGATGCGGCGTTTTTCGGGATCAGCCCGCGTGAGGCGGTGGCGATGGATCCGCAGCAGCGGCTGCTGCTGGAGACGGCTTGGGAGGCGGTGGAGCGGGCCGGGATCGACCCGGTATCGCTGCGCGGTACCCAGGCCGGAGTGTTCATGGGCACCAACAGCCAGGACTACTCGATCCTGCTGGCGGACTCGGCCGACGACACATCGGGTCATGGGATGACGGGGCTGTCGCAGAGCGTGCTTTCCGGGCGGATCTCGTACTCGCTGGGCCTGGAAGGGCCGGCGGTGACGATGGACACGGCGTGCTCGTCGTCGCTGGTGGCGATGCACCTGGCGGCGCAGGCGCTGCGCGGCGGGGAGTGCTCGCTGGCGCTGGCGGGCGCCGTGACGGTGATGACGACGCCGGCGGCGTTCGCGGGGTTCGCCCGGCAGGGCGGGCTGGCGGCGGACGGCCGGTGCAAGGCGTACTCCGATGACGCGGACGGGACCGGCTGGTCCGAGGGCGTGGGCGTGGTGGTGCTTGAGCGCCTGTCGGACGCCCGCCGCAACGGGCACGAGGTGCTGGCGGTGGTGCGGGGCAGCGCGGTGAACCAGGACGGTGCGAGCAACGGGCTGACGGCGCCGAACGGCCCGTCGCAGCGGCGGGTGATCCGCCGGGCGCTGGCCGCGGCTGGCCTTAAGCCGTCGGAGGTGGACGTGGTGGAGGGGCACGGGACCGGGACGCGGCTGGGTGACCCGATCGAGGCCCAGGCGCTGCTGGCGACCTACGGCCAGGACCGGCCGGAGGACAAGCCGCTGCTGCTGGGGTCGGTCAAGTCCAACATCGGCCACACCCAGGCCGTGGCCGGCGTCGCCGGGGTCATCAAGATGATCGAGGCGATGCGGCACGGCACCGTCCCGCCCACCCTGCACGCCGGCGTCCCGTCCTCGCATGTGGACTGGTCCGCGGGGGCTGTTGAGCTGGTGACCGAGGCCCGGCCGTGGCCGGACGCGGGGCGCCCGCGGCGGACGGGAGTCTCCTCGTTCGGGATCAGCGGCACCAACGCGCACCTGATCCTCGAACAGCCCGAGCCTGCAGCCGGTCCTGAGCAGCCGGCGGAGCCTGCTGTGGTGCCGTGGGTGGTGTCGGCGAAGTCGCCGTCGGCCCTGGACAGCCTGTTGGCCCAGGTCCGGGGGGTGCAGGCCCCGGCCCTCGACGTGGGCTACTCGCTGGCCACGACCAGGTCGGTGCACGGCCACCGGGCCGTGTTCGTGGACGGGATCAAAGTCGCGCGGGGCGTGGCGGCTAAGGGCCGGATGGCGGTGCTGTTCCCGGGTCAGGGGTCGCAGCGGCTCGGGATGGGGCGGGAGCTTTACAGCCGGTTCAAGGTCTTCGCGGACACACTCGACGCGGCCTGCGCGGCCCTGGACGAGCACCTCGGTATCCCGCTGCGCGAAGTCATGTGGGGGACCGACGAGCAGGCCCTGGAGAACACCGCGTATGCCCAGCCGGCGTTGTTCGCGGTGGGGACGGCGCTGTTCCGGCTGGTTGAGTCCTTGGGCGTGGTCCCGGAGTTCGTGGCCGGTCACTCGGTCGGGGAGATCGCCGCCGCTCACGTGGCCGGGGTGCTGTCGCTGCCGGACGCGGCCGCCCTGGTGGCGACTCGTGGCCGGCTGATGGGGGCGCTCCCCGCGGGCGGGGCGATGACCGCGATCGCCGCCACGGAGGACGAGGTCGCCCCGCTGCTGGGTGACGGGGCCTGGCTGGCGGCGGTGAACGGCCCGGCCGCGGTGGTGATCTCCGGTGAGCAGGCGGCGGTGGACGCGGTCGAGGCGGCTCTGCCTGGCCGCCGTTCCCGGCGGCTGCGGGTGTCGCACGCGTTCCACTCGCCGCTGATGGACCCGGTCCTTGACGAGTTCGCCGCGGTCGCGGTCGGCCTGTCGTACGCTGAGCCGATCCTGCCGGTGGTCTCCAACGTGACCGGCCAGCTGGCCGAACCCGGGCAGCTCACCGACCCCGGCTACTGGGTGCGGCACATCCGCGAGCCGGTCCGGTTCGCCGATGGCCTGGGTGCGCTGCACGCCGCCGGCACATCCTGGTTCGCCGAGGCCGGCCCCGGCCGGGCCCTGACCGCCATGGCCGTCGGCAGCGATGCGGCCGTGGGGGTGCCGCTCATGGATGCGGAGGAAGAGATGTCCCTGGCCGCGGGCTTGGGGCGGCTTTTCGTCGCCGGGGCGGCGGTTGACTGGGCGGAATGGTTCGCCGGGACCGGGGCGCGCCGGGTGGCGCTGCCGACGTACCCGTTCCAGCGGGAACGGTACTGGCCAAGGTCGGCGTCGGGAGCCGGTGACGTGGCCGCGGCCGGCCTGACCGCTGCCCGCCACCCGCTGCTCGGTGCGGCGGTGGAGCTGGCCGGGACCGGCGGTTTCCTGCTGACCGGGCGGCTGTCGGTTACGGCCCAGCCGTGGCTGGCCGAACGCGCCGAAGGCACCAAGGGCGGCCTGGTGCTTGTGCCGGGCACTGCGCTGCTGGAAATGGCCATCCGGGCCGGGGACGAGGCCGGCTGCGGGCAGGTGCGGGAACTCATCCTGGGCACGCCGCTGGTGCTGCCCGCCGACGGCGTCACCGTCCAGGTCAGCGTGGGTCCCGCCGACCAGGCCGGGGCCCGGCCGGTCAGCATCCAGGCCCGCCAGGGAAACGCCGCCCCGGGCACCGCCTGGACCGAACACGCCAGCGGGGTACTCGCCCCGGGACAGCCGGCCGCGCCGGGACAGGAATTCGACACGGTGACCTGGCCGCCGCCAGGGGCGGCGGCGGCCGGCCTGGACGAGGCCGCCGGCTCAGGACTGCGGGCGCTCTGGCTGCGCGACGGCGCGGTATTCGCCGAGGTCGGGCTGCCGGACGGGACCGGAGATGACGCCGGGCAGTTCGCCTTGCATCCCGTGCTGCTAGACGGGCTCGTGCGGGCGGCCGGGCTGGCCGCCGCCGACAGTGCCGTCGGCCGGGGAGAACCGCTGGTGGCGGCGGCCTGGGCCGAGGTGACGCTGCACGCTGCGGGCGCTTCCTGGCTGCGAGCCCGGATCACCGCGGTGTCCGAGGACACCGTGTCGGTGACCGCGGTCGACTCGGCCGGCTCTCCGGTGATCACGGCAGGCTCGCTCGCGCTGCGCTCCGCGCCCGCGGCCCCGCGGGCCTCGGGTGCGGCGGCGGGGCTGGTGCAGCTGGACTGGGTTCCGCTGAACGTCCCCGGGACCGGCTCGAGGACCGCGGGCACGCGGGATGCGGGCGTGGTGGTCCTGGACGCCACGGTGGCGGGAGGTCCCCCGGCGGGGTGGCTGGCGGGGCTGGCCGGCGGTGAGGTGGCGGTGGTGTTCCCGGTTCCGGAGGCCGTCGGCCCGGAACGAGCGGCCGCGGCTGCCCTGGCCGCGGTGCAGGCTTTCCTGGCGGAAGACCGGCTGGCCGGGGTTCAGCTGGTGGTCTCGGCGCCGGGCGCGGTCAGCGGCCGGAGCCTGGCCGGGGCGGCGGTGTGGGGGCTGGTGCGGTCGGCGCAGTCGGAGTTTCCGGGGCGGCTGGTGCTGGCCGATGATGAAGACGGCGAATCCGGCCCGCTGCCGGTCAGTGCGATGCTGGCCGCGGAGGAGGACCAGTACCTGATCCGCGGCGGGGTGCTGCTGGGCGGACGGCTGGGCTTCCTCGACGCCCAGGCGGCCCCGGCCGGCCGGGACTGGGATCCGGACGGGACGGTGCTGGTCACCGGCGGTACCGGCGGCATCGGGGGGGAGCTGGCCAGGCACCTGGTCCGGGAGCGCGGGTTCCGGCATCTGCTGCTGGTCTCGCGGCGGGGCGCGCAGGCGCCCGGGGCCGCGCAGCTGGCCGCGGACCTGGGGGCCGCCGGGGCACTTGTCGCCGTCGCGGCCTGCGACGTATCGGACCGGGCGCAGCTGGCGGCGCTGTTGTCCGGGGTTCCGGCGGATCACCCGCTGACCGCGGTCATACACGCGGCCGGCGTGCTGGACGACGGGGTTATCACCTCGCTCACCCCGCAGCGGCTCAGTACCGTCTTCGGGCCCAAGGTGACCGCCGCGCTGCACCTGCACGAGCTGACCAGGGACCTGGACCTGGCCGGGTTTGTGATGTTCTCCTCGATCGCGGCGGTGATGGGTTCGCCCGGGCAGGGCAGCTACGCCGCGGCCAACACGGTCCTCGACGCCCTGGCCGCGGCCAGGGCGGCAGCCGGGCTTGCCGCCCAGTCGCTGGCCTGGCCGGCCTGGGACCTGCCGGGCGGCATGGCGGGATCGCTGACCGGGGCGGCCGCGCGGCGGCTGCGGGCGGCTTGGCCGCCCCCGGTGACGCTGGAGCAGGGCATGGCCCTGTTCGACGCCGCCGTCGCCACCGGGCTGTCCTACCTGGTGGCGATGGGACCGGGGATCACCGCGCTCGGGGCCGGCGACCGGGCCGCGGACTTCATCCCGCCGCTGTTCCGCGAGCTGGCGGGTACCGGCCGCCGGGTGGCCGCCCGCCCGGCCGGGGACATCGAGCTCGGCCCGCGGCTCGCCGTCCTGGGCGAGCAGGAGCAGACCCAGGTGCTGCTCGACCTGGTGTATCGGGAGGCGGCGCTGGTGCTCGGTTATCCCTCGGCCGAGGCCATCGACCGGGGCAGCGACTTCATGGAGCTCGGCTTTGATTCCCTGACGTCTGTGGAGCTGCGGCACCGGCTGAACGTGCAGACCGGGCTGCGGCTGCCGACCACGCTGGTGTTCGACACCAGGACGCCGGCCGCCGCCGCCAGTCGGCTGCGCACCGAGCTGCTGGCGGCGTCCGGGCCGGCCCAGGCTGCCGAGCCGGAAGCCGACTCGCTGGAGCGGATCTTCCTCGACGCGGTCATCGCGGGCAACAAGCGCACCGAGATCATCGCCCTGCTCAAGGCCCTGGCCTACCTGCGTCCGAGCTTCGAGGCCACGGCCGAGCTCGACGATTTCCCCTGGCCGGTCACGCTGGGCGAAGGCCCCGACGAGCCCCAGCTGATCGCGGTCAGCACGCCGACGGCCAACGCGGGCGTACACCAGTACGCCCGGATAGCCGCCATGCTGCGCGGACGGCGGAAGCTTTCGGCGCTGCCCCTGGTCGGATTCGACATCGGCGAGTCGCTGCCGCGGACCATCGACGGCGCCGTCCGCTCCGTCGCCGAGAGCGTGCTGCGGACCGCCGACGGGCGGCCGTTCGCGCTGGTCGGCTGGTCCTCGGCCGGGTCGCTGGCCTACGCGGCGGCCGGGGTCATGGAGTCGACCTGGGGGATCAAGCCCGATGCGGTCATCATGCTTGACACGCTGAGCTTTTCCCACCAGGCGGACGAGGGCATCGACTTCGACGCGTTCATGCAGATCAACTTCGCCGGCCTTAACGACGCGCCCTTCCGGCTCACCAGCACCCGGCTGTCGGCCATGGGCCGCTGGATGGCCCTGATGAGCAGCCTCAAGGTCACTCCGACCACCGCCCCGGTGCTGCTGATCCGGGCGGCCAAGCCGATGTACGAGGGGCAGGCCCTGCCCGGCTCCGAGGACGACCCAGGCCCGGTGGTCGCATCGGCCGACGTCCGCCTGGTGGACGCCGACCATATCTCGCTTGGCCGGGAAGACGCCGCGGCCACCGCAGAAATCATCGATGAATGGCTTAAGCGCTCATGACTACTTCCGAAGACAAGCTCCGCGATTACCTCAAGCTCGTCACGGCCAACCTCAAGCAGACGCGGCAGCGGCTTGAGCTGGTCGAGGCGCGGGCGGCCGAGCCGATCGCGATCGTGGGCATGGCCTGCCGCTACCCCGGCGGCGTGCAGTCCCCCGAGGACCTGTGGCGGCTGGTCGACACGGGCACGGACGCGATCACCGCCATGCCGCAGGACCGCGGCTGGGACCTGGAGTCGCTTTACGACCCCGACCCCGACGAGCCGGGCACGAGCTACGTGCGGCACGGCGGGTTCCTCGACGGCATGGCCGACTTCGATGCCGACCTCTTCGGGATCGCGCCGCGTGAGGCCCTGGCCATGGACCCGCAGCAGCGGCTGCTTCTCGAGACGGCCCGGGAGGCCGTCGAGCGGGCCAGGATCGACCCGGCGGCGCTGCACGGCAGCCAGACCGGCGTGTTCATCGGCGGCGCGGGCGTCGGCTACGGGGAACTGGCCGGGCGCACCGAGGGCATCGAAGGGCACCTGCTCACCGGCCTCGCGGTCAGCGTCATGTCCGGCCGCATCTCCTACACCCTCGGGCTTGAAGGCCCGGCCATGTCGATCGACACCGCCTGCTCGTCCTCGCTGGTGGCGATGCACCTGGCGGTCCGGGCGCTGAGGTCGGGCGAGTGCTCGCTGGCCCTGGCGGGCGGCGTGGCGGTCATTGCCACCCCGCGCCCGTTCATCCAGTTCTCCCGGCAGCGGGGGCTGGCGCCCGATGGCCGGGCCAAGCCGTTCGCCGACGCGGCCGACGGGACCGCCTGGGGCGAGGGGGTCGGCATGCTGCTACTGGCCCGGCTCTCTGACGCCCAGCGGCTCGGCTACCCGGTGCTTGCGGTGGTGCGTGGCTCGGCGGTGAACACCGACGGGGCAAGCAGCGGGCTTGCCGCCCCCAACGGCCCGGCCCAGCAGCGGGTCATCATGGCGGCGCTGGCCGACGCCCAGCTGTCGGCCGGCTACGTCGACGCGGTGGAGGCGCACGGCACCGGGACCATGCTCGGCGACCCGATCGAGGCCCAGGCCCTGCTGGCCACCTACGGGCAGGACCGGGACCGCCCGCTGCTGCTCGGCGCGATCAAGTCCAACATCGGGCACACCCAGTCGGCCGCGGGCGTGGCCGGCGTGATCAAGATGGTCATGGCCATGCGGCACGGCGTGCTGCCGCCCACCTTGCACGTCGACCGGCCGTCCAGCCACGTGGACTGGTTGGCCGGGGCGGTCGAGCTGCTGACCGAGGGCACCGCCTGGCCGGACACCGGCCGGCCGCGTCGCGCGGGCATCTCCGCCTTCGGCATCAGCGGCACCAACGCGCACGTCGTGCTTGAGCAGGCGCCCGCCTCCCCAGCCGACGAAGGCGACGGCGACGAGCCCCGGGCCGACCTGGGCCTGGTCCCGTGGCTGGTGTCGGGCAAGACCGGCGCCGCGCTGCGGGCGCAGGCCGGCCGCCTGCTCCCGCAACTGGCCGACCCGCACGCGAACCGCGCCGACGTCGGGTTCTCGCTCGCCACGACCAGAACGAGCCTCAGCCAGCGGGCCGTGATCCTGGCCGGGGACCGGGACGCGGCGGTCCGCGGGGTGGCGGCCCTGGCGGCAGGCGAGCCAGCTCCCAGCCTGATCGAGGGGACGGTCCGGCCGGGCCGGACCGCGTTCCTGTTTTCCGGCCAGGGCTCGCAGCGGCTTGGCATGGGCCGGGGGCTCTATGCGCGGTTCCCGGTATTCGCCGCCGCCCTCGACGCGGTGTGCGGCGAGCTTGACGGCCGCCTTGGCCGGCCGCTACGCGATGTCATGTGGGGCGACGACGGCGAGCTGCTCGATCAGACCGGCTACGCCCAGCCCGCCCTGTTTGCGGTCGAGGTGGCGCTGTTCCGGCTGGTTGAGTCGCTGGGCGGGCAGCCGAACTTCGTGGCCGGCCATTCGGTCGGCGAGATCGCGGCGGCGCACGTCGCCGGGGTGCTGTCGCTGGCCGACGCGTGCGCGCTGGTGGCGGCGCGCGGGCGGCTGATGCAGGCGCTGCCGCCGGGCGGGGCGATGGTGGCGATCGCGGCCACCGAAGCCGAGGTGCGCCCGCTGCTCGGCCCGGACGTCTCGCTGGCCGCGGTGAACGGCCCCTCCTCGGTGGTGGTCTCCGGGGCGGAGGCGGCTGTGCTGGCGGTGGCGGCCCGGTTCGCCGGGCGGCGCACCCGGCGGCTGCGGGTGTCCCATGCCTTCCACTCGCCGCTGATGGAGCCGATGCTGGCGGAGTTCGCCGCGGTGGCGGCGGGGCTGTCGTTCATGCCGCCCGAGATCCCGGTGCTGTCCAACGTCACCGGGACCCTGGCGACCCCGGAACAGCTGTGTGATCCGGGGTACTGGGTGCGGCACGTCCGCGAGCCGGTCCGGTTCGCCGATGGCGTGGCCGCCATGGAGGCGCAGGGCGTGACCCGCTTCCTGGAACTCGGTCCGGACAGCGTGCTGGCGGGCATGGCCGGGGAGACCGCGTCAGGGACCGCCGCCCTGGTCCCGCTGCTGCACCGGGCCTCCGACGAGGAGACCGCGCTGCTCACCGCGCTGGCCCGGTTGTACGTGGACGGCGCGCGGGTGGACTGGGCGGCGCTGTTCTCCGGCACCGGCGCCCGGCCGGTCGACCTGCCCACCTACGCCTTCCAGCACCAGCGGTACTGGCCGTCGGTGCCGGTCCCGGCCGCAGCCGCGCTCGACTCCATCAGCCATCCGCTGCTCGGCGCGGTTATGGAGCTGTCCGGCGACGCCCTGGTGCTGACCGGGTGGCTGTCAGCCACGGCCCAGCCGTGGCTGGCCGGCCATGTGGTGCTCGGGTCGGTGCTGGTGCCCGGCACCGTCCTGCTGGAACTGGCCCTGCGGGCCGGCGACCAGGCGGGCTGCGGGCAGGTCGAAGAGCTGACCCTGGCCGCGCCGTTGGTCTTGGCCGAACGAGCCGGGGTGCTCGTTCAAGTTCAGGTCGGACCGTCCGACCGGGCCGGACGCCGCCCGGTGAGCATCAGGTCCCGGGCCGACGGGGCCGATGCGTGGGCCGAGCACGCCTCCGGGACCCTGGGCGGGCCGTCCGCTGTTGACTTGGGCGCGGCCGGCTTCGACGCCGGTTTTGCGGCGGGGGCCTGGCCCCCGGCCGGGTCGGCGGCGGCGGACCTGGACGGGTTCTATGAGCAGCTGGCCGGGGAAGGCTTCGCCTACGGCCCGGCCTTCCGGGGGCTGCGGGCGGCGTGGCAGCGCGGCGAAGAGGTCTTCGCCGAGGTGACGCTGCCCGAGGGCGACGTCAACGGCTATGGACTGCACCCGGCGCTGCTCGACGCGGCGCTGCACGCCACCAAGCTGACCGGGATACCGGTCGGGGTGGTGCCGTTCTCCTGGACGAACGTCAGCGTGCTGGCCCGCGACGCGGTCACCGTCCGGGCCCGGATCGTCCGCACCGGCCCGGACTCGGTCGCGGTGGTGGTCGCGGACGCCGCCGGGAACCTGGTGGCGTCGGTGGGGTCGCTGACGTTGCGGTTGCCGTCGGTGCCGCGGGCCGCGGGCGGGACAGGAAGCCTGCTGCGGCCGGAGTGGATCCCGGTCATGGACGCCGTAACCCCGGGCATCGAGGTCGCCGACCTGGGCGTGGTGGTGCTGGACGCCACTGCGCTGGCCCGGCCGCCCGCGCAGTGGCTGGCCGAGATCGCCGGCCAGGAGACCGCGGTGGTGATCCGGGTGCCGGACGCAGGCCCCGGACCGGACGAGGCCGCCGCCGCCTGCGCCGCGCTCCTCGGGGTGCTGCAGGCCTGGCTGGCCGAGGAGCGGCTGGCCGGGGTCCGGCTGGTGGTCACGGCCACGGACGCTGTCAACGGGCAGAACCTGGCTGCCGCGGCCGCCTGGGGCCTGGTCCGTGCGGCGCAGCTGGAACATCCTGGCCGCCTGGTGCTGGCTGACACCCAGGGGGAGACAGGCGCCCCGGGGGAGACGGGGCCACTGCCGGTCGCGGCCATGCTGGCCACCGGGGAAGACCAGTTCGTGGTGCGCGACGGCGTGCTGCTGGCCGGGCGGCTGACCCGGACGGACACCCCGGCGGTACCCGGCGGCGAGGTTTCCTGGGGTGACGGGACGGTGCTGATCACCGGGGGGACCGGTGGCCTCGGCGGTTACGTGGCCCGGCACCTGACCGCCCGGCACGGGGTCCGGGAACTGCTGCTAGTCTCCCGCCGGGGCGCGGATGCGCCGGGTGCGGCCGGGCTGGCGGCCGAGCTGGCCGGTCTTGGTGCGGCCGTGACCGTTGAGGCGTGCGACATCGGGGATGCGGACGCGGTGGCGGCGCTGGTGGCCCGGCACCGGATCAGCGCGGTGATCCACGCGGCCGGGGTACTGGACGACGGAGTGATCGGGGCGCTGTCGCCGTCCCGGCTGGAGACCGTGTTCGGGCCCAAGGCTGGCGGAGCCTGGCAGCTGCACGAGGCGACGGCCGGGCTCGACCTGGCCGCGTTCGTGCTTTTCTCCTCCGCCGCGGGCGTCCTCGGCAATCCCGGGCAGGGCAGCTACGCGGCGGCCAACGCCTACCTGGACGGTCTGGCCAGGCACCGGCAGGCGGCCGGGCTTCCGGCGCTGTCCCTGGCCTGGGGCCCCTGGGCCCAGCAGGCCGGCATGACTGCGGGGCTGTCCGGGGCGGGCATGGCCCGGGTCAGCCGTTCCGGCCTTGCCCCGCTGGACGAAGCCCAGGGACTGGCCCTGCTTGACGCCGCCCTCGCCGCAGGCGGTAGCCCGGTGCTGGTCCCGGCGCGGGTGGATACCGCCGCGCTGCGGGCCGCGGGTGAGGTCCCGGCCATGCTGCGGGGCCTGGCCGGCGCCCCTGTCCGCAGGACGGCGCCCGCCCGCCCGCTGGCCGGCCCGGCGGCCGCCCAGCTTGGCGGGCTGGCGCCGGCCCGGCGACCGGAAGAAATTCTGGCGCTGGTCCGGGAGCAGGCCGCGGCGGTGCTCGGGCATGCGTCGGCGGTGGCGGTTGAGCCGGGCGCGGCGTTTACCGACCTGGGGTTCGACTCGCTGACCGCGGTCGAGTTGCGGAACCGGCTGTCGGCGGCGACCGGGCTGCGGCTGCCGGCCACGCTAGTGTTCGACTACCCGACCGCGACCGCCCTGGCCGGGTTCCTGCGGCAGGAGCTGTCGGGTCGGCCGGAGCAGGCGCGGGAAGCCGCTCCGGTTCCGGTCCGGGCGGCGGCCGACGACGACCCGGTGGTGGTCGTGGGAATGGCCTGCCGCTACCCGGGCGGGGTGCGCAGCCCCGAGCAGCTGTGGGACCTGGTCAGCTCGGGCACGGACGCGGTCAGCGAATTCCCCGCCGACCGCGGCTGGGACCTGGCCGCCCTCTTGGACGGGGACACGACGGCAGAAGGCCGGTCGGCAACCCGCTGGGGCGGGTTCCTGCACGATGCGGCCGAGTTCGACGCGGGCTTCTTCGGGATCAGCCCGCGCGAGGCCCTGGCCACCGACGCCCAGCAGCGGCTGCTGCTGGAAACGGTGTGGGAGGCGCTGGAGCGTTCCGGGATCGACCCGGCCGCGCTGCGGGGCAGCGCCACCGGGGTCTTCGCCGGGGTGATGTACAGCGACTACCGGACCCTGCTGGACGGCGGCGAGTTCGAGGGGTTCCGGGCGAACGGCAGCGCGCCGAGTGTCGCCTCGGGCCGGGTCTCGTACGTGTTCGGCTTCGAGGGCCCGGCGGTGACCGTCGACACCGCCTGCTCGTCGTCGCTGGTGGCGATGCACCTGGCCGAGCAGTCGCTGCGCGGCGGCGAGTGCTCGCTGGCCCTCGCGGGCGGGGTGACGGTGATGGCGACCCCGGACACCTTCACTGAGTTCTCCCGGCAGGGCGGGCTGGCCGCCGACGGCCGGTGCAAGGCGTACTCCGACTCGGCCGACGGGACCGGCTGGTCAGAAGGTGTCGGCGTCGTGGTCCTTGAGCGGCTGTCGGACGCGCGCCGTCATGGGCATGAGGTCCTGGCGGTGGTGCGCGGCTCGGCGGTGAACCAGGACGGCGCGTCGAACGGGCTGACCGCGCCGAACGGCCCGTCCCAGCAGCGGGTGATCCGCCGGGCACTGGCCGCTGCCGGGTTGTCTCCGGCCGATGTGGACGTAGTTGACGGTCATGGCACCGGGACGCCGCTTGGCGACCCGATCGAGGCGCAGGCGCTGCTCGCGACCTACGGGCAGGACCGGGAACGGCCGCTGCTGCTGGGAACGGTGAAGTCGAACCTCGGGCACACCCAGGCCGCCGCCGGGGTCGCCGGGGTGATCAAGATGATCCAGGCGATGCGGCACGGCAGCGTGCCGCCCACCCTGCACGCGGACGTCCCGTCCTCGCACGTGGACTGGTCGGCAGGCTCGGTGGAGCTGGTGACCGAGGCCCGGCCGTGGCCGGACGCGGGGCGGGTCCGGCGGGCGGCGGTGTCGTCGTTCGGGATCAGCGGCACCAACGCCCACCTGATCCTCGAGCAGCCAGAACCCGAACCTGCGGGTGAACAGGAAACGCCCGCCGTGATGCCTTCGGTGGTGCCGTGGGAGGTGTCGGCGAAGTCGGCGGCGGCACTGGAAGAACTGGTGGCCCGAGTCGCCGTGGTGGATGCCGCGCCAGTGGACGTGGGGTACTCGCTGGCGGCGACCAGGTCGGTGCTTGGGCACCGAGCGGTGCTCTTGGACGGGGCCGAGGTCGCCCGGGGGACCGTCGCCGAGGGGCGGCTGGCGGTGCTATTCCCGGGGCAGGGCTCGCAGCGGCTTGGCATGGGCCGTGGCCTGTATGACCGGTTCAGCGTGTTCGCCGATGCGCTGAACGCGGCCTGCGCCGCTGTGGACGAGCACCTGGACACACCGCTGCGCGCGGTGATGTGGGGTGAGGACGAGGCTGCGCTGGAAAACACGGCGTACGCACAGCCGGCCCTGTTCGTGGTCGGCACGGCACTGTTCCGGCTGCTTGAATCCCTGGGGATGATCCCGGAGTTCGTAGCCGGTCACTCGGTCGGGGAGATCGCGGCGGCGCATGTGGCCGGGGTGCTGTCCTTGCCGGATGCGGCCGCGCTGGTGGCGGCACGTGGCCGTCTGATGGGGGCGCTGCCGGCGGGCGGGGCGATGACCGCGATCGCCGCGATGGAGGAAGAGGTCTCCCCGCTGCTGGGCAATGGTGCCTGGCTCGCCGCGGTGAACGGCCCGGCCTCGGTCGTCATCTCGGGCGAGCAGGCGGCGGTGGACGCGGTCGCCGCCGCGCTGCCGGGCCGCCGGTCCCGTCGCCTGCGGGTGAGCCATGCGTTCCACTCGCCGCTGATGGAGCCGATGCTGGACGAGTTCGCCGCGGTCGCGGCCGGGCTGTCCTACGCCGAGCCGGTGCTGCCGGTGATCTCCAACGTCACCGGCCGGCTGGCCGAGCCGGGGCAGCTGACCGACCCGCGGCACTGGGTGAGCCATGTCCGTGAGCCGGTCCGGTTCGCTGATGGCCTGGGTGCGCTGCGCGACGCGGGTGCCTCGTGGTTCGCTGAGGCCGGGCCGGGCCGGGCGCTGACCGCCCTAGTCGCTGCCGCGGACGCCGGCGACGTCGGTGTCGACGGCCCTGGTGAAGCGGGGCCCATGGCGGCGGTCGCCCTGCTGGGCGGTGGTCCCAGCCTGGCTGCGGGCGACGGCGGCGACCTAGAGGATGCTGGCGAAGGCCGGTCGCGGGCCGCTCGCACCGGCGAAGTACCGGACAGTGAGGCTGAAGAGCGTTCCCTGGCCACGGGCCTGGCCCGGTTGCATGTGACCGGGGCTGCCGTGGACTGGGCCGCCTGGTTCGCCGGGACCGGTGCCCACCGGGTCGCGCTGCCCACTTACCCCTTCCGGCGGGACCGCTACTGGCCCCGGGCCAAACCCGGCGCCGGGGATGTGGCCGCCGTCGGGCTGACCGCCGCCCGCCACCCGCTGCTTGGTGCGGCGGTGGAACTCGCCGAGACCGGAGGGTTTCTGCTCACCGGCCGGCTGTCGGTCGCGGCCCAGCCCTGGCTGGCCGACCATGCTGTGCACGGCACGGTGCTTGTGCCAGGTGCGGCGCTGCTGGAAATGGCGATCCGGGCCGGGGACGAGGCCGGCTGCGGGCAGGTCGCCGAGCTGACCATGGCCGCCCCGCTGGTCCTGCCGCCCGACGGCAGCGTCGCGGTTCAGGTCACCGTGGGCACACCGGACGCGGCCGGAAATCGTCCAGTTGGCATCCAGTCCCGCCCTGATGCCGCCCCCGGCGGGCCGTGGACCGAGCACGCCAGCGGCATGCTGGCCCCCGACCCGGCCGCGGCCAGCGTTGATCTGGTCAACATGGCGGCCTGGCCGCCCGCCGGGGCCGACCCAGTCGGCCTGGACGGGTTCTATGTGGGGCTCGCCGCGGAAGGCTTCGACTACGGCCCGGCCTTCCAGGGGGTGCGGACGGCCTGGCGGCAGGACGGCGCGGTATTCGCTGAGGTGGCGCTGCCCGGGGACATCGAGGCCGACGCGGGCCTTTTCGAACTGCACCCGGCCCTGCTCGACGGTTGTGTGCAGGCCAGTGCCCTGCTGCCGGAGGACGGCGAGGGCGGGCTGCCGTTCTCCTGGACCGGGGTGACCCTGCACGCACACGGGGCCGCGGCGGTCCGGGCCCGGATCGCCCGCCGCAGCGACGGCTCCCTGTCCCTGACCGCGGTGGACGGGGCCGGGACACCGGTGATCTCGGTTGACTCGCTCATTCTGCGGCCGGCCGCGGATGACCAGCCGGGCCAGGCCGACCCGCGGCACCTGTTCCAGGTGGCATGGCGACCCGCGGTGACGGCCGCGGAGAGTGCCGAATCACTACTGATGCTGGCGGCTGGGGTAGCCGACCTGAGTGCGGTCACCGAAGTAGCGGACGTGGTCGTGGTCCCGGTGGCCGGCGGGACCGCGGCCGGCCTTGCGGCCGAGGTATCCGGGCGGGTACTCGGTCTCGTGCAGCAGTGGCTGGCCGACGAGCGGTTCGCGGGGTCGCGGCTGGTGTTCCTGACCCAGGGCGCGGCCGACGGTAACGACCTCGCCGCGGCGGCGGTCCAAGGTCTTGTCCGGTCGGCGGCGGCTGAGCATCCGGGCCGGTTCGCGCTGGTCGACGTGGCTGGGGACGGCCCAGTCGCGGAATCGGTGCTGACGTCGGGTGAGCCCGAGCTGCTGGTGCGGGGCGAGCAGGTACTCGCGCCGCGGCTCGTCCCGGCTGCGGTCACCAGGCCGGCCCCTGTGCCGTCCTGGGATGCCGCGCCGTCCCAGGGTGACGGGACGGCGCTGATCACCGGGGGAACCGGCGGCCTTGGCGGGTACGTGGCCCGGCACCTGGCCACGCGGCACGGGGTGCGGGACCTGCTGCTAGTCTCCCGCCGGGGCCCGGACGCGCCGGGTGCGGCGGAGCTCGTGGCTGAGCTGGCCGGACTTGGTGCGGCTGTGACGGTCGAGGCTTGCGACATCGCTGATGCGGACGCGGTTACGGCGCTGGTGGCCCGGCACCGGATTAGCGCGGTTATCCACGCGGCGGGGGTCCTCGACGACGGGGTGATCACCGCGCTGACCCCGCAGCGGCTGGAAGCGGTGCTGGCCGCGAAGGCGGGCGGGGCCTGGCACTTGCACGAGGCGACGGCCGGGCTCGGCCTGACCGCGTTCGTGCTGTTTTCCTCGGCCGCCGGGGTGCTCGGCAGTCAGGGTCAGGGCGGCTACGCGGCCGCCAACGCCTACCTCGACGCGCTGGCCAGGCACCGGCGGGCGGCCGGGCTTCCCGCGCTGTCGCTGGCCTGGGGGCCGTGGGCCCAGGACGCCGGCATGACCGCCGGAATCAGCCAGGCCAGCGCCGCGCGGATGACCCGCTCCGGCCTGATCCCGCTTCAGCCCGGCCAGGGCCTGGCCCTGCTGGACGCCGCCCTCGCTGCCAACGGTGCCCCGGTGCTGGTCCCGGTGCAGGTGGACACGGCAGCGCTGCGGGCCGCGGGCGAAGTGCCAACCCTGCTGCGGGGCCTGGTCGGCGGACCCGTCCGGCGCCGAGCGCTGGCGCTGTCCGGCCCGGCCGGAAGCCGGCTAGCCGCACTGGCACCAGAACGGCAGCGCGAGGAACTCCTGTCCCAGGTCCGCACCCAGGCCGCGGCGGTGCTCGGACATGCCTCGGCGGTTGCGGTCGAGCCCGGCGCGGCGTTCACTGACCTCGGCTTCGACTCGCTGACCGCGGTCGAGCTGCGGAACCGGCTGTCGGCCGTAACCGGGCTGCGACTGCCGGCCACGCTGGTCTTCGACTACCCAACCGCAGTTGCCCTGGCCGGGTTCCTGTTCCAGGAACTGGCCGGCCTGACCGGGCCGGAAACCGCGCCGGCGCGGGCGGCAGCGGACCACGACCCGGTGGTGATCGTGGGGATGGCCTGCCGCTACCCGGGCGGGGTACGCAGCCCGGAAGGGCTCTGGGACCTGGTCAGCTCGGGCACGGACGCGATCACCGGGTTCCCGGCCGACCGTGGCTGGGACCTGGGCACGCTGCTGGACGGCGACCTGGGAGCCGAAGGCCGGTCGGCGACCGGCTTCGGCGGGTTCCTCAACGATGCGGCCGAGTTCGACGCGGCCTTCTTCGGCATCTCGCCACGGGAGGCGCTGGCGACCGATGCCCAGCAGCGGCTGCTGCTGGAAACGGTGTGGGAGGCGCTGGAGCGTTCCGGGATCGACCCGGCCGCGCTGCGGGGCAGTGCCACCGGGATCTTCACCGGGATCATGTACTCGGACTACCGGGATCTGCTCACCGGCCCGGAGTTCGAGGGCTTCCGGGGCACCGGCAGCGCGCCGAGCATCGCCTCGGGCCGGGTCTCGTACGTGTTCGGCCTGGAAGGCCCGGCGGTCACGGTCGACACCGCCTGCTCGTCGTCGCTGGTGGCGATGCACCTGGCCGAGCAGTCGCTGCGCGGCGGCGAGTGCTCCCTCGCGGTGGCGGGCGGGGTGACGGTGATGGCGACCCCGGACACGTTCACTGAGTTCTCCCGGCAGGGCGGCCTGTCGCCCGACGGCCGGTGCAAGGCCTACTCCGACTCGGCCGACGGCACCGGCTGGTCCGAGGGTGTCGGCGTCGTGGTTCTGGAGCGGTTGTCCGACGCACAGCGGAACGGGCACGAGGTCCTCGCGGTGGTGCGCGGCTCGGCAGTCAACCAGGACGGGGCGTCGAACGGGCTGACCGCTCCCAACGGGCCGGCCCAGCAGCGGGTGATCCGCCGGGCGCTGGCGGTGGCCGGGCTGCAGCCGGGTGACGTGGACATGGTTGAGGGCCACGGGACCGGGACCGCGCTCGGCGACCCGATCGAGGCCCAGGCGCTGCTGGCGACCTACGGGCAGGACCGGGAACGACCGCTGCTGCTCGGTTCCGTGAAATCCAACATCGGCCACGCCCAGGCCGCCGCCGGGGTCGCCGGGGTGATCAAGATGATCGAGGCCATGCGGCACGGCACCGTCCCGCCGACGCTGCACGCCAGCGTGCCGTCTTCGCACGTGGACTGGTCGGCCGGGACCATTGAGCTGGTGACCGAGACCAGGCCGTGGCCGGAGGCGGGACGGGTCCGGCGGGCGGCGGTGTCGTCGTTCGGCATCAGCGGCACAAACGCCCACATCATCTTGGAGCAGGCCCCTGTCCCGGCCCCGGTTGTCCCGAACGGGGCTAGCACAGAGAGCGGGACAAACACTGTGCCGTGGACGGTGTTGGCTAAGACGCCGGCGGCCCTGGACGAGCTACTGGCCCAGGTCGCCGCAGTGGACGCCCCGGCCGTGGACGTGGGCTACTCGCTGGCCGCGACCCGGGCGGTCCATGGGCACCGGGTGGTCCTCCTGGACGGGACCGAGATCGCCCGGGGGATCGCCGCCGAGGGCCGGATCGCGGTGCTGTTCCCGGGGCAGGGATCCCAGCGCCTCGGCATGGGCCGGGGCCTGTACGAACGGTTCCCGCTCTTCGCCCGGGCGCTCGACGCTACGTGCGCCGCCCTGGACGAGCACCTGGAAATTCCGCTGCGCACGGTGATGTGGGGCGAGGACGAGCAGGCCCTGGAGAATACCGCGTATGCCCAGCCCGCGCTGTTCGCGGTCGGGACGGCCTTGTTCCGGCTGCTCGAGTCACTGGGGATAACCCCGGGGTTCCTGGCCGGGCACTCGGTCGGGGAAATCGCCGCCGCGCACGCGGCCGGGGCTTTGTCCCTCCCGGATGCGGCCGCGCTGGTCGCCGCCCGCGGTCGGCTGATGGGGGCACTCCCGGTCGGCGGCGCCATGACCGCCATTGCCGCCGCCGAGGAAGAAGTAACCCCGCTGCTGGGCGACGGGGCCTGGCTGGCCGCCGTGAACGGCCCGGCCTCAGTAGTGATCTCCGGCGAAGAGGCCGCGGTGGACGCGGTGACGGCGGCGCTGCCTGATCGTCGGTCGCGCCGCCTGCGGGTGTCGCATGCGTTCCACTCGCCGCTGATGGAGCCGATGCTGGCGGAGTTCGCCACGGTCGCGGCGGGGCTGTCCTATGCCGAGCCGCGGATTCCGGTGGTGTCGAACGCGACCGGCCAACTCGCTAACCCCGGCCAGCTCACCGACCCCGGCTACTGGGTGAGCCATGTCCGTCAGCCGGTCCGGTTCGCCGACGGCCTGGCTGCGCTGCGCGCCGCCGGGGTTTCCTGGTTCGCCGAGGCCGGCCCCGGCCGGGCGCTGACTGCCCTGGTGACCGCGGCAGACGCTGGCGACGGCGGCCCAAGCGAGGCGGAGCCGGTGGCGGCGGTCGCCCTGCTGGGCGGTCACGGCCCGGTCGGCGGCACGCGCGATGAAGCGGGCAATGGCAGTGACCTGGAACCCGTCGGCGAAGAACACTCCCTGGCGGAGGGCCTGGGGCGGCTGTTCACGGCGGGGGCGGTGGTGGACTGGGCGGCCTGGTTTGCCGGGTCCGGGGCGCGCCGGGTGGCGCTGCCGACTTACCCGTTCCAGCGGGAGCGGTTCTGGCCCCGGCCCGTGCCGGGGACGGGGGACGTGGCCGCGGCCGGGCTGGTCGCCGCCCGCCACCCGTTGCTCGGCGCGACGGTGGAACTGGCCGATGACGGCGAGGTGGTGTTTACCGGGCGGCTGTCGCTCGCGGCCCAGCCGTGGCTGGCCGACCACGTCGTGCGCGGGAACGTGCTGTTCCCCGGGACCGGGTTCGTCGAGCTGGCCGTCCGGGCCGGCGACGAGGTGGGCTGCGGTGTTGTCCAGGAGCTGGTCATCACGGTCCCGCTTGTCCTGCCCGCCGAGGGCGCTACGGTGGTTCAGGTCCGGGTGACGGCTCCGGATGCAGTGTCCCCGGATACAGGGGCCCCGGACACAGGCGCGGGACGACGGGTCCGCATCTTCGCCCGCCCTGAGAACGAGCCGGGCGCCCCGTGGACCGAGCACGCCAGCGGGGCACTGGCTCCAGGGCAGCCTGGTCCGGCACCCGATGCCGGCAACTGGCCGCCGGCGGGGGCGGCCGCAGCCGACCTGGACGGGTTCTACGGGCGGCTGGCCGACGCCGGATTCGCCTACGGGCCCGCGTTCCGTGGACTGCGCGCGGCCTGGCCGGGCGACGGCGAGGTCTTCGCCGAAGTCCGGCTGCCGGACGGGACCGAGGCCGACGCGGACCGGTTCGGCCTGCACCCGGCCCTGCTCGACGCCGTGCTGCACGCGGCTGGCTTTGCCCTGGCCGGCAGTGCGGCCAGTAGTGGCCCGGCGGGCGAGCCGCTGCTGCCGTTCTCGTGGTCCGGGGTGTCGCTGCAGGCCGGGGGCGCGTCCTGGCTGCGGGCGCGGATCACGCGAATCGCCGCGGGCACCGTGTCGGTGACCGCGGTCGACGGCACCGGGGCGCCGGTGCTCTCGGTGGAGTCGCTGACCCTGCGGCCGGCCGCCGATGAGCAGCCAGGTGCAGCCTGCCCGGACGACTTGTTCCGGGTGGAGTGGGTGCCGGTGCCGGCTCCCGAGGAGGAACCGGCACCGGTGGCGGTGCTCGGGTCCGTGACCGGGCTGCGGGCCGAGTCGTATCCGGACCTGGTGTCGGTGCCCGGGAACCCCGCGGTGGTGGTGGTCCCGGTGGCCGAGGGGACCTCGGCCGAGTCGGCTGGCGAAGCAGCTGCCGGGGTGCTCGGTCTTGTGCAGCAGTGGCTGGCCGATGAGCGGTTCGCGGAGTCGCGGCTGGTGTTCCTGACCCGGAATGCGGCCAGCGGCGGCAACCTGGCCGCGGCGGCGGTGCAGGGGCTTGTCCGGTCGGCGGCGGCTGAGCACCCGGGCCGGTTTTCCCTCGTCGACACCGAGGGTGACGCGCCACTGTCCGCGGCCACACTGCACGCCGCAGTGCTGGCCGGCAACGAGCCGCAGCTGGCGGTGCGGGCCGGGCAGCTGCTTGCCCCCCGACTGACCCGGGTCCGCCCGGCCCCGCTGCCCGGGGCGGCTTTGCCCACCACGGCTGTGGCCGGATCGTCCTGGGGTGACGGCACGGTGCTGGTCACCGGGGGTACCGGCGGCCTGGGGGCCTATGTGGCCCGGCACCTGGCCACCCGGCACGCGGTGCGGGACCTGCTGCTGGTGTCCCGCCGCGGCCTGGAAGCGCCCGGGGCCGGGGAACTGGCGGCCGAACTGGCCGGCCTGGGTGCCTGGGTGGCCGTCGAGGCCTGCGACATCGCCGAGCCTGGCGCGGTGTCGGCGCTGGTGGCCAGGCACCGGATCAGCGCGGTGATCCACGCGGCGGGGGTCCTTGATGACGGGGTGGTCGGGTCGCTGACTCCGGAGCGGCTGGCGGGGGTGCTTGGGCCTAAGGCAGGCGGGGCCTGGTACCTGCACGAGGCGACGGCCGGGCTCGGCCTGGCCGCGTTCGTGCTGTTCTCCTCGGCCGCGGGGGTGCTCGGCGCGCCCGGGCAGGGCAGCTACGCCGCGGCCAATGCCTACCTGGACGCCTTGGCCCGGCACCGGCAGGCGGCCGGGCTCCCGGCGCTGTCGCTGGCCTGGGGCCCGTGGGCCCAGCAGGCTGGGATGACCGCGGAAATGAGCGAGGCCGCCGTCGCGCGGATGACCCGCTCTGGCCTGCCGCCGCTGTCCCCGGAGGCCGGCCTGGCGCTGTTCGACGCGGCCCTGTTCGACATCGTGCTGGCCGGCGCCGACCCGGTGCAGCTGCCGGTGCGCCTCGACCTGGCCGCCCTGCGGGCCCAGGAGAGCATCCCGGCCATGTTGCGCGGCCTGGTCGGCCCCCCGGTCCGGCGTCGGGCGCTAGCCGCGCCTGCGGGAGCCGGGCTGACATTGGAGCGGCAGCGCGAGGAACTGCTTGTCCTGGTCCGCAGCCAGGCCGCGGCGGTGCTCGGGCACGCGTCGGCGGCCGCGGTGGAGCCCGGTGCGGCGTTTACCGACCTCGGCTTCGACTCGCTGACCGCGGTCGAGCTGCGGAACCGGCTGTCGGTGGTAACGGGGCTGCGGCTGCCGGCCACGCTGGTCTTCGACTACCCGTCGGCCGGTGCCCTGGCCGGGTTCCTGGCCGAGCAGCTGTCCGGGCGGCCGAGCCGGGACAGTGCCCCGGTGCCGGTAGCGGCTGCGGACGATGACCCGGTGGTGGTTGTGGGGATGGCGTGCCGGTATCCCGGCGGGGTGCGGAGCCCTGAGGGGTTGTGGGAGCTGGTCAGTTCGGGTACTGATGCGGTTGGCGGGTTCCCGGCTGACCGGGGCTGGGACATGGGGTTGCTGCGTGATCCCGAGGGGGGGTATTACGCGCAGGAAGGCGGGTTCCTGGCTGATGTGGCCGGGTTCGACGCGGGGTTCTTCGGGATCAGCCCGCGTGAGGCGCTGGCGACCGACCCGCAGCAGCGGCTGGCCCTTGAGTTGTCGTGGGAGGCGCTGGAGCGGGCGGGGATCAACCCGGCTTCGCTTAAGAACAGCCCGACCGGGATGTTCGCCGGGGTGATGTACCACGATTACCCGGGCAGTGACGGGAACGGCGGCGTCGTCTCGGGGCGGGTGGCCTACCAGCTCGGCCTGGAGGGGCCGGCGGTCTCGGTGGATACTGCCTGCTCGTCGTCGCTGGTGGCGGTGCACCTGGCGGTGCAGGCGATCCGGCAGGGTGACTGCTCGCTGGCCATCGCTGGCGGGGTCACGGTGCTGTCTACCCCGGCGGTGTATATCGGGTTCGGGCGGCAGCGGGGACTGGCGGCCGACGGCCGGTGCAAGGCCTACGGCGACGGCGCCGACGGCACCGGGTTCTCCGAGGGAGCTGGGTTCGTCATCCTGGAGCGCTTGTCTGACGCCAAGCGCAACGGGCATGAGGTCCTCGCGGTGATCCGGGGCAGCGCGGTGAACCAGGATGGTGCGAGCAACGGGCTGACCGCCCCGAACGGCCCGTCGCAGCAGCGGGTCATCCGCCGGGCCCTGGCGGTGGCCGGGCTGCAGCCGTCCGATGTCGATGTGGTCGAGGGCCACGGGACCGGGACGAGGCTCGGCGACCCGATCGAGGCGCAGGCGCTGCTGGCGACCTACGGGCAGGACCGGGAGCGGCCGCTGCTGCTGGGGTCGGTGAAGTCGAACATCGGGCACACTCAGGCGGCGGCCGGGGCGGCCGGGGTGATCAAGATGATCGAGGCGATGCGGCGGGGGACGGTCCCGCCGACCCTGCACGCGCGGACCCCGTCGACTCACGTGGACTGGTCGGCGGGGGCGGTGGAGCTGGTCAGTGAGGCCCGGCCGTGGCCGGAGGCGGGGCGGGTGCGGCGGGCGGCGGTGTCGTCGTTCGGGATCAGCGGGACCAACGCCCACCTGATCCTCGAACAGCCCGAACCCGAACCCGAAGCCGGGCCGGGACGGCCGGCCGAGCCTGCCGTGACGCCCGGGGCGGTGCCGTGGACGGTGTCGGCGAAGTCCCCGGCCGCCCTGGACGAGCTGCTGGCCCAGGTCGCCGTCCTGGATGCCCCGGCCGTGGACGTGGGCTACTCGCTGGCCACCACCAGGTCGGTGCTCGGGCAGCGGGCAGTAATCCTGGACGGGACCGAGGTTGCCCGGGGCGTCGCGGCCGAGGGCAAGCTGGCGGTGCTGTTCCCCGGTCAGGGGTCGCAGCGGCTCGGCATGGGCCGGGGCCTGTACGAGCGGTTCCCGGTGTTCGCCGACGCGCTCGACGCGGTCTGCGCGGCCCTGGACGAGCACCTGGACACCCCGCTGCGGACGGTGATGTGGGGCAGCGACGCCCAGGCCCTGGAGAACACGGCGTACGCCCAGCCGGCCCTGTTCGCGGTCGGCACCGCCCTGTTCCGGCTGGTTGAGTCCCTGGGGGTGGCTCCTGGGTTCGTGGCGGGGCACTCGGTCGGCGAGATCGCGGCGGCTCATGTGGCCGGGGTGCTGTCGCTGCCGGATGCGGCGGCGCTGGTGGCCGCCCGCGGCCGGCTGATGGGCGTGCTGCCTGCGGGTGGTGCGATGACCGCGATCGCGGCTTCGGAGGAAGAGGTTGTCCCGCTGCTGGGGGACGGGGTGTGGCTGGCGGCGGTGAACGGCGCGGCGTCGGTGGTGGTCTCTGGTGAGCAGGCCGCGGTGGACGCGGTCGCGGCGGCGCTGCCGGGCCGCCGTTCCCGGCGGCTGCGGGTGAGCCATGCGTTCCACTCGCCGCTGATGGAGCCGATGCTGGCGGAGTTCGCGGCGGTCGCGGCGGGCCTGTCGTATGCGGAGCCGGTGCTGCCGGTGGTGTCGAACGTGACCGGCGGGCTGGCCGGGCGGGGGCTGCTGACCGACCCGCAGTACTGGGTGCGGCACGTCCGTGAGCCGGTCCGGTTCGCCGGCGGGGTGGCTGCGCTGCGTGCTGCTGGTGCCTCGTGGTTCGCCGAGGCGGGGCCGGGACGGGCGCTGAGCGCCCTGGCCGATGAGGGCGTGGCCGTGCCGCTCATGGACGCGGAGGACGAGGAGCGGTCGCTGGCGGAGGGCCTGGGGCGGCTGTTCACGGCGGGGGCGGTGGTGGACTGGGCGGCCTGGTTTGCCGGGTCCGGGGCGCGCCGGGTGGCGCTGCCGACTTACCCGTTCCAGCGGGAGCGGTTCTGGCCCCGGCCCGTGCCGGGGACGGGGGACGTGGCCGCGGCCGGGCTGGTCGCCGCCCGCCACCCGTTGCTCGGCGCGACGGTGGAACTGGCCGATGACGGCGAGGTGGTGTTTACCGGGCGGCTGTCGCTCGCGGCCCAGCCGTGGCTGGCCGACCACGTCGTGCGCGGGAACGTGCTGTTCCCCGGGACCGGGTTCGTCGAGCTGGCCGTCCGGGCCGGCGACGAGGTGGGCTGCGGTGTTGTCCAGGAGCTGGTCATCACGGTCCCGCTTGTCCTGCCCGCCGAGGGCGCTACGGTGGTTCAGGTCCGGGTGACGGCTCCGGATGCAGTGTCCCCGGATACAGGGGCCCCGGACACAGGCGCGGGACGACGGGTCCGCGTCTTCGCCCGCCCTGAGAACGAGCCGGGCGCCCCGTGGACCGAGCACGCCAGCGGGGCACTGGCTCCAGGGCAGCCTGGTCCGGCACCCGATGCCGGCAACTGGCCGCCGGCGGGGGCGGCCGCAGCCGACCTGGACGGGTTCTACGGGCGGCTGGCCGACGCCGGATTCGCCTACGGGCCCGCGTTCCGTGGACTGCGCGCGGCCTGGCCGGGCGACGGCGAGGTCTTCGCCGAAGTCCGGCTGCCGGACGGGACCGAGGCCGACGCGGACCGGTTCGGCCTGCACCCGGCCCTGCTCGACGCCGTGCTGCACGCGGCTGGCTTTGCCCTGGCCGGCAGTGCGGCCAGTAGTGGCCCGGCGGGCGAGCCGCTGCTGCCGTTCTCGTGGTCCGGGGTGTCGCTGCAGGCCGGGGGCGCGTCCTGGCTGCGGGCGCGGATCACGCGAATCGCCGCGGGCACCGTGTCGGTGACCGCGGTCGACGGCACCGGGGCGCCGGTGCTCTCGGTGGAGTCGCTGACCCTGCGGCCGGCCGCCGATGAGCAGCCAGGTGCAGCCGGCCCGGACGACTTGTTCCGGGTGGAGTGGGTGCCGGTGCCGGCTCCCGAGGAGGAACCGGCACCGGTGGCGGTGCTCGGGTCCGTGACCGGGCTGCGGGCCGAGTCGTATCCGGACCTGGTGTCGGTGCCCGGGAACCCCGCGGTGGTGGTGGTCCCGGTGGCCGAGGGGACCTCGGCCGAGTCGGCTGGCGAAGCAGCTGCCGGGGTGCTCGGTCTTGTGCAGCAGTGGCTGGCCGATGAGCGGTTCGCGGAGTCGCGGCTGGTGTTCCTGACCCGGAATGCGGCCAGCGGCGGCAACCTGGCCGCGGCGGCGGTGCAGGGGCTTGTCCGGTCGGCGGCGGCTGAGCACCCGGGCCGGTTTTCCCTCGTCGACACCGAGGGTGACGCGCCACTGTCCGCGGCCACACTGCACGCCGCAGTGCTGGCCGGCAACGAGCCGCAGCTGGCGGTGCGGGCCGGGCAGCTGCTTGCCCCCCGACTGACCCGGGTCCGCCCGGCCCCGCTGCCCGGAGCGGGTCCGTGGCGGCTGGGGACCGGCCGGAAGGGCTCGCTGGAAGATCTCACGCTCATTGCCGGCGACGGCGGCCGGCCGCTGGAGCCGGGTGAGGTGCGGGTCGGGGTGCGGGCGGCGGGCCTGAACTTCCGCGACGTGCTGATCGCCCTGGGCCTGTACCCGGGGGAGGCCCCGCTGGGCAGCGAGGCGGCCGGGATCGTCCTGGAAACCGGGCCGGGAGTCACGGGCCTGGCCCCGGGGGACCGGGTGCTCGGCATCATGCTCGACTGCTTCGGCCCGCTGGCGGTGGCCGACGCGCGGCTGCTGGCCCGGGTCCCCGACGGCTGGTCGTTCTCGCAGGCGGCGTCGGTGCCGGTGGCGTTCCTGACCGCCTGTTACGGGCTTACCGACCTGGCCGGGCTCAAGCCCGGCGAGAAGGTTCTCATCCACGCCGCGGCCGGCGGCGTGGGGACCGCGGCGGTACAGCTGGCCCGGCACCTGGGGGCGGAGGTGTTCGCTACCGCGAGCCCGGCGAAATGGCCGGCTGTCCAGGCCCTTGGGGTGCCTGCCGACCACATCGCCTCCTCCCGCGACCTGGCCTTCCGGGACACGTTCCTGAAGGCCACCGGCGGCGCGGGCGTAGACGTGGTGCTCGACGCCTTGGCGGGCGAGTTCGTCGATGCGTCCCTCGATCTGCTGCCCCGCGGCGGGCGGTTCATCGAGATGGGCAAGGCCGACATCCGTGACCCCGAGGCGGTGGCCGAGCAGCACCGGTCCGTTCGGTATCGGTCTTATGACCTGATGGAGGCCGGGCCGGAACGCATCGGGCAGCTGCTGGGCGAGCTGATGGCCCTGTTCAGCACGGGTGTGCTGGTGCTGCCCCCGGTGCGGGCCTGGGACGTGCGCCGCGGGGCGGACGCGTTCCGGTTCCTGCGCGAGGGCCGCAACACCGGCAAGATCGTCCTGACCGTGCCCGCGCCGCTCGACCCGGACGGCGCCGTGCTGATCACCGGCGGCACCGGCGGCCTGGGCCAGCTGGTGGCCAGGCACCTGGTGACCGCGTACGGCGTCCGGCACCTGGTGCTCGCCTCCCGCCGCGGCCCGGACGCCCCCGGCGCCGGCGCCCTCGCCGCCGAGCTTGAGGCGGCGGGCGGCCACGTCCGGGTTGTCGCCTGCGACACGGCCGACCGTGACCAGCTGGCCGCTCTGCTTGGTTCCCTTGACCGGCCGCTGACCGCGGTGATCCACGCGGCGGGGGTCCTTGATGACGGGGTGGTCGGGTCGCTGACTCCGGAGCGGCTGGCGGGGGTGCTTGGGCCTAAGGCAGGCGGGGCCTGGTACCTGCACGAGGCGACGGCCGGGCTCGGCCTGGCCGCGTTCGTGCTGTTCTCCTCGGCCGCGGGGGTGCTCGGCGCGCCCGGGCAGGGCAGCTACGCCGCGGCCAATGCCTACCTGGACGCCTTGGCCCGGCACCGGCAGGCGGCCGGGCTCCCGGCGCTGTCGCTGGCCTGGGGCCCGTGGGCCCAGCAGGCTGGGATGACCGCGGAAATGAGCGAGGCCGCCGTCGCGCGGATGACCCGCTCTGGCCTGCCGCCGCTGTCCCCGGAGGCCGGCCTGGCGCTGTTCGACGCGGCGCTGGCCGGCGCCGACCCGGTGCAGCTGCCGGTGCGACTCGACCTG
Source organism: uncultured Actinomycetota bacterium (assembly GCA_963734665.1). Classification (GTDB taxonomy): domain Bacteria; phylum Actinomycetota; class Actinomycetes; order Streptosporangiales; family Streptosporangiaceae; genus Trebonia. The sequence goes on along the minus strand of CAVTIR010000013.1, from coordinate 676,704 downwards.
GCCGCACTGCGGGCCCAGGACAGCATCCCGGCCGTGCTGCGCAGCCTGGCCGGGCGGCCGGCCAGGCGCCGGGCGCTGGCCGGGCCCGCGGGGGCCAGGCTGACATCGGAGCTGCGGCCCGAGGAACTGCTTGTCCTGGTCCGGGCGCAGGCCGCGGCGGTGCTTGGGCACGCGTCGGCGGCCGCGGTCGAGCCCGGTGCGGCGTTCACCGACCTGGGGTTCGACTCGCTGGCCACGGTCGAGCTGCGGAACCGGCTGTCGGCGGTAACCGGGCTGCGGCTGCCCGCCACGCTGGTCTTCGACTACCCGACGGCCGCTGCCCTGGCCGGGTTCCTGCTCGCGGAACTGTCCGGGGCGGGCCAGGAACGGGCGCCCGCCCCGGTCCCGGTAGCGGCTGCGGACGATGACCCGGTGGTGGTCGTGGGGATGGCGTGCCGGTACCCCGGCGGGGTGCGCAGCCCCGAGGAACTGTGGGAGCTGGTCAGCTCGGGTACCGACGCGGTCGCCGGCTTCCCGGCCGACCGCGGCTGGGACATGGCGTTGCTGCGTGATCCCGAGGGCGGGTATTACGCGCAGGAAGGCGGGTTCCTGGCTGATGTGGCCGGGTTCGACGCGGGGTTCTTCGGGATCAGCCCGCGTGAGGCGCTGGCGACCGACCCGCAGCAGCGGCTGGCCCTTGAGTTGTCCTGGGAGGCGCTGGAGCGGGCGGGGATCAACCCGGCCTCGCTTAAGAACAGCCCGACCGGCATCTTCGCCGGGGTGATATACCACGACTACCCGGGCAGCGACGGGAACGGCAGCATCGTCTCCGGGCGGGTCGCCTACCAGCTCGGCCTGGAGGGCCCGGCCGTCTCGGTCGATACTGCCTGCTCTTCCTCGCTGGTGGCGGTGCACCTGGCGGTGCAGGCGATCCGGCAGGGTGACTGCTCGCTGGCCATCGCAGGCGGGGTCACGGTGCTGTCCACCCCGGCGGTGTATATCGGGTTCGGGCGGCAGCGGGGCCTGGCGGCCGACGGCCGGTGCAAGGCCTACGGCGACGGCGCCGACGGCACCGGGTTCTCCGAAGGCGCCGGGTTCCTTGTCCTTGAGCGCCTGTCCGACGCCAAGCGCAACGGCCATGAGGTCCTCGCGGTAGTGCGCGGATCCGCGGTGAACCAGGATGGTGCGAGCAACGGGCTGACCGCCCCGAACGGCCCGTCGCAGCAGCGGATGATCCGCCGGGCCCTGGCGGTGGCCGGGCTGCAGCCGTCCGATGTGGACGTGGTCGAGGGCCACGGGACCGGGACGAGGCTCGGCGACCCGATCGAGGCGCAGGCGCTGCTGGCGACCTACGGGCAGGACCGGGAGCGGCCGCTGCTGCTGGGGTCGGTGAAGTCGAACATCGGGCATACTCAGGCGGCGGCCGGGGCGGCCGGGGTGATCAAGATGATCGAGGCGATGCGGCGCGGGACGGTCCCGCCGACCCTGCACGCGCGGACCCCGTCGACTCACGTGGACTGGTCGGCGGGGGCGGTGGAGCTGGTCAGTGAGGCCCGGCCGTGGCCGGAGGCGGGGCGTCCCCGCCGGGCGGCGGTGTCGTCGTTCGGGATCAGCGGGACCAACGCCCACCTGATCCTCGAACAGCCCGAACCCCAGCCCGAGCCGGAGACGCCGACGGCCAGGGAGGTGCCGGGCCCGGTGGTGCCGTGGGTGGTCTCCGGCCGTGCGTCGGCCGCGGTCCGGACCCTGGCCGGGCAGCTGGGCCCGTGGGCCGCGGACCGCGGCCTTGATCCCGTCGATGTGGGCTACTCGCTGGCCACGACCAGGGCGGCCTTGGAGCACCGCCTCGTGCTCGTCGGCCGGTCGCTGGAGGAACTGGAAACGCCAGTAACCAGTGACCTGCCGGTCTCCCGTATGGCCGAGGGCCGGGTGGCGGTGCTGTTCCCTGGTCAGGGGTCGCAGCGCCTCGGCATGGGCCGCGGGCTCTACCAGCGGTTCCCCGTATTCGCCAGGGCGCTGGATGCTGTGTGCGCGGCCCTGGACGAGCACCTGGACACCCCGTTGCGGCAGGTGATGTGGGGCAGCGACGAGCAGGCCCTCAACCACACCGCGTACGCCCAGCCGGCCCTGTTCGCGGTCGGCACGGCGCTGTTCCGGCTGCTTGACTCCCTGGGGATAACCCCGGAGTACGTGGCCGGTCACTCGGTCGGCGAGATCGCCGCCGCGCACGTGGCCGGGGTGCTGTCCCTGCCCGACGCGGCGGCGCTCGTCGCGGCGCGGGGCCGGCTGATGGGGACACTCCCGGCCGGCGGGGCGATGACCGCCATCGCCGCCACCGAAGAGGAAGTCGCCCCGCTGCTGGGCAACGGCGCCTGGCTCGCGGCGGTCAACGGCCCGGCCTCGGTCGTCATCTCCGGGGAGCAGGCCGCGGTGGACGCGGTCGCGGCCGCGCTGCCTGCCCGGCGTTCCCGGCGGCTGCGGGTCTCGCATGCGTTCCACTCGCCGTTGATGGACCCGGTGCTGGACGAGTTCGCGGCGGTCGCCGCCGGGCTGTCCTACGCCGAGCCGGCCCTGCCGGTGGTCTCCAATGTGACCGGCCAGCTGGCCGAGCCCGGGCAGCTCACCGACCCGCAGTACTGGGTGAGCCATGTCCGTGAGCCGGTCCGGTTCGCCGACGGCCTGGCCGCGCTGCGCGCCGAGGGCGCCACCTGGTTCGCCGAGGCCGGCCCGGGCCGGGCGCTGACCGCCCTCGCCGGGGGAGCGGTACCGCTGCTTGACGACGAAGACGAGGAACGGTCCCTGGCCGCAGGCCTGGCCAGGCTGTTCACGGCCGGGGCGGCGGTGGATTGGGCGGAATGGTTCACCGGGACCGGCGGCCGCCGGGTGAGCCTGCCGACCTACCCGTTCCAGTACCGCCGCTACTGGTCGGCCAGCGCCGGCCGCGGCGCGGCGCTGAGCGGTGAGGAGCATCCGCTGCTGTCCGGCGCGGTGGAGGTGGCCTCCTCCGGTGCGATGGTGTGGACCGGGCGGCTGTCGGCGCTGTCGCACCCGTGGCTGGCAGACCACACGGTCGCCGGGCAGGTGCTCGTCCCGGGCACGGCGCTGCTTGAGCTGGCGCTCACCGCAGCCGGGGAAGCCGGCTGCGGCACGGTCGAGGAACTCACCCTGCCCACCCCGCTGGTCCTGCCCGAACGGGGCGAGGTCCAGGTCCAGGTCTGGGCCGGGCCGCCCGACGAGTCCGGACGGCGGACGCTCACCGTGCACTCCCGACCGTCCGGCGACCCCCAGGCTTCCTGGAGCGAGCACGCCTCCGGCCTGCTCGCTCCCGGAACCCCGCCGGCGCCCGCCGCGACCGGGCCGTGGCCTCCGGCCGGCGCCCAGCCGCTGGAAACCAGCGGCCTGTACGAACGGCTGGCAGAGGCTGGCCTCGGCTACGGTCCGGCGTTCCAGGGACTGCGCGCGGCCTGGCAGCTCGGCGAGGAGATCTTCGCCGAGGTGGCACTGCCCGGCGGCGTCGACGGCCGCGGCTACGTCCTGCACCCCGCGCTGCTTGACGCCTGCCTGCACGCCGGCGCCCTGACCACGGTGGATCAAGACACCGTGGACCAGGACGGTGTCGGTCGAAACACCGGGCCCGCCGTGCCGTTCTCCTGGGGCGGCGTGTCACTGCAGGCCAAGGGGGTCACCACGGTCCGTTCGGTACTTACTCCGGCTGGACCGGGGGCGACCACGGTCACCATCACCGACACCGCGGGCACGCCCGTCGCCACCGTCCGGTCACTGGCTACCCGCCCTGTCCCGGCCGGCGGACTCGTCAGCCGATCCGATCTCAGCGCCGCGGGCCGGGACACGCTGTTCACGCTGGAGTGGGTGCCGGCGCCGGCCCCGGCGCAGGAACCGGGCCAGGTAGCGGTCCTCGGAACCACGCCGGGGCTGGTGGCCGGCCCGCAGGTGCTCCAGTATCCCGACCTGGCCGCGGTGCCCGACGCCCCCGCAGTGGTGGTGGCCCCGGTGGTCGGCGGTGCGTCGGCGGAGGCGGCCGGCGAAACAACCGCCGGGGCGCTCGGGCTTGTGCAGCAGTGGCTGGCCGAAGAGCGGTTCGCCGAATCACGGCTGGTGTTCCTGACCCGGGGCGCGGCCGGCGGCAACGACCTGGCTGCGGCGGCGGTGCAGGGGCTTGTCCGGTCGGCGGTGGCCGAGCACCCGGGCCGGTTCACGCTCGTGGACGTGGACGGGGATGGTCCCGTCTCAGGGCCGGTCCTGGCGTCGGGTGAGCCCGAGCTGCTGGTGCGGGGCGAGCAGGCGCTCGCACCGCGGCTCGTCCCCGCTCCGGTCACTGGGCTGACCACAGCACTGTGCTGGGGCGACGGGGCCGTGCTGATCACTGGGGGAACCGGCGGCCTGGGCGCCTATACGGCCCGGCACCTGGCCCGTGGCGGGGCCAAGTACCTGCTGCTGGTTTCCCGCCGCGGCCCGGACGCGCCGGGTGCGGCGGAGCTCGTGGCTGAGCTGGCCGGACTTGGTGCGGCTGTGACGGTCGAAGTCTGCGACATCGCCGACCCCGAAGCCGTAGTCGCCCTGGTCGCCCGGCACCGCATCAGCGCGGTCATCCACGCGGCCGGGGTCCTCGACGACGGGGTGATCACCTCGCTGACCCCGCAGCGGCTGGAAACCGTGCTGGCCACGAAGGCGGGTGGAGCCTGGCACCTGCACGAGGCGACGGCGGGGCTCGACCTGGCCGCGTTCGTGCTGTTCTCCTCGGCCGCCGGGGCGCTCGGCAGCCAGGGCCAGGGCAGCTACGCAGCCGCCAACGCCTACCTCGACGCGCTGGCCAGGCACCGGCAGGCGGCCGGGCTTCCCGCGCTGTCCCTGGCCTGGGGGCCGTGGGTCCAGGACGCCGGCATGACCGCGGAAATCAGCGAGGCCGCCGTCCAGCGGATGACCCGCTCCGGGATACTGCCGCTGACCGCGGACCAGGGGACCGCACTCTTCGACGCGGCCAGCACCAGCACCAGCACCGGTCCCGTGGTGTTCCCGCTGCGTCTCGACCTGACCGCGCTGCGCGCCCAGGACAGCGTCCCCGCCATCCTGCAGACGCTGGCCGGCACCGCGGTGCCGCGGCGTCAGCTCCCCGCGCCGCACCGGATCTCGGCCGAAACCCGTGACAGCCTGCTGGCCCAGATACGCGCCCAGGCCGCCGCCGTCCTCGGCCACGCCGATGCAGCCGACGTTGACCCCGGCCGCACCTTCCTCGACCTCGGCTTTGACTCGCTGACCGCGGTCGAGCTGCGGAACCGGCTGACGGCGGTAACCGGCCTGCGGCTGCCGGCCACGCTGGTCTTCAACTACCCGACCGCCACCGCCCTGGCCGGATTCCTGCTCCAGGAACTGTCGGGACGGCCGGACCAGGACAGCAGCCAGGACCTGGTTCCGGTGGCGGCGGCCGGCGACCCGGTCGTGGTCGTGGGGATGGCCTGCCGGTACCCCGGTGGCGTGCAGACCCCCGAGCAACTGTGGAAGCTCGTCGCCGAAGGCACCGATGCGGTCACCGGGTTCCCCGCCGACCGCGGCTGGGACCTGGGCACCCTCCTCGACGGTGACCTGGAAGCCGGGGGCCGGTCGGCGACCGGCCAGGGCGGGTTCCTCGCCAACCCGGGAGAGTTCGACGCGGCGTTCTTCGGGATCAGCCCGCGGGAGGCGCTGGCCACCGACCCGCAGCAGCGGCTGCTGCTCGAGGCGGTCTGGGAGGCGCTGGAGCGGGCCGGGATCGACCCCGCCGCGCTGCGGGGCAGCCCAACCGGGATCTTCGCCGGGGTGATGTACAGCGACTACCGGGACCTGCTCGACAACCCCGAGTTCGAGGGCTTCCGGGCGAACGGCAGCGCGCCGAGCATCGTCTCGGGTCGGGTCTCATACGTGTTCGGCTTCGAGGGCCCGGCGGTCACCGTCGACACCGCCTGCTCCTCGTCGCTGGTGGCGATGCACCTGGCGGCGCAGGCGCTGCGCGGTGGTGAGTGCTCCCTGGCCGTAGCCGGAGGCGTCACCGTGATGGCAAAGCCGGGCACATTCACCGAATTCTCCCGGCAAGGCGGCCTGTCGCCGGACGGCCGGTGCAAGGCCTACTCCGACGCCGCGAACGGAACCGGCTGGTCCGAGGGTGTCGGCGTGGTGGTCCTGGAACGGCTGTCGGACGCGCGCCGCAACGGGCATGAGATCCTGGCGGTGGTCCGCGGCAGCGCAGTCAACCAGGACGGGGCCAGCAACGGGCTGACCGCCCCGAACGGCCCGTCGCAGCAGCGCGTCATCCGCCGGGCGCTGGCCGCGGCCGGCCTCCATCCGTCCGAGGTGGACGTGGTCGAGGGCCATGGGACCGGGACCGTGCTCGGCGACCCGATCGAGGCGCAGGCCCTGATCGCCACCTACGGCCAGGACCGGGAACGCCCGCTGCTGCTCGGCTCGGTCAAGTCCAACCTCGGCCACACCCAGGCGGCGGCCGGGGTGGCCGGGGTGATCAAGATGATCGAGGCCATGCGGCACGGCACCGTCCCGCCCACCCTGCACGCGAACATCCCGTCCAGCCACGTGGACTGGACCGCGGGATCGGTGGAGCTAGTAGCCGAGCCTGCCGCCTGGCCGGAGACCGGCCGCCCGCGGCGGGCCGGGGTGTCGTCGTTCGGTTTCAGCGGCACTAACGCCCACCTCATCCTCGAACAGCCCCAGCCGCAGTCCCAGCCGCAGTCCCAGCCGCAGTCCGGACCGGAGCCGGCCAGATCGGCGGCGGTGCCGTGGGCGGTGTCGGCCAAGTCGGGCGGGGCGCTGGATGAGCTGCTGGCCCAGGTCGCGACAGTGGACGCTCCGGCCGTGGACGTGGGCTTCTCGCTGGCCACGACCAGGTCGGTGCACGGGCAGCGGGCCGTGCTCCTAGACGGGATCGAGGTCTCCCGGGGGACTGCCGGCGCGGGCCGGGTCGCGGTGCTGTTCCCCGGTCAGGGGTCGCAGCGGCTCGGCATGGGCCGGGGCCTTTACGAGCGCTTCCCGGTGTTCGCGGACGCCCTGGACGCGGTGTGCGCGGCCCTGGACGAGCACCTGGACACCCCGTTGCGGCAGGTGATGTGGGGCAGCGACGAGCAGGCCCTCAACCACACGGCCTATGCCCAGCCGGCGTTGTTCGCGGTCGGCACGGCGCTGTTCCGGCTGCTTGACTCCCTGGGGATAAGCCCGGAGTTCGTGGCGGGGCACTCGATCGGCGAGATCGCCGCCGCTCATGTAGCCAGGGTGCTGTCCCTGCCCGACGCGGCGGCGCTGGTGGCGGCCCGCGGTCGGCTGATGGGCGCGCTCCCGGCGGGCGGGGCGATGACGGCGATCGCCGCGACCGAAGAGGAAGTCGCCCCGCTGCTGGGCAACGGCGCCTGGCTGGCGGCGGTGAACGGCCCGGCCTCGGTCGTCATCTCCGGGGAGCAGGCCGCGGTGGATGCGGTCGCGGCCGCGCTGCCAGGACGGCGGGCCCGCCGCCTGCGGGTGTCGCATGCGTTCCACTCGCCGCTGATGGAGCCGATGCTGGACGAGTTCGCCGCGGTCGCGGCCGGGCTGTCGTATGCCGAGCCGGTGCTGCCGGTGATCTCTAACGTCACTGGTCAGCTGGCCGAGCCGGGCCTGCTCGCCGACCCGCAGTACTGGGTGAGGCATGTCCGTGAGCCGGTCCGGTTCTCCGACGGGCTGAGCGCACTGCGCGCCGCGGGCGCCTCCTGGTTTGCCGAGGCCGGGTCCAGCCGGGCGCTGACTGCGCTGGCGGCGGGAAATACCGCCGATGAGGTGGCGGTGCCACTGCTAGACGCGGCGCGGGATCGGTCCCGAGTCGGCGAAGCGGCCCCGCTGCCGGACAGCGAGGCCGAAGAGCGTTCCCTGGCCGAAGGCCTGGCCCGCATGTTCACGGCCGGTGCAGCAGTGGACTGGGCGGCCTGGTTCGCCGGGACCGGCGCCCGCCGGGTCGCTCTGCCCACCTATCCCTTCCAGCGGGACCGCTACTGGCCCAGGAGCGGCACCGGGACCCGGGCCGGGGACATGGCGGCGGCCGGGCTCAGCGCCGCCAGCCACCCGCTGCTCGCCGCCGCGGTCGAACTGGCCGAGGCGGGCGGGTTCCTACTCACCGGTCGGCTGTCGGTCGCGGCCCAGCCGTGGCTGGCCGACCATGCGGCGCACGGTGTGGTGCTGGTGCCCGGGGCGGCGCTGCTTGAAATGGCGATCCGGGCCGGGGACGAGGCCGGCTGCGGGCAGGTCGCCGAGCTGACCATGGCCGCCCCGCTGGTGCTGCCGGCTGAGGGCAGCATCGCGGTGCAGGTCACCGTGGGGGCACCGGACGAGGCCGGGAACCGCCCGGTCAGCATCCAGTCCCGTCCCGACGGCGCACCCGGCGCCCCCTGGACCGAAAACGCCAGCGGAGTACTGGCCAGCGAACCCCTGCCCGCCAGCGTGCCGGCCGACATGGCGGCCTGGCCGCCTGCCGTGGCCGAGGCGGCGGACCTGGACGGGTTCTACCAGCAGCTCGCCGCGGCCGGATTCGGCTACGGGCCGGTGTTCCAGGGCGTGCGGGCCGCCTGGCGGCGCGGCGGTGACGTGCTCGCCGAGGTAGCGCTGCAGGAGGAAGCGGAAGTCGATGCGGGCCTGTTCGGCCTGCACCCGGCCCTGCTCGACGGCTGCGTGCAGGCCAGCGCACTGCTGCAAGACAGCGAGGGCGGGCTGCCGTTCTCCTGGTCGGGGGTGACCCTGCACGCGCACGGGGCCACGGCGGTGCGGGCCCAGGTCATCCGCCGCCGCGACGGCGCCCTGTCCCTGACCGCCGTCGACGCGACCGGGGCCCCGGTGATCTCCATCGAATCGCTGACCCTTCGGCCGGCGTCGGCCGGGGAGCTCCGCAGCGCTCCCGGCGGCGGTGACCTCCTCGCGATGGAATGGGTGCCGGTGCAGCTTCCGGCCAGCGACCCGGTGTCGGCGGCGGTGGCCGGGTCCGCGCCCGCAGTGCAGGCGGACGAGTACCCGGACCTGGCCTCGGTACCCGGGCAGCCCCTGGTCGTCGTGATCCCGGTGGCCGGCACTGCCCTGACGGCCGGCACTGCCCCGGCGGACTCGGCCCGCACGGTGACCGCCCGCGTGCTCGGGCTTGTGCAGCAGTGGCTGGCCGACGAGCGGTTCGCCGGATCCCGGCTGGTCTTCCTGACCCGCGGGGCGGCCGACGGCACCAACCCGGCCGCGGCGGCCGCCTGGGGCCTGGTCCGCTCGGCCCAGTCCGAGCACCCCGGCCGGTTCGCCCTGGTTGACGTGGCCGGGGACGACCCGGTCCCTGATCAGGTCCTGGCCTCGGGAGAACCTGAGCTGCTGGTGCGGGGTGAGCAGGTACTGGTGCCGCGGCTCGTCCCGGCCCAAAGCACAGGCCAGACCCCGGTGACCAGCATAGTGCCGTCCTGGGGCGACGGGGCCGTGCTGGTCACCGGGGGAACCGGCGGCCTCGGCGGTCAGGTCGCCCGGCACCTGGTCGCCCGGCACGGGGTGCGGGACCTGCTGCTGGTGTCCCGCCGCGGCCTGGATGCGCCCGGTGCCGAAGAACTAGCCGACTCGCTGGCCGGCCTGGGGGCCGCGGTCACGATCGAGGCCTGCGACACCGGCGACCCCGAGGCCGTGGCCGCCCTGGTGGCCCGGCACCGGGTCAGCGCGGTGATCCACGCGGCCGGGGTGCTCGACGACGGGGTCATCACCTCGCTGACCCCGCAGCGGCTGGAAACCGTCATGGCCGCCAAGGCGGAGGGGGCCTGGCACCTGCACGAGGCGACGGCCGGGCTCGGCCTGGCCGCGTTCGTGCTGTTCTCCTCGGTCGCCGGCGTGCTCGGCGCGCCCGGGCAGGGCAGCTACGCGGCCGCCAACGCCTACCTGGACGCGCTGGCCAGGCACCGGCACGCGGCCGGCCTCCCGGCCCTGTCCCTCGCCTGGGGGCCGTGGGCGCAGGACGCCGGCATGACCGCCGGGCTGTCCGGTGCGGGCCTGGGCCGGGTGGCCCGGTCGGGTCTCGAACCGCTGGACGCCGCTGCGGGCCTGGCGCTGTTCGACGCGGCGCTGGCCGGTACCGACCCGGTGCTGGTGCCGGTGCGCCTCGACCTGGCCGCGTTGCGCACCGCCGGCCAGGTTCCGGCCGTGCTGCGCAGCCTGGCCGGAGTCCCTGCCCGGCGCCGGGCCCGGGCCGGGACCGGGGCTAGTGTCACGCTGACCGGGCTGACATTGGAGCGGCAGCGCGAGGAACTGCTTGTCCTGGTCCGCGGCGCAGGCCGCGGCGGTGCTGGGGCACGCGTCGGCGGCCGCGGTGGAGCCCGGTGCGGCGTTTACCGACCTCGGCTTCGACTCGCTGACCGCGGTCGAGCTGCGGAACCGGCTGTCGGTGGTAACGGGGCTGCGGCTGCCGGCCACGCTGGTCTTCGACTACCCGTCGGCCGGTGCCCTGGCCGGGTTCCTGGCCGAGCAGCTGTCCGGGCGGCCGAGCCGGGACAGTGCCCCGGTGCCGGTAGCGGCTGCGGACGATGACCCGGTGGTGGTTGTGGGGATGGCGTGCCGGTATCCCGGCGGGGTGCGGAGCCCTGAGGGGTTGTGGGAGCTGGTCAGTTCGGGTACTGATGCGGTTGGCGGGTTCCCGGCTGACCGGGGCTGGGACATGGGGTTGCTGCGTGATCCCGAGGGGGGGTATTACGCGCAGGAAGGCGGGTTCCTGGCTGATGTGGCCGGGTTCGACGCGGGGTTCTTCGGGATCAGCCCGCGTGAGGCGCTGGCGACCGACCCGCAGCAGCGGCTGGCCCTTGAGTTGTCGTGGGAGGCGCTGGAGCGGGCGGGGATCAACCCGGCTTCGCTTAAGAACAGCCCGACCGGGATGTTCGCCGGGGTGATGTACCACGACTACCCGGGCAGTGACGGGAACGGCGGCGTCGTCTCCGGGCGGGTGGCCTACCAGCTCGGCCTGGAGGGCCCGGCGGTCTCGGTGGATACTGCCTGCTCGTCGTCGCTGGTGGCGGTGCACCTGGCGGTGCAGGCGATCCGGCAGGGTGACTGCTCGCTGGCCATCGCTGGCGGGGTCACGGTGCTGTCTACCCCGGCGGTGTATATCGGGTTCGGGCGGCAGCGGGGACTGGCGGCCGACGGCCGGTGCAAGGCCTACGGCGACGGCGCCGACGGCACCGGGTTCTCCGAGGGAGCTGGGTTCGTCATCCTGGAGCGCTTGTCTGACGCCAAGCGCAACGGGCATGAGGTCCTCGCGGTGATCCGGGGCAGCGCGGTGAACCAGGATGGTGCGAGCAACGGGCTGACCGCCCCGAACGGCCCGTCGCAGCAGCGGGTCATCCGCCGGGCCCTGGCGGTGGCCGGGCTGCAGCCGTCCGATGTCGATGTGGTCGAGGGCCACGGGACCGGGACGAGGCTCGGCGACCCGATCGAGGCGCAGGCGCTGCTGGCGACCTACGGGCAGGACCGGGAGCGGCCGCTGCTGCTGGGGTCGGTGAAGTCGAACATCGGGCATACTCAGGCGGCGGCCGGGGCGGCCGGGGTGATCAAGATGATCGAGGCGATGCGGCGGGGGACGGTCCCGCCGACCCTGCACGCGCGGACCCCGTCGACTCACGTGGACTGGTCGGCGGGGGCGGTGGAGCTGGTCAGTGAGGCCCGGCCGTGGCCGGAGGCGGGGCGGGTGCGGCGGGCGGCGGTGTCGTCGTTCGGGATCAGCGGGACCAACGCCCACCTGATCCTCGAACAGCCCGAACCCGAACCCGAAGCCGGGCCGGGACGGCAGGCCGAGCCTGCCGTGACGCCCGGGGCGGTGCCGTGGACGGTGTCGGCGAAGTCCCCGGCCGCCCTGGACGAGCTGCTGGCCCAGGTCGCCGTCCTGGATGCCCCGGCCGTGGACGTGGGCTACTCGCTGGCCACCACCAGGTCGGTGCTCGGGCAGCGGGCAGTAATCCTGGACGGGACCGAGGTTGCCCGGGGCGTCGCGGCCGAGGGCAAGCTGGCGGTGCTGTTCCCCGGTCAGGGGTCGCAGCGGCTCGGCATGGGCCGCGGCCTGTACGAGCGGTTCCCGGTGTTCGCCGACGCGCTCAACGCGGTCTGCGCGGCCCTGGACGAGCACCTGGACACCCCGCTGCGGACGGTGATGTGGGGCAGCGACGCCCAGGCCCTGGAGAACACGGCGTACGCCCAGCCGGCCCTGTTCGCGGTCGGCACGGCGGTGTTCCGGCTGGTTGAGTCCCTGGGGGTGGCTCCTGGGTTCGTGGCGGGGCACTCGGTCGGCGAGATCGCGGCGGCTCATGTGGCCGGGGTGCTGTCGCTGCCGGATGCGGCGGCGCTGGTGGCCGCCCGCGGCCGGCTGATGGGCGTGCTGCCTGCGGGTGGTGCGATGACCGCGATCGCGGCTTCGGAGGAAGAAGTTGTCCCGCTGCTCGGGAACGGCGCCTGGCTGGCGGCGGTCAACGCACCCGCCTCGGTGGTTGTCTCCGGGGAAGCAGCCGCGGTGGACGCGGTCGCGGCCGCGCTGCCCGGCCGCCGGTCTAGGCGGCTGCGGGTCTCCCACGCGTTCCACTCCCCGCTGATGGAGCCGATGCTGGACGAGTTCGCCGCGGTCGCGGCCGCGCTGTCGTACGCCGAGCCGTCACTGCCGGTGGTGTCGAACGTGACCGGCGGCCTGGCCGGGCGGGGGCTGCTGACCGACCCGGCGTACTGGGTGCGGCACGTCCGTGAGCCGGTCCGGTTCGCCGGCGGGGTGGCTGCGCTGCGCGCTGCGGGCGTGTCGCGGCTAGCCGAGGCCGGCCCGGGCCGGGCGCTGACCGCACTGGCGGCGGACGGCGACGAGGCGGTGGCGGTGTCGTTGCTGGACACCGCGCAGCAAGTGCCACCGGCCGGCACGGCGGCGCCGCTGCCGGACCGCGGGGACGAGGAACGCTGCCTGGCCGCGGGCCTGGCCCGGCTGCACGTGGCCGGGGTCACGGTCGACTGGGCGGAATGGTTCGCCGGGACCGGTGCCCGCCGCGTCGCCCTGCCGACCTACCCGTTCCAGTACCGCCGCTACTGGTCGGCCAGCGCCGGCCGCGGCGCGGCGCTGAGCGGTGAGGAGCATCCGCTGCTGTCCGGCGCGGTGGAGGTGGCCTCCTCCGGTGCGATGGTGTGGACCGGGCGGCTGTCGGCGCTGTCGCACCCGTGGCTGGCAGACCACACGGTCGCCGGGCAGGTGCTCGTCCCGGGCACGGCGCTGCTTGAGCTGGCGCTCACCGCGGCCGCGGAGGCCGGCTGCGAGGAGGTCGAGGAACTGACCCTGGCCGCCCCGCTGATCCTCCCCGGGCAGGGGGAAGTCCAGGTCCAGGTCATGGCCGGGCCACCGGACGAATCCGGGCGGCGGGCACTGACCGTGCACTCCCGGCCGTCCGGCGACCCCCAGGCCGCCTGGACCGGGCACGCCTCCGGGGTGCTGGCGCCCGAAGCCAAGCTGCTGCCCCCGGTCACCGGGCCGTGGCCGCCGGCCGGCGCCCAGCCGCTGGAGACCGCGGGCATGTACGAGCGGCTAGCGGGATCCGGGCTGAGCTACGGTCCGGCGTTCCAGGGGCTGCGCGCGGCCTGGCAGCTCGGCGAGGAGATCTTCGCCGAGGTGGCGCTGCCCGGCGGCGTCGACGGCAGCGGCTACGGCCTGCACCCCGCGCTGCTCGACGCCTGCCTGCACGCCGGCGCCCTCGCCGCCGCGGACGAGAACGCCACGGCCAGCCTGCCGTTCTCCTGGGGTGGCGTATCACTTCAGGCGAAGGGAGTCACCACCGTCCGTTCGGTACTTACTCCGGCTGGACCAGGGGCGACCACGGTCACCATCACCGACACCGCGGGCACGCCCGTCGCCACCGTCCGGTCACTGGCTACCCGCCCTGTCCCGGCCGGCGGGCCCAACGCTGCCGCCGGCCCCGGTGCCATCGGCAGGGACACGCTGTTCACGCTGGACTGGGTGCCGGTGCAGGAAACGGCGGAGGAACCGGGCCAGATAGCGGTCCTCGGCACCACGCCAGGTCTGGTGGCCGGACCGCAGGTGCTCCAGTACCCCGACCTGGCCGCGGTGCCCGGCGCTCCGGCGGTGGTGGTGGCCCCGGTGGCGGGCGGCACGTCGGCCGAAACGGCGGCCGAGGTCACGGCCTGGGCGCTTGCCCTGGTGCAGCAGTGGCTGGCCGACGAGCGGTTCGCCGGGTCGCGGCTGGTGTTCCTGACCCGGGGCGCGGACCGCGGTGACAACCTGGCCGCCGCCGCAGTGCAGGGTCTTATCCGGTCGGCGCAGGCCGAGCACCCGGGCCGGTTCGCGCTTGTCGACACCGACGGCGACGCTCCGCTGCCCGCCGCGGTGCTGGCCGACGGCGAGCCGCAGCTTGCGCTGCGGGACGGTGAGGTTCTTGCCCCGCAGCTGGCCCGGGTCCGCCCGGCGCCGGAGGCCGGCGCCGCCCTGTCCTGGGGCGACGGGACGGTGCTGATCACCGGGGGGACGGGCGGCCTTGGCGGGTATGTGGCCCGGCACCTGGTCGCCCGGCACGGCGTCCGGGACCTGCTGCTGATCTCCCGCCGCGGCGTGGCCGCGCCGGGCGTGCCCGCGCTGGCGGCCGCGCTGGTCGGCCTGGGCGCCCGGGTGGCCGTCGAAGCCTGCGACATCGCCGACCCCGGCGCGGTGGCCGCCCTGGTGGCCAGGCACCGGATCAGCGCGGTGATCCACGCGGCCGGGGTACTCGACGACGGGGTGGTCGCCTCACTGACGCCGGAGCGGCTTGCCAGGGTGCTCGCCCCCAAGGCGGGCGGGGCCTGGCAGCTGCACCAGGCGACCGCAGGGCTCGACCTGGCCGCGTTCGTGCTGTTTTCCTCGGTGGCCGGCACACTCGGCGCCCCCGGGCAGGGCGGCTACGCGGCCGCCAACGCCTTCCTCGACGGCCTGGCCAGGCACCGCCGGGCGGCCGGACTGCCCGCAGTGTCCCTCGCCTGGGGCCCGTGGGCCCAGGCGAGCGGTATGACCGAAGGGCTCGACCAGGCCGCCGCCGCCCGGATGACCCGCTCCGGCCTGCCCCCGCTGGCCCCGGAGACCGGCCTGGCCCTGTTCGACCGGGTACTAGCCGACACTGGGCCGGCCGGCGCCGGACCGGTCCAGCTGCCGGTCGCGCTTGACCTGGCCGCGCTGCGGCGGCAGGCCGAGGTTCCCGCGATCCTGCGGGCCCTGGCCGGGCCTCCGGCCCGGCGTGCGGTGACCGCCGCGGGCCTCGCCAAGCGGCTGACCGGCCTGTCCCCGGCCGAAGGCCACGAGGTGCTCCTTGACCTGGTCCGGGCGCAGGCCGCGATGGTACTCGGGCACGCCGACGAGTCGGAAGTGGATCCCGGTACAGCGTTCGCCGACCTCGGGTTCGACTCGCTCACCGCGGTGGAGTTCCGCAACCGCCTCGCCGCGCTGGCCGACGTCACACTGCCCGCCACGCTGGTCTTCGACTACCCGACGCCGGAGGAACTCGCGGCCATGCTCTATGCCGCGGTCGTGCCCCAGCCGCTGTCCAAGCCGGAATCGGTGCTGGCCGAGCTGGACCGGCTCGAGACGCTGCTGACCAGCCTGGAGGAGGCCGACGAGTCGCTGCACGAGAAGGTCGCGGGCCGCCTGGACGTGCTCAGGAGCCGGTGGAGCTCGCGCTGGAGCCGCGAGGTCAGCCGGAACGGCTCGGGCGCGGACGCCGGACCGGTCGACCTCGACTCCGCATCCGACGAGGAGATGTTCAACCTGCTGGACAACGAACTCGGCCTGCAGTAACACCCCGTTAATCGCCCCGCGTCACGCACCGCACGGCAACGCCCTCGACCAGCGGGAGGTCCAGGGCGTTGCCGTGCGCGGGGTCGTTCGCTTGTGTATGCCTCAGGACGCCGGACTCTGCGGAGTCTTCAGGTAGAGACCCTGCCAGAAGTAGCTCAACGGATAGGCCCGCGCGTCCGCGACGCAGCTCCAGTTGTCGCCAGGGAGGTAAACGCTGAGGTACCCGGGAACCGCGGCCTCGATCGCCTCACTGTCGAAGATGTCAAGCACGTTCCTGATCGGCCCGCTCTGCAGCGCGGCCTGCACGGCCTCGCTGCCCTTGTGATGCCCGCTATCGAGGCCCTTGCCGGCCAGGACATGCTGGTCATCGCCACCACCGCAGGACCGGACCCGGAGGAGCTGATGCCCGCCGCCAGACGGCCAGCAAACCTGCGGCTTGTGCGATTCATCCCGTTCGCCGAGCTGCTGCCGCTGACCGACCTGATGGTGACAAACGGCGGGTTCGGTGGCGTGCAGACGGCTCTCGCGTCCGGCGTTCCGCTCGTGGTCACCGGATCTGAGGACGCGAGAGCGGAAGTAGGCGCGCTTGCCGTCTGGGCTGGCGCCGGGCTTTCGCTCCGCGTCGAGTACCCGTCGGCGGCCGAGCTCAGGAAGGCGGTCGCCACGGTGCTCAGCGAGGGTGCCTACCGGGCCAGCGCCCAGCGGCTCAAGGCGGCCTACGCCAGGTACTCAGGGCCGTCGCGGGCCGCTGAAGTCGTGCTCGAGGTGGCCAGGGAACGGTCACGGGCTGACCTGGTTGGAGAAAGTCTAGTGAATTCACAAGACCTTCACGACTAACCTCAGGTCAGAAATTTCGAAAGAATAAGTTATAGAGACGGCGAAGAGAACGTTAGAGTGCTAACCGGTCGTGATAGCCGTCTAGCTGAGCTGGTTAGTTGACCATCGAGGGGACGGGTGCTGTGTCATCACGCACAGAGTCGGCAAGTGACCAGGCATCAGGGCCGCATGCACTCCAAGACGCCGCTGACCCGCGCCGATGGTGGGCTCTTGTCACGGTCTGCCTGTCGACGTTCATGACCTACATGGACCTCAACATCGTCAGCATCGCGCTCCCCACGATCCAGAACGACCTTCGACTGTCGGTGTCCGGGCTTGAATGGGTCGTCAGCAGCTACCTGCTCACCCTGGCCGGCCTGCTCCTGGTCGGCGGGCGCTTGGCCGACACCTTCGGGCGCCGCCTGCTGTTCATGGTCGGCCTGGCCATCTTCACGTTGTCCTCCCTGGCCGCGGGGTTGGCCGGAAGCGGCGACCTGCTTGTCACGAGCCGGGCGGTGCAGGGCCTCGGCGCGGCCCTGCTGACGCCTGCCACCCTGGCCATCATCATGACCACCTTCACCGACCTCAAGGAACGCACCGCCGCACTCGGCCTCTGGACCATGGCCTCCGCTATGGGCCTGGCGATCGGCCCGGTGGCTGGCGGCCTGATCAGCGAGAACATCCGCTGGGGCTGGATCTTCCTGATCAACGTCCCGGTCGGCGCGGTCACGCTACTGATCGGCGCCCGGGCGGTGCGTGAATCCAAGGCGCCCGCCGCGACCAGGAACCTAGACCTTCCCGGCCTGATCGCATCCGCGATTTGCCTGTTCGCGGTCACCTTCGCGCTGATCGAGGGCGAAGACAAAGGCTGGACCTCGCCGCTGATCATCGCGGCCTTCGCGGTCGCCGCGGTCGCCGCTGCGGTCTTCATCGTGGTCGAGGCGCGTACCCCTGATCCCATGGTGGACCTGAAGATGTTCCGCATCCGTCAGTTCAGCGGTGGCATCGGCACGACGGTGATCTGGGCGTTCGCCGCGCTCGGCATTTACTTCTTCACCGCGCTCTATATCCAGGACATTCTCGGCTTTTCCCCCACGAAGGCCGGCTTGCTGTTCGTCCCTATGGCGTTCGCCCTAGCCGCCTGCGGGGGTTTGTCGGGGCTGCTTGAAGGCTGGATCGGCGGCCACCGCACGGTCGCGATCGGCGTGGCCGTCATGGCGGGAGGCATGCTGGTAATCACCGCCTTCGGCCTGCATGCGAGCTTCGTTTCGCTGCTGCCTGGCACCATGCTGATCGGGGCGGGCATGGGGCTGCTGACCGTGCCGCTGACCAACTCGGTGATGAAGGCGACTCCGGACGAGGGCGCCGGGATCGCTTCGGCACTGCTGAACGACTCTCGTGAGCTGGCCGGGCTGCTCGGCATCACGGTGATCGGTGCGGTGCTGCGGGGCAGCCAGGGCGCGGCGCTGCGAAGCGGGGCGTCACCGGCCCAAGCCTTCGTCGACGGCTACCACGACGGCCTGTGGGTGAGCATTGGCCTTCTCGCGGCCGGCGTGATGATCAGCTACGTGACCCTGCGCCCGGGCCGGGAACCTGCGCCGGCTGAGGCGGAAGGCCTGATAAGTAGGAAATTCCCTGAACAGGCCGGCGAATACTAAGAATGCAGGCACTTCGCTTTTTACGCTGTACCCGACTTTATCTTGATTCGTGGCGCTAGTACTCCCATTGCATATGTGAAGGTTTCGTCATGCCTGTGAGCGCTCGACCATCACCCCGGACCGTTACCGAGCTCCTGCGTTACCGTGCAGAACATGATCCCGATCGCGTTGCCTACCGTTTCCTTGACTACGAGGCAGACGGTGATCCGGTAGTTTCAGAGCTTTCCTACGGTGATCTGGACCGGGAAGCCCGGGCCACGGCCGCGGTACTGGCCTCGGTCGGCGCCCCAGGTGACCGCGTCATGCTGCTCGGCCCGGCTGGCCTGCCGTACATCACGGGCTTCTACGCCAGCCTGTACGCCGGCATGATCGCGGTACCCGCGTTCCCGCCCGCCGCCGGGGGCGGCTTCGAGCAGGTCGATGCCATCGCCCGCGCCTGCGGGGCGACGATCGTGGTCACCGACACCGCCGAAGCGGCCCGCCGGGACGCGGCCGCGGCCGCCGCGGGCGGCTCGGTGCTGGCCGCTGCCCGCTGGCTGTCGGCCGAGGACTGCGCGCAGACTGGCTTGGCCGACGACTGGACCGCGCCGGACAGCACGTCCGAGACGATCGCCTTCCTGCAGTACACCTCAGGCTCCACCGCCGCGCCTAAGGGCGTCATGATTAGCCACGGCGCCGTGCTGGCCAACGGGCGGGCCGGCCGCGACCTGCTCGGCCTCACCCCGGACACCCCGGTCATCAACTGGGCCCCGCTCTACCACAACGCCGGCCTGGGCGGCGGCGTGACCATGCCGCTGTACGGCATGTCGCCGGCGGTGCACATGTCGCCGGCCGCCTTCATCCGCTCGCCCCGGCGCTGGATGGAGCTCATCACCCGGTACGGCGGGGTGGTCAGCACCGCGCCCAACTTCGCCTACGGCCTGTGCGCGGCCCGGATGCCCGACGCGGCGAAGCAGGGACTCGACCTGTCCACCTGGAAGGTGGCGATCAACGGGGCCGAGCCGGTGCGCGCCGAGGTGCTCGACGCCTTCGCGGCCGCGTTCGCCTGCTGCGGATTCGACAAGGGCAGCTTCACCCCGGTCTACGGCCTAGCCGAGAACACGCTGCTGGTCTCGGCCAAGCCGGTCGGCGGCGGCGTGCCCGCCGTCCTCCAGGTCTCCAAGCCCGGGCTCGAGCAGGGCCAGATCGTGGCCGCGGCCGATCCCGCCGACGCGCAGTCGCTGGTCAGCTGCGGTATCCCCGGGACCGCGACACGGCTGCGGATCGTCGACCCGGCCACTGGCGTCGAAGCACCGCCCGGCACCGTGGGCGAGATCTGGGTGAGCGGTACCAGCGTCGCCAGCGGGTACTACGGCGCCCCGGAGCCCACGGCCGCCACCTTCCGGTATCTTGACGGGCGGCCGGAAGAGCGCCAGCTTCGCACCGGGGACCTCGGCGCCCTCGTCGAGGGCGAGCTCTACGTCACCGGCCGGGTCGATGACCTGATGATCTTCAGCGGGCGGAACATCTACCCGCAGGACGTCGAGCTGACCAGCGGCCGCAGCGACCCGGTGCTCGGGTCCGGCCGGTGCGCGGCGTTCGCGGTCGACGGCGAACGCGGGGCCGAGCTCGTCATCGTCCAGGAACTGCCGCAGGAGGAGGCCGCGCCGCAAGAGCGGGCGCGCATCGCAACCGCGATCAGACGGCGGATCTCGGAAAGGCACGGCCTCTCGGTCGCCTCGCTCGTGCTTGCCCCGGCGGGCGGTGTGCCGACGACCGCCAGCGGCAAGGTGCAGCGCAAGGCGTGCCGGGCCAGGTTCCTGGCCGGCGAGTACCCCGAGCCGGCCGGCCTGGCCGGTCCGCCCGCCGACCGGGCGGCGGCCCAGTCGCAGACACAAGCTTCCGCCGAACGGAACGCGGGCGCTGCGCCGCCCCAACGAGGCGCGGCCGAGATCGAGTTCCGCCTGCGGGAGCTCGTCGCACGGGCCGCGGACTGCGCCGTCGAGGCGGTCTCGGCCGATGAGCCGTTCGCCGCGTACGGGCTGAGCTCCCTCCAGGCGGTCGATGTGGCCGGTGAGCTGTCCGACTGGCTCGGCCGTGAGGTTCCAGCGACCATCGCCTGGAGCCACCAAGACATCGCGTCCGCGGCCAGCTGGCTCGCCGGGGAGAGCACCGTACCCGGACAGGCCGGGGGAGCCGTCCTTGCACCCGAGTCAGCAGCAGAAGCCGCCATCGGGCCGCGGGCCGTCCGTGACAACGCCATCGCGGTGGTGGGCATCGGGTGCCGGTTCCCCGGCGGGGTGGACAGCCCCGAGGCGTTCTGGGATCTGCTGGTCTCGGGCCGTAACGCGGTGACCGAGGTCCCGGCGGACCGCTGGGACGTCGATGCCTTCTACGATCCGGACCCTGACGCCCCGGACCGGACCTACGCCCGGCACGGTGCGTTCATCGACGACGTGCGCGGGTTTGACGCGCGCCTGTTCGGGATCACCCCAGGCGAGGCCGCGGCGATGGACCCGCAGCACCGGCTGCTGCTCGAGACCGCCTGGCACGCCCTTGAGCACGCGAACGTCCCGCCCGACTCGCTGCGCGGCACCCGAACAGGCGTGTTCGTCGGCATAGCAGGCAGCGACTACTCCCGGCTCGCGGCACATTCTGGTATCACGCTTGGCCCGTACTCGGCGACCGGTCTGTCGTCCAATTTCGCGGCGAACCGGGTGTCATTCAACCTCGGGCTGCAGGGGCCGAGCCTGGTGCTGGACACCGCCTGCTCGTCTTCGCTGGTCGCGGTGCACCTGGCCTGCCAGGCACTGCGCGACGGCGAATGCGACACCGCACTGGCCGGCGGGGTCAACCTGCTGCTGTCACCGGACGGGATGATCGCGCTGGCTAAGGGCGGGGAGCTGTCCGCGGACGGGCAGTGCCACACCTTCGACGCCGCCGCCGACGGGTATGTCCGCGGTGAGGGCGCCGGCATGATCGTGCTGCGCCGGCTGTCCGACGCCGAGCGCGGCCAGGACCCGATCCTCGCCGTTATCCGCGGCGGCGCGGTCAATCAGGATGGCCGCAGCAACGGCCTGACGGCACCAAGCGGGACCGCGCAGGAGGAGGTGATCCGGAGGGCGCTGGCCGCTGCCGGGGTCGCCCCCGACCAGGTCGGCTACGTGGAGGCGCACGGCACGGGGACCCCGCTCGGTGACCCGATCGAGATCCGCGCGCTGACCGCCGTGATGACCCCGCGGACCCGGCCGCTGGCCATCGGCTCGGTCAAGACCAACATCGGCCACCTCGAGGCCGCGGCAGGGATCGCCGGCCTGATCAAGACGATCCTCGCGCTGCATCACGGCATGATCCCGCCGCACCTTAACCTGTCCACCCCCAATCCCCGCATCCCGTGGTCCCCCCAGCTCACCGTGCCCGACGCCCCCGCCGAGTGGGTCGGCCCCGAGCGCATCGCCGGGGTCTCCTCTTTTGGTTTCGGCGGCACCAACGCCCATCTCACCCTGGCCAGCCACCCTGCCCCGGATACCAAGGACACCCCCGCCGCTCCGCGAGAATCCGGTGACCCGGCGACCATCACCCTGTCCGCGCAGACGCCGAGCGCGCTGGCCGCCGCCGCCAGCGACCTGGCCGCCTATCTGGCCGCTGAGCCCACCCCGCTGCCGGACCTGGCCTGGGCCACCACCCGGACGAGGGCGGCCCTGGCCTATCGTGCCGCCATCACCACGACCAGCGGCGACGAGCTCAGCCAGGCACTGAACCAGCTAGCCGACGGCCTCCCGCATCCCAGCCTGACCACCCGCCACCACACGACCTCTCGTGCCCCCCGGGTCACGATGATCGCGCCGGGCCACGGCAGGCGGCTCAAGGGCGCGCTCGTCGGCCTCTACGGTAGCGACCCGGCCGTTACCGAGACCCTGGACGCCCTGGCCGATATCCTCGGCCCGGTCACCGAGCCCCCGCTCGCCATCCTGGTCGACTCCGATGCTCCGGACCCGGCGGCCGAGCACCTTCAGCCCGCCCTCTACGCGCTCACCCTCGCCGTCGCCGCCTGGTGGCGCCGGCAGGGCATTGTCCCCTGGACGGTGGTCGGGCACAGCGCGGGCGCGTACGCGGCCGCCGCCCTGGCCGGGATTGTCAGCGTGGCCGACGGCGCCCGGCTGTCCAGGCGGCGCGGCCAGCTGATCGCGGCCCTGCCCGGCGAGGGCGCCATGGCCGTGATGTTCTGCGATCCCGGCCCGCTTGCCGACCTCGACCTGGTGCGCAGCGGCGAGATCGTCATCGCGGCCCGCAACGGCCCGGGGGAGACCGTGCTGGCAGGCCCGCCCGCCGCCGTCACCGAGGCCGCTAGGCTGATGACCGCCCGCGGGGTTCGCTCGAAGCTGCTCAAGATCCCGGTGTCGGGCCACTCGGCGCAGGTCGACCCCATGCTCGGCCCCCTGCGCGAGGCGTTCGAGGAGGTAACGCTGCACGAGCCGCGGATCGGGTTCGTCTCGGATACCACCGGACTGCTCAACGATCCGGACGTGCTGACTCCGGAGTACTGGGTAAGGCACACCCGCCAGCCGGTCCAGTTCGACGAGGCCATGCGGACGGTGTACAGCCGTGGCAAGTCGATGCTGATCGAGCTGGGCACCGGAGGCCTGCTGAACGCGGCCTCCTCGGTCGCCCCAGCGGGGGGCGAGACGCCCGCCCTGATCCCGTCCCTCAGCACCAAGGTCAACCCGCGGCTGTCCCTGGCCCAGGCACTCGGCCGGGTCTGGGCGGCGGGCGCCCCGGTCGACTGGTCACTGGTCGTGACCCGTCCGGCGGTGCCGCCCCGGTTGCCGGCCTACCCGTTCGACCGCCAGCCGCACTGGCTCGCCATCGAGCCGCCGGTTCCGGCTCAGGCCAGCCGCAACGGCTCATCCGGGGTGAGGAGGTCGCCCGTCTTGAACGGGTCGCCCGGCTCGAACGGGTCCGCCAAGTCCAACGGATCGAAGGCCGGCCGGACCGATGCCGGCTACCTGGTGCAGTGGCTGCGCACCGCGGTCGCGGCCGCGCTTGACCTTGCTGACCCGGCCGACCTCGATCCCGACACCGGCCTGTTCGACCTGGGCCTGACCTCCGCGATGACGGTCGAGCTGCGGACAGGGATCGAGCAGGTGCTCGGCTGTCCGGTGCCGAGCACGGTGGTGTTCGACTACCCCACCGTCGGCAAGCTGGCCGATCACCTCACCGAGCTGGCCGCCAGCGCGCCGCCCGCCCGGGCCGACGCCGCGGTCAAGACCGCACGCGCACCCCGGCGGGCCGGGCGGTCCGCGGCCCCCGCGCCCGAGCCGCTGGCCATCGTCGGCATGGGCTGCCGCCTGCCCGGCGGCGCGGCCGGCCTGCGCGCCTACTGGGAGGTGCTGCGGGACGGCCGGGACGCGACTGGCCCGGTCCCGGCCAACCGCTGGGACGCCGACGCGTTCTACGACGCCGACCCCTCCGCCCCCGGCAAGATGCACACCGGGCGCGGAGGGTTCCTTGATGGCCCGGTCGACGAGTTCGATGCCGAGGCGTTCGGCATCTCACCGCGTGAGGCGCGGAGCATGGACCCGCAGCAGCGCCTGCTGCTTGAGGTCGCATGGGAGGCGCTCGACGACGCGGGCTGCACGCCCGAGATGCTCGAGAGCTCCAATACTGGCGTCTACGTGGGGATCAGCACCTCCGACTACCTGAACCTGCTGGCGGCCCATCCCGGGGCGGGCGAGGATCCGTACCTGGCCACCGGCAACACGTTCAGCGTCGCCGCCGGGCGGCTCTCGTACCTGCTCGGGCTGCAGGGGCCGAGCATGGCCCTGGACACAGCCTGCTCGTCCTCCCTGGTCGCTACCCACCTGGCGGTCCGCGCCCTGCGCACCGGCGAGGCGGACATGGCGCTAGTCGGCGGGGTCAACCTGATGCTGAACCCGCTGACCACGGTGAGCCTGACCAAGCTGCGCGCGTTGTCCCCGGACGGCCGGTGCAAGGCGTTCAGCGCCACCGCGGACGGTTACGGCCGGGGCGAAGGATGCGGCGTGATCGTACTCAAGCGGCTGTCCGACGCGCAGGCCGACGGTGACCGGATCTGGGCGCTGATCCGCGGTTCGGCGGTTAACCAGGACGGCCGCAGCGCCGGGCTCACGGTGCCGAACGGCCTGGCGCAGCAGGCAGTCATCCGCACCGCGCTGCGGGACGCCGCCGTCGAGGCCGGCCAGGTGAGCTACGTCGAGGCCCACGGCACCGGCACCCCGCTCGGCGATCCGCTCGAGATCAATTCCCTGGCCGACGTGCTCCGGCCGGACTGGGCCTCCGGCCAGGAAAGCGGTGAGCCCCTCTGGGTCAGCTCGGCCAAGACCAACATCGGCCACCTGGAGGCCGCCGCCGGAATCGCGGGCCTGATCAAGACCGCGCTCGCCCTGCACTGGCGGCGCATCCCGGCCCACCTGCACTTCGAGGAGCCGAGTCCGTACCTGGACTGGGACAAGCTGCCGGTCCGGATACCGCGCGAGACGGTCAGCTGGCCGGAGGCGGACGGCGGCCGCATCGCGGGCGTCAGTTCCTTCGGGTTCAGCGGTACCAATGCGCACGTCCTGCTGGAAGAGGCACCGGAAACAGCACCAGCGGAACCAGAACCCGCTGAACCAGTGACAGCACAGCCGCGGCTCCTGGTGCTCTCGGCCCATTCGCCGCAGGCACTGCTGGCCACCGCCGGCGCTTACGCCGGCCTGCTCGGCGGCCGGCCGGGCCAGCCGGGTGCGCCAGAGGGCGACGCGGAGCCGGCGGCCGCCTGGAGCGACATCGCCCGCACGGCCGCGCTGCACCGCGCGCACCTGCCGTACCGTCTCGCGCTGGTCGCGGCCACCGCCGAGCAGGCGGCCGCGGGCCTGACCAGCGCGGCCAGCGGGCAGGATGCCAAGGAGGTGCGCCGGGCGCAGGCACGGCCCGCCGGCAAGCTCCGCCTCATCGCGGCCTACAGCGGGCAGGGCTCGCAGTGGCCCGGCATGGGCGCCGACCTGCTGGCCGATCCCGCCGCGGCCGCCGTCATCGACCGCTGCGACGCGGTCGTCCGGGAACTGGCCGGCTGGTCGGTGCGCGAGGCGCTGACCGCGCCACGGGAAGCCTCCGGGCTTGACCGCACCGAGGTCGCGCAGCCCGCGATCTTCACCATGCAGGCGGCCCTGACCGAGCTGTGGCGCCGCCGTGGCATCGAGCCGGACGCCGTGATCGGGCACAGCGTGGGCGAGATCGGGGCGGCCTACGCCGCGGGCGTCTACGACCTGGAGACGGCCTGCGCGCTGGCCGTGCACCGGGGCTCGGCCATGGGCTCGACCCGCGGCGCCGGGGCCATGGTTGCGGTCGGCCTCGGCCGGGACCAGGCGGCCGAGCTGATCAGCCGGACCGCGGGCGCGGTGTCCATCGCGGCGGTCAACAGCCCCGCGAGCACCGTGCTGGCCGGAGACCGGGCCGTGCTCGCCGCGCTGGAGGACAAGGTCCGGGCCCGTGGCGCGTTCTGGGCGGTCGTCCAGGAGGAATACGCCTTCCACAGCCCGGCGATGGAGGTGGTCAGCGAATCGCTCGCCCGCTCGCTCGACGGCCTTGAGCCGCACGAGCCGTCCAAGCCGCTCTACTCGACCGTCACCGGGGAACTGGCCGACTGGCCGGCCATGGACGCCCGGTACTGGGTCCGCAACATGACCAGCCCGGTGCTCTTCAGCCAGGCCCTGCACGCGGCCGCCGGACCGGAGCATCACGTGCTGCTCGAGGTCGGCCCCAAGACCACGCTGACCGTGCCGGCCACGCAGTCGCTCGAACGGCGTCGGCGCGGGCGTCACCGCGATCGGCTCGATGCGGGCCAGGTTCGCCGCCCGGGAGACGATGCTGGACGCGGCGGGCGCGCTCTACGTACTCGGATACCGGCTGAACCACCAGGCACTGCACCCGGGCAGCGGCTGCCGGGCGGAGCTGCCCGGCTACCCCTGGCAGCGAGAGCGGTACTGGATCCCCGGCACGCCGATCGCGGCGGGCACGGCCGGGCAAGACAGTGCCATCCTGCCGGAAGAGCTGCAAGAGTGCATGTACGAGGTCGCCTGGCAGCCTAAGCCCCTGCCGCCAAGGACTGGCGAGGCCGAGCCAAGCGGGGCCGGCGCCGGCTCGTGGCTGATCTTCCCCGACCAGGCAGGCGTGGCCGAGCGGGTGGCGGAGCGGCTGCGCGCGGCCGGCCAGCCGAGCACCGTGCTGCCGTCGTCCGCGACCGAGCCGGCCGACGGTTTTGCCGCCCTCGCCGGGCACATCGCCGCGCTCAGCGACGTTCCCCTGGGCCTTATCCACCTCGGCCCGCTCGGCCGGCTCGGCAGCGACCCGCAGCCAACGGCTGACACAGAACCGCCGACGCGGGGCGGCACGGCGAGCTGGGACGAGTACCTCACCCGGTCCTGCGGTCCGCTGCTGACCGTCCCGGCGGCCCTGAACGACCGCGGCCGGAGCGCGGGCGAGCGGGGCGGACCGATGCCCCGGCTGTGGATCGCGACCCGCGGCGCCGTGGCCACCCCGGGCGCCGCCTGCGCCCCGTCCCAGGCGCCCGCGTGGGGCCTGGGACGGGTGATCGCGATGGAGCGTCCTGATGTCTGGGGCGGCCAGCTCGACCTCGATCTGCGGCTGGCCGAGCCGGCCGCCGCGGCCGACGCGATCGTCGCCGAGATCCTCGGTGACGACGGCGAGGACCAGGTCGCGCACCGCGCCGTTGGCCGCCTGGCGGCCCGGCTGCAGCGGGTCGAGCAACTGCCCGCCCGCAGCCGGCCGCTGCGCATCACTGCGGACAGCGCCTACCTGGTCACCGGCGGCCGCGGAGCGCTTGGCCTGCGGGTCGCCCGCTGGCTGTTCGAGCGCGGCGCGCGGCACCTGATCCTGCTCAGCCGCACCCCGCTGCCGGCCCACGCCAACGGGCCGACCGCCGACCCCCGGGTTCGCGCCACCCTGGCGGCGATCCGCCAGCTTGAGAAGGACGGCGCGACCGTCTACACGCCGAGCGCGGACGTCGCGGACCGGGCGGCGATGGAGGCCCTGTTCGGCGGTACCGCGGCCGAAGGCCGGCCGTGGCCCGCGGTGCGGGGAGTCATCCACGCGGCCGGGCAGTTCGAGCTGCGTGAGCTTGAGGACATCGGCTGGGCCGGTTTCCGGGCGATGCTGCGGCCCAAGGTCGAGGGCTCGGCGGTGCTCGACTCCCTGTTCGCCGACCTGGGCGCGCTCGACTTCCTGGTGTCGTTCGGGTCCTCGTGGCCGGTCATCGGGGCGGCGTACGCCGGGCACTTCGTGGCCGCGAGCCACTTCCAGGATGTCCTCTCCCACGACCGGGCCCGCCGGGGCCTGCCCGCGCTCACCGTCGACTGGGGCTGGTGGGAGGACGCCTCGCTGGCCGCGGCCAACGGGACGTACTTCCGGTCCATCGGCTACCCGCCGCTCGGCGACGAGCTGGGTTTCTCGGCCCTCGGCCGGCTGATGAGCTCGGGGGCGGCGCAGGCGGCGGTCGCCCCGGCGGACTGGGAGAGGCTGCGTCCGGTGCTTGAGGCCGGGCGCCCACGTCCGTTCCTTGAGGCGGTCTTCGCGACCGCCGGCGCCGGGGGCCAGGACACCGAGCTGCTTGACAAGCTGCGGGCGGCATCGGGCGCGACCAGGGCCCGGCTCGTCGAGGACGCCATTCAGACCGAGGTCGCCACGCTGCTCGGTCGGCCGGACGGCTCACGGCTCGGCCGGGAGCTCGGGTTCTTCAACGCGGGCATGGACTCGATCACCAGCATCGGCCTGCGCGACCGGCTGGTGAAGCGGCTGGGCATGGCGCTCTCGCCCACGGTGGCGTTCGAACACCCGACCATCGCCGATCTCGCGGGCTTCCTGCTCGAAGAGCTGCTGCGCGGTACCGAGGCCGCCGCCGGTTCGCCTAGCGGCGAACCGGATCCAGCCGGATCGCCAGGGGAGCTCAAGGCGCGGCTCAACGACATGTCCGAGGACGAGCTGGCGTCGCTGCTGGCGGAGGAACTTGAGAAAGAGAGCCCCCTATGACCACAGCTGAGCAGGTCGATCAGACCGTGCCGACCAGCGGCGCGGACTCCGACCAGGCACGCAAGGACCTGCTGCGGCGGGCACTGGTTGAGGTGAAGGCAGCTAGGGCCAGGGCCGACGCGCTGGACCGGGCGCGCACAGAGCCGATCGCGGTGATAGGGATCGGGTGCCGGCTTCCCGGCGGGGTGAACAGCCCTGAGGCGTTCTGGGACCTGCTGGTCTCGGGCCGCAACGCCATCACCGAGATCCCGGCCGACCGGTGGGACGCCGACTCCTACTACGACCCGGACCCTGACGCCCCCGCCCGCACTTACGCCCGCCACGGCGCGTTCATCGACGACGTCCGGGGCTTCGACGCCGCGCTGTTCGGGATCACCCCGCGCGAGGCCGCCGCGATGGACCCGCAGCAACGGCTGCTGATCGAGACCGCCTGGCACGCCCTGGAACACGCCAGCATCCCGCCCGACTCGCTGCGTGCCACCGCCACCGGCGTCTTCGTCGGCATCGGCGGAAGCGACTACACCCGCATGGCCTCGGGCGACCTCACCGCCATCGACGCCTACGGGGCGATCGGCACCTCGCTGAACTTCGCGGCGAACCGGGTGTCGTTCAGCCTCGGGCTGCAGGGGCCGAGCCTGGTGGTGGACACCGCCTGCTCGTCCTCGCTGGTCGCGGTGCACCTGGCCTGCCAGGCACTGCGCGGCGGTGAATGCGACACCGCTCTGGCCGGCGGGGTCAACCTGCTGCTGTCTCCCGATGCCATGATCGCCCTGGCCAAGAGCCGGATGCTGTCACCGACCGGGCAGTGCCACACCTTCGACGCTGCCGCCGACGGCTACGTTCGCGGTGAGGGCGCGGGCATGATCGTGCTGCGCCGGCTGTCCGACGCCGAGCGCGGCCACGACCCGATCCTCGCCGTCATCCGCGGCGGTGCCGTCAATCAGGACGGCGCGACGTCAGGGATCACCGTTCCCCGCGGCGCCGCGCAGGAGGAGGTCATCCGGCGAGCGCTGGCCGCCGCTGGGGTCGCCCCGGACCAGGTCGGCTACGTGGAGGCGCACGGCACGGGGACCTCGCTCGGCGATCCGATTGAGATCCGGGCGCTGACCGCGACCCTGGCCCCCCGCACCCGGCCGCTGACCGTGGGCTCGGTCAAGACCAACATCGGTCACCTGGAGGCGGCGGCCGGCATCGCCGGACTCATCAAGACCGTGCTGGCCCTGCACCATGCCACCATCCCCCCGCACCTGAACCTGACCACCCCCAGTCCGCACATCCCGTGGACCGACCGGCTGACCATCCCGGCTACCGCCACCCCCTGGACCGAACCGGTGCGCACCGCCGGCGTCTCCGCCTTCGGCTTCGGCGGCACCAACGCCCATCTCATCCTGGCCAGCCACGACTCCGGCGCCCCGGCGCCCGGCGCCCCCGACCCAAGCGCCCCGGTACCGCGGGCCGCCGCCGTCATCACCGTGACCGCCCACACCCCCGCCGCCTTGTCCGCCGCCGCCCGGCAGCTGGCCGGCCACCTGGCCGCTCATCCCGTCTCCCTGCCCGATCTGGCCTGGGCCACCACGCATACCCGCGCCGTCCTGCCGTACCGTGCCGCCATCACCGTCGCCGCCGCCGACGAACTCGCCCAGGCGCTGGACCGCCTCGCCGCCGGAGCCTCCCACCCCCGGCTGACCACCCACCACCACAGCACCGCCTCCACACCGCACATCACGCTGCTGGTGCCGGGGCGCTCGAATGCCAAGACTGAGGAACTCGCGGCCTGGTGGGCGGCCTGCGGGATCATCCCGGATCGTGTGGTCGAGGAGGGAACGGATCCGCAGCGGTTCGCCGAGGAACTGCGCAAGCTGCTTGACGACGGAACGGACATGCTCATCGAGCTCGGCCCGGGCACGCTTGAGGCGGCGGTGCGCAAGGTCGCCGCGGATCAGCCGGTCCTGTACGTGCCCACCCCGGAGGCGGACGCGGGGGACCGGCCGGGGCTTGAGTCGCTGAGCCTCGTCTGGGCCCACGGCGGGCCGGTTGACTGGTCCGCGCAGTTCCCGCGCCCGGACCGCCCGCCGAGGCTGCCCGGCTACCCTTTCGACCGCGTACCGTACTGGTCGGCCACGCTTGGCCGCGCGACCGCAGCGCCCGGCGACGGCACCGGGACCGGGTTCAGCCCGCGGGTCACGCGCCTGGCGACCGGGCATATCGTCGCTCAAACCGAGCTGTCGCCGGCCAGCATGCCCTTCCTTGACGAGCATCGCGTCTACGGCCGGGCCCTGGTATCGGCGGTAGTCTTCGTCGAGCTGCTGTCGCAGTGCGGCGAGCTCGTGTTCGACGGGCCGGTCGGGGTGCGCGAGATGACACTTATCCGTCCCCTGGTCCTAGCCGACGACGCTTCCCGCACGATCCAGATCGTCATGGAGCCGCCCGTGGGCAGGGCGGCGCGGATCCGGGTCTTCTCCGCCGATCCGCGCGACGGGTGGCGGTGCCACATGGAAGCCGAGGTCTTCGGGGGCGACCCCGGCCAGGCCGGCGATGAGGACAACCTGGAAGACGAGAGCTACCAACGGGCCAGGGGGCGCTGCCGCCAGCCGCTGACCGGCTCGGAGTTCTACGCCACCCGCTGGCCCGCGTTGTTTACCCTCGGCCCTAGCTTCAGGCTCATGGAAAGCGCGGTGCTCGGCCGGGGCGTGGCGGTCGGCTACCTGCGCGCCCCCGCCGCGGACTGCACGGGCATCGTCGCAGGCGTCCGGCCGGACGCGCTCCTGCTTGAAACCTGCGGGCAGCTTGTCGCGGCCGCCGCGGAGCACGACGCGGGGGCAGACGGCCAGCCGCGCCCGGTGCGGGTCGGCACGGGGTGTGAGCAGGTCATCCGCTACCGGGAGGTGCTGGACGGGGATCTACGCTGCACGGCCGTGCTACGTAATGACACGAACCACGGGGACGCGATCGTCGGCGACGTGTCCATCGCCAACGAGGAGGGAGAGCGGCTGGCCGAGCTGCGCGGGGTATCGTTCCAGGCCATTGCGCCTGACGTGGTTGAGCGCATGATGGCGAACGGGGCTTCAGGACCGCTCCCTGGCCCCGCCTCGGCTGCCCGACGCCGGCGTCCGGGGGTTCCTCAGCTTGATGTGGCCTCCCTGCGTCATGCCGGAGGGGAGCAGGCCACGGCGAAGATCCGGGCGTACCTGGCCGCGCTTGTCGCCTCCGTCCAGGGCTGCGCGCCGGGCGAGATCGAGGAGGACCAGCCAGTCATCCGGGGCTTGGACTCGATCATGGTGGCCGAACTCAAGAGCGCGATGGACGCGGAGCTGGGCGTGTCCACCCCGATGGAAGATTTCTTCGACGCCGACAACCTCACCCAACTGGCCCAGTTGACCGCCGACCGCCTGCTAAGCGCCCCCGCCGACCCCTCTGGCCCGGTCGACCCCGCCGTCCCCACGGCACCGCCAGCCGCAGGTGCCGCGTCCGGGCCGGTGACCCCGGCCCGGACGCGGGTACGGCGGATCAACCTCACGAGCATGAGCACGGCGGAGATGGCCGACCTAGCCCGGCTGGAGCCGGACATCTCCGGCACCGGGGAGCCGGAGCCGCCCGGCATCGCGCCGCCTGGCACGCTGCTCACCGGGGCGACCGGATTCGTCGGCGCGTTCCTGCTCGCGGAACTGCTGCGCCGCACCGACGGAAACGTCGCCTGCCTCGTACGGGCCCGGGACTCCAGCCAGGCGCTTGAGCGCATCCTCGCCAACCTGGCCGGCTACGGCATCGACGTGGCCGAGCACCGCGCGCGTATCGTCGCGATCCCCGGTGACCTGTCCCGGCCGCACCTGGGCCTGGACGAGCGCACCGCCGACATGCTGTACGCCGGCTACGGCTCGATTGTGCACTGCGGCGGGATGGTCAAGTGGACGTACCCCTACCGGTCCCTGGCCCCGGCCAACGTGGACGGGACCAGGGAAATCCTCCGGCTGGCGGTGCGCGGTCCCGCACCGCGCCCGGTTCACTTCATCTCCACCGTGGGCGTGTTCTCCTCGACCGAGTTCCCGGCCAGCGTCGTCTCGGAGGATCAGCCGCTGGAGACCAGCGGTCCGCTCGTGGTGGGCTACGCCCAGTCGAAGTGGGTGGCCGAGCGGATGATACACACCGCGGCCGAGCGGGGAGTGCCAAGCACCATTCACCGCATCAACACCGGGGGGGACAGCGGCACTGGCGCGTTCAACCGGCTCGATTACTTCACCCTGATACTTAAGGGCTGCATCGAGGCGGGCATCGCACCCGCGTCGGTGCCGGGCCTGCAGCTCCAGCCCGCTCCGGTCGACTACGTGGCGGCCGCCGTGGTCGAGATCGCGGCCCGGCCGCGGTTGCACAACGCCACCGCCTTCCACCTGGTGAACGACACCGTGATGACCTGGCCCGATCTGTTCAGCGCGGTCAGGGAATTCGGTTACCCGCTGGAGATCCTGCCATTCGACGACTGGCGGACGAGGATCACCGGCGCCAACGCCGGCACGATGGCGCTGCTTGGCCTGGCGCCGTTCCTCACCGACGCGATGGACCAGGTATACCTGCCCCGCTCGGACACTGCCGCCACCCGCCACGCGCTGCGTGACACCGGGCTGGCCTGCCCGCCCCTGGACCGCGACCTCATCTATACCTACCTAAGGCGCTTCGTCGCGACGCGATTCCTTGAACCCACGAAGGGAGCACACAGTGCAAGCACTGGCCTATAACCTGAGCGACCCCGCGCTCAAGCTCAACCCTTGGCCGCTCTACGAGCGCCTTCGCGATGAAGCGCCGGTCCTGCTAGCCAAGGCGCCGACGGAGGACCGGGATGACGTCTATGTCGTGAGCCGCTACGACGACGTCGCGATGGTGCTGCGAGACAAGAAGCGCTTCTCCTCGCACATCTCGGACGGCGTGGTCAGCGGCGAGTTCCTTGACCTGCCGGCCATGATCAACCGGGACGCCCCGGCTCACACCCGGCTGCGCCGTGTCGCGAACCGGTCCCTCGGGCCCCGGGCGCTCGCCCCGCTGACCGAGAAGATCCAGCAGGAGGTCGACGAACTGGTCGGGGAGCTGCTGAGCCGGCCCGAGGTGGAATTCGTCGAGCAGTTCACCACCGAGCTGCCGCTGCGTGTGATGGGTGGGCTGATGCTCGGCATCCCGATCGAGCGCAAGGCAGAGCTCCAGCGCTGGTCGGAGGCCGTTCTCGAGTCGGCCGGACTCATCGCCGGCGGTGATCCTGACCTCGTGCCCGGCTGCGTCGAGGACTTCCTGGCGCTGATCAACTTCGTTGAGGTCCAAGCCACCGGGCGCGTCGGCTGCCCCCATCGCGGCGACGTTCTCAGCGACTTGGTGGAGCGCGAGGCGGCCGGAGAGCTGAGCCATGACGAGGTGGTCAGCCTGGGCTGGTCGTACGTCGCGGCGGGCCAGGACACGACGATGAACCTGCTCGGCGGCGGGCTGCAGCTCCTGCTGACCGACCAGGCACTGGCAGAGCGGCTGATTGCCGACCCGGAGCGAACCACGGATTTCATCGATGAATACCTGCGCATCTACAGCCCGACGCAAGTGGTGTGGCGACGGACCGCTGAGGAAGTCGAGCTGCACGGTGTCGTCATACCGGCCCGGTCCTTCGTTCACGTGCTCATCGGCTCGGCCAACCGGGACCCGCGCGTGTTCCCTGACCCGGACGTGTTTGACCTTGACCGTCCGAATTCCGCTGACCACCTGGCGTTCGGTGCCGGGGCCCACTACTGCCCTGGCGGTGTCCTCGGGAAGCTACTCGGAGAACTCGCGTTCCGTGCGCTGTACCCGCACCTGAGCCGCCTGTCCCTGGATCCCGCGCGGCCGCCCCGGCTGCGCGTCAGGCCGGGCTCCTTCGGCATCGAACACATGGGTATCCTCATCAGTCAAGACACGCCGGCAATGGCGGACTGAGGGCGGGCCGGGAACATGAAGCTAGGCCTGCAGATCCCGGCGTTCACCACGCCGCTCGGCCCGGCCCGTCTCGCCGCGCAGCTGGCCACCGTGGCCCGCACCGCGGATGAGGGCGGCTTCGAGTTCATTGCGCTGAGCGATCATTTCTTTCAGGTTCCCGCGGCCGGCCCGGCCGACCTGGAGATGCTCGAGGCGTACACGACCCTGGGCTACCTGGCGGCCTGCACGTCGAGGGCAAAGCTGATCACGCTGGTCACCGGGGCCGTGTACCGGCACCCGGGGATGCTGGCCAAGATCGTGACCACGCTCGACGTGCTGTCACAGGGACGGGCGTGGCTGGGCATCGGCGCCGCGTGGTTCGACGAGGAGTCGCGCGGCCTCGGCATCCCGTTCCCGCCGGTCAAGGAGCGGTATGAGCGGCTAGAGGAAACGCTGCAGATCTGCCTGCAGATGTGGCGCGGCGACGAAAGCCCCTACGCGGGCAAGCACTACCAGCTCGACCGCCCGCTGAACTCACCGCAGCCGCTGACCAGGCCGCACCCGCCGATCATGATCGGCGGGAACGGCGAGAAGAAGACCCTGCGCCTGGTGGCCAGGTACGCCGACGCGTGCAACCTGTTCCTCGCCCCCGACCTGCCCCGCAAGCTCGACGTGCTGCGCGCCCACTGCGACACCGAGGGCCGCGACTACGACGAGATCAGCAAGACCTGCTACTTCGCCTTCGACGTGGGGGCCCGCGGAGAGAAGACGGCCGAGGTCATCGACCAGCTAGGCCGCCTCGCCGAGCTCGGCTTCGAGTCCGCGATCGGCATCGTCGGCGATGTCTGGCAGGTCACTCCGCTTGAGGTGATCGCCGACAAGGTCATCCCGGCAGTGGCAGAGCTCTAGTAATTGTCCAAACGGAAGCGGGCCGGTCCTGACCGGCCCGCTTCTTCGGTTCGGCGATAAGCGTTCGGCGGCGCGGGTGGGCTCACCCGGCGACGGGGAGCTGGCGCGGGCCGCGCATCACCGTGGCGTTGCGCTGCACCACCGGGCCGTTCCTGTGCAGGTCGGGGAAGCGCTCGGCCAGCTGGCGGAACGCGATCCGGCCCTGCAGGCGGGCCAGCGGCGCCCCCAGGCAGTAGTGGATGCCGTTGGAGAAGGCCAGGTGCGGCGCCGGGTTCTCCCGGGTGATGTCGAACTTCATCGGCCGGTCGTAGGTCTCCGGGTCCCGGTTGGCCCCGGCCATCATGGCCACCAGGAGCTGGCCCTCGCGGACCAGGTGGCCCTCCACTTCCACCGGCTCGAGCGCGATCCGGGCGGTGGCCTGGATCGACGGCGCGTAGCGGAGCGTCTCCTCGACCACGCTCGGGGCAAGGGCCGCCGGGTTGGCGGTGAGCGCCCGCCATTGCTCTGGGTCGTCAAGCAGGGCAAGTACGCCGTTGCTGATCATGTTGGTGCTGGTCTCGAAGCCGGCGATGAGCATGATCAGGCAGAGCGGGAGCATTTCCTGCGGCTTGATCGTCTCGCCCTCGGCGGTGGCCATCCGGCTGATGATGTCGTCCTGCGGTTCGCGGCGGCGCAGTTCGAGGATCCGGTTGAAGATCGCGACTAGCTCGCCGCGGGCCGCCTTGAGCTGGGCTGCGTGCCGCATACCGCGGAAGCCGTCGAAACCGCTGCTGATCACGATGCCCAGCCGGTTGAAGGCCGCGGTGTCCGACTCGGGGATGCCGAGCAGGTCGCTGATGACCACGATCGGCAGCGCCGCCGCCAGCGCCGGCACCAGGTCGAACTCGCCCTCCTTGGCCACCTCGTCGAGCAACTGGGCGGCCATCTTCTCGATGCGCGGCTCGTAGGCGGCCACCGCCTTGGGGGTGAACGCGGGCGCCGCGAACTTGCGCAGCCGGGTGTGGTCGGGCGGGTTCATCAGCACCATCGAGCGGTTCACGCCCTCCGGGGCGGCCGGCATCCGGTCGGCCTTGTAGCCCACGCCGAAGCGGCGGTCCCGCAGCGCCGAGTCGCAGACCCGGTAGCTGGTGCTTGCCCAGTTGCCCATCCGGGTCGGGTTCATCGTGCCGCGGGCCCGCATCCGCTCGTAGATGGCGTACGGGTCGGCCCGCCCGGGACGCAGGGTGAGCAGCGCGAGGTCGTCACGGCCGACGTAGCCAGCGTAGGCAGTGCTCGCCCGCTCGCGGTACAGCTTGCTGGCGAACTTGATCGTCTGGGCGAGGGCGCTCATCGGTGGCCTCCGAGGGCAGCGGGCAGGTCCCGGGCGGAAAAGGTCAGCTCCGACCGTAAAGCCGGGTGCACTGCTGCTTTCCCTAGTCCTGAGCCGGGCCGGGCCTCCGGCGTTTTCTTTAGGGATTTCATGGAGTACACCGCATTAATGTTCACCGCGTGCGAAAAGCCTGGCGAAGGACTCTGACGAGCAGAGCAACGGCCGGGCTCGCTGACGCCGGTCAATAGGGGACGCCGTGGTGGGTAAGGATCGTCATCAGATCGCCATCGTGGGGATCGCGGCCCGGCTGCCGGGCGCGTCGGAACCCGACGCGTTCTGGCGCCTGCTGAGCGCGGGCGCCGACGCGGTTAAGGACCGGGACCGGCCCTTCGGTCCCGAGCGGGGCGGCTTCATCGACGGCGTCGACGAGTTCGACGCCGGCTTCTTCCGCATGTCACCAAGGGAAGCGGCGGACACCGACCCGCAGCAGCGCCTTGCGCTCGAACTGGCCTGGCAGGGGCTCGAGGACGCGGGCATCGCCGCCCTC
Organism: uncultured Actinomycetota bacterium; assembly: GCA_963734665.1. Classification (GTDB taxonomy): domain Bacteria; phylum Actinomycetota; class Actinomycetes; order Streptosporangiales; family Streptosporangiaceae; genus Trebonia. Next base: position 639,700 of record CAVTIR010000013.1, on the reverse strand, counting down.
GACGAGCCGGCCGCCAGGACCGGCGTGTTCCTCGGCGTCATGGCTGCCGACTACGCCAACCTGGTCGCGATGACCGGCCCTGACGGTGTCACGCGGCACACGCTGACCGGCAACGCCCGGTCGCTCATCGCCAACCGCATCTCCCACGCGCTGCACCTGTCAGGACCGAGCCTGACCGTCGACACCGGGCAGTCGTCCTCGCTCGTCGCAGTGCACCTGGCCTGCGAAAGCCTGCGCCGCTCGGAGGCTGAGATCGCGCTGGCCGGCGGGGTTCACCTCAACGTGTCCCCGATCGGCAGCGCGACCGTCGGGGCGGCCGGCGCCCTTTCCCCCGACGGCCGGTGCTACGTCTTCGACGAGCGGGCCAACGGCTACGTGCGGGGCGAAGGCGGGGGCATCGTCGTGCTCAAGCCGCTGGCGCGGGCGCTTGAGGACGGCGACCGCATCTACGCGGTCATCGGCGGCAGCGCGGTGGGCACCGGCACCGGCGACAGCGGGCTCACCGTGCCGAGCGCCGCCGCGCAGGCCCGCACCATTGGCGCGGCGCTGGCCGACGCCGGGATGGACCCTGGGCAGCTGCAGTACGTCGAGCTGCACGGGACCGGCACCCCGGTCGGCGACCCGGTCGAGGCCGAGGCCCTAGGGCAGGCCTTCGGGCGGAACCGCCCGAACGCGACGCCGCTGGCGGTGGGCTCGGTCAAGACCAACATCGGCCACCTGGAGGGCGCCGCCGGAATCGCGGGCCTCATCAAGACTGCCCTCTGCATCGACCGGCGCGAGCTGGTACCGAGCCTTAACTTCGCCCGGCCCAACCCGCGGATCGCCCTGGACCAGCTGGGCCTGCGGGTCGCCACGGCCCGCGAGCCGTGGCCGGGTGGCGAACGGCCGGCGGCGGCCGGCGTGTCCTCTTTCGGGATCGGCGGCACCTGCTGCCATGTGGTGCTCACCGCCGCCCCGGCCTCCGGGCCGCGGCCGGACGCGCACCCGGATGACGCGGCGCCGGCGGTACCGGTGCTGTTGTCGGCGCGCGGCGAAGAGGCACTGCGAGCGCAGGCAGGTCGGCTGCGCGAGCACCTGCTGGCCCGGCCCGGGATCGGCCTGGCCGATGCCGGGTTCTCGACCGCGACCACCCGGTCGCAGCTTGAGCAGCGCGCGGCGGTGGTGGCCGCCAGCCGCGATGAGCTGCTGGCCAGCCTTCAGGCGCTGGCCGTCGGCGACCCCGCCTCCGGGCTAGTCACCGGGACGGCGTCGGGCAACGGCCGGGCGGTGTTCGTGTTCCCCGGCCAGGGGGCGCAGTGGGCGGGGATGGCGGCGGGTCTGCTCGATTCCTCGCCGGTTTTCGCGGCCGAGGTGGCGGCGTGCGGTGCGGCGCTGGGCCGGTACACGGACTGGCATCTTGAGGACGTGCTGCGCGGGGTGGCGGGGGCCCCCTCGCTGGAGCGGGTGGACGTGGTTCAGCCCGCGTTGTTCGCGGTGATGGCGGGGCTGGCGGCGCTGTGGCGGTCGTACGGTGTGGAGCCGTCGGCGGTGGTCGGGCATTCGCAGGGGGAAATCGCGGCCGCGTACGTGGCGGGGGGGCTGTCGCTGGACGACGCGGCCCGGGTGGTGGCGCTGCGCAGCAAGCTGATCAGGGACCGGCTGGCGGGCCGGGGCGGCATGGTATCGGTGGCGCTGACCGCGGCCGAGGTTCAGGAGCAGATCGAGCCGCATGCCGGGCGGGTGTCGGTGGCGGCGGTGAACGGGCCGGCGGCCGTGGTGGTCTCCGGTGACCCGGACGCGCTGGACGAGCTGCTGGCCGGCTGGGAGGCCAGCGGAGTACGGGCCCGGCGGGTGGCGGTGGACTACGCCTCGCACTCGGCCCAGGTCGAAGAGATCCGCGAGGAACTGCTTGAGGCGCTGGCCCCGGTGTCGCCGCGTCCTGGCCTTGTCCCGTTCTACTCCTGCGCCGAGGGCCGGTTCGCGCACCCGGCGGCGCTGGACGGCGGCTACTGGTACCGGAACCTGCGCGGGCAGGTCGGGTTCGAGCCGGCCGTGCGGGCCCTGGCCGAGTCCGGGATGGACTGCTTCATCGAGGTGTCGCCGCACCCGGTGCTGGCGATGGCGGTGCAGGAGACGGTCGCGTCGGCCCGGGGCGGCGACCAGGTCGCGGTGCTCGGGTCGCTGCGCCGCAACGAGGGCGGCCCTGAGCGGTTCGCCCTGTCGCTGGCCGAGGCGCACGTCGCCGGAGTACCCGTGGACTGGGCGGCGCTCTACGCCGGGTCCGGGGCGCGCCGGGTTGACCTGCCGACGTACGCGTTCCAGCGGCAGCGGTACTGGCTAGCGCCGGGGGCCGGGGCCGGGTACCTCCCCGCGGTCGGACTCGAACAGGCGCAAGCAGCGCCGGAGCCGGCTGCCCACGCGCAGACGGCGGGCGGTGCGCTGGCCCGCAAGCTGACCGGGGTGCCTGAGGCGGACCGGGAACGGGCCGTGCTTGAGTTTGTGCAGGCTCACGTGGCCACGGTGCTCGGGCACGCTTCGCCGGCCGCGGTCGACGCCGCGCGGGCTTTCAAGGAACTCGGGTTCGACTCCATGGCCGGGGTCGAGCTCCGCAACCGGCTCATCCAGGCCACCGGCCTGCGCCTGCCCACCACCCTGGTCTTCGATCATCCCACGCCGGCCGCGGTCGCGCTGTTCCTGCACGCCGAGGTCAGCGGGGCCGCCCGGCCCGGGTCGGCCGCGCCGTCGCCGGGCCCGCGGGCCGACGAGCCGGTGGCGATCGTCGGGATGAGCTGCCGCTACCCGGGCGGGGTGGGCTCGCCGGATGACCTGTGGGACCTCGTCGCGGCCGGCCGCGACGCCGTTACCGGGCTGCCGGAGGACCGCGGCTGGGACCTGGACCGGCTCTACAGCCCCGACCCGGACCAGCCCGGCACCGTGTACACCCGCGGCGGTGGGTTCCTGGCCGGGGCCGGTGACTTCGACGCGGGCTTCTTCGGCATCGGGCCGCGGGAGGCGCTGGCCATGGACCCCCAGCAGCGGCTGCTGCTCGAAGGGGCCTGGGAGGCACTGGAAGACGCGGGCATCGCCCCGGACTCGCTGCGGGGCTCGGACACCGGCGTGTTCTGCGGCGTCATGTCATCGGAGGACTACGGCGCCGCGGACGTGCCCGAGCTCGAGGGTTTCCGGCTGACCGGCACCACCGCGAGTGTGGTGTCTGGCCGGGTGGCTTATTCGTTGGGTCTTGAGGGGCCGGCGGTGTCGGTGGATACGGCTTGCTCGTCGTCGCTTGTGGCGTTGCACCTGGCGTCGCAGGCGTTGCGGGGTGGTGAGTGCTCGCTGGCGCTGGCGGGCGGGGTGACGGTGATGTCTGGCCCGTTCTTGCTGGTGGAGTTTTCCCGGCAGCGGGGGCTTGCGCCGGATGGCCGTTGTAAGTCGTATTCGGCGGCGGCGGACGGGACGGGGTTTTCTGACGGTATGGGCCTGGTGGTGCTGGAGCGGTTGTCGGATGCGCGGCGCCGTGGTCATCGGGTGCTTGCCGTGGTTCGTGGTAGTGCGGTTAATCAGGACGGGGCGAGTAATGGCCTTACGGCGCCGAATGGCCCGTCGCAGGAGCGGGTGATCCGGGCGGCGCTGGCGAGTGCGGGGTTGTCGCCGGCCGATGTGGACGCGGTGGAGGGGCACGGGACCGGGACGAGGCTCGGCGATCCGATCGAGGCGCAGGCGCTGCTGGCCACCTACGGGCAAGGCCGGCAGCCGGGAAGCCTGGTGCGGCTCGGGTCGGTGAAGTCGAACATCGGCCACACCCAGGCGGCCTCCGGGGTGGCCGGGGTGATCAAGATGGTGCAGGCCATGCGGCATGAGACGTTGCCTGCCACGTTGCACGTGGACGAGCCCTCACCGCACGTGGACTGGGAAGCGGGCGAGGTCAGGCTGCTGACCGAGGCCGAGCCGTGGGCGGCCGGGGCGCAGCGGCCGCGCCGGGCGGGGGTGTCCTCGTTCGGGGTCAGCGGCACCAACGCGCACCTGATCGTGGAGGAGGCGCCGGAACCGGAGGCGCCAGTCGGCCGTGACCGTGAGCCGCGCACGCCGTCGGCCGTGCCGGTCCTGCTGTCGGCGAAGGAAAAAGGAGCGCTGCGGGCGCAGGCCGGGCGGCTGCGGGCGCATCTGCTGGCCCGGCCGGACCTCAGCCTGGCCGACGTGGGCTTCTCCGCGGCCACCACCCGGGCTCACCTCGCGGAACGGGCAGCGGTGATCGCGGCCGACCGAGACAGCCTGCTGGCCGGGCTGGAAGCGCTGGCCGCGGGCGAGCCGGGCGCCGGGGTGACGACCGGCCGGCCGGCCACCGGGAAGACCGCGTTCCTGTTCTCCGGCCAGGGCTCGCAGCGGGCCGGAATGGGAACCGGCCTGGCCGCCGAGTTCCCGGTGTTCGCCGCGGCCCTCGCCGAGGTGTGTGCCGAGCTTGACCCGCGCCTCGGGCGGCCGCTGGCCGAGCTGCTGTTCGCGGCGGAAGGGTCGCAGGAGGCCACGCTGCTCGACGCGACGCGGTTCACCCAGCCGGCGCTGTTCGCGTTCGAGGTGGCGCTGTTCCGGCTGGCGGAGTCCCTGGGCATCCGGCCTGATTACCTGATCGGGCACTCGGTCGGGGAGATCGCCGCGGCCCACGTGGCCGGGGTGCTCTCCCTGCCCGACGCGTGCACGCTGGTCGCCGCGCGGGGCGAGCTGATGGGCGGGCTGCCGGACGGCGGCGCGATGGCCGCGGTGGCTGCGGGCCAGGAGGAGATCACCGCGTCGCTGGCCCGCTTCACCAGGCGGCTGTCGGTGGCGGCGGTGAACGGGCCGCGGTCGGTGGTGGTGTCAGGGGACGCGGATGCGCTGCACGAGTGGCTGCCGCAGTGGCAGGGCAGGAAGACGGCGCGGTTGCGGGTCAGCCATGCCTTCCACTCTCACCACCTGGACCCCATGCTAGCGGGGTTCCGTCAGGTCGCGGCGGGTCTGCGGCTCGCTGAGCCGCGCATCCCTGTCGTGTCCAACGTGACCGGGGCCCTGGTGACGGACGAGCTGGCCGACCCGGAATACTGGGTCAGGCACGCGCGCGAGGCGGTCCGGTTCGCCGACGGGGTGCGCACCCTGCGCAACCAGGGCGTAACCCGGTTCTTCGAGCTTGGCCCGGGCGGGGCGCTCACCGCGATGGCCCGCGAGTGCCTCGACGACGACGCTGGCCCCCACGACCAGACTGGCACCGTGCTGGTGCCGGCCCTGCGGTCCCGCCAGCCCGAGCCGGCGGCGTTCGCCGCGTTCCTCGGCCAGGCGCACAACGCCGGCACACTGGTCGACTGGCCGGCCTTTTACGCGGACAGCGCCGCAAGCCGGGTTGACCTGCCCGGCTACGCGTTCCAGCGGGAGCGGTACTGGCTGGCGCCGCGCCGTCCGGGCGGCGGTCAGGCCGCCGACGGCCACGGGGCGCTCGGTCACCCGCTGCTGACCGTCGCGGTCCCGGTCGGGGAACGCGACGAGTGGCTGTTCACCGGGCGCCTGTCACAGCAGGCCCAGCCCTGGATCCGCGACCACTGCGTGCTCGGCGCGGTCATCCTGCCCGGCGCCGCCCTGGCCGAGATGGCGCTGACCGCCGGGCGGCACGTGGGCAGCCCGGTGCTTGACGAGCTGGTGCTGGCCGCGCCGCTGCTGCTGCCGGCCAGCGCCGAGGTGCAGCTGCAGGTCACCGTGGGCGAAGCGGACGACGATGGCCGCAGGGCGATCGCGGTTTACACCCGTCGCGGCGGCGGCGAGCCCGGCAGCCAGCGCGAGGTGACCTGCCACGCCCGCGGCCTGGTGGCCGCGGACACCGTGCCGGCTGAGCCGTTCCCGGCCGCCCCGTTCCCGACAACATGGCCGCCGGCCGGCGCCGAGCCGGTCGCGGCCGGCGACCTGTACGCCCGGCTGGCCGAGGCCGGCTACGACTACGGCCCCGTCTTCCAGGGGGTCCGCGCGGCCTGGCGCGACGCAGGGCACAGCTACGCCGAGATCTCGCTGGCGGACGGGCCCGCCGCCGCGGAAGACGGGTTCGGACTGCACCCGGCACTGCTCGACGCCGCGCTGCACGGCGGCCTTGACTGGCTGAACGTGGGCCGTGAAGCCCCCGCCCAGCTGCCGTTCTCCTGGTCGGGAGTCCGGCTCGGGCAGGCGGGCGGCACCCGGCTGCGGGTCAGGATCGGGCCATCAGGCGAATCCGCGCTCCGGGTCGACATCGTCACCGAGCACGGCGACCTGGTGGCAAGCGCCGACCAGGTCGCGTTCCGCCCGGCCGAGCAGGCACAGCTGGCGGCGGCCACGCACGGCCGGGACGGCGCGCTGTTCGCGATCGACTGGAGCCCGGTCGAGGCGGCAGCCGGCCACGGGAACGGTGCCCGGCGGGTAGTCACCCTCGGCGCGGCCGCGGAAGCACTCGGGGCGGCGGAGCACTTCGCCGACCTTGACTCCCTGGAGAGCGCGGTTACCCGCGGCACCCCGCCCCCGGACGTGGTGCTGGCCACGGTCCCGGTACCGGCAGGCCATCATGGCGACGTGGCCGAGGCGGCCCAGGCGGTCGCCGGGCACACGCTGGAGCTGCTGCAGCGCTTCCTGGCCAGCGAATGGCTGGCCGCCGCCCGGCTCGTCGTGGTGACCAGGCACGGGATCGGAGTCGGGGACCAGGCTCCCGATCTCGTGCAGGCCCCGGCTTGGGGAATGGTGCGCAGCGCGCAGTCCGAGCACCCGGGGCGCTTCACCCTGGTCGACCTGGACAGCCCCGATTCCGGCAGCGGGGGCGCTGTCCCCGGGTGGGACGCGCTGCTCGGCCTGGACGAGCCGCAGCTGGCCGTGCGCGCGGGCCGGCTGCTCGCCCCGCGGCTCGCGCGGGCGTCGACGGCCGCCATCGCCGGGGAACTGCCGCAGCTTGACCCGGACGGGACCGTGCTCATCACCGGCGGCACCGGCGGCCTCGGGGCGCTGTTCGCCCGGCACCTCGCCCGCGGCCACCGGGTGAAGTGGCTGCTGCTTGTCAGCCGCCGCGGCCTGGGCACGCCCGGCGCACCGGAACTGGTCGCGGAACTAGAGGCCGCGGGCTGCACGGTCCAGGTCGCGGCGTGCGACGTGTCCGACGCCGGGCAGCTGACCGAGCTGCTCTCCGGCGTTGACCGCCCGCTCACCGCGGTCATCCACGCCGCCGGGGTGCTCGACGACGGGCTGGTCGCCTCGCTGACGCCGCAGCAGCTCGACCGGGTGATGCGTCCCAAGGTCCGCGCCGCGCTGCGGCTGCACGAGCTGACCGCCGGCCTTGACCTGTCCGCCTTCGTGCTCTTCTCCTCGGTCTCCGGCCTGGTCGGCAACCCCGGGCAGGCCAACTACGCCGCGGCCAACGCCGTCCTCGACGCGCTGGCGCAGCAGCGGCGGGCCCAGGGGCTGCCCGCCACCTCGCTGGCCTGGGGACTATGGGCCGCCGAGGCGGGCGGGATGGGCGGCTCGCTTGACGAGTCGCATCTCGCCAGGTTCCGGCGGATGGGCATTGAAGCCCTCGGCGCTGACGCGGGTCTCGAGCTGTTCGACCAAGCCCAGCGGCTGGACACGGCGCTGCTCGTCCCGGTGCGGCTCGGCCTGGCCGCGCTGCGGGCCCGGGCCCGCACCGAGCCGGTCCCGGCGCTGATGCGCGGTCTTGCGGGCGCCGCCGGAGCTCAGCCTGCGCGGCACGCCGAGCGGGGGATACCGCTGGCGCAGCGGCTGGCCGACGTCTCAGGGCCGGAGCGGGAACAGACCGTGCTCCAGCTCGTCCGGGGCCAGGTCGCCGCCGTCCTCGGGCATGCCTCACCCAGCCTGATCGACCCCGGCCGTGCCTTCAAGGAACTCGGCTTCGACTCGCTGACCGCGGTGGAGTTCCGCAACCGGCTCATGCAGGCCAGCGGCGTCCGGCTGCCGCCCACCCTCATCTTCGACCACCCGACGTCGACCGCGGTCGCCCAGCTGCTCCTCAACGAGGTTGGCGGCGCCGCCAAGCCCTCGGTCGACCAGGAGCTCAGCAAGCTCGAAGGCCTGCTCGCCACCATCGCCGACGGAGACCGGCGGCGGGTGGCCGACCGCCTGCGGGCGATGCTCGCCGCAGTGACCGGCGGCGAGCAGAGCGCGAGCGACCGGATTGAGGCCGCCACCAGCATTGACGAGGTCTTCCAGCTGATCGATGCCGGATTCGGCGAGGCCTGACCAGTGCAACCCCGAGCCTGGACCACCCGAGGGGGATGGCTATGAGCACCGAAACGCAAGAAGAAAAGCTTGTCCGGTACCTGAAGCGGATGGCCATCGACCTCAACGAGACCCGAGGGCGGCTGCGGGAGCTTGAAGACCGGGCCAGCGAGCCGCTGGCCATCGTGGGCATGAGCTGCCGCTACCCCGGCGGCGTGACGTCTCCCGACGGCCTGTGGGAGCTGGTGGCCGCGGGCCGCCCGGCGACCTCCGAATTCCCCGCCGACCGGGGCTGGGACGTGGAGCACCTCTACGACCCCGACCCCGACCACCCAGGCACCGCGTACACGCGGGGCGGCGGCTTTGTCCAGGGGGCGGGCGACTTCGACGCGGAGTTCTTCGGGATAGGCCCGCGTGAGGCCCTAGCCATGGACCCGCAGCAGCGGCTGCTGCTCGAGGCGGCGTGGGAGGCCTTCGAGGACGCCGGGATTGACTCGACGGCGCTGCGCGGCAGCGACACCGGCGTCTTCTGCGGCGTGATGTACCAGGACTACCAGTTCGTGGCGGGCATGAGCGACCGGCGTTCCGAGATCGAGGGCTACCTGACGATCGCCTCCGCGGGCAGCGTCGCGTCCGGGCGCCTCAGCTATACCTTCGGGTTCGAGGGGCCGGCGGTGTCGGTGGACACCGCCTGCTCCTCCTCCCTGGTCGCACTGCACATGGCGGGGCAGGCGCTGCGTAACGGCGAGTGCTCGCTGGCGCTGGCGGGCGGGGCGACGATCCTGGCCAGGCCGAGCGTCTTCATCGAGTTCAGCCGTCAGCGCGGGGTTTCCCCCGACGGGCGCTGCAAGTCCTACGCGGCGGCCGCCGACGGCGTCGCCTGGGGCGAAGGCGCGGGGCTGCTGCTGCTCGAACGGCTCTCCGACGCGCGGCGCAACGGGCACAAGGTCCTTGGCCTGATCCGGGGCAGCGCGGTCAACCAGGACGGCGCGTCCAACGGTCTCACCGCGCCGAACGGGCCGTCGCAGGAGCGGGTCATCCGGGCCGCCCTGGCCAGCGCCGGCCTCAGCCCGGCCGACGTCGACGTGGTCGAGGGCCACGGGACCGGGACCCGCCTCGGCGACCCGATCGAGGCCCGCGCCCTGCTGGCCACCTACGGGCAGGACCGGACCGAGCCGCTGCGGCTCGGCTCGGTCAAGTCCAACATCGGCCACACCCAGGCGGCCGCCGGGGTAGCCGGCGTGATCAAGATGGTCCAGGCCATGCGGCACGGCCTGCTGCCGCGCACCCTGCACGTCGACGTTCCCTCGCCCAACGTGGACTGGGACGCGGGGCAGGTGAGGCTGCTGACCGAGGCGGAGGACTGGCCCGCCGCCGAGCAGCGGCCGCGCCGGGCCGGCGTGTCATCGTTCGGCGTCAGCGGCACCAACGCGCACGTGATCGTGGAGGAGGCGCCGGCCGACGAGCCGGCGAACGGCGTCGCAGCCGGCTTCGTCCGGCCTGGCCGAGCCGCGTTCGCTGCCCGCCGTGCCGGTGCTGCTTTCCGCGCGGGGCGAAGACGCGCTGCGCGCGCAGGCCGACCGGCTGCGCGGGTTCCTGATCGCGCGGCCCGAGGTATCCCTCACGGATGCCGGGTTCTCCGCGGCCACCACCCGCGCCCACCTGGAGCACCGGGCAGCGGTCGTCGCCGCTGACCGCGGCGCCCTGCTAACCGGACTGGCCACGCTGGCCGCGGGCGACCCGGCCGCCGATGTGGTCCAGGGGCTGGCGGGCAACGGCCGGGTGGTCTTCGTGTTCCCTGGTCAGGGGGCGCAGTGGGCGGGGATGGCGGCGGGCCTGCTCGATTCCTCGCCGGTTTTCGCGGCCGAGGTCGCCGCGTGCGGGGATGCGCTGGCCCGGTACACGTACTGGCGTCTTGAAGACGTGCTGCGCGGTGCGGACGGTGCGCCGCCGCTTGACCGGGTGGATGTGGTTCAGCCGGCGCTGTTCGCGGTGATGGTCGGCCTGGCCGCGCTGTGGCGGTCGTACGGGGTCGAGCCCACGGCCGTCCTCGGCCATTCGCAGGGCGAGATCGCGGCGGCCTACGTGGCCGGCGGCCTGTCGCTGGACGACGCGGCCCGGGTGGTGGCGCTGCGCAGCAAGCTGATCGGGGAACGCCTGGCCGGGTCGGGTGGGATGGTGTCGGTGGCGCTGCCCGCCGACCGGGTGGCCGAGCAGATCGAGCCGTACGCCGGGATGGTGTCGGTGGCGGCGGTGAACGGCCCGGCGGCCGTGGTGGTCTCCGGCGACCCTGACGCGCTTGACGAGCTGCTGGCCGGCTGGGAACGGGACGAGGTGCGGGCCCGGCGGGTGCCGGTGGACTACGCGTCGCACTCGGCCCAGGTCGAGGAGATCCGCGACGAGCTGCTTGACCTGCTCGCCCCGGTCACGCCGCGGGCCGGCCAGATTCCCTTCTACTCGGCGGCCGAGGGCCGGTTCACCGACACGGCGGCGCTCGACGCGGATTACTGGTTCAGGAACCTGCGCGGGCAGGTCGGGTTCGAGCCGGCCGTCCGGGCCCTGGCTGCCGGCGGGACCGGCTGCTTTATCGAGGTGTCGCCGCACCCGGTGCTGGCCATGGCGGTGCAGGACACCGTGGCCTCGGCCGAGGACAGCGACCGGGTGTCGGTGGTCGGGTCACTGCGCCGCGACGAGGGTGGCCCTGAGCGGTTCGCCCTGTCGCTGGCCGAGGCCCACGCGGCCGGCGTGAGCATCGACTGGCAGGCGTTCTACGCCGGAACCGGGACCCGCCGCGTTGACCTGCCCACCTATGCGTTCCAGCGGCAGCGGTACTGGCCGGTGGCCGGCGCCGGGACCGGGAACCTCGCCGCCGCCGGACTCGGGGCGGTGGAGCACCCGCTGCTGGCCGCCGCGGTACGGGTCGGCGACACCGGCGAGTGGCTGCTGACCGGGCGGGTGTCGGCCGACGCCCAGCCGTGGCTGGCCGACCACGCGGTGCTCGGCAGCGTGCTGCTGCCCGGGGCCGCGCTGGCCGAGCTGGCGCTGGCCGCCGGCCAGCAGGCGGGCTGCGCGGTGCTTGACGAGCTGGTGCTGCAGGCGCCCCTGGTGCTGGGCGACGGGGCGGCGCGGCAGCTGCAGGTCACGGTGGGTGAACCGGACGACGCGGGCCGCCGCGCGGTCGCGGTGTACTCGGGTCCTGAGAACGGTCCCGACGCGCTGACCTGCCACGCGCGCGGCGTGCTGGCGGCCGGGGCCGGGGACTTCGCCGCGCCCTTCCCCGCGGCCTGGCCGCCGCCCGGCGCCGAACCGGTGCCGACCGAGGACCTGTACCCGCGGCTGGCCGTCGCGGGCTACGAGTACGGGCCGTTCTTCCAGGGCCTGGGCGCCGCCTGGCGGGACAGGGAAAGCGTGTACGCCGAGATTGCCCTGCCGGACGAGGCCGCCGCGGGTCCCGGGTTCGCGATCCACCCGGCGCTGCTCGACGCGGCCCTGCACGCCACCTTGCTCGACAAGGCTGTGCTGGCCGGCAACGGCGGGCAGCCGCCCGTCGAGCTGCCGTTCTCCTGGTCGGGGATGAGCGTCAGCTCGGCGGGCGCCACCCGGGCCCGGGTCCGGATCACTCAGGCACGCGGTGCGGACCAGGCAGGCGGGGTGGTCCGGGTCGACATCGCCGACTCCAGCGGCGTCCCGGTTGCGACCGTGCGGGAACTCGCCCTCCGCACCCTTGACCCGGCACAGCTGGAAAGCAGCCAGCGCGCCCGGAACCGGTCGCTGTTCACGGTGGAGTGGACCCCCGTCGCGGCGGCTGACAGCGCCGGTCCCGTCCGGATAGCGGTGCTCGGTCCCGGCCTGGCCGGGGCGGGCGACCGTTACCTGGACCTCGACGCGCTTGAGCAGGCACTGGCCGCGGGCGCCCAGGCGCCGGAGGCGGTGCTGACCAGGATTGCCGTTCCCGAGCCGGTCAGCGGCACGGCAACGGCGGCCAGGGCGGTCGCACTGAACGTGCTCGGCCTGGTGCAGCGCTGGCTGGCCAGCGAGCCGCTGGCCGGGACGCGGCTGGTGGTGGTGACCAGGAACGCGGTCGCGGCGGGGGACGAGGTGCCCGACGTGGCCGCCGCGCCGGCCTGGGGCCTGGTCCGCAGCCTGCAGTCCGAGAACCCCGGCCGCTTCATGCTCGTCGACACCGGCGGCGGCGAGGCAGATCCCGACTGGACCGCGCTCATCGCCGGGGACGAACCCCAGCTCGCGGTGCGCGGGGGCCAGCTCCTGGCGCCCCGCCTCACCCCGGCCAGTGCGATGCCGGCGCCCGACGGCGAGGCCTGGCGCCTCGGCAGCCTGCGACCGGGATCGCTGAACGACCTGGCGCTGGTCCCGTCGGACGGGAACCGGCCGCTCGGCGTGAACGAGGTGCGGATCGGGGTCCGGGCCGCGGGACTGAACTTCCGCGACGTGCTGATCGCCCTGGGACTGTACCCGGGCGACGCGCCGCTGGGCAGCGAGGCGGCGGGCGTGGTCCTGGAGACCGGGTCCGGCGTCACCGACCTGTCACCCGGTGACCGGGTGCTCGGGATGGTGCTCGACTCCTTCGGCCCGGTCGCGGTGACGGACCGGCGGCTGCTTGTCCCGATGCCCGCGGACTGGTCGTACGTGCAGGCGGCGGCGATTCCGGTGGTGTACCTGACCGCCTACTACGGTCTTGTCGACCTGGCCGGGCTGCGTTCCGGCGAGAAGATCCTCGTCCATGCCGCCGCCGGCGGCGTGGGCATGGCCGCGGTGCAGCTGGCCAGGCACCTGGGCGCCGAGGTCTACGCGACCGCAAGCCCGGCCAAGTGGCCCGCCGTCCAGGCCCTCGGGGTGCCCGCCGACCACCTCGCGTCCTCCCGTGACCTGGCCTTCAAGGACACGTTCTGGCGAGCCACCGGCGGCCAGGGCCTGGACGTGGTGCTTGACGCCCTCGCGGGCGAGTTCGTGGACGCGTCGCTTGACCTGCTGCCCCGCGGCGGCCGGTTCATCGAGATGGGCAAGGCCGACCTCCGTGACCCGCAGACGGTCGCGGAGCAGCATCCCGGGGTCAGGTACCGGTCCTACGACCTGATCGAGGCCGGGCCGGAGCGGATCGGGCAGATGCTGGCCGACGTGATGGCCCTGTTCGCCCGCGGGGTGCTGACCCACGCGCCGGTGCGGACCTGGGACGCGCGCCGCGGCGCCGAGGCGTTCCGGTTCCTGCGTGAGGGCCGCAACACCGGCAAGGTTGTGCTCACCGTGCCCGCCCCGCTCGACCCGGACGGCACCGTGCTGATCACCGGCGGCACCGGCGGCCTCGGCGCGCTGTTCGCCCGGCACCTGGCCAAGGTGCACGGCGCGCGGCGGCTGCTGCTTGTCAGCCGGCGCGGCCAGGCCGCCGATGGGGCCGAGGAGCTGGCCGAGGAGCTGAAGGGTCTTGGCGCCCAGGTGCGGGTGGCGGCCTGCGACGTGGCCGACCGCGACCAGTTGGCCGCCCTGCTCGGGTCGCTTGAGCAGCCGCTGACCGCGGTGGTGCACGCGGCCGGCGTGCTCGACGACGCACTGGTCGAGTCGCTGACCCCGCAGCAGGTGGAGCGGGTCATGCGGCCCAAGGTCGACGCGGCGGTGAACCTGGACGAGCTGACGGCGGACACGGAGCTGTCCGCGTTCGTGCTCTTCTCCTCGGTCGCGGCGCTGATCGGCAGCCCCGGCCAGGGCAACTACGCGGCCGCCAACGCGGCCGTGGACGCCCTCGCGGCCCGGCGCCGGGCCGCGGGCCGGCCCGCCACCTCGCTTGCCTGGGGGTTGTGGGAGCAGGCCACTGGGATGACCGGCGGCCTGGAGCAAGCGCAGCTGGGGCGGCTGGAACGGATGGGCATCGGCGCGATGTCCAACGAACTCGGCCTCGACCTGTTCGACCAGGCCCAGAGGCGTGACGAGGCGCTGCTCGTCCCGGTGCGGCTCGACCAGCCCGCGCTGCGGGCCCAGGCCAAGGCCGGGCTGCTGCCGGCGCTGATGCGCGGCCTTGTCCGGGTCCCGGCCAGGCGTACCCAGGCCACGGGCGGGTCGCTGGCCAAGCGGCTGGCCGGAGTCGCCCGGCAGGACTGGGAAGGCATCACCCTTGACTTGGTGCAGGCGCAGGTCGCCGCCGTGCTCGGGCACGCCTCGGCGGCGGCGGTCGATCCCGGACGGGCGTTCAAGGAACTCGGCTTCGACTCGCTCGCTTCCGTGGAGCTGCGCAACCGGCTCACCCACACGACAGGGCTGCGGCTGCCCGCCACCATGGTCTTCGACCATCCCACCCCCATTGCCGTCGCCCGCTACCTGATCCCGGTCGCGATGCCGGGCGCCGCCGCGGAAAGCCCCAGGCAGTCCGAGGAGGACACCATCCGCGGCGTGCTGGCGTCTATACCGATCGGCCGCCTGCGCACCGCCGGGCTGCTCGACACACTCCTCGAACTGGCCAACGGTGACCAGGACACTGCCCCGCCGACGACCGAGGACGCCGAGTCGATTGACGACATCGACGACATGGACGTCGCGGCCCTGATCGCGATGACCCGAGAGGACGCGTTATAGGCATGGCCGCCGAGCACAAAGACCTCATCGAGGCCCTCCGCAGGTCGGTCAAGGAGACCGAGCGGCTGCGGCAGCAGAACCGCCGCCTGCTGGCTCAGGCCACCGAGCCGCTGGCCATCGTGGGGATGAGCTGCCGCTACCCAGGCGGGGTGGCCTCACCTGAGGACCTGTGGGAGCTGGTCGAGGCCGGGCGGGACGCGGTCACCGGGCTGCCCGAGGACCGCGGCTGGGACCTGGACCGGCTGTACGACCCGGACCCGGATCACCCTGGCACGATCTACGCCCGCGAGGGCGGCTTCGCTGACTGCGTGGGCGACTTCGACGCCGGGTTCTTCGGGATCAGCCCGCGCGAGGCCCTGGTCATGGACCCGCAGCAGCGGCTGCTGCTCGAGGGTGCCTGGGAGGCGCTGGAGAGCGCCAGGATCGACCCGGTCGAGCTGCGCGGCTCCGACACCGGCGTGTTCTGCGGCGTCGGCCCGATGGACTACGGCATGGCCACGGCGAGCGGGCGGCCCGAGGCGGAAGGCTTCCGGCTGACCGGGACCACGACGAGCGTCGTGTCCGGGCGGGTGGCCTACAGCCTGGGCCTCGAGGGCCCGGCGGTGTCGGTAGACACCGCCTGCTCGTCGTCGCTTGTGGCCCTGCACCTGGCCGCGCAGGCGCTACGCAGCGGCGAGTGCTCGCTCGCCCTGGCGGGCGGGGTCACCGTCATGGCCGGACCGTTCCTGATGGTTGAGTTCTCCCGGCAGCGCGGACTGGCCCCGGACGGCCGCTGCAAGTCGTACTCGGCGGCGGCCGACGGGACCGGATTCTCCGACGGCATGGGCCTGCTGGTCCTTGAGCGACTGTCCGACGCGCGGCGCCGTGGTCACCGGGTGCTTGCCGTGATCCGCGGCAGCGCGGTCAACCAGGACGGCGCGTCCAACGGGCTCACCGCGCCGAATGGCCCGTCGCAGGAGCGGGTCATCCGGGCCGCGCTGGCCAGCGCGGAGCTGTTCGCCGCCGACGTGGACGCGGTCGAGGGCCACGGCACCGGGACCAAGCTCGGTGACCCGATCGAGGCCCAGGCGCTGCTTGCCACCTACGGGCAGGACCGGGCCGAGCCGCTCCGGCTTGGCTCGATCAAGTCCAACATCGGGCACACTTCGGCCGCCTCCGGGGTGGCCGGAGTGATCAAGATGGTGCAGGCACTGCGGCACGAGACGCTGCCAAGGACGCTGCACGCGGATGTCCCCTCCCCGCACGTGGACTGGGACGCGGGCCAGGTAAGGCTGCTGACCGAGGCGGAAGGCTGGCCGGCCAGCCCGCACCGGCCGCGCCGGGCTGGGGTGTCCTCGTTCGGGATCAGCGGAACCAACGCCCACGTGATCGTGGAGGAAGCCCCGGTCGAGACGCCGGCCACGGCCGACGGCAAGCCCCGGGACCTTCCGGTGGTCCCGGTGCTGGTCTCGGCCAGGGACGAGACGGCGCTGCGGGCGCAGGCCGGGCGGCTGCGGGCGTACCTGCTGGCCCGGCCTGATCTCAGCCTGGCCGACGTGGGCTTCTCCGCGGCCACCACCCGGGCTCTCCTTGAGGAACGGGCCGCGGTGATCGCGGCCGACCGGGACGGTCTGCTGGCCGGCCTTGAGGCGCTGGCCGCCGGACAGCCCGCCGCCGGGGTGTTCACCGGGGCGGCGGTGCCGGGCCGCACCGCGTTCCTGTTCTCCGGCCAGGGCTCGCAGCGGGCCGGGATGGGGACCGGGCTGGCCGCCGCGTTCCCGGTCTTCGCCCGCGCCCTTGACGAGGTGTGCGGTCACCTGGACCCGCTGCTCGGCCGTCCGCTGCGGGAACTGCTCGACGCTCCGGACGGTTCCCCCGAGGCCGCGCAACTCGACGCCACCCGATTCACCCAGGCGGCGCTGTTCGCGGTCGAGGTGGCGCTGTTCCGGCTGGCGGAGTCGCTCGGGGTGCGCGCGGATTACCTGATCGGGCACTCGGTCGGGGAGATCGCGGCGGCGCACGTGGCCGGGGTGCTGTCCCTGGGCGACGCGTGCACGCTGGTCGCCGCGCGCGGCCGGCTGATGGGGGCGCTCCCCGGGGGCGGGGCGATGGCCGCGGTCGAAGCCACCGAGCAGGAAGTCACCGGGTCCCTCACCGGGTTCGCCGGGCGGCTGGCGGTCGCCGCAGTCAACGGACCACGGGCCATCGTAGTCTCCGGCGATGCCGACGCGCTGGAGGAGTGGCTGCCGCGCCTTGACGGGTGCCGGGTCACCCGGCTGCGGGTCAGCCACGCCTTCCACTCGGCCCGCCTTGACCCCATGCTGACCGAGTTCCGGCGGGTCGCGGCCGGGCTGCGGTTCAGCGAGCCGCAGATCCCGGTGGTGTCCAACCTGACCGGCGCGGTCGTGTCCGGCGAGCTGTCCGACCCCGGCTACTGGGTCAGGCACGCGCGCGAGGCGGTCCGCTTCGCCGACGGGATCGCCGCCCTGCACGCCCAGGGCGTGACCCGGTTCTTCGAGCTTGGCCCGGGCGGGACGCTGACCGCACTGGCCCGCCAGGTACTCGACGGCCGGGACGGCACGGTGCTGGCGGCCGCGCTGCGGTCCCGCCAGCCCGAGCCCCAGGCGTTCGCCGGCTTCCTGGCCCAGGCCTGCATCGCCGGCCCCGGCGTGGACTGGGCCGCCTATTACGCGGGCAGCACCGCGCGGCGAGCCGACCTGCCTACCTACGCATTCCAGCGGCAGCGGTACTGGCTGTCCCCAGCCGCGTCCGGCGATCCCGCGGCGGCCGGGCTCGGGCGGCTCGGCCACCCGTTGCTGAGCGCCGCCGTCCAGGTCGGCGACCGTGACGAATGGATGTTCACCGGCCGGCTGTCCGCCGACACCCAGCCCTGGGTGGCCGAGCACGTGCTCCTCGGCAACATCGTCGTCCCCGGTACGGCCCTGGTCGAACTCGCCCTGACCGCTGGCCGCCGGGCCGGCGTCCCGGTCATCGATGAGCTGGTGCTCCAGGCCCCGCTGATCTTGACCGCAGGCACGGCCAGGCAGCTGCAGGTCATCGTGGGGGAGCCGGACGCCGACGGCCGCCGCAGCCTCGCCGTCCACACCCGCCCGCAGGATGGCGCGCCGGGTGAGGCGACGCTGCACGCGCTGGGCACGCTTGCCGCCGACGAAACACCGGCCGACACCGGCTGGACCACGGCGAGCTGGCCACCGGAGGGGGCCGAGCCGCTGGCCGTCGATGACCTCTATGCCCGGCTGGCCGACATCGGCTACGACTACGGCCCGGCCTTCCAGGGGCTGCGCTCCGCCTGGAGCGACCGCGACGGCGTCTACGCCGAGGTGGCGCTGCCGGACGAGTACCTTGGCGCCGCCCGGGAGTTCGGCATCCACCCGGCCCTGCTCGACGCCGCCCTGCAGAGCGGCGCGACCCAGCTGACCGACGGCAGCCAGCACAAGATGCCGTTCAGCTGGTCCGGTGTGCGACTCGCCCGCCCCGGGGCGGCCCGGCTGCGCGTCCGCGTCGTCTCCACCGCTGACTCCGTGGTGCGGCTGGACGCGGCCGACGAATGCGGTGCCGTGGTCCTGACGGCCGGAGCTATCGTCGCCCGCCCGGTCGACCCGGCCCGGCTTGACGGCGGGCCGGGCCAGGGGACAGGGTCGTCGCTGTTCACGGTCGACTGGACCGAGGTCGCCGACGACGCGGCGGGCCAGGCCAGGATCGCGGTGCTCGGGCCGGGCATCGCCGGCCCCACGGAGCACTACGCAGACCTCGACGCGCTTGGCGAAGCACTGGCCGGGGGCGCGGCCGTCCCCGACGTGGTCCTCACCGGCGCGCCGGTCCCGGAACCGGGCGCTGACGAGGCGGAAGCGGTGCGGGCCGCGGCGGAGGCCACGCTGGAACTGCTGCAGCGCTGGCTGGGCCACCCGCGACTGGCCGACGTGCGGCTGACGGTCGTTACCAGGCGCGGCATCAGCGTCGGCGGCGAAGCCCCCGACCTGGTCCAGGCTCCGGTGTGGGGGCTGGTGCGCAGCGCGCAGTCCGAGCACCCGGCCCGGTTCGGGCTAGTCGACGTTGACCAAGACCGCGATGATCTTGACTGGAGCGCGCTGGCCGGGCTGGACGAACCCCAGCTGGCCGTGCGCGCGGGCCGGGCGCTGGCCCCCCGGCTGGCGCGGGCGCAGGCCGGAACCGGGCGCGCCGAGTTCCACCCGGACGGGACGGTGCTGATCACCGGGGGCACCGGCGGCCTCGGGGCGCTGTTCGCCCGGCACCTGGTCGCGGCCCGCGGAGTGCGGTCGCTTGTGCTGGTCAGCCGCCAGGGCCTGGCCGCCACGGGTGCGGCAGAACTAGCCGCAGAACTGGAGGGTCTTGGCGCCCGGGTCCAGGTGGCGGCCTGCGACGTCGCCGACCGCGGGCAGCTGGCCGGGCTGCTTGCGTCACTGGAACAGCCGCTGACGGCAGTCATCCACGCGGCGGGAGTGATCGATGACGGCGTGATCGAGACGCTCACCGGGGCACAGCTTGACCGGGTCATGCGGCCCAAGGTCCGCGGTGCGCTGCTGCTCGACGAGCTGACCGCGGAGATGCCGCTGTCCTCGTTCGTGCTCTTCTCCTCGGTGGCGGCGCTGGTCGGCAGTCCCGGGCAGGGCAACTACGCGGCGGCCAACTCCGTCCTTGACGCGCTCGCGCACCGGCGGCGCGCCGCCGGCCGGCCCGGCGCCTCGCTGGCCTGGGGCCTGTGGGCCGGCGCGACCGGCATGACCGGCAGCCTGGAGGCGGACCAGCTCGCCCGGCTGGCGCGGATGGGAGTGGAAGCGCTTCCAGTCGAATTCGGCCTGGAACTGTTCGACCAGGCCCAGCGGCTTGACGCCGCGCTGGCGGTGCCGGTGCGGCTCGACCTGGCCGCGCTGCGGGCCCAGGCCAGGGCCGGGCTGCTGCCGGCGCTGTTGCGCGGCCTGGTGCGGCTTCCGGCCCGACGTGCCAGGCAGGCGGCCGGCTCGCTGGCCCAGCGGCTGGCCGGGGTGCCGGCCGAGGACCGTGAGCGGGTGGTGCTCGACCTGGTACAGGGGCAGGCGGCGGCGGTGCTCGGGCACGCGTCGGCGGCGGCGGTGGATCCGAGCCGGGCGTTCAAGGACCTTGGCTTCGACTCGCTGGCCGCGGTGGAGCTGCGTAACCGGCTGACCCAGGTCACCGGGCTGCGGCTGCCGTCCACGCTGGTCTTCGACTACCCGACGGCGGCCACGCTGGCCCAGTTCGTGCTCACCGAGGCAGGCGGCGCCGACGCGGCCGAGACCGTCCCGGCCAAGCCTCAGGCCCCGGCCCGGCGGCGGCGCGCGGACGCGGATGAGCCGCTGGCCATCGTTGGGATGAGCTGCCGCTACCCGGGCGGGGTGGCCTCCCCCGACGACCTGTGGGACCTGGTTGCCGCCGGCCGGGACGCCGTTACCGGGCTGCCCGGGGACCGCTGGGACGTAGAGCGCCTCTACGACCCCGACCCGGACCACCCCGGCACCGTGTACACCCGCGGCGGCGGGTTCCTGGCCGGGGCGGGGGACTTCGACGCCGGGCTTCTTCGGGGTCAGCCCGCGCGAGGCGCTGGCCATGGACCCCCAGCAGCGGCTGCTGCTCGAAGCGTCCTGGGAGGCGCTTGAGCACGCCGGCATCGACCCGGTGACGCTGCGCGGCTCCGACACCGGCGTGTTCTGCGGCGTGGTGGCGTCGGACTACGGCGGCGCGATGACACCGGACCTGGAGGGTTTCCGGCTGACCGGCACCACCGCGAGTGTGGTGTCTGGCCGGGTGGCTTATTCGTTGGGTCTTGAGGGGCCGGCGGTGTCGGTGGATACGGCTTGCTCGTCGTCGCTTGTGGCGTTGCACCTGGCGTCGCAGGCGTTGCGGGGTGGTGAGTGCTCGCTGGCGCTGGCGGGCGGGGTGACGGTGATGTCTGGCCCGTTCTTGCTGGTGGAGTTTTCCCGGCAGCGGGGGCTTGCGCCGGATGGCCGTTGTAAGTCGTATTCGGCGGCGGCGGACGGGACGGGGTTTTCTGACGGTATGGGCCTGGTGGTGCTGGAGCGGTTGTCGGATGCGCGGCGCCGTGGTCATCGGGTGCTTGCCGTGGTTCGTGGTAGTGCGGTTAATCAGGACGGGGCGAGTAATGGCCTTACGGCGCCGAATGGCCCGTCGCAGGAGCGGGTGATCCGGGCGGCGCTGGCGAGTGCGGGGTTGTCGCCGGCCGATGTGGACGCGGTGGAGGGGCACGGGACCGGGACGAGGCTCGGCGATCCGATTGAGGCCCGTGCGCTGCTGGCCACGTACGGGCAGGAGCGGGTCAACGGCCCGCTGCGGCTCGGGTCGGTGAAGTCGAACATCGGGCACAGTTCGGCTGCCTCGGGGGTGGCCGGGGTGATCAAGATGGTGCAGGCCATGCGGCATGAGACGTTGCCTGCCACGTTGCACGTGGACGAGCCCTCACCGCACGTGGACTGGGAAGCGGGTGAGGTCAGGCTGCTGACCGAGGCCGAGCCGTGGGCGGCCGGGGCGCAGCGGCCGCGCCGGGCGGGGGTGTCCTCGTTCGGGGTCAGCGGCACCAACGCGCACGTGATCCTGGAAGAAGCCCCAGCCGGCGACCAGGCCGCGCCGGGGAACGAGCAGCCGCGTCCGCTCCCGGCGGTCCCGGTGCTTGTGTCGGCCAGGGACGAGACGGCGCTGCGGGCCCAGGCCGGGCGGCTGCGGGCGTACCTGCTGGCCCGGCCGGACCTCAGCCTGGCCGACGTGGGCTTCTCCACCGCGACCACCCGGGCCCAGCTGGAGCGGCGGGCGGCGATGGTAGCCGGCGACCGGGACGGGCTGCTGGCCGGGCCTGAGGCGCTGGCCGCCGGACAGCCCGCCGCCGGGGTGTTCACCGGGGCGGCGGTGCCGGGCCGGACCGCGTTCGTGTTCTCCGGGCAGGGCTCGCAGCGGGCCGGGATGGGCACGGAACTGGCCGCCGTGTTCCCGGTGTTCGCGCAGGCGCTTGACGAGGTGTGCGCTCACCTGGACCCGCTCCTTGGTCAGCCCCTGCGTGAACTGCTCCAGGCCCCGGAGGGCTCTGAGCTGGCCGGGCTGCTGGACCAGACCCGGTTTACCCAGGCGGCGCTGTTCGCGGTTGAGGTGGCGCTGTTCCGGCTGGCGGAGTCCCTCGGGGTGCGTGCGGATTACCTGATCGGGCACTCGGTCGGGGAGATCGCGGCGGCGCATGTGGCCGGGGTGCTGTCCCTGGCTGACGCGTGCACGCTGGTCGCGGCGCGCGGCCGGCTGATGGGGGCGCTCCCCGGGGGCGGGGCGATGGCCGCGGTCGAGGCCACCGAGGAAGAGGTCGCCGCCTCCCTCGCGGGTTACGCCGGGCGGCTGGCGGTCGCCGCGGTCAACGGCCCCCGCGCCGTGGTGGTCTCCGGCGACGCCGACGCCCTCGATGAATGGCTGCCGCGCTGGGACGGGCGCCGGGTCACCCGGCTGCGGGTCTCGCACGCCTTCCACTCCCCGCTGATGGACCCCATGCTGGACGAGTTCCGGCAGGTCGCGGCCGGGCTGACGTTCGGCGAGCCGCAGATCCCGGTCGTCTCTAACCTGACCGGCGCGCTGGTCGCCGGGGAGCTGGCCGATCCGGGGTACTGGGTCAGGCACGTGCGCGAGGCGGTCCGCTTCGCCGACGGGATCGCCGTGCTGCACGCCCAGGGCGTGACCCGGTTCTTCGAGTTCGGCCCGGGCGGGGCGCTCACCGCGCTGGCCCGCCAGGTACTCGACGGCGAAACCGAGACGGTGCTGATCGCGGCCCTGCGCGCCCGCCAGCCCGAACCCGAGGCGTTCGCCGGGTTCCTGGCCCAGGCGCACATCGCGGGTGCCGGCGTGGACTGGCCGGCCTACTACGACGGCTGCGGCGCCCGCCGGACGGACCTCCCCACCTACGCGTTCCAGCGGGAGCGCTACTGGCTTGCCCCGGCCGCGTCCGGTGACCCCGCCGCGGCCGGGCTCGGGCGGCTCGACCACCCCCTGCTCGCCGGCGCGGTCCAGGTCGGCGACCGGGACGAATGGCTCCTCACCGGCCGCCTGTCGGTCCAGGCCGCGCCCTGGGTGCAGGACCACGTCCTGTTCGGCAGCATCGTCGTTCCCGGCACCCTCCTGGTCGAACTCGCTCAGGCCGCCGGCCGCCTCGTCGGCACCCCCGTCCTGGACGAGCTCGTCCTTGAAGCACCCCTGCTGCTGCCGGCCGACAGCACCGTCCGGCTCCAGGTGATCGTGGGCGAGCCCGACGAAGACGGCCGCCGCGCCGTCGCCGTTTACACCCAGCAGGAGAGCGCGGCGGACGGCGACCGCGGCGCGACCGCTCACGCCCGGGGCACGCTTGCGCCGGAGGCGGCGAGCCTGGCGGCCTGGCCGGGCGCGTGGCCGCCGGAGGGCGCCGAGCCGGTCACCGCCGACGAGCTGTACGTGCACCTGGCCAGTATCGGCTACGACTACGGCCCCGCCTTCCAGGGCATCCAGACCGCCTGGCGCGACGGCGCCAGCATCTACACCGAGGTCGCGCTGCCGGACGAGCACGTCGGCCAGGCCCGGGAGTTCGGCGCCCACCCGGCCCTGCTCGACGCGGCCATCCAGAGCGGTGCGGTGCTGCTGACCGGCGGCGGTGGCAACCGGGCGGTGATGCCGTTCAGCTGGTCGGGCGTGCAGCTTGCCCGCCCGGGGGCGGCGCGGCTGCGCGTCCGGGTCACGGCGACCGGCGAGTTCGCGGTGCGGGTCGACGCGGTCGACGACAACGGCGCCCCGGTCGTGTCGGTCAGGTCCCTCGTGGTCCGGCCGGTCGAGCAGGCCAAGCTCGACGCGCAGCAGCAGGCCGGGAACGCGTTGCTGTTCACCGTGCAGTGGAACACGGTCACGGCCGGCGGGGACGCCGGCCAGGCCCGGATCGCGCTGCTCGGCGACGTCGCCGGCCCGGGCGAACGGTACGCCGACCTGAACGCGCTCGAACAGGCGATGGCCGCGGGCACGCCGGCCCGGACACCGTCGTGGCCGCGATCGGCAGTGAGCACCAGGGGACGGCGCGGGCCGTCGCGGCGGTCACGCTTGAGCTGCTACAGCGCTGGCTGGCCAGCCCGCGGCTGGCCGGCGTGCGTCTTGCGGTGGTGACCCGCGGCGGCATCGATGTCGGCGGTGAGGCGCCGGACGTGGCCATGGCGTCGGCCTGGGGCCTGGTCCGCAGCGCCCAGTCCGAGCACCCCGGCCGGTTCCTGATCATCGACGTCACCGACGGTGAGCAGGACTGGGGCAGGCTCGCCGCCCTGGACGAGCCGCAGCTGGCCGTGCGGGCCGGCCGCGTGCTCGCACCGCGGCTCGGCCGCGCCGGCGCGGCGTCGGCCGCGCCGCAGCCGCTCCATCCGGACGGGACGGTGCTGATCACGGGGGGCACCGGCGGACTCGGGGCGCTGTTCGCCCGGCACCTGGTCGCGGACCGCGGGGTGCGGTCGCTGGTGCTCGTCAGCCGCCGCGGCCCGGCCGCGGCGGGCGCGGGCGAGCTGAAGGCGGAGCTGGAGGCGCTGGGGGCCCGCGTGCGGGTGGCGGCCTGTGACGTGGCCGACCGCGAGCAGCTTGCTGCCCTGCTCGACTCGCTTGAGCGTCCGCCGACGGCGGTCATCCACGCCGCCGGCGTCCTCGATGACGGCGTGATCGAGTCGCTCACCGCGGCGCAGCTCGACCGGGTCATGCGGCCCAAGGTGGACGCGGCAATGCTGCTCGACGAGCTGACCGCGGAGGCCGGCCTGTCTGCGTTCGTGCTCTTCTCCTCGGTCGCGGCGCTGGTCGGCAGTCCCGGCCAGGGCAACTACGCGGCCGCCAACGCGGCCCTCGACGCTCTCGCGGCCCGGCGCCGCGCGCGGGGCCTGCCCGCCACCTCGCTGGCCTGGGGGCTGTGGGCCGGCGCGACCGGAATCACCGGCGACCTCGGCGAAGACCAGCTCGCCCGGCTAGCCCGGCTGGGCGCGGAGGCCCTGCCGTCCGATGTTGGCCTGGAATTGTTCGACCAGGCTCAGGAACGTGGCGATGCGCTGCTGGCCCCGGTGCGGCTCGACCTGGCCGCGCTCCGCGCCCAGGCCCAGGCCGGCCTCCTCCCGCCGCTGCTGCGCGGCCTGGTGCGCGTTCCGGCCCGCCACCCCGCGGGCGCGGGCGGTTCGCTGGCCAGGCGGCTGGCCGGGACACGGGCCGAAGACCGGGCCCGCGTCGTCCTCGACCTGGTGCAGGCACAGGCGGCGGCGGTGCTCGGGCAGGCGTCGGCGGCGGCGGTCGACCCCGGCCGCCCGTTTAAGGACCTTGGCTTCGACTCGCTGGCCGCGGTGGAGCTGCGTAACCGGCTGACCCAGGTCACCGGGCTGCGGCTGCCGTCCACGCTGGTCTTCGACTACCCGACCGCGGGCGCGCTGGCCCAGTTCGTACTCACCGAGGCGGGCGCGATCACGGCTGACGAGCCGCAGCAGGCCCCGGCCGCCCCGTCAGCCAAGCGGCGGCGGGCCGACGCGGATGAGCCGCTGGCCATCGTGGGGATGAGCTGCCGGTACCCCGGCGGGGTGGGCTCGCCAGCGGAACTGTGGGATCTCGTCGCGGCCGGCCGGGACGCCATCACCGGGCTGCCCGAGGACCGCGGCTGGGACTTGGACCGGCTGTACGACCCCGACCCGGAGCAGGCCGGGACCCTGTACACCAGGGGCGGCGGGTTCCTGGCCGGGGCGGGGGACTTCGACGCGGGCTTCTTCGGCATCGGGCCGCGGGAGGCGCTGGCCATGGACCCCCAGCAGCGGCTGCTGCTCGAGGGTGCGTGGGAGGCGCTTGAGCACGCCGGCATTGACCCGGCCGCGCTGCGCGGCTCAGACACCGGCGTGTTCTGCGGCGTCGGCCCCTCTGACTACGGTTACGGCGGGCCGGCGGCGCCGGAAGTCGAGGGTTTCCGGCTGACCGGCGCGACGACGAGTGTGGTGTCTGGCCGGGTGGCTTATTCGTTGGGTCTTGAGGGGCCGGCGGTGTCGGTGGATACGGCTTGCTCGTCGTCGCTTGTGGCGTTGCACCTGGCGTCGCAGGCGTTGCGGGGTGGTGAGTGCTCGCTGGCGCTGGCGGGCGGGGTGACGGTGATGTCTGGCCCGTTCTTGCTGGTGGAGTTTTCCCGGCAGCGGGGGCTTGCGCCGGATGGCCGTTGTAAGTCGTATTCGGCGGCGGCGGACGGGACGGGGTTTTCTGACGGTATGGGCCTGGTGGTGCTGGAGCGGTTGTCGGATGCGCGGCGCCGTGGTCATCGGGTGCTTGCCGTGGTTCGTGGTAGTGCGGTTAATCAGGACGGGGCGAGTAATGGCCTTACGGCGCCGAATGGCCCGTCGCAGGAGCGGGTGATCCGGGCGGCGCTGGCGAGTGCGGGGTTGTCGCCGGCCGATGTGGACGCGGTGGAGGGGCACGGGACCGGGACGAGGCTCGGCGATCCGATTGAGGCCCGTGCGCTGCTGGCCACGTACGGGCAGGAGCGGGTCAACGGCCCGCTGCGGCTCGGGTCGGTGAAGTCGAACATCGGGCACAGTTCGGCTGCCTCGGGGGTGGCCGGGGTGATCAAGATGGTGCAGGCCATGCGGCATGAGACGTTGCCTGCCACGTTGCACGTGGACGAGCCCTCACCGCACGTGGACTGGGAAGCGGGTGAGGTCAGGCTGCTGACCGAGGCCGAGCCGTGGGCGGCCGGGGCGCAGCGGCCGCGCCGGGCGGGGGTGTCCTCGTTCGGGGTCAGCGGCACCAACGCGCACGTGATCCTGGAAGAAGCCCCAGCCGGCGACCAGGCCGCGCCGGGGAACGAGCAGCCGCGTCCGCTCCCGGCGGTCCCGGTGCTTGTGTCGGCCAGGGACGAGACGGCGCTGCGGGCCCAGGCCGGGCGGCTGCGGGCGTACCTGCTGGCCCGGCCGGACCTCAGCCTGGCCGACGTGGGCTTCTCCACCGCGACCACCCGGGCCCAGCTGGAGCGGCGGGCGGCGATGGTAGCCGGCGACCGGGACGGGCTGCTGGCCAGCCTGCAGGCGCTGGCGGCGGGCGAGCCCGCCGCGGGGATATTCGCCGGGACGGTAACCGGAGGCCGGACGGCCTTCATATTTTCCGGGCAGGGCTCGCAGCGGCCAGGGATGGGCACGGAACTGGCCGCCGTGTTCCCGGTGTTCGCGCAGGCGCTTGACGAGGTGTGCGCTCACCTGGACCCGCTCCTTGGTCAGCCCCTGCGTGAACTGCTCCAGGCCCCGGAGGGCTCTGAGCTGGCCGGGCTGCTGGACCAGACCCGGTTTACCCAGGCGGCGCTGTTCGCGGTTGAGGTGGCGCTGTTCCGGCTGGCGGAGTCCCTCGGGGTGCGTGCGGATTACCTGATCGGGCACTCGGTCGGGGAGATCGCGGCGGCGCATGTGGCCGGGGTGCTGTCCCTGGCTGACGCGTGCACGCTGGTCGCGGCGCGCGGCCGGCTGATGGGGGCGCTCCCCGGGGGCGGGGCGATGGCCGCGGTCGAGGCCACCGAGGAAGAGGTCGCCGCCTCCCTCGCGGGTTACGCCGGGCGGCTGGCGGTCGCCGCGGTCAACGGCCCCCGCGCCGTGGTGGTCTCCGGCGACGCCGACGCCCTCGATGAATGGCTGCCGCGCTGGGACGGGCGCCGGGTCACCCGGCTGCGGGTCTCGCACGCCTTCCACTCCCCGCTGATGGACCCCATGCTGGACGAGTTCCGGCAGGTCGCGGCCGGGCTGACGTTCGGCGAGCCGCAGATCCCGGTCGTCTCTAACCTGACCGGCGCGCTGGTCGCCGGGGAGCTGGCCGATCCGGGGTACTGGGTCAGGCACGTGCGCGAGGCGGTCCGCTTCGCCGACGGGATCGCCGTGCTGCACGCCCAGGGCGTGACCCGGTTCTTCGAGTTCGGCCCGGGCGGGGCGCTCACCGCGCTGGCCCGCCAGGTACTCGACGGCCAGGACGGCACGGTCCTGGCGGCCGCGCTGCGGGCCCGGCCGACCGAGCCGGCGGCGTTCGCCGGGTTCCTGGCCCAGGCGCACATCGCGGGCGCCCCGGTGGACTGGGCGGCTTTCTACGCCGGAAGCGGAGCCAAGCGGACGGACCTGCCTACCTACGCGTTCCAGCGGGAGCGCTACTGGCTTGCCCCGGCCGCGTCCGGTGACCCCGAGGCGGCCGGGCTGGGGCGGCTCGATCATCCCCTGCTGACCGCGGCGGTCCAGGTCGGCGAGCATGACGAATGGCTGTTCACCGGCCGCCTGTCCACCGACAGCCAGCCATGGACCCGGGATCACCGCATACTCGGCACGGTCATCTTGCCCGGCGCCGCGCTGGCCGAGCTCGCCCTGGCGGCCGGCGGCCACGCCGGTACCCCCGTCATCGACGAGCTTGTGCTGCAGGCCCCGCTGACCCTCGCGCCCGGCGCGGCCAGGCAGCTGCAGGTCACTGTGGGCAAGCCCGACGAGCAAGGGCGCCGCGGCGTCGCCGTCTACACCCGCCCGCTGGGCGGACGGAACGAGCAGCGGGAGGCGACCTGTCACGCGCGCGGCACCCTCGCCGCCGAAGCGCCAGTCGCATCGGGCTGGCCTGTCCAGTGGCCCCCGGCAGACGCCGAACCGCTCGCCGTCGACGGGCTGTACGAACGGCTGGCAGCGGCGGGATACGAGTACGGGCCCGCGTTCCAGGGGCTTCGCGCCGCCTGGCGGTGCGGCGAGGAGACCTACGCCGAGATCGAACTGCCCGAGGAGGTTGGCGTAGCCGGATTCGGTATCCACCCGGCACTGCTCGACGCGGCCCTGCACACTGGCCTGCTGGAAACCAGTGGCCTGCTGACCCGGGACGCGGACGCGGCGGTCGAGCTGCCGTTCTCCTGGGCGGGTGTGCGGCTGGAGCGGGACGGCAGGTCGCGGGTCCGGGCCCGGCTCAGCCCGGAGGGCGAGTCGGCGGTGCGGATCGATCTCGCGGATGAGCACGGTCAACCGGTCGCCAGCGTGCGGCGGCTCGACCACCGCCCGGTGGACCAGGCCCAGCTGGCCGGTGCCGGGCCGCGGCCGGGCGGCGGGTCGCTCTTCACGGTGGAGTGGACACAGGTCACGGCCGCGGCCGGGACGGGACGGCGCATCACGGTACTCGGCCAGGACGTCGCAGACCTGAATGAGCTGGAAACAGCGCTGGCCGCAGGCACGGCGGCCCCCGATGTCGTCGTCGCCGCCATCGGCGGCCAAGCAGTTCACGATGTGGCAGCAGAAACGCTGACGCTGGTGCAGCGCTGGCTGGCCAGTGAACCGCTGGCCGGGGCCACGCTGGCGGTAGTCACCCGGCGGGGTGTCGCGGTCGGCGACGAGTCCCCGGATGTGGCGGTGGCGCCGGCCTGGGGCCTAGTGCGCAGCGCCCAGTCCGAGCATCCGGGCCGGTTTGTGCTTTTTGACCTGGATGACGACGGCAGCGACCAGGACTGGGCCGCGCTGGCCGGCCTGGGCGAGCCGCAGCTGGCGGTGCGGGCCGGTCAGCTGCTGGCCCCGCGGCTGGCTCCGGCCGCCGCCCCTGCGCTGCCCGGACGGGACGCATGGCGGCTCGGCAGCGGCCGCAAGGGTTCCCTGCAAGACCTAGCCCTCGTACCATCGGACGGGGACCGCCCGCTGCAGGCCGGCGAGGTCCGCATCGGGGTCCGGGCCGCCGGCCTGAACTTCCGCGATGTGCTGATCGCCCTCGGCCTGTACCCGGGTGAGGCCCCGCTGGGCAGCGAGGCCGCCGGGGTAGTGCTGGAAACCGGGCCCGGCGTGACGGGCCTGGCTCCCGGCGACCGGGTGCTCGGCCTGATGCCTGACTGCTTCGGGCCGGTCGCGGTGGCCGACGCCCGGCTGCTCGCCCCGGTCCCAGGGGGCTGGTCGTTCACGCAGGCGGCGACGGTGCCGGTGGCCTTCCTTACCGCCTACTACGGGCTGACCGACCTGGCCGGCCTCCGCCGTGGGGAAAAGGTGCTGATCCACGCGGCCGCCGGCGGCGTCGGGACTGCGGCGGTGCAGCTGGCCAGGCACCTGGGCGCCGAGGTCTACGCGACCGCAAGCCCGGCCAAGTGGCCCGCCGTCCAGGCCCTCGGGGTGCCCGCCGACCACCTCGCGTCCTCCCGTGACCTGGCTTTCAAGGAGACGTTCTGGAAGGCGACCGGGGGAGCGGGCGTGGACGTGGTCCTCGACGCCCTCGCCGGCGAGTTCGTGGACGCTTCCCTTGACCTGCTGCCCCGCGGCGGCCGGTTCATCGAGATGGGCAAGGCCGACATCCGCGACCCGGAGGCGGTCGCCCAGGGCCACCCCGGGGTCGAGTACCGCTCCTACGACCTGATGGAGGCGGGCCCGGAGCGAACCGGGCAGCTGCTGCGCGAAGTCATGGCCCTGTTCGAGCAGGGGGTGCTAAGTCACCCGCCGGTACGGGCCTGGGACGTGCGCCGCGGGGCGGACGCGTTCCGGTTCCTGCGCGAGGGCCGCAACACCGGCAAAGTCGTGCTCACCGTGCCCGCCCCGCTCGACCCGGACGGCACCGTGCTGATCACCGGCGGCACCGGCGGTCTGGGCGCGCTGGTGGCCAGGCACCTGGCCAAGGCACACGGCGTCCGCCACCTGGTGCTGGCCTCCCGCCGCGGCCCGGACGCCGACGGCGCGGGCGAGCTGTCGGCCGAACTGGAGGGCCTGGGCTGCCAGGTTCAGGTCTCAGCCTGCGACGTCAGCGACCGGGCCCAGCTGGCCGGCCTGCTGGCCGGGGTCGCGCGCCCGCTGACCGCGGTGATCCACGCGGCCGGGGTGATCGACGATGGCGTGACCGCCTCGCTGACCGCGCAGCAGCTGGACCGGGTGCTGCGGCCCAAGCTGGACGCGGCGCTGCACCTGGACGAACTGACCGCGGGCCTTGACCTGGCCGAGTTCGTACTGTTTTCCTCGGCCGCGGGGCTGATGGGCAGTCCCGGGCAGGGCAACTACGCCGCGGCTAATGCGGGCCTTGACGCCCTCGCTGCCCGCCGCCGCGCCGCCGGCCGCCCGGCTTCCTCGCTGGCCTGGGGCCTGTGGGCCGGCAGCACGGGTATAACCGGTGACCTCGGCCAGGAGGACCTGGCCAGGCTGGCCCGGATGGGTGTGCGGCCGCTGCCGGGAGAGGTCGGCCTGGACCTGTTCGACCAGGCCCGCCAGCCCGGTGCCGCTCTGCTTGTCCCGGTCGGTCTCGACCTCGCCGCGCTGCGCGCTCAGGCGCGGGCCGGGCTGCTGCCGGCCCTGCTGCGCGGCCTGGTGCGGGCCCCGGCCCGGACCGCCGAACCCGCGGCCGAGTCACTGGCCAGGCGGCTGGCCGGCGTCTCCCGGGCGGACGGCGAGCAGGTCACCCTGGAGCTGGTCCGGGCCCACGTCGCCGCCGTCCTCGGCCACGCCTCGGGCGAGGCGGTCGACCACCGGCGGCCCTTTAAGGAACTCGGCATCGACTCGCTGGCCGCGGTTGAGCTGCGGAACCGGCTCACCAAGGCCACCAGCCTGCAACTGCCCACCACGCTGGTCTTCGACCATCCCACCCCGGCCGCCATCGCCGACTACCTGCTCGCCAAGATCGGAGAGGAGCAGTCCGCGCCCCCGGCAGCCGGCAGCGCCCGGCCCGTTTCGCGGCCCGGCCAGGGGACGTTCAGCGCGCTGCTCAGGCAGGCGCACGCCCAGGGCGCAATCGTCCAGGCGCTGCCGCTGCTGATCAAGGCGTCGGAGTTCCGCCCGGCCTTCGCGTCGCCCGCCGAATTCGACGCGGGGGACGGCTACGTCGTGCCGCTCGCCTCGGGGGACAGCGGACGGCCGAAGCTGGTCTGCGTGCCCTCCTTCATGGTCGGCTCGGGACCACAGCAGTTCATGCGGTTCGCCGCTCACTTCGAGGGCACGCGGGACGTGCTGGCCTGCTCCCTGCCGGGATTCCGCGGCACCGACGCGGCCCCGGGATCGTGGGCCGTCGCCATCGAGGTCCTGGCGAACTCCATCCGCCGGGCCGTCGACGGCGCTCCCTTCGTCCTGGTCGGCTACTCCATCGGCGGCGTGATCGCGCATTCCGTCGCCGCCCGCCTGGCGGAGGCGGGGGCCGCGCCGGCCGGCGTGGTCATGATCGACACCCCCACCCCCGAGGGCGAGGAGGAGACCAACCGCGTCTTCTCCCTGGTCATGACGGAAATCCTGGAACGCGGGCACGGGACAAGCTCCGTCGACGACACCGACTGGCTGGCCATGGGCAGTTACATGCGCTTGCTGACCGAGCGCCGGGCCGAGCCCAAGACCGCACCGACCCTGCAGATCAGGGCGGGCAAACCGCTGGGCGAGGGCGGTGCCGCCGCGGCCCTGCCCGGCTGGGACATCAGCGACGACCAGATCGAGCTGGCCGTGAACCACTTCGCTGTGATCGAGGACGCGGCTGCGGCGACCGCAGCGGCGGCAGAGCGGTGGCTCGAAGGATCAGACCACTTCAAGAAAGGGTGACAGGAATGACCGTTCCAGAAACAGCTGGCCGGTGCCCGGTTGACCACGGTGGCTCCGGAGCAGTCACGACGGCGGAAGCCAGCGCAGCGGAAGCCAGCACGGTGGCGAAACCTGCCATCCCCGCGACCGCGCTGCCCGGGCCGACGAAGGCCGTTCCGCTGCAGATGATGAACTACTGGCGCCGCCCGGCGGCCTTCATGGAGGAGTGCCGCAAGCTGTACGGCAGCCGTTTCATGATCAAGATCAGGATCCCGGCCCGGCCCCTGTACGTCCTGTCGGACGCCGACGACATCAAGCAGATGTTCCTGGCCCCCGACGACGTGCTGCACACAGGCAACGGCTCGGCCACGCTGGAGAAGTACTTCGGCCAGAGCGGTCTCGCCTGGCTCGACGAGGGCGAGCACAAGGCCAGGCGCAAGCACGTTGTGCAGTGCGTGCACGGCACGGCGCTGCAGCGCATCGAGGCGTCGGTCAGCGCGATGGCCGCGGAGGAGGTGACCAACTGGCCGCAGGGCCAGGACGTGTCCCTGTACCCGCTCATCCACCACCTCACGATCCGGGTGATCCGCGAGGTGATCTTCGGGCCGGTGCGGCCGAAGGTCTCCGAGGAACTCCTCGACGTGCTTGAGCAGATGACCGAGTTCAACTACAAGATCGCCTCGACGCTGATGATCCACCGGATGTCGCCCCGTGCGGTCAAGGTGCTCACCGCGATCCGGCCGCTTGGCCTGCACCGGTTCCTGAAGCTGCGGGAGCGGGCGGACGCGCTGATCGCCGAGGCCATCGAGGAGCGCAGGAACGTCGGCGAGTTCGGCGACGACCTGATCTCCGTGCTCCTTAGCCTGACCTACGACGACGGCACGCCGCTGTCCGGCCGGGAGCTACGCGACGAGATCATGACCATGTTCCTGGCCGGCACCGAGACCACCGCCGCCGCCCTCACCTGGGCGTTCGAGTACCTGAGCCGCGAGCACGAGGTCCGCGACCGGCTGATCGCCGAGCTTGGCACGGGCGACGACGCCTACCTGACCGCGACGGTCCAGGAGGTGCTGCGGCTGCGCCCGTCGGTCCCGCAGATCATCGTCCGCGAGGTCATGAAGCCGATCGAGATCGGCGGAGTGCGCTATGAGCCGGGGATGCTCCTGTGGGCCAGCGCCTACCTGATGCACCGCGACCCGGCCCTCTACCCGGATCCGTATGCGTTCCGGCCCGAGCGTTTCCTCGGCACCAAGCCCGGCATGTTCACCTGGATTCCGTACGGCGGCGGCCGCATCCGCTGCCTCGGCAACGTGGTCGCCGAACTCGAGATGAAGGCAGTGCTGCGCGAGGCGCTTTCCCGGTACGAGGTCGGCCTGCCCGACCCGCGGCCGGAGGACGTCCGCACCCACCTCATCACCCCTCTGCCGTCCAACGGCGCGCGCGTCCGGCTGCGGGCCAAGGCGCCGGCGGCGAGCCTGGTCTGACCGGAACAGGGTTCAAGTCCCGGGCCCCACGGCCCGGGACACGCTCCCGCTCCCGCTCCCGCTCCCGCTCCCGGTCCCCGGCAGATTCGCGGGAATTCCAGGTTCCCGTGGGGGTTGAATGACCCCACTGAGTGTGTTCCGCCGCCGATGGTGAGGGATTCATGGCGTTCAAGTATCAGGCTTCGCGGCCGTACCTCACCGGTAACGAAGAGGCCTATGTCCGCGAGTCGATCGAGACTGGCTGGATTTCCTGGCAGGGGCCCTACGTCGCGCGTTTTGAACAGCAATTCGCAAGCTTCAACGGTGTGGCCCGCGGGGTTGCCTGCTCCTCTGGCACCGCCGCGCTGATCCTGGCGCTGCGCGCCCTTGGCGTCGGCCCAGGCGACGAGGTGATCGTCCCGGAGTTCACGATGGTTGCCACTGCCTGGGCGGTAACCCACGTGGGGGGCACGCCGGTCTTCGTCGACTGCGGCCCCGACCTCAACATCGACGTGGCCCAGATCGAGCCGAAGATCACGCCGCGGACCAAGGTGATCCTGCCGGTGCACGTGCACGGCCGGCGCTGCGACATGGAAGCAATCGCGCAGCTCGCCGCCACACACCGCCTGCGGGTCGTCGAGGACTCGGCCGAGGCCCACGGGATCCGGCCGGTCGGCGACATCGCCTGCTTCTCCCTGTACGCGAACAAGATCATCACGGCCGGCGAGGGCGGGATCTGCGTCACCGACGACCCCGGCCTGGCTGACCAGATGGCGCACCTGCGCGGGCAGGCCATCACCCCCGACCACAGCTTCCTGCACGACACGCTGGCCTACAACTTCCGCATTACCAATCTCCAGGCTGGCGTCGCGCTGGCCCAGCTGGAGAAGATCGACGAGATCCTCGCCCTGCGGACCGCCATCGAGCAGCGTTACGACGCGGGTCTCAGCGGCATCGACCGGGTTACCCGCCTGCCGTCACGCGACGTGCTGTGGATGTACGACCTGCGGGCCGAGCGCCGGGCGGAACTCTGCCAGTTCCTCGCTCAGCAGGGCATCGAGACACGGCAGTTCTTCAAGCCCATGAGCCAGCAGCCCATGTACTTCGATGCGGGCTACAGGTCGCTGAACGCCAGCCGGTTCGCTGCGGACGGCCTGTGCCTGCCGACATATACCGGGCTGACCGAATCGGATCAGGACTACATCATTGACCAGATCCGCGATTTCTATCACATCCGCTGACACGGCAGGGCCGGGTGACTAAAACGCTAGGCCAGCAGCGAGAGGGAGACAGTGGGTAAAAGAGCACTGCTTACCGGGATTACCGGCCAGGATGGTTCCTACCTGGCGGAATATCTGCTGTCTCTCGGTTACGAGGTATGGGGACTCATCCGGGGCCAGGCCAACCCGCGCAAGCTGCGGGTCAGCCGGCTGGTCGAGGACCTGTGCTACGTCGACGGGGACATGATGGACCAGGGAAGCCTGGTCGCGGCCATCGACAAAGTGCAGCCCCATGAGGTTTACAACCTGGCCGGGGTCTCGTTCGTGCCGATGTCGTGGGATCAGCCAGAACTGGTCACCGAGGTTAACGGTATGGGCGTGCTGCGCATGCTCGAGGCCATCCGCCTGGTCTGCGGCCTTGACAAATCAAGGGCCGTCGCCGACGGGCAGATCCATTTCTACCAGGCGTCGTCTTCCGAAATGTTCGGCAAGGTATTCGAGACTCCGCAGTGCGAGACCACGATTTTCCATCCACGGAGCCCGTACGGGGTAGCCAAGGCCTACGGGCATTACGTCACGCAGAACTACCGGGAGTCGTACAGTATGTGGGGCGTTTCGGGCATCTTGTTCAACCATGAGTCACCGCGGCGCGGCCGGGAGTTCGTGACCAGGAAGATCTCGATGGCCGCGGCCCGGATCAAGCTCGGCCTGCAGGAAAAGCTGCTCCTCGGGAACCTGGACGCGGTCCGGGACTGGGGGTTCTCCGGTGATTACGTGCGGGCGATGCACATGATGCTGAACCAGGACGAGCCTAGCGACTTCGTCATCGGCACGGAACGGATGCACACGGTCCGTGACGCGGCGCGGATCGCCTTCGAGGCGGTCGGACTGAACTGGTACGACTACGTCGTCGTCGACCCCGCGCTAGTGCGGACGGCCGAGGTCGAGGTACTGTGCGCCGACGCCACCCGGGCCCACCAGATTCTCGGCTGGCACCCCACGGTCACATTCGAGGAGCTCATGGGCATGATGGTCGAGTCCGACCTGGCCCAGGCCACCCGCGAGATGAAGGACGGCGACCGGATGTTGGCCATCAACTGGTAACCGGCCGCCGCGGCACAGGGGAGTGGATTGGCGATGGCTTATTGGCGAGGCAAACCGGTGATCGTCACTGGCGGAGAGGGTTTCCTTGGCACGCACGTCACCCAGCGGCTAACCGAACTCGGCGCGGTCGTCGCTAAGCCGTCTCACGCGGACTACGACCTGACTCGGCTCGAGGACATCGAAAGGATGTACAAAAACCACGCCGATGCGCAGGTCGTCCTGCACCTGGCCGCGCGGGTCGGCGGGATCGGGGCCAACCGCGAGCATCCCGGATCGTTCTTCTACGACAACCTGATGATGGGCGTGCAGCTCCTGCACCATGCCTACCTCGCGGGAATTCCGAAGTTCGTAGCCGTGGGCACCGTGTGCGCGTATCCGGTGCACACCCCGGTGCCGTTCAATGAAGATGACCTCTGGAACGGTTACCCGGAAGAAACGAATGCGCCGTACGGACTGGCCAAGAAGATGATGCTGGTCCAGTCGCAGGGATACCGCCAGGAATATAATTACAACTCGATATTTCTGCTTCCGGTCAACTTGTACGGGCCGGGAGACAACTTCAGCCCGGAATCGTCGCACGTGATCCCCGCGCTGATCAAGAAATGCGTCGATGCCGTGGCATCGGGAGAAGAACTCGTGGTATGGGGCGACGGATCGCCGACGCGGGAATTCCTGTACGTGGAGGACGCGGCCGAGGGCATACTGCTGGCCGCGGAACGGTATAGCCGGAGCGACCCGGTTAACCTGGGCTCGGGGTTCGAGATCTCCATCAGGGACCTGGTGCAGCTGGTCGCCGCGGAGACCGGTTTCACCGGCGAGATCAGGTGGGACACCGGTAAGCCCAACGGGCAGCCGCGCCGCAGGCTCGACACGCGGCGGGCGGAGGAATATTTCGGCTTCAAGGCAAGGACATCCTTCCGCGCGGGCCTCGCGAGGACGATCGACTGGTACCGCCGCTCGCTCGCGCAGTAGTCCCGCACCCGTCCGTGCCCGGATGCCCGCGTCCCGCGATGATTGTGACAGCTGGCCGGTAATAGCCGGCTCGCTGCCACAACCATCGCGCCGGGGAATGCGGATTACTGCTCCTGCAGTCGCTTCCTGGCGATCATCGGGACTCCTCCGGGGCTGACATCGGCATTTGCGCGCGCCCGAGCTTGTCCAGGGCGGCGACGATCTCCTCGGCGGCCGCGTTGAGGCCGTCGGTCTCGTGCAGTCGCTGCGACCAGTCAGCGGCGCGCTCCCGGAACCGGGGCTCGCCGAGCAGCCGGGTCAGCTTGGCCGCGATGCCGCGTCCGGCCGGGTTGCGGGCCACGGCGAGCCCGGTGCCGCTGTCGGTGACGCGGGCCGCGTTGTCTAGGTTGTCCATCCAGAACGGCATCACCAGCTGCGGAGTGCCGAAGTACAGGCCTTCCTGGACGCTGTTGGCCCCACCGTGATGGAAGAACGCCCGCACATGCGGGTGCGCGAGCACGGCGAACTGTGAGGGAACCCAGGACTCGACCCGCAGGTTCGACGGCAGCTTGTCCGGCAGCAGGCGCTGCTGTGACCGCGGCAGTTTCCACAGCACGTGGTGGTCGGGGCCGATTCTGGTGGCCGCGTCCACGATCGCCAGGACCTGCCGGGCGCGCAGGCGCATGATCGTGCCAAACCCTGCGTACACCACGGACTCATGGCTGTCCAGCCACTGGTTGAGTCCGGGGTCGGCGTCCGCCGGACAGAGATCACGAGGGATCACCGCGCCGAGCATCTTGAGGTTGTCAGGAACACCGGCGAAGGGAAACTCGAAGTCGAAGTCGAAGTAGGCCAGCAGGGCGAGCGCGCCGTCGGCGTACAGCGCTGGGATGCTCGCCGGGTTGACCAGCCCCTCGGCCTTGCGGGTCATGAAGAAGTTGATGTTCGCCCGCAGGTGCCTGGGGTCCCAGACAGCGGCAAGAACGCCGGCGCGGAAGACCGCGTTGTGTATTCTCTGCAGCGGCGACATGTTCCGCGGCAGGCCGGAAAGCGGCGTCGGGTAGTTCCTCGGCAGCCGTCCCGAGTAGAGGTGACTGACCGTTCCGGGAACGATGGCTATGTACGGCACGCCGCGCATGGCGAGCGCGTCGATAACCCCGTACGAGGCTATAGGGACAACGGCCAGGGCCGGCCGCACCTCGTCGACGATCTCAAGGACCCGCTGGTACTGCTGGCGCCGGTAACCGTGGTCAACGGCGATGTCCATGACTTTCATGAAGTTACGCAGCGGAGACCGGGTCGTCATGGCCCGCAGCGTCTTGTCTGACCAGTTCTCCGGCTCCGCCTCGGGATTGCCAGGCCCAAGCGATATGAACCGCACCGGCTGACCGCCGAGATTGGCCTCGATAGCGGCCTGATGCAGGTCGGTGGAGGAAAACCAGATGTCCCCGATACCGAGCCTGGCCAGCTCGCCGGCGATGCTGATCAGGGGATTGACATGACCCCAGCCAGTGTCGCTGGCAAACAGGATGCGCTGGCCGCCGCTCAATTCATCGGAGCTGGACAAGGCATTCCCCTCGCATTTCCTCGTCAGAGGATAAGGTGCTTGCTCGCGCACGTTAATGGTGCCGTATTTGATATCCACTGCCACTAAGGCCATCAGACCCTACGTTTCCAGGCAGGTACTCGGGTGTCAAGCAATGCCGGGAAAACCAGCAAAAACCTAGTCTTGCCGCGTCGTGGGGTATGCGGGCATGGCCGACATCTTTAGGAATTTCCTGGCGGGCCAGCTTCTATCCTTTGGCTGATCTGCGGTCCTGCGCGGTTCCGGTGACGCTGGCCGCCTGACTTCTACCCTCTCTCTGGGAGTCCACGTGCCCGTCCGCAGCGATGATTACCTGGTCGAGCCGGCCGCTGATTCCGGCGGCGTGCTGCGGGGCCTTACGCTGCCGGGGGTGTTCGCCGAGGCTGCGGCGCGGGTGCCTGAGGCGGTCGCGCTCACTGACGGGCCGCGGTCGCTGACCTGGCGGCAGTGGCGGGCCGAGGTGGACGCGGTGGCCAGGGGGCTGCAAGAGGCGGGTATCGGGCCGGGGGACGTGGTGGCTGTCCGGCTGCCGAACGGCGTTGATTTCGAGACGCTACATGTTGCCATCGCCACGGTCGGTGCGGTCATGATGCCGGTGCATCTGGGTATCGGCCGCGCCGACGTGGCCGCGTTGCTGGCCAGGGTGAAGCCGGAGGCGGTGGTCCTGCCGTCGGGGTCGGGCGACATCGGTGCGCTGGCGCGGGCCCTGCCGGGGCTGCGTGCCGTCCTGGTCGCCGGAGAGGGCGGCCACCGGGATGGTGCGGGCGCCGGGGAGCCTGGCCCGCTTTCGCTCGGCGGGCTGCGGACCAGGTGGCGGGGGCGTGCGCCGCAGCCGGTGCCGGTGCGGCCAGACATGCCGTTTGTGCTGCTTCCGTCGTCGGGGACGACGTCGGCGCGGCCCAAGATCTGCCTGCATTCCCATGACGGGCTGCTGTCGAATGCGGCGGCCGTGCTGGACGGCGGCGGGGAAGATGCTTTTACCGGGCTGGTGCTGGCGGCCAACCCGCTGACTCACCTGTTCGGCCTGCAGTCGATGTGGTCGGCGCTGCTGGCCTCGTGCGGGCAGGCGCTGCTCGAGAAGTGGGACCTGGACCGGTTTTTCGAGCTGGCCCGGCGGGTGGATCCGGCTGTGGTCTTCGCGGTCCCGGCCCAGTTGCATGACATCGCGCGGCGGCTGCGCGACGGGGATGAACCGGCCGGGTTCGCGCCCCGCCAGGTGTGGACGGCGGGGGCGGCGCTGCCCGCCGCGCTGACGACGGAGATCCGGGCGCGGCTCGCAGCGGCGGTGGTGGTGTTCTGGGGGATGTCGGAGATCGGGCACGGCGCGTGTACCCGGGCGGGCGACCCGCCGAGTGCGCTGGCCGGCGGTGTTGGGCGGCCCGTTCCCGGGGCGGCGGTCCGGATCCTTGGCGAGGACGGGTTGCCGGTCCCCGCTGGGGTGAGCGGTGAGCTGCAGCACCGGAGCCCGTGCATGTTCCGCGGCTACTACCGTGAGTCGGAGCTGACCGCGACCTCAGTGACACCGGACGGCTGGCTCCGCACCGGCGACACCGCCGCGCAGACCGCCGACGGCCAGCTTGTCTTCCATGGCCGGTCCGTAGAGCTGATCAACGTGGGCGGACAGAAGTTCAATGCCGCGGAAATCCAGGACCTGCTCGCCGAGATGCCCGGGCTTGGCCCGTTGGCGGTGGTGGCCAAGCCGGATCCGCGGCTGGGTGAGTACCCCTGCCTGGTTGTGACCGGTGCTAGCGCTGGGGCGGCCGACCTGGCCGCGGTGGCCAGGTTCTTGCGCGACCGGGGCGCCGCGGCGTACAAGATGCCAGCGGAGATCGTGGTGGTGGATGAGCTTCCCCGTACCGCGGTCGGCAAGCTCAACCGGCGGGCGCTTGAGGAGATGCTTCGCTCGTCGGCCGGACCGCGCCGCGCCATCGGCGCCGGGGCCAGGGGGCCGGGCGACTTCGCCGCGGCGCTGGCGCTGGTGCGGGAGCACACAGCCGGGCTGCTCGGCTTGGCGGCGGAAGCCGTCGCACCCGAGGCGCCGTTTCGCGGTCAGGGCATTACCTCGTTGCTCGCTATCCGGCTGGCGAACCAGCTGGCCGAGTCGACCGGCCTGGTGCTGCCCGCGAGCCTGGCCTTCGATTACCCGAGCCCGGCCGCGGTCGCCCGGCTGCTGTCGGGCGAGGCGGCTGAGGCGGTTGAACCGCGACTGCCGGCGACAGCGACGGCCGCTGGTGATCCGGTAGTAGTAGTAGGGATGGCCTGCCGCTATCCCGGCGGGGTCGCCGCCCCCGAGCAGCTGTGGGACCTGATCACGAACGCCGTGGACGTCATCGCCGGCTTCCCCGCCGACCGGGGCTGGGACCTGGATTCGCTGTTTGATGACGATCCCGATCATGCGGGAACCTGCTATGCGCGCGAGGGAGGGTTCCTCGATGACGCGGCGGGGTTCGATCCGGGATTTTTCGGGATCGGCCCGCGGGAGGCGCTGGCGATGGATCCGCAGCAGCGGTTGCTGCTTGAGACGGCGTGGGAGGCGCTTGAGCGGGCCGGGATCGACCCGGCCTCGCTGCGCGGAAGCGCCGCCGGAGTGTTCGTCGGCGCGATGCACGAAAGCTACGCCCGTGACTCGGCCCCAGACAGCGCGGAGCTTGAGGGGCTGCTGAGCCTGGGCACCGCGGGCAGCGCGATCTCCGGCCGGGTGTCCTATGTGCTCGGGCTTGAGGGCCCGGCGGTGACGGTGGACACCGCCTGCTCGTCGTCACTGGTCGCGCTGCACCTGGCAGCGCAGGCCATCCGCCAGGGCGAGTGCTCCCTGGCGCTAGCCGGCGGGGTTACGGTGATGGCGACGCCGGACACCTTCGTGGAGTTCTCCCGCCTGCGGGTGCTGGCGCCCGACGGCCGGTGCAAGGCGTACTCGGACGCCGCCGACGGGGCGGGCTGGTCCGAGGGCGCCGGGGTCGTGGTGCTTGAGCGGCTCAGCGACGCACGGCGTCACGGTCATGAGGTGCTGGCGGTGCTGCGCGGGTCGGCGGTGAACCAGGACGGGGCCTCCAACGGACTGACCGCGCCGAACGGGCCGTCGCAGCAGCGGGTCATCCGCCGCGCGCTGGCCGCGGCCGGGCTGTCCCCGGCCGACGTCGACGTGGTCGAGGGCCACGGGACCGGGACCGCGCTTGGCGACCCGATCGAGGCCCAGGCGCTGATCGCCGTCTACGGCCAGGACCGGCCCGAGGACCGGCCGCTGCTGCTCGGGTCGGTCAAGTCGAACATCGGCCATGCCCAGGCCGCGGCCGGCGTCGCCGGGGTGATCAAGATGATCCTCGCTATCCGGCACGGCACGGTCCCGCCCACGCTGCACGTCGACGCCCCGTCCGCGCACGTCGACTGGTCCGCCGGGACCGTCAAGCTGGCCACCGAGGCAGTGCCGTGGCCCGATACCGGCCGTCCGCGCCGGGCCGGCGTGTCATCGTTTGGTGCCAGCGGCACCAACGCCCATGTCGTGATCGAGCAAGCCCCCGCTGACCAGGCCGATCCGGCGGCCGAGGCCCCGGAGCCCGCCGAGCGCCCCGTGCTGCCCTGGCTCCTGTCGGCGCGGACAGAACAGGCGCTGCGGGCGCAGGCCGGAGCACTGCTCGCGCTGCTCGCGGAGCACCCCGATCGCAAGCCGGCCGATACCGCTTTCTCCCTCGCTACCCGGCGTTCGATGCTGGAACGGCGCGCGGTGGTAGTCGGCGCGGGTGACGACCTGCTGGCCGGACTGCGGGCCCTGGCGGACGGGAATCCGGCGGCCGGGCTTGTGCGGGGCCGGCGGGCGGCGCGACGGGACCACAAGGTGGTGCTGGTGTTTCCCGGCCAGGGCTCCGAGTGGGCGGGGATGGGCGTGCGGCTGATGCGCGACAGCCCGGAGTTCGCCAAGCGGATGACCGAGTGCGCCGAGGCGCTCGCCCCCTTCGTAGAGTGGTCGCTGCTTGATGTGCTTGGCGGAGCCGACGGCGCGCCCGGCCTCGACCGGGTGGATGTGGCGCAGCCGGCGCTGTTCGCGGTGATGGTGTCGCTGGCGGAGCTATGGCTGGCCCACGGGGTGCGACCCGCCGCGGTGGTGGGGCATTCCCAGGGGGAGATCGCCGCGGCGTGCGTGGCGGGCGGCCTGTCGCTGGCCGACGGCGCCCGGGTAGTCGCCCGGCGCAGTCAGCTGATCAGGCAGCGGCTGTCCGGCCAGGGAGCGATGCTGTCGGTGATGGCCCCGGCGGACCAGGTTCGGTCGATGGCGGCCGATCTTGGCGCGCGGGTATCGCTCGCGGCGGTGAACGGCCCCCGGGCGGTGACGGTGTCCGTGGACCTGGAGACGCTGCCGGAGCTTGAGCGCCGTCTCGCGGCCACGGAGCTGCGCTGGCGCCGGCTGCCCGGCGTGGATTACGCCGCGCACTCGGCGCAGGTGGGCTCGCTGGAAGACGAGCTGACCCGCCTGCTTGACGACGTGGCCCCGCGGCAGAGCGAGATCCCGTTCTTCTCCACGGTGACCGCCGGGTGGCTGCCTACCACCAGCCTGGACGCGAAATACTGGTACAGGAACGGGCGTGAGCAGGTCCGGCTTGAGGAGTCGGTGCGGGCGCTGGCCGCCGACGGCCACGATGTGTTCATCGAGTGCAGCCCGCACCCCGTCCTAGCCATGGGCATTGAGGACACCATGGCGGAGGCCGGGGCCGAGGCGGTGGTTATCGGGTCGCTGCGCCGCCACGAGGACGGGCCGGCCCAGGTGCTGACCGCGCTCGCCGAGGCGCACGTGCACGGCGTGCCCGTCGACTGGAAGAGCGCGGTGGCAGGCGGCGGTCAGGTCCCGTTGCCCACGTACGCCTTCCAACGGGAACGGTACTGGATCGAGCCGACGTCGCGGCGGGCCGATCCGGCTGGGCTGCGTACCTCGTTGACGCTGGCGGCCGACGGCGGGGTCGTGCTGACCGGCCAGATCGGGGTGCGTTCGCACCCGTGGCTGGCCGAGCACACGATGCTGGGTTCGCGGACTGTCCCTGGCGCCGTGCTGCTCGAATGGGCTTTGCGGGCCGGCGAGGAAACGGGTTGCGTGGTGATCGAAGAGCTCACGCAGGACGTGCCGCTGATCCTGCCGGAGACAGGGAACGCCGAGATCCAGGTGTCGGCCGGTCCCCGGGCCGCCACCGGCCGGCGCCCGGTCTCCGTCTACTGCCGCGCGGGCGCCGGCTTGCCCTGGACCCGCGTCGCCGCCGGCACGCTGGCCGAGCCGGACGCGAGCGGGCAGCGGGCCCCCGGCACGTTGCCGGCCTGG
The DNA here is from genome assembly GCA_963734665.1 of uncultured Actinomycetota bacterium. Taxonomy (GTDB): domain Bacteria; phylum Actinomycetota; class Actinomycetes; order Streptosporangiales; family Streptosporangiaceae; genus Trebonia. The sequence continues at coordinate 595,820 of CAVTIR010000013.1, read as the reverse complement.
CCGCCCCGGGACGCGAGCCCGGTGGATCTCGACGCGCTCAGGGACGCACTTCACCGCAGCGGATACGACCTGGGCCCCCGGTTCCAGACGGTTCAGGCGGTGTGGCGGCGCGGCCGCGACACCTTCGCCGAGGTGACGCTGGCCGACGACGTCCAGGACGTAGCCGGATTCCTGGTCCACCCCGCCTTGCTGACCGAACTGCTCGCGCTGGGCCCGGCCACGGCCGCGCCTGGACTCCCCTTGGCCTGGCGCGGGGTGTCGGTGCTGGCCACCGGCGCGACCCGGCTTCGCGTGCAGCTCACCCCGGACGCGAACGGCACGGTCTCGGCCGCGGCGTCGGACGCCGTTGGCGCACCGGTCATGGTGATCGACACGGTGACGATGAGTCCCGTCGCCGCGCACCTGACCAGGACCGCGGAGCCCGCCCGGCCCGGCGAGCTGTTCACGGTTGAGTGGACCGAGATCGCCGAGGCCGCTGCCGGCGAATCGCCCCCGGCCTGGACGGCGCCCGGCCTGCCGTCACTCGACGACCTGCCGGCCCCGGCCCCAGGCCTCGTCGTGCTGCGGCTGGACGCCACCGACCGGGACGGCGCGTCCAGCGCGGTCGCGCGGCAGTTGGCGGGCGAGGTGCTGGCATTTCTGAAGTCATGGCTGCGAGACTCCCGCTTCGACGATTCCCGCCTGGTCCTGGTGACCCGCGGCGCCGTAGCCGCCGGGCGCGGTGGCCAGATCCGCGCGGCCGCCGACGCCGCGGTGTGGGGACTGGCGGGCTCCGCGCACTCCGAGTACCCAGGCCGCCTGCTGCTGGCCGACCTGGACGGCGGCGACTCTTCAGAAGCGGCCCTGCCGGCCGCGACCGCCGCCGCCTTCGCCGCCGGCGAGCCGCGGCTGGCCATCAGGGACGGGGTCATCATGGTCCCCCGGGCCGCCCGGACGCAGACGGCGCAGGTCAGCGCCTGGCAATGGGACCCCAGGGGCACGGGCACCGTCCTGGTCACCGGCGGCACCGGTACGCTCGGCGCCGTGGTCGCCCGGCACCTGGTTGCCCGGCACGGAATTCGTCGCCTAGTGCTGCTGAGCCGCAGCGGCCTGGCCGCGCCCGGTGTGCCCAGGCTCGCGGATGAGCTGACCGCCATGGGAGCCGGGGTACGCGTGGTCGCCTGCGACGTTGCCGACCGGGCCGCCTTGGCCGAGGTGCTGGCCGCCATCCCCGCCGAGCACCCGCTCACCTCGGTCATCCACGCGGCGGGCACCGTGGATGACGCGCTGCTCGCGGGCCAGTCGCCGGAACGCCTGGCCCGGGTGTTCGCGCCGAAGGCCGACGCCGCGTGGAACCTGCACGAGCTCACCAAGCACCTGGACCTGTCCGCCTTCGTGCTGTTCTCCTCGTACGGCGGCCTCATCGGCGCGGTAGGGCAGGCCAACTACGCCGCGGCGAACGCGTACCTGGACGCGCTGGCTCAGTACCGTCACGCGCTCGGGCTGCCCGGTGTCTCCCTGGCCTGGGGCTTCTGGGACGAGCGGAGCGGGCTGACCGGCCGGCTTGACTCGACCGATGTCGCCCGCTTCGCCCGCGGCGGTGTGCTCCCGATGCCGACGGAGCAGGCACTTGGCCTGCTCGACGCCGCCTCGCGGGCCGACCAGTCGCTCCTCGTCCTGGCCCGGCTAGACCTGCGCCTGAGTGACGTCCCGCCGCTGCTGCGCGGACTGGTCCGCGCGCCGCTGCGGCGGGCGGCCAGCAACGCTAGGCCCTGGGGCGACCTGCTGTCCGGGCTGCGCGCCGCCGACCAGGAGGCACTGGTGCTCGACCTGATCCGCAGCCATATCGCCGTCCTGCTCGGTCACCGGTCGTCCTCCGTGGTCGATGCGGAGCGCGGGTTCCTTGATCTCGGGATGTCGTCGCTCACCGGGGTGGAGCTGCGGAACCGGCTCAACGCCGAGACCGGCCTGCGCCTTCCCGCCACGCTGATCTTCGACCACCCGAGCCCCGCCGGCCTGGCCAGGCACATGCGCGCGCTGCTGAGCCCGGAGGGGCCACCGGCCACCGCGGCGCCCGTGTTCGCCGAACTCGATGTCCTCGAGGCGGCGGTGGCCGGGTCCACGCTGACCGTAGACGCCCGGGTCCGGCTGGTCACCCGCCTGAAGGCCCTGCAGTGGAAGCTCGACGTCACCGGTCAGCCAGCCCGTGACGACGAACTCCCGGCCGGCACCGATGACGACATATTCGACGTCATCGACAAAGAACTAGGCCTGAACCGGCAGCCGCACTTGAAATAGTGACCGGGCCAAGGCTAGGTATTTTCTGGTCTTGCGTCGATTAGCGTTACACGCGGGACAGCCGACGGCGGCCGGATGCACCGGATGCTAGGGAAACCCCTGAGAAGACATCGAACAACGCACATGGACCTTGATTTATCTCAGAGATAGATCCGCCAGCCCGGGTGATGAGATTGCGGACCCTGCTTGTCGACAATCACGACTCCTATACCTTCAATCTGTTCCAGCTCATCGCGTCCGTGAACGGGGCAGAACCGGTCGTGGTGACGAACGACGATCCCGTGCTTACGAGGCTGAGCGCGGGCGCGTTCGACAACGTGGTCATCTCACCGGGGCCTGGCCGGCCGCAGTGCGCGCGCGATATCGGGTTCGTCGAGGACCTGCTGCGCGCTACCGAGTGGCCGGTCCTTGGCGTGTGCCTGGGTCATCAGGTCATTGCCCACCAGGCCGGCGCCCAAGTCGGGCCCGCCCCCCAGCCCAGGCACGGTCACCTCAGCCAGGTAAGGCACCACGGCGATGACCTGTTCACCGGCATCCCGCCCGAGTTCACCGGGGTCCGCTATCACTCGCTGTGCGTGGCGGAGCCGCTGCCCGACGCCCTGGTGGCGACCGCGTGGGCGGAAGACGGCGTGATCATGGCCGTGCGCCACCGCGACCTGCCGCGCTGGGGGGTGCAGTTCCATCCCGAGTCCGTCGCGTCCCGCTACGGCCGGGAAATCCTGGCCAACTTCGCGGATCTCACCGACCGGGCCAGGCGCGATCTCACGGTCCCGGCCAGGCGGCGGAGCGGTGACAAGCCGCCCGGCACCGGTTCGGCGACGGCGGCGAGCACCGCGAAGGCTGCCCGCGACGGCGCCAAGGAGCCGGGCGGGAGCGCTGGCCTGCGGCTGATTACCGAGATCGTGCACACCCCGGTAAGTACCGAGAACATGTTCGTGGAACTCTTCGGGTCCTCGCCTAGCTGCTTCTGGCTGGACAGCAGCCTGGCCCAGGCCGGCCTGTCGCGGTTCTCCTTCCTTGGAGACGGGTCGGGTCCGCTCAGCGAGACGCTCACCTACCGTGTCGGCGATGCCGGAGTCGAGATCCGCGACGCCAGCGGTGTCCAGCTGGCGGAGGGCAGCGCCTTCGACGTTCTCGAGCGCCGGCTGAGCGAGCGCCGGCTGCCGGCGGACGCGGGACTTCCGTTCGACTTCACCGCGGGCTACGTGGGCTACCTCGGGTATGAGATGAAGGCGGACTGCGGCGCCGACGCGGCGCACCGCGCGCGGACCCCGGACGCCATGTGGATTTTCGCCGACCGCATGATCGCGGTGGACCACGAGACCGGCCTCGCGTACCTGCTTGCCTGCCATGACGGCAGCGACGGCCTGCACGCCGCGGCCCGCGGGTGGCTGGACAAGACCGCACACAGGCTGGCGGAGATGGCGGCATCCGCCGGTCAGCCCGTCGAGCCCGGTGCCGGCCACGCGACCCAGGACCGCGCGGGCTCCGGCGGCTTCGAGTCATTGGTTCCCGCGGATCGGCTAGTGCGAGATCAGCCGAGTTACGAGGCTGACGTGCAGGAATGCCGGCGTCAGCTGATCTTGGGCGAGAGTTATGAGATCTGCCTGACCAACCGGCTGCACCTGCCCTTTGACGACGATGACCTGGCCTTCTACCTCCGGCTTCGACAGGCCAACCCCGCGCCCTACGCGGCGCTGCTGCGCGGGGCGGGCATCACCGTGTTCAGCTCCTCGCCCGAGCGGTTCCTGCGGATCGATCGTGACCGGCGGGCGGAGAGCAAGCCGATCAAGGGCACGGCCCCCCGCCATCCCGATCCCGAGCAGGACGCCCGCATCGCCAAGGAGCTAGCCACGAGCCCGAAGACCCGGGCGGAGAACCTGATGATCGTCGATCTGCTCCGCAACGACCTCGGGCGGCTGTGCGAGATCGGCAGCGTCGCGGTCGATCGCTTCATGGCCGTGGAGTCCTACGCCACCGTCCATCAGCTCGTCTCCACCATCAGCGGGCAGCTCAAACCCGAGGTCGGCGTGGTGGAATGCGTACGGCGCTGCTTCCCTGGCGGTTCGATGACCGGCGCGCCCAAGCTTCGCACGATGGAGATCATCGACCGGCTGGAAACCGAGGCGCGCGGCGTCTACTCGGGAGTACTCGGTTATTTCGGCCTGTCCGGTGGAGCTGACCTGAGCATTGTGATCAGGACGGCGGTGCGGCAAGGCAACACGCTGAGCATCGGCGCCGGAGGCGCGGTCGTGCTCGATTCCTCTCCCGAGGGCGAGTACGAGGAGATGCTGATCAAGGCGGCTACGCCGTTGCGGGCCTACCTGTCGGCGGCGCCCCCGGTGTCCGTGCCGGCCTCGGGGGCCGACCTGTGACGGCCGGTACCCGGCTGCGCTGGACCGGCGGAGGCGGCCACTTCGAGGCGGCCGACGAGCCCGGCCAGCTCAGGGTGGCCGACTCATGGCTGGTCGCAGATGGTCAGCTGCGTGCCTTCGCGGCTCACGAACGGCGGTTCAGCGCGGCCTGCGCCGAATTGTTCGGCATCGAGACCGGGCAGACGCGGGAATTCATGTATGCCGCCGCGGCCCGGCTTCCCGCGCGGGGCCGCTGGTTTCCGCGCGCCGAACTCGCGGTTGTTTCCGGTACTCCCCGGCTCCAGCTCTGGATCAGGCCCGCCCCTCCGCCCGGCCGCACGGTCCGGCTGTGGCTCCCTCCGGTGCCTGACGCGCGGACTTGTCCGCGGGTCAAGGGGCCCGACCTTGACTGGCTGACGCGGCAGCGCGCGGCCGCCATGGCCGCGGGCGCCGACGAGGCCGTGCTGCTGTCCCGGGCCGGCCGGGTCCTCGAAGGGACGACCACCAGCCTCTTGTGGTGGCGGGGTGACGAACTTTGCGCGCCGGCCGAGGATGCAGGCGTGCTGCCGGGCATCACCAGGCTGGTCCTGTTCGACCTGGCCGCGGCCATCGGCGTGCCCATCGTCGGCAGCAGCCCGAGGCCCGCTGAACTGGCCGGGCTTGAGGTGTGGGCGGTTAACGCCCTGCACGGCATCCGGCCGGTCACTGGCTGGGTCGGCGCGGATATCGAGCCAGGTCCGGCCCGCCGGGCGGGCCGCTGGCAGCGCTACCTGGACGAGTTCGTCGCACCGGTCAGAACCGAGCGCGGAAAGGAGCCAGCCTTTGCCAGCTCAGCTATCCCAGGACCACAGGCCTGAGTTCGAGCGCGACCTGCTGCCCCGGCTCGTCGCGCGCTGGGGCCGGCGAGCCGTGGTCAAGCAAGACGAGCTCGACCTGGACGGGCACTACGACCCTGGCCTGCCAGACTTCCCCGGTCACCTGGTACCGGTGCTGGCGCTGCCGGGTGCCGGGTCACTAGACGATGAAGCCCGCCGGCAGATACTCGCGGCCGCCTGGATTTCCTATAACGCCAAGACCGCCGCGGTCGAGGACAAGGTGGTGCTGCCGGCCTGCCGGCTGATGCTGGACCCGCGGGTCCCGGTACGTCACGACGAGTCCGCGGCGGCCGCCCTGCAGCAGACCATCATCGACGAGCATTACCACATCCTCATGTGCCAGAACGCGGTGGGTGTCACCCGGCGCCGCCGCGGTCTGCAAGAGCTGGATTTCGACCCGCATGGCTGGGCGGTGGTGCGAGGGCTGGACAGGTGCCTGGCCGGCCTGACGGACTCGGACCGCGACCTGGCCCGGATCGGCTTCGCGCTCGCCGCGGAAACCACGATAAGCGGCTACCTGTCCACGCTCGCCACGGCACCGGGAATTCAGCCGTTGAACAGGATCACCACCGACCTGCACCGGCGAGACGAGAGCGGCCACGCGGTGATCTTCCGGGAACTGGCCTGCTCCCTCTACCACGGCCTCGGCCCGGCCGACCGGGAGGTGTTCACGGACGCGCTGGCCACCGGGCTGGCCGCCTTCTACGCTCCGGACTTCGACCCGTGGGTAGCGGTGGCCGCGGCCGGGGGGTTCGGGATCGAAGCCGGGCAGCTCGCCGGACTGGCGGCGGGAAAGCCCGCACCGGCCCGGGACACCGGGACGCTGCAGGCGCTGCTGCGTGATCTCGGCATCAGCGAAGCCCTCATCGTGAGGCCGGCGGGCGAGGGAAGGACCTGAAGCAGATGGACCACGGTCAGAGCGCGACCGGGCCGACGAGTGCGGCCGCGCCGACGAGCCGGGCGGAATCACCCGGCGACGCCCGGCCAACGGTCATCTACATCGCCGGTTCCGGCCGCTGCGGCAGCACTTTGCTTGAGCGCGTTCTCGGCGAGATACCCGGGTACGTCAACGTGGGCGAGCTGATCCAGTTGGCCCGGCAGATGGCCCCGCACAATGACCGCTGCGGGTGCGGCCAGGCATTCACGGACTGCCCGTTCTGGACGGCGGTCGGCGAACGGGCCTTCGGCGGCTGGGACAGCCAAAGCCTGGAGTCGGTGCGCGAGATGGAAGGCCGGGTTGCCCGCCAGCAGTACCTGCGACGGGCGCCAGCGGCGCAGCAGGCGGGCCGGGCCGACCTGACCGCCTTGGGGACGTGGTACGAGCGCCTGCTGCGGGCCGTTGCCGCGGAGTCGGGCGCGGCTTACGTCGTGGACGCCAGCAAGGAGATGCGGCAGGCACTGCTCTTCGCCGGGGCCGGCATCGACGTCCGGGTGATCCATCTGATTCGCGATGTGCGAGGCGTGGCGTTCTCGATGAGCAAGCGCCATGCGGAGAGCCCGGATCCGGTGAACAGGACCGAGATGACCTGGCGAACCGCGCCCGCCCTGGCGGCGGCCCTGTGGGTCGGCGTCCTGAGCGAGGAGAAGCGGCTCGGCCGTAGCGGTGTGCCGGTAGCGCGCATGCGCTATGAGGACTTCGTGCGTCAGCCCCACGCGGCCATTGAACAGGCACTGGGCCAGCTCGGCCTGTCGGTTGGCCCGTCTGCCCTGACGCATATCGGGGACGGCCGAGTAACGCTTCCGTCAAGTCATGGTCTGTCGGGAAATCCATCACGATTCCGCCAGGGCGAGCTGGCCCTGCGGCCGGATGAGGCCTGGCGCGATCAGATGTCCAGGCGTGACCGCTTTATCGTGACCATGATCGGCCTGCGCTACCTGCGGCGATATTACGGCCGGCGCGCAATGCCGCTGGCTTAAGCCGTAACTGGTCCTCCGCCACCGACAACAGCAGGTCCCTTGCCGCACTGGCTGCCTGGTCCCAGGTGGCGGCGTGCGCGGACGCGGTACCCGCCGCTATCATGCGGGAAGCCGTTGCCGGGTCCTCGAGAACGCGCGTCAATGCCGTGGCCCAGGCGGCGGGGTCATGGGGCGGCACTAGCGTCGCGGCGGCCCCGTGAATCTCCTCCAGCACGGGTACGGCGCTCGCGACCACGGGGACGCCCGCGGACATGGCCTCGAGCGGGGGGAAGCCGAAGCCTTCGACCAGTGACGGGAACGCGAAGACCGACGCCGCCCGGTACACGGCAGGCAGGTCTTCGTCGGGCACCCCGGACAGCAGCCTGACCCGCGGCTGGAGGCCGAGTTCGGGAATGAGCCGTTCCAGCGGGTCGGAGAACCTCGGTTCGCAGTGACCCACGATGACCAGCGACACCGTTGGCGGCATGAGCGCCAGGGCCCGGACCAGTACGCTCTGATTCTTATGCGCCCGGTGGGTACCGACGGCGAGGATGAAGCGCTCAGGCAGGTCGTACCGTTCCCGCACGGCTTTGACAGCCTGGTCGGTGACGCCCGCGAACTCGCCGACGTCGATCCCGCACGGGATCAGGGTGGGCCTCGGGGCGGCCGGGTAATGCCGCTGGATCTCGGCCAGGGTTGCCATGCTTGGCGCGGTCACCGCCACCGCCTTGCGCAGCCTCGCCGCGGTCACCGCCTTCAGCAGGAACCGCATGTGCCAGCCGCCCGCGTCCTTGAGGCTGCCGCTCTCGTAGATGCAGTCGTGAATGGACATCACCAGCGGGCACGGGCAGATGCTGGGCGCGTAAAGCGGATAGGGCGAGTAAAAGACGGCCGCGCCCAAGGCGTGGATCAGCTGCCCGAGCTCACGGGCGGGGCGGCGGGCCAGGGGAGGTGGCAGCATGAGATCGGTGTCGATCAGCTCGGCCCGCTCGGCTACGCCGTCTAGCGGAAACAACTGCGGACGGGACCGGTTCACCAGGACGCGCAAGGCCAGGTCAGGGAACGGGTCCATGTGCTCGACCAGTTTCAGCACCCACCGGGCAAGCCCGTGGTCCCCTTGAACCGCGTTTACCCTCGCGTCGATCAGGATCGACCGGCGGCCCGCGACCGCATCGCTGGTCACGGCCGGGCCAGCTGGAGCGGGCGGCGGAAGAGGCGCACGGCGAGACAGGCGGCGGCGGCACCGAGGATCCCGCTGATCAGGATGGGGGACAGGATGACTTGGGCGCCGACCGAGCTCGCCGAGGTGTTCAGCAGGAGCGCGCGCTCCGCGTTGATGGCGTAGGTGACCGGGTTGACACGGGCTACCGCGGCCAGCACCGTCGGCTGCTGGCTGATCGGAACCCAGGCGCTCGATATGAACAACAGCGGAAGCGAGATCACGGCCGCCAGGCTGAACATCGTCTCGGCTCGGCGGAGCCAGATGCCGAAGGTGAGGAATATCCACCCCAGGCACCAGCCGATCAGCATCGTCAGGCCGACCGACGCCGCCATCCCCGCTAGTCCGCCGCGCGAGATATCACCGTGCGTAAGCTGGGCCAGGACCAGCAGGACAACTGTCTGCAACCCGGTGCGCACCGTGCCGCTGAAGCTGCGTGCGACCAGGATCGTGCCTTGCTGGATCGGTAGCGAGCGCAGCCGCGCGACGACCCCGTTCCGCAGTTCCTCGATCAGCGCGAACCCCGTCTGCAGCGATACCTGAATCGCGCTGTCCACCAGGACGGCCGGCAGCAAGAACTGGAAGTACGTGATCCCGGACGGGACTCCCGGTATGTGGGCGTTGACCCGGCTGAACACGCTTACCACCAGGTACAAGATCATGAAGGGCTGTATCAGGCCAATGATGACCGGGCGCGGGTCGCTCAGGTACTCGAGCACGGCGCGCCGCGTGAGCACGGCCACCTGGGTGAGTACCGAACTGCCCTGCCATGCCGGCGTGCGCGGGAGCCCGTCGGGGACCTGCCCCTTACCGCGGATCGCATGACCGTCATGCGCGCCCATGACTGCCTCCTTGTTGCTGGGCGGCCGGCTGCCCGTCCAGGCGTCCGGCCTGGCCGTCGGACTGCGCGGCAATGGTCAGGTAGACGTCGTCAAGGCTCGGCGGGCTGAACGTCAGCTCGCTTGGCTCAACGTTGGCCTGCTTGAGCAGCGTGACCACCAGGGCCACGTCCTCAGCCATGTTCACGGGCAGGACGATGGTGTTTGGCCCTCGGTGAATCTCGGGTGACAGCCCGGCCCTGGTCAGCCGCTCCATGGCGCTGCCGGTCTGCTCGGCCGCCTCGAGTTTGATCGTGACGCTGCGGTGGCCGGCCCTGGCCTTCAGCTCAGCGGGCGAGCCACTGGCCACCACCGCACCTGCCGCCAGCACCGTAATCATGTTGGCCAGTCGGTCGGCTTCCTCGAGGTACTGGGTGGTAAGCAGGACCGTGGTCCCCTCGGCCACCAGCTTTTCTATGGTGTCCCAGAGCACGATCCTGCTTGAGAGGTCCAGGCCCGTGGTCGGCTCATCGAGGAAGATCACCTCCGGCTGGCCGACAAGCGACATCGCGATATCCAGCCGCCGGTACAGTCCGCCGGAGTACGTGCTCGCGCGTCGCGTCGCGACTTCTCCGAGATCGAAAGCCTCAAGCAGCGTGTCGGCCCGCGCCCGGGCTGTTCGCCGGTCGGCGCCGAGCAGACGGGCGATCAGCCGCAGGTTGTCGCGTCCGGTGAGCCGGCCGTCAACCGATGCGAACTGGCCGGTCAGCCCGAAGTGCTTGCGCGCCTCACGGGGCTGCCGGTGGACGTCGAAGCCGGCGATGCTGGCCCGGCCGGAGTCGGGCGGGATGGCGCCGGTGAGGATGTTGACGAGGGTGGTCTTGCCGGACCCGTTATGCCCGAGCAGCGCGAGCACCGTCCCCCTCGGGATGGCGATGCTCACCGAATCCAGGGCGCGCACCGGGCCGAAGTTCTTGCTGATCCGGTCGGTTTCTACCATGATCCGCGCGGGCGATCCGACCAGATGGCGGTTATCGCGGCCAGGCACATATCCTCCCGGATGTCTGGTCCCGGATGTCTGGCAAGCAGCATCGTCCGAACCGGTTGAGGGCCGGAACCGAGCAACCCCTACCCGTCGAGCCTACGGTCTGCATTCCCGTGAAATCCCTACAAGACAATGCGCGCAGAGCGAGCTGCGCATACAGGCGGCGAAATCCCCGGACGCTGTGCAGCGTCCATTATTTGCGGTCAGCATGGCCCGAACTAGGTGTTTGCCGGTTCTTAGCGTCCTTGCTTGACACCGGAAACGGCGCCTGCGACAGTGAGGGGAATCTGGGCGATGCAGGCTGCGGCTGTCCGAATACCTGAACCAAATGTCTATGCCGGAGGAATCGTGATGGACGACGCGGCAAAGCCCATTCTTTTCGTCAGCATGCCTGAGGCCGGGCTCTTCAACCCCCTGTTTATGCTGGCGAAAGAGTTGACCAGTCGTGGTGTGCCGGATGTCTGGTTCGCCACCGATGAGCCCCGGCGGGCCGATATCGAGGCGATATCGGCGTCCTTCGCCTCGCTGGGCGAGGTGATTCCCGACCTGTCCGCGCTCACCTGGGACGACGAGACCTACCGGGCGGTGACCGGGCCCTCGCGTTTCCGGTCGCACCGTGACCAGATCAAGGCCGGTTACCGGCCCGCCCAGTCGTTCGCGAAATACCGGCAGCTTGAGGCCGTGGTAGACAAGGTGCGCCCGGCCGTCATGGTCATTGACTGCGAGACCAGGTACGCGATCGACCTCGCCCTCGCGCGCCGGATACCTTACGTGCTGAGCGTCCCGTTTCTGGTGAGTAACGTGCTGACCCCTTACAGCCCGTTCGCCCGGTCCTACGTCCCCCGCAGGTTCCCGACCCCGCACACTGGCCTGCCCTACGACATGAACCCGTTCCAGGCGATCAGCAACCGCCTGTTCAGGCTGCGGACCCTGGCGATGTTCTTCACTCCCTCGGTGAGCAAGACGTTCCAGGAGGACATCGCGATCCGCAAGGAACTCGGACTGCCGAAGCCGCCGGAGCCGATGACGCGGGTGGCCGAGGCCGAGCTGGTCTTGTGCTATTCGGTTGCCGAGATGGACTACCCGATGACGATTCCCAGCCACGTCCGGCTGGTGGGCCCGATGATCCCTCCATTGCCGCAGGCGCCGGCCGGGGAACTCGCCGAGTGGCTTGACGCACGGCCTTCGGTAATCTATGTGGGACTCGGCACGAACACAAGGCTGACGACCGCGGAGGTTTCCTCGCTGACCGAAGTGGCGCGTCGGCTTGAGGGCACGCACCATGTCCTGTGGAAGCTGCCCCAGGAGCAGCAGCATCTCCTCCCGCCGCGCGAGTCGCTGCCGGGCAATCTCAGGATCGAGAGCTGGGTGCCCTCGCAACTCGACGTACTGGCCCATCCGAATGTCTCGGCATTCGTCACCCATGGCGGCGGCAACGGCTTCCACGAGGGCCTGTACTTCGGCAAGCCGATGGTGGTGCGGCCGCTGTGGGGTGACTGCTATGACGTCGCCGTGCGGGGCAAGGACATGGGGGTGAGCCTTACTCTCGATCCCCCCAGAACGGCCGACCCGGCCCATGTGGTCAGCCTGCTCACCCGGGTGCTTACCGAGCCTTCGTTCCGTCGGCGGGCAGACGAGTTCGCCGCGCTTGAGCGCGCCGCGGGCGGCCAGGAGAAGGCCGCTGACCTCATACTGCGCACGCCGGCGCTGCATGAGCCGACAACGTGACGCGTCCCACCGCCGTATCGGAATGATGACCGCGGGTTTGCAATCACCGTGGCCAAGGACCTGCCTCTCCTTGGATTGGAGCCGCCCGTGGCGGGGCGCTTCAGCGACGAGGATCCCGAGGGCATTATCTCGGTCCCGGTCACCTGGTGAGCTGATGCCATCGTAGTCACCGGAGGCGGCCGGGCCGGTTGACGTCAGGAGGGAAGGATAGCCCCGGAAGCCCGCTCGATAAGACGGGTGGGCAGGACATGCGCCTGAACCGGTGAGGTCGCTCCGTTGATCCGCTGGAACAGTAGCTCGATGGCGAGTTTCCCGATGGACGCCGAATCCTGCGCGATGACCGTTATGCCTGGTTCGAGGAGATCGGCCAGCGGGAAATCGTCGAAACCGATCAGGGCGGTCCGGTATTGCGCGCCCGCCGCGCGAAGAGCTTGGACCGTGCCGATCGTGACCAGGTTCTGCCCGCTGAACAGGGCCGTGGGCGGGTTGGATCCGGTGAGCAATTCGGTCGCGGCCGCGTTGGCCGCGCCGATCGTGTGCAGATCGTGCCGGACCAGGTGAATATCGAGTTGCAGGCCGGCCTCGCGCAACGCGTCCTGGAATCCGCTGAAGCGTTCCTGGGCGGTCGCGATCGAGCGCAGGTCGCCCAGGTAGGCGATTCTCCGATGGCCGTGCTCAATGAGGTACCTGACGCCTTCCGCGGTTCCGGTCCGGTTGGCCGATGTGACCACGTCAGCGGCGAGATATCGCGGGGGCCGGTCGACGAACACCATCGCGGTCCCCATCCGCATCTCGTTGACCAGATAGCTGTGATCATTTCCGGCGGGCACGATGATAAGCCCGTCAACCCGTCGCTGGATCAGCGCGGTGGCCAGCTCCCGCTCCCGCTCGGGATCCTCTCCGACGCTCCCGGCCAGGAGGCCCACGCCCAGTTTCCTGGCGACCTCCTCGGCGACCTGGCAGATGGTGGCGGAGTACGGGTTGGCCATGTCCTCCAGCATGAGGCCGATCATCATGGACCTGCCGTCACCGCGCCGCAAGCTGCTGGCCGCGAGATTGGGCTTGTAGTTCAGCAGCGCCGCCGCCCGCTGCACTTGCTCCGTCAGTGCCGGGTCCACGGTTGGCGATCCGTTGATGACGCGGGAGACGGTTTTCAGGCTGACGTGTGCTAGCGCTGCCACGTCGCGCATCGTGGGTCGAGAGGGTTGCGACAAGAATTCTCCCGCTTAGGAATAGAGTGCCCTGCCGACCTTCTTGGTCGTGGCCAGGTTACTGCGGTAACCATATCTTCACGTATCCGACAGTAGTATTTTGCCGGCTCTCTTGCGGGCTTGCATAATGTGAGGTGATCTCAGTGAGTTTCACTTCAGGTATTTGTGCTCGTAGTGGGTGAGGACGAGCGCATCGAGTCCGTTGTTCTGAGTCGCCGGGTTCGTCTTACGTCTTACGATGCTTGACATGAACCAAGCGCCACCGCATCTGTCAGGAGGCGAGGCACCGGGTTGCGTTCGCCTCGCGGGACCCGCGGGCGCTCCCGCGGGTTCACCTGCTCACGCGGACGGACCTGGGCGACTCCCTCGCCGCACAGGCCCGCGCTGACGAGGCCGTGGCCGCCTGGAGGCGGGCGCCGGACATGACTGACGGCATGGCTTCTGCGCGGAGCCGGGCGGCGCTGGCCCCGGTCCGGGGGCCGCTGGCCACCCGTCGGCGGCCGGCCAAGCGCTGACAGCGAGGAAGCGCCACGGCGCACTTCCGCCCTGTAGGCCCGTCTGGCCCGAGTGCGGGCTAGTAGGGTAATTTGCCGCTTTGGGTGCCGAAGCAGACGGAGGAACTGAGCATGGCCGAACTGGGCTGGAAGCCCGACATCCTGGGGACCGGCTACTCCCAGGTGGTCCTCGACCTCGGTACCGACCCGGACGGGGAGGGTGCCGTCGAGGCAGTCCTCGTGCGGCGGGAGCCACGGCCCGGGGAAACACCGCGGGAGGAGGCAAGGGGCGCGGTCCTGTACGTCCACGGGTTCACCGACTACTTCTTCCAGACCGAGCTCGCGGACTTCTTCGCGGCCAGGGGGCTGCGGTTCTACGCGCTTGACCTGCGCAAGTGCGGCCGGGCGCGGAAGCCGGGCCACACCGCGCACTACGTCTCCGACCTGGCGCTCTACGACGATGAGCTGGACCGCGCGCTGGCGATCGTCACCGCGGCGCACCCCGGTGAGCCCGTCATCCTCGTCGCGCACTCCACCGGCGGCCTGGTCGCGTCGCTGTGGCTGAACCGCCGCCGGCTGGCCGGGAATCCCGCGGGGGACGTCGTCGCGGTCGTGCTCAACAGCCCCTGGCTGGACCTGCAGGGCAGCAAGGCGCTGCGCGGTCCGGTAACGCGGCTCCTGCAGGTGCTGAGCAAGGTTCGCCCGTTCATGGCGCTGAGCCTTCGCCCCGGCGCCTACGGGCGGACGCTGCACGTCAGCGGCACCGGCGAGTGGGATTATGACCTGGACCTGAAGCCGCTGGCCGGTTTCCCTGTGACCGTCGGCTGGCTCAACGCGATCCGCCGCGCTCAGGCGCGGCTGCACCACGGCATCGAGACCGGCGTGCCGACCCTCGTGCTGCGCTCCACCAGGTCCGGCGGGCGGCACTCCAAGGACGCGGACCGCGTCGACCTGGTCATTGATACCGCCCAGATCGCCCAGTGGAAATCCAGCCTCGGCAGCCAGGTCACCGACGTTCCCGTCAAGGACGCCCGCCACGACGTCTTCCTGTCCGTCCCTGAATCACGCGCGAGCGCGTACGAGGCCCTCGGCGACTGGCTGGACCGTCAGCGACTCCGGAGGTGAGGGAGGACTACGCCACGCCGCCAGCGTCCGTGCCGTGCGGGCGGCGGTCTCCCCGGTGGCCTTGCTAGAACTGGTCCAGGAAATCGGTGATGTGGCCGAACACGTCGAGGGCGGCGCCGCGGCCGATGAACGTGTCCGCGTGCCCGTAACCGGGGATTTCCTTGTACTGGACGTCCAGCTGCGGCTGACGTGCGGTCAGCACCTCGTGACATAGCTTGTTGGAGTCCAGCCACAGGTTGTTCAGGCTGCCGGAGATCAGCAAGACCGGGCAGTCGATCCGATCCGCGCGGTCGAGGGCGTTCTCTGGCAGGGCGGCGTAGCGCTGGTCCCTGCCGTTGTGCCACCGAACCATCGAGTGCGCCAGCTCGATCTGGCGCAGGTGGGGCAGCAGCCACACCGGGGCCGGCCCGAACAGCTCGGCAAGACGGTCATGGGTGCGGCGGTCCAGATTGTCATGGACGAACAGGGACACGCCCAGCCCCCAGGCCGAGCGGTACAGCATCTGGCACGCGGGATCAGGGCAGTCGGCTCCGCGCGCGGCAAGCGCGAAGAACGGTGTGTACTTCGACCACAGCCCGGACTGGCGGATGTCCACCGGCACATGGTCAAGGCGGGAGCGGAGCAGTTCGCCGCCGACGTACATCCGCAGCCGCGTGCCCATGGACAGCTTGGGGGTGAGGAACACTCCCTGTGCGACGACACCGGCCAGTCCCGGCACCAGGCCGGCGGCCATGCTCATCGACAGGCACAACGCCCCGACGCAGTGGGCGACCACTAGCAGTTTCCTCGTCCCGATCCGGCCGCGGATATACGAGACCGCCTCCGGTATGTCGTACAGCGCCACGTCGTCGTACGTGAACCGGGGACCGCTGTGGTTGTAGGGCAGGCGGCAGCTCCCCCGCCAGTCCAGCAGCCAGGGCTCGTAGCCGGCGTCAAGCAGGACCGCCACCAGGTTACGGGTCTCCGGCAAGACGAACATGTCGGATGACGCGGTATGACCGTGCAGGAGGAGCACGGCCGGCCGGTTCTCATCGGGGTGCCCGTCGGCGACCACCCTGGTCAGCCCGAGCACGGTCCCGTCGGGGGCGCGCAGCGGTATCGCTTCCACGGTGGCCCCGGCCAGGCGGGCGATCAGCGGACGAAGCGCCACCGGGCTAGTCTGTGTCACTGGTGCCTCTTCCTGGCGGTCGTGGTAACGGCCGTTTCCCGGCGCAGGTCCAGCAGGTCGGCTCCGGCCCGCAGCATCGGTTCCAGCAGGCCTCGGCCGACCTGGGAGCCGAACCAGGCCAGCCAGATCAGCTTGGCCGCGCGCTGCTCCTGGGGGGACAGGTGCGGGCTCACCCGGATGCCGTCGATCTGCTCCCGCACGTAGCTGTCACCGGGGACGACCGCCCTGCCGGCCAGGGTCGCGGGCTCGCCGGCCCGACCGAGCTGGATGTCAAGGGCCCTGGCCTGATACCACAGATCGCGACGGGCCCTGGCGAACTTGCGACCCTCCAGCCACCAGAGCGTGCCTCCAGCGTCTGTCAGGGACAGCCGGTAAAACAGCAGCGGATGCTCGGTTCCGTGCCGGAGCGGCACTCCGTCGCCGGGACGCACCAAGATCTCTCCGGTCCGCACGGTCAGCGCTCCTGCTGGCAGCAGCGGGCACCGTATCTCACCGCGCACGTCGATCCGCCGTTCCTGGAGGAGCTGGTACATGCTGGCGATGGACAAGGTCATCGAGAGGGTGCACGGGGCATCGCCCGCACCGTCGGCCGGCCGGAGCGATCCGGTCATTGTCTCAGGGAACCACAGGTACGGTGCGTCGCTGGGGCCAGGCAACTGGGCCAGGCCGTCCGCTGCCATCCGCTCGAACGCCTTGACCTGCGCGGTGGTGTCGTATCGGGCCGGCGCGGGTAGCCCGTGCCTGGCGGCGAACGCCTCGGCCCTGTCGCCGGTGGCCGCCGGGCCGAACAGCGTGGCCTCGCACAGCTTCAGCGCGGTGGGACTTCGCAGGACGCGGGTGAGGAAGTCGAGCTCGGGTACGGGGTCAGCGGTCAGGCGGTCCAGCACTTCCCTGCGCCACTCGTCCCATTCGGTGACCCGGAGGTTCATCCCGCCAAGTCCTGTCTCCCGGACCATGTCGTCCATGGTGCCCGGCTTGCCGACGAGGTTGTAGGTCTGGCCCCAGCCATCGGGTTCAGACACGATCGCGGCCGCCATCCGGCTGACCCAGTCCACCGGGGCGACGTTGAGGAACCGGAACGGCGGAATGGTGCGGAACCGGCTGACCGCCGCCAGGAAGCCGCTGCTCAGGTCGTGGGAGTTGTAAGCCCCGGTCTGCGTGTGGCCGCCGATACCGCCCGGGCGCAGGAGGGTGACGACCAGGCCGCGCTCCCGCGCCCGGCGCAGCAACGCCTCGGCGGCCCATTTCGTCTTGTCGTATCCCGCGGCGAGCCGGTCTACGTGGGCGACCGGATCGTCCTCGCCCATGGACGCGATGCCGACCTCGTTGAACACCGCGATGGACGAGATGTGGTGCAGCGGCTTGATCCGCCCTGTCGCCGCGAACTCCGCCAGGGTGTGCACGGCAAGCACGTTGGTCTGGCGTAGCGAGGGGTAGCCACGCAGGAAGTCGACGGCCGCGGCCACGCTGACCACCGCGTCGATATCGCGGGACAATGCCGTCCACCGCTCGACGGTCAGCCCCAGCCGCGGCTGCCTGATATCAGCCGCGAGCACTGTGACCCGGCGGCGGACCTCGGCCGACCAGGGAAGCTGGGAGCTGGCCAGGGCCTCGGCCAGCCGTCGCTCGGCATCCTGATCGCCGGATCCGCGGACCAGGCACACGACGTGTGCGTCGCTGTGCCGCAGCAGGTCAAGCAGCACGTGGCTGCCGAGGAAGCCGGTCGCGCCGGTCAGCAGGATCCGGCCGGGCGGTACCGGCTCGGGCAGGTCGGTCCACGGCAGCTGGTCGGCGCGGGCCAGGTCGGCCGCGATCCAGGCCAGGTCGTCATCGGCGGCGGCCGGGAC
This sequence comes from uncultured Actinomycetota bacterium, assembly GCA_963734665.1. GTDB lineage: Bacteria > Actinomycetota > Actinomycetes > Streptosporangiales > Streptosporangiaceae > Trebonia. The sequence continues at coordinate 577,763 of CAVTIR010000013.1, read as the reverse complement.
CGGCAGGGCGGCCGGGGCAGACGGAGCCAGGGCCTGCGGAGCGGGAAAGACCGGGGCCGCGGTTCCGGCCTGGGCGAGCCAGCGCTGAGCGAGGCGGCCGGGACGGGCGTCGGCGAAAATGTCGTCCAGGCTCAGCCGCACGCCGAGTTCACGAGCCAGCTCGGCGGCGAGCCGCACCGCGTCCACCGACGTCGCTCCGGCGTCGAAGAAGTCGGTATCGGCATCGATCGGCGTTCCGCCGAGGAGGCGGGCGGCCCGGTCGGTGATAGCGGCGGAAAGCTGGCCGGGGTCCCACGCCCGGCTTTCCCCGCCACTGCCTTCCCCGCCACTGCCTTCCCCGCCACTGCCTTCCCCGCCACTGCCTTCCCCGCCACTGCCTTCCTCATGGCTGGCTGCCCCGGGACCAGGTGTCGCGGGACCGGCCGTCCCGGGGCTGGCTGCTGCGGGGCTAGCGGCGGCAGAACGCCGGGAGCGGACCACCAGGTCGGCCAGCGCGGCCCGGCTGAGGCCGTCGCTCTCCAGGAGCTCGGCCTCGTGGCGACGATCGACGGCCGGCATGCGGCTGGCGCCCAGTGCGCCCGGGCGGCTGGCCTGCTGATCAGTCATGCTGAGCTCCCGAGATCTCGCCAGCGTTAGCCGGCCTTGAGTCATGCGATTCCGCATCCCACGAACGGAAGGCCCGCAGCCGCGGCGGCGCTATGTCAGCCTCCAGCCGCGGACGGTCTATGTCCCCGCCGTCGAGGGCCGCCACCAGCCGGCGGGCCGGGATGTTTCTGGGGGTGTTTTCCGCAATCAGCCGCACGGCTCGGCACCCGAGCGCATCGGCCCGGTCGGCCAGCCAGCCCAGCAGCCGCTCCTCGACCCCCCGTCCGAGCGCGCGGCAGCTAAGCATCCAGGCCATGACCTCCAGCCGTCCGGCGTCCTGGCGGATCACTAGCACGCCCACCTGGCCGTAATCGCCGAACCGGTCACGGGCGGCGACAGTCCACACCTCGGCATCGCGCTGCCACCGGACCAGCGCGTTCTCGTCGAGGGGCGCCGGGCGGAGGTTGAACTGGGTGGTGCGTCGGCTCAACTGGGCGGAGCGCTCCATCGCGGCGGCTGAAAGCGGCTCGATGTCCACCTCGAGCCGGAGCCGTTCAAGGAACTCAGCGAAGCTGGTCTGCTCGCGCGCTTTAGCGCGTTCCTGCTCGTGCTGGTAGAACTCCGCGCGGGCCGCGTCCTCGCGGGTGGCCGGCTCGGGCACGACCGGCCAGAGCCGGGTCACGAACGCCCGCAGGTCACCGGCTGGCGGACAGATGATGGACAGGACCTCAGGTAGCCGCGCGCGCATCGCGCCGACCTGCACCGGATCGTCGTCGAGATAAAGGAAGGTGTCGAGCCCGAGCCCGAGCCCGGCGGCCACCGCCTCGAGCCGCTGGGACTTCGGCTCCCAGCCGGCTGAGATCGCGGCGAAGTGCCCGGCCTTCAGCGTGCTGTCCGGGCGCTCTAGCACGTGGCGCAGGGTGGGCTCGTCGTTGTTGCTGATCAGCACTAGCAGCACGCCGGCCGCGCGCCAGGCCAGCAGCCTGCTGGTGAGTGCGGCATACGGCCCGGTCAGGTCAACCCCGTCCGGCCCTAGCTCGCCGGCCACGCCGCCCCACAGCGTGTTGTCGCCGTCCACCGCGATGACCTTCGGCGGCGGGCGGCGGATCGCCGAGATGGTGGCAGCCGCCTTGAGCGCGACAGCCGCCTGGAATTCCGGCACGAACGGCAGGTGAGCGAGCCGGTCGGTTTCCTGATCGAAGGGCTCGGGGATGAGCTGGCCGGAGCACCAGTCGCCGGGAAGCAGGACGGCGACGCCGGGCAGTTCCCGTATCCGGGACGCGAGCTCGCTTTCCCACCGCGGAAGCCGGGGGTCGGCCGACTGGGACGGCAGGAAGCCGACCACCACCGGCCGCCGGGTCTTGTCGTGCAGCGACCGCAGGGCGGCGGGATACTCATCGGAGAGCTCGGCCAGCAGTTCGTCGGTCACCGGGCCGAAGCGGGACAGGTCGGCGGCCCGTAGCAGTACGACCCCGGCCTCCGGCGCGGGCTCGGCGAAGGCCCCCACCGGGTCCTGGAGGCTGGCCAGGACCTGGTGGTAGGGCGCTTCCGCGACGACGAGGTTCTCGTCTCCGGCATCCCGGAGAGCGGTCTGGAGCATCGCGGTGAGGTCACCGAGGGCGAACGTGGCCGCGAGCGCGACCGAGCCGGCCGTCGTCCCGGCCTGCGCGACTGCCTCAGGAGCGGCCGGAATCTCCTGGCTCACGATGGCCCCGGTGCCGTCGGCGACCTCGGCGAGCAGCTCAAGGTAATCCTCGGCGATCCTGCGGCAACTCGGTTCGTCGAGGATGTCACGGTTGTACTCCAGGCACAGGCGATTCAGGTCGGGCCACATGGTGACCATCAGGTCCAGGTCGGAGTGGCCAGCGCCGGCCGGGAGCGGCTCGACAACGCGCGGCTTGAGGCCAACCGGCCTGATGAAGTTGAAGTACACCTCCACCAGCGGCGCGTTGGGCTGGTACAGCCCCTCGCTCACCATGACGGACAGCGCGTCGAAAAACGAGGCTCCCTTCCTCAGCAGCCGGGTCAGGCGTTCATCGGTGCGGCGCAGCACGGCGGAGATGGGCTCGTTCCCGCTGGCCTCGGCCGCGAACGGGACCGGGACGCCGAAGAACCCCACCGCGTCGAAGGCCCCCGCGTGCATGCGGGTGTCTACGGGGACCGCGAGCGCGAACCTGTCCCGCTTCCGCAGCCGGGCCAGGTACACCGTGAGTGTTCCGAGGCAAAGGGCGGCGGGGGTGATGCCCAGGCGATTCGCCTGGGCGGTGACCTTGTCCAGGAGGCCGCCGGTCAGCTCGGTGAACACGAATCCCGATCGGAAGCTCCGGACGGCCGGGCGGGGCCTGGCCAGTGTGAGGTCGAGCCGCTGGAGGCCGGCGAACTCCTGCCGCCACGTCGCCGTGGTGTCGAGGGCGGCATCAGGCGGCGCGGCGGCGCGCGGTGGCTGCGCCACGAGCAGGGAGTCGATATCACGGCTGGTAACGGCCCTGTCGAGCCGGGTACCCGCCAGCTCGGCGTCGATCTCAGCCATCACAAGCACCAGGGAGACCGCGTCCGAGACCGCGTGGTGGGCGCCGAACAGCAGCACTTGCTCGCCGGAGCTGGCCTCAAGCAGCTCGAACCGCCACAGCGGCGGCGCGCTGAGGTCGAACGGTGGTTCCATCAGTTCCCGCAAGCGCTGATCGACGTCCATTTCGGTGACGGAGGACCAGCGCAGCTGGTTACCCGGGCGGTCCACGATCCGGAGCCGCTGGCCGCCGGCGGCGTCGGCGACTATTCCCGCCCGCAGGGCCGCGTGCCTGCCCGCCAGGGCTGAGATGATGTCGGCCAGCCGCTCGCGGGTGACCGGGGTGGTGAGCCTGACCGCGAAACCTATATGGTGCGCCGCGCTCGGTGTGCCGTGCTGCTCGGCGCGCAGGAGCCGCATCACATCGCGGGTCGCGGGCCGCGATTCACCGCTCGCCGCCCCAGTTGGCGCTCCGGTTGTGCCTGCGGTTCCGGCAGGCTCACCAAGGCGGGGAGCCGGCGAGGCCTTGGGAAGAGCACCGAGAACCGCGGTAGCCAGGCCGCTGATGCTGATGCCTGAGAGCTGGGCCGCATCCAGCTCGGCCCCGAGCTCCCTGGCGATAGCGCCCTGCAGTGTGACCAGGAGCAGCGAGTCGAGGCCAAGTTCCTTGAGCGGTGCGGCCGGGGCGGCCCGCTCCATGTCGTCGCCGGTGATCTCGCCGAGCAGGCCGCGCAGGTAGGCGGTCAGGATGTCATGCCGCTCGGTCACGTTCGCCGTGGCCTGGATCCGGCCGGTCACCTCGTGGGCGGCCATCCGCCCGGCAGCCTGACGCGGCGCACTGGTCACTAGATCGGCCAGCAGCGAGCGGGACGTACCGGAAGGACCGGCCGCGCGTCGCAGGGCCGCCGGGTCGATCCCGATCGGCGCGAGTTGGCGGCGTCCCGAGCCCACGATGCGCTCGAACATTTCGCCGCCCTCGTTCGGGGTGAAGCTGCGCAGACCGGTGCGGGCGATGGCGGCGGCGCGGGCCGGCACGCCAGCGGTCATCCCGACCTCAGCCCAGGCCCCCCAGTCCAGGCTGAGAACCGCCTGGCCGGCCTGGGCCTGATGATGTGCCCAGGCGTCGAGGAAGGCGTTCGCCGCCGCGTAGGAACTCTGGCCGGCCGAGCCCAAAAGGCCCGCCGCCGATGAGAACAAGACCAGGAAGTCGAGCCCGGGCAGCAGCTCGCTGAGCACGGTCGTGCCCAGCACCTTGGGCGCTAGCACCGGGGCGATACGTTCCGGAGTCAGGGTAGACAGCGTCGCGTCGTCGAGAACGCCGGCGGCGTGCACGGCGCCGGCGATCGCCGGGGCGCGCTCCTGAAGCTGGTCAAGCGCCGCGGCCAGGCTCGCGCGGCCGGTCACGTCGGCCCGGACCGGATATACGAGGACGCCTCGCTTCTCCAGTTCGCCGATCCACCGCAGCGCGTCGCCGCTCGGTTCGCTGCGGCCGACGACGGCGACATGCCGCGCCCCGAGCCCGGCCAGCCGTTCGGCGGCCACCCGGCCCAGCCCGCCGAGACCGCCGGTGATCAGGTAGGTTCGGTCGCCACGGACCGTCGCGCCGCCGTCAGGCCGCGTCGGAGCCAGCCGGGGAACCAGGCGGCCTGAGTTACGACCTGAGTTACGCAGTGCGACCTCGGGTTCGCCGTCGGCCTGCCGCAGCTCTTCCCACAGCGCCTCGAAGCCGCCGGTAGCGGGCAGGTCGATCAGGGTGGTCCGCAATTCGGTACGTTCCTGAGCAACAGACCGGCCAAATCCCCAGGTCAGAGCCTGCTCTGGCGCGGTGACCTGGTCGCTGCCGCCAGCCGCCTGGCTGCCTCGGGTGACCAGGAACAGCCGGGGGGCCGGTCGCCATGAGCGCTCCGCCAGAGCCGCGGTCAGGTGCAGGGTGGCCGTGCAGCACACCAGGGTGGCCTCCGCCGCGGCCGCTGGCGAACCGAGGGCCGGCGCGTCCAGACCGTAGAGCTGGATGATCCGCTCGGGCGGCGCGTCCGGGAAAGCCGCGGTGAGCAGCTTGTTCAGGTCCATGGGGTTCGCCGGGTCGATCTGGTAGCTTCCGGAGCCGCGGTCGGCGAACGCGGGCCCGCGCCGGGCGATGACGAGGTCCGGACCAAGCCGCTCGCTGAGCTGAGCGGCCACGCCGGATTCGTCCGCCAGGACAAGCCAGCGGCCGCGGTGCGGGCCGGCAGGCGCGGCCGCCGCCGGGCGCCACAGGACCTCGAACAGCGCACCGTCGGCTGGCGAGAGGGCGGCCAGTTCCAGGCCCTCAACGAGCAGGACGAGCCGCTCCTGCTCGTCAAGCAGGCGCAGATCGGCCACGATCGATCCAGTGGTCAGCGTCCGGAGGTGGCTGGTCACCCACGCGGGCGAGGCGCCGTTCCCGGTCAGCCGGACGTGGCCGACCGCCACGGGAACGAACGCCTGGCCCGGCGGGACCCTGGCCGGCAGCCCGGCCGCCTGCAGCGCGGAGTCCAGCAGCGCCGGGTGCAGCCGGTAGGGCGAGCGGGGGGCCGCGAGCAACTGGCCGACCGCATCGTCCGGGCCGCGCCAGGCGGCGGCCACGCCCTGGAACGCCTGGCCGTACTCGATTCCCGCCGCGGCCAGCTCGGCGTATGCGCTGGCGGTGTCCACCGGGTCAGGGCAGCGGGCGCGCATGGCGTCGAGCGGGCTGGCCGGCTCCCCAGTGCCTCCCAACTCCCCAGTGCCTGCCACCTCCGCGGTGCCTGCCGGCGCTTCCCCGTGACCTGCGGCGAGCGTGCCGGTGACGTGGCGGACCCACGGTGCCAGGGGATCACCGGCTGGCCGCGAGGCGATGGTGAACGGCCGAGCGGCGGCGGCGGCCGGCTGGATGGCTAGCTGAAGGCAGGTCGGCGTCTCGGGACGCAAGGGCAGCGCTCGCTCGATCCGGACGCCAGAAAGGCTCACGCCTGACCCTGGCCATAGCCGCCCGGCTGCTTCAAAAGCCATTTCAATGAAGGCCGCGGCCGGCAGCCATGCCTGTCCGGCCACTCGGTGCCCGGACAGGTAGGCGAAGCGGGGGTCACGGAGATCGATTTCGGTCTGCAGGACGTGCCTGCCAGGCTCGTCGCTGACTTCCACGTGCACGGCGGCCAGGAGCGGCCCGCCAGGGCCGGGTGCCCCCTCGGTTGTGGACGACCAGTGCCCGGCTGAGGACGACCAGTGATGGTCACGCCCGAAGGCGTAGGTCGGAAGGGCGGTCATGGCTCCGCCGGGGAACGCGCCCGGCCAGTCGGGGGTAAGGCCCGCGCCGAAGAGGCCGGCCAGGTTCGCCAGCATGCTGGCCGACCCGTTCTCGTCTCGCCGCAGCGAGCCGACCGCCACGGCCGGCACGCCTTCCTCGGCGGCCACGGCCCTGATCGCCCGCACGAGGGCGGGATGCGGCCCGGCTTCCACGAAGTAGCGGAACCCGTCGGCGATCAGGCGACGGACGGTGTCGGCGAAGCGTACCGGCTCGCGCAGGTTGCGAAACCAGTACGCGCCGTCGAGGGCATCACCGGGCACGGGTTCGGCCAGCACCGTCGAGTAGAGCGGGATCGGGCCGTTCGTCCCGGTCAGGCCGGGCAGCGCTTCTGCCATGGCCGCACGGAGCTGGTCCATCTGCGGGCTGTGGGTGGCGAAGTCGACCGGCACCGGCCGGGCGGGGATCCCCGCGGCCTCGCAGCGCGCCCGCAACTCGGCCAGGGCGCCGAGATCCCCAGAGATCGTGATCGAATGGGCGCTGTTGACCGCCGCGATCGTGAGCCGGTCACCGGCCACCGCGATCAGTTGCATCGCCTCGTCCTTGGTCGCCTCAAGCGCGAGCGATCCGCCTCGCCCGGCAACCCGGCGCACGGCCCTGCCGCGCTGGGTCACGAGGGCTGCGGCCTGGTCGAGGGTGAGCAGCCCCGCCTCGTGCGCTGCCGCGATCTCACCGAGGCTGTGGCCGATCACGGCATCCGGCCGCACGCCAAATGAACGCCACATCGCGGCTAGCCCGCAGCTGACGGCGAACAGCAACGGCTGCGTCACGTCGGCGCTCCCGGCGTCGGGCGCGTCGCTGTCTCCGCGCAGCACAGCCCGCACCGACCAGCCGGCATGCCGGGCGATGGCCTCGTCGCAGCGGGTGAAAGCCTGGGTAAACGCCTCGTCCCGCCCGAGGAGATCGAGGGCCATGCCGGCCCAGCGCGGGCTGTGGCCGGGGAAGACGAATGCCACCTGGCCGGTCAGCGGCGGGCCGGCGGGCGGGAGGACCACCCCGGAGGCGGCTCGCCCCGCCGTCACGTCGCCGAGACCGGACAGCAGCCGGCTGTGGCCGTCGGCCAGCACGGCGGCGCGGCGCGCGAAGTGACTGCGGCGGCAGCCAAGGGTGTGAGCCACGTCGGCCAGGTCGATGCCCGGTCGCCCGGACAGATGGGCAGCCAGTGCGGACGCCTGGCGCCTGAGCGCGCCGTCGTCCGGCCCGGAAAGCACGAACAGCCGAGTGGGCTGCCCGTTTTCGCGGGATGGCTCCGGTGCCTGCCGTCGGCTGGGGGACGGGACCTGGGCGGGAGCCTCCTCGACGATCGCGTGCACGTTGGTGCCGCTGATGCCGAACGCGCTCACGCCGGCCCGGCGGACCCGCTCTCCCCGCGGCCAGGGCAGTGGCTCTTGTACCAGCCGCAGGCCGCTGCCATCCCAGTCGACGTGGCGGCTGGGACGCGCGGCGTGCAGGGTTGGAGGCAGTTGCTCGTGCTGGAGGGCGAGCACGACCTTCATCAGCCCGGCCAGCCCGGCCGCGGCCTGCAGGTGTCCGAGGTTGGACTTGAGTGAGCCCAGGTACAGGGGACGGCCCGCGGAGCGGCCCGGCCCGAACACCCGGGCAAGCGCGTTGGCCTCGATCGGGTCGCCGAGGGTGGTGCCGGTCCCATGGGCCTCGACGTAGTCGATGTCAGCCGGGGACAAGCCGGAGCGCTTCAGCGCTTGCCGGATGACTTCTTCCTGGGAAGGACCGTGCGGCACGGTCAGTCCCTGGCTGCGGCCATCGGAGTTCGCGGCGGTACCGCGCAGGACCGCGAGCACCTGGTCGCCGTCGCGGCGCGCGTCACTCAGCCGTTTGAGTACCGTGACTACGACGCCCTCGGAGAAACCGGTGCCGTCGGCGTCGTCGGAAAACGACCGGCACCGTCCGGTGGGCGACAGCCCGCGCAGCCGGCTGAACTCGACGAACGTAAGCGGGGTGATCATCAGGGTCGCCCCGCCGGCCACGGCCATGTCGCACTCGCCGGAACGCAGCGCAGCCGCGGCCAGGTGCACCGCGAGCAGCGAGGACGAGCAGGCGGTATCGACCGTCATCGCCGGGCCTGTCAGCCCAAGTGTGTAAGCGAGCCGGCCGGAGGCCACGCTCAGCGCCGAGCCGGTACCGACGTAGCCGTCGAGCTGATCGAGGCTGGCCCCGGCCTGGTATTCGCTGCCGAACATGCCGAGGTACACGCCGGTCAGGCTGCCCGCGAGCCGGGACGCCGCGATCCCGGCCCGTTCCAGCGCCTCCCATGTGGTCTCGAGCAGCAGACGCTGCTGCGGATCCATGGCGGCGGCTTCCCTGGCCGGGATGCCGAAGAACCGGGCGTCGAACGCGTCGATGGCCGGGAGGAAGCCACCCTCGCGGGCGTAGGACCTGCCCGGTGCCTCGGGGTCGGGATCATAGAGGCCGGCGACGTCCCAGCGCCCAGCGGGGAACGGGCCGATCAGGTCCTGCCCTGTCGCGAGGACCGGCCAGAGCCGTTCCGGGTCGTCCACTCCGCCAGGCAGACGGCAGGCCAGGGAGACGACGGCGATCGGCTCGCCCGTCGCGGGTTCGCCGGTGGTGCTCTCGGCGAGAACCGGTGCCCGCGAGACCACCGCTCGCTGTCGCGGCGTGCTGCCCGGGGGCAGGATGACCTCAAGCAGATGGTCCGCCAGGCGGCCGACGGTCGGGTAGTCGAACAGCACCGTGGCCGGCAGGCGGGACCCGACGCGCGCGCCAAGCCGGTTGCGCACTTCAAGCGCGGTCACCGAATCCAGGCCTGCTTCCCGCAAGGGCTGGTCCGTTCGCACCTCGGTGCCTGACGGCAGGCCCAGCGCGCTCGCGACCTCGTCCGCCACGAGCGCGACCAGCCGCTCGCGCTGCCGCGTGGCAGGCAGGCGGGCCAGCCGGGCGGCCAGGTCGTCGCGGCGCGGCGCGGCCACGCCCGGCGAACCGGGCGATCCGGCCACGTCGCGAAGCAGGGCGGGCAGCGTTCCTTCCCTGGCCTGCTCGCGGAGCGCGGCGCGGTCGAGCGGCGCCGCCAGTACGGCCGGCTGCCCGCTCAGCAGCGCCGCGTCAAGCAGGTCGAGTCCGTGCCCGGTGGTTAGCGGTAGCAGGCCGCCGCGGCGCACGCGAGCCTGACCGCTCTCGCTGAGTCCAGCTGTCAGCGCGCTGGCCTGAGCCCACAGACCCCAGGCGACCGACGTAGCCGGGTAACCGTGGACCGCCCGGTGCCGGGCTAGCGCGTCGAGATAGGCGTTGGCCGCGGTGTAGTTGGCCTGCCCGGGGTTGCCCAGGGTGCCCGCGGCACTGGAGTAGACGATGAAGGCGGCCAGGTCATGGTGCCGGGTGAGGGCGTGCAGGGTGTCCGCCGCGTCGGCCTTGGGGGCGAGCGCGCTGCGGAGCGTGCCGGCGGTCAGGCTGTGCAGCGGCGCGTCGTGCAGGGCGCCCGCGGTGTGGATAACCGCGGTGAGGGGGTGCTCCGGGTCGATGCCGCTCAGCAGGTGGCGGACCGCGGCAGCGTCGGTGACGTCGCAGGACGCGATGGTCACCTGGACGCCGGGGCGGATGGCGCGCAAGTCGTCAGCCAGGGTGGCCGCCGCGGGGTGACCGGATCCGGTGCGGCTGGCCAGCAGCAGGTGGCGGACCTGATGGTGGCGGACCAGATGACGGGCGGTCTCGATGGCCAGCAGGCCGGTGCCGCCGGTGATGAGGACGGTGCCGGCCGGATCGAGCGGGCGCGCGAAGACCAGGACGTACTTCCCGGTATGGCGGCCATGGGCGAGGCGGTCCAGGGCGGTTGCCGCGTGACGGGCGTCCCAGGCGGTGAGCGGGGGCGGCACCAGGACGCCCTGGTCAAACAGGACGGAAAGCTCGCCGAGCATCCGCTGGAGGTAAGCCGGGTCGAGGTCAAGCAGTTCCAGCGGGTGATAGGTGAGGCGGGGGGCGAACGCGGCCGGGTCGCGCAGGTCGGTCCGGCCCATCTCGATGAAGTGCCCGCCGTCGCGGAGCAGGCCTGCCGACGCGTCGATGACCTCGCCGGTCAGGGAGTTGAGTACGACGTCCAGGCCCCGTGCCGGGAACAGGCTCGCGAACTCGAGAGTGCGGGAGGACGCGATGTTCGCGGCCGGCACCCCCAGGTCCCTGAGCACATGCTGTTTCCCGGGGCTCGCCGTGGCGTAGACCTCGGCGCCGAGGTGGCGGGCCAGCTGGATGGCCGCGTGCCCGACACCGCCGGTGGCGGTGTGCACGAGCACCTTCTGCCCTGGTGCCACCTTGGCCAGGTCGCGCAGCGCGCAGTACGCCGTCAGGAAGATGACCGGGACCGCCGCCGCCTCGGCGAAGCTCCACTCCGCGGGGAACCGGGACAGCAGGCGCCGGCTTGTGACACATGTACTGCCGACGCCGTCCGCGGTCAGGCCCATGACGCGATCACCGGGAGCCAGGTCGGCCACGTCCGCGGCCACCTCCAGCACCACGCCGGACAGCTCCGCTCCCGGCGGCCCCTCGCCGGGGAAGACGTCCAGGGCCAGCAGCGCGTCACGGAAATTCAGTCCTGCCGCCCGGACAGCCACGCGCACCTCACCGCTTCGCAGGGGCCGGCCCCCGCGGCCGGGATCGGGGACGAGCGTGACGCTGCTGACCTCCCCAGGCTCGGTGACCGCGAGCCGGACGGAGGCCGGCAGCGCGGCCGGTGCGCTTACCGGGGCCAGGCGGGGCACAAGTAGCTGCCCCGCACGCACCGCCACCTGCGGTTCGTCCAGTGCGACTGCGGCCTCGACGACCGCGGCGGGCGGATCGGGATCGTCGATATCGACGACGACGAACCGGCCTGGGTGCTCGGCCTGAGCCGACAGGACCAGCCCGTGCACGGCGGCTCCCGGAAGGGAGGCGATGTCCTCGCCGAGGTGGGTGGCGACTGCCCGCTCGGTCACGACGACAAGGGTCCGGGGGTCGGACGGGTCGTTGTCAAGCCAGGCCTGAAGCTGGCTCAGCGCCTCGGCGGCCGCCTCGTCAAGCGACCGCCCGGCGGCGGGGCGGATGACGGCCAGCGGGGGCACGCCCGGCCCGCCCGGTGCCGGTGCTGGTGCTGGTGCCGGGATCCAGCGCACCGCGTGAAGGTCACGAGTAGCCCGCGAGCCGCGGGTCACGGCGGCCCCGCTGACCTCGCGAAGCCGGACGCCGGCCAGCCGCCCGGCCGGGAACCCGTCGCGGTCCCAGAGCGTCACGTCGATGGTGAGATCCGGGCCGGCTGGCTCGCCGGCCCTGACCACCAGCGCGGTCAGCTCCGTCTCGGCCGCGTCGGGAAGGACGGCGCGGGCGACGGCGGCGGGCAGCAGCCTCTGCCCGGGGGCGGCGAACACTGACGCCACCTGCAGCGCCGCATCTAGCAGGGCGGGATGCACCCGGCCTGAGATGGCGTCTCCGGCCGGCGCGGGTAGCGAAATCCGGGCAAGCACGGTCGTCTCGTCCACGGCCACGGCCGCCTCGACCCCCCGGAACGCCGGCCCGTATCCCAGGCCAGCCTCGGCGAGGGCCGCGTACCCGGACTCAGGCCAAGCCGTGGCGGCGCCTTCTGGCCACGATGGCGCCGGGTCGTCTGGTAGTCCGTCAGGCGCGGCGGTCGACGCCGTGGCGTGCAGCGTCCATGCCGGGGATCCGCCGTCTCTGCTGTAGACCGAGACTTCCGCGGCTGGGGCGGCATCGTCCCCGCCGGGCGACTCGGCGGCCGTCACCTCAACCTGGATTTCCGTCGTTCCCGTCTCCGCCACCACCAGGGGGGTGACCAAGGCCAGCTCCGCGAGGCCGGCCGCGCCGAGGCCGGGGCCGGCCTCGAGCGCGGCCAGGCATAGCTCTAGCACGGTAGTGGCGGACAGGACGACCCGGCCGAACACCTTGTGATCGGCCAGCCACCCCGCGTTGGCCGCGGACCAGGTCTTGCGGAATGTCCAGCGGCTCCCGCCGGCCGATCCCAGGCCAATCCCCAGCAACGGGTGCGGCTCCCCGGCGAGTTCACGGTTGCCGGCCGCCGACGGCTCGGTCCAGTGCCGTTCCTCGTCGAACGCGTAGGTGGGCAGGTCAGCCCGGGTATCCGGGACTAGCCGGTCCCAGTGCAGGTTCAGGCCCGCGACGTGCAGCTCGCCCAGCGCGCGGGCGAGGCACGCGGCCCCGTCCTCGCCTCGCCGTAGCGAGCCGACGGCCGCGACCGGACCGCCGGCGTCCTCGGCGATGGTCGCCTGGGCCACGAGCAGTGAGGGATGCGGGCTCAGCTCGACGAAGAACCGGAATCCGTCCGCGATCATGCGGGCGGCCGTCTCCGCGTAGCGGACCGGTTCCCGCACATTCCTGAACCAGTACCCGGCGTCGGCGCTGGCCTCGCCGACAACTTGGCCGAGGACGGTCGAGTACCAGGGGATGGACGGCGTGGCGGGGGCGATCCCGGCCAGGTCAGCGAGGATCGTCTCCCGCAGCGGGTCCATCTGCGCGGTGTGCGACGCGTAGCCGACCCGCAGGCGCCGCGCGAAGATCCCGGCTTCCTCTAGCCCGGCAAGCAGCTCGTCAATGGCATCGCCAGGCCCGGCAAGGACGGTAGACCGGCTGCTGTTGACCGCGGCGACCTCCGCCCGCCCGCCCAGTTCATCCAGGCGCTCGTCCAGCTGGTCACGAGGCATGTCCACGACGGCCATCGCGCCCTCGGCAGCCAGGGTGGCCACCGCCCGGCTGCGCAAGGCCACCACCCGCGCCGCGTCCTGCAGGCTCAGCGCGCCAGAAACGCATGCCGCGGCGGCCTCCCCCTGGCTGTGCCCGATCACCGCGTCCGGTTCGACGCCGAACGACCGCCACAGTGCGGCCAGCGATACCATCACCGCGAAAAGCACTGGCTGGACAACGTCGGCCCGGTCCAGGCTGGGGGCGTCCTCCGTCCCGCGCAGCACCGCCGTGGCCGACCAGCCGGTGTAAGGCCGCAGCGCCTCGTCACAGCGGGCGAATTCCCTGGCGAATACCGCCGATCGCGGCAGCAAGTCAGCCGCCATCCCGGCCCACTGCGACCCTTGGCCGGGGAAGACGAATGCCACCCGGCCGGCGACCATCTCCCCGGTGGGCCCGATCGCCGTGCCGGGGGACTCGTCCGGCGCGGCGGCCAGCCCGCGCAGGCCGCTGAGCAGCTCATCCCGGCTGCTGGCGAGGATGACCGCCCGCTGCTCGAAGTGGGTCCTGTGATGGGCCAGGGCCCCGGCGACCGACCGCCACGAGGGGAGCTGGCCGGAGCCGAGTGCCTGCGCCAGGTGGCTGGCCTGCCCGCGCAGTGCGGCGACGCCGCGGGCGGACAACGGGAACAGCGCCGGCGCGCCGTCAAAGACCCGCGTCTCCGGATGCTGCTCACCGGGGTCGGGGCGAGCGCCGGCGGCTACCGGCGCTGGGGCCTCTTCCACGATCAGGTGGGCGTTGGTGCCGCTGATCCCGAAGCTGCTCACGCCGGCCCGGCGTACCCGCGCGCCTGGTGACCACGGCCGGGCGTCGCTGAGCAGTTCCAGGCGGCCGCCTTCCCAGTCCACCTGCGAGGTCGGCACACTCGCGTGCAATGACGCGGGCAGTTGCCCGTGCCGTAGGGCAAGGACCGTCTTGATCACTCCCGCGACGCCGGCCGCCGCCTGGGTATGGCCGAGATTGGACTTCAGTGATCCGATGTAGAGCGGCCGCTGGCGCGAGCCACCGAAGACGCGGGCCAGCGCACGGCCCTCCACCGGATCCCCCAGCGGGGTCCCGGTCCCGTGGGCTTCCACGTAGTCGATGTCCTGCGGTTCGAGGCCGGCGGCGGCCAGGGCCGCTCGTATCACTTGCTCCTGTGCGATGCCGTTCGGTGCGCTCAACCCCTGACTGCGGCCGTCCTGGTTAACCGCCGAGCCCCTGACCACGGCCAGAACCTGGTCGCCGTCCCGCTGAGCATCGGCCAGCCGCTTGAGCACCAGAAGGCCGCACCCCTCGGCCCAGACCATGCCGTCGGCCGCCGCGGAGAACGGCTTGCAGCGGCCGGAGGGGGACAGGCCTCGCAGCCTGCTGAACTCCACCAGCGCACGCGGTGTCGGCATCACGGTCACACCGCCGCCAAGCGCGAGGTCGCACTCGCCGCCGCGCAGCGCCTGGATGGCCAGGTGCAGGGCGACCAGCGACGAGGAGCAGGCGGTGTCAATGGTGACCGCGGGGCCCTGGAGGCCCAGGGTATAGGCGATGCGGCCTGATGCGACACTGGCCGCCGACCCGGTGCCGACGTGCCCGTCGAGCTGGTCGAGGGACGCGGAGGCCAGGTAGCCGCTGTCGTACATCCCGATGTAGACGCCGGTGGCGCTGCCCCGCAGCCGCTCGGGTACGGTCCCGGCTCGCTCCAGCGCTTCCCACGCGGTCCGTAGCAGGAGGCGCTGCTGCGGGTCCATGGCTGCGGCTTCACGCGGCGAGATGCCGAAGAACGGGGCGTCGAAGCGGTCGATGCCGGGCAGGTAACCGCCCTGCAGCGTGTAGGCGCGGCCGGCGACCCCGGGGTCGGGATCGTAGAGCGCGGTGGTGTCCCAGCGGCCTGGGGGCGGGTCGCCGACCGCGTCGATGCCGCCCGCTAGCACCTGCCACAGGGCCTCGGGATCCTCCGCTCCGCCGGGGAACCGGCAGGCCATCGCCACGATGGCGATGGGATCGGCGGCAGGCGCGGGGGCGGCGGATCGCGCGACGGCGTCCGCCGTGGCGCTGAAGGCTCGCGCGGCTCCGGCGATCGTCGGGTACTCGTATAGCACGGTCGGCTCGAGCTGGCGGCCCAGCCATTCCGACAGTTCGCCGACCAGTTCCACCATGGCGCGTGATCCGAGGCCGTATTCGGCGATTGGCTGGTCACCCGAGATCCGCGCCTGGTCGATGGCGGCCCGGCGAGCCACCGCCTCGGCCAGCCACGACTCGATGGACGCGGCGTCGTCGGCAGGCTGGCTCGCGGCAGGTGCCGCCGGCTCGGCCGCCGCCGGGCTGAGCCGGGCGAGCGTCCCGTCAGCGTGTGCCTTCCGGCAGGCGCTGCGCTGGATCTTGCCACTCGACGTCTTGAAGATCGTGCCGGGCCGGATCAGCACCACGTCCCGCAGGGCCAGCCCGTGTTCCTCCGCGATGGCCCGGCGAATGGCCGCGCCGATCGTCGCGAGCTCGGCCGGATCTTCCGAGGTCACCTCCGCGACCAGCACCGGCCGCTCGTCGTCGCCAGTGCCGACCGGGAAACCAGTGCCGACGGGGAAAGCGGCGGAACACCCGCCTCTCACCGCCGGGTGGGCAAGCTCAGCGGTCAGCTCAAGGTCCTGCGGATAGTGGTTCCGGCCGTCGATGATGAGGATGTCCTTGCGCCGGCCGCTGATGAAGAGCTCGCCGTCCCGGACGAAGCCCAGGTCACCAGTGCGCAGGAACCCGGACCTGCCGTCGGCGAGCCGGGCGTTGAACGTCTCTTCGGTCTTAACCGGGTCGTTCCAGTATCCGAGGGCCACGCTCGGCCCGCTGACCCAGATCTCGCCGACTTCCCCGTCCTGACGGGGCGTCCCGCGCTCGGGGTCGACGATGACTGTGGTCATGCGGGGACGGCCGGCACCCACCACCTCCCGGGCCGACGCGCCGGGATACTCCTCCGGGGCCGGCCCGATCGTGGCTCCCGCGCCGACCTTCGGGCCACTCACCATCAGCGTCGCCTCGGCAAGCCCGTACGCCGGGTAGAGGGATCCGCGTTGCAACCCAGCAGGGGCGAACTTCTCCGCGAAGCGGCGCAGCGTCCGCGGGCGGACCGGCTCGGCCGCGTTGAACGCCACCTGCCACGATGTCAGGTCCAGCCGCTCAAGCAGCTCCGGCGTGGCCTTGCGCAGGCACAGCTCGTAGCCGAAGTTGGGCGCGCCGCTGGTGTGCGCCCGGTAGGCCGACACCGCGGTCAGCCAGCGCTCGGGTTTCTGCAGGAAGTGCATGGGAGAGAAGAGGTCGACGGTGCGGCCCGTGTACACGGCATGGAGGACGCCCATGATCAGGCCCATGTCGTGGAACACCGGCAGCCAGCTGACCATCAGGTCGCCGTCATGCGCGGCGAGAAGCTCCGGCGTGTGGCCAGTGCTCTCGGCGAGGATCCGCTGGTTGTCGAGCAGGTTGCCGTGACTCACCATGACACCGCGGGGCGCACTCGTGGAGCCCGAGGTGTACTGCAAGAACGCGAGCGAATCCGGGCCGGCTCCGGGATCCCGCCAGGCGTCCCGAGCCTGATCGGGCATGTCCTCGGTCGCGGCCCAGGTCAGCGCGGCCAGTTCGGGCGCGTCGCCCACCGCGCCGCGCAGAGCGGAAAGGATCGGCCCGGTGGTGAGCACAATCCGGGCCTCGGCATTGGCCGCCAGCCGCTGGAGCCGGGGAAGGACCCGGTGCATCTGCCCGCTCATCGGGGCCGGGCACGGGACCGCGACGACTCCGCCGAACAGGCAGCCCAGATAGCCGCGGATGAACTCCAGTCCGTCCGGGTACAGCAACAGCGCCCGGGTGCCAGCGAATCCGTGTTCCTGCAGCCAGCCCCCGATGGCCCGGGAGCGATGATCAAGGTCGCCGAACGTAGCCTCCGCAGTCTCGCCGTCCACGTCCCCGCTGAGCAGGAAGCGGTAGGCGATGTCGTCCCGCCGGAGCTCGGCCTGGGTGGACAGGAGCTCGACGAAGGACTTCACCGGCCCGGGAACGGAGTTGCCAACGGCGTCGTGGACATGAGGCATCGTTAATATCCTTCAGGTCAAGCCACGAATTCTGCGCCGTCGCGTGGGTGCCGGAAAGCTGTCATGGCGAATTAAGAACCACCGAGTAGATAGTAGTTAGATCCGCCGCTCACGACTATGCCGCGTTCAACTGCGGGAAAGCATCACTTGATCGCCGCGTCGGCGGCCAGATCCGGTGAGATCACCCGGGAAATTCCGGGCGCGATGGGTATCGCCCAACCAAGCGAGATTGATGCCCGGATGGATTACCCGATGCTGAATATGAGAGCTTTCCCCCGGCGACAGCGGCGTCGCGTCCGCCACGAACGAAACCTGGTTGCACTTGCCCGGCTTCCCGCCCGTCAGCACGCCGCGAGCAAGGACGACGAATAGAGCCGGGCGAAGCGCGGCCCGCCGATCATAGCCGCAAGCTTCCGTGCGCTGTCCCTCAATCGGAACGTCTTGCATTGATTCGGAGATCTGGGCGGGCCGCATGGTTCCATCCCGCGCGCGGTCGCGAATAAAGGTAGGTTCCGCTCGGCGTTCATCTGCCGCACGGCACGCTGGACGGGACGCTGATTCGGATGCCGGACACGCCGCGAACCGCGCCGCGATCGGGTTCGTCGGCACCGGGGACGGCTCCTCCCCGTTCCCGCAACTGCGGGGCTGCCGCTAACGGACGCCTCGACGCGGCCACTGCTGGGGATGTCGCACGGCCCCTCCGCCGCCGAGCAAGCCGCTGGACACCGCCATGGAGCAGTTCCCGCCGCGGCATGGTCGTGAGCGGCGGATCTAACTACTATCCATTCGGCGGGCCTCGATTCGCCGTTGCCTGAATTGTGCACGCTTTATGGATGGTGGCCTTGTTTTCGCTCCGCGGCAGCCTTGGAGATCGGTGATAGACGATGAATGCTGATTGCCCGTTCGAAGCCACTGCGGACGACCGCAAGTCGGCGTCCCCGCACCGCGAGCCGGACATGTACTGGACTGATGAACTGCGGGGCTGCGAACTCCGCAACGCCGTCGTCACCTGCGACCGCTCCTGATCCGCCTGACCCGGCGGGCGGCGCGGGAACAATTCCATGGCAGATGAAGAGAAGTTCCTTGAATACCTGAAGAAGCGGACCGCTGACCCGCGCGACGCGCCCAGGGGCGCGCGGACGCTTGAGGCGCGCGACTTCGAGCCAGTGGCGATCGTCGGCATGGGCTGCCGGTTCCCCGGCGGGACGGACAGCCCGGAGGACTTGTGGGATCTGGTCGCGGACGCCGGCGACCCGGGCATCCCGGCCGCCGTCCAGAGCGGTTTCCCGCATGACGCCGTCGAATTCGACGCGGGCTTCTTTGGCATCGGCCCGCGGGAGGCGCTTGCGATGGACCCGCGGCAGCGACTGCTGCTCGAGGTGTCCTGGGAGGCGTTGGAAAGGGCCGGGATTGACCCGCACAGGCTGCGCGGCTCCGCGACCGGGGTGTTCACCGGGGCGACCAGCGCTGTCTCCAGCCGGATCGCTCACACGCTCGGCCTTGAGGGGCCAGCGCTGACGGTGGACACGGCGCGGGAGACGGCGCTGGTGGCCCTGCACGTGGCCTGCCAGGCGCTGCGATCGGGCGAGTGCACGCTGGCGCTGGCCGGCGGGGTGGCGGTCATGGACGGCACCGGGTGGGGCGAGGGCGCCGGGACGCTGGTCCTTGAGAGGCTGAGCGACGCCCGCCGCGACGGTCACCGTCTCCTCGCGGTGATCTCCTGCAGTGCGGTCAACCAAGGCGGAGCGCCGAGCGGCCTGACGGTCCCGAGCGGTAACGTCGGCCACTCCCGGACCGCGGCCGGGATGGCCGGAGTGATGAAGATGGTGCTCGCGGTCCAGCGCGGCCAGCCCGCTGGAGGCCCGCCGCGCCGGGCCGGGGTCTCCTCGTTCGGCCTGAGTGGCGGCAACGCCCACGTCATCGTCGAGGAACCGCCCCCCGCGCGGGACGCCGGGACGGAGCACGGTGACACGGAGCACGGTGACACGGAGCACGGGGACACGGAGCAACAGGGACGCGGGCCACGGAGACGCGGCGATCGCGAGCCTGCCGCTGCCGGTCGACGGCCGGACGCTGTGGCTGGTGTCCGGGCGGTCGTCGGCGGCCCTGGCTGCGCAGGCGGCACGGCTCGCAGGGTGGCTGGCGGCGCGGCCAGGCCTGGACCCCGCCGATGTAGCCTGGTCGCTGGCCACCAGCCGAACGACGTTCGAGCACCGCGCGGTGGTCATCGGCTCCGCGCCGGAGGAACTGCGGGCCGGGCTCGCCGCCCTCGCCGCCGACGAGCCCGCGGCGCGGGTCGTCACCGGTGCGGTCCCGGCGGACGGCGCGGGGCGGGTCG
The DNA here is from genome assembly GCA_963734665.1 of uncultured Actinomycetota bacterium. GTDB lineage: Bacteria > Actinomycetota > Actinomycetes > Streptosporangiales > Streptosporangiaceae > Trebonia. Next base: position 558,276 of record CAVTIR010000013.1, on the reverse strand, counting down.
GGTTCCTCTTCTCCGGTCAAGGAGCACAGCGGCCAGGAATGGCGGCCGGACTCTACGCGGGCAGCCCGGTGTTCGCGGCGGCGTTCGACGTGGCGTGCGGGCTGCTCCAGGCGGAGCTCGGCGTCCCGGTCGACTCGGTGGCGCTCGGCTGGGAAATGGAGGACGACCCGCGGGCGGATCAGGCGCTGTTCGCCCAGCCGTGCCTGTTCGCTGTGCAGGCGGGCCTGGTCGCCATGCTCGCGGCGTGCGGGGTCCGCCCGGAGGCGGTGGCCGGGCACTCGGTCGGCGAGGTCGCCGCCGCGTACGCGGCGGGCGTTTTGACGCTCGCGGACGCCTGTCGGCTGGTGGCGGCGCGGGCGCGGCTGATCCAGCAGCTGCCGGGCGGTGAGATGTGCGCGATCGCCGCGAGCGAGCGTGAGGTCACCTCGGTCATCAGCGCTTGTGTCCTGGGCGCGAGTGTGAGCATCGCAGCGGTCAACGGCCCGGCCGCTGCGGTGGTCTCCGGTGAGGCGGACGCGGTGCGCGCGGTGGCGGCGCGGTTCGCCGCCCGGGGGGTGCGGACCCGGATGCTGAGGGTTTCGCACGCGTTCCACTCGGCCCGGATGGACCCCGTGCTTGACGACCTGGACCGGGCGGCCGCCGCCCTGCCACACGCCGCCCCGCGCATCCCGTGGGCGGGGGCGCTCGACGGCGACGTGGTGACCGACCCCAAGCCCGGGTACTGGGCGGCCGCTGCGCGGCGGACGGTCAGATTCGGCGACGCGGTGTCGGCACTGGCGGCCCGCGGCGTGCGGGTGTTCATCGAGGTCGGCCCGGGTGCCACGCTGACCGCGTTTGGTCCGGCGCTCGCCGGTGATGCCGTGTTCATCCCCGCACAGCGGCCGGGCATCGCGGCAGGCGACGCGGTGACCGCCGCCCTGGCGCAGGCGCACGCGGCCGGCGCGGCGGTGGACTGGGCGCGGGTGCTGCCCGCCGGACGGCCGGTGGAGCTCCCGACGTACGCGTTCCAGCATTAGTGTGCACGTGTCCGTAAGCTCGCTGGGGGTTGTCCCGGCGTGCTTGCGGGCTCCTCGCGTTGCCGAGAGCGACTCCCCGTGTGCCCCCGCCGGGTGGCGGGGTGCCGGGCGGGCCGGTGCCCATTAGGTGCCCCCGGGGTGCCAGCCGTGATGCGGGCCGGCGCCGGGGGCCGCGTCGTGCCGGGTGCACACCGGGAAGGTGCGCTCTGGCGCGGCGGTGCGTGACCCCGTCCCTTGCGGGATGGCGGGGATGGTGCCGCCGCTAGGTGCCCTGGCGGTCGCGACCGGTCGCGGTGCCCGCCCTGCCTAGGTGAGGTTCGTCCGCCAAGACACGCCTCATCGCCACGAGCTCCGCCGCAGGGCCTCCTGGCGACGAGGCCGGCTTCAGTACGTGCCGACGGCGATCGCGAAGATCACGAACGTGAGGGGCAACCGGGTCAGCGGCCTCGTCAGGGAGCTACGCGGGCGCGCTCGGCCTGGAAGTGCCTGCGAAGCATCTCGTTGATCGCGTCCACGTGCTGCGTGAGGAAGAAATGACCGCCGGTGAATACGTGCAGGTCGAACTCGGCCGTGGTGTGCTTCGCCCAGTCGTTGGCCTCGTCCAGTGTCGTCTTCGGGTCGCTGTCCCCGGTCAGAACCGTCACCGGGCAGCGCACGGTGTCGGACGGGGCGCAGTGGTACGTCTCGGCGATCCGGTAGTCGGCCCGCAGCGACGGCAGCGCGGCGCGCATCAGGTCGTCGTCGCTCAGCACCGAGGAGGCCGTGCCGTTCAGCCTGCGGACCTCGGCGATGATGCCGGCGTCGTCTCGCAGGTGCACCGCGTCGTCCCTGACGGTCGACGGCGCCCGGCGCCCGGAGGCGAACAGCCGCACCGGGTGCTGGTCGGCCGCCTCAAGGCGGCGGACGACCTCGAAGCCCACGATCGCGCCCAGGCTGTGGCCGAAGATGGTCGTGGGAAGCTCCGGCTGGCCGAGCAGCACCTCACAGATGCTGCCCGCGAGGGCGTCCATGTCGGTCAGCGGCCGCTCGCCGCGGCGATCCTGCCGTCCCGGGTACTGCACGGCCACGACGTCGACACCAGGGCTTAGCGCCGCCGCGACCGGCAGGAAGAAGGGCGCCGACCCGCCGGCGTGCGGAAGGCAGACGAGCCGTGCGGTCGCGTTTCTCGCCGGCCGGAAGCGGCGGCACCACTGGTCGGCGTCGAGGACGGGCTGAGACATACGGCTCCAGGGAAAGTTGGCAAAGACGAATGTCGTGCGACGGCACTGTAACAAGGCCAGGAAATAACAACAAGTCAAGAACCTTATGGCGCGACGGCACTGTCTTGCTTGAACACCGGGTCGCACGTTACGGTGCTATTGGCCGGTGAATGAACCACTTTCATCCTGGCCTTCCCCCGGAGATCCGGCCGCCCAGGAGCGTCAGGATAAAACAGTTCATCTCTTCTCGGGCTACGGCGCGAAGTAAGGCGCGGTGAGATGGGCCGAAGGATACGCGGAGAAATGGAAAGGCGAAAGCGATGGGATATAGGTTCTCACTGGTTCTCAGCCGGGAGATATCCGAGGCTGAATCAGCGATCCTGCGGGAGGCGGGCTGCGCGAGCGCGGTCTTCGGTACCGACTCTCTGCCGACTAACGCCCAGGTGACCGTCACGAAGATGGATTTCGATGACACCGCGTCTCCGTCGCTGGCCGAGGCGATCGAGTCGGCCCTTGAGGCGGTCAAGAAGGTACCGGAGCTCAGCGCGCCCGGCCTTACCGTTCCCGCCCAGCCGGCGCACGCCCCCGAGGAGGGCACCGCGAGCGACGCGAGCGTGGTCGTGGGAACGGTGGTCACGGACGAGGCGGCCGCGAAGAAGGCTTGAGGAGGCGGCCGCTTTCTTCGAGCGGGCAGCCGCCGGTGCGGGAACCGAGGAGGACTGGGAGGTGCGTGGTCGCGGGAACGGTGGTCACGGACGAGACGGTGGGGGAGGACTAGAAGCCGGTCGAGGCGGGCGCCCCCGCCGAGTGAGACAGCCGGCACTAGCGCGTACGGGCGGGCTTCCTTTCCAGAAGTCCGCCATATTGGCAAGCCGCCAAAGCAACGACTAGTCGCGGCGTTCAACTGGAGCGCTGCACCGGTCGAACGGCGACGGCGCGTGCGAGCCCATCAAGGCCCGCACGCGCCGGTGTGCTTACTCCCGGGTTCACGGGACGCTGGCTGATCAGCAAGGGCCTGATCGTGACCGCCATCGTCGTTCCAAGCACGTCCCGGCCATAGGACGCCGCACGATCAGGCAGCAAATTGTTGCCCCACGACGACCAGACCGAGACTGGTCGAGCCCGGCCACAGCCGCCAAGCTCTACACCGGTTCCGCCGGACATTCCGGGCGGATCGGGCGGCATGTCCCCGCGGCTCTGTCATAGTGGATACTTAGGCGCGCTCCAGCGTGCCTAAGTATCCACTATCTTCAAAATCCCGTTCGGGAAGAACAGAGGGGCCAGCGGGCCGCCCAGGTACGCCCTGACCTCGGGATCGGTAAGCACCTCGACGATCCCCTCGCGGTCAGCGTCCCGCGCCTTGCGCAGCACTACCCGATCTGACTCGATGGCAGTGGCAGACAGAGTTGGCAGCGTCGTCATGGAACTCGATCCTTCCAGGATGGCCTGGTTACGCCCGTGAGAGGAGAATCGATTGGCCACTTTCGCAGTAATCGTGTTCGCCTCCAGGGCCATGGGCGATGTCGTTACGATCGCGGCGTGATCCTTTACACTGATCCGGCTGCGCTGATCGACGACCCCCGAGTGCTCCGCGTCGCCATCGCCGACAACGGCGAGCCGCTCGTTGACCTCAGGACCATCACTGCCCTTGACGTCGACCAGACCAGGGCACAGGTCCAGCAGTTGTCGGACAACCCGTTCCAGCTCAGGGCTGGGGTCGCGGAAAGGCTCACCCGCGTCCAGGCGAGCTTGCCTGCCGGCTACCAGGTCCAGGTCAAGGAGGGCTGGCGCCCGGCCTGGGCCCAGCAGCGGCTGTGGGACGAGTGCCTTGACCGGCTACGGGCCAGCCGCCCCGACTTGGACCCGGACGAGGCCTGGCGCGAGAACGCGCGGTTCGTGGCCCCGCCCGGCATCGTGCCCCCGCACAGCACTGGCGGCGCGGTCGACGTCGTCCTGCTCCGTGACGGGAACGCGGCAGACATGGGATGGGGATTCAACCAGCCCGGCGATGGCTCCCGCACGGCGGCCCCGGTGACCGCCGGCACCCGCCGGCACCGTGACATCCTCGCTGACGCCATGAACGCCGCCGGGCTCGTCAACTACCCCGCCGAGTGGTGGCACTGGTCATACGGCGACCGGTACTGGGCCTTCCAGGCCAGCCACCGCACCGCCCGCTACGGGCCCCTCTGACACGAACCCGGCTGAGGCTGCCAGCACACGTCGCGCGGGCTCGCCGGCGAGGCGTTCCCGGATCGCTGCGATGATGATCTGCGGGTTCACCGTGGTCGTCGCCGCCTCACCGGTGAGCTGCCTGCCAGGCTCCGGGCCGCACTCCGGACTCACGCAGGAAGAACGCGGAGAAGTTTGAAGCGTCGGGGAACCCGAGTCGCTGGGCGCAGCGCGCCGGGGTGAGCTGGTCGTGCGCCAGGAGCCGTTTGGCCTCCAGGAGTATGCGCTCGCTGATGTAGGCCTTGGCGCTGCGGCCGGTGGCCGCGTGGGCGGCGCGGGACAGCGTCCTTGGGGCGTAGCCAAGTGCCCAGGCGTAGTGGCTGACGTCGTGGTGGTCGCGGAACTGCTGCTCCACGCTGGCGCGGAACCGGCGGAAGACATCGTTGCCGCTGTCGCCGGGAGCCGGCGGCGGATCCAGTCGCGTGAGCAGGGCGGACAGGAGCAGGCCAGGGATCTCGCCGGCGGGGCTGCGGGCCGGGACGCCGGGGGCGGTCTCAAGCCGGAGGTGGCGGACTGCGGCGGTGATCAAAGGCCATGTCGCGTCCGGCGCGGTCCAGCACGCCGCGACGGCCGGACCGGAAACGAGTTCGCGGGCGGACGGCCCCGGCGCGGTGGGCACGAAAAGGACGAGATCGCCGGCAAGACCGGCGATATCGGTCACTGGTGGACGACGCCGGGGCCGATCAGGACCACCGTGCGCGGCGTCAGCGTATGCGCGGAGAAGTCGGCCGAGACCGATCCGTGCCCCCGCCGGATGATGCCCAGCACGTGGAAGTCGCCCCGCTGAGTCGCGCCGTCATTGAGGCGGCGCAGCGTCTGGAACGACATGGTCTCGACCTTGGCCCGGGCAGCGTCCGGCGGCCGGTACGTCAGCTGGCGGATCACATTCACCTGTCCACTTTCCACCATGCCGTGTCCAACGTGAGCAGTGATTTAGCGGTCTCCCGGCGGGACAGTTGAGGAAGACAACATTCCGTGTCCTGAGTGCACTTCAAGGAGCTGGCATGAACACCGGCACGCAGCACCGCTTGCCCGTTTACGACCACCGATCCGGCGTCGGCCCGACGCTGGTGTTCCTTCACTACTGGGGAGGGTCAGCCCGTACTTGGGAACAAGTCGTCAGCCGGCTCCCCGGCCGCAGCACGCTGAGCATCGACTTTCGCGGGTGGAGCCGCTCCAGCGACCTTCCGGGCCCCTACACGCTGGACCAGCTCGCCAGCGACACCCTCGACGTCATCAAGGACGCCGGCCTGGCCAGCTACATCCTGGTCGGCCACTCGATGGGCGGCAAAGTCGCCCAGCTCGCCGCCGCCACCCGCCCTGAAGGGCTAGCCGGGCTCGTGCTCGTCGGGCCCGGGCCGGCCAAGCCCGCTGACGTCATCACCCCCGAGTACCAGGCGGGCCTGTCCCACGCCCACGACTCCGACGGGACCGTGGCCGGCGCCCGCGACAACATCCTGACGGCAACGCCGCTGGACGACACCGTCAAGGCCCAGGTGGTGACTGACTCGCGCGCCGGCGCCCCCGGCGCGCGCACCGAGTGGCCGCTACGCGGCATCGCGCAGGACATCACCAGCCAGGCCCAGAAGATCAACGTCCCGGTGCTCGTGATCGCAGGAGAACACGACCAGGTCGAGCCGGCCGGCGTGCTGCGCCGCAACCTCCTGCCCTACCTCGCCCACGCGGACTTCACCGTCATTCCCGCCACCGGCCACCTCATCCCCCTCGAAGCACCCGCCGAGCTCTCCAAGGCAATCATCGAGTTCACCCCTCCGGCCAGGTAGCCAGAATCGGAATCTCAGCCGGCGGGATGCGATCCGACCGCATCCCGCCGGAGCTCGCAGGGCCGGTCGGGGGTGGCTGTTGCCGTCCCGGCCATCAGGCCCGACGCATCATCTGGCTGAGCGTGGGAAGCCGCCCGGCACGGGGTACGACTGTCGTGCGGGCGGCGCAGGTGCCGGTGACCCGCACTCATGAGGAGGCAGCATGCCAGCCGGGATCGGGCGTGATCAGCTCAGGGAGCTCACCGGCCAGGGTGCGCAGCTGGCCGAGGTGCTGCCCGACGAGGAGTACAAGTGGGCGCACCTGCCCGGCGCGGTCAGCGTACCGCTGAAGGATCTGGATCGGGGCCGGGACCAGCTCGACCGGTCACGGCCGGTCATCGTGTACTGCCATGACTCGCTTTGAGACATGAGCCCGCGGGCCGCGTGGCGGCTTGAAGAGGCCGGGTTCGCGCCGGTGTATGACTACGCGGCGGGCAAGGTCGACTGGCTCGCCGCTGACCTCCCGTTCGAGGGCACCGCGCAGCTCGCCGGGAGGTTCACCCGCCGCCAGGTTGCCACCGCGTCCGAGGACACTCCGGCCGCCGAGGCCCTGCGGCGCCTGGACGAATGCGGGTTCGGCCCGGTCGTGGTGGTGAACCAGGCTGGCGTGGTGATGGGCGCGGCGCACCGGGCGGACCTGGAAGCCGCCCCCGCCGGTGCCCAGGCTGGTGCTCTGATACGGTTCGGTGCCTCCACGGTGCGGCCCAGCGAGGACGCGGCTGACCTGGCACACCGGATGGCCCACTCCCAGGTGACCCGTGTGGTCGTCACTCGTCAGGACGGGACCCTGGTCGGACTGTTCTTCGACGCCGACGTACCGGCCGGATAGCGGCGCTTCCCGCGCTCTGATCCCTGGCAGGGCTCTAGCCGGGTCCTTGACTCGGGTGGTGCCCGCTGCTTCCGGCCGTCAGCTACCGGCGCTAGAGGAGGTCCTCGCCGTCGCTGCCGCCGTGCAGACGCGTGCTTACCCCGCGCTTTCCTGATCGGCCTGCGCTGGGCTGTCTGCCTCGCCCGCGAGGCTGACAAGCAGGCTGTTCAGCCGGCTGACGAAGCCGGCCGGGTCCTCGACAGGGGCGCCAAGGGTCAGCACCGACTGGTGGTAGAGCACGTGTGCCCAGTCGGCGAGCCGCGGGTCCGTGGTGTCGCGATTCAGCCGCCTGATCAGCGGATGCCGCGGGTTGATCTCGAGAACGGGCTGGGACGGCATGCCGTAGCTGCGCAGCCGGACGGCCGGGTTGGTGTCGGCCTCGTTGGCCACGATGCAGGCGGGCGAGGTCGTCAGCCGGCTGCTCAGCCGCACGTCCCAGGCCTGGCCTGCCAGGATCGCCTTCAGCCGCTCCGTCAGCGCCGCGAACTCGGCGCCCGCCTGCTCCTTCTCCGCCGCCTCCGCCGCGTCCTGCCCGGATGCGAGCATTGACTCGACGTCCGCGCCGCCCTGCGCGACCGACGCCAGGCGCTTGCCATCGAACTCGCGCAGGTTGCTGACCACCCAGTTGTCCACGTCCTCGCCGAGCAGGAGGACCTCGACGCCCTTCTTCTTGAAGGCCTCAAGGTGCGGGCTCGCGGCGGCGGTGGCCAGGGTCGGCGCCACCAGGTAGTAGATGTGCTCCTGCCCCTCGGCCATCCGCCCGACGTAATCGCTGAGCGAGACGTCGCCCGTGCCGAGGCTCAGGTCGCCGCCCGACGTCGTCGAGTGGAAGCGCAGGAGCCGCGCGATCTCGTCCCGGTTATGGAAGTCGTCGGCCATGCCCTCCTTCAGGGCGCTGCCGAACTCCGCCCAGAAAGCGGCGTACTTCTCCGGCTCGTTCGAGGCCAGGTCCGCCAGCAGCCTCAGCACCTTTTTCACCGCGTTGACGCGAATGTGATCGACGACGCGGCTGCTCTGCAGCAGTTCCCTGGACACGTTCAGCGGGAGGTCGCTTGAGTCAATGACGCCGCGGACGAAGCGCAGGTACGTCGGCAGCAGCTGGCCGTTGTCCTCGAGGACGAAGACCCGCCGGATGTGCAGCTTCAACCCCCGCCTGGCCTGCTGAATCCAGAGGTCATAAGGGGCGCGACCGGGGATGAACAGCAGCAGGGTGTACTCGTACGTCCCCTCGACCTTGCTGTGCACCCAGGCGAGCGGGTCCGTGAACTCGCCGGTGACATGCCGGTAGAAGTCACGGTATTCCTCATCGGTGATCTCGGACTTGGGCCGTGTCCACAGCGCCGATGCCTGGTTGACGGGCGACTCGCCGGTCTCCTCGTCTGGCATCACGATCGGCAGGCTGATGTGGTCGGAGTACTTCTGGATGATCGAGCGCAGCCGGTGGCCGTTGAGCAGGTCGTCCTCGGTCTCGCGGAGCTGGAGCACGATCGTGGTGCCGCGGGCCGGGCTGTCGATCGTGTGCAGGGTGTACTCGCCCTTGCCGTCCGACTCCCAGCGGACCGCTTCCCCGGCGGGCCGGCCATGGCGCCGGGTGACCAGGGTCACCCGCTCGGCCACGATGAACGCGGAGTAGAACCCGACGCCGAACTGGCCGATGAGGGTCGCGTCCTTACGCTGGTCACCGGTCAGCGCCCGCAGGAATTCCCGCGTTCCCGACTTAGCGATCGTCCCGATGTGCTCGATCACCTCCGCGCGGCTCATGCCGATCCCGTTGTCGGAAATGGTGATCGTGCCTGCGTCCTTGTCGTAACTGACCCCGATGCGCGGCGGCTGGTCGTCCTCGGGAGTCGCTCCGCTCGACAGCAACTCAAGGCGGAGCCTGTCAATGGCGTCCGACGCATTCGAGATCAGCTCCCGTAGGAAGATCTCCTTGTTGCTGTAGAGCGAGTTAATGACCAAGTCGAGGACCTGGACCGCCTCGGCCTGGAAATTAAAGCTCTCCTGCTCCGCCTGCACGCTCACTGAACGCTCCCGACTAGCTGCCTGTTAACCTTCCGTCCCTGGAAGGATTTTAGGGTCTGGGAAGAAGGCGCGCCGGTCAACCGCTCGCGGGTGCCCCTGGTGGTCTCGCGGCGTTCAACCGCGGCGCGTTGCCCCGCCGCTGATTCGTCCTACGATATGAGGGTTCTCGCCAAAAGGGCAGCTATGACAGGAGCCAAGGCCGCGTAGTCAGCGGAGACGGACCGGCAGCGCTTCCAGGCCGTGGATGAGGCTGCTGGAGCGCCAGCGCAGCGATGACGGGTCCTCCGCCAGCGACAAGCCAGGGAACCTGGCGAGCAGCGCCCCGAACGCGATCTCGCCCTCAAGACGGGCCAGGGGCGCGCCGACGCAGTAGTGGATCCCGTGCCCGAAGGCCACGTGACCGCCCGCGTCCCGCCCGACGTCGAGCCGGTCGGCGTCAGAAAAGCGGCCCGGGTCGCGGTTCGCCGACGACGTGACGCACAGTACCCACTCGCGCGCGGGGATCGTCACCCCGCCGATGTCCACCGGCTCCAGCGTGAACCGGTCGGTCGCGTGGTTGAGCGGGTTAACATACCGCAGCAGCTCCTCGACAGCCCCCGGCAGCAGCGACGGGTCCGCCCGCAGCCGGTCAAGCTCGGCGGGATTCGTGAGCAGCGCCAGGGTCCCCGAGGCGATCAGGTTCGTCGTCGTCTCGTGGCCGGCCACCAGCAGCAGGAACAGCATCGCGATCAGCTCGCGCTCATCGAGTGAGTCGCCCGAGTCCTGCGCCTCGATCAGCGCCGACACCATGTCGTCGGCCGGCTGGACGCGCTTGGCCGCGACGAGCTTCGTGAAGTAGTGGTACATCGCCGTCCCGGCGGCACGGAAACTCCCGGCTTCGCCTCCGTCGGACACGATCGCGTCGGACCACTGCCTGAACTCGGCCTGGTCTTGTGCCGGCACGCCGAGCAACTCGCAGATCACGGTGACTGGCAGCCGGAAGGCGAACGCCTCGATCAGGTCGACCGTCTCCTCGCCCGCGCGAACCCGCGCCTCAAGCGCGTCGAGCAGGGATGCCGTGATCGCCTCGACCCGGGGCCGCAGCCCGGCGACCCGGCGCGCGGTGAAGGCCTTCGAGACCAGCTTGCGCAGCCGCGTGTGGGCCGGCGGGTCGGTGTTGAGCATGTGCACCGACAGGTACCCAGTCACCTCGTCCGGCACCCAGTCGGGTGCCGTCAGCTTGCCTGCCCAGTCCTTGTGCAGCCGGGGGTCGGCGAGCGCGGCCCGCACTTCCGCGTACCTGGTGACCAGCCAGACCCGCTCGCCGTGCGGCAGCACGACCTGCGTGACCGGCCCCTCTTCCCGCATCCGTGCGAAGTAACCGTAAGGGTTCTGGTAGTAGTCGGCATCGAGCTGCTGCTCTGCCGACGGCGCCGCAGATTCCGTCACAAACCCACCCTACAAGATATAACGCGAGAGTCGAAGCAAGGAACCGGGATGATCTCCTCCCTTCACCCGGCGGCGACCGGCAAGGACCGCCAGGGAGCGCGCGGCAAGGACCGCGTGGGCGTGCGTTGGCGACTAGTCTTAGTGCCGTGGCCGACCCGAACCGTTACCGTCCCAAGCCGGGGGAGATCCCCGAGGAGCCCGGCGTGTACCGGTTCCGCGACGAGCGCGGCCGGGTCGTCTACGTCGGGAAGGCGAAGTCGCTGCGCCAGCGGCTCAACCAGTACTTCGCCGACTTCACCGCGCTGCACCCGCGTACCCAGCTGATGCTGACCACGGCGGCGAGCGTCGAGTGGACGGTCGTCAACACCGAGGTCGAGGCGCTCCAGCTCGAGTACTCCTGGATCAAGGAGTTCGACCCGCGGTTCAACGTCAAGTACCGCGACGACAAGTCCTATCCGTACCTCGCGGTCACGATGGGCGAGGACTTCCCCCGCGTCATGGTGATGCGGGGCGCCAAGCGGAAGGGCACGCGGTACTTCGGCCCCTATTCGCACGCGTGGGCGATCAGGGAGACTGTCGACACGCTGCTGCGCGTCTTCCCCGTCCGCACCTGCTCCACCGGCGTGTTCAAGCGCGCCGGCGCAGATCGGCCGCCCGTGCCTGCTCGGCTACATTGGCAAGTGCTCCGCCCCGTGCGTCAAGAAGATCACTCGCGAGGAGCACAGGGAGCTCGCTGAGGACTTCTGCGACTTCATGTCCGGCCAGACAAGCCGCTTCATCAGGAAGCTGACCGCCGACATGAAGCAGGCCTCCGCCGAGGAGGAGTACGAGCGGGCCGCCCGCCTGCGCGACGACATCAAGGCCCTGGAGCGCGCCCTGGAGAAGCAGGCGGTGGTCCTCGGCGACGGCACCGACTGCGACGTGATCGCGCTGGCCGAAGACCAACTGGAAGCCGCCGTCCAGATCTTCTACGTGCGCGGCGGCCGGATCAGGGGCCAGCGCGGCTGGGTCCTTGAGAAGGTTGAGGAGACGACGACGGCGACGCTCGTCGAGCACTTCCTCGGCCAGTTCTACGGTGATGGCACATCCCCCGACAGCAACGGCATCCCCCGCGAGGTCCTCGTCCCCGAGCTCCCGCCAGACGCCGAGGCGATGATCCAGTGGCTGTCCGACCGCCGCGGCGGCCCGGTGCACCTGCGCGTCCCGCAGCGCGGCGACAAGAAGACCCTCGCCGAGACCGTCGCCCGCAACGCCAGCCAGGCCCTCGCGCTGCACAAGCTCCGCCGCGCCAGCGACCTCACGACGCGGTCCAAGGCGCTGCAGGAGATCCAGGACGCCCTGGAGCTCGACGACGCGCCGCTGCGCATCGAGTGCTACGACGTCTCCAACCTGCAGGGCACGCACGTCGTCGCGTCGATGGTGGTCTTCGAGGACGGCCTGGCCCGCAAGAGCGAGTACCGCCGCTTCGCCATCAAGGGCTACGAAGGCACCGACGACGTTTCCGCGATCCGCGAGGTAATCACCCGCCGCTTCCGCCGCTACCTGGAGGAGCGGGAGGAATCCGGCGAGCTGGACACGCTCGGCGATCCCGAGGCCCGCGAAGATCAGGATCCAGACGAAGATCAGTCCGAACGGCTGGTTGTTACACCACAGCGGAAGTTCGCTTACCCGCCGAACCTGGTGGTCGTCGACGGCGGCGCTCCCCAGGTCGCGGCGGCCGCAGCCGCGCTCGCCGACCTCGGCATCGACGACGTGTCCGTCTGCGGTCTCGCGAAGCGCCTGGAAGAGGTCTGGCTGCCCGGCCAGGAGTACCCGGTGATCATGTCCCGCTCGTCGGAAGGCCTCTACCTGCTGCAGCGAGTGCGGGACGAGGCACACCGGTTCGCGATCACCTACCACCGCGCCAAGCGCGGGAAGGCCGCGACCGCCTCGGTGCTCGACTCCGTCCCGGGCCTCGGCCCGGCCAGGAGGGCTGCGCTGCTGAAGGCGTTCGGGTCGGTGAAGGCCGTGTCAGCCGCGACACCGGACGAGATCGCGGCCGCCGTCCCCGGCATCGGGCCGAAGCTGGCCGAGACGGTCGTCGCCGTACTTCACAGTCCATCCGGGAGTCACAGTGCATCCGGGAGTAAAGCAGGATCCGCGGGCAAGGTAACGGGGAGCTGAGTCAATGACCGAGGACGCTGGTGAGCGCGTGACGCCTGGCATACCTGACATCGTCATTATTACTGGCATGTCCGGTGCTGGGCGGTCCACTGCGGCCAAGTCGCTTGAGGACCTCGGCTGGTTCGTCGTGGACAACCTGCCGCCTGCCTTGCTGCCCACGATGCTCGACCTGGCCGACCGCGCGTCCCTCGCCGGCGTCGCGGCAATCGTCGACGTGCGGTCGCGGGCGTTCTCCACCGACCTGAAGTCCGCGGTCTCCTCGCTCGGCGCGCGCGGCGTCGCCCCGCACGTGCTGTTCCTCGAGGCCTCCGACTCGGCCCTCGTCCAGCGCTTCGAGAACGTGCGCAGGCCGCATCCCATGCAGGGGGCTGGCACGATCATCGACGGCATCACGGCCGAGCGCGAGCTGCTGCGCGAAATCCGCGGAGACTCCGACATCGTGCTCGACACGTCCTCGCTCAACGTGCACGAGCTGCGCTCCCGGATGCACGGCTACTTCGGCGGCGACTCGGTGACCGGGCTGCGGCTGAACATCGTGTCGTTCGGCTATAAGTACGGGCTGCCCGTGGACGCGGACCTGGTCGCCGACTGCCGGTTCCTGCCCAACCCGCACTGGGTGCCCGAGCTGCGTCCGCTGAGCGGCCTCGACGCGTCCGTGCGCGACTACGTGCTCGGCCAGTCCGCCGCGTCCGCGTTTCTCGCCGCCTACCTGGCGGTGCTTGAGGTGTCCCTCGGCGGGTTCGAGCGGGAGGGCAAGCGGTACGTCACGCTCGCCGTCGGCTGCACCGGCGGCAAGCACCGGTCGGTGGCGATCGCGGAGCAGCTCGCGGCCCGGCTCGCCGGCCGCGACGTCACGGTGTCGCACCGCGACCTCGGGCGGGAGTGAACGTTTGAGACTGTTGTCTCCTGGGAGGACGACCCCCCGTACCCCCTGGTGTCCGGTTGGGGCGGGCCTGATCGCGGAAGCCGCGATCGTGTCAGGCTCGCCGTACACGGGCCAAAGCTGCGGGGTGACCCTTGGCTTCTGAATTGCCTGGTGAGGGGCCGACCGCCCCTGCCCCGCGCGTTGTCGCGTTCGGCGGGGGCCACGGCCTTGCCGCGTCGCTGTCCGCACTGCGCCGGGTGACGGACGACGTGACCGCGATCGTCACCGTGGCCGACAACGGCGGGTCGTCCGGCAGGCTCCGCAAGGAGTTCGGTGCCCTGCCGCCCGGCGACCTGCGGATGGCACTCGCGGCGCTCTGCGGTGACGACGAATGGGGCACGACGTGGGCGCGCGTGGTCCAGCACCGGTTCGGTGGCGACGGCGACTTGGCCGGGCACTCCCTGGGCAACCTGCTCATTGCCGGGCTGTGGGACCTCCTGGGAGACCCGGTCGCGGGACTGGACTGGGTTGGCCGGCTGCTGCGGGTGACCGGGCGAGTGCTGCCGATGGCGGCGGTGCCGATGGACATCGTCGCCTGCGTGGAAGGACTTGATCCTTCCATGCCGACCGCGTGCTCGACGGTGCGCGGGCAGGCGGCGGTGGCGGTCACGCCCGGCCGGGTCCGGTCGATCTCGCTGCTGCCCGCAGACCCGCCCGCTGTGCCGGAAGCGGTGACGGCGGTCCTCGAGGCGGACTGGGTGGTGTTCGGTCCTGGGTCGTGGTTCACGTCCGTGCTGCCGCACCTGCTCGTGCCGTCGCTGCGGTCGGCGCTGGCGAGGACGGCAGCGCGTAAGCTCGTGGCACTGAACCTGATGGGGCAGCCAGGGGAGACTGAGGGATTTTCGCCGCACCGGCATCTGGAAGTTCTCGCCGATCACGCGCCATCATTGTCTTTCGATGTCGTGCTCGCCGACGCAAGCGCAGTGGCCGGCGCGGAGGAGGAGCTCAGAAAGGCGGCGGAACTGCTCCGCGCTTCGCTGGCGCTCGCCGACGTGGCGGTGCCAGACGGGACGCGGCACGACCCGGTACGGCTGGCCGCGGCCTTCCGCCAGGTCTTCAGTGCCGGGTGACACAGAAACGGCGGCGGCGTTGCCGTCGGCAGGCAATACCGGGGTTGGACACAGCTCCCGTCCGCGGGGGCGGGCCTGATACGATCGCGTTTTTTGCGATCAGGCCCGGCCGTGCGGGCAGCGGGGGGTACGGGGGGTCGTCCCCCCGGGAGACAACTGCAACACCGAGTGATGGGGGTGCTGCCGCCATGGCGATGACGGGCGTGGTGAAGGACGAGCTGAGCCGGGTGCCGGTAGTCAAGCCGTGCTGCCGCAAGACGGAGGTGTCCACGCTGCTGCGGTTCGCGGGCGGGTTGACGCTGACTTCCGGGCACATCGTGATCGAGGCAGAGCTCGATACCGCGGCGGTGGCCAGGCGGCTGCGGGCGTCGATCTCCGAGGTGTTCGGCCAGCCGTCCGAACTGCTCGTCCTCGCGCCCGGCGGGCTGCGCAGGGGCAACCGGTACGTGGTCAGGGTGGCGAAGGGCGGCGACAGCCTCGCCAGGCAGGCGGGCCTGATCGACAGCTTCGGCCGGCCGGTGCGCGGGCTGCCGAGGCAGGTCGTCTCGGGCGGCATCTGCGACTGCGAGGCCGCCTGGCGCGGCGCGTTCCTCGTCCACGGCTCGCTCACCGAGCCGGGCCGGTCGATGGCGCTTGAGATCACGTGTCCCGGCTCGGAGGCCGCCCTGGCCCTGGTCGGCGCGGCACGGCGGCTGAAGATCTCCGCGAAGGCACGCGAAGTCCGGGGCGTGGACCGGGTGGTAATCCGCGACGGCGAGGCGATCGCGGCGATGCTCACCAGGCTCGGCGCCCACGACAGCGTGCTGGCCTGGGAGGAACGCCGGATGCGCCGCGAGGTCCGGGCGACCGCCAACAGGCTCGCGAACTTCGACGACGCCAACCTGCGCCGCTCGGCTCGCGCTGCCGTCGCGGCGGGCGCCCGCGTGGAACGCGCCCTGGAGATCCTCGGCACCGACGCCCCCGACCACCTGGTTATGGCCGGCCGCCTCCGCGTCGCCAACCGCCAGGCCTCCCTGGAGGAACTGGGCCAGCTAGCCGACCCGCCCTTGACCAAGGACGCGATCGCCGGCCGCATCCGCCGCCTCCTGGCCATGGCCGACCGCCGCGCCGCCGACCTGGGCATGCCGTCAACGGACGCGTGCCTAACGGCCGACTTGCTCCCGTAGCCGGGCTCGCGTTAAGCCCGGCAGCCTCCAAACTCTGGCCCCCAAATCGGCGTGGAGCTGCTCGTACCGATCCTTGACGATCTGCATGAACTCCGGCCGCGTGACGGCCCGGGCTGACAGCATCAGATTCCCCTCTCACCTGCCGCTGCTCAGGAGGGGCGCTTGACCAGCCGTCAGGGCTGAGTCATGCACCGCCGCACGCTACCACGGGACCGGCGAGCCGGGGCAATAGGGTCACCGGGCCCGCACACTGGCAATACTAGGAGGGTGATCGACGAGTACGCGGTGCGGCGGCCTGGCGGGGGGCTGCTGCCCTATGTGGCCTGGTGCGCCGGGTACCGGCAGGCGGGCATTGAGCCGGCCGCGCACCGCGGGCTGCCGTCGCCCTGGCTGACGATGATCGTGACGCTGGACGAGCCGCTGGTCATCGCCAGGCACCCGGACCCGCGCCAGCCCGCCAGTACGCATGATTTCCTGCTCGGCGGGCTGCACACCGCCCCCGCGCTGGTGACGCATGACGGCTGGCAATCTGGGATCCAGTTGGGGCTTACCCCGTTCGGGGCCCGCGCCCTGCTCGGGATGCCCGCTGCCGAGCTGGCGAGCATCGACGTGGAGGCAGCCGACGTGCTTGGGCGGCTTGCCGGCGAGGTACGGGAGCGGGTACTGGCCGCGCCGGACTGGGCCGACCGGTTCGCCGTGCTTGAGGAGTTCCTTGTCGGCCGCTTGCGGGCCGCGCAGGCACCGGGCAGCCCGGTGCCAAGGCCGGAGGTCAGCTACGCGTGGGACAGGCTGCGGCGCTCCCGTGGCGCGGTCAGCGTCGCCGACCTGGCCGCAGAGACCGGGTGGTCTGCCCGGCACCTCGGGGAGCAGTTCCGGGCCGAGATCGGCCTGTCCCCGAAGGCCGGGGCGCGGGTGGTCAGGTTCGACGGGGCGCGGCG
The DNA here is from genome assembly GCA_963734665.1 of uncultured Actinomycetota bacterium. Classification (GTDB taxonomy): domain Bacteria; phylum Actinomycetota; class Actinomycetes; order Streptosporangiales; family Streptosporangiaceae; genus Trebonia. The sequence continues at coordinate 541,429 of CAVTIR010000013.1, read as the reverse complement.
GCGCCTGCTGCTGCGGCAGGCCGAGGGCGGACGTGTCGTGCTCGCCGAACTCGCCGCCGAGTGCGGCTACTACGACCAGGCGCACCTGGCGCGCGACTTCCGGGACCTGGCTGGCTGCCCGCCGAGTGCGCTGCTCGCCGAGGAACTCGGTAACGCCCACGCTGTGCTGCGGGGTGACTGGGAATGATGACTGACCCTAGGAGGATCCATGAGACGCCCTGTCGCGTTCGGCCTCAACGTTGACCCGAATACCGGCGGCCTGCCGATCGCCGCGCGCATCGCGGCCATCGCCGATACCTCCGGGCTGGAGTACGCCGGGATCCAGGACCACCCGTACAACCCCGATTTGGTCGACACGCTGACCCAGATCACCTGGCTGGCCGCGCACACCAGCCGGGTGCACTTGTTCCCGAACGTGGCTGACCTGCCGCTTCGGCCGCCGGCGATGCTGGCCAGGCAGGCCGCCACTATCGACGTCCTCAGCGGCGGCCGCTTCGAACTGGGGCTCGGCGCGGGCGCATTCCATGACGGGATCGCCGGCCTGGGCGGCCCGCGCCGCACCACCGGCCAGGCCCGCGAGGCGCTGGGCGAGGCGATAGACGTCATCCGGGCCAGTTGGGCCGGGCAGCCGTACTCCTACGAAGGAGAGTATTACCAGGTACCGCACGCCGAGCCCGGGCCCCGGCCCGCCCACGACATCGGGATCTGGCTCGGCGTCACCGGCCCCCGGGCGGCGCGCCTGCTCGGCGCCAAGGCCGACGGCTGGTCGGTCTCAGCAAGCTACGTGCCGCCGGAGCGCGCACGGGAACTGGGTGACATCATCACCGATTCCGCCGGGGAGGCAGGCCGCGACCCAGGGCGGATCGTCCGGCTGTACAACCTCATGGGCTCGATCACGTCGGCCAGCCGGGACCTGCTCAACGGGCCGGCCGGGCAGTGGATCGACACCCTCGCCACGCTGTACACCGACGTCGGCATGAACACGTTCGTCTTCTGGCCGAACGGCGACCGGGAGCGCCAGGCCCGCATCTTCGCCGAGGAGATCGTCCCCGCCGCGCGCGAGGTGCTCTCGTCCTGAGGCGGTAAACCTCTCGCTGCTGCTGACCTGGCCCGGCGACTTCCCGGACCTGGCGGGCTGCCCGCCGAGCGTGCTGCTCGCGAGGAGCTCCGAAACGTCCAAGCGGTGCTGCGGGGTGACTGGGAATGATAAGGCCATGACAGAAACCAAGACACCACCTCCGCCCAACGTCTGGCCCACCCTGCGCGCCAACGACGCCCTCGGGCTGATCAAGTTCCTGACCGAGGCGCTCGGCTTCGAGGCGACCGCCGTCTACGCCGAGGGTGACAGCGTCCATCACGCCGAGCTGGCCTGGCCGGCCGGCGGCGGCGTCATGCTCAGCTCGGCAAGGCCCGATGACCCGTATAGGGTGACCAGGCCCGGCAACTTCAGCGCATACGTAGTGACGGGTGATCCGGACGCCCTGCACGCCCGCGCCGTGACGCACGGGGCGAAGGTGACTCACGAGCTCCACGATACCGACTACGGCTCGCGTGACTTCGCGATCGAGGATCCGGAGGGGAACCGCTGGTCGTTCGGCACCTACCCGGGCGCGCCCCGTTAATGAACGGATGCGCTCGCCACTCACGGACTGATCCTCGCCCATTTCACCGCGCATAACCAGTAAACCTTTTCCATCCTGGCGGTGACTGTTAGACGTCATTCGCGGTGAGCGTGCTGGGGGCTGGCACGTCATTCATGGTGAGCGTGTTGTTTTCCGGGGTTCGGGTTGCGGGTGGCTGGTGTTCGGCGACCATCGATGAGCACCGGTTCCTTGGCGCACCTTCACAGCCATCCCCGAGCTTCACCAAAAGACAACGGGGAGGACCAGGCCGAATCCGACACTCTCGCAAGGCAACAACGGCGCCGTTGTGGACGAGCTTGTCGAAAACGGCCTGCTTTCCGCCGGGCCCGGCACGAAAACTTCACCGATAGCGGCCACCGGCCATCGCGGGGCTCGCGGCGTAGGCTCATCTGGCCGCCCATGCCTACCACGTTCACTCCGCATGCGGTATAGGTTGCTGATATGGATGGAGCGGGCAGGCAGATTGGTCACGCGTTTGTTTCCTACGTACGCGAGGACCGCGAGCGTGTTGATGCCTTGCAGCAGACACTTGAGGCGGCCGGGATCAAGGTATGGCGGGATACCGCCGATCTCTGGCCGGGCCAGGACTGGAAGGCGGAAGTCCGGCGCGCGATCGGCGAGGATGCGCTTGTCTTTATCGCCTGTTTTTCCCGGGCAGGTCTCGCCCGTGACCGTAGTTACCAGAATGCTGAGCTTGTACTGGCCATCGAGGAGGTGCAGCGTCGCCGCCCTGACACACCGTGGTTCATCCCCGTCAGGTTCGACGACTGCAAGATCCCGGACTGGGACATCGGCGCTGGCCGCACCCTGACATCCTTCCAAACCGCGGACCTGTTCGGCGATCGATATGACCGAAACTCGCAGCGCCTCATCCAGACCATTCAGCGGATGCTTGGCGCGCCGGAAAACAAGCCGCGTAGAAAGATCAACTACGCGAGCCTGCAGTTCGAAGGCATGCTGGCCGGCAGCGATGACGAGGAACTGTTCGCCGTGGCCTTCTCCCCGTCGGGGGACATCGCCGCAGGCAGCACAGGCAAGATCCTGCTGTGGGATCGCGACAATCCCACCGAGCCGCGCATCTTCGCGCATGCCAGCTTCGTGTACTCGGTCGCCTTCTCATCAGACGGTCAGTGGCTGGCTAGCGGCGGCGCGGACGGCACAGTGCGGGTGTACAGCGTCCGGGACGGCTCTCTGCGATGGCCGCAGGCGACGCATGACGAGGCCGTGTACTCGGTGGCGTTCTCCGGCGACGGCACGCTGGTGGCAAGCGGCGGCTACGACCGCGTGGTCAAGCTATGGGACGCTCGCACCGGACGGCCCCGGCCGCAGCTCCATCGGAAAGGCCGGGTCGGATCGGTCGCGTTCTCGCCCACGGAACCCAGTCTGCTCGCCATCGGGGACCTCGACGACACGGTGACCCTGTGGGACGGCCGGGTCGCCCACGAACTCAACGGCCATACCAGTTCCGTCGAGACTGTGGCGTTCTCGCCGAACGGCCGGCTACTCGCCAGCGCCGGGCTCGATAAGGTCGTCCGCGTCTGGGATGTGGCCACGCGGAAGCCGCGCTGGCGGGGCCGGGGCCACGAGTACCTGATCCGCTCCGTCTGCTTCACCCCCGACGGCCAGACATTGGCCAGCGCGAGCTGGGACGAAACCGTCAGGCTGTGGGACGCCGAAACCGGGCAGCCCAAAGAGGTGCTGCCCTGGGACGAGCTGAAACAGAGCCACCGATGGCACACCGACTGGATATGGTCGGTGGCCTTCTCCGGCAACGGGATGCTCGTCGCAACAGCAGCCTCAGATGGCAAGCTCATCCTGCTGCGCGTTGACGAACCCGATTAGGTCGCTGCTCCAAAGCTGATAGTCACCATCCCGGCGTGGGTGACCGCCCGCGGAACGGCTTGATTGAGGCTGCGGGTACGCCGGGCCGGTTCGCTCGCCTGTCCCGTCGCCCTGACTATGGTCGCCAGGTGTGCGAAGCCGGGTCGAGCGCCCTCGCCTCGGGCCGTCGTTTTAGTTTTTCTCCCGAGCGGGGGAGGCGGTGCGGGCCAGCGCGACCGCGACGATTGCCAGGAGAGAGACCGTGGTCAGGGCCACGCGCAGGCTCACCGCGCTAGCCAGGAAGCCGATCGTGGGCGGTCCTAGAAGGAAGCCGGCGTAGCCGAGGGTGGAGGCGGTCGCCACGCCGTTCGGGCCGGCGAGGATGCCGACGCGGGCCATGGCCGTGGGGAACGCGTTGGCTACGCCGAGGCCCGCGAGGGCGAAGCCGGCGAGCGCTAGCGGGAGCGCCGGGGCCAGGGCGGCGGCGATCATTCCCGCGCAGGTGACCAGGCCGCCGTAGACCAGGACGCGGGTCTGGCCAAGGCGGGCGAGCAGGGTGCTCCCGGCGAGGCGGCCACAGGCTTCGGCGAGGGCGAACGCGGCGTAGCCCGCGGCAGCGAGGCCAGGGGCGGCACCGAGGTCCTCGCGCAGGTGGAGGGCGCCCCAGTCGCTGACCGCCCCTTCCCCATAGCTCGCGCAGAGCGCGATCACGCCGAGGAGCAGCACCGTCCGCCACACTCCCGCGTGCGTGGCGGGGGAGGGTGAGTGCAACACGCTGCCGTTCGGAATATCGTCCTTCATGCCCTCCGCTCCGGTTGCGGCGGTGCCCCCGCTGCCGCCGGGTACGGCGGTCCGCTGTACGTTTTCGCCGGATTCCGCCTGCGTGGCGGGCAGGGGAGTATTCAGGATGATCCTGCCGCACCCGGCGGTTACCGCCAGGCCGAGGAGGCAGACGAGCGAGAAGTCGGCGAGGGGCGTGAGCGCGGGTGCGGCCAGGCCGCCGAGCGCGGCGCCGGCGAGGCCGCCCAGGGACCACGCCGCGTGGAAGGACGGCATGACCGGGCGGCGCAGGGCGGCGACGAGGTCGACGGCGAGGCTGTTCATCGCGACGTTGAGGCCGCCGTAGCCGATGCCGAACACCGCGAGCCCCAGCCCGAGGGCCACCGCGGACCTGGCGAGCGCGGGCAGCACCAGGGCGAGCGACAGCCACGTGGCCGAGACTACGGCCAGGCGGGCGCTGCCGAACCGGCGGCACAGCGCCCCTGTCAGCGCCATCGTCGCGATGGCGCCGGCCGATACCCCGAGCAGCGCTATCCCCAGGGTCGCCGGTGACGCGCCCACCGCCGTCTTCACGGCCGGGATGCGCACCGCCCAGCTCGCGAACACGAAGCCGTCCATCGCGAAGAACGCGGTAACGGCGGCGCGTGCGCGGCTCGTCTCGTTGCGTGCCGTGGTCGGGAGCGATAGTTTGTATAGCAACTGCACAAAAGTAGGATAGAGGTAAATCGAAATGCGGACAATGGGATGGAGCTGATTTCGGCCACGCTTTCCGGCGTCGCGCTGACGTTGATTCACACCGGGCTGGCGGCCACGCGCTCGGCGCTGACCAGCCAGCTGGGCGTCACGCGGGCGACGGTTGGGGCGATCACGGGCGAGCTGCGCGACCTCGGGCTGATCGAGGTAGACGCTGGGCCCGGCGGCGGGCAGCAGGGGCGGCCCTCGCACCGGCTGCTGCCCGATCCCGCCGGCCCGTGGCGCTCGCGGCCCAGGTCCACCCGGACGGCTTCGCGGTCGCGCTGGTCGGACTGGGCGGGGCCGTCGTCGCAAAGCATGCGGAGAACGGCCTGGTGCCTGCGGATCCGGTCCGGGCCCTGGCTCCCGTTGCCGAGGCCGCAGCCGGGCTGCTTGACGCGTCGGGCCGCCGGTGCGTCGGTGCCGCCGTCGCGGTTCCGACCGCCGTCATCCGGCCTGACGGCACAGCCGTGCGCGCCCTGTACGTCGGCTGGCCCGACGGCGCGCCGGTCCGCGACATCTTCGCGGCGGAGCTCGCCCGGCATGGCGTCCTGGATCCGCGCGGCGGCCCTGTTGGCTGCGACGCCGTCAACGACGTCAACGCGCTCGCGCTCGCCGAGCACCGGCACGGCGCGGGCCGTGACGCCACCCACCTCCTCGTGGTGTCGGCCGAGCACCGGGGCGTCGGCGGCGCGCTCGTACAGCGCGGCGCGCTGTACACGGGCAGCAGCGGCCTCGCCATGGAAGCGGGCCACGTGAGCGTCGACCCGGAGGGCCGCCCGTGCCTCTGCGGCAACCGGGGCTGCCTCAGCGTGGAAGCCGACGCCGAACGGTTCCTCGGCGATGCCGGGCGCCGGCGCTCCCCGGACATCCCCTTCCTCGACGAGGCCGTCGCCGTGCTGCGCGCCTCCTATCCGGCCGACCCGCTCGTCCGCGCGGCCGCCGACGCGATCGCGGCGCGGCTCGGCCTGGGCCTGGCAGGCCTGATCAACGTGGTCAACCCCGACCGGGTCCTCCTCGGCGGCATGTACGGGGAACTGCTCATCGTCGCGCCGGAGCATCTGCGCGAGGCCGTCGCGCGCCGCAGCCCCTGGGGTTACGGCGCGGCGGTCCCCATCGAGCGCTGCGTGCTAGACGATGCCGGCCTGATCGGCGCCGCGGAAGCGGCCTGGCAGCCGGTGCTCGACAACCCCGCGCTGCTCAGGCCGGCGTAGGTACAATCACCGAACCGCACCTATTTGCGGCCAATGCAATTGCAGCTAGGGTGAGCGCGCCGTATCGTAACCAACAGTCAGCAGGGAACTCCCGTAAATCGGGCGGCTGCCTACGTGAAGGATCGGTGACCGGGGATGCGGACTACTGGCTGGGCTTGATTGACTTCGCGCTTGAGCGAAGACGTCGTGATAGGAGCGCCGGCCGGGTGACTGCCCGGCCGGCGCTCCGCGTTCGCGGGCAAGGCGGACCGTGTTCGCGTCAAGAACCAATCGGAGCGCTACTCCGCCGACCGGAACTGAACGTAACTTCCCGGAGGCGACTCGGGGCGACGGAGCGGTGGTGCCTGCAGGGACCATGTGACGGAAGTCGTGCTCCGCCCGTTTTGTGCGGCGGCGATAAGCGTGGAAACTCCGCACAGCGCGGTAACTCCGCATTGCGTGAAGATTCCGCACCTCTGGTGGGTGGCTCGGAATCTCCGCGGTATGCAGAGTTTCCACGGTAATTCCCCGGGTCACGGTGCCGCGGGCCTCTCCTGGCGGCGAAATCACCAGCTCTGGGGCATTTGCGGCAATGGTCCCCGGCAATGGTCCTCGGCACCGGCCGCAGTCGGCAGCGGCCGCAGGGGGCGAATCACCAGTCGACGCCGCCCGCCGGTCAGTGGTCGCGGACGTAGAGGTTGCTGTCGCCGTAACCGGGATACGCGGCCAGCAGCCGGAAGTGGCCGGAGAACCAGGACTGCAAGGCGGGCGTCCACGGGATGCGCGCCGAGGCGCCGGCCGACAGCCACACGTATTGCGCCTTCCCGAAGATGGCCTCCCAGCCGGCGACGACGTCGGGCGCCTGCCCGGCACCGCCCTGCGGTGACGCGCCGCCGCTGAGCGCGAGGGTGACCGCGAGGGAGTCGATGATGTCGGGGCAGCCGGGGCTCGGCGCCTCGAAGCGGTCCGCCGCGATCTGGAACGAGATCTGGTCGGCGATCAGGCAGGACCCCGCGGGGACCAGCGCGGACACGTTCGGGGGGCTCGCCGGGACCTGCGCCGTGGACAGTCCCCGCGCCTCGATGCCCGCGATGGCCAGGATGATCACGGCCACCGCGGCGGCGAGGACGCGCCGGGCCAGCCTCGTCCGGTTGGCCGTGCCCCGGATCAGGCAGGCGAGGCTCGCGACGGCGGCGCCGACGGCGATGGCGAGCCACGGCGCGGGGAAGTCCGGGTAGTGGTAGAAGAACGCCGAGTAGAACATGATGGCGGCCGTCGCGAGCACGGCCGTCACCAGCGCGAACCATTCCAGGGTCGTCCGCTGGCGGAGTCCGCGCAGGTACCCGGCGGCGATCAGCGCGATGCCGACGGCCGCCGCCGCGTACGCCGGCCAGCCCACCGCGACAATGTGCGTGGAGGCCTCGGCGCCCATGGAGAACAGCGTGTGCGAGGTCGTGCCGGGGGTCACGAAGTTCCCGCCGCGGCCAAGCACGTCGATCAGCCCGGTCAGGTGGGCGAGCCGCAGCGAGATCGGCGTATACGAGCCGACCCGGCTGAGCTGGTCCAGCATTGTCTCGTGGATGAATCCCGACGGGTCGGCGAGGATGAACGGCCCGGCGAGGACCGCGAAGCCGCCCACCGCCCCACCGGCGAGGGCACCCGCGCGCCTGGCCCGCGATGCCTCCGCCGTCGGCCGGGCGATGAGGCAGGCGGCCAGCAGCACGGCCGCCGGGGCCGCCGCCCAGAACTTGATCGCGACACCGAAGCCGAACGCCACGCCCGCCCAGGCGAGCCACCGCGGGCTCGCCAGCCGGCCCTCGCGGAACGCCGCGTTCGCCGCGAGCAGGCAGGCCAGGTTCATCCATGGCTCGAGCAGCAGTGTCCGCGCGGACAGCACGTCCGCCGGGTACACCGCGAGCAGCCCGGCGGCCACCGCGCAGGCCAGCGCGCCGCGGTGCCGGACGAGCCGCCCGGCGAGGGGAATGCAGGCGGTGCTCGCGAGCACGCTGAGTACGCGGGCCACCGCCAGCCCGGTGGCCTGCGACGTCAGCGACCCGATAAGCGCGCCGGGCAGCGCGACGATGACGATGCCGGGCGGCTGGACGAACGCGTAGTCCTTGTAGGGCATCGCGCCGTGCAGCAGCCGAAGCGCCGTGCCGAGGTAGACGCCGTCGTCGTACTCGACATTGCCTGAGGTCAGGAAGCCGGGCCGGGTGACAAGGAAGAGCCGCAGCGCCAGCGCGAGCACGGTCGCGACGAGGATCGCGAGTCCGGCCGGCGTCTTCACCAGGCGCAGGCGGCGCGCCGGCCCGGCGGCGGCAACAGCGTCCCCGGGCGCGCCTGGTGCCTGGTCACCGGACACCTCGTCCCTCGCGCGACGGACAGCAGGCATGTAGACGCTCCGTGAGTACAAGGGACAGGTTGTCTGGAGTGGCCCAATTTACCATTCCGCACCGGGCCGCCTGGTGCGACTGACCTCAGCCGCCGGCAGCCGGCGTCTACTGGCGAACTTGGCGCCGCCGCATCCCGTCATCCCGAACGATTCCGTGTTTCACCTCACCGCCCACCCCGCCTCGCCTGGCCAGGTCAACGAGCGTCAGGAGGGAGATCCGCCGCAGGTTCGCTCAGGCGGCCCCAGGAATCGGGAGGAGCTCGATCTCCGTGCCAGCTGTGAAGGTGCCATTGCCGCCGGGAATCGGCCACCAGGCGCCGGCACGGGCGAGCTGGCTGATCGAGCCCGCGCCGCGCCTGGCCGGCGACGCTAGCGGGAGGCCGCCCTCCGCGTCCGGGGTCAGGGTCACGAGCACCCAGTCCTCCACGTCGGCGGGGGAGACCCAGTCGCGGTCGAGCCGGGCGCGCAAGCGATACGTGGCCAGATCCTGCCCGGCGAGCGCCGTCAGCATGGGCGCCCCGAACAGTTCGAAGATGACCGCCGTTGCCAGGGGATAGCCGGGCAGCCCGATAACCGGCGCGATCCCAGCCCGGTGGTCCGCTCGCCCTGCCGCCACGGCCTCACCGTGCGCGTAGTCAGCCCGGCTGGCGCTCGCCACAGCGGAGTCCGCTGGCTGACCGTGGCTGATCGTGGGCCGCTTGGCGTGGCCGAGGAGCGCGGGATGGCCGGGGCGGACCGCGACGCCGGCGACCGCGACGCCGCCGACCTGGGCAAGCACCGCGGCGGCGTGATCCCCTCGCCCACGGCTCGACCCGGCGATGACCAGCACGAGATCCGCTCCAGCCGCTGCGCGCCGCAACTCGGCAGCCAGGGCGTCCGGGTCGTCTGGCACCACCGCGCTGACGACGGGCACCGCGCCGAGCTGCCGGCACCGGGCGGCGAGCATGAGCGAGTTCGTGTCGATGATGTCGCCCCAGCGCGGCACGGCCCCGACCGGCCGGATCTCGTCCCCCGTGGGGATGATCGCGACGACCGGCCGCCGCGCCACGGTCACGGTCGCGTGCCCGCCCGCCGCGGCGGCGGCCAGATCACCCGGCCGGAGCCGCCGCCCCGCCGGCACCAGGAGTTCGCCGGCCGTGAAGTCCTCGCCCGCCACGCGCACATTAGGCTTCGGCGCCGCGTGCCCCGTCGGTTGCCCGCTGCCGGTTCCGCCGCTGGCAGGGGCGGCGACGATCACGCTGCCGTCCGCCTGCGGCAGCACCCGCTCGCGGACCACCACCGTGTCCGCGCCGGCCGGCATCGGGTCACCGGTGTCGATCCACTCGAACATCCCGGCCGGCAGCCGCACAGCCCCGCCGCTCACCCTGCCTTCGGTGTCGACTTCCGCGGCGAAGACGGCGGGAGGGGCCGTGCCGAGATCGGCCGCCCGCACGGCGATCCCGTCCATGGCCGCGCAGTCGGTTCGCGGCGACGGCCACCGGGCTAGGACCGGCGCGGCGGTAACCCGCCCGAGCGCCTCGCCAACCGCGACTCGCTCGCTGTCCTGATCGTCGGCCGCGTTCCGCTTGCCTGCTCCGCCAGCCCCGGGCCGCGCCGACCAGCCGGCCCTGGCGAGCGCGTCAAGCCACCGTTCGCACGCCACCCGCGGAAGCGGCCGGGACGCCCCATCACCTGGTCTCATGGCAGCGGGCGCACCTCGCCTCCACGCGTCATGCTGACAGCGCTAGCCGGTGCGCGCCGGTGTAGACGTTCATCGACTGGCCCCGCAGGAAGCCGACCAGGGTGAGCCCCGCCTCCTCGGCGAGGTCGGCGGCGAGTGACGAGGGCGCGGACACGGCGGCGAGCAGGGGAATCCCCGCCAGGACCGCCTTCTGCGCCAGCTCGAACGAGGCGCGGCCGGACACGAGCAGCGCGCAGCCGCTGAGCGGCAGCTTGTCCTGCAGGACGGCCCAGCCGACGATCTTGTCGACCGCGTTGTGCCGCCCGACGTCCTCTCGGGCCACGAGGAGTTCGCCGCCCGTGGTGAACAGCCCTGCCGCGTGCAGCCCGCCGGTCGAGGAGAACACCCGCTGTGCCTCCCGCAGCCGGTCGGGCAGGGAGGCGATCACGGCCGGGTCGAAGACCGTCGTGTCGGCGGACAGCGGTGCCTGCGGCAGGACGCAGATGTCGTCGATCGAGGTCTTGCCGCAGACCCCGCACGCCGAGGTGGTCATGAAGCTCCGCCGCGCCCCTGACGTGACCGTAACGCCGGGGGCCAGGGCGATGTCGACGATGTTGCCGATCTCGTTGTCGCTGTGATCGAGGTGCCCGCAGGTGGTCCCGTCGCAGACCTTCATCCCCGCGATGTCGTCACGACCGCGCACGATGGCCTCCCCGACGAGGAATCCCGCGGCCAGCTCAACATCGTCCCCCGGTGTCCGCATCGTCATGGTGAGCGCGGTCCCGTCCAGCCGGATGCCCAGGGGCTCCTCGGCCGCGAGGAGGTCCGCTCGCGCCGAGGCCGTCACCCGAGCGGGCCCGTCAGTACCAGGACCGCCGGGCACCGTGACCCGTACCACCCGCCGCCGCGCCGTGCGCCCCGACACAAGCACCGCCTCCCGTCAGGTTTCCTCGTTTCAGCGTACGCCGGGACCCGTGACGGGGCTTCTGTCGATCCACTGCATCCCGACTCGGTTGTTTGTGCCGACGGATAACGGCCGGGGCAGGGTGAAAGCGAAGCGGGGGCGGAGCGCAGGCGGCCACGGTCATGACGGACTGTGAATTCTGCTGCGGGAACCTATCTTTGGTCTAGACCAGTCTCCTATCATGGTCTAGACCAGACAGCGACAAAGGGACGGGATGGCCGGCGGAGCACGGCCTGTCGGCAGGCCAGCACCTAGCGAAAAGCGGCGGCGGCCTGTTTCCCCCGGCGGGTCACCCCCTGGGTCGGCGACCAACCGCGCCGTGTCCGATAATCTGCCGGGGGGCGTACCCATACCACGCCTCACGCGCTGGGACGTGGCAGGGTGACAGAACGTCCCGGACGTTGGACCCTAGTCACGAGCGGCGATCGGAACGGAGACTGGTGCGGTGACCATTCGAGTAGGCATTAACGGGTTCGGGCGGATCGGGCGGAACTTCTTCAAGGCGCTTGAGGAGAGCGGCGACCGAGGCTTCGAGGTTGTCGCCGCGAATGACCTCGGCGACCTGAAGACGATGGCCCACCTGCTGAAGTACGACACGGTGGCCGGCCGGTTCGGCGAGGCGGTGTCCGTCGAGGGCGACTCCATCGTCATTGGCGACAAGTCGATCAAGATCCTCGCCGAGCGCGACCCCGCCAACCTGCCCTGGGGCGACCTGGGCGTGGACATCGTGGTCGAGTCCACCGGGCGCTTCACCACCGGCCCGGCCGCGAAGGCGCACATCGCCGGCGGCGCGAAGAAGGTGATCATCTCCGCCCCCGCTAAGGAGGAGGACATCACCATCGTCATGGGCGTCAACGACGACAAGTACGACCCGGCGACCCACACGATCATCTCCAACGCCTCCTGCACCACCAACTGCGTGGCGCCGATGGCCAGGGTGCTGCTGGAGAACTTCGGCATCGTCAAGGGCCTGATGACCACCGTGCACGCCTACACCCAGGACCAGATGCTGCAGGACGGCCCGCACAAGGACCTGCGCCGCGCCCGCGCCGCCGCGCAGAACATCGTCCCGACCTCAACCGGGGCCGCGAAGGCCACGAGCCTGGTGATCCCCGAGCTCAAGGGCAAGCTGGACGGCTACTCGCTGCGCGTCCCGGTGATCACCGGCTCGATCACCGACCTGGTCGTCGAGCTCGGCAAGGAGGTCACCAAGGACGAGGTCAACGCCGCGTTCAAGGCCGCCGCCGAGGGCCCGCTCAAGGACGTCCTCGTCTACACCGAGGACGAGATCGTCTCCTCCGACATTGTCGGCTCGCCCGCGTCCTGCACGTTCGACGCGTCGATCACCATGGCCTACGGCAACCAGGTGAAGGTCTTCGGCTGGTACGACAACGAGTGGGGCTACTCCAACCGGCTCGTTGACCTGACCGCGCTAGTCGCGTCCCGGCTGGCCTAGCCGGAAAGCTGGCGACTCATCCATGAAGAGCATCGACGACATTGAGGTCACCGGCCTGCGGGTGCTGCTCCGCTCGGACCTGAATGTCCCCCTCGACAAGTCCGGCAGCGGCGCGATCACTGACGACGGCCGCATCCGCGCCTCGCTGCCGGTGATCAAGAAGCTGGCGGACCGCGGCGCAAAGGTCATCGTCATGGCCCATCTCGGCCGCCCCAAGGGCGAGGACTTCGCCGAGCGCGCCGCCGGCGGCCCGTCGCTGCGGGTGGTCGCCGAGCGCCTGTCCGAGCTCCTCGGCAAGCCGGTCGCCTTCGCCAGCGACCTCATCGGCCAGTCCGCGACCGCCACGGTCGCCGGCCTGGCCGACGGCGACGTCGCACTGCTTGAGAACGTCCGCTTCGAGCCGGCGGAAACCTCAAAAGACGAGTCCGAACGGGTTCTGCTCGCTCAGGACCTCGCCAAACTAGGCGATGTATACGTGGGCGACGGGTTCGGCGTGGTGCACCGCAAGCAGGCGTCGGTCTACGACCTGCCCGCGCTGCTGCCGCACGCGGCCGGCGACCTCGTCACGGCCGAGGTGGCGGTGCTGCGGCGGCTGACAGTCGACCCGGCAGGCCCGTACGTCGTGGTGCTCGGCGGGTCGAAGGTGTCGGACAAGCTCGGCGTCATCGGCAACCTGCTAGGCCTCGCCGACCGGGTGCTGATCGGCGGCGGCATGGTCTACACGTTCCTCGCGGCCCTCGGCCACGAGGTGGGCACCTCGCTGCTCGAACCCGACCACATCGACTCGTGCAAGGAGATCCTCGCGCAGGCCGCCGAGCGCGGCGTCGAACTCGTGCTGCCCACCGACATCGTGGTCGCGCCCCGGTTCGCCCCGGATGCGCCGCCGTCGGTGGTCGCCGCGGACGCGATCCCCGAGGGCCACATGGGCCTGGACATCGGCCCGGTGTCACGGGAGCTGTTCGCGTCAAAGTTGGCGGACGCCAAGACGGTGTTCTGGAACGGGCCGATGGGCGTGTTCGAGTTCCCGGCGTTCGCGGCGGGAACGCGGGCGGTCGCTGAGGCGCTCACCAAGGTCGACGGGCTGACCGTGGTCGGCGGCGGCGACTCCGCGGCTGCGGTGCGCTCGTTCGGCCTCGCTGAGTCTGACTTCGGGCACATCTCGACCGGCGGTGGCGCCAGCCTCGAGTACCTGGAGGGCAAGACCCTCCCTGGCCTCACGGCCTTGGAAGCGTAAGCTTTCGTGCCATCATGACCGACACGAAGAAGCTACCGCTGATCGCCGGCAACTGGAAGATGAACTGCAACCACTTCGAAGCGATCGCGCTGGTGCAGAAGCTCGCGTTCAGCCTGAGTGACAAGGACTACAAGCAGGTCGAAGTGGTCGTGCTCCCGCCGTTCACCGACCTGCGCTCCGTGCAGACCCTGGTGGACGGCGACAGGCTGAAGATCGGGTACGGCGCCCAGGACATCTCGCGATATGAGAAGGGCGCCTACACCGGCGAGGTCTCCGGCCTGATGCTGGCTAAGCTCGGCTGCTCGTACGTCCTGTGCGGGCACTCCGAGCGGCGCCAGTACCACCACGAGGACGACGCCCTCGTCAACGCCAAGGTCAAGGCGGCCCTAGCCGTGTCGGTCACGCCGATCCTCTGCGTGGGCGAGCCCCTGGAGGTGCGCAAGGCGGGCACGCAGGTCGAGCACGTCATGGCGCAGCTGCGGGGCTCGCTCGCTAAGGTCCCCGATGCGGCGGTCGCCTCGATGGTGATCGCTTATGAGCCGGTCTGGGCGATCGGCACCGGTGAGGTTGCCTCCCCGGACGACGCGCAGGAGATGGCCGCTGCAATCCGCGCGCACATTTCGGGCGCGGCGGGCGGCGAAGCCGGGGCCGGCGTGCGTATCCTTTACGGAGGGTCCGTCAAGGGCGATAACATCGCGTCCATCATGGCGGAGCAGGACGTGGACGGCGCACTCGTCGGCGGCGCAAGCCTCGACGCCGGTCAGTTCGCTACGATCTGCCGGTATCGTGAGCTGGCTAAGGGCCGCTGAGACACCGCCCGCACACAGCCTTTCGGGGCGTTAGAGCATCAAGGGGAAAGAAGACACCGGTGGAGATCGCGCTCTCGGTCATCCTGATCATCACATCGCTGGTGATGATCCTGCTCGTTCTCCTGCACAAGGGCAAGGGCGGCGGCCTGTCCGACTTGTTCGGCGGCGGCGTGTCCTCGACCCTCGGGTCGTCGTCGGTGGTGGAGCGGAACCTGGACCGTATCACCATCTTCTTCGGCGTGCTCTGGTTCGTATGCGTCGTGGCTCTCGGCTGGCTCATCGACCACTGAGGTGTGTGCGTGTTCTGCCGACATGACGGCGGAACCAGTGGTGAAATTAAGTAAGCCAGCTGGTCGTTTCCGGCTCGCTCTGAGCGAGCTTCATTGCGGCAATGTGTCAAGGCATCGAGGTGGGATTCTGTGAGCAGTGGCAACGCGATTCGTGGTAGCAGGGTAGGCGCCGGCCCGATGGGCGAGGCGGAGCGCGGCGAGGCCGCGCCCCGTGTCTGGGTGTCGTTCTGGTGCTCTAACGGGCACGAGACCCGGCCGAGCTTCGCGTCTGACGCCGCGATTCCCGACCAGTGGGAGTGCCCCAGATGCGGTTTCCCGGCCGGCCAGGACCAGGCGAGCCCGCCGGCCCCGCCGCGCGTCGAGCCGTACAAGACCCACCTTGCCTATGTGAAGGAGCGTCGCTCCGACGCCGACGGCGAGGCCATCCTCGCCGAGGCCCTGCAGCGCCTGCGCGGCTAGCCGTACAAACACCGTAAATCGCCCCGGACGGCACGCCCGCCCGGGGCGATTCGCGTTCCCGCGCACGGCACAGCTCCCTCCCATGATCACGTCCGCTTCGCGGTGAATCGTCGCGCCGCCGGCCATGCAAAGCTGCCGGCTACGCAAAGAGGCTGGCGAAGCGTGCTCATAACAGCAAGAAGTGTCCCTCGACACCCGGGCAGCGGGGCGGGTTGTTAGGCGAGGAGCGTCGGCAGGACCTGCTGGACGTGCTTGTCGAGGTCCTCGGCTGCGGTGGCGTCGCCGCTGAGGTGGCGCAGCAGGGCGTGCTGGAAAACGCCGTCGAGCAGGGCGTAGGCGAGAGCCGGCGTGATCGCGAGGTCGCGACCCCTCAGTTCGGCGTACTTGCCGACGATCCGCCAGATCATCCGCTCAAGCGAGTGGTCGATCTCCGCGGCGTCGGCGCGCAACTTCTCCTCGAACTGCGACTGGTTGCGCAGGTCGTACCAGAGCCGGTGCAGCGCCGCCTCATCGCGCAGGGTGCCCGCCATGGCCGCGCCGAAGCCGGCGCGCAACTCGTCCGCCGCCGCGGCGGTGGACACGATCGCGTCGTACCGGGTGACGCACTCTGCCTTGTACTGCCGCACGCAGTAGGTGATCAACTCGAACTTGTCGGCGAAGTAGTAGTGCAGCACGCCATGCGAGAAATCGGAGTTCTGCGCGATGTCGCGCAGGCTGGTGTTCGCGTACCCCTGCTCGGCCAGGGTCTGCAGCGCGGCGGCCGCAAGCTGGTCGCGCCGCTCTGCGAACTTGTCCACCTGGCGGCGGGCGATGCGGTCTCGCTTCAGCTCTTCTACCCCGGTCAACGCGCTACCTCAGTCAACGGTGAGCCCCTCAGCGTCATGCTTGCCAGCCCTACCGCCGGTATGTCGTGATCCCAAAAATACCAGTCTTGACAATTGCCCGAATTCCCTAAGACGATCGTCAAGCAAATGCTTGACAACTGTCAAGACGTGGGCGACGGTAAGAGCACGCCGACGGCCTGGGGCGTGACACGCGACAGGCCACGGCGGCCAGCGGGCTTAGCGCGAGCGCGGGAGGCACAGCGCGTCTTCCGGCCAGACGGAACTTCGGCAGCACAGAATTTCGGCGGTAGGGGATATCGCCAGCACAGAGAGGTGCCCGATGAGCGTTTACGACCTGACGGGGCGCAAGGCCCTGGTGACCGGCGGAGCCCGTGGGCTCGGCGAGGGAATGGCACGGGCCCTGGCGCGGGCCGGCGCGGCGGTAGTGATCGCCGACATCCGGGAGGACCTGGGCAAGGCGACCGCCGCCTCGCTGCGCGAGGACGGGGCGAACGCCGAGTTCGTCGCGCTCGACATCACGTCCGACGACGGCTGGGCGCAGGCGATGCCGCAGGCCATCGCCCACCTTGGCGGCCTTGACATCCTGATCAACAACGCGGGGGTCGAGATCACCAGCCTGCTGATTGACCTTGAGGCCGACAGCGTCCGCCGGATGCTTGAGGTCAACGTGCTCGGCACGGCGCTCGGCATCAAGCACGGCTTCCGCGCGATGCGCCCCGGCGGGGCCGGCAACGCTGACGGGGGCACTTCAGGCGGGGCGATCGTCAACGTCGCTTCGGTGGCCGCGACGATCGCCTTTCCCGGTATCGCCGGCTACTCGGCGACCAAGTCCGCGGTGGACCGGCTGACCAAGGTGGCCGCGATGGAATCAGGCAAGTTCGGCTACGGGGTTCGGGTGAACTGCGTCTACCCCGGCCTATGCCCCACCGAGATGGGCAACCAGCTCGCCGCGGACTGTGCCACCATCGGCCTGTTCCCCAGCCCGCAGGAGGCGGCGGGCGCGGTCATCGGGCTGACCCCGCTTGGTCGGCTCGCCGAGGTGCCCGACATCGCGGACGCGGTGGTGTTCCTCGCCTCCGACGGTGCCAGGTTCATCACCGGCGCGGGGCTGCCGGTCGACGGCGGCATGGGCATGTAGGGGGAGTACGCGATGAGCGACAAGAAGGTCGTCGTCTACGGGGCCTCCGGCTACACCGGGCGGCTGGTCTGCGAGTACCTGCGCGAGTTCGGGGTCCCGTTCATCGCGGCGGGCCGGGACAAGGCGCGGATCGCCGAGGCCCTGCAGACAGTTCCCGGCATTGACACGGTGGACCACGAGATCGTCGAGGTCGCGCACGACGTCGGGCCGCTGAGCGAGCTGTTCGACGGCGCCCGCGTGGTCTGCAACATGGTCGGGCCGTTCGCCCAGCACGGCGGCGAGGTTGTCCAGGCCTGCCTGGCCGCCGGCGCCCATTACCTGGACACCACGGGGGAGCAGGACTGGCTCATCACCGCCGAGGCGGCCTACGGCCAGCGAATGGCGGAGCGGGGCCTGCTGCTCGCGCCCGGCGTCGCCCAGATGTACACCACCGGGGAGATCGCCGCCCAGCTGTGCCTGGAGGAGCCCGGCCTCGACACCCTGGACATCCTGGTCTTCTGGAAGGGCATGCCGACGATCGCCTCTACCAGGACGATCCTGGTCAACGCGGCGCTCGCGAAGGCGTTCTACCTGGAGCAGAACGCCTACCAGGAGTGGCCGGCCGACGGCGGGCTCTACACCGTGACCGTGCCGGGACAGCACGAGACCGGGCTCGCGCTGCCATGGGGCGGCACGTCGCACCCCGTGTGGTTCCGGCAGGACCCGCGCGTGGCGAACGTCAAGGTCCTCGGCGGCGTCTTCAACCGGGCACTGATGCTGGGCGTGCCGCAGATCGTCGCGGGCGCCCTCGCCCAGATCGAGGGACTGTCCGAGCAGGACAAGGTCAAGGCCCTGTCCGAGCAGGCGGCAGCGGTCATGAACCAGATGCCGCCGCGCGAGTACACGCGGGTCAACACCTCACTCGACTCGGTGCACGCCTCAGGGCCCCTGGGCAGGGCGCACTGCGTCATCCACGGCAACTGCAACTACAAGCAGACCGGCCTGCTGCAGGCCTATGCCGCGTACTCGCTGCTCCAGCAGCCGCCGAAGCGGGCCGGCTTCGCGTCCGGCAGCCAGGCGTTCGGCCACCGGGAGCTCCTCGGTGTGCTGCGCAGCTTCGGCCTGGTGATGAACCCCGCTCTCACTAGGTCGAACTGAGGAAGGCCCGAGGCCGTGCGGCTGACGGACTTCCTCGACAAGGGGGCGTCGATCCACCCCACCGGCGCCCCCTGCCTTACCCTGGCCGGCCCCGACGGCGGCAGCACAGTCAGGAGCTACGCCCAGGTGCAGCGCCTGTCCTGGTCGGTCGGCAGGGCCCTGGCCCGCTCCGGCATCCGGCCCGGCGACAAGGTCGCGGTCCTGTCGGGCAACGACCCGGTCGCCTTCGGCTGCGTGTTCGGCATCAGCCGGGCCGGAGCCGTCTGGTGCCCGGTCAACCCGCGCAACGAGGCCGCGGAGAACCGCCAGCTGCTCGGCCAGTTCGACTGCCGCTGCCTGATCTTCGCCGCCGCGTTCGCCCCGCTGGTTGCCAAGATCGCCCCCGAGCTCCCCGAGCTCACCACCCTGGTCTGCCTCGACGGCCCGCCGGCGGCGAACCAGGCGGGCGCGGTGCCGGGGGCGGTCGCCTTCGCCGACTGGCTGGCCGGCGTGAGTGACGAGCCCTGGCAGGCCGACCCGGTCGACGACGTGGTCATGATCGCGGGTACCGGCGGCACCACGGGAACACCCAAGGGCGTCCTGCTCACCGGGCACAACATCGAGACGATGACCGCCCTGACGCTGATGAGCTACCCGTTCGACCCGGGCAGCTCCCCGGTTTACCTCGCGCTCGCCCCGCTCACCCACGCGGCCGGCGTGCTCTGCTTTCCTGTCATGACACTCGGCGGCGAGATCGTCATCATGCCGTCACCGGACCTGGGGGAGTTCCTCGCGCTCTCCGAGCGGCACAGCGTCACCCACGCGTTCCTGCCCCCGACGCTGATCTACCTGCTGCTCGACCACGCTGACGTGGGCAAGTACGACCTGTCCTCGCTGCAGTGCCTGTGGTACGGGGCGGCCCCGATGTCCGCCGCCAGGCTTGAGCAGGCCATCGGCGTCTTCGGCCCGGTCATGGGCCAGGTTTTCGGCCAGACCGAGGCGCCCATGATGATCTCCACGATGGCGCCCAGGGACCACCTGCACGCCGACGGCACCCTCGCCAGGGAGCGGTTCACCTCGGCCGGCCGCCGACCCCGCTGACGACCGTCGCGATCATGGACGAGAAGGGCGCGATCCTGCCGCGGTACGAGCGCGGCGAGATTGTGGTGCGCGGTCCCCTGGTGACCCCCGGCTACTACAAGAACCCGGCCGCGACCGCCGAGGCGTCCAGGCACGGCTGGCACCACACGGGCGACGTCGGCTACCTCGATGACGACAACTACCTGTACATCGTCGACCGGCTCAAGGACATGATCATCACGGGCGGCTTCAACGTCTACTCGGCCGAGGTAGAGCAGGCCCTGCTGGCCCACCCGGCAGTCCTCGAGTGCGGCGTGATCGGTCTCCCCGACGACAAGTGGGGCGAACGGGTCACCGCCGTCCTCCAGCTCCACCCGGGCCACGCCGTCACCCCCGACGAGATCAAGGCCTTCGTGAAAGAGCGCATCGGCAGCGTAAAAACCCCAAAGCAGATAGAAATCTGGCAAGACCTCCCGCGCTCAAAGGTCGGCAAGGTCCTGAAAACGGAGCTGAAATCCCGCCTCCTGAACCTCTAAGTCTTCACGACAATCCCTGGAGCTGGGTGGTTGGGCCAGTGGTCCGGCTATTGCCGGCCCGGTGTCACAATCACCCATTTCCGATCATGGGCAGGTGGAAGATTGTCAGAAAAAGGGCGGGTCCGGATGGCGGTGGGGCAGACTGGCCGCCCGCGCGATAAGCATTGATCACTGATTGGTCGCTTATGTATGAATATTTAACCACTTACTACTACTTCTGACTCAAAAGCCGCATTTCGTGCCACTATGTGAACGTACAAGGGGCACGGGGGCGTCAACGGCGCGGGCAGGGGTGTCCGGCTTTTGGGTAACCCGCCGGGCCACGCATCCTGTAGGGGGCTCCGCACGTGGTTACCGTTCATAACTTTTCCAACGGGCTGCTGAATCCGGTCCTGGGCTACGCCGTATCCTGTCTCGGCGCATTTCTCGGGCTGCGCTGCGTTACCAGGGCAAGGGCGTACACCGGTTTCGACCGCGCCCGCTGGCTCTCCCTTGCCGCGGTCTCGCTAGGCGCGACCGGGATCTGGGCGATGCACTTCATCGCGATGCTCGGCTACTCCATCCCCGGGCAGCAGATCCTTTACAACGTGCCGCTCACAATCGCGTCCATGCTGATCGCGATCGCGGTCGTCGGTGTCGGCCTGTTTATCGTCGGCTTCGGGAACGGAGGCCTGAGGCCACTGCTTACCGGCGGCGTGATCGTCGGCATCGGGGTCGCCACTATGCACTACATGGGCATGGCGGCGATGGTCATGCCGGACTCCGTCCACTACAACATGCCGCTGTTCGTCCTGTCGGTGGTGATCGCGATTGTCGCGGGCACCGCGGCGCTGTGGGCTGGCACCCGGGTCCGCAGCGCGCGCGCTACGATCGGCGCGTCTCTGATCATGGGCGTCGCGGTGAGCGGGATGCACTACACGGGGATGGCCGCGATGAGCGTGTCCATGGGCTCGATGTCAACCATGGGTTCGATGTCAGCCATGGGTTCGATGTCAGCCATGAGCGGCGTCGGCGGCGGGTCGTTCCTCGTGCCCCTGCTTGTGGGGATCACCGTCGTCACCTGCGCCGTGACGCTAGTGATCAGCCTGTCACCCACCGAGGACGAGATCCACGAGGACGCCAGGCTGCGGAACATGATCACGACCGAGTTTTCCGCCAGCGCGCCGGTCAGCCAGCGGCCGGAGCCGGCACTGCGGACACCGCAGCCGCAGCGGCCGTGGCAGCATCTGCAGGGCCCGCAACCGCAGAGCTGGCAGCCGCCGCAGACGCCTGCGCCGCCTCTCCCGACACGCCGCTCCTCGACCGACGCCCTCGTCGGCCGCAACCGGATCCCGCGCCACCGTGACGGTCACCACTGACGGTCGGTCACCATAGACCCGAGCGCTCCGTGACCGCCGTGACGACCAGCGCATCCCCGCCCGCTACGGATACGCCTGAATAGGCATCAGGGAAGATCCAGCCGCATAACACCAATATGCCGGGCCGTGCCTAGACTGCCGTCGTGGAATTCACCGAGGTAATCAGGCGCCGCCGGATGGTGCGCGCGTTCACGGACGAGCCGCTGGCAGCCGGCATTACCGAGCGTCTCCTGCGGGCCGCGAACCGGGCACCGTCAGCAGGTTTCAGCCAGGGCTATTCGTTTCTCGTGCTTGAGGGCAAGGAACAGTGCGCGGCGCTGTGGGAGCTTGTGCGTGAAGCCGATGCCTCCGAAGGCGCCACCGAGGACGCTGACCCCGACTCTGTCACGCCACTGAGCCGCGCTCCGCTGGTTATCGTGCCGCTGGCCTGCAAAGACATATACCTGGACCGGTACGCCGAACCGGGCAAGGGCTGGACCGACAAAGATGAATCACGCTGGCCGGTGCCGTACTGGTACATCGACACCGGGTTCACCGCGCTGCTCACCCTGCTCGCCGTCGTCGATGAAGGACTCGGTGCCGTGCTCTTCGGCATCGTGCCGGAGAGCACGGCGGATTTCCGCGCGGCGTACGGCGTTCCGGCGGAGTGGACGCCGATCGGGGCCATCGCGATAGGCCACCCAGATCCGGACTCTGATCCAGTACCACCCGCACGGGCGAGCGACCGGAAGACCTTGGAGCAGTTGGCACACCGTGGCCACTGGTAGCTGAACCCCACCCCTGGTGCTGCTCAGTGTTGCGGCATGCCCGCTCAAGCCGGTGCTTGTAGCGGCCCGGCGTGACGCGTCCGGCCTGTCCCGAAAGGAGACGATCTGTCACGGTGCGAAACTGAACATGTCGGCACAGTAATGTCACTTGTCGTGCGACGGCGTGTGCGTTCTGGCAGCATTCCACCGTATACCAGCGCAGGGGGCTGCCATGGGGGCGGCTGCCACGGTCGGCGACGGGCCAGGGCCGTAACCGCGCGCTGTCACGAGGGGGCGTCGGTGGTTACCGTCCACAATTTCTCCTATGGCGTGCTGAATCCGCTGCTCGGCTACGCGATGTCGTGCGTTGGCTCGTACCTCGGCCTGCGCTGCGTGGCCCTGTCACGGGCCCACGAGGGCTTGGCCAAGGCGCGCTGGCTGGGCTTGGCCGCGGTGTCGATCGGCGCCGTCGGGATCTGGGCCATGCACTTCATCGCGATGCTCGGCTTCACGATCCCCGGCGAGCCGATCCTCTACAACGTGCCGGTGACCGTCGGGTCCATGCTGCTCGCCGTCGCGGTGGTGGGCATCGGCCTGTTCATCGTCGGCTACGGCGACGTCAACTCGCGCCTGGGAGCCTGGCCGCGGCTCCTGGCGGGCGGCGTGATCATCGGCGTCGGCGTGGCGGCCATGCACTACATGGGCATGGCGGCGATGTCCATGCCGGGCTCGATGTCCTACAGCGGGCCGCTCGTCGTCCTCTCTGTGGTGATCGCGATCGTGGCGGGCACCGCAGCGCTGTGGATCGGCACCTGGGTCCGCGGCGTGGCGGCCACCATCGGCGCGTCCCTGGTGATGGGCATCGCGGTCACCGGCATGCACTACACCGGCATGGCCGCGCTGCACGTCCACGGCGGGTCGATGCCGTCCATGGCCGTCACCGAGGTGTCCGGCATGACGGACGTATCCGGCGCCACTGCTGCGGCCTTCCTGATCCCGGTGCTCCTCGTGATCTCCCTGGCCACCTTCCTCCTGACGCTGGCGCTCAGCATGTCGCCGTCGGAGGACGAGATCCGCGCCGACGCCGAGCTGCAGGCCCGCCTTGAGTACCTGCAGCGCCGCGACGCCTTACAGCCAGTCGTTGCGCTTGAAGACCAGGTACAGGACTGCGGCTGAGCAGATCATGATCAACACGGCGACGATCAATCCGACGTGGTTGCTGAAGCCGGGATAGGGCACGTTCATGCCGTAGAACCCGGTGATGAACGTCGGCACCGCGATGATCGCCGCCCAGCTCGTCACCTTTTTGGTGATGACGTTCATCCGGTTGCCCTGGATCGTCAGGTTCGTCTCCAGGATGGTCGTGACCAGGTTGCGCAGCGACTCGGTCCACTCGGTCGCGCGCAGCACGTGGTCGTAGACGTCCTGGTAGTAGGGCAGCAGGTCCTCGTCGACGTGCCGCAGGTCGCGGCGCATCAGGGTGTTCAGCAGCTCGCGCATCGGCAGCACCACCCGCCGCAGGACCACCAGGGACTTGCGCAGCTCGAATGACCGCCGCTGCACTTGGAGGTTCCTGGCCGCCAGCGGCGAGAACAGGTCGTCCTCCAGTCCCTCCACGGCGTCGTCGAGGGACTGCACCGCCTCGAAGTGGCCGTCTACGATGTAGTCGAGCAGGCCGTGGAGCAGGTAGCCGACGCCGTGCGCGGCGAGGTCGGGGCTGGCGTCCCAGCGGTCCACGATCCTGCCGATGTCCAGGCCGTCGTCCTTGCGGATGGTGATGAGCGCGCGCGGCAGGATGAACGCGGCGAGCTCGCTGGTGGCGAGCTGGCCGGTCGTCGTGTCAAGCCGCGCACTGTAGGCGGTGAGGAACAGGTGCGTGTGGTAGCGGTCGATCTTCGGCCGCTCCCGGTCGACGAGGGCGTCCTCGATGGCCACCGGGTGCAGCCCGAACTCTTGCTGTAGCACCGCGAGGTCCTCGTGGTCGGGGTCGCGCAGGTCGAGCCAGATCGTGGTCCCCGCGTCGGACAGGTGGTCGCTGATCTGCTGGATGGCGAAGCCCTCCTCGACGAGCCGCCCCTCCCGGTAGAGCCGCGTCCGCGCCTGGCACTGGGTGGGGGTGTCGTGGGAGATGCAGTCGGCGGCGACCGTCTCCGGGTCACTGCCGTGGAAGGTCGTGTCTCTGGTCGTCCGGCTGCCAAGCCGGCCGCCAATCGCCCCGTTGCGGGTGTCGGTCTCGGTCATGAAGATCTCCTCGGTCTGGCTGCCTGATCAAGGATCTCATCCTGGCCGCACCGCCCGCTCCAAGACTGCTCACAACAACCCAAGGGCCTCCGGGCCTCCGCTGACCCCTGCGGTGTGCACCTCCACGGGTAGGTCACGGAATTCGCCCCGCACTCACCGTGTCCCGTAACGACGCGGGCTGTCAATAAGCGCGAGCGTCAATATAGCTGCCACGCCATTAGCCGGCTGGCACCACAGAGCAAATTCTGAGGCGCAATGGAAACCGGGGACCAGTGCGAATCAATGCCCTTGATTTCCGCTATAAGGAAGAGTGATCGGAGCACCATTCCGCTCCAGTGGATTCCGCTTCACAATGGGGGAACGCGATCTTGAAACGCAATGGAGCCTGTCAATGAGAAGCGCACATAACAGCGTACGGTATGCCGTCGGCGTGCTGCTCGCGGCCACGGCGCTAGCCGCCTCGGCCTGCAGCAGTTCGTCCAGTTCGTCGTCCACCTCCGCCAGCACGACAAGCAGCGCTAGCAGTGCGTCCGGGAGCGCCCCCGCGACCGTCACCAACGTGACGCTCGGTTACGTCCCTTACTCCGACGACGCGTCGCTGTTCTACGCGCAGGACAGCGGGATCTTCAAGCAGCACGGGCTGAACGTCAACTTCGTGGCCCAGGCGAGCCCCGTGGCCGTCGAGGCGTCCATGGCAAGCGGCACCGAGCAGTTCGGGTTCATCACCACGCCCGTGCTGATCAACCTCGCCTCCAAGGGCGTCAGCGTCAAGTGCGTGTCAAGCGTCGACGGCAGCGAGCCGTCGGTCCCGGCGGACGACTCCACGGTCCTCGTCGCCGCCAAGGGCTCGGGCATCACCAGCGTCAAGGACCTGGCGGGCAAGAACGTCGCCGAGGTTCAGCTCACCTCGCTGAACTCGCTCGCCGTCGAGATCCTCGCCAAGCAGGCGGGCATCAGCCCGTCGTCGATCCACCAGATCGCGATACCGTTCGCGCAGATGCCGGCGGCACTCGCCCAGGGCCGTGTGCAGGCGGCGGTCATCGTGGCGCCGTTCACCAACACGGCGACCTCCGAGGGCGCGACCGTGATCACCCACCCGAACGTGGACCTGTTCCCGAACGGCACCGTGACCTGCCTCGACGCGATGGGCTCCTACATCAGCGCGAACCCCACGATCGTGAGCGAGTTCCGCGCGGCGATGGACCAGTCGATCGCCTACTCGAAGACCCACGAGTCGGTCGTCAAGCAGACCCTCGTGAAGGGCCTCAGCCTGACCCCGGCCGTGGCCGCCAGCCAGATCCTGGCGACCAACTGGAACTCCGCGTTCAACATCCCGTCCATCACGATGATCGAGAACTACATGAAGCAGTTCGGCGTGATCACCAGCGAGCCGACCGCCTCGTCCCTGGTCTGGAACCCGTAGGGTGCTCGGACGTTACTCACTGACGTACGGGCTCCGGCTCGTCGTCCTCGCCGCCGCGCTCGGCCTCTGGCAGGGGCTGAGCGCGGCGGGAGTCATTCGCAGCGATGAGTTCCCCTCGATGTCCCAGACCGCGACCGCCCTGGCGGACCTGCTGACGCAGTCCACGCTCTGGTCAGCGGTCGGGCAGACCCTCGAAGGCTGGGGGATCGGCCTCGTCATCGGCGCCGCCGCCGCCCTGTTGATCGGCACGCTTATCGGAATGAACGGCTTCGCCTACCGGAGCGTCATCGGCGTGATCGAGTTCTTCAAGGCCATCCCAGTGATCGCGATCCTGCCGATCGGCCTGGTCCTGTGGGGCGCGACGCTCACGATGAAGTTCGCGCTTGTCGCGTTCGCCGTCTTCTGGCCCCTTGCCGTCCAGGTCTGCTACGGCGTCCGCTCACTCGACCCCGTCGTCAGGGACACCACCACCGTGCTCCAGATCAAGGGTCCCCGCAAGTTCCTCACGGTGATCCTGCCGAGCGCGGCGCCGTTCATCGCGACAGGCTTGCGCGTCGCCGTGGCGGTCGCGCTGATCGTCGACATCATCGCCGAACTGATCGGCGGCGGCACCGGCATCGGCGAGCGCATCCTCATCGCGGAGAACGCGGGCCCGAGCCAGTACCCGCAGATGTACGCCTACATCGTCGTCGCCGGCATCCTCGGCGTTGTCCTGGCGGGGGCGTTCACGGTGGCCGAGCGCTACGTGCTGCACTGGCACGAGTCACAGCGCTCCGCGAAGGCAGAAAGTCAAAACCGGGGATATTCCGAACGTAAGGTGCTGACCGTTGTCGCGCAGTGATCTCCCGGGGGGACGACCCCCCGTACCCCCTGATGTTGGTGCGGTCGGGCCTGATCGCGAAAGGCGTAATCGTATCAGGCCCGACCGCACCAACGAACATCCCCTGGGGGGACGACCCCCGGTACCCCCCGACAGTTATCTCCCCGGCCTTCGCATGGCCGGACGGGTGGCAACCCGTGTCTGGCTCTTCGTGGTCTTCTTTGCCGTGTGGTGGTTCTGGTCATCCGGCTCGAAGTCGCTGTACTTCCCGCCGCTGTCGCAGATCGTTAAGTCGCTGTGGACCCAGTGGGTCACCGGACCCGCCCGTGCCGAGCTCGGCGTCTCCCTGGAGCACCTGATCGTCGGCTACGTGATCGCCGGCGTTGTCGGGATCGGGATCGGCGCGCTGCTGTGGTCGCTGCGCTACCTGCGCGACGCGACCTCGCCGTACCTGTACTTCCTGTACGTGCTCCCGGCCCCGGTGCTCGTCCCGGCGGCAATGACGCTGTTCGGCATCGGCTTCACGATGAAGGTCGTGCTGATCGCGTTCGCCGCCGTCTGGCCGACATTGCTGAACACCCTGGACGGGATGCGCGGCGTCGACCAGGTCAAGCTCGACACCGCACGGGTCCTCGGGGTGTCGCCGGCCGGGCGGGTGTTCCGCGTCGTGCTGCCCGCCGCGGCGCCGCAGATCGTCGCCGGGCTGCGCAACTCCCTCCAGGTCGCCATCATCCTCATGGTGGTGTCCGAATGGGAGGCTTCCACCGACGGCATCGGCTACTACATCGTCAACGCGCAGCAGTCCTTCGACTACGTCGGTATGTGGTCGGGAATCATCGTCCTCGCGATCATCGGCACGGTCGCGAACATCCTGTTCGTCGCCGCCGAGAACCGCGTCCTGCACTGGCATTACGGCGCCCGCGCCGTGGAAGGAACTCGGCCATGACCAGTTTTCCCAGTTTTCTCCCGGGGGGTCGTCCCCCCCGTACCCCCCGGGGTCGTGTGGCGCCGGCGCGATGGCAAAAACCGCCGTCGCCGGCAATAGCCGGCCCAACGGCACACGGAGAGTTCGCTGGACGGCGCGTGCCACGGTATTGCGTTGGCAGGTGTGATGAAAGGCAATGAAGTGAGGCCTGAGGTCACGACGACCGCTACCGGGCAGGCGCGTACCTCCGTCGTGTCGCTGCGGAACGTGCGGAAGGTGTACGGCAGCGCGACCGGGCCGAAGACGGCCCTCCAGGACATCACGTTCGACGTGGCACGCGGCGAGTTCGCCTGCGTGGTCGGGCCGAGCGGCGCGGGCAAGACCACGCTGCTGCGCACCCTGGCCGGGCTCGCGCAGCCGACGAGCGGCGAGGCGCTATTCGAGGGCGCGCCGCTGCGCTCGGTGCCGCCGGGCATCGGCGTCGTGTTCCAGGACTATGGCCGGTCCCTGTACCCGTGGCTGACCGTGGCGCGCAACGTCGACCTGCCGCTGCGGGTGCGCGGGGTGCCGCGCGCCGAGCGGGCCGAGCGGGTCGCCGAGGTCCTCGCCTCGGTCGGGCTCGCCGACGCGGGCCGCAGCTACCCGTGGCAGCTGTCGGGCGGCATGCAGCAGCGGGTGGCGATCGCCCGCTCGCTCGCCTACCGGCCCGACCTGCTGCTCATGGACGAGCCGTTCGCTTCGGTGGACGCGCAGACCCGCTTTGAGCTCGAGGACCTGATCCTGCGGGTGCGCCAGGAGTTCGGTGTCACGGTCGTCTTTGTCACCCACGACATCGACGAGGCCGTCTACCTGGCCGACCGGGTCATCGCGATATCGAAGTCCCCCGGCGTAGTGACCGAGATCGTCGACATCACCCTGCCCCGCCCGCGTGACCAGATCACGACCAAGTTCGACCCGGCCTTCGCCCGCTCCCGCGAGCACCTGCTGGGCCTGGTCATGAACCGCTAGTGGACGGTTACCCGCGACCGAGATCGTCGACATTACCGTGGCCCGCCCGCGTGACCAGATCACGACCAAGTTCGACCCGGCCTTCGCCCGCTCCCGCGAGCACCTGCTGGGCCTGGTCATGAACCGCTAGTGGACGGTTACCCGCGACCGAGATCGTCGACATTACCGTGGCCCGCCCGCGTGACCAGATCACGACCAAGTTCGACCCGGCCTTCGCCCGCTCCCGCGAGCACCTCCGGGCCCTGGTTATGAACCGCTAAGGCGGGTTACGTGGGTTGATCGCGGCGTGTCGGCTTGAGTATGGGACGGCAGGGCGGGTCAGCCGCGACGCGTCTGTCACGACGTGCCAGCAGGGTCACGCGCAGCCGTGCGGGCAGTGCGGACTGCTAGCTGGGCTCACTGTCCGTCGGTGCCGGGGTGGCCTGTGCGAGGCCCGCGAGGAGCAGGTCGATCATGCGGCGAGCGTTGTAGTCGGGGTAGGTCCCGGCTCCGATGCACAGGTTGCCGATGCCGAGCATCAGTTCGTAAGGCTGTACGTCCGCGCGAGTGTGGCCGGCGGCGGCAGATGCTTTCAGCAGCTGGTCGAGCACGGGCACCAGGCGGTCGACGAACTCGGCGTGCAGGCTCTCGAATCCGGCTTGGTCTGAGTGCAGGGCCTCGGCCAGGCCGTGCTTGGTGACCAGGAAGTCGGCAAACCGGGCAACCCATGACCGCAAGGCTTCGTATGGTGTTTCGCCTGCGGGGTTAGTGGTCGCGACGGCGGCGAGCGCGTCGAGTTGGTGCCGGAAGACCGCAACCACCAGGTCGGCCCGGGTAGGGAAATGCCGGTAGATGGTGCCCATGCCGACGCCCGCCTCGGCGGCGATGTCCCGCACGGGAGCGTCGACCCCCGTGCGGACGAACACGGTGGCGGCGGCGTCCAGGAGCGCCTGCTGGTTGCGCCGGGCGTCGGACCGCTTACGCCGGCCAACGTTGGCGGGCGGCGGCGTACCGGCCGTTGTCATTCGAGGTCTCCTCTCCACTTGTTAAGCGGAACAATGATCCGTATAGTGATGTGGAGCAGCGATCCGGATCTCCATCATGCCAGACCGTTGCGCAGTACGGGCACCACGCCCCCGGCGAGGAAGGTATTCATCTCATGAGTGACACAACATCGGCCGATGTCGGCACCGGTCCGGCCACGCCGATCATCTCGGTCAGGCCGGTCACGCTCGCCGCCCCTGACCGCGGCCAGGACCTGCAGGTACGGGTCTCAGCGCCGACGACCGGTCACGACCTGCCGGTCGTCGTCTTCTCGCACGGCATGACCTTGTCCATGGACAATTACGCACCGCTGGCCGACTTCTGGGCCGCCCGCGGGTTCGTCGTCATCCAGCCCACCCATCTCGACTCGCTCAACCTCGCCCCCGATGACCCGCGCACCCCGCTCATCTGGCGCATCCGGACCGACGACCTGACCTGCATCCTCGACCAGCTCGACGCCATCGAAGCCGACGTGCCCGGGCTGGCCGGACGCATCGGCCACGACCGCATCGCCGCCGCCGGCCACTCGTGGGGCGCACAGACCGCGAGCACACTCGCGGGGGCGCGGGTCGTCGACGCCGACGGCATGCCCGGTGAGAGCATGGCTGACCCGCGAGTCAGGGCGGCAGTGCTGCTCTGCCTGCCCGGAATCGGCGGCGCCGACCTGTCTCCGCTCGCGGCCGAATACTTCTCGTTCATGAGCCCTGATTTCGCCGAGATGAAGACGCCGAGTCTGATCGTCGCCGGCGACCACGACGACTCCCCGCTGACGGTGCGCGGCCCGGACTGGTTCGCCGACGGCTACCGCCTCAGCCCGGGCGCCACCGATCTGCTGACCCTGTTCGGCGCGGAACACGGGCTCGGCGGCATCCAGGGTTACAACGACACACGGACCACGGACGAAAGCCCGGAACGCGTCGCGCTCATTCAGCAGGCCACGCTGGCCTACCTGCGTACCGCGCTGGGCCTCGACGACGGCGCGTGGCCTGCCGCGCG
Source organism: uncultured Actinomycetota bacterium (assembly GCA_963734665.1). Taxonomy (GTDB): domain Bacteria; phylum Actinomycetota; class Actinomycetes; order Streptosporangiales; family Streptosporangiaceae; genus Trebonia. The sequence goes on along the minus strand of CAVTIR010000013.1, from coordinate 510,741 downwards.
CGAGGCCCTGGCCGCGACCAGCAACCCGCTGGGAAGGATCGACTCCAAGTGACCAGCCCTCTCGCGCCCGCGCCGGCCCGCAAGCCCAGCTTCGGAATCATGACCGCCCCGTCGCAGGTCGCCTACGACGACGTCCTGCGGGTCTGGCGCGAGGCGGACAGCATCCCGCAGATCGAGCACGCCTGGCTGTTCGACCATCTCATGCCGATCTTCGGCGACCCGAACGGGCCTGCCTTCGAGGGCTGGACGCTGTTGTCCGCTCTAGCAGCCCAGACCGAGCGACTACGCATCGGGTTGCTGGTAACGAGCAACAGGTTCCGCCCGCCGGCCATGCTGGCCAAGATGGCCGCTGGTGTCGATGTCATCTCCGGCGGGCGGCTTGAGTTCGGCATCGGCGCCGGATCGAACGTGACCGTGCCGATCGCCCGCCGCGAGTACGAGGCTCACGGCCTGCCCTTCCACGACGCCGCCTACGCAGTCGGAAGCCTCGCCGAAGCGTGCGCGATCATCTGCCGACTCTGGACCGAGACCGTACCGTTCGACTTCGACGGCAGCTACCACCAGCTGACGGGTGCGTTCTGCAGCCCCAAGCCCGTGCAGCAGCCCCACCCGCCGATCATGATCGGGGGCCGCGCCACCCCGACGATGCGCGTGATTGCCGAATACGCCGACCGGTGGAACATGCCCGGCGGCAGCATTGACGAAGCGATCGCGCGAAGCGCCGCGCTGGACCGCTTGTGCGCCGAGATCGGCCGCGACCCGGCCGAGATCACCCGCTCGATCGTCCTACCGGTCTCCTACGACCGACCCGCCGACACCCAGGACGCGATCCGCGCAGCGCTGGACGGCGGGTTCAGCTACATCGTGCTCAGCCTGGGCGCGCCCTATCCAGTCGAGGCCGCACGCTGGGTCGCTGACACCTTCATCGCCCCTGCTCACTGACCCAAGAGCTTCGCCCGACTGGTTCGAACCCACATCACACGCCTAACGGACCGTCACCGTGTGATGGTGGATCGTTGTGCACGCCATGGCGTGCACAACGATCCACTGTCATGGACGCAAGACGCCAAGCTAAGATAACAGCAAGAACTATGGAGCGCTAAACCTGAGCCCTCGACTTAGGGCCACTTCGCTCCGCAAATGCCGCAAAGTGGTCCAGCTACTCGTCGGTACTGGCCCTAAGTTGGTCACGCTGACCCGGAGCGGGCCGCTGGCGCCGCATCGAAGCGCACCCACGGGGGTCGGCCGACCGGTGCAGGATAACAGCAAGAAGCGCGAAGCGCCCACGTAGCGGAGCGTTGGTGGCAGATAACAGCAAGAAGCGCGAAGCGCCCACTTGGTGGGCCGACTGGTGTCGGATAACAGCAAGAAGCGCGTCGCGCACCCGTACGTGGACACGGTCATGGGCCGGGGGCATGGGACGGCGGAAGGCGCTCCCCGCCGCATGGGAAGCGCCTTCCGTGCTATCCAGGGTCATCGGACGCGAGGGACTCTGCCGCTTCCGTTCGGGATGATCCTGATCTTGACTTTGACTTGCGGGTCAGTGGGCGAAGGACTCACGGTTCTTCTGGAGTTCCGGCGGCATCTGGGTCTGCGGGTTGTGCTCTAGGACGCGCAGGTGCAGCCGCAGGTCGTCGAGGAGCAGGTTCGCCAGGTCCATCGAGAAGCCGTTGCGGACGACGATCCGCATGACCGCCATGTCGGTCAGGTTCTCGGGGAACGTGTAGGCGGGAACCTGCCAGCCGCGCATCCGCAGCCGCTCCGAGATGTCGAACACCGAGTACTTGTCCACGTCGTCGCGCAGCTTGAACGCGAAGACCGGCAGGTCAGAGCCGTCGGACAGCAGCTCGAACTGGCCCATCTTGCTGATCTCGCCGGACAGGTACAAGGCGATGTCCTGAGCCGTCTGCTGGACGTTCCTGTACCCGGAGTAGCCGAGGCGCAGGAAGTTGTAGTACTGCGCCGCGACCTGCGCGCCGGGCCGGGAGAAGTTCAGCGCGAACGTCGGCATCTCACCGCCGAGGTAGTTGACCTTGAAGATCAGGTCCTCGGGGAGGTACTCCTCCTCGCGCCAGATGATCCACCCGACGCCGGGGTAGACGAGGCCGTACTTGTGCCCGGAGGTATTGATCGAGGCGACGCGGGGGACGCGGAAGTCCCATTCGATCTCCGGCTGGAGGAACGGCGCGACGAAGCCGCCGGACGCCGCGTCCACGTGGATCGGCACGTCAAGGCCGGACGAGGCCTGAAGCGCGTCGAGCTGGGCGGCGAGCTCCGACACCGGCTCGTAGGACCCGTCCATTGTCGAGCCCATGATCGCCACCACGCCGATCGTGTTCTCGTCGCACAGCGCGGCCGCCTCAGGGGCACCCAGGTGGTACCGGCCGGGGACGAGGGGCACGTACTTGGGCTCGACGTCCCAGTACCTGCAGAACTTCTCCCAGCAGACCTGGACGTTGCTGCCCATGACGAGGTTCGGCCGTGCGGTGTCCTTGCCCGCGGCGCGCCGCTTCGCGCGCCAGCGCCACAGCAGTGCCATGCCGCCGAGCATGCACGCCTCGCTCGACCCGGTGGTCGAGCAGCCGATCGCTTCCTCGTGCGGGGCGTTCCACAAGTGCCCGAGGATGTTCACGCAGCGGTGCTCAAGCTCGGCGGTCTGCGGGTACTCGTCCTTGTCGATCATGTTCTTGGGCGCGCACTCGGCCATCAGCTGTTCGGCCTCGGGCTCCATCCACGTGGTGACGAACGTCGCCAGGTTCAGCCTGGCGTTGCCGTCGAGAATCAGCTCGTCCCGGACCACCTGCAGCGCGGTGCGCGGAAGCACGCCGTGCTCCGGCAGCCGGAACCGAGGGATCTCGCAGCTCTTCTCCCGGAAGTACAGCGGGTTGATGTCTAGCTCGGTGCCTGACTCATCCTCGGGCACACGCCTGTGCAAAGCGGCCATGGGCCCACGTTAGTAGCGTGACGGTGACCTCGCGCCAACTCCAGGAGGCACAATCCCTAATAAGTGGTGTGAATGGCTGCACAGCCCGGTCATTTAGCGACCTCGTGGACCTGGCAGAACGGGGGGTGCGTTGCGTCACACGGCCGGGGAAGCACCACCAGCGGTGTGCCTTCCGGTAGAAGAACAGGCTGGCCGCGGACTAGGCATCATCGTCGGGCGCGTCGCTGACAGCGGGGTCCGGGAGATCGGGGACCCGCGGCCGTCAGCGACGAATACCTGGTGCGGCTGGTCGCCGTGTGCTGGTCGCCGGGCGCGACGTAGAGCCGGTTCCGCGTTGACCCGGCCGCGAGGTAGTGACCGTTCCCCAGACACCATCCATTCCACCACTATGCGCCCGCCCGCCCCTTACGGCGAGAGAACATCAGTGATGTTCGCGAGACGCGGGGAAGGCGGGGTCCGCTAGAGTAGCGGCCATTGCCCTTGGTAAGCCGGCTCGCCGATCTGATACGGATTATCACGGACCGTGAAGGGTCGTGAGGCAATGGAAATTCGCAGGGATTTCAGGAATTGGCGGCATCGCGGTGCCGCACCAGGGCGATTGACGAGGAATTATTGAGGGTCAGGCGACGGTAGGCAGGGAGTTATGAAACGAGCGCTGTCGCGCACTGCCTCCAGGAAGACAGGGTAGGGTAATGGTGGTGGGACGCGATAAACGCATCCCGGCTTCTGTTCGACCGAAACTGCCGAAATTCAATAAGTCGAAAGCGCTGCTGTTGGCAGGTCTTGTCGCGATAGTCGGTACAGCTCTCCTGACGCCAGTTCATTCCTTTACCGCCAAGACGGGAGCAATTGTCATCCCGCCACCGCCGCCCCTGATCATAAACGGAAAGGCGGTGCTGTCCGGTTCCGCGTCAGGTTCCGTCGTCCAGGCGGGCCCCGCCGCCAAGGCCAGCCTTCCCCCCAAGGCCAAGCCCACCGCCGTTCCCACTTTTCCGCCCATCGTCAGCCCGCCCCCCATCGCCGGCGCCCAGTACGCCGGCTCGGTCCTGCTGAACGCGACGGGTTCCCAGGTGGCTTCCTGGAATCAGACGTCGACGTTCTGCCCAGAGGATTCCTGGCAGGTGGCGGACGGCACGGTGTCCACCGATCACAGCGACGACGCGGTACTGGCGACGACGGGCACGTCTGGCAGTTGCGTGGCCGCTATCAGCCCCGGTGCTTACTCGTCCGCCGTAATCGAGGCCTACATTTACTTTCCGCCGCTTCCCGGCAAGCCGGACACCATCGCCGACTGGACCTCGTTCTGGCTGACCGATCAGGCGACCTGGCCGGTGGACGGCGAGCTCGACGCCGTCGAGGCCGAGCCGGCTACCGGCGTCAACGCCGTGGCCTGGCACTGGGGGACGTCCGGGTCGCCGATGTCGATGTCAACCGATGGCTTCGCGCCAGACGGCACGCTGCCCGTCGACGGACCCAACCTGACGCCCGGCTGGCACGTCGTGGACGTCGTTTACACCAAAGGCTTCTTCGCGGTGTACTACGACGGCAAGGAGTACACGAGCCTCAGTAACAGCGTTATCACCGGCGCTCCGCTGAACATCCTCATTACCACGAGCGTGACCCCGGATAGCAGTCAGATTCAGCAGGAGCTAGGCAACTCGCCGCAGAATTCCGACAGCTCGCCCGCGGGCATGGCCGTCAAGTACGTGAAGATCTGGTCGTTCAAGTAAGCAGGCCGCCCTGTGGATAACAGCAAGAAGCGCGAGGGTGTGAGACGGCGTAGGCGGCCCTGGAGCGTGCCTGAGTGATTGATCAAGAATTACTGAGGGTTGAGCGATGTCGGGCGCCAGGGCCCTACTATGTACGCAGGCACGGAGGAGTTACCGGCGGGATTTAGCAGAGTCGGCGGACCTGCCCGGCGCGCTTACCGCACCCGTGCAAATCTAAAGGAACGATACTTAAATGGTGGTGCGCAGTAACCATTCCGCGAATTCCGTGAGGGCGAAACCGCCGCTGCCCAAGCAGGCGAAGATGGCGATGTGCGCAGCGGTTGTTGTGGTGGTCGGCCTAGCCGGCCTGATCGGCGTGTACGTCGCCAACTCCGGGCCCGCTCCGACCCCCTCGGCCGCCGCCAGCTACGCCGGCTCGCTGGAACTGAACGCGTCAGGTTCGCAGCTGGCCTCATGGAATCAGACGTCGACGTACTGCACCCAGGATTCCTGGGAGGTCCCCGATGGCACCGTGTCCACCGCCTCCAGCGGCGACGCGACGCTGTCGACGACCGGCAAGTCTGGCAGCTGCGTCGCGATCATCAGCCCCAAGGCCTACTCGTCCGGCGTTATCCAGGCCGACATTGACTTCCCCGCGCTCCCCGGCAAGCCCCAGACCATCGCGGACTGGACGGCGTTGTGGCTGACCGACCAGGCTACGTGGCCGGCAGACGGCGAGATCGACGCCGTCGAGGCCGAGCCGGCTACCGGCGTCAACGCCGTGGCGTACCACTGGGGCAAGGCCCAGTCACCGCTTTCGGTGTCAACCGATGGCTTCGCACCAGACGGCAAGCTGCCCATTGACGGGCCCAACCTGACGCCCGGCTGGCACACGGTGGACATCGTCTTCACCAAGGGCTTCTTCGCGGTGTACTACGACGGCAAGAAATTCACCAGCTCCAGCAACAGCGTGATAACCGGCGCCGCGTTGAACATCATCCTCAGCACAAGCGTGACGCCCAATACGAGCGCGGTTGATCAGACGATAGGCGGCGGCCCGCCGAAGAACTCCGACAGTTCCCCCGCCACCATCGCGATCAAGTCCCTGAAGATCTGGTCGTACAAGTAAGTCGTACAAGTAAACCGCCGGGTGGATGTGCCGCCGGTGCCGCTACAGCGGCACCGGCGGCACATCCATTGTGTGGGGGGTAGCGGTGGTACCAGGCATGGCCTGCCCTCCCTCGGGCGGACACCGTGCGGTTGGATACTTAAGGAAGGGAGCACTGACACGATGTCTGAGGCTGAGGAGAAGGCGCCGTCCGTGGCGGCGCAGATGTTCGGGGACTTCGCGCCCGCGCTGGTCGGGTTTACCGATGACGTGGTGTTCGGGCAGGTCTGGACGCGGCCGGAGCTATCACCGCGGGACCGGTCCCTGATCACCGTCGCCAGCCTGGTCGCCGGCGGGAACACCACGCAACTGGTCAGCCACCTGGCGCTGGCCAAGCGCAACGGGCTGACCGAGACCGAGCTGATCGAGGCGATTACCCACCTGGCCTTCTACGCCGGGTGGCCCAGGGCGATGTCGGCGATGGCGGTGGCCAGGGAGGTCTTCGGCCGCAGCGACAACACGGACGCGAAGGAGTCTTAAGCGATGGAGTACGTAACGGTCGGCGGGACCGGGGTCCGAGTGTCGCCGCTGTGCTTCGGCACGATGTCGTTCGGGTCAGAGGCGGACGAGGCGACCTCCGGCGAGATGTTCGCGCGCTGCCGCGACGCCGGGATCAACTTCTTCGACACCGCGAACGTGTACGGCGGCGGCGCGTCGGAGACGATCCTCGGCAAGCTCATCGCGGGCAGCCGCGATGACCTGGTGATCACCTCCAAGGTGTTCTTCCCGACCGGCGGCGACGTCAACGCGGGCGGCCTGTCCCGCCGGCACATCACCCGCGCCGTCGAGGACTCCCTGACGCGGCTCGGCACGGACCGGCTCGACTTCTACTTCGTGCACAACTTCGACGAGCGGACTCCGATCGAGGAGACCGTCCGTACGCTCGACGATCTCCGGGCGCAGGGCAAGATCCTCTACCCGGCGGTTTCCAACTGGGCGGCCTGGCAGATCGCGACGGCCCTCGGCGTCTCCGCGCGGGAGTACCTGGCCAGGTTCGAGCTGATCCAGCCGATGTACAACCTGGTCCGCCGTCAGGCCGAGGTCGAGATCCTGCCGCTGGCCAAGGCCGAGAACCTCGGCGTCATCACCTACAGCCCGCTGGGCGGCGGCCTGCTGACCGGCAAGTACGGCAGCGCCAGGCGCCCGGACGCCGGCCGTCTCGTCGAGAGCCAGCTGTACATCGAACGGTACGCCCAGTCCAGCGACTACGAGACGGCCGACAGGTTCACCGCCTTCGCGGCGGAGGCCGGCATCACGCCCGCCACCCTCGCCGTCGCCTGGGTCATGGCGCACCCGGCGGTCACCGCCCCGATCATCGGCGCACGGAACCTGAACCAGCTCGAGGATTCACTCGCGGCCCTCGACGTGGCCATGACCGCCGACCTGCGCGCGACGATATCCGCCCTATCGGCCGCCCCGCCGCCGGCCACCGACCGGACGGAGACGCTGAAGGGCAACCGGAGTTAAGCAGAGCTCGTCTGGATGACTCTGGGAATTTTACTGGTGCCGCGGTGAGTTCCTCAGCGCAGCAGCGGTAGCCGGCCAGGGCGGCCGTGCGGCGTGCGGTGGCCCACCGCCCGGCCGCCGCCACGACTGCATTCGAAAATTCAAAGCACGCCGCACGGGAATGACGCTGCCCCTGGAACTGTTCGTGCCCTAAGACTTCAAGGTTCGGGGGAGAGGATGCAGGTAGCTGTCTTGCTGGCACTCGCGGCCAGCTTGTGCACGGCCACGGCGTCGCTGGCACAGCGCCAGGGGGCGAAGAGCGTGCAGACGACGGGCGGATTCGACGCCCGGCTGATGCTCAACCTGGCTCGCCGGCCGATATGGCTCCTCGGCATCGTCAGCATGATCGGCGGGTTCGGCTTCCAGCTGATAGCGCTGCGGTACGGCCCGCTGGCCATGGTCCAGCCCATCTTGTCGCTCGAGCTGCTGCTGGTGTTCGGGTTCCTGGCCTTCGCCGGACGGCGCCGAGTGCGGATCAAGCCCCGTGACTGGCTAGGGGCGGCCGCCATGTGCGCGGGAATCGCCCTGTTCTTGCGCCTTGCGTCACCGTCCGGCGGGCAGCTGCACGCGGCGGCCTCCTCGTGGGTGCTGGCCGGGATGGTCACGCTCGGCTTGGTGCTCGCTGCCCTCGCCGTGGCTTTCGGGCTCGGGAACCACCCGGGCGCGGCCTCGTCCCGGCGGCGGGCGGGGGTTCTTGGCTCCGCCACCGGGATTGCCTGGGGTTTCGTCGCCGCGGTCATCAAAGAGCTCAGCTCTCACCTTGGGGGTGGCCTCGGCGCCATCTTTTCCACCTGGTCGCTGTACGTGCTCGTGGTCGTGGGCGCGGCGACGATGCTGCTGGCCTCACATGCACTGGCGGCCGGGCCGCTCGCGGCCTCACAGCCCGGATTCACCATCCTCGACCCGCTTGCGGCTAGCCTGCTCGGCGTCTTTCTGTTCCGTGAGCACATCCAGACCGGCCCCTGGGACCTGGTAGGAGAGGCGCTGGCCCTCGGGCTCGTCGCCGCCGGCGCCGCAGTCCTCAGCCGTAGCTGCTTCATCCGCGGCGAGTTGGGAGACCCGTCCTGCCTGCCGGTCAAATCCAGGCGCAGCCTGGCGCTTGCCGCGCAGCAGGGAGGCCAGGCCGGCGAGGACCGACAGGACCGCCGACACGCTGAACACGATGATGAGGCCGCTGTGGAACGGGCCGGACAGCAGGGACGGGAAGAACGTCCGGCCGGTCAGCGCGGCCTGGCTTGCGGCGGGCAGCTTCGCCAGGACACCGCTCGGCGCCAGGAGGTGCTGGATCGGGTTGACGCCGAGGACCGAGGCGAAGAGCGACGAGACCGGCGGCAGCGTGGCCACCTGGCGGGCGATGCCGCCGGGCACGCCAAGCTTGACCAGGCCGCCCGTCAGCGTGCTCGGCAGCGAGCTTGACAGGCCGGCGATCATCAGCGTGAACACGACGCCGATGGAGACAGCGGTGCCCGAGTTCTGGAACGTGGCGCGCATGCCGGACGCCGCGCCCCGGTCGCGGGCGGGGACCGAGCCCATGATCGAGGACGAGTTCGGCGAGGCGAACATGCCGCTGCCGATCCCGTTGAGCGCGATGAACAGCGCGAACGCCCAGTAGGGGAAGCTCACGGGCAGCAGCATGAGGGCGATGAACGACGACGCGAATACGGCCATGCCCGCGGTCGCGATGCCGCGCGACCCGAAGCGGTCGGACAGGATGCCCGAGGTCGGCCCGGAGACCAGGAACCCGGCGGTCATGGGCAGCATGAAGATGCCCGCCCACAGCGGTGTCTGATCATAGGAGTAGCCGTGCAGCGGCAGCCAGATGCCCTGCAGCCAGATGATCAGCATGAACTGGATGCCGCCGCGCGCGATCGACACGAGCAGGCCGGCGACGTTGCCCGCGGCGAACTCGCGGATCTTGAACAGTGACAGCCGGAACATGGGTTCGGCGATCCTGGTCTCGATGATCACGAAGATGATCAGCACCACGAGGCCGCCGATGATCTCGCCGAGCACGACCGGGGACTCCCAGCCCATCGAGCTCTTCCCGTAGGGCTGGATGCCGTAGGTGACGCCGACAAGCACCGAGCCAAGGCCGAGGAGGAACGTGATGTTGCCCCACCAGTCGATCTTGGCCGGGTTCCTGACCCCGTTGTCGCGCAGCTTCAGGTAGGCCCACAGCGTGCCGAACACGCCGACGGGGAGGTTGATCCAGAACACCGCGCGCCAGTCCCAGGCGGCGAGCAGCCCGCCGGCGACAAGGCCGATGAACATGCCGGCGAGCGCGGCGATCTGGTTGGTGCCGAGGGCGAACCCGCGCCGCTCAGCGGGGAACGCGTCGGTGAGGATCGCCGCGGAGTTGGCCATCAGCATCGAGCCGCCGATCGCCTGCAGGAACCGCCAGCCGATCAGCCACATCGCCCCGTGCCCGCCGCTGTAGGGGTCGAACGACAGCAGGATCGAGGCGATCGTGAACACCACGAACCCCGCGTTGTACATCTTGACCCGGCCGTACATGTCGCCGAGCTTCCCCAGGTTCACCACGAGCACCGCCTGGACGAGGCGGTAGCCCATGATCATCCAGAGCAGGTAGCTGATGTTGCCTGCGGACAGCGGGTCGAGGTTGATGCCACGGAAGATCGCCGGCAGCGCGATGATGACGACAGACCCGTCGAGCGCGGCCATGAAGATGGCCGCCGTCGTGTTGGCAAGGGCGACCCAGGCGTACGCGTCCGGCTTCGGCGGCTTTCCTGGCTTGCCCGCCGGGACCTCTGTCGCGGTGCGCGCTCCCATCAGAGCTTCTCCGCCAGCCGCTCGAGCAGCGACGCTGCGGCTAGGAGCTGGCCAAGCTCCGCGTCGCTGAACCCGGCGTGCAGGGCCGCCGCGATCTGCTCGGTCCGCGCGCCGCGCTTGTCGTGCACGGTGCGCCGGCCGGCCTCGGTGATCGACAGCACGATCCGCCTGCCGTCCTCCGGGTCGCGGCTGCGCTCGATCAGGCCGCGCTCAAGCAGCGCCGCGACAGTGACGCCCATCGACTGCGGGCTGATCCGCTCACACCGGGCGAGGTCGCTTGAGGTGGCGGGGCCGCCGCGCTCAAGGTGCGAGAGCGCCGAGGACTCTGCGAGCGTCAGCTCGCCTTCGAACGGCGCCTGCCGCAGCTTGCGCACGACAAGACCGACGGCGACGCGCAGCGCCCCGGCGACCTCACTGACATCAGCAACCGCTCCATCCGAGTCCATATTGGTAAGGATAACTAATAAGTCTTGCCTGAACAACTCATCATCGGACCTTTCGGAGGGGGAGATTGTCGGCAGCTGACGGTACTGTTCTGGTTACTCAATCGGACTTTCCGTATTCGCGGTGGCGGTCGGCAAGAAAGTAGGACCAGATGTTCTACACTGATCTCATGACAGCAGTCGGCATTCGCGAGCTCAATCAGCAGACGAGCCAGATTCTCGATCGCGTGCGGGCGGGGGAGACGATCCAGGTGACCGACCGTGGCGTGCCTATCGCTGAGATCCGGCCTGTCGGCAGGGAGCAGTCGGCGCTTGCGAGGCTTGTCGCGGAAGGGCGCCTGACTCCAGCGACGATCGACCCGGCCGTGCTGCACGTGCTGCCGAAGGAGCCGCTCGATGGCGTCAGCGTCGCCGACTGGCTGGCGGCGGACCGGGAACAGGAGCGGTGGTGATCTACCTCGACTCCGCAGCGATCGTGAAGCTTGTCCATCACGAGGCGGAGTCCGATGCGCTTGACCTGTGGCTCGCCGAGCGTCTCGGCCAGTCTCGTGTCACGTCAGCGCTGGCGGAAGTTGAAGTTCCCAGGGCGATCCTACGGAACGCGCCGTCCAGCCAGCCGAAGATTCCCGCCGTTCTCGGGACGATCGCCCGGTTCGAGATCGACCCGGCGGTCCGTGGACTCGCCGCGTCCTATACCGACGGTGCCCTCCGGTCGCTCGACGCGATTCACCTCGCAACGGCTCAGGTACTTGCGGCCGAGCTGGGCGACGCGCCGGTCACGTTCGTGACCTACGACAAGCGGCTGCTGACCGCCGCGAGCACCGCCGGACTGCAGACGGCGAGCCCTGGGACGTAGTCGGCCCGCCGGCGGAGACGACAGCGGTGACGGCTTCGGGGACCCTGGTGCCTTCTGGCCCTCTTGACGGGCCTGCCTCCCGTCCGCCAGGCACGGCTGGGAAATGGGAGCGGGGCGGCGAAGCAAGAACCCGTTCGGCATCCTGCTAATGATCTTGACCTTGATCGTTGGCGACGTAGCGGGAGAACAGGAAGCTGTCGGCTCCGGCGAGGACGTGCTTGAGGGTCATCGGGCGGGCATTCAACGGCTGGCCGGCGATGATGCGGCTCGCGCCTGGGCCGGCCAGGGTCGGGCTGACCGACAGGCAGAGCTCGTTCAGCAGGCCGGCCGCCGCCAGGTCGCCGAGGAGGTGCGGGCCGCCCTCGCACAGGACCCGGCTCATGCCGCGGGCCTTGAGTTCTTTGAGGGCCGCGGCGAGGTCGACGCTCTCCTCGCCGGCGACGATCACGTCGGCGACCTTGGCGGTCTCGGCGCGGAGTTCGGCGTCGGAGGCCGCACACGTGATCACGAGGGTCCGCGCGTCCGGTGGCGTGTCGGTAAACAGGGAAGAGGCCAGGTTCAGGCCCAGGGACCTGGTGACCAGCGCGATAGGCGGGGTCTCCGGGCGGCCTTCGCGCAGCGACGCCAGGCTCGGGCGGCGCAGCGCGGGCCTGTACTCCTCGGCCCGCGCGGTGCCCGCACCGACGAGGACCACGTTGGCGAGGGCGCGCAGGACGCCGAAGATCCGCTTGTCGTCCGGCCCGGACAGGCCGGTGGACCGCCCGTCGACGTAGGCGGCACCGTCGGTGCTTGTCACCATGTTCGCCCGCACCCAGCTGGCTCGCGGGTAGGCGTAGACCTCGGCCAGTCGCAGGAGGTCAAGCTCGCCGCCGGCCGAAGGGAAGATCATGCGCACGGGCTAGATCCTAGCCGCGCGCCGCAGCGATCCAACGTCGGCCATCAGCGGGAAGGCTTTGTTTACGAGGAAGGATTTGTGCAGCTATTGGATGCGCATCTTCCGTCAGGAACAAAGTCTTCCGGGAGATCTGCGATAACAGCAAGAAGCGCGCCAGCGCCAGTGCCAGTGCCAGTGCCAGTGCCAGTGCTAGCGACTGCCTTTAGGTGCGGGAGCGGAGCACGACGATCGCGTGGCTGGTCACCTCGACCTTGGTCTTCGGGAGGAAGCCGTTGTCGTCCTTCGGGTCTCCGCGCGGAGTCTCCGTGTCGATGACGATCTCCCAGTCGGTGCCGACCCTGGCTTCGGGGATCGTGAACGTGATCGGGGCGGGGCCGGCGTTGAACAGCAGGAGGAACTTCCTGTCGGTCACCCGGTCACCGCGCGGGTCCGGCTCGCTGATCGCCGACCCGTTGAGGAAGACGGCCACGGACTTCGCGTACGACGCACGCCAGTCAGAGTCGGTCATCTCGTCGCCTGCGGGGGTCAGCCAGGCGATGTCGGCGGAGCCGTCGCCGCCCCCCGGATAAGCGCCCTTGAAGAAGCGACGCCGGCGGAACACCGGGTGGTGGCGCCGCAGCCGTGCCAGCTTCTGGGTGAAGGCCAGGAGGTCCCGCTCGCCGGCCGCGCGTGACCAGTCCACCCAGGAGATCTCGTTGTCCTGGCAGTAGGCGTTGTTGTTGCCCGCCTGGGTGCGGCCTATCTCGTCGCCAGCCAGCAGCATCGGGATGCCTTGCGACAGGAAGACGGTCACGAGGAAGTTCCGCTCCTGCCTGGCGCGCAGCTCGACGATCTCGGGGTCCTCCGCCGGGCCCTCGACGCCGCAGTTCCAGGAGCGGTTGTCGTCGGTGCCGTCCCTGTTTTCCTCGCCGTTGGCCTCGTTGTGCTTGTAGTTGTAGCTGACCAGGTCGGCGAGGGTGAAGCCGTCATGACATGTCACGAAATTGATGGATGCGACCGGCCGCCGGCCGCTCGTCTCGTACAAGTCGCTGGACCCCGTCAGCCTTGAGGCGAACTCGGGCAGCGTGCCGGGCTGTCCGCGCCAGAAGTCGCGGGCGGTGTCGCGGTACTTGCCGTTCCACTCGGTCCACAGGGGCGGGAAGTTGCCGACCTGGTAGCCGCCCTCGCCGACGTCCCACGGCTCGGCGATCAGCTTCACCTGCGACACGACCGGGTCCTGCTGCACCAGGTCGAAGAAGGTGGACAGGCGGTCGACGTCGTGCAGTTCCCTGGCCAGGGCGCTCGCGAGGTCGAAGCGGAACCCGTCGACGTGCATCTCAAGGATCCAGTACCGCAGCGAGTCCATGATCAGCTGCAGCGAGTGCGGGTGCCGCACGTTCAGGGAGTTGCCGCAGCCGGTGTAGTCGATGTACCGCCAGGGGTTGCCGTCGTCGAGCCGGTAGTAGGCGTGGTTGTCGATGCCGCGGAAGCACAGGGTCGGGCCGCGGCCGTCCCCCTCGGCGGTGTGGTTGTAGACCACGTCGAGGATCACCTCGATGCCGGCCGTGTGCAGCGCCTTGACCATCGTCTTGAACTCGCCGACCTGCTCGCCGCGCTGCCCGGCCGAGCAGTACCGGTTGTGCGGGGCGAGGAAGCCGATCGTGTTGTAGCCCCAGTAGTTCGTCAGGCCGCGTGACACCATGGCCTGCTCAGCGACGAACTGGTGCACGGGGAGCAGTTCGACCGCGGTGACGCCGATCCGCTTGAGGTGCTCGATCACCGCCGGGTGCGCGAGGCCGGCGTAGGTCCCGCGCTGGTGCAGCGGGATGTCGGGGTGGCGCAGCGTCAGGCCGCGCACGTGCGCCTCGTAAATGACCGTCTCGTGGTACGGGATGTGCGGCGGGCGGTCGTTTGCCCAGTCGAAAAATGGGTTTATAACCACATTTTTCGGCATAAAAGGGGCACTATTCACCGTGTTTGCCCGGCGCGGCTCGGACCACCGGTAGTCGAACAGCGCCTCGTTCCAGGTGACGTCGCCCTCGATGGCCTTGGCGTAGGGGTCGAGCAGGAGCTTCGACGGCGCGCAGCGCGCGCCGCGCCGGGGGTCGTAGGGGCCGTGCACCCGGTAGCCGTAGCGCTGACCTGGGCCGATCGTCGGCAGGTAGCCGTGCCAGACAAACCCGTCGGCCTCGGTCAGCTCGACCCGCGTCTCGGCGCCAGCCTCGTCGAACAGGCACAACTCGACCCGCTCGGCAGCCTCTGAGAACAGGGCGAAGTTGGTACCCCACCCGTCCCAGGTAGCCCCGAGGGGGTACGCGGCGCCTGGCCAGATGTGCATCCGTCTCCTAACACGGTCCACCACCCGAGCGCACGAAGCCTACCGCGTTTGAGATTATGTGCGGCGCGGCATGCGCCGTGCATCCGTTCCACGTCGGTTTCCCCCCGCGAAGCCCATTCCTAACTGGGGGGTCACACCCGTGCGTTCCGGTTAACTGGGCCCTGGCCACAATCGATTGGGCATCCCGGTCCGCCGCCGCCGCGCGGTAGCGGTCGAGGATGATGTCGGCCATCTCAGGCGCGGCGCCGAGGACCCCGGAGACAGCCGAAGCCCCGGCGCCGAGCGCGGCGTCGCGGACCTTGTCCGCGAAGTAGCCGGGGGCGAGCAGGTACGTCGCGACGACGACGCGGGCCGCGCCAGCCCCGAAGTCGGCACTGGCGTCGCGCAGCGCGCGCACCGCCTCGGCCGGGCGCGGGCCGGCCGCCGACGCGTACGCCGGCGCGACCACGCGCCAGCCGCGTTCCCGCTGCCACCGGGCCGCCAGCGCGGCGATCGTGGCATTGGCGGAAGGGTCGGACGACCCCGCGGCCGCGAGCACCACGCTGGTCGCGGCGCGCGCGTCAGCGTCGTCGACGGACACGCCAGCCTCCCGCAGTCGCCGCTCTAGGGCGGCGGCAAGCAGCGGATGCGGGCCGAGCGTCCCGGCGGAGACGACGTCAAGGCCGGGCCGCGTCGCCGCGGCGGCGGCCAGCTGGGCCGGGATGTCGGCCTTGCTGTGATACGCGGCCGTCAGCAGCAGTGGCACGACGACGGCCGCCTCGCCGCCCCCGGACTCGGACCCGGATACGGAACCGAGGACCTGGGGGAGCGACGGCGCGCAGTGGTCGAGGAACGCGGCCCGCACGTCAAGGCCGGGCAGCCCGCGACGCGGGGCCCTGGCCGTGACGGCGGACAGCAGCCTGGTCACCGTCGCCGCGGCGCGCGGGTCCCGCGAACCGTGGGCGACGGCGACAAGCGGGATCAAACGTGGATGCCGCACTCGGTCTTACCTGTCCCGGCCCACCGGCCAGAGCGGGGGTCCGCGCCCGGCTCGACGCGCATCGTGCAGGTCCGGCAGCCGATCGACGGGTAGCCGTCGTAGACGAGCGGGTTCACGAGCACGCCGTTCGACGCGATGTACTCATCCACCTGCTCCGAGGTCCAGGCCACGATCGGGTTTACCTTGACCTTCTGCCGCTTCTCGTCGAACTCCACGACGCGCGTTGACCGCCGCGACAGCGTCTCCTCGCGGCGCACGCCGGTGATCCACGCGTCGTAGCCCTTCAGCGTGCGCTCAAGCGGCTCCACCTTGCGCAGGTAGCAGCACAGGTCCGGGTTACGCCCGTAAAGCCGCGGCCCGAGGTCGGCGTCCTGCTCGGCGACGGTCCGCGACGGCGTCACGTTCACCAGGTTGACGGGGTACACCGCGGAAACCGCGTCGCGCGTGCCGATCGTCTCGGGGAAGTGGTAGCCGGTGTCGAGGAACACCACGTCGATACCCGGCCGGATCGCCGACGCCAGGTGGATGATCACGGCGTCCGACATCGAGGACGTGATGCAGATCCTGTCCCCGAACGTGTCGGTCGCCCAGCGGATGACGTCCTCGGCGGAGGCGCCTTCGAGTTCCCTTGCTGCCTGGTCGGCGAGGCTGCGCATGCGCTGCGGGCCCTCCACGTGTCGGTCGTCGCCTGCGTTCAGGCCGTTCAGGCCCCAGTGATAGCGGTCGTTACTTAGTTTTTGATTAACCCCTGTATCGCTCATAGCACGGCCCCCATGCCGGCAAAGCGTAGCTGGAAACTGCGCGTGCAGGAGCGGCAGTGCCACTCTCCGTCAGCGGCGCCCTGCGGTTCGAGGTCCTCTTCGCCGCAGTAGGGGCAGTAGAACGGGACCGCGCGTACCGACGGTGTCATGACAGCTCCTCATCCGAGGCCCGCAGCGTCCACGCCGCGAAGCTCTCGCCAGCGTTGCGGGCCGCGTCGTAACGGCGCAGCACCCGCTCCACGTAGTCGGGCAGTTCCTCCGCGGTGGCCTTGAGCCCCCGCACCTTCCGGCCGAAGCCCGACGCGGCCGCGTCCCCGCCGGTCAGTGTGCCGCCGAGGTGGATCTGGAACCCTTCCACCTGGTTGCCGGAGTCGTCGGTTACCAGTGACCCCTTGAGGCCGATGTCGGCGACCTGGATGCGGGCGCAGGAGTTCGGGCAGCCGTTGACGTTGATCGTGACCGGGGACTCGAAGCCGGGCAGCCGCCGCTCGAGCTCCTCGATCAGGGTCATGGCACGGCCCTTGGTCTCCACGATCGCGAGCTTGCAGAACTCGATCCCGGTGCACGCCATCGTGTGCCGCCGGAAGACGCTGGGCGCCGCCGGCAACCCCAGTGCGTCCAGTTCGGCGACCAGGTCAGTGACGCGGTCGTCGGGCACGTCGAGGATGAGCATCTTCTGCTCGGCGGTGGTCCGCACCCTGCCGGTGCCGTAGCGGTCGGCGAGCGTGGCGATCGAGGCGAGGAGCTCGCCGTCCAGCCGGCCGACGCGCGGCGCGAACCCGACGTAGAAAAGGCCGTCCCGCTGGCGGTGGACGCCGACGTGGTCCCGCATGAAACCGTCCACGTTGACCGGGGCCGGCCCGTCGGTCAGGGCGTAGCCGAGGTACTCCTTCTCCAGGACCTCGCGGAACTTCTGTGCGCCCCAGTCGGCGATCAGGAACTTGATCCGCGCCCGGTGCCGCAGCCGACGGTAGCCGTAGTCGCGGAAGACCTCGCAGACCGCCTTCCACACCTCCGGCACCTGCCCGGCGCGCACGAAGGCGCCGAGGCGCTTGGCGATCATCGGGTTGGTGGACAGGCCGCCGCCAACCCACAGGTCGTAGCCGACCTCGCCGGTCTCCGGGTGCCTGACGGCCGCGAACGCGATGTCGTTGATCTCGTGGTGCGTGCACTGCGCCGCGCAGCCGCTGATGGAGGACTTGAACTTGCGCGGCAGGTTGGACAGCTCCGGGTCGCCGATGTACTGCTCGGCAATGGCGGCGATCTCCGGCGTGGCGTCGATCAGCTCGTCGTCGTCCAAGCCCGCCAGGGGACAGCCGAGGATGACCCGCGGCGTGTCGCCGCAGGCCTCGGTGGTGGACAGGCCTACGCCCTCCAGGGCCTCCCAGATCGCCGGGACGGACTCGATCTCGATCCAGTGCAGCTGGATGTTCTGCCGGTCGGTGACGTCGGCGGTGCCCCGCGCGTACTTAACGGAAATATCGGAAATGACCCGCAGCTGGTCCGACGACAGCTGCCCGCCGTCGATCCGCACCCGCAACATGAAGTAGCGGTCGTCGAGCTCCTCCGGCTCAAGGATCGCGGTCTTGCCGCCGTCGATGCCGGGCCGGCGCTGGGTGTACAGCCCGTACCAGCGGAAGCGCCCGCGCAGGTCGGCCGGGTCAATCGAGTCGAACCCCTGCTTGGCGTAGATGTCGATGATCCGCTGCCGGACGTTGAGCCCGTTGTCGAACTTCTTGTTTTCCTCGTTCTTGTTCAGCGGCTCGCGGTAGCCGAGCGCCCACTGCCCCTCTCCACGCTTGCGGCGGGGTGCCGCTGACTTGCCCTGGGCCTTCGCCGGGGTACTGGTCGCAGTTGCTCCGGTCACGGGAGACATGCGGCGGTTCCTCACTAACGTCATCGTTGATTGCGGCGGACGCGCGCCCGCCGGAACCGCGCACAAAAGGCCGCCCGGCAGATCGCGGCGCGCGCCCAGTCGTCACTCACGGTTACTTTAAAAGTCGTAACCGTGGCTTAAAGGATTAGGCGGCGATCAGCATGCAGGACGACAAATAGCGCTACGGACGCGGAGAAGGTCGACGTGCCGACGCACGACGAGCATGGGGTCCGTAACGCTCACCTCTGCAGGATCACACAGTTTGCCCGTGTTTGTCCATGAGAGGTGCGTCATATTCCCGCTAACCCCGCGCTGCGCTGGCCTATTCCGCCGGCGACGTTAAAGATGTAACAAAGACTCGCCTAGCCCTGCCGGACCCAGGAAAGCGCCGACTCGGAACGGGGCTCCAGCGGCTCCGGCGACGGCTGGTGCTGGCAGTCGCACCAGCTGCCGCCCGGGCAGTTCTCGTGATGGCGCTGGCGGCACTCAACGCAGATCATGCAGTTCTCCTCACGCGCAGTGTTTCCCGCGCTCGCCTCCGCGCGCTCGGAACCCCTGTTCTTCCCTCGTTCCTCGGTCGTCGCCGCTGGCGTCCAGAACAGAGACACGCTTTGGCTCGCGGGGAGGTCCTTCCCCCGTCGCTCATCAGCCCAGGACAGGGCGCGTTCCTTGGCTCGCGCTGATTTTATTCGGCTGCGCGCCGGGTATACGCGCCGGTGAGATGGTCAGTCCCCACGCGCACCGCGACGCGGTGCCGCCCGGTCCGCCCGCCTTCAGGGATCGCGCCGAGGCGGGGGTGCTGCTTGGCGCGCGGCTGCGGGAAGTCCTCGGTGAATTCAGACCCGATGATCCCGAACGGGTCCGTGCCTTCGCCCTTTCCCCCGGCATGACCACCGATCGCCTGGCGGGCGCCCCGGTCGTCCTCGCCATCCCGCGCGGCGGTGTCGCGGTCGCCGCCGAAGTGGCCCGTACGCTGAGCGCCCCGCTCGACGTGCTCATGGTGCGCAAGCTCGGCCACCCGGAGGCACCCGAGCTCGGCCTCGGCGCGATCGCAGAAGATGGGGCGGGCGGCGCGGCCGAGCCCTTCTTCGATCAGGAGCTGCTCGCCCAGGTGGGCCTGACCGCCGGTGACCTGACCGCGGTAGTGGAACGCGAGCGCGCCGAACTGGCCAGGCGCGTCGCGGTCTACGCCCACCGGCCGGCGTCCGCATCGGACTGCGCCGGGCGGCTCGTCATCGTTGTCGACGACGGCCTGGCTACCGGGGTGACGGCGCGTGCCGCGCTGCGCGCGATGCGGGCGCGGGGCGCGGCACGGACGATCCTTGCCGTGCCGGTCGCGGCCCCAGGGGCGGTCCGCACCGTAGAAAAGGAAACCGGCGAGGTGGTGACCCTCGTCACCCCTCGCCGGTTCCGTAGCGTGGGAGAATGGTACGCCGACTTCGGCCAGCTGACCGATGCCGACGTTCTGGCGCTGTTGTCTTCCGGGGGGACCACCCCCCGTACCCCCCGATGTCCGCCGGAGCGGGCCTGATCGCCAAAACCGCGATCGCAAGCGGCCCGCTCCGGCGGACGATGGCTGCGGCCGGGTCTGGCTGCTCGGCCCGTCCGTGCGGACGAGAACGGCGGCTGGCTCTGTCGCTTCCGTCAAGCCGCGTTGGCGCGGCGCATCCGGCGACGGCGCTCGGCGGAGCGCTCGTCCTCGTTCAGGCCACCCCAGGTGCCGTACTTCTCAGGACGGGCAACGGCGTAGTTAAGGCAGTCCAGGCGCACCGGGCAGCTCGCGCAGACCTGCTTGGCCTTGCGCTCCCTGATGTCTCGCTCTGGCTGCCGCTCGCCGTCTGGGCCGAAGAAAAGCATCAGATCCTCGCCACGACACGCGGCAGCATCCTGCCACCCCCAGTTAGGGCGGGGAAGCACGGCCGTCTGCCTACGCACCTGGGACATGGATCAATCACCTCAACAAAGTTGCTTAGATCTTGGGTTAGTCTTGCTATATGGCTCGCCTGCACGCGAGTCCGGTTCCTACGCGGTAACTGCTGTTGCAAGCTGCAACGCTCAACGGCGTCGTACTGTTCCCGCGCGTTTAACGCGCGCTCACGCGCGCTTCACCGAGGTGACGCGGGGACAGTCGCCATAAACACTGCGTGTCCATTGGCACTGCTTGCAGCGCAGCCGGAGGCTGGCACATGCGTGACAGGCGCCTAGCCCCCATCAGACGACGCGCGCTCGCAGGCCATGTCGGCAAAGCGGGAAGCCCGCTGAGTGACAGTGCCTGTTAGCTGATCCTTAGCCGCTGCCAGCCGGTGATCCGCCGCAAGAGGGGGGCAGGAAAGCCTGGTGACTATGATGCCACCCTGCCTATAGCTCGTGCACGGCGGGGTGGCATTTTTCTTACCGCGCGTCGCAATTATTTTTCGCTGCGTCGTCCTCCCGGTCGACGGCGACCCGCCCGCCGCGGGAAAGGCGCGGCCGACAGGAGCGAGTGGGTCACGTGTGAGGCGTACGGGCCCTACTCTGTACGAAGTGGACAAACGTTCTGCTGGGGGGCCAACATGGGCAGCATGTCAGCGTCGGACGCAGCACCCCTGCCCCGGCTCGGCGAGATCTTCTTCGACGTACGCGGCAGTTCGCGGAGCATGCGACTGAGCTGGTACGACAACACCGGAGTCGCGGTGTTCAGCATCTGGCAGGGAGGAACGTGCACCGGTACGTTCCGGCTGCCGATGGATGACCTCACCCGTCTCGTCGACTCGCTGCGGCGCGGCGTGCCCGGCGGCCAGGCCGACAACAACTCCGGCCCGATCGCGCTCGGCGGCCAGCGCCCCCGGCTGGCGATCGGCGCAGCGCCCGCCGAGCCGTTCACTGGCATGATGGCCGCCCTGACCGACGAGCGGGCGGCGGCCTTCGGGCTGTCTAACGGCCGCCGGACCGGGGGGTTCGCGGCGATCGGCGCGGACCAGGCACCGGCCGGGAACGGCACCGGGGCGATCAGCCTCGGCGACTACATGGCCCGCGCCCAGGCGGGCGGCGCGGCCGATCAGTACGGCCAGCAGCAGTTCGCCACGGCACCGGCCTACGACACGGCGCAGCAGTATGAGGCAGGGCAGCAGTACGGAACGCCCGATCAGTACGGCTCATCGGATCAGTACGGGGCAGATCAGTACGGCACGGCCCAGCAGTACGGCACGGCCCACCAGTACGACGGCGCGCAGCAGTACGACACTGCGCAGCAGTACGACGGCGCGCAGCAGTACGACGGCACGCCCCAGTACGACAACGGGCAGCAGTACAACGGGCAGCAGTACAACGGGCAGTACGGGCAGGCGCAGCAGTACGGCACCGACGCAGGGCAGGACGGCCAGTCCCGGCCGGGCGCCGACAGGGAGGCGGGCGACCAGCGAGCCGACTACCAGTACGCGGCACAGGGAAGCACGCAGTACGGCGGGACGTCCGGGTACGGCGAGGCTTCGTATGGCGAGACTGCATACGCTGAGCCGGGGCAGGCCAGCCCGACGCAACAGGCTGGCCCGGCTCAGGGCGAGTCAACGTCCTCCTACAACACGGGGCCGCAGGCGCCCTTCGGCTTCCCGGCACCCGTGGGCCAGGACGGATTCTCCTACCAGACGGCCGCCGCGCCCGAGGCGGCGAACGGGAACGGCACGGGGCCGCAGCCGGCCGGCCGCTACGCGGACCAGGCGGCATACGGCCAGCCCCCGGCCCCGCCGCAGGAGGCCCCCTCTTACGAAGCCAATGCGCATGCGCCGCAGGCCGCACCAGCGCGCGACGGACAAGCCTACGAGGGCTATGCCGGGCAGGGCTACGGCCAGCAGGCGTACGAGCAGCCCGTCTACGACGAGCGCGGGTATGACGAGCACGGCTACGGGGCCCCCGGCCGTGGCGAGCAGGTCCCCACGGGCCTTGAGTTCACGGCCGGTACGTTCGGTAACCGCGGCTACGCCGTGCCGGGCCTGCAGGACGCGGCCCAAGGAGCCGGGCAGTCCCAGGACTACGGCTACGGAAGCTACGGGCAGCAGCAGGACCAGCAAGGCACGGCGGCCACGCAGGCACGCGGCCAGCAGGGTTACCCGCCACAGCAGCCGCCGCCCGTGTCGCAGCAGTGGCAGGATGGCGCACGCCCGGGTCAGCCCGCGGCGGCGCAGGGGTACCCGGCCGGCAGCGGAGGCGCCTCCGCGCTCTCTGCGCCGGTGCCGGTGGACAGCGGTGCCGCCGGACAGCAGTCGGCGCCGGCCGCAGCGACCTTCGCCGGGCAGCAGGGCGGCTCCTACGGGACGCAAGCTCCGGAGGCTGACAGGTATGCCGCTTCCTACGGGGAGCAGCAGGGCTACGCGCAGCCTGGCTACCAGGCCCAGCCCGCGCAGGGTTCCGGCTACCAGACGCCGGCCGGGCCGTCCGACGCGACGGGGTACCCCGGCACGCCGGCGTTCGGCGGCGGCACCGGGGACGACGGTGGCGCGGTCGGCGGTCCGTCCGGGGCAGGCTACCCCGCGGGGGCGGCCACCGTTCCGAACGGCTACCAGCCTGCGCCGCAGGCCGCAGGCAACGGCTACGGGTACGAAGCGCCTGGGTACACCGCCAACGGCCATGGTGGCGGCTACGGCGAGGATGACCGCGGCGGCGGTGCCGCTTTCCCCGCCGGTTACCCCGCGACGAGCGGGTCGGGCACCGGGGCGTACCCCGCCGCCGGCCCGGACGCCAATGGCTATGGGGTCAACGGCTACGGGGCCAGCGGATACGGGAATAACGGTTACGGCACCAACGGGTACCAGGCGAACGGCTACGGGGCCAGCGGGAGCGCCGCCAGCGGCCAACCGGCGGGGGAGCAGGCCGACCGGGGAGCGGCGTCTTCCGGAGCCTATCCGCACCTGCCCGCGAACGGTTACGCGTCCGGCTACGGCAGCGGAACCGCCCAGGCAAGCGGAGGCCCGTCGGCGAACGGCACCGCCGGCTACCAGGCGCTACCCGAGTACGGCCAGGCCGGCCCCAACGGGTCGGGGTCAGCGGGCGCTGGCGGTCAGGCCAACGGCACCGGCTACGCCCAGGGAGCATCGAGGCAGGCCGCCCAGCCGACGTTCACCCCCACGTTCACGGCGCCGAGCAACAGTGCGGGCTCGTCCGGCGAGGGCAACGGTACCGGGCGCCCGGGCCAGCCTGCCAGCGCCGGGTACGCCCCGGCGCCCGGTTACGGCGGCTCCCCGTCAGACGCACAGGCCTATCAGGGCCCGCAGGCCTATGCGAACGGGAACGGCTACCCAGCCGCGACCGCGAACGGCAACGGCTACCCAGCCGCCAGCGGCTACGCAGCGAATGGCAACGCCAACGGCTACGCAGCGAATGGCAACGCCAACGGCTACGCAGCGAATGGCAACGCCAACGGCTACGCAGCCGGAAACGGGAGCGGGCCCGGCCACTCCGCCGGGAACGGGAACGCTTACCAAGGCATGAACGAGGCGGTCCCCGCCAACGGCTACGCGCACGAGGGGTACCCCTCCGGCCAGCCAACGGGGCCGCTCCCGGCCGATTACCCGCCCGCACCTGGCTACGATCCCGCAGGCCAGACGGACCAGGCCACGCAGGGCTACTGGAACCAGGAGCAGTCGCCGCGCGGAAATTGGACGTAAGCGGGGAACAGGAACCCCCGTCGGCGGGTTAAACTGAGCAAGCCGGTGCGGCTAGGGTCCCCCGGGCCGCACCTAATATCGCCTTCACGGAATACCGTTCGGCTGGAGCCGTGATGTGCCTCTCGCCGAGGAGGCGACCTGTCGCACCGGCCCCACAGCGTCGAACTATGGTCGCTGACCTACGGTCTGCTCCCCAGGCTCCGCGGTATCGCCTGGGGGACGACCCCCAGACCCCCGATACACGCTTCGCGCGCGGTAACGATGGTCGCTGACCTACGGTCTGCTCCCCAGGCTCCGCGGTATCGCCTGGGGGACGACCCCCAGACCCCCGATACACACTTCGCGCGCGGTAATGATGGTCGCTGACCTACGGTTAGTTCTATCGCCTGGGGGGACGACCCCCCAGACCCCCCGGTGCGCGCTTCGCGCGCGGGGGGTCGTGTGGTTTTTGGGGGTCGTGTGGACGACCCCGGACCCCCGACGTAGCCGGTGCTGTGGTGTGGGCATGGCCGGGAAAGATACTGGATAGTCAGGTACGCCAGGGCGGCACCAGCGATCCAAGATCTTTCCCGCCTGGCCTCGCCGTTGGGATAACAGCAAGAAGCGTCCCGTGAGTGAGACGGCCGGGCAGATGGAGTGGGCGGTGGAGGGCGGAGCTACGCATCCGTTCGGATGGATGGTCTTGAGTTCCTAGGCCTGGGCGGCATGGTCGACCAGGGTCGCGAACAGCCACGGGAGGCGCTGCGCGGCCGGGACGATATGCGGGGCGAGGAACGGCTGGTTCCGCGACCACAGGAGGCCGGCGGTGAAGCGCCATGCGGGGGCGGAGGCGCGGCGCCAGGCGCGCTCGTAGTCGGCGGGGCGGCCGGCCGCGAGGCAGGCCGCGAGCGCGTCGGCCTGGGCGAGGCCGACGCCGATGCCCTCGCCGGTGAGCGCGTCCACGTACCCAGACGCGTCGCCGACGAGCAGCACGCGGCCGTGGACGCGGCGGCGGACGTCCTGGCGCATGGGTCCCGCGCCGCGCACCTCGCTGGCCGGGGCCGCGCCACTGAGGCGGTCGAGCAGCGCAGGGAACGCGGACAGGCGGAACTCGAAGTCGCCGCCCGCGGCGTCCCGGTCGGTCCTGGCGAAGAGCAAGCCGATGCCAACGACACCGGCGGAGACCGGTGTGACGTACGCCTCGGCGCCTGGCGTCCAGTAGACCTCGACCAGTCCGTCCACGGCGCGACGTGGTAGTGCTTGCGAAGCCCGTAGCGCGGCGCCGGGCCCCGGCGGGGCCTGCCGCTGGTGACGGCGGGTGTCTCGCGCTCCAGGGTGCGGCGGATCGTCGAGTGCAGCCCGTCGGCCGCCACCAGGTACCGGGCCGCCACGCCTGCGGCGGTCACGTGGCCGGCGTGCTGCTCGAACGCGGTCACCCGGACCGGGAGGACCGGGATGCCGAGCGCGGCGGCGCGCGCGGCGAGGGCGGCGTGCAGCACCGTGCGGCGGACGCCGAGGCCGTCCCCGTGCCTGAAAGCCGCGTCGGCCTTGTGCGCGGGGTCGAGGTAGCGGATGCCGCGCAGCGGGTGGCCCTCCGGTGCGACGCCAATGGCCGCGAGCCGCCGCACCGCGGCGGGCATGACGCCCTCGCCGCAGGCTTTGTCTACGGGGGCCGCCCGGGGCTCGGCGACCGTGACCGACAGGCCCGCGAGGGTGCAGCGGATCGCCGTGGCCAGGCCCACCGGGCCGCCCCCGACGACAAGTACGTCGATCATGATGCCGGGACGGCCTGCGGGGCGGCAGCGGCGAGGGCCGTGACCTCGCACCGGATGCGCACGGTGAGCAGCACGGCGTTGAGCACCGTGAACGCGCATGCGGTGATCCACGCCGACCCGGTCAGGGGCAGCGCGGCGCCCTCGACGATGACCGCGACGTAGTTCGGGTGCGCGAACCACCGGTACGGCCCCGACCGCACGAGCGGCGCTCCAGGCAGTACGATCACCCGCGCGGTCCAGCGCTCGCCGAGGGTAGCGATGCACCACCAGCGCAGGCCGTTCGCCAGCACCGTCAGGGCGAGCATGGGAAAGCCGAGCGCCGGGATGAACGTCCGGTGCCCGAGGACCGGCTCAAGGACGCAGCCCGCGATCAGCGCGACGTGCAGGGCGATCATCATGGGGAAGTGGCCGAAGCCGTACTCGACGCCGCCGCGCCGCAGCAGCGCGTTCGCGTGCCGCGCCGACACGACGAGCTCGGCGACCCGCTCGCACGCGATGACAGACAGCAGCACCCAGTAAACGGTCACAGCGTCACCACCTCAGCAGGACAAGCTCGGCGCTCACCCCGGGCCCTAGGCCGATCATGAGGCCAGGAGACCCGGCGGGAGGCCGCTCGGCGTCGCTGATCATCTCAAGGATGTGCAGCACCGACGCCGAGGACATGTTACCGACCTCGGCGAGGGAGCGGCGGCTGGCCGCCACCGCCCGGTCCGGCAGCTTCAGGGCCCGCTGCACCGCGTCGATCACCTTGGGGCCGCCCGGATGGCAGATCCAGCTGGCGATGTCGTCGATGGACAGGTCGTGCTCGGCGAGGAAACCGGTGACGCTGTCGGCAAGGCTGCGCTCGACCACGGCGGGGAGATCGGTCGTCAGCACGATCCGGAAGCAGTCGGCGGCGAGCCGCCAGCCGAGCGCGTCGCCGCTGTCGGGGTAGACCGCGCTACGGGATGCGATGACCTGCGGGCCAGGACCCGGGTGGTCGCCCGGGTCGGCCTGCCCGCCGCGGGCGATGAGCGCCACGGCCCCGTCGCCAAACAGCCCGGAGGCGACCATGTCGGCCGGGGTGATTCCCGAGGTCGGCCAGTTCAGCGAGCACAACTCGACCGAGAGCAGCGCCGCGGTCTGGCCCGGCCAGCCGAGCAGGTAGTCGTGCAGCCGTCCGAGCGCGGCCGCGCCGGCGACGCAGCCGAGCCCGAAGATGGGCAGCCGCCTGATGTCGGGCCGGAGCCCGAGCCTGGGGATCAGCCGGGCGTCAAGCGACGGCACGGCCACCCCGGTCACGGACGTCACGATCAGCAGGTCCAGGTCAGCGGCCGCCAGCCCGGCGGCGTCGAGTGCCCGGCGCAGCGCCCGTTCGCCGAGCGCGGTCGCCTCGTCGATGTAGCGGTTGTTGACAGCCTCGGCGCCCTGGAGCACGCCGCAGTCCGCGAGCGGCAACGTGGTGTGCCTCGTCTCGACCTCGGCGGCTCCGTGCAGCCGGTCGAGGAACACGCGCTCGACCGGGCTCATCCGGCCCCTGGTGGCGAACGCGTCGGTGAACTCCGCCTGGAGGCAGCGGTTGTCGGGTAGCGCCGAGCGCACGGCCAGGATCCGCGCTGTCATGCCAGTGCCTCCCCGCCTACGGCGAACAGCACGATGTCGACGGCCGCGATGCCGATCGCCGCGAGGAACGGCACGCGCCCGGTACCGCGCGCCGAGGCCACGGCCAGCAGCAGCGCGGCGATCAGCCCCGGGATCGCGACCCAGCGGCGGGTTGCGCCGAGGAGCAGCAGCACCGACGCCGTGAGCAGCGCCGTGAGCGCGACCGCCCGCACGGCACCCGGTCCCCAGTTGGCGGCCACCCGCTGGGGCAGGCCGCCTACGCCGGTGGCCTTGTCCGCCGCCAGGTCGGGCAGCACGTTGGCGAAGTGCGCGCCGAGCCCGAGCAGCGCGGCCGCCACCGTGACGGGCCAGCGCGCTACGGGGTGCCCGGGCAGCGTGCTCGCCGCGTACGCGGGCAGCGGGCCGAACCCGAGCAGGTACATCACCCCCGACGCCAGTGACGACTTGAGGCCGAGGTTGTAGGCCCAGCCAGGCGCGACGACCAGTGCGTACAGCCCCCCGGTGACGGGGCCGATGACGAGCGCCATCGCCAGCCCGGCCGCGGCCGCGGCACCGGCGGCCGTCCAGACGGCGGCTGCGCTGATGTCGCCGCGCGCGAGCGGCTTGTCGGTCCGCCCGGCGGCCGCGTCCCTGGCGGCGTCGCAAGCGTCGTTGGACCAGCCGATGGACAACTGCCCGGCAAGCAGCGCCGCCGCGGTCAGCGCCGGGCCAGCGCCATGCGGCGCGGCCTGTGCCGCGAGCAGCGTCGTCAGGGCCGTAATGGCGAGAGAAGGACCAGGATGACTGGTGATAATAAGTGCCTGCACGCGGTTCAAGGCAGGACTGCCCCCGTCAGTGGATTAGAACTGTCTCCGAATCGGTTCGCCCGGCTTCCCGGCGCCGGCGCTGGCACCTCGGGTGAAACCGGACGGACAGCAGAACTGTAAATCATTGGGGGCAGATAGCAGAAGATCGGAATATCGTTTATGAAAGCTGGACATGTGATGCAAGGAAAAATAAGGGACCCCCTCTATTAAATTCAGGGTGATTACGTGAAAAATTCGGTCAAATGAGGCTTGCGCTGCGGGGGGCCAACCCCACCGAGTGGCTGGCGCTACGCGCCGGTCTCGTGCCGACGGCCGCCGCCGAGGCCTGGGGCGGGATGGCACTGTCCGGGATCGTCGTCGCCGCCGTCCGCACCGGGATCGCGGCCCGCCTCGCCCAGGGTCACGCGACCGCGGCGGAACTCGCCGCCGACCTCGGCCTCGACCCGCTGCCCACCAGGCTCCTGCTCGACTGCCTCAGGTCGGCGAGGCACGTCACGGAGCGGTCCGGCCAGTACAGGCTGAGCAGGAGCTCCCGCCGCTGGCTCGATCCCGCTTCCCCGCTGTCGGTCGCCACCTACGTGGCAGGGGCCGCCGACTACTGGCCCTGGTGGAGCGGCCTGGACGAGGCCGTCCGCACCGGCAAGACAAGCGGCTCGCACGAGGCGGGGCCCGGCGACCCGTACTGGCGGCGCTACATTACCGGCCAGGCGGAGCTGGCCCGGCTGTCGGCGGCCGAGGTCGCGAAGAAGCTCCCGCTGCCAGCCGGCTCCCGTGCACTGCTCGACATCGGCGGCGGCCACGGCGGGTACGCCGCGGCGCTGTGTGAGCGCCACCCGGCGCTGCGCGCGACCGTCCTCGACCTGCCTGGCAGCGCGGCAATCGGCCGCGAGCTGATCGCCGCCGCCGGACTGGCGGACCGGGTCCTGTTCCGCGACGGCGACGCGACCACGGCGGACCTCGGCACCGGCTATGACGCGGTGCTGTGCTTCAACGTCGTCCACCACCTGGCGCCTGACGATGCCGCCGACCTATTCCGCAGGATCGGCGACGCGCTCGCGCCAGGCGGCATCGTGGCGGTCCTGGACGTTTTCGCCGAGCCGGGCCGCCGGGCCAGCGCCC
Organism: uncultured Actinomycetota bacterium; assembly: GCA_963734665.1. Taxonomy (GTDB): domain Bacteria; phylum Actinomycetota; class Actinomycetes; order Streptosporangiales; family Streptosporangiaceae; genus Trebonia. The sequence goes on along the minus strand of CAVTIR010000013.1, from coordinate 481,577 downwards.
ATGCCGACATGCTGGCGCTGTTCGTCTACCTCAGCTCGGGGGCCCGCGTGCACACGCCGCGCGAACTCGGCGGCTGGCTGCGCGACGCGGGCTTCGCCTCACCAAGGAAGATTAGGATCCTCCGCATCCCCGGGCTGTCGCTGCGGGTCGCGACCAAGTCAAGGTAGCGTCACCACCTCAGCAGCAGGAGCTCGGCGCTCACGCCAGGCCCAAGCCCGATCATCAGCCCGAACGAGCCCGGCGCGGGCGGATCTGAGTCAGCGGTCAGCTCAAGGATGTGCAACACGGAGACCGACGACATGTTGCCAGCCTCGGCGAGGGACCGGCGGCTGGCCGCCAGGGCGCTGTCGGGGAGCTTGAGTGCCCGCTGGGCGGCGTCGAGGACCTTCGGCCCGCCGGGGTGGCAGATCCAGCGCCTGATGTCGTCGATCGTCAGGCCGTGCTCGCCGAGGAAGGCCGTGACACTGCCGTTCAGCTGGCGCTCCACGACCTCGGCGAGGTCCGCCGTCAGCACGATGCGGAACCCCTCCGCGCCGAGCCGCCATCCCAGGGTGTCCGCGCTCTCGGGGTAGACCTCGCTCTTTGTGGCGATCACCTGGGGGAACCGGCTCACCGGAGCCGAGCCGGTCGCCACGACCGCCGCGGCGCCGTCGCCGAACAGCGCGCTCGCCACGAGGTCCGCGGTGGTCACTTCGGTCCTCGGCAAGGTGAGCGAGCACAGCTCGACGGCAAGCACCGCAGCGGCGTGCCCCGGCCAGGCGAGCAGATAGTCGTGCAGCCGGGCCAGTCCGGCGGCGCCGGCCACGCACCCGAGCCCGAACACCGGCAGCCGCTTGATGTCGGGCCGCAGCCCGAGCCGGGGGATGAGCCGCGCGTCGAGCGACGGCACGGCCACGCCCGTCACGGACGTGACGATGAGCAGGTCCAGCGCGTGCGGCTCAAGTCCCGCGCTCGCCAGGGCGAAGCGGAGCGCCCGCTCGCCCAGCGCGGTCGCCTCCTCGATGTAGCGGTCGTTGGCGAATACCGAGCCAGCGCCAGCCCGCGTGTACTCGCTGATCGGCAGGACGGTGTGCCTGGCAGTGACGTCCGCGTTGGCGTGCAGCCGGCGCAGCAGCGCCCGCTGACCCGGCCGCAGCCCCCCGGCGGCGTCGGCGATAGCGGCGACGGCCCGCGCGAGCTCGTCCTGCGGGTAGCAGTAGGCGGGGAAGGCCGAGCGGACGGCCAGGATCTGCGCCATCAGCCGAGCGCGCCAGACAGGTGCGCCGCTGAGGTGAGCGCGTCGGCGCCGAGGGCGAACACCGCGACATCCGCGCCCGCGATGGCGAGCGCGGCACGGAACGGCGTCCGCCCGCTCCCCAGGGCGCCGGTCACCGCCAGCGCACAGGAGCAGCACAGCCCGGCGAGGGCGATCCAGCGCCGTGCCGGGCTCGCCTCGGCCACGAGCAGCACCGAGGCCGACAGCAGCAGCACGAGGGCGGCGGCCCGCGCCGCGCCGGGCCCCCAGCGCGCCGCGACGAGCTGCGGCAGGCCGCGCACCCCTGAGGCGAGGTCGGCGGACAGGTCCGGCAGCACGTTCGCGAAGTGCGCGCCGAGCCCCACCAGGCCTGCCGCCACGCAGACCCAGAACCGCGGTGCCGGCTGACCAGGCAGCGTGGAGGCCGCGTAGGCGGGCAGCGGGGCGAACCCGAGCAGGAACATGACCCCGGACCAGGGCGTCGCCTTCAGGCCGAGGTTGTAGGCCCACCCGGCACCGATGAGCAGGGCGTTGATCCCCAGGGTGAGCAGGCTGATCGCCGCCGACATCGCGAGCGCGGCCACGACGGAGACCGTGGCCGCGATCCACAGGGCGCTGACGGTGACCTCACCGCGCGCGACCGGCTTGTCGGTCCGCCCGGCGGCGATGTCGAGCGCCGCGTCGCAGGCGTCGTTGGACCAGCCGACCGACAACTGCCCGGCGAGCATGGCGGGGGCGACGAGCACCGGCCCGAAGCCGTGGGGTGCCGCCTCCGCCGCGAGCACGGTAGCCATGGCCGTGATGGCAAGGCTGGGACCTGGGTGACTTGCGACGAGCAGTGCGCGCACGCGGACCATAGGCCCCCTGCCTGTTCCGGATTAACTTATTCTTAAGTGTGAGGCTTGCGCTGCGGGGTGCCAAGCCCGCCGAGTGGCTGGCGCTGCGTGCTGGCCAGGTGCCGACCGCCGCCGCGGAAGCCTGGGGCAGCATGGCCACCTCGGGCGTGGTAGTCGCGGCCGTCCGCACGGGGATCACTGCCCGCCTCTCCGTTGGGTGCTCTGCATCCCTGGCCTGTAAAGCTGCCTCACTGCTCGCGGGACGCCCCGGGGCGGTGCGTGCCGTCGGCGGCGTGGGCATTCCCCGTGTGCCCGGCCGGCGCGCCGTCTGGCGGGCCCGCCGCGGCGGGGGGAACCGACACGGCGGGGCTGGCGGTCAGGGGCTGGCTGATCGTTCCTGGCGGGGTGCCTGCCATGAGCCCGCTGGCTGTCGCGGTGGCGGGAGTGGGCTGCGCCGGGGCGGGCAGCCGGGTGCCGGGCGGGAGCGGGCCGACGATCGCGCCCAGCACCAGCGAGTTCGGGATGGACAGCACGCCGTCGAGCGTGCCGAGTCTCAGGTAGGTGATGCCGATCTCATTCACGGTGCCGCCGAGCTCGCCGGATATGGCGCCGGCCCGCAGCCGGATCGAGTCTCCGACCTTGAACGGGTGGGCGAGCAGCAGCACCAGGCCTGCGAACACGTTGGACAGCGCCTGCTGCGCTGCGATGCCGACGAAGACGCTGGTCAGCGCACCGCCGAGCAGCAGCTGCCCGATCGGGACGCCGAAGAGCCCGAGCGTGACCACGAGGGTGGTGACGGCTCCGATGAGGACCAGGGCGTAGCGGACGACCGCGGCGTGCGAGGCGCCCATGACCGGCTTGAGGATCGACCCTGCCTTGCCGGACAGGCCAATGGTGGCCGCGCTGGCAAACACCAGGAACGCCACCGCGGTGGCCGCCGCGACGATCTGGTGGACCACATCGTTTGTTTCGAAGAAGTGCTGGAACCGGCTGTGCGCCCAGCCGGACGTCACGGCCGCGCCGATCGCGAGCACCAGCGCGATGATCGACTTCCAGGGTCTCGTCTTCGCTCTCACCATGGCCACCTGAGCTGACAGGTCAAGCTGCGGCCCGCCATGCAACTGCATACAGCAAAGTCCTCCCGTCGCACCGGAACCGAAGCGGTTGACTAGCCTCTAACGCTACCGGCGCGAACGGGAGGACTTGTGCGGACCTGCGTTATCTCCCGGGGAGACGAGGGGACGACCAGCCCCGATGCCCGAGCGGGGAATAACTGCTTCCAGTGCTAGACGAGCGGGTTGCCGACGGGGAGCCGGATCCTCCCGCCCAAGCCGTTGGCCAGGCCGGCCGCTGAGGTGTACCAGGCAACGAAGGCGGTGACGATGCCGATGTAGCCGCCGATCTGGCTGATGCCGCCGGTGCCGCCGTCCATGAAGTTCCCGATGGCCAGGAAGATCAAGGTGAGCTCCAGGGTGAGGAACACAGCGAACACCGCCAGGTTGACCTGGGTGCTCGTGAGCAGCATGTAGGAGTTGAAGATTGCCCACGCCACGAGGATCCAGCCGAGGTCGTGGCCGGCCGCGACCGGCGCGAACCTGAGCCAGAAGAACAGGCCGATCCAGAAGGCGCCCCAGGAGGAGAACCCGGTCGCGCCGAAAACGTTCCTGTTCCTGAACTCCCACATGCCGGCGAGCAACTGCACGATGCCACCGTACGCGAGTGCGTAGCCCAGGAAGGCCGTGCCTGCCGCGTTTCCGTGCGTCCAGTGCGCGTTCACGGTGGACAGCAGGAAGGTGGTGAGGGCGAATGCCGCCAGGCCCAGGGGGCCAGGGTCGGCGATGGGTGCGGCCGCGGCCGCGGGCTGGACTGCGGGTGCTACTTTTTCGCGATCTTCACTGACGCTCATATGGTTGCCTCCGAGCTTGACCAGCTCCCTGGCGGTCTGTTGCCAGGTGTGGAATACATTCCGCCCATAGCGTAACTCTGCAGTAACTCAACCGCGATAGCCTGACACCCCTGAAAATATTGAGGTGCGTGCGCACAAAGAGGCGCGTGTGATCTTGTGTCCTGGTAACAAAATCTTCGTGGTGAAAAGTCAAGGCGGCACAGCGTTCCGCCAAATCGTTATTTATCGAAATAAATATGACGTTCGTCACAGACAGGCCACCGCGTCGCGTTTCCTGCCATCGGGCGCCTGTGGCGGTGGCCGGCGGACGGGACGTGCCCGGCGAGGAAGACGTCAGGGTGTGGCGACCGGCGGGCGGTTCCCGGCCAGGAACGTCGACAGCCCCGCCCGGGTGGCGAGCACGATCACCCGGTCGCCCGCGACAAGGCGCCGGTCGCGGCGCGGCGACCAGCTGTACCGCGGTATCCCGCGCTCGGCGAGGGCGAGGACGCGGGAGAGCCCGCCCCGCTCAAGGTCGGCCAGGGGCCGGCCAGCGAGGTCGGAGCCCGGCTCGACCCGGACGTCCGCGATGACGAGCACGTGCCTGCCGACCGCGATGGTGCGCAGCACTTTGTGCTCGAGCATCGCGACCGCGAAGGCGGGCGCGGCCAGGTAGGAAACGGACCTGGAAACCACGTTGCCCAGGGTCCTGCTCACCCGCTGGGCGAGGTCGTCGTCGAACAGGCGCAGCACGATGCGCAGGTCCTCGCCCCGCATCGCCCTGGCCTGCAGCGCCGTCTCCAGGTTCACGATGTCGCTGCTCGTCGCCGAGACCAGCGCGATCGCACTGTCCACGCCCGCCCGGCGCAGCACCCGGTCGCTTGGGGCGTCGCCGATCACCACCGGCATCCCCAGGCTGCGGGCGAACGCGACGCCGCGGGCCTCGGGGTTCTGGTCGATGAGGACCACGTTCAAACCCGAGGTCGTGCAGCCCGCCGGCCACCCGGGTGCCGACGTCGCCGCCGCCGACCACGATCACGTGCCCGCCGCGCGGCCGCGGCTGGCTGCGGATCCGCCCGGTCAGCCGGGCGCCGACGATGATCGCGGTTGCCAGGGGGAGCAGCGCCATCCCGTCAGCGGTCAGCACAACCTGCGCGAACTTCTCCGGCCCAGCGTCCTTCGTACTGGTGAGCGCTGACCCCGTCATGTCCATGATCCCGAGGTAGATCACGTCGCCGGGGGTGTAGCCCGCGGCGGCGAGCAGTGCGAAGCCGGCGATCGCGAGCGCGAGCAGGACCGCGAAAGTGGTGCCGAACTTGTTCCACAGCAGCCGCCTGGTCATCCGGAGCGCGCTCCGCACCGGGTGACGCTGCCGCGCCAGGGGGTCGCGCGGCGTGCCGTCGGCCACGGCGAGCACCAGGTCGGCGCGGCCGTCCAGGTCTTCAGGTGCGACGAGCTGGGTGGTCCCGCCGGGGTCATCGGGGACCGCGAGCCCGCACAGCACCTGCCCGGTCAGGCCGTCGCCGCGCCTGGCCACGTACAGGGTGCGGCCTGACAGCCGGACGTGACTCGGCGCGATCTCGCCGAGCGCGGCGGCGACGAGCGCGGGCGCGGCGAGCTGGCTGCGCGACAGCACCGTGCAGTCGCGGAAGAAGCCACTGATGTGATCGCCGAGCCGCCTGTTGTAGGCGGCGACGACGAGCCGCAGGTCCGGGTTGAGCTCCTGGGCGCGCAGCGCCGCGTGGAAGTTGGCGAGGTCATCGGGACTGACCAGGGCCATCGCCCGGGCGGAGGCGACGTCCGCGTCCGCGAACGCCTCGCCGGTCAGCGCGGCGTGCTCCCTGATGGTAACTCCGGGCAGGGCAGCGATCTGCGGCCCGTGGTTACTGAGCTTGTCGGCGAGCAGGACGATGACGTCCTCGCCGTAGCGTCTGGTGAGTTCTCTGGCGATGCGGTACGCGAGCGGGTTGTCGCCGCAGACGACGAAGTGACTCCCGGCGGAGGGGGGCGGCGGGGGCATGGCCCGATCTTAGTGACGCCGGCGCTGTAGCATGGAAAGGGCCTGCCACCCGAGGGGAAGAAATGCCAATGGCCACCGATGATCCCATCCGCGCCTCGGACGCTGACCGGGAGGTCGTGGTGGCCACGTTGCGGGAGGCGTATACCGCCGGCCGCCTCACCCTGGACGAGTTCGACGAGCGGATGGCAGCCGCCTACGCGAGTAAGACCTGGGGCGACCTGCGCAAGCTCACCATCGACCTGCCGTCGCAGCCAGTGCTCGGCAGCGACGTCCCCGGCCGCCAGCTGCCCGCAACCGCGGGCCTGCCGCATCACCGGCCCCAGCCGGCGCTCCAGCCTGACGGGGAGGCGCAGCAGCCGGTAGGGCCGCCCCGGCGCCGTGGCAGCCCGATCGGCATCCTCATCCCGGTGGCGATCTGGGTGCTGCTGGCGGCCCACGGCGTTGTCGGGCCCGGCGTCATATTCCTGATCATTGTCGTATTCGCGCTGACCACGATCGTGTCCGGGATCCGGCGCCGCTAACGGATTCCAGCCGCCGTTCCCGACGCGCGTACCGCCGCCCCGCGGGGCTCCGAGGGGCGGCGGTACGCGGCTGGGCTAGGCCGACGGCGGCAGCTGCCCGGCGGCCGCCTCGTCGATCAGGAACAGGGTGCGCTCGCGGCCGCGCGCGCCGGCGGCCGGGAGCTTGTCCTCGCTCACGCCGCTCGTGGCCTCGGCGACCGCGTCGGCCTTCTCCGCGCCGGACGCCAGGATCCACACCTCGCGGGCCGCCCGGATGGCGCTGAACGTGAGCGAGATGCGGGTGGGCGGCGGCTTGGGGGAATTGCGGACGGCGACGACGGAGCCCGTCGCGTGCGCGGCCGGGGACTCGGGGAAGATCGAGGCGACGTGCCCCTCCGGGCCGATGCCGAGCATGAGGATGTCGAAGACCGGGACCTCCGCACCGGGAGCCGCGGCCGCGGCCAGCTCGGCGGCGTACCGGGCGGCGGCCGCGTCCGGGTCGTCACCGTCGGGGCCGTCGGGGCCGGGGACCGCGTGCACCTGGGCCTGGTCGACGCCGAGCGCGTTGAGCAGGGCGGCCCGGGCGCCGGTCTCGTTGCGCTCCGGGTCCCCGGTGGCCACGAACCGCTCGTCGCCCCACCAGAAGTCCACGGACCGCCAGTCCACCGCGTCCCTCGCGGGGGCGGCGGCGATCGCGGCAAGGACCTTCGTGCCGATCCCGCCGCCGGTCACCACGAGGTGCGCGTGCCGCCGCGCCTCGATCGCGTCGGCGAGCCGCGTCACGCAGCGCGCCGCGGCGGCACTGGCGAGCAGGTCGCCGCTGGCATAAACGAAGACCTCAGGAGTACTCACGGGTCACTCTCCCCTTCAAGCTGGCCAGGCCTGCCCCGGTCCGGCGGCTAGCATTCACTCGCTATCTTCTGCGAACTCGGCCGGGGGCAGCTCGGGCGGTGCGGACAGGTTGACATGGCTCAGCGTCTCCGCGTAGACCTCGTCGGGGTCGAGGCGGCGAAGCTCCTCCGCCAGCAGCTCAGCCGTGTCCCGGCGGTGCAGCGAGACCATGCGGTCGATCCGGCCCGGCCAGGCGAGGGTCGCCGTGCGGCCGTCGGAGCGGGTGATCTTGATGTCGCCGTCCGGCGTGGCGAGCACGGCCCCGGTGATCCCCGGCCCGCCGGAGACGGTACTGGAGACCGGGACGGACAGCCGCTGCGACAGCCATGCGGCGATCAGGTCCGCGGTTGGGTTGTCCTGCTCGGCGGCGATCTCGCCGGCGGTGATCAGCGGGTGCGGCTGGTCGAGCGTCGCGGCGAGCAGCGAGCGCCACGGGGTGGCCCGGGTCCAGGCGAAGTCCGTGTCGCCCGGCTGGTAACCGTTCGCCAGGGTCGCCAGGACCTCGCGCGGCCGCTCGGCGGCCGCCGTGTCGGTGACCCGCCGCTGGGCGAGCGCGCCGAGCGGGTGCTTGGCGGGGACCCTGGGGGCCTCGTCGGGCCACCAGGTCACCACGGGGACGTCGGGGACGAGCAGCGGCGCGACGACCGAGTCGGCGTGCTGCCCCAGTGGCCCGTACATGCGCAGCACGATCGTCTCGCCGGGCGAGGACTCGCCCACCCGGATCTCGGCGTCGAGCCGCGAGTCGCCCTTCGGCTTGCGCGCGATGACGGCGAGGACGCGGCACGGGTGCTCCCTGGCCGCCTGGTTGGCGGCCCGGATCGCGTCGTACTGCGCCGCCTCGTCGGTCACGATGATGAGCGTGAGCACCATGCCGAGCGTCATGCCGCCGAGCCGCCGCCGTGCCTCGGTCAGCGCCTGGTCGATGGCGCCGGTTGTCGTATCGGTCAGGTCGATCGTCATTGGTCGTGTGTCTCCTCAGACCCGTAGCAGAAGGCCTACAACCGGCGCCAGGTGCGGCCGTCGCGTGCCATCATCGCGTCGGCAGACGACGGCCCGGCCGAGCCCGACGCGTAGGGGTCGGGCTTGGTGTTCTCGGCCCAGAAGTGCTCGATCGGGTCGAGGATGCGCCAGGAGAGCTCGACCTCCTCCTGGCGGGGGAACAGCGGCGGGTCGCCGATCAGGACGTCGAGGATCAGCCGCTCGTAGGCCTCGGGGGAGGACTCGGTGAAGGACTCGCCGTAGGCGAAGTCCATGTTCACGTCGCGGACCTCCATCGCCGACCCCGGCACCTTGGAGCCGAACCGCACTGTGACGCCCTCGTCCGGCTGGACGCGGATCACCAGGGCGTTCTGGCCGAGCTCCTTGGTGTCGGTGGCGGCGAACGGCAGGTGCGGCGCGCGCTGGAAGATCACCGCGATCTCTGTCATCCGCCGGGTGAGCCGCTTGCCGGTGCGCAGGTAGAACGGGACGCCAGCCCACCGCCGGGTGTCCACCGCCAGCCGGACGGCGGCGTACGTCTCGGTCCGTGAGTCGGCGGGAATGCCGTCTTCCTCCAGGAAGCCGATCACCTGCCGGCCGCCCTGCCAGCCGGCCGAGTACTGGCCGCGTGCCGTCCCTAGGGCGAGGTCGGCGGGCAGCCGTACGGCGGACAGCACCTTTTCCTTCTCCTGGCGCAGCGAGTCGGCGTCGAACGACACCGGCTCTTCCATCGCGGTCAGGGCCAGGAGCTGCAGCAGGTGGTTCTGGATGACGTCGCGGGCAGCGCCGATCCCGTCGTAGTAGCCGGCCCGGCCGCCGATCCCGATGTCCTCAGACATGGTGATCTGCACGTGGTCCACGTAGGACCGGTTCCAGATCGGCTCGTACAGGGTGTTGGCGAAGCGGAGCGCCAGGATGTTCTGGACGGTTTCCTTGCCCAGGTAGTGGTCGATGCGGAACACCGAGTGGGCGGGGAACACCGCGTCGACGATGTCGTTCAGCTCCTTGGCGCTGGCCAGGTCCCGGCCGAAGGGCTTCTCGATCACCACCCGCCGCCACGAGGTGTGCCCGGACGCGTCTGCGGGGCCGGGGTCGGACAGCCCGGACCGCTTGAGCTGCTCGATCACGGTGGAGAAGAACTTTGGCGGGATAGACAGGTAGAACGCGTAGTTCCCGCCGGTGCCGCGCTCCACGTCAAGCTGCTTGACGGTCTTGGCGAGCTGGTCGAACGCCTCGTCGTCGGTGAACTCACCCGGCACGAACCGGATGCCCTCCGCCAACTGCTGCCAGACCGTGTCACGGAACGGCGTGCGCGCGTACTGCTTGACCGACTCGTAGGTGACCTGCGCGAAGTCCTCGTGCTCCCAGTCCCGGCGAGCGAAGCCGACGAGGGAGAAGCCAGGCGGGAGCAGGCCCCGGTTGGCCAGGTCGTACAGCGCCGGCATCAGCTTCTTGCGCGCCAGGTCACCGGTGACGCCAAACATCACCATGACGCACGGGCCGGCAACCCGCGGGATCCTGCGGTCCCGCGGGTCGCGCAGCGGGTTGACCGGGTCGGTGTCGGCCGCGATCATCCCGGGGTTAGCCGGCGCCGGACCTCGGGTGCCGGCGTTCGGCATGTCCATGATCGGAACCTCCTGTAGTTCCTACCGTATTACGAGTTCAGGCTGAGCTCGTTCTGAATCGTCTGGAGCATCTCGTTCCAGGAAACCTCGAACTTCGAGACGCCCTCGTCCTCGAGGACCTTGACCACGTCGTCGTAGTGGATGCCGAGCGCCTCAAGCGAGGCGAACAGCGCCCGCGACTCCTCATACGTGCCATGGATGGTGTCGCCCCGCAAGACGCCGTGGTCGGCGGTCGCGTGCAGCGTCGCCTCCGGCATCGTGTTCACGGTGTCGGCGGTCACCAGCTCGACGACGTACATCGTGTCCGGGTAGGCCGGGTCCTTGGTGGAGGTGGAGGCCCACAGCGGGCGCTGCACCTTCGCGCCCTTCGCGGCGATGGCCTTCCACCTGTCGGTGGCGAGCTTCTGCTCGTACAGCTCGTAGGCGAGCCGCGCGTTGGCGATCGCGGCCTTGCCCTTGAGCGCCAAAGCCTCCGGCGTCCCGATCTTCGTCAGGCGCTTGTCGACTTCGGTGTCCACCCGCGACACGAAGAACGACGCCACCGACCCGATCGTCGAGATGTCGTGCCCGTTCGCGGCGGCCTGCTCAAGGCCGGCCATGAAGGCGTCGATGACCGCGGCGTACCGCTCCAGGGAGAAGATCAGCGTCACGTTGACGGAGATCCCCTCGGCGAGGGTCGCGGTGATCGCCGGGAGGCCCTCGGCGGTCGCCGGGATCTTGATGTACATGTTGGGCCGGTCGACGAGCCACCACAGCTGCTTGGCCTCGGCGATAGTCGGGTCGGTCTTGCGGGCGAGCCGCGGGTCGACCTCGATCGACACCCGGCCGTCCACGCCGCCGGAGCTGTCGTAGACCGGGCGGAGCACGTCGGCGGCCCACCGGATGTCGTAGGTGGTGATCATCCGGGCGGCTTCGTCGACGCTGACGCCGCGGACCGCCAGGTCCTTGATCTGCGCGTCGTACGCCTCGCCCTTCGCGAGGGCGTTGGCGAAGATCGTCGGGTTCGAGGTCACGCCCCGGACGTGGAAGTCCTTGATGAGGGACTCCAGGTTGCCGGTGGTGAGCCGGTTCCTGCTGATGTCGTCTAGCCAGACCGACACGCCGGCCTGGGTGAGCTCCGCGAGTACGTCAGTCATGGTGACCGCGTTCCTTCCGTCTTGAGATGTTGTCTCTTCTTTCGCCGCTTGTCGCCGCGCGCTCGGGACCCCCGTCCTTCCCTCGTCGCGCTTCCCCCTCGTACCCCGGTCGTCGCTCCTGGCGTCCAGGTAACGGGCGCGCGCTTTGGCGCGGGGGACCGCTCAGCCCCGCGCCCTCGCGATGGACGACTTCGCCGCGGTGGCGACCGCCTCCGCGGTGATGCCGAACTCCTTGTAGAGCACGGCCTCGGCAGCGGACGCGCCGAAGTGGTCGACGCCGACCGATTCCCCGGCGTCGCCGACGAACACCTTCCACGGGGGAGTGATGCCCGCCTCGACCGAGACCCGCGCCCGCAACGCCGCGGGGAGCACCTCCTCCTGATAGGAAGCGTCCTGCGCCTTAAACCATTCCGCGCATGGCATCGAGACGACTCGCGCCGAGATGCCGTCGGCGGCGAGCAGTTCCCTGGCCGCGACTGCGATCTGCACCTCAGACCCGGTTCCGATCAGGATCACGTCGGTGCCGTCGGCCATCACGTACGCGCCGCGCGCGGTCAGCTCCGCCGGAGCGAAGATGGCGCGGTCGAACGTCGGCACGTTCTGCCGCGACAGGCAGATCGCGGCCGGCCCGTCCGTCTTCTCCAGGATTGTCTTCCACGCGATCGCTGTCTCATTCGCGTCGGCGGGGCGGACGATGTCCAGCTGGGGGATGTTCCGCAGCGACCACAGGTGCTCGACGGGCTGGTGCGTCGGGCCGTCCTCGCCGAGGCCGATCGAGTCGTGCGTGTACACGAACGTGACGGGGATCTCCATCAGCGCCGCGAGCCGCACCGAACCGCGCATATAGTCGCTGAACTGCAGGAACGTCCCGCCGTACGGCCGGGTGAGGCCGGACAGCGTGATGCCGTTCAGGATAGAGCCCATGCCGTGCTCGCGGATGCCGAAGTGCAGCGTGCGCCCGTACGGGTTGCCCGCCCACATCTCGGACTGCCGGTTAAGCGGCAGGAAGGACGGCTCGCCCTCCATGGTCGTGTTGTTGGACTCGGCCAGGTCCGCGGAACCGCCCCACAGTTCGGGCAGCACCGGCGCCAGGGCGGTGAGGATCTTGCCGGACGAGCGGCGCGTCCCGGTGCCCTTGGCGTCCGGCGGGAACACCGGCAGCGCGGCCTCCCACCCCTCAGGGAGGGAACGGGACGACAGCCGGGCGAACAGCGACCCCCGTTCGGGATTCTCCTTCTCCCACACCCCGAACTGCGCGTCCCACTCCGCGTGCAGGGCCTTGCCCCTGGCGGCTACCTCGCGGGCCCGGTTCAGCGCCTCCTCTTCGACGGGGAACGTCACCGCCGGGTCGAAGCCGAGAATCTCCTTGGTCGCCGCGACCTCGGCGTCGCCGAGCGCGGAGCCGTGCGCCGCCCCGGTGTTCTGCTTGGTCGGCGCGGGCCAGCCGATGATCGTGCGCAGCACGATGAATGACGGCTTGTCGGTGACGGCCTTGGCTTCGAGGAGGGCGTCGTACAGCGCCTGGACGTTCTCGTGGTACCCGCTGTCGGTTACCCAGTCGACGTGCTGGACGTGCCAGCCGTAGGCCTCGTACCGGGCGCCGGTGTCCTCGTCCTTGGCGATGATCGTGTTGTCTTCGATGGAGATCCGATTGTCGTCGTAGATGACGATCAGGTTGCCGAGTTCCTGCACCCCGGCGATCGCGGAGGCCTCGTGGGTGATGCCCTCCTCGATGTCGCCGTCAGAGACGATCGAGTAGACGAAGTGGTCGAACGGCGACTCGCCTGGCGCGGCGTCCGGGTCGAGCAGGCCGCGCTCGCGGCGGGCGGCCATCGCCATGCCGACGGCGTTGCCGAGGCCCTGGCCGAGGGGACCGGTGGTGGTCTCGACGCCGGGCGTCAGCCCGTACTCGGGGTGGCCAGGGGTGATCGAGCCCCAGGTGCGGAACGCCTTCAGGTCGTCGAGCGAGACCCCGTAGCCGGACAGGTACAGCTGGATGTATTGCGTCAGTGACGAGTGGCCGCAGGACAGAACGAACCGGTCCCTGCCGGGCCACTTCGGGTCGGCCGGGTCATGCCTGAGCACCTGCTGGTAGAGCAGGTAGGCGGCGGGGGCGAGGGACATCGCGGTCCCCGGGTGCCCGTTGCCGACCTTCTGCACGGAGTCCATTGCCAGGACCCGGACCAGGTCGACGGCCCGCTTATCGGCGGGTGTCCAGTCAAGGGGGTGATTGCTCACCTGTACGTCACTGTTCCCTTCTGCAGACTTCTCTTGCGCCCGCCGCTGTCGGCGGAAGATCTTGGAGTACGCGGCGGAACGCGGGCAGGGGGGTCTCCCCCATGGCCACCATGCCACGGTTTAGAGCCTATCCCGCCATACAAGCGGGGGAACGCGCGGGGGAGACCGTTTCCGCAAGGTTCACCGTATCTTTGGTCTAGACCACATAAGCCATCCGGTCTAGACCAATTCGGCATCAGTCCAGCATCTCGCGCACACCCTCAGACAGCGACCGCGCACAGTATGCTTCGCCTCATGACCGAGTCCAGCCGGCCGCCCGGCGCGGGGACGACGTTCGACCCCAGGGCGGTCCTCGCGGGCCATCCTCCCGGCCGGACGCCGGTGGCGTTCATCGCCGGCATCGCGATCACCGCGGCCTGCGCGATCGTAGCGCTCGGCATCGACGCGGTGCAGTCCTTCGCGGTCGGCGACGGCCCCGCCCCGTTCGCGATCGCGCTGCCCCTGGCACTGCTCCCGGTCCCGCTGCTCATCGTGGTGGTCCTCTGGATGGACCGCCTGGAGCCCGAGCCGCGCGGCAACCTGGCGTTCGCGTTCGGCTGGGGCGCAGGGATCGCCGCCCTCACCGCGCTCATCATCAACACCGCTGACCTCGAGTACGTCACCATGCCCGCGCTCGGCGCGTCGACCGGGGAGTACGTGGCGGCCACCTTCGCCGCCCCGGTCGTCGAGGAGACGCTGAAGGGCCTGGTTCTCATCGGCCTGCTCTGGCGCCGCCGCGCCGAGTTCGACGGCCCTACCGACGGGGTCATCTACGCCGCCATGGTGGGCCTGGGATTCGCGATGATCGAGAACGTCGGGTACTACATCAACGCGCTCGTCAGCCCCGAACGCGGCGGCATCGCCCTCCTCGGGTACACCTTCGTCCTGCGCGGGCTGCTGTCCCCGCTGCTGCACCCGATCTTCACGTCGATGACTGGCCTCGGCGTCGCCTACGCGGCGGGCCGTAAGCACGGCGGGAAGTGGGCCGTCGCGCTCGGCCTGCTGGCGGCGATGATCCTGCACGGCACCTGGAACGGCCTGTCCCTGTACGGGGCGGCGGGCCTCGTCGCCGGGTACCTGATCATGGCCAGCGTCCTCGTCGGCCTTATCGCCATCCTCGTCGCCGACCGCCGCCGCGTCATCGGCCTGATCCGCCGCTACCTGCCGGGCTACCAGCGCACCGGACTGGTCACCGACGACGACATCGCGATGCTCGCCTCGTTGCGCGCCCGCGGCGCCGCCCGCCGCTGGGCCCGCGCCGTCGGCGGCCTCCCCGCGTCCGCGGCGATGTCCGACTACCAGCTAGCCGCGACCGAGCTGGCCCTGGCCTGCGCCAAGGCGGACCGCGGCCTCCTGGACTTCAACGCCTTCGCCGAGCGCGAGCACTCCCTGCTGACCCTGATGGCCGTCGCCCGCCACGCCTTCACCAGCCGCGTCCCCGGCGGCTCTGAACTCACCCCCGCCCCGTGGGCAGCGTCCGCCTCAGCCTTCACCCACGGCACCAGCTTCTGATAATTGGGTAGTACCGCGAAAGTCCGAGTGCGGCCCCCCATCCGCCTGCCACCGAGTGCCGCGCCTCGGATGCATCGAGCGCGTCCAGAACCTGGGTAACGTCCTCCGCGGCCACGAGCCCACGCTATGCCTCTCCACGGCAACCTGATTCATCCGGTCCTGACGTCACTGGCCGTCTGGGGCTGAGAGCGTGGGCGAGTGAACCACTCTGAAGTGACAGTGCCCGCGGCGGTCGCGTCGGCCGCCGGGGGCGGGGAGTTGACGCTCGTGTGGGTGAACGAGGCGGGCGGGCTGACCTTCACATTCGATGAGGGCACGGGGCGCCGCTTCATCAAGCGGTCGCCGGCCGGCAGCGGCCTTGGCCTGCCCGGCGAGGCGGACCGGATGGCCTGGGCCGGCCAGTACCACCCTGTGCCGCGTCCCCTCGCCCAGGGGCGCGATGACGAGGGCTCATGGCTGGTCACCGCCGCGCTCCCCGGCGACAGGGCGTCAAGCAGGCGGCGGAGGGCCGACCCCGTCACCGCGGTGACCGCGATCGGCGAGGGCCTGCGGGCACTGCACGAGACCCTCCCGGTAACCGAGTGTCCCTCTCCTGGAGCGCCGAGCACCGCGTTGCCGACGCCCGCCGGCAGGCGGCGGCCGGCCGGCTGGACCCGGCGGCCTGGCACTCGTGCCACCAGCCCATCACCGTCGCCGAGGCGCTGGAGCAGGCGGCCGCGATCCCGCCGGCCGACAAGCTGGTGGTCTGTCATGGTGACGCCTGCGCACCTAACATCCTGCTGGGCGAGGACGGCCGCTGGTCCGGCCACGTGGACCTCGGCCTGCTCGGCGTCGCCGGCCGGTGGGCCGACCTGGCCGTCGCCACCTAGAGCGCCGAATGGAACTACGGCCCCGGCTGGGACAATCTCCTCCTCAACGCCTACGGCATCCGTCCCGACCCTGACCGCACCCGCTACTACCGCCTCCTGTGGGACCTCAGCTCATAGCGCCAACCCAGGCCCCGATCACCGGCTGGTGCCCCGGTCATCGCCCCGGCAACGGTCGTAGACTCCGACCCCCTGATCGTCCATTCCGACCCAGCGGACGGGGACCATGAAACTCGCGGGCCAGGAGAAGCGGCAATCCGCAATTACGCGATAACTGTCACAGCTTCTGGTGGTGCCTTGTCTTCAAGGGAAAGCATCACGCGGAAGGAAAAGGTCATGCGAGTCTTCGTCACGGGAGCGACTGGGGTAGTGGGACGGCACCTTGTTCCCGGGCTGGTCGCGGCGGGTCATGAGGTCACGGCGACCACCAGGACGCCCGGCAAGATCGCGCGCCTGCGCGAGGCGGGCGCGGAGCCGGCGCTCGTCGACGGGCTGGATCGAGAGGCCGTGCTCGCGGCCGTGCGGGCTGCCGCGCCGGAGGTGATCGTCCACGAGATGACGGCGCTGGCGGACCTGCGGAGCTTGCGGCGGCTCGACCGGGAGTTCGCCGTCACCAACGAGCTACGGACCCAGGGCACCGACAACCTGCTGGCGGCCGCCGCCGAAGTCGGCACCCGGAGGGTTATCGCGCAGAGCTACACGGGGTGGCCGAACGAGCGTTCCGGCGGCCCGGTGAAGAGCGAGGACGACCCGCTCGACTCGCGGGTCATCCCGTCGTCAGCCCGGACGCTGGCGGCGATCAGGCACGTGGAGGAAACCGTGCCGCGCGCGGTGCCGGAAGGGATGGTGCTGCGCTACGGCAGCTTCTACGGACCGGGCGCCTCGGAAGTCATGCTGGATGTCCTGCGGAAGCGGCAGCTCCCGGTCATCGGCGGCGGGACAGGGATCTGGTCGTTCATTGAGGTCAGCGACGCCGCGGCCGCGACGCTCGCCGCAGTTGACCACGGCGAGCCCGGCGTCTACAACATCGTGGACAGCGACCCGGCGCCCGTGGTGGAGTGGTTGCCGTACCTGGCCAAGGTCGCTGGCGCGAAGCCGCCGCTGCGCCTGGCCGCGTGGCTCGGGCGGCTGCTCGCCGGGGAGTTCGTCGTGACCCAGATGACCAGTGCGCGCGGGTCCTCGAACGAGAAGGCAATGAAAGAGCTCGGCTGGGTGCCGAGGTATGCGAGCTGGCGGGAGGGTTTCCGTGCCTGGGTCGCCGGATGAGACGACAGCGGCCAGGTACCGGCCGCTGCTGTTTTCCATCGCCTACGGGATGACCGGGTCCGTGGGGGACGCCGAGGACATCGTGCAGGACGCGTTCGTTGGCCTGACCCGGGCGCGCCAGGCGGGAACCGTGATCGCCGACCCGAAGGCGTACCTGACGACGGCGGTGACGCGGCTGGGCATCAACTACCTGGGCTCGGCGCGGGTGCGGCGGGAGACATACGTGGGGGACTGGCTGCCCGAGCCGGTCGTCGTGCCCGTCGGCGAGCCGGGTCCTGCCGAGCACGCCGAGCTTGCCGACTCGCTGTCGATGGCGTTCCTCGTGCTGCTCGAGGCGCTCTCGCCGGTGGAGCGAGCGGTGTTCATGCTGCGCGAGGTGTTCGGGTACGACTACCCGGCCGTCGCGCGGATCACTGGCAAGACCGAGGTGAACTGCCGGCAGATCTTCGCCCGCGCCAGGCAGCACATCGCCGCCGGGCAGACGGGCGGCGACGTGCCTGCCCCGGCCCGGCGGGCGGAAGGCGAGGAACTCGCCCGCAGGTTCTTCGATGCCGCCGCGGGCGGCGACATGGACGCGCTGCTCACCATGCTCGCGCCCGATGTGGTCCTCTACGGCGATGGTGGCGGCAAGGCGCAGGCGCTCGGGCAGCCCCTTGCCGGACGGCAGCGGGTGCTCCGGCTGCTCGGCGGCCTGTTCCGCCGTGGCCGGGTCCTGGGGGCCTCCGTCCGGCTGGCCTGGGTCAACGGGCAGCCAGGCGCGGTGACGTACGATGCCGAGGGGCGCGTGGTCAACGTGTTCGCGCTCGACATCGCTGACGGGATGGTGCAGGCGATCCGTTCCGTGGTCAATCCCGACAAGCTCGGCCACATCGGGCCGGTGTCCGATGTGGCGCGGCTGCCGGAAAAGGGATGAGCTCGGGATACGCTCGGGAGCATGGAACTCCACGTCGGATGCGCGATGTGGAGCTACGTGCCATGGCAGGGCCGTTACCTGCCACGCTCCCTGTCGCCGCGGGACCGGCTCAGCGCTTACGCGACCTGGTGCAACGCCGTCGAGGGCAATACGACCTTCTACGCGACGCCGACGCTCGACACGGTGAAGTCGTGGGCCGAGCAGACCGCACCGGACTTCCGGTTCGTGCTCAAGCTTCCGCGAACGGTCACCCATGAGCGCCGCCTCGCCGACGCCGGCGAACCGCTGCGGGCCTTCCTGACCGCGATCGAGCCCCTCGGGCCGCGTGCCCACGCCGTGTGGATCCAGTTGCCGCCGTCGTTCAGCCCCGCTGAGCTCGGTGCCCTCGCCGGCTTCCTGCGCGGTCTTCCGCGTGAGTACCGGTACTGCGTCGAGGTACGGGACCGCGCGTTCGTCGAGGATCCGCGAGCGGAACAGCAGCTTGAGCGGGTTCTCGGTGACGTCGGCGCCGAATGGGTGCCGTTCGATACCACCGTCCTGTTCGGGAGTCCCCCGGAGAGTGCCGCCGAACGAGAGGCGTGGACCAAGAAGCCGCGCCTGCCCCGCCGGTCGCGGGCCCTCACGTCCTATCCCGTTGTCCGCTACCTCGGGCGGGACGACACGGCCCGCACGGTCGCGGGGTGGCAGCCGTGGGCGGACACGGTTGCCGGCTGGCTCCGCGAGGGGCGTTCTCCGACCGTGTTCATTCACACGCCCGACAACGTCGACGCGCTCGAGCTGGCCCGCCGGTTCCACGACGACGTGCGGGCCCGGGTGCCCGCCGTTCAGCCGCTCCCCGAGCCGGTCCCCTCGGGGCCGCCGACCCTCTTCTGACGCTCGGGCCGCTGCCGCTTTCAGGGCAGACTTGGCCACCGGGGCGTCCATCGACCGGCTCGCGTCCAAGTGGCGCGAGACTGAGAAACACGCATCCGTTCGTCCTGATGGTGGGCGTGCCGCACCTTTAACCTGGTCAGGCTTGCTCGGTACGGCGAAGGCTGTCAAGCGTGAGCCAGACCCTGGTGGCCAGGTGGAGGTCCAGCCGGGCCGACCCGTCGTTCAGGTCCTGACCGAGCAGCTCCCGGACTCGCTTCAGGCGGTACTTCAGCGTGCTCCGGTGTACGGAGAGCACCGCTGCTGCCTGGTCGATATTGCAGCCACTGTCAAAGTACTGCGCGAGCGTGGCGAGAAGGTCGGAGTGATGCCGTTTGTCGTAGTCGAGCAGCGTGCCGAGCTGGTCCTTCATGAAGGCTTCGATTCCGGCGGGATCGGTGACCGACGAGAGCATCCGGTACACGCCCAGGGACTCGAACTGCAGCACCGGCGCGGCGGGATGGCCGGCGGCGGACGTGGACAAGTTGGTCACGAACTGTGCCTCGCGATAACTCGCGGCGACTTGCCATGCGTTGGCGTAACGAGATCCCACGGCGAGCCGGCACGTATCGCCTGGCAGTTGGCTGGTGATGCCGGCCTGCAGCTTGGCCCAGTCGGCCTCGCGGTAGGCGATGATCACGATGTAGTTGGCCCGGCCCACGACCAGTGTGGCCACGTCGAGGCGGCGGACCTCACGGACGACGGCTTGGAAGAATTGGTCGTCGAGGCCATCCCGCGGCCGCCCGGTGACGACGATGACGCGGTGGGGTCGCTCCGGGTCGTACCCCAGAGCGTGCGCGGATGCCTTGACTGTGGGTTCGTCCGCACCCGCAAGCAACTCCTCGGCGAAATCGCGCTGGCTGCGCAGTTCCGCCTCGGCGACGCTCTGCAGCCGGGCGAGTTCCACGCTGAGAACGGTCGCGGCGTACTCGAGCGCGGCCAGATCGGTCTCGGTCGCCGTGCGCGCGGGGTCGATAAGCGCGATGACACCGAGGACGCCGGGCCGCGGGTTGGCCAGGACTAGCCAGGTCCGGCGGTGGTAGAGCGCCTGGCGAGTGATCTGCAGCTGACGGATGAGCTCTTGCCGCTGTTCGGGCTGCTGCTTGGCACGTCGACCGCTCGGCATATCACCGGCGGCCGCGCGGGTATTGCCGTGCGCATCCTGGATGAGGACCGGGAACCCGGTGAGCTGGTGCAGGGTTTTGGCGATGCCGGCCTCCCCGGCGTTCGCAACGATCTCGTTTAGCTGCCGGTGGGTCTCCATGATCTTCGTGAGGGTCGAGACCGTGGACTCGAGATCGGCGTTGAGATTAGCCACCCGCTCGATGTTCGTTCGCTCGGCCGCGAGCAGCTCTAGCTTGGCGATCACGGTGCCACACAGCTGCGCGAGGACCGAAAGCAGAAATTTTTCCTGGGCAGACAGGGGGTCGGTGCAGGCGGCGACCAGGAAGATCGGATTATGCGCCAGGGCCGGCGCAAGCGGGAACGCCCACCACGAGGAAGGCCCGTCCATCTCGAACCGGCCCGGCACCGTGATCCCGGCCAGCGTGTCGCTGATGCTGTCAGGGGCGCGCTCGTAGTAGTCCCCCGACCTGCTCGGATGCCAGACCAGGACCTGATGGCAGGATGCGATCGACGGGACCGCAGTGGTGAGCAGGTGGATGGCCTGGCGGGGCGAGGTCGCCTGGGTCAGGATCAGCGACAAGGTGAAGACCGCGTTGACCGACGACAGCGTCGCGTTGACGTCCTGTTCCGAGTACGCCGCGCTCGATACACGGCGGGCGGAGGAAGTCATGGGGTGCCGGGGAGCTGCCGGGCCGGGACGGAGTGCGAACTCGGGATGATGATCCCGTTGAGCCCAAGGCCAGTGGCGTCCGCTGCTTGCAGGTTCACCGCGCACCTCCAGCCGGAGATTGCCGACAGTCTACGCCCGGCTGGTCCCAGACGGACAAGCTGGCGCCCCGAGTTGGTCCAATGTGGCCAACGACTGAGCGAAGCAGCGGAAGGACAGTAGGGATAAGGCCGCGTGCAGGGACAACCAACCGGGTCCTGGCGCTTGGAGAAGTCTTGCCGGGACGGTCAGCTCGCGGATCAATGCACCAGAGGAACGCACATGGAGGGATTATGTCTACGCAAACCAAGCCGAGCCTCGTGTTCTGCCATGGGATTCTTGCTGATGGCTCGTGCTTCAACAAGGTGATGCCCACGTTCCAGGCGGAGGGCTATGAGGTGATCTCCGCGCAGTACGGCCTCGACACGAACGAGGCCGACGTCGCCGCGACCCTGTATTACCTGGGTCAGGTCAGTAGTCCGGCCATCCTCATCGGCCACTCCTACGGCGGCGCCGTTATCACCGGCGCGGGCACCGATGACCGCGTCGCCGGCCTGGTCTACATCGCGGCAGTCGCCCCGGACGCTGACGAGACCACACAGAGCCTGATAGACAAGTTTCCCGCGACAGCCCTGTTCGGCAAAGTCAAGGTCGCCAGCGGGCGCGTCTGGATGCCCCACGACGCCACGGCGGACTTCTGCGGGGACCTGACCGAGGCTGAGCAGCAGATCGTCTGGGCCACCGCCACCCCGCCGTCCACAGAGCTGTTCAACAGCAAAGCCCCCGGCGTCGCCTGGAAGACCAAGCCGAGCTGGTACATCGTCGCCAACAACGACATGGCCGTCAACCCCGAGCTAGAGCGCTTCGTGTCCAAGCGCATGAACGCCACCACCTACGACATCGACAGCAGCCACGTCCCGATGCTGTCTCACCCCGACTTCGTGATCGACGTGATCCGTACCGCCGCCAACGCCGTTCAAGGAACCACGGCCGGGTAAGCACGCGTCGGGGTCGGGAGCTCCTAGGCATGCCTGCATGCTGGGCCGCCGACCCCGTCGGCCGACCCGTCGACATAGCGCACGTGGGTCACCTCACGCAGTGGTGAAGGTTGGTGGCGCCTTCAGCATTGAGTCGGTCTCTTGCGACACGTCGTCGGTGATGTGGGCGGCCACCGCGCTCGCATCGAGCGGCACGGGTGCCTCGGCGAGGATCCCGGCGAAGGCGTCCAGTGCCCGGCAAGCGAGCGGGGTCCACTTCTCGATCCATCCGGAGACTACCTCGGTGTTCGCGGGGGTGTCGTCGATGAGGTGCCGCATCAGCGCCGTGGTCCATGCGCGATGCCAGCGCGCGTCCTCGTCGAGCGAGAAGTGGATGCTTGTCAGGATCGGGTCGCCGTTCGCTGTGGCGAGTGTGCCCGCGATCTCTTGGTTGACGAGCCGGTCGATGCGGGGCTTGATGACCAGGTTGGTGACCGTGAACGCCTCTCCCCAGTCGTACGCGACCAGCACCCGTTCGAGGAGTTCACGCAAGGGCTGGAACGCGGCGGCGTCCTCCCAGGCCAACTGCTGCCGTCGCGCCATCTCGTCGGACGGCCGCCCGCCGAGTTGCACGGTGCGGTACGCGATCCGCTGGACCCGGCGCAGCTCGTCTGCCGCCTGGAACGCGGCGCAGTTGGTGATCCGGGAGGCAGGTGCCATCTGCGCGACGTAGGCCGCCAGCATCTGCAGTCCGTGTACCGGGAAGCGCAGCGGGAAGTACCAGCGGTCGAGGAACCTCACCCACTCGTCGTCGAGGTTCCGGTCGTATCCGGTGTCGTCGATCTCCCGGAGGAGGCCGTCGACGACGTCTTCACGGCCGTCCTGCAGCTGCGTGTAACCGCGGTAGGTGGTGCGACGCGGGTCGGAGAACTGCTCCCAGTCGCGGGCGCGCAGCGCTGAGCCTTCCCGGTAGCGGTAGTACCAGGCGACCACCGGGTTGGAGGGCGGCAGCTCGAATCGCGTCGGGTAGTTGTAGTGCAGGTCGGTGCTGACAACTTCGTACTCAACCGGGATACGCCGGCCCGCCGCGAGCCGTGTGTAGGTCTTGCGGCCCGGCGGCCGTCCTGCCGGTGTGGTCATCGGCCACCCGCCATTGGTACGGCCGTTTGCGCCGATGGCTCGCGCGCGAGCCGCCAGACGGCACTGTCCTCGGTCAGCTCAATGACACCGCTGAACGACGACATAACGAGCTCAAGGTCACCGGGAAACCGGATGGCGAAGCCCGTGGCGGCCTCGAGTCCCGCCCGCGACAGCCGGCACACCCGGGGGACCAAGACGCGCAGGTAGGCTCCCTCGTCCTGGATAAGCACCTGCGTGTTCTCCTCCTCGATGACCGAGACGACCGACCGCGCGAACGGCGTGGCGTGCAGCACTGGGCCCACCCCGAGGTGTGCGTAACCGGATGTGTTCATTCGTCCTCTCCCGCGCCCACGAAGATCCTCGTCCCGTACGGTGCTGTCACCCTCGCTCGACCTTGAAGATGTCACCGTTTCCAAGCCCGGCCTCGGCGATGGTGGCGGCGGGATCGAGGATGTCGCCCGCCTCGTTGCGCACCGTCAGGGATCCGCCACGCTCAGGCGACAGGCCCCAGGCCACCAGTTGATCGGCCAGCTGCGCCACGGTGCGCTCGTCCGGGGTGACGACGACACGGCCCAGGAAGTCGTCGCTCGCGAAGCCAAACAGGTAGAGCCGCATCGTTGCATCCTCAACGCTTCGGGACGGGGTCAAGGCGCCACGGGTCCAGGCCGCGGCGCAGGTCCTTGCCGGTCTCAGCAGGTGCCTGGAGTCCCATCCACCGGTGCAGGTCGGTGAGCTTGCCGGGCGCATCTCCGGCGACGATGCGATCGACCACGCTGGTGTGATCCGCGAATCGTGACTTCTCCTGCTCGAAGATCCAGCGGCACGGCTCGGAGCAGAACAGGTAGCGGCGCCCGCCCATCTCGATGGTGCACGCCGTGTTCCGCCCGGGCCTGATGAACAAGGCGGGGAGCTGGCACAGGTTGCAGAGAGCGGGGAGCCCGTAGGACAGCGTGTTGGCCTCGCCGCCGGTCTGCCAGCGTCGCTCGAGCTCCTCCCAGAGCGCGCCGTAGGTCTCGTTCCACTGGGGGTATTTCTCGTTCAGCCACTCGCGCTCGGCGCGGTCGGGCATCGCGACGTCGAACCACAGCGTGGTCCGGTAGGTGTACAGGCCGAGCTGGAAGCTGTGGTGTGCGTAGTCGAGCTCTTCCATGAACAGGTCCCAGAACCAGGGCTTTTCCAGGTCGAACTCGGCGAGGTTCTTCATGAACTGCTCGGTCACCCACTCGGTCATGAACTCCTTGAACGAACGAGTCCGTGCGCTGACCGGAGCGAGGTACTCCATGGCGGTTCCGCTCAGCGCGAGGAACAGCCGCCAGCAGCGCCACCACGTCTTGTCGATGAGGTACTGAGCCCGCTCACGCGAGCCGTTCTCCAGCAGCGTCCGCAGCACCGGATCACCGATCTGGGCGTGGCGTGCCTCGTCGGTCTGGATGCTCGCTACCGTCTTCTCGAACAAGTGATGGTGGGCGCGGTCCGCCATCGCCGCCATCGCCATGAACTGGAGATTGGTGAAGCCAGTCTCGAACACGAAGTTGAGCTGGATCGCCAGGTCAATGGCGTCGGCGGCGAGGAAGATGTCATCGAACAGGTGACGTGCGGCGATAATCATCCACTGGTTTGTGTGGAACGCCTTGTGAGTCCAGTCGAAGTTACCGTCGTAGGCCAGCAAGTCATGACCGATCAGCAACGGGATCTGGGTGTGGCGGATCTCGTCGAGCGCTCCCAGGGTGGCCATCGTCCGCCAGGCGCTGTCGCGCCCGAAGCGGGCCATGCGCAATTCGGCAACCGCGCCCGCAAACTCACCCAGGGCCACCGCCCCGTTGTGGAACTTGACCAGCTGAACCCACCCGGGGTCGAGGTCATCGAAGAGGCGGGGCTTGCTGAGCGCCGCGCGCACACCGAGCACGGCGGCGTCCTTTTCCCGCTGATTCGCCACGTACTCCCGGTAGGTTGTGCGGTAGGCCTCCTCCCAGTTGCGCCATCCCTCGTGTGCCAGCCAGGGACGGCCGCTGATCTCCTCCGGGAACAGCTCCCGCTCATCGACGTAGCGGGGCGTCCAGTCGACCTTGCGAGCGAGGTCTAGCCAGTCATCACGTCGGAGAACCATTCCTCCGCTTCCTTAGGTATCTGAGTCGCAGTGGCAGCATCGCGCTGCCCCGTCTTGGCCAGGACCTCATCGGGGGTCAAGAGGTAAGGGTTCTCGATGACCACTCCGCCCACAAACATCCGGGGATGCGTCATGACCAGGTTCATGAGAGCACCGCCCCCGAAACGGTCGATGTCGTACAGGCAGACGATGACCTGCGGATAGAGGGGCAGGTACCGGTTCATCTCGGACTCGAGCAGCAGGAGCTCGTTCATGTCGGGCAGGACGTCGCGCCGCGACCACGCCTCCACCGCGCGCACGACGTCGAACTGCCCGGCGTACATCGCGTCCGATATCGCGGCCTTCCAGGCCCCGATCACCTCGTCGGCCGAGAAACGGCCTGACCGCAAGTACAGGTCAGACGATCCGATGACCTCAAGTTGCTTGTCGGCGGTCAACGCCGCGGCCTGGCCGACCGGCCCGAGGGCCGCGACGATCTCTCCTGGAGTTGTGCCATCGACGACACAGATGCACTTGTCGCCGGAGGCCAAGCCTGCTTGCAGGAACGGGATCAGGACCTGGTCCCGTTCCGCCTCGCCGGAGAACACCCCGCAGATGTGATCGCCTGGCTCGGCTTCGAGTCCGCCGACACCCAGGGCAACGCGATTCTGCACCACATCACGACCAATCGGCAAAGGTCGTTCAAGCCTAGGTCGGCGGTTTCCCGCAGTCAACGAGCTGACCGTCAGACAACATCCCGACGTCGCTGCCCGTATCAGCTGCTGGTCCTCCGCGGACGCCGGAGCTGTGATGGGCTGGCTTCGGTGCAGCCGCGGGCCAAACGGCGCTGTACGCGGTATGCCAGCGGGCGCTGCGGCCGGGCGGCGTGCTCCTGGTTAGGCCGGTCAGGGCAGCGTGACGGAACTGCCGGGCCGGCTCATTGTGCCGGGCGGGCAGTACCACGTCATGATCTCCACAGCCAGCCGCCCGGCCCGGACCGCCGGGTCGTTCTCGGCGAGCTGCCGGGACCGCTCCAGCGAGCCGGTCCGGTAGAACGCCAGCCCGCGCAGCGACGGGTCGGGCTGCCCGTCGACCGGGCCGTTGGTCACCACGTGGCCCGCCTCGCGCAGTCCCGCGTGATACGCCAGGTGCTCTCGCTGGATGCGCTCCAGCTCCTCGCCGGGGTAGTCCGGGGCGCTGGCCGGCCGGCGCAGCAGCACTAGCTCGAATGCCTCAAGGTTCACGCATCATTATCAGCACTCGCACTGCCGATTGTCCGGCTTGCGGGCCACGGCCCGCTGTTTCCGCGGCAACCTTGCTGCCTCTACTACGTTCCCGTTCATGGGAACCGGCCAGTTCGGGCCGCGGTGGAGGCGGCCTGACGGGATGAGACGGCCGTTCAGGCGGTTCAGGCGTCTGACCTGGTACGTGGGCTGAGAGGATCTCGGTATGGAGATACTGAGCAGCCGTGTCCTGCTGCGCCCCGTCGACCCGGACCGGAGCCGCCGCTTCTACCGCGATGTGCTGGGCCTGGCGATCTACCGCGAGTTCGGGCCCGCGGACGATCCCGGCGTGGTGTTCTTCCTCGGGCAGGGACTGCTCGAGGTGTCTGGTCACGGGCCCGGCTCATCCGGGGCCTCGGTCATGATCTGGCTGCAGGTACGGGATGTCCGCGCTGAGCACCGCCGCCTGGCCGAGGCCGGGGCCCGCGTTCTTCGGGAGCCGGCCGAAGAGCCCTGGGGCCTGACTGAAATGTGGATCGAGGATCCCGATGGCGTCCGGATCGTCCTGGTTGAAGTTCCGGCAAGCCACCCGTTGCGCCGCGACCCGCGGTAGCCGAGCCCCCGCAGGGTCGGCGTAGAGTGCCGCCGCGAACGCCTCAAGGTAGGTCTCGCGGGCGAGCCTCGGATCCAGCGGCTCGATGACCTGGCCACGTGAACTGCACCAGAACTTGGCGAATCGCCGAGAACGCAAACCAACCGCGGCCTAGTCGGGCTTGTCAGGCGGTTCGGTGCTCTCTTCCGGGGCGCCGGGGACGACGAGTTCGCCGGGCTCGAAGCCGCCTTCCGCAGCCCCGGCGGCCAGTTCGTAACCCAGTGACTCGCGCGCGGCAGGCGCCGGCCTGCGTCGGCCCGTCAGCGCCGAGGCGACGGCCGCGATCACGTTGGCTGCGATGGCGAACCCGAAGGCCACGCCGAGACCGCTGTGGAACGGTGCCGAGATCAGGTGCGGGAAGAAATCCCGTCCGACTACGTAGGCCACGTGCGCCGGAGGCAGATGATTCAGTAGCGGGCCCAGCAGTTGCTGCATCGGGTTGTAGCCGAGGAATGAGGCGAACAGCACGCCGATCGGGGGGAGGTGCGAGATCGGCACGGCCGAGGCGGCCGGGACGCCCTGCGCGGTCAGCCCGCTGAACAGGGCCGTCGGGAGTTTGCTCGACAGGCCGGCCACCATCAGGGTGAAGAAGATGCCGATCGATAGCACGAACGCGGAGTTCTGGAAGGTGGCGATCATGCCGCCAGCCGCACCGCGCCTGTCGGGCGGGACCGAGTTCATCATCTCCGCCCAGTTCGGCGAGACGAACAGGCCGGAGCCGAAGCCATTGAGGGCGATGACAATCGCGAACTCCCAGTAGGGGAAGTTCACCGGGACGAAGATCAGCAGCAGGAAGGCCGCTCCCGTCAGCAGCGCGCCGCCCACGGTGAACGCCTTGGGGCCGAACTTGTCGGACAGTATTCCGGACAGTGGCGCGGACACCAGGAAGCCGATCGTCAAAGGCACCAGGTAGATGCCGGCCCACAGCGGGGTCTGGCTGTAGCTGTAGCCGTGCAGCGGCAGCCAGATGCCCTGCAACCAGATGATCAGCATGAACTGCATGCCGCCGCGGCCCATCGCCAGCATCAGGCTCGCGATGTTCCCGGCAGCGAACGCCCGGATCCGGAACAGCGAGATACGGAACAGCGGCTCGGCGACCTTGGTCTCGACGTACACGAAGACGACCAGCAGCGCGAGGCCGCCGAAGAGCGCGGTGAGCACCCACGGGTTGGTCCAGCCCATCGGGTGCCCGCCGTAAGGCAGCAGGCCGTAGGTGATGCCGACCAGGATGGCGACCAGGCCGGCGCCGAACAGCAGGTTGCCCCACCAGTCCATCTGGGCGTGCTTGCGCACCCCGATGTCATGCAGCATGAAGTACGCCCACAAGGTCCCGAACACCCCGATAGGTGCCGAGACGAGGAAGATTAGGTGCCAGTTGATCGGGGCGAGCACGCCGCCGAGGATGAGGCCGATGAATGATCCGGCGATGGCCGCGATCGAGTTCACGCTGAGGGCGGTGCCGCGCTGGTTGGCCGGGAACGCGTCGGTGACGATGGCGGCGGAGTTGGCGAACAGGAACGCGCCGCCGATGCCCTGCACGACTCGCCAGACGATCAGCCACATCGCCCCGTCCGCGCCGTGCATCCAGGTCACGGTCAGGAAGATCGAGGCCACGCTGAAGACCGCGAAGCCCAGGGTGTACATACGCACCCGGCCGAACATGTCGCCAAGCCGGCCGAACGACACCACTAGCACCGCAGACACCACCAGGAACCCCATGAACATCCACAGCAGGTAGCTGGTATTACCTGGACTCAGCGGGTCCAGCCCGATGCCGTGGAAGACGTCAGGCAGCGCGATCAGCACGATCGACTGGTTGATCGTCGCCATCAGCATGCCGAGCGTCGTGTTAGACAACGCGATCCACTTGTAGTGCGGTCCGAGCGCACGGCCTGCCTGCGCTGGTGCCCCGGCCACGTCAGAATTAACAGTCATGGGCGGACGTGCTCCCCACCTGAGACCCCGGTACTTGCTAATCCTCAACCAACAATGACAGACCAGGCGACATCCGCCCAGCCCACATCCGCACCCCGTAAGCCCAAGCGGTGATTTTCACGCCGGTGCCTCCATCGCGTGCCGCGCGACCGCTGCACCGGCAACCCTCGTCGCGGTAGATGAGCGGGTTCGCCGGGTGCGGCTGCGGAGCCGCACCCGGGCGAACCCGATCGCACGGGGTCCTACCGGTCCCGGACGTAATAGTCGGCCTGCGTTCCATCAAACCGGCCGGTTCTCCGGCAGCAGCGACGGAAAGCGGCGGCCTGAGCCGCACGAGGCGGATTCCCGCTAGCGACCAAGGATCTCTATGCCCTGCTGCGCACTCGTTCCATGATCGTGGCTATAAGAAAGACCAGCGGGGCCGCTACGGCGCCCACGCACACCGCTACGAGCGGGGCGCCCGCCTTGGGCCGGATATCGGATCCGGCAAGTGGTGGCGGTGGATTGAAACGGAGCGATTTCGTCATATGACGCCACCGGAAAATCTCAAGATAGATCGTGTACCAGCTGAATATCCAGACGATACCGCTGATCCGCCGCAGCCATCTCATCGCAAGGTCTCCGATAGCTGCCACCGCCGCATGGATCTGGTCTATCACGGATGTCGGCCAGCGACGTGCTTACCGGCGATGCTGGGTGGCGCTAGCAGGGCCGCGAAACCACTGGTTGCAGGCTCATTTCTTGCCCGGGCGGTCACTGGACATGAGCGTAATGACGTTCTGCACGGGTACCGGACCTCGGGCCGCCCTGTTCACCCGTGCCGTCGAACCGCGGATGAGCGGGCCGTCGCCGCGGGGTGTCTTGACGGCTTATGGTGGGCCAGCGGCCCTGAGTCAGGCAGGCGGCGCGAAGAACTCCAGCGCGATGCCGTCTGGGTCGCGGAAGGAGACGCCGGAGCCGTAGTGGGCGTCCACGATTCCGCCGTGCGCAATGCCCAGCTCGTCCAGGCGGGCAACCCAGGTCTGCAGCTCACCACGGTCACGGCACGCGAAGGCAACATGATCCAGGCCGGTGCGGTGCTCGTCGAATCTGTCACCGGCGCCACGGGGGTGGGTATGCAAGCCGAACAGCTGCCCGCCGCCGAGCGCGAACACGGTGTGGTGAAAGCCCCCGATCTGCTCGTCCTCGTCGAGAACGGGCTCGGCGGCCAGCAGCTCGCCGTACCAGCGAGTGCTTCGCTCGAGATCAGTCACAGTCACAGCGACGTGGGCGATCGGCGGGAACTCAGGCACTGCGGCCTCCAGGTCAGGGTGCAAAAACGTTGTGAGTGCTGTGAAGCTGATGCGCTGGGCTCCGGGCGACCGAAGCTCCGGCCTGTAGACGTTGATGTCTCTTCTACCCCGCGAGCGGCCCCGCGACCGCGCCGATCGCTAAATATGCGGGTGATCTTCGTTGCTTATTGGCTCGCTGAGCTGGGGAAACAGCTGCGGTGAGCTTCCCGTGTCTGGTGCGGACCACCTCAGGGCTGGCGAGGTCCGGTTTCGCACGGGCCTGGTTGGCTCCAGATGATAAGTGGGCACCATGGGACTGGACTGAACCGAGCGGGGGAGGCGGGATTGGAGAACCGGAGCCTGGGCCGGGGCCGGGTCAGCGTGCCGGTGGTCGGGCTTGGCACCTGGCGGCGGCTGGAGGCCGCCGCCGCGGCCGACCGGCACCGCGAGCTCATCCAAGCCGCCATCGCGGCTGACATCCGGCTCATCGACACCTCACCCATGTACGGCGCCGCTGAGCGCCTGCTCTCCGATGCGCTGGACGGTCGCCGCGGGCAGGTCTTCATCGCGGACAAGGTTCTGGACTCCGTCGGCGGAGGAGGGCGCAGCGCAGCTGTCCCGCGCTGTGGACTGGTACGGCGGGCGGGTCGACCTGATGCAGATCCACAACCTGGTGGCCTGGCAGACGCACCTGCCCATGCTCGAGGCCGCCCAGGAGCGCGGGCTGGTCGGCCTGGTCGGGGCCACCCATTACTCGCCAGCCGCTTTCGGTGAGCTCGCCGAGCTCATGGGCACTGGCCGCATCGACACCATCCAGGTGCCGTACAACCCGGCCCACCGAGAGGTCGAGCGCACCATCTTGCCGCTGGCTAACGACCTCGGCCTCGGCGTCCTGCTGATGCGCCCGCTCGGCGAGGGTCAGCTCATGCGCCGGCCGCCCAGCCCGGCCCAGCTTGCACCGTTGCGTCCCTTTGGCGTCACCACCTGGGCCCAGGCCCTGCTCAAGTGGGGCCTGAGCGACCCGCGGGTCCACGTCTCCCTGACCGCCACCGCCCAGCCCGGCCGGCTCACGGAGAACGCCGCCGGAGGATCATCGCCGTGGTTCGGATCAGAAGAGCGCGCCTACGTGCTGCGTCTGGCCGCAACCCGCTAAATCAGCCCGGCGGCCGCCGCAGCCTACGGCCAAACGCGGCAAGGATGCCATAGCGCTGGGAGGCACGCTTCCAGCTTGCAGTCACGTTGTGGCGTGTGCTCCAGCGCGGCAACCGCAGGCGTCAGGCGCGGACGCGGGCGGCGAGCCAGGTCAGGGCCTCCGGCGCGCTGTCGAGCACGGTAATGTGACCCGCGTCCGCGACGATACGCAATTCGGCTGACAGACAGCGGGCGGCGAGCCATTCACCGTGCGCGCACGGCACCATCTTGTCCTTCGCTCCGTGCATGATGAGGACCGGAACGCGGATGGCATCCGGCCGAAACCCCCACGGCTGGACGCTGGCGAGGGTGTCCTCGACATATCCCTCGTTACCCTGCTCAATGGCCTGGCCGGCCACGCCTGCCAGCCACGACCAGCTGCCGCCGAGGGCAGCCATGTCGGCCTCGGTGAAGAAGGCGCCCATGTCCTCGGGCTCGGCCTCGGCCCAGTGCGCCTCTAGCGCCGCGCGCCCGCCCGTCGCCGCCCGGTTCTCCGCCGCGATGCCGGGCGACCAGCCCGCGAACCAGTCCAGCCCGTCTGCGCCGAACGGCGCCGGGCCGGACACGCTCACCGCAGCGATGACGCGCTCAGGCAGCAGTGCGGCGCAGGCCAGCGCGTGCGGGCCGCCGCCGGAATGGCCAAGCACGGCGAACCGGCCGATGCCAAGCGCGTCCGCGAGCGCGGCCACGTCCGCAGCTGCCGACGCGACAGTCCGGCCGTCGTGCGGACCTGAGCCGCCGTAACCGGGCCGGTCGTAAGAGACCCAGTGCAGGCCGTTCGCTTCTGCGGCCGCGAACAGCGGTTCAGGCGGCGAGCCGACATTGGGCGAGCCGTGGAGCCAGAACACCGCGACTGGCGAGCCCGGGGCGCCACGGCTGCCCGCGATCCGGTCCGCGCGGGTGTCGTAGGCGTGCAGGGTCCGGCCGTCGGCCAGGCGGATGTCAGCCTCAGTGACCATGCTCGCCAGCCTACGGTGCACTCCCGCCAAGGAACCTATCGTTAGAGGGCCCACCGCAAAGGCATCAAATCGCAGGACCAGCCGAGCTGTGCGGGCTCTTCAGCGAGCTTGGCACGAGGTCAGCGACACGGCCACGGATGCCAGCACGTGGGCGGGCGCCGGGTCATCTTCCCGGCGACCTGGTCAGCCGCGGTCCGGCATAACCGGCCGACTTGAGACTCGTCATGGGCGCGGTGCCGGGTGGCCACGCGGACGCGGAGAGTAAGATCGGCTGCAGCTCTCGTCGTTAGCGGGGGTGTGAGGCCCAACCAGTGGAGGTGCCAGGTGGCCGAGCTTCCGCCGCCCCCAGAGGGAATTCTGCTGGGCTACTTCATCGTCTCGGACGACGTCGAGCGCTCTCGGCGCTTCTACACCGAAGTACTCGGCGGCCGGGTGCTCTTCTCCGGAACGCCGACCGTTGTGGCGCTATCCAACACCTGGATCGTCATCAATGCCGGCGGAGGGCCGACCGATGACAAGCCGACGGTCACCCTGGAGACGCCACGCGATCCGGACCGGGTCAGCAGCTTCCTCAATTTCCGGGTCAAAGACATCCAGGCCGTGTACGCCGAATGGAGCGCCCGGGGTGCTCAATTCCTGACGCCGCCGAAACAGCACCCGTACGAGACCCGCTGCTACATCCGCGATCCCGACGGTTATCTGATCGAAGTGGGGCAGACCACGGACCCAGAAGGGGACTGGTCGCCCGCTCACTGGCCATCGGGTACGCCCTGACCGGGAGCACCTCTACGGTCGGGCCTTCGTGCCCGCTGCCGCAACCGGGACGGCCGGCAGCAGGGGCCCGGAGCCGGCAGCGCCCGCGACGCTCATCAGCTGCTGGCACCCGGCTTGCCGAGGATTACCAGGTTCGCTGCGTAGCAGAGCATGGCAACGGCGGCCAGCAAAGCCATGCCGAGCGACGCGCCGTTGCTGCCGTCCTGGGTGAAGGAGGAGCCGGCACCGAACGCGCCAAGGATCACCACCAGGCCCGCCACGGTCGTGGCGATGGTGGGCGCGTACCGTGCCTGGATCGCCCGCACAACCAGCATGATGGCGGTGATGATCAGCAGGATGCCCAGGATCACATGGATCGCGAGCAGTGGGCTGGAGAACATGCCGACGGACTTGCTGCTCGTCGGCGCGGTCCCGTACAGGCTGTAGGCGGTGCCAAGCGCGAACTGGATGACCAGCATCGTCAGGGCGCCGAAGCTGGCCATGCGGATGCGGTTGGCCGCCTTCGGGGTTAGCGCTACGGGAGTCTCCACCGTGGGGATTGACATGTACTACACCGTATAGTACGCGGGGGCATCATCGGTGGGCGGGCGCCTGCGCCGCCTGCGCCCTATGGTCGGCCGGGGGGAGTTCGGGTACTTTTCGGGACCGCGCGTTCGCCAAGGACCCGCACGGCCGGGAACCGCCATCGCTCGGCTGGCGTCTAAGTGGCGTGAGACTGAGAAACACGCATCCGTTCGTCCTGATGGTGGGCGTGATGCTGACGGTGAGCTGCGGCGGGGTGACCGCCGCGGCACACCCGGCGAA
This sequence comes from uncultured Actinomycetota bacterium, assembly GCA_963734665.1. Classification (GTDB taxonomy): domain Bacteria; phylum Actinomycetota; class Actinomycetes; order Streptosporangiales; family Streptosporangiaceae; genus Trebonia. Next base: position 447,886 of record CAVTIR010000013.1, on the reverse strand, counting down.
GTCCTCTGCCGCGCTGGTGGCCAGCGGTCAGCCGACGGGGACGCCGCAGCAGCGCGCCGCGGCCGACGCCAGGGCGATCCTCGGGGAGTTCGTGCCGCCGCCTGGCGCGGTCCGGCTGGCGACGCGGCCCGAGCTGCCCGGCGGGTCGGCGACCGTGATGCTGAACTCCACCACGCAGGTGGATGCCGTGGGGTACTGGCGGGTGAGCGGGACCGCGACGGCACTGCGCGCGTGGGAGGAGGCGCACATCTCGCGCAGCTTCTCCCGGCAGGACGTGATCGTGGGACCGCCGGACTGGAACACCGTGTACACGCTGCCCGCCGTTCCCGGCGTGCTGCCCGTGCGGGAGATGAACGCGCAGTTCTACGACATCGGCGGCGGGATGACCGTGATCATGGCGGACGCGATGGTCTCGTGGCAGCCGTCACGGCCGGCTTCTGAGGGGATCCCTGTTTCGGTCGCCGTGGTCACGATCGCGGAGTCCGGGCTGGTGGGGCCGGGGAGCCCCGCACCGGTCACGATCACGTCGGTGCCGGTCGTGCGGCGGCTCGCGGCGCTGGTCAACGGGCTGCCGGTGGCGACGGCCGGCAATGACGTGCCGTGCCCGCTGGGGGCCGGGCTCACGCTGACGTTCCGTGCCGCCGTCGGCGGGCCGGCGGTCGCGGTCGCAGACGGGCCAGGCGCATGCGGCGTGGTGACCCTCAGGCTCAACGGCAAGGACGAGCCTGCTCTCCAGCCGCCCGGCTCCTACCGTGCCACGGTCCTGAAGATCGCGGGCTTGCACTGGACGCTCGGCTAGCGATCGGAGGCACGGACCAGCGGGGGAGCCCGTATGGACGTCGGCACTTGTTGGTGGCGATCGCATGCAGCCAGGTGCGCAGCGACGCGCGTTGCTCCAACCGGTCAAGCCCGCGCCAGGCGCGCGTCAGCTTGTCGTCCAGGGCCGGAGCTTTTCGGCGTTGGGTACCGGCACGGCCCCTCGCAGTGTGAGACAGGCGCGCCGCGTGACATTCCCGGCAGCTGTCTCGTCGTATTGCTGAGAACAACACCATCCAGCCCGAGGAGAAGCCACATGTCAGCAGCCCAGGCAGCAGCCAACAAAGCGATATTGAGCCGCTTCCATGACGCCGTGAACAACGGTGACGCGGAGGTCATCTCGAAGACGATCGACGAGCTCGTCGAGCCCGACGTCCTGTTCCACGCTCCGGTGCCGACTGGGGCGACGGGGGCGCAGGCGCTCAAGCAAGTGTGGACGGTGCTCCTTCGCGCCTTCCCGGACATTCACGTCGCGGTCGAGGACGTAATCGCGGAGGGAGACGAGGTTGTCGCAAGGAACGCGGTCACCGGAACCCACCAGGGTGAGTACAGGGGCGTCCCGCCAACCGGCAAGCACGTCACCTACAACGAGATCTTCATCTTCCGTGTCGCCGGCGGCCGGATCGCCGAGATCTGGGGAGTCGTCGACGCCCTCGCGCAGATGAAGCAGCTCGGCATGATCCCCGCCTAGCGAAGCACTCAGTCCTCACACGAGACGTTTACCACGGCCTGACGGTGCTCGGCCTGGACCGCGTGCAGCGCCCTGCCGAGGGCCGGCACCAGGTCCCGGCGGTCGGCGACGGCCTCGCCGTACCCGCCGGAGGCCGCTGCGTACTGCTCGAACGCGACCGCCGGGCCGAGTTCGGCCAGCGGCGAGAGCTGCCCGGCGCCGGCGGCGTGGCCCGCCGGGTACATGCCGAGCGCGGAGCCCTGGACCGCGGTCCACTTGCGGTTCGCGCAGATCACCGTCAGCACCGGGATGTCGTGCATCGCCATCGCGTGGTGGCACGCGGCCGGGTTTGCGAATATGTAGGCGCCGTCGCCGACGGCGGAGATGACGGTACGCTCCGGCCGGGCCAGCTTCAGGCCGATGGCCGCCGGCAGCCCCCACCCGAGGCCGCCGGCCGGCGGAGTGCCGAAGTAGCTCAGCGGCCCGCTGCGCGGCAGCAGCTCGGGGCGCGCCCAATATTCACTGACGACCGAGGCGTCCCCGGGTAGTACCTGGGCGAGCGCCCAGTTCATGAAGGCCTTGGTGATCGGGCCGTCGCCGCGGCCCGCCGCGGCCAGCCGCTCGCTGATCCGGGAGCGGCTGGCAGCGGCGGCTTCCTCGATGGACGGCCCGCCGCCGCTTGTCTATCCGGCCGCTTCGCGCCGGCAAGGCCGTCGCGAGCGCGGCGAGGAGGTTCGCGGTGGTGGCGGTGACCGACAGGTCGCTGCGCTGCGTGCGGATCGGGTACCGGGAGAAGTGCGGGTCAGCCCCGCTCTGGACGACTACCGCGTCCGCTCGCGGCATGCCCGCCTTCTGGATCCACGGCACGTCCATATCAAGGAAGCACAGAACGTCGGCGTGCGGCGCCACTGCGGCCAAGTCGTAGCCGACGTGCAGGGGGTGGTTCGCGGCGACGTTGTAGCAGCGCGGCCTAGATTCCAGGACGCCGATCGAGTACTCGTCGCACAGCTCTCCGAGCAGGGCCGCTGTACCAGGCTCGGTCCCGGACGCAGCCGTGACGAAGACCGGGAACCTCGCGTCGGCCAGCAGGTCCGCGATCCGTTCGACCGCCTCAGTGCTCGGGGAGGCATCGGTGGGCGTCGCGCTGCTGCGGGGAGGCACGGCACCGGAAGCGTCGCGGGCGAGTACCTCCCTGGGCAGCGACAGGTACACCGGGCCACGCGGCGCCGTCATGGCGATGTCGATGGCACGGTCCAGGACCGTGGCGACCTGCACGCCATCGCGCAGTTCGTAGTCCCACTTGACGAACTCGCGCACCATGGACGCCTGGTCGTACATTTCCTGCGCCCAGTGGATGGCCCCGTCACGCGAACCGAGCACGGAGTCCTCGAACAGCGGGCTGCGGCCCGCGGCCAGCAGAATCGGGATGCGGTCCGTCGCGGCGTTGAACGTCCCGCAGACGGCATTGGCCGTCCCGACACTCGTATGGACCATGACCGCCTGGATACGCCCGTCGCCCAGGTAGGCGCCATGGGCCATCGAAATGGCGAGGTTCTCGTGCGCGCAGACCACCAGCTCGGGGAAGTCCAGTCCCGACTGCTTCTGGCGAGCGTACGCCTCGACGAAGGGGGCGAAGTCGGTGCCCGCGTTCACGAACAGCCGGCTGACGCCGCGATCCCTCAGCACGCTCAGGTAAGTCTCGGCGACCGTGGCCACCGCCCCGTTCTGGTGGAGTTCCACTCACTTGCTCCTATCCCGGCAGGTGAACGCCGGCGGCGGGTCCCGACGGGCACACGGGCAGGCGGCGGTGACGCCGCCCGTCATCGCGCGCACAGCGACCATCATCACGCGCCTGGACCCGGCAGTCATTAGCCTCTGGCTTGCTGCTCGCGGCGCGCAGCCTGGCTGTTTCCCCAGTTTCCCTGGTAGTCCGGCAGCGTCAGCATCCGCGCGGCGATGAGAGCCTCGGCAGCCAGGGCGAGGGTGACCGCGATCCGCTGCACGGTACCGTCCCAGGGCTGGGCCGCCCCTGACGCGAACACGGCCAGGGCCGCCGCGCTGGCCAGGGCGAGAACCTGAACCGGGCGCGCGATCACGGCCCACCGGGGATCGGCGCGGAACCCCCGCGCCAGCACCAGCGGCGCGATGAGCATCGCCGCGTAGGCGACGCCGCTCGCTACGTCGTGGACCTGGTTATGCCACGACTCCCCACCGAAGCCCGGGCCGGACAGCAGCATGCGATCACGCCGGAACGCCCCCGCGGCAACGGCCGCCGCCCCGCCGGCCATAACCAGCCATGGCCCGGCCCCGCGCCATGTCACCCGCCGCAGGGCCGCACCGAACCCGATCGAGCAGGCACCAAGCACCAGGAAGCCGGCGATCATGATCTGCGGATCCCTGGCGTCCTCAGCGGCCAGGCCGCTCAGCTGAACCTCGGCTGCCGGATGGCCGGCCTGGAGCAGCGAGCTGACCAACCACGCCGCCGTGAACACCAGCGGGCCCGCCACTCCGCCCCACGCCGCCAGCCTGCCCAGCCGCACCGCCTGCACTCCTCCCCGGGGGCCGGGCCGGCCGCGAGCGGCTAGGCGCAGGCCCGTACTCATCATCTCCCGGACCGTCGCGGGCTGGCCGCAAGATCCGATGTTCCGCCGGTACAGCCGGAACGCTAGTTCCCACTGCCCGTCCGTGTTCGGTCGGGAGGTCTTCGGAATGTCAGGTCGTCCGGCCTGATCGGCGGAGGAAGTCTTACGCACATGATTTTTGTGCGAATGAACATTAATGATGTAAGTTCAGAACCATGGACGCAGCAGCACGGATCAACCAGCTCGTCGAGGCACTGCGACTGCATGGCCGGGTCGACGTGGCGACGGCGGCCGCTGAGTTCGGTACCGCCGACCTGCCTGCGTCACTCGGTCTGCTGCCTTTCCTGACCGCGTTCGTGGCCGTCGGCACCCTTCTGTCCCGCGCATTCCGTGACGCTCCGCAAGGACCAGCCGCGCCAGCCAGATCTGACGACGCGCCATGACGCGCTGGGTCCTTTCTGACTACGGCGAGGTGATCTCGGAGCCTTTGCCTGCTGAGACCGTCCTTGAACTGGCGGATCTCGCCGGACAGCAGGCGGGCGAGTTCCGCGACCGGTACTGGAAATTCCGCCCGCCCTATGACCTCGGCCAGTCCGACCGTGCTTACTGGTCAGCCGTCCTCGGCCGCGAGCTCCAGGCTGAGCCGCAACTAGTGGAGGCGATGGTCCGGGTGGACGTCGCCGGGTGGATGACGCTCAACCCGCGGACGCTTCCCGCGCTGATCAAGTTCGTGACTCGCGCAGGCGTGCGGCTCGCCTTGCTCTCGAATGCCCCGGAACCGCTCGCCACCGCAATCGACCACAGCGGATGGTCTCCCAGCTTCGATCGTCGTTTCTATAGCTGCCGGCTAGGACTGGCCAAGCCCGACTCTGCGGTATACGAAGCAGTGCTCCATGACCTAGGCGCAACGCCCCAGTCCGTACTGTTTATCGACGACCGCGCCGAGAACGTGCTAGCGGCCACGGCGCTGGGGCTGCAGGCAGTTAGGTTCACGTCGGCGGAAGTGCTCCCGGGCCAGCTCGAAGATTGGGAAGCAAGTACGCGATAAGGGCTTGCCGTCACCGCAGGTCAAAGGGTACGCAGACTTTTGGCGCCCCACAGGACGTGCCTGCGGTCCGTCAGTCCGGACCGCATCGCCGTTCAGCCGTGCCGGACCGGCCGGCGGGGCTGTCGGCGGGGGCTGGGCGCCCTGCCCGTCGGCACGCCGCCCTTGGCCGTGCTGGTCCGCGACGTGCCGGCTCCTCGCCTGCTGGTCTGGGATGTGGCGGTCCGTGGCGCAAGGCTGGTGGCAGGTGGGATCGGGGTGCCCGAGGTTGCGAACTCGCGGACCGCTTGGTGCCCGGGGGCGGCGTCGTGCCTGGTAGCGGTGATTCCGGCTGCTGCATGCATCCGCAGCAGCTCGCGGACCTGTCCGCGCTCCGCCAGTGCGATGACCTGGCCGGAGGCGCCAGCACGGGCCGTGCGGCCGGAACGGTGCAGGTAGTCCTTGTGATCCTCTGGCGGGTCGAACTGCACGACCAGGTCCACGTCATCGACGTGGATGCCGCGGGCGGCGACGTCGGTGGCCACGAGCACCCGGGGATATCCGGCCGCGAACGCGTCGAGTGCGCGCTGGCGCTGGTTCTGGGTGCGGTTGCCGTGGATGGCAGCGGCATCCGCGCCGGCCCTGGTCAGCTGCTTCGCCAGCCGGTCCGCGCCGTGCTTGGTCCGGACGAAGAACAGCGTCCGGCCCGGACGGCTAGCGATCTCCGCCGCGACTGGCACCTTGTCCTCCGCGCGGAGGACAAGGATGGTGTGCTCGGCCGGCGTGGACTCGGCGGTCTCTGGTACCGCGTGTAGCGCCGGGCTAGTGACGTACTTGGTTACCAGCTGGCCGACGCCGCGGTCCAGTGTGGCCGAGAAGAACATCCGCTGGCCGTCGGCCGGAGTCTGGTCGAGGAGCCGGGTGACTGCGGGCAGGAAGCCGAGGTCGGCCATGTGGTCGGCTTCGTCGAGCACGGTGATCTCTGTGCGTGCGAGCGTGCAGGCGTGTCGCTCGATCAGGTCGGTGAGCCGGCCGGGAGTTGCTACTACGACATCGGCGCGGCGCACCTGGTCGATCTGCCTGCCGATCGGCACGCCGCCGTACACGGTCGCGATGCTCACGCCGACGGTTTGACCCAGGGGTGTTAGTACGTCGGCGACCTGCTGGGCGAGTTCGCGGGTGGGTACCAGGACGAGGGCGCGGGGTGCCTTCTGCTGCCGCGGCTGGGTGCTGGCGGCCAGCCTGGTCAGCAACGGGAGACCGAAGGCGAGGGTTTTGCCGGATCCGGTCTGGGCGCGGCCGAGGATATTACGGCCCGTTAGGGCGTCGGGTAGGGCCCGGGACTGGATGGCGAACGGTTCCAGGATGCCGCGGGCAGCTAGCGCGGTGACCAGGCGAGGGTGCACGCCGAGCCCGGCGAAGCTGGCCGCGGGTGGTGCAGGGACAGCGGCGGCCGCGGCAAGGGCCGCATCGAGCGCGGAGCTCGGATCGCGCCGCTGTTCCTGGCCGCGCCGTTGCGGGCGGCGCTGGGCGAGTGTGCGTGAGGGGGCGTATGGCATGCGTGAACTCCATCAGTAAGACTTGGGGGTCGCGTCACGCATCTCAGACGCCAGACGACAACAACTGCTGCCTGACCAGATACTGGATAGCTCGCACAAAGCGACCGTGCGGGACTTCTTGCCCGCGGGAGCGGCTGCTGCCGCCAGGGGTGTAAGGCCCCCAGCAGTCACAGTATTCCCGCCGATCTCTAGTCGCAGGTCGCCCGGTATGCGTACCGGTCAGGGAACGGCTAGGCGATCCGGGCGGACGGATACGTCACAGTCCGGGTAGAGCCGCAGCCCGGCTGATCGTGACGGCCCATGACGACAGGGTGGTGCCGCTCGATCCGGGCCGATGAGCCCCGCTGCCTTCCTTCTGAGAGTGCCCTGGCTCCACCGAGCGCAGCGCCTATGAGCCGCGGGGCCGTGTCGGCGACGGTGCAGGCCCGTTGCGGCAGCGGTCGTATCGGCCACCAGTTCTGCCGGCGAGGTGGGAGGCGACGCGCAGAACACCCCAGGCAGTTCCTTTTCGGCATCGACGGATCGGTTATGTTCGTGGGCTGCCGTCTCACAGTGAGTCACCACATGCTGTCAGCCGAGCTAGCCTCGGGTCCAGGCAGCGATGACGCTGACGGTCACGGTTGGGAGGCACGCTTGAAGGCGCTGGTATACCACGGGCCTGGCCTGAAGTCCTGGGATACGGTCCCGGACCCAAGCCCGGCTGAGCCCACCGACATTGTCGTCCAGGTCGATACGACTACGATCTGCGGCACTGACCTGCACATCCTCAAAGGTGATGTGCCTGCTGTGGTGGAAGGCCGGATCCTTGGCCACGAGGCGGTCGGCACGGTAGTGGCGACGGGGTCGGCGGTGAGCAGCCTCGCCGAAGGTGACCGAGTGCTCGTGCCGGCGATTACGTCCTGCGGGCGCTGCAGCTACTGCAAGCGGGCGATGCCGAGCCATTGCCAAGCCACCGGCGGCATCGGATGGATCTTCGGTCACCTGATCGACGGCACCCAGGCTGAATACGCCCGGGTGCCGTTCGCGGAGACGAGTGTGCACAAACTGCCCGAGGGCGTCACCGACGAGCGGGTGCTGTTCCTGGCCGACATCCTGCCGACCGGCTATGAGGTCGGGGTCAGGAACGGCCGGGTCAAGCCGGGTGATGTCGTGGTGGTCGTTGGCGCGGGGCCGGTGGGTCTGGCCGCGATCCAGACCGCGTCGCTGGCCGGCGCGGCCAGGATCATCGCGCTGGAGGTCACGGACTCCCGACGCGAGTACGCGCGGCGCTTCGGCGCCGATGTCGCGATCAACGCGGCCGAGGCGGATGCTGAAGAGCAGGTGGCGGCACTGACCGACGCCGGGCTAGGCGCCGATGTCGCGATCGAGGCGGTTGGGACGCCGGGCACCTTCGATATCTGCACCAGGGTGGTGCGGCCGGGCGGTGTCATCGCCAACATCGGCGTGCACGGAGCACCGACCACGCTGCACCTCGAGGATCTATGGATCAAGAACGTGACGATCACCACGGGCTTGGTCGACGGCACCACCGTGCCGCTGCTGCTACAGCTGGTCCGATCCGGGAAGATCGCGGCCGACCTGTTCGGCACGCATGACTTCGCCATGCACGACATGCTGGCGGCCTACGACACCTTCGCCGAGGCAGAAAAACACAACGCCCTCAAAGTCGTGATCAGGCGGTAGCGGCACGCCTCACCCTGGTTCGACGAGCGAGGCCGCGGGGGTCCGTCTTCTGCGGCGACTCATGCCGAGTAGGAGATCGCCAAAACGAACGCGCGTCCCGTCGCACGCCCAGCGGTAACGGCGATCACATTCAGCCTCACACCAGCATGAGGTCGTCAGCTTCTGACGATCCCCACGGCACTGTGATCGGCATGACAGGGCGTCGGCAGGCGCGCCGATCATCCCATTCGGCACGCCGCAGAAGTAGTCACCTGGCAACAGCGCTGCCGACCGGGTAACGGGGGCTACTTGCGCGCGTGCGCGCGTGCGCACGGCGATTACCTAAGAGGTGCGCTCGACAACGGTGTACGAGCGCGTCTTGGACCGGTCGAGGAACTTCGCCTCGTCGTCGGCGACGCCGGAGCCTGGCGTGTACATCGCGGCGATCCATGCGTGGTAAGTGCCGACGTCGTCGAACTCGAGCTCGGTCACGATGTCGACATCGTCGCGGGGTTCAGCGGTGGCGTCTGGCTGGATGTAGTTGCGCGTGTACCTGGCGGGCGGCGGCGCGAGACTCAGGATCATCGGGACATGACGGTTCTCGTAGTAGTCGATGAGTTCCTCGCTGCTGATCCCTGGCCGTTTCACGAGGAAGGCCATCACCTTCAGCATGCCGGTTCCTTCCTTGACTCGCGAGCGGTCGATCGCGGTCACCCGGGCAGTGTGTTGTCACGGGCGCTCGGCGTAACGCCGGCTGGCGCAGGGAACAGGCGGTCCAGGTGGTAGTCGATGACGGTCTGGGCCTGTTCGAGCGAGGACTGGCCGGCCAGGACGCTGTTGCCCAGGCCCCCGGACATGGCGAGCAGGCTGAGGGCCTCCACGTCCGGGTCCAGGCGGGCGGGCGTGTCGCCGGCGGCCTGGGCCGCCCGCAGCTGGGCGGCGACCACGTCGATGACGGCGTTTGTGTTCTTGACCAGGGGACCGATCGCTAGCGCCGGGTCGGTCAACGCGAGCGCGAAGTAGGCCGCGTTGAGCACGGCGAAGGTGCGCCGCTCGTCATCGACGGGCAGTGCCTCGGCCAGGATGGCCGCGATGACGTCACGCGGGCTGGCCTGGCCGTCTGCCTGCTTGATCCGCCTGATCCGCGTCATCGCCCGCTCGCCGAACTGGATTGCCAGGTGCTGCATCCCGGCCAGCAGGAGCTCTTCCTTGGTGCCGAAGTAGTACTGCACCAGGCGCAGCGACACCCCGGCCTCGGCCGCGACCTCGCGCATCCCGGTGGCGTGCAGCCCGCGCGTGGCAGCCGCCCTCAGCAGCGCGTCGGCGATCTGCCGCCGCCGCTCCTCGTGATCAACCCGCTTCGGCACCCGTTCACCGTACCGGTCGCTACTTGCCGGACTTGTAAATGATACGCTCGTACCATAGAGCTGACGCCTGGCGGGGATCGGGCTAGAGTCGCGGGATGACGCCAGGGGAGCAGCGGGTGCCTTCGTCCGTGCACGCCGAGTTGGCGCGACTCGTGCGGTACGACGATGAGTCCGTTGTGCATGACGCCTGGATCCGGCAGCGGTACCAGGGCGGATACGCCGAGACGTACGCGCCTGCCCGGAAGGAAGCCGTGGCGACGGCGTGGCACGAGGCCGGGCACGCGGTGGCGGCACTTGCCGTGGGAGCGAGGTTCAGCTCGGCGTCGATCCGGGCGGGCGGGCGCAGTTCCGGAAGGGTGCACTCGATCACGGGCGGCGGTGCGGACGCGTTCGTGATCGCGGCGGGCGGGCGGGTCGCGGAGGGACTGCTCGGCTGGACGCTGCCGTCGTCTGACGCGGAGGTGCGGGCGTGGCTCGCGTCGTGGCGCGGCGACGGCGGGGACGCGCGGCGGTTCCGGGCGGGGCTGGCTGGTACCCGGTTCGCCCGCGATGAGGCGGCCGCCTGGCAGTACTGCGTGGACCTGCTGACGCCGCTGCGGCTGCAGGTCCGGTCGGTGGCACGGGGGCTGCTCGCGTGGCCCCGGTACCTGCCGTACGCGGTGGTGGCCGAACTCGCGGGCTTCGGTACCCCTTCCCGCTAGATGAGCGCATATTCGTTCGTCAGCCCGCGCTCGGTGCCCCCGTGGCCGGGTGGCGGATCGGTTGACGCGACATTAGCTCGGCGGCGCGGCCAGGCGGGCCACAATCTCCTGTGGGTTCTCGACGGCAAGTACGACGCTGTCGTACTTGGCGTTGGCCAGGTCGATGACGACCCCAGGGTTCTGGGCGCGCCCCGAGCACCGCCGGCCGGCGGCCTCGGGTGGGGGCTGCCGGCGGCCATCGGCCTGAAGCTGGCCCGGCCGGAGCGTACCGTCATCTCCGCCGTCGGCGACGGCGCCTACATATTCGCAAACCCGGCCGCGTGCCACCACGCGATGGCAATGCACGACATCCCGGTACTGACGGTGATCTGCGCGAACCGCAAGTGGACCGCGGTCCAGGGCTCCGCGCTCGGCATGTACCCGGCGGGCCACGCCGCCGGCGCCGGGCAGCAGCATCCGGTCACGACGGAACGCCCCCGCGGCGACGGCCGCCGCCCCTCCGGCCATGACCAGCCATGGCCCCGCCCCGCGCCCTGTCACCTGCCGCAGGGCCGCACCGAACCCGATCGAGCAGGCACCAAGCACCACGAACCCGGCGATCATGAACTGCGGATCCCTGGCGTCCTCAGCGGCCAGGCCGCTCAGCTGAACCTCGGCCGCCGGGTGACCGGCCTGGAGCAGCGAGCTGACTACCCAGGCCGCCGTGAACGCCAGCGGGCCCGCCACCCCGCCCCACGCCGCCAGCCTGCCCAGCCGCACCGCCCGCACTCCTCCCCGGGGCCGGGCCGGCCGCGGGCGGCCAGGCGCAGGCCCGAACTCATCATCTCCCGCACCGGGCGACCCTAGAGCGCGATGAATCGCGGAGCGATTGTAAGTCTTCACCTCAGCAGGACCTCGACCCGGACGTCAGGCGGCGGCCCACCGGAAGGAACCAGTGCTGTGGTCGTACCCGCTGCACTCCGCGATCAGCAGTCCGGCCGGGGTCGCTGGCCCGCTGCCAGCACTTGACCGCTGTACTCGCTACGACGTCCAGGAGTTCATGTGGAATCAGGCCCTGATGACCGCCTGGCGCTGATCCGGCGCTACTACCAGGCTTATGAGAACGACGACCGGCCAGCCATCGAGCAGCTTCTTCACCCCGGCTTTACCTTCACCATCCCCAGCCCGGACGACGACCGGATCGACCGGGCCGCGTACTTCGAACGGTGCTGGCCCCCTCACGAGGGCATCAAGTCCTTCTCTTTGCAAGACGTCTGCGCCGATGACAACGGCGCTCTGGTCAGGTACCGGGCAGCCGAGTTCGTCGGGCCAGGTTTCGCCAATGTCGAACGTTTCGAATTCAGAGACGATCAAATAGAGCATGTCGAGGTGTACTTCGGGCGCGAACTCGGGTGATGCGAATAAGTCATGGGAGTGCGCGGCTGCGGGCTCGCGAGACGCGTGATCACCCATTCCTCCGTCCTCAAATGCCCGCACCCGGCCGCCCCGCCCGCCGCTGCCGGTGCGTCATTCAGTCTCGGGCCCGGGCTAGCGGGAGGTGGCGCTGTTATTCGTGGGGGTGAGGGGGAGTTCCGCGCGCAGGCTGGTGCCAGCCCCGCGGGGGCTGTGCAGGACGATCCGGCCGCCGAGGGCCTCGACGCGGTCTTTAGGCCGGCCAGGCCGCTGCCGCCGGCCAGGCAGGCGCCGCCGACGCCGTCGTCGCGGACGGTGACGCGCAGGAGGTCACCGGCGACCTCTGCCTCGACGGCGACGGCCGAGGCGCGGGCGTGCTTGGCCGCGTTGGTCAGTGCCTCGGCGACGATGTAGTAGGCGCTGACCTCGACCGGCTCGGGGAGCCGTCCGTCGGCGCGTACCTCAAGGTCGACCGGGACTGGGGAGCGGCGGGCGAGCGCGTTGAGCGCGAAGCGGAGGCCGCCTTTGGCCAGGATCGCCGGGTGGATGCCGCGCGCGATCTCGCGCAGCTCGCCCAGCGCGCCGGTCGCCACGGCGACGGCGCGGTCGAGTTCCGCGCCGAGCTCACCGAGCTCGGGCGGCACCGCCGCCCGAGCGGCGCGCAGCAGCACCGCCAGCGTAACCAGCGGCTGCTGGGCGCCATCGTGCACGTCCTGCTCGATCCGCCGGCGCGCGTGGTCGGCGGCGGCCACGATCCGCGCCCGCGAGGCGGCCACCTCGGCCTGAGCCCCGGCGTTCGCGATCGCGGTCGCCACCAGCTCGGTGAACCCGGCCAGCCGTGCCTCGGTACCGGCCGGCAGCGGTTCCCCCTCGGATGCCACGAGCATGACGCCCCACAGGCGGCCCTCGACGCTGATCGGCGCGCCGACCGACGCCCGGATGCTGACCGCGCGGGCGTGGGTCCCAACCGGGCCCGAGACGTCCGCGAAGTCGTCGATCCGCGCCGGCTGGCCCGTCTGGAATACCAGCGTGGACGCATTCCGCCCGCCGAGGACAGTCCGGGTGCCGACCGCCACGGGCAGGGTGCCCGTGGCGCTCCACACGCCGACGGTCGTCTCTGTGCCGTCCGGGTCATACCGGAACAGGATCGTGGCGGCGGCATTCATCAGCCGCCCGGCCTCCTCGGTGACCGCGGCGAGTACCTCCTCCGGCGGCGCCGCCCGGGCCACCAGCGTCGCCACCCGCCGCAACGCGGCCTGCTCGTCGGCGATCTGGCGGTTCTTGGCGTAGAGCTGGGCGTTGTCGAGGGAGACGGCGAGCTGCCCGGCGATGAGCTTGACCGCGTCCAGCCGCCCGGTCGTGAACGCGCCGCCGAGGAGGCGGTTTTCCAGCAGCAGCACCGCCCGCAGCGCGCCGCGGCTGAGGATGGGCACGGCCAGCAGCGAGCAGCAGCCGGTGCCGGCGAAATACGGGTCGCGGGCGAACCGGTCATCCCCGGCGGCGTCAGGAACGACCAGCGGTTCACCCGTCCGCTGGACGTAGCGCAGCGCCGTCATCGGTACCGCCCGTTCATGGCCGGTGCCGCTGACCGGGACGGTGCCGCCGTCGCCGTCCGGTGCGGGCAGCAGCCAGCTCTGGCGGTCCTCGTCCCACAGCAGCAGATGGACGCCGGTAGCGCCGGTCATCGCGCTCAGCACCTCCACCACGCGGGCGTGCAGCCGGTCGATGCTGGTCTCCGAGCTCAGCGCCTGCGACGCCGACACGATTCCGAGCAGGTCGATCGTGCCGGCGGTGACCGCCTCGCCAACGGTCGCCTCGGGGGCTGGCCGCAGGGTCGGATAGGCCCAGTCCAGCTGGTCAGCCTTCGCGGTCGCGCCCCAGGCGAGGTACTGCTGGCGGGCCTGGGTGAGAAGCTCGTAGCCGGCATGTCCCAGACCGTGAGCGAGGCAGAACCGGGCCGCGTGTTCGGTGATCAGGGCCTGGTGCCATGGCCGCTGGCGCTGGGCGGCCTCGCGGCGTGCGGCGTCATAGGCCAGGCCGGCGGCGCGGAAGTCGCCGGCCGCCCAGGCCCGCTCGGCCTCGACCAGCCGCAGCAGGTGCAGGAAGTTGTCCGGCGCGTCCGCGGCGCGGGCGGCCAGCCACCGGGTCACTTCGTCCAGTTCGGCCAGCAGGGCGCCGCGCTCGTCGCCGTCGGCGGTGCGGGCCTGCCCGGCCAGGGCCAGCGCGCGCAGAAGCCGGGCTACGGCGGGCAGGTTGCTGATCATGACCGTCGGCAGCAGCGGCATCGCCGCCGCGGTGTGCCGCCCGAGGCCGGCCTGGTCGCCGAAGATGGCGGCGGCGATCGCGCGGGTGATATGTGCCATGGCAAGCGCCTGCGGGTTTCCCGCATACCTGTCAGTGCCGGCCGCCTCGCCGGCCGTGGCCGGGCTTTCACCGCGCAGTACACCAGCCAGCCACCGGTAGCTGTCGAGCGCCTGGCCGACGTCCTCGTTGCCGGTCCGCCGGGCGAAGGCCAGCCCCGCCTCCACCTCGGCGAGGTAGACGTCCAGCGATGGCGCGCACTCCGTCAGGCCCGCCACGATCGACTTGCAGGCGTGCCCCGCGTAGGCCAGGTCACCCCCTGCAATCAGCCCCTCGCGGGCCCGTTGACCTGCCCGGACGCCATTTTCGACGGGCTCGAAAAAGCAGCACAGGACGGAGAAGATGAAACGCGCCTGCGAGGCGCCGGGCTCGTAGGCGCGGGGCTCGCTCAGCGCCATGATCCGCCGCGCCGTCCGGTACCCGGCGGCGTAGTCGCCGCGCAGCGCCACCACGGCGGTGGCAACGGTGCTGGCCGGGCCGACCAGGGTGCGGCCCGGGCCGTGCTCGATCCAGATCCGCAGCGCTTCCAGGCACAGCCAGGCGTGGGTGGCGTGGTCGGCCACGACGAAGGTCGGCGACAGAACCGCGCTGATCAGACGGGACGCGGCGAGCAGCGTGGGATCGGTGATGTCCGGCCGCACCAGGTCATCTCCGGCTTCTGTGCGATCCAGCCAGTGGTATAGGCGGTCGAACTGGCAGCCGAGTTCGGCGGGAAGACGGTCCTCGGCCGGGACGGTGACGCCGAGTTCACGCAGCGAGTCCAGGCCGAGCCCGATCGCTTCCGCGAAACGGGCCCGGCCGGTCAGGCTGTGCACCTGCACCGCGGTCGCGTCCGTACGGTCCAGCGCGGTGGTGCTTGCCTGTTCGATCGCCTGGTACTCCTCGTCGGCCTCCTCCAGCCGCCCCAGGCTGTACCGGGCGGCGTGCCGGGCGGTGCGCACCTCGATCAGCGTGGCGGTCTCCTCCGGGTCGATCAGCGGCAGCGCGGCGGTGAGCAGCGCGTCCACCAGGGAGTAATCGCCGATCAATGTGGCCTGGCCGGCGGCGCGCCGCAGCAGCCCCACTACCTGGCGCCGCTCGGCGGCGTCGCCGACCGCGTCGGCCACCGGCAGGTACTGCCCGGCCGCGGCCGCGAACAGCTCCGGCACCGTCGCCAGCTGCCGCGCCATGGCCAGCTGCAGGGCGCGGCGCCGCTGCGGGTCGAGCCCGCCAAGGATCGCTTCGCGGATCCGGTCGTGCCGGAACCGTACCGCCGGATGTGCCCCGGGCTCCCCCACTAGGAGGCCTTCGTCAAGGGCGGGCACCAGGGTTTCCTCCACTACGTTCGCCGGCTCGCCGGCGGCGGCCTGCAGCAGGCTCAGCTCGGCCCGCCCGCCCAGGCAGGCCATCGCCTCCAGCAGTGCCCGTGACTGCTCCGGCAGGGCGGCGGCGCTTGCCGCCAGCAGCCCGGCGACCTCGGAGTGTCCCAGGTGCGCGCGCACCGCCGCCTCGTCCCACCGCCACCCGGCGGGCGTCGCGGTCAGCAGGCCGTCGCGGCGCAGCGCGTTGAGCAGCTCAACGGTCTCGTACGGGTTGCCGCGCGTCTGCGGTTCGATGGCCTCGGCCAGGCCCGCCACGGTGGCCGGGTCCGCGTGCAGCATCTCGGCCACCATGGCGGCCAGGGCCGGCCCGGGCAGGTTGTCCAGCCGCAGGTATTGCACCGCGGGCTGCTGCCGCCATCGGGACAGCGGCGCCGCCAGCGGATGCGCCGCGTCCACCTCGTCCTCCCGGTAGGCACCCACCAGCAGCAGGCCGTTGACCGGCTCCTCGCTGAGCACGAGGTCGACGAAGCCGAGCGGGGTGCGCCCGGCCCACTGCAGGTCATCGACGAACAGCACCACTGGCCGTTTCCGTGAGGCCACCGCTCGCATCACCGTCGCGGCCGCGCGCTGCGCCCGGCCCTGTGCTGTCAGGGGATCTCCCGCATCCGGCGGTGCCCCCAGCAGCGCCGCGAACTCCGGCAGCACCGCGGTCAGCAGGCCGGCGTTCGGCCCCACCGCCGCCGTGATCCGCTCGCGGACCCGCGCCAGCTCATCGTCTGGCTCGGCCAGCAGCAGCCGGCCCAGCGCGCGAAGCGCCTGGTGGGCCGCGTCGAACTCCAGGTCCCGCCGGTAGGCGTCGAACTTGCCCGCCACGAACCAGCCGTCCGCGCCGGTCACCACCGGCCGCAGCTGATCGATCAGCGCGGTCTTGCCCACCCCCGGCGCACCGCCGACGAGCACCCCCCCGCACCGGCCCGCCAGCGCGTCGGCGAACGCGGCCTCCAGCGCCGCCACCTCGTCATCGCGGCCGGCCAGCCGCGATGGCGGCAGCAGCCGCACCGGGAAATCATGCTCGCCGGCCCGGAACACAGCCGCTGCCGGGTGAGCCTGCGCGTCCTGCAACTGCTCCAGGTCATAGACCAGGCCGTCCGCGGTCTGGTAGCGGTTGTCCGGTTCCTTCTCCAACAGGTGCATGATGATCGCGGACAGCGGCCCGGGTATGGCCGGGTTCACCTGCGCGGGCGGCGCTGGCACCCGGGCCAGGTGCTCGTGGATGAGCCGCAGCGGGTCCCCGGTGCCGAACGGCGGTTGCCCGGTGGCCAGCTCGTACAGCACCGCGCCGAGGGCGTACAGGTCGGCCCGCTGGTCTGCCGGCCTCCCGGTCCGCCCGGTGGCCTCCGGCGCCAGGTAGGCCAGCGTCCCGGTGATCTCGGCATGGTGGGTGAACTCCGGCCGGATCTCGGCGAATGACGAGGCCAGGGCGAAGTCCACCAGGCACGGGATCCCGTCACCGGAAACCACGATGCTCGCCGGGGTGATGTCTCGGTGCATCACCCCCCGCCGGTGCATCCCCGCCGCTGCCCGGGCGAGCCCCAGCCCGAGACCGACCAGGCTATCGACCGGCAGCGGCTTGGTCATACCCGCCAGACTCGCCTCGCCGGCGTCCCCCAGCACGACCGACCCGGGATACCGTGGCGCCTCCGTCAGCTGCGCCACCCCCGCGACGCCGGGCAGCCGTTCCAGCATCGCGACCTCATGACGGACCCGGCGCTCCGCGTCCGGTCCTAGCGGCTCCTTGCGGATGACCGCGCGTCCTGGAAGGAACAGCCGGGTGACGCGGGTGCGCGCGCTGGAGTGCACGATTTCGGCCCGGAGGAGCGGATCAGGGTCCGGCCGCACTTCGCTTGCTTCCATCGGCACCTCCACAAAGGACATGCACCACGGCCGTTCGGCATGAAGATTCTTTTTCGAACGAGCAGGTCGCCGGTGCTGCCGCGGACCGCCGTGCGGTCGCGGACGCACGTCCCCGATGGCTCACCGTGCGCGGTGATTCGAGCCTGCCCCCGCGCTGGCAGCATCCCAATCCGGCGAGCGGGAGTCTTCGCTTGGGGGGTAGCCAGAACGAGGCCTGGGAGTTAACCGTAATCTTGGCTGCCGGCTCTCCCGGGAGTATGCGGACACGGGTGGCTACCGGGCGTCGAGGAAGGCGATGACGGCGAGGACGCGCTGGTGGGTGTCGAGGGTGGCGGGGACTCCGAGCTTGCTGAAGATGCGGTTGATGTTCTTTTCTACCGCACTCTGAGTTATCCAGAGGGTCTTGGCGATCCCGGCGTTGGATTGACCCGCGGCCATCAGCGCGAGCACCTCTCGTTCTCGTGACGTGAGCGCATCGATGGGGTCGGCTCGCCGTGTGCGACCGAGCAGTTCGAGGACGAGCTTGGGGTCGAAGACGGTGCCGCCCTCGCTGATCCTGGTGAGCGCGCCGGTGAGTTCACCGAGGTCGGATACCGAGTCCTTGAGCAGGTAGCCGACGCGGCGGGGTGCGGCCGTAAATAGCTCGACCGCTTCGTCGATCTCGGTGTGGGTAGACAGCAGCAGGATGCCGACGGCCGGGAACTGATCGCGGATCTGGCGTGCGGCGCGGATGCCCTCCGTGGTGTGGGTTGGCGGCATGCGGATGTCGATGATCGCCACGTCGGGCTGGTACTCCTCGACGGCGCGCAGGAGCAACGGCGCGTTGCCAGCTTGTGCGAGGACTTGTATACCGGCCCGCCCGAGGAGATCAGCGAGCGCCTGACGGATCAGGGCCGCGTCGTCGGCCAGGACCACACGCATCCGTAACCTCCACGTCCACTGGTGTCGCCGAGCGCAAAGTTCCCGCAGGGCGGCTACGAGCCCGCGTCGTGACAGCTGTGCTGGATGGATGCCGTGGGCCAGCCACCAGAGCTCGGTTAGGGCCTCGAGCAGGTTTCGGTGCGCGGCATTGACCAGTCGCCCGGCGGTCACGTCTTTATTGTCGCCCACCGTCGGCTTTATTGTCGCCCGCCGTCGGCCCGGCGTCACTGCCGGATAGACCCGCAGGCCCGGCTGAACCCATCCGCGGTTCCGGCTAACCCCCGGCCTCGCTGTGGCGAGCCTCATGCCAAGACTCACCCTCGCCCCATAGGAAAGGCGCCAGGCGGGCAGCAGGCTTTTCATATACGGCAAAACCCAGACCTTAACGACCCGATAAACCCATCCGAGAGGAACTAGCCATGGTACAAGAGACTGCGTCCGACCCCCGGTACACGAGCGGCGGCATCTACGTGCCGGGCAACGGAGGCGTAATCAAGTGGTTCTCCGGCGACGTCTACTCCGTCAAGCTCACGGCGGAGCAGAGCGGGGGGGCGCTGGGCGTCATCGAGGCTTCCGTCCCACCGGGTGGCGGGCCGGTGGCGCACATGCACCGCGACCACGACGAGACGTTCTACCTGCTGTCCGGCGAACTTGAGTTCCTCGACGGGGAGGAGACGTTCGTCGCGACTGCCGGCGACCTCGTGTTGTGCCGACGGAACATCCGGCACCGTTTCAAGAACACCGGGCTGCACACCGCAAAAATGCTGTTCTTCTACACGCCGGGCGGCCCCGAGGGCCTCTTCACGGAAGGCGGCGACGAGCCTCAGCCGGGCGTTCAGGTCCCGACATGGGGTCCGGAGCGCTTCGAAGGGCACATGCTGGACCTGTTCGAGAAGTACGCGACGGAAGCTCTCCCCGAAGAAGGCTGATGCGCAGCGGGCGCACCTTCGCCGCCGTGCTCGGCAGTCTGGAGATCGTCGCCGCGCTGCTCATCGCGATCCGGCCGCTGGCGCTGCGGATCTCGGTCATCGGCAGCGCGATGGGCGTGCTGCTGTTCCTCAGCACGCTGAGCTTCCTGTTCACCACGCCCGGAGTGACTGCGGCGTCCGGATTCCCGGTGCTGTCGGGGCTGCCCGGCCAGTTCCTGCTCAAGGACCTCGTGCTGGTAAGCGCCTCGCTGTGGACACTGGGCGACTCCCTCGGCGCCGCCGTGCTGTGGCGCAGCGCACATGGCGGTGCGTAGCGCATGACCGCAGCAGACACAAGCCCATCCGGCTGGTCACGCTGAACATGCCTCAGGTGGTGTGGGCACGGCGAACAGACGCCATCCGGGACCGTCAGGCCGATGATGGCGCGGTCTACCCCAGCCGCGTCCAGCCGGGAAGAGCCGACCGGGCACCAGTCGGGCCGAAGGCACGGTGATCCTCATTACGGGATTGGAGAACTATGAAAGTAACCCATTGCCTTGCCGTTGCGGAAAAGACGGTAAGCAAAATAGGCAAGAACAAGGTTGGACGCGGTCATGATCCGCGCAGGAGTTGGCTGCTGGCTGGGGTTCTGGCGCTGGGCGCGGCCGCCACCGTCGCGGCGTGCAGTTCGTCTTCCTCGAGCAGCGCGGTCGGCTTCCCGAGCAGAGCGCCAGCGGCTGCTTCGATCACGATCAGCGCGAAAAGCGTCCCTGGGGTGGGCACCGTCCTGGTCAACGAGCATGGCCAGACCCTGTACCTACTGACCTCGGAAAAGGGCGGGAAGAAGATTACCTGCACCCAAGCCAACGGCTGCACCAAGGTCTGGCCGGAAACTCTGCTCACTAACGGGATGACGGCGGCGAAGGCCGGTAGCGGTGTGCAGCCCTCACTGCTGGGGACGGTCAAAGACGCTAACGGCAGCCTGGAGGTGACCTACAACGGGTGGCCGTTGTACACCTTCGCGGGCGACTCGGGCCCGGACGTGGCCAAGGGGGAGGGGATCACCAGTTTCGGCGGCACCTGGTATGTCCTCAACGCGTCGGGTAACCCTGTAACCAGCAGCCAGTCCCGGTCTGGGAGCTCATCGTCCGGCGGCGGGTATGGATACTGAGTCGGCGCTGTTTCCCGCACGAACTCCTGCTCCAGGTCATCGCGGCCTTGCGCATCCTGCGCTACGGCGCGGGTCTCGGCGGCCGGGGCACGGGCGGCCTATTGCCTGAAGCCGACGCCGCAGATGGTGGCGTCTTCCCCCGTGGTGTCATCGCTGTCGTTTCGCCACTGGGAGGCGGGGACGATGCCGGGCGGTACCGGGGTCAGGCCGTCGAAGAAGGCGCGGATCTGCTCCGGGCTGCGCAGGTGATAGCAGCTGGCTGAGTTCTGGTTGTAGACCGCGATGGCCCGGTTCAGCGCCGGGCTGGTGTCCGTGCCGTCGCACAGTGCCAGGCAGCTTCCCGAGGGCAACGCGTCCAGGTACCGGCGCAGCAGCGCGTGCGGCTCGTCGGAGTCGGGGAGCTGTCCCAGGATGCCGAGCATGACCAGGGCGACCGGCTGGCTGAGGTCCAGGGTGCGGGCGGCCTCGTCCAGGATGGTGTCCGGGTCGCGGACGTCGGCCTCGATGTAGCTGGTGGCGCCGCCAGGCGCGCTGGTCAGCAGCGCTTTCGCGTGGACCAGGACCATGGGGTCGTTGTCGGTGTAGACGATCCGGGACTCGGGCGCGGTGGCCTGGGCGACCTCGTGGGTGTTGTCGGCGGGGCAGCCCGGTGCCGATGTCGAGGAACTGCCGGATACCTGCCTCGCCTGCCACGTAGAGGACGGCGCGGACCAGGAAGCGGCGCTGCAGCCGGGCGAGCTGGGCGATGCCGGGGAACATCCGCAAGATCAGGTCGCCGGTCTCGCGGTCGGCCGCGAAGTGATCCTTCCCGCCGAGCAGGTAATTCCATACCCGGCGCCGAGTGCGCCACGGTGGTGTCGAGCCTCGACAGCGCGTCTCCGCGGGCCTCCGGCGAGATGCCAGTATGACCTTATCCTCCTGGTATGCCGCCTATGCGGTCTCATGGGCGGAACGGGTGGTTTGCCGCCCGCGACAGACTACTCGCAACTGCCGGGGTGCCCGGAAGCTCCGTGCCCGCCCACTTCAGGCCGTGAACTTCGGCAATGCCGTCCGGTACGGTCCGCACGCCGCTGATCGCGCTCCGGGGGAAAGTCTGATCTCCGCGCGCCGCCTCGAACCTTTCACCACCTGACATGTTGATCGTGACCGTGTCATCGGTAATCAGCAGGTGCGCCATGAGCGACATTCTGGCGCGCAGCGACCGCTGGCGGCCAGGGGTCCTGCTGTCGCGTCCGCGAACACGATCAGGCCACCTAACCTCCCGGAGGTTCCGCTTGCATTAGACAGGTCGGTCTGTCTATGGTGAATTCAGACAGAACGGTCTACCCAATGTGGGAGTGATGATGAGTATCGATTCTGAACTCCGGGCGCCAGTCGCCCTGGTGACCGGCGCAACTAGCGGCATCGGGCGGGAAGCGGCGCGCAAGCTCGCGGCAGACGGCTTCTCCGTCCTGGTGCACGGCCGCAACGCCGGCCGCGGCGCGGCGGTGGCGCGTGAGATCGCCGAGGCCGGCGGGCGCGCGCGGTTCGTCTCCGCGGACCTGACCGACACCGGCGCGATCGGGCGGCTGGCGGAGCAGGCCGGCGATGTCGACGTGCTGGTGAACAATGCGGGGTTCTCCTGGTTCGGGCCGACGGCCGACCTGGACCCCGCGGTCTTCGACGAGATGTTCGCGGCCAACGTGCGGTCCGCCTATTACCTGGTGGCCGCGATCGCGCCGGCGATGGCTAAGCGCGGGTCGGGCAGCATCATCAACCTGGGCAGCATGGCGGGGCAGATCGGGCTGGCCGGAGGCGCCGCCTACAGCGCGACCAAGGCCGCGCTGGCCTCGCTGACCCGTTCGTGGGCGGCGGAGTTCAGCCCGCAGGGGGTCCGGGTGAACACCATCGCCCCCGGGCCTGCCTATACCGGCGGCGCGTCCCCGGACCGCATCGAGGCGCTCGGCGACGCGACGCTGCTGGCCCGCGCCGCCCAGCCGGCGGAGATCGCCGACGTCATCGCCTTCCTCGCCTCGCCGAAGGCCGGCTACATCACCGGCGCGGTCATCGCCGCCGACGGCGGCCGCACCGCTATCTGAGGAGCTACATCTTGACTACTCCCCGTCCCGAAGGACGGGGATTCCGGTGGTCGCCCGCCGGGGTTCCTGTTTCACGGCCGGCTGCACCCGGGAGGACCCGGAATGTCTGACACCAGCTCCGCAGGCATCGCCCGGGTCTCCCCGGGCTACCGCTTGACCAGCGGCAAGGATGTTCTTCGCGGCGTTGGTGTCCCGGTCGTGCCGGGTACCGCACGACGGGCACGCCCAGTGCCGCGTCGACAGGGACAGTTCGGCGAGCAGGTGCCCGCACGCGGAGCAGGTCTTCGAGCTGGGGTACCAGCGGTCGATCACGGCGAGGGCGCGCCCGTAGCGCTCGCACTTGTACTCGAGCATGGCCCGGAACTTTCCCCACCCGCAGTCGCTGATGACACGGGCGAGAACTCCGGGACGGCACCGAGGTCCGCCGGGTGCGGGCCCGCGAGCTGTCCGGGGCGGAAAAGCAGCGCTGGTGGGGCATTGCCGACGCGCTCAACCCCAACTACGCGCGCTACCGCTTCAGCTCCGGCAGGGACATCCCGGTGCTGGCGCTCGAGCCGGCCGAGTGGGCGGAAGGCTAGCCGGCCGGAAACAGCGAGACCGGGCAAGCCGTTGTAGTAGACAGCACGGTCTGTATAGCCGTGACGGGTCTGGAGAGGGTGACGTCATGGCTGTGAAGTCGCAAGCCAAGCCGCCGGCGCGCGAGCGGCTGCTGGCCGCCGCCAGTGAGCTCTTCTACGCCGAGGGCGTGCACACGGTCGGCATCGACCGCGTCATCGAGCAGGCCGGGGTGGCCAAGGCCTCGCTGTACAACACCTTCGGCAGCAAGGACGAACTGGTCCGCGCCTACCTGGAAGGCCGGCACGCGGACACGGCGGGGCGCATCACCCGTGCGCTCGACCGCTATGACACGCCGCGGGACCGGCTGCTCGGCGTGTTCGACGCCCAGGGGGAGTTGTTCGCCGAGCCGGGGTTCCGCGGCTGTGCCTTCGTCAGCGCCAGCGCGGAGTCGCCGAGCGACGTGGTGGAGAAGGCCGCCGCCGACTTCCGCGGCTGGTTGCGGGATCTGTTCGCCGGCCTAGCACGCGAAGCCGGGGTGCCGGACGCAGCGGGCCTGGCGCAGCAACTCCACCTTCTCTATGACGGCGCCGGCCTGTCCGCTCGCATGGACCACGACCCGTCCGCCGCCGTGGCGGCACGCGCCGCCGCCGAGGCACTGCTTGACGCCGCGCTCGGCCCATGCCATACACCGAACGAGTGATGTCCTCTTCCTCGCGGCTCACCTGAACAGGTGACAGACGGACCACCGCCCCTGCGCACCATTTCCCGCCCCCGCCTCACGCGTCACGGCCAGAACCGGGACACCTGCGCAGACGGGTCCTGTGGCGGCCTAAGCGCCATGACGCCCCGACGTCAGGGGCGGGTGGTGACGGGGCGGAGGGCGTCCGGGGTGAGGTCGGCGAGGGTGGGATAGCCGTCGACGGCCATGATGAGGTCGGCCTCGGCGAGCAGGCTGCGCAAGACGTGCTCGATGCCCCCGGCGCCGCCGAGAGCGAGGCCGTAGGCGTAGGGCCGTCCGATGCCGACGGCTGTCGCGCCGAGCGCCAGGGCCTTGACGATGTCCGCGCCGGAGCGGATGCCGGAGTCGAACAGGACGGGCTTTTCGGCCGCGACCTCGACGACTTCGGGAAGGCAGTCGAGGGCCGCCAGGCCGCCGTTGGCCTGGCGGCCGCCGTGGTTGGAGACGTAGATGCCGTCGGCGCCCGCGTCGAGGGCGCGGCGCGCGTCATCGGGATGGCAAATGCCCTTGAGGATCAAGGGCAGGCTGGTCAGCGAGCGGAGCCAGGGGAGGTCATTCCAGGTCAGCGGATTGCCGAAGACGCCGGCCCAGTAAGCGACAGCGGCCATCTGGTTGTCTTCTGGAGCCTGGGCCAGCCGGGCGCGGAAGACGGGGTCGGACGTGTAGTTGGCCAGGCACAAGCCGCGCAGCTGCGGGAAGTTGCTGGTCGCCAGGTCACGGGGGCGCCAGCCGGTGATCCACGTGTCGAGAGTGACCACGATGGCCTTGAAGCCAGCCTCCTCGGCACGACGCACCAGGCTCTCGGCGAGTTCCCTGTCGGTGGGCGTGTACAGCTGAAAGAACCCGGGCGTCGCGCCGAGCCGCTTCGCGACCTCTTCCATCGGGTCGGCGGACAGGGTGGAGGCGACCATCGGCACCTGCATGCCGGCCGCGGCCTCGGCGGTGGCCAGGTCTCCGTGCCCGTCCTGGGCGCACAGGCCGATGACGCCGATCGGGGCGAGGAACACCGGGGACGGCAGGCGCATGCCGAACAGGTCCACGGACAGGTCCCGGTCGCTCGCCCCGACCAGCATCCGTGGCATCAGCCCCCACTGGCCAAACGCGGCCACGTTGGCGCGCTGCGTTTGCTCGTCACCCGCGCCGCCTGCGACATAGGACAGGATCGACGGCGGCAGCGCCTGCGCGGCCCTGGACTCAAGCTCGGCGAACGAAACCGGCAGGCTCGGCACGGTACCGCTCAGCCCGGCGAGGTAGATCTCCAGCTGGAAGTCACCATAGGGCGCCGCTGGCCTAGGAATTGGCTCGGTCATCGCAGATCGCTCCTCATGGCCGCGATCGTATGCCGGCCGCCGCCCGGCGTCAGCCGCGCCGCCCTCGCGCGCCACGGGAACGGTAGTGCGCGTGGAACCACGTGAGGGGATCGTCCGAACGGGGGCTGCTCTCCGCCCATGGCCGCTGGCGGCGGGGCCCCGCGTGCCGGGCATCCTCCGGGACCTGGTAACTTTCAGCGCAGCGTCAAGAGTGCCAGCGTCAAGCCCCGGCTCGCTGGCCGGCAACCCTCCTACCGCGGTGGGGTGCCCCGGGTGAAGACGCGGCTCGCTCCCAGCAGGGACGGGCAAGCGCGGACCCGGGACCTCGGGTCCCGAGGAGCGCCGGAGGCGTGCCATGACACTATTGCCCGAATCCCCGTTCGTTGCCGCTGAGGTCTTCGCCGACGTAACGGGCGCTGACGTGACCGGGCCCGGTCCGCTCGCCGACGTCGTCGGGGCCGGCCTCGATGTTCCCCTCGTCACCGGCGGCACCGCGGCGTACGTCAACCTGGACTACGCGGCGAGCGCGCCGGCCCTGCGCGCGGTCGCCGACCGAGTCACGGAGCTGCTGCCCCTGTACTCAAGCGTGCACCGGGGCGCGGGGTACGCCTCCGCGGTCTGCACCAGCGCCTACGAGGCCGCCCGCCAGACCCTCGCCTCGTTCACCGGGGCACGCGAGGACGACGTCGTGATCTTCACGCGGAACACCACCGACGCACTCAACCTCCTCGCGTCCGCCGTGCCGGGACCCGTCGTCCACCTGGACATTGAGCACCACGCGAACTTGCTGCCCTGGCAGGCCCGCGGCGGGAGAGTCGTCGGTGCGCGGGCGAACCTGGCGGAAACCCTGGAGGCGGTCCGCGACGAGCTGGCCCGGACACCAGCCGCGCTCCTGGCGGTCACCGGCGCGTCCAACGTGACAGGGGAGTGCCTGCCGCTCCGCGAGCTCGCCGGGCTGGCGCACGCGTCTGGCGCGCGAATTGCCGTCGACGGCGCGCAGCTCGTCCCGCACCGCCGCGTCGACCTCGCCGCGGCCGGGATCGACTACCTCGCGTTCTCCGGGCACAAGATCTACGCGCCGTTCGGTGCCGGGGTCCTGGTCGGCTGGCGTGACTGGCTCGACGCGGCCCCGCCGTACCTGGCCGGCGGCGGCGCGGTCCGCCAGGTCCGGCTCGACGCCACCGACTGGGCCGCCTCGCCCGCACGGCATGAAGGCGGCACCCCGAACGTGATCGGCGCCGTCGCCCTCGCCGCCGCGTGCCGATTTGTCGACTCGCTGCCGGCGGGCGCCGTCGAGGCGCACGAGGGGTTCCTCGTCGACCGCCTCGTCACCGGACTCGCGTCGGTCGACGGGGTGCGCACCCTGCGGCTGTGGCCCGGCGGCCCAGATCGAACTGGCCCAGGCCGGATCGGCCCAGATCGGATCGGCGTGGTCACCTTCACCGTCGACGGGTGGCCCGCGCAGCACGTCGCCCAGTACCTGTCGGCCGAGCATGGCATCGGCGTCCGCGACGGACGGTTCTGCGCGCACCCGCTCCTGGCACGGCTCACCCCCGCCAGTGCTGTTCCTGACGGGGCGGCCGTCAGGGCCAGCATCGGCCTCGGCAGCCGCGCCGCCGACGTCGACCGGCTGGTGGCCGCGCTCAGCGCGCTCCGCGCGCATGGCCCTGCCTGGGCCTACGCGGGCGCGGCGGACGGCTACGCCCCGGTCCCCGACCCCCGCGTCCTCCCGGACTGGCTGACCGGTGGCCCGTCAGGCCCCGCCTCTCCCTGCGCCGGCTAACCCGGACGGGTGATACCTCGGCACCCTCCTGCGGGGGGCACCCCCGCAGGAGGGTGCCCCCCGAGGAACAGCCATCAGAAGCGGGGTGCGCACTGGCCGAGGTCGAGGGGGCCTCCAGCGCGGCGAGCCAGCTCCCGACCGACGCGCTGGTCTCGGCGCGCGGTCAGTTGACCGCGTAGGTGAAGCCGTCAATCGTAGCGGTGCTACTGCCGTTGCCGTACTGGCTGTTGAGGGCGTAGCCGACAGCGTTGGGCGTGAACTGCCCGGTGCTGAATGTTTCCGACAGCGGGCTGGCCGACCCCTGGGAGAAGGTCACTGCCAGCTTGCCGGTGCCCGACCCGAACGCGAGCGATATGTCATAGGTCGTGCTGCTGCTGTACGGGTAAGAGCCCGTGGCCAGCTGCTTGCCGACCACCACGCTGCTTGTCCCAAGTTGACGACGCTGTCGATGTACCACTGTCCGTTGTTGCACAGCAAACCGATGTAGCCGCCCGATGTACTGCCCTCGGCAGGGCCCAGGCAGTCGAGGTCGCCAGGGGCGTTGATCTCCCCGCTGACGGTAACGGTGTTGCTCGCGGTCAGCGGGACGCCTTGTGGGAACGAGGACACCGTGCCGTAGAGGTAGCCGGAGTTGTTCGCGTCGGCTTGCATGTTCGGCACGCAGCCACCGGACTGCGGGGTCAGGTTGACCAGGAGCCACTGCCCGCCGTTGGGGTCGCACAGCGGGAACGGGTCGGGCGTGGAGTACTCCGTGCTGCTGATCACGGCCCCTGACGCCGACGACGACGGGACCGCCGCCCCCGCCGCCGCCGACGGGGAAGTCGACACGGATGCCGGCGCCGACGGGGATGCCGCTAGCGTGCTCGCGGCCGGTGACAACGGTGCGGATGCCTTTGCCGTCGGGGTCGTGGTCCCGGCGGCCTGCGGCGTGCTGTTGCCCTTCAGGTCCAAGCCAGCGTAGGCGCCGGCACCGACTGCGGCAAGCAGGAGAACCAGGACGGCCGGCATGATGACGCCGGGACGCTTCAGCCTGCGGCGGCGGCGTGGCGGCACGGGCCCGGAGGCCTGCGGCGTCGTAGGCGGCAGGCTGTGCCCGCCTGGCCCGCCCGTACCAGGCACGGTGACCGAGCCGGACGACACCGTGCCGCTGGCCGCCCCGACCGTGACGGTGGCGTCGGCCAGCCGTGCCGCGGCCGGCGGCGCCGCGCTCGTGTCGTAGGCGGCCAGCGTGCCGGCCACCGGATCGGGCAGCCAGGACCCGTTGGCCAGCTGCATCGTCTGCCCGGCGAGGCCGGCCTTGGCGAGCACCATGATCTCGCCGAGGTCTGGCCGCTCCGCCGGGTCCTTCGCCAGGCACTGGCTGACGCACTCACGCAGGCTGTCCGGGCAGCCCGTGAGGTCAGGCTGTTCCTGAGCGATGCGGTAGACGAGGGAGGAGAAGTGCCCGTCACCGAAGACGCTGTGCCCGGTCCCGGCGTACGCGACCAGGTGCCCGAGGGCGAACACGTCGGTCGCCGAGGACACCGGCTTGCCGGTCACCTGCTCGGGAGTCATGAAAGCAGGGGTCCCGAGCAGCGCGCCGCTGTTAGTGAGCGAGGTGGCATCGGCGGCGTGCGCGATCCCGAAGTCGATGACGCGCGGGCCGTCGGCGGCGAGCAGCACGTTGGCCGGCTTGAGGTCCCGGTGCACAAGTCCGGCGGCGTGGACCGCGGCCAGCCCCTCCGCGACCCCGCCGAGCAGGCGGAAGACGGACGCCTCTGGAAGCGGCCCGTACTCGGCCACGGCGTAGTTCAGCGGGGGACCCGCGATGTACGCGGTGGCCAGCCACGGCACCGGCGCGTCCGGATCCGCGTCGACGACCGGCGCGGTAAAGAGCCCCTGGACCCGCTAGGCCGCGGTGACCTCCATCCGGAACCGCCGGCGGAATTCGGGATCGTCGGCGAATTCCTTGCGTACCACTTTAAGAGCGACTGGCCGCCCGCCCCGGGTAAACGAGAGATAAACGTTTCCCATTCCGCCGGAACCGAGCCGTGCGCGCAACACGTACCCAGCGATCTCCACGGGATCCGATTGGTCAATCGGCAAGAATCTGGCAGCCATGAATCCCCCCACGGAAAGTGGCATTCGCCAACTGTTTTTCGTAGTATAGCGGCCACTTTCCGGCGGAGAGCATGATCACCTCCCGAAACGGTATCAGATATATAACAGGAAGAATTGGCAACAAAAATCAACAGCCTGGCGCGCGGGTCCGCATAAGATTCCATTGGATAATGGAATTGCCTGCTGCGCCGGTGTCCATTTACGGGGTGCCGGTAATGTCCTATTGCTTGGACCGGTTGTGATCAAGACCGTCCGTCCCCTGCGATCCAGGCAAGGGCCTGCGTAAGCGCGTTGTGGTCGCTGCTGGGGTCGGCCGGTTCGTCGGGCTGGATCGGGCCGCTGATCAGCTGGCCGGCCGAGTCAGCGTAGTGACACGTGCTGATCATGAGCCGTGTTCCGTCGGGCAGGACGTGGGTGATGTTGCCGGTCGTCATCCCGGCGGTCGCGGTGCCGAAGGTCCGCGTCGGCGACTGCGCCTGGAGGGCGACCAGGGCCGCTTCCCCGGCGCTCGCCGTGCGGGCGGAGATAAGGACCGCGAGCGGGGCCTGGTCCCGGCGGTGCGGGCGGCCGTGGACGCGAGCCACCGGTTTGCCTCCCAGGCTGATATGCGACCGGTTGAGGCACCACGCCCGTCTCTGGCCGTCGGGCAGGAGGAAGTGGCCGAGGACCCCGCGGTCCAGCAGGCCAGCGACGGCGGCGATCATCGGCCACATGTTGCCGCCGGTGTTCTGGCGCAGGTCCACGATCCAGCCGCGTGGCTGGGGCACGGCGAGCCTGCCGACCAGGCGACTGCCCACGCTGACGTAGCGGCGCGCCAGCAGCGGGCCCCCGGACCTCCTGGACAAGTGTGGCAGGCTGAGATATGCCGCGCCTTCGATGAGCATGCCCTCCGGAAGCGGCGGGGATCCGGAACCGTCCGCCGGTGTTGTCCCGGCGCCGGCTGCCGCCGCCCGCTCCACGGCGCTGGGAAGGCGATACGACAGCGCCATGTGGCTGTGCTTGCCGCCCGCCTGCTTCAATGCCCGGTACAGCAACCGGTGCGTGCCGGCGTAGCTTCGGGTCCGCGCCGCGGTGTCACGGGCCTCTGCGTGAACGGCGTCCCAGTCCACGCTTGCGCTGTACAGGGCCTTGCGCTGAATCACCCGGAGGGCGTCGGCCAGGTATTTCTCGATCTGCGCCGGGGTCCGTGGATCTAGTGCGCCGGGCATCAGTCGCTGTTGCCGCGAGAGCGATCAGGCATCGAGGTCATATGCCAATTTAGCCTCAATCGTTCAGGCATCCCGAGGGCTAGTTACTGATTGTGCGGGCTTCCGTTTTTGACTTTCGTGTCCGTTTTGGTTCTGGTCGTGGGGTGCGCGAGGTTCCCGGTGTGCCCGGGTGCGCACCGGCTCCGACCGCGCCGGGGTGGCCTCCTTCCGTGTTGCCGGGGTGGTCCGTGCTGGTCATACGGGTGCGGGCAGGACGGTGAGCCGCTGCCAGCAGGTGAGGAACGCCCCGGCCCATGGCCAGCTGCCGCTGATGGCGAGGGTGCGCTGGCGGGCGTGGCGGGCGAGCCTTGCGGGGAGGTGCCAGATCCGGTAGCGGAGCGTGTCCGGGTCGGCGTCGCGGAGTTCCTCGTGGTCGTGCAGGCCGAGGAGGCGGGTCCAGGAGGCGAGGTCGGCGGCGATGTTCGCCGCGGCGACCCAGCCGCAGTTGACCTGCCAGGTTTTCGACGGGAGGTTGCGCGGGCCCATGGCCTTGGCGGTGCGGACGCCGGCGGTCTCGACGACGGCGTGCTCGCGGTGCAGCACGTCGATAAACTGGGGATGGTGGCTGCCGGGGACGCCGCTGATGCCGTCGTCGGGGACGTTGGTGCAGATGATGCTGTACCGCCAGCCGGTTTCCTTCTCGTAGGCGGTGAGGTTGCGCGCCTGCCGGCGGGACGGCTTTACCCGCCGGACGATCCACCGCAGCCCGTCCGGCCAGTTCTCCGCCCTGGTCATCAGGCCGGTGATCTCGGCCACGGCCTTGTCCTTCTCGGCCGTGCCGTCCTGGGCGGCACCGGGCTTCCACGCGGCGGGAGGCAGGAGCCGGATCGCGTCCTCGTCGGCTGCGGTGATCATCCACCCGGTCGTGAACAGGACCTTCCGCCGCGGTGAGCCCAGGGAGAGAAGGTGCTTGATGAGGTCATGGCTGGCGCCGGCCCCGTCGACGCGGACCAGGATCTTGCCGCGGAAGCGGGAAGGGAGCTGCCGCAGGGCCGCCGCGAGAACTTCCTCGTGGTCGGTGAAGGTGTTCGAGCCGGCGTTGCCGGGGCGGAGCTTCATGGCCAGGCACTCGCGGGTGTTACGGCACCAGGCGCCCAGCGGGTGGAAGCCGTAGCCCTTCTTCCAGGTCGGGGCCGCCCCTTCCTTATCCGAGCTGGCCGTGACCAGCGTGGCGTCCATGTCGATCACGACCCAGCCCGTCAAGGCCTTGCCTGCGATCACGGGCCAGGGGAACCCGGCGGCGGTGCCGGCGACCAGCGCCCAGGCGTGCGCGCGGGCCTTCGCGCGGGCGCGGGCGATCCGGTCCAGCATGCGGGGGCTGCCGGCCAGGTCCAGGGCGCGGCGGGTGGTCGGGCCGCTCGGGGCGGCGCCGAGCAGCGGGGCGAGGTGCGCGAGCAGGGCGATGTCGCTCATGCTCGTAGCCCCCAGCGCGATCGCCGCCGCCATCGAGACCAGCACGATCCCCCGGTCCAGCAGCGGCGACGTGCTCTTCTGCCGCAGCGCGCCGGACAGGGCGGCGGTGAGCCCGGCCTGATCGGCGGCCTTGCGGAGCAAGATCGCGCCGGCATGGCCGACCAGGCCCTTTCCGTCTGCGGTGACCTTCAGGGCACGGTCCCACCCGTTAAGCTGCATGGCGAAGAGCGCTCCAGGCTTGAGGATTGCATGGTTGTGGTGACCCGTAATCTCCCAGGACCAGGGCGCTCTTCGCTCTTAAAACCAGGAAGGGACGGCCGCTTCGCGGCCGTCCCTTCGCATTTCTGCAGCCCTGCGGCCGCCTGCACCCGTAAGGTCCGCGGCGCCGTCAGCCCGCCTGGCTCAGGCCATGACCGGGCACAGGCAGCGGCGGGCCGCAGCGCCCCGGCTATCCTCGTGCCATGGCCGAGTCCGGGGTGCTGACCTTCCGTCATCCGGGTCCCGGCGACCAGCCCTCGGTGCTGGCCGTCCTGGACGACTGGTGGGGCGGGCTGGAGGGGGCCGCAGGGTCCGTGCAGCGCGCACTGCTGCTGCCCAGGCTGTTCTTCCAGCACTTCACTGACACCAGCTTCGTGGCCGAGCGCGACGGCCAGCTGGTCGGCTTCCTGATCGGCTTCCTGTCCCAGTCCCGCCCCGACGAGAGCTACGTCCATTTCGCCGGCGTGTCGCCGGAACTGCAAGGGCACGGCCTGGGCCGCCGCCTGTACGAGCTGTTCTTCGAACTCAGCCGGGCACGCGGGCGCACCCGGGTACATGCGGTCACCTCGCCGTCCAACAGCGGCTCCTACCGCTTCCACCTGCGGATGGGGTTCACAGTCGAGCCCGGCCCCGGCTCGTTCGAGGGACGGCCGACCCACCCCGACTACGACGGCCCCGGACTCGACCGGGTGCTGTTCAGCCGCACAATCTGAAACACGCGCCCGCTTACCCCCTGAAGCTCCGCCCTGCACCCACAAGGTGCGCTACGCCACAGGCCGATCCCTCCTCAATCACCAGGTCACGGCGACAACTCACTCATACGCCCATCAGCACTGAATAGCGGAGGTTAGGTGTCCATTTACAGGATCTGAGCGCAACGCGCCGGCGCGTGTCGGTGGTTGAACTTTTCGTGCGGGTTGAGCATGCTTCCGGTTCGTGTCCGATGAGCCTGGTGCGGCTGGCGAGCAGGGTGGCCTGGTCTCGCGGCTGCGGGCTGTGATCCGGGCGAAGGATGAGCAGATCGCGTCGCTGACGGCGAGCCTGGGGACGGCGGTTTCCAGGGTGAACGCGGCGGCCGCGGAGATACGTGCAGCCGGGGAGCGGGAGCGGCGGCTGGAGTTGCGGGTCGCGGAGCTGGAGCGGCGCCTGTCGATGGACAGCACGGACTCGGGGACGCCGAGCTCGAAGGAGCGGATCGGGGCGAAAGAGGCCCGGAAAGCACGCCAGCAGTCCGAGCGGGAGCGCCGCAAAGACCGCAAGCGCGGCGGGCAGCCCGGCCACCAGGGAAAAGGCCCGGAACGGGACCCGGACCCGGACGATACGCAGACAGCGGATCTCCCGGCGGAGTGCCGGTCGTGCCACGCGTCCCTGGACGGCGCGGACACGATGGAGCCGCGGTGGGCGCAGGTCATCGACGTCGAGATTCTCCGGAAGGTGACCGAGTACCTGCTGCCGGGGCTGGCATGCGGCGGCTGCGGGACGGTGACGTTCGCGAGCCCGCCGCCGGGCCTGCACGCGGGCGCGGTGTGCTGCGGGCCGGTGCTGAACGCGGCAGCAGTGCTGCTGTCGTGCTTCGGGAACGTGCCGGCGGAGCGGTCCGCGCGGCTGATCGGCATGCTGCTCGGCGCGGAAGTCTCCGCAGGCTGGGTGGACAAGGCCGTCGCCCGGGTGGACGCACGGCTGAGGGCGGCCGGGTTCGATGACGCGATGATCGCCGCGCTGGCGGCCGAGCCTGTGCTGGCCGCTGACGAGACCCCGGTAAACGTGCTGGACAGGACCCCTGTCCCGGCTCCGGGACCGGACGAGGCGGGCGAGGCGGACCCGGAGGAGAGACGGCAAGGCCGCGACCGGGGCACCGCACGTGCTCATCGTCACGACCCCGGACGGGCGGCTGAAGTTCCTGCGGGCCCTGGGCTCCCGCCGCAAGGGCAGCGTCGGCTCCGGCATCCCCGCCGGGTTCGCCGGGCACCTGATGACCGACGGCTACACCGGCTACCAGCACCTTCTTGACCGGGTCGCCGGCATCCAGCAGTGCTGCCAGCACGTCATCCGCCGCTGCAGGGCCGTGCAGAAACTCGGGCCCGGCGGCGTGCAGAACTGGGCCGGGGACGTCATCGCCATCCTGGGCGAGGCGCACCGGGCCGTCGAGGACGCCCGCGCCCGCGGCTCCACCGGCCTGGACCAGCAGGTCCTCGATGACCTGCGCGAACGCTACGACACCGCCGTCCGCGCCGGGATCATCCACAACCGGCTGCGGGACTGGGACGCCGGCAACCACCCCGGATACAGCCTTGGCTGCTGGCTGCGGGACTACAAAGAACAGGTCTTCCTGTTCACCCGCGACTTCGCCGTGGACTGGACGAACAACGTCAGCGAACGCGCCGCGAAAGCAGCCAAGCGCCACCAGGCCGTCTCCGGCTACTGGCACTCCCTGGCCACCCTCGCCCGCTGGTGCCGCCTGCGCAGCTACCTGGACTCCGCCGCCGCCCACGGCGTCACCGCACTCGGTGCCGTCCGCGCCGCCATCGAGAGGAAACCCTGGCTACCGTCGCTCCCCGCCATCAGCTGACTCCAATTCCCGGCACCCCGTGAATGGGCACCTGCGCCGGCCGATTGAATAGATGGATGGCGATATTTTCCGAAGTGAATCTAACTGAGACAATGCCCGCCTGTCGGCCGGCTGAGGCATGCAATTCTTTAATAAGAGGAACTGGTCCGTGCGTCGCCCGGACCGCCGGTATCTCCTCAGGACTCGCCAGCGGCCGGTCCGGGCCTGCCTGCGAGGCGCCGCACGAGCTCTTCCAGCGTGTCGAGCTCGGCGGGGCTGAGGTTGCCGAATCCGGGCGGCGGCTCACGCTGGATCCGGATCAGGCGGGCAACCGCTTCCTTTCCCTGGGGGGTGAGGGTGACGAGCTTTCTGCGGCGGTCGGCGGGGTCGGCGTGGCGTTCCACGAGGCCCCGCTCCTCGAGGGTGTCCACGATGAGGGTCGCGTAGGGGGCGTCGACGCCGACCGCCTCGGCGACGCCGCCCAGCGACAGCGGTCCCTCCGCGAGCCACAGCAGCGCCTTGACCCGGCCGCTGCCGCGGCCGAGGTTGAGCGCGTCGCGCAGCGCGTCCTTCGCGGGGTAGCTGTCGGCCAGGTCGCGCATCGCCGCCCAGACGCGGCTTGCTTGGTCGTCAAAGGCCTGGTCGTCAGAATCCTTCGACTGGCTTGTCATGGACGCGCACCTCCCTGCCGGGGATCGCTGGGCCCGCCGGGGCGGCCGGGCCTGGTGCCTCGTCCAGCATGGCACGGACGCGCTGCGCCGTCCCGAGCGCGCGCCGGGTGGTCGACGCGTACCCGAGCGCCGCGACCGCGAGCCCGCAGGCGGCGAGCACCACCCACGCGGCGTGGCTGGCGGACGCGAGCCCCGCGGCCGGCACGCCGGCCACGATCGACCCGGTGATGGCGACCCCGAGCGCCGACCCAGACTGCCGGCTCGCCGACGCGACCGAGGCGGCCACGCCGGCCTGGCTGTTCGGCATACCGGACACGGCCGTGTTGGAGATCGGCGCGTTCACGAGACCGCACGCGATCCCGAGCACCACGTAGCTGGCCAGCAGGTAGGGCAGCGACGTCGCGTCGCTTATCCGGGCCAGCAGCGCGAGGCTGACCGCGATCGCCAGGCCGGCCAGGACCAGGGGAAGTCGCGGCCCCCTGGTGCCGACCAGGCGCCCGGAGACCGGGGCGAAGAGGCAGATCATCGCCGCCATCGGCAGCGTCAGCAGCCCGGCGTGCAGCGCGCTGTAGCCACGGCCTTCCTGCAGGTAGAGGGTGTTGAGGAACAGGAACCCCGACAGCACGCCGAACGCGAGCACCGCGATCCCGCTGGCCCCGCTGAACGGCACGCTGCGGAAGAAGCGGACTTCAAGGAGCGGCTGCTCGCGGCGGGACTCCACGCGCACGAGGGTGACCGCCGCGGCCGCCGCGATGACGAACATCGCCGCGATCAGCGGCGACCCCCAGCCGCGGGACGGCCCCTCGATGACGCCGTAGGTCAGCGTGGCGAGCATGACGATGACCAGCAGCTGGCCCCACGGGTCGAAGCGGCGCGCGGTCGCCGCCTTGGACTCGGGCACGAACAGCTGCGTCAGGATGATGGCGGCCACGCCGATGGGGATATTGATCCAGAAGATGGCCCGCCAGCTGAGGCTGGTGACGAGCACGCCGCCAAGCACCGGGCCGAGCGCGAGGCTGATGCCGAAGACCGCCCCCCAGACGCCCATCGCCCTGGCCCGCGCCCGCCGCTCGGTGAAGGTGTTGCTCACGATCGACAGGGCGACCGGGTTGAGCATCGAGCCGCCGAGTGCCTGCAGGCAGCGGAAGAGGACGAGCTCGGTGACGCTCGCCGACACGCTGCACAGCAGCGACCCGAGCGTGAACAGCACCAGGCCGACCTGGAAGACGCGCCTGCGCCCGAAGCGGTCCGCCATCGAGCCGGACGCCATCAGGAAGCTGGCGATCACCAGGGTGTACGCGTCGACCGTCCACTGCAGGTCGCTCAGCGAGGCGTGCAGCTCGTGCCCGATGGAGGGCAGCGCGACGTTGACGATCGTGGCGTCGGTGCCGACGATCAGCAGGCTCATGCAGCAGATGCAGAGGATCAGCCACGACCGCCGGTTACTTGCAGGCATATATCTATTATACACCTACAAGCTTTTAGCGACCGGGGACGGACATGGGCGGGGGAGGAGCCGAACCGTGCCGTGGTACGGGGCTGCGCCGCGCCGCCACCCAGGCCGAATACAGGACCGACTTGTACCGCGTCAAGCCTAACCCCGCTACCGCAGGCCCGGCGGCCCTGCCAGCGTGAAGGCACGACGTTGCGCAAGGGAGTAGGCGATGAGCTTCCACACGATCACCAGTGCTGCCGTGGGTGGCGCGGACCCGCGGTCGGCCGCGGTCACGTTCGTTACTACCGGGCACCTCGCCCTCCACGGCACGCGGTCCGCACCGATTGCCGTGGCGACAGGCCTGGCTGCCGCGCTGCTCTTCGGGATATCGTCGGTCGTCGGCCAGCGCAGCACCAAGCTGGTCAAGACCGAGCGGACGTTGTCGCCGACGATCCTGCTGGACCTGGTGCGGCAGCCGTTGTGGCTAATCGCCATCGCAACGAACGTCGCGGGGTTCGCCTTGCAGGTCGTGGCGCTCAGCTTCGGGAGCCTCGCTGTGGTGCAGCCGCTACTGGCCTTCGACCTGGTCTTTGCCGTCCTGATCGTCCGGTCCGTGCGATGGGACGCAGGCATGCTCCTCCCTGGGGCGAAGCGATGGGATCCGGTCCTGTTCGCGGGCGTCGGCGCCGCCACAGCCGGCGTAGCTGGATTCCTCGCCATCGGGCAGCCGTCGGCCGGCCACACGAACATCGGCTTCGGCGCCCTGCTGCCGCTGGTCGTAGGGCTGATCGTGGTGGTAGGAGGCTGCCTGGCCGTGGCCACCCGGAGCCCGAGCCTGCGGCCGCTTGCGCTGGCGCTGGCCTGCGGCGTCTGCTACGGGGTCGCCGCGTTCGCGGTCAAGCTGGTGACGTCGGAATTCGGCAGCGGGCCAGCCTGCGTGTTCACGAACTGGCCGGTCTATGTCCTGGCTGTCGTGGGTCCGGTCGGCTTCGTCCTCAACCAGGACGGCCTCCAGCAGAGCAGGCTCCTGGCGCCGGTCCAGGCCATCATCACCACCGCCGACCCTGTCATCTCCATCGCGCTCGGCGTCTTGTGGCTCGGCGCGCGCCTGCGCGGCAGCCCTGCGGAGATCGTCGGCGAGGTGGTCTCGCTACTGCTCATGACGGCCGGGATCGTCACCATCGCCCACGATGCACCCTCAGGTCAAAAGGCGCAGTCCTCCTCAGGCGCCTCATGTCCAACGCGGCTGGACAATGACGGAAAGTGACATTGAGCCCGGCCGGGCGGCACACGGGCGGATCGATTTAGCTTTAGTGCGGTCCGCGATCGCACGTGAGCCTTGCGCCGCGCACAGGACACCCACTCGGGGCTGGTCAGGGTGGATTAAACACTCACTCGGCCCGGCTGGATTGCTGTCGCTGGCGGCGGCTGAGGATGTGGGTGATCAGGTCGCGTGCCAGGCCGGGGGGCGGCTGCTTGGCGCCGTCCCAGACCACGCACAGGTCCCGGTGCAGGTCCAGTCCGGAGACGGGGATCTGGAGGAGCCGGCCGGTGACCAGATCGTCAGCGACGGCGAGGTCGCTGATCACCGCGGGCGCGGCGGCGGCGAGCACGGTCGCGCGGACCGCCGCGGTGGTGGACAGCGACAGCGCGTCCGGGGCCCGGGCGACACCGGGCCCGAGTGCGGTAGCCAGCGCGGCGGCGAGCGTGTCCCGGGTGCCCGAGCCGCCTTCCCGGCTGACCAGCGGGGTGCCGGCCAGCTCGGCGGCGCTGACCGGGCGGCGGCGGCGCGCCCACGGATGGCCGGGGGCGACGACCACGGTCAGCTGGTCGTGGCCGATGACCCTGCTGCGCAGCGTGTGAGGCTGCTGCGGGCCTTCGATGAAACCGATATCGGCCTGGCCCGCGGTGACGTGGGCGATGACCGTCTCGGTGTTGGCCGCGGTCAGCACGATCTCGGCAGCCGGGCCGCAGGCCGCGCGGAAGGACGCCAACCAGGCAGGCAGCAGCTGCTCGGCGATGGTTGAACTGGCGCTGATCCGCAGCCGGCTGCACCGGTCGGCCCGGAGCGCCGCGATCCCGGCTTCCATCCGGGCAGCGACATCAAGCAGCTGCGCCGCCCACTCGGCGATGACCGCGCCCTCGGCGGTCAGCCTGGAGCCGCGCGGGGTCCGGTGCAGCAGCGTGACCCCGGTCTGCGCCTCCATCGACCGGACCCGCTCCGAGGCCGCCTGCTGGCTGACCCCGGCCCGCTGCGCGGCCATATTCAGGCTGCCGACCTGGGCGGTGTCCAGCAGCAATGCCAGCCCGGCCAGGTCGGGAACATGCGGGCTCAGGTTCATCGGCCACCCCACCTAGATACAGGCCAAAGTTGTAACCCGTCTAGTTTACGGCCACTACTGGCGGGCGCCCGCAGCGGTCAGGGTGAAGACATGACCGGCCACCACCTCCGCGGCCAGCTAGCCGGCGCAGCCACCGCCAGCCCGGCGACGGCTGTCGCGCGACCACCCACCAACCGAAGGGGATTCACGATGAGCACCACCACGACCGAGACACCGGCCGCTGACGCCGGAGTCCAGCTGACCGATGGATTTCATCTTCTGGTCGATGCCCTGAAGCTGAACGGGGTCGAGACGATCTACGGTGTCGTGGGCATCCCGGTGACGGACTTGGCGCGGCTGGCGCAGGAGTCCGGGATCCGGTACATCGGTTTCCGGCACGAGGCAAGCGCCGGGAACGCTGCGGCGGCGGCGGGCTTCCTGAGCAAGGTGCCCGGTGTGTGCCTGACGGTGTCCGCGCCGGGCTTTCTCAACGCGCTGCCTTCCCTGGCCGCCGCGACCGTGAACTGCTTCCCGATGATCCAGATTTCCGGGTCCAGTGAGCGGCACCTTGTTGACCTGCAGCGCGGTGAGTACGAAGAACTCGATCAGCTCGCGGCGGCCAAGCCGTTCGCGAAGGCGGCTTATCGCATCGACCGGGCCGAGGACATCGGACGCGGCGTCGCCCGGGCTTTCCGCACCGCAATCTCCGGCCGCCCGGGCGGTGTCTACCTCGACGTCCCTGGCGCGGTGCTTGGTGAAGTGATGGACGCGGTCGCGGGCGCGGCGACGCTGTGGCCGCTGACCGACCCCGCGCCCAGGCAACTGCCCGCTCCGGAGGCCGTGGACCGGGCGCTGTCGCTGCTCGCCGGGTCCCGGCGGCCGCTGGTCGTCCTGGGCAAGGGCGCCGCGTACGCCCAGGCTGATGAGGAGATCCGGTCGTTCCTCGAATCCACCGGCATCCCGTTCCTGCCGATGTCGATGGCCAAGGGGCTGCTGCCCGACGATCACCCGCAGTCGGTCGCGTCGGCCCGGTCGCTGGCGCTGGCCAGGGCGGACGTGGTGATGCTGGTCGGCGCGCGGCTGAACTGGCTGCTCGGTCACGGCGAGGCGCCGCAGTGGTCGCCGGACGCGAAGTTCATCCAGGTCGACATCGAGGCAAGCGAGCTGGACAGCAACCAGCCGATCGCCGCACCGCTCGTTGGCGACATCGGGTCGGTCATGGCCGCGCTCAACGAACGCCCTGAGGTCACCGCTCCCGCCTGGCCCGGGCAGATTGCAGCCCCGGCCGCGTGGCGGTCCGAGCTCGGTGCGCGCAAGGAACGCAACGCCGCATCGATGCGCAGGCGGCTGGCCGAGGACCCGTCCCCGATGCGGTTCTACAACGCGCTGCGCGTCATCGGCGACGTCCTGGCCGAGCGGCCGGATGCCTACCTGGTGAACGAGGGCGCCAACGCCCTGGACATCACCCGCAACGTCATCGGCATGCAGCGGCCGCGGCACCGGCTCGACAGCGGCACCTGGGGCGTCATGGGCGTCGGGATGGGCTACGCCATCGCCGCGGCGGTCGAGACCGGCGCTCCGGTGGTGGCGATCGAGGGCGACAGCGCCTTCGGGTTCAGCGGCATGGAACTTGAGACAATCTGCCGCTACGACCTGCCCGTCACCGTGGTCGTGCTGAACAACGGCGGCGTCTACCGCGGCGACGCCGTCAACACCACTTCCGCTGACCCGGCGCCCACGGTACTGGACCCGGCGGCGCACCACGAGCGGCTCATCGAGGCCTTCGGCGGCACCGGCTACCACGCCACCACCCCCGGCCAGGTCACCGAGGCCCTGCAGCAGGCGATCGCCTCCGGGCGGCCCGCGCTGATCGACTGCGTGCTCGACCCCGCCGCGGGCGCGGAGAGCGGCCACATCGGCAGCCTCAACCCCCAGCCCCTGGCCAACGCGGCGCCGATCCCGGTACCCGCCCGCTGACCCCCAGCACAACAAACATCCGCACAGGAACGCTCGCAGAGGAACAACCGTAAAGGAGAACGATCATGACTGGCACCCTGCCCCTGGCTGGCATCAAGGTCATCGACTTCACCGGCGTGCAGGCCGGCCCGGCCTGCACCCAGCAGATGGCGTGGATGGGCGCCGACGTGCTGAAGGTCGAGCGCCCGAACGGCGGTGACGTCACCCGCCACCAGCTGCGCGACATCCCCGGCGTGGACGCCCTGTACTTCACGATGCTCAACAGCAACAAGCGGTCGCTGGCGATCAACACCAAGACCCCCGAGGGCCTCGCGGTGATGGAGCAGCTGATCCGGGAGGCTGACGTGCTGGTGGAGAACTTCGCGCCCGGCGCGATGGACCGGATGGGCCTGTCCTGGGAGCATATCCGGGAACTCAACCCGAAGCTGGTCTACGGCTCGGTGAAGGGCTTCAACGACGAGTCCTCCTGGTCCGATCTGAAGGTCTATGAGAACGTGGCTCAGGCGGCCGGGGGCGCCGCCTCCACGACCGGCTTCTGGGACGGGCCGCCCACGATCAGTGCTGCGGCGCTCGGCGACTCGAACACCGGGATGCACCTGCTGATCGGCATCCTGGCCGCGCTGCTCGGCCGGGAGAAGACCGGCCAGGGCCAGAAGGTCTCCGTGTCGATGCAGGACGCGGTGCTGAACCTGTGCCGGGTCAAGCTCCGCGACCAGCAGCGGCTGGAGCGCACCGGCTACCTCGAGGAGTACCCGCAGTACCCCAACGGCACCTTCACCGACGTCGTGCCGCGCGGCGGCAACGCCGGCGGCGGCGGCCAGCCCGGCTGGGTGCTGAAGTGCAAGGACTGGGACAGCGACCCCAACGCCTACATCTACTTCACCATCCAGGAGCAGAACTGGGCGCGGACCTGCGAGGCCGTCGGCCACCCGGAGTGGAAGGACGACCCCGCCTACGCCACCGCCGAGGCCCGCCAGCCGCACATCTTCGACATCTTCGACCAGATCGAGAAGTGGCTGTCGGACAAGACCAAGTACGAGGCCGTCGACATCCTGCGCAAGTACGAGATCCCCTGCGCCCCGGTGCTTTCCATGAAGGAGATCGCCTACGACCAGGACCTGCGCAAGAGCGGCACGGTCGTGGAGGTTGACCAGAAGGGACGCGGCACCTACCTGACCGTGGGCAGCCCCGTCAAGTTCTCCTCCTTCACTCCCGAGATCACGGGCGCACCACTGCTCGGGGCGGAC
The DNA here is from genome assembly GCA_963734665.1 of uncultured Actinomycetota bacterium. Taxonomy (GTDB): domain Bacteria; phylum Actinomycetota; class Actinomycetes; order Streptosporangiales; family Streptosporangiaceae; genus Trebonia. The sequence continues at coordinate 405,852 of CAVTIR010000013.1, read as the reverse complement.
ACCGACGATGTCCTCGCCGAACTCGGCTACGACGCCGACCAGATCACACAGCTGCACGCAAAGAAGATCGTCTGATTTCAAACCGCATGGTGACCGGCGAAACGGAATGCCGGCTACCCGGCGGCCTCCGGCGGCAAGGGAACCGGACAGCCGGCGCCGCCGCCGAGCCGCGGCGCAACTTAGGAGGAACCATGCATGACAGGGTTGTGGACCGTGCTGCCGCGCACACGCCCGCAGCGCTCCTCGCAGTTCGCGATGGGCTGCTCGTGGCGCTGTCGTTCACCACGGGAATCTACGAGGCGATCTGCTTTCTGTCCCTCGGGAAGGTCTTCACAGCGTTTCAGACCGGCGACATCGTGTTCCTCGGGCTCGGTGCCGCCGGCACCCGCCCGCCCGCGGGAGCGAATCCGGTCACTGCAATCATCTCTCTCGCGGCGTTCGCGGCGGGTGCTGCGCTGGCCATGCCGATCCTGAAGGCGTTCGACGGCGATCAGGAGACAGAAGACGGCGAGGTCCGTCAGGTGTGGCCACGCCGCGTTTCGATCGCGCTCGGGGTCGCACTGGTCGTGCAGGCCGGCTTTCTCGCCGGGTGGATGACGACATCCTCGCCTATTCATCTGGCCTACATCCTGGTCGCCCTGGGCGCGTTCGCGATGGGCCTGCAGATGAACGCCATCCGCTCGCTCCATGTGCCGGGCATTTCCACCACGGCCTTCACCGCCACCTTCATCTCCTTGGCCAGCAGCATCGCCACCCGGTCGCTCTCAGCACGCTCGGCGCAGCGCCTGGCCGCGAACATGGTGAGCATGGCCGCCGGCGCTTTCCTCGGAGACTGGATGCTCTACCACGTGCACCCTTACGCACCGGTCGTGCCGCTTTTCGTGGTCGCGGTGGTGATCGCGGTCGCCTCGGTGGTCTTCAAGACGCGTGCCACGCGGAGGGCGTCTGGTCCGCTGAGCTTGCCAGCGCAGCACACCCCCGCGCAGCTGAGGCGTTTTGAAGCCGTCCTGGGTCGGCACGGTACTGGCCGCCGTGCGCACCCCCCGCTGATCGCTTCGCCGACCGATCCGCCAGCGAAGCGGTCAGCGCCGCGCCCGGCGTTTGACGATCGCGGACCAGAGCAAATAGTTGAGGAGGCCTACCATGTCCAGTAGCGAGACCACGATGAGCCATCCTGGCATAGCCCAGCTCATCGAGGACGGCATCCGCCGCACGCCAGACCGGATTGCGGTCGGAGTGGCCGACGGCAGCACGCGGCTGACCTACCGGCAGCTGCGTCAGTTGGCTCGCACGCTCGCACGCCACCTCGAAGACACCGGGATCAACCGCACCGACACCATCGCCCTCTACTGCGACAACCGCCCCGAGTACGTGGTCGCACTGCTCGCTGCCTGGGCTGTCGGCGCCGCAGTCGCTCCCATAGATCCGCGGCTGACAGCCGCCGAAGTACACACGCGTGCGGTTCTCAGCACACCTGTTCTGGGACGAGATCACCCGGGCGAAAGCGATCTGGTACACGGCGGTGCCCACCGTCCACCAGATCCTTCTCGCCCGCGCCGCCACCGAATACCCGTCAGGCAACCCTCCCGCCCTGCGGTTCATCCGCAGCTGCAGCGCTCCGCTCGCCCCGGCCATCTTGCGCAAGACCGAAGAACAGTTCGGCGCGCCGATGATCGCCGCCTACGGGATGGCCAAGACCGCGCACGGTCCCGATGGCAAGCGCGCTCCAGTACGGTCGAGCGTCACGTGCCTGCACCCTGGTGAACGCGGCGCTCACGGTTCGCAACTGGATGCGCGACCTCCCGGCCCACGACCGCCCACTTCTCGTCCGGTTCGTCGGCTAAACGGCCGGCCCGCCTCGTCGAGGAAGATGGGGGAGAAGCACTGCCTGCCCGTGCCGACGCCTCGGCGGGGCGACGGTATGCCGGCCTTGCCTGTTTCGGGGGGGCAGAAGCTGGCTGACCGATCGTGCCAGGTCCTTTTAGCTGCTGAAGAGGGCGAACAGGCCGCGGCGGCCGTCCAGGGGGTCGTCGGGGGCGGTGAACCCGGACCGGGCGAGCAAGGCTGCCTCGACGCCGTTGAACGCGGCCTTGCCGACCTGGAGCGCGAACGCGGGCGTGGCCTCGGCGGCGAGCAGGCCGGCGGCCTGGGTGGCGCAGATGCCGAGGGCAGACCGCAGCTGCGGCTGGGTGAGGCCGAGTAGCAGGCCGGCGGTCACGCTCGCGCCGATCGTCGCGCCGACCGTGCCGGACGACCAGGCGCCCCAGTCCGCGAGGCCGGACTCGACGACCGTGGCGGCGCTCATCCCGGCGGCGATGGCCGCCGGAACGGTCACCCCGGCGGGGATACCCGCGGGCGGGCCGGAGAGCGCGGTGCCGGCGGCGAAGATCGCGAACCAGGCGGGGTGAATCGGCCCGGCCGTCTCCTTGTTCTCCGGGGTCCGTGTGGCGTCGTTCTCCGGGGTCCGTGTGGCGTCGCCGGCCGCGGCCGTTGCGGCGGCGGCCGTCAGCCAGGCGTTCCACGCCGGGTCGCCGGGCGGCGCAGCGGGCGGCGGGGCCCACGGGGCGGCGGCCGGCCGTACCGCGAGCAGCGCGCGGACCACGGCGCTGCCGGCACCGCGGGCTGCGGCCTCGCCGAATGCGACGAGGTCCGCTTCGGTTACCCCGACGGCGTTGTCGATGGCCCCGGTGCCCGCTGACCCGGCAGCGGCTGACCGGCGGTCGGCGGCGGACGTGGCGAGCGCGAGGATCTCGTCGGTGGTGGTCATGACGCCTCCGGGCGGAGGGCGTCGATGAGTTCGGACGTGTCCTCGGCGCCGGGCAGCTTGTCAACGGCGTCGCGGGCACGGTCGGCGGCGGCCTCACCGAGCACCGGTCCGAACAGGGCGCGCGCCTTGTCAAGGACCTCCTCGTCGGTGAGCGGCCGGGCGACGCTGCCCCTGCTGTGCTCGACGGTGACCTCGATCGCCGGGCCTTCGGCCGGCGGCGCCCCTGATGCGGGTCCTCTGGTGATCCTGAGCACCGCCGCGTCGCGGGGCATGGCCGGGTCGACGTCCAGGGTGATCAGGGAGCGCAGCCGGGCCACCTCGGGCGCCGTGGCGACGGCGTCGCTGAACTCGGCCAGGCCCGCCCGCCCGTACAGCAGGCCGACGGCGACGCCATGCCGGGCGCTGAACCGAGATTCCAGGCCGTCTCCTGGCTGTTGCCGGCCCATCAGTTCAGGAACGAGGGGGTTGCAGCGCAGCGCGATCCCGGTGATCTCCGCCTGGTCCGCGAGTTCCGCGATCCTGGCGTAGGCGATGATCGCGGCGTCCATCGCCGGGTGCGCGACCACGCCGCACGGATACGTCTTGATCGTGTTCAGCTCCAGTTCCCAGCGGTGCCCTTCCGGCCAGCCGAGGCCGAGCGCCTCCCGGTCCACGCTGCTCGCGAGTACCTCAAGGACACCGCCCGGGCCGAGGGGGTCGCCGGGCCCGGCGAGGCCCGCCGCGGCGAGCCGGGCCGCCAGGACGCCGTTGACCGCCGCCTTCCCGGCGTGCAGCGGCTTGGTCATCGTGCCGAACGCCTCCCGGTGCCCGGCGGTCATCGTCGCGGCGAGGGACAGCGCAGCGGCCGTCGTCTCGGCGTCCAGGCCGAGCAGCGCCGCCGCGGCGACCGCCGCGCCGAAGACCCCGCAGGTCCCGGTGATGTGCCAGCCATGGTCGTAGTGCGCGGGGGAGATCGCGCAGCCGATCCGCAGCTGGGCCTCGCAGCCGGCGGCGAACGCCCCGAGGAACGCCGCCCCGGTCGGTGCCGTCTCCGGCACCAGGGACAAGACGGTAGCGAGCGTCGACGCACCAGGATGGATCACGGTCGCCAGGTGCGTGTCGTCGAAGTCGTCGAGGTGCGCCGCGGTCCCGATGGTGAGCGCGCCCCAGTACGGGTCGAGCGTCCGCGCGAGCCCGGGCACAGTGACCTCGCCGTCGCCGCCCGCCTCATCGGCCGCGGCGAGCAGGACGCCGACGCCGCCGGACCCGGCCGCGGCGACCGTCGTGCCGAGCACGTTGAGCAGCGACCGCCGCGCCGCCCGCTCCACGGGCGGCGGCAGCGGCCCGCGCGCCGCCCGCAGCATCGCGGCGCAGAAGTCCTCGGTGAGGGTAGGCATGCGCCCACCGTACGGCCCGCCGCCCCATTTGGGGAGATGCGAGTCCTGCCGCTCCCTGCCGCCGCCTCGCAGGCATTACCCGCCTCGTTCGGCTATCGCGTCAATTCATGCCCGGCCTCGGCGAGGATCTGCTCGGGGGTCAGGGACCCGGGTGGGAGGCGGTTGGCCGCCGCGCGGTTGGCCAGGCGCTGCAGCGCCTCGTTGACCGGGGTGGAGACGCCGTGCTCGCGGCCGAGCAGGACGATCTCCCCGTTCAGGAAGTCGGCCTCGATCGAGCCGGTGCCGCGCGTCAGCGACTGCCAGGACGAGCCACCGCCGCGGACGGTCCCCGCGACCGGGGCGACGTCCACGTGATTGCCGCGGACATCGCGCACCTCGGCGGAGGTCGCGTAGCCGATCCCGGCCGCGTCGAGGACCGCTGTGCCCTCGGCGCCAACTTCGTCGATCAGCTCGCGGGCCGCGGCTGGCCGGTCGCCGTCCCCGTCCGGCCCGCGGCCCCCGCACAGCGCCTCGACCGCGTTGCCCAGGTTGCCGAGCAGCTTGCGGTACTTCCAGCGCATCACGTCCTGGCTCACCGGCGCGAGGAACCGGCTGCCGGCCAGGTCGGCCGCGATCCGCTCGATCGTCTCATCGGTCCCGCCGGGGTACCGGCCGACCCACAGCAGGCCGGCGAGGGGCTGCCCGTGCGCGACCACCACGCCGGGCGCGACGTGCGTCGCGGGCAGCCAGACGCACATCCCGTACACCCGCCGGAACCGGCGCAGGGCGAAGCGCTCGTTCGCGACCCCGTTCTGCGCGCAGATGACCGGCAGGTCCTGGCCCGCTGTGCCGCCGCCTGCCACTGGCCGGGCTGGCCCACTCGCTGAGCACGGCGACGGAGTCCTGGGACTTGGTGGCCACGAGCAGCACGTCAGACGGGGTGAGGCCGATCTCGTTCGGCCCGCCGATCGCGGGCACGCGCACGACGTCGGTGCCCTGCGGGGTGTCCAGCCGGAGCCCGCCACCGCGCAGGGCGTCGAGGTGCGCCCCGCGCGCGACTAGGACGACCTCATGCCCGGCCAGGGCCAGGCACCCGCCGATCGTTCCGCCAACCGCACCCGCACCAATGATGATGTATCGCATATGCCCGATTTTTCCACGAGCCCCGCGGGCAACGCTGGCCGCATCAGCTCTGCGGCGCTCCCGTACGCCGTGAACCCCGCTTGGACCTGCACTCGGCTTGCGGCGTGGTAACGAAGATCAGCTTCTCGTGCTACCCGGAGCCGGTTGTTCGTCGGCGCCACACGAGCCAGCCCGTCCCGCCGATCACCGCAAGGCCGGCGACGACGAGGCCGGCGATGGCGCCGACCGGAAGACCGCCGCCGCCGGGGGCGGCCGCCGTCGGCGGACTGCTGGCGTGACTCGCCGGCACCTGGCTCGGGGCCGGGGTGGGCGTGCTGGCCCCAGGAGAGGCAGACGGGGCGGAGGCAGCCGAAGCGGGGGCAGTCGCGGTGAAGGCGACCACCTGATCCGCTGAGGGGGCAAGCAGCAGGCCGTCGGCCACGCTCGGAGTCGGGAAATGGTTGGCAGGCACGCCGATCGATGCCTGCTGCCGTACCGCGCCGGTGGCCGGGCTCAGCCCGTAGAGCACGCCGTTCTGGCCGATGGTCCAGACCAGGCCTGCGGCCACAATAGCGGGGCCGCCGCCCGTCCCTGAACTCCACAGCAGGTCAAGCGCGGCCGGGGACTGTACCGCCCGAACCGCGATGATGCCGCTGAAGCAGGGCAGGTAGACCGTTGTGCCCTGCACCGCGACGCCACCGTCGATATCCTCGCTGCACGCCGAGCCAAGTGTCGCCTGCTGCCCGCCAATGCCGCCCAGGTGCGCAGCATTGAGGAGATAGACGATGCGGGATTTCCCGGTGAGGATCACCTGCCCGTCGGACAGCAGCGCCGGGGCCGCCGACATGTCAAGGTCCTTCGAATTATTCGTGGCCCAGGTCGTCGGTGCGAAGAACTGCAAAAGCTTGAGGGACGGCGACAGCTCGAGTATCGAATCGCTGTTGTCGTAGGGCTGGCTGTATGAGTAGACCGAGCCGTTGCCAGTGCTGACCCAGATGTCGCCGCTTGAATTCACCACGGGGGCCGCTCCGCCCATCCAGATCGCCCCTTGCGACTCACCGGCCGCGGCGTCGACGGTGAACATCTTCGGCGCCCCGCCCGTTTCCGGGACAGCGATCAGCCGTCCTTTGTAGGCGGCGCAGTCACCGTAGTTCCCGCCCATGCCGAACACGACCCGGCCGTCGTCGAGGGTAAGCCCGGTGCGTTGCAGCAGCGCGGCGGTATCCACCCCGGCGGGATCCACGTCCTGGGTCACCTCGACCTTGCCTGAGGCAGTGGCGAGCCCGGTGAACATGTGCGCCGGATTACCGTTCACCAGTTCGTCGGCCACCACGAAGATCTCGCCCCGGGACTGATCGATGACCGGGGTCCCCGTGATGCCCACCGTGGGCGTGATGTTCCCGCAGGGAAGGTCGGCTGACGGCACGGGGCTGCCGAGCTGCGCGGACCAGACCACCGCGCCCGTGGCAGCGGAGAGCGCATATACGGTGTCGTCCTCTGTCGCCACGTAGACCCGCCCTGACGACACGAGGGGCTCACCGTAGATCTCGCCATCGAGCACGGGCGACGTCCACGCGCGGGCCGCGGTGTTGACCGCCGCCGTCGGCCCGGCCACCCCGCTGCCGGCGGCATCGCCGTGATACACCGTCCAGGAACTGGGCGCAGCGGGCTGCGACCCGCGGGTGGCAGCGGCGGCGTGCCCGCCGCCGAGCACCCAGATTACTGAGGCCAGGGCCAGCAAACCAGTCACTGTCGGCCCGCGGTGCGGCCAGGCTGTCATCGCATCACGATAACCGGAATGCGGCCGGCGTGGGCGCGGAGTGACACCAAGGCGGCCGGCCGCCGAGCTGACGGGAGCGACCACGGCCGAGATCAGGCGTAGCAGCGGCCCGACTGTGTCCGGCGCCTACCCGCTAGCCGGTACTGAGGTCGGCCGTCTGCTGGAAAGACGCAGCCCCGTTCATCTGCGACTGTGGCTAGAAGAGGCGCTCGCAGCGGCGAGCTAGACGACAAAGTGTCCCCGCCCTGTCGATACGTAGGCGAAACACTGACAACTCTTATTAGGACCCGCCGACCGAGGCAGGAGGACGCCTAGTGACCGATCCCGTTCACCCGCCCGAGCACGCCGTGCGCAGCGACCAGGAGCCCGCGCCCGACTCCGAGGTGCTCCAGCTCGCTGCGAAGGTCTTCAACCTCGCCCGCCATGGCGACACCGACACCCTGGCCGCTTACGTGGACGCCGGCGTTCCGGCCAACCTCTCCAACGACAAGGGCGACACCCTCGTCATGCTCGCTGCCTACCACGGCCACCCGCAGACGGTCTCGGCGCTCCTGGAGCGCGGCGCCGACCCCGACCGCTCCAACGACCGCGGCCAGGGCCCGCTGGCGGGCGCTGTCTTCAAGGGGGAGCGAGAGGTGATCGAGGTGCTCCTTGACGGCGGCGCCGACCCGACTGTGGGGACGCCGTCAGCTGTCGATACCGCCCGGATGTTCGGCCTGGACGACCTGGTCGCGATTTTCGAGAGCCGCTGATGCACGATCGCGGTGGGAGGGGCCTGAGCCCTGCCATCGGACCGGCGGCCAGGCCCGCTGCCCGGAGCCAGGCGGGTTTAACATGCCCGCCGCATGCCCGCAGGCTGACTCCGCTGGTGGACATCACGGCCAATAAGGCGTATTGTCAAGACATAGCTCCGGATTCTGGCGGCTGCACCCCGAAAGCAGGGGGCAGTGCAGGACCGGAGTTTTCTTATAGAGGCTGGCGCCGGCAAGGCGCCGCGGCCCAGTAAAGGGCAAGAGCCCACGGGATTTTCTTTCTCCCACCGCGACCTGTCGCGCAGGACCGGCTACCCCGTACGTCAAATTTCTTTACTGACTGAGGAGTCGGTTATGGGCATCATCGCCTGGATCGTTCTCGGCCTGGGAGCAGGCCTGCTAGCGAATATGGTAATCCCCGGACGAAGGTCGCAAGGGCTCATCGTCACCTGCCTGATCGGGGTGGCCGGGGCGCTGGGCGGCGGCTGGGCCGCCACCGAGCTGTTCCACGTCCACACCCTGCACGGGTTCTTCAACCTCTCCACCTGGCTGACCGCCATCGTCGGCGCGGCAGTCCTGCTGCTGGTCTTCCACCTGTTCACCATGCGGGGGACCACCAGCGGCCGGCGAACCGGCTGGGCGCACCGGTGACCGGGCTGATATAGAGCCCGACAGGGAAGAAGCAGTCAGGCCGTCTCAGGGGACTGCCCCAGCGGGGGGTGCCCTTGCCGACGTGGCTGGGGCACCGGCCGTGTGGCCTGGCTCCGCACTACCACGATCGGTACCGCCGCCGGCACGACACCGACGCCGCACTGACCGCACCGCTCAGCGCCACCCAGAAGACATCAGCCCTCGCCTGGGCGGTCCGGGCTTGGGGCTGGCGGGCTAGTCTGCGGTGCTTCGGCGAGCCGGGCGTGCAGCCGCTCCCGGATCTCCTGCGGGGTGTAGGCGCGGCGGCGGCGCTCGGCCCGGGCGATCACCACTCCGCCGGCGGCGACGCCAGCGAAGCCCGCAAGTCCCAGTACCTTCAGCCACCGCACGCGACTAGGCTACTACCGTGCCCGAGGTCAGCATCACCCTTGATGAGGCGCTGGACCTGGTCCGTACAGGTGATGTGTGGCTGTTTCGCGGTCACAAGCCGGCCGACCGTGCCATCCAGGTGGCGACTAACAGCCCGGTCAACCACGTCGGCATGTCCGTCGTCATCGGCGACCTGCCGCCGCTGATGTGGCACGCTGAGCTCGGCCGGTCCCTGCCGGACCTGTGGTCGGGCACCCGCCATCGCGGAGTGCAGCTGCACGACCTGCGCGAGGCAGTCATTGTCTGGTCCAACCGGTACGGCCAGCGGGCGTGGCTACGCCAGCTGGATCGCCCGGTCACCAGCGAGATGGAGGACGCGGTCCTGCGCACCGTCGCGCGGATGGACGGCACGCCGTTCCCCTCCACCGCCCGGCTCGTCTCGCAGTGGCTGTCGGGACGGGTGCCGCCTGTCCGGCGCCAGACGGGTGACGCCGACCTGGAGACTGCCTACTGCGCGGAGGTGCTCGCCGTCACCTACCGTGCCATGGGGCTCCTGCCCGGCAGGCACGGGCCCGGCTGGTATGACGCGGGCCGCTTCTGGAGCGGTGATCACCTGCGCCTGTCCGACGGGTTCATGCTCGGCGGCGAGATCGCCGTGCATGTCCCGCCCGGCCTGCCGCGCTCTTCTGCCGGCGGCGGGTAGGGTCCCACCAGGCCGTATCTGGGTAAGCAGGTACCGACGACCAGGCAACGAGGTCCTTGTCGGGCGGTGAGCATATCGCCGTCGTCGGCGGATACGGGAGGCGAGTCCGCTGAAGGTGGCCAGGAGGGTCTTCGGGTGGATACGTCCGCATATCCCGGAGGCCAGCGACGGCATTCTGACGTCAGCCGGGATCTGCGAGGGGTTCGCCGGGGCCGGCGTCAGCTCGGGCGTGCTGGTATTCGCCGGGTTCGCTGTGCTCGTGGCCGGGACGCTAGCCATGGGTGCCGTCGAATACGCCAAGCTGAGTGCCGAGCACGACCGGCAGGTGGCCGAGCTTGCCGCTGAACGAGTGCAGCTCGATACCGCGCCCGACGCAGAGCTCGATGAGCTCACCGGACTCTACGCGTCGCGCGGCCTTTCCGCCGGCCTGGCCAGGCAGGTCGCCGTCGAGTTGACCGCCCACGATGCGCTGGCCGCCCATGCCGAGGCGGAGTACGGCATCACGTCCGCCTCCCTCGCCGCTCCGCTCCGCGACGCGCTCGCGGTGAGCATCGCCTTCGCGTTCGGGGCCGCGCTGCCCTGGCTGGCGATCGTGGCGATCCCCGGGCCATCCAGAGCGCCCGTGACCTTCGTGATCGTGCTGGCGGCGCTGGCGCTAACGGGATGGGTGTCCGCCCGGATCTCGCAGGTCCGCCCGACGGTTCCGATCGTCCGCACGGCGAGCATCGGCGGCCTGTCGATGCTCATCACCTATTTCGCCGGACAGCTTCTCTACCCGTAGCGCACGCGCATAGAGCGAACGCGACAACGATCACGCCGAACTGACGGGCACGACGGGCCGTGGCCGTCTCGTGATCGAGCTTGAAGTTCCCTTAGCCCGGACTCCCACAGGCACCGACATCCGACAGTCCGGCGCCCTGCAGCGGGCGCAATGCGCAGGCGCGCATCCGCCGCAGCAGTCGCGTGCCGACGGGCCGCACCAGCGGATGTGTGCCTCCGTTGCGCTCGGCCTCCGCCTCCCACCGCGCACGGCGTGCTGCGAGTGTCCCAGCGTCTTCCAGTTCGGCGCAATCGAGGGTGTCCTGATTGACGTCCGCGACGATCGTGTCGCCGTTCTCGATGAGCGCGATCGGTCCTCCAAGCGCCGCCTCGGGCGACACGTGGCCGATGACGAGCCCCACCGACCCGCCCGAGAATCGGGCGTCGGTCATGAGCGCGATCGTGATGCCGCGCTGTCGGCAAAGCGCGGTGATCCGCGAGGTCGGGTCGAGCAGCTCCGGCATGCCCGGAGCGCCGCGCGGCCCCTCATAGCGGATAACCACCATGTCGCGGTCCTCGAACCGCTCCGGCGCGGTGGCGAGTGCCTCGATCAACGCTGCCTCGCTGTCGAAGACGCGGGCGCGTCCGACGAACCGTCCGCCCTCCATGCCGCCCTCGACCCCCGCGAGCTTAATCACGGCACCGCCGTCAGGGGCGAGGTTGCCGTGTAGCAGCCGCAGGCCGCCGGTCGGCTTGAACGGCGCAGAGAGCGGGTGGATCACCTCGCCGTCCGGGTCGGGCGGGCCGAGACGCGCGACCTGCTCCGCGAGCGTCTCTCCCGTGCAGGTCATGCAGTCGCCGTCGAGCAGCCCCGCGGCCAGCAGCTCCCGCACGATCACTGGCAGCCCGCCCTTGGCGTCGATGTCGACCATCGAATAGCGGCCGAAGGGACGGGCGTTCACCAGCACGGGCAGTGTGCGCGACACCCGGTTGAACTCGTCCTGCGTGATCACCTCGCGCCAGAAGTCGATGCCCGCGGCGCGGGCCAGCTCCGGCGCGTGGAGCACGACGTTGGTGGAGCCGCCCATCGCGATCGCCACCAGCGTCGCGTTGCGCAGCGACGCCCGGGTGACAATGTCGCGCGGGCGGATGTTGCGCTCGGAGAGCAGCTGGAGCGCGTCGAGCAGCTGCGCCGGGAACTCCTCGATGCGGCGGCGATCTTCCGACGCCGGGCCCACCATGTGCAGCGGCTCCATGCCGCAGGTCGCGATGAACGACTGCATGGTGTTGTACGTGAACATCCCGCCGCAGCTGCCGTGGCCCGGCGAGGCCTCGAGCGCGATGCGCCGCCGCTCCTCCGGCGCCTCCGCCGCCGCCTGAAAGCAGGAGACGATATCGATCGGCTCGCCCGTGCGGGAGTCGGTGCCGGGGCGGATCGAGCCGTCGGACATGATCACCGCGGGAACGTTGCGCTCGAGGATCGCGGCCAGCGTTCCGACCGGCGGCTTGTCGCACGCGACGACGGCGATCACGCCGCGGACGTCGCTGCCTTCTAGGTGGAGGCAGACGCCGTCGTTGGTGGTCTCGCGGCCGATCAGCGAGTAGCGCATCTCCGGTGTGCCGTTGCGCTGCCCGTCGGAGATCCCGCCGGCGAAGTTGGGCGCGATGACCCGCACGGGGAGATCGGCATCGACGACGCGTCGGCGCAGCTCGGCCTGGATCGCCTCGACCTTGGCGGGGACGCCCGCGTAGCAGATGCTGTCACCGAGGTTGCCGATGACCCCCCATGCCGGGCTGTGGATCTTTTCCGGGTCCTGTCCCTGGAGGCGCGCCGTCGCGACCGCCTGCGTGTCCTGCCCCGGTTTCCACGCTTCCGCGTCGCTCACCGCCGACCCCCTCTGTCCTGCGTTAGATGGTGGCCGATGCTATCAGGGCCTGGAGATTCCCCGGCGCTGGGGGACGCGCGGCGTTATCGCTGCCCCACCGTTCCTGGGCCCGGGCAAGCGCGCTGCTGAGGGTGTCATCTGCGAGGTGAACCGCTTTGGCCAGAATCCGGCGGTCGGCTGGCGTGTCGCCCGAGGCCACCCACGCGATGTAGGCCTCGGTGGCCGATGCCGTCTTCGCGAGCATCGCGCTGAGAGCCGGCATCGGACGGGCATGGTCAGACCCGTCGACTAGGGCACGGGCCATCGACCGGATGTAGACGGAGATCCGCTCACCAGAAAGGAGCGCCTCGTCTTCGCCGCCAGGAACGCCTGACTGCGGGTAACCCGCCCCGGCCGGAGCGTGCCGGGCTGCAACGACACGAATGAGGAGAGCCACCTGCTCACAGCCCCAGCCCATCAGTATCCGGCAAGTCCGCCGAGCTTGCGCCCGCTCGTAACCGACGCTTCCACAGCCGGTCTGTGGCCAGCCGGGCGCCTTCGCTCAGCGCGGCCAGCTTGGCCCAGGCGATGCTGGGGTCGACGACTTCCATGCCGGCGAAGGTGGCGAACCCGCAGTCGGTCCCGGCGATGACCCGCTCCCGGTCGGCCACGTCGGCGTACCGGCCGATCCGCTGCGCCACCAGCTCGGGGTGCTCGATGTAGTTGGTGGTGGAGTCGAGCACGCCCGGGATCAGCACGGTGTCCTCTGGCAGCGCCCGGTCGGCGAAGATCGCCCACTCGTGCTCGTGCCGGGGGTTGGCCCCCTCGAACGACACACCCGACGGCCGGGCCGCCAGCACCAGGTCGATGATGTCGGCTATGGGGATGTCGTGGTTGTGCGGCCCTTCGTAGTTTCCCCAGCACAGGTGCAGCCTGAGCTGGCTGGCCGGGATGTCCCGGGTGGCGTGGTCGAGGACCTCCAGCCGCTCCGACACCATCGAACGGTGGGCGCCCAGCTCGCCGGTCCGGGCATTCCAGCCGGCGGTCAGGTCGGGACAGTCCAGCTGGAGCACGAAGCCGGCCGAGGCGATCGCGTCGTACTCCTCCTTCATGGCGTCGGCCAGGGCCTGCAGGTAGCTGACCTCGTCCGGGTAGTGCCTGTTGGGCATGAACCGGGCGATCACCCCGGGCGAAGCGGCGGTGCAGAACACCTCGCCAGCGGTCGCCGCGGTCGCCGCCTTCAGGTGGCTGAGCTCGGCGTCGAGCCGGTCCCGGCCGGTGTACCGGACGTCGGCCACGCAGACTGGCTGCACGCCGATCGCCCCTGACTGGTCCTTTGCCAGCCGGTCCCGGTATCCGGGGAAGTCAGCGAGATCAGCGCGGCCCCGGCCCAGGAACGGAGTGTCCGCCTCCTCGCCGAAGCCGCTGAGCCGGTCAAGCACATAGGTGGCGTAGCTGTGTTTCCCGGCCTCGCCATCGTTGATCACGTCCAGGCCCGCCGCCAGCTGGTGCTGGACGACCTCGGCCACCGCCGCCGCGACGTCGGCGTCCGCGGCGTCCGGCGTCAGCCCGGCGGGCCGCGGCAGACTGCCGGTGTGCGTGGTGAGGATGTGGTCAGTGCTGGTCAGCATCCCTGCTCCCATGGATCGGAGGCGTCCGAGGAATCCGGACGCCTCCGATCCTCCCAGCCAGCGCCCCCGTCTCACCGCGCCGGGGCCGGCGTCAGCGCCGCGTGCTCCCGGTCCGGGTGACCGGGTCCGCCTATGCGTCCCTGCCGGGCCCCGCCCCATGCGAATGCCACGTCACCGCGTTGCCCATAGTAGCTTTCGGTGATATATCAATCACAATGGGTGTCGGCTCTTCGCGGTTAAGGGCGGAAGCTGACCTGAGGGATACCGCGGCGTGGGTCCCTTGCGATCTGGCGGGAAAGGCGGAAGGGCCGTAAGTACGCGTGCGGGGGAGCGTGGCGACACCTGGCTGTCCAGGTGCCGGGCAGCCGTATCGCCGCGCGGGGATTCATCCCTCCGGCATCCTGCCGCTGACGGCAACGCAAGCGCGCCGTCGACGGGGGTGGTATTGCTACCTGGGCGGCCGGTGACCCCTTTCGCCGCCGTGGCCAGGCGGATGGTGCTGGCCGCCGGGCTGCTCGCGCTGTCGACAGTGATCGTCTGGTGGGGTCGCTACGGCTACCGGGACGCCGCCCACCCGGGACGGTCGCTGTCGGTTCTCGCCTGCCTCTACTACGCGACCGTGACGCTGTCCACGACCGGCTTCGGGGACATCGTCCCGGTCACGTCTACGGCGCGGCTGGTGAACATCGTACTGATCACCCCTATTCGCGTGATGTTCCTTATCGTGCTCGTCGGAACCACGCTAGAGGTGCTGGCGGAGCGTACCCGGACGAGTTGGCGGATCAAGAGGTGGAGGTCGCACGTGGCTGGCCGGACAGTCCTCATCGGCTACGGGACCAAGGGGCGAAGCGTGATCAGGACGCTCGGCCAGTGCGGCGTGCCCGATGACTCGATCGTCGTGGTTGACGTCTCCGCGGAGGCCGTGGCCGAGGCCAATGCGGCCGGGCTGGCCGCGGTCAGCGGTGACGCCACGAGGCTCGGCGTCCTCAGCCAGGCAGGGATCGACAGTGCCGCCCGGATCGTCGTTGCCGTGAACCGCGACGACAGCGCCGCGCTGATCACACTCACGGCCCGCCAGCTGAACCCGCCTGCCGTGATCGTGGTGGCAGTCCAGGAACAGGAGAACGGGCCGTTGCTGCGCCAGAGCGGCGCCGACCACGTCGTGGTGTCCTCGGACACTGTCGGGCAGATGCTCGCGGTTTCCACCGTACGGCCGGCCGCCGGAATGGTGATCGCGGACCTGCTGGAGCACGGCCGCTGCCTGAACCTTGCCGAGCGCCCCGTGTCGGGGTCCGAGGTTGGCTTCCCGGCTCGCGACGCCGCGGGGACGGTGATCGCGGTCGTGCGAGGCGACGAGGTCCTGGCAGTGGGCGATCCGAGGGCCGCGCGGCTGGCCGCCGCCGACCGGCTGATCACGGCCGACTCGCGTGAGCGGTCAGCGAGCCGGGCGCGCGTCCGGCCGGTGATCTCGGGCAGGTAGCGGCAGGCGCTGCGACTAGCCAGCCCGTTCCTGCGGCCGGATCAGCCCGAGACGAGGGTGCCGCTGAACATCCGAAGGTATGGCCCCCGCGCGCCGTTCCCACGCCGCGCAGTGCGGCCATCACCCACTAAGGGTGATGTGGCAGGGACCGGCAGAACGAAAGAGTTGAGCACGGCGGCAGAGCGGCACACAGGCCCGGTAAGCGGCGGCGGCTTGCACCGGGCTTCTTCGGCATCTCGGCCGGGCTTCCCGGGTGTTGTCAGGCTCCGGGCAGCACCTGGACTGTTACGGATATGGCGCGGGAAACGGGTACACAGGCATGACCATCACCGTGGTGTTTGCCCTGGCGGCCGCCTTGTCCAGCGCGATCAACCTGATGACGCAGCATTCGGCGAGCGCCGGCGCGCCGAAGCGGGAGAAGGGCTGGCGCCTGGTCGCCTACCTGTTCCGGCAGCCGCTGTGGCTGCTCGGCTGGATCGCGGCGGCGGGCGGGTTCGCATTCCAGGCCGTCGCTCTCCACTACGGCCAGCTGTCGGTGGCCCAGCCGATCCTCGTCACGGAGCTGGTCTTTGCCCTCGTGCTGCGCCGGGTGTGGATCCGCCAGGACGTGGTGCGGGCCGCGTGGGCCGCGGTACTGGTTGTCTGCGGGGCACTGGCGGTATTCCTCGCGGCGGCTGAACCTACCGGAGGCCATTCCGCTCCCGAGACGGCGCAATGGCTGTCCGCGCTGGTCGCGTTCGGCGGGGCCACGGCCCTGTTGGCCGTGCTGGGACTGCGGGGTTCACCGGTACGCCGAGCTGCCCTGTTGGCGGCGGCGGCAGGGTTGGCGTGGGCCCTTATGGCAACGTTCGTCAAGACGGCGACCGAGACCCTTACCACGTCCGGTGTTAGTGGCATGCTGACGCACTGGCCCGTGTACGCGCTTGTTGCCGCTGCCATAACCGGCACGCTGCTCGAGCAGTCCGCTCTCCACGTCGGGCCCTTGAACGTGTCCCAGCCGCTTCTGGTCATCATCAACCCGCTCGCCAGCATCGTCTTGAGTATCTGGCTGTTCGACGAGCGCTTCACCGACAGCCCGGCGAGAGTCGTCATTGCCGTCCTGGCCATGGCGGTCCTGGTCGTCGGGGTCATCGCGCTGTCGCGAACGGCGCCAAAAGATCTCAACCCCGCAAGGGTGAGCCGCGAGGAACGGCCGCGGTGCTGAACCTTGTTACTATCGGCTTGGCGGCCAATGGGCAGTCCGTCCTGTGCTGTGCCGAAATCCTGCCAATGGCCTGACCCGCCGGATTGCCGCTCGATACATGGGGGTAGCGACGTGGCATGGTGACGGGCACAGGCGAGGAACCGCACCGTGCGCCTGGCGGGGGTGTCGACCCGGCGGAAGCCGTCCCGGACGGGGTTTCCCCGGCCCGTGGGCGAGCTGGCACGGACCGGGTGCGCCGTCCCGCCGACCTGCTGCTCGCGGTTTTCGCGTTCCTAGTCGCCGCCGTGGTGCTGGGCTCCATCCGGGCCCTGCCCCTTGGCAGCACCGAGGTGGCCGACGACGTCTCGGGGTGGCTGCTGCATATCCCCCGCTGGCTGTCGTACGCGGCTGCGGTGGTCTCGGGAGTGGCCTGCTTCGTCTTGCTGATCGTGGCACTGGTGGTGCTGGTGCGCAGTCAGTGGCGGGACGCGCGGAACGCGGTCGCTGCGGGGCTGGCCGGTGCCGCGGCGGCCGTCATCGCGTCGGTCGTCTGGCGGGCCGAGCACGAGGCCGTGCAGCGCGCGGTCCTGCACGGCAGCAATCCGTCGACGTTCGTGGTGGACACCGCGTTCGTCGCGTTCGTGGTGGGAACCGACCTGTCCCGGCTTTCGCACTGGTCGCGCTGGTGGCCGCGTTCAAGTGCGGCGCTGCTACTCAGCGGGCTGGCCGTCGGCACCCTCACGCCCTTCGCGGTGGTGATCGTGGCATCCGGCGGCCTCCTGGTGGGCTGGCTCGTGCGCTGGCTGCTCGGCGCGGCCTCGGTCCTGCCGGGCATTGCGGAGCTCACCGGCTGGCTGACCAGCCACGGCGTCACGGCCACGGACCTGTCGGTCGTCGGCCCCAGCCGCGCACGGCTGGAGGGAAGGCTGGCCGACGGCACCCGGATCCGCGTTCACCTGTCCGGCCGCGACACCCGCGGATCGGGCCTGGTCCGTCAACTGTGGGCGCTGGCCCGCCTCCGGCCGGCGGTCGCGGGGCACGTCGCGCTCGGTTCCCGCGCCCAAGTCGGGCAGCTTGCCCTGGCCTGCTACCTAGCGCAGCAGGCCGAAGTGCCCAGTCCTGCGGTCCGGCTGCTCGCCGAGATGCCCGGTGAGACGCTGGTGCTCGTCACGACCATCCCGGACAGCGAGCCGGAAGCCGGGGCGGCACGGCTAAAGGGCGCGACGTCATTGTTCGCGTCCCTGCGCCGTCTGCACAACGCGGGCGTCGCGCACCGTGACGTGCGGCCGGGCAACGTGTTCATGTCCGGGAACCGCGCGGGGTTCTGCTCGCTCGACGCGGCCCAGCCCGGCGCCAGCGAACTCGCCCGCCGCCTCGACCTAGTGCAGGCCCTGGCGACGCTGGCGGTGACCTGCGGGCCGGCCGACGCCGTCGCGGCGCTGCGGGCCGGTTACGGGCCGGTGGACGAGGTCGCCGTCGCAGCCGTCCTGCAGCCGGTCGCCCTCGCGCCGTGGGGCTGGCGGGCCGCGAGGGCCGCCTCGGGCTCGCTGAATGAGATCAGGCATCAGGTCCTCGGCGATCACCTCACGGCGCCGACCGCCCCCCGGCTGGAACGCTTCCGCTGGCGGACCGTGGTCAGCGTGGTCGCCCTCACCGTCGCCGCCTACCTGCTCGTCGGCGAGATCTCCGGTGTGAACGTCCTCGGGACGCTAGGCCAGGCCAATCCGGGCTGGCTTGCCGTCGCGGTGCTCGGATCGGCGGTGACCTACCTGGGGGCCGCCATCGGCATTGCGGCGTTCGTCCCTCAGCGCCTGTCCATCTGGCGCGGCTACTTCGTCCAGCTGTCCACCGCGTTCGTCGGGGTGGCCATGCCGCCGACCGTGGGCCATGTGGCCGTCAACGCCCGCTACCTGCACCGCCAGAAGGTGGACGAGGGAACTATCGCCGCCTCGGTCACGGTGTCACAGGTCGTGAACATCGTCACCACGGTGCTGCTGCTGATCGTGCTTGGCGTGCTCACCGGCTCGGGACTCAGCCGGCTCAAGATCGCGCCGGGCGGCGACGTGCTGATCGGTCTGGGGGTCATCGCCGCCGTCGTCATCGTCGTGCTGGCCGTGCCGCAGACCCGTGCCAAGCTGGCGAGCGCCGTGTGGCCGCACCTGCGTGAGATCTGGCCCCGGCTGCTAGACGCTGTCTCCCAGCCCCTCAGGCTTGCCGTCGGTGTCGGCGCGAACCTGCTGCTGACCACCGCCTACGTCGTCGCGCTCGTCGCGGCCCTGCGGTCGGTGGGCGCTCATCCGGCCATCCTAGGCGCCGCGGTCGTCTTCCTGACCGGCAACGCGGTGGGATCGGCTACGCCGACTCCTGGCGGGATCGGCGGAGTCGAGGCCGTGATGGCGGCCGGCCTGACGGCCATCGGCATCCCGGCGTACCAGGCGATATCAGGGGTGCTCCTATTCCGTATGGCGACGTTCTGGCTGCCCATCCCGGTCGGCTGGGTCTGCTTCCAGGTCCTGCAGCGGCACGGTGTCCTGTAGTCGCCGTTGTGGCCTAGGCGGGCGCATCTCGTGAATGTACGCTGGTGCCGGAGAACGCCATCGGGGGCAATGGAGGCGGTCCGGTGTCAGTTAAGTTCGAAGACGCGTCGGTCGGCGCGCGGCTCAAGAGCGTAGCGATCTTCCTAGGCGCCAGCATCCCAGACCAGGGCCGCTGGTCCGGTGAATTCGATCCCAGGGAGATCACAGACGCCGTAGTGGCCGCCGCACGAGCAGTCTTGTCGGCAGGCGGGACGCTTGTTTCCGGAGCCCACCCTACGATCACGCCGCTGCTACTCGACGTCGCTGCGGAGTTCCCGGTGCGAGAAGACGCACCGCGGGTGCTCGTCTATCAGTCGGCGCTATTCGAGTATGTCTTGCCCGCCGCGGCGCGACGGTTCGAGACCGATGGGACAGGCACACTCCGGATGACTCCTGCCGTCCCGGGCGACAGCACCGATCCAGGTCGGCGGAATGCCAGCCTGCGCCTTATGCGGGAAATGATGTTCACGGAAACGCGGCCAGCCGCGGGAATTTTTATCGGCGGCATGGAGGGAGTCAGTGCCGAGTTGCATCTTCTCCGCACGCTCATGCCGCAGGCAGCGTTGTACCCCGTGGCGAGACCCGGCGGCGAATCAGCGCACCTTCTTGAGTTCGCGCCAGAAGAGGTACGCTCGCTGCTCAGCGAAAGTGCCGTCTACCCGACCGTCTTCCGAAAGGTAGTCGATGATCTAGCGTCCCGCCTCGAGGCCGGACGCTAGATCAGATCGCGGTTTACGGGAAGTTCTCCCGGATCCCTGTCGCCTTTCTGCGCCCATTCATCGCCCTTCCGCTTGACCTGCTCCCATTCGTTCGAGCGGGCCAATGGTTGCCCAATTACGCCTCCTTCGCGGTGAGCTGGGTTGTCACGTGGCTGAGTTAGAGCCGTACGCGGACCGGTTGAAGGAACGGGTCCGTGCTCCGCCTCCGGGGAGGTACTCGTCCAGGCAGGGCTGGCAGACGGCACGCGGGCCCAGGGGGCCGCAGCAGGCCACCGCGACGGCGGGGGGTGCCTAGACCACGACCACGACGGTAAGCCAAAGCACAAAGTCACCGTCAAGACCGAAGTCAAAGCCGGGGAAGATTCCGAACGGAAGGTGGTTCCACCCGTGCCAGAAAGCTCGCCCGCGGTCGCCGCGCAACGCTTTGCGCCCGGCGCGCTGGTGACCGCCCGTGGCCGCGAGTGGGTCGTGCTGCCAGAGACCGCGCAGGACATGGTCGTGCTGCGCCCCTTCGGCGGTGCCGACGACGAGATCGCGGCGGTCTTCCCCGACCTGGAAGCGGTCGTGCCCGCCACGTTCCCGGCCCCCGACCCACGAGTGCACCCTCCCAGACAAGCCAGGCAGCGGCCCCCGCCACCCGCCAACCAGCCCCGATCGACTTCTACCGATTCCGCAGCTCGCCTGTAAACACCCGCCACGCGGCAGCCCCGCATAACCGCGAATCACCAATAGCGCGTCATTTCCGCACAAATCTATTCCAACCGATAGACCTGGTATAGCGTGACACCCGCAAAGGATCAGGCGTGCGGGAGGGGGTCCGGCGTGACTCTATTCCAACCTAGTCGGGGGAGCGCTGGCAGCACGGGGGCGCCGCGGGCTGGCCGCGGGAATGCCAGCGGCTATGAGGCCGTCCGGGCCAGCCGGGATTTTTGGACAATCAGGCGCCGCTTTGGGGCTTTCGTCGGCCCGGCCTGCGCGCTGTTCATCGTCTGGTACTTCCTCTTCGTGATATTGGCTGTGTTCGCGCCGGGCTTCATGAGGATCGACGTGTTCGGCGACGTGAACGTAGGACTGTGCTTCGGCGTC
Source organism: uncultured Actinomycetota bacterium (assembly GCA_963734665.1). Taxonomy (GTDB): domain Bacteria; phylum Actinomycetota; class Actinomycetes; order Streptosporangiales; family Streptosporangiaceae; genus Trebonia. Next base: position 385,054 of record CAVTIR010000013.1, on the reverse strand, counting down.
CTGCAGTTCGCCTCAACGTTCGCGATCGCCGCGAGCTATCGTCTCTGGGCAGGGCGCAGACTCGACCCCCTGGCTGAAAGGCTCCGGCATCGCCTGGAAGGGGGGCAGAAGCAGTGACGGGCCTGACCGCCACAGGCGCGCTGGCGTCCGCGGTCGTCGGCACGCCCTCGCTGAACTTCACCATCTTCGCCGTTTTCGTCGTGGTCACCCTCGTCATCGCCGTCAGCGTGGCCAGGAAGAACAACTCGGCCACCGACTACTACGCTGGCGGGCGGACCTTTACCGGAATGCAGAACGGCGTCGCCACCGGCGGTGACTACCTGTCAGCCGCCACATTCCTTGGCACCCCGGGCATCATCGCGATATACGGCTACGACGGCATCCTCTACTCGGTTGGCTTCATAGTCGGCTGGCTGCTCGTTCTGCTGCTCGTCGCCGAGCCGTTCCGGAACACCGGCCGGTACACGATGGGCGACGTCCTTGACCTCCGGCTGAAGGCAGCCCCGGTGCGTGCCGCCGCGGCGCTGTCCACCCTTACGGTCAGCCTGTTCTACCTGCTCGCCCAGATGGCCGGCGCCGGCGCCCTGGTGAGCCTGTTGCTCGGCGTGAATAGCTCAGTCGGACAGGATGTGGTCGTCGCGGTTGTCGGCATCATCATGATCTTTTACGTGCTCGTGGGCGGCATGAAGGGCACCACCTGGGTGCAGATCGTCAAAGCCACAATCCTCGCGGGCGGTACCGTGGTGACTACCATCTGGGTGTTGTCCCGGGCCGGGTTCAGCATTCCCGCCTTGCTGCACCACGCCGCGGCAGCGAGCCGGTCCGGTAGTGCGGTGCTCAGCCCCGGCCTCGAGTACGGGGTGAACACCGTCACCAAACTCGACTTCATCTCGCTGGCGCTTGCGCTGGTGCTCGGCACCGCCGGCCTGCCGCACGTCCTTATGCGGTTGTATACCGTGCCGAACGCGCGGGAGGCGCGCCGGAGCGTCACCTGGACCATCTGGCTGGTCGGGCTGTTCTACCTGTGCACGTTCGTGCTCGGCTTCGGCGCGATGTGGCTGGTGGGAAGCAAACGCATCCTTTCCGCGCCCGGTGGCAGCAACTCCGCCGTCCCCCTGCTCGCGGACAAGCTGGGCGGGACGCTGCTTCTTGGCATCATGGCGGCCGTCGCCTTCGCCACTATCTTGGCCGTGGTGGCGGGTCTGACCATCACCGCCAGCGCATCTTTCGCCCACGACATCTACGCCGGCGTCCTGCGCCGCGGGCAAGCCGACCCCGACGACGAGGTCCGGGTGGCGCGGATCACCGCGGTGGTGGTCGGAATCGTCGCGGTGCTCGGCGGGATCTCAGCGAAGGGCATAAACGTTGCGTTCCTGGTGGGACTGGCCTTCGCGATCGCGGCGGCGGCGAACCTGCCGTCGATCCTGTACTCGCTCTTCTGGCCGCGGTTCACCGCGCGAGGAGCGCTGTGGAGCATCTACGGCGGACTCATCAGCTCTGTCGTCCTGATCATCTTCTCTCCGGTGTTCTCCGGCCAGGCAAAGCCAATGGGGGGAACGAGCTCGTCGCTCATCACCGATCCGCACATCAACTTTGCTTTCTTCCCGCTGAACAACCCGGGGATCGTGGCTATCCCACTGGCGTTCTTCCTCGGTTGGCTCGGCACGGTGACCGACCGGCAGCCCGCCGACTCGGACCGGTTCGCCCGGATGCAAGTGCGGGCGCTTACCGGCATAGGCGCCGAGCGAGGCGCTCGTTCCTAGGTGCGAGACGGCGGGTCGGGGCTTCGGGTGGCCGGCGGGTGTGCGGCGGTGGCGTGTCGGCAGCGCCGGGTCGGCCGTCGCCGGCGTCCCCTTGGTCGATCCGCGCCATCACCAATCCAACGTCGGCACAATCCGTTATGGGTACCCGGCCAATGTCGGTACCACCCGACGCCCTTCCACGGCCAGAACCAGCCAATGCCGGCGTTTCATGGCCCAATGCCGGCATCCAATGTCCGGCCCTTCACCCACTGTGAACGGTTCGCCCGTCACTCCGGTTCACCAAGCCCTGGGGTTGCGACCCACGAGGATTGGCAGGACGGGCGTCAGCCCATTACAGGCGGTTCAGGCTGGCGGCTATCGAGTTCTCCGCGAGGGCTGCGAGGTCGGTGAGCCCCAGGCCAAGCCCCGCAGCGAGGGCCAGGTAGTTGTCGGCCACGTAGCCGCCGAAGTAGGCCGGGTCGTCGGAGTTGACCGTGACCCGGACGCCCGCGTCGAGCAACGCCGGGAGCGGGTGGCCGGCCATGGTGTCGACGCACCGGAGGCGGACGTTGGACAGCGGACAGACAGTCAGCGGGGTGCCGTCCGCCGCCAGGCGGCGCAGCAGTGCGGGGTCCTCCACGCTCCGGATGCCGTGGTCGACCCGCTCCACGCCGAGGAGGTCCAGGGCCTGCCAGACGTACTCCGGCGGGCCCTCCTCCCCCGCGTGCGCGACGGTGTGCAGGCCGAGGCCGCGGGCGGCGTCGAAGACGGCGGTGAAGTCCGCCGGCGGGTAGCCGACTTCGGCCGAGTCGAGGCCGACGCCGAGCAGTTGGCCGGCCTGCCCGGCGAGCGCCTCCAGTGTCCTCATGGCATCCGCCGGGCCGCGGTCGCGCAGGAAGCAGGCGATGAGCTCGACCTGCGGCCCGCCACTCGCCGCGCTTTGGGCAGCGGCCGTCTGCAGCCCGCCGATGACCGTTTCAAGGGAGACTCCGCGCGCGATGTGCATCTGCGGGTCGAAGAACATCTCGACCCGTGTCACGCCGTCTGCCCGCGCCCTCACGAGGTAGGCGGACGCGAGGTCGGCGAAGTCCTCGGCCGTTCGCAGCACCGCCATGCACTCGTAGTACAAGTCGAGGAACGAGCTCAGGTCGGTGAACGCGTAAGCGCGGCGGAGCGCCGCCGCGTCGGCCTGCCGGAGCAGCACGCCGTTGCGGACGGCGAGCCTGAGCGCGAGCTCGGGCTCGAGCGTCCCTTCGATGTGCAGGTGCAGCTCAGCCTTAGGCAGGGCCGCCACCTGGGTATGGGTTACGGTCAACGGATCCTCCGGTCGATATCCCGGCCTCCTGGCCGGGTGGATGTCAAGCGGCCGTCTCGCTGACTTCGGGGAGCACGGCCGCCAGGCTAGCCGTCTCTTCCGCTACGGCCCGCCGAGCCAGCAGCCAGTAGACGAGGCCGCCAACGCCGAGGCCGGTGAAGACGCTGAAGTCAGAGCCGTCGGTGGCTGCGGACAGGGGCCCCTGCAAGGCGGTGGCGCTGATCCACATCGCGGCCGCCGCCATGCCGAGGACCTGCGCGACGATGCCGGGAAGAAAGAAGCCGCCGTTACGCCAGTACCGGCTGCGGCTCGAAGTGTCCACGAGGCTTTGCGCGTCGTAGCGCTGTCGGCGCAGGAGCGCGTCCACGGCGTAGATCGCGAACCACGGGGCGATCCAGATGATGAGGACGCCCAGGAAGTCGGAATAGTACGTGCTGAACTGGTTGGAGAAGATGACCAGGAAGCACAGGGCGGTGCAGATGACGGTATCGACGAGCACACAGTGCCACCGGGCTAGCCTGAGCCCGGCCGCCTGCAGCGTCAGGCCGGATGAGTACAGGTCCAGTGTGTTGACGGCCAGCAGCGTCACGATCGCGAAGAGCAGGTACGGGACGGACACCCAGCCTGGCAGGACCGCGGGGATGCCGCCGATCGGGTCGCTCGCGCTGATGGTGGCCGAGGCGACGGCCGCGCCGAGGACCTCAAGCAGCGTGGCCGGCAGGAAGCCGCCGGCGGCGCTGAACCAGAACACCTGCCTGGCCGAGGACGCGCTAGCCAGGTAACGCGAGTAGTCGCTGCCCGTGTTCGCCCACGACAGCCCGCCGCCCGAGGCGACCAGCGCGATCGCCCAGGTGACCGGCGCCCAGCCGGAGCCTTGGGCGAGGTGCCCGAGGTGGACCTTCGGCCCGACCAGGATCGCCATCACGATGAACAGGACGGTCGACAGCCAGGCCAGCCGTCGCTGCGTAAGGAGGATCGCCCGGTGGCCGAGCAACGGCAGCACGGCCTGGATGGCGGAGGCCGCGAGGATCAAAATGACCTTGAGCCAGGTGGACTCCCCTGCCCCGGCGCGGGAGCAGATCGCCAGCGCCGCCAGCACGACAAGCGCGAGCCCTGATGCCTCGAAGCCGATGCAGGTCACCCAGTTGAGGAAGGCAAGGAACCGCCCGCCGTTCGGCCCGTAGGAGGCGCGGGACACCGCGAAGGTCGACGTGCCAGTGCGCGGGCCCTGCATGCTGGCGAAACCGACCGCGAGGAACGCAAGGTTGCCGACGATGATCGCGAGGAGCGACTGGGCGAAGGACAGCCCCATCGAGATCACGACCGCGCCGTTGACGACGTAGAAGACGTTCAGGTTGCCGCCGAGCCACATGCCGAACAGGTCGCGCGGCCTGCCGTGGCGCTCGGCTTGCGGGATGAGGTCGATGCCGTGAGACTCGACGCCCGGCGGCGCCTCGGCGGGAACAGGGGCGGGGGCTGTGCTGGTCATGTCTGCGCTCCTGGCGGACGGGGGGGATAGGCGGGTTAGGCGCGGCTGCCGCGGAGGCTGGCGAGTTCTTGCATCGGAGGGACGGACAGCAGCGGGCTGCCGTCGAGGAGCTCCCAGCGGACGCGCCCAGGTGCGCGGCCGTTGTCCGGGATGTGCAGGCAGCGAGTGGGTGTGACGATCCAGTCGACGGGGACGTCGTGCTCCTCGCCAGTCAGGTCCCCGTCGACAACCTGGCAGTCGTGCACCACGTCCACGATCTGGCTGTCGGGGCCGGCGGCACCGATCTCCGACAGCATCGCGAACTCCAGGTCGAAGTAGCCGTGGCCCTTGCCGAACCGGACACCGTTGCGGCTGACGGCGGAGCCGCCGGTGACCAGCAGGCTGACCGGCCCTAGCTCCCCGATCTCGCGAAGCGAGACCGGGGTGGCGTAGCGATCCATCCCGTCGAGGGTCGCCGCGTAACGGCGCTCGGCTGGGGGCACGTCCTCCGGGTCGAGGTAGAGGAATCCGCGCACGATCCCGTAGGTAGTCATGAGGAACGGCCGGTTGTCGGCCATGACCTGGGCGCGCAGTTCCTCGGTGCTGTTGTCGGGCGTGATGAAGAGCAGCCCGCCGGCCTGGTATGCCCGCAGCGAGCGGACGGTCTTCGCGCACTCGTCGCTGCCCTCGAAGTCGGCGATGAAGCTGGCGAAGTCCCAGTGGAACCGCGAGTCCGGGCGGCCGACCTTGGCCAGCTCAGCCCAGATGCGCTCCCGGTGCGCGGCCGCGGCCGCGACGCTCAGCGACTCGGTCACCGGTCTCCCTCCCGCCACCGCAGCCGCGTGGGCCGGGGAGCTGGGTCGGGGTCGAGCTCGGCGATCAGGTCGCGCACGTAGGGGATGTCGCTATCGGCCCACGTGCTGCGGATCTCGTCCCAGAAGATGCCGTCCGGCTTGGCCAGCGGGGGGGAGCAGGTCAGGATGCCGTCCGGGACGACCACCATATCGGCGACCGCGTCGTGCGGCCCTGGCCTGATGTCGGCGTCGAGCACCTGGCAGTCGTGCACGACCACGACCACGGGGGTCCGCGAGGTGGCGAGCGCGCAGTGGCGCAGCAGCCCCCATTCGAGGTCGAAGAACCCGTCGCCGCCGCCGAAGTGCAGCCCGCGGCGTGTCACCGCCACCGCGCCGCTTACCACGAGGTCGACGGAGCCGAGGTCGCGGATCTCGGCCAGGGACAGTCGCCTGCCGAGCTGTTCCATCCCGTCCAGGGTCGCGGCGAGTCGGCGGTCGGCGGCGTCGAGTGCGGCCGCATCAAGCAGGATAAGCCCGCGGCGCAGGCCGTAGCTCGGCACGATGATCCGCTTGCCGTCGGCAAGCGCGTGGCGGCGCATCATCTCCAGGGAGTTGTCCGGCGCGAGGAAGACCGTCCCGGCCGTCTTGTAGGCGGGCAGTTCCCGGAGCCGCTCGTCGCAGCGCTCGCGTCCCTCGAAGTCCGGGACGAAGCGGCTGAGGTCCAAGTCGAAGCGGGAGTCCGGCCTCGCCACGTCGAGCAGCCGGTCCCAGACCAGCCAGCGGACCTTCGTTGCCTGAACGACGAACGTCCCGCGTCCCGGCTCGATCCGCAGCAGCCCCTGCCTGGCCAGCTCGTCGGTGGCCCGCCGCAGCGTGCCCCGGCTGACGCCAAAACGCGCGACCAGCTGTCCCTCGGGCGGCAGCGGCCGCTCGTCCCCGAGTTCCGCCGCCATCGCCAGGGCCTCGACCTGGTCGCAGACCTGCCGGTAGAGAGGCGGCGCCCCGCCAACGCGCCGGACGCTGGACCGGGCGGGAGGAGAAGAGGGCGCAGGGCCGACGTCGTCCGGTACGACGGAGAAGGAAGGCATGCCCCGATACTGGACGACCGGTGTTTCAAACATATAGACGTTTATATGTCGATCAGGTTACCGATCCTGCCGGAGATGCCGATGCCGGTCGCCTTCACGGGGACGCGCGCCTTCGCCAGGAGGCGCTCGTCGCGACGACGTGGCGGAGACCGCCGCCATCTCGCAGGCAAGCTCGCCGGGGACTGGCTCGATGATGACCGCGCGCCGGTCGGTCGGGCACGGCTTGCGGCGGATAAACCCGGCGCGTTCGAGGCGCTGCACAGACCGCGTCATGGTCGCGGCGTCCGAGCCGAGCAGCCGGATCAGAGCGGCGGGTACCTCAACCTGGTCGCCGCGCCGACTGCGCACATCGAGGTCGGCACCGAGTCCTTCGACGTGCCGGTCACCGAGCTCCAAGGCAAGGAGCGCGACCGCCTTTACGCGGCACAGGCCGAGCTCGGGCCCACCTTCGCCGAGTACCAGGCCAGCACGAAGCGGGTCATTCCCGTCGTCGCGCTGAGCCGGGCCTGACGCCTGAGGGGTTGAGGGAGACCTCTATATCCTGCGGGACCGGCTAAGGGCCGAGTACCTGTCCCCGGCCGACCCCTGTTTCATGGCCGGAGTGACCGTGCCGCGTTCTAGGTCGCAGACGCGGGCGTAGCTCTGGTCGATGGCGAAGGCCCGGTAGACCGGTCGACCTTGGCGCGGTCTTCGGCGGCGAGGGCGACGCGGGCGGCGGCGTCCGGGGGGTTGCGCGGGTCGGGGGCTTCGAGCCGCCGGGGAGCCTTCGGCGGGGGCGTGTCGGCAGTGTCAGGCCGGCCGTCGTCGGCGTCAGGTCGGCCGTCATCGGCTTCCCTTGGTCGATCCGCACCATCACCAATCCAACGTCGGCACCATCCGCTATGAGCGCCTGTGCAACGCCGGTGCCACCTGACGCGGGACGAGCACGGCCAGAACCATCCAGGCGGCGGCTCATGGCCCAATGCCGGCACCCAATGTCCGGCCCTTCACCCAATGTGAACGGATTGCTCCCGCCCCCGGTTCACCAAGGCCTGGGGTTCAGTCGGCGGGACGCGGTTCACTCGCCCATGGTGGCGAGGCGGGTCTGGAGGACGGCGTGCCTGAACTGGTAGACGGCGCCGGCCTGGCGGAGAACCTGACGCTGCCGTGCGTCGTCGAGCAAGCGCGCGAATGACACCCGGCCACGGCTCGGAAGCAGGACGAGTTGCGTGAGGCCGATCAGCGAAACCTGCCCGGCGCACAGCCATGCGAGGCACCAGGTGATGAGCACGGCCGCGCCGACCGACCCGATGAACAAGGCGGCCGCGGTGACTGGTGGTGGGTGATTTTCCTCTGCGGCCACGGCGGCGATGACGGCGACGAGGCAGGCCGGGACCGCGATCATCGCTGCGAACCCGCCGGCGTAGATGGCACACGCGCGTCGGTCCGTGCGATAGGTGCTCGCCGGGGTCGCGAACGGCGCGTTGGCCGCCGTGGTCACCCAGTCGCTGATCCAGCGCGGGATCACCAGCGGGAAGATGATCAGCCACAACGGGGCGAGCCAAACTGGTCGTGGCCAGCGCGGAGCGAGCGCCCAAGGGCCGCTCAGCCGCCCGCCATGCGCATTGCGCCACAGCCAGGCGGGAATCGCGCCGAGGACAACCGCGTACAAGCCGCCTGCCGTACCAGCCGTCGCCGCGAAACCGAATCCTCCGAGCAGGTAGCCCCCGACCGCCATAGGGAAGGCCGCCGTGAACGCTCCGGTCGCAACGCGGACCACGGGCCGCTCAAGCGGCGGTCCCGTCGTCCAGGCGCGGCGCCACTCTTGAGACCGACGAGTCACCGATATCGGCGGCCCGGTGCGGCGCCGCCGCCGAATCCACCAGGCGAATATCACGATGCCGCAGGCCACAAAAACCGTGTACGAGACGGCAGCCTCGGCCGGACCCGCAGCCCCGACGGCTGAGCTGACCACTGCACCGACTACGAGATAAACAGCCAGGAGCAGGCCACCACGCGGCCGGGGACGCGCGGCTACGACGCTGCCGTCGAGCTTGATGACCAGGCCTGTTAGGAGGGCTGCCCCGAGGCCGGCCGCGATGCCCGGAGCGGCCCAGAACGCGACACGGGGTGGGCCGAAGATGAGGGCTTGCGCGACGGCTCGGTAGGTGAGCCATGCGAGGAGCGTCACCACCGGCCAGGTAACCAGGCCAGCGAGCAGGCCGCGGGCGAACCGCAACCGCCAGCCGGGAACCCAGCGGGGTATGTCCCACCAGCGCAAGTCCCTGGCGGTCCCGAGGTTCCCCGCGATCCAGGCCAGCCAGCCGATCGCGTGCGCCCGCTCCTGCTCGTCGGGGTAGGCGGTCACGAGGAACTGGTCGATGAGGTGGCCGCTGAGCGCTTCGACCGTGGGGAAGCGGTCTTGCTCTATGAGCGGGGCGGGGTCGCGGGTGACGTAGGTGTCGCGGGCCATGGACAGCGTGAGCGGGTTGTCCAGGGCCCTGGCCGTCACGCTGTCCGGGTTGGACCTGAGGTAGTCGGCGATCCGCTCCCACCGTTCCCTGCTGGTGCCGGAGTGGCCACGGAGCAGGTAGGCGGCGGCCGCTTCGGCACGGATGGGGCGCAGTTCGATGACCGCGCAGTGGTCCAGGTTCACTTCGGACAGCGCTAGCTGGAACTCGTTCGGCCTGCTTGTCAGGACCACCCGGAGCTCTCTCGCCTCCGCGTACAGCCGTCGCAGGGCCGCCGCCCGTAGGTCGGCGGGCATCTCGTCGAGACCGTCGAGGAAGATCGCGACGCGCCCGGTCCTGACGAGGTAGCCGGCGGCATCCGCGCCGTACCTGGAGGCGCGCAGCGCCGGGTAGTCACGGTTGAGCGTGCCCGTTACCCACTCGGCTAGGGGCTCGGCCGCCGGGTTCCAGCCGCCGAGGGTGAGCCAGACCGGGACCGGGACCTGGGCGCGGGCGACGTCCGCCCGCGATGCCCGCGATTCAAGTGCGGCTAGCAGCAGCATGATCATCGCCCCGGTTTTGCCGGAACCTGGGCCGCCGGTCAGCACTAGGCGGCCGTACGGCAGCCGTGCGTAGACCTCGTCATGTAGTCGGGTCACCACGCCGGAGGAGAGAATCTCCCCAGGTCGGCCGGGGCCGGGGAGCGGGGGAGGGCCTGTTCCGTGGGGTGGAGCGGCCGCCGCCTCCCCCGGCGAGACCGTCAGTGCGTCCGGTCCCCACCGCCAGCGGACCGAGGCAGGGGCCGGGATCACGATCCGCCGTGCCCGCGCTTCCTGGTGCCAGCGGACGGCGGTTTCACCGGCCAGCCAGTCGGCGGCGGCGGCAGCCTGCTCCGGCGTGGTGGCCCGCTCGACATCGGCGTGGCGTCCCCTGAGCCACCACAGGCAGACCGCGGCAAGCATGGCCCACGCCACCGGGCCCACGGCAAGGGCGGTGATGACCGAGGATCGGTTCTGGTACCGGAAAACCAGCAGTACGACAATGATGAGCACGGCCAGTGCGCACAACGCGAGCACCGTCCTCACCAGCTGTTTCATGCTCGTCACGCTCCGGGGTATATGCGGACGAGATAACAGTAATGGATAGGAATCGGCCGGTGGCTGGTATTGATATGCGCTCTTGCCCGACCCTTTCAGTAATGGGGCGGGAGAGGGCGGAGCAAGAAACCGTTCGGAATGTTCTTGGAGGGGCCCCGGCGAGGCTGGTACTGCCGCATCCGCCGTCGTCCCTCGCCGACGCCGACGCGGATGCCATGCGTGCAGAACGGGGGCTTGCTCAGCCAGGGCGGAGTGGCTGCAGGACATCGCCGCCCTGTGCGCGCTCGATGAGACGGAGCTGCGTTTCCTCTCATTGGCACGGAGCATGCCCGGCCTGCAGCTTGACCCGGAGGCGCTGCGGGAGGCAGTGGCGGCTACGCGCGCGGCCGGGCTGCCAGGCAGCCGCCACGTTACGGTGCCCCTGGACTCGAATGGCAAGGCCGAGTTGCCATCGACGCAGCTCGTCATCGGCCAGGTGCCCAGGGAACCGCTCGGGTTCGTGGCCCGTGACCTCATCGACATCCTGGCGGTCGCCGCGGCGACCGGCCGCGTGGCGGTGATCTGCGCGGTAACAGGGCTGCGCGGTGTCGGCAAGACGCAGCTGGCGGCCGCCTACGCCAGGCAGCGGATAGCCGACGGGTGGCGGCTCGTCGGCTGGATCAACGCGGAGACCAGGCAGTCGCTGGTCACGGGGCTCGCCGCGGTCGCGGGGCGGCTCGGCGTGGCCGACCCACGCGGTGACTCCGAGAAATCCGCAAGCCGACTGCGCGACGAGCTGCAGTCCCGTGCGGGGGAGGGGCTGCTCGTGCTCGACAACGCGCTCAGCCCTGAGGAGGTGGCACCGTTCCTGCTGGCGAACGGCGCTACCCAGGTTGTCATCACGAGCACCAACCAGGCGTTCGCCCAGCTGGGAGTCGCGGTCGATGTCTCGGTGTTCACCAGGGAAGAGTCGGTCCGGTACCTGTGCGACCGTACCGGCCTGACCGACGTGGCGGGGGCAGCCGCGATAGCGGCGGAGCTTGGCGACCTGCCGCTGGCTCTGGCGCAGGCGGCGACGGTGCTCTCCAACCAGCGGCTTTCCTGCCAGGAGTACCTGGAGCGACTGCGCACCGTGCCGACCGGCCACGTCCTGCGCGGCATTCGTGGCCTTTACCCGCAAGGGGTGGCGGCCGCATTGCTCGATTCGGTACGGATCGCCGAGGCAGTCGAGGACGCCGAGGCCGGTGGAATCGACAAGACAGGCGAGGCTGCTGGGGCTGGCGTGACCGATGACATGGTCAGTCGGCTGCTGCGGGTGATGGCCGTGCTCTCCCCGGCTGGCGTGCGGCGCAACCTGCTGGCGGGGCTGGCCGACCTGGCCGTCCAAGCTGGCAAGGACAGCCAAGCCGACAGTCTCGCCCGCCCGTACGCCGTCGACGAAGCGGCGGAGCGCTGCGTCGCCTGGTCGCTGCTCGCCTGGTCGGTGAGTGGCGAAGAGCTGATCATGCACCGGCTGCTCGCCAGGACGCTGCGGGAGCGAGACCAGGAAGAAGGCCGCTGGCAGCGCACGGTAGCCGAAGCCCTGGACCTGCTTGAGCCAAGCCTGTTCCCGGAACCCCAGGCACTGGAGCGCCGCGCCGAGGGCAGTCAGCTTGTCGCCCATGTCGATGCCGCCTGGGCGGCTGCGATGGGCACCGCGACCGTAAGCCGTCTGCTCGTGATTCGACGCCTGTTGCGGGCAAGGGTCTGGGCGGTGCGGCAGCTTGCGGGCGCCGCTGACCTGGCCGCCGCGATCGCGGCCGGCACCCGGCTGCTCACGGACTGCGCGGAACTGCTCGGCGAGGAAGACCGGGTGACGCTGACCGCGCGCCACGCCCTCGCTGTCGCGCACCGGGTCTCTGGCCAGCTGCTCCAGGCCCGCGCACTCTATGAGCGGACCCTGGCGGACTGGCGCCGGCTGTTCGGCGACGACGACCTGAACACACTCGAGACGCTGAACGACTACGGCGAGCTCCACCTGGCACTCAAGCGGCCTGCCGAGGCGATCCCGTGCTTCGAGCAGGCATTGCGCGGCCGCGAGCATGTGCTGCCTCCCAGTGACTACCTCATCTTCGAGTCGCGTATCAACCTTGCAGCCGCGCTGTCGGAGGCGGGGCGGCTGAGCGAGGCGATAGCTCTCGACCAGGAGACGTATGCGGAGCGCCTGGCTACCGTAGGCCCCAACCACGAGAACACGGACTTCGTGCGGGGCAACCTCGCCTACAAGTACAGGCTCGCGGGGCGGCTAGCCGAGGCGACCGCACTGAACGAGGAGCTTTACGAGACACGTCAGCGCCTCCTCGGCGATCACCAGCTCACGTTCATCGCTGCCACGAACCTCGGTGCCTGCTACGCGGATACCGGACAGCTGGACAAGGCGGCCGCCCTGCATAACGACACGCTTGAGGCCCGGCTCCGGCTACTCGGCCCTGCGCACCCGGACACGATGCGTTCGCGGCACGCGCTCGCCCTCACCTACGCGGACTTGGGCCGCTACGACGAAGCGATCACGCTCCACGAGCTGAACCTGACCGAACGGCTCCGCTACCTCAGCCCCGATCACCCGCATATCGCGGACACGATTGACGCCCTGGAAGCGGCCCGCGCGGCGCAGCCACCAGCGACGCAACCTGTAAGCCCCGCCTAAGCAGGCCGATAAGCTTCCGCCATGGAGAACGCCTACCAGGCCGACCCGGAGCTGGCGGCCATGCGGCTCGACTTCGCCGCGGACCGGCGGGAGGTCCTCGAGGTGCTCACTTCGGGGTTCCTGGTGCACGGGGGCGCCGATGAACGTGGCCGTTGAGGGTCGTCCCGGCCGGGGCCGGCCGCGCAGCGAGCGCGTGCGGGAAGCGGTTCTCGCGGCGGCGACGGACCTCCTGGTGAGTGGCCAGATCGATGCCGTCACGATGGAGGCCATCGCGGCCAGAGCCGGGGTTAGCAAGTCCACGATCTACAAGTGGTGGCCATCACGGGCGCACGTGATCCTAGAGAGCTTCTTCAACCGTGCCAGGTACACCATCGCAGTCGACACGAGCGCCTCGCTCCAGGAGGTCCTCACCTCCCAGGTGCTGTCGCTGCTGCGGCTCTTCCGCGACAGCGATGCGGGACCGCTGATGGCCGACCTGATGGCCGCCAGCCAGGCCGACCCCGACATTCGCGCCGCGCTTGAGGAGCAGTGGCTGCGCCCGCGCCGACAGGTCGCGGCCGGCCTGCTGCGGGCGGGGATAGAGCGGGGGGAACTGGATCCCGGGACCGAGATCGGCGCCGCGGTCGACCAGATCTTCGCCCCCGTGTACTACCGGCTGCTGCTCGGCCACGAGCCGCTGGACGACGCGCTCGCGCCGGCCCTGGTCCGGCAGGTGCTCGACGGGCTGCGGATTCGGCCGCCCTCAGGTGAGGGCTCAGGCGAGCGCTGAGGCTCTCCGTCGCCGCAGGGCTGATACCGCCCAGATGCCGAGCGAGATGAACGCGAGCCCGGCGCCGAGCCTGGTGACGCCGGTCCAGCCGTCGCTGTCGTAGATGGCCCCCGAGATCGCGGTGGCGATCGTGCCGCCCAGGAAGATCGAGGTCATGTAGATCGTGTTGACGCGGGCCCGGGCGTCGCCGCGCAGTTCGTAGATCTCCCGCTGGCCGAAGACCTGGTGGCTCTGGACGGCGAGGTCAAGCAGGACGCCGGCCAGGGCAAGCAGGATGAGGTTTCCCGCCCAGACCCCGGCCAGGACCATGGCCACCACGGCGAGGGCGAGGGCGATGCCGCTGCCGACGTGGCCGTGCCCGCGGTCTCCGAGCCGGCCGGCCAACGGGGCGGCGGTGGCGCCCGCCGCGCCGACGAGCGCGAAGATCCCGATTCCTGCCTGCCCGAGGTGGTGGCGCTGGACCAGCTCGAAGGCCACCGAGGTCCAGAAGCAGCTGAACGCGCCGAACATCAGCGCCTGGCACGCGGCGCGGCGGCGCAGTACCGGCTCCTCGCGGACGAGTCGCAAGGTTGACATCATGAGCTGGGGGTAGGTGCCGGCCGCCTCGGGCATCCGCTTGGGCAGCATCCGGGTCAGCAGGAGCGATAGTACGAGCATCAGGACCGCGGAGGCCAGGTAGATGGTGCGCCAGCCCCAGGCCGCGGCCACCAGGCTCGCGATGGTGCGGGCCAGCAGGATGCCAAGCAGCAGCCCGGCCATGACGTTGCCGACGACCTTGCCGCGATCCGCCGGGGACGCCAGGTGCGCCGCGTAGGGGACGAGGATCTGCGCGACCATCGAGCTGATCCCGACCACCACGGACACGGCAAGGAACACGCCAAAGTTCGGCGCCAGGCCCGCCGCGAGCAGCGCGGCCGCGGTCACCAGGAGCGTGCGGGAGACAAGGGCCCGGTTCTCTAGCAGGTCACCGAGCGGAACCAGCAGGAACAGGCCGATGGCGTAGCCGAGCTGGGTGAGGGTGACCACCAGCTCGGTGCGGCCCTGGCTGACGTCGAAGGCCGAGGAGATGCGGCCGAGCAGCGGCTGCGAGTAGTAGATGTTCGCCACGGCCATGCCGCAGGCCACGGAGAGCACCAGGATCACGTGCCGCAGCCGCGCAGGTGTCATCGCTGCGGGCGTCGGCACTGCGGGCGTGGGCGACGCCGCCGGAGGCGGCTGGGTGCCCGGCGCCCACTCTTCCTGTGGCGTGCCGATGTTGCGCATCTGACCTCTTCACGATTTTCTGGACGCCGCGTTCAGTATGTCGGGCAACAGATCGCGGGTCTTAGCTATTCCGTGGCGAGGTGGGTGTGCTGGAGACGTCTTGATTTTGATCAGCAGTGTCCAGGCCGATGGACTTGCGGAATTCCGGGAGGCCGTGCACCGTCAGTGGGTGCTTGTAGCGGACCAGGTTGGCGGGTTCGAGGACGATGCGGCGCAGGGTCGCGGGCTTGCCCGTGCGGTTGAATAGCTCGGAGCCGTTGTCGGTGTAGCCGGCCTTCCTGCTCACCGCGAGGGAGGCCGGATTGTCGGCGAAGGCGGCCGACGTGATGTGCTGCGCGTCCACGTGGTCGATGAGGAAGGCGCAGATGACCTGGCGCATCGCCGTGCCGATGCCGCGGCCCTGGAACCTCCGGCCGAGCCAGGAGCCGGTCTCGCCGGTGCGCAGGATGAGGTAGTCCGTCGTGGCGAAGCCCTGGCAGCCGACGAGCTCGCCGTCGTAGAAGACGGCGAAGTCGGCGGACCATTTCGCGGGGGAGAAGGCGGAGCGCTGGCCCCAGTGGTACTGGGCCACGACGCGCGGCATGTCCTGCGCGGACGTGAGGGACCAGGGGCCGAAGAACGGCATGAAATCCGGTTCGTGGATGTCGAGCGCGAGGTCGGCAATGGGGCCAAGGAGATCGTCGGTGACGCCCCGCAGTTCGACAGGGCCCGCAGTGATCCGCAACGCGAGCAGTGGCAGCGCAGTCGCGGCCGTCGTCATCGTGTCTCCTTCGGTCCGTGTGCGCTAATGGTGGGTGCCGGTTATCGCGGGCTACCTGGCGGGGCCGGTGCGCCGGTCGTGGCGGGTCATGGTGAACATCACCGCATCGAGTTCAAGCGGGACCGGCGGCGCGGTGCGGCGGTGGGCGCCTACGCACTCGTGATAGTCCGGGCTTGAGAGCCAGAGCCGCTCGAAGTCGCGTTCCTCGAACCAGGCGCAGACCTGCGGGACCAGGTCCGGTGCCCAGCGGCCCCGGGTCCAGATCACGGTGCTGCCCATCGCGCACAGCTGGGCGCAGTAGCCGATGGTCCGTTCGATGTCCGTGTTTGTCATGTTGCCGAACAAGCCGCAGGCCAGCACCAGGTCGGCCGGGACCATGTTCTGGTAACGGCTGGTGAGCGCGGCGTCTGCGGTCAGGACTTCGACGCTGCCTTCGAGGCCGGCCGCGGCGGCCTGCCGGGCGGCGTACGCCGTGTTCCGCGGGTCAAGCTCAACGAGCCTGGCTGTCACGTCGGCTTTGCGGGGATGGCTTGCGAGCGCGCCGATGATGTCGCGCCCCTGGCCGGCGCACAGGCTGATCGCGCGGAGCGGGCCGGGCGGAGCGTCGTCGAGTGCGGCGCGGATCTGCTCCTGTACCCAGGACAGTCGCCTGGACAGGCCGCTGTCGGGGTTGTCGTAGGGGGCGTGCCAGTCGTACCAGTCGCGCTCGGCCACCGGGTCATCCTCTTCCTGTGCGGTCGTGCTTGTCACATTCTTTTCGGTCGCGAGTAGGCTGCCCCCGTGCCGGTTGACCTAGTCGCGCTCGTCGCGCTTATGCCGTTCACACAGCAGCTCGGTGTCGTCGTCGATGAGGCGAGCGCTGACCGGGTGGTCGCGCGCCTGGCCCGGGCGCTGCACAGACCAGCCTGTTCGACGGCAGCGACCGCCTGGTAGCCCAGACCACGCAGATCCAGGCCGTCCGCGGCGGCGCATAACCCGCCACCGGCGGTCCCGCTCTGGCACTAGCGGCAGAACCGCCGCTCCCGCGCTTGTCACTCCCTGCAGCAAGCAACCCAGGACCAGGGAACATAACGATCTACGGCTGGAGTTACCCCACCTGGACGTGCTGGTAGATATGGATGTACTGTACCTGTATGTACAGGAGCGAACAGGTGGGTTTCGGGAAGCGGAACCGGCTGATCGCCGATCTCGCGGCGCAAATCCGCTCGGGGCGGCTGGCCCGGGGGGATCGGCTGCCGGGTGAGAATCAGCTGGCGCGGCAGTATGACGTCAGCCGGGGGACGGTTCGCAGCGCCCTGGCCGAGCTGGCACAGCGGGACCTGATTGCCACGCAGAGCGGGGTGGGTTCGTTCGTCACGTTCGATGGCGTGGCGCTGGATCAGTCACTCGGCTGGGCCACCGCTCTTTCCAGGTCCGGGTTCGAGATCGTCACTGTGTTGCTTGGCATCGAGCGGACCACTGATTCCGTGCTGAGCGAGGCCTACGGGGCGGCGGAGTTCATCGCGGTACGTCGGCTGCGTCGTCAGCGAGCCGGGGTACCGGTGTCGTTGGAGGTCTCGTTGGTGTCGGCCACCGGGGTCCTTGCCGACCTGCCCGAACGAGGCCTGGTAAACGATTCGCTGACGGCCACGCTGGCCGAGGCTGGCCTGCACGCGTCCGGCGGGGAGCAATGGATCGGCCTGGAGTCGCTGGACGCCGAGGCCGCCGCACTGCTTGAGCGCGGGGCTGGTGAGCCGTTCCTGCGCGCCGTGCGCATCAGCACGGATGCGCAGGGACGGCTGATCGAGCACGTGGTCAGCTTGCTCGATCCGGCACACTTCCGCTTCCACCTGACGTTCGGGGACCGGTGAGCACCCGGGACCGGGCGCTCGGCGCCTTCTACGGCCTGGCTCTAGGCGACGCCCTCGGCATGCCGACGCAATCGATGTCGCGTGCGGAGATCGCGCGCCGCTACGGCCCGATCCGCACGCTGCGTGACGCGGTGGCTGACCAGCCCATCGCGCCGGGCATGCCCGCCGGATCGATCACCGACGACACGGAGCAGGCCATGCTGCTGGCCCAGCTGCTCATCCGCGGTGGCGGCCGGGTCGTACCGGAGGTGTTCGCCAAGGCGCTGCTGGACTGGGAGGCGGACGTGGCGCGCCGCGGCTCGTCGGACCTGCTTGGCCCGTCCACCAAACGCGCGCTTGAGCTGCTCGGCAACGGCACGCCTCCCGAGGAGGCGGGGCGCACGGGAACGACGAACGGCGCGGCCATGCGGATCACGCCGGTCGCGATTGCCACCCCACCGGACCTTGAGCAGTTGGTTGAGGCGGTGACCGCCGCCAGCGAGATCACGCATAACACGAACCTTGGCATCGCGGCGGCCGCCGCCGTAGCCGCGGCCGTCTCCGCGGCTATCGACGGCGCCGACCTGCCCACTGCGCTGGACCTGGCCGAACGCGCCGCCGACGAGGGCGGCCGCCGTGGCTATTGGTGCGCGGGCGGCGAGATCGCGGCGCGCATCAGGTGGGCCCGCCGCTGGGTTCGAGGTCTCGGCGACGGTCTCAGCGGCGGCGATCGCGGCGGCGTGGTCGGCGGCGCGGTCTATGCGGTCGTGGGCACGTCCGTCGCGGCGCAGGAATCCGTGGTCGCGGCGTTCGCGCTCGTGGAGGCGCTGGGTTCCTCGCCGATCGATGTGCTCACCGCGGCCGCCGGGCTGGGCGGCGACACCGACACGATCGCCGCGATCGCCGGCGCGATCCTCGGCGCCCATCACGGTCTGTCCGGGCTGCCGACCGATCTGGTCGCGCAGGTACGGCGGGTCAACGACCTGCGGCTGGAACCCATCGTCGATGGGTTGCTCGAACTCCGCCATCGCTACTAGGAGGGATCATGTCGAGCACGACAACGACGTCCGCTGCTGCCGCGACGCCGATGCCAGAGAAGAGGGCGCTGGAGACCCGAGGGATCGAACCGGTCCCCGAGTCCGAGCGGTCTGGTCATCCGATGCAGCTGTTCTGGGTGTGGTTCGCCGCGAACATCTCGATTCTCGCGTTGCCGCTCGGGGCCACGCTGGTCGGTATTGAGAAACTCGCCTTCTGGCAGGCGGCCGTAGTGGCGGTGATCGGCTCGGTGGGTTCGTTCGCGATCGTCGGCGCGGTGTCGATCGCCGGGCGGCGCGGGGGCGCGCCCGGGCTGACGCTGTTCTCGGGCGGTGTTCGGGGTGCGCGGCAACGCCGGGCCAACGCTCGTCTCGCTGGCGTCGAGGCTCGGCTGGGAGACGGTGAACACGACCACCGCTGCCTTCGCCCTGTTGTCGCTGTTCTCGATCATGTTCGGCACCAGTTCGACCGCGAAGTCCGTGCCGGCGCTGACCATCGCGTGCATCGCCATCTTCATCATCTGCACGGTGGTGGTGTCAGGACTCGGGCACAAGGTGCTGGTGGCCGTGCAACGGTGGGCGACCTGGGTGTTCGGCGCGTTCAACATCGTGGTCATGATCACCCTGGTGACCAGGGTCAACTGGCACGCCGTCGGCTCGGCGCCGCCGGCATCGGCGGGCGTAATGATCGCGGGTGTGGGCGTGATCGCGGCCGGTACCGGTATCGGCTGGGCCAACGCCTCCGCCGACATGTCCCGGTACCAGGCCCCGAAGGTTCGCGCCGGGTCCCTGGTCGCCTCCGCGGCCGCGGGCGCGGGCATCCCGCTGATCTTGCTGATCTCCCTCGGCGGACTGCTTTCCGCGAGTGACCCCTCGCTCGCGACGGCCAGCAACCCGGTCGCTGCGATCCGGGCGCTGTTGCCGGCATGGGTGGCCGTTCCCTACCTGATCGCCGCGTTCGGCGGGCTGCTGCTGTCCAACCACCTGTCGGTTTATTCGGCCGGACTCACCACGTTGACGCTCGGGGTCCGGATCAAGCGCGTGTACGCCGTGGTCGTGGACGTGGTCGTCACCTTCTTCGGCTCGCTCTACTTCATGCTGGTCGCGGGTAGCTTCTACACCCCGTTTGTCGCGTTCATCAGCCTGCTGGCCATCCCGATCACCGCGTGGGTCGGCGTCTTCGTCGTCGACATGCTGCGGCGCCAAAGCTACGATCCCGTCGCGCTGATGGACATGAGCCGCCGCAGCGGGTACTGGTACCGCGCCGGAATCGAGCCGCGCGCCGTGGCCGCCTGGGCGCTGGCGATCGTCTCGGGGTACCTGTTCACCACCGCCGGGACCAGTAGTGATGACGCCTGGTTCGCCGGAGTGTTCGCCCACACGTGGCTGGGGACCAACGGACTCGGCTGGGTGATCACCTTCGTCGTCGCGGCCGGGGTGTACGCGGCACTCGGCGGGGCACGGCGGACTGACGTTCCGGTGCGGCGGGCGACCGCTGCGGAGGTGCCGGCGCCGTGAGCGGCCGGCTGATCCACACCGGCCAGGTCCTCATGGACCTGGTGATGCGGGTACCCGCGCTGCCCGAACGCGGTGGTGATGTGCTGGCGCGCGACACCGAGCTGACGCCAGG
This sequence comes from uncultured Actinomycetota bacterium, assembly GCA_963734665.1. GTDB lineage: Bacteria > Actinomycetota > Actinomycetes > Streptosporangiales > Streptosporangiaceae > Trebonia. The sequence goes on along the minus strand of CAVTIR010000013.1, from coordinate 365,171 downwards.
CGGCGGGTTCAATGTGATGGTCGCCGCTGCCCGTTCCGGAGCCACCGTCACCTACGCCGGGGCTTACGGGAGCGGCCGGTTCAGCGACCAGGCCCGCGCCGCGCTGGCCGCCGAAGGCATCGCGCTCGCCCAGCGGCCCGCGCCCGACGAGGACCTGGGCGTCTGCGTGGTAATGGTGGACGACGAGGGCGAGCGCACGTTCGTGACGTCCACCGGGGCGGAGGGCCTGGCGACGCCCGGAGCAGCTCGCCTCGGTATCCGTCACCCCGGCCGACCTTGTGTACGTCACCGGTTACAGCCTGATGCACGAGGCGAACCGGGCCGCGCTGCTCGGCTGGCTACCGGGCATAGCTGCGCGTGTGCTCTTCGACCCGGGACCGCTGGCCGCCGAGATCCCTGGCGGGGTGCTGGAGGCGTTGCTCCCCGGTTTCGCGGTGCTCAGCTGCAACGCGACCGAGGCCCGCGTGCTGTCAGGCAGCGACAGCAGCGATGCGGCCGCTCTGAAAATCGCCGGGCGGCTCACCGCTGGCGCGGCGGTGGTCGTCCGCGATGGTCCCGACGGATGCGTTCTCGCCTTCGAGGGTGAGATCCGCCGCATCGGAGGGTTCCCCGTCGAGGCCGTGGACACCAACGGCGCCGGCGACACCCACTGCGGCGTGCTCGCCGCCGAACTGCTGCGCGGCACGGCCCTGGACATCAGCCGCATACCGCGCCAACGCTGCGGCCGCCCTTTCCGTCCAGCGAAACGGCCCGGCCACCGCACCCAGCCGGGCCGAGATCGACGCTTTCCTCAACCGGGCATGAGAGCCGGTGTCGCGTGGCAGGTGCGGAATTTCCGAACAATGCGGATTTCCGTGATAATCCTCGGAGCGGTGTGCTTTCGGCTCGCGCTCTAACGGCCGGACCCGGCAGATGAACGCGCAGATCACCATCGAGTTTCCGCGCAAACCCCGCGGGCTGCGAGCCGTTTGCCGCTGCGGCGGCGCTGGTCGGGTCGGCCGCCCGCGCGCAGACACGCATCTGCTAGCTTGCGGGCGTGGATGCTGGTGAAGCGCGCGCGACCTCATTCGGGCAAGTGGCGGACGATTACGACCGGGTGCGCCCCGGCCCGCCGGACGAGGCACTCGACTGGCTTGTCCCGTCGGACTGCGCGACCGCGGTCGATCTCGCCGCCGGCACGGGACTTTTCACCCGCGCGCTGCAGCGCAGAGCCGGGCAGGTCATCGCCGTCGAGCCGGACGACAGGATGCGCGCCGTGCTGGCGGCCCGGTCACCGGGTGTCCGTGCCATCGCGGGCCGGGGTGAGGCCATCCCGGTTCCTGACGCGAGCGCGGACGGGGTATTCGTCTCCTCGGCATGGCACTGGCTCGACCCCGTCCTGGCCGTCCCCGAGATCGCCCGCGTGCTGCGCGACGGCGGCCGGCTGGGCGTGATCTTGACGAGCCGCGACCGCCGGGCCGACTGGGTAGCCGAACTCGACAGGCTCCGCAGCCCGCGGCCCGCGGAGGACGACGGTGCCCGGCCGCGCCGCCGGCACGGGGTCACGCTCCCCGAGAACGCGCCGTTTGAGAACATCGCGAGCGCCTCCTTCACGTTCGCCCGGACCATGACGGTAGACGACGCCGTCGACTGGATGGCCACCTACAGCGGCATCATCACGGCCGGCGAAACGGACCGGTCGGCCGGACTAACCCGCGCCCGCGAAGGACTGCTGCGCCGGGCCGACGCGGACGGGATGGTCGAGATCCCGATGCGCTCAACCTGCTGGCGAGCCGACCGCACGCCACGCTAGGCATCGGCTACCTAACACGGCAGCCGCACTTCGTTACCGGTCCCCAGGGTTCTAGAGCGCGGCCGACGCCCAACCCTGCGGGCTAACCGCTGCGGGTTCTAAGCGGCATGTCAGCAATCGGCCACATCCCGTAGCCAGAATTCACCGGTAATGACACCGGGCGAGTGCCATGCGCGCTATGTTCTGAAGGTCGAATCAGAACGAGTTATCCCGCTATGTCCGCGCGGGGGGATTGCGATGAAAGAGCCTACTGACCTGCACCTCGACTTGATCGTCGAGGGCGACAAGCTATCCGCGCAGGGCGATGACGCCGGGGCCGAGGCGGCCTACCGCGAGGCCATCAGCCACGACCCTGACGATCCGGGCGCGCACACCGCGCTCGGCGGGTTGCTCGTCCGCGTCAAGCGGTACGCCGAGGCCGAGGCCGAGCTCCGCGAGGCCATTCGCCTGGACCATGCCCGCGCCGCGTCCCACGAGGGCCTTGGCTGGGCGCTGTGGAGCCTTGCTCGGAACATCGAGGCGGAGGCCGAGTTCCGCGAGGCCATCCGGCTGGATCCCGAAGAGTTCAACGCGCATAACGGCCTGGGCATCGTGCTGGAAAACGTCGGCAAAACGGCGGAAGCCGAAGCCGGATACCGGGAGGCGATGCGGCTTAACAGCGACGATCCCTGGCCGCCAACCAACCTCGGGAACCTGCTGCGCAGTCAGGGACTGCATAGCGAGGCGGAGATCGCGTTCCGTGATGGCATACGCGCCGATCCCGGCCATTCGAACGCCCACAGCGGGCTGGGCCTAGCTTGCGTCGATCAGGAAAAGAATGCCGAGGCCGAGGCGGCCTTCCGTGAGGCGATCGGCTGCGATCCCGGCAACACGGACGCTCACAGGGGCCTGGGCTGCGTCCTGTGGGACGCTAAGCGGTACGCGGAGGCGGAGGCCGAGTTCCGGGTGGTGGTAAGCCTCGACCCCACGGACGCGGCCGCCCAGAGGAACCTCGGCGAGATAGCGCGGGACATGGCGGGCCAGGAAGCCGATCTAGACGGTGCGGCATATCACCGGCGGCGACCCTTCCGGAGGTGGCGCCACTCCATGCGGGCCAGGACCCCGCCGGACGCCGCGACGCTCCTCACCTACCCGCCCGCCGGCACCAGGCGCCGTTTCCTCGCGGGGGCCTTCGACTACGGGCCGTGGGTGGCGCTGCTATTCCTCTTCGGCCCTGCCACCGTACTCACCGACCCATTTACGATCTCAATGGTGCCGGTTTACCTCCTTTTCAACGGACTCCTCGAAGGCCTCACCGGGCAGTCGATTGGCAAGGCATTGTTTGGCCTCTACACCATCCGCGCCGGCACCGGGGAGTTCACCGGCGGCGGCACCGGAATGTACCGGCGCGTCCTGCACGTCCTTGACACCCTGCCCGTGTGCGCGGGCTGGCTCACCGGCCTGGCCACGGGCCGCACCTTCGCCGACCGGATCGTTGGCACCGTGGTCGTACGCAGGCCATGAGGGGCGCGAACCGTAATTTCCGCCTCTGAATTGAAATGCTTGAATATGCGGGCGCCCCGTCGCTGTGCTGCGTTAAGGTCCATCGGCGTAGCCAGGGGATCAGGGGGTGGGGATGGTCCAGGCGCTGGGGCCAGGAGATCCGGGGGCGGTCGGGAAGTACCGCCTCGTGGGTCGGCTGGGCCAGGGCGGGATGGGGCAGGTGTACCTCGGGGAATCGCCCGGCGGGCGGCTGGTCGCGGTTAAGGTGATCCGGGCTGAGCTGGCCGGGGACCCAGAGTTTCGGGCGCGGTTCGCGCGGGAGGTCGCGACCGCGCGTACCGTCAGTGGCATCTACACCGTGCCCGTGGTGGACGCTGACGTGGACGGCCCGCAACCATGGCTGGTCACCGCCTATGTCGAAGGGCCGTCGCTCGCCGATGCGGTGCGGGACTTCGGGCCACTCGCGTCGGCGGCGGTACTGACCCTGGCGGCAGGGCTCGCTGAGGGGCTTGAGGTGATTCATGCCGCTGGCGTGGTGCACCGGGATCTCAAGCCGTCGAACGTGCTGCTCGCGCAGGACGGGCCGCGGATCATCGACTTCGGGATCTCGCGGGCCGCGGAGCTGTCTGGGGTGACGCGTACCGGCTGGGTGACTGGCTCGCCTGGTTACATGTCCCCCGAGCAGGCCGAAGGCGGCGTCGCCGGGTCGGCGAGCGACGTGTTCAGCCTCGGCTCTGTGCTTGCGTTCGCCGCGACCGGACGTGAGCCGTTCGGACCGGGGAGCGGGGCCTCGGTGCTGTACCGGGTGGTGCACACCCAGCCCAACACCAACGGGATCCCCGAGCCGCTCCGGTCTCTGGTGGCACGGTGCCTGGCGAAAGACCCCGCGTCGCGTCCTACCGCCGGTGAACTGGTCGCCGAGTTCGGGGCGGCGCGGCCGGGAGCCGGTCCGGGCGCGCTTGGCGCACCCCGTGGGGCAGCCCCGGCCATGCGGACCGGGCATGTTCCCGGGCCCTACCAGCCGACTGTGACCTCGGTGCGGACGGATCCAGGAGGTCCGGTCCGCCTCGCAGGGCTAGGCCTGGCCGATCCTCCTGGCACCTGGCCGGCGGCACCTGCCGACCCGCCGACGCTGCGCCAGCCTGGGGCCGGACGGGACCGCCGGGGCAGCCGGGTAAGCGGCCTGGCCTGGGCGGGGGTCGCTGCCGTGGCCATCGTGGTCGCGGGCGCTGTGATCGCCGTCACGGTGTCGCACCGGTCGGCGCAGGCGAACCCGGTGGCAAACGCGGGACCAGGCGCGTCTGCGTCTGCCGCGCCCCCCTCGGGACCCACCACCGGCTCAGGCGCCGTCGCGGCGGGCTGGGTCACCTACACCGACCCGAGCGGGTTCTCGATCAAGGTCCCGCCGGGCTGGTCGGTCACCTCCACCGACCCGGATGAGGTCCGGTTCACCGGGCCGATGCCCGGCTACGTCATCCTCGTCGCCTGGAACAACGATCCGCAGGCCGACGCGTACACCGACTGGGAGCAGCAGGCCGCGGCGAAGGCCGCGAGCGACCCGACCTACCAGCAGATCAGCATCCAGCGGGTGTACTACCGAGGCTGGAACGCAGCCGACTGGGAGTTCATCGATTCCTACGACGGTGAGCAGACCCACGTCCTAGACCGTGGCTTCGTGGTCATCCCCGGCACCCTCGGGTACGCGATCGAGATCTACGGGCCGCCCGCCGGCTTCCCCGCCGCCCGCGCCGCCCTGTGGAACGGCGTTACCTCAACCTTCGAGCCCGCGAGCTGACGCGTCTTCCCGCAAGGGTTCCTGGGGTGGTTGTGGCCGTCTTTTCCTCCTCAGTCACGATCGCCGGCGCCGGAGCGCGTCAGCGAGTCCGGCCTCCCGCAGCCCTGCGCTTGGCCTCGCGCTGGGCGCACGCCACCGCGAGATCCTCGCGCGAGTGGTTGTGCACGCACTTCCAGCCGGGAAGGGTGCCGTGGTACACCCGGCGGGCCGACCCGTGGCGCTTGCGGCGGCGCGGCTTGGAACGCCAGATAGTGCCGGACAGCCGGAACGGGCCGGGCAGTGGGATGGACCAGCCGAGTCGCATCGGGAACCTCGCCTTCGGGTGAGTTGCCCCGAAATGCTAGCCCGGCCGGCGCGCCCGGCCTCTGGTTGCGCGATAGCGTCCGGAGCTCAAATCAATCATCCAGAACGGATTTGTGCGTCGCCACAAAGCTCAGCCTCTGATCCCGGCGTGCGGACCGCTAGCCAGGCGCGACCGGATTGCGGTAATGGCCGACGGTCGGCCACGGGGACCAGGCCAGCAGCCGGAGCACTAGGCCTGGCTTCGCGAGCAGGTGGATGTGGAGTCTCGTCGCGTCGCGAAGTGTCCTGACGGCCGCGACGCAGTCGTTCGACCCGAGCCGCCGAACTTACCTCTTGACTTAAATTATGTCGTGAGAGTAGCTTCTCCTGAATCGAGAGGGTTCACGTGGCCTGCGGCGTAGCCGAAGTCCGCAGGAGTGAGCCTATGGAGGCAGCAATGAAGCATGGCGTCCGTAAGATCGCCGCGGCGAGTGGTTTGTCCTTGGCGCTGATCTTCGGTGCAGCGGCATGCGGGTCCAGCAGTAGTTCTTCGGCCGACGCGTCCTCGAGCGGCAGCGGAACTGGCGGCGGCGTGACGATCGACGGCATTAAATGGCCCGTCTATAAAGGTGACACCACCCTGACCGTCTGGACGTGGGCCGGGGCGCCGCAGACAACGGAAGTGGTCCCGCAGTTCGAGAAGATCTACCCGAACATCAAGGTAAATGTCGAGAACGTTGGGGCCGGATCCGAGCTGTACAGCAAGCTTGCGACCGCGAACACAGCGGGCAGCGGTGAGCCCGATGTCGTGATGCTGGAGTATCCGTACATCCCTGAATTCGTTCAGTCGAAGGCCATCACCAGCATCTCCAGCTACGTCCAGCCGTTCCTGAGCCAGCTACCCAAGTGGGCGACGTCCGCGGTGACGTTCAATGGCCAGGTATACAACATGCCCTTCGGCGGCGGGACACTCGGTCTCATCTACCGCTCATCGGTACTGACGCAGTATCACCTGCCCGTACCGACCACCTGGGCGACCTTCGCATCCGACGCGGAGACCCTGCACAAGGACAATCCAAACGAGTACATGACCTACTTCCCCAATAACGACGGCGAGTACGTCCTTTCCCTGCTCCAGCAGGCCGGAGCCAATCCATTTACCGATAACAACGGCAACTGGACCATCGATCTCGACAGCCCCGCCGCCCAGAAGGTCATGACCTACTGGGGCAATCTAATCAAGCAGGGCGACATCGCCGTGCAGGCCGACTTCACGCCCGCCTGGCAGCACTCGATTGCCACCGGCCAGTACGCAACCTATATGGGACCGGACTGGTTCCCGAGCGCGGTGCTGGTGCCGTACATCAAGGCTGGATCGGAAAGCTTCACCGTGACCACCATGCCGCAGTGGACTGCCGGCGAGGACGTGACGGCGAACAACGGCGGCTCGGGCTACTCGGTCACTTCGCAGTCGCAGAACAAGCAGGCGGGCGCGCTGTTTGCCTCCTTCATGGACCTAGGCGGCGCCAACACCTCAATTGCAGCGGGGAGCCTCCCCGTTGTCTCCAACCCCGCACAGTTCCCGGCGTACACCACGTCGAAGGGCACCCAGACGGGATTCACCCAGAATCTCAACAAGATTTACCAGGACTTCCAGCCCGACGTCAGCTCCAACTTCACGTTTAGCCCGTGGACCACCGAGCTCAACAACGACCTCAATGCCGAGATCGCCAAGGCCGTCGCCGGCACTGAGCCATGGAGCGACGTGCTCTCGAACACGCAAAACGAACTTGCCCAGTACGTTCAGGGCCAGGGCTACAATGTCAAGGTCGGCTAAGGTCACCCCGGTGACCCTGCGGCGCTCCCGGCTTAACCGGCCGGGAGCGCCCGTGGCGATGGTCACCCCATTCGTGGTGCTATTCGCAATATTCTTCGCCCTGCCACTCATTTACTCGGTCTACACCAGTTTCAAGTCTCCTATAACCGGCCAGTTGTCAGGTTGGGCCAACTACCGGTTCCTGCTGCACGACAGCGCGTACTGGCAGGGCCTGCAACGCGTGCTCTACTTCGGCGTGGTCCAGGTTACGGTCATGATCGTGGCCGCGATGGCTCTGGCCCTCTTCCTGGACAGTCCTTACTGCCGGGGCAAGCGAATCTTCGCCACGATTTACTTTCTGCCGTACGCTATCCCCGGTGTGATCGCGGCGATCATGTGGGGCTTCCTGTTCACGCCGCAGCTCGACTCGCTTCTCGGCCTTCCCCGCGATTTCGGCCTGATGCATACCACGGTCAATCCACTGGGCTCGAAGCTCGTGCTCTACGCCATCATGTTCATCGTTACCTGGGAGTTTACCGGGTACAACATGACAATCTACCTGACGAGTCTATCGTCGATACCGGCGGAAATCCTAAGCGCGGCGAGGATCGACGGAGCAAGCGAGTGGCAGATCGCGCGCCGTATCAAGATTCCTCTCCTACGGCGGACGATCACCTTTACCCTGGTGCTGTCGATTATCGGCACATTGCAGCTGTTCAACGAGCCGTCCATCGTGAGTCAGATCACTTCGATCCCCACCGGCTACACACCTAACCTGCTCATCTATACGACCGCCTTTTCCTACGGCAACATCCCGCTGGCGGCCGCCATGTCGGTGGTGCTGGCCATCATCACCATCCTCGGGTCGCTCGCCTTCTTCAGGATCGTGCGATCGCGCGAGAAGGAGCGACCGGCCCGGAAGGCTAGAAGGTCCGTGCTTGCCGCTGCCCAGTCTCCCGACCGGATCGGGGCCGGCGTCGACGTTCCTGAAGGGAGTGGGGTCCGATGAGGAGCAAAGCACGCCTGCGGTTCGGTGGCACCTTCGGCATGGCCATGCTGGCGCTGATCGCGGCCATCGTGATCGTGCCCCTCTACTGGCTCGTGGTGGCGTCTACAAAGGGCAACTCGACGCTCTTTTCGTCGAACACCTTCGCTCCGGGATCATTCAGCGCACTCGGGAGCAACATCTCGCAGCTGTTTACGGTCCAGGACGGGATCTTCGGCCAGTGGCTGCTCAACTCGGTGATCTACGGGTTCGTAACCGCGACGCTCGGTACGTACTTGTGCACGCTGACCGGCTACGCCGTGGCAATGTTCCGGTTCCGGGGCCGCGCCGCACTGATGAGTGCTGTCCTCGGCGGGCTCATGGTCCCGAGCACGGTCCTCATCGTGCCGCTCTTCATCCTCGAGCGAACGCTTCACCTGGCGAACTCATACCAAGGCGTCATCTTGCCGATGCTGGTGTTCCCGTTCGGCGTCTATTTCATGTCTATCTATATCGGCGAGGCCGTGCCGTCGACGCTCTTGGAGGCGGCGAGAATTGACGGTGCTCGTGAGCTGCAGATCTTCAACAGGATCGCGCTGCCAACGGTAGTGCCGGGGATGGTGACATTGTTCCTGATTTCCTTCATCGGGACCTGGAACAACTACTTCCTGCCACTTGTGCTTGTCTCGAGCACCGCCAAGTACCCGCTCACCGTGGGCCTTTCGATCTGGCTCGGGTCCGTGGCTACGCCAGGGGTCAATCAAGCCCTCTACCCTCAGGTTATTCTCGGGTCGCTGGTGTCCACGCTCCCGATGCTGGTGCTGTTCCCATTCTTGCAACGATATGTTGCCCGCGGCCTCACGGTGGGCGCTCTGGCGGGAGGCTAGGTATATGAGGTGTTCGCCTGGCGGGTCGCTGAGACCCGTCGCATGCAGAGGTGGACGATGCCGACAGACCGGGTAACTACCAGGGATCTGCGGCGGGCCCACCGAGGAGCACTGCTGCGTCGATTGCTCCTCGGGGGCCCGGTGAACCGGGTCGTCTTGGGCGAGATGACTGGATTGAGCAGTGGCACTATCACGAACGTGGTGGCCGAGCTCCTCGAGGAGGGACTGGTTGTCGCGACGGGCATGGAACAGTCCGATGGCGGCCGTCCCAGGGTGCAACTCGAGATTAACCCCGACTTCGGCGTCGTCGTCGGGGTGGCCGTCGGGGAGACAGGCATCCGGGCCGAGCGATTCGACTTGGCCATGAACCAGGTCGGCCGGCCCGTGATCCGCACCCAGCCGCTCACGAACGATCCGCAGGCCCGTATCGCCGAGATCGTCGAGGCCGTCAGCCACATGCAGGCCGATCTCAGCCCAGGGCAGCGACTGCTCGGGATCGGTGTTGCCGTGCCCGGCCAGGTGACACAGACAGGGCGGGAGGCAGTTGTCCACGCTCCCGGCATTGGCTGGAAGGGTGTCCCGTTCGCCGGCCCGCTCGCCGCAGCCCTTGACGCCCCTGTCTTTGTGGACAACGGTGCCAACACCCTCGGGCAGGCGGAGATGTGGTTCGGCGCCGGGCAAGGTTCCAGGCACGTCGTCGTCGTCCTTCTCGGCACCGGGGTGGGCGCCGCCATCTTCACCGACGGCGGGCTGTACCGGGGCGTGTCATCCAGCGCCGGGGAGTGGGGACACACCTGTCTCATCCCCAGCGGCCGCGCCTGCCGGTGCGGCGCGCGGGGCTGCCTCGAAGCGTACGTGGGCGCGGAATCGCTCCTTGAACAGTGGGCCGCCTCGGACCCGCAGGTGGACCTCCCCGACGATCACGACGCGAAGGAGTGGATCGCCCGGCTGGTGGAGGCTGCTCCCCACCAGGCCAGCGCCCGCCGGCTCCTTGACCAGACAGCCGACTACCTCGGCATCGCCGCCGCCAGCCTGGTCAACCTGCTCAATCCCGAGCGCATCGTCTTCGGGGGCCCGGTCGGCACTACTGTCGTGCCCTCGCTGCTGCCCCGCATCCGAGCCGTGATCGACAGCCAAGCGCTCGACCACCCCGCCCGCGACGTCAGTGTGCTGGTGGGGCAGGTCAGCAACGACGCTGTCACCCTCGGCGCGGCATCGCTGGTCATCGCTGACTTGGTCGCCTCGGGCGGCAAACCCCGGGTCTTACCGGAGTGACCGCAACCGTTCCCCCTGAAGCGTCGCCCTCATCGCCTCGGCAGGCAAGCCGAGGATTAACGACGGTCGTGTCGCGCGGACGAGGCGACTGCAGGGCCCGATTGTCATTGAAACGTCGAAAGGTGTCATTAGATGGATCTTCAAGCGCTGCCGAGCGACTTCCGATGGGGAGTCGCGACCTCCGCGTACCAAACGGAGGGCGCCGTCTCGGCAGACGGCCGCGGCCGGTCAATTTGGGATGACTTCTGCCGCACTCCGTACGCGATCGACAATGCTGATGACGGCAAGCAGGCAACCGATTCGTATCACCGGTGGCACGATGACTTGGACCTGCTCCGCGAGCTAGGGGTCAACAGCTATCGGTTCTCCATCGCCTGGCCGCGGATCCAGCCCACCGGCAGCGGAAGCGTCAACATCGCTGGTCTTGACCACTACGACCGCATGGTCGACGACATGCTCGCAACAGGGATCACTCCGTTCGTAACGCTCTATCACTGGGATCTGCCATCGACGCTGCAGGAGTCCGGGGGTTGGGTCAACCGTGACACCGCACTGCGCTTTGCGGACTATGCCGGCATTGTTGCGGATCGCCTCGGTGATCGTGTCACCGACTGGTCCACGGTTAACGAACCACTCTGCTGCGCGTGGATCGGGCACCTGGAAGGTCGGATGGCTCCGGGACACAGGGACCTGCGAAGTGCCGTGCACGCCTCGCATCACCTGTTGCTCGGTCATGGGCTGGCGGTTCGGTCGGTTCGGGCCAACGCACGGCTAGCCCCATCGCTCGGGATCGTCCTGAACCTGAGCCCGTGTGAACCGGCCACGCAGTCCGAAGCGGACGTCCAGGCAGCCGACCGCGCCGATGGTCACATCAACCGCTGGTGGCTGGATCCGCTGCACGGCAGAGGTTACCCGTCTGACATGGCTGCGCTGTATCAGGTCGACCCGCCGCTTCACGACGGGGACCTCGATGTTGTCTCGGAGCAGTGCGACTTCCTCGGCATCAACTATTACTTCCGGATGCGCGTGGTCGCTGATGAGACGGTAGCGACACTCCGTTACCAACAAGTTCCGGTCGACAGCGCGCCCGTCACCGCAATGGGCTGGGAAGTTTATCCGCAAGGTCTTCGCGACGTCTTGGTGAGGGTCGCGAAGGAGTACGACGCCCCAGCTCTTATCGTCACCGAAAGCGGAGCAGCGTTCGATGACGAACCGGATCGCGACGGATTCGTCCACGATTCGGGACGGTCGGACTACCTTTCCGGACATGTCGAGGCGACCATCGAGGCTGCCGCTAGTGGGGTGCCCGTGCGTGGTTACTACTGCTGGTCGCTGCTTGACAACTTCGAATGGTCGTACGGGTATCGTCCGCGTTTCGGTATCAGCTACGTAGATTACGAGACGCAGCGCCGGACCTTGAAGCGCAGCGGCCTGCACTATCAGGAGATCATCCGAGAGCACAGAGACGCAAGGTAAGCAGCGCCAGCGGCGGAGCCTCGGCCGCGCACACGCGGTCCGGCAGTACACGGAACGGCAACCCTCGCAGTCTCGCCGTGGAACACCGCGCCAGGCACATCATTCACAATGCCTCCAGGCAAAGCGCTAAGCCGAATTGGGATGGTCGCGCAACGACGCGCGACATCCTTATCCCAAAGCGTAGACCAGAAAATGCTGGTTTGAGGACAACAGCGTTCAGCGGGAGCCGGGGTGAGTAAGCCGGACTCGTTCGGGCGGATCCTGTTTTTGATCTTGACTTTGAAGAATTTGAAATTAATCAGCCGAATACCGGGGGGCGGCGTTCAAGGAAGGCGCGGACGCCCTCCGCGTAGTCGGGGCTGGCCAGGGCCGAGTCGCGGAGCTGTGCGTGGGACTCGTCGTCGTGGGTGGTGCCGTCCACGATGCGGGCGACGGTCTCCTTGACAGCGCGCTGGGTGATGCCGGAGCGGGCGGCGAGGAGGGCGGTGAACTCGCGGACCGCGGCGTCGAGCGCGGCCGGGTCGTCATATACCTCGTCGACCAGGCCGAACGCTTGGGCCTTTGCGGCGCTGTAGTCGGCGCCGGACATCAGGATGATCTTGGCGCGGGACGGGCCGACCAGGTCGACGAGGCGCTTGGTGCCGCGCAACGGGTAGACAAGGCCGAGCTTCGCCGGGGTGATCGCGAACCGCGCGCCGGCCGCCGCGAACCGCATGTCGCAGGCGACCGCCAGGGCGCAGCCGCCCCCGTAGCAGTGGCCGTGCACGGCGGCGAGGGTGGGGGAGGGGAAGGTGGCGACGGCTTCTTCGGCGGCGAGGATCGCGTCGTCGTACGCGGCGGCCTGCTCGCGCGTCATCCGCGTCGTCTCGAACTCGGAGATGTCGGCGCCCGCGGAAAACGCCCGCGTGCCCGCGCCGCGCAGCACGAGGGCGCGGATCCCTGGCATCGCGGCGGCTTCCGCCATGAGCTTCGGGAGCTGGGTGAACATGGCGTAGCTGAGCGCGTTCAGCCGCTCGGGGCGGTTGATCGTGAGCGTGGCGACCGCGCCGTCGCGGGTCAGCAGCAGCGGGTCGGTGTCGGTCACTGTGCAGCCTCCGGGTGCTTGTCGTAGGCGACGCCTGCCGTCATGAGCTCTGCAAGCTCCGCGCTGGTGACGCCGAGCTCGTCGCGGAGGACCTGCGCGGTGTGCTGGCCGAGCCACGGAGCGGGGCGGTGGTAGGCGCCGGGGCGCGACGCGCTGAACTTGGCGGGCTGGCCGAGGGTGCGGACCCGGCCCATGAGCGGGTGATCCATCTCGACGATCATCGCGCGGGCTTCGAGTTGCTCGTCTTGCAGGGTCTCGTCGTAACGGAGCACCGGGCCGGCCGGGACGCCGGCCTCGTCGAGGACCGCGAGCCACTCGGCGGTCGTCCCAGTCGCCGTGACCGCCTCGAGGGCGGCTTCCAGGTCGTCGATGTGCGCGATCCGGTCCGTCGGCGTGCGGAACCGGGGGTCGTCGAGCCACTGCGGGGCACCGAGGGCACGGGCGGTGCGCTGCCAGAGCCGGTCAGTGAAGGCCGCGATGGTGATATATCCGTCTTTAGTGCTATATGCCTGGTAGGGCGCCGAGAGCCGGTGCCGCGTCCCGGTCGGCCACGGCACGTTCCCGACGCCGAAGAACCCGCCCGCCTCCCATACCGTCCACGCTATGAGGGAGTCGACCATGGCGATGTCGATGTACTGCCCGGTGCCGGCAGACACGCGCACGAGCTGCGCGGCCAGAATCGACTGCACCGCCGTCATGCCGGCCGCGATGTCGTTGACGGCGAACCCGACTTTGGCGGGCCGCCCGTCCGGCTGCCCGGTCATCCGCAGCACCCCGGTGATGCCCTGCGCCATGATGTCGAAGCCCGGCCGGGTCGCGTACGGGCCGGTCTGCCCGAAGGCGCTGACCGAGCAGTACAGCACGTCGGGCCGCAGCGCCTTCACGTCGTCATAGGAAAGGCCGAGCCGGGCGGCGACACCGGGCCGGAAGGACTCAAGGACGAGGTCCGCCTGGGCGGCCAGCTTTAGCACGAGTGCCCTGCCCCGGGGGTCCTTCAGGTCGAGGGCGACCGAGCGCTTGCCCCGGTTGGCCTGGATGAATGACCAGGACTCTCCGCTTTCGTGGAAAGGGCCGAAATTTCGGGAATCGTCCCCGCCATCCGGCTGCTCGACCTTGATCACGTCCGCGCCGAGGTCGGCGAGGACCATGGCGGCGTACGGCCCGGCGAGGAAGCGTGTCAGGTCGACGACGCGGAAGCCGGCGAGGGGCAGCGGCGGACCGCCAGAGGAGTCCATGTCCACGATCGTCGATGCGGCCCCGCGGAGCGTCAAGGGGCATGCTCGTTATTTGCACCTATAAGTGCATTTATTGACACATGCAAAAGATCATGCTTGCGTTGAGACGTGACGACGCCCTCGCCTAAGGAGCGCCTATGACCTCGCGCGTCATCGCCGTCGCGGGCACCTCGCACAGCCCTATGGTCACCCTGGACCCTGGCCTTATCTGGCCGGCCCGCGCCCTCATCGATGTCACCAATCCCCGGCTTTACGACACGACGGGCGTCATCAGGACCTACGACGAGCACGTCGCCGCGGCCGGAGGCAAGTTCGATGAAGAGCTCGACGGCAGCGTCTGGGCCGCCAAGCACGGCCTGGCCATCGCGTCGATCGAGCGCCTGGGCCGCGACATCCTCGCGCTGGAACCCGACCTGATCATTCCCGTCGGGGACGACCAGAAGGAGATGTACGACTTCGACAACTTCCCCGCCCTGTCCCTGTACTACGGCGAGGAGATCAGGATCGTCCCGCCGCCCAGCCGCGAGCCCACACTGCCGCACGAACGGGAGGTCCGGCTCATGCAGGGCCTCGACGGGTCAACCCACCCTGGCGATGCCGGGGCGGGCGAGCGGCTCATCGAAGAGCTGATGGCCCGCGACTTCGACGTCGCGGCGGGCAATAAGGTCCGCGACCACGGCCCGCACCAGGGCTTCGGCCATGCCGTCGCGTTCGTCCTCGTCCGGCTGCTCAAGTCCTCTGGCATCCCGTGCGTGCCAGTGCTGCTCAACACCTACTTCAAGCCCAACCAGCCGTCGCCGAAGCGCTGCGTCGACCTCGGGAGGGCGATCGCCGCCGCTGTCAGGACGCTACCGGGCGAGCGCCGCGCGGTCGTCATCGCATCCGGCGGCCTGTCCCACTTCATCGTCGACACGGAGCTCGACACAAGGCTCGTCGAGGGCATGCGCTCCGGTGACCTGGATGCCCTCTCCGCCCTGCCGGCGAACCGGATGAATTCCGGCACGTCCGAATGCAGGAACTGGCTCGTCGCGGCCGGCGCAGGCGGCGCCGAGGACCTCAAGCACCAGTGGTCGGAGTACATCCCGGCCTACCGGTCCCCGGCCGGCACAGGCATCGGACTGGCCTTCGGGCTGTGGTCGTAGCGGGCACCCCTCGTGGCAGGAAGCCCCATCGTGGCAGGAAGCACAGCAGCAGCGGAACTCGGGACCCCGACCGGGGCGCAGACCCTCGCCCGCGGCCTGTCCGCGCTTGAGATGGTCGCCACCGCCGAGAACGGCATGACCGTCCAGGAGGTCGCCGAGCGCCTCGGCGTGCACCGCACCATCGCCTCCCGCATGCTCTGCGCCCTCGCGCAGCACCGGCTCATCACGCGCGACGCCGTCGGCCGCTACCGGGTCGGCAGCGGCCTCATCGCCCTCGCCCGCCTGTACGAGCCGACGCTCAAGGCGGCGGCCGCTGGCGTGCTGCGACACCTGGCCGACAAGGTCGGCGCGACAGCCCTCGTCCTTGTGCACGACGGCGACTCGCCGGTCGCGGTCGCCGCCGTCGAGCCTGTCACCATGGTCGCCCACCTTGTCTACCGCCCCGGCCACCGCTCGCCCCTCGACCGGGGCGCCGCCGCCTACGTGCTGCGCGCCCAGCTCCCGCCAGAGGCGGACGAGCCCGCGGGCGTCGCGAAGGCTCGCCGCGACTCCTGCGCCATGACCCACGGTGAGGTCACCGCCGGCGTCTACGACGTCGCCGCGCCCATCCCGCGCGGCCCCGCCGACCGCCCCGCCTGCGTCCACCTGATCACCGTCGACCGCCAGCTCGCCGAGTCGGCCCTCCCAGCGGTCATGGACGCGGCCCGCCAGATCAGTTCCCTCCTCGGCTGACGAGCGCCGGAAGCTGGCTTGCGTCTTCCTCCCGGCGGACCGCCGCGGAGGTCAACGAGACGGCTGAGCGCCTGACGGCCCGCCAGGAGCGCATGGCGGCGGCGATCAGGGCTGGCGAGTCTGTGATAGACGTGATGGCCGACGCGAAGTTCCGCGCCGCCCTGACCGGGCAGGAATCATGACAGAAGATCCAGCGCTGGCCGCGCTGCTCGCCGCCGGCACCGGTGGGGCTGACTTTCCGGATCATGTCCGCAGGATCATCCACTTCCCGCCGATCACAACGGCCAGGAGCGTGCCCGCCAGCCACAGCAGGGCCCAGACCCTGCGGGGGATGGGCGTGGTGCTGCTGAGGTTATGGGCGTCCCCGGCATTAACACCGTGGGCGGCGGCGACGCGCACGCCGGACAACAGCAGCAGCCAGGTCATTCCGTAGATGATGACTTCCTCTAGACCCGCGTGGACATAGCGCGTGACCACGGCCAGCGCCGCGATGGCAGCGGGAACTGAGACGATGCCGAAGGACCTACGGATAAGGAACAGGAGCAGGACCAGGAGGAAGATCGCGATCCAGAGCACGGCGACGACCCGTCCGGTCTCGATGAGCTTCGCCGCGCAGAGTCCGAAACCGCTCGGGCCAAGGTAGCCGACGAACCTGGTCAGCGTCCTGCGCACTCCTGTCTCTGGCGCGTCGCGCCAGTACGTCGCGCCGCCTGGTTCCAGGTCCAGCGTCACGCCCCACAGTGGGAAGCCAAGCACCGAACCGACGAGGGCGTGCGCTCCTTCGTGGGCCATCACGTTGAGATGCGCTACGAGCGGCCACAGGAACGGAACCATCACGATAATGAGCGCGGCCACGCCGACAAGCGCCGCGTCGGCTCCCGGCAGCACTGCGGGAGGCCCGTCTGGGGGGACGGCGGGCGTGCCAGGCGGCACATGCATGCACCGAGCGTGCGGGATAATGGTCGGCGCGGCAATACCCCAATGACGTCATTTCCCGAAAGCGGATCGCCCCTGAGCCGTCCCCTTTCAGGCACATCTGCCTAGGATGACCCTATGGCGGCGGAAACTCTGTACGACCACGCTGGCGGTGACGAGGGCCTGCACCGGCTTGAGGTCCTGTTCTACGACAAAGCCCTCGCCGATCCGGTACTGCGGACGCTGTTTACCGAACGGGTGCCCACGCACGTCGATCACCTGACCTGGTTCACCGCCGAGTCGTTCGGCGGCCCGGACAAGTTCACCCGTGAGCTCGGGTTCGCGTATCTCATCGACGTGCACCGGAACCTGAAAATCACGGACGAGCAGCGGGAACGGTTCGTCGCGCTGTACCTGGAGGCTCTGGATGAGGCAGGGCTGCCAGGCGACAAGCCGTTCCGGCAGGCGGTGCGGGAGCACGTGGAGTTCGGTGCCCATGTCGCCCAGCAGAACTCGCGGGCGCAGACGGACGCAGACCTGCATCCGATCCGCGCGGTGCCTCAGTGGCGGTGGCCCGGCTAAGCGACTTCTGGGAAATATCCTGATAAACGCTAACGAAAGTCTACCGGTGGTTGAGGCGGTCGTGCCGGGTGCTGGCTGGCGGTTGACCCGGTTGGCTCGCCACTCACGATCCGCCTGGGGGTGGCACAGGTATCCGGTGGCCGGCCGGGGCGGATCGACCAAACGCCGTTCCGGCGCTCCAGGCAAAAGCCGCCTTCCGGGCCGGAACGACGTTTGTACGGATAAGGCCGTCATGCTCCACGTCCGCTTGCTGGGGGTGACCGGCTGAGGCAGTCGCGGGACTGGCGGCGGTACGCGGGCTGGCGTGCCGTGGCCAGGGCGCCATGGTTAGGCGCGTTGCGGCGGGGGCGGGCGTTTGGCTGAGGTGGGCGGTGCGGGTTGTTGCGCGTGAGGGGGGTTGGCGGTGGCTGGCCGTCGGTGGTGGCCGGTCCTGAGCTCAGCTCTGCAGCTTCAGGTAAGGCCGTCATGCTGCCCGGCGGTGGCTGGCGTGGCCGTCTGGGGTTGTGGCGGAACCTGCGGCAGTGCGGTGGTTGGCCTGTGGCTGGCGGGCTGTGTCGTCTCTGGCACTCAGCGGTGCCTGCGGGGCCAGTAGGGCTTGCGAGTGAGGTCTCGGATGGCTGAGCGGCGGTCAGGGCTACATCCCAGGGGAGATGAGGCCCGTTTCGTAGGCGAGGACGACCGCCTGGACGCGGTCTCGGAGGGCCAGCTTGGTGAGGATGCGGGCCACGTGGGTCTTGACCGTCGCCTCGGACAGGACAAGTTCCGCGGCGATCTCGGCGTTGGACAGGCCCCGCGCGATCAGGCCGAGGACCTCCAGTTCGCGCGGGGTCAGCGCGGAGACGTCGCAGCCCGGCCGGCCAGGCCCGGCCGTGCCAAGCCCGGCCGTGCCAGGCCTGGCGATGCCCGGCCTGGCCGCTGCGCCTGCTGAGCCCGCGCCTGTTGAGCCCGCGCTCGCCCCGCTGCCGGGCCCACCCCTACCCGCCGCGGACCCGTCCGCCGGGAGAACGCTTGCGCCCGTCGCGGACGCGAAGCGCTCGACTAGGCGGCGGGTTATCGACGGGGCGAGCAACGCGTCGCCGGTGCGGACGAGCTGGACGGCGGCGACCAGGTGCTCGGGGGTGACGTCCTTGAGCAGGAAGCCGCTCGCCCCGGCCGACAGCGCCGCGTACACGTACTCATCCAGGTCGAACGTGGTCAGGATGATGATCCGGGTCGCGGTGGCATCCGAAGCGGTGTCACCCGCGACGACATCCGCGAGGATGCGCCTAGTCGCCTCGATGCCGTCCATCACCGGCATCCGGACGTCCATCAGCACGACGTCCGGCCGGTGCGCGAGGACCGCCGCGACCGCCTGCGCGCCGTTCGCCGCCTCCGCGACTACGTTGATGCCGGCCGCCTTCAGGATCAGGCGGAACCCGCCGCGCACCAGTGCCTGGTCGTCGGCGATCACCACGGTCAACGGGCCGGCGTCACCAGGCTGCTCGCTGAAGATGCTGTACTCCCCGCTCATCCGGCCGCTTCCCGCGTGGCCGCTCCCGCCGGGGCCGCTTCCCGCGTGGCCGCTCCCGGCAGCGGGAGGACAGCCCGGACCCGCCAGCCGCCGTCCGGCCGCGGCCCAGCCGCCAGTTCCCCGCCGTAGAGCGCGAGCCGCTCGCGGAGCCCGAGCAGGCCGCGCCGCTGGCCTGGTGAGCGCGCGTCATCCGGGCCGGCTGGGCCGGCTCCCTGGCCGTCGTCGGTGACGGTGAGCTCAAGCTGGTCACCCCAGCGCACTACGACGGACGCCGAGGCGGTCCCCGCGTGCCGCAGCACGTTGGTGAGCCCCTCCTGCACGACCCGGTAGGCGGCCAGGTCAGCGCCCGGCGGGAGGACCTGGGAGGTCCCGGTGACCGTCAGCGTCACCCGGAGCCCGGCGGCGCGAACCCGGCCGATCAGCGCCTCGAGCTCGCCGAGCCCTGGCTGCGGGCGCAGCACGGCCGGCATGGCGGCCGAAGGAGAGCGGCCGCCGGGGGAGCGCGCCCCGGCCGTCGCGGGTTCACCTGTCCCGTCGGCGGCCGGGCTCAGCAGGCCCAGGAGGTTCCGCAGCTCGGTCATTGCCTCCCGGCCCGTCGCCTCCACCGCGAGCAGCGCGTCCTCCGCGTCCGTCGGCGAGGAGGCCATGATCTTTCGTGCCGCGCCGGCCTGGACGATCATCACCGACACGTTGTGGGTGACGACGTCGTGCAGTTCGGCCGCGATCCGGGCCCGCTCGGCGGCGAGGGCTCGCTCGGTCGCGGCCGCGGCCTCGACGGCGGCGCGGCGCAGCCGGGCCGTGGAGTCGGCAAGTCGGCGGCGCAGCTCGCGGATGCCGAGGCCCAGTGCGGTGGCGGGCAGGATCGCGAAGACCGCGGTGAGCCGTCCGGGGAACCGGGGCAGGTCGTCGCCGAGCCACGCGGCGGCGGCGACGGTGACCAGGGACACCACGGCGATCGCCAGGTTGCGGTACCGGGAGTGGACGATCGCGCTGTACGCGGCGTACACGGCGGTGCCGAGCGCGACCGGCGGCACGTAGGTGTTGTGCACGGCCACGACCGCGGCGATGACGACCAGCCAGGCCGTGATCGGGTACAGCCGCCGCCAGGCCAGGGGCAGCGCGGTGAGCGCGGCGCCGACGAACATCAGCAGCGACGCGTGCGCCGGGCTGATGAGCACCAGGCGGCCCGGCTGGACCAGTGGCAGACCGCCCTGCTGGATCGCCTGCCGGACGGCCCCAGGACCCGGCTGGAAGACCAACTGCGACACGTCGCGCTGCGCCATCTCGTAGACCGCGCCGACTGCCGCGCCCACCGCGACGGCGGCGTCAAGCGCCAGCGCCCACCCCGAGGGCGGCGCGCCGCGGGGTTCGGCCCGCCGGAAGAAGGCGAGCAGCCAGCCGATACGTCCTGCCACGTAATCATTGTGGCCAGTAACCGGGCCGATGGCATCCTCCGCGCCATGTAAACCGGAGTACATCGGAAGGATGACGGGCGCCGGCGAGTAACCCGGATACGTTAGGGACGATCAACATCGCGAGGGACGCGGACGCAGCGGCCGCGCGACTACCGTCACCGCCATGGACACGGTAGTTCAGCTAGAGAACGTCACCAAGCGCTACGACGGGGCACCCACGCCCGCCGTCGACGACGTGAGCCTGCGGGTCGAGCCGGGCGCGGCGGTCGCCATCATGGGGCCGTCAGGAAGCGGCAAGTCGACGCTGCTCAACCTCATCGCCGGGATGGACAAGCCGACAAGCGGGGCGATCCGCGTCGGCGACGAGCGGGTCGACATGCTCTCCGAGGCGGGTGCCGCCAGGTTCCGGAGAAGGCAGGTCGGCATGATCTTCCAGTTCTTCAACCTCCTTGACGACATGACGGTCATTGACAACGTGCTGCTGCCGGCGCAGCTCGCCGGGGCGAAGGCGCGGGACGCCCGCGAGCGCGCCGAGGAACTGCTCGTCACGCTGAGGATCGCGCACCGCCGCGACGCCTACCCGGCCCGGCTGTCGGGCGGCGAGCGGCAACGGGTCGCGATCGCCCGGGCGCTGATCAACAAGCCCGCGCTGCTGCTCGCCGACGAGCCGACCGGCGCGGTCGACACGACCACAGGCGACGAGATCGGCCGCCTGCTCCTTGACCTCAACGCCCAGGGGCAGACGCTGATCGTCGTCACCCACAGCCCCGAGCTCGCCCGGCGGTACGCCCGGCGGGTCGTCCACATCGCCGACGGGCGCGTCGCCTCGGATACGGTGGTGGCACGGTCATGAGCGCCGTGTTCCGCGCCGCGCGCGGCGGCCTCGGCGGCCGAAGGCTCCAGGCCATCATCATCGGCCTCGTCGTGCTCGTCTCGACTGCGGCCTCCACCCTCGCGCTCGGCATGCTCGCCGACGCGCACAGCCCGTTCGACCACGCGTTCGCGTCACAGCACGGCGCGGACCTGGCCGTCACCGTGGACACCTCTGTCGCCTCGGCCGCGCAGGTCACGGCCGCGACGAAGGTGGCAGGCGTCACCGCCGTCGCCGGGCCTCTCGCCACCGACAGTGTCTCGGCGCAGGTCACCATCCCCCAGGTCGGCGGCACGCTCGACGGCGTCGCGCTGACCCTCGTCGCCCGCCCCTCGCCGGGCGGCCCGGTGGACGACCTCACCCTGCAGCAGGGCCACTGGGCGACGAGCGACAACCAGATCGTGCTGAACGTGAACGGGAACGGCCCCGGCCAGCTCGGCGCGACGGTCACCGTCGGCAAGCAGGCGATGACCGTCGTCGGCATCGCGAACTCGGTCACCAACACCGCCGACGGCTGGGTCCTCCCCGCCGAGATGAACGCCATCGCGGGCAGCGGCGGAACCGGCCATGTACAGCTCCTGTACCGGTTCGCATCCAACGCGACAACCAGCGACCTCACCGCGGACACCCACGCGGTGGAGGCGGCTCTGCCGAGCGGCGCGGTCGTCGGCGCGCCGACCTCGTACCTCGCGGTCCGCCAGTCGGAGCAGTCCAACGTCGCGCCGTGGGTGCCGTTCATCATCGCGTTCGGCGTGATCGCCATGGTCATCTCGGTGCTGATCGTCGTCAACGTGGTCGGCGGCGCGGTGGTCGCGGGCACCACGCGGATCGGCATCCTCAAGTCAATCGGCTTCACCCCAGCCCAGGTCGTCGCCGCGTACGTGCTGCTCGTCGCGGTGCCCGCCCTCATCGGCGCGGTCGTCGGCGTGGTCTGCGGCAACCTTCTCGCCGCGCCGATCTACGCGCAGAACGCGCAGGTGTACCAGGTCGGCGTGCTCGGCGTGCCGTTCTGGGTGGACGTGGCCGTGCCGCTCACCGTCCTCGTGCTCACCGTCGCCGCCGCCGTCGGCCCGGCGTCGCGGGCCGGGTCGATGTCGGCGGTGCAGGCGATCGCGACCGGCCGGGCGCCAAGGCCGAAGCACGGCTTCTTCGCCCAGCGGGCGCTCTCGAAGCTGACGAGCGTGCCGCGCCCGGTCACCCTCGGCTTCGCGTCGCCCGCCGCCCGGCCGGGCCGCACGTTCGTCACGGTGATCGCGGTGCTGTTCGGCGCGGCGGCGGTGACGTTCGGCGTGGGCCTTGCGACATCGCTGAACCACGTCTACAACGACATCTCCGACGGGGCGCGTCTGCCGGTGCGGGTCAACGCGCTGCCGGCAGGCGTGACCGCGAACCCAGGCGGCCCCGCCAGGACAGGAAAGGGAGGAAGGAAAAGGGCCGTCGCCGTCGTCGGCCCGGGCGGGAACCAGCTGACCGCGGCGCAGCAGCACGCCATTACCACGGCCATCGACGCCCAGCCCGGCACCCTGCACTACCTGACGCAGACGAACGACAACCTGGAGTTCCCCGGCCTGGGCACGACGGACGGCGGCGCGCAGATCACCGCCTACGGCGACGGCGACCCGGCCTGGTCAAACTGGGTGCTGATCTCAGGCACGTGGTACTCGCAGTCGCCGGCCGTCCCGGAGATCGACGTCAACACGCTGTTCCTCAATGACACCTCGACGGCCGTCGGCGACATGTACACGATGGTCAACGGCAGCCACAAGGTCACGGCGAAGATCGTCGGCGAGGTCTTCGCGCCGGGCAACGACGTGAGCGTGTTCATGTCGCCGGCGACGCTCGCCGCGATCGACCCCACGGTCACCGGCAGCGGCAACTACGTGGTCACGCTCAAGCCTGGCGTCAGCGCCGACGATTACGCGAGCGGCCTGCAAGCAGCGCTCGGCGACACGTACGGCGTCAACGCCAACGGCGGCGGCGGCAAGGCGCTGTTCGCGGTCACGACCCTGGTCGCCATGCTCACCCTGCTGATCATCGCCGTCGCCGGGCTCGGCGTGCTCAACACGGTCGCCCTGCAGATCCGCGAAAAAGCCCATGACATCGGCGTGTTCAAGGCCTTGGGCATGACCCCGCGGCAGACCCTGACCATGGTGGTCTGCTCGGTCGGCATCACCGGCCTGGTCGCCGGCATCATCGCCGTCCCGGCCGGCATCGTCCTCCATCACAACGTCCTCCCGGCGATGGCCCACGCGGCTAACTCGGGCCTCCCGGCATCGGTCATCTCGGTGTACTCGACCCCGGAGATGATCGGCCTGGCCCTTGCGGGCCTGGTCATCGCGGTCGCCGGCGCCCTCGCGCCCGCCTCCTGGGCGGCCCGTTCCCGCACCGCCGCCGCGCTCCGCACCGAATAAGGCCAAGATCGATCAAGATCAATCAAGTCAAGAACAAGGATCATCCGAACGGGTGCGTGCTCCGCCCGGTCCCGCCCATGGCCCTGCCGGGTGCGGGACCGGGCGTCTCGCTGTCAGCGACCGGCCGCGAGCAAGGCCGCTACCTGCGTCGTAGCGATCGTGGCGGGTTGCCCGCGCCGGACCCGCTGTCCGACGCGGCCGCGTCCGCGCGGCCTGCGTCCCTGGCGTGTCAGCGCCGTGATCCTCCACCGGATGCAACATGATTGCGACGTGTTCGATCAGATTCACACCAAAAGGCCACACTCAGGCCTAAAGTGTTCGAGGAGGTCTAGGCTCAGGCCCCAACTGGGGCAACGGGAAGTAAACGCGAAGTAAGCGGAACCAAGGCAGGGAAGGGGAGTAATGCCCTTTAGTTATTCCGGTGTCAAAAGCGCCCTGGTCAACTCAGCTGCGACCTTTGCGACGCCGCGCAACGTTGGCCGCTACTTCGGATGCGAAGCCATGCAGGCGACGGTGGAATTCGTATGGGGCCGGCAGATCAAGGGCGGCGACCTCGCCGCGGCGCTCACCGACCGCTTTGTCGGCAGCGGCGCCGTCACCGTGGACGTCGGCGCGAGCTGGGGCCTGTTCAGCTATCACCTCGCCCGTAAAGTGGGCGGATCCGGGATCGTGTTCAGTTACGAGCCGCATCCCGCGAACAGGGCGGTGCTTGGGAAGCTGGCCAAGGCGAGGCCCAATGTCCATTTCCGGCCTGTCGCGGTGTCGGATGTAGCGGGCAGTGCGGACATGCAGGTTCCAGTCTTCGGTAACCGGCACGTGACCGCGCAGTCGAGCATCGCCCACGGGTTTGACGGGCAGCATGGCGTTCGCGTCCAGAAGGTATCGGTTCCGACGGTACGGCTGGATGATGAGGTCGGCGACCGTCACATTGACTTCATCAAGATAGACGTGGAGGGGCATGAGATATCCGTGCTCCGCGGCGCGTCTGCGATCCTCCGCGAATATCTCCCCCCCATGATCATTGAGATCGAGCAGCGGCACCTGGATCATCCCATCAAGGATGTCTTCGCAGAGATCGAGGGTATCGGGTACACGCTGTATTTCATCGACGGGCCGGCGCTGCGCCCAATCGATCAATTTGACCTCGACAAGCACCAGCTATCTTCAGTCGTGCCAAGCCAGTTCACGCCTTTCAGCATGCCCGAAGGTTACGTTTGCAACTTCTGCGCGGTAGCCAAGCCTGACATGCTATCCGGCGTTCCCGGATTCGCTGGGTAATCATCCTGATGAGGGATTGCCGCGCCGCGCGGTAGGACGGCCTGGTCTGGCGGCAATCCCTCGCCCGGACGCTCGGTGCTGCAGATCCGCCGCTTGCCCGACGGCCGGAACAGCACGAAGGGACGAGGCGTGCAGCGGGAGTGCCCGCGACGGCTATCCTGATGGCAGGTGAGCCGGGAAGCCTGGTCGGCATGACATGCTGACGAGGACGAGGCAATGCGCATAACCCTTCGCAAGCTCACGGTCGAATCGGACTGGCGCGACGAGGCGCTCCGCACCAACCTGTGGCTCATCCCCGCCATCGAGAGCGTGGCGGCGGTCGTGCTGTTCGCGGTGACCCGGAGCGTCGACGAGGCCGCCTTCCACGGCGAGCTGCGGCTGCCGTCGTGGGTGATCAGCGGCTCACCGGACGCCGCGAGGGAGATCCTGTCGTCGCTGGCCGGAGCGCTCATCACGGTCGTCGGCGTCGTCTTCTCTGTCATGATCGTGGCGCTGACGCTCGCGTCGCAGCAGTTCGGGCCGCGGATGCTGCGCACGTTCATCAGGGACCGGGGCAGCCAGTTGACCCTGGGGACCTTCGTGGCGACGTTCTTCTATGCCATGCTCACGCTCATCTCGATCGGGAGTACCTTCGTGCCGCACCTGTCGGTGACGGTGGCGCTGGCCCTGACCGCCATCGACCTTGGCGTGCTCATCTACTTCATCCACCACATCGCCACCGCCATCCAACTGCCCGCGGTCATCGCCAGCATCGCCCATGAACTGGGCGGGGCCATCGACGCCGAGGCAGCACCCGCGCCG
The DNA here is from genome assembly GCA_963734665.1 of uncultured Actinomycetota bacterium. Classification (GTDB taxonomy): domain Bacteria; phylum Actinomycetota; class Actinomycetes; order Streptosporangiales; family Streptosporangiaceae; genus Trebonia. Next base: position 339,405 of record CAVTIR010000013.1, on the reverse strand, counting down.
GCCGGCGCCTCCCCGCCCGCCAGCCCCTCGCTCAACGGCACGGCCCCCGCCAATGGCCCGTCGGCAGAAGTCCTGCTGGCCCGACTGGACCGCCACGGCAGCGTCGTCACCGCACCAACCAGTGGTTACCTGCGGTTCGTCAGGCACGCGACGCTGATACGAATCGCCGCCGAGTACGACGCCGTGATACGGCTGCACTACCGGCCGGGGCATTTCCTCACTAAGGGGCACCCGGTGGCGACCGTCTGGCCCCCCGAGTCTTCAGCCGCGATAGGCCGCCGCCTGGAGACCGTGCACATCACGGGCCCGCTACGCACGCTGAGCCAGGACATCGCCTTCGGCATCGACCAGCTGGTGGAGATCGCGATCCGCGCGCTATCCCCCGCGGTCAATGACACCTTCACGGCCATGACCTGCATCGACTGGCTGGGCGACAGCCTGTGCAAGATCGCCGTCGACTGGCACCCGCAGTCCTGCCACCGCGACTGCCTCGGCACCATCAGGCTCATCACGGTCCCGGTCAGCTACGAGCGCCTGGTGCAGCGGTCATTCGAGAAGATCCGCCAGGCCGCCGACGGCATGCCGGCAGTCCTGATCCGGCAACTGGAAGCGCTGTCCAAGATCATGGCGGTTGCCCCGCCCGGCCGCTCCCATGTCCTCCTCGACCAGGCGGCCATGATCGCGCGGGTGAGCGAGCGCACCGTCCCAGAGCCAGCGGACCAGGCCGATATAGCGGCGCGCCACCAGGCGCTCCTGGCACTCCACGCCCAGGCAGCCAGACGGGTCAACCGTTCCTAATCAGTGAGCAGGAGTGGGTCTTGGGCCCGCGTCCCGGCACTGCGCGCATCCCGGACGGTTCTGGATGCGCTGGTCCCCCGCGTTCCCTGCTGCGTTCCCGTCCGGCGGTGCGCATCGTGTGCGCGTTCCGTGACGGGCGGGCGGGTTCCCTCGCGCCCCGGTGTGCCTGGTCCGGCCTGGGCGGTCCGATGCCCGTGACGATCGCTCTGGTCGTCGCGGGGCGGTGCCGTCCGTCGCCGGATCGGGTGCCCGAGGGCACGCCTGCCAATCGCGACCGAGGCCGCGTCATGGCGGGTCATGGTTCGCCGTGGGGCGGCCAGCGGCTTGCGCCAGTGCTGGTCTCCCCACATCGAGGTGTAGGCCGGGTCAACGGCCACGATCGAGAGGCCGGGTCCGGCGGCCATGGACACGAGCCGGGCCTTGAGGTTGCGTGTCGGGATGCCGGAGATGACCTGCCGGAACCGCTTCTTGCGGCCGTGTTTCTCGCGGGTCTTCTCCTGTGCGAAGTCGAGGTTCTCGATGCCGATCGCCTTGACGCCGCTGTCCCCGGCCCAGTGCAGCAACCGGGTGATGGCGTGGCGGACCTGCGCGTCCCGGTGATCTGCGGTGCCGGACAGGGCGTAGGGGAACCGGCGGGGGTCGCCGACCGGGTTGCCGCAGGCGTCGAGGCGGTATGCGGCGAAGTGACCGGCGTTGGTGTCGACCCCGATCATGCCCCCGGCCCGTGCCGTCTCCAGCGGAATAGTCCTGACCGCGGGGCGCTGCCAGGACGCGGTGAGGTACCAGCGCCCGCGGTCCGGGTCGTAGTGGATGCGGTAGGCGACCGCCTGGTTCGCCTCGGTGCGGTCCCGCCACTCCTCGCCCCGGTGCGCGAAAGCGACCCTGGATGACAGGACGTGCCGGCCGTGCCCCGCGCTGGCCAGGTGCGCGAGCGGAGCCGGGAGCTTGATGAAGACTTCCCCGTCGGGTGTGACGCGGATCGTCTCGTTGCCGTACCGCTTCCCCGACTCCCCGTCGGCGGCCAGGAACCAGCGCGACGCTTCCCACCGCTGGCGCCATTCGGTCTCGGTGAGCTGCGCGGCTTGCAGGTTGTGCCGCGTGATGAGCAGGCGCCTGCCGCCCCGTACGACATGCACGGTCCCGGTTTCCCGGTCGCTCTTCTCCCGGGCGAGCCGGTCCCCGAGCGCGGCCAGGCGGCGGGATTTCTGAAACCACTCGCCTTTGGACCGGTAGCCGCCGGGGGCGCGCTTCGATCCCTTCTCGCCGACGGGCCGGGACAGGCGGTGCGACAGCGTCCGGATGCCGGCTTCCAGGTTCTGGATGTACGCGGCCTGGCAGCGGCGGGACAGCGCCCACTGATCGTGGGTGGCCTTCGTGATCGACCCCGCCCACCGTGAGGACGACCCGGCGGTCAGTCCCTGCTTGCGGGCCGCCCACGTGTCGCTGCCGTGGCCGTTGCCGTCCGCGCAGCGCCGCCTGAGATCGCCGGACGCGAGGTGCCCCAGGTGCGCGCCGACCGCCCGCAGTACCTCCTCGTCGCCGGGCGTGAGGTTCTTGAGCCGGCCGCGTAGCGCGACCCCGGACGGCCCGGCGGCGACGAACGGCTCATCGATGGCCCGGAGTTGTTTCTTCCCTGGCTGCTCAGTCACCGGCCGCCGCCGCCTCAAGGGCCTTCTCCGCCCGGTTCCTCGCACTGCGGCGGCCGTACAGGCGGGCGCAGAACGCGGTCAGCACGTCCACGATGTCCTGCGCGAGGTCGTCCTCGACTTCGCCCTCGTCGAGAACGACGAGACGGCGGCCCGTCGCGGACAGGGCGGCCTCGATCAGCTCGGTGTTCACCCGGCCAAGCCGGTCCCGGTGCTCCACGACCACGGTGGTCACGCCCGGATCAGACAGGAGCCGCCTGGCCCTGGCCCTGCCGCCGTTCATCCCGGAGGCGACCTCTGACTCGATCCGCACCACCCGGTGCCCGGCCGTGGCCGCCCACTGGGACAGCCGGGCCGTCTGGCGTTCCAGGTCCGCCTCCTGGTCGCGGGAGGAGACACGGGCGTACAGTCCCACGCCGCCGGCCACGGCCGGGACGGAGTTCGCCTCGATGTTCACCAGGATCGTGCGCGGCCCGACCCGCTCCGCGGGGACCGGCAAGGTGCCCTCACGGAACCAGCGGTACGCGGTATGCGGGTGCACGCCGTTCGCCACCGCCCACTCCTTGAGGTTCACGACACGAACATAGCACCCACTCAAAGGCTGCAATGCACACTAGAGTTAACTCAACCTGGAGCAGGTACAGACCCCTTAGCCCAGGCTCTAAGTCTTCCGGGGGCACATGTCGAGAGCGCGATCCGTTCCGCGACCGGACTGTCCTGCGCATGGTGCACCGAGCGGCGAGATGGAACCCGGAGCGCCAGCAACCAGTCTTGAGCGACGCAAGCCTCCCTTCCAGTCAGCTTCCGGGGCAGTCCGGGATGACACTGACGCCGTTAAGGGTGCTCACCAGGGCACGTCAGGGTGTGAACCGGGGCTGATCCCGATCGACGGCGGCCACCGCCGACGGCAGGGTTGAAGCGTGAGCACAGTAGCTCAACGTGAAACGTGAATGGAGACCAGTCACCATGCTCTGGATTATCGCCCTTGTCCTTATCGCCATCGTGGCCCTGACCGTCCTCAGCTTCGCCGTGCACCTCCTGTTCTCTCCCTGGCTGCTGGTGGCCGTCGCGGTGTTGGCCTGGATCAAGTTCCGGCCGCGCCGCTCCCACCAGTAGCGGATTCCAGGTGACACGCGTAGAAGCGCGAAGGGCCGGGCATTCCCGGCCCTTTAGGAGGAGCGGCCTCGGGCGGCAGGCCTTAAAGGTCGTCCACGACGCCCGCCTGGTCTCCCGTCCTAGCAGGTAGCTGCAAGCGGATATGGCGGGTGACCGCGATGACTGCGGCCTTCGCACGCGCGATCGTGGAGCGTGCCAGGCGGTCTGGCCTGACCAAGTGGTTTGAGCAAGTAGCGATCCGTGCAGTGCGCTCCACGCGAAGGGCATATCTGATGTCATCTGCCACCGAGGGCCGTACGGCGGCCCCTGTCGACCGGCGCTGGCTGGTCCTGGTCGTGGTGGCGATCGCCCAGCTGATGGTGGTGCTGGATTCCACGGTGGTGAACATCGCGCTGCCCTCGGCCCAGCGTGCGCTTGGGTTCTCGAACGGCGACCGGCAGTGGGTGATCACGGCCTACGCGCTAGCGTTCGGCAGCCTGCTGCTGGTCGGCGGCCGGCTCGGCGACATGTACAGCCGCAAGCGGGTCTTCATCGCGGGCCTGGCCGGGTTCGCGGTCTCCTCGGCCATCGGGGGCGCCGCGGTCTCGTTCGAGATGCTGGTGGCGGCCCGGGCGCTGCAGGGCGCGTTCGGCGCCATCCTCGCGCCGTCCGCCCTCGGCACCCTGGTCAGCACGTTCCAGGATCCGCGCGAGCGGGGGCGCGCCTTCGGGGTCTTCGGGTCGGTCGCCGCCGGCGGCGGCGGCGTCGGCCTGATCCTCGGCGGGCTGCTCACCCAGTACCTGTCCTGGCGCTGGACCCTCTACATCAACCTGGTCTTCGCCGTGATCGCCGTGGCCGGCGCCCTGGCGTACATGCGCGACACCTGGCCCGCCAGCCGGCCGCGGATGGACTGGGCCGGGGCCGTGCTGGCCTGCGCCGGGCTGTTCCTCATCGTCTTCGGCTTCTCCAACGCCGAGACCGCCGGCTGGACCGCCGCCCTCACCCTCGGCTCCCTGATCCTCGGCCTGCTGCTGCTGGCCGCGTTCGCCGCCGCCGAGCAGCGGGTCAGCCACCCGCTGCTCCCGCTGCGCGTGATACTCGACCGCACCCGGGGCGGCTCCTACGTCGCGGTCGGTCTGTCGGGAATCGCGATCTTCGGCGTCTTCCTGTTCCTCACGTACTACCTGCAGGAAGTCAAGGGATACAGCCCGGTAACCAGCGGACTGGCCTTCCTGCCGATGATCGGCTGCATCCTGCTCAGCTCCAACGTCTCCAGCATCGTCACCCTGCCCCGGTTCGGGCCGCGCGTCCTGATCACCACCGGCATGCTGTTCGGCACCGGCGCGATGGCCTACCTGACCCAGCTCACCGTGACCTCTAGCTACGCCGGCGGCGTGCTGCCTGCCCTGCTCATCATGGGCCTGGGCTTCGGCATGATCTTCGCCCCCGCCATCAACACCGCCACCGCCGGCGTCCGCCGCCAGGACTCAGGCGTAGCATCCGCGCTGGTCAACACCATGCAGCAGGTCGGCGGATCGATCGGCACGTCCGCGCTCAGTACCATCGCACTGACCGCGACGGCCAGCTACCTCGCCGCGCACCCGACCGGGCCGCTGGCGCCGGCGATCGCGGCCACCCAGGGCTACACCACGGCCTTCGCGGTGGCCGCGGGAGTCTTCGGCCTCGGCGTGATCCTCGCGATCCTCCTGCTGCCATCCCGGCAACGGCTCGCCGAACTCAGGGCCGCCGCCGAAGCCGGGCCCCCCTCCAGAGCGCCCGCGCCCGCTGCCGCGGCGCCCGCCGCCGACCTCGCGCCGCCGCTTGACGGGCACGCGATGCAAGCGCTTCCGGTAGCCCTGCCCTGCTGCTCGCCGCTGATAAACCGCGGTTCGCTCCCGGCGAGCAAAGGCTGGCCGGGAGGTCTGTAAGTACAACTGGTGGACGCCATCACCACCATCCGCAAGACCATGAATCAGCGCTGATCGCGCGCAGACCCGCCGCCAGCGTCACTGATGCTGTCTACCGCCCGGGCGACCTCGACCAGCGACGGCCCGGCTGGGCTGGTCGCCAGAGGGTCACGGCCTACAGGTCTAGGTCCGTGACGGGACGCTCGCCCATCGGGCGGCTTCGGCGCGGCGCCGGCTGGCGTCCGAGGTCGCTGAGCGCGAGCTGGGGTGGGCTGGCGTAGTCCTGTTCCGGCAGCTGGTCGGCAATGTGCGCGAACAGCGATGCCGAGCGGCAGGTAGTGCGCGCGTGGCCGTCAGCGGGGTCGACGGCCGCGGTGATCGCGGTGATCGAGCCGGCCCAGCGCGTCGGTCTGCTGGCTCCGCGGAGACTTCGCAGGCGGTCCGGTGCCGCGTCGAGGAGTCCAGCAGCCGGTTGCGGGAGTAAGTCCAGCAGCGCGGTCGCCATGAACCTGCGATCCTCGACAGGTTGCCGATCGCGGCGTCTGCACGGCCGACCGTCGCCACCAGCGCCGGTAGGCCATGTCCGCCCGGCGCGCCGCCGCGCGCAGTTCCAGGTCCGACCCGGCCGCGATGCCCGCGTTCGCCAGCTGGTCCAGCGCTGCGGTCGTAGATCAGCCAGCGCCGTGAGAAGCTGCCTGGCGGCGACGCGCGCCTCCCTGCCGTCGCTCAGCGGCAGCACGAGCGCCGCGGCGAGCCCGCCACCGCCGCGCCGAGAGCCGTCTCCTCGAGGCGGAGCAGCAGCAGGCTCGTTGGCGAAGACGCTAGCCACGTCAGAGCTGCGAGCGAGCCACCGTCACCGCGATGGCCGCTGACGTGCAGTCACGCGGACGGGTTCGCCGAGGATCAGCGATGCAGCTCGACCACGACCTGCCGCCCACCCGTCGCCTCGGCCGAGGACGGACCCGGCGAGACGCCAGCACGTGCCGCGAGCCAACGCGGACTTCCGGACCTGCTCGCGCGGGTCGCGCCCATGAACGCGACGACCGCCGCTATCAGCGCCAGTGCGGACCGCTGGCCGGAAAGCACGTCGCCGCGCGGCATGGCGCCGGCCGGATGCCCACCTGGATCGCGTACCGCGCGTACGGCGCCATCCGGATGCGGTCGGTCAGGCCGGGACCGCCCCGCTCCTTGGACGCGGTCCCCGTGACGAACGACGAGCCGAGCAGCACCCGCAACGTCGCCACCTGCGTCGGAACTCCGCGGGCGCGTCGTCTTCGGCCTGGTCTCGGGTGAGCGAACGCGTGCAGCGCGACGGAGAACTCCGTGACGGACGTCGCGAACCGGTGCAGGGCACGCGGTCAGAGCGGGTCAGGCCGGAGCGTCCGGGATGACTGGTTCCGAGGAGCTCGCGGATGGCGGCGGCGTTGTCCGTTGCCGCGGTCGAGTCCCCGTCACGGATGCCGCCAGGGCCCGCCGGACCGCCGCGCCGGCGCGCGCGGCAGCTGCGCCTGGCCAGCGTGAGGGCGAACCGGCCACGTTGCTCAGCCCGACCTCCGTGTCGAACCGCGCTGGTGCAGCCGGACCGCGCTCCAGCGCGCCGGACGGCTGCCGGGTTGCCCAGCCGCGCGTCGATGAGCAGGGCGGCCTCGTTCCGGCGCAGCAGCTGGCGCCGCAGCTTCCGCTCTGCCTTGCGGGTCGTTTCCGCATTCCCCGAGCGCGCCGCGCGCTGTAATGGCCGCCGACCTCGCTGGCCACGTCGCGGCGCGGGCAGCGTAGGAACGCTGGATCCGCCGCAGCTGCGCCGCCGGGCGCGGGTAGAAGCAGACGCGGTGCACCGCGATCGTCACGACCACGGCCAGCCCGATCTCGGCCGCGATCCGGCCGGACTCGCCGATGGTGACGTTGTCCTGCATGAGGAAGCCGAGCGAAGGTGCCGTGAACGCGAACATGCCGGCGCTGACGCCCAGCGGCGCCGAAGCGGCGGCATAGGTGCCGGCCGTCAGCGCGACCGCCAGCGACGCCAGCGACAGCAGCCGTGACGCGCACGACGGGCCCAGGGCGCAACAGGGCGAGCAGCGGTAGCGCGGAGAACAGCAGCCCGATGAGCCGCTTGCGCACCGTGGCGAACATGGCCATGCCGAAACCGCTGAGCCACGGGATGAGCGCGCCTGCCAGCATCGCGACCACCTGAGCGTGGTTGACCTCCACAGATTCGCCTCCACGGCGGGCGGCGCCTTCGCCGGGACTTACCTTGAGCTGCCCCGCCCGTGGCGGCTGATGCTGACCGCGGGATGGAACCTCGCCGAGTCCCTCGGCCTGCCCGTCGCCGGATACCTCGTCGGCGCGAAGCTGGGCGCGCGAAGGGCCGGATGGTGGCGGCGACAGCCGTGCTGTGGCTGACCGTGGCCGTGCGCAAGGTCGCGACGCGCAGCGTCCCCGGCCTGCTGACGATCTCAGCCCTGGTGCTCACGCTGCAGGCGGCCGTGGTGATTGCCACCGGGAGCGCGCTCGTTTTCCTGCTCCAGTTCCCGCTGGCCAACCTGGCCCTGTGCGTCCTGTTCGCACGGACCGCGCCCACCCGCAAGCCGCTGGTGGCGCAGCTGGCCGCCGAGGTCGCGGCATTGCGCCAGCCGTCTTCTCATCACCCCGGTCTTGACAGGTTCTTCCAGGGGGCAACCTGGCTGTGGGCCGGGGTATTCGCCGCGTCGGCCGTGGGCCTGGCGGTGCTGATGACCACCGAGTCAGCCAGGGTGTTCCTCCTGCTCACCACCCCCATCACCATCGGCGGCGTGGTCGCGGGCACCTTCCTGTCCGCCCTCTGGTTCATCCAGACACTGCGCCGTTCCGGCCTCCACGTCCGCTTCACCCAGGCCTGACACCCGTATCCGACGCGCTAAAGCAGGCCTCTCGCCCAGCCAGCGAGTGGGCGAAGTCCAGCGTCGTGCGGAAGCTCAACGAACGTCGGCTGTCTGGGCTGGTCGTGGCGTGCAGGGCAGAACCATGCCAGACGGCGCTGATACAGGCTTGCTGCCAGGACCGGGCGCCAGCGACATCCACTCGTCGGCATAAGCGGGCGCTCCGACCGGGCCGCGGCAAAGCATGACGTCACAGATCAACCTTTTCTGCGCTCCCCAAACGGCGGACACGCCGGGTCGCTCCATCGCTCCGAACTGCGGCTTCGCGCGCGCCGGCCGGGCGTCGATAACCGATATCCAGAACCGATGCGGAACCTGCTTCGCCCTGCACCGCTGCCCGCCGGCCTCGATGACGTAGTATCGCGACCAAAGCGGCAGATAGACGCAGAGTCACTGCTCGGGTACGGAAATTGATTGCATTTGTTGAGAAGGACGGGTGAGCTGGCGGGTCTCGGGGAACCTGACAACGGAGGTCAGGGCGGCATGAGCTAGCCGGATTAAGAGGGGACTGACACCGATGTCCGTCGATAAAACGACGCACCGGCGGAGACGGTACGGCGCCGACGGGTCAAGCCACAAGCATGCGCGGCACTCGGGTGAACGTCCTGGATTCCACCTCGGGCAATTCATGGCATCGCGGCTGCAAGTCGTCGTCGGCCTGGTCGTCGCCCTGGTCGTCGCCCTGGTCCTGACGCTGGGTTTCCTGAGCTGGGCTGCTGCCCCGGCAACGGTGAAGTCGGCGTCGGCCGACCTGACCAGGCAGGTCCTGATCGAGCAGGTCGGGCGCGCCACGACGTTCAGTTCGGCCGCTGCCCGCACCGCCGCAACCCCGGCGCCGACCGGACTTGCCACCGGCGACGTCGTGGTCAGCTACTTGGAGACCCCTTCCAAATCTCAGGCCAAATGTTCATCGCCATCCTCGGAGATTATCGACCAGCTGCACGGCTCAACCCGTCTCGTAGCGTGCCTCAGCGTCATCGGTACCACCGTGCCGACCGCGATCAAGGCCACGGTCACGCCGTCCAACCAGGTCACGATGGTCAGCCTCGCTTTCTCTGGGGTGGATCTGCATCAGCCGGTCGCCGGCGTCGCCGGATCGGCATCGGGGACATCTCCTCGCGTGGTGACCAACGTGGCCAATGACGACGTGGTATACGGAGCGGGGTCGAGCGGTCATTCGGCCGCGGCGCACCCAGTCAGCGGAGCGAAGCTGGCGGCAACCATCAACGACGCCTCCACGTCTCAGGTGGCTGCGGCAACCCACGTCGTGAGTGCTCATGACGTTACGAGTCCGGTGCAGTGGATGATCACCCCGCCGGCGGGACAGCCGGCCGCCGCAGCGGTGGCGCTGCGGGTGGCGGAGCCGACCCCCGCCCCGCCCACGTCGCCCACCCCCGCCACCTCCGCCAACCCCACATCCGCACCGACATCCGGCAGTGCGCCCACAGCCCCGCCGGTCACTTGGTGTGAAAATGGCCTGCCTGCAAGCCCATACACGTCGGCCCCTAAGGGGGCTGTAACTGTTCCAGCCGGCGACAATAGCGCTCTATTCCAGTATCAACTGCCGGCAAATACGACCTACTGGTTTGCCCCAGGTAAGCACACCAACGCCTCCATACAAACCTCTGACGGTGACACCTTCCTCGGAGCTCCCGGAGCGATCATCGACGGCGGCAATACCATCCAGTATGCTTTTGCAGGGCAATATAACGACACTGCGGACCAGAAAGTAACCATCAAGTACCTAACTATCGAGGACTACACGCCATCGCAGGGCGCTGGTGCCGTCAATGGCAACGGCAACAACGGCTGGACTGAAGAGTACGACCTCATGCAACACAACAGCCCTGGCGCGGCTATGATGCTGGGCGGCGATAACACCGTCAGTGATAACTGCCTGACCGAAAACGGGGAGTACGGTTTTAACGGCTACTCATATGTAGACCAGACGTACGAAGATACGTTTACCGGCGGAGCCACGAACATCACCTTCACGAACAACGACGTGTCGTACAACAACACACAGAAAACGTCTTCCGGCGTCGAGGGCGGCGGTAAGTTCTGGCAAGACGGCAACGTGACCGTAACCGGCAACTACTTCCACGACAATATTGATTCTCCGGGTGTCTGGATGGACACTGACAACGCAGGCTTCCTTGTTCAGGACAATTACATCTCGAACAACGGCGGTGAAGGGCTGATGTATGAGATCAGCTACAACGCCGACATCATCGACAACACCTTCGTAGATAATGGCATGGAGGCTGGCCCGGGGAATCCCGGCTTCCCGACCGGCGCTATTTACATCTCCGAGTCGGGCGGCAACAGCACCGTCGCTAGTAATTATCCCGGTGAGCTAAATATCCAGAATAACGTGTTCAATGACAACTGGTCGGGTGTTGTCCTCTTCCAGAATTCAAACCGTTATTCCGGTGACGGCCAAGATCCGGGAACCCTGACCCCGCCGAGTGGTGTCGAAATGCAGACCTGGCTCAATACCGATGCCCCGGATAATTGTCCCTCTCACCTTGCCGAAACGTCGCCCATTGACTACCATTCTCTCTGTCAGTGGCGAACCCAAAACGTGACCGTACAGCACAACCAGTTCACTTTCAACCCGAGCGATTCGGTCTACGGCGGGAAGTGCACCCAAGCTAACAACTGCGGGCAGAATGCGCTGTTCTCCCCGTACTCAAGCACGTCAGCCTATCCGGCGTATACGGTCTGCAACTTGATCTCCAATAGCCAGGGCGACGTGTTCTCCGACAACGCCTATGCTGGTCCATGGTCGTTCGTATACTTCAACCAAGGGGATGTTGCTACCTCGTCCCAGTGGACGTCGGGCCTTAAGAACGTTGAAGGCTCAGGCGACAACTTCGGGAAACAAGATGCCGGCAGCACCTTTAAACCGTAGTTCCCTCCAGTGATCCGCCCGTCTGGCCGTTTGTCCCTGGAAGACGGCCATCCCCGGGAACCGTGACACGTTCCGTGATCACCCGCTCCAGCGATTCACGAGTTGGAGCGCGTCGTTACAACGGCTAGCCCTGGACGGTTGGGCGGATGGTGATGTCGCCGATTTCGACGTCGTAGGGCTGTTCGATGGCGAAGGCGATGGCGCGGGCGACGGCTTCTGGCGGGATGGCGAACTCGTCCCTGCTGCGGAGGATCTGCGCGCGGACTTCGGGGTTGTCGATGGAGTCGGCGAGGTCGGTGCGGACGAAGCCGGGCGATACCGCTGTCGTCCGCAGCACGCCGTCGGTCGACTCCTGCCGCAGTCCTTCCAGGAGGGTGCGGACGGCGTTCTTGGTCGCGGCGTAGACCGCCTGCGTCGGAACGATTTTGAGCCCTGCGGTAGACACCGTGGTCACCAGGTGTCCGTGTCCTTGCCGCCGGAATACCGGGAGCGCGGCGGCGATGCCGTGGAGCACGCCGCGGAGGTTGACGTCGATCATCGCCGACCAGCCGTCGACGTCGACGTCGGCCATAGGCCCGATCTTGCTGATGCCGGCGTTGCTGACCAGCACGTCGAGCCGGCCGAACTCCGCGATGGCCCTGCTCACCAGGCGGTCGAGGTCCTCGGGCCGGCTGACGTCGGTGACGCAGGTGACGGCCTGCCCGCCGCGGTCGCCGATCTCCTGGGCGATCTTGTCCAGGCGATCCGTCCGGCGCGCGCCCAGGACGACGGCGGCGCCGCGCTCCGCGAGCAGCCGCGCGGTGGCCTCGCCGATGCCGCTGCTGGCCCCGGTGATGGCGACAACCTTGCCGCTGATTCCGGTCATGATGAATCTCCTCGGGTAAAGTGGACACGTGTCCGATTGTCTTCAGGTTACCGGACACGTGTCCGTTTAGCTAAATCACCGTCAGGGGGGGCGATGGATCCGGCCAGCCTCCGGGCCGACGCCGCAGGCAACCGTGCACGGATCATCGCCGCCGCACGGGAGGCGATCGCGAACACGGGCGAGGTGAAGCTGAACGCGATCGCCAGGCAGGCCGGGGTCGGTCAGGGCACCCTCTACCGGCACTTCCCGACCCGCGATGACCTGCTCTCCGAGGTCTACCGTGAGGACGTCGCCGAACTCGTAGCGGCGGCGCCGGCGCTGCTCGCAAGGCACGAACCGCTCACCGCCCTGGCCCGCTGGCTCGACCGGGTAGCCGACTACGCGCAGCTCAAGCGGGGGGTTTTCGCCGCCGTCGAGGCGGCGGTATCGCAAGACCTCGCCGCGCACAGCCTAGGACCGATCGGAGAGGCGGTGACCACACTCCTCGATGCCGGCAAAGCCGACGGGACCATCCGCCCTGACATCGACGCCCGTGACGTCATCCTCCTCATCGGCTACCTGACCCGGCTTGAGCAAGCCGAATGGGACGCCAGATCCCGGCACCTGCTCCAGGTCGTCCTGGACGGACTACGCCGGCATGACCCGGAAACGCAAGCCGCGCCCTTCACGGATCACTGACAGTGCTGCCGCCCGGCTCGGTCCGCGCAACCCCGGCGCAGCTGACTACGACCCTCGCCGCCGCGGTGGCAGCGGAGCGCTAACGCTTTCTCGGCCGCGGGAGAGCATGACGGTAGCTTCATATATGGTTTCGTACTTTGCCCGCGGGCCAGGTGATAGCTTACCGAGGGTGAACTTGTCCGAGGATCTGATCACGGTGCTGCGCCAGCCCAGCCCCTGCTTCCTGGCCACCGTGATGCCCGACGGCTCCCCGCAGATGACCCAGACATGGGTCGACACGGACGGGGAGCACGTCTTGATCAACACTGTCCAGGGCCACCAGAAGGTGAAGAACGTCGAGCGTGACCCGCGGGTGGCGGTGAACGTGTGTGACGCGTCGCGGCCCTCGCGCTACTACACGATCCGCGGGGAGGTCGTCGGCGTCACCACCGAGGGCGCCGCGGCGCACATCGAGGCGCTCGCGCAGCGCTACCTCGGTGCCCCCTATCCGTGGTACGGGGGCCGCGACCAGGTCCGCATCATCTTGACCATCAGGGCGGACAAGGTCCACGGGATGGGATAGGCCGGCCCCGTGGGGGAATGGGCGGGACCAGGCGGAGCACGCACTCGTTCGGGATTATCGGGCGCTGAGCTGTGATCTTCTGATTCCGGGCGATTATGGCCGGGACTTCCAGCTTCATCGGCGTTACGCTCACAGCGGGAGGCGCTCGATGGAATCGTTCGCTGGCAAGCTCGCCGTTGTGACCGGGGGCGGCTCGGGGATGGGCCGGGAACTGGTCCGGCAGCTCGCGTCGGAAGGCTGCTCAGTCGCGGCGTGCGACGTGCACGCAGAAGCGGTAGCGGAGACTTCTGCGCTGGCCCTTGCGGGTGCGCCCGACGGGACCACGGTCACCAGTCACGCCTGCGACGTGGCCGACGAGGCGCAGGTGCTGCGGTTCCGCGACGAGGCGCTGGCCGGGCACGCGGCCGATCACGTGGACCTCGTCTTCAGCAACGCGGGCATCGGCGGCGGCGGGAGCTTCGTCAACGACCCCCGCGAGCAGTGGGAGCGAGTCTTCGCGGTCGACTTCTGGGGCGTGTACTACTGCGCCCGCGCGTTCCTGCCACTGCTTATCAAGAGTCCCGAGGGCGTGCTCGTCAACACGAGCAGCGTCAACGGGTTCTTTGCGTCGCTCGGCCCTGGGGTGCCGCACACCGCGTACTCCACGGCCAAGTTCGCGGTGAAGGGACTCTCCGAGGGGCTCATCGAGGACCTGCGGACGCACGCGCCGCACGTCCGGGTCGCCGTCGTGATGCCCGGCCACGTGGGCACGAACATCGTCGCGAACTCGATGATGGCCTTCGGCGCGTCCGAGGCGGACGCCCTCGCCGCGAACAAGGGCTTCCGCGACAGCGCCCCGCTCAGCGCCGCGAGCGCGGCGGCCGTCATCCTCGACGGCGTCCGGTCCGGCGCCTGGCGGATCCTGGTCGGCGCGGACGCCCGCCACCTGGATGGATTCGTCCGCGCCAACCCGGACGACGCTTACGACTACGCGAAGCTTGCCGCGACCGCCGAGCAGCCGGTGACGGGCGTGCACGACGCCGTGGCCGCTGTGCTTGACGCCGCCAAGGACCAGGCCGCCGGGTAGGTCAGTACCGGCCGTACTGCTGCTGCCAGAGCCACTCGGCCTGCTCGCGTGCCATGCGCCTGGCCTCGTGCCGGCTCAGGTGATGGTAGCGCCCGGTGTCGAAGTGCCTGTCGATCTCGGCGGCGACGAAGGCCGCCAGGAGCTCCTTGGCGACCCGGTGGTGCACCGGGATGCCCTCGTGCTCGCGGTGGTGCTCGTACATCCGCATGGCCTCAAACCCAACGGCGGCGGCAAGGAGCTCATGGGTGATCTGATGGTGCGGACGCCGCCCCCCGTAGACGGCGTCGTACGCGTCCCGGTGGTGGTGGTGGTGGTGCTGCTGCTGCCCGAAAAGTCCCATAGGCCGGAAACTACCCGAGTAAGGGGCATACTCACCTGCCGGACCCGCCGGGGATCCGGCCGCGCTCGCCCGGCCGCTGGGCGAGCGCTATCCGCCCGCTGGGCGGCCGGGCTCAGTAGCGGCCGTACCGCTCCTGCCAGAGGTAGTCGGCCTGCTCCCGCGCGAGCCGCCTCGCCTGGTGGCGGTCGAGGTGGCCGTAGCGGCCCTCGTCGAAGTGCTTGTCGACCTCCGCCGTCGCGAACCCGGCGAGGAGTTCCTTGGCGAGCTCGTGGTGCTCGGGGATGCCCTCGCGCTCGCGGTGGTGCTCGTACATCCGCATGGCCTCGAAGCCGGCCGCGCCCGCTAGGAGCTCGTGCGTGACCTCATGGTGCGGTCGCCTGCCGCCATAGACATCGTCATAGGCGTTGTTGGCGCCGAGGAAGTCGAAAAGTCCCATAGGGCCGAATTTAGCGGATCGCACAAGGTCTCGTGCCCGTGATAACAGCAACAGGCGTCTTGCCGCGGCGGCTGCCGGGAAGAACTTGGATCGTTTGTGACGCCATAGCGGCACCACCTATCCAGGATCTTTACCTATTAGAGATAACAGCAACAAGCGCGGAGCGCCCGGGACGGGACGAAGAAGATTCACTGACCCCCCTGACGGACTTGGTCACCATCCGCCACTGGCGTCACGGAAGGAGCCTGCGCGTGGGTCTTTCAGCGGCTAGGGTCTGTCGCAGAGGGTGAACATGCGATAGCGAAAGGATGAGCAGGTGGCTATAGCCCGGCGGCTGGCGGCGCTCGCGGCAGGCGCCCCCAGGGCCAGCGCGGGCGCGACAACGGACATCACGGCGGGCGCAGGGGACGCCGTGCGGCCGCTGATCGCCGCTCACCGGCGGGTCTTCCCCGGTGCCGACGCGAAGCTGCTCCGCCGCGCCTACGCCGTCGCCGACCACTGGCACAGCGGGCAGTTCCGTAAATCGGGCGCGCCGTACATCACCCATCCCCTTGCCGTGGCGATCCTCCTCGCGGACATCGGGATGGACACCACGACGCTGGTCGCCGCGCTGCTGCACGACACCGTCGAGGACACCGGCCTGACGATCGGCCAGGTCAAGGCGGAGTTCGGCGCGGAGGTCGCGGTCCTCGTCGACGGGGTGACCAAGCTCGACGGGTCCAAGTGGGGCGACCACGCCGAGGGCGAGACGTTCCGCAAGATGATCCTCGCCGCCTCGATCGACCTGCGGGTCCTCGTCATCAAGCTCGCCGACCGCGTGCACAACCTGCGCACCCTGGGCCACCACGCCAAGCGGGAGAAGCGCGAGCGGATCGCCAGGGCGTCCATGGAACTGCTCGTGCCGTTCGCCCAGCGGCTCGGGCTGTATGAATACCAGCGGGAGCTGGAGGACCTGGCGTTCGCCACCCTCGCCCCCGAGGCCCACGAGCGGGTTCTCGCCCTCGTCCGGCAGACGGAGGACGACCGGCGCGCCGCGCTGGGCGAATTGATCACCGGGATGCGCACCCAACTCGCGGCGGCCGGGGTCTCGGCCCAGGTGGAGGCCCGCGCGCGGCACCTGTACTCCATCCACCTGAGCCTGCCTGGCGCGGGCAGTGCCCCTAGCGGGGAGGCCGGCGCCGCGCTGCGGCCCACCGACGCGTCCCGCGTCGTGGTCGTCGTCAACGGCGACGAAGGGGACTGCTACGTTGCGCTCGGCGTGCTGCACGGCCGTTGGCACCCGGTCGACGGCCGGTTCCGCGACTACATCAGCATGCCCAAGTACAACATGTACCGTTCCCTGCACACCGCCGTCCTCGTCGGCGGCCAGCCCGTCGGCGTGCTGATCCGGACGCCCGCGATGGACGCCGTCGCCACGTACGGGGTGGCCGCCAGGATCCGGGAGGCAGGCGGCAGGGACGGCAAGGTGAGCGCGGACCTGGCCCGCCGGGCCGACCTCGACTGGCTTGACCGGCTCCTGGCCTGGCAGCCCCTCGCGGCCCCCGGCGACTTCCTCGACGGGCTGCGCGCCGACCTGAGCCACTCCGGCATGGTCGTGTTCACCCCGGACGGCGAGCCGGTGAAGCTGCCCGACGGCTCGACCGCGGTCGACTTTGCCTACGCGGTTTCCCCGGCCGCGGCGGGCAGCGCCGTCGGCGTCCTGGTCAACGGGATGCGCAAGCCGATGGAGAACCGCCTGGCGCACGGCCAGGTCGTCGACCTGATCACCGGACCCTATGCGGACCCGCCAGACTCATGGCTGGCGGCCGCGCACAGCGGGCACGCGCGGGCGCACCTGAAGGCGGCCATCGCCCGCCGCAAGGCCGAGGAGGCCGCCGCTCTCGGCCGTGCCGCGGTGGCGAAGGCCATCTCCGCCCAGGGCAGCAAGCAGGGCGCCAGCCTGCGTGACCTCGAAGACGACGGCACTGCCTTCAGCGCAGCCCGCCGCCTCGGCTATGTCGACCTGGATGCGCTCTACGAGGCCGTCGGCCGCGGCGACCTGGCCATGGACGCGCTCGTCGAGTGCCTGGGCGCGACGGCCGCTCAAGACTGAAGTGCGAGGGTATTTCCCAGATCGACTCCGGCGGCCAGCTCACCGTGACAGAGGCGGACTGCCGGGGCTCACTGGGTGAGCAGCGCCTCGCGCAGCTCGCGGTACCGGCTGGGGGGCAGGTTGACCGCGATGCTGCCGACGAGGCGCCCGCCGCGCCGGTAGGTCGCGAGGAGGCCCTGGCCAGGCGCGCGGAGATCGCCTTCGGCGATCTCCGTGTCATCGGCGAGTTCGGGGGAGCCGAAGGACTGCAGTCGCAGGTCTCCCTGGTCACTCCAGAACGAGGGAAGCGGCCCGAACGGATTCTGGTCAAGCGCGTTCCCCGCCAGCTTCGCGTGGAGCGTGGCGGCGGCCCGGCGGGCGGTGTCCGTCGGCATCGACCAGTGCTCGACCCGGCGGGGCACGTCGTCGAACAACGGGTTGGGGAACCGGGCCACGTCACCGACCGCGGTTACTAGCGCACCGGGGCTCGTGCCCGAGATCGCGGCCAGGCTGTTGTCGCACAGCACGCCGTCGGTCAGGTCGAGGCCGGTGCCGGCGAGCCACTCGGTGTTCGGGATCGAGCCGATCGCCTCAACCACCAGGTCGGCGGGCAGCACGGCGCCGGCCAGGGCGAGCCCGCTGGACGCGGGGCCGCCGGGGATCCGCGCGCTGCTGGCGCCCCCGTCGGCGAGGACGACGCCGGAGACCCGGTCCTGGCCGGTGTAAGCGATGACCGCCTGCCCGATGACGAAGCTGATGCCGGCCCGCTCGTGCGCCCCCTGAATCGCCTGGGCCAGCTCGGGGCGCAGGGCGCGGAGCATCGGTGGCCCCGCCGGCTCGATGACCGTCACGTCGCAGCCCAGCGACAGCGCGGTGCAGGCGACCTCGCAGCCGACGAAGCCGCCGCCGACCACTACGACGCGCGGCAGCGGAAGGCCTGCGATCGCTGCGCCCCGGGGGCTGACCGCGCCCCCGGCGGGGGAGGAAAACCCACGGGAGGCCGACGCCGGGACGGTCGCCGCGGCGGCGCCGGCGAGGGCGGCGCGCAGCTCGGCGCGCAGGCTCGCACAATCGTCGAGGGTGCGGAGCACGTGACGGCCGCTGCCGGGCCCGACCGGGCCCGGCACGCTGAGGCGGCGGGGGCGCAGGCCGGTCGCGGCCACCAGGCCGTCGAAGCGGACCGCGTCGCCCTCGGCCAGGGTCAGGGTTCCGGTGGACAGGTCGGTCGCGGTGACGGCCGTGCCGAGGCGGAAGGTCACGTCCGCGACCGACGCGCGGCGCCGGAAGGCGACCCGCTCGTGCAGCCCGGCGAGGTCGTCCGCATCGCTTTCCGGCGCGGCTTCGGCGTCGGCGAGCTCATGGGCGAGGAGTTCCTTCGACAGCGGCGGCCTGTTGTACGGCATGTGCGGCTCAGCGCCGACGACGGTGATCGGCCCGCCGTGGCCGGCTGCGCGCAACTGCTCGGCGACGCGCAGCCCGCCGAGTCCAGCGCCGACGACGGCGACGTGCTTGGTCACGGCCGGTCCTCCTCTTTCCAGGTCACGGTGATGCTGCCAAGTGAAACACGCATGCGTTCGGGATAATCCTGACGTCAGCTATGTCAACAGGTCCTGCGAACGGAAGGTGGCTGCTTGCGCGCAGCGAAGTGGTTCCTTTCCGGCGCGCCGGCTCAGGAAGGCGCGGGGATCGCGATGTCGAAGAACGTGGCCGCGTTCTTCGACAAGACGGCCTCCCGGTCCTGCTCGCCGAGGACGGCGAGGAGGTTCTCGAGGGCGTCGCTGCCGTGGTCGTGCGGGTAGTCACTTGAGTAGAGGAGCATGTGCCCGGCGTCGAGCATGTCGGCTAGCTGCGCGAGCTCTGTCGCGGGCACGCGTCCCGGGATCAGCGTCGGGCTGATCGTCGCCCGGAGGTGCTCGCGCACGTAGACGGAGGGCCTGTCACGCACCCACGGGGTCTCGCGCCACAGCGCCTTCCAGTCCTTGTCGAAGCGCCACAGCAGCGAGGGGAGCCAGGCGAAGCCGAGTTCGGCGAGGCAGACGCGCAGGTCCGGGTACCGGTCGAAGACGCCCTCGGCGACGAGGCTGAGGACCTGATTCGGCGCGATGATCTGGGAGTTGTAGAGGTAATCCTCGTAATAGGTCGCCGCGGTTCCGGTCGGCGTCGGCGCCATCCCCCACCCGCCCCAGGCGTGCAGCGTGATGGGCAGCCGGTTCCGGCTGGCCGCCTCATGGATCGCGCGGTAGCGCACGTTCCCCCACGGTGTCTCGCTCCGGACCGGCAGCAGCACCTGCACGAACCGGCGGTCGCTGCCGAGCCGGTCGATCTCGTCGGCCGCAGCCTCCGGATGGAAGCTCGGCACGACGATGCTGCCGCGCAGGCGCGGGTCGCGGCTGAGGAACTCATCGCGCATCCAGTTGTTGACGGCCGTCGTCATCGCGGCCTCGAAGTACGGGTTGCGGCTGCCCTGGAAGGTCGCGACGCAGGTGAGGATCACGGCCAGCGGCTCATACGGCTCGAGGAACTGGGTCCGCAGTTCCTCGAAGGTGTGCGGCGGGAAGCTGCCCGTCGCACGCGCCTCCGGCCGCGCCGACATCGGCTCGCTCGCGGGATAGAGGCGGTGGCCGACCCCGAGGCGCCCGCTGCGGATGAGTTCGTGCCAGTAGGGATCGATGTAGCCGAGCAGCGCGTCCATCGACGGCGGCTCGACGTGGACGTCACAGTCGATCGCGCCGGGCTTTATCGAGCTCATGCTGTCTCCAGGAACGGCTGAGGCTGCCAGTTACGTGTAATCCACGAAATGGTAGGCCGTGCCGTCCCTTCAGCGGGAGTGCCCGCAGCGCTCCGCGCCAGCGATCGATGGCTATTTATGCTCGCAACACAGCGCGGGGCGGTTCCGGCAGTTCCGGCTGACAGGGGGTGCGCGCCCGTGCTTCACTTTCGCTGCCGCGGGCGCTTATATAGGCGTTACCGGACATTGACCGGCAGCCGTCCAGTTGGCCTGGCCGGACCTGGGTCACGTGAGCAGCGGGGAGCGTATGAAGGTCGTCGTCGGCAAGGTCTCCGACTTCGGGAACGGCGACCGGAAGATCGTCGACGTGAACGGCAAGTCCATCGGGGTCTTCCGTATCGACGACCGCTTCTACGCGATCCGTAACCGGTGTCCCCACCAGTTCGGCCCGCTGTGCGTCGGGTCGCTCGCGCAGCGGGCGGTCTCCGACGGTCCCGGCGACGTGAGGATGGATGACGGGCCGCCGCTGATCACGTGCCCCTGGCACGGCTGGGAGTACGACCTCGCCACCGGCCAGTCGTTCATGGGCCCTGGCCGCGGCAACATGGCGGCCCTGGCCTACGACGTGAGCGTCCTCCCTGGCAGCGAACTCGCCCAGGGAGAGGGCAGCCAGGGGATCCAGGCGCGGGCCGACGGCCGCATCCCCGGCCCGTACGTCGCTGAGACGATGCCGGTGTCGGTTGAGCAGGACTACGTGGTCGTCGAGGACTCGCCGGCCCGCCGGGAGAACCCAGAGAAAGAGGCGCTGGCATGACAGTGACCGCCCCCGAGACCGCGGCCCGCGAGCGGGCGAGGGCGAGGACGCTCCTGATCGACGTTGACGTGCACCCGCTGTTCCTGCCGCGCGACATCCTTCCGCGCCTTCCGGAGCCGTGGCGGACGCGTTACGCGAACGAGACCTCCGGCGGCGGGGCACGCGTCGTTCGGGACTACCCGCGCTGGCGCAACGGCGGCTTCCGTATCGATGCCGCGGTGCCCGGCGGCGGTCCAGCAGGCAGCGACCTCGACCTGATGCGCGCCCAACTGCTCGAGGAGTACGACACCGACATCGCCATCCTTATCCCGCTCACGTTCGTGTTCGAGGGCCCGGCCGCCTACAAGGCCGCGCTGTGCCGCGCGATCAACGACTGGCTCGCCGAGGACTGGCTCGATCGAGACCCGCGGCTTCGCGGCAGCATCAACGTGCCCTTCGACTCACCTGACCTCGCGGTCGCGGAGATCGAGCGCTTCGCTGGCGATCGGCGCTTCGTCCAGGTGATGGTGCGCGGCGACACGCAGAGCGAGTGGGGCGACCGGAAGTACTGGCCGATCTACCGGGCGTGCGAGGCGGCGGGCTTCGTCGCGATGTGCCACGTGGGCGGCGAGCCAGGGAACCGCTACCGCGGCAGCGGGGCACCCTCGTACTACCTTGAGCAGCACGTCTGGCTGCACATGCCGGTTGAGCGGCTCGCGATGAGCCTGATCTGCGAGGGCGTCTTCGACGAGTTCCCGCGCCTGCAGGTCGCGCTCGTCGAGGCGTGCCTCACGTGGGCGGGGCCGCTGCAGTGGGCGATGGACGCGGCCTACGAGGTCGCGGGCAACGACGCACCGCGCCTGCGCAAGCTCCCCTCGGAGTACTTCCGCGAGCACTTCTGGCTGAGCACCCAGCCGATCGAGGAGCCCGACAACCCGCGCCACCTCGCCCAGTCGATCGAGTTCGCGCAGATGACGGACCGGGTGATGTTCTCCTCGGACTACCCGCACTGGGACTTCGACTCGCCGGTCAAGGCGCTTCCTGCCGCGATGCCCTCCCAGATGCGCAAGAAGATCATGGGCGAGAACGCCGCCCGCCTCTACGCCAGGCGCCTCTAGGGGGCTGAGGTGCCGGCGCTTGCCCTCGACCACGCCGGGGGCGCGCCATCCCCTCCCCGGGCTCAGCCCTGGGCCATGGCCAGCCGCAGCGCGGTCAGCCGGCGCAAGTTGCGCTCCACGTGCCGCTCGGCCAGCATCCGCGCCAGGTTGCCGTCCTCGGCTGCGATCGCGTCGGCGATCGCGGCGTGCTCGGCGGACATGGCGACGGGGCCGGGCAGCTCCGTTGCCCCGGCGGTCACCGTTGCCCCGGCCGTCTCCGGAGGCAGCCACAGCAGCTCGCCAAGCTGTGTCTGCAGCTCCACTTCAAGCCGGGTGAGCCGCTCCGAGCGGGACGCTTGCGCGACCTCGATGTGGAACCGGCTGTCGGCTCGGATCCGCGATCCGAGCGACGCCGCGCCGGACAGGTGGTGCACGAGCGCGTGCAGCCTGCGGACGCTGACCTCCGACGCCCGCGCGGCGGCGAGCTTGGCGGCCGCGCCGGACACCGCGAACTGCTCGTCGGTCAGGTCGCGCAGCGTGCTCGTGGTCATGCCGCGCAGCCGTTCGCGCAGGGTACCGAGAGGCGGGGCCGCCGGGTGCCGGACGAACGTGCCGCCGGTCCGGCCGCGCCTGGTCTCCACGAGGCCCTGCTGGCGCAGGGTCGCCAGGGCCTCCCGCAGGGTCATGGCGGACACGCCGACCTGAGCGGCGAACTCGGTTTCCGGCGGGAGCTGCTCCCCGTCCACGAAAAGGCCCAGCTGGATGGCCTGGCTCACCTTATGCACCACCTCGTCCGCCCGGCCCGCCGCGGCGAGGGGCGATATCAGCGATGCGAAGTGCCGGCCGACCGTCATGTCTTAAGACTTTAAGATTGCGGTTTTAATAGGTGGCTGCGCGGCTACCGGTTCGCCGGCGGCCTGTGGGCCGGTCCCGGCGGCCTGCCGCGGCAGGCAGGTCCCCGTCGACAGGTACAGCTGCAGGATGGCGATCCACAGCACGACCGCTGTGGAGACGTGCACCCAGACGAGGCCGGCCGGCAGGTGGCTGAAGTACTGCACGTAGCCGATCACACCCTGCACGCCGAGGCCGATCAGGACGAACCAGCCGAGCCGCACGGTCCGCTCCGACCCGCCGGCGAACCGCAGCCCGATGACGAGGGCCACGGCGAGGGCGCCGATGAACCAGCCGATGTCAGCGTGCAGCTGGGTGACGTCCTCCAGGTTGAAGGGGTACCTGGGCACGCTCGTCAGGTGGCCGTGGGAGTCGATCTCGCTCCCCGCGAGGGGCCCCGTCCCGGTCGCCACGCTTCCCGCGGCCAGCATCAGCACCGTGACCCCCGCCAGCACCCCGGCGAGGACGCGCAGGTCGGTGCGGACGGGCGGCGGGGCGGGCGCGCCCGCGGCCGCCCTGTCGAGTGCCACAGCCCGCGCGTGCAGGACCACCGCGCTGGTGAGGATGATGGCCGCGGAAAGCAGGTAATGGACCGTCACCAGCGCCGGGTTCAGCTTTTCCAGGACGAGGATCCCGCCGACCACGGCTTGGGCGCAGACGCCGAGCGGCAGGACGGCCGACAGCCAGACCAGGTCTTTACGGGCCCGGCCGTGGGTTAGGTAGTACCGCAGGAAGGCGATGAACGTCAGCCCGGCGATCGCCACGAGGGGGAAATTCAGCAGCCGGTTGCCGAACTCGATCCAGGAGTTCAGCAGCGTCTGGCCGACCGAGTGCGCGGCGACGTCGCTTGTCTTAGTGCACGTCGGCCAGTCCGGGCACCCCAGGCCGGACGACGACAGGCGCACCGCCTCACCGGTGCAGATGACCACCGCGTTCGCGATCATCGATGCGAGGGCCCACCCGCGCAGCGACCTCGTCGTCGGCCGCCACACGAGGGCGATTAGTCGGGAAAGCACGGGCCCCATGCTAACGCGTCGTCCGCAAGCCCTGGTCATGTACCTCTCGTAAGGCGCCCGCTGGTGTTGCCGCCGCTACTATGCGGAGCTTCCGCCGCTTCCAACCGCGTGCACGACCCGGCCGTGCGACCAAGGTCACTACTTCACCACCGGGCGATCCCTGCTCTCGGGCCGCCGCACGGCAGCGCCGCGCATGGCGGCGGGCTGACCGCCGGGACCAGCGACTACGGGCTCGTGCACGGAGATCTGCACCTGTCCAACATCCTCGACGGCGGCCCGGCCCGCGGGCTGGTCGCGATCGACCCCCGATCGTCCTACGGGGACCGGACATGGGACGCGATCGACATAGCCCTGGCCCGCGTCACCAGCGCGGACGAGCTAGACGACCGCATCAGCCGCATCACCGCTCTCGTCCCTGGCCTGAACGCGGGCCGTCTCCGCCAGTGGTGCCAAGCGACCGCCGTGATCAGCGTCGTGCAGCGCCTGTTCCGCTACCGGCATGACGGCGCAGTCCCCGACAAGTTCCTGCTCGACCTCGCCGCGGGGCGGTCCAACAGGTTATGCCGACCACCTTCGCGAACTGCTGTGACGCCCGCCACACTAGAAAATACCCTAGGGGGGTATGCTCGTCGGCGGCGCTGGAGGATGGTGAAGCGAGGGGGAGAACAGATGCGCGCGTTGCTGCATGCCCTGTCGGTTACGGGGTCGATGACGTGGGCGATCACCTGGGCGCTGATTCTGGGGTTCGCGCTGTCCGCGGTGATCCAGGCCGTCGTGCGCAGGTCCACGGTGGTGCGACTGCTTGGCGATAACCGGCCGCGGACGCTGGCGATCGCGGCCGGGCTTGGCGCCGCGTCGTCCTCGTGCTCCTACGCGGCGGTGGCGCTGGCCCGCGCGCTGTTCCGCAAGGGCGCCGACTTTACCGCCGCGATGGCATTCGAGATCGCCTCCACCAACCTGGTGATCGAGATGGGGGTGATCCTCGCCCTGCTCATGGGCTGGCAGTTCACCCTGGCCGAGTTCACCGGCGGTCCGCTGATGATCGTGTTCCTTGCCGTGGCGTTCCGCCTCTTCCTGCGCGACAAGCTGCTCGCCCAGGCTCGTGAGCAGGCCGACCGCGGGCTGGCCGGCTCGATGGAGGGGCACGCGGCGATGGACATGTCCGTCCAGCGGGAGGGCTCGTTCGCCCGGCGGCTGCTGTCACGGGAGGGGTTCACTTCCGTCAGCCACGTATTCGTCATGGAATGGGCAGCGATCATCCGGGACCTGGTGATCGGGCTGCTGGTCGCAGGCGCGATCGCCGCCTGGGTGCCGGACAGCTTCTGGCGCGCGTTCTTCTTTGCCGGGCACCCGCTGGCCGCGAAGCTGTGGGGACCGCTGATCGGCCCGGTGGTGGCGGTCATCTCGTTCGTCTGCTCAGTCGGGAACGTGCCGCTGGCCGTCGTGCTGTGGAAGGGCGGGATCAGTTTCGGCGGCGTGGTCGCTTTCATCTTCGCCGACCTGATCATCGCGCCGATCCTGAACATCTACCGCAAGTACTACGGCCCCAGGATGGCGGCCTTCATACTCGCCACGTTCTTCGCGGCGATGGCCGGGGCCGGGTACGTGATTGAGCTGGTCTTCGGCGGTCTTGGACTGGTTCCTAGCCAGGCCAGCGCCAGGATCCCCGACCAGGGCGTGTCGTGGGACTACACCACGTGGCTCAACATCGTCTTCCTGACGCTGGCCGCGGTCCTGATCGCCCGGTTCGCCTGCACCGGCGGGCTGCCGATGCTGCGGATGATGGGCGGCGCCCCCGAGCCATCCGGAGGCGGGGAGGGGCACGCGCACCACGGAATGCGCGGCATGGGGATGATCAGGGTCCGCCGGAGCGCACCCGCGGTGCGGCCACGGGACGCGCGTTCTGGCGGCTGCGTGGAGGTAAGCGGCACGGAGTGAGGGGGGCTGCCGGGTGGGCGCGTATCGGCTCGTCCGGGCGGCTCAGGTGCGTGCTGTGCTGCCTGGTTGCGGCTCACCGTCGTGTACTGGTAGCGCGTACGACGCGAGGAGTGCGAGCTTGTCGGCGTTGCCCGGGTCGGCTGGGTGGTAGAGCACGAGGACCTGCCCGGCGGTGCCGGTGATCGCGAGCTTCTCCCGGTACAGCGTCAGCTCGCCGGCTTGGGGGTGGTTCAGGGTCGTGGAGGCGCCCTCGCGCCCGACTACGTCGTGGCGGGCCCAGAGCTTGCGGAAGGTGTCGCTGGCGAGGGAGAGCTCGCCGACGAGCTCGATGAAGCGCGGGTCGTCGATGTCGGTGCCGACCGAGGCCCGGAACCCGGCGACCAGCCCGGCCGAGTCTCTGTCCCAGTCCGGGTAGAGCGCCCGCTCGGCCGGGTCAAGGAAGAAGTCGCGGAGCCTGTTGCCGCCCGCGGCCAGCCGGGGCGATAGCGCGAGGGCCAGCGTGTTTGACGCGAGGACGTCGAAGCACCGGCTCTCGACGAAGCCCGGCAGCGGCAGCGTGTCCAGTAGCTTGCCGATGCCCTCCGGCACGGTCTCGCGCCGCGGGCGGCGGCGCCGGCGGCGCGGCTGGCCAGAGCCGAGGTCGAGAAGGTACTCGGTGCCGGCGGCGTCGAGTTGCAGCACGCGGCCCAGCGCCTGGAGCACCTGCGCCGACGGGTGGCGGTCCCGGCCCTGCTCCAGGCGCAGGTAGTAGTCGGCGCTGATGCCGGCCAGCATCGCCACCTCCTCGCGGCGCAGGCCGGGCACGCGCCGCAGGCCCAGCTGAGGCAGCCCGAGCGATTCGGGCGTGACCAGCTCGCGGCGGGCGCGCAGGTAATCGCCCAGCAGGTTTGGCGCATCGGTCATACCCCCGACGATAGGACACCGTGCCGCCGTCGTGGGTGGTCCTGTTATCCCCAGGAACGCGGGGGCTTGTCATGCAGGTGCCGCGTTCCTGGCCGCGCCGGCGGACGCGGCCGCCACGCAGCAGATGCCCGCCCACTCGGTCAGCGACAGGTGCTGGCTGAGCAGGGAGAGGCCGACCAGGGCCGCCACCGCGGGCTGGACGGACATCCACACGCCGAACAGGCTGGCCGGGATGCGGCGCAGTGCCTCCAGTTCCAGCCAGTAGGGGATGACCGAGGACAGCAGCCCGATGCCCGTCCCTACGGCCAGCGCCGAGGGGCGGAACATCCGCGGCGCTCCCTGGATCACCCCCGGCGGGGTGACCGCGAGAGCGGCCACGCACATCGCGATGACCAGGCCGGACGCGCCCGGAAGTCGCTGGCCTGCGGCTTTGGAACCCATGATGTAGCCCGCCCAGGCGGCGCCCGCCGCGGCTGCCCAGCCGACGCCGGCCCAGTTCAGGTTGGTGCCGCCGGCCGTGCCGGCGAGCAGCACCACCCCTGCCGCCGCCAGTGCGGCGTAGCCAAGGCCGATCAGGCGGCGTGCCCCCGCCGGGCGCACGCCCGTGCCGCGCCCGCCGCTCGCGAGCGTCCCGGTGACGGTGACCGTCAGCGGGCCGAGGAATTCAATGGTGACCGCGATCCCGAGGGGGATCCTCGCGAACGCCTGGTAGATCGCGAAGTTCATAAAGCCGAGAGCGATCCCGAACGAGAGCGTGGTGACTAGGTCCCGCCACGCCTTCCTGCTGGCGAGCCCGGCGACCGCCCGGGCCGTGCTCCGGCCCGCCACGATGAGCAGGATCAGGGCGGCGGACCACAGGCGCAGGGTGGTAACCGAGGCGGGCGGGAGCTGGCTGAACAGGCGGTCCGCGATGCCCGCGCCGGACTGCACGGACACCGCGCCGACTAGGACTAGCCCGGCGGGCAGCGCGGTCGGCGTCAACCCGGCGCGCCAGCCGCCCGAACGTCCGGGGCCCGAACTCGTCGTGCCCGTGACGCTCGTCCCCCTTACTCCCAACGGAAGAAGCGGGCCGCCAGCGCGATGCCGAGGATGGCCCAGACCACGAGGGTGAGCACGTCCCTGGCCGGGAACGCGTTCGCGTTCGCGAGGGCGTCGCGCAGCCCGGTGGACAGCGCGCCCGTTGGGAGCAGTTCGAGCAGCTGACGGGCGGCAGGCGGGAACTTGGTGAGCGGGAAGACGACGCCGCCGATGCCGAGCAAGACGACGTAGATGAGGTTGGCCGCCGCGAGGGTCGCCTCGGCGCGCAGCGTCCCCGCGAGGAGCAGCGCGAAGCCGCTGAACGCGGCGGTGCCGAGCAGGATGAGCAGCGGGACGACGACGATGGCGGCCGGGCTGGCATCGGGGGACCAGCCGAGCGCGAGTGCGACGAGCAGGATGATGACCGCCTGGAGCAGCTCGACGCCGATGACGGTGACGGTCTTGGCGGCGATCAGGCCCGGCCGTGACAGGGGCGTGGCGCCCAGGCGCTTGAGCACCCCGTACCGGCGCTCGAACCCGGTGGCGATCGCCTGGCTGGTGAAGGCGGTCGACATGACCGCGAGGGCGATCACGCCGGGGGTGAGGAAGTCGATCCGCGTGTACCCGCCGCCGAAGTCGATCAGCGGCTCAAGGCTGAACGCGGCGAGCAGCAGCAGCGGGATGATCAGCGTGAGCGTGAGCTGCTCGCCGTTGCGCAGCAGCTGCCTGGTCTCCTGGGCGGCCTGCGCGGCGATCATCCGGCGCAGCGGGGCGGCGCCCGGCGCGGGGGTCCAGGTTCCCGGTGCGACAGGCTGGCCGGTGACGGGCTGGGTCGTCAACCTCGCAGGTCCTTTCCGGTGAGTTCGAGGAAGACGTCCTCAAGCGTGCGTGACTCGATCTGCAGGCTGCTTGGCAGCACCCCCCGGTCGGCGCACCAGGCGGTGACCGCGGCGAGGAGGGCCGGCTGCACGGTCCCGCCTGGCACCTCGATCAGGTACCGGCCGGCGGGAGACTCCTTGGCGGCGCTGCCCGTGGGCAGGGCCGTGAGGAGGCTGTCGATGTCCAGGCCTGCCTCGGCGCGGAACCTGAGCTGCCCGGCGGACCCGGTGAGCTGGACGGGGGAGCCGTCGGCGACCGTGCGACCGTGGTCGATGATGACCACGTGGTCGGCGAGCCGCTCGGCTTCCTCCATGAAGTGCGTGGTGAGGATCACGCTGACCCCGTCGGACTGCAGCGCGGTCACGAGGTCCCAGGTCGCGTGCCGCGCCTGCGGGTCCATGCCGGCGGTCGGCTCGTCGAGGAAGACCAGGTCGGGGCGGCCGAGGACGGCGGCGGCGAGGGACAGGCGCTGCTGCTGCCCGCCGGACAGCCGCTTGTAGGGGGTCTTCGCGTGAGCCGTCAGGCCCACGATGTCAAGGAGCCACGCCGGGTCGTGTGGTTTCACATGGAACCGGCTCTGCGTTCGCAGGTACTCGCCTGCCGGGATGGCGGGCGGGATGCCGCCCGCCTGGAGCATCACGCCGAGCCGGGGCTTGAGCCTGGCGGCGTCCCGGATCGGGTCGAGGCCGAGCACGCGCACCGTGCCGGCGTCGGCGCTCCGGTAGCCCTCGCAGACCTCGATGGTGGTGGTCTTGCCGGCGCCGTTCGGCCCGAGGATCGCGGTGACCTCGCCGCGGCGCGCGGTGAGGCTCAGCCCGTCAACGGCGGTCGCCGACCCGTACCGCTTGACCATGCCGGAGAGGTCCACGGCAGGACTCTGCTCGGCACGGGAGGGAACCGGGGGCGCGCTACTCACGCACGCAGTTTATGGGTCAGTGCCAGTTGCCGCACCGCGAGGGTCCGACATTCTGTAGTAGAACTAGCTAAGACCACATTCTGTAGTAGATATCTACCCAAGCCCGGGCACGAGATAACAGCAACAAGCGCGGAGCGCCAGCCAAGCCCTCAGCAGTTCGTGGCGCGCTTGATGGCCCTCCTCGCCGCCTTCTTCAGGTGGCGGTGCTTGAGGTGGCGGCTCTCCGAGGGCCAGTCCGGGCCCTCCGGCCACTCCGCCACCGACTTCGCGGTGGGGGAGTGCGGGTTGCGCGACGAGGCGAGGAACCGCTCGAATCTGGTCGCGCCCGGCAGTTCCACCCGCGCTGACTTGAGTTGGGCGTGGCAGGGGCGTGAAACAAGAACCCGCTGCGACGACTGATCTTGACCTTCATCGTCGGCAGCAGCCGGCGTGGCGGTGATCTCCAGCCAGGAGAGCTGCTGGGTGCGCAGGTACACGGGCGGCATGCCGTAGATCGTGTCGATCGCCTCGACGACCGAGGTGCAGGACCCGGTGTTGCCGTAGAAGCCGACGCCGTGCGCGTGCAGTTCCGGGTGGTGGGTGTGCCCGGACAGGTAGCCGGTGTAGCCCTCCGCGATGAGCTCGTCGGCCCGCTCCCGCGCGGCGGAGTTCTGCCCGTAGCCGCGTTCGGACAGGGCCAGGGCGCTGATCGAGGTCCACGCGCGGCGGGACACGATAGCGATGATCAGCGCGATGATCGCGATGTCCACCAGCGCGCCGTAGCCGAGGATCTCCCCGTCGTGCAGCCACCGGCCGGCGTCCGGGTAGCGGTCCCTGACCCGCCCGACCTCGGGGAACACCAGGGCGAACAGCACGATCGGGATGAGGACCACCCACCACAGGTGGCGGACCAGCTTGCGGTAGACGAGCCGGGAGGCGAGGAACGACGGGAAGTCCGCCGGATCCGCCATCTCGTGCGCGCCGGTGAGCCAGCCCCGGCCGAGCCACTCGACCTTCGGGATAACCTCGCGGACGATGTGGTGCCCCAGCGGGGTGTCGAGGGGGTTGTGCGGGTCGTGGAAGCAGTTGTACGGGTCGAGCTGGTGGCCGTGCTCGACCCGGATCTTCTCCCCGCCGGGGAGGACGAGGTCGGCGGCGAGGCACAGCTGGGCGCCGGTCGCCTCGCGGACCGCGGTGGCGGCCTTCAGGTCCCAGGCCAGGTCGCCGTCGTGGTTGCCGACGGTGTAGATGACCTGGCCGCCGCGCTCGATGACCATCGCCAGGGCGCGGCACAGGTCGTCGTGCGCGTCGAGCACGTCGGCGGCGGCGCGGCCGGGGTGGGCGAGCATCTCCACGATGTCCCCCGCCAGGACGACGGTCAGCGGCGCGGTCTCGGCGGCGAGCCTGCGCGAGAGCACCTCACAGCTGCGGCCGGACACCGTGGTCCGCTCGGGCGGCAGGTGCAGGTCGCTGATTGCGATCACCTTGTCGCCCGGCGCGACGGTTACATCCAGCCGGTCGGCGAAATCATGCCGCGGCGAAGCCATGACAATCCAGTTCCTTCCCCCGGGGTGCATCCGTATGCATCCGGGGCGTCGAGTTCGGTGAGGCCCGGTGAGGAGAAGCCCACAAACTGTAGCGCTCCTCCCTAAGGGAGACGTACAGGTTCACTGAACGGTTCGCCGGCCGCCGGCGCTCCCGGCCGGGTCAGCTACCACGAGACTGACGATAGTAACCTGGCCGACGTGAACGGCCTTATCTACCACATCGCCACAGGAGCCGACTGGGAGCGGGCGCGCGCCGACGGCGAGTACACGCGATCCTCGGTAGACAAGACCCTGGCCGAAGAGGGGTTCATTCACGCGTCCCAGGCCTCGCAAGTGACCAGGACCGCCAACAAGTTCTACCGCGGCGTGCCCGGCGACCTGGTGCTGCTTGTCATCGACGTCGGCCTGCTGCGCGCAGAGGTCCGCTACGAGGACGTGCCGGGAGCGGAGCTGCCGTTCCCGCATATCTACGGCGCGCTGAACGTCGACGCCGTGATCGCTGCCGAGCCGTTCGCGCCGGGGCCGGACGGCACCTTCCCACAATTCGGACATATGCCTTAATCATCGCTGCTCGGCGGAGCTTTGTTTTAATAGGCATGGAATTCTCGGCATACGCAGAGCTAACTTTCAGGAAGCTGTCATCGTTAGGATAAGGATCTCTGGCTCTTGACCTGCAGGACGCAGCGGAACCCAAGGTGGGCGGTGGAGGTGTCGACGGCCTCGCCCTGGCGTGCGGCCGGCCGGTAGCGCAGGCAGTAGTTCGGCGCGCACAGGTGCGAGCCGCCCTTGATGACGCGGCGCGGTATGTGCGCCCCGGGCTGGCCGGGGACCAGGCTGCCCGCCGCGTCGGTCACCCGCGGGTTGCGCGGCACGCAGCACCCGTGGTGCGCCTGCTGGGCGACGAAGTAGTCGCTTGTCCACTCCCAGACGTTGCCGGTCATGTCGTAAAGGCCGTAGCCGTTCGGCGGGAAGCTCCTGATCGCGGAGGTGCCGCGCCTGCCTGGAGGCTTCAGGTCCTGCCAGGGAAACTCACCCTGCCAGGTGTTGGCCATCGCCCTTCCGCCGGGTGCCGGCTCGTCGCCCCAGGCGAAGACCGCGCCGCCGAGGCCGCCGCGGGCGGCGAACTCCCACTCGGCCTCCGTGGGGAGCTCCTTGCCCGCCCAGGCAGCGTACGCGTCGGCGTCCTCGGCGGCCACGTGCGTGACCGGGTGCTGGTCGAGACCGCCCGACGTGCTGCCAGGCCCCTTCGGGTGACGCCAGTCCGCGCCGGGCGTGTAGCGCCACCACTGTGCGACGTCACGCAGGTCGACCGGCCCGCTGGAAGGGAAGAAGACCAGCGAGCCCGGGCTTAGCAGGGCGGGATCCGCGCCAGGATACTGACTGGGGTCCAGGGGCCGCTCCGCGACGGTCACGTACCCGGTCGCCTTCACGAACCGGCGGAACTCCGAGACGGTGACCGGATGGTCATCCATCCAGAACCCGTCGACCTCGATGCGCCGGACCGGGCCCTCTTCGGGATAGAAGTCCGCCGACCCCATGAGGAAGGCGCCGCCCGGCACCCAGATCATGTTCTTGGTCACGGTGCTGCTGCCGACGTCGCGGTTCTTGGTGACCCTGGGCGCGGGCCCGCCGCGCGGCACGGGCCGCGCGGCGGGCACTGTCTCGGCCGGTGATGTCTCTGGCACTGGCGGGTCAGGCGTATCCGCGCCGGGGCGTCAGCAGTGCCCAGACCACGAGCAGGTCGATGGCGATCACGATGACCGACCAGACGGGGTAGTACGGGATGTACAGGAAGTTCGCGATGGCACTCAGCGAGGCGATAGCGACGCCGATGAGCCGGGCCCACAGCTTGTCCGTAAGCACGCACGCGCCCGCCGCGAACACGATGGCACCGATGATGATGTGCGTCCATCCCCAGCCGACGGTCGAGACGTTGTAGGCGTAGTTCGGCAGCACGACGAAGAACCCGGCCTTGACGACGGCGGCGATGCCTTCGAGGATATTCCAGATTCCCGACAGCATCATCAGCACCGCGGCCATCAGGGTAAGCCCCATCACCGCGCCGCTCGGGCCCTTCTCCGGGTACGGGACATCGTCGTATCCGGGTGCCGGGCGGGGCACGTACGGGCGCGCGCTGTCCCCTGGCGCGCCTGCCGGGGCGGTGCCGCTCGTGGTGCCTCCCGACGTGGCGGTGCTGGATGTACCGGCGTCGCGCCTCGGGTCCCGGGCTGACGGGTCTTGTGCGGTGCTCATTGCAGAAGCCCTCCCTTCGCGCCATGGCTGCCGCGGCTTTCTTCAACCGGCGGCCGACTGGCGCCTTGTGGGGTGCTGTATACGGCGTCAACGGCGAACGTATGACGCATTTAGTGACCGGATCATCACCCTGCGCGGGTGATTCGACGGGTAGATGACGTGAGGTGGCTCAAAACGGGCGCGAGAGAACGCTCACCCGCTACGGGTGACGCCTTAACTAATTCCCTGTGCTTGCGGACGACGGTCCGGTCGGGCTGCGGATGCGGTTACCTTTACCCGTCCTGGCCTGCGGGCAGGTCCAGGTCCAGCGCGATCATGATCTCCGGCGCGGCGGCGACGACGCGGGGAATCCCCACCTGAGGGGCGATGGCCGCCAGCACGCCGAGGATGTCCCGTGGCGACGCACCGGAGTCAAGCGCCATGCGAACTTGCACGATGAATGACGCGGGCGGCGCGTCGATGGCGACTAGCGCGGCGATCTTGACCAGCGAGAAGCTCCGCGGGTCAAGGCCGCTGCCCTGGCGCAGCGACTCGCGCAGCTCGCTGAGTTCCGCCGCCTGCTCAAGCACCATGGTCTGGCCAATGGCCAGCGCGGCTAGCGCGGCCGCGGTCTCCTCGTCGACGCCCGCTTCAGTTGGCACGCTCATGTTCCAGGCTCCTTCCGTTCGTGGCACTTTTACCGTGACACCACCCACGGCGGCCGCACGCCACCCGAACCGGGTGACTCCGCGGCTGGACCCGCCAAGCAGCGGTCCGCGGCCCTAGCTCACCCGCGGTGGGCGATGTACCGGGGCCAGGCGGATGGGAGAACTGGTGACGACGATCACAGCGGTGGTCCGGTGATCGCAGCGGATCCACTGAGGAACCACGGAGTGGAGGATGGGATGTCATCGCTTACTGTTTGGAAGTTCCAAACACCCTTTGGTGCCGACGCGGCGCTGGAGAAGCTGGAGCAGCTGGAGACCCAGCAACTGATCGTGCTTCGGGACGCGGCAGTGGTCAGCTGGGAAGTGGGCAAGAACAAGCCCAAGACGCGCCAGCTTCACGACGCGAAGCTGGGCGGCGCGCTCGGCGGCGGCTTCTGGGGGCTGCTTTTCGGCCTGATCTTCTTCGTCCCGATCCTGGGACTCGCTATCGGTGCGGCCTCGGGCGCGCTGCTCGGCAGGATGGCTGACGTCGGGATCAGCGACTCGTTCATCAGGAGCGTCCGCGAGGAGGTCACCCCGGGCACGTCGGCCCTGTTCCTGCTCAGCTCCGACGCGGTGATCGACCGGGTGAAGGCGGAGTTCTCTGCGACCGACGCCGAGCTGATCACCACCAACCTGTCCGCTGAGCAGGAGGCCCACCTCCGCGAGGCGTTCGCGGAGGAAGACTGAGCCACACCGATCGCCGCGGGGCGCCGCGGCGACGGGGGAGGGCGGCGAGCAGTGCCGGGGGCACTGCTCGCCGCCATGTCGCCCGCAGCGCTGCGCCCCGGGGCGCGCCAGCGGCACAACACCCGGCCTGACCGCCTGCCCGCGCGGTCAGGCCGTGATTTACGTCACGCCGGCGTAGCGTAAAACTTGCCAGGAGCCGCTCATTTACGGCACACTGGTGTTGTGAAAAGTTCGGGAACGCCACGGGCGACGGCCGGCACGGCCGCGCGGAAGTCCGGCGTACCCGGGCAGGGCCTACCCGGGGATGGCAGCCCCGCCGACGAGCCGCGTGGCTCCTCGGCTGAGCCCGGCATCCCGGGTCTCGCCGGAGAGCGGAGCACCCGGGGCCAGGTCGCCAGGCTCATCCTGGAACTCGGCCCGTGTACCGCGGCCACGCTCGGCGGTCGGCTCAGGCTGACCCCGGCTGCCATCAGGCGGCACCTGGACAACCTCATCGCCGACGGCATGATCGAGACGCGCACCGCCCGCACCTACGGCAACAGGGGACGGGGACGGCCAGCGAAGGTCTTCGTCATCACCGACGCGGGCCGCAGCGCCTTCGAGCACGCCTACGACGACCTCGCGACCAGTGCGCTGCGGTTCCTCGAGCGGACCTACGGCGCCCAGGCGGTCGCCGAGTTCGCCAGGCAGCAGGTCGCGGAGACGGAGCGCCGCTACCTGCCGGTGGTGGCCCAGGCGAGCGACCTGACGGCACGCGCCCAAGCCCTTGCGAACGCGCTGTCCGGCGACGGCTACGCCGCCGCAGCGGGGCCTGCCCCGGCGATCGGGGCAGGGATCTCCGGGAACAAGGGCGCCGGGAACAAGGACACTGGGGCTGGCGCTGCACCTGTAGACAACGGGGCGCAGATCTGCCAGCACCACTGCCCGGTCGCGCACGTGGCGGCCGAGTTCCCGCAGCTGTGCGAGGCGGAGACCGAGGCGTTCGGGCGGCTGCTCGGCACCCCGGTGCGGCGCCTCGCGACCATCGCGCACGGCGATGGAATCTGCACGACCCACGTGACCTGCACGTCACGGGCAACAGCACCAACGAGTCCGGAGGGCTCTAACATATGACGACCACCGCGAATGACCAGCTCGAAGGGCTGGGCACGTACAAGTTCGGCTGGGCCGACTCCGACGTGGCCGGCGCGTCCGCCAAGCGCGGGCTCTCCGAAGAGGTGGTCCGCGACATCTCCGCCCGCAAGAACGAGCCGGAGTGGATGCTGGAGAACCGGCTCAAGGGGCTGAAGTACTTCGGCCGCAAGCCCATGCCGAACTGGGGCAGCGACCTGTCGGGGATCGACTTCGACAACATCAAGTACTTCGTCCGGTCCACGGAGAAGCAGGCGGAGTCGTGGGACGACCTCCCGGCCGACATCAAGAACACCTATGACAAGCTCGGCATCCCCGAGGCGGAGAAGCAGCGGCTGATCGCCGGCGTCGCCGCGCAGTACGAGTCCGAGGTCGTCTACCACAAGATCCGCGAGGACCTTGAGGAGAAGGGCGTCATCTTCCTCGACACCGACACCGCGCTCAAGGAGCACCCGGACCTGTTCAAGGAGTACTACGGCACGGTGATCCCGGCGGGCGACAACAAGTTCGCCGCGCTGAACACCTCCGTCTGGTCGGGCGGCAGCTTCATCTACGTGCCGAAGGGCGTGCACGTCGAGATCCCGCTGCAGGCCTACTTCCGGATCAACACCGAGAACATGGGCCAGTTCGAGCGCACGCTGATCATCGTCGACGAGGGCGCCTACGTGCACTACGTCGAGGGCTGCACCGCGCCGATCTACAAGTCGGACTCCCTGCACTCCGCGGTCGTCGAGATCATCGTCAAGAAGGACGCCCGCTGCCGGTACACGACCATCCAGAACTGGTCGAACAACGTCTACAACCTGGTCACCAAGCGCGCGGTCGCCTACCAGGGCGCGACGATGGAGTGGATCGACGGCAACATCGGCTCCAAGGTCACGATGAAGTACCCGGCGGTCTACCTGATGGGCGAGCACGCCAAGGGCGAGACGCTCAGCGTCGCGTTCGCGGGCGCGGGCCAGCACCAGGACGCGGGCGCCAAGATGGTGCACTGCGCGCCCAACACCTCCTCCACGATCGTGTCGAAGTCCGTCGCCAGGGGCGGCGGCCGCACCAGCTACCGCGGCCTGATCAACGTGCAGGAAGGCGCCACGCACTCGAAGTCCACGGTCAAGTGCGACGCGCTCCTGATCGATACGATCAGCCGGTCCGACACCTACCCGTACAACGACATCCGCGAGGACGACGTGGAGATGGGCCACGAGGCCACCGTCTCGAAGATCTCGCAGGAGCAGCTGTTCTACCTCATGTCCCGCGGCCTCACCGAGGACGAGGCGATGGCGACGATCGTCCGCGGCTTCGTCGAGCCGATCGCGCGCGAGCTCCCCATGGAGTACGCGCTTGAGCTGAACAGGCTCATCGAGCTGCAGATGGAAGGAGCGGTCGGCTGATGTCGCAGCTGTCCGGCGCGGTCGAGACCGCGCCTGTTTCCAGCCTGCACTCGATCGGGTCCGCCAACCCCGACGACTTCGCGATCCCGACGGGCCGCGAGGAGGAGTGGCGGTTCACCCCGCTCAACCGCCTCCGCAAGCTGCACGCGGACGCGCCGCTTGGTTCGTCCGGGGTGACGGTCACTGTCGAGGCCGCCCCCGAGCTCGTGGTGGAAAAGCTTGAGTCGTCCGAACGGGCCAGGCTTTCTCCCGACCGCCAATTTCTTCCTATGGACCGGGTCAGCGCCCGCGCGTTCGCCGCGGTCACCGAGGCGACGGTCATCTCCGTCCCCAAGGAGACGGTCGCGTCCGCACCGACCTACGTCCGCGTCACGGGCACCGGGACGCAGGAGGCCGCCGCCGGGCACCTCGTCATCGACGTGCAGCCCTACGGGCGGGCCACGGTGGTCATCGACCAGACCGGCTCCGCGACCTACGCGAACAACGTCGAGATCCACGTGGGTGACGGCGGCGACCTGACCGTGGTCGCGCTGGCCGACTGGGCCGACGACACCGTGCAGGTGTCACATCACGTCGCCACCCTCGGCCGGGACGCGCACCTCACGCACTTCGCCGTGACCCTCGGCGGGAACCTCGTCCGGCTCTCGCCGACCGTCCGGTACGCGGGGCCCGGCGGCGACGCCGAACTGCACGGCATCACGTTCGCTGACGCCGGGCAGCACCTGGAGCACCGGCTGTTCGTCGACCACGACACGCCGAAATGCCGCAGCCGCGTCGGCTACAAGGTCGCGCTGTCCGGTGACGGCGCCCGCACCGTGTGGATCGGCGACGTGCTGATCCGCCCGGAGGCGACCGGCACCGACACCTACGAGTACAACAGGAACCTGGTGCTCACCGACGGGGCGCACGCCGACTCTGTGCCGAACCTGGAGATCCTCACCGGCGAGATCGTCGGCGCCGGGCATGCCAGCGCCAGCGGGCGGCTTGAGGACGAGCACCTGTTCTACCTGCAGTCCCGCGGCATCCCGTTCGACGAGGCGCGGCGGCTTGTCATCCAGGGCTTCTTCGGGGAGCTGATCGCGAAGATCGGAATACCCGAGCTCGAAGAGCGGATCGCCGCCGCCATCGAGTCGGAGCTGTCATGAGCAAGCCAGAGTCAGCTGGCTTCGTTCGGGCGTGCGCTGTTTCTGATCTCAAAGAGGACGGCGTGATCAGCGTCGTGCTCGGCGATGACGAGATCGCGATCGTGAAGACGGAGGGTGAGGTCTTCGCGATCCGTGACTGGTGCTCGCACGCCGCCGTGCCGCTGTCCGAGGGCGAGGTCGACGGCTACACCATCGAGTGCTGGCTGCACGGGTCGTGCTTCGACCTGCGGACCGGCCAGCCGACCTCGATGCCCGCCACCGTGCCGGTGCCCGTTTACCCCGTCAAGATCGAGGGCGACGACGTCCTCGTGTCGATATAGGAGTCATTCACAGTGTCCACCCTTGAGATCCGCGACCTGCACGCCTCCGTCAGCGAGGCCGACGGCAGCCTGCGGGAGATCCTGCGCGGCGTCAACCTGACGGTGGCTGACGGCGAGACGCACGTCATCATGGGACCGAACGGCTCCGGCAAGTCCACCCTCGCCTACGCCCTCGCGGGCCACCCGAAGTACATCATCACCTCCGGGTCCGTGACGCTGGACGGCGAGGACGTGCTGTCGATGTCCGTCGACGCCCGCGCCCGCGCCGGCCTGTTCCTCGCCATGCAGTACCCGGTCGAGGTGCCCGGCGTGTCGGTGTCGAACTTCCTGCGCACCGCGGTGACCGCCGTGCGCGGCGAGGCGCCGAAGCTCCGCGAGTTCATGAAGGAGATGCGCGGCGCGATGGGCAACCTGTCCATCGACCCGAAGTTCGCCGAGCGGTCACTGAACGAGGGCTTCTCCGGCGGCGAGAAGAAGCGCCACGAGATCCTCCAGCTTGAGCTGCTCGACCCGAAGGTCGCCGTGCTCGACGAGACCGACTCCGGTCTCGACGTCGACGCGCTGAAGATCGTGGCCGAGGGGATCAACCGGTTCAGCGCGCGGCCAGGACACGGGGTGCTGCTGATCACGCACTACAACCGGATCCTGCAGTACGTCCACCCCGACTACGTGCACGTCTTCGTCGCCGGCCGGGTCGTCGCAGAGGGCGGCCCCGAGCTCGCGAAGCTGCTGGAGAACGAGGGCTACGAGAAGTTCACCGGGGCGGTGACCGCGTTATGAGCCCTAGCGCGCCTCTTGACGTTGAGGCCATCAGGAAGGATTTCCCGATCCTTTCCCGGACTGTGCGGAACGACAAGCCCCTCGTCTACCTGGACTCCGGGGCGACGTCGCAGAAGCCCGTCCAGGTGCTCGACGCTGAGCGGGACTACTACGAGCGGCACAATGCCGCCGCGCACCGGGGCACGCACCTCCTCGGCGAGGAGGCCACGGAGATCTACGAGGGGTCCCGCGCCAAGATGGCGTCCTTCCTCGGGGCTGCCTCCCCGGATGAGGTCGTCTTCACGAAGTCGGCGACCGAGTCGATCAACCTGGTCGCGTTCGGGCTCGCCTGGACGCTGAAGCCGGGCGACGAGATCCTCATCTCCGAGATCGAGCACCACGCCAACCTCGTGCCGTGGCAGCAGCTCGCGCTGCGCACCGGGGCGACACTGAAGTGGTTCAGGGAGCTGCCGGACGGGCGCATCGACGTCGACCCGTCGCTGGTGACCGAGCGGACCAAGATCGTCGCCGTGACCGGGCAGTCGAACGTCACCGGCGTGATCCCGCCGCTGCGGGAGATCGGCGAGCTGGCGCACTCGGTCGGTGCGCTGTTCCTGGTGGACGGTGCCCAGCTGGTGCCGCACCACCCGGTCGACGTGGCTTCGCTTGGCGCCGACTTCCTCGCGTTCTCCGGGCACAAGATGCTCGGCCCGCTCGGGCTCGGCGTGCTCTACGGCCGGTACGCGGCGCTCGACGCGCTGCCGCCGTTCCTCACCGGCGGGTCGATGATCGAGGTCGTCCGGATGGAAGAGACCACGTTTCTCCCGCCGCCGGCGAAGTTCGAGCCGGGCGTCCCGCCGGTCGCGCAGGCCGCCGGCCTCGGCGCAGCGGTGGACTACCTGAACGCGCTCGGCATGGACAACGTGGCCGCGCACGAGGAGGCCCTGACCGCTCGCGCCCTCGAAGCCCTCGGCAACATCGACGGCGTCCGGATCCTTGGCCCGCTGACCACGGAGAACCGTGGCGGCACGATAGCGTTCGAGGTCGAGGGCGTTCACGCCCACGACGTCGGCCAGGTTCTGGACGAGCTGGGGATCGCGATCAGGACAGGCCACCATTGCGCGTGGCCCCTGCACCGGACCCTGGGCTGCCAGGCCTCCAACCGGGCGAGCTTCTACCTCTACAACACCCTGGATGAAGTCGATGCCCTGGCCGACGGAATCCGCTACACCAAGAAGTTCTTCCGTGTCTGACACGGGCCGGGCGAAGCGGGGCCTGGGGGAGGAATCTTCCCCCTCGGCCTCGCGCCGCCCGGGCAACGCCCGCACCGGAACATCGCGTAACGAAAGCACGTTACAGAGGGCACTATGCAGCTTCAGGACATGTACCAGGAAATCATCCTGGACCACTACCGGAACCCGCACCACAAGGGCCTGCGGGATCCGTTTGACGCGCAGGTGTACCACGTCAACCCGACCTGCGGCGACGAGGTGACGTTGCGGGTCGCGCTGAAGCCGATCTCTCCGGAGAACACGGGCGACGGCGAGGCGGTCGTCGAGGACGTCTCCTTCGAGTCCCTCGGCTGCTCGATCAGCCAGGCGAGCGCATCGGTGATGACCGACCTGGTAATCGGCAAGCCCGTCAGCGAGGCCATGCGGATCGGCGACGCCTTCCTTGAGTTGATGCAGTCCAAGGGCCAGCTTGAGCCCGACGAGGACGTTCTGGAAGACGCGGTGGCGTTCGCGGGCGTTTCCAAGTACCCGGCGCGGATCAAGTGCGCGCTGCTTGGCTGGATGGCCTGGAAGGACGCGACCGCCAGGGCCTTGGCAGACACTGCCCTTTCCAACTCCGGCAATCACTCAGAAAGCAACGGGAGACAGGCATGACCGAGAACGCGGCCGTTCCAACGCTCACCGATGAAGAGGTCAGGCAGAAGACCGAGGACATCCTCGAGGCGCTGCGCGACGTGGTCGACCCAGAGCTCGGCATCAACGTCGTCGACCTCGGCCTCATCTACGGGGTCCTCCTCGACGGCCCTTCACGGGCCACCCTGGACATGACGCTGACCAGCGCGGCGTGCCCGCTAACCGACGTGATCGAGGAGCAGGCGGCCGAGGCACTCAAGGACACCGTGGAGGACTTCACGATCAACTGGGTGTGGATGCCACCGTGGGGGCCGGAGAGCATCACCGATGACGGCCGCGAGCAGCTGCGCGCCCTCGGCTTCAACATCTAGGGAACTGGCATAGGAATGCCCCGGGCGAGTCAGTGACCGGCCAGCCGCAGTTAGTCACTGGTGTAGAGGCGCCTGCTGTTGCACGCGATCCAGGCGGCTACGACCTGCGGGTCGGGCTGTCCGGTGGCGCCGACCTCGGCGAGCAGGGGCACGCACTCGGGGTAGAGCGGCAGGCCCAGGGTGCTGCCGGGGTTAAGCGCGAGCCCGACGCCGGCGGGCAGCCGTCCGGCCAGCCCGGCGGCGGGAACCACGATGTGCGGCAGCACGCGCGCGTCGCCGGCGCGCTGCTGGCCTGCCAGCTCGGCCCAGGCCTCGAGGCGCTGCACGGAGGTGAAGCAGGGCACGAAATCGGTGCCCTGGTAGCCGACAAGCGGTAGCTGGATCGCCGCACCGTCGGTCAAGGGGCGGTGCCGCGACGGGAGCGGCACCCAGAGCTTTGCGGTGGCGAGCTCGGAAAGCAGCGCAGGCAGGGCACTGGGGTCGCTGGCGACCGCGGTGAGGGTCCGTTCGATGCCCTCGCACGAGTAATAGCCGGTGTCCGGGGCATTCCGCGTGCCGCCCCAGGCGACGGCGCCGGGGCGGATGATAGTGCTGCCGTGCGGAATCGCCTGGAGAGGCACAATGTCAGAGAGCGGCGGCGTGGGGGTGACGCTGCCCGGATCGTCTCCTGGATCGATCGGGAGCATGGCTTCCTCGTTTGGTCTTGTGGGGCGTGTGATGCCCGACACATTTTTCGTTGCTACCGAGTAAACACGATGAGGCAGCCCCTAGTGAAGAACGTCGCAGGTGCTGGCGCTAAATGGCTCGACGTTTCGGCTGAGCGGTTCCCTGGCTGGATCTCCTCGTTCGCCCGCCGGCACGGGGATTCCGGGTCACTGGGGATGACCCTGACGGACGGGCTTGCGGCGTTCACGGCGGCGGACGGCGCGGTCGCGGAATGCCATCCGCCGTTCCCCGAATCGTTTGCCTGGCCGGTGCACTTGCGTCCTTCCACCGGGCAGGCCCCCGGGGGGCACGGGGGGTCCCCCCGGGAGATAACTACGCAGGTACCTCCCGGATCGGCCGAGGCCGCCGGGCTGATGGCCGCGCACGCTCAGGTACCGCGCTCCGTCGGGGTCCTCCTGGTCCGCCTCGGCGGGTACGCGGCCGGGGTGTTCACCGGCTACCCGCCCGCGCTCGCCGACGCCAAGACCGGGTCCCGCCTGGTGCACGGCCGTAGCGCGGCGGGCGGCTGGTCACAGCATCGCTTCGCCCGCCGCAGGGAGAAGCAGGCGAGTGAGGCACTGGACGCGGCGGCGGCCACGGCTGTCGCCGTCTTCGGCCGCGGCCCCCGGCTGGACGCTGTCGTGCTCGGCGGGGACAAGCGGGCGGTGGCCGAGCTGCGGGACGACCCGAGGCTCTCCCCGTACCTCGCGCTCGCGACGGAGCGGTTCCTCACCGTCCCCGACCCGAAGCGGGCCGTCCTCGAAAGCACGCCGAAGCTGTTCACCGCGGTGCGGATAAGGCTGTCATCCCCCGGGGGGACGACCCCCCGTACCCCCCGAGGGCCTGCCCGATGAAAAGCGCGAGTGTATCGGGCAGGCCAGAACCTCCATGCTGATCCGGTATTCTTGGGGATCATGATCGTCGCCAGTGGCATAGAGCTGCGTGCTGGTGCCCGGCTCCTGCTGGCTGACGCGTCCTTTCAGGTCGCCCAGGGAGACCGCATCGGCCTCGTTGGCCGGAATGGCGCTGGCAAGACCACCCTCGCCAAGGTCCTGTCCGGCACCGGGCTGCCGACCGCCGGCACCGTCCGGCAGTCCGGCAGCGTCGGCTACCTCCCGCAGGACCCGAGGACCGGGGACCTGGACGTCCTCGCGCTCGACCGCATCCTGTCCGCGCGCGGCCTGGATGAGGTGCGCGAGCAGATGCGCAAGGCCGAGGCGCTGATGTCGGACCCCGACCCCGCGAAAGCGGAGAAGG
Organism: uncultured Actinomycetota bacterium; assembly: GCA_963734665.1. GTDB lineage: Bacteria > Actinomycetota > Actinomycetes > Streptosporangiales > Streptosporangiaceae > Trebonia. Next base: position 295,835 of record CAVTIR010000013.1, on the reverse strand, counting down.
GGATCCGCCGCTACGGGACCCTGTCCGACCGCCTCGCCGTGCTGGGCGGGTACGCGGCCGAGTCGGAGGCGGCGGCCATGGCCGCGTCGCTCGGGCTGCCCGACCGGGTGCTACAGCAGCCGCTGCACACGCTGTCCGGCGGCCAGCGCCGGCGCGTCGAGCTGACCCGCATCCTGTTCTCCGACGCGCAGACGCTGCTGCTCGACGAGCCGACCAACCACCTGGACGCGGACTCGATCACCTGGCTGCGCGACCACCTGAAGAACTACCGCGGCGGGCTCCTGGTCATCAGCCACGACGTGGACCTGGTCGAGGAGGTCGTCAACAAGGTCTTCTACCTGGACGCCAACCGCTCCGTCCTCGACATCTACAACGTCGGCTGGAAGGCCTACCTCGCCCAGCGCGAGGCCGACGAGCGCCGCCGCAAGCGGGAGCGGGCCAACGCCGAGCGGCAGGCCTCCGCGCTGCAACTGCAGGCCGCCAAGCTGGGCGCCAAGGCGACCAAGGCCAAGGCCGCGCAGAACATGCAGCGCCGCGCCGACCGGCTCCTTGACGGCCTTGAGGGCGAGCGGCAGGCCGACCGCGTCGCGAAGCTGCGGTTCCCCGACCCCGCCCCGTCCGGCAAGACGCCGCTCACGGCCAGGGGGCTGTCGAAGTCGTACGGGTCCCTCGAGGTGTTCACCGACGTGGACCTGGCCATCGACCGGGGCAGCCGGGTCGTCGTGCTCGGCCTTAACGGCGCCGGCAAGACCACCATGCTGCGGCTCCTCGCCGGCGTGGAGAAGCCCGACACCGGAGAGGTAATACCAGGTCACGGGCTAAGGCTCGGCTATTACGCGCAGGAGCACGAGACCCTCGACACCGAGCGGTCGCTCATTGAGAACATGCGCACCGCCGCGCCAGAACTCACCGATACCGAGCAGCGGAAAGTCCTCGGCTCATTCCTCTTCTCCGGGGACGATGTCGATAAACCGGTGGGCGTCCTTTCCGGCGGCGAGAAGACGCGATTGGCCCTAGCGCTCCTTGTTGTTTCTGGTGCCAATGTGCTGCTGCTCGACGAGCCGACGAACAACCTGGACCCGGCGAGCCGCGAGGAGATCCTGGCGGCCCTGGCGGGCTACCAAGGCGCCATCGTGCTCGTCACCCACGACGAGGGCGCGGTAGACGCGCTTTCACCGGAGCGGGTGATTGTGCTGCCCGAGGGAACAGAAGACACCTGGTCGGCCGATTTCGCCGACCTGGTCGCCCTCGCCTGACCATTTCTCGCAGTCCGCTTGGCTAGGCCGAACTATCCGCGTCGATGCGGGTGGCCAACGACGCCCCGATAGGTGATCATTGCGGTAGGGGAACGTAACGCAATGAGTCTTAAACTTTACGGGAGGTAAAGGTGGCCGAATCGACCGCGCTCAGAAAAGGCACCCGCGTGACGGGGGAAGACCGCAGCAGGCTGGCGACCGACTTGAAGAACCGCTACAATGCCGGCGAATCCATCCGCTCGCTGGCAACCGCGACCGGGCGGTCGTACGGGTTCATCCACCGCATCCTCACCGAGACAGGCGTGGCCCTGCGGGGCCGGGGCGGTGCCACCAGGAAGTGACGTGAGTCCGGGCCGTTCGCCCGGCGGAAAACCATGGCATGGCCGCATCCCTCGCCAGCTACCATGGCGAGAATGGTGCAGATCCACGGCCCGGGATTCATGATGGCCCGCGGCATGCGCATGGACCCGTCCGTCACCAAACAGAAAATCAAGCCAGGCACGGTCAAGCGGATCGCCCGCTACGCGCGGCCGTACCGCGTCCAGCTGTCGATCTTCCTATTCTGCACGGCAATCGACGCGTGCATCACGGTGGTCAACCCGCTGCTGCTGCGCGAGCTCATCGACCATGGCATTATCGCCCGCGACCAGTATGTGGTGCTCGTCGTGGCGCTGACCGCCGTGGGCGTCGCGATCTTCGACGCGCTCCTCGGCGTGGTGAACCGGTACTTCTCCTCCCGGCTCGGCGAGGGCATCATCTACGACCTGCGCACCCAGGTCTTCGACCACGTGCAGCGCCAGCCGCTCGCCTTCTTCACCCGCGCGCAAACCGGGTCGCTTGTCAGCCGTCTGGACGGGGACGTGGTGGGCGCTCAGCAGGCGATCGTGGGGACCTTGTCGTCCGTCGTGGCGAACGTGCTGTCGGTGGCCGCCATCCTGATCACCATGTTCTCCCTGTCCTGGCAGGTCAGCATCCTCGCGCTGGCGCTGATCCCGCTGTTCATGTTTCCGGTGCGGATGGTCGGCAGGCGGCTGCAGCGCCTGAGTCGCGAGGCAATGCAGCTCAACGCCGAGATGGGCACCACGATGACCGAGCGGTTCAACGTGGCGGGCGCGATGCTCGCCAAGCTCTACGGCCGGCCACGCCAGGAGTCGGAGCTGTTCGCGTCCAAGGCGCACAAGGTCCGCGAGATCGGCGTCACCAGGGACATGTACGGGTCGTTCCTGATGATCGGGATCACCCTGCTCACCGCGCTGTTCACCGCCGTCATCTACGGCGTCGGCGGCTCGCTGGTAATCAGCGGGGCGTTCCAGTTCGGTACCCTGGTCGCGCTCGCCCAGCTGGTCACCCGGGTCTACGGGCCGATCGGCGGGCTGTCCAACGTGCAGGTCCAGGTCATGACCGCGCTCGTCAGTTTCGACCGGGTCTTCGAGGTGCTCGACCTGGAGCCGCTGATCAAGGAGAAGCCGGACGCGACGGTCCTGCCCGCCCGCGACGCCACGGGCACCGCGCCGTCCATCGCGTTCGACCAGGTGTCGTTCCGCTACCCGACCGCGTCCGAGGTGTCCCTCGCCTCCCTGGAGTCGATCGCGCTCAAGCAGCCCGAGCGGACCGACGCCGCCGCGGGCGTCCTGCACGACATCTCGTTCACCGCCCCCGCCGGGAAGCTCACCGCCTTGGTCGGCCCGTCTGGCGCGGGCAAGACCACGATTACCCAGCTGGTTTCCCGCATGTACGACCCGAACGACGGCGCGGTGCTCATCGGCGGCCACGACATCCGCGATGTCACGCTCGACTCGCTGCACGACGTCGTCGGCGTCGTCACCCAGGACGCGCACCTGTTCCACGACACCATCCGCGCCAACCTGCTGTACGCGCGCCCGTCAGCGACCGACCGTGAGCTCGTCGAGGCGTGCAAGGCCGCGCAGATCTGGGATCTCATCTCGGTGCTGCCCGACGGAGTTGACACGATCGTCGGCGACCGCGGCTACCGGCTGTCCGGCGGCGAGAAGCAGCGCGTCGCCCTCGCCCGGCTGCTGCTCAAGGCCCCGTCGATCGTCGTACTCGACGAGGCGACCGCGCACCTGGACTCCGAGTCCGAGCTCGCCGTCCAGCAGGCCCTGTCGGTCGCCCTGGAGGGCCGGACGTCGCTGGTCATCGCCCACCGCCTGTCCACCGTCCGCGAGGCGGACCAGATCCTCGTGATCGAGTCGGGCCAGGTCGCCGAGACCGGCACGCACGAGGAGCTCCTCGAGGCCGGCGGCCTGTACGCGGACCTGTACCTGACCCAGTTCAAGCACCAGGAAAGCCGGGAAGAGTTCTCCGTACCGGCCGATGACGCCGCACTCGTCGGCGACGAGATGCCCTTCGGCGGCTGGCGCGGCAGGCGCCGGGGCTACTTATAGCCCAGGCGGCGGAGCTGCTCGCCGGCGACCTTCTCGACGTCGGCTAGCTGGCTGTAGGAGAGGGTGCGCCGCCACTCGTTCTGCTCCAGATTGACGCGCTTGGTGGACGGGGTGACCGGGGCGGCGATCGTCGACCCGGCGAACTCGGAGAGCATGGCGGCGGCGGTGCCAGGGTTGCGCGCGATGTCTTCGTAGCGGAGCGTCTTCAGCTGGTCGCCCGGCAGCGCCTTGCGCAGCCGGGCGGCAATCCTGATCGCGCCGCGCCAGCGCATCGCGCACTTGCCGGCGTCGGACAGGGACGGCCACTGGGAGCGGTCGGACTCGTCCTCCACGCCGTAGAAGGGGTTCGGGAACTCGGTCTCGATATTGACCACGCTCGGCCGGAACCAGGACATCGCGACCTGGTCTTTGAGCATCGCCGCCACGCTGTCCCTGCCGTCCCGCACGACCTGGACGATCAGCGCGTCGGGGAACGCCGCCACCAGGGCCTCGGCGCAGTAGGTCAGGTCAGGGCTCGCATCACCGAACCGGGACAGGCCGCGCAGTTCCGCGCACGGCCCGACCTCCTCCTGGCGCAGCCCGGCCGCCGAGCGGCACTGCGCCGTGCAATCGATGCAGGTCGTCGGGCCGACTTGCCAGCCCTGCGCGAAGGCGTCGCGGATCACCGCGGCGGCGGCGTTGCCGCGGCCGCTGTACAGGGAGGGCCGCCGGGCGAACCCGTAGACCGCCTGGAGCACGGCCTGCTGCCCGATGGTCACGTGGAACCCCGGGGAGATCTTGAGCGCCCGGCCGACCGACTCCGCGCCGGAGTGCGGCGCGCCGATCACGAAGACCGGCTGAGTCACGTTGCGGGCGTTGACGATGAGAATGTGGCGCGGGGGCATCAATCGCTATCGGAGCGGGCCTGCGGAAGGCGGGGGGTGGGGGTCGAGCGGTCCGGAATGGTGCGGGTCTCCCCAGTACCGTACTCGGTACGCCGACCGCGTAAGCTGTCGTCTGTGGACCTACTACCCCGTGTCGTGATCCGCCACGTCGCGCTCGGCATGGCCGGCATGGTCGGCGTGGCCTGCTGCCTCATGGTGACCGGATGCGCGTCGTTCGACAAGGCCCTCGGCCAGTCAACGGTCACGGTCTACTTCACGGACAACACGACGCCGGCGGCCATGATCAAGATCATGAACGCCTGCAACAACGTCAACCCGAATGTCAAGGAGGAGCAGAATCCGGCGCACACTCCTCCGGAGGACATTCAGGTCATTTACAACACTACCGGGGCCAACGATGTCCAGATCGCCCAGCTTGAGGAGTGCCTGAACAAGTACCCCCAGGTCCAGGGCATCAACCCCGAGGACTCGTCCGACGACAGTTAACAGTGCTGCCTGCGGGGGGACGACCCCCCTGCACCCCCCGATTACGGAAGGGCTTCGCCCCTCCGTAGCCTCCCCACGGGAGGACGCCGCACAAACCGCGGCGCCCCCCGCGCTGTGGCTGGGGTTAAGGCCCTGTGGTTGCGGTTGGTAGGCAGCGCATAGACCGGCGCGGTATGTCCTAATTTGCCCCCAATAGGGCGCTATTGTCGTCATGCGGCCTGTGACGGAGAATTCGGCCGACGTTGACACCTCTTGCGGATAACAGCAAGAGGCGCTTGCGCTGCCCGGCTGCTGGGGTCATGGGACGGGGGCGGCGGAGCATGGAGTCGTTCGGGATGATCCTTCTCTTGGTCTTGCGTGGAACGCGGTGCGGGAGACTGTTGTAACCGGACGATACGAGATGGGCGTCGCGGTATCCCGGGTGCGCATCGCTGGACCGTGTCACATGCTGAAAGTGCCGCCCGGTCGCGTTACAAGCGTTTCCTAGTTTCCCGGTCCGGTATATAGTGCTTGAAACCTAGAAATCCGATTGGGAATGGAAACTTAATGCGCAGCATCCTGGCCGGGGCTGCCGTCGTTGTCGGCGGTGCCCTCCTTGTCGCTGGCTGCTCCTCGGGCGGCTCATCCTCTTCTTCCGCGGCGGACGGGGCCGGCACCAGCTCGGCCGACGCTGCCTCCGCGCCCGTGACCGTGCGTCTCGGCTACCTGGCGAACATCACGCACGCGCCTGCCCTGATCGCGGTGAAGAACGGCTACTTCACGAAGGAGCTCGGCTCGGCGGGCACGGTGAAGACGTCGGTCTTCACCAGCGGCACGCAGGAGACGACCGCGATCCTGTCTGGCCAGCTTGACGCCGCCTACGTGGGCCCCAACCCGGCGATCAACGCCTGGCAGAAGTCGAACGGCACCGCGATCAAGGTCATCTCCGGCGTCGCGACCGGCGGCGCGTCCATCGTCGTGAAACCGTCCATCACCTCCGCTTCGCAGCTCAAGGGACAGTCCCTGGCCAGCCCGTCGCTCGGCAACACCCAAGACGTCGCGCTGCGCTACTGGCTCAAGCAGAACGGCCTGACCACCAGCACGACCGGCGGCGGCGACGTGTCCATCAGGCCGACGAGCACCAACTCTGACGCCGTGCTTGAGTACAAGTCCGGCGAGATCGCTGGCGCCTCCGAGCCGTCGCCGTACGACGTCGAGATGGTCCAGGACGGCGGGAAGGTCCTGCTGTCCGAGCCCGGCGTGACGACCGTGCTGATGGTCACCCAGTCGTTCCTGAACGCGCACCCGGCGATCGTCGCCGACCTGCTGAAGGCCAACCTGGACGCGCTCAACTACATCAAGTCCAACCCGGCCCAGGCGCAGGCAGATGCCAACGACGAGCTGGCCGCGTACACCGGCAAGCCGCTGTCGTCTAAGGTGATCGGCCCGGCGTTCAAGGAGATCACCTTCACCGACGACCCCGACGCGGCGTCGCTGACCCAGGACGCGCAGCAGGCCCAGAGTGTCGGCCTGCTCAACCCGGTCAATCTGAACGGGATCTTCGACCTGACCCCGCTCAACAGCATCCTGACCGCGGATGGCGATCCGACCGTGAGCGCCGGGTAACAGCCGTGGCCCCGCCCCGGCCCACGCGGGCCGGGGCACTCAGAGCGACAGCGAGAAGGCGAGATGACGGAGCCCCCATGTCCACGACAGCGATGACGGAGACGACGGCGGTCACCCTGGCCGGCGTCTCCAAGGTATACGGGCGGGGCGGCACCGCCGTCCGCGCTCTCGACCAGGTGTCCCTCACTGCCGCGCCGGGGGAGTTCACCTGCCTGATCGGCGCGTCCGGCTGCGGCAAGTCCACGCTGCTGTCGCTCGTCGCCGGCCTCGACCGCCCGACCAGCGGCGACATCACGGTCAGCGGCCGGGTCGCGCTCATGTTCCAGGAGCCGGGGCTGTTCCCCTGGCTCACCGCGGGCGGCAACGTCGAGCTGGCGCTCCGGGCGCGCAAGGTGCCCAGGGCCAAGCGCAAGGCACGGACGCTCGAACTGCTTGAGGCGGTCCAGCTCGGCGGCTTCGGCGGCAAGCGGCCGCACGAGCTGTCCGGCGGCATGCGCCAGCGGGTCGCGCTGGCTCGTGCCTTGGCACAGGACGCCGACGTGCTGCTGATGGACGAGCCGTTCGGCGCGCTCGACGCGATGACCCGCGACCTGCTCCACGACGAGCTCGACCGGGTCCGCGAGCGGGTCGGCAAGCGGCTCACCGTGCTGTTCGTCACGCACAACGTCCGCGAGGCGGTCCGCCTCGGCGACCGCGTCGTCCTGCTGTCCAGCCGGCCGGGCCGGGTCATCGCGGAGTACCCGGTCCCCATCGAGCGGCCGCGGCGGATCGACTCCGCCCCGGTCGCCGAGCTGGCCAGCGTCATCACCGACCGGCTCCGCGAGGAGGTAAGCCGCCATGGCCAGTGACACGACCCTCGCCGGGCTCGACGCCCTCGACCTGGGCGAGGGGACCCCAGACGGCGGCGCCCGCGACCGCGTGGCGCGGATCTCGAACGCGGTCTGGCCGAAGGTGGCCGCCGTCGCGCTCGTGTGGGTCATCTGGGAGATCGTCCACCTCACCGGCTGGAAGCACTTCGTCCTGCCCGGCCCGGGCGTCACCCTGTCCAACCTGTGGGACCAGGCGCGGACCGGGCTGCTGTGGCATTCGATCGGCGTCACCATGGAGCGGGCCGTCATCGGGTACGCCCTCGCCCTGGTCATTGGCACCGTCGTGGGCCTGCTGGTCGCCCGTGTCCCCCTGCTGCGCTCCGCGGTCGGGTCGCTGATCACCGGCTTGCAGACGATTCCGTCAGCGGCCTGGATCCCTTTCGCGATCATCCTGTTCGGGCTGAACACCTCGGCGATCATGTTCATCATCGTGATGGCCGCCGCGCCGGCCATCGCCAACGCCCTGATCGCTGGCGTGGACTACACCCCGCCGCTGCTGCTCAAGGCCGGCAAGGTCATGGGGCTGCGCGGGCTCAGCTTGAACATGTACCTGATCATGCCCGCCGCGCTGCCCACGTTCGTGGCCGGGATGAAGCAGGCCTGGGCGTTCACCTGGCACGCCCTGCTGACTGCCGAGCTGCTCGTGCTGGTCGCCGGCCAGCCCTCGATCGGCGTGCTGTTCCAAGCCGACCAGGACCAGCTCGACATGCCGTCCACGATCGCGGTCCTGATCGTGATCCTGATCCTCGGCGTCATCGTCGACGCCCTGTTCGTCCGGGCCAACAACGCGATCAGGAAGCGCTGGGGTCTTACGTAAGACTTTTGTAGGTACTTGTAGGGAAATTCACCCGACCGCTCCAGATGATCACCAGTAGCCTAGTTACGAACGAACTACATCTGTGTAACTTAATCCCATCGTCATTGGGCATGCGGGGGAGACCGGGCAGGTGGAACACATGAGTACCGGAACCGGGGCGACCGACCCGGAGCTGGACGAGGCCCTCGCACGGGCGATCCGCCAGCTCATCGCCGAGGCGATCGAGGGCGGCCAGGCAGGCCAGGCCGGGTCGGCCTCGGCCGCGGCGTAGCCGGGACACTGGACTCGGCGAAGTCTGGACAACGACTCAGGCCCGGCCAGGGTTCCTCCGGCCGGGCCTGAGTCAGCTCAACCGTCATTGACACGCGCCACGGGTAGGCGAGGCCAGTGATCGCAACCGTTTCCGCACAGCGGGTTACCATGGCGGGCGATGTCCGTGGCGCCGGTGATGTCGATAGCGGGGGGCGCTGTTCGTGTAGAGGGTGCGAGGCCGGCAAGTCGCCGGCCGCCAGACCGAGGAGCGTCGATGAAGTACTACTTGCTTGCCATGCACCACGCCGACGACCCCCCTGCGCCAGAGGTCCTGGAGCCGATCATGAAGGACCTGGCTGCGGTGAAGGAGGAGATGAGGGCGGCGGGCGTGTGGGTCTTCGACGGGGGACTGCACGGCCCGGAGGCATCCACTGTCGTGCGGGTGCGCGACGGCGAGGTGCTCACCACGGACGGCCCGTATGCCGAGGGCAAGGAGCACCTCGGCGGGTTCGTCATCATCAAGGTGCCCGACCTGGACGCCGCGCTCGGCTGGGCGCGCAAGCAGGCCGAGGCCGTTCGGCTGCTGCCCATCGAGGTCCGCCCGTTCCAGGGTGAAGCCGAGGGCTGAGGAACGCCGTGGCGAAGATGCCGCCTGCCGCGATCTCCGACGTCTTCCGTCGGGAGTACGGGCGGGCGGTCGCTGTTCTGGTCCGCCGCTTCGGTGACATCGACCTCGCCGAGGAGGCGGTCCAGGACGCCTTCGCCGTGGCCGTCGACCGCTGGCCACAGACCGGGCTGCCATCGAGCCCGGCCGGCTGGATCATCACCACCGCCGGCAACCGGGCGGTCGACCGCCTCCGCAGGGAGGCCGTCCGTGAGGACCGGCACGCCCAGGCGGCACTGCTGCACCCCGCCGCCGACGCGCCGCCCGAGGAGGGACCCGTGCGCGATGACCGGCTTCGCCTGATCTTCACCTGCTGCCACCCGGCGCTCGCCCCCGAAGCCCGGGTCGCGCTGACGCTGCGGCTGCTCGGCGGCCTGTCCACCGCCGAGATCGCCCGCGCGTTCCTGGTGCCGGAGGCGACCATGGCCCAGCGGCTGGTCCGCGCCAAGCGCAAGATCCGCGACGCGCGCATCCCGTACCGCGTGCCGCAGGACGCGGACCTGCCCGATCGCATGCGCGCCGTGCTCGCTGTCGTCTACCTGATCTTCAACGAGGGCCACACCGCGAGCTCCGGCCAGGCCTTGGCACGGGCGGACCTCACCGCCGAGGCCATCCGGCTCGGCCGGCTGCTAGCCGAGCTGATGCCGGACGAAGCGGAAGTGCTTGGCCTGCTCGCCCTCATGCTGCTGGCCGAGGCCCGCCGCGCGGCCCGCACTGACGCGCGCGGGAACCTGGTTCTCCTCGCTGACCAGGACCGCAGCCGGTGGGACGGGGAACTCATCGGCGAGGGCCAGGCGCTGGTCCGCCGCTGCCTGCGCGAGAACCGTCCCGGCCCCTACCAGATCCAGGCCGCCATCAACGCCGTGCACAGCGACGCGCCGACTGCGGCCGCCACCGACTGGGGGCAGATCCTCGCGCTGTATGACCAGCTCGTCGCCGTCGCCCCGACACCCGTGGCCGCCCTCAACCGCGCTGTCGCGGTCGCCGAGACCCAGGGACCGGAGACGGCCCTTGCCCTAGTGGAAGCCCTCGACCTGGACGGCTACCACGTGTACCACGCGATCCGCGCCGCGCTGCTTGACCGGCTCGGCCGCACCGCGGACGCGGCCGACGCCTACGACCGGGCAATCGCCCGCACGGGCAACGCCGCTGAACAGGCGTACCTGCGCCGCGCCCGTGACCATCTCCAGTAGCGCTGCGGCCCCAGTCCTGAGGGGTCAGGATCTGCTCGCCAAATAGTGAGTGCTTGTGAGCGTACGCATGTTCTAGTGACATGTCATCTCTGGCCGTTGTGGCGGCGGTGCGTCCTCGGTCATGACCAGAACGAGCCGCTTGCCGGGACTAGGACGTTCTGTGATTCGCGCCTGGGACGGGGTGGGGAATACCGGCCTCGCGGAGAGCGAGTCCAAATTTAACGCACATGCGTTCTAGTGCTACTATAAATGACGTGAACCTTACGGAGTGGGCTCGGCTGCAGGGCATTCTCCCGCAGACCTACCGGATCGCTACGGCCGGGGAGCGGGCAAGTACCGCCCGGGCTGCCGCTCTGGCCCAGGCCGCGTTCCCGGGTGCGCGGGAAGGGCTGGGGCGGGGTGGGTAGGTTCGTGGTTCCGGAGGGCTGGACGGTGCAGGCGTTCCGGTTCGCGCTGGACTGCACTGCGGAGCAGGAGGCGTGCCTGCGGCGGCAGTTCGGCGGGCGCCGCTATGCCCGCAACTGGGCGGTCCGAACCCTCAAGGAAGACATCACCCGGTACTGGGAGACCGGCGAGGAGACCGCGGTGCCGTCGCTGGCCGGGCTGCGGAAACGGTGGAACCAGGCCAAAGACACCGAGTGCACCGACGCCGAGACAGGTGAGGTGTGGTGGCCGCAGATCAGCAAGGAGGCGTTCAGCGACGGGATCAAGGCCGCGGTGGACGCCTACTGGAACTGGCAGTCCTCTCGGACCGGAACACGCCGGGGCAAGCGGGTAGGGTTCCCGAGGTTCGCGAAGAAGGGCCGCGACCGGGACCGGGTCACCTTCACCACCGGCGCGATCCGGGTCGAACCCGACCGCAAGCACGTCACCCTCCCAAGGATCGGGACGGTGCGGGTGCACGAGAACACCCGGCGGCTGCAGCGGCTGATCAGCAAGGGCAGAGCCCACATCCTCGCCGCCACCGTCTCCCGGATAGGGACCCGCCTGGTCGTCGCCTTCCGGGTGCTCATCCAGCGGCCCATCCAGCCCCGCGTCACCATGCCCGCCTCACGGGTCGGGGTGGACGTGGGTGTGCGGGTCCTCGCCACGGTCGCCAACTCCGACGGGCAGGTGCTCGAGCGGGTGCCGAACCCGCGGCCGCTGGAGACAGCCCTGCGGCAGTTGCGGCACCTGGGCCGGGAACGGTCGCGCCGTACCCAGGGATCGCGCCGCTACCAGGAAACGCAGCGGAAGATCACCCGGCTGCACCGCCGGGTCGCGGACATCCGCGCCCACCACGTCCACGTGCTCACCACGAGGCTCGCCAAGACCCACGGCGAGATCGTGGCCGAGGGCCTGGACGCGGCCGGGATGCTGCGGCAGAAGGGGCTGAGCGGCGCCCGGGCCCGCCGGCGCGGCCTGTCCGACTCCGCGCTCAGCGAGACCCGCCGCCAGCTGGCCTACAAGACCGGCTGGTACGGGTCCCGCCTCATCGTGGCGGACCGCTGGTACCCCTCCTCCCGGACCTGCCATGCCTGCGGGCACGTGCAGGACATCGGGTGGAAGGAGCACTGGTCCTGCGCCGGCTGCGGGGCCAGGCACCAGCGCGACGACAACGCCGCGATCAACCTCGCGCGCTACGAGGAACCCCATCCGGGGGATAGCGCCCTTGGCCCAGTCGGGGCCACGGTCAAGCGCGGAGCCGACCGTAAGACCCGGCCCAGCCGGGCAGGTGGCGATGAAGCGCGGAAGGGACCCAGCCCACGGGCTGGGGAACAACCCCGAGACGGGGTGCTAGCGGGTGACTCACTATGACTCACTCACTAGCAACGGAACGGGACGGTCATGGTCGCGACGCCACCAGGCTAGCGCGGGACGCCGCGGGGAAGTGGCGGTCCTCTAAGTGGTCGCGACTAGGAAGTCCTCGCCGGTCGACATGCGCAGCCCGTCGGGGCGGCCGGCGAAGTAGCAGTCGTTGAGGTCGCGGCCCGATACGTGCTTGACGTCGCTGAAGCCGGCTGAGCGGGCCAGGTCAAGGAACTCGCCCGGGGTGAAGAAGCTGATGAACGGGGTCCCGGATGACCTTGCGCCGTTCTCCGACATGATCCAGCCCTGCCGGTCACGCTCGTCGATCAGGTCCAGGGGAAGCAAGAACGTCATCGCGACCGTGGAGCCGGGGGCGAGAGCGGCGAGGTCGCGGAGCATCGCCTCGTTCGCTTCCCTGGTCAGGTACATGCTCACGCCAGTGGAGGCCACCACCGCGGGGCGCGCGACGTCGAATCCGGCCTTCGCGACCTCGGCTTGCCAGGAGGCGCCTTCCTCGAAGTTCACCGGAACCAGGCGCAGCCAGTCCGGGATGCCGTAGCCGAGGTCGATGAGGCGCTGCCGCTTCCAGGCCTGCGTGCCTGGCTGGTCCACCTCGAACACCCCCAGCCGCGCGGCGAGGTCAGGCCGGCGCTGCGCGAACGTGTCGAGCCCGGCGCCGAGCAGCACGTACTGGCTGGTCCCGTGCTCGGCCCGCTCGGCGACCAGGTCCTCGATGAACCGGGCACGCGCCACGATCGAGCCCCGGAACCCGCTGGTGAACACCGGGTCCATGTCCGGCCGGTCCCGCCAGCCGTCCGCCGGGTCCGCCAGCCGCAGCCCGATCTCGTCCGCCAGGACGTGCGGCGGCGCGTCAACCTGCACATGCATCGCCCGCCACAGCGCGACCCGCACCGCCGTGTGATCAGGCTCGGTAACCTGCTCATCCGCCACGCGGGCTAACCTACACCGCTCCGCCAAAGATCTTGGATCGCTAGTGTCGCTGGGGCGTACCAAACGATCCAGGATCTTCGCGTCGGCGGTGATGGTTCTGACCCGTCGGTCAGTGGCTGACCATCGCGCGGAGGCTCTCGCGGAGGGAGTCCATCGTGGCGAGGACGGCGGTCGGCTCGTAGCCGCAGTGCGCCATGCAGTTGTCGCAGCGCGGGTCCTTGCCGCGGCCGAACTTGTCCCAGTCGGTCGTTTCGAGCAGTTCTTTCCAGGTGTCGACGTAGCCGTCGTCCATCAGGTAGCAGGGGCGCTGCCAGCCCTGCAGGGTGTACAGCGGCACGCCCCACGGGGTGCACTGGAAGTCGGCCTTGCCCTCGAGGAAGTCCAGGTAGAGCGGGGAGTGGTTGAAGCGCCAGTTCTTGCGGCGGCCGTCCGCGAATGCCTTGCTGAACAGCTCGCGGGTCTGCGTCACGCCGAGGAAGCGGTCCTGGTCAGGGGCCTTGGCGTAGGCGTAGCCCGGCGCGATCTCCAGGCGGTCGACCTTGAGCTCGTCGTTGATGTAGTTGAGGGTGTCGATGAGGTCCTGCGGCGAGTCGTTGTTGAACACGGTGGTGTTCGTGTAGACCGCGAAGCCCTTCTCCTTGGCCAGCTTGATCGCCTCGATGGCCTGGTCGAACACGCCCTTCTTGGCGACTGCCTCGTCGTGCCGCTCGCCGATGCCGTCCAGGTGGACCATCCAGGCGAAGTTCTTGTTCGGCTTGAACTTGTCGATGTGCTTGGGCAGGAACACGGCGTTCGTGCACAGCACGACGAACTTCTTGCGCTTCAGCAGCTCGGCGGTGATCTCGTGGATCTTCGGGTGCATCAGCGGCTCGCCGCCGGCGATGGACACCATCGGCGCGCCGCACTCCTCGACGGCGGCGACGGCCTGCTCAACTGACATCCGCTGCTTGAGCAGCGCGGCGGGCTGCTGGATCTTGCCGCAGCCTGCGCACTTGAGGTTGCACGCGTACAGCGGCTCAAGCTCCATGATCAGCGGGTACTTCTTGACGCCGCGGAGCTTCTGCTTCATCAGGTAGGTCCCGAGCTTCACCGTGAGGTGAAAGGGCATAGCCATGATCAATTCTCCGTCTCTCGCGGCTCCTGGGCCGCGAGCTCAGTACTGAGCGCGCTGAGCATACCTAGTGTTTTCCACATGCACGGCGCATTGAACATACACGCTGTATGTCACATGATGGCTGTATGCCAGCGAATCCGCAACCCGCCACCCCCCCTGACCCCGGACCAGAGGTGACACCACCGTCAGCCACCAGATCGCGGGCACGGCGTGCCGAGCACGCGGCCGACACGAGGGAATCACTGCTCGCCGCGGCTCGCGCGCTGTTCGCCGCCCAGGGCTTCGACGGCACCGGCACTGAGCAGATCGTCGCCGAGGCCCGCGTCACGCGCGGGGCGCTGTACCACCATTTCCGCGACAAGGCGGACCTGTTCCGCGCCGTCATGGCGCAGGCCGCCGGTGATGTCGCGACACGGCTAATCGACGAGCAGCTGGCCGCGGACGCGGAGTCGCCCCTGGCGGAGATTAGGGAAGGGGTGAGCGCGTTCCTCGACGTCTGCGTCGGCGGCGACTTCCAGCGGATCGTCCTGGTGGACGGCCCTCGCGTGCTGGGCTCCGACGCCTGGGACGACCTTGTCGAGCGCTACGGCCGGAGCATCCTTGAGGAGTGGCTTACCCGCTGCGTGCAGGCCGGCGACCTGGACCCGGTTCCGGTCCGGTCACTGGCCCGGCTGCTCATCGCGATGCTCACCGAGGCCAGCCTCGCCATCGCCGTGGCCGCCGACCCGGCGGCGGAGCGCGCCGAACTCGGCGCGGTCCTCGACCGCGTGCTGGCCGGCCTGCGTCCGTGACTCCGCCGTTCCTTGAAGGATCGGCTTCTCAGGTTGCCTTTTGAACTTCCTGGAGGGCAAGCCCTGCCCTCAGAATGTTCCTTGCGGCGTTGATGTCGGCGTGGGCCTGGTGGCCACAGGCGGGACATCGGAATTCCGAAGACGGTAGGTTTGGGGCGTGCTGCGCGATCTTATCTACCGCTCATACGCCCGCAGGCTCCGCAAGGGCTTGGTCGGCGCGGCGTTGCCCAGGCACGTCGGACTGATCATGGACGGCAACCGGCGCTGGGCCAGGGAGATGGGGCTGTCGACCCCGAGCCTGGGCCACAAGTATGGGGCCGAGCACATCAAAGATGTCCTGCGCTGGTGCGAGCAGTCAGGGATCAGCCACGTGACCGTGTTCGTGTGCTCGGCGGAAAACCTGCTGAGGCGCGGCGAGGGCGAGATCGGCTACCTCATGCGCGTCATCGAAGATGACATAGCTGGCTACCTAGCCAATGAGGCCAGGTGGGAGGTCCACATCGCCGGGACGCTCGACGTGCTGCCCGACAGCACCGCTCGTGCGCTGAAAGAGGCGGTCGAGGCCACCCGCGATTGCTCCACCGGGTCGCACCTGACCCTTGCTATCGGGTACGGCGGGCGTCAGGAGGTGCTCGACGCAATCCGCGAGTTGCTGTACGAGCAGGCCGACAGCGGCGGCACGCTAACCGGGCTTGCCGAGGCCCTAACTCCTGAGGACATCGCCCGCCACCTTTACACGGCTGGGCAGCCGGACCCAGACTTGGTGATACGGACCAGCGGCGAGCAGCGCGTGTCTAACTTCCTGTTGTGGCAGACGGTGCGTTCCGAGCTGTATTTCTGCGATGCCTACTGGCCCGCATTCCGGGAGATCGACTTCCTCCGGGCACTGCGGGACTACGCAGCGCGGCAGCGGCGCAACGACTGAAACTGGCGTTCTCGCGCCCGCTAAGGGTACGGGGCCACCTCCGGCCTCCAGGGTGCTTCGCATCGCCCTGCGGGCGGGCCCTTGACCCCGGACCACTGCGGCCCCTGGGACCAGGAAAAGCGGGCAGGCCACGGCCTGCCCCATCCGGCAAGCGGACGCAAGAAGGTCAACCCCTGCGGGGTTGATCACCACACCCGACCTCCGCACTTTCAGGGGAACCCCAGGGTCAACCCGGCGGTCACGAAGAGCCTGATGCTGATCTGCCGCGTCACCTCAGGAGAGGATTAATCCCATGTCAGGACGGACCCCGGTACGTTGGCACCGACACCGCCGCGCTGGCGTGGCGTGTCGTGACGCCCGGTAAGCCGGTAGCCCATGGGATCGATATCGTCACGATTCGTGATGGTCGCCCTGAGTGTCGTGCGCACTTTAATGGCGGCCGATACGGATGCGTGATCAGCCTGCGTCGCTGGCGATCGAGATGGCCACTCGCATCGCCAGAGATCGCCCGCAGCGTCCCCGGAGTTGACGCGTAAGGGTCAGTGACATGCAGCCGAAGCGAGCGGTGAGGCCGGGCCGGGCGGAGCACGAACTCGTTCGGGATAATCCTGTACCTGGACGTGCGGCAGGAGGTTCGCGTGGACGCTGACGTGATCGTGGTCGGAGCCGGGCTCGCCGGGCTCGTCGCGGCGGCCGAGGCTGCCGACGCCGGGCGGCGCGTGCTGCTCCTGGACCAGGAGCCTGAGCAGTCCCTGGGCGGGCAGGCGTGGTGGTCGTTCGGCGGGCTGTTCTTCGTCGACTCGCCTGAGCAGCGGCGGCTGCGCGTGCGTGACTCCGTGGACCTGGCATGGCAGGACTGGCTCGGCACCGCAGGCTTCGACCGGCCGGAGGACGAGTGGCCGCGTCGATGGGCGCGCGCCTACGTCGAGTGGGCAGCAGGGGAGAAGCGCGCCTGGCTCGCCTCCATGGGGCACTCGGTCGTCCCGATCGCCGCGTGGGCCGAGCGCGGCGGCTACACCGCCAACGGCCCCGGCAACAGCGTGCCCCGGTTCCACGTCACCTGGGGGACCGGGCCTGGCGTCGTCGAGCCGTTCGAGCGGCGGGTCCGGACGGCGGCTTCCGCCGGCCGTGTGACGTTCAAGTTCCGGCACCGGGTCGACGCGCTGACCGTGTCCAACGGCACCGTCGACGGGGTGTCCGGCACCATCCTTGAGCCGAGCGACGTCCCGCGCGGCGTGCCGTCGTCGCGGACGGCCGCCGGGTCCTTCGAGTTCCGCGCGCAGGCCGTCATCGTCACCTCCGGGGGAATCGGCGGCAACCACGATCTCGTCCGGTCGGCGTGGCCGTCGCGGCTCGGCACGCCGCCGGCCCGCATGCTCTCCGGGGTGCCCGCGCACGTCGACGGACGGATGATCGGCATCACCGAGGCGGCTGGCGGGGCGGTGATCAACCGGGACCGGATGTGGCACTACGTCGAGGGGATCGCCAACCACAGCCCGGTCTGGCCGCTGCACGGCATCCGCATCCTGCCGGGGCCGTCGTCGCTGTGGCTGGACGCGACGGGGAGGCGGCTGCCGCCGCCGCTCTACCCCGGCTCCGACACCCTCGGCACCCTCGACTACCTGCGGCGCACCGGCTACGACTACTCCTGGCTCATCCTGTCGAAGAAGATCATCGCGAAGGAATTCGCGCTGTCGGGATCCGAGCAGAGCCCCGACCTCACCGGCCGGGACCGGCGCGCCATGCTGGCCAGCCGGTTCGGCGGCGCGGTGCCCGGGCCGGTGCAGGCGTTCCTCGACCACGGGGAGGACTTCGTCACCGCGACCGATATCCGCGGCCTGGTCACGGCGATGAACTCGCTGACCGGGTCCGACCCGGTGCTTGACGCCGCCGCCATCGAGCGGGAGGTCCGGGCACGGGACGCGGACACCACGCGGTCGTTCGGTAAGGACTTCCAGGCGAACGCGATCCGGCGGGCGCGGGCCTACCTCGGTGACCGGCTCATCCGCGTCGCCAGGCCGCACGCGCTGCTCGACCCGGCCGCCGGGCCGCTGATCGCGGTACGGCTGCACGTGCTGACCCGCAAGACCCTCGGCGGGCTGCACACCGACCTGTCGTCCCGCGTCCTGTCCCCGGCAGGTGAGCCCGTGCCCGGGCTGTACGCGGCGGGGGAGGCGGCCGGGTTCGGCGGCGGCGGGATGCACGGCTACCGCTCGCTGGAGGGGACGTTTCTCGGCGGCTGCCTGTTCTCCGGCCGGATCGCCGGCCGCGCCGCCGCCGGGGCGGCCGCGTAGGGGCACGGAGACCTTCGCCTGAGCGGACACGAGATGCCAGCTCATCGCCTGCTTCGGCGGTCCTGTCCGCTATCGGCCGGCAACTGGCAAAGCCGCCGCCGTCCCGCGGCCGATGGCGGTCTGACCTGCGGTGCGCGCGATGAGTTGAAAGGAGCGGAGCCGGTCGGCGGGGTCATGAGTCAGCGTGGTGAGCATCAATTCGTCGGCCAGGGCCTCTTTGAGCAGAACGCGCAGTCCGGTCAGCACTGTGTCCGGATCGCCGAAAAGCCACCGCTGATGGTCACCGATGAATTGCCGCTCCTCGTCGCTATACGGATACGCGGCGATCTCTTCCGGGGTGGAAAGCTTTCCGGGCCTGCCCTGGCGCAGCCGCAGGTAAAAGTCTGCGTACGGGCCGAAAAGGAACTGTGCATGCTCGTCGGTGTCCGCGCAGAGGACGCCTGCAGTGAGCATCACGTAAGGGCGGTCGAGCGTCGCGGAGGGCTCGAAGCTCTGCCGGTATCGCTCCAGTGCGGGCAGCATATTCTCCGGACGGATGTGGTGTCCGAACGCGAATGGGAGGCCGAGCTTGCCCGCCAGTTCGGCGCCGGAGCCGCTGGACCCCAGCATCCACATGGCCGGCGCGGACCCCTCTCCCGGCATCGCGTGGACGTTCCCGTAGGCATGGTTTTCTGGCCACTGCCCGGTGAAGAAGCCGATCAGGTCGGAGACCTGCTGCGGGAACTCGTCAGGTCCTGCTTGGCGCAGCGCGGCGGCGGTTGCCGGGCTGAGGCCCGGACCGCGCCCCACGCCTAGGTCGATGCGGCCACGGTACAGCGTCTCAAGCGTGCCGAACTGCTCAGCGACCACCAGCGAGGTGTGGTCTGGCAGCATCACGCCGCCGGACCCGACTCGGATAGCCGAGGTGCTGCTGGCGATGTTCCCGATCAGGACGGGCGGGGATGAGCTCGCGATGCCCGGGATCCCGTGGTGCTCGGCGACCCAGAACCGGTGGTATCCGAGCCGTTCGACGTCCTGCGCTAGCGCGATCGTGGCGCGTAGCGCGTCGTCGGCGGTGCCGCCCTCCGGAATCGGGGCAACATCGAGCACGGACACCGGCACACCGTCGAGAGTCAATGGCGTATGGGTTTCTGTCATGTCTAGGCGACCTTCTGGTCGGCGGCGCGGTGCCGTCCGGCCGCAGCGGGGAAAAGGTCGAAGGCTCGGTGGCCGAGGCGGTCGACTTCCTCCGGGCTGAGTACCGCTGAGGCGTGCAGCGCGTTTATGTTCCGGGCCATGCTTGCCTCGTTCGAGCAGGGGACCCCGGCGTCCGCGCCGTAGACAAGGTGGTCGCGCGGGACCATGGTGACCGCTGCGGCGAGGTTAGCATCGGTTCCCGTCGCAGCGGTGTCGAGGTACAGCCTGGCAAGGTCCGCGCGGATGTCCTCCGAAGTCATGCTGAGCGGGTTGGGTACCCACGGCTCGGCGCCGAGCAGGCCCAGGCGGCCCGAGAGGGCGGGCAGCGCGCCTCCGCAGTGCGCGAGCACCATCCTGAGGTTGGGGTACCGGTGGAAGAACCCGGTGTAGAGGAGGTCGGTTATCGCCCGGGCGGTTTCGAAGGTGACCTCGACCAGCGCAGCGGGCTGGCCGAGCGGGGGCGCGATGTCGGTCTTCGGGTGCACGAAGAGAACCGCGCGTCGCCGGTCCAGTTCGGCCCAAACGGGGATAAGGCGCTGGTCGCTGAGGGAGACCCCGTTCCGCTGCGTAGTCAGCAGGTAGCCGTCCGGGTGGGTCTGGGTGTCGCCGCGCTCAATTTCTGCCAGGCACGCATCCGGGTCATCGGTCGGCAGTCCGGCCAGCAGGCCGAACCGGCCGGGGTGATCTGCGACGAGCTGCGCACCGTAGTCGTTCCAGGCCTGCAATTCGGGCACGGTGGGCGCCAGCGGGATGGGGCTGAGCATCTCCATGGCGATGCCCAGCTGGTCCATGGTGGCAAGCGTGGTCTCCGGCTGCCAGCGGTAGGGGTGCGGCGCCAGGAAGCATGCCTCCTGCAGCCCGCGCCACTGCGCTTCACGCTCCTCGGGTGTCGTTGGAGGGGTGAAGTGCGCGTGGATGTCGATCCATCCGTTGGCCGGGCTCATAGCTTGTACCTTCCGATCAGTTTCGGTGCTGGCGGCACGTTCCCGTTGTCCCAGCGGGTTCCGCGTCCCTGCGGCCGGGCGGGTGACCGCCCTCCCTGTCGGGCGTGCCAGCGGTATGCCCCGCAACGTAGTCCTGCCCGGTCGACACCTGGTCGACGGAAAATCGAGGGCTCGCGCCTTTCACTGAGGGCGAGACGGCCACGGCGGGGATGGTTCAGGGGCACGTGGACTAAAGTTCTCATCGTGGTTGTCCGCAATATGTCGACAACCACGAGAGGCGGCGTCGACGAGACGTTCACACACCGTGGGTTCAATGCACCAGTGACAGTAAGCGCTGACGAGCTCGCCAACACCATGGTGGACTTTTTCCAGGAGATTACGCTATCCATCCCGGGTGCCCAGGTGCTCCGTAACGACGGCGTGGTCGCCGGGATCAGCGGCGTGCCTTTGTCGGCTATGAACTCCGTATGGCTGCTACGGCCAGATCCCGAAGTGGCGGATGTCGCGAGTCTGCTCGACGAAGTGGCTGTCCGCGCAGTGCCGTTCTCCCTGAGGCTGCGCCCCGGGAGTGGCCAGGCCCTGGCGGAACTCGCTGCCGGGCACGGCATGACGGCCGCGGGTGAAGTGCCATTGATGGCAGTGGACGCGGCAACCGATATCCGCTCACCGGATGAGCTCTCGATACGCTTGCTCGCTCCCGGCGAGGCTACGGTGCACGCCCGGCTATGCACCGCAGGATTCGGTTTGCCCGCTGACATAGCGCGGCGTATCGTCACCGAAGGGACGCTGAAAAGCAGCGCGGTGCGCTGCTACGTCGGAGAACTAGCCGGGCTGCCGGTCACTACCGGACTGACCATCACTTCAGGCGAATTCACCGGGATAATTAATATTACGACCGACCCGCGGTACCGTGGGCGCGGATTCGGCACCGCCATCACCGCGCGGGCGGTAACGGACGGGCTGGCGGCGGGCGCTTCGTGGTGCTGGCTGCAGTCAAGTGCCCAGGGGTATCCGATATACAAGTCGTATGGCTTCCAGCTGATCGAATCGTGGCCGACCTGGGTGTCCCAGCCGTAGTCGACTCATTTCCGCGGTCCGGTTCGTCGGGTCGGTGGCCACCATGCTGACCGCGATGGCCGCGTTGACGTTCCGCGGTGTGCGACTTGTGGG
Organism: uncultured Actinomycetota bacterium; assembly: GCA_963734665.1. Lineage (GTDB taxonomy): Bacteria > Actinomycetota > Actinomycetes > Streptosporangiales > Streptosporangiaceae > Trebonia. The sequence goes on along the minus strand of CAVTIR010000013.1, from coordinate 274,251 downwards.
TCTGCTTCGCCTTGGGAGTGATCTTGATCCGCGGGAGGAACCGCTTCCTGGCGAACTCCTCGATCGAGTTCGTGGCCTTCCTGCTTGCGTCGGCGTCGGGGCAGTAGCCGACGTACCCCGTTCCCTTGGTCTTGGACTTCCGTGCTTTCGTGTACGCCACGGTCCTTGCAGGTGGCCAGACTCGCCGTGTCAGCGGTTCTCGAGGAAGGCGAGCACGGCCAGCACCCGGCGATGGACGTCGGCGGTCTCAGGCAGGCGGAGCTTCATCATGATGCTGCGCACGTGCTTTTCCACGGTGCCCTCGGTCACCCATAGTGCCTGACCAATGCCAGCGTTGGACTGTCCTTGGGCCACCAGCGCCAGTACTTCCCGTTCCCGGCTGCTCAGCTCACTCAGCGGATCGTCGGTTCGCCGGGCCGCCACCAGTTCGGCTACGACTACCGGGTCCACCGAAGACCCGCCTTGCTCGACCCGCCTGAGCGTCTCGATGAACTCGGCTACGTCGGTTACCCGGTTCTTCAGCAGGTAGCCGGTGCGGTGCCCGCCCGCCATCAAGTCCATCGCGTGTTCGACCTCTGCGTGGGCAGACAGCACCACCACTGCGGTTTCAGGGTAGTCCTGCTGGATCACCCGGGCCGCCTCCAGCCCTTCGGTCGAATACTTGGGCGGCATCCGGATATCCACCACCGCGAGCTCGGGCCGTCAGCCGGCCTACCAGTTCCAGCAGCTCGGCGGCGTCGTCGGCCTGTCCGACGACCTCGAGTCCGGAACGGTCCAGCAGGCTAGCCAGGCCCTCACGCAGCAGGACGTCGTCGTCGGCTAGCACCACCCGAGTCCGTTTTGTCTCCATACGACGACTATCGGCCTTGACCAGGCCTGGTGTTCGCGAGATCTCGTTCCTTTCCGGCTAGCTGGTAGGTGGGTTGGGTGCCTGCGGGGCAGACGCTCGTGCGCATGTGGGCGATCGTCTATATGCAACGAAATCTGCCGATTTAAACCAAAATGAGGAGCGTATGGTGCCCGATGGCTCGTTTCAGACTCGTACCGTGTACTGTCACGTTCCTGCCAACCGGGAAGAAGTCGTCGCCCGCCGTGGACTGCTTGAGCGGCTCGATAGCGCGGCGCGCGTCACCCAGATCTCAGGCCCGGCCGGCAGCGGTAAAACGTTGCTGGTGCGGTCCTGGCTGTCTGAGTCCGGCTGGACGGACAGCGCCGCTTGGGTGACGGTGCAGGGCTGCGAGCAGGATCCGGAGCACTTCTGGGTCTTGGTTCTCGAGGCCCTGCGCGACACAATCGTCGGCTCCAAGCTTGTCCGGGCGCTGACTGGCGCGCCAGGCCTGGACGGCTGGGCGATAGCCGAGCGGCTGCTGGAGGACCTGAGCTCACTGGAGGAGCCGCTCTGGCTGGTCATCGATGACGTGCACGAGCTGCGCTCGCCCCAGGCGCTTGCCCAGCTGCGGCTGCTGGTGATGCACGCGCCGCCGGAGGTGCGCTTCATGCTGGTCGCCCGCAGGGATGTGCGGCTCGGCCTGCACCGGCTGCGGCTCGAAGGCGAGCTGACCGAGATTCGCGCCGCCGACCTGCGGTTCACCCTCGACGAGGCACGCGCGCTGATGCGTGCGGCGGGCATAGCGTTGCCAGAGTCGGCCCTGGCGGCTCTGGTGGCGTCCACAGAGGGCTGGGCAACCGGGCTGCGGCTCGCCGCGCTGTCGCTGACCGGTCACCCCGATCCGGCGCGGTTCGCGACGGAGTTCTCCGGCGTTGAGCGGACTGTAGCCGAGTACCTGCTAGCCGAGGTGCTGGACCAGCTGACTGAACCGGCACGGCAGCTGCTGCTGCGCACATCGGTGTGCGAGCGTTTCAGCGGCGAGCTCGCTGATTTGCTATCCAGCGGCCCGGGCGGGGAGGAGATCCTTCGGGATCTAGAAGAAGCCGGCGCGTTTGTGGTGGCGCTGGACGCTCGACGGTCCTGGTTCCGGTGCCATCAGCTATTCGCCGACCTGCTGCAGCGCGAGTTGCGGCGTAGCGAGCCGACCGCGCCCGCTGAGCTGCACGGCGCGGCTGCCGGGTGGTTTGCCGCACACGGTTATCCGGCGGAAGCGGTTCATCACGCGCAAGAGGCCGAGGACTGGAATCTGGCCCTTCGCCTGCTGACGGACCACTTCCTCGGTCTCATCCTGGATGGGCAGGGCGCCACCGCACACAGGCTCCTGGCCAGGTTCCCGGCCGAAATAGCCACCCACCCTGAGCTGGCCGTGCTGATGGCCCTCGACGAGGTGGTCCGCGCATCTGCGGACGGAGCTGAACGTCATCTGGCGCGCGCGGAGCAGGAGAAGGCATCGGTGCCCCCGGACCGGCAAGGGCGATTCCAGGTCAACCTGACCATCACGCGCTTGTCTCTCGCCCACCGACGCGGTGACCTCTCGGCCGTTGTCGAGGAAGCGCAGCGGCTGCTGGCCTCGGAGACGACCGTCGGCGCTGACATGCCAAGAGAGTGTCAGGAACTGCGCGCGGTAGCTCTGGTCAGCCTCGGCATCGCCGAGTTGTGGGCCCTTCGGGCCGAAGACGCAGAACGACTTCTGGAAGAGGGCGCTGACCTGGCGCGCCGGATCGGGCGGCCATGGCTGGAGATCAACGCCTTGACCCATGGGGCCTGGGTCACGAGTTTTCGGTCGTTCGGGTTGGCGGCGGACCGGTTTGCGCGGGCGATCGAGCTGGCCAGGGAACATGGCTGGGCCGCGGAGCCCGTCGTAGTCCCCGCCTATGCGGGCCTCAGCGCTATCAGGGGCTGGCAGATGCGGCTAGAGGAGGCCGAAGCGCTGCTGGAGCGAGCCGAGCGCGCGATTCGCGGCGACGTGGAACCAGCGACCGGGGTGGCGCTCCACCAGGCCCGCGGCATACTGGAACTCGCGCGCGGCCGTGACGCCGAGGCACTGGCCGCTTTCCAGGCCGCCGAAGGGCTGGCCGGGACGCTCGTCGCTGCCCATCCAAATTCGGCGCCCGTGCGCGCCCACATGATGCAGACGCTAGTTCGAATGGGCGAAACCGTGCACGCAGCAGAGGCCCTTGTGGCTCAGCGCGAAACCGGCCACGGAGACATGCGCACCGCTATCGCAGCGCTGCGGCTTGCCCAGGATGACCCGCAGGCGGCAGCCGCCGCGCTCGCGCCCGTCTTGTACGGCTCCGCTCCAGCGACAAACCCCGGTTGGATGACCCAAGCGTATTTGCTCGAGGCAATTACCCGCGATGCCCTCGGCGACGCGGCCGCCGCCGAGCGGGCTCTGGAGCGCGCGCTTGATTTGGCCGAGTCCGACGGCGTCACCTTGTCCTTCGCCGTTCACCCCGCGCCGCAGCTGTTCATGCGTCACGCCCAGAGTCGCACCTCTCATGCGGCGCTGGTCGCCGAGACGCTGAGCCTGCTCTCCGGAGGACGAGCGTCAGCGCCGACCGTGCCGGCGCGTCCGGTTGAGCTGCTTACCGACAGCGAGACTCGCATCCTGCGCTACCTGCCAACCAACCTGTCCGTGCCTGAGATCGCGGAGAAGCTGTTTGTGTCTGTGCACACCGTCCGGACGCATACGCGGCACCTGTACGAAAAACTTGCCGTGCACAGCCGCGCCCAGGCGGTCGAGCAAGCCCGCACCCAGGGCCTCCTGGCCCCTAGGCCCGCGCCCTGGGCCAGCTGGACCCCTCCTCCAGCCCGCTACGGTGAAGAGGCACCCGCGCTCTTGCGGTGATTCCCGCTGCCAGGTGGCTGCGATCACACCATTGGTGTGACGACTGCCGCCCCACGGCACGGTAACCTCATCGTTATCAGGCAGCGTAGGAGAACGGCTATGGCGGGAGGCGCACACGCGCTGGGCCGGAGTGCGGAAGAAGTGGTCCGGGGCGCCGATGCCCCTCCTGCGCTCGACGCGGGCTGCGGGACCAGTGATGCCACACGGCTGCTGGAAATGATCGCCGACGAGCAGGCCGCCCTAGGCCGAGTTGCGACGCTTATCGCGAGCGGTGCGGAGTCCGAAGCGGTGCTCGCGAGCGTGGCTGAGGAGGTCGCCGCGCTCTTCGACGCCGATATTGCCTCGATCGTACGGCTCACGCCGGATGGCGAGGTAGCGAGAATGGCGGGCCACGGGCTGGAGTTCGCCGGCCGGGGGACGCGTTTCAAGCTTGGTCCTCGCTTTGCCCCCGTCACGGCGGTGTGGCAGACCGGCCGCGCGATCCGGTTCGACGAGGATGACCTGGCGTCGCTGGACCTGCCCGAAGGGATCCGCGCGGAGGGGTCCCGCTCCTCGGTCAATGCGGCCATCCTGGTCGAAGGTCGTATCTGGGGCGTGATCGGAGTCGGGTCACGGCGCGGGCCGCTTCCCCCCGGCACTGAGCAGCGGCTGGTCAGTTTCACCGAGCTCACCGCGATCACGGTCGCCAGCGCGCGGGCACGCTCGGAACTGCGCGACTACGCCGAGGAACAGGCGGCGCTGCGCCGGGTAGCGACGCTAGTGGCCAGGGGGGCAGAGCCGGAGGAAGTGTTCACGACAGTCGCGGAGGAGGTCGGCCGACTCCTGCAGGCCGACTTCGTGCTGCTGAGCCCGTATGACCCGGACGGCATGCCATCATGCATCGGTGCATGGGCCGCCACCGACCCTGGGCGCCCGCTCCCCATCGGCCCGTTGCCGGAACCCGGGGGCCTGAACATGCACACGCTGATACTCGAAACGCGCCAACCGGCCCGGATCGATGACTACGCCATGGCCACGGGGGAGATTGCCGGCATCGCCGATGACTGGGGATTCCGGGCGTCGGTAGGCGTGCCGGTCTGGGTCGGGGGGCGGCTGTGGGGCGCAATAAGCGCGGTGTCCAAATCCGAGCCGCTGCCGGCCGGCGCCGAGGAGCGGCTGGCCGGGTTCACCGAGCTGGCCGCGACCGCCATCGCGAACGCGCAAGCGCGCATGACGCTGCGCGAGTTCGCCGAGGAGCAGGCCGCCTTGCGGCGGGTGGCGACGCTGGTGGCGCGGGCGGCACCGCCGGAAGAGGTGCTCGCCGCCGTCACCAAGGAGACCGGGCGGCTGCTGGACGCTGACGTCACAGGCATGAGCCGTTACGACCCCGACGGCATGATCACGCTCGTCTGCGTCTGGGCCAGACCCGGTGCCACCGTGCACGTTTCGGCCGGTAGCCGGTTCGGCCAGGGCGGGCACAATACGAGCACGCTGGTGTTCCAGACGGGCCAGCCGGCGCGGATCGACGACTTGGGCGAGGCCACAGGCCCGATCGCCGAGCCCGCCCGCAAGATGCTGGGTGCCCACGCGGTAGTCAGCGTGCCGGTCGAGGTCGAGGGCCGGCTGTGGGGCGTTATGGGCGTAACGTCCCAACGGGCGCCGCTGCCTGCTGGCACCGAGGCGCGGCTGGCCGGGTTCACCAAGCTCGCCGCGACCGCGATCGCCAACGCGGAGGCACGGGCCGCGCTCACCGCGTCGCGGGCGCGGATCGTGGCCGCCGCCGATGCCGCCCGCCGGCGGATCGAGCTGGACCTGCACGATGCCGCCCAGGAGCGGCTGGTCTCCCTCGTCCTGCAGCTAAGGGCCGCGCAGGCGGCGGCGCGGCCCGAGGCCGGCGAGCTGGTCCAGCGGCTGGAGAGCGTGATCACGGAAGTCAATGACGTGCTGGAGCAACTGCGCGAGATCGCCCGTGGCCTGCACCCGTCCGCTCTGGCCGACGGCGGTCTGCGCCCGGCGCTGACAGCGCTGGCTCGCCGCTCGGCCATCCCGGTCCGGCTGGATGTGCGGGTAGAGGGGCGGCTCCCTGAGCCGGCGGAGCTCACTGCCTATTACGCGGTGTCCGAGGCGCTGGCCAACACCGCCAAGCACGCTCGCGCCTCCGGGGCCGAGGTGGAAGTGACCGCCGAGCAGGGCATGCTGCGGGTTCGTGTCCGCGACGACGGCCGCGGCGGTGCGGACTTCAGCCGCGGCTCGGGCCTGGCCGGGCTAAGAGACAGGGTGGAGGCGGTCGGCGGCCGGATCTCGCTCCACAGCCCGCCGGGAGCGGGCACCACAGCGGAAATCGGGCTGCCTCTCCGAGCGCCCGCATTTCTTGAAGGTGAGGCCATGCCCGTGAGCGCTGAGCAGCGTCTGCCCGCACCCGGCGGCCAGGGACACTGGACGTTATGGGTGTCTCGCCGGGGGATTCAGGTAACCACTGGGCCACCGACGAGCAGGCGGCACTGCGCCGGGTGGCGGTCCTGGTGGCGCGAGCCGCAGCCGTCGGCGAGGTGCTCGCCGCGATTACCGCGGAAGCCGGGCGGCTCCTTGGCGTCGGCCACGCGGTGTTGAGCCGGTATGACCCCGGCGGTGTTGTGACCACGGTCGCCGCGTGGAGCAGCGCCAGCACTGACGTACCGGTGGGCAGCCGGGTGAGCCTCGGCGGGCGTAACGTGAATACGCTTGTGTTCCAGACGGGCCGGGGGGCACGCCTGGACGACTGCGCCGGCGTCTCGGGAGCGATGGCCGACTTCACCAGGGAGTTGGGGCTGCGCGGGGCCGCCGGCGCGCCGGTCAGCGTGGAGGGCCGGCTGTGGGGCGTCCTCGTAGTCGGGTCCGTGCACAAGCACCCGCTGCCGGCCGATACCGAGACGCGGCTGGCCGGGTTCACCGAACTGGCCGCCACCGCCATCGCGGACGCGCAGGCCCGGGCGGCACTGAGGAGCTTCGCTGACGAGCAGGCGGCGATGCGCCGGGTAGCGGTCCTGGTGGCACGGGCCGCGACCCCGGACGAGGTGTTCGCCGCCGTTGCCAGGGAGGCCGGGCAGCTGCTGGCCACCGATGCCACCGGGGTGTTCCGTTATGCGGCGGACGATACGATAACGTGCGCCGGGCAGTGGGTCAGGGGGTCCGAGGCGGCGCCTTTTACCATCGGGACCCGCTTGCGCCTGGGCGGGCGGAATGTGCTGACGCTGGTATCCCAGACGGCCCGGTCGGCCCGGGTGGAGCAGGCGGAGGATGCCTCGGGCGACCCCCTCACCGTCGGCCGTGAGCGCGGGTTCGGCCCGGTGGCCGGCGCGCCGGTCATTGTGGAGGGCCGGCTGTGGGGCGTCGTGATCGCGATGGCCCTGGCCGGGAAGTCACTGCCGCCGGCCACCGAGGCGCGGCTGGCCGGGTTCACCGAACTGGCCGCCACCGCCATCGCGGATGCGCAGGCCCGCTCGCAACTGCGCGGCTTCGCGGACGAGCAGGCGGCGCTGCGCCGGGTGGCGACGCTGGTCGCCAGCGGGGCGCCCCCGGACGAGGTGTTCACCGCGGTCACCGGCGAGGCCGGGCAGTTGCTGCGGGCCGACTACATGATCCTGAGCCGGTACGACCCGGACGGCCTGGTCACCGTCATCGGCGCCTGGGCCAGTGCCGACCCCGGACGCCCGCTCCCCGTCGGTCTTCGCCTGGAGGCCACCGGTCAGAACATACAAACGCTGGTGCTGACAACCGGGCAGCCAGCCCGGGTCGACGACTGCAGCAACGCCTCGGGCGCGTTCGCCGACACCTTCCGTGATCTGGGGTTCCGCGCGTCGGTGGGCGTCCCGATCTGGGTGGAGGGGCGGCTGTGGGGCTTCATGATCGCAGGATCCCGGTCCGTGCCGCTTCCGGCGGGTACCGAGGCGCAGTTGGCAGAGTTCACCGAACTGGCCTCGACCGCCCTTGCCAACGCCGAAGCGCAGGCCGCGCTCACGGCTTCACGGGCCCGGATCGTTGCCGCCGCCGATCAGACCCGCCGTCGGGTCGAACGCGACCTGCACGACGGCGCCCAGCAGCGACTGGTCTCAGTGGCCCTGCGCCTGCGCGCGGAGCAGGCGACCTTGCCGCCGGAAGCGGAAGAGGTGGCCGAACGGCTGGAGGGAGCAGTCAAAGAGGCGGTCGGCCTGCAGGAGGAGCTACGCGAGATCTCCCATGGCCTGTATCCCGCCGTCCTGGCCGAGAGCGGGCTGCGTTCCGCCCTGCGCGCGCTCGCCCGCCGCTCTGTTGTCCCGGTCAATGTCGATGTTCAGCTGGTGGGGCGACCGGCCGAGCCAGTGGAGACCGCCGCCTATTACGCGGTCTCTGAGGCGCTGAGCAACGTGGCCAAGCATGCCCGCGCTTCGGCTGCTGACGTCGAGGTGGCCGTTGAGGGCGGCCTGCTGCAGGTCCGCGTCCGTGACGACGGGTGCGGCGGCGCGGACTTCAGCCTCGGGTCGGGCCTGACCGGAGTCAAGGACCGGGTCGAGGCGTTCGGCGGCCAGATGTCGTTGCACAGCCCGCGGGGGACAGGCACCATCCTGGAAATCACCCTGCCCCTGGACGGCGTGTCCGGTGCAAATCGCAAGAAGTAGGTGATGGGAGCTCACCGGGTCGGCCTGGAGACTTGAATCCATCCGACCTAACCCCGGAGGTACAGATGACCGCTGACAGCACTCACGCGGAAGACGACGAGCAGCGGCAAGTCAATGCGTTCCTTGCCCGGACGATCAGGAAACACTTGCGGGCCTTCATCGCGCACGTCCATGCGGATGCCGAGGCAATCCAGCCGTCGTAACCAACCTCGTCCAGAACCTCGATAGCCGCGCCCTACGAGCTCACGGCTCAGCTTCCCAGCCAACGCGACTTCTCCTGCCGAACGGGGCCCCTGCCGTGCCGAAGCATAGCGCGGGCCGCCTGAAAAGCGCTCAGTGAACCTCTGCGCTGTGAACGCCTGATCGACGTTGCATCTAGGGGGATTTCGACCAATCTGCACCACTATGAAGGAGTTTCACCCTAATTGTGCTATTTTGGAAGGATGAAAGAAGGGCTCTGGTTTACGCTGCTGGGCCCGGTGCGTGGCTGGCTTGACGGGGAAGAGCTTGAGCTGGGTTCCCCGGATCAGCGGGCTGTGCTGGCGTTCTTGCTGCTGCGGGAAGGCCGCCCAGCTACGGCGGAGGAGATCATCGAGGCGCTGTGGGGCGAGGACGCGCCACGGAGCGTGCACGGGGTTTTGCGCACCTACGTGTACCGGCTGCGGCGGTTGTTCTCCAAGGTGCTGGGCGGTGATCCGCTGATTCAGTCGGTGGGAAGCAGTTACGTGTTGCCGACCGCGGGGCCGGGGGTGGATGTCCAGGTTTTCCAGCAGCGGGTCGCCGACGGGCGGCGGGCGCGGCTGGAGGGGGACCCGGCCCGGTCGGCGGTGCTGCTGACCGAGGGGCTTGAGCTGTGGCAGGGGACCCCATTGTCGGGGATGCGGGGGTGGTATGCGGACCGGCAGCGGCAGCGGCTGGAGCAGCTGCATGACGAAGCCCGGGAGGAGCGCTTTGTCGCTGATGTCGAGCGGGGCGCGCACCAGGAGGTTATCCCGGCGCTTACCCAGGCGGTGGCCGACAGCCCGCTGCACGAGCGGCTCCGTGAACTCCTCATGCTGGCGCTGTACCGGGCGGGCCGGCAGGCAGAGGCCCTCGACGTATACAACGAGGCCTACCGGGTCCTGGATGAGGAGCTCGGGATCGCGCCGGGGGCGGCGCTGCGCGAGCTGCACGGGGCGATCTTGCGGGGGGACCCGGGGCTGGACCTGCCCGCGGGCAGGCCCAGCCCGGGGCCGGCCGCCGCGCCAGTGCCGGTTCCGGCGCAGCTGCCGCCGGATATCCCCGATTTCACGGGGCGGGCGGAAGAGATCGCCGAGATCACGGGCGTGCTGTCGGCTTCTGGTAGCCGCGCGCCGGTAGTCGGCCTCACCGGACTGGGCGGCATGGGCAAGTCCACGCTCGCCATTCATGCCGCCCGCCTGATGAGCGGCCAGTTCCCCGACGGCCAGGTGTACGCCGACCTCGGCGGGAGCCGGGACACCCCGGTGGCTCCCGTCGAGGTGCTGGCTGGGTTCCTGCGCGCGAGCGGCGTCAGCCTCGGGGATATCCCTCCGGGCCTGGACGAGCGGGCGGCCCTGTGGCGCACGATGCTGGCAGGCCGGAACATGCTGATCATGCTGGATGACGCCGCTGACGCCGAGCAGGTCCGGCCCCTGCTGCCCGCCGGGCTTGGCAGCGCGGGCATCGTAACCAGCGGACGGCGCCTCACCAGCCTGCCGGGCGTGCACTGGGTCAAGGTGGACGCCATGACGGAGCAGGACGCGGTCCGACTGGTGGCCGCGGTCGCCGGGGAGGGCCGGATCGCCGCTGAGCCCGGCGCGGCACGCGACCTGGCTGCTGCCTGCTCCTGCCAGCCGCTGGCGGTCAGGGTCGCGGCCACGAGGCTACTGGACCGGCCGTTGTGGTCGGTCGCGCAGGTCGCCGCGCAGCTCGACGACGACTTGCGCAACCCTGTCGTCATGCAGGACGACCGTGTCATCGTCGACAGGCCCCTCGAACGCGCGGAGGACCGGCTCGATGACGCCGCTGCGGCGGCGTTCAGGCTGCTTGCCGTGCCCGACAGTAGCGCCATGACCGCGGCGTCGGCCGCTGCGGCGCTAGGGCTGCCCGAGAAAGCCGTGCTGGCCGTGCTAGAACGCCTCGTCGACGCGCACCTGCTAATCCCTGGCCCCGGCGGGAGCTACCGTTACCACGCGCTGGTCAAGGCCTACGCCCGCCGCCAGGCCCAGTTCAAAGACGGGCCCGAACGCTGCCATGCGGTCCTGCGCGGCCTCGCCGACTACTACATCGCCAGCGCCCGCGCCGCCATCTACGACACCCCGGCCGGGCACCCCGCCGAACAGCCCGCCGCCCCGGCCAGGCACGACATCCTCGCCGTCCTCACCCAGGCCCATGGTCTGCCCTCCCGCCACGCAGACGACCCTCTGGCACCCAGTTCGCCCGATCCCCAGTCCCGCCGCCTGTGTAAAGGGTAGTGGCCGCGCCAGCGCAGACCGCCTGCCGCGGCCGCGGCACGTGTCGGCTTCACGTCGATTAGGCGTAGACAGCCGCTTGGTTTCGTTGCGTGTGACCACCCGTATCGGGGATCACGGCAGTCTGACTAGGGGAGACCATGATCACGCAACAGGAAATCTTCTACGGCGGGCGCTGGCGTTCCGCGAGTTCCGCCGACTTGGACGGAGCACGATCGTGACGATGTCCGCCGAGAGGCCGTGGGTCGACCGCTGTGTGGCCGAGCTCGCGCAAGGTCGACTACGGGGCGTCTACGAGGACGGGGTGCGGCTCTTCCGGGGCGTTCCGTACGCCGAGCCGCCGGTGGGGGAGCGTCGGTTCCGGGCGCCCGGGCCGGCACCGACGTGGGAGGGCGAGCGGCCGGCGCACACCGCCGGCCCGGCGCCGATGCAGATCAACGGGGAGAACATGTCCCGGGTGATGGCGATGATGGGCGAGATGGTGCCGCAGCTGCCGGGGAACCCGCAGACGCCGCCTTACGGGTACGCGCTCTACAACCAGGCCAACATCAGCGAGGACTGTCTGTACCTCGACATCTGGGTCCCGGATCAAGCCGACACTCAACCTCTGCCGGTATACGTGTACTACCACGGCGGTGCGAACGAGGTCAGCTCCGGGTCGTACCTGCGCGAGCGGGGCGCCACCCTAGCCCGTGAGGGGGAAGTGATCGTGGTCCGGCCCAACTACCGGCTCAGCGCTCTCGGCTGGCTGCACGTGGGCTTGATCGACGAGCGCATGGGTGAGGCGGTGAATCTGGGATTCCAGGACCAGCTCGCCGCGCTGCGATGGGTCCACGACAACATCGCCTCGTTTGGTGGCGACCCGGACCAGATCACCATCGGTGGTGAGTCGACCGGCGCCAGCACCATGTCGCACATGCTGACCAGCCCAGCGGCGCGGCCGTTGTACCGGCGGGCCGTCGTCCAGTCGTTCCTGGCCTTCGAAGGCTGGTCGACCCAGGAGAAGACCGAAGCGCAAGACGTCGCCCGCCAGATCCTCGACTTGGTCGGCATCACCGACGCCACCGAGCTCATGTCGGTCGACACGGAGCGGCTGCTGGCCGCGCAGGTAGCGGTCCTTCAGTCGGTCGGCCCCGACGTGAACGCGGCTTGGCGTACGACCGGGGCGGTGGTCGACGGCACGATCGTCCCCGAGATGCCGTTGCGGTACCTGACCTCCGACGCCGCGGCCGACGACCTGCAGGACAAGCAATTGATCTTCGGATTCGGCAAGGACGAATGGCAGTTCTGGCGGAGTACCTCGGACACGCTTCGCAGCGGCTCCCGCGAGTCCACCCGGGCGGTGCTGACCCAGGTGTTCAGCGAGGACGAGGCCGAGAGCATTCTCGACTTCCACCTCAACGCCGTGCCGGACGACCCCCGTCCGGGCCGGGCCCTCAGCGACGCCATGACGTTCGTCCACGTCAAGTGGGGCATGCTGGCGGTCGCGCTAAACCTCTCCCGGCAGGTGCCGAGCTGGGTGTTCCAGTTCTCCTGGGACCTTCCCGGCATGGGCGGTCTGATGCGCGCGACCCATACCGGCGATATCCCGTTCCTGTGGGGCACGTACACCCCGGAGGACATCGCCGCACTACCGCCGTTCCAAGGCATCGATCTGGGCCGGGTGTCGGTGATCTCGGCGGCCATCCGCGCGATGTACGTCGAGTTCATGCGGACCGGCAATCCCGGCGCGGACTGGCAGGCCTTCGATCGCGACGGGTGGAACATCCTCTGGTTCGGTGAGCAGCTGGAGATGCGTCCAGGCCTGCTGCGCGACGAATGGGATCTGATGACCGGGACGAAGGTGCACGACATTTCGACCCTGGCCGACATCCTCACCGCCAACGGCGCAGCCGCCAGGCAACAAGCGTTCCGGAGCTAGTCCCCCCAGGGCACACCGGTGACCGGCGGGTCGGCCGCGACCGACCCGCCGATCACTGTGCTGTCGTTAGCAACTCTGTTGTCGTGACAGTGAGCGACGGACAGACTGTCCTGGCACGTCGCTTGCCCGGTAGCCGTCGTAGATCTCGGCGGCGAGTGGTCTCGCGCGCCCGTCCTTGACCCGGACCTGGCCGGATACGAAGGGGCCGGGGCACGATAACGTGCCCCGGCTACCCCGCCAGACTCGCCCGACACGCATGCCTGTCGGCGCAGGTTAGTTGATGTCCGCTATCAGCTTCGCGCAACGGTCCAGTTCACGCAGTGACTCGGCCTCCGGCATGGTGGGGAGCTCGAGTAGTACCCGCTGGACGCCAACCTCTGCAAGCTTGGTGAGCTTGCCCGGGTCGTGCTCGACGTCAAGAACCGTCACGGGCACGTCCCAGCCCGCCTTTTCGCGGAGCTGCTTCAGCATCGGGCCGACATCATGGAACGGCAGCGCGAGCCAGCCGTCGCCCACCTCGGCGATGCGGTCGAAGCCGGCCGCGCCGCCGCCTATGTAGATCGGCGGGTGCGGCTTGCGGACCGGCTTCGGCCAGGAGAAAACCGGGTCGAAGCCGACGAACTCGCCGTGGAACTCGGCCTGCTCGTCCGCCCATAGCGCGCGGATGGCCTTCAGCCGCTCGGTGACGAGCCGGCCCCTGGTCCTGGGGTCGGTGCCGTGGTTGGCCATCTCCTCCAGGTTCCAGCCGACCCCGACGCCGAGCACGGCCCGGCCATCGCTGAGCAGGTCGAGTGAGGCGACCTCCTTCGCCGTAATGATGGGGTCCCGCTCGGAGATCAACACGACTGCGGTGCCCAGGAGAATCCGCTCAGTCACGGAGGCGGCGACGGCGAGCGTCACGAAGGGATCGAGCGTGCGGTAGTACTTCCCGGGAATCTCCCCGCCCGCCGGATACGGGCTCTTGGTGTCCACCGGGATATGCGTATGTTCCCCGACGAAGAGAGAATCGAATCCGCGCTCCTCTACCGCTCGCGCAAGAGGCGCCGGACGGATGCTCTGATCGGTGACGAAGGTCGAGATCCCGAATTCCATTGATGTCTCCTTACTAACCAGTTACTGACCCGTGGCGTATCGGTAAATCGCGTCGGTAATCTCGGTCCGGTCGATTATCTCCCGGACGGTCTGCTCTCCGAGGCTAATCATTGACATAACTTCATTTTCCAAGGCGCAGGTAAATAATTTCTTTCCTCCCAGGAAAGATCGCCCTGCGGTCCTCCATGACACCAAACGGTAGATCCGCGATATCTACATCTAGTCGACGAAGAGTCGATATACCTCCGGCTTCCGGAGAACCTCGACGGGTGAGATGTCGACTGCCGCGTCCACGCAACGTCGTCTTCTCGTCGACACTCGGCTGCAAAATGAAAATAACGGTCGGGCTATAAGGGGATCTATGAGCAGTGGACCAGACGTGCGGACGTACGGTTGCTCACGGGCCGGCCGCCTTTCTCTGGCCAGCATTACATGTTTCGGGGGCTAGTGCCCTGCGCGCGATACTGAGGGCGTAGTTCGGCGTCTCCCGCTGGTTGTGACCGTCCGACGCCTCCTGTCGCGCCGCCGCGGCCTGCTCGAACGTGATGCCGTTCGCCTCATAGAAGGCCATCCCGTCGGTGGTCGGATGGGCGAGGATGCTGTTGCTCAGCTGACAGGTGCCGTCACCGTTGTCCATGACTTGCAGTGTCCAGATCCCCTGACTGTTGGTCCAGCCCTGCGGGGTAAGCGCGTCCGACAGCGAAACCAGGCGGAGGTGGTGCTTTTCGAAGATCTGGTGCACGGCGTGCTGGATGGTCAGGGTTGTGCCGATCATCTCGACGTTCAGTGTTTCCGGACGGCCGTCGTCGGTAATGCCGTGAGCACACGCCTTGTGCTCGCCCGGCGCGCAGCGCTGGTATTCCTCGTCCGACAGATTCGACAGCCAGTCCGCGAGGTCAACCTGATCGAAAGGCGCGTTGATGGTGGCGTGAACCGTCGAGTCCGAAAGGACGAGATCGGTGAGAATCTTATTCTCGCCCATGTGGATATTTATCCCTCCCTGGTTGGTGAGCGGCTAATAACGACGAGATGGAGTCTCGGAGCCATGGGTATCGGGCGGTGTCGTGGCCCCCGTAGTCGGGGTCGAGGTAGATATGCAGCCGCTGGATCTTGCTGTCCCTTACCTCGAAAACGTTGCAGAATCTTCCGCCGAAGCCTTCCGTCTCGGTCCAGGTGCCGCCGCCCGCGTCGTCCTGCAATTCTCCTCTGCTGGACCCTTCCACGACCACGGTGTCGCCTTGCTCGAAGAAGTTGAACAGGGCGATCGTGTGCTGAATCGACTTCCACAGAGGTGCGATGTGTCCCACTAGCTCGCCGATTTCCTGCTTGCTGCGGGCATAGGGATGCTTCGGAAAGAAGGCATACGCGTCCTCAGCGAACAGTGACAGCACGTCACCACCTCCATCCACCGCCTTGAAATAAGCGATTGCGACTTCTCTGGGCGTGAGTGGCGTGTCTATCGTCATACTTTCGAGCATCAGGTGCGCACGTCTACGTGGTGTCGATGCGACGTGAACGTCTCATTCCGGAGATTTCATGATTTCCGCTTTATGTGGCATGCCTTGTGCGAGATGCCGGTCATGGCCGGATGATGACCTTGATCGCCTGGCGGTCGGCCATGGCGCGGTAGCCGGCTGGCACCTGGTCGAGGCTGACGGTGGTGTCGAGGACACGTCCCGGTTCCACGGTGCCGTCGAGGATGTCGGGCAGGAGTTCCTCGATGTAGGCGCGGGCGGGTGAGGCGCCGCCGGCAAGGGTGATGTTGCGCAGCAGCATGGGCGCGCCGATCGGGCCCTCGGCGTACTGGGGGAACCCAAGCCGGCTGATGACGCCGCCGTCCTGGACCGCGCCGAACGCGGTCTGCAGCGCGTCCATGCCGCCGGTGCACTCCACCACGGCATCGGTGCCCATGCCGCCGGTCAGCTCGCGTATCTTCGCGGCGCCGGCCTCGCCGCGTTCGGTAACGACATCGGTGGCGCCGAATTCGCGTCCGAGCGCGGTCCGGTCAGCGTGCCGTCCGGCCAGGATGATCCGTTCCGCGCCTAGCCTCCTGGCCGCCAGCACCGCGGACAGCCCGACGGCGCCGTCGCCGATAACCGTGACCGAGGTGCCCCGGTTCACGCCTGCGGTCACGGCACCATGGTGGCCGGTAGTGAAGACGTCGGCCAGCGTAAGCAAGGAAGGAAGCAGTGCGGAATCCAAGGTGACGGGCAATTTCACGAGGGTGCCATCCGCCAGGGGTACTCGCACGGCTTCCCCCTGGCCGCCGTCTACGCCCTTGTCGCCGTATCTGCCACCGCTGGGACATGAGGTGTGCAGGCCTTTGAGGCAGTAATGGCACGTGTTGTCCGCGTACCGCCATGCGGCGACGACCAGATCTCCCGCCTTCACCCTGGATACTTCGGCACCGGTGGCCTGCACGATGCCGAGAAACTCATGCCCCATCGGAACGCCCTGCTCAGCCGGCGGCATGGATGAGTAAGGCCACAGGTCTGTCCCGCACACCCCAGCGGCCAGCACGCACACAACGGCGTCCGTTTGCTGGTGGATCTTTGGGTCGGGCCGCTCCTCAACCCGCACGTCCTTCGCTCCGTACATCAGGGTAGCTCGCATGATTCTCTCCACGTGGGTTTGGATTAGAATTTTTGTTTGTTGAAGCGCACTTTGCCGGGCAGGATTCTGGGTGTGTCTCCAGAACGGGCCGTGGCGTCTGTGGTGAGCCCTGGCGTTTCTGCCGGGGCGGTAGCGGGGTCAGCCACGGGGCCGCCAGCCGTGCGCCCGCGCGGCGGCGAGCGCCCGGGCGGGAGGCGCGACCACGGAGTGGAGCTGCCTGGCGATGTCGAGGTGGTCGGCGGTCCAGATCATCTTCACGGCGGTGGCGGTGCCCTGGCCGTCTTCACCCCGGAGGTCCCGGCGGACGGCATCGACGAAGCGGCCGTCGGAGGCGGCGTCGTGGTCCAGCGGGCTGGGGACGGGGCCGCGGCCGCTCATGGCGTGCGCCGTCCGCTTGTACCAGTCGTCGATCTGGGCGCTAGCGTTGAGAAGTTCCTGGCGTGCGGCGGCGCGGTCCCCGGTGGCCAGGCCGTCGTCGGTGGACCACAGGTTGGTGACGGCGTCGCCGGCCAGGCGCAGGAACGCGACTGAGGTGACCAGCGATGTCGCCGCGGCGAGCGGGACGTGTTTGGTGCCTTTCTCGGCGAGGAACCCGCGGAACGCGTCGTCGAGCCGCCGCGCCGCCGCTGCCGCCTGGCGCCGCTCATCGTCGGGCGCGACGGGTACCGGGCCTTCGCCGGGGGGCACACCGTAGTCGATGGCCTGCTGTAGGTATCCGGCCGCCCGGACGAAAGCCTCGCCGGCCGCCCGGCCGAATGCGGGGCTCGCGCCGCGCGGCCAGAACACGACGCCGGCGATCAGGCTTACGGCGGCGCCGATGGCCACGTCCTGGATGCGGACCAGGCCCGCTTGCCAGCCGGTGGGGACGATGAGGTTGTACAGCACGAGCAAGGTGACGGTGAAACCCGCCTGGCCGGCGCCGAAGGAGATGACCGCCGGTCCCATGCCGGCGAGGAACAGGGCCGGTGCGAAGAGCCCCCAGTAAACCGGCGTGTTGTCCCCCGTCACGGCGAGCAATATGCCGCCTATGATGATCCCGACGGTCGTGCCGGCTAGTGCCCGCAGGATGTTCTGCCCCGTGGTCAGGGCGTTGGACCGGAGCACGGACAGGGCTCCGAGCACCACCCAGAACCCGTGCTGGACATCGGTTTCCCTGGCGACCAGGACAGCCACGGCGAGAACGAACGCTCCCCGGAGGCTGTTGTGCAGCCAGACCGAGTCCTGCTGGAGGTGAGCGCCGGCGCGCTCGGCCGCCGATGACAGCGGCGACGTGGTGCCCTCGGGTCGGGACCCGAGCAGGTGCTGCCACCAGGTTCGCCGGCGGGCGAGCACGGTGAGCTCCGTGTTCTTGGCGATCGCCGAGACGGAGAAGCTCATCTCCTGGGCCCGGAAGCTGGGTTCGAGAGAATCAATGAACCCTGGCGCTGAGGTGACTGTCCGCTCCATCGCCGCCCGCGCCGCATCAAGACACGCGACGTCGGCTTCGAGCTGGCGAGGGTCCCCCGTGGAGGTCTCCAGCAGCGCACCGCAGCGGGCGAGCACGTCGGCGGCGGCCATCTTGAGGGCGCGGACCGCGGCGTCCGTCGGCGTCGGCTTGGGGTCGAGCGGAGTGCGTTCAATGATGACGTTGAGCCATACCAGTTGGTCGACCAGGCGGACGAGCGTGCGGGTGGCGGATGACAGCCCGGTGGGACGGTACGGCGAGTTGTAAAACGACGTCCGCATCGCCGCCGCCGCTGCGCTGGCGTCGGCGATCGCCCGGTCGCGGTTTCCGCGCCGGCCTGCCCCGCCGCGGTCGCAGTCGACCTCAGCCCGCAGCCGCCTTGCCAGCAGGGTGCAGCAGCGCGCGGTCGACTCCCGTAGCGGTTCCCGGGTTGGCGCCGGCCAGGCCAAGGCGAGAGCGATGACCGAGGCGCCGCCGGCGAGCAGCCAGCCCACCAGCCGGTCCGGCAGTGTGCCAGATGTCCCGCCTAGCGTGACGGGCAGGATGAACGAGACGAGGAGTGCGTTGGCCGCGCTGGCCAGGACTGAGCTCACCACGCCGGCGAACAGGACGGCGAAGGCGACTGCGAAAGTGACCAGCGCGGCCAGCCAAGGCGTCTGGCCAGCGAGGGTACCGAGGCAGATCAGCACCACCCCGCCGGCGATCAGCGACACCTCCGCGCCGATGCGGGTGGACATGGAACCACCGAAATCGGCGTACAGCAGCATCGCGACACCACCGAACGCTGCGAAGATCGCCGCCTCCGGGTTGTCGAGCACCTTGTCGGTGATCGCGAACACAGCGGGCGCGACGATCGCCACGCGGGCCGACCGCCGCAAGGCGGACAGGTTCGCGTCGCGCCGACGGAGGGCATCGAGAATTCTCTTCATGGAGGACGGCTTCTTCGGGGACTCTGCTGGCTGCCGTCCTAGCTCTGCACGGTGCTTCCAGTCGGCCCGTACACGTCAACCGTGCTGCGCCAGGCGGGGATCTCGCCGCGGCCCGAGGGGAACCGCATCATCTTCGGCTGGCCAAACTCCTGGAGCGTGGCGAGCGAGTGCTCCCGGCCGTAACCGCTGTGCTTCACCCCGCCGAAGGGCGTGCCGAGCGGGTACCGGAAGTAGGTGTTGATCTGCAGCATTCCCGCCTCGAAACGGCGGGCGACGCGGAACGCCTTCTCCTGACGCACGCGCGTGATCTTCTCGTAGCGGACATGGCTTGGCTCAGTGGTGATGGTCATCGAACCTGCTCCCTGTGTTGCGGACTACCGGACCGAGGATCCCGGCCATCCGTGGACGCGAAGTCGATCCTGGGTCGACGGTGGAGTCGGGCGTCGCGTCCAACCTCGCTGGACTAGGGGAGTCGTTCGATGACCGGATGCGGGACGTAAGCCGCGTCCTTCGGGGCGGGTGAGTTCCGGCTCGGCCGTCAGGCCGGGTGCTGCTGCTGCTCGGTGTACTGCCTGATGATCGTCAGGGGCGCGCCCCCGCAGGAGGCGGCGAGGTAGGACGGGGACCAGAAGTGCCCGTTCGTCCGGGCGCGGTTGCTCCGCCCGGTGTACTGCGAGCGGAGTATCCGGGCGGACACGCCCTTGAGGCTGTTCACGAGCGCGGACACCGGCACCTTCGGCGGGTAGTTCACGAGCAGGTGCACGTGGTCGGTGTCGCCGTTGAATTCCCGGAGGCCGGCCTCGAAGTCGCCGCGGGCCTTCCGCATCACCCGCTCGCAGAGCCTGAGCATGTCGTCGTCGAGCACGTCGCGCCGGTACTTCGTCACGAAGACCAAGTGCGCGTGGAGCGCGGAAGCCACGTGCCTGCCGCGCCGGTGATCAGATTCGGATGTCACAGGCCGACGGTAACCTGTGATTTATGGGTCACGTTCGGTACACGTTCAGGGTGCGCACCTCGGCTGCCGCCGGGTGCGCGCTCCTGGCCGAGTGGGGCCGCTGCCGCTGGGTCTGGAACCAGTGCGTAGCCGAGTCGCGGCAGGCGCGGAAGGACGGGCGCGAGTGCGGGCCGGCCGGGCTCGACAAGATGCTCACCGGCTGGCATGCGGAACACGAATGGCTCCGCGAGGGGTCGTCCGTCGCGCAGAAGCAGGCGGTCCGGGACTTCGCCAAGAGCCGCGCCAGGGCGCTGAAGGACCGCAAGGGCAAGCTGCCCGCTGGTCAGCGCACGGGGCTGCCCCGGTTCAAGAAGCGCGACCGCTCGCTCCCCAGGATGAACTACAGCCGGCAGGGGTTCACGCTCCGCGACGGCCGTCTGACCCTTGCGGGAGGGATCTCGCTGCGCGTGGTGTGGTCGCGCCCGCTGCCGTCCGTCCCGTCGTCCGTCCGGGTCTACCGGGACGCGCTAGGTCACTGGCAGGTGTCTTTCGTCGTGGAGGCCGGAGCCGAGCCGTACCCGGAAACGGGCGAGGCGATCGGGATCGACTGGGGCGTGAGGGACACGGCCGTCACGACCAGTACCGCGCACGACCTGCCGCACCCGGAGTTCGGGAAGAAGTCGGCGGCCAGGCTTGCCCGGTACCAGCGGCAGGTGGCGCGGCGGAAGCCGGAGAAGGGCCGCAAGCCGTCAGCGGGGTACAAGCGGGCCAGGCGGAAGGCGGCGAAGGCGCACGCGAAGATCGCCGCGCAGCGGCAGGACACCGCCCGCAAGTGGGCGAAGAAGGTCGTCCGCGACTTCGATCAGCTTGCGGTGGAGGACTTCAAGCCGAAGTTCCTCGCCAGGACCACGATGGCACGCAAGGCGGCCGACGCCGCGATCGGGGCCGCTAAGCGGTCACTGACCGAGATGGCGGCCAAGCACGGCCGGACGGTTCACCTCGTGGACCCGGCTTACACCACGGTGGACTGCAGCGCCTGCGGGGCGAGAGCCAAGACCCGCCTGCTGCTGTCCGAGAGAACCTACACATGCGCAGCGTGCGGCACTGTCCTGCCATGGGACAAGAACAGCGCCGCCGTGATGCTCATCAGGGCTGGTCTCAACCCTGCCGGTGCCGATCGGGTAAGACCTCGTGCGGCGTAGCCGTGCGGGGCACCGTGAGCCGGAAATCCCCGCCCCGCAGTTCAGGGCGGGGAGGATGTCAATTTCGCGAAGTCCGTCATGTGCGCCTCGGGCACGCCGAAGTAGGTCAGGCCATACTCTTCGCGATTACCGCAGCAGCGTCTCGGCCACCCGGCCGGAGATCCGATCAGTACCCTCGGCGGAAAAGCGAACGTGCGCGTCCTCGACCGGACCACCGGGAAGCACATCAACGCCACTTCCGCAGAAGACGCCGCGTTCTTCGAGTGGGCGATTGTGGAAGTCCTCCGCCACACCGGGATCCGCATCGAGGAGATGCTGGAGCTCACTCACCACAGCTTCATCGCCTACACACTGCCGACGACCGGCGAGGTCGTGCCGATGCTCCAGGTCGCCCCGTCCAAGACCGACGCGGAGAGGCTGCGGCTGGTCTCACCGGAGCTCGCGGAGGTCCTAACCGCGATCATCTTCCGGGTCCGCGCAGGGAACGCAGCCCTGCCGCTGGTCTGCGCTTACGACGTGTTCGAGCAGACCTGGAGCCCGCCCATGCCTTTCTTGTTCCAGCGGCGCTACGGCAATGAGGACCGGCCGATCGGCCGCAGCTACATCCGCGAGTGCATGGTCGCGACCTTGCAGGCCGCGCAGATCACCGCCGCCGGCGAAACGCTCGAATGGCGGCCCCATGACTTCCGGAGGATTCTCTCCGCTTAGTTACTGTGTTGCGATTCGCCCTGGCCTCCCGGGTCGAGCTGTGGTTTTCGGCTGCGGCGGGCCGTGTCGTGTTTCTATGGTTCCGGATCGTGATCCTCACCTTCTTCTCGTCCCAGGGCTGGGAGTCCTGGGACACCGGGCACCGGCCGCTGATCCCGGAGCGGATGCCGGTGCTGGTCGACGACGACCTGCTGTTCGAGGACGGCCCTGGCGCTCCCCGCCCGGTCGTGGCGGTGAACCAGTGGCTGCGGGAGCTTCCCGTTAGCGGTGCCCCGGCTCCTGCCACGTGGGAGGCCTACGCCCGTGCGATCAGGGCGTGGATGGAGTTCCTGGTTCCCCATGGCGTTGGGGTGTTCGACTCGCGGGTGCGGCTGAAGCTGGCGCTGAGCCGGTATGCCGAGTACCGGGCTGCTGGCCCGGAGCGGCAGCGGTTCTCGGCCACGACGTGGGGCCGGCACATGAGCATCCTGTCGCTGTTCTACCGGTGGGCGATGGAGGAGGGCCACGCGCAGGCCGAGCCGTTCACCTACCGGACGGCACGGGCGCTGTTCGCCGGGACGGGCCGCGAGGTCCGGGTGAACCTGGCGGTGCGGCGGACCCCGAAGCCGCACGTGACGATCAGGTACCTAGAACCCGACTTCACCGAGCTGTTCCTCGCCAGCCTGCGCGGACTCGCACGCGACGGGGCAGCCGACACCGGGTATCACGGCCGGGAGCTGACGCGCAACGCCGCGGTCGCCGGGCTGGCGCTGGCCACCGGGCTGCGGCTGCAGGAATTCACCTACCTATTGCCCTGGGAGGTCCCGGCGCTCCCGCTCCGGCCGACCGCGAGGCCGATCCCGTTCCCGGTGCCGGCCGGGGTGACGAAAGGGCGGAAGTTCCGCACCACGTGGGCTTCCTATGACGCGCTGGCCGCAGTGCACGGCTACCTGGCCCTCGACCGGGCCGCGACCACGGACGGCTCGTTCTGGCGCCCGCCGCCACGGTGGGGCGAGCCGCTGCTGGTGACCGAGCCGGACGAGCGTGGCGGGCGGGTCAACGGCGTCAGGCGGAAGTGGGACACGCTCACCCCGGCCGACCGGCGCAGGCTGGTCGCCCCTGACGGCGGCTCGTGCCTGCTGGCGGTCAAGAACGGCGGCGGCCCGTTCACCGCCTGGGCGACAGTATTCGAGCGGGCCTCTGACCGGATCCGGGCCACGGCCGAGCCACGCTTCCCCCACGTCACGCCCCACCGGTTGCGGCACAGCTTCGCGATGCGGACCCTTGAGTACCTGGTAGCCGGCCACTACCGCCAGGCCGCCGGGCTGGTGAAGGACACCGACGCCGATGCCGCCCTGGTGCTCTACCTGACCAAGGCCGACCCCCTGCTGGTCCTGCGTGACTTGCTGGGTCACTCGACTGTCCTGACCACGGAAAAGTACCTCAGAAGGCTGGATACCACTCGCATCTACCGGGATGCCTACGAAGGCGCCGGGGTTGCCTGCGGGCTCCTGGACGAGCAGGCGGCCGACCGGGAAGCCGATGCGGAGTTCCGCGGCGACGATGGCGAGGCGGACTGATGCCCGCCGAGGTCACGGAGGATCCGCTGGGCATCGCGTGCGTGTTCAGCGACGGCACGTCCGCCTCGTTCAGCTTGGACGGGCTACCCTGCCCGGTGCTGGCACGGGACCTGCTGGCCGGCCTGGCCGAGTTGGTCCACCCGCACGGCACGGTCGACTCGGCCGGATCGGTCGGGCATTACGCGCAGTCCGTCCGGCACATGACCCGCCACCTGGCCGCCGGCGGGTTCGCGGGGGGCGCGGCCGGCCTCCGCCGGGCTCAGGTGGCCCAGTACTGGGTCGCCGCCTCCGGCACCAGGGAGGCCTGCACCCGCCGGATGCTACTGGGATTCCAAGCCGTCGGCGGAACCCTGGACGCCAGGCTGGCCGAGCTCGCCGCCGGGCGGGCTTACAACCCCCAGCGCAGCCACCACCAGCTACCGCCGTATTCCGAGGCCGAGTGGGAGCGCCTGGCCAGCACCTGCCAGGCGATCACCAGCGAGTCGTACGCGGCGCACAAGAACGCCCTGGCCGCCGCAGGGCGAGGCCGGCACCCCCGCGATCACGGCTGGAGCGGGGACAACCTCCGCTGGCTCCTCGCCCGGGCCGGCCCCGTCGGCATCGTCGCGTTCGGGGAGCACCTGGGTTGCTCGGACAACGTGGTCCGCCAGCGGGGCGGGGTCCTGGAGGCCAGCCGGGACCTGTTCCCGGCCCTGGACGTCGTGATCGCCTACCGGCTGCTGTTCGGCGTCTACTCCGGCATCGTCCCCGACGGCATCGACGACCTGGTCACCGGCGACATCGACTGGGCCGGGGACTCCACCATCCTGCTGTCCTACGTCAAAGGCCGGACCGCCGTCGAGAGCCTGAACCTGCCCCGGCATGCGGTCCGCCTGCTCGAGCAGTGGCTCGCCCACTCGGCCCTGCTGCGCAGCCACGCCGACTCCGCAGAGCGCCGGGACCTCTGGCTGCGGCTGAAGAAGCCCGGCGGCACCGAGATATCGGCGAAGGGCGGGAGGGCCAGTCGCATCGCCGTCCAACGCTGGATCGAACGCCACGGGGTGGTCGGCGACGACGGCAGGCCGCTGAAAATCCATCAGTCCCGCATCCGCACCACGCACCTGTCGATGCGAGACAAGCGGACCTGGGCCGGCCGCGGGCGCGCGACGATCGACCCCAACCACTCCCCGGAGGTCGAAGGCGACCACTACCTGACCGCGACCACGCCGTCCCAGCGCCAGGCAGCCGAGGCCATCGTGGAAGACGCACAGCACGACCTGCTCCGCAGGGCCAGTCCGCCCGTGGTGATCTCCAGCGAGGATGCCGCCAGCCTGGCCCGCAGCTACCCCGAGCTGGTCACATCGCTCGGCCTCGACGACACGGTGATCGCCGACCTGGTCGGCGGCCAGCGGGACGTGTTCACCGCCGCCTGCGCCGACCAGCTGTCCGGGCTGCACGGGCCAAAGGGCAAGCCCTGCCCGGCGCGGCCGTGGGTCTGCCTGCTCTGCCCGCTGGCGGTGTTCGCGCCCCGCCACGTCCCGAACCTGCTGCAGCTGAAGGCGTTCTTCTCCCGCCAGTGGCGGCAGATGCCCGCCGCCCAGTTCATGGCCGTCTTCGGTCCCTACTCCCAGCGGGTCACCGAGGTGCTGGCCCGCCTCGACCCGGCCGTCGTCGCCCGCGCAGCCGCCGGCATCAGCGACCGCGACGACGAGATCCCCCTGCGACCGGAGGAGTTCACCCGATGACCGGAACCGCCGCGCTGCCCGGGGCCAAAGGTCCCGTCCAGTCCCCGTTCGCGGGCGCGGACGTCTGCCAGGAGGCCGGCCTCTCCCTGCCCGACGGCGCCCCGCGGCCCGTGTTCGAAGACGACCTGTGGGACTTCACCCAGGTCATCGGCCTGCCCCGGCAACTGTCCAAGGTCAGCCGCCGGTTCGACTTCGCCGCGATCGCCGGCGCCAGCTGGCAGCTGGTCGCCAAGGAGCAGATCATGGCCATGCTCGCCCCCAGGCACGACGCCGTGATGCCGCTGCCGCACGCCTACCGGACCCCGCTGCACCTGGGCACCGCGTTCGGCCGGCTGGCCGAGCTGACCCGGTTCCTGAACTGGCTGGCTAGCCAGGGCACCACGAGCCTCGCCGACATCGACGAGGACTGCTGCGAGGCATGGATGGCCCACCGGCGCTTTCTGCTCGACGACGACGGCCACGTGGCCGGCGAGCGCAGCCCCGCGACCCGCAGGGCTGCCGCCCAGGTCGTCGCGGACTTGGTCACCCACCGGGAGCTGTTCACCACCGACAGGGTCTCTGCGGGCCTGCGGCCCTGGCGGGGCTCCGCTCCCTCGGTCGTCGCAGAGATGCCCGCGCCCGGGCAGAACAAGACCCCGCCCGTCGCCGACAGCGTCCTGCAGCCGTTGCTGGCCGCGGCCCTCTACCTAACGGGCATCCTCGGCCCGCACGCGCCCGAACTGCTGGAGCAGGTCCGGGACGCCGACCAGAAATGGTCCCTCAAGCACGGCGAGCACGTCCTGACGGGCCGGCTACCCGCCAGGGAGATCATCCAGGTCCTTGAAGGCTATGAGGAAAGAAACGAGCCGCTGCCGGCGGCCGCCGAGCACGTCATCCGCAAGCGGCTGGACGGAGGCTGGTCACCCGATGACCCGCTAGCGCCGATCTCCCTGGGGCTGATCGCCCGGCAGGCGGGCTTCACCCAGTTCTGGGGCCAGTGGATCCCGCACCTGCGCCACCGGATCGAGGCGACACTGGCCGCCGTCGGAGCGGAGAAGCCGCTCGGCCGCGATGCCGCCGCCGTCGATCGCGCCGCCGGGGACGGCACCGTCCCCTGGACGGCACCGCTGGACCGGCTGGAGGCCATCGCCCTGGTCGGTATCGTCCGCACGGCCTCGATCACGCTGCTTGCCGCGGTCTCCGGGATGCGCTCGTCGGAGCTGATGGAGCTGGAAGTCGGCTGCTGCCGCCCGCCTGAAGAGCACGGCCCCGGCCTCGTCCGCTACCGGCTGGCCAGCAAGGTCATCAAGGGCCAGCCACTCGGCGGGACACCCGACGAGTGGGTCGTCATCGAACCTGCCTACGAGGCAGCCCATCTCCTTGAGCGCCTCCACGACGACCCGCAGCCGGGAAAGCCGCTGCTCGGCCGGTTCGCCTTCGACGTCCGCCATACCTGGCTCCGGAACTGGGTCAACGGCCCCTCCGGCCAGCGTCTCGGCCTCGCCCCGATCCCCGACGACCCGGTCAGCCTGCGAGCCTCGCGCAGGACCCTGTCGATCGAGCTCGCCTACCGGCCAGGAGGCATGCTCGCCGCGAAACTGCACCTCAAGCACATCGCTGTCGCGACTACAGAAGGGTATGCCTCCCGCCCTGGCGGCGCCCAGGCCGAGCTGCTCGCCGAGGTCAACAAGCACGAAGCCGACCGCAACCTCGACCTGGTCTGGGCCGAGCTCCGCAACTACCAGCAGGGCATCATGCCCGCCGGGCCCGGCGCACGCGAGCTGACCGAGTTCTTCGCCCACATCGACGGCAAGCTCGCGGGCAGCGGCCCCGGAGCGCCAAGGACCCAGGCCAGCGACCGGGACATCCTCAATCTCATCACCAAGCGCGCCAGGGCCCTGCATCTCGGCACCGCGAACTACTGCTGGTTCACCGACCCCTCCCGGGCGCTCTGCCTCCGGCTCGCCGGGACCCCGGCCGCCGACAAGCCCCTCATCGGCATGTGTGACTCCGCCCGCTGCCCGCAGGCCACCCACCACCCCTGCCACCGGCCCGTCTGGGCTGAGCACGCCGAGCAGACCAAGGCCTTCCTCGGCAGCCTCGGGCCGACCCGCAAGACCGAGCGGGCACGGCTGCAGGCAGACCACGACCGGGCGATGCGCGTCCTGGATGCCATCGACGCAGCCAGCCCCGGCACCGACGACATGGAGAATCATGCGGATCACCGCTGACCAGCGCGCTGCCAACGAGGACCGCATCCTCGCCGCCATTGACCGGCTCCTGCGCGGGGACATCCCGCCCGGCGGCCGGTGCGACGTCAAGACCCTCGCCCGCGAGGCAGGCGTCGACCGCACCGCCTTCTACGGCGACCGCCCCTACGCCCACCTGCGCGAAGAATTCGAGCGACGCATCCAGGCGCTCGGACAGGCCGGCGAGCAACCCGACCCCCGCGACGCCCAGGTCACCCGCCTCAAAGACGAAGTCGCCCGGCTGAAGGGACGCCTGGCCCAGTCGGCAACCACGATCAGCGGCCTCACCACCTTCCAAGCCCAAGCCCTCGCCCGGCTCGCGGCCCAGCACGACGAGATCACCCGGCTTCGCAGCATGACCGCCGCCCGCGGCAACGTCCGAAACTTGCCACTGGCCCGCGATCTCGTCGACAGCAGCCCCATCTCCTGACTCCGGAGGAAAGTGATGCTCGTCACCCGGCCACCAGAGAAACGCAACACCCGCTACCGCGAGCGTTCCCCGCGGCATCGCCGGAAGTTCGGCACGTCAATTGCAACACGAGTCCCACCGAACACGGGGAGTGCAAAAAGAAGAAGGATCTTCGTCACCGACGCCCTGCGGTCCGGGCTGCCGCCGCACATCGCCGCGAAAATCTGCGGGCACGCCCTATTGGACACCACCATGGGCTACGCCGCGATCTACCCCGAAGACGTGATCGCCCATCATCGGGCGTTCATCGCCCGCCGCCGGACTGAGCGGCCCAGTGCCTGTGATCGGCAATCGGCACCCGACCCTCTGATCTAGGGGTAGATCGTCTGCTCCGGGTATTCAGGGCCGGGACTGTTACTTTGAGTTTTGTCCCGGCCGGGCTAGTCCCACCAGAACTCCCATGTGCTGGTCCTGACCAGGCGACTGGCGTATGCGGTCAGGGTGTACGGGTGGCTTTGCCGGATGTTGTCGGGGCAGAAGGCAAAGTGCTCGGCGGCGACGGCCAGGGCCTCGTCCAGGGTGGCCGGGGGCGCGGCGACGCTGACGTAAAGGTCGGCGAAGCCGACCCCGACGACGCGAGCGCCGAAGCGGTCTTCCCAGCTGCGCACGATGGCCGCGATCTGCCCGGTGTCGTTGGTGTAGTTCAGCGGCCCGGTCCAGCCTGCGGCGGCCAGGGCGTCCGCTCCGCGGTCGGCGGCGACCAGTCCCAGCCGCAGAGGCCGGTCCTGGGACAGCAGGCGAGCGGCGCACTGGAGGGCCGTCGCGTCCGGTCGCCTGCGAGGTCCCCGCCCGGGGCGAGGCCTGGCCACTGGGGGCCGTAGGGAGCGGTCACCGCATGGCGCTTCGCCGTATTCACGAGCGGATCGGAGCCGGGATTGTACTTGGTGTAGTTCGCCCACCACCGGGCCAGCAGGCTCGCCGGGTCATGGCGGCCCGCAGGGGTGCTCCGCTCGAAGGCCAGCTCACCTGATTCCCAGGGCCGGTATCCCTCGTCGTTCCGCAAGGGCTCCAGCAGCAGGGGCCACAGGCCCGAGCGGCTCCTGTCCGCGTATGCCTGCGCCCACAAGCCTTCGGAGGCAGGTCCGTCGCTCAGCCACAGTGCCGGGCGACCCGAGCGGTCATCGAGAGCCCGCACGATCCGTCCGGGAGGCAGTTCGCCTGGCAGAACCCGGTATCCCCGCCCCCTCGGGGAACAGGTCGGCCAGCTGTCCGGGTGCCGGCAGGTCGGAACTCACCAGTGCACTTTAGACCGAACTGCGTGCTGTCGTCAGCGCGACGGGGCGAATGCGGGGGCGAGGGCGTGGTGGCGCTGCTGTGCGGCCTGGCGGTCCTTGTATCCGAGGCCGGCGGCGATCTGCTGCCAGGTGGCGCCTGCAGTGCGGGCGGCGGTGATGAGCTGGTCCTCGCGGAGGTCGAGCTCGCGTCGTTCGGCGGGGATGGCATCGAGGGAGGTCAGCGCCCGGCGGATGGCTGCGGCCCTGGCGGGTGTCAACGGGATTTTGACATCGAACAGCGGAATCGTGTCGAGCGGGTCGGTGCCGCTGCCGGCGCTGCTGGTCATTCGCCGGGTTCTGCCCGGCTGCCTGCGGCGAGGCGGTGGCGCAGCAGCAGGTTCTCGCCGTGTGCCTGCTCAAGGGCCTGGCGCAGCGCGGCGGTTTCCTCGCGGTGCCGGCGTTTGATGTCGGCGAGCTGGGCGGCCAGCGTGCGCACGACGCTGGAGGCGTGTTCGCCGCCGGGAGCGGCGGCTGGTTCGGGCCGGGCGGGCCGGGCCGCACGGTGGTGCTCGATGCGGGCGCGGATGCCGGCGTTGCGGTAGAGGAAGTCCAGGGATACCCCGGCCCTGGAGGCCAGGCCGCGGAAGGTGACGGTCTCGCCTTCCTTGATCATCGCGATGAGGGCGTTCTCGGCGCGGGCGGTCGCGGCGGCGGTCCGCGCCGCGGTCGCCTTCTGCAGGTTCGCGGTGTTTACCGGGCATGGCGCTCGTCCTGGCGGGCGATCGCGGCGTCGGCGCGGGCAGCGGTCCCGGCGCCGACCGCGGCCCGCGCCTGGCCGGCATCAGGTGCTTCCGGCGCGGTTTCCAGGGCCGTGATGATGGCGCCGAGGGCGCTGGCCTCGCGCTGCCGGCCGTCCAGCCATACGTTGCCGGGGGTCATGGGGGCGCCGGTCCGGGCAGTGAAGGCGGCCTGGCGGCTGTCGATGAGGGCCAGGGTGCGGTCTTTCTGAATGCGCAGCTCTGGCAGGAAGGTAGCGTCCGTGGCGTATTTTCCGCAGGTCAGGCAGGCGTTTCCCCGGTCGCAGGATTGCCGCGGCGGCAGCAGGCACCATCCGTTGGGCAGTACCCGGTCGGTGCGGCTGTCCAGCTGGAGCATGTCGTAAAGGTCCCTGGGGTCGGCCTGGACCGGGCGGGCGTCGGCGGTGAGCTTGCGGAACCGCAGGAACTCCGCCTCGGCGGTCTCGGCCAGGGTCTTCTCTGGCGGAGTCAGATATTGGAACTGTCGGAATAGCTCCGTGTGGGGTCCAGGGCTCTGATCGTTCTCGGATGTTGAGACGGTGACCGGGTGCGGGCCTGCCGGTAACGGTGTGATCGCGGGGGCGTGTCGCGCGTGAGATGAGAACGAGGCTCCGGTAAGAGCTGTGTTCCGACCAAAGAGCACATTTCACCCGGGAGCCTCGGTGCCCTGCCAGGATGCCATATCCGCCGTGCCCGCCGGAGCCGTTTCCGGATCTGAAGATGCTTTTGACCTGCAGGGTTACCAGAGCCTGCTGGAGTAGATGGACGACATGCCAGATCCGCGGCGCAGGTGCGGGACCCGGCACAGGATCGCGGTGGTGCTCGCGTTCGGGGTGGCCGCGGTGATGGCCGGGGCGGACTCGGTGACGGCGATCGCCGAGTGGGCGGGCGACGTTCCCGCGGAGGGGCTGCAGGCGCTGGGGGCGAGGCGTGACCGGCGCGGCCGGCTGATCCCGCCGTCACCGTCGACGTTCCGGCGGGTTCTGCGGAAACTGGACGGGCAGGCGCTGGCCGCCGCGTTCGGTGCCTGGCTGACCGTGCAGGTCCTGGCCGGCCTGGACGCGTCCTGCCTGGTGATCGCGCTGGACGGCAAGGCCGTCCGCGGGGCGAAGGGCAGGGACGGCAAGGCGCCGCACCTGCTGGCCGCAATGATCACCGGCGCCCGTGCCGTGATCGCGCAGAAGGACATCGACGCTAAGACGAATGAGATTACCCAGGTCAGGCCCCTGCTGGATGACATTGACATCACGGGGGCACTGGTGACCGCGGACGCTCTCCACGTGCAGAAGGACACCGCCCGCTACCTCGTGCAGGACAAGAAGGCCGATTACCTGTTCACGGCCGTGAAGGACAACCAGCCCTCGCTGTTCGACGCTCTCGATGCCCTGGCCCGGGCAAGCGCGCCCGTCACCCATGCCATGCACGACAAGGGGCACGGGCGGGACGAGACCCGCACCATCCAGGTGCTGCCCGCCCCGGACGGACTGTTCCCGCACGCGGCCCAGGCCTTCTCATCGAGCGGTATGTCCGCGAGCCCGGCACCGGCGAGCTCCGGTCGGCCGTCGCCGCCCTCGGCATCACCAGCAGGACGCCCGGGCGCGGCGGGACGCCGGAAGCACTCGCCCTGGCAGCCCGCGGCCACTGGGAGATCGAGGCCCTGCACCATATCCGCGACGTGACCATGAATGAAGACGCCCAAAGACTTCACGCCGGGGCATCCGCGCAGGTCACCGCATCCCTGAGGAACACCGCCATCGCCGCGCTCCGCCTTGCCGGCTTCACCTCGGCCGCCGCCGGACGACGCTGGGCCGCACGTAATCCCCTCAGGCCACTGGCCACGCTAAATCTCATGTAACGACGACGACCACAGCCCCTGGCGCCCGCCCGGCACGGGCACGCCGCCGCCGGCAACAGCTGCGGACCGGTCTCTACTGCTTGCCCCGGCGCCAGCAGGCGTCCTGCCTTCACGTCCCAGCGGGCCAGCGCTTGACCTGGCGATAGCGCTCAAGGCGGGTGTAGTGCTGATGCTCAGGGGATATCTCGAAGCTTTCAGTGACACAACCGGACGCGTCCATCTTCCTGCGCGACACGAGGATGGCATACTCGTATGTCTCCTCGGAGATCAGGCGCCCGCTCTCATCCCATTCCCGCGAGGTCCCGTGGCCCGCATTCTCGCGGTAATGCGACTCGCTCTTCAGCACTCCCGAGGAGTACCACTCGCGAGCCGGGCCATCCCGCATCCCGTCACGGTAACTCACTTCGCAGTACCACTTGCCCGGAACGTCTTCGAAGGCCACGCCCGTGAACACCTGGCCTTGGAAGGTGAAGACCAGGTCCGGGCCGTAGTCAAGCTCTGAATCCTCAACCCGGACCGGGACAGCGTCATCGCTCACGAACCAAGTATGCGGGTGAGCCGATGCTGCCAGCCAGAGACACACACGGACAACCCGCCAGGCCCAACCGGCAGCAGACTCAGGTCACGGGGTTCCGGAGCCTCACCCGCTAGTGAACAGGGATCTGTGGCAGGAAGCCTGCTCCCACCGGGCCCTCGTTCTCATGTCACGCCAGACACGCCTCCAACGGGCCACATCATTACCCAGGAAGCCCTCCAGCCAACCCCGTCTCAGCATCCGAGAATGAGCAGGGCCCTGAAGACGCGAGCTGCTAAAGATAAAGGTGAAGGCCATTTTCGAGGCGAACAACGAGGAGTACGGCTACCGCCGCGTACACCAGGCGCTGGTCCGCGGGGGCGAGGACTGCTGCCCCGAGTTCGTCCGCTCCGTCATGCGCGAGCTGGGCCTCGAGCCCTGCCAGCCGAAGCCCTGGCGGCACTCGCTGACCGAGCAGGACGGCCTGGCCGGGCCGATCCCCGACCTCGTCCGTCGCGACTTCACCGCAGAAAAGCCCGGCGCGAAATGGTCGGGGATATCAGGGACTCCGTCGTGCTGCGGCAGCTCGCCACGGGCGAGCGGCCGGTTGCCCACGCCGCCCTCAACGAGCTGCTCGACGGCAAGCCCGTTGAGCACCTGCGCGCCGTCCTGGTCGCCACCGGCGCCCTCCCGCCCCGCGATGAGCACCTGGCCCAGCTGGAACGCTGGATCTCCTGGTCCATCGCCGACCGCCCCGACCCCGACCAGCGTCAGATGCTGCACCGCTACGCGGTCTGGCACGTCCTGCGCCGGCTGCGCACCCGGCTCAGCGGCGCGCACGCCACCGCCGGGCAGGTCACCGCCGCCCAGCGCAACATCAAGGCCGCCGTCGCCCTGCTCGACTGGCTCACCACCCGCGACCTGACCCTGGACGACGCGCAGCAAGGCGACCTTGACGCCTGGCTCGCCGAGGCGCAGGCCACCCACCGCGCCGACGCGGGCAACTTCGCCCGCTGGGCACGAAGGAACAAGCTCACGAGCCTGGACTTCCCCGCCATCCGCTGGGGCGGCCCGTCCGACGTGATCGACACCGAGGCCCGATGGGAACAGGCACGCTGGCTGCTCCACGACGACAGCCTCCAGCCCGAGGAACGGCTCGCCGGACTGCTCGTCCTCCTCTGCGCCCAGCGGGCACCGGTGATCAGCCGCCTGACCCTGGACCACGTCACCGCCGACAGAGGGCAGGTGCTCCTCCGGCTCGGCCACGAGCCCGTCATGCTCCCCGAGCCCCTCGGCACCCTTGCCCTGCAACTGGCGGCAACCCGCCGAGGCCACGCCAACCTCGGCGACGACGGCTCTTCAACCTGACTGTTCCCCGGCGGCCGACCCGGCCAGCCGATCAGCGCCTTCCAGCTCACCGAACGCTTGCGCCAGATCGGCATCCGCGCCGGCCAGGCCCGCTCCGCCGCGCTGTTCCAGCTCGCCACCGACCTGCCCGCCGCCGTCCTGGCCCGCATGCTCGGCATCCACATCACCGTCGCCGTCGCCTGGCAGCGCGCCTCCGCCGGCGACTGGGCGGCCTACGCCGCCGACCTCAGCCGCCGGACTCCCGTGCCGTACAAGCAGACCTGAACGGAGCCACCGAGAGCCATGTCCGCACCTGTACTCATGATCACCGGCGCATCTTCCGGCGTAGGGGCGGCCACGGCACGACTCGCCGCCCGCCGCGGCTGGCGGCTAGTGCTGGCTGCCCGCACCAGGCACCTCACCGATGAGCTCGCCACTGACCTCGGCGGCCCGGCGGCAGCCCGGGCCGCCTGCTGCGACGTCAGCGCCTGGGACCAGGTCAGCACGCTGCCCGCGCTCGCCCTGGACGCCTTGGCCGCCTCGACGCCGTGCTCGCCAACGCCGGCGCCTTCACGCCCACGTCCTTCCTGCACGGCACCGGCACCCCGCAGCAATGGCGCGAGATGGTGATCACCAACGTCTACGGCACCGCGCTGACCGCCCGCGCTGCCCTGCCCTACCTGGCCCGCGCACGCGGCCACCTCGTCTTCACCGGCTCCGTCGCCGGGCGCGTCACCGTCCCCGGGCAGCTCTACTCCGCACCAAATGGGCAGTGACTGCCATCGCCCAGTCCATCCGCGCCGAAGCCACCGCAACCGGCATCCGGGTCACCCTGATCCAGCCCGGCCTCACCGACGCAGGGCAGACATCTCCTGACCGCACCGCAGACCCCAAGCTCACCCCCGAGGACGTCGCCCGCACCGTCTTGTTCGCCCTCGAACAGCCAGTCTCCGTGGACCTTGGTGAGATCGTCATCCGCCCCACCGGCCAACAACCTCACCGCTGACCCGCCGACCCGCCGGCGAAGAAGGAGGTATCCAGACAGTTCCAATACCCGACTCCACCAGAGCGCGTCGGCGAGGCCCGCCGCCGTTCACCGGGGTGCCGGGACTGCGCGGCGATGCCGCACGGGGCCGTACTCAAACCTTGGCTGAGCGTGCCGCCGCCATGATGCGCAGCGCCGTGAACGCCGTGAACGCCGTGTCGACGCGAGATCAACGACAGGCCTCAGATCCCGGCCTCATCTCCTGGCCGGCCGAGTCCGGTACGCGGGCGACCTGCCGGTTTCTTCGCGTTCATCCCATGTCTACGGATCGTGGACAGGCGCTCAATACCGTTCCATCACGTCATGGGTCGTGCGGCTAGCCATGGCCCGACGTCACCTGGGACATAAGGGGAATCAGCAGCTTTGGCTGACAATGAACTCGACCGGGCGGGACGGCGGCGGTTCGTCGAAGCGTTCACCGAGACGATGCACGTTGGCACCGCGGGCCGCAAGAAGGTCTACGTAATGGCCGCGGCGGCCGCTGTTGTGGTGTCAGCGGGCACGGCGGTAGCCGTCGGCGTGGTCAGCTCGCACAAGTCCGCCGCATCTTCCAGCAGTGCCCGGCTCAGCGCACTTGCCCACACCACTTCGCCGAGCGTCAGCCCGGGGAACGTCAAGGCGACCTCAACGATATCCGCCGCGGTGAAGCACCCAGCGGCGCATACCGCATCGGGGGACCCGGCTCAGGGGGCCGGCGTGGCGCCGGTCGTCGGGCCCGCGGCCGACGGGGACACGACCACCGGGGGTTCGTCATCCGCTGGCGGCGCGACGGCGTCCGGCACTCAGGTCAGCGCGCCGTCTAAAGCTGCCGCGACCGCGAAGGCCACGGCAACCGCCAATTCCACGGCAACCGCCAATCCCACGGCAACCGCCAATCCCACGGCGGCACCGACGACGACCAGCTTGAAGGTGACCGGGCAAGTTTCCTGCGAGTCCGGCAAATCGGTCGAGGGCGTGTGGGTTCAAGCAAGCGACGGGCCTGGCTACGCGTCATGGAAGGGTCTCGGAAACGGATCCACCTCGGACTGGTGGTTCACCCTTCCCAAGGATGAGTCGTACTCGCTGCACGTCGGCTGCGGCGGGTCGACCTCCAGCTGGGCGGTGGGCACGTACTCGCCCACCGTCACCGGCGCGCAAAACTCGTTCAACTGCTACGACATCGCCGGCGAGGCCAACTACGGCACGTGCGTCTCGCGCTGACTTCCCGGAGATGGGAGCACAGCCACAGTCCCGGACCACTATACCGTCGACACAGGATCGACTTCGCGTTCACAGACGGCACCGATAGTTGCGTATGGCAAACAACAGCATGGGTCAACTCGACAACAAGGTCGCCCTGGTCACAGGGGGCTCATCGGGGATCGGCCGAGCGACAGCGCAACGATTTGCGGACGAGGGCGCATTCGTTTTCATCACCGGCCGCCGGCCGGCCGAACTCGACGCAGCCCGCAAGACACTCGGTGGCAACAGCCGGGCAGTACTCGGGGATGTGTCCCG
This sequence comes from uncultured Actinomycetota bacterium, assembly GCA_963734665.1. GTDB lineage: Bacteria > Actinomycetota > Actinomycetes > Streptosporangiales > Streptosporangiaceae > Trebonia. The sequence goes on along the minus strand of CAVTIR010000013.1, from coordinate 238,338 downwards.
CACCGAAGACCTCGACGAGATCTTCGCGCAAATCCGCCGGCACGGGCGCGGCCTGGACGTGCTGTTCGCCAATGCAGGCACCGGGTCGCTGGCGACCTTGTCGGACACCACCCCTGAGCACTTCGACGAGACGTTCTCGGTCAACGTCCGCGGAACCCTGTTCACCGTTCAGAGGGCACTACCGCTGCTCAACCCGGGGGCCTCGGTCATCCTCGCAGGCTCCAGCGCAGCCACCAGCGGCAGCGCGGCGTTCGGCCTCTATGCCGCGAGCAAGGCAGCGATCCGATCGTTCGCCCGTACCTCGGCTGTGGAGCTCGGTGACCGGGGCGTGCGGGTGAACGTGATCGTGCCGGGACCGACTGACACCGCGGGGCTGCGCGGCTTGGCCCCCGACCAGGCCTCCGCGGACCAGTTCGTCCGGCGGCTGGGCAGCGCGGTGCCGCTCGGACGGGCCGGGAGGCCCGAGGAAATCGCCAGCGCCGTGCTCTTCCTCGCCTCCGATCAGAGCAGCTTCGTCACCGGAAGCGAACTGTTCGCCGATGGCGGAGAAGAACAGCATTAGCCCTGCGTGGCCCCACGGGATCGCCAAAGTCATTTGAGACTTGGGTCTCATAGTGGGAGGTAGTCGAGTAGGCGGTTTCGGTCGCGTGCGATGGCCTGGAGGGTGCGAGTGACCTCCTTGACCCCGGCGAGGTAGAGAAGGCTGATGGCGAGGTTCCGCAGCGTGGCCATGACCTGGGGGCCGTTCCCGGCGTATCCGGTATTTGCGTCTTCGTCGTAGGCGGTGTCACGGACCCAGTGCACGGACTCGATGCCCCACTGGCCGCGGGCGATGCCCGCGAGGGCCTCGGCGCCGGCTTTCTCCTTGCCGAGGCTGGTGACGGCGTGGACGATCTCCTTGCTGATCAGGGCGCCGTCGGCGTCGTAGCGGTCGCGGCGGATCCTGGCGACGCGCTTGACCTGCGGGAAGTCGATGTCGCCGGCGTCGGCGGCCCAGATGGAGCGCCGGGTGACGCGGCCGTGGGAGCGGTCCAGCTCCGTGTAGTCGGGGGCGCGGCCGGCGCCGCTGGCCTGGATGGCGTCGAAGGCGGCGCGCTGGAGGGACGGGGTGTTCCCCTTGACGAACAGGAGGTAGTCGGCTTCCCGTCCGCCGTCCTCTTCCTTTCCCGCGATGTACTGCGCGGTCTCGCGGCAGGAGTGGGCGGCGTCAGCGGTGACGACCGCGTTCTCCAGGTCCACGTCCCTGAGCAGTTCTTTCACCTGGGTGACCTCCGTGGTGCCGTCAGGGACCCGGACCTGCCCGATGATCACCTTCTGGTCGTGCAGCATCGCGGCGAAGAGCTTGACCTGGCCGTCCAGGACGCCGCGCAGCCACTTGCCGTCGATCGCGATCGCGGTCAGCGCCTCGTCCAGCCGGCCCGCGTCCGCCAGGGCGCGGAGCCACCCGCCGGTGAGGTCGTCCAGCAGGTCCGCGCCGATCGCCTGGATGAGGGTGCGGATCCGGGTCTCGCTGGGGGCGGTGATCCGGCGCCGCAGCGGATGCGGGATCCCGCCGAGCCGGGCCAGCACGCCCTGGGGCAGGTCAGCGGCATGATCGCCGGCCTCGCGGAAGTTCCTGGCCCCGGCCAGCGCGCACGCGACAGCGACCGCGAGGACGAAGGTGAGCAGGTACCGCCGTCCGCGGCTCTTCCTGGGATCGGGAACCTGGGCGAGCACCTCCAGCAGCCCCGGGACGTTCCGGCCTGCGCTTTCATCAGTGCTGGTCATGGCGGTATCGCGGGCATGCGAGACTGGCACGGCGGCCTTTCGTGGCGGTGGGATCTGGACTCGACACCCGTGATCAAACCGGACGGAAGGCCGCTCCCGCGAATCAGCGCTCGCCCTACTGGCCAGCTAGCCGCCACTCACCGCGCTGTCAAATCAGGCACCCATGCACTCGTAGCCCCACTCGGGCACGTAACACCAACTCGCCGATCCCGTGGCGTGGCCCCTCGCTGACGCGCTCGGCGGGGGCGAGAAGGCCCCGCTGCCGCGCGAGACGCCAACGCTGAGGCGCCGCGGCGGGAACTGCCGACGGCGGAGGTGGCGTGGGGTCGCCGACCACATTCCGCCAGCATTGGCTCGGGCCGCCGCCTTCTTCGCCCGGGCCACCCTCTCTCGGCGGTCGTCGACGATTTCCCGCTCACTGAAGTGTTCCCAGCGACTTTCAGCTGATCATCTTGTGCTCGAATAGGACAAGGACGAGTGCCGCCCGGGCGATCTGGCCGATCCTGCCGGGGCTCATGGTGACGTGCTGCAGGGTTTGCCAGCGCTGGGTGAGAAGGGCGAATCCTCTTTCTCCCAGGCAGCGGACCGATCGGATCAGCGCGTTGCGGGTCCGGTTGTCAATGTCGAGTTCCTTGTTTCCCGCGGGCTTCTTCACGGGGGTGAGGAGGCCGTGACCTGCGCCTTCGTACCCGCCGTCGGCCAGCACGGGCATTTGGGCCGTGAACGGGCCGAGCGCCGCGAGGACCAGCTCCCGGGCTGCGGAAAGGTCGTTCACGTTTCCCGGCAGGACGTCGGAGACCCACATCGGCCGGCCGTCGGGGTAGAAAAGCGCCTGGATGTTGCCGCCGAAGTCCTTCTTCTTTCCCGAGTACCACAGGTCGATCTCGGCGCCTTTGCGGCTGGCGGTTTTCTCGTGGCAGCGGTCGGCGTCGACGATCTTGCCGTCGAGGATGACGTACGGGGCGCCCTCGGCCAGGGCGCGGGCGAGCGCGTCGCGCAGTTCCGGGGCCTGCCCGGCCAGGACGTCGATGACCTCGGCGAGGTAGCGGTAGGCGGTGGACTGGGGAAGGCCGAACCCGGCGCCGAGCCGGCGGACGTCGGCCTTGTCGCGGAACCAGGCGAGCCCGAACTTCGCCTGCCGGTAGCAGCCCAGCTTGCGGGTGTTTTTCCGGGTTCCGATCGAACGGCGGCGGGCGGCGAGCAGGCTGGCGACGAACCAGATGAGGTCCGTCGGGACGTCGAGCATGACACGATAGGAGGGCACGCGGAGCCTCTCGGCGGACGGTTTTCTTTGGCGAGATTTCTTCTACCGGGGGCTCCGCGTCTTCCCGGTCATGCCGCCTATGTCCGCGTGTCTGCCCTCATGACCGCTACGCCCCCGTTCGCCGGGTTCACCGCTGCTGGGAAAACCTCACTGGCTCGGGGAAAATACAGAAGTTCCGTCTGCAAGACGAGTTCGCGGGCCGGCTCAGGCCTGTACCGCGGGGAAGCGCCATCAGCGACGCAACAGGACAATGCGCGGTTTCGCGTGTGCGGGGAAATGGCTGGATTTGCCGGCGCAGTGGGAGATGAGGTCGGCGGGCGGAGCCCAATGCCACGGGCTTAAGGCTGAAGTGGCTCATACGGCAGTCTGACGAGGAACCGGTAAGGGATTTGTGCGGGGCTGCACCAGGGCCGACCTGACCAGGCGGAAACTCAGGCGACCTCTGCGCGTCATCTGGGTAAAGTCGTGCTGTGCCAGAGTTGCAGCGCCTGCGAACCGACCATGCCCCGGCGGTCCTCGCCTTCGAGCTGGCCAACCGCGTCTACTTCGCCGCCTCGGTCTCCGACCGCGGTGATGAGTTCTACGATCGGTTCACCGAGCGGCACAGTGCCTTGTTGGCCGAGCAGGAGGCCGGCATCGGCGCCTTCTACGTACTCGTCGCCGAGGACGGCTCGGTCCTGGGCCGGTTCAACCTGTACGACGTCAAGGACGGCACCGCGGTACTCGGCTACCGGGTCGCGCAGCACGTCGCAGGCCGCGGCGTGGCGACCGCGACCGTCCGGGAGCTGTGCGGCCTGGCGGCGGCGCAGTACGGGCTGCGCACGCTCAAGGCGGCCGCCCCCCGCGAAAACGCCGCGTCACAGAAGGTGCTGGCCAGGGCTGGGTTCATCCCGGTCGGCCCGGCAGACCCGGCCGACCTCGGCGGTAAGCAAGGCACCTGGTATCAGCGTGAGCTGGTGCAGCCCCTCAGCAGTTCCTTACTGGTCCGTGGTTACGCCGTGTCGCGGTCATGCGGCCTGGGCGAGTACCTCGGCGACGACGAAGACTGGGGCTTCGCGGTCTACGACCCCGCCACCGAGAGCTACGCCGACGCGATCCTGCACACCGGGCACTAAACCGGCCACCCCAAGGACGCCTACGACACCGCCGCCATCATCCACCTCGCCGACTATCAGAAGTGACGGTCAGACCGGGCAGGAGCCAGTAAGGGACTTCTGCGGGGCTGCACTTCGCCGATCTGCCTACTCCATTGGCATGCCGACTATCGGGCAAGGCCACCGGTCTGTCCAACGATTTCTCGTGATAGAGACAAGCACCGCCTGTGATAAGCAGGTGCCATGGAGCTGCGTCACCTGGAGTACTTCCTCGCCGTCGCCGACACCCGGAGTTTCACCCGGGCCGCGCAGCGGCTGCACGTCGTCCAGTCCGGGGTATCGGCGACCATCAAGGCGCTGGAACGGGAGCTGGGCTTGGCCTTGTTCACCCGCTCCTCCCAGGAGGTCGCCCTGACCCCGGCCGGGCGCGCTTTCCTGCCCAGGGCGCGCGAAACCCTGGAGTCCGCACGTGCCGCCGTAGACGCCGTCCAGCAAACCCAGGACACCCTGTACGGCACCATTACGGTCGGCACGCTGACCTCGATCCATCTCGTTGACCTGCCCGGGCTTCTGACCGCGCTGCGCGCCAGGCACCCGGGCGTCACCGTCCGGCTCAGGGACTCCCTGGCCGGATCGGCCGGCCTGCTCCAGGAACTGCGTGACGGCAGCCTCGACATCGCGTTCCTGTCCCTCCCCGGGCCTCCGCCAGCCGACCTGAGTACCCGGCTGGTGGACGTCAGGCCCCTGGCCCTGTACGTGCCGAGCTCGCACCCGCTGGCCGGGTCCGGGTCGGTGAAGCTCGCGCAACTGGCCGAGTTCCCGTTCATCGACTCCCCGCCCGGCTTTGGCAACCGCATCATGACCGACGCCGCCTTCGCCGCTGCGGGGCTGGAACGCGAGATAAGACTCGAAGTCGCCGACATCGGGACGGCGGCGGACTACATCCGGCAGGGACTGGGCATCGGCTTCCTCAGCGAATTCCTCATCACCGCCCCTGAAGGCCTCGAGGTCCTCCAGGTCATCGACTGCGACATGCAGTGGCAGCTCAGGGTCGCCACGCTCGCCGCCCGGCAGCCCAGCCCAGCGGCTCAGGCGTTCCTCACGCTTCTAGCCGAGCGTTACCCCTCAACCCGGGGATCTGGGCGTTAGTCCAGGAAAAGCGCAGCCACGCCGCCCGTGACCAACCAGACAAAGGCCCCGGCACTTCAATCCCTGTAATTCCGTGATGTGCTAACGCTGTAACGCCATGCGAGGACGGGAGCAGTGTCCGAGGCTGACATATTATGAATGGGTGGCTGATGATTTCTGGTTTACACTGCTCGGTCCGGTGCGGGGCTGGCGCGGTGGTGCGGAACTGGAGCTTGGTTCCCCCCAGCAGCGAGCCGTGCTCGCCTTCCTGCTACTTCGGGAGGGGCGCCCCGCCGCGGCCGAGGAAATCATCGAATCGCTGTGGGGCGAGGACGCGCCGCGCAGTGTGAACGGAGTCTTGCGTACCTACGTCTACCGGCTGCGGCGGCTGTTCGCCACAGGGCCGCACGCGGATCCTCTCATCCAGTCGGTCGGCGGCAGCTACCTGCTCCCGGCGGCTGACGAGTTCGTTGACTTCCGGCTCTTCCAGCGGCACATCACGCACGCCCGCTCGGCACGCGCGGAAAAAGACCCGGCCCGCGCCGCCTCCCTGCTACGGCAGGCCCTCGAACTCTGGCAGGGAACCCCGCTGTCCGGTATCCGCGGTTCCTACACGGAGCGGCAGCGGCAGCGGCTGGAACAATTGCATGCCGAGGCCCAGGAAGACCTCCTCGCCGCCAGTCTCGAACTGGGCGACTACCAGGGGATTATCCCCGAGCTCATGCACGCCGTGGCCGACCGCCCGCTGCACGAGCGTCTCCGGGAGCTTCTCATGCTGGCGCTCTACCGCGCCGGCAGGCCGGCCGAGGCTCTCGACGTCTATACCGACACCTACCGGCTTCTCGATTCCGAACTCGGTGTCACCCCCGGGCCCGCACTGCGCGAACTGCACACCCGGATTCTCCAGGCAGACCCGGCACTCGAACCTCCGGACAGCAGTCTTCCCGCGCATTCGACGGAGTCGGCGACCACGCTGCTGGCACCCGTACCGGCCCAGGTACCGGCGGATATCCCCGATTTCACCGGCCGTACCGCCGAGATCACCAAGATCACGGACGTTCTGTCCGTCGCGGACGGCTCTGTCCCCGCCATCGGCCTGGCCGGGCTCGGCGGCATGGGCAAGACCACCCTGGCCGTCCATGTCGCCCATCTGCTGCGCGGCAAATTTCCCGGCGGGCAGCTCTACGCAGACCTCGGCGCGGGCCGGGATGATCCCGCGGACCCCGCTGAGGTGCTCGCAGGCTTCCTGCGCGCCTGCGGGGTCCAGGACGTCCCCTCGAGCCTGAACGAGCGAGCGGCCCTATGGCGCACCCTGGTGGCGGACAGGAAAATGCTCGTCGTCCTCGAGGACGCGGCTAACGGCGAGCAAGTGCGGCACCTGCTGCCGGCCACCGCGGGCAGCGCGAGCATCGTCACAAGCTGGCGGCGCATCGTGGGCCTGCCGGGCCTCCACTGGATCAAGGTGGATGCCATGGCGCCCGAGGATTCGTTGCGGCTGCTGGCCAGGATCGCGGGCGAAGATCGCGTCACCGCCGAACCGGACTCGGCGCGCCGGCTGGTCGCCGTGTGCTCACACCAGCCGCTTGCGGTCCGGCTGGCTGCGGCCAGGCTGCTGGACCGGCCCGCGTGGTCCGTCACGCAGATCGCCGCGCAACTCGAGGAAGACCTACGCGAGCCGATCGTCATGCACGCCGACCGCGCCGTGGTCGACGAGCCACTCGAGCGCGCGCAGAGCCGGCTGGACGACGATGCCGCGGCGGCGTTCAGGCTGCTCGCGGTGCCCGATAACCGCTACCTGACCGCAGTGTCGGCTGCCGCCGCGCTCGGACTGACCGAGTCATCCGCGCTGGCCGTACTGGAACGGCTGGTGGACGCGCATCTTCTCGTCCTCGACTCCGGCCGGTACTACTACCACGGGCTGATCAAGGCATACGCCCGCCGCCAGGCACAGTTCACGGACAAACCGGAGCGCTGCCGCGGCGTCGTCATGCGCCTCGCTGATTACTACACAGCCGTGTCGCGCGCCGCGGTACTGGCAAGCGCCTGTGAGGGCGGCCGGTCACACGGCGCCGCATGGCGGGACGTCCCGGACAGGCAAGACGTGCTCGCTGTCCTGGCCCAGCTCCACGGGCGGCCAGACGCGAACACACCACTGCCCCGCCAGCCCGCTGGCACGCCGACGTCCGTCCGCTGGCCAGCCTCCCGCTCAGGACTAACCGCAGATGTCTGACTCGCCAACAGACGAACAACTGGTACAACTCGCACGCGGCGGCGACGCCGCGGCGCTCGGCCTGCTGCTCGCACGGCACCGGGCGGGCATGCACGCGGTAGCCATCGCCATGCTCGGCCCCGGCGCGGACGCCGACGACGCGGTGCAGGACGCGTCGCTGATCGCGCTGCGCCGGATCGGGGACCTGCGAGATCCCGCGGCCGCGGGAGCATGGCTGCGGGCCATCGTGCGCAATGCCTGCAAATCGATCCTGCGGCAGCGGCAGGCCGCCGGCATCCCGCTCGATGACGACCGGATCCCTGTCCGGGCCGGCGGGCCCTCACCCGAGGAGATACTCGACCGGCACGCCCTCCGCGACTGGATCTGGCGGGCGGTCGGCGAACTGTCACCGCCGCTGCAAGCGGCACTCGTGCTGAGGTACTTCAGCCACATCACCTCCTACACGCACATAGCGGCCCTCTGCGGCGTTCCCGTGGGCACCGTGCGCAGCCGGCTGAGCCAGGCCCGCGGCGCCATGTCGCAGAACCTGCTCGCCACCGCCGACAAGGCGCACGGCGACTCCGGACGGCTCATCGCGGCACGACACCAGGACGGCGTCCTGCTGTGGCAGGCATTCGAACGCGGCAACGCCCGCGAGGTGCTGGCCGAACGCTGGTCCCCCGACGTCACCGTGGACTGCTGGACGGGGCCGGTACGCGGCCGTCGTGAAGTCGGCGAGATCATGAGCAGCGAGCGGGCAGCCGGAGTCCGGCAACGCGTGCTGCGCACCGTCGCCAGCCAGGACCTCACCATCTGGCAGAACGAAGTCTCGATGAACGACTTCTCCGACCCGCGGCTGTCCGCTCAGCTGGCCTGGGTCCTGTACCTGCGGGACGACCTGATCTGGCGGGTACGCCTGTACTTCACCGGCATTCCCGCTGGGCACGCCGACGAGCCAGCCCCGCGGTCGACCGTGACGAGCGTCACATCCGTAGCACCGAACCTTCCCGTTCTTCCGAGTCTCTAGCAAGCGACCTGCGTCCGAGCGCCCGCATGGCGGGACGACTGGACGCGCCGCCGAAGATGCCGCGTTCCCGCACGGGGAGGCGCGGCACGCGAAAAGACAAGGAAGCCACGTACCGATGGAAACGGCAGCGAACATGGCGGCTGACGACCTGCGGGACATGTACGCGATGCACACGCTGTTTCGCCGCGAGTTCGGCCTCGCACCTAGCCTCGTCTGCGACGTTAGGGATGAGGACACGGACAGAGCCCGCTTCGTGTGTGAGCACATCGACCTCATGCTGCGGCTCCTGATGATCCACCATGAAAGGCAAGAGGACTGCCCCCGGTTTCACCGTTCCGGCCATGACCAGGACGGCCATGGCCATTCGCGCTCCGTCGTCCGCCTTGTCAAAGGACAGCATGCAAAGCTCCACGCGGTCTACGACGAAATCGGCGCGCTCATGAAGGCCTGGCGTGCATCTGCCTCGGAAATCGACGCCAAATCGCTCGCCATCGCCCTCAAGAGATTCGCCTTCCTGCTCAACGACTACATGGCACTGCGGGAAGAGAAAATCCTCTGGCCACGCACGGCGTCCTTTTAAGGCAATCGCGCGCGATCCAATCGCGTCGGTGGTAGCGATCGGGCATTCCTCTCGCATTAGCTACCCGGCCAGCAGGCTGGCTGCCTTCTCTGCGACCATGATCGTGGGGGCGTGGGTGTTGCCCCGGGGGATCGTCGGCATCACCGACGCGTCGGCGACGTACAGGTTCTCCAGGCCGTGCACGGCCAGCCGCGGGCTGACGACGCTGTCGGCGGACTGGCCCATCCGGCAGGTGCCCACCGGGTGCCACATCGACGCCAGGCTCTCGCCGATGAACGCGTCGACCCCGGCGTCGTCGGCTGACGGGTCGGGGTACACCGCGGCGCCGGTGATGGCCCGCAGCGCCGGCGCCTGGAACAGCGCCTGGACCTGCTCAAGCCCTTGCCGCAGCGCCTTGCGGTCCGTCTCGTCGGCCAGGTAGGCGGGGTCCACGAGGGGCGCGTCGGCGGGGTCGGCGGACCCTAGCCGCACGGTGCCGCGGCTGGCCGGGGTCAGCAGCACGATCAGGGCGGTCGCGGCTGGCTGGTCCATGATGGGCACCAGGCCCGGGTGGAATCCGATCAGCGTGAAGTACACCTGCAGGTCGGGTGCCTGCCCGTCGCGCAGCGGCAGCACCGCCAGGGCCTGGGCCAGGGACGCGAGCGGGCCGCGGCGGGCGAGCCGATAGGCGGTTACCGACGCCTCATTCTGCGCGTCGAGCATCGTCGTCCCGCTGGTGACCGTCCACACCGGCGTGATCAGCGGGTGGTCCTGCAGGTTCGACCCCACGCCCGGCAGGTCCGCGAGAACTTCGATGCCGTGTTCGCGCAGGTGCCCGGCCGGCCCCACGCCGGACAGCATCAGCAGCTGCGGCGTCCGCAGTGCCCCGGCGGCCAGGATCACGCCCCGCCGCGCGGTGACCAGCTGCCCGTCCCGCAGCCGGACCCCGGTGGCCTTCCGCCCGTCGAATACCACGCGGGCCGCCGGCGCCCCGGTACGGACGGCGAGATTGGGACGGCCGAGCGCCGGTCGCAGGTAGCCGTCGACGACGCTGTGCCGCACGCCGTTGCGGATATTCGACTGCGCGATGCCGAAGCCGGTCCGGTCGGCTCCATTGAGGTCCTCGCTGACCGGCAGACCGAGTTGCTCGCCCGCGGCGATGAACGCCCAGGCCGAGGGGTTGACGTCCCGGGCGAAGTCGACCGTCATCGGCCCACCCGCCCCGTGGAACGGGTCGTTGCCCAGGATGTGATGCTCCGCCCGGCGCGCCACCGGCTGCATCTCATCCCAGCCCCAGCCTTCGGCTCCCTGCTCCCGCCAGCCGTCATAATCGGCCGGGTGCCCCTGGAACCACGTCATCGTGTTCACCGAACTACCGCCGCCCAGGCCGTATCCGGTGGGAAGCGGGACCCTCCGCCCCGCAGCCCCATCCTGCGGCACGGTGACATCCCCGTACATGGCATCGGTGCCCAGCAGCCCCAGTGCCGCCCCCGGCGTGCTCACCATCGGGCCCTCAAGCTCAGGGCCGGCCTCTAGCAGCAGGACCCGGCACCCCGGGTCCTCCGACAACCGGGCGGCCAGGACACATCCCGCCGCTCCGCCGCCCACTACGACGAAGTCCGGCTCCTGAGGAATTTCCGTTGTCACTGTCTCTCCCTGTAGCGACTGTCCGATCCGAAACGGCCGAGCGGCCGCCGGCCTTGAATCACGCGCTCGCCCGGAAACTCAAAACGCACCCAGATGGCGCTGACCTCGACTTACAGCCTCTACGGCCTGCGTCGACAACGAGTCGAAGCCCACTGAACGTGCGGAGCCGTAACCCGTCCTTTGTAGACCGGCTGTTGCCGATCGACTGCCGGCTTCACATCGATCAGGCGTAGACAGCCGCTGGCTTTCCTGAATGCGTGGCCCAACACGCCCCCGACCTGAGCTCACTCACGTCGATGACCAAGGCCAGCGGGGTCGGCATCAAGTTCGGGCCGGAGGCGCTGGAGTCCTACCGGCGCTTCCAAGTGGTCTACCAGTAGCGGAAGGAAGGTCAGCGACGATGGACTCGTTCGACTACATCGTGGTCGGCGGCGGCACCGCCGGGTGCGTGCTCGCGGCGCGGCTCTCGCAAGATCCCGGCTGCCGGGTGCTGCTGCTCGAGGCCGGCAGCGGCCAGCCGTCACCCGCGATGGCCAATCCGCTGGCCTGGCCGGGGCTGGCGGGCACGGCGGTTGACTGGGCGTATGAGACCGTCCCGCAGCCTGGTGCCGGGGGCGCCGGGCTGTCCTGGCCCCGCGGCCGGGTACTCGGCGGCTCTAGTGGCATCAACGGCATGATGCACATCCGCGGCGACCGGCGCGCCTACGACGCGTGGGAGCGGGCCGGCGCCGCCGGCTGGAACTACGAGAGCCTCCTTCCGTTCTTCAAGAAAAGCGAGCAGGCCGCCGGGGACCCCGCCTACCGCGGCGCGCAAGGGCCTATGCGCGTCGCGCCCTTCCCGGTCCGCGACGAGCTGTGGGAAGACTTCTACCAGGCGGCGGTCGAGGCCGGGCACGGGCCCATCGAGGACGCGAACGGGGCGGTCGCCGAGGGCGTGGCGTGGAACGACGTGAACGTCGTGGACGGCAGGCGGCAGAGCGCGGCGGACGGCTATCTCACGCCGGCCGTGCGGGAGCGGCCGAACCTGACGATCGCCACCGAGGCCCGCGTCCTGCGGCTGCTGGTGGAGCGGGACACGTGCCAGGGCGTCGAGTACCAGCGCGGCACGCAGGCCGTGACCGCCCATGCCGGCCGAGAGGTCATCCTCACCGCCGGCACTGTCGCCACGCCGCAACTGCTGATGCTCTCCGGCATCGGTCCGGGTGCTCACCTGCGTGAGCACGGCATCGGGGTGGCCGCGGACCTGCCCGGCGTCGGCCGGAACCTCCAGGACCACCCCAAGTCACAGCTCGCCTACACCGCCACCCGCCAGGTACGCGGCGGCCCGTACGCGCGCAAGCCGCACGTGCTGCTGCGCACCGACCCGGCGGCCGACCCCGACATCCAGGTTCTCTTCATCGAGTTCCCCGTGCACCCCCGCTGGCAGCTGGGTTCCGAGGACGGGTACTCGGTGCTCTTCTCGCTGATGACGCCCGCCAGCCGGGGCACGATCGAGCTCGCCAGCGCCGACCCCGGCAAGCCGCCGCTCATCGACCCCCGCTACCTGACCGACCCGGGTGACGTCACGCGCATGACCGCGGGGCTGCGGGCGGCCCGCGAAATCGGTGCCGCGAACGCGCTCGCTCCGCTGCGCAAGGACGAGCTGTTCCCCGGTGGGCAGGTGACCGCTGACGCCGGCCTGCACGACTACCTTCAGCGCACCATCACCACCTATTTCCACCCCGTGGGCACCTGCCGGATCGGCATCGATGGCCTGTCGGTCGTCGACCCGCGGCTGCGGGTACACGGCATTGGCCAGCTGCGCGTCGCCGACGCCTCCGTCATGCCGTCCCTCCCGTCAGCGAACACGAACGCCGCCGTCCTTGCCATCGCCGAGCGGGCAGCCGCCATGCTCACCGGTGACGACAGCTAGCGGAGAGGTGAATTCGCCATGCCTGACCCCAGGTGACTCAGTTCGGCGTCCTCGCCGCGGACGACACGGTGGCCGGGATGACCGGCCCCTGGTGTTCCTGCACGGCCTGGGATTCAGCCGCCGGCACTGGACGCCAGCCATACGAGAACTCGAATCCATCGACGCACGGCGCCGTTGGGCGAGCCGCTCGTTCCTCAGGCATCTTCGGCGCCTCGGGCACGGCCGCTGGGCAGGCCAGGGACGAGCGACGCCTCTTCATGGACACGGTGCAGCGGCAAGGCTCTGCCGGCAATTACCGCGGCCCGGTGATCCCGAAATCGGGACGGCGCTTCCTCGTTCAGCGCGGCCAGAATCAACACGCGGTGATACCGCGTCAACGTCCTCAGCGTAAAGAAAGGCATGAGGCGACGGTTCACTCAGAACTATCGGCTTAGCATCATCATGACAAATCTCCGACTCCGGCCGATGACCGACTCTGAGCTGAAAGGGTTTCTTGATGAAATAATCCCCGACTACGCGGCCAGGCATGTTGAAGCCGGAGACTGGGATCGCGATCAAGCCACGGACATCGCGACGCGGCAAGTGTACGGTCTGTTGCCTGACGGCGTGCATACGCCAGGCATGCTGCTGTGCGTCGCCGAGACGGTTGACGCCGAATGGGTGGGCAGGGTCTGGATCGGGCTTAATCAGAAGCGTCCCGGGCACGCTTATATCTACTACATTGAGGTAGACGCCCCGCGCCGCGGGCGCGGCTACGGCCGTCTCCTGCTTAGCGAGGCAGAGAAGCAAGCCCGCCGTCAAGGTGCGCGAACCATGGGCCTGCACGTATTCGGCATGAACAAGGTGGCTCGAGCGCTCTATGAAAGCGCTGGTTACGAGGTCGCTCAGCTGGACATGCAAAAACTCCTGGTTGATTCTCCAGGTGCTGCTCGCAGGGCGGAGACACGCCCGTTAACCTCAATCGTTCCGGGGGCGCGGAGGTTCGCTTACTGATTGTGTCGCTGCCCGTTTTAGGCGCGGCGGGCTACCTGTGCCAGGCCGGAAGTGGCGGCAGCTCAAGTGCGCGTGGACACCGATGATCCCGACCGTCGGTGAACGTGAAGTCGATCCTGTGTCGACGGTATAGAGGTCCGGGACTGTGGGTGGGAGTGTCAGGATGCGAGGGAGGCGGTGCGCGGCCAGAGGATTGTTTCTTCGCGGCGGGCCATGCGGTCGTTGAGCAGGGGGGTGAGCTGTTCGAGGGCTGCTGCCAGTTGTTTGGCGTGCAGGCTGGAGGCTGACGTGCGCCATTGGTGGATGAGCGTGGTGATGTGGTCGGTGAGCTGGTGGAGCGTGGCGTGCTCTGCTTCGGCGAGGCGGGTGACGGCGGCGGGCTGGCCGGGGTCGGGCGGGGAGGGCCGGTCGCAGGTGTCCTGGGCTTGGTGGTGGGTCATCAGGAGCGTCATGATGAGGTCGAGGTGCTCGCAGATGAGGCGGGCTCTGTGCGGGTCTTCTTCGGTGACGTCGCGCACGAGGCGCGGGGCGAGACCGAACTCGCGGCGGAACAGGGTGTGCGTGGCGTACATGTCCCGCAAGTTGAGGGCCTCGTCTGCTTCGTTGTCCATCGGTCTCCGTGCGTCCTTGTCGTGTTCGCTTGCCGCGGCCCCATGCGTACCTGGGGCTAATACTGTTCTTCTCCGCCATCGGCGAACAGTTCGCTTCCGGTGACGAAGCTGCTCTGATTGGAGGCGAGGAAGAGCACGGTGCTTGCGATTTCCTCGGGCAGGGTTCCGCGGACGTTGACCGAGAACGTCTCGTCGAAGTGCTCAGGGGTGGTGTCCGACAAGGTCGCCAGCGACCCGGTGCCTGCATTGGCGAACAGCACGTCCAGGCCGCGCCCGTGCCGGCGGATTTGCGCGAAGATCTCGTCGAGGTCTTCGGTGCGGGACACATCCCCGAGTACTGCCCGGCTGTTGCCACCGAGTGTCTTGCGGGCTGCGTCGAGTTCGGCCGGCCGGCGGCCGGTGATGAAAACGAATGCGCCCTCGTCCGCAAATCGTTGCGCTGTCGCTCGGCCGATCCCCGATGAGCCCCCTGTGACCAGGGCGACCTTGTTGTCGAGTTGACCCATGCTGTTGTTCGCCATACGCAACTATCGGTGCCGTGACGTGGCGCTGTCCAACGATTCCTGGTGATGGCGGGGAGCAGCGACACTGATACAGAGACTGAACTGCCGTATTACCCCCTGGGTGAGGGGTAACGCTCGGCTAGTAGCGTGAGGAACGCCTCAGCTCCACGGCTCCTACTTATCACAAATGATGCTTGTACCTATCACGAGGAATCGTTGGACAGAGCGGTGGCGTTGCCGGCTTCACGTCGATCAGGCGTAGACAGCCGCTTTGTTTCCTGGATGTGTGATCCCCGGTACCGGGGATCACACAGTCCTGCCGACGCATCCAGGTGGTTTACCTGTAGGGAAAGGTCACCGATCGGCCTAGATGCGACGGTCAGCGGGCACGGGAGGCAGCTCAATGCGGATCATTGCTCTAGAAGAACACTTCGCGACGCCGGGGCTCATGGAAGGGCCGGGAGCGTGGCTCGCGTCCTACCCGCAGTGGATGGACCCGCTGCTGGACATCGGCGACGGGCGGGTCGCGGCCATGGACGCCGCTGGCATCGACACGGCGGTGCTTTCACTGACCGCGCCCGGGGTGGAACAGCTCGAGGGTCCCGAGGCGGTCAAGCTGGCCAGGGAGTCCAACGACATCCTGGGGAACGCGGTCCGGGAGCACAGCGGCAGGCTGGCCGGCTTCGCGACGGTTCCTCTCAGCGCGCCCGACGCCGCGGCGGATGAGCTGGAGCGGGCCGTTCGTGAATACGGCTTTCTCGGTGCGGTCATCAACGGGCACAGTTCTGGGCGTTACCTCGACGACCCGTTCTTCCGGCCGGTCCTCGACCGGGTGACTGCCCTGGGGGTCCCGGTCTACCTGCACCCCACCCTGCCGCCGCCGGCGGTCGTCGAGGCCTGCTACGCGGGCGTGCCGGACCATGTCAGCTTCGCGCTGTCGACGGTCGGCTGGGGCTGGCACGCCAACACCGCGACCCACGTGCTGCGCCTGATCCTCGGCGGCGTCTTCGACAGGTACCCGGACCTGCAGATCATCATCGGCCACATGGGCGAGACGCTGCCGTTCATGCTGCCGCGCTTCGACGCGGTCCTGCCGCCGCAGCTGACGCACCTGCGGCGCCCGGTCAGCGCGTACCTGCGCGAGAACGTGTCCTACACGTTCGCCAACTTCAACGACCAGGCGACCTTCGCGAACCTGCTCGCCCAGGTCGGCATCGACCGGATCATGTTCTCTGCTGACTACCCCTTCGGATCGATGGTCGAGGGACGCGAGTTCCTCGACGCGCTGCCGATCAGTCAGCACGACCGGGAGCAGATCGCGCACACGAGCGCCGAAAAACTGCTGCGCATGTGAGAGTGTCGGCGGGTGTCTGCCAGTTGAGGGCTTCGCGTGGACTAAAGTTCTCATCGTGGTTGTCGGCAATATGTCGACAACCACGAGAGGCGGCGTCGACGAGACGTTCACACACCGTGGGTTCAATGCACCAGTGACAGTAAGCGCTGACGAGCTCGCCAACACCATGGTGGACTTTTTCCAGGAGATTACGCTATCCATCCCGGGTGCCCAGGTGCTCCGTAACGACGGCGTGGTCGCCGGGATCAGCGGCGTGCCTTTGTCGGCTATGAACTCCGTATGGCTGCTACGGCCAGATCCCGAAGTGGCGGATGTCGCGAGTCTGCTCGACGAAGTGGCTGTCCGCGCAGTGCCGTTCTCCCTGAGGCTGCGCCCCGGGAGTGGCCAGGCCCTGGCGGAACTCGCTGCCGGGCACGGCATGACGGTCTCGGGTGAAGTGCCATTGATGGCAGTGGACGCGGCAACCGATATCCGCTCACCGGATGAGCTCTCGATACGCTTGCTCGCTCCCGGCGAGGCTACGGTGCACGCCCGGCTATGCACCGCAGGATTCGGTTTGCCCGCTGACATAGCGCGGCGTATCGTCACCGAAGGGACGCTGAAAAGCAGCGCGGTGCGCTGCTACGTCGGAGAACTAGCCGGGCTGCCGGTCACTACCGGACTGACCATCACTTCAGGCGAATTCACCGGGATAATTAATATTACGACCGACCCGCGGTACCGTGGGCGCGGATTCGGCACCGCCATCACCGCGCGGGCGGTAACGGACGGGCTGGCGGCGGGCGCTTCGTGGTGCTGGCTGCAGTCAAGTGCCCAGGGGTATCCGATATACAAGTCGTATGGCTTCCAGCTGATCGAATCGTGGCCGACCTGGGTGTCCCAGCCGTAGTCGACTCATTTCAGCGGCCCGGGCGGGGACTGTGATCGGTTTGTGTTACCTCGCCGAGGACGTCGGCGAGCTCGGCCGGGCGCGACAGGAAGGGCGAGTGGCTGCCGGGGAGATGGCGGACCGTTGCGGCTACTGACTTGCCCCGTTCGGCGAACGCGCGGGACAACGCCTTGTCTTCGTCGCAGACGATCATCGTCGACGTAATCGTTCGCCATGATGTGCGTGTCTGCTTATCGGTGAAGGAGCGGGCACTCTGCGGCCGGAGCCGGGCTATGGCCGCCTCTGCTAGTTCGGCGGGGACATCGTGAAAGAAGACCTCCCGTGCTGGCTCAAGTGGGGGCAGGAGCTTCGCGTCCGGCGGAAACGGCCTCTCTCTCAGGGTGATGACGGCCTCGTCGGCTTGCAGCATCATGGAAGCTAGGTAGACCAGTTGCGAAACGTTCGGCACTGTATCGGCGACTTCGGTGACGGGGATGCCTCCGTAAGAGTGTGCGAGCACAGTGACCGGGCCGTCGATGGTGAGCAGATGCTCCCGGACGACCTTCGCGTCGTCGTACATCCCAAGGTTCGGATCTCCCCCGATGCTCGGCAGATCGACCGTTGATGTGCTCCAGCCGCGGGCGTCGAGCACTGGCAGGAGATGTTCCCAGCACCATGGCCCGTGCCAGGCGCCATGCACGAGTACCAGCGATCCCCGCTGCCGCGTTTGGGTCATGTCCGCGATCCTTCCCAGGTGGGTTGCGTACTGCGGCCCAGTGCCGCAGGCGCCAACAAGATGCCCGTAAAGTAACGCTGCTTGATCGACAGCGCGTCGATGGAAAAAGGATGTTGATGGCGCAAGCCGCACATTGTGATGGTCTGGCATACGGGCCCTCCTGACCTTGCCGCTCCCGCTCATCGACTTTTTGTCGACGCTGCGTTCACTAATGTTCGGCACCATTGGGGGAGTGAATGACCGTGCAACGAATCATGACTTGATCGCGTTGATCGTTGTCGGGTGCCGATTATCGGCGGAGGCGCCGGGGTGCTGGTTAGTTAGCGGATGGAAGGCCAAGAAACGCTCCCAGCAGGCCATGGCCGGACATGGTTGAGGGCCAGCCTTGCCACGTCCGGGTCGGGCCGACAGCGTAGAGGAAAATGATCGCCTCGGATGGTGAAGCCTGGAAGTAGGTGGCGACTGGCAGGGAATCGAAGGCGGCCGCAGCGTCGCTCGATCCGCAAGCTGAATATCGTATGGGTGGAGAGAAATTGACTTCTTACGATTATATCCTCGCCGGAGCGGGGACGGCCGGCTGTGTTCTGGCGGCAAGACTGTCGGAGGATCCCGGTGTGCGCGTTCTTCTCATCGAGGCCGGTTCCGATGAAAGGCCTCCCGCGATGAATGGCCCTTCTAGCTGGCCGGCGTTGCTCGGCACCGAGGTCGACTGGTCCTTCACGACCACGCCGCAGGCGGGTCTCGGGGGCATGAAGCTTCCCTGCCCTGCCGGGAAGGTGCTAGGCGGGTCCAGCAGCATAAACGGGATGTTCCATCTCCGCGGGCACCGCGCGAATTATGACGCGTGGGCGGCGTCCGGAGCACATGGCTGGAGTTATGCGGAGCTCCTGCCGTACTTCATGCGCAGCGAGCAGACGGCCGGGAGAGACCCCAATGCCACGGGCTTTAGGCATTTGGACATCGTTGTCCGGTTGGATGGCTTGATGACTGCGGGTAGTTTCCCGTTCGTGCTGGTCAGGCAGGTGCGTTGGCCATGGTGATGACAGCGGGCGCGATGCGGGTGCGGGTGTCCTTCGCGGTGGCGCGGGCGAAGCTGCTGGGCGACTTGGACTTTCGGGCGCGGTGCCGGTTCCGGTCGACGACAGTGCGGTGCTTCGCGATTTCCCTGGTCAGGGCCTGGTAGCAGGTGCGGCCGGCGCGGATCGCGGCGATGGCGGCCCGGCGGGCGCGGGCGCAGGAGATCTCGCGGGGGCGGACGGGCTGCCCGGCGCGGCGTCCCTTCCGCGCCGGGCGGGCGGCTGCCGCGGCGTCGCGGGCGACGCCGCGGTTCATCTCGTTCGCCGCGGTCCAGGCCGCGAGTTCCTGCCGGGCCAGGTCCGGGGACTTGGAGCGGAGCATCGGCCCGGTGCCCGGTCCCGCGCCGTCGAGGGACGCCTTGGCCTCGCGCAGCGCGGTCTCCGACCCGTCCCACCGCCACTTGTAGAGCCCGGCGAGCAGCGGCGCCGGGTACTGCCCGGTGTCCATCAGGTCGGTGACCAGGCAGAACATCTCCGGGACGTCCTGCCCTTCCACGGTGACGTAGTACTCGATCACCCGGACCCGGACGGTGACGCCGTCGCCGGACAGGTCCGCGAGGTAGGAGCCGTCGGCCATGACCGGCGAGACCTGTTTGAGTGGGATGTCGCTTTTGAGGCGGATCAGCGCGTGGGTGCGGGCGATGAGGCGGGCGAGGCGGGCCGCGCCGGGGAAGTTCCGGTCGGCGATCCAGAGCCGGTCCTTCGCGAACAGCCGCGGGTACCTGTCCATGGCCTCGTCCAGGAGCCGCTGCTCGCCGGCGGCCTTGCCCTTCCCGCCGCCGGCCGGCCCGTGCGTGATCCCGAGCAGCGCCCGGGTGGAGACGTTGTTCAGCGTCAGCGCCCTGACCTGCGGGAACGGTGAGGAGTCGTCGCCGGTGCCGACGGACCCGAACGCGGCCCGGTTCGCCGGGGTGTCCGGCACCCGGATGAGCGTGCCGTCCAGCGAGCACACTCTCAGCGGCCCGGCGGCGGCCTCCCGCCATCCCCGCGCGTCGTGCTCGCGGCGCGAGGCCTCCAGCACGATCGCCTGCAGCTCCTCCAGCGGACCCGGGCCGAGCGCGTTCCGCCAGTCGCCGAGCGCCCGCTCCGACGGCACCGCCCACGGCCGCGACCACGGCACCGCCGCGAGGTCCCCGGCTAGCGCCGTCGCCGCCTCCCGGGCGCCGTCCCCGGGCACGAGCGTCATCAAAAGAATGGCCCGGATCATGAACGCCCTGGTCAGCAGCCGTTCCCGCTCGCCCTTCACGAACCGGGCGTCCAGCACCGCCCGCTCCGCGACCTGATCGACCACGCCCGGCCCGGCCTGCGACTCCAGCCACTCCTCCAGCGGCCCGAGCGTGGCGTGCCCGGCCGGGCTGCCCGCCGCCTGGACCTTCCCGTCCCGGCGGACGACCGCCGGCGCCACCGCCACCACCTTGCAGAACACGGTCACGTCCCCGGACCGGATCCGCTCCGTGCCGCCGACGACCAGCGCCGATGCCCCGCCAGACCCCACGAGCGCGCCGCCGCGCAGCGGCGAGGCCACGTCCCCCAGCCGGACCGCGATCATCACGCCGGTCCCGGCGAAGCCGTCGCCGGGAACGGGCACGACAGGGTACAAAGACACAAGAGGCTCCTGTGGGTGAAGACAGATCTAGGCAATCTCTCTTCTACAGGAGCCTCGCCAGCCTCACAGGAAACCCCAGCAACACCCGATCAGCCAGCGGGAATCACCCAGCGTCACGCAGACAAGAACCACCCTCAAACCATGTCGGCCTTAAGCCCGTGGCATTGGGAGAGACCCTCGCGTCCGCGGGACCGAAGGTCCCATGCAAGTCGCGCCACGGCGGCAGACGCCGGGCAGTGGCCTGGTCGAAGGTTTCTTCGCGGCAGTGCGAGACTCGGGAATGCCCGTCACGGATGATCCCAATGGGGCAGCTCAGGACGGCGCCGGCTGGCAAGACTGGAATTTCGCCGGCGGGATGCGGCAGAGCGCCGCTGACGCATACCTGCGTCCCGTCCTGGGCAGGCCGAATCTGACCGTGGTGACTGACGCCCGGGTCCAGCGGCTCATCATCGAGAACGGCCGGTGCCGCGGAGTCGAATACACGGCCGGCACGCAACTCCTGCACGCTGACGCGGCGTCGGAAGTGGTACTGACAGCCGGCGCGATCGGCTCCCCGCAGCTCCTCATGGTCTCCGGCATCGGCCCGGAAGCTCACTTGCGGGATTTCGGCATCAACGTTGTCACTGACGCACCCGGCGTCGGGCAGAACCTGCAGGACCACCCGATGAGCGCTGTCGTGTTCAAGGCATCCGAGGCGGCTTTGCCGGCCGTCCGCGGATCGGACCACAGCCCCTTCATCGCCCTGGTGCGCACCGACCCGGAAGTCGCCGAACCCGATATCCAGTTCACCTTCAATGACGCGCCGTATTTCTCGCCGGCACTCAATGGCCCCACTGACGCCTACGTGATCTCGTGCTCGCTGATGACACCACTGAGCCGGGGAACCGTCCGCCTGGCCGATCCCGCCATCAACGTGCCGCCCCTGATCGACCCGAATTACCTCGGTGACAAGTCCGACGTAGATCGCCTGGTCGCGGGGCTCAGGCTGGCCCGGAGCATCGGCAACCGAGACTCGATGAAGGCATGGCACGAAGGAGAAATCTTCCCGGGGCCCGCCCGCCAGGACGATGAGTCCCTCAGCGAGTATGCGCGCGCCAGCATCATTCCCTATTTCCACCTCGCCGGCACCTGCCGGATGGGCTCGGGCCGTGATGCCGTCGTGGACGCAGAACTCCGCGTTCGCGGCATCCAAGGACTCCGGGTAGCCGACGCATCGGTGATGCCCTCCATCGTGTCAGCCAACTCCAACGCCACCGTGCTGGCCATCGCTGAACGGGCAGCCGCGCTCATCAAATCAGCAAGGCGGAAATCACCGGTGACGACAGCTAGCAGAGAGGTAGATTCCCATGCCTGACGCTCGGGCGGCTCAGTTTGGCGGCCTCGCCGCGGATGACATTGGCGGCCGGGATGACCGGCCCCTGGTGTTCCTGCACGGCCTGGGATTCAGCCGCCGGCACTGGGCGCCGGTCATCCGCGAGCTCGAATCCATCGACCCGGGGCGCCGCGCGATATCGTTCGACCTTCCTGGTCATGGCGGCTCGCCGACTATCGGCGGCTATAGCGTTAAGGATCTCGTGGCGGTCTTGCACGAGGCGGTGCGCGCGGCGCGGATCGCGCCGCCGGTTATCGTGGGGCATTCCTTCGGCGGTGCCCTGGCCACTTCTTATGCGGCGACGCATGCCACCCAGGGCGTCGTCAACGTTGACCAGCCGCTGCTGGCCGGCGGGTTCGCGGAGCGGCTGCGGCAGCTAGAGCCGGTGCTGCGGGGCCCTGATTACGCGCAAGTCTGGGAGTCTATGCTGGCCGGCATGCACGTTGACCTGCTGCCGCGCGGCGCGCAGGACATGATCAGGGCCGAGCCGTTTCCTGCCAGGGAGATCCTTCTTGGCTACTGGAATGATCTGCTGGTGACGCCGGTGCCGGAGCTGACGCGGCGCCGGGCGGATGAGCTGGCGGTCCTGCGTTCGGGCCGCGTTCCCTATCAGTATTTGGCGGGGGAGGAGCCGGCTCCCGCGTACGCGGAATGGCTGACGTCGATGCTCCCTGACGTGAAGATCACCGTGCTTCCCGGGACCGGGCACTTTCCGCAGCTCGCCCGGCCCGCTGAAGTAGCCCGCCTGCTCACCGGAGCCGACCGGATGTAGGTGACGGGGTCGGAGGATCCAACCCTTCGCTGGTCAGTCGCCACTGCTCGTTCAGGAAACGAAGATTTTCCAGAACGAGCAGTGGCGACTGTGGTTGGCCCTGGCGTCTCGCGATTAGCCGACGCTCGCCGGGACAGCCGGGGGATAGTCGGTGTAGCCGTGGGCGCCGCCCCGGTAGAACGTGTCACGATCGCCGAGTGCGAGAGGTAGGTGCTGTGCGAACCGGGCAGGAAGGTCCGGGTTTGCGATGAACGGTGCCGCGAAAGAGACCAGGTCGGCGCGGCCGTCTGCGATGACGGAGTTGCCGGTCTCCTGGTCAAAGCTGGCGTTGGCCACGAGGGTCCCGCGGTAGACCGGGCGGAACCGGTCCAGGGACTCGCGGTGCTCCGCCTCCGTCACCGTGACGTTGGGCCGCCGTGTCATCATCAGGTGCAGGTAGGCCAGGGGATAGTCGTTTAGCCGGTCGATGACGTAGTCATGGTTGGCGAGGACCCCGGGCGAGACGGTGGCGGCGGTGCCGAATACCTGGTGCGGGGCGAGCTTGATGCCGACCTGGCCGGGACCCCAGACTCCGGTTACCGCGTCGAGGACCTCGAGCAGGAACCTGGCGTTGTTCTCGGCGCTGCCTCCGTAGGCGTCGGTCCGCAGGTTCAGCGCGGGGTTGAGGAACTGGGCGATGAGGTAGCCGCGTTGCGCGTGGATCTCAACACCGTCGAATCCCGCGCGCCGGGCGTTCTCGGCGGCCAGCCGGTACTCCTCGACAATGCCCGTGATCTCGGCCGTGGTCAGCGCCCTGGGCGTCACGGTCTCGGCGGGACCGTGAAAGGTGACGACTGTCGTGTGGGGATTGACCATGGAAGGGCCCCCAGGAGGGCGTCCTTGGTGAAAATCAGGATGAGAGGCGGCGCCGGTGTGGGCGAGTTGCGAGAATATCGCGCCACCCGCTGAATGCACCGCCTCCGTTACGCCTGTCCATCCTTGGACTTGTTCTTCGCTGTATATGCCCGGCACGTTGATCGACCCGATTGCGCCCGGGCTGACCCATGTGCCCTCGGACACGATCAGGCCCGCGGTCGCCCGCTGGCGGTAGTACTCACGGTGCAGTTCTGTCGGGGCCAAGGCGGGATTGTGTGCGCGTGCCCGTGTCATCGGAGCCATGACGACGCGATTGCGCAGCCGGAAGCTGCCCAGGTCATAAGGGGTCAGCAGGGGTACCCGCGAGGCGACTGACATGCTATTCCTTTCTCCGGTCCTTCAGTGGCTTCTACCGCGAGAAGGAGACAGATGTTCCGCTATGGCGTCAGCACACCATTCACCGGTCGACGTGAAATGGACGCGGGTTCACTCGGCCCTGCCATCGTCTGCCTCGACGCCTCGCAAGGGCTTCTGTTTCGAAGCCGGGAACCGCAGGGCATAGACGCGGCGTCGACCAGTCGTAGATACGGCTGCCGCATCAATGGCAGAGCTGCGCTGAACATTAAATAAAGAGGATGGGCCGGCTGGGGGTGTCAGGATGCGAGGGAGGCGGTGCGTGGCCAGAGGATTGTTTCTTCCTGGCGGGCCATGCGGTCGTTGAGTAGGAGGGTGAGTTGTTCGAGGGCTGCTGCTAGTTGTTTGGCGTGCAGGCTGGAGGCTGTTGTGCGCCATTGGTGGGTGAGGGTGGTGATGTGGTCGGTGAGTTGGTGGAGCGTGGCGTGCTCTGTGTCGGGGGGGCCGGTGGCGGCGCGGGGCTGGGCGGGGGAGGGCCAGTCGCAGGTGTCCTGGCCTTGGTGGTGGGTTATCAGGAGCGTCATGATGAGGTCGAGGTGCTCGCAGACGAGGTGGGCTCTGCGTGGGTCTTCTTCGGTGACGTCGCGTACGACGCGCGGTGCGAGGGCGAACTCGCGGCGGAACAAGGTGTGCGTGGCGTACATGTCCCGCAAGTTGAGGGCCTCGTCTGCTTCGTTGTCCATCGGTCTCCATGCATCCTTGTCGTGTTCGCATGCCGCGTCGTGGTGTTCGCATGGCGCGCCCCCCAAGTGCCTGTCGGTGATCGCGCCGCCTCATCAGAGTCGGGCCGGGCGGGGTGATCTGGCCTCGCGAGGTCTTGATGATTCCGGCGAATCACCCCAGGAGCCTGTGCCGCCGTTGTGGGCAATCCACAAGTCGTTGATCTTGCGTCGATGCGCGGCAACTTAACTGAGCTCCGCGACTCGGCAACGACGATCTACCGTGAGGAACAACCTTGGGCGAGATTTCTCCCGATACGATGGAGAAGGCGGAATGTGAGACCTGTGCTGACTATGTGGCAGTCGGCCGGGCTGCACTGAGGTTTTCCCAGCAGCGGTGAACCCGGCGAACGGGGGCGTAGCGGTCATGAGGGCAGACACGCGGACATAGGCGGCATGACCGGGAAGACGCGGAGCCCCCGGTAGAAGAAATCTCGCCAAAGAAAACCGTCCGCCGAGAGGCTCCGCGTGCCCTCCTATCGTGTCATGCTCGACGTCCCGACGGACCTCATCTGGTTCGTCGCCAGCCTGCTCGCCGCCCGCCGCCGTTCGATCGGAACCCGGAAAAACACCCGCAAGCTGGGCTGCTACCGGCAGGCGAAGTTCGGGCTCGCCTGGTTCCGCGACAAGGCCGACGTCCGCCGGCTCGGCGCCGGGTTCGGCCTTCCCCAGTCCACCGCCTACCGCTACCTCGCCGAGGTCATCGACGTCCTGGCCGGGCAGGCCCCGGAACTGCGCGACGCGCTCGCCCGCGCCCTGGCCGAGGGCGCCCCGTACGTCATCCTCGACGGCAAGATCGTCGACGCCGACCGCTGCCACGAGAAAACCGCCAGCCGCAAAGGCGCCGAGATCGACCTGTGGTACTCGGGAAAGAAGAAGGACTTCGGCGGCAACATCCAGGCGCTTTTCTACCCCGACGGCCGGCCGATGTGGGTCTCCGACGTCCTGCCGGGAAACGTGAACGACCTTTCCGCAGCCCGGGAAGCTGGTCCTCGCGGCGCTCGGCCCGTTCACGGCCCAAATGCCCGTGCTGGCCGACGGCGGGTACGAAGGCGCAGGTCACGGCCTCCTCACCCCCGTGAAGAAGCCCGCGGGAAACAAGGAACTCGACATTGACAACCGGACCCGCAACGCGCTGATCCGATCGGTCCGCTGCCTGGGAGAAAGAGGATTCGCCCTTCTCACCCAGCGCTGGCAAACCCTGCAGCACGTCACCATGAGCCCCGGCAGGATCGGCCAGATCGCCCGGGCGGCACTCGTCCTTGTCCTATTCGAGCACAAGATGATCAGCTGAAAGTCGCTGGGAACACTTCACTGGGGACGCGAGAACTTCGCATCGGGGGCGGGGCCGCACTGGCGCTGCCGGGTGAGTCGAGCGCGTTGTGGAGCCGGGTTGTTGGCCTGGGCTTCGATGAGCCGGTTACCATCGAGCTTATCGAACGTGTGATCGATTTTTATCGCAAGCAGAAGATCGCGAGCGTGATGATACAGCTTGCTCCACAGGCCGAACCCGCAAGCTGGCCAGAGATATGCGCTTCCCTGAATCTGCTAGACGACAGGCCTGCATGGGTTAAGCTCGCCGGTTTCACTCCGGCTGTCGCCGAACGCAGTCGCGCCGTCACGCGGCTCGATGCCGGTCTCCGCGTCGGGATGGTGCCGAAAGAGCGGGCGGAGGAATGGGCTGACGTCATGTTGCGGGGGATGGGGCGCCAGGACATGCGCAGCGCGGCCATGCTGGCCGGGACCATGGGGCGGCAAGGTTGGCAGTCGTTTGCCGTTTTCGAAGGCAGCGCGATTGTAGCAACCGCCAGCTTGCATGTAATGGAAAAAGTGGGGCACCTGTTCGGGGGCGCTACATTGCCGGGAGCCCGTTGCAGGGGCGCCCAGTCCGCTCTCATCGCCGCGCGGGCCGAGGCCGCTAAAGAAGCTGGATGCCACTGGCTTATTAGCGAGGCGGTGGCCGAGGCCCAAGAGGAGCACAATCCGTCTCTGCATAATCTCCTTCGCGCCGGTATGACTGCCCGCTATCAGCGTCCGAACTGGACATGGTCCGACCCCTGCGCTCCCCGTTCACGTTAAGACGGCGTATAGCAGAGAGCAGCGCGAATAAGTCCCCGCCCGGTTTTCCGGACGGGGCTTACTTGTATGCAGGCTGTGACGCCTGTAGCCGATGTGACAGTGACCCCATTCCGAAGGCTGCCGATGCGCCATCCAGCGCCGTAGATGGCGACCCAATGTGACATCGAGACCTGTCGTCTAGCCTCGGGTAGTCGCGATGATCGCGTCGGCGGAAGCGCGTGATGCGTACGCATGCTGACGCTAGTGGCATCATTTGGTGTGGGATTGGAGCACGGCACGAGGCAAGACGCTGGTCCTGGTGCGGGCGGGGTGGTCATCCGTCCGAGGTTGTTCGAGCGGCTTGCCGGCCCGGCGCGGGTGACGGTGGTGTCGGCACCGCCGGGCAGTGGCAAGACGGTGCTGCTGCGGTCCTGGATCAGGCAGGCGGGGCTGGGGGACAATGCCGGCTGGGTAACGGCCGGGCGCGACGATCGCGACCCGCAGCGGTTCTGGCTGTCTGTCCTGGACGCGCTGCGGCGGACGGCCGCGGGTTCGGCGCTGGTGCAGGAGGTGACGGCGGCGCCGGAACTGGACGGATGGGCGGTGGCGGAGCGGCTGCTCAGGAACCTGGCGGCGCTGCGGGATCCCGTGTGGCTGGTGATCGACGACGTGCATGAGCTGGGTCCCGAAGTGGTGCAGCAACTGGAGTTGCTGGTGTTGCGGGCGCCGTCGGCGTTGCGCTTCGTGCTGGCGACCCGGCATGACGTGCGGCTTGGCCTGCACCGGCTGCGGCTGGAAGGGGGGCTTGCCGAGATCCGCGCGCCTGATCTGCGGTTTTCCGCTGTCGATGCGGGGGAGCTGTTCGCGGCGGCGGGAGTGAATGTTCCCGAGTCGGCGGTGGCGCTGCTGCATGAGCGGACGGAGGGCTGGGCTGCGGGGTTGCGGCTGGCGGCGTTGTCGCTGGCCGGACATCCGGACCCGGAGCGGTTCGCAGAAGAGTTCACTGGCAGTGACCGCACGGTGGCGGAGTACCTGGTGTCGGAGGTGCTGGACCGGCAGCCTGGGCCGGTGCGGCGGCTGTTGTTGCGGACGTCGGTCCTGGAACGCGTGAACGGAGAGCTAGCGGACCTGCTGACCGGAGATGCCGGTGGGGATCAGGTGCTGCAGGACCTCGAGGAAGCGAACGCGTTCGTGGTGTCTCTGGACGGGCCGCGGTCGTGGTTCCGCTACCACCAGATGTTCGCCGGGCTGCTGGCGGAGGAGCTGCGGCGCACCGAGCCGGGAGAGGTGACTGGACTGCAGAGGACCGCCAGCCAGTGGTTCGCGGAGAATGGGTATCCGGTGGAGGCGATCCGGCACGCTCAGGCCGCCGAGGACTGGGACCGGGCCGCTCGGATGCTCGGCGACCACTGGCCCAGCCTGCACCTGGACGGGCAGGACGCTATCACCCATGGGCTGCTCGTTGGCTTCCCGGCCGGCGTCCTGGCGGCCGACGCCGAACTCGCTGCGCTGATCGCGGCGGACGAACTGGCCTACGGGACACTTGATGCGGCCGAGCACTACCTGGGCCTAGCCGAACGCGCGGTGGCGGCGGTGCCGGAAAACCGGCGAGCCCAGGCACAGCTGCTCCTCGGGATCGTCCGGCTGCTGGTCGCGCGTCAGCGCGGAAACCGGCTCGCCGAGGCGCAGGAAGCAGAGCAGCTGCGTACCATGACCGGGGCCCCCGAGGCGGCAAGGCCCTCCCTGGGTGAGGAACTGCGCGCGCTGGCGCTGATCAGTCTTGGCTATGCCGAGGGCTGGACCGCCAGGTCCGGCCCGACCGGGCGCCTGGAGCAGGGGAGGATGCTGGCGCGCCGAATCGGGCGCCCCTATCTCGAGTTCACAGGCCTGGCCTACCAGTCGGCAATCGAGGCCTCCCGGTCGCTGCCGGGGGCGGAGGAGCATAGCCGCCAGGCGATCGAACTGGCCGAGCGGCACGGCTGGAGTGAGGAGACCACGGCCGGCGTCGCCTGCACGGCGCTCGCCGGCGCGCTAGCCTGGCAGGGGCGGCTGGAGGAGGCAGCCACATGGTTGCGGCGCGCCGATCTCGCCCTCAAACCGGAAGCCGAGGCTGTAGCGGCACTGGCGGTCCAGTACATCCGCGGCCAGCTCTTGCTGGCGCGCGGTCAGGCCGCTGACGCGCTGGCCACGTTCCAGACGGCCGAGCGGCTGGCCGGCCGCCTGGCCGCGCCGCATCCGTTCGCCCGGCCGGCGCGTGCCTGGCTCGTGTTCGCCATGGCGCGCCTCGGCGAGACGGAGCGCGCCGATAAGCTTCTGGCCGGGCTCGATGACCGGGAACGCGAGAGCGGCGGGATCCGCATCGCCACCGCGGCCCTGCGGATGACCCAGGCTGACCCAGACGCCGCGCTCGCCGTGCTCGGTCCCGTGCTGGACGGCTCCGTCCGGGTGGGCTGGCAGACGTGGTTGGTCGAGGCCTTCCTGCTGGCGGCGATCGTCCAGGACGCCCTCGGCTACCCAGAAGGTGCCGAAAGCGCTCTCGAGCGTGCGCTGGACCTGGCCGAATCCGGCGGCACGCTGCTGTGGTTCCTGTTGCACCCCGTGCCCGAGCTGCTTGAGCGCCACACCAGGCATCGCACCGCACACGCTGCCCTGGTCGCCGAGATCAAGATACTGCTCTCAGGGGAGTCTGGTGGGATCGAATCCCCCCAGACTCCTCCAGGGCTACTAGAGCCGGTGAGCGAGAGCGAACTGCGTGTGCTGCGCTATCTGCCGACCAAGCTGACCGCGCCGGAGATCGCCGGTGAGCTGCACGTCTCGCGTAACACCGTGAAGACCCACATGCGCAAGCTGTACGCCAAGCTTGGCACGCATCGCCGGGCCGAGGCGGTCGAGCGTGCCCGCCTTTTGGGACTGCTCGCGCCATAGGCTACCGCCACGGAAGCCAGCCCCTAGGATCAGGAGTCGTGGCTACTACCGATGCAACTCCCGTGGTGCGGGCAGTCCGCGCCTCGCATGACCGGCTCGCCGGCATTGTCGCCGGCCTTGACGCTGAAGGACTGCGCAAGCAGTCCTATTGCACCGAATGGTCCGTCGCCGACGTGCTGTCGCACCTCGGCAGCGGAGCAGAGATCTTCAACCGGTACATCGACGCCGGGGTGACCGGCGGCGACCCGCCCTCGGCAGAGGACTTCAAACCGATCTGGGAAACCTGGAACGCGCGGTCGCCCGAGGAGCAGGCGGCGCAGTCCACGGCAGCCAACGAGGCCTTCGTGTCGCGCGTCGAGAGGCTGACCCCGGAGCAGCGGGCGGCGTTCCACGTAACGATGTTCGGCCGGATGCCCATGGATATGACCAGCGTCCTCGGCATGCGACTGGCCGAGCACGCCATGCACACCTGGGACATCGCGGTCGTGCTCGACTCGGCCGCGCCGGTCGCGCCGGACGCCGTGGACCTGCTCGTCGACGGGCTCCCCCGGCTGGCCGGCTTCATGGGCAAGAAGGCTCCCGCGCCCGTCGCGGTCGCCGTCACCACCACCGGGCCCGAGCGCGCCTTCACGCTGGACACCGGCGGCGTGACCCTGGCCCCCGCCGGCGCGGACGACGCCACGACGGCGTCGGTGTCCCTGCCAGCGGAGTCGCTCATCCGCCTGGTCTACGGCCGCGCCGGCGACGAGGCGGGCCTGACGGCCTCCGGCGTCACCTTGACCGAGCTCAAGTCGGTCTTCCCCGGCTTCTGACACCAAGCTGGTCGAACTCGCTGTCACCCCGGCGGCTGACGGATAGCCGGTCAGGCGCTGGGCTGACGGGGGTCCGGTGCGCAGCTCTCGTCCGGGATCCGGAGTTACTGGCTCGGCGGCAAGGACTACCACTAGGTCGACAAGCGCCTTGGCCGCTGCCCCAATGAAGGGCGGGTGGCCATCGCGGTACCGCCAGCCGACGCTCGCATCACCGTTTGCGGGCGATGCCGGCGAGGACGAAGCCGGGCTGTGGCGGAACCGGAACAGGCACTTTGTCCTGGTGCCATTGCCGTACGTCGGCCACCCCGGGCGGCACCAGGACAAGCGGGCCGAAGAAGCTGGTGATCTCCGGCACCGTGTGCATGTAGAGAGAGGCCACTTCCGAGGAGTAGGTGCGCTGGCCCTCGCCCGCCGCGTCGCCGTCGTAGTGCAGCACGGACAGCACGAGGAGGCTGCCGGGTGCCAGTGCCGCCGTGTACTTGCCGACCAGTTCGCGCGCGGCGTCGGCCGGGTAGAAGTGCAGCAGGTAGCCGATGATCAGGCAGACGGGAGCCGACAGGTCAAGGTGGTCGCGGGCACCGTCGAGGACCGACTTCACGTCGGCTGCGTCGGCGTCTACGACGGACACTCCCGGGTTTCCCTGAGCGAACAGCGCCTCGAGGTGGCGGATCACTACCGGGTCGTTGTCGACGTAGGTCACCCGGGCGGTGCTGGTGACTGCCTGCACCGACTCGTGGGTGTTCGGGACAGTCGGCAGTCCGCAGCCCAGGTCGATGAACTGGCTGATTCCCCGGGTCGCCGCCCAGGTCGCGCTGCGGGAAAGAAACCCGCGATTCTCGATGGCCATGTCCGCGATCAGCGGGACAATGGCGAGCAGTCGGTCCGCCACCTCACGGTCCGCCGCGTAATTGTCCTTGCCACCTAGGACGTAGTCGTAAACTCGCGCGATACTTGGCAAGTTCGGGTTGAACTCGGGCATAGCCGACATCTTAGACTTAGCCGCGGTAGCTCCACCTCGAAGTAGCCGGCAGCGGTGTCGATTTCGTCCTTCTTGACGCCTTCAAGGGGTTACTTGCGCGTCGCCGTGACTATGCCGTCGAGATAGCCGTAGTCGAGGTCCTCCAGGCGGGCGGCGAGCCATTCGTCCCTGCCGTCCAGCAGCATGAACTCGAGCCTGCGGGCGAGGTCGTGCAGGTGCTCGCGGGCGTGGAACAGTTCCACGACCTGGGTGGCCTCCGGCAACTTGGCGGTGGCGATGTTCCAGATCCGGGCGGCGCCGTCGGTGAGGAATTGCGGGAGCCCGGCGAGCGGGGCCGCCTTCGCCGGGCGGGATCAGACCGTGGTGGACTACCGGCGCTCGGGTCGGGCGGAAGTCGGCGCGGGCCCGTGGTGCGGCGGGCATGATGCCGCCCCGGACGGCTTAACCGAATAGTGGTCGAGTGTGTTCGAGTATCATTGTGCGTAGCACTGCGGTCCCCCCCCGAGCCGGAGTACGAGAGGCATCGATGCAGCGCATCACCCGAGCATGCTCCACCACACGTCAGCGACGTGACCGTGGACGGTAACCGCCTGCCGCCCAAGTATGCGCGCGTTGCCGCGGCCGTCCGGGGCCAGATTGCCGACGGCACCCTCCGGCCAGGGGAGCCGGCGCCCAGCGGCGCGGCGCTCAGCCGGATCACGGGCTTCTCGGCGCTGACCTGCCGCAGGGCGGTGCGCATCCTGGTCGAGGACGGGGTGCTCAGCCCCGGACCGAGCCGCAACGCCCGGCCCCGCGTCGCCGGGCCCCCGCAGCCTCCGGCCGAGCGTGATCTCGCCACCGCCGCCCGCGCTCTGTCGGGGGGACTCGCCGCCCGGCGGCGCGCGAGGGGGCTGACCCAGCCGGACCTCGCCGGGGGCCTGGGTGTCTCGGTCACCACGATCGGGCACGCGGAGACGGGCCGGCTGTGGCAGTCCCGCCAGTTCTGGGAGCACGCCGACGCGGTCCTCGGCGCCGGCGGCGACCTGCTCGCCCTCCACGACGCCTACCGGGAGGCCAGCGCGTCCGGCGCCGACACCGCCGGTGCTGCGGAGGGTGCCGGTGCCGCGGAGGCGACGGTCAACTCCGGAGTCGAAAGTGTCGCGAGCACTGGGCAGGAGGATGACTCATCCGGCGCGCCGCGCCCTGGGCACGCGGCGGAACCGCGCGCCTGCCTCGCGGGCGGGCCTCATGACGGCCCTTCCGCTCGGAAGGGACAGGCGGTCCCAGCCTGCGTCATGATCATGTGGAGTGACGGCACGGTCACGACGGTCCACCCGCCGGAGACTGACCTGGCCGGGACGCCAGTGCCGGACGAGGCATCCCCAGACGCCGCGCTCCCAGACTGAGGGGCCTTCGCCATGTCACCCCAAGCGCAGGCTCGGGTGACATGCGGCGTCCCCGGCCGCGCCGCCGGGCACGGCAGCTGAGTGCGGCTGCCGCGTTAGCGGACCGCGGGCTCCGCGGGCGGCGTCACGGGCGCCAGTGATTCCAGGAACGCGCGCAGCTGGTCCGCGTCGGTGAACACGTGGCCGGTGATGCCGAGGGCCTCAGCGCCGGCCACGTTGGATGCGCGGTTGTCGACGAAGATCGCCTCGGCGGGCGTGATGCCCAGGTCGGCAAGGACGTGCCGGTAGATCTCCGCCTGCGGCTTGAGCAGGCCGAGTTCCCCGCTGACGTAGCAGGCGGAGAAGAAGTCGCCGAGCGGCCCGTGCCTGAAGAAGCTGGCGAAGTCCGCCCCGGCGTTGGACAGCAGCGCAAGGGGCGTCCCGCCGGCGCGCAGGTCGGCGAGCACCTCGACGGTCGCCGGGTTGATCGACAGCCAGCTGCGGAAGTCCGCCGCCCACAGCTCGTGTACCCGGGCCTCGTCCCAGGTCGCGCCGGTGTCGGCGGCGATCGCCCGCCAGTACGCGGCGACGCCCGCGGTTCCCTGGTCGAGCCCGTCCCGGTGGGCGAAGTACGCGGCCCAGAAGGACTCGTCACCGTCGCTCACCCCGGCGAGGCCCGCGATCACGGCCCGGTCGGCCGGGGATGGTGTCAGGGAGATGACCTCGCCGTAGTCGAAGATCACGGTTCGGCCAGGCAGCGGGAGAGGAGCTCGGGTCACCGGACCACCGTACCGTGCGCCTCCGGCGGGCGCGGCGGCACGGCCCGCTCCCCGTGCCGCCGCACCTGCCCGCCCCCGCGTTTCCGCGCGGGTCCCGCCCCGCGCGAGCAGCGCTTTGAATATAGGGCTTAATGGTAAAATTTATGTCTAATCGATGATCCTGCATTTCAGTTGGCCGGACGTTCCCGGACATTTCCGGAAGGAGTAACGTGCCTGCGGGAGCGATCGTCATTTTGGGGAATGTTGAGCTTCTCGTCGGTGACAAGCCGGCGGACCTGCGACGGCAGCTGCGGATGGCCCTCGCGCTCTTGGTCGCGGCCCAGGGCAGGCGCGTGCGCCGGCAGGAGATCGCCGCCGCGGTCTGGCATGACGAGGACCGTGACGTCCGCACCCTCATGTGGTCCCTGAGACGGGCGCTGCGCGACTGTGACAGCGGTTTCGACGTTCCGCCGGACAAAAGTAAGGACGGCAATTACCTTCTTGTCATCGCCGAGCCGGGCACCCTGGAAGAAACGGTTGACGCCTTTCGCTTCCTTGCCCTGACCAGGCAGGCCGAGACGCTATGGAAAGACGGTGACGAATCGGCGGCCGTCGATAGGCTCACCGTCGCAGCGGGCCTGTGGGGCGGCGAGCCGTTCGCCGACCTGTGGCCCGGCGGGCCGCCGGAGGCATGCCGGCGGCTCAGGGCGGACCTGGAGCACGCGCGCGACTTCCTCGTCCGCTCCCTGGCCGAGGCCGCGGTTTGCCGGGGCGGCCCGTACGAGGCGGCCCGCGTCTACCGGGGCCGCGCCGTGGCCGGCCCCGCGGAGCGCCAGGGCGAGAGCGGCGCGCCGGGCGGCGACGCGGCCTGGCTGGCCGGGTTCCTGATCGCGCTGCATGACAGGCCCGGCAGCGATGAGGCCGACCGGCTGCTCGCGGCGCGGCGCGGTCTTGGCGCCGGAGCCGGAGCCGTGCGGGAGGGCCGTCCCGGCGACGACGCCGTGGCCCGCGCCGATGACCTGATGCTGCTCGCGGCCGAGGGGATTGACGTGCACCGCCCGCTCACCGTCGCGCCACGGCCGCCCGTCGGCGGCAGCCCGCCCGTGACGGTCGGCAGGGAGGCGGAGCTCGCCGCGATCCGGGGCATGCTGGATGAGGTGCGAGCCGGGCACCCGGCGGCGCTGGCCGCGCGCGGCGCCAGCGGACGGGGGAAGACCAGGCTCGCGGCGGAGCTCGCCGCCTCGGCCGTGACAGCCGGCGTCCCCGCCGTGCTCATCAGCGCCGCCCGGCCCGGCGACCTGCGGGCCTGGCAGGAGCTCGCCGAGCGGCTGTGGCCGGCCGCCTGCCGGGACTTCGGCACTGGCCGGGACCGGGTGGCTGCGCGGCTGACCCTCGGCCAGCGCCGCGCGCTGCTGGACTTCGTCGCGCCGCGGGCCGGGGCGCCGACGCGGCCGGACCCGGACCAGGCGCAGCAGGTACGGTTCGCCGAGATCACGCGGGCGCTCGGCGTCCTCGCGCGGACCGTCGCCGCCC
Organism: uncultured Actinomycetota bacterium; assembly: GCA_963734665.1. Taxonomy (GTDB): domain Bacteria; phylum Actinomycetota; class Actinomycetes; order Streptosporangiales; family Streptosporangiaceae; genus Trebonia. The sequence continues at coordinate 203,423 of CAVTIR010000013.1, read as the reverse complement.
GCCGGGGGCTGATCGTGGCGCTCGACGACGCCGACCGGCTCACCGAGCGCGGACGGGAACTGCTCGGCCCGTTCCTCGCCGGGCTGCGCGACGCCCCCGTGGGCATCGCGCTCTTCGGCCGCGACGACGTCCCATGGACGGACGCGGTCCTGGCGGCGCGCGCCGATACCGTCCGGCTGCTCCTCGGGCCGCTGCCGGAGCGGGCGATCGGCAGCTGGCTGCGGCAGGTGCGGGGCCGCGCGCCGACCGGGGAGGAGATCCGGCTGATCGCGCGGGCGACGGCCGGCGAGCCGGTGCGGATCCGCGACCAGGTAGCCGCCATGTCCGCCGCACCGCCGGGAAGCGCGCAGGAGCAGCCACGCGAGGCAGGCGCCCCCGGTGCGGCCCTCCGGGCGCTCTCGGCCTGGCTGGCGGCCGCCGCCATCACCGCCGCGGACCTGGTCATCGACACCGCGCTCGTCGCCAGGATGCTGGACCTGCCCGACCCGGAGGCCGACCGCGAAGAAGGCGACGCGCACCGCCTGGCGTGGATCGACACCTCGGCGGGCGTCCGGTTCACGCACGGCAGCCACCGCGATGACGTGATCGCCCGGCTCGACGCCGATCCCGCGCTGCGCCGCTCACTGCACCGCCGTGCCTTCGAGGCGCTGACCGAGCGCGTCCGCGACAAGGTCGGCAAGGACGGGATGGACGACCCCGATCCCAGCCTTCCCGTCCGCATCGCCGGGCACGCCCTGGGCGCTGACCGTGACCTCCCCGCCGCCGAAGCTGCCCGCGCCTTCCTCGCCGCCGCCCGCGCCGAGCGGGCGAGCGGCGAGGCCGCCGAGGCGTGGGCCAGAGCCGGGATCGTCAAAGGCTCGCCAGACCCGGCGACAAGGGCGAGCCTGCACCTGGCGCTCGGCGACGCCCTCGACCAGCGTGGCGCCGTCACCGAGGCCGACCGCGAGTACCAGCTGGCCTACGACATCGCCGCTGGCCTGCCGCTTGACCGGGCCGAGGCGCTGATCAGGCTCTCCCGCCGCTGGACCGACCCCGGCAAGATCGACTGGTACCTGCTGCGCGGCCTGCAGGACGGCATCGCCGCCCTCGCCGGACGCGAGGACGACGCGGCGGTCGCGCTGCGCCTGCAGCTCACCGCGCACCTAGCCCGCAAGTCGACCCTGGCGGTTCCGGTCCTCGGCACCGAGGCTGACGAGATCAGGCGGGAGGGCGTCGCCCTGGCACGCGCCGCGCTCAACCAGGTGCGGAACGAGCCGAACGGCCAGTCGGCCGCCCTGCCGCCGCCGGCGGCCAGCGAGGTGCTGCACGAGTGCCGCTGGGCACTGTACGACTACGACCCCCCGGCCGAGACGATCAGGCTGTCGGAGCGGCTCGAACGGGAGAGCCTCCTGGCCCGCTCGCCGTACTTCCAGAGCGAGGCGCTGATGACCCTCGCGATCGACCAGCTGCGGCTCGGCCAGGTGACCGGCGCCCAGGGCACGCTGCTTGCCCATGAGCGGACCATGCCGGCGAGCCACGCGTCCCGGTGGCTGCAGCTCACGATGGAGACCGTCCTCGACTTGTGGCACGGCAGGTTCGACGCGGCGGAAGCCAGGCTGTTCACCGTCGCGGCCCCCATCGTCGCCCGCGCCCACGAGGAGCGGGCACGGGTAGCGGACACCCTGCAGCAGACATGGCAGGGACAGGTCTTCTGGCTGCGCCGCGAGCGGGGCCAGGTGCTCAGCCAGACCGACCCGGAGGTCTTCCGGCAGATCGAAGGGCACGCCTTCTTCGCCATCTGGCGGGTCGGGCTCGCGCTGGCCGCCTCCGATGCCAGCGACCTGCCCGCCGCGGCCGCCCACGTCCGCGCCTTGGACGAGGACTACCTGGGCTTCGACGCCTTCCCGCCGCACGGCTGGACCGTGGCGGTCGCCGCGCTGCTCGCCGAGACGTGCCTCGCGATGAGCCCCGCCGTCCGGCACGGTGCTGCCGAACACGGTGCTGCCGAACACGGGGCGGCGGGCGACCCCCTTGGCGGGCTGCTCCCCGACATCGCGGGGCGGCTACGCGTGATCCTGTCCCGCTATGCGGGCGAGTTCGTCCTCGCCGGCTGGCCGTCGGTGCTCCTCGGCCCGGCCGAGCGCTTCTCCGGGCTGCTCGCGATGGCCACGGGTGAGTACGAGGAGGCACTGCACCTGTTCGACGGGGTCGCCGACAAGGTCGCAGGCGCGCCACCGCAGGCCGCCCGGCTCCAGGCGAACCGGGCCCGCGCCCTGCTGCGCCTCGCCCAGGGCCGCGGCGGCCGGGCCGGGCCGGCCGCCGCGGCCCGCCTGCTCACCGAGGCCGGAGCGACGGCGGACCGCCTGGGCATGCGCGCCCTCGCGAGCGAGGCCAGCGAGCTCCTGTCCGAGTGCTGACGACAAACTACCGCAGGGCGGCGGTCAGCTCAGCGAGGGCCGTCAGGTCGCCCGCGGCGAACTTGCCGCCCTCGCCGAGGAGCTGCACTACCACGTGGTCGGCCCCGGCCTCCAGGTGCGCGGCGATGCGGGCGGCGGACGCCTCCGGGCCGTGCGGGACGACATCGTCCATGAGCCGGTCGCTGCCGCCGTCGTTGATGTCCGCGTCGGTGTAGCCGAACCTGCGCAGGTTGCCGGTGTAGTTCGGCAGCCCCAGGTACATCTTGGCGTAGTCGCGGGCCTGGGCGGCACCCTCGGGGCCGGCCGTGAGTGACACGGCGATCTCCGGGACGAGCAGCGGCGCCGGGCCAAGGACCTGCCGGGAGAACGCGGTGTGCTCCGGTGGCGTGAAGTACGGGTGCGCGCCCGCCGTCCGCTCCCGGGACAGCTCCAGCATCTTCGGCCCCAGCGCCGCGAGAACGACCGGCGCGGCCGTGGCCGGCAGCGCGTCGAGGAACTGGACCATCTTCGTGTACGGCTTGACGTACGCCTGGCCGGTCGACTCGACCAACGGAGCGTGGCTTACCCCGAGGCCGAGGATGAACCGTCCCGGGTAGAGCCTGCTGAGGCGGTCCGCGGCGGCGGCGAGTTCATCCGGCTGCCACGTCCAGACGCTGGCGATCCCGGTGCCGAGCACGAGCCGTTCCGTGGCCGCGAGGGCGGGCTCGATCGCGGCCAGGTCAGCGGCGGAGTTCACGCCGGGGTGCCACACCGACGTAAAGCCGGCCGCCTCTATTTCGCGAGCGTATTTCCCCGGCTCGAGACCGATACTGGCGGGCGGCGGCATCCAGATTCCGAGGGGGCCGAGCGTCCGGCGGAGTTCGTCCGTAGTAGTCATGCTCTTGTTATATTCCTCGCCCGATCCGCGGGAGACAGCGGTGCCTCGCTGGCAGTAGGTTCGGGTTCCGTGCCGACGATTCTCATCACCGGGGCCGCCGGGCGGATCGGGACCATGCTCCGGTCCCGACTGGCCCGGCCTGGCCGCGTGCTGCGCCTCCTGGATATCGCTTCGCTGACCCCTCCGCCAGGCCCAGGTGAGGAGGCCGTGACCGCGTCGGTGACGGACCTCGCCGCGATGACCGCCGCGTGCGCCGGGGCGGACGCGGTCATCCACCTCGGCGGGATCCCGACCGAGGACGCGTGGGCGCCGGTCCTCGACGTCAACATCAACGGCACCTACACCGTCTTCGAGGCCGCCCGCCGGGCCCGGGTACCGCGCGTGGTGTTCGCCTCGTCCAACCACGCGGTCGGGTTCGCGCCGCGCTCGTCGTTCCCGGTCCCTGACGATGCGGCGCCTATACCCGATACGTACTACGGGGTCTCCAAGGCGGCGGGCGAGGCGCTCGCCGGCCTGTACGCCCACCGCTACGGCATCGAGGCCATCTGCGTCCGCATCCTGTCCTGCTTCGACCGGCCGGAGAACCTGCGGATGCTGGCGACCTGGCTGTCCCCGGACGACACCGGTCGGCTCTTCGAGGCGTGCCTGACGGCGCCCGCGCCCGGCTTCCGGGTCATCTACGGCGTGTCGGCCAACACCCGAGGCGGCTGGGTGTCCCTGGACGGCGCGCGCGCCCTCGGCTACGAGCCCCGGGATGACGCAGAGCGCTACGCCCCCGAGGTGCTGGCCGCCGCCGGAGTCCCGGTCGAGGCCGGGTGGCCGGACCCGGCCGACCCCGTGTTCCGCTACCTGGGCGGCGAGTTCACCCTCCCGTCGCGCGACGCCCCGGTCCCGTCTGATTAGCCAGGCGCCGCCCATGAGGAGGCGGCTAGCGACATGTGGCGGATAACAGCAAGAAGGGCGGAGCGCCGAAGGCCGAATGCCGTGAACCGGCGCCGCTGCGCGCTGGTACCGGCTGTCAGCCGTCCAAGATCTTCCCCGTCCGGTCGCGCGTGCGAGATAACAGTAAGAAGCGAGGCGTGGCCCAGGCTACGCGGGACGACGTAGGCTGGGGCAGGTAAGCCGTAGACCAAGATCACTGGTCTGGGGCCTTGCCGTTGCGACCGAGTGCTTGGTAGCGCTCATGCCGCAGTCCCTTCTTGCGGTGGGACGGTCCCGGTCTTACCGCGTTGCCGCGTGCCGGGTTGACGTTTCACGGCCACCTGCGCCCCGGGGGGCGTCTTACGGTCGGCTCCGCGTCCGTTTGGGATCTCCGGGCCACTCCCGGCGATCTGCCGATTGCCGTACTCGGCGAGGTTGAGGGCCGCGTTCAGGTCGCGGTCCGTGACCAGGCCGCACCTGTCGCACGCGTAGGTGCGCTCGGACAGGGGCAGCTTGGCTTTCACCGCTCCGCAGCCCGCGCATGTCTTGCTTGACGCGAACCAGCGGTCCGCGACGATCACCCGCCCGCCGTGCCGTGCGGCCTTGTACTGCAGCTGGCGGCGGAACTCGCCGAACGACGCGTCCGCGACGTGCCGGGCCAGCCTGCGGTTGCGGGTCATCCCGGCGACGTGGAGGTCCTCGATGACGACGGTGCCGAACTCTGATGCCAGCCGGGTGGTCAGCTTGTGCAGGCCGTCTTTCCGCTGGTCGGCCACCCGGCCCTGTGCCCTGCCGAGCGCGGCGGACGCGCGCCGCCAGCGGTTCGACGGCTCCTGCCGGGTACGCCGGTCAGGCCCCCGCCGGCGAGACGCGACGCGGGACAGGCGCCGCAGCTTCCGCAGCGCCCCGGACATGTGCCGGGGGTTCGCGACCTCCTCGCCGGTAGACAGCACGGCCAGTGCCCTGATGCCGAGGTCGACGCCGGCGACGGCGGCCGGCAGGCGCGGCGACGGGCGGCTGACCTCGGCTTCCACTGCGAAGGACGCGAACCAGCGGCCCCGCTCGAACCGGGCCGTGACCGACAGCACCCGCGCGTTCCCTGCCGCCACGAGGCCTGCCAGCCTGCGGCCGTCCTCGTGGAGCTTCACGCGGCCGATCCTCGGCAGCACCGCATACCGCGGCTCACAGCGGAACGAGCCGGTCGTCCACCGGACCGACGGGCGCGCCTTCCGCCTCGACTTGAACCGGGGGAACCCGGCCGGCTTTCCCTTGCGCTTGCCCTTGCGGGAGTCACCCCAGTTCTTCAGTGCCCGCGCGAGCTGGTCAAGGCCGGTGTTGAACGCCTCCTTGGAGCATTCCGCCCACCACGGGGCAACCGTGTCCTTGGCCGCGTTCCAGTCCTTGCGCAGTGAGTACAGCGACCATGAGATGCACGGCGTCAGGCCGTCCCCGGCGATGCCGTAGGACTTCTCCGCTTCCCGCTGCGCGAGGTTCGCCTTCACGCGGGCGAGTCCCCAGTTGAACGCGGCCCGCACCGCCCCCGCGTGCGACCGCAGCGCCCGCTCCTGCGCGGGCGCCGGGTCAAGGGCGAACCGGTAGGCGAGAAGCGTCACGCCGGGCCGTCCTGGCTGAGCGCGGCGACGGCGCGCTCAGCGCGGTCCCGCGCGCCGCGCGGCCCGTACAGCCGGGCGCACAGCGACGTCAGGATCTCGGTCACGTCGCGAGCCAGGTCGCTGCCTGCCCCTGCCGGGTCGGCCACGAGGAGCCTCCGGCCGTGCGCTGACAGCGCGGCCTCGACGTACTCCGCGCCGAACCCGGCGAACCTGTCGCGGTGCTCCGCCACGATCACCGACACCGCCGGGTCGCGGAGAAGGGCAAGGAACTTGCGGGGCTCCCCGTCCAGGGCCGGCCCGATTTCCGTCACCACCCGGTCGACCGGCAGGTGCCGGCCGGTTGCCCACTCGGTGACCCTGGCGACCTGGCGGTCAAGGTCCGGCCGCTGGCCCGCCGACGAGACCCGGGCGTACACGACGGTCTGCCCGGCGGCTGCCGCCGGGGCGGCCGGATCGCCGACCAGCACGAGGCCGCCGACCTTCCGCGCGGGAACGGGCAGCTTCCCCGCCCGGTACCAGGACCGGGCCGTCGCATAGGAAACGCCCTGGCTGACAGCCCATTCCTTCAGGTTCACAGAGTCACTATATCACGCTTTCTAGCGCTATCTGGCGCTGTTGCGCCTAACAGTTGCAACCCTCGTTCTTGCCGTTAGTTCTTGCCGGTGATTCCTGAGTAGTCGGCGACGACGCGGGGCGTGCCGTCGCCGGCGGGCGGGTCGTAGGCGGCGAACTGCTCCAGGTAGCTCAGCCCGGCCTCCGACAGGGCCTGGGTGGGGGAGTAGAAGCCAGGGACGGTCAGCTGGAGCGTCGAGCCGGCTGGCGGGGTGATCGTCACTTCGGCCGCGTCGGTGTAGAAGACCAGCGCGCCGCCGCCCGTGGTGAGCAGGGCGAATTCCTGCCCGTCGGCGCCGGCCGCCGGCGTGTGCGCGTCGGTGACCTGTCCGCCGGGTAGCTTGCCCTGCCAGAACCGCTGGTCGCTGCGGTCGGCCAGGTTGCCCGGGTCGGCGATGGCCTGGCCGGTTCCGGTTCCGTCGAGCGACGCCGCGGTCGTCGCCGCTAGCTGGCCGGGCGCGACCGCTACCGAGGCGGCGTCCGCGCTGACCGCGGTGGCCAGGCCGTCGGCGCCGACCGCGATCTGCGGGGCGCTCGCGCCGGTCAGCAGGTAGGGCTCGGCCGTGTCCTGCCAGGCGCTGCCGGGGGCCGACTGGGTGAACAGCAGGTACTCGCTGGACGTGACCTTCTTCGGGTCCGAGTTGAACGCGTTGGCGACCTGGACGACGAACCAGTGCGGCCCGGTGGCCGGCTCGTCGCGCGGGATGTAGTACGTGGCCTGGACCGGGCTGAACGCGGGATAGGGTGCCACCCCGGACGCCTGCTGCGTCTGGTACAGGGCCGCGTCGATCGCGTAACTGGATCCCGTCTCGATCGTGGCGAGCAGCGCGACGCTGCGCTGCGCGTTCGCGCCGTTGTTCACGGTCGTGTACCCGGCGACGACGCCCTGGGCCTGGGACATCGTGAGAGGCCCCGCGTTCGGCGGGGACGGGGACGGCGCGGAATCTGCTGGCGTGCTCGCCCGCGTGCTTGGCGTCGCGGACGGGGTAACGGGGCCGCCAGTGCCCTGGCTGCCGCGAGCGCCTGGGTGACCGCTGGTGAGCAGCACGGCGGCGGCGCCCACGGCGGCGCCCGCCACCACGATGCCAGCCGGGATCAGCCAGCGGCGGCCGTCGTGGCCTCGCCCGGTATGCCAGCCGCCGCGGCTGGCTCCGCCGCTGGCCCAGTCCGCGGGAACCTGCTCCGTCCGTCCCCGCCTGGTGCCGCGCAGCCGGCCACCCGGCGCCCGCCCATCGCCATCGTCATCCGCCCATGCCTCCGCATTCACGCCTTCAGGATCGCCTGCGATACCCGGGGTACCGGAGACTCCCGGGGCGTCGGAGGCACCAGGGTAGGGTGCGGGCGGCCACGGCTCCCAGGGAGCGGGCGGCGGTGCGGTCTGCTCGGGCCCGAGCTCGGCGAAGACGTCGCGCTCGTACGTGATCGGGTACGGCGCCGCGCCCTCGTCCTCGTCACCCTCCCAGCCGTCGTCGGCTGACCAGCCCTCATCCGGTGGCCTTTCCCCGTCGCGGGCCCAGCCCTCATCGGGTGACCAGCCCTCATCGGGTGACCAGCGGTCGTCCGCCGGCCACGGGTTCTCCGCCGCCGCGCCGTTTCCGGCAGGCCAACCGTCCTGCGCTGGCAGTCCATTCTGGGCCGGCCAGTCGTCGCCGGCACCCCTCGTCAGGTCCGGCGGGTAGGCGGCTCTGGGCGGCCCGGCCGGCTGCGGCGCGTCGTGGTGCCCGTCCGGCGGGCGGCCGAAGTCCCAGTGGCTCATCGTGCTCCCCAGGTATTGGCCCGTTGTCCTGTATCACGGACTACCGGCCGGTCTGGTTCACGCTGCGCGCTCATTTCGGAACGTTCCGTTTCTGAGCGGGATCTGGCGCGGGCGGCAGGCCTGCCTGCGTGCCGCAGGGCGACGACGTACTTGGATAACAGCAAGAAGTGGGGCGCCGGCTAGGTCGGCCGTGCGTCGATCAGGGCCGGGTCGTTCCCGTGACGTAGTCGGCGGCATGCGACCCAGCGGTATGCGACCCGGCCTGCGACCCGCCGCCGACGGCGACGCCCGCGAGCATCGTGATCACGCCGACCGCCATGGCGATCCTGGTCGTCCAGCGAATCCGCATTCGCGTCCCCTTCGCTTCAGCGCACTTCCCCTGACACGTTCCGGCGGGCCTTGCCTTCCCGTTCCGCCGGAACCCCTCATATGGGGATATTAACCAGTAACCGGGCGAAAACCCCGCAGGCGCGCCCAAGGCACGGCAGAGTCGCGCTACCTAGTAGCGCGTCCCCATCGCGTCGCGGACCTCCTCCAAGGTGGCCGCGGCGACCGCCCGGGCCCGGGCGCAGCCGTCGCGCAGCACCTGCCGGGCGTAGCCGTGGTCGACGGCCAGCGCCGCGCGGCGGGCGCGGACCGGCGCGAACCGCTCGTTGACCGCCTCGGTCACCGTCCGCTTGAGCAGCGCCGCCCCGCCGCCGCCGATCTCGTCGGCGACCGCCACCGGGTCCCGGTCGAGACACAGGGCGGCGAGCAGCACCAGCGACGACACCTCCGGGCGCCCCGCCGGGTCGTAGCTGATGTGCCGCTGCCCGTCGGTCTTCGCGCCCCTGATCAGCTGCGCGGTCTCGTCGGCGGTGGCGCGCAGCGCGATCGCGTTGCCGCGTGACTTGCTCATCTTCCCGCCGTCCGTCCCCAGCAGCAGCGGCGCGTCCGACAGCAGCGCGTCCGGCTCGGGGAAGACGGGGACGCCGCCGGCGCCGGGGTAGCGGTCGTTGAACCTGCGGGCGACCAGCCGGGTCACCTCCAGGTGCGGCAGCTGGTCCTGGCCGACCGGGACCAGGTTCCCCTTAAGCGCCAGGATGTCGGCGGCCTGGTGCACCGGGTAGGTGATCATCAGCCCGCTCACCGACGCCTGCCGGGAGTGCGCGATCTCGTCCTTGACCGTCGGGTTCCGCTGCAGCTCACTGTGGGTGACCAGGCTGAGGAACGGCACCAGCAGATGGTTCAGCTCCGGCACGGCGCTGTGCGTGAAGATCACCGACCGCGAGGGGTCGACCCCGATGCCCAGGTAGTCAAGGACCAGTCCAAGGACGTGCTCGCCGAGGCGGTCGGCGACGTTCCGGTCGGTGAGCACCTGGTAGTCGGCGATGAGGACGAACAGTTCCGTCCCCGCGTCCTGCAGCTGCACTCGGTTGCGCAGGGTGCCGAAGTAGTGCCCCAGGTGCAGGTCGCCGGTCGGCCGGTCTCCAGTGAGGATCCGGAACGACCGCGGTTCCAACTCGATCCGCCGCTCAATCTCCGCCGAGCGGCGCAACGCCGCGGCGAGCGATCCCGAGGCTGTCACGGAGCGCACCGAGCCCGGGCCGGAGGGTTCCGAGCGCCCGGAGGCGCGCGCGGGAAGCGCCGTTTCCGGCGTGGCGCCGGCCACGGTGGTGTCACCAGCGGCACCGGCGTCAGTAAAGGTCAGTGGCTCGCTCTGTGTGCTGGTCATGGGTCTGTCTCCTTGCCCAGTCGGTTGAGGCGAGGGACGAACCAGTCAGCGAATGCAGAAAGGCCGTCCCCTTCTCGGCGGACGGCCGTTCGTCGTTAGCGCGCGCTCAGCGTGGCAGCCGTCCCTATACGGGACGCCACCAGCCCTGAACCACGAGAACGCGCATGCTCCGATATTAACAGGTCTCCGCACCGCCTCCTTGTCAGATAACAGCAAGAAGCGCGGGGTAGTGGGCAGCGTCACGGATTGGCCGTCGGTGCGGGGTCGTGAAAGAGCCGGTGTGCATCCGTGGAAAAATAACGGTATGGAGTACACGCATCTGGGACGATCGGGCCTCACCGTCAGTCGGCTGTGCCTCGGCACGATGAACTTCGGGTCGCTGACACCGGCGGGCGACGCGCACGTGATCATGGACCGGGCGCTCGAGCTCGGGATCAACTTCTTCGACACAGCCAACAGCTACGGCCGCCGCCAGTCACCGCCGGGGCAGGTCGCCAACAACGACGAGTCGCACGCCGGGTGGACCGAGGAGATCATCGGTGACTGGTTCGCCCAGGGCGGCGGGCGGCGCGAGAAGACGGTCCTCGCCACCAAGCTCTACGGCGACATGGGCCCCTGGCCCAACGAGGGGAGGCTCTCCGCGCTCAACATCCGCCGTGCGTGCGACGCGTCGCTGCGACGGCTGCGGACCGACTACATCGACCTGTACCAGATGCATCACGTCGACAGGGACACCCCGTGGGACGAGATCTGGCAGGCGATGGAAACTCTCGTCGCGCAGGGCAAGATCCTGTATACGGGCTCGTCCAACTTCGCCGGCTGGCACATTGCCCAGGCCTGCGAGACCGCCAGGGCGCGCGGCTTCACCGGCCTGGTCAGTGAGCAGTCGCTCTACAACCTCGCCACCCGGTGGATCGAGCTCGAGGTGCTGCCCGCCGCCCGCAACTACGGAGTCGGCGTCATCCCCTGGTCCCCCCTAGAAGGCGGGCTGCTCGGCGGCGTCCTCGCCGCGGAGCGTGAGGGGCGCCGCCGCCTCGCAGGCCGCGCCAAGGTCATCGTCGAGACCCACAGGGACCGCATCGAGGCCTGGGAGAAGTTGTGCGGCAAGCTCGGCGAGGAGCCCGCGCACGTCGCCCTCGCCTGGCTGCTCCACCAGGACGGCGTCACCGCCCCGATCATCGGGCCGCGCACGCTCGACCAGCTGGACAGCGCGCAGCGGGCCCTGGAGATCCACCTCGACGCCGATGTCCTCGCCCGCCTCGACGAGATCTTCCCCGGCTACAAAACGGCCCCCGAGTACTACGCCTGGTAAGCCCGGCAGCCCCGTCCCGCGCGGTCAGGAGACCGCGCGGGACGGGTCGCCGCCACCAGGGCAACGACCTCCCCGCGCGGCCGTCCAGAGGCTGCGTAAGTCGCTATATCGATATTCGGCAGGTTCATTCGCGTGGCCAGGCCGAGGAGACGCCGAGGTGGCCGGCGAGCTGCTCGTAGGTGTTCTCGGGGAGGATGAGCCTGGCGGCGCGCAGGACGGCCTGGGGGTCCTCGCCTGGCGGGGTGAGGACGTAGACGGTGTCGTCTTGCGTGCAGTAGGTGACGATGAGTCGTTCGTGGTCGGCGAGGATGATACGGGCCCGGGCGGCGGCGCACTGCGCGTGGCCGGGCCTAGGCGGGCGTTTGCGTCCGGGGGCAGTCGGGGCTCGCCGGCGGCGGGTGAGAGTGGTCGCGAGTTCGGCGGCGAACGCGGTGGCTGCCAGCAGTCCGGCGGCGAGCAGGACGTCTTCCAGCCAGCGTGGCATGCCGCTTGCCGGGGTTGTTGCGCGGCCTGCGGGGGCGGTGGCGTGGCCGGGGGCGGTCAGGCCTGATGGCTGCCGGGGGTTGCCGGCCGGGGCGGTGGGTGGTGCCTGGTGCGGCGGCGCTGCCGGGTGCGGGGGCCGGGCGGGTGCCGGGGCGGGTGGCCGGGGCGCCTGGCCGCGTGCGGCCGGGCGGGGCGTCGCCAGGACGGTTCCGGGGCGGATGAGGTCCGGGTTCGGGCCGATGGCTTGCCGGTTGAGGGTGTAGAGGGCCTGCCAGCCGCCGGGCAGGCCGAGGGTGGTGGCGATGGCGGACAGGGTGTCGCCGGGCGCGACCGTGTAGCGGGCCGGCTCCCGTTCCGGGCAGGGTCAGGGTGGTTCCGGGGCGGATGAGGTCCGGGTTCGGGCCGATGGCTTGCCGGTTGAGGGTGTAGAGGGCCTGCCAGCCGCCGGGCACGCCGAGGGCGGTGGCGATGGCGGACAGGGTGTCGCCCGGCCGCACGGTCCACGTGGCGGCCGGCCCGGCCGCCGTCTCGGCGTCGGCGGTGACTGTCAGGACGGCAGCCGGCTCGGTCGCCGGGGCTGCCTGGGTACCGCCTGGCTCGCTGGCCAGGGGTGCACGGGCGGTGCCTGGCTCGCTGGCCAGGACTGCCTGGGTAATACTCGCGGTGCTGGTGTTCGCCTGGGCGGGGCGGCCCGATCCGGAGACGGCCGCTGCCAGAATGGGCACGATGATGCACCAGGCGAGCACCACGCACGCGGACTTAGTCCACTTGCGCACGGTGGTGCTTTCCTTCCTCGGGGGTCAGCGCCGGACGCTGTTGGCCCGGCGCCGGGGGGCATGGGCCTGGGAAGGAAAGGACTAAGCCGGGGGGACTTCTGGCAGGTAGGAACGCCAGACGAGCTTGCTGTCCGCGCGCCGCTCCAGCCGCAGCAGGAGCAGCGTGACGACGGCGAGAGCGGCGGCGCAGGCCCCGCCCAGGGCCCCGCTCCCGCTGCCGCCGTTAGGGCCGCTGGTGCCGTCGCCGCCGCCAGGGCCGCCGGAGCCGGCGGGTCCGGCCGGGCCGGCCGGCGTGCCGCCGGGCCCGCCGGGTCCGGCCGGGGGCCGCAGCGGTGCCGGCGCGGCGGAGTTCCCCGCGCTGCCTGACGTCCCCTGTGACTGCACTGGCTGCCCGGAGAAGGCGGTGCGGCTGGCGGTAACGGCGTTACCACTGCCGGGGGACGCCGGCGGGGGCGTCCTGGTCGTGGCGCTGCCGGGCGCCTGGGCGGCGAGCGGTGCCTGCGCGGCCACCGCGATGACCGGGGTGATGACGGCGGTCACGGGAGCGACGGCCCCCGTGACGTCCGACACCAGCGGCGCCACGCTCGCGGTCACCGGGGCCAGAGCCCCCGTCACGCCGGACAGGAGCGGCGCCACCGCGCTGGTAACCGGGACGATGGCCTGCGTCGCGGTCGACAGGACCGGGGTGACCGCGGTGGTGACCGGGGCGAGGGCCTGGGTCGCGGTCGACAGGACCGGGGCGATCGCGGTGGTGACGGGGGCCAGCGCCTGCGTCGCGGTCGATACGACGGGAGCGATCGCGGTGGTGACCGGGGCCAGCGCCTGCGTCGCGGTCGACAGGACCGGGGCGATCGCGGTGGTGACGGGGCTGAGCGCCTGGGTCGCGGTCGACAGGACCGGGGTGACCGCTGTGGTGACGGGGGTAAGGGCCTGGGTCGCGGTCGACAGGACCGGGGTGACCGCGGTGGTGACGGGGGCGAGGGCTTGCGTCGTGGTCGACAGGACCGGGGCGATCGCTGTGGTGACCGGGGCGAGGGCCTGGGTCGCGGTCGATACGACTGGGGTGACCGCGGTGGTGACGGGGCTGAGCGCCTGGGTCGCGGTCGATACGACTGGGGTGACCGCTGTGGTGACGGGGGTAAGGGCCTGGGTCGCGGTCGACAGGACCGGGGTGACCGCGGTGGTGACGGGAGCGAGGGCTTGCGTCGCGGTCGACAGGACCGGGGTCACGGCGGTGGTGACCGGGGCCAGTGCCTGCGTCGCGGTCGATACGACGGGAGCGACCGCGGTGGTGACCGGGGCCAGTGCCTGCGTCGCGGTCGATACGACGGGAGCGACCGCGGTGGTGACCGGGGCCAGCGCCTGCGTCGCGGTCGATACGACCGGGGTGACGGCGGTGGTAACGGGTGCCAGGGCCTGCGTCGCGGTGCCCGTTACTGGGGCGGCCACGCTGACGGCCGGGGCGAGGGCCTGAGACGCGATGGCCGTGGCTGGCCCTGCCGCCCCTGTGACGGGCAGCAGAGCCTGTGTCGTGGTGCCTGCCACCGGTGCCGCCGCGCCGTCGACGGGCGTGAGGGCATTGGTGGCGGTCGACGCGACCGGGGCTGCCGCATCTGTGCCAAGAGCCGTGGCCTGTGTTGCCGTTGTCACGATCGGCCCCGCCCCGCCCGTGACGGATGCCAGGGGCTGAGACGTGGCGGCAACCACAGGGGCCACCGTGCCGGTAACCGGGGCCAAGGCCTTGGTCACCGGGGCCGGTGCCGGTGCCGGGGTCACCGCGCCTGCCACCGGAGCTGGGGTCGCAGGGGCGCCGGCGCCTGCGACCGGAGCCAGCGTCTGAGACACCGCGCCGGTGGCCGAAGTCGCCGCACTCGGAGCTGGGGCCGTGGCGTTGGTCGCGGGACCAGTCGCCGAGGTTGCCGTGCCTGCGGTCGGGCCCAGGGTCTGCGTCGCTGTGGACACCACCGGGGCTACCGCGCCCGCGACCTGAGCTACGGGGCTGGCGGCTGGTGCTGCGGGCGCGGCGGGTGCTGTGGCGGCGGGGGCCGGGGGCGCCGCCTGAGCCTCAGGCTGGCCAGCGGCGGTGGCCGGAGATGCCGCAGACGACTGCGCCTGCTCGACGGGCGCTACCTGGGCGACCGTCGTGGTCACCGCGTCCGCTGGCTTGGCTGCGGCCTGGGCGGTAGTGGCAGGAACGGCGGTTGCTGGCTTGGTCGCGGCCTGGGCGGTAGTCGCCGGAACCGCGGTCGCTGGCCCGGTCGCGGCCTGGGCGCCCTTCGATGCCGTGGCGGTCGCTGGCGTGGTGGCTGCACTGGACGCTGGCTGGGCGGCCGTCGCGGTAGCAGGCTGCGTTGTGGGCGCAGGTGCGGTCGCAGGCTGGGCGGCCGTCGCGGTAGTGGTCGTCGCGGTCGCTGGCTGGGTGCTCGCCGTGCTCGCTGGCTGCGCGGTCGCCGTGGTCGTTGGCGCCTGCGTGCTCGCCGTGCTCGCTGGCTGGGTCGCGGAGCTGACGATGGATCCCGCGGATCCGGCGGTGCTCGTAACCGACCCGGCGGTGCTCGTAACGGACGCCGTGGTGCTCGTGACGAGGGTCGTCGCGCCGGTGAGGGAAGTGGCCGTCGCTGGCTTGGCGCTCGACGCGGGACTGGTGACAGCGGCGGTCGTGACCGCTTGGATGGTGGAAGGGGGCTTGTCGGCTGTCGCGGCGTGAGCCTGCTTTGAGAGAAGTAGCAGCAAGAAGAGGATCCCGGCAGCGGCGAGCGCGGACTGCGCGGCCCGGAGGGCCACGCGGAGCACGGTCGGCTGCGGCATCGACAGCTCCCACTCGTCGGGAAACTGGACCGCGCACTCCCGCCGCCCGGGTGCCGGGGACTCCCGGACCAGCCGCGCACGGTCGTTAAGGACGAATCGTCCTGTCCGGTCACCACCGTACATCAGCGCCGATGTGCAGACAAGAGCCGATGCGCAGACAAGAGACGCAGCTGGTGCGCAGCCGCGCTATTCCTCCTCGTCGGTCTCCATGACGACGCTCACCGAGTCGTTGGCCAGGAGGAACGAGATGTCCTCCAGGGCCTTGGCGATCGAGAACAGCAGGTAGGGGACCGCGGCCTGGGCATCGCCGCTGAGCATGCCCGCCGCTACGCGCAGCTGCGGGCTGTAGTCGGAGCCGAGTTCTTCTTGCAGCTCGTCGAGCAGGCTATCGTCGTCCATCGCTACGCCCTCCCGTAGTTGGTGATGGGTGGTCCTGGCATGCCCCGTTTCGGGGTGGCTTGGGAATACTAGTGCAGTCCGTCCGGGCGCGCGCACGGGGCTCGCGCTAGGAGGGCACAGTCGTGGGCGGGCTTCCCAGCCGCGAACGCCGGGGCTGTCCCTGGGCGGTCATGGCGTGCGGGATGACGGGAACCACGCAACCGTTCGGGATCATGGGTGGCTTTGACGCGGACAGCGCGCCGGAGGCGAGTGCCGCTCAAAAACAGTGCCGCTCAAAAACAATGCGCCGGACCCGGCGGGAAGTCGGGTCCGGCGCAAAGCCGCGTTTGAAAGCGGTGAACTAGGAGGCGAAGTCGAGCAGCGGCTGCGCCCGCGACGGGTGCCGCAGCTTAGACAGCGACTGCTTCTCAAGCTGGCGGATCCGCTCCCTGGTGAGCCCGAGCGCGCGGCCGATCTCGTCCAGGGTGTGCGGGTTGCCGTCGTAGAGCCCGAACCGCATGGCCATGATCGTCGCCTCGCGCGGGGTGAGCGCGTCGAGCGCCGACCGCAGCTGCTCGGCCATGAGCTGCCGGTCGACCAGTTCGGAGGCCTCCGGCGCGTCGACGTCCTCGATGAGGTCGCCGATCGACGTCTCGCCGTCCTCGCCGATCGTGGAGTCCAGGCTGATCGGCTGCCGGGAGGTGCGCAGCAGCTCCTCGATCTGGTCCGGGGTCCGGTCCAGCTCGACGGCCAGCTCCTCCGGCGTAGGCTCGCGGCCGAGGCGCTGGTGCATGTCACGCTCGACGCGCGACAGCTTGGACAGCATCTCGAGCACGTGCACGGGCAGCCGGATGGTCCGCGCGGAGTCCGCGAACCCGCGCTGGATCGCCTGCCTGATCCACCACATCGCGTAGGTGGAGAACTTGTAGCCCTTGGTGTAGTCGAACTTCTCGACCGCACGGATAAGGCCCAGGTTCCCCTCTTGCACGACGTCGAGCAGGGACAGGCCGCGGTCGCTGTACTTCTTCGCGACCGACACCACGAGGCGCAGGTTGGCCTCGAGCATGTGGGCCTTGGCGCGCCGCCCGTCCTCGGCGACCAGCTCAAGGTCGCGTCGGAACTGCGGGTCAAGGTCCGGGTCGGTGTCCAGCTTGTGCTCGGCGAACAGGCCCGCCTCGATCCGCTTGGCCAGGTCCACCTCCTGCTCGGCGGTGAGCAGGCTGGTGCGGCCAATCGACTTGAGGTAGGTGTGCACCGAGTCGCCCATGGCGGGCGTCTGGTCGTCCAGGTCGACCCCGTCGGCGAACGAGGCGACATCCGCCTCGAGCGACGCTATCTCGTCGTCGGCGAAGTCCGGGTCCGAGTCCCCGTCGGCCGCCTTGGCGGCCTGCGTGCCCTGCGCCTGGGCGGCGGGCGTGCCCGCCGCCGGAGCGGCGGCGGCAGGCTGGTCGGCCTTCCTGGCGCGCGTCTTCTTCGCGGCGGTCTCCGGCGCGGCGCCGGTCCCGGTGGTCCCAGTGGTCCCGGCAGCCTTGGCGGCCGAGGCCCTCGGGCCGGCTGCGGCCTTGGGCGCGGCGGGCTTGGCCTTGCCGCGCGGTGCCCTAAGCTCCGGCTCCTCGTCGGCCAGCCGCACGCCGGCCTCGCTCAGCTCACGGAGAATGGATCGGGCCTCAGCAGGCGTCAGTCCAGCCTGCTCGAACGCCGTCCGCAGGTCCGAAAGGGACAGGTGGCCCTGGCTGCGACCGCGCTGGATCAGGTCGTCCACGCGAGAGGAGTTCGCCTCCTCGTCAGCCGAGGCGGCTGTTGCGATCCGCGGCATGAGACACCTCCCTCCTTCTATACACGTGCGCATCTGCTGCGCAGTTCAACACCAACACGACTTAACACAATCCCCGATGACAATGAATAACCCCGCTCCGTTTCACCGGCTTCGGCGGGGGGCACTCTTGATTAACGCTCTGCGCCCGAGATTGTTCCCGTTAGCGTCACGTTCTTGCCACCTTGAGGGCGGCCAGGTCCGGTTTGCCGCTGGGAAGCACAGGGATAGCTTCCGTCAGCACGACCTCGCTTGGGCAAGCGTAACGCGGAAGGCGCGCGCTTACATGCGTACGCAGCAATTCTAGGGCAGGTGGTTCGGCCGGGTCAGCCGGGACCACCACCGCGGTGACCCGTTCACCCCATTCCGGGTCAGGCCGGCCGACTACGACGACCTCGCGGACGCCGGGGCAGGTTTCCAGGACCGCGGCGACCTCGCCAGGGACGACCTTGTGCCCGCCGGTGTTGATCACGTCGTCGGCCCGACCTCGTATGACGACGCGGCCGGTTGTCGCGTCGACGCGGCCGAGGTCGGACGTGACGAACTCGCCGTCGACCAGCGCGGCCGCCGTGAGGTCGGGCCTGCCGTGGTAGCGGTTCATCAGCACGGGCCCGGAGATCCGCAGCCGGCCGTCTTCGCCTTCCCTGACCGTGACGCCGTCGAGGGGCATCCCGTCGTAGACGCACCCGCCGCAGGTCTCGCTCATGCCGTAGGTAGTGACAGCGCTCACCCCGGCTTTCCTGGCCGCGTCGAGGGCAGCGGCGGCGGCTGCGGCCCCGCCGACGAGCACGCACCGGTACCGGGCGAGGGCCTCTGCGCCGCCCTCCGCTCCCAGCAGGCGGACCAGTTGGGTGGGCACGATCGAGACGTGCGCGCACCCGGCGTCAGCGGCGTCGCTCACGGCGGTTGCGGTGGCCTCCGTCGTGACCACGGGCTCCGTTCCGCCGACGACGGACCGCACGAGCACCTGCAGTCCCGCGACGTGCGACACCGGCAGGCACACTAGCCACCGCTCGCCGGGCCGGGCCCCGGCCCGCGCGAGGGACGCGCGCGCGGAGTGCCTGAGGGCGCTCGCGCTCAGCTCCACCCCTTTAGGCTCTCCGGTGGATCCCGAGGTGCCGATGATGACGGCCGTCTCAGGTGCCACTCCCCGTGATCCAGAACGACCGTGTGCTTCGCCCTTGTGGTCGATCACTGTGCTCGGCTGGAAGGCGTCGATCAGCTGGCTGATCCGGGCGGCGGGCAGCGACCCGTCGACGGGCAGGATTGCCGGGCCGGTCCCGTCCAGGGCCCGCGCAAGCGGGTCAAGCAGCCGCGCCGCATCGCGGACGCCGTCCAGCAGCACGGCGTGCAGGGGCCGGCGGTCGGGGTGGTCAGGGGCCGGGTGCGAAGTCACGAAGACTAAGGTTAGAGCCCGAGCTGGAGGAGGTTGCGAGTTGAGGTACCGCGGACGGGGTCGCGAAGATCACCATGAACCGGCCGGACGTGCGCAACGCCTTACTCGCCGCCACGGCCGAGGGCCGCGAGGCCTGCAGGGTGCGGCGGTCCCGCGATTTCAGCGAGTTCTTCCGTCGCCTGTGCTTCCTGGCTGGCCGGACTTGGGCTGTCGCCGCCAGGCAGCCGCGCGCATCGGTGAATGTCGGGCGCTGGCGCGCCACGACATTCACCGAAATTTCGGTATTTCGGCTGTGCCGGAGGTTGGCTGGCCTAATCGGCGTTGCCTGCCTGGCCGCCGCGGCTGGCGTCTTTGCCTGGCCCGCGACCATGATCACGCCCGGAATGCCGGGAATGTGAGTGCGCCAGCTATGCGAAGAGCTGGCGATCCAGTGCCCGAGGGCCGGCGCGGCCGGGACCGGGCAGCGTGATGAGCGAACTGCAAGAGCTGCTGGGGACGCTGCGCGCCTTCGCCATCCCGATGCGGACGAAGTTCCGGGGGATCACTGTCCGCGAGGGAGCGCTCATCCAGGGGCCGGCCGGGTGGGGGGAGTTCTCGCCGTTCGCCGAGTACCAGCCGGCCGAGTCCGCGCGCTGGCTGGCATCGGCGATCGAGTCAGCTACCGTGTCGTGGCCGGCGCCCCTGCGGGACTCGGTGCCGGTCAACGTCACCGTGCCCGCCGTCGGCCCCGAGCGCGCCTACGAGATCGTCGCCGCCTCCGGCTGCCGGACAGCCAAGGTCAAGGTGGCCGAGCGCGGGCAGGCACCCGGCGAGGACGTCGAGCGCGTCACCGCCGTCCGCGACGCGCTCGACGCGGGCGGCCCCGGCGGCCGGATCCGGGTCGACGCGAACGGCGGCTGGAGCGTGGACGAGGCGGCGCGCATGCTCCGCGCTTTGGAGAAGTACGGCTTGGAGTACGCGGAGCAGCCCTGCGCGACCCTCGACGAGCTGGCGTCGCTTCGCCGACTTGTCGACATTCCGGTTGCCGCCGACGAGTCGATCCGCAAGGCCGAGGACCCGCTGCGGGTCCGGGCCGCCGGGGCCGCCGACATCGTCATGGTCAAGGTGCAGCCCCTCGGCGGGGTCCGCGCGGCCCTGCGGGTGGCCGAGGCCTGCGGCCTGCCGGCCGTCGTCTCCAGCGCGGTGGACACCTCTGTCGGGCTGGCCGCCGGGATTGCCCTGGCCGCTGCCCTGCCCGAGCTCCCGTATGCGTGCGGGCTGGCGACGATGTCCCTGCTGAACGGCGACGTCACCGCCGAGCCCCTGGCCGAGGCCGGGGGAGTGCTCCCGGTCCGCCGCCCCGCGGTCGACCCGGACGCGCTCGCGCAGTGGGAGGCCGACCCGGAGCCCTGGCGCCGGCGGGCCCTGGCGGCCGTCCCGTACCTGGACGGCGTTCCCGGAACGGGCCCTTCGCGTTGACGGCTAAAGCGAGCGTCGGCCCGTCGCCCATGACTGGCCCGCCACCCTCGGCATGGCGGCCAAGGCTGGATAACAGCATCAAGCGAAGAGCGCAGTCGCCTGCCCGGACGGCCCGTGCTGGACTTAGGGCCACTTCGCGCATCCCGGGCGGCCGGTTTGCGGTGATATGCGGAACCCGAAATGGCCCCAAGCCGCCCGCTCTGGCCGGCGGCGGGGCAGGACAAGCGGATCACGGCGAGTATCGCGTCGTGGCGGGAACTGCCCGCAGGATAACAGCAAGAGGCGCTTGCCCTTGGGACGGGAGGGGCCGGTGAACCCGTCAACGGCGTTCGGGGCCGTGCTCGCCGACGAGCTCGCGCGCTGCGGGCTGCGCGAGGTCGTTGTCGCGCCTGGGTCCAGGTCCACGCCCCTGGCCATGGCTTTCTGGGAGCTTGACCGGGCCGGGCGGGTGCGGCTGCACATGCGGATCGACGAGCGGTCGGCCGCGTTCACCGCGCTCGGCCTGGCCAAGGCGTCCCGCCGCCCGGTCGCGGTGCTGTGCACGTCGGGGACCGCGGCGGGGAACTTCCATCCGGCGGTCATCGAGGCTGACGAGTCCGCCGTCCCGCTGCTCGTGCTCACCGCCGACCGGCCCCCCGAGCTGCGCGCTACCGGGGCCAGCCAGACGGTCGACCAGGTCAAGCTGTACGGGTCGGCGGTTCGCTGGTACGCCGAGTCCGGCGTCCCCGAGCGCCGTGCCGGCATGGCCGGCTACTGGCGCTCCCTGGCCTGCCGTGCCTGGGCGAGCGCGGCCGGCGCGACTGGCACCCTGCCCGGCCCTGTCCACCTGAACCTCCCCTTCCGTGACCCCCTCGTCCCGGACCTGCTCGTCCCGGACACCGCCGCCCCGGACACCGCGGTCAGGGCAGGGGCAGGAGATAACAGCAACAAGCGCGCTAGCGCCGATGCGGGGCACCCGGGTCCAGCGGCGCTGCCGCCGGAGATCCCGGCATTGGGGGACCTTGACTGGCCGGAGCCGCTCGCAGGGCGGGCGGACGGCGGGCCCTGGACCCGGGTCAGCGCTGCGGCCGCGGTCGCCGGGCCCCTGGAGCTGCCGTGGGCCGAGCGCGGCGTTGTCGTGTGCGGGGACGGGGACTACGACTCGGCCGCGCTCGTCGAGCTCGCTGAGCAGGCCGGGTGGCCGGTTCTCGCCGAGCCGTCATCGGGGGCGCGGCGCGGGCCGAACGCCCTGACCGGCTACCAGTACCTCCTCGCGTCCCCGGGATTCATGGCCGCGCACCGGCCGCAGGTCATCATCTCTGCCGGGCGCCCCGGCCTCACCCGGCCGCAGTCCGCGCTGCTGGGCCTGGCTCGCGCCGCGGCCGGCAGGCCGTCCGGTTCCGCTATCGCGCCTGGCGGCGCGGATTCAGCCGTGGACCTGGGGGCCGGTGGCGAGACCGCCCGTGCGCCCCGCGTCAGCGACCCGGCCGAGGTGCCGGCTATCCGGCACGTCGTCATCGCGCAGGGGCCTGGGATGTGGGCCGACCCGCAGCGGGCCGCGACCGACGTCGCCGCGGCCGTCCGGCTCACCGGGGCTCCCGGCACGGTCCCGGTCCGCTGGCTTGACGCGTGGCGGCGCGCGGACGCGGCGGCGACGAGGGCCGCAGGCGCGGTGCTCGACCATGGTGCGGACAGCGGCATCACGGTCACCGGAGGGCGGCTCCCGCCGCCAGCGGAAGGTGGCCTGTCGGAGCCGGAGATCGCCCGCGAACTCGTTGCCGTGCTCCCGGAGAACGCGGTGCTGTGGTGCGGGAACTCACTCTCCGTTCGGGATATCGATGTTCTGATGCCACCGCGGGCGGATGCCCGCGTGATCGCCAGCAGAGGGGCGAGCGGGATCGACGGCACGTTCTCCACGGCCGCGGGAGCGGCGCTCGCGCACGCGGCGGACCACCCAGGCGCGGTGGCGTTCGCGCTGATCGGGGATTTGTCGCTGCTGCACGACACCCCGGGCCTGGCGATCGGCCCGGCCGAGCCCCGGCCGGACCTGTGCGTGGTGGTGGTCAACAACGACGGCGGCGGCATCTTCGAGGGCCTGGAGCCCGCCAGGTTCAAGGACCGCGGTGCCGGGGACTACCTGTCAGTCTTCGAGCGGGTGTTCGGGACGGCGCACGGGGCGTCGATCGAGCGGCTAGCCGCGGCCTTCGGCATCCCGTACACGCTGGCCGAGCGGACGGGTGACCTGGCGAAGGCGATGGCCTCGGCCCTGCCAGGCACGGGGCCGCGGATCATCGAGGCCCGGACGGGCCGGGCCGCGAACGCGGACCTGCGGGCGGGAATGCGAGCCGCCGCGATCCGCGCGGTCACGGTCGCGGACGGCCCGGCCGGCCAGGAATGACACCGCGCGCCGGCCAGCCTGCTGGCCCGCCCGCCACGCTCACGCCGGAGCGACCCGCCAGGTGAACGACGCCGTCGCCGTCATGCCCGCGGCGTTCGTCACGGAGAACGTCACCCGGTACGTCGCGGCCTTCGCCGAGGCGGCCGCCGCCGCGATAGTCCCTGCGATCGTGCCGCCCGCGGTGACGGAGAGGCCGGGCGGCAGGCCGGCCGCCGCGTACTTCAGCGTCTCCCCTGCCACGGCCCCCAACGAGCCGACGGGCAGCGACACCCGCGCCACGGCCAGGGAGGACTGGCCGCCGGGGTCGATCAGGCCGACCCCGGCCGGGCTGAAGGAGTCGAGGTCAGTGGTGCCGGGAGCGGCCACGCCCGGCACCGTGCCGCCGCTGGTGTACTGCCAGAACGTCCAGCCGTGCCAGCCGGCGGGCACGGGCGGGCTGGCGACCCCGTACGCCGCGACCCACATCGGGTCGGCGCCGAACGCGGCGGACCGGCCGGTGCAGGTGCCCCACCAGTCCGCCGTGGTGTAGATCACCGGGTACTGGCCGGTCAGCGACCGTGCGGCGGCGACGAACGCGGTGAGCCACGCGGTCATCTGCGCCGGGTTCAGGCCGTAGCACTCGTTGGTGTGGTCCGTCGAGACGTACGGGTCGTACTCGATGTCGAGCATCAGCGGCAGCATCCGCGCGCCCGGGGCGTAGCCGGAGTACTCCACCGCGAACTGCGCCTGCGCCGCGCCCCCGCTGACGTTGGGGACCGCGAAGTGGTACGGGGCGACGTCGAGCCCGGCGGCCTTCGCCCCGGCCAGGTCCGTGGCCGCCCACGGGTTGACGTAGTAGTCGCCCTCGGTCGCCTTGACGGCCGCGAACTTGTACCCGGCCGCGGCGACCGCGGTCCAGGAGATGGCCTCGCCGTCCGGGTGCTGGCTGCTGACCGGGTGCTGGAACCCGGCCACGTCGAGGCCCGCGAGGCTGCGCGGGGCCTTCGGCGCGGGAGCCGCGGCCAGCGGCCCCGCCGCCGCGGGCGACGGCCCGCCGGGTGACGGCCCGCCGGCTGGCGGGGAGCCCGCCGGCGACGCGGGAGGCCCGGTGGGCGCGCTTGACCCCGCCGGTGCAGGGGATCCGGGAGACGGAACCGCCGGCGAGGAGGCCGGGGACGCTGTCGGCGAAGCCCCGGAAGAACGCGGTGCAGAAGACGCCGCCCGGGGAGAGCCCGCGGCACCGGTCCCTGCCGTGCCCCCGAGCCCCGCCAGTAGCTGCGGCGAGTGCGGGAGGGCTGTCGCCGCCTCGCGGGCGGCCGCCAGGGCCTGGATCGCCGGGCTCGCGCCGGGCACCGCGCCGTCGGCGGGAATCGTCCCCGCGGGCAGCGGGCCGGGATTCCCCTGGCCGGCCGAACGGGACAGCACGGGGATCGCGCTGCTTGCCGCTCCGGATCCGCGCGCAGCCGTCCCTGACCCCTGCTGTCCCGCGGTCCCGACGCTTCCCGATCCGGCACCGTCCGCGCCTCCGGCACCTCGCGGCACGGTCGCCGTCGCCGCGGGGCCGGCCAGCGACGGCAGCGCCGCGGGCGCCACGAGCGTGGGCGTAGGGGACGGGGATACCGCGCGGATCACCGCGAGGGATCCGCCGCCTGCGGCCGCGAGCGCAAGCACGGACGCCGCAATCGTCCGCTGTGACTTGGTGAGCACGCCCGTCAGGCTAGAGGCGGCCGAATACCCGCTAAGGGGGTTTCTGTGCCGTTTAGCCCGCGATGACTACCAGCTAGTTCCGATGAGCCAGCCGGTTTCGGGGCAGGCGATACAGGCACGGCCGGGGGAGCAGGCGGGGACGCGCGAAGCAGGCGGGGACGGGCGGCACGTAAGAGACGCGGCGGGATCCGGCGGGCTGCCGGTGCCGCTAGCCGGCCCGCCCGGAAGGCGCAGACGACGCGGATGACGCAGGGGGCGCGGGGGGGCCGGCGGCGCGGGCCCGGCGGGCCGCGTTCCCTGCCGCCGGGTCCAGCCGCAGTGCCTCGACCGCGCAGCCCGCCGCGACCAGGGCCATGAGGCAGAACGCGACGGTGTACGCCGCCTGCCCGCCGCTGGTGACCGCGTCGCCGACGCGCAGCCCCACGGTGGCGCCGGCGATCGCGAGGCCCGCGGCGAGCTGCATGGACGTGGCGGCGAGTACGTTCGCGTCGCGCATCAGCTCAGGGAGCATGTCCGCGAGCCCCACCGTGCTGTAGACGGTGAGCCCGGTCGACCGGGTGACGCCGCTCGCGAGGGCCAGCGCGGCGATCACCGCGACCGGGGTCGAGGCGGTGGTGAACCCGAGCGCGGCGACGATGACGGCCGTGCCCAGGGTGGAGGCGATCAGCAGCGGGCGGAACCCGAACCGGTTGATCAGCGGCGTCGTGGCGGGCTTGATTCCCACGTTCCCGGCGAACACGAAAGCGGTCAGCGCCCCCGACTTCACCGGCGACCAGCCGAACTGGACCTGGAACATCAGCGGCAGCAGGAACGGCATCGCGCCGATCACGAAGTAGTACATGGTGCCGCCGAGCTGCGACACCCGGAACGTCCGCACCGTGAGCGTGCGCAGGTTGAGCAGCGGGTGCGCGGCGCGCCGCAGGTGGGTGACCGCTCCCGTGAGCAGCGCCGCCGACACGGCGAAGAGGGCCACCGTCTCCGCGACGGGCGGGGCCGACAGCGACACCAGGTGCGCCGCCCAGGTGAGCCCGCCCAGGCCGGCGCAGGTCAGCACCACCCCGGCCCAGTCAAGCGGCGGCGGGGCGCCCGTTGCAGAAGGACCAGCGGTGACCAGCCGCCATGCCACCGCGAACGCGACCACGCCCAGCGGAACGTTGATGAGGAACATCCAGTGCCACGTCGCGTAGGTGGTGATCAGGCCGCCGGCCAGCGGCGCGACCACCGGGGCGAGCAGCCCGGGCCAGACCACGAACGAGGTGAGCCGCAGGATGTCCTCCTTGGCGGCAGGCGACAGCACCATGTTCCGCCCGACCGGCACCATCATCGCCCCGCCGGCGCCCTGCACCACCCGCATCGCGACCAGCATGCCGAGGTTCACGCTCGACGCGCAGCCCACCGACGCCAGCGTGAACAGCGCGATCGCGGTCAGGAACACCACCCGGTTCCCGTACCGGCGGGTCAGCCACCCCGACAGGGGGATCAGCACCGCCAGGGTCAGCAGGTACGCGGTGACGACGAGCCCGATCTCGGCGGCGGGCGCCCGCAGCGACCGCCCGATCTGCGGCGACGCCGTGGTCACGATCGTCCCGTCGAGCATCTCCATGAAGTAGCAGCCTGCGACGAGCAGAGCGATGTTGCGGTGCCGCGTGGTGATCACCTCACCGCCAACAACGCCCGCCCGCCGGTTATATCCCGCTAAAGCAGGAAATAAGCGGCGGCCTTGCCGTGGGCTGCGCTCCGCGCGCCGCCCCCGCGCACTCGTCGGCTTCCTCATCAGCATCCCGAACGAGTTCATACTCCGCCCGCCCCGCCAACTCCCCGCCGACGGCTACCAGGCCCCGCCCCCGCGACCACCGTGAAGATAACAGCAAGAAGCGCTTGCGCCCGGCTCGCAATCCCCGCTTGCGTTCACCGTATGCGCGGAGCGCTGACAGCCCTCTGCGCTCAGCGGGCCCCGCCGCCCGCGCTATTCGCAAATAACCATCTTTATGCCGAACGGCCGTGGTGCATGAAGCCGGGCTGGCCGCCGCGCTGGGTGAGCTGCGCGAGATCGCCCGCGGCATCCACCCCGCCATCCTGGCCGATGGCGGCCTGGGCCCGGCGCTGCGGGCGCTGGCCCGGCGCTCCCCGGTTCCCGTGGACCTCCAGGTGCCTGCCACGGGACGGCTGCCCGAGCAGGTTGAAGTCAGCGCCTACTACGTCGTGGCCGAGGCGCTGACCAACGCGGCCAGGCACGCCCGCGCCTCGGCCGTCAGCGTCGAGGCAGCGATCGCCGGCGACCTCCTGCGCGTCACCGTCCGCGACGACGGCGCCGGCGGCGCCGACCTGGCCGGCGGCACCGGCCTGGCCGGCCTGAAGGACCGCGTGGAGGCGCTCGGCGGCCGGATCGTCCTGCACAGCCCCCGCGGGGCGGGCACCAGCCTGCGCGCCGAGTTCCCCCTCACCGCCACGAACGACGGCGTCACCTCCCGCCTAACCTGATCCCGGACGAGCTGATCACCGCCGCCACAGGCATCAGCGATGCCCACCCGGGCGGCACTGTGGTGATCGTGCGTGGCCGCTCTCAGGCGGCGCGCAGCAACTGGCTGACCGCCGTCGCGGCGGCGCGGCCGGCGCGGTTAGCGCCGATGGTCGACTGGGAGGGGCCGTAGCCGATCAGGTGGATCCGCCGGTCGGCGGCGACGGCGGTGCCGTCCACGGCAATGCCGCCGAGGTCGCCAAGCAGCCGCAGCGGCGCGAGGTGGTCGATCGCCTGGTGGAAGCCGGTGGCCCACACGATCACGTCTGCCGGCTGGAATGAGCCGTCGGCCATGCGGACGCCGTCCGGCTCGATCGCGGTGAACATCGGGTGCCTGACCAGGGCTCCACGCTCGGCGGCAGCCAGGGCGTAGGGAGTCCAGGCCAGGCCGGTGTAGGAGACGATGGAGCCGATGGGCCGGCCTGCTCGCGCGTCCGCCTCGACGCGGGCGACGGACGCCCGGCCGACTGTCTCCGGGGTGAAGTCGCCCTCGATCCACGCCGGCTCGCGGCGGGTGACCCACGTGGTAGTCGTCACCTGCGATATCTCGTTAAGGAGCTGGACCGCGGAAATACCGCCGCCGACCACCACGACATGCCGGCCGGCGAACTCCGCCGCGCTGACGTACTGCGCGGCGTGCAACTGGCGGCCGGCGAAGGTCTCAAGGCCGGGATACCAGGGCCAGTTCGGCGCGGTCCACGTGCCGGTCGCGTTGATGACCGCCCGGGCGGCCCAGGTGCCGTGACTGGTCTCCACGAGCAGGCCGCCGCCCCGGTTGCCTCCGCCGGGCCTGCCGTCGGCCGGGTTGTCAGCGGCCGGGCCGCCAGCGAAATGGCGGTCTCCGGCGTCGCGCACGGTGTGCACGCGGACGGGGCGCTGAATCGGGAAGCCGAACTCCCGCTCGTATGCCGCGAAGTAACGCGGCACGGCGTCGGCGGCCGGCTCGGCGGGGTTGAGGGGCGGCTTCGGCATGCCGGGCAGGTCGAAAATCCCGTTGACCGTCGCCATCCGCAGGGACCGCCAGCGGTGCCGCCAGGCGCCGCCAGGCCCGTCCTCGCCGTCGAGCACCACGTACTCCAGGCCACGCCGCCGTAGGTGATAGGCGGCGGAGAGCCCTGCCTGGCCAGCGCCGATGACTACCACCGCCACCGAGCGGGCGGGCTGGTCCAGGCGAAGCCGCGCACCCGTTCTGAGCTCACCGGTTTTTGCTGTCACGTCATATAAGAACCGGGAAGCAGCGGCGGCGCTTCCCGGTGGGCCGGGAAGCGCCGCCGGTTCCAGGCGTTCGCCGCGGCGGCCAGGGCAAGACGCCGGCAGGTGCGCCGGGATGCTCTTGCGAGACCGTGGCAGCGCCCTAGGGGAACTGTTAACGACCTCGTTAACAGTTCCCCTAGGGCGCCTGGGCGCGCGGTGGCGTCAGGGGCCGATCATCGGGGTGACGTTGAACCGGGAGTGCAGCAGGCCGAACTGGAACATCACGTCGGCGACGCGCTGGATCCGGACCTTGTCGATGGAGGTGGGGTAGATGTTCACCGCCATCACCGCGGCGACGATCGGCGGGATCTCGCCGTTCTGCGGGCCGTTGAGGCTCTCCATGGCCTGCTCGATCGCGTGCCGGCTGCTGTCGGCAAGCTCCTGGCCCTGCGCCAGCGCCGTGATGAACGCCTTGAGGGTGCCGGGGTTCTGCTCGGCCCAGGACTTCGTGACGACGTAGCCCTGGATGGGAAACTGCACCGTGGCGCCCTGGTTGAGGTCGGAGAGTTCGACCGCGCCGTACTGCTGCTCGGCGGCGGTCGCGAACGGCTCCGGCATCGCCGCCGCGTCGATCTTCCCCGCGGCGAGCTCCGCCGCCATGTTGGGGAATGGGATCGGCTGGGTCGGGAAGCGCACCTGATTCAGCGGGATGCCGTTCTCGGTGATCACCGAGGCGGCGAGCAGGTAGTTAATGTTGAGGGGCGCGTTGATTCCGAGCAGATGCCCTTTCAGGTCAGAAAGGGTCTTGATTTTGGAGTTCGGCATCGTGTAGATGGCCTGCGTCCCCTGCTGCATCACCGATCCTTCGGCGATGATCTCAAGCGGCTGGTGGTCGTCCACGTAATGCTGGATGTAGGAGACGTAGTTCCCGCCGGTAATGTCGTACTGCCCGGCGATCTGCTGGTCGATCACCTCGTCGCTGCTGACAGCGGGGGTGTAGTGGATTGTCAGGCCCTCCTTGGTGAACAGGCCATCGTGCAGCGCGACGAAAAATCCGGCGGAATCGACCGCCGGCACGACGGCCACGTTAAGGGTTGTTTTCTGTAGCCCGTTCGGGCTAGTGCTTCCAGCGGTGGCGGCCTGGCCCCCGCAGCCCGAAAGTGCTATTAGGGCTATTGCGAGGGGAGGCGCCAGAATGCGGATGCGTGAGCGGAACATGGAATTCCTCCTGATGTGCGGCCTACAGGCGGTATGCGGAAGCGTAAAGCAGGAGGAATTGCAGACTTTGCCTTTTAAGGGAAATAGTGGCATTTACTGCGTAGTGGGGCCAGCTTGAATTCGCGGGGCCGGTCAGGTGCAGGCGGATAGTTGACCGTCAATGTGACGGAAGGGGCTGACGTGACGCCACGGAGACCGGTGCCGGGCGGCGCACGGCCATCCGGTCGATCTTGGCCTGCCGCCACGCCTGGGCCGGGCCGCCCCGCCGCCCCTTAGATGGCTGATAACAGCAAGAAGCGTAGGGATGCCGGGTTACTGCGGCGACCCCGCGCCATGGAGCTCGCGTATAGGCGTTGCATGGTCATGCAGTGGTATGCATATAATTGCAGTCATGACCAAGGTGCTCGCCTCCCTTCCTGTCGGTGAACGCGTCGGGATCGCCTTCTCCGGCGGCCTGGACACGTCGGTGGCTGTCGCGTGGATGCGCGAGAAGGGCGCGGTGCCCTACACCTACACCGCCGACCTCGGCCAGGCCGACGAGCCCGACGTCGCGTCCGTTCCGGGCCGGGCCGGCGCCTACGGGGCCGAGGGTGCCCGCCTGGTCGACTGCAAGGCCGCCCTTGTCGAAGAGGGCCTGGCCGCCCTCACGTGCGGCGCCTTCCACATCCGGTCGGGGGGCCGCGCCTACTTCAATACGACGCCCCTGGGCCGCGCCGTCACCGGCACGCTCCTTGTCCGGGCCATGCTCGAGGATGACGTGCAAATCTGGGGCGACGGCTCCACCTACAAGGGCAACGACATCGAGCGGTTCTACCGCTACGGCCTCCTGGCCAACCCGTCCCTGCGCGTCTACAAGCCCTGGCTCGACGCGGCGTTCGTCGGAGAGCTCGGCGGCCGGGCGGAGATGTCCCAGTGGCTCGCCGACCGCGGGCTGCCGTACCGGGCCAGCAAGGAGAAGGCCTACTCCACCGACGCGAACATCTGGGGCGCCACCCACGAGGCCAAGCAGCTCGAGCACCTCGACGCGAACGTCGAGCTCGTTGAGCCGATCATGGGCGTCCGGTTCTGGGACCCGGCGGTCGAGATCCCGGCCGAGGACGTGACGGTCACGTTCGAGCAGGGCCGTCCGGTGGCGATCAACGGCAAGGAGTTCGGCGGCGCCGTCGACCTGGTCCTTGAGGCGAACGCGATCGGCGGCCGTCACGGCCTCGGCATGTCGGACCAGATCGAGAACCGGATCATCGAGGCGAAGTCGCGAGGCATCTACGAGGCGCCCGGCATGGCCCTGCTGCACGCCGCCTACGAGCGCCTGGTCTGCGCCATCCACAACGAGGACTCGGTAGCCGCCTACCACAACGAGGGCCGCAAGCTCGGCCGGCTCCTCTACGAGGGCCGCTGGCTCGACCCGCAGGCGCTGATGATCCGCGAGTCCCTCCAGCGCTGGGTCGGCACCGCCGTCACCGGCAGCGTGACGCTGCGGCTGCGGCGCGGCGAGGACTACTCCATCCTGGGCACGACAGGGCCCGCGTTCAGCTATCACCCGGACAAGCTGTCGATGGAGCGGGTGGAGGACGCCGCGTTCGGCCCCGCGGACCGGATCGGCCAGCTCACCATGCGCAACCTCGACATCGCCGACTCCCGCGCCAAGCTAGAGCAGTACGCGGGCCTCGGCATGTTCGGCGGTGGCCACGCGGCGCTGATCGGCGCGGGCGGGATCGGGACGGCCGATCTCATCGGCGCGATGCCCCAGGGCGGCGCCGAGGCGATCGCCTCGGCCGGCGAGGTCCCCGACGACGAGCTCCTCGACCGCGCGGCCATGGAGTCCGGCACCGACTGACGGCCGTCGCCACGCGGCCGCCGACCCGCGCCCGGAGGTTCACGAGTCTCGACTTCCAGTCGAGCCCGGCGCCGCAGCCTGCCGGCTAGATCGACCATCTCGCCGGCCACCTGCAGGCCGGCCGGTGATCCGGCTTCGCCGGAAAATCCGCAGGCCAGCACGGGTTCCGCGACCGTTCTGAGTGCCTGGCGCAGGCGCTTGCATGCCCATCGGCAAGACACCGTTTCTCGCGCTATTCCTCTTTCATCAGATGCAGAGACAGCTCAGAGGAAGCGTCCGAGATGCAGAGCTCTAGCACAGCTGTATTTACGGATCATCAGAATTCCCTGGGGCATCATAGGGAGCGTGACAAGGAAAGGTCTGCGGAGGAAAGCGGGCCAGAGGAGGAAATCATGTCCGATGTCCTGGCGATGAACATTCCGCTGATGATGCTCGCGTTCGCGCTCTGGGTGGGCATCCCGCTTTGGCTGGTAGTGCGCCGCTCAGAGTGGCGCGGCAAGCCAGAAGCCCGTACCGTCCCTGCCTACATGGCACGCCGCGCTACCCCAATCTGGACCGCGAGGGTCCGCCTGCCCCGGCGCGCCGGCTACGACGGCCGTCTCGCCTTGCGTCCGCTGACCGGCGGCGCGAACGGCTAATCCCAGCCGCGTAACGCGCAGCCACGCGTGCCGCGCCCCGTGATCGCGAAGACTTTATTTTCCAGGAAGATTTGTGCGCCTGTACGGTGCAAGTCTTTCCCCAGGAAGAATCTTCGCGGTCATGGTGGCGCGGTTTTCGTTTATCTCGTGAGATACCGGGTAACGGCCGGCGGCCGCTGGGGGACAGGCGAGACATGCTCCGAACGGGCACGGGTGACAACCGGTGGCCCTCCTGCGCCCCGACCACGCGACCCGGGGATAACCGCGTGCTGCAGGCACCCTGGCCCGGATCTCGGGCACAGTCGGAAAGATAACAGCAAGAAGCGCGGAGCGCCTGATCCTGAAGCCCCGGGGGAGCAGCACCGCCAACCGGCGCAACTGGCCACGACGTCAGATAACAGCAAGAAGCGAAGCGTTGTCTTTACGGCGGTGAGCCTCGTCGCGTGACTTACCTTCGCGAGAACCGCCATCGTGCGGAACTGTGATGCGTGGGGGAGCGGGGTGGCGGAAGCGAGGCCCTGCCCGAATCCCCCGGCGGCAGTTACTGCGGAAACTCCGCAAACGATGGTAGCAACGCACGTCTGGGGCGCGTTTTACCGCGCAGTGCGAAGTTCCCGCCACGCGGAGTTTCACGGAAGCCCCTGTCTGACGAGAGATGTGCTCTCCGTTGAGCGCGATAACAGCAAGAAGCGTCCTGTGTTCTTGTCGTCGGCTGATCCGGTCCACGATCTGAGGCCCACGGCGCATCGGCCAGCCAGTACGGGCCCGGAAGCCAGGCAGGGTGCCGTTTCGAGCGAAGGCCATCCTTGGCCGCGAGTTCCGGCGGTCTGCGGGACAGCCTGAATTAGGATAACAGCAAGAAGCGCGAAGCGCTTAACAACGGCCGCCGCGATCATCATCCGGGCACAGGCTAAAACATCAACTGCCCGACCAGGGCTCTCGCTGGGGCGTCCACCTTGCGTCCGTCGGCCGACGGGCCGTGGCCTGTCACCGCGGCGGTGACAGGCCACGGCCCGTTATGATCGCGCTCGGCTGGCTTGCGGGCTGGGCTGCAAGGGCAGGCGCATCATGGTCAGGTCCAGCCAGCGGCCGAACTTGGTGCCGACCTCGCGGGCGGTGCCGACCAGTTCGAAGCCGAGCCGCTCGTGGAGTGCGACCGACCGAGCGTTGGTCGCCTCGATGCTGGCCATCATCACGTGCGCGCCTGATTCCCCGGCGCCCGTGATGAGCGTCCGCAGCAGGCCCGCGCCTAGGCCGCATCCCTGGTGGCCCTCGATGAGGTATACGGAGTCCTCCACGGTGTGCCGGTAGCCGTCCTTGGGACGCCATGGCGCCCAGTTGGCGTAGCCGACGACCTGGCCGCCGGCCTCCGCGACGTACGCGGAGCGGCGCTTGAGGTTATCCGCCAGCCAGGCGCGCCCGTCGCCAGGCGACACGAGGTCCGTCGTCCACATGGCCGTCGAGCGCGCGATCACGTCGTTGCGGATCTCACGGATCGCCTCCGCGTCTGCCGCCGCTGCCAGCCTAATCTTATATAGTGGATTCATGTCTACCATCGTAGATACAAGGGTAGCCTTCGGGGAACGGCTCCGCGGCGAGCGGCGGGCCAGGGGCTGGCCGATCGAGCGGCTGGCGTCGGCCTCCGGGGTTTCCCGTGCGATGATCAGCAAGATCGAGCGCGGCGAGAGCAGCCCGACGGCCGTGGTGCTGGGCAAGCTGTCGGCCGCCCTCGAGCTGAGCGTTTCGGAGCTGCTCACGCCCGCCGGCCCGGGCGCGGCGGGGAACCCTCCAGGCGGCCAGGCGCCTGGCCCGCCAGACGGCCCTCCGCCCGACGGAGAGGGGATGGCACCAGGGGGCGGGGTGGTGCGCAGGGCCGCCGACATCCCGCAGTGGCGCGACCCGGACACCGGCTACCTGCGCCGGCAGGTATCGACGCCCCGGTTCCCCGTCGCGGTCACCGAGGTCACGTTGCCGGCCGGCTCGCGCGTGCCCTACCCGGCGGGGGCGTACGCCTTCATCGCCCAGCTCGTCTGGGTGCTGTCCGGCCAGCTCACGCTGGTGGACGGGCCCGCCACGCACGTCCTGGCCGCGGGCGACACGTTCGAGCTCGGCGAGCCGCGACCGCGCGAGTTCCGCAACGAGAGCGCTGAAGACTGCAGGTACCTCGTGCTCGTCACCCGCAAGGCGACCCCCTAGATCGTTGATCGGGAAATGCGGGCAGGTTATACGTGGTCGTAGGCGATCAGGGATCGCTTGACGGGGGCGCCGATCTGCCAGTTGTGCCAGATGCAGGCGTTGAGGGCGAGGAGCCGCTGGATGATGCGGGCCCAGAGTCCTGCGGGGATGCGGCCGCCGTGGCGTTCGAGGCCGAGCTGGCTTTTCAGGGTCCAGATGACGGCCTCGACGCGCTGGCGGAGCCAGTTCGGGAACGGCCGCGGCTGCTTCTCGTCTTTGCGGGCGGGGCGGATCAGGGCCAGGCCCAGGCCGTCGCCGGCGAAGAACTCCTCGGTGCCCTGCCCGGACAGGCCCTTGTCGGTGACGACGGCGGTGCCGGGCGCGGGGCGGTTCGCGGGCTGGAGTTCCAGGGTCTGCCGGGCCTGGTCCCGTTCGCCGTGCAGCTTGGGGTTCGCCAGGCTGAACCCGGTCACGGTGCCGTCGCAGGTGCAGATCAGCAGCAGCTTGCATCCCCAGTACCAGCGGGAATGGCTCGCGCAGTACCCGTAGCTGGCGTACCCGAACAGGTCAGAGCGCTTCGCGGTGACGGCGGAGGTGCCGCACGGGACCGGGGTGGCGTCCATCAGCCGCAACTGCTCCGCGGTCGCCGGGGTGGCGTCGGCCAGCCAGCGCAGGGCGGCCTCCATCAGCGGCGCGATCTGCCGCAGCCGGGTGTTGTACTCGCTGTGGGCCAGCAGCCGCGGGAACAGGTGCCCGACCAGGCGCGGGGCGGCGCGCAGCCAGTGCCGCTCGTCGTCGCACCGGAGCAGGACCTGCGCCACGGCCAGGCAGGCGAGCTCGGCGTCGGTGACGTCCGGCGGCCTTCTCGGCCCGCGGCGGCCGGGCCCGCGCAACGGGATGATCCGGTCGGTCAGTTCCACGTAGAGTGCGGTCAGGAGGGTGTCCAGGTCGGCGGTCATGACGGGCTCCGGGGTCCGGACGTGTGGCTTGCTCGTGTGCAGCGGCCGCTCTTGCTCGTGGCGGGCGGCCGCGCCCGCGATCCGGCAAGCCGGTGTCCGCCCGTTCTGACCGCGCCGGGCTGGTGCCGGAGTCGTGGCGGCGGGGCTGCCGCCGGCGCGGGTCAGCGTTCGTTGCCCGCCCTGAGCCAGGCGATGTAGCCGGCGGCCGCGCGGACGGTGTCGTACTCCGGCTCGAACCCGGTGTCCTGGCGGAGCCGGGTGATGTCAAGAGCGGCGCCTGGCCGGCCGGCGCCGGCCGGGAGGTCGAGTTCGGCCTCGGGCACGGCTTCGCGGATCGCTGCGATCACCTCTGCGTTCGTGGTCACCCGCCCGGACGCGATGTTGTAGGTGCGGTGCTGGAGATGCCCGGCGAGCTGGATCAGGGCTATCGCGCGGCCGGTGTCCTTGACGTAGCACAGGTCGAGCCCGTCGCCGAGGTGCGGCGGGATGAGCAGGGCGGACAGGTCCAGGGGCTTGCCGCTGGCTGCCGCGTGGATGAGCGCGGGTGCGGCGAAGAACGGGTCCTCGTGGCCGAGGGGGCCCCAGGTGCCGGAGATCCGGAGGCTGACGATCTCCGTGCCGGTCGCCTCCGCGAGCTGCTCCCCGAGAAGCTCGGCGATCTTCTTCGACCGCGGGATCGGGTGCGGGGCGGTCAGGAGCACCGGCAGGTCCTCCGTCAGCGGGCCGCTGTGCGCGATGCCGCCGTAGACCCCGAGCGTGCTGGCGAGGCTCACCCGGCGCACGCCCCATTCCGCGGCGACGCGGGCGATGTTGAGGAGCCCGTCGAGCAGGCCCGCGGTTGCCTCGATGCCCCCGGCCGTGCCCCGCGGCGCGGGGTAACCCGCGAGGTGCACGATGCCGGTGATCTCGTGGCGCTCGCCGATCGCCCGCAGTGCGCCCAGGTCGGCGACGTCGGCCTGCTCCGCGACGACGGGCAGGTCCGCGAGTTGCGGGGGGACCTGGCCGCTGCGGCGCTGCATCACGACGCTCGGCTCGCCGAGGCCGTGCAGCGCGCGCACGGTGTGGGAGCCGATGAACCCGGACCCTCCGGTGACGAGAATCATCGCGTTCCTTTCGTCAGCATGACAAATCATCAGTAGAACTGATGGTCAGTCTACTGGTATTATCCGGGTGTGTCGAGGCGGGGTTCTGAAGCAGCGGGCCAGGTCCGCGCGCGTGACGACGTGCTCGGCTATCTCCTCAAGCACGCGCACCTCGCGCTGGAGCACCGGGCGCAGGCAGCGCTCGCCGACATCGGGGTGACCGTTCGCGACCTCGGCGTGCTCAGGGTCATCGCAAGCGGGGAGGCGCAGTCACAGCAGGAAGCCGCGGCCGTGCTGGGCGTCGATCGCACCTCGATGGTCGCGCTCCTCGACGCGCTCGAACGCCAGGGAATCGTCGCGCGCAGCCCCTCAGAACAAGACCGGCGACGCAACATCATCGCGCTCACCGACCACGGCTGGGAGGTATTCCGGCAGGCAGAGAGCCGGTACTCCGAGACCGAGCGGGACTTCACGGCGACGCTAGGCGACGCTGGAGCGGCCGGACTCCGGCAAGCGCTGCGGACCGTGCTCAGCGAGAACGGCCACGCCTGAGCAGGCGCCCGGTCAAGTCTTCATCAAGAAGCGGCAGGTCGCGCTCCCCTACGGCGTGTCGCCGCACGGCCCTCCCACCAGCCACGAAATACCGGTCAACGATCTAGGGGAACAGCGCCGCACGCGGCCGTGGTCTAATCGGCACGTGCTGGAAACGCCGGAGGAGATCGAACGCCTGCAGCTGCTGCTCGACCGCAGCGCCGCCGGAGCGGGCGCCCACCTGAGTGACATCATCACTGCCGGCCGCCGCCTCAGCGCGGTGCAGGTGTGCGAGCGGCTGCGGGGCATGCGGCTGCTCGTGGTCGCCACGGTGACGGCGGACGGCCGGCCCCTGGCGGGGCCGGTCGATGGCTACCTCCTGCACGGGTCATTCTGCTTCACATCGGGCCGGAACTCGGTACGCATGCGGCACCTGGCCGCCCGCCCCGCCGTAACCGCCACCCACCTTCCCGGCGAGGAACTCGCCGTTACCGTGCATGGCCGGGCGGAGCTGTTCGAGCTCTCCGACCCGGCCATCGGCGAGCTGCGGCAGGCGGTGCTCGACCATTACCTGCCCCTGCAGGGACCGGAGTTCGAGACCTGGCTGGACCAGTCCGACTCGATCGCGGCGCGCATCGCGGCGGACAAGATGTTCACCTTCGCTGCGGCCGGTTGAGCCAGGCCGCCCCCGCCTCCGGGCATCCGGGGCAACGCCGGACCGGGTAGAGGAACCTGAACCCGTTCCGAGTGCACTAGTTAATCTGCGGCTCTGCGGGAATAGTGAGTCGGAGGGAGGCGGATGCCTTGTCTACGCCGGACGGCGACGGGCCGCCTAACCGCCGCGGGCGGCCGCTCAGGCTGACAACGCGGAGGCGGGCCTATTTCGCCATGATGGGCACGTGCCTGGTGCTGATCGTGCTCGCTTGGACGCTGATCTGGCGGTACTCGGTCACCGCGGCCGTGGTGATGTCGGCGGTGGCGCTGGTCATCCCGCCGCTGGCGACGATCGTCGCGAACGCGGGCCCGGCGAACCGGCAGTGAGCGCGCGGTCCGGCAGCCGCTGACTGGCTTGCCTGAAACCCATGCCTGAGACGTACGTTCATCGAGACCTCGCCCTTCTCCGGCTCGTCGCGCAAGGAGTCGTCGGCCTGCGGCGCGCCGCGCCGGAGGTGTCCGTCCAACGGATGCTCTGCCTGCAGGCGCAGGACTACTGGAGCGGGGTTGCGTCCGTTGCCCTGCGCGGCGCGACCACCACCGCCGAAGCGGAGGCAGCGCTCGACGCCGGCACCGTGGTACGAGCGTGGCCATTGCGAGGCACACTGCACCTGGTCGCGGCGAGCGATCTCGGCTGGCTCGGCCGTCTGCTCGCACCGCGTGAGCTTGCCGCAGCGGCAGGGCGCGAGGCCCGGCTCGGGATCACCCCTCGCCTCCTCGACCGGGCCGAGCGCACTGCCGTCGAGGTCCTCTCCTCGCGCGGGCCGTCCTCCCGGGCCGAGGTCACCGCGGCGTGGGGTGCTGCCGGCATCGACACCACTAGCCAACGCGGCTACCACCTCATCTGGCACCTCGCGCACACAGGCACGCTGTGTTTCGGGCCAGTCCGCAACGGCCAGCAACTCCTCGTCCTCGCCGACGAATGGATTCCCGCGTCGTCCATGCCCGCACGCGACGACGCCCTGGAGGCGCTGGCCCGCCGCTACTTCGACGGCCACGGCCCGGCCACCCCTGCCGACCTCGTCCGCTGGGCCAACCTCACCGCCGTCGACAGCAAGCGCGCCGTCGCCGCGGCCCGGCGCCACCTGAGCACCATCACCGTCGATGACGTCGAGTACCTTCTCGGGCCGGCCACCCAGGACGGGCTTGCCGCCTGCCGGGCGGAGGCAGAAGACGTGGTGGTCCTCCCCGGCTTCGACGAGATGCTCTTCGGCTATCGAGACCGCACCCCCACCCTCCCGGACAACCGCAGCGCCAGCGTCTTCCCTCACCGCAACGGCATCCCCTCCTGCACCGTCCTCCTCGGCGGCCAGGTAGTGGCGACGTGGCGGCGCCCGGCAACCCCTTCGACGACAGCGATCGAGATCACCCCGCTCACGGCGATATCCGAGCAAGTCACCCGCTCAGCGGCGCACAATGCATCAGTCCTCTCCGGTACCAGACTCGCAGGGCAACGACGAGGTGGCGGACCTGCTCGTTGATCATCAAAGCCGCGGGTCCCCCACATGGTTGCCGTCGGCTGGCCGGCGGCACGCACGTCCTGCTGGTCGAGCCGTTCGGACGCCTGTCGTCGGCGGACGCCGCGGCGGCGGAGGAGACGGGCCGCCTGCTGCTCACGTTCGTCAGCGGGGACGCGGGCACGTGCCGCGCCGAGCTGGCAGGCCAGCCCTTGGGAGGCACCGGGTCAGGCGAGTCCGTGCTGCTGCGCGTAGCGGATGGCGGCGGCGCGGTCGCGCGATCCGGTCTTCGCGAAGACCCGGTTGACATGGCTCTTGACCGTGTGCGTGGTGACGAAGAGGCGGGCCGCGATCTCGGGGTTGTTCAGGCCCTGGGCGATCAGGCGGAGGATCTCGGCCTCGCGCTCGGTGAGCCCGTCTGGCAACGGCCCCCCGGACGCGGCACCGGGTTCGGGGGCCTGCGCCGGCTGGGTGGCGCGGCCGGCGGCGTTCATGAGCGTGGCGTGCACGCGGGAGTCGAATACCGACAGGCCTTCCGACGCCGCGCGAAGGGCGCTAGCGATCTCGGTGTGGTCGGCGTCCTTGGTCAGGTAGCTGCGCGCGCCGGCCCGCAGCGCCTCGAGGACCGAGGTGTCGTCGAGGTACGTGGTCAGGACGACGATGGCGACCTGCGGATACTCGGCGGTGAGCCTACGGGTGGCCTCGGTGCCGTCGAGCACCGGCATGTGCAGGTCGAGGAGGACCGCGTCCGGCTGGTGCTTGGCGACGAGCTCGATCGCCTGCGCCCCGTTCGCGGCTGACGCCACGACCTCGATGCCGGGCAGCCCGCCGAGCAGCAGGACCAGGCCCTCGCGGACGCTGGCCTGGTCGTCGGCCACGATGACGCGCATCGGCGCGGCGGATTCGTTCAATGGTCGCCTTCTCCGGTTACTGGTGTGGTGGCGTATGGTCCGGTGCTCGTCGCTGCGGGCGTGAGCGGGAGGTCTGCCTCGACAACCCACTGGCCGTCACGCTGCCCCGCGTCCAGGCTGCCGCGCAGCAGGAGCAGCCGCTCGCGCATCCCGGTGAGGCCGTAGCCGGAGTCCGCCGTGCTTAGGCCGTCGCCGGCCGTGCGGGGCCCGTCTCCCGTCAGCGGGTTGGTGACAGTCAGCCGTATGCCGTCTTCCCGGTAGTCCAGGTCGACATCGATGTCCGCGCCCGGTGCGTGCTTGACCACGTTGACCAGCGACTCCTGGGCGATGCGGAGCAGCGCGACGGTGGCTTCCGGCGGCAGCGGCCGTAGTGTGCCCGAGGTCTGGTAACGAACCCGGATATGGTGGCGCCCGGCTGTCTCCGCCGTGGCGCGGGCTAGTTCTTCGTGCAGCGGAAGGATGTCAGTGCGCAGCGCGTGGACGGCCCGGCGGGTCTCCGCGAGTCCCCCGGAAGCCATGTGCTGCGCTGTGGCGAGTGCCTGGAGCGCGCGGTCCGGGTCGTTGTGGACGGTGAAGAGCGCCCGGACGGTCTGGAGCTGGATGCCGAGCGCGCCGAGGGAGTGCGCGAGCACGTCATGGATCTCTCGCGCGATCCGCGCCCGTTCCTCAAGGACGTCGGCCCGGCGCTGTTCCGCTCGCAGCTGCTCGTGCTGGGCGAGCAACTGCCTGGCCTGCTCGGCCTGGACGCGGAGCGATGCCCGGTTCCGTCCGAGGAGCACGCCGACCACGAGCAGCAGCGGGTAACCGAGCAGGGTGCCGACCCCCTGGTCGAAGACGATCCCGCCGATCTCGGTGGCCAGCACGCCGAGCAGCCCGAGAGCAACGGCGGTCTGCAGGGAAAGTACTTCGGCGGCGGTGACCAGGGCGACGGCCGAGTACGCGATCAGGCTCTGTCCGCCGCCGCCCGCCGACGCGCCCAGGCCCCCTGCCGTGGTCACCGCGCCGAGGGCGGCCGGCAGCGCCGCCCGCCACCCGGGGGTCGTGGTGCCCGGC
Organism: uncultured Actinomycetota bacterium; assembly: GCA_963734665.1. Classification (GTDB taxonomy): domain Bacteria; phylum Actinomycetota; class Actinomycetes; order Streptosporangiales; family Streptosporangiaceae; genus Trebonia. Next base: position 162,760 of record CAVTIR010000013.1, on the reverse strand, counting down.
GCGAACTCGGCCAGGCCCCATACCGCTACCCCGGCGCAGATCACCGCGTAGGCGATGACCTGCGTCGGGGCGGCGCCCCTGGCTGCGGGCGGGGCGAGGAAGGTGAGCAGGCCCACGATCGCCAGTCCGGCGATCCGGACGCTCCAGAGCGCGAGGCGCAGCATCTCCCTATTATGGCGAGGCGCGCCGGCGCCGGACGTCACCACCGGTCTCGCCGCTCCCGGCGCGTGCGGCGGTCGTGGTCATGGCGGTGGTCACGGCGGCGGTACCCGTCCTGCCCGTTGTCGTCGTCCTGGCCGCGGCGCTGGCCGTCGAAGTCGCTGCGGCCGTGGTCACCGTCGAGGCTGAACCGCTGGCTCATCGAGTCGGACAGGAAAACCTTGCCGTTCTTCTCCGGCGCGAACGGCACGCCCATCCGCGCGCCCCGCATCACGATGACGGCGGCCTGGGCGAGCCGGTTGATGCCGAGGGTGAACAACAGGGTCGCCGATGATGCCGCGACGTTTGCGTGCAGCCCGCTGGCCAGGAGGATAACGACCACTCGCCAGGCGACCAGTGCGGCCCAGAGCCACAGTCCGCGCAGCGGCAGGTGCGCCCACAGGTATCCGCCTCGCGATTCGAGGCGCATGACTGCGCCGAAGGCCAGGCCGATCACCGCGGACCCGGCGGCGCCGACGACAAGGCTGGTGATGTCCGCCCCGGACAGGTGCGCTCCGCCGCTGCGCAGGTTCACGAACCCGATCACGGTGAGGATCGCGGGCAGTAGCACGGTGCGCCTGCCGCGCAGCGGTTGCCCTTGGACCTGGCAGTAGATGACGTACCCGATGATGCCGATGACGGCGAGTATTTCGATGGCGGACACGGCGTGCGCTCCCTTTCCAGCAGACCGGCGAGTTGCCGACGAGAGGAAAGTAAGCCCGCGACCTGCGCTGAGACGTCGCCCTGCGGGTTGGCGTCCGGGTTGATCCAGCGGCTTCGCTTCTCCTACCGCCTGGTATGAGGATCAGGCGGCGAAGTTCATGCCGGGTGGTGAACCACGGGGCGATTCGCTGCGGGCCGTCCGGCGATTGAGTGGTGATCGTAACGAGCGGCACCCACTCACGAGGAGCACCTCATGTTCAGCGAACTAGCCCAAGCGGAGATCGTCAACGTCGCCGTCCTGGCAGTGACCCTGCAGGGCGACCTGGGCACCCACCGCAAGATCGGCCCCATGCGGCTGCTGCGCCCGGCCGTGGTTGCCGCGGCCATCGTGCCCCTGTTCATCGACCCCGTTGTCACCCACGGCGCCGGCCTGGCGGTTGAGCTTGCGGGCGTGGCCGCTGGATTGTTGGGCGGCCTGGCGGCGATCGCGCTGACGAAGGTTTACCGCAGTCCGCGCACCGGCAAGCCGGTCAGCCGCGCCACCTGGCCCTACGCCCTGCTCTGGACGCTGGTGATCGGCGCCCGCGCGGCCTTCTCGTATGGCGCGACCCACTGGTTCCCCGCCCAGCTCGACCAGTGGAGCGTCGCCCACCTGGTCACGAGTGCCGCCATCACGGACGGCCTGATCTTCATGGCGGTCGCCATGATCCTGACCCGCACTCTCGGCCTGGCCGTCCGCGCCCGCGCCCTCCCGCACGCCACGGCCGGCAGCACCGCCAGCGTCCCCCACGCCACCGGGACATCCGCCCGCTAGCCCTGGCCCGCCCCGCGACGGGGCCCTCCGTCCACCAGGACCGAGGGCCCCGTTCCGCGCCTGCGGGAAACCACCGATTGCCCACAGGGAATTACACAGTTGTGATTAACCGGCGGCATGCCGATAAATCGCCCTTCTCTCGCCCTGCTGCGGCTGGCTAGGCTCACGGGGCGTTCCGTGATGCCTTCCGCCCGTGAACCGCGGTGTACTCGGCGGCCAGCCAGGGCGCGAGGTCGTTGACGAGCATGCCGAGTACCGCCCGGCGGGCTGCTCGCCGGCTTCTGAGCCGGCGCTCAGGCGGCTTATCATGCCGGGGAGGGCCCAGCGGGTCCGGACGGCGAGTTCCCGGGGGAGCGTCCTATGCCCGAAGCCAGGCAGCCCGAGGCCAGGGAGGCCAGGCAGCCCAGGCACTGCCGGCACTGCCTGGGTGACTGCCCCGGCGACTGCCTGCTCGGCGACGGCCAGTGCATCCACGGCAGGAACGGGAAGCGGCCGCCGCAGGGCACCTGGCAGCTGCTGCTAACCCGCCGGTGGTGGCGCCGGCTGCTCTGGGGCGGCTGGGAAAAAGCGCCCCGGGAGCGCCCACGCCTGCTACCGGACCGAGCAGGAACGGAGAAGCGCAGGTCACCGGGCCGCGACTAGGCTGACCAGCGTCCTCGCGCGCGCCGCGGCGCCGACGGAGGCCGCCGCGGCGGCACCGGCTGACAGATGGAGACACGATGAGCATGTCCACGGAAACGGGCACGCGGCCCGCGGCGCACGGTGCCGACAGCCACGAGGTGATCCGCGTGCACGGCGCGCGGGAGAACAACCTCAAGGACGTCAGCGTCGAGATCCCGAAGCGCCGGCTGACGGTGTTCACCGGCGTGTCCGGCTCGGGCAAGAGCTCGCTGGTGTTCAGCACGATCGCCGCGGAGTCGCAGCGGCTGATCAACGAGACCTACAGCGCCTTCGTGCAGGGCTTCATGCCGACGCTGGCCCGGCCCGACGTTGACGTCCTTGAAGGGCTGACGACCGCGATCATCGTCGACCAGCAGCGGCTGGGCGCCGACCCGCGCTCAACGGTCGGCACCGCCACCGACGCCTGCGCGATGCTGCGCATCCTGTTCAGCCGGATCGGCGAGCCCTATATCGGGCCGCCCAACGCGTTCTCCTTCAACGTCGCCCCGGTCCGTGCCAGCGGCGCGATCGCGGTCGGGGGCGGCAAGGCGGTGAAGAAGACCTTCACCCGTGCCGGCGGCATGTGCCCGCGCTGCGAGGGCCGCGGCGCGGTCACCGACCTCGACCTGTCCCAGCTGTACGACGACAGCAAGTCGCTCAGCGGCGGCGCGCTCACCATTCCCGGCTACACGCCGGGCGGCTGGAACTACCGGCTCTACGCCTCGTCGGGTTTCTTCGACCCGGATAAGCCGATCCGCGACTTCACCAAGAGGGAACTGCGCGACTTCCTCCAGCACGAGCCGGTCAGGATGAAGATCGAGGGCATCAACATGACCTACGAGGGGCTGATCCCCCGGGTCCAGAAGTCGATGCTGTCGAAGGACAAGGAGGCGATGCAGCCGCACATCCGGGCGTTCGTGGACCGCGCGGTCACCTTCACCACGTGCCCCGACTGCGGCGGCACCCGCCTGTCCGAAGCGGCCCGCTCCTCCCTGATCGCCGGGATCAGCATCGCCGACGCGTGCGAGATGCAGGTCAGCGACCTGGCCGGATGGGTCCGCGGCCTAGATGAGCCGTCAGTGGCGCCGCTGCTCGCCGCGCTCGGGCAGGCCCTTGACTCGTTCGCGGAGATCGGCCTCGGCTACCTCTCGCTCGACCGGCCGTCGGCCACCCTGTCAGGCGGCGAGGCACAGCGCGTCAAGATGATCCGCCAGCTCGGCTCCTCGCTCACCGACGTCACCTACGTCTTCGACGAGCCGACCATCGGGCTGCACCCCCACGACATCGCGCGGATGAACGGCCTGCTGCTGCGGCTGCGGGACAAGGGCAACACGGTGCTCGTCGTGGAGCACAAGCCGGAGGTGATCGCGGTCGCCGACCACGTCGTCGACCTCGGCCCCGGCGCCGGCACGGCGGGCGGCGCCGTCTGCTTCGAGGGCACCGTCACGGGCCTGCGGGCCAGCGGCACTGTCACCGGGCGGCACCTGGGCGACCGCGCCAGCCTGAAGCAGACGGTGCGGACCCCGTCAGGAGCCCTGCAGGTACGCGGCGCCAGCACCCACAACCTGCGCGACGTCGACGTCGACATCCCGCTCGGCGTGCTGGTCGTCGTCACCGGCGTCGCCGGATCCGGCAAGAGCTCCCTGATCCACGGCTCGGTGTCCGGGCAGGACGGGGTGGTGGCGGTCGGCCAGGCCCCGATCCGCGGCTCGCGGCGCAGCAACCCGGCGACCTACACCGGGCTCCTCGACCCGGTCCGCAGCGCGTTCGCGAAGGCCAACGGGGTGAAGCCGGCGCTGTTCAGCGCTAACTCCGAGGGCGCCTGCCCCGGCTGCAACGGCGCCGGCGTCATCTACACGGACCTGGCGGTGATGGCCGGGGTCGCCGTCCCCTGCGATGAGTGCGAGGGGAAGCGGTACCAGGCGTCGGTGCTTGAGTACAAGCTCGGAGGCCGCGACATCAGCGAGGTCCTCGCGATGCCGGCGGACGAGGCCCGGGAGTTCTTCGGCGCCGGGGAGGCCCGCGTGCCGGCCGCGCACGCCATCCTCGGCCGGCTGGCTGATACCGGGCTCGGCTACCTCACCCTCGGCCAGCCGCTCACCACGCTGTCCGGCGGCGAGCGGCAGCGGCTCAAGCTGGCCACCCGCATGGGGGAGAAGGGCGGCGTGTACGTCCTGGACGAGCCGACCGCCGGCCTGCACCTCGCCGACGTCGAGCAGCTCCTCGGCCTGCTCGACCGGCTCGTCGACTCCGGCAAGTCGGTCATCGTCATCGAGCACCACCAGGCGGTCATGGCGCACGCCGACTGGATCATCGACCTCGGCCCCGGACCCGGCCACGACGGCGGCCGGGTCGTCTTCGAAGGCACCCCCGCTGACCTGGTCGCCGCCCGCTCCACCCTCACCGGCGAGCACCTCGCCGACTACGTCGGCGCCTGACCGGCGCGTCCGCTGGAGCGGCAGGCCGGCCCTGCGGACGCCTCGGCGGGCGCGAGGTCACCCGTGGCCGACCGTTCCCGGCTGGCGAAGCCTAGTTTCTCATTTCCCCCGAACGGGGGCGGCATACTGCTCACTGCCATACGGTGCGGATCTGGGTGGTCACCGCGTAGGTGTCGGCGCCGCGCCGGGCAGCAGGCCGCCCTCGTTCGGGGTGACGGATAGCGGCAGCCCGCCGGCGCGGCACCAGCTCTGCCAGGATGATCCCCATGAAGCTGACGTCGCACCTGCCCGATGACCGCCGCGCGCATGTCGAGGGGCGGCTGCGCGCCAACCTGATGGCGTGGCTGACGACCGTGCGGCCGGACGGTCGGCCCGACAGCGTGCCGGTATGGTTCCTGCTGCGCGACGACGAGACCATCCTCATCTACAGCCAGGCGGGGAAGGTCAAGCTGCGCAACATCAGCCTCAACCCGCGGGTAGCGCTGGGACTCGACGTGACCGACCTCGGCCGTGACATCATCCGCGTCGAGGGGACCGCTGAGCACGTTCCCGGGTTCCCCCCGGCTGACCAGGTGCCGGAGTACGCGGTGAAGTACGCCGAGCGCATCGGGGCGATGTTCGGAACGGCCTCCCGGTTCGCCGCCCTGTTCCCGGAGGCCCTGGTCATCACGCCGCACAGGCTCACCGTTCGCTTAGTGATCCTTGGTGGTCTTGCAGGTAGTGGCGCGAGATTCTGCTTGCGGGAGTGGTAATTACTTGCGGGTATTGTCCGGGGCCGGCGGTATGCTCGAACAGGTGATCGTGTTACCTCTGATTGTTTTTCCTCGGGGCGGGAGGGTGGCTGGTGGGCGGCAAGGTGCTCCTCGCGGATGGCGAGGCGGCCCGCATTGCGGGCTGCCGGGTCCTGGTCAGGGGGGTACCGATGAGGAGACGGGCGAGGTGCTGCCTGCCCGGGTGGTGGCGGAGCGGGTGGGCTGGTGCGCCGGGCTGGTGCGCGGCATGGCCGCCGGGCTGGTGGCGGAGCGGTGGAACGCATCCGGCGTGGCGGCTCTCGCCTCGGGGCGGGACGCGGCCGGCCGGCCGCTGCCGCGGGCGGCGTGGATGGCGGTGCGCCGCCTCGGCTGGCCTGTCGTCGCGCCGGAGGGGGTGAGGGTGAACGACCGGGTCGCCCGCATGGCCCAAGAGCAGGCCGGGCGGGTGCTGCGGTCGGCGTGCTGGCGGACGGCCCTGGCGGACGCGGTCCTCGCGACGTGGCCCGCGCACCCGGCTAAGCGGACCGCCGCGGAGTGGGCGGCGGTCCGGGGCGCGGTCGCGGGCGGGGAGCACGTTCCGTCCGCCGTGATCAGGGCCCGTACCCGGCAGGTGCAGCGGTTCCTGGCCGCGCGGGGCCGGCTGCCCGGGAGCCTGTTCGAGCTGGAGGGCCCGCCGGGGGCCTCGGGAGTGCTGCTGCTGTCGGCCTGCGACCGGCAGCAGGCCACCATCGAGCGGTCCGGAACCGACCCGCGGCGGGCGCTGCTGCGGCTGCAGCTCCCCGTCCGCCCCGACCCCCGGGAGTACCGGGACTGGACCTGGGTGGCGGTCCCCCTCACCCTGCCGCCGACCGTCCCGCCCGGGGCGGTGCTGCACCTGCCCGCCCTCCAGTTCAAGGACGGGAGGCTGCGCGCTGACCTGGCCTTCACCCACCCGGTCCCCGCGGCCCGACGCGACGGGCACGCCGTCGCGCTGGGGGTGGACTGGGGGCTGAACACGCTGCTGTCGGCGCGGCGCCGCCCGCCTGCACGAGGACGGGACGATCACCGCCCTCGGCACCGGGGCGCAGTACCGGGCGGCCGGGGTCCTGGCCAGGCAGCACCGGCTCCGCCGTCACGGGGAGCGCCTGCACGCCAAGGCCAGCCACTACGAGCGGCTCGTCGGCGGCGGGCAGCACCCGCTGAGTCCGCGGGCCGAGGTCCTGGCCGAAGAGCGCCGGTGGGTCAGCCGCCGGCGGGCGAACCTCAACGACGCCCTGGCCTGGTCGGCGGCCCGCTGGGCGGTGGACCAGGCGATCGCCGCCCGGGCGACTGTCGTCTACGTCGAGGACCTCAGGTCGATGGAGGCCCGGGGCATGGGCCGCACCCTGAACACCCGGCTGTCGCAGGCGGTGCGCGGGAAGGTCACCGAGCGGATGCGGCACCTGGCGGCGGAGCACGGCATCGCGGTGGTCACCGTCCCGCCGCGCGGCACGTCGAAGTGCTGCCCGCGCTGCCTGGCGCCGCTGCGGCACTGCAAGGCACCCGACAAGCCCACGGTGCCGGGCTGGAAGTGGGCCGTCTGCCCAGGGTACGGGTGGCAGGGCGACCGGGACCAGGGCGCCTGGCAGCGGATCGCCGCCCGCGGCCTCGCCCACCAGAACAAGACGACCACAGACCGCGCTTCAGCGACCATGGCCATCCGGGCCGTCGACGACGGCCTTGAAGCTGCCGCGGTCATCACCCAGACTGCCAGGCGGGACCGGTCGAAGGCCGGCCCGACCCGGGCAAGGACACCACGCCCCGCGCCCAGGCGACGCGGGGCACCCTCCCCGCCACGGCCCCCGGGCCGCGGCGGCCAGCGTCCGGAGGGACACGCCACAACGGCCCGCCTGCTGCCTCGCGCAGCACGCCGGGACCAGGGCGCGAGCACGACCAGCACACCCGCCCGCCGCCCGCACCGGGCACGCGGGGCGGCACTCGGCGCCGGATTCCACCTCCACGCCCACGCCACCCCGCCACGACGGGAACCAGATCCCTGAACCATCAGGTTCACCCAGGATCACCAAGCTAGTCAGAGACGCTGCACGCCTGACCGTGGCGCCTCCTGGGGCCGACGAGGCCGCGATGAGCCTGTGGCCCGATGGCGAGGCGGCAGGCGCGGCCGGGCTCGCCGTGCCGCGGGCCGCCCTCGCGACGCAGGACGCGCGGCCGCTGAAGAAAGGCTCCTCGGGTGTTTCCGGGCGGCCGGGCCATGATCCGCGGGAGAGCAGGCCGACTCCGTTCGGGATACTGGAGTGGCCTGGTGCCCGTCGGCGGTCGCGTTCTACGCTTTCCCGGTGCAACTTGCTTATGACGATGTTGGCAGCGGCGAGTGCGTCGTGCTGGTCCACGGCCATCCGTTCGACCGGACTTTGTGGGAACCGCAGCTGGCCGCGCTGCGCGGAAGCTTCCGTGTGCTTGCGCCTGACCTGAGGGGCTTCGGCCGCAGCCCGGTCACGCCGGGCCGCGTGCTGATGCGGGAGTACGCCACCGACATTGAGGAACTGCTCGCCGCGCTCGGGATCGCCCGGGCGGCGGCGGTAGGTCTGAGCATGGGCGGCCTGGTGGCCATGGAACTGGCGGCGGCCTCGCCGGAGCGGTACTGGGCGCTCGGGCTTGTCGCCACGACGGCGGAGCCGCCCTCAGCGCAGGACCTCCGGGCCCGGGACGAGCGGGCCGACGCGACCGAGTGCGACGGGATGGGCGTCCTGGTGGACTTCATGCACACCGGCCTCTACAGCCCGGCTTGCCCGCCCGCCGTCCGTGCCCGCGTGGATGCCATGATGGCCGCCGCCCCTGCAGCGGGCGCCGCGGCGGCGCTGCGCGGCCGCGCGCGCAGGCCCGACTACCGGCAGATGCTCGCGGCCCTCGACATCCCCGCACTGGTCGTGGCCGGGACGGCGGACCCGTGGTCCAACGCCGAGGTGACAGCTGAGATCGTCTCTAGCCTGAAGCGGCCTGAGCTGGTCGTCATCGATGGCTCCGGGCACTTGCCCAACCTGGAAGCTGAAGCTCAGTTCAACGAGGCCCTGCTTACCTTCCTCAACCGGCATGTTCCGTGAGACGGCACAATCGGCTTGGACGGGTCCGGGCGGCCATCACGCCCGGTACCGCGCCGTAGGCATCTTCCAGGCGCCTGACCTCTGGCGGTCGCCCGGGATGACGGGGGGACGCCGCGGAGCACCCTCTTTCGCGGAACGTAACCTGCTGCCCGTATCGGCGAAATACGGACGAAATCGGTGAATCGTTACGGTCGGGTTGTGCCGCGTGATCATGTGTACGACTCTTCCGTCATCCATCATGAGTGGGACCTTGACCTGCCGCCTGCCCTCGCGGTCAGCTCCGGGGACGCTGTTCTCGTTCGACATCCGGGTCGCCGGCGAGGGCCAGGTCTGGCCGGGCGCGACCTACGAGCAGGCGCGATTCGACTTCGACACGATCTACAACCTCTGCGGCCCGCTGTGGGTCGATGGCGCGCAGCCCGGTGACACGCTCCAGGTCGACATCCTAGAGCTTGTTCACGGTGACTGGGGCTGGACCGCTTACCTGCCGGGCATGGGCCTGCTCGCCGACGACTTCCCGGGCGGCTACCTGCGCACTTTCACGCTGAAGGACGGCCTCGCCCAGTTCGCGCCGGGGATCGACATCAAGCTGGCGCCGTTTTGCGGGACGATGGGCAACCACCCCGGCGAGCCACGGCGGAACGTGCCGTTCCCGCCGCACCGGGGCGGAGGGAACGTCGACAACCGGCACCTCGTCGCGGGTACCACGGTCTGGCTGCCCGTCCACGTGCCGGGCGCGATGTTCTCCGTCGGCGACCCGCATGCCGCTCAGGGCGACGGCGAGGTCTGCGTCAGCGCCCTGGAAGCGCCCCTGGCCGGGACGTTCCGCTTCACCCTGCACAAGCACTCCATCGACGCGCCCCGCTACCGGGTGCCAGCCGGCTCGCCGGCCATCAAGACGGATGCCTACCAGGCGACTATGGGCCTGTCAGGGGACCTGATGACGGGGGCGCAGATCGCCGTGCGGTCGATGATCGGCTGGCTCGGCGACGAGCACGGGCTGTCCCGGGAGGACGCCTACCTCCTGTGCAGCATCGCCGGCGACCTGAAGATCCACGAGGTCGTCGACGCGGGCGTATGGAACGTCGGATTCACCATGCCGCTCTTTGGAGGCACCCCGTGACAGACACCGCACCAGCAGCCACAGTTGCGGCAGGCAAGGCATCCGCCACCGCCCAGGGCATCGAGCTGAGGTCGATCGACTGGGTCCCCCATACCGAACGGCACGGCAAGGCCTGGCACGTCGGCCCCGTGTGGTTCTCCGGGAATGCCGAGCTGACCACGATGGCGACCGGCGTCACCGCGATCTCGCTCGGCGGCAACCTGCTCTGGACAATGGTGGCCCTCCTGGCCGGGACGGTGTTCGGGACGTTCTTCTCCGCGTTCCACTCCGCGCAGGGCCCGCAGCTAGGGCTGCCGCAGATGATCCAGTCCCGCGCGCAGTTCGGCTACCTGGGCGTGGCCCTGCTGGTGCTGCCCGCGTCGTTCATCATGTACGCGGGTTTCAACGTCTTCAACGGGCTGCTGCCCGCGCAGGCGCTGTCCAACGTCACCCACGTCAACACGACGGTCATGCTCGTCATCGTCACGATCATCGGACTGGCGGCGGCACTGTGGGGCTATGACCTGATCCACCGCACGCAGCGGTACCTGTCGGCGCTGTTCATGGTCGTCTTCGGCATCTACACGATCGGGCTGCTGGTCACCATCGGCTACCCGCACGGCGCGTTCAGTCCCGGCGGCTTCAAGGCGGCCCCGTTCCTCGGCGCGTTCGCGCTGGCCGTCAGCTACCAGCTGTCGTGGGCACCCTACGTCTCGGACTACTCCCGGTACCTGCCCGCGGCCGTGGGACAGCGGGCGACCTTCTGGTGGACCTACCTCGGGATGGCGGTCAGCGGTATCTGGATGTTCTGGCTCGGCGCGATCGCCGCCGCGCCGATCGCTTCCCAGGTGCCCGGCACCGTGGACGCGATCCGGTCCACCGGCGACGCCCTGTTCGGCGGGTGGGGCATCATCGTGCTGCTGTGCGCGGTCCCGGCACTGATCATGATCCTCGCCATGAACATGTACGGCGGCGCGCTCGTGCTCATCACCATCGTGGACTCGGTAAAGAAGATCAGGCCGACGCTGCGGCACCGCGTGATCGGCATCCTCATCACCGCGGTCATCGCGTTCGTGGGCAGCGTCTACTCCAACTCCAACGCCAACTTCCTCACCTACTACAACAACCTGCTGGTGATCCTGCTGTACCTATTCGGCCCGTGGACGGCCATCAACCTCGCCGACTACTACCTGGTCCGGCGCGGCCACTACGCCATCAAGGAGATCTTCAGGCCAGACGGCATGTACGGCCGCTGGGGCTGGCGCGGCCTGGCCGCCTACATCATCGGCTTCGCCGCGAGCGCGCCGTTCTGGGTCGTCGGCTCCTGGTACGTGGGCCCCGTGGCACGCGCCCTGGGCGGCAGCGACATCTCGTTCTTCGTCGGCCTGGGCCTGTCAGGGATCATCTACCTGATCCTCGCCCGATCACTCGACCTGACGGCGGAGCGGCAGGTCGAGAAGGCAGAGGGCGACCCGCTGTCGTAGCGGAAAATTCCAGGACGAGCGAGATATCGGCGGGGGACATGTCCAGCGCGGCCAGGGCGTCGGCCGCCGAGACGTTGACCACGCGCCAGTCGCTGAGCAGGTCGTCTGGGCCGCCCACGCCCGTGTCGACCAGGACCGCGCCACCGGGATGGGTGATCACGAAGCCGTGGACCGGCCACTGCCCCCGCTCACCGCCGGGCGGGCTCAGCTTGGCCAGGTGCAACCGCTTGATCTCCAGGCGGCATCGGCGCGCCTCCCGCGTTGGTGCCCGTTTTCGGATGACTGTTCCGTTTTAACAGCTGCCGGGACGGAAAATCCACAAAGTGCCCGACGAGTCACCGCACGTTAAGGCTTTTCTCACCCGCTAGCCGTCATGGCGCGTTCCACGTGACAGCGCCTGCCAGCCTGGTCTGGCGCACGCCGATCGCGCCGATCGCCGCCGGGTCGACCGTCCGCGGGTCGTCGGACAGGACAACGAAGTCGGCGTACTTGCCCGGCGTCAGCGACCCGGTCACGTCGTCGCAGTGGGTCTGCCAGGCCGCGTCGATGGTGACCGCGCGCAGCGCGGACGTCACGTCGATGCCTTCGGCCGGGTTCAGCACGCTGCCGTCCCTGGTCAGCCGGGTGACCGCGGTCTGCACGGCCAGCAGCGGAGACATGGGCGAGACGCTGTAGTCGCTGTGGAACGACGGCCGCAGACCATGCCGCAGCGCACTCGCCACCCCGTCCAGCCGGTCCGTCCGGTCAGGGCCGAGGATATGGTCGCGCAGCGCGCTGCCCCAGTAGTAGACGTGGTTCACCAGGAAGCTCGGCGAGACTCCGAGTTCCGCCATGACGCGGAAGTGCTCGTCACCGGCGAGCGAGCAGTGCTCGATCCGGTGCCGTAGGTCCCTCGCCGGAGCGTCGGCCAGTGCCTTCTCATAGGCGCCGACCGTCAGGTCAAGCGCGGCATCGCCGTTCGCGTGGACCATGAGCTGCCAGCCCCGGTCGTGCGCGTAGCGGATGACCTCCTCGAGTTCGCCCGCGGAGCAGTTCGCCGCACCGCGGCCGGCTGACCCCAGGTAGGGTTCGCGCTGGTAGCCGGTGCGGCCCTGGTTGGAGCCATCGCTGATGGCCTTCCAGCTCACCGCGCGCACCATGTCGTCGCCGTCGCCCGGCCGCAGGCCTGCCTTCTCCCACGCCTTCCGCGCGGCGTCGAGCTGGGCGGTGGTGATCCGGGCGGACAGCCGCCCGGCAGCCGCGAGGCCGTGCAGGATGTCCAGCTCGCTGGCGCCGAAGAGCGCGCCGGTGGCTGCCTCGTGCACCTTCGTGATGCCGTGGCTCGCGGCGCGGGCCAGGATGGCGGCCAGCCCGTCGAGTAGCTCCTCGTGGCTCAGTTGCGGGACCGCGGACAGCACCGGCATCATCGCGGACATCTCGGAGATGACACCGGTGAGCACCCCGTTCGCCCGCAGGTACCGGCCGCCCGGCGGGTCCGGCGTCTGCGCGGTGACGTGCGCGAGCGTCAGCGCCGCCGAGTTCGCGTACAGGAAGTGCATGGACTCGTTCGCCACCAGCACGGGGTTCGAGGGCGCCACGCGGTCGAGGACCGCCGCGGTCAGATCCGGCTCGCCGGGATACAGGAACGGGTCGAACGACTTGCCGGTCACCCACTCGCCCGGCGCGGCCGCGGCGGCCGCCGCGGTGATCCGCTCCGCGACGGCCTCGAACGTCGGATTGGCGAACGGCGAGCAGTCGAGCCATGCGTCGAACAGGACCGAGCTCCACAGGTGCATGTGCGGTTCCACCAGGCCGGGCAGTGCCACCTGGTGGTCACCAAGCTCGAGTACCTCGGTACCAGGACCGCGCAGCCCGTCGAGTTCGGTCCGCGACCCGAGCGCGAGCACCCGGCCGCCGGCCACCGCCATGGCGGCCGCGGCCGGCTGCCGCGGATCCATCGTCAGCATGGCCCCGAGGACAAGCAGATCCGCGTGCCGCGGGTCACTGCCCCGGTCACGCGCGCCCGCGCGCATGGCGGTGGCGCGCTGCCCGTCCCCGCCCGGCAGCGCGCGCCACCGGACAAGGCTCCCCATTCCCTGGTGGATCACGCAGCACCCGGACCGGTACGGGCCCGTTACCGGGACTTCGCTTGTCATCACAGCTCCCCTGTCGCCGGTTGCAGAACGAAGTTCCCGCCCCTGCCATAACTGTAATAGCTCAGCTACTTTCAGTGAGCTTGGACTCGTTGGCCTCTGCGCGATGGAGCCACCCTGTGTAGCCAGGGAAGCCTCTTACCTGGCGGACCTGGTGAGTTCGGCGGCGAGTGACCGCGCCGCCTTGTCATCGAGCGGCGCGTGGCCGATCAGGAGCCGGTAGTAAAGCACGCCGTAGGCCATGTCCACCAGCATGTCGAGGTCCGCGTCTGCCGCGAGTTCCCCGGCAGTGCGGCCGCGTTCCAGCAGGGCGCGCAGCGCCGCCCGCCGAACGGCGGTGAAGTCCGCGAGCACTCGCGCGACATGCTCATCGTGCTGCGCTTCCGCGACGATCTGCCGGAGCCTGTCGGCATAGCCCTCATTTTCCAGGCCCGCGAAGCTGTCGGTGAAGAACGCCGCCAGGTCCCCGGTGAACGAACCGGTATCCCGTTCGGGGACGATTACCCGCGCCTGGCGCACCAGGGCTTCGGCGACCACGGCGCCCTTCGACGGCCACCAGCGGTAGATCGTCTGCCGTCCCACGCCTGCTTCCGCAGCGATCGCGTCGATCGTCAGGGCCTCGGTTCCGGGGCTGCTGAGCAGCCGGAACGTGGCGCTGAGTATCGCCTCCTGCGCCGCGTCGTTGCGCCGCCTGCCGGTATGAGGCCGACGGGGACCGTCATCCATGACAGGAAGCCTACCAACTTGACGAGACTGTCAGTACCGGTAAGTTTTGCAGAGACAGTCAGTCTCGACAAAAATGAAGGGCCAGACACCATGTCATTCGACGGGCAGCGAGTAGTGATCATCGGCGCGAGCGCCGGGATAGGCGAAGCGGCCGCCAAGGCCTTCGCGGCGCTAGGCGCGGCGGTAACCATCACCGGGCGGTCCAAGGAACGCCTGGACCAGGCGGCGCAGCGGATCGGCCACCCCGTCGCCGCCGCCGAGGTCGACGCGACCAGCCGAGAAGCGCTTGACGCCTTCTTCGCCACCACCGGAACGGTCGACCACCTGGTGCTGAGCGCCAGCCCGGGCGCGGTGGGCGTGGGCCCGATCGCTGCCTTGGACGAGGCCGCCCTCCGGCAGGCCTTCGACGGTAAGTTCTTCGCGCACGTGAAGGCGATCCAGGCCGCGCTGCCGCAGTTGCGCCAGGACGGCTCGGTGACCCTGGTCACCGCGGCTTCGGCGCGGTCGGCCTTCGCCGGCACCGCCGGGATCGCCGCGGCCAACGGGGCGCTGGAGACGATGGTCGCCCCGCTCGCGGTGGAACTTGGCCCGCTCCGGGTGAACGCGGTCTCGCCAGGCGTTATCGACACGCACTGGTGGAGCGCTCTGCCGCAGGACCAGCGGCGGGCCTACTTCGAGTCGGTGGCGGCCGTCAGCCCGGTGCGCCGGGTCGGCAAGCCGGATGACGTCGCCGAGGCCATCGTCTACCTCGCCGGCGCTGGCTTTGTCACCGGCACCGTCTTGGAGTGCACCGGCGGATTCAACCTCACCGCCGCGGCCCTCGCCAGCTGAACCCGGCATCTCACCGGCCAGGTCATGGACGGCGACCTGGCCGGCCGCAGGGAAACCGATGAAAAGCCCTTCCAGGGGGACTGATGCCTGACACGCGAATCGCCCTGGTGACCGGCGCGACCGCAGGCCTGGGCCGGGCGGTCGCGGCCGCCCTTGCCGAGCACGGGATGCACGTCCTCGTGCACGGCCGCGATGCCGAGCGCGCGGCCGCCGTTGTGGATCAGATCGCCGGATCCGGCGGCACCGCCCAGGCGGTGCTCGCAGACCTGGCCTCGCTTGAACAGGCCCGCGAGCTGGCAGACCACGTGAGCGCCGACCATGACGCCATCGCGCTGCTGGTCAACAATGCCGGGGTCGGCGCGGGCAGGCCGCCCTACCGCAAGCGATGGCTCAGCGCCGACGGCCACGAACTGCGCCTCGCCGTCAACTACCTCGCCCCGGCGCTGCTCGCCCGGCGGCTGGTCCCGGCCCTCGAGAAAGGGGCACCCGCCCGGATCGTCAATGTCGGCTCGGTCGGGCAGGCTCCCGTCGACTTCGCTGACCTGCGGATGGACAGCCACTACACCGGTGCCCAGGCCTACTACCGCAGCAAGTTCGCCCTCGCCGCGTTCACCTTCGACCTCGCCGCAGAGCTCGCGGGCAGCGGGATCACCGTCAACTGCCTGCACCCGGCATCCCTGATGAACACCCACATGGTCCGGGAATCGATGATCCCGCCCATGCCCACCGTGGCCGCCGGCGTCAGTGCGGTCATGAACCTGGCGACCGGGCCGGCCGGCGGCACGGTCAGCGGACGTTACTTCGGCGGCATGAACGAAGCCAGGGCACACGAAGCGACCTACGACCCAGCGGCCCGGTCCCGGCTGCGCACGGTCACCGCCGAGCTGCTGGCCCCCTTCCTGGCCGGCAGCCAGGCCACCCGATAGCCGCGCCTACCGCTTGTTACCCGAGGCGGCGGCCTCCACGGGCTGGGTGGTGCTCCCCTCGAGCTGGATCCTGGGCACGATGGGCTCCATCCAGCGCGGCAGCCACCAGGCGCGCGACCCGAGCAGCGACATGATGGACGGCACCAGGACCATCCGGACCAGCGACGCGTCGATGAGCACCGCGAACGCCATGCCGATGGCGAGCATCTTCACGGTGGGGTTGGGATCGAGCACGAAGCTGGTGAACACCACGATCATGATGGCCGCCGCCGTCGTGATGACGCGGGCGGTCGCGCCGATCCCGATGGCGACGGCCCGGTGGGCATCGCCGCTGGCCAGCCAGGCCTCGTGCACACGCGACAGCAGGAACACCTCGTAGTCCATGGACAGCCCGAACACGATGCAGAACACCAGCATCGGCACGTACGCCGGGATGGGCAGCGTCGACTGCAGGCCGATCACCCCCTTCAGCCAGCCCCACTCGAAGATCGCGACGATTACCCCGTACGCCGCGCCGATCGACAAGATGTTGAGGATCGCGGCCTTGACCGCGATCACCACTGAGCGGAACGCGATCGTGAGCAGGACGAACGACAGCGCGACGACGGCGAGGATCAGCCACACCAGCCGGCTCGTGATCTTGCTGGTGAAGTCGGCGGCGCCCGCGGTCGTGCCGGTGACGTAGCTGGTCGCGGGTTCCTTGGGCAGCACGGTGTCGCGCAGCGTGCTGACCAGGTCGGTGGTCTGCTGGGCCTGCGGCCGCGTGTCCGGGATGACGTTGAAGACCGCGGTGGTGCCGGCGGAGTTCACCGCGGCGGGGGTGACCGACGCGACGTTGGCCGTCGCCGTGATGTCGGACTGCATCGTGGACAGCAGCGAGCTGTTGGCGCTGCTCGACTGGTTAGGCAGGCTGACGACGACGGTCAGCGGCCCGTTGACGCCGACTCCGAAGCCCTCGGAGATCAGGTCGTACGCCTGCCTGCTGGAGTCCGACGTCGGGTTGGTGCCGTTGTCCGGCTGGCCCAGGGTGATCGACAGCAGCGGTATCGCCAGTACGAGCAGCACCACGACGCTCGCGATGCCCCACGGCCACGGGTGGTCGCTGACCATCCGTCCCCAGCGGGCGAAGGCGCTGCGCTCGTGCTGCTCCTGCGTGACCGCGGCGGTCTTCGCCGCCTGCTGCTGTGCGGTCAGCCGCTGCCTCCGGGCCCGGAACCGAGCGGGCAGCGCCCGTACGCCCTCGCGGGCCAGGCCCATGAACGCGGGCACCAGGGTGAGCGCCGACACCATCGTGACCACGACGACCAGCGCCGCGGCCAGTCCGAGCCCGCCGACGAACCCGACTCCGGAGATGTACAGCCCGAGCACCGAGACGGCCACGGTGGTGCCGGCCACCACGATCGCCGCGCCGGAGGTGCCCGCGGCCTGCCGGACCGCGTCGGGCACCTGGTCCCCGGCGTCCAGGTGCTCCCGGTACCTGGCCACCAGGAAAAGCCCGTAGTCGACGGCGACGCCGAGTCCCAGCAGGGTGGCGATGGTCGGCGCGGTCGTCGGGAACGTCACGACCCGCGCCAGGAGCCCGAGCAGCGCGAGCCCGGCGAGCACGCTGAAGATCGCGGACACCAGCGGGATCGCCGCGGCCATCAGCGAGCCGAACATGAACAGCAGCAGGACCAGGGCCAGGGCCAGCCCGATGACCTCCGACGACAGGTCACCCGTGCTCTGCCCGATCTCGCCCGCGCCGGCGCCGTACTCGACCTGCAAGCCGGCCTTGGTAGCGGGCGAGGTGGCGTTGTTGAGCTGGTCCAGGTAGGCGGTGTCGAGCGAGTCCGGGTTCACGCTCCAGGAGACGGTGGCGTAGGCGATCGTGCCGTTCGCGGACACCATCCCGCTGTTGGACGAGGCGAACGGGCTGACCGACTTGATCACGTCCGGCAGGTTGGACACGTTGGCGACCGACTGGTTGACAGCTGACTGCTGCGCCGCCACCGTCCCGTTCGTCGCGTGGAACACGATCTGCCCGCCGTACCCGCCCTGCTGCGGGAACGTCTTGTTCAGGACGTCGAGGCCGGCCGCGGAGTTACTTCCCGACACCGTGTAGTTGTTGACGTACTCACCGCCGTAGGCACTCTTGACCGCGAGGAGCCCGGCCAGGATTACTACCCAGGCGACGATGAAGATCCAGTGCCTCCGGGCCGCGAGGCCGCCAAGGCGCTGTAGCAGAACATTCATGGATCAGCCCCCATCTGATCCCGTCCCGGCCAGCATAATCATCAGCCGGCCGTACCCGCCAGAGACCCGGCGCCCTTCGATGGGCGGATGGGGCGGCGTATCCCCGCGTCACGCCTACGACGAGGAGACCGTGCTTGTCGGGCGCTCAGGCGGCGCCGTGTTGCTGCTCGCGATCCTGGAGCGGCTCGACGTCCTCGTTCCGCAGGCTTTCCTCGTGAGGGGTTGGGATCTGCTCGCCTGATAGCGAGTGCTTGTGAGCGTGCGCATGTTCTGGTGACTGGTCCTGTCCGCCGTTGTGGCGCGGTGCGTCCTCGGTCATGACCGGGGTGAGCCGCTCGCCGGGCGGGAGGAGGCGCGCGGCCTTTGCATGCCCGTCCCCCGGTGTGCTCAGGGACCTGGGGGAGCGGCCCGCGCGGTTGGCCGGCTCGGGGCGGCGGCGAGGCAGCCGGGTCCCTGGCCCGGGTTAGCAGGGCGGGAGCTTGCGGGGGATCCGGGCGCCGCGGTCCGCGCCGGGGACGGGGCGGGGAAGACCCGGGCGGCGAGGCGCGGTGAGCGAATGAATGTTCTAGTGCTATTAGAAGTGACGTGAACATTACGGAGCAGACGCAGCCGCGGGGCATGCACCCGCAGGCGTGCGGCAAGGCGGGCAGGCGACCGGACATACCCGGCCGGCCAGGCATGGTGCTAGCGCGTATATTCAGCGTCGCCGGGTTCTCCGGGGGCTGCACCTGTCAGGTCGCCACGGCCGGGGAGCGGGCCGCTATTGCCCGGGCGGGTGCTCTGGCCCGGGCCGTGCTCCCGGGCGCGCCGGGAGGGGCGAGGCGGGGTGGCTAGGTGCACGGTCCCGGACGGCTGGACCGTGCAGGCGTTCCAGTTCGCGCTGGACTGCACTGCGGAGCAGGAGGCGTGCCTGCGGCGGCAGTTCGGCGGCCGCCGCTACGCCCGCAACTAGGCCGTCCGCACCCTGAAAGATGACATTACCCGCTACCAGGAGACCGGCCAGAAGACCGATGCCCCGTCGCTGGGCGGGCTGCGGAAACGCTGGAACCAGGCCAAGGACACCGTGCGCCGACGCCGGGACCGGCCAGGCGTGGTGGCCGCAGATCAGCAAGGAGGCGTTCAGTGACGGGATCAAGGCCGCGGTGGACGCCTACTGGAACTGGCAGAACTCCCGCGGCGGGACACGTAAGGGGAAACGGGCCGGGTTCCCGCGGTTCGCGAAGAAGGGCCGCGACCGCGACCGGGTCACCTTCACCACCGGCGCGATCCGGGTCGAACCTGACCGCAGGCACGTCACCCTGCCGAGAATCGGGACGGTGCGGGTGCACGAGAACACCCGGCGGCTGCAACGGCTGATCAGCAAGGGCCGGGCGCGGATCCTCGCGGCCACCGTCTCCCGGAAAGGGACCCGCCTGGTCGTCGCCTTCCGGGTGCTCATCCAGCGGCCCGTCCAGCCCCGCGTCACGATGCCCGGCTCACGGGTCGGGGTGGACGTGGGCGTGCGGGTCCTCGCCACCGTCGCCAACTCTGATGGGGAGGTGCTTGAGCGGGTGCCGAACCCGCGGCCGCTGGAGACAGCCCTGAGGCAGTTGCGGCACCTGTCACGGGAACGGTCGCGCCGCACCCGGGGCTCCTCCCGCTACCGGCAGACGCAGCGGAAGATCACCCGGCTGCACCGCCGGGCTGCGGACATCCGCGCCCACCACGTCCACGTGCTCACCACGAGGCTCGCCAAGACCCACGGCGAGATTGTGGCCGAGGGCCTGGACGTGGCCGGGATGCTGCGGCAGAAGGGCCTGAGCGGCGCCCGCGCCCGTAGGCGCGGCCTGTCCGACTCCGCCCTCGGTGAGACCCGCCGCCAGCTGGCCTACAAGACCGGCTGGTACGGATCCCGCCTCGTTGTCGCGGACCGCTGGTACCCCTCCTCCAGGACCTGCCATGCCTGCGGGCACGTGCAGGACATAGGGTGGAAGGAGCACTGGACTTGCGCCGGCTGCGGGATCGGTCACCAGCGTGACGACAACGCCGCGATCAACCTCGCGCGCTACGAGGAACCCCGTCCGGGTGATAGCGCCCTTGGCCCAGTCGGGGCCACGGTCAAGCGCGGAGCCGACCGTAAGACCCAGCCCAGCCGGGCAGGTGGCAATGAAACGCGAAGGGACCCAGCCGACAGGCTGGGAAACAACCCCGAGACGGGGTGCCAGCGGGTGACTCACTATGACTCACTCACCGGCAACGGAAGGTTGAATCACCAGGGCCGCGCTCGACGAGGCGCTGTCCGCCAATGCCGCCAGAGTGGAGCAATCTCATGACAGAACCTGGGCCCCGCATCGACTTCGGCAACCTGCCTTCGCCCACCGAGGGCTTTCTGGTGACGCTGTTCATCACCGTCCGTAAGGTCGCCCGTTCCCGGGACTTCTATTCGCGTGTCCTGGGTGGCACCGTCGTCATGGAAGAGAACCCGTGCATGGTCAAGCTGTCCAATTCGTGGATCATCATGAACCCCGGCGGGCCGCCCACCCCCGACAAGCCAGGTATTACGGTGGCCGACTATCAGCCCGGCGCCACCACCTCGATCTTCCTGAACTTGCGGGTCGCTGACATCCAGGCCTGCTACAAGGAGTGGAAGGCGAAGGGCGCAGAGTTTGTTACGCCGCCGATCGACCGCGGGGCGGAGATCCGCTGCTACATACGGGACCCGGACGGGTACCTCATCGAGGTCGGCCAGTCCACCGGCCTGCTGCACGGCGAGCTAGCCGCAAAGCGCCCGGAGGACCTCCCGGGCTGAGCTTTCTTACTCGGCCGGGCGATGTCTCGGTGCTGCACGGACGTGCGCGCGTTCGCCTTGCTTCCCGATGAGACTCAGGTACTCGACGGGGCGGCCATCACTCGACGGCCCTGAGCTCCTCGATCACGGTTTCGGCCACAGCCTCCGCATAGGCGCGGGCCTCCCGGACCTCGTGCTCTACCGCCCCGGCCATTTCGCGCGGTAGGTCGCGCAGCTGGCGGAGCCGTGGTGCCTTCAGCGTAAACCCGAGCTGACAGGCGGTCAGCGCGCAGGCCAGGAAACAGGCGGCACCGAGCGTCGTGGTCCAGTTCGAGACTTCGGTCGAGATCAGCGCGCCGACCTGGCCGGTCGCGTAGCTGGCTACGGCGGAGATGCCGAACAGGACGCAGCCGAGCAGGTTGACCGAGGCCTCCCACCAGCCCTCATGGTCGAAGCGCGGCAGCAGCCCGCGGCGGGGGGAGGAGAGGTAGAAGATCGTGCCGGAGACCAGGAAGCAGGCGGAGCCGAGCGCGTTCGGTCCCCAGACGACGGTGTCATAGGGGTGGTCGGTGGCTGCGACGGTAATTGCCGCGAAGGTCATCAGGTTGAACAGCAGTGTCCCGACCGACTGGATCCAGGCTGTCCGCCAGCTGGCCAGGCCGGCCGGGCGGTCCGGCCGTTCCGGCGCCGCCAGCAGGCACTGGCTGGCACCGCCCAGCGTGAACAGGACCGAGCCGATAAAGAAGGTCAGCGCGTCCACGTGGTAACCGACAGCGTTGCCGTATGCGTTCAGCGGCCCGACCACGAAGCACAGCGAACCGACAGCGAAGAAGGCGCCCATCGCGCGCGTCAGCGCGGCGTCGCGGCGGGCGCGGGGGGTGCCCATGGTGCTCAAGGTACCTGAGCGGCTGCAGGTGCGCGGGTGATTTCAGAGCACGAACGGGATCAGCACCTTGGCATGGCTGCGGCACTTCTTACCGGCGTAGTGCCTGCGTCCTGGTGCTCTCCGAGGACCTCAGCTTGAATGAGCCGGCCGGAGCGGTGATTGTGATCCTTGACTAGTTTGACACCGGGGACTGGCTGCTGATCGTCGTTCTTGTAGCCCGGCAGCTGGGATATCCGGGCAAGATGTTCCGTGAGGAGAACCATCGCATGGGTGCTGCTGGCAGCGCGACCGGCTGGCAAGGAGAGATCAGGCGCGCCGGGGCCGGCGATATCGATGATGTCGCGGCCCTCGCCGCCGAGCTCGCGGCGTCGTTCGAGTTCTCCCCGGGGCAGTTCCGCGTCAGCTATCCGGCCCTGCTCGCCGCGGACGGCGCGTGCCTGCTGCTGGCGGTGGACGGCAGCGGGAGCGCCGGCTACCTGCTGGGGTTCCGCCACCTCACGTTCTACGCCAACGGGCCCGTGGCCTGGGTCGAGGAGGTCGTGGTACGGGGCCGAGACCGGGGACAGGGCATCGGCAGGGCCCTGATGGACGCGTTCGAAGAGTGGGCGGGCGCCGAAGGGTGCGCGCTGGTCGCGCTGGCGACCCGCCGGGCGGCGCCGTTCTACCTCGCGCTGGGATACGAGGAATCCGCCGCCTACTTCCGCAAGCTACTGGTCAACCAGGTGCGGTCCTAAGCCCGTCGTCGGTGACGTCGATGAAGCTTTATCAGGATTCACGGCAATCAGGGGAACGCGCGTGCGATCATCCTGGCGCGCCGCGACCAGGCCAGGCCCGTGGCAGGACGACCACCATCACTCGCTAGACCTCACTATCCTGGCAGCGGTTCCAACCCCTAAACTGACCACCGATACCGGTCGGCGGAAGGACGAAGACGTGGCGGAAAGCCCCGTGCGGTGGGGAATCCTTGGAACGGGCGGGATCGCGGGCGCGTTCGTGACCGATCTCCGGCTGACCGACTCCGGCGTGGCCGCCGCGGTCGGGTCGCGCAGTCAGGGATCCGCGGATCGTTTCGCGGACGAGTTCGGCATCTCAAGCCGGCACGCCAGCTACGAGTCGCTCGTCGCTGATCCGGACGTCGACGTGATCTACGTCGCGACGCCGCACCCGATGCACCACGACAACGCGATCCTCGCGCTGCGGGCAGGCAAGCACGTGCTGGTCGAGAAGCCGTTCACGATGAACGCCGCAGAGGCCCGCGAGATCGTCGCTGTGGCGAGGGAACACGGGCTCTTCGCCATGGAGGCGATGTGGACCCGGTTCCTGCCGCACACGGCCATTATCCGGGACTGGCTCGCGCAGGGCGTCCTCGGCGACGTCGTGACCGTGACCGCGGATCATGGCCAGTGGTTCGCAGAGGACGCCGGGTTCCGGCTGTTCGCACCTGAACTGGGCGGCGGCGCACTGCTTGACCTCGGCGTGTACCCGGTGTCGTTCGCGTCAATGGTCCTCGGCACGCCGAGCAGGATCGTATCCATGAGCGACCCGGCGTTCACCGGGGTGGACGGGCAGACGTCCATGCTGTTCGGCTACGACAGCGGCGCCCAGGCCGTGATCACGTGCACCCTGCGGGCGAAAAGCCCGACGAGGGCCGCGATCGTCGGCACCGACGCGAGGATTGAGGTCGAGGGCAACTTCTACGCTCCCGCGACCGTGACGCTCATCCCGAGGAAGGGCGACCCGGCCTTCGTCGAGTCGAGGCGCGAGGGCCGGGGCCTGCGCCACCAGGCCGACGAGGTCGCGCGCCGGCTGGCCGCCGGCGACGTGGAAAGCCCGCTGATGCCACTGGACGAGACCATCTCGATCATGGAGACGATGGACGCGGTGCTGTCCCAGGCCCGGCGGGACGCATGAACGACGACCAGCAGGCGCTGATCGCCTCGCTCGAGGCCCAGGAAAAAAGACTGGTGTTCACCCGGTTCGACAACGCGGACGCGTGGCGGCTCGGCAGTGCGATGGTGGCGGCCGCGATCGAGCGGGCGCTGCCGGTCACGATCGACATCCGGCGCCACGGCCAGCAGCTGTTCCATGCTGCCCTGCCGGGCACCACGGCCGAGAACGACTCGTGGATCGAGCGCAAGGTCAACGTCGTCAACCGCTTCGCCGCAGCTTCCTACCTTGTGGGCCGACGGCTCGCGGCGCGAGGGAGCGCGCTGGACGAGGCACTCGGCGTCGAGCCCCGGCTGTTCGCGGCGCACGGCGGTTCCTTCCCGGTCCGCATCAAGGACGTTGGCGTTGTCGGCACGGTCACCGTATCCGGCCTGCCCCAAGCGGACGACCATGCCTTCGTCACGGAGATGATCGGCGACTTTCTCGGCGTATGAGTGCGGTAGCGGTCGACCGCGCACGGTAGTTGCTGGGGAAGGCCCTACCTCGTCCCCCAAGCACGCGCACAGGGGCCAGAACCTCCGCGCCAGCCACCTCAAGGCTTCAGAACGCTCTTGCGCTACCTGGCTGCAACCAGCTTGCAAACCTTGCTGCCACCTACCGGAACCAGCATCGATCCTGGGCAAGCATCCAGGAATCGAGGTACAGGCAATGAGGACTCGCCACGTCAGCGCGGTCGCCGTCGCTGCCGGGCTGCTCGGCACCGCATGCGTCATGTCCGGCATAGCCAGAGCTGCCACTACCGGCAGCACGCGGCCTATCGCAGCCAGCAGCCCCGTCAGCGCCCCGCGATACCTGGACTGCCCGTCCCCGGCCGGGCCAGCGGCTCAGGCACCCGGGCCATCGCGAACTGGGCACGCAACCACCGGCAAGAACGGCAGCGTGCAGATCAGGGCAACACTCACGTACCCTCCGGGCGTAGCCATCCGGCTCGGGGCAAGCGGCACGCCCACCGAGGAAGTGACCAACACCGGCACCGCGCCTGACTGCTCGCTCATTACGGACGGCACCGTCTGGGTGTACGACTGGGGCGCCCGCGCAGGGCACCTCGTCACGAGCCTCACCGAGAAGCAGCACCTTCTCAACGCGGCGAACTTCGCAGGTGACCCCACTGCCTGGAACCCCGGCAAGTGGTACCCGGTAAGCCCCTGACCAGCCCGAGCACAATCCGCCCCAGTAACAAGTGCCTGTCTCAGCGAACCTGCTCGGCGGGCACCAGGGAGTGGCAGCTACAGGCCGTTCCAGCGTCGAAACGGTTAGATTTCCCCGAACGGTCCCGGCCTGCTTTTTCAGCGCCACAGCATTCAGCCTGAAAGTGCTGATCACCGTGGCGTGGCTCATCTACCACCACGTTGCGGGGCACCGCCGAGGATGCGCGCCGGAGTCCGCACCACCATCGCGTCGCCCCACTGCGCCGTTACGTCATGCGAGCGCAGGTGGGCGCATGCCTGCCAGTCAACGCTCTTCGGCCGAGCCTGGCTGCGGGTGGATCCGCCGCAGCATCCCGGCGATGCCCGCCCACCTGCTCTTCGTCGCGAGGTGAGTATTGAGTAGGTCAAGGATCGCGTGGACACCGATTTGGACGTCCGCCAGGGTGGCGGTGTGCTCGGCCAAGGTGGCTGTGTGCTCCGCCAGGGTGCCGGTGTGCTCCGCCAGGGTGGCGGTGTGGTCTTGCGGCGTTTCGTGCAGGGCCTGCAGTAGCGCCCTGTGCGCCTTGAGCGTCTCCGCGTTGTTGCTTAGGTCCTCGTCCATCGTGGCCCGCAGGCTCGCCTCCCGCTCGACGGTGACCTCCAACTGTTCCACACGTCCCTCAAGACTGTCCTGCCGGTTCCTCAGGGCGGCCAGGTCGTCTGCCATCGGATCCTCCGTCTGTCGTTGTGCGCAGGGCCGGGACTCCCGCTGATGACCGCGCGCCAGTATTCGGGTCGGCTGACACTCGTAATCCCATCGCGCCAGAAGCCTACACACATGCGCAGACGATGATGGTCGACTAGCGCCAAAAGGTGCCTTATATGTCGGCGTTGCGCCTCAGTCATCACGCCGTCCTGCAGGTCCGGCACCTCGCTGGCCTCCGACGAGATGAGTGAGATTCGACATCTTCGATGAGCTCACCGTGTTGCACGGGCAATTGCGACGAGGTTCTGGCTCAGGCCGAGGAGCGAGGGCTCCGCCTCGAGGAGGCGAAGCAGCCCGGTAACCTGCTCGCGCTGAGCGTCGTCATCAAGCCGCTCCGACAGGTCGGGCAGTAGGAGCTTCACGATCCCGTTCGCGCCGACGAGCCCGTCGAGCCGCAGTCCCGCGTCTGCGATTTCGGAGGTCAGGTCTTCGGGCCGGTGAAAATAAGACGTCGTGAACGCGGTGACATCACCGGCTGGGTTGCGGTACTGGCCGTCGGCGAGAAAGCGGACGGTCTCCTCGGGCGGCCCGGCCGGGCCGCCCTTCGCCATCTCCTCGAACAGCAGGTAGAAGCGTGAGAGGGCCAGGGCCACCACGACCCCGCCTGGCCGGGCTACGCGCCGAGCCTCCGACAGAGCGGCGACACGGTCGTCCCTGGTGGTCAGGTGGTACAGCGGGCCGAGCAGCAGGACTGCGTCCGCGCAGTCACTGGCAGCGGCCAGCGAGCGCGCGTCACCGACCTTGGCGTCGAGGGTCACTCCGGCAGCCCGGGCAGCCTCGGCGGCCTGGGACACCAGCAGCGGAATCGGGTCGACAAGGTGGACGTGGTAGCCCGCGGTCACGAGCGGGACGGCGTACCTGCCCGCGCCGCCGCCCACGTCCAGCACGGTCGCTGGCGGTGCGGGCAGGAACCGCTTCAGCACGTCCCATACCCGCAGGAACTCGATCCGCTGCACGCCGGAGGCCAGGCGGTCACGCTCGCGGTTGCGCTCGTAGTAGGCGAGGATCTCAGGTTCGACCATGGCCGCCGAGCTTAGGGTCATAGTCCCGCGCTATGCGAGCGGTTTAATGGCGGATCGATACCAGTCCGGGCTTGTGGGCGTGGAGCCTCAAGTCGCTCGCCCACGCGGAACTCGCTGCCTGCCGGGTCGCGCATTGCAGCCCAGGGGAGTGGGCGGCCTGCGCACCG
Source organism: uncultured Actinomycetota bacterium (assembly GCA_963734665.1). GTDB lineage: Bacteria > Actinomycetota > Actinomycetes > Streptosporangiales > Streptosporangiaceae > Trebonia. The sequence continues at coordinate 136,040 of CAVTIR010000013.1, read as the reverse complement.
GGCCGCCGGCCGCCCACGGAGACCGGGTCTCAGCCTTGCGCCGCCAGCGGCTGGCTCAGCCGCAGGTGGTTGCCGCTGGGGTCGCGGACGCCGGCGTCGCGGACGCCGTAGGGCTGGTCGACGGGCTCCTGGAGGATCTCCGTCCCGGCGGCACGCAGCGACTCGAAGGTCTTGTCCAGGTCGTCGACCTGGATGAAGACCGCCAGGTCGCCCTTGGCGACAATCTCGCGCATCGCCTGCCGGTCGGCGGGCGCGATGTGCTGGTCCACGGCGGCCAGCAGCAGGTCGTGAGCGTCACCAGGGGCATGGACGGTGAGCCAGCGCATCTCCGGGCCCATCGGGACGTCGTCGTGGACCTCGAAGCCAAGGCGCTGGGTGTAGAAGGCGAGCGCCTCGTCCAGGTCAGTGCAGTATACGGGCGTGTGCGTAATGGAAAGTGCCATGTCAGCGACCCTACGCGCGGCCAGCCAAGAACGCTTCTCCAATCCTGCACGGCTGTGCGATCCACCCCGGGCGCGCCCAGGCGCGCGTCATGCACGGCGGGACCGGCGCGAGCCGTGCGTGGTCACGCGCCTTGTAGGCGGACGGCGGCTCGCCGACGAGGCGCGTGAACGTCGAGCTGAACGAGCCGAGCGAGGTGAATCCAACGGCCATGCACACGTCAGTCACGGACATGTGGCCCCGGCGCAGCAGCGCCATCGCCCGTTCCACGCGCCTGGCCTGCAAGTAGCCGTACGGTGTATCGCCGTAGGCCTCCCGGAACCGGCGAGAGAACAGTGACGGCGACATCAGCGCAGCGCGCGCCATCGCCGGGACGTCCAGCGGCCGCGCGTACTCGCGGTCAAGCAAGTCCCGGGCCCGGCGCAGATGCGCCAGCTCAGCGACCTCCATACGAGGACCGTACACCGTGCGACTGGTCGCGGCCTTCCCCGGGTAGGTCGGGTCGTGAAAGCGTGTTTCCCGCGAGGTGTGAGCTGCGTACGCGCGCCGCCAGGCGCGGGGCGCTTGACCCTCACGTGGCGTCATGCCGCATAGTCGGTGGCGTGGATGAGCACCTGACCGTGGGACGCGTGGCCGGGCTGGCCGGCGTGACCGTCCGCACGCTGCATCACTATGACGAGACAGGCCTCGTCCGTCCGTCGGCGCGGACCGCGGCCGGGTACCGGGCCTACTCGGCGGGCGATGTGGAGCGGCTGCGGGAGGTGCTGGCCTACCGACGGCTGGGCTTCGGACTGCGTGAGATCGCGGCCCTGGTCGGCGACCCGTCCACCGACGCGGCCGCGCATCTGCGTCGGCTGCGTGGCCTGCTGCTGGAGCAGCGCGACCGCGCAGATGCCATGGCGGCGGCCATCGACAGGGAACTCGAGGCACGGGCGAAGGGGAAGAGGATGACGCCAGAGGAGCAGCTGGAGATGTTCGGCCCGCAGTTGTATGACGCGATCGGGGGCGCTTACACCGCGACGCGGCGCACCGACCCGCGGATCGCCGCGAGTATCTGGGATGCGCTCGGGGACGCGCGGACGGTGCTCAATATCGGGGCCGGCACCGGGTCCTACGAGCCTCCTGACCGTGACGTGACCGCCGTGGAGCCGTCGGCGGTCATGCGGGCGCAGCGTCCCGCGGGCGCAGCGCCGTGCGTGGCCGCCGTCGCCGAGAGCCTGCCGTTCGCGGACCAGTCCTTCGACGCCGCGATGGCCGTCTCCACCGTCCATCACTGGCAGGACCCGATCGCCGGGCTGCGCGAGATGCGGCGCGTGGCCCGCCGCGTGGTGGTGCTCACCTTCGACGCCGAGGACACCCTGCGGCACCGCCGGTTCTGGCTTACCCGCGACTACCTGCCCGAGTTCGCCGGCCTCTTCACCGGATGGCCCTCGCTGGCCGGGCTGGCCGGCGCGATCGACGCCCGCGCAGAGCCGGTGCCCATTCCCTGGGACTGCACTGACGGCCTCTTCGAGGCCTACTGGCGCCGGCCCGGGGCGTACCTGGAGGACCACGTGCGCCGTGCGGTGTCGACGTGGACAAGGGTCGGGCCGGAGGCCGAGGAGCGGGCGGTGCGCAGCCTCCGCGACGACCTTGACTCAGGCCAGTGGGCCGAGCGTAACCACGACCTCATCGACCTCGACGCGGCAGAGCTCGGCCTCCGCCTGCTCGTAGCCTGAACCCGGCCGCAACCGCAGATGGTCATGTCGTTTCCGGAGCCCGAGCCGGGCACGCAGCTCTCGGTCCTCGGTGCCGAGGGTCACGCTGCGCCCGCCGGATACGCTACCTGGCAGCGCTATCTTGGCGGGGCAGCCCCACGCCGGATCCATTCCCCCTCACCAGGCCCGGTCCTGATCTCGCCGTCGGCGAGCACGACCTGGCCTCGCCGCAGAACGAGCCGCGGCCAGCCCTGCACCTGCCAGCCGTCGTACACCGAATACCCGGACAGCGACTCCATCCGCGCCCCGTCGATCGTGCGGCGGTGCCCGGGGTCCCACAGCGCGATGTCCGCGTCGGAGCCGACGGCGATCACGCCCTTGCGCGGGTAGAGGCCGAAGATCCGGGCGGCGTTCGTCGAGGTCAGCTCCACGAACCGGTCGAGCGAGAGGCGCCCGGCGGCCACGCCCTCGGAGTACAGCATGGGCAGCATCGTCTCGAGGTCGGCGACTCCCTGCCGGGCGGTCACCGCAGTGAGCGCGGGGTCCAGCTTGTCCTCCAGCGTCCACGCCGCGTGGTCGCTGCAGAGCGTGTCGACGTCACCGGCGGCGAGCCCGGCCCAGAGCGCCTTGCGGTCAGACTCCTCCCGCAGCGGCGGGGCCCCGACGTATTTCGCCGCGTCCGGCTCGGCGAAGCGTTCCCTGGTCAAGTGCAGGTACAGCGGCCGGGTCTCGACGTAGACCGGCAGGCCCGCAGCCCTGGCCCGCCGGCAGCGGTCAAGCGCGGCGGCGGACGAAAGGTGCACGATGTAGACGGGCGCGCCGGTGCGGCTGGCGATGCCGATTGCCTGGTCGACCGCGGCGACCTCGGCAGCGACCGGGCGGCCGTCCGGGAAGTTCGCGACCGCGCCCCGGCCCTCCGCGATCAGCTGCTCGCCCGCCTCCTTGAGCATTGCGCCGTCCTCGCAGTGCAGCAGCGTCACCGAGCCGGCCGCTTTCGCGGCGCTGGCCGCCGCGAGCAGGGCGCGCTCGTCAGCCGCGAGGTCCGGGTCGGCCAGGAACATCTTGATGCTCGCGTGCCCGCGTTCGGCGAGGTCGGCGATCTCGCCGTCTGGCAGCGCGCCTGGCCGGTAGAGGATCGGGTGGAGGAACCAGTCGACCGCGGCTTCACGGGCGGCACCGTCCATCTCCCGGGCGACCGCGGCGCTCGGCGTCTCCTCCGTGCCATCGTCGGTCGGCGCTGGATTGGTCATGTTGCCGATCGTCGTGATTCCGCCGGTGATCGCGGCCCTCGACCCGGACCAGAAGTCGTCCACCCAGACCGGGAAGCCGAACCTGTCGCGAAGCCCCTGGTGCACGAGGTGCGTGTGCGCGTCGATCCCGCCGGGAATCGCGAGGAGCCCGCCGGCGGCGATCTCTCTCGTGCCCGTCATCGTGCCGCCGATCTGGGCGATCTTGCCTTCGATGATGCCGATGTCAGCGGCTTCCTGGTGACCGGGGGTGACCACAGTCGCGCCGCGTATTACGAGATCGAAGCCCATCGCAGCATTGTGGCACGCGGCCCGAAAACGGTTCGACGGTTTTGCGGGGTCCTGGCGCAGTATGGCGGGCTTCGACCTGTGGTGGCCGCGGACGTGCGGCACCTTCGCTTACCTCTATGCCAAAGTCGATCAGGGCGGTCTGCGTCCTTGATTCACGGCTTACCGTTCGCCTACTAGCACGTTTATGCAGTCCGGGAGCCTACATGGGGCGTTGGCTAGGCGCTCGGGCCGAGCAATCTTCATTGTCACGAGCGGCCACCTGACCACCGGCGAAGCCAGGCAAAACGGACAGCGTTACCCGTTGCGGGTTGTCAATGAAGATTCCTCTTCGCAGGTCAGCGGCACGTGTCGAGAAATCTTCGATGTCACGGGACAGATGGATGATCTTATGCTCCGCTCGTCCGGCCTCCGGTGCAGGCGGCGCCAGGAAATGAGGTTGACTTGGTTGGGGAGTTCGACCCGTGCGGTTCGTCGAGAGTGCTCGGAGCCAGCCTGGGGTGGTGGGGGCGTTCTTCATCGACGCGCTCGGGAGCGGGATGTTCCTGCCGTTCTCGCTGCTGTTCTTCCTGGCTACCACGTCCCGGTCGCTGACGCAGATCGGGCTGGGACTGTCGATCGCCGCCCTGGTGAGGATCCCCGCCACCATCGCGGCCGGCCGCTCTCCGACCGGTTCGGCCCCCGCACCGCGATCATCGCCTCGCAACTCCTGCAGGCGGCCGGGCTTCGCCGGCTACCTGTTCGTGCACGGGTTCTGGCAGCTCGTCGCCGCCGCCGTCCTGGTCCAGGTCGGCAACTCGATCTTCTGGGTGGCGCTACGCTCCGCTGATCTTCGCCATCGCCGCCGACGGCGAGCGGGAACACTGGTTCGCGCTGGTGGACCGCGCTGCTGACGCGCGGGCCTGGCCGCCGGCGGGAGTGATCGCGGGAGCCACCGTGGCCTTCGGCGGGCGGGGCGGGTTCATCGGCGTCGCCGCGGCGAACGCCGCCTCGTTCGTCGTCGCGGCTGTCCTCTGCGCAAGTCCGCGGCCCGGGCAGCTCCGCACCGCCGCGGCGACGCCGGACCTGATACCGGGCCAGCCGGGCAGCTGGGAGCCGCTGCTGCGGGACTGTCCGTTCCTCGGGTTCGTGGCGGTCAACATGGGGCTTACCTTCCTCGCGATCGCGGGCCGGTCGGCCGCTCCCGGTGTTCCTCGTCAAGATCCTGGGCTGCCGGCGTGGGCACCGGGTACTGCGCTCGCCCTCACGGCCGTCCTCGTGACGGTGACCACGCCGGTCGTGATGGCTGTCATCTCGGGCGGAGGCGGCAGCGCGTCCTGATGGTCTCCGCAGGCACTCATGATCGTGGCGCTCGCCCGTCTTCGTGCTCCTGCACCTGCTCCCCGCCGGAGCGGCCATCGCACTGGTCCTGATCGCCATCGTGCCGCTGGCCGTGTGCGAGGTAATGCAGGCCGCCGTCGTGCCGACGGTCGTCACCGAGTCGGCGCACCCCGCAGACCCTGGGCCGGTACATGTCGGCCTACCAGGTGACCTTCAGCATCGCCTGACATCATCGTCCCGGTCATCGTGACCGTCGCGCTGCACGCGGGCGCGGACGCGCTGTGGCTGCCGCTGGCCGCGGTCGCACTTCCGACCTGGCCGCCATGGGCTCCTCGCCGGGTGCCAGACCGCGACCTCGTGTCCCTCGACCCGGCGGCGCTTGGCCTACGCCTGCTCGTTGCCTGAGACGTGTCCCGTCTCAGCCAACACGGTGGATCGTCCTGCAACAGCGTATGGTGACCGCTAAGCTGAACCGGTCCGGGACCGACAAGATTACGGTCAAGACGCTGTACGGGGTCACGGCAACGCCTGGCTCCTGTCCCACACCCAACATGTCGGCAGATTCCGGCGGACGATGCCACCATGTTGGGCAAGGTGGCAGACGACCGTCTCACGCTTCATCTCGTCTCCAGAGCAACAGGTCTAATTCGGCAGCCCGACACCAGCCTGCTGACGCTCATCCTGAGGGACACCGCCGCGTGCGGTCCGGTGCTCGCCGGGCATCTGGCGGCGGTCGTCACCTGCTTCGCGATCGCGCCTACACCAAGTTCGTGCACCGGTTCCTCGCCCTGGTGCACGACAGCGCCGAGGCCCGCCGCTGAAGAATCTTTCACGTCGCGCGCGCTGGCCGCGTGGCGGCCGCACCACGCTGACCTGCGGGTCGCGGGCGAGGCCAGGACAGGGCGGTGGCGGTTCCTGGTTGCGGCCCTGCCGCGTCTTTACTGTGAGGTGGTCCCCCAGCGAAGGAGGCCAGCTATGGCATGGAAGAAACGGGTCGCCGGGATCGCGGCGGTGCTCATCGCCACCGGCACGGCGGTGCTGGTACCCGCGAGCGCGCAGGCGGCTACCACGCAGCTGTGCCAGATGGAGACGACGCCGGTGTCCAGCGGGATCTACACGGTGCAGAACAACGAGTTCGGCTCGGGCGCGTCCGAGTGCGTCACCACCGACGGAAGCGACGACTTCACCGTCGCCAACTCCTCGATCGACAACGCGACCGACGGTGCACCGGGCGCCTACACGTCGATCTACCAGGGATGTCACTGGGGCAGCTGCACCTCGGGAGGGCTGACAGCCACCCCGATCGAGGTGTCGAACCTGACGGCCGGCGTAGCGACCACGAACTGGAGCACCACCCAGCCCGGCGGCAGCAGCGCCTACGACGTGGCCTATGACATCTGGTTCAACCAGACGCCGACCACCACCGGCCAGCCCAACGGTACCGAGCTGATGGTCTGGCTCAACCACAACGGCAGCGTCCAGCCCTACGGCTCCGAGGTCGCCAGCGACGTCACGCTGGGCGGCCACACCTACAACATCTGGTACGGCAAGCAGTCCACCTGGGACACCGTCACCTTCGACATGACCAGCCCCGCCACGTCGGTCAGCGACCTGGACATCGGAACGCTGGCCCAGCACTCGGTCAGCCTCGGGTACACCGAGTCCTCCTGGTACCTCATCGACGTCGAAGCCGGCTTCGAGCTGTGGCAGGGCGGCGCGGGCCTGAAGACCAACTCCTTCTCCGTCGACATCAACGGGGCTGCCCCCACCGTCCCCAGTTGCTCGGCGACCTACTCGCTGTCCAGCGGATCGTCCGGCAGCTTCCAGGGACAGGTCGTGCTGACCGACACCGGCGACAGCCCGTTCAACGGCTGGTCGCTGGCCTGGACGTTCCCCGGGAACGAGAAGATCACCGACTTGTGGAACGGCACCTACACCCAGTCCGGCGAGTCGGTCAGCGTAACCAACGCCTCCTATAACGGATCGGTCGATGCGGGGGACTCGGTTACCGTCGGCTTCAGCGGCACCTACACCACCAGCGACGCGTCGCCTGCCAGCGTCAGCTGTACGGGGTAGCTGACGGCCAGGGCCGTCAGCCGGGCCTGGCGGGTGGCGCTGCGCCACCCGCCAGGCCCGGCTCAGCCATCATGTGCCCGCGCGAGTGAATCGCAGTAGTCCGCGTCTGGTGCCGACATTGCCGAGTTCCGGCCCGGCCGGTGACACTGTCGGCAGGGCGGCCGGGGAGTGAGGGGCAGCGTGAAACGGACGGCCACAGGGACCTTGCTGGGCCTGGCGATCGGGGATGCCATGGGCTCGCCGACGGAGTTCAGCGATATCACGCAGATCGCCGCCAAATGCGGCCCCTGGCGCACGATGCCACTGCCCTCGTCCTCGGGGCGAGCGCGTGTCACCGATAACACGCAGATGACCATCGCGCTGGGCGAGGGACTGATCGAAGCGCTAGCGCGCCGGCCCGCTGACTGCAAACCGGATCGAACCACCGGTCCGTGCGCGCTTCCTTGAGTGGTGGTGCTCGCCAGAGAACAACCGCGCGCCGGGGATGACATGCCTGCGGGCCTGCGAGGCGCTGAGCCGTGGCGGCGCCTAGCAGGCAGCGAGTGAAGTCGGTTCTAAGGCGCCTGGCCCGAGGAATGGGTGCAGGACATCGAATACCGCGACCGCCTGCTGGCCCTCGGCGCCGCGTGGGACATGTGACCGTCGGCCGTCTCCCCGGCCGCCCTTTCTGCTCCGTATGCCATCCGCCCTCCGCTCCGTGTCGGCGCCTGGAGGCGCCAGCGGTATGTTGGGTGGGTTTACGGAGGGGAGCGCCGACCATGATCCTCCGGAAGGTGCGCGACCCGCGCTTCGTGACGATCCGCCGTGGCGGGACCTTGACGGATTCGGATCACCGTCTACTCGCTCTTTGGGCGGCCTCATGCGCTGAGCACGTCCTGCACCTGTTCGAATCCGCTCACCCTGAGGATCCACGCCCGCGTCAGGCCATTGAGCACGCCCGCGCCTGGGTTCGGGGCGAGGTCAAGACGATGGAGTCTCGCGCGGCGGGCGGCCATGCCATGGGGGCAGCGCGAGATAAGCGAGGGGCAGCACGTCACGCCGCGTACGCGGCCGGCCAGGCCGGCGCCGTGGCGCACGTCGCCGCCCACGAACTCGGTGCGGCAGCCTATGCGATCAAGGCCACGCGTGCCGCCGCGCCGGACGGCGAGGCCGACGCTGCGGGCCGACTCGAGTGCCAGTGGCAGCGTGACCAGCTCCCGGAGGCCATTCGCGAGCTCGTCCTTGACGACCAGCAATTGCGGAACGGCATCTGCTGGTCAGTCTTCGGCTGCTGAGCTCTGGTGAGCCCAGGCCCTCAAATGCCGAGAGAACCCGTTGACCAACGGCGTCCGGCGTGGAATACCAGAACGCCAGCACTCAGCCGCCCGGGATCCCAGGGCCCGGATGCTGTGCGGGTCCGCCGGGCGCATTCCCCTGGAAGGCCGGCCCGTGGAGCGGACTGCTGCACGCGCCCGGTGACTCGGTCGGGCGTCCCGGTGCACGAGAGACAGGGAGAACATCTACCTATTTCACGGAGATCACCCATTCCATGGCTTTTAATGGAAGGGGAACATCTTGGGCCTGAGGCTGGAGTTGCCGCTGCCGAAGGGCCTGCCGCCCGACGCAGGAACGATGAGGCCGTCATGGCAGATGAGGTCGTGCTGAATGCCACGGAGATTGGACGGCTGGCTGGTGTAGCCCGGGCCACCGTGCTGACTTGGCGTCGTCATCGCGATGACTTCCCCGCCCCGGCCGCAGGCGCCCACGCTGGCGCCGTCTACAACCGGGCCAAGGTGGAGGCCTGGCTCGCTGCCGCTGGCCTGCTGGAACTCGCCCCAGGACCCCGGGTGTGGAGGGAGGTCAGCCACTGGGCGCAGGGCGGCTCCCTGGGGGAGGCCGTCAGCGACGCCGCGGCGGCTGCCGCGCGGCACGGCCATGGGGAAGCTCTGCCGCCCAGCGTGCCCGGCACCCTGGCGTGGGTCATAACGCGCGGGGTCGATGAGGTAGGCGTGGCGGCGGTTCTCAACGACCTGCTCGACCGGTACGCGACGGTGTCCGGCATTCCTGTCACCCCTGCCCGGATTGCCGAGTGCATGATCAGCCTCGCCGGGGTTGGCGACGGCGCCACGGTCCTTGACCCTGCGAGCGGTACCGGCGAGCTGCTTGCCGCGGCACTCGCCGGGGGAGCGGGGCGCGTCCTTGCCCAGGGCGTGAGCGCCGCGGCGGCCGAGCTCGCGCGGGCACGGCTCTTCCTCGGTGATGGCCAGGGCGCCGTGGTCGCGGCCGGCGACGCGCTGAGCGCGGACGCGTTCGCCGGCGTTGAAGCGGACGCGGTGGTCTGCCACCCGCCCATCCCGGCCACCGGGCCAGAGTCGGCCATGCCCTGGGTGCAGTACGCCCTCACGCACCTGAAGCCCGGCGGACGGGCCGTGCTCGCAATGCCGCCGTCGGCCGCTGCCGCGCCGTCCGGCCGCCAGGCTCGCGCGCAAATGCTGCGCCAGGGCGTGCTCTGCGCGGTCATCGCACTGCCGGTAGCCGTGGCCCCGCCGTACGTCCCGCTGCACCTGTGGGTACTGGAGCGGCCCGGCCTCGAGGCCGAACCCGACCCGCTGGCCCTGTTCGTGGAAGCCGCCCCTGAAAGCCAGACCGGCGTGGACTACGCGGCCTCCTCCGCTGCGGGTCCGATGCCCACCGCCAGCTGGCAGGACTTCACGCACAGCGTCGAAATCGCCAGGGACTCCCCGCACCGTCACGGAAAGGGCATGGTGTCTTCTGGTGGCGGCCGCAACGCGAGGTGGTGCGTCACGAGGGTCGCGGACCTGCTCGATGACACAGGCCTGCTCAACGAGTCAGAACGGCTCGACGAGACCGTTGACCTTACCCCGGCCCGGGTGCGAGCCCACTTCTTCGCATGGCACCGCGAGAAGGATAAGGAGTCGTCCCGGAGCCGCGGCAGCGTCCAGCCGAGGAACCCGGCCGCCACGTTCATGCACTCGCGGCTGGGCCGGTTCCTCATCTCACGGGACATCGACGCAGTCGCCGCGATCCTGCGGCGCCTGGACTGGCTGGGCGACGCGGAGGATGGGCGCGTCGTTGAGCCGCAATCCGGATTGCCCGTCGGCCCCTGGCGAACGGCGACCGTACCGGAGCTGGCGAGGCTCGGCCTGCTCCGGTACCGCCGGGCCGGAACGGGCGCCGCCGAACTTCTCCGCACCGGCGACGTCCTCGTCCCCGCCACCGCCGCCGTCACGGAAGGCACCGAGGCCACGGTCGTGGGCGGGGACCGCGACGGCGACCCCGCCGGGCCAGGCGTGCACGTGATCCGCCCCAATCCGGCGTACCTCAACTGCTGGTTCCTCGCCGGGTTCCTGCTGTCTGCGGGCACCCTGCGGCGGGCAACCGGGAACCGCGTGGACGTGCGTCAGCTTGAGGCGCCGCTGCTCCCGCTCGCGGACCAGGAACGTTATGCCTGGGCGTTCCGCGACATGCGTTCCCTTGAGTCGATCGCCGGTCACCTCAAGGACAGGGCCGGGTCATTGACGAGCACTCTCAGTGCTGGCCTGACCAGCGGCGACTTCCGTCCCGGGCAGGAAGCGTCACCGCCCTGAGGGCACGTCGTCCCATTGACGTGGCTCTCGCGCCGGGCAGCCTGTTCGTGTTCCCGATCATCCGCCACTGCTTCGAGCAACTGGCGATGAGGCACCTGACTGTCTCAGCCATCATGTCGATTCCGAAGAAGGAGCGGCACTGGCGCCCCGTGAGACCGGCGCGCCCGTGACCCCCAAGAGGGAACGTCGCCGTGGTACGAGACAGGCGCAGTCTATTGTGGTCGACCAGCCATGCACATGCCCGTTAATATGCTACGGTGGGCGACGAGGCCAGGGGAGAGCGGGACCTTAACCGGAGACCGCCTGCTCGTGATGCTGCCGGAAGGGGGCACTATGGTGCTCATGACATCACTGCCCGAGTGGCTGTATCCCGGTCCAGACGGCGGCTGGACCGCTGACGACCTGGACGCGCTCCCGGCGGACGCACCCAGGCGCATCGAACTCATAGACGGAGCCCTGGTCCTGATGTCGCCGCAGACCGCATTCCACATGCTCGTAATCGACGTGCTCGTGGCTGGGATACGCGCGCCGGCCGGACTGTACGTCGCCCGCGAGATGAGCGTCCGCCTGAACGACCGCCAACGGCCGGAGCCGGATGTCATGGTTGTGACCGCCGATCCCGCAGGCGATCTGGACAGGACGTACTACCTGCCGGGGGAAGTCCGCCTGGTCGTGGAGGTCGTTTCGCCGGACTCCGAGGAGCGCGACCGCACCACCAAGCCGGTCAAGTACGCGCAGGGCGGGATCAGGTACCTCTGGCGTGTCGAGCGTGACGGCCGCGCTCCAGTCGCGTATACCTACGAGCTTGACCCGTCGCTGCGCGCATATGTTCCCACCGGCGTGCACCGCGGCCGCCTCCGCACTGACATCGGCTTCCCCGTGGATATCGAACTGGCTGTGGGCCCAGGCCGCTTCTAACTATCACGACATGCGAGACGACAGGATGGCGTAGTTCAAATCAGCAGCCGAGGCAAGGAGGATCACGATTCCAGTCCCAGGCTTCCGTACGGGCACCCTCAACGATGACGGGTACCCGGCATGGATCACCGGCCTCGACAACTACGAGGGCGTGAATCGTACGGTGCATTTCGTCCGCGGCCTACCACCTGCTGACGCTCTGCAGGTGGTAGGCGCCCGCCAGGCCGTGATCACGCCGTGCCGCCTGCCAGCCCGGCAGCCTGATAACGGGACGTCGCTGCCGCGAGCGGCGATCGGCCCGACCGACAGCGGCGCTCGCCCCCGACCTCTTCTGCCTGACCTTCAACGGCCCTTCCAAAACCTACCGGCTCGCCGGGTTCCGCTCGGGGTGGCTGATCGCGTCCGGCCCGAAACAGCACGCCCGCGACTACCGGAGGGACTGACCACCCTCGCCGGCACCAGGCTCTGCGCGAACGTCCCCGGACAGTACGCCCTCCAGGCCGTCCTCAGCGCACGGCAGGACATCACCGACCTGGTCGCGCTTCCCAGAGGCAGGCTCCGCGAGCAGCGCGACCGGGCCTGGCAGCGGCTCAACGAGATCCCCGGCGTCACCTGCGTCAAGCCGCAGGGAGCCCTGTATGCCTTCCCTCGCCTCGACCCCGCCGTTCACAAGATCCACGACGACGAGAAATTCGTCCTCGACCTCCTGCTCCGCGAGACAATTCCAGGTCGTCCAGGGAACCGGATTCAACTCGCCCCGCCCCGACCACTTCCGCGTCGTCACCCTCCCTCCCGCCGACGACATCGACGCCGCCATCGTCCGCATCGGACGATTCCTCACCTCCTACACGCAATAGCAAGAGCCTGCGGTCAGCCCCGACCCGTGACGTATTTGTCCAAAATTTGAATGCTGGGATTCACGCACGCTCCGGGCGGATAATCGTTCGTAGTCGTCGGTTATGTCGATGAAAGGGACCACCTTCGCAGTGCCTGTCGCCGGTGACGGTTGCGCCGCCCCAGTCCGGGTCATTCAAGAGGCGGCCCCAATGGCCGCGATCGCGGTGCACTCGGGGTGGACCGCCCAGCCGGGAAGCTGCCAGGTGGTGCGGGTGGAGGTGGCGCCCGCTGAGCGGACCCGCCGATGCCGCCTTCCACCAGGTCGGGATACCACCAAGGGTGGGAGTCGATCCGTCAGGAGTGCTGCAGGTAGCAGAGATACTGAGCCAGGCTCCGGCCCTCGCGCGGCAGTTACACTGCGCGATCAGTCGAGAGGAAAAGTACCCCGCGTACCGCTCCGCCTCGTGCGCCTGTTGTGATTGACTCATGGCATCGACGACCTCGTTTCCGCTGCTGCGACTTGGCCGAATTCAGCTCGATCCTCGGCTACGCGCATTGCGGCCCGGAACGGACGCACCAGACCTCGTGGTAACCGCCGCCGTTCCCGTGCCCGATACGCCGGGCGAGGTGCAGTATTTCTGGGAGGTGGCCTGGAGTGGACGCGGTCCGTCAGGCCAGCGAGCTCGGCGCGGCCAGGGACACGGCACAGGCGCTGAATGTCGGCTCCGGCGACGCCCAGGAGCACGGGCCCGGCACCCGCTTGGTCGTCGCGGCGCACGGGAAGGTCCTGCACGAGCAGTGGCTCGGCCAGTCGATTGGCGAGAACTCGGTCCTTGCGGGGCGGCTGCCGCACCTGGCGGCGGCAGCCGCGGCTGCGGCTGCCCGGCCCGCCTGCGTGGTCGTGGTCGCCGATCGCGATGGCGCCGACGTGATCGCCCACGCCAGCGGCACTGAGATCGCCGTCGAGCACTTCCTGCTTGGCAAGCGCGAGCCCTCCCAGAACGGCCACGTCCGGGAGAAGCCGCCGGCGGTGCACCACGGTGAGTGGCACCTGACCGACAGCGAGCCGGAAAGCGGCGGCCAGCAGAATGCCGCCGCGATCGCCGCCCGGGTCACCGACGCCGCCGCCAAGGTAGGGGCGCACATCGTACTTGGCGCTGGCGACCAGCACATCCTGGATGCCGTCAGCCCGCATCTGACGGGATCGCTGGGGCCGATCGTCGCGATCGACGGTCGGCGCACGTACAGCGGCCGGGACGACCATATGGGACCGGCTATCGGCGCTGCCCTCGGCCAGATTGCCGACGTCGCCACGAGCGAGGTCGGAGACCTCATCGCATCCCAGGCGGGTGGCCAGAATCCGGGGGCCGTGCGCGGCATCACGGCGGTTGCCGAGCAGCTGGCGGAGCAGCAGGTCGCCGTTCTCCTGCTCGCCGCTGACATCTCCCAGGACGCGGACGCGAGCCCTGGCTGTCGCCTCGGCAGCTCGCCGACCGGCTTCTGCCGGCTGACGCAGGAGACGGGATCGACGTGCCGCTCGAAGACGGGCTGGTCTGGGCCGCCCTCCACCAGGACGCGATCGTCTTGGTCCTGCCCGACCGCACCGGCCCGCTGGCAGGGAAGCCCGCGGCCGCTCTCCTTCGCCGCGGTCAGCCTCGTGATCGGAGCTAGCGGGTCGAGCCAGGCCGGTCGCATACCCTTTTAGCGAGCGGTTCGCACCTGTTGTAATAGGAGAGATGCGCCCATACGTCGTGCGGCGCGGTGCTCCATCGGAAACCGGCAGGCAGCGGCCGTGACCGCGCACTTGTGCAGGAAGTCAGCGTCGGCCTTGCCCATAGCGATAGGACTGCAGTCGGTGACGGCGCCGCGGCCATCGAACATGCGGCAGAAGATGTCGGGCACGTGCTGGGCCTGGCGCCTTCCGGCGGGCCAGGTCAGGCCGAATGGCTGCCCGGCGATGCCGGTCACCCGGGCGTCACGGTCGGCCTCGATGATGTGGATGGCGTTCCAGCCAGGACTCATAGACGACATGCGGCCGGGTCGTGACCGAAAGAGACTCCCGTGGCGGACTAAGCGTCCCACTCGTCGTCCGCCGGGAGTTGGCCAGCGACATGATGACTGTCACGACGACATGTGAAACGACGCGATGGCTGTCAAGCGACATGTTCGCCGTCACGGGACAAACGGTGTCCTGTCTCAGTCATCGCGTCGGACCGGGCCTGGGAAGCGACACGTTGCTGAGACGCTGAAGCCTCGGTCTGTCTCAGTCATCATGTCGATTCCGGAGACCCTGTTACGGGTTAGGCCCGCGAAAGACGCGCCAAGAGATCGTCGGGCCGGTCGCGCTGTGCACCCGCGCTCCCGCGATGGCCCCCTACCGCCTAGCCGGGCACCGCCTGCACGAGCGGAGACGGCAGTTGCAGTTCAGCACGGCGCCGGTCAGCCAGCACGGCGAACTGCAGGTGGTTCTTCGGCAGTCCGGCCTCGTCGCCCGCTCTCTGGACCGGACGTGCTGCCGGATGCTCGGCGAAGGCGGTACCGCGCGCCGGGCGTCCGTCTGCGACGCGGTTGTGGGACCTGCGGAAGCGTACGCCAGGAGTCGGCCGCGCTCTGCGGGCACCGGGAACGCGAGCCGTTCTGGCCTGCTCGCACGGCACAGCGCTCTGGCGGCCAGGCATGGCTGCGCGTGCTTTTCGCGGTCGGACGGCGACAGCGAAAATGTCCCCGCCGAATGTTATGTTGAACTAGAGTTCGACTATTCGGTAGAGAACGATACCGGGAGAGAAGCATGTTCAGCCGCAGCATGGGAAGGCCGCGGCGCGCGCGGGGAGTTCAGGGCCCCGGCAAATGAGGTGGTCGGGCTCCACCACCTGCGGTACGGGCCGGCCGATCTCGACTACGAGGCTGAGTTCTGTGAAGACGAGGTTGACGAAGGGCCCTTCGAGTCCCTCCTGCGGCATGCTCCGGAGATCGAGGCCGGGCTGATCCCGGGCTGGAAGTTGGACCGCTCAATGTCCGGAGCGTCCTGTGGACCACCCCGTCGGGGCGACAGTACAAGTCACCGCTTGACGGCAGCTCGTACATACCGCACCGGCATTAAGCGCCTGGCGGTCGGGTCTTGCGTTGTCAAAACCTTTGAGTGCCGAGATCATCTCAAATCCGGTTAAGGAACCGAACGGTAGATCAAGGGCGCTGCGCCTGTACGAAGAGACGGCAGTCGCAAAGGAGGGTCATGCACGAACACATCGCTATTGCGAAGAAGAATCGCAAGTGGGATAAACCGCGTATATCACGGGAACATCCAGATCGATGAGATCGCAGAATTCTGGTGCCTGTACTGCCTAGAATGTGATGCGCCCATCGATGTCACTCTCCGCAAGGACGGGGTGCCGGACCGGATACAGCAAGGGCGTCAATTTTATATGTCAGGACCCGGACAATCACAGGTACGCCCACACCTATTGCGACATGGGCGAACCAGAGTGCCTGAGCTGCGGACAGTTCCTCGGCTGCACGAACGATGTGGTGAGGAGTTATCGCGACGACTGGCAGGCGAACGTGGAAGCTCACATTGAAGACCGCCCTATTCCCGGCGGCGAGGATTTCGTAAATGCCGAGGACTATCAAGCGGCACTGGAAGCCTGGGCAGGCCAGGCTCCTCGCGAGGACCACTACAGCACTGTTTATGGCGATGGTCCCTTCGCCCCAAAGAAACGGGGTGAAGGCGCATGTAGTTGCGTATATGTTTACCCAGGATTCCCGGCCGGAAAACGTCGTGCCATTGTGTAGCCTTTGCCATGGAGTGGATCCCAGCTTCGACGATAGGAGGGAGTACCTTGACTGGATTCTCGACAGGCGAGAAGCGCAAAAGGCAAACATGGAGCTTTTCGTCGAAAGGGTGAAGGCATCGAAGATCATCAGGGCTGCCGAGCAGGATGCCTACCCAGACCTAGTTACTGTCGCGATTGAGATGCTGTGCGAAGGGCCGCGTTCAGACCCGATGCAGCCGTTTGGGGGGAAGGGTCAGCGTCAAGAAACTGGAAAGCATTCTAGCCAATCGCGAGCCCGAGATCGAAGCGCGCCGGGCAAGCGTCCTAGCCGTCACCGCGAAATGACACGATAGCTGTCAAATGACATGTTCGCTGTCACGGGACACACTGTCCCGTCTCAGTGATCACGTCAGTAACTCCTGTGGAACGACGTGTTTATGAGATGCCGGGAGTCTGGCGCGTCTCAGCCATCATGTCAATTCCGGACTGGATGCTGTAGCCGGAGGACAGGTCAGCGGACTTCACTCCAGCCGCGCTTGGTCCCTCTCGCTGCCGCACGGGAAGGTAGGTCACCCGTCACTTCCCACTGCTTCTCTCCAGCATGAGGCGCACGCCAGGCTGTCGCTAGTAGTCCAGACCGGGCGACCACACACGGCGCACGGTGCGATGTCGCCTTCCGCCGCGCATTCCCGGCAGTTGAAGCATGCCCACACGGGGTTAGCTGGGTCCTGCCTAACGTACGCCCCACGGACCAATGCTTCCAGACCGCATTCAGAACAGGCGTGGAGCGGCGACATCTCTCCGTCGGCGACGATGTTATGCCAACTGATCCGCAGGACCGCTTCCATGTAGTCTCCGGCGGCATCCGTTGCCTCGGCCCACGTGCGGGCCCAGAAGAGGCATAGAGGCTGGCAGTTCTCCGGGTCGAGCTTCAGGGTGAAGTTCAAGCATTCCGGGCATTTGACCACGAGGCGCGGAGTCGCCTCCAATTCAGGCAAGATGCGCTGCATGCGTGCCTCAACCAGCGCGTTGATGCGCTGCGTCTCGCTAAGGATGAAGGTCGTGCGTCCTTTCGAAGAGTGCTTCCTTGGTGAGCCCGTAGTCATTGACAGTCCGAAAGGCGGTGGGCAGGAGCTCGATGTAGTCGTCGCCGGCGAGGGGGAGCGGGACGTAGCCGCTGATGCCGACGCAGGCGGCGTACATCTCGTTGGGGGAGAGGCCCCGGCCCTCGCCCCCGGTGTGGCTCAGGCCTTCGTGCGGCCGGTTCTGCCAGCAGACGACCACCCACTCGTCGAACAGCTCCTGCATCTGGGCGACCGTCCACAGGGCATCTTCGGCCACGTCCGGCCCCCGGCGGGTGGTGTCCCGGCCCGTGTACCCGGCGACGTGCTGGCAGAATAGGGTGTTGATCGACGCGAACGTCCGCTCCACGATCGCCTTGTCGCTGCCGGTGTAGGGCCTCGCTGGCTGCACCGAGATCCCGAGGGTCGCGCAGGCCCGCAGGAACGTCTCCCACAGGTAGACGCGGCCCCGGTCGCAGTTGATCGTCTCCGGGACGATGACCGGCTTAGCCGCCGCGTTCGCGAACCGCTCGTCGATGCTCATCAGCCGCTCATGGGGGATGACAGAGTGCGCGTGGTGCAGGGACTCCGCCCAGCCCGGCCGCATCGGCTCGGGCACGATCATCCGGGCGAGCACGGCGGCCGCGTCCACGGCCTTCGTCGTCGGGGCGATGATGCCCGCCGCGATGGTCCTCGTCGCCACGGCGATCGTCGCGGTGAGCTCCGCCCTGCGGACTACCCCGTCGGCGTACCGGCACATGATGTCCAGCTTGTTTGTGTCAATTACCACGTTAACTTCTTCGCCACCGCGGGGGCGCCTCCGTTCACGTCGGCCCAGACCACCGACTCGTGGCCATAGGCGCCTGTCTCAAGTTCATGTCGGACGGGTTCCCAGTCGACATGACCACCGACAAGATGAGCGAGATTCGACATCTTCCGTGAGACGGGACAAACGGGGCACAACCCCTTCCCGGCCCGCTCCCCATGCGCCGATAATGAGCATTATGTAAAGTTGGAGTCCGAACAGCCCCTGAGAGGCCTTTCTCAGTTGTTGTCGTTCGTGTCTGTCGTTCGCCAGTCAACCGGAGCCATCTGCAATCATCCTGAGCCACGCATGTGTTTCTGCCACCAAGTCGAGCCAGGCGTTGCTGTCGTGCCTCAGCTAAGCGGCCCTGCTGAATCGGCCCGTTCTTGACACTAGGTCGCCTTTGAGAGCGGTCGACATCCTGGAGGGCACCAAGAAGGTCGACCTGGTTATCTCGTTGCTGCACGGCCCAGGGGCGTGCTTCAATCGCGCCATGCCCCCGGCGCCGGCCCCTGATCCCGAGCGGGCTGGCTCGTACCTGATCTGCGCCACCCCTCGGACGGGGAGTTCGCTGCTGTGCGGGCTGCTGGATTCCACGGGGGTCGCCGGCGATCCGGAGTCCTGGTTCCGCCGTCAGGACGAGCGGGAGTTCGCCGCCCGCTGGGGCATCGCGGACCCGTCCGACGGCACCTTCGGCTACGCCAGCTACTTCCGGGCCGCTGTCACGGCCGGGAGCACGGCCAACGGCGTCTTCGCCGCCAGGATTATGTGGGGAACGATGGAGGAGGTCACCGCCCACCTCGCCCCTGTCTACCCAGACCAGGCCGGGTCGGCTTCCGGTCTGCTGACGGCGGCTTTCGGCCGTGCGCGCTTCGTCTACCTGCGGCGCGGCGACGTGGTTGCCCAGGCCGTGTCCCTGCTGCGCGCGCTGAGCAGACGGGCGTGTGGTTCGAGACAGCTTACGAGCGGCAGGAGCCGACGGCAGAACCGGGCTTCGACTTTGGCCAGGTTCGCGAGCTGGTCCGGCAGATCAAGGACGACAACGCCGCGTGGGAGGCGTGGTTCGCCGCCGAGGGCGCCCGGCCCTGCCAGGTGCTCTACGAGGAGCTTGACGCCGATCCCGTCCGCGTCGCCTCCGGGGTGCTCGGCTTTCTGGGACTTGACCTCCCTTCGGGGCGCGAGATCACCGTCCGGCACAAGCGCCTGGCCGACGACCTCAACGCCAGGTGGATCGAAAGCTACCGTCGCCATGAGGCACGGGAACGGACGCGACCCTGAGCAGGCCAGATGCGGCAGCGACCGCTCCCCGAGGCAAGCCCTCGGGGAGCGGGAGCATCCCACGCGGGCACGGGCGGATGCGGTGGCTGATCCCCGGGAGGGCGTGGCGGCTGACGGGACGATCGTGACCGGTGCGGACCGCACCCGGGTGCCCGTGGAATTCGAGCCACTCCTAGCTGAGGCGGCGGCCCTCGCCGGCGAGTGCAGGGCATCGCTTTACGTCTACGGATCGGTCGCCAACGGCACCGTTCGCCCCGGCCTGTCGGACGTGGACCTGCTTTCGGTCGGCCTGGCGGATCCGCCCGCCGTCGGGCGGATCCTGTCGGCCCGGTACGCGGGCCTGTGCCGGGGCGTGGAGATTTCCTGGCATCTCCGGCGGTGGCGGCAGGCGCTGGAGTCCGAGACAGAGGCTGAAGACCTTCTGGGGGTCAGGGTTGCCCGCAAACGGCCGTTCGAATGCTTCCTGTCATTAGGTCAACAGCGGCCTGGTAGCTCAGGTCAACTCGCGAACGACATCAGTTGACCTGGCGTATCCGCTAGTTGTCTCAACGGACCTGACGCAGGTCGCTCTGTCGGGTCTCAGCGGCTGTGACCTCATCCGTATCGTGGCATGATGCCGCGCATGGGTGAACTGGTCCTGATAAGACACGGCGAGACCGAATGGAGCCGGACGGGCCAGTACGGGGGCCGCACCGATCTTCCGCTGACTGCGGCAGGCGCGGCTGCGGGTAGGGCGCTCGCTCCGGCGCTGGCCCGCCGCCATCTGGCGGCCGTGTTCTGCAGTCCGCTTAGCCGTGCCAGGCGGACCGCTGAGCTGGCGGGCCTGGCCGGCGTCAATCTCGATCCTGACCTGCTGGAGTGGGACTACGGCGGCTGCGAGGGCATGACCGAGGATCAGATCCGGCAGGTCAGACCGGGCTGGAGCCTGTGGCGGGACGGCGTTATCGCCGGAGACGACGGCAATCCCGGCGAGACGCTCAAGCAGGTGGCCGCGCGCGTGGACGCAGTGCTGGACCGCGCCGGGCCACTGCTGGACGACGGCGATGTCGCTTTTATCGCCCACGGTCACATTCAGCGGGTGGTCGCCGCACGCTGGCTCGGCCTGGACCCGTCAGCCGCCAGGCTGTTCGGCCACCCGCACACAGGCACCATCAGCGTTCTCGGCACCGAGCACGGCACCCCGATCATCTCCTCCTGGAGCGCCCGATAGCGCGTGCGCCGGACGCAATCCCGGGACGCGTTGCCACCCCCAAACGGGGTAACCCCGAACTTCCCAGCCAGGTCATCGAACCCGGCAAGTTGCGCCAAGACTACTGAGACAGACCCCGCCTTCAGTCTCACCCGAGCTGACGCACCGCAGGCCAGGAGGTCGAGCGTGCGCCAACTGGATTGAGTCGGGACACTCGCATGGCCGCCGACTGGCCGGCTGTCCCGCCCTGGCCTCCGGCCGCCTGCGGTGAGGCCGAGCCTCAAATGCGGCCAGCCAAATTGAGACCTGGCCAGCGAAACTGAGACGGGCTGTCAGGATCCCGTCCCGTCTCACTCAATCTGGTCCCGCGGCACCGTCTGCGGCCCAGCTTCAGCGAGACCCGGACCAGATCCGGTGAGACGGGACATCCGTGCGCGACGGGAAGCGCACAGGCACGGGCAGTCCATATAGCGGGCGTTACTGCACGGTCGCAGTCGACAGGTTTCGCGCGGGTTCGTGAACATACGACGTTTTGGGGGGATATGCTAGGTTCCGGTAATGCCAATTACCGGAACCTGATCTTTAGCGGAAGGACAAGGACTGGAGTGACCGAGGTGCAACGTGCCGTGACAGCACTCGCGGCGGCCGCGGCGGCGCCGGAGAGCCGGGCGCACAACCCGTACTGGACGTACCTGGCCGGGCTTAACAGCGCCGAGTCGAAGCGCAAGGTTCAGGGCTGGCTCGACGAGCTCGCGTCCATCCTGCTGCCCGCGGACCTGGTGCCGGACGCGTGCGCCGGCGAAGCTGTCCCGTGGGGCGCGCTGCGCTACGAGCACACCGCGATGCTCCGCGCCGTCCTGGTCGCCCGGCTCGACGCCGGCGTGTGGTCGGCGTCCACCGTCAACGCTCACCTGTCGGCGCTGCGCGGCGTCGTCACCGAGGCCTGGCGGCTTGGCTGTATGAACGCCGACGAGCGCGACCGGGCTAAGGACGTCAGGAACGTCAGTGCGAGCCGCCTGCCGGCCTGCCGCGACCTCGGCGACGACGAGATCGCGGCGATGCTCGATCCCGGCGAGGACCCCGGGCCGCTCCAGGTCCGCGACACTGCCATCATCGCCTGGCTCTGGTCGACCGGCGGCCGCCGCGCCGAGGCAGCCGCCCAGCTGATCGAGAAGTACGACCGTAGGAACCGGGCGGTCAAGATCGTCGGCAAGGGCAATCGGGAACGCACCGGCTACCTGCACCCGGAGGCAGCTGTGCACGTCGGCAACTGGCTCGCGCTCCTCGGCAAGCGGTCCGGGCCGATGTTCCGCCACATCGACCGGTGGGGCAATATCGGTTCCGGTCCCCTGACCCCCCGGTCGATCGGCAAGATCGTCGATCGGCGGCGCCGCGCGGCCCACCTCGAGCCGCTGTCGACGCACGACTACCGGCGGACCTTCGTCGGGGACCTGCTCGACTCCGGTGCCGACGTCTTCGTGGTGCAGAAGCTCGCCGGGCACCAGTCCCCCGCTACCACCGCCATCTACGACCGCCGCGCAGAACTCCAGCGCCGTGACGCCATCGACAGGCGAAGCATGCCCGGCGGCAGCACCCGGACCTGACGGCGGCCGGGGACCAGATCGAATGAGACGGGACATTGTCCTGTCTCACTGTCCTCTGCCAGTCAGGCGATGATTGTCCAGGGCGTCTCGACGAGCCTGGTCAGCGTCTGGAGGAATTTCGCCGCGAGGGCGCCATCGATCACCCGGTGGTCGACGGAAAGGGTGTACCGGAGCCGGTAACGCGGGACGAGCGTCTCCCCCACTGCTACTGGCTCTCTTACCGTCGCACCGACCGCCAGGATCGCCGCCTCGGGCGGGTTGATGATGGCCGTGAAGTGCTCCACGCCGTACATGCCGAGGTTGCTGATCGTGAACGTTCCGCCGCTCGTGTGCTCAGGAGTCAGCTTGCGCTCGACGGCCAGCCTAATTAGCTTCTTCGCCTCCCCGCCGATCTGAGTGGCGGTCTTGGTGTCCGCGTCCCTGATGACCGGGACGATCAGGCCGCTTTCCGCGGCTACCGCGAAGCCGATGTTGACCCGGTTGTGGACGAGCATGACCCCGCTGTCGTCCCCGTGGTAGGAGACGTTGACGTCCGGGTGCTCGCGCAGGGCGAGCGCACAGGCCCGGATCAGCAGGTCGTTGACGCTGACCTTGGCCCTCTCCGCCTCGGTGAGCTGCGCATTAAGCGTCGCGCGCATCTCCGTGAGCGCTTCGGCGTCCGCGACCGCGGTGACGTAGAAGTGCGGGATCTCGCGGGCACTCGCGGACAGGCGGCGGGCGATCACCCGGCGGACCTGGCTCATGGGCACCGCGCGCGACCCGCGCACCTCCTCCGCCGCTGCGGCGGGTGCGCTGGCCGGCGCGGTGGCGGGTGCCCCGGGCGCGGCAGCAGCTGGCGCTACGGGGACCGGCGCTGCGGGGGCCGCCTCCGGAGCGGGCGTGGTTGTCGCGTGCGCGAGCAGGCCGCTGATGTCAGCGCGGATGACGCGGCCGCCGGGCCCGCTGCCTCTCACCTGGGACAGGTCCAGGTGATTCTCCCTGGCCAGCTTCCGCACCAGCGGGGACGCGAGCTGGCGGGTGCCGCCGTTGACGCTGTCCTTCGCGGGCGCCGGAGTCCCGGCGGCCGGTGCCGTCGCCGCGGCCTCGGAAGTGGCGTGTGGGCCCTGAGTTGCCACGGCTCGTTCCTCGGGCGGATTCTGGGCCTCCGGTTTACCCGCGGTTGCCCCGCTGCCGTCGTCGAGGAGAGCGATGGGGGCGCCGATCTCGGCATTCTGGCCTTCTGGCACCAGGATCTTCGCGAGGGTACCGGCCTGGTAGGCCTCGTACTCCATGACCGCCTTGTCCGTCTCGATCTCGACGAGGACATCGCCGACGGCGACGGTGTTGCCTGGCTTCTTGCGCCAGACGGAAACGGCGCCTTCCGCCATCGTGTCCGAGAGGCGGGGCATCTTGATCTCGATCACGGCTGTGTGACTCCTGCCGGGATGGTGCGGCGGCCGACGGCGCGTAGCGTCTGGCGGATGGCGGTGATGACGTCTTCGCGCGACGGCAGGGCCGCGGTCTCAAGCGGTTTCGAATAGGGCAGCGGCACTTCGGCCATCGCGACCCGGCGGACGGGCGCGTCGAGGTAATCGAAGGCGCCATCGGAGATGGAGGCTGCGACTTCCGCGCCGATGCCGTAGGTCAGCCAGTCGTCCTCGAGGACGACGGCAGCGTGGGTGCGCTTGACCGACTCGATGATCGTGCCCCGGTCGAGCGGCCGCAGGCTGCGCAGGTCGATCACCTCGATGTCCAGGCCGTCGGAGGTCGCGAGCTCCGCCGCGACCTCGGCCGCCACCTGCGCCATGCGCGAGTAACCGATCAGGGTCAGGTCACGGCCGGGGCGGGTGATGGCGGCGCGGCCGATCTCGGCGGGGATGTCCTCATCCGGGACATCGCCCTTGGTGTTGTAGAGCGCGAGGTTCTCAAGGAACAGGACCGGGTTGTCGTCGCGGATAGCGGCGAGCAGGAGCGCCTTGGCGTCCGCGGGGGTGCTCGGCGCCACGACCTTCATGCCGGGGACGAAGGCGTAGAACAGCTCGATGTTCTGCGAGTGCGTTGCGCCGAGCTGCTGCCCGCCGCCGCCGGGCGTGCGGATCACCAGGGGCACGCTGGCCTGTCCGCCGAACATGCCGTAGATCTTCGCGGCGTGGTTGACGATCTGGTCAAGCGCCAGCATGGAGAAGTTGATCGTCATCATCTCGACGACGGGGCGCAGGCCGAGCATCGCGGCGCCGATCGCGACGCCGGCGAACCCTTCCTCCGCGATCGGCGCGTCACGCACCCGCTTCTCGCCGAACTCCTTCAGTAGGCCGGCGGTGATCTTGTAGGAGCCTTCGAAGATCCCGATTTCCTCGCCCATCAGGAAGACGCTGTTGTCCCTGAGCATCTCCGCACGCAGCGTGTCGTGCAGCGCCTGGCGGTAGGTCATGATGGTCATGCGGATGCTCCGGTGACGGGTGCTGAGCTGACGGGAAACGGCTCGGGCTCGAACAGCGGTTGTCCGGGCAGTCGGCGTGAGTCGTTGGGGACGGGGGTCGCGTACGTGTAGTCGAACAGCGTGGAGACCTCGGGGTGCGGGCTCTTCTCGGCGTACGCGGCGGCGTCGGTGATGACCGCGGCCACCTCCGCATCGACCTTGGCGAGGCCGGCTTCGTCGTAGACGCCGTTGGCCAGCAGCTTGGCGGCGAAGTGCTGCAGCGGGTCCTCGCCCTTGAGCCGCTCGACCTCCTCAGCCGACCGGTACTTGGCCGGGTCGACGACGGAATGCCCCTTGAGCCGTTCCGTGACGACTTCGAGCAGGTAGGGCCTGCCGCCGCGGGCCACGGCGATAGCCTTCTCCGCCGATTCGTGTACGGCGACTGGGTTGAAGCCATCGACCCTTGCCGACTCCATCCGGTATGCGGTGCCGCGCTTGTAGAGGTCCGGCTCGGCCGAGGACTGGGCGACGGTGGTGCCCATGCCGAGTCCGTTGTTGATGATGACGTACACGATGGGCAGGTTCCACAGGGCGGCGATGTTGAGTGACTCGTGGAAGGCGCCGATGGCCGTGGTCCCGTCGCCAAGCGTGCACATCACGATCTCGTCGCCGCCGCGGTAGTCGATGGCCATGGCCGCGCCGGTCGCGATGGGAATCTGGCCGCCGACGATGCCGTAGCCGCCTAGCAGCCGGTGGGTGATGTCGAACATGTGCATCGACCCGCCCCAGCCCTTCGAGACGCCGTTGACGCGGCCATACAGTTCGGCCATCACCCTGCTCGGGTCGATCCCGCGCATGATCGCGTAGCCGTGCTCGCGGTAATTCGTGAAGAGGTAGTCGGTCGGCCGCAGCGCGGACATCAGTCCTACGACCGCTGCTTCCTCTCCCAGATTGAGGTGGCAGTAGCCGCCGATGAGCGCCTCGGTGTACGCGCGGGCGGCGCGCTCTTCGAACCGGCGTACGAGCACCATGTCCCGGTAAAACTCCCGCAGCCGCTGACGTGCCTGACTTGCCATGGCATGCCTTCCCCGGCCTTGTAGGCCGCACCGGAAAGTAATGAAACCATTCAGTATCATTGTAGTCGCCGCCTATGTTAAGCCCGCAAGAGAACCAGTGCTCAGAAGGGTGCCCTTATGAGCGACCAGCCCCAGGTCCCCTCGGTCCGCAAGCGTGGTCGGCCGACACCTGACGAGCGCCGCGCGCGCGAAGCCGAGATTCTGTCCGCGGCCCTCGGCGTGTTCCTTCATTCCGGCTACGGCGGGAGCACACTCGACGAGCTGGCGGCGGCCGCCAGGGTGACCAAGCGGACCGTCTACTCGTATTTCGGCGACAAGGCGGAGTTGTTCGCCGCGATGGTGCGGCACCTCGCCGCCGCCGTGAGCCTGGACGCCGCCTACGACACCGACACCCTGGAGACCCTCGCCGCCCGCATCGTCAGCCGCGTCCACTCTGACGAACTCGTTGGCCTGCACCGCCTCGTGATCGCCGAGTCCGGCCGGTTCCCCGACCTCGCTCTGATCCTGCACAGCCAGGGCGACGCCCGGCACATCGCCCGGCTCGCTGAGCACATCCGCGCCGAGCGCGTCGCGGCCTGCGAGCCGCTAGCCGAGCCGCTGTTCTCCCTGCTGCTCGGCGAGCAGCACCGGCGGCGGCTGCTCGGGCTGGCACCCGCGCCGACCCCCGGGCAAGCCGCCGCCCACGCGGACGCCGCGCTTGCCCTCCTCGGGCTGCAGCGACCCTCCGGGGTTCTCGCCCCGACGGAGACCGGTAGCTCGTAAGCGGCTGGTGTTCACGGCATGCGCCCGCTCCTGCGCGCATTCAGCTGTGGTCGGCTAGTTCGCTTGCCTGCTCATACGGCGTGGACCATTGTCGTGATCATGACCGACACAGCACCGGCGTTGTTCGACCGTCTCGCTGACCGCTACGACCAGGTTATTCCCTTCTTCGCCGAGTTCGCGGGGCAACTGCTCGAGGTGCTCGACCCGGATCCGGGCACCCGGCTGCTGGACATAGGCAGCGGCCGGGGCGCGATCGCCGTGGCAGCTGCGGCCCGCGGATGCGCCGTCACCGCGCCTGACGTCCGTTCGCCGGCACTGAACTCGGATCTGATATATCCGCCCGTTATCGCAGTGAACCAGGACCCGCAGGTGGCTGAAGCGGGAGCGGCTGCCTTCACGTAACTAGCCGCCGCACCCGCCCTTAACGGGATAATGAGGACGTGGCGATGGGCCCTGATCCGTACTCGGTGCTTGGCGTGTCCCGTGATGCCACCGACGAGCAGATCGCGCGGGCACGGCATCGGCTAGTCCTCCGGTACCACCCGGACGTGAACCCCGCTCTCGACGCCGCGGCGCGCTTCGATGGAGTCCAGGAGGCATTTCACCTGCTGTCCGACCCGGCGGCACGGGCGGAGTACGACCGGACCCATGACGAGCAGAACAGGGCACGCCTGGCGCAGCGCCCCGGTGCCGCTACGGGCATGGCAGCCGGCATCTTCGTCCAGCCAGCCATGGTGAACTTCGGACGCCTCGTTCCCGGGCAGCCCGGGGCCGACTGCAAGGTCGCCGTCACCTGGACCGGAGCGCCGCCCAGCCACATCACGAGCAAGCCGGGGGGCGAGTGGTGGACAAACCTGCGCACGACGAGGCTGGCTTCTTCGGGCGTCGTGTTCTACTTGTACGCTCAGGCACCAGCCGGGGCACCGAGCGGGCCCTGGCATGCTGAGTTTACGGTGACCCTTGACAGCAGCGTGGTGACAGTCCCGCTAACGGCCGATATCGGGCAGGGGTTCCCGCCTGGCCCGCCGCCCGGCTTCGAGACAACCAGGCTCGCCCGGCCCGATTTGGCATGGGTGCCATGGATAGTGGGGGGATACCTGCTTTTGTACCTGCTCATGTCGCTGCTCGGCCACGTACATTAGGCCAGCCCGCCGAGGGCCTGGGTAATCGGGCGAGGGCCGAAGCACTGCTGTCTGCTGTCCTGGATCGATCCCCGCCAGCCTGGTCTACTCTGTCAGTTCCTCGAAGGGCACGATGACCTTGAATGGGTACGCGAGCGCGACGCCGTGCTCGAGTGTCGCGTCCGCCCGGTACTGGCGGGTCGCGGCGTCCAGGTGGAATTCCTTCGCGTCGATAATGTCCCCGCCCTCGGACATCCGGATGACGAGGTAAGCGGGAATCCCGGCGGCGGCGTACTGGGCCATCTTGTCCACGAGATCCTCGCGCTCGGTGGACGGGGAGGACACCTCGATCACTCAGCACGACGTCGGACGCCTCAGGCTTCGCGTTGCGGTCTTCCTTGCACCGGTACACCACGACGTCCGGGCGTCGGAAGGTGAACTTCGGAACGTGCCAGAGGACGACGTCGGTCTCCATCTGCACGCGGGTGCACGGCTCCTTGGGCCGGGCGCTCTCGAACGCGTTCGCCAGCCGCCGCGCCACCTGCTGGTGCTGCGGCGTCGGCGACTCGCACACGATCACGTAGCCGTGGACCACCTCGATCTGGCTGGCAAGGCTCTCCGGGAGCGCCGCGTACTCAGCCTCGCTCATCGTGTTCGGCAGTCCCATGTCCGGCAGGATACTCAGCCCAGGTCGCTCCATCACTACTCCATCCCTGCTAGTTGCACGGTCCTCGCGGAACCGAAGTGCTGCGACGGTAGTTCTGACCGCTAACGCCTCGCCTTTGCCTAGTCGTCATGCAACGACCAGGCAAGGGCCTTCAGGAGTATAATCGACCATGTGCGACAGAGGACTAAGGTTGACGTCTGCCGTGGACGACGGACCAGGCCGGACGGCCCGCCAGTGGGGCGTCCGAGTCAAGATCGTCCCCTCGTCCCGTTCGCCGACGGGGCACAGTCAGACGAATGCGATCACCCGGGCGGGCTGATCGCGCAAGGCGGCGATGTCGGCAAGCAGGAGATCCGGGTCGTCCGGGTGCGGCCCGGCGACCGCGGGGCGGCGCCCGTGGATGACGGCGAGGTCCACTGCGAGCAGGACAAAGACCGCCTCACGGTAAGCTGGGAACCCGTGACATCTACATCGAAGCCCGTCCGCGTGGGCGTGCAACTGCAGCCACAGCACGCTGATTACAAGGCGATCCGCCGCGCCGCCTCCGAAGCGGAAGAACTCGGCGCCGACGTCATCTTCAACTGGGATCATTTCTTTCCCCTGTACGGCGAGCCTGAAGGCAAGCACTTCGAATGCTGGACGATGCTCGGCGCCTGGGCGGAGTCGACCTCGCGCGCTCAGATCGGCGCGCTCGTCACGTGCAACAGCTACCGAAATCCGGAACTCCTCGCCGACATGGCGCGGACCGTCGACCACATCAGCGACGGCCGGCGATCCTCGGCATCGGCTCGGGCTGGTGCGAGAAGGACTACGACGAGTACGGCTACGAATCGAGCCGCCGGGTGACCCCGCCGAACCCGCGAAAAAACCGATGGTGATGACACAACCGGGAGCCTATGGTGTCGAAGGTGACGGACGCGATACAGCCGGAGCCCCTCGACGAAGACTCCTACTACCAAGACCCGCTGGGGTTCTTCGCGCGGCTGCGCGCGTCCCGGCCGGTAGCTCTCGTGCAGCTGCCGCCCTACGGGCGGGCATGGATCGTCACCCGCTACGCGGACGTGCGGACGGTCCTGACCGACCCCCGGCTGGCGAGGGACGTCCACCGGTGGCCGGGCGGCGGCCGGTCCCGGCCGAGCGAGGCGACGGGCGTCTACGCGCACATGCTCCACGCCGACCCGCCTGACCACACCCGGCTGCGTCGTCTGGTGCAGAAGGCGTTCACGCCGCGCCGCGCGGCGCTGCGGCCGCAGGCGGAGGAGATCGCCGCGGGCCTGCTGGACGAGATGGGGTCGGCGGGAGGCGGCGTCATCGACCTGCTCGGCGCATACGCCCGCCCCCTCCCGATCGCGGTGCTCTGCGAGCTGCTCGGCATCCCGGCGGCGGACCGCGCGTGGATCGCGGTCACCGTGGCCGCCTACGACGAGCACGCGGAGCACGAGCGCGTGGAGCGGGAGCTGGTCGCCTACTTCACGGAGCTGATCGCCGCCAGGCGCGCCGAGCCCGGCGACGACCTGGTGTCGGCGCTCGCCCTCGCCCGCGACAACGCCGGCGCCGGCGGCGGCGCCCGCGGACGGGCTGACCGGCAGCGAGCTCCTTGCCACGGTCTTCCTGCTGGTCATGGCGGGCTTCGATACCACCGTCAACCTGATCGCCTCCGGCACCCTGGCGCTGCTGACGCACCCCGGGGAGAAGACCAGGCTGCGGCAGGACCCGTCGCTGCTCCCGGCGGCCGTCGAGGAGCTGCTCCGGTTCACGAGCCCGGTGAACCACGCGAACGACCGGTTCACCACCGACGACGTGCCCGTCGGCGACGTGGTGATCCCGGCCGGCGAGTGGGTCTTCCCGGCGATCAGCTCCGCCAACCGGGACCCCGCCCAGTTCCCCGACCCGGACCGCCTCGACCTCGGCCGCGACACCAGCGGCCACGTCGCCTTCGGCCACGGCATCCACCACTGCCTGGGCGCTCCCCTGGCCCGCATGGAGGCCGAAGTCGCCCTCGGAGCGCTGCTCGCCCGCTTTCCCGGAATATCGCTCGCAGTCCCCCCAGAGGAGCTCCGCTGGCGCCCCGTCAGCCTGATGAACGGCCTGGAGTCCCTCCCCGTCCGCCTCACCTGAGACCGGCCAACAGAACCTCGGCCCGGGCAACACGCGGGCCTGAACGAAGCCTCTCGCCGACCAGCGGCCTGGGACCCGGGCTTGCGGCCGGGCCGGGGCTTGCGGCCGGGCCGGGGCTTGCGGCCGGGCCGGGGCCGACTTCGTCGAGGTCGCCGGCCGCGTGCTGACCGCGCGTTAACCTCGTTGCGCGGCAACTGCCCGGGCAGGGATACTTCCGGCGTGGATCCGCAGATTGTCCGTTATAGCGAGCGGCCGGAACTCTGGGACGCCCTCGGCGACCTGTTCGACGGCGTGTGGCCCGAGTACAACCAGCACGGCGACGAGCTCAACCACTACTGGCTCCAGCTTTACGACGTGTTTCCCGAGTGGCAGTTCATGCTCATTGACCCCGGAGATCAGACGATCCTGGCCGAGGGCCACACGGTCCCGCTGGCCTGGGACGGCACCGACGAGGACCTCGGTCCTGGCATCGACGCGACGATCGCCGGCGCCTTCGAGTTGCGGGCGGCGGGCGGCCAGCCGACGGCGGTCAGTGCGATGGCGGCCGAGGTGCCGCCGCGGCACCAGGGCAGGGGACTGGCCCCGGTCATGCTGCAAGGCGATGGCGGCCCTCACCCGCGAGGCAGGTCTGGCGCACCTGATCGCGCCGGTTCGCCCGAGTCACAAGGACCGGTACCCGACCATCCCCATCGAGCGCTACGCCCGCTGGACCCGTGACGACGGGTCGCCCTTCGATCCGTGGGTGCGGGTGCACGTCCGGATGGGCGCCCGCATCGGTCCGGTGATCCCGAAGTCCCTGCACATCGCCGGCACCGTCGCCGACTGGGAGTCCTGGACGAAGATGCGCGTTCCCCGAGACCGGCGACTACGTGTTCCCTGCGGGCCTGGCCCCCGTGCACATCGACCGAGAGCAGGACACCGGCGAGTACTGGGAACCCAACGTCTGGATAATCCACCAGGTCAGCTCCCAGGCCGGGCGTTAAGACCACTCCCGGGCCGATGGGCATTCCCCGGCGTCATGGGCGGGCCGATCAGGCGCGGTAAATTCAACCGGCTCTTCTGGCGGCGTCCAGGGACTCGGCGGGTGAGGGAGAAACCACCGTACGTTCGGGCGATAGATTTTCCTGTGACGCGGCGGGCGGGGTCGTGACCTGCGATAACAAATGACTCGTTAAGACCGGAGGTCCCCGTAACCGGCCTCGCTAACCTGAGGTGTGAGTACTTTGGCGAGCGCGGCGCGGGCGGCGAAGCCTGGCGCCGGCGGCGGCCAGGGCCGGGCGTGGCTACGGTGGGCTGGTGTCACCGCGGGCGCGGCCGTCGTGCTCATGTACTGCTACCTGCGGATCGCGGGGACCGTGCCGGTGCTCTCCGACGGGGCGGCGAACGCGCTGCATGGCCAGGGAGATGCTCCACGGGAACCTGCTGCTGCACGGCTGGTGGGTCACGGACGTGTCGTTCCTGACCATTGAGCTGCCGCAGTACGCGCTGGTGATCGCCGCGGGCGGGCTGCATCCCGAGGTGGTGCACATCTGCGCCGCGATGACCTACACGCTGCTCGTGCTGCTCGCCGCCTACGTGGCGCGCGGCCGCTCCACCGGGGCCGAGGCGGTGGTCCGGGCGCTGGTCGCGGCGGGGATCATCCTCGCGCCCGAGCCAGGGGCGGCCAGCTGGGTCCTGCTGAGCTCACCGGACCACGTCGGCACCGGGGTGCCGCTGCTGCTGCTCCTGCTGCTGCTCGACCGGGGCCGTCCGACCTGGTGGCAGCCGGTCGCGGCCTTCGCCATCCTCGCGTGGGCGAGCGTCGGCGACCCGCTGGTCGAGGTGGTCGGCGCGCTGCCGCTGGCCGTGGTCTGCCTGGCGCGCGTCGCGCTGTGCCTGCTGCGGCGCCGGGGGACCCTACGGACACTCTGGTACGAGGTGTCACTGGCCGCCGCCGCCCTGCTTTCCGTGCTCGCCGCCAAGGCCGTCGCCCTCCTCATCCCGGCGCTCGGCGGGTACCAGATCAACAAGGGCACCACCGGGATCATCCCGCTCGGCGAGGTGCCGGCGAACGTGCCGCTGGTCATTCGCAGCGTGCTCGCGCTGTTCGGCGCCGACTTCCAGGACGCGCCCGCCGGCGGCGAGCGGGCGATCAACCTCGCGTTCGCGGCCGTGCACCTGGCGGGGCTGGCGCTCGTCCTCACGGCGGTGGTGACGGCGGCCTGGGGGCTGGCCGGGTCGCTGGGTTGGCTGGCTCGCCCCCGCTCCGACGGGCGGGCGGACGCCGGCCCGTCGGAGCGGGCGCTCGCCGCCGACCCCGACGGGCGGGCTGACGGCTTCGCGGTCGGCGACCTGGTGTCAGACGTGATCGTGGTCGCGATCGTCGTGAATGTCGCCGCGTACCTGCTGGCCTTCCGGCTCAGCAACATCTACTCCGCGCACGACATCGGGCCGGTGCTCGCGCTCGGCGCGGCGCTGGCCGGGCGACAGCTCGGCGGCCCGCTGGCGCGGGCCTGCGGGCTAGGATCCGGTACGGCGGACCGGACCGGGGCGACTCGCGGTCGGCTGGCGCGCGTCGCGGTGCTGCCCGCGCTGGTGGCCCTGCTCGCCTGCTACGGCGCGATGCTGGGCTTCGCCGCCGCGCAGCCGCAGACACCGCCCGCGAACGCGGCGCTGACCGTCTGGCTGCGCCAGCACGGGCTGACCAGCGGGCTGGCGGGGTACTGGGAGGCGTCGACCGTCACGGTGGAGAGCGGGGGCGCGATCGCCATGGGCAGCATCGTCTCGCTGCGCAGCGACAAGCTCGCTCCCCGGCACTGGGAGCAGGACATGCGGCTGTACGACCCGGTCGGCCACTACGCCAGCTTCGTCGTGCTCGCGCCGGACAGCCCGTTCACCGGGCAGGACGCGGTGCGTACCTTCGGCCAGCCGGCCGACGTTTACCGGTTCAAGACCTACACGATCATGGTGTGGCGCAAGAACCTGCTCCCTGACCTCGGCCCCGCCACCAACTAGCAGGCATTACGGTTTACGCCGACTCGCACTCAGGGATGGTTAAGACACGAGCGGCAGGAGGACGGCATCCCTAAGATGTACCGGTGACGGGCAATATCGACGCCCTGGCAGAACAAGCGGCCGGCCAGGCGCCGGGCGCGGCCGTTCCGTCTGGCCGCAGGCGGTTGCTGGCCATCGGGATCTGGGGTGGTTGCGCGCTCGTGGCGCTGGCGCTGTGGGCGGCGTACGTCCGGCTTTCCCAGACATTTCCCACGGACTCCGACGGCGCGAGCAACGCCCTGCAGGCCTGGCAGATGCTGCACGGCAACCCGCTGCTGCGCGGCTGGGTGCTATCGGACGTGCCGTTCTACACCACCGAGCTGCCGCAGTACATGCTGGTGGAGCTGGTAACCGGGCTGAACGCCAACGTCATCCACGTCGCCGCGGGCATGACGTACACCCTCGCGCTCATCGGGGCGGCCGTGCTCGCCGCCGGGCGCCTTCGCGGCTGGGCGGCCGTGATCGGCGCCTGCATCGCGGCCGGGATCATGCTCGACCCGCAAGGCGCCGACGGCGTCCTGGTCCTGCTGTCCTCGCCCGACCACATCGGCACTTCGGTGCCGATCATGCTCGGGTGGCTCATCCTGGACCGAACCCGCCCGAGCTGGCCGGCCGCCATCGCGGTGTCGCTGGTGCTCGGCTGGGCGGAGGTGGCGGACTCGCTGGTGACGTACGCCGCGATCGTCCCGCTCGTGCTCGTGGTGGTGATTCGCCTCGCCGACGCGCTGATCCGGGACCGGGACGTGCCCTGGCGCCGCACGCTGGCCGCGCGGCGGTACGAGATCGGGCTTGCGATCGGCGCCATCGCGGCCGCAGTCATCGCGCACCTGCTGCTCCGCCTCATCTCCGCCCTCGGCGGGTTCGTCTCGCCCGGGCCGGCCGCGTCGGTGGCCCCGCTTGGCCACATCCTCCGGCACAACCTGCCGGTCGTCGGCCACGGGCTGCTGCTCCTGTTCGGCGCGGACTTCCTCGATTACCACGGCGTCGTCCTCGTGCTGCACCTGGTCAGCGTGATCCTTGTGCTGGTGGGCGCCGGGCTGACGGTGCGGTGCTTCCTGGCCGGCCGCGACCTCGTCGCGCAGCTGCTCCTCGTCGGGATCGTGGTCAACCTGGCCGTCTTCATCGCCAGCACCAACGTCTCCGGGCTGCCGACCATGCGCGAGATCGACGTGGTGCTTCCGTTCAGCGCCGCGCTGGCCGGACGACAGCTCGGTCCCCGGATCGCCGGCGCCCTGGCCGCGCGTTCCCGGTCGTCGCGGAGACGTCGCCACAGACGGCAGCGCAACCGGCGCCACGGACGTCGCCACGGCCCCGGACAGCCTGGCTCTCCCGGCCCGCGGCGGCCGGGCTGCTCGTGGTGCTCGGGCTCGTCGGCGTCGGCTACACGGCCGGTCTCGCCCGCGCGATCAGCGCGCCGATCCCGGTCCCCTCCGAGCAGCGTCTCACCGCCTGGCTGGAGGCTCACCATCTGACCAACGGCCTCGCCGGCTACTGGCAGTCGAACGCGCTCACGCTGCTCAGCAAGGACAAGGTTCGGGTCCGGCTGGTCGACATCGGCTATCGGCTGCACCCGCAAATCCTGGTCCGGGGCACCAGGGAGAGCTACGCCGACTGGTATGACCCGACGGCCAACACCGCCGACTTCGTCGTGCTCGCCCCCGGGACCGGCCAGTTCGCCGGGTTCACCGACATGGCGGTGGTCACCGCGACGTTCGGCCAGCCGACGCTGACCTACCACTACGACGGGTACACGATCCTGGTCTGGCCGCACACCAACCTGCTGACCGAGATCGGGCCGCCGAACTAGCGGGGAATGGGCGGGCCGAGGTCCCGCAGAATGTTCTTGTTCCACACCATGATCGTGTAAATCTGGAAATGGTAGACCTTGGCCGGCCGGCCGAATGCCAGCGCCGCCCGCGCCGGGGTGACCGCGTCACCCGGCATGGACAGCACGAAGTTGGCGCTGTGGGTCGCCGGGTTGAAGAGCCGCATGTCCATCCCCCAGTGCCACGGCGCCAGGCCACCCGGATCGGGGCCGACCGAGCCCATGGTGATCGCGCCATGGGTGTCGAGCGTGACGCTGGACGCCTCCCCGTACTCGGCGATCCCGCTGCGCAGGTGATGCTCGGTCAGCCAGACCGACACGGCCGCGTTGGCGGGCGGCGCCTGCGGGATCGTCGCCGCGTAACCGAGCATGGCGGCGTAGCAGGCGAGCAGCGCGGCCAGCGCGGGCGCAACCACGACGCGCGCTAGTCGCCTCGCGCACAGCCGCGCCAACGGTCCGCCGAGCTGCCGCCCGGCCAGCGCGGCGCCGAGCGCCAGGACCGGGTCTACCTCGTGCTCGGCGAAGATGGACGTGACCGGGTACATGACGACGTACAGAGCGAGGTTGGCGACGATCGCGAGCAGGAGCAGCCCGCTGACGAGATCAGCCGGAGCCGCGGCCGACGCCGCCGACGCGCCGTCCGGGGCCGTTTCCTGCTCCCGCGACCAGAGCGAGCGCACCAGGCGCACAGCCGCCAGTACCACGGCCGCGACCACCAGTGCCGCCCCCGCAAGGTGGACGACGGCGAAGGCCTGCTGCAGCCCGCCTCGCGCGCTCTCGACGTCCGCGCCGAACAGGCTGAGGAAGTTGCGCGCCGCCATCGGGATATTCGACCGCACCACGCTGAGCGAGACCAGGCTCCAGCTGCCCGGGTTGGTGGAGAACCCGTGCAGCGCGACGATCAGCCGCTTCGCCACCTCCGCAGCCGCAACCGCGGCGACGGCGGCGCAGCCGAGCGAGATGTCGTACGCCAGGGAGCGCAGCGGCGCCCGCCGGCGCAGCAGCCCGGAGGCCACCCGCGCCAGGCAGAGCACCGCCAGCGGGAGGACCCCGATCACCTCGGTCAGCGGGTCGCCGACGATCGCCAGGCTGAGTACCACGAAAGCCGCGACCGGCTGCCACCAGCTCGGACGCCCCCGGTCAAGCAGGAGCAGGAGCAGCAGCACCGGGACCGCGGTGCCGACGTGGTCCGGTGAGCTCAGCAGGATCTGGACTGCGGCGCCGGGTTGCGGCGCGAGCATCACGCCGGCCGCGAGCGCCGCGCGGAACACGCCCTCGGCTCCCCGGGCGCGGCCACGGGCCACGTAGGCCGCGAGCAGCACGAGCAGGGCGTAGGTCACGGCGGCGCAGATGTGCACCACCTCGGGGCGGAGACCGGCCGCCGCCTCCACCAGCGCGTACTGGGGCAGCTCGGTGGTGTAGAACGAGACATCCGTCACCCACCAGCCGTGCAGCAGCAGGTTGCCGTGGAGCATGTCCCACGCCTGGAGCGCGTTGCCGGCCCCGTCCGAGATCACCGGCACGGTGCCCGCGATCCGCAGGTAGCAGACCATCAGCACGACCGCGGCCAGCACAGTCCCGCCGACCCAGCCCAAGGATGCCAGGAACCGGGCCCGCCCTGGGCGCGCGTCCGGCGCGGCGCCGACTGCCCTCGCAATCCCGGAATCTCTGGAAGCAACCATGATGCGAAGGGGCTATAACGCACGGAACCGTGGCATCTCGGACATCTCTAGTCTTGCCTCCTCGGCTCTGGTGGCGTTTACTTCTCTTGCCCACAAATGCCGGGCCTTGCCCCTCCGACTCGGATGCAATCGTTTGCAGGACGCTCGCGAGCGGCTCGATGTCACTAAACCGGTCGGGAAGCTGCATAATAGCGGTCATGCGACTGTCTGCACGCGCCGACTACGCACTGCGCGCCGCCATCGAGCTTGCCGCGGCGCAGGACGGCCATGTCACGGCCGAACAGCTAGCACAGGCGCAGAACATCCCGGGCAAGTTCCTCGAGACGATCCTGACCCACCTGCGGCGCAGCAACATCGTGCGCAGCCAGCGCGGTCCGGACGGCGGGTTCTGGCTCGCCCGGCCGGCCGCCGAGATCTCGCTGGCCGACATCATCAGGGCGATCGACGGCCAGCTGCTCGGCGTGCGCGGCGAGCGGCCGGAGAACGTCAGCTACCCCGGCGCGGCCGAGCCGCTGCAGCGGGTGTGGATCGCGCTGCGCGCGAACGAGCGGGCGGTCCTTGAGACCGTGACGCTGGCGGACATCGTCGCCGGCAAGCTGCCGGACGCGATCCAGCTCCTCATCGACAGCCCGCAGGCCTGGGTCTAGAGGCGTTAGGCCAAGCGGCCAGAGCCGGCGCGTATCGATGCGCGGCCGCCTACGACTGCTAGACCGGCGCCGATGTCGGCTGACGATTCGCGACTCAGACGCCTACGACCGACGGCAGATGGTCGAGGCCGTCGTCAAGCTGGCCGAGGTCGTCGTCAAGCGACTCCGCCGCCTCGGGCACCTCGACCGCGACCCGCTTGACCGGCAGCCGGTCAGCCGCGATGCGCAGGCCGGGCTCGCGGAGGGCGCCGGAGAGAACCGGCTCGTTCTGCAACTCGGCCAGGGCGAAGTTATCGGACACCTCGCGGAACACCTGGGACAGCGGCGTATCAAGGGCGGCGCAGATCGCCGCGAGCAACTCCGACGAAGCCTCCTTGCGGCCGCGCTCCACCTCGGACAGGTAACCAAGCGACACTCGCGCCGACGCGGACACCTCGCGCAGAGTGCGGCCCTGCCTGATGCGCAGCCGACGCAGCACGTCGCCGAGCAGTTGACGAAGCAGCACCATCGTCGCACTCCCTTCCTGTGGCGCAACCGTTCCTAAGGCGCAACCGCTTGCCGGGCTCACTTGCGAAGTTACCGGATCGCGACCCTCGCTATCTCCACCGTACCTTTCCGTACGGTAACCGGCGAGGCCACTACCGGGTGTGTTCGCTCCCGACGTAACACTGTAATCACGGACACTCTTCCCTAAGTCGGCCTAGTAGCAAACCAAGTACCCGTTCTACTGTCAGTCTACGTACCTCATCCCGGTTTCCTGGCAGCGCAATCGTGCGGACAACCGTGTCGTCGGCAAGGCTGACCGCGATGTGCACGGTGCCCGGCGGATGGCCGTCCTGGGGGTCTGGTCCGGCGACGCCCGTGGTGGCCACGCCGACCGTGGCCGCCAGGCGCTTCCTGACGCCCTCGGCCATCGCCGCCGCCACCGGCGCGTACACCGGGCCGTGCTGCTTGAGCATGACGGCGTCAACGCCGAGAAGGCCGCGACTTGAGCTCGGTCGCGTAGGCGACGACCCCGCCGCGGAAGGCGCTGGATGAGCCGGGCACGTCGGTCAGCGCGGCGGCGACGAGACCACCGGTCAGCGACTCGGCGGTGGCCACCGTCTGCCCGGCCTGCGTCAGCAGGCGGAGAACCTCCGCGGCAAGCTCACGGGCGGCCGGGCCGGCCACGCCATCCACCATCCGCCATCCTCCGCTCTCGCCCGCGCGGCCTGGCTCCGCTGCTCGCCCCCGGCCAGCCCGGCATTAGGCAGGCTTCTGGATCATCCGCACCGCGCGTACCACGTAGTCCACGCCCGTCACCAGCGTTACCACGAGAGCCGCCGCCCATGACAACCTCCCTGATCACGACGGGGATGCCGAGCGACGGGGGCAGCACGTAGAGGCAGATCGCGATGATCTGCAGCAGCGTCTTGAGCTTGCCGCCCTGGCTGGCCGCGATGACACCGCGCCTGATCACGGCGAAGCGCAGCGCGGTGATGCCAAGCTCCCGGACCAGGATCGCCGCGGTGACCCAGACGGGCAGCTCCCCGATCACCGACAAGGTGATCAGCGCCGCCCCGGTGAGCGCCTTGTCCGCGATCGGGTCCGCGATCTTGCCGAAGTCGGTCACCAGGCCTCGCCTGCGCGCCAGCTGCCCGTCGAGCAGGTCGGTCAGCGACGCGCCGCCGAACGCCGCCAGGGCGGCGATCCGCCACCCGGTGCCGCCTGCGACGAGGCACGCGACGAAGACCGGGACCAGGCAGATGCGGGCCACCGTCAGCGCGTTGGCGACGTTCATGAGCCCCGGCGGCGCGGCTTGGACCGCGCCGTGCTCGCTGTCGCTCTCCCGACCGCGCCGTCTGCGGCCGGGCGGGCGGCTGTCCGGGGCGGGCACGGTCACGCGCGAGCGACCAGGTCGGCGCCCGCCGACTCCACCACGCGGGCCTCCACCAGGTCGCCGGGGGCCAGCGGGCGGTCCGCGAGCAGCGTCGTCGAACCGTCCACGTCCGGCGCCTGATGCGCGGCGCGGCCTTCGAACCGGCCGTCCCCCAGCACCTCTTCCACCAGCACCTCGACCGTCTCGCCGACCCGGTCGGCGGCGCGCTGCGCCATGACCTCCTCGGCGATATCGGCGAACTCATCGACCCGGCGCGCGATCTCGTCCTCGGCGAGCTTGGTCTCGTCGGCGAACGTCGCGGCCTCGGTGCCGTCCTCGTCCGAGTAGCCGAAGATCCCGATCGCGTCGAGCCGGGCCTCGCTCAGGAAGAGCTCAAGCTCGCGCAGGTCGTCGGCCGTCTCGCC
This sequence comes from uncultured Actinomycetota bacterium, assembly GCA_963734665.1. Classification (GTDB taxonomy): domain Bacteria; phylum Actinomycetota; class Actinomycetes; order Streptosporangiales; family Streptosporangiaceae; genus Trebonia. Next base: position 96,310 of record CAVTIR010000013.1, on the reverse strand, counting down.
GGGGAAGCCGACGATGAAGTTGGACCGGACGCCGGCCGTCGGGCAGGCCTGCCTGACCTGCTCGATCAGGCCGGTGAAGCGCGCCCGGTCGCCGAACCGGCGCATCCGGCGGAGCACCGGGCCGCTGGCATGCTGGAACGACAGGTCGAAGTACGGCACCACGCCAGGGGTCGACGTCAGCACGTCGATCAGCCCCGGCCGGACCTCGGCCGGCTGGAGGTAGCTGACCCGCACCCGGGCGATGCCCTCGATCTTCGCCAGCTCCGGCAGCACGCTCTCGAGCAGCCGCAGGTCCCCCAGGTCCTTGCCGTAGGAGGTGGAGTTCTCGCTGACGAGCAGCAACTCGCGCACGCCGCTGGCGGCCAGCCACTCTGCCTCGGCGAGCAGCTCCGGCGGGCGCCTGGAGACGAACGCGCCGCGGAACGAGGGGATGGCGCAGAACGAGCAGCGGCGGTCGCAGCCGGAGGCGATCTTCAGCGGTGCCGTGACGCCGCCCGCGAGCCGCCTGCGAATCACCTGCGGGCCGGAAGCGGGCGCGACGCCGGGCGGCAGGGGCGGGACCCAGCGAGCGGTCAGCTCGGCCTCGCGGTCCGCTCTGACGGCTGGCCGGGCTCACCGGCAGCAGGGTGCGGCGGTCCCTGGCCACGTGCGCGGGCCGCTGCTTGCCCGCCAGCACGTCGTCGAGGCGGGCGGCGATGTCGGCGTAGTCGTCGAAGCCGAGCACCTGGGCATCGACGTCCTCTTCGTCGAGGGCGGAGGCGAGCTCGGTGCCGTAGCGCTCGGCCAGGCACCCAACGGCGGCCACCTTGACGCCCGACTCGGCGGCCGCGATCACCTCGTTGATGGACTCCTGCTTGGCTGCCTGGATGAAGCCGCAGGTGTTGACGAGGACGACGTCCGCGTCCTCCCCTTCGCTCGCGCAGCGTCCACCCGCCCGCCGCCAGGCGGGCGGCGAGCTCTTCGGAGTCCACCTCGTTGCGCGCGCAGCCGAGAGTGACCAGGCTGACGGTACGGGAACTAGACACACGCAGAGGGTATGTGATTGCGCGTGCCCGCCGTCACCGCCCGGTGGGCCGACCCGGTGAGGCTCCCCGAGCGCCCGCCTGGCTTGCAGCTCGCCGCCCACTGGCCCCGGCTTAGCCGACCGTGACCGGGGTCTTGCTGAGCGGGTTAATGCTCAGCGTGACCACCTGGACCGTGCTCATCTGCTGGTGCTTGCCGTTCACCGTCAGCGTGACCCCGGGCGGGTTGCCGATCACCATGGATACCGGGTTCTTCTCGTGCCAGGTCATGGTGGAGCCGGCCGAGAACCGTCCCCTGGTAGAGCGACTTGCCGGTGGGGCTGTTCAGCCCGACCCAGCAGTCCTGCGCCGCGGTCAGCCTGATCACCGCCTCGCGGCACCGTCGGATCGTCTCGTCTTGTGCACGGCGGGCTTGACCGTGGCGTGCGTCTTGGCGGTCACGGCCGAGGTGGAGCGGACCCTGGCCGGCGGGCTCGCCGCCGAGTGCGCGTCGTGCGTCGAGTACAGGTGGTAGGCGCCGAAGCCGAGCGCCGCGAGCACCAGCACCGCGAGCACCCGCCCGAGGTGGAGGTTCCTGGGCTCGCGGATCCTGATCGGCGTCGCCGGCTCGAAGATCTGGGCCGCGCGCATGCCGCCCGGCGCCCCGTGCTCCTCGTCGTACTCCCTGATCAGCGGCACCGGATCGGCGCCGACCACGCCGGCGATCGAGCGGATGTGCCCGCGGGCGTAGAAGTCGCCACCGCAGGAAGAGAAGTCACCCTGCTCGATCGAACGGATGATCGATTCTCTGATCCGGGTCTGCTGGCTTACCTGCGTAAGAGTGAGACCGGCCTGACGTCGCGCCTCCGCCAAGGTGTCACCGATGCTCACGTTGCGCCTCCAGGAAAGGTCTCGATCCTGACCACTTCTTACCCAGCGAACACAATCAGTCACTCAGAGTAGTGCAGTCTATTACGCGAAATTATTGATCGTCGCCTGGGCACGATCGGCGTCGCCCCCGCAATTGCCCACGTTCTACTGCGTCATTGTTCGCGTTATTCGCGTTATCGCGCGTTATCCGCCCCGCAGCGACGTAAGTACCTCGTCAAGGTCATCCGGCCTTTTCAGGACATCTCGCGCCTTGGAACCTTCGCTTGGCCCGACAATACCCCGGCTCTCCAGCAGGTCCATCAGCCGGCCCGCCTTTGCGAACCCCACCCGGAGCTTGCGCTGCAGCATGGACGTGGAGCCGAACTGGCTGCTGATAATCAGCTCAGCCGCCGCCATCAGCAGCTCAAGGTCGTCGCCGATCTCGGCGTCGACCTCGCGCGCCTTCTCCGGGACCGCCTCGACGTCGTTGCGGTACTCGGGCCGCGCCTGCTGCTTGCAGTGCTCCACGATGTCCCGGATCTCCTTCTCCGAGACGAAGGCGTTCTGCAACCGTATCGGCTTGGACGCGCCCATCGGCAGGAACAGCGCGTCGCCCTGCCCCACCAGCTTCTCCGCGCCCGGCTGGTCGAGGATGACCCGTGAGTCGGTCAGCGCTGGATGTGGCGAACGCCAGCCTGGACGGCACGTTGGCCTTGATAAGCCCGGTCACCACGTCGACCGACGGCCGCTGGGTCGCGATCACCAGGTGAATGCCCGCCGCCCGCGCCAGCTGGGTGATCCGGACGATGGAGTCCTCCACGTCGCGCGGCGCGACCATCATCAGGTCGGCGAGCTCGTCCACCACCGCCACCAGGTACGGGTAGGGCTCGTAGACCCGCTCGGAGCCCGGCGGCGCGGTCAGCTTGCCCGCCCGGACCGCCTTGTTGAAGTCGTCCACGTGCCGGAACCCGGACGCCGCGAGGTCGTCGTAGCGGCGCTCCATCTCCCCGACCACCCACTCGAGGGCCTCGGCCGCCTTCTTCGGGTTGGTGATGATCGGGGTGATCAGGTGCGGGATGCCCTCGTAGATCGACAGCTCCACCCGCTTGGGGTCGATCAGGATCATCCGCACCTCGTCCGGCGTCGACCGCATCAGCACCGAGGTGATCAGCCCGTTCAGGCAGACGCTCTTACCGCTGCCGGTGGCGCCCGCCACCAGCACGTGCGGCATCTTCGCCAGGTTCGCCAGGACCGTCTTGCCCTCCACGTCCTTGCCGAGCCCGACCACCATCGGGTGGTGGTCGGCGAGCGCGACGTCGGAGCGGAGCATGTCGCCGAGGCTGACGATCTCCTTGTCCGCGTTCGGGATCTCCACCCCGATCGCCGACTTGCCCGGGATGACGGGCAGGATCCTGACATCAGCCGACTTGACGGCGTACGCGATGTTCTTCGACAGCTGGGTGACCCGCTCCACCTTGACCGCCGGGCCGAGCTCGATCTCGTACCTGGTGACCGTCGGCCCCCGGCTGAACCCCGCCACCTGCGCGTCCACCTTGAACTGCTCGAACACGTCCTGGAGGGCGGCGATCACGACGTCGTTGGCCTTGGTCCGCGGCTTGTGCGGGGTACCCGGGCGAAGCAGCGCGGTCGGCGGCAGCGTGTAGCTGCCGGCCGCCGCACCGGTGAGCGTCAGCTGTTCGCCCGGCAGCACCGGGCTCGGCGCCAGCGGCCGGGCCACCGCCGCAGGCGGCTCGGGGGCCGCCGCGGTACCGGCTTCCTCGGCCGGCGGACCGACGATCGGGGGGTAATCGCCCACGTCGTCGGGGCCGCTGAAGCCGAGCTCCTCAAGCAGGTCGTCGCTGATCCTGGCCTCCGGCAGCCGGGCCGAGACGGCACCCGGATCGGCCACGCCGCCCGCGCCGCCTGAGCTGCCCACCCCGCCCGCGCCGCCCGCGCCGCCCCGCCGCCGCCGCCGCCGAGCACGGGGGTGTCGTAGGGCTTGACGTGGTCCCCGGCCTCGATGGCCCCCTTCAGCTTGATCGCGCCGCGGCTGATGTCGCGACGGCGCGGCCCACCGTTTGGCTCGCCGTCCTCGTCCTCGTCGTGCTCTCGTAGGCATCGTCGTCGTAGTCGTCGGCCATGGGTCGCTCGTACCCGAACAGCTCCGCGAGCTCGGCCAGCCGGCTGGGCACGTGACGCACCGGCGTGCCGGTAATGACAAGCAGTCCGTAAGCGGCCACCAGGCCGAGCAGCGGCGTCGCCACCCAGGGCGTCAGCCCCTTCGCCAGCGGCCACGAGGCCACCATGCCGATGAGCCCGCCCGCGGTCCTGACCGCAGGCCAGCCGCCGTCGGCGTGCGCCAGCGTGGGCACGCCCTTGGCGATATTGAACAGGCCGAGCCCGCCGACGAGCAGCGCGGTCCAGCCGATCTCTGCGGGCGGCAGCGCCGAATTCCGGTCCGGGTGCCGGAAGAAGCGCCACCCGAGCAGGGCGAAAAGCACCGGGATGGTGAACGCGCCCTCGCCCACGACGGAGCTGGTCAGGCTGTAGATGCCCTGGCCAGCCAGGTTGTCCATGCGAGCCCAGATGGACCCGGCGAACACGATCGCGAGCCCGAGGCAGAACAGCCCGATGCCGTCCCGCCGGTGATCGGATTCGAGCTCGCGCGCATTGCGCCCGAACCGGCGCACGGTGGACCCCGCCGCCCAGGCGATGAGGAGCCAGACTTGCGAGATGACCCGGTAGACCCAGCGCGCCAGGATGACGACCGGGTCCTTCGTCGGCGCCGGCGACGGGCCGCCTCGCCTGGTCGCGGTCCCCTTCTTCGCCTTGGCCGCCCCCGACTTCCCGCCTCTCCTGCCCCGGTCCCGCCGCTTCCCGTCCCGGCAGGTCTCTTTCCGCCCTTGCTCGCGGATCTGGTTGACCCGCCCCGGCCGCCCGCCGAGCCGCTGCCGCCTCGGCCGGCGCTCCCGCTCCCGCCGCTCCGGCTGCTGCCTGATCGACTACCCGACGTCCGCGCGCCGGACCCGGTGCCGCGTCCCGAGCCGCGCCCGGCACCGCCATTACGCCCGCCGCCGGCCCCGGCGCCACCCGAGCCGCGCCTCGCCCCGCCGCTGCGCGCGCCGCCCGGCGGCACGCTCGGCAGGATCACGTCCGACGACTCGTCGTTGTAGTAATCGTCGTCGACCGCGCGCGCCCGACCGCTCCGCGAGCCAGCCGAGCCCCTGGACCGAGAGGTAGCCATACTGACAAACGTAGCCAGAACCCCGCCCCCATCGTGGGACCAACCCCCGAACCCCCATCGTGTCGCGTCTCCCCCACCCGGCGCTCACCCGACCGATGCTCGGAAGTCTCCGCAGGTAAACGGGCTCTTCTGCACCGAGAACAGGGGTTCTTCTGCACCGTGACGCCACCCGCCCATCCGCCTGACATTTCCGAAATGCCGGGCGAGATGGCCCCCGCAGATTCCCCGTTATGCCGGGACCTAAGATTCCGACATTCAGCCCTATAGAGACATTGTGTGTAGTTCAGGTCGTATAACGCCCATTAGTACACACGATCCCGGATTCGAACCAGATCGAGGTCCGCCGATACGGCAGATCACCCGCCGATGTGTTAATGGTGGGACTCACAGATATATGTGATGCGGGTTTGACCCAAAGCAGGGCATCATGGCGTGGGTGTACGACCAGATCATCGACCTTGAGCGGGTGGCGGCGGGGCACTGGCGAGGGACCGAGGAAGAGTGGCTGGGCGGGTGGCTGCTCCGCGCGGCCGAGGGCTTCACCGGGCGCGCCAACTCCGCGCTCCCGCTCGGCGATCCGGGAGCTGCCGTTGGACAGCGCGCTTGACGCCGTCGTCAGCTGGTATCGAGACCGCGGCCTGCCGCCCATGATCGCGGTGCCCGTGCCGCTGGACGCGGACTCACCCGGCCGCGAACTCGACCAGTCCTTGTCCGAACGGTCATGGACGACTCGCCCCGGTCCCGCGTTCGTCATGGTGGCCGACCTGTCCGATGACGCCAATCCGATCCGTGACCACGCGGCCCGCGAGCTTCCGCGCGACGCCACGTTCCGGGTGGACACCGAACCGGACCAGGCCTGGCTGGCCAGGTACCACTACCGCGGTCAGGACCGGCAGCCGGCGGTGATGCGCGATGTGCTGACCTCGGCCCCCGTCCAGGCGTTCGCCAGCATCCGCGCCGGCGACGACGTGCTGGCAATCGCCCGGCTCTCGATCGCCGACGGCTGGGCCGGGATCACCGCCGTCGAGGTGGAGCCAGCCCGAAGGCGGGCCGGCCTGGGCACGGCTCTGACCGGAGCGGTCTGCGCCGAGGCCGCCAGGCGCGACGTCAGCCGGGTATTCCTCCAGGTAGAGACCAGCAACGCTGCGGCGATTTCGCTCTACGAGCGGTGCGGCTTCCGCTACTCCCACCGCTACCACTACCGAGTCGCGCCAGCCCCGGAATAACGCGCTCAGGCCCGGCGGCGGGGTTAGGTGTTGGCGGGGAGGGTGGTGCCGGCGCCTCGGCGGCGGACGTGGACCAGGTCGGGGCGGGGCGTCTCCGGGGCCAGCTCCGGAGATGGGCAGCGCGGTGGTCGGGGCCGGAGTCGGGGCCGGAGTCGCCGGTCGCGGGGAAGCGGCCGGCGGGTTGTCGACGCCTTCGACGGTGAAGCCGGCGTCGGCGATCATGGCCAGGTCGGCCGCGCCGGGCTGGCCCTCGCTGGTCAGGTAGTCGCCGAGGAAGATCGAGTTGACGATGTGCAGGGCCAGCGGCTGCAGCGTGCGCAGGTGGATCTCGCGGCCGCCGGCCAGCCGGACCTCGGCGGACGGGCAGACGAACCGGACCATCGCCAGGATGCGCAGGCAGCGCTGCGGGGTCAGCTCCCACTGGCCCGCCAGCGGCGTGCCGTCGAACGGGATCAGGAAGTTCACCGGAACCGAGTCGGGCGAGAGCGCGCGCAGCGCGAACGCCACGTCCACCAGGTCCTCGTCGGTCTCCCCCATGCCCGCGATCAGGCCGGAGCAGGGCGAGAGGCCCGCGGACTTGGCGGCGTCCACCGTCGACACCCGGTCGGCGTACTCGTGGGTGGTGCAGATGTCCGCGTAGTGGCCGCCCGAGGTGTTCAGGTTGTGGTTGTACGCGGTCGTGCCGGCCGCGGCCAGCCGCTCGGCCTGGCCGTCGGAGAGCAGGCCGAGGCAGGCGCAGACCTCCACGTCCGGGTTGCGGGCCTTGAACGAGGCGATCGTCGAGGCCACCCGGTCGATGTCCCGATCGGTCGGGCCCCGGCCGCTGGCCACCAGGCAGACGCGGCGCGCCCCGCCGGCCACGCCGGCCTCGGCGGTGGCGATCACCTCGTCGGTCTTCAGCCAGCTGTACTTGAGCACGTCCGCGGCCGAGCCGACCCGCTGCGAGCAGTAGAAGCAGTCCTCGGGGCAGAGCCCGGACTTGATGTTGACCAGGTAGTTCAGCTTGACCCGGCGGCCGAAGAACCGCCGCCGGACGCGGAACGCGGCGGCCACCAGGTCCATCAGCTCGTCATCGGACGAGCGGAGCACGGCGAGGGCTTCCTCCCGGGTCGGGAGCTCACAGTCGAGTGCCTTATCGGCGAGCGCGTCAAGCCAGGTCATGGGAGAAGACGGTACCAGCCCCGCCACACCGGACCCGTGGGAGCCAGCCGAGCCGGATCAGCCCGCGAGCCAGAGAGCCCGAGCGCCCGGCGCGACGGGTCGCGGACAGCGATGCTCTGCCCGCAGCTCTGCACGCTGGGCATATCGCGGGCGCCGCACTTGACGTCTATGATGAGGAACCATTGCCAGTGGGACATCCGCTGCGGTCCGCGCCGAGGGCCGCGCTGACCCCGCACCTGGGATAAGTGACCGATGATGGTTATCGGATGTTCTACGGGGACTCGTCGAGGACATCGCCGCCTTCGCCAGCGGGCGGCCGGCGCGCGCCCTTGGCTGACTCGCCGGGGACGCGTCCGACCAGGCACGAGGATAACTAGATAATTCCTATCAAATAAGTTGACTTTACGCCCGACCACGTGATCTGATGAGGATCAGCGCGAACCCGTAGGGAGTGAAACCGGTCCATGACACAGATCAGGCCCCGTGACCTGCTTACCGACAGCCTGCTGGCGCGGCTCGGTGGCACGTCACCGTACGCGAGCGCGTTCGCGGGGCAGGTCCTCGCGGGCAGCGCCCCCGCGCTGCCCGGGGCCGGATCGGCGACATCGGCGATATCCGGGACATCGGGCACCGGACCGGACGTCGCCGCGGTCATGCGGCGGGACATCGCCAAGCTCGACGACGTGGGCTACCTCAAGGTCGCGCTGCCGCCGGAGTTCGGCGGGCTCGGCTGCACGCTGCGGCAGGCCGCCTGCGGGCAGCGGCGGCTCGCCCGGCACGCCCCGCTCACCGCGCTCGCCGTCAGCGCGCACCTGTACTGGACCGGCGCCGCGGCGGACGCCTACCGCGCCGGGGACAACTCGGTCCGCTGGATACTGCTCGAGGCCGCCCGCGGCGCGCTCTTCGCCGCCGGCCACGGCGCGACCGCGGCCGGCGGCGACCTGCGGCTCGCCGACCCGCAGTCGCGGTGCGAGCCCGCCGGGGAGAGCGGGTACCGGTTCCGCAGCCCCGCCGTGCTCTCCTCGCTGACGCCGACCTGGGACTGGGTCGCGGTGCACGCCATCCACCCGGCGACCGGGACCGAGCGCCCGAGGCCGGACGCCGTGCTCGCGTTCGCCGGGCGCGGCTCGCGCTGCACGCCCGCGTTCCGGGTCGCCCGGGTCGCTCCGGCCGGCGCGCCGACGGACATCTTCACCTCCTCCGCGATCGGCTGGGGGCACTCGATCCTGGCCAGCGTGCAGTACTCCGACGCCCGCCGTGCCTTCAACGCCGCGATGGCGCGGCAGCCGCGGACTGGCGGAATCGCCGGCTGGCGGCCGGCGCCGGCGGCCACCCGCTCGACCGGTGGCCGGTCGCCGAGGCCGGGCTGCGCCTCGACGCCATGAAGGAGCGGATCGCGGACATCACCCACCCGTGGCCGCTCGTCCAGGACACCACCCCCGACCTCGGCGGGCAGAAGCTGATCGGCATCTACGCCATGCGGCACGAGGTCGCCGACGGCGCCGCCCAGGTCCACGACCTGCTCGCGCAGATCGCCGCCGCCCCGGCGGTCGCCGCGCTCTAACGCGGCCCTGCTCCAGCCGACCCGTCAGGGCTTCTTGCCCACTCCGACCAGCATGAGCATGCTGCCTGCGGGCGGCGGGCTGTCCACCGGGCCGTCCGGGCGCCACCACGGCAGGAAGACGACGCCGGGCGGGACCAGGTCGAGGCCGTCGAAGAAGCTCACGATCTCCGCCCGGCTCCGCACCTGCCCCCGGCCGAGCGACCGCGTCAGCACCTGCCGAGTTGGCCCGGGCCTCGGCGGATTCGTCGCAGAAGTGCGTGAGCTGCAGGTAGCTGCCCGGCGCGAGCGCCTCCTGGTAGCGGGCGACGATGCCGTGCGGGTCCTCGTCGTCGTTCAGGTGGTGGATCACCGCGTTGAGGATCAGGCCGACCGGCTGGCTGAAGGTCGAGGAAGCCCGCGATCGAAGGCAGCGCGAGCAGCTCGTCGGGCGAGCGCACGTCGGCGAGCACCACCACCGTCGAGTCGTCGCCGGTGAGCAGCGCCTGGCCGTGCACGGAGACGCTCGGGTCGTTGTCGACGTACACCACGCGGGCCTCGGGGTTGACCCCCTGGGCGATCTGGTGGGTGTTCTGCGCGGTCGGCAGGCCGGAGCCAAGGTCGAGGAACTGGCTAACGCCCCGGTCGGCCATGTACCTGACGGCGCGCCCGAGCGCCGCCCGGTTGAGCCGCGCGCCATTGCCGCCGTCGGACATGGCCCGCATCGCTTCCTCGGCCACCACGCGGTCCACGGCGAAATTGTCCTTGCCGCCGAGGATGGCGTCGTACACCCGCGCCACGCTTGGCACGGTCGTGTCGATGTCCGGCGGCGCGTAAGTCGGGTCCAGCCTGGCCCACGTCATGTCACTGTCCGCCATGTCACGGTCTCCCGGGCGCCGAGCGAATCGCGAAGCTAATCGCGATGATCTTCCTTTCCGAACTCTATCCCTGTTTCGATGCCCGCTCGACGTGAATAAGCCGGGGCTGACGCGAATCCCCGGTCGACGCCTGCCACGAGCCAGGCTCCGTTGAGCGGGAAACTGGGACCACGCGTTCGTTCATTACGACGGATTTGATCTTGATGATCCGAAGCCGGCTGACCGGAAGCTGGCAGCGGTTCGTGCGTGACTTGACAGCGGCGTGCCGCAGTATTAGCGGCATGAACGTGGAAGACGTACCTTACGCGGTCGAGGCGCGAGGGCTGGTCAAGCGGTTCGGCAAGACGACGGCGCTGGCCGGGGTGGACCTGACCGCGCGGGCCGGCACCGTGCTCGGCCTCCTCGGCCCGAACGGGGCCGGCAAGACCACCGCCGTCCGCATCCTCGCCACCCTGCTCCGGCCGGACAGCGGCGAGGCCTATATGTGCGGATACGACACCCAGCGGGACGCCCACCAGGTGCGCCAGCTGATCGGGCTCACCGGCCAGTACGCGTCGGTCGACGAGGGGCTGTCCGGGACCAACAACCTGATCATGATCGGCCGCCTGCTCGGCCTCGGCCGCCGCGAGGCGCGGGCGCGGGCGGCGGAGCTGCTGGCGCGGTTCGAGCTCGCCGACGCGGCCGGGCGGCGCGCGAAGACCTACTCGGGCGGCATGCGCCGCCGCCTTGACCTGGCCGCCAGCCTGGTCGGCCGGCCGCGGGTGCTGTACCTGGACGAGCCGACCACCGGGCTCGACCCGCACAGCCGCAACGAGGTCTGGGCGATGATCAGGGAAATGGTCGCCGACGGCACGACGGTCCTGCTCACCACCCAGTACCTGGAGGAGGCCGACCAGCTCGCGCACGACATCGCGGTCATCGACCACGGCGCGGTCATCGCCACCGGCACGCCGGACGAGCTGAAGGCCCAGGCCGGCCGGCAGGTGCCTGGAGGTCACCCCGGCCACCGCGGACGACGTGGCCGCGGTCGCGGCGCTGCTCGAGGCCCGGCTGGGAACCGCGCCCGAGGTCAGCGCCGAATCGGGCACCGTGTCGGCCGCGGTCGAGAACGGCAGGCTGCTGCCCGAGATCGTCCGCGAGCTCGACGCGGCCAGCATCGAGCTGGCCGAGTTCGCGCTGCGCAAGGCCAGCCTCGACGAGGTGTTCCTCGCCCTCACCGGCCAGCCCGCCGATCGCGCTCCGAGCCGGCTCGCCAACGCCAGAACTGCCGGAACTGAACGGGAGCGCCCGATGACCTGTTGCCGCTCGCTCCCGCCCCGTCCCGCCCCCGCCCGCAGGCTCGGCCCGCTCGGCGGCCTGCGGAATTCGTTCACGCTCACCTGGCGGTCGCTGCTGAAGATGCCCACGAACATCGAGGACCTGTTCAGCCTCTCGCTCACGCCGATCGTCTACCTGCTGCTGTTCACCTACGTGTTCGGCGGCGCGGTCTCCGGCAGCACCCACAAGTACCTGCAGTTCTCGCTGCCGGGCGTGCTGGTGATGAGCGTGGTGTTCGCCACCATGGGCACCGGGATGATGCTCAACGCGGACATCACCACCGGCGTCTTCGACCGGTTCCGCTCGCTGCCGATCGCCCGCTGGGCGCCGCTGGCGGGGGCGATCTGCGGCGACGCGATCCGCTACGTGATCTCGATCGCGGTCACCCTCGGCTTCGGGTTCATCCTCGGCTTCCGCATCGAGGCGACCCCGTTCTCGGCCGCCATGGGGTGCCTGCTGCTGCTCGTGTTCGCGCTCGCCATGTGCTGGTTCTCCGCCCTCATCGGCGTGCTGATGCGGTCACCGCAGGCGGTGCAGGGGTTCGGCTTCCTGCTCATGTTCCCGCTCGTCTTCGGCTCGAACCTGCTGGTGCCGACGGCGACGTTGCCGGGCTGGCTGCAGGCGTTCGTGAAGGTCAACCCGATCACCTACCTGACCGAGGCGGAGCGCGCCCTGCTCACCGGCGGCCCCGCTGCGGGGCTGGTCGAGCGGTCGCTGCTGCTGGACGCTCGGGATCTTCGTGGTGTTCGCGCCGCTCGCGGTCGCGGCCTACCGCCGCCGGACGTGATCTTCACGGCCCACGCGGCAGGAAATTCGGAATTCAAAGTCTCTCAGTGATGGAACGCACGCGGCCTACTCCGGACGCCCCGTTACCGCCGTCAGGGTCTCGCGGGCCAGGGCGAGCGATGCCTCGTAGGTCAGGTCGGCGGTGGACTGGTAGGCGTTGTCGAAGGCGGCCTCGCCGAGCGCGGCGCGGGCGGCGGTGCGGGCCTGCGGGGCGTCCGGGCTTGACTCGTCGAAGGCGCCGCGGACGGCGCGGGCCGCGCCGAGCAGCCTGGCGGCGAGTTCGGCCTGGTCGCGGCGCCTGGTCGCGGTGGATCGCGTGGTAGGCGCACGCGTCGAGGACCGCGGCCAGGGCCGAGTGGTCGGTCCAGGCGGCGGAGGCGTCCAGGGCGGCGGCAAGCAGGTCCCGGCAGCGCCTCTCGTCGCCCTGGGCAAGGACCACCAGGGCGAGCCGGGCGCGTAGACGGGCGCGGAGCGGCTCCCACCAGATCGCCCGGTAGGACTCGAGCGCGGCGAGCACGTCCGCGCAGCAGCGGGCGGCCAGCGCGAGGTCACCCGCCCGCCAGGCCAGCTCGGCCCGGATCAACGTCACCCAGCGGTCGATGTCGACCGTGCCGCCGCGGGCCGCGGCGGCGGCATCGACCAGGTCCAGGTCGGCGCCGGCCCGCGCGAGCTCACCGGTTCGCGCCCGGACGATCGCCAGCCTGGCCTCGACGTAGGACACGTCGCCCCACGTGGTCAGCTCGCGGCCGATCGACACCGCCTCCTCGAGCGCGGCGATCGACGCGGCATGGTCGCCGCGGAGCTCGGTGAACTCGGCCAGCTCGGTGAGCACGAGGGCGCTGCCCCACTGCTCGCCGATCGCCCGGGATTCGCGCAGCGCAGCGTGGAGATCGTCCTCGGCGCCGGCGAGCCGCCCCAGCTCGCGGGCGTGCGCCGCCCGGTAGACGAGCCCCATCGCCCGCAGCCAGGGATCGCGTGCCTGGGCGTACCGGTCGTACTGGTCCAGGGCGTGCTCGCGGTCCCCCTGGAACTGCAGGAGCACCGGCTCGGCCAGCGCCACCAGGGGGTGGAAGGCGATGTAGTCGTCGCCCCATTGGCGAGGCCGGCGATCGCCTCGAGCAGCGGTTCCTTGACCGTCTCCAGGTCGAAGGACCAGCCCGCCGCCAGCAGCGCGCAGATCACTCGCGCCTCGGCGGTCCGCTCGGTCGGCGGTTCCGGTGGCGTCAGCGCCAGCACCTCGCGGGCGAGTACGTCGCCCTCGCCGTGCCCGCGCTGGACCCAGTAGTAGCCAAGAGCCCGGACGAACCGCAGCGCGGTCTCCGAGTCCCGTCGGCCGATCGCCCAGCGGAGCGCGGCGTTGACGTTGTCCTGCTCGGCCAGCAGCTCGCGGAACCAGCGGATCTGATCGGCCGCGCGCAGCAGCGGGTCGGCGGTCTCGGCGAAGTCCAGGTAGTAGCGGGCGAACGCGTCCCTGGTCGCGGTCTCCTCGCCCGCCTCGGCCAGCCGCTCCAGACCGTAGGCGCGCACCGTCTCGAGCATCCGGTACCGGGGGGCGCAGCCGCCCGGCGTGTCCGCCATCGCGATGATCGACTTGCCGACCAGGCCGGAGAGCGCGGGCAGCACGCCGGCCCGCGGCAGCGCGTCGGCGCTTACGGTTTTCCGGCTCGGCACCGGTTCCGCGGGTCCGCGCACACCTGCTCCGCCGCGGCGAGCGTGGCGCCCGCCGGGAAGACGGCCAGGCGGCGCGCGAGCGTCCGCTCGGGCTCTGAGAGCAGCTGCCAGCTCCAGTCGACGACCGCGCGCAGCGTCTGGTGCCTGGGCTGGCGCGGTCCGGCTGCCGCCGGTGAGCAGGGCGAACCGGTCATCGAGCCGCTCGGCGACCCGTTCGGCCAGCCGCTCGGCCAGCTGGGCGGGGGCCAGCGTGCGGAGCCAGGGGGCGGCAAGCTCGATGGCCAGCGGCATGCCGTCGAGCGCCCGGCAGATCCGCGCCACGTCGGCCTCGTTGCCGGAGCTGAGCGTGAAACCGGGGAGGACAGCGGCGGCCCGATCCGCGAACAGGCGCACCGCCGGATAGGAACTGGCCAGCCCGTCGGCGCCTGCGGCCCGGAGCACGGCTGGCGGGGCCGGGAGAGGGCCGACGGGGTACAGGGTCTCGCCGCCGATGCCGAGCGGCTCGCGGCTGGTCGCGAGGACGCGCACCCCGGGGCAGTCGGCCAGCAGGCGGGCCGCGAGGGCCGCGGCGGCGTCGATCAGGTGCTCGCAGTTGTCGAGGATCAGCACCGCGTCCCTGGCGGCGAGCGCAACCCGCAACCGGTCGAGCGGGTCGGCCGCCCCGTCCGAGCCGCGCAGGCCGAGCGACCGTTCGCGCAGGCCGAGCGCGTCCAGTACCGCGTAGGGCACCTCGGACGGCTCCGTCACCGGGGCGAGCTCGGCGAACCACGCCGAGCCGGCGAACCACGCGGAGTCGGCCAGTCGCCCGGCCGCCTCGGCCGCCAGCCGGGTCTTGCCCACGCCGCCCGGTCCGGTGAGCGTGACCAGGCGCTCGGCGGCGAGTTGCTTCAGCACGGCGACCACGTCCTGGTCCCGGCCGACGAAGCTGGTCGGCTGGTACCAGGCGCCGCCTGCGGCGTGCGGGAGCGGCGTCAGCAGGCGCACCGTCAACGGGATAAGCGGCGACGGGAGCGGCGGCGACGGGAGCGGCGGCGACGGGAGCGGCCGGGACCTCTTGCCTGAGGACGGCGAGGTAGGCCTGGTCGAGCTGCGGGGACGGGTCCACGCCGAGGCTGTCGGCCAGCAGGTCGCGGGTCCGCTGGTAGACGGCCAGGGCCTCGGCCTGGCGGCCGGTGGCGGCGAGGGCGCGCATCAGCAGCGCGGTCGGGCGCTCCGCGAGCGGGTCGGCGGCGGTCAGCTCGCGGAGTTCGCCGATCAGCACCGGGCCCGCCTCGCCGAGGGCCAGGTCCGCCTCGATCCGGTCGAGCAGCGCG
This sequence comes from uncultured Actinomycetota bacterium, assembly GCA_963734665.1. Lineage (GTDB taxonomy): Bacteria > Actinomycetota > Actinomycetes > Streptosporangiales > Streptosporangiaceae > Trebonia. The sequence continues at coordinate 81,303 of CAVTIR010000013.1, read as the reverse complement.
GCGTCGCGCAGCTCCGCCAGTCGGGCGGCCGGCACGGCGGCGAACTCCTCCCCCGCCACGTCGGCCAGGGCGGGGCCGCGCCAGCAGGCGAGCGCCTCGCGGAGCAGGCGCGCGGCGGCGGCCGCGTCGCCGCGTGCCAGGGCCTCGCGACCCGCCCGGGCCTGTGCCTCGAAGGCGAGCGCGTCCACCGCCTCCGCTGCCGCCGCGAGCCGGTAGCCCACCGCAGACGACTCAAGCACCCCGGCAGGCAGGCCCGCCTGTCGGAGCGCGACGCGCAGCCTGGACACCAGCGACTGGAGCGCGTTCGCCGCGTCCGCCGGCCGTTCATCGGGCCAGAGCCGCTCGATCAGCGAGCGGGCGGAGACCACCCGGCCCGCGTCCAGGGCGAGCAGGATCAGCAGCGCGCGCACCCGCTGCCCGCCCACGTGCACCGGCCGGCCGGCGGCATCGGTGACCTCAAGCGGGCCGAGCACACCCACCCGAACCATGTCCGCCGCCGTGATCACGTCGCCTTCCCCGATCAGAGCCAGACCGCTCCATTACCGCCACCATGCTAGCGCACAGCCACACTCGAGATCTATCGCGTTTTCAGCTAAAGCCCAGGTCATCGGCGGCCACGACGGCGCCGGAAAGCGCCACCGGGAAGCCGGAATGTTGTAGCGTGACGCAAACGTTATCGTAGGTAGGGCTGGCCGTCGCGCGCGACGCGCGGCGGGAGCCACCGCATACCTAGCGCTCCGGCCACATGGAATGACCCATGCCGACCGGAGCATCCATTTGGGGACGGCGACGTTGCTGGCAGCAGTGACGGCAAGGAGATGGCATGGAGCGGGCTGATTGGCTGGATGAGCGCGTTAACCCGGCCGACGCGCGGTTTCTGATGGTGACCGCGATCACCCACCACAGGTTCAGCTCGCCGATCTGGGGAGCGCGCGAGGTCCGCAAGCTCCAGACCGAGCTAGCGGAGATCACCAAGCACGCGGCGGAGATCCTGCACGAGCATCAGGCGCACCGCCAAGAAGCCGCGCTCAGACACCACGCCCGTCACCGCAGTGGCGAGGCGTTATGTGGGCGCCCTGCCTGGTAAGACGCCGGCACGTGGCGCGGCGTCATGGCGCCCCCGCCTGGTAGGCCGGCGGACCCGCCGGGGGCGTTGAAGACTAGACCTCAACGACCACCGGGATGATCATCGGCCGCCGCCGGTAGTTGTCCGACACCCACTTGCCGATCACGCGGCGGGAGAGCTGCCGGATCGCGTGCGCGTCGGCCACGCCGTCGCTCGCCGCGCGCTCCAGGGCGTCCTCCAGCTTGGGCAGCACGTCGATCCTGAACGCCTGGTCGTCGATGCCGGAGCCGCGGGTGTGGATCTCCGGGCCGCCGACGATCTTGCCGCTGGACGAGTCGAGGACCATGATCACCGAGATGAACCCCTCGTCGCCGAGGATGCGCCGGTCCTTGAGCTGGGACTCGGTGACCTCGCCGACCGTGAGCCCGTCCACGTACACGTAGCCGCAGTCGACCGCCCCGACGATCGACGCCTTGCCGTCCACCAGGTCGACGACCACGCCGTCCTCGGCGATCACGATCCGGTCGTCGGGCACCCCGGTCAGCGACGCGAGCCTGGCGTGCGCCCGCAGGTGCCGCCACTCGCCGTGCACCGGCATGAAGTTCTTCGGCTTGACCAGGTTGAGCAGGTACAGCAGCTCCCCCGCGGGGGCGTGGCCGCTCACGTGGACCAGGGACGACTCCTTGTGCACGACGCGCGCGCCGAGCCTGGTCAGCCCGTTGATCACCCGGTAGACGGAGGTCTCGTTGCCGGGGATGAGCGAGGAGGCGAGGATGACCGTGTCCCCGGCGGCGATCCGGATGGGGTGGTCCCGGCCCGCCATCCGCGACAGCGCCGACATCGGCTCGCCCTGCGACCCGGTCGAGATCAGCACCACGTCGCCCGGCGGCATCTCCTCGGCGTCGCGCATGTCGATCAGGAGCCCGCCGGGCACGTGCAGGTAGCCGAGGTCGCGGGCGACGCCCATGTTGCGGACCATGGACCGCCCGACGAAGGCGACCTTTCGCCGGTGCTTGGCGGCCGTGTTCAGCACCTGCTGCACCCGGTGCACGTGCGAGGCGAAGCACGCCACGATGATCCGCTGGGCGGCGTTGGCGAAGACCTCGTCCAGCACCGGCGCGATGTCGCGCTCGGAGCGGACGATGCCGGGCACCTCGGCGTTGGTGGAGTCGGAGAGCAGCAGGTCCACGCCCTCGCCGCCGAGCCGCGCGAACCCGGCCAGGTCGGTCAGCCGGTGGTCGAGCGGGAGCTGGTCCATCTTGAAGTCGCCGGTGTGCAGCACGACGCCGGCCGGCGTCTTGATGGCCACCGCCATCGCGTCAGGAATCGAGTGGTTAACCGCGAAGAACTCAAGATCGAAGGGCCCCCACGAGCGGGTGTCCCCCTCCTTCACCTCGATCGTCTCCGGGGTGAGACGGTGCTCGGTGAGCTTGGATTTCACCAGGGCCAGGGTCAGCTTGGTGCCGACGAGCGGGATGTCGGCCCGCTGCCTGAGCAGGTACGGCACCGCGCCGATGTGGTCCTCGTGCGCGTGCGTCAGGACGAGCGCCTCGACCTTGTCCAGCCGGCCGTCCAGGTAGCTGAAGTCCGGCAGGATCAGGTCCACGCCGGGCTGGTCGGACTCGGGGAAAAGCACCCCGCAGTCGACGATGAGCAGTCGGTCGTGGTACTCGAAGACGGTCATGTTCCGACCGATCTCGCCGAGGCCGCCCAGCGCGACAACGCGCAAACCGTTGCTGGCGAGTGGCGGTGGCGGGGTCAGGTCAGGATGCGGATAACTCACAGTTTTCCTTCGTCTGGAAGCTTGACGCCGCCTGCGGTCAGGTCCGCGCGGAGCGTCTGTCGCTCGGCGGCGCTGGCCGGGAGCAGCGGGCCGCGCACGCCGCCTCCGGGCAGGCCGAGCAGGTCCATCGCGGCCTTGGTCATGACCGCCGCCTGGTTGCGGAAGAGTCCGACGTTGACCGGAAGCATGGAGAGATGGAGCCTCGAGGCCTCGGCGTTCCTGCCGTTGCCGAACGCCTCGATCATCTCGAAGATCCTGTCGCCGACCACATGGGCGGTGACGCTGACGATGCCGATGCCGCCGACCGCGAGCAGCGGCAGCGTCATCGGGTCGTCGCCGCTGTAATAGGCCAGGTCGGTGTGGGCCAGCACCCGGGACGAGGCGGCGATGTCGCCCTTGGCGTCCTTGACCGCGACGATCCTCGGGTGCTGCGCGAGCCCTATCAGCGTGTCGGCCGCCACTGCGGTCGCGGTGCGGGCGGGGACGTCATAGACGATCACCGGCAGCCCGGTGCTGTCCGCGACCTGGGTGAAGTGCGCGGCCAGGGCGTCCTGGGCGGGGCGGCTGTAGTACGGGGTCACCACCAGCAGCCCGTGCGCGCCGGCCTTCTCGGCCTGCCGGGAGAGCTCGATCGTGTGGGCGGTGATGTTGGTGCCGACGCCAGCGACGACCGAGGCGCGATCGCCCACGGCCTCGCGGACCACCTTGATCACGCGGGATTTCTCCTCGTCGGTCGTCGTCGGCGCCTCACCGGTGGTGCCGTTGACGACGATCCCCTCGTTGCGCATGTCGTCCACGAGGTAGGCGGCCAGCTTCGCCGCCCCGTCGTAGTCGACCGCGCCGTCCGAGGTCATCGGAGTGATCATGGCCGTCATCAGCCGGCCGAAGGGCGCCGAAGTGGTGGTCATGAAAGAACGCTACCGCGCTGACGGGGCCGACGGGTACTCCGCTACGCCCAGTGGCGCGGAATAGGCGGAACACCGGGAAACTCGCTCGCGCCGGGGCACAGACGGTGCAGGCAGAGGCGTCGAGTCGCCGGTGACCGCGGCGGACATCTTTGGGTGACCGGACCGCCGGAACGGGCTTGTTTGTCCGAGGCCAGCCGGCTGCCGCGGGGCTGCGGCGTACGATATCGGTGCAAGCCCCCACAATTTCTGGCTCACGCGGAGCCCTCTCATGAGCGATAGCGTCCCGGGCGGCGCGGCCTCCGATGTCTGGGACATCGCCGCGCCCACCGTGCCCAACTCGGCCCGCATGTACGACTACTACCTGGGCGGCAAGGACAACTTCCCGCGTCGACCGGGAGGCGGCCGAGAAGGCCGTGGCGGCGATGCCGGTGATCCCGGTGCTGGCCCGCGCGAACCGGGCGTTCCTGGTGGATTCGGTCGGAAAATGGCCGCCGCGGGGATCCGCCAGTACCTGGACGTCGGCTCCGGGCTGCCCACCTCGCCCAACGTCCACGAGGTGGCTCGCGCGACGGTTCCGGATGCCCGCGTGGTGTACGTGGACTATCGACCCGGTGGTGGTCTTGCACTCGGAGGCGAAGCGCCGGGTGCCCGGCACCGCGACGGTCCGCGCCGACGTGCGCTCCCCGGAGGTTATCTTCGCGTCGCCCGAGGTCGAGGAGCTCATCGACTTCGATCAGCCGTGCGGCCTGCTGATGATGTCGGTGCTGCACTTCGTCGGGGGCGACATCGCGCCGCTGGTGGCCGGTACACGCGGCGGCTCGCGCCCGGCAGCTTCCTGGCGCTGTCGCACGGGGTCACCGACGGCGCCGACCAGTCCGGGATGACCGGCGTCCAGAGGTGTACGAAGCGTCACCCACCGACCCGGCGGTGCGCAGCACCGCCGCGATCCGCGAGCTGTTCACCGGCTTCGAGCTGCTGCCGCCCGGCCTGACCGACGTGCGGACGTTCACCGACCCGACGTTCGTGTACGCGCCGGAGAGCCCCGCGCCCGGCATCTGGATGCTCTGCGCCGCCGGCCGCAAGCTCTGAACCGCCCGGGACCTTCCTAGCCCGCGATGACCGCGGCCGCCGTTGACCGGGAGCCTCTTCGTCCTCCCTGACAGGCGGGGTCGGTGACCCGGCGGCCGATGACTCGCAAGTCACCTGGTGCGGGTGGTGACGCCGGCTGGGTCGCGCGCCAACCTGAGCCGCATGCGGACCGAAGATTCGCGATGACGCTGCCGTACCGCCAGGAGAGGCTGCTGCGGCGGACCGATCGTGCCCTGTCGGCGTCCGATCCTGACCTGGCGACGATGCTGTCGATCTTCACCCGGATCACCGTGACCGAGAGGCTGCCGGCCCGGGAGCAGCTGCGACCGCGGCTGACCTGGGCCTGGAGCGTTCTGCTGTGGCCCGTGGCCGCGGCCGCGTTTCTCGTCGTCTTCGTCGCCGGCGGGGGTCGAGAGCTGCGACGGCGTGCAGTGCGGCCGCCAGAAGCCGGGTGCAGCTCTTCTTCTGGGTTACTTCTAGTCGGCTGACCGTGATCAGGACTCTGAGCAAGGGCTGAGGATTCGAGGATCTGCCGCTGAGCCGGCGTGGCCATGCTGAAAGGCGTAAGAGCGAATGCCTCGAACGCAATGGGAGCGCGATCATGACGACTCAGAACCTGTCCGACTTCGGCGAACTGGCCGAGGCGCAGCGGGCCCGGCAGAGCAGGCGGGCCAGGCTCGCGGCCGCGCCGACGGTCGGGGCGCTGGCGAGCGCGGCGGCCGACCAGGGAAGGTGGCTCACCGCGATCCTGCGCCCGGCCGGGACGATGGACCGGCGGCGCTGCGCGGGCTCAGCGAGTCGCTCGGTCACCTGGCCGAGCAGCAGCAACATGGTCATCGTCGATCTGACCGCCGCCGTCGTCTGCAATCCGCGCGCGTTCGCGAGGGACCTGCTGGCACCCGCCCGCACGTTCGAGCGGGCCGGGCAGTGCCTGCTCCTGCTCGGCGCATCCCCCGAGTTGACCGCCGAGCTCGACCGCCACGCGGTGCCGGTCGTCACGCTCGCCGCCGACTCACTACCTCCCCAGGCGGCCTGAAACTCGGGGCGGCGTCCGGTTTGTCCAGCCAACCTCCTTGGCGCTGCCGTTCCTGTGGGGCAGTGAAATGCTGGCGTTGTGAGCGACGAACTTAGTTTCCGACCCGACCTTTATCGGGGGACCGCCAGGTACTACGACCGGTTCAGGCACTCATACCCCGACACGCTGATCGGCGATCTTGTGCGGCGGACGGGAGCGTCCGGGCGGGGGCGGCTGCTCGACCTCGCCTGCGGCACCGGGCAGCTTGCCTTCGCGTTGCGGGACAGGTTCGCGGAGGTCTGGGCGGTTGATCAGGAGCCCGACATGGTCGCGGTGGTGCGGTCGAAGGCCGCTGCGGGTGCGGGTGCCGGTGCGGGTGCCGGCGGCGGGCGCATCGTGGCGGTCGTCTCGAGCGCGGAGGAACTGGATGTCCCGGCGGGGCACTTCTCACTGGTCGTCATCGGCAATGCGTTCCACCGACTCCCCCGGGACCTGGTGGCGCGGCTCGCCCGCGACTGGCTCACGCCCGGTGGCTTCCTCGCGCTCTGCTGGTCATCAGGTCCGGGGGCTGGCCCGGTCGACTGGCAGCTTGCCTTCGGCAGCCTGCTGAGGCGGTGGCAGGAAGCGCTTGGCGCCAGCGACCGCGTCCCCGCGAACTGGAACCAGGCGCGGCAGCAACGACCCGACGTAGAAGTGCTGTCCCGTGCCGGGTTCGAGGTGGCCGGCCGATTCGAGTTTCTCGTCGAGCACCGTTGGACGCTGCCGGAGCTCGCGGGATATGCGCGTTCCTTGTCCGTGCTTCCGCCGTCCGTTCTCGCCGATCGCTCCGCCGCTTTCGACGCCTCGCTCTCTGACGAGCTCGGCCCCCTCCTCGTTGACGGTCACCTCACTGAGACCGTCAGCTTCGCCTACGAACTGGCCCGCAAACCAGCGTGAGTGCGGCACTGGTTGCCGTAGCTGACCTTTACCGGCGACTGGGCTTGCGGGGCCAGTAGCGTTGGGCGCTATGACGATCGTTCCTGACACCAAGGACTGGACGTGGGTGCTCGAGCGGCCCTGCCCCGAGTGCGGGCTTGACACCCGGTCGTTCCCGCGGGAGGAGATCCCCGCGATGCTCCGGGCGAACGCGGCGGCCTGGCGCGCGCCGCTCACCGCGCCCGGTGCCGCTGACCGGTCGCAGCCGGACCGATGGTCGTCGCTCGAGTACGGCTGCCACGTGCGGGACGTCTTCCGGCTGTACGACTACCGACTCGGGCTGATGCTGACCGAGGACGACCCGCTCTACCCGAACTGGGACCAGGACGAGACCGCGGTCGCCGACCATTACGCCTCGCAGGACCCCGCCGTGGTGGCCGGCGAACTGGTCGTCGGCCGCCGATTCGCTGGCCGACCGGTTCGCCGCCGTCTCCGGCGACCAGTGGCTCCGTCCCGGCCGCCGCAGCGACGGCGCCTCCTTCACCGTGGAGACCTTCGGCCGCTACTTCATCCACGACCCCGTCCACCACCTCTACGACGTAACCGGCCCCCAAACGCCCGCTAGCCGGACCGGTCACGTAAGCGCCAGCCCTGACGAACGAAACCCCTGGACCCGGTCACGTAAGCGCCAGCCCTGAGAACAGATCCGCGGGACCGGTTGCGTAAGCGTCAGCCCGTTAACGAGATGGCGGAGCCGGATTGGTCCGATTCAACCTGATGACAGAAGCCGGGGCGCAGCGGGTGTCCGCCGCGTCGTTCCTCCCCCGATCGCGTTTAATCGGGGGAGGACTTGACGCGCCGGACGCCCGCAAGCCCCAGCGACACCAGTGGGTGCTAACCCGCGCATGCCGCCAGTCCCGCAAGCCCCAGCGACACTCAGAGGGCGGTCTAGCTAGGCAGCGCTTGCGCCCAGGTAGGCCTCCCATTGAGGATCGCCGTCGTACTGGGCGCCGATGAGCCGCCAGTGGGCGCCCTTGGGGACGGCCGGCGCCACCGGGAGGGTCCAGCCAAGCTCGGAGAGAAATCGGTCCGCCTTGCGGTGGTTGCAGAGCTGGCACGCGGCGACGCAGTTCTCCCAAGCGTGCCCACCACCTCGGCTCCGCGGGATCACGTGGTCGATCGTCTCGGCATGGCGACCGCAATAGGCGCACTTGTAGTTGTCCCTGCGCATCAGCGCGGCCCGGGTAAGGGGCACGCGGTTGCGCTGCGGGATGCGAATGTAGCGGCGGAGCCGGATCACGGAGGGGGTGACCACCTCGATCGCGGCTGAATGCAGCAGCCGCCCGCCAGGGTCATGATGCACGATCTCTGCCTTGTCGCCTAGGACTAGGCAGACAGCCCGTCGGAGACCGACGGTGGTAAGTGGCTCATAGGTGACGTTGAGCAGCAGCACTCGTCGCACGGGCACCTCCGGAGGCACCGGTATTGAGGCGCCGCTCGCATCACCAGGACAGGACTGATCCTGGCGTGACCGAAGCCACGTGCCTCCGCCAACGACTCCAGAGTACAAGGCATCTGTGGAATGTTGGTTAACGCCTGGTAACGAGCAACGAATAAGGTGCCGCTATGGCATCTTTTCGCGCCGAGTACCCGGCAGCGCAGCGGCTCGACCTCGTCGAGGATCTCTTCGGACACCGCGTGGCGGACCCTTACCGCTGGCTTGAGGATGCCGACTCCCCGCGGACCCGGGAGTGGCTCGCCGCCGAGGAATCGCTCTGGGAGGACTACCGGGCGGGCCTGCCCGACCGGGAGACATTCGCTTCGCGGGTGCGGGAGCTGCTCCGGGTCGGGTCAGTGGGGCTGCCCGCCTGGCGCGGGACGACACGGTTGTACACCCGGCGCGATCCGGACCAGGAGCACGCCGTTCTCTACGTCTCAGATCATGAAATTTCTGAAACGTCAGGCGCAAGCGCGGGCGAGCGCGTGCTGATCGATCCTGTTGCGATCGATGCTTCCGGGCGGACGACGCTGGACGCCTGGCAGCCAGACAAGGAGGGCCGGCTGCTCGCCTATCAGCTCTCGCATGGCGGGGACGAGGAGTCGCTGCTGCGGGTGCTTGACGTCGCGACCGGCGAGCTGGTGGACGGGCCGATCGACCGGTGCCGGTACTCCGGCGTCGCCTGGCTGCCCGGGGGCAAGGCGTTCTACTACGTGCGGCGGCTGCCGCCGGACGCGCTCCCCGAGGGCGAGGCGCAGTACCACCGGCGGGTTTACCTGCACACGGTGGGAGAGGCCCCGGAGTCGGACATCGAGGTGTTCGGCGCGGGGCGGGACAAGACGACCTACTACGGGGCCAGCGTCAGCATGGACGGGCGGTGGCTGATCATCTCGGCGTCCATCGGGACCGCGCCGAGGGAGGACGTCTGGATCGCGGACCTGACCGCCAGCGACCCCGCGTCCCCGGCGCTCGTTCCGCTCATGGTCGGGCTTGACGCCCAGGCCTCGCCCTGGGTCGGGCGCGACGGTCGGCTCTACGTGTTCACCGACCTGGCCGCGCCGCGCGGGCGGATCTGCGTCGCCGACCCCGCCGCGCCGGGACCGGAGGGCTGGCGGGACCTGATCGGTGAGGACGCCGCCTCGGTGCTGCGCAGCTACGCGATCCTGGACGACCTCGACCGGCCCGTCATGCTCGTCTCGCGCACGCGGCACGCGGTCAGCGAGGTCACCGTGCACGACCTGGCCACCGGCGAGCAGCTGGCCACGCTCGACCTGCCGGGGATCGGCTCGATCGGCGGGATCGCGGAGCGGCCGACCGGCGGGCACGAGGCGTGGTTCGGCTACACGGACTACACGACGCCGCCGGTCGTGCTCCGCTACGACGCCGCGTCCGGGGAACTCACCACCTGGGCGAGATCGCCCGGCTCGGTCGCCGCCCCGCCGCAGGTGACCGCCTCGCAGGTCACGTACCGCTCCGCCGACGGCACCGAGATCCGGATGGTGGTCATCGAGCCTGGCGGCGAAGCACGGGACCGTTCCGAAGAAAGATCGTGCATCCTCTACGGATACGGGGGCTTCGACATCAGCATGACCCCCGGCTACTCCGCCAACATCCTCGCCTGGGTCGAGGCGGGCGGCGTGTACGCGGTCGCGGGGCTGCGCGGCGGGAGCGAGGAAGGCGAGGAGTGGCACCGGGCGGGGATGCTCGACCGCAAGCAGAACGTCTTCGACGACTTCCACGCCGCGGCCGAGCACCTCATCGCGACGGGGGTGACGTCACCGGCGAAACTCGCGGTCTGGGGCGGGTCGAACGGCGGGCTGCTCGTCGGCGCGGCGGTCACCCAGCGGCCCGACCTGTTCACCGCGGTGGTCTGCTCGGCGCCGCTGCTCGACATGGTGCGGTACGAGCGGTTCCCGATCGGCGAGACGTGGAACACGGAGTACGGGACGGCAGCGTCGCCCGTGGAGCTGGAGTGGCTGCTGGGGTACTCGCCTTACCACCACGTGGTTGACGGGACGCCGTACCCGGCGGTGCTGTTCACCGTCTTCAGCAACGACACGCGCGTTGACCCGGTGCACGGGTACAAGATGTGCGCCGCCATGCAGCATGCCACGGGGTCCGAGCGGCCGGTACTGCTGCGTGCGGAGGGGCAGGTGGGGCACGGGCAGCGTGCGGTGTCCCTCTCGGCCACGCTGGCCGGCGACTGCCTCGCCTTCGTGGCCCGGGAGACCGGCCTAGCCCCTCGCGCGCAGCGAGCCCGGTAGCCTCGCCTGGAGGCCCGAAGTTCGGACGGGGTCACGGGAGGGTCGGTGTGGTGATGGTGGGCGTCCAGATGGCGGTGCTCGGCGGTGCGCATCCCGGGCCCGACACGCTGCTCAGCAGCTGCGGCGCCAATCCGGGTGTGACCTGCCAGCTCGTCTGGGACCTTTCCCACAACCGGCACGCCTCGGCCATCAGCAGCGAATTTCTCTCCGGGCCGGTGCACCTGCTGCTGCGCGTCGTCTTCGTCGTGGCGCTCGCGCTCGTCATCCAGGCGATCGTGCACCGGGTGATCAACCGGCTGACCGAGCGGGCGGCTTACTCCCTTCTTCCGCAGCTGCGCAACGGCGCGGCCGCGGCCCGGCGCGCGCCTGCGCGGCTGGCAGAGCGACGGCGGCGCGGCAAGGCAGCGGCGGAGGCGGGCGGGGATGACGCCACCGCCCTGGGCGCGGCGGCGGCCCGGGGCACCGTGACCGACTCGGCCGGCGCGGCCGGTCAGGGCGCCATCAACAGCGCCGCCGCGCAGGCCGAACGGGCCCTGGTCGACGAGCGCCGCAAGCAGCGGGTCCGGGCGCTCGGCTCGATCCTGCGCAGCGTGGCGTCGATAACCATCTTCTCGATCGCCAGCGTGGTCATCCTCGGCGACCTCGGGATCAACCTCGCGCCGCTGCTCGCCAGCGCCGGCGTGGTCGGCATCGCGATCGGCTTCGGCGCGCAGAGCATGGTCCGCGACTACCTGGCCGGGATCTTCATGCTGGTCGAGGACCAGTACGGGGTGGGCGACGTGATCAGCATCGGGGACGCGACCGGCACCGTGGAGAACGTCACACTGCGGGTAACCAGGATGCGCGACGTGAGCGGCATCGTGTGGCACATCCGCAACGGCGCGATCGAGCAGGTCGGCAACGAGTCGCAGGGCTGGGCGCGGGCGGTCATCGACTTCCCGGTGCCGTACCAGGCGGACCTCGCGGAGATTCGGTCCCTGCTCTCCGGCGCCGCCGAGGACCTCTGGAACGACCCCGTCTGGCGGGTGGTCCTGCTCGACCCGCCCGAGGTGTGGGGCGCGCAGGAGATCTCCAGCAGCGAGGTCACCATGCGGATCGTGGCGAAGACCGCGCCGCTGCGCCAGTGGGAGGTCGAGCGGGAACTGCGCGCCCGGGTGAAGGCGGCGATCGATGCGGCCGGCATCCACCCCGCAGCCAGCGAGTCATAGGTCTGAGTCAAACGCGCAGCTACGGATAGGCTGGCAGAGTTATGAGCGAGGAGACCGCGCGGACGCCGCGCACCTTCTATGAGGCAGTCGGCGGCGAGGAGACCTTCACCCGCCTGGTGAGCCGGTTCTACCAGGAGGTCGCGGCCGACCCCGTGCTGAGGCCGGTCTACCCGACCGAGGACCTGGGGCCGGCCGAGGAACACCTGCGGCTGTTCCTCATCCAGTACTGGGGCGGGCCCGCCACCTACAACGAGCTGCGCGGGCACCCGCGGCTGCGGATGCGGCACGTGCACTTCAGCATCGGCGAGACCGAGCGGGACCTGTGGCTCAAGCACATGCGGACCGCGCTGGACGAGCTCGAACTGCCCGCGGCGCTGGACGCGCAGCTCTGGGACTACCTCGTGATGGCCGCGCACTCCCTGGTCAACGCGGTACCGGAAGACGGCCCGGACCAGGGCGGGCGCGGCAGTATCGGCCTCATGCCGACATAAGCTCCGGGGCGTCTCGAAGTAGGCGGCCGGCGTGACCCCTGTCTCCCGCCGGAACGCGGCGGTGAACGCGCTCGGTGTCTCATATCCGACCCGATTCGCGACCCGTCCGGCTGCTTCGCCGGCCGCGAGCAGCGGGAGCGCCGCCGCAATCCTGAGCAGTGTCCGCCACCGCCCGAACGGCAGTCCGGTTCCCGTCACGAAGGCCCGGGCCAGCGTCCGCTCGCTGGCCCCGACGGTTCGGCCCCAGTCGGCGAGGGTGCGCTGGTCCGCCGGGTCATCACGGAGAGCGCGCGCCACCGGACCCGCGATCTGATCATCAGGGAACCGCACGGTGAGCACGGTGCCAGAGATCGGCGTCAGCAGGTCGCTGAGCAGCGCTTCCGCGTGCGACCGTTGCTTGTTAGTCAGCTCGCCGCCCAGGTAGGTGATCACCTCGGCGAACAAGGGGCTCGCCGCTACGACGGTCGGCGCGGTCCAGGTCACCGGCGAGAGGGCAGGCGGCACGTAGACGCTGCGCATCATCGCCCGTCCCGATGCCCCCGTCTCGTGGGGCAGTCCGGCCGGGATCCAGAGCGCGCGGGTCGGCGGCAGCACCCAGGTCGCGCCCTCGGTGAGCACGGTGAGCGTGCCGACCGCCGCCCAGGCCAGTTGATGATCGTCGTGGATATGCCAGTCGAACAGGGTGCTGGCCGACATCGGAAAGGTGACGACGAAGAAGCCATCGGGCAGGCCCAGCCGAGGCTGGCTGAATCGCGACACAGCATGGCAGCCTACGCTCTAGGGGATCGGGCGTCGCGCCCCGTAACGTCTTGTGCTGTGAACAGAAGGCACGCTGAACTGCTTGGCACGGCCGAATGGGCCGCGTTCCTGCACGAGGAAGTCCTGCCCGTGGTCACGCACGGCGTTGACCTAGGCGATGACCTGCTAGAGATCGGGCCGGGTCCGGGCGCGGCGACAGAATGGCTGCGGCACCGGGTCAAGCGACTGGTCGCCCTGGAACTCGAGCCCGAAGCCGCCGCCGCGCTCGGCGAGCGGTTCGCCGGGACTAACGTCGAGGCGGTCGTCGGCGACGCGACCGCGCTCCCCTACCCCGATGAGTCATTCGACACGGTCGGCATGTTCACCATGCTGCACCACGTCCCGACTAACGCCCTGCAGAACGCGATCCTTGCCGGGGCGCTGCGCGCACTGCGTCCCGGCGGCATGCTGATCGGCTCCGACAGCCTGCCGAGCGACCGACTGCATCACTTCCACGAGGGCGACACCTACAACCCGGTCGAGCCCGCCGCCTTCCTCACCCGGCTGCAGACGCTCGGCTTCGGCGAGATCACCATGACGGTCAGCGATCGGCTGCTGTTCCGCGCGCGGAAGGAGAATGCCTCGTGAGCGCGACCGCGCAGCTGCGCACCATTATCACCGGTCTGATCGGATTCGCCGCGACCGAAGATGAGATGCTCCTCGCCAGCGTGGGTAGTCACATCGAGGAGTCCGGGAACGAGCGGCTGTGGGCCGCCGTCCCCACGGTGGCGCACAACACTGAGTTCAAGGCCCAGCAGGCTGAGCGGCTGATGGCTGTGCTGGCGGGGCGCACCCCGCCAGCCTTCGCCGACATCGACCACGCATCCGCCGCGGTCTATACGGCCTACGCCGCGTGCCCTGCCGCCGCTGTGACCGCCAACTCCCGCCAGGTCACCGCGACGCTGCTCGACGGAGTACGCGCGCTGACCGATGAGGACCTGCTCGACCCCGCGCGCCACTCATGGCTGAACGGGCGAACCCTGTGGCTGCAGGTCATCGTCCGTGGCTTCTGGCACCCGACCGGGCACGTCGCCGACTACTACCTGCGGCATGGCCGACCCGAACAGGCGGTCGCACTTCAGGAGCACGCGGTCGCTACGGCCCGCTATCTCGAAGCCCCTGACCAGGCGACTGGCATGGCCGCCTACAGCCTGGCCTGCGCCCAGGCGCAGGCCAGGCTGACCGCCGATGCCAGCCGCACCCTCGCCGAGGCGATCACGCTGAATCCAGACGTCCGCGGGAACGCTGGACGTGACCCCGACCTAGCCCCGCTTCGCGAGACTGGCCGACTGGCAGAGATTCTTAGCCGCGGGTGAGCTTGCGGTAGGTGACGCGGTGCGGCCTGGCAGCCTCCGCGCCCAGGCGCTCGATCTTGTTCTTCTCGTAGGACTCGAAGTTGCCCTCGAACCAGAACCAGTTCGCGCCGCCCTCCCAGGCCAGGATGTGGGTCGCCACCCGGTCGAGGAACCAGCGGTCGTGGCTGGTGATCACGGCGCAGCCGGGGAACTCGAGCAGCGCGTTCTCCAGGCTGCCCAGGGTCTCCACGTCGAGGTCGTTGGTCGGCTCGTCGAGCAGCAGCAGGTTGCCGCCCTGCTTGAGGGTGAGCGCGAGGTTCATCCGGTTCCGCTCGCCGCCGGACATCACGCCCGCCAGCTTCTGCTGGTCGCCGCCCTTGAAGCCGAACGCCGCCACGTAGGCCCGGCTGGGGAACTCCACGTTGCCGACGCGGATGAACGTCTCGCCGTCGGAGATCGCCTCCCAGACGTTCTTCGCCGGGTCGATGCGGGAGCGGTTCTGGTCGGAGTAGGAGATCTTGACGGTGTCGCCGACCCGGATGGTGCCGCTGTCCGGCTTCTCCTCGCCGACGATCATCTTGAAGAGCGTGGTCTTGCCGACGCCGTTCGGGCCGATGACGCCGACGATGCCGTTCCTCGGCAGGCTGAAGCCCAGGTCGTCGTAGAGGACGCGGTCACCGAATCCCTTGACCAGGTGCTCGACCTCCACCACCGTGTTGCCCAGGCGCGGGCCCGGCGGGATCTGGATCTCCTCGAAGTCGAGCTTGCGGTTCCTGTCCGCCTCGGCGGCCATCTCGTCGTACCGATCGAGCCGCGCCCTCGACTTGGTCTGGCGGGCGCGGGCGCTCGACCTGACCCACTCGAGCTCGTCGTCGAGGCGCTTGCGCATCTTGGCGTCCTTGGCGCCCTCGACCTTGAGCCGGGAGGCCTTGGTCTCCAGGTAGGTGGTGTAGTTGCCCTCGTAGGGGTAGGCGTGGCCGCGGTCGAGCTCGAGGATCCACTGCGCCACGTTCTCCAGGAAGTACCGGTCGTGGGTGATGGCGATGACGGTGCCCGGGTACTTCTCCAGGTGCTGTTCGAGCCAGAGGACGGACTCCGCGTCCAGGTGGTTGGTGGGCTCGTCGAGCAGCAGCAGGTCGGGCTGCTGCAGGAGCAGCTTGCAGAGGGCGACTCGTCGCCGCTCGCCGCCAGAGAGGCTGGTGACGTCGGAGTCCGGCGGCGGGCAGCGCAGGGCGTCCATGGCCTGCTCCAGCTGGCTGTCCAGGTCCCAGGCGTCCTTGTGGTCGATCTGCTCCTGGAGCTTGCTCATCTGCTCCATGAGCTCATCCGAGTAGTCGGTCGCCAGCTTCTCGGCGATCTCGTTGTACTCGTCGAGCACCTTCTTGGTCTCGGCGACGCCTTCCTCGACGTTGCCGAGGACCGTCTTCTCCTCGTTGAGCGTCGGCTCCTGGGCGAGGATGCCCACCGTGAAGCCGGGCATCAGCTTGGCCTCGCCGTTGGAGACCTGCTCGAGCCCGGCCATGATCTTGAGGAGCGTCGACTTGCCGGTGCCGTTAGGGCCGACGACACCGATCTTCGCCCCAGGGAGAAAGCTCAGCGTGACGTTGTCGAGGACGACCTTGTCACCGTGCGCCTTACGGACGGCGCGAAGGCTGTAAATAAACTCCGGCATGTCTCGTTTCCTACCTGTTGCAGCAGGTCAACAGCCTGCCGCCATCGTTTGAGTCAGGGAAAGGTCAGGGAAGGCTGGCAGTCGTGGCTCTGGCAGCAAGCCGCACCGGCACCATCTTCACGTGCGACCGCAGCAACCACAAGCCCGACCCCAACAAGCTGTGCGACTTCCACCTGTCAGCATACGTGCGATGAGCCCGAGCACTGCGCGCACGCCTGGACGCTGCGCCGGACCGGCGTGACGGTGCGCCGTCCCGAGCGGTCGCCGAGCCGGTGCCAGCGCGATCGCTACCTCGCAGGTGTCTGGTCTTTGGCGTCGCGTCGGACGGGTCGTAGAGGCAGACGCGGTCGCGGCCGGTGTTCTTGGCCCGGTACAGCGCGATGTCGGCGGCGGCGAGCAGTTCGAACAGGTCCGCGCCGTGGGTGCCGAGCGCCGCGACGCCGATCGAGACGGTGACGCCGACGATCGTGTCGTGGGTGAGCACCTTCACCACGCCGGCCCCCCGGCGGACCCGCTCGGCGACCTGGCACGCCTCCTCCGCGGTGGTGCCGGTGAGCAGGATGACGAACTCCTCGCCGCCGAACCGGCCCACCAGGTCGGACTCGCGGACCTGCTGGCGCATCTCCGCGGCCAGCGTCCGCAGCACGGCGTCGCCCGTCAGGTGGCCGTGGGTGTCGTTGACCTTCTTGAAGTGATCGACGTCGGCCAGCAGCACCGCGAGCGGCTCGCGCCGGCGCTGCGCCCGGGCGATCGCCAGGGCGGCCTCGCCCTGCCAGGCGCCCGCGTTCAGCACGCCGGTCTTCGGATCGGTGCGCGCCTGCGCCTTGAGCTGCGAGTGGAGCAGGCTGCGCTGGAGCAGGACCACCGGGGGCAGTGCCACGGCGAGCAGCAGGGCGCTCAGCGCGCAGGCGATCGTGACCAGGATGCCCACGCAGGTCTCGGTCAGGTCGAGCAGCATCCGCTCGCGGTCCCAGAGCATGTCGGCCAGCCGGGCGTCCGGGTTGGCGAGCCAGGCGGCGACCGCGACCAGGCAGGTGTTCAGCACGGCGAAGGCGACGGCGCAGGCGACCGCGACCGCCGCCTGCTGCGGCCGCATGAGCCACGCGTTCGGCCCCGGGTAGGTCAGCCAGCCGGCCGCCTGGCCCTGCGCCGAGGCCGGGGCGAGCAAGCGGAACAGGGCCGACGTGCACGCGCCCGCCAGGCCGAGCGCCGCTGTGCTGAACATCCGGCGGTAGATCGGGCCCCGGCGCACCCGCACGTAGATCAGCAGGCCGAGCACGGCCGGCGCGATCAGCGCGTAAAACGGCGGCAGCAGGAGCGCCACCGGCAGCCACCACGCGGACAGCAGATCCCGCCAGACCCCCGAGGGCTGGCCGAGCCGCCTGGTCGCCTCGACGCAGAGAGCACCGCAGCACATCAGCCCGGCGAACAAGGTGACGTCACCGGCTGTCACCGGGGCCCTGGTGGCCTCTACCCCGATGAGCGTGAGGTAGCAGGCGAGCACCGACAGCACGTAGCCGACCAGCGTGAACGTTTCGTCGAACAGCGGGCAGCGCCGCGGCCACGCTAGGCCCCCCTGGGCCTCCTGCTGCCGCTGCCTCATCGCGTCCTGGACTGCTGACATGCTCGCCGCCTGTCGCCTTCCTGCAACTTCTTCCTACAACTTCCCGACGTCCGGTCTAGCCCAGCGCTTCTAAGTCACTCTAGGTGACACCATAGATGCAAACTGTGCCGTGCGTGCGCAGAACTTCTATGTTGGCTATCGCGCTCATTGGGTGCCGCACGACTTGACATTCGTCACTATGAGTAACAGATGACAACGTGCGGCACCCGTCGTGGCAGGTCACCGGCCGTTTGAAGGCCGGCGCGAGCACTGCCCGGAGCGTCGCGACCTCTGCTCAACTTTCTCGGACGGCTCCGGCACCACCACTCAGGAAGGCCACCTGGGCACCGACTCGTTGGGTGCCGCACGACTTGGCATTCGTCACTATGAGTAATCGATGACGACGTGCGGCACCCGTCGTGGCGTTTCGTAGGTCGGCGCGATCTCCGCCTGAGCGTCGAGACCGTGGCCAACTTCTCGAAATCGGCGTCGGACATCTCGGGGTCGGCTACCCCGGGCACCGTCCGGGTCGGCCATCCCGGGGTCGGCCATCCCGGGGTCGGCCATCCGGAGTCGCGCGGAGCGCCCGCCTCATCCGACTCGTCCCCGTCGTCCTGGGCGTCCACGATCGCGTCGAGGTCCTGCCTGGCCACCTCGCCGTCCGCCTGCTCCCGCACCGAGTTCCACGACGTCTTGGCACCCCGGTTGAAGTGCGACCAGCCGAACGCCAGGTCGTGTCCCACCGAGTCCGCCTCGACCTGCATCTGCGTCCGCGTGCGCTGCTGATCGTCCACCCAGGTCCGGGTCACGAACTTGCCCCGGATGATGACCATGTCGCCCTTGCGCAGCGAACCCTTGACGTTCACGGCGAGCCTGCGCCAGCACTTCACCGTGTAGTACGACGTGTCCCCGTCCTCCCACTCCCCGGTGGTCCGGTTCAGCCGGCGGGGAGTGGAGCCCACGCGGATCTCGGTGACGGGCGTGTGCGTCGGCGTAGGCTGCCAGAACTTCGGTTCGGCGGTCACGAATCCGCGCAGGGTGAATCGTGTTCTCCTGGCTCATCGCCATCCTCCTTGCTCGCGTTTCCTGCTCTGCTGCGTCCTGCGGCGTCCGCCGCCCGGTTCGCATTTCCACCGTGCCCGAGCCGACGACGTCGCGGCAGATGGCGATCCGTCGCCTGTGGATAACGCGCCCGAATTGTCCACCGCCTGTGGACAACGACTTGCGATCATGGCGGCGGCGCGGCATACTGCGCGCCCGGTACCCAGTCCGGACGTCGCGGCAGACCGCGGCGCCGGCTCGCGGATGGCGATAGCGGCCTAGGTGGTTAAGCGGATACCAGTTCGGACGGCTCGGCGATGACGTCGACCAGGGCGCCGTTGCGCATCACGGTGATGGGAAGCGGGCGGCCGATCGCCTCGGCGAACATCAGGCGCTGCAGGTCCTGAGCCGTCGCGACCTCCTCGCCCGCGGCGGTGAGCAGCAGGTCCCCGGGGCGGAGCCCGGCCCGGTCGGCCGGGCCCTCGGGATACGACCGACGCGACGCGCAGCCCGGTGGAGCGCCCGCCGAGACGCGGTCGCCAGACCGGCGCCACCGGGGCGGGTGCCACGACGACGCCCAGGTAGGCGCGGCGGACCCGCCCGTCGCGCATCAGCGCGGACACGATCCGCCTGGTCGTCGCGTTGACCGGGACGGCGAGCCCGACCCCCACGCCGGCCACCGCGGTGTTGATCCCGACCACCCGGGCGCGCGAGTCGGCGAGCGCGCCACCGGAATTGCCGGGGTTGAGCGCGGCGTCGGTCTGGATAACGTCCTCGATCAGCCCGCGCTCTCCCGTCGGCAGCGACCGGCCGAGCGCGCTGACCACGCCCGCGGTGACCGTCCCGGACAGTCCGAGCGGGTTGCCCACCGCGACGACAAGCTGCCCGACCACGAGCTCGTCGGCCTCGCCGAGCTCAGCCGGCTCAGGGACGTCACCGGTCGCGCGCAGCACCGCCAGGTCCGACAGCGGGTCCGCCCCCACGACCTGGAACGGTGCCGTCGTCCCGTCCGAGAACGCCGCCGTTCCGCCCGCCGCGTGCCCGACCACATGCGCGTTCGTCAGCAGGAACCCGTCCGCCGTGAACACCACGGCCGACCCGAGCGACTCCCCCGCCCGCCTCGGCACCCGCACGCTCGCGACCTTGGGCGTGAGCCGCTCCGCCACGCCGGCGACGATGGTCGAGTAGGCGTCCAACGGTTCACTTACTCCCATACTTCGATTACATCATTACATAGCAAAAAGTCAAAGAGATGAGGAACGGACCGTGGCTCTAGCCCGTCCCGGACACGCTTCAGCCGACCTGTCGGTTACGCCATCGACAGCTCATAGTGGTGTCGATGGCGTAGGTGACAGGCTCGATCGGGTCGATGGCGTAGACGACAGGGTCCAGGCCGGTCGATGGCGTAGACGACAGCGTCGCACTGGTGTCGATGGCGTAGATGACAGGTGGTGGTCGGGGAGAGCGGGCAGAGCCAGAGGGGCGGGGACGGTCGACGGGAGGTGGCGGCGGGCGTACGCGACGGCGTGGACGTGGACGGCCGCACGACGTGCGCGACTGGGGGGAGGAATGGGCGGGCGGGGCGGAGCAACGGTTCGTTCGAAATGATCCCGCAAGTCAGCGGGCTGGAGCTTTGCGCGCCGGGGGCCAGCGGAGACCTCTAGGTTCGTGGCTTTGGATCTTGCGGGCGGATACGCGGTGGGCGTTTGATGGGGGGACCATGCGGCCTGTCGCGCATCTCGCGAACCTTGACCTGAACCTGCTCGTCGCGCTGCGCGAACTGACGCGGGAGCGAAGCGTCACGCGCGCGGCGCAGCGGCTCGGGGTGACCCAGCCGGCCGCGAGCGCGGCGCTGTCGCGGCTGCGCCGGCACTTCGGCGACGAACTGCTGGTCCGCGAGCACGGCGAGTACGTGCTGACGCCGCTCGGCGAGCAGCTGGCCGGGCAGGTGGAGGCGGTCTGCTCGGCGGCCGAGCGGCTCTTCGCGGCGTCGACCGACTTCGACCCGGCGACCTCCGATCGCGAGTTCACCCTGGTCATGGCCGACTACACGATCATGGTGATGGGCGAGGCGCTCTCCCACGCGCTGCAGCGGGCGGCGCCCCGGGCGCGGCTGCACATCCGGCTGGTGCGCGAATCGCTGGCCACCGAGTACGCGGAGGGCATCCGGTTCGTCGACGGGATGGTCGCCCCGCCGAGCAACGGGTTCTCGCTGCCCGACACGAGGTCGGCCGAGCTGTTCATCGACCGGTGGGTGTGCGTGGTCGACGCCGACAACCCGGTGCTCGACGGGGGGCACGCGCTGCGGCTGCGGGACCTGGCCGGGCTGCCCTGGGTGGCGCCTTACTACCGGTCGGGGCAGCGCGGGGTTCCCTCGGTGCCGGTGATGCGGCAGCTGGCCGCGCTCGACCTGCAGCCCAGGATCGCGGTCCGGGTGGAGAGCTATCTCGCGGTCCCTTACTTCGTGGTCGGCACCGACCGGGTCGCGCTGATGCAGGAGCGGCTGGCCAGCCGGCTGGCGACCACGGCCAACCTGCGCGTGCTCGAATGCCCGGGCGACGCCGAGCCGATCGTCGAGGCGCTGTGGTGGCACCGGCAGTACGAGGACGACACCGCGCACGCCTGGCTGCGGAGATTGATCATGGAAACCGCGCGGAAGCTGTTACCTAAACGCGACCGGCGAAACAGGAAACAGCAGGTCAGAGGCGTTGCATGGCGAGTGCAATAAATCCGGTTTATACCCGTTAGCACAAGCATTTTCTTGTTTGGCGCGTTGTTAACGGACTTAACGTCCCAGACATGCCGCATGAACTTACCGAACTTCGGCTGGACGCGGTGACGCGGCCGGCCGCCGAGCCCGCGCACGAGATCACCGCCGACGTCTGCGTCGTCGGCGCCGGGATCGCGGGCTCGACTGCGGCCATCGAGTCCGCGCGCCTGGGCCGCTCCGTCGTGCTCATCGACTCGCTGCCGTTGATCGGCGGGCAGATGGTGCACTCGCTGATCGGCCTGTTCTGCGGGATCTTCGGCAACGCGCCGGAGTACACCCAGCTCACGCACGGGGTGTTCGACGACATCTTCGCCGCGCTCGGGCCGTCCGGGCGACCTCTACTTCTCCCGCGGGCACACGACCACCGTCTTCTACAACGAGGTCGCGCTCGGCCGGTGGCTGGAGAAGACCGTGCAGTCGCTCGGCATCCAGGTCATCACCGGGGCGGTGCTCGGCGACGTGTCGATGCGCGACGGGTTCGTGACGTCGGCCGACTTCGGCACCCGGTACGGGAACGTCCGGGTGCGGGCGTCCGGGTACGTCGACGCGAGCGGGGACGCGGCGCTGACCTGGCAGGCCGGGCTGCCGTGCTGGGAGCCGTCGCGGCCGATCTACGGCAGCCAGCAGTTCATCGTGGAGAACCTGCACGAGGAGCACAAGCCCGAGGCGGGCGAGGTCGACGCGGTGTTCGCCGCGCGCGGCGAGGAGTCCGGGCTGCTGCGGCGGGGCGGGCTCGCGTTCTTCTTCCCCGGCCGCGGCACCGCCGTGATGAACGTGACCCACATCGACGCGCCGCTCGACCCGATTTCCGCCTCGCGGGCCATGTTCGAGGGCCGCGACCAGGCCGACCGCGCCCTTGACCTGCTCCGGGCGGAGTTCCCGAAGGCCTTCGGCGAGGCGCGGGTGCGGGCGTACGGGTTCCCCGGGCGGCGGCAGACGCGGTGGATCAAGGGCGCGCACCAGCTGACCGTCGACGAGGTGCGGTCGGGGGTGCGCTTCGACGACGCGGTGGCGCGGACCGCGTGGCCGGTGGAGCTGCACGACCGGTCCGACGGCTACGTGTGGGAGATGTTCCCGGCCGATCACGTGCACTACGTGCCGCTGCGGTCGCTGCTCCCGCCGGACGCGCACAACCTGGTCGCGGCCGGCCGGTGCGCGGACGGCGACGCCGCCGCGCTGTCGAGCGTGCGGGTGATGGGGCCGTGCTCGGCGATGGGGGCGGCCGCCGCGCACGCGCTCGACCTGGCCGGCGGCTCGGCCGACGGCCCGGCCGGCAGCGTGCACGACATCGACGTCGGGCGGCTGCGGGAGCGGCTCGGCGCCAATCTGGGCGATCCGGGCGACGCCAGTGATCCGGGAGGCACCGATGATTCACGACGACGTGCGGAGCGGCTGATGTTCCTGACCGAAGACGAGAAGCGGATGCGCGACGGCGCCGAGGGCGACGCGGTCGCCGCCGCCATGGACCTGCTGATCAGGTACGGGTTCGCGCTCGACGCGGAGCGGCTGTGCGACATCCGCAACGTGGCCGGGACCATGACCCAGCCGTCGCCGGTCAAGGCGCGGCTGGTCGCCGAGGGCGGCTGGGACAAGGCGTTCGCGGTGATCAACCTGGACAGCGACCTGGACCTGTCGATCCCGTCGATGCGGGTGCCGACCTGCCAGCTGCAGCACGGGTTCGGCCCCGACTCGGTCGACATCGTGCCCTATCCCCCGGAGAACGTGGCGCTGCAGGAGGACGCGGAGTCGTTCTACGGGCGGCACGGGGTGAACATCCTCGCCACCTGCACGCCGTACCAGGTCGGGAACCTGCCGCTGCGCGGCGAGCACTGCGCGTGGATGGAGTCCTCGGCCGTGATCTACGCGAACTCGGTGCTCGGCGCGCGGACCAACTGCGAGGGGATCGCCTCCACCGGCGCCGCCTCGCTGACCGGGAAGGTCCCCTGCTGGGGCAACCACCTGGACGCGAACCGGCACGGCACGCACCTGATCGACGTGCGCGGGCTCAAGGTCGAGAGCTTCCAGGACTGGGGGATGCTGGGCTACTTCGCGGGCGGGGTCGCGGGCGAGGACCACCCGGTGATCATCGGGGACCTCGCCCGGCCCGACCTGACCGAGCTCAAGCACTTCGGCGCGGCCGCGGCCACCTCGGGCGGGGTCGAGCTGTACCACATTCCGGGGATCACGCCGGAGGCGCCGACGGTGGAGGCGGCGTTCAACGGCGCCGCGTCGGTGCCGGAGGCGGTGGTGTACGGGCCGGCCGAGCGGCGGGCCATGTACGAGACGCTGAACGAGATCGGCTCGTCCGACGACGTCGACTTCGTGCTCCTCGGCTGCCCGCACGCGTCGGTCGACCAGATCAGGCGGACGGCGGAGCTGCTCGACGGCAGGCGGCTGTCGGCCGGCACCGAGCTCTGGATCATGGCGCCCCGCTCGCTCAAGGTGGTCGCCGACCGGTCCGGCTACACCGCGGTGATCGAGCGGGCCGGCGGGCGGGTGCTGGCCGACTCCTGCCCGGCCATGTCGCGGGCGGCGCCCCGCGGCACCAAGGTGTTCGCCACCGACTCGGCCAAGCAGGCGCACTACCTGCCCGCGATCCTCGGCATCGAGGCCTGGTTCGGCACCCTCGACGAGTGCGTCGACGCGGCCGTCACCGGGCGCTGGAACGGGGCGCTGAGCTGATGTCCGAGCGGACGCATCCTGCACGGCAGAACGGTCGTCCCCGGCGCGGTCGAGGGCGAGGCGCTGGTGTCGCACGAGCCGATCTCCGGCTGGGGCGGCATCGACCCGGCCCGCGGCGTGATCATCGAGCCCCGGCACGAGCTGTTCGAGGTCTGCTTCACCGGCAAGATCCTCGTCTTCCCGAGCGCCAAGGGATCCTCCGGCTGGTCCGGCTTCTTCCAGACGACGCGGCTGTCGGGCACCGCGCCGATCGGCATGGTCATCGGCCGGATCTCGGCCAAGTCGGCCCTCGGGGCGGTGGTGACCCGGGTTCCGGCCATCACCGACCTCGACGCCGACCCGTGCGAGGTCATCGCCACCGGCGACTGGCTGCTTCTCGATAACTCGACAGTGGAGGTAACCAAGCGATGACGCGAGTTGTCATCAGGGGGCGGAAGTCCGCACGTGCCCCGGGGCAGGCCAGCCGGGCTGCGCTCCAACTACGAGCCGGGCACCTCCCGGTGGGCGACCAGGCGGGCGCAGTGGCTCGCGCTCGGCCTGTCCGACGAGGACATGGTCAAGCCGAAGATCGCCATCGTCAACACGTCCTCGCAGCTCGCGATCTGCTTCAGCCACCTCGACGAGATCGCCCGCCGGGCCAAGCGGGCGATCGAGCTGGCCGGCGGGATCG
This sequence comes from uncultured Actinomycetota bacterium, assembly GCA_963734665.1. Lineage (GTDB taxonomy): Bacteria > Actinomycetota > Actinomycetes > Streptosporangiales > Streptosporangiaceae > Trebonia. Next base: position 56,535 of record CAVTIR010000013.1, on the reverse strand, counting down.
GCTTCGAGATCCGCACCGCCGCCCCGAGCGACTTCATTCACAGCGCCGGGCACCGCGGCGGGTACATCCTGTCCGCCCGCGACCTCATCACCAACGACATCGAGATGCAGGTCGAGGGCGCCCAGCTGGACGGGATGATCTGCCTGGCGTCGTGCGACAAGACCGCGCCGGGCCAGCTGATGGCGGCCGCCCGGCTGAACATCCCGACGATCATGGTCGCCTGCGGCTACCAGGCGAGCGGGTCCTACCGGGGCAGGCACTGCGACATCGAGGACGTGTTCCTGGCGGCCGGCCACGTCGCCAGCGGCCGGCTGGACGCGGCCGAGCTGACCGAGATGAGCGCCAACGCCGTGCTCAGCCCGGGGGTGTGCGCGGGCATCGGCACCGCCAACACGATGCACCTGGCGTGCGAGGCGCTGGGCATGGCGCTGCCGGGGTCCACCCCGGTGCGGGCGAACAGCGAGCCGATGTGGCGGGCGGTCGACGCCGCCGCCGCCCGCATCGTCGAGATGGTCGGCCGAGGACCTGCGGCCGAGGGACATCATGACCCCGGCCGCGTTCGCGAACGCGGTCACCGCGATCCTCTCGGTCAGCGGGTCGATCAACTCGGTCAAGCACCTGCAGGCGGTCGCGGCCGAGGCGGAGGCCGACGCGGACGTCTACCGGCTGTTCGAGACGCTGGCCGACGGCGTGCCGCTGCTCACCGCGATCAGGCCCAACGGCGAGACGTCGATCGAGGAGTTCGAGGACGCCGGCGGCACCCGGGCGATCATGAAGCAGCTCGAGCCGCTGCTCGACGGCGACGCGCTGACCGTCACCGGCGACACGGTCGCGGCCAACCTCGACGGGGTCACCGTGGCCGACGAGCAGACCATCCGGCCGCCGGAGCGCGCCCTCGGGCGGCGGCCGACGATCGTGGTCATCCGCGGCGGCCTCTGCCCCGACGGCGGGATCGTCAAGCTGGCGGTGGCCGACGACCGGCCGCTCGACTTCGCCGGCCCGGCGATCGTCTTCGACTCCCCCGACGCGTCACTCGACGGGCTCAAGGCCGGCCTCATCCACGCCGGGCAGGTCGTGGTGCTGCGCGGCCAGGGCGTCACCGGCTCGCCCGGCATGGGCATGGCCTCCCGGCTCGTGTTCGCGCTCGACGGGGCCGGGCTGACCGGCCAGGTCGCGGTGGTCACCGACGGGCAGCTGTCCGGCCTGGTGAACAAGGGCATCGTCGTCGGCGAGGTGTCGCCCGAGGCGGCCGCGGGCGGGCCGCTCGCGCCTGGTCAGGGACGGCGACACGATCCGCATCGACGTCCCCGGCCGGACCGCCGACCTGGACGTGCCGGACGCCGAGCTGGCCGAGCGACGGGCGGCCCTGGCGGCCGACCCGCCCGCGCGGCCGGTCGAGGTCGGCTGGCTGTCGGTGTACCAGCGCCTGGTCCGGCCGCTGCCCGAGGGCGCGGTCCTGAGACCCCGGAGGACGGCGTCATGACGGCCACCGGAAGCACCCCGCCACCGGCCGCCGGCAGCGCACGGGCGCCGGCACGCGAGCGGGCGTGGCGCTGGCGGTGCGGAACCTGTCGGTCGCGTACGGGAACGTGGTCGCGGTGCACGACGCGACGTTCACGGTCGCCGAGGGCGACGCCTGCGCGATCATCGGACCCAACGGCAACGGCAAGTCCTCCATCCTGATGGGCGTCACCGGCATGATCCGCCGCCGCGGCGCCGTCGAGATCTTCGGCGCGCAGGCCAGGAACGGCGACGTGCGCTGGGCGGCCCGGCACGGCCTCACCCTGGTGCCCGAGCGCCGCCAGCTCTACCCCGACCTGAGCACGGCCGACAACATCCTGCTGGGCTGCTACACGTGGACGAGAAGTATCGGGAAGGCGCGAAGATCGGGTCCGTTCGCCCGCGCGATTGAGCTTTTCCCCGAGCTCAACCTGCACCTCAAGCAGCTCGCGGGCACCCTCTCGGGCGGCCAGCAGCAGATGGTCGCGATCGCCCGCGGGCTGGCCGCCGACCCGAAGATCCTCGCGGTCGACGAGCCGTGCCTGGGGCTGGCCGAGGCCGTCGCCAAGCGGGTGTACGACGCGCTCGCGAAGATCCACGAACAGGGGACGACGCTGATCGTCGTCGAGGAGGCCCCGAAGCGGGCGCTGACCCTGTGCAACCGGCGGGTCGAGGTGCGCAACGGCGTGGCGGGCGACAGCGTGGCAGGTGCGGCATGATGAAGTTCGGCAACCTGCTCATCGCCGGCATCACCACCGGCGCCATCTACGCGATGTTCGCCGTCTGCGTCTCGGTCTGGTACCGGGTCTCCAACATCCTCAACCTGGCCGTCGGCGACTTCGCCATGGTCGGCGCGCTCGGCGTGGACAACCTCTACCGGGTCAAGGGGCTGCCGCTGCCGGTGGCCATCATCTGCACGCTGCTCGTCGTCGCCGCCTTCGCCTACGTCTACGACCAGGTGGTGCTGCGCATCGCGCAGGACGGGCCGCAGCGGATGGACGGCATCGTCGTCACCTTCTTCTTCACCTTCGCGCTCTCGTTCTTCATCGACGGGGTGGCGAAGATGCTGTTCGGCACCGACGTGCACGCCGCCCCGGCGCTGTGGAACGGCGCCTCGCTCAGCCTCGGCAGCCTGCACTTCGAGCGGGCCGGCCTGCTGGTGCTGGCCTGCGCGGTGATCATCGGCGGCGCGTTCTGGGTCTACATCAGGTTCACCCTCGGCGGCAAGGCGCTCGAGGCCAGCGGCGAGAACTCGGTCGGCGCGCGGATCGTCGGCATCGACACCCGCCGCTACCGGCGGCTGATCTTCGTCGGGACCGCGGTCATCGCGGCCGTCTTCGGCATCGTGGAATCGCCGATCACCGGGTTCACCTACCTGTCGGGGGCGACGATCTCGCTGACCGGCTTCCTCGCGGCCGCCTACGGCGGGTTCCGCAAACCCGGCCGGGCGCTGCTGGCCGGCCTGTTCATCGGCGTCCTCGAGGCGATGCTCGGCGGCTACGTCAGCGCCGAGTACGGCGACACGGTGCTGTACGCGATCCTCGCCGCGATGGTCCTCGCCTGGCCGCGCCAGCTCGGCTTCGAATCGGCGGTGGGCGGATGAACGGGCTGCTGGCCTCCTCGCGGCGCTCGGCCCAGCGCTCGGCGCTGGTCGCGTCCCGGGTTCCGCGCGGGCTGACGCCGACGGCGCTCGTCGCCGTCGTCGGCGGTGCTCTTCGTGCTCATCTGGGGGCAGCAGTACACCGGCTCGGTGTTCGTGCTCGCCGCCTGCTACGCGATCGTCACCGCGGGCATGGCGGTGCAGATCGGCTTCTCCCAGCAGATCGCGTTCAGCCAGTCGGTGTTCATGGGCGTCGGCGCCTACGGCGTGGCCATGCTGAACACGCACTACAACATGCCGGTGCTGATCGCCACGCCGATCGTGCTGGTCGGCTCGGCGCTGCTGGCGATCCTGCTCGGCTCGGTCGTCACCCGGGCCTCCGGGCTGGCGCTGGCCGTCGCCACGCTGATGCTGCCGCTGATCGCGGTCGGCTACGTGTCGGGCACCGGGTTCCTCGGCGGCGCGGTCGGCGCGCCGCTGCCCGGCACCCTGTGGCCGTCGTCGTCCGCGTCCACCTCCGTCGCCCTGGTCGGCGGCGGTCTCATCGTCATCGTGCTGCTCGCGCTGGCGGTCTTCATCGCCGCCCGGATCCTCACCTCCGACATCGGCCTCGAGCTGTTCGTGCTGGGCGTGGACGAGCGGACGGCGGCCGCGCTCGGGGTCCGCACGCCGCGGCGGAAGCTGGAGCTGTTCGTGCTCGGCTGCGTGTTCGCCGCCCTCGGCGGCGCGGTGTACGCGGGCACCCAGCAGTTCGTGCCGGAGACGCTGGTCGACCCGACGGCCGAGCTCGCGCTGCTGATCATGCTGTTCATCGGCGGGCGGCGATCGGTCATCGGGGCGGTCATCGGCGCGCTCGTCATCCAGTACCTGCAGGGCGCCAGCAACTGGGTGAGCGTCAACATCCTCGTGGTCGAGGGGCTGCTGCTGACCGTGGTGCTGCTGGTGGACCCGGAGGGGCTGGCGGGCATCGTGACGACCGGGATCGCGTGGCTGCGCGCGCGGCTCGGCTCCGCCGCCGGCGGCTGGCGCGGCCGGCCGGCCGGCGCCGTCGTCGCCGGCCGACGGAGTCGGCATATCCGCCGACGGCCGCCGTGGCCGGCGCGGTCGGGCTGCCGGGCTGGCCGCCGAGCCGGGCTGGCCGGCGGCGCCGAGCTGGCCGGGCGCGCCGGCGCCGAGTCCGGCGGAGCCGCGGGCAGAGCCGGCGGCGGACCCGGGGCGCCTCGGCGGCGGCGAGCACCGCGAGGCGGCGCTGCTCGAGGTCAGGTCCGTCTTCAAGGAGTACGGCGGGCTCAGCGTGCTCGAGGACGTCACCCTCACGCTCCCCGAGCGCGGCCTGTTCGCGCTCTGCGGCCCGAACGGCGCGGGCAAGTCGACCCTGCTCAACGTCATCGGCGGCAGCGTCGCGCCGTCCCAGGGCCAGGTCATCCTCAACGGCGCCGACATCACCAGGCGGCCGCCGCACGAGCGGTTCTACCAGGGCATCAGCCGGACCTTCCAGTCCGTCCACCTGATCAAGGGCCGCACCGTGCTCGACAACGTGGCGGTCGCCTGCCTCGCCTCGCACAAGTCGTCGATCACGACCAGGATCGCGCGCAGCCGGCTCGACGACGCCAGGGCGCAGGCGTCCAGGGCGCTGGCCGACCTCGGCATGGCCGCACCTGGCGGGCCGGGAGGTCTCCAGCCTCACGCTGGAGACCCAGCGGATGGTCGAACTCGCCCGCGCGCTCGCCCCCAACCCCCGCCTGCTGCTCCTCGACGAACCCGCCTCGGGGCTGTCGGAGGAGCAGCGCCAGCGGCTCGCGGTGGTGCTCGCCGCGCTCGCCAGTCGCACCTGCGTGCTCCTGGTGGAACACGACCTGGCCCTGGTCGCGCAGGTCAGCGAGCGGATCTTCGTGCTCTCGGCCGGCCGGCTCGTCTTCGACGGCGGCCCGGCCGACTTCCGGTCCTCGCCGGTCGTCAACACGCTCCTCGTCGGGAGCTGACAACCGACTTTCAGCGCTCCAAGCAATCGATGTATCCAGCAATGCAATTCCCAGGAGGGAAGAACCATGATTCGAAGACGAATCTCGTTCAAGGCGGCCGTTGCCGCGGCCATCATCCTGGCGGCGGGCGGGCTCGCCGCCTGCGGCTCAAGCGGCGGCGGGAACGCGGCCAGCAGCAACTCCCCCATCGTCGTCTGCAGCGACGAGGCCCTGGCGGGCCCGTACGCGCAGATCGGCGAGACCGACAACTGGGGCTCGGAGGCGTACTTCAAGCACGTCAACGCGACCGGCGGCATCCTCGGCCACAAGGTCACCTACATCTCGCTCAACAACCAGTCCAGCGCGTCCGAGTCCGAGCTCGACGCGCGCAAGTGCATCCAGACCGTACCACGCGCAGTTCATCGTCGGGCCGGAGTCCGGGGCGGACACCGAGTCCGCGCTGCCGATCGCGATCGCCAACAAGACGATCCTGATCAGCCTCTCCTCCGGCTGGCAGAGCAACGGCTACCCGTCGAGCGAGCTGAACTCCTGGGGCTTCCCCGGCTTCTACGACGTCTTCGCCGAAGACCAGATCGCCTCGGTGCAGAACCTGATCGTGCCCCGGCACTACACCCGGGTCGCGCTGCTCGAGGACAACTGCGGGTCGGTCTGCCTGGCCAACCAGGCCACCGTGCAGAACCTCGCCAAGCAGAACGGCTTCCAGCTCGTCTCCACCCAGATCGACCAGGTCGGCGCCACCGACGTCACCCCGCAGGTGCTCGCCATGCTGGCCGCCAAGCCGCAGATCATCCTCTTCGGCCTGGTGCCCGGCACCGACTCGATCACCGCGATCCGCGCCATCAGGGCGCAGAGACCCGACGATCCCGATCAGCGAATGCTCGGCCTGCGAGCTGCCGAGCTTCATCTCCGCGGCCGGCGGCGCGTCGGTGATGCAGAACATCTACGTGCTCGGCTCCATGCAGGACTGGCTGACCGCCGCCGAGCAGGGCACGTCGGCTCAGGAGAAGGCCACCGCGGCCGGCCTCAAGGCGTACATGGCCGGCATGACGGCCGCGGGCCTCGGCAACGACAACGCGATCGACAACAGCCAGGAAGGCTGGGACGCCGGGCTGGAGATCAACTGGGCCATCCAGCAGGCCGGCAACCTGAACGAGACCACGATCATGCAGAAGCTCCAGCACCTGGACATCAACACGCTGGGCATCCTGTGGGACAGAACCCCGTCCAACTACGAGAGCTACAGCGACGTGGAGGCCGCCATGGAGACCATCAGCTCCAACGGCACGCCTTCGCTCTACAAGTAACCAGGTAAGAAGTCAGAACCTAAAAGATGATCCCGAACGGACGGTGGTCTTCGCACCGTCCGTTCGGCGATCTCTGATAGCGGGCGCCGGGGCGGGCTGGCTTCACGAGGCCGAGGCGACGGCCAGCTCCCGCCGGAAGCGCTCGTACTGGGCGATCTCGCGGCCGGTGGGCGACCAGGACCAGGTCGCGGGTGACCCCGGAGACCCGGTCGCGCATGGCCCGCTCGGCGGCGTCCCGTTCCCGTTCGGCCGCCGCGACGGTCATGTTCTTGCAGCCGACGGCGGTCAGGAAGCCGAGCACCAGCAGCGCCGCCGCCAGCGCGAGCAGCCACGGGATCAGCGACGCCTCGCTGATCAGCCCCTGGTGGTGACCGGTCAGGCGCACCACCGCGATCACGACCGACAGCGCCACGCCGACGACCGCGCCCACGGTCAGCAGCCACTGCCAGAGCGTGACCAGCCGCCACCAGGCCGGCGGCCGTGACCGGCCCGCGGCGGCCACGGTGCGCACCGCGTCCGCGAGCGCCTGCGGCACCATGCCCGCGTTGCAGCGGGCCGCCTCGCGCAGGCTGGCCGCCCAGGGCTTGGGGAGCGCGCCGCCCACGGAGTCGGCGAACGCGGTGATCGCGTTGTCCACCTCGGACTGCTGCGCCTGGCCGACCGCCTCGGCGGCCTGGCGGCCCGCCGAGGCCCCGCCGCGCAGCGCGGGCACCGCGCCGCGGCGGCGCAGCAGCCGCGCAGCCGGCCAGCCGGTCAGCCGCGCCGCCTGCGCCCCGCGGGCGCTGGCCATGGCCTGCGCCACCGCCGCCACGCCCGCCGCGCGCGCGAACGCCTCGGTCAGCTGCCCGGCGGGCGCCGTCGGGACGCTGGCGCTCAGGTCGACGATGTCACGCTTGATCCCATCCGGGGTGGCGTCCTCCCACGGCGGCCTGCTCGGAGCGGGCGGCGCGGCCGCGGGCTGCTCGTCGCCGAGCTCCCACGGCGGGCGGGACGGCGCCTTCGACCCGTCATCGTCGTCGCTGAGCGGCGCCCCGAGCGGCGCGTCGGACGCCCCGGCCCCGACTCCGGCCCCGGCCGGGACCGCGTCCGGGAGCGCCGCGTCCGGCGCGATCTGCGGGCCCGCGTACGGTTCGAAGCCGCCGATCACCGCGTCGATGTCGGCCGCGATCCGGTCGGTGACCGCCCGGTTGCGCCGCACCGTCTCCATGAGCAGCGCGCGCAGTTCGGGGAGCCCGGCGCCGGTGCGCGCCGAGACCGGCAGCACCGGGGTCTCGGCCAGGCCCTCGGCGTCGAGCAGGCGGCGCAGGTCCTGCTCGCAGTCCCTGATCTGCTCCGGGGGGAGCACGTCGATCTGGTTGAGCACCACGGTGAACACGGACGCGTGGCCGGCCAGCGGGATCAGGTACCGGTTGTGCACGGCGGCGTCGGCGTACTTCTGCGGGTCGAGGACCCAGATCACCATGTCGGCCAGCTTGGACAGCCGGTCCACCGCCGCCATCGACGCGGTGACCACCGAGTCGTGGTCCGGCAGGTCGAGCAGGACCAGGCCGTCGAGGTCGGACTCGCCCGAGTCGAGCACGCTGGCCCGGGCGTACCGATGGCGGCGCTGCACGTTCAGCCAGTCAAGCAGCGGGGCGACCCCCTGCATCCCCCACACGCACGCGTGCACGTGCCTGGTGGTCGGCCTGGTCACCCCGGGCGGCGAGAAGGCCGCGCCGGACAGCGCGTTGAACAGCGTCGATTTGCCGCTGCCGGTGCCGCCGGCCAGCGCGACGACCGTGTGGCTGCTGGACAGGCGCAGCCGCTCGCCGGCCCGCTTGAGCACCGCGTCGGCGTCATCGAGCAGCGCCTGGCCGAAGCCGCCGTCGGCGCCGTCCTCCGGCCCCTGCGGACTGCGGCGGGTTCTCGCCCTGCCCGTGGCGGGCCCGGCCGATCCGGACTATCTCGGCGAGCGCGTCGAGGCGCCGGGACAGGGTCTGCTCGCCCAGCCGCTGGCCGGCTACCGGAAACGTCGAGGAGAACGAGTTCATCGCGCGGCCTCCAGCGAGTACTCGGCCTGGTAAAGACGGACGGCGGCCACCGAATCGATCGGGCCGACCTCATCGATGACCTCGCTGAACCGCAGCATCTCCTCATCGAGCAGCAGCCCGACGCGCTGGTTGAGATCCTGCCTGGCCCTGGCTAGCAGCGCGGCGGACTCGGCCGATCCGATGAGCGAGGCAAGCGTCTCCTGCGGCAGCGTGCCGATCTCGTCGCGCCTCGCTCGCCTGCGCCTGCGCCGCCTGGGCGAAGCCGCCTGCCGGCTGGGCTGGCCGAGCAGCGCGACCAGGGTGACCACGCTCACCGGGCCGGCCTGCTTGCTCGCGCCGGAAGACTGCATGCCCGTTCCCGTTGCCTTTCCGTCGGGCGCGCCCCGGGGACTGCCCCGCCGGAGGACATAAGCCGCATCAGCTGATCCTGCCACGCGCTGACCGCGCGGGAGACCCGCAGCGAAAGATCGGCCGATGCGCGGTCGAAGGCACCCTGCTTGGCCGGCGAACGGTCCGCCGGGGTGGCGCCGAACGCCGACTCGAACTCGCGCTTGGCGCGTTCATCACGGGCCCGGCTCGCCTCCGCGGCGGTGATCAGGGCGGCGCCTCCGGGGTTGTCCCGCCAGACGCGCGCGACCTGCTCCGCGGCGCGGTCCGCGACCGAGACGACCAGGGACTGCAGCGCGGTGCGGAGCGCGGCGTCGAGCGCGGCCAGCCTCGCGGTGCCCGCGTCGGTGCGGGCCCGCCTGCCGCGCCGCACGGCGGAGACCGGTCGCTTGCCGCGCAGCGCGGCGCCGAGGTCACCGCTGGCCGCGTAGTCCTGCCAGCGCGCAAGCACCTCGCCGGCCAGCAGGCGGCCGTCGCGGGTGCCCGCGTCGAACTCCGCGAGCGCGGTCGCGTAGGCGGCCTCCGCCTCCCCGCGCAGCCGCGTGCGCAGCACGACCTGGGCGTCCACGTGCGCCGCGAGCCTCGGCACCCGGGTCTTGAACGTGTCGAGCATGCCGGCCATCGTCTGGCTGAGCACGGCGACCCGCCGGTCGGAGCGCTTGGCGGTATCTTCCAGCCAGTCCCTGACCGGCTGGAAGATGTCGTCGGGAAGGTAGCCGTCCACCAGGCCGGTCTCCGGGATCACGAACCGGTTCTCTGCCTGGATTCCGTTGGCGTCGAGCATCGCGTTGAAATGGGCGACGAGCTCGGTGCGATGGCTCGGCGGCACCCGGGAAAGGACGACGCCGAGCGCGGCGCCCCGCTCCCGCGCGTGCTGCAGCAGCTCCCAGACCGGCGCGTCCGCGTACCGGCTCGCGCTCGTCATGAACAGCCATAGGTCCGAGGCGTCAAGGAACTGGTAGGCGAAGTCGTAGTGCGCGCGCACCACCGAGTCGATGTCGGGGGTGTCGAGCAGCGCGATCCCCTTGGTCATTCCCTCGCTGGCGGCGAGCACGAGCAGCCCGTCCCGGCCCGGCCTCGCCAGGCCCTCCTGGCGGACCCGGGGCAGCGTCGGCAGGAACATGTTCTCGGCGAACCAGTGGATGTCGTCGGGGTGGCAGGCGAGGACCGGCGAGTTGGTGGTGGGCCGCCGGACGCCCGTCTGGCTTACCTGGGTGCCCACGATGCTGTTCACCAGCGTGGACTTGCCGGCCCCGGTGGAGCCGACCAGCGCCACGAGCAGCGGCGCGGCGGACTGCCTGACCCGGGGCAGCAGGTAGTCGTCGATCTGGCTGAGCAGCTTGGCCCGCTCGGCGGTGATCTCATCGGCGCCAGGGATGTCGAAGACCAGCGGGATTGCGGCGATCCGCTTCCTGAGGTTCAGCAGGGTCGCCTCAAGCAGCCGGGCATCGACCCGGACCCGCGGCCGCTGCCAGTTCGCGGACATGCCCGGTTCATTCCCGGCCGCCGGCGAAACAGCACCCCGCGTCGGCACCATTTCACCGCCGTGCGCTTTAGCCCCGATCTTCTCGTTCTGCTCGCCGTTATCACCGGGCGACGGCGATTCTTCCGCCGTCATGCCCTTACCTTCCATGGTCCCGCCTGGTTTTATGCTCGTTAATTGTCCCTCGCCAGCGGGGGTACCGGCGAAGGGGCGGCACCGGGGGCATCGTGGTCCCCGCCGCCAAGCGCCCGCCCGAGCCCGGCGAGTTCCGCCGCGATAGTTACCACCCCGCCGATAACCACCACGGCCGGTGGCCGGACGCCTTCATCCGCTAGTCGTCTCTCGATGTCTTCCAGCGTTGAGTAAATTGTGCGCTGCGTGGGCATGGTACCGTCCGAGATTACCGAAACCGGACAGTTCCCCCGCTTTCCGTGCTCGATGAGCGCCCTCGCCACCGCCCCGATCCGCTCGAGGGCCATCAGCAGCACGAGCGTCTCGTCGGCCCGCGCCAGCGCCGGCCAGTCCACCGTGGAGCGCTCGTCGCCCGGCGGCACGTGCACGGAGATCACGTGGAAGGCCTGCGCCACGCCGCGGTGCGTCACCGGCAGGCCGACCGCCGTCGGCACCCCGGTCGCGCTGCTGATGCCGGGCACGACCGTGACCGGCACCCCGGCGCGCAGGCAGGCCAGCATCTCCTCCCCGCCCCGGCCGAAGACGAACGGGTCGCCGCCCTTGAGCCGGACCACGAACTTCCCGTCCTGCGCGTGCCGGATGAGCGCGGAGTTGATCTCGTCCTGGGACATCTGCCGCCGGTAGGGGACCTTGCCCGCGTCGATCACCGTCACATCGGGCGGCAGCTCGGCGAGGAGCTCCCGCGGCCCGAGCCGGTCGGCTATCACCACGTCCGCCTCGGCCAGCAGCCGCCGTCCCCGGACGGTGATCAGGCCCGGGTCGCCGGGACCGCCGCCGACGAGCGCCACGCCGGCCGCGCGCCTTCGGTGGTGACGGGCCGAGATCGTGCCGGCCTGCAGCCCGGTCGTGATCGCATCGCGGATCGCGGCGCTGTGGCGGGGGTCGCCCGTCAGCACCGCGACGCTGGTATCGCCGACCCGGCCGCCCGCGGGCGTCCAGGCGGTGGACGCGGCCGCGTCATCGGCGCGCACGCACCAGGTACGGGCCTGTTCCGCCTCGTCCGCGACCGCCGCGTTCACCTGCGGCCGGTCCGTGCAGGCGACAACCAGCCAGGCGTTCGCGCAGTCACCGGCCTGGTACTCGCGGGGCCGCCAGTCGATCCGGCGCTGGGCGGCGAGCTCCTCAAGCGCCGGGGTGACGGTCGGCGAGATCAGCACCACGTCAGCGCCCACGGCGAGCAGCCTCGGCACCCGGCGGGCCGCCACCGCTCCGCCGCCGACGACCACCACCCGCCGCCCGTGCAGCCGCAGGCCGAGCAGGTACGCGTCCTCCTCCGATGCTGGGCTCGGTCCTGGAGCTCCCTGGGTCGTCCCTGTCCTGCTGCCTGTCACGGTCGTCGTCCCGTCACGGCTGTCGTCCTGTCACGCCGGCAGGCTACCTTGCGTCACGACCCCGCTCGTCCCTCGGCCGGCGCCTGGCGAGCTCGTGTTACTTTCAAGTAACGGAAATCTTTGCAACTTCTTCAGCAGAACTGCAAATTGCCTTAAAGATGGGTCGTTTCGGGCGATAAGGTGCGCGGCACTGGGGAAGTCACATCATGCTGTAGCGCAAGGCCGATACACTTGGCGGGCGCTTGATCTTGTCCCGTGCCGAGTCGTAGGCCGCACCACCAGCCGTAGACCGCACCAGACGATCAGCGAGATCTATCAGCCGGGCCGGGTGACTCCCCGCCGGCGCGACTATCCCTGCCGGAGGCAATCAGCGTGTTCTATTCCAATCCGGCCGACGCGGCGACCGATGCCGACGCGCTGCAGACCCTCGCCGACGTCTACGGGGAGCGAGCAGCCAAGCTCCCGCCCGTTGCGCTGGTGATCGCCGCCTACAACGAAGAGGGCGGGGTCGGCCCGGTCGTGGAGGCGCTGCCGCGCACCGTGTGCGGGCTCGCCGCCGAGGTGATCGTGGTCGCCGACGGCTGCGTCGACGCCACCGCCAAGGAGGCGGACGCGGCGGGCGCGATCGTCGCGGACGTCCCGGTCAACCGGGGTCAGGGCGCCGCGCTGCGCCTCGGCTACCGGATCGCCCGCGAGGGCGGCGCTCAGTACATCGTCACGACTGACGCCGACGGCCAGTACAACGCGGCCGAGATCCCCGCGCTGCTGCAGCCGATCATCGATGGCAAGGCCGACTTCGTCACCGGGTCGCGCCGGCTGGGCAGCGAGGAGACCAAGGACCCGGTCCGCAAGGCCGGCGTGCGGTTCTTCGCCGCCCTGGTCACCCTGCTCACCGGGCAGAAGATCGGCGACACGACCTTCGGCCTGCGCGCCATGCGCGCCGAGGTGACCGGGGCCGTCCAGCTCGAGCAGCCGCAGTACCAGGCGTCCGAGCTGCTGATCGGGGTCATCACCCACGGGTACAAGCTGCTCGAGGTGCCCGCCACCATCCACAAGCGGGCGGTCGGCGAGTCCAAGAAGGGCCAGAACCCGCTCTACAACCTGCACATCCCCGGCCTGAACAACGTCTTCTACGGCAGCCGGTTCATGCGGGTCGTCCTCGGCACCTGGTGGCGCGAGAGCCGCCGCCGGAACCGCGGCAAGTAGCCGCGCCGCACGGCACACCGCGAGCGGCCGGGAACCCCGCGGGTCGATTGCGCAACCGACCACGCTCGAGCCTGGTCGGTTGCGCAATCGACGTGTTGCGAGGCGGGTGCCTTCGCGTTGCGGTGAAACACGGGACCGTTCGGGATAAAAGGTTTTGAGCTTCCCGTTGCGGGCGGCGACCGGCGGCTCTTGGAACGCCGCAGCGATGGCGGCGGGCGGCGGGTCTGCCCGGCAACGCAGAACGCCGCGCCAGCCCCAGGGGGCGGCGCGGCGTCGCGGCTTGGCTGGCTGCGGCCTAGCGGCCGGAGGGCTTCGCGGTCGCGTCGGACGCCTTCGCGGCGGAAGACTTCGCCGGGGCGGCCTCGACGGCGCTGCTGGCGGCGGGCGCGGCGTCGGATGCGGTGGACGCCGCCACGTCGGCCGGGGCCAGGGCGACGCGAGTGCCCGGCGGGACCGTGTCCGGGCCGGTGGCCGCGGCGCGGGCGGCGGTGGTGCGGTCGGCGAACAGCACGTAGTGGAAGATCACGAACCGCAGGATGAACGTCACGACGTTCGCCGCCAGGTACACCAGGCCGACGACCAGCGCGCGCTTAGCCCCGTGCTCGAAGCCCATCCAGGACGCGAGGTGGTAGCCGAACTTGGTCGCCAGGGTGAGGATCACCCAGACCATCGCCGAGATCACCCAGAACGGGACGGTCTCGCGCAGCACGTCCGGCTTGCCCTTGCGCTCCCACGCCCAGCGGCTGAGCACGTAGCTGACGACCGCGCCGCCGAACGTGCTCACAAGCGCCGCCGGGACGGCGGTCATGTGGAGCACGCTGTCACAGATCGCGAGCAGGATCTCGCTGGTCGCCAGCGACGCGGCGGCAACGCCGACAAAGCGGGTGAAACGAATGCCCACCTTGGTGCGGAGCTTCTGCCACGTGGCTGCCACGAGGCGGTTCTGAGCGAATGCCATATGCTTCCTTGGGACGCTGGGACCGGTGTTACTCCAGTAAACAGCACGAGAACCGCAGGCCCTCGACACCACCCCCGGAAGCGCCGTACCTGGCACATCTGCGAGGATGCTTCGGTCACGCGTACCTTCATTTCACGTTACCTTGTATAGCCGCTCGCCGTTGCCCAGACCCGCCGACTCGTGGGCAATCGCTTCGGAGCGTAACCTTGTCGTCCGGGTAGTCCGGGCCAGACCCGGGCCAGATCCGGGCAGGAGGAGGCGGCATGAGAATCCTGGTGCTTGGCGGTGACGGCTACCTCGGCTGGCCGACGGCGCTCCACCTGTCGGCTCACGGTCATGAGGTGGCGGTCGCCGACAACTTCGCGCGCCGGCACTACGACGACGAGCTCGGCGTCGAGTCCCTGGTCCCGATCGAGCCGCTGCGGGCGCGCATCGCGGCGTGGCAGGAGCTGACCGGGTCCTCGATCGGCTGCTACGTCGGCGACCTGTGCGACCCGGTGTTCACCTACGCCATGATCCGCTCGTTCCGGCCCGACGCCATCGTGCACTTCGCCGAGCAGCGGGCCGCGCCGTACTCGATGATCGACCGGTCGCACGCCCTGTACACGCAGTCGAACAACGTGCTCGGCACGCTGACGCTGCTGTACGCGATCGCGGAGATCGACCCGCGGATCCACCTGGTCAAGCTGGGCACGATGGGCGCCTACGGCACGCCCAACATCGACATCGAAGAGGGCTGGCTGGACATCGAGCACAACGGGCGGACGGACCGCGTGCTGTTCCCGAAGCGGCCCGGCTCGTTCTATCACCTGTCCAAGGTGCATGACTCGCACAACATCGAGTTCGCCTGCCGGATCTGGGACCTGCGGGCCACCGACCTGAACCAGGGGGTCGTGTACGGGCAGGCCACGCCCGAGACGTTGCTGGACGACCGCCTGGCGACGCGGTTCGACTACGACTCCGTCTTCGGCACGGTGCTGAACCGGTTCGTGATCGAGGCGGTGATCGGGCACCCGCTGACCGTGTACGGCTCGGGCGGGCAGGTGCGCGGGCTGATCGACATCCGCGACACCGTCGCGTGCGTCCGGCTGGCCATCGAGAACCCGGCTCTCGCGGGCGAGTACCGGGTGTTCAACCAGATGACCGAGTCGATGTCGGTCAGCGAGATCGCCTCCGTCGTGGCGGCGGCGTACCCGGGCGCGGTTTCCATCGAGAACCTGTCGAATCCCCGGGTGGAGGCGCCCGAGCACTACTACAAGGTGACGCACACGGCGCTCATCGACCTCGGCCTCGAGCCGCACCTGCTGTCGGAGACGCTGATCGAGTCGCTGTTCTCGATCACCAAGCGGTACGCGAACCGGGTCCGGGCGGAGGCGCTCCGGCCGACGATCGACTGGCGCAAGCCCGCCCCTGAGTCCTGAGTGGGCGGCGTCCTTTTAGGGCGGTGTCGTTTCAGTGGTGCCTTCGGGCGGTGTCCTTTCAGGCGTGTCGTTTCAGGGTGTCTTTTCGGCGGCGGCGAGGGCCCGCGGATGTGGGCGATCACGACTTCTGGCGTCTGGAAGAGTTCCCGCCAGGTGAAGTGGACGACCGTATAGCCGGCTTCACCGAGCCGGTGATCCCGCTCTCGCTCCGCGAGCAGGTCCTTGCGGTCGTTGTACTTGACGAGGCCGTCGGCTTCGGCGATCACCCGCTGGCCGCGCCAGAGGAAATCGACCCTGAATGCGAAGTTCGGACCGTGAATGGTGGCCTGCAACTCCGGCGGATCCAGGCCGCGCTGCTCGAACACGACGCGCGCGGCCGACTCCAGTGGCGACTCGGCGCGCTCGTCGGCGAAATCTATGACGTGTCTCGCCTGCCTTACGCCCGGCCATCCAGCGCATTCCTCCAGGATCTGGTGGAGTTCCGGCTTCGTCGTGTCGCCTTCTCCTCGTTGAGGGCCGAGTCCGCCACCACGACCGCGTCCATGAACGGCAGCGTCCGCGCCAGATCCACGACCGTCCGCGCAGCCGTCGTCACCGGCAGGTTGTGAGAGCCTGGTCACGTGCTCCGGCGGAAGGTCGCTGGCGTGGAAGACGACGTCTGCCGGCCTGTGCCCTGTTCCACCGCTTGGCCAACGGGAGCGTGAGCGCCACGGCATCCTCGGCGGCGGCTTCAGCAGGCTGAGTCGGTGGAGCAGGGCGGCCGAATGGTAGCTCGCGACCGCGTTTCGCCCGACGGTGGCCTTCGCCGCCAGCACGGTCAGGACGTGGGCTCGCACCGGGTCGCCCTCGGCCCAGTCCATCGCGTGCTTGGTCGCGTACACCCCTGCCGCATCCGCACCAGGTGACCAGAACGTACCAGCGAACGCATCAGCGCCTGCGAGACCCCTTGGCCTGCCACCGCTTGGCCGACATACCGTATTTTTACTAACAGCATCCGGAACATCACTGCGTGTCACCATTCAATGCTCGCAAACCCGGCCCGTCACCGCGAGCGGAGATTTCTTCAACTTCCTATCACTTTTGACCACTTCTCAATGCCTTCCTATCAGTTTTGACCACTGGGTTTCTGTGTCCGATTTTATGCGCTTGAATTGTCGGTCCGCAGAAACTGATAGGAAGCTGACGGACTGGTCGGCGATGATGCCGGTGCCGGAAGTCGGTGAGGCTAATCGGAGGCCGGTTAGGTGCTGGTGCCGGAGCTGCCGGGGCTGGCGTGCCAGAGGGTTCGGGGCGGGTTTTTGAGGTTGCCGCCGGGGGCGCCGGTCTCGGCGTAGGGGGAGAGCGTGAAGCCGTTGGCGAAGACCACCGGCCGGGCGGACGCGTCGTCTCTGACGGGTCGGCGCCTGCGGGGTCAGCTGGACTGTCGGCCGGCGCCTGCGGGGTCAGCGGGCCGGGTTACTGGGGTCATCAGGCATGACGAGGTTCGCGGGGCCGACGAGGTAGGGGGCGCCCGGGCCTACGTCGCCGGCGGCCATCGCGGCGCGGACGGCGTCCATGCCGCCGGTCACGCGGATCTCTTCCAGGGCGGGGATGTCCCAGCACTCGGTCGCGTTCACCGTGACCGCCATCGGGCCCGCGCCGGCCCGGCGGACCCGGCCGCGGACGAGCAGCAGCCAGGAGCCGAACAGCCGGGACGCGCACCGATCCTGCACCGACTCGAAGAACGCCAGGTCCACCAGGCCGACCGCGTCGTCAAGGGACGCGAAGATGATCCGCTGGCCGGAACGGACCGCCGGGGTCTGCGTCGCCACCTTCGCCCCGGCCACCAGCACCGTCTCCCCGTTCCCGCAGCCGTCCAGGTCCGCCGAGCGGACCACGTTCAGCTCCGTCAGCAGGTCGGCGTAGAACTCAAGGACGTGCTGGCTGACGTCGAAGCCGAGGATCTCCAGTTCGGCGGCCACGCGCTCGGCGAGATCGAGGTCGCGGAGCTCGCCCGCGGGGACGAGATCCGCCAGGTCATCGACCGCCTCGGTCGGCGGCGAACAGGTCCAGGGCGGCGGACGTTCCCTGTCGCGCTGACGCGGTCTGCCTGGCCAGCACGCCTACCCGGGCGAGCAGGTCCCGCCGCGTCGGCGACGGGCGCGGCCGCCGGGCAGCCGGGTGCGGGCGCGCTGCCGGGTCAGAGCCGGGTGCGGGCAGACGCTGCGGACGGCCTGCGGGTAGCAGGGAGTCGAAGGCGCCGATGAGGGCCAGGCGCTCCACGACCGGGCGGGAGACCCGCGCGCGGTCCCAGAAGTCCCGCAGGGATGTGTAGGGCTGGCCGGAGGTTATGCGGGCCACCTCGGCGTCGCTGATGCCCTTCACCTCGCGCAGCGAGCAGCGGATGGCCAGGGCCGGAGAAGCGCCGCCGTCCGCTGCCCGGTGATCGTCGCGGCGGCGAAGCGGATCGGGCCGACGAGCGGATCGGGCCAGCGGCCCGGACGGCGCGGAGGCCGAGCAGGCCGGCGGCCATCGGGAGCGGCCGGGGGCCGGATCGGGAGCGGACCGCCGGCTGACGGCTTCTCTGTTCTCCAGTGGCCGGATGAGGCGTTGACGTCAACCGGGAGAACCTGGACGCCGGACAGGCGGGCGTCGGCGATGATCACCCGCTTGGGGTACATGCCGGGGTCGTGGGTGAGCACGCCGGCGTAGAACGCGGCCGGATAGTGGCGCTTGAGCCACGCCGACTGGTAGACGGGGATCGCGAACGCGGCGGCGTGCGCCTTGCAGAAGCCGAACCCGCCGAACGCGGCGACCACCTCCCAGACCCGCTCGATGGTCGCCGGGTCGAAGCCCAGGGCCGCGGCCTTGGCGCGGAACCACGGGGCGGTCCGCTCCGGCCCCTTCTCCGTGGACAGGTGGCGGCGGACCAGGTCCGCCTCGGCCAGGCCGCAGTCGGTCATCGCGTCGATGATCCGCAGCACCTGCTCGTGGAAGACCACCACTCCCCCGGTCTCCCGCAGCACCGCGCGCAGCTTCTCGTGCGGGTAGTGCGGCTCGGCCAGTCCGTGCCTGGCCCGCAGGAACGGGGAGATCATGTCGGAGTTGACCGGGCCGGGCCGGAACAGCGAGATGTCCACGATCAGGTCGGCCACGTCGCGCGGCGCCACCTTCTTCACCAGCTCCCGCTGGCCGGGCGACTCGATCTGGAAGCAGCCGAGGGTGTCCGACCGGCCGATCATCGCGTAGGTGGCCTCGTCATCACGGGGCATCGCGTCGATGTCGATCTTCTCGGTCGTGGTCCGCTCGATCTCGGCGAGCGTGTGCGCCATCGCCGACTGCATGCGAACGCCGAGCACATCCAGCTTGATCACGCCGGCGATCTCCGCGTCGTCCTTGTCCAGGTGGCTGAGCGGGAACCCCTCGGCGCTCGCCTGCACCGCCGTCCGGTCGAGCAGGGTCCGGTCGGAGAGCAGCACCCCGCACGGGTGCATCGCGACATGGCGCGGGAGCCCGTCCAGCTGTTCGGCTATGTTGAATATCGTTGCGAGCTGTGATGTGTTGACCCGGGACCGGCGGAGCTCCGGCAGCTCGGTGAGCGCGGCCGTGATGTGCTTCGCGCGGATGTGCGGGAAGGCCTTGGCGATCGCGCCGATCTCGTCCGGGGGAAGCGACATCGCGGCGGCGACATCCCTGATCGCGCTGCGCGCCCGGTAGGTCTCCATCATGCGACGCAGGCGGTGCGTTCCGCCCCGTAGGCGTCGAAGATGATCCGGTACGCGTCCAGGCGGCGGGCCGACTCGACGTCCAGGTCGATGT
This sequence comes from uncultured Actinomycetota bacterium, assembly GCA_963734665.1. GTDB lineage: Bacteria > Actinomycetota > Actinomycetes > Streptosporangiales > Streptosporangiaceae > Trebonia. Next base: position 37,343 of record CAVTIR010000013.1, on the reverse strand, counting down.
CGGGGAGCGTGGCCCTGATCGGCGACAGGAACCGTTCCATCAGCAGATCGTGCTCGAGCGGGTCGATGGCGCTGATGCCGAGCAGGTGGTTGACGAAGCAGCCCGCGCCCGAGCCGCGGATCGCGCAGCGGATGCCGGCCGCGCGGATGCGGTCGGCCACGTCGGCCACCGTGAGGAAGTACGAGGCCATGCCGGTCGCGGTGATGACCGCCAGCTCGCGCTCAAGGCGGTCGCGGGCGTCCCTGGCGGCGCGCTGCCTGCTGACGCCCGGCGGGCGGCTGCCGGCTCGGGCGGTGCGGTACTCGCCGTGCAGGATCGCGTGCTCGCAGCGGTCGCGGAGCGCCCGCTGCTGCTCGCTTGCGGCGCCGCCGATCGCCGGCAGATGGTGGGCGCCGACGCCCAGGTCGCGAGCCGGATCGAGGGCGCACCTCGCGGCCAGCTCCTCGGTGGCGGCCAGCAGCCGGGTAGCGAGGCCCGCCGTGCCCGGCCGACCGTCCGGCCCGGTCATCGCCGCGGCGACGCGCTCAGCGACCACGGCCATCTCGGCGGGACCGGCGAGGTAGGCCCGGCCGTTGTGCGGGACTAGCTTGGGCGAGCCGAGGGGGACCAGGTGCCGCGCGGCGTCGAGCACCTGGGCGGCCGGGCTGTCCGCCGGATCCAGGTACCTGACGGCGTTGGCGAGGACGGCTGTCGTCCCCGTGTCGCGGGCGAGCTCGGCCAGCCGCGCGGCGTTGGCCGTGGACTTGTACTCCAGGTGATCCACGATCTCGACGACGACCTCGCAGTCCAGGGAGCGCCACCGGGCCAGGAGCCGTCGCGCCAGGTCGCGGCGGCGGGCGGCGACCGCCTGGCCGACGTCGCTGGCCGGGCCGAGCAGCAGGACAAGCCCGGCCGCGTGCTCCGCTATCAGCTCGGGGGTGACCGCCGGGACGTCGTCGTCGGCCGCGCGCACCGCCCCCGTTTCCGCCTCCGCCGCGGCGTGGGCGGCGGAGACCAGCCGGCACAGCGACGCCCAGCCCTGGCGGCCGAGGGCAAGCAGCGTCACCCGCCCGGGGGGGATGGCCAGGGGCGGCGACAGCGCCAGATCGACGCCGAGCAAGGGCTTGATCCCGGCGTCGGCGCAGGCGCTGACGTGCTTGAACGCGCCGTACAGGCCATCGCGGTCGGTCAGCGCGAGCGCGGGCATGCCCAGGTCGGCCGCGCGGGCGGCCAGCGCTCGCGGGGTCGCGGTGCCGTAGCGCAGCGAGTACGAGGACGCGACGTGCAGGTGGGTGAATTCCGGGCGAGTTCCGAGCGTCATCGGCGTCAGTCCTCGATCCGGCGCAGCGTCCAGGTGCCGGCCGCGATCTCCCGGCGGAGCTCGTACGCGCCGACCGACCCGACGCCCTGGCCCGCCGATGCCTCAACCCGCCAGAACTCCAGCTCGGGCCGGGCCGGAACGGGATTGGACTCCCGCCACCAGTCGCGATTGACCAGCCAGTACTCATAAACCGCGCGCACAGCGTAGCGCCGCCCGCGCCACCCGAACTGGGTGGGCCGACCGTCCTCCCTCGTCTGAACCTCGACCGGTTCTCCGTACACCCGCGCCATCTGTTGCCCTGCACTTCCCGCACGCCAAGCCACCAGCGCCGTGCGGCGTGGCTCGCACGGGCCGGCCCGCCCGGGGGAAGACGGGCGAAACCAATGTTCGCCCGACCCGACGAACCCAACCTCATGATCGAATATAGGTTCACTCGAACAAGTAAGTCAAGTCGCAGTCAGCTCAGCACACGACTCCGGTCAGCGCCTTCACAAGCTACTTACGTGCCAGGCTCGATGACGAAGTGAACGGGTTCGCCATGCGGAAGGTCGATAGCCGGTGGCCGAGACGGGTGCTTAGCGCCTGACGTCACCCCCGCGCGTCCAGCCGGGGATCGGGTAGGCGGACAGCAGGTCGCGGATCTCGCCGGCGATGCGGTCGAGGGCGTGCCTCGTCGTCCTTGGCGGCGGCCGTGATCGCCTCGTCCATCCAGGCCGCCAGCTGCGGCATGTGCTCCTCGGTCAGGCCCCGGGTGGTGATCGCCGGGGTGCCGAGGCGGATGCCCGACGGGTCGAACGGGCGGCGCGTGTCGTACGGGACCGCGTTGAAGTTCAGCTCGATGCCGGCCTTGTCCAGGGCCTTCGCGGCCGGCTTGCCGCCGATCCCCTTCGAGGTGAGGTCGACCAGCAGCAGGTGGTTGTCGGTCCCGCCGGACACCAGGTCGTAGCCGCGCGCCTGCAGCGCGGACGCCGAGCGCGGCGGCGTTGGCCACCACCTGCGCCGCGTAGTCGCGGAACGACGGCTGGGCCGCCTCGCGCAGCGCCACCGCGATGCCGGCCGTCGTGTGGTTGTGCGGGCCGCCCTGCAGGCCGGGGAAGACCGCCTTGTCGATCGCGGTCGCGTGCGCGGCGTCGGTCATGATCATCGCGCCGCGCGGGCCGCGCAGCGTCTTGTGCGTGGTCGTGGTGATCACCGGCGCGAAGCCCACCGGCGACGGGTGCGCCCCGCCCGCGATCAGGCCGGCGATGTGCGCGATGTCGGCGACCAGCACCGCGTCGACCTCCGCGGCGATCTGCCGCGAAGGCCGGGAAGTCCACGGTCCGGGGCAGCGCCGTGCCGCCGCAGAAGATGATCTTGGGCCGCTCGCGCAGCGCCAGGTCGCGCACCTCGTCCAGGTCGATCCGGCCGGTGTCGCGGCGCACCCCGTACTGCACGGCGTTGAACCACTTGCCGCCGACCGCCACGCGCGCCCCGTGCGTCAGGTGGCCGCCCATCGACAGCGCGAGCCCCATGATCGTGTCGCCGGGCGAGGCGAACGCCAGGTAGACGGCCAGGTTCGCCGGGCGACCCCGAGTACGGCTGCACGTTCGCGTGCTCCACGCCGAACAGAGCCTGCGCCCGCGACACCGCGATCGACTCGATCGGGTCGATCAGCTGCTGACCCTCGTAGTACCGCTTGCCCGGGTAACCCTCGGAGTACTTGTTGGTCAGCACCGTGCCCGAGGCTTCGAGCACGGCCACCGATACGTAGTTCTCCGACGGGATCAGCCGGAACTTGTCGTGCTGGCGGCGAGCCTCGTCGTGGATCAGCCCCGCGATCTCCGGGTCTTCGGCGTCGATCTGCGGGATGGGCGGCTGGTGCATGGGGATGATGACCTCCTCGTCTGGCCAAAGGCTATCAACCAGCCGTGGTGAAACACGGGACCGTTCGGTACCTTCGGTCTGTTCCCCTACCAGCAGACGGACAGGACCCCGCCATGAGCACCACCATCATCCTCGACTGCGACCCCGGCATCGACGACGCGCTGGCGATCGCCTTCGCGGCCGGGTCGCCCGCGATCGAGCTGGCCGGCATCACCACCGTGGCCGGCAACGTCGAGGTCGTGAAGACCACGGCGAACGCCCTCGCCGTGGCGTCGTTCGTCGGCGTCGGCTCGGTGCCGGTCACCGCCGGGTGCGCCGCTCCGCTGCTGCGCCCGGCGCTGCACGCCGGGCACGTGCACGGCGAGACCGGCCTGGGCGGCGCGGTGCTGCCCGTCCCCGCGCGGCAGGCCGACGCCGGGCACGCGATTGACTTCATCATCGAAGCCGCGGCAGCCGCGCCCGGCGAGATCACGCTGGTCGCGACCGGCCCGCTGACCAACATCGGGCTCGCGCTGCGGCGCGAGCCGCGGCTGGCATCGTGGGTCAAGGACTTCGTGATCATGGGCGGCTCGGCGTCCCGCGGCAACGTGACCCCCGCCGCCGAGTTCAACATCTGGGCGGACCCCGAGGCGGCGGCGATCGTGTTCGAGGCGGGGTGGCCGTCGGGCGTGCGCGATGATCGGGCTCGACGTCACGCTGCGCGCCCGGGCGACGCACGGCATCCAGGAGCAGATGCGGACCCTCGGCGCGCTCGGCGCGCGGCTGCTGCTGCCGGCCCTCGCGCAGTACCAGGACTCAGACGACACCACCGGCGAACCACCGGTGCACGACGTGTGCGCGGTGGTCTCCCTCGCCGACCCCGACTCGGTCTTCGAGTACACGCCGGCGCTGGTGCAGGTGGAGACCACCGGCAAGCTCACGTCGGGCATGACGGTCACGGATTTCTCCGCAGAGATCATCCCGAACGCACGCGTGGCTACCGCGGTCCACGCCGATCGCTTCTGGGAGATCGTGCTCGACGCCTACCGGTCGGTCGCCGCCCGGATCGGCTAACCGCCGCAGCTCGCACCGCCGCCCGCCTGCGGCGTTCCCCGGATGCTAACGCGCCGGTTCTGCTGGCGGCGGCCAGGGTGCCCCGCTCGGCCATCGCGATGGTTGTCTCGTGCGCCTGGACCGTCTGCTCCGCGACCTCGACCAGGTCGTAGTAGCCCCACTGCCGCACGGAGGTGCCGGGCGCCCGCAGCCAGGCCGCGCCGGACCGGCACCAGACCGTGAGACCGCTGGCGATCGAGAAGGCGGCCATGTCGGCGCCCGGATCGTCGGCGCGCATCAGCTTGCCGGCGAAGCCCCGGGTGTCGAGGTCCTTCTCCAACTCGGTCATCGCCTCGCCAGCGCTGGCGGGACTCCGCCGGCCCGCGGTCCACCCCGTGTCGCGGCCGGCCTCCGGCGCGGGCAGCCCGAACCAGACGGTCTTGCCGCGCAGGCCGGTGCTGACGAGCCGGGCTCGGGAAAGGTGATGGCCCCAGCGCCCTGCTGACAGCGCGTGCACTACCTCAAGGCCCCGTCCACTCATCGCGTCAGCGGGCGCGCGGGCGATGGCGCGGCCGGGCGCGTGGCCGCGCACCCAGCCGGGAATGGTGTCAAAGACCTTGCAGACGAGCTCCACCCGCGGCCCGCTGCCCCGCAGGTACAGCCAGAGCTCGGGATTGGCGGGGGCGGGATGCCCCTGCTGCGTGTGCAGCGTGTTAGCGGCAAGCTCGCTGACCATCGTCACGCCGTCGTCGATCGCCTCAGGTTCGAGTGCGAGCCCGCTTGCCACCATCCGGAACAGGCGGCGGGCAACGCCCGCGCAGGTTGGGTCCCCCGGGAGCGTCCACGCGCCGCATGCGCGGGACTGCACCATCCGCAACCCGTCATCCATATCGGTGCCTCCGGCCTAAGCCGCCATCGTGCCGTCAGAGCCCCCGCCGTTCAGATTTCCGGGTCCCCATCCCGGTTCTGATATTGAATCTGTGAAGCACATGTTCTGAGTCATGTACGTCACTTCACAGTACTCTGCGAGGCACCTGCAAGGAAGCCGAACTGCCGTTATCAGACGGGCGTGAAAGGTCCAAATTGGTTTAAACCACGGCAAATAACTGCGTCTAAAAAGCGGATCGGTACAAATACCTACGGCCTCTAATCCATGCCCGCGTGACGCGCCGACGGCTTACCCGTAAGGCGTCGCGCACCAATCAACTAAAACCCACGTGGCGCGGCGGCATAGCCCCGGGACTGACGACGATTGCCGGTCCGTCTTAGTCGATGATATTCCATCAGTTGATGGATTCTCACCAATCACACGACTTTGCAATTGCGCCACACGCAACCGATTGTCTCTGTGGTCTGGCGACCACGGATGCCGCCGGGGTAGATTCGCTCCTGGCGGCGCGACCACGAGTGACGCGTCGAGGCCGCCGGGGCTCACTGAGACAGGGCTCGCAGAAAACACGAGGGTCCCCTGGGATGCACCCCAGGGGACCCTCGTGCCGTGCGACACGACACCTAAGCTAGCTAGATGTCGTAGCGCCCCCCCTGCACGTCTACCAGAAAAGCGGCGAAGGCGGACCGGTCGATGACGTGGGCGCCGCCCTCGGGGCGCTTGCTGTCGCGGACCGCGGTGACGCCGGGCAGGTTGGCGGCAACCTCAACGCAGCCGCCGTTGTGCGCGCTGAGTGCGGCCTTCCGCCAAATAGCCTGAGACAGGTCGATCACTTGTAGTTACTCCATTCTCTTGGCGAGTTTTTCGAGGTACACCGTGGTGTCCTCGGGCTCGAGCGCCGCGTCGCACGCGCGCTCGAACGACTGGATGTAACCGTTAACGGCGTCCGGCGCGCTGACCTCTTCGATGGAGTAGTCGGTCTCCACGAAGACAAGCGACGGCTCGCCGCCGGGGAAGTCGAAGATGTCGACCATCGAGAAGAGGCCGGTCGGCGGGCCGTCGTCGAACCGCTGGATCCGCAGCTCGACGTTGCGCCGCTTGCTCAGCTCCGTCAGGTGCTCGATCTGCTCCCTGCGGTCGCCGTGCATGCCCCATCGGTACCGCAGCGAGGCCTCGGTGATCACGACCGACAGGTGCGGCGCGGTGCCGTCAGCTGCGGTCGAGGATCTCCTGCCGGCGCAGCCGCGTCGCGACCGCCTTGCGCCGCCAGGCGGGCGGCCGCGGACCCGACCTGAGCTGCGCCTCCATGTACGAGGGGGTCTGCAGCAGGCCCGGCAGCAAGAGCGGCATGAACGCCCTGATGGACGTCGCGTCGTTCTCGTAGCCGGGGAACTCGTTGTCGAAGATCTCGCCGTACTCCCGCCACCACGGGCGGACCCGGCAGCGGACCGCGAGCTCCTCGATCTCCTCCCGCTCCGCGCCCTCGATCTCGTAGATCCTGATGAGGTCGCGGATGTCGCTCATCTCCGGCCGCTTCCACTGGTTGGCCTCAAACCGGCCGACCTTGCCGCGGCCCCAATTCAGGATGTCGCAGATGTGGTTCGCGGTATAGCCGGACGCGTTCCTCAGCTCGCACAGCCGCCGGGACAGACGCCGCTTTGCGACAGTCGCGCCGTAGGCATCATCGCTCATCGACATCTCCCTCCGTCCTCGCCGGGGTCACCGAAATACCTGAAGTTTCACGGCTTGTCGGCATTTGCAGGCGCGAACCGCCAGCAACCTGCACACCAAACCTGTGGATGCAGGGCATTGCCTCCGTACTCGGCCGGTACGCCCAGATCGTGGCCAGGCCCGGCGGCAGGGCCATGGCCACGCCCATCGTTCCCATCAGCACGATCCGGCGGATGGCCTCCGGACGGGCAGCGGCGAGGGACAGCGCGATCGCCCCGCCCATGGAGTTGCCGATCACGTCGCACTGGCCGATGTTCAGCTCGTCCAGCAGGCTGAGCGCGTGCTCGGTCCAGGCGGTCCGCCCGTAGGTGTGCTTGTCGCCAGTGGCGGTGCCCGCGATGCCGTGGTGGAACCCTCGAAGCGGGTGGTCGGCGACGCTGTACGGTCCCCACGATGGCCTTGGTCACGAACTTGAGGCCGGTGTCCGTGGTGGGCGGCGAGACCAGGCCACCCGAGAGCTGCCACAGGTACAGGTAGAGCGTGGGCAGGAAGCCCTGCAGGTAGGGCGACTGGTCGATGGTGAAGCTGATCTGGCCAGCCGCGACGGCCGCCAGGGTCGCCGCCTCCAGGTCGAAGCCACCGGCCTGGACCTTGCCGACCAGGTTGTACTTGGCCAGCGAGGTGCCCAGCAGCGAGGTGTCGCCGCCGTCCACGGCGAAGATGCCCTGGATGCTGGATCCGTGCGACTGCATGAACTCCGGTACCGACTGCGATTCCAGGGTGGCGGTGGCGCCCGCGTCGAAGCCCTTGTTGCCGAACAGCACCTTGATCCCGGCCGCCTCCAGCGCCTGGGTAGCGCCGTCCAGCCGGGGCTGGATGTTCAGCGAGCCGGGCTGGGCGGTAATGCCGACCGCCGTGTCGCCGCTCTTCATCAGCGAGGCGAGCCGCGCGCCGACCTCCTGCCCGGAGGCGAGCAGGTCCTGGCCGACGTAGGCGAGACCATTGGTCGGGCTGGCCGATGAACCGTTGGCGTTGTAGGTGACGACCGGGACGCCGGCCGCCAGGGCGCCATTGATCGGGCTGATGAACGCCGTCGCGTCGACGACCGTGGTCGCGATGCCGGGCGAGCTGGCGGTCACCGCGTCCTGGAAGGCGGAGAGCATGGTGGAAACCGTCGGCTGGGTGGACAGCGCACCGGTCCAGGCCGGCGTCGGCAGGCCCAGGATGGCGGCGCAGTCCGCGAAGCCGTACTGGGTCGGCGTGAAGAACGAGTTGTCGGTGACGTGGTTGACGAACGTGAACTTCCACTTCGGGGTGGAGGGGAAGTTCCCGGCGGCGGCCTTGCACGGCGGCAGCCGAGTTCTTCTCGGCAGCGCTGCTGCCGGACGAGCTGTACATGCGGCGATCAGCGCGGAGGCGGCGGCCGTCGCGCTGAACAGGCCCGCGCCCTCAAGAAGCCGGCGACGCGACGGCCCGTCCTTCATGTTGAGGGTCTGAATCGCTTCGTCGACCTTCGGGTCGATTTTCTTCACAGGGACCTCCTGGGGCAGGTAACGCTGTTTTTCTGGGGTCGAGAAACCATGTGCAGGCACGTGCGCGCGGGCCAGGTTCCGGTCACTGCCACTCCCTTCCGAACCTCCGCCTCGCTGGAACTCCTGTCGATCCCGCCTGCCGCGTTAGCGCTCACAATTCGTCCTGCCCGGACTGGCTTGGCCAAAACTGGACCAAGCCGATCACTCCGGGTAAACAAACTACAGGAGCACCACAGTCACACCAACGTAACAAACAGGATCAGTGCGTAGATGTTAACGCTAACAAGTCACCGTTCAGCAACGAACGCGAAACAGCCTAGCTACGCAGCGGCGGCCCGCACAGCATGCGAGCAGCGGCCTGCACAGCATGCGACCGCAGCGGCCCGCGCGCAACACGCCAACGCCTCACGCGCAACATGCCGACGGCCCGCGCGCAGCGTGCCGATGGCGCCAACGGGTCCGCTCAACCGGTGGAGATGCCCAGTTCAGCGATGCCGCTGGCGCCATTGGCACGCTGGCGAGACCCCGCGTGACGCACTACGGGAGTGGCGAGCTCAGAAACTGGTACGAGATCCCACAACGACAGCCGGAACCCAACACGGTATGGCGAACGTCTCAGTGGGGACGGATGACGCAACCCGGGGCCAATCAGCGTGGTCCCGGAGCCCATCCCCGCGACAGAAGGGGGCAATCAGATGCTCGCCAGGCATCGCCAATCCCTGATCCTGCAGGCAGTCCGGAGCGACGGCAGCGCACGGGTCAGCGAGCTCACCCAGCAGCTAGGCGTCTCGGACATGACGATCCGCCGTGACCTGGAGGTACTCGCCAGAGAAGGACTCATCGAGAAAGTGCACGGGGGCGCCGTGCTACCGGGATCACCAGCCAGTCACGATCCGGGTTTTGAGGCCAAGCTCGTGCTGGAACGGCCGGAGAAGACCGCCATAGCCCGCGCCGCCGCCAGCCTGGTCCGGCCCGGCACCGCGATCGCGCTGGCCGGCGGCACCACCACGTTCGCGCTGGCCCAGTGCCTGCTCGACGTGCCCGGCCTCACCATCGTGACCAACTCACTGCGGGTCACGAACCTGTTCAGCGGGATCCGCGGCCTGGACGCGGCTGGCGGATTCCGTCGTCATCACCGGCGGCGTCCGCACCCCGTCCGACTCGCTCGTCGGCCCGGTCGCCGACCTGACTATCCGGTCACTGCATTTCGACGTGCTCTTCCTCGGCTGCTCCGGCATCGACGCCGAGGCGGGCCTGAGCACACCCAACCTTGCCGAAGCCGAGACCAACCGCTCCTTCATCCGGGTGGCCCGCCGGGTCGTGGTACTTGCCGATCACACCAAGTGGGGCCTGGTCAGCCTGGCTTCCTTCGCCGGCCTCGCCGAGGTCGATACCCTCATCACCGACGACGGCCTCCCCGAGACCGCCCGCCCCCAGGCCGCCGGGGTAGGCGATCTCATCATCGCGGAACCCCTAGCGACGCTCCATCCCCTCCCCCTGCACGCCCAATACGCCTGAAACCATTCATCACGTACGCCCGCCACGCGGCATGTGCACCCGTAGCATCGCTATGTACACCCGCCGCGCATAATTAGCCGGAAATAAAACGCTTGGCGGAAACAAAGCGGTCGTTTCGCGACCGGTTTGTTTCCGCCGAGCGTGGATTTTCCGCCTAAGTTCAAGCAAGCGTGGGACGCGTGCTGTCGAAGGTTCCTGTGTGACGCGAGGTGGTGATGTGGCGCCGTACGGGCGGCTGCATGGGTGGCGCGCAGCAGCAGCGCCGCGGCTCGGGGCGGTGCGAGTGGCTAGCGGCGGTGCCCGACCCGGGGCGGTGCGGGCAGCCGGGAGGGGTGCGTCGGCTGCCCGCGGGCGGCGCCTTGGTTCTAGTAGGCGGTTACTACTGGGGCGCCATCGGAGTCGGGGTCTAGGTCACCGGATTCGGCCAGCTTCATGGCTTCTTCGATCAGGGTCTCTACGATCTGGGACTCGGGGACGGTCGCGATGACCTTGCCGCGGACGAAGATCTGGCCCTTGCCGTTGCCGGAGGCTACGCCGAGGTCGGCCTCGCGGGCCTCGCCTGGGCCGTTCACCACGCAGCCCATGACCGCGACCCGCAGGGGTATCTCCATGCCGTCGAGGCCGGCGGTGACTTCCTCGGCCAGCTTGTAGACGTCCACCTGGGCGCGGCCGCAGGACGGGCAGGACACGATCTCCAGCTTGCGCGGGCGCATGCCCAGCGACTCCAGGATCGCGGTGCCAACCTTGACCTCTTCCACCGGCGGGGCGGACAGGGACACCCGGATCGTGTCGCCGATGCCCTCGGCCAGCAGGGCACCGAAGGCAACCGCCGACTTCACCGTGCCCTGGAACGTCGGGCCGGCCTCGGTGACGCCGAGGTGCAGGGGATAGTCGCAGGCGGCGGCGAGCTGGCGGTAGGCCTGGATCATCACCACGGGGTCGTGGTGCTTGACCGAGATCTTGATGTCGCGGAAGCCATGCTCCTCGAACAGCGAGCACTCCCACAGCGCCGACTCCACCAGCGCCTCGGGGGTGGCCTTGCCGTACTTGGCGAGCAGTCGCTTGTCCAGCGAGCCCGCGTTCACGCCGATCCGGATCGGGGTGCCGGTCTCCGCGGCTGCCCGCGCGATCTCGCCGACGTTGCCGTCGAACTCCCTGATGTTCCCCGGGTTCACCCGGACCGCCGCGCAGCCGGCCTTGATCGCCGCGAACACGTACTTGGGCTGGAAGTGGATATCGGCGATCACCGGGATCTGCGAATGGCGCGCGATCTCCGGCAGCGCGTCCGCGTCGTCCTGCGACGGAACGGCCACGCGCACGATCTGGCAGCCGGACGCCGTCAGCTCCGCGATCTGCTGCAGCGTCGCGTTCACGTTCGCGGTCAGCGTCGTGCACATCGACTGCACCGAGACCGGCGCGCCGCCGCCCACCGGTACGGCACCCACCATGATCTGCCGCGATACTCGCCGCGGCGCCAGTGATGCCGCTGGTGCAGCAGGCATCCCGAGGTCAGTACTCACCTAGCCCCCATCCGATCGGCTGACAGTACGTAACTTGTGTTGGACAACTCAACTATTGTCGCATCCAGGTTCTGGATTGACTGGCGGTCTGTGACGGGCGCGTCACTTCAGCGGGCACAGTACCTTAGCAAGCACAGCACTATGCCCCGCCGCTCACCGGATTCACGATATCGGCGATCATCAGCACCACCGAGAAGAACACGATCACCATGAAGATGCTGAACATCACAGGCAGCACCTTCTGCATGTCTACCAGGCCCGGGTCGGGGCGGCCGCGCAGCCGGGCGAACCAGGCCCGGATCCGCTCCCACAGCACGAGCGCCACGTGCCCGCCGTCCATCGGGAGCAGCGGCAGCATGTTCAGCACGCCGACGAAGATGTTGATCGACGCGATGATCAGCAGCACGTACTCGACCTTGGGCCGCCAGCCCACGTTGGCCTCGACGGCCTGCCCGGTGTCCTCGGCCACGCCGACCATGCTCTGAATCTGACCGGCATTGCTGTCCGACCGGTCCTTGTTGAACAGCTTCGGCACCGCCTTGGGCAGCGCCGAGATGGCGCTCACCGAGCCGGAGATCTCCTGGGCCACGGCCGAGCCGAAGAACCTGACCGCACCCAGCGGGCTGGCTACCTGGAACACCAGGGCCGGGGCGATCCCCATGTAGGCGCCCTGGCGGCCCTTGACCTGCGCCAGCTTCGTCGACAGGTGCACCGTCTTGCCGTCGCGGAGCACGGTGAGCGCCACCGTCTGACCGGGGCTCGCGGCCTTGATCGCGTCGCTGAGCTGGGTCCAGGTGCTGACCGGCGTCCCGTTGAACGAGGTCACCGTGTCGCCGACCTTCAGCCCGGCGACGGCCGCCGGGGACGGCTGATGGGCCGCGTCGCCGCAGGTGCCGTTGTTCAGGTCCGTCACGTTGGGCGCCAGGCAGGTGATGACGGTGCCGAGCTGCACGGTATTGTCGTTCTCAATACCGAGCATGAGCGCCATGCCGACAAGAATCACGAACGCCAGCACGAAATGCATGAACGATCCGGCCGAGAGCACGATGATCCGCTGCCAGCCGGGCTTGCTGCGGAACGACCGGGGCTCGTCCTCCGGGTCATCGAGCTCGTCGAGCGAGTGCATGCCGACGATCTTGACGAAACCGCCGATCGGCAGCGCCTTGATGCCGTACTCGGTCTCGCCGCGCCAGGTGGACCAGACGGTCGGGCCCATGCCCACGAAGAACCTGGTGCACTTCATGCCGAACATCTTCGCGGTCACGAAGTGGCCGGTCTCATGGAACATGATGGAGAACAGCAGGGCCAAGACGAAGATGACCACGCCGATCCAGATCATCTGCCCGTCTCTCCTATATCTCCAGCGCCTATAGCTCTAGCGCCCGGCGCCGCGCCCACCCATCAACAGCAAGTACCTCCGCGACCGAGGACACCGGCACGGGGTCATGCTCCGAGACTATCCGGGCCACGGTGTCAACGATCCGCGTGAAGCTGATCCTGCCCGCGAGGAAGGCCGCCACACATGCCTCGTTAGCAGCGTTGTACACGGCCGGCGCGGTGCCGCCCGCCGCGGCTACCGAGCGGGCCAGCGCTACCGCGGGGAACGCCTCGTCGTCCAGCGGCTCGAACGTCCAGGTCGCGGCCTGGGACCAGTCCAGCCGTCTCGCCGCGTCGGGCACCCGCTCCGGCCAGGCCAGGCCCAGCGCGATCGGCAGCCGCATGTCCGGCGGCGACGCCTGGATGATCGTGGCCCCGTCGGCGAACTCCACCATCGAGTGCACGATGGACTGCGGATGCACCACCACGTCGATCCGGTCCAGCCCGAAGCCGAACAGGAGGCTCGCCTCGATGACCTCCAAGCCCTTGTTCACCAGGGTGGCGGAGTTCACCGTGATCATCGGGCCCATGCTCCACGTCGGGTGAGCAAGCGCTTGCTCGGGAGTGACGGACTCCAGCCGCGAGCGCGGCCAGCCGCGGAACGGCCCGCCGCTCGCGGTGATGAGCAGCCGCCGCACCTCATCCCGGCGAGCCGGCCCGCAGGCACTGAGCGATCGTCGAGTGCTCGGAGTCCACTGGCACGATCTGGCCCGGCTTCGCCCGTGACGTCACCAGCGCGCCGCCGACGATCAGCGACTCCTTGTTGGCCAGCGCCAGTATCCGCCCCGCATCCAGGGCCGCCAGGGTCGCGTGCAGGCCCGCGGCGCCGGTCACGGCGTTCAGCACCACGTCACACGGCCAGGACGCCAGCTCGCACACGCCCTCGGTGCCAGCGAGAATCGTAGGGGCTGACGCAGAACGGGAACCAGCCGCCGTTCTGCTCAGGTGGTCTTTTACGGCCGGGACGGCGGCGGGGTCGGCTACGGCGAGCGCTGATACGGCGAACTCGCGGGCCTGCTCGGCGAGCAGGGCGGGGTTGCCGCCGCCGGCGGCCAGGCCGACGACGCGGAAACGGTCCGGGTTGCGGCGGATGATGTCGAGCGCCTGGGTACCGACAGAGCCGGTCGAGCCGAGAATCACGATGTCGCGCACCGCACCATTGTCGTGCACAGGCCATCGCGGTTTCATGCGGGTCCTGACGACGATGATTCGGTTACGCTCCGTATGGATATAGCCTTCGTTGTGACAATCCGTATTCGCGCCATCGTCGTCGCTGGCTCCGTGCTCGCCGCGGGCCCGTGCTCCCACCCCGGCGCCATGATCTCAGAACGGGCTGTGGTGCCACGTGCTGCCGTAGCCCTGACGTCGGCGCTCAAGATGACGCCGGTACACGGCATGCCGTGGGTGAGGGGCGGGGCGGTGGCGCGGACGACCGGACGGGTGTTCTTCAGGCTGGACGGCGTCGACTACGCATGTTCCGGCTCGGTGGTCGGCGGGACCCGCCCCGGACGTGGTGGTCACGGCGGCGCACTGCGTGTCCGACGGGGCCGGCGGATGGGCCTACGACTGGACGTTCGTACCCGGGTACAGCGACGGGCGGGCGCCGTACGGACGGTATCTGGCCAGGGCCTTCTACGTGGCGGGGCCGTGGGCGAACGGTGCGGACGAGGCCGACGACGTGGCATTCGTCACGGTGTGGCCCGCCCGGGTCGGGGGCGCCATGCGCTCGGTGGCCAGCGAGGTCGGCAGCCAGCCCATCCAGTTCGGGCACCGCGGCTCCCCGGCCGCGGTCTTCGGCTACCCGGCCGAGGGGGATTACAACGGCCGCTCGCTCGACTACTGCGAGGGGCAGGTCAGGCCGGACCCGTATGGCGCCGCGGACACCGGCATCCCCTGCTCGATGACCGAAGGCGACAGCGGCGGACCCTGGCTGTCCGACTTCCGCCCGGCCACGGGCCACGGCGTCATCACCGGGGTGACCAGCTTCAAGTACGCGGGGGCCAACCGGGAGCTGTACTCCGCGAACCTCGGCCGGGAGGCCCAGGCCCTCTACGACGGCGCGGAGTCGCTGCCGCCGCCGGCCCGCCCCCACCTGGCACGGCCCCGCAAGCACCGGGCCGCGCCGCGCCGCGAGCAGGCGACGGCGCTAGCGTACGATTCCTTCGTGACCTCGCAGCGCCGACCAGGCAGACACCGCTCCACGTCGTGCACGAGCGCCTCGGCGCCACGATGGTCCCGTTCGCGGGCTGGCGGATGCCGCTGCGCTACTCAGCGAGACCGCCGAGCACCAGGCCGTCCGCCAGCGGGCCGGCCTGTTCGACCTGTCGCATATGGGCGAGATCCTGGTGACCGGTCCGGGGCCGGCAACGCCCTGGACTACGCCCTGGCCGGGCACCTGTCGGTGGTCACCCCCGGCCGCGCCCGGTACACCCTGATCTGCGCGCCCGACGGCGGCGTGCTTGATGACCTGGTCGTATACCGGCGGGCCGAGGAGGAGTTCCTGGTCATCGCCAACGCGGCGAACACTCCCGTGGTCGTGCGGGAGCTGACCGAGCGGGCGGCGGGGTTCGACGCCACGGTGACCGACGCGACCGATGACTACGCGCTCATCGCGATCCAGGGGCCGGCCGCGGCCGGCATCCTCGCGCCGCTCTGCGACCTGGATCTTTCAGCTATCAAGTACTACGCCGGGGCGTCCGGCTCGGTGGCGGGCCGGGCGGCCTGGGTGGCCAGGACCGGGTACACCGGCGAGGACGGGTTCGAGGTGTACTGCCGGCCCGGCGAAGCCGAGCACGTGTGGACGGCGCTGCTTGAGGCCGGGGCCCCGGCTGGGCTGATACCGGCCGGCCTGGCCGCGCGCGATACGCTCCGGCTCGAGGCGGGCATGGCGCTGTACGGCAACGAGCTGGGCCGCGACCGCGCCCCCTTCGAGGCGAACCTGGGGCGGCTGGTGAAGTTCGAGAAGCCGGGTGACTTCGTCGGGCGGTCGGCGCTGGCTTCGCGGGCGGCCGAGCGGCCGAGCGAGATGCTGATCGGGCTGACCGTCAAGTCCCGGCGGGTAGCCAGGCACGGGTACCCGGTGCTGCTCGACGGCGGTGTGGCATGCGGCGTCGTCACCAGCGGCGCGCCGTCGCCCACGCTCGGCGTGCCGATCGCGATGGCGTACGTTTCCGACCATCGCCCAAGGCCCGCTCTACGTGTCAATCAGGGGTGAGGCCGTCCCGGCCACCGTTACGGAACTGCCGTTTTACCGGAGGAGAAAATAACGATGAGCGTTCCTGCCGAGCTGCACTACACCCCGGAGCACGAGTGGCTGTCCGTGGCCGGTGACGCGGCCACGATCGGCATCACCGACTACGCCGCCAACCAGCTTGGCGACGTGGTGTTCGTGTCGCTGCCCGCCATCGGCGCCGCCGTGACCGCCGGCGAGCCCTGCGGGGAAGTGGAGTCGGTCAAGTCGGTCAGCGACCTGTACTCCCCCGTGGACGGCGAGGTCATCGAGACCAACCAGGACCTCGAAGACGACCCGGCGCTGGTCAACTCCGAGCCGTACGGCGCCTGGATGTTCAAGGTCCGGCTGCCCGCCGGCGGGCTGCCTGGCGACCTCCTCTCGTCCACGGAGTACGAGGAGCTCACCAAGAGCCCCGGCTGAGCAGCTATCGCTTGCGGCGCCTGAGCAGGACGTAGGCGATCGCTAGTCCCGCCACCGCTACCGCCGCACTGCCGGCCAGGACCGGGTCGACCTGCGCGACTCGCTCGCGCACGCGCTCGACGGTGCGGCGGGCGGCGTTGGCCGGGTTCAGCCGGTCGGAGATGGCGTCGATCGTCGCGGCCAGCTCCTGCCGGGTCCGGTCGATGTCGGCTACCAGGTCGTCCTGGCTTATCGGCTTCTGCTTGTCAGCCGGTTTCTTGCTGGCCGGCTTCAGTTCGATGTCCGTACCGGGCATCGGCTTCTTCCCTTCCATAGCTTCCATAGGTGGTCATCGTGTCAGGTCCACTACGACCTTGACGTCGTGGGGTTCCCGGTCGAGCGCGTCCGGCCAGGAGGACAGCGGCAGCCGGCGGCTGATCAGGCCCGATAGCCATACCGGGTCCGCCGCGGCGAGGGCGGCGACCGCCTGCTCGGAGTTGCGCCTGGCCGCGTTCACCGTACCGAACAGCACCGCGTTCTCCAGCACCATGGCGGCGTTGACCTCGTCCACGTTGACCGGCAGGCTGCGCTGGCCGGAGGAAATGCCTGCCAGGCAGATCACCGCCGCCGAGGCGACCTGGCCGCCAGCTCGATGACCAGCTCCCCGACCCCGGTGCATTCCACCACCACGTCCGGCTCGCAGCTCCAGCCCGCTGATCTTGCCGTGATGGTAGGTCGCGCTCAGCGCGGCGACCAGTCCGGGTTTCGGCCCGTCGGTCACCCGGTCCGAGCACGTGCACCTCGTAGCCGCGCTGCACGCCGAGCAGCGCGGCCAGCAGGCCGATCGGGCCTGCCCCGACGACCAGCGCGATCCGCCCGGCCAACGGGCCGCGGGCGGCGATCCGCGTCGATCTGCTCCCAGGCCTTCGCCACCACGCTGGCCGGCTCGGTGAGCACGCCGCGGTCGCCGAGGCTCGGCCGGCAATCGTGACGGCGAACCTGGATCTACCCGCCACCGGGTCGCGCCGTAGCCGTCCAGGCCCTTGATGCCCCGCTCGATGTACCGCGCCGTTCTCGCAGAAGTCCCACTGATCCGCGGCACGCGCGGCCGCACGGCACCGGGTCCGGCCGGCGCACCACTCCCGGTACCAGGTCTCCTGGGCGCGACACCGGACGTCTGCCGGTGCATCCAGGACCCGGCCGAGCGACTCGTGGCCGAGGACGAGGCGCTTGTGGCCGGGCGGCGTGTCGCCGTAGCCGTGCATGATCTCCGCGTCGGTGCCGCAGATGCCGAGCAGCAGGCCCTCGACTTCGATCGCGCCGTCGGAAACCGGCGGGTCCGGCAGCTCTTCGGTCAGCGCGGAGTCCGGCTGACCTGGGATAACGCTCATCGCCTTCACGAATGGTGACCTCGCCTGCCGCGCGGGCCCGGAACCCGGCCCGCGCGGCGCCCGCGCTTGGGCTTGTGTCGGTGCTAGTCGCGGCTAGGAGCAGCTGCCGACGTAGATGTACGGCTTGACGCTGGAGCTGTTCATGTTCTGCGGGGTGACGGCGATCAGCGGGGTGGCGATGTTCGCCTGGACCGGCTTGCCGTCGATCGCGTTCACGGCCTGCTCGACCGCGTCGGCGCCCTCGACCGCCGGCTCCTGGGCGATGGCGAGCTGGATGGTGCCCTGTGCATCATCTGCATCTGGGTGGCGTCGGCGTCGAACGTGGCCAGCTTGACCTTGCCGGTCTTGCCCGGCGTGCTGGACGCCGGCGGCGACGCCCTCGGCGGTGATGACGTTGGCCGCGAACACGCCGTTCAGGTTCGGGTTGCGCGGTGATGTCGGCCTCGATGAACGTGGTGGCCGGCGGTGACGCTGTCGGCGTCGTCGTTCTGCTCGGCCAGCAGCTTGATGCCGGGGAACTTGGCCGCCATCTCCTGCTGGAAGCCCGGCACCCGGGCGTCGGTGGTGGAGACGCCCTTGGCCACGCTGATCACCGCGACGGTGCCCTTGCCGCCGAGCAGCGCTGCCGAGCTTGTCGGCGGCCAGCTTGCCGCCCGCCGCGTTGTTCGGAGGAGATCCGGGACAGGCCCAGCGACGTGTCGCTGGACGAGGTGTCCACGAAGACGATCTTGGTGCCGTTGTTCTGGACCTTCTGCAGGTCGGGGTCGAGCGCCGTGGAGTCGGTCGGCGCGACCAGCAGCGCGTCCGGCTTGGTGACCTGGGCGTCGTCGATCAGCGGCTTCTGCTGCGGGGCACGGTGAAGGTGGACGGGCCGTTGACGGTCAGCTTGACGCCGAGCTTCTTCGCCTCGGCCTCGGCGCCGCACTCCATCGTGACGTAGAAGTCGTCGCTCTTGGTGCCGACGATCAGCTCCACGGTTCTTGCCTGCCGCCGACGCGGCGCCGGAGCTGGAGCCGCTGCTCGCGGTCGGTACCTGAACTGCTGGCGGACGGCGTGCTGCCGCTCAGCTGAGCAGGCGCTGGCGCCGAGCACGGCCAGGCGCCTATCACTGCGGCGGATGTGTTCGGGACATTGCGTCCTCCTGGTGGTTGGGGTGCGTGGGGCATTCAGGCGCGCTGTCGCGCAGCCGGCGGCGGAACTGATCGAGGTAGACGGCGGCCGACGAGCACGACGCCGATGGCCACGTACTGCCAGTACTGGTTGACGTCGATGATGATCAGGCCGGTGTGCAGCACCTCCGGGATGAAGACGCCGATGAACGTGCCGAGCATCGAGCCGCGGCCGCCGAACAGGCTGGCGCCGCCGAGCACGACGCCGGTGATCACCGTCAGGTTGTCGGTCGGGTGCCCGGCGATCGTGGTGGTGCCGAAGAACGCCAGGGACATGATGCCGGCCACGCCGGACAGCAGGCCGGCCAGCGCGTACACCTTGATCAGGTGCCGGTCCACGTTGATGCCCGCCCGGCGGCCGGCCTCCGGGTTGGAGCCGATCGCGTAGGTGTAGCGGCCGAACCGGGTGTAGGCCAGGACCAGGCCGAAGACGATGCGCGACCGCGAAGCGAGATGACGATCAGCCACGGGACCCCGACGCACGCTGCCCTGCGCCGATGGTGTTGACCAGCGGGTTCGGCACGGTGCCGAGGTCGGAGCCGCCGGTGATCAGGTAGCTGACGCCGAGCGCCGCGCCGAATCCGGCCAGCGTCGCGATCAGCGGCGGGATCTTGGCCTTGGCCACCAGGAAGCCCTGCATCGCGCCCCAGCCGCGCCGGTGACCGCGATGCCGATCAGCGACGCCGACGAGGATCGCCGGCACGCCGGCGTTCGCGCCGCCGTGGTGGATGTAGTACTCGTCGGCGACCACGCCGGACAGCACCAGCACGAGCCGACGGACAGGTCGATGCCGGCGGTCAGGATGACGAACGTCTGGCCGACCGCCATGACCAGGTAGCAGCGCGGTGTTCTGCGCGATCAGCGAGAAGTCGGTCAGGGTGAGGAACTTGCCGGGCGCCGCGGATGGTGAAGAACACGCACAGGATCAGCAGAGCGACCAGGGTCCAGGTCTCGTTCGCGGTGGCGGCACGACTCGCCACCCGGCGGGCAGCCGGGCCGCTCGGCCGCGGTCGGTGTCTGGTCGCGACCTGCCGTCTGCTGGGTCATTGGCGCTCTCCTCGGTGCTCAGCGCGCCGGTCATCGCGCCGACCAGTTCCTCGACCGAGGTCTCCGCAGCCGCGTACCTGGCCACCCGGCGGCCCAGCCGCAGCACCTCGACCCGGTCCGCGACGGCGAGCACCTCGGGCATGTTGTGGCTGATCAGGACCACCGAGATGCCGCGGTCGCGGACCCGCCGGATCGTGTCGAGCACCCGGCCGCGCTGCACCACGCCGAGCGCGGCGGTGGGCTCGTCCATGAAGATGACCTTGCTGGCGTAGGCGACCGCCCTGGCCACCGCGACCGACTGGCGCTGGCCGCCGGACAGCGTGCCGACCGGCGCGGGGATGTCCGGCAAGCGTGATGCCGAGGTCGTCGAACGCGGTCACCGCCCGGCGGCGCATCTCGGCGCGGTTCAGCACCTTCAGGACCGGGCCCAGGTACAGCTCCCGGCCCAGGTGCAGGTTGGCCGCGGCGTCCAGGTCGGGCGCGAGCGCCAGGTCCTGGTAGACGGTCTCGATGCCGTGCTTGCGGGCGTCGAGCGGGCTGGTCAGGGTCACCGGCTCGCCGCTGACGAGGATCTCGCCGCCGTCGGGCCGGATCGCGCCGGACAGCACCTTCACCAGCGTGCTCTTGCCGGCGCCGTTGTCGCCGATGAGCGCGACCACCTCGCCGGGGAAGACGGTGAAGCTGGCCGCCGTCCAGCGCCTGCACGTGGCCGTAGCGCTTGACCAGGTCCCGCGCCTCGAGCAGTGGCGGACCGGCCGGAGATTGCGTCATCGCACCTGCCAGGGGGTGATCGAGTTGGCAGCGAGTCTTGGTAACGTTCACATTGTCGACTGAGGTCTGTGTCAAGGGGTCTTGGCGTAACCTGACAGAATCTTACTTGGTAACGTTCCCATAAGATCTACTTGGTGACGTTCCCATCAGATTCGGACAAGGCTGCCCAGGTGATGAAGCGGCCGACCATGCGGGACGTCGCCGCAGGCCGCCGGCGTGAGCCTGATGACCGTGTCCCGGGTGGTCAACGGCGAGCCGGGTGTGCTGCCGGAGACCGCGGCGCGGGTCGAGCGGGCCATCCGGCGGCTCGGCTACCAGCGCAACGACACCGCCCGCCAGCTGCGCCGCAAGGGCAAGCCGACGCAGACCATCGGGCTGCTCGTCGACGACCTGGCCAACCCGTTCTTCGCCACCCTGGCCCGGGCCGTCGAGGACGCCGCCCGGCTGCACTCCTGCGTGGTGCTGATCGGCAGCTCCAACGACAACCTGGCCCGCGAGCGCGAGGTCATCGTCGGCGTTCTGCGCCCGCCGGGTGGACGGCCTGATCCTGGTGCCGGCGGCGGGCAGCCACCGGTTCCTGCGCGCCCAGCAGGAACTCGGCGTCAAGGTGGTCTGCGTGGACCGGCCCGGCCGACAACCTCGACGTCGACACCGTGGTGGTCGACAACCGGCACGGCGCCTACCAGGCCGTCCGGCACCTGCTGCGGCACGGGCACCGGCGGATCGGCTACCTCGGCGACCGCGAGGACATCTGGGCGATGCGGGAGCGGTACGTGGGCTTCGCCGAGGCGCTCGCCGCGGACGGCCTCGACCCGGACCCCGCGCTGGTCCGGCACGGCCTGCGCGGCCGGGCCGAGGCGGCCGCCGCCGCCGTGGCGCTGCTGCGCCATCCGGACCCGCCGACCGCCCTGTTCACCAGCAACGACCTGATCACGATGGGTGCGATCGACGGCATGCACGGCTCGGGCCGCCGTCAGCCCGGTGGCGCTGGTCGGCTTCGACGAGTTCGCGCTGGCCGACAAGCTGACCCCGCCGGTGACCGTGGTCGCCCAGGACCCGGCGGCGATCGGGGCCACCGCCGCCCAGCTGCTGTTCGCCCGGATCGGCGGCGACACCTCGCCGCCAGGCAGGTGGTGCTGCTCACCCGGCTGGTCGCCCGCGGCTCCGGCGAGATCACCCCTCTCGGAAAACCGGGAATGCCTGCATAGGGCCCTTGTCCTGTTTTATGCTGATAACCGCTAAATTGGGGTCTGGTGGTCACGGTATGCCACATCTGTCACACTCTCAACGCGATCGGTACTTCGCTAGAGCATTACCTCGGGTAAGGAAGGTCTTCATGGCGCTCAGGCGGCCCGTGCTAGTCTCCGCGGCCATGGGGGCGATGCTGGTGCCCGTGCTGCTGGCGGGCTGCGCCAGCAGCGACAGCAGCGCCCCAGCCGCCCTGACCGGGGTCTCCTCGGCCCCCGTCGGCGGCCTGGAAACACCGGACGTGACGGTGTACGCGCTGTCCACCACGGACTCCAGCGGACTGTACGTCGCGCAGTACCTGGGCTACTTCGCGAAGCAGGGACTCACCGTCACCATCAAGCCGATCACCAACGAGGAAGCCGACATCAACCAGGTGGCGCTCGGCAAGACCGACGTCATCGGGGCCAACTACGTCTCCCTCATCGAGGCCCAGGAGACCTACGACGACGGCCTGCCGACCGCCGACGTCTCCGACCCCACGTACCAGGACGTCTCCGCCGACCTGGACCTGTTCGCCGAAGGGTCGTCGCTCACCCCGGACTTCCAGGGGCTTTTCGTCCCGGCCGACTCGTCGGTCAAGACGCTCTCGGAGCTCAAGGGAAAGACGATCGCCATCAACCAGGCCGGTGGCGAAGGCTACGTCATGGTCGCATCGGCCCTGCAGGCGGACGGCATCCAGCCAACCGAGGTGAGATGGGAGTCCCTCCCGTACTCCAGCATGGCCAGCGCACTCATCTCCGGCAAGGTCGCGGCGGCGTACCTGCCCGAGCCGTTCAACAGCATCGACGAGGAGAAATACGGGCTCACCTCGCTGAGCAACCTCGACGTGGGCCTCACCGTGGACTTCCCCGTGGAGGGCTACGCGACCACCAAAGTCTGGGCCCGGGCTCATCCGAACACGCTCACCGCCTTCTACCGCGCCCTCGAGGAGGGCCAGGAGGTGGCGGACACCAACCGGCAGATCGCCGAGAAGGCGACCGCGGAATTCGTCCCCGGCATCGACGCGAAGGTCGGGTCGCTCATCGCCCTGGAGACCTACCTCGTCGGACCGGTCGACGAAGCCCGGGTACAGCGCGTATCGGATGACATGCAGCTACTGCGGCTCAGCTCGACTTCCATGGTCTGGAACATCTCCCAGCTAATAGGCGACAACAGCTAGCTCCGTTTTTCGGGTTTTGCGTTTTCGTTTTGGTTTAGCGGGCTTTTGACTTTAGTGCGCTTTTGGCCTTTGGTCTTTGCGGGCCCGCTTTTCGTGCGGCTCTTGGCTTTGCGCCGCGGCTTTTGGCTTGCCCGCGGCTTTTGGCGCTGCGCCGCGGCTTTTGGCGCTGCGCCGCACGCCTTTCGCACCGCACGGCGCACCTTTCCGCGCCGTGGTGTTACAGCCGAGTCCGATGTGACCCGTGAGCCCTTTGGGGTGCCGACTTCTCTCATTTTGACGGAAATTCCCCGCTCAGCGGAACAAAACCGGTCGCGGAACGACCGTTTTGTTTCCGTCGAGCGGCGAATTTCCGTTTAAATTCGCTCGCGAGTGCCAGCTGGGCGGCTAAACGTTCTCTGGCTGGACCCTGATCGGTACCTCATGATGCTGGTGTGACTCACGAGCCAGGACATTCGCGACGCGCGGGCGGGGCTGCCATTGGCGCGGGGCGGCGCGCGGGCGATGGCCATCCGTGCGGGGCGGGTACGGCAGGGCGGGGCGACAGGGGGTCGGGGATCGGGGCGACCGGGGATCGGGGACGGCGGGGCGGGGATCGGGGGGCGATCGGGGATCTGGGGCGAGCGATTGGGGGGCCTGAGCGGGGGTGCCTGGATTGTCCGGTTATTTCGATATATAGGCGGTTATTGTATAGCTGCTATGTGCGGCGGTTACCGTCCGTATTGGCTAGTCCGGAGCCATTCGGGCGTGCCGTGCGACGTGGCTCTTTGTGTTCATCCTTACCCGAATCGCCATCAGTCACTCTCCGTCAGGGTTACCGTGCGTAATGACCGATGGAGATGGATATGCACGCTAAGCGTAAGATCACTAGATTCATTCCGGCACTGGTCGCGGCGATCGTCGTGTTTGCGCTGGCCGCAGGGTGCGCGAGCCGCGGCAACGGCAGCAACGGCAACGGCAGCAGCTCGGGGACATCCTCGGGCGTGGAGAAGCCCAACCTGACCGTGGCGGTCGTGCCAGCGGTCGACTCGGCTGGGTTCTTTATCGCGCTGTACGACAACCTGTTCAAGCAGCAGGGACTGAACGTTAAGTTCGTGCCCGCGGTGAGCAGCGAGACAGCGATCGCCGACCAGGTGAAGGGCACCTACGACATCACCGGCGGTAACTACGTTTCCTACATCCAGGCGCAGCAGGCCGCGCAGGCCGACCTGGAGATCTTCGCCGAGGGCTCGGTCATGCAGCCCGGGGCCCAGGCGCTGTACACGATGCCCGGCTCGAAGATCACGAACCTGCGCGACCTCGAGGGCAAGACGGTCGGCATCAACGCGCCGAAGAACATCCTGTACCTGCTGGTGGCCTCGGCACTCGCGTCGGCCGGCGTACCGGTGAACTCGGTGCACTTCGACTCGAACATCCCGCTGCCGGGCATGGCAGCCGCGCTCAAGGCCGGCACCATCCAGGCGGCCGTGCTGCCCGAGCCGTTCGCCAGCCAGGCCGAGACCGCGGACGGCGTGATAACCCTGTCCGACCTGAACCAGGGCGCCACGACGGACTTCCCCATCCAGGGATACGTGGTGACCAGGCAGTGGGCAGCACAGTACCCGAAGACGCTCGCCGCCTTCCGGCGGGCGCTGGAGGAAGGGCAGCAGATCGCGGACACCAACCGGACCATGCTGGAGCAGGCGATGGAAGACCTGCCGATGACGCCGGAACCACTCGGCGTGTCCAAGGAGACCGCGGCGCTCATGTCGGTGGACAACTACCCGGTCGGCTCCGTGGATACGGTGCGGCTGCAGCGAGTAGCGGACGTGATGAGCCAGTTCCTCGGCTTCCCGTCCTTCAACGTCGCGTCGATGGTTGGTAGCTGACTGTAATGCTACGCTTCCCGCGTGGCTGGCTCGGGAGTAGAGACGTTCGGCCTGCCGGTGCTGCTAGCTGGGCTCACCGGCATGGCCGCCGTCATGTCGAACCGGCTGAGCGAGAAGCTGAACGTACCAGCACCGGCGTTCTTCCTGGTGTGCGCGGCCATCGCGTCCGACGTGGCGCGGCAGCTGGGCCACACACCGGTACGGACGGTCGAGGATGTGGTGATCGTTGCCCTCGTGGTGATCTTGTTCGAGGGCGGCATGCAGATAGGCCTTGCTTCCTTCAGAACGGCCTGTGGTGGCACGCTCTGGATAGGCATCGCGGGAACGCTGGTGACGGCTGCCGCCGTCGCGGTACTGGCACACGAGATCGCCGGGTTCGGCTGGCGGCTCTCGCTGCTGGTCGGTACCGCACTGTCGCCGACCGACCCGGCCGTGGTGTTCTCGGTACTGGGCCGGCGCGAGATCACCGGGCGGTCCGGGATACTGCTGCAGGGCGAGTCCGGTGCGAACGACCCGGTCGGGATCGCGCTGCTGATCGGGCTGCTCGGCGCCACCGGGTCGGCGTGGTCAGTGGCGGGCGATGTGCTGACCGGCTTCGTCGTGGAGATGACGGTCGGGGTGGTCGTCGGGATTGCGGGCGGGCTGATCCTGCTGCAGGTCATGCGCCGGGTGCCGCTGCCGTCCGAAGGGCTGTACTCGCTGCGGGTGCTCGCCTGGATCTTCGCGGTCTACGGGCTGGCCACCATCTGTCACGGATCCGGGTTCCTCGCGGTCTTCGTGGCAGGGATCCTGCTGGGTGACGAGCAGGCACCGTATAAGCGGGAGATCCAGCGATTCCACGGATCGCTGGCCAGCCTGGCGGAGATCGTCGCGTTCATCATGCTCGGGCTCACCATCTCGCTGCGTGAGGTCGGGTCCTCGACGGCCTGGTCTTCAGGGTTGATCATCGCGGTGCTGCTGGTGCTCGTTGTCCGGCCGGTGCTGGTCGGGCTGGTGACGCTGCCGGTGCGGCTGCCGCTTGGTGAACGGCTGTTCCTGCTGTGGACGGGGCTGAAGGGCGCGGTGCCGATCCTGCTCGGGATGTTCATCGTCTCCTCGGGCATCGCCGGCGGAGAACGGGCCTATGACGTCATCTTCGTCGTGGTGGCATTCACGGTGGTGGTGCAGGGCGGGCTAGTGCCTTTCGTGGCCCGAGTGCTGAAGGTGCCGATGTCGACCGTCGAGCCGGAGCCGTGGAGCCTCGGGGTACGGTTCAGCTCCGAACCGGACGGGCTGCATAACTTCCGGGTCGGTGTCCGGATCGGCGGCGGCCGGCACCCGGATCGGCGCGCTGGCGCGCGGGCGGGTGGCGTGGGTCAGCGCCATCGTCAGGGACGGGCACCTGGTCACCGCCGACCGGGATACGGTGCTGGTGGCCGGGGACGAGGTCGCCGTGCTCGCGGAGCCGGACTCCGCGTCGGAACTCGCGGCGCTGTTCGGCGACCTGGGCTAGGGCACGTCCGGTGCCTGCCGCCGGCGGGCGAGGCGGCGCAGGGCGAGTGCGCCGGCGAGCGATGAGCCGACGCTGGCGATGAGGATGGCGGTGGTCACGCGGTCGGATCGCATCGGTTCGGAGTAGGCCAGGTCGCCGATCAGCAGTGCCACGGTGAAACCGATTCCGGAAAGGAGCGAGACGCTGGCTATATCCGGCCAGTTCAGCTCGGGTGACAACCGCGCGAAACCCAGCCGGACCGAAGCCCACGCCCCGCCGAAGACGCCGGCGAACTTGCCTACCAGCAAGGCGACCAGGACACCCAGCGCCACCCGGTCAGTGAAAACGCCGGTGAGCGTGGCCGCTCGCAGGGTCACGCCGGCGGCCAGGAAGGCGAAGACGGGTACGGCCACGCCAGCGACCAGCGGCCGGACGTAATGGTCGGCACGCTCCACCGGGCTTGCCTGGTCTTCTCCGGCTGAATGCGCGCTGGTCAGCAGGCCGAGCGCGACCCCGGCGACCGTGGCGTGGACACCCGACTCGTTCATGAGCACCCACGCCGCGATTCCGATCGGCACATAGAGCCAGGCGCTCGCGGAAGCCGGCGCTTGCAGCAGCCCGTAGGCGAGAAGGCAGGCGATCGCACCGCAGAAGGGCAAGGGATGGAACCGGTGGCTGTAGAAGATGGCAATGATGGTGATGGCGATCAGGTCATCTACCACCGCGAGCGTGAGCAGGAAGGTCCGCAGCGACTCGGGCATCGCCGAGGCGATGACCGCGAGAACCGCGAGCGCGAAAGCTATGTCGGTGGCCGTCGGGATCGCCCAGCCCGTCCCGGCGTCCGGAGCATTCCAGCTCACCAGGACATAAATCAGCGCCGGAGTGACGACACCCCCGATAGCCGCGGCGACCGGAAGCGCCGCGTAGCGCGGATTCCGCAGTTCACCGTGCGTCATTTCTTCTTTGACCTCGAGACCGGCCACGAAGAAGAAGAGCGCGAGCAGGCCGTCGGCGGCCCAGTCGGCCAGCGATAGCCGCAGGTGCAGCACGTCGGGGCCTACCAGCGTTGTCCGCAGCGTCTCATAGCTGCCGTGCCACGGTGTGTTCGCCCAGATCAGCGCGGCTACGGTGGCGCCGAGCATGACGATGCCGCCAACCGTCTCCGTTCGCAGCGCCTGGACGACATACCGCGCGAATCGGGCAGTTGGCCGGTCCGGATACTGCCAGACGTCCACGCTTTCCCCCGCCGCATCTCTACCCAGCGTGATCGTCATCTCACATATCTGGCGATCTGCTTTTCCAGGTATCTGCGCTCGGGCTCGGTCCTGGCCAGGGCCAGGGCGTGCCCGTATTCGGCTTCGGCTTCTGCTTCGCGGCCCAGGCGGCGAAGCAGCTCAGCGCGGGTGGAATGCCAGTACTGGTAGCCGGACAGGTCGAGAGCGTCGACGACGGCCAGGGCCGCCGCCGGGCCGTCGGCTTCGGCGATGGCCACCGCGGCGTTGAGCCGGACGACCGGGGAGCCGGTCAGGCGCGCCAGCTCCTTGTACAGGGCGGCGATCTGCAGCCAGTCCAGGTGGTCCGCCGTCTGCAGCACGGCGATCGCCGCCTGCAGGACGTAGGGGCCGCGGCTCGCTATGACCCGGTCCACTGTCGTCCGGGCCTCGGTGATCTGCGGCCAGTTCCACCGCGACCGGTCCTGATCCTGAAGCAGCACGAGGTCCTCGCCGTCGAACCTGGCGTCGCGACGGGCGTCGTGCGCCAGCATCAGGGCAAGCAGGCCGTGCGGCTCCGGCTCGGCCGGCAGCAGCACGGTAAGCAGGCGCCCGAGACGGATCGCTTCTCCTGCGAGTTCCTCGTTGCCCGCGTAGCCCTCGTTATAGATCAGGTAGATGACCGCGAGCACGGCGGCCAGCCTGTCTGGCAGCGCGTCCTTCGGCGGCACCCGGAACGGGATCCCGGCCGCGCCGATCTTGGTCTTCGCGCGGGTGAGGCGGCGCTTCATCGTCTCCTGCGGGACCAGGAACGCCCGGGCGATCTCCGGCGTGCTCAGGCCCGCCACGGCCCGCAGCGTCAGCGCCACCTGCGCATCCGTCGCCAGTGCGGGATGGCAGCAGGTGAAGATGAGCTCGAGCCGCTCGTCGGGGATCGCCGTCAATACCTGCTCCGCCGCGTCGGTCGGTACGTCGAGCAGCCGCAGCTTGGCGGCGAGCACGCGATCACGGCGCAGCCGGTCGATTGCGCGGTTACGCGCCGTCGTCACCAGCCAGGCCGCTGGGTGCTCCGGCGGCCCGGCCTCAGGCCAGCGCTGGGCCGCGATCGCGAACGCCTCCGCGGCGGCTTCCTCGGCAAGATCGAAATCGCCGAAGTAACCGACCAGCGCGGCGACCACCCGGCCCCACTGGTCGCGGAAAACGCGCTCAATCAACGGTTCAGTAGACCATGACCGGACGGATCTCCATCGGAACCGCCGAGACGAACGGCGGGAATCCGCGCCGCGAGCTCGGTCGCCTGGTCCAGGTTGTCCGCCTCGTACAGGTAGAAGCCGGCGAGCACTTCCTTGGTATCCGCGAACGGACCGTCGGTGACCAGCACCTCCCCGTCCTGCAGGCGGACTGTCGTCGCGGTCTCGACCGGCTGCAGCCCGGCACCCATCGGGATGTACAGCCGGTCGGCGGAGACGATGTTGTCGCCGGGGATGGCGGGCACCGTGAAGTCATGCGTCCCGGAACTCCCGCTGGTCGCGGAACTCTTCGGGTGCGCGGAAGCGGTCGCGTGCGCGGAAGCGGTCGCGTGCGCGGACTTCGTCGCCGAAGCGGCAGGATCGGCGGTCACGGAACGCTCGGGTGTGACCGAAATCGTGGGCGTCGCGGAAGGCGCTGACGCGGCGGACGACGCGGATCCGAAGGACAAGGCCGTCGCCGAACCGTTCGGTGCCGCTGTAGACGCGGCGGTGGAAGAATTCGACCCGAGCACCCCGCACCCAGCCAGGCCAGCACCGCAGACAACGGCGACGATCACAGCAGCCGGAATTCGGCACCTTCTCATGCTTTTACACCCCGTAAAGTAATCGGTCGTCACAAACAGTGACAAAAATGGCTTAGCTTGTCACGATAGGGGCTGGGCGCCTGTTACGCGGGTGACTTAACCAGAAAGAGAGCATGTCGGATCCCCGGTCATGCTGACGGGTAGCGTGGCGGCCGTCAGCCGCGCCGCCGACACGCTCAACCAGTCCTGCTCCCTGGTCCTGTTCACGGCGGCGCTCGGGGTCAGCTTCCCCGGTCCGGGCCGCCGCGCCGACGCCGCCGACGCCATCTTGATCACGCTCGCGATCCTGGTCTTCTCCACCGGCGCCTCGATGACGTTCGCCGAGATAGCCGCCGTCGGACCGCGGGCTGCCGGCTGGCCGTCGTGCTCGCGGTCACACCGTCGCCCTGCCCGCGCTCGCCTGGCTGGCCAGCCACCTGGTCAGCGGCATCGCGCTGCGCGGCGGCATCTTGCCGGCCGGCGTCGCCCCCACCGAGGTCGCGTCCGTGGCGCTGACCGGCCTGGCCGGCGGGGAGGCCGCGCTGGCCGCGGGCCTGCTGGCCGCGTCCACGGCGGCGACCGTGCTGCTGGCCGGGCTCATCCTCAGCCTCAGCAATACGTGTTGCCCTGCTCGACGTATTGCTGAGGCTGAGGATGAGCCCGGCCAGCAGCACGGTCGCCGCCGTGGACGCGGCCAGCAGGCCCGCGGCCAGCGCCGCCTCCCCGCCGGCCAGGCCGGTCGGGCAACGGAGGCGACCTCGGCGGGCACGGCAGGCCGACGAGGATGCCCGACCGCGCAGGGCGACGCCGCTGACCAGGCGGCTGGCCAGCCAGGCGAGCGCGGGCAGGCTGATGGTGGTGACCGCCAGTACGACGGCCAGCAGGCGGCCCGCGGTCCGGATGGCGCCCATCTCGGTGAAGGTCATCGAGGCGCCGGTGCAGAAGACCAGGACCGCGAGCGTGATCAAGATGGCGTCGGCCGCGTCGGCGCGGCGCCCCGGACCCGGGAAGCTGACCCCGAGCGCCGCCGTGAACAGGACGAGGGGCAGCAGGAACCGGTCGAGCGTGTCGGCGGCGCGGCTCACGGCCGCCACGCTACCCGTCAGCATGACCGGGGATCCGACATGCTCTCTTTCTGGTTAAGTCACCCGCGTAACAGGCGCCCGAGCCCCTATCGTGACAAGCTAAGCCATTTTTGTCACTGTTTGTGAGCGACCGGATTACTTTACGGGGTGTAAAAGCATGAGAAGGTGCCGAATTCCGGCTGCTGTGATCGTCGCCGTTGTCTGCGGTGCTGGCCTGGCTGGGTGCGGGGTGCTCGGGTCGAATTCTTCCACCGCCGCGTCTACAGCGGCACCGAACGGTTCGGCGACGGCCTTGTCCTCCGGATCCGCGTCGTCCGCCGCGTCAGCGCCTTCCGCGACGCCCACGATTTCGGTCACACCCGAGCGTTCCGTGACCGCCGATCCTGCCGCTTCGGCAACGAGGTGCACGCCAACGGCTACGCGACCGCTTCCGCGCACCCGAAGAGTTCCGCGACCAGCGGGAGTTCCGGGACGCATAACTTGCACGGTGCCCGCCATCCCCGGCGACAACATCGTCTCCGCCTACGGCTCGTACATCCCGATGGGTGCGCGGGTGCAGCCGGTGGAGACGGCGACCACAGTCCGCCTGCAGGACGGGAAGACGCTGGTCACCGACGGTCCGTTCGCGGATACCAAGGAAGTGCTCGCCGGGTTCTACCTGTACGAGGCGGACAACCTGGACCAGGCGACCGAGCTCGCGGCGCGGATTCCCGCCGTTCGTCTCGGCGGTTCCGTGGAGATCCGTCCGGTCATGGTCTACTGAACCGTTGATTGAGCGCGTTTTCCGCGACCAGTGGGGCCGGGTGGTCGCCGCGCTGGTCGGTTACTTCGGCGATTTCGATCTTGCCGAGGAAGCCGCCGCGGAGGCGTTCGCGATCGCGGCCCAGCGCTGGCCTGAGGCCGGGCCGCCGGAGCACCCAGCGGCCTGGCTGGTGACGACGGCGCGTAACCGCGCAATCGACCGGCTGCGCCGTGATCGCGTGCTCGCCGCCAAGCTGCGGCTGCTCGACGTACCGACCGACGCGGCGGAGCAGGTATTGACGGCGATCCCCGACGAGCGGCTCGAGCTCATCTTCACCTGCTGCCATCCCGCACTGGCGACGGATGCGCAGGTGGCGCTGACGCTGCGGGCCGTGGCGGGCCTGAGCGCGCCGAGATCGCCCGGGCGTTCCTGGTCCCGCAGGAGACGATGAAGCGCCGCCTCACCCGCGCGAAGACCAAGATCGGCGCGGCCGGAATCCCGTTCCGGGTGCCGCCGAAGGACGCGCTGCCAGACAGGCTGGCCGCCGTGCTCGCGGTCATCTACCTGATCTATAACGAGGGCTACGCGGGCAACGAGGAACTCGCAGGAGAAGCGATCCGTCTCGGGCGCCTGCTTACCGTGCTGCTGCCGGCCGAGCCGGAGCCGCACGGCCTGCTTGCCCTGATGCTGGCGCACGACGCCCGTCGCGACGCCAGGTTCGACGGCGAGGACCTCGTGCTGCTTCAGGATCAGGACCGGTCGCGGTGGAACTGGCCGCAGATCACCGAGGCCCGGACGACAGTGAACTGGTCATCGCGAGCGGATGCCCCATGTCCTGCAGGCGGCGATCGCCGCGCTGCAGACGGCGGACCGCCTGGACTGGCTGCAGATCGCCGCCCTGTACAAGGAGCTGGCGCACCTGACCGGCTCCCCGGTCGTCTGGCTCAACGCCGCGGTGGCCATCGCCGAAGCCGACGGCCCGGCGGCGGCCCTGGCCGTCGTCGACGCTCTCGACCTGTCCGGCTACCAGTACTGGCATTCCACCCGCGCCGAGCTGCTTCGCCGCCTGGGCCGCGAAGTCAGAAGCCGAAGCCGAGTACCGGCACGCCCTGGCCCTGGCCAGGACCGAGCCGAGCGCAGATACCTGGAAAAGCAGATCGCCAGATATGTGAGATGACGATCACGCTGGGTAGAGATGCGGCGGGGGTAAGCGTGGACGTCTGGCAGTATCCGGACCGGCCAACTGCCCGATTCGCGCGGTATGTCGTCCAGGCGCTGCGAACGGAGACGGTTGGTGGCATCGTCATGCTCGGCGCCACCGTAGCCGCGCTGATCTGGGCGAACACACCGTGGCACAGCAGCTATGAGACGCTGCGGACAACGCTGGTAGGCCCCGACGTGCTGCACCTGCGGCTATCGCTGGCCGACTGGGCCGCCGACGGCCTGCTCGCGCTCTTCTTCTTCGTGGCCGGTCTCGAGGTCAAAGAAGAAATGACGCACGGTGAGCTGCGGAATCCGCGCTACGCGGCGCTTCCGGTCGCCGCGGCTATCGGGGGTGTCGTCACTCCGGCGCTGATTTATGTCCTGGTGAGCTGGAATGCTCCGGACGCCGGGACGGGCTGGGCGATCCCGACGGCCACCGACATAGCTTTCGCGCTCGCGGTTCTCGCGGTCATCGCCTCGGCGATGCCCGAGTCGCTGCGGACCTTCCTGCTCACGCTCGCGGTGGTAGATGACCTGATCGCCATCACCATCATTGCCATCTTCTACAGCCACCGGTTCCATCCCTTGCCCTTCTGCGGTGCGATCGCCTGCCTTCTCGCCTACGGGCTGCTGCAGCGCGCCGGTTTCCGGAGCGCCTGGCTCTATGTGCCGATCGGAATCGCGGCGTGGGTGCTCATGAACGAGTCGGGTGTCCACGCCACGGTCGCCGGGGTCGCGCTCGGCCTGCTGACCAGCGCGCATTCAGCCGGAGAAGACCAGGCAAGCCCGGTGGAGCGTGCCGACCATTACGTCCGGCCGCTGGTCGCTGGCGTGGCCGTACCCGTCTTCGCCTTCCTGGCCGCCGGCGTGACCCTGCGAGCGGCCACGCTCACCGGCGTTTTCACTGACCGGGTGGCGCTGGGTGTCCTGGTCGCCTTGCTGGTAGGCAAGTTCGCCGGCGTTTTCGGCGGGGCGTGGGCTTCGGTCCGGCTGGGTTTCGCGCGGTTGTCCACCGAGCTGAACTGGCCGGATATAGCCAGCGTCTCGCTCCTTTCCGGAATCGGTTTCACCGTGGCACTGCTGATCGGCGACCTGGCCTACTCCGAACCGATGCGATCCGACCGCGTGACCACCGCCATCCTCATCGCCAGCGTCGGCTCATCGCTCGCCGCGCACTCGCCCTCCGCCGCCTCGCCCGCCCGCGGCAGGCACCGGACGTGCCCTAGCCCAGGTCGCCGAACAGCGCCGCGAGTTCCGACGCGGAGTCCGGCTCCGCGAGCACGGCGACCTCATCCCCGGCCACCAGCACCGTATCCCGGTCGGCGGTGACCAGGTGCCCGTCCCTGACGATGGCACTGACCCACGCCACCCGCCGGCGCGCCAGCGCGCCGATCCGGGTACCGGCCGCCGCCGATCCGGAACCGACCCGGAAGTTATGCAGCCCGTCCGGTTCGGAACTGAACCGTACCCCGAGGCTCCACGGCTCCGGCTCGACGGTCGACATCGGCACCTTCAGCACTCGGGCCACGAAGTCAACCGCCGCCCTGCACCACCACCGTGAATGCCACCACGACGAAGATGACGTCATAGGCCCGTTCTCCGCCGGCGATGCCCGAGGAGACGATGAACATCCCGAGCAGGATCGGCACCGCGCCCTTCAGCCCCGTCCACAGCAGGAACAGCCGTTCACCAAGCGGCAGCCGCACCGGCAGCGTCACCAGCCCGACCAGCACCGGCCGGACAACGAGCACCAGCAGCACCGCGATGATCAACCCTGAAGACCAGGCCGTCGAGGACCCGACCTCACGCAGCGAGATGGTGAGCCCGAGCATGATGAACGCGACGATCTCCGCCAGGCTGGCCAGCGATCCGTGGAATCGCTGGATCTCCCGCTTATACGGTGCCTGCTCGTCACCCAGCAGGATCCCTGCCACGAAGACCGCGAGGAACCCGGATCCGTGACAGATGGTGGCCAGCCCGTAGACCGCGAAGATCCAGGCGAGCACCCGCAGCGAGTACAGCCCTTCGGACGGCAGCGGCACCCGGCGCATGACCTGCAGCAGGATCAGCCCGCCCGCAATCCCGACGACCACCCCGACCGTCATCTCCACGACGAAGCCGGTCAGCACATCGCCCGCCACTGACCACGCCGACCCGGTGGCGCCGAGCAGCCCGATCAGCAGCGCGATCCCGACCGGGTTGTTCGCACCGGACTCGCCCTGCAGCAGTATCCCGGACCGCCCGGTCGATCTCGCGCCGGCCCAGTACCGAGAACACCACGGCCGGGTCGGTCGGCGACAGTGCGGTACCGACCAGCAGCGAGAGCCGCCAGCCGAACCCGGCGATCTCGTGTGCCAGTACCGCGACGGCGGCAGCCGTCACCAGCGTTCCCGCGATGCCTATCCAGAGCGTGCCACCACAGGCCGTTCTGAAGGAAGGAAGGCCTATCTGCATGCCGCCCTCGAACAAGATCACCACGAGGGCAACGATCACGACATCCTCGACCGTCCGCACCGGCGTGTGGCCCAGCTGCCGCGCCAGGTCGGACGCGATCGCCGCGCACAGCAGGAAGAACGCCGGCGCCGGCACGCTCAGCTTCTCGCTCAGCCGGTTCGACATGACGGCGGCCATGCCGGTGAGCCCTGCGAGCAGCACCGGCAGGCCGAACGTTGTCCCGAGATTTCCGAGCCAGCCACGCGCGAAGCGTAACATCACTTTAAGTTACCAACCATCGACGCGACGTTGAAGGACGGGAACCCTAGGAACTGGCTCATCACATCGGCGACCCGCTGCAGCCGCACCGTGTCCACCGAGCCGACCGGGTAGTTGTCTACCGCCATCAGCGCCGCGGTTTCCTTGGACACGCCGAGTGGCTCCGGCGTCATCGGCAGGTCTTCCATCGCCTGCTCCAGCGCGGTCCGGTTGGTGTCCGCGATCTGCTGCCCTTCCTCCAGCGCCCGCCGGAAGGCGGCGAGCGTTTTCGGGTAGTGTGCTGCCCACTGCCTGGTCACCACGTATCCCTGGATGGGGAAGGTAGGCGCCCTTCACCCTCGTCGGCGATCGCTGCTCGCTGCTGACCGCGGCACGAACTTGACGTTCAGTCCTGCTGCTTGAACAGGTTGTCATACAGCGCGATAAAACCGAGCCGAAGTCGACCGCTGGCACGACCGCGACGGTCAGGTTGGGCTTCTCCACGCCCCGAGGATGTCCCCAGCTGCTCCCGTTGTGCCGTTGCTGCCATTGCCCGCGGCTCGCGCACTCGCCGGCCAGCGCAAACATCACATCCGCCACGACCAGTGCCGGCAATCAATCTGAGTGATCTACGCTGCAGCGTGCACATCCATCTCCATCGGTCCATTCACACGGGTAACCCCTGACAGAAGTGACCGATGGCGAATTCGATAAGGAATGAACACAAGGGCGACGTCGCGCCCACCGGCACGCCTACAATGGCTCCGGACTAGCCCATCCGACAGGGTGCAACCGCCGCACATAGCAGCCTACAATAACCGCCTATATATCGAAATAACCGAACGATCCAGGCCCCCCGCTTCCAGCCCCCCGAATCGCTCGCCCCGAATCCCCGATCGCCCCCGATCCCCGCCCCGCCGTCCCGATCCCGGTCGCCCCGACCCCCGACCCCCTGTCGCCCCGCCCCGCTGGCCCGCCCCCGCACGAATGGCCATCGCCCGCGCGCCGCCGCGCCGATCGGCAGCCCCGCTGCGCGTCCGAATGCCCTGCCGTCGTCATCACACGTCACCCATCGAGCTACCCATCAGGGGTCCAGCCAGAGCAACGTTCGCCGCCCAGCTGGCACTCGCCGGCGACTTAACGGAAATTCGCCGCTCGACGGAAACAACCGGTCGTTCCACGACCGGTTTTGTTCCGCTGAGCGGGAAATTCCCGTCAAAATCGTAAGAATCAGCACCCGAAGGGGCTCACCGGGTGAGATCGGACTCGCTGTACACCACGGCGCAGAAGGTGCGCAGTGCAGGGCCAAAGGGCCCGCGGCGCAGCGCGAAAGCCCCGCGGCGCAGCGCGAAGCCGCGGCAAAGCGGCCAGCAACCGAAAGCGAACGCACGAGCGGGGGCGGTGTGTAAGGCCAATCCCGAAAAACTGAGGCTAGCTGTTGCCTCTGATCAGCTGGGAGAATGTCCAGACCCTGGAAGTCGAGCGAGCCGCATAGCCGTCACGTCATCTGATACGCGCTGTACCGGGCTTCGTCGCCGGCCCGACGAGCGCGATCTCAGGGCGATGAGCGACCCGACCTTCGTGTCGATGCCGGACGAATTCCCGGTCGCCTTCGGCGATCTGCCGGGTGTTCGCCACCTCCTGGCCCTCCTCCAGGGCGCGGTAAAGGCGGTAGGCGTTCGGATGAGCAGCCCCAGGCTTGGTGGTCCTGGCGTAGCCCTCCACGGGAGGTTCACAGTAAGGTCCACGTCGAGGTTGCTCAGCGAGGTGTAGAGTTACCGTATTTCTCCCTGCATGGAGGTCGCTGCGAATCCATCGGGCAGCTGCTCCACCGCCACCAGTCCTTTACCGAGGAGATCAGTGCACTGGCCATGCTCGTCCAAGGGGCTGCCCATCTCACCTCGGTTGGCCTGGATGCCGTCCACCTGCAGGGCCATGCGGCCCATGGCGTAGCCCTTCGCCGCCGGCCTGGTTGATCGCGATCATCTCCCTGAGTTCCCAGAGCTCGTCTTAACGGCGAGCAGGTGCGGCCGAGGAACGAAGCCCCCTGGAAGTCCAGGGTGAGCCACCAGCAGCCCTTCGGCGAACAGGTCCAGGTCGGCGGAACGTCCTGGTACGTGGAGTAGGAGACGTCGGCGGTCGGC
>CAVTIR010000012.1:0-34349 GCA_963734665.1 uncultured Actinomycetota bacterium | reverse complement strand
AGCATGCGGAACGACGCGGCGGCGTGGTCGGACTTTGACGCCGACGAGTACTGGAAGATCAATTATTCCTCAGTGCTACCGGAGGACGCAGAAATTATTCAGTGCGCCAGCAAGTTCCTGATTGAGGCCTGCGGAGTGCGCCCACGTTTCAAGAGAGCCGTGGACGTCGGGGCTGGCGCCAATCTCTATCCGGCGCTGCTCATGCTTCCCTGGGCCGAGCACATCGTCTTCACCGAGTACGCTTCGCCTAATATCCATTGGCTCAGCGAGAACCTGGCCGACGCGCCCGGCGAATGGCAGTGGCAGCCCTTCTGGGACCTAGTCGCGGGCCTGCCCTGCTACCGGGCCGTCGAGCACCCCGGCGCAGGCTGGCGGCCGTGCATGAGATCCGCACCGTCAGCATCTTCGACCTGCCCCCGCGCGCCTGGGACCTCGGCAGCATGTTCTTCGTGGCGGACGGCATGACCACAGATGAGGCGGAGTTCGAGTCCGCGGTGCGCTCATTCCTCGGCGCGCTCATGCCGGGCTCACCGTTCATGATGGCCTTCATGGAGGGCTCGCAGCGGTTATGACGTTCGTGGCGTCAGGTTCCCGGCGGTGAAGGTAACTCCGACGTCCCTGGACGCGCTTCTCGCC
Organism: uncultured Actinomycetota bacterium; assembly: GCA_963734665.1. Taxonomy (GTDB): domain Bacteria; phylum Actinomycetota; class Actinomycetes; order Streptosporangiales; family Streptosporangiaceae; genus Trebonia. Next base: position 33,713 of record CAVTIR010000012.1, on the reverse strand, counting down.
GATCTCCCCGTTACGGGCACCAGTGTCCTGCGGACGGACAACTCCATTCGGAGAGTAAGGCTTGGATACGACGCGATGCTCCTCGTTACCGGATTCGTCACAGCATAGCGGGCTCGCGCTTTCCGGCGTGTCAGCAGGCCGGCGCCGCGCGACGCGCGCGGCGCACCGCCATGATGCGCATCGTCGCCGTGAACACGACTTCCCGGCCGGAGACCAGCCTAACCGGCCGCTGAGCGGGCCGCCCGGACGGCCGCGGGATGCGGCAGACCGTGCTCCCTCCGTGCCCCTGGGCGCCTACCTTGCCAGCAGATGGTTCCCGAATGCCCCGCATCCCACGTCCCCGGTCAACACTCCGCGCCAAGCGGCCACTCGAGCAGAAACGGTAACAATTCAAACATACAGTGCGAGAGATTGGCTGGTCACGCTGTCGCCCGCAAGGCCGGCGAGGCTAATCTGACTATCGGGCCGCGCTCGCCGGGATGCCAAGCCGTATAATGGCCTGACAGGTCGCGGTTCGCGAACCGAGGTCATAATGTGACAAATTGGACTACGCGCCAGATGAAGTCCGGGCACCGAGTGGCGGGATTTACTTGAGCTCAAAAAATGCGCTAACGTTGTTCATGGACGATGCTGCTACGGATGTTCAACGCAACGCCGACGCAAAGTGGAACAGATTTTCGTCTGATGACTACTGGCGTCGGAACTACCATGAACTACAGGCGGAAGACCAAGAGATTATCCGCCTGGTGAGTCGTTTCTTCATACGTGCGTTCGCAGGCCGTCCGCCCGCCCGGCGAGGCATCGACGTCGGCTCAGGGACGAATCTCTATCCCGCCTTGCTGATGCTTCCGTGGACCGAGCAGATCCTGCTGACCGACTTCTCCGCGAGCAACGTTGACTGGCTTCGCCGTCAGCTCGCCGATAGCGACACCGCGTGGACTTGGCAGGCCTTCTGGGATGAGCTGCACAGGGCGGAGGGCTACAACGGGATCGGCGAGCCGCGCAAGCAGCTGTGGCAGGCCTGCTTCAGCGATCCGAGATGCCCGGGGGTCGAGCAGCGCAGCGTGTTCGATCTGCCCGCGGAGCAGTGGGACCTTGGCACCATGTTCTTCGTCGCCGAATCCATCACCGAGGATCCCGCGGAGTTCCGGGCCGCGGTCGCGCGCTTCGTCGGCGCGCTGAAGCCCGGTGCCCCGTTCGCGGCGGCCTTCATGGCGGGCTCGCACGGGTACCCGGTAGCGGGTACCCGCTTTCCGGCCCTGCCGATTACCCCAGACGACGTCAAGCTGCACTTCACTGAACTCGGCGCCGGCGATCTGAGCGTGGAACTGCTTCGGACGGCGCACCGGGTGCGGGACGGGTACGAGGGAATGATCGTGGCCACCGGTTTCGCCCGCGGCCGGTGACAAGGCCGGAGAGCTATGGAGATCCAGACACGGCGGCACATCCTTGAGATCTGGCGCGCGACCGTTGACTACTGTTACCACGACGGAGAATGGCGCTGGGGCGGCCGGAGCGGGAGGAACTCCATCAGCGACGCTGAGCAGTTGCTGACCATCCTGTATCCCGCCACCGCCATCGAGTCGCTGAAGGTCGACAGCGTCGACCAGACCGCCGACGACGTCCTCGATTACCTGCAGTTCGCTGGGCAATGCGGTGGACATCCCTCGCCGGCTGATCAAGTTCATCGGCGACTACATGCGCACCTATCTGGTCGACGGAACGCCGGACTTCTCGGGGGACACCTACTTCGACGCGGAGGAGACCTCGAGACGGAGAGACGCGCAGCTCAAGCCCGAGCAACGGAAGCTGCACGTCGTTGACTCCTACTCGATGTCCGTCACGCTGTGCCTGGCCACGCTGGGCTTCCTGCGGGTCTACCGGCAGGGCCTGCGGAGCCAGCGGATGCTGCAAGAGGTCGACCAACTGGAGAAGCTCGCCTCACAGCGGCTGACCGCGGCCATGGTGGGCCTGCTGCGCAGCTTCACCGTGAACACCTTCGACCCGAGCGACCCGCCCGGTCGGCGATGTGCACGATGATCAACCAGAGCGGTATCGCCACCGGAGATCATCGTCCGCGACCTGCTCGAGGAACTCGCCGAGATCCGCGCCAGCCTGCGGCAGGAGCTGACGATCGGGCTCGGCCAGGTGGCTGACGAGCTGGAGAACCGAGGGCGGCTGTTTGAATGCGGATGGTCCTGGGGTGTCGTCGACGGGGCACCCGAGATTCCCTATGCGAGCGATATCGGCGAGCAGCCGACGGGCGTCGCCGAGGCGCGGCCCTACCTGTATTTCACCGTCGTCGCCCTCGACGGTATTCAGGACCTGTTCAGCGAGCGGACCCGTATTCTCGGCCTGCTGGATGAGGAACAGCAGCGACTGGCCCGGGCGCTGCAGTTGCGCTGGGACCTAACCCGGCAGTTCTGGGCCAAGATCGCCACCTTCGGCGGCGGCAGGTGGCCGCTCGAAGACCTGCCGTGGATGACCACCGACGGCCGCGAGTCCGATTACTACTCGGTACTGCTCACCTCAATCGTCATCGAGGGCGCGGGCAGCCGAGCGGATCGTAGACCTCGACATCGAGCGGATCGGACGCCTGCTTGAGGAACTTGCCAACCGAGGACGGATCACCCGCAGGCCGGTGGCGGACGACGCGGCGGTCGCCCTGCACATACCGGGCATGCGGCTGCGGCTGATCGGCAGCGAGAAGGTAGCCGAGGGGCCCCGGCTCCAGTGGACAGTCTCCAGCTTCACCTTGCTGGTGCTAAAGCGGCTGCTCCGGGTGGCCGAGCTGATCGACGACAATGCCGCCCGGGTCCGCTTCCTCGACCTAGCCGACCTGATGTGGAATCACATCGAGCGCCGGCGGATAGAGGCGGTCAATGGGCGCGGACTCTGGGACGAGCCGACGCAGGTATTCACCGGCACGTCCTACGACGCCGTACGGCAGACCGTCCTGGTACCACACAGAACGCGTCATCGAGGTGCTGGTCGCCGCCGCCAACGTCACCCAGTCGGCGCCAGCCGCCACCACTGAGCTGATGGAGTACGCCCAGCAGCTCCTGGCCGAGGCAGAGCACCTGTTCGACCAGGAACGGCTGCGCGGCACGAATGACACCGGAGAGCAGATGCGGGAAAGCTTCCAGGTCGTAGATGCGAAGCTGCGACGCGCCCGTGACCTGCTTCGCAACCGGCCAGGTACGGCGCGCATGCTGGCCGGGGACGTGCTCCGCGAACTCGACATGATCGACGCGGCCCGGCAGGACACGGCCAGGATGAGCTAGCGATGATCGTCATCGCGACCTCGGATAAGGGAGGCACCGGCCGCTCGGTGACCGGGAGCAACGTCGTGTACCGGCGTGCTCTGCAGGGCGGCGACGTGTGTTACGTCGACTTCGATTTCGGCTCGCCGACGGCGGGGGCGATCTTCGGCATCAGCGCGCTCTCCCGCGGCACCACGACCGGCAAGGGCACCCACTCCTATCTTCTCGGCCGGTCATCGGCCGAAGAGCTCTGGGATGTCTGGCAGCACTCCGACCGCACCAGCCTTCGGCAGCGGCCACCAGGGACTGGGCGGCTGGCCCTGGTGCCCGGGGATGCCGGCGGGGGCGAGTTCTCTTTCGACGATGCCGTGGTTGATCGTTGCATCGACCTCTTCCTCCGGCTGCACAGCGAGTTCGAGGTCGTGCTCGTGGACCTGAGCGCCGGCCGGTCGTACGCCGCGGAGATCGTGATTGCCGCCACCTCGTCGCCCGGGCTGATCAACGTGACCACTCGGTGGCTGGTGTTTCACCGCTGGACCCGGCAGCATATCTTGGCCGCGAACGGACTGGTCTTCGGCGAGCGCGGGCTGCTGGACATCGGCGAGTCGCACGGCCGCGAGCGCGACCGGTTCATCGACGACATCCGCTTCGTCCGGACCGCGATCGTGGATCCTAACGCGCCGGACCTCGCAGGGCTGCGACCGCCGCAACTCGCCTGGCTCCGCGAGGCTAACAAGGGCCTGCAACGGCTGGCCGCCGAGCTGAACGTGGGCCGGTCTGCCATGCTCGGCGCGGTGCCGCTGGACCCCGTCCTGCAGTGGCGCGAGCAGCTGATCACCGACAGCGACGTCTGGGCCCGCCACGTCGCGAACCAGGCCACCATCGAGGCGTTCGATTCGATCGCCAAGAACGATGGTCGACGAGTCGGCGTGGGAACAACTGTGAGCGAGGTCAGGACCGAGTTCCTGGAGAGCAGCGCCGACTTCAAGGTTGAATCACTTCCGCTTTCCCATGTGTCGGTCGAGATAGGTCACCTTTACATGGAGGATCTTGCCGGTGGCGAGAGCGCCATCCAGCGTACTTTCGCCGCTGCGGCGCCATGGGTCCGTGCAGCGCAGACCCCGCGGGCAATCGGCTGCGAAAAGGAATCAGTCCGGGTCAGCACGTGCTTCCTCATCGACGACTACTTCAGCCGGTTCTCTTCCCCCGCCGCGGTGATCCCGATGGTGCTAGCCGCGGCGGAACGGGAAGAGCTGCGGATCGACTACCTGGCGCGAGAGTCAGCATGTGCGGGTGCGGGCGGCATCAGCCCGGCTGACCTTACGCTGGGACGCTTGGTGACCGAGCCGGTACCCGGCACCACCGGCGGGCGTCCGCCGCTCACCGAGACCGGCTGGCTGACCAACGGGCAGCGGTCACCGAGCACCTCCCGGGGCGAGGCGATGTCCAAGCGCACCGTCCTGGCAGCCGCCGCGGGAGAGCGCGCGCCGACGGCACTCCATCTTCATCGACGTCGAACTCTGGGACGAGCACAACGGGCACCGGACCTGGTCGTGCCCCATGCTTGCCGCCGTCTGGCAGTTGATGCGGCTGGGGCTGCTGCGAGATCATGGCCGTCCGGTCGTCACACCGCAGGACTGGACGGACCCGCTGTTCCCTGACAGCTGGGACGATCTCCCTCCGGTCACCCGGCTCAATCGCCAGGCGACGGCTTTCGCCGCCTACACGACGCTTTCGGTCTTGTCGCCGCGCTTCCTGCCGGTCGAACTGGCGGTGCGGACCATTCTCAGCCAGTTCGCCTGCGATAAGACCATCCTCGAGGAAGCTGCCAACAGGGCCGCGCGTGACGCGATGCAACTGCCCGCCGAACTGGTCGACCGGATCCGGTATGTGTTCGCGGCCCCGGGAGAGACCGATCCCGCGTGAATCCGCGTCCCTGCTCACTCGTCGATCTGGCGCTCGGGGTCGGCGGCTTCCCACAACTGCTCGAACTGGTCCTCCAGGTCACGAACCCGAGCCGACATCGGCGCCAGCCGGGTCCGAAGGATGCCGGGCCTCGTCTGGCCCACGGCGAATGCCGTCGCTGGCGTAGTCTCGTAACTGACAGTCCCGTCGAAGACGATGAAGTCGAAGATCATTGACTGCATCCCAGCGGGAATGAGCAGATGGTCGAGCATCCGGACCTCGACCCCGACGTCACGCTGCATCTGGGTAATCCTGAGGAAATCTCGTCGAGGGCCATATCCGCGTTCTCGAACACGAAGATGCGCCGGATGCGGACCTTTCTTGTGATCGCCTCACGCTGGAGTTCGAGGTAGCGGATACCTAGGTCGCTTGTCCAGAGCCCGCCATCAAGGCCGCGTACCCCGGCGTCCACCGTGGACAGCGAGATCGCGTCGATCGATGACTCGGCCTCTCGTGTTAAACCGAGCAGCCAGTCCCGGTCTTCGCCGTCGTAAGCGATCTCGCTGCCGACCGGCAACTGACGCACGAACGAGGTCACCCGCTCGATCTCCCGTCGGGCAAGTCGCTGGAGCAAAGGGTTAACTCGCCCGTCCGTACGGCTGGCCGTTTCCAGAAAATCTGCCAGCAGTGCGGTGTCGAGGACTGACCGCTCCATCATGGACGACAGCTCAGCTGACCTGCCGATCCTCGCAAAGCCCTCAGCCATGCGCTCGTTAACTGCCGAGATCCGTATCTCGGTATCCACGATGAAGAGGATTAGCGCGGACCCAAACGTGACTACTGCGGTCAGCGCCAAGGAATTCCGGCCCGACATTCCGCCGGCCTCCGCGGATACGAGCGTAATCAGTCCGATGAGCAGAGGGAACCCGATCTTCAAGGTGATTCCCGGTACGAGGCTCGGACGCATTCCGCCGTTGGTCATGCGGACTCCGATCTTGGGGGCTCGGTAAACGGTTGCAACGCCTCTATGAGGCCAACGGACAATTGGTCTCGTATCCGCTCGACGGTCTTCTGCCATTGCAGCGAGAACCCCGACCTGAGATCCAGTTCCTGCCAGATTCTGCCAAGGGCCCTGCTCACGTGGGCCCCCGGCATCCAGGCGTGTACCAAGTGATCGATGCCGGGCCGCAGCAGGCTGATCAGTTCGGCACTCGGACGGCTGCGGGCGACAGCCCGGTCCACTATGTCCAGCAAGGTGGAAAGCAGCCAATCGTGCAGAGCGAGATCGGCGCAGAAATCTGCGAGCGCTCGCGGATCTGGCTCCGCGGCGCGGAGCCGCACAGTTCGCAGGCCGTCCGCACCGAGCGTGAAGACTATTTCTTGCTCACGATCCGAAGACTCGGCAGACCAGCGCAGCCGGGTCCGTCGGCTGCGGAACGGCGGGTTGCGGTCGAGTCGCTCGCTGCGCTGGATCGCGGCGAGGGCTCGCACGTTTACCGCGCCTAGATCAAGGGCCGTCGTGGTCTGCCGGGCCGCGAAGGAAACCGGTCGCCAGGCTTTCCTCGGATGCCTTCCCGAGCACTTCGAGCACTCCCGGCTGAGCGAGATAGTGTGCCCACGGACGACGGCGGCCGACGTATTCGTGGCGAAAGGTCGCGTGGGTCCCCGCCTGGATGATGTGCCCGTCGGTCAGCGACAGCTGCGTGGCCGGAGTACCGACGATCCGGACCTCTCGGCGCTCAACGAGGGGTGCGGAGCAGTCCACTCCGGTAAGAACCTCGGGCGACAACGCGTAGCGAATTGGACGCTGCCGTGTCCGCACCGATCCGCCGGGAACAATCGCAAGCAGTTCTGCTGCGGCGTCAGCCGACAGCGCGGTGGATGTCAGGAGGAGGCCTGTGTGGACCTCCCCGATCGTCAGCGGCACGGTCAGATGATTTCGCTTTTTCGGTAAATCCGATTCATAGCCATTACCCCAATTTAGCCTCTCTTCCGTTATTCCATCATACAGCGCCCTCGCCGCGCAATACCTGACAGGTGCCTGGGAAGTCACCCAGGTTGGGAATCTTCGTCCTTACGCACAAGCCTGCTCCACCTGCGCGACCGACACTTCTTGAATGACACGCGAACGGGTACTCCTCATCGGCGGCGGCATTGCGGTGTGTCCAATACCCCAGGTTGATCTCGTAGTGATTGGGATCACCAGCGTTCGAGCTTGGGTCGCCGGTGCGGGGTACTCCCGCGCGGAGGAGCAGCGCCTCGCCTACCAGTGCGCTCTCAGAACGACCATCGGCTTGCCATGTTCATGACGTGGCCCATCCCAGGAGTTCGCGCATGTCATCCGGCATCCCCTTTCCCCGCGACTTTCTCTGCGAGCACACGCCTTCCAAAAGCCGAGTCTTCGCCGCGTTCTCGTCCCCGGACCAACCAGACACACTGAAGGCCGTACTGACCTGCACTAACCCGCTCCTCGCTCAGCGCGCCGAATCGCGGGCCGGGCCATGTAGGACGGTTCTACCAGCGCGTTCAGCAGCCGTCACTGTGACGCCCATGCGGGTAGGTTATGCGCGTGGCTGGCACCCCTGGGCAGGTTGATGCCGAACTGACGCGGCTACGGGCGGAGAACGCCCGACTGCTCAAGCTACTGAAGCTCACTCCGCAACAGGCCGCACCGCCCGGCCCGGCGCAGGCCGCCTATTTCGAGGCCCCGCCCGGGATGGTGCATAACAGGTCACCGCAGGAGGCGAAGGTGGCGTTCTTCGGGGCGCTGTTCGCCGCCCGCACCGATATCTACGCGACCCGGTACGACAACCCGCACACCGGCAAGCACGGCTGGGTCCCGGCCGTGCGCGGCCGGTGGGTCAAGGGCACCCGGCATGAGGATCGCGGCTACCTCCCGCTTACGGCCAAGGTGCTGGAGTCGCATCTCAAGGGCGAGGTGCACGTCGGCCTGTACCCGCTGCTGGACGGGGACAGGTGCTGGTGGCTGGCCGCCGACTTCGACGGCCAGGAGGCGATGTTCGACGCGCTCATGTACGTCAAGGCAGGCCGTGCGCTGCAGGTCCCGGTCGCCCTTGAGGTGTCCCGGTCCGGCGTCGGGGCGCACGCCTGGGTGTTCTTCACCTCCCCGGTCCCAGCCGAGACCGCCCGGCGGCTGGGCACCGGGCTGCTGCGGGAGGCGATGGCACTGCGCGGCCGGATGAACCTGGCCAGCTACGACCGGCTCTTCCCGTCCCAGGACCTGCTCCCCGTCGGCGGTGTCGGCAACCTGATCGCCGCCCCGCTGTTCAAGCCGGCCAGGCAGAACGGGGCAACAGTCTTCCTGGACCTAGAGACCCTGGAACCGCACAAGGACCAGTGGGCATACCTCTCCGCCCTCGGCCGGATGACCCCGCACGAGGTCAGACGCGCCGCCGACAAGGCCGGGAAGGTCACCGTCGCCGCCGACGTCACCCGGCTCGCCTCCCCCGGCTCCACGGAGATCCGGCAGCAGGCTCCCGCGGTCCTGCACGCCCGACTCGGGGCAGGCATCCGGGTAGAGCAGGCAGAACTGACGCCGGGACTGGCCGCGACACTGCGGCACGCCGCGTCGATCCACAACCCGGAGTTCTACGAGCGGCAGCGGATGCGCGCTTCGAGTTCACCTTCACCGCCACCCTCACCGGCGTCCAGCGCGAGGCCGTCACCGAATTGACACGGCATGACCTGGGCGTGCTCGTCGCGCCACCCGGGTCGGGGAAGACCGTAATGGCCTGCGCGGTCATCGCCACTCACCAGGTCTCCACGCTGGTGCTGGTCGACCGCAAGGCACTGGCGGACCAGTGGCGGGCACGGATTGCGGAGTTCCTCGGCGTGAAGGCCGGGCAGCTCGGCGGCGGCCGGGCCAAGCTACGCGGCACGATCGACGTCGTAACCCTGCAGACGATCTCCCGCCGAGGCGACATCGCCGAACTGACCGCCGGGTACGGGCTGGTCATCGCCGACGAGTGCCACCACGTCCCGGCGGCGGCGTTCGAGCAGGCCGTCAAGCAGATCCCGGTGCGCCGCTGGCTCGGGCTGACCGCGACACCGTACCGGCGCGACAAGCTCGACGACCTCATCGGCATGTACCTCGGCCGCGTCCGTCACACGATCGCCGGCCCCCGCGAGGCAACCGACCCCGCCGGCATGATCCCAGGCAGCGCGCCCGGCGGACGACCGACTCCCGTCCTGCACGTCCACCCGACAAGCTACGCCTACACCGGAGGCGCGGCCCCGTCCGCGCCCGGCGGGATGACCCTCATCTACAAAGACCTGATCGCCGACCAGGACCGCAACCGCCAAGTCACCGCGGACGCCGCCGCCGCCCTCGCCCGCGGCAGGAACTGCCTCGTGCTGACCAACTGGACCGCGCACCTGCAGACCCTGGCCGACGCGCTGCGCCTGGCGGGCCACGACCCGGTACTACTGAAAGGCGGCATGGGCGCGAAGGAACGAGCTGCCTCCCTCGCCCGGCTCCAGCCCAAGCCCGGCGGGTCCCCGCTGCTCGCGGTCGCGACCGGGCCGTACGCGGGGGAAGGCTTCGACTGCCCCGCCCTCGACACCCTGTTCCTCGCCGCCCCCGTCTCCTTCAAGGGCAGGCTCATCCAGTACGCCGGACGCATCCTGCGCCCCTGCGACGGCAAAACCACCGCCGAAGTCCACGACTACCACGACGAGCTCACCGGCGTCCTCGCCTCATCCCTCGCCAAACGCGCACCCGGCTACACCAGCCTCGGCTTCCCCGACCCCCGCAAACTCCCCTATACCCAAAGCGCGTCAATATAGGAACTTCCGGCCCGGAGGCATGGGTGGCGCGGACATAATCGGCTTCGTGACGGACTTCGTGGCCCCAGAGGTTGCAGCCCGATTCGGGCGGCCGACTCCACCGGGGCCGGGGATCCTGGCGAGAAGCCTTCCGGTGACGGCCTTCGGGGACCCTGACAAGGCGGTCGTAACAGGGAAGCTCACCGTATACCGCCGGAAAGCTCGTGCGGGTAGCGGTCTCGGTAGCCGGACATGCCCACCGCGGACAGGGCCTGGTCGACGGCCGCCTCCCGCTGCGGCCCCGCGCAGGCCAGGGCGGTTGCTTGCCAGTTGTCCCGGGCACCGCGGAGAACACTTTGGACATGTGGTTCATTCTGCTGCACCATGCCTTCAGTGACGATGAGGAGATAAAGCCGAAGCTATGAACGAAGCCCTTCAGACCATTAGGGAGAGCCGCGCCATAGCGGTGCTGCGGGCCGCCGAGCCGACGCACCTGGCGACGGTCGCGGACGTGCTCGTCGCTTCCGGCATACGGGCCGTTGAAATCGCCCTCACAACCCCTGGGGCGCTTGGCGCGATCGAGGCCTACTCCGCCGCGGCACCTGCTGAAGCGTGCCTTGGGGCGGGCACCGTGCTGACCGCGGCCGAAGCGGTCGCCGCGATCGACGCCGGCGCGCGGTATCTGGTGACCCCCGCGCTCGTTCCCGAGGTCATCACTACCGGACTGGACCGTGGCGTGCCGGTACTCGCGGGGGCACTCACGCCCACCGAAATCCTCGCCGCCTACACCGCCGGGGCGAGCGCGGTAAAGGTCTTTCCCGCCGCACTCGGCGGCCCGGCCTACCTCCGGCTGGTGCGTGACCCGCTGCCCGCCATCCCGCTCGTGCCGACTGGTGGCGTGCGCCTGGAGAACGTCGGCGATTACCTCGCCGCCGGAGCCATCGCGGTAGGGACCGGCAGCCAGCTCACCGGCGATGCGCTGCGCGGCGGTGACCTCGCCGCGCTCGCGGAACGCGCCAGGCGCCTTGTCGCAGCCGTCTCGAGCGCGAGCTCGTCCGGTGACTGACCTCGTCACGCTCGGCGAGACCATGGCGCTGCTGACCGCGCCGCGAACCGGCCGGCTCAGGGACATGACCAGCCTCTCGCTCGGCATCGCTGGCGCGGAGTCGAACGTCGCCATCGGGCTGTCGCGGCTGGGCTACCGGGCCTCCTGGATCGGGCGGGTCGGCGCCGACGAGTTCGGCGAGCTCATCCTCGGGACACTGCGCAAGGAAAACGTGGACATCGCGGGAAGCATCGTCACCCCGTCCGCGCCGACAGCGATCATGGTCAAGGAACGACGCGTCGCAGATCTGGCCCGGGTAACCTACTACCGCTCGGGCTCGGCCGGCGCTCAGCTTAGCCCGGTTGACGTTGACGAGGCACTCGTGGCGAACGCCCGCATCCTGCATGTCACCGGTATCACGCCCGCCCTCAGCGAATCGGCCTCCGCCGCACTGGACCAGGCCATGACGATCGCACGCGACCGCGGCGTGCTGGTCTCCTTCGACGTGAACTACCGCTCCGCGCTATGGCCGGCCGCACGGGCCGGAGAGGTGCTGCGGGACCTGGCAGAGCGAGCGGACGTGGTTTTCGCGGGCGAGGATGAGCTGTCGATCCTGGAAGGCAGCGGTGACTCCATTGTCAGTGCCCGGCGCCTTGCCGGAGACGGGAAGCGCTCTGTGGTCATCAAGCGCGGCGCCGAGGGGGCGACCTCAGTCAGCCGGTGGGGCATCGTCGACGAGCCCGCGATCCCGGTGAAAGCGGTCGACCCGGTCGGGGCAGGCGATGCGTTCGTCGCCGGTTACCTCGCGGCGGCACTTGACGGTGCCGACGAGCGAGGACGGCTCGCTCTCGGTTGCCGCACTGGCGCCTTCGCGGTAACCGCACTCGGCGACTGGGAGGGCCTGCCGAGCCGCGAGGAACTTTCACTGCTCGAGCACAAAGCCGGGACCACTCTGCGCTGAAGGCGGGTTCCCGGTGGTTCCACCCCGGACGGCCGCACGCGCGCGGGCATGAACGGCGCCTGGCCTCAGAAGAAGGTGTGGGCGATGCCCGTCGCGCGATCGTGGTCGTCAGCGATGACCGCGGCCCGCCACTTGTCGAAGGTGGTGCAGGGATGTGAGATCCCGAGCACCACCCGGTCGCCGACGCCAAGGGGTGACGACGGCGGGACAGCAACGAACGCGTGCTGGTCGTTGAGCCCCGTGACCCGGATGCCGTGGTTGGTGCCGGCGGGGGCGCAGTCGGCACTCCCGTGGCCGAGGACCACCGGCAGGCCAGCGTCGAACGAAACGTCACGCCTCCCGGCGTTCAGCAAGACCAGATCTGGCTGCGGCCTTGATAGCACCGAGGTGTGGATTTCGATAGCAGGGGTGAAGACCGGCAGCGCCGGGTCGCGGAGCGCGGGCGTGCTGTCCCGGTACATGCCATGGTCGTGAGCCACATAGCTGCCGCTGCGCAGCACGACACTGGTCGCTGGCACGCGACTGCGGCGGAACTCCCTGGCCACCAGGTCGAAGAAGTGGCTGCCGCCGGCGCTAAGGACCAGCGAAGGCGTGGCGACCGGGCGACCGTCGATGTCGTGCCGGATATAGCCCCCATCGGCCAGCTCCTCGCCGAGCTCGCGCACTGCCGCGCACAGCCGGGTGACTGCCGACAAGGTGCGCTCGTCGGTGCCGTCGCCGAGCACCCCCTCAAAGCACGACACGCCAATGAGGGCGACCGAGGAGGACCGCCTGATGCGTTCGGCCACGGCCAACGCTTCCTGGCGGCTGCGCACGCCGGTGCGTCCGCCGGGAACGCCGTACTCGAGCAGCACGGGAATGGCCCGCCCTAGGGAGGCCGTCGCGCGCTGTGCGCCCGCTTCCAGTGCCTCCACGCCTTGGCTGCTGTCGACGTAGCAGCAGAGCTGAAGCCCGGGAACCGTGGCCAGCAGCTCGATCAGCAGGCTGATTCCGGCCGAGTCGGCGACCTCGTTGGCGATGAGTATCCGCCGGGCGCCGAAGTGGGCGAACAGGGCGGCCTGGGACGGGCTGGCGGCCGTGAGGCCCCACGCCCCTGCCGTGAGCTGACGGGTGAAGATTTCCGGGCTCATCGTCGTCTTGGCGTGTGGCGCGAGGAGAACTCCGGACTCGGTACAGAACCGCGCCATCGACTGGATGTTGCGGTCGAGCGCGGACTCGCGCAGGACCATGAGCGGAGTCCCGAACAGCGGATCGGTCAGCTTGGCACCCGCCGCGACCAGATTCTCCGGCGTCACCGGCACCCCGGCCCGGACACCGGTGAACCCCTTCATCAGCGAGGTAAGCGGCTGCGTCCGAAGGCTGCCCAGGCCCGCCTGCACGGCGGCCGGGCTGTAGGCGGTGCCGTCTGCCGGGTATTCGGTCATCGCGATATGTCTCCTCGGTGCAGTGCCCTGCCCGCGCGGACGCTGCGGATAGCGCCGTCCCGCAAGGCGATCTCGCCGCTGACGACGACGTGGCGAACGCCCTGGGCAGTACGTGTCGGAAGGTCGTAGCTGGCGAGGTCGGCCAGCAGGTCGGGGTTGATCACGGCCAAGTCGGCGATCTGGCCGGGAGCGACGATCCCGCGTCCGGCCAGCCCGAAACGCCGCGCCGCGTGGCCGGCCAGGTGATAGGCGGCCTCGCCCCAGGTCCAGTCGCCCAGATCGCGCACGTGACGACCAAGCAGCCGGGCGAAGGCCCCCCATCCTCGCGGATGCGGATGGCCGCCCAGGAAGATCGCGTCAGAGCTCGCCATGTGGCCGGGGCGGCGCAGGAGCTGCCGGATGTCCTCCTCGGCCCGGTCCGGACCGTTGTCGATGACGCATCCGACAGCGAGTTCGCAGGCGATCAGGGCGGTGCAGATGAAGTCAGCCACGTCGCCGTGGCCCCAGGCGGCGGCCGCCTGCGGCAGCGTCATCCCTTCCGCCCAGTGCCAGTCAGGGTGGTCGAGGAAGGACAGGGTGGCACTGTCCAGCCGCGTTCCCAGGCCGGGCAGCCACGTCTGCCGGAGCTGGTCACGGACGCTTGCGTCACCGAGCCGACTCAGCGTGGTCTTGATCCCGTCCGCCTGAACCTGCGCGGGCAGTGCCAGCATCGCCAGGATCGTGTTCCCGCGCAGGTAGGGGTAGGAATCATAGCTGAGCGTGACGCCCGGCTCCCGGCTCACCTCCTCCAGGGCGGCCTCCACCACCGCGACCGGCCCGTGAAGGTGCGAGACGTGGCCGGCGGCGCCGGAACACGCGGCGATGCGGGCGGCTTCGCCAATCGCATCGGCAATCCGGTCGCGGCGGTAGCCGCGCAGGTGACTGACGTAGACACCACCAGCGGCGCCTACCGGTACGCAGAGGGCGGCCAGTTCACTTTCGTCGGCGAACTGGCCGGGGACGTAGTCAAGGCCGGTGGAAAGGCCTACCGCGCCATCACCGAGCGCGTCCTCGACTATCCGCACCATGCGGCCGAGCTGGTCCGGGGCCGGGCGGCCTGGAGACAATCCCACCACCTGCGCCCGCACGGTCCCGGCCGGCACGAGGTATGCGGCATTGATCGCGCCCCGCCGGTCATGAGCCGCAAGCAACTCCGCCACGGTGACCCCATCGCGGTACCCGGCCGGGGCGGGCCCGTTCACCGCGCGAAAGTAGCGATCGGCATAGCTGACGGCGAATCCGTCACCCGGCGCGAACGAGAACACCGTCCTGGCCGAGGATCACCGTCGTAACGCCTTGATACAGGTAGGCCGCCTGGACATGGGGCTGCGGCAGCGACGCGTCGGCGTGCGAGTGAGCGTCGATGAATCCGGGGAAGACGATCGCGCCGACGGCATCGAGGTGCTCTCGCGCGTCCGCCGCGGACAGATCGCCGACCGCGGCGATCCGGTTGCCCGTCACGCCGACGTCACCGGGAACCGGCTCGGCGCCCGTGCCGTCGGCGATCTGGCCGCCGCGGATGATCAGGTCGAAGGCGGCTGGCATGCCAGGGATTCCCTCCATGTACGGACCCGTTGCAAGGCATCGTCAGACACGAGCCCGTAGTGGTAGAAATCGATGCCCCGCGCGCCGTGCGCGGCGGCGGTGGTGACCTTCTGCGCCAGATTGGCGGTGCTCGTGCAGTCGGGCCAGGACGGACGCAGTGCGGTCCGGAGAGCGACCGAGGGGGGCAGCGCGGCCCGGTACGCGCCGACGGCCGCCCCGACGGCCGCGGGCTCTGGCGCATATGCGAGCACCTGATAGCCGTCGCAGACAGGCCCGAGCCGGGCCAGATCCACGCCGTAGCGCCATGCGTCCTCGGCGGCGGTCGCGCCGAGGATACGGTCACCAGCGCCGGCCTGATCCATGAAGCAGAACCGGGTCCCGGCCTCGCGGGTAATCTCGCCGACCGCTACGGCGAGCGCCGCCACGATCCCCGCCCGGACGGACAGGAACGCGGCAAGCTCCCCATCGAGGACCTCGGCGACAGCTTGCACATCGATGTGGCTCACAGCTGGCTCGGTCAGGCCGGCGAACGCGGCGTCGGCGGTGGACCGCGCCCAGCGCCGGACGCCGGCGACGTCCACGCCGCTCCGGGCGGCGGCCCGCTCACAGCTGGTGCAGAAGCACAAGCCCAGCGCCAGCCGCGACCAGGGGTCAAGGACCAGGAAACGGCGTCCCTCACGCAGCGGGTGATAGTGCAGCGATTCGGCGAGCAGCCATTCGGGCTGATAACGGGTGACGTCGGCCGCGACTGCGCGCGCATAGGCAGCGTATCCGGGCTGAGCCGGGCACAGGTCCGTCAGATAACGGTCCCCATACGCGTTCATCTGCGTGAATTCCGGATAGGCCCGCCCCGCACGCTCGTTGAAGCCGAAGACCGTCCACGCGGTGAGCGCCATGTCCCGTCGGCGGGTCTCGGCGCGCAGGCTGGCCATGAGGTCCGGTGCGGCATAGTCGCCGGGGCACCACGGCTTGATCGGGCTGTCCGCGTACAGGCCAGGCGTCCGGCGGGAAATAGTGCGCGCCTGCGGGCAGGTAGGCCACCCGCGAGGCCGGGTTACGGGGCCGGAAGTCCTGCGAGGCGTGATAGGTGGCCGCGACGGTGACCCCGCCCATGCCGAGATCGTCTGCGAGGCTGGCACACAGCTCCGCCGTTCCGGCCTCCCGTACATCGGGAACGAAGACAAAAAACGATGTCTCCACCGCGGCTGCACTCATGAGTCCGGTTTCCCGGCGCCGAATGAGTCCGCACCGAATATCGCGCCAATCAGGCCGCTGTGGCCGGCCGTGATGCCACCGTCCACGGCGAGGGTCTGGCCGGTGATCCAGCTCGCGTCCGGGGAGGCGAGGAAGACGCATGCCGCCGCGATATCGTCCGGGGTGCCTACCCGCCGCAGCGGGTACAGTTCCTCAATTCTGTCCAGCAGGCCCGGTTCGGCGGCGAGCCGTCTCTCCCAGGCGGGGCTGCGGACGGTGCCCGGTGCGACCACGTTGAACCGCACGCCCCGGGCCCCGTAGCGGACCGCGAGGTTCCTGGTCAGGTTGATCAGGCCCGCCTTGGCCGCGCTGTACGCCTCGTTCCCGAAGGCCGCGATCCCATTGACCGAGCCGACGCTGACTACATTGGGGCCGTCCGGTGAACGCAGCAGCAGCGGGAGCGCGGCCTGGATGCAGAAGAACGCCGCCTTCAGCGTGACCGACATGTCCTCGTCGAACTCGGCCGCGGACAGGCGGTCGAATGCCGTGTCGTTAGCGTGCGCCGCGCAGTTGACCAGCACCTCAAGGGAAGACCGGGATTCACCAAGCGCCGCGAACAGCTGCCCGACCGCCGCAGCGTCGGTCACGTCCACCGGCCACGCAGTCGCGGACCCGCCGGACGCCTCAATGTTAAGGGCGGTTTCCTCCGCCGCCGCGGCGTTCCGGTCGACTACAACGATGTCGGCCCCCGCCGAGGCGAAGCGCCGGCATATGGCCGTTCCTATCCCGCCGCCACCGCCGGTCACGACCACGCTGCTGCCAGCGAAAGTGGCCTGTTCAGCCATTCCGTTCCTTTCTGGTTCGGATCCCTGCCGGTCATGCGTGTGCGGTGATGCTAGGCCAGGGGGAGCTCCTCACGCATGCCGGCGAGGTTGACTTGCTGTCCATTTTCATAGAGCGTGCAGGCATCAGGCTGAGTAGCGGCTGACCGGGTAACCGTGACGGCCAGTGGCCATCGTTGTCCCAGTAGCCACTGAATTTGGGCATGGGTATATGACCTCGTTGATGTGGACCGGTTCCTGACGTGCGCATATGTGTCAGCCGAAAGAATTTAACCACACATAAGCACATTCGCCTACCATGGGGATTTTGGCGGCCATCGTCAGCGCGGCGCTCATCTTTCCGGTGCCGACCCGCAAGATCGCCCGCGAGGGACAACACGCCTACATGTGCGCCCTGGAGCACTTGGTCGGCCAGGTGGCGGTGCACTGGAAGGAACCTGACGCCCCGGTGCGCCTGCGCGGCGCGGCGCGCGCGTCAGCTGGCCGCAGCGGCGGACATCGACATCGACCTCGCTCCGCACCTGCGTACCCGGGTGGACCACATCGCCGAGGTGTTCGCCTCCTCCCTGCACGACGGCATCGGGGACAGCCGCGGCCTGACTATCATCGCCGCCCCGCCCGCCGGGGCGCCTGTGGCACCCTCGGCTGTCCGGAATCACACCGTTAGTGCGACTGACAACTCACACCCTCCGGCAAAATGGTTGCCCGCAGGCCGGGATGGACGGCCTCGGACACAGGAGACACCGTGACTCTCGCCAACATCGCCGTCTACCTGGCGTCCTTTTTCGAGCAGAGCGCCGAGATCGCGGGTACCCCGATGGGGCTCCTCTTCGTGGTTATCTCCCCCTCCCCGCATGACTGGCATGCAGACGGCACACCGTTTCCGTTCCGAGCACGCACTCACCGTTCCTGTCTCAGCCAGCTGCCCTCGCGGACGTAATCGCCGAGGCCTGCTGAACCGTTCTCGACGACGCCCACCGTGTCGCAGCGCCCGGCCCGTGGCGGTCAGCGACGCGCCACGGGCCGGAACGCCGTGTCCGGCCGAAGCCGACCGCGATCAGTGCTACTAGCGCGAGGACAATCATCGCCACGGGGAGGGTCCGCGCTCCGATGCCGTCGACGAGGACCGCCCCAGTGCGAGTTGTGCTCTAAGGTTACTGTCCGGGGTTAGGCTTCCTCGTTCGGTCCGGTGGCCGTCCAGTGGGGGAACGCGTAGCAGCGCGAATCCGAGTGTCAGGGACCCGGCGCCGACGAGCACCATGCTGGTCACGGTCTCGGAAAGCGTCCGGCTAACGGTCGGCGCTCGGACGGCGGATGCCTTAGCGCGGCGGCGACCGCGGCCGCCGCTTCGCGGACCAGGCGCCGTAGGCCGACCGGTTTTCATCGGTCATGCGGCTGGTCGGCACGTTGATGCTGATGCTTGCGACCGGCTGGCCGGTGTCGTCCACGACGGCCGCCGCGACGGCGGAGACGTCGGAGCGCCACTCTCCGCCGTTGGTGGAGTATCCGCGTTCGCGGATCTCCTCCAGTTCCGCGAGCAGCTCGCCGGGGTCGGTGATCGTCGTGTCGGTGTACCGCGGCAGTCCGCCGGCGAGCAGCTGCTCGACCATCGCGGCGGAGCCGGCCGCGAGCACCGCCTTGCCGTTGGCGGACGCGTGCAGCGGGAGGCTCGTGCCCAGCGGCAGGACGATGCGCACCGGCCTGGATGTTTCCAGGCGCTCGATCAGCACGACCTTGTCGCCGTCGGGGATCGCCAGGTGGATCGTCTCGTCGATGCGCCGCCGCAGGTCCTCCATCACCGGCACGGCCACGTCGCGCAGGCTCAGGTCCGCCGCGGCGTGGCGGCCCACGTGACAGCGCCTTGGTGGTCACGACCCACCGGGTGACGCCGTCTCCGGCCGGGCGGATCCATCCGGCGGTCTGCAGCGTGCGCAGCGCCCGCTGCACCGAGCTCTTGGGGATGCCCGTGGCCCGGGCCAGTTCAGCCACCCCCGCCGGCTGCCGCTCGGCCACCTCCTCCAGCACGCGGAGGGCGTTCAGGACGTTCTGCATGGCTTGACTCCTCGATCGGGCGACGCTTAAGCTCAGCGTGCCATCTTACGACACGCGTGCCGTGTCACGGCACGAAAGGAGCTGAGCCGCGTGACCATCACACACCGGTCGTCATTTCCTGCAGATCCCTGGCCCTGACGAACGTCCCTGACCGGGTGCTTCGCGCGATGGCGGCGCCGACGATCGATCACCGCGGCCCGGAGTTCGCGGCGCTCGCGCTGCGCCTGCTCGACGCGGTCAAGCCGGTGTTCGGCACAGCCGGCCCGGTGGTGATCTATCCCTCGTCCGGCACCGGCGCCTGGGAGGCCGCCCTGGTCAACACCCTGAGCCCCGGCGACCGGGTGCTGTGCTTCGAGACCGGCCATTTCGCCACGCTGTGGAGGAACATGGCCAGCGGTCTCGGGCTCGAGGTCGACTTCGTCCCCGGGGACTGGCGTCACGGGGCCGACCCGGAGATCGCGCAGGAGAGGCTGGCCGCCGACACCTCCCGGTCGATCAAGGCGGTCTGCGTCGTGCACAACGAGACGTCGACCGGGGTGACCAGCCGCGTGGCGGACATCAGGCGGGCGATCGACGCGGCGGGACACCCGGCGCTGCTGCTCGTCGACGCGATCTCCTCGCTGGGCTCGATCGACTACCGGCACGACGAGTGGGGCGTCGACGTGACCGTGGCCGGCTCCCAGAAGGGGCTGATGCTGCCGCCCGGCCTGAGTTTCAACGCCGTCAGCGCCAAGGCGCTGGAGGCCTCGCGCACCGCGGCCCTGCCGAAGTCCTTCTGGGACTGGAAGCCGATCATCGAGGCCAACGAGAGCGGCTTCTTCCCCTACACGCCGGCCACCAACCTGCTCTACGGCCTCGATGAGGCGCTGCGGATGCTCGAGGCCGAAGGACTGCCGGCGGTCTTCGCCCGCCACGCCCGCCACGCCGAGGCGACCCGGGCCGCGGTCCGGGCCTGGGGCCTCGAGGTGCTGTGCGCGGATGAGCGCGAGCATTCCGCGATCCGCTTACCGCGGTGCTGATGCCGGAAGGCCACGACGCCGACAAGGTACGCGAAATCATCCTGGAGCGCTTCGACATGTCCCTGGGCACGGGCCTCGGCCGGCTGGCCGGCCGGGTCTTCCGGATCGGGCACCTCGGCCACTTCAACGACCTGACGCTCGCGGGCACCCTCGCCGGCGTGCAGATGGGGCTCCAACTGGCCGGCGCGCCCATCGACCCGGCCGGCGTGGACGCCGCCCTGGACGTACTGCGCCGCGGCTAGCTACCTGACTGGCGTCCGTCCCTTCCCATCGCGTGAGGAAGACGCAGACGTGACAATGACCGCGTTCGACTGTCAGGCACCGCCGGGACACGTAGCCGGTCCGAACTCGCAACGACCGGCTGGCGGGCGACCTCGACGGCGAGGTCGGGTTCGACGACTACACCCGGCACCTGTTCTCCCGCGACGCCAGCATGTACTCGATCAGCCCGTCGGCGTGGTGTTCCCGCGCCACGCCGACGATGTCGCGGCCGCGGTGACCGCGGCGGCCGAGCACGGCGTGCCGGTCACTCCCCGCGGCGCCGGGACGAGCCTCGCCGGGCAGACCGTCGGGCCCGGGCTGATCCTCGACTGCCCGCGGCACATGAACCGGATCCTCGAGATCGACCCCGGCAGCCGCGCCGCCCGGGTCCAGCCCGGCGTCGTCCAGGACCAGCTGAACCGCGCGGCCGCCCCGCACGGCCTGATGTTCGGGCCGGACACCTCGACCAGCAACCGGGCGACGATCGGCGGCATGATCGGCAACAACTCCGCCGGCAGCGGGTCGATCCGTACGGCATGACGATCGACCACGTCCGGGAGCTCGACGTCGTGCTCGCGGACGGCAGCCGCGCCCGCCTGGACTCGCGCGGACGAGGCCGAGTGGCGCGCGCCGGGCCGCGCGCCACGCTCGAGGGGGCCATCTACCGTCAGTTGCCGCAGCTCCTGCGGGACGAACGCCCGGCCATCGCCGAGGGCTTCCCGGAGTTCTGGCGCCGGGCCGGCGGCTACCGGCTCGACCGGCTGCCGAGGGACGGAGCTGCGCATGACCTGGCAGGTTCGTCATCGGCTCGGAAGGGCACGCTGGTGATCGTCTTCGAGGCCCTGGTGGACCTGGTGCCCAAGCCGCGCAGGACCGTGATCGCCGTCGGCCACTTCGCCTCGACGCCGGCGGCGATCGAGGCGACCGAGGACGCGCTGTCGTGCGAGCCGGCCGCCGTCGAGCTGATGGACCGGACGATCCTGGACCTGGCCCGGAAGAAGATCGAGTACGCCTCACGGGCGCCATCCTCGAAGGCGACCCGGAGGCGCTGCTGTTCGTGTCCTTCACCGGCGACGACGAGGAGGAGCTGCCGGCCAGTCGACCGGCTCGCCGCGCTGTGGAAGCGCCACGGCCACGGCTACCACACGCTGCGGGCGATCACCCCGGCGCAGCAGGCGCCGCTGCTGAAGGTCCGGCAAGTCGGGCCTCGGGCCTGCTGATGGCGGCCAGCGAGGGCACTCGCCGTCCGCTCGCGTTCGTCGAGGACACCGCCGTCGACCCGGCCCACCTCGCCGACTACACGCGGCGTTTCGAGGAGGTGCTCGACCGGCACGGCATGACGGCCGGGCTTCTACGGGCACTGCTCGGTCGGCTGCCTGCACGTCCGCCCCTTCGTCGACCTGACCGAGCCGGACGAGGTGCGCAGGATGCGCGCGGTCGCCGAGGAGGTCCTGGACCTCGTCCGCGAGTACGGCGGCGTCAACTCCAGCGAGCACGGCGACGGCCTGGCCCGCAGCGAGTTCAACCGCGAGATCTTCGGCGACGGCTCTACGAGGCGATGCGCGAGGTCAAGCGGGCTCTTCGACCCGGACAACCGGATGAACCCGGGCAAGATCGTCGACGCGCCGGCCATGACCGAGCAACCTCCGCGACCCGCGCTCGGCCACGGCCGCTCCCGCTCGCGACGCGGCTTCGCTTTCGAGGTCACCGGCGGGATGCGCGCCGCGGCGGACCGCTGCATGAACATCGGGCTGTGCCGCAAGAGCGGACGCGGCGTCATGTGCCCGTCCTACATGGCCACCCGCGAGAGGAGCACTCCACCCGGGGCGCGCCAACGCGCTGGTCGAAGGCCCTGTCGGCGACCGGACCCGCGGCCGCGCTCGGCGACGAGCGACTGCACGAGGTCCTCGACCTCTGCCTGGAGTGCAAGGCGTGCAAGAGCGAGTGCCCGCTCGGGGTGGACATGGCCGTCGCTCAAGACCGAGACGCTCTCCCACTACCACGACCTGCACGGGGTCCCGCTCCGGTCCGGGCCTTCGGCGCGATCCGGCGCGCTGAACCGGCTCGGCTCGGCAACCGCGCCGCTGTCGAACCTGCCGGGACGCAGCCGTGCCGTGCGCCGGGCGATGGACCGGCTGCTCGGCATCGACGCCGCCGGCCGCTGCCGTCCTTCGCCCGCCACAACCTGGTGCGCTGGTTCGGCAGGCGCGTGCCCGGGATGCGCCAGGGCCCCCAGGGCCAGGTCACCTTCCTCGCCGACTCCTTCACCACGTTCACCGAGCCGGACATCGGCCAGGCCGCGATCGAGTTGCTGGAGCGGGCTGGCTGGCGGGTTCGGCTGGAGGCCAGCGGCTGCTGCGGACGGTCCAGCCTGTCCAAGGGCCTGCTCGACAAGGCCAAGAACGACGCCCGCAAGCTCGTCCTGCTCACTGCACGACTCGACGGAGCCGGGCTCGCCGATCGTCGGCTGCGAGCCCTCGTGCCTGATGACGCTGCGCGACGAATACCTGGCCCTGCTGCCCGGCGATCCGGCGGTCACGGACATCGCAGGCCGGGTGCGGCAGGTCGAGGAACTGCTCCTCGAGGCGATCGACGCCGGCCGGCTGCGCTTGCGGGAGGATTCCTGGCTGGCCGGACGCAGGCTGCTCTACCACGGCCACTGCCACCAGAAGGCGGAGGTGGGCACGGCCGCGACCGTCGCGCTGCTGAGCCGTATTCCCGGCGTCGAGGTCGAGGAACTGGACGCCGGCTGCTGCGGCATGGCGGGATCCTTCGGCTTCGAGTCCGAGCACTACGACGTATCCATGAAGGTGGGCAGCGACCGTCTTTTCCCGGCGATCGCGGCGGAACCCGAGAGCACCGTCGTCGTAGCGACGGGGGTCTCCTGCCGACAGCAGATCTTTCACGGCACCAAACGCGACGCCTGGCATCCCGTGCAACTGGTGCGCGAGGCGCTCACGCCGGCCTCCTCGCGGCAGAGCTGAGAATGCTTGGCAAGGGCACCGTCAGCGGGTCTCCGGCCTTAGCCAGGCCATCAGCCAGGGGACGGTTTCGCCCTGGTCTGTTCATAGAAGGCGTACACCGCCTCCCATGGCGGGAAATCGACCGGGAGGGCACCGCCACTCGATCCCGTTATTCACTACGTAGGCCACCGGCCCGCATCGCCCGCAGGTCATGGGTCATCGGCCGGCCCACCGCGACCGTCACCTCCCGCATCACCTGCCGTGTCCGGGGCTCCAGCACCGCCCACTGCTCATCGGTCAGGTCCGAAGGGTAGACCGGGCGGCGGTCACGGCACCAGCAGCCCCGCGACGCGCAGCTCAGACGTCCTCGTCGGCGCCGACGGCATCCACTCCCCCGGTCCGCACGGCCATCGACCCGACAGCCCCTGACACCCGCTACATCCCCCTCCAGCGCGGGCGCCTCCATATAACCCTCTAAGCTAAGACGCCGCCGCTTTCGCCAAGTGCCTCCACGACATGCCTGTAATCCCCGAAGCCCTCGCGCTCTACGAAAACTCCGCCGCGAGCCGAAGAACAGGCTTTCCGCCGCCGTGTTGAGATAGACCCGGAACTCGTCCCGGGAAAGTGATCGCGGACCCTCGCGGCGAGGTCCAACGGCTCGGTCGGTGCGGTCATGCGGGTAAACTTTCTTCAAAGATCTGGTTGTCGTTGCCGAAGCTGACGGGACTGCTGGGGAAGCAATGTCGGGTGCTCTTAATCAGCACCACTGAGCGTTCCGTCGATGATTCGGCGAAGTTCCTCCAGGTGTTACGTAGTGGGATCGACCAGCGATGGACGTCTCCCGCCGACGTCAAGTCCCCTGACCTGCACGTCTGCCTTCACCAGTGACATGGCACAGCCAGGAACCTTCGAATGAAGTGCCCCCAGGGGTACGAAGAAAGTGTCCAATAGCTGATGGATGAGCTTCTCGTCTCGCGTGGTGACCGCATGACTGCCATGCCTTCTCCAGGTGTTTCCGCAAGACGTCAAGGTTGATTTCCCCGGTGGGCGAGAACGGCATCACAGGAAAAGACATCACTCCGCTAAGCTGCCGCAAGACCCTTCATTGTTCACGTATGTGAACAATGAAGGGTCTTGCGGGTTGTGCGAAGATAAGAGCGCTGGTTCCCGGCTGTCAAGGCCCAAACGAGTACAGGCAGGAAACCCATGACGCGGTTCGATACCCTGAGCGAGGACGCGCGTGGCGCGGCGAACACACGCAGCCCGATCACCGGGGTCGGCGCGGTGAAGTCGGCTGATCGCACGATCGACGTGCTCGAACTGCTGGCCAGCGCACCGCGCCCGCTCACCCTCGGCGAAATCCATCGCAAACTCGGAGTGCCGAAGTCGAGCCTGCACAGTCTGCTACAGACGCTGGTCATGCGCTCCTGGCTGAAGACCGACGAGCGTAACTCCAGCTACTCGATCGGGCTGCGGGCGCTGCGCGCCCGGCGCCTCCTACCTTGAGCGCGATCCGGTGATCGAGGCGGCCGGCCCGCTGCTAACCCGGTTGCGCGACGAGCTGAACGAGACGGTGCACCTTGCGCGGCTCGACGGGTCCGAACGTCGTCTACCTAGCCAGCCGCGAATCCGCGCACCACTTGCTGAGCAGCTCTCGAATCGGACGCCGCCTGCCTGGCCCACGCTACCGCCCTGGGCAAGGTGCTGCTCGCCGCCCGGACCGACGAGGAGGTTGCCGCGCTGCTACCGCAGGAACTGCAGCGGCTGACCCCAGACACCGTGACCGACTTTGCGTCGCTCACAGCGGAGCTGAACCAGACACGGCGCGACGGATACAGCTTCGAACAGGCGCAGAACACGCCGGGCCTCGGCTGCTTCGCCGTCGTCGTCCCCGGACGGCAGCCCGCGATCGACTCGCTGAGTTGCTCGGTCCCGCTGGTCCGGCTCACCGAAAAACACCGGCCACAGATCGTCTCCGCGCTCGTGATCGCCGCCGAGGAACTGGGGCACGTCACGAGGCAAAATGCACCGTGAGCCAGTCAGTACGCGCAGGTCGTACCTCCGGCCGACGGTGCCTGTCACCAGGCCACGATTGC
Source organism: uncultured Actinomycetota bacterium (assembly GCA_963734665.1). GTDB lineage: Bacteria > Actinomycetota > Actinomycetes > Streptosporangiales > Streptosporangiaceae > Trebonia. The sequence continues at coordinate 8,319 of CAVTIR010000012.1, read as the reverse complement.
CGTGTCGTGATGTCAGCCGAAAACACTTCCCCTGAATGAAGGGGGAAACCCCCTTGGTCTAAGGATGCAGTTCGCGGAAGACACGGTAGAGCGCGGATTTGCCCTCGAATCCGATTCCTGGTTGGTCGGTGAGCCGGATGTATCCGTCGGCTACGACCGCGGAGTCGGCGAATCCGCCGGTGGGCTGGAATTCGCCGGGGTACGACTCGTTGCCGCCTAGGTGCAGCGCTGCCGCGACGTGCAGCGAGAACTGATGGCCGCCGTGTGGCACGCAACGACGTGGCGACCAGCCGTGCTGGCTGAGCATCGCCTGGATGCGCAGGTATTCAACGAGTCCGTAGCAAAGCACCGGGTCAATCTGGATCACGTCGCGGTCCGGGCGCATGCCGGCGTAACGCACCAGGTTGCGCGCGTCGGTGAGGGAGAAAATATTCTCGCCTGTGGCCAGGCGCCCCGAGTAGCGTTCGGCGACGGTCGCGTGCAGCGCGTAGTCGAGCGGATCTCCTGGCTCCTCGTACCAGAACAGTTTGTACTGCTCCAGTGCTTCGGCGTAGCGCAGCGCGGTCATCAGGTCGAAGCGCCCGTTGGCGTCGACGGCGAGCCGTGTCCCGTCTCCGTCTAGAGCGGCGAGCACGGCCTCGATACGTTTGAGATCCTCGGCCAAGTCAGCGCCGCCGATTTTCATCTTCACTACCGTGTAGCCCGCATCGAGGAAGCGCTTCATCTCGTCGCTCAGTTCCCTGAGTCCCTTGCCCGGCGCGTAGTAGCCGCCAGCGGCGTAGACGAACACGCGGTCGTCCGGCGTCCCTGTGCCGTAGCGGTCGGCGAGCCAGCGGTGGAGTGGCTGCCCGGCGATTTTCGCGGCGAGATCGAACAGGGCCATGTCCACCACGCCGACTGCGACCGACCGTTCGCCGTGACCGCCCGGTTTCTCGTTGCGCGTCATGAAGTCCCAGGCGCGGACCGGGTCGATGTTAACGCCCTCGTCGTCCAGAAGGTCCTCCGGAGGAGCGGCGAGCAGGCGCGGGATGATCCGACGGCGCAGTATCTCGCCCGCGCTATAGCGGCCGTTGGAGTTGAATCCGTAGCCCACCAGCGGTTTCCCGTTCTGGATGACGTCGCTCACGACCGCCACGATGGAGCAGTCCATCGTGGAGAAGTCGATGTAGGCATTGCTGATCGACGAGCTGATGGGCACGACGCTCTCATGAATGGCGACGATTCGGGGCACGGCTCTCCTCCGGTTTCGTGGTGAGATCAGAGCCTTCAAGATCCCCAAGTCGTCCACGTAACTGCAGGTCAGGGCTGAATCCGCCAGGTTACAGCTACGTAAATCCGGACTAAATGGGGCCTTGACGGCCCTAATGGCCAGATCTATCGTACTGCTCAGCCGTTCACATACAAGGCTTGTCGTTCACATATGGAGACGACCTCATGGGGAGGATCGTATGGCCGATCTAAGGCACGACGATCGTGAGCATCGACAACTGATGCCGGTCAGCACCCGACTCGCCGCCCCTAGCAGGCCAAGCAGAATCGGACAAGCCAGATGAGTGCCATGGAACAGACGCTCGGCATTGATGTGAAGCACTCACGCGGTTCCGGCGGCCGCTTGCGACGCCAGAGCCGTCAGCGGCGAAAAAGTTTGGTCCCGTACCTGCTGCTTTCCCCGCTCGTGCTCCTGATCGCGGCGTTTGTCGCCTACCCGGTGGGGAGCGTCGTCTACTACAGCTTTCAGAACTACAACATCGTGGAGCCCTACCTCAACGGCTTCGCCGGGCTCGGCAACTACTCGGAGATGCTGCACGACGCGGTGTTCTGGTCGAGCCTGGAATTCGCGGCGAAGTGGGTAATCGTCGAGGTGGCGCTGCAGCTTCTACTCGGGTTGATGCTGGCGCTCATCGTAAATCAGGCCTTCCGCTGGCGAGGGACCGTGAGGGCGATGGTTTTCGCCCCCTGGGCGGTATCAGGTGTGCTGACCACCACCATCTGGCTCCTGATTTATGATCCTCAGGCCGGCATCATCGGATACCTCTCCGACGTGGGGCTGGCGCCGAAAGGCTTCGCCATCCTCGCCGACACTCACACGGTGTTCTGGGGAACCATACTCGCCGAGCTATGGCGGGGCGTGCCCTTCTTTGCGATCATCCTCCTCGCTGACCTGCAGACCATCCCACGGGAGCTGCTGGAAAGGCCGGAAGTGTCGACGGTGTCCCGGGCCTGGGGCCGCTCCGTTATGTCGTGCTCCCGCACCTGCGCGACGCGATCATCTTGTCGACCTTGCCTCGCTATCTGGGAGTTCAACAACGTCGACCTGCTCTTCACCCTGACCAACGGCGGCCCGGGAACCGAAACGACGACACTGCCCTTGTACGTCGCCCAGCAGGCTATTAACGAGCACAATTTCGGTTATGGCGCCGCGTTGACCGTGGCAGGTTTGAGTCATTCGTCCTAGTTTTACTGGCTCATCTACCTGAAGTTGAGCAAATTCGGCGCGTCGACAGGATACAGGTGATCTTGGTGGCCAGTGTTCGAACCGCGACATCATCGTCCAGTGAACGGGAGGAAAGTACCTCCATGACGATCACGCGCCGCGGCATGGCCGCCACTATGGTCCGGCAATGGGACAAGTCTCGCCTCTACCTCTTCGTGCCGCTCACCCTGTACCTGCTTTTTACGCTCATTCCATTTTACTGGATGATAGTCTTCGCATTCCGGCCAGCAGACTCCCAGCACCCATATCCTTGGCCGATCACCCTGGCCAACTTCAGGACCGTCTGGGACGTGCTTCATTTCGGCGTGTTCTTCGAGAACAGCGTGATCGTCGGACTGGGAGTGCTGATCGGTGTCAATATCTTCGCGACGATGGCGGGGTACGCGCTGGCGCGCTATCGCTTCCGGGGTCGCGGGGCACTCGTTGTCATCCTGCTGTGCACTCAGTTCGTGCCGGGCGTCATGCTCTTGATCCCGTTGTTCATTATCTTCCGCCACCTGGGGCTCATCGATAACCTGCTAGCCCTTGTGGTGGCTGATGTAGTTTTTCAATTGCCACTCACTTCGCTGCTCATGAGTGGATTCGTGCGGAACATACCAGTTGGACTTGAAGAAGCCGCGATGGTCGATGGATGTCACCGGCTGCGCGCGTTCTTCGCCGTGACGCTCGTGCTGCTGCGGCCAGGGCTTATCGCCGTTGGATCATTTGCATTCATCGGCAGCTGGAACAATTTCCTGTTCGCCTTGATGTTCATGTCAAGCCAAAATCACTTTACGCTGCCGGTCGGCCTTGACTACACGATTGGCGAATTCAGCGTGAACTTCGGTGCGCTCGCTGCCGGTGGAATTATCGCCGCCGTTCCTGTGGTGCTGGTCTTCGCCGTCATCCAGCGCTTCCTCGTACAGGGAATCACGGCAGGAGCTATCAAGGGATAAGTTCGGCTTCCCAGGCTAGGCCCGCGATGTTCTAAGCAACGCGGGCGAAAGGAGAAACTGTGATGTCGACCAGTGCGGTTGTCGAGAATCCTGCGGATTCCGGGGTACGCAAGAGGCGCCGCTTCCGGCGCCGAGCTAAAATTCTCGTGGGGCTCGCCTGCGGGATGCTACTACTCGCCGGTTGTGCTGGATCTGGAGGTGGAGGTGGATCTTCCAGCGGCGGCCCGGTCACGATCACTTTCTGGGACGACAACGGCGGTCCGCGGACGCCCTTGTACGAGCACCTTATCCCCATATTCGAGCACGAAAATCCGGGAATCACCGTGAAATACGTGGGGATCCCTGACACTTCGGTGCTCCAGAAGTACGACACGGCGATCGTCGGCGGCTCGCCACCCGACGTCGCCTCCATCCCTGGTGAGGATCTCTCGGCCATCATCGCGCAGAACGCACTCGTTCCGCTCAATGGATTGCTCGCGAAGAGCCCGCTCAAGAGCCAGCTCCTTCCTAGCCTGCTCAGTGCCACGGCGGCCGTTTCGCCAACTGGAAACACGTACTACGCGCTCCCCTTCTCAGGTGTGCCGACGACGCTGTGGTGCAACATGAAGCTGTTCACGAAGGCAGGGCTCACGTGCCCCACGACCTGGAACGCGTTCTTCACCGACGCGGTTAAGCTAACCAACCCCTCGACCGGCCAGTACGGCCTGTCGATGCGGGGCGGTGCAGGGGCAACGGCCCAGCTCATGGAAGAGATGATCTCGTATTCCGGGATGAATACCTTCTTCTCGCCCAGCGGCCAGAGCAACTTCGACAGCCCGCTCGCTACCGAGTTCGTCAAACGCTTCGCCGCACTATACAAGACCGCCACCCCGACGGCGGACATCAACAACTCCTACCTGCAGATGGTAGCGGAGTTCGATAGCGGAAAAGCGGCAATGATGCTGCAGAATATTGGATCGTATCAAAGCAATGTAACTGCGCTCGGTGGCCAGCAAAATGTCATCGGATTGCCCTACCCGTCAAGTCCGGACACCCCTGGCCAGGTAACAATAGCGGCACCGGAAATCGACACTTACGCCATCTTCAAAGCCAGCCAGAATCAGGCGGCGGACTGGAAATTCATACAGTTCTTGCTGTCAGCGACGTCCAACGGCTACTGGAACCAGAACGTGGGTCAGATACCGGGCAACGAGGGCGCACTTAAGCAATCGTGGGTTCAGCAGCAACAGCCGGTAAAGGCGATCGTCCCTGCATTGGCCAGTAAGGATACGCATGTGGTCAATGTGCCGCTGTATCTGCCCGAGCTGGGCGGCATAGAGGTCAACATGGACACGCAGTGGCAGAAAGTTCTGCTGGGCCAGATGTCCGCCCAGCAGTGGGTGCAAGCGCTCGACGGGGATCTGAACTCCGCACAAGCACAGTGGCAGCATAGCCAAAAGTAACGGGAGGCTGGCAATGGATGCGAAGATCGAGGGCGTCGAGGTTCGGGTGTTCAAGACCCTGAGCTGGACGACGAAGGATTCTGACGGGCATACGCACCCTGGCCCGGAGCGGTCGGCGGAGGCGGCGCTGCTCACCGTGCGGGACGCTGACGGCGCCGAGGGCCACTGCCTGTGCCAGGCTGAGGCCGTCCGCCCTTTCGTCCTCGACGGTTACGTGCGCAGGGTTCTGGTCGGCGAGGACGGGTTCATGCGGGAGCGGGTCTGGAACCGGCTGTACCGCATGCAGCGCGGTAGCGGGGGGCAGCTCACCGACCGGGCGGTCGGTTACGTTGACCAGGCGCTGTGGGACCTCGCGGGCCGCAAGCTCGGCGTGCCGGCCTGGCAGCTGCTCGGCGGGGCGCGGAGTGTGGTTCCCGCCTACGGCAGCACGATGTGCGGCGATGAGCTAGAGGGCGGGCTTCGTACCCCGGAAGACTACGGGAGCTTCGCCAAGGCGCTCGTCGCCAAGGGATACAGCGCGATCAAGCTGCACACCTGGATGCCCCCGGTGCCGTCCGCGCCCAGCACTGACCTCGATGCCCGGGCCTGCGCCGCGGTGCGCGAGGCAGTCGGCCCGGACGTGCCGCTGATGCTGGATGCCAACCACTGGTACAGCCGCAGCGAGGCGCTGAAACTGGGCCGGGCGCTGCAGGAACTCGACTACTACTGGTACGAGGAACCCATGGAGGAGGCGTCGGTCAGCTCCTACCGCTGGCTGGCAGGCCAGCTGGATATCCCGGTGATCGGGCCGGAGAGCGCCGCCGGGCGGGTACACACCCGCGCCGAGTGGATCGCCTCCGGCGCGTGCGACATCATGCGGGTGGGCGTGAACGACACCGGGGGGCTGACGCCGGCGCTGAAGATCGTGCACCTGGCCAGCGCCTACAACATGGAGGCCGAGGTACACGGGGGCGGCTCGGGCAACCTGGCGCTCCTCGGCGCGATGGAGAACGGCCGCTGGTACGAGCGGGGACTGCTGCACCCCTTCTTCGACTACAACCGCGTCCCCCCGCACCTGAACTCGATCATCGACCCCATGGACGACCACGGCGACGTCACGCTGCCCGACCGGCCGGGCCTCGGCGACGACCTGCGCTTCGACTACATCGACGGCAACGTCGTAGCCCGCTGGTGAGGTTCATTCCGTCAGGCGCGGTCCCCTGCTCTTGGAACCGCGCCTGACGGAACTTCTGACCGCGAGTTCAACCTGGCCGTGCGATGGCCAGCGAGGAAAGGGAAACAGTGGAACGACGTGACCTGAGTGGTACAAGGCTCGAGAGCTCACGGCTGATCCTTGGCACCATGACGTTCGGATCGCAGGTCGATCAGGTCGGTGCTGAGGAAATGGTAAAGGCAGCCCTCGACTCGGGCATCGACCACTTCGACACCGCCAACTCGTACAACCATGGTGCCGCCGAATCGATGCTGGGCAAGGCCCTTGCGGGGCAGCGCGACCGCGTCACGATCGCCACCAAGGTGTTCAACCGGATGGATGACGCCGAGGACGGAGCGGGGCTGAGCCCCGCGGCGATTCGACGCGCGATCGATGACAGTCTCGATCGCCTCGGCACGGACTACGTTGACCTCTACTACCTGCACCAGCCGGACCACACGGTTCCCGTCGAGGAGACCCTCGCCGCGATGGCGGAATTGGTGGCGGCCGGCAAGGTCCGCCACGTCGGGTTTTCCAACTACGCCTCGTGGCAGGCGGCAGCGATGATCGAACGGGCGAAGCAGCACGGCTGGCCAGAACCGCGGATCGGCCAGCAGCTCTACAACCCCATCAGCCGCGGGCTCGAAGAGGAGTATGCGGCGTTCGCCGTTGAGTACGGCGTGGCGACCTTGGTGTACAACCCCCTCGCTGGCGGCTTGCTGACCGGAAAACACCACGGCCTCGACAAGCCAGCGCCCGGGCGTTTCGCCACTAGCGGCGTCTACCGCGGCCGCTACTGGTCGCCGCCGCAGTTGGCGGCCGCGAACCGCCTCGGCGAAGTCGCCGCCCAGGCCGGCCTCTCCCCCGTCGAGCTGACCCTGCGCTGGCTGCTTTCCCGGCCGTTGGTTGACGGCATCGTGCTCGGCGCATCCAGCGCGGAACAACTGCGGACCAACCTGGCTGCCGCCGACGGTCCGGCCCTCGATGAAGCGACGACGGCGGCCCTAAACGCGGTTCTGCAGGAGCTGCGGGGACTATTCCCCCGCTACAACCGGTGAGGCAGGAACTTAGTCCACCGTCAGCTCCGACCTCACACGATCACGGATAAAGAGGATCTCCTTGCCGGGTTCGCGCGAACCCGCGCCGGGTTCGCGCGAACCCGGCGCCGCGGCTACTCGGTGGAAAGGCAGTCGGGCCGAGCGGATCCGGCGGGATGGATAGCGCCGGGGGTCGGCCCTGGGCGAATCGATGGCCTCGGCCAGAAGGAAAGGCGACTGATGAGCACAGTGCTGGTTACAGGGGCGGCAGGGAGGATCGGTCATTACTTGCGGGTCGGCCTGCCCAGGCTGGGCTGGGAGCTTCGCCTCCTGGACCGGGTGCCCATCCCTGGCGAGCCCGGGTCGATTGTTGCTGACGTCACCGACCCTGCGGCGCTCCGTGAGGCCGTCGCTGACGCCTCCGCCGTAGTGCACCTAGCCGGCGTGGCCCGCACCTCGTCATCCTTCGAGGAAGTACTGCCCTCGAACATCGAGGGGACCTACCAGGTAATGGAGGCTGCGCGGATGGCCGGAGTGCGGCGCATCATCTTCGCGAGCAGCAACCATGCTAACGGCTTCGCTCCCCGCTGCGCTCCAGTCAGCCCGGGGGTTGGTGACCGGCCCGATTCCTACTACGGGGTGTCCAAGGCTTTCGGGGAGGTTCTCGGGCGCTTCTACGCCGACCGCTATCGCATGCAGGTCGCGTGCCTGCGCATTGGTTCGTGCGCCGATCGGCCAACATCGCCGCGGATGCTGGGAAGCTGGCTCAGCCCGGCTGACGCCGTGCGCCTCGTCGACGCATGCCTGCGTAGCCCCGACCTCGACTACGCGGTCGTCTACGGCATCTCCCGGAACACCCGGCGCTGGTGGGACCTTGGAGCTGCAGAGGCACTCGGCTACCAGCCGCAGGACGATGCCGAGGAGTTCGCGGCGGAAGTGCTGGCCCCTTACGGTGGCGTTGATCCAGGCAGCCCGGAGGAGCCGCAGGGAGGCGATGCGGGCCAGCGGGTCCAGTCGGCGGATCGATGAGTTCCCGGCAGCTGAACTTCCCCCTCGCGGCGATCGCCGGGCTGACGTTCATCGACTTCCTGCGGTACTACCAGACCACGGCCGCGCCCGTAAGGACTCTTAAGTGGCTCCTCGTCAAGCATCTTGGTGCTAGGACGCTTGCCTAGACGCCCCTCGCGCCGGATGACCATAGTTCGGTCATTGCGCCGTG
>CAVTIR010000011.1:0-582568 GCA_963734665.1 uncultured Actinomycetota bacterium | reverse complement strand
CTGGCCAGGGTGTTGAACGGAGAACTGGACTCGCCGTTTCCGCCCGCCGCCGCCGTGTTATTGACGTACCAGACGAGCGTGCCGACGGTGATCGTGACGGTGTTAGACGCGGTCTGCCCGGAGGTGCCGCAGGTGATCGTGTACTGGAAGGTGTCGGTGCCGGTGTAACCCGCGGCCGGCAGGTAGGTGAAGGTGCCATCGGTGTTCAGCGTGACGATCGTGCCGTGAGCGGGCGCGGTGTGCCCGGTCACCGTGAGCGTGCCGCACGACGCATCGCCGGTGTCGCCGCTTAGCAGGCTGCCGCTGACGGTGGCGGCCGGCCCGGCGACGGTGGTACCGACGGCGAGCGTGGTGTTGCCGACCGCGTTGTAACTCTGGGGGTTCGCGGTCGGCGGCTGAGGCGCGTTGACGGTCCAGGTGAACGACGCTGACCCTGACGCCCCGGTGGTGTCGGTGGCGGTGACGGTGACGGTGGAGTTCCCGGTGGCGGTGGGGGTGCCGGTGATGAGGCCGGTGGCGGGGTTGATCGACAGTCCGGTCGGGAGCCCGGTGGCGGAGTAGGTCAGGGTTTGGGAGTTGTCTGAGTCGGTGGCCTGGATCTGCAGGCTGACCGGGGTGTTCTGGGTGGAGGTCTGGTTACCCGGGCTGGTCACCGTGATCGTGTTGGGCGCGTTGACGGTCCAGGTGAACGACGCTGACCCTGACGCCCCGGTGGTGTCGGTGGCGGTGACGGTGACGGTGGAGTTCCCGGTGGCGGTGGGGGTGCCGGTGATGAGGCCGGTGGCGGGGTTGATCGACAGTCCGGTCGGGAGCCCGGTGGCGGAGTAGGTCAGGGTTTGGGAGTTGTCTGAGTCGGTGGCCTGGATCTGCAGGCTGACGGGGGTGTTCTGGGTGGAGGTCTGGTTACCTGGGCTGGTCACCGTGACGATGTTGGCGGGCGCGTTGACCGTCCAGGTGAACGGCGCTGACCCCTTCGCCCCGGTGGTGTCGGTGGCGGTGACGGTGACGGTGGAGTTCCCGGTGGCGGTGGGGGTGCCGGTGATGAGGCCGGTGGCGGGGTTGATCGACAGTCCGGTCGGGAGCCCGGTGGCGGAGTAGGTCAGGGTTTGGGAGCCGTCTGAGTCGGTGGCCTGGATCTGCAGGCTGACGGGGGTGTTCTGGGTGGAGGTCTGGTTACCTGGGCTGGTCACCGTGACGATGTTGGCGGGCGCGTTGACCGTCCAGGTGAACGGCGCCGACCCCTTCGCCCCGGTGGTGTCGGTGGCGGTGACGGTGACGTTAGAGTTCCCGGTGGCGGTGGGGGTGCCGGTGATGAGGCCGGTAGCGGGGTTGATCGACAGTCCGGTCGGGAGCCCGGTGGCGGAGTAGGTCAGCGTCTGCGAGCCGTCCGAGTCGGTGGCCTGGATCTGCAGGCTGACGGGGGTGTTCTGGGTGGAGGTCTGGTTACCTGGGCTGGTCACCGTGACGATGTTGGCGGGCGCGTTGACGGTCCAGGTGAACGATGTCGACCCCTTCGCCCCGGTGGTGTCGGTCGCGGTGACCTTGGAGCTGAAGGTCCCGGCGGTGGTGGGGGTGCCGGTGATGAGGCCGGTGGCGGGGCTGATCGACAGTCCGGCGGGCAGCCCGGTGGCGGAGTAGGTCAGCGTCTGCGAGCCGTCCGAGTCGGTGGCCTGGATCTGCAGGCTGACCGCGCTGCCCTTGGTCGAGGTCTGGTTACCCGGGCTGGTCACTGTGACGGTGTTGGCGGGCGCGTTGACGGTCCAGGTGAACGATGTCGACCCCTTCGCCCCGGTGGTGTCGGTGGCGGTGACGGTGACGTGGGAGGTCCCGGTGGCGGTGGGGGTGCCGGTGATCAGGCCGGTGTGGGGGTTGATCGAGAGTCCGGCGGGCAGGCCGGTGGCGGAGTAGGTCAGCGTCTGCGAGCCGTCTGAGTCGCGGGCCCGGACCTGCAGGCTGACCGCTCTGCCCTTGGTCGAGGTCTGGTTACCCGGGCTGGTCACCGTCACGCTGTTGGTGCCGGTGCCGCGCAGCCAGTCGGCGGTCTCGACTGCCTTCTTGTTGTTGACCGCGGTCAGCGTGGCGGCGACGGTGCCCGCGGTGGCGGGGGCAAACCGCACCGTGACCTTGCACGACTTCTGCGGGCCGAGGCTCTTCCCGGTACAGGTGTCAGCGGTCTTGGCGAACGCCTTCGACGGCGTTCGCCAGGCCGGCGTCAGGGTGACCGTCAGCGCCCCGGTTGCCTCGCGGCCAGTGTTGGCCAGGGTGAACGTCTTGGTGGCGGTTTGCCCGGTGGCGACCTTCCCGTAGTCATAAGGGGAGGGACTGAACGCCACCCCCGTCCCCGCCGCGGAAGCACTGAGCCCCGGCATGAAGACCGCGATCACGCTCGCGATAACCAAAAGCAAAGCCGACAGTCCTGACAAACGCCGGACATTCCCCATTACGATCCCCCTACCCGCGCCCCGCAGACCCACTTGGCTGCGACAAACATTCACATAAAGCAAACGGGCTGAACTTAACACCGGGTCGCGGTCAGCGCAAGTAAATGCCTTCCGAAAATACTAATAGATACATTTTTCTCTATCGCGAACTATGTCTGAGTGCGGTTGCGATGGTGGCATTTTTGTTAGTATTTGAGCTATCCGAAGCACCTTGGATTTGGAGACCAACGCATCGAACAGCGGCGGTCTGGGGTGTCCCACATAAATGATTCACGGTGCTCGACTAATTCGTCGTTTGTAGGCGGATGGAGTCTCCCCGCAGTGCCTGGCGAAGGACCGGGCGAAGGCCCCGACGTCGTCGAAACCCACGGCGATGGACACCTCGAGGACGGAACGATCCGATTCCGCGAGCATGGCCATGGACCGAAGCACGCGGGCACGTAGCAGGTAGCTTCGCCACGACATGCCCAAGTGGGTGCCGAAGATGCGGCGCAGTGTCCGTTCCGAAACGCCGATCGCGCGTGTCACGTCGCCGACCGTGACGCAGTCGAGGTGAGCACGGGTGTATTCGGTGGCCGCGGCGACAACCGGATCGTTCGAGACCGGCAAGTTCAACGGCATCTCGTCATCCAGTGCCTCCGCGACCACATTCCCGAGGGTCTGAAAGAACGGGTCTGCATCGACCGCCGGCTCGCTACGCGAGATTGGCCAGCGCACCGAATAGAGCATCATCTCCCGAAGCAGTGCGGAGACAGCGATGATCCGCACCCGGTCTCCGGCCGCAGGGACGAGTCCTGGCTCAAGGAGCACGGCGAGGGTCTGCGCACCAGCGTTCAACGTCGTCTTATGGCGAAGGCCCGCCGGAATCCACGCGGCTTGGTGCGGCGGCAGCAGGTAGTGGCCGGCCTCCGTCTCGACCTCCACCATCCCGCGGCAGGCGTACTCGATCTCGTGCACGTCGTGAAAGTGCCAGCCAGTGACCACCTGCTCGCAGCCGTCATACATGAGGCTGCCGCCCGCCCAGCGGCTGTTTCCCCACAGGTTGACCAGGCCCGTGGTGGCCGTTTGAACCTGATCTTTGGCCGAATCGGCAGAGACGGTCATACCTCCGGAAGTCTACAGTCTGGTCTAACGCAGCCCGTGCCCTCGCCGGTGATCGAGGACACGCCGAGCAAGGAGGCCTGATGACTACGTTGATCTACTCCATGTCCGTGTCGCTGGACGGTTACATCGCAGGACCGGACGGTGCCATCGACTGGGGCGCGCCCGACGAGGAACTGATGCGGTTCAAAACCGAGCAGACCCGGGAACTCACCGGGCACCTGTCCGGGCGAGGTCTCTACGAGGACATGCTCGTCTGGGAGACGGCCGAACAGACCTTCACCGACCCCTTGGCACTCGAATTCGCCCCCATCTGGACGGCCATCCCCCAAGTGGTGTTCTCAACCAGCCTGACGACCGTAAAACCCAACGCCCGCCTGGCCCGCGGAGACGTCGCCGCCGAGGTCGCCGAGCTGAAGAATCAACCCGGCGCCGGCCGCATCGGCGTCGGCGGCGCCAGGCTCGCCGCCTCCTTCGCCGAGAAAGGCCTCATCGATGAGTACCGGCTGTTCATCTGTCCGGTCGTGCTGGGAGGCGGCACCCCGTATTTCCCGCCGCTGGCGAAGAAACTCGACCTCGAACTCATCGAGACGCAGACCTTCTCGCAGGTCGTCTACCTCCGGTACCAGCGGGGCTAAACCGACCAAGATTATCCCGAACGGCAGCATGTTTCTCTGGCGCACCACTCATCGCTTTCGGGGGCGTGGGGAGCGCCGGGCTTGGCGAGGCGCCCCGGCCGCAGTCGTGGAACACAAATCGTGCCACGACCGCACGCGACCGCGCCCCGCCGCGCCCGTCTCTCCCGGCGCCTGGCAAAGCCTGGTCGCGCTTCTTCGCCTCCAGGCGTCATACTTCGCGTGAACCCAAAGTCGTCAAGGGCGAAGTTAATTGCATAATCCGCGCTGCAACCGGGCGAATCAGGGCACATTACAGGTAACGTTCTGACGCGTTCTGCACGTGGCCTAGCGTGCACTGGGCGAGATCGGTAAAGGAGGGGCGAGTATGGCGGCAGCCGGGGACCTGGTCCAGGCGTTCGTTCTCATTACCGTGCCAGCGAAGAATTCCGGGGATATCGTCCGGATGCTCATGGATAAATTCGAGTTCGTCAAGATGGCTGCCGCAGTGTACGGGGAAGCCGATGTCATCGCCCGCGTGGAGACGCCATCTGTCCAGGCACTGCACGAGCTGGTCATGGACAAGATCCAGAACCTGCCGAACGTCAAGGTCACCAGGACGTTCATCATGATCCCCTCGCTATACGAGGAGAGATGACGTGGCAACCGCCGAGCTCGCCCTCCTGGGCGCGATCCTCGGAACCCTGATCACCGCGCTGTCGGCGGCTTCGATCGCGTACTATCAGCGCCGCACCGCGATGCGGGAGGAGCACAGGCTCCGCGCCTTCGACCGGCATCTGTCCGCGTACGAGAAGATCTTCACGGCCTGCCGGTCTGTGCTGGACGCCCTCAATGACTACGCGGCTGTGGACGGCAGGGCAGTGGATCGGGCGGATCCGTTCCTCCGCCAGGTGCTGGATATATTGCGTACTAACGCGCATGAGTACTGCGCCGCCGTGGACTGGCGGCGCAGTCCCGGCATGGCGTACCTTGACCTGGCCCTGGAGAAGAAGTGCCTGCGCCTCCGGGACCTCCTGCTCAAGTGGCTGTCGAGGTCGCGGCTCGCCTACGGAGATTTGGCGGCCATCGATCGCGGTGGCGGGCTAACGAGGATCTCAATACCGGAAGTCAAGCGGCTCGGGATCGGCGATTACCGGGAGCTGCGAATAGAGCGAAGACCCGTGGTCCTCCGCGCCGAGGGCGACCTGAAGCTCATCGCGGAGATCCGCAAAGTCGCGACCGAAGTCATCAGGGACCTCAAAGCCGTGATGTCACATTAGCCTGCGGACCGTCCGCAAAAAGATCATTCCGAACGTCTGCTGGTTCCTCTGGCACCCAACCATTACTTTTCGGGTCGTGGGGGAGCGCCGACCGCGGCAGGGCGCCCCGCGTGCAGTCGTGGCACACAAATCGTGCCCCGAACGCACGCGGCTGCGCCTCGCCGCGCCCGTCTCTCCCGGCGCCTGGCAAAGCCCGGATGCTATTTCCAACATTTGGCGGGAGTACCTAGACCAAATCTGGGACGCCGTCGAAGCCGCAGAGCGCACCGGCCTCACAGTCCTCCCTGCCCTCGTGCTTCGCGCCCACCAGGAGTCCACCCGCCGAGACAACACAGACTGACCCGCGACCTAAGGCGCTAGCCAGTATCCGCACGTCCAGGTTGGAGGCGTTGGTTCGACAATCACGCCCCGTCGGGGGGACTCCCCGCTGCCGCCTATGACCTCCTCCATGACTCGGCAGTGACCCGTGTGTCGGTGGTCCGCGCGATCTTGGAGAGCTATTTCCAGGGCACGGATTACGTCGAGTTGCTTGAGGACGTAGGCCTGACCGACACGGGCATCGCCGCGCAGACCAAGGAGAACGATGACAAGGCAATCGGCCAGAGCCCGCTGGAAGACGCCTACCGCCGCCTGTGTGGCCTGGCGGAACGCAGCAGCAAGCGGAACGTGGGCAAGCGCGCCTCTCGGACTTCGATGGAACCGCTTCGATCGGCGGCCGCCCGCCGCGCAGTCCTCCTTCGGAGCAAGGGCACCTGCGAGAACCCCGACTGCATCGGTCACCCAGACGTCCTGACGGATGCAGGAGACCCGATCCTTGAGATCGACCACATCCACGACCTGGCCAAGGACGGCCCCGACGATCCGATCCAGATGATCGCCCTCTGCCCCAACTGCCACGCTGTCAAGACCCGTGGCCGCGATCGCGAACAGCTCCGTCAGCGACTCTTCGAGGTCGCACGCCAACGGCATCAGGACCTAATTTGAGGCGCTCGCCGGAACCTGATCGTCGGGCGCACGCGAGTACGCGGGGAATCTGCCATGCCTGGCAATATATAAAGCCCTACGATAATCACAGGATCGGCAAGGTTGTCGTTTGTCATAGATTTTCCCCGTATATGCGTTCCTTCCCCGGCCCTGGCAGCGAGCAAGGGCCGCGGTCCGCCCGCCAGCCCGTTAGTACTGAAGATTAAGCGTGATATACGGGCTGAATCTTCAGTACTAACCCGACTGTGTCGCATAAAGCCAGTTATGCCCCAGTTTCCAGGTACGCTCGCTGGGGCGGAAACTGCGATAGCGGGATTTGCCACCACTTGGGCGCTTTAGTTACGAGAACGGAAGCGGAATTCTGGCATTACCGGAACGATGGCGTCTAGTGCGAAGGTACAGGGGGCATACAATCAAAGCCATACCTGCGTGGGAGGCAAAGGTGGAAATGAACCCAATCGCGCCACCATCCGCCGGAATGCCGCGTAAATCGTGGTCTGTCAGGTGCAAGATCCTTAGCACGCTTGCCACAACCGTCGCGCTAATTGTTGTCGTCGCAATTGCCAGCGTATGCAGGTCGTCCAGTGCGCTCGCCGCGCCGAGGGCCGCAACCGCACCGACGACGAGTGCCCCGGCGGTCACGCATGCACGGACGATGAGCGCCGCGGTGCCCACGCATAAGGCCCAGCTATCAGCACCGCATGTCCTAATCAAGATGTCGGGCAACGGGCAGGGAAGCTCGGCGCCTTTCCTGGTGACTACGAGCACGGTCACTGCGACGTACACATATAACTGTTCCGCATCTGGCGGGTCGGGCAACTTCATAGCTGACATGGTGTACGGCGACCAGGCCAGTCCTAATTCCGATGACCAAGTGATCGCTAACGCGCTCGGCACGGGCGGTTCCGCGACGGTGACGCTCTACCCGACGAACGTGGGGCAGGACTATCACCTGACTGTTATCAGCGAGTGCACCTGGACAGTGACGCTGACAACGAGTGTCCCGGCGGTGACGCATGCACCGACGACGAGCGCCCGGGCGGTCACGCATGCACCGACGACGAGTGCCGCGGTGCCCGCGCATAAGGCCCAGCTATCAGCACCGCATGTCCTAATCAAGATGTCGGGCAACGGGCAGGGAAGCTCGGCGCCTTTCCTGGTGACTACGAGCACGGTCACTGCGACGTACACATATAACTGTTCCGCATCTGGCGGGTCGGGCAACTTCATAGCTGACATGGTGTACGGCGACCAGGCCAGTCCTAATTCCGATGACCAAGTGATCGCTAACGCGCTCGGCACGGGCGGTTCCGCGACGGTGACGCTCTACCCGACGAACGTGGGGCAGGACTATCACCTGACTGTTATCAGCGAGTGCACCTGGACAGTGACGCTGACAACGAGTGTCCCGGCGGTCACGCATGCACCGACAACGAGCGCCCCGGCGGTCACGCATGCACCGACGACGAGCGCTCGGGCGGTCACGCATGCACCGATGATGAGCGCCCGGTGCCCACGCATAAGGCCCAGCCATGTTTCACAGCTGCCTCTCCCTGAGCGGCGGGTGCGGGACTCTGGGAGTCCTGCACCCGCTGGCTCAGTCGAGCAGGGCGGTTACCGTGCCCGCGCCGACGGTGCGACCGCCCTCGCGGATCGCGAAGGTCTGGCCGGTGTCGAGCGCGACCGGCTTGCCGAGCGCGACGGTGACCTGCACCGTCTCCCCTGGTAGGGCCGACGCCAGCGCAGCGGGACCGCCGCTGCCCCCCGTGTCACCGAAGTCCAGCACACCGGACACATCCGTGGACAGCACTGCCGAGGCAGCCGTCATCGCCGCGCGGTCGAACGCGCGGGGGACGAGGACGGCGAACCGGAACACGACAGCAGGCGTGTTGCATCAGCGGCCCGGTTGGCAACGGGTTTTCGCGCGATCGTCCCGGCTGCGCCCCGCCCACCCGATAGCACCGCAGTTCCCCGATGCCCTCTACGTCCAGTTGTGGCATAAAGCGTGCCGCGAACGGACGCGGCTGCGTCCTACCGCGCCCTTCTCTCTGAGCACCCAGGTAAGCCTGGCCCCGCTGTTGCGCCAGTTAGCTGCGCCTTCAGTCGCCTTTTTGCGCGTCCTGGGCAACCCGCTGGCTGGGCATCCGTACTCAGATCTTGGCGAAGAAGTCGTACTTCGGGAACGTGTCGGTGGTGTCGAAGACGCCGAAGTTCGGGGCAGCGCGCCACTCTGAATACGAGCCGATGACGTACAGGCGGCGGCGGGCGCGGCTAACCGCGACATTGAGCAGGTTGGGCGGTGAACCGACCCAGTCGCGGGCGCGGCGGCCAGGGGTCTGGTCGGTGCCGAGGACGAGGATCACGACGTCGGCTTCCTTACCCTGCATGGTATGAACGGTGCCGATGTGCTTGGCGAGGAACTCGTCCATGCCCTCGGGAGCGTGCTCAAACGCGGCGCGGAGCGTGTTGCGGGCGACCGTACGGCACTCGCGGACCACCGCGCGGAACGGGCTGAGCACGTAGATCTGCCCAAGCGGGACGCCGTGCCGGGCGAGCAGGCCCTGCAGCGTCCTCGCGAGGACCGCGCCCTGCTCGTCAACCCACCGGCCGCTGACGCTGTGCGGGAGGACGTTGAACCAGGAACTCGGGGGACATTCCTCGCCCGCTTCAGGGATCCGCTTTGGCGACGTGCCGTGGACCATCAGGCCGCCGTAGGCGAGCTCGTTGCTCATCTCGAACATGGGCGTCTCGCAGCGGCGGTGTACGCGTAGCGGCATGCCGACCCAGACGGGGTCGGCGTCCGTCTGTACCGATGTGCCGAGTCGGCTGCGACGGTCGGCCAGGGCCTGCGCGGAACGGCCGGCGGGGACGAAGTCCTGGGCTATCCCGAACGAGTTCGCTAGTTCCCGCTGTACCTGCCCCGGAAGCTGGGAGATTGGCTCAAGCTGGCGCGGATCCCCGACCACGACCGCGCGCTTGGCGCGCCAGAGGGCGCCGACCGCGGCCTGCGGGAGTGCCTGGCCGGCCTTGTCGATGAGCAGCCATCCGAGTTCCTCTTTACCGAGGGGACCGAACATGCGCCCCGTCGACGCAAATGTGGTGGACAGCACGGGGATGAGGAGGAAGAGTGTCTGCCAGGCGGCGCGCTCCGCTTCTTTTACGGTGGTCCGGCCTGGATCCCGGGTGAGGAGCCTGCACAGTTCGACGAGGGTGTCGCGGACCTCGCGGGCGTTGGCCTCGATGCAGGCACGGTGCAGGTCGAGGGCGGCCAGGAAGACCTCGGTTCTTGCCCGCATCCATTCCTCGTCAGCCCAGGGGGCGGCTCGCTCCTGGTCCTCTTGCGTCTCCTGGTGCCAGGTGTCCGGGTACGCGTGTGGCCAGTCCCGCCTGGCGTCTTCTTGCCGCTTGGCATCTTCTCGCCGCCGCTGGTCGAGTTCGTCGCGCCGTTCGCCGGCCTCGGTCGCTTTGGCCGCCGCCTCCGTGGCCGCAGCGCCCGCCGTGCGGACCTTGGCCCGCACCGCGCGGATGGACTCCTCCAGCTTGTCGATCTCGGCGGCGAGCGCGTCGGCATCCTGGCGCCATTGCCTGACGTTCTCCCTGGCGAGCAGGCGCGCGGCCCTGCCGGGCTTCGCCTCGTCGTGTGCGCGCGATTTTTCGTACAGCGCGGCATGCTGGTCCTTAAGCTCCGCGGATCGGCGGCGAAGTCCACGGTGTGCCGCCTGTGCTCGCGTCCGCGCCGTTTCCGCGTCGCGGGTCGCCTTCCGGGCGTCGTCCAGCGTGACGGCATCGACAGGGTCGAAACAGGCACGGTAAGCCGCCGCGCGTTCAGCCGCAAGCTTTCGCTCGCGGGCGAGCGCGTCGGTGAAACGCTCCTTCGCTTCCGTCCAGTCCTGCGTTGGCGGCTTGCTAAGGGCAAGCCTCGTCAGGTGCTGGTACATGCCGTCGCGGTCCCAGCGGAACCAGTCGTTGAACCGCCTGCGGTTGGCGGCGTTGCCGAGTGGCACGGCGAGCAGGGCCCACGCCTGCGCCGGAGCCTTCTTCGGTTTCTTCTTTCCTGATCGGTCGTTGCCGTCGGGCTGGTTGAGGAAGGCCGTCGCCTGGGCTTGGAGGTAGCCGTCG
Source organism: uncultured Actinomycetota bacterium (assembly GCA_963734665.1). Classification (GTDB taxonomy): domain Bacteria; phylum Actinomycetota; class Actinomycetes; order Streptosporangiales; family Streptosporangiaceae; genus Trebonia. The sequence continues at coordinate 572,029 of CAVTIR010000011.1, read as the reverse complement.
GTTTCCTGCCACTCTTCGCCGATCGCCTTGAGCGCGGGAAGTTCTTTGGTGATGTTCTCCACCGCGGCGTTGTTGGACGAGGCGACCACGATCTCGAAGCCGGTCAGCCCGTCTCGCGGGCCGCGCAGCCTGGCCGTCATCCCGTCGGGCCGGTCGATCACGGCGCGGTTCACGAAAGCGTCTTTCGGGGATTTCAGTGTGGCCAGCTCGGTCGCGCGGCTGACTACGATCGCGGCGATCAGGTCGCGGAGTAGCGTGGTCTTGCCGGTGCCTGGGGGGCCGTTGACCACGAACATCGCGGAGCCTTGATCACGAATGATCGTGTTCACCGCGAACTGCTGGCTGATGACTAGCGCCCGATCCAGGTCGGCCGCCAGCGCCCAGACGGGAAGCGGTCCGGGTTGGTTTACTCGGCGAGCAGGTGTCGGTTGCCTTGTTCGCGGAGGTCGACTCTCTTGGCGTCGGGTAGGGCGCGAGTCAGATAGCTGCTCAGGGCCGGGCCGTATCCCCGGTTCCTCGCGTCGGCCACCCGCTTGAGGTCCGGCGCGACCATGCTGCTGAGGAAGGCCGTCTCGGGGTCGGGTAGTGAGCCGTCCTTCCGACGACACCGGCTGCTCTCGACCCGGAGCTCGAGGACGTTAAGCAGGGTCGGCGGCAGCCCGAGGTGGCCCGCGATGGCATTGACGAGCACCACGATGTCCAGGGCCTGAACCGCCCGCGAATCTCCCGCGTCGGCGTGTTGCCCGCCTGCTCCTCCCCGCCTTCCTCCCCGGTCACCGCGCGCTGCGCTCGTTCGGTGACCTTGGTGACCACGGTGTTCGCCGCACCCGCGGCCGCCGCCGCGCCGACTGGGCCGCCGAGCACCCCGCCAAGCCCGCCGATCGCGGTGGTCACCGCCCCGGCTCGCCGCACCGCCAGGACGTCAACGAGCAGGGCGCCCCAGTAACGCTTCGGGTCGATCTTTCCGTCCGGCCTCGCCACCGCGGCCGTCCCGGCGCGAGCCGGGCGGCTAGCTGGGTCGGGTAGCTGACGTGGCTAGACAACAGCCGGAACAGGGCCTGCTCGCACTTGTCCGCCGCCGTCTCGAAGCCGTCGAACGCGCCCGGATCGCCCTTGCGCAGCCGCCCGAAGCGGCCCGCCCCCCAGGCGCAGGAGGAGAATGCCCGGGTCCCGTCGATCAGCCTCGCCGGCGTCCATGCACCAACGCGAACAGCGCGCTCTCCTCTTCGTGCACGCCCGCGTGGTCCTCGCCCAGCTCGAACCGCAGTTCCCTGGCCAGTTCCTCGCGCACCGCCTGGAACTTGAAGACACCGCCGTAAACGGTATGCCGCCACTCGCTGCCGTACCGGCTCTGGGTCGGCCGCTCGGCAAACCGGCGGTGCCCCTCCTGCCACGGCAGCGGCGGCACGGACTGGCCGAGACGCAGCTCGATGGCCTCGACGAAGTCGGTGCCCGGCTCGCGCTTTCTGGCTCGGGTCGCGCGCGGGATCGGCGCGCGGCTCGATCATCTCAAGCACGCGCCAGACTCACGATCCGTTCCCGAGTCCCCGTCACCCGACCTCATGGTTAACTCTACCCGTGTTTTCACCCGGCGGCTATCGGTAAAGCCGAAAGTATCTAGGCCATCAAATTCGGCCTTCCGAACGGGTGCTGGCCTTCCCGTCAAGCATCTCGTCAACTCGCATCATGACCGAATACGCGCAGGTCGTCGACCGTGCTTCTCAAGTCTCCGGTTAACTCACAAAGGTTTCTCCGGTAAAATCAAGACCCGTGGCCGCGATCGCGAACAGCTCCGTCAGCGACTCTTCGAGGTCGCGCGCCAACGGCATCAGGACCTAATTTGAGACGCTCGCTGCGAAGCGTCTGACGCTCGGCGGGCACGCGTCTTGTGCGCGCAGCGGCGCAGTCGCTTCGCAAGTGTCTTGTTGTCAACGGCCATCAGCGGCAGGCGCCTTCCACCTGGTTACGCGAACCAGGTGACATTGAGGACTACCACGCGTTCGCCGCGAACGTCCGTGAGGTACGTAGCCATGAGCCTGCCCCTGGTTTCGGTCCGCAGGCCCGGCCCAGGGCCGGTGTAATCCTTCCCGTCCAGGTAGACCATTGAGTCGCGAACTGTGATTTCGCGAGCCAACTGGTCAAGTTCCGTACGCGCCTCAGGCGGGAGGTCGGCGAGAAGATCGTCAGGGTGAGGCTCCCAGTGCCAGTCACTCACCAGCCACTGTCCGGTGCGCGGCGCGCACGATCTCACCGGCCTCATGGATCGCGGCGTCTCGAGCCGGCGCGTCGTCGCTCATCAGCGCCTGCTCTGCCGCGTGCAGGCGGCGGGCGATTTCCGGGTGGCGTTCGATCTCCACGATGACGGCCCACTCGCGGTAGAACATGTGGATCGGGGTGACGCTGCCTTCTTCTCCGGCACGAACGAAGGCGTCCTGCATCTTGGAGAACATCTCTGACAGCCGGCCGGGGGCAACTGCGGCTACCGCCTGGCGCAGGGCCGGCAGCGTCAGGCTTGGCTGCGGGATCAGGGGGTCACCCTGCCCCGGCACCTGTCCGGTCATGCCATGCCTCCACGCGATCACCGTCAGCCTCCTGCAGAGTCTAGTTGGGGTCGCGTTGCTGGTCTCCTGATGCGACGAACCCAGCGTGGTCGTAAGGGCTGTGCTTTGACCGGGCAACGCGGATGGCACCCCTGCGAGCGTCATTGAGCGGATAATGCAATTACACGATATGCGCATGCAGGCCGATTGGCTCGATAACGGGGAAACGTCAACGCTTTGCGCATTTATAGACTCAAGATTTAATTACCGTCGCATCCGCGAACAGGCATGGGAACGCGTACCTGCTCGCTCGTTAGCGACAGCGCTCGCTTGCCGATCGCGGCAGCTCACGAGCGGGCCTCACCCGTGGCTGTTCTTTGGCTGCCAGCGGGCCTTCCGTGGTCACGGTCTCCACAGGACCGTTGCTGCCACCCGGCCAAGCAGCTCGGAAAGGACTTGTTCGAAGTCCAGGGTTCCGTCTGAGGTGCCGCTGGTCATGTGGCCTATCTCGTGCAGCAGGGTGCCCGCGTAGCTGGCGATTCCGCTCAGTTGGTCGCGTCGTATCACGATCCGGCGTTCGGCCGGTTCCCATACGCCGAGGACTGGGCTCCCCGTATCGTTGAGCCGCATCGTCTCGGAGATGAGCACGGCGACGCTGCGCCTGGGCAAGTCGACGTGAGCCAGGGCGGTGATCTCTCCCGTCCAGGCGAGCACGGCCTGCTCTGAGGCGGTCATCGTCGTGGGCTCCACGAAGGTGAAGGAGAAGCTGTCGTTCCATTCGTCGCGGTAGCGGTTCAGGTCGACCATCGGCCGGCCGTCCAGGTCGGTGAGGCTGCCGAGGGACCGCGCGAGTGCTCACTGCCCCGCCCCCGAGTAACCCCCTGCGGACCGTCCGCATAAAGATCATTCCGAACGTCTGCTGGTTCCTCCGGCACCCGGCCATTACTTTTCGGGTCGTGGGGGAGCGCCGGTCGCGGCAGGGCGCCCCGCGTGCAGTCGTGGCACACAAATCGTGCCCCGAACGCACGCGGCTGCGCCTCGCCGCGCCCGTCTCTCCCGGCGCCTGGCAAAGCCCGGTCGCGCTTCTTCGCCTCCGGGCGTCATACTTCGCGTGAACCCAAAGTCGTCCAATATGGTGACTTGAACCAGTTCAACCCAATGTCCGTACCCAATGTCGAGACCCAATGTCGGCATGGGACGGGCGGAACGGCCAATGCGGGAACTGCACGGCTGGCACGGCGACCGCCATCGCCATGCCCCGGACGCGGCCGTAGATGTCCACGCCAAGCATGCCGCCGACTCGCCCCGGCTCCGGGTCCTGTGGGACCCCGAGGTCCGGAAAGCGGAGTTCCTTAAGTACCAGAAGAGCGTCCAGGAGTACGAGGCCAAGCACGCGGCGGGGCAACTCAAGCCCCAAGAGTCAAAACCGGAACACGCGCCTCCAGAGACTCGCGAACGCCCGAGCGCAGATCGCGAAATCAAGGCTGCCTTGGCGGAGGTCGATGAACGAACGGCCAGACTGCCCGAGCAGGCAACGAAGAAACGGAAGCCGGAACGCTCCTGGCTGCCGCGTGCTGACATGGTTAAGGCTATTTCCGACATCGGCATGCTCGCCACGAGCCATTGCTGTCGCGCTCGGTGACGTGCCCGCGAAGTGGGATGCGGTCGCGGCAAGCGCGGTCACCGCCGTGGTGTCTAACGTAGCCTGGGCAAATAGACGCTGGAAGGAAAAGCATGGGGATCGACCGGAAGGTCGAGCAGGCGACCAGGACGATGCTCGGCCACGCAATACGGCATGAGCTCGACGCTTTGGCGGACACGATCCGAGTCGGTGGGGAACGAGAGCATTCCTCGGCACCATCCCGCTATGCCTGTTGGCTTCCGCCTATATCGCGATCGACGTGAGCGAGCGCTGGCCAACCGATGTGGACGCTCCGCGAGATCGCGGCAACGCGGCTGAGTCCGCGACGGGCCTGGACATCAGTGAGCAGGAAATCTACGAGTACCTGTCCCGTGTCGCACTGGGCTCGGAGAAACTCGACGATGTCTTCTCCGCCGAAGGCGTTGCCACGGTCCCGTTGTACGCGACCGCGAACCTTCTCCTGACCTTCTGCCCGCGCGACAAGGACTGGTGGGAGTACCTAGACCAGATCTGGGACGCCGCCGAAACCGCCGAGCGCACCAGCCTCACGGTCCTCCCCGCCCTCATGCTCCGCGCCCGCAAGGAGTCCACCGGCCGCGACGACACCGACTGAGCGAAGTCGACGGGAGGCGCACTCATTATGCATAATGCATGCATGCCGTTGATTCAGATTCGGGACGTGCCTGAGGCGGTACGGGATGAGCTTGCCAGGAAGGCCGCGGCTGCCGGGCCGTCGATGCAGGCCTACCTGTTGGGCGAGTTGACCAGGCTGGCGGAGCGGCCGAGCATGGCCGAGATCGTCCGGCGGGCGCAGGGCCGGGCCAGGTCCAGCGGGTCCACGGTGACGATGGACGATGCCGTCGCGGCGGTGCGCGCCGTGCGAGACCGGCAGGAACCGTGAGTGGTTACGTGCTTGACGCGTCCGTGGCGGTGACCGCGCTGACCGCACCGGGCAGCCCGGCAGCTGACTTGCTGTCCGGGGACGACGCGATCTTTCAGGTTCCCTCGGTTTTCGACGCCGAGGTGCTCAGCGCCCTTCGCGGCCTGGTCCGCGGCGGGAAATTCGATGGCGCCGCGGCTGCGGAACTCATCCCTGACCTGATGGTGCTTCCCGTCGACCGGTGGCACATGTCGCCCCTTCTTCCGCGTATGTGGGAGTTGCGTGAGAACCTGACCCCGTACGACGCCGCCTACGTGGCCCTGGCCGAGCTGACCGGGGCCGTTCTGGTCACAGGAGACGAGCGCATCACGGCCTCGCCGGGAGCCCGCTGCGACATCCAGATCATCAAATAGAAGCGTCTCGTGCTGCGCGTTGTGAACGTGCGGCGGCCACCCTGCGGACGTTGACCGGCGTTTGATGACTGCCTTACAACCAGCTCGACGGCTGACATCCGCCAGCCGCGAAACCTGCAAGCGTCTGTTGAGGCAGTGGCTGCACTCGAACACCGCGCAGAGATCGAAGGTGCCGATGTTCAGGTATGCGGCGGGTGCGGCGCTTACGGCGGCTGCGGGACTGCTGCTTGCCGCCTGCTCGGCGGGCAGTCGGCCGCCGCTGGTCGACATGTTGACTCAAGAAGGCGAGAAGGTTTGCTTTCCGGCGCCCAACGGCGCCGCCGACACACCCGTGTGGAACTCGCCGGTCGGGTTCGCGCTCAACAGGTATTACAACGCCTCGTCATCGCCGGTCGAGGTTGAATCGGTGACCCTGATCGACCCGCACAACCTGATCCTGCACAAGGCTATCGTCTACGAGGCGAATCGCGCGCAGCACCTGCTCATCCTGGAAGACGGGTGGCCCGCGATCAGCACGAACTCCGACCCGGCCGCGTGGGCGCAGCGACAGGCCGTTCCCGGCGCGGTGATAGGGCTGGACGCATCCCACCCCGGTCCGACCGGGCACAATGCCTACGAGGTCGTCCTCGACGTCTCAGCCAGAACACCCGCGGGCGGCTACGCGACCGGACAGCAGGTGACCTACCGGCAGGGCAGCGCCCAGTACACAGTCCGCTCTTATGAGGGCTACGCGATAAGCCCGGCGGGACCGGAGGGCCCCACGCGCTGCACGGCCCTGTTCAACGCCATCGACGCCGCCTGGCCCAGCTCCTAATCCGGATGTCCAGATGCCGGCCGTGGAGATCCCTGATTCCTGGGTTCCAAAACCAAGATGATTCCGAACGGCTGCTGGTTTCTCTGGCGCACCACCATTACTTTCCGGGGCGTGGCGAGCGCCCGCCGGTTGAGGCGCAGGGTGAGGACCTTGCGGGACACGCCGAGATGGGCGTGGAGAGCGTCGAACCGGGTACGGTGAATTTCTCCTGGCAACTATGGAGGTGCCGTGCCCAACGTGCCGTCCGACGAGGAGTTCCTGGCCTACAACCAGGACGTGATCAGCGAGTTTCGCGCCAATCAAGGCGTTGTCAGCCAGCCGCCCTTCCCGATCCTGCTCTTGACCACGACCGGTGCGCGGACGGGACGGTCTGCGACCGTGCCGCTCGGGTTCGCGGTCGACGACAGCGGACGGGTGTTCGTGGTGGCCTCCAAAGCGGGCTCCCCCGAGGCATCCGGCGTGGTTCCACAACCTGTGGGCCAACCCGTTGGTGACGGTGGAACTCGGCGACAGGTCCTTCCAGGCCCGGGCCGTCGTAACGGCGGGAAGGAGCGCGACCGGCTCTACGGCATGGTTTCCGGTCCGGCGCAATACGAGAAGAACACCGACCGGGTCTTCCCGGTCATCGTCCTCGAAGGCGTCCCCGCTCCGGCCTGACTGCCTCGCTGGCCAGCGGCCAGCCCGATGCCCCGGGCAGTGCGCTCCGCGCTCGCCGCGGCACCCGTGACCGCGACTGCCGAACCGGGCAAACGGGGCCAACTCCCTGCCCCCCGGGAAGCCGGGAAAAGATCTTGGATGAATGGATACGCGACAGCGACACCAGCGATCCAAGATCTTTCCTGCTCAGCGAAAGAGCTTCCGGCGGCTGCCCTTTACCTACCCGAACGGGTGATATGCGCCCCATCGGGACGTTGTGATCACCGTGGGCCGCGTGTCGGCTGGCTGCCGGATTCATGCTGGCCCGCGATGACCGCCATGGCGTTCAGTGGGACAGCCAAGGTCTGTCATCATTCCTGACGATAAGGTAACCGGCAAAGACGGTTGACGCCCGTGGAGAGTGAAGAGCGATGGCTGTAACGCCGACCGAGGAGCTGCGCGCAGCGGTCGCCGATGACTGGAACTCCGCCGTCACGCATCCCTTCGTGGCCGGGCTGTTCGCGGGCATGCTGCCCGTCTCGAAGATGCGCGCCTACCTGGTGCAGGACTACCAGTTCGTGGACTCCTTCGTCGCCCTGATGGGAGCCGCCGTGGCCGTCGCGGACAGTACCGAGGCCCGAATGGTCATCGCACGCCAGCTCGGGCTGGTGGCCGCAGAGGAGAACACCTACTTCCGGCGCTCATTCGAAGCCCTGGGGGCCGCGGACGAGGAGCGCATGCAACCCGAGCTGCTCCCGCCGACAGTCAGCTTCATCGCCCTGATGAACGAGGCCGCGGGCACACGCGACTATGCCGCCTGCCTTGCGGTCCTCACCGTCGCCGAGTGGCTCTACCTGGACTGGGCCAGCCGTGCCCCGGACCCGCTACCTGCCGACCCGATCGCCCGTGAGTGGATCGAGCTGCACGACAACCCGCAGTTCGCCGCCTGGGTGGCTTTTCTCCGCGCCGAACTGGACCGCCTGATCCCGGCCCTCGCGCCGCCAGCCCGCGACCGCTGCGTCCGCTTCTTCGCCGAGGCCACCCGCCTGGAACGTGCCTTCTTCGAAGCGGCCCACACCGTGCGCTAGGGAAAGCCGGTTTCCGAGGTGATGCCGCTCACCGAAGTGATCATCCCTGATCTCGGGATTGCGGTGCAGCGCCAGAACGGCTGCTGGTTTCACTGAGAGAGCCTAGTCATTACTTTCGAGGGCGCGGGGGAGCGCCGGACTTGGCGAGGCGCCCCGGCCGCAGTCGTGGAGCAAGGCCCTCCCTGCGTGCCGCAAGTGCGGCGCCTCAGTCGGCATCTTTCCCGACCACGGTGTTGACTGAACTAGCGCGGGAGTCGTTATCATTCGCCGGACGGGCGGGAGTGCGCACTCGGCTACCGCGCCACAGTCGACTCCGTGTACGCGAAAGCGGCACTTCACGCGGATGCCTTCCGCGCCGGTGACGATCAGTCTGCGGATGCCGCCGAGGCGAAGCGGCCCGATATGGCCGACAGATACCCCTCTCGGTACACACGGTCGGCTGATCCGCCGCCTCGCGTTGAGGGACCCGGTGAGCATCCCGCGCGCTGGCTCGCCGACATTTACCCTGGCCGGGAGAGGCACGAGCGGCCGAACAATTGCGGTGAATGCGCTCGCGCGGTCGATAACACCTGGCACGGGCTCCCGGCTGCCGCCGCAGAATTCGCTGCCTTGATCGCCCAGGCCCAGAACTCGATCTGGCTGTGGTCGGCCTGGGTCGCATCCCGCGTCCGCACCCTCCTGCCACTGCTCAACCGAATGGATCGCCGCCGACCGGACACGCGCCCTCCAATTCATGACCCCGTAGAGCAACGATGCTCACACTGAGCTACCTCGGATTGGCCCTGGATGCGCTGCACGTATTTGGGTTCGAGGGCGGACGCGATCAGCACCCGGACGGGGGAATCCCCGCTCAGCGCTCTTGTCCCGGCCAGGCAATTGCCTGGGACGCTGGGACAGCGCACTGGCTCGTTCTGCTCATGTCAGCCCTTGCTCCTTGCCAAGTGAAATGAAGACGCTGACCATGGCTTCCAGTGCCGCTTGCCACCCAGTTTCATCTATGTTATCTCGTGTTTCGTATTCGGAAATTTCCAAATAAGGGTCTTGCGCGCCGCCAGACGACAGAGGTAGCTTCCGCTGCATGCAAGACGCTTGTAAACAAGCGGCAGGATGGCAAGCTGCCAAACGCCGTAGCCTCGCGGACGAGGTAACAGACCAGCTACGGGACGTTATCTTGGCCGGGGCGCTGCAGCCGGGGGACCGTGCAGGCGAAGCAGAGATCTCGCAGCGGCTGCGAGTCAGTCGTGGCCCGGTGCGGGAAGCGCTAGTCCGATTGGAGCAAGAGGGGTTGGTCGTCAGCGAGTGGCATCGAGGTGCCAGCGTTGTCGATTTCACAAAGGAGGACGTCACCGAGCTCGCGACGCTACGGACTGCCCTTGAGAAGCTCGCGATGGGCCAGGCTGCCCGTTCAGCGACGGCGGAAGACTTGGCGCGGCTTCAGGAGGTAGTCGAGCAGATGCGCACTGTCCGGCAAGGTGGGCCCGATGAGGCGCTCGTGCGCCTGGATGTCGAATTCCATGACATTGTCTACCGTGCCGCGCATCACGCGCGTCTTTACGCTGCGTGGACAACGATCCGCTCCCAGGTCGCCTTGTCTCTCTTGCGGCGCCGGGCCGTCAACAAGGATTATGCCGGGATCGTCGTCGATGAGCACGCAGCACTGGCCGCCACCCTGGCCGACCGGAACGCCGGCGAGGCTGAGGCTCAAATTGCCGTACACCTCGACGGTGCGTATTCCAGGCTGCTCGCAGCATTCGAGAATTAGCAGTAGCAAACGCATAGAGCGCGCACTGCGGGCCATAACGAACCTCTCAGTTACGTCAAGTTTCCGTACCGGCGTAAAAGCCGTCCCCCACCGGAAAGGCCCCCAATTGTGAGATTCTTTCGTTCAGCGAGCATGAAATTCGCGCTTTTGATAACCGCGACATCCCTGGTGACGGCGTGCGGGGTATCCTCGCCGGCATCGAATTCCGGATCCGCCACCGCGATCACCATCGGCTGGGGGCAGGTCCCTGACAACATTGACCCGGCGCTCACTGGCTCGCAGACCGTCAAGTCACTGGACGTCAACGTCTTCCAAACACTGATCTGGGAGACGCCGTCCGGCGCGCTGACTCCCGACCTGGCGACATCGTGGAAGGTATCGGGCGACGGGAAGACGTACACGTTCAACCTCCACAAGGGGGTCATCTTCCAGGACGGCACGCCATTTAACGCGGCCGCAGTCGTCGCGAACTTCGACTATATAACCGCCAAGACCACCCAGTCGGTTACCGCGCTGGCATCCCTGGGCACCTGCCTGTCCGCCACCGCGACGGCGGCATACACGGTGCAGGTGCACTGCACCAAGCCCTACGCGGCGCTGCTGACCAACCTGTCCCTTCCTGACCTCGGCATGCAGTCCCCGCAGGCCATCAAGAAATATGGCAGCGACATCCAGTTCCACCTGGTCGGGACTGGCCCCTTCGAGTTCGTCAGCTACGTGCCGAATCAGTCACTAGTCCTGAAGCGCTGGGCCGAGTTCAACTGGGCGCCACCCGCCCTGCACCAGAACGGCCCGGCCAAAGTGGCCGAGCTGACGTACGATTTCGTGCCGAGCGACGGCTCGCGGATCAGTGAACTGGAAAGCGGCCAGGCGCAGGTCATCGAGGAGACGCCGACGGCCTACTACGTCCGGTTCGAGCACAGCTCGTCATTCAAGAACCTCGCCGTGCCCATTAGCGGTATGGGCATTTTTCTGCTGTTCGACACGGGCAGGGTCCCCACGAACGACGTCGCGGTGCGGCAGGCGATTTCGTACTACATAAACCGTTCCGCAGCGATCAAGACCGCGCTCCAGGGGACGGCTCCGGCCCTCACCTCCCCGCTGGAGCCGGGGATGCTCGGCTACAGCACGAACCTGCCGCAATACGGCTTCAACCCGGCCAAGGGCAATCAGGTGCTGTCGGCCGACGGCTGGACGAAGACCGGCGGGGTGTGGACGAAGGACGGCAAGCCGCTGTCTCTGGTGCTGAACTCGCTCTCGACGGATACAGAGAGCGGGCTGATCCTGCAGGCGGTACAGGCAGAGCTGGCGAGCCAGGGAATCAACGCCTCCATCGTAAACAACCCGGTCACGCCGTGGGACGCCATGAACGCATCCGGGGCCATGTCCATGACCGCGTCGACGTTCTCGGAACCCGATCCGGCGCAGATGCTCGACTGGTACGTGCCGGGCCAGTACTTCGATCAGTGGACCAAGGTCGATAACCCTGCGCTGAGCACCGTGCTAGATGCCGGGCAGACGACAACCTCCCAGTCGGCCCGGGTGACCGATTACCTCCAGGCCCAGAAGATCATCATGAACGAGGCCTATGAGATCCCCTTCAACGTCAACGACGACCTGCTGTCCTTCTCCAGCACAGTCAGCGGCATCGAATACGAAGGCGGCGGCGATGTCTTCTTCTACCAGGCCCAGTAGGTAAGAGCACCAACGTGAGCTACGCAGGAAAGAGGCTGCTGGCGCTGATTGTGCTGCTCTTCGGGATCTCCATCCTGGTCTTCCTGATGCTGCAGCTCATCCCCGGCAGCCCGGTCGCGGCCCTGCTCGGCCAGAGCGCGACCGACCCGGCGGAAGTGGCCCGGCTGACCGCGGAGCTGGGCCTGAACCGGCCGCTTCCGGTGCAGTACTGGCGCTGGCTCGAAGGCGTCGTACGCGGCGACTTCGGCTACTCCTATATCCAGCAGCAGCCGGTATCGGCACTGATCGCCCAGAACCTGCCCTGGACGGTGGAACTGGCAGGCTCCGGGCTGCTCATCTCGCTGGTGGGCGGAATCGTGCTCGGCGCCGTTGCGGCCATCCGCCGGAACACTGCCGTGGACTCGGTGGCTATGGGCGTGGCGATGACGCTGGTGGCACTGCCCAGCTTCTGGCTCGGGCTGGTCCTCATCCTGGCATTCGGGGTGGCGCTGCCATGGTTCCCTGTCGTCGGCGGCTCCAGCCTGCGCGGGCTCGTGCTGCCGGCGTTCACTCTCGGGCTCGGTGTGCTCGGCATCACCGGGCGGTTCGTCCGGTCCAGTCTCGTGGAGGCGATGCACAGTCCCCATGTCGCGGCTGCCCGGGCCAAGGGCCTGAGCCAACGGGCCGTCTTCCTCAAGCACATCGCGCGCAACGCCCTCCTGCCGGTACTGACCGTCATCGGCTTCCAGGTGGGCTCGCTGCTGTCGGGAGCGGTGCTGGTAGAGGTGGTCTTTTCCCGGCCCGGCATCGGCCGGCTGCTCGTGGAGTCCGTTTTGTCCAAGGACTACCCGACGGTGCAGGCCATCGTGCTGATCATCGCGGGCTTCTACAGCGTCACCAACCTGATCGTAGACCTGCTCTATCCGCTGCTCGATCCCCGAGTCGGAAGGACGTGAGCCCATGCCCAGTGATCGCATAGACGAGCCCATACTGGCCGACGGGGGTGTCCCGTTCCAGGAGGCCGTGACCCGCGCCGAGGCCAAGTCGGCCCCACCCGCGGCCCAGTTGTTGCGGCAGAAGAACTTCCTAGTCGGTGTCATCCTGCTGTGCATCGTCGTGATCCCAGTGCTGCTCGCCCCGGTACTCAGCCCGGTGGGCCCGGACGTGCAGAATCCCGCGGCGTCGTTTCTCCCGCCCTCGCTCGGCCACCTGATGGGCACGGACCAGTATGGCCGGTCGATCTGGGCGCGGGTCCTGTACGGCGGCAGGGACACCCTCGGCGCCAGCCTGGCCGTGGTTGTGCTTGGCGGGAGCGTCGGGACCGCGCTCGGCCTCATCGCCGGATACCTGCGCGGTGCCGTGGGTTTCGTCATCATGCGCGTGGTTGACCTGCTCCTAGCATTCCCCGGTATTCTCCTCGCCCTCGGGGTGACGGCTGTCCTCGGGCCCAGCCTGGAGAATGCGATCATCGCCGTCGCGATCGTGGCCGTGCCCCTGTATGCGCGCATCGTGGAGGGCGCGGCCCGGGAGATCCGGAACCTGCCGTATGTGCGCGCGGCCAAGGCCCTAGGCGCCGGACCCGGCCACATCATCCGGCGGCACGTCCTGCCGGGCGCGCTGCCGGGAGTCATCGTGCAGACGACCGTCTACCTGGGCATCGCGGCGCTGTGGATCGCGGCACTGGGTTACCTCGGTCTCGGTGTCCAGCCGCCCACCCCGGAGTGGGGGCAGATGATTTCCGACGGCCAGGCCTCCCTGTCCATCGCGTGGTGGGGTGCCGTCTTCCCAGGCGCCTTCCTGGCCGCTTTCGTTGTGGGCGTCAGCCTCGTCGGCGACGCGCTGCGCGACCGGCTGAGCCCAGCGGCGGCCGGCGCATGAGCGGGCCCGCCCCGGGGCCCGCGGCCGCCGGGATACCGGACCACGACGTGCTGGACGTGCGCAACCTGCACACCTATTTCCGCCGCGGGTCAGGTGTCATCAGGATTGTGCGGGGCGTGAGCTTCCGGGTCGGCAAGTCCGCGAGCGTGGGGCTGGTCGGGGAGTCCGGCTCCGGGAAGTCGATGACGGCCCTGTCCATCATGGGCCTCATCGACAAGCCCGGCTATATCGCTGAGGGCCAGATCCTGCTCAATGGCCGAGACCTGGCACGGATGCCCGCCAGCGAGCTGAGCAAGGTCCGGGGCCGCGAGCTGGCGATGGTGTTCCAGGAGCCGGCCGCTGCGCTGAACCCTGTCTACCAGGTCGGCAAGCAGGTGGCCGAGGCCATCCGGGCGCATCAGGAGGTGAGCCAGGCCGAGGCGCTCGACCAGGTCCGGGAGTTGTTCCAGCTCGTCGGCATCCGCGATGCGGGACACGTGCTCCGGCAGTATCCGCACCAGCTCAGCGGCGGAATGTGCCAGCGGGTCACCATCGCGGCCGCGCTGGCCAACAAGCCGGGCCTGCTGCTCTTGGACGAGCCGACCACCGCACTGGACACCACCATTCAGGCGCAGATCCTGGATATCGTCCGGGACCTCAAGATCCAGATGGAGACCGCGATCGTATTTGTCAGCCACGACATCTCCGTTGTCGCCGAGATGTGCGATGAGCTGGTCGTGATGTACGGCGGCCGGGTGATGGAAAGCGGCCGTACGGAGCTGGTCATCAGCAACCCCCGGCACCCGTACACCCAGGGGCTGATCACTGCGGCACTGTCGGTAAGCGGCGGAACCGGGCGGCTGGAGAGCATACCGGGCGAGGTGCCCGATCCGGGGCGCATGCCTGCGGGCTGCCCGTTCGCGCCGCGCTGCCCGCACGCCATGCCGCAGTGCACGACGGACCCGCCGCTCACCCCGCTGCCCGACGGGAGGCACGTCGCGTGCTGGCTCTACTGAGCGTGGCGCGCGAGCCGGCCGGAGTCTGGCCCCAGCACACAGGAGGAGGTGCGGCGGAATGACGCCGCTGCTCAAGGTCCAGAACGTGGAGATCGCCTTCGACACGCGGCGCCAGCGCGGCCGCACCGCACACGTCGTGCGGGCCGTGGACAACGTATCCCTGACCGTCGCGCAGGGCGAGATCCTCGGGCTGGTCGGGGAGTCCGGCTCCGGAAAAACCACCCTCGGCCAGGCCCTGGTCGGGCTGCTGCGGCCCGACCACGGCCAGGTGCTATTCGACGGTGCCGACGTGCACGCCCAGCGGGGGGGCGCGCGCCGGGCGCTGCGGCGCCAGATGCAGGTGGTGTTCCAGGAGTCGCGCGGATCGCTGAACGGGCGGATGCGGGTGGAGGACATCATCGGCGAGGGCCTGAAGATCCAGGGCATGGGGAACCGCCGGGCCCGCCGCAGCCGGGTGCGGGAAGTCGCCGAGCAGGTCGGCCTCGGGAGCATCGACTTGTCGCGCTACCCGCATCAGTTCAGCGGGGGCCAGCGGCAGCGGATCGGCATCGCCCGGGCCCTGGCAGTGCAGCCGAAATTCCTGGTCGCCGACGAGCCAGTGGCCGCGCTGGATGTTTCTGTCCAGGCGCAGGTCCTGAACCTGCTGCTCGACCTGCGGGCCGAGCTCGGGCTTACCTACGTGCTGATCTCGCACGACCTCGCGGTCGTGGAACGGGTCAGCAGCCGCATCGCGGTCATGTACATGGGCCGCATCATGGAGCACGGCACGGTCAGCGACGTCTACGCCCGCCCCCAGGTGCCCTACACCTACGCGCTGCTGTCCGCCCGGCCGGCCATGCCGGGCCAGGAGCGCTACAGCCGGGTGATCCTGCCCGGTGACGTCGGCGAGCCCGGCGCGATCCGGCAGGGCTGCCCGTTCGCGCCGCGCTGCTGGATGGCGGCCGACGTATGCCGCCAGTCGGTACCCGAGCTGCGTGAGACCCAGCCGGGCCACTGGGCGGCCTGTCATTTCGCCGGGGACGTCGGCTTCAGCCGGACGTGAGGCAGCGCCCTACCCCGCAGCCGACTAGGGCAATGATCGAGCTGGCCGGCGAGGGCATCACCTTTCAATAATGCGGAGATCACCGAACATGAATGGAGCAGCATTATGGCCGACATCCCGGAGTTCACCACGAGGCCCGAGCTCGCGGGCACGTTCGGGATGGTGGCATCCACGCACTGGCTCGCCTCGGCGGCCGGAATGGCCGTTCTTGAGAAGGACGGCAACGCCTTTGACGCGGCAGCCGCGGCCGGGTTCGTGCTGCAGGTCGTCGAGCCGCACCTGTGCGGTCCGGGCGGCGAGGTCCCAGTCATCGGCTACGACACGCGCCGCGGCGAGACGTTCGTGGTGTCAGGGCAGGGCACGGCCCCGGCCGGGGCCACGCTCGCCGCTTTCGGCGAGCTCGGACTCGATCTCGTTCCTGGCAGCGGGCTGCTGCCCGCGTGCGTGCCGGGCGCGTTCGGCGCGTGGCTGCTGCTGCTGCGCCAGTACGGTCGGCTGCCGTTGCGCGATGTCCTCAGCTACGCGATCGGGTACGCCGAGTCCGGATACCCCCTGGCGCCTGCCCTCAGCTTGAGCATCGCCAGCGTGGCCGACCTGTTCCGCGAGCACTGGACCAGCTCGGCCGAGGTCTACCTGCCCGGCGGCGGGGTGCCCGCCCCTGGAACGCGATTCGCGAACCCCGCGCTCGCGGCCACCTACCGCCGGGTCCTCGCCGAGGCCGAGGCGGCAGGCAGCGACCGCGACGAGCAGATCGAGGCTGCGCGACAGGCGTGGTACGACGGGTTCGTCGCGGAGACGATCGAGCGGTTCGCCTCTACCGAGGTCATGGACGTGACCGGGCAGCGGCACCGCGGGTTCCTCACGGCAGACGACATGGCCGGATGGCGGGCACGCCTGGAGACGGCGGTCACCTACGACTATGCCGGACTGACCGTGTGCAAGACCCAGCCCTGGGGACAGGGACCGGTTTTCCTGCAGCAGCTCGCGCTGCTGTCGGGGTTCGACCTGTCCGCGATGAAACCCGGCAGCGCCGAGTTCATCCACACGGTGACCGAGTGCGCCAAGCTCGCCTTCGCCGACCGCGAGGCCTGGTACGGCGACCCCGAATACACCGACGTGCCCGTGACAGACCTGCTGTCCGCCGAGTACAACGACGAGCGGCGCAAGCTTATCGGCGAGGTCGCCTCGGCGGAGCTGCTGCCAGGCCGCCCCGGCGGCAGGGACCCTGAGCTGCCGGGATTCGCCAGCTGGTCGTTCGGTGCAGAAGGAAGCGTCCCGGGCGGAAGGGGTGGGAGCGGTGCCCCCGGCCTCAGCGTCGGCCTTGACCCCGGGACCGGCGAGCCGCTTAGCCGGTCCATGCAGGCGCAGGCGAGGCCAGGCGATACCTGTCATGTCGACGTGGCGGACCGGTGGGGAAATGTCGTGACCGCGACGCCGAGCGGCGGCTGGCTGCAGTCCTCGCCGGTCATCCCGGAGCTCGGGTTCTGCCTGGGGACCCGCGGGCAGATGTTCACGCTCACGCCTGGCCTGCCGGCCACTCTCGCGCCGGGAAAGCGTCCCCGCACGACGTTGACGCCCACGCTGGCGCTGCGCGACGGGGAGCCTTACGTGGCGTTCGGGACGCCAGGCGGGGACCAGCAGGACCAGTGGACGCTGGGCTTTTTCCTCAACCACGTGCACTTCGGGATGAACCTGCAGCAGGCCATCGACTTCCCGGCGTTCCACTCCAGGCACATGCCGTCGTCGTTTTACCCGCGCGAGGCGTTCCCGAAGGCGCTCGATATCGAGTCACGGGCAGGCGAGTCCGTCATCGGCGAACTGCGGGAGCGTGGGCATGACGTCACGGAGCGGCCGCCGTGGTCGCTCGGCAGGATCAGCGCAGTGGCCCGCCGCGGCGGCATGCTGTACGCCGCCGCTAACCCGCGCGGCATGCAGGGTTACGCCGTCGGCCGGTAGGCGGAGTTGAGAGGCGGGAGCATCCTCTGCCCGGATGCCGTCGACCGGGGAGAAGCCGGCGCCCGCGCGGACCGCTCCGGCAACGTATTCGGCCTCCCCGGTCTAGGTGAACTGGCTTCCTCTACTCCCTGCTCGACCCCCGGGGCTTGTTCTCCTGAGCTCGCCCGAACCCTACGAGACGCACCCGGCACCTATCGAAAGGACTGCGAAACAGGTATGGATCTACACATCGCTGGCTTGCGAGCACTGGTTACCGGGGGCACGAGGGGAATCGGGCGCGCCGTCGTCGAGACTCTCCTCGACGAAGGGGCCTGCGTCGCATTCTGTGCCCGCAGCCTCGCCGCCGTGACAGCCACCCAGGCCGAACTGGAATCTTCGGGTAAGACCGTCGTCGGCTCGGCCGTCGACGTGGCTGACGGCGCTGCACTGGTGGCATGGGTCGCCGAATCGGCTGTCGCCCTGGGCGGTATCGACATCCTCGTGGCGAACGTCAGCGCGATGGCCACTGCGGATACCGAGGAGAACTGGTCCAAGTGCTTCGGCATCGACCTGATGGGCACGGTCCGCATGGTCGAGGCGGCGCTGCCGTATCTGGAGGAGAGCAACGCCGCGTCGATCGTCACGATCTCCAGCGTCTCGGGCCGCGAGATCGACTTCTTTGAGGGGCCCTATGGCTCGATCAAGGCGGCCCTGATCCACTACACCCAAGGGCTCGCCCGCCGTCTCGCCGGACAAGGCATCCGGGCGAACACCGTCTCACCGGGCAACACGCTCTTCGAGGGCGGTAGCTGGGACAACGCGCAGCGAAACCGGCCCGAGATGTTCGAAGCCGCCCTGGCCCTCATCCCCGCCGGCCGCATGGGCACAGTTCAGGAGATGGCCGCGGCCGTCGCGTTTCTTGCGAGCCCGGTGTCGGGCTTCACCAGCGGCACGAACCTGGTGGTCGACGGTGCCCTGACCCGCGGCGTGCAGCTGTGAGCAGCGGCGGCGCGGTGGCGGAGGACAAGCGGGAGACGGATCAGTCGATCCTCGAACGGCGCAGCCAGGCGATCATCTCCGGAATCGAGGCGATCGATCCGGATCATGTCCTGCACCTGGCCAGCAGCACGCTGAAGATCGTGCTCTCGCACTTCATCGAAAGGCCAGGTGCGCGACCCAGCCGACGCGTCTTCGCGATGCCGCGCGAGGAGGAGGGCGTAGCGATCGCCGCCGGACTCGAACTCGCGGGCGCACGCCCAGTGCTGATATTCCAGGACAACGGGATCGGAAACTTGCCGCCGCCACGGAATGGGCACTGACGACCGAGGGTCCGATCCTGCGTGATTGCTTCGTCGATACCGTGGAGCATGTGCACGACACGGTAGTACGAGAGTTGGAAGGGACGTGACCAGCTTCATCTGGCCGAGCGTCAGCGGGCCAATTTGTCTTCTTCCTCCAAGTGCAGGCGCCTGCGCTCAAGCTCGATGATGCGGCGCTCGCTCTCGACTTCCGCGGCCACCTCCTTCGTCGCGGCCAGGTCGGAGATGTCCACTGCGTCGGGCGTGATGTCTTTGAGGTCGCTTCGGCGGGCGTACTCGTCGAACTCGGCGCGCTTGACCCCGAGTACCTCGAGGATGCGCTGGTCCACGCTGTCTTCGGCGAGGAGGCGGTGCACGTCGACGCGGCGCACCTGGCCCATGCGGTGGGCGCGGGCGATCGCCTGTTCCTCGATCGCCGGGTTCCACTGCGGCTCGGTGATGATGACAACCGACGCGGCCTGGATATTGAGGCCGACGCCGCCGGCCTGGATCTGGGCGACGAGGACCGATGGGGACTGGCGGGCAGTCGTTGAGCACATCGTCCTGGTTACGGCGCAGGTAAACGTGGGCGATGGTGCGCCGGAAGCGGTCGGATCCCAGGGCGCCGTCATGGGCGGAAAGAGTTCTGGCGATCTCCGGACGGAGGTGGTCGATAAGGTTGCGGAACTCCTGGACCCGGTTTTGCATCGGCGTGCCGGTCAGGAAAACCACGTGCCTGGTGAGCCTGGCCCATGCGCGCACCGCCTTCGTGCGGAGCGCCTCCGGGTTCTTCGTGTAGTGGGCCTCATCGACGGTCAGCATGGCCACGTTTACGTCTCTTGGCAGGAAAGCCGGGTCGCGGAGCACGTCGTAGGTGGTGACCGCGACCCCGCCTCGTTCCGTCCACAGCCTGCGGTTGCGCTCGCGTTCAGGGCCGTGCAGGCGGTACGGGGTGAGACGAGTGTGCTTAGCGATCTCCCGGGTCCAGTTGACGACCACGCTGGCCGGGCAGACAACGAGAAAGTGCGTCGCGCCGTCCCGCTAGTTCACGCCAGACCGGCCAGTCCGCCGCCTGCTCCGGTCCCCGATCCGGCCGCGCGCCCCCGGATGCCGGTCGGGCCGGACCGCCACCAGCGCAGTCCG
Source organism: uncultured Actinomycetota bacterium (assembly GCA_963734665.1). GTDB lineage: Bacteria > Actinomycetota > Actinomycetes > Streptosporangiales > Streptosporangiaceae > Trebonia. Next base: position 552,289 of record CAVTIR010000011.1, on the reverse strand, counting down.
GCCCCGCCTGCCCCGCGCGCCTGGATCTCCCTCAGCGCTCCGCCCCGTCGTCCCTGAACCGCGGCTCAGCGGTACGAGATCCTGAGCGGCAAGGTCTTCGCCTCCGACCGCGGCTTGCCGTGCCTCGTGAGCCTCTTCGATGAGTTTTTCCAGGAGTGCGGCCGGGTAGCTCTCCTCGTCAAGGACGCGGGTGACGGTCCGGTGCCCGTCTGCCTGGATGATCTCTCGGATGCGGTCACGGACCAGCTTGCTGTACGAGATCTGCATGGTGAGGACATTACCGACCGCCTATCGGCCACTGCCGTGCCCTCCTCCACGAGGATGTCCAGCCGGTGTCTGGCAGGTAATGCGCTCGCGGGTCGGAAAGCTGTAAGCGGCCAAGGCCGATGAACAGTGCGTCCTCCGGCCCGAGGTCTCCAGACTCATCCGATCTCGTATTCCGTGCTGGTTCTTGGCCGCCAGCCGTACTTCTTTAGGCGGGTAAGCGCCTGCTCGCGATCAGCAGCGCTAAAGAGCGAAGCGAACTTGGCGCGGAGGACATGATCCTCCACCGTGAGGTCAAGTCGATGGTGTTCCCACAGCGTCGTGAAGCCGTCAGAGGGAGTGTCGCTCCAGAGGAGCTGCCGTGCTGTCACCAAGCCGCCCTCTGCGCTGACCATTTGCAAGAATCGGGTGGCGTTGTAGCCGAGCTCGCGCTTCGCGGTCTCGTAGATCCCGATCATCGCTCGGTGGAAGCGGCGTTCAACTTCGTTCACAGCGTGTCGCCCTTTATCCGTCCGTTAGGGCTCACTCAATTCATCGTGCCGTCGCCTGGCCTCGGCGAGAAAGACTTTCTTTAGGCCATGTCTGGTGCTGCCACGGGTCTTGATGGCGTGGCAGTTGGGGCAGAGGGCGATCATCTGGGACGGGTCGTCCGGGCCGCCCAGGGCCAAGTCGTGGACGTGGTCGACTTCCAGGATCGCGTCGCCATTGTCGGTGCGGTCGTGGATCTCGCCGGTGCAGCGGGGGTTTTCGCAGTGTCCCTCGCTGCGGATTAGGACCGCGAGGCGCGCGTCCAGAGAGCGAATGGGGAGAGCGGAGGTTCGTTCGGCACGTGAGTTATCGCGGTCTCTCCAGAAAGTGTCGACTCTCATGCACCGACGCTTGTACTCGGCTACTCGTTCCGCGAACGAGGTGATGAGCAGGCTCTTCTCCGCTGGTTCGGACAGGCCCAGTTCAATGAGCAGTTCGGTCGCGTCGGTGGCCGCGAAGTACTTCTTCACGAGGGCGTTCACCGCTGCGGACAGCGCTTCGGGCGACTCCCTGATCAAGGTGTAGATGGGATCGACCAGGCCGCCGTTCGGCTGCCGCTCCTCGAACCAGCGCTGCGGGACTGAGCTGCCGTGTGCGGTCGGCACTATCTCCGGAGCGACGTCGAGTTTCCACAGGCCCGCGCCGCACAGTGCGGCAATCGGATCGTGGACGCGCTCCCCCTCGCCAGTCTGGCCGTAGTGGCCGAGCAGGTACCCCACCTGGCGCTTCGTTTCCGCCCAGGAGACGAGCCGCTCTTCGCCACGCCGCGCGCGAGCGAACGCCCACAGCAGCGTGATCGGCTGGTACAGCGCCGGCATGCCGTCCCTGCGGTACACCCGCAGTCTGGCCAGTTGGCGGATCAACGTATCGACAGGCTCTCCGACAGAGTCCTCGAGGCGGAAACCGAGCCTGGCCACGAGTGGCCCCACCGTTGCCTTGCCGCCGCTGAACTCGCTGGCGGGCAGTGCGGTCTCTCCCGGCAGGAAACCGTGCGCGACGCCGACGATCGCCTTCGAGTCGTAGCGCTTGCCATCGTGGACCAGGACGTACCGGCGGGCGCGGTCGAAGCCGTATCGGTGCAGGAACCCTTCCCGGCCAAGCTGGTCGTACTCCGCGATGGCCGCGAGGACTGCCTCGCGGGTGATGTCCCCGAGCGCCACCGCTACCTACCCAAGGTCGCGCATATCGCAATTGGCATATGCCGATGTTAAGCAGTTGCGTTTGGCAACGTTGCCAAGCGCGGCTCGTGTCTAGCAATCTAGGACTGAACCGGCGAAGCGTGTGCCATTCCAGCAGCCTGGACGAACTCGGATCAGCATCTCCGGCAGCCCACGCGTGTCTTACGCATCCAGGAGGAACCGGAGCGTCGTGTTGCCGAGGATGGAACGCTCGCCGATCGATCGCCATGCCTTGTGGTTCTCATCGATGAGTACTTTCAGGACGCGCAGTCCGCGTCGGCACCAGCCGTCGGGGAAGTCTGTGTAAAGGTCAAGCAGGATAAGCCAGGACTCTTCCTGCGCCGGGGTCATCGACCCTAGTGTCACGGGTGCCATAAGGCCTCCCCAGCCACGCTTGCCTGGCCAACCCATCCAAGGGCCCGTAGGGCCCGCAAGCTGGTCTGCAGCTGGACGACGCCGGCATGGTGGGCGCGAGGATCCTCCTCTTCGAGCAGGTCCGCGACGGCTGCTGGTGCTGGTACGGGATGACCGCCCGTGGGAGCAAGAACGGGAGGGACGCTGGATGGCACGATCATCAGATTTACCTGGCCAGCGCGATCTTCGCGCATCCGGTACCTGCGCACAACTTCGTCGGCTTCTGCTTCGCGGACGTACAGTTCCAGCGGCCCCCCGCGCGGTGTAAGGCCGTCCTGCTCAGCGAGTGCTGCGGCACCTCCGCCGACGGACACCTGCGGATCGGCGGCGAGACGGTCGAGGACGCCCGGGTGCGCCCACAGGCGGCGAGCATGTCCGCGCGAGGCCAGCAGCCGGCGCCACGCCGCGTCGTCGACAGCCGGATCGGGCATTCCTGCCAGCAGCCGCAAGACCCGGTGGCGCACCCTTCGGTCCGGAATCAGGCGGATGACGGAAGCGCTGTGATCACCTTCTGGTTGCGAGGCCAGATCCGACGCCGCAGCTAGCAAGGCGATCGCGGACCACGCAGTCTGTAGTGATGGGGGCCGCCCATGATGGAGGCCTTTCGGCCGCTCCGCGACAGCGTCTGACGGGATGAGCCAGCCGGCGGACGACCGGCGAGCGGCAATCTGGCCAGCATTGATCAGCTGCCGGACCCGCTGCATGCTGACGCCCAGGACATCGGCAGCCTCATGCACGCTGAGCACATTCCTGTCATCCATGTCCCTCCTCTCCGTCCTGAAAGACTTGTCTAAACGCAATATTTATGTGACATCATACAGTCCCAGAACCCTAGCGGATCGGAAATATTTTCATGACGCCAGGTCTGGTAGGGAGGCACCAGCATGGCCCTCGCGGGCCGAGTGAGCCGCTCGCCGATCCCAGTGGCTCGCCCAGCGAGTTCCTCGGTTAGAAGATCACGATCGACCAGTCCGAACGGTCCGCGCTGTCCACGCCGCAGGTGACAAGGAGAAGGGCTCGTAAGTGACTGGCCTTAGTCTTCCCAAGCCCCATCGTGAGCACGGGCCCCGGTCCTGGCAGTTTGCCGTCATCGGCTTCGACCGCGAGGATGCGCCCGGGCACTGGTTCAACGCCGTGAACCACAAAGGGAAGGTCCTGGCGGTCGACGGGCAAGCCGCTCGATTTGAGGAGTGGCCTCCGTCCAGGGACGGACTCGGCTTCGATGAGAGCGGCATGCCTGTGCCGCGCCTCGCCCGTCGCTCCCGGCGCCCGGCAAAGCCCGGTCACGCTTCTTCGCCTCCGGGCGTCATACTTCGCGTGAACCAAAAGTCATCCAATATGGTGACTTGAACCAGTTCAACGCAATGTCCGTACCCAATGTCGAGACCCAGTGTCGGCATGGGACGGTGGAACGGCCAATGCGGGAACTGCACGGCTGGCACGGCGACCGCCATCGCCATGCCCCGGACGCGGCCGTAGATGTCCACGCAAAGCATGCCGCCGACTCGCGCCGGCTCCAGGTCCTGTGGGACCCCGAGGTCCGGAAAGCGGAGTTCTTCAAGTACCAGAAGATCGTCCAGGAGTACGAGGCCAAGCACGCGGCGGAGCAACTCAAGCCCCAAGAGGCAAGACCGGAAGCGGCGCCTCCCGAAATCCGCGATAAGCCGACGAGCAGAATCGCCAAACGACGTGAACCGGCTGAGCAACAAGAACTAAAGCAGGCAAGGCCACAGCGCTCCTGGGTGCCGCGTGCCGACGTGGTGCAGGCTATTTCTAACATCGGCATGTTGGCCACGAGCATTGCTGTCGCTCTCAACGACGTACCTGGAAAGTGGGATGCGGTCGCGGCAAGCGGGGTCGCCGCCGTGGTGGCCAACGTAGCCTGGGCAGATAGACGCTGGAAGGAAAAGCATGGGGATCGATCGGAAGGTTGAGCAGGCGGCCAGGACGATGCTCGGCCACGCGATACGGCACGAACTGGATGACCTGGCAGCCGTGATGCGAACAGCAGGGAACGAGACCCTCGTTGGCAGCATCCCCCTCTGCCTGTTCGCTTCGGCCTACATCGCTATCGACGTATGCGAGCGCTGGCCAACCGACGCGGACGTCCGCGAGATCGCGAAGAACGCCGCCGAGTCGGTAACCCGCCTAGACATCAGCGAGCAGGAGATCTACGAGTACCTTTCCCGCGTCGCACTAGGCTCGGAGAAACTCGACGATGTCTTCTCCACCGAGGGCATAGCGACAGTCCCGCTGTACGCGACCGCCAACCTCCTCCTCGCTTTCTGCCCGCGCGAACAGGACTGGTGGGAGTACCTAGACCAAATCTGGGACGCCGCCGAAGCCGCCGAGCGCACCAGTCTCACGGTCCTCCCCGCCCTGATGCTCCTCGCCCACAAGGAGTCCACCCGCCGCGACAACACCGACTGAGCCGGGTTGCGCTTCCGTAAATTACACTCCGCCCGAAGGTCAGCCACCATGCCACGAATCTCCTCCGCATCCATGCGTGACAATCTGGCGTGACAATTTGGGATTGTCACGCCAGATTGGCACGCTCGCATCGAATGGCTCTATGATACGCAGCCTGCGAGAACCGTAAGTTCCTCGGGCTCGCCGGCGGTTCCTGCCTGCGCTGGCGGTGAGCCCGCGTGGCCGGACCTTGGACTTCGCGGACCTGGGCGCGACCGCTAACGACGGCGCTATCGAGTTGGTGATTGCAGCGGTACTGTCCTATGAGCATGCTTATCCGCTGGCGCGGGGCAACGGGAGACGGACTGGACGGCGGCCGATGAGCGGAAGTGAAGGCTGGCAGGGGCGGCGGACGACCGTCCACGTGATCGTCACCTGTGCCAACCGCATGAGCCGCCCGATTCCCGCGCACCTTCAACTGGGCCACGTTCCCGGGCTTACCCAGGCTGAGCGTGCCCGCGGGTGGATCACCCGACTGGCCGGGGCGGGCAATGCGCCGCAGGTCCCGGCGGTGGAACTGTACGCGGGAGAGCACTGGTCAGTCGCGCGCCGGTTCCCGGCAATGCGTCTCCCGAGAGAGGAGATACGCCTGTGGGCGTGCTCGGCGGGTTACGGCCTGATACCGGTGGAGGCGCCGGTCATGCCGCATCACGCGACGCTAACCCCAGGGCAGGCCGACTCGGTTCCCGGTCCTTTCGCTTCCTGGTGGACGCTGCTCAGCGAATGGCGCGGCCCGGTACCGGGGTGTCCCCGCAGCATCCGGGCACTGGTGGCCGCTGACTCGGCTGCGGTGTTCATGTTCGTTCTTTCCAAGAATTACCTGCGTGCGTGCGGTGCCGACCTCGCCGCAGCCTGCGAGCGCATCACTGACCCGGACCGGTTCTTCATCGTGTCAGCCGGCGGAAGGCCGGAAGGTGACCTGGCCGCCTTCGCCGTCCCGGCCGATGCCCGACTGCAGGCCCATTTCGGGGGCACCCGCCGGGCGCTGAACGCCCGTATCGGCGCCGACCTGCTCGAACGCGGAATCCGCAGCAGGGACGAGGCAGTCGGATACCTGTCACGACTGCTTGCCGCCCAGTCGCCCATCCCGCGTTACAGCCGCAAGAGGCAGTCCGACCGTGAGATCCTCGACACCATCGCCGCCCGCCTGGCCCGGACGCCGACAACGTCAGCCAACCGGTTGCTGCGCGAACTCCGGGACGCCGGACTGGCCTGCGAGCAGCGCCGGTTCAGCCGACTGTACCGCGAAGCCGTGGAGGCAGCACCGTGACCGCCCGCGCCAGGTGCCGGTGGCCCGGGAGCTTACACAAGGCGGAGTTGCGGCCGGGTGTCGCCCTCGGCGTCGCCTAGCAGTAGCCGCAGTCGTGGCAATGGGCACGCGAGTTCGCGTGCCAGTGTGGTCATCGTGAGCCCGTTTTCCTCGGCCAGGGCGAAGGCGCGGCTGATCATGATGGGGATTTCTCCGGGGTAGCTGTCTACTGCCTCGGGCCGGAACAGGCCGAGTTGCCGCAACTGGTTAAGGCGCTGGTATGCCCGCCGGTATGCCGGGTCAGAGACGGTACCGACCTCGCGGCAACGGTAGACCAGGGAGTCAACCGAGACACCCCACTTCTGGCCGAGTTGCTCCAGGGCCTTGAGGTCCATCCGGGACGGCAACTCCGGCCTGATCACTTCCCCTGGCGTCAGGAACTCGGCGGCGAAGACATCCGCTTCTCTTTCCTGCATCGGGTCACCTGGCACGGCGTCCCCGTGAAGCAGCAGGTGCCCTACTTCATGGGCAGCGGTAAACCGATGCCGGTAGACATCATTTGCCCGGTCCGGGGTGAGGACCACGACCGGGCGCGGCAGGTGCGAGGTCGAGAACGCGTCCACGGTCGCCGTAGCCGTCCCGGCGAACGGAACCAAGGTGACGATGAGCCCGTGGGCCTCCATCAGGCGGACCATGTGCGGTACCGGGGTTGTCCCGAGTCCCCATGCCCGGCGCAGGGCGCGGGCGGCCTGGACGGGGTCTGCGGCTCTCGACTCCGGGCAGACCTCGCCCGCGGCGAAGCCGGGAAGGTCGACCGGCGGCAGTTGCACGCGTTTCTCCAGGGCGTGCACGAGTTCCCAGATCTGCTCAGCGAAAGCGACAGCCTTGGCCCGTTGGTGCGCCGGCGTCCGGCGCAGGCTGCGGAAGTGCGCGGCGGAGGTTTCCAGCCGGGCGTACGGCCGGCCCCCGGCAAGGAATGCCGGGGGGATCTCCAGGGCTTCCGCCAGGCGGCCGACGTGATCGGGCCGCGGCGGATGGGTGCCGGACTCCCACTGGCCGACCGCCACGGCCGATACGTCCAGTTCCTGAGCGATCGCCTTCTTGGTAAGGCCCGCGAGTCGGCGAGCCTGCGTCAGCCGGGCGGGATCGAAAGCGGCCGCTACGGCGGCAAGTGCCGATCCGTCCTCGCGAGTCGCTGCGGTCTCGACGGCGAACAACCGCATCTGACCCGGTGTGCCCGTGGACTTCTTGCCCGCCACTATGGCTCGTTGCTTCCTGTCTCATCCTGAAGCCGCTCAGGCTCGCTGATGGGCGGTTCCGCGATGGGCGACCGTGGTCTGAGGCCCAGGTCATTCTCCAGCGGCGCGTCGTCGAAGCGCCCGGTCCGGGCACTGCCGTCCCCACCCGCGGGAGCCACCGGCTTGCGCGGCGATCCGGTGGCGGCCTGGTCTCCCGGTTGGGGCAACTGTTCCCAGTAACGCCACTGCACCTCGCCGGTTTTCTCGTTGACGAGTTCGACGTCACCCCAGCCAAGCTCGAAGATGCCCGCGCCGGGATTGCTGGCGTAAGCAACGGTGACGACTTGACCGAGCCTCGCCAACTGATCGAGAAGCACCTGCTCTTCGGCAAGTTGCGCTTCCAGTTCCTCAGGGTCAATCGCGGCCTGGTCCAAGGTGAGCTGACCGGGCAGGGTGCTGGCGCTGAGCGACAGCAGGGACTTGCGAAGGTCCGAGACCGGCGGGCGCAGCTTGGCCCGGTCCCGCGGGACGGACTGGTCGGTGGCGTAACGCCACGGGTAAAGAACAACCGGCGGCTCGTCGCGCACCACGAGGTCAAAGCGGCCAAGGACATCCCTTGGCTTGCGGATCGACACGCCTGGAAGATCCCCGCACTCCGCCACCAGTTCCTCATACTGCGCGACGTGAAGGGTCACCCCGTAGGTGTCGTTAGAGGTTAGCCCGCCGCTGAAGTGAGCCGCCAATGCCCTGCCGTGGGCGTGATGGATGGCACGCGTGGCAGCCCTCGCCAGGTCCTCCGCCGCATCGCCGAAACGTTCCCGCGCCCAAGCCGTAGGCTTTGCTTCGCCCATCGTGTTCCCCTGTCTCACTTCACCATCGCCTGGCTTGCTAGAGCCTACACTTAAGTTTCTCGCAGGGAGTAGAGGTTTGGAGAGGGAAATTGGCGTGTCGAGCGCCCAGTTCCGCGTCGGGGGCGCCCGGGGGTTGCGTTGTTAGGTCCGAATCGCAACTCACGCCGTCTTTAGGAACCTTGCGCTGGACGCTGACCGGGCCGGGAGCCGGGGCTGGCAGCGGCGTGTCGGCTATCCGCGCGCCGCGCAGCCTGGCGCGGTCGTCGGCGGGGACGGGGACGGCAGGGTCAGAGCGAGGACGCCGTGACCGAGATGGCCGTGCGGGAGAGTGAAGCAAGCGGAGTGGGATACAGAGGTCGGCGAGGACGACTGGGCTGACCAGTGGTCAGCGACCCGAGTTGTGGCGAGGTAGCCGGAGACTGCGGGAAGATGTGGAGATCCTGAAGCGTGTTCGACGACTTCTTTCGCGGAGGAGGACAGGTGGGGGGCGTATCCGATCATCTATGTGGAGATCGTCCAGCTATGAATGATCGGCCAGGATGTCTGCCTTCGCGGCTTGCGGCGCGCCGACTGCCGACATTGCTAGCGCCGCGTACGGCGAGCCGACGGGGCATGGCGCCCATAGTCGGGTCCAGCAAGGTCGCCGAGATCGCGCCCGCATGTCCCGGCGCAGCCGAGCGCACCGTCGGCAAGCCACTGTCGAGGCTCGTAACTCACTTGAGCGCGACGCCCCAAGCACTATCGACGGGACAGTGATGGGGTGGACGCTCCGGATGGACATGCGGCTGGAGACTGGTTCCTGTACGTGGATGCGACGGCCGAGTACAGCAGCCTAGAGGGATGGGGCCTTGACCTCTTTAACTATATGGCTGGCCGTTTGCGATCCGCGTTGAGCGAACCCCAGATATGGGACCCTTCGCTCATGAAACGTGGTGGCCGGATCCCCGAAGGACCCGATTTTGTGTACGAAAGCGCTCCCGAGCTCTTTCGGGGCCGGAGAGGACGTGGACCGCTTTTCATAGCCTGGGACACGAACCTGCTCGCGGACTACTTCGAATTCGGAAGGGCTCTCTGGGAAGGTCGTGATCTGCCTGATAATTTGGGTGATGAGTACGTAGGAGAACTGGAAGGCCTTCAGTTCTTGATCGCCTTGTGGGTGCTGCGCGACATCCGGTTCGTGATTTTTCCGCATCTGTCACTGACGCGACGAAGAAGCTGCCACTAGAACGTCGGGCCAGTAGGCTGAACGCATTTCACGAATTTGTCTCAGCGCTGCGGCTAGTTAGTGCTGACTCGCCCGGGCTTGATCTTCCCTCCCGTGACGGTCTGCTGATATTGCCGGAGCCGATGCTGCAACGTGCGGTAGCTAAAATCCCGGCGGGATTCGATCGCGCACTCGTCAACTCCGCAGCGCGCCGGGGCCTGCACGTCTTCCTGACGAGGGACAAAGGAATCTTGACTCACCGCCACGTGCTGAGACCATTCGGCCTCCTCCTGGCATCACCACTCGATATTTTTGAGGAATTGTTGGGCTGCGGCGCCTGCAATTGCATGCTCGAACCGCGCTATGCCTATTGGCCAATGAGGTGATCTCACCGAAATTGGATCGGACATCCAGTCTTTAACGGTGCGGGAGTGGCGTTCCGGGGAGGCTCGCGGACAGTCCGGACATGCCCGGAAACAGGCGTGGAGTCCCGGTAGAAGAGGTCTCACCACAAGTCTTCTTCAGCCCTAGGACTCCACTTGATCCCCTATCGTGCCATGCTCGACGTCCCCGCGAAGCTTGTTCGCTACCTGTCCCGGCTGCTGGCCGCCGAGCGGCGCCACCGCGGCACCCCGGCCGGAAGCAGGAAGCTCACCTGCCGTGACCAGGCAGTTCTCGCGCTGCGCTGGTTCCGTGACCGGACGCGGATCGAGCGACTGGGCCGCGACCACGGCGTGTCCCGCGCGACCGCCTACCGGTACGTCGCCGAGGCCGTCGACGTCCTGTCCGAGCAGGCCCCGGGCTTGCCGGAAGCCCTGGAGCGGGCGATGGCCGAGGGCCTCCCGTACGTGATCCTGGACGGCAAGGTCTTCGCCGGCGACCGCTGCTCCGAGCCCGCGACCAGCGTGAAGGGCCAGACGATCGACGCCTGGTACTCCGGCAAGGCCCGGCGGCACGGCGGGAACGTCCAGGCCGTCATGAGGCCCGACGGCCTCCCCCTCTGGGCCGGCCCCGCCGAGCCGGGGTCCGTCCACGACATCACCGCCGCCCGATGGCACGCCCTGCCCGCCCTCTACCGCGCTGCCGCCCTCGGAATGCCGACGCTGGCCGACCTCGGCTACGAAGGAGCCGGAATCGGCATCCTCACCCCGGTCAAAAGGCCCTCCCGCAACCAGGAACCCGACATCGACACCCGCACCCGCAACGCACTGCTTCGCGACCTGCGCTGCCGGGGAGAACGCGGATTCGCCCTGCTCACCCAACGCTGGGCCGCCCTCCAGCACATCACCGCCGACCCCGACCGGACCACCGAGATAACCCGGGCAGCCCTGGTCCTCACCCAATTCGAGCATAAGTACATCGGCTGAAAATCGGTGAGATCACCTCAATGCCTGATCAGATGCGTGTCGGACACCTGATCCGAGCTCTGCCTGCCTCTGACGACTAGTTTTCCACGTGCTGTCCCTTTCCTGGCTAGTCCCGTGCCGTCATACGAATTATACAGCTGACTATCTCAGCATCCCGCCTGCTAGCCGTTGCCGCATAAGCCTGGGGTCGGCTAGTGTTCCGCACCAGACATCATTGTAAGAGGCTGCCGAAACGGGCGATCAGCGCGCATTTCTCGCCGGGTCTTTCATTCAGCCTGGCCGCTCGTAATCGGCAGGGCCAGCGCCGATCTCGCAGACTGATCCCCGTAGGCCGGCGTATTCAGGCACGCCTGGGGCTCGTTGTCCGGACTATCTGCGCCAAATCATCAATGCTTGCTCACGGACGAGTTCTTGCTGCTCGATGGTGATGTGCGATGACTACGGCCGACCGGGTCAAAAGGGTGTCAACGGCACTAGCTATGGTCCGCGTTGCTGTGGTCGACCTGCCGAGGCTAAGGAAAGGTCTCGGTCAGCCACTGACCGACGGCTGCAGGGGTGGTGTAGCCCTTCGCTCGCAGCAGGCCGACAATGTCGGTTCCGGCGAGGATGACGACGGGGTGCTGGTCGGCCCGGACTTCCTGGTAGGCCTGCCGGGCGACGTAACTGGTGGTGACGAGTACCCCGAACTGGCGGTGCCGCAGCCGTGAGATGAGTCGGCTGACGTCCTTGACGCCGACGCCGCTGCCGTCGGGCTTGTATAGCTTGGCCTCGAGGGCGAAGGTGACGGTGATCGGATCTGAGGCGGGTCCGATGCGGTATTCGCCGATGGCGTCGCGGCCTCCGTCCACCACGGCGCGGGTGACCTCGTAGGCGCCGACGTGGCCGTCGGCCATTTGCCATAGGTGAGCGGCGAAACTCTCGAAGCGGGCGGGGTGGGGAGCGAAGTAGGAGTGTATGGCGGCGAGGATCTGCCGACCGGTCAGGTCGGCGGGAAGCTGTTCTCCCTGGTCCTGTAGTCGATCGTGGCAGCGGTCAGGGGATGGTAATGCCGTCCGGTAATCCAGCGGCGCCACGGGTCGGGACAGTTGGCCGTCAGGGGGTCGCCGACCAGGATGTCGTTGATCCAGGCGCGGGTCGCGGTGGCGATGTCGAGAATGGTGAACTGGGTCCGATAGTTCTGGAACCGTCGGCCGTGCTGGCTGCGCCACACTGCCACGAGGTCCTCGTCAGCGGTCAACTCGGGTGCGCCGGGGGCCAGCACCCCGCGGAAGACGATGTCACGGCCGGAGCCTGCTTTGGCGAACAGGAAGAACGGTGGCACCTTGGAGCGGGCGACGGCGTCTGCGTGGGCCCAGTCGAAGGTATCGCGCAGGACGCTGTTTCCCCCTCTCGGCGTGTTGTGGAGGTCGAATCCAGGCTTCTGGTTGTCGCCGTAATAGGTAACTGTGCCGGTGGCGATGTCGATGGTGTCGGGCCAGTCGGGGTTGTCGCCGCTGGTGGCTAGTGCCACTAGTCGCGGGGCCTGCTGACTGCCGCTGATCCTGATTCCGCCTTGCAGCCCGACCGGCAGCAGTCGTGACAGCGGGTCAGCGCCCCAGTGCGGCTGTGGGCCGCCTTGGTAGATCCGGTCTACAACCAGGTCTGCCTTCGGGTGTCCCTCGAACGGCTCACCAGCGCTCATCAGCTGACTCGTCACTACCCGACATTACCGGCAGTACGTGCCGTTGCGCGCTCTCGTCAGATGTTCAGGAGTGCCCGGGGGTTTTGGTGTGTGGGGTGTCTGCACCGAATAACCTATCTCAGCCGGCGTTCGCTCACATGTCTGATTTGGAGGACCCGGCTGCTAGAAGTGATGTGCTTCGAATGGCCCGCCCCAACGACAGCTAGTCGGGAGTGGGTACCTAAAGCCCGCCGACAGCACCTTCAGCGAAGACGAATGAGGCGAAAGCCTGCGCGAACGTGTAGACCAGAAGACGTCTATCATTGAGGCTTGACAGCGCAACTTAGCCACATACCGGGCAACTGAGGTGGTTCGGGCTTCAACTTACATATAGGATCGACTTTCGAATGCTGGCTGGGGGGTGCCCGTAAAGCGTCATACTTTGAGATTCAGACCGACCGCCATTGTAGAATTCCCTTCTTTCCGCAGGTATCGACTAGTTTGTGGCAGTCACGAAGACTTTTCGAACAGGGGATCAAGGTGTCGCAGAAGCCAGACCCGCTACTTAGCATGCTAGCAGCCGGGAAGTTCGAGCCGTACATACGATACATCAGGTTCCCCCATTACCGAAATCTTCGTGACGAGATGCTCATAGAATTCAACTATCCCCTTACGGCGCTAGTCGGAGCAAACGGAACCAATAAAACGGCAATTCTTCGGGCATTGCAAGGAAGCCCTGATCAGTTCAACGTTGGCAACTATTGGTTTTCAGCAAACCTTGATCCAATTGCAGAAATTACTCCAAATGATCGCCATCGTTTCATATATGGATATTATGCTTTGTCAGTTAAAAAGGTCGTGGAAGTAATTAAGTCCCGGATTAAAGTTTCCGGAGATCCAGACTATTTCGAGCCAGCCCGTCCCATCTTGTCCGATGGAATGGAGCGAATGCCTCCGGTAACTGATCCATTGCCATCCGATCGAACCCACACTCGCTGGCGGACAATCCGAAAGCCTGTAATTCACTTGGATTTCCGATCTGAACTCTCCGCATTTGATAAATATTTTTACCAAACACCACTTACCGGGAAAGTAAAATCTCTCGCCGAAAAAAAGAAAGACATCCGGCTGCGCTCTCGGCACCTGGCACTTAGCCTTGATGGCCGATCATCCTACACGCTATTCAAGGTCGAAAGAATAATTACACCCGCGAAGGAGTTGAGTCCCGATCAGATTAATGCGGTATCTCAAATACTTGGACGTCGATATGAATCGATCAAAGTTCTCCACCATCGCTTCTTCAACAATGATGGATACACGGTAGTTCTACGTGAGCCTCACCTGCAGTACTCGGAGGCTTTTGCAGGTAGCGGAGAATTCGCAGTGACAATGCTGGTCCGCGGTATCAGCGAAGCCCCCGAATGTTCGCTCATACTCCTAGACGAGCCGGACGTATCCCTGCATCCTGGAGCGCAGAGGGGGTTGATGAGTTTTATCGGGGAGCAGGCGAAGCTTCGCAGACATCAGTTTGTCATCTCAACCCATGCGCCTGAAATCGTGCGGGAACTGCCAAACGAAGCCATCAAAGTATTCCATCAGAACCCGCTGGATGGAAAGATTGATCTAGCAGCCCAGGCATCTTCTCCTTCTGAAGCTTTCTTTCGCCTTGGAGTGCCAACAACTGACAAGCGTCGCATCTACGTAGAAGACGCGCTTTCTCGCGAGATCGTTAACCGAGCGGTGGTTAAGTTGCTTGGGGAAGCCGCATACCAGCAGCTTGAAATTCAAGCGCTTCCTGGCGGAGCCGGATCGATCCAAACAAGACTCATACCATCATTTGCCCTATCCAGAACGGATTGTCTCGTATTTCTCGATGGGGATCAGCGCGTTAGTATGCCAAAACCTTCTGGAGAGATAGCAGATTCCAACCTCAAGGAAGTAGTCAGAAATCTGCTAAATGGTGATCCTCAGCTGTCAATGAGTGGCGGTTCCGGAGGTCATTCGCCTGCGGAGGAAGTGGAGCAAATTCGAGCCATAATTGAATGGGCGCGAGAGCATGTTGATTATCTTCCAGGAGAAGATCCCGAATCTCTACTGCTTGAACTCCTAGACGAAGAGCTTCCTTCTGGGGGCTCCACAGCGGCGAAGAAAGAATGGGAGGTACGTGCCCGCGCGGCACTCGGAAAGGCAGAATACGAGCAGCTCAGCTCATCCGACATACTACAAGAACAGGAACGAGCTCTAGCAAAGGTGGGACCTGATTCCGAGGCTCTGCGGGCCATAGGCGACCGGATAGAGAAGTTCTTGCACTAGCACACCTGAAATTCGCCCAATCCGTAATAACTTTTAAAGTTAGCGGGATCCGCGGGCATAAAATCAGTTACCACTGTCCGCGTTTGCAAATGCGGACTCCGGTTTCTACACTACTCTGTTGCAGAGGAGCGCAAGAGAGGAGCGGCAATAACCATGAACAGCCCACCATGGAACCTAAGTCGGTACATCCGTGCCGCAATTATCAGTAGAGACTTGCCCCTCACTGAGGAGACAGCGACGGCCGAACGCATCGAGGAGATCGCAAGCAACTTGGCGGAAAACGGTCACGATGAGATCGCAGGCTACGACATCGCAACGGTGCGCACGATCCTACTAGACAAGTCCGTAACATCGCCTCACGCGCCTGAAGCGCCTGACAGGTACGCAGGGAAGTGACCAAGTAGAGCACAGTCGGTAGCTGTCGATCGCCCACGTGCGTGAGCAGTTTGGGCACCTCACCCTCAGTCGGTCCGGTCACGTCAGTCTGCGGTGATTATTGCACCCTAGTTATCGTCACGCCGATACGCAGGCTACGCGCGTATCGTACTTCGCACATCTTGACGTAGCAGTCTAGGAAGTATCGTAGCTAGTTGCCACCACGGAGCGTTCATGGGTCTTTCGGCCAGTCGTGTCGTAGATCTGTTCTCAGGCACAGGTGGAATGAGCTATGGCTTCTATGCCCATCCGTCATTTGAGCTCGTCGGCGCTGGCGCGTTGGCTTCTCGGCATGGGCATCGCGGCGACACTGGCCGCGAACACCGCCCCACGGCTTGGGGCACGGTCCCATCGGTGCCCTGGTGGCCGCGTGGCCATCGATCGCGCTTGTCGGCTCCTACGAACTCCTCATGATGGTTATCCGGAGTTCCCAGGTACCAACGGACGGCACGCCCGCGACTACCAAAAATGCGGACCCACTGCAGGAACAGGCGACCGTAGGGAGAACAGGATGGATCACCCCGGACCGGAGTTCGGCCGACCACCACACATGCGCATCTCGGCGGATTGCGGGGCAGGAGCAGGTAAAAGGTGACCGAGAGCGCGAGCAGTGCCATGTCACCGACATGCCAGCTATGGTCTGCTAAATGGACCGGAGACACGTCCACAGAGGATCGGTGTCCGGCCTCGGCATCCGCCAGTCTTTCGGAGCCATCGGTTGCTGCATGGCCGCGTACCTGAGTTCTTGTCAGAGGAGACCACTGGGGAAGACCGTTCGTCCTGCTGCGGAGTAGGTGACGGCTCTCCAGGTCCGTTCCAGCTAACGTTAGCCAGTTCGTGCCAATGTGTTTGGACCTGGCTGAAAAGCTCAGGAAGGCGGACGCTTGCGACTGCGCCCTGAGAGCGGCTTGAATCGATGTTTCGTGCGCTCAACCCCCCTTGGTGCTCCTGCGGGGTGCCGTCATCACCGGACGGTAGGCGACTTGCAGCAGGTACTCCAGCGCCAGTCCGCACGTCGACTTCTGGAGTTCCTCCACAGCGCGCCTCTCCTCGGCTGAGATCCGGTTAAGCAGACTCGGCCACTGGACAACGATGACGCGCTCCCAGATTTCGGGGGAACGGTCGTGGCAGGATTGGCGCGTAACAAGTTCACTGGGACAACCGCATTATTTCTGCCGGATCGACAGCAACTTGCGCGAATTCAGAAGCTAGGTCCACCGCAACCTTCTGGGCGAACTCGGACTTCAATTGACATACCCATCTGAAGCTGAAATGAGACGAATTCTCAAAGACAAAAGAATCATCGATTCGTCTGGCAGATATAGCGTCCTGGCCCAGGATGGGGGAGAAGTGTTCCATCACGATGTCGCGAGGATTCTTCAGAATAAGGAGACTCTTCCACTTGATCCCATCGTCCCCAGGGATGATGAGGTGTTTTTTATCGCTGTCGGAGACAGCGAGCCTCAGAAACGGAAATGATCTCCCATCCTTGGTAAGGCGAACGCTGTCGCATACTGGCTGGACGCATAGCAGATACTCACCTGACGGCGACTGAATTACCGTCCCCAGGTGAAGCATTCTGTCTGGACGCGCATAAAGAGTCCGAAGCATCATGCAACTCGCCAGCTCGGAATCGGCGTTGATGGCTTCAATCACGGTGTGCGCAAAGACTTGAGTCGCCTGCTTCTTTATGGTTCGCCATTTTGTCTTTGTTACGGAACCCATCGCCTGGATGGCAGCGAATTGCTTATCGCTCCCGAGGCCGAGACTCAGCATCGCCGCTGTCTGCTCTCCTGTAATCTCCTCGTTAGCACCAACGAGCAGGGCACCGAGTTTGAGACCCTGCTTTTCTCGATCGCTGACCCATCGTAGAAGTACATCTTCTTGTACTTGACGGCCGACATCGTGATCTTCTATTACAGACCGTAGTTCCGATGCGACTAGGCCGACTGCGTGACGTTCAGCATCTTGAGGGACCGGCAGGGCACTACGATGCCCAAGGTACGCCGCGTCAAGTCGAGGGTTGAGAACCTTGAGGATCCGGTGCGTATCGTCGCGAAGCGCCGCCAGCGCAGCAAGTGCTACTGATGTAATAAGTCCGTTGGTAAGGAGAGAAAATTCCTTGCGAAGCCTGGAGGGGAGATCGGCAAATGGCACACGTCGATGAGCGAGATCCGCTGAGAGTTCCGGCGCGTTCTCCTTAGCGAAAACGGCAATACGCACCGGTCCCTTCGTCAGTGCGAGACCGTCATCGTGTTGTACCAATTCGTCATTGGGGTAGACGGCCGTCAGGGCATCCTGAATTCTTCCCGCGATCTCCCTGAGCTCTCGTTGACCAGTGTAAATGGCAATGGCTCTGAGTCGCTGCCGTTCAGCGGTCTCGGCTTCACTGACGAGTATTTTGGAAATCAGCGACAGTGCCATTGCGCCATTATCGCGATTCAGGACCCAATCTATGACCACCAGGTCCGCGCGACGTGCTGTCATGAGCAACTCGTCGTCGATACCGGATCCGGGAGTCGGCTCCAGTAGTCCGCAGATCAGCCCATCCCGTGCGAACGCATCGGTGACCTTCTTGGCATCAAGATCATGCTCGTCGGACTCGGTCGGCTCTCCCAGGTCGTCAGAGACACCGCGACCACCTGGCGTAGGGTCGGTGTCTTCGTCGGGCAGTAGAACATGCGGCGCGGCCTCTTTAAACGCACGGTCATCAACGACAACGACAGTGTGGAGGAAACGATTTACAACGTTGAGCAGGTCTTCGTCGTACGTAGCTGTTTGAGCATCCATCTTCTAGTCTTCCGCTTTGCGAATGATAAATTCCGCGCCCTGGTTACGTTTGGGCATCTCAAGTTCGAGCAGCCAACCCTCACGTTTCAGAACTTCTCGTGAGATGTAAAGACCGTAACCTCTGCCGGCTTGTTTTCTAGTAAATCCAAATTCGAAGATAGATTGTGCATCCCGCGAGGAAACCCCAGGCCCGCTGTCTTGAACGATCATACAGCCGTTAGTTGCGTCGAGCGTGATAGTCCGCTCACCTTTGTAGTCAGTCAACCAGAAGATGGCATTATCGACAAGGTTTACGAAGACCGGGTAGAGGACGGAGGGGTAGTGTGTAACGCGCATATCGAGGAATGCTCGCGTCGCTACAAGTGTGACGCGAGCATCCGCCAGCTTGCGATCAAAGACATCATGAAGGTACTTGTCAATCTCGGCGCCTGAGATTTCGATAGCCGTTCGGTAAAGACGTCTCTGAAGCGGTGTAAAGAGACGTAGATATCCATCGAGGTGTTCGAAGCTTGAACGCAGATCACGATAGGGTTCGCGCAACGCCGGATTGGCATCTGCCCAAGCCTTGATGCGACGCAAGTTGCGGCGCATGTTATTAATAGTGCCTTCAAATTCATGATTTATGACTTCGATTGCCGCGCCTAGTTGAGCCAGCTCTAGATCTTGTTCGGCCCGCTCACGCAAGGCCTCCAAGTCAGCTTCCAGGGATTCGACTTGATCATCGAAGGTTACAAGATCTTCTTCAGTACCTTCAGGCCACACAATACGCGTAAGTTGACTAGCGACACTTTCGACGGCGGCAACGTGGGCACGTTCGGTAGAAGCTATAGAGTTCTCGTGTGCAGACCGGGTTGCTGCGACCTCTTCATCGCTGAGCGCGGCTAGATCCAGTCGAGCTACGCGAGCGAGCAAGTCCTGAAGATAAGCGTTCAGGGCCATTTCGCGTTCGCGTCCAAGTTCGTTTGCGTGAGCTAGCGTATTCTTGGCGGCATTGTCGAGACTCCGCCGGATCTCGCGCATTGCACTCCTGGCGCGCATCACTGATCGGTTCAGTGCGTCGTCGAAGCGCAATCGGCGATCGATTCCAAAGCCAGCGAGAGACAGCGCCTTAGAGACGATGTCGTCGATCTTTGCGTCAGTTGGCCGAAATACTTCGTCCTCAAGTCGAGCCCGCTCGTTTTCGTACGCCAGCCAAGATGTTGTCTGCGCCTTAGTTAGCCCTATACCGCGGGGGCGCGCGACCTCGAAACTGTTTACAGCAGCGCGCAACTCGGCTCGGGCGGCCGCCTCTGCCGCGTCGATTGCAGAGGACACTGTGTGAGGATCGGAGCGAGAGCGTGCGGAAGAGATTCGCCCGTCCAGTCGCTCAATGATGTTAGAAACGTCCCTATTGGGCTCACCCTCATCGAGACGAGAAAAGAACTCGTCGAGATCTTTAGTAAAGTTCTTACGCTTAACGCTGGTCTGTTGGGCCCGTCGCCGACGCGCTCTTTCGAGTCTGTTGAGCTCACTCTTCTCTGATAGAAATCGTTCAGCTCGACTGCCATGCTCGCGAAAGAAATCGAATGCTACCTGATAGAGAAAAGCTTTAAGTATTTCACGAAATTGGCGATAGGCTTCATTGTCCGAAAACCCTTCGCGCCCTGCCTTTTCCCGCAGGTTTGAGTTCTGCTCTTTGGTGAGTTCGATTACGCCAAACATTCGTCGGTACGAAAAGAACGCATCGCTAGCACTTTTGGCGCGTCGAACTTCGATGTCCAGAAAATCGAAGTCCGTATTTCCGTACGGCAAGACGCGGATGCCGTCGCGGTAAATGTACAGACCGCCAAACCGGCTCAGTTTCGCCGAGATCTCGTTCCAAAGCTCAGGATCCAGTCTGGTGTCTCGTTGGGTACCTTGCACATACGCGAGATTGAAAGAAAATGGTCCGCAACGTGTCCTGATTCCCTTGGCGTGGCGCCAAGGTACGACGTATTCTATCCGCTCGCCGCCATAGATTGAGACAGTACCGGTAAATTGGCCGTACTCGTCAAATTCTCCTTGGATATGGTGGTCTGCAGCAGTAAACTCGGCAGGAGTAAAAAACTCGGCCTCACTGATAACATCTTCAAATGCATCCTCGGCATAATGATCGCGGAAGGCAGTGACCACTTCAGGTTTTGCATGCCCGGGTGTCATCGTGTTAGCGAATCCCACGAGAACCCGCCTTAGCGGCATCGCCTGTTCTCTAGTATCGCTGTCGAGTTCGTCGGCCAACAGTTCAGAGGCAGGGCGTATGTAAAAGTGCGTTCCTGGCCCATTAGCTAGGGTCGGATTACCCAGAGCTTTCTGAAGTTCAGAAGGCGCGACACCTCGGAAATTCTCAAGGTCGCGAGAGATGCGGTTCACTAGTTCTTTGTCGGCCGGACGAGCGATTGAAGCCAGATTTTCTGACACCCAGTCGATCAAGGTGTTAACATCGGCTCGTCCAGGAAGAACGCCGCCGGGCAGCGTTACCGCAGGAATATCTATGTCGGAGAGGGACGCTGAAGGCAGCTCGAACAGGCCCCAATGTATGAATGAGACCAATAGATCTCCCAGACGGTCTCCACGCAGAGGCCGACTCAGCATCAGCATCTGTGGACCAATGGCAGCAATTGCCAGGCGGCCGATGCCCTTCTCGCCGAGTAGCGAGCGCTCCTTGTAGTTGAGGCGTTTGGGGGGTAGACCTAGGCCTCCATCGCTTGATAGCTTGCTTTCGGTACCTAGGGTGAGCCAGCGCTCTTCAAAGTCCTCTTCAGTCATTCCTATTCCGTCATCGCGGAGGACGAAAAGGCGGTCAGAGCGAAAGAAGTCAACTATGGCATGATCAGCATAAGCGTCATGAGCATTTTTGAAGAGTTCACTGATCGCTGTTGGAATCCCTGCGATCTGTTGTCTGCCAAGCATGTCAACAGTGCGCGCACGGGTCCGGAAATTTGCCATCAGAGTTCAGGTACCAATGCGGTACCATCTTCGGCACTATTGGTAAACGGGCGAGCTTGGGTCTGCGGTTGTAGTTCATATGGTGAAGGTTCGTCGTTACGGTTACTGTTGTTGGCAAGGAACGACGCCAGATGATGATTGAACGCCTCACCGATCCTCTGAGCAAGTAGTACAGGAACTGCGTTGCCCACCTGTCTGGTAGCGGACTTTATTCCGCCAACGAACCTGTAGTTGCGTGGAAAAGTTTGAAGGCAGGCTGCCTCGCGGACACTGATCGGCCGATCTTGTGTCGGATGCCCGAACCGTCCGTTCGAGATACTTGTACATTTTGTCGTCAGAGCCGGAGTCTGGAGCATCTAGGCGCATGCGCCCGTATACATCGGAGTGGCCGCGGTGATTCTCGTGGCATGCAAGTCGAAGTTCCGCAGGCCAGTCTGCGCGGCCTCCGCCCTCGGGTGTTGCCCGTATTCTCTTCATATTTAGGTCTGTTAGTGCGGACGCTATGTGGTTCGGGACATCGGGGTGAGTCTGACCAGAAGAGATCGGCGGAAGGTCGGATATCCAGTCGCGTACGGTTGACACCGGAAGTCTATTTCTTCGTCCATGGGTCGGCTCTGGTAGCTCGATTGGTCCCAAGCGACTTGCCATGATTATGAGCCTTCGACGACGTTGCGGAACGCCGTATTCTTGGCAGTCGACAACTGCGGTAGCAATGTGGTACCCGAATTTATTAAGTGCTTTGTAAAATCGATTGAAAATGTCGCCTGGTGCTGTTCCTGTTCCTAGGCCCGGGACGTTCTCAACTAGTACGAACTCCGGATTGAGCAGCTTAACAACTGGAATAAGTCGGAGCAATAGATTCCGGCGGGGATCGTCTCTTTTTGCTGAAGAGAAGGTGCTGTACGGCTGACACGGAGCACAGGCGCTTATTAGCAAAGGTCCGGACTCGTTTCCGATCTTCTCCGCTATTTCCTTAGGTTTGACCTGCCTAATGTCCCGTTCGATAAACGCGGAATCTGGAAAATTCAGCCGGAAGGTAGAGCTCGAATCAGGATCATTGTCGAGACCAAGTACTACCCGCATCCCAGCGAGCCGTAGACCGGCGCTAGTCCCACCGCAACCACAGAAAAAATCAGCAACTCGGATGGGGGTGGTTGCGGGCGAGTCCGGCTTCATACGGGCCCCTGGGGTCCTGGGGGTGAAGTTTCGGCCTGTCCGAGTACGCTCGGTGACGGCGGCAGACTCGTGGGTTTCTTCGCTGCTGGCTGTTTAGCAGGGCTTGGGCGTGTGAGTGCAGACACGATGCTTAGATTACTGATGAAACCCGGCTGGCGTCAGGTAGCTTGTGCTTGGTGACCTTGGTGACCTTGGTGACCTTGGTGACCTTGGTGACCTTGGTGACCTTGGTGACCTTGGCGAGTCGGGTTGACCTTTGAGTCGCGATCCATCCGCTGCGTGCGTTTAGGTCCTGCTGTACTGGTTCGTCACGTGACGGCACGCCTAGTCGCAGTCGCGGTGATCGCTATTCGACTGAAGGCACTGGTCGGCCGACGCCTAGTAATACAGCAGTAGTTCGTTATAAGTTGCCTGTCTTCGTCGGTAGTGGCTGGTTTTCGCCTGGTACTGGTGGTGTCGCCGCCAGCTGGACCAGGCCCACGTGGCGGCGCGGGCGGGAGTGGTCGTGATCAGGTGTGCCAGTAGACGGCGGACCTCCGCGAGCGTGACCGGGATGAGGCCGCTGCCAGGGCTTTTGGGGCGGTCGCGGCGGTGACGGCGAGGTAGGCGTGGGCGAGGACGGCGAGGGTGGCGTGGCGGTACCAGGCGTCGTAGCGGCGGACCTGGTAGTGGTCCAGGCCGGCCTCGTTCTTGGCGGCCTGGAAGCATTCCTCGACGGCCCAGCGGGCCCCGGCGACCCGGATCAGCTCCTCGTCCTCGGTTCCGGCCGGGGCGGCGCACAGGTAGTAGGCCAGTTCGAGCTCGCCCTTGGAGTTCGGCGTGAGGGAGCGGCGGACCAGCAGGAACCGCTGACCAGCCGGGCGGCTCGGTGCCGTCCTCGGGCAGGGTCGCGGCCGCCCAGTCGTAGACCCGGGGGCCTTTGGAGCCGTTGCCGCAGCTGCGGCGCTTCCATGCCTGGTCCGGGGCGTGCCCGGTCAGCACGTCGGCGCGGGACTTCCCGGCGTCGCCGGCGACGGCCTGGCTCTTCGGGACGGCGACGACGTAGCTGACGCGGCGCTGCTCCAGCCAGCTCGCGGAACTTCCCTTCCTTGCCGTAGGCCTCGTCCGCGGTCGCCCAGGACGCCGGCATCCCCGCGTCCAGGGCCCGGCCCAGCATCAGCCGGGCGAGGTCGGTCTTGGAGGCGAACTGCACGTCATCCGGGCACGCCGGCCTCCCGGCAGCGGTCCCGGGTCGTCCGTCCAGGATTTCGGCAGGTAAAGCTCCCGGTCGATGAGCGCGCGGCCCTTCGGCGAGGCGTAGGCCAGGAACACGCCGAGCTGGCAGTTCTCCACCCGCCCGGCCGTGCCCGAGTACTGCCGCTGCACCCCCGCCGACATGGTCCCCTTCTTGACGAACCCGGTCTCGTCCACGATCAGCACCCCGCCGGCGTCGCCCAGGTGCCGCGCCACGTAGCCGCGCACGTCGTCCCGGACGCCGTCCGCGTCCCAGGACGCCCGGTTCAGCAGCCGCTGCATCTTGTCCGGCGTCTTGTTCCCGGCTGCCTCGGCCAGCGTCCAGCTGTTCTTGCTGGCCAGCGGCGCCAGCAGCCCCCGCACGTAAGCCCGCGCCTGCAGCCGCGGCTCAACCCGCGGAAACCTGTCCGCGACCAGCGCGAACAAGTCATCCAGCCCCGCCATCCACAGCGTCAGGTCCTCGTCGTCCAGCACGGGCAAATACTACCAGTCAGCAAATGTAACGAAATACCGCTGTAGTACTAGTACGGCAGCCGCCAATGGGTGCTTGACCTGGCGGGATGCGCGGGAGTTGTGTGACGTGGGCGCAGCCGCCTTACGATCACGTGTTTGTGATGACATATGAGTCGAAGGCGGCCGCTGCTGCCAGGCTAGGGGCCGCCTGGCGTGCCGGAAGCGGGTCGAGTTGCTGGGCCGGCTGGCGCGGTGCTTCGCGCGCGCAGACGTGGCTGCAGGCGGGGAAGTATGTGTCGGCGCTGGCCAGCGAGCTGCCGGCGTGGAACGGGTGGCGGATCGCCGAGCATGCCGGGGACCGGGCGCCGGACAGGTTGCAGCGGCTGCTGAACCGGGCGTCGTGGGATGAGCTGGCCGCGATGAGCGAGGTCAGGAGGTTCGCCGCGGCCGGCCTGGAGGAGGCGGCGCGGGGGGCTGCCGGAAGGCCGGGATGACGGTCGGGGCGCTGGACGAGACCGGCCAGGAGAAGGCGGGCGAGGCCACCGCCGGCGTCAAGCGGGCCCCGGTGTAGCCGCGGGGCTAGTAATGTCTAGCCGCCCGGAAAAGAAAAAGTCCCGCTCGGGGCCTCCCAAAACAAAAACCCGGCCGTACGCTAGCAGGCCCAGCTCAGGCCAGGGCCGCGCGGCGCGGCGCACGTCGCCCGAAGCGAACGCTGTCCGCCTGATCCTGCCCGCCGAGCCACCCAGGCTCACCCCCCAAGGCAGCGCGGGTGCTGCTGCGGATTCTGCTCAAGGCTCCCGACGAGCTCAACGCCACCGACAACCCCGAGGGAGGCAGCGAATGATCAAGTTCGCGTTCTACGGCCGGGTATCCACCGAAGACCAGCAAGACCCCGAGTCGTCCCGTGGCTGGCGGCTGACCCGCTCGCGTGCGCTCATCGAAGCCCACGGCGGGCTGATCGTCACCGAGTACTTCGACGTGGACAAGTCCCGCTCGATTCCGTGGCAGCGGCGCTCGCGAGCAACTGCGCTGCTCGCCGAGCTCAAGAACCCCAAGCGTGAGTTTGACGCGGTCGTGATTGGTGAGCCGCACCGGGCGTTCTACGGCAACCAGTACGGGCTGACGTTCCCATTGTTCGAGCACTACCGCGTCCCGCTGTGGGTGCCGGAGGTGGGCGGGCCAATCGACCCCACTAACGAGGCTCACGACCTCGTGATGAGCGTGTTCGGCGGGATGAGCAAGGGAACCGAATCAAGATCCGCGTCCGCGCGGCCATGGCCGCCCAGGCCAAGGATGAGGGACGCTTCCTCGGCGGACGGCCGCCCTACGGGTACCTGATCGTGGACGCCGGACCCCACCCCAACCCCGCCAAGGCCGCTGATGGCAAGCGACTGCACAAGCTGGACCTCGACCCCGAACCGCTTGGGTGGTTCGCCGGATCTTCGCCGAGTTCATCGCCGGCCACGGTTTCTACGCCATCGCCGAAGGCCTCACCCGCGATGGCATCCCCTGCCCGTCGGCGCACGATCCCTCCCGCAACCGGCACCGCTGCGGCATCGCGTGGAACAAGTTCGCCGTCCGCGCGATCCTCATCAACCCGCGTTACACGGGCCACCAGGTGTGGAGTAAGCAGCGCAAAGACGAGGTCCTCATCGACGTCGAAGATGTCGCCCTCGGCCACATGACCAAGCTTCGGTGGAACGAATCCGCCAAGTGGCTGTGGTCATCGAAGATCGTCCAGCCGCCGATCATCGACCGGGACATCTTTGACCAGGTGCAGACAATGGTCAGCGGGCGCGCCACCAAGCACGCCGAGCACAAGCCGCACCGCAGGGAGCACCCCTACGCGCTGCGCGGCCTGGTGATCTGCGGCCTGTGCGAGCGGCGGATGCAAAGCCACTGGGTCAACGGCGCGCCTTACTACTGGTGCCGCTTCCCCTCCGAGTACGCGCTCGCGAACCGCGTGCAGCACCAGTTGAACGTCAATCTGCGCGAGGATGCGGTCATCGGCCGCGTAGACAAGTGGCTGGCCCGCGAGTTCGCTCCGCACCGCATGAGCGAGACCCTTTGCGACCTAGCCGAAGCCCATGCGTAGGTCTGAACCCCGCCCGCGGATGACCCAGCAGGAGATCAAGTCCATCGTTGACAAGTTCGCCGACATCGCCCGAGTCCTGATCGACGCTGACCCCGACGACAAGGCAGAGATCTTCCGTCAGCTAGGACTCAAGCTGACATATCACCCAGGGAGGCAGCTAGTGAAAGCCCAGATCGAGGCTCCCCATTGGTATTTCGAGAGTGTCCGAGGCCCGACACGCGCCTTTCGTGCACGATCGACGGGCGGGACAGTCCAGGCGCGCAGGCCGCAAGCGTCGTCAACGTTCGAGGCGTTCGCCGTCGGCGTCGGCCTGCCGCCCGCGGCACGCCGCCTACTGGGACTGGCACCGACCGCGGACACACCATCCGGTGACGCGGGCACCCCGGACGACACCAAGCTGAGCTACCCGGATAGCGGGTCACAGGCCACACAGAACGTGTTCGCACTGTGGCGCGTCGACTTGGCCGACGCAACGGCGTTCCAGCGCGGCCGGTTCGATCCGCGCTCCTGGGGAGATACCTCGCTGCGGTGGCTCGTCGACCCTGGGCGCATACCCGATGAGTCCCCCAGTGGGGTGCGCATTGGCATGGGCGACGTAACCCGTTTCAGGGCGACGGTCGCATGTTCGACAACCTAGACGGCAGGTTCGGCGGAGGACACGCCCGCGAGTCCCTAATTAAATACCTCAGCGTGGACGCCGACCGACTACTACGCGGCAGGTACAGTGCCGAGGTAGGCCGCGAACTGTTCTCCGCCGTCGGCGAGGCGACGTTGCTCGGCGCGTGGATGACCTGCGACAGCGCGCCCACGAGTTTCCTGGCGCAGAGCTATTTCGTCCAGGCGCCAGCCCTCGCCCAATCAGGTAGTGACCGACTGCTCGGCGCGAGCATCCTTGACGCGATGAGCCACCAGGCTACGGACCGGTTGTTCATCGTGTCGGCCGGCGGCAGGGCCGATGGTGACGTGGCCGCCTTCGCCGTCCCGGCCGATGCACGGCTTCAGGTCTATTCCGGGACGCCGGACTAGCCCGCGAGCAGCACCGTGAACACCCGCGCCAGGCGCCGGACCGTTGCCAGCAGGTATTCACCGTCCACATCAGCAGGGTGATCCTCCGTGCCCCTACCCCAACTGAGCGCTCCCGTCTGGGATCGGCTTGCGCCAGACACGGTTCTTATACTCGAAGAGCAAGTAGTTTGTCAGCAGTTGGATGTCACGCGTGGTGTTCTGCAGTTCGTTCCACTTGCGCTGCTGGCCAGGACCAAAGTTCCAGAAGCCGTTCGTCCATCGGCAGGAGTCGGCGATGTCCGCAAGGTCGGCGGCGAAGTCGCTCTTGTTGGGGACCCGTACTCGTATGTATCGGTCGTAGATAGCGTCCATCAGGAAGCCGAGACTCGCGATGCCCACGCCATGTATTAGGCGGGACTTGCGCGGGGGCATGTCCCAGGCGTAGTAGAAGACCTCGCTGACCGCGCCCCAGAATCCAACAAGGAGCGACATCATCTGCTCGTCGTCCCCCTCCCCGGTGTCCGGGTCGCGGAACGCGTACAGGGCACCGTCGCTCAGGCTGCTCTCCAGCATCTTGAGGATTGAATTGTCCTTGATGACGCCTTCGGGCGTGGTAGGTGTCTGGATCTTCCGGTAGAGCGGGGAGCGGACCTCGCTGTTGAGCCTGCGCAGGAGGAGGGCCGGGAACTTACGGGTCTGCAGAGATTTCGGAAGGGTCCCGACGGTGGCCGGCAGCAATTCGTAGATCAGACCCTTGGGCAGTGGCTTGGCCGAGTTGACCAGGATGAACTGCGACCGCTGCTCATGGTCAGAGTCGGTGATGAACGCAGTCACACAAACCGGAAAGCTTTCGATACGCGCCTCACGGATCGCGGCACTACGCTGCTGCCCGTCAACGATCCAGCCGGGTTTGTCGTCAGAGGTCTCATCCTCGGTGATAGGGATGATTAGCGTCCCAGGCCGTGCGTAGGTGACGTCGGCCACCTCGTCGGTGGCCTCGAACCTGACGCGCTGGTCGAACGCGACGACCAAGGCATTCGGGATCATTGGGGCCTCGGACTCAAGATATCGCCGAATGGAGGCAATATGCGAAATGACCTCGGGTCGCTGATATCCCTCAATATCCCCGTCGCCCTCGCGGCGAATTCTGGAGACCGTTGTGAAAGATGGCAGTACCTTGCCATTAACCGCGAAAGTGTAGAGCAGCCGACCTGGCCCCTGGCTTACCTCCAGAGCTGGCAGTCGCAAGACCTTAGACGCCCCCGCCTCGCTGCCAGTACTCGCATACTGTCCTGTGGGCACTAGGCACTCCCT
Organism: uncultured Actinomycetota bacterium; assembly: GCA_963734665.1. Lineage (GTDB taxonomy): Bacteria > Actinomycetota > Actinomycetes > Streptosporangiales > Streptosporangiaceae > Trebonia. Next base: position 524,089 of record CAVTIR010000011.1, on the reverse strand, counting down.
ACATGTAGCTCACGGTCGATACGTTGCCGGAACGCATAGATGTTGTGGAACCCCCGGCGCTTGTTACGTTCCGATCCACGAAATATTACCACATTTATGCCAGCATCGCGGCAGATCTGGCAATCACATTTCTTCCACGGCGCGTCCTGGAGCGTCTCGCCGTATGCCTCGGTATAGTCCTTGCGATTGCCGACGACTTGGTCGTACTCCCGCACGAGGCCAAGAATTTTTTCCGCCTCACCATCGCTGCCCGTATACTGCTGCAGTGCCGCCATGCACTGCCGTTCGAGTCGGACCGCATCCTCTTGCACAATGCGTCCCGCCTCGATGTTCCGCTTGAGCTTCGCGTTCCCCTCAACCTGAGGAACGCGGATCGCGGTATAGGTGCGGCCAGTCGTATGGTAGTTGTCCCGATCATCCTTGAATGATTGCCGGAAGGCCGAGGTGCTATCGAAACTGGTCACCCCAAGTGCCGCGAAATGGACGGCGCTCTCCTCCCGCATGATACCGAGTAGGTGCAGTTGCGTCTTCGGCAGGCGTACTTCGCTTACCTTCTCCAGGGAGGAGATAATATCGCGCGTCTTCAATGGCACCATACCGCCGAGTGCGATGCGTTCGTACCCGATCGCCTGCAAGTCTGCGACGGATGACGCATAAGACTGGGGACTCCAACCGTGGGCCACCGCCATGGGCGTGAATCGCACATTTCGTGCTCGGCACCGCGTCAGGAACTCGCTGGCCAGTCGCGCCGTCAGTTGCTTCCTGAATTCCCACACCTTGAGTTGCTCCGGGCCAGCCTGACCATCGGAGTCGAAGCCGAAGATGATGTGGTCCGGTGCGATTCCGATATCAAAATCGCACTCGTCATAAAAGTCAATTACCTCGTCTGGCGTGTAGGGCGGCTCTTCCTCGGTGAAGTAACTGAACGCGCCGCAGTCGCCCATCGTCTGGAAGTCCGGTGGCGCGTCCTCTAGTCGGAAGAACCGGCGGATCCCGACGCGGTAGAGACGATGGCGTTGCGCGAGTGTGTACTTCCCGGCCGCTCCCGCCCGGCCGTCCACAATAGCCTTCGACACCAGCAGGCCGTCCATCACTCCGTGTCCGAGAACCTCGTGAACATAAAGGTCGTCACGCTGCCGGACTCGCATCGGCGAGCGCTCTTCCGTGACGAAGTCGAAGCCCGGGTCAATCTGATCCTGGCTATCGGGGAAGAAGAACTTCATCCGGCGATCCGAACATTGTGATAGGCGCGGATCAGGTAATTGGACAGCTCATTGATGTGCCGTGGAACGTTTTGGACTTCGTCCCAGTTCATGCGCAACTCTTCCCACTTACCATCGGTCCAATGGCAGTAAGGCGATAGCAGGGCTAGGTCTTTGCGGACCGCTTCGGCAACTTCAGGCTGGGACGGGTCGACAACTGACATGACCCGGTCCATGAGTCGTCCCATGGCACGGATCCCGGCACCGTGCATTAGTCGACTCTTAGCCGGGGACTTTCCCCAGGCTTCCGGGAACGTGTCGCGCACCGCGGTCCAGTACGTCACGAGAGTCAGCCAGATCTTGCTGGAGTCTGTCTCACCGGAACTGAGGTTCCGGTACTGGAACAGGCAACCCGCCGGTTGCAGGCTCTCCTGAAGAGCCGTCACTAGGCTCGTGTCGGTGACGACGGCGGTCTTCCGGTCCCCGCCAGAGGTTGACGCCCGCTTGATGAGGCCCTGGAACGGCGAATCCTCCTTGGCGTTTAGGAGGTCGCAGAGTGCTGAGGGCAACTGCCGCAGCGAGAGTCGGGGAGGCAGTGGGTTGCTGACCTTGGGCAGCAACTCGGTGACTAGGCCCCTGGGCAGTGGCTTTGTGTTGTTAATCCGCAGGAACTGATCGCGTTGCACGTCAACCGAGTCGGTGATGAAGGCGTTGACCGGGACGGGGAAGTCCTGGCGTCTGGCCCGTGACAGGGCAAGGGCTCGTTGTTGCCCGTCGACGATCCAGCCAGGCCTAGTTCCTCCAAGGGGGATCTCGATCATGCCGCTTGTCGAGATGCCGTCGCTAACGTGCGGCCCACGACTACTCGTCCATTTCACGCTGGACGGCAGTGCAATGATGATGGGGTTTGGGAATAGCACGTCCGCGCCGTCGAGGTAGTCGGTGATCTCCTTGACGTGCTGTCGTACCTCGGGTCGCTGGTAGCCAATGAGTTCGCTGTGGTCTCCGCGCCCGACTCGCGAGATCTCCGCCACTTGGAGGATCTCCCGGGCGGTGAGGCTGAAGAGGTAAACCGGAGCCTCGGCCCCCTGGATGATGCGCAGTGCGCGGCGGGAGAGCACACGTTCGGCCGACTTGACGCTCATGATTCGCATCCGGTGCGTTCCCGGCCCAGTTCGTCGTGGTACTGCATGTGCAGCCTGCCGAAGCGCTTCTGTTCGCAGGCGCGACCGGAGTCGCGGAGCGCGCGGAGCATGCCACTGGCCGACGCGCCACGCCCGTGTTTGTACTCCGCACGGATCCAGTCGATGACGTCGGCGTCGTCGGAGAACTTCTCGCGGTCGTACCGTTCCATGTGCGGATAACGCTTCAGTAGGCCTTCCAGGTGCTCGCTGGCGGCGGCGCGACTCGTGAGTTGTCCCTTAAGCAACTCCTCGGCGATGCGCACGTTGAGCACCTGCCGGGTGCCGCCGAGGTGCGACTGCAGTCGCGCACTGGCTGGCAGCAGCCACGCGCCGAGTGGATCGGACTTACGGGTTCCAGCTGACACGATCATGAACCGGTCCGAGTCGGTGAGGGCACTTGCTGCCTCGATGTCCGCCCTGCAGGCCTGCAGGTAAGTGGCCGAGAGCACGAGGAGGAAGGCGGCGCCAGAGTCCGACTTGGCGAGTTCGCGGAAGGTGCGCGGCTGTCCCGGCTCGGGTCCTTCCCATGATGCGATGGCCTCCCACCAAGCCGCCGCCCCCGCCCTACCGTCGGGGACCGAGTCTGCATGACCTGGCGAGAGCGTCGCTGCGTATGGCCGCACGAGTGCCTCGGCTGGTATGAGCCCGTACCCTGCCGAGCAGGTCCAGAGTTGAGCCTGGCTGTCAACGGCAAGGCCTGGCAAGGCCTTAGCCCTTGTCCAATGTTCGCCAGCGTAGAGGTCGCTGGCGGGAAGTGTAGGGGTGGTCACCTCAGCGGCTAGTCGCTCAACCCAGTTGCTTGCCCGTTCCCATGGCTCGCCATCGGGGACATCACGCAGATGTAGTCGCCCTGGGACCTTCGCAGTTTTCCGCTCGGTGCAGGTGACAATAATGTGCAGTTTCTCGCCGCTACTCGCCACGGTAGACGCATCCTGAGGTGCAGGTTTCCCGGACAAGGACCTGGTTGAGCGGCAATTCCTCCGCCAGGCGCTCCCAGATCCAGCGAGCGAGCACCTCGCTGGTGGGGTTGTCCAAGCCCTCGACTTCGTTGAGGTAGCGGTGGTCGAGTTGGTCGTGGAGTGGGGCGAAGGCGTCCTTGACGTCCTGGAAGTCCATAACCCAGCCGCTGCGCTCCCCGACTTCTCCCGCCACGTGGATCTCCACACGGTAGGAGTGCCCGTGCAGGCGGGCGCATTTGTGGCCGGCTGGCACGTTGGGGAGCCGGTGCGCCGCCTCGAACGTGAACTCCTTGAAGATTTCCATCACGCGATCCCCAGGTACTTGTGCGTTTGAAGGCTCAGTCGCCACCGGGGATGCGCCATGCAGTACTCCACGGCCAAGCGAGTGTTCTTGTCCCGATCCGGCCCGTCCATCGGTTGCAGCGCCAGTCGGGGGAAGTCGAGGTCCACGAACATCTCTGGCGTCGCGCCCTGCTGCGGGTAGACGAGCTTGAGCTCACTGCCGCTTGTCAGCCGCAGCGGTGCCCCGGCCTTGGGGCTGACGCAGATCCAGTCCAGGCCCCTCGGTGCCTCCTGGGTGCCGTTGGTCTCCACCGCCACCTCGAACCCGCTGGCGTGGAAGGCCTCGATCGCGGCCTCGTCGAGTTGCAGCAAGGGCTCGCCGCCGGTGCACACCACGAAGGCCCGGTCTCGCGAGTCCGCGACTCGGTCCCACGTGCTGGCGACCTTCGCCGCTAGGTCGGCGGCGGTCGTGTACTTGCCGCCGCCGATGCCGTCGGTGCCCACGAAGTCGGTGTCGCAGAACTGGCAGATGGCGCGGCTCCGGTCCTGCTCGCGCCCAGTCCACAGGTTGCAGGACGAGAAGCGGCAGAACACGGCCCCCCGGCCGACGTGCGCGCCCTCGCCCTGCAGCGTGTAGAAGATCTCCTTAACTTTGTAGGACATATCCGGGTCACGCCTGGATCGCGACGGGCACTGGGTCTTCCAATCCGAGTTGGGCGAACCCGCGGCGGCGCAACAGGCAGGAGTCGCAGGTCCCGCACGACAGGCCCTGCTCGTCCGGCTCGTAGCAACTGTGGGTGAGGGAGTAGTCCACGCCGAGGGCCAGGCCGCGCTCGATAGTCTGTGCCTTCGTCAAGTCGATGAGCGGCGTGTGGATCTTCAGGTGCTGGGTGCCCTCGACACCGGCCTTCGTGGCGAGGTTGGCCATCTTCTCGTAGGCGCTGATGTACTCGGGCCGACAATCGGGGTAGCCGCTGTAGTCCAGCGCGTTGACGCCGACGAAGACATCACTCGACCCCAGGGTCTCGGCCCAGGCGAGGGCGAACGACAGGAACACCGTGTTCCGGGCGGGAACATAGGTGACCGGGATGCCCTCGCCAAGTTCGTCGGCGCTGTCGTGGTGCGGGACTGCGATGTCGTCCGTCAGGGCGGACCCGCCAAACACCCTCAGGTCGATGTCGGTGATCACGTGGCGGGCGACGCCTTGCGCTTGCGCGACCCGTTGGGCTGCCTCAAGCTCGACGGTGTGCCTCTGGCCGTACCTGAAGCTCAGCGCGTAGGGGGTGTATCCCTCCGCCTTCGCGATCGCCAGAACGGTCGTTGAGTCCAACCCACCGCTCAACAGAACCACCGCAGGCTTGCCCGACATGACGCCTCCCACGCACAACTCGATCCGCTGACTAGAACCGTGCTACCACAACTGCGCCGGCATCTCCGGGATTTCAGGTGCAGTTTTCGCTCTTCGTGTCGCATCTACGACAACATTTATGCAACCTGAGCACAGTGATCTTAGCGATAGTTAGCACCCCAATTGCAACTCGGGCATCAGCGCTCCCGGCGGGCACCATGGCCAGGGGCCGTGCGGGCCGCAGCTTACTGACCTGTTCGTGCCCGCAGTGCCGCGATCGCCGCGCGAAGCAGAGAGACCGAGCCACTGTCGTCGGCCTCCGCGACCAATGACGTGGCGGATGCATGCTGATGGATGAAGCCCGTGGCGGCATGCTTCGCGCACCAGGTTGCCATGACGACGACCTCAGCGCCGCGCGCCTCTTGCTTGAGGGACTGCGAGCCAACCTTCTCGTGACTCAGTCGCACGTCGACGTTCGGCGCTATCTCGGCGAGCAGTGACTTCGTCCGCTCAAGCACTCTTTCATCAAGCGAGTACAGCAGGACCTTCGTCGCCGGGATGTCTGGCAGCGAATTATCCTGGCTGGCCTCATCCCGGGCTTGCCACTCCAGGCCGACCTGGAGTTCGCCGCCTGCCGAGCAAACCGTGCCTGCTCAGGCTCTAGGCGGCCGTCCTGATCGCGCAGAGGCCGCAGTAGCGCCAGTGCCAGGCGCAAGCGCGGGTCCTCGTCCGGGCATGCGGCGCGGACTAGCAGGTCACGAGGTCCAGCGCTGGTAGCCCGGTCCGGTCCCGCCCACCGGTTGCGCTCTCCACTAGGTCGTCGAGCAGGCTCGCATAGGCACCCGCGTCCGGCCCGGACCTCAGGAAGATATCGGCCAGCGCGACGATGCCGGACAGGTCGCCGAGACTGAACCGGTCATTGAGCAGGGCGATCCCGATCAGTTGCCGGGACGTCCGCGCCGCGGGCTGGTCGTACCCATCAGCATCGACGACCGGGCCAGCGAGCAGCCAGGCCCGGTCGGCTAGCTGGCGGTTGACTCTTCCAGGCTGGGTGCCACTGCCCTTAAGTTCTCGGACTTGTGTCTGCTTTCGGTAGGTTCGACGGGACGATGGTGAGGTCGTAGGTGGCCTCCTCGGTTGCCCATTTCTTTCGTTCGGCGGTGCTCCTTCCAGAGGTTCGCTTTCTGTTTTCCCTGTTGAGCGGCTGTTCGGTGATGGCGGTGCTCAGGAGCGCGAGCGGGTCATCTCCGCTGGCAGGCCGCTTTCCGCAGTGCCGGCAGCATGTGTCGGCGGCGACGTGGTCGCGGACCAGGGAGAGCACGGCGGTGAAGGAGACGGCGGCGATACTGGTCCCGGCGGCGGCCGCGGCTGTCGCGGCAAGGGCCGCGATCATGTTGTGGACGAGGAGCAGGGCCCAGGCTTCCTGCCGCGCGAGGGAGGCCGACCGGCCGCGCAGGGTCCGGCCGGTCCCGCGGACGGTCCGTTTCAAGTGCAAGAACGCGGTTTCCACCTGCCATCTCGCGGCGTATAGGGCCGCTATCTCCCGGGCCGGGCAGGCGTCCGGGTCCAGCAGCGTGGTCAGGACCCTGAGGTGCTCCACCGTTCCCGGACAGGCATCCATTAGGATGTTTATCCGGAAAGGGACGGGATACAGTGACGAAAAGGCCGGAATACTCACCGGAGTTCAGAGAGGAAGCTGCCAAGATGGTAGTGGAATCCTCTCGTCCTATCGTCCAGGTTGCACGCGAGCTAAAGGTCAATGAGGCCACTCTCGGCGGCTGGGTGAAGAGGTACCGGGATAAGCACGCGGACGACGAGCCGGAACTCCAGTTGCCGGACCGCGCACGGCTGCGCGAGCTGGAGCGGGAAAACCGCGAGCTGAAAATGAAGGTCGAGTTCCTTTCAAAATCCGTGGCGTACTTCGCCGCGGAGCATCGATAACCGATATATACGAGTTTATCGACGCGGAGTACGCCACCCGCGCCGGGGATACGGCATGCGCTCCTTCCATTGTCCAGATGTGCCGGTGGATGGAAGTCTCCAGGTCCGGGTACTACGACTGGAAAACACGCCCAGAATCGGCAACCGCGAAAAGAAGAGAACTCCTGAAGATCAAGATAAAGGCCCTGTTCGAGGCAAATAACGAAGAATACGGCTACCGTCGCGTGCACCAGGCCCTGGTCCGCGGCGGCGAGGAGTGCAGCCCCGAGCTCGTCCGCCGGCTCATGCGTGAGCTGGGCCTGGAGCCCTGCCAGCCCAGGCCGTACCGCCACTCGCTGACTGAGCAGGGCGGCGCCGCCCCTCCGGTTCCCGACCTGGTGAACCGCGACTTCACCGCGGAAAGGCCGGGCCAGAAAATGGTGGGCGACATTACTTACATCCCCACCTGGGAAGGCTGGGTTTTTCTCGCCACGGTGATCGACTGCGCGACACGGAAAATCGTCGGGTGGGCAATGGATGACAACTACAAGACCCCGCTCATCACCAAGGCGATCCGGATGGCAGCCCGCAACGTGAATCTCCCAGGCGGCGCTATATTCCACAGCGACCGCGGCAGCAACTACATGTCAGGCGAGTTCGCGAAGGAACTGAAGGAACTCGGCATCCGGCAGTCCGTCGGGCGGACCGGGATATGTTTCGACAATGCCCTGGCGGAATCGGTAAACGGGACGCTGAAGGTCGAGCTGGTGCACCGTACCGCCTACCCGACCCGCCAGAAGGCGTACCAGGACATTGCACGATGGATCGAGCTTCGCTATAATAGGACACGTCTCCACTCGGGACTCGGGTACCGGACTCCGCAGGAAGTCATGGACGAGTTCCTGAACGGGCAGGCAGCCGCATGAATTAGCCGGTGTGCGTCGAGACAGGAGAATGCTTGGATTAGCTGCTGAGTGTTCTTCTGTCGTGCTGTATCCGGGATGAGGGTTTTGTGGCCCCTCGGAGTCGCTGGTCGAGAAGCGGCTTCAAGCCGCCCTGCGCTGCTGTGGCCGTGAGGTTGTGGTGGTGAGCGGTCAGGGAAAAGGCGCCGTTGAGGTGTCAGGCGGGGACCGGGAAGGCGTTGCGCTGAAAGCTTGTCCTCCGGGGCGGGTTCACCGTTGAGGCGTCGTTATTCATTCAGGTGGCATCAGAACCGGGGCGGGCGGTTATGTCCCGGGATGAGTCTGGCGGCTGGCTCGGAGTGCTGGCCAGGCGGTGCCCGGCGCACAGGTGGCGCGAGTCCGGTCTGCGGCCCGGGTGCGGAACGGCGGAGAGCCCGCCGGGAAAGCGCTGCCCGCTGCCCTGAGACGGGGGCGGGGGCGAGAGGGGAGCCCTCAAGCGGCGTGATGCCGTGAGGGGTTAGACCGTTGCCCGGCGGGCGGTCGGACCAGGTCGTAGTAGCGGTGATCCTCCTGCCTGGCGCGGTGGGGCGGGGAGCGAAGGGCCTGGCTTGCTCGTGGTTCGTTCGTTTCGTCAACCAGCGCTGCTGGGAGGAGCGTCGTGGACGTTCAGAGGCCCGTGAAGGCGGGGTCCAAGCCGTTCGAGATCTCGAAGTGGGAGGTCGTCAGGGCATGGGAGAGGGTGCTCGCCAACAAGGGAGCCCCCGGTGAGGACATGGTGTCCCTGGAGGAGTTCGCGAAGGACCTGGAGGGCAACCTCTACAAGGTCTGGAACCGGATGTCGTCGGGGACGTACTTCCCGCCGCCGGTGATGGCCGTGGAAATACCCAAGGCAACGGGGGGAACCCGTTTGCTGGGGGTGCCCGCGGTCGCCGACAGGGTCGCGCAGACCGTGGCCGCCGCCCGGATCGAGGCCGCGGTGGAACCGCTGTTCCACCCGGACTCGTACGGGTACCGGCCGCGCAAGAGCGCCCTGGACGCCGTCGGGGCCTGCCGGGAACGGTGCCGGGAGTTCAGCTGGGTCGTCGAGTTCGACATCCGGAAGTTCTTCGACACCGTCCCGTGGGACCTGGTGGTCAAGGCGGTGGAAGCGCACGTGGACGAGAAATGGGTCGTCCTCTACGTGAAGCGGTGGCTCGCCGCCCCGCTGCGGATGCCGGACGGCACCCTGGCGGAGCGGGACAAGGGAACCCCGCAGGGTTCCTGCGTGAGCCCCGTGCTGGCCAACCTCTTCATGCACCACGCGTTCGACATGTGGATGGCCCGGGAGTTCCCGGCCTGCCCTTTGAGAGGTACGCGGACGACGGCGTCGTCCACTGCCCCTCGCTGGCGCAGGCGCGGGAGGTCCTGGCCGCCCTGGAGGCGAGGATGAACGAGGTCGGGCTGGAACTGCACCCGGGCAAGTCGGGGATCGTCTACTGCCGGCGCTCCGGCAGGTCCGCCCCGTGGGACGGGCCGGAGTCCTTCGACTTCCTGGGCTTCACGTTCCGCCCCAGGAGCGTGCAAGGGAAGAAAGGGAGGTTCACCGGGTTCAGCCCGGCCGTCAGCAAGGAAGCCGTCAAGCGGATGAGCGAGACGGTCCGCTCCTGGCAGCTGAGCAGGCACGTGAATCTCACCTGGACGCAGCTCGCGCAGTGGATCGGTCCTGTGATCCGGGGCTGGATGAGCTATTACGGGCGCTACTACAGGTCTGCGCTCTACCCGCTTCTCGCTCGCGTCAACTACCACGTCCAGCAGTGGCTGCGGCGCAAGTACCGCAGGCTGAGATCGCTCAGGGCCCTGGCAAGGGCCTGGAAGCGAGCCACCTCTCAGAACCCGAACGCCCTCCCGCACTGGAAATGGACCACCGGATTCACGTGGTGAGAGCAAGAGGAGCCCGGTGACGCGAGAGTGTCACGCCGGGATCTGTGGGAGCCCAGGGGCGAAATTCCCCTGGGCCACCCGACCAAATTGCCTGTCCGGAAAACGCGGAGCAGCTCACCCGGATCTGCGCGGCCTTCGTCCTGCCCCGGCGGGTCCTGGTCAGGACGGTGAAGCAGACCAGGCGCGCGATCGTGCCCGGCAGCCGGGGGAGCGTCCTGTCGCCGGCGTCGCGGCGGCGTTTCCCGAGCATGTTCCGGCTCTCGCGCAGCAGCACCAGCTCCGACCCGTCCTTGAGTACCTTGAGCTGCCGGAACGGGACGGAGCGGGCGCTGTTCTTGACCCGCCACAGCAGGTGGGCGCCGGTGCCGGAGAAGCGGAGCCAGCGGTCCATGGAGAAGAATCCCCGGTCGGCGAGGCTGAGCTGGCCCGGTCCGAGCGCGCCCTCGAGCTGGTCGGCCAGCGCGTTCTCGCCGTCGTGGTAGCCGCCGATCGCGGCTGCCTTCCATCGCATCGTCCCTGCCTGCAGCAACGCGACCAGCCGCAGCTTCGGGTGCTTCCCGCCCTCGGGGACGCCGAACTCCGCCGCCAGCTCGGGGCAGTTGAACAGGTCCAGGGTGGTGCCGTCGAAGATGACCAGCTCAAGGCCGAACGCGGTCCCTCCCGCCGCCAGCGGGACATCGCCGCGCGCCGCGTCGAGCTCGAAGGCCCGCCGCGTCGGCTGCTCGCCCAGCCGGGTCCTGGCCTGCGAGAACGCCGGCCCGGTCGGCACCGGGGTGCCCGGCCGGACCCGCGTCCCGGGCATCGAGAACGCCCTGGCCAGGATCATGTCATAGCCCTGGCCGGGGAAAAGAGCGCCCGCCGCCAGGCACAGCAGGGTCATCTCCGCGGTCAGCGCCCGCTCCAGCCGGTGCCCGTGGCCGCCCTCGGCCGCAGCCTGCCCGATCGTCCCGGAGGCCAGCAGCTCCCCGATCAGCCCGTCCCTGCGCAGCTCGGCGAGCCAGTCCTCGTCGTCCCACATTCCCGGCCCGGCCGCGACCCTGGCCGCCAGCGGATCGTCACCCTGGCCAGTGGAAACACCGGACGGAACGGGAACGGGCATGGCAAAATGAGCGCACAACGAAGCTCCTGCGGGAAACGTGCTGATTCGACACCACACGTCCTACCAGGGGCTTCGTTGCATTTCCCGGCCTTTCCCTGCCCGCTCCCGGATCGTGACCAGCCGACAACGCGCACCATGAAATCGGACACCACGCCTCAGAAGTCCGCGAACTTAAGGGCAGTGGGCTGGGTGCTGTAGTCCCACTGGCATGTTCAACACACAAAACGTGAAGCAGATCTGTGACAGGCAAGGCCGACAAATGTGTCTGTATCACACGAAGCTCGGTGTCTTGTGGCCCTCGCCCGCATGATTCGACCGTACAGTGGCCCCTTGTAGCAAGAACAACAAAACGAGTACGAAGGCTAATGGAGTTATGCGCAGCCTCCACCACTTGTTGCGGAGCAATCCAATCCCAAGCCTCCGCCGCCTGCATAGCTGACAGATGAGCTCGTTTGCCATTGTTGCAGGGACCGCAGAGGAGTTGCCAGTTACGGCCATCTACAATATCTCCCATAAGATAGAAGGGGACAATATGGTCTAGTTCAATTGAAGGGGCCTCAGTGAGAAGTACACCGCAGATGGCGCAGCGACCTCGCTGAGCGCGTTCCAGGGGTGTGTAGAGGCCCTGTGCTCTCAGGTCTGAAATGCCGTATTTTCGCTTAGCTGTTAGGCCGACATTTTCAGCAAGTTCTTTGCTTGAAAGCACGATTTGCTCGCAGATGTGCTTTATCGCCATCACCAAGTCATCGGGCGGTTCGTCAATACCCAAGGAAGCTAGATGCTCAACTATGCGTGGCCGGAACCCTCCCCGCGCTGGCGACATGGATAGCGCAGCTCGCGGAATGAAACTGAATACCAAGGGCAACAGTTCAAGCTTGCGAAGTTCGCTCAAGCGCGAAGTTGCGGGGTTAACCCCACTGTCACGTGAGAATAGCAGCAAGAAGTCTTCAAGGGCTTTCTCGTCGTGGATGTGAGCACGCCTAATGAGCAATTTGCTGGCCATCATTCATTTACGTTGCCGGTGACAAGGCGCGCGTCTTGCCATTGATACTTGCCCTTCTTGCTAACGTGAGATTCCAGGCAAGCCTTAAGGTAAGCATTCAGGCCATTCCTGGCGCGTTATGGCCGCTTGCGTTGCGTGACTGCCGTTGGGCGTGGTCAGGCCATTTCGGGGGCGGGCGGCATCCAGGGGTTTCCCGCGAGGGCGTCGCGTATCGCGGTGAGGGCGTCGCGGCGGTGCTTGACGGCGGTGGAGGCGTACCCGCGGACGGCGTACCGGTCGCGGGCGGCTTTCTCGGAGCGGAGCCGGCCGGAGATCTTCTGCTGTGTCTTCGCCGGCCGCAGGTCGCGCTCGGCCTGGTTCGAGGTGGGCGGTATCCGCAGGTCAGACAGGAACCGGAGCACGTCGGCCTCGCGGCCGTGCAGGCATTCCAGCAGGGCGCGACCGGGTTTCTGCCTCGCCTTCGCGCCGGGGACGCGGCGGACCTCCTGCAGTCCCGCGAGGACAGCGGACCTGAAAAGGCGCAGGTCAGTGGCGATCGTCTTGTCCGGGACGGCGTCAAGCCCGGCCTCGCGGGCCTCGTTCGCGGTGTGGATGAGGGCGCGGAGCGCGTCCGCGGCCTGGACAGGCCAGATCGCGTCCGCGTAGGTCTCGGCGCAGTCCGCCAGGTCGCGCAGGATGTGCGCGCAGCATAGCTGGTGCGCGACAGCGGAGAAGGCATCGGTAGGGTGGGCCGCCCGGCGAGGTCCCGTGTTCATGCTGGATGAACCCGGGCCTTTTCCGGGCGGCCTCCCTCCAAACCCGGCGTGCGCCTTTCAGCGCACCGGGCTTTCCCGCGATTTATGCCGCGTGCGCGACGGGGTTCGCGTGGACGTGCTCGTGGCAGGCGGCGCAGACGATGAGCGTCTTGCGCCGGATTCTCGCCATGAGGGCGGCCCACCCTGGCCGGCCCGGTCCCGGTTTCCCGAGTTCTTTGAGGTTGGTGACCTGGTGGACTGCCACCGTGGTGCCGGTCTCGCAGAGTTCGCATTCCCGCCTGCGGAGCCGTGTGATCAGCTCCTTGCGGGGATAGGGCACCAGGGCCGGGGCGGGGTCGCGGATGACCGCCCGCCGGTCTTGCCGCAGGACGATCCCGCCGAATCGCGCTACCAGGTCCTTCTTGCCCTCGCGGTGCTTCCTGGCCTCGAAGCAGGCCCGCGGCCCGTCCCTGGTCTCGATCTTGGCCCTGTGGCGGGCCGCCATCTTGGTGACGGAACTGCGGTGCTTGGCGGCCAGGGTCTTCAGCATCGATGTCACGGCGTGCCAGTGCAGGGCACTGAGCCGCCAGACGTCCTGGGCCAGCAGGTAGTAGCCGACGACGCCGCGATACTCGGCTCCGTAGGTCCTCACGATGTCGTAGTCGTCGAGGTTCTGGAGCCGGGACCGGTGCCAGGGTTTTCCTCGCTGCCGGTAGCGGGCGCACTGGGCCTTGATCACGTCCGGCGGCACCCGCAGCGCGATCTTCCCGTTGACCGATCTCCGGCCGTTGGTGCGCTTCGTGTCGCAGTGCTGGATCCTGACGTGATAGCCGAGAAACCGCGCAGGCTGGCTGCGTGCGTGGGTGATCAGGGTCTTCTGCTGGTTCAGCTCCAGTCCGAGGGTTTCCCGGAGGAACCGCGCGAGCCTGGCCTTGATCTCCTCGGCTTCGGCCTTCGGCCCGGTAAATCCCAGTATGTGGTCGTCTGCGTACCTTACGTACTGCAGCCGCCGGTAACCGGGGTCCATCGGGTCGGCTGAGGGAAGCGAGCGCAGCTGCTTTCCCAGGTCCCGGGCCGCTGCCCGGTCCCCGCGCTTCCGCGCGCGGTTCTGCCGTGCTCTCACCCTCCAGTATTCGGGGTTTCCTTTCCGGAGGGCTCCCCTCGTGTATTGCGGGATCAGGTCCCGCTCGACGAATTCGTCGAGCTTGTGCAGGTAGATGTTGCTCAGGATCGGGGATACCGTGCCGCCCTGCGGAACGCCGCTGAGCGTGTCATGATATTCCCAGTCTTCGAGGTACCCGGCTTTCAGCATGTTACGGATAAGCCTCAGGAACCGCTGGTCCTGGATTTTCTCCGCCAGTATCCCGAGAAGGATCTCGTGGTCAAGCGACCCGAAGCAGTCGGAGATGTCTCCTTCGACAAACCATACGGCCCCGGTCCAGGCAACGTGAATCTTCCGCAGTGCGGTATGGCATCCGCGCCCTTTCCGGAACCCGTGCGACAGGTCAGAGAAACCTGGTTCGTAGTATGCCTCAAGAAGCAGGCGCACCACTTCGCCGACGAGTTTATCGGACCATGACGGCAGGCCGAGAGGACGGAGCTTCCCGTTCTTTTTCGGGATGTAAGTGCGGCGGGCCGGGGCGAACCGGTACCGTTCATGCCGCATCGCCTCTATGATCTGGTCGATCTTTTCCTCGGACATGCCGTCGGCGGTCTCCGCGCTGGCCCCCGGCGTCATCGCTCCCTGGTTGGAGTAGATGTTCCCGTTGTTTGTTGACCGGACTAGCGGGCGACACGCCGGGGATGGTTGATGCGCTAGTCGTGGGCTGGCCGGCAGAACTCACGCGACTCTTTCGAAGGGAGACGCGTGGGGCTGTCGGGTGGGTTCGTCGATCGGGACATCGCCTCGGTCCGGTTGCCGCTGTGGGGCCGGGTTGTTGAGGCTGAGGGCGTCGTGCCGTGGCTGGTGGTCGATCCGGACGGCAACCCGGTAGAGCCGGTCCGGCGGTTCCTGCGGGATTTCGTGGCGCGCGGCAACCGGGCCGGCAGCGTCCGCAGCTATGCCTATGGCCTGCTGCGGTGGTGGCGGTGGCTGGCGGCGGTCGGCGTTGACTGGGACAAGGCGACGTCGGCTGAGGTCAGGGACTTCGTCTTGTGGCTGGGGCAGGCATCGAAGCCCCGCAATTCACCGAGGACGGCGTCGGCCGCCACGGCCGGGACCGTCAACGCGGTGACCCGCAAGCGCTATCTGGGCGATCAGTACGAGCCGCGGACGGTGCGGCACGGCAATGCGGTGCTGCGGAGCTTCTATGAGTTCTGGATCGAGCTGGGCGGCGGGCCGCTGGTTAACCCGGTCGCGCTCGACCGGCGAGGCCGGCGGCCGAACGAGCATCACAATCCCCTGACTCCGTTCCGGCCGGAGGGGAAGATCCGCTATAACCCGCGGGTTCCGCGGCGCGCGCCGCGGGCGATGCCCGACGAGCGGTGGAACGAGCTGTTCGCGGGGCTGCGGTCGGACCGGGACCGGACGATCCTGGCGCTGGGGATCAGCACCGGCGCCCGTGCCAGCGAGCTGCTCGGCGTGCGGTGCTGCGACCTGGACTGGGGTGAGCAGCTCGTGCGGGTCTGCCGGAAGGGCTCGGGAGCGGAGCAGTGGCTTCCGGCCAGCCCGGAGGCGTTCGTGTGGATCCGGCTGTATCTGGCTGAGCTCGGTCCGCTGGAACCGCACGAGCCCTTGTGGTGGACGCTGCGCCGCCGCGACCACGGCGACGGGCTGCGCCGCCAGCCGGTGAACTACGAGGCGCTGCGGGCCGTGTTCAAGCGGGTCAACGTGCTGCTGGGCGCCAATTACTCGATGCATGACCTGCGCCATACCGCGGCGCTGCGGATGAGCCGGGATGAGTCGCTGACCATGCGGGACGTCCAGACGATCCTCGGTCACGCGCACCTGTCCACTACCGCCGACGTGTACCTCGTTGAGGACGAGGCCGAGGTGATCCGCCGGGTCCGGCAGCACCTGGCCGCACGGGAGCAGCGCGTTCAGCAGGCCGCGCCGCCCCCTGCCGCGGCCGGATATGACGCCGGCGACCTGTCGGTCCTGTTCGGAGGGATCCCGCAGTGACCGCGACGACTGCCACGCCCGGAACCCGCCGCACCCGCGGCCCGTTCGACACCGATGAGCGGCTGCTGCAGCAGCACCGGGTGGGGCCGGTAGACCGCCTGCCGGCCGGCGCCATCCTCGCGCTGCTGCCCCAGCTGCCGGACTGGCCCGCCGCCACGGTGCACCGCACCAGGAGGCTCAAGGGAGCCGGCACGATCCTGGACTGGCTGAATGCCCACCCCGGCGAGGGATGGCAGGACCGGTGGACGGTCTCCGGCGCCGACCGGGACACCGGCTGGATCGAGATGCTGGCCCCGGGCGATACCCGCCAGGCGGTCACCAAAAGGCAAGAGCACGTCGCCGGGCTGGGCTGCCTGCTGATATGCCGGGTCGTCCTGCCCAGTTACGACTTCCTGGCCGCCTACCGGGCGACAGGCCTGCTCGACCGGGTGCGCGAGATCATGCGGCCCGAGATATTCGCCCGCCTTGACAACGCCGCCGCCGAACGCGGGCTGAGCGGCCGCGACCGGGGCGACGCGCTGAGCGTGATCAGCAAGATCGTGCTGCATACCGGTACCGACATCGACGCGCTGACCCCCGGCGACGTCCTGGAGATGTTCGCGTGGAGCGCTCACGCCGACCCCCCTCGCCGGCAGGTCCCGGGACTGCACGCGGCCTGGGACCTCCTCGGTGACATCGGGGTGACCCCGGCCGGCACGACCCTCCGGTCCGCGCAGCGGCGCGGCCAGCGGACAACCGCGGAACTGGTCGACGACTACGGCATCTCCTGCCGCCCGGTCCGCGACGTGCTCGTCCGCTACCTCGACGAACGCCGCCCCGCGCTGGACTACAAGACCCTGGCCGGCCTCGCCGGCGAGCTGGCGGGCACCTTCTGGGCCGACATCGAGCGGCACCACCCGGGCATCGACACCCTTCACCTGCCTGGCGAGATCGCCCAGGCATGGAAGGAACGCGCGCGGGTCATCACGGACGCTGACGGCACGACACGGGAGCGCAAGAACATCCACGCTCTCCTGATCCGGGTCCGCGCCTTCTATCTCGACATCCAGCAGTGGGCACTCGAAGATCCGAGCTGGGTGCCGTGGGCGGTGCCCAGCCCGGTGCGCAGGAACGACACCCAGGGGTATGAGAAGGCGCGCAGGAAAACCGTGGCCGCGATGCACCAGCGCGTGCGTGAGCGGCTGCCGCACCTGCCCGCGCTGGCCGATGCCGCCGGACGGTGCCTGGCCGAGACGACCGCGCTGCTGGCCGCCGCGGCCGGGTGCGAACCGGGCGAGGTCTTCGACCACGCCGGCAGCCGCTACCGCCGCAAGGCCCCCAAGAGCGCCGGCATGTCGGCCCGGCACCAGGGCAATCCCTTCGTCACGGCGGAAAACCTGGGCACCGGCGAGACGGTCAACCTGACCCGCCGCGAGGACGAGGCGTTCTGGGCCTGGGTGATCGTCGAGACGCTGCGCCTGTCAGGGGTGCGCCTGGAGGAACTGCTGGAGATCACCCACCTGGCGCTGGTGTCATACAAGCTTCCCGACAGCGGCGAAGTCGTGCCCTTGCTGCAGATCGCGCCGTCCAAGAGTAACGAGGAACGCCTGCTGCTGGTGGACCCGGAGCTCGCCAGCGTCCTGGCCACCGTGATCACCCGGCTGCGCGCCGGCAACGACGGCGCCGTTCCCCTCGTCGCCCGCTACGACCACCACGAGCGGACCACCGGGCCGCTCCTCCCGCACCTCTTCCAGCGCGCCCACGGCGCCCGCCGCGAGGTGATCAGTCCCGGCACGGTCTACAACCTGATCAACACCGCGCTCGCCGCCGCCGGCCCCAAGGACGCCACGGGCCAGCCACTGGCCTACCGGCCCCACGATTTCCGGAGGTGCTTCACGACGGCAGCCGTTACCGGCGGGCTGCCCGTGCACATCGCAGCCCGGATTCTCGGCCACAAAAGCCTGACCACTACCGAAACGTACATGGCCGTCTTCCAAGACGACCTGATCCGCTCCTACCGGGCGTTCCTCGACAAACGGCGGGCCACCCGGCCCTCCGAAGAATACCGCGAGCCCACCGACCAGGAATGGCAAGAATTCCAGAAGCACTTCCAGTTGCGCAAGGTGGCGCTGGGAACGTGCGGACGTCCTTACGGGTCGGCTTGCCAGCATGAGCACGCGTGCCTGCGATGCGCGATGCTCCGCTTGTCGCCGCAGCAACGGCCTCGTCTCACCGAGATTATCCACAACCTGCGCGAGCGCATCGCCGAAGCACGGATGAACCGCTGGCTCGGCGAAGTCCAGGGCCTTGAGGTCAGCCTGGAAGCCGCTAAACGCAAACTCGCCAGCCTCGACCGAAGCATCGAGCGCAACCGCCGCAGCGGACCCACAGACCTCGGAATGCCAGCCATCAGCAATCCCCGGTGACAGCCGCTTTCGCCGCTCCGTCAAATCATTAGAAGATAAATAAAGCGGACAAAAAATTAGTCCGGAAAAAGGCCAGCAGGTACAGTTCCTCGTTGAACATCTGCCGGTAAAGCTGCGTGAGCGGCAGGCCCCGCCTGTGTTAGCCGCCATTCACGGTGAGCATGGCTGGGCTGGGTGCGTCATTGATGGTGAGCACGGGGTTTCCCGGGAGTTCGGGTTGCGGGGGGCTGGTGTGCGACGACACCTTGAGCATGTCGGATTGAGGCCGGCCCTCCCCGTGACCTTTTGCCGAAGCTCGGGGAGGGCCGTGATGGTGCACGGAGGCACCGATGCTCACGGTAGGCAACAACACGGCCGGCGTCGAGGAGTTGCTCGGTAACGGCCTGCTTTCGTGTCCGGGGTGCGGGGGCCGGCTGGGCGGCTGGGGGCATGCGTCTCGTCGTGCGGTGTTCACGGCCGGGCGGATCCCGGTGGCGGTCCGGCCGCGGCGGGCGCGGTGCCGTTCGTGCGGGGTCACGCACGTGCTGCTTCCGGCGTGGCTGCTTTCGCGCCGGTGCGACGGGACGGCGGTGATCGGGGACATGCTGGCGCGGGCGGCGCGGGGCCAGGGGTTCCGGGGGATCGCGGTGTCGTCCGGGGTTCCGGAGGGCACGGTGCGGGGCCGGCTGCGCCGCTTCCGCACCTCGGCGGCCCGGGTGCGGGAGTTCTTCACCCGGCTGGCCGGGGTGCTGGCCCTGGATCCGGTCCCGCTGGACCCGGCGGGCAGCGTGCTGGCCGATGCGGTGGTGGCGGTCGCCGCGGCGGTGTCCGCGGCCCGGGGCCGCTGGCCGGCGGTGATCACGGTGTCGGGGTGGGAGCTGGCGGCCGTGCTCACGCTGGGGTCGCTCTTGTCCCCGGTCGTCGGTTTCGCCCGGTTCCGGGACGGCCTGCCTGGGTCTGCCCTGGCCTGACTGTTCAACGCGACCTCGCCCCTGCCCGGGGACCGCGCCTTCCTGTCACTGTCGGTGGGCCCGGGATAGCGGGCGCGACAGAAGGGGCGGGGCGTGACGACTCTGGACGAGGCGGATAAGAAGGCGAGGCTGGAGCGGGCCCGGGAGGCCGGCCTGTTCCGGTACTCGCTGGTGCAGGAGCTCTCCGAGGCGGGCATCACCGCGGCGGAGCGGGGCCGGCGGGCCAGGGAGCTGGCCGGCCGTGCCCATGACGGGCCGGGCGGCCGGCCGGTGACGGTGTCGAGGGGGACGCTGGACCGGTGGCGCCGGGTCTACGAGTCCGGCGGGTTCGACGCGCTGGTGCCGTCACTGCGGCAGTGCCGGCCGCGGACCCCTGACTGAGGTGCTGGCCCTGGCGGAGGCGCTGAAACGGGAGAAGCCGGAGCGGACCGCCGCGCAGGTCCGGCGCATCCTGCAGCTGACCGCGGGCTGGGCGCCGTCGGACCGCACCCTGCAGCGGCTGTTCGAGCGCCTCGAGCTGAACGTCCCTGCCCGCGAGCAGGAGGAGCAGCGGGCCTTCGGCCGGTTCGAGTGCACGAGGCCGAACGAGATGTGGACCGGCGATACCCTTCACGGCCCCGTCATCGCGGGCGGGAAGTCCTACCTGTTCGCTTTCCTCGACGATCACTCACGCGCCGTGATGGGCGCCCGCTGGGCCTATCACGACGACGTGGTCCGGATGGCGGCGGCGTTCCGCCCCGCCCTCCAGCGGCGCGGCGTCCCGCGGGCCATCTACCTGGATTATGCCGACCCGCCGGTTATGCCGACGAGAACGTCAGGCCTGCTTGATCACAAGGTTTGTGCGTCCAACGGGGTCGGCATAATTTCTGGCTGTTCCGGATAGCGACTTGCCGGCTCCGTCTTGTGACCATCGTGAGTGCCGGGTTCTCCCGGGACGGCGGGGCACCCCCGCTCCGCCGCGGGCGAGTTCCCTGAGCGAACGGGGTCATCATCATGGGCAAGCCGAAGAGCAGGGTCTGCCAGGCATTCGTGCCGGGGCCGCTGGAGCAGTACGCTCCCGGGTTCCGGGCCTGGCTGCTGGCCAGGGGATATACGCCTCTGACGACGGTGCCGCAGCTGCAGCTGATGGCGCACGTCAGCCGGTGGCTGGAGCGGGAAGGGCTGACGCCCGCCGGCCTGACCGGGCAGCAGGCGGACCGGTTCCTGGCCGCGCGCCGCACCGCCGGGAAGCCGAGGCACCCGGCAGGCATGCGCCCGCTGCTGGATTACCTGGGAGGGCTCGGGGTCATCCCGCCGGAGCCGCCGGCCCCGCCGCAGGATGCGGCATCCGTCCTGATCAGCGAGTTCGCGGAGTACCTCCGTACTGAGCGCGGGCTTGCGCCGATGACCGTGGGAGCGTACTCATCAAGGGCCGCCCGGTTCCTGTCCCGCTATGCCCCGGACGGCGATCCGGCCGTGATCGCGCCGGGCGACGTGACGGCAGCGGTCCTGGCGGACGCGTCCGGCCTGTCGGCCGGCGCCGGCCAGCACCTGGCGTGCGCGCTGCGCGCGTTCCTGCGGTACTGCCACGTGCGGGGCCTGGTCACCGCCGACGGTCCGCCGCGGCCCTGGCAGTGACCGGCCGGCGGACCACGATGCTGCCCCGGGGCCTGGAACCCGGCACGATCGAGGCGCTGCTGGCCGCCTGCGACCGGTCCGAGCCGGACGGCCTGCGGGACTACGCGGTCATCGTGCTGCTGGCCCGGCTCGGCCTGCGGGCCGGGGAAGCAGCACGGCTCCGCCTGGACGACATCCGCTGGCGGGCAGGCGAGATCGGGATCCGCGGCATGAGCTGCTCCGCGTTTTCCGGACAGGCAATTTGCGGCTAATTCATGCGGCTGCCTGCCCGTTCAGGAACTCGTCCATGACTTCCTGCGGAGTCCGGTACCCGAGTCCCGAGTGGAGACGTGTCCTATTATAGCGAAGCTCGATCCATCGTGCAATGTCCTGGTACGCCTTCTGGCGGGTCGGGTAGGCGGTACGGTGCACCAGCTCGACCTTCAGCGTCCCGTTTACCGATTCCGCCAGGGCATTGTCGAAACATATCCCGGTCCGCCCGACGGACTGCCGGATGCCGAGTTCCTTCAGTTCCTTCGCGAACTCGCCTGACATGTAGTTGCTGCCGCGGTCGCTGTGGAATATAGCGCCGCCTGGGAGATTCACGTTGCGGGCTGCCATCCGGATCGCCTTGGTGATGAGCGGGGTCTTGTAGTTGTCATCCATTGCCCACCCGACGATTTTCCGTGTCGCGCAGTCGATCACCGTGGCGAGAAAAACCCAGCCTTCCCAGGTGGGGATGTAAGTAATGTCGCCCACCATTTTCTGGCCCGGCCTTTCCGCGGTGAAGTCGCGGTTCACCAGGTCGGGAACCGGAGGGGCGGCGCCGCCCTGCTCAGTCAGCGAGTGGCGGTACGGCCTGGGCTGGCAGGGCTCCAGGCCCAGCTCACGCATGAGCCGGCGGACGAGCTCGGGGCTGCACTCCTCGCCGCCGCGGACCAGGGCCTGGTGCACGCGACGGTAGCCGTATTCTTCGTTATTTGCCTCGAACAGGGCCTTTATCTTGATCTTCAGGAGTTCTCTTCTTTTCGCGGTTGCCGATTCTGGGCGTGTTTTCCAGTCGTAGTACCCGGACCTGGAGACTTCCATCCACCGGCACATCTGGACAATGGAAGGAGCGCATGCCGTATCCCCGGCGCGGGTGGCGTACTCCGCGTCGATAAACTCGTATATATCGGTTATCGATGCTCCGCGGCGAAGTACGCCACGGATTTTGAAAGGAACTCGACCTTCATTTTCAGCTCGCGGTTTTCCCGCTCCAGCTCGCGCAGCCGTGCGCGGTCCGGCAACTGGAGTTCCGGCTCGTCGTCCGCGTGCTTATCCCGGTACCTCTTCACCCAGCCGCCGAGAGTGGCCTCATTGACCTTTAGCTCGCGTGCAACCTGGACGATAGGACGAGAGGATTCCACTACCATCTTGGCAGCTTCCTCTCTGAACTCCGGTGAGTATTCCGGCCTTTTCGTCACTGTATCCCGTCCCTTTCCGGATAAACATCCTAATGGATGCCTGTCCGGGAACGGTGGAGCACCTCAGCAAGGGAGGCCAGTACGACGTCCTCCCGCTCCCGGCCGATGTCGGCACCGCGATCGCCGCCTGGCTGCGCGACGGCCGCCCGGCCGTCTCCTTCAGGGAGGTGTTCACCACGGTGACCGCGCCGACCCGGCCGCTGACCAGGGAGGCGGCGGCGAACATCGTCCGGCGGGCCTGCGGCCGGGCGGGAATGCCCGTGTTCGGCGCGCACCGGCTGCGGCACTCCGCAGCCTGCGCCATGATCGGCGCGAAGGTCCCGATGGCCTCGATCGCGCAGGCCATGCGGCACCGGTCCCACGGCGTGACCGCGATCTACGCCCGTGCCGGGATCGACCGACTGCGTCCCCTCGCCCGTCCCTGGCCCGGGACCCCGGCCCAGCCGGAAGGGGAAGCGTCATGATGACCCTTCTGCACGAGCGGGCGGAGGAGTACCTGCGGCTGCGCCGGGCACTCGGCTTCCGGCTGCGGCATGAGGGCTACGTTCTCCCGCAGTTCGCCGGCTACCTGGCACAGCACGGCGCCGCCACGGTCACCGCCGAGCACGCGATCGCGTGGGCGCAGCTTCCGCAGGGCGTCCACCCGGTGACCTGGGCCCACCGGCTGTCCGCCGTCCGTGTTCGCCAGGCGAGAGGCCCGCCGGGCAGCCCGCCCAATGGCCTTGCTTTTAGGTGATCTGCCATGGGTAGAGCGGGTGGAACTGGATTCTGCGCGTGACGTTGGTGACGCTGGGCTCGCCGGGCTTGCGGGCGGGGTAGTCGCCGGCCTTTTTGGCTTTGCGGGGGCTGTTGCGGTCCGGGCGGTCGCGGACGGCGGAGCCGGGCGTGAGGATCTTGAGCAGGAAGGTGGCGAGGGCGAGGTCGAGCTGGTCAGGGGGGAAAAGCCGCGACGGTGTCGGTCGCGGCTTGCAGGGCGTGCGGGAAGCTGATCCTTGCCGGGGGAATGCCCATCGCGCTCACGCCGATGCCGATGAGCTTGCAGATGGCCTGGTAGACGGCGAACAGGGCCCACATTTCCTGGATGACGCCCTCGGGGTCGCCGGAGCGCAGGACGGGCTGGCCCTCGCCCATGTCGGTCTTGTGGCGGCCGGTCACGGTCTCGCAGCCCCACCTGTCCGGGTAGCAGCACGCCAGGTCCAGTGCCGGGTAATCCTCGGTGCCGAGGAGGTCGGTGACCAGGGCGAACACCTCCGAGGACTCCCCGGTGCCGTCTTGGGCGGCGGTATGCACGGTGTACTCGATGACCCGCACCGTGACGACGGGCCGTCGCTCTTGCGGGGCGGCTTCAGTTCCGCGAGGTAGGTGCCGTCTGCGAGGGCCTTCACCGGCTTCAGCGTGAAGGACGCCGACGCGCGCCACAGGATGTGCGCCCCGGTGCCCAGGACGGCGCGGGCCAGGGACCAGGACAGGAAGTTCCGGTCCGCGAGCACGAGCATCCCGGGGCCGAGGCAGCCCAGCAGGTCCAGGGCCAGCGCCTTCTCCCCGTCGGTGTACCGGCCGGCCGCGGCCCCGAGCAGGCTCCCGGTCCCGGACTCGGCCGCCGTCACCCACCGGACCTGCGGGAACGCGCCGTCCCTGGACTGGTTCGACGGCCGCCCGAAGTACGCGGCGTTCCTCTCGCTGTCCGGCACGTCGGTCGTGGAGCCGTCCACCGAGACCACGCGCAGCCCGCAGCAGAAGACGCCCGGCGCGCCGTCCGCCCCCGTCGGCCCGGCGACCTGCTCGAACAGCATCCGGACCGGGTCCGAGCCGAGCTTGCCGCGCCCGCGGGACAGGGAGGAGATGTTCGGCTGCCTCCACCGCCGGCCGCCTCCGGCACCGACCCAGCCGTCCGGGTCCAGCTGCCCGGCCAGCAGGTCCGCGCCGCGCCGCTGGGAGTACAGGCCGTCGGCCAGCTTCAGCATCACCTGCCCGTACCCGCAGTTCCGCCCCCGGAACAGCCACAGTGCCAGCACGAAGTACACCATCAGCCGCGCCGGCAGCAGCCGGCGCCGCTGCTCCCGCGTCCCCGTCGCCTCGATGACCTCATCGACCAGCTCCGGAGGGAACGCCCGGGTCAGCACCCCGATCGAAATCCGGTCCGGCAGCCAGCCATCCGGCGACAGACCCTCAGAACCATCATGAGCCACGAAACTGTTAAGTTACCACATTAGGGCCTAAAGCAAGGCCATTGGGCAGCCCGCCCCGCCCGCCGGGGCAGGGCCGTGCCGAATAACCTGCCGCTCCGCATAATCCGTCACGTCGATCACGTCGAACGTGCTCCTTGCCATCGGCCCCCCGTCCCAGACGGGAGCCAAGGTTGCACTTTCTCGATGGCTAGGTCCATCACGACACGCACGCCGTCCCCATTGAGAATTACGTGATCGGAGTGGGGATAACCGTGATGGCTACACCCTCAGAAGTGGGGAATTACAAGATCGCCGACAAGTATCTGGCGGTGGAATGGCAATGGATCGCCACCTTGCTGTAGCGACCTGAGCAGCGGACGATCGCCGCCGACAGCCGACGGCATCGTCGATGGGTTGGCGGCCTCAGCACAATACGTGCACTCGGGTGGCCACAAGCGGGCAGGGAAGGACTCGGCGCACTCGTGGTCACGGGACCGCCCGCGCTGCCAGTGGTTTGGGGGGCTGGTTAGGACGCCTTGATTTGGCCCCGCTTGGACGCCTTGATTTGGCCCCACCCTGATCATCGGGTGCCGCGTGTCGGCTTGATTTGGCCCCGGCCCTGACCTGGCCTCTCTTCTCGGTGCGGCCTGAAACGGGGCCACATCGAACCGTCAAGATGCCGCCAGGTGGAGCCAAATGGAGCCGTCATGGTGGGGCCAAATGAAACCGTCGTAGCCAGGGGGCTGAACGCCGATCCCGGGTCCCGCAGTTCCTGTCACCGCAGCGGCCGGTAAACTGGCCCGGCTTTGACGGTCCCAGATACTACTACTCGCGAACGAAGCCACCCGTCGTTCGCGACATCTCCTGGACAAGCGACAAGGTGATTATGATCTACTCCGATCGGAGCAACGCGCTCATCTCCTCCACTTTAGATGCAAGTCACTTTCCGATTCGGACGAGCGTCTGCATGTGGCCGGCCAGTTCTGCATCGGCGCGCAGTTCCAGTCGTTGCGAGCCGCGGCCTCTCAGAAGGTCTCCACCCAGTCCTGGATCGGCACAGTAAGCTCGGCCTGGCCGACGTACGCGCGGCAACCGCCATTGCTGAACGCCAACTGTAACTGAACCTTTCTGCGCTAGGCCTCAGCCAAGCCGCTGAAGTTTTTGTCAAAGCCTTTGAGGACAGCATTGACGAGAGATGCGGCGCCTTTGCCCGTCGCGTAGCAGATTGGACTGCCGCCGCGGGCCGCCTTGAGTGCATCGGTAGCTGCATGTGCTGCTGCGCGATCTGCAATCACCAGTACGTCGGCGTTCTTGGCTGCGGACCTGAGTGCGTCGCTGGCGACCTTCCCGGCGATGGTCTCCACCCTGATCTCCGGGTACCAACGTCGCAGGATCGCCGCTGCCCGAATGGCAGCAGGCTCGATAAGGGAGTAGATTGCCACGAATGTCCCGTCCGGCGGGCGGACCTGACCTGCTCCGGTCGGCTGTGTACCTTCCGGTTCCGCAGGAATGGCCAGTTCCAGGCCGAATTCCAGCGCGAGTGCCCGGGCGGTCTCCAAGTATGCGGCTTCGATCCTGCGGGCATTATGCGCACCGATGCGCGAGAGGATGGCTGAGGCGAACGCCAAGACTGCCCTGTCTGGCCCCGACTGGCTCGCAGCCAGCAATTCAATTGCCTCAAGGCCCGGAGGCAGGTCGGCGTCGGTCAGGAACGGGCCCCACGCTGCCCGCAGGCTTTCCGCTATCTCGCTGAAGACGGTCGACGAAACTCCTGCGATCAGCGTCCTGCTGACCAGGTCGAGCAGTCGGGCCGCGCGGCGGCGATCGCCCGATTCGTCACCGAGTGCCCATGACTCCACGACGATCAGCCGCAGGTCTTGGATGCCGGACACGTCACCGGCAGCGGCGAATAGGTCCCGTTCCATGTCCAGAAGTAGGTCAATTAGGTCACCGAGCAAGATTGGGCTGACCGACCGACTGAGTTGGCGGGCAATCTCCACGACCTCGCGTAGTGCCCCTGCTTGCATCAACCAGGACAGCGCCGCAGCGCTCAACTCCTCCAGCATCCGGGCACGTTCGGTCGCGGGCAGGTCATCGGCGAAGGCGCTCAGGAGCGCATCCCCGAGAGACTCGGATGCGAACGCGACGCCGCGCTGACCGTCGGCAGGGCGGGTCGCGAGGACATATTCGATCGCGGATTCCCCGAGAATCTCTCGCCAATTGTCGAGGACACGGATGGAGCGGGTACTGAGGGTACGGGTGACCAGGTCAATTAGGACTGGCAACTGGTCTGTCGACGGCGTAAGAAGCGCTAGGACGTCAATTGCAGTGTCGAGCCGACCGCTGTCCAGGGCCTGCTGCAGGTCAGCCAGGCTCGCGGCGGTATCCGTCGGCACACCGTCTAGGTCTCCGGGAGGCAGGAGTTGCGCTAGCCCGGCCCTGCCGCGCGCCTGATCCAGCCAGCCCGCCTCCATCAAGCGTACGGCGACGGCCTCGCCTGCCTCGCCAGATGCAAGTGACCAGTAGGCGTAGTACTGCGCGCCCGCCGCAGACCTGATCATCGCGACGGAGCCGATGAGGCACCCGAGGTCTGCTGTCGCCAGCCTGAATTCCTCAAGGTCGGCGGTTGGCGCCAGTCGCCGGGCCAGGGCGAGGCGGGCGAGTGCGTCGGATGCCAGCACGGGCCGGTCAAGGCGGATGAGGTCCGGGAGTTCCTCCATGTCCTGCAGGCGGTCCCAACGCTCGAAGGCCGCCAGGTACTGCAGTCGCAGGAAGAGTTTGTTCGGTCGAGCCAGTCGGTGGTCCTGCTCCAGGACAGTCAGGGCGTCTTCAGCACTGGCCTCCGCGCCTGCTGCGCACGCATCGGAGAGGTCGCCAATGAGCCGTCCTAGCGGCCAGGTCAGTTGGATTCGGCGATGCGGACGGCTAGCCAGCGAGCGGGCGAGTCGGCGCAGGCTTTCGCGCACCTGGGCCTCGGCATCGGTGTTCCGTGGGAGCCGTACCCGGAAAGCGCAGCCGCACGGTCCAGTTAGGACTCGGATGGCCTCGTCCATTGGTATGTCAGAGTCGGCCAGGACCGGCTGTCCGTCAATCCATGAGCCGATGTGGGCCCGGATCAGGTCCCTGATCCACAGACTCTGCGCACTGTCCGGGCAGACGGCGTACCAGTACCTCCAGCCAGAGACGCTGACCGGCAGGAAGAAGGGTGTCGGCGGGGTAGCCAGCCAGGCCGCCTCAGCCTGGGCGACTGCGCTCTCAACAGCCTTATCGCCGACGGCTTCGAGTTCGTTGGGAGAGGAGAAGAAGCGGCGGGTGAAGGCGGACCATGCGGTCTCGTGCTCGGCCCTGCTCACGAGAACAGACCAAGCATCTCCGTGGCTACCTCCGAGACCTGGGCGGCATCGGTGGTGACCGTGATGAGCTCTCCGTTCATCGTGACGCCGCTGTAGGTGAGGTTCATCGACCCGTAGACCGCCCAGGTGTCAGCGACGACGGCCTTCTCATGGCTGAACAGGCGGTGCTCGCGCGGCGGGCGGGTCACCGAGAGGCGGTCCGCGGTCCCGTCTAGCGTGGCAGCCCGGTCTAGCCGCGCCACGAACTCGCTCTCGCGATCACCGGGACCGCAGGCGATCCGGACGTGCGTCCCGCGCTGCAACGCGGCCCTCAGCACGCCAGAGAACAGCACGAACGTCGCTGTCCAGGAGGCGTCGATGACGCTGAATCGGCCACTACGGTTGTCCAGGGCGGCAAAGTCCGAGATCCAGGGCGAGATGATGAGCAACCGCTTGCCAGGGTTCAGCAGTTCGTAGACCAGGAGCCCTTCGAGGCACTCGGCGATGTCACGGCTCGGGGAGGCCGCCGACCGGTGAATGAGGCGCGTGCTCACAGCAGCGCCTCGCGTAGCGACATCGACACCGTGTACTGGCCCGTTTCGCGGGTGATGCCGTCCAGTTGGGGATGGACCTTCAGCCAGTCCACCTCCAGCGGATCGACCATCAGTTCGCGCACAGCCTGGGCCAGGGCATCCGCCTGGCCGGATCCGCTGACCAGTTGGGCGGAACCACTGGTTTGGAGGACGACCGCCAGGTCTCCGCGCCAGTCTTCGGTATCCACGTCAACAGCCACGGGTTGACTGGGCAGCACGTCCCGCAAGAGAGTTCGTTCTGTCGGAGGCGCGTTGGGCGTGAACCGGTTGGTCGCCCGCAGCGTTTCTGGGCGGCGCGCGCATGCGCGCGTCCACAGCAAACTGAGCAGGACTAGTTGGGCGCGCGAGCGAAGGTCATCGTCACCTGCGGGTGCTGCGATGCCCCGCAGTCGCTCCAGCACCTCGTCCTCCTTGGCCAGGAATGCGCATACCGCGCGGTGGCCGATCGCGAACCCAGCCCCGGCCTCAAGTTCGTCCCAGCGTTCAAGGGCGAGGCGCAGCAACTCGTCGCTTTCCTGCGTCGATCCGGGCCGGAACAGGCGTGCCGACAGCGCGGACATGTTCGAGTGCGTTTGGGCCACTCCCTCCTCGGCGAGGCAAGCGATCAGCGACTGCCAGGCACTCAGGCGCTCAGTGGCGGCCGCCCGGAACTGCTGGGCTGCGGCGTGGACAGTGGTGCTGGTCGTTAGCAGTTCCAGGACACGTCGCAGCGACGGGTCTACTTCCTCGGAATCAGACGGCTCCACCGCCGCAGCGACGAGTGCGTCGAAGCGCCGCGGGTCATCCGACAAGCATCGGGTCAGCGCCTCCACCAGACCGCCGCCGCCGGGAACCGTGTCTGAGACGACGATGCGGGCGTGTGGCCCGCCCTCGTCGATGACATCTACAAGGGCATCGGCGTCCGCATTGAAGTCCAGACAGGCCTGCTGGGCTGCTGTTTGCCAGGCGGCGGCCAGGGTCTGCAGGAAGCGGGAGCGAAGCCACGGCATCCACTGCGGGCTGGGTTCCTCGCTGAGGATGGGCAGAGCGCGTTCCAGGGCCTGGATCAGGCATGGATCCCTCAGTGCGTCCAGCACCATGTCACGCAGTGGGGTCTCATCGGATTCCGTGTAGTCGAGGGCTAGTAGGACATTGTCCACGACGTCCCCGGCCAGCGAGTGCCACTGCTGCGGCCCGAGTCCGAGGAGGGCATCGACCCCATCCCCGCGCAGCACTGTGGCGGCAGCCACGGAAAGCGTCACCTCAGTGACCCAGGCCGCAGGAAATGGCCCGAGGCCACCATCCTCCAGGTACTGCTGCGCGATCGCTTTGAACCGGTCAGTTCGCAACTGCCGGAGCCGCCCTGCGTCATGATCTAGCCGGAAGTCGGCGACCGACTGCGGCACGGCTGCCGTGATCACCATCGCATCGACGACATTGGCGAACCCGACTGCGGCGGCCTGGCCGTCCCAAACGAAGGTGTACTGGCGGCGCTCGCGGCCTTGGCGGGTCACGATCTCGGCGGTGCCGCCAACGGCGTAGCGCCAGGTCGGCAGCGGGCCGCGGTCGGCGTTCAGGAATGCCTTCACCGAGTGGATCAGTTGGCCGAGGGGGCCGTTGCGTGGCCGGGGAAGTTGAGTGCCCTCCTGCCCTATGGCAACGTTGAACTCCCACTCGAGCCGCCCGTTGGAGGTCGGCCTGATGTCCGGCGATGGCTTGGTCGGCCGGATGGTCAGCGGGCGGATCACCGGGACAGTGGTGCCGTCTGCGCGCGGGGCCTCCAGGACCAACTCTCCGCCGGGTGCCATCCCAGCATTCAGGTCTACTACTCCCGAGGGCGGGACTTCGATCCAGAGTCCCGTGACCTTCTGCACGGCCCAGCGAAGTGTAACTCTGCCGGGGGCCAGTTCGCTGAGGGCCATCCCGACGGCAAGGGATGTCTCTGCTGCTGGGTCGTAACCCTCCGGCGGTTTGACCTCCACCTCTGGAAGCATGAGATCGCTGAAGAGGGTCGGCGGGATGTACTCCGGGAGGGGTTGCCGCGCAATGGTGTCGGTATCTTGTTTCAGTTCCCGCGCCTGGACTGTCGCCCAACCGCTGCACAGCCGCCGATAGGCCGTTGGAACAGCCTCCAACAGGAGCGAGCGTGGGTACTCCCAGCAGACACTCTGCGCTTCCTCATTGCTGAGCCCCAGGCTTAGGCGGACGAAATCTATCAGGTCCTGCTGGGCACGTCCGCCGTCGAGGACTTCTGCCAGGAGACCGAGGCATGCCCTGACATGCCGGGCATCTGCGACATTGTGCCGGGCGAGAAGCCAGCGGGCGGAAAATCGCTGCGGCCCGTCAGCGTCCAGTCGGACCGCGATCCAGTCAACCAGGCACATGGCGGCCTGCATTTTGCGCACGGACTGGTTTCCGAGCGGGAGGCTCTTGGGCGGGATGGACGGGTCGAGGATCGTCTCGTAGGACTGGAAGGCCAACCGGTCCCGCCCGTAGTCGGACAGCACCGCGATGGTCCACGGGCGCTGTTCTTGCAGTCGCCCGGCCCGCCCGCGCCGCTGCAAGAACTGCGCGATGTCACGTGGCGCCTTGTGCTGGAGGACGGCGCCCACGCGTGGGTCGTCGTAGCCGACTTCCAAGGCAGATGTTGCGACGATGATGTCGGTCAGTTGAGCAACGCCGGTGTCTTGCGAGGATGTCCGGGACACCTGGAGCGACCGGGTCCCGAAGCCAAGGCGCTCTGGGAGCCACCAGTACTGGCCGTCTCGGTCCCAATCCGGCTCATCCGTAGCCGGGCCGGACCCACCCTGGTCCTTAGGCACCCGGAGGTTGGCGAGAACGTGCTTTCTCGGGTCACGCTTGTCGAACGGGTCGCGGCCCTCGGCGTCCAGCAACTGCCGGTAGAGTCGGTTGACAAGGTCGAGGTTCTCCAGGAAGGCGAAGACTCGGCTGCCGTGCAGCACGGAGCCTGTGCCATTCTCATCCAGGATCCGCCGCAGCAGCATCAGGCTCTGGATGGAGGTAGACAGTAGGGCCGACTGTGAGGCTGGGTCGCCCCGCAGCAGCAACTGGTACTCGCTGCCCTTCCGGGTCATGTCGTCGGCCCCGGGCCGGACGTCAGCCACGGACTCCGACCTTAGGCCGCAGAGATCGGCGAAGAACGTCGCCGCGTTGGCGAGCGTAGCGCTCAGGCCCACCCATGTCGCTGGTGAGCCCATGAGTTTTCGCCAGCGGCGGAGCAGGTAGGCGACCTGCGCGCCGCTGGTGCCGGAGTATGTATGGATTTCGTCCAGGAGGACGAGGTTTGGGGCCTGCTGGGCCCGCGCTCCTACCCCAAAGACATGCCGCGACCAGCCATCGCTGAGTTGCTGGTTCAGCATCTCGGTTGTGGTGAACAGGATGTCGGGCGGCTCGTCTTGCATGGCCGCGCGGGTCAACCGGAACTCCTCCGGTCTGACCTGGTCACCGCACCGCTGGCAGTCCAAGTGTCCCCAGTTCACACGGTCGCTGCCATTGCCCTGGGGCCGCCGCCAGATTAGCGGGCCACCGCAGGCCACGCCGTTGTCCACAGCTGGGCAGGTCAGGAACGGGCAGATCCAGGCGGAGCCCTGCTTGCGCCAACCGCCTCGGCGGTCGGGTTCGCTGGTCGCGACGTTCGGGGTGGGGCCGAAGTAGGCGCCGACGACCAGTTGGCGGCCGCCGGCTGCCCGGAGGCGGCGAACCTCCTGCATGGCCGTGGCCAATTGGTCTTTGAGCAGTTCGTTCCGCGGGTATATGGCGACGACCCGCGGATTCGGCACACCCGGCGTCGCCAGTTGTGCGAGCGCCGGGAGGTAAAACGCGAGAGTCTTGCCACTCCCGGTGCCGGCGCCGACGACGACACCCCGGTCGGCCCCGGACCGCAGCGCCGCGAAGATCTCGGCAGCTGCGTCGAGTTGGAACCGAGACAGAGACCGGCCAGCCAGAACGCGCTCGGCATGGGGCAGCACACTCGCGGAGATGTCCCGGTCGGCCAACTGGCCGAGGACCTCATCGGGTCCGAGCGTGCGCGCGGGGAACGCCCGTTGCCTGCGCAGGAACCGGAAGTCCGAAACCAGGTGACTACCCGACTGCCAGGGCTTGCCCGGGAACAACTGGCGCAACCGACTGAACAGCCGGACCGACTCCGCCATCCGGGTCCGATACCGCGACGGCCATTCCCGGGGCAGTTGGACCAAGAGGTCAGCCGCGATGAGTTCCTCGATGCAGGCCTGCGGATCGCCCTCCGTCAAGTGTTCGGCCAGAAAGGCGAAAAGGCCTTCTCTCGTCCACGACTCATCGGTTAGACCCCAGGCGAGGTTCCGGGCGTCGGATTCCTCAAGGGCGTCGAGTGCGGCAAGGACTGCGGCGCTCGGCACAACAGTCATTATCGCAGCACCACCCGTAGGCTTGCCGTGTTCTCGGGGTCATTGAGCCAGGCCGCCACGGCAGGGGTGATCAGCTCCCAGGAGGCCCCCTCGTCGGTTGCGGCCTGGCGCAGGAACTCCTGAACGTCCAGGTGACGGCCTTGCAGACTGGCGTCCAACTGAGGCCGCTCCTGCGCCCAGGTGGCAGCATCGTCTCTAATCTCCCTCGCCCGCTGCACCAGCTTTTCGGCTGTCAGGTTCTCAACCTTTTGCTGCAGGCGGCGCTGAATGCCCGTGAGACGCGCCACGAGGAGGTCACTGGTGCCTGGGTAGGGGATGATGCGTTCCCCTATATCGGCGGGCAGAATTTCCTTCCGCCACCGCTCGACCGATCGGCTCAGCCCAGCCAGTGCAGACTTGACGAGTCGCTCCGCGGTCGCCAATGCATCCTCAACGGACCGGGACCTGACCCGGCTGGCGACCTCGTCGGGTTGTGCGCCGACCATCGACGTGGCTGCTGTCCGCAGCGCCGTCCTGGCCCGCGTTACTTGCTGGAGCAGCGGGTCTGGCGTGGCCAGGTCGACTACGACACCGCACTCAGCCAAATCCGAAACTGCGCCTCTTGCTGCGCACAAGTCAGCCGCGATCCTGCTGGCTCGTACCCGGGCCGTTTCTCTCTCGGTGCGCGCCTGCTGGGTGGCTGCCTCGGCCTTGGCCTGGGCGAGTCGGTTCAGCATGGCCTCCGCGCGGGCTGCTAGCGATTCAGTTGCGACCATCAGCGGCCTCCCGGTCGTGCCGCGTCGTCCAGCAGGTCGGCGAGTTCCCGGAGTCCCTCGATGAGAGTACCGACATCGGATGGCCCGCCACCCGGCGTCGTCACGAGCTCGCTGGACATCCGATCGAGGAGCTCATTCGACAAGGTCGCATACCGGATAAGCGCCTTCAGTGCAGGCAGCGGGTCAGCACAAATATCCCAGAGATCTCCGGGCCCCGCCTCACCCGTGATTTTCTTAGTCAGTTGGCGGTACACGTCCATGCTTTCTGGGCCGAGTTTTGCGCGCGCCTCGCGGTACGTCGGCGCGAAGTCGGCGCGCGGCAGGTAGATAATCCCGTCATTGACCAGGCGATCGACGAGCTCGGTCGCGCGGGTCAGGTTCTCTCCGGGGTCGATGAGGCCCTGGGCCTCCTTGAGGACTTCGGCAACGTCTGCCCATGCTCGGGTGAACGCCCGGGACTGCATGAGTTGAAGGCGTTCGAGCAGACTCCCGCGCGGTTCTGCCACAGACCGGTCGCCAAGATGTGACCGGATATCTTCGTGCAGCAGGCCGATATCCAGCAGCGACGGCCACCCGGTGCCCTTGGCCGCCGTCGCGTGATCTCGAATTACGTTGAGGGCTTCATCACGAATGCCCTGTACGTCACGGAGAAAGTTGCCTACGACAGGGTGCGGCGACTGGGGCGGGACCGGTGCCAGCATTGGGGTCAGGGCATCCCGCACCGTGTTGCCTGGCTTGGCAGAAACCTGGCGCAATACGGTCAGTGTTTCAACCGCAGGTGCCAGAGTTGTCTCAGCACCGGACGTCGCGAGGCCGGTGAGCACCCTGGCGTAATCGCTTAGCCTGGCCTGGAGGCGAAGGAACCATTCGCCTCCGTTCACGTCAAGGCTAGCGCCGCCGACCACAGCAAGGACGCCGCGGATCACGGATGCGTTCCCATCCGTGGCGTCGATGCAAAACGGGTTTGGCCGCTCGACTGCTCCGCCACCCAGGGCTCGCTCGATCCTGACATCGGTGAGGCGAAGCGGGTGGGATCCGATTCGCCACTCATTTTTTCCCTTAAGCTTGCGCGCCGCGACTCCATGCGGACCGTTCTGCAATTGGGCGACCAGCGTCTCGCATATCCACTTCCGGACGCTATTCGCCGTCGGCGCGGTGAGGAAGAAGTTCGTATCATCTGTCCATCTCCGGACCTCATCGCGCTGCCTCGGCCCGGCCTCGGACGCAGGCGTCGGCTGGCCACCGGGATCGTCGTCGGGATCCTCCGTGCCGTCAGTCACGTCTGCAGTGAGCCGATCCCCGAGATATCGGGCGATCGCTTCCACACCGGCGTCAGCCGCTGGCGGTGATTGCGAATAGAAGGCCCGCAAGCTTATCTCGGCCTCCGGACTGACCTTGTTCTGTTTCCGGATGGCATCTCGAACCGTTGGATCGAGTTCGGAGCGGCGCGGGTCCAGGGTGTGCGCGAATCGCTCTGAGGGGAAGGTGCCGCCAGCGGGCAACTCCTGCTCGGCTACCTCCAGGGAGGCGCGAATGACCTGGCGGAGGAGCTCCCTTGGGCGGAACTCGCCCGGACTGGCCCGCGCGACCAACCGATCCACAGCGGTCCCGTTGAGGGGATAGAGGCCATAACCATGAGAAGTGCCGAAGGTGTCGTGGCAGGGTTTCAAATCAGGACAGGTGCGGCAGCCATTTGGGACATCAGCGCCGGAAGCGGCGAGCGCTTGCTCGGAGAGTCGACCAGCGTTCAGGTACCGGCCGACGAAGTCGCGCAGTGCACCCTGGCCGATGGCATCGAGTTTCATGTCCAGGGTGAACCGCAAGCCGCGGTCAGTGAACGTATCCATGGAACTGAGATAGCCGGAGGTGACAGCGATCGCAGCGCGAAGTCGGCAGAGTCGGGCGGACGCAGGGATGGTAAGCGCCTGGGCCAGTTGTCTGTCGATGCCGTGCAGTAGGACAAGATCTTCTATGAGAAGGCACAACTCTTCGCCACGGCGGGCTATCTCCTCGCGCACATCCTCGAACACCTCGAGCAGGTTGGTGCCCTGGCCCACGAACACCTGTGCTTTCGCGCGTGGCAGGTACCAGTCACAGAGAGCGGCGATATCAATCCGCATGCCGCGGTTCGATACCAGGGATCCAATCAGGCCTTGCAGTTCCTGCCCAACGTCGTCAAATCGAGACGGGTCTACACGCAGATCAGCCTCGGTTAGGTGCAGGTCGGCATCGTTTACATCCTCCGACGAGTCGCCGTCGCGCGCCAGGCCGACGATCCGGTGCACCGGGCCACCCAGCACGCTCAACTCCCGCCGGAAGGTGAAGTCGCCAAGGAGTCGGTGCGCCTGCCGCCGCAAGTCCCCCAAATCTGCCGCAGAGACCTCCGGCAGGCTCCCGATCTCCGTCGCTTGGTCGAAGGTCACCAGTTGATCCAGGCGCGCCAGCAGGGCACTCATCGCCTCTTTATCGCTGGTGATCTCCGATGACGCTCGGTCGAGTTCCTGGCGGAGTGCCCGCGCGCGCGGCGTGTCAATACCGTCCAAGATGCGCTCAGTCACCCGTCGCAGCGAGGTGTTGCGCTTCTCGATATAAACTATGTGCCAGGATGGACGGGCGCCCAGCCGTGACTTCAGCCACCTGACGAGATGGCTCTTGCCGGTCCCTTTCTCACCTGTCACGAATAGCAGCAGTGGTTCGTTCGAGTTGATCGGCCGCGTGAAAGCCCTCAGCACGTCATCCTCGGTCACCGGTGCCCGACCGCCAACGGACTCTTCGCTGACCGGGAGTGGCTGATGGATCGCGCGGAACACCGCATCAGCATGCGGATCACCAACATCAAGACCGCCGACATCAACCTGGGTCGCGAAGTCAATTGCTGCACGACTCCAACAGACGCGGTTGGCGCTCATCAGTCACCTCGCCGAACCGTGCCGCGCCAGGTTACAGTGCCAACCAGGCGGTCGGCCGATCTGTCTGGCAGGAGGCGGAGGATGCGACCATCACGGTCGCTATCGCTCTTGGGCCGCGTCATGGTCATATATCCGTTCGCCTCCAATTGCAGCAGTGAGATAGAAAGTCCTCCTGACAGGACGTCAGTGTCGCCGTCGGCCGTAGCCTCAACTCCTCGCCAGAGCGCACCGCCATCTAGGACCGGAACCGCGACGGCACAGCGCCTAATAAAATCACCGATGTCATAGTCACCCGGTTGCAGCTCAGACAGGCGCCCGATTAGTGCCTCGCTGGCGTCCGGGATGAGCCCATTGGTGCCTACACACCTGGCGAAGCCGAGGTAAGGCGCCCATCGGCGGAATGGCAGCCATTGCTGGGAATTCGGGACCGGCCAAATCTTTGTCCGAATGGGCCCGCAACAAGCGGATTCCCATTCGGCGAAGGCACGGCCGCCGGACCGGAAGACACGTCCACTCTCAAACCGATCGAAGGGCAGCAGTGGCTGTTCCGCCTGATAGAGCAGAACTACGGCCTGCATTAGGTCCGTTGATCCCCTCTCCTCGCCGTAGGGTGCCTCCGGAATTGCTGTCCGAAGTACCGCATCGAGCAGGACCCGGCACATCTCCTGTGGGGTGACATCCGCGGGCTTCTTCCACTGAGCCGCGACAGTCTCAGTTAGTGCGATCCGACTGCCGTCCTGCTGTACGATGCCAAGCCACAGCAGGGCGTCGAGAGAACGACTCGCGATGACTGTGCCGCCAGTTTTAAGGTCATCCGGTTCCGCGTCCGCCGTGTCGTCGGAATCGATGGTTATGCCCTTCATCGCCTCGGCCAAACCAAGTGGCGCGACCAGGCCGATCAGTTCATCTTGCTCCGCGTAAGGGCGCCGGAGTGCCAGCAAGGCGCGCACGAGGTAGCGCATCGCCTCTGGGAGGATGTCGGGCGGGTTTAGGATTCCCATCTAAATCTTTTTTCCTAGGATGTCATCAATGTGGTATGCGGGACCCCAACACTCCCGCAGGAGTTCCGGACCACCGAACGGGCTGGGTTGCTCGCTGGAAGTGAGGACGATCGTGAGCGGACCGCGCCCGACCCTGCCCAGGAGCAGCGCGGCTTCATCCGGTCGCGGCCCGGTGGCGTCAATGCGGACCAGCGAGGGGACAAGCAGGCAGCCAGGGCCAGGCGCGGCAACCCGTTGCGCAGCGGTATCTGCCCACCAGAGGAATCGTTTCGCGCCGGGACTCGGCGACCATGAGTCCTCGGCCACCAAGGCGATGACCCCCCTTTCGACAAGCCGCTTAACCAACTCCAGTTCCGCTTCGGTATCTGGCTCGTCCGTCCAGATGCACAGGCGCCCGTTCAGTGCCAGATCACCCAGTGCCGACTTGGCCGGAACGGTCAGTGTCCCGGCGGACAATGGGTCGACCGGACGGCTGAGCACCACCGGCGGAAGCCTTTGCGCCCGGCAGTGCGGGCAACCACCGCACTGCCGGGCGGTTGGAAGGATTCCCGATGGCACGCTCAGCCGGTAGTGATCAGCTAGGTACCGGTTGACGCAACGGTCCAGTTCGGTGAGGATCGTGGTCGCCGACTCCAGGGATGCCGCCGCCGCAGTACGGCTCATCTGCTGGGCCGCGCCTAGTCGGCGGCGGAAGGCGGTGCCGTCGGCTAGGGCACCGGGCAGGATGCGGGCGGTCATGGAGGTCCGGTATTTCGCGAACGCCTCCTGCAGTTGCTCTTCTGTTGCATCTGCGGGCACGTCTGGCGGGGTCGGCCATTCCAGTTGGATCATCCTGGCTCGGTCCATCGCGGACAGCACCTGGGTGTTCCAGTAGCGATTCGCCTCGCTCCACGGATAGGTCACATCCTCGGTAGGGGTCGTGAGGTCCACGGTCACCAGGTCACCGTTGAAGGCAGCGGTATGGCTGGTAGTCATGCTCCGCCACCGCTTCCAGGCCTTGTCTGGACCGATCAGTCGCGCCTCTGTCATTTGCTGCGCGACCCGGGCGTCCGAATCCGTCCACAGGACCAGCGACACTGACGCATTCCCGTCCCGGCCTCCCCGGCCGACCTCCTGGTAGAGGCGGTTAACGGACTCGGGCACGCATAGATGGATCACGCCCCGGACATCCGGGATGTCGATCCCCAGCCCGAACGCTGATGTGGCGACGACAATGTCGCGGTCGTCTTCGATGTTCCCGCCCAGGTCCAGGCCGCGACTGGCAGCCCGGCGGGCAGTGTGGTTGTCGGCCCCGGTGACGCCGGCGACGGCCCTCAACCCGGCCCCGCGCAGCCAGGACAATACCGTTCCCACGTTCGTGGACTGGCCGGACGAATGCAGGGTCGTGTACACAATCAGAGGGCGCGGCAGGTGTCGGCAGGCTTCCAGGAAGCGCTCGCGCTTGTCGTCCTCGGTGCCGCAGTGGCTCATCCACCAGGCTGGTTCTGGCCGGGTGACCTGGGCGGAGATGATGAGCTCACGGGTACCGGGGTACAAGCGCTGCAGCGTCTGCAGGCCGTAGTCATCAAGGGTGGCCGTCAGCATCACTGTTACCGGCCCGCCGCCGGGGGGCGCGCGGTCTATCAGGCGCCGCCGGAGCCCAGCCAACGTATGGAAGGCGGGCCGGAACGCGTCACCCCACTCGGCGACGATGTGTGCCTCGTCGATCGCGAAGAGGTCCAGCCTGCCCTCGGCGGCAGCGTCCTCAAGTGGCCGCGCAAGAGCCGTGCACGCTGCCTCCGGTGACGTGATGACTAGCCACTGCGCGCCGTCGCGTACGCGCTGCGCCATTTCCGCTTTCTCAGCGCCAGTCAGTCCGCCATGGTAGGCGAACTGTTGCCGCTCGCCGGTGATGTCCCTGATCCGTCTCTCTAGGTCGAGTGCGAGGGCAACTGTGGGGACAATCAGGCACGACTGCCGGGGTCGGCTCCGCGCGGCCCGGGTGAGGATCACGTCGGTTTTCCCCGAGCCAGTCGGCAGGACGCAGATGATTGAGTCACCGCTGCGTGCCGCGCTGACAGCGCGGACGCTTTCCTTCTGTCCGGGGCTCAGGTATGCAGGACGCTGGGCGGCATCCGCATAGAAGTGGTCCGCAGCCATTTGCCAGTTCGGCCTACGGGGGGCCCGGCGGGCCGCCTCAAGGTCTGGTGCGATCTGCTTGGCGTCCAGCCACCCGGGCAGCCAAGGCTCGGCCCGCCACTGGTCTCCTGAGCGCCCGAATCCATGCGCCTGCCAAGTGGCGTCCGGGATCGAGGCGAGTACCGGAGACAGGGCTATTGCCTGATAGCCGCGGGCAACCAGGTCGGAGCGGATCAACGGGAGAATCTCTGCGGAGATTGGCTGGCCTGGGAGTTGCAGTCGCCTTGCCAGGCGGGGGCACCTGCCCGCAATCTCCGCGAGAGACACTGCGGTCATGACCGGCCTTCCCAGGTGATAAAAACGGCACCACAACTCTCCAGGCTGAAGACGGGCTGAGCGAGAGCCTTCTCGACCACCTCCATGACCGCATCGTCGCTCGTCTGCTCGCCGTCAATGCGTGCCCGCGCCTCCCAGATGACGGCATCGCGCTCCCGAACGTTGGCGGCAAGGTGACGTGCGGCGGTAAGTCGCCGGGCGACTGCGGGGCGTTCGCGCACCACGGCGAGGGCGTGGCTGAGAGCCTCGTCGCAGACGCGCCCCCAGTCCAGAACTGCGGTCAGGTCCCGGAAACGGTCTGGTCGACTGCCCAGGTTCTCTCCACGGGATTGCTCCAGGTTATAGATAAGACGGGGTTCGCACTCGCCCCGACCGACCACCCACCAGACCCGTTCGACTGTGGTTGGAAGGAAAGAATCCGCGCGCGCGCTCACTGCCCGCGCGAAGGCTGCGTTTTCTCCTGAGAGGCTGGACTCGGCGGGGCGGCCGGGTTCTACTCTGATGTCCAGGCAGAAGGCCACCCAAGGTTCCGCGTTCGGGTCGCGAGACGGCCATTTCATCTCTACCGCGAAGGCCTTGCCGCGGTCATCGGCCTCCGCCAACGTCGCGAAGGCCTTGACCAGGGGCTCTCCCCACCGCAGGAAGCCGAGACCGGAGCCAGCCATAATGCGGTCCGTGGTGTAGACCAGGTCGAAGGCCCGTGGCCCAATCGCCTGCACTTCGGCTTCTGTTAGCAGTGGCGGATGGGCCTTACTGACGCCGAACCGGACATAATCATCGCCCTGGACGGCCGAGAACCTGAGCATGTCTACGACGTAGCCGTCAATGGCCTGTTCGATGTCCTTTTGCTTGGAGTCGATGCCGGCGAGGCGGCGCGCCAGGTCCTCATCAGCGGCCCGGTCCTGGATGCTGTCCAGCAGGTCCTGCGCGGCTATCCGGCGTCGTTCGGACTTCAGCAGGTCGGCCTGGGCGACCATGTGCTCACGAGCTCCGGCAAATGTGGCGGTCACCGCGGTGCGAAAAAAATCGTCCTCCAGGTCTGCCAGGACATACTGCAATGTCGAGGTGGACTCAGTGAACACGCCGAACACATCGTTAAGCGTCATCGTCCAAGCATCCAGGTGCTTGTGACCGACCGCATCGGCCTCCCGGAAGGTCACCGAACGCACCTTGGTCGGCAGTTCGCTCCACCGGTCGAAGCGACCCAGGCGCTGCTCTAGCCGGGAGGTGACCGTGGGCATATCAAGGTGGAGTACTTCCTCCATGAACTGCAGGTTGGCGCCTTCCTCTGCCGACCGGTCCAGAATCAGGAGGCAGCGTTCCTGGCTGTCTTGGAAGTCATCGGTCAGTCGGGTGCGCTCTCCATC
Source organism: uncultured Actinomycetota bacterium (assembly GCA_963734665.1). GTDB lineage: Bacteria > Actinomycetota > Actinomycetes > Streptosporangiales > Streptosporangiaceae > Trebonia. Next base: position 483,034 of record CAVTIR010000011.1, on the reverse strand, counting down.
CTCTTGACCTTCTAGCAGGGCAGTCACACGGTGCTGGCCCAGTTCAGCCGTCAACGTCTGGGCCAACAGGCTCGCCGTGCGTGGAAAGCTGCAGGCGATGGCGTATTTGTGGCGACCAACGCGCTGTCGGGCCCAGCGGACAGCCGCGGATAGCCGGTCATCGCACGTCGGGACGGCGCAGAGTTGCGCGAGTTCCTTGGCGAACTCGGCGCCCGCTGGGATCTGCGCCAGTTCCCCGACCGCGGCCATCTCTCCAACTGAAAGGTCATGATCAGGTCGGCCGACCAGTGCCCGCGCGAGATCGTCCAGTGCGGTGACCGGCGCGAGGATACGGCCGAGGACGACCTGCAGGATCAACCCCGCCCGCTGGTGCCCAGTCAGTTCCAAGTTGAGCCGCAGGTCGTCAAAGGCCGCGAACAGATCTTGGCGCCGCTGATCGGGATCCGGGATGAGCCACGGATCCGCTAGTTCGCGGCCACGGACCACAAAGCCGTTCTTGGCCGCGGCGGACCGCCGACTGCGGATCATCCGGCGGTGGAGTCGGTACGTCTCCGAGACGTAGATGCGCAGTCGGTTGATCTCCTGGCGGGCCTCCTGCTCGGCCCGTCTCGCGATGTGTCCGCGGATACTGGCGATCAGTTCCCTTGCGACCCGGTCCTCGGCCAGCAACTCCGCAATCTGATCAAGCGGCTCGCGGAGGTAGCGCAACGAGGTCTCACCGCCGACCGCTGACATGGCCACGGCCAGGTCGTTGCGCATTTCAACGCGTCGCCGGAATGCACACAACTCAGTGAGGGGGTAGGTCGCCGGGTCAAGAAGGTGCAGCAGCCCGAGAAAGGCATCCTCGTTGCTGCGGACTGGTGTCGCGCTGAGCAGGAGAAGCGCCCTGGACGCGTGGGCGATGGCGCGCAGGTGCTCGTACTCTATGTCCCGGGTCCCGCTTCCGCCAAAGCTGATCCGGTCAGTGAACCGATGCGCCTCATCGACAATTGTTAGCATCCTGGGTCCGAGCCTGATGCCACTGACGGCCGAATGACCGATAATCTCGACTGTCCCTGGCAGGTAGTCGACCCGGAACTTAGTCGCGAGTTCTCGCCGCCACTGCCCAATGATCGGGTCCGGGACGATCACAACCGCGTCGCCTCCCGTCTCCAGCAGCAGTTGGCGCAGCACCATGCCCGCCTCGATCGTTTTGCCCATTCCGACCTCGTCGGCCAGTAGGTAGCGAGGAACAGGATCGGCAAGCACGCGACGGGCGGCCCCCACCTGGTGATCATGGATCTCGACAGCGGAGGAAAGTACCCCGCCGAGGCCCAGGCAGGCGTTGCGTTGGGCCATCACGCTACGCAAGAAGGCGGTCCGGCGACTGTGGAAAAACCGCGTCTCCACAGTCCCGGCCTTGAGCAGTCCGAGTGGCTCAGCCAGTGGCACGGACCAACGGACTCGTAGTTCACTCGCGGGTATTGGCTGGGTGCCGCCATTGGGAAGATGAACAAAGTAGGAATCGGCCCGCGTATTCTGCGCTGAATCTATACGTCCGATGATCCAGCGCTCGCCGTCGAACCACCACACACGTTGTTGCCGCGGCAACCCGGCGGCTCGATAGATCCGGCCTGCTGATGACATCACGATCTCCGGTCTGGCAGGTGAGTCGAAGAATGAGATCGTGCCCGTCGTCCCATCTACGCGGCCCCAGCCGAACTCGCTATCTCGGACGAAGTGTGCATGAAAATCGGACTCGTGCTCACTTGTTACGAGTACGACCATCACGCTCCCAGGAGCGGAGCGACTTGCCTACCTTGTACGCCCCTGCAATCGACCACTGCCCCCCCAAGTCGCATTGGCTGCCGGGCGAAGAGACCAGACAGCTGGCGTTCCGGCCGGCCCGCCAGACACCGGTGTCGGGATCCTGCCAGTACGCACGCGTGTCGCGCTGCAACCTAACGTGATTACATTCCGCGGAATCCACCCAGTGAGAATCGAGCACAGGCTCGTCGACGGACTCGAAGTAGTCGACCCGGATCCTCGCTCCATCGATCGCGCCCACCCGGCCAGTACCCGGAACGGAATTGTGTTCGACGAGGGCGCCCACCCGCAAGGCAATCATGACTGATCAGCCCTCACACCCATGTCCATCTCGCTCGACAAACACGCGCATTCAATTTCGCCGCCTCCCGAACGCCTTGGAAGGCGGTCGCTACAGGATGGGACTATAAGGGAACTTGCTGGAATACGCAAGAGTGTAACCAGTACAGAACCTATGTATCGAGCAATGTTGCCAAAGGGTTACATAACCTTTCGGTCGCCGTCGATACGAACTGCCAGTGGTGTCCAGCGTGAGCGTCGGTTCGGTGAGTCCTGTCATACGCAAGCCAAGCTTGGCCATCACGGCCAGCTATGTGGTGCATCCCCGCAGTGAGGTTGCCCCGCTTTGAGGGACAGAGGTGATGGCTAGGTCAGGCTACTCGTCTGTTATTTTCGTGGTGGTTGCTTTCGTAGCCGGCGGGGCTTTGGTATCCGGGTGAGGAGCGCAGCCGGGTGCCGTTGTACCAGGCGATGTACTCCACCACCGTTCGCCTGGCTCCGGCCCGGGTCGGCCAAGACCGGGTGCTCAAGCGGCCGATCTGGGCGCAAGAGGGCATGCTCGCGCTGCCCCGCGCCGTTGTGCTCCGCGTCCAGGGCCCGGATGAAGTCCCTGCGTAGCGATTCGCCAGTGCGCCGAGCGCCCCGCCGGGGACAGGCGTTGCGCTCGGGGGGTTCGCGGGATCTCTAGTCAGGTCCCGGCTGGGGCTGGGCCATGGAGGCGCCAGCTCGGCTCGGGGAGTGGCCAGGGTCGAAGATCTCCGCCTGTCCCAGGGAGGCGCCTTCGCGGTAATGGCGCCAATCAAGGCCGAATGCAGTACGACACGCGAGCGACTGCTGGCCGTCGAGGTTCTCATCGCCCCGCGGAAGCGCTCGGCAACGACGCGCTTGAGACGGATCTCTACCTGCTGCGGTACCGGCTCACCGGTGCCGCCGGTGAGCCGGTCCCGGCGTAAGGCCGCAGGAGCAGTCGACTCGATTTCGCGGACCGTCCGGGTCATGGTCGCGCTGAGGTCTTCGGCGGTGGGGAGGGCCTGGCGGACCTTGGCGGGCAGGCGGCGCCACTCAGTGACGGCCAACGGGGTGGTGACGCCGCGCAGCGCGACCTCGACGGTGACGTCGTCCCGGCCGACGACGAGCAGCATGCCCAGCGTGGCGTCGTCACGCGACTGGTCCCGCAGATGGTCGTCGACGAGCTGGACGTAGAAGTTGAGCTTGCCGACGTACTCCGGCTCGAACCTGCCCAGCTTCATCTCGAACACCACGTAGCGGTGGAGCCGGCAGTGATAAAAGAGCAGGTCGAGAAAGAAGTCCCGATCACCGCACTGGATGGGCACCTCGGCGCCGACGAACGCGAACCCGGTGCCGAGCTCGCGCAGGAATCTGGCCAAGTTGTCGGTGAGAGCCCTGGACAGGTCACGCTCCCGTACCGGGTCCGCAGCGAGGAAGTCGAGGATGAACGGGTCCTTGACGATCTCCCGCACCCCTTCCCGGTCAGCTTCAGGAACCGCCCGGTCGAAATTGGTGAGCGCGGGCTGGGTCCGCTCGTGCAGCCTGCTGGCGATCATCGACTGCAGCACGGGGCGCGTCCACCCCTCGGCGACGGCGCGCTGAGCGTAGAACTCTGCGGTCTCCCGGTCCGGGCAGTTGTCGAGCAGGGTCACCGCCAGGCTCCAGGGCAATTGTGCAACGCCGCATTGCACAATTTCAGTTGGCCACCGGGTGGCGAGTGCCGCCATGTAACGCATGTTGCGGACCGAGAGTCCGTGCATGTCCGGGCGTGCCGTCCGCAGGTCCGCGGACAGGCGCTCGATCACGCGGGCACCCCAGCCCCGCTCGCGCTGCCGCGTGACGATCTCCCGGCCGATCTGCCAGTACGTCTCCACGAGGACGTTGTTGACAGCCCGGGCGGCCCGCAGCTGCCCGGTCGCGAGGGTCCGCTTGATGGAGTCGAGTAGCTCGTTGTACTCGGCGGTGGCAGTGATTGAGTCGCTCATAAGCACCACCCGATCGACCTCTGGATTTGCCCATCATGTTAGGTAGCGGCGCGGTTTATTTCCGCTGATTCCGTATTGATAATTCTTACGGCTTTGTTATCCAGCAATTTTTCGGGAACAGGTAGTTCACATGTCACTGGTGCCTCACCAGAATCCTGGCGGGGCACCAGATGGGGCATGGTGTGGTTAGTGCTGTTCTTGCAGATCTTCGGAGAGGTGCCAGGTCACCATGGGCAGGCGGTCCTTAAAGTGCGTCGTTAGTTCGGCTTAGATCGCCTGTGCCTTCGACTGCCCGACGTGCATGTCAGTGCGGACGCGCCAGAGAGACGGCACTTCAGGTGCGGGAGCACCGCACCGAAGACGAGCACGATCACGGAAATTCGACACAGGATTCTAGGTACCACTGGCTAGGGGACCAATCGCCAGGAGGGGCGGTCACCCAGTCGAAGCCAGCTGGCACGCGTGAACCACCGCCACAGGCCGGACCTACCTTGAGGAGCCCTGGCGGTATACCGCATGAACCTGTAGCGGAGGGTCGGTGGATTGAGGCTAAGAGCTTCCGAGGGCTTGCCACTCGCCGAAGCTAAGGCCTGATTTCTCCATTTTCCAGTCCACGCGGCCGTTGGTCTGCCGTCCGGTAACGGCCGCGCCTGCTGCACTAGGGCTTGAGAAGACGAAGTCCCGAGCGAATCTCAGCGGCCCACCAGGAAGTGCGGGCACTAGGACGCCTTCCGCGATAAGCCAGGCGTGGAGGCTCTTGTAGCTATGCTCTGTTCCTGTCCACTTCGCCCGCGCCTGCGAGTCCTTGAGCACGGTGAACTCGCCGTCGATTTCGACCGCTCTGGCGGTGATGCCCTCCCTCATCAGTTGCAGGATGAAGACTGGCGAGATCGCCGGCGTTGGTCCGGCTGCGGCGGCTACAACACTGGTGCTCGTGCGCGTTGTCACACGGAAGATATTGACGCTCAACACAGGCAAGATGATCTGCGCCTGGGCGATGAAGTACTCCATGTCTGACACGTCTGCCTCTGGCAACGGAGGGGGCTGCGGGAACGTGTGGTTTTGGAGCTCTGCCCGTCCGGCGGACTTGGCGATATTGATGAGTCGGCTCTCAAGATAACGTGCGTGAGCCTTCGTCAGATTGGCGTCTTTGCTGGTTAGAACGATCACACGGTCCCAGAAGTCCTTACCCCCCAACTCCTCGGGCTTCGCGTGCTGAGCGAGGCGTTCCCCCACATCATCGCCTTCACCGATGTAGGCCATCGTGCTGCCCAGGGCGTTTGGTGCATCCCCGAGTAGGACGTAGACACCTGTGCGGGCCGCCTCATCCCGCTTCCGCAGCGCGGACAAGTCGGACCGCGGTGCCGCCACCACGTGTCCGGTCCAGTTCATGATCTCGGCGGTAAGCAGCCCTCCCGGCGTGCCGTCCACTAGGAAGATACGAATCTGTCTGCCAACGCTCACTCAAAGACCTATACCGCAAAACTCCCGTGTCTCGGAGCCGTTCCGGAAGGCAGCAGGTCGACGGAGCGTATCCGTTCCTCCGTGCCGCGGCCTTCCGCCGGGACGGTGATCACGCGAAGCCAATCTGGGTCAGTCAGTTTCTGCCCTTCTCTTGGCGTGTTGCGAGGGGAGAGTTGCCATCGGCCTTCCGCAGGAAACGCGTAAAACTGGCAATCCGAGCCCCCGCCGGGGCCCGGCGGGGCGCTCGCGGGGCGGGATCCCTAGTCAGGTCCCGGCCAGGGCTGGGCCGGGGAGGCGCCAGGTCAGCTCGGGGGCATGGCCGGGGTCGAAGATCTCCGCCTGGCCGAGGGCGGCGCCCGACCGGTAGTGCCTCCAGTCCAAGCCGAACTTGATGAAGATGCCGATGTCAGCGCCGCACCGGCCGCACACCGGGGCGGGTTCCTCGTCGTAGTCGAGGTCGCCATGATCGGGGTTGGTGGCGTCGGTGTCGGCGGCGAGGTTGTCGCAGAACTCCATGTAGTCCATCACCGCCGTGAAGATGCCGGGCTGGTACCAGGCCAGCCAGTTCAGCCGGTCGGCGAGCTGCTGATGGCTGAGGCCGCGCACTCGCGCCTCGTAGGGGTTGTCCTCGTCGTGCGGGCTTTCGTCGAAGCCGTCGACGGGGCGCGCGGATGGGCCGTGGTTTGACAGACTTGTCGTCATGACTGTCCTCCGGTGATGTCGGACTGGATGGTCTAGGGCCGTCGCTGGTGTTGGTAGCACTGCGGCGGCCCGCCTGGCTCTCGGGGAGTCAGGGAGCGTTGCTGAGAGTAGTTTAGTCGTACGGGTGTGCGATGTCCATGAGGACTCGTCGGTAACACTTCGATTTTCTTAGGGAGTGCTCTTGCGCTCCTTGCGGGCGCGGAGCATGAGGGCGGGGAGGACGGAGAGGCTCGTGCGTTCGGCGTTGTCTGCGGCGTCCCACATCTGGTCTAGGTACTCCCACCAGTGCTTTTCCTTCGGGCGGAAGGTCAGCAGCAGGTTGGCGGTCGCAAAGAGCGGGATCGTAGCGCCACGCTCGGCCGAGAAAACATTGTCGAGGCGTTCAGTACCTAGCGCGACGAGCGACAGGTACTCGTAGATCTGTTGCTCGGTTATGTCTAGGCCAGTTTCAGACTCGGCCGCGCTCTTCGCGATCTCGCGAACATCCGCGTTAGTTGGCCATCGCTCACACACGTCGATCGCGATGTACGCCGATGCGAACAGGCATAGGGGAATGCTTGCCAGCAGAGTGTCGTTTCCCGCGGCCTGAATCGCCGTGGCCAGCTCTCCTAGCTCGTGACGTATAGCATGGCCGAGCATTGCCCGGGTTGGCTGCTCAATCTTCGGGTCGATCGGCATGCGTGTCCTTCCAGCGCGTGTTTCCCAAGGCTACGCCAGCAAGGAGAGCCCCGAGCAGGCTCACGGCAACGGCATCAAATTCGCGGGCATGATGTAAGCGTGTCGGAACGGTCCGTCGCTACGACTCCGAGGCTGACGCCGAACTGAGCAGTCTCATTCGACGGCAGCCGCCGGTGCTCGCGGTGACCCTGTTGTCCTTCGGCATGACATCCAGTAGCCGGCCTGCGGGCGGTAGCGCTGCCTTTCATTCCGCTGTTGGGCGTGAGCGCTTGCGGGTTTGCCGCTAGTGTTCGCGGTGTGACTGGCCGTTCTGTGCTTCCGCCGGATCAGTACGTGGCGTCGCTGGCGCGCAAGCGGATGGCGGCGACCGCCTTTTTCCGGGACGATCAGGGCCGGGTGCTGCTGGTGAACCCGGTCTACAAGGAGACGTGGGAGCTTCCAGGCGGGGCGGTGGAGGCGGAGGAATCGCCGCATGCTGCGTGCCGCAGAGAGGTCGCCGAGGAACTCGGCCTGGACCGGCCGCCGGGGCCGGTCTTCGCGGTGGACTGGGTCCAGTCGCGGCCGGAGCTCCCGGAGGGACTGATCATCGTCTACGACGGCGGGGTGCTGTCGGAGACAGAGATCAAGAAGATCGTGCTGGCGGACGGCGAGCTTAGCGGGTTCGCGTTCGTCTCTAGGGGCGAGGTCGCGGTGCTGGTGACGCCACTGCTGGCGCGGCGGGTGTCGTCGTGCCTGGACGCGGTAGCGACGGGTACGGTCGCGGCGCTGGAGAACGGTAGCCCGGCCGCCTGACGGTTCAGCTGACGCAAGTGCTTCCTCTCTCCCCTCACCCGTCTCACCTCGCCTTGTCATCCGATGTCAGGACTTGCTGGTGGCGGCGTTCCGGGTTCTGGTCCAGCGCCCGCAGCAGGCGGGCGTGACCGACCCGGGCTCCCGCGTCGGGGTTGACGTCGGCGTGCGGGTGCTGGCCACCGTCGCTGATAGCCGCGGCGAGGTGATAGAGCGGGTCGCGAACCCGCGGCCGCTGGAAGCTGCCCTGAAGGAACTGCGGCACCTGTGCCGCGAGCGGTCCCGCCGCACCCGGGGCTCGCGCTGTTACGCCGAGACCAGCCGGAAGATCACCCGACTGCAGCGCCGGGTCGCCGACATCCGCTCCTGCCACGTCCACCGCCTGACCACGAGGCTCGCCAAGACCCACGGCGAGATCGTGACCGAGGGACTGGACGCGGCCGGGATGCTCCAGCAGAAGGGCCTGACCGGCGCGCGTGCCAGACGGCGCGGCCTGTCGGACTCCGCCCTCGGCGAGACGCGCCGCCAACTCGGCTACAAGACCGGCTGGTACGGCTCCCGCCTCGTGATCGCTGACCGGTTCTTCCCGTCGTCGAAGACGTGCCATGCCTGCGGGCACGTGCAGGACATCGGATGGGCCGAGCACTGGACCTGCGGACAATGCAGGACCAGGCACCAGTGGGACGACAACGCCGCCATTAACCTCACGCGCTACGAGTCGCCCGCCACGGGTGATAGCGCCGTCGGCCCAGTCAGGGCCGCCGTCAAGCGCCGAGCCGACCGTAAGACCGGGCCCCGCCCGGCAGGTGGCGATGAAGCGCGGAAGGGACGCAGCCCCACGGCTGCCGAACAACCCCGAGACGGGGTGCCAGCGTGATGAGCACTATCACTCACTCACCGGCAACGGGACATGAGCGCGTCGAGGGCGACGGCGCGGGCCCGCTCGTAGCGTTCGTCAGCCTCGGCCAGTTGGGTGAGTTGTTGGGCGACGAGGGTGCTGAGTGAGAGGCCACGGTGGGCTGCCACGACCCGAGCGTGCCTGATGACCGTCTCGTCCAACTGGATGGTCAAGTTTCTCTTCGCCATATCCACAGGATATTGCGTGGAGCACGTGAATTCCATGTGGATGTTCTGTAATGAGTTCCTCAACTTCATGCAGTGTCGCAGCGGTGCCCCAATCCTAGAAATAGACCAATGTCGGCATGTTAGGGTTGGCAAAGTTTGCCAATTGCAAGCAGTTGCCAATTTCATCATTATTGTGTTGATTCCGGTGTGCGCGGATATCATTTGATCCGGTATCAAGTAAATTCCCGCCTTCCCTGGGTACTTTGTCCCCGAAAGGGCTGCGTGGCCACTCGGTGTCAAGTCTCGGTTGGACAGCGGGAGACTTGCGGCAACTAGTTAGACTGGCTAGGAGGCTGATGGTGATCGCGCGGAGGCTTGACGTGGTCGGGCAGGCGCCAGGGCAGGGTAGTCCCCTTATCCCCCAGCCGAGCTTGACGTTGCAGGCGCTGCGGGAGGCTGTGGCGGCCGTGGCCCCTGGCCGCTTGCCGGAGATTTTCACGATGATGCAGGAAGCCTTCGTGCGAGCCGGCGAAGAGGGCAGCGTAACTGCAATCCACATGTTCTACCGCGAGTGGGCGGTGATCGTGGAGATCGAACGGTTCCCGGAGGCCGCCCGTCGGCTGCATGCTGCGGAGCAGGCGTTGCAAAGCGAGGATGCCCAGGTCCGGGCGGCCGCTATTCACGAGGCTGGGGAAATTGTACGCGCAGCCCACAGGAAAGTAGCCGGTGAGTGACTGGCGCTGGGAGTGCCATCCGGACGACCTTCTCGATAACCTTCCGCCTGAAGCGCGGCAGCAACTTGACCAGCTGGCCCGTGAAATCACAGTTCGTGATTCGATGGTCTATCTGGACGGGAAGAATCATTCCGGCGAGACTCCCGGCTTGCGCACCTGGTCCCGCGGCGGGCTGATGGTCACGCACTTGACAGACGTCTGCGGCGAGCGTGTCATGATCCTCCAGGTCACCTGGTTCGAGTTACCGCAACCTGAGGCTCCGTCGGCGCTGGCCGTGGCGGTCCCAGGCCTTCCCGGAGCCCTTCCCGCCCTCGCGGCCGGGCCGCGCGGGCACTGTCGCCAGGGCCTGCTGCACGGCGGGGGACTGGCGGGGCGTCCACTCGTAGGAGAGCTCGGCGCCTATCGGGAGGGCGGCCCACTTCTCCGCAGCCGCGCGCAGGGCGACCGCCGCCGCGACGAGGGCGGCCGGGGGCGGGAGTTCGACGACCCGCGCCGGGTCCTGGCCGGGCTCCGACAACGGCACGACCGCGAGGTGCCGCTGGATGATTTCCCTGACCTGTGCGTCGGCCGGGGAGTCCAGGGCAGCGATGGACTCTGCGAGGTTGGCGAAGAGCTCGGCCCGGCCGATGCGGTGATGGCGGGCCTTCTTCAGCGCGTCGGACTTGCGGGCCGCATTGTGCGGCAGGCGGTGGCCGCCGGCGAAGCGCATGCTGGTGTACATCCCGCCGTCGGCGATGGTGCCCCAGATCCCGTCGGTGACGCCCAGCTCAAGCTCCACGATCAGGTGGCGCAGGTCATGCGGGAGCCGCGCCCCGCCCCGGGTGAACTCCGCCATCCGGAAGACCGCCCCGTCGTCCCGCTCGATCTCCGAGTACGAGTCCACCCCGCCAGGAAACCGCCGGAACGTGATGCGCATGCCTTCACTGTGACTGTCCCACTCGCCTGGGTCCACTCGTTTTGGCCGCCGGAGCAGGTGAAGGCGCCCTGCGTCAGCGTGACCGCGAAAGGCGCGGGCACCACTCCGTCCCCCACGCCGCACACGGCGACCGCCTGGAATTCCAGCCCATACATCCCGTGCATGGCTTAGCGGTTAGCGCCGACTGCGGAATCGTGACCTGGCTCGTTGCTCGGAGGCGCTTGTGGACCATCTCGCGTACCGTGGCGTCGAGCGCGCAGTCTCGAGGGTGGAGACGTCCGCGGCACCGTGGCTGTCACTGGTGGTCAGGCGACCCAGGAGGGGACGATCTGGGCGAGTCGGTCGGGGTCGGTCAGCGCGCGGATCGTTGTGAGGGCACCGTTCGCGACGGTGAAGGCCAGGACCGTGACCGGCTGCCCGTCCACGGTGACGAGAAGGCCTGGCAGGCCGTCGACGACCGCCGGATGGGCTAGTGCGCCCGGGCGCGCGCCCAGCCGCGCGTTGCGTGCGATCTGCTCGGCGCCGCGTACGACGCCGGTCCCCTGGGGGCCGGTTACCCGGAGTTCGGCCTCTGGGGCGAGCACGGCGAGCAGTCCCGCGAGGTCGCCCCGGCCTGCCGCCGCGAGGAACGCCTCGACGACCTTCCGGGCGGCCGTGTCCGCGGCGGTGGCCGGCGTGCCCAGGCGGACCCGCGCGCGGGCCCGGGTGGCGAGCATCTTCGCGGCCGGGGTGCTGCGGCCGAGTATGGCGGCGATCGTGTCGAACGGGATCTCGAACACGTCGTGCAGGACGAACGACACCCGCTCGGCCGGGGTGAGAGCGTCCATGACGACGTACAGGGCGAGACCGACGGAGTCCGCGAGCAGGGCCTCCTCCTCGGGACTGTTCCGCGCCCCCGCATCCGGCGCGAGCATGCCGACGCTGAGCTCAAGCGGCTCCTCGCCCCGCGTTCCGCGCCTGCGGAGCAGGTCAAGGCAGATACGGCCGGTCACGGTGGTGAGCCAGCCGCGCAGGTCCTCGATGCTCTTGCCGCCGGCCCGGGCAAGGCGCAGCCACGCCTCCTGCACGGCGTCGTCCGCGTCAGAGTGCGAGCCGAGCACGCGGAACGCGATCGCGTGCAGGTAGGGCCGGTGGGTCTCGAATTCGGCGGCCAGCTTCTCTTCTTCTGTCACGCTCATCCTTATCCCGAACGGCAGCGTGCGATGCCACCACTACGACGCGCCGCGCCCCGGTGAGGTAACGCGCCCATCCGGCGTTACCTCCGGCCGCTGCTGGACGTCGTAGTACCGTCCATGAACCCGCAGTCCGCTCCATGGAGGAGAGATGGCAGCACGTATCCAGCAGATGACACCCAACCCCGATCTCACCACCGGCGTCCAGCACCTGTTCAAGGCCATCTACGCCGGGGGCGTCCCGCGGCAGACGCTCGAGCTTGTGCACCTGCGCGCGAGCCAGATCAACGGCTGCAGCTTCTGCGTCGACGCCGGCGCGAAGAACATGACAAAGGCCGGCGTAAGCCCCGAGAAGCTGTCCGCCGTCGCCGCGTGGTACGACAGCGAACTCTTCGACGACGCCGAACGCGCCGCGCTGGCGCTCACCGAGGCCGCGACCCGCCTCGCCGACCGGCCAGGCGCAGTCACCGACGACATCTGGGACGAGGCCGCGAAGCACTACGACGAGCGGCAACTCGGGGCCCTAGTGCTGATGGTGGGGGTCAGCAACTTCTTCAACCGCATCAACACCACCCTTCGGGTCCCGCCCGGGACCCCGTACAACTGACCGGAGAGCTGAATCCCTGGCGGGAGCGCCCAGCGCAGTGCCCGCTCAACCGGGCGACGGTACGGCCATCCGCCGGCAACCCAGACGGGGATCCTGGGGCGCTGGACCGGGACCGGCTCGAAGTCACCCGACCAGTACCTGGCCAGGTCCGTCAGGCCGTTGTCCAGTAGCCGGGCGCGCTCGCGCGGGTCGGTGACCTCGCCGAACGGCTCGAACTCGTCGTTGCGTGCGCTGCCGAGGCCGACGCCGAGGGTGAGCCGGCCGGAGCTGAGGATGTCGAGCGTGACGGTTTCCCTGGCCAGCTTTTGCACCCGGCGCCGTGACAACGGGGTGACCATCGGTCCGATCCGCAGCGTGCTTGTAGCGCACGCGATGGCGGCCAGTGCGACCCAGGGGTCGGCAATGGCCCGTGCGGGCGACCGGTGAAGGATGTGATCCCAGACGAAGAACCCGTCCCAGCCGCGTTCCTCCGCCGCTGAGGCCAGCTCGGCCAGCACCCGGGGATCGGCGAGCTCGCCGAACGGCGGGACATCTATGGCACGTTTCACTCGGCAGAGCGTACTGGAAATGCCCCCGGGCGCCAGTGTGCTCCGCCCCGCAGCACGGAGGGGGTGGCGGCCTCATCCACTCCCGTGAAATCCACTCACGTGAACGAGGCGCTGCTGCGCTCCAGGGAACTGTGCAAGCTTGGCCATTACCCGTCGAGCGGCGCTCACAGCTCTTTCAAAGCCTGGTATTCGCCCCAGTGCCGCGGTGAGCAGAAGAAGATCACCCTGTCGCTCTCATAATGAGTATCGGACAGGGGCTCCCCGCACACCGGCGTCTCGCACATCCAGCAGTAGTACAGCGTGCTCACGGTGTCACCCCGTTATCAGGGGCATCCGGCGGCTTCCCAGGTAATCTGCTCCGCCCCCCGGATCACGTCATCGATCAGGTCCGCCGACGTGGTCCAGATCAGCCCTGTGCTGTGCAAAGGCAGCCCATCATGTCGGACATAGATTGCGGAAGCCATCCGCCCCAGTCGCCGCAGCGTACGTACCGACCGCTCCCGCAGGCCGTCATCGGCGCCGGCGCGGTAATCCCGGTACCGGTTCTGTCCCGCGCACGGGTTACCAGAAAAACCAGCCGGGGTCTCGTACATCATGCATCCTCTCCGCGCCCGCGACAGCACCGTGGCTGGGCGTTCTCCTTTGCTATCGGCCTTATCCCGTGTACTCGCAGGATCGCCGACGCAACCGCCTCCCGTCTTCGCAGCAGGCGCCCATTCCCCCTACCGGCTAGCAGGAAAGCTCCGTGATCATTCCGAACGGCCGGCTGGTTCCCCCCGATCACCCTTGAACTCGGCGCGCCTGTGGTCAGTACCACCCAAAGGCGAGTTCGTGGCCCATGCCATCTCCGGAGTCCCATACGTGGCCTTGATATATCCGATTCCCCAGATGATCTGCGTTTAGGGATCCGTGGCCCAGCCGAGTCCGGCCGAGGCCATCTTCACGCCCGGCAGCGCCCGGGAACCCCGAACGCTCCCGAGAGGGAACTGGTTGCGGCCGGCTTCCAGACCGACTCCACGTTCCAGAGCAGGATTAGGCAGGCGAACTGGCCGGGATTCCTCGTGGCAGACGATGGTGAGCGTGGGAACCTCCATCGTTCCGCCCGGGCCCCGCCTGCCACCCGCAGACCCGCCGGACGCATCACCCGCCGCTACAGCACCGCAGGTCACAGCCTCAATTCACGACTTTGCCGTGTCCCGCGTCGGGGTCGCTGTCGGCGGGGAGGCGTCGCTGAACTCCATACGTCGACATCATCCTTGGGCATCGCGTACACCGTTTTGCCGAATCGTGATTGTGATCTTAATTGCTAATGGTATGACGTTATGCCAGACTCAGGGCAGTCGGTGCACATGCGTGAGGACCTACCGGAGGTCAAGGATGGCAGCGGAAAAAACGGAACAGGTAGCACCCGAGTGGGGATCGGACGTCATGGTGGACTCGATCCGCGCCATGGGGCTGCGGTATCTCTCCCTCAACCCAGGCTCCTCCTACCGCGGGCTGCACGACTCGCTGGTGAACTACGCCGGCAACGAGATGGAGATGATCTGCTGCCCGCACGAGAAGATCGCCGTGGGACTGGCGCACGGGTACGCGAAGGCGTCCGGCGAGCCGATGGGGGTGATCCTGCACAACGTGGTGGGGCTCCTGCACGGCGCGATGGGCATCTACTACGCGTATCTCGACCGGGTGCCCGTCGTGGTATTCGGCGGCTCAGGGCCCGCCACGCATGATAGGCGGCGGCCTAACATCGACTGGATCCATTCGGCTAACGTGCAGGGCAACGCCGTGCGGGACTTCACCAAGTGGGATCATGAGCCGCGGTCGGTCCACGACGTACCGGGGACGCTATCGCGGGCCTACCGGGTCGCGATGACCGAGCCGCGCGGCCCGGTCTACGTCGCCCTCGACGCCGGACTCCAGGAAACACCCCTCGAGGAGCCGGTCCCGCTGCCGGACTTCAGCCGTCTCGGCGTGCCGTCGCGGCTGGGACCTGACCCCGCGGCGCTGCGGCGCCTCGCCGAACGGCTGTGTGCCGCCCGCCGCCCCGTGATCGTCGCCGGCTACGCCGGGCGTGATCCGCGGGCCTTCGGCCAGCTCACCGAGCTGGCCGAACTGACCGGGGCCGGAGTGGTCGATACCGGCCTCCGGCTGAACTTCCCTAACCGCCACCCGCTGTGCGCGACCGGGACCGACGCGCTGGAACACGCCGACTGCGTTTTGTTCCTCGACGTCAAGGACATGGGCAAGCCCACGCAGCGGCTCGACTCCACCAGCCGCACCGTCACCTCCCGGCTGGCTCCCGGCACCACCGTCCTCGACCTCGGGTTCAACGACCTCGGGCTGTCCGCATGGAGCGAGGACTACGCGGCGCTGCTGGAAACCGACATTCAGGTCGCCGCGGACACCGTCGTCGCCCTGCCCATGCTGCTCGACCTGTGCCGAGAGCTGGTCGCCGCCGATTCACCCGACCGCGTTGCGGAGCGGGAAGCCTACCGCGCCGAGCTCGGCCGCAAACACGACGCGCAGTGGGCAGCTTGGGCCGCCACGGCAGCCAGCGAGGCGAGCCTTTCCCCGGTGGCGACCTCCCGACTGGCCGCGGAAGTCTGGGACGCGGTTTCCGGCCATGACTGGGTGCTGACCGCCGGTACCGCTGCCGGCTGGGCGCCGCGGCTGTGGGACTTCGACGCGCCCTACCGGCACCCGGGCGATTCCCTCGGCACCGCCACGCAGATCGGCATCTCGCTCGGCGTCGCCCTCGCCAATCGCGGTACCGGCCGTCTCGTCGTCGACCTGCAACCCGACGGGGACCTGATGTTCGACGCCGGCGCGCTGTGGGTGGCGTCTTACTACCGGCTGCCACTGCTGGTCGTCATGTTCAACAACCGCGCCTACTACAACGACTGGGAACACCAGGAGCGGCTCGCCCGGCAGCGGTCGACTCCGATCGAGCGGGCCTACATCGGGATGGAGATCGACCAGCCCGCTCCCGACTTCGCCACGCTGGCCCGCTCCTTCTCCTGGTACGCGGAGGGCCCGATCGAGGACCCGGACAAAGTCAACGCCGCGGTCCGCCGCGCGGCCGATCACGTCCAGCGGACGGGCACTCCCGCCCTGGTGGACGTGGTTTGCCGCCGCCGGTGAGCCGTCCGCCCGCCGCTATCCGTTGTTAGGAGCAGCCGTGCGCAGCAATCGCAAACCTATCCGCCGTCGCCTCCTCCCGGCGGCCATCGCCGCGACCGTGGCACTGATCGTCGGCGCGTGCTCGTCGGCGTCCTCCACCGCATCTTCCGTGGCGGGCACGACGAGCCTGAGCCCGATTACCATCGCCCTGCCCGTCGACGCGCCCTCGCAGGCGCCGGTCTACCTGGCCAGCACGCTCGGGTATTTCCGGCAGGAGGGAATCGACGCGCACATAGTCGTACTCGCGAGTGACACCACCGCGGACGCGGCCATGGTGTCCGGGAGCGTCCAGTACACCTCGGTGAACGCGGTCGCGATGATCACCGCGGCCGAGAAAGGCGTGCCGGTCGAGGATATATGTACCGAATATGACGGGCCCGAGTACGCCTTGGCGCTCAACCCGGCCACCCTGACCAGCTCGCACGCATCCAGCGGCATGTCGGTTCCGGCGCTGTTTCACGCGCTGCGCGGCGTCAGCGTCGGCATCGTCGGCACCGCGGCGTCCGCGCCCGGACTCATCCTCACCGGTCTGCTCAAGGAAGAGGGATTGCCAGCCAACTGGCTCCACCTGGTTGACATCACCCAGTCAGGTCTCGCCCCCGCCTACGCGCACGGCGAGGTCGGGGCCGTATTCGACGATGAGCCCGTGCCGGACCAGGTGATACAGCAGGGCAGCGGGAAGGTGGTCTTCGACACGAACCAGATCAGTTCGCTGGCACAGGTGCCCTGGGAGGGCATCCTGGGGACGAGGAGCTACGTCAGCGGCAACGCCCGCGTGGACAGGGCCGTATGCGCGGCGATCGGCAAGGCTGACGACTACCTCCTGAAGGACCCCGTGACCGCATCCAATGACCTGGCGGGCAGCTTCGGCCCGATCACCCCGGCCCTGATCACGCAGACAATCCGATCGCGCAAGTGGGCGCCTGGTGCGGGGATGACCGCTGTGGGGTGGGCGAACGGGGCAAAGGTCCTGGCCGGGCTCGGGCTGATCGAGCAGCCGTCGCCTGCGCTGCTGAACGGGGCGGTCAGCACCGCCTACCTGCCCGCGAGCACCACACCCTAACGCCCAACGCGGGGCAGCCCCGATATGAACGTGGTGCTCCAGTGCCCGGCACTGGGGCACCACGGCTCACGGAAGAAAACACAGCGGGCTGTGACGTAGTCGCGGAGCGCCACGCGCACGAGCCACTCTTGAAAGGGGTGTGAGATGACCGCAACCGCAGCATCGGACGACAAGGCGAGGGGAGACGGGGTGGGGGAGGGAGGAAGCCGGGACCGTTCGAACCGTCCGTGCCACGGTCGCGCTGAGGTCCTCGGCGGTGGCGAGGACCTGGCGAACCTTACCTCCTGGCGAGGGTGGCCGCGATCCAGCAGTGCTGCCAGCACGACCGCAGTGTTCGGGGCTTAGGCATGAAGTCGAGATCGTGTCAGAGAATGCTGGGCTTCTTCGAGCGGATTGGCCTCTGGAACGTGGCGATGACGTGCTGAACCAGACCGGTCGTCCAGACGATGTTGCGGGCGATGCGCTCGTCGGGAAGGTCGTCCGGCTGGTGCAGGCGGTGCAGGTCGTTGAAAGTGAGGTAGAGGCTCGGAACGCCCGCTCGGTAGAACGAGGCGTCGTCGGTGCCCGTGGTCGGAGGGAAGCGCGCCCTGGTGATCAGCTCGGGACGGGTCTGTTGGGTGTACCGGAGCAGCATCTCGTGGAACCGGGTGCCGAATGCCTCCGGAGCGCCGAAGGTCTCGATGAACGAACCTCGTCCCAGCCCGTCGATGTTGAACGCGTAATCGATCGCGTCCAGGTCAGTCTGACTGGCCGTTGCGACATAGTGCCGGGACCCGCCAAGGTGCCACTCCTCGGCGGTGAAGAAGACCAGTCGGACGGAGCACGGTGGCGGTTCCGCCGCCCACTGCTCAGCGAGCCGTAGCAGCGCGATGGTGCCGCTGCCGTTGTCGTACGCGCCGACCGTGTTGAAGAAGGTGTCGTAGTGGGCGCACACCAGGACGAGCCCTTGACCGGTGCCCGTGATGTCGACGATGAGGTTATCCGACACGGCCTCGGTCGCCAGCGTGCTCGTGCCCTCGACCTCGATCTCAACCGGGTGACCTTCGTCGAGCCATTCGGCGAGCTGCAGCCCGTCGAGGTGACCAATCACGAGGTGCGGCACCGAGTGATCCGATCCGCTTGGCAGCGGCTGCGGCGCGGCGGGCCCGACGTCTCTGCTGTGAACGTAGGCGATCACCTCGTCCGTCGCGCCCACGACGGTGAACCGCTGCCAGACGATGGAGTCGCCCCAGATGCCCTGTGGTCCAAGCGGCAGGACGCGGCCGCGGACTCGCCCCTGTGATGCGCCGCTCCATAGCATCGGCCATGCCGGCAACGTGCGCTCGTGCGGGCGCAGGACGCGCACCGTGTTCGTCTCGCCGGGCAGCCAGCCTGGCAGCGCGACCGGCTGCCGCTGCACCGTGAGCCCGGCGGTGGTCAGCCGGGACTCTAGCCACCGGGCTGCCGCGCCGATCTCGGCGGAACCGTGGAAGCGTGGCCCGTGGGAAACCAGCTCCTCGAGGTCGGCGAGCGCCGCCGCCACGTCTGCGGTCATAAGGCCATTCCTTCGCTGCGTATGCCTGCCATCGGCAGGCTGTGGAAGTCGTTCTCGGCGGCGAGCATGCCACCGAACCACCGGTCGAGCTCCGCATCAGGCAACTCGGAAGAGGGGATCTTGTCGATGCACGAGCGCAGGAATCGCGCGCCCGCCACAAACCCGGGGCTGGTGTGCAGGCTGATCCAGCGCTGGACGTCGACGGCCCGCGGTGGTGCCGAAGCCGCTGCGCTCCGGCACCAGTTCTCGTACAGGGTTTCCGCCGCCGCGAAGCAGCTCACGGCGGCGCCGTAGCCGCCCTCAGCGACGGCGCTCGCGACATGACGACCGAGTGGCCCCGGGTCGGCGGCGAGGACGTCGATCGAGGCATCCGCCCCCGCTGCCGTGAAGTACGCGGCCTGCTCCCCGACCAGGCCGGCGAGGGTCTGCGCGTGCCGCGCCGCGTCGTCCCAGGCGGGTGCCTGCCAGACGAGGTAGCCGGCTGTGCGAGCAGCCGTGCGGACGAAGACGCCCTCAAACGTGAGGTAGCGAGCGAACACAGCGGGGGAGACGCTTCCGTCCGTCATGGCGGCCAGCAGGGGATGCCGCGCGGCGGCGTCCAGCGCCGCCGCATGGCGCTCGGTCAGTGCCGCGGAGCGGCTCATCGTGCCGTGAGCCAGCGGGTGAGCCCGTCGAAGATCCGCGCGTACCCGGGCCAGTCCTCGCAGAACGCCGGAGGGGCCCAGTGCGGGGAGCAGTCACTGGTGAACACGGCCGTCCGGCCCGTGCCGTACCCGGCCACGGCGACGAGTGGATCGGTGCCCACGGTGGCGAGCACGGCCGCCTCGGGCTTCGCGATCACCCTGTTGTAGCCGAGCAGCGCGGGCCACTCGCTCCCGGCACCTCCGAGTGCCGGGTGTGCCGCGTCGACGACGACGGGTGTCACGCCGGAGGGGCGCTCGACCCGGTTGTCGCCCGGCAGCAGGTCGACCGGCAGGACACGGGTGAGCACCGTCTGCGCGTAGGCCGCGCGAGCCTGGAACCCTGAGAACGAGAGGTAGCCGCCGATCATGAGCAGCGCGCCGCCAGCCTCTACCCACGCCGCCAGAGTCTCGATGCGGTCAGAGCCAGGCCGCGATCGTTCGAAAACTTCGGGTGCGAGCTGTAGGGAGTTCGCGCCGATATCGGAAAGGAAAACCGCGTCGTAGTCGTTCAGTTCGCTTGCGGTGCCGGGGAACTCGCTCGGCACGAGGTGGGCCGGCAGGTGAACGACCTCATGCCCGCAGGACTGCAGGGCGTCCCGCAGCTGTACCACCCCCTCGGTGTACGAGTGGACGGCGAACTCGTCGACTCCCTTCGTGTGAATGGTGGTCGTGTGCCAGCTCTCGCCCGCGATCAGGACTCGCGCCATGGGTGAGTGTGCCTCTTTTCTTTCAATGGTCGTGCGCATGGTTATGCGCTGCGGTCAGCGCGAGGCGGACTCGAACAGCTCACGCACGTGGGTGGTGTTGACCGCGGCCACGGCCGTGGCGTCGAAGCCCTCGTCGCGAAGCCGATCCAGGAACGCGCCCGGGATATAGGCCAGCCCGTTGCCGCCGTTGCGCCGCAGCATCCCCTTCAGGAACAGGTCGTGGCTGAACAGCAGACGACCGCCAAGGCCCGCGTCCGTGAGGTGGCGCAGTGCCTGGATCGTCTGCTCGACGCCGGGCGACTGGCCCTCGCCGGGGTAGGGGTAGCGATAAGGCATGCCGATCATGTCGAACTCAAGCCAGACGCCGCGGTCGCCGAGCGAACGCTGATAGTCCGGATCGGATCCGGAGGGGTCCATGTGGCACAGCACCACGGCACCAGGCGGCACCCCCTCCTCGCCGAGCGTGATGTCGAGCACCCGCTGACCGTGGCGGACGAAGCCAGGCAGGTGGATGAAGAGGGGAACCTTGAGATGGCGCTGGGCACGGCAGGCGGCGCGCAGCGACTTCTCCTCACGCTCGGTGAACATCGGCGAGACGCCGACCTCCCCGATCACGCCCGAGCCGGGTTCGCCGTCTGGGGCGTGGTCGGCGATGATCAGGTCGGCGAGTGCGTCCGCTGTGTCGTGCACCGTGGCCGTCGGGTGGTACCGCTCGAGGTACCACCCGCCGCCGGCGATGATGGTCACGCCTGTGCGCCCCGCGAGCTCGGCGAGCTTGACGCGGTCGCGGCCCTGCCCTTGGGGAGTGACCTCGATGACCGTCGTGCCGCCGAGCCGCCGGTATTCCAGGAGCTCGGCGACCGCATCGCTCATCTCGTCGAGCACGGCATTGTCGGCGCAGGCGTAGGGACGCTCGCGCAGCAGCCACGAGATCTCGGGAGTGACCCTGGCGTCGAACAGCTCGGGGCAGGCGGGGTCGGGGGCAAGCCCGCCTGCCGCGATGCTGTTGATGAGGTGCTCGTGGGTCAGCGTGAAGCCGAGCTCGTCACTGCCGATCTCTCCGGTGACCGTGCGGACGCGGACGGGTGTGCTCACGTAGTCGCTCACTGGGTCACCAGGCGCTTCAGGAAGTCGGCGAGTGACACGCCGCGCAGGTTGATCCAGATCACCACGAGCAGCAGGCCCCCGGTGACGATCGGCACGATGTACGGGCTCAGCCCGAGCAGCGTGAGGCCGTCCGTGATGGCGCCAATCAGAATCGTGCCGATCACCGTGCCGAAGATGCTTCCCTTGCCGCCGAGCAGGTCGGTGCCGCCGATGCAAACGGCTGTGATGACGTCGAGCGCGAAGTTGGAGCCGGTGTTCGGGTCACCGGAGCCGAGACGGCCCGCGGTGATGATGCCGGCCGCCCCGGCCGCGAGGCCGCAGAAGGTAAGGGTGAGCATCTTCACGCGGCTGGTGGAGATGCCCGCGCGGCGCACGGACTCCTCATTCGAGCCGATGCCCGTCACGTACTGGCCGAAGCGCATGCGCTGCAGCGCGATCATGCCGATGATCACGACGACCAGGGCGATCCAGGCGGGGTAGCCGAAGCCGAGGAAGCCGTTCTGCCCTAGCTTGGCGAAGATCAGCTCGGGCGAGATGGCCACCGTGTAACCCTGCGTGATGAACAGCCCGATCCCCTGCAGGACCGACATGGTGGCCAGCGTCACGATGAAGGACGGGATGCGCTGGTAGCCCGAGAACCACCCGTTGAGGAGACCGCACGCGGCTCCGACTGCGAGGCAGATGATGATCACGAGCAGCGACTGGTAGCCGTCCTGCAGCAGGCTTGCGCCGACCACTGTCACAAGGGACAGGGTTGATCCGACCGAGAGGTCGATCATGCCGGTCGTGATGACGAAGGTCATCGCGACGCCGACGATCGCTTCCGGCGCGATCTGAACCGCGACGTTACGCAGGTTCTGCAGCGTCAGGAACGTGGGCGTCGCGACGGTGAAGCCGATGAAGACGAGCACCGTAACGCCGACCATGAGCAGCGTTGAGCGGTTCACGCGACGGAGCGACTCGCGGAAGGTCTTAAGGTGCTCCGGGTCGGCGGCCGGGCGCGTGGTGGTGGCTGCGGTCATGCCACTTTCTCTCCTTCCCTGGTGATCATCGCCACGAGGGACTCGAGGTTGAGGTCCTTGATGCTCACGTCCTCGACGCTGCGGCCCTCGTACATGACGGTGATCCGGTTGCAGACGCGGAACAGGTCTTGCAGCCGGTGCGTAATGAGGATCACGCCGACCCCGCGGGAGGCGACGCTCTTAACCAGCGCGAGCACCGACTCGACCTCCGCGACGGCCAGCGCGGCCGTCGGCTCGTCGAGGATCAGGATGTCGGGGTTGATCGACGCCGCGCGGGCGATCGCGACCGACTGCCGCTGGCCTCCGGAGAGCTCTGAGATCAGCTGGCGCGTCGAGGTCACCCGCACCCCGAAGTCCTTGAGGATTTGGGTCGCGTCGGCGTGCATCCGCCCGGTCCGCAGGAACGGGCCGACGCGCGGTTCGCGTCCGAGGAAGAGGTTGCCCGCGACGTTGAGGCTCTCGCACAGGGCGAGGTCCTGGTAGACGATGCCGATCTTCTGGGCTTGGGCCTCGCTCGGGTTGGCGAACCGGACCTCCTTGTCCTTAACGGCGATCGTCCCGCCGTCGTGGCGGACGCTGCCGGCGAGCACCTTCATGAGCGTCGACTTGCCGGCCCCGTTGTCGCCGACGAGGCCGAGTACGTCGCCGCGCCTGAGCGTGAGGTCGACGCCCCGCAGCACGTTGACCGCGCCGTACGACTTGGTGATGCCGCGCAGCTCGACAAGAGTGTCGCCGGTCATGACGCGGCCTTCAGGTAGTACTGGAACTGGGGCAGGTTCTGCTTGGTCACGATGTGAATCGGGACGCTGATGGTGGACGGGATGTTCTTGGCGCCGCAGGCGAGCCTGATGGCGGCCGCCGCGGCGGCGTAGCCGAAGCCGTAGGTGTTCTGCTGGATGACTTCCTTCACGAAGCCCTGCTGGATAGCGGCGGCGGAGGTCGGGTCGAGGTCCCAGCCGACGAGGGAGACGCTGCCTGTCTGGCCCTGGGACCTGACTGCGGCGATCGCGCCGTCAAGGGCGGGGCTGCCGGTGGCGTAGATGTACTTCAGGTTGGGGTTGGCCGTGAGGAGGTTCTCGGCTGCGGTCTGCGCGGTGTCGTCGACGTTCTCGCCGTTGACCACCTGGCCGATCTTCATGCCTCCGGCCTCCACCGTGTTGACGAAGCCCTGCTGCCGCTGGATCTGGATCGCGCTGTTCAGCGCACCGACGATGCCGATCGTGCCCTTGCCGCTTGTGAGATTGAGGAAGGCCTTGCCAAGTTCCTCGCCGCCCGGGACGTTCGCCGTGCCGACCCAGGTGTCGACGGCCGACGGGTTGGCGACAGTTCCGTCCGTGGCGACCACCGCGATGCCCGCCGCCTTGGCCGCCTTCAGCGCCGGGATGAGGGCCGTGGCGTTGTACGGGTCGACGATGAGCGCGTTGACGCCGGCCGTGGTCAGGTTCTCGATGCCGTTGACCTGCGTGGCGGCGTCGTCGTTGCCGTTGACAAGCTTGACGGTCGCGCCTGCCTTCTTCGCCACGGTCTCGATGCCGGTGTTCATCTGCGTGAAGAAGGCTGTCTCCGCGTCGATGTCGACGACGCCGATCGTGAACTGCTTGCCGTTCTTGGTCGCGCACACCTTGGGCACGTCCGTGGGCTGCGGCACCGTTGCGGCGACCGATGCCGTGCCGCTGTGGCTGGCTGAGCTGCCTTGGGCATCCGAGGCTAGCGCCGCTGCTGAATCGCACGCCGCAAGGGCGGCGACGGCGAGCCCTACGGCTGCGGAGGCTGCGATGCGCCAGGTAGAGGTCATGACGGCTACCTTTCGATCTAGGTTCAGCAGCGGGTTGAGAAATCGATTGCCCGCTACTGTGCCGCCTTTTCTACATCAGGGGCGTTGTAGGACGCAACACCTCACAGTTACAAGCAAGTTAATCCGGTTGGGTATTGGCAATCGATTTCCGATCTGATACAGATACTGATGAGCGGAGCGATCGCGGAGGTCTGCTCACTCGCTAAGGAGGAAGATGGCTGCGGTCACCATCGCGGACGTCGCGGCGCGCGCGGGAGTGTCCCCCGCGACCGCGTCCCGTGCGCTGTCTTCGTCGAGACCAGTCGGACGCGAGATCGAGACGCGGGTGCGCCGCGCGGCGGAAGAGCTCGGCTACTCGGGCAACAGCATTGCGAGAGCGCTCCGCAAGAAGCGCACGGACACGGTCGGCATGGTCGTCCCCAGCATCCTCAACCCGTTCTTCACGTCCCTTGTCGACAGCATCGAGAACGCGCTGCACGCCGAGGGCCGCCAGCTGTTCCTGTGCGACTCGAGGCAGGACCCGGAGGTCGAGGCAGGGCATCTGCGCTCGCTCATCAGCCGCAATGTCGACGGGATTGTCGTCAGCCCGTGCCATGAGACGGGGAGCGTGAAGGCGATCACCGAGTCGGCACGGGTCGTGCCGCTCGTTCAGCTCGACCGCCGGGTCGAGGTGCCGGGAACCGACTGGGTCGGGCTAGACGACGACGAGGCGATGCGGCTGATGGTGACTCACCTGCACGAGTGCGGCGTCCGCTCGGCGGCCTTCGTGACAAGCGAGATGACGAACTCATCGACAGAGTTCCGCTTGCAGGGCTTCCAGCGGCACGCGGACCGCCTCGGGCTCGCCACCCGCCCTGAGTGGACCATCTTGAGCGAGTACTCCGTCGCGGCTGGTGAGCGGACGGCCCGCCAGCTGCTGTCCGGGCAGTCGGTACCGGAGGCCATCGTCTGCGCCGACGACCTGATCGCCATCGGCGCGCTCCGCGCCTGCCGCGAACTCAGCGTCCGCGTCCCGGAGGACGTGCAGGTCACCGGCCTGGACGATATTCCCTTCGCGGCCTACGTGCTGCCTTCGCTGACGACGCTCGCGCAGCCGACCGATCGCATGGCGGAGGAGGCACTGCGGCTCCTGCAGATTCAAGTCACCGCGAACGCTTCGGGTGTTCGAGGCTCAGGAGCCCGTATCGCGTTCAGCCCCCAGCTCGTCGTCAGGGAGAGCACCACCTGGTCGGCCCGCCCGTCATAACCTTCCGGCCGCCATACCCGGTGTCACAGTCGGCCAGGCCAGGCACGGCCCGCTGCCAGGTAGCGCCGCTCCAGCTCAAGTACTGCCGCGACCTCGACTGACTCGTCGACAGCGTGAACCACGCGAGGGTCACCCGGCCCCCAGATCACGAAGGGGATCGTGGCCAGCGCAGGTGCCCGGACGAACACCGAGGCGTCCGTGAAGTAGCTCACCGGCTCGCTCTTGGCCGGATGCCCGAGACTCTGCACCCACGAGTCCGCTGCATCGGTCCAGACCGGGTCCAGCCGCAGGTCGACGTCGACCGAGGCAACGTCGGGCTGCGCCCGCCACCAGTCGAGCAGCGGGGTTACGTCCCCGTGCACGACGCGATGGTCTACTCGGATCTCGCATCGGTCCGGCACGATGTTCGGGACAGCTCCGGCGCGGATCGTCCCGACGTTCACTGTCTCGCGGCCGAGGTTGTCATGCCGCCGCAACGGAAGCTCGCCTATCCGGGCCAGCACGCGGCACATGGCGAGGATCGCGTTGTCGCCGCGCTCCGGCGTGCTGCCGTGGGCTGCGGTACCCGCCGTCCGCACCGTCAGCCACAGGGCACCGCGGTGCCCGAGGCAGATCTCGCCCGCCGTTGACTCCGGGATGATCATGGCACCGACATCGAGTCCATCGAGTGCCCCGACGACCTCCCGGGCGCCCACTGACCCGATTTCCTCACCCAGCGAGATCGCGAGTGCTACCGCGGCTCCCTCCGCGTGCAGCTGCAGAACCGCCGAGGCCGCCGCCGCGATCCCGCCCTTCATGTCAGACGCGCCGCGCCCGTAAAGACGACCGCTACGCGTGGTCGGCTCAAACGGATGGTGCGTCCACGAGTCGACGTCGCCGGCCGGGACGACATCCGCATGGCACGCGAAAACAAGCAGGGATCGCTCGGGCCGCACGCTCGGCGTCACGAGGAGCGCGCTCGCCCGCCCGGCATCATCGCGGACCAGACGGACTGACGACTGCGGGGCGGTCGTGAACTGGTCCGCCATCAGCTCCAGGACGTGCCGCTCCCCGTCGAGCCCCGACGTCGAATCGATCCGGACAAGTTTCTCAAGCAACGCAATCGGGGCAGTCTGCACGCCGATATCGTAACAACGATCGATGCCATGCGAGCCTCGGACATGTGCCGCCCGTGCCATCCGTCATTGGGTCTCCACCTTGAGCGCGGACATTGGGTCTCATCTGTTCAAGTCCCGACATCGGACGACAAGGCGAGGTGAGACGGGTGGGGGAGGGGAGGAAGCCGGGACCGTTCTGTATTCACGGGAGCTGACCGCTAGGCGGCGAGCCGCACCATCTCCGACCGGCGCGCTACCGGATCCCAGGGACCGTCCGGGTCATGGTCGCGCTCAGGTCCTCGGCGGTGGGGGAGGGCCTGGCGGACCTTGGCGGGCAGGCGGCGCCATTCGGTGACGGTTTGAAGTTAAGCAACCGGTGCCGGTCAGGTTGACCAGGCCGTCACGCCACTTGCCGATGGCCTTCCGGACCTCATGGTCCCTTCCAAGTGGAGCAGAAACTAAAGTCCGCCGTTCCCCGGCTCCTTGGCAGGTTTGGCCTTCGCGGACATGAGGGCGCGCTCGGCTTCGTCGCGAGCGCCCATCTCGCTGAGGATCTTCACCGCCTTGTCGACGAGCGCCGTCGCCTCCTCGCTTCCCTTGCCGCGATCGGTAGCGCGGAGCACGTCCGAGAGGGCCAGGAGGGCGCGAGCGGTCGCGAGACGATCGCCCATTGTCTCGCTGATCCCGATCGCCTCGTCGAAGGCCGCCAGGCTCTCGCCGAGCAGTTCCTGGCAGGCGAGGGTACGGCCCATATTGTGCAGGACCTTCGCCTCGGTGGCGCGGTGACCGATCTCCCTGCTGACCTGGAGCGCGCGGCGATGACACGCCATGGCCTCTCGGTAGTCGGCGAGACCGTGATGCACCTCGCCCAGTTGCCGGAGTGCCAGTACCTGGACGATCTTGTCGCCGAGCCGTTCCCCGATCCGCAGCGACTCCAGTTCGGAATCGCGCGCATCGGTGAACATGCCGAGGGCGCTTTGCGCTTCGCCAAGATTGTGCAGGGTCCAGCCCTGGGTCCAGATATCGGCCACTTCACGCGAGATCTCCAGCGAATCGCCGTACAAGGTCAGCGCCCGCCGCGGATCGCCCAGCCCGGTGGCGCACAGGCCCATGTTGCTCAGTGCCGTCGCCTCGCCCTGCCGGTCCCCAATGTCCCGCCGGATCGCCAGGGCGGACTCAAAGCGCGGCAGTGCGTCGGCGAAGAGCCCCTGTTCCTTGTAGGCGACTCCGAGACGGTGCACGATCATGCTCATCGCGGACTTATCACCGAGTCGTTCCGCCGCCCTTGACCCGATAGCGTACGTAGTGATCCAGTCATCGAGATACCACCGGACATAGAAGTAGCTGAACAGCGTGGAAGCCAGCTTCCACGCAATTTCCAGGAATCCGTTCGCCTCAGCGGTCTCGGTGGCGGCCACGAGGTTGAGGCGCTGCGCCTCGCACCACGCCATGGCCGATTCGT
Organism: uncultured Actinomycetota bacterium; assembly: GCA_963734665.1. Classification (GTDB taxonomy): domain Bacteria; phylum Actinomycetota; class Actinomycetes; order Streptosporangiales; family Streptosporangiaceae; genus Trebonia. The sequence goes on along the minus strand of CAVTIR010000011.1, from coordinate 455,384 downwards.
AGCTGTTGAACGTCAGCGGGCAGATGCCCTGAGGTAGCAGCGGCAGCGGGACGTGTCTGCGGCTCGGGGCCAACGCGCGATTAGCCGCGTCCGCGGTGTGCAGGTACCAGGCCAGGATGCGCGCCAGCGCAGCGTGGCGGGACTGGGCCGTCTCATCAGCCTGCGCGCGGTCGACCGCGTAACCCCGGAGCAGGTCGTGATAGCGGAACCTGCCGCGCGTTGTCTCCTTGATGAGATGTGCGTCGATCAGTTCCTCTATCAACCGGGCGGCAGTCACCTCATCAGTGCCGACGATAGCCGCAGTCGCCGGGATGGTCACAGAGCCACCTGGGTGCAGGCCAATGAGCCGGAACGCACGCGTCGCGGGGGCGGACAGGCTGCGGTAGGACCAAGAGAAGACCGACTTGATGTCGGTAGCGCGATCGATCCTCGGGCCGCTCAGCGAGTCAAGTGCGGCGCGTTCGGAGTTCAGGCTGATGACCATTTCGGCGATGGACATGAACTCACTGCGGGCGACGGACTCGGCCGCCACGCGCAGCGCGAGCGGAAGGCAGGCGCATTTCTCCGCGAGTTCCGTGACGGCCACCGGTTCTGCAGCGGCTCGGTCGCCTAGAAGCTGTCCAAGGAGGGCCGCGGAATCCGCGAGTGAGAGCACTGGCACATATATGCGGCTGGCGCCGTCGCGAGCGACCAGGCTCGCCAGGTTATTTCGGCTGGTCACAACGACGAAACTGGAAGGTGACCCTGGGATCAGCGGGCGAACGTGATCGGCGTCAACCACATTGTCAAGGACAACGAGCAGGCGCTTTCCCGTGGTGAGCGTTCGAAATAGCGCGGCCCGCTCGTCCACCCGACGCGGCACCATCTGTCCGCGCACCCCGACGGCGCGAATGAACTGCGTCAGCGCCTCCGCAGTCGTCAATGCGGCGTTGGTCGGATCATGGCCCCTGAGGTTGATGTAAAGACTGCCGTCAGGGAACTGCCTGGTGATCCGATGGCTCCAGTGCAGGGCAAGCGCGGTCTTGCCAACACCGGCCGTTCCCACAAGCAGCGCGATCGCCACCGACCCCCGCGTCCCCATCTGGGCGGCGATGCCATCAAGCCTGGCAAGCAGGTCGCCGCGATCCGTGAACGCCGCAACGTCGGCGGGAAGCTGGCGCGGCATCGGCCACGGAGGCACGTACCCCGCAGGGAGGTTGACAACCCCGATCTGCGTCACACGGCCGCTGATGATCCCTCTCACGTCATTACGCAGCGACTGGCTGTCGGAAGCGGCCGGCGGAGAATCAGTCATATGGCGTCGTCGCCACCATTTCGCATGAGATACAGGTACGGCACAGCCGATCAAGAGATGCGTTGTTGGCAAAGCCTACCCATGCCGTTCCGGCGGCAACCATGCTCGATCCCGTGAAAACTACGCACTACTGACCGTTAATGATACGCATGATTAATAAGTCTAGGCAGCGGCAGGCATCATGTACGGCTGACTGAGAACGCACTAGACTTAACGTCTGGTGTGATGATTCGCTTAGGGGATTCGCGATGGACGAAATGATCTTGTCACTGGCCACTTCCCTCGCGTCGCACATCATGGAAGACGGAATCGGGGCGGCATGGTCGGCGCTCACCCGCCTGGTCAGGAAACGCCTGCGACGGAATCCTGAGGCACGTGCCGCACTAGAGGCGGCGGCCGCGCGGCCAGGCGAGACCGCGACAGTAGAACGGCTCGCAGTGGAACTCGCGCGAATCGCGGATGAGGACGCGGACTTCCGTACGGCGCTTGAGCAGATCTGGCCGGCCGCCCTGGCAGACCTTCGTCGTCCGAATGTCACAAATCGGGTGAATGGCGTGGTTATGGGCGGAAATGTCATTCAGGCCGGGACCATCCACTTCGGGGCGCACACTTCATTTGGCGAGGCTAGCGGTCCGGAAACAATGCGCTGACCAGTGATACGCTGCGGCGCGGCACCGACGGTAAGGATGCCGGGTAACGGTAAAGGAGGATACGGTGACGGACGCTACCAGCGGAATCTCATACGCCAGCGCTGGCGTCGACATCGATGCCGCGGACCACGCTGTTGAGCTCATGCGCAGACTGGTCGACTCGACCCGCCGCCCCGAGGTGGTCGGCTCGATCGGCGGCTTCTCCGGCCTCTTCGACATCTCGGCGCTCAAGCGGTGGCGCCGGCCGCTGCTGGCGACATCGACCGACGGCGTCGGCACCAAGCTGGTCATCGCCCAGCGCTGCGACAAGCATGACACGGTCGGCATCGACCTAGTGGCCATGGTTGCTGATGACCTCGTGGTATGCGGTGCGGAGCCACTCTTCCTCACCGACTACATCGCATGCGGGAAGGTGGTCCCCACTCGGATCGCGGACATAGTGGCGGGCGTGGCAAAGGGCTGCGTGGACGCGGGCTGCGCGCTCATTGGCGGGGAAATCGCCGAGCATCCAGGGGTCATGGCGCCCGACGAATATGATCTCGCCGCCGCGGCCACCGGCGCCGTCGAGGGTGATCAGGTGCTGGGCAGGGATAAGGTGACGGCCGGAGACGCGATCGTGGCCATCGCCTCGTCAGGGATCCACTCAAATGGCTATTCCCTGGTGCGGAAGGTGCTGCTGGAACTGGCCGGATGGTCTCTCAGCCGACACGTCGACGAACTCGGACGGTCCCTTGGCGAGGAGCTCCTCGAGCCGACCATCGTGTACTCCAGGGCCTGCCTTGAACTTATCGCACGGGTCGACGTCCACGCGTTCGTGCACGTGACGGGCGGGGGCATACCAGGCAACGTGCCTCGGGTGCTGCCGGCCGACTGCGACGCCGTGCTGGACCGGTCCACATGGACGGTCCCGCCGATCTTCGATATCGTTCGCGCGCTCGGTGACATCGCACCGCAGGAGATGGAGCGCGCATTCAACATGGGCGTCGGCATGATCGCGGTCGTCGCCTCGGGTGACGCCGACACCGCGGTGCGCGTGCTCGCCGATCACGGGCTGCGGGCCTCGGTCGCCGGCCATGTCGAGCCGGGCTCCGGAACAGTCCGCCTCATCGGTGCCTACACCGTGGCGTAACCGGGGCACGGTGGTCCCGACGCCGTCAGCCGCTCGTCTCGTGCCCGGTCAGCCGATCGAGAAGCTCGGCCGGCCAGTAGTCGCCCATCCCGAACATGCCGAACGGCTCCAGGAAGTTCGTGAGGACCCGTTTGGCGCCGCCAACAAACGAGACAATGATGTGATAGCTGGCGAAGAGGCCGAGCGGGCTAGTGATCTGCGGTTCTATCGTGAAGGCCATGTCGGGCCCTATCACCTGGCCCTGGCTAGCGGTTACGAACACGCGCGCGTTGCTGATGAGCTGTGCGATGTCCGCGCTGCGGTTCTCGCTTAGTGCGGCCCAGATGCGGTCATCGTACGTCCCATCGCTCCAAGGAATAGAGTGACCGATGTTCTTCTCACGCGGGTCGGTCGTGCTGCGGGTCGTATGATCGAGTCCTGCCCGGTGAATCCGCTGCAGGGCGTGCGCGTACACCTCGCCGAGCGTCATGCCGACGGCCGCGTATTCGGCGGTGCCGATCGTTATGTCCAGGCATCGCACAAGGTGCTCCCGGACTCGGGGGTCGGTGCCGGCGTACAGCGTCAGCTGGAAGTCACCGATCATGGCGGTTTGCCTGTGTACCGGCGAGCAGTAGCAGAAGAGCAGACTGTCCCTGTCTAGCTTGGGTTCGGCGCTCGGCCACTTCTCCGGAGCGCGGAGCGAGGCGAACTTGGTTCGCGAAAAATCGGGCGGCTGTCCGATCAGGACGCTCATTCCCTCTGGTGGCGGCATATACCAGCCGTGCGGCATGAGCGCGGCTTCGGCCGCAAGCTCCGCATGCCATCGCGCATGAATGTCCGCCTCACTGGGAGTCGCGCCAGTGTAGTCAATCGCGTGCACTAGCGAGCGGGCCGCGAGTGCACGGGAGGCGGCGATGCACTCGCCGCGGAGCTCGGGTGCAGGAATGCTTGCCATAACGTTCTCCGTCCCGCTTCTTGCGCTTCAGCCTGAGGCTCCACCAGACGTGGATAAAGTGCTTTCCGCATGTTACGCTGAAGTGTGTCCGGGACGCCACCTTCCGGGTCTGGGCCAGGTGCTCGATCCGGCGTTCTTTCAATTGGTGTTATATCGGCGGATCGCTATCTGCGAGTGCCAGCTATCCCCAGTTTCGATGAAAAAGTGAACGGTAGGGATCTGGGCTGGTACACCGGCGGAATGTGCGCTAACTTCGCGGTCGCCGCACGGCAGGTCGGCACCCGCGCCGACTTCGTTACCGTATTCGGCGAGGATCAGGAATCCGTCGTTACCAGGGACAGCCTGCACCGGCTCGGCGTTGGCACCGCTGGCTCGCTCACCGTGCGAGACGGCAAGAGCTGGTGGTCAGTTACCTTGCTCGACGAGCGCGGCGAGAAGGCGCTTGTCGTGGTGGAAAGCGGCCTTCCGCTCCCGCCGGTGGAAGCCGTCACGGTGCTCCCGCTCGATAGCTGGCAGCTTGTCTATCCGCTCACCATCGATACCCAGTGGTCCGGCCAGATTGGCGCTGCGGCTAAGGCAGCCGGCTGCCTCGTCATTTTTGACATCGAAATCAACCAGGTTGACGGTCAATGGGGAACGCCCGCCTTCACCGAGATGCTCGGGACCGGCGATATCGTCTTCGTGAAACGCGCCGCCTGCGAACGGGCCGGGTTCCGTGACGTGCGGGAGGCGGTCGCGAGCTTCTTCGAAGCCGGGCCGAGCATCGTCGTGATAACCGACGGCAGTGGCGACATCTACTGTGCGACGTCCAGTGGCGACGCGTACACGGTGACCCCGCCGGCGGTGCGGGCGGTCGACTCGACTGGTGCGGGCGACGCGTTCGCCGGAGCGTTCTGCGGCTGTTACGTCCAGGGCGGGACTGTTGAATCTTCCTTGGTCGAGGCGACGGCCGTAGGAGCGATGAGCGTCACGTTCCTTGGCTGCCAGGCGTACGCTCCGGTGGACCACGCGTCGCTCGCCGAATTGCGCCAACGCGTCACGGTAACGTCGGTCCGCTAGAATCCCAGCCGGAGCGATTTCAGTAGCGCCAGGCTTCGCCAGTCGTATGATATTTGTTAATCGGTACCAGCCGACTGTCCTGCCGCATTCTGTCGGTGTAGAGGATACCGCTCAAGTGGTCGATCTCGTGGGCGACAAGGCGCGCCTTCCCGCGTTCCAGGGAGCGTATATAGTTGCGTCCGTTCGCGTCCTGGTAAGCGACGCTCATGGTAAGTGGACGGGGCACGCTGCCCCGCACGTCAAAGAAGCTGAGGCATCCCTCTAGCTGATCGTCTGTGTCGGCTGCGGCGGCCAGCACCTTGGGATTAAAGAAGGTAATCTCCTCGCCATCAGGCAGCCGCACGCAGGCCGCAGCCCGATTTACCCCGATTTGTGGCGCAGCGAGCCCCATGCCTTTGCTGAAGGTGTGCACGTTGGCCAGCCGTTCCATTGTATTGCCAAGCCTCGCCGCCACCTCCCGGGCATATGGCACCTCGCGCGGGAAATCGAAGGGCGATGAGTGCTCCCGGAGACCCGGATCTCCCTGTTGCACTATGCCGAGGAAGCGCATTGCCTCCCGGGCCGTCGGCAGCGGTGCGAACTCTCCCTCATCTGAGGATTGCTCTGCCCCGAACCGCCATTCCATCCTGTAGGTGCCATTCGGGTACGGTGGGCTGACCGACCAGGAGTAATTCTCGTGCCCCCGCGCAGGAGAACGCGTGAGGGACTGCTTGAACGGAAGGGCGGCGGCGGTCCCACAGATCTGGCTGCCCCATACTGTAACGTCGGCTCCTTCCGGGAAACTAAGTTCGACATGCATTTCCCTCGTGGGCGTACTGACCGTGCGCTGCAGCCATTTCCCCCACTTTTGCCTGCTTACCTCGTAGTCGTACTCCAGGGTCGCGGTTTCGCCGGCCAACACAGGGAAAGATCCGGCCTCGTCCTCAAACAGCAGCCAGAACTCTTTATACGCCATCTCGTCCTCGCGGACCACGCAGCGCATCGAACGGCGGCCGTCACAGGTGGCCCGCAGCTTGAGCTCCGTCCAGGTCAGCGGGTTGGCCGCATAGACGGCAAGCGACCTTGCGGCCGACCCGGGCAGCCGGTCCACCGTGATCTTCGCCGGCAGGCGAGTCAGCGGAACCCCGCCGACGTTGGTTATGCGTCGGCGACGATTTATGAAATAGGTGTCGCCGCGCAGTCGCAAATACGTCTCATCGCAATCGGTCAAGACTTCGGGCGGTGATTTCTCATCGGCCTGGCCGCCGCCTCCACCGTCCGGACCGGCGAGAGCCCTGAGGAGTTGCGGCCCGCCGCGCCATAGGCTAAGCAAGGACCCATTGGCGCGGAGCACCCGATCGGCCGCGATCGCGAAGCTCTCGCTCGCGGGCTCCCGCATCAGCCGTACGTGCTCAAGGTAGGCCACATCACACCCGATGAGCGAGGCGACCCTGGCGGCGGTATAGCCACGGACGTCGCTGAGGCGCTTCAGTTCGCCGAGGAAGGATGGCTGATAGGTCGTCCGCTGTGCCGCGCTCACAAGCCGGCTCCCTTTTCCGCCCTAACTAACACTGTCCAGCCTAGCGTGATCTGCCAACCTGTGAAGTCCCCCAGTGGCTCCAAGCTTTTGGCGGGCCCAGAGCGCGCCAAGCCTGGCCCGGCAGGGCTGGTGCTTAACGACGTCTCGACCCTGTACTTCAAGACCGACGCCGACGACGGGTTCCGCAAGCCGGGATTCTCGAAGGAGCGATGCCTGGAGCCCGCAGGTCACTATCGGGCCGCTGACCGAGCTCGGCGGGTTCCCGCAGGTGGTCAGCGGCGCGCCACCCTGTAGGCCGACGTGCACTTCCTCGCGGGGGATCACCTGGACCGAGATATTCGGTCGTCGCCCCATCGCCGCGAGGTGCGCCATCTGGTCCTCCGTGATCGTCGCGCCACCGACGTGCCGGTGCAACACGTTTTCGTCGAGCAGCACCCAGAGCAGCGGCGGGTCGGTCCGCGCCAGCACCGACTGCCGCGCCAGCCGCGCGGCGACCCGCTCGGCTACCTTCTCGCCGGTGACATTCGGGTGTCGCCCTGCCCGAGTGGACCCAGCGGTGCGCACACCAGTCGGGGAGTGAAGAGGAGGCCACGGCCGCCATCTAGCTCTAGTCGACGACTATCATAAGGATTAATCGAGTATGGTCGACCATATCCATATAGATACGTTGATGGGCAGGTGGTGGATCATGCAACTTCGACCGGGGACGATCAGCGGGCAGCCGTTCCAGCAAGCGCAGACCACGAAGGAACCCGCCACACTCCGAGCCCGCACCCGGAGGCGCCACGTACGCAAGCCCAAGCATCCCCTATGCTGTCGTGTACCCAGCATATGCTGGCTACACGACAGCAAACTCTGCTCACCGTCAAGATGGAGCAGCATGTGGGAGCCCGCTATTGCCCTCTTCCCCGTCTTCAGGTCGCGCATCACAGCCGCGGTTCTGACGAAGACCTACGTCGGGGACAGCGAGTACTCGATCGCCGAGTTGGCGCGCCTGGCGCACACCGACACGGGCACGATGTCCCGCGAAGTGAAGCGACTCGAAGCCGCGGGGATTCTACGCAGCAGGGACGTGGGACGCACCAAGCTAGTCCGGGCAAACCAGGAAGCGGCCTTCTATCGCCCACTGCGTGACCTCGTCGCCATCACTCTCGGCCCGGCCGAGGTCCTCGCGGAAGAACTCGGCGGTCTGGAGGGCATAGCGGCAGCGGCGATCTTCGGGTCGTGGGCGGCCCGGGCAGCCGGCGAGCCCGGACCTTCCCCGAACGACATCGACCTGTTGGTGATCGGGCGAACCGACCGGGACGAGTTGCACGAGGCCCTAATCCATGCGCGCGACCGCCTCGGCCGTGAAGTCAACCCTGTGGTGGTCTCGCCCAGTCAGTGGAGATCCAGCACCGATCCGTTCCTAGCTGAACTCGCCGGAAGGCCGATGGTGGCGCTGCCCGGGTTTACGGGGCCACTGGACCTGGCGGGTGCGCGGTGACCGGTTGGAGCCGGGGACGGGAAGAGATCCTCGGGATGATCGAACGCAGGGAGCTAACCCAGGTAATCGCTGGCACCGAGCTCGCGGAGCGCCTGCTAGCTACGGCTCGCCAGCACGTAGCGAGCGCGCGCCTCCTAGCGGACAGCGACCCGTACCTCGCATACGCAGCACTGCACGACGCCATCAGGAAGGCACTCGCCGCCCTGCTCCAAGTGCAAGGCCTGCGCGCCACAACGTCGGGCGGGCATCTGGCCGTGACCCAGGCGGTTCAAGCCCAGTTCGGCACGACCATGGGTGCGATCCTGCGCCCCGTCGACCGTATCCGAACCACTCGGCACGAGGCCGAGTACCCAGGCCCGACCACCTACATCGACAAGGACGCCGTCACCGACGACATTCCCAAAGCCGAGGCCGTAATCGAAGCTGCAGCTAAGGCACTACCTCACCTGTCGGTGTTCACGATTTAGCGAGGGCGCCCGCCGCGTCGATGCTGTCCTCATCCGCTCTTTGCATGATGGCATAAGGGACTCGCGACACCGGTACGCGTCAGCCTTTAGCGAGTCAAACCTTGTGCTCGCTTCCGCCAAGATAGCGGGACTGTCGGAGCAGCCTCGCCACGGCCCGGACACCGGCGCAGACGGCGACGAAGAGCCGGTAAGGCCCTGTCCCCGAGAAGCGCCCGAACCACTCCCGCCGGTCGTCGACGGTGACAGGCTCAGTGGCCAGGGTGGCGTTCGAGTTGTGATCGTGCAGTTCAGGATGCCCGTGATCGCCGGCAGGTCATCTTCCCTGCCCGCCTCGGCGATGAGAGGCTCAAGGCCAGCAGGTGAGTGCTGCCTGCCACCGGGCCTGCGCTTGCGCCGCCCGGCTGGCCACCCATCACCGTCGTTCCGCCCGCGAAGAGCACCGAACCCCGCAGGTCAAGGCGGCTCACGATGGCGGCCGAAGGCCGCCGCCGTTTTCTCTTTGCCGGTATATAGGCCGTAAATCCGGTCACCTTCACGGGCGATATACCCCCTATGGGTTCTAAAGCATACCTTGTCTGGAGATTGCCCGCGACTCTCTTTATTCTGGTATATGGGCCATCAATAAGGCATAAATGCGCAGTCGGGACCGATGGCCTTGCTGTGAGCCGGCCTTTCTGCCCTTCCGCGAGTCGGCATTTCTGCCCTTTCAAGTGCTGGCCTATGCCTCTGTGGAACGGCTGAGGAAACTGTGATTATCGAAGCATGCAAAGGACAGTGGGTGGGAGTCGAATAAGCCAGGGAAGCGCTCCGGCGCGAGAACGGTAACTAAACCGGGCGGCTGTCCAGATAATTCGGCCAATGAAAATCGCCAGCACTGTAGTGGATCAATTCCGGTGCAGGCACCGACGCCGGATTGATCAAACAAAGGCTACAGGAGGTTACTGCCATGAAACGCTCACTCGGACTCGCACTTACCACGTTTGCCACGCTCGCGGCCAGCACCGCCGGGATGGCCGCCGCGCACGCGGCACCGATCCCGGTCAAGGCCCCCGCCGGGCTGTCGGCGTCGCACGTGACCACCAGTTCGTTCCAGCTCAAGTGGAACCCCGAGACCGGGCCGGGCTACCACGTCCTAGTCGACAACAGCGCGGGCAAGCAGGTGCAGAGCCTGGTCACCAGCAGCGACGAGGAGACCGTCAGCCACCTGCAGGCCGGGCAGAAGTACGAGGCCCGGGTCCAGGTCAACAGCCCCGGCGCGCCCTACGCGCAACTCTCGGTCAGCACCGCGCACCAGGAGACCTTCAACCAGGAGGCCGCCGCCTACGTCAAGACCCTGGAGGGAATTCCCTACGTGTACGGGGGCACCACGTTGAAGGGCTTCGACTGCTCCGGCCTGACCCAGTACGTCTACCACCAGTTCGGCGTGAACATCCAGCGGACCGCCAACAACCAGTTCCTGGAGTTCCGCTCCGAGACCCAGGCGCAGGCCGAACCCGGAGACATCGTCTTCTTCCACGACACCAGCAACCTGACCAGCTACGTCTACCACGTCGGCATCTACGAAGGCGGCGAGAACATGGTCGCCGCCCCCGAAACCGGCCAGAACGTTCAGGAACAGTCCTTCGCCTGGGCCGGCAACACCGTCTCCTTCGGCACCATCTCCCACTAACCAAACACAAGCCCGGCAAACAACAGGAAGGGGAATACCAAACAACAGGAAGGGATACTCCGCCTCCGAGGCCACCACGGCCCTGGAGGCGGAGCTTTCGTGTCTCCCGAGGCCGGCGTTCGAGGCCGGCACCTCGTCAGCGCTTAACGTCCGGTCCCCACAAGACAGTGGATAGTTCTACACACCCGCGTGCATGGAACTATCCACTGTCGCAGCGTCCCGGCCCTGGGGGCGCTGGGGATGTCCAGTTACCGCGCTGTCAGAAGGCGGCGAAGGCAGCTGCCGAGGGTTTGCGGGATGGATTTCGAGGATGTCCTGCCGGGGTCAAAATTCACCACCGGCTGGGAAAGGACGGCGAGCGTTTGGCCGTCAGGCGAGACCGCGGCCCCAAGGATGTTCGTATTGGCAAGAGTGATCGGAATCCGGGTCGGCTGGGCCTGCTGCGGGGCCCCCGGGGATACGCGGAGCAGGTAAAGGCCACCGAATTTGGCTGATTGCTCAACATCAAGCCTGGCTGGGTCACCGTAGGGCCGGCAGCAGGCGTTGGCCGGATCGCCCCAGCTCAGGGCAGGTGCTGGCAATCCCTCCCGCAGCCCTGAAGCTCGCCGGCCGGCCCGGGTAAAAAGACCCGCCGCCCGGGTCTGGCGGGGCCGTAAAGACGGGCACTAATCCCTCCACATACAGGGATTGGTCCTCTATGGGCGACACGCGAAGAAAAGCAAACATGGTAACTAAAGATCCCTTCATAAAAAAGGTGATGAAGTGCCATGTCTGTCCGTTTCCCGTTCTTCGCTAAAACCCGCCGCGCCCGCCGCATCGCGATGGCGGTCGCCGCCGCCGCGATCGCCGTCCCCGTCGCGCTGGCCACCTCCGTCAGCGCGTTCGCCGCGCCCGCCGCGCCCGCCGCCGGCAACTCATCCGGGCTGCCCTGGGCCAGCGGGGTCTACCTGCCCGGCGCCACCCCCGCCTCGGTCAATGGCTTCGGGGCCTGGCGCGGCCGTCCCGTTGACGTGGTGACCGTCTGGGGCAACCGCGCCACCTGGAACGACATCGTGAACCCGGCCTTCCTCTACAAGCAGTGGCAGGGCACAACCAAGACGATGGCGTTCGGCGTGGCCATGCTGCCCCAGGACGTCGCGGGCGTGTCCCTGCAGGCGTGTGCCGCCGGCGACTACAACTCCCACTGGCGTCAGTTCGGCACCGACATCGCCTCCTACGGGCTGGGCCGCTCCGTCATCCGGCTCGGCTGGGAGTTCAACGGCGACTGGTACGTCTGGCAGGCCACCAACCCCGCCACCTGGGCGGCGTGCTGGCGGCAGATCGTCACCTCCGCCCGCACCACCGCCCCCAACCTGCAGTGGGACTGGAACGTTAACCGCGGCGTCTCCGCCGGGCTCGCCGACCCGACCCGGGCCTACCCCGGGAACGCCTACGTGACCACCATCGGGGTCGACAGCTACGACATGTGGCCCGGCGCGACCAGCGCGGCGAACTGGCAGAAGCAGCTCAACGGCCCGCAGGGACTGGACTACTGGCTCGCCTTCGCCAAGAACCACGGCAAGAAGTTCGCCGTCCCCGAGTGGGACAACGTCACAACCGGGGGCTCACCCGGCGGCGACAACCCGGCCTACGTCAACGACATGCTCGCCTTCTTCAAGACCAACGCCCCAAACATCGCCTACGAGTCCGTCTTCCAGAGCAACACCGTCGGCGGCAACTACGGAACCAACGGCAACTACGGCGGAACCCACACCCCCGTCCCCCACTCCGCCGCCACCTACAAAACCGACTTCTAACCCCCCCGCCAGCCCCCACCGGGCAACGAGCGCCAGGCGCCCGCTGCCCGGTTCGGCCTGCCACAGCAAGGGCGGCTGCCAGCCGTTCCGCGTTCCGGGCGATCTCGGCGTAACTGACATGCGCGCCGCGGTCGCCCGGGGATCGGCGAGCTCGCCGAACGGCGGCATATCTATGGCGCGCTTCACCTGCCTGAGCCCAACGGAGGCTGGGGTCTACGATTTCCACCGATATGGACGATGACCTTTGCTTCACGCCCGCCGTTGAACTGGCACGGCTGCTGCACTCCAGGGAACTGTCGGCACGTGAGCTCCTCGACGCGTTCCTGAACCGGATCCACCGGATCAACCCCCAGCTCAACGCAGTCGTCACCCTGGCGGAAGAGCGGGCCACCGCCGAGGCTGCGGCAGCTGATGACGTCGCTGCGGGCGGCGGCAGGCTCGGCGTGCTGCACGGGCTGCCAATCGCCGTGAAGGACCTCGCCGACACCGCGGGCATCCGCACCACCTATGGTTCCCTGGTGTTCGCCGGCCACGTACCGGACGCCGACGCCCCGCATGTCGCGCTGCTGAAGGCGGCCGGAGCGGTGATCATCGGCAAGACGAACACCCCGGAGTTCGGGGCAGGATCGCAGACGTTCAACGCGGTCTTCGGCGCGACCCGCAATCCGTGGGACACCCGGATGACGCCGGGCGGGAGCAGCGGAGGCGCCGCGGCCGCGGTCGCGGCCGGCTTGCTGCCTTTCGCGGACGGATCGGACCTCGCGGCCAGCGTCCGGAACCCCGCCGCGATGTGCTCGGTCGTCGGGCTGCGGACCACGCCGGGCACGATCCCGTCCGGTGGCGACTTCTTCGACCCGCTGTCAGTCCTCGGTCCGATCGCACGCTCGGCCTCCGACGCGGCCTTGCTGCTGGCCGGCCTGCGCGGGCACGACCCCGCGCTCCCGCTGGCCCGGCCTGGCGCGCACGCCACCGCCCCGGGCACAGGGGCGCGGTGGACGGCGGACGGCGTCGCCGGGCTGCGGGTCGCGTGGAGCGCCGACCTCGGCGGGCTGCCCGTCGACCCGGAAATCGCCCGGGTGCTCGGCCGGGCCCGTGAGGTCCTGGCAGGTGCCGGGGCGGCCGTCGTCGATGCCGAGCCCGACCTGGCCGGTGCGGATGAGGTGTTCCTGGTCTTGCGGGCCGTGCGGATGGCCGGCCGGTTCGGTTCCCTGCTTGAGACCGCACGGGACCAGCTGAAGGACACGCTGATCTGGAACATCGAGCAGGGCCTGCGGCTGACCGGGCTGCAGGTCGCGACCGCGCAGCGGCAGCACAGCGAGATCTTCGGCCGGATGAAGGCGTTCCTGGGCGGCTATGACGTGCTCGCGGCCCCGACGGTCCAGGTCGCGCCGTTCCCGGTGGAACAGGAATGGGTGACCGCCATCAACGGGCTACCGCAGGACACTTATATCGACTGGCTGCGCAGTTGCTCCCGGATCACCGTGACCGGCCACCCCGCCGTCTCGGTCCCGGCTGGCTTCACCGCCGACGGCCTGCCTGTCGGCCTGCAACTGGTCGGCCGCTACGGGACGGACGACCGTCTGCTGTCCATCGCGGGGGCGGTCGCTCGGTTGCTCCTTCCGGAACCCGGTCGTCCGCCCGTGACGTAGGGTCAGCCACGCCGCCCGGCCGCAGCGGTACGGCGGGCACGCCCAGTTCCTCGCTGACGTCGATGACGTGTCAGGCGTAGACGTCTGCGCGGGTCACAAGGTGCAGGGCCGGATCGCTGTCGGCTGGGTTTCCATAGGTTATCGATCTTCCGAGAAGTAGTTATCCACAGAATTGCTGTCTCCCCATGGCAGTGCGGCGCGAAAAGACTCTGGCGGGTCAGCGCCTGCAGCCCGGAACGACCAACGACGCCTTGAGCCACGTCGGGCCTACGGCCTCCGCTTACAGTAGTGCGCAGATGATGGTGGGACACGTCGTCGGCGGGCTCGCGCTGTTCGGCGGCTCGGTCCTCGCCGCCGCCGTAGCTGTCACGCTCGCGGGCATGAGCGGGATGCGGCACCTGCGCAAGCTAGTCTCTGGGCTCAGCTTCCCTGTGGTGCAGCAGGACGGCAGCCGGTACACCGACGTCGCAGAGCCAGGGGGCAGCGACTACACCAACGTCGTGCAACTGGATCGCAGCGAGTACACCGAGGTTCGCTGACCTCACCGCGTCAAATAATTTCGTTCCCGAAATGCCTGAGATCAATCGATCAACATTCATGACGATTTCCTGGTAAGCTACCTCCCGGTAGCGGTGGCTTTCCAATTCGGTATGGGCAATCCTGCCCGGTTCGCCAATATCGGCGACCGACCATATATGCGGGCTAGCGGGAAAAGTTACATGCTGCAGGCACTCGTCATAGACCCTTTGATTCATGCAGACTGTAATATCAGCTCTGTCGAGACGTGACTGGGTCAGCTGATCTCCGTAGTCGGCCTTAGCAAATTCTCGGAGGTCACTAATCCTGCGTCTGGTGCAGCATCGACTGCCCCGACGCAACGGCGCGTATCGCGTCGACCAGCTCATTTCCCCGGAATTGCTTGAGCACGTAGCCGGATGCCCCGGCCATCGCCGCGTCGGGCATTGCCTCGTCGCCGAGCGAGGTCAGCATCAGGCACGCGACTTCGGGCACACGGGCACGAACCTCCCGGCACACCGTGATGCCGTCACCGTCGGGGAGTCGGATGTCCAGCACGGCCACGTGGGGCCGCAGTGCGGGGATGCAGGCCAGTGCGGAAGAAGCCGTGTCCGCTTCGCCTATCACCTGGATGTCCGCCTCGGCTTCCAGCAGGGCGCGGACGCCCCTCCGGACCCCCTCATGGTCATCGAGCAGGAACACGCGGATCTGGCTGACCGCCGAACCGCCGCCGTTTATCCCGCCTGTCAAAGTAACCACCTACCGCTCTCCTCCTGGCCCCAGAACCCCGAATAGCGAACGATGCACGGTGCTCTAACCTGCACGCTAGCTACTCCGCACGGCCCTTGGCTAAGGTCCTTGGTCCCGCTGAGGAGCGCCATTCGGCCCGCAGGGTCGTGCCTATCCGGCTGGCTGGTTGATGGTGCTGGCCGTGGGCGGTGGTTCCGCACGGCTCTCGACCAGCCACTGGGCACCCTCGTGCCGACGCACCCTCGGGTGCCGCGGGGCTGTACCCATGGCCCCGCCACCGGATCGCGGGGGACTACCTGAGCGTGTCCGTGAGGCGGCACCACGCGTCGGGAGAGATGCTCAGGACCACGCCGCCGCGGTCGGTCGTGTCTCGGACCAGAACGCGGCCGTCCATGTCGGCCGCCTCCACGCAGTCTGCCGCCGTTGGTGCCGGAGTAGCTCGACTTGCGCCACGGGGCGCTGTCTATGGTTTCCATTTCTCTGCCATCTCTTCGATCAAGGTCAGGGACTCGCTACGCCGGTACGCGTCCGCTTTCAGCGCGTCGAACCGTGTGCTCGCCTGAGCCACGATAGCTGGGCTATCGGTCATCATACCGTCCGCTATGTGCTCCAAGTGAGCGACGAAGGCATCCGGCCGTCTCCGCCATAGTCCAACGCGCCTGTCAGGCCGACGTGCGCTCCCTCGCGTGGGATCACCTGGACCGTGATATTCGGTCGCCGCGCCATCGCCGCGAGGTGCGTCATCTGGTCCTCCATGATCGTCGCGTCACCGACGTGCCGGTGCAACACGTTTTCGTCGAGCAGCACCCAGAGCAGCGGCGGGTCGGTCCGCGCCAGCACCGACTGCCGCGCCAGCCGTGCGGCGAGCCGTTCGGCTACCTGCTCGCTGGTGACGTTCGGGTGGCGCTCCAGGACCGCGCGGGCGTAGCCCTCCGTCTGGAGGAGGCCGGGCACCAGCGAGTGCTGGAACGTCCAGATGGTGACCGCCTCAGCTTCATAGGCGGCGAACTCCCGGAACGCGGCTGGGAACGCCGCGCCCCAGGTCTGGCAGTCCTTCCAGAACCGCATGAAGAACCCGTCCAGGTGCACGAACGCCACGTCACACGCGCGGGCGAACGCCTCGTCCGCCTGGACCAGGCCGGCCTCGATCCGGCTCACGACCGATTTGTCGCACGGGACCAGCGCGCCGAGCTCGGCCTGCGGCATGCCCGCCGCCTCGCGGGCGCGCCGAACCTCGCTTCCGAAGAAATGCGTAGGCGAAGCGCCAGGCGTCAACGTGCGTACCCGCGGCATGGCCACCCCTTTTGTTGTCCTGTTGTCGACGCTGAGCGTGTTGTTGTCGCTGCGGACCGTTGTATATCCAATCTATTCCGCCGAACGCATCGTTGTTTCACATCCCGCCGTCACCGATAAACCACCACCCCCGGTGACGGCGGGGTGCACCAGCCGTCACGACCGATTACCGAGGCAAACCGTGAACATCAGCGAGGAATCTGACTTCAGCAAGCTCGACGACTCGGCGTTGATCAGCCTGCGAGAAAAGATGCGCGGCGAACTGGAACGGCTCCCGCCGCACTCTGTCGGCCACGCGGAACTCGCCGCGAGGTACGACCTAACGACCGCGGAAATCAACGAACGCGCCCGTGTGGCGTGGTCCAAGGCGACCTAGGAGGAAAGCATGCAGTACGACACGCGAGCGCGACTGCCGGCCGTCGAGGTTCTTCTCGCCGACTTTACCGACCGGCCCCGGAGCCGTACGGGACGTCCGCCGAGCCTCCTTCTGAGAGCGTCCTGGACTGATTTACCTTCCTGGCCGGGGATGTCCGTCACGTTCGCCTGCAACCACGGAAGGCAGGCCTGCGGCGCCCGCCATGCCCCTGCCTCCCCTCGCGGGCTTCGGGTCCCTGGCAAGTCAACGTGTTGAAGCTCTAGCTATTATTTTTTGCGACCGAGGACAGGTGCCGACGTACCGGGTCCCGGTGCAGAGTTGCGTACGGCTGGACGTTCAAGGTAGGGCGGCGAGCGTGTCGGCGCGTCCCACGTCTTCACCTGCGTGGTCCTGCAGGTCGCTCACCTCATGCGCCGCCGCGCCCGCCAAGCCGGGCTCGACCTGTCCGCTCGCGCCCTGCTCAGCCAGCTCGCGGCCATCGGCGAGACCGTGCTGATCTACTCCTCCACCGGCGGCCGGCCCAAAGCCCGCCGTATGACCACCGAACTCACCGGCTACCAGCGCGAGCTCTGGGAGATCCTCGCCGTGGACCGCTGGGCACCCCGCAGGTAGGTCATAGGACCGCCAGCAGTAGAAAATGCATCTGACCTGCGGAGACACTAGGCAAGGTCAACTTAGCCCGGAAACTTGGCCTAGCTGGTGGGGGTGCCGGTGAGGATGACGTGGCCGTGCTGGCCGCCGTCGCCCGCGGCCTCGGCGGTGATCTGCATGACAGGGAAGGTGCGGGGGTCGGCGGCGCTCCACATCTGGACGGTGGCGGTGCCGGAGCGGCCGACGGTGAAGGTGCCGGCGGTGATCAGCCGTGGGTGGCCGGGCCGGCTACCCGGGCCGGCGTACCAGCATTCATAGAACCGGCCGGGTCCGAGATCGGGCAGGTGGGCGACGGTGAGCTGGATGGACCAGCCGCCGTCGGCCTGGTGCGCGACCGCCTGGCCCGCGGCGGCCTGCCCCGCCGACGAGTGCAGCGGGATGGTGAACGACAGCCCGCCCCCTGTCTGGGACACCAGCAGGCCGACGCCGACGCCGACGGCGATGACCACGGCAGCGGCCAGGGTAAGCATCCTCGCGTTCCATCTGCGCCACCGGGCACGCCTGGCCGGCGCGCGGTCCGGGCGGGTTTCCGCGGCTGCCTGCCGCACCCGGGCCAGGGTGCGGGCCTGCAGGTCCGGCGGCGGCAGGCCGGCGGGCGCGGCGGCCCGCAGCATCCCGGCCGCCGGGGCGAGTTCGGCGACCGCGGCGCGGCAGCCCGGGCAGGACTCCAGGTGCGCGGCAAACCGGACCGCGTCGCCAGGATCGAGGACCCCGAGCACCCAGCCGGCTGCCTCCGGGTGGGCCCGCTCAGGGTGCGCCGGGTCATGCGGCGGCATGGAAGCCTCGCTGGGTCAGTGCGGCGCGCAGCGCCCGCAGCGCGTGGAAGGTGCGGGTTTTCACCGTGCCCAGCGGCAGCCCGAGCCGGGCCGCGATCTGCGACTGGGGAAGACCCGCCTCGGCCAGCAGCAGCACCTGCCGGTGCGCCGGGGACAGCCCGTCCACCGCCTCCCGCACCACCAGCCCGGTCAAGATCTCCTCTACGCTGTCTCGCTGCGGCGGGACGAGCGTTTCCTCCAGCGGCACCAGCGGCCGGGACGAGGGCCGCTTGCGCACGTCGGCGGCGGCGCTGCGGGCGAGCACGATCAGGTAGGCGGCCACGGGGCCGCGGTGCGGGTCGAAGTGGCCCGCCGTCCGCCACAGCCGCACGAAGCACTCCTGCACGGTTTCCTCCGCCAGCCCGGCATCGCCGAGCGCCTGCAGCGCACAGCGGTACAGCCGCCCGGCGTACCGCCGGTACAGCTCGGCCACCGGGACATCGACGTCCCCGGCAGCGATCCGGGCCACCAGATCGGCCTCCTCACGGGCCAGCCGCTCATCCGCCCCGGCCACATGCACCTGCAGCCGCCCCCACCTGTGTTCTACGACAGCAGGCCGCCGAACGGTTCACACCCGTGGCCAGAAAATCTTCCCCCGATGATCGCCGCGCCGCCCGGCCCCCCGGTGCCCCCGCACCGGCCCGCTCCCGCAGGCCATCGTCACCGTGCGCGATCTGCCCAGTATGACCCTCCCGGCCGCCAACCACCACCCCCGCCGTGCTGCCGGCCGCGCTGACAGGAACGCTTCCGGCGCCCTGCCCGGCCACGGCCGGGACGTCCGGGAAAGCAGCCAGTATCCGGCAAATGGCAGCCGCCCGGCACCGCGGTCGGCCCTTGCCGAAAAATTCCGTCTCCCGGCGTGAACCGTTCCGCTGCCCGCCGTCGTACTCCAGGCATCCTGATTCACACCGATCGCACTGGCGCCAGGAATCAATGAACGCGGTCAGGTAATTCCCCGGGCGGACAATACCGCCCCGCCCGCTAAACAAAAATTCGGGGGAAACAATGATCCTTTCAACCCGCCCAGAAGCCCTGACGGCCAGTGCGCCCGCCGCCCGATCCCGGATATGTCACCACCTTCCCCGGTGCCCGGCCGCCACGGCCCCGGACCGGCACGCCGCCCGCGCGGTAGCCGCCCATCCGGAACAGGGCTAGAGCCTGCTCTGCAACGGAATCGTGCTCTTCGACGACAACGGCGAGCTCCTGCCTGACAGACGCGCGGCTACCCCTCTGCCAGGCATCATCCCGGGCGAGCCAGCAGAGTGCCGCGCGGCAGCTGGGAAGACCACCCCGGCGAGCTGCCCGGCCCCAGCCGCCCGCCCGGCGCGAAGAACCGTCGTCCCGCCACCCGCCACGACGTCGGCAAAACTGTCGAGCGAACCGAAACCAAGACCAAAACCAGCAGGCAGACAGGTTAAATAACAAGCTAAGCCATACCAGCAGTGAACCGTTTCGGTCCCCCCCGTCGTATGTGAGTCATAGCAGCTTAATGACGGAGGGACATGGCGTGGCGCCGTGACCCCGAATAAGCCCTGCTGAGCGTCAAACCCTGATCAGCCGCCGGCGGCTGGAGCGAAGTTGACGCCATTCTCGCGTCTTTGGACGTCAGGCAACGGAGGTTAGTAATGCTTACGACTTTGCTGCTCGCCGGTCTCCTCGCGGCGCCGCTAGGCATGGCCGGTCTGCTCATGCCAGCGAAGCGTCATGCCGGTCCCGCGGGCGGGGCATGGCGGGCCATCCGCCGCTTCGTGCTCGCAGTAATCGCCACAATCGCGCTGGGAGCGGCGGTGGCAGTGTCGCTGAGGGCGTTCCCGGCTTCCCGGCACCACCTTACCGCCGGGGTCGCTGGCATGGTGCTCGCAAGCCTGGTATGGCTCCCCGCGACCCGCCGCTGGACCGCGCGGGCCCATCTGTGCTGGGCTTCGAGCATCTTTCTTATCGTTGTCTACCTGGCCTTCGCGCTGGAGTCGATCTTCGCCAAGCATCTCGGGACGTATGGCACCGCCGCCGGCATTCTGCTGTGGCTCTTCGAAGTCTTCGCTGCCCTGCTGACCTGCGCTTACCTCTGGGAGGTCTGTGAAGCGCTCGGTACGCAGAACTGGCGCAGATCGGCGCCCCCCGAGGTGTCGCCCGGTGCGAAGGGCAGCGAGCTGCCGATGATCAGCCTGCACGTGCCGGCCCATAACGAGCCGCCGGACATGGTGATAGACACCCTGCGTTCTCTGATCCGGATCGACTATCCGCGGTATGAGGTCATCCTGATCGACGACAACACCGACGACGAGGCCCTCTGGCGTCCGGTGCAGCGGTGGTGCACGGCTAACAGGGTGAAGTTCGCCCATCTTGAGAACTGGCCAGGCTACAAGTCCGGAGCGCTGAACTACGCCCTCCGCGAGTTGGCCCACCCGTCCGCCGAGGTGATCGGCGTGGTGGATTCGGACTACCAGATCAAGCCAGGGTTCCTCCGGCAGTGCGCCCCGGCGTTCGCCGACCCGTGGATCGGGTTCGTCCAGACACCGCAGGACTACCGGGGCTGGCAGCACGCGCCGTACTACCGGCGGCTGTACTTCTCCTACAGGTACTTCTTCGCGGTCTCGCAGCCCTCCCGCAATGAGCACGACGGGGCGATCTTCGCCGGCACGATGGGGCTGATCCGACGGGTCGCGCTGGACGAGCTGGGCGGCTGGGACGAATGGTGCATCACTGAGGACGCGGAGATGTCCCTGCGGCTGCTGCGGGCCGGCTGGTCCGGGCTGCACCTGGACCAGTCATGGGGCCACGGCATCATGCCGCTGACGTTCGAGGCGCTGAAAGGCCAGCGGTACAGGTGGTGCTTCGGCGGCATCCAGATCCTGCGCATGCACTGGCGATCGCTGATGCCCGGCCGCAAGACCAGAGAGAACCACCTGAACGTCGCCCAGCGATGGTCGTACCTGACCGGCGCAATCCAGTGGTATGGCGACCTGCTCGGGCTCGCCTTCTTTATTTTCCTCCTTGCCGGCGCCGCCCAGCTGGCAACCGGCCGCGGCGAGTCATTCCGCGTGCTCACCCCCTTCTTGCTCACAACTGTGCCGACGCTCTTCGCGCTTGGGCTAATGCGGGCGGTGGCGGTGGTGCGCCGCGGGACCGGCGCGTCGTGGCGGGAGGCGATCGGCTCGTTCTTCATATGGCAGTCGACGTCCCTTGTCGTGGCGCGTGCCTCGGTGCTCGGCCTGTTCGCGCGGAAGGCGGCGTTCCTGCGCACGCCGAAGACGAATGAGCACATGAAGTGGTGGCAGGCCCTGCGCGCAAACTGGGGCGAGTCCGCGCTGACCCTGGCCGGTGTCAGCCGGCATGGCCGGGGCGCTCAGCAAACCCACACATGTGAGCGGGCCCCTGCTGGCCGGACTGCTGCTTTTCCCGACGCTAGGAATGGCGGCGGCGCCGTTTAACAGCTGGGCGGCCAGACGGGCGTCACTGCCGCACTGGCTGCGCGAGCGGCGGCGCACAGAGGAGCAGCGCATCCAGTACCGCCGCCGGGAGCGCTGGGCCTTCGTTATGGGCGCTATGAGTAGCGGGCTGCTTTGCGCGCTGATCGTTGCCGCGGCACTGCTGTTCCCGAACCACCTGACGGGACTGGTTCCTAACAGCAGTCCCGCCCATTCGCGGCCTGCCCCATCGGCGCCGTCCCTGCCACCCGGATCGCCATCGCCTATGTCGACGACACCAACGCGGCCAAAGGTGCCGTCAAATGTGCCGTCGAGCCCGCCGTCCAACTTCCCGTCAAAGGTGTGGTCGCAGGTGTGGTCACAGGTGTCGCCATACCTGCCGTGAATAGCGGAAGTACCGGGCTGGAGAACCGGTCTGGCGTGCCTTTGCTGGCTGACCTGGACGATCAGGACGGTCCGGACAATTCCCCGAGGTCGTCGGTGAGCCGCAGGCTTTGGGGCTGGGCACGGACAAGGCGAAGGTGGAGGGCCTGCGGTCGAAGCTGAAGCTGCTGGCCGCGCGGGGGTCGCTGGCCAGGGTGCCCGGCGGCCTGTTCGCGCTCCGGTGACCCCGCTGCCGAGGACTGGGTCGCGGCCAGGGCGCTCGCGGTGCTGGCCGGCGACAGCGCCCTCGCGTCGGAGGAGATCACCGCCGAGGCGAGTGCCGCCAGCCTGCCCACCAGCCGGCGAACCGGCGCGGATTCCTGCGTGCGTTACCTGAACGCCAGGCGCGAGTACCTGCGCTACGGCCAGGCCCTTGCGGACGGCTGGCCCATCGCGACCGGCGTCATCGAGGGCGCATGCCGGCACCTGATCGCCGACTGGAACGGCTCCCGCCGCACTCCGTGGGCCACGCGGAACTCGCCGCCAGGTACGACCTGACGACCGCGGAGATCAACGAACGCGCCCGTGTGGCGTGGTCCAGGGCGACCTAGAGCCAGTGCTGGTTGCCGACGCGCGACTGCTCTCCGGTCACCTGCGGGACATCACCGGCGCAGTGGCTCATCCTCGTCAGGCTGCATCACGCACCTCACGAGGGCGTCTTCCACCCGGCTTGCCACTCATCATGTAGTTACTAGAACGATAAGATTCGTGGCAATGAGTGAACTTCGAGGGGGATCCCGGACCCGGGCGCAGTGGAGGTGCCTGCACCTTCGTTCCACTGGACGAGTCGGGTTTCAACAGGATGCAATATGAGGAGTTGCGGGTAATGGAGGGTGGATTTAGCGCACTTGGTGGCGCTTGGGCTCAGAGTACGGCCGAAGGAAGGCCGTTCTTCCTACGGAGGACGCCACGTGGCCGCTAGACCCCTTTTCACCGTTGGCGTCGTCGGCTTGCTGGTCGCCCCGCTGCTCGCAAGCCCTGCGCTGGCCAGCGCAGTGAGGCCATCCGCCAATCCCTCGAGTTTCCCGCCACCAGCCCAACGCATCGCAGCGACGACAGCGACGTTCGACGCGATCGAGGCGAAAATCGCCGCCGGGAAGTCTCTCGGCCTGCCTTTCCCTGATGCGACTGCGGGGGAGGACGTCATCGACTATGGCGTCAACGACCTGTGGCAGAAGGGGATCGACGGCGCCGGCGTGACCGTCGCTTACGTGGTCACGAACCCCGACCCGAACCTCGAGGCGTCCATGGCGTCTTACGACAAAGCGATGGATCTGCCGCCAGCGGACGTCACCGAGGTGGCGCTTCCGGCGCCGACTGACCCGACCGCGGCCTGCCGGGTCGAGTGCAGCACGGGCGAAGACCAACTCGACGCGGAGGCGATCCACTCGATGGCGCCCTACGCGAAGATCCTTTTCGTCCATCCCCCGGTACCGGAAACCACCGGCATGCAAGGCTGGCCCCAGGTGGCCGAGGCCATCAAGATAATCGCCGACCAGCACCTGGCTGACATCATCTCGGTGAGCCTGGGTGACGGCGAGAAGAATTTCATCGACGACCCGACCAACCCGACCGCGACTCAGCAGGCGGCGATCCACTCGCTGGATCCAGCGTTCCTCGACGCCTCGGCGCACAACATCCCGGTGACGTTTGCCTCCGGTGACTGCGGCCCGACCGATCCACCTGTTCTCGGCGACACCGGCCAGTGCACTCCGACGATCGGTGTCACCGCAGGTCACCCGGTCGACAACCCATGGCTCACCGTAGTCGGCGGCACCATCCCGAACCCTGGCCTCGCCACCAAGTCCGGGCGCACCGCCCCGGACGCGCTGTGGACCACCCCGGACGGCCGCTTCAACGCGGCGGGCGCCGGCGTATCCACCATCTACCCCAAACCATCGTGGCAGCGCGGCATCCCGGCGCTGAACAGCGTTACCGGCCGCGCCTACCCCGATATCTCGATGGATGCCAGTGACGGCACCTCGCAGGCATCGCCTACCTTCGCCGGCATCCTCGCGCTGGCCACGCAGCTACGCCATGCTGATCTGGGCACTGTGAACCTAGCCTTGGCGACGCTCGGACCGCGCGGCAAGGCGGCCGGCATTATCGATGTTCCAGCCGGCTACACCAACAGCTCATACGGCGTCGCCGGCTACCCGACGGCGACAGGCTACGACATCGCATCGGGCTGGGGCACCATCTACGCACCGGCCTTCGTGCCCGCCCTGGTCAGGCAGATCGGCCTGCAGCACGGAACGGGCCAGCCAAGTTGGCAGGCACGTGAGGAGCTGGACCGGCTGCAAGCCAACATCAGGGTATCTGCCGGCAAGGTAGCCAGCGGTGGCACCGTAACAGTCACAGGGACCGGCTTCATCCCGGGCCGTTCCCCGAACGGCACGACGATCCTGGATGGGTTCGGCGTGTACCCGCCGCTGCGCGGGCAGTACGGGGTGACTAGCGGTCCCTACGCCAACCCGGCCTCGAAGGTGCCCGGGCAGACCTGGGACACGGTGACGGCCACCGTCGCAGGGCTGGAGAATCCCTCGCTGGCCCACCTCGCCGTGACCGGCCCGAACGGGAACGGCTCCGTAACGACCACCATCCACACAGCCGGAATGGCCCCTGGCACATACACGGCGACGATCACCGGCCTCCTTCTCATCCAGACCATCACCTTCCAAGTCACGAGCCCATGGTTGCCCTGAAGGCCTTAGTGGGGACGGTCGGTGGAAGCTCACTAGGCGCCTGGGCGGACTCGATGTAGTTGCGACGGATCTCTACCTGCTAAGGGACCGGCTCACCGGTGCCGCCGGTGAGCCGGTCCCGGCGTAAGGCCGCAGGAACAGTCGACTCGATTTCGCGAACCGTCCGGGTCATGGGGGCGCGCTGAAGTCCTCGGCGCAGCCCCGGCGTGTGCGCGAGGGAACGGGCTACTGGACGGCGATAGCGGTGAGCACGTCCAGCCGCGCCGCCCGTCGAGCCGTGGCCAGTGCCGCGCGGATGGCGTCCTCACCGACCGGCTGGCCCTTCTCGTCCGAGTACGGCCCATACGGGGTCAGCTGGCGGGGACGTAGTGGCCGTTGTCCAGGTCGGCGAGCAGGCCGGGCTGTGCGGGTTCCCAGCCGAGGGTCCGGCGGGTGATGAGGTTGGACGCCGGGAGGTCCAGCGTGGCCACGGCCGTGAGGAACCCGAAGTATCCCGGCAGCATCAACTCGTCCGCGGGAATGCTCACGGCGGGCAGGCCCAGGCGGCTGCCGATGGCCTCGGCGATCTCGCGGAGCGGGATGCCCTCGTCCTCGACCGCGTGCCAGTACCTGCCGGCCGGGCCCTTTTCCAGCGCCAGGCGGAACAGGGAGGCGACATCGCGGGCGTGCACGGCGCCCCACCGGTTCGCGCCGTTTCCGGGGTAGGCGGCGGCGCCTTTCTCCTTCGCGAGCGCGATCAGCGCTGGGAGGAAGCCGGCATCGGCCGTGCTGTGCATGATGGGGGGAATCCGCACGACCGAGGACCGCACTCCCCGCTCGGCGAGGCCGACGACGGCGGTTTCCACGACGTTGCGGGCCCGCAGGGTGCCCTTGTGCTCATCGCCGACGGGAAGGGCCGGGTCCTCCTCGGTGGCCGGCCGGCCCATGCTCGGCGAGCCCATGCTCGGCGAGCCTATGCTCCCCGCCGTGACCAGCGGCTTGCCGGTTCCCGCGAGTGCCTCGCCGTACGCGAGCATGACCGGGAGCTCCGCGGCGGACACGGCGTCCATCCCGCCGGACGGAAGCAGGTCCTGCCTGTGCGCGACGTGGATGACGCCGTCGGAGTCCGCGGCCGCCTCCTTGAGCCCGTCGAGGTCCTGGAGGTCGCCGCGGCGCACCTTCGCGCCGAGCGCGGACACCGCCGCCGCGGCCGTGTCCGACCGGGCCAGGCCGGTGACCTCGTGCCCGGCGGCGATGAGCTCGGGGATGATGTGCGAACCGGAATGGCCGGTCCCGCCGGTGACGAAAACGCGCATGCTACTGCTCCTTGTGAGTGACGTGGCGCGAGAAGTGGTGGTGCGGGCGCGCTCAGATGAGAATGGTGACGCCGAGGAAGAAGTTGGTGTGCTTGACGGAATGGGCGACGAGGCCCATCTCCAGCAGTCCGGCGTTCTCCAGTGCCCGTGCCATTGGCAGCTGCCCGGTGTCCATCGGGCGCAGTCCCAGGCTCTCGATGAACGCTGACACGCGTGCCTTTGCCTGCGCGTCGTCGCCGGCGATGAACACGTCCAACGGGCGTCCCTCGGCTGGGCCGGCCGCCAGGACATTGGAGAACAGGGTGTTGAACGCCTTAACGACATGCGCGCCGGCGGGGGCGGCCTTGGCGATCTCCTGCGCGCCGGAACTGCCGTCGGGGGTGACAAAGCCCTTGAGATCCGGGGAGACGGGGTTGGTGATGTCGATGATGACCTTGCCGTGCAGTGCGTCCCCGTACTCGCTAACCACCGCCGCCGCGCTGGGGTACGGCACGGCGAGGATAACGATGTCTCCGGCTGGGGCGGCGCCGGCCGTCCCGACAGTGGCGCCGCCGAGCGCGGCGGCCAGTTCCTTGGCCTTTGCCCGGTCACGGCCGATGATCTCGACGGCGTTGCCGCCAGCGAGCGCCCGGCCGGCCAGGGCGCTGGCCATGTTCCCCAGGCCGATAATGCTGATGCTGCTCATGGTGTGCCTGCTTTCTGGAGCTGGATAGGACGCCATGCCCACCCCGTCGTTGTCAACCGTTTGTCGCCGACGCCGTCGAATGACGCGATGGAACGGGCTCAATTCCTGATGCGCTCATTCTGGGTCTGGGCCCTGCTATCAAGTCCTGATGCTCGAATTTTTATAACGAATTCGCGGCCCCATCAGGTACCTATTTGAGGATGCCATTGGCCTGAGTGGGTGTCCAAGACCTCTTTCAGCCGTTGCGATACCCTGGAGGCATCGCCGGACCGGGAGGCTCCATGGATCTGGACCTGCGCAAGTTGCGCTACTTCGTCGCCGTCGCCGACACGCTGCACTTCGGCCGCGCCGCCGATGAGCTGCACATCGCGCAGCCGGTGCTCAGCCGGCAGATCCGCGCGCTGGAACACGATCTCGGCGCCCCGCTGCTCACAAGGGACAGCCACGGCGTGGAGCTGACCGACGCCGGCAGGCAGCTGCTGACCGACGCCGGCCCGCTGCTGGCCTCCGCGCACGCGGTCCGCCGCCGGGTGACCATGGCCGCGCGCGGCAGCCAGCGGCTCATGGTCGGCTACCGGGCAGGCATCCCGGTCACCCCGGCGGTACGGCAGTTCAACGCCCGGCACCCGGACGTGATCGTGGACGTGCAGCGAATCGAACGGGACGACCAGGCCCCGATGCTCCTCGACGGCCGCATCGACGTCGGCTACGTGCGGCTGCCCATCGACGAGGCCGGCCTGCGCGTCACCCCGCTGTACACCGAGCCGCGGGTGGCGGTGCTCCCTGCCCGCCACCGGCTGGCCGGCAAGGAGCAGGTCACCGAGGCCGACCTGGCCGGCGAGCCGCTGGTCTGGCATGGCGACACGAGCACGCAGCCCACCAGGCGCCCGCACCCTAACGCCGGGTACCTGGTGCGCGGGGTGGACGAGACGCTCGAGCATGTCGCGGCCGGCCGGGGCATCTCGTTCCTCGCCCGCTCGGCGACCGTGTTCTACTCACATCCAGAAGTCAGCTACGTGCCCGTCCCGGATCTGGCGCCCGACCAGGTGTGCCTCGCGGTGGCGGCATCGCGCACCTCGCCGCTGGTCGACGACTTCCTCACTGCGGCTCAGGCGACGGCCGAGATCACGGCAGAATGCGGAAACTACGAAATGTGGGAGAACCATGACAAGGATGCGGCTCTTCTGAGTACTGGCGCTACCACCGCCCCGCACTGAAGGCCAGCCGCCTGACCAGCCGGGACGCCGAGGCATTCGCCGTACACATGGGGGCCGTGAACCAGTCTCTCGCCCTCATGAGCAGAGCCGGGGCGAGCCCAGCACATCTCCTGGCCATTGTGAGCGTGACCGTTGACGCGCTCGCACAGCCGCTGGAGGGCACTCAACTAACCTTATGATCGCTGTGCGTGATAGGCGCCTACGGCTTCGCGTGATTGCTCGTGCCCGCTGGCCAGGCGCATCGGCGCCTGGCCAGCGGTAGCGGTGTCAGGTCAGGAGGGCGCCGCCGTCGACGGTGAGCACGGTGCCGGTGACGAAGCTGTTGTCCATCAGGTAGAGGCAGGCGGCGGCGATCTGGTCCGGCTCGCCGATCGTCTTGGTGATGGTCCGCTCGGCCAGCGAGGCGAATATCGCTGAGCGCCGCGGTTCCGGGACTGCGTCCCACAGCGGGGTGCGGACCGCTCCCGGGCGGACCGCGTTGACCCGGACCGGGGCCAGTTCGACGGCCAGCCCGCGGGCCAGTCCCTCGATCGCGGCGGCACCGCTGGCCGCGATGGCGGTCCCGGCGGACGGCCGGACCGCGACCGTCCCGGATGTCAGCACGATCGAGCCGCCCGCCTTGATCCGGGGGGCGGCGTGCCTGACCGCGGTGACCGCGCCCCAGAAGCGGACCTCGAACAGCTGGCGGGCCTCGTCCGTCGGCGCCTCGGTCAGCGGCCGCGGGGCGACGCTGTCGCCGGCGGTGTACACCAGGTGATCCAGCTCGCCGATGTCGGCGAGCGCCTCGGCCACCGATGCCTCGCTGCGGGTGTCGATGACGATTCCGTCGCAACCGCCGGGCAGTGTGGCCAGGGCGGCGTCGAGCCGGCTCTGGTTGCTGGACGCGATCGTGACCCTGGCTCCCGCCGCCGCCGCGCCGACCGCGGTGGTCAGTCCCATTCCCGAGCTGCCGCCGATGATCACGACGTGCTTGCCTGCAAGGTCCATGATCCGCCTTCCGTGCCTGAAGTCTTCGTATCCGGTGCGATGATGTCTCGCCGAGACATCATCAGCGTAGCGGATCTGATGACTCAATGAGACATCGCGGTAGGATCGGGCTCATGCCCCGATGGGACCCTGAAGCCAGGGAGCGGCTCCGCGATGCCGCCCTCGAACTGTTCCTCGCGCACGGCTATGACAACGTCACCGTGGCCCAGATCACCGAGCGGGCGGGGCTGACCCGCCGGACGTTCTCGCGGTACTTCGCCGACAAGCGGGACGTGCTGTTCGCCGGCTCTGAGCAGCTTCCGGGGGCCCTGGCCGCCGCCGTCGAGGGAGCCGACCCGGATCTCGTCCCATTCGCGGCCCTGCTGGCCGGACTCGCTGAGATCGGCGACCTGCTCGCGGACCAGGCCGGGCACGTCGCCGAGCGCCGCGCCATCGTCGCGGCCAGCCCGGAGCTGCAGGAGCGGGGGCGGACCAAGTTCGCCGCTGTCACCAGCGCACTGGCCGCGGCACTCGAGCAGCGAGGGACACCGGCGGCGACCGCCGCGCTCCTCGCGCAGGTCGGCGCCGCCATCTTCTGGTCCGCGTTCGCCCGCTGGGCAGAGGAACCGGAACGCGCGAGCCTGGCCGACCGCATCCGCGGGACAGCGGCCGACCTAGCCGCGAACATGCAGCCCGCCGGACGATCGTAGCCGCGTCCCGTCATGAGGACGCGGACGGCTTCCAGCCGCCGTTAGCCAATTCCGCTGGGCGGCTTCACAGCGCCCGGGCTACGCCCAATGCAGATAGGTGCCGCTGTACCTGGGTTGATGATCGCTGGGAAGTAATGATCATCTCAGGCGAAGAGGCAGGCGGATGGCGTGCTCGGGTTGCAGGCCGTCAGAGCGAGCCCGATGCCGAGGCCAAGTGCGGAGAGGCCGGCAATCCGCGCCGTGCGCGTGGAATATCACAATTTCATCCGATCTTCCCCTTATTGTCCCGATGGATCAGACTTAGCTGGAGACGACGGATGGGGATGTTCGGTTGCGTGTGATCGCCAATGTCGCTTGAGATCTGCATTTCATACCGACAAGTGGTCGAGTATGCGGGTTTCGGTCGCGGCTGATGGCTTGGAGGGTGCGGGTGAACTGAGCACACAACAACCCGCAAACTGACGACATTGCGGGTGCACGGCCCTACGCTAGGGAGCGGAATCCGGGCTCTTGGCTCCTTCAAGGAGTTGTTCATGAGCCTGCTGTGGCAGGTATTCGGCCCGGCGCGGCGGCCAGCCCGCAACGCCAGGCGGAACGGGGCTCGTCATGACTGACATCCGCTACGTCATCCTGTCCGACCTGCACTTCGGGGCGGAGAACAGCGTGCTGACCGCGCTCAACGAGCGGCCCGCGACTGCTAGCGACACTGGCTTCTCCGCCGACCCGCAGCGGCCGAGCCCGTTGCTGAGCGGCCTGATCGACGGCCTGCGCGAGCTTACCCGCGGCCAGGACAGGCCGCCGACCCTCATCCTGGCGGGAGACATCCTGGACCTGGCCTTGTCGCTCGACGAGGTCTGCGCCATGGTGTTCCGCCTCTTCGCGCACCTGGCCTTCGGCGACGGCCCGCCCGCATTCGACCCGGTCATCCACTACGTGCCCGGCAACCACGACCATCACGAGTGGGAGATCACCCGGGAGAACCAGTACGTGACCTACGTCTGCGGCCAGCCCGCCGACGCCGAGCTGGTCGGCCCCTGGCACACCACGAAGCTGGTGCCTGTGGCGGAGCACCCCGTCGCCAGCTCGACCCTGCTGACCGGCCTCGCCAGGAGCCAGGCAATCGGCTCGGGAGTCCAGGTCGAGGTCTCCTACCCGAACCTCGCGCTGCGGACTCCCGACGGGCGGCGCTGCCTCGTCGTGAGCCACGGGCACTTCACCGAGTCCATCTACACGCTGATGTCGCAGCTGAGGAACACCCTCTACCCCGGCCAGCGGCAGACTCTGCCAGAGGACATCGACCGCCTTGAGGAAGAGAACTTCGCCTGGATCGACTTCTTCTGGTCCACGCTCGGCCGGTCCGGTCAGGTGGGCACGGACATGGGCCAGATCTACGCGGACCTGACCAGTGCACAGGACGTCGACGCCCTCGTGTCGAACCTGGTCGCGGCGATGACCGCCAAGAGCCCGGGCTGGCGGCGTGCGCCGGAGCGGTGGGTACTGAACGAGGTACTCGGGCGCGAGGTCAACAAGGTGGCCAAGAGCGAGCGCGGCACGCCCTCGGTAACCTTGACCGCCGCGGGCCAGGCCGGGCTGCGGGAGTACCTGGAGGGCCCGGTCCGCGGTCAGCTGCGGCAGCAGCTTGGGCGCGTTCCCGAGGAAGTCACGTTCGTCTATGGCCACACCCACAAGCCGTTCGTCGACCAGTGGTCCGTGCCCGGTTTCCCGGCCCCGGTCTACATCGCCAACACCGGGGGATGGGTGGTGGACACGGCGGCGCCCGCTCCGGTCCAGGCGGGCGTTGCGGTGCTGGTCAACGAGAACCTGGACGCCGCCTCACTGCAGTTCTACCGGCAAAGCCCCGGATCGGCCCCCGTCCC
Organism: uncultured Actinomycetota bacterium; assembly: GCA_963734665.1. Classification (GTDB taxonomy): domain Bacteria; phylum Actinomycetota; class Actinomycetes; order Streptosporangiales; family Streptosporangiaceae; genus Trebonia. Next base: position 424,025 of record CAVTIR010000011.1, on the reverse strand, counting down.
GGTCCAGCTGCTGCCGCCGCCGGCCGGCGGGCAGCCATCCGCCTGGCACGCCGAACTGGCGTCCCGGATCGACCCGGCTGCGGCATCGTGGTCGACGCTGTCGGAGTCTGCCGCGAAGCTTGTGGCCCAGCGCCACCGGCTCCAGGCCGCCACCGTGGCTCTCCGCGACGCCACCCGCTGACCTCGAGATACATACGCGGTGAGCCCTTCCAGAGATGGAATCAGCAGCGCTCGCGCGTGCGCGAGCACCAGCGGATCGTTGTCCACGTAAACGACCCGGGACGAAGGCGCGGCCTCCTGCGCGATCTCGTGTACGTTGCGCGACGTTGGCAGCCCGGCACCGAGCCCTGCCACCCTTGAAGCCAACTACGCGATCGCCGTGCCACTGTGAGGACCACCCCCACTAACCCCCCGGCCACGCCCCGCGTCACTGCTACTCGGTCCCGCTGCCTGTTCCTATCCCCACTGGCTCGAGGTCGATCGGAAGCGTGACGACGAGCGACGTTCCGCCGCCGGGCGGGCTATCGATCCTGATCGTCCCCCCGAGCGCCTCGACGCGATCTCGCAAGCCGACGAGTCCCGAGCCCCGGACGGGATCCGCTCCGCCGATGCCGTCGTCGCGGATCGACAGCACCAGACTGCCGTTGCGCATTGCGAGCGAAACCTCCATGCGCGACGCCTGCGCATGTTTCGCTGCGTTGGCCAAGGCCTCCGACGCAACAAAATACGCCGCGACCTCGATCGGCTCCGAGAGGCGCGTGTCCGTCCTGACGTCGAGATCAACGGGGGTCGTCGAGCGGCGGGCGAGCGTTCGCAAGGCCGGGCCGAGACCGGCCTCGGAAAGGATCGCCGGGTGGACCCCGCGCGAGATCTCGCGCAGCTCAGCGACCGCATCCATCAGCCCGGTCGCGATCCCGGACAACTCGACTTGCAGGCCGCGCCGGTCGGGAGGGACATCCGCCTCCGCGGCGCGTACAGCCAGTCCGAGCGAAACCAGCCGCTGCTGCGTGCCGTCGTGGAGGTTTCGCTCGATCTGTCGGCGAGCCTCGTCCGTCGCCGCGACGATCCGCCTGCGCGAGGCGGCCAACTGCGACCTGCTGTCCGCATTCGCTATCGCGGTGGCGATCAGGTCCGTGAACTCCGCCATGCGCTGCTCCGCCTCGGCCGGGAACTGCTCGCGGTCCGTCCCGGCGGCAATCGACCCCCAGAGAGACCCCTCGACCATAATCGGGACCGCTACGCTGCTACGAATCCCCAACCCTTCCGCCCTGGGGTGGACGGACCCGGAAGCGCGGCCGTTGCCGTCGACGCGAGCTGACCGGCCGGTTCGTATCACCGTGGCCAACGCCCACTCCGACTCGAGGTTCAAACGACTGCCCACCGGCAGTACGTCTCTCATGGTCCCGCTGCTGGCGACGACAGCCATCTCCCCATCAAGCTCGAGCCGCCCGATCGCTGTGGCCTGGGCGTCGAATAGCCGCGCCACCTCCTCGGCGACAGCCGAGAAGACCTCCGCCGGGGACACGCCCGTCGCGACGAGCGTCGCCACACGCCGCCTCGCCGCCTGCTCGCCCGCAAGCCGTCTCAGCTCGCTTTCGGCCTGCCGACGCTCCGTCACGTCGCGCCCGACCTCGTAGAGCACGCCTTCGTTTGGGACGGCCGTCGCCGCCCACTCGATCCACCTGTACGAGCCGTCCTTGCAGACGAGCCTGTTCTCGAATGCAAGCATCGTCTTCCCTTCGGTGAGGCTGAGTGCCTGTGCCTCGGTCCGCTCGCGGTCATCTGGGTGGACGAACTCCAGGTACGGTCGCGCGAGCGCCTCGCGCTCGGTGTAACCCAAGCGCGTCTCGAAAGCCGGATTGACGCGCTTCCAAAAACCGTCGAAACCGGCCACCGTGATCAGGTCAGGAGTGAGGGTGAACAGGCGGTCTACCTCGGCCTTTGCCTTGGCTCTGCGCGCCGCGTTGACGCTGAGCGCGCCGGCGAGGACGGCGAGGACGGCGAGGACGGCGAGGACGATCCAAGGCAGGAACACCGCGGAGCCGACGACCGATTCCAGCGGCACGGCGACCTGGAATCGCTGTCCGGCGTCGGTGAACGTGCTGAGCGCGACTGCCGTTCCCCCAAGACCTCCAGCGGAGGTGCCGCCGACGGCGAGCTGCACGGCCGTCGTGCCTGTAACCGCTGCGCGCAACGAGGGTTCCGACACGAACAACGCCACGAACGCCGGCCTGACGATCCCCCCGCTGAGGTTCGGAGCGAACTCGATGAGAAAGAGCCCCTCCTCGCCGTCCTGTTGGGTTGTCAGAGGGGTTGCGCATACCTCGTCAAGCGCGCTCGCACAGCTCACCGCCGCAGCAACGCCCGAGTCGTAGCCGAGATCGATCCCGGGCGTCTCCACCGGAGGGATGCCGGAGACGAGAGTCGCCGGCAGATACGAGGGCCGCGAACCGGCGGGCACGATCCTGAGTTCCCGGTCGATTGTGACGATGGGGTTGCCGGTCCGGCTCTCGTAGGCGGCACGCTGAGAACCAGGAACCTGCTCGATCCACGCAGCGGCGGGGAAGCCTGCCGGGCTGAGCCATCGCGAGACGGTGCTCTCGAACTCCGGGCTCGCGTCCGGACTTCCGGCGACGCTCACCGTGAACTGGCTGAGGCTCTCGGCGAGGGAGGATCCTTGGTCCACGCGCGCGCGGATCTGCGCGGCCGCCACCTCGGCGCGGTGCTGCGCGTCTAGTCGCGCGTCTGCCTCGCCGCGCAGTCGCGTCCCGAGGAAGGCCACAACGATCAACCCGAGGACCAACACTATTGATGCGATATGCCGGGGCCTCACGATTCCTCTCCCGGTCGGGAACCACCATTCTCCCCCTTCGTCATCGCAGGTGGAAGGCGTGTTGAACGTCCGGGCACGGTGCGCTAGGGTGACGGTTAGCCCGTCGAGAGGGGGCCCACAGTGAAGACTTGGCTGCCTGTGGCCGTCTCGGCGGTTCTCCTTGCCGGGGGCACCGTCGGAGACCCACCCGGCTTCCGTCTGGAAGAGCGCCACGCGCGACGAACCTCTTCCATCCGGATAGGTATCGTCCTCAATGCCCGGGCGATCAAGCTCGATGACGGACGAGCCCAATAGCCCAGCCGTCGGCGCTTTGCGCCGTCCGTTGACCCGCAGGTCGTTCCTGAAGTCCGCGGCGGCGGTGGGCGTGGCGGCGCCGTTCGCGGGAGCAGCAATCGCGGCCTGCGGCCCAGCTGCCGCGCCCTCTCATCAGTTGCTCATCGCGGCAACGGCGACGCCCCCAAGTCTCGACTGGGAACTCGTGTTCGGCAAGGAGGTGTATGACCACATCTTCAACTTGAACGACCGTCTGACCCGATGGAAGCAGATTCCGGCGCCTGGCGAGCCAGGCGGCTTCGACCTCGCTTGGCAGGCCGAGAACTTCGACGAGATCACCGAGCCGCGCATGGCCGAGGGCTGGGAGGTCACCAACGGTGGGAGGACCTACACCTTCTCGCTCCGAAAGGGGTGGCCAAGCCACGCGGGGAACGAGTTCACCGCCGCGGACGTGAAGTGGACGTTCGACCGGAGCTTCGCGCTTAATGGCATCACGAGCTTCTACAACACGCTCTCCACGATCGAGCGGCCAGAAGATGTGAAGGTCCTGGATAGGTACACGGTCCGCATCGACCTGGCGGAGCCGGGGCCGGACTTGCTCCTCACGCTGAGTACATTCTGGCGCGTGATGGCTGATTCCAAGCTAGCGAAGAGCCACGCGACCTCCAGCGATCCCTGGGCGAAAGGTTGGCTGAAGAACCACGAGGCGGGCTTCGGGCCGTTCAAGCTCGATGACCTCAGCCCCGGGCGCCATGTCGTATGGGTGGCCCACAAGCAGCATCCCTTCCCTCCGCAGCTCGACCAGATCACGTTCAAGGAGGTGCCGGAGTCGTCCAACCGGCTCGCCGCGCTGATGACCGGAGAAGCGCAGGTCGCTCAGTACTTGCTGCCCACGGACATGCAACGGGTGGAGAACAGCAATGACTTGCGCCTGTGGAACTTCCAGGGCTATGTCATCGCGTCGTGCCCCATGAACCCGAAGTACCCGCCGCTTGACGACGTCCGGGTCCGACAGGCCCTGTCATACGCGACGCCCTATCCGCAGATCCTCGAGCAGGTCTATCGAGGGTTCGCCGGGCCTGCCCACGGCCCACTCTCGGACCACGCCGCCGGGTTCGACCCTAACCTGAGCCCGTACACTTACGACCCCGAACGGGCGCGCGAGCTTTTGCGGGTGTCCGGCCATGGGAACGGGTTTACGACGACACTGGCCTACAGCACCGGGGAGCCGCTCGGAGAGCCTGTAGGCGCTCAGCTCAGGAGCGCCTTCGCGAACGTCGGAGTGACACTCGAACTCGAGGCGCTCCCGCCCCCGACATACACGCAGGCGCTATTCACTGGCAAGCGGCCAATGTTCTTCCAGACCTTTGGGGCCGATTCGCCAGACCCCGCCTATGCGCTGGGGGTCTTCTACCAGTCGAACAGCTCCAATAATTGGGGGGGATACAAGAGTGCGAAGACCGACGCCTGCTTGGCCATGGCCGGGCGCCCCCAACTCGATTGGGACCAGCGAGTCGAGGAGTTCAAGGGCTGTGCCCTAAATATCGCGAACGATGCCCCCTGGCTCTGGATCGCGCAGCCCGGCTTCCAGGTGAGCACGCGTACGAACTTGACCGGGATCAACTGGTATGCCGGCGAGGCGGTCGACTGGTCCGAGGTCGGCTATACGAGCTGATTTCGGGGCGGGCAGCTACTACAGCAGCGGCTCATTAGCCCTGGCAATTCGTGCGGGTCCGTGGAAATGGACGCTGGCGCAGATCAAGACGTCATCGGGCGGCGCTTCCATCGCAGCTGCACCATCCAGGGGGTGGCCGTGCTGCTGCACCGGCATGGCTGCGGGACATCCTCTACTCCGGCCAGCCCCAGACTCCGCTCGAGGACATCGACCGCCTTGAGGAAGAGAACTTCGCCTGGATCGACTTCTTCTGGTCCACGCTCGGCCGGTCCGGCCAGGTGGGCACGGACATGGGCCAGATCACGGTCGGATCGGAGCGGTGGGGGACTGCGGAACCCACGGAGACCTTCCTCGTGTCCAGTCGACCGGCCGCAGGTCAATGCAGGATGTCGCGGAGGGCTGCGGCCAGTGCTGTGGGGTCGGCGGACCGCCAAGCGATGATGCCGTCGGGGCGGACGAGGGCGGCCCCACCTGCCGGGAGGCGGTAGAGGGTTCGCGCGGCGCTGTCCAGGCCGCAACTGCTGACCTGGGGGAGTAGGCCGGCAGCCGCTAGCCTCCAGTCGCTGTCACGCCCGCCGGTGAGCAGCACGAATCCGCGCCCGAACAGGTCGCGGGTCGAAGTCCCGTCGGGCAGCACGGCGTGCGGGGCGCGGGCGCCGGGGCGGGCGGTCGGGTGCGCCGGATCCTCGAACGGGTCGCCGTCGGAGTGCCCTGCTTCGGGGAGCAACGCACCGGAGGGGCACACGTAGCCGAACAGCCCGCGTGCCGGAGAGATGATCTCCGCGACGGATTCGTCGGCCCGGCCGGGGTCGATGCGCTGCACGTAGTTGGCGTACTGCTGCTCGGCGAGCTGGTCGGCGTAGGGGCGCCGCTCGGCGTCGTGGCTGTCGAGCAGGCGGTCTGCGGCCTGGCCGGCCAGGACGGCGGCGAGTTTCCACGCCAGGTGCCAGCCGTCAAGCACGGCCGCGTTGCCGCCCTGCCCTCCGGTGGGCGGCATCAGGTGCGCCGCGTCGCCGACGAGCAGGACCCGCCCGGCGCAGAAACTGTCGGCGACCCTGGTGATCCACGTGTCGCTGCTGGTCCAGGCGATGTCGAGGTTGCGGACTTCGAGATCGGGGACGCCAGCGGCGGTCCGGATATGCTCGATGAGCCGCCCGGGCTCGGCGTCGGCCGCGCTGAAGCCGCCGCCGATCACGAAGCGGCCCGGGTCGTCGGTGGTGAACAGGGTGGCGTTGCCGTGGGGCAGGGCGGCGTTCCGGAGATGCCACAACCCGACCGCCGCGCCGCCGAGTGCGGGCCGCAGGTCCGCGTCGAAGGACGCGAACATGGCCGACGCGGGAGCGCCGCGCTGCCTGCCGTGGACGCCGATTCCAGCGGCGGCTCGGACGGTGCCTTTGTGCCCGTCGGCGGCGACCAGGTACGGCGTGCTGATCGTGGCGGGCTCGCCAGTTCCGCGGTCGCGCAGGCGGACGATCACTTCGTCGTGATCCTGCTCGAATGACTCCAGCTCGGTGTTGAACCGGATGGCGACGCCCAGTTCGATGGCCCGGTCGGCGAGGATGCGCTCGGCCCGCTGCTGGCTCACCAGGCCGTCGCGCTGCGGTGAGAACCGCGAGAAGTCGGGCATCGCCTCGGTGAAGCTGTGCAGGGCCTTGCCCGTCACGCTTTCCGCGATGACGATCTTCATTTCGTGCCGTCCGGGCGGGGCGGCGGCCGCGAACTGGCCGGCGAGCCCGACGGCGGCCAGGGCTTCCATGGTCGCGGGCATCTGCCCGCGCGCCTTGGGCTGGGTGGACAGGCCCGGGTGGCGTTCTACGACGAGCGTGTCCACCCCGTGTAGTCCCAGGAAGACGGCGGTGGACAGCCCGCCCAGGCCTGCCCCGGCGATCAGAACCGATGGCTGTCGCATGGCGCCCTCCTTGTTGACGGCGTAGAATGTTTCGATTGATCGAATGTTTCGATTCATCGAAATAATCTCTCCACGGAGGCCGGGACGTCAATGGACCGCGACGAATTGCTGGCGGAGATGGCACAGGTCTCCCGCGAGGGCGCCAGCCGCGCCCTCATGCTGCACCAGGCCGTGGCCGGCCGCTTCGGGCTCGGGCCGAGCGACATCAAGTGCCTGGACCTGGCGCGCGACGAGCCGGACCTGACCGCGGGGCGGCTTGCCGAGGCGACGGGCCTGTCCGCCTCGGCGGTTACCTCCGTGCTTGACCGGCTGGAGAGGGCCGGATTCATCGAGCGCGTCCGCGGCACCGAGGATCGCCGTAAGGTCCACGTCCGTTCCAGCGGACGCCACGAGGCGGCCCTCGGCGCCGTCTTTGCCGAGGTGGCGGCCGGGTTTGGGGCGACCGCCGCCCGGTACTCGGACGATCAGTTGCAGGCCTACATCGCCATCCAGAACGAGTTCAACCGGACCGCGCTCGACCTGACGCGCTCCATCACCGGCAGGCTGGCCCGAACCTGACGCAGCCGCTCTGCGGTGATGTTCATGCGGTGACGTTCATCCTGACGAAGGCGCGCCAGTGAGAGCACAGTGGAGGCTACAGCACGGGTTGCGGCAAGCGCCTCCTCTATGGGGCGCTCTTGGCAAGCCGCCACGCTCGTCAACCTCCTGGACCGGTGGGCCCCAGCTTTGCTGAGACATTGTGTTGTCAAGTCAAGGTGCACTCAATCGAGGCGTGGCCGACCGCTACATGAAGGCATAACGGCGTTATATGATGTCAAATGCCCAGCGACGACCTTAGTAGTGTCTCGTACTAGAACGTCTTGGTCCAGCCGCCGATCTCGCCGCCCAGTGAGAGAGACAAATGACAACTTTCGCTCGAAAACTGGCAGGAAGCCTACGCCGATCTCGAGGAATGATCTATTTCAGCATTCAAATGATTCTTGTCCTGTCCGGCGCTCTGCTGGCAGTCGCACTGGGACCTATTGGTGTCGCCGTCGGGACCTCCGTCATAGCCACTGGCGTAAGCGGTATGGTAGTCTTTGGGTGGGTGATATTCGGAGAGATCGAAGAGGATAAAAGACGAGCAGCGGATGCGTTTGGATTCGTCACAGCTTTCCCGTATCGATCGGTACAGATTAAATCTGAATACGATATCCGCCTCAGTCGAGCATCTAAGCAAATAGACATCATGGGATTCGGTCTTAATTCTTTGCGGGAAGACTACGCGGGTTCATTCAAGACGTGGGCGAGTAGGGCCGAAGTGCGCATCCTTCTAGTCGACCCGGAATCTCCCGGGGAGCAAGCAACCTACGCTGACTTGCGCGATAACGAAGAGGGTAACAATCGAGGACGGACGTCGGAAGAAATAATAAGATTCATCAATGATACTCGCGAATTGTGGGGCGATCCTAAGATCGCCTTTTCATTGCGTCTTGCGAGAACTATTCCAAGCGTGAATATGTTTAGGATTGATGAGGAGTCGTTCTGGGGGCCTTACTTGATCTCTCAACTCAAGCGCGGCAGAATGAGCCGCAACTTGCCCACACTTATTGTGCGGAGCCCTGGGTACATGTTCGATCGACTTGTGGATCATTTTGAGGAGATATGGAACAGCAACCAACTATCTCGATCCCCAACGTGAGAGAGGCATTTGAGGGATCTGACACGGTCCTCCGGCTGAAGGCCTACCCTCGTCTGCACTTCGGCCTGATCGACCTGTCAGGTTACACACCGCGCTCATACGGCGGTGTGGGTGCATCACTGCAAGGCATGCCAATCGAGATTGAATGTCGGCCTGGGAAATCGGCGAGTCTGACACTCAATCCTGGGTCACTTGCTGAAGACGCACTCATGACAGTTAATCGAGCTGTCGAAATTGCCAGGCAGCTTGGACTAAATACCAGCGGCGACATACAGTTCAAGTCCATTCCTTCAGCGCATGTTGGACTTGGATCGACCACGCTCACCGTCCTCGCCATTCTGCAATCCCTAGCCGTTATCAATCAATGGACCGTTACTCCAGATGATTTGGTCCGGATGAGTACGCGCGGTAGAACTTCTGGAATAGGCATTGGTACATTCTTTACGGGTCAGCTAGTCGTTGATGTCGGCCAAACTGGGCACCCGGCTAATCATGATTACGTACCATCGCTTGCTCCAGGACAGAGACCTCCTTCTCTAAGGATCGGTTCATGGCCGATGCCGGAGGCGTGGAAAGTAAGCCTATTCTTCACGCAAGGCCCCCCCTCCATAAAACCCGAAACTGAGAGTAACTTCTTTCACGCAGCGACGCCGGTCGCTACGTCCGACGTTGGACTACAGCTTGCTCATCTATATCACGGTATAATCCCTGCTGTGATCGAGAGTGACCTGCGCGCCTTCGCTCAATCCTTGTATGCATTCCAAAGAGTTGGGTTCAAGGCAGCGGAGATATCTGCACAAGAATCGATTGTGAGAAACCTCATAAACACCCTATGGGACCAAGGGTTCGCGGCAGGCCTGAGCAGTTTCGGTCCGGTTGTCTTTGTCTTTCATGAAAGCGCTGAGAATCTTGAGCCCGGCCGCCACTATCCTGCGGAGATAGCGCGCACAGGCCCATTCAACGTGAATAATAGCGGATTCGAATTCGAGTGGAGTGCTGTGTGATGCAAGGTCCAGAACTGCGGCGTGATGATCAACTTACTTTGGCACCGATATTGTTCGCCACATCTAATATTGCTAAGTTTCTTCAGGCTCGGCTAGCTCTAGGATCCATGGGTTTCCGAGTTGAGCGCTTTGAATCGCATTCACGAGCTTATCATGAACCATACGGGTTGCCGACGAAAGAGTTTTTGGAGTCAGGGCTGCGTGAGGTAATATCCAGGGCTGGCGCACGGAGACTGGTTTTTATCGAGGACACAACCGTGAGAATTAACGCACTCAGCCGTGATGACGCCGACTTTCCTGGGCAAGGTACCAAAGAGTGGTTCGCTGCGTCTTCCCATAAAGAAGTGATCGACGTGATAATTGATCTTGGTGGTGACCTTCGAGCAAGTGTAAGATCCGACATTGCGCTCTACGTGCCAGGGCACAGAGAGCCCCTCCTCTTCTCGGGTATTACGCAAGGCAGGCTAGCCTTGACGGTAGATAGGGGAGAAGCTCGTGGTCTATATCCATGGCTTGGAAGGAACGACTTCAGCTCTTGGTTTATTCCGGACGGGGCAAGCAAGACACTTGCTTCGATGACATTCGAGGAATCCAAACTATTTGATTTCCGAATAAGGGCATTTGAAGCGCTCGGCGGCCGTCTTGCCGAATATGAGAACATTCTCCAATTGCCAGGCGACAGCGTCCGCAAGCCAGTCCATCCTCCGGCTACCGATCAATTCACCCTAATTCCGGGTGGCGATTCTGAAATTGTAATCGCAATAATAGGCCCTCTGGCGGCGGGGAAGACAACGGCTGGTCACCATCTCGCCATGAATCGCGAGTTTCGTCACGTAGAAGGAAGTCATGTTTTGTCCGAAGTTGCTGAGGCCCTTGGGATAACCGCGGCAGATCACTTTGGCTTGGCGGACAAGACATTTTCTCAACATGGGTTTGATGCCGTTGAGAGAGAGGCTCTGGAGCCATTGATCACGAATTATGCAGGACCAATTGTTTATACGGGTGCGCGCACAGTCGAAGGACTGGCTAACTTGCGACATATATCTGAGCATGGAGGTCGGCGTCTTGCGATTATATATGTGTCGTCATCCCTATCAACTAGAACGGTGCGTGCCATCGACAGAGGCAGGGCTGATCTGTCAAAAGGTGGAGCGGATGTATTCGTGGAGAGCTCCAAAAGGGATGCATCCTATGGTGCGGCAACGTACGGACCCATGATATGTGACTGGCATGTGCGTAATGATGCGGACATCACTAAGTTTCTATCCAAGATCGATGATGTTGTTGCGGGCTTTGAAGTGGGCCATCGGGGCAAGCTTTCTTCGCATGGGAAGCGATTGCTGAATGCGTTGCTGGATATCCGGGAAAGGAACTACGCGGGCGGTAGCTGGATACAGTCCGCACACCCAGATCTGTTGATTCCCTGTGACGATGGAGATCGATCACTTCTTTTGAGTGATCGCGGTAGCGCATTGCTTGAGTTGCTTATTCAGCACAGCAATTCGTAGTGGCACAACTGCTCATGCAACTACGGGCCGCAGCTGAATCCACCAGTCAAGCCGTCTTCGATATGATTTAATGTCGCCGTGATCATGTTATTTGCCGTGGTCAGGGCGCACGCATTGCGAACCTCTTTGACCTGCTGTGCCGCGCTGAGGATGCCCGCGCCGCGTAGCTTGTCAATCCAAGCCCAGCCGCTTTCGTGCATCCGGCGCTTCGAGTGAAGGGTCAAGCGTGCCGTTTGGAGGTCACGTGGGGCAGGCGGCCAACCCCGTTGGACGGTCGAAGCGCTCGCGGTCACTGCTGTCCCGTCGGCCGAGACGGCGGAATCGGACGCAGCCGCAATCCGGCCCATGACCGTGGCTGTAACGTTCCGCCCGTCTCGTCACATACCTGTCACTTGGTAGAAAAGCGCCGGAATCAGCGCCAGCGGACGCTAGTGCCAATTATCTGTCGCGCGACAGATATTAGGTTCCGCTAGCCATCCAGGGGCAGCCATGACGTCCACAGCCCAGCAGCCAGTCGAGCACGCCGACCTGGCGCGCTTCGGATACACCCAGGAACTGCACCGCCGGGTCGGCAGCTTCGCGTCCTTCGCGGCGGGGTTCTCCTACGTCTCCATCCTCACCACCGTCTTCCAGTTGTTCTTCCTCGGCTACGGCTTCGGCGGGGCGGCGTTCTTCTGGACGTGGCCGATCGTGTTCATCGGCCAGATGCTCGTCGCGCTGAACTTCGCCACCCTCGCGGCGCGGTTCCCGATCTCGGGCGCGATCTTCCAGTGGTCGTCGCGGCTGGCCGGGCAGACGTTCGGCTGGTTCACCGGGTGGGTCATGATCATCGGGCAGGTTCTCACCGTGGCGGCGGCGGCCATCGCTCTGCAGGCCGTGCTGCCGTCCATCTGGTCGGGCTTCCAGTTCCTGGGCGGGAACTCCTCGCCCACCTCCGTGAGCGGCGCGCGGAACGCGGTGCTGCTCGGCGTCATCTTGCTGGCCGTCACGACCGCGATCAACATCATCGGGATCCGGCTGATGGCGATCATCAGCAGCACCGGCGTCGTCCTGGAGATCCTTGGCGTCATCGCCATCGTGATCACGCTGTTCGCGCACGCCAAGCGCGGCCCGTCTGTGCTGATGCACTCCACCGGCGCGGCCCCCACTCCCGGCACGCCCTACATCTGGGCCTTTCTGGCCTCCGGGCTGATGGCCGCCTACGTCATGGTCGGCTTCGACTCCGCAGGCGAACTGTCCGAGGAGACCCACGCGCCGCGACGCATCACGCCCCGGACCATCATTCGCGCGCTCACCGTGTCCGGCGTCGGCGGGGCGCTGCTGCTGATCGCCGCGCTGATGGCCGCGCCCAGCCTCACCGACGGTAACCTCGCCAGCGTCGGCATGCCGTACGTGGTCGAGGCGGTCTTCGGCGCGACCGCCGGGCGCATCATCCTGGCCGACGTCGTGATCGCGATCATCGTCTGCACGCTGGCCTGCCAGACCTCCGGTGCGCGGATGATGTACTCCATGGCCAGGCAGAAGGCGCTGCCGTTCCACGGCGTCCTCGGCAAGGTCTCGCCGCGCACCGGCACGCCGATCGTCACCTCGCTCGTCGTCGGCATCGGCGCCGCCCTGGTTCTCGTCGTCAACCTCGGGCAGAGCGCCGTGTTCACCGCGCTGTCCAGCCTGTGCATTGCCATGCTGTACCTCGGCTACCTGGGCGTCACCGCGCCGCTGCTGCTGCACCGGTTCAGGCACGCCCGCGGCGAGGCGAGCGCCGCCACCGCCGAGGGGACCGACGAGCACGGCAAGCGGCTGTTCAGCCTGGGCAGGTGGGCCATCCCGGTCACTCTCGTGGCGGTCGTCTACCAGGTCCTCGCCGTCGTCAACCTGGCCTGGCCGCGCAGCTCCGTCTACGATCTGACCGGGCACACCTGGTGGCTGAAGTGGAGCGCCGTGTTGTTCATCGGCATCACGCTCATCGTCGGCTACCTCATTCACTTGCGGCTGCGAGAGGGCAAGATGCACATCCCGCACGCCCGGCTACAGCAGCCCGCCGCTGAGCCGGCGGCCGCGCTCGCCGAGCCGGAAAGCGCCTGAACCCCAAGAAGGGAACACGTAACCGCCATGGCCACCGCAGCCTCGGAGCACGAGACCGACACCGTCGCCCTGGCCCGCGCGGACGCGCGGGCCCAGGGCGGCAGGGTCGCCGACGCGATGCCCTACCTGCCCGCCAGCAGCACGCCGTACCCACCGCCCGGTGTCGAGCCCCGCGCGCTTACCTGGGCGGAGACCGTCGCGGGCGGCAACTACACCCACAAGGTCGTCGCACGCGGTACGCGCATCCGGCTGGCGGACGTTACCGGCGAGGCGTGCGCGCACGTCCTCCTCTACAACGCCCTGGAGCCATGGGAGCGGCTCAACGTGGCCGACACCGTCAAGATCGGCTGGCAGGCTTACCTCACCACGGGGCACCCGCTGCTGTCCGGCGACGGCCGCGTCCTTGCGACGATCGTCAGTGACGACTCCGGGCAGCATGACGCCCTCTGTGGCACCAGCACGGCCGCCGCCAACCAGGCGAAGTACGGCGACTCGGCCCCCCAGGGGCCGAGCCCGTCGGGCCGGGAGCTGTTCACGCTGGCGGCCGCCAAGCACGGGCTGGCCCCGCGCGACCTCCCGCCGTCTATCTCGTTCTTCAAGGGCGTACGCACCGGCGCGGATGGCGGCCTGGCCTTCACCGGCAGTGCCGGCCCTGGCAAGGCCGTCGAACTGCTGGCCGAACTTCCGCTGATCATCCTCATCGCCAACGTGCCGCACCCCGTCGACCCAAGCCCGGCGTACACCTGCGGCCCGCTGCGGGTGCACGCGTGGCGGTCGGCGCCGACGACGCCTGGGGACCCGCGCTTGGCGGTCACGCCCGAGGCGTACCGCGCCTACCTCAACACCGCCGACTACCTGGCCGCAAGGGGGCTGTGACGTGATGAGCGCTGAGACTCTCGACCCCGCGAGTTACGCCCAGGGCACCGTACTCGACCTATCCGGTCCGCTCGCCGATGGCGCGATCCTCCTAGACGAGGTTGTCCCGGCGCGCGCCCCGTGGTCGGCCGTCGTGAGCCGCGGCGACATCCTCACCATCGTGGACGTCGGCGGCAATCAGTCCGGCGACTGCCTGCTCTACAACGCCCATGATCACGACGAGCGGTACAGCGTGCCGGACACGATCGCCTGGTCCGGCAACGTCTACGTGCGCACCGGCACCGTCCTGCGGTCCAACGAGGGCAACCCCCTGGCCACGGTCATCGCCAACGAGATCGACCGGCAGGACACGATCGGCGGCGCGTGCGGCAAGGAGTCCAACACATTGCGGTACGGCCACCACACCGCCGCTGAGCACGGCTGCCGGGAGAACTTCCTCGCCGAGGCGGCCAAGTACGGCATGGGCGCCCGTGACATCGTGTCCAACCTCAACTGGTTCATGAACGTCCCCATCGAGGCCGACGGCACCCTCGGCATCGTCGACGGCATCTCCGGGCCCGGCAAGCGGGTGGCCTTCCGCGCCGAGATGGACATCCTCGTCCTCGTCTCCAACTGCCCGCAGATGAACAACCCGTGCAACGACTTCAACCCCACCCCGCTGCGGATGATCGTGACGGCGGGGCCAGCGTGACGGGTGGCCTGAGCGGCTGGGCGTTCGACACCGTCCTCATCAGCAACCGGGGCGAGATCGCCCGCCGCGTCATCGCCGCGGCGCGCCACCTCGGCCTGCGCACGGTCGCCGTCTACTCCGAGGCCGACATCGCCGCCCCGCACGTCCGCGAGGCCGACGAGGCAATCCTGATCGGAAAGGCAAGACCTCAAGATTCTTATCTGAACGGGTCCGGCATCCTGTCCGCCGCCAAGTCCTGCTACGCCGGCGCTATCCACCCCGGGTACGGGTTCCTGTCCGAGAACGCCGACTTCGCGCGCCAGGTGGAGGAAGCGGGCCTCGCCTTCGTCGGGCCGACCCCAGCGCACCTCGAGGCGTTCGGCGCCAAGCACACGGCCCGCGAGCTCGCCCGAGCCGCCGGCGTTCCGCTGATGGCGGGCACCGGCCTGCTGGCCTCCGCCGTGGACGCCGTCGCCGCGGCCAGGGAGATCGGCTTCCCCGTCATGGTCAAGGCCACCGGCGGCGGGGGCGGCATCGGCATGGTGGCCTGTCACGACGAGGCCGAGGTCGCCGACGCGTTCGCCCGGGTCCAGCGGCTCGCCGCTGCCAACTTCGCCGCTGCCGGCGTCTTCCTCGAGCGGCTCGTGCGGCAGGCCAGGCACGTGGAGGTCCAGGTCTTCGGCGACGGGATCGGGCAGGTCGCGGTGCTCGGCGACCGGGACTGCTCGCTGCAGCGCCGCAACCAGAAGGTCATCGAGGAGGCCCCGGCCCCCGGGCTGCCGCCGTCGCTGCGCCGCCGGTTGCACGAGGCGGCGCGGGACCTCGTCGCGTCCGTCGCCTACCGCTCGGCCGGGACCGTCGAGTTCGTGTACGACCCGGCGCGGCAGGAGGCGTCGTTCCTTGAGGTGAACGCGCGGCTCCAGGTGGAGCACCCGGTCACCGAGGAGGTATACCGGGTCGACCTGGTCGAGCAGATGCTGCGGCTGGCCGGCCAGGGCCCGGAAGGCGTCGCGGAGTTCATGGCGTCGCGGCACGTGCCGCGCGGCCACGCGGTCGAGGCCCGCGTCTACGCCGAGGACCCCAACCACGGCGGCCGCCCTAGCCCAGGCCTGATCACGGCCGTCAGTTGGCCACAGCGAGCCGCGGACGTCCGGGTAGACGCCTGGATTGAAGCGGGCCTGGAGATTTCCCCGAGCTACGACCCGCTGCTCGCGAAGGTCATCGCGGTTGCCGACGACCGTGAGCAGGCGCTGGACAGCCTCGGCGTGGCACTGAAAGACGTCCAGGTCGACGGCGTCGTCACCAACCTGGGGGTGCTGCGCGCGGCGCTCGCCCTCCCGGACTTCCGGTCCGTCATGCAGTCGACCTCAACGCTGGACGGGCTCACTGATCCCGAGCTGCGGATCGAGGTGCTGGAGCCTGGCGCGCTGACGACCGTGCAAGACTGGCCGGGGCGCCTCGGGTACTGGCAGGTCGGCGTGCCGCCGAGCGGCCCGATGGACGAGGTGTCGCTGCGCGAGGCCAACCTCGCCCTCGGCAACCCCGAGGGTGCGCCGGCGCTGGAGTGCACGGTCATCGGACCGACGCTGAAGTTCTCCCACGACACGCTCGTCTGCCTGGGCGGTGCGGTCGCCGCCGCGTCGCTTGACGGCGACCACCTCGCCGGCGGCCCCGATGCCCCTGGCGCCCACGGCGTCCCTCGCGGCTTCGGCGGTCGGCCCGTCTCCTGGTGGGAACCGTTCACCGTGCCGGCCGGAGCGGTCCTCGCGATCGGCGCGATCGGCGGCCCCGGGCTGCGCTGCTACCTGGCCGTGCACGGCGGCTTCGACGTGCCCTCCTACCTGGGCAGCGCGTCCACGTTCACGCTAGGCAGGTTCGGCGGACACGGCGGGCGCGCCCTGGCGGTCGGCGACGTCCTCCGGGCGGGCTCCAACGCCTGTCCGGCCGCCGCAGCCGCGCCGGTACCCGTCGGCCGGCGCCCCGCGATCGTGTCGGACTGGGAGATCGGGGTCACCGAGGGACCGCACGCGGCACCGGAGTTCTTCACCAGGGCCGACATCGATGAGCTGTACGCCAGCAGCTACATCGTGCACCATAACTCGGCGCGCACCGGCGTTCGCCTCATCGGGCCGCGTCCGTCGTGGGCGCGCGAGGACGGCGGCGAGGCCGGGCTGCACCCGTCCAACATCCACGATGTCCCGTACGCGGTCGGCGCGCTCGACTTCACCGGGGACACGCCGATCATCCTCGGCCCGGACGGGCCGAGCCTCGGCGGGTTCGTCTGCCCGGCGGTCATCGCGAGCGGCGAGCTGTGGAAGATGGGACAGCTCCGGCCGGGGGACACCGTGCGCTTCGTGCCGGTACGTGAGGCAGACGCGGCGTCCCTGCGGGACCGGCGCGCTACACCAGTGCTGGCGCGCACCGGCGGTGACGGCGACGACGGCATCCTGGCCCGGCGCGACGGCGGGCCAGGCGCGCCGGCCGTGGTCTACCGCCGCGACGGCGACGACAATGTGATCGTCGAGTACGGCGATCCCGTCCTCGACCTGGGCCTGCGGATGCGGGTCCACGCCCTGCAGGAGGCGCTGGCGGCCCAGGGCCTGACCGGGGTCGTTGACCTCACGCCCGGCATCCGGTCGCTGCAGATCCACACCGACGCAGCCCGGCTGCCCGCGAGGTCGCTGCTGCCGCTGTTGCAGCAGGTCGAGGACGCGCTGCCCCCGGCGGCCGAGCTGCGGGTGCCGTCGCGCACCGTGCGGCTGCCGCTGTCGTGGGACGACCCGGCGACCCGGCTCGCCATCGAGCGGTACATGCACGGCGTCCGCTCCGACGCGCCGTGGACGCCGTGGAACATCGAGTTCATCAGGCGGATCAACGGGCTGGCGACGCCCGAGGACGTGAGGGAGATCGTCTTCGCCGCGCGGTACCTGGTTCTCGGGCTTGGCGACGTCTACCTGGGCGCGCCAGTGGCCACGCCGGTCGACCCGCGGCACCGGCTGGTCACGACCAAGTACAACCCGGCGCGGACGTGGACGGCGGAGAACTCCGTCGGGATCGGCGGTGCGTATCTGTGCATCTACGGCATGGAGGGACCCGGCGGCTACCAGTTCGTCGGGCGGACGACCCAGGTGTGGAACCGGTTCCGCCGCGCCGGGCTGTTCGCGGAGCATCCGTGGGCGCTGCGCTTCTTCGACCGGATCGAGTGGTACCCGGTCAGCGCCGAAGAACTGCTCGACCTGCGCGCCGAGACCGAGGCCGGGCGGGGGCACGTGGACGTGGCTGACGGCTGGTTCGACTACGGCTCGTACACGCGGTTCTTGGCGGCCAACGCGGCGTCCATCACTGCGTTCCGCGCGCGGCAGTCGGCGGCATTCGCGGCCGAGAAGGGGCGCTGGCGTGCCAGCGGCGAGTTCGACCGGGCCGAGTTCGACCAGGCCGAGCCCGCCGCCGCCGGCGGCGGCGGCGCCGGTGCCGACGGCATGGGCGAGGCGGTGCGGGTGCCGGCCGGGGCGACCGCGGTGACCGCGCCGTTCATCGCGAGCGTCTGGCAAGTCGACGCCCGGCCCGGCATGCGGGTAACCATGGGTGACAAGCTCGCATCGCTGGAGGCGATGAAGATGGAGACGATCATCGCCGCACCCCACGACGGGACCGTGGCGGAGGTCTACACCGCCGTCGGGACCCAGGTCGCGGCAGGCCAGGTGCTGCTGGCACTGGTCCCTGACAAGCCCGGCCGGGACGGGCCCGGCCCGGGCAGAGCCTGCCCGGCCGCACCCGAGCCGCCCTGTCCGATGAGCGCTGTCGCCCGATGAGCGCCGTCGCCCGGGTAACGGCCGCGTACGCCGCCATCGAAGCGGCCGGCCGCCCCGAGATCTGGATCACGCTGCGCCCGGCGGCCGAGGCCCTAGCCGAAGCCGCCGCGATCGACGCCGCCGTCGCCGCCGGCGAACAACTGCCGCTGGCCGGCCTGGTTGCGGCGGTCAAGGACAACATCGACGTGGCCGGGCTGCCCACCACCGCGGGCGCGCCCTCGTACGAGTACCTGCCCGCCCAGGACGCCACGTCGGTCGCCCGGCTGCGGGCCGCCGGGGCGGTCGTGCTCGGCAAGGCCAATCTCGACCAGTTCGCGACCGGCCTCGTCGGCACCCGCAGCCCGTACGGCGCGGTCCGCAACGCGTGGGACCCGGAACGGATTTCCGGCGGCTCCAGTGCTGGGTCGGCGGTCGCGGTGGCGCTCGGCCTCGTCGACCTGGCTCTCGGCACGGACACGGCCGGCTCCGGTCGCGTGCCCGCCGCCCTGAACGGCATCGTCGGCGTCAAGCCCACGCGGGGCGTCATCCCCTGCACCGGCGTGGTGCCGGCGTGCCGGTCACTGGACTGCGTGACCGTGTTCGCGCGATCGGTGCCGCTGGCCCGCCGGGCGGTCTCGGTGATGGAAGGCCCCGACGGCGCAGACCCGCTGGCGACGCTGCTCGGCAGCCGGCCACGCGGCGGCTGGCGGCTCCGCTACGGCGGCCAGGTCCGCCTTGCCGTTCCGCTGCCAGCCCAGCTCACCGGCCTGGCCGCCGGCTGGGCGGAGGCGTTCGAGTTGGCCGTTGCGCGACTACGGGCGGCCGGCGCCGAGGTCGTCCCGGTTGACATCGCGCCCCTGCTTGAGGCCGCGAGCCTGCTGTATGGGGGGTCGTTCGTCGCCGAGCGGTACACGGCGGTGGGTGACCATGTCCGCGAGCACGCCGAACTCATCGGCGGCGACCTTGACCCGGTTGTCGCGACGATCATCCTTGACGCCGCGAAGCACTCCGCGACCGACTACTTCGCGGACCGGGAGCGGCTAGACCGGCTTGCGGCGCGCGCCGTCGGTGCACTGGAGGGCTGCGACGCGCTGCTGACCCCGACGACCACGCTGCACCCCACGATCGCCGAAGTGCGAGACGACCCGGTTGGCGTCAACGCGCGGCTCGGGACCTACACGAACTTCGCGAACCTGCTTGACCTCGCGGCCCTGGCGGTACCGGCCGGGACGGTCGCGGGACTGCCGTTCGGGATCATGCTGACCGGCCCTGCGGGCAGCGACGCGCGGCTCGCCGAGATCGCCGCGCGCTGCGACGAGGCCAGCGTTGCCCTGCTGGTCGTCGGCGCGCACCTGAGCGGGCAGCCGCTGAACCATGAGCTCCTCGCGGTGGGCGGCACGCTCCTGGGAGCGGCTGCCACCGCGCCGGCCTACCGGCTCTACGCCCTGGATACCCAGCCGCCCAAGCCCGGCCTGGTCCGGGTGGGGCCACCCGCCCCGGCGGATGCGGGGGCACTGGCCGCGGGGCAGGCCGGGGCATCCATCTCAGCACAGGCCGGGGCGTCCACTGCGGAACAGGCCGGGGCATCGATCGCGGGCGAGGTGTGGCGGCTTCCCGCGGCGGGCTTCGCTCGCTTCATGACCGGGCTGGCCGCCCCTATGGCGATCGGCCGGGTCTACCTGGACGACGGCCGTGACGTGCTGGGATTCCTCTGCGAGCCGGCGGCGGTGCAGGGGGCCGCTGACATCACGCCCTTCGGTGGCTGGCGCGCGTGGATCGGCCGTCCCTGAGTCGCCGCTGAGCCGTCTGAGATAATTGCTGGCGTGGCGGACGCGCGAGGCTCGGCGGCGGGCAAGCTGGCAGGGGCGGCCGAGCGCCGGCGGCGCGCCGGCCGCCCCCGGCTGCGGCCGGCGAGCAATGCCGACGTCCCGCCACGCGAGGAGATACTCGACGCGGCGGCCGGGCTCTTCGTCAGCCAGGGCATCGCCACGACGACGACCCGGCAGATCGCCGGGCGCGTCGGCATCCGGCAGGCATCGCTGTACTACTACTTCGCGGGCAAGGATGAGATCCTGCTCGAGCTGCTCACCCAGTCGGTACGGCCCAGCCTGCAGGTCGCCGCGATGCTGGAGGCCCGCTGCCGTGACGACCCCGCCGCCGGGCTGTACGCGCTCGCCCTCATCGACGTGCGGACCCTGACGCGCGCGCCGAACAACATCGCCACGCTATACCTGGTGCCGGAGGTGCAGGGGGAGGAGTTTGCGTTGTTCCGGGCGGAGCGGTCGCAGTTGCAGGCGGCATACGGGCGGCTCGGCTGCGCGGCCGCACCCGCCGCCCCGTCCGCCGGGCTGGATGAGACCCTCATTGCGACGCTGGTCATGCAGGTCGTCGAGTCGGTCATCCACCTCCGCCGGTCCGGTGACCTGCGGGACTCCCACGCTCACGACATCGCCGCGTCCTGCCTGCGCCTGATCGGCTTGGGTGCGCCGGAGGTCGCGCGCGCCCGTGACGCCGCCGGGAGGCTCCTCGCTGCGGCGCCTGGCAGTTCAAAGACCGAGGAGTCCGGGTGTCTTGGCGGCTGATCTCCAGATCTGGCCGGGATCGGGTATCAGCCGTCGGCTCCTGAGGTCGAGCAGGCCGCCGGTATTGGTGAGCTCCGCGGCGAGGGTGCCGTCGGTCATGCGAATTTCCTGCTCGACGCGGAACGACTTGCCCGCGCCCCAGACGAACCCGCACGACACCTCGACGTCCTCGCCTGGCCGGATCTCGCGGTGAAAGCGGATCCGCTCTTCCAGGCTCACTGGCCCGATCCCCTTGCTGGCCAGTTCGCCCTGGTCGACGCCAGCGGCCCTGAGGCATTCCCAGCGGGCATGCTGGCCGTACTGCAACAGCACGCTTCAGCCGAAGCAAAGGGGGCGAGAGCGGACGCCAGAAAGGGCCAGCCGTTGGATACGCCTGGCCCTTTTCTCGTTCCTGTTCAGCGAGCCAGGAAGCTTGTGACTTCCGTGGGGCTGTCAGATACCTGCCGCCGTCAAACTAATTGTTCTGGAGTTTGATGCCCTGGGAGAACGTCCCGCTCGTGGCGACCTGGTAGACCGGGTCCGTTGACGAGTAGGTGCCGCTGACCTGGGCCTCTCCGTTTGCGAACGGGATGTTGCCGGTCGGGTTGACGGTCGCGGTCCAGGTAGTGGGGGTGGTCGAGCAAGCGATGCCGCTGACCGACCAGTTACCCGTCGCCAGCGTGCTCTTTGTGAGCGTCTCGCTTAGCGCGCCGGAAAGGCCGACGGTAGCGTTCTCGTTGCACGTCACCGTGCCGGTGATGGTCGCCTGCCCGCTCGTCTTGTCCACGCTGGAGGTAGCGGCCGGGGTGACAGCCACGGTCAGTGCCGCCGGAGCCGGACCGTTCTCGATGTCGACCTCGCCAGTGGCCTCCGAAGTCGTGCTGCCCTCGCACTGCTGGACGAAGGTGGCGTCGAAGCTCTGGATCCAGCCGTCCGGTCCGAAAACGGCCTTATTGACGGTGAAGGAGCCGGTCACGGTGTTGCAGCCCCGCCCGTCGCCGTACAGCGACAAGCCCGGCTCGGTCGAAGTCTGGAAGGGGTAACGTGCCGCGTTGTCGTAGGTCGTCCCGGCGGTCAAAGCCTGACCCTGCGGTGCGGCGAAATCCAGGGTCCACGTCGTGTCCCCACTGATGTTCACCGCTACGGAATTATCGTCAGCCGAGGCCGTGGCGCCGATAGTGGAGTTGGACGGGTCGTAGGACCAGGCCTGGTCCTGGGTGATGTAGTCATCCCCGGTGCCGGAGAACGTTACTGACGTCCCTGCCCCGGTGATGGTGGCCGCATGAGCAGCGGCCGGCGCGGCCAAGGCGAGCGTCCCGGTTGCCAGGACACCGAGCGCCGCCCGCGTGGTAGCGCGCTTGAACAAATTCATGGGGTTCCTTTCCTCCGGTTCCTGCCAGCGGAAACATTCGTCACCACGACTGGAACAAAGCGAAAATTTCTCCACAGGATGGTAAGAGAAGCTGCACAGGAGACCAAGCCTGAACAACGTGACTTAACATAGCAGCAACAAAGGCGTCAGGTTGTAGATTTATGTGGCACGTGATGCGTATACCTACCTCTGATGTTCATGGGGGCTGATGGCCGCCGCCGACGGTCGTCTGGCGGGTTTCTGGTGCTGGTTTTTAGGACCGGGGTTCCACTGGCCCCTGAGTTTCCTTCCTGCTCGCTGGGCGTGTTTCATCTGGTCAGAAGGAGTGCTGGATGGCGTGGACGCGCTGCCAGGCAGCGACGATCTCGTCTGACCATGGCCAGGCGGCGAGCTTGAGCATCCGGCGCCGGCCGCCGCGGACAAGGCGGGCGGCGGCATGCAGAATGCAGGGCGCGGTGTCTTCGGCTCTGTCTTCGCGAGATCGCCGTCAAGGGCGATGAGCTTCAGCCAGGCCGCCGACGGCAGGGCCTCGATGGCCTCGCGGAGCAACCGCAGGTGATCGGCGGCCGTGTTGCTGCCGGCCGAGCCCGGCCGAAGCATCCAGGCCAGCGACTCGCCCGTGTTATCGCCGGCCGCGAGCAATGGATGATGCCCGTAGCCTTATTTCGGGCGCACGGTCCTACGCTGCGGAGCGGAATCCGGGCTCTTGACTCCTTCGGAGAGCTGTCGCGCCGCGCCCGTTCGGAATGAAATGCCTATTTAAGCAGTGGGCTTGCGGCACTGGCCGTCTGAATCACGTTGAGCAGGCTGTCAATTGCTCTCTGGGCGCCGTCGACGGGCTCGTACGCGCCGGGGGCCACGGCACGGACCCGGCGAGATGGACGATACCGGTGATCTTGTGGCGCTTGCGGCGAGCACGCGGTCAAGCACATTGAATGGGCGCTGGAATGGCGCGACCTTCGCACCAGCAACAACAGACTCACGCGGATCGCTTCAGGCCATAGCGCGCATCAAGATGTCGTTGCAGTGAGGTGAAAACGCCGCGTCCGGACTCAGTCCGGCGCGGCGGGTTCGCAACGACCTGACCACGAGGCAGGCCATGGAGGTCGAGCGCCATTCTCCCGCTCTAATATGTATTGCCCGGTGCCGAATCTTCGAGCAGGGGAAACGACGCACGGCACCTCGGTTGGCTCGGCTAGATGGCAACTATTTGCGTTCACATGCGCCTCATTCGCACCGTGCGTTTCTATTTCGGTGGTTTCGTCTACGGAGTGTCACATTGTTCGTAGCGTGAGGGCATGCCTTCAATGCCACACGAGGGACCGCTGGACCTGGTCCGCCAGCACCCCGAGATCGCCGTGGAGTTCGTCCAGGGAACCACTGGCATCAAGCTTCCCGGGGAGATAGCCGTTTCCCTGGCCCCGACCGACATGAGCGCGGTAGTCCCGGTGCAGTACCTGGCCGATATGGTCGTGCTAATTTCCGACGCGGCTACCGGCGAGCCCGTTCTCGCGGTGATCATCGAGCCGCAGTTGCGCGACAGCGAGACCAAGCGCTACAGCTGGCCGGTCTACGTCACCACCGCCCGCCGGGTCGCGAAATGCCCCGCGGCGGTCCTGGTCGTGCTCTGCCCCGACCCCGCGGAGGCGGCGAAGTGCCGCCAGCTCATCCGTACCGGGCACCCGGGCTTCGACCTGGTGCCGATCGTCGTCGACTCCAGCGGGCCGCCCGGCCGGGACGGCGCGGGCGGCCCGTACTTGACGGTGTTCGCCGCGAGCATGGGCGGCATCGACATGGAGTCCGAGCCCGGTGCCCGCCGGGTGCTGGATGCGATGGCCAGCGCCGAGGTCAGCGACGCCGACCGGTTGCGGATGACGGCGATTATCCTGAGCTAGCGTCCGATGCCGCACGGCAGATCCTGGAGGCGATGATGACGACGAGCGAGTACGAGAAGACCTTCGTGGAGCGAATCCACGACCAGGGCATCAGCGAGGGCAAGGCCGAGGGGAAGGCCGAGGCTGTCCTGCGGCTCCTCGACGCACGGCATCTCGCCCCGTCGCAGGAGCAGCGGCAGCGGGTCACGTCCTGCACCGACTCGGGGCAACTGGACCTCTGGTTCGATCGCGCCATCACGGCCGGCACCGCCGCCGAGGTCTTCGCGGACTGAGCACCCCGCATTCCAGGCCATGGCGGGACGGCCGAAGAGTTAACCACGCACCCGTTCGGAATGACGTGAAAGGGAAGCAATCGGATTAGCATCCTGCATGTCGGCGGCGCGATCGCCTGGGTCTGCGCGCGGGTCTAAGCCAGGGGGCAGATCTGGCGACGGACCGGCCGTGGTGGCCGATTTCATCGGTTGGTGTCCGCGGTGATGTGCTCGAACAGACCTGCATGGATACGAGTGCGCACCCCCTTGGCCCACGGCTCATCCAGCTCGCCGGCATCGAGGGCGGCCACGTTGTTCAACAGCATGCCGAAGGCGAGGAATGATTTCACCGTCACCGGGTCCAGACCTGTCGCGTCGGCAACCGTGTCCCACATGCGGGCGAGCCGCGCCCGCACCAGATCACGGACCTCGCTGTCACCGCAGGCGGCAAAGCCTTGCAGTTGCAGCAAGAGAGTCGTGCGGTCCGCCAGCAACTCGTAGTACTGCGCCCCCATCAGCGCCAGCGCGCTAAGGCCCCGGGCGCCCTCGGCGGCCTGGCACATGCCGTCGCTGAAGCGATCGAAGGCTGCGCCGACCAGCTCCAGGAACAGCGCCTTCTTGGTCCCGAACATCCGGAACACGTAGGCCTGCGTGATGCCCGCCTCGTGCGCGATCGCCTCGATCGACGCACCGTGAAGTCCATGATTCGCGAACTCACCGCCGGCGATCCCGAGCACCTGGGATCGCCGTTCCAATCCGCTCATACGCACTGCCACGGTGATCAGGTTACTAGTTACTAACTACTAACTTGTATCGTGGTGTGGTGAGCGATGACACCTGGGCCAGCTTGGCTGACCAGTTTGCCGATGAGGCTTATGCCTCGGTCAAGGGGTACGTGCGCACCTATGTGATGCACCAGCAGCTGCTTGAGCACCTGCCGCCGCCTCCAGCGCCTGTACTCGACGTCGGCGGCGGCGCGGGCCATCAGTCGTTTCCGCTGGCCCAAGCCGGCTACGACGTGACGTTGCTTGACCCGTCGCCGGCGATGCTGGACAAAGCCCAACAGCGACTGGAGCGGCTGCCCGCTGAGGCCCGGCGACGGGTGACGCTCTTGCAGGCCGACGGCGAGAACGCCGACGAGGCGGTGAATGGCCAGCGCTTCGCCGCCGTGTTGTGCCATGGCGTGCTCGGGTACCTCGAGCAGCCGGAGCCGTTGGTCAACCAGCTGTGCCGGTGCGCCGCTGCCGGCGGCGTGGTCTCGATCATGACGGGCAACGCCAAGGCGATGGCGGTGCGCCCGGCCCTGGAACGGCGGTGGGACGACGCCCTGGCGGCGTTCGACGCCAGAACCGAGATCGGGGTGCTGGGAGTGCCGGGCCGAGCCGACACGGTGGAGGAACTCAGCGAGCTCATGCGAGAGCCGGGGCGTGGAGCCACTGCGCTGGTACGGGGTATGGCTGTTTGTCGACTGGCTCGAGTTCAGCGGAGCCGAATTGGATCCCAGCGATTCAAAGCAGGTAGCGGCGACGGCCGCAGTCGAACTCGAAGCCAGCCGACGAGATCCCTACCGCCAACTCAGTCGCGTCTTTCACCTCGTCGGACGCAAAGGTCCGAACTGACGGGGCCCGTGCCCGCCGCGGACATCAGCCCCCGCAGAACTACTAGTCGTGCGCTATCGCGAAGCCGAGGATCACCGCGGCGAACACGACGATGTGACCTGGGGCGAGATCTTGCGCGGAGGCTTCGCTGCGGGCCGAAGAGTGGCTACGGTACGCGCCCTCGCCGAGCGTGTCGGGGTCCACGTCGTCGATGTGCAGGACCGTGCCCAGCCGTACGCCGGCCGCTTCGGCGTAGAGTTGCGCCTTGCGCCGGGCCGCGGCTACGGCGTCCCGGCGGGCCTCGGCCCGCAGGGCCGGCTTGTCGATGACGTCGAAGCTCGCGCCCTGGATCTCGTTCGCGCCCGCCGCCACGACGTCCACCAGGAGCTGCTGGACATCGTCAAGCTCGCGTGACTCCACCACGAACGACGATTGGCACTTATAGCCGAGGAACTTTCGCTCGTTCCCGACGCTTCCCCACGCGCTCGCCAGCGTCAGCTGGGACCTCTGGACGCTGCCATCCGGGACCCCGTGCTCGCGTATCACGCGGCGCACCTCACCCACGGCCTCGCTTGTCACTGCGAAGGCCTGCGCCGGGGTCTGCTCCTGCCGGGATACCCGGAACCGCAGCCGCGCCAAGTCCGGCGGGGCTTGCACGCTTGCCGTGCTGAATGCCGTGATCCCCCATGGCCGCTCGATCATCTGCACGCCATGAAAAGTACCGCACATCCCTCATCGACGCCCGCTATCCGCCGTAATAGCCATCTGTCCCGTGACTGCACGGCAAATGCGCGAACGATGCAGGCAACGGAGGAAGCGGTACCAAGGTAATTCTGTATACCTGCCAGAGCGCGTCCAACGATATCTGGACGCACAAATCGAACGGCGAGTATGTACTCAAGTCGCACAACGCTAAGTTGTGCCTTGACGACCCGGGCTACTCGGTGAAGATCGGCACGCAGCTTCAGGTGTACACCTGCAAGGACAGCGCCAACCAGCGCTGGAGTCTGCCGTAGGGGTTTCGGCCATCGCGCCTCGCGTAGGAGAAGGGGCGTTGAGCCTTGTCATCAGTGCATTCCTGCTCTGGCTGGTGCGCTATGCGCGAGTCTCGGCCTCCGGGGAGCAGAACGTGACCTCGGGGTAGCGTCGTGACGGCTGGTCAAGCAACGATTGCGGTTTGCCGCGCAGGTGCTGGTCGAAGAAGGCCCGGACGTAGGCGCGGGTGATGTCCAGGGACCGGGATCCGGGGATGCCGGCGCCGATGTCGAGGCCGGCCTGATCGGCCAGCAGCCCCAGGTCGGTGAAGGAGGCGTGTACCGCCTCGGCGACCAGGAGCCACCGCTTCCAGCCGGTCAGGAGTTTCCAGTCCCGCTCCCAGGTGATGGCGGGGCCAGGCTTCCTGGGGATGTCCAGAGATTGCCTGCCCGGGGTGTAGGAGGATTGCTTGCCCAGGAAGAGAAACGGCCGCGACAGGCCCTCATCCGGGATCTGGGCGACAGTGGCGCCGTCCATGTCGATTCCAGCGCGGATGCGGGAGTCGGCCAGCATGGCGGCGATGGCGGCTGCCCCGCCGATGGAGTGGCCGGCCATCCCTATCCGGGACGGGTCGATTAGCGCGGCGCCTGGCCATGCCGGGTGCGCGCCGGTCAGCTCGTCAAGCACGAAGGAGACATCCGCCGCTCGGCCTGCCACTACCTTCTCCCACCTGTCCCGCCGTGGTGCCTCACGGGCGAGGCAGGTGGTGACCCGCCCATCGGGAAAGGCCGTGGCATAACTTTCGTACGTGTGATCGATTCCGGCCACGACGTAGCCGTGGCTGGCCAGGTCCTCGGCCAGGGCGGTGAGCGTGCTGCGGGGATTTTTGAAGCCGGGCGAGAGCACGACGAGGGGGAGGCTGCGCTCAATCCCGGCCGGCGTGGCGTCGCTGACCGCATTGGTCCGGACCGTGCTCAGCAGGTCCTGAGGCACGCCGGTGACGCCCGCGCCTGCGAGGAGGAGTTCGGACTCCGCTGGCGTCATGTACCGGGCTCGCCGTCCGTCTGATGGCACCGCCGGGTACCACAGTGAGACCATCAGCTCCCGTACGGTCACCCCCGCCACCCAGGGATCAGAACGTGAGGTGTCTTTGAGCCATAGGGACGTGCTGCCGGCCGGGTACGGACCGGTCGGCTCAGGCAGGTACGACGCGTGCCCCTGCGCGGCCAGTGCGTCACCGGCGTCCGCGGAAGTTCCCATGCCGCCGATTATCACCGCCCGGCCCCTCCCCGTACCATCCGCAAAGCCCGACGATCGACCGCCAGTGCCCTCGCTAAGCCCAGCCCCTACGACGCGCTCACCGTGCTCGCCGCCCTCCCGCACGCCGGCCGGCCGCTGAGTCCCGGTGACGAACCACCGGAGTCGAGGCCGTGCACCCGTTCCACGACCGCCGTGACGCCATAGGTCGTCCGGCCGGCCAGCCTGAAGGTCAGGCTGAAGCGTCGACCGTATCTTGAACCACGTGGCCGGCCCGGCGCAGGATCTCGGCCGCCTCGTGCCGGCGCTCGGCTTGCACGAAGACCAGGTCAGCGTGGTAGGTCGAGGTGACGAAGACCGAGAGCGCAGCCTGCGCCAACGGGTTCACCACAGCCGCGAGCATGCCGGGCATGTCCAGATCGTGCGCAGTCTGGCCGCTGTAGAAAGCGATCCAGCGACCGCCCGTGCGCTCCTCCGACACGGCGGGGCGCCGGACGATGGTCAGCCCTTCGGGTGCGCGTACCAGGGCGAGCCAGTCCGCACTTGAGGGCGGGACCGCGCCCTGCGAGAGATGTTCGATGACGTATTCGCCGGGCTGGATGCGCAGGTGCTGGCTAACGCGGCTGTCCATGCCGTCAGCGTAATCGTTCCATTCATCATCCCTCTGCTGACTGAAGCGACATGCCGCTGTGGCCCCGCCGGGCACGCCTGACCCCGTTTGCGGGGCCCGTCGTATCATCGCAGCGTGTCTACTGAGGTCGGTGAGACTGGCAGCGGTGCCGGCGCCCGGCCGCACCGGGTCGTCGCCGTTGCCTTGCCAGAACGTCGTCGCCTTCGATCTGTCCATCGCTGCGCAGGTCTTCGGGCACCGAGACGAACGCGGGCGTTATGCGTTCACGGTGTGCGCCGAGTACCCCGGAGCTGTCATGTCCACGACCGGGTTCACGATCAACGCACCCGACGGCCTGGAGGCGCTGGCCGAGGCGGACACCGTTATCGTGCCTGGCTATTGGCCGCTTCACGATCCTTCGCCGTCCGTACTGGCCGCTTTGCGTTCCGCCGCGGAACGCGGTAGCCGGATCGCCTCGATCTGCATCGGGGCCTTCGCCCTGGCCGCCACGGGCTTGCTCGACGGCCGGGCCGCGACCACGCACTGGCAAGAGGCCGACCACTTCCGGGCACGGTTCCCGGCCGTTCGGCTCAACCCGGATGTCCTGTACGTCGACCAAGGGCAGCTGCTGACTAGCGCGGGGCTGTCGGCGGGGATCGACCTGTGCCTGTACATGGTCGGCCTCGACTATGGTGCGGGTGCGGCCGCAGAGGTGGCCCGGCGGATGGTGGTGGCCATGCACCGGCCCGGCGGGCAGGCCCAGTACGTACAGCGGCCGCTGCCGGAAGACGGCGGCCTGGGGCCCACACTCGCCTGGGCAGTGACTGAAATGTATCGGCCCTTGACCGTCAGCCACATGGCCCGGCACGCCGGCCTGTCCCCGCGCACGTTCGCCCGCCAGTTCCGCGACCAGTTCCGGATGACCCCGATGCGCTGGCTGACGAGCCAGCGCCTGCTCGAAGCGCGCAGGCTGCTCGAGGTCACCAGGCTTCCCGTCGACGACGTGGCCGAGCGGTGCGGGTTCGGCAGCGCGGCCACCCTGCGCGTCCACCTGGCCCGCCAGTCGGGCACCACGCCCACGGCCTACCGCAGGTCCCGCGGGCGCAGCTCGCCCCCGGCTTGATGGCAGAACCCTGACGGTTACTGGCCGTCCTGCCCCTCGCCCCGGCCCGGCCCAACCACCGATGCTTGAAGTATGTCGAACTTCGATGAACTCCTACGCAACAACGCCAGCTTCGCCCGGACCAGCGCCAAGGACCGCGTTCCGCAGATCCCGTTCATCCCAAACAAGCAGGTGTACATCCTCACCTGCATCGACCCCCGGGTCGACCCGGCCCAGGTCTTCGGGCTGCAACTCGGAGACGCGATCGTGGCCCGCACCGTGGGCGGCCGGGTAACGCCAGCGGTGATCCAGGACCTGGCCTGGATCAGCTACCTGCACGAGACCAAGACGCCCGACGCCGGCTGGTTCGAACTGGCGGTTGTGCACCACACCGACTGCGGTTCGGGCTTTTTCGCCGACGACAATCTCCGTCACGGCTTCGCCGCTCGCGGCTTCAACGACGCGGAGCTTGCCGCGCTGGCCGTCCTGGACCCGGCCGCCACCGTTCCCGGCGACGTCGAGAAGATCGTCAACGCGCCACAGGTGTCACCCGAGATCAAGGTCTCCGGCTACTCCTACGACATCAAGACCGGCCTGGTCGCCACGATCGTGCCGCCGCGCTCCCGCCAGCTCAGCTGACACCCGCCCGCCGGGCTCGCGGATGTCAGGGACGTGAGTCCACATGGCCAGTGTGGCGTCGTTGCGCGCCATGCTGCTGACCCTGGTCGTCCACGCACTGGGCCGCTACCCCGGTCGTTCCGTGAGCCAGGCGAGTTCGCCCGGTCAAGGCAAGCAGAGTGCCGAGCCAATGCGGTGTTCGGCACGCCCGGCGCGCGAGCAGTGACGCGCCGCGAGTCGCTCTGACCAATTTCGCTGCCGACTGGAACTTCCAGATTTCTGGAAAGGGCATTGACGACGCGTATGGGTATGCTCCTTCGCGGATGACGACCAAGGTAACCGCCACGCGGTCGCTTGGCAGCATCCGTGTTTTTAACGACGACGCTGACGGAGGTCCAGATGCACATTGGATCGGTGCTGCTTATCATGTGGCTGGTCATCGGCGGTTTCGCGGCTGGGCAGCGCGGCGATTACAAACACCCCGTCGACTGCAGCAGCGTCAGCACGGCCGCGTTGACGATCCTGGCAGGCCCCCTCAACTACGCTCACGTGGACCCGCACATTAACTGCACCACGCCGCACCCAAGCAGTTAGCCGGTAAATCTGGCGGGTCCGGATTGCCGTCCGCCATTTATTTGCCCTTCGGGCGGTAGCGGAGCCGTTGCCGGGCCGTCTCGCAGACGCCATCGCGTTCATTCTGCTCGGCGAGCAGCCTTGCCTCATTCAGATCAGCCGACGTCAGCAGGCCATTCGCGAGCAGGAATCCGGTGAGATCTCGCGCGTGACCTCGTTCGGACCAGATGAATCCCTGAAGCAGCTTCTTATAGTCGGATACGGCGCCTTCTCCGCTTAGGTTCAGGGCGATGACCACATCGAGCATCGGCACCGTTTGCGGCGCGCTAAGGCCGAGGATGAATTCCTGGTAGTAATAGGCCATCGCCAGCCGCGCCGTCGCGTTGCGCTCGAAGTAACCGCGCACCCGAGGTACCGCGTCCTTCCTGGTCGCGCCCGGCGCTGCCCCCCGCCGCGTGACCTCACTGGCCTGGGTGACTACTGCTTCCTGATCACCGCCCGGGTCGGCCGCAGCAACGCCGGCCTCGGCCGGCATGTCAAGCCGCAGCCGCAGAACCCAGGCAGCGACGCTGACCACCCACAAGCCCTGATCGAGTACTACCGGCCGTGCCTCGTAGCTCTCCGGGGCTACCGGCAGTACGTGACGGGCACCGCGCCGGACAGCCTCAGCGCTGAGCGGTGCCCCGGCTGTATGTGGCGCCAGGTAAACCTGATAGGTCGCGTCACGGCTGAACAGTTCCCAGCGGTGCTGGACGTGACGAAGCCCCGCGCACCGCGGGGCGCGGTGCAGGGTCAGATCTTCATTGTCGCTGAGTCTGCTCCGGTCCAGCCAGGTGATCTCGTCAGGCGGGCAACTCACCCACTCATCGCGTGCAGTTGACCACAGGAACAGCCGCCCTGCCACCACTCAGTCGCACTCCCGAACGACGGCCCGCATCTTCTCGCGGCCCACCCAAGTCTCGCCTACGCCTGCAAAGACAATAGCCGCAGTTCCCGACCTCAGCCGATCTCTACCCGGGACAGCGGCGCGTCTTGCGTCGTCCCCCAGCGGATCGAGTCTCCGTCACTCAGCGGCTGCTTGCCCGAGACCGGGATACCGTTGACGGAAAGCCCGTTCATACCCTGGTTAGTGACCCACCAACGGCCCGCCGAAAACGTGAACCTCGCGTGCTCCCTGGACACCGTCGGCACATCGGGCAGCACCAGTTCAACCGGACCGCGACCGGCACGCGCGCCGGACATCGCGGTTTCGGCTACCGACGAGCCCGTCACCAGCCGCAGCACAGGAACCGCGGGGCGGAACTGCTCCATGACTGTGGGCATGCCGTCCATGATCGTCGGACCCGAGTTGACCTCGTACCCGGCGCGGCCGCCAGACTCGGCGCCGTCGGGCTGAGCGTAGCCGGGGCCTGCCTCGGGCTGGACGTAGCCCCATTCCGGCGGGAATCCGGTGCCAACGGGATCCACCGCGGTAGCGGCGAATTCCTGGCCGACGTACGTGAACTGGCGATCGTCAGGCAGGTCCCCGGGGCCAGGGGGGAGGCCTCGCCGAAGACGGTAGCGGCCTTGCGGGATCGAATGCTCCGGGACGACGTACACCTCCGGCTGACATGACCCGGCAAAGCGAGCCCCGCGCTCGGCCACTTGGTCTTCGTAAACCTCGGTCACGCTGGTGCTGACCACGTCGAGTTCCATCCGCTCCCGCAAGGAGGCGAGATCACCGGGGTTCATCTGCAGTTCGACAACGTCGGGCGCGATCACCGATCCGCTCGGCGTGACGACGAAGACATCGGACAGATGGCGCATGGCGGCGTTCAGTACGTCCTGCCCATCGCGCCACGGCCGGGCGGCCATCCGCCGCAGCCAGGGATGATCCCGCGTGATGCCCATGGCCCGCAGGCCCGCCACGCCCGCCACGCCGAGTCCGGCGATGCCCACCAGCAGGACCGTGGCAGTCAAGGCGGAACCCGTCATGATCTCCGCGACCAGCCAGCACATCGCTACAACGCCGACGATCGCCCAGCGCCGCCGACTTCGCCGCCGCAACGGAGCGCGTGCCGGACGACGCGCCGCTTCCCTGCTGTCAGTCATCGGGCACCGTCCTTGACCTGTCGCTCGCGGATGCTCCCCAAATCCGTCCCTGCCTGTCACCGCATTGTTGGTCTCGTCACCGAGAATGCGGGTCCGCGCGCCAGCAAGTCAACGAATCACAGCCAGCTTCCAGATATCTGGAAGCTGCCGACGCCGCGGCAGCGATCCGACCGCTGATCTTCTTCTTCACCCTCCCGAACGGGTCCGTGACTACGAGCCACAGGACGAAAGGGACATTTCTCCCGCCCCGCCGGACGCCGGCCCGGCTCACCCGGGCGGGCACGAAGATAGTGGATCGCTGCGCACGCGATAGCGTGCGCAGCGATCCACTATCCCTGCCTCGCATCGCGGGCAGCCCGGTATGCCCGATTCCCGCCACGGCCGCCGTGACTCGGTTCTAGGCGTGGGGGCCGATGGCCGGAATGGGGAGCGCGGAGTGGCCGCAAAATTCGTTATCGGCTGTTCGAGTGTTCTTTGTGCGCACAGAGAATTAGGGCTGGCAGGACGGCCAGGCTCACGCGCTCGGCGGTCTCATCGGCGGCCCAGCAAGCGAGGCGATGCCGCGGCGGGCGGCGGCTAGGTAGGAGCAGATCGCGCAGGATGCCTCGGCTCCGCGCGTGGGGCGCATTCGGCCGGAGACCTTGATGCGGGGCAACGGTACAAGTCCTGCCAGTTCCGAGGAGAGCAGAACCTGTCCAGCCATCCCCGGGGGCGACCTGCCGGGAGTAGTGAACGTACCCGCCGGCTGGCCGACATGACACGACCGCCCTAAACGGGCTCGGGACCCGTCAGGCGCCAGGTTTCTGAGTCAAAAACCGAAAAAGGACGGCTCAGGCAGGCGGCTGGCTCGGGTAGCCGGTTGGGCTCACCACGGGACTGCGGGATTCCGCTGGCTGGGCGTCCGTGGTGACGGTCGAAAGGGGCGAGACGTTCGCCGAGCGTGTCCTTAGCTTTCCTGCGCCTGGGTTTCCGGTGCCTGAGAGGTGTGCCTGCCCTGCATCAGCGACCATCCCCGCCAGAGGGCGGCGGCGAACGCAGCGACGACCACGTACGCGATGACCTCTACCAGGGACTGGTCTCTTGGGCTCACGACCAGCGCACGGGCCGGCGACCGCTCAGGCAGCACACCAGCCGCCGGGGCGCGGCCAGCTGGCTTCGCCCCGCCGGGCGTAGCGGCTAGACGATGATCGCCCCAGCCCGGCCTGGCGGGGCACTACCGGTTCGCGAGGACCTTTTACCGCGTTCCCGGACGAAACGGTTGGGTAGCGGCCAGATAGGTGGCAGTCTTATACCGCCGCGTGGGGGAGCATGCGACGAGGAGAATGTCTTGGACCGCATCATCAAGTCGCTGGCACCGACGGCCCTCCTCGTGGCGGGCGCCGTCGTATTCGTGCTCGGCACCGGATTCCTGCTCGCGTCGGACGCGACCCTGGCATCTTCTACCCCGGGCGCGTCGGGTGACCTGGCTCAGGCCGGGCGCTGGCTGCAGTTCGTGGCGTGGGCGTGCCTTCTTGCCGCGGTGTGCACCGCGGGCTGGGAAGCGATCTTGCGCAGTGAATGGGCCGCGGGCGCGGAGATCGCCGCCGCGGCGCTGGGCACCCTGCTGCTCACGATCGGCCCGGCCGCCTTCGCCGCGTCGGACGGGTCGAGCCCTGCGGCCGCAGTGACCGGCGCGGTCGGCATCGGAGTCTGGGCGCTGCTGGTGCTGAGCCGTGCGGCACGTGTCTCCCTGGCCGAGCAAGGGCCCGCGTACGGTGCCGCGCCGGGGGCGCAGAGCGCCGTCCCGGGCGACGGCGGCCGCGGGCGCCAGGCGGACCTGTGGCTGGCCGCCGCCATCGGCTTGTTCGCCCTGGCCATCGGATACGGCTTCACCTCGGCGGCCGGCAGCACGGGCCCGGATATCGCGGCGGGCCTGCTCGAGGCGGTCGGGGTAGCAGTGCTGGCCGGGTCGGTGGCTGTCGCCCGATCCCGGCAGCTGCTGAACTCCCGCCCGGTTCTCGCGGTCCTCACCGGACTGGCACTCCTGGCGATATCGTTCCTCGCTTACGCGATCGTGGCTGGCCTGGCTTTCGGCACGCTTACCGCGCTGGGGGCCGGCCTCACGGTCGTCACCGCGGTCGAACTGGCTGCCATCGTCGCCCTGGGCCTGGCGGCCTGGACACGGGTGCGGGAACTGTACAGGTAACGGGACCGGCCGATATAGGCAGTGCTTCGAAGAGTCCCCAGGCCATTGAAGCCACCTGCTTTCACCCGTGATATCGGGCAGGGACCCGGCAGAGTCGTTTATGCGGTCGTGTTCTCCCTCATTCTGGCCTGCCGTTTCGAAGGCTGACCTGATCACGTCACCTTGACGGCTGGGCCGCATCGACGAGTGCCTGGATAAGCCGGGCGTTCTCGGGTGCCGTGCCGCCGGGGAAGGCGAAGCGCCGGCGGACGTAGCCGTAGGCCAGGCCAGTGCGCGGGTCGGCGAGACCGAGCGAGCCTCCCACGCCGCAATGGCCGAAGGCGTCGGGGCCGAGGGCGGGGAACTCGGTCGCCGGCCGCTCGAAGCCGAGGCCGAACGCGTCGGATGCGCCTGTCACCAGGTCCGGGCCGATCAGGTGCGGGGTGGTGAACTCGGCGATCGTCTCGGCCCGTAGCAATGGCCCGCCGCCGAGGCCGGTCAGCGCGGCCGCGTACATGCCCGCGACGCCGCGCGCGCTGCCGACGCCGCCAACCGAGGCGGGCCCATTGGCCCGCACCTCGCGCGTGTTCGGGATATCGAGGGTGAAGTCCTTGTTCTCCGAACCGCGATTGAAGGCGATCGCTAGCAGGTCCGCCGGGTCCACCGGGTCTGCGGCAATGGATTCGGCCTGAGCGCGCGTGGGATTCATCGCACGGACCGGCTCATAGCGCGGCTCGAGTTCCTCGGGCAGGCCGAGGAAAAGCTCGAGCCCGTACGGCGCGCGGATCCGCTCCTCGTAAATTGCCTGGATCGAGGCGCCGGCCGCCCGCCGGACCACCTCGCCGGTGAGCGCGCCGATCACGAACGCGTGGTAACCGTAGCCCTTCCCGGGCTCCCAGAAGGGTTTCTGCCTGGCCAGTAGTTCGGCCAGCACCCGGTCATCGGCGATTTCGGGCATCGTCATCGGACGGTCCAGGGCGATCAGGCCCGCGCCGTGGGCAAGCAGGTCGCGCACGCCGAGATCCTCTTTGCCCGCGCCGGTGAAATCGGGCCAGTAGTCCGCGACCCGGCGGTCGAGGTCGATCACGCCGTCCTGCACGAGCAGCGCGAACACGAGGTGCGCCGCGCCCTTGGTGACGGAGTACAGGCCGGTCAGCTTCCCGGCGGGAAAATCGTCGCCCGCCGCGAGATCCACGACGAGACGGCCGCCGAGGTAGGCGGCCAGTTGCGAGCCCGGCTCGTTGTGCGCCTCCTCGGCAAGCACCGCGGCGAACTCCTCGCGCACGCGCTCGAATCCGCGCGCCACAGCCCCGTGCACTTCCAGCTTCTCGGACATGACGTGCCGTACTCCCCGGGTTTTCAGGCTGCGCACTGTTTTCACGCTGCAGAACCGAAGGCCGGGGCAGGGTATTCCGTATGGCCCGGCCACGCGGACACGGCAGGCGCACCGCAGAAAGCAAGGAGCTATCTCGGGACGGCGAACGTTATCCTTAGCTATGACACCGCAGGTCAAAGCCTCAATTCATGACTTTGCCGTGTCCTTGTGATATCGGGGGACCTCCAGATGACTCAGGCGAGGTTTTCGACCGTGTGTCTTCCATGCGCATGGGGCGGGCCGGAGCTTCCGGTCACCGTAAAATAACTTACGACACGCGACACTAAGTCTGCGGCACATGCCGAGCGGTTCGAGAATCTCGGAGGTAAACCTTATACATCCGGCTGGATAGTTTGCTGGAATTTTCGGGTCACGCACCCTTAAGTACACCTACAAGGTGATCCGGGCCGGCAGCTTCGTGATCGGCGGCTGGAGTGGCGGCTCCTCATGAGAAGGCTCATCCCCGCGGCCGCGCTCGGCGTCCCTGTCGTATGACACCGCCGCGGGACTAGACGATGATGCCGCGGACCCGCAGGAGAGGTTCGGCCAGTGCTGGGTCACCCGATAGCTGCACCTGGCGTGCGTCGTAGCTGGCGCCGGTGAGCAGCCGCCAGGCCGCCTCGCCGCTTATCCGCAGGGTGGCGGCAGGCGCGGCGGCTTGCCCTTCATCGAGGGACCACCCGGTTGCCGACTTGGTCAGGGTCCACGCGCCAGTGCCGGGGATCTCCAAGGCGATCGCGGTGCCCGCTGGCGCTGGAGCCTGGTACTGGTGCGGGAAGCCCCAGATGAACGTGCGCAGTACCAGGGGCAGGTACTCGTCGGGCCGGTGGTCGTGTCCGGCTGGCAGGGTCGCCTCCTGGATCTGCCGGTAATGCACCCACCGTTCGGTGAACTCGCGGGTGAGGTCGAACCACAGCGGGACCTCGCCGGCCCAGTAGACCGAGCTCGGGCCCGCCAGGTCGACGGTGCCGAGGTGGGCATCGAGCTGTTCGCCTGACCAGCGGAGCAGGTCGGTGATCAGGCGCGGGCTCAGTCCCCGGGTGCCGTCGACCCAGCGCTGGTTACGCTGTGCGAGCCCGCAGACGAACTCATCATGGCCCGAAGGCATGGGGATGACCCCGGTTCGGTCGTGATCCCGGTCGCGGGCGAGCCAGCTGAGGTCCACGTCGAGCAGGTGCAGGGCGATGTCCTTGACCGGCCACTGCGGTGCTGCCGTGGGTGCGTCCCATTGCGCGTCGCTCAGCGAGGTGAGCAGGTTCAGCAGCCGTCGGCGTTGCGCGGTGAGCGGCCCGCGCACATCCACGGCGGGAGCCTCGGATATCCGCATGCCGCCTCCCCAAGTGCAAGAGCAGGAGTATCCCGAACGGTGGCGTGTCTTCGCCTCCCTGCGCCTGCCCTACTGGGTGATGCCGGGGGACCGGACGGCCGCTTTTCACGTACCCGGGGCCAGCAGCGGCGTGATGGTAGCGATGTCGGTGAGTAGCGTGTCCCCGCTGAACCGGAAGTCGTCCAGCGTGCGCTGCATGGCCGGGCGGTCCCGGCCGCCGCAGGCGTCGGTCACCACCACGGGAATGAGCCCGAGATCGACGGCGTGCCAGACAGTCGGCGCGATGCCGATCTCCAGGGCGACGCCCGCGATCGCGAAGGCCCGGATGCCCAGGTCCCGCAGCGCCATCTCCAAGGGGGTCCCGGCGAAGGCGGACATGGCCAGCTTGTCGAACACAGCCTCATCATCGCGCGGAGACAGGCCCGCGACGATCTCAAACCCGGGCGTACCGCGCAGGAACCATGACTGGACCTGCTCTGGATCGTCCACGTGCTGCCAGGCCATCGCGGTGCGCAGCTGTGCCGTGCCCATGAGCCTGACCGGAAGGGACATGTGCCGGGTGAAGAACACCGGGTAGCCGCCGGCCCGCGCCGCAGTGAGCACCTGCGATACCCGCTCTATCGCCTCGGCCCCGCCCTCCGGCAGTTGCCGCAGCACGCCGGCCTGCATGTCATAGACGACCAGAGCCATCGTCGCCGGATCGCAGGTGTCCTCGAGCGTCTCAGGGATGTCCAGGCCGGAACGTCGGCGCATAACTCACCTCTGCTCATGTCGGTCAATGCCAAGCCAGACACATTCTGACCAGCGGCAGCGCCGTCCGGCTCACGTTAGCCGAGCACCGCTGCCCAGGTTACACACAGAGACCGCAGCACGCCCTTCTGCGAGTCTGCCCGGCGGCCTTGCGTGCAGTTGAGCGCTGCCGTACTGGCTTGCCTCGTGCCACCGGCAGCGGCGCGGACGGGCCCGTGCCGGGCAAGGCCTAACTGAAGGTTATGAGTCCATAGCAGGTTGATCCCTACTGCTGCTGGCCGCGGGGACCGAGCCTGGAACCATGTCTTCCGTAAACACCGCTTCCAAGTTCTCCGCTCGCGGCGCCGTCGCCCCGGTCACCGGGGCCAACCGCGGCATCGGCGGGGTGTTCGCCCGCGAACTGATCGACCGCGGTGCCGCCAGGGTCTACGGCGGCGCGCGGAATCCGGAAAGGATCGACGTACCCGGCGTGGTGCCGATCCGGCTCGACATCACCGACCCGGCACAGGTCGCCGCCGCGGCTAGCCAGTGCTGCGGTGCTGCCGCGGGGTGCGTCCCATTGCGCGTCGCTCAGCGAGGTGAGCAGGTTCAGCAGCCGTTCGCCGGGGCGTCATCCTCGAACTCGGC
The DNA here is from genome assembly GCA_963734665.1 of uncultured Actinomycetota bacterium. Classification (GTDB taxonomy): domain Bacteria; phylum Actinomycetota; class Actinomycetes; order Streptosporangiales; family Streptosporangiaceae; genus Trebonia. Next base: position 384,577 of record CAVTIR010000011.1, on the reverse strand, counting down.
GGCACTCGGTCTGGAGCACGCCCACCTCGACACCGACCCGCCGGAGGGGCAAAAGAGGCAAAAGCCGCAGCTTGTGATGTCCGCCACTTACGCCCCCAAGGGGTTCATCTGCCTCTAAAGCATCTGATATTAATGAGAGTGCGAGGAGAGGTCTAGACCATACCAACCCCCCTGGTCGTGCATGGTCTACAGCGATGTGGTCCCCCACCCACCCTAAGGTCGCCTCCGACAGAGGCTGCCGCTGCCGCGTGCCGTAAAGGCTCGTAGCGCAACGGATCAGCCATGCGGATAGCGAGAGATTAGGCAATGAGCGCTATCGCATCGTGCTCTCCGACAGGACGCGCAACCCCATCCCTACAGGCCATGTGACAGAGCTAACAGTCCCCATGGTCATGCAGTGCTGGGCCCGCACATTCCGAAAGGAGACACGCCGTGATCACCGGGGTCATCACCGAGATTACGCATATCACCACCAAGCAGGACTACTCCCGGTGGACACGTGCGCACGCGGATGTGCCAGGTATCAAGTGGTCCGTCTTCCCTGGGGAGGGTGGCACCATGATCATCGTTGAGTACGCGGAAGACCGTAAATCCTTGACTAAGGCAAATGTCACACCCGACGTTTTTGCCGTCGTTCCCGAGGCCGTCTCGGTCGAGAGCGCGGACAACGTCCGCGTGGACGCGCGACAAAGCGCCTAAGCGTCTTCTGCCCGCCCCCGAACCCGGCAAGGCCGATATACCGTTCATTCCGCCGATGCGTCGGCGCGAGATCGCGGTTCGTCGAACAGGATGCTGAAGATAGTGGATGTTTAGGCACGTCATAGTGTGCCTAAACATCCACCATGACGAGGCTCCGGGGACATGCCGCCCGATTCGCCGTATGCCGTTGACTTAAGGGGCCTTCGGTGCCGACAAACGGCCCGTGCGCCCAGAGTGATCCCTTCTTTATAGATGGCCTGTTGGTGCCGCTACATAGCGGCACCAACAGGCCATCTACTGAGTTTCCTTGACCACTGGGCCGACGGGCGTTCCGGGCGAAATGGGCGCAAGCCGGGCTCGGACGAGTTAAGACACACCCGGACAACTCAGCGACAAGGACGGGGCACCGGATCCCGTGGCCTGGCACAAGCTACAACGTTGTTTTGCGGCTGCCGGCGTGCCAGTCCTCCTCCGTCCCGGCTGTGCCGGGGTTTACGCCGAAGCTGCGCAGTTGGGGCCGCTCCCGGAGGCTCCGCTTGAGCTCGGCGAAGCCGGGGAAGTCGGCCAGCCCGGTCACGTAATCCCAGAGCCGGACGGCGTCCGCCGGGTCCGGGAGCCGGCTGATCACCGGGCCGAAGAAGGCAGTGCCCTCCGGCGGGCTGAAGTGAATGATCGGCGTGCCGACATCCCTGCCGGTGAGTGCCAGCGCCGCTTCGCCCTCGGCGCGGATCTCCTCATCCCACCGCGTGTCGTCGAGCGCGTCCGCCAGTTCGGCGGGCAGGCCTGCCCTGGCGAGCAGCGGCTCGACGAAGGCCCGGCTGCCCCGGACCGCGGGCGTCAGGTCGGCGGCGCCGGCGGAGTCGAAGATCTCGCTGCTGACGGCCGCATACAGCGGGCCGACGGCACCCCGGCCGTGCTCGGCCCTGGCGCGGGCCGCGACCCGCAGCAGCCGCAGCCCGGAGGTGTGCCCTTCGTCGTAGCCGGCGGGGAAGTGGCTGTCGTAGTCGATCCCGGAGTTAATCAACCGCAGCGAGATGAACCGCCAGTCGATGGCGTAGTCCCGCTGCTCGGCGACGATGCGCACCCATTTGCTGGTCATCCACGCGAACGGGCACACCGGGTCGAAGTAGTAGTGGATGTCGGCGTCGGTCATGCTGTACCCCTTCCGGGTCAGGCGGTCGTGAGGGCAATCGGGCCAGGCCCGCTGCCCAGCTCCTCATCCACGCAGCAGGAACGCCGCTCCGTCGGCGGACCATTCCGAAGCCCAGCGGGCAATGATCAGCGCCAGGCGAAGACCGGCTGTTCGTAGTGGGCGACGCGGTGGAGTTCGCCGCGGCAGGCGATGCGGCAGAACTGGTGGACGATGGCGGCGGTGGGCGCGTGCAGGTAGCCGCCGAGCAAGGGGAGCTGGATGACCGGGGCGCTGGACTCCGGGATGGAGACGAGCCTCGGCTCCACGTCGAAGTCGGCGAGGGGCACCTGGTGCACCGCGGCGACCTCGGCCTCGCTGCCGGTCAGGCGGTCCGTCGGCCCGGCCCAGCAGACCACGGGGGTCATGACATAGCCGGAGCGGGTGACGTAGTTGTCGAGCAGCCCGAGGACGGCGCCTGGTCCGAGTTCGAGCCCGACTTCCTCAGCGAGTTCGCGCAGTGCGCCGTCGGCTGGCGTCTCGCCGGGTTCCACGCGCCCGCCGGGCAGCGCCCACTGGCCGGCGTGCGCGCGCAGGCTTGGCGCGCGGCGGGTGATCAGCAGGCACGGCTGCCCGCCGCGCACCGTGACGCAGACCGCCACCGCGGCCTGCTTCAGGTCTGGCCTGTCCGCGGCCACGCGCGGGAATCCCGCCACCCGCGCTACGACGGTGTCCCGGTCGATCGACGCACTGGCGGTTCCCATCACTAGAGGATAGGCGTTCTCGCTGCTTGACAACGAGGTGCGAGGCGGAAGGACGCACGGCCCGGAGGTCTAGGTGATGCCGGGGACCGGACGGCCGTTTTCCAGGTAGACGCATCTGCGGTGCCGCGTAGCGGCGCGGACGCGGCGGCGGATCGGGGGCCTGAGCAGGGCGAGCGCGGCGTCCAAGGGGACGAGCCGGTACTCGGCGATCTCCTCCGGCTGGACCGTGATCGCCGCCAGGTCCGTGTCGTCGGCCGGCCCGCAGTCGAACAGGAACCGGATGCCGCCGTTGTGACCCGGACGTCCGGGCCGGAAGTCGACGCAGGCCAGCCGGCCGCCGCGCACCTCAAGGCCGCACTCCTCGCGCACCTCCCGGCGGCACGCGTCCCACGGCGTTTCCCCGTCTGCCTCCATCACGCCGCCGGGAATCGTCCAGCCCTTCTTGTACGTCGGCTTGAGGATCAGCAGCCGCCCGGCCTGGTCGAAGATCAGCGCACCGGCAGACACGGGGATAGCAGGCAACCCGGCAGTGACCACACTGGGGTCATTCCCCCAGGGACAAAACGGCACGCATCCGCTGGCGTGAACCCCAGCCCGACTCCGTTGCGGTCTTGACCGTAACGGAGTCGGCCTGCCGCGAATGGGACATGGTCAGGCGGCCGCGCGTTCATCGACGGGCCGGCGGCGGAGGTTCGACTGCGCGACGGCCGGGGGCAGGTAGGCGGACTGGTCGGGCGCGCCGACGTCGGTGCCGGGCGGGACGATCTCGTCGATCCGGTCGAGGATCTCGTTGCTGAGCGTGACGTCGACGCCGGCGAGCAGGTCGTCGAGCTGTTCCATCGTGCGCGGCCCGATGAGGGCGCTGGTCACGCCGGGGTGGGCGATCGCGAACGCCATCGCGAGGTGCGTCATCGGCAGGCCCGCCTTCTCGGCGACCTGGATGATCTGCTCGACGGCGTTGAGCCGGCGCTCGTCACTGAAGCTCGTGAAGATGGCGGCGCGGCGAAGGTCGGTCTGCTGGCCCTTGCGGATGCGCCCGGTGAGCATTCCCTTCGCGAGCGGGCTCCACACGAGCGTGCCCATCCCGTAGCGCTGGGCGACGGGCAGTACCTCGGTTTCGATGCCGCGGTTGAGGATCGAGTACGTCGGCTGCTCGGTGCGCAACCGTGCCAGGCCGCGCCGCTCGGCCACCCACTGGGCTTCGACGATGTCGGAGGCGGGCATCGCGGACGACCCGATCGCACGGACCTTACCGTTGTGGATCAGGTCCGAGAGCGCCGAAAGCGTCTCCTCGATGTCGGTGTCGGGGTCCGGCCGGTGGATCTGGTACAGGTCGATGTAGTCGGTCTGCAGGCGGCGCAGCGAGTTCTCGACCTCGGTCATGATCCAGCGCCTGGAGTTGCCTCGCTGATTGGGATCGTCACCCATCGGGAGGCTCAGCTTGGTCGCGAGGACGACGTCGTCGCGACGCCCCTTGAGCGCCTTGCCCACGATCTCTTCTGACTCGCCGCGGGAGTACGCGTCGGCGGTGTCGACGAAGTTGATCCCCGCGTCCAGCGCCTTGTGGATGATGCGGACCGAGTTGTCGTGGTCGGGGTTGCCGATCGCCCCGAACATCATCGTGCCGAGCGCGTAGGGACTGACCTTGATGCCGGTCCGGCCGAGGGTGCGGTACTGCATACGGTTTCTCCTAAAGGTGGTGGTCAAGGCGTGCTGAGCGCTCTTCGGTGCCATACCCTGGACCGAAGCGGAACGCCCTTCCGGAACTATACGGAATGTTGTTCCGGTTATGCAAACGCCCTGCCCGGCTACTTCATGGAGCGACTCGGCCCCGCCCTCGGGTCACTGCTCGAGGCGGCGGCGGCGAGCGGCGAGATCCGCGCCGACGTCAGCTCCAGGTACCTTCTGCACGCCGTCGTCAACCTGTGCCTGCCCGTGGCGGACGAGGGAGTCGCGTACAGCCAGCGCATGGTCGCGCTCCTCATCGACGGACTGCGCTACGGGGCGGGTACGAGCCAGTCTCGCTCCTGAAATCGGGCAGTGACCGGGATGTTCGTCTCTTGCGCTCGGGGCGCCGGCCTGTGTCGCTCGTCGCAGGATCAGTAAGGGGATCGGTGGAATGTGGGGTTGCGGGAGTGTGTTCCTTTGGATGGGGGTGTGAGATGGGCTGGCAGGAAATGGACTGGCAGGAACCGACAGCGGCTGAGCACGGCTACCAAGTGACCCACCGCGAACAGGTTGGCAGGATTCGGGCCGCGGATGCGGACCGCGACCGCGTGGCGGGAATCCTCAGCACGGCTTACATCGAGGGGCGGCTGTCCAAGGACGAGTACGACGCCCGCCTGGACACAACCATGTCCGCGCGCACGTACGGCGACCTGGACCAGGTCGTACACGACCTGCCTGCCGCGCTGGCGCCCCCGGTGAGTCCGGTGAGTCCGGTGGCCAAGACCAACGCGTTGGCGGTAGCGAGCCTCGTCTTCGGTCTGGCGCAGTTCATGGTGGGGCCGGTGGCGACCATCCCGGCGATCGGGCTCGGCTACGTGGCCCGGAGCCAGATCAAGCGCACCGGGGAACGGGGGGCTGGCCTGGCACTCGGGGGCTTGGTACTCGGCTGGATGATGCTATTCCTGGTCGTGGTCCTCATAACCGCTAGCGCGGTCATCTCCGCCCGGACGCCCGGCTAATGTGCATGCGCTGAGCAGCATGACGATCGCAGGTTGCGACCGCCGCGCGTACCGGCTGCGGTGGGTTGTCTAGGGTGGGTTGATGGACGCGGCGCAGCGGAAGTTGAGCGACCTGGTCGACGGTGCGACGCAGCGGTTGCTCGACGATGCCCGTACCCTTTCCGAGGCTGACCTGCGGGCCGCGTCGCTGCTGGCGGGGTGGACTAGGGCGTATGTCCTTGCGCACGTGGCCCGTGACGCCGATGCCATGCGGAACCTGCTGGTCGGCGCCAAGTCCGGGCAGGCCTGCCCCGCGTACGCCAGCGCGCAGGCCCGGGAGGCCGACATCGAGCAAGGGGCCGCCCAGCGCGCAGGGGACCTCATGACCGACCTGGCCGACTCGGCAATGGCCTTGCGGACCGTCGCCAGGCAGCTGCCGGACGAGGCCTGGCAGGTCCAGGTCGGGGTGCTGGACTCAGCGCCGTTCCCCGCCGCCGAGCTGCTGACCCGCCGACTGGCCGAGGTCGAGCTGCACCACTGCGACCTCGCTACCCGGTACGGCCCCGCGGACTGGCCGGCCGCCTTCGCCGGCATGGACCTTCCCGAGCCCGTGCGGTCCCAGCGCCAGGACCGGCTCAGCCGCCCCCGGCCCTCCCCAGTCGCGGAACCCGTTTCCACGGCCCGGCCCTCGAGGCCATGGAAACCCGGCCAGCGACTGCCGGGCAGCTGGCTCGGTTAGGTGCTGCGGGCCGGCCGCTCAGGCGTGACGCTCGCGAAAGGCGGCGGCCTTCACCCGGTTCTGGCAGGCGGTCGAGCAGAAGCGCCTGCTCCCGTTGCGCGACGTGTCCACGTAGACCCGGTCGCAGTGCGGCGCGGTGCACACGCCGAGCCGGTCATACAGCTCGCTGCCGAGGACGATGGCCAGGCCGGTAGCGCAGCCTGCCGCCCAGCCCTTGGCCCGTGACGTCTCGTCTGCGGAGTGGAAGTGGATGTGCCAGGGCTCGTCGTCGTGCCGTTCCAGGGTCGGGTGCGCGCCGGTCGCGGCGAGCATGTCGTTGACCCGGTGCGCGGCGTCGTCGATGTCGCCGACGGCGATGGCGGCGAAGACGGCGCGGAGGTCGGTGGCGACGGCACCGAACGCCTCCGCTTCCGCCTCAGTTACTTCCGTCCTGCTCCGTGCCGACTTGAACAGGGCGTTGAGCCTGGCAGCGCGCTCCGCTCCGGTGGGCGGCTCGTACGCCCGGCTGCGGTCCTCGCCCTTGGTAAGCAGGTTCACCAGCGCGACCGCCATCGAGACGACCAGGTCCGTGTGACTGTTGAAGTTCACTTGACCAGTTATATCCCGTCGTTCTAGGGTCAGTAACTGACAAGGTTAGCTTAGGCAGTGACGAGGAGCTCGACATGCCGGAACTAAAGGAACTCGACCCCGCAGCGGCCCGTGACTGGATCGCGCGCTGGGACCGGCAGCAGGAGGTGTACCTCCCGGACCGTGAGGACAGGTTCACCGCGCTGATCGATGCCGTCGAGGCGGGTGCCGGACGCGCGGACCCGGTCGTCCTCGACCTCGGCTGCGGGCCAGGCTCCCTCGCGGTGCGTCTCCTCAGCCGACTTCCCGCGGCGACGGTCCTCGCGGTCGACGCGGACCCGGTCACGCTGGCGCTCGGCGGTGCCGCCTACGCGGACGTGCCGGGCCTGCGGTTCCTTGACGTGGACCTGCGGGCGCCAGGGTGGGAAGCGGGGCTCGGGCTCGGGCTGGGCCGCCAGATGGACGCGGTCGTGTCGACTACCGCGCTGCACTGGCTGACCGCAGCGGAGCTACGTCAGCTTTACCGGGTCGTGGCGGGCCTGCTGCGACCGGGCGGGCTGTTCCTTGACGGCGACCACCTGCGGCTGGATGAGGCGGAGCACCCGGTGCTCGCACGCCTGGACCGGGTGCTTGAGGAACGGGAAGAGCACCGCCGCTTCCCTGACGGGCACGGCGAAGACTGGGGACAGTGGTGGCTGGCCGTCGGCGCGGACCCGGCGCTCGCGGACCCGGCCGCCGAGCGCGAACGGCGCTCGGTCCATCACCACGGGCCCGAGGGCAAACTGCTCGCCGTGCACGTCGACGCGCTGCGCGCGGCGGGCTTCACCGAGGTGGGAACCATCTGGCAGCGCGGCTCGAACCGCATTCTGGCCGCCGTCCGGTAACGCGCCCAGGCCGGCTGCGGAGCCCCGATCTGGCTCCGCAGCCGGCCAGTGGTGACCAAAGAGACTGATGGATGATTGGTGCATTGGAGTAGGTCTTCGTCCGGAGAGTCGGACTCCAGTGAGGGTCGCGATGCGTCAAGGAGAGTCAGTCCATGCCTTCCATCGACGTCGTCCTCGGAGACATCACCACGGTTACCGTGGACGCCATCGTCAACTCCGCGAACAGACGGATGCGCGGTGGCGGTGGAGTCGACGGGGCGATTCACCGCGGTGGAGGCCCGGCGATCCTGGAGGACTGCGTTGCCCGCTTCCCTGACGGGCTCACGACCGGGGACGCCGGCTGGACCACGGCAGGGAAGCTTCCCGCCCGATGGGTGATCCACGCAGTCGGGCCGAATTACAACGCGGGTCAGCAGGACCGAAGCCTGCTGACCTCCTGCTACCGGCGAGCGCTGGAAGTCGCCGATGAGCTGGGCGCCCGAAGCGTGGCGTTCCCACTGATCAGTGCGGGGATCTACGCCTGGCCGAAGCACGACGCGATCGCTGCCGCTGTTGAGACGATCGCCTCCACCCCCACGTCGGTCGAGACAGTGCAACTCGTCGCCCTCGACCAGGAGACGTACGAGCAGATCGGCGCTGGGCTCGCTCGCTGGACACCGCTGCGCATCCTCCACGGAGTCCGGATGCTGCACCAGCGGGGTTACCACTCCGCCCGGATACTCCCCGGCATGAGCGCATCGGGCATGTACTGGCGCGTGGCGATCGCGGCAGCGGCCGACTTCCAGAGCGGCAACGGCTACCCCGAAATCCGCGACTGGGATAGCGCGGTTAACTACACGACGGGCTCCCGCACACAGTTCGCCGGCAGCCGGGTCGACGTCAGCACAAGCCCAGAACGCCGTCGCGGACCTAATCCGTTCGGGCCTGCCACGCCTGCTCGCGGCAGAGGACGACCCTCTCTACGTCGAGTGGTACGCCAAACTGATGCGGCTCGTTGAGGAACACGACGCTCTCCCCATCGCCTATGCCGACTACTTCGACGAGGAGCCTGGCTGGGAGATCGGGTGGGGCAGCGGAATCCGCTACCCCCACCCGCCTCCGCCTCCGCCTCCGGGCCGCAACCATGACCTGAAGCGCTAACGTGCACGGCATCTGGCCCGCGGCAGAGATCACATCGCGAGCCAGCCCGTCACTGGCGGGCGGACGGCCCGAAGTTCACAGTGACCGACAGCGCGGTTCCCACCGAGATCGAAAACGACGTGGCCTGCGCCAGCTTCTCGACGATCCGCGTGAACTCGGTGACCAGCCGGTCGAGCCACTCCGGGAGCTTGGCCAGGATGTCATCCATGGGCGCTCCAGCTCCAATCATGGCCTGCGCCTGGGCCTGCGCCGAGAGCTGACTGATGTGCCTCACGGTCATCATCGCGTGCATCAGGGCGTCGCGGGCTGACTGGTCGCTGTCGGCCGGCATGCCCTGAAGAGCATCGAGCTGCTCTTCGATCGCCTGGATCTGCGCCTCACGGTCCATACTTGAACCTAAAGCTGATCCCCTCCAGGCACGACGCACCGGAGCGGGGCTCGCCGGACGCTGCCACCAGCCGTTCGCGGAAGGCGATTGCCTTCCGGCAATAACCGCCTTACCTGCGGGACGCCCGCGATTCATCGGCCAAGGCAGGCAGGGTGGGATCGATCTAAGTAAGTTCCTCTCGCGGGCCGCGGCGGGACTTGCTAGCCGCAGGTCGGTGGCGATCATCTCATGTGACCAACGCCGCGCAGGCTACGCCCGATGGGCAGTCCTGCGGTGCATAGGCTTGACCGCGAAGATAATCCACAGGCGCGGGGGAGACGCTTTTCATGCTGATCGGGATACTTGCCGCCGTGTCCGGACTTCTGATCGCCATCGTGGCAATCAGCATCCCCCGGCTAGTGAACCGCAGAAACGACCCGGAGGACCATGCTGACTCGCACGCCTACCTGAAGGACACTGGCCGGTCGGCGCAGGACATCGCGCGTGCCAACGCTGGCGGGGCGTTCCAGCAGAAGAACGATGCCGGATCACGGTAGGCGGGCGGCAGGCGCTGGCTCTACTGGTCCTTAACTTCGGCGAGCAAGCGCAGCAGTGAGGCGCGCAGCGCCTCGAATTCCGCTGGGCTTGTCAGCTGTGCCCAGCGCTCTTCCACCCGCTCGGCTGCGGCGTGCGTGACGGGGGGGACCGACGCGCCGCGCTGGGTGAGGAACACCAGTCGCGAGCGGTTGTCGTGCGGGTTCGGGCGGCGCTCCACGTAGCCGGTGCGCTCAAGCTGATCGACCGCCTGGGCCATCGACTGCTTGCGCACCCGGGCCAGTTCGGCGAGCCGCGAGACCGTGATGCCGTCCGGCGGTACGAACGGGAACACGTTCGCAGCCCCCGGGCGGATGTCGCTGAACCCCGCCTCGCGCAGTGCCGTATCGATGTCTTGCGCGTAGTGCTGGTAGGCGAGCCGGAGTAGCAGCCCGATCAGCGGGTGCTCGGGAAAGTCTGCTTCCATAGATAGACAGCCACCTGTCTATAAGTTATAGTGGTCAGGTACCTGTCCATCATAGCGAACGGAGCACGCCATGACCACACCACCCGCCGTCTACGGCCAGTTCGGCCAGGCTCTGGCCTTCGCCGAGCGGACGATGACCGCCATACTTCACGAGCACCTTGCCCAGCGCGGCACCAAGCCCGAGACCTGGTACGCCCTCCAGCTCATCGCCACCCGCGGGCCCGGGGTGTCCCGTCAGGCCCTGAGCCGCGACCTCGAGGGTTCCAGGAACGTGCAAGCCGCCTCAGCGCACGAGCTCCTCGCCCGGCTCGAGGCCGAGGGTCTGATCAGCGGCGATGCCCACGTCGACCTGACAGCCGAGGGAGCAGCCCTGCACCGGAGCCTGCGCGAGTACGTCGGCGGCCCGACCGCCCGGCTGCTCGGCCAGTTCGACATCCACGACATCGAGACGACCGTCCGCACCGTGCAGGCCATCACCAGGCGGGCCGCCGAAGAGGCAGCCGCTTCCGCTGAGTAGCCAGCTCCCCGCACAACGCGGGAACGGGGGCGGGAAGGTGACCCGAATCGCCGGGATCAGGAGATCGCAGGGCTGGGTAGGCGGCCGGCCGCGAGCAGCCGCAGGTCCCGGGCGCGCTGTACGGCGGCGGAACGGTCGCGGACCTGGAGCTTGGCGTAGATGCTGCGAACGTGGGTGTTGACGGTGTTCAGCGAGACGGACAGTTCGCCGGCGATCTGCGGCCGCGACAGGTTGGTCGGCAGGTAGCGCAGCACCCGCAGCTCGCCCGGGCTGAGCTGCTCGGCGGGCAGCGCCTGGTCCGGGTGGCGGGCCTGGGGCGATGAGCCCTGCAGCACGCCAAGGATGTCGGTGCGAAGGGCGGCGTGCCCGGTGTAGTGCGGCGGGAGCGCCTCCAGCAGGTCCCGTGCGCTGGTCATCGCGAACGGCAGGACCAGCCGGTCAGCCTCGGCCAGGGACAGCGCGCTCTCGGCGGCCTCGTTCGCCGCGCGCTGGTCGCCGAGCTCACGGTGGGCGAGCCCGGCCAGCAGCTGGGCTTCCACGATGGCGACGTACCCGATCACCGGCGCTGTGCCGTCCAGGACTTCGCGCACCGCGCGCAGGGCGGCGGCCGGATCGCCGTCGGCCAGGCAGATAACCGCGCGGGCGTTGCGGATTTCCCCTGAGCCGGCCCGCTCGTCATCCAGTGCCGCGAGCGCGGCGCGGGCCTCGCCGGTCCGCCCGAGGCGGGCCTGGGTGGCCAGCAGCCAGCCGGTCACCTGGCTGGCCAGCGCGTGCGAGCCCGCCAGCTGCGATTGCAGGCGGTCGGCCGCGGTGAACTCCGCGAGCGCCTGGTGGTGGCGGCCGCGGCAGGCCTGCAGCATCCCGATTGTGTGGTGCAGCAGCAGCCCGATGTCCGGCCCGGTGTCCGCTTGCCCGGCCTGCAGGGCGCGCTGGAGCAACCGCTCGCCCTCGTCGAGCTCACCGGTCCAGATCAGCGTGCCGGTCAGCGTGATCAGCGCGGGCGCGATCACCGATTCGGCGCCCCAGCCATAGCGCTCGGCGAGCCTGATCGCCTCGCGGCAGCGCCGCTGGGTCGTGGCGAACGGGTGGATCTTCGACGCGAAGCCCAGCTGTGCCAGGCAGCTGACTTCGACGTAGGGCCGGCCGATCTCCCGTGCCAGAGCGGCGCCCTCCTGCAGGTGGCGTTCGGCGTCGGCAAGCCCCCCCGGCGACCACGCCTCGGCGGTCCCCAGGTTCATCAGCGCCACCGCCCGCAGGTCGCTGCCCAACGCGATGTCCTCGTCGGACTCTCCGCCTAGCGGCGAGGCCAGGAACTTGACCTGTTCCAGTACGCCGGTCAGGTGACCGCGCCGCCTGGCCAGCGACACCTTCACCGCCGCGATTGCCACCCCCAGGCGACGCCGGCGATCCGGCGGCGCCGCCTCGGCGTGCGCCTCGGCGACCACCAGGTGGGCAGCCGCCTCATCCAGGCGCCCAAGCAGATGGTCACTCAGGGCGCGCACCAGCGCCAGCTCGGAGTCATCCGTTCCCGGCGGGAAAGCCCGCAGCAGCGCCAGGATGGTCTGTGCTTGCCCGTCGAGCATCATGCTGAAGGAGTGGTCGGCGAGCAGCCGGGCCGCGTCGGGCCAGTCGCCGGCCGCCTGGGTGTGCCGGATGGCGTCGGCCACCTGGCCATGCCCGGTGAACCATCCGGCGGCCCGCCGGTGCAGGTCCGGCACCTCTTCTGGCAGCGTCCTGCGCAGTTCCAGCCGCAGGAAGTCCGAGAGCAGGTGGTGGTAGCGGAACCAGGTCCGCCCAGGGTCCAGCGACACCACGAACGCGTTCGCGTCCTCCAGGTCCAGCAAGATCCCTTCCGAGCCGGGGCGGCCGGTCAGCAGATCGGCCAGCTCGCCGTTGATCCGGTCCAGCAGGCTGGTGCGCAGCAGCAGGTCCTGCACGGCGGCCGGCTGGCGGTCCAGCATCTCGGCGATCAGGTACTCCGCGACCGTGCGGTCGCTGCCGGAGAACTCCGCCACGAACCGCTCCGGATCGGGATGACCGGCCAGCGACAGCACTGCCAGCCGTAGCCCCGCCGCCCATCCCTCGGTCCGCTGATGCAACAGCCTTACCCCGCCCTCGGACAGGGTGATCCCCGAGGCAGCCAGTAGCGCGCGGGTCTCCCGCTCGGAGAAGCGCAGCTCAGCCGCCCTGATCTCGGCCAGCTCACCGGCAAGCCGCAGCTGGTGCAGCCGTAGCCGCAGATCATGACGCGTGGCCAGCACCGCGTGCACCTGCGGCGGAAGGTTTGCCAGCAGCCGCGTCAGCTGCGCCGCCGCCTCCGGAGAGCTCAGCGCGTGCAGGTCATCGATGACCAGCGTCATGCCGCCCCGAGCATCGGCCAGCTCCGAGAGCACCCGGTCGGCCATCGCCGCGGCATTGAACCCAGGTGTGGCGGCCGGCGGTTCCGCGTCGTCGGCCGTGTCGGCCGCATGGCGTACCGCGTCGAGCAGAGCCAGCCAGAAAAGCTGGGCGTCGTGCTGGCCCGGCTGCGCCTGCACGACTGCCAGCCGGCGCGGCTGGCCCGGACGGTCTGCCCACGCGCGAAGCAGCGAAGTCTTCCCGCTGCCGGCCGGAGCCGAGATGACCGTAACCTTCCTGGCCGCCGCCCGATCCAGGGCGGCAACAAGATCACCTCGGTCGATCCACCCGGAAGTTAGACGATCCACCCTGACGCCTGCCTTGGGGTCCGCGCCGGACAGCCTGCCGCCGTCGACGTAACCCCCTCGTTACCAGGCCAGCGCGCGTGCTGTCAACGGCCGGCGGCTCATGGTGATCGCTGGTGCCGGCGCGATCCCACCCCGTCCTGCGCTGTCCAGCTGCGGCGAATCACCGGGATCCGGTGACGACCTCTCACCTGCCTCGCAGCAAGCCTGGAGCCGTCGCGAAGGAGGAATTCATGATGCACGACAACGCGGGGCGGCTCCGCGAACACGTCACCGCTGCGCTTCTGCGCCGGGTGACGCAATGAGCGCCAAGGTAGCGGTCGTGGCCGGTGCAGGCGGTGCGCTTGGTCACGCGACGACGGTAGCCCTCGCCGCCACCGGCCTGACGGTGGTGGCGGTCGACCGGGATGAGCGCGCACTGGGTGACCTCGCCGAGGACATCCGGCGCGAGGTGGCCGACGCCACCGACCCCACGGTGGCGACGCGGCTCATCGACCGGATCGCCAGCGAAGTCGGACCCCCGGACGTACTGGTGAACATGATCGGCGCGTTCCGTCTCGGAGACGCGCTCACCACGACTCCCGAGACGCTGCAGCTCATGATGGATGTCAACCTGGGACCCGCGCTGTGGCTGAGCCAGGCGGTCGCGCCACATATGCAGCAGCAGGGTTCAGGCGTCATCGTGCACGTGACCGCCAAGCCGGGGATCGAGCCGTCGGGAGGCATGGCGGCCTACAGCCTGAGCAAGGCCGCTCTTGTCCACCTGACACGCATTCTGGATATCGAGCTGCGCCCGCACGGGATCCGGGTCAACGCAGTTGCGCCGCAGCTGATCGACACCCCGGTAAACCGGACCCTGTTCCCGGCGGAGGTGATGGCGCACGCGGTCGCGCCGGAGGCGATCGCCGGCGCGATCGCGTTCCTTGTCAGTGACGCCGCCGCGCCGGTAAGCGGAGCGATCCTGCCGGCGTACGGCGCTTAAGGGGCCTGACATGGCGCGACACACCACCGCTTCGCGCGCGCTAGCCCGGCGGTCACCGGATCCGGGTGATGCGGTCTCACCTGGCAGCTCGTGACCGTGGCGTCATGGAGCTGGCACCCGCCCTGTACCTGATCCGGATCAACGGGCACCTCGGCGCCACCGTGCTGTCCGCGTTCCCGGCCATGGCCCCGGAGGAGTGCGGCGCGCACACCGTGCTCACCGGCCTGCTGGACCGCTCGGCGCTGTACGGCGTGCTAGCCGAGATCGAGGCGCTCGGCCTGGACCTGCTCGAGGTCCGCCAGCTCACCCAGGACCGCAAATCGCCGGAACCAGGCGACAGCCCCTCACCGTGATCGCCCAACAAGGTCTTCAGCCCGCGCCGGTAACGGTGGACGAGGAAGTGAAACCGCGGCCCGTTCGGGAAAAAGACAAGTCAGCGGAACGGTTCCGCGTTCCACTGACAAGAAGGAGATGGCATGCCATCACCTGGCGAAGGCGACAAGCTCAGCTACGAGCGGGACATCAAGCCGCTGTTCCGGACGAAGGACCGCGACTCGATGATGAAGGCCTTTGATCTGTTCGATTACGCGGATGTCGTCGAGCACGCCGATGCCATCGTCGGCGCCCTGCGCAGCGGGAAGATGCCGTGCGACGGCGCGTGGCCCGCCACGCAGGTGGACACAGTTCAGCACTGGATCGACCTGGGCAAGCCCGCGTAGGTTCGCCGCCTGTGCCTCGGGCGTGCCGGCCTGGCTGAGCAGGCCAAGGCGGATCACCGGTATCCGGCGATGACCTCTCACCTTGCTGGTGGCGAGCCTGGCGTGATCATGACCCAGGCTCGACCACCTGCAACACAAGGAGATTGCCATGTCTGACCTGGCCGAGACCGCCGACGTAATCGTCGTCGGCGGCGGCTCAGCTGGCGCGGTCCTCGCGGCCCGCCTCAGCCAGGACCCCGCGCGAACGGTCCTGCTGCTCGAAGCCGGCCACGCTTATGCCCCCGACGCGTACCCGCCCGCCCTGCTGGACGCGAACAAGATCGCAGACCCAGCTCACGACTGGGGCTACACCTCGCGCGGCACCGACCAGATGCCGCAGCTCCCGACCCCGCGCGGCAAAGTCCTCGGCGGCAGCTCGGCGGTGAACGCCACCGTCGCGCTGCGGGCCCGCGCCGCCGACTTCGCCAAGTGGGGCGAGCACGGCGCCGACGGCTGGTCTTTCGATGACGTGCTCCCGGTCTTCAAGATGCTGGAGAACACCCCCACCGGTGACGACGCCTATCACGGGCGGACCGGCCCGCTGCCGATCCGGCAGCGGTCGGACGGCGAACTAACGCCGTCCCTGCGGGGATTCGTTGAGGCGGCGGTCGCGGACGGGTTCAAGCGGGTGTACGACTTCAACGGTGCCGAGCAGAACGGTGCCGATGGCTACCCAGTCGACGTAGTCGACGGAGTGCGGCAGAACGTGGGGCTGGTCTATCTCACCGCCGAGGTGCGCCGGCGGCCCAACCTCACCATCCGCGGCGATGTCAACATCGACCGCGTGCTGTTTGACGGCACGACCGCCACCGGCGTCCTCGCCGCGGACGGCACGGTGTACCGGGGCCGTGAAGTGATTCTCTCCGGCGGCACCTACGGCAGCCCAGCCATCCTGCTGCGCTCCGGCGTCGGCCCCGCCGACGAGCTGACCGCGCTGGGCATCGGAGTCGTCGCCGACTTGCCCGTCGGCCAGCGGCTACATGACCAACCGGGTTACTACAACGCCTACGCGCTGGCTCCCGGTTACCTGGAGATGACCCCCGCGGTCGGATCCCTCCTGTGGACAGCCTCCCGCGAGGCCACTGGCGACGAGCTGGACCTCCACGTCACCGCGACCCACCTGATGGACGGGTCCTTCAGCCCTACCGGAGGGGCGATCGTGCTGATGGCCGCTCTCGTCCAGCCCGAGTCGACAGGAACGCTGAAGCTGGCCAGCCGGGATCCCGGCGAGGCCCCGCTCATCGACGCCAATTACCTCTCCACCGGCCGCGACGCCCGCCGCATGCTGGAAGGCGTCAAGCTTGGCCGTGCCATAGCCCGCAACCCGGTCTTCGCGCCTTTCATCGCGGCAGAGCTGACCCCCGGCGACGCGGTGACCAGCGACGACACCCTGGCCGAGGTCATCGCCGCCAATCCGGCCGTCTACGGCCACCCCACCTCCACGGTGCCGATGGGCGGATCCGGCGACCCGTGGGCCGTCGTCGATTCCGTCGGCGCCGTCAGGGGCCTCAGCGGGCTGCGGGTCGCCGACGCCTCGATCATCCCCGAAATCCCCTCTTCCACCACCAACGTCACAGTCATCATGCTGGCCGAGCGCATCTACCAGCGCGTCTACGCCAGCTGAGCACTCAAGAGGAGAACGCGGTCCGGTAGACGAAGCTGCGAGCAAAACCAGCCGCTTTGCGGGACGCCGAGTGCGCGGCGCGAGGGCTATTCGTTGCGCAGGGAGATCTCGTCGGATTCGGCTATGTGGTCAGCCTCGACGGCCCGCAGTCCCTGGCCTAGCCGCTCGCGGGCCTGGCGCAGCAGCCTGAGGGAGTTGGTGGAAGGGTTCTGCGGGGCGGCGCGCTCCGGATCGGCGCCGTGTTCCTCGATGAGGTGGGTCTGCAGGGCTGCGGCGACTTCGTCGGCCGCTTTCAGCGCCTGATAGATAGCCCGGTCCCGTGCGGTGTCGTCAACCATGCCGTCAGTATCTCGCGTCGGCTCGCGTCAGGGGTCACGGACACCAGCAGGACACCTTTCCGTCATCTGGCGTGCTCAGTTGCCCGTGGCAGCGGGCGAGCCCGGAGCCGGGAGTCGCAGGCTGCGGCCATCCAAGGTACGACGCCGCAGGCTGAGTAAGCATGTCTTCTGTGCTATGCGTGGGTCCGGTGTCCGGGCAGTGGCGGGGCCGGTACCAGTTGCTGAGGCGCCTGCCGTTTCCGGGCTGCGGGTCTCTTGCCGTCTTCAGCCGGAAGCTGCAGGCGCCTCGCTGTGGCTAGGCGATCTGGGACGCGGCCAGCTTCGCCTCATCACGCAGATCCTGGTCAGACTTGGGGTCCCACTGCTGATGGAGGCGGCTCATCAGGGGCGATGAGATTATGAAGTCTGCAGTTGCCCGGTTGCAGGCAACCGGAACGTTGCAGACCACCGCGACCCGCAGCAGGGCCTTGACGTCTGGGTCGTGCGGGTGCGGCTCAAGCGGGTCCCAGAAGAACACCAGAAGGTCGATCTCGCCTTCGGCGATGCGCGCGCCGATCTGCTGGTCGCCGCCGAACGGCCCGCTGAGGAAGCAGGTGACCGGCAGGCCGAGCTTATCGCCGAGCAGCTTGCCGGTGGTGGCGGTAGCGAACAGCTGATGCTCAGCGAGCAGGGCCAGGTTGTATTCGGCCCATTCCAGCATGTCCTGCTTCTTGTTGTCGTGCGCGATCAGTGCGATCCGCCGCCCGGTCGGTGCTGGCAGGTCATTGATCACAAAGGATCCTCTCGAAATGCTCGCGATGCCCATGGCGGGCTCCCGGCCGCTTCGGGTCCCTGTTCTCGGCTCCGTTGCCTTGCCAGTCCCGTCGCCCTTGCGGGCCGGCCTGGCCTACGGCGGCCGACGATCGCCGGCCAGGCCGCTCGCGGCCCGGTACCTGTAACTCCGGATGGCCCCGGTGTCATCCCGCCTGCACACGCTAGTCATTCCAGTGCAGGTCAGGCGAGCCGGGTCATGACGGGAACGCCCTGGCCTCGGCCCAGAGCAAGACGTCCTCTGGTTCCGGGTGCGGGTGCGCTGCCGCTATCTCGGCGGCGGCGCGGCGGATACGGTCCGGATCCGCCGCCAACGGGTTCCCGTCTAGTTCCGCGGTGGCTATAGCGATCTCGGCGAGATCCGGGCGTGTCTCTGGAAACTGCGCGTAGTGCTCATCGAGGGCTGCCCGCATCACGGCGGCTTCAAGCGCAGATCGCAGCGCCATCTCTTCCTTCACTTCAACGACGATATTCGCCACCCCCGACATTCGACGGCGGTTGCCGGAAATAAGCGGAAAGTTCCGAGATGGCCAGCCTTTCCAATGAAATGTAATTGCGCAAAATGTTGCGCAATACATGCCCTGGGGGTTATTCGGCGCCATCGTGACCACGGCCGTACTAGCGGGGCTCCCGGCCGCGACGACCAGGCCGACGGCCGGCCAGGCGGGTCCGCGGCTCCCGCGGCCCGCCCGACACCACGGCAGGCCAGCCACCAAAGGATCTTGGAACCTTCGCACACGTCGGAAACAAAGCACGTGAGAAGTGCGGAAATCCATGAAATGGGGACTTACCAAGATCTTCGGCCGGCGGCCGCCGACGGCGCACCGGCCGACATATGGCCCCCGCAGGCCTCTCGCCCCACCAAGGTTAACGGCGTCGGGCCAAAATGCGTAGTCATCCGATAACGTACCGTTAGTAAGCATGGCCGAAGCATCCCCGCGCACGCTCACAGTGCGCCCCATCGGAATGGTGCCGGCTGATAAACGCCGCACCGGCCTGTGAACCCGAGGAAGCTGATGGTATTCGCATACAACGAGCCGGTCACGGCCCTGCGGCGCAGGCTCAACGGCACGCTGACCGTTCGGTTCGCCCGGTTCGCCGGGGCCGCGCTCGCGGCGCTGACCGCGACTGAGGTCGCGCTCACGATCTGCACCGGTGTCCTTCGCCTGACGTCGACGCCTGCGGCCCTGGTGAGCTGGTTCGCCGGCGCGGTCGTCAGCTACGCGCTTAGCCGCTGGGCATGGAACCGCAGGGGCAGGCCGGACGTGCTGCGCGAGACCATCCCGTTCTGGGCGATATCCGCGCTGGTGATCGTGCTCCTCACCGCCGCCAACAAGTTCGGCTACCACTCGGCCGCGTGGCTGCACCTGACAGGTGCGAAGCACGTGCTCTGGGTCGACTTCGTTCGGCTGGTGGCCAACTTCGGCACGTTCCTGCTCCGGTTCGCGATCTTCCACTACGTGCTGTTCACCGACCGTGCGGCCGCTCCCGCCAGCACCGCCGGCCCAGTCGCGCCGCCCCCTGACGACTGGCCGGCCCCGTAGCCGACGGGGCATCCGGCGCGAGCCGCTCGCCGAGGCTTGTCATGATTTACCCCACTGCGATCTTCCTGGTCGGCGCCCCCGCCCACGTGGGGCGCGGTGTGGAGGGTCAGTCGCTCGACGCCGACGTGAACCGGCAGGTGCTGGAGGCGGTCGGCCGATTGGTCGAAGCGGGCAAGCTGCGCCCCCAGGTCGAGGCGGTGCTCCTCTTCGAGCAGGTTCGCGAGGCCCTGGAGCGGGTCGCGGGCCGACACACGCGCGGCAAGATCGTGCTCCAGATTGGGTCGTAGCCGTCGGCGTCCAGTCGTCCGATTGCAGCTCTCTGGCAGGGGTGCCTAGGCGCGGGCAAGCCGATCCGACACAAGCCGGTTGAGGCTTACATGCTGTTCGGCAGCCTCGCGGACAAGGCGACGGTGAACCTCTGGCGGAACACGCACCACGAATCTGCCCGAGTAAGCGCGTTCCGACAACGGTTCGGGGATGACTTCGCCGGATGCGGCCAAATCGGCGAGAACGTCACGCACCACATCAGCAAGACCCGCGAGAGCCTCGACCGGGGTGGCCGCGAGCCAGGACAGTGACGGGAACTCTGCGACGGTGGCGACATGTTCGCCGTCCTCAACGGACCATGCGACTCGATAGGTGTAGTGGGTTGCGTCAGGCATCGTCGTCACTCTCCTCCTGCTCCCTTTCGGCTTCGAGTTTGTCGATTGCATCGAGCACTGCCGCACCTGGTAGGCCTTGGCATTGCCGTCCTTCGCGCGCTGGATGTTCACGCGGGATCGCCTTGCCATGGCGTCCTGTAGACCTTGTGCTCTTTAGGCGTCTTCCCCTGCAACACCGCATCGGCGCTGGTCCACTGCCCGCAAATCTTCAGCGCCACATCGTATTCGCTGGCCCGGTCCTGCATTACCAACGGGCTCCACGGGCACGGCCGGTGTACCTCGTGGATAAGCGACCGTGCCGCGATGAACTCCTCGGCCGTCGCCGACGCGCCCGGAACCGGCTTCCAGATTCCGGCAGACTTAAGTTAAGACGCCGTTACCGTCCCGAGATATGTGGCAGAGCCGAGAGTCGGCCGCCCCCATTCGGAATGCACTCCGCTAGCGCCGCCTCCGCTCGAGCCACCAGGTGCGCAGCACGACACGCGTGAACCGGGTGCCGTAAAAGAGGTTGTTCACAGTCGCGATGTTCAGGTGGTAGAGGGGGTTCTGGCCCTTCTTGCTCTCGCCGACCCTCCGCTTGTGGATGGTCGCGGGCAGTTCAAGCACGCGGTAACCGTGAGCGATGACGCCGATGAGCAGCTCTGACGCCTGGTACTGCGGCTGGTCAAGCCGGACGACGCCCGTCACCTCGGCACGCATCGCGCGCAGGCCGAAGGTCGTATCGCTGATCTTCTGGCCGGTCAGCGCACTGACAAGGAATGCGAAGAACCGTGTCCCGGCACTGCGGATCGGGTCCTTGGTCTCCTCGCTGCCCATCCGGCGCGACCCGGTGACGAAGTTGGCGCGGCCCGCCACGACGGGCGCCAGCAGGGACTCGATCTCCAGCGGGTTGTACTGGCCGTCCGCGTCCGTGGTGACGATGTACATGGCGCCGCCCTCGCGGGCGATCCGGTAGCCGAGGCGCAGCGCGGCCCCCTGGCCGCGGTTGACCGGGACGTCGGCGACGATCGCGCCGGCCTTGTCGGCTTCCTTCGCGGTGGCGTCGACGCACCCGTCCGCGACGACGATCACCTCGGCGGCGAGCCCGCACACCGTCCGGGGCAGCGCTTCCACGACCGGCCCGACGGCGCCTTCCTCGTTGTAGGCGGCGATCACCAGCGCGACCGGCGGGAGGCCGCGCACGCGTTCCCCGTAGATGTCGGCAAGCTGCCGCAGCACGGCGTCGTCGGTCGCCGCGTCGGCACTGTCCGAATAGATCACGCTGACTGCCCCCGCAAGTCCCGGTCCGCTGACTGGGTTGGCAGGGGCAGGCCCAGTCAGCGGACCGCGCCGGCGGCGCGGGGCTCGCGTGCCTCAGAAGTACGCACGCCCCCCAACACCCCGCGCGCCCCAGGCGCCCCCTGGCGCGCCCACGTCCCGACGCTCCGTGCCCCCGTGACTTCCGGAGCGGCCTGAGGTGAGCGCGCGCCCGTCAGTGTAACGGTGATGATGCCGGAAAACCTGACATTGATGCAGTACACACAGGTGATTCGAACAAAAAAGTAACTAATGACGGAAAATTTCGAATTCAGCCCTGCGTACTGTTCATCCCCTGATGGCCGGGAGATGACGAATGCGGCACGACCTGGCGAGCCGGGGACAATCCGGACCCCGCCGCGCGGTAGCCTGCCGCCGTGACAGGACGAAAGGACAGCCAGCGAGAAGACAGCCAGGAGGAGGCGTACCTGCTTGGCCTTCGGCTGCGCGGCAGGCGGGTGCTCGTGGTCGGCGGGGGAGCGGTAGCGGCCCGCCGGGTGCCGAGGCTGCTCGCCGCGGGCGCGGACGTGATGCTGGTATCGCCGGCGGTCACCCCCGCCCTCGAAGAGCTTGCCACGCACGGCAGGATCGGCTGGCGGCGGCGTGCGTATACCGGCGGCGACTGCGCGGACGCCTGGCTAGTCGTCGCGTGCACCGACCGGCCTGAGGTCAACACCGCGGTGGCGGAAGAGGCCGAGGCAAACCGCACGTGGTGCGTGCGCGCTGACGACGCGGCCGCCGCGACGGCCTGGACGCCGGCCTCGGGATCGGCCGGCGATACCAGCGTCGGGGTGCTCAGCGGCGATCCACGGCACAGCGCCGCGATCCGCGACGCGATCACGGCGGGGCTGCGGTCAGGGACGATCGCCGCCCGTCATCACCGCAGAAGGCTCGCGGGCGTGGCCCTCGTCGGCGGCGGCCCCGGAGACCCCGGCCTCATCACGGTCAGGGGCAGGCAGCTTCTCGCCGAGGCGGACGTGGTGATCGCCGACCGGCTCGGGCCGCGTGAGCTGCTCGCCGAACTGCCGCCTGACGTCACCGTCATCGACGCCGGCAAGGTCCCCTACCGGCGGCAGATGTCACAGGACGACATCAATGAGGCCCTGGTCGCGCACGCGACGAGCGGGAAGTTCGTGGTCCGGCTCAAGGGCGGTGACCCGTTCGTCTTCGGGCGGGGCGGGGAGGAGATGTTCGCCTGCCTGCGCGCCGGCGTGCCGGTGACCGTGGTTCCCGGCGTCAGCAGCGCGATCGGCGTGCCGACCGCGGCGGGCCTGCCGGTTACCCACCGGGGGACGTCACAGGACTTCCACGTGATCTCAGTCCACGTACCGCCCGGTGACGAGCGCTCTACTGTGGACTGGCCCGCGCTGGCCAGGTCCGAGGGCACGCTGGTGCTCCTGATGTCGCTGGAGCGCATTGGGGCGGTCACGAGCACGCTCATGAAACACGGGCGACCTGGGAACTGCCCTGTTTCGGTAATCGCGGACGGTACCATGCCCACACAGCGCACAATTTACTCAACGCTAGATGGCATCGAGAGACGACTAACGGACGAAGGCGTCCAGCCACCCGCCGTGGTGATTATCGGCGGTGTGGTGGCGATCGCGGCGGAACTCGCCGCGCTCGCCCGTGAGCTGGGCGGCTAGTACGACGCTTGCGAGCGCGGCCATGATAGCCCCGGGCGCGCCCCTTCGCCGGTACCCCCGCTGGCGAAGGACGATTAAACGAGCATAAAACCAGGCGGGACCATGGAAGGTAAGGGCGTGACGGCGAAACAATCGTCGTCGCCCGGTGAAAAGGGCGAGAAGAACGAGCAGAGCGAGACGCAAGCGCGTGGCGGTGAATTGGCACGCCGGCGTGGTGCCAATTCAGCCGTGCCCGGGATTGAACCGGGTGCGCCCGATCAGCCATCTTTCGGGGGAGCCCCCCCTCGTTCCCCCTGGGGCGGGCCCGATGGACAGGCAAGCGACCCGCAGTGGCAGCGGCCTCGGGTCCGGGTGGATGCCCGGCTCCTCGAGGCGACCCTGCTGAACCTGCACAAGCGGATCGCCGCCGTCCCGCTCGTGTTCGACATCCCTGGCGCCGACGAGGTCACCACTGAGCGCGCCAAGCTGCTCAGCCAGATCGACGACTACCTGCTGCCCCGGGTCCGCCAGTCCGCCGCGCCGCTCCTGGTAGCTCTCGTCGGCTCGACGGGGGCGGGCAAGTCGACGCTGGTGAACAGCATCGTCGGCCACCAGGTCAGCCTGACCGGCGTCAGGCGGCCGACCACGAACTCGCCGGTCCTCGCGTGCCACCCCGACGATATCCACTGGTTCGCCGAGAACATGTTCCTGCCGACGCTGCCCCGCGTGCGCCAGGAGGGGCTGGCCAGGCCCGGGCGCGACGGGCTGCTCGTGCTGGCCGCCAGCGAGGGCATGACCAAGGGGATCGCCCTGCTCGACACCCCCGACATCGACTCCGTCGTGCGCGCGCACTCTGACTTCGCCTACCAGTTCCTTGACGCCTCGGACCTGTGGCTGTTCATGACCAGCGCGAGCCGCTACGCGGATGCCCCGGTCTGGGAGCTGCTGCAGCACGCCAGGGAACGCGGCGCCGCGCTCGGCGTTGTCCTGTCCCGTGTCCCGCCGAGCCATCGCGTCGAGCTCGTCTCCCATTTCAACGCGATGCTCGACGCCAACGGGATCCAGGCGGACCGGTTCGTCATCCCGGAGACCGGCGTCGTGGACGGGTTCCTTCCCGACGACATCTTCCAGCCGATCAGGGACTGGCTGAACGAGACCGCCAAGCAGACCGACCGGCGGGTCGCGGTGCTCAGCCAGACGATGGCCGGCATGCTCGACACGTTCAAGACGCGGGTCCCGCGGCTGGCCGCCCACGTGGACGCTCAGGTCGTGCTCCGCACGCGGCTGCGCAGGGAGGCCGAGACCGCGTACGCGACCGCGCTCGCGGAGTTCGACGAAGGCACCCACGACAGCCGCCTGCTGGCTGGCGAGGTACTGGCACGCTGGCAGGACTACGCGGCGAGCGGCGACCTGGGCGCCGCGCTGCGCGGCAAGCGCGGCATCGCGGGAGCGCGGCGCAGTCGCAAGCGGGCGCGCACCGACGCGACCACCACCAGGTACGTGGCGCTTGAAGCGGCGCTGCGCACCGCACTGCAGGCGCTTGTCGTCTCGGTGGCTGACCGCGGGGCCGAGCAGGTGACGCGCGTCTGGCGGGACAACCCCGGCGGTGCCGCGCTGCTCGCCGCCGCCGAGGAGAGCCGCGTCCGTGACGAGCACGCCAAGCACGAGTTCGAGTCGGCCTTCGGGTCGGCCCCGGCGGACACCCCGGCCTCGGCGACGGCCAGGCAAGGGGTCTTCGACCGATCCTCGCCGGACTTGTCGCTGCGGGTCTCGCGCGCCGTCAGCGCGTGGCAAGATCAGCTAATGCGGCTCACGCAGTCGGATGTCGCGCGCTGGCAGGGTGGCGCGGCAGTGCGCGATATCGCCCCGGTCAGCGTGGTGACGCTGGTCGCGACGCTCGCGGCACCCTCATCGGTCGGGGCGTTCGCCCCGGCTCCCCGGGAGGCCGCCCAGGAAGGCAAGGACGGGATCGGCGCGGTGCCCAGGGAAGTGCTCGCCACCATTATCGGGGACTCCGAAGCCGAGTCGCTGATCGCGAGGGCCAGGCAGGATCTGCGGCAGCGGATCGGGCTGCTGCTCGATGAGGAAATGCTGCGGTTCGGCGAGGTCATTGACCAGGCGGGCGAGGTCGACGCCGTGGCCGCGGTCCGCCTGTACCAGGCGGAGTACTCGCTTGAGGCGGCCCGATGAGCATGCTTCCCTCGGTGGGCCCGCAGCGGATCGGTGAGCAGAACCTGTCCTCGCGCCTCGACGCGCTCGCCGAGCTGCTGCGGATCGGCCGGACCCGTCAGTCCCAGGGAGCGGACGCGCAGGGCCAGGACGACGGCAGCGGCTTCAGCGAGGCGCTGCTCGCCGACGCGGAAGCCGTGCTCAAGCGAGCGGGTGAGCGCCTTCGCCTGTCAAGCAACCACACGGTCGTCGCGCTCGCCGGCGGCACGGGAAGCGGGAAGTCGACGCTGTTCAACGCCCTCTCC
Source organism: uncultured Actinomycetota bacterium (assembly GCA_963734665.1). Taxonomy (GTDB): domain Bacteria; phylum Actinomycetota; class Actinomycetes; order Streptosporangiales; family Streptosporangiaceae; genus Trebonia. The sequence continues at coordinate 359,269 of CAVTIR010000011.1, read as the reverse complement.
GGGGCGACGTTCTCGCCTCCAGGAGTGACCCGCCCGATGACGCGGCACGTGCACGCGTGCGTGTGGGGGATGCAGGGCGCCGCCCCGCTGCTCGACTGGCTCGGCGTTCAGCGCCGCCACCGGTACGCCAGGGCCAGCGTCCTTGACTCGGGCGAGTCCGACCTCGACGGCCTGATCCTCCTTGACCTGCCCGACCATGACTCGGTGGTCACGGCGTCCATGGCGGCGGTGGACCGGCTGTCCAGGCTCGCCGACATGGTGATCTGGGTGCTCGACCCGCAGAAGTACGCCGACGCCGCCGTGCACAACCGGTACCTGATCCCGCTGGCCGGCCACGCCGCCGTGTTCACCGTGGTACTCAACCAGATCGACGTGCTCTCGCCGCAGCAGGCCAGGGACTGCGAAGATGACCTCCGGCGCCTCCTGGACGGCGAGGACCTGCTCGACGCCCCGATCTACCCGGTCTCGGCGCGCACCGGTGCCGGGCTCGACGACCTGCGCGCGCTGCTCACGGAGACGGTGCTGGAAAACCGCGCGGTCACCGACCGGATCGCCGCCGACATTGACGCCATGATCGGCGGCTTTACGGTGTACGGCGGCCCGCAGGTGGCACCGGACACGGTCCTGGCCACGGTGGCCGGGGCGTCAGCGCTTGCCGCGCCGCTGGAGGAAGACAGCGAGCCGAAGGAGCTATCCCGGCCGCCGTGGGACCTCAGCGAAGACGAGCAGGCCGAGGTGATCCCGGCGCCCGTGCCGTCCCGGCCGCCGTGGGAGGACGCCGCCCCGGACGACGGCAGGCGAGAGGGCGCCGACCCGAGCGCCAGCGTCCCGAGGGAACCGGCGGCGCGGCTCACCGACGCGTTCGCGCGGGCAGCGGGCCTGTCCGGGGTCGCGCAGGCCATGGCGGGCGCCTACGAGGCACAGGCGGAACGGCTCACCGGCTGGCCCGCTGGCCGGCTGCGCGGCAGTCGCCGTGACCCAGTTGCGGCCGAGGCGGTCCGCAGGGCCGCCGACGTCGCGGTCGGCCAGGCACAGCAGTTCGAGGTGGACAACGCGATCACGACGTTCGCCGACACGGTAGGCGGCGAGCTCCCCGAGCCGTGGGCCGGCGGCCTGCGCGAAGCGGCCCGGTGCAACGCGGGCATGGTGCCGCAGGCGCTCGCCGGCGCGGTGCAGGCAGCGGTCGCCGCGAGCAGGTCACGGCCGCCAGGCTGGTGGCGGCTCGTCACGGCCTGGCAGTGGCTGCTGACCGTGCTCGCCGCCGCCGGCATCGCCCTCTCGGTGGTGATCGCGGTGGTCCGCCTCACCGGCCACAACCAGGGGTGGGAAAGCGAGGTTTCGCTGATCCCGTGGCTGCTGATCATGGCGGCCGCGATGCTGGTACTCGGTTACGTGACGGCCGTCAGCTGCCGGAACCTGACCGTCACCAACGCGGACCGGGAACGGGAGACCGCCGGGCAGGCGATGCGCGACCGGGTCGCCGGGGTCACCCACGATCTGGTGCTCCTCGCGGCCGGCCGCGAGATCGCCCAGTACGAGCGCTTCAGGAGAGAACTGGCGGTCGCGTCCGGTCAGCGCGGCGCCTGACCGTCGTCGCGGGGTTGCCGTCTTGGATGATCCCGAACGGATGCTGGTTTCACCCCGTCCGTCCGGGGCGGTTATCCCCCGGGGGGACGACCCCCCGTACCCCCCGATGTCCGCCCGTGCGGGCCTGATCGCAAAGGGCGCGATCGTATCAGGCCCGCACGGGCGGACAGTTGTCTTCCGGGGGCCTCGTAACCCGCTGTCCCGCCGGGCAGACCCGATGGCGAAACCGCCATCGCAGAGGGTCCGCCCAGCGGGACGGGATGAGGTTCCTAGCCGTTACTTGTAGATGCTCGCCGAGCCGTTGGGGTTGATGATCTCCATAGCGGCGTCGACCGCGCTGTAGCTCTCGTAGTTGGACGGGGTTCTGTCCCACACGATGCCCAGCGTGTTGATATCCAGATGCTGCAGCTTCTGCATGATCGTGGTCTCGTTCAGGTTGCCAGCCTGCTGGATCGCCCAGCTGATCTCAAGGCCGGCGTCCCAGCCTTCCTGACTGTTGTCGATGTCGTTGGCGTTGCCGAGGCCCGCGGCCTGCATGCCGGCGATGTACGCCTTCAGGCCGACTGCGGTGGCCTTCTCCTGCGCGGAGGTGCCCTGCTCGGCGGCGGTCAGCCAGTTCTGCATGGACCCGAGCACGTAGATGTCCTTCATCGCCGACGGCCGCCGGCCGCCGAGACGAAGCTGGGCAGCTCGCAGCCGGAGCACTCGCTGATCGGGATGGTCGGGTCCTGCGCCCGGATGGCCCTGATGGCGGTGATCGAGTCAGTCCCTGGCACCAGGCCGAAGAGGATGATCTGCGGCTTGGCGGCCAGCATCGCGAGCACCTGCGGGGTGACGTCGGTGGCGCCGACCTGGTCGATCTGGGTGGAGACGAGTTGGAAGCCGTCCTGCTTCGCCAGGTTCTGCACGGTGGCCTGGTTGGTCAGGCAGACCGAGCCGCAGTTGTCCTCGAGCAGCGCGACCCGGGTGTAGTGCCGCGGCACGATCAGGTTCTGCACCGAGGCGATCTGGTCCTGGGCGAACACGTCGTAGAAGCCGGGGAAGCCGTAGGAGGTCAGCTCGCTCGCCGGGTAGCCGTTGGACTGCCAGCCGGAGGAGAGGCTGATCAGGATCGTCTTGTGCGAGATCGCGATCGGCAGCGCGGACTCGGTGTCCGCCCCGGACTCCGGCCCGATGATGAACTGCGCGTGGTACGTCTCGACGCACTTCTGCGCGTCAAGCTCGGACTGGGCGGCGTTGGACTGGTTGTTCAGCGTGACGTAGTTGACCTTGTGGCCGAGGATGCCGCCGGTGGCGTTGACGTGCTTGAAGTACGCCTGCGCGCCGTAGTTGTCGGTCTCGCCGATCTGCGCGTACGGCCCGGCGAGCGCCAGGTCACCGCAGGCGACGATGGGGCTGTTGCCGCTCGCGGAGGTACCGCCGCCGCCTGAGCCGCACGCGGCGAGCCCGCCGGCCAGCAGGATGATCGCCGCGGCAGCGGTCACCTTGAATGGAGATCGTCTTCGAATCATTTATTCTTCCCTCCTGAAACTGCTCGGAACACCGAAGGAACACCGAAGGCTTGTTAGCTGCCGACGAGCAGCGAGTTGACGACGGGCGATGAACGGAAGTCGGCGGGACCGCCGTCGAAGACGAGCCGCCCGCCGGACAGCACGAAGATCCGCTCGCTGACCTGGGCGACGAGCGCCAGGTCATGCTCGACGAGCAGCACGCAGGTGCGGTCGGCGAGCGCGGCGAGCAGTGCAGCGAGCCGCTGGCGCTGGTCCTCGGAGAGCCCGGACGCGGGCTCGTCGAGCAGCAGCAGGCGGGGGCCGGACGCGAGCGCGCGGGCGAGCTCGACCATCCGCTGGGTCTCCAGCGTGAGGCTGGAGACCTCCCGGTCGGCGAGGTGGGCCATGCCGAGGTCGGCGAGTGCCCGCGCCGCCTTCTCCCTGGCCGCATCGAGGCGGCTGCGCCCGATCCTGGTGACGATCGACGACTTGTGCGACGCGAGGCAGGCGACCGCCACGTTGTCGAGCACGGTGCGGCCCTTGATCAGGTGGACGGCCTGGAAGGTGCGGCTGATGCCCTGGTAGAACCGCTCGTTCGGCGGCCGCTTCGTGATGTCCGTGCCGTCCAGGACGACCTCGCCCGCCGTTGGCGCCACGCTGCCGCCGATGATGTTGAGCAGGGTGGACTTGCCCGCTCCGTTCGGACCGCACAGCCCGAACAGGCCGCGCTCGGGGAGCGTAATCGAGACGTCGTGCAGCACGCTGAGGCCGCCGTACTCCTTGAAGACACTCCGCACTTCGAGGAGCGTCGCCGCCCGCGGGACGGCCCGCTCCCCGGTCGCGTCGCTGCCCGCGAGCACGCTGGACAGCGCGATACCCGGCAGACCGCCCGGCGCGCCGGCCGCGGCAGTGACCGCCTCCGCTACCTCTCCGGCTCCGTCTCCGGCGGGTGGCGATATCTTCCTGCGCAGCCACGTCACCCCGGTCGTCGCGATGCCGGCCAGCCCCTCCGGGTCCACCAGGAGCACCACGGTGAGCAGCACGCCTTCGACCACGAGGATGTTGACGCTCACCCAGTTGCTCGCGCCTTGCAGGTACTGCATGACGAGCGCGCCGACGACGGCCCCGATGACCGACCGCCGCCCGCCGATGAACAGCATGATCAGCAGGGCCAGCTCGGTGGTCGAGTCGACCAGGGTCTCCGGCACGAACTGCTGGGTGCCCGCGTAGACCGCGCCGCCCAGGGCCGCGAACACGCAGCCGAGCACGAAGAGCTCCAGCTTCCGCCGCGGCGTGCGGACTCCGAGGGCGGCGGCGGTCCGCTCGTCGACGCCGAGGACGAACAGCTCAAGGCCGATGTCCGAGGACAGGATGCGGGACGCGATGAAGACCGCGAGCGCGAGCAGCACGACAACGATGAGGCCGCCGCCGACCTCGATCACGGCGGTGGACGACGCCGAGGACGGCCAGAGCGTGCCGGTGAGCGGCGCGCCGACCGCCCCGCCGAGGTAGCCGGAGCCGGACACGTAGCCGACCGCGATCAGCGGCAGCATCAGCGTGGCGACGGCCAGCGCGAGCCCGGAGGCCCGGGTGACCACCGAGCCGAGCAGCAGCGCTACCAGCGCCGAGCCGACCAGGACGATCACCGTGGCGAGCAGGACCGGCATGTTGAAGTGCGTGTTCAGCAGGGCCACGCCGTAGGCGCCGACGCCCATGAACACCGACTGCGAGAACGCGATCTGCTGGCTGAAGCCGATCTGCACCGCCATGCCGGCGGTGACGATCGCGTAGCAGGCCGCCAGCACGAACACCGACCCGGTGTACTGCTGCCCGTAGATCAGCACGATGAGCGCGCCGGCCACGATGACGACGCCCGTCGGCACCCCGCCGCGCGGCACGCGCCCCGCGACACCGGACGAGGACAGGGGCGAGGTCCGGGAAAAGGCCCGCGACGACACGGCCAGGAACCGGTTCATCCGCTCACCGCCGACTCGAAGCCAAGACCGCGCGGCCAGGCGAGGACCATCGCCGCCAGGATCGCGTACATCACCGTGTCGCCGTACTCGGCGCTGACGTAGCCGCCGAGCATCGCTTCGAGCACGCCGATGAACAACCCGGCGAGCAGGGCCCGGCCGGGTTTACGGAATCCGCCGTAGGCGGCGGCGATGAACCCGGTCAGCGAGATCGTCGCGCCGGACAGGTACGTGAAGCCGGTGATGGGCGATTCCACGATGCCGAACACGGCGGCGATCACCGCGGTCGCGATGAAGATCACCCGCCGGTACTGCCGGGTGTCGATCCCGACGATCCGCGCTCCGAGCGAGTTCTCGCCGCTCGCTTCCAGGGCCTTGCCGCCGAGCGTGAACTTGATGTAGAGCCAGAACGCGCCGCCGATGATCACCGCGCAGGCCAGCACCAGGATGCCCGCGCGCTCGAAGTTCAGGCTGCCCAGGGTGAGCGACGAGCCGTTCCACAGGGCTGGCGCGGCGTGCACGTCGGTGCCGAACAGCATCCTCGCCACCCCGTCGATGAAGAACGACAGTGCGAAGGTGAAGAAGAACGTGATGACGATGCCGTCTATCCGCCGCGGCCCGTCTTGCGCGATGCGCAGCACCACCATGTCGTACAGGTAGGCGAAGACCGCCACGACGACGAGCGTGGTGATGATGGCGACGGGCAGCGGCAGTCCCTTGACGCGGTACAGGTTGTCCACGCCGAGCGCGCCGACCATGGCGAAGTCGCCGACGGCCAGGTTGAGGATGTTGGAGACCCGGTACCAGACCGAGACGCAGACGGCGAACATGGCGTAGATCGAGCCGGTGGTGATACCGGCGATGAGCAGGTTTCCGAATTTCATGCCGCACCCCCGGGCGGCCAGTCCGTTGCGTACCTCGACGCGCCTGTTGCACAGGGTCAGCGCCCGGCGTGGTGCCTCCTCGACGACGATCAGCGTGGTCCCCGCGGCGTGGATCTGCGCCAGCACGTCGTACACCCGCTTGGCGAGCGCCTCGGCGAGGCCGAGGCACGGCTCGTCGACGGCGAGGATCTTCGGATTGGCGGCCAGGCCGCGGGCGATCGCCACCATCTGCTGCTGGCCGCCGGAGAGGGTGCCCGCCGCCTGTTTAAGGTGCGGTTTCAGCTCAGGGAAAAGGTCGACAGCACGCCCGTAGGAGTCAGATCTTCGAGCCTTCCCGATACTTCTCGTCCATGTGTAGCAGCCGAGGATGATGTTGTCCGAAGCCGACAGGTCCGGGTAGAGCTGGCGGCGTTCCGGGACCAGCGTGAGGCCGTGCCGCGCCGCCCACCGCACGTCACCGTTCTTGGCCTGCGCGCCGAAGATCGTCACCTCGCCGCGCCTGCGCACCATGCCGGTGACGCCCATCAGGATCGAGGACTTGCCGTTCCCGTTCGGCCCGATGATCGCGCAGGCGTCGCCCTCCGCCACGGTGAACGTGGCGTCGTGCACCGCGACCACGTTCCCGTAGGCGACAGACAGCCCCGCGACCGCGAGCGCGACGTTCGCCGTTGGCTTTCCTGCGGAACTCCCATCGGAGTTCCCTTCGGAATTTTCTGCGGAGTTCCCGTCGGAATTCCCCTCGGGCCTTCCCGCGGCGTCTCCCGTGCTGGCGCTCATGACGAGGTTCCTCTCGGCCGCAGGACCGGGCCCTCGGGAAGTGGGCGCACGAGGCGCTGGTAGACCGGCGGCCAGCCGACCTCAACGGGCCGCGCGGGCGGGTCAGAGCAAAGCGTCATCGCTTGGTGACCTCCACTGTTGAGTTATCAAGAAGCACCCAGTCACCAGTGGCGATGACCGAACAAGGGTCGGCGTCGAGATCCGTGATCGCGGGAACGCGCGTCACGACCGCGCCAAGTGCTGATTTCGCTGAGATCCGGCCGATGATCATGCCGATCGGCGCGGTGCCGGACAGCCGCGTCGTCTGGAAGAACCCCGCCCAGCCCGATGACCCCTTCGCGCTGGGGAAGACAAGGACCTTGCCGGTGAAGCACACCCCGAAGAGCTCATGCCGGGGTTCGATGATCACGCCACGGGCCGGGTCAATCCCGCCCCATCCAGAAATCGGCTCGTGCGATACGAGGGCCTCGCCCTCGACGCTGCCGGGTACGACTGTTCTCCCATGGAGGATAAGGCTGTCGCTCATCCTCGGCTCCCGATGTAGGAACAGTATTCGAAGCAAAGCGAGAATGTCAAGAGATGGGAACACATAAGCGAAGCACTCCGTTCCAGCGTCCAGTAATGGCCGCGGAGACGCACTCCTCCAGCGTCCCGAACCACGCCTCGATGCCGAGGATCGCGGGCAGGTAGTGCGCCTGCTTGGCGGAATCGGTGGCGAACACCCGCGTCCCCGTGGGGGCCGCCCGCGACATCGCAGGGCAGGAGTCCGCGAGCACCCGTCCGCCCGCGCGCTCGATCACCGAGGTGTAGCCGGAGCGGTCCGCCATCACCTTGAGGGCACGCGGCGCCATGATCCACAGCTCGGTCCCAGAAGACAGCCGCTTGCCGTCGAGCAGGGCAGCGGTCTGCCTGATCTGGTCCACGGAGGCATGCGGGCACCCGAGCAGCACGAAGTCCACGTCGGTGGACGAGCCGATCTCGTTCAGCGTCTCGTAGACAGCCGCACGCTCAGCCGGCCCGTAAACGACTGCCTCAGGCACACCGACCCCAGGCGCGAACGCCGCCTCGAGCGACGGCGCCTCCGGCGTGATCCCGGGAATGTGGTACAGCTCGACCCCGCCAGAGGTCGCCGCCGCCGCACCGAAGTGCTTCAGCTCGGTCAGGTCGGGCCGCGAGACCGACCCGGTGATCACCGGCCGGTCCTCGCCCGCCACGGAGCCGGCGAAGTACCCGAGCATCCCCCAGTCCTGGAACGTCTCCACGGAATGCCCGCAGACCGAGATCAGGTGCGTCCCGAACCGGTTCTCATCCAGGTGATTGCCCCAGCAGGGGATCTTGCCGGTCAGCGACGCCGCCCCCGTCGACGCGATCCCCTCGCAGTTCGTCCGGGCCCCGAGCACCGAGTTCGCGTAGATCACCGCGGACGACTCCATCCAGGCACAGTGCTCGCCGCGCAGCGGCAGGTTCCCCACCTGATAGGGCGTGCAGGTGGCGAGGATGTTGACCCCGTGCCGCCCGTAGAACGACTCAGCGTCCGACTGCAAGGCCACGTTCGCGGCGGGATAAGGCACGATATCCACCGAGTCAGGCCCGAACCCGTGCTGCAGCTGGCAGGTCGGCACCCGCATCTGCGGGATCGTCAGGTCAAGGTCGCTGTCCAGGTTGATGACCGCGAACGCCTTGTCCCACCCGCCCTCGGCGACCAGCCGCGCCTTGACCGGCGACGGCTGGGTCATCGTCCCCGCCACGTTCCGTATGCCGCACAGCCGGTCGGCGTCAAGCGCCGCCCCGTACCGGAGCAGCAGGTCCATCGCGGCCGCGACGGCATCGCCCTCGGCGCCGTCCCGCATCCGCTTCTCGTCATCGGTCAGGAACATCAGTGACCTCCAGAAGCGGTCCCGAGGTTCGCGCCGAGCCGCGACCGCAGCAGCTCGACGTCCGTCGAATGAACGCTCGAAAGAGAATCAAAATCGATCGTCCCGAACGACTGCGGCCTACTTCGTCCGGCCATATCAAGCACGTGCGCGGCGGCGAAGCCCATCGCCGAGCACGGCCCCATCACCCGCACGCTGGACAGCGCGGCGGCGTCACCGTCAATGCACCGTCCTGCGGCGACGAGATTGTGCGTCCCCGGCGGCAGCATCGACCGCAGCGGCACGTAGTGCACGTGATCGGCGGGGAACATCTCCCACACGTAGCCGTCCGAGCGGTCGTGCAGCTCCACCGGCCACGCCGTCCGCGCGACCGCGTCCTCGAACAAGAACCCTGATCGCACCTCCTCCACGGAAAGCTGGTGAACCCCGCGGATCCACCGGGTCTGCCGCCGCCCGGGGAACCCGTAGGCCCGCACCCGCGCCTCGCCGAACGCCTTCGGGAACTCGGCCTTCAGCAAGGCGATGGCCGCGTCCGCCTGGTCCCGCCCCTCGAACATCGCCCGCGCCGCGTCCACGGGGTCGAGCGGCGCGTCGATGTGCGTGACGTTCAGCACCGCCGTCCCGCGCCCGGGGAAGAAGAAGGCAAGCCCGCCGCGCCGCAGCAGCCCGAATTCCTCGCCACGGGAGGCGAAGACCGCGTCAATCTCCCCGGACTCAGGCTTGTGCGCCTCGTCGAGGTTCTCCACGATGACCTGCTGGCTGCCGTAGATCGGCCGCGACGGCTCCCAGCAGGGCAGTCCCGCTTGCCAGGTCAGCGCCGCGTCCCCTGACGCGTCCACGTACCCGGCGGCGTTTACTCGCACGTTCCCGTACCGGGTAGCGAGGTCGATAGCGGAGACGAACCCGTCGCGCAGCACCGCATCGCCGAGGACGGCGCCCGTGATGACCTGGATCCCGAGGTCGCGTACGGTTCGTTCCAGCCATCGCCCGAGCGCGACCTCGTTGTAGAACACCGTCGTGGTGTGACTGCGGGAGAAGTACAGGTCTCCGGACGGCTCCAGCGATGCGAATATATCATCGAATACGCCATGGGTCAACTGGGTGTACTCGGGCGCGTTGCCGAATACCCCGCAGAACAGCCCGATGAGCGAGTGCACCATCTGCCCGCCGATCAGCGGCAGCGAGTCGACGAGCACCACCGACCGCCCCAGTCGCGCCGATTCGATCGCGGCGGAGCACCCGGCGATCCCGGCGCCGACCACGCAGACATCGGCGTTAATCTCGTGCACGGACCCGGTAGCCGGCCGCGTCACCGCGTCCAGCCGAAGCTCAGTAAGTTCATGCGGCATGTCTGGGACGTTAAATCTGCATAAGCCGCGTAACAAGAAAAAGATTCTTCTAACCACAATAAACGCGATTTATGCATTAAAAGCCCAGCTCAGAGGCAATGAGGGTTATTCAGCCTCCGTCAGATAGCGGATCGTCAAGCGTACCGGGGCCCCGACGACGTTAACTGAGAGGTGCGTAGGGCTGCTGAGACCCGTGCGCAGGCCGGTGCGTCCTCGGCCACGTCGCCGGCTGAAGATCTTGGTAATTCTGCATTGCACGGAATTTCCGCACGTCTCACGAATGGCTCGCTCAAGGGATTGTCGCAACACCTGATCCGTTAGGGGCTGGTGTTGTTGGGCGGGCGGAGTGTTTCGGCGGAGCGGCTGGCGCGGTTGGTGGAGTGCCTGGAGGCAGGGCTGAACCCGTTGGCGGCGTCGCGGGCGGCCGGGGTGTCCCGGATGACCTCCATGAATATCCCGCATACGTCCGTCGGTCACCTCCTTCGCGGACGCCGAGAATCTGCGCCAGCGGCATCAGCCGGGAAGAGCGGGGTCGGCCTTGGCTTGTGCAGTTGTCTCTTCGGCGTGTGCCGGGGGCGGCGTGCTCGCCGGGCGCAGTGGCCCGGGGCGGAGCAGGGTGCCGGCGGTGACGGCGCCCGCGGCGAATATGCCGGCGGTCCACCAGAACGCGGTGTCGTAGCCGTGCGCCAGCGCCAGCCCGGTCAGGGCCGGGCGGCCGATCAGCCGGGCCGCGGCGAGGTGCGCGGCGAGGTAGGAGGTGACGGCGGCGGCAAAGATGGTGTTCAGCAGGGACGTGCCGACCGAGGCGCCGAGTTGCTGGCCGACGGTGACGGTGGCGGAGGCGACGCCCGCGTCCTGCGGGGCGACGCCGAAGGTGCCGGTGTTGATCACCGGCGCGATCACCATGCCCACGCCGATTCCGGCCAGGATGGTCGGGCCGAGCACACCGGCGGCATAGGCGGTGTGCGGGCCCAGCTGAGCCAGCCATGCCATCGCGCCCGCCGCGGCCAGCATCCCGGACGCGACCAGCGGCCTGGGCCCGAATCTGGGCATCAGCACCGTCGTGGACAGGTTCGCCGCGACGATGAGGCCGGCGCTGAGCGGCAGGAACGCCACGCCGGTCACCAGCGGCGAGTACCCGAGCGTCTGCTGCAGGTAGTAGGTCAGGAACAAGAAGATCCCGAACAGCCCGGCCGAGGCGATGAGCATCGAGGCGTAGGCGCCGCCCCGGTTGCGGTCGAGCACCACGCGGGGCGGCAGCAGGGGGTGGGCCGCCTGCCCCTGCCACACCGCGAACCCTGCGCCAAGCGCCACCCCGGCGGCCAGGAACCCCCAGGTGGACGGCGCGTGCCAGCTGTGCGCGGCCGCGTTGGAAAACCCGTAGACCAGGCAGAACAGGGCGCCGGAGACCAGCAGCACGCCGGGGATGTCCAGCCTGGGCTTGCTCTGGGACGGCTGGCGTTGCAGCAGCAGCGCCCCGCCGGTGAAGGCCACCGCGGCGAAGATCAGGTTCACGTACAGCGTCCACCGCCAGGACAGGTACTCGGTCAGCGCGCCGCCCAGCAGCAGGCCCACCGCGCCGCCGGCCCGGCGATCGCCCCGTAGACGGCGAACGCCCTGCCGCGGTCCTTCGGCCCGGTGAACGTGGTGGTCAGCAGCGACAGCGCCGACGGCACCAGCAGCGCGGCGAACGCGCCCTGACAGGCCCGCGCGGTGATCAGCATGGTGAAGTTGACCGAGGCGCCGCCGACGGCCGAGACACCCGCGAAACCGACAAGGCCGACCAGAAACGTGACCTTACGGCCCAGCAGGTCGGCCAGCCGGCCGCCGAGCAGCAGCAGGCTGCCGAACGCCAGGGTGTAGGCGGTGACCACCCACTGCCGGTCCACGGTGGTGAAGTGCAGCGCCCGCTGCGCGGACGGGAGCGCGACGTTCATCACCGTGAGGTCCAGGACCACCATGAGCTGCGCCAGGGCGATCACGCTCAGGATGAGCCACCGTCGCCGGTCCCAGCCGCTGTCGGTGGACGTGGCACTAGTCATGAGATTCACCACTTCCTTCCCTCCGCCGTTACTGCCTGCGCACGGAAGTTTGGTATCCTGATGATGTGATTACTATACTTATAGTGCAACGAATTTTGGGGAAGGTCAAGGCTCCGGTCGGGTCACGATGAGCCCCCCGCCCGACGCAACGAGCCCGCCCGGTGCGACGACCCGGCCGCCTGACCCAGCGAGCCGGCAGCGGAAGCGGTACGCGTCGCAGGTGCGCGACGAGCAGGCCCGCCGTACCCGGCGGGCGATCGTCACCGCGGCTCACGACCTGTTCTTGGCCCAGGGTTATGCGGCAACGACGATCGACGGGATCGCGGGGGCCGCGCACGTGAGCCGGCGTACCGTGTTCAACTCGGTGGGCGGCAAGGTGGCCCTGCTCAAGCTGGCCTTGGACTGGGCCATCGTCGGCGACGACGAGCCGATAGCCCTGATCGACCGCCCGGCGATCAAGGCGATCCTGGCCGAGTCCGACCCGCGGAAGGCACTCACGCTCTGGGTGCACACCGTGACCGAAGTCGCCGCCCGCACCGCGCCGCTCGGCGAAGTTCTCATCGCCGCAGCCGACATCGACCCGCCGGCCGCAGAGCTGCTGGCCGAGGCGAACCGCAACCGGATGCTGGGCGCCACCATGTTCATCCGGTATCTCGCGTCCCTGGACGGACTGGCCGTCGGCATAACCGAGCAACGTGCCGCGGAACTCTGCTGGGCGCTCACGGACGGCCACCTCTACCGGCTGCTGATCGCTCAGCGCAGCTGGAGCACGGCCGACTTCAACCGATGGCTGTCCGACAGCCTCGCGGCGGCACTGCTGCCTACCTGAACGGGCCGCAACCCACTAATACGGCGAGTCTGGACAGACGTACCGCTCGTGTCAGCCGTCTCAGAAGCGGGTTCCGGGGACCACCACCAACGGCTGTGAATGTCCGCAGCCACATGCCAACCTGCGAAAACGGAAGTCACTGACGAGCGGAACCGCGCTAGCGAGAAGCGCGGCGGGCCTGCCGGGCTGAGCGCACGGCCCGGCCTGGCCGGTCGGCAGGCCCCGTGGTGACTTGAACGTAGTGACCGGCTGGCCGACCGGAAAGTACCGCCCTGGCGGGCTCCGGACCCTTCAGGCGTCAGGTGTCTAGGTCAACAACCGAGAAGGACGGCTGGGGCAGGCGGCTGGCGCGGGTAACCGGCTGGGCTCGCCGCGGAACTGCGGGTTCCCGGTGACGGGCCGTCTGTGGTGACGGTAGGGCAAGGGGGAACTCTCCGGTTACGGCTTCGGTTAACCGCATTGAGCTCAGAGGCGTCGCGCGGTCTCAGTGATCAGCCGCCGCAGCCAGGCATGCGCCGGATCGTCATCATATTGCCGGTGCCACCATAGCGCCTCGACGATCGGCTCGGCGTCCCCGGGGCACTCGAGCACGCGCAGATTGGCGGAAGCCGCGAGCCTGGTCGCCAGCCGCTCCTGCATCAGCGCGACCCGGTCGGTGCCCGTGACGAAGTAGGGCACCGCGAGGTAGCTCTCCACCCGCACGGCGATCCTGGGCTGCAGGTCGAGCAGGGCCAGCTGCCGCATCACCGGCACCGAAGCCATCCCCGGCGACCCCGACCGGTAATAAGGCGCGACCCAGGACAGCCCTGCCAGGTCGCGCACGCGGAGCGCACTGCCGCCGTCGAGCACGGGGTTGTCGCCGTCGAGCACGCACACCCACCGGTCGCGGAACAGTTCCGCCGACCGCGTATCCGGCAGCGCGAACCCGTTCGACGGCGGGGCGACCATGCCGTCCACGAACCGGATGCCGTCCGAGTACTCAGTGACGAGAGACTCGCGCACTAGCCGGATGTGCAGCCGGGCGCACGGCGCGGCCTGCTGCACCGCATGCGACAGCGCCTCGCCCATCACCATGATCGTGTAGTCGGCCATGACCAGGGTGAACTCGCGGTCCGTGGTCGCCGGGTCGAAGCTGGAAGAAGCCGCGAAGAGCCGCTCCGCTGCCACGCAGACCGCCTCGACCTGTTGTGCGAGCTGCTCGCCGAGCGGCGTGAGGACATACTCGCCGCGCTCGCGGACAAGCAGTTCGTCGCCGAAGTGCCGCCGTAGCCGGGACAGGGACGCGCTTGCCGCGGGCTGAGTCACGCCGAGCCGCTGCGCGGCGCGCGTAACGCTGCGCTCCCTGACGAGCTCCCGCAGCGCCACGAGCAGATTCAGGTCAAGGTTGGCAAGATGGGCGACAGGCCGCATAGTCCCCCCATCCAACGCCAGCGGCCTACCCCTGACAAGACCCGCGACCACGAAGAACAAGCGCCCCGCTCGTGCCCTCGCCGCAAACCACATTCCCGGAAATTTCGGTATTTGAGCCAGCCGCTTGGCGTAGCGAGACGTCAAGATACCGCCACCGAGGTCGAAGACCAGGATCTTGGCGGACCCCTCCTTCTCGAGGTGGTACGCGAGAGCCGCCGAAGTCGGCCGCGCGCGAGGAGATGGCGTCAGCTGAGGGAGGAAGCCGCTGCCGTTCGGAAGACTTGGCTTTGTTGCTCTGTAATGATGTAATCAAATTATGGCAAGTGGTAGTGAACCGCTCGATGAGTACTCACGGGTGGTGGTTAGCGTGGCTGAGCAGCTGACGCCGAAGGTCGCGAGCCTGCGGGTGCCTCAGCCGCGGTCTTCTGGACGCGGGTCCGGGGAGAGCCTCGGGTCGGCGGTGGTGTTCACCGCCGACGGGTTTCTCCTGACGAACGCGCACGTCGTGGGGCGCGCGGCGGGCGGGACCGCGGCCTTCTCCGACGGCAGCACGGCGGCCTTCCAGGTCGTGGGCGCGGACCCGCTGTCCGATCTCGCGGTGGTCCGCGCGACGGGAGCGACGCCAGCGCCGGCCGAGCTCGGTGAGGCAGACGGGCTCCATGTGGGGCAGCTTGTCGTTGCGGTCGGCAACCCCCTGGGACTTGCCGGATCGGTGACGGCGGGCGTGGTGAGCGCGCTCGGCAGGTCGCTGCCTGTCGGGGAGCACAGCATTATCGAGGACGTCATCCAGACGGACGCGGCGCTCAACCCAGGCAACTCCGGCGGGGCGCTCGCCGACTCCCGCGCCCGGGTGGTGGGCATCAACACCGCGGTGGCCGGGGCCGGGCTCGGGCTCGCCGTCCCGGTGAACGCGACGACCAGGCGGATCGTGTCGTCCCTGATGCGCGACGGCCGGGTCCGCCGCGCGTACCTCGGCGTGGCCGTGGTGCCCGCGCCGGTAGCCCCGGTCTGGCGGCCGAAGCTCGGCGGGCGGGCCACCGGCCTGCGCATCGCGTCGGTGGTGTCCGGCGGCCCGGCCGACCGGGCGGGCCTGCGCGTGGGCGACCTGCTGCTCACCGCGGGCGGCCATGAGGTCGCGACCGCCCAGGACCTGCAGCGGCTGATGTTTGCCGAAGCGATCGGCCGACCGCTCCCGGTCACGGTCATGCGCAACGGCGCCCTGGTCGACGTCATCGCCGAGCCAGCCGAGATGGTAGCCGCCTAACGCCGCGGGGCGCGGGTGGCGGGCAAGCTCAAGGACGGGATTTCAGGCCGAGGCCGACCGGGTGAGGATGTCGCGCAGGGCGGCTAGGGCGGTGCGGATATCAGTCTGCGATGTCACGGTCCCTTACCTGTTCCAACTAGCGCGCTCCGGCTCACTGGCCCAGCGCGGCGAGGACCGCGTCGAGCCGGCCATCGAGCGGCCCGTCCAGTTCCAGCAGTTGGATGTCTCCCCAGGCATCCTGCGGGTCGTCGCGGGCCAGTTCCAGCAGCGCGTCGTTCATCTCCGATCGGAGCCGGGGCATCTCGGCAGCTGGGAAGGCCTGCTCCGTCTGTGGCGTGATCGGCGTGATGACCAGTAGGTCAAGGCTCGCGAAAGCCGGCTGGAGCGCTGCGGCACTGGCCTCGCCCGAAGGGTCCGCGCCAGTCGCGGCCATGTAGGCGAGGTAGTCCAGCGGCGTGCGGTCGAAGACAACCCGGGGTAGCCGCAGCGAGCTCAGGCTCCTTACCGAGCGTGCCAGCAGTGCCCGGTAATCCTCCAGCGATGGCGGGAGCCCGAACTCGTACCCCTCTTCCTCAAGCAGGTAGTACGCCTCGTCCACCATCACGTGACCAGGCAGGCGCGCAGACAGCGCCTCGGCCAGCGTCGTCTTCCCGGTCCCGTGCGTCCCGGAGATCCCGATCCTCATTGAGGCTCCCGCCATCGTGGAGGCTGCCGCAGCGATTTTACGGCTGCCGCGAGGTGCTGCCTGCGGTCACTTGCGATGGCAGGCAGACGGCACCACGATTCACCAGCCCTCCTTATCGCTGGGGCCACGTCTGCGGCTCGTGGGGGCCGACAGGGTTCCCGCTCAGCAGCAACTGTGCCGGGCCGCGTTAGTCGTCACCTGGCCAGGCGATCTTCATCACGGATTAGTCAGTGTCCGGGCAGGCTGGGGTGAGGCTCTGCCGCGGTGCCGGTCATGGTGGCGGTGATGGCCCACCGTTCGTGGTCTCGCCAGGCACCGTCAATGAACAGCAGTTCCGGGGAGTAGCCCTCGCGGCGGAAGCCAAGGCGCCGGACCAGGTTGAGCGAGGCGTGATTGCCTGGCTGGATGTTGGCTTCGAGCCGGTGAAGCCGCAACTGCTCAAAGGCGTACCTCACTACCAAGCCGAGCCCCTCGGTCATGTACCCGTTGCCCGCGGTAGGGGCGAAGGCGGCGTAGCCGAGCGAACCGCACTGGAAACGTCCCCGGATGATGCTGTTGATGTTCACCATCCCGGCGACCGCGCCGGTACTGCGCAGGCATATCAGCAGCGACTCCTCGCGGCGCTGCTCGTATCGCCTGATGTAGGCCTGGAAGTCCTCCGGGGTGGCCGGCAGTGACATCCATGGATGATGCAAGCGGGCACTTGCGTGCACGAGGTCAAGGAATTCGGCTTCGTCGCCGCTGGTGGCCGGACGCAGGGTCACCCGGCCGAAGCCATCGGGCTGGTCGAGGGAAGGCGCTGGTGCTTCCTGGCCCTGCCCGGCGGCCGGGGCTTGACGCTCGTGAATCATAAGACGCCACGCTACCGGGCGGCCGGGCGGCTTCCCACTGAATTCCCAGGCGCAGTGGCAGGCCGCGGGCACCCGGGGATTAATGGGCCATAGGGCGGTGAGCACCGGCCGCATCCGCCCAGTAAGCGGCTAACAACCGAGCCCTTTTGCGCGAACGACCCCTGATGCGGCGCGTCAGAGCTTGGTCAGCCTGGCGTAGGGCGTCAAGATGCGCACCCGGTGTGTATGGAAGTCGACGACCACGGAGGTGCCGTCCTCGATGCTCATTACCCGGCCGAGGCCGTACTTGTCGTGAGTCACCTGGTCTTGGACCGCGAACACGTCGGGGGGCGGGGGAGGAAGAGGGGGCTTGAAGGGGCTTGTGGGAAAGTATCGCCGGGACGCGGCACGGGGAGGTGTCATCTCATCTCTAGTATGCGCTAGAACACCACCGTTGGTTCCCCGCAGCCGGGTGTTCCGCGCCGCAGGTCGGTGCCCCGCAGCAGCCCACGGCAGCGCAAAACGATCACCCGTCCGCTGTGCAGTTCCGCAGGCCGCTGGTATAAGGAACGCCAAGGGCACATTCATGCACTCAAACGGGTGGGGCCGCTAGGAAACGGGTGATGTCGCGGCGGCTGGTGAGGCGGATGAAGGTCAGGTGGGCATTGGCCGGATCCTTCGCCGCCGCGCTGTATCTTTCCTGGTACTCCTCATGCTTGTGCCAGGCCCAGGCGATGACGGACTGCTGAGGGTCGAGGCTGAAGAAGTTTCGCCAGCGCTCCCGGTTGCCATTCCACAGCTCTTCGCGATAGGCCACCCGGCGCAAAGTCCGCCAGATGATCTGCCGCATCACGGTGCGCCTCGGCAGGTCGAGCCAGATGACGGTGTCCGCGAGCGCCCAGACCAGCAGGCGGACGGCGCTGTAGTTGCCGTCCACCACCCAGCCGTCCTCGGCGAGCCTCACGGCGACAACCTGGCGGAACTCGTCCGGCGGCAGCGGCACCCAGCCGGGCTGGTGGTTCACGCTGTCGAGTTCCAGGTGTGGTACGCCGAGGATGACGGCCAGTTCCCTGGCAAGCGTTGACTTGCCGGAACCCGAGGTCCCGACCACGGATACCCGTCGCACGAACGCGGAATCTAGCACGCTAATGCGCTCCGGTACCAACAGGTTTTCCCCAGGCGGGCCAGCCCATGCGGGAGAGCAGCTTGCCGTATGACCTGCAAGATCGCAAATCGTTGTCCACAGGCGGTGGACAATTCCGGCGCGATATCCACAGGGGGTGAATTGCTTAAGCCAGGAGGCGGCGCGGGCGGGCATCGTGAAAGGGCGCCAACGGGGGAGTGCCGTTGGGCGGCGGAGGATTCGTCGCAAAGGGAAGGGGCTTGGACGAAATGAGCCAAGACAACCAGATCACGCTGCGCGGCTACCTGACTGCGGAGCCGAAGTTTTACCAGAAGACGCCGACGGCGGTCCCGCTTACCGAGATCAGGGTGGGCTCCACCCCGCGGCGACTCAACCGCGAGACCGGGGAATGGCAAGACCTGCCGACGTCGTATTACCGAGTCAAGTGCTGGCGGCGGCTCGCCGTAAACGTCGTTAGCTCACTGCACAAGGGCGACATGGTGGTCGTCCGCGGCCGCTTCTACATGACCAACTGGGTGGACAACCAGCAGCGGCCGAGGTCGACGCTCGAGATCGAGGCAGACTCGCTCGGGCATGACCTGGCTTACGGGTGGTCGCACTTCATGCGCGGCTCACGGCCGTCAGGGAGTGGCGCCGGCGTCGGGACAGGGGAGATGGCCCGCCAGGACCTGGCGTCGTCCGAACCTTACGACAACGACGACGAGTATCCCCCCGAGTTGGACGCCGGCGAGTTGGGCGCCGGCGAGACGCACGAGGCCGTGCCCGCTCCTGGCGACCAGGATGACCCTGAGCGCTCCGGCGACCCGCTGGCCGCCACGACGGGCACGACGGGCATACCGGTCACGGACGGCGACGGCGGCAGCCCCGAGTTCGGAGACATCCTGGCCGCTTCGGGCCTGACGGGTGACTCTAGCCTGACGCAGCCGGTGACGCAGGAGACGGATAGCCAAGCGGAGACGGTTCCGTTCTAAGCGGCCATTCTGCCCGCTAACCTGCCGCAATGCCACAATCGGATGCCGCGCTCCGCTTATACGAGTCACTCGCAGTGATGAATATCGAATCGCGTGGCATCCGATGACCCGGCAGCCAACCTGAGCATTCGGCGCGCGCTCGAAACGGTTTGCATTTATCGTGTTACCTAGAGTGACTTTCAGGGTGCTGTGCCCGACGGGACGTCGGGAAAGCCTAAGGAAGGCGACAAGCAACGGGCATGTCAGCAGTCCAGGACTCGACGGGGCGGCAGGGGGCGGCGCGCGGCGACCGCTCATCCCCATGGTCATGGCAGTGCCTGCTGTTCGACGAGCCGCTTCCGCTGATCAGCTACGTGACCGGTGTGCTCGCGTGCTACTTCACGTTTGCAGGCTGGGAGGCCGCGCGGACCCCGGTCACGGACGGTGACATCGCGCTGTTCGCGGTGCTGATGTGCTGCGGTGCCATCTGCGTTGAGGCGACCAGGCGGCTCGGGCAGCCCACTGGGGTCTGGCGCGACCTGTTGTCCGCCTGGTGGCTCCCGGTGGCGCTGCTGCTGCCGCCGCTGTACGCGCTGGTCGCGCCGGCCGTCCTCGGCCTGCTGAGCTACGTGCGGGTGCACCGCCGCGCGGTCTACCGCCGGGTATTCAGCAGCGCGGCGCTCGGCCTGGCCGGGGCCTTCGCCTCAGTCCTGTTCCGCCTGTTCACCCCAGCGGCACCGGAAGGCCAGGCCACGGCAGCGCTGGCCTACCCGGGACCGAACGCATGGCTGCTGCATCCGAGCCAGGCGGCGGTGGCGGCGGCCTGTGCCGTCGCCTTCGCGGTGCTGAACACCTGCCTGATCGCGGTCGCCGCGTGGCTCGTCGACCCAGACGCCCGTATGGCCGACATGCTCTGGGACCGCGAGCGGATGCTGCTCGACCTGACCGAGACGTGCGTGGGCATCCTGGTCACCATTGCGTGCGGCCTCAGCGCACTCCTGCTCGCCGTCGCGCTGCCCCCTGTGGTCCTGCTCCAGCGCAGCCTGCTCCACTCGCAGCTCAAGGCGCAGGCGCGTACCGACCCTAAGACGGGCGTGCTGAACTCGGGCGCCTGGCAGGGCGAGGCCGACCTCGCGGTCGACAGGGCACGGCGCCGGAGTGGGTCCGTCGCCGTGCTCCTCGCCGACGTCGACCACTTCAAGGTGGTCAACGACACGTACGGGCACCTCACCGGGGACGCCGTGCTCCGCACGCTCGCCACCGAGATGTGCCAGCAGGTCCGCGAGTCCGACCTCGTCGGCCGGTTCGGCGGTGAGGAGTTCGCGATCCTGCTCGCCGGTACCACGGCGGAGGAAGCCTGCGTGGTCGCCGAGCGGATCCGCCGGGGCGCCGGCGCGGTCCGGGTGTTCACCGAGGACACGATCGTGGGCGTCACGGTTTCCATCGGCGTCGCGGTGCTCGGCAGCCACGGCAGCGACCTCAGCGAGCTGCTGCACGCCGCGGACGTGGCCCTGTACCGCGCCAAGCGCACGGGCCGCGACCGGATATGCCTCGCCAGCCTGGCCGGTGAACGGTGAGTCCTGGCTTGCCGTCGATCAAGCAGCACGGCGTCCAGGCGTGCGGACGCTTCTCTAACTGCGATGGTTGGCACGTATGCTGGAGATGCCGGTAGCGCGCCGCTTCACTGACTCGGGACAATGGTTGAACGTGTCACGCTTCTTGAGGACCACGCCCGTGTGGTTGACTGCGAGTGCCACGTTACCGACCCTGACTCTTCCCTGACGTAGACGATGATCGCAGGTCCGCTACCTGCGACAATAGGTAGGTTGCGAGACATGCCCGAATTCATTTACAGCCTGCGCGCCGTCCGCAAGGCGCACGGGGACAAGGTAGTCCTCGACAATGTCACGCTGAGCTTCCTCCCCGGGGCGAAGATCGGTGTCGTGGGCCCGAACGGCACCGGCAAGTCGACCCTGCTGAAGATCATGGCCGGGATGGAGCAGGTCTCCAACGGCGAGGCCCGCCTCATGCCCGGGTTCACCGTCGGCATCCTCGCCCAGGAGCCGCGGCTCAACGAGGACAAGACCGTCCTCGGCAACGTCGAGGAAGGCGTCGCCGAGACGAAGAAGCTCCTCGACGAGTACAACGAGATCGCCGAGAAGATGGCGACCGACTACTCCGACGAGCTCATGGACCAGATGAGCAAGCTCCAGGAGCAGATCGACCACAAGGACGCCTGGGACCTGGACAGCCAGCTTGAGCAGGCGATGGACGCGCTCCGCTGCCCGCCGCCGGACGCCGACGTCACGACGCTCTCCGGTGGCGAGCGCCGAAGGGTAGCCCTCTGCAAGCTCCTCCTGCAGCAGCCCGACCTGCTGCTGCTCGACGAGCCCACCAACCACCTGGACGCCGAGTCCGTCCTCTGGCTCGAGCAGCACCTGGAGAAGTACCCGGGCACCGTCATCGCGGTCACCCACGATAGGTACTTCATGGAGAACGTGGCGCAGTGGATCCTCGAGCTTGACCGCGGCCACGCCTTCCCCTACGAGGGCAACTACTCCACTTACCTGGAGACGAAGGCGAGCCGCCTCAAGGTCGAGGGCGCCAAGGATGCCAAGATGCGCAAGCGCCTCGACGACGAACTTCAGTGGGTTAGGTCGAGCGCTCGCGCCCGCCAGACCAAGTCGAGGGCGCGGCTGGACCGGTACGAGGAGATGGCCGCCGAGGCGGACAAGAACAGGAAGCTCGACTTCGAGGAGATCCAGATTCCGCCGGGTCCCCGCCTGGGCAACACGGTGGTCGAAGTCGAGCACCTGACCAAGGGCTTCGATGACCGTGTGCTCTATGACGACCTGTCCTTCTCCCTCCCGAGGAACGGCATCGTCGGCGTCATCGGCCCGAACGGCGTCGGCAAGACCACGCTCTTCAAGATGATCGTCGGCGAGGAGCGGCCGGACAGCGGCACCATCAAGGTCGGCGACACGGTCACGATCTCCTACTCCGACCAGAACCGGGCCGGCCTCGACCCGAACAAGAACGTCTGGGAGGCCATCTCCGACGGCGAGACGTTCATCCACGTCGGCAACGTGGAGTTCCCCAGCCGGGCGTACGTGGCGGCCTTCGGCTTCAAGGGCGCCGACCAGCAGAAGCCGGCGGGCGTCATGTCCGGCGGCGAGCGCAACCGGATGAACCTCGCGCTCACCCTCAAGCAGGGCGGCAACCTGCTCCTGCTCGACGAGCCCACCAACGACCTCGATGTCGAGACCCTGGCGAGCCTGGAGAACGCGCTCCTCGAGTTCCCCGGCTGCGCCGTGATCACGAGCCACGACCGCTGGTTCCTCGACCGCGTCGCGACGCACATCCTGGCCTGGGAGGGCGGCGCGAACTGGTTCTGGTTCGAGGGCAACTTCGAGGCCTACGAGAAGAACAAGATCGAGCGCCTCGGCGCCGAGGCCGCCCGCCCGCACCGCGTCACGTACCGCAAGCTCACCCGCGGTTAGAGCCGAGGTAGTCAGGGACTGAGGTATCCGATGAGCTGCCGCGAGTCATGCGGCAGCTCATCGGCGTTATCCCGAACGGTTCCGTGTTTCACGCGTCCCGCACCGCCTCTCTGCAGACGCGGAACAGCAGCACGTTAGGTCTGTCGTGCCTCTTGGCGCACGGCTAGAAGCATGCTGACGCTGAGTACCACCAGCGCTGCCTCGACGAACATTGACACTGTGCCCACCCAGTAGCCCCAGTTGCCGACGTCGCCGGGATCACCCGGCACGCCCACAGTGCGCGAGAGGATGTAGGCCGCGAACGGTCCGACGCCCAGGAGCACGGCGGCCGCCCATCCGGTCGTTGCCGTGAGCCGGGCCGGACGGGGTAGTAGCAAGACCAGTGCCGTCAGCACTCCACCCACCTCAATGAGCCGGTATCCCCAGCCGATCCAGTCCGGTGAGTTGAGGGCAGTCACACCGCCCTGATCGGCTATATGCACCGCAGCGACCGCGAGCGCAAGCATCGCGCCGACAACACGCACCATAACGTCAGGCGCAGTGACCCTCCGCACCTCGTCCCGGTCCCGGAGCGTCGTGTCCGCTGTAGCCCGATACGTCATCGTTGTACCTCCCCGTACCTGGTGCACCACTAGTCGGCGCACTCACCAGGGGTACGGCGAGACGGGCTATAAGGGACTGAACTGCCGGACGAGGCCTTGGTGTGGGCATAGTCACATGAACCGGCGGGCCATCCGATACGTAAAAGGTGCCAAGCGGCTACTACGCCGTCTTGCGCTTGCTGGCACGGAACAGCAACCGGTCGCCGACCACGAGCATGATCTCGCCGAACCCGATCGTCTGCAGCCGGGTGAGGAAGGAGGCAGGCTCCACCGGGTAGTAGGTGTCTCCTTCGTGGTGCCGGTGCAGCCGGTCGCTGGGGAGGCTGTCGGACCCGATCAGCGTCCCGCCGGGGCGCAGCACGCGTAGCGTCTCGGCCAGGATCGCGTCCTGCAGGGCACGCGTCGGGACGTGGTGCAGCATGGTGAACGTGCCGACTGTGTCGAAGGACTCGTCGGGGTAGGGGAGCGCGGTCGCGTCCCCGGTGACCGCCTCGACGTTCGTTCCAGCGAACCGCGCACCGAGCGCGGCGGCGGCCTCGGGTTCGAGTTCGAGTGCGACAAGCCGTTTGACCCGGTGCCGCAGCCACTCGGTGGCCGCACCTGGGCCTGGGCCGATCTCCAGCAGGTCGTCGCCAAGGTCAACGCCGTGCGTGACGACGGGCAGGACTTCCTCATGCAGGAACGCGGCCCACTCAGGCGTTCCCAGCAGCTCAGCATGCCATTTGTTCACAGCACCCACGCTACGAGAGAGTTGCCGCGCTACGCGGGGCTGATACCCAGTTCGCCGCGCCCGCTCGGGCCCGGCGTGTCCTCCGGCACCACGTTGACCAGCGAGTGCCCGGCCATCACCAGGTAATCCCAGAGCTGCGCGTCGAGCGCGTCCGGCAGGGACAACTCGTCCATTGCCGTCCGCATGTGCTTCAGCCACAGGTCCCGTTCGGTCTCCCCGACGTGGAACCGGACGTGCCGCATCCGTAGCCGGGGATGGCCGCGCAACTCGTTGTAGGTCGTCGGCCCGCCCCAGTACTGGATGAGGAATAGCCGCAGGTGCTCCTCGGCTGGCCCCAGGTCCTGCGGCGTCGGGTACACCGCGAGCAGCACCGGGTCGGCCGCGACCTCCTCGTAGAACCGGCGCACGAGCCGGGTGAACGTCTCCTCGCCGCCGACCGCTTCGTAGAAGCTGACCGGCCGCCCGTTTTCGTCACTCACAACACTCATAACGCAGCTAGCCTAGTCGGCCGTGGCCGTGGGGAAGATGCCCGCCTCGTGCAGGACGGTCTTCACCAGTGCGCGCATCTCCCGCTCGACCTCCCACTGGCGCAGCGGCGCGGTCTTCACCACGATCCGCATGATGACCTCGTCGCTAGAGATCTCCTGCGCGCCCCACACCTCGGGTGCCTCAAGCATGACCGCGCGCCAGTCCGGGTCGTTCCACATGTCGTTGCCGGTCTGCTCAAGCAGGCTCCTGATGGTCGGCAGGTCGGCATGGAAGGGCACGGGGAAGTCGATCACCGCCCGCGCCCAGCCCTGTGACTCGTTGCCCACCGTCTCGATCCCGCCATTGCGGATGTGCCACACGATGCCGTTCACGTCCCGCACCCGGGTGATCCGCAGCGTGACGTTCTCCACGGTCCCGGTCGCGTCGCCGACCCTGATCACGTCCCCGACTCCGTACTGGTCCTCAACGAGCATGAAGATCCCGGCCAGGTAGTCGCGCACGAGGCTCTGCGCGCCGAAGCCGATCGCGACGCCGACCACGCCCGCGCTTGCCAGCAGCGGCGCGAGGTTGATGTCCAGGTCGCCGAGCACGACGAACCCGGCGATCGAGAAGATCGTCACCGATGCGGCGCTGCGCAGGATGGCGCCGAGCGCGCGCACTCGCTGCTTGCGCCGCTCGTCCACCAGCGCAGCCTCAGCCTGTGCCGCCGCGTGGATGACCGTGCCGGTGTCGCTCAGCTTCCCGTGACCGGCGGCCGCAGCTTCCGCCTCCTGCGAATCCCTCAGTTCCGGGCCGGGCGGGACGGAGTCCGCCGTGCCGGCCGCGGTGCGGCGCCGCCTCAGTTGCCGCGGGTCGAGCCGCCGCGCGGCGGCCCGGCTGGGAACGCCGCGGAACGCGCCGTTGTACAAGTGTGGCAGGAGAGACTGCGCGGCCCGCTCGGTCAGCCGGTTGATCAGCCGGTGCACGAGCGCCTGGCAGAAGAACGCGAGCAAGACGACGAAGAGCACCCGGAGCACGAGGTTCAGCGGCCCGGCGAGGTACTCGTTGGTCAGCGTGGCGGCCCGGCCGTCGTGTGACAAGTCCCAGACCAGACGGCACGTCACCCCTGGGTTGCTCAGGCAGCTACCAATCAGCGTGGCCGGCGCGTGATCCGCACCGAACACCGACAGCTGCGCAAGCCCTAGCACGCCGAACCTCCCGCGACCCAATCCGGATTTTCGCCCCGAGGCGAAGGCTACCGGGATCGCCGGCACGGTGGGGCCTGGCGACGACCAACACCACCTGAACCACTACCCGGCGCGCCGTCTGCCGGGTCTGCCACCAGCTGATTCAGGCGGAAGTTCCTCCGCGCCTTTATCGGCGAAGACTTACAGGCCGGTCTCGCGTGCGACGAAGGCCAGGCAGTCTCCGGCCAGCGCGGCGGTAAGCGATACCGCGCGCTGCCCGTGGCCCACCTGTCCCTCGGCGCGCAGCAGCACAGGCCTGCCTGAGGCTGTCGCGTGCTGCAGCGCGGCGCACATCTTGTAGCCGTGCAGCGGGTCGACGCGCGTGTCGTTGCTGAACACGGTGAGCAGCACCGCCGGGTACTCGACGCCGTCCCGCACCCGGTGGTACGGCGAGTAGCCGAGCAGCCAGCCCAGCTCTTCCGGCTTGGCGGCCGAGCCGTACTCGACGTTCCACGTCTCGCCGATCTTGAACCGCTCGTAGCGCACCATGTCCAGCAGCGGCGCGGAGCACACGGCGGCCGCGAACAGGTCGGGCCGCTGCGTGACCGCGGCCCCGACGAGCAGCCCGCCGTTCGACCCGCCCCACACCGCGAGCCTGGACCGCGACGTGATCCCCTCCGCGATCAGGTACTCGGCCGCCGCGTGAAAGTCATCGAATACGTTCTGCTTGCGGTCGAGCATCCCGGCGCGATGCCACTCCTCGCCCTCCTCGCTGCCGCCGCGCAGCCCGGCGACCGCGTACACGCCGCCCGCCTCGACCCAGCTGAGGATGTTCGCCGAGTACCCAGGGGTTTGACTGATGTCGAAGCCACCGTACCCGTAGAGAATGCAAGGTCGGTCTTCCGAACGGGTGCTTGTTTCACCGGCTGGCGCAATGATTACCATCCGGACCGGGGTGCCGTCCTTGGAGTGATACGTCACCTGCGACGCGGTCACCGTCGGCGGTCGGCCCTGCTCTCGAAGCCCCGCCGCCCCGGGCGGAGTCGCCCAGGTGTCGATCGCGCCCGCCCGGGCGTCGTAGCGGAGCACCACCGGGGGAGTCGTGTAGTCCGTGTAGCCGAACCACGCCTCGTGCCCGCCCTCTGGCCGCTCCCCGATTCCGCCGACCGTCCCGATCCCCGGCAACTCAAGGACGGACAGCCGCTCCCCGGTGGCCAGGTCATGGACGCTGACCTCGCTGACCGCGTGCCGCGTCCATGACGCGACGAGGACCGGCCGTGCCAGTTCCGGGCCGTCGAGGATCGCGTAGCTCCGCAGCACGGCCGACACGTCCTCGGCGACAAGGTCCCGCCAGCCGTCCGGTCCTGGCGCTGCCGGGTCGGCAACGCAGATCCGGCCGCGCGGCGCGTCTAGGTCGGTGAACACGTAGAGCTGCCCGTCCCGCCCGACCCGCGGCGAGGCCATCGCGTCAAGCCCGACCATGAGCGGGACCAGCACCGGTGCCGCCGGGTCGCACGCGGTCAGGTCGGCGATCCAGATGTCCTCCCTGGGCGCGGTCCCGACCGACGTCGAAATGATCAGCCAGCGCCCGTCCCTGCTGACGCTGACCCCGTAGTAGCTGGTCTTGTCCCGCCCCGCGCCGAACACCTCCGCGTCCGCCTCCGGCGCCGTTCCCACCACATGCAGGTACACCCGCCGGTGGTACTGCGCTTCACCATCGGGCACCGCGTCGGCGGGCAGCCGCCGGGAGTAGTAGAAAGCCTTACCACCTGGCAGCCAGGCCACCCCGGAGTACCGGCACCGGTCGATGGGCCCGTCGACGACCTCCCCGGTCGCGACGTCCATGACCCGCAGCAGCGACTCCTCATCCCCGCCATGCGAGAGCTGGTAGGCGAGCAGCCGCCCTTCCTTGTCGGGCGCCCAGGCATCCAGCGTCGTCCGCCCGTTTGGGTCGATAACGCTAGGGTCAATAAGCGCTCGCTCAACGCCGGCCCCGCTCCCCGCGCCGGCACTGCTCTCTGTGTTGGCCCCGCTCCCCGCCCCGGACCCGTTCCCCGCGCTGGCCCCGGTTTTTGTGGCAACTCCTGCTTCCGCGCTGCCCTCCGGAATTTCATGATCCGAGACGTAGAGGACAGCGTGTTCCTGCTCAGGGTCGCGCCGAATGGAAAACCGGGTCGTCCCGCGCCAGGTGGGCAGGCCGACGGTGCCGACGCGCAGCAGTTCCCGCACCCGCTCCGTGAACGCCTCCCGGCCGGGCAGTTCGTCCCGGTAGCCGGCCCACAGCGTCTCCTCGGCCGCGAGCCAGTCCCGGGTTTCGGCCGAGTCGGCGTCCTCCAGCCAGCGATAGGGGTCAGCGACACGGTGACCGAAGAGCTCCTCGACTAGGTCCAGTCGGCGCGCGGCGGGGTAGCCGTCAGAGAAAGAAGCCATAACCGCACCTTAGCCGGAGCTCGTTACCAGCCATTAACCAAGAATCCACAGATCGCCTTGTACGCTATACGTGTTGGCGGAGGCACGTGGCTTCGGTCACGCCGGGACAGACCCGGTCCCGGCGGTGTGAGCGGCGCCTCACAACGGTACCTGCGGAGGTGCCAGTGCGTCGCGTGCTGCTGCTCAACGTCACCTACGAGCCACTCACCACCGTCGGACTCCGGCGGGCCGTCTGCCTGGTTTTGGGCGACAAGGCAGAGATCGTGCATCACGACACCGGCGGGCGGCTGCTCCACTCCGCTCGGGTCGAGGTGGTAACCCCATCCGTCATCAGGCTCCGCCGCTATGTGCGGATCCCCCAGCGCAACCGCGTTCCGCTGACCAGGGCGGCGCTGATGCGCAGGGACAACTACAAGTGCGCCTATTGCGGCCGACACGGCGAGACGATCGACCACGTGCTCCCCCGGAGCCGAGGTGGTCAGCACACCTGGGAGAACTGCGTTGCCGCCTGCCAAATGTGCAACCATCGCAAAGCCGACCGCCTGCTAACCGAACTCGGCTGGACTCTCCCCGTCGCCCCCGCTGTCCCGAAAGGCGCCCACTGGCGCCTGATCGGCGCCCAGTTCGACGGCGACCCCCAATGGGAGGCCTACCTGGGCACGACTGCGGCGTAATTTCTCCTGCCGGGTGACGTTCGGCCATCGCCCTGTAAGAGCTGGGTGGGGTCGTGCCGCAGCCGAGCAGGGCCTACCGCTGCCTGGCCAGCCCCGGTAGGCCCTGCTGAGCGACGGTCAGACCGTCGCCGATGCCGTGGCGCTCAACTCGCGGGCAGGGTTCCAGGGGTGACGACGCCGATCGCCAGCATCTTGATCGAGGAGTTCGCGCACGTGGTTCCGGTGAACGGGATCTGGACCGGCTGCGTCTGGTCCGGCGGGTAGATCTTCAGGTCCGCCGGGGTCGTCTGCTGGCACTGACTTGTCGGGTAGACCGTCGGGTCCGTCATCCGCAGCTCCGCGTTCGCCGTGGCACCTGGGGCAAGTGTCACCAGTTGCGCTGTCGTGGTCGTGCTCCGGGTGGCCGCCGCACCGATCTGCGCACCGGACGCAGCGGTCAGGGAGACACCGGGGTACCCGTATAGCGTGCAGGAGGTACTGGAGGTGTTGGTCAAGTCGATGAAGCTGTAGGACGACCCTGGAGTGCCCCCGCCGCCGCCATTGCCAGTCGAGCCCTTCAGGTCCGTCGTCGTGCACGCCGCCACCGAGGACGCGCCGGTCCCGGCGGCTGCAGGCGCGGACGCCGAAGGCGCGGACTGCGCGCCCGTTGCCCCGGCCGCGGACCCAGACGCGGACCCGGATGCGGAAGCTCCGACAGCCGCCGATGAGCTAGAACTGGACGAGTTGCACCCCGCGGTAAGAACCGCGGCCACGACGAGCGTCGCCCCCGTGAGAGACGTTCGGCGCAGGTGTGCCCTCAGTGTCATATCCGTTTGTCCTCTCTGCGCAGGGGTGCGGAGTCCCCGCCCTGCTGCGCTAACGGCAGGATTCAGCCCCTAAGACGCCACTGGTATCGCCATGGTTGGCCCGAATTATCCCGACTTTCTCGGCGATCAAGACCGTCGGTTACTGGCCGAAGAGGACGCGCTTCATGTGGGAGGTGTCGCAGTACTCGGCGACGGAGTCGATGCGCCCGCCGGTGACGTGGAAGACAACGGCGTAGTCGTTGTCGTAGGGCGCTCAGCCGATGATCTCGTGGGGCCGCCGGATGTTCGGCCCCGGCATGGCGGGAGGCGGGCCGGTGACCTGCCGAAGGCCGGGCGCCCCGGCTCCACCGCTCATGCCGATGGGCGAAAGAATCGCGGGACATTCCGCTCTCGGGACCGGCGCTCAGTGCGTAGCTGCCTCTACCTGCGCATGAGCTGGTGTGCAGCCGCACCCACAGGTCCGGGCCGGCGGGCTCATCGCTGCCTATGGTGAGCACGGAAAGTGCCAACTACCGGGACTGTTGCGACGACCCTGAACCCGCCGTCAGGTACGATGCCGGATCTGGCCAGGCAGCGTGCTCGAACGCTTTTGGGCCGGCGTGGGTGTCATGTGCCGGCGAGCTGGGTGGCCCGGATTCCGATGAGAAGGTCCCGGAACTTGCCGGGTTCCTCCAGGTGTGGCGTGTGCGCTGAGTTTTCGAACCACACCAGTTCCTTGCTGGGTGCCTGGAGGCAGCTGGCGTACCGCTGCGCCGCTGCGCCGGGCGCTACTTGGTCATGACGCCCCTGCACCATGACGACGGGTACCTCCAGGGGGCCGGCGCATGCCGTTGAGCATGGCGGTGGCACTGGCCAGCACCGCACCAACCTAGGGTCCGGAGCTACCCGCGCCTGCATCACAAGCCGAAGGCGTTCCCGCAGGCAGAAGGGCCGCAGCCGGTCAGCGTGACGCGGCGTCCTGGTTTTTGCTGACCAGGTTCTCGGCGATCGAGGTGTTGTCGCCCTCGGAGGGGATGAGGGCCCACGCCGCCAGGTAGGCTAGGAAGCCCGCGCCTCCGGTGATGACGGCAATGACGGCCACGATCACCCGAATCAGGGTCACGTCCATGCCGAAGTAATCGGCGACTCCCGCGCAGACCCCGGCCACCATCCGGCCCTTCCGGCTGCGTACCAGGATCTTGGTTCCGTTCCCGCTGTTCATGCGAATCACCCCTGCAGTGACGCCGGCTAGTCCTGGGCGCCTTGTTGCGAGCCTACAGAGGAATTTGGAAACTGGCAATGCATTTCCAGAATTCGAGGTAAGTTATAGGTATGGCGAGCTGGAGTTTCCTGACCAACCACGCCCGGGTACTGCTGTGCATTGCGCACGATCCGGGTGCCCGGCTGCGCGACATCGCGGCCGGCCTGGGCATTACCGAGCGCAGCGCCCACACCATCGTCGCCGACCTGGCCGAGGCCGGCTACGTGGTGAAGCAGAAGGACGGCCGACGCAACCGGTACCAGATAGAGGCGCACCTGCCGCTGACGGAGCCGGGCACCCGCGAACCCGCCATCGGCGAAGTACTCGCCCTGCTGCTGGGGCAAACCGGCAATGGCGATGGGATGCCGGGTTCCGCAACCGCGGACCAGCCGGACGGCCCGCCCGACGGCGCAGCCGTCATCGCCTCCCGGATCGGCGGCTAAGCGGGCAGCTCCGTAAGTTCGTTGGGTGTGCGTCGGGGCTTCAGCACGCCGGGACAACCCCCGGGACGCCCTCCGGGACAACCCCCGGGACAATCCCAGCGAACCTACGGACACGTGCACTGAGGCATCTCCGCGGGTCCAAGGGCCCGAAGGCCGTCTTCCCCCCTGACCGCCGACCGGATGCGGGGAAATCTGTAGCTCGATTCTTGAAGTTTATTGCTAGTTTTGTGGATCAAGCGTAGCGTCGCTACCAGACGTCGAGCCCCGGCCCTCGCCGACCGCTGGGGCTCTCGATGGCCAGTGAGGGGGCGCCGTTATGGGTGAGGAACGGCTGCACGTTGTGTTCGGGACGGGTCAGGTGGGAAGTGCCCTGGCCGCCCATCTTGGCGCGATGGGTATAGCGGCCCGGGCGGTGTCACGGAACCGGCCGCGTGCGCTAGCCGACGGCGTCGACTGGCGGGCCGCGGACGTCACCGACCCCGAAGCCGCGGCCGGCGCCGCTAAGGGCGCGTCGGTGATTTACCAGTGCCTCAACGCCCCTTACGATCAGTGGCCAGAACGCTTCCCGCCGTTGCAGCGGGGCGTACTGGCCGCGGCCGAAGCCAACGGCGCGCTGCTGGTGAGCCTGGAGAACCTGTACGGCTACGGCCCGACCGGGACCAGGCCGATGACCGAGGACCTGCCGCTCGCCGCGACGACCGTGAAGGGCCGCACCCGGGCCGCCATGACCGCCGAGCTGCTGGCCGCTGCCGAGGCCGGCCGGGTCCGCGTCGCTATCGGGCGGGCCTCGGACTTCTTCGGCGCTGGCGTAACCCAGGGATCGACACTTGGCGAGCGAGTCTTCGGCAACGCCCTGCGCGGCCGGCGCGCCGACTTCATAGGCAACCCAGACCTGCCGCATACCTACAGTTACGTTCCCGACATCGCCGCCGGCTTGGCCACCCTGGGCACCGACCCTCGCGCCGTCGGCCAGGTCTGGCACCTGCCCGGCCCGCAGACCGTTACCACCCGGGCCCTCCTGGACCTGGTCGCCGTCCAGGTCGGCCATCCCGTCGCTGTCCGGTCGGTACCTAAGCTGGCCCTGCGCGCCCTGGGACTGGTCAACCCCATGCTGCGGGGGCTCGCCGAAACCGCCTACCAGTTCGACCAGCCATTCGTCATGGAGACCAGCAAATACGAGGCCGCTTTCGGGCCGGCCGGCACACCGCTGGCTGTGGCCGTTGCCGCGACCGTCGCCTGGTACCGCACCCGGCCGAGCACGCCATGACAACCAGACCGGAGGCCGTCAGGGCGATGACAACCCAGCCCACGGCCAGCACAACCCGGCGGGCCGCGGTGACGACCCAGCCGGCCGCCACTGTAACCAAGCCGGAGGCGGCCCATCCCGCCGATCTGACCCCGGCCGCGGCGTGGTCGAGGCGGGTGCGGCGCATCGGCGGCCTGATCCAGGCGGCCTTCGCCGCTTTCTGGCTGACGCGCGCGAGCCTGGCCATCGGCGGCCGCACCGGAGATCTACTGCTCACCGTGTCCGGCATCGTCGTAATCGGCGTGTTCATTTACGCCATCAGGGCAACGGCGGGCACCGCCCCTCGGCCGGCCGGAGCGGAGGCCAGGCGGATCGAGCGGTCGGTGACTATCGCCACCGTCCTCGAGCTCGTGGCAGCGTTCGTGCTGCCGGTCATCGTCATAGCCGCCGGCCGCTCCAACTGGGTCCTGCCGTCCATCGTGATCACGATCGGGCCGCTGCTGCTGTATCTCGACCACCTGGTCCACATTCCCCGCTACCGGGTCGTCGGCTGGGTACTGACCGCCGGGCCGGTCATCCTGGTCGCCACGATGTCGGGATCGACGCTCGCCGTGACAACAGGCATCGCCGCGGGCATCGTGCTCCTTGGCACCGCTGCGGCCGGCTTCCATGACCTCACGTCCATACGGCGTTCTCGCTCGCTGGATCCGGCCCGGACCAGCACGAAGGCATGATGACCATGGATAAGGCAGACACCAACGCGACCGGCTTCCGGCCCTTCTTTAACCCCGCCACCGGTGAATGGATCGAGTACACCGCCATCGGTGCGGACAACCACGGACAGCTCGTCCGCTTCAACTGGCGCAGCGTGCCCGGCGGCATCCTTACCGAGCACGTTCACCCGTGCCAGGAGGAGACCTTCACCATCCTGGTCGGCGAAGCCCACTTCACCGTCAACGGCGAGGAACGCGTAGTCAAGGCGACCGAGACCATCGTCGTCCCGGCCGGCGTCCCCCACTCCGAGGGAAACCCCGGACCAGGCGAGATCGAGGGCGTGGTCGAACTCCGCCCAGCTCTGCACGCCAAGGAACTACATGAAGCCTTCGCGGGCCTGGTCGCCGACGGCAAGACCACGCCCAGGGGCGCACCCAGAAACCCGCTCCAACTCGGCGCCACATTCTGGCACTTCCGCCACGAGAGCCGGGTCACGTCCCCGCCGATCTGGGCGCAGAACCTCATGCTCCCACCGCTGTGGGCACTGGCGAAGCTCTTCGGCGTGCGCCCCTACTACGATCGCTGGGACAGCCGGCTCTAACGGAGTCACCTGAACGCACCGTTCCTAATCGGGATAGCAGGAGATAGTCCTGGCTGTCCGGCGGCCCCGTACGGTCTTGAGTCGCCTGGTGGCCCGCTGTGGTCCGGTGAGGTCGGCCGGTCTTGGTGCCGGGTGGCTGCCGGGGGCCTCGTGGGGTGGCGGGTTTCCTGGGTGCGGGCCCTGCCGCCGGTTTGGTCCGGGGTCGCGCCGGGGCTGGCCGTGCCGCGTCCTCCGGGGCGGCACGGTTCCCGTTCGCGCGGCGCCTGGCCCGGTGACCGAGTTCGCGTCGCCCGAGCACCAGCGCTGCCGCGTGGTGCCCGGTCGCCTTCGGGTGGTGCTCGCGCAGCGGGGCGAGCCAGTGCTCGGCCCCCCACCGCGAGCTGTACGCGGGGTCTGCGACGATGACGTGCAGGCCGGCGTTGGCGGTCATCTGGGTCAGCCGGTCGCGGAACTTCCCGGTCGGGATGCCGGAGACCATGCGGCGGAACGCCCGGCCCCGCTTCCCGCGTGACGGCCGGTTCCCGTGGTGTTCACGGCCTTCGGCCCTGGCCGCGGTGAAGTCGAGGTCCTCGATCACGATGGCCCGCGCCCCGTGCTCTGTCGCGGTGGCGATAAGGGCGCTGATGGCGGCGCGGAGCCGCCCGTCCCGCGTGGGAGCGGGCAGCCCGGCCAGGTCCAGCGGCACCGTGAACGGGACGCCGAGGACGTTCCCGTCGGGCGCGACGACGGCGACGGCCAGGTGGCCGGCGTTAAGGTCGACGGAGATGACCGGGAACCGCCGCAGTTCCCCCAGCGCAGGCGCGGGCCTAGCGGGTACCTTCCAGCTGGCGTCCAGGTACCACCCGGCGGACACCGGGTCCAGGCTGATGTCTAGCGGACGGCGCCGGTCGCGGCCTGGGCGGCGACCTCGTCGCCCCGGTAGGAGAACGCGACCGGGCACGACAGCCGGTACCGGCCGTGCGGCCGGTTCGCCAGACGGGCGAGCGGGGCGGGGAGCTTGACCTCCAGCCATCCCTCGTCGGGGTTGAACCGGATCGTCTCGTTCCCCCACCGCTTGCCGGACTCGCCGTCGGCTTTACCGACCGCTCTTCTGAGTGTTCGTGTCGTTCTCCTGGGCCTGGCTGCCGGGCGTCCTAGACTCCTTTACCGACCTGGTCCGGGGCGTCGTCCGTGTGAGGGGTCGGCACAGGAGGATGGATGACACGGCGGGTGGTCGTCGGGGACCTGCGGGTCCAGCGGCTCGACCGGAGGAACGGGCTGCGGTCGTGGACGATCGTGTGGCCCGAGGGCGTGGTCCACGAGGAGGCCGACCGGTTCCTGCGCGTCCACGACAGCTCGGGCACGCAGAAGACGTACGCGTATTACCTGGTCGATCATCTTCGGTGGCTCGACCGTGAGTGCCTGTCGTTCGGCGATGTCCGGCTGCGGGATCTCGAGCGTTACATGGGCGTCGTCGGAGCCGACGTCTGGATGCCGCTGGGCGAGCCGTGGCGGGCAGGCAAGCGTCCCTACGGCCGGGCGGCGCTGTCGACGGCGGCGGCCTGCCTGAAGGGCTTCTACCTGCATCAGTCGTCCCTCGGCGTCAACACGGAGCTAGGCGGGGCGCTCGGCCGGACGCGGCTGCCGACGCGGGCGGACCGGCGGCGGTCGCTGCTGGGGCACGTGAAGACGGAAATGCCGGCGAACCCGCTGGCCCCGAAAGGCCGGCATCGCCGGCATCCGAAGATGCTCGCGGACGGCGCCCGGGAGTCGGTGACCGGCTCGGTGAACTCGGCGAGGGACCGGCTGGTCGTGTCCTGGCTGGCCGACGGCGGGCTGCGGATCGGCGAGCTGTGCGGGCTGCACCTGGTAGACCTGCACTTGCGCCAGGACGCGGCCTGCGGGGAGTGCCGATATCCGCACCTGCACGTGTGCCACCGGCCGGGGAACCCGAACGGGGCGGAGGCCAAGACCAAGCACCCGTGGACGATCGAGGGTGGCACGGTCACGGGCGGGCTGGTCAAGCGGGTCAGTCCCGCGATGGTGCACGCCTATTTCGACTACATGACGGCCGAGTACCCGCGGGGATCCGGGCACGGGATGCTGCTGGTCCAGCTGCACGGCCCGTCCGCGGGGCAGCCGCTGGCCCCGGTCGGCGCCCGCCGGATGCTCGCCCGCGCCGGGATACGCGCGGGCCTGGGGCCTGTGAAGCCCCATGCATTCCGTCATTCCTTTACCTCGGCGGTTCTCGGTGCCTCGGGCGGGAACCTGCTGATCGCGCGGGACGCCGGCGGGTGGGCGTCGGCCGCGATGGTCGATGAGGTCTACGGTCACGTTGACGTGCACGACCCGGCGTTCGACGCCGCCCTGCGCGCGGTCTGGGGCGAGGGCCGGTGACGCTCGCGCTGCTGCCGCAGCCGGATGCCCGCGAGGGCCGGGACCGGCTGGAGATCCTGACCGCGCTGATCAGCGCCCCGTCGTTCGACCCGCTGTTCCGCGGCGACATCATCACGATCCCCGCCGGGCATCCCGTCTACCGCTGGGACTGCCTGGCGGCCGGGTGCGAGCGCGCCATAGCGAACCCCAATGACCTGTGCGGCCCTCACGAGGACCTGTGGCAGGAGCAGCGCCGGAACGGCGGGACGCGGGCCGTCTTCCTCCGGGAGGCCCCGCTGCTCGGCGCGTGCGAGGGCACGCAGGAGCAGCCGTCCTGCCGGATATGCCCGGACCGGCCGGCGTTCCACCTGGCCCGGCGGCTGTGTTTCTACCATCAGAACCGCTGGTACCGTCATCAGCGCGAGCACGGCCCCGGCATCATCGACTTCAGCGGGTGGCTGGAGGAGCAGGAACCGGTTCCCGGATACGGCGGCTGCGTCGTGCGGGCCTGCCCGGAAATGGCGTTCACGCCGCTGGGACTGTGCTCCCGGCACGAGATGCGCTACCGGAAGGAGCGCAACCCGGGCGGCGCGGCGCTGCCGCCGTTCCGCGGAAACCAGATGGAGCGGGCCGGCCTGTCCGTTCCCGTCACGTTCACCGACGAGCCGGCGTTCCGCCGGTGGTGCGCCACCTCCGCCCCGGTGCCCCGGGCCCCGCAGGTCAACCTCCGGGGCCTGCACCCGCTCGCCCGCGCCGAGATCCAGTGGGGCATGGCCTGGCACGCGGCCGGCCAGCCCGGCCGGTGGAGACCGTCCGGGCTGCAGCGGCTGGCGGACTACGTCCGCGGCCGCGGGCTGGGCTCCCTGACCGAAGCGGACCCCGACGACCCGGGCCTGCGCAGGGCGGCCGGACCGGAAGGCGCGAGCATCGCCCGCCAGATAGCCGACGCCCTCGGGCGCCTCTACGTCACGCCGGAGCAGACCCGAGATGACGGCTATATCCTCACCGGGCACTTCGGGCAGAAGTTCAGGAATCACTCCGGGCGCATCGACCTGGCCGGGATCTCCCAGCGGTGGCTGCGCGACCTGGTCTCGGGACCACCTCGCCGGCATCCTGCGGTCCGCGGGCTGCCCGCGCAGCGGGCACTCATCCGACAACATCCGGCGAGCCGGCCTGGAGCTGAGCGCGTTCCTCGAGCTGCGGGCTCCCGGCGGCGGCCACGACCCGCGGGCGCTGGCCGCCGGGCACATGCACGAGTTCGCCGCCGACCAGCGGCAGCGCGAGCGGGACGGGCTGGCGTCGCTGGCCGCCCGGGGCCGCGGCGGCGGGATATCGATCGTCACGGCCGGGACCCGGCAGGCCGTCTTCCGCGGCACCCGGCGGCTCCTGCGCGAGGCCCTGGAGTCCGGTGAAGCCGAACGGCTCGGCCTGGACCGCGGCTTCATGACCGCGATGCCCGGCGCGGAGAGAACGCCCCGCCGGGCACGGCCCCCGTTCACCGACGAGGCCGCCCGCGCGCTGGCCGACGACGGCAACCTGGCGAAGCTGGCCCGGGACCACGACCGCCGCGACCACGGCATGCGGGACATCTGGGAGACGATCATCGTCACCGGCCGCCGCTGCGGCGAGGTCGTGGACCTGCGCCTGGACTGCCTGGGCCGCTACGGCGGGCTGCCCATGCTCTGGCACGACCAGACCAAGGTCGGCAACTACGACGAGGCGCTGCGCATCCCGGAGCGGACCTGGCGGCTGCTGGAAGCCCGCCAGCGCAAGACCCTGACCCTGTTCCAGGAGCGGAACAACCGCCAGCCCACCGCCGCCGAGCGCGAGCGGATGGCGCTGTTCCCGACGAACCTCCGGAGCAACCGCGACTGCCGCAAGGCGATCAGCTACACGTGGTTCCGCTACGGCTTCAGCGCATGGCTCGACGAGCTCGACATCGGCAGGTGGGTGCCTCACCAGGCCCGGCACTCCCTGGCCACCAGCCTGCTGCGGGCCGGCGCGAGCCTGAGCCACGTCCGCCGTTACCTCGGCCACGTCTCCGAAGCGATGACCGAGCACTACATCCACCTGGCCCAGTCCGACCTCGAAGACGTCCTGCAGCAGGTCTGGGTCGCCGGGCCCGGCACCTCCAGCCCCGGCGAGCTGCTCGCCGGCGAAGCCGCGCCGCTCACCCGCGCGCAGGCCCAGGCCCTCGCGATCGACCTGTCACGGCGCAGCACCCCGGCCGAGGGCGGGTTCTGCACCTTCCAGCCCGTCGTCGACGGCGGCGCCTGCCCGTGGAATCTCGACTGCCACAACTGCGGCAAGTTCGTGCTGTCCGGCGCCGACCTGCTCTACTGGCGGCGCAAGCGCGAGCAGTGGCGGCAGCTCGCCGAGGGCGCGCCCGACGACGCGACCGCGGACTACCTGCACGCGTACTTCGAGCCGACCGCCCGCGCGATCGACGGCCTGGAGAAGGCCCTCGCCGGGCTCGGGCTCCTCGATGACGCGCTCGCGCTGGACATGCGCAAGCCCCAGGACTACTTCCACCGCGTCTGGAGCACCGCCTTCCGCGCGTCCGACCTCGCCGCAGCCGGCGGCGGCGATGAGCAAGACGGCGGGGAACAGGGGGAAAGCACGTGAGCACCGAAGCGGCACTGGCCGCCCGCAGGCGCGGCACCGAGGCCGCTCTCAGCCGCGTCCGCGACGCGATCACCCGGCTGCGCCGGGAGAAAACCCAGGTCAGCGTCGCCGCGGTCAGCCGGCGGGCGGACGTGTCCCGCACCTTCCTCTACGGCAACCCAGAGGCCAGGGCTGCCGTTGCCGACGCGATCGCCCAGGTCGGCGAACAGCGCACCCGGATCCTCGACGCCCAGGACGACGAGCGCGAGGCCACCTGGCGCGAACGGGCACTGAACGCCGAGGACGCGCTCAAGGCCGCCCACGCCGAGATCCTCGTGCAGAGAGCCCGCATTGGCGAACTCCTCGGCCAGGTCAGAGACCTGCAGTCCGAATGGACCGAGGAAGCCATCCAGCGGATCACCACCGAGAACGCCACGCTCAAGCAGCGGGTCCGCACGCTCACCGCCGGCAACCGCACCCTCGAGGAGAAACTCAGGGCCGCCCGGGAGAACCTCCGCTTCCACGACAAGCGCATCGCCGACCTCGAAGCCCAGATCGCCCCGCCGGAATAGGCGCCGGCTGCGGTATAAAGTCCGTCGCCGCAGTTCAGCGTGCATCCGCCGGTCACCGCAAAAGGCAGATCCACCGTTCGCCGAACACTCCCTCCCCTCGCGTGTCCTGCTAGCGTTCTTCTTGGTGGAGACTGGGTGTGAGGCCTTGGCCGCGCCCGGCAGAAAGTTTCCCTTGTCTTTTGCCGATGGCATGTGTCTACTTGATTTAGGAAGACGTAGCCGGCGCCTCTGCGCCTTGCTGCTTCCCCTCGGCTATCCGCGCCGCGGCCGGATTGCCGCCCCGGTCCCGGGAGACCACTGTGGTCTCTTAGCGGGCAGGCGGGAAGGGGGAAACAGGAGATGAAGAAACGCCGCCACCGATTCCAGCGTCCGAACTGGGATGATGTCGAGCGGATAGTAGGAATCGTCTGCAAGCTCGCTGCCGAAGCGGCCAGGCTAATCCTCTCGCTCCACGGAGTCCGCTAACGGACCGAGGGCCTCCTGCCGGATAGGGTCCCGTGAAGTCCCAGGCAGGAGGCCCTTTCGCGTTCACCAACCATCGGCTACCGCGAAGCTGCCGGCAGCGCAAAGCCCACTGACCCCGCATGTCCCGGCGGGGTCGCTTGAGGATGCTTACTGCCTTCTGATTTCATGGTGCATCGAGCAGGTGCAGTTGGCAAGTGCCAAAAACGAGTGCCATACTCATACGCCATTCGCGAGATCTCCTCGGAGAGCCAGCGTGAACGCCTCCAGGCCCCTGAACCGCGGGGCGCGCGAGCGCGCGTGGTGGCCCGGCTACCTGGAGTTCGTCGGTTTACGAGGCGAGGGCCGCCTTCATCCGGACGTTCCAGTCAGGGTCTCATTCCCGGCCTGCTGCAGACGCCCGAATACGCGGAACTGCTCACCACAGTGACTAGCCCAGGCGGCGCGGGTTATCTCACGGTGATATGGGTTGCTGGTACTGAGGGCGGCGGGCGAGCAGGCAGCCACCTCAAGCGCAACCGCGCCGTCGCCGTCCGCTACGAGGCCCCCGGGTCGCCGCCATCGCGGAATGGCCCGACCACTCACTTCCTAAACACCCCCTAGCCCCGCGCCCGCCTCTCGTCGGCGCGATGCCCTCAGCCCGCCGGCCGCAGGACTCCTCGTGAACACCGTCACCGGCGCGGACAGCGGGAGCGCCGCCGGAACCGGCGAATATCCGCGATCACGTCCTCGCCGACGAAATCAACACGCCGAATCACCGGGAAATCATGCAGCAAGCGTCGCTGACATGTAAGCTACGTATAGCAGCTGGTCAGGGGAATAATTCTGACTTCCCAGTCGGTAAAGTCGGCGGTCAGGAAAAGCCGCGCGGCCTCCCACTCCTGCCGCCACCCGGCTTCCGTGCGGCCGGCGGCGGCCAGGTTCAGGCGCTTGCGCAGCAGGTCCCGCCCGCCCCGCGTCACCGCAACCCGCCCGGACTCCAGCCGCCGCTCCACCCGGGCCAGCCGGCCCGTCAGCGCCCGGAGGCGGATGGTCTTGGCGTGCCGCTCGGCGGGGGTCGCGTACCCGCGTACTCGCCCGGCCTTCCCGCCCGCCGGGACGCCGGCTCGTGCCCCGATCCGCCGGACCCGCGACCGCAGGCTGGCGCGCTCCGCGCGCAGGTTCCAGTCGGCGAGCTGCCACTGGTCCTCGCTGACGCGGGTGATCGCGCCCGCCCACCGCGACGACGACCCGGCGGTCAGTGCCCGCTTCCGCTCCCGCCGCGACACCGCGCGGCCCTTCGCGTCCAGCCGGCCCTCTGCGCACCGGGCCGCCAGGTCACGCCCCGCCAACGACCCCAGGTGCGAACCCACGGCCCGCAGCACCGCCGCGTCCCCCGGCGAGACCCGCAGCCGGGTCCGGACCCGCGCCCCCGCCGGGGCGCCGGCCACGAACGGCGCCGCGATCTCCCGCAGTCTCCCCACCCGGCCCCCCGACGACAGTCAGTTCTACAACGACACCTGTCAACTTTACTAGATAGAACACTCTTATGCCTGCTAGAACACGCCGGACCAGCCAACGGTTGCAACCCCAGAACAACGGGCCAAACCGAGCATTGATTAGCTCGGCCGCAGGGCCAGAAGGTGGACTCATGTTGACCTCAGCGCTGACCGAAACCATCGTGTCTGGTCACAGCTCGCGACCCAACGGTGACGTGGAGAAGGGGACCGGGGCGGCGCCGGCAAGTTTCGCCGACTTCGCGCTGCGCACGGCCGCGGCCTGGGCAGCAGGCGAGGCCTGATGACGGCGGTCAGCAACCTCGCCGACTTCCGGGCCCTGGACCCGTTCTTCCGGATCATCGAGGAAGGCGTGGCCGGGCTGGTGGACGGTGAGCACTTCTTCGACCTTCTGGCCGAGGACGTCGTCTTCGAGTACATCATCACGGTCCCCGGCTACCCGCGCCGTGTCGAAGGGCGCCAGGCCGTGGCCGAGCTGTACCGCCCGTATGGCGCCACGTTCTCCCTCGATCGCTGCTATGACCTGGCCGTCCACCACGACCAGGCCACGGGCGTCGTCGTTCTCGAATACGCCTCGCAGGGCCGCGCCATCCAGACTGGAGCCGCCTA
This sequence comes from uncultured Actinomycetota bacterium, assembly GCA_963734665.1. Lineage (GTDB taxonomy): Bacteria > Actinomycetota > Actinomycetes > Streptosporangiales > Streptosporangiaceae > Trebonia. The sequence goes on along the minus strand of CAVTIR010000011.1, from coordinate 317,442 downwards.
CAGCAACCGTTACATCTCGGTCCTGACGATCGTCGCCCGCAAGATCACGCATTGGCGGGACTACCTCGACCCGGTTGCCGTCTTTAACGCGATCGGATGGCCCGCCGGCTAGCTCCAGCCGGACATCGCGGCTTGTCACCTGATGGGGGGCGGCCTGCCTTCGGCGGTTGCCACCAGGTACGCGTACCATCCGCACACCTGGCAAGCGTGGCGGAATGCGGAGCAGGCGAACCCCAGAGCCTCTGCGCGCCGATCGGGGGCGGCGCGGACCTCGTCCCAGTCCAGGATGTACTCGCCCAGAGCCTCGTCCCAGCGGGCACCGCCCGGGGACAAGCTGGTGCGGCCGAAAGCAGGCGGTGCTGGCTGGGGTCAGCTGAGCAGTTCGCGGACACGCGGGATGACCTCGGTGCCGTACAACCCGATGTTGGTCATGAGCTGGTCGTGCGTCAGTCCTGGCATGCCGTACTTCAGGTCGAACCGGGTGGCGTCGAGGGCGCGGAGGGTCGAGGCGATCTTCCGCGCGACCGTTTCTGGTGAGCCGACGTAGAGCGCTCCGTGCGGCCCCGTCTCCCGGCCGAACGACTCCTCGGTGGGGATCGCGAAACCGCGCTCCGCCGCGACCAGGGTGATCATGTCCCGCCAGCGCGGCCAGAACTCCGCTTTCGCCTGCTCGTCGGTGGCCGCGACATGGCCCGGCGAGTGCACGAGCACCGGAAGCGGCGGCCGGCCAAACTTCTCCAGAGCCCGCTGGAACAGCTCCGAGTAACCGGCGAACCGGCTTGGCGGGCCGCCGATGATGGCGAGCGCCAGCGAGAACCCGAGCCGGGCGGCGCGGACCACCGACTGCGGGTTGCCGCCCACGCCGATCCACGCGGGGAACGGACCGGACTCGGTGTGCGGCACCACGTCCTGGTTCAGCAGCGGCGCGCGGGTTTTGCCCTCCCAGGTGACCGGGCCGCCCTTGAGCAGCTCGGCGAACAGCGTCGCCTTCTCTTCGAAGAGGTCCTCATAGTCGGCCAGGTCGTAGCCGAACAACGGGAACGATTCGATGCTCGATCCGCGACCGAGGATTACTTCGGCCCGGCCGCCGGAGATCGCGTTGAGCGTGGAGTACCGCTGGAACACCCGGACCGGATCGTCGGAGCTCAGCACGGTGACGGCGGAGCCGAGCCGGATCCTTGCCGTGCGGGCAGCGATCGCGGCGAGTACCACGTCGCCGGCCGGCATCGGGAAGTACTCGGTGTGATGCTCCCCGATCCCGAAGAAGTCCACGCCGGCTTGTTCGGCGAAGACGCCTTCTTCGGCCACGTTGCGGATCGTCTGGGCGTGCGACAGCGGTTGGCCCTCGGCGTTGCCGTTCCGGTCGCCGAACGTGTCGAGACCGAAGGTGTATGTCATGTGAGGCTCCTTGCGTCATCGCGCACGGCCCGCTCGAACTCGGTCAGTCCCAGCACGGCCCCGAACACAGGGCCGCCCGGCTGTAGCACCCGCCCGGCCCGAAGACTCTCCAGGCGAACCGGGTCGTAGCCGAGCCGGTCGGTCAGCTCCGCGATCGCGGCGACCGCTGCGGGGTCGTCACCCGCCACGCCGGCGGCCCACCGGTCCGGGGCGCCGGCCGGCCGCGCGCGGTCCTCGAGTTCGTGATAGCCGATGTGATTGAGCGCCTTGACCACGGTGGAGCCGCCGAGCCGCTCAGCCACGATCTCGCTGCTTCCGCCGTGTTCGAAAGCCCTCAGCACGCCGTCGCTGGCGGGCCAGTAGTTCATCGCGTCGACAACTAGCTTTCCGTCCAGCAGGCTGGGGTCGAGCTCGAGGAAACGGTGCAGCGGTATCGCGAGCACCACGGTGTCCGCGTCCGCCACCGCGTCGCTGGCCCACCGCGGCTGGGCGCCAGGAATGACCAGCTCGGTGATCAGAGCGATGTCTTCCGGGTCGCCCGACGTAGCGATGGCCACCGGGTACGCGGCTTTGAGGGCCAGCCGCGCGATGACCGGCCCCACATGACCTGCGCCGAGAACCGTGAGCCGGGGCGTCTGTGCCAGGCTCATCGCTGATCCTCGGGAGTGAGAACGAAGACCGGGATCGTCCTCGTGGTCTTCTTCTGATATTCCGCGTAGTCAGGCCACGCGGCGACGGCCCGCTCCCACCAGATCTCGCGTTCGGCGCCGTCGACCTCCCTGGCCAGGTAATCCTTCTTGACCGGGCCGTCCTGCAGCTCCACGTGCGGGTGCGCGATCAGGTTGTAATACCAGACGGGGTGCTTGGGCGCGCCGCCGAGCGACGCGACGACGGCGTACTTCCCCTCGTGCTCGACACGCATCAGCGGGCTCTTGCGCAGCTTGCCGGTCTTCGCTCCCACGGAGGTAATGACGATCACCGGCTTGCCGCCCTGCTCAGTGCCTTCCGTGCCGCCGGAGCGTTCGTAGAGGTCAACCTGGTCGCGGGAAAAGGACATCGCGCTTGGTTCGTAGTCGCCAGTCAGGGGCATGTCAGCGCCTCCGGTCAGAAGCCAGCCGGCTGGCGGGCGAGGACAATGTGGTGGCCGCGGGGGTCTGGGTCGTGCTCATTACTGATCCTCCTTGGGCTGGAGCCGACACTGGAATCGTAAGCGGACTTTACCCCGTTTCTATTCCGGCCATTAGAGTAGGGCCTATGGAAAACCCAGCGCTGACCTTGGGACCCCGGCGTCCCGAGCGCTCCGACGCGGCGCGGAACCGGCAGGTCCTGCTGGCCACGGCGCGCGAGATGCTCGCTGAGCTGGGGGCGGACAAGATCACCATGGACGCGCTTGCCGAGCGGGCCGGGGTGGGCAAGGGAACGGTGTTCCGCAGGTTCGGCACGCGCGCGGGAATCTTCCAGGCGCTGCTGGACGACGACGAGCATGACTTCCAGGAGCGGGTGCTGTCGGGACCGCCGCCGCTAGGTCCTGGTGCCGCGCCGCTGGACCGGCTGATCGCTTACGGCCAGGCCAGGATCGGCTTCCTGACCGGACGTCGTGAGATCGCGCGCAACGCGCTTGACGGCAGCCAGCCGGTGCCCGCCGGGCCGCAGACTCCCATGTCCCGTGTCCATATCCGGTACCTGTTGCTCGAGACCCGCCTCGGCGCCGTCGATGTGGACGTGCTGGCCCTCCAGCTCACCGCCGCGCTGGACGGTCCGCTGCTCCTCTACCTATCCGGCACGCAGGACGCTCCCGACATCTCCGAACGCCTCGCCCGAGGCTGGGAAGAGCTGGTTCGGCGCGTCTGCCGGCCGTGACGAGGCCGCTGCGGCGTGGGCGGGCTGACCTGTCGCCACCAGGCTTGGTCTACATCGGTGCGTGTTCGTACCACCGCAGTACGCGTATGGCCCGGAGCGTGTTCCACCGGCTCGGCTTCCCTTCGCCGTCGTCGATCGCGAAGTGCAGCTCGCCGGGATGCGGGTTCTCCAGCGGCCAGCGCCCGTCCGCATCGCCCTTGGACCGGACCACCTCGATCACCTCGGCCATCCGGTCGTCAGGGGTGGCACCGGCCGCGCGCAGGTAGTCGAGGCCGCGGAGCACGTCGTAGTGCCAGAACGTCGGGTAGGAGAACTGCGTCCATGCTGCAGGGCCCTTGGTCTTGCGGTCCTCGTCGATCGGCTGGCCGGTCGACAGCCGCCGGAACATCCGCCGCTCGAGGAGGTACTCCTGACCGCGAAGCCGGGCCCTCGTCACGTCCGGGGCGGTCCCCGCCGCCCGCTCGTACTCCAGCAGCCCCTCCAGCACGTCGATCGTGGTGTGAAACGACCCCCGGGTCGAACCATTCTCCTGCTCGCAGTTCCACCCGCCGTCGGCCATCTGCTCGCTGAGGAGCCGCGTTACGGCGGGCGCGACGTCCACGCCGAAGTAGGCCCCGAGCGCTACTGTCCGGCCGTTGATGCACGGCTCCACCTCCCCGGCGAAAAACGGCTCGGCGTCGTGCTCCCACCGGACGTTCTCGCGCACCAGGCCGACGGCGTGGCGTGCCGCCGCGCTGCCCGGATCGAGACCGAACGCCCTGAGCAACACCAGACTCCAGGCGGTGGAGGTCCACGCAGGGAACAGGGTGCCCTGCCGCGCCGGTCCGAGCGAGTGCCACCACTTCTGCGCGGCCTCGGAGGGGAACGTGGGGGTGCCGGCAGGCCACTGGCCGTTCGGCTGCTGGAGAGCGAGCAGCCGGGCGCCCCAGCCCTCGCCGGCGACGCGGGCCCGTTCGGCCGCCACAAGGTGCTCAGGCGCGTCGGCGAGGTCACGCATCACCTGCCAGCGGATCGCCGGGTCACTGTCTAGCAGCCAGGAGATGACGTCCATGCCGCCTGCCTCCTCCGTCCAGGCTTGCTACCGCCCGGTGACGTCGTAGAGGTGGTGGAGTGAGCTCATGTCCAGGCCGCACTCCGCGCAAGGCCGCCGCAGCAGGAACGATCGTCACAGTCCCCAACCCTAAATGCCCGGAACGGATCTTCCCGGACACGCCACTCCCGCAAGGGTCTCCTGAGACGGGCGTGGATTAGACACCCAAACGCCTACCAGGAGACCCCGCCGCCGGCAAACCACGGCACGCCGCACGAAAAACCACAGGTCAGGTCAAGGCACCAAGACCGCCCGATAAGCCTTAAGCCTGTGGTGTTGATCTCGCGGGGTGCTTCAGAACAGGCATGCGCAGCATGCCTTCATCCATTGCGTTGAAAACTGCTGCGGTGGCCTTCTTCATTCTGTCCACTCCGAGGCCAGACCGCCTGGCCAGTGGTCAGGCGTGTCCGTCCCTGGCCAGGCGGTGCCGGGCAGGTTAGATGAAACACGGAGTGCAGTCCATCGGGGTCGGGGTGTCATCTGAGGTACTCGCTGACGCGACCGCGACGTGCTGGGTGTTGGTGATGGCCGCGGCGGAGGCGGAGGTCGCGGGCTCAAACGCGAAGACCGCTGCGGCGGCCAGGGCGGTGGCGGAAAGACCGGCGACCACGGACTTGCGGGTTACATCCACGATGGATTCCTCTCGGTGCAACAGGGTTGAACAATTCACATCAAAACACGAAAAAAATAAACATGTATATATCCTCTAACACGCCCCTAACGCCTAACGAACCTTCCCTAACGGCTTCCTCGCTCCGGAACCACGCCGGTCGGCACCTTTGGATTGCCTGCGCAGCTCCTTCGTGAAGGACTTCTGGTGACGGTGCGGTTCAGGGCTGCATGGAACCTGTTTGGCTCTCTTGCATGGGACTCTTCTGTGTTCTTACAATCACGGCTTATTCCCAGTCGGCACATGTACCCCATGGCCAGGGGATTACGGAAGAACCAAGAACGGAGTACACGTGAATGCCCGCAGGAAGAGCGTGAGCTGTGGCCTGCGCCGCCATCTCCGCACCGCCATGCTCGCGGTGGCCCCGGTCGCGGCCTCGGCCGCTACCGCCGAGCCAGCAGTGCACGTGGAGCACGCGACGCGCGATGCGGCGCACCTGGGTATTCAACCTCAGGACAACTGCGGATACGTCTGCTATTACATCCAGTCACGACGGAGCCGGCCGGGCCGTGGTCAATACTGACCTGGCCCGGCCAGTCACGGGCTATCAAATCACCCGCTAAGAGGCCGTTAGTCACATGTCCCCGCATGCCCAATTCAGCGTTCTCCACCATCTCGCAGGCGATCCCCGCGCGTTCTTGCGGCACTACTGGCGGCAGGCGCCGCGCGTTGTCCGCCATCCCTCGCCGCCGCCTGGCATATTCGGCGTCGAAGACGCGCGGCAGGCGGTAGCCTGCGGCTTGCTCAGGGTGCCGTACCTCGTCATGGTCGAGAAGGAAACCTCGCTCCCGGCTGATCAGTACACGGACACGCGGGTCGTCGCCTCATCTGCCGAGCCCTTGTACGCCGATCCACAGAAGATTGCCGACCTGCTCGCCGGGGGCACCACCCTGCTGCTGCGCAACATCGAGCACTGGCACGCGCCGACGGCGGACCTCGCCCGTGGACTCGGCGCCGACCTCGGGCACGGCGTCGAGGCGTTCTTCTTCCTGACCCCATCCGGGCACCAGGGCCTGGTCCCGCACCGCGACGACGCGGACGTGTTCGTCGTGCAGGTGCAGGGGTTGAAAGAGTGGAGCGTCCACGGGAGCCCGGCCGACGGGTCGTGGGAGCCGGGACAGGTGACGGACCCGGGGCCCGTCCTGCTGAAGGAGACGCTGAGACCGGGCGACGTCTTGTACCTGCCCCGCGGCGCGGCCCACTCGGCCGTCGCCGCCGGCGAGCGGATGTCCGCGCACCTGTCCTTGACCGTCCGCGAGATCGGCAGCGCCAACCTCCTGGCCGTAGTGCGGGAATTCCTCGCCGCCGACCTTGACGTCCCCGCCCGGCCGCTGGACGATGCCGGGCTGGAAATGGCCGCGTCAGCCATTCTTCAGCATCAGCGCGAACGGCTGGCCGCCATCACCCCCGCAGAACTGGTAGCCGCCACCCGTGCGGCACAGCAGGCCCTGCTGAGCAAGCCGCTTGTCGACCTGGACTTGGGTGACCGCTGAGAAGCTGGACCGTTACTTTTAGCGGGGAACCTGGTAGCACAGTCGCCAGTGCACGTGAATGTCTTCTCTTGCATCCCAGGTGAAGTGCATAGTGCGGCTTTCCAGGGCGTGCGGACGAGGGGTCATCGGGTCAGGGACGCTCGCTGATCGTGCAGCAGCGGTGGCGCCTGTGCGGCTGTTCTATGACTTCCTGATGGAGGATCGGTCGGCGCGCAGTCCCTTCTTGTGACGCCTGGGCGCCGTTCAGGCTTGCTGCCGCCCGGTGACGTCGTAGAGGTGGTGGACTGGGTCGTGCACGAAGTAGCGGGCGAACGTTTCTACGGTGAATACCGCACCGTCGCTGCGGCGGCCCGGACGGTCCCACTGGGCTTTGCTGACGGTGCCGAACCGGGCTGCCACCGCCTCTGCCGCCGCGGCGAGTTCGTCCGCTACGGTGCCGGGGTCCTGGGTGTCGTAGCGGTCCGCGATGGCGGTTTCGTCCTGGTCCCAGTTCGGGTAGAGCGGGTCGTCTTCGGTCAGCATCAGGCTGAGCCGGTAGTCGTACAGCCTGAGGACGTCGCGCACGTGACAGCCGTATTCGAGCGCCGACCACTTGTCCGGCCGGGGGCGCCGCGCCGCGTCCGGGGCAGCGAGCGGCTCCCGCCAGGCTGCCGCGTTCACCAGGATCATCGCCGGGATGTCCTCCCGCGCGAACGAGCTCGTGTCTAGGCCGCACTCCGGGCATGGACGCCGCAGCACCCACGTCCAGTCCTTCGCATCAGGAACGATCGTCACAATCCCCAACCCTAAATCCCTGGCTGCTCCGCCGCACGGTCCCGGCCGGCGGGCGCCAGTTACGCATGAGCCGGTTCGGGCTCGCGGTCAGGCTCCACGCCGAAGTCACGGAACTCGCGCTGGGTCAGGCCGTACCCCATGGACAGGGCCAGCAGCCATTCGGCTTACTTCGGCCGCGTCCCATGACAGCTACCGACCTACGCGAAGTCCGGGCCGTTCAGGGCTTGGCACATCCCGATTACTCATTGACTGCTGCTAACTCCCTGACGAGGGCCGCGAGGCCGCGCGCGGCGCGGGCGGCGCTCGTGTACCACGCGACACCGAGCTCTTCGAGTATCGCCACGCAGGACGCCGCCGGCCTGGTGTAGGAGAAGACCAACAGCGGGACGTCGGTCCTGGCGAGCAGCTCGGCAAGCACTTCGGCGTCCCGCTCAAGGCGGCCAGACGAGGACAGCGACGTGACGAGCGTGATCGCGTCGACCTCCCCGGAGTCGGCGAGCGCCGCGAGCGGCGGCACGACACACCCGCCGGCAGTGAGCTGGGCGGTCAGGTCGACCGGGTTGACCGGCGAGCCGAACGGCGGCATGTGCCCCTTCATCGTCTCCTGCAAGGGCGCGGACAGCACGGGGACCGTCAGGCCCCGGGCGGCGCACGCGTCGGCGAGGCACACCCCGGCGCCGCCCGAGGTGGTGGCGATGCCGATCCGCGCGCCCGGCGGCAGCTCCCTGGCGCCGAGCCTGCGCGACTTCGCGATCGCCTGCACGACGTCGATGAGCTCTTCCTCGTCGTCGGCCTCGACGATGCCGCAGGCGCGGAACAGGCGGCGATACTCGTCGATGTTCCCGACGACGTGCCTGGTGTGCGCGTAGGCGCCCCTGGCGCCCGGTTCCGTCTTGCCGAGCTTGACCACGACGAGGCGCTTGCCCGCCTGGATGAACCTCATCCCGATGGCCTCGAGCTCCGCCATGTCGCGGACGCTCTCGATGAGCATGACGACGATCTCGGTGTCCGGGGCGTTCACGAGCTGCCCGGCGAGCTCCAGGCAGTCCAGGTCGTACTCGTTGCCGGTGCTGATGATGTAGCTGAAGTCGAGCCCGACCGCCGTGCCCCACTGGGCGACCGCGAACCCCATGCCGCCGCTCTGCGAGAGCACGGCGATGTTCCCCGGGCTGAGCTTCACGCCGGACGCGTCGATGTCGAGGACCGGGCTGAACGTGAGAGGCGCGTTAGCGGGCAGGCTGGCAAGGCCCTGGCAGTTCGGGCCGAGGATCCGCATGCCGCTGTCGGCGAATTCGGCCGCCACGGACTCGAGGAGCCCCTCGCCGGCGCCCATGCCCTCGCCGAAGCCAGAGCTCAGGATCACCGCGACCCGGACCCCGGCGGCGGCGCACTCGAGCAGCACCGAGGGGACGAGCGCCGCGCGGACCATCAGCAGGGCCAGGTCGACCGGCTCAGGGAGGTCGCGGACCGAGGCGTACGCGGGCATGCCCTGCACCTCGCCGCCCGTGCCGTTCACCGGGTACATCCGGCCGGAGAAGCCATACCTGGCCATAAAGCCAAGCGGCCGTCCGCCGAGCGCCTTGGGATCCCTGGAGGCCCCGATCAGCGCGACGCTATTCGGCCGCAGCAGGGCATCAAGCACCGAGGGCTCGTGCAGCTCGCCAACCGCCGTGACCGTGCTCGTCATGGCCGTAATCTCCCCGTCGGATGATCAGCAGTAAACGGACGTGCCGAGGCCGCCGGTGAGTGCGAGAACCTCTCCGGTCCGGGCGACCGAGCGAGGCGAGGCGCGGTTGGTCGCTGGCCGAGCAGGCAGGCGAGGCGTCGGGATGCAACGGCTGTTCACGACGGCCCGGTGGGACGAGGACCTGGCCTGTGACGGCCTGCGCGGCTACGTGACTGCCGCGCTCGCCGCAGGAGCAGCCCGCCTGGCTGCGCGGCTGAAAGCCGTCAAGGCCAAGTTGCGCTGGTTCGGTTACAGAGCGAGTGCTCGGCGTAGGCGGCGCCGACCTCGGTCATGAGCGAGGCCGTCAGCCGTCCGACGGGCGGGTCCAGATCGGCTTTATAGAACATGGTCGAGTACGTCCGACATCTTGCGACGAATGTCGTTAGGTAGACTGATGGCGTCCATTCGCTCTCGGGAATGACGTCTGATCTATCAGCTATGTAGCGTCTAGTCAATCAGCAATGTACCGTCCAATCCGTCAGCAACCTGGCGTCTGATCCCTCAGCTAGGTCACTGGCCTGGCACAATGAAAGCGTGACAGGTGTGGTAACTTCCCCGCTCGGACGGGTGCTCAAAAGGCGCGCGGAGCGGGCGATCAGGGAGGCCCTGGAAGACACGCGGGTCGTCCTCGTCAATGGCGCACGCCAGAGCGGGAAGAGTACGCTCTTGCGCCAGATCGCCCGCAGCGACGCGGCAGAGTGGCGCGATCTGGATTTGCCGCTGGTCCGGCAGGCGGCGGTCGCTGATCCCATCGGTTTCGTCGATTACCCAGGCATGATGGTGATCGACGAGATCCAGCGCGTTCTGGAACTGCTGCTGCCGATCAAGGTCCAGGTCGACGGAGATCCTCGCGCGGGCCGCTACCTGCTCAGCGGCTCTGCCCGCGTCCTAGGGCTGCGCGGGCTGCCAGACACGCTGCCCGGGCGGATGGAAACAATCGAACTCTGGCCGTTCTCGCAAGGCGAGATCGACGAGGCACCGGATGGCTTTATCGACGCCGTTTTCACCCGGGGGGACGAACTGCGGCATGCGTCCGAGGTCACCCGCGCCGAGTACGCCGAAAGGATCGTGCGCGGGGGCTTCCCGGAGGCGGTAGCCCGCTCCAACGCCCGCCGTCGGCAGCGGTTCCACGATTCATATGTCGCGGACCTGGTTGCGCGGGATGTCACCCAGCTCTCCGACATCGAACGGACACCACAGATGCGTGCGCTGATCAGGCTGCTCGCCGCACGGAGCTCGCAGTTGCTGGTTGCCGCCGCAGTGGGCAGCGAAGTTGGGGTCTCGCAGGCGACCGCGCTGCGGTACATCGGCCTCCTGGAGGAGGTTTTCCTGATCAAGCGGATTCCAGCCTGGTCAAGGAACCTCAGCAACAGGGCGAGCAGCACGCCCAAGCTCGCCTTTGTCGATTCCGGAATAGCCGCGAACCTGCTGGGCGCCGACGCCCGGTCGCTGATCCGCCCCGAGGGGCCGTTCGGGCCGCTGATGGAGGGATTCGTCCACATGGAACTGGCCAGGCAGGCAACCTGGTCAGACACCCGGGTCGAACTCTTCCACTTCCGGACAAAGGACAAGGTGGAAGTCGACGTGGTGCTCGAGGACCGCCAGGGGAAAGTGGTCGGCATCGAGGTGAAGGCGGCGTCCACGGTGGGCCAGGACGACTTCAGCGGCCTGCGCCACCTCGCCCAGCGACTCGGGGACGACTTCATCGTCGGCCTCGTCCTGTATACGGGGCAGCAGACCCTCTCCTTCGGGCCGCGCCTAAGGGCCATGCCGGTCAGCGCGATCTGGGAAATGTCCCTGATCGATTGATCACGCACAGCAAGTGCAGTTGACATCCCCGGCGAAGTCATTGCCGCTCAAACCGTCGCTTATGGCCTCGTTGTCCCCTTACCAAGTCGCGTACGATTAGTAGCCCCGCGGCAAGGGCTTCCTCCGATATCTCTTCCCTGTCGGTTACAGTTCGGCGCTGGCCAAGTCGGGATCTAGCGCTGGCTGCACGGGGTCGGCGGCGCACAGCGCGAGCATCAGCAGCAGCAGGGGCTGCCGCGCCAGCTCACGAACGGCCGCCGGGCTCAGGGGCCCGGTCATTCTCGCCTGCCTCCTCGTCGTCCCCGACGCCTTCGTGGTCTGCGGCTGTTTCCCCGGTGCCCTCCGCGGTGACGGCCGTGCCCATAACTTGCGACCCAACCCCCAGTACGCTAAAGGAGGGATCTGACCATGAGGAGCGCCGAAATGTACCGCGTGGACATCACCGCGGACCTCAACGACGAAGACCACACCGGCTACGTCTGGACCTTCCTCGACGAGGCACGCGACCCCGCCCAGATCAGGCCCGGCGCCATCATCATCGCCGGCGACGAGGAAACCGCCGCCGTCTGCCAGGTCATCGACCTCGCCCCCGCCGGAGACGGCACGATCGTCCACCTCAAGCCGCTGCCCGGACTCGTCGAGGACTACCAAGCCCTCGTGGAACGATTCCTGGCCAGGTAGCAGACCTCGCAGCCCGCCCGCCTTCTTGAGGACCGGTTATGACTGCCCGGCATCACGGTCCTCGGCTACTTGTGGCTGTTGGCCGAGATCGGGGCCATGGCCAAAGCAGCACGATAGCGAGCCCGCTGCGGCACCGAAATTCGGCTGACGGTTCGCTGCCCGGCCTGTTGGATCGTGGCATGCGGTCAACTGGTCAGCTGCTCGGCGCCGCCGTAGCCAACAACGCGTCCTGGTGCGCCGCCGTCTGCGGCGCGCACGGCCACCCGGGTGTGCGCGGTCCGCGGCTGTGGGCCAGCCCAGGCCACGGCGTGCGGTTCTACCCCGACGCGATCACGTTGAGCCCCGAGGCGAGCGCCGCCGAGGTGCTCGCGGTCGCGCCCTTGTCAGGGGCGTTCGCCGTGAAGGACAGCTACGGCATGCTCGACCTGGCACCGGCCGGGTTCCTGCTGCTGATCCAGGCGAGCTGGATCGCCCGCCCGGCTGCCGTCGGCCCAGCAAGCCGCCCGGCCGACCGGACCGGTAGTGACCTGGACTGGCACCAGGTCACCAGCCCAGGCGAACTGGCCGCGTGGGAAGCGGCCTGGGCCGGGGACGCCGGCACGGGCCCGTCGGTGTTCACCGGGGAACTGCTCGCCGACCCCCGCTGTGTCGTCCTGGCCTGCCGCCGGGACGGTGCCGGCCGCGGTGGTGTCACCCGTCACGAGGGCATTGTCGCCGGGGCCATCGGCTACGCCGCCGACGGCGTCGCCGGCATGTCCAACGCGTTCAGCACGGTCCATCCAGGGGCGCTGCTCTTCACCAGCCTCCCGTCGGCTGCCGCCCGGCTGTGGCCCGGCCTGCCCGTCGTCGGCTACGAGGATGGCGCCTCCTTGGACGCCGCCAGGCAGGCGGGCTTCGACGCCATCGGCGACCTGCGGATCTGGGTGCGGCCGGCCTAGAGGCGACCCTCGGTGCGCCCAAGCTCGCACCGAGGACCCGGCGCGGTCGGCTACAGGAGCGCGCTGAGATCGGCGAGCAGGCGGCGCTTCGGGCGGGCGCCGACAACCCGGGAGATGATCTCGCCGTTCCGGAAGACCGTGAGCGTTGGCATCGCGAGTATCCCGTACCGTTGCGCGGTTACCTGGTTCTCGTCCACGTTCACCTTGGCGACGATCAGCTTGTCGCTGAGCTCCGCCGCGATCTCGTCCAAGACGGGCGAGAGCATGTGGCAGGGCGGGCACCATTGCGCCCAGAAATCAACCAGGACTGCCTTGCCAAGCGAGGATGACAAGACGAGATCCTGGAACGTGTCATCAGTTACCTCGATGACCGTGCTTGTCGTTTCTGCGTTACTCATTGCTCCTCTTTCCGATGTAGCTCTCTGGGCCAGGGGACAGCAGTTCGCACAGGGGAGCAGACGCGTCGCCGAGGTCGGCGAGGCGCGCAGAAAGCTGGTCGCGGACATCCCGCAGTTCCGCGATGTGCCGCTCTAGATACGCGAGCTTGCGGCGGTACATGTCGACGGACGCCGGGCAAGCGTCGCCCGATTCATGCCCAGCGAGCAGGCACTCCACGAATGGGCGCACGTCCTCCAGCGAGAACCCGACCGCTTGCAGCGATCTGATCTCCCGGACGAGTCGCACGTGATGCCCGTCATAGACGCGGTACCCATTGGCCGAACGTCCCGTCGGCAGCAACCCCTGCGCCTCGTAGTAGCGAAGCGTCCGGGTAGTTGTGCCCGTCTTAGCGGCCAGTTCCCTTATGCGCATTGCCATGGCTGGCTCACACCTCCAGTGCGCCCCAGCCTAAACATTGACGCCGGCGTCAACGCTAGCGCTGGAACCCGTCGAAGCAAGGGGCTAGAGGTCAGAACGTCGTCGTCCCGTGCTCTGCCGTTCGGAAGCTTGGCAGGTGTGTCCAGTCGGCCGAGACGTCCTCGGCACCGAAGTCCCACAGTTCGAGCGTCTTCCTCAGGGAGAGATTTATACGCTCGCTCGATCCGCTCTCCTCGGACTGGACCCGCCGGATGTGTTCATCGTCGATCCAGACCGTGAACTCGGCCGAGCCGACCCTGGCAGCGATGATTTGGCACGGCGTCCCGCGCACCGTCTCGTGGCCGACCTGCCGGGCCTCGGTCACGTCGCGCAGCTTCCTGAGGAGTTCCAGTGGCGTGGCCGGGACCTCCTGGCTGTGCTGCCTGGCTTGCTGTAGCGGTGTCCCGGGCGCACCGCGGTAGCGCTGGCCGTTGAACTGCATCTCGGCGATCTCGCCGTAATCAATCCGGTACCGGTCGGCGGCCGGCTCGACGAAACCCTCGCCGGCCGGGTGAAAGAGGGCCCCCTTGAGCCTCTCGCGAACGCTCGCGAGATCCGTCTCGGGTGAGATGCGCTTCACTGCGGCCTTGGCGGCGAACATGGCCAGCCGTCCGACGGGTCCGGAGCGGTGCCCCAGACCCCATCTGCTGCCCCAGTCCGCCCGGATCTCGATCCGTGCACCCGGCGACGCGAGCGTACTGTTCACGCGGGCGATGATGACCTCGTCGGCCGTCACTGGGTCACCGGTGGCTCTGTCGGCACCGAGCTTGCGGGCGGCGGTGCTGTAAGATTCTCCGCTGGCGTCCATCCGTGCGCGGATCGCCTTCTTGCGGGCATGGTCCCTGGTCACTGCGTGTCCTTCCGGCGTGGCCCCACGCACCCGCCAGCGCAGCAACGACGCATTCCGGGATACGCGCGAGTCAGTGACCCTTGTCCTCGTCGCCAGGCCCAGCGTGGGTGGGCCCCGGCTCGGAGCGGGCAGGCGCGGCTGCCGCTACATTGATGCTAGCGGGTAGAACCTCGACATTCACCGCGATGCCGGACATGAGGCGAACCTGCCTGTCGTTCTCGTCCCGAAGCAAGTAATTCGGCGACTGGCGAGCAGGGCGCCAGGCATTGCCTCTTCTGTGCACCGGTCTCCTGTAATCAATGCGACACGCAAAGCCCCCCAGCAGCGGATAAAACCTGATGCCGCATTCCTTGCGCCGGAGCTCAATGCGGACACGACTCGCTGCTATGTGAGTAACTGGTCCACCACCGACGACGTCGCGCGCAGCCTCGCGGCCCTCCGCAGAGCGGCCCGGCCCGTCGGGCGACCATCGCGGGTAACAGTTGGGAGACAGAGTAAGCCCAAGCCGTTCAGAAGTTTGCTGGCTTTGGTTTTCTTCTTTCAAGCTCCGCGCCGGGTGGGACGCGGGGGACGGGGCACCTCTCTCTGTCAAATTAGGGTGGCACCAGAGGGCGGGTTCGCGTGCTGTGTCCGGTTCGTCCTGTGACGTTGCGGCGATATCATCCGTTGTGTCACGTGGAGGCGGCAGTGGGCGACCGGCTCGGGAAAGACGCACTGCTGTTGCTTGACCGCGTACCGGGGGAGGAACCGAGGGGCACCGGCGAGGTGCGCCGCCCCGTGGACCTGTCCTACGCGATCGTCGCGTTCCTTGTCGTCGTGGTGATCGTCGGCTCGATCAGGACCCTTCCGGCCGGCAGCCGCGAGGTGGCCGACGACGTGTCGAGCTGGATGTCGTACATCCCGCGCTGGCTGTCGTCCGCCGCGGCGGTGGTTTCCGGCGTCGCCTGTTTCGTCCTGTCGATCATGGCGCTGGTCGTGCTGCTGCGCTCCGACTGGCGCAACGCCAGGAACGCCATCGCCGCCGGGCTGGCCGGCGCCGGGGCGGCCACGATCACGGTGGTCATCTGGCGGACGCAGCACGGGGCCGTGGAGCAGGCGGTGCTGCACGGCAGCAACCCCTCGACGTTCGTGGCCGACACGGCGCTCGTCGCGTTCGCGGTGGGAACCGACCTGACCCGGCGCTCGCACTGGTCGCGCTGGTGGCCACGGGCCGGCGCGGCGCTGCTCGTCAGCGGGCTCGCCGTCGGGACGCTCACGCCCTACGCGGTGGGGATCGTCTTGTTCGGCGGGCTGGCGGCGGGCTGGCTGGTGCGCTGGGCGCTCGGCACCCCGTCGGCCCTGCCGACCCCTGAGGAGCTCGCGCGCTGGCTTGAGGGCCAGGGCGTGTGGGTGACGGGGCTGTCGGCCGCAGATCCGTCGAGCCAGGCCCGGATGGAGGGGACGCTGGCCGACGCCACGCCGGTCCGCGTCCACCTGTCGAGCCGGGACAACCGGGGCGCCGGCCTGGCCAGGAGGCTGTGGGCGCTGATCCGGCTGCAGCGAGGGGTCGCGGGCCGCATCGCGCTCAGCTCGCGCGTCCGGATCGAGCAGGTCGCCCTCGCCTGTCACCAGGCGCAGCAGGCGGGCGTGCCAAGCCCCGCGGTCGTGCTGCTCGCCGAGATGCCCAGCGAGACGCTCGCGCTCGTCACGACCGTTCCGCAGGACCCGCCGGAACCCGGGCCCCTGGGCAAGGCGTCCGCGGTGGCGCTGTTCGCCGCGCTGCTCGCCCTGCACAGCAGGGGCGTCGCGCACCACGACCTGCGGCTGGCCAACCTGGTCATGCCCCCGGGGGACTCCGCCGGCGCGGGGTTCCGCTCGCTTGACACCGCCGAGCCCGGTGCCAGCGTGCTGGCCAAGCGTCTTGACCTGGTCCAGCTGCTGACGACGCTGGCCGGCGAGGTGGGCGCCGCCGATGCCGTCGCCGCGCTGCGGGACGGCTACGGCTGGGTCGACGAGATCGCGGTGGCGGCCGTCCTGCAGCCGGTCGCCCTGATGCCGTGGGGCTGGCGGACGATGCGCGCCGCCCAGGGGTCGCTCACCGCCCTGCGGCAGGAGCTGCTGCCCGACGGCGACGGCGCCGCCCGGCCGGCTGCCCGGCTTGAGCGGTTCCGCTGGCGCACTGTGGTGACCACGGTCGCCGCGACGGTCGCGGTCTACCTGCTCGTCTTCGGGCTCCGCGGCGCGGACCCCATCAGCACGCTGGCCAGGGCAAACCCTGGCTGGGTCATCGTCGCGGTCCTCGCCTCCGCGGTCACCTACGCGGCGGCCGCGGCGAACCTCGCCGCGTTCGTGCCCAAGCGGCTGTCCCTCTGGCGCGGCTTCCGCGTCCAGCTCGCCGCCAGCTTCGTGGGCGTCGCGATGCCGCCGACCGTGGGCCACGTCGCCGTCAACGCGCGGTACCTGCACAAGGAGCGCGTGAACGAGGCGGACATCGCGGCCTCCGTCGCGATGTCGCAGGTGGTGAACGTCGTCACCACGTTGCTGCTGCTGATCGTGCTCAGCGTGCTGACCGGGTCCGGGTTCAGCCCGTTCAAGATCGCGTCGGCCGCGGACCTGCTGATCGGGCTCGCGGTCGTCGTCGCCCTGATCCTCGTCATGCTGGCCCTGCCGTGGACCCGCGCCATGCTGACGCAGGTCGTGTGGCCGCGGGTCCGCGGCGTCTGGCCGCAGCTGCTGCACGTCGGGTCGCACCCGGTCAGACTCGCCGCGAGCGCTGGCGCGAACCTGGTACTGACCGCCTCCTACACGTTCGCGCTGCTCGCCTCGCTGTGGTCGGTCGGCGCCCACCCGTCCATCCTCGGGGCCGCGATCGTCTACCTGGCCGGCAACACGGTCGGGTCGGCCGCGCTGACCCCCGGCGGTCTCGTCGCGGTCGAGGCCGCCTTGACCGCCGCGCTCGTCGCCATCCACATCCCGTACCAGGAGGCGCTGCCGGTGGTGCTCATCTTCCGTATCGCCACGTTCTGGCTGCCGATCCCGGCCGGCTGGGTCAGCTACCTGGGGCTGCAGCGGCAGAACATCCTTTGACGCTCCCCCTCGCCTGAAGTTATCGGCGGAGCGCGTCAATTCTTGAAGAGCACCGCTGGCCGGGAACTCGGTGAGAAGCTATTGAACTTCTATGCGCCGATCCTCACCGTCGTCCGCGAGGACCGCCAGTCCTAGCCAACGGTCGCTGGTCGGTTGGGCAGGGGATCGGTCAGTTCTCGGGCTCGGCCACCGGGTCCCCTGTGGACGTAATCGACCCGTCGCGGATCGCCTCAAGGGTTCGTCAGTCGTCGGAGTGCCGCCCGGAGGCATCCCCACTGCCATTGTCAGGGACACGGGACCACTCTCCTTCCCGTGACGAGCTTGGAGATCGTGGTAGGGGCCGGTCGTCGGCGATGAAGGAGGATCTCGCTAGTGTAGCGTTCCGCCTAGCGAAATTTATAGCCAAGATGTTGTGTAGTGAGGAATCATGACGTGGAGGCGTCCGATATCGGCTCGTTTAAGTGAGGAGGAATGATGCCTGAGCGCGACCCATTCCATCCCTACAGGCCTGGCCAGGCGCCTGATACCTCTTCCCAGTCACCCGGAGGATTCACATGAACCCACGCGACGCCCAGACGCGCGCCGAGAACGTCGGCAGCTTCCTGCGCTCGCCGGAGGCACTGCGCGCCGCCGCGTCCCGCGACCCAGGCGACGCCGCGGTGCTCGATGCCGCCGTGCTCGACGTCATCAAGCTGCAGCGGGACGCCGGGGTCGACGTCATTACCGACGGCGAGCTGCGCCGGTCCAACTGGGCGGACACGCCGGACTTCCTCGACTGCTTCGACAAGATCGCCGGCAACAATGGCGGCCTGCGCTGGCGCGGCGGCGAGAACACCCCGGCCGGCGGCCACGCGGCCGCCTACGACACCGTCGCCAGGCGCGTCGCCGACGCCGAGCGGCGCGGGGACCGCACGGCGCAGTACGCCTTCCTCGCCGAGCACGCCGGCATGCGGACGAAGTTCACCCTCCCGGCCCCCAGCTACCACCGCCGGTACTGGTGGGACGAGGTGTCCGGTGCCGTCTACAGCAGCGCCGAGGAGTACCTCGTAGAGGTCAGGGACGCGCTGCGCGAGGTCGTCGACCGGGTCGTCGAGCTCGGCTGTGACTACATCCAGCTGGACGCGCCCAACTACGGGTCGCTGTGCGACCCGGACAACCGGGCACGGATGGAGGCCGCCGGCGTGGACGTCGACGCGCAGATCGCCTTCGACGCCGCGCTCGACAGCTCGCTGTTCGCCGGCCTCACCGGACTCACCAGGGCCGTGCACGTCTGCCGGGGCAACGCGCCCGGCGGCCGCTGGCACTCCACCGGCGGGTATGGTGCCATCTCCGCGCAGCTGTTCCCGCGTCTGGACGTCGACCGGCTGATGCTCGAGTACGACACGGAGCGGGCCGGGACGTTCGGCCCCCTGGCCGACGTGCCGTCCGGCGTGATCGCTGTGCTCGGCCTGCTGACCACCAAATCCGGTGAGCTGGAGGACGAGTCGGCGGTCAAGGAGCGGATCGCGGAGGCGGCTACCGTTAAGCCGCTTGACGAGCTGGCGGTCAGCACCCAGTGCGGATTCGCGTCTGTGGCCTCGGGCAACCCGATCACGCCCGAGCAGCAGTCGGCCAAGCTTGAGCTGGTCGCCAAGGTCGCCAGGGACACGTGGCCGGCGGAGTGACCTGGGGCGGCGCCTAGTGAACGCGAAGGCCTGAGGCCTGAGGCCTCAGGCCTTCGCGTTCACGCCGAACCGGTGGGCGCCACTCGCGGCGCCCACCGGTCACCTCACAGCTTGAACAGCTGCTGAGCGTTACCCGCGAAGATCTGGTCCCGCTCGGTCTCGTCGAGCCACTCGATGTCGTCGATGAGCAGGTGGATGTCATCCACCCAGCGGCCCGTTTCCGGGTCCTTCACGGACCCCGTGCCAGGCTTCTCGGTGCCGAACAGGCAGCGGTCGGTACCGACGGCCTTGATCAGCAGCTCGATCGAGTCCTGCGTGTACAGGCAGGTGTCGTAGTAAAGGTTGCGGAGGATCTCCCGGTAGGTGGTGCCCTGCCGGAAGGCGCCGGGGTAGAAGCGCCCGCGCTGGTAGGGGACCGCGCCGCCGCCATGCGAGACGATGATCTTCAGGTCGGGGAAGTCCTTGAACACGCTGGACTGCAGCAGGCCGGTGACGGCGAGCGTCTCCTCCTGGATGAAGTGCAGCGAGTACGTCTCGCGGGCCGGCGGCCGGCAGCCGGCGGAGTGGATCAGCGCCGGGACGTCAAGCTCGCAGAGCGCCTCCCAGACCGGGTACCAGAAGCGCTCGCCAAGCGCGGGCGGCTGCTGCACCCCCTCGTACGGGTCGGGGTTGAGCATCGCGCCGACGAACCCGTACTCGGTGATGCAGCGGCGCAGCTCGTTCATCCACGTCGCCGGGGAGGTCTCCATCGTCTGCGGCAGCCCGGCGACGCCCTTGAACCGGGGCTCCACCTCGCAGGACAGCGCGATCGCCTTGTTCGTCTCCTCGGCGAACCACTGGACGATCTTCGCGGGCGACTCGCTGTGCATCATCTGGTACGGCCGCGGCGAGATCAGCTGGTAGTCGACGCCCGAGTTGTCCAGGTGCTGACGGTGGGAGATGCCGCCGAAGCTCCGGTTCGGCGCGTCAAGCGCCGCGTTCGCCGCCTCCGCCGTCAGGGCCGCGTCGCCACGCCCGTGCGCGCCGCGGTGCGAGACTAGGCCCGCCTTGTACACGTACAAGCTGTCGGGGGCCGTGACATGCCCATGAACATCGATCTTCACTCGTCGCACCTTTCCGTTGCCCAGCGGGCAGGCACGGCGTGGCCGGTCTGCCGCGGTTCCGTGGCCGGGCAGGGACCTCAAGGTCCAGAAACCCTGGCCGGTCCAAGCCTAGCCCAGGAGAGCGTATATCGGAATATCTGATGAATAAGTTCCGTTCAGCGGAATCTACTGGCTTCAGGGTCCCCGGAACGGAGGAAAGCGGAATTGCGGCAGATATTCCGCCGCAGGTGCAACTCAGTGGAAGCGCCGTAGACTCCGGCCGTGCGTAACCCCTGGGCGGATGCGTTCGAACGCATCGCCGCAGCGGCTGACCGAGCCGCGGCCGGTGCCAGAAGCCGAGGTGATCGATCGTCCCCGGTACGAGGTACTGCACCGTGAGCCGCGCGGCTTCATCGCGTTCCGCCTGGTACCGCGCGGCGGGCATCACTGATCTCCTGCTGGGCGGCGGGTCAGCGAATCACAGAATCTGCACTAAGAAATTAATGGGTATAGCACCGGAAACGCCAAACAATTATTTGATCTTGGTACCTATGAGGATATTTAGGTCATGGCTGGCTGACAGCACGGGCAACTCCGGCGGCATCGGGGCTTAGGCGAGCTTCAGATAAAGGTTTCCGTCGGGGCCGGGTGTCAGGTCGAGTGTGATCGCGTACTCGTACCGGTCGCCGCGGTACCAGGAGCGGACGTATTCCACCGGGCGGCCCGTCGAATCGTGCACGATCCGTTCGACCATCAGCACGGCGGCGCCCACCTCAACGTCAATCTGGGAGCAGACGTCAAGATCGGCGAGTTGCGCGCGGACCGCCTGCGTCGCGCTGCTCAGGATGACACCGTTATCCGTCAGCAGTTCCATAAGCGCTTTCTTGCGCAGCCCCGCCGGTGTGAGATGAGTGCCGAGGTCCGGCGGCAGGTAGGTGATGGTAAGAGCGAACGGCTGATCGTCCATGGTCTGCGTGCGCCTGACGATCGTGCCGCGGGGGCTGTCCAGCTGGAGCACTTCCGCGATGCGCACGGGGATCTGGGCATCGTGGGACAGTTCCAGGTTGCGGGTCTTCGCCCGGTGCGACTCGTAAATGAGGTCGCCAAGCGATCCGCGGAAGCGCTGCTGCAGGACCTTCGTGTCCCGCGCCTGCACATACGTCCCGCGCCCCTGGCGGCGCACGACGAGACCTCCCGTGACCAATTCGCCGACCGCCTGCCGAATCGTGGCACGGCTTACGTCGAACTCGGCTGCCAGCTCATCCTCGGCGAGCAGCCGGCCGCCGACGGGATAGGTGCCGTCATCGATACGCTGCCGAAGAATGCCCGCTACCTGGTGATAGAGCGGGAGCACCTGTGCATTGTCGATCACCGGGCAACCTCAGGGCAGCGGGGGCGCGTATTGGAGATAAGTCCCGCCAAGTACCAGCCCGAGTGCGGTTTTCTGGTCATCTTACGGCAGCTCCTCCATGCCTGAATACGGAGCGAGCACGGCCAACTCCGGGGTTTCACGACGACCGTTCGCTCTGAGCCCCGGCCGCCCAGTCGCCGAGTCGCAGTGCCCGCGCCGGGGCGGCTTGGCGCGGCGCTCACGCGGTGCGCCAAAAGCCAGGAGATACGGAAGATCGATCGTCCTGCAGACACTATGTTATGCCCAAGGGCTGCGGCTTAGCGAAGGTGCTGCCCAGGGCAGCGTCCCCGCGCTCGTGTTTCCCTGCCGAGCGCGGTCATGGGGCGCCGCCGGGGTAAGCCGATTCCGTTCTTCCTGACCTAGTCTTAAAAACCCGCGATCTCGCCGCGGCTGCGCGGTGGTCCGCACCGGCGCGATGCCCTGAGCGGGGGTGGCCCGCTCGCCGCGCGAGACTTTATGCAATCGATTGGACAGGCCGGTGGGCAAGATCTGATAATTGCGGCGTATCGGTCCCCGGCCCGGAGGTTCGTCCATGCCGAACGTTGGTGAATCCGACGCGTCAAGCCCGGCGGTTCCGCAGGATCCGGACTGGCTGCCGCCCGAGATCAACACGGGCGTGGCGCACACCGCGCGGGTGTACGACTACTGGCTTGGCGGCAAGGACAACTTCGCGGCCGACCGCGCGCTCGGCGACGCCGTGATCGCCGCGATGCCGGCGACCCGGTTCGCCGCCCGCGCGAACCGCGCCTTCCTCGGCCGCGCCGTGCGCTACCTGGCCGAGGAGGCGGGGATCAGGCAGTTCCTCGACATCGGTACCGGGATCCCCACCGCGGGCAACACGCACGAGGTCGCGCAGGCGGTCGCACCGGACAGCAGGGTCGTCTACGTGGACAACGACCCGATCGTGCTCGCGCACGCGAAGGCGCTGATGACCAGTGGCCCGGTGGGCGCCACCGCGTTCATCCAGTCGGACCTGCACGACCCGGAGAAGATCCTCGCAGACCCACTGCTCGGGTCCACGCTGGACCTGGGCAAGCCCGTCGCGCTCATGCTGGTCGCGGTGCTGCACTTCTTCACGGACGACGAAGACCCGCAGCGCATCGTGTCGACGCTGGTCGACGCGCTGCCGTCGGGCAGCTACCTCACCATCTCGCACCTGACCGCTGACTTCGTCGACCCGGCGCAGGCGGCCACCGCGGCGGCGGTGGGGCAGCGGAGCGGTATCACGTACGTGCCACGCACCGAGGAGGAAGTCGCCGCCTTCTTCACCGGCCTTGACCTGGTCGGGCCCGGCGTGGTGCCGCTCCTGGGGTGGCGGCCACCCGCTGACGACGTGCCCGAGGACCCGCGCACCGCGCACAGCTACGCGGCCATGGGGCGCAAGCCCTAAGGCCGCGCTGGTGCCCGTGCCGTTCGCCGGCCTACGGTGGTGTCATGCGACGCGACATCTTCAGCGAAGAGCACGAGGCCTTCCGCGACCTGGTCCGCGAGTTCCTCGCCCGCGAGGTGAGCCCGTTCCACGCCCAGTGGGAGAAGGACAAGGTCGTTCCCCGGTCGGTCTGGCTGAAGGCCGGGCAGGCGGGGCTCCTCGGCATCGACGTCGACGAGAAGCACGGTGGCGGCGGCAACTCCGACTACCGCTACTACGCGATCATGGACGAGGAGATCGGGCGGGCCGGCGCGACGGGCCTCGGCTTCTTCGTACACAACGACATGATCGGCCAGTACCTGCTGCGCCTGTGTACCCCGGAGCAGAAGGAGCGCTGGTTCCCCGGCTACTGCAGCGGTGACCTGATCACGGCGATCGCCATGACCGAGCCGGGGGCTGGGAGCGACCTGCAAGGCATTCGTACGACGGCAGCCCGGGATGCTTCGACGGGTGACTACGTGTTGAATGGCCAGAAGACCTTCATCACTAACGGCCAGCTCGCCGACCTGGTCATCGTCGTCGCGCGCACCGACCCGTCGGCGGGGCATCGCGGCATTTCGCTGCTGGTCGTCGAGCGCGGGATGCCTGGCTTCGATCGCGGCCGCAACCTCGACAAGATCGGGATGCACGCGCAGGACACGTCGGAACTGTTCTTCACCGACGTGCGTGTCCCTTCCACCAATTTGCTCGGTGAGGAGGGCGGCGGCTTCGTCGCCCTGATGGAGAACCTCTCGCGCGAGCGCATAACGATCGGCGTCTACGCCCTCGCTGTCGCGGAAAAAGCCTACGAGGACACGCTCGCCTACGCCAAGTCACGACAGGCCTTCGGCCAGCCGATCGGCTCATTCCAGCACAACAAGTTCGTCTTGGCTGAGATGGCCACCGAACTGGCCGTCGCCCGCGCCTTCACGGATAAGGCGATCATGGCGCACGTTCAGGAGCAGCTGACCACCCAGGAGGCCTCTATGGTCAAGTGGTGGAACACCGAGCTGTGCAACCGCGTCACTGACCGCTGCGTCCAACTCCACGGCGGCTACGGCTATATGCGCGAGTACGCGGTAGGCCGCGCGTGGGCCGACAGCAGAATCCAGTCCATCTTCGGCGGCACGACGGAGATCCAAAAGGAAATCATCGCCAGAGGCCTGGGGTTGTAGTCCTGACCTGCACTTCGCGATCTGGGTCCCGGCTATGCGGGTGCGGGCTGGCGGTTGGCGCGTTGGGCTCGGGCCGGACGATCCGCCAGGGTGGTTGATGTATCCGGTGGCTGGGGCGGATCGGCCAAGCGCGATTCCGGAGCGGTGGTCAGTGGCGCTGTCTCCTGTGGTGCTCCGGAGTCGCGCTTGTTCGAGAAGGCCGTCATGCTCCCCGGCGGCTGGATCGCGGGGCCGGCTGAGGTGGCCGGGCCGGTGCGGGTTCGCGCGGGCTGGGCTGTGGTGGCAGGTAGTGCCGTGGTTAGACGCGTTGCGACTGGTGCAGGCGTTTGGCTGAGGCTGGTGGTGCCGGCGGTCACGCGGGCGGGTCCGCGACGGTTGCCCCGGTGGTGACCGTCCGGGCGGGCTGCCCTGGTCCCGGCGGCTGCCGAACCATTATGCCCATGACGACTCCGGCCGTTTTCTGGCCACGCGGGAGTTTACTAGGTGAGGCCGTGCGGCAGGGGGCTGAGGAGAGGGATCGGAATGCCTCTCCTCAGCCCGGCCGCGGGCACCATTGGGGTGGCATTGCTGTCTCGTTTCTTGGCGCTGGACCCCCATAGGCGGCAGACGGGCACGATGTCCGGGTACGTCTCGCAGGAACTCGCGCCCGTGACGACGTGCTCGGCGGGGTAGCCGCCCACGGAGGAGGTGGACTTGCAGTCGCCGCACCAGCTTCGGGCGAGGGCGCTGGTGAACAGGTAGAACGAAGGTGCGGGAACTTAGGCAAGCGGTGCTAGCTGCTCCTCAGTGATCCACCCTGCGACGGTCCGGATCACGAACGCCTGCCACTCCTGGCTCTGCGGGTTGAGGTACTGAGGATCATCGTGAACGGCGAAGCCATGCTGGCTGCCCTCGATCTCAACCAGCCGGTGCGAGGCCCGCAGCAGCGGTACCGCCTCCCGTGAGGTCTCGACGGGCACGAAGGTGTCCTTGTTGCCGTGAACCACCAGGGTCGGAGCCTGGATCTCTCCCAGAACCGTGAGCGGCTCGAACCAGAAGACCTCGTTCAGGATCGGTCGGCCGTGCCGGAGGCTAGGGGTGAACTGGATGTAGCCGAGTTCGTTGAGGTGCTGAGCCTGCTCGTCGTCGAGAGAGTCATCGTGCCAGTAACCGCGGCTGTCGATCGTGCGCTGCTTGTAGTTGAGCTGCGGGTTCAGCAGCACCAGCCGGTCGATCTCCGCCGGTCGCTTGGCGGCGTAGTATGCGCAAACCCCTCCGGTGAAGCTGGCGCCGAGCAGGCTCAGCTGTGCCGCGCCGCTGAGTTCACGGGCCTTGGCCAGGGCGACGCGGATGTCGTTGAGGATGGCGGCCAGCGTCAGTTCTTCCTGCCGTCCCTCGCTCTCGCCGTGGCCGCGCAGGTCGAAGCGCAGCGAGGCGACTCCCGCGTCGGCTAGTCCAGCGGCAAGGCGCGTGAAGAAACCGCCCTCCTCCCTGGTGACCCCGCCGCCGTGAACGAGAACGACCGCCTTGCCCTGCGGGTGAGCGTCCGGTCCGGCGAAGGTGCTCGCCAGGTGCAGTCCGTCGAGTGTCCGAAGTCGTACGAGGCTCTCGCTGGGCATGGGCGTTCCTCTCGCAGGAGCAGGCTCTCCTACGATCCTTCCAGTATCCGGTTCCCGTGCGTAGGGACTCGGGGACAGTCAAATATGCGCCGTACGCATATAAGTGTGAATCGAAGATCTCGGGCATGCAGGCGCGGCCTCTGAGCATGCATTACGCACCATACAGCCCTTATGTATTACGCGCATATCGTCATGCATCGCGCTCATCAGTCCGCACCTGCCTCGGGAATCAGCAGGCGGATGGGTCGCCGTCCGGGGGCGGCAGCGGCGCCACGACACGGTCGAAGAACGCCGCCAGGTCCTCGCCCTGCTTGTACAGGTGCCTGGCGAGCTTGGCAGCCGTAGCCACGGCGGACGGGTCTGTGACCCTGACGGCGCCCGTGAGCTCGCCCGCGTCGTCGTAGCGGACGTGGTACAGGGTCGAGGAACCGAGGGTTACCATCTCAGGCAGCGGGCCATCGGCCTCGTATGCGCTCACCTGGCCTCCGGTGAGCACCCGGATCAGCTCTCCACATTCCGCGCGCAGCTTGAGCAGGTGCAGTTCCCACTGCAGGTACGGGTCGATCGGCGCCTCCACCACGCGGACGCGGGAGAGGACGATCCCGAGCTGCGAGGCCTTGGCCGAGAACTCGGCGAGGTACTCCCGTTCGTCTTCTATCAAGCGCAGCGCGGTGTTCCAGTCGCCGCGGGCGAACGCTTCCCAGCTGGCAAAGCCGGGCTCGCGGAAGTGCTGCCGCCGTTCCAGCTTCCACGACTCCTGGCCAGGGATTGCCCACTGGGCAGCGCGGAACTCCTCCCGGTACTCCCCAAGCGGCAACCAGACACCGCCCAGGATCACGCGCTCCGCCGACTCAGTCATCAGAGATGTCAGGCTTCGCAGCGATCAGCATGTTGCGTGGGATCACGACGACGTGCTCATCACCCGCCACCGTGACGTCGGCAGGCAACCGGTCCCCGTAAGCGGCCGTCACGTCACGACCGATCACGGCGATGTCGCCATTGCTCAGCTCCCAGATATCCGGGCACCCGTCCCTGCCCCCGGTGTCGCCCAGTTCCGCCGCCGACTTGCCAAGCCGACGGGCGAAAGAAGCGGAGGTGTCCGCCTCCCAATTCCGTCCCATGCCACAGAAGATACTCGACTCGTAAGCATCTGTGAATTCGCTATACCGTCGTACTATGGCCCTCGGTCAAAATCGCTGGGAGTTGCAATCGTGGATGACCTGGTTGTTGCTGTAGCAACCGCAATTGCCTCCGGTGCAGGTCGTTCGCTAGGAACCAGCGGAGCAGCCGCAGCTGGCCGTTTGATTTCAGCACGACGGGCGAAATTTCCGCACTCTCCTGCCGCACGCGGGGCATTGGAGATCGCCGTTGACGAGCCAACAGATCCCGATGCCGGGGTGGCTCTCCAAGTCGCGCTTAACGAGTTGATCACGCGGGACGCAGAGTTCGGCCAGTGGGCTGGCCACTCTTTGGGAGGAAATGAGGCAAGAGCTGCCGTCGTACGATTGCAGTTCGAAGAACATCATCGACGGTGAGGTGCACGGCACCGCAGTGCAAGCCAGGGACATCCACGGCGGCATCCACATCAACCGCGATGCCTGAACGCACCTCCCGGTGTCCCTAGCACTCTGTCCGTCATCAGCAAGACCTCACTTGCCATGATGGAAAGTGACACCTACACTTTCCATCATGGAAAGTCATGAGGGCCTCAGCCAAACGGCCGCCGAGATGGCACCCGGCGAGGCCGCAAGTGCCATATCAGCCATCGACGGCAGTCGCTCTTGGCTGGCTGACCGGATCATCGCACCAGGGTGGTACCACCTGGCGTTCGGGTTGCTCGCCGGCGGCGCGATCGCCGAGGCAGAGATCCGCAGTTGGACGCTGTTCGCTTGGTCGGTGGCTGCCTACACGATCGGCTGCGGTGCGCTGGGCTGGTGGAACCAGCGCCGCGTGGGCGTGGCGATGAAGTACTTCGATGCCTGCACGCGAGCCGTCTTCGCCGGCCACGTCCTGACCCTGAGCGGGCTCATCGCGATCGCCTGCTGGCTCGGCCTTGACCGCGGGACACATGGCGCGTTCCTGGCAGCGGGCGTGCTCGCTGTGCCCCTCACCGTCGTGTTTGGGCGCTGGACGGACAAACTACTCCGGACACGCCTGCAGGCGGGCCTGTGAGTACCGCCGCCCGCTTCGATGAGATCGTGCACGCACCGAACCGGCTTCAGGTCTGCGCGATCCTCTCCGCTGTCAGCTCCGCCGACTTCGCCACGGTGCGGGAGGCCCTGGGAGTGGCCGACTCGGTCTTGTCCAAGCACGTACGGGTCCTGCACGACGCCGGCTACATCGACGTGCACAAGTCCACCTGCGCATCGCGGGTGCGGACCAGCCTGTCCCTGACCGGGGCCGGGCGGGCAGCGTATGACGGACACGTCGCCGCCCTGCGGGCAATCGTCAGCAACGAGGCCTTCCACGCCGACGCGCGCCGCCGGGGCGTCCGAGCCGAGTAAAGGTGCGCCTCCAGCCGGGCTCGGTCCTGTGCGAGCGTGATCGTGGCAGGGACGCCAGCTGACCTGGTTTGCAGCGAACAGGTCGATGTGCGCAGCACCCGCGTGACCTCGGCGCCGCTCATGTGCCCGATCAGCCATAGCAGGCTGGTACCGATCCGACGGCCGGCTCAGTGCTTGACCGGGGGCTACGTGCCGCGCGTGCGGTCGGCCCGTTCGGCGGCGGCGGCGATGTGCTGGAGCATGCCGCCGAAGACGACGCCGTGGAATGGCGAAATGGACCGCCAGTAGACATGACCCCCGAGTCCGCGCGGCTGGAAGATCGCCCGCTGGCTGTAGGTGGTCAGCCCGTCGTGGTCCTGGCCAACCGACATCTCCAGCCAGGCCAGGCCAGGCAGTTTCATTTCCGCGCGGAGCCGCAGGAGTTTTCCCGGCTCGATGGCCTCGACCCGCCAGAAATCTAGGGCGTCGCCGACGAGCAGATGATGGGGGTCGCGGCGGCCGCGGCGCAGTCCGACCCCGCCGGCCAGCCGGTCGAGCAGCCCGCGGACGGCCCAGGCGGCCGGGAAGGAGTACCATCCGGTCTCGCCGCCGATGCCCTCGATCACCCGCCACAGCGCTGCGGGCGGGGCGTGCACAACCTTGTTGCGCGCGTCGACGTAAAGGGATCCGCCGGCCCACGACGGGTCGGTCGGCAGCGGGTCGCTGGGCGCGCCGGGCGTGGCAGCCGACGACCAGCGCGTGGAGACCGCCCCCTCGCGGGTGTGCCGCAGTGCCAGGGTGATGGCCTGGTCGAGGGGCAGGAGTCCCTCGGGCGGGTCCGGGATGTACCCGGCGATGTCGTGATCGGAGCAGACGACTTCATTCCGCAGCGATTCGACGAGTGGCATGGCCAGGCTGGCGGGCACCGGCGTCACCAGCCCGACCCACAGCGACGACAGCCACGGCGTCAGCAATGGCACCTGCACGATTATCCGCGGCGTGAGCCCGGCCACCTCGGCGTACCGGCGCATCATCTCCGCGTAGGTGAGCACGTCGGGGCCGCCGATGTCGAAGCGGCGGCTGACGTCGGCCGGCAACGTGGCGCTGCCGACTAGGTAGCGCAGCACGTCACCTACGGCGATCGGCTGGATGCGGGTGTCGACCCATTTAGGGGTGACCATGGCCGGCAGGCGCTCGGTGAGGTAGCGGAGCATCTCGAACGACGCTGATCCGCTGCCGATGATCACCGCGGCCTGCAGCGCGGCTGTCGGCACGCCGCTCGCCAGCAGGATGTCGCCGACCTCCGCGCGGGAACGCAGGTGCGGAGACAGTTGGCCGGCCTGCCCGGAGATGATGCCGCCCAGATAGACGATGCGCTGCACTCCGGCGGCTTTCGCCGCCGCGGCGAAGGTGCCCGCTGCGGTGCGGTCGCGCTGTTCGAATGATGCGCCCGTGCCGAGGGAGTGGATGAGGTAGTAGGCGACGTCCACGCCCTCCAGGGCGTGCCGCACTGCGCTCTCGTCCATCGCGTCGGCGACCGCGATCTCGACCCGATCCGACCACGGGCGATCGCTGAGCTTCCCCGGATCGCGCGCCATGCACCGCAGCGCATACCCCGCGCTCAGCAGCTCTGGAACGAGCCGCCCGCCGATGTACCCCGAAGCGCCGGTAACTAGGCAGTGCGGTGGCGATGCCATAGCGTTAGTGTTACACGGGTCCATCTGGACCGCTGGATGCGGGCAGCATGCTGGCGAGGTAGCGGCGGGTGGCGCGCCGGTTGCGCAGGACGATAACTTCGGCGTGTCCGGCATGGTTGGCGATCAGGGTCCGGACGCGCGGGGCCATCTGGCGGCGGTAGCCGAGGACGTAGCGGACGAAGTTCCAGGTGATCCTGTCGAAGACGCCGATCGCTTGATGCTGGCCACCGCCGTGGCGCAGTCTTCGCTGCAGGATGCCCCATAGGCAGGCCAGGCCGGGGAGGTCGAGGAAGATAACGGTGTCGGCAGCCTCGAGTCGGATCGGCAGCGTGGAGGCGTAGTTGCCGTCGATGATCCAGCGGCGCGCGGCGACTAGGGCCCGTTGCAGTGACGCGAACGATTCCTGGTCGAGTGGTTTCCAGTCCTTGTCGTAGTACAGGGCGTCCAGGTGGACGGGGCTGATGCCCAGCGTCGTGCCGAGCGTGCGGGCCAGGTGGGACTTGCCGCTGCCCCCGCAGCCGATGATCGCTACGCGGTCCACAGGTAAGGACCCCCGTCGGCAACGCCAGGAGGGCGGCGGTTGAATCGGCACGACTACCGGGCGATGAAGATGTACTCGTCGGCGGACCGGCGGGCGGCCGCCTGATGGGTCCCGTAGTGATAGGTATGCGGGATGACACGCACCTCAACGTCCCGCTTTACCTCTAGCAGCAGGTCTGTGACCGTCTCCTTATCGGGCAGGGCATTTGAACCATATGACAAGATAATCTTCCCCGCGCCCCTGAACCGCTTGAAGGTGTCGCGGAATGCCTCGACGATGGTGCGCTTGTTGCCGTAGCCCGTGACTGGCTTCGGCAATTTCTTCGTACGAGTTTCCATCATCAGCGTGTCGCCCTCCCAGTACCGCGACAGCCCCTCAAGGAAATGGAACCTCTTGACATAGCAGTTGTCGTCGCACGGCGGGGCATACGGGGGGTCAAGATAAACGACGTCATAGGGCCGCGCTTCCATCCGCGACGACTCTTGCCGGGTCACCCGTGCCGATGGGCCAGAGAACACCGCGCGGTTGTAATCCTCCGCGTGCTCGACGAAGTGATCCCGCATGGAAATACGCAGGTCCCGCCTGCCGTCGTCGTAGCTGCTCAGGTCGCCGGAGATCGTGAAGACGCCGCGGGGCTGCTTGCGGGCCGCCGACAGGACGAGTGCGCTGATCGCGAGCGCCCGCTTGTCCCCGTCCATGGCGGAGATGTGCGACCAGGCCGAGTCGAGGAACGCGAGGTCGTCCGGGGTGAAGAAGACGCCGGTGAAGGTCTTGCGGATGAAGTCGCGGTTGTCGGCCGCCGGGCCGGTGATTCGCGCGACGTCGGCCGCCGTAAGCCGCGTCGAGTTGTTGACCACCGCCGCCGACGCCAGCACGCCGGGGAACTCCAGCATGTCGTTCGCCGTGACGGCGAACCCCTGCCGCTTCAGCAGGTAGGACACCACCCCCGAACCCGAGAAGGCGTCCAGCGCGGTCCGGCCACCCACCTCCGCGAAGACCTCGGCGAGATGGGGCAGCAGCTTGTACTTGCTGCCCATGTACCGGATGCGCGGATACAGCGAGGCCGTCAGCGTCGCCGCATCGCAGTGACGTTCGAACAATGGCACCGCTGCTCGATCCACGGTGGACATGAGCTGCAAGCCTCCCGCGCTGGCCTTCCGACTAACGCTAGCGGCTACCTACGACGATCCCCGGCAACTTGCCCAGACACCCAGACACCCAGACACGGGTGCGCGTCAGTTTTGTCAGCGGTCGTCATGACGATCTTGGGATGCCCCTGCTCGGACGATATGTGTCTGAGTGCGGGACTGCTGCAGACGGTCTCCGGCTGCTGCCGACCAGCCGACGACGGCGCTGTTGGGTGTCGACATCCACGCCTTTCGCGAACTGGCGGAAGACCCGGAGCTGTGAGGCGCCCCCGGCAGGCTGAGTTCTGCTGGAGGCCGGCGCGCTTGTAGCAAGCCAGCGTGCGGGAGCCCTCTGGGTGGCGGTAGGGAGCCTGCCAGCAGCCGTGCTCGACCGCCCTCACGGTCTTCGTCCGGCCCGCCAGGTGCCTGACTGACACCATCGAGGGTCAGGAACTGGTGCAGGGTCAGCCTCATTCGTCATCTCCTAGCTTCTGACATGCCTGTCCCGCAAGGACAAGGACGACGGTTAGGACGCGCGACGAGGCGAGAACTCATCGCCAGGGCGCGCCCGATTCGGTGTCCGGCACAAACTGGCGGCACCGCACCAGCGAATCCGATCACTTCCTGTGATCGGCGCATCGTCGCGTTCGGAGGCCGGCTGCTGTCACAGCCGCCCAGGCGCGGCGTAGCGGTGGTCAGCGGGCGGTGACCGCTGCGGTGAGCGCGATGAGGACGGCGAGCAGCAGTGGGCCGCGCAAGACCTGGCGCCAGAGGTCGATCGGGTAGTCGCCGAACGGCGTCGGCACCAGCGGCCCGGAGTAGTCGAGCGGCGGCCGGGTCACTGTCCGGTAGGCCGCCGCGGTGAGCCCGGCCGCGATCAGGGCGGCCAGCGCGATCCCGCCGCCCAGGCCCGGCGCGACGATCACCGTCCAGGTGGCCGAGGCGAGCAGGCACGCGGCGAGCGAGGCGAGAGACAGCCAGCGGTCGCGGGGGGCGAACTGGGCCCGCAGTCCCGGGTTCGCCGCCAGTTGCCGTAGCGTCCCCGCGACCGGCAGGACCAGGCAGTAGCCGGTGATCACCGCGACTGCGGCGAGGGCGGGGGCGGGCAGGACTGGCCGGCAGCCCCACCATACGGCCGCTGCCGCCGCGGCACGGACGGCGAGGTAGGGGCGGCGGCGCAGCCGGGCCCACTCCGACCGCGCGAGCGCGGTGGCAAACCCGGCCCCCATGCGCGCAGGCCGCACGCGTCCGGCCTGCCGGGCGCGCTGGTCGGCGAGGAACTCGGTCAGCATGAAGACGTCCATGGAGGCGGCTGCCACGTGGCCCGCCGCCCACAGTCCCTGGCCGCGGCGCAGCACGCTGACGTCGATCCGGTCCAGTGCCCGGTAGCCCAGCGCACAGAAGGCGGCCGCGGTCACCGCCAGCGCGGTCAGCACGATCACTGCCGCGCCCGGCGGCGCGCGCAGCACGGAGTTGAGTCTGCCCGGCCGACGCCGGTGGCGAGCGAGCCGAACCCGAGAACGCCCGCCGCGCGCATCGCCTGGCCGACGGCATGCCCGGTGTGGTCGGCGATCTCCCAGGCCTGGCCGCTGACCGCGCCGCCGGCCAGGGTGACCGCGGCGAGCACAGCGGCCGCCACGACGGGCAGCACCGGCACCGACCCGGTGTGCGCGACCAGGCCGGCCACGACGCACGCCAGCACGGCAGTCACCGCGAGCAGCACGACGTAGCGGCGGCGCAGCAGGTCCCGGCGGCGCACCGGCGCGGACAGCAGCCAGAACCAGAACGCCGAGCTGGCCGTGACCGGCCCCGCCGAGCGGAGCAGCTGCGCGAGGCCGCCAAGGAACAGCAGCAGCGCCGCCACCGCGAACAGGTGCCCCGGCGCGCCAGAGACCGCCCAGCCCGTTTCCGCGAGCAGACGGATCAGCGGGCGGACCGCGCCGATGACGATCGCGACACCGGCCGCTGCAGGCACCGCCCACGGGGCGATGTCCATCAGCAGGCCGCGCCTGGTGCGGCGGGGCCGTGAGCCTTCGCGTAGCCGCCGCAGCGGCACGCGGGCGGGAACCGCGGCCTGCCGGGGACCGGTCACGACGCCGCGCCCAGGTCGATGACCCGGTCCGCGATGGCCTTCACCAGGCTGCGGTCGTGGCTGGCGAACAGCACGCCGTGGCCTTCCTGCTTCTCGGCGAGCAGCCTGCGCGTCAGCCAGCGGCGGTCGCCGGAGTCGAGGCGCTGCTCCGGCTCGTCGAGCAGCACGAGCAGCCGGGGCCGGGCGAAGCACGTCGCCAGCGCCAGCCGCCGCCGCTGCCCGCTGGACAGGCTGGCCGGCAGTTGGTCCGCCTGCTCAGCGAGGCCGGCCTCCCCGAGGAGGCTGGCAGCGTGCTCGTCCGGCGCGGCGTCGCCGTGCGCGGACATCAGCAGCGCCAGGTGCTCGGCGACGGCGAGGTCCGCGAAGAACTCCACGTCGTCAAGTACCGCCGCGACACCCCGCCGCGTGTCCGGATCACGTTCCCGCATCGGCCGCCCGCACAACCGGATGGACCCCGCCGAGGGCCAGTCCATCCCGGCGACGCACCGCAGCAGCGTGCTCTTGCCCGAGCCGTTCGGGCCGACCACCGCGACCGCCTCACCCGGGCGGACCTCCGCATCAACGCCGGAGAGGACATCGACCCCGCCGAACGAGCGGCGCAGCCCCGTGATGACAAGGAGCGGCAGGGCCCGTTCGGACAATGGAGGGGTCTGCACGGCTTTCAGCCTAGACCGTCCACACCGCAGGATCCTCAAGATCAGCGGTGTCCTACAGTGCTCGCCGACATCCTCCTGGTCGGCATTAGCAACCGCGCTTGACCGCCCTTGCCGGGATCGGCTCGCCGGAAGCAAACTCACGAGCCGCGAGAGGCGTGCGGATACGGCACCCCAAATGCGGGACCCCAACAAACGTGTCGCGCACCCCCGACACTGCCTTGCGGCGTCGCGGCTCAAGGACCCGAGTCAGGGCAGGGGCCTGTGCCAGCGAATGCGCCGGTGTGCGGATCGTGGCGGCAGGCGTGCGGGTGCGGGCTACTCAGCTATGGCGACGTACGGGGGCGGGACGTAGATTCGCTTCGGTCGGAGCCGCACGATCAGCCGTTCCGCGCCCGGCTCGGGCGGCGGGGTGGCGCCCCCCATGTGCAGGCCGTACATGACCTGGTGGAAGGTGCCTTCCGGGTCGTCGGTGAGCTCTACGCTGCCGGAGATGGCGGCGTAGGTGATCTCCTCGCCTCCGGCGGGCAGGCTGTGGACCAGGAGGGCGACCCGGGGATCCCGCTGCATGTTCACCGTCTTGAGGCGGCCCTTGATCGTGCTGAACAGCACATCGTCGCCATCTGGTTTCACGAAGATCACCGAGGTCTGGGGTGAGCCGTCCCGGTTCGCGGTCGACAAGATCGACAGATGCGGCCCCGAGAGAATCCGGGTGGCCGCCTGCCGGGCGGCGTCCGCGGGGCGGCCCTTCAGAAAGGGATCGAGGAATACGTCGTTGCTCATGTCCTTATGACTTGGTCGCGCGCGCCAAGGAATCGGTTCCTCTTGACCGGACCGTGGCAGTCGCAGGCGTGTTCCTGGTGACGGTGTCCTGAGTGACGCTGCTGCTGGAGGAAGCTGGGCGGATCCGGATGAGCCTGGCCGGTCCCGCCCCGGCCGCCGGCGAAGACAGCGACAGGTCTTCCCGCATGGGGCGAGCTGCTGACATCGATCATCCCGAACGGGGCCGGGGTGACTGTCGCCGCTCCACGCGTGCTCTGCGGTTTATACCCCCGTGGGTAGGGGCGAGCAGCCCGAGTGCACGGGCCCGCTTCACGGTTTCGTGGCGGCGGGCGTGCCCACACGCTGCACGTATACGCTCGACTGGATCTAGCCGGGCCGCGATGGGGCTGCTAAGTTACTATTTAACGCGCTCTTGATGCCGTCTCGACGTCGGCGCAATCACGAACAACATGTGATAGCGACACAATAGGCCTGGCGTGAGTCTTGGTGCTGTCCGATGGGGGCTCGGGCACCAGTCCCGCAGCCCAGACACGATGGCACTGGATCGCATGGCCGCCCGAGAGGCGGGCTGCCATCCCGAGGAATGTGGAACTACACCGGAACCCGTGAGCACGGTCCACATTCAGCCGCCGGAAGCTAGGCGTGACCGCAATCACCCGCTAGATGGACAAGGAGATATATACGTCATGAATTGTCTGGAATGCTCCATGTCGCCAGCAATAGACGTACCGAACACCGCCATCGGCGATTGCGCCTACTGCGGTGCGGGCGTCTGCCTCGACCACGCCAGGGTCGTCACGCTTCAATCCAAGCGGATCGGCGTGGTGCCGGATGTTCGGACCGGCGCGCGCCGCATCACCTGCACCACCTGCTACTCGGCCGGGGGCGTCGAGGGAGAGAGGGCCGGGATGATCACCGTGGCGGCCCCGAGGGCAGAAGCTGCCGAGGGAGCGGCGACGGCTTCCACCGCCGGCCGGCCAAACCGGTAACCGCGCTCACCCTGGAGGCCGCGGACGTGCGCGCCGTCGCCGGCAAGGTGGCGACTGCCGCGGTCACCTACCGGCGCTGGCCACCCGGCCAGTGGTGCGTTCCTGACGAGCCGGCACCATGGAAGTACTGTGACCGGAACCATCTCCGTTCATATCTACGGGAGGACACGCGGAGGACATATGGCCAAGTACGTAGTCTTTTTCACTTACACCAGCGACTCATGGGAGCGGCTGATCAAGACCCCCGAGTTTGATCGAGCCGCCGCGATGCGTCAGCTGGCTGACTCGATGGGCGGCACCCTCGAGTCGATCTACTGGATGTCCGGAGCCTATGACGGGTTCAACATCATAGATGTACCTGATTCGGTCAGCGCCGCCGCATTGAGCGTCACACTGACCGGCTCCGGTGCCTTCAAGCAGGTCGAGACCCATGAGCTGCTCAGCGAGCAGCAGATGGGCCAGGCACTTGAGAAGGGCAGGGACTCGAGCCAGGTCTACCGGGCGCCCGGTCGGCAGGGATAGAGCGGCAGCCGCCCATCGCGCCCACTGGCGCTTGTGGTCAAGCGGCCTTCGTCTGGTTGCGGTGTGCAAACACGGTCTACCTTCGTGGCAGAGCCCGTGCTACTGCGGTGACGGTCCGGGCAGGATCATCGTGAAGCGGGCATCGACGTGCGCGGTGACCGGCTGCCTGACCGGCTCAAGGTCCAGACTGGGCGCCTCATCGGCAGTCCCCATCAGCCGGGGGCCTCCCGGTCGTAGGGCCGCCATGGAGGCCGAGGCGAAGCCCCGGGGTTCCCGGCCGCCCTGCCCGGCCAGCAGTCCCGCGTCCGCCGCCTCGACGAGCTCCCCGAGTTGACCGCCGAAGGCCTCCGCATACTCCCTCGCCCGCCGTGTCGCGTCCAGCGCCGCGGCGATCCGGGCCTGCCGGTGCACGGGGCTGTCCGGCCTCAGCGACCACCAGGGACCCGCGACGGTCACGAGTTCCAGGTCCGCTTCCAGGTCCACGAGCTTGGCTACCAACTCGCCGAGCACGGTGAAGTCGCGGATCGTTACGTGCACCCGAGCCTGGCCGGTATAGCGCGTCCCCCGTTCCGAGTGCCCTTTCTGCTTGACCTCCGGGTGGGCGGTGACTGGGCCGCTCTCCAGCTTCTCGACGGCCTCGCCGTACCCCCTGACCAGGTTGAGGACCTCCTTGTTGCGGCTGACGAGCCGGTCAAGCACCGCCCGCCGGTCGCGGTCACGTGCCTGCAGCGTGACGGCGAGGGCAGCGATCTCCGGCTCGGCCTCCAGCCATGCCTCACCACGGACCGAGATAACAGGCAGTTGGTCCATCGCCGATCCCCGCTTCTCCCGCGTTGCCAGTTGGCCTAGTCCAGAACCTATCCGCTCGCCGCATGAGCTCAAGAAGAACAGTGGTAGCTGGTGAGCCGTCGTCACGTCGTCGGGGAGATCATGTCTGACCGTAGCCGCCCGCTGCCTGGAAGGCGCCGGAGACCTGTTCGCGGGTTGCGCCGCCGGACAGCAAGACGTGCAGGAGGAGCCGGGCCTTGAGCGGGTCGAGGAACCCGGCGCTGATCAAGCCACGGCCGACCAGGTCCTGTTCAGAGCCCGGGAAGCCGTAGGTGGCGGTAAGTACCGACCCGGCGCCGGTCCTTGACGCTAGGACTACCGGCATCTCCCGAGCGAGGGCGGCCAGGGCGGGAACCGTGATCGCGGGAACGTGCCCGGCGCCGAACGCGGCTATCACGAGGCCGTCGAACCGGCCCGCGGCTGCCTGCAGGAGCTCGCCGTCGTCGCCGAGGGTCATGGTGACCAGTCCCGTGCGCACCTGCCTGGACAGGCCCGGCACCGGGAGCGTGAACCGCCCTGCGGGGCGGGTGAGGAGGCGGACCTGTCCCTCGACGACCCTGCCGAGTGCCCCGGTGGCCGGGGAGGCGAACGCGGTGATGCTGGTGGCGTCGGTCTTGCGGACGAACCGGGCCGCGTGAATCTCATCCGCGAACACGACCACGCAACCCAGGCCGCGCAGCAGCGGGCTCGCTGCCGCCTGCAGGGCCGCCAGGATGTTGGCCTGGCCGTCATGCCCGGCCATGGCCGGGTTGCGCATCGCCCCCGTCACGACGACAGGCTCGTCTCCTGTGTGGAGCAGGTCGAGCAGGAACGCGCTCTCCTCGATCGTGTCCGTGCCCTGCGTCACCACGATCCCCGTGGCGTCCTGCTTTCTGATCGCGTCCGCTAGCTCGGCGATGTCGCTGATGGTCAGGGACGCGCCGGGTACCTGCCGGAAGTCATGCACGTCGACACTGATGCCTGCATCGGCCAGTCCCGGCACCGCATCCAGGAGCTGTTGCCCGGTCAGTGCCGGGGTGACCCCGCCGGGATCGCCTGCTTTCCTGGCCATGGCGATGGTGCCGCCCAGGGAAAACATCGACACACGCGCAAGCGAAGGACGAGAGACAGTCATCGGTTCTTCTTTCCGCTACCGAAGGCCAGTGGCGAGCGTAAGCGTATCCAGCGGCGAAGTTCAGGTGAGCCGGCCACGGAGGCCGATTGCCCGATGCTGGCCCCGCGGCCGTTGGATGGCTTACCCCCAGAGCTCGCTGAGCGGCAGGATCGAGATCCAGCCGTCATGCTGGTAGGCGAACTCGCCGGTTGTGCTACCTGGCGTTTTCCCGAATTCCTGGCTAGTTTTTCCGCGTTTCCAGGATTTTTCTTCCCGTTTTCCGGCAACCGGTTTCCGCAACTCCGGCCAGTCCAGAGCACCAGTCCGTGGCCGGACCGCGGGCTCAAGCCGACGGTCAGTACCGTCTCAGACATGGCAGGCGGCCCTCGATGGCCTCGCGGTGGCCAGAACCGGGTCGAACGCTGACGCCACGGCCTCCAGGCCGATGGCTAAGGTTCCCGGACG
Source organism: uncultured Actinomycetota bacterium (assembly GCA_963734665.1). GTDB lineage: Bacteria > Actinomycetota > Actinomycetes > Streptosporangiales > Streptosporangiaceae > Trebonia. The sequence continues at coordinate 278,621 of CAVTIR010000011.1, read as the reverse complement.
AGTTCGTCGAGCATCTTGCGCATGAGAGTCGGGTCCCCTCGCATGATGGCGGCCGAGGCTGCGACATTCCGGTCGGCGTCGAGGTGCTGCCAGTCGAGGATGAAGCCAGCATCGCTCGCGAGTTGCTCGAAGAAGGCGCGCTGGGCGCGGCCGTTGCCCTCGCGGAACGGGTGGATGGCGTTGATCTCGCCGAGGTAGTAAGTCAGGCGCTCGGTGAACACGTCCCTAGGCAGGCCGCGCAGGAGGCCCTCACCGTGCAGCGCACGGAAGATCTCGCCCGCCGCGGACTCGATGTACTGCGGCAAGCAAAACCAACTTCCCTTCGCGATGGCGACGGTCCGGATCTGCCCAGCCCAGTCGTAGATGTCTCCGAAGATCCTGCGATGGATCGCAGACAGGTGCGTCAAGTCGTAGCTGGGGAGGACGGGTGCTTCCTTGAGGAAGATCAGCGCCGCGTGGGTAATCTCCCTTTCCGCAGCTGCCAGTTCTCCGTTTGCGCTCAGCCCGAGCTTGTTGCGCAGCACTCCCGACACCGGATCGGTGTACGGGTCCTCAGGCATCTACGGCCGGTACCGGGAGACGGTCCTGCGGTACAGTTCAGCGGCACTTATCTGCCCGTCGATGTAGGCCGAGACCTCTTTGTCATGCTCAGGGCTGAAGGGTCCCGGCAGTTCTACCTGCACCGACTGCGCCGCCGAAAGGGCATCATCGAGGCGGGCGCGTTGCCGCGCCAGCGCCTCGTACCGCTCGTAGACCTCATACGGAATCAGGATCGCCTCGGGCTTGCGGTGCGATCCGAAGGCGACAGGCTCGGCCGCCGCGCCCTCGCGACGAAATCGGGCGAGAATACCCGACAGCCGCGCCCTGACCTCGGACAGCGGATGCACCTGAATCACCGCAGGACTAGCCACCCCAACAGTGTACCAAAACTTGTACAGAATTTGTTCGGCTGGCCCAGGGGCAAGGTGGAACGGCGGTCGCCGAGATCAGAGCGAGGGCAGCGTCAGCCGCTCAGCCAGTAGTGGTGATGAAGCGAGTTCTGGTCGACTAACGATCTTCAATGGGTGCGACACGAGGTCGCTCGCAATGAGTGGGCGCGCAGATAGATAGGAGGGCTGGTCCATGCGGATCGGCTGCGTAGCTCCGGGCTAGTGCTCAGAGCCTGTCCCCGCCCTGGCGTGCGTGCGCGGGTCCTGCCCGTGCGGGTGCGGAGCCCAGGGAAGAAGCCTGAGCGGTCCCCGTGTCGTCCGGGGAGCGCGGGCGAGGGGAAGGCCGGGCGGGCGAATCGCTTGAACCCTCGCCGACGCCTCGTTAGATCGAACCCCGGATAGATGACAGCAGCGCCGGGGGACAGGACCCGTGCCGTTGAGAGGCGGCAGGCGGCGGGCCAGGGCAGTTGATGGCCCGTGCGGGCACCGCTGGTCCCGGGGTAGAGAGGGCGCCCTATCCGGTCGTATCTCATGTGTGCGGAACGTGGAAACCGTGCGCCACGAGGCGCTTTGTGACCGTGCGGAGGTGAAAGGACTCCGCCGCCGGGCCGTCGCAGCGGCCTGGCTGAAGCTGAGGGCAGCGGAACCGGGAGGCGCCGGGAAAGCGGGAGCAGCCCTGACAACGACGGGACGTGCTGGTACTGCCAGACGGTGCGGGTCCGGCAAGCGAGACGAGAAGGCATACGAGAGGAACCAGCGTTTTAAAGCCCCGTAAGCGTTCCACCGGCTCAAATCTGGCGGATATGGGCCGGGATGCAGTGCGTGGCCGCCGCCGTGAGGCGGGGGCCAACTCCTGATCCGGTTGGTTTTGCCGGTAGGGAGGCCACGGTGAAGGCCTGCGGCGTAACCGTTGGCGATGCTGCCGGGGCAGAGCTGGGTGCCCAGCTTGTCGATCGGTCATGAGGTGAACGTGGGAACCAGTCGTGTCCGCCCTCCCTTCCGGGCTTCCAGCCCGGCAGCGGGCAGGCCCGCCGTCGGCTGACGGACACGGCTGGGGCGGAGGCCCCGTAGTAGTCGCGGGAGTAACGACCCGCCGCGGAGGCCGGGAGAGCCGGCCGCAGGGCGAAGGGGGCCAGCAGGCCAGTGGCAGAGGAGATTGGAATGCCAGGAGCTGCGCCGGTGAATACCGGCGATCCGGAGCTTGACCTTGTCTTCTTCGAGGCCGAGCGGCGGGTACTGGAGATCCAGGCCAAGCTGCACCGCTGGGCTCATGAAGATTCTCATCAAAGGTTCGATGACCTGTTCAACCTTGTCTGCGATCCCGCGTTCCTTCTGGTGGCGTGGGTTCGCGTGCGGGGTAACAAGGGATCCCGGACAGCGGGGGTGGACGGCCGGTCGGCCGCTCACGTCCTGGCCCTGGGTCCCGGGGTGTTCCTGGAGCGGCTGCGGTCGAAGCTGAAGGACCGCAGTTTCCGCCCGCTGCCGGTGCGGGAGCGGATGATTCCCAAGGCGAACGGCAAGATGCGCCGCCTGGGCATCGCGACCATCGCCGACCGGGTGGTCCAGGCATCCCTGAAACTGGTGCTGGAGCCGGTCTTCGAGGCGGATTTCCTCCCGTGTTCCTACGGGTTCCGTCCCGAGCGCCGGACCCATGACGCCGTGGCCGAGGTGCATCATTTCGCGTCCCGCACGTACGAGTGGATCGTGGAGGGTGACATCAAGGCGTGCTTCGACGAGATCTCACACTGCGCTCTCATGGAGCGGGTGCGGGCGCGAGTCGGGGACAAGCGCGTTCTGGCCCTGGTGAAGGCGTTCCTGAAGTCGGGCATCCTCACCGAGGACGGCCATCTGAGGGACACCAGCGCCGGAACCCCGCAGGGGTCGATCCTGTCACCGCTGCTCAGCAACGTGGCCCTGACGGTACTGGACGAGTTCATCGCCCGGTCGCCCGGCGGGCCGAACGCAACCCCCTACCAGCGGGTCAAGCGCCGCCGACTCGGCCTGCCCAACTACCGGATTATCCGGTACGCGGACGACTGGGTCCTCGCCATCGCGGGCACCAGGGCGGACGCCGAAGCGCTGCGGGACGAGATAGCGGAGGTCCTGGCCGGGATGGGCCTGCGCCTGTCACCGGAAAAGACCCTGATCACCCACATAGACGAGGGCCTCGACTTCCTGGGGTGGCGCATCCAGCGTCACCGCAAGCGGGGCACAAACCGGCAGTACGTCTACGTCTACCCCGCCAAGAAGGCACTGCACGCCATCATGACCAAGGTGAAGGAGGCGTGCCGCCTGGACACGAACCTGCCGCTTGAAATCCTGCTGCACCGGCTCAACCCGGTGCTGCGGGGCTGGGCGAACCACTTCAGGTTCGGATGCTCGAAGTCCACCCTCGGCTACCTGCGCATTTACCTATGGCAGGAGGTTATCCGGTGGATAGACCGCAAGCACCCGCGCACCGGCTGGAGACAGCTGCGCCGCCAGTACAGCACTGGCAACGGGTGGCCAGCGGTCGGCAACGTGGTCCTGTTCAACCCGGAAACGGCGCGCATCGAGCGCTACCGCTACCGGGGAACGAAGATCACGGGGCCATGGGCGCAAGCGGCATGAGGAACGGCACGAGAACAGCGGGGACCTGTGGAGCGCCCGGTGCCTAGTAATGGGCACGCCGGGTGCGGAGGGCGGGTTCGGGGAAACGGGCCGGTCGAAAGACCGGAACCGCGCCCCGGCCCGACCCTACCCGTCATGGTCCGCGGGGCGGCAGGTGGCCGCCCTGCGGTAGGCCGATCGCGAGAGGGGCGGAATACCAGGCGGGAAAGGATGGCCGAGAAGCGAATGCCGGCGGCCGAAAGGCAGCGGGAACACGCGGGCAGCATGCCGCTCTCCTCCGGGGCGGGGCCTGTGATAACCGGCCGGATACCGGCTTTTGCCGGGCCCGAAAGGGAGCTGACGCGAGCCAGGTGAGCCTGTGAGGGCTGAGGTCGGTACAGCCAGACGAGCCGAGGGGCAAGTTAGATGCCGGAAACGGCGAACGGACCTGAAGACGTGCCGGTGTGGGACGCCGTTAACTGGGCGGTCCATGAGCGGAACGTAGCGCGGCTGCGGCAGAGGATCTTCACGGCGGTGCGGGACGGTGACTGGCCGAAGGCCAGGAACTTGCAGGAACTGTTGCTGCGGTCATGGTCGAACACGCTGGTCAGCGTGCGGCAGGTGACCCAGCGCAATGCTGGTCGCCGCACGGCGGGGATCGACCGGGTCGTCGCGCTCGACGGCCCGGCCAGGATGAGGACGGCGCGGGAAGTCCACCGCACCGTGAAGTCCTGGAAGCCCTTGCCGGTGCGGCGCGTGTATGTCCCCAAGGCCAACGGGAAACAGCGCCCGCTCGGGATACCAGTCGTGATGGACCGCTGCCATCAGGCACGGGTCAAGAACGCGCTGGAACCGGAGTGGGAAGCCCGGTTCGAGGCCCGTTCCTACGGGTTCCGGCCGGGACGCAGCTGCCAGGATGCGGCCGGGGTACTCTACGTGACGCTGAAGGGAAACTCGAAGCGGACGTGGATCCTGGACGCGGACCTGACTGCGGCATTCGACAAAATCAGGCACTCCTTCCTCCTGGAACAGCTCGGCGGCTTCCCTGCCAGGGACATGATCGCCGGGTGGCTGAAGGCGGGGGTGTTCGAGGCGGGTAAGGGGTTCGCGCCCACGGAGGAAGGCTCTCCGCAGGGCGGGGTCATAAGCCCGCTGATCCTGAACGGCCAGTTTTCCGACCACCGGACTCACCATCGCGTCTCTGAGCTGCTAATCCGCGTCGCGGACATGTCCGCGACGGTGGCGAGTCATTCCAGCAACGGTGGCCCTGTCACATGACAGCGGAGGATGCCCTGATGCGCTCGGCCGCGCTGGGACCCTGCCGGACGCCAGCCTGAAATGCGGGAACCCAGGCGGTGATGTCGGTGAGGTCCGGGCCGAGCACCTTGATCGCGTCGGCGTCTGGGACCAGCCGGACGACCTCCTGTGCGCCTGCCGCCTCCTGTGCACCTGCCGCGGTGATGCTGGTGCCGTAGCCGTGTGCCATTGGCTCAGCGACGATCACCACGCGGGCGTCTCTTGCCAGATCGAGGTTGGTCCCGGCTCTGAGAGCGCCGTCGATGTAGCGGCGGCCGTCGATGGTGATCGGCGGAGCGGTGGCGGGGAAGGCGGTGCTGGCTGCCACGGCCTGCGGCAGCGATGCGGCGCCGTGCCGGTCCCAGATCACCGCTTCGCCGGTCTCGGCGTCTACCGACGGGATCAGCAAAGGCCGGTCCGGCCATTGCGCGGCGCCGACCAGGAACCGCATCCGGGCGATGGCCGCATCCTGGGTGCCGGTCGAGGCGGTCACAGCCAGCCGTCCAGCCCGGCGCAGGGCCTCAGCCCGCTCAAGCCCGGGTGGTTAGGACGGCTTGAGTTGGATCTGACCCGTATTTCGTGATGGTCTCGGCCCCGTCGCGGTCGGGTCACTGGCACAGGAGGACGCGTTTGCGGAGGAGTTCGAAGCTGGCGCGGCCGTAGGTCTGTCGTTTGAGCATCTTGAGCCGGTTGACGTTGCCTTCGACGACTCCTGAGCTGCAGGGCATGGTGAGTCCGTTGAGGACGGCCTGGTGGTCGTGTTTGATGCCGCGGGCGAAGGAGTGCAGGTCGGGCTGGTCGTCGGCCTCGACGGCGGTGATCCAGTCGTCGAGGCGGTCGCCGTGGCGGCCGGTGAGGATCTTGGCGAACTCGGTGACGTGGCCGGCGAGGGCGTCCAGGTGCGGGCAGCGTTCCCGGGCGCGGGCGAGCTTTTCCTTCTCGTCGTCGTCGAGGTTGTCCGGGTCGGTGAGGATCCAGCTGGCGAGGTCGCGGGCCTTGGGCGGGCCGGGGACGGCGGGCGGGGCGGTGCCGGATTCGCGGAACGGCTGGACGTAGTCGCGGATGGTGCCGTAGCCGCCCTTGTAGCCGCGCTCTAGTGAGCTCGGCGTGCAGCCGGCGGACGTTCGTGCAGCCCTCGTTCCACCGCTGGTGCAGGTAGGGCTTGTGATCGTCGAGGAGCGAGGGCCGCCCGTCCCTGGTCTTGGCGAGCAGCTCGTCGGCGGCGGAGGCGCGGTAGAAGCGGCGGACGGTCTCCTTGGCCAGGCCGGTCTCCCGCATGATCGGCTTGATGCCCTTGCCCTGGGCGCGCAGCGCCTGGACCTGCTCATAGCGCTGGCGGGTGCGGACGGCCAGGGCGGATTCCTCGGCCCGCCGGGCGGCCGCCGCCGCCGCGGCCTGCTGCAGGTCAGGGGCGGCCCGGCCGTCGGCGGCCTCTCCCGGCTCGGGCTCGGGGGCGGGTTCTTTCAGGCAGCAATGGTGCCGGGCGACCGTCTTCGCGACGTGCTCGGACAGGTTGTGGTAGATATGCCACCGGTCGGCGACCTGGACTGCCGCCGGGGCGCCCTGGCGGGCGCCGTCGGCGTAGGCGCCAGCCCGGTCGCGGCAGATCACCTCGGCTCCGGGGTGGTTCTTCAGCCACTCGGCGAAGGTGGCCGCCTCGCGGTCGCGCAGCAGGTCCACGGGCTGGCCGGTCTCGGCGTTGACCAGGATGGTCCCGTAGTCGCGGCCGCGGCGGAACGCGAAGTCATCGACCCCGAGCACGGTGACCGTCCCGGCCTGCGGGTCGGGCAGCGCCATGACCAGCCGCAGCATGCTGGACCGGCCGGCCGCCAGGCCGAGCGCGGCGGCCAGCCGCGCCCCGGCGCGGCCGGCCAGGGCCAGCGCGATCGCGGTCAGCGCCCGCGCCAGCGGCGGGGTCCGCCGGGCGCGCCGCGAGGTCAGCCCGCCGACCTGCTCGGCGAAGGTGACCGCGGCGCAGTCCGGGTTCCCGCAGAAGAACCGGCGCACCGCCAGATGGATCGTGACCGGCTGGCCGCCGGCCGGCGCGTCGGCCAGCCGCCGTTCGTAGCCGCTGTGCACCCGCTGGGAGAACTGGCCGCAGCGGGGGCACGACGCGGCTGCCGCGCGTGGCCCGCGCCCAGATCCGGACCCGCCCGCCGGCGACCTCGGCGGCCTCCACGGCGACCCCGGCCAGGTGCGGCAGCAGAACGCCCAGGCTGATCCCGTGACAACATGACAAGCACCCATTGACCTGCGACAATGACAAAACGGACTCCTGGTAGGGCGGCTGGCGTAGACAACCGCCGACCTACCAGGAATCCCTTTGCCTCTTCAGCGCAACACGCCGATCGCGCCCCAGAACGCCCCTGATCGTTACAAGCCAGGCGCATCCCGTCCGCCGCAGGGGCTCGTTACCGTCACGAAATACGGGTCAGATTCGGTGCGGCCTGAAACGGGGCCACATCGAACCGTCACAGGTGCCGCCAGGTGGAGCCACATGAAGCCGTCATGGTGGGGCCAAATGGAGCCGTCGTAGCCACCCGGGGTCGCCGAGCGTCGCGAACACTTCGGCGAGCCTGTCCGGGTCAGTCCGCACGCGGCCATTGGGATCGGCCGGCGCGGGCAGCGCGGCGAGTCGGCCGGGATCGCTCCCGCTGGCCAGGATGGCACCCACGATCGCACCCGCTGACGTGCCCACGATCAGATCGGCCGAGCGCAGATCCACTCCCTCACGGCGCAGCCCCTCTGCCAGCCCCGCCATCCACGCCGTGCCGACTGGGCCGCCAGGTCCTAGGACGACCGCGCTGTCCACCATCACTGACCGGCCTTCTCAGCCGCGATGTCCCGGGCGTACCAGCCCAGCCGGTGCGAGTGGATGCTGCGGGTGGCGAACCGGCGCGGGTGTATGCGGATGAGGCTAGTACTCACGTGCTCGCGGGGGATACGGCCTCCCATCGGCCAAAGGCCCGGCCATCGCCGTGACGATCGAGGGCAGGCCGGCTCGGGGTCGAGTGGCGGGTCAGCTGGCACGGAACCGTCCCGCTGCCTGGGGTCGCCGGTCATGCTGGACGTTCCTCGATGGGCGTGTTCTGGCCGGCGGCCAGCCACCACTGTCCGCCGCGTTCGATCAGCACGTACATGGCCATTTCCGAGAATCGCTTGTCCTTGTCATCGCTTAGGTCGTTTCGGCGGACATGAGCGATGGCGACACCTGGCAGGGGACTCGTGAGCTGCACGACCTGGTACCGGGATGGAGGGGCAGCGCCTGCGGCCATGAGCGAGTGGTGAGCGGCGTTGAGCGCCTCATATCCAGACAAGGTGGCTCCGTATGGACTGCCCCACAGGACGTCAGACGCGAACTGCCGGTCATAGACATCGGCAGAGGCACGGTCGACGCCGTTTTGGAGTCCCGCGACGAGCCGTTCAACCGCGCCGACTGCCGCTGCCCTTGCTGAGGGATCCTCGAGCGCGGGACGGCTCTGTCCTTGCGACGAAGTGGTGCGCAAGCGAAGAACTCGCAGCGCCGTTGCCCAGCGAGCGAGCTGGTCGAGCATGCGCTGGCGTGCCTCGGGCTGAAAGGACCGCGGTTCGAGGCGGCCGCCGACGTAGTCGGTATGCAGGCTGATCGCCACCTGCGGGCCGACCGCGGCCATTCCCAGCTCGGCGACGATGGCACGAAGGTGCTCGACGGCGCGGGTTCCGCCGTCGAGACCGTAGCCGACGAACGCGACGGGTTTGTCGTGCCATTCCCGGTAGAGGTGATCGAGCGCGTTCTTCAAGGCTGCGCTCGTCGAATGGTTGTACTCCGGTGTGACCAGGACGAACGCGTCGAACGTCTCGATCAGCTGCGACCACGATCGCGTGGCAGGCTGCTGGTACTGGCCGAACGCGGCCGGCACCGGCTCGCAGAGCAACGGCAGGCCGGAATCGGCGAGGTCGATCAGCCGCAGGTCCAGGGATGAGATCGGGTCAGCGCATACCCACTCGCCGACGGTCCTGGACTGACGGCCCGGACGGGTGCTTCCCGCGATGACGCCGACCCGCAGCCTCGCTGCCTTATCTTCGCCGCTCTGTTCAGTAGCCATGACAAGAACCGTAAGAGCTCAACTTAAGTTGAAGTCAAGGGCGCTACTAGCTACAGTCGCAGTATGGAGGGCGACGACTGGCACGTGAGCGGGCTCACCGTCGGCCAGGTAGCCGAGCGGATGAATATTGCGCCCTCGGCAGTGCGCTGGTATGACGATCGCGGGCTCCTGCCCAGCGAGCGCACGGCGGGGAATCAGCGCCGTTTCTTCGCCGACGTGCTGTGCCGGGTGGCGATGATCAGGGCCTCACAGCGCGTAGGGCTGTCGATCAAGGAGATCCGCGAAGCACTCTCGGCCCTGCCGCCACGACAGGTACCAACCCCGGAAGACTGGGAGCGTCTTGCAGAGCACCTGCGACGCGTTGCCAGCCAGCGGATCGACGAGCTCTCCGCCATACTGGACGAACTGAGTCCTGCATAGGCCATCGGGGCCGCCGCTTCCCCGCACGCTGGACGTTCACGGGCAAGCGGGCCGTCCGGGCCGAGAACGGCCCGGACGCGCTGGTGACTGGCCTGATGCTGCAACGGCCACTCATGCTGTGCTTTGCGGCCGGGCGAGAGGGCGGGCCGAGGCGGCGCGCACATCACGTACTTATGTGGGCGTTGAGCAACTGCGCTTCCAGGTCGGCGATGCGCTTGTCGAGGAAGCGGTTGTTGGACCGGGCGGCTTGCAGGCGTTCTTCCAGGGTGCGGCTGCTGGCGGAAAGGTCGCGGAGCCGCTGCTTGAGGGTGGCATTCTCGGCGGTAAGCCGCTCGACGGCGTCGGTGTCGTGGTCGCGCTGGGTGTCGCGGAGCTGGCCGAGCAGCTCGCCGATGCGGGCGCGCTGGGCGCGGATCTCGGCGTGGGCAGTCTTGAGTGCCTGCTCGGCGTTCAGCGCCCGCTGCTGCCAGGACGCCTCGGCCTGGGCGTCGCGGTCAGCGACATCCTGCTGTCGCTGACCGCTGGCGCGGGTGATGGCGGCGCTGATCAGGTCCCGGGCGGCGGGGTTGTCGTAAAGGAAGGTGCGGGAGACCCCGGCGCGGGCTGCGAGGGCGGGGTAGGTGACCGGGAGTCTGCGCCGTTGCATCTGCTGGATGGCGTCGGCGACGGCCCGCAGCTTGTCCTCGGTGCGCTTGCGTCTGGCCTGGTTGGCTGCGGCGGTCCGCGATGCGGCAGTGCTCATTCAGCGCCCTCCTTGGCCCCGCCGCCATTGGCCGTGGCGGCCAGGTCGGTGGCGCGGAACGACAGATTCCACAGCCGGTGGTAGTAGTCCTGGGGGCGGCGCAGGTCCAGGGCGAGGGCCTGGTCGAGCAGGCCGAGCCCGGCGAGCGCTTTCTCCAGCCCGTCAATGGCCTGGGCGGTGGGCGCGAAGACCTGGTGCAGGTAGTCGGCGGTGGTATCGTCGGGGGCGCGTTCGGCGATGGAGGCCCACTGCTCGCGTTTGCGCCGCCAGTACAGCAGGTCCGCGCCGGACAGCACGAACTTGTCGCAGGTGTGGCAGTTCAGGTTCCACGGGCAGGCGCTGCCGTGCACGACGGGCTGGTAGGTGCAGAACCCGCCCTCGGTGGGGGTGCTGGCCCGGCCCAGGTCGATCATCAGCGCCTCGGCCTGGCGCTTGTCCATCGGGATGGCCGGGGCCGACAGCAGCTCGCCGGGGTTAGGGGCGGCGGGTCCCGCGACCCAGATGTGCTGCAGGATGTCCTCGATCTCGCTGACCGCGACCTTGGCGTAGTGCTCGGTCATGCGGATGGAGACGTGGCCGAGGTAGCGGCGGATGTGGTGCAGCCCGGCACCGTGGGCCAGCAGCCGGGTGGCCAGGGTGTGGCGGGCCTGGTGGGCTACGCAGCTGGTGCCCAGGTCGAGCTGGTCGACCCACTGGCGGAACCGGCTCTGGAAGGTGTGGTAGCTGATCGCCCGGGTCCCGTGCGGGTTGCGGACGGGGGAGGGGAACAGGGCCAGCCGGGCGCGCTCGGCGGAGCCCGGGGGGCGGCCGTGCTGGTGCTCGAACCGGTTCAGCGTCTTGCGCTGCCGTTCGGTGATCGTCTGGTAGATGTATTCGGGGATGCGGATCGCCTCGTCGTAGTTGCCGACCTTGGTCTGGTCGTGCCACAGCATGGGCAGCCCGCCATACCGGCCGGTGCAGTCCAGCCGCAGGCTGATGACCTCGCTGGAGCGCCGTCCGGTCGCGATGATGGTTTCCCAGATGTCGCGGATGCCGCGATCGGACGGGTCGAAGGTGCCGGCGAGCCGGGCCAGGTTGCCGGGGTCTGCCAGGCGCGTGCCGTCTCGTCGTTAACGGGCGGCGGGTGCGCTGGGTCATTGGGCCGCCGTGCGGCAGCGCGACGATGAATCCGCGGTCCAGCCCGATCCGGTCGGCATCACCGGTGTCGAGTGCGTGCCAGCACCGCGGAGGCGAACGAATGACGGAACGCGTGCGGCCGGACCCCGCCCAGCCCGGCCCGGACACCGGCCCGGCGCAGCATGCCGCGAGCCGCCGGCGCAGCCCACGGCTGGCCATGATCTGGGCCGTGCAGCTGGACGAGCAGCATGCCATGCCCGCACGCTCGTGGGGTATTCGGTGGTCATGTACTCGAAATAGGCGTGCACCATCGCCGGGCTGGCCCGCCTGACCAGGCCGCCGCGGATCACCCCGTCCTCCAGGCTCCACGGGTACTTCGTCTTGGCCCGCGCCCGGTTCGCGTTGCCGTCCCGATGACAGATGTGCACGTGCGGGGACCGGCAGTCCCCGCACGCCGCGTTCTCATGCAGGTGCAGGTCGGCCAGGTGCAGGCCGCACAGCTCGCCGATCCGGAAGCCCCCGTCGCCCAGCCAGGTCACCACGAGCCGGTCCCGTGCCGTCATGACAGCCTGGCCGAGCCGGTCCCGGGCGCCGTCAGGCAGCATCTTCGGATGCCGGCGCCGGACCCGGCGCGGCGCCAGCGGGTTGGCGGGCAGCTCGCGGCTCAGGTGCCCCAGCAGCGCCCGGTCCCGGTCGGCCCGGGCTGGCAGCCGGGTCCGGTTCAGCTGCCCGCCCAGCTGCCGGTTGATCCCTAGCGCGGCCAGGTGCAGGTAAAACCCCTTCAGGCAGGAGGCCGCCGCCGACAGCGTATCCTGGCCATAGGGCCGCTTGCCGGCCCGCCACGGCTCGCCCAGCGGCATCGCTACCTTCGCGCCGACGATCCCCATATACCGCTGCAAGTCCCGCAATGTCACCGATTCCGGCGGCAGGCACTCCCGCTCCAGCCAGCGCAGGTGATCGACCAGCAGGTACGCATACGTCCGCTGCGTCCCCGAACCGTCATGTGTCCGTAGGAACCGGTCGGCCTGCTCGTGCACCCGTCCCTCCGGCCACACGATCGTGAACGACCGTCCTCTCCTGCCGTCCACCTGCTGGACGCGAGGTCCCCAACGCGAAAGCGGTCATCGCCGCGCTCAACCCCATAATCCGGGGTTCTCCGGGAGTCGCGAGCTTGTTGCATGACGTTGCCTAGACGGGGTGTCTGGCGGGGTTCTGCGGCGCGTCTCCTCGGGTGTCGTGCTCGTGGCTGGTAGTTGTTCATGCAGCTCAGCGCGAGATCGGGGGATCAGGGATGCGGGCGTTTCCGGTGAGGATGCCGTCGGGGGCGAGGTACTGGACGGTGCTGGACGAGGAGCTGGCCGTGGTGGCGGTCGCTGACTCGTTCCTGCGGCAGGTGCGGTTCGGCCGGGATGGCGCGGAATCGACGACGAAGGCGTACGCGGGCTCGATCGCGCTGTTCCTGCGGTGGTGCTCGCTGTCGGGCCGGACGTGGCAGTCGGGGGTCGAGCAGCTCGGGCTGTTCATGACGTGGCTGGTGCATGCTGGCCCGCTGGCCTCGGGCGCCGACGCGACCGCAGGCGCCGGGTCGGTACTCACGGGTCCGGGGACGGCAGCGGCCCGGGGAGCCCGGCGGGTTAACGCGGTGCTGGCCGCAGTACGCGGGATGGTCGTGCACGCCGTCGCGGCGGGGCAGGCTCCCGGATACCTGGTGCCGCTGCTCTACGAGGTGGCTGATGACCGGGATCTTCCTGATGCCGTCCGGGGCGAGGAGACGGGGACGGGCTGGCGGCTGCGGGCCAGGCACCGGCTGCACGAGCCGCAGCGTCCGGTGGACCGGGCCGCCGATGCGGACATCGTCGCGCTGCTCAGCGCGTGCAGGTCGGCCCGGGACCGGCTGATCGTGCTGCTGATGACGCGGGCCGGGCTGCGGCGGGGCGAGGCCCTGGGCCTGCGCCGCAGCGACGTGCACCTGCTGGCCGACTCCCGCGTGCTGGGATGCGAGGTGGGGAGGGCGCACCTGCACGTGGTCCGCCGGGAGGACAATCCCAACGGGGCGATCGCCAAGTCCCGCCGCCAGCGGGCTGTCCCGCTGGACTTCGTCACGGTCCAGGCGTTCGACACCTACGAGTTCGAGCGGATGCGGGTGCCGCGGGCCGCGGCCGGCGACTTCGTGATGGTGAACCTGTTCCGGGAGCCGGTGGGGGCGCCGATGCGGCTGGACGCGGTCAACGACCTGGTGGCCGCTGCGGCGGAGCGTGCGGGGCTGGCCGACCCTCCGACTCCGCATCAGATGCGGCATGCCTTCGCCTCCAGCGTCCTTGACGCTGGCGGGTCGATTGACGAGGCCCAGGAACTGCTAGGCCACGCGTCGGTCTCCTCGACGGAGGTCTACACGCATCCCGACCCCGCGAGGCTGCGGGCCGCGGTCGATGCGGTCCCCAGCCCCCGCGAACTGGCCGGGCGGTCCTGGTGAGCGCCGTGAGCGCCGTCCGCGTCACCGCGGAAGACCCCGGGGACGCGTCCCTGGCGGCGGTGCTGGGTGCCGGCTTCGCTGCCGCGGGGCAGCGGGCGGCGAGGCTGGCGGCCTTGCTGGACCCGGGGTTCCTGGCGGAGGCCGGGTGGGACCCGGTGACGCGGGTGCTGGCGCCGGAGTCCGAGCACCGGCTGATCCGGTGGGACGGCGAACGCCTGCGACTGGAGGCTCCCGCCCGGCGGGAGGGCCCCGCCCCGAGGGTCCCGGACGGCAAGTGCACGGTGACGGCTTGCCTTCGGGAGCGGCAGGCCCGCCGCGGGCGCGAGGAGTCCCGCTGCGCCCTGCACGCTCGCCGGTGGGAGGCCGCTCTTGCCGCTGATCCCCGGCTGGATGCCAGGCGGTGGAACGAGCGGGCCGAGCCGGTCCCGGTGACCGGCCAGGTCAACCTGCGCGGCCTGGCACCGCTGGCCGTGGTGGAGGTGCTCTACGGGCTCCAGCAGCGGGGCCGGGCCGGGTGCACCAGCTACTGCCGGACCCTGCGCAGCCTGGCCGCACAGCTCCGGCAGGCGCAGGCGGCCTCGCTGGCGAGACCTGCCCGCCCAGCAGGAGAAGGGGCGGCGGGGGCTGCTGAACTCGCTGATCATGCATGCGGACCGTGCGCTCGCCGACCCGCGGTCGGAGATCGCGAGGGACAGGTGGGACCTGGCCGTCCTGGGACATCACGGCTGGCTCGACTTCACCCGCATCAGCCAGGGGTGGCTGCGCGAGTCGGCCAAGGCCTGGGCCTCCCATGACCTGCCGAAACGGCGGGGCAGGCAGGCCGGCGCCCGGCTGCACGAGATCGCCGGCGCGATCATCAGGCTGTCGGAGACCCTGCGGGCCGGCCGGAAGGACCATGGCGAGGACCCGTCCGCCCTCGGCCGCGCCGATGTTGAGGCGTTCCTGCACCGCATGGCGTTCCTGGCCGCCGACGGGAAGTTGTCGCACTACTGCCGCGTCAAGACCTGCCAGGACGCGGGCCGGGTACTGAAGGGCATCCGCTCCCTCGGCCTGGCCAGGCCCGGAAGCCCGGCCGCCGGCCTGCCGGACGACTTCACCCTGATCGCCGGCGACGTCCCGGCCAAGGCCGACCCTGGCGAGCCCGGGCGGGACGTCCCCGACGAGATCATGCGGCAGCTGGTCGGCCGGCTCCGCGAGTTGGAGGAGGTCATCTCCTGCCGCGAGACCCGGGTCGCGGTCGAGCTGATGATCGACACCGGCCGCCGTCCGGCCGAGGTCTGCGCACTGGACTGGGACTGCCTGGCCCGCGACGCCGACGGCAGCCCCGGTGCTGGTCTACGACAACGCCAAGTCCCACCGGCAGCGCCGCCGCCTGCCCGTCAGCGAGCACACCGCCACGCTGGTCACCGGGCAGAAGGCCGCCGTCCGCGAGCGCTTCCCGGACACTCCGCCTGCCCGGCTGAGGCTGCTGCCGTCGCGGCGGCTCAACCCCGACGGGACCCGCCCCGTCACCGAGGACAACCTCACCGGCCGGCACCGCATCTGGGTGAACTCGATGGGACCGCTGCTGCGGGGCGACGGGACCGAGTACGACAAGTCCCTTATCAGCCCGTACTCCTACCGGCACTCCTACGCGCAACGGCATGCTGACGCCGGGATCGGCATCGACGTGCTCCGGGAGCTCATGGACCACGAGTCCATGGACACGACAAAACGGTACTACCGGGTCGGAGAGGCCCGCCGCCGCAATGCCGTCGACAAGGTTACCGCGATGCAGTTCGACCGGCACGGCAACCGGATATGGCGGGATGCCCTGGCACTGCTCGACAGCGAGCACGCCCGCTATGCCGTCGGATCGGTCGCCGTCCCCTACGGGACCTGCACCGAGCCGACGAACGTCCAGGCCGGCGGCGGTGCCTGCCCGGTCCGCTTCCGCTGCGCCGGATGCGATCACTTCCGCACCGACGTCTCGCACCTGCCCGACCTGGCCGGCTACCTCGATGACCTGCTGCGCACCCGCGAGCGCCTGGCCGCCAGCATCGAGGGAGTCGATGAGTGGGCTCGCAAGGACGCGATGCCAGCGCAGGAGGAAATCCGCCGGGTCCGGCGCCTCATCGGCCAGATCCGGGGCGACATCGCCCGGCTAGACGCCGGGCAGCGGGCCCAGGTCGATGAGGCCGTGGGCGTTGTCCGCCGCCACCGGGCGGTCCACCTCGGGATGCCGTCCGTCCGGCCCGTGCTCCCCTCGCCCCGGGCGGAGGCCTCCGCATGACAGCGCCCGCCCAGCCGGCACCGGACAGGACCGGGGCCATGATGAAGGGCCGCCAGGCCGACTCTGCACGCCGCCGCCAGCGCGTCCTCGCCGCGATCGGCAAGGCCTCCGCCGACGGCACCGAGATCAGCGTGTCGGCCATCGCCCGCGCAGCCGCCGTGGACCGCACCTTCCTCTACCGGCACCGTGACCTCCTGGAGAAGATCCACGCCATCGAGGCGGGACCGCCGCCTGGTGACGGCGGCCCCGGGCCATCTGTCACCAGGGCATCCCTGCAGGCGGACCTGCTCGCTGCCCACGAGCGCGCCGTCAGGCTGAACGCCCGCGTCCGGCAGCTGGAGAAAAGGCTGTCGGAGACGCTCGGCGAGCAGGCCTGGCGCGAGTCCGGGCTCGCGGCACCCGCCGACATCGACGCCCTTAACCAGAAGATCAGCCAGATGGAGCAGCAGGTCATCGACCTTCGCCTCCAGCTCGAAGAACAGGGCGACGACCTAGCCGCCGCCCGGGCCGCGAACCGCGAACTCATGGCCCAGCTCAACACCACAGCCAAAAATCGATGACACTCCGCACATGATGCTGCACTACACGTGTCGCACACGCTAGAGTTGTCCTCATCAGCCTCTGAGCTGCGCAAACGCGAGGACTCGAACCGCGTCGCAGCGACGGACCCCTGGAGAACCGGGGCTGGACGGCCTACCACCGGGGCCATGGTGTCCAAGAAGGTCTTCGAATCGCTCGCGGCACTACACGTGGCAGCTCACCTACAAGTGGGCACGGTACTCGCACCCGAACAAGCCAGCCCGCTGGACGGTCAGCAGGCACTACGGCAAGTTCTGCCCGACCAGGGACGACAAGTGGGTCTTCGGCGACCGGGAAACCGGCGCCTACCTGCTTGCCGGTGGCATGAGGTATCCGATCGCGGCGGGCTGACCGCGGAGCAGCGGGCCCGCCGGAAGAAGGTCGCGCTGGAAGCTGCGGAGAGGTTCGAGGCCGGGGCCAGTGCCCCGGAAGGTGGCCCGGTGGTTCCGGGTCAGCCGGGACCAACCCGGGATCTGATCACCGTGTCGGAGGAAGGCTTCGCCTAGGATCAGAGTTGCCTGCTGGCGAGGTGGAGTCTTCTATCTGCGGTCAACGCCTACGGCGTCGGACGGCTTGGAACTTCGGTGACCTCTTAGTTCGAGAGAAGTAGATAGGGGGAGAGACGATGACTGAAGGTCTCATCAGGCTTAACGAGGTTACGAGGGCAGCCGTGGACTCGGGGCGACTCGTTCACCTGGCCACCATCAACCCGGACGGCACCCCCCAGGTGACGTGTGTCTACGTCGGTTGGGACGGTGACGAAATCGTCGCAGGTCATCTGGCTGACCACCTGAAGTTGCGCAACATCCGGCGTGACCCGCGGGTAACGCTATCGGTCGAGTCCGATGTCCCGTTCGAAGGGTTCAGCCCCTACCTGGTGCTCAAGGGAATCGCGCGTGTCGAGGAAGGCGGAGCGGTAGACGTGCTCCGCAAAATCACTAACGGCCAGTTCCCGCCCCCTGGAGACAACTACCCCGCCGGCTTCGTGACGCGCATCTCGCCGCGCAAGCTCTCGGGCACCGGCCCCTGGGGCCTTGCCGATTGAGCGCCCAAGCGCGTGGTAAAAAAGCATCTCCGAGAAGTGGCTCGGAAATTCCATGCAGTGCAAAGTTTCCACGTTATTCCCGGGCTGGGTGCCGCGAAGCGGCCGCATGACAGCAAATCACCGGGCGGACGCTATGAATTCCTGCTTCGGAGGGTTTCTGTAAAAGAGAAACCCGAATCCGTTCGGCCTAATCCAAAACATTAGCCCGAACGGATTCGGGGGTGCCCAGCTACGGTCATTGCTGTCCGGTATAGGCGGCCACCAGCACATCGCGCAGCGTCGTGACGTTGAACCGGGTGCCGAGCCGCTCCCGCGCGTTGGTCGCCATGCGGGCCGCGGCGTCGGGAGAGTTCAGCAGGTAGTTGACCGCCTCCGCCAGCAGGTCCGGTCGGTGGGGCGGGACAAGGAGCCCCGTCTCGCCGGGGACCACCACGTCGCCGACGGCGTTCACTGCGGTCGCCACGACGGGAATCCCGGAAACCATCGCCTCCACCACGGCCGTGGGCAGCCCCTCATACCGGCTGGGCAGCGCGAAGACATCGAAGGCGGGGAGTATCTCCGGGATATCCGAACGCTCGCCGACCAGTACCACCCGAGGTCCGGATGCCGAGCGCGTGAGACGGCCGACTCGCTCGGCTAGTTCCCCGCTACCGACCCAGACGCCAACCAAGTCGGGCCGGCCAAGCCTGCCGTGCCCGCGGAGCCGACCGAGTTCGTGCATCGCCGTTAGGAAGTCCTCGGGCGCCTTCTGGTAGGTGAGCCGTCCTACGGCGCCAACCACCGTCGCATCCGGCGGGACGCCGAGCGTCCGCCGCGCCCGGTCCCGGGCGCTTGGGGCAAGCAACGGCCCATCGGGAACCGCGACGCCGATCGTCCGGATCCGCTCGGGAGGGACGAGCCCCCGCCTGATCGCCTCGACCGCCACGCCGGTACCCACGCACAGCGCCACATCTGTGATGCGACCGAGATGGCGTTCGACCGCGATGTAACTGGCCTGGCGGAGTCGTGACTGGAATTCGTGGAAGGGGAAGCCATGGTACGTGTGGACGACCCGCGGCACCCCGGCCCGCTGGGCCGCGAGCCGTCCGAGCGCGCCTGCCTTGGCGGTGTGCGTGTGCACGACGTCGAAGGGACGGCACCGCAGCAGGGCCGACAGTGACCGCAGCGCGGACACGTCGTGCCTCGGCGAGATGGGGGAGCGCAGCGCGGGCTCCATGATGACCTCAAGGTCGGCGGCCTGGTCGAGCAGCCGGTCCCCGCCCCCGGTGACAAGCACTGGCCTGAACTCGCTGCGGTCAAGCGCCAGCAGGCCGCGCAGCGCGAGGACCCCAGCGCCGCCCTCAAGCCGGGTGATCAGCGTCGCCACGCGCAACGGGCGGCTCATCCTGATCCGTTGCAGCCCGCGGTCGCGGCGGCGTCCTCGGTCGCCCAGTAGCTGGGCAGCCCCTGGTACGGGTTCGAGCCGACCAGGTCCGTCACGTATACGTGGCCGGCATCCCGCTGCTCCGCCATTTCCAGGGCCTTGGTCAGGACCGCTCCGGGCGTGGCGTAGATGGTGTGCGAGAACCTGGCGGGGGGATAGCTCCGTGCCCAGCTTGGCACCTGCTCGGTGAGGTACTGCGCGTAGGTGCCCTCGAACGACATCACCACATCGCCGATCGACATATAGCTCTGGTCAGGGTAGACACCCGGGTTCAGCCAGACCTGGGCGCCTTGGTGCGCGCCGTGGATGTAGTCGGCGACCTGCTTGTAGTAGGAGAACTGCTGCGAGTTCCCCGCGACCCGGTCGAGGAAGATGCTGGTCACCCCGTACCAGGCCGCGTAGTCGCGCACGTCGGTCTCAACGTCCGCGGCTGGCCGCTGGCCGTCGGCGGTGGACGAGTACCCGAGGACAGTGATGCCCGCGGCCTGCGCCCGCTTGACCAGGGACTGGAGTGCCGGCTGTGGAGCGGTGCCCGCCCCGACGCCGTCGACGTTGAGGATTATGTCCGCGGGCGGGTGCTTGGATTTGATGGCCGTTTCCCAGTACTGCGCCGAGAAGTAGGCAGGCACAAGGAGCTGCTCGCAGAGCCCGCGGCTGCTTGGCGCGTCGCTGCTGGCCGGCCCGCTGCTGGCCGGGCCGCTGCTCGTCGCGGTGCTGCCGGTCCTGCTGCTCAGACTGCTGCAGCCGTTGATACCAACGGTTATCCCGGTCGCGGCCAGCACGGCGAGTATCCCGGCGATCATGAGGAGCAGGGGGCGGGACCAGGTCCTCATCGCGGTGTCACCTCGGCCCCGTCCCCGGTCGTCTCCGGCAGGCTGTCGTAAGGGTTCGGCCCGCCGCGCTCGGTGATGTACACGGCGCCCGCCCGGCGGTGTGCCGCTAGCTGCCAGGCGGCGGGAATCCTCGCCGCGGGCACCGAGTGGACCACGTGGTAGAACTTCGACGCCGGCCACTGCCAGGTCCAGTCAGGGGTACGCAGCCGCAGGTAGGCCGGCCACGTCCCCTCAAAGGTGCCAAGCAAGTCCGCGTGGCGTGCGTACCCGGGTGCCGGATGGGTGCCGTGATTGAAGAACACGACCTCGGCGCCCATCGCGCGGACCCCATCCGCCACCCTGGCGTAGTAAGCGATGTCTTCGGCGCCCGAGGCGACCTGGTCCAGGCACACCCCCCGTACCCCGTACCAGTCCCGGTAGCGTCCCGTCTCGGCCAGCACCGCCCGCGCGTCGCGGCGCCCGTAGCCGGTGTCCACGTAACCGATCACGCAGACCCCCGCGGCGTGCAGCGGCTCGACGACCGTCAGGAACGCGGCCTGCGGTGCGCTCCCCGGCCCGCTCTCGACGTTGAGGATGACCAGCCGGACCCGGGGGGCGTGTTCGGCAAGCCACTGCCACTGGCGGGGGCGGACCGCCGGATGGAAATAGGCCGGCACGACAAGCTGCGGCGGCGAGGTCACGGCGTCCCTCCCCACAGGTCGCGCACCGACTCGGCCAGGTCACGGCGCGGCCGCCAGCCGAGATCGGCGTCGGCCCGCGAGATGTCGGCCTGCTGCCACGCGAGGCCGGCTGATCGCGCCGAACCGGGCGCGTCCTCGTGCACGGTCACGTCAAGGCCCGCGACCGTAAGCAGTTGCCGCACGAGGACCCGGGCCTCAACGCCGGCTCCGCTGCCGATGTTCACGATTCCGTGCGGCAGTGCCGGCACGGTCGCCGCGGCGAGCACCGCGTCGGCCACGTCCCGCGCGTCGACGAAGTCCCGGATCGCCTCAAGCGGCCCGAGCTTGAGGCTTCCGCCGTGCCGAAGCTGCCCCAGCTGCCGGAGTTGCTTCACGGCCGCGCCCGGCAGGGTATCGTCCGGCGAGCCGGCGCCCACCACGTTGAAGACCCGCAGCGCCACTGCTTCCAGGCCGGCCGTCCGCGCCAGTTCCACGAGCCGCGTCCCGCCGAGCTTGGTGGCGCCGTACAGGCCGGCCGGGCGGGGGGCCGCGTCCTCGGTCACCGGCACCCCGTCGTCGACCGCCCCGTACTCGGCCGCCGACCCGATGTGCACAAGCCGAGGCCCCGAAGACGCCACGCCGAGCAGGGCCGTGACCAGTGTGTGCACCGCCGTGATGTTCGCCGCCGCGAGCACGTCGGCACCGCCCGACGTCGCGCCCGCGCAGTTGACCACCACGTCGGGCGCCGCGTCGGCGATCAGCGACCCCACCCGCTCGGCCGGATCCGCCACGAGGTCAAGCCGCAAGGACCAGCTCCCAGAACGGCCCGAAGTGAGCACCGTGTGGCCCGCGGCCGAGGCCGCACGCCGCAGGTGCCCGCCGAGGAAGCTACTGCTGCCAATGATCAGGATCCGCATCGCGTCACACGTGGTACTCGTCGAGCGTGTACCGGGCGAGGTTCTCCGGCCGCGCGAACCAGTCGATCGTCCGGCGCAGCCCCTCGGCCCGTGAGACGAGCGGCTGCCATCCGGTGCGCTCACGCAGCTTGGCGGCGTCGCAGACCAGCCGCATCACCTCGGATTCCTTGGGCCGGAGCCGCTGCGCGTCTTCCGTGATGTCCGCCCGCACGCACATCAGCGCCACGATCTCCGCCGCGAGGTCGCCGATCGAGAACGTCGTCGCCAGGCCCGCAGTTGAATACCTCGCCAAGCACCGCCGAAGCCGGCGCGGTACCCACCGAGATGAACGCCGCCACGGTGTCGGTCACGTAGCTGAAGTCCCTTGTGGGTGCGAGCGCGCCCAGTTTGATGACCCGGGCGCCGCTGCCTAGCTGCGTGATGATCTGCGGGATCACCGCCCGCGTTGACTGGCGCGGCCCGTAGGTGTTGAACGGGCGCAGCGTCACCACCGGCAGCGCGTAGCTCAGATGATACGACTCGGCGAGCTTGTCACCCGCGATCTTCGACGCGGCGTAAGGGGACTGCGCCTGCAGCGGGTGGCTCTCGCTGATCGGCACGGTGCGGGCCGTCCCGTAGGTCTCGCTCGTCGAGGTGTGCACGACCCGGGGCGTCCGGCAGGCCCGCGCCGCCTCCAGGACGTTCAGCGTTCCCATCGAGTTGTTTTCCACGAACGTGCGCGGCACCCGGTACGAGTACGGCACGGAACCGATCGCGGCGAGATGGTAGACGACGTCCGCGCCGTCCACCAGCTCGACGGCCGAGGCGAGATCCCGCAGGTCGCCGAACACGACGTCCACCGACGCCCGCACGTCCGGTGGCAGCGTTTCCAGCCACCCGCATGAGCTCCACATGTTGTAAAGCGCCATGGCCCGGACCCGGTGCCCGCGCCGCACGAGTTCCTCTGTCAGGTGAGAACCGATGAACCCCTCGGCGCCGGTGACCGCGACAGTGGTCTCCGTCATTGGAGATGCCCCTTTCCCCTCTGGGTGGATGAGCTGGATGAGAAATGACTGCTAAGCATGGAGAACCGCCTCACCGAGGCGGGCACGCGCGTAAGCGAAGACCGTGACGAGCAGCGCCGCGGGGGCTGCGATCTGCACCACGAGTCCATGGCTGCGCAGCGCGATTTCCGCGGCGAGCGTCGCGGCGGCGACCGCCAGCGGCACCAGGCGAACGCGCACCGTCTGGAGCAGCAGCACCAGGAACATCGCCGCGCCGAGCACCAGGTAGCCCGCGATCGACAGCAGCACTGTCTGGTCGGCCCGCGCCTGCGCGAGCAGCAGCGCGACGCCAAGAGCGATGCTGACCGCCGCGATCATGCCGGACGCGTACTGCGCCAGCGTGACAAGCAGCAGCCGGCCCGCGCGCCCGCGGAACCAGCGCGGGTCGTCGGTCTGCCAGAGCAGCCGCCGGGCGGCGCGCCGGTACCACAGCAGGCTCCACTCCGCCGCGCCCATGCTGAGCGCGAGCGGCACCGACGCGATGAGCGCGCCGACGTTCTCGCCGCCATGCCCGGATACCCCGGCCACCAGGGGAAACGAGAGCAGCCCTGCGGCTGTCACGCCGAGCGCTACGGCCGGCAGCGCGCCGAGCACTTCGGCCCGGCTCACCAGGCGGCCGGCCCGCGGCCCGGCACCGGTGGTGTAGGCGACCGCGATCACGCACGCGAGCAGCGGCGTCGCGGCCAGCGCCGCCCACGTCTGGTACTCAAGCTCAGTCGGCTTCCCGAGGACGAGGAACACCGTGGCACCCGTCACTCCCGGTGCCAGGGCGACAGGCAGCCAGCGTTCGCCGCCGGTCACCAGCAGCACGCACGCGCCGAGCATGTATGCCCCCTCGCCAGCGCCGAACGCGAGCACCGGCAGGCGCGCGTGTACCACGAGCGTCACGGCCGTCATGATCAACGCCACCGCGACCAGGCAACCCGCCAGGCCGTCGCGCAGGATTCGCCAGGCCTGTCCCGGCCCGGACGCGCCCAGCCGCAGGTAGCCCACCGCGGCGAGCCCCTGGCTCAGCCCCCAGCTGGACAGCAGCGCGATGACCAGGGCGGGCAGCACGCCCGGGCCGACAAGCAGCGCGCCGGCCGCGGGGAAGCAGACCGCGGGCAGCGCGTAGAGCAGGCCGTGCATCAGCGGCCGGCTCGCCCGCCAGGGGTCCGGCTCCGCCTCGGGCGGGGCAGGCTTGCGCGGCACGCGCGCGTACAGCAGCCGCCCCAGCGTGAACACGTCGGGGACGTTGTAGCCGACGCGCGCCGCCCGGTCGCTGACCCCGTCGAACTCCAGCGCGCTGGCGATCTCGAGCGGGTCCACCGCCGACTCGCAGACCGCGGCGAACCGTTCGGTCAGGATCTCCAGCGGCGATCGGCTTTCCTCTGCTGGCGTCGTGCTCATGGAGATTGTCCCGAACGAGTCGTGGTGATACCGCTAGGCGACCAATTTCCGCCATCGGGGGCCGGCAGGACCCGGCACCCGGCGCCCATCAGGGTGTAGATCTCGTGGAACGCGCTGACCGCCCGGTCCACGGTGAAGTGCTCAAGCGCACGCTGCCGGGCCATGGCCCCGAGGGACTTGCGCAGGTCCGCGTCGCGCAGCAGCTTCAGGCAGGCCGCCGCGAGCGCGGGCGGGTCGCGCGGCAGCACCACGATGCCGGCGTCGTCGGCGAGCGCCTCGCTGACCCCGCCGACGTCGGTGGCCACGCAGGGACGGCCGCAGGCCATCGCCTCGATCAGGGAGTAGGGGAAGCCCTCGCTGATGCTGCAGAGCACCACGACATGTCCGGCGGCGTAGGCGTCGCGGATCTCGGGTATCCGGCCTTCGAACGTCGCGCTGCCGTCGACCCCGAGGTCGGCCGCCAGCGCCTGACAATGTTCCAGATAGGGTTCGCGTCCGCGAGGCGGTGCCCCGAACATGCGCAGCTTCGCTTCCGGTATTTCCTTCGTGACCAGCGCGAATGCGCGCAACAAGGTCTCCAGGTCCTTGATCGGGTCGATCCGGCCGACCCAGGAGATCGTCGGCACCTCGGGCTCGCCGGTCAGCGCGGGGAAGGCGTCGGGGTTCACGCCGTTGTAGACGGTGCGCACCCGGCTCCCCTCGGCGCCGAGCTGCTCCTCCCACCGCTTGTTGTAGACGTTCCCCGGCGTGATCACTTCGGCTTCCCGGTAGCCGACCGCGCACACCTGGGCGAGGAACCGCAGGTACAGGTCTTTCGTCGGCCAGCCGAAGGTCGGGCTGCGCAGGTGCAGGTACTGCTCGCGCATGTAGACGCCGTGCTCGCTGACGATCATGGGAACCTGGTACTGCCACTTGGCGGTGAGGGCCGGCAGCGCGCCGAGCCCGTTGGTCACCGCGTGCACCACGTCGGCCCGCACGGGGGGATGCGACAGCGGGCGCAGCGCGTGCTCGACCAGCCGCATCGCGGTGACCGCGTCGTGCAGCGTCGGGCGGGTGTCCGCGGGCTGCGCGCCGCGCCGCGCCGCGAGCTGCGGCCACCGTTCCCGCCACAGGGCGGCAAGCAGCCGGGCCGTCCGCTCGTGGGCCAGCGTCGCGGTGAGGTTCCTGGCCCGCGCGTACGCGTGCAGGTCACGCAGCACGGACCCGAACCGGTCGCCGGCGTCGTCATCGAGCAGCACGTCGATCAGGGACTGGACGGCGAGCGGTACCCCCCGGCCCCGCGGCAGCCGTGCGCGCGGCGGTACGGGTGGCGGCGGCCCCCACAGCGGGATCGTCACGAGCTGCGACACGTGCCCCGGCAGCTCCCACTGCACCGGTTCGGTGCCGCTGGCAACCAGCGCGACGACCGCGAACTCGTAGCCGGACAGCGCCGTGATGAGCTGGTCGCACCATACGCTCACCCCGCCGAACTGGTGCGGGTACGTGCCCTCCGCGGTGAGCATTACCTTCATGCCGGGTCCGGTAGTCCCAGCCGGTCCTGGCGGAGCCGCCGGTACAGTTCGTCGACCTGCCGGGCGGTGCCGTCGATCCCGTACCGGTCGAACACCGCGTCGTCCGGCTGCCGCGGCCGAGGGCCGGCCGTGACCCCGGCACCGAACGCAGCGCGCAGCGCCGTCGCGGTCCCCGCGACCTGCCGTGCCTGCGTGGTGGTGACCCCGTCGAGCGCCGGGCACGTGGTGTAGAGCACGGGCAGGCCGTTGGCCATGGCCTCAAGCGCGGCCAGCCCGAACGTCTCCTGGACCGACGCCATCACGTAGAGGTCGAACGCGGAGAGCATGGCGACCGTGTCGGCCTGGAACCCGGCGAAGATCACCCGGTCGGCTACGCCGGCCTTCCCCGCGACGAGCTTGAGCGCGTCCATCTCCTCGCCGCGGCCGACGACGAGGAGGACGCACCGCTCGCCGAGCAGCGGCGCCGCCGCCTCGATCACCATGTCGACTCGCTTATTCGCGTCGAGGCGGCCAAGCGTGCCGATCACGAACGTCTCCGGGGGGATGCCGAACTGCGCCCGGGCACGGGAGCGGGCCGCCGAGTCGAAGGCCAGCGCCGGGGTGTCAATCCCGTTCGGGATCACCGAGATCTTCCGTTCGGGGACGCCCCAGCGGATGAGGCGGTCCCGCACGATGTCGGAGACGGCAATGGTCCCGTCGGAGAACAACTCGGAGGCCAGGTACAGGCCTCGCACTCCGGCCGTCATCCGGCGGCGCTCGATGTGCGTCTCGCCGATCGAGTGCTCGGTCGTCACCACGACCGGCGTCCTGGCCAGCCGGGCCGCCGGACGGGCGTAAACCTGCGACCGGAACAGGTGGGCGTGCACCACGTCGTAGCGCCCGGCCGTGATCAGCGACCGGAGCCTCGGCAACGCGCGCAGGTCACGGTTGCTCCGCATCCCGAGGTCGCGGACGGTCGTGCCGGACGACCGGATCTGCTCGGCGACCGGGCCGGGGTTGTACAGCGTGACCACGTCGCACTCGTGGCCGGTATGCCGCAGCAGCATCGCGAGCTGGGTTTCCGCGCCCCCTGCGTCCAGTCCGGTGATCACGTGCAGCACCTTCATTGGCGGTTTCCTCCTGTGACGATGTGGCGCCGGTAGAGCAGTCGCTTCGCGGTCATCCGGCCAGGCCCGTCGCGCTGGCTGACGTAGACGCGGGGGAGGGCCATCAGCCCGAGCGCGGCGCGCGGCGCGCTGACCGCGCAGGCGTAGTCGTAGCCCGCGTCGCGGACCGCGCGCCGTGCCGCCGCGTCCGTGTCGCCGTAGGGGTAGGCGAAGCCGCGGATCTCGGCGTCCGCGAGTCGGCCAAGGCTTTCCCTGCTGCCGCCGACCTCGGCGGCGAGCCGGCTGGCCAGCGCGCCGGCCAGCCTTGCGTGCGTGGCGCTGTGCGAGCCGATCTCCATGCCGGCCGCGGCCAGCTCGCCGATCTGCGACCGTGACAGCAGGGGCCAGGGCGTGCCGTCGTCCCAGTCGTTGGTCCCGCCGACCCGGTCGGACACGACGAAGACGGTCGCGGTGAACCCGTGGCGCAGCAGTTCCGGCACCGCGTTCGCCAGCACGGTGGTGTACCCGTCGTCGAACGTGATCCCGACCAGGCCGCGGGTGCGGCCCGCCCGCAATGCGGCCACCAGCGTCTCGACCGCTACGCCGCGCAGCCTGTGCCGGGTCAGCCAGGCCAGCTGGGCGGCGAACTGCTTGGGGCTGACCGATGTCATGTTCGGGTCGTAGCTGGTGTCGGCGACCGCGTGGTACATGAGGATCAGCGGGACGTCGCGCAGGCTCAGTCTGGCCATTTCCAGCCGCCCCGGTGCGGTCGCGTCGTCGCCGCTCATGTGGTGTTCCCCGCTGTGTTCCCCGCTGGCCGGCCCAGGGCCGCCCGGCTGACCTGCAGCGCAGTGCGCGCCAGGATGACCGCGTCGAGCCACGGCGACCAGTACTCCGCGTAGTAATTGTCGAAACGTGCCCGGTCGAACACCGAGGTGTCCCCGTTGAGCCCGTTCACCTGGGCCCAGCCGGTCAGCCCGCCGGGCATCCGGGTCCGGTCGGCGTACCGGGGGATGTCACGGCAGAATTGCTGCGCGAAGTACGGGCGTTCCGGCCGCGGCCCTACCAGCGACATTTCGCCGCGCAGGACATTGACGAGCTGGGGCAGCTCATCCAGGTGGGTGGCGCGCAGCCATCTGCCGAACGGGCCGCACTGTCCCTCGTCCACTGCCCACTGAGTGTCAGGCCACTGGCTGTCAGGCAAGCGGGCATCCGGATCGCGGGAAACCGGCATCGTGCGCAGCTTCAGGATCGAGGCCACCGTCCCGTCGCCGGTCACCCGGACCTGGCGGAACAGCACAGGCGAGCCGGAACTGATGCGGATCACGACGGCCAGCGCCAGCCCCACCGGGGCGGCGATCAGGCCGAGGATGAGTGCGGCGGCGATATCCGTCGCACGCTTGAGAGCCAGGCCAGCCCGCGGCGGCTGGCGCAGCGGGATGAGCGGCACCCCCCAGATCTCGTCCAGGCAGCCGCGTGGCACCACCATGCCAAGCTCGTAGAGCCGGGGCGTCACGCATATGTCGGCCAGCAGAGGCCGGCAGGCCCGCAGCACCCCAACCAGGTCGTCGTCGCGGCAGTCGCTTGAGAAGCAGACGACGACCCGTCCGATCCCGAATCTGGTGATGACGCCTGCCAGCTCCTGCATCGTGCCCAGGGTCGGCATCGGCAGGTCGCGGCGCGGCGGGCCGTCGTCGACGAACCCGGCCGGTGTCAGGCCCAGCTCCGGGTGCTCGCTCATCAGCCCCGCGGTGTAGGCGCCGAAGGTCCCGGCGCCAACCACCACGGCGCGCTCGGTCAGCAGGCCCCGCCGGTGCGCCGCGCGCAGCGCGGCGCACACCGCCAGCCGGGCTGACAAGATGCACACTGCGGCCCGGAGCGCCACCCCGGCCAGCACCGCAGGCGCACCCGACGGCCACAACAGCAGGACTGGCAGCGGCGCCGCCACCGCGGCGAGGATCCGGCTCGTCTGGTCCGACATCCGCAGGCACACCGGCAGCCGGTGCAGCCGGCTAGCCGCTAGCACCGCGAGCACGCTCACGGCGTAGACAGCGGCCAGGGCCGGGACCCGGACCGCGCCGCCAACGGCGACCGCTGCGGCCAGCCCCACGACGTCCGCCGACGGCAGCGCGGTCTTGCGGACCAGGACGGCCGGCCGGACCACCCCGGCCGGGCGCCAGGCGCGGCCCTTGAAGCGGCCATCCCTCCTGCCCGGGCCGGCGGCGGACGCCGGGGACGGATGCCGCCGCGAGCCGCCTCTCATCGGCTAGCCGCCATGTCAGGTGCCGGGTGACCGGCGACGCCCGCGAGCTGGCGGGTGACCGCAAGGGCGGCGTGGCGTGCGCCGTATACGAAGCGCATGACCGGGCCGAAGCTCGGCGCAACCAGGGGGCCGACCGCGTACAGCCCGGGAACGGAGGACTGATACCCCCGGCCGACGAGCGCGCTTCCGCTGAGCGTGCGCAGCGCGATGAGGATGTCCTCGCCGAGGAAATCCAGCCTGGCCAGGTCCGGCCGGTAACCGGTGGCCATGATGACATGGTCGGCCGCGATGTCCTTTCGGGTGCCGTCGGCGGCGACAGTCAGCCGCACCCAGTCGCCGACTGGTACCGCCGCGGTCACCGCATGGCCGCACCGCACGGGGAACTTCCCCTCCACCCGGGCCCGCAGCCAGCACGCGCCGGCCGGCCCGAGCGCCGTTCTTGCCCGGTGCACCCGGCTGGCGGGCGGCAGGCGGCGGAAGAGATCGGGGTGGTTGGAATAGAACCAGGTGGCCCAGCCCGAGCCGAGCCCGGCCTCCGGTTCCCGCAGCCGCTGCGCGAGCGGCCGTTCCGGCGACAGCGGCTCCCCGTTCCAGGCCAGCTTCGGCCCGCGGGCGAGCACCTGGACGTCGGCGCCGGTTTCGTGCAGCAGCGCGGCTGACTCAAGCGCGGACTGCCCGGCCCCGATGACGATGACCCGCCTGCCCTTGAACGCGGCCAGGTCGGTGTACGCGGAGCTGTGGCCGCACAGCGTCCGGGGAAGCTCGCCGAATGGCGAGGGCAGGTGCGCGAAGTGCTCGACGCCGACCGCGAGCACCACCGCGCGGGCGCTGAGCCGCTCGCCGTCACCGACGGTTACCTGAAACCCTTCGCCGTCCCTGGTCACCGAGGTCACCAGGGACTCTTCCACCGGCAGTGACAGCTGTGCCTGGAACCAGCGGCCATACGCAACGAACGTCTCAAGCGGGACGGGCACGCCGTAGCTCCCGTAGGGCCGGCCCGTGGCCGAGCAGAACGCCTCAAGGGTCATCGCCTGGTGCGTGTCCGACAGGTTCGAGGCAAAGCCCTGCGACTTGAGGTACATGCCTCGCGGCATCGCGGTGCGCCAGAGCTTCATCGGCACGCCGAAGTGGCGGTAGGGCACGCCTGCCGCGCTCAGGTGTGCCGCCAAGGAAAGTCCGTAAGGGCCCGCTCCAACAATCGCTACGTCAGTGGAATCGGTCATGGTCGTGTTCCTTCCTGTGCTATCGAGGCGGTACGTTCAGGTCGGCTCGCTGAGCTGCCGGGGCTGGCGCGGGACGGCAAGCGCCACGGCCAGGCCGGTACCGGAAGTCGCCGCTGGCCGGGCGAGCCGGTGAACGCGGAGGTGCGCAGGCCGGCGAGCGAGCGACCTTGCGGGTCAGCGCTCGCCAGCCCATGCGCATGCACATCAGCCCGAAGGGGCGAAGGTCGTCGCGTGCGAACCAGGCCCACTCGTCCGCGCCGCGCACCGAGGCGAGCCAGGATCGCCAGCCGAGTTCCCCGGCCCGCCAGCGCCCGAGCGCGCTGACCGGGTCGTAGTTCTCGACCACGAAGGTTCGGCCGTCGACCTGGGCGGCCGCGGGGATCGGCTGGCCGGTGAGGTCGAGGTAGGCGGCGAGCGCGACGTCGGTGCCTGCGGCGTCCAGGAATACCCGGAACTGCGCACCGAGCCGTGGGTTGAAGTCCAGCAGGTGGTAACGGCCGTCCCTGGCGTCCAGCCGGATGTCGAGGTCGAGCAGCCCGCGGTACCCGAGCCGGGAGAGCAGCCTGGTGATCTCGGCCTTGAGCGCATCGTTCGGCGCCGACCTGCCGAAGCTGGTCAGCCCCGCCCCGGACGGGTAGGACCGTTCCTTGACCCCGGTGAACGCCGGCCGGCACGCCGAGTTCGCGTCGCAGTATCCGTGGAAGAACCAGTCGTAGCGACGATCGCCTGGCACGAACTCCTGGAGCATCAGCCCCGCGCCCGCTCGCCAGCAGGCGTCGTAGATCCGGCCGAGTTCGCTGGAGTCCACGACCACCCGCGTGCTCCGCATGCCGCGGTGGGCTTGCCACGGGTCGGTGAGCTTGGCGACCACCGGGTACCCGGCCGCGCGCGCGAACTCTCGCGCCTGGGCGAGCGATCCCGGCAGCGTGGTCCACGGCGATGCCACGCCGAGCTCGCGGCACACCTGGTGCAGCGAGTACTTGCCCGCGAGCCGCCGCGGGAGCCCGGCGGGCAGCTCGGGGAAGAGGAACCAGCGGCGCAGCTCGCTGCCGTGCTCGGCCAGGAAGATGGCGCCGGCGTCATCCGTCGGGATCAGCACCGCGGGACGGCCGATGATCCCGGCGAGGCGTGCCAGGCCGGCGAGAACGCGGTCGGCGTCCGCCGGATCGGGCCGCCAGAGGAGGCGGCCGCGGAGGTACCGGGAGCTCGCCGCCGGGGCGAGCTTATCCTCGTGGACCGCGTACACGGAGACGCCAGCCCGTCCCAGGGACCTGATTACGCCCAGCCCGCCGTGATGCATGACATTCGAATCGAATTTCAGCACCACCGCCGGCGTGCTGGCATTCACCGGATTCAGCACGGCGGTCATGGCCGCGCCGATCGTGTCCGCGATGGCTTAGTCAGCCCGCTAGTCACGCATTCTCGTCTACCGCGATGGGGAAGGAAAACCTCAATTGGACAAAAGAATGCACGAGGCATCAGTCACCCGCCTCCCGGGGTCAACTGTGGCCACTCGTTAGCACGGAACATTACACGTTCCTACAACATTACGTAACAGCCGACCGGATGGTTCCCTGCGAGGGAAATTTTCTTCCGTATCAACAGTGTTCTTATGCCCGCTCAGTCACAGGCGCTGACACAAGTATAATTGAATATACATGAATGATTTTCTGTGCCATCACACAGTAAAATCCCAGGCGTTTACTCCTGCATTCCGCAGCTAATCGGCTTCCTGTGCCACGTTCCGGGGTGAAGTCGCAGCTCAGCGGACTAGAGGTCGGCCAGAACCGCCGGAACTCCTAGATACGCGGACCGCCGCAACCCGCCACGCGCTCGGGTCGGCGTCGCTGGACCCGAGTTAGGAGGTCTTAGTAATTAGGTAGCTGCCCTCTGTGGTGTTTCCTGCTTCTGGCGCAGCGGCCGCCGCGACCGTGGCTGCCGTACGGACGAATGCGGCGACCGCCGGCGAGTGCGAGTCCTGCGGCCACGCCACGGCCAGGGTGGCTGGCTCCAGGTCGCTGACCGGCCAGTCGCATCCGGCACTCTACCGAGTGGTGCGCGCCTGATCCTGCCCCTAATCTAATTCTCATGGGTGCGACAACGGGCAGCGAGGCAGCAGGCTTCTCGGTGCGACGGATCGCGGTTTCGGGGCATCGCGGCCTGCCCGACGCGACAGCCGAGCTGGTAAAGAAGGCCATCCGCGTGGCCCTGGCGGAGGCTGGGCCGCGTGTGACGGGCATTTCGTGCCTCGCGGACGGAGCGGATCAGATCTTCGCCCGCGCGGTCACTGACCATGGCGGCAGCCTTGAAGTGATCATTCCGGCCGGCCGGTACCGTGACGGTCTGCCCGCTACCTCGCACCCCGAGTACGACCGGCTGCTCGCCGAGGCGGCAGCGGTGCGGCGCCTGCCGTTTGCCGAGCCCACGCCCGAGGCCTACATGGCCGCCAGCGAGCTGCTGATCGACAGCGCCGAGGAGCTCTACGCCATCTGGGACGGCCTGCCCGCCCGCGGCTACGGCGGAACCGCCGACGTCGTTGCCTACGCCCGCGAGCACGGCAAGCCGGTTCGCGTCATCTGGCCAGACGGTGCAACGCGACTAGGTTCCCGGCAGGCCCTGGGACTTGCCCCGCACGTCAGGCACCAGGCTGCACCCGTTGCCGTAGACCAGCATCGGTGACCGCGTTACCCCGTTGCCGATCAACTCGTTCGCATACTCGGCGCGGCGAGTGGCACAATTCGAGCCATGTCTGCGCGGTTGTCTTCAGTGGCTGTCTATTGCGGTTCGAACAGGGGCGTCAACTCAGCCTTCGCGGAGTCCGCGGCGTCGCTCGGGCGGGTGATTGCGGAGCGGGGGATCCGCCTCATTTACGGCGGGGGCCACGTCGGCCTGATGGGCACAGTCGCCGACGCGGTGCTGGCGGAGGGCGGCAAGGTGCACGGTGTCATCACCAGGTCGCTGCAGACGAAGGAGATCGCGCACCCTGGCCTCGATAGCCTCCAGGTCGTGGAGACCATGCACGAGCGCAAGGCCGCGATGGCTGATGCGGCGGACGCGTTCGTGATGCTTCCCGGTGGCTTTGGCACATTCGACGAGTTCTTTGAGGTGCTTACCTGGACGCAGCTTGGCATCCACGTCAAGCCCTGCGGCATCCTCGATGTGGCTGACTTCTTCGCGCCGCTGCGTGCACTCTTCGACGGCGCGGTAAAGGCCGGATTCGTGCACCCCGCGCACCGTGACATGGTCATCGTGGACGACGACCCGGCCCGGCTACTGGACCGCTTGGCCGCCTGGACGCCGGTCACGGTGAGTAAGTGGCTAGACCGCGACGAACGCTGACGCTGTCTAGTTCTCAGTCCGGTAGTGCTCTGGCGGCTTCTCGGTCCGGTGATCTGGCGGTTTCTCTGTCCGGTGGTGATCTCACGGTTTCTTAGTCCAGTGATCTGGCGGTCCGCCGGGCTCGCCCTCGGCACTGCGCGGCTCCTGTTCGTGCAGGCGCCGGATCTCCAGGACCTGGACTCCGAAGATCTCGAGCCTGGCGAGCAGCCCATTCAAAGCCGCCTGGTCCCGGATCGGGCCGTGCACGACGGTCTCGACCGGTTCCACCGAGGCGGTGAGCAGGTCGAAGTCGAGCAGCGCCTCGGGCGGGAGGACGCCTGACACCCGGATCTCGTAGAAAGACGGCACCCCAGCCCCCAGTATCTCGGAATCACAGCGGCTAATAGCCCACAGTCTCGCTTCATCACCCGCCACGCCTCACTCACGACGGGTGAATCGTCACCCTGGTGAGATTCCGCAGTGGGTGATGACTCGGCAGATGCTGGGGCGATATGCAGGAGGAGAAGAAAAAGGGCCGCCTGGACCTCGCGGTCGTGCTGCTGACCCGATGAGGGTCGATGGGGGGAACGGCGATGTCCACTAGCGATGTGCGTGGGGCAGCCAGCCTCCGGCACCGCGCCGACGCTGACGATCCGGTCTTGGTGTCTAAGGTCACCGCGCCTGAGGTGCCGGGCTGGGCGGTCGTGCGTCCCCGCATAGACAAGCTGATAGCCGACGGCGCATGTTGCCCGCTGACTTCGATCACCGGGCCGCCGGGAGCGGGTAAGACCATGGCCATCGCGTCCTGGGCCGCCGCCAGCACGTCCCCCTGTGCCCTGGCCTGGATCACCCTCGATGAGTACGACAACAAGCCGAGGGTCTTCTGGTCCTATGTCGTGGCCGCCCTGCGGCGGGCCGGCATTACCGTGCCGCGGGTTATGCCCGGGCCCACCCGCGAAGCGGTGGATCATGCCTTCCTGGTGCGGCTGGCCTCGGTGCTAGCCGCGCAGGATCCGCCCGTGGTGCTGGTCCTCGACGATATTCACCTGCTGACCGACCCGGCCACCATCGACGGCCTTGATTACGTGCAGCGGAACGCCCATCCAGGCCTGCATCTGGTGGTCGCCTCAAGGGTGGACCCCTTGCTGCCCCTGCACCGGTACCGGCTTACCGGGGAACTCTGCGAGATCACGGCCGACGACCTGGCATTCAGCGTAGAAGAGTCCGCCCTGCTCCTGGCGCATCACGGCATCACCCTTTCCGAGGAGTCGATCAAGGGCCTCACCGGGCGGACCGAGGGCTGGGTGGCGGGGATACGCCTCGCCGCGCTCTCGCTGCACGGGCACCCAGACCCCGAGCAATTCGTGCGGGAACTGGAGGGCGAGGATACGGCCATCACTGGTTACCTGGTCGACGAAGTCCTCAACGCCCAGCCCCCTCCGGTCCGTGACATGCTGCTCCGCACCAGCATCCTCGACTGCGTCAATGCTGAGCTCGCCAGTGAGCTCACCGGCGACCAGCAATCGGCGCAGGGACTGCAGGATCTCGCGCGGGCGAACGCGTTCGTCCGCCCGATCGGGCACGGGTGGTACCGCTACCACTCATTGCTGGTCGCGGTCCTGCGCCTCAAGCTCCAGATGGAGTACCGCGAGCAGCTCCCCGGCCTGTACGAACGCGCAGCCCGGTGGTATCAGCGAGAGGGGCTGCTCAACGAGGCGGTGCGGTACGCGACCGAATCCGGCGACTGGCTGCTCGCGTCCGGAATGGTGATAGACGAGTTTGCGGTGGGCCAGCTCATCGAGCCGCGCGGCCATCAGTCGCTGGCCGAGGCGTTTGCTGGCATGCCACGGGACGGTGCATGGCCGCAACCCCAGCCGTGGCTGGTCCTGGCCGCGACGGGACTGTCCGGTCTGGCGGATGAGGCAAGCGGCTCCGCACTGGCCGTCGCGGAGAGCAAGCTCAAGCGGCTCCCTGCCGACGGCGAGATCCCGGCCCGGCTGGCCGCTGCCCTGATCAGGCTGACTCTGTCGCGCCGGACGGGGGATTTCGAGGCGGCCACCGCCGCGGCCGCAGGCGCGCAGGCCTTGGCCGGGCAGTTGGACGAGGAGGTCCACGCCCGGCATCCCGGGCTACGAGCGCAGCTGCTGTCAGGCCACGGGATGGTGGAACTCTGGGCGGGCCGCCTCGATGCGGCGGCGGCGGACTTCACCGACGGCGTGGCGGCGGCCTGCGCACCAGAAGCGGTCTATGCGCGTGCTGACTGCCTGGGGCAGCTAGCCCTGGCGGAGGTCCTGCAAGGCCAGCTGAGCCGCGCCGCGGAGCATGCCGAACAGGCCGCCGAGGCAATGAGAAGCGTCCACGGGTCGGTGGCCGATCGCGTCGGCGCGGCCGTGAGCGTCGCGCTGGCATCCGTGCACCTGCAACGGGGTGATGTGCCAGAGGCCCATGCGCAGCTGAAGCGGGCCGAGGCCGTACTGCGGATCTGTCCCGACAAGCTGGTTGGCGCGCTGGCCTGCATGGTCGTTGCGCAGCGCCGACTGGCCGAGGGTCGCATCGCGGCGGCCTGGGAGATGATCAGCCAGGGCCGCCGGGACTGGTCACCTCCCGGCTGGCTCGAGCTCAAGCTGACCGTACTCGAGTCGCGAGCTCATGCGCTGGCCGGAGACATCCCGGCCGCCCTGGCCGCGGCCCGGCGCGCCGATCCGCGGTCCGTGCCCGAGGGCGCGGCTGCACTCGCCCATGCGCGGCTGGCCTCCGGAGATCATCAGGCGGCCCGGCGTGCGCTCGATGCCCTGGCCGAGAGCCAGGGCGAGGCACCGGAGAAGCTCAGCCTGCCGGTATGCCTGGTCGACGCCGAGCTCAGCTACGGCATCGGTGATAGCGGGCGTGGTCGCCGATCACTGGAGCGTGCGCTCCGGCTGGCCAGGTCCGAGGGACTGAAGCTGCCCTTCACCATGGAGCAGGCCTGGATGCGGCAGGTACTGCGGCGCGACCCGGAACTCGCCCAGATCTCCCGGGAGATGCTCAAGCGCGGCGCGCCCAGCCTCGCGGCGGTCCCGGGCCAGCGGCGGCAGCCCGCGCAGACCCAGCAGGAGCCGCTGGTTATCGAACAGCTCAGCGAGCGGGAGCTCGAGGTGCTCGTTCACTTGGCGGCATTGCTCAGCACCGCTGAGATCGCCGCCGAGATGTACCTGTCGGTCAACACGGTCAAGACCCATCTGCGGAGCATCTACCGCAAGCTGTCCGCGGCTCACCGCGGCGAGGCGGTGCGCCGCGCCCGGCAGCTAAAGCTGATTTTAGGGCTACAGAATCCCGATTTAAGGGCTACAGAATCCGGAGCTGGCGGCCGCGGGTGACCGCAGCAGGGCGTCCGGACACGCTGAGTTTCCGGTAGACCGACCGGACCTGCGTCTTGATCGTGTTGACTGACAGGCCCAGGTCGGCGGCGATCTCGCGCAGCGGTAGCACGCTGCGGAGCTGTTGCAGCACAGTCACCTCACGTTCGGTGAGCGGGTTAGCCAGTTCCTGGGCTCTCGGCCAGCCCTCCAGCCGGCGCTCGAGCTGTTCCAGCCGGGCCAGCAGCGCCACCGCTTCACCGGGTGCAGCTGCCAGCCGGAGGCTAGCCTGCCGGGCGAGGGCCGCGGCCGATGAGCGGTCTCCGACGTCAACCGCGGCCATGGCCAGGCGCAGCGTGATATCGATCGTGCCCCATACGTTGATTCCGGGTATCTGGAGGCTGAGCTGAAGTGCGTGCTCTAGCTCGCATCGGGCCTCATGCGGGCGCCCCAGGCCGGCGTAAGTCGCGCCTGCAGCCGCGAAGGCGAGCGAAGCGGGCGGTGTCTGGCTGAGATTCCTGCTGGTCATGAGGGAAAGGGCCAGTCCGACATCGTGGTGCGCTCGCTTCAGCTGGCCCAGTTCGCCGACCGCCAGGGACAGCGCCGACACGCTCACCAGATGCACTTCCGGTACACGGGCTTCGCTCGCCATGGCCGCAAGCAGGGGCTCTTCCGCTCCGGCGGGATCGCCGGACAGGTAGCGGCTGAAGCCGAGGGCGGTCCTGGCCAGTGCGTACCACGGTGAGGAGGCATCATGTTCCAGCTCGGCGGCTAGTTCCGCCGCCGCGGACATCGACTCGAGGCCGTCGAATCCATAGACCGCCTGCAGCAGCGCGGCCGACGACGCGAGCGAACGCATGCCATCAGGAAGCGGTCCCTTGCGGGTTGACGCGGTGATGACGGTGAGCCAGTGCCGTGCGGACTCCGGGTCCCCGGAGACAGCCGCCGACCAGGCCGCGCAGTGGGCAGCCACCGGATCGGCGTCGATCGGGCGCTCACCGAGCCGGCGCACCCACCGGCGCACGGTCGCGGCCTCGCCGGACGCCGCCCGGGCGGGCCAGTCAGCCGCCATGAGGCCGATGGCTCCTGCGCGGTCGTTCGCGGCGATCGCGTGGTCAATCGCGGCGGACGCCGATCCGGATCGCCGGTGCCATTCGCTGGCGCGCTTGTGCAAGACGGGCACGATGCCTGGCTCGGTCCGGTCGAGCTGGTTCCGCAGTACCTGTGCGAACAGGTGGTGATAGCGGAACCACCGCCGGCTCTGGTCAAGAGGGACGATAAAGGCGTTCTCCCGCTCGAGGATGGCCAGGGTATTTTCCCCGTCCGCCGACTCAGTGACCGCATCGCACAGCGGCGCGCAGAACCGGGTGAGAATGGAGGTCCGGACGAGGAAGCGACGGATCGCGGCGGGCTGGCGGCTGAGTACCTCCTCGGCCATGAAGCTAGCGATGACCGGGCTGGTCTCGGTGCACTGGCGGACGCGGGCCGCGGGTGAGTGGCAGCCGCGCAGGGACAGTGCCAGCAGGTACAGCCCGGT
The DNA here is from genome assembly GCA_963734665.1 of uncultured Actinomycetota bacterium. GTDB lineage: Bacteria > Actinomycetota > Actinomycetes > Streptosporangiales > Streptosporangiaceae > Trebonia. The sequence goes on along the minus strand of CAVTIR010000011.1, from coordinate 240,539 downwards.
CGGCCAGCCCTCGGTAAGGTCGACGAGCCTGGCCAGGTCCGATTGGCTGAGATCGAGGCCACTCGCGGCGCGTACAAGCGGTGCTGCCTCGTTCTCGGCGAAGCGCAGGTCGCTGGCCCTGAACTCGGCCATCACGCCGTTCGCCCGCCACCGGGCCAGCGGCAGCGGCAGCGGCGGATCGGCCCGCGTCACCAGCACGACCCGGACCGAGGCAGGGAGATGGTCAAGCAGGAACGTCACCTGATCATGGCACTCCGGCTCGCTGACGCAATGGTAGTCGTCGAGCACCAAGACAGCCGGGGCCGCGCGGGCCGCCAGGTGGTTGACCAGGAGCGGGATCACTGTGCCCGTGATATCAGGGCAAACGGCCCGGAGCTGGCACTGGACCTGGTCGGCGTCAAGTTCGGGGCATGCTCGCAGCAGCGCGCGCGTGATGTGCCGCCACAGGTTCCGCGGCTCATTGTCAGCCCGGCTGAGCGTAACCCACGCGAACGACCGGGCCCCGGCCAGGCGGGCACGCCACTGTGCGACGAGGTCGGTCTTACCGTAGCCCGCCGGGGCTTCGACGAGGATAAGCGGGGCCTCGGTCGCCGTCAGGCGCTCGACGAGCGCGGACCGTTCGACCGGTAGGTCGCATACGGGCCGCGGCCGTCCCATCGTCGGGTCTAGTGCGAGATCTTGGCGCATCAGTTAACAATGCGCATGACGATCCAGGGTGGCTCAGGGACTAAGGTCCCGAGGCCGGACAGTAAAGGTCCCGAGGCTGATCAGTAATTGTCCGGCAGCCCTGGCGTATCACCCGTCTCGGATGGGGCGCGGCAGTCGACGATCCCCCAGCAGGCATGCGCCCGCCTCACCCCAAACAGGGGTGAGGCGGGCGCCTGCTGGCCAGATCAGAACAGCTTGGCCTTGGCCGCGGTGAATTCGTCATCGGTCAGCATGCCTTGCTGGTGCAGCTGCGCGAGCTGGTTCAGCTGATCGACCATGCTCGAGGACCCGGCCTGGTCAGGTTGCTGTGCCGGGGCTGAATCCGGCTGACTTGCCGTCTGGTCATCCTGAGCCTGGGCCTGCGCGTCCTGACGCCGGGCCGCACTCTTCCCCACCATGTACGCGCCACCGCCCACTACGGCCGCGCGCATCAACGGGCGTCGCCTCGCGAACCCGGGCATTACGCACCGTCCGGGAGGCTCAGGCCGAGAGCGACCATGAGCTCCGCCGCCCCGGCCACCACCTTCGGCCCGCCGACCTGCGGTGCTATGGCTATCAGCACGCCGATGAGATCGTCCGGCGTGGCCCCGTCAGCCAGCGCGGTGCTCACCTGCCAGAGGTAGGAGGCCGGAGGGGCGTCGAGCGCGATAAGGGCGGCCAGCTTGACCATGGCGTAACTGCGCTGGTCAAGCCCGCTGCGGTCCTTCCAGTTCGCCCGCACCTCCAGGCCTTCCGCGAGGAGGCCGGGGTCACCGAGCGCCAGGGCAGCCAGCGCCTCCCTGGTGTCATTAGGGACGTCCACACTGACGGGCACGGTCATGATCACGGTCCTTTCATCGTCGGCGCGGAAGAGACGCCGCGCCCTACCAACGATGGCGGGGCGCCGGCGGGTGTCGCTTCACCCGTAGCGGATGGGAAGGCGGGACAGCCGGCTAGCGGCAGGTCAGACCGGAGCGCGGGCTTTGGGCTCCGCCTTGGGCTCCGCCTCAGGGTCCGCCTCGGGCTCAGCGGGTGGCCGGCCGATCAGTTCGATCAGCCCGAGGACCAGCAGCAGGAACACGACAAGCAGGATGACGACCAGAGCGGTGGGCTGGCTCCAGAAGACGAGTATCAGTGCGGCGAGAGCCACCGCCGAGACACGGAGGATCCTGCGGTGCAGGTACGTCCACTGACCGACCGGGCCGGCGGACACTCCCCGGCGCTCGCCGTAGTGCCGGATCCACGCCGTCCCCGACTTCAGGCCGGAACGGGTCCTGACCGCCACCGAGGAGGGACCAGTGAAGTACGCACCGATGGCGACGACCAGCCCGACCACCAGCACGACACGCAGGCTCTGCCTGATAAAGCGAACGAGCGTGTCGAAGGCGGCAGCAGCGGCATCGGTGGGCAGCACGCTGGACGGGACGCTGCCCAGGTAAATGCTCCGGGCGATCTCCAGGGCGATGGCGAGGACGAGCATGGACGCGGCCAGGCCGAGGGCGGCCCCGATCAGGGCGCGCCGGTGCCGCAGGGCCACCCACACCCCGGCGCCGAGCAGGAGCACCGCCAAGATCGGCAGCACGATCTTGAGCGTGTTGACGAGCCGGTAGCCGGCCTGTGCCTTCCCGAGATCCTTGGCCTCGAACAGCGCGAAGGTCGGGTTGACGTTCGGGATCTTGTCCGCGACCGTGAACCCGCGCGCGACCAGGGCCTGCTTGACCTCGGTGATGAACGGACCCAGGTTCAGGACGACCTGGTTGTTGCTGACGGTGAAGGCGCCGTTGCCCTGACCGGACAGCACCTTGACCAGCCCCCGGTGCGCGACGGTATTGACCTGTACCCAGGTATTGGCCGCGGCCTGGCTCGTTATGACCGAGTGCACGACGCTGGTGATGAAGCCGTTGACCGCGCTATCGATCTGCGGGCTGAACGTCGTCAGCAGGGAGCTGATCCGGGGCAGTCCCTTGGCATTGAGCTGCGTGGAGGCCTGGTTGATCAGCCCGGGAACGTCGACCTGCTTGGTTACCTGCGCGGTGATCTTCTCGGTTAGCGCGTTCTGGATCGCCGGGTCGTGGATCAGCGGCTCCACGGTGGCCACCCATCGGCCGGTGTCGGAAACCTCGCTGCCGGCCCATACGCCGAGCACAGAAATCGGGGCGAGCACGCAGCCGAGCACGATGAGCAGAATGGCTACGGGGGTCCGCCAGCTTATCCGCCGCCGGCGAACTTTGCCGTCTAGCTCATGATGGAGTCCGGCCGTCTCGGCGCGCAGCCGCTCCAGCTCAGCCCGTTCATCCTGGCTGAGCCCGGAGTGCTCCGTTGTCGGCTCCGACAGCGCCTCATCCGGCTCAGCCGACGACGCCTCATCCGGCTCAGCCGGCGCCTGCACTTGCCCGGGCACAAGCTCATGCATCTCGTCCGGCTCAGCCGACTGAGGCTTGTCCGGCTGAGCCGGCGCCTGCGGTTGCTCAGGCACGAGCTCATGCGTCTCGTCCGGCTCAGCCGACTGAGTCTCGTCCGGCTCAGCCGGCGCGTGTGATTGCTCGGTCACGAGGTCATGCTGACGGCCCGGGGGCGCCGGCCGCATCACCCGTTGCAGGTGATCAGTGCGCTGGGTTACCTTACTGTCCCGGCCGGGAACCATACTCAAGGCGACTCGTGGCGACCGCTACCTGGGAAGGTTACAGAAATGAGGGTATGCAGCCGATGTCCGCCCGCGGAACTCAGAGTGACCCTGAATGCTTATCGAGACCAAGCTTCACCCGCCCGCCGATAGGAAGGAATGGGTGGAACGGCCAGAGCTGATGAAGTACCTGGCCGATGCCGCGGTCAAACTGATCCTCGTTGCTGCGCCTCCGGGGTTCGGTAAGACCACCCTGGTGGCGCAGTGGCGCTCCAGCCCTGTCAACCACAAGCCGTTCGCGTGGGTGTCACTGGACCGCCACGACAATGACCCCGGCAGGCTGTGGCGGCACGTGCTGTCGTCCCTCGATATGGCGTGCCCGGAGTTCGACAGCGAGAAAGTCCTGCCCATACTGCGCGACCAGGTTCTGGACCTTGCCGACGCGATGCTTCCGGTCCTCGTCAACGAGCTGGCATCGCTTCCCGAGCAGGTGGTCCTGGTCCTGGACGACTACCACCTGATCACTGAGCGTGCCTGCCATGAGCAGATGGCGTTCTTGCTTGACCATCTCCCGCCAAGCGGTCAGGTCGTCATCATCACCCGCGCCGACCCCCCGTTGCCGCTGGGCCGGATGCGCGCGGCCGGGGAGATGGCCGAGATCCGGGCTCGCGAACTGCGCTTCGATGCCGAGCAGGCGGCCGAGCTCGTCCACGCCGTCGCGGCCGTCGATCTCACCAGCCGAGACGCCGCGGATCTGGTCGCACGGACCGAGGGATGGCCCGCCGGTCTGTACCTTGCGGCGCTTTCCCTGCGCGGTCACTCGTCGCCGGCCGCGTTCGTGCGCCAGTTCACCGGCGACAACAAGTTCATCGTCGATTACCTGGTCGAGGACGTATTCAGCCGGCAGCCGCGCGAGGTCCGTGAGTTCCTCACCCGGACCTCCATCCTCGACCGGTTCTCCGTGTCGCTGTGCGACGCGGTCACCGGCTCGGCCAATGCGGCCGCGATCATCGACGTGCTTGAGCGGCAAAACCTGTTCCTCGTGCCGCTCGACGAGAACCGAGAGTGGTTCCGTTACCACCATCAGTTCGCCCAGGTGCTGCGCGGCCAGCTGGCCAGGACCGAACCGGACCTGGTGGCCACCCTGCACGCGCGGGCCAGCGCCTGGTACCAGGCGGCAGGCTCAACAGATGAAGCGGTCACGCACGCACTGGCCGCCGGCGACGTAGCCGGGGCCACCGACCTGATCGCCCGCCACTGGTACGCCTACATAGAGTCCGGCCAGGTCGCCACGGTCCGCCGCTGGCTTGACCTGCTCGGCGACGACCGGATAGCCGCCAGCCCGCTCGCGGCGCACTGCGCGGTCTGGACCGCGGCCCTCACCGGGGACCAGCGCGGCGTCCGGCGCTACCTGCCGGTCATCGAGGCGGCCGGGGACACCAGGCCGCTGCCGGACGGCTTGCGGTCATTCGCTTCCTCGGCCGCCATCCTTCAGGCGTTGTTCGGATTCGACGGCCTAGGGCCGATGCGCGAGGCCGGCCTGCGGGCGGTCACGCTGGAGACCGATCCCGGCTCCCGCTGGTACGGCGCGGCCCGCGCCGGGCTGAGCGCCGCGCTGTACTGGGCCGGCGAGTTCGAGCTCGCCGCGGAGCACGCGCAAGAGGCCCGACGGGGCCCCGCGACCCTGGCCATGGTGCGCCTGGCGGCCGTTGCCGTCATGACGCTCGTCGCGGTGGAGGCTGGCCGCCTGACGCAGGCCGAGGAACTGGCCCGCGAGGCCATGGCGCTCGCCGCGCTCCCCAGCGGCGGCCCCGGCGATGTCCCGCCCGGTGCCCACGCCAACGTGGCCATGGGTGCCGTGCTTGCCGCGCAAGGGCGCATGCGGGAGGCGAGGAACTCCCTTGAGCTCGCGCTCTGGGTACGCCAGAAGCGGCCGGCGCTCAGCCCGTGGCCCAGGCTGGAAATCCTGCTCAGGCTGGCGCCCGTGCTGGCAGGCCTGGGTGACCGCGCTGGGGCGACCGCACTTCTCGACGAGGCCAGGCAGCTGCTCGATGCGCTGCCACAGGGGGCGGACGCCCAACTGGCCAGGCTGGAGAGGCTGCAGCGGCGGCTCACGGTCCGGCCCCGGCCGGCGGTGTCGGGTGTGCCGCTCACCGAGCGGGAACGGGACGTCCTGCTAAGGCTCCAGGGCACGCTGTCGATACGCGACATCGGCCGCGAGCTCTACCTCTCGCCGAACACGATCAAGACCCACACACGGACGCTCTACCGGAAGCTCGATGTCTCCGATCGGCGGGAGGCGGTGGCCCGTGGCCGCGAGCTGGGCCTGATATAGCCCGTAACGAAAGGCGAGGTGGGTCGGCCCGCGGGCCGACCCACCTCGCCGGTGATTGATTACTTACTGCCGCTCTCCGATGGAGAGCAGGTGGAATTGCCACGGCGGCAAGTCCACGAACAGTCCTGGCCCGGCCAGTTCGTCTCCGGCCCGATCGAACGCGGGATCCCCGAGCAGACTCTCCAGGCGCCAGTCGCGTCCGGCCAGGTCCGGCCAGCTCAGCGGGACCCGTCCTTGCGCGGGTTCGCTGGAGAAGTTGATCACGATGAGATGCCGTTCACCGCCATCAGCCGTCCAGGACCACGCCAGCAGGTTGCGACAAGAGTCGTTGTCCGGCCAGCCGACGGCCTCATGCAGCCTCCAGGTGCCCGCTCGGACCCGACGGCTGGCGACAGCGTCCAGCAGCCGCCGGTACCAGTCGGCCAGTCCTTGGTCGAGTGTTTCCTCGGGCCTGCGCGACAGGAAGACCGGCGGATGCACGCGGCGGGCCTCGAACTGTCCCTCGTGCCACAACGTGGCACCGGGCAGCGTCGCGATGGCGACGGCCGCGGCCCGTTCCGCGTCCGCCGGCAGACGGTCCGCGACACGGGGCTCGTCGTGATTCTCCAGGAAGCGGACGAGGCGGGACTGGTAGTCGAGGTTAGCCGACAGGTGAGCGCGGATCCCTGCCACGTCCTCGTCCATGATCCGGTCATAGAGTCGCTTGTCGTAGCAGTAGTCGAAGCCCTGCTCCTGAAGCGTCCATTCCATGTCCCAGTAGGCCTCGGCGATGAGCACGGTCTCGGGATGCCGGGCGTGCAGGCCGGCGACGACAGCCGGCCAGAACTCCTCGTCCGGTTCCGGGCCAACCCGGCCGGCCCAGGTCTTGCCGAAGACCTGGTTCGTCATCAGCATGGCCATGTCGCAGCGGATCCCGTCGCATTGCGCGGCGATGTCGTCCAGCGTCTGGATGGTCTGCGCCCTAAGGGCGGGCGAGAACGCGTCGAGCTGGACGACATCTGGCCACGGCGCGAAGTACGGATCGCGGCCATGAGCCAGGACATGCCCGCCGGCCTGTTGCCAGGCGGCGGGCTCGGCCTCAAGATCGGCGTCCGTGCCGTTGACGAACAGTTCCGGGTTGCTGCTCACCCAGGGATGGTCCGGGGCGACGTGGTTGGGCACGTAATCCAGGAGCAGCCGGACCCCTCGCTCGGCGAGCGCGGCGCGCGCCTTGCCGAGCGCTTCGGGTCCGCCGAATGCGTCGTCCACGACATAGCTGCGGACGCAGTAGGGGGATCCGAGCACGTCGCCGGCCTGCACGTCGGGAAGCGCCGCGCGGAACGAGGCCTGTAGCTCCTCGTCCGCATTGGCCAGCTCAAGGCCGGCCGGGCTGCGCTGCCACACGCCCATCAGCCACACCGCGTCAACGCCGGGCAGCGTGACGCTGTCCCAGGCGGAGCCGGGCACGTCGGCCAGGGAGACCGGCTGCCCCGCGGCCCTGGATAGGTCTGCGAGCCAGATCGCCGTGTTGACCTCGTAGATTACCGGTCGGCCCGGCCACCCGGTCATTGGTTGACCCCGGCGTGCTCGGCAGCCTGCTCCGCGTCCGCTCGCTGCGCGGGCACGAAAGCGACCTCGTCCCGGAGCATCTCGGCGGTCAGGTTCCGGAACAGCAGCGGCAGCACCCCGACCAGTCCGCTCCAGCCAGTCTGGTGGCTGGCGCCGATCCCGGCTCCGTTGTCCCCGTGGAAGTACTCGTAGAACAAGATGAGATCGCGCCAGTGCGGGTCGTTCTGGAGCAGCGGCTGGCCGCCGTGCACGGGCCGGTGGCCGCTGGGATCCCGCAGGAACGTGGCGGTCAGCCGGTCGGCGATCTCCCCGGCGACCTCGTACAGGTTGCACTGCTTACCGGAGCCAACCGGGCACTCGACCGTGAATTCGTCGCCGAAATACACGTAGAGATTCAGCAGCGCCCGGATGAGCATGATGTTGATCGGGAACCACACCGGCCCGCGCCAGTTCGAGTTGCCGCCGAACATGCCGGTGTCGGATTCGGCCGGCTGGTACCCGACCTGGTATTCCTGCCCGTCCATGTCCAGGATGAACGGGTGCGACGCGTGCCAGCGGGACACCGCTCGGATGCCGTGCGGCCCGAGGAACTCCTCCTCATCCAGCATCTTGGCCAGGATGCGGCGCAGTCGGCTCTCGTCGAACAGCGCCAGCAGCGTCGGCCCGGTTTGCGTCAGCTGCCTGCCGCGCATTGGCATGGCGGCTTGGACGGCCGGGTGATGCTCGAAGAACCGCACCGTGTCCTCGACCAGCTCGGGGAACTCGGCGCGCAGCTGGGTGCCTATCACCGTCACGGCGGCGAGCGGCATCAGGCCCACCACCGAGCGCACCTTCAGCGGGACGGCGCTGCCGTCCGGGCGCCGCAGCACGTCGTAGAAGAAGCCGTCCGTCTCGTCCCACAGCCCGATTCCGGTGCTCCCCACGTGGTTCGTCGCCGCGGCGATCCAGGCGAAGTTCTCAAGCAGCGACTGCGCGTCCTCCAGGTATGCCCGGTTCTCACGGGCCAGCTCGGTGGCCATCTGTGCCATGATCTGGCTGTACAACGCCATCCAGGCAGTGCCGTCCGCCTGGTCGATCATGCCTCCGCCGGGCAACGGCGCGCTGCGGTCGAACACCCCGATGTTGTCAAGGCCGAGGAATCCGCCCTGGAAGATGTTGCGGTCATCGGCGTCCTTCCGGTTGAGCCACCAGCTGAAGTTGCGCATCAGCTTGCGGAAGGAGTCCTCTAGGAAGGCTCGGTCGGCTCGTCCGGTCATGACCTTTTCCAGCTCGTAGACGAACCACGTCGCCCACGCGTGCACCGGCGGGTTCACGTCGCCGAAGTTCCACTCATACGCGGCAAGCTGGCCGTTCGGGTTCAGGTACCGGTGGTTCAGCAGCAGGGCGAGCTGCTGCTTGGCGAACGTGATGTCCACAATGGCGAGCGGGATCGTGTGGAAAGCGAGATCCCACGCGGCGAACCACGGGTACTCCCACTTGTCCGGCATGGAGATGATGTCGTCAGCGACCAGGTGCCGCCAGTCTTCGTTTCGCAGGCCTGTCCCGCCGGTCAGCGGGTCTGAGCCGTGTTCGCTCAGCCATCGCTCCACGTCGAGCGCGTAGTACTGCTTGGACCACAGCATGCCCGCGAAAGCCTGCTGGCAGACGAGCCTCTGGTCGTCAGGAAGCGCGCCCAGCAGGTCGGTCCAGAACTCCCAGGCCTCCCCGCGGCGGGCGTTCAGCACGTCGTCGAAGTCGTGGAACGGGTCACCGCTTTGCTCCGGGTCGGCGTCGGTCAGCCGGGCCCGCAGTGTGGCGCTGCCCTCGGCCGGGACGTTCAGCACGTAGTGGAGCGCGGCCTTGGTGCCCGTGCCGTCTGGGTTGACCGCCGAGGCGTCACCGTCCACAACGGCACGGCCGATGCCGTCCTTCACGTACGGTGTCTCGTTGGCCGACCCGAACACGCGCTCGTTGTTGGTCTCGTTCCCGGTGACCAGGACCGGCACCGCACCGTCGGCGCGCAGCCAGCGGGTACCGAGCTCGCTGTGCTCTGCCCGGATCACGCTGCGGCCGTTGGCGTCCGCGGCGGCCCGCAGCTCGGGCCGCTCGGTACCTCCGGCCCAGGACCAGGTGTGGCGGAACCAGAGCGTCGGCAGCACGTGCACGGTCGCGTCCTGCGGCCCGCGGTTGTGCACGGTCACCTGGAGCAGGAGATCCTCCGGTGCCGCCTTCGCGTACTCGATCTCGACGTCAAAGTACCGGCCGTCATTGAAGATCCCGGTGTCGAGCAGCTCGTATTCTGGCTCCGACTTGCCGCGCGCGCCGTTGACGGCGACCAGGTCGGCGTAGGGGTACTCGGCCTGCGGGTACTTGTACAGCATCCGCAGGTATGACGACGTGGGCATGGCGTCGAGGTAGAAATAGTTCTCCTTGACGTCTTCGCCGTGATTGCCCTGGGCGTTGGTCAGCCCGAACAGCCGCTCCTTGAGGATCGGATCCCGTTCATTCCACAGCGCGATGGCAAGGCACAGCCGCTGCTTTTCGTCGCAGACGCCGGCCAGCCCGTCCTCGCCCCACCGGTATGCCCGTGACCGGGCCTGATCGTGCGAGAAGGACGACCAGGTGTTACTGCCGTCCCCCATGTCCTCCCGCACCGTGCCCCATTGCCGCTCGCTGAGATAAGGCCCCCAGCGCCGCCAGGCAATGCCTTGATCGTCCGCCTCAGCCAGTCGCCGACGCTCCGCGTTGACGTTGTCCCCCACGACTTGCCCCTCTCGTTCGTTCCGGGACTATCCCGCTGTGGTACAAGGCCAGCGGCTGCCCGGTCGAGTTGCTGGTTCAGGTTTATGGCCGCGTTTATCTGTGCCAGGTGGCTAGCCCTCGTCCTGGCCCACTCACACTCTCCCCGCCTATCGCAACGGAGCATCACTCCCGCGGGGTGAAATGGCGGGCACGTTCTGCAACTGGTTGGCGCAACCCCGATCAACGCAGCGGCGTCTTCCAATCCATCTCCGCTGCCCCTCCCCCGGCATCCCGGAGAGGACAGTATTCGCTGGTCAACTCGGGTACGCCTCATCCGGCACGGGTGAACCTTCCTGGATACCGCAGGTCCCGCCGTGAACCGGCTCCCGGTCCGCTGTCAGCAAGTGGCCCATCCCCGGACGGCGGCCGAGGCCAGCACGCTTAGCCCGTTCACCCCCCAGTGCAGACCAGCGGACGCGAGTATCGAGCCGCTGCGGCGCCGCAGTTCGCAGAACACCACGTCTGACCCGGCGGTGAACGCCACCGTGCGCAGTACTGTGATCACCTGCGCCGATCTGCCCCTGCCGACCGCGCCCCCCGATCGTCTCGTTGTCCGTGGCGTCAACGACGTTGACAATGGCCGGGATGACGACAGCTAGGACCGTGGAAGCCGGGACATCCCGCGTCAGCAGCTGTGCGACACGGTCGTGATCAGGTTGTTGCCCGCGGTGACAACCGTCCCCGCCGATGAGGCCACCGCGGTCAGCGTTCCGCCGTTCAGGTTGCTCTTGGCCGCATTGAGGCTCGTACCAAGGCCGGACAAGGCGGTTGACATGTTGTTGATCTGGGTGGAGTACTGGCCTGCCGCAGCGGACTTGAGCATACTCAGCTGCTGCTCGATCTTCGTGAACTGGGCGGAGATCGCCGAAATGCCGGCGGCCCTGACGTTCGTGTTTTTCAGGTCCGCTACCGATCCCTTAAGGCCGTCCAGGCTGGTGCAGACGTCCGACTTGGTGCCGACGCTGGCACTGCTACTGCTGCTGGGGCTACTACTGGCGCTCGTGCTACTGCTACTGCTGCTGCTAGTACTGCAGGCAGTGAGGAACGCCGCGGCCATTGCGCACACTGCGGCCAGCACCTTGCATCGCCACGAGATCATGCCTGCAGAATGCGTGGTCCCCCTGGCCGGCCGCGTCACCCGTGCAGGGTGAAGGGTGAAGGCCGGTGTGGCCAGAACCGTGCAGGGTGAAGGGTGAAGGCCGGTGTGGCCAAGACCGTGCAGGGCGAAGGGTGAAGGCCGGTGTGGCCAGAGCACCAGTCCGTGGCGGAAGGATGTGCCTGCGCCCTTCTGTGTCCGCGCACGTCCAGTCTGGCTACTTTAAGTACCTATCTAATCACATTCCGCATAAAAATGGGCCTGCCGCATCTTCCCACGCATTGAAGCCAGTGATATAAAAATTCTGCGCGCATACTGTAATCCATCGGATACTGGGAGTGACTAGTGCGTCGACCCCGCATGCTCGCCATCGGCGTGACCGTGCCAGCCCTAGGGCTCGCCACTGCCATCGCCGGAACAGGAATCCCCGCCCGGGCCGCCTCGGCCGTGCATTACGTCGCTCTCGGTGACTCCTACTCCGCAGGGGTCGGCGCGGGCGACACGAGTGGATCCTGCGACCAGAGTCCCAACGCTTACCCGGCGCTGTGGGCGAAGGCCAGTTCTCTCGCCTCGTTTACGTTCGCCGCGTGCTCGGGCGCTACGACAGGCGACGTCATCAACAGCCAGCTTTCCTCGCTCAGCGCCTCGACCACCCTGGTCAGCATCACGATCGGCGGCAACGACGTGGGCTTTGCCACGGTCATGGAGACCTGCGTCCTGAAGTCGACCAGTTCGTGCGAGAGCGCTGTTTCCGCGGCCGAGAAATATGCCAACGACACGCTGCCTGGCTTGCTCAATACGACGCTTACCGACATTCGCTCGGATGCCCCCAACGCGAAGATCATCGTCCTCGACTACCCCAATTTCTACGACCTCAGCGCCTGGCTCTGCCTCGGCCTGTCTAGCGCCGATCATCAGGCGCTCGACAATGGCATCAACGACCTGGACGGCGTGCTGAAAACCGCCGCGGCGGACAACGGCGACGCGTTCGCCGACGTACGCACCGAGTTCTCCAGCCATGAGATATGCAGCGGCTCGGACTGGCTGAACGGCGTCACCCTCCCTATCGACGACTCCTACCACCCGAATGAGTCCGGCCAGAAAGACGGCTACCTCCCGGCCATCACCGCCGCCGCCGCTAACGCTGGCCAGTAAGACCCGCCAGCCCAGCCAAGCTGCCGCTAACGCTGGCCAGTAAGACCCGCCAGCGCAGCCGAGTTGCCGCTAACGCTGGCCAGTAAGACCCGCCAGCCCAGCCGAGTTGCCGCTAACGCTGGCCAGTAAGACCCGCCAGCGCAGCCAAGCCGCGAAACGCGAAGCCCGCGGATCCGCGGGCTTCGCGTTATAGGCGCCTGCGGACCCCGTCGATTCGCGGCGGTTGCGCCCATGAATCCGGGCGAATCGGGTGGCATGTCCCCGGGACCTTGTCATGGTGGATATTTAGGCGCGCCATAGCGCGCCTAAATATCCACCATCTTAAAAATCCCGTTCAAATGAACCGCGGGCCAGGAGCCCTACCGGCCCCAGTGCCGGCGCAGGTGCGGGATGAGGTCGGCAGGGCGCTCCTCGGGGAAGAAGATCTTCGCGCCGTCGACCTCGACGACCTCCTGCGCCCCGGGGATCACGTCCCGCAGGTGGTACGCCCACTTGATCCCGAACGTCGGGTCCCCGGTGCCCCAGACCAGCAGCGTCGGCGCGTCAAGTGCACGCAGCGGTTCGCTGACGGCGTTTATGTCGGCCGGGTCAAGCGCGGCGAGCAGTCGCTCGAAGTCGCGGGCACGTTCCGCGGTCCCTCCGGCCGCGGTGAGGTAGGCGCGCCACACCTCGTCAGGGACCTGCTCGGGGTGCTCGTACCCGGCACTCAGCGGGCTCGTGGACCAGGTCGCGGGGTCCGCGACGAGCGCGGTAAGCATGGGTGCCACCCCGCCCTGCCGCGCGAGGTCGATGACCGGGGCGAAGTCCGGCGGCGGGAAGTTGCCCTCGCAGTCGCAGTTGGTGAGGACGAGCGACCGGATCCGGTCCTGGTGGCGGGCGGCGAAGATCTGGGCGATGGCGCCGCCGGTGTCGTTGCCTACCAGGTCCACCTGCGTGAGCCCGAGGCCGTCGCACAGGTCGGCGACCATCTGGGCCATCACGGCGGCCGACATGTCGTCGCGAGCCGGGGTGCCGCCGTGCGCCGGCAGGTCGATGGCGATGCAGCGGCTCGTGTCGCTCAGGTTCTCGATGACCTGCCGCCACAGCAGGCCGCTCGTGCCCACGCCGTGCACGAACAGCGCGGCCGGGCCTGAGCCCAGTTCGGTGTAGGCGATCTCGCCTGCCGGGGTGTCCAGCGATCGGCGATGTGTGTTGAACGTGCTCACGTCCACGGGAGCCTCCGTAAGTAACATACCGACTGTCGGTCTATTAAATACATACCGACCATCGGTCTGTCAATATTCGCCAGCCGCCACCACATCCACCGCCGCATGGTCCGCCAGGCACTCGCCGCCCTGCCGCCCCGCCGGGTCGCCGCCGCGCAAGCAGCGACCCCGGCCAGCGCCAGCTACCGGTCGGCCCCACTGGCCTCGCCGCACACCGCGTGACTGGAGAGCGCCGACGCTCGGGTGCCCCGCTCGCTGCTCATGCAGTGCCCAATTACGAAACCGAGACGGGAGACGGCGGTGCACGCCGTCCTGGGACGGGCGACACGACGAAGTAACAGCAGGTACAAATGAGTTCCATGACCGAGCAGCAAGCCGCCGCGGGCAAGCGAGCAGCACAGGGCCGTGCCACGCGCGGCCAGCTCATCGAGGTGGCCACCCGGCTGTTCGCCGACCACGGCTATGAGGACACCTCGATCGAGGCGGTGCTGGCGGCCGCCGGAGTCAGTCGCGGGGCGCTCTACCACCACTTTGCCGGCAAGGAGGCGCTGTTCGAAGCAGTCGTCTCGGCGATCACGGACCGCGTCACGATCGAGCTCGCCGAGGTTATCCGTAACTGCACCGATCCTGTCGACGCGCTGCGCACCGCCGCCCTGGCCTGGATCGACCTGGCCGGCGACCCGGTCATCCAGCGGGTCGTGCTCGTGGACGCGCCGTCGGTGCTCGGCTGGGAACGGTGGCGGGCCATGGACGACGGGCAGACGCTCGGCGCCATGAAGGCCATGCTGCAGGCGGTCAGTGACAGCGGCCGCCTGCCGCCGGCGCTCGTCGATCCGTTCTCCCACATGATCCTGGCAGCCCTGGACGAGATCGCCCTAGTCGTCGCCCGCGCCCCCGACTCCGGGGCAGCGGTGGCCGAGGGCCGCCTGGCCGTCGAGGAACTCCTCCGCCGCCTGCTGCGCCCCTAGCCGTTCGCTCCCGGCATCCGGATGTCCCGCGTACCCGCGCGAGTGAGGGACCGGGCAAGCTTCAACGGCACCACGCTGCTCATCGAGATCCCGGTCCAGCCAGAACCCGAAGCCTCCGGCTCCTAAGGCCCACGCTGCGCCAGAACGCATGGGTCTGTGAGGCCGCTTATGTATTCGACGGCAACGGGGCCCGGGGAGTGCGGCCGTACCCGCGATCAGGGAAACGCTGACCTGGTCACTGACGTCGGCGGTATCGGTGAGTGACCTGGCGGGACAAGTGCGGCGAGAGCCTGGTGCCAGGTGGCGATATTCCGGGCGACGAGCAGCCCGGGCCGGGCATGCCGGGCGGGCCGGTAGGCGGATCCGTCGAGGCGCTGGGCAGCGCCTCCGGCCTCGCAGACGAAAAGGACTCCGGCTGCGTGGTCCCATGGGAGTGTCCGCCAGTAGAGGGTGAAGTCCTGGATACCGTTTACGATGGCCGGGTAGTCCGCCCCGGCGCAGCCTGTTCCCGGTGATAGTTCCGCGAACCGCGGTCCGGCGGACGCCACGTGCCCGGCGAGCGCCTCCGGGAGGAAGCGGCGCAAGACGGCACCTTTCAGCGCTGCGGTCGGCGCTGTGCCGGCGCTTGTCATGATCCTGCGGCCGTCAAGCCATGCCCCGGCCCCGTGTTGCGCGCAAGCCAGCCGCCCCGACAAGGGATCAAGCATCCACGACGCGACGGTCTCGCCATGGCGGACAAGAGCAATCATCATCGCGAATGGCCCGGTCCCGGCCGCGAAGTTCGCGGTGCCATCCAGTGGGTCGAGCAGCCAGACATCGCCGTCGGATACGAGGTGCCCGAGGATGCCGGGATCGGCGGAGGCCATTTCCTCCCCGACGACAACCGATCCGGGTAGCAGAGCGGTTAGCCGCGGGGCGAGAAACGACTCGGCGGCCCGGTCCGCGACAGTAACCCATTCGCCGGGCGCCTTCTCTTCCGCCGCCGCTTCCCGGTGCCCGAACACCGGCAGCACTGTGGCATTAGCAGCCTCGCGCAGCAGTTGCGAGACCGCATCCATCAAATCCGTCACATCCCACAGTCTGCCAAATACCCGAGCCCAGGCCGCGTCTTCCTTGCGGGCAAGCGGATCCGGAGCTGGCTCAGACCCCAGTGGCCTAGCGCGCCCCGGTGGCAGCCGCTAGCGGCTGCTGCGGAGCTGCTGGGGCCGCGGGTTTAGCGGGGCCAGTTCCCCTGCGCGCACGGCGTGCCACCGACCTGGCAAGCTGGGCCGCCGTGGCGTGCGTCCCGGAGATGAACCGCACCCCGGGGCCAAGGCTAACCATGGTGTGGGCGCCCGCGAAGTACAGGCCAGGGACCGTCGATTCCCCGGCCCGGTTCACCAGGGGGCAGTTAGCACGCGTCACGAGGCCCGCCTGAATTCCTTCCGACAGGAACGACAGCCGTGATACGTCGATACGGAAGCCAGTTCCCGCTATGACATGGTCCGCCTCAATGCTGGACTGCTTGGGACCGTCAAGATGGAGCCGCACCCCGCTCCCGTGGGGCTCGGCCCACCTAAGCGGATGGCCAGTCAGGACCTCGACCACGCCCTCAACCCGATCGCGGAGCCACCACGCACCCGACGGGCCGAAAGAGGTCAGCGCCTTGCGGACTCGAATGGACTCGGGCAGCAGCCGGAATGCGTCCGGCGAGTCGTAGAAAGCACACCCCCATCCCTCGCACAGCTTCGTCGGCGGCCGCATGATGTAGTCGAAAGGCCGGATCTCCGGAGCTATCTGCTGGCTCCAGCTGACCTGCTGCCTGCGGACGACGACCTGGACGTCGGCACCCGCCTCGTGCAGCAGTGCTCCGGTCTGCAAAGCAGACTGCCCGCCGCCGATCACCGCCACCCGCCTGCCGCGGAACTGGTCCAGCCGGCGATGCGCGGAGCTGTGCGTCATAAGGTCAGAGGGCAACCCGGAGAGCTCGCAAGGAATATGCGCATACGGCAAGAGGCCCGTCGCGATGATCACTTGTCGCGCGACCACCGGGGATTCCTCGGCGAACTCCACCTTGAACCCGCCATCGCCCGGAGTCACACTCGTCACCGTTACGTCTCGGACGTCGGGCACCAGCTGGCCGGTGAACCAATCGGCGTACCCTAGAAAACGCTCAAGCGAGAGCGGCCCAACTCGGTCCACATAGTCATCGAATCCATGCAGTCTGGAATACGTTGCGATGTCATATCCCCGCGTCGCAGACGAGATTACCGATCCATAAGGTTCCGACTTAAGGAACAACCCCAGAGGCATATGAGTGCGCCAAGTATCCATCGGACGGCCGACAATCGTGTGTTCGACGCCGCGATGCCGAAGATGCGCGGAAATTGACAGGCCAAAAGGGCCTGCGCCAATGACGAGTACATCAGTCATAGCCATGAAGTGGTTCCCCCCACATTCAATGTACGGAAGGTAATCGCAAGGTGACTTCCTGGTGATCACCAGTTGCAGCGCCGGACAGTTCGGCCTGACTAGTCGGAGGCCATGCCGGAACCGCGCCCCCGGAAGTGGTGCAGAGGCACTACAGATGATAATCAGAGAAAATTGCCACGTGATAGATCATTATCTAAGTAGAAGTCGTCCAAAGTGTCAATTTCGCATCAGTGGGGCCGGCTAGCTGTGAGCCTGGTAGAGTGGCGTACTTGTGTCCGCAGGAATTTCCTAGTTTCGTGGCGCTGAGATCTTCAGAAACCTCTAAGCGGAATGGGCGGTGGCGCTCATTCATGAGGTGTAATGGATGGTCCGTAGCACAGGTCGACGTTGGCGCCGCGCACCGGTGTTGACCAGGGCCGGGTGTGGCACGTGGACGTTGGGCGACGCGCAGGGTCCGGGCGTCAGCGGGCCGGAGCCGGGTGCGCGGCAGTTGCTCGGCCTGGCCGGGCCACCACCCCGGCTATCGGCGGAACCCGTCTCGGTCCAGCGCCGCGCTGGCGACACCGGCGTGATCATATTCACGAGACAGAAGATCGCCCTCGGCCGCATCCACGCCGGGCGCCGGACGGTGCGTGTGTACTCGCCGGCGGCCCGCCGGACGGCGAACTGGGGGCGAATCCTGGACCGCGACTTGATCTGGCTGACAGAAAAGGATGACGAGGCGGACGGCTCAGGTCGGCTTCAGGCGTTGAGTCCCAGTTCCCGCGCGATGAGCATGCGCTGTACCTCCGAGGTGCCCTCGCCGATCTCTAGGATCTTGGCGTCCCGGTAGAACCGGCCGACGGCGAACTCGTTCATGAACCCGTAGCCGCCGAAAATCTGCGTGGCGTCCCGCGCGTTGTCCATCGCCGCGTTGGAGGCGGTCAGCTTCGCGATCGCCGCCTCCTTCTTGAACGGCTCGCCGGCGGCCATCTTCGCCGCCGCGTGCCACCAGGCGAGCCGCGCGTTGTGTGCCCTGACCTCCATGTCGGCGATCTTGAACTGCAGCGCCTGGAACCGCCCGATCGGCCCGCCGAAGGCATGCCGCTCCTGGGCATAGGCCAGCGACTCGTCCACGCACCCCTGCGCCAGCCCGGTGGACAGCGCCGCGATCGCGATCCGGCCCTCGTCCAGTGTCCGCAGGAACTGGGCATACCCCCGGCCGCGCTCACCCAGGAGGTTCGCCTCGGGCACCCGGCAGCCGGAGAACGAGAGCTCGTGCGTGTCCGAGCACGCCCACCCGACCTTGGAGTACTTCGGCGCGACGGTGAACCCCGGCGTCCCCGACGGCACGAGGATCGTGGAGATCTCCGGGGTGCCGTTCTCCCGCGTGCCGGTCACCGCGGCGACCCCCACGACGGCGGTGATCGACGTGCCCGAGTTGGTGATGAACGACTTCGACCCGTCGATCACCCACTCCCCGCCCGCCTCCCCTTCCCCCTTCACTAGGCGCGCCTTGGTACGCATCGCCCCGGCCACGTCGGTCCCGCCGCCCGGTTCCGTCAGCCCGAATGCCCCGAGCCGCTCAGCGGAACACAAGCGCGGCAGCCACTGGCGCTTCTGCTCCTCGGAACCGAACCGGTAGATCGGCATGACGCCAAGCGACACCCCAGCCTCCAGCGTGATGGCGACCGAGGAGTCCACCCGCGCGAGCTCTTCCAGGGCGAGGCAGAGCGCGAGATAGTCACCGCCCATGCCGCCGTACTCCTCCGGGACGGGCAGCCCGAAGAGCCCCATCCGCCCCATCTGCGCGACGATGTCGTAGGGGAACTCGCCTCGCTCGTACAGGTCGCCAATGACGGGCGCGACAACAACCCTGGCGAACTCCTCGACGCTCTTGCGCAGGTCCTCGTGCTCTTCGTCAAGCTTGTAACTGAGCATCAGCCTTGACTCCCGTCTCGCTGGTTTCTTACCCGTTGACCGGCCAGCGTGGGTGGCAACCTAGAGCCAGCGAGCCTTGTGCGCATTCGGGCTTACTCTTACCCGCCCAAATGCGCATCCGGCCCCAATCCAGCCGGCTCGAATGCGCGACGAGCCGCTTTCGCTGGCGGACAAACTACGCATCCTGTGCCCCGGCGGAGCCAATGAGCGCCAGCGTCTCGTCCATGCGAACCTGCTGGCCGGCCTTCGCGGTGAGTTCGCTGACAACGCCGTCCATGGGCGCGGTCACCGTGTGCTCCATCTTCATCGCCTCCACCACCAGCACCGGCTGCCCGGCGGTGACCGCCTGCCCGAGGGACACGTGCACGGCCAGGATCGTCCCCGGCATGGGGGAGCGGACCGTCCCGTCGGTGCTTCCCGCCCGCGCGCCGCGCAGCGCGGCCGGCGGCGCGTCGGCGATCGCCCACGCGAACCCGTCCCGCCCCAGCCAGGTGACCCGCCCGTCCGGCCCGTCCGCCGACGCGTAGGCGAAACGGACCATTCGCCCCGCGTACGTGAGGATGAGGTCGGTTCCCAGCCGCATCGCTTTGTCGCCCCCGTCTGACTGGCCGTCGCGCGGGCTGGCGGGCCGCAGTTCCGCTCGCGCTCGCACCGGGTCACCGTCCCCGACCGCGACCTCCGCCCCGGAAGACGCCAGCCCGCGCACCCGGACCTCAGCAACAGCATCCGCCCCGACGCCCCGCGACAGCCGGAACTTCGTCCAGGCCCGCTCGCCGGGCCGCCATCCGTCAGGGATGTCCCAGGGGTCGGTCACTGGCCCAGCTGGCTCCCGCGCGAGCACCCGCGCCAGCGCGGCCGCGGCCAGGACTTCGCTTCCCGCCGAATTCATGAAATATCGGGAAATGTCGGCCGCCTCAGCGCCCGACATTTCCCGATCCGCGTTCGCTGCGACGTCAGCCGTACCGGCCGCGTTCGCTGCGACGTTAGCCGTACCGGCCGCGCGGCCCGCGCGGGCCGCGATTCGCTCGACGAGGCCCGTGTCCAGGCGGCCGGCCTGGACGTCAGGATCGGCCAGCAGGCCGCGCAGGAACGAGACGTTCGTGGTGACCCCGAGGACCACCGTGTCCGCCAGGGCCGCGTCCAGCCGCCGCAGCGCCGTCGCCCGGTCCGGCCCCCAGGCGGCCACCTTGGCGAGCATCGGGTCATAGTCGCTTGTTACGGTCACGCCCGGGGCCAGGCCCGAGTCAACGCGAACCCCGGGGCCGGAGGGCGAGCGGAGCCCGAGCACCACGCCCCCGGTCGGCAGGAACCCCCGCGACGGGTCCTCGGCGTATACCCGCGCCTCCACCGCGTGCCCGTTCATCGCCAGCGACGAAGCGGCAAACGGCAACGCCTCTCCCGCCGCCACGCGCAGCTGCCATTCGACCAGGTCAAGCCCGTAAACAAGCTCCGTCACCGGGTGCTCGACCTGCAGTCGCGTGTTCATCTCCATGAAGAAGAAGTCGTCGGGCGAGTCTCCCGCCACGATGAACTCCACGGTCCCCGCCCCGACGTACCCGACGGACCGGGCGGCGGACACAGCGGCGGACCCCATCACCTCACGCTGCGCCGCGGACAGCAGCGGCGACGGCGCCTCTTCGACGATCTTCTGGTGCCGCCGCTGCAGCGAGCACTCCCGCTCGCCGAGGTGGATCACGTGCCCGAAGGAGTCCGCGAACACCTGGATCTCGATGTGCCGTGGCGTCGGCACGTACCGCTCGACGAGGAGCGTCCCGTCCCCGAACGCCGCGACCGCCGTCCGCCGGGCGGACACCAGTGCCTCAGGCAGTTCAGCAGCGGACGAGACGACCCGCATGCCCTTGCCGCCGCCGCCGGCGGACGGCTTGATGAGCACCGGAAACCAACGCGGGTCGACCGCGGCGAGCAGGTCGGAATCCGACATCCCCGCCTCGCCCGCCCCGGGCACCACAGGCACCCCGGCGGCGGCCACGACCGCCTTGGCGGCGATCTTGTCCCCCATCGCGAGGATCGCCGACGGCGGCGGCCCGACGAATACGAGCCCCGCGTCCAGACATGCCTGCGCGAACCGCGCGTTCTCCGCGAGGAACCCGTAGCCGGGGTGCACCGCTTCCGCCCCGGAAGACAGCGCCGCCGCCACGATCCGGTCGATGTTCAGGTAGCTGTCGCTTGCCGCGGCGTTCCCGATCCACCGAGCCTCATCAGCATCCCGAACGTGTTCTGCTGTCTCATCGGCGTCACTGTAAACCGCCACGCTGGCGATGCCGAGCGCCCGCAGCGTCCTGATGATCCGGACTGCGATCTCGCCCCGGTTGGCGACAAGGACTTTACGGAACACGAACCCTTTTATCCTGCCCTTCGTGCTAGGAGAAATAATGAACTAATGACGTCAAGATAAAAGGGTCTGCCGAGCCCTCACATCCGGAAAACGCCGTAGCCGACGGGGGAGAGCGGCGCGTTGGCCGCCGCCGACAAAGACAGCCCAAGCACCCGCCGCGTGTCCGCCGGGTCGATCACCCCGTCGTCCCATAGCCGCGCCGTCGAGTAGTACGGGTTGCCCTGCGACTCGTACTGGTCCCTGATCGGCTGCTTGAACGCCTCTTCCTCGGCCGGGGACCAGGCCGCGCCGCCCGCCGAGACCTGGTCGCCCCGGACGGTCGCGAGCACGGAGGCGGCCTGCTCGCCGCCCATCACGGAGATCCGCGCGTTCGGCCACATGAACAGGAACCTGGGCGAGTACGCCCGCCCGCACATGGCATAGTTCCCCGCACCGAACGACCCGCCGATTATCACGGTCAGCTTGGGCACCCGCGCGCAGGCGACCGCGGTGACCATTTTCGCCCCGTGCTTGGCGATCCCGCCGGCCTCGTACTGCCGTCCGACCATGAACCCGGTGATGTTCTGCAGGAACACCAGGGGCACCCGCCGCTGGTCGCACAGTTCGATGAAGTGCGCCCCCTTCATGGCGGACTCGCTGAACAGGATCCCGTTGTTGGCGACGATCCCGACGGGATGCCCGTAGATCCGGGCGAAGCCGGTTACCAGCGTCGGCCCGTACTCCGCCTTGAACTCGGCGAACCGCGACCCGTCGGTGATCCGCGCGATCACTTCCCGCACGTCGTACGGCGTTCGCTGGTCCGAGGGCACCACGCCGTAGAGCGACTCGGCGGCGTAGAGCGGCTCCTCGGCAGGGGCGACGTCCCAGGGGCAGTTGGCGCGCGGCGCCAGCGTGCCGACGATCGACCGCACCATCCGCAGCGCGTCAAGGTCGTCGGCGGCCAGGTGGTCGGTCACCCCCGACACCCGCGCGTGCAGGTCGCCGCCGCCGAGCTCCTCGGCGGAGACGACTTCTCCCGTGGCGGCCTTCACCAGGGGAGGCCCGCCGAGGAAGATCGTCCCCTGGTCCCGCACGATCACGGCCTCGTCGCTCATCGCGGGCACGTACGCCCCGCCGGCCGTACACGACCCGAGCACCGCCGCGATCTGCGCGATCCCCTGCGCCGACAGCGTCGCCTGGTTGTAGAAGATCCGCCCGAAGTGCTCCCGGTCGGGGAACACCTCATCCTGCTTGGGCAGGAACGCCCCGCCCGAGTCCACGAGGTAGATGCACGGCAGGTGGTTGTGCAGCGCGACTTCCTGGGCGCGCAGGTGCTTCTTGACCGTCATCGGGTAGTAGGTGCCGCCCTTGACGGTCGCGTCGTTGGCGACGATCACGCACTCGCGCCCGCTGACCCGGCCCACCCCGGTGATGATTCCCGCCGATGGCGCGTCCCCGTCGTAGAGCCCGTCGGCCGCGAGCGGCGACAGCTCAAGGAACGGCGAGCCGGAATCGAGCAGCGCGTCCACCCGGTCCCTGGGGAGCAGCTTGCCGCGCGCCACATGCCGCTCGCGGGCCCGCGCGGGCCCCCCGAGCCGCGCGAGCGCGAGCTTCTCCCGCAGTTCCCCGACAAGGGCTGAGTTGTCGGCGGTGTTGCGGCGCAGTCCATCGCCCGCCGAGACAGCACGGCTGTGCAGCGGCGGCGCGAGCGCCTCGGTAACCACCGGTCACCACTGTAGTTAGCAGGTATTAGCATCAGGTCGCCTACTAGCACAGGTTGAGGTTAACGAACGTTAACTTGTACTGTCTAGTGTATGGGAGGCGAGCGCAGCGTGGCTTCCAGCCCTGACGGAGCGCTCCGGGCGCGCCGAGGGTTGCGCCGCAGCGAGATCTTGGCCGCCGCGGCCGCGCTCTTCGCGCGACGAGGCTTTCACGGTGTCTCCATCGACGACATCGGGGCGGCCGTCGGGATGTCGGGCCCGGGCATCTACCGCCACTTCGCTAACAAGGAGGCTGTCCTGGCAGAGATGCTGCTCGGGATCAGCCAGCGGCTGAATACCGAGGGCGCTCGGCTCACGGTGGCGGCCCCCGACGCCGCCGCGGCCCTGGACGCGCTCCTGCGCTGGCACATCGACTTCGCGCTCAGTCAGCCGGACCTGATCACAGTGCAGAGCAGGGAACTGGCTAACGTGCCCGAGCCCGCGCGCCGGCAGATCCGGCGCCTGCAGCGGCTCTACGTCGAGGAATGGGTCACCGTGGCGAGCGAACTGGTCCCGCACGCCCCGCAGGCCCGGCTGCGTACTGCGGTGCACGCGGTGTTCGGGCTGCTCAACTCCACTCCGCACAGCGCCAGCGAGCTGCCTCAGGCCCTGATGGCCGAGCTCCTGCACACCATGGCGCGGGCCGCGCTGGCCGCGGCGTCGTCGTCGCCGGCGCAGGCATAGGCCGTGCTCCAGACCTGCGAAGGAACCGGCCCTCGACAGCGACTGCGTTTAATTCTAGAAATAGGCGCTTTGGCATCGGCTACGGGCTCCCCGAGCCGGCCGGCGTCCCCTCCGTGCCCGAGGGAAAGGCCTGCTTCTGGGGCGGCTGGGGCGGCTCCATGATCATCATGGACCTGGACCGCCGCGTCACCATCTCTTACATGATGAACAAGATGCAGCCAGGCCTGGTCGGCTCCGACATCGCCGCCTCCTACCTGGACGCCGTTTACAAGCTCCTCGGCTAGCCCTGGGCCATCGGGCAGGGTAGGATAATATTGATATGGAAGTCAATACATCCGGATGACCATCGACCGGTACCCAGTCGACGGCCTGCCGGAGCGGGCGCATGCACTGCCCCGCGTGTCAGGGTAACGTTCAGACATGACCACCACCGCGGCGCCCTTCGGCAGGCTCATGACGGCCATGATCACTCCGATGACCCTGGACGGCGCGGTCGACTACGACGGCGCGGCCAGGCTGGCCGCCTACCTCGTGGACGACATGCGCAACGAGGGTCTCGTCGTCAACGGCACCACTGGTGAGGCGCCGACGACGACGGACGAGGAGAAAGCGCGCCTGGTCAAGGTGGTACGCGAGGCGGTGGGCGACAGGGCGACGGTTGTCGCCGGGGTCGGGACCAACATCACCGCCCACAGCGTCGAGCTCGCCAGGCAGGCGGAGAAGGCCGGCGCGCACGGCCTGCTCGTGGTCACGCCTTATTACAACAAGCCCGCCCAGGACGCCCTGGCCGCGCACTTCTCCGCGATCGCCGACGCGACCCACCTGCCGGCGCTCATCTACGACATCCCGAGCAGGACCGGGACGGCCGTCGCGACCGAGACCCTGATCAGGCTCGGGGAGCACCGGAGGATCGTGGGCGTCAAGGATGCCAAGGGTGACCTCGCGGCCACGTCCCAGGTGCTCCTCCGCTCCGACCTCGCCTATTACTCGGGCGACGACCCGATGAACCTGCCGCTGTGGTCCATCGGCGCGGTCGGCTGCATCAGCGTGACCGGGCACGTCGTCGGCGACCGCATCCACGCGATGCTCGACGCGTTCACCGCCGGCCGCAACGCCGAAGCGGCCAGGCTGCACCTGTCCATGCTCCCGGTCAACGTTGGCCTGTTCCGCAACCAGGCGGCGGTCATGACCAAGGCCGCGCTTGAACTGCTCGGCCTGCCGGGCGGGGGAGTCCGCGGCCCGCTGCTGCCGGCGACCGACGCCGAGCGGCACACCCTGATCCAAGACCTGACCGCCGGCGGCGTGAAGCTGCCACAGAATGCCGCTAACGGAGCTGCCCGGTGAGCTTTCCGCATCCCGACCTAACCCCTCCACCCCCACTTCACAGCAACGGGCTGCGCGTCGTCGCGCTCGGCGGTCTCGGTGAGATCGGCCGGAACATGACCGTCTTCGAGTACCTCGGACGACTGCTCATCGTCGACTGCGGCGTGCTGTTCCCCGAGCCGGACCAGCCGGGTGTCGACCTGATCCTGCCGGACTTCCGCTACCTGGAAGACCGCCTCGATGACGTCGAGGCCCTTGTCCTCACGCACGCCCACGAGGACCACATCGGCGCGGTTCCCTACCTGCTGCGCGAGCGCCGGGACATTCCGCTCGTCGGGTCGAGGCTGACGCTTGCCCTGATGAAGTCCAAGCTCATGGAGCACCGCCTGACTCCGGAAGTAGCGGAGGTCAAGGAGGGGACCCACCACTCGTTCGGACCCTTTGATCTTGAATTTTTCGCGGTCAACCACTCGATCCCGGACGCGCTGGCCGTGGCGATCAAGACTCCGGCCGGGGTCGTGCTGCACACCGGCGACTTCAAGATGGACCAGCTGCCGCTCGACGGGCGGCTGACCGACCTCGCAGGGTTCGCGCGGCTCGGCGGCGAGGGCGTCGACCTGCTGCTCGCCGACTCGACCAACGCCGAGGTCCCCGGCATCGTGCGGTCGGAGCGGGACATCGCGCCGGTGCTCAACGAAGTATTCGCGGGCGCCGACCAGCGGATCATCGTGGCCTGCTTCGCCTCGCACGTCCACCGCGTGCAGCAGGTCCTTGACACGGCGGCGAAGCACCGGCGCAAGGTCGCGTTCGTCGGCCGGTCCATGGTGCGCAACATGGGCGTCGCCCGCGACCTCGGCTACCTGCGCGTGCCCGGGGGGCTGCTCATCGACCTGCGCGACGCCGAGGAGATGCCGCCTGGCGAGGTCGTGCTGATCTCCACCGGGTCGCAGGGCGAGCCGATGTCCGCGCTGTCGCGGATGGCGGGCCGCGACCACCCGATCCGCATCGCCGCCGGCGACACGGTGATCCTCGCGTCGTCGCTCATTCCCGGCAACGAGACCGCCGTCTACAAGGTGATCAACGGGCTGACCAGGCTCGGCGCCCGCGTCGTGCACAAGGAGTCGTCGCTGGTCCACGTGTCGGGGCACGCCCCGGCGGGCGAGCTGCTTTACCTGCTCAACCTGGTCAAGCCGCGCAACTTCATGCCGGTGCACGGCGAGTGGCGGCACCTCAAGGCGCACGCGCGGCTCGCGTCGCTCACCGGCGTGCCCGACGACCGGATCGTGATCGCCGAGGACGGCATGACCGTCGACCTAGTCGACGGGAAGGCCGCGATCAGCGGCGCGGTGCCCTGCGGCTACGTCTACGTGGACGGCCTCACCGTCGGCGAGGTGACCGAGACCCAGCTCAAGGACCGGCGCATCCTCGGTGACGAGGGGTTCATCTCGGTGATCATGGTCGTCGACTCGTCAACCGGCAAGATCGTCGGCGGGCCGGAGATCCACACCCGTGGCTCGGGCATCGACGACGCGGCGTTCTCCTCCGACGTGCTGCCCAAGCTGATGGACGCCCTCGAACGGGCCGCGAGCGAGGGCGTGACCGACACCCACGCCCTGCGCCAGCTGTCCCGCCGGGCCATCGGCAAATGGGTCAGCGACAACTACCGCCGCCGTCCGATGATCATCCCGGTCGTCGTCGAGGTCTAAGGCCACCCGCCAAAGATCAACACCAGGATCATCCCGAACGGGTTCGTGTTCCTCGTGCCCGGCTTCCCATGACCCTTTAGGGCGTGGGAAGCCGGGTGCGGGGCAGTCCGCCATCGCCCAGTCGTAGCTCAAGACCGGGGCCCGGCAGTGCTTCCCGGGGGACACCCCCGTACCCCCGGGCGCTCCGACCACCCGCCCCCGCTCCTCGCACCAGGTCAAGGGGCAAGATGGCACCGTCTCCTCTGCTCCGGTGACACGACTGCGGCGCCGCAGTTTTACGATTGCCAGGACTCATAGCCGCATGGTCGCCGCTGAGGGCTCGCGGCAGCGTGGGCTACGCGAATAGGTCGCTGGCCTTGGCGACGACGAACGAGTGGTCCAGCCACGTGTCCAGCACGTCCGTCTCGGTGCAAGATGCGATCCGCTGGCGGGAGTCGTCATCGACCTCGACGCCACGGCGGTCGAGGACCTTGAGGATGGCCACGGCGAGGCCCTCAGCCCGGCCTTCCTCCCGGCCTTGCAGGCGCGTCTGCGAGACGAAGGGGTAAGTCCTGGTCGCCATCATGGCCCTCCATATCTCCGCGCTGGCCGTTTCACCGAGCCCGGTCTCCGTGAACTCCGAGAGGTTGCTCGCGGCTTCCTCGTCGATCGTGGTCAGCGCGGTGGCCAGTGCTTCCAGTATGCCACGCGCTTTGGGGCCGCGACTGTGCGTGAGCGCCGAGAATACGGCGAGCATCAGGTCCGCGGCCGCGTCCTCGGGGTCGGTGATGGCCGGCACGTTGTCCGGCCCGAACACCACAAGGCGCGTTGTCTGGCAGGTCAGGCCCGGGAGTCCGATCTCGATCGGCTTGCGGGCCCACCGCGCGGTGGGCCGCTTGCTGCAGACCACCGCCAAGAGCACCGGGCAGTCGTACTTGTCGTGTAGGTGGGCGATGAAGTGCGGCCATCGTCTGAGCCGGTCTTTATGCTCGTCGGTCTGGGACTCGATGACCAGGATGTACTTCCCCGTCAGGTCCTCGACCAGGAACTCGGCCTGCAGCACCGAGTCGGCACGCCGCTCCAGCGGGGCGGTCTCCGTCAGGTCCGTGCTCAGCACACGGCCTGCGCCAGCTGTCCCGCCGGGTCATCGGGAAGTGGGTGTCGGACAACTACCGCCGCCGACCGATGATCATCCCGGTTGTGGCGGAAGTCTGACCAGTGAGCGGCGCCCATCGACGACGCGGAGGTCAGTCGACGGGACCGAAGTAAGTCCACAGCCTGTCCTGCCGGACGAACCTGCTCGTCTCCGCGAGTACGCCGCGCCGTCCCTCCTGAACGTAGACAGCGCGGAAGCGCACCGTGCCGGCGGCGTCGAAAAGCCCGCCGCCGTCCGTCTCAAGCACCGCAAGCCGCGTCCACTGGAGCGTTGGGTCAAGCGTGAGTGTCCGCGGACGGCCCGCCGGGTGCCAGGTGCGCAGGAGGTACCCGGCGTCGCCGACAGCAAAGGCGCTGTAGCGGGAGCGCATGAGCGACTCGGCGGTAAGCGCGGCCGCTCCGGCGTGGAGCCGCCCGCAGCACGAGTCGTAGTCGTCACCGAGGCCGCAGGGACACGCGATTCCGTCCATGCGGACATTGTCGCAAGCCACGAACGCCCGGGCCGAGCCGGTCCAGGTTGGGGAGTCCCGACCTTGGCACCTCCTCCGTCGGCGCGCGGTCACAGACCTGCGGCGAGTTCCCGGTGGGCTTCCGGCATCCCGGTCGGCAGATCGTCGATGCTGAACAGTCGGGCTTCCAGGACTTCCTTCGGGTCGAGGGCCAGGCCGTCGACCCCGCCGATGAGGTTCGCCTCGTAGTAAATCTCGATCCTGTACTGGAAGCCGCTGCGGACCTTCAGCAGCCGCCCGGCCTTGACGGTCAGGCCGGTCTCCTCACGGACCTCTCGCGCGATGGTGTCCTCGTGCCGCTCGCCCTTGTTGGCGTACCCGGTCGGGAACCCCCACTGTCGGCCGGGCGGCCAGAGCCGGTGGCGGAGCAGCAGGACGCGCCCGTGATCGTCGCGGACGACGCCGGTGATGCCGCAGATGAACTTGGCGTGCATGAGCCACAGGAACCGCCACTGGAACGGCTTTCCGAGCCGCCACAGCCGGGTCAGGAGATCGTTCACGAGTGCTCCGCCTTTCGCTGCGCCTCATGGTAGCGCGACGGTGACGGACCGCAACGTCGTTACACGCCATACCAGTCAGGGCCGCAGGAACGCCGCGCGGTGGTGTCCTGGCCCCAGTCCTTGAGCAGCACGTCTAGCGGCCCTGAGGCATTCGGCACCAGGTAGGCGTCCGGGCAGTGCCGAGCCAGGACCCGCCATCGGTCCCGATCAAGTTGATCGAGCTGTCTGACATCGTGATCCTGCACAAGTTCAACTCGCCGGCCTTGCTCCGGCATATGCAGAAGGTGGTGGTGTCGCTGGCGGACCTGACGCCAGCGAAGATGGCGAGCCTAACACCGGGCGAAGCCTACGTCTGGTCGAGCAAGTCAACGGAAACGGACTTTACGCGCGGCGCTGTCCGGCTTAGGCTCCGGGACGCGCTCTGGGCGGACGGGCAGGCGGGCCGCGCCGAACAATAGCCGAGGGAACCGGCGGGCCCGCTGCGGGCAATGACAGGTGTCCTACACCACCCGACAGCTACCTCGCGCAGGCCGACTGGGCACCCTCCAACGGCTCGCCGAACTCCGCTAGCTCGTTCAACGAGACCGCATTGCTGCAGACCACCCTGGTCTCCGGGCCGGGCAGCGTTCAGGCCGACTCGGCACCACCCAGTCCAGCCGAG
The DNA here is from genome assembly GCA_963734665.1 of uncultured Actinomycetota bacterium. Lineage (GTDB taxonomy): Bacteria > Actinomycetota > Actinomycetes > Streptosporangiales > Streptosporangiaceae > Trebonia. Next base: position 211,197 of record CAVTIR010000011.1, on the reverse strand, counting down.
CTGACCGCCGAGCAAGCGGCGCTGGCCCTATGGAACGCCCACAAGGCCGGCCAAGGCGACCCCTCCGATCCCAGCCAGTGGATCTACCGCAAGGTCGGCACGAGCCGCGGCACCCAGGAAGTCTGGGCCAGGGCCGACGACACCGAGCAAGCGTCCTATGTCAACGGCACGCTGGTGACCTGCGCCAGGTCGGCGAGTTGCGCCAGCGGCTCCAAGTGGCTGATGCCCGTGGGCCCGGCCTACTCGGAGCTGTACCCGGCTTTGTACATGGGATCCGAGGCATTTCGGGGAACACCCAGTCTCCCCGGCGATCCGCAGGCCCTGCTTGGCAAGCTGAACACGTACAGCACCGGTTGCACCGATACAGCCGGTTACTGCAACGCGGTCGGCGTGCTCGCGAACATGCTCATCGGCTACGGCGCCAGAATCATCGGGCCGATCACCTGGTATTTCTCGCTCGCCGATGTACCCGGAGTAACGGTCAAGCGCATCACAGACGCGGCTGGCCACGCCGACGTCGAGATCAGCTTCCCGTTCACCAACGGTGTCACGGGCATCCTGCTCGACGCCAGCACCTACCAGTTCGCCGGCTACGTGAAGAACGGCGCGCAGACCTTGCTCCTCCAGCAAGCGAACGTCTCCGGACCCGGCGTTCTACCGTAGGAGCCGCCGGCGCGGCCAGGACAAGCAGCGGGCGGATCGACTGGGACCAGTCGATCCGCCCGACACAGGCTGCTCGCCTCAGCGACGCGGGCAGGCAGTCCGCCCGCCATCGCGTGCTCGATCAGCCGCAGATGGTTGCCGTACTTGCGGGCCTCGCCGAACGACGGGTTGGGGACGATGTCGGCCGCCGAGTAGACCCGCTCGCCGCGCCGCATCGCCTCGCGTGATCTCCGCCGAACGCGTCGAAATCGTCTCGCCACTCGAACGCGACCGAACAGCGCAATGGCCGCATCCGCACCAAGAGCACTTAGCCGAGTCTGAGGTTGCCGGCGCCTTCAGGAACTGGTCAGAACTCGGAGAGAAGGCCCTCAGGTTCTGTAATGCCAACGCCAGCGCGTTCATCGTGGACGATGCCGCGTGTCCGAGCATGTCGCAGGCGGTTACGTGTCTACGGGCGAGCAAACCGCTACGTCGCTTGTACTTAGGCTGTGCGCTTCGGTCGTCTCTGCGTCGCTACGTCCGTAGGGGAAGGTCCTTCCGGATTATTACGATGCGCTGTGCGCGCGGGTCGTAGGACCGGCAGGCTGGCTCTTCCCCGGCGGGTTACCAGGCGGGGGCGCCGAAGACGCCTCGGTACCTCGGGCGGGGACGCTGGGCCTTCGCGGGCTTACTGGCGGCCTGGTGCTCCTTGAGGACCTCGGACGCGTGCCTGGCGATCTCGGCGAGCTCGGCGTGCAGCTTGCGGACCTCACGGGCGCCCCAGATCGGGGAGTTGAACCGGTGGTGGGTGATCGCGGTCACCATCAGGAACCGCGCGTCGGCCGAATCAACCCGATCGTCCAGCCAGTCAGCTCGCTCCATGCACACTCCTTTATCCCCTGCCGCGATGCGCGGCGATGAACCTGTATATGGGAGTACACCGCTCCGGCCGACCAGGATCAGCCTGTGAGGCCGGGCTGCGTACCGTATGGCGTCGGCTCAGGTCGGTGCACCAGCGAACCCTCCAGAGTCGATCCGTGTCACAGAAGAATAACGGCAGTCGTCCTCTCGAGCATTCCAGTTACCAGGAAATGACCACCCTTACCGGGAGATGACCTCCAGGTAAGGGGGGTACCCGGCTGGACGAGGCGACCGCCCTCGGGCTAGACGGCCAGCAGGCGGGCGGCGACACTTGCCCGCCGCGTAGGCTGCCCGGGCACATTAAGAGGCTTGCCGGTGTTTATTCAGGTGACGAGCCCCTGGGGTAGTGACACCATCAAGGGAACGTTCTGAGTCTAGGAGGACGATGACAACTGCTTACAGCGAGCGGACCGAGATGGACGCCGCAACGGGGGAACTTGACCTGGAAGACCGGCACGCGCTGCGGCGCGTTGCGGGACTCTCCACGGAGCTCACCGACATCACGGAGGTCGAGTACCGTGCTCTGCGCCTTGAGCGCGTCGTGCTGATCGGCGTCTGGACCGACGGCACGCAGGAGAGCGCGGAGAACTCCCTCATGGAGCTCAGCCGCCTTGCCGAGACCGCCGGATCCGTCGTGCTCGACGGCCTGATGCAGCGCCGCGGCCGGGTCGACCCGGCTACTTACGTCGGCGCGGGCAAGGCAAAAGAGCTCGCCGGGATCGTGGCCGCCACCGGCGCGGACACGGTGATCTGCGACGGCGAGCTCAGCCCCAGCCAGCTGCGCCGCCTTGAGGGCGTGGTCAAGGTCAAGGTGATCGACCGCACCGCGCTGATCCTGGACATCTTCGCCCAGCACGCCAAGAGCCGCGAGGGCAAGGCGCAGGTGGAGCTTGCCCAGCTGCAGTACCTGGTGCCGAGGCTGCGCGGCTGGGGTGAGTCGCTGTCCAGACAGGCGGGCGGCCGGGTCGCCGGCGGCGGCGGCATCGGAACCCGTGGTCCCGGTGAGACAAAGATCGAGACCGACCGGCGCCGGATCAGGACGCGGATCGCCAAGCTCCGCGGCGAGATCGCGAACTTTAAGGTCGGCCGCGAGGTGCAGCGCGGCCAGCGGCGGCGGCACGAGGTCCCGTCGGTGGTCATCGCCGGGTACACCAACGCGGGCAAGTCCAGCCTGCTCAACGCGCTGACCGGCGCGGGAGTCCTGGTGGAGGACGCGCTGTTCGCTACCCTGGATCCGTCCGTGCGGAAGGCTAAGACCCCCGGCGGACGGCCGTTCACGCTGACTGACACCGTCGGGTTCGTCAGGCACCTGCCGCACCAGCTCGTGGACTCCTTCAGGTCCACCCTGGAGGAGGCGAAGGACGCGGACCTGATCCTGCACGTGGTCGACGGCTCGGACGCCGACCCGCAGGCGCAGCTCGCCGCCGTGCGCGCGGTGCTGGGCGAGATCGGTGCCGAGAACGTCCCCGAGCTCATCGTGATCAACAAGATCGACGACGCCGACCCGGTTACGCTCAAGGCGCTTCAGCTGCGCGAACGTGACTCTGTGCTCGTCTCCGCGAAGACCGGTGAGGGCCTCGACGAGCTCCGCGCGGTGATCGAGGAGAGGCTGCCCGAGCGGGACCGCCTGGTCCGGGTCAGCGTCCCTTACAGCAGGGGCGACCTCGTGGCCAGGGCACACGCCGCAGGCGAGGTGACGCGGACGGAGCACGGCCCGGACGGCACCTTCCTCGAGGCTCGCGTACCCCCGGAGCTCGCCGCGGAACTCCAGCACTTCGTGGTCGTGTAACTCCCGAGCCAAGGCGCCCGGCGCAAGTCGCCGGGCGCCGACGGACGGCTGACCCGCCTAGTGCGCACTTGCGCACTAGGCGCGCTGGCATCGCGCCGCCTCCAGCGCCTGCCTGTGCCGACCAGCAAGCTAAGTGCGCATTTGGGCCGGCAAGAGTGAGCCCGAATGCGCACAAGGCTTGCTGGCATGGGCGCTTCCGCCTCCGCCTCGGCCACCGCCTGTGTTGACCAGCAAGCTAGGGCGGCGGGTTAACCGCCGCCCGCGGCCCTAGGCGGTTTGCATGGGGCGCCTCCGCCACCGCCCGTGTTGACCGGCGTGCTAAGTGCGCAATCGGGCCGACTGCTACGCGCCGGAAAGCGCATTCAGCCGCGTGGGAGCTTAACGGGACATTCATGCTGCGGCGGCGCGGGACGGCGCGGAGTGTACCAGTGGGTAACTTCGGGTTGCCTGTGGTTTTGACCGGGGGGCTTGTAAGGACCCCCCTTGGTGCAATACCGTAACGGAACCGATATGTAGGGCGTGTCGCGCAAAACGGTGCCAATCACCCGAGCACGCCGTCCTATCTCTAGGTAAGTACGGTCAGCGCCGACGTCTAACATGCATGGCAGGTGGCCGCTCATGATGGCTGGAACCGACCTCCGTGGTTTCCTGTATGACGGGAAGAGCCGATGACCGCCCGGCTGCTCACTGGCATCGGCCGGCTCTGGACCGGGTCAGAGATCATTAGCAATGCCGCCATCCTGATCAGCGATGACCGGATCGCCTGGGTCGGCCCGTCCGCCGAGCTGCCCCGCAGCGTTCCGGGCGTCGTCGACGACATCGTCGACGTTGACCTGGTGGAGAACCTCGGCGGCGGTCTCGTCACTCCGGGCCTGATCGACGCGCACACGCACCCGGTCTACGCCGGCAACCGCTACGCGGAACTGGCCATGCGGTCCACCGGCCTGTCGGACTCGGAGATCACCGCGGCCGGCGGCGGTATCTCGTCCACGATCACCGTGACCAGGGGCACCGACCCCTGGACCCTGTGCAACCACGTCCGCGAGCGGCTCGCCTGCTGGCTCCAGTCGGGGACCACGACGATCGAGGCGAAGACCGGCTACCACCTCACCAGGGACGGCGAGCTCGCCGACGTGCGGATGCTCCGCTCGCTTGAGAACGAGCCGGGCATGCCGAGGCTGCACATCACGTTCTACGCGGCCCAGATGGTGCCGCCGGAGTTCTTCGGCCGCCGCAGCGACTACATCGACGCGGTCTCGTCCTGGTGCGCGGACGCCGCCGCCGTGGGCGCCGACAGCGTCGACGTCAACTGCGAGGACGGCCGGTTCACCGAGGAAGAGGCCCGCTGGATCCTCAACGCGGGCCGCCGCGCGGGCTTGCTGCCCCGGCTGCACACCGGCGGGCACACGCACAATGGCAGCGGCAGTGGCGCGGCCCGCGTCGCCGCCGAGCTGGGCTGCGCGTCCGCCGACCTGCTGCACGCTGCGACCGACGAGGATGTCGCGGCCCTGTCCCGAGGCGGCGTGGCCGCCGTGATCTCACCGGGATCCGCGCTTCAGCAGTCCATGAAGCCGCCGGTCCGGGCACTGCTCGACAAGGGCGTGGTACTCGCGCTCGGCTCCGACCACACGCCCGGTGGCGTAGGCATCACCTCGATGCCCCTGGTCATCGCCCTGGCCGTGTCCTACCTCGGCCTGTCGGTCACCGAGGCGCTGCGGGCCGCCACCCTGGGCGGCGCCTACGCTCTGCGCGCCCCGGACCGAGGCGCGATGGTCCGCGGCCGCCTCGCCGACATCGTCCTGTGGGACGCCGACCACGAGGGCGCCTTCGCCTGGAACTACGGGTTGCCCCCGCGCCGCGTCTGGCGCGGCGGCGAACCCGTCACCGCGTAATCGGACTCGACCCCTTAGCCCCTGTCCGGGACTGAACGATCTTCTGGTCGCGTGGCGGGAGCCGGGGGCGGGCGGTCTGCCCGGGCTGACACTGCTCTTGCCCTTGTGGGGTCTTGGGACTGCCACGGCCAGAACATGACCGGCCCGCTCCGTGCGCGTGGCATGCTTGCGGGCATGGGGAACCTGGTGGCCGTCACGCTCATCGTGGGCGAGGAGGAATTTCTCGTTGACCGTGCCGTGCGGGAGGCGCTTGCGCAGGCACGGGCCGCGCTCGCTGAGGCCAGCGGGGGCGGGGACGGGGACTTGCATGACCTGGAGGGGTCCGCGCTGGCCCAAGGGGAGCTTGCCGCGCTTACGTCGCCTAGCCTCTTCGGCGGCGGCGCGGTCGTGATCATCAGGAACGCGCAGAACGCCGGCAAGGAGATCGCCGCCGAGCTCGCCAAGTATGCCAAGAGCCCTGCGCCGGACGCAGCCGTCATCCTCACCCACGCCGGCGGGGCCAAGGGCAAGGCCCTCGTCGCCGACCTGGCCAAGGCCGGGGCGAGGCAGGTTGACTGCCCGAAGCTGACCCGGGCCAGCGAACGGACCGACTTCGTGAGGCACGAGTTCCGCCGCACCGGCCGCCAGGCCGATGCCGAAGCGGTCCGCGCCCTGCTCGACGCGATCGGCGGAGACCTGCGTGAGCTGGCCAGCGCCGTCGACCAGCTCGCCTCCGACACCGACGGCAGGATCAACGCGGCCACCGTCGCCAGATACTACCGGGGCCGCGCGGAGGCGACCGGCTTCAGCGTGGCCGACCACGCGGTCGAAGGCCGGCTCAACGAGGCACTCGAACAACTGAGATGGGCCCTCGCCACTGGCACCTCACCCGTCCTGATCACCAGCGCGCTAGCCACGGGTGTGAGACTCCTCGGCCGGGTCGGCGCCGCGTCGCGGAACGCAAACCCCAACGCCCTGGCGGCCGAGGTCGGCGCGCCGCCGTGGAAGATCGACCGGATCCGCCAGCAGCTGCGCGGCTGGCACCCGGACGGGGTGGCCAGCGCCCTGCAGGCCGTCGCCGAGGCGGACGCACAGGTGAAGGGCGGGGGAGTCAGCCCGGAGTACGCCCTGGAACGCGCCATCCGCCAGATAGTCACCTACCGCGCGAGCGCACCCGCCCGCTAACGTCACCTCCGAGGCACTCTGTGTCATCGGCGGTGAGCAGATCGCTCCGCGCCGGTAGCGACCTGGACGCCTCCACCCGCCGCCGTGCGATCGCCGCCGAGTTCGTCGCCGCCCGCAAGGAGAACCGAGCCGCGCACCCGCTGGCCGACCGGCTCTAGGCGCTGCTCACGATCGACCCGGAGTCCTGGCGGTAGGCCTTGAGGCCCTCGAAGAGCTCCTGGCCGTGGTGGAACACCGCCGAAGCATGTAGTGGCCCCGCGCCCGGCGGGCGAGCTCGTCTGGCTTACCTGAGGAACGAAGACACGCCAAAACGCCGGGACGCCATCTGGCGCCCGGCGTGGCGAGAAGCGAGAAGCCTAGGCGGAGGCCAGCTCGGCGAGGCGCTGGGCGATCGCCGACTTGCGGTTCGCGGCCTGGTTCTTGTGGATGACGCCCTTGGCGACGGCCTTGTCGAGCTTGCGGGAGGCGGTCCGCATCGCGTCGGTCGCTTGCTCGACGTTGCCAGTCTCGACAGCCTCGCGGAACTTCCGCACGTAAGTCCGGAGCTCGGACTTGACGGCCTTGTTGCGCTGGTGCGCCTTCTCGTTCGTCTTGATGCGCTTAATCTGCGACTTGATGTTCGCCACGCGGATACGTCCTTCGTTGGGTAAAAAGTCTGCTTGGCCGCCCAGGGAACGGTCTGCCCGCCCGCGGCAGCGTGAGAAGTGAACCTTCTCATCCTGATGATGCTGGTACAGCGCACCTGTAGGACGCAGGTCAGGATTAGAAGGTTCACCGGGCGCGAACATGAAGGATAGCCGAACCGCCGCCGCTTCCTCAAACCAATGGGGTTTCAGTACCGCCTGGACTAAGAAGCGAGCGGGGAAAGCACTGCCAGGTCGGCGGCAAGCACACGATACCCTGATCGCGGGGACAACTGCGCGATAGGCGAAAGACCGCCCGCGGATGTCCCGCTACCGCGCGCGCCGGCCCGGCGCACCGGCCCCGCGCGCAGACCCCGCGCACGAGCACGTTCATGGAAGCATGGTGGCAATGAGCGACCCGGCCAAGGCTGCCCAGGGCAAGACCCCGGCACCGGCTAGCACGGACCAGGCCGTGATCCGCAACTTCTGCATCATCGCGCACATCGACCACGGCAAGTCCACTCTGGCTGACCGGATGCTGCAGCTGACCGGGATCGTGGACGCGCGGCAGATGCGCGCCCAGTACCTGGACCGGATGGACATCGAGCGCGAGCGCGGTATCACGATCAAGAGCCAGGCGGTACGGCTGCCCTGGGAGAAGGACAGCAAGCAGTACGTCCTGAACATGATCGACACCCCCGGCCACGTCGACTTCACCTACGAGGTGTCGCGCAGCCTCGAAGCCTGCGAGGGCGCCGTCCTCCTCGTCGACGCCGCGCAGGGCATCGAGGCGCAGACCCTGGCCAACCTCTACCTGGCGATCAACGCCGACCTCAAGATCATCCCGGTGCTCAACAAGATCGACCTCCCGGCCGCTCAGCCTGAGCGATACGCCGAGGAGCTGAGCGCCATCATCGGCTGCGACCCGAGTGACGTGCTCAAGGTCTCCGCGAAGACCGGAGAAGGCGTGCAGCAGCTCCTTGACGCCATCGTCGACCAGGTCCCGCACCCGCAGGGCGACCCGGATGCCCCGCCCAGGGCCCTCATCTTCGACTCCGTCTACGACACCTACCGGGGCGTCATCACCTACGTGCGGGTCGTCGACGGCAAGTTCACCAAGCGCGAGCGCATACTGATGATGTCCACCCAGAGCGTCCACGAGACCCTGGAACTCGGCGTCATCAGCCCGGAGCCCATCCCGAGCGACGGCCTCGGCGCCGGCGAGGTCGGCTACGTCATCTCCGGCGTCAAGGACGTCCGCCAGGCCCGCGTCGGCGACACCATCACCACGAGCACCAACAAGGCCAGCGACCCGCTCGCCGGCTACGACCATCCCAAGCCCATGGTCTTCTCCGGCCTCTACCCGGTCGACGGCGACGAGTACCCGGAGCTCAGGGAAGCCCTGGACAAGCTGCAGCTGAACGACGCGGCCCTCGTCTACGAGCCGGAGACGTCCACGGCCCTCGGCTTCGGGTTCCGCTGCGGTTTTCTCGGCCTCCTGCACATGGAGATCGTCAGGGAGCGCCTTGAGCGCGAGTTCGACCTGAGCCTCATCTCCACCGCGCCGAACGTCGTCTACCGCGTCGTCATGGAGAGCGGCCGCGAGCTCGAGGTGACCAACCCGAGCGACTTCCCCGGCGGCATCGACGGCTTCTCGTCCGCGACGACAAGCCCCAAGGCCAACACCGGCGGCAAGATCAAGGAAGTCTACGAGCCGGTCGTCAGGGCCACGATCATCTCCCCGAGCGACTACATCGGCACGATCATGGAGCTCTGCCAGAGTAGGCGCGGTGTCCTCAAGGGCATGGATTACCTGTCCACCGACCGGGTCGAGATCCGCTACACGATGCCCCTGGCGGAGATCATCTTCGACTTCTTCGACCAGCTCAAGTCCCGCACCAGGGGCTATGCGAGCCTCGACTACGAGCCCGACGGCGAGCAGGTCGCCAACCTGGTCAAGGTGGACATCCTGCTCCAGGGCCAGCCGGTAGACGCGTTCAGCCAGATCGTGCACACCGACAGCGCCCGCGAGTACGGGCTGTCCATGACCGCCAAGCTCAAGGAGCTCATCCCGAGGCAGCAGTTCGAGGTCCCGATCCAGGCCGCCGTCGGCAGCAAGATCATCGCACGAGAGAACATCCGCGCGCTGCGGAAGGACGTCCTCGCCAAGTGCTACGGCGGTGACATCACCCGCAAGAGGAAGCTGCTTGAGAAGCAGAAGGAAGGCAAGAAGCGGATGAAGACGATCGGCCGCGTGGAGGTGCCTCAGGAGGCGTTCGTCGCCGCCCTGTCCACCACGCAGACCGACAACCGCCCCAAGTAGGGAACCGGGGGCGGTTAACCGCCTGGCCCGCCGCTATGGGAGGCGACCACGAGGATGACGAGCAGCCAGCCCGCGATTCCCAGGTAGCCGAGGATGAGCCCGGTGAGGGCCATGCCGTCGCCGCGCTCGCCGGTCTGCTTGATCTGGTTGCGCGCGATGTGCCCGAGGATGACCGCGGGAATGGCGGCGAACCCGAATGTGAAGATTTCGGCGAGCCCGCAGACCATCGACCCGATCGCGAGCCCGTTGGTCGGCGTCACCTGGACCACCGGCTGGTAGTAGCCGGGGTGGTAGGGCAGGACGGCGCCCGCCGGCCCGGCGGGCAGGTCGGCGACGATGGCGGCCAGGTCCGCGTAGGTTCGGGCCGCCAGGACCCGCGCGGAACGGGAGTCGAACTCCTCCTTGCTCAGCCTGCCCTCGCCGAACGCGGCCTTGAGCACGTCCAGCGCCCGTTCCCTGTCGGCGGCGGCGGCGAGCATTGTGGGCTCGACCGGTCGCGGCTGCCCGTACGGGTACGGGTACGGCCCATAGCCAGGCGGCTGCCCGTAGGGCACAGGCGCGTAAGGCCCAGGCGCGTAAGGCACCGGGGGGTAGGGCGGCGGCACGGGCCCGTACGACGGCGGCCCGTATGAGGGTGGCAACGGAAAACCATTCGAACCAGGCCCCGGATCTGAAGTCACCAGTACCTCCCGCCCATGTTGCTCTAGCTACAGCTTATCCTCGGCTCTATGCCTGGAACGCTGCCAGAGGGTGAAACGGTTCCCGACGACGGATCCCTGCCACGCGAAGCGACCCTAGGATTTGGCGATACCCCGTTCGGCGTTTACGTACACGTACCGTTTTGCCGCGTCCGGTGCGGCTATTGCGATTTCAACACCTACACTGCCTCAGAACTGGGCGGCGGCGCGAGCCAGGCCGCCTACCCTGATCTGGTAGCGCAGGAGGTCGACCTCGCGGCGAAGGTCCTTCCCGCCACGGGCGCGCCGGCGCGCACGGTGTTCTTCGGCGGCGGCACTCCCACGCTGCTCGCGCCTGAGCGGCTCGGCGGGATTATCAGGAAAATCGACGAGAGCTTCGGCCTCGCGAAAGACGCCGAGATCACCGTCGAGGCCAACCCGGAAACGGTCGGCCCCGCCGAGCTTGAGCAATTGCGGGCCTGGGGAGTTACCCGGCTATCGTTCGGGATGCAGAGCGCGGTACCACACGTGCTGCGGGTCCTTGACCGCGAACATCAGCCGGGGAGACCCCTTGATTGTGTGCGCTGGGCCCGCGAAGCGGGCTTCGAGCACGTCAGCCTCGACCTGATCTACGGGACGCCGGGGGAGAGCGACGACGACTGGCGACGGTCGCTGACCGCGGCGATCGAGGCGGGTCCCGATCACGTGTCGGCGTACGCGCTGATCGTCGAGGACGGTACGCGGCTGGCGGCGAAAGTTCGCAGGGGCGAGATCGCCGTCCCGGACGACGACGCGATGGCCGACCGCTACCTGATCGCCGACGACCTGCTCAGCCGGGCGGGCTTCGCCTGGTACGAGCTCTCGAACTGGGCCAGAAGCGACAAATCACACAGTCGGCACAACCTCCTGTACTGGACAGGCGGCGAGTGGTGGGGCTTCGGCCCCGGCGCGCACAGCCACGTGGGGGGCGTCCGCTGGTGGAACGTCAAGCACCCATCCGCCTACGCCTCGCGCCTGGCAGCGGGCCGCTCCCCGGCTGCGGCCCGCGAGCGCCTGACTGCCCCCGAGCGGCGGATGGAAGAGATCATGCTCCGCGCCCGGCTGGCCGAGGGCCTGCCGCTGTCCGTCCTCAGCCCTACCGCTTTGGATGAAGCCGAACGGATGGTTGCTGACGCGCTCATCGACCCATCCGCTCACGCGGCAGGAAAGCTCGTCCTGACGGTCAAGGGCCGCCTCCTGGCCGACGCGGTGGTCCGCGACCTGACCTAGGAGGCCACCCGGTCGGGGTCACCATCTCGACCAAGCGTGCGTTACTCGCCGTCTGGGGCCGTGACGAAGTCGATCAGTTCCTCGACGCGGCCCAGCAGTTCAGGCTCCAGGTCGGCGTAGCTGGTGACCGCGCGCAGGATGCGGCGCCAGGCCGCGGCCACGTCCTGCGGGGTCTCGTGTGCCCAGCCGATGCGCGCGAGCACGCCTTCCTTCCACGACAAGCCCCGCGGGACGTCCGGCCAGCGCGTTAGGCCAACCGTGGTGGGCTTGACCGCCGCCCAGATGTCGATAAACGGGTGGCCGACGACGAGCACGTTGGGGTCGCTGGCCACGGAAGCGGCGATCCGGCTCTCCTTGGAGCCGGCGACGAGGTGGTCGACGAGGACACCGAGCCGCCGCCCGTCATCCGGCTCGAAGTCACGGACGATGGCCTGCAGGTCGTCGACGCCTTCCAGGTACTCGACGACGACCCCGACGCCCCGCAGGTCGTCGCCCCAGATCTTCTCCACGAGCTCCGCGTCGTGCTTGCCCTCGACGTAGATGCGGCTGGCCTTGGCGACCCTGGCCCGGTGCTGGGGCGCGGCGACAGACCCGGACGCGGTGCGCCGCCCGACATTGCCCATTATTTCGGGTTTCGGGGTGGGGCGCACCAGCGTGACCCGCTTCCCCTCAAGCAGGAACGTCCCAGGCAACGGGAACACCCGCCGCTTGCCGAACCTGTCCTCAAGCGTCACCGTGCCGGGCTCGATTGCGACGACGGCGCCGCAGAACCTTCCCTCGAAGTCCTCGACGACCAGGTCCCGCTCGGCCTCGACCTGCGGCACCGGCCCCTGGCCCGGCCTGGGCTTCCGGTTCTCCGGTGCGAGAACGTCACGCCCGTAGTCTCGGCTCCGCATCGGCGCTCCAATCTCCGGTGGTGACGTCCGGGAGGCTCGTGCCCAGGCGGAAGCGTAGCCCACCTCCGTAGTCAGCCGTAGCTTTGTCCGCGCGGGGCGGGCCGATATGATGGCGATTTTTGCCATCGGCCCGCCCCGCGCGGACATCGGGGGGTACGGGGGGTCGTCCCCCCGGGGGATAACTGAGCGCTTGCCGTCCCGAGACTCTCGTGAGCAAATAGAATTGGCACTCAGGGATGCTGAGTGCCAAGGAGGTGAACACAGTGCTTGACGAGCGGAAGCTAGCGGTGCTCCGCGCGATAGTCGAGGACTACGTGTCCACCACCGAGCCGGTGGGATCGAAGTCACTGGTGGACAGGCACGGCCTCGACGTTTCGCCGGCCACGATCCGCAACGACATGGCTGTCCTTGAGGACCAGGGCTTCATCGCCCAGCCGCATACAAGCGCGGGGCGGATCCCGACCGACAAGGGGTACCGGCTGTTCGTCGACCGGCTCTCGGGCGTCAAGCCGATGTCGTCGGCGGAGCGCCGGGCGATCGAGACGTTCCTCGCGGGCGCCTACAGCCTCGACGAGGTAGTCGGCAGGACGGTGCGGCTGCTCGCGCAGCTGACCAGGCAGGTGGCGGTCGTCCAGTACCCCTCGCTGTCCCGGTCGTCGGTGCGGCACATCGAGCTGGTCTCGCTCACGCAGCAGCGCGTGCTGCTCGTCCTGATCACGGACACGGGCCGGGTGGAGCAGGCCGCGGTCGACCTCCCGGAAGTCGCGGAGCCTGAGTCGATCGCGCATCTGCGCGCGGTGCTCAACGCGTGCCTGGATGGGCATAAGCTTGCCGACGCGGCCGCGACCGTCGCCGGCCTCACCGACCGCATCCCCGCCCCCGAGCGGCCCAACGCGGAGGCAGTCTTCTCAGTTCTCCTCGATAGCCTCGCCGAGCGGCACGAGGAACGTGTGGTCTTTGGCGGTGCCGCTAACTTGGCCGCCCCCGATTTCGGCAAGGGGCTGCGTGACGTGCTCGAAGCACTGGAGGAACAAGTGGTACTGATGCGGCTCCTCGGAGAGGCCGCAAGTCCGTCCACCCTGACCGTCCGCATCGGCGCGGAGACCGGGATCCAGGGGACGTCCGTGGTGTCGGCCGCCTACGGCGCCGGCGGCCTGGCCAAGCTCGGCGTGCTCGGGCCGACCAGGATGGACTATCCAGGCACGATGGGCGCGGTACGTGCGGTGGCACGGTACGTCGGGCAGATTCTCGGGGAGTCATAAGTGGCTGAGGACTATTACGCGCTGCTCGGGGTCCGGCGCGACGCCGCACAGGCGGAGATAAAGAGCGCCTACCGTCGGCTGGCGCGGGAACTGCACCCGGACGTCAACCCTGACCCGGACACGCAGGAGAAGTTCAAGGAGATCACCCAGGCTTACGAGGTCCTGGGAGACGCGGAAAAGCGCCAGATGTACGACCTGGGCGGCGACCCGTTCGCCGCCGCGGGCGCGGGCGCGGCCGGGTTCGGCGGCTTCGGCGGCGCGGCCGGGTTCCCGTTCAGCGAGTTCGTGGACGCGGTCTTCGGCGCTGCGGGCGCGGGCGCGACCCGGGGCCCGCGCAGCAGGGCGCGGCGCGGCAGGAACGCGACGATCAGGATCGAGCTCGACCTGTCGGAATGCGCGTTCGGCGCCACCCGCGAGCTCACCGTGGACACCGCGGTGGTCTGCCCGACCTGCTCGGGCGAGGGCACCGCGCCGGGCACGCACCCGGAGACCTGCCAGGTCTGCGCCGGGCGCGGCGAGATCAGCCAGGTGCGCAAGTCGTTCCTCGGCCAGGTGGTCACCACGCAGGCCTGCCCGAACTGCGGCGGCTACGGCACCATCCTGCCCCGCCCCTGCCCGGAGTGCGACGGCGACGGCCGGGTGCGCACCAGGCGGACGATGAAGGTCAGGATCCCGGCCGGCGTCGAAGACGGGACGCACATCCAGCTCGCCGGCGAGGGCGAGACCGGCCCCGGCGGCGGCCCGCCCGGAGACCTGTTCCTCGAGGTCGTCCAGCGCCCGCATCCGATCTTCGAGCGGCAGGGCGACGACCTGCACTGCACGCTGACGATCCCCATGGTGGCGGCGGCCCTCGGCGCGACCGTGTCCGTGGAGTCCCTGGACGGGCCGAACGACGTGGACATCCGTCCCGGCACGCAGTCCGGCCAGGTCATCCCGCTGTACGGCCTGGGCGTCAAGCACCTCAACGGCACCGGCCGCGGCGACCTGGTGATCCACGTCACGGTGGAGACCCCCTCCCGCCTCGACGCCGAGCAGGAGAAGCTACTCCGCGACCTGGCCAAGCTACGGGGCGAAGAGCAGCCCCCGGGGAAGTTCCAGCCAGGTTCCCAGGGTTTTTTTTCTAGACTCCGCGACGCTTTCAACGGCCGGTAGGTACCCAAAACCAAAAACTTAGCTACCGAACGGGTTCGTGTTTCACCCGGTCGCCGATATTACTTTTGAGGCGTGGGGGGACTCTCGGTCCCGCATTGCTTCGGTCAGAGCTGCCGCAGGCCTATCGGCCCGACATTGCTTCGGCTAGAGCTGCCGCAGGCCTATCGGCCCGGCATTGCCCTGGGCAGGCCCGCCGCGGGCGTCTCGGGCCGATATTGCTCTCCCTAGAGCTGCCGCGAGGCAGTCGGGCTGACATTGCTTTGGTCGGCAAGCAGTTCCGGCATGCCGGTTGCTGGCGCCACGACATGCCGGAAATTTCATGTAATCGACCGGGCTGCTCGTTGCCAGGGAAAAGATATTGGATAGATGAGTACGCCATAGCGACACCATCGATCCAAGATCATTGAGATCAGGTTTGTGGCCCTCGGTGCCAGATTGGCCTCCGGGAATGTCGGGCGCTGGCGCGCCACGACATTCCCGGACATTTCAGCATATGGGCAATCGTCACCAGCGGGCCGTTTTGGTGAGAAGGATTGCTGCTGCCGCTGCGCCGGCCGTCGAGGTGCGGAGCACGGTCGGGCCCAAACGTGCCTCGATCGCGCCGGCGTCGCGGAGGGTGGCGCGTTCGGCTGGGCTGATTCCTCCCTCGGGACCCACAAGCAGCAGGACTTCGCCTGACTCCGGCAATGGCAGTTCGTGGAGCTTCGCGGGCGCGTCGGCTTCCAGGACGATCGCGCAGGCGGTCGAGACGCGCTTCGCGAGGGAGGCGGTTGTCGCCGGGTCCGTTACCTCGGGCAGCCACGCACGGCGGGACTGCTTCGCGGCCTCGCGGGCCGTCGCGCGCCACTTAGCCAGGGCTTTCGCGCCGCGGTCGGCCTGCCACTTCGTGATCGAGCGCTGGGCGGCCCACGGGATGACGGCGTCTACCCCGATCTCTGTCATGAGCTCGACCGCTAGTTCGCCGCGGTCGCCCTTCGGGAGGGCCTGGGCGACGGTGAGGCGCGGCTGGGGTGGCGGGACCGTGTGCAGGGCGCGGATGTCGAGGGTGACGTAGTCCTTGCCGGTGCCAGTCACGACGCCTTCGGCGAGGCTTCCCGCCCCGTCGCTCACGTCCGCGCGCTCGCCGGCCCGGAGACGGCGAACAGCCGCCGCGTGGTGTCCCTCCGGGCCGGTCAGCGTGATGACCCCGGCCGTCAAGTCGCCGGGCGGCACAAGGAACACCGGCGGGCCCGCAGCCGGCAGGAGCGATTCCATGTCGGCCAGGGTAGCCGGGGTCGCGGACCTCTAGCGGTTTACCGCCGCCGGGGCGCGTGGTCCGCGGGCATCCCGCGCTGCCTGTCCGGCCGGGAAAACGATGGCGGGCCGGACGGACTGGGCCGGTGGTAGCCGGGTGGCGACGGATCCGCGGTCGGCGTTGTTGGCCATGGGCTCGGGTCGGTATAGGTCGGCGTCGGCGATGTGGCCCAAGGCGTGGGGACCGGCGACGATGGGGAGCCAGTGGGCGTCGGGGTCGGTGACGCAGTGGGGGAAGCCACGGGGCAGGTCGCCGTGCTCGTGCTGTCCGGCTGGGGCGACGCGGCCGGGCTTGGCACAAGCGAGCCAGTGACCTGAGTGGACGGCGTGGTAGGGGACACCTGCGGCGGCGTCACGTCCGTGAGGCTCGACTGCGCGCCTTTCGCGACCGGGGACGTGGTGGGCGCGCACTTGGCTGTAGCGGCCGGATGCGGTTTCACGGTACGCGATCGCGCGGCAGCGCTTGGGGTCGGTCCGGCACCGGCCTGCCCGCCGCCCGACGGAGCGCTACCCGTCGCAGGCGTGCCGCTCCCGCCTTCGATGGTCGGCGCTCCGTTACCCTCTGTTCTCGCGCTGACCTGCTGTGGTCCGCCACCGCCATTCAGCGCGGCGCTCGCCTGGAGGATCGCGTGCCTGAATGGCTGAATGCCGAGCGTGACGCTGGCGATGACCGCGATCCCGGCGAGTACTACCGCGAGTCGGAGCGACCCGAACCCCCATCCGGGAAAGTTGCTCCGTCGTGATCGTGTCCCCCGGAGCCCCGGGATCTTGGGCAGTGAGGTCGGCCAGGCCCAGTGCCCTCGCCAGGTCCAGTACCGAACCCGTTCGACGACCCCGAGGATGACGCTGAGCAGCCAGTGGCGCGGCGGACGACTGCCGATCCGCGCGTGGATCTTGTCGAGCCCGTCACCACCGGGCTCGACCTCGCCGGCCGCTTCGGACAAGGCCCGCCGAAGCGACTCTTCAAGGCCGTCGTCCTCGGGTGAGGTCATGCCCTCCCCTCACCTGCCCGCAACGCCATTAGGTCTCCTGCTCCAGGATCGACTTGAGCGCCGCCATCGCCCGAGCCGTGTGGCTCTTCACGGCGCCTCGGCTGATCCCCATCGCCCTCGCGATGTCGGCCTCCGAGAAGTCCCCGTAGTACCGCAGCACGATGGCCTCCCGCTGCCGCACCGGAAGCATGCGCAGCGCTGAGGTTACCGCTGACCGCTCGATGAGCGTCATTGCGGCGTGTTCGGCGCTTTGCTCGTCCGGCGCTGGCTTAGGCGCGTGCATCTCGACGACCTTGCGGTGCCGCAGCACCGATCGAGACTTGTTGACGATCGCCTGCCGCAGATAGGAGAGTGCCTTCTCCGTGTCCCGCAGCCGCCGCCACGCCAGGTGCATGGACTCGAACGCGTCCTGCACTACTTCCTCGGCCGTCTGCACGTCATGGACGAGCATCACGGCCAGCCGGACGAGTTGGTTGTAGTGAGCCGTGTAGATCTCGGTGACGACCTCGGAGGCGTCCCAGGCGGCGGTCGCCGGACGTGCCTGCGAGGTGAACGCCTCGGGGGCGAGCATCCCCCCTGGCAGCAGGGCGTTAGCCGCGAGCGCTTCCGTCACACCCATAGGACGCTCGACCTGATCTGACGGTTCACCGCCGGCGCGGAGGTTTCCGCCGCCGTTGCCGAGGGCCGTACCCCCAGCCCCGACCGCGGCGCCGCTCATGTCGCCTGCCTTATTGATAGCGTCCGCGTTACCGGCATTTCCGCCAGTACGAGCGTCCGCGACCGGATCACCGGGAGGCGCGCTTAGGAAGCCGACTGTCGCAGACTCAGACCCGAGATGTGCGTCAGGAATGTCCAGGACCGCTTCCACGTCCTGACTGTCCACGACAGTGTGCGCAGGTTTACCGCCCACGCCTGTGTCGATTCTTAATTACGGAGCGCAACGAAATGATACGCTGCGACACAATCTTGCACTGCCCAACCCACATTCGGTAACTCCACCCCAGAAACCGCCGGAGGATTGCGGAGAGATCAGGATAACCGTTATTGCGGAAAGTAGGCAGCCCCCTGCGGGTACCGGATGTATCACGCGGGGAGCGCGAGTACTGGCTACTGGCCGGCAAGGCGAGGAAATGGTTACAACGGGACGAATTTAGGATAATCGGCGGGGAACCGCCGCTGACTGCCTGCGGCTGCGCATGGACCGTCCGGCGCCGCGCGCGACCAGCGCCCACTATGATCGTGTTGTGCCAGACTGCTTGTTCTGTGGGATCGCAGCCGGAGAGATCCCGGCCACGATAGTGCTGGACGGTAAGCGGATCATCGCTTTCCGTGACATCAACCCTCAGGCGCCGACGCACGTCCTGGTGGTCCCGAGGGATCACTTCCCGAACGTCGCGGCGCTCGCCGCCGCTGACGGCGGGCTGCTCGCCGAGGTCGTCGCCACAGCGCACGAGGTCGCGGCCGCCGACGGCATCGAGGCCACCGGGTACCGGATCGTCTTCAACACAGGTCAGGACGGCGGGCAGACCGTCGGGCATGTGCACGCGCACGTGCTCGGTGGCCGTCCGATGACCTGGCCGCCGGGCTGACCCGGTGAGCAGGCCGGCACCAGTCGTCCACATCGCCCACGGGGCGCTCCCGGGGCCTTCGAGAGCAGTGAATTGACAGATACTCGCAGTGATAACCCAGGTTCCACGATCCGAATGGTTATTCCTGACAGCCATTCCATGGTTGGCTTGCTCGGAACCAGGGACGAGCTGCTTCATGTCATAGAACGAGAGTTTTCGGCGGATATCCATGTCCGCGGCAACGAGATCACCGTGTCCGGCACCCCGTCGGAAACCGAGCTGATCGGCAGGCTCTTCAGCGAGCTGCTCGAATTGCAGCGCAAGGGCGCAGAGCTTTCCCCGGACGCCATCGAGCGCACGGTGGCCATGCTCCGCGGTGACCACGGCGAGCCAGGCATGCGGCCGGCCGAGGTGCTGACCCAGGGCATCCTCTCCGCCCGTGGCCGCACGATCCGCCCCAAGACCCTCAACCAGAAGCACTATGCCGACGCGATCGACAAGCACACGATCGTCTTCTCGATCGGCCCGGCCGGCACCGGCAAGACGTACCTGGCGATGGCCAAGGCGGTGAAGGCGCTGCAGGCCAAAGAGGTCAACCGGATCATCCTGACCCGGCCGGCCGTCGAGGCGGGCGAGCGCCTCGGCTTCCTCCCCGGGACGCTCTACGAGAAGATCGACCCGTACCTGCGCCCCCTCTACGACGCCCTCCACGACATGGTCGACCCGGACTCGATCCCGAAGCTCATCGCCGCGGGAACGATCGAAATAGCCCCGTTGGCCTATCATGCGTGGTAGAAGCCTTGAATGACTCGTTCATCATCCTGGACGAGGCGCAGAACACCACCCGCGAGCAGATGAAGATGTTCCTCACCCGCCTCGGGTTCGGGTCGAAGATCGTGGTGACCGGCGACGTCACCCAGGTCGACCTGCCAGAGGGCCAGGCGAGCGGCCTGCGCGTCGTGCAGGAGATCCTCGACGACATCCCTGACATCCACTTCGCCCGGCTGACGAGCACCGATGTGGTCCGGCACAAGCTGGTCGGGAAGATCGTCGACGCCTACGAACGTTACGACGCCAAGGCCAGTCAGCCCGCAAAGCAGCCAGAGCAAGCACGAAGACGGGGAACACGAGGGTGAGCGTCGACATCAACAACGAGTCGGGGATCGTGGTCGGGGAGGACGCGCTTCGCGAGCTCGCGCAGTATGTGATCGGCCAGATGGAGGTCCATCCGCTGGCGGACCTGTCCATGCTGCTCGTCGACGAGGCACACATGACCAACCTCCACGAGAAGTGGATGGAGGAGCCCGGCCCGACGGACGTGCTGTCGTTCCCGATGGACGAGCTGCGACCGCATGCGATCGCAGGCCCGAACCGCACCAGGGGCCGCGACGAAGACGACAGCGAGCCGGTCCTTCTCGGCGACGTGGTGCTCTGCCCCCAGGTAGCGGTCGCCCAGGCGAAGCAGCACGGGCATTCCACCCAGGCCGAGCTTGAGTTGCTCACCGTGCACGGTGTCCTGCACCTGCTCGGCTACGACCACGCAGACCCAGAAGAGGAAGCCGAGATGTTCGGCCTGCAGAACGAGCTGCTGCGCGACTGGCGAGATCAGCTGGCCGGCGGCGCTTAAAGAACCCCTTTCTTTTTGATGTTTCTGGGGTAGATAGGACATCGCGGCTAGGCAAAAAGAAAGGAGTTCTTATGTCACCCGCCGGGTGGCTACTGCTCGCCGCGATCGTCCTGCTAGCCGCGGCGGGCTGGTGTGCTGGCGCGCAGCGGGCCCTCTCCAGGGCCGACTCCGACGGGCTTGACCGCTACGGTAGCCTGCTGACGCTCATCAGGGTCTGCACCGAGGTATCGGGCTCGGTCTGCGTCACCCTCGCCTTCGCGCACTGGCTCGGCGGCGGCTGGCAGGTGTTCCTGCCCGCGGCGGGCCTGCTGCTCATCGCCCGGTACGTGCTCATCGGCGTAGGCCCGGGCGCCATGGGCAAGCAGCGGGCCGAGCGCGTCGCCGCCGCGGCGAAAGTACTGCTCCGCCCCCTGTACGCCGCCCTCGGCCCGGTAGCGGGCCTAGTCGACACGGTGACCGGCGCGCTCCCGTTCGGCGGCCAGGGCGGCGACCCCGAGCTGAACGGCCGCCCCGGCGTCGAGGACCTAGTCGACTACATCGAGTCCCAGGACGAGATCGAGCCGGACGAGCGGGAGATGGTCCGCTCGGTCGTCGAGCTCGGCGACACGATCGTCCGCGAGGTCATGGTGCCGCGAACCGACATGGTGTTCGTCGAGCGGGACAAGACGCTTAACCAGGCGCTGTCTCTCGCGCTGCGCAGCGGCTTCTCGCGTATCCCGGTGACCGGCGAGTCCACGGATGACGTGGTGGGGATCGCCTACCTGAAGGACATCGTCGCCTGGGTGCACGAGCACACAGACGCGGAGGATGCAGAGCGCGTGGAGAAGGTCATGCGCCCCGCCACCTACGTTCCCGACTCCAAGCCGGTCGACGAACTGCTCCGCCAGATGCAGCTGATGCGGATTCACGTGGCGATCGTCATCGACGAGTACGGTGGCACGGCTGGCCTGGTCACGATCGAGGACATCCTCGAGGAGATCGTCGGCGAGATCGCTGACGAGTACGACAACGAGCGCGCCCCGGTCGAGTGGCTGGCCCCCGGCACGGCCCGCGTCATCGCCCGCCTCCCGGTCGCCGACCTTGAGGACCTCTTCGGCGTCACGGTCAACGCGGAGGACGTGGAGACGGTCGGCGGCCTCCTCGGCCACGAACTCGGCCGCGTCCCGATAGCAGGCTCCGAGGCCACGGTCGCCGGCCTCCACCTAACAGCGGAAAACCTGGCCGGCCGCCGCAACAAACTGGGCACGGTCCTCATCGAGCAACTCCCCGCCCAAGCCCAGGCCAAAGACTAAAAGTCAAATTCAACCCCCAAATTCCAACCGGAGAATCAGTCCAAACGGATTCATGCTCCGCCCCGCAGGTCCGCTACTGCTCTGGCCGCCGGCGGATGCCGTCGCGGAACTGCGCCGTCCGTACGGAGGCATCTCTGTAGCCGCGTGGTGAGCACGGTCGCATGCCTCCGTCTTCCGCACGGACATTGCTGCGGCGGCATGGAGGGAGCCGCATGAGGGCACGGGGCGCGGCTCACTACACTTCTCCCGTGAGTGACGTGACTGCCGGGGATGGCCTTGACCCGGAGGATCAGAAGATCATTACCCTGGCCCGGTCCACGCGGGCCCGGGTTGCCTCGTCTGAGGGCGCCGCCGTGCGCGACGAGACCGGGCGGACTTACACGGCCGCAGCGGTGGCCCTGCCGTCGCTGCGACTGTCCGCGCTCAGGCTCGCGGTCGCGATGGCAGTCTCCAGTGGTGCGGAGTCCCTCGAGGCCGCCGCCCTTGTCAGCGACTCGGACCCCGACCCAGGTGACTTGGCCGCCGTGCGTGACCTCGGCCCTAGCGCCCCGGTCTTCTACGCAGGCACGGACGGATCGCTGCGCGCCACGCTCATCCCCTGACTGGGCAACTCTTGCGGGCCGAAGCACTACACCTCGGCTTAGTGCCGCCTGGGCAGGCGGACCGGGCGCTCGGGGATGTCGCCGCGCAGCAGCCTGTCAACGAGGTCAGCGAGCCCGAGCGGCGCGATCCGCTCGGTCGCCGCCCGCAGGTCCGCGACGCTCCACCAGCGGTGCCCGGTGATCATCGAGCGCTCAAGGTCTTCCTGCCCGTCAGTGTTCAGCAACGCATCGGCAACCCGGACGAAGAAGAACGAGTGCGCGCCGAGGAACAGCTTCTCCTCCTCCTCGGCCAGCCAGAGGCTTGAGGATGTCGCCACCACCGGCCCGAGCCCGGCTTCCGTGACGGCGAACCCGGTCTCCTCGAAGAGTTCCCGCACGGCGGCCGCCTGCACGGTCTCGCCCCGGTGCACGCCCCCGCCCGGCGTGAACCACCACCGCTCCCCGTCCGACTCCTGGGCGCTGAACAGGAGGACCTGCCCCTCGGGATCGGCCACAAGAATCCGCGCGGTTGGTCGCCAGATGGGGGTTTTGTTCACAAAACAGACATTACTCGGACAGTGATTCGACCCCGCACCCAACGGGTGCGCCGGATGACCGACAATCGTAAGGTGAACCAGCCGCGAACGACCGATAAGAGTGCCGGACGCGCCCGGAGGAACGATGCGCGCGGCGATATTGCGCAAACCAGGCCTGTCTTCAAGTCCGGCTTCGCCTGCCTGGTTGGCCGCCCGAACGTCGGCAAGTCCACCCTCACCAACGCCCTCGTCGGCGCCAAGGTCGCGATCACCAGCAACCGGCCGCAGACGACGAGGCGGGTGATCCGCGGCGTGGTCCACCGCGAAGACGCGCAGCTCGTCATCGTCGACACGCCCGGCCTGCACCGGCCGCGAACGCTACTCGGCGAGCGGCTCGACAGCCTCGTCCGCTCCACGCTTACCGAGGTCGACGTGATCGGCTTCTGCGTCCCCGCCCCGGAGCACGTGGGCCCCGGCGACAAGTACCTGGCCAGGGAACTCGCCGCGCTCAAGGGCACCCCGGTCGTCGCGATCGTCACCAAGACCGACGAGGTCCCGCAGGAGCGGATCGCCGAGCAGCTCCTCGCGGTCAGCGAGCTGGGGGAGTGGGCCGACCTGGTCCCCGTCTCCGCTGTAGCCGAGTACCAGCTCGACGTGCTCACGGATGTCCTGATCAGCCACCTGCCGGAAGGCCCGGCCCTCTACCCGGACGGCGAGCTGACCGACGAGCCCGAGCAGATCATGGTCGCCGAGCTGATCCGCGAGGCCGCCTTGGAAGGCGTCCGCGACGAGCTGCCGCACTCGATCGCCGTGCTTGTCGAGGAGATGGGGCCGCGCCCCGGCCAGCCCGACCTGATCGACGTGCACGCCGAGCTGTACCTCGAGCGCCCAAGCCAGAAGGCGATCGTCATCGGCGCCAAGGGCGCCCGCCTGAAGGAGGTCGGCACCCAGGCCCGCCAGCAGATCGAGGCACTGCTCGGCAGCCGTGTCTACCTTGATCTGCATGTCAGGATCGCCAAGGACTGGCAGCGCAGCCCGAAGTACCTCCGCCGCCTCGGCTTCTACGACTGAGCGGGGTGCCTGCCCCTGCCCGGGGACGCCGGTGACGGTGAGCCCGACAATCTAACTCACCTTTCAACATGATTCCGCTAAACACGGGGCCACGGCGAAGCTCAGCGCATGTCCGCGACAGGCATCTCGTAGGACCGCCAGCCCGGCTCGGCCACCTTGTAGCCGAGTTGCTCGTTGATCGCGATCATGTGCTCGTTGACGGCCGCGTTCCCGGTCTCAATGCACTCAAGCTGCGGCTCCGCCGCAGCCAGCAGCTCAAGCATCGCCGTCTTCACAAGCAGCCCGAGCCGGTGCCCGCGATGCCACCTGATCACGGCCGTAAGCTGCTGGAATCCCCAGGCGGGCGACTCGGGGTCGACGATTACTTCGCTGAAGGCGGCCATCTCACCGGTCGAGTCCGAGATAGCGGCGACGTTGTAGTCGCGCATCAGCCCGGCCCGCGTGAGGAATCCCGTCCGGTCCCTTACCCGGTCGGCGTCCCACACCTTCGGTTCCTCGCTCTCGCCGTGTGGCGCGTCGTTGAAGGCGTTCAGTACCTGAGCTAGCGGGCCGCGGTACTCAGCGGGGACGTCGCCGATCCAGGACACGAGCGAATACCCTGCGGCGGCTTTCTCCGCCGACGCGCGCAGCGCGGCGATCGTGCCCGGCGGTATCTCCCGCAGGTACTGGATGCGCCGGACCTCCTCAAGGTCAGGCTGCGCCCCGACCGCCCGCGCGAACGCGGCCCCGGCAGAGCCGTCGCTCGCCGCAGCGCTGAACAGCGACCGGCCATGTGCCGCAGCCCGCTCGCCCTCGTGCCGGAGCAGTTCGCGCCCGATGCCTCGCCGCCGGACGGCAGGATGAACCGTTGGCCCGCCGGTCGCCCGGTTGAGGTTCTCCAGGTCGGGGAGGCTCATCCGGTAGTAGCCGGCGACCGTGCCGTCGTCGTCCGATGCCACCCAGGCCTCGCCTGGCGTCTTGTCCCAGCCTTGGCGGAAGTACATGCTGAATATCCCGTACGACATCGGCGGTACGACCGGCTCGTCGATCTTGTGCGCCGCGAGCATGATGTCGTAGCACGTACGCTGGGATTTCTCGTCAGCAGGATCCCACTGTTCGATGCGCATCTTCCTAGCCAACCTCAGGGCCCGCGAGGACGCCAGAGGTTTTTGACCTGCCGTAACGCCAAAATAAGCGGGGCGCGGTCCGGCAACAGGGACGACCGCGGCGGACAGCGGGAAGAAGCGCATCGTCCGCCCGATATATACGGATAAATAACGATCTAAGCCGTCTAGCCCGCAACCGCGATACGCTAGGCCGCCGGGCGCCAACTACCGAAGGGACGACCATGCTCATCATCTGGGGCCTGAGCGTCATCTACCGGACGCTCGGCCGCGGCGTGTTCTTCTGCCGTCGCTGCGGCGGCGACCGCGACTACCGCCACCGGACGGGCCGCCGTTTCGTCACCGTCTTCTTCATCCCGCTCATCCCGCTGATGAAGACCGGCGAGCACGTGCAGTGCCTCACCTGCAAGACCCGGTACGTCACCGAGGTGCTGAAGCTGCCTACCACGGTCCAGATGCAGGTGTCCCTCGTCGCCGGGATGCGCGCGATGGTCGCCATCATCCTCCGGGCCGGCGACCCCGCCAACCCCCTGGCCCGCCGCCGTGCCATCGATGCCGTGACCGGCACGGGGGAGAGCGAATACGACGAGGACGCCCTGACAGAGGACCTCGCTGAGCCGATCGATACCGCAAGGCCCAAGGTCAGTGCGCTCGGCGCCCAGCTTCAGATCGAGGCGCGCGAGTGGTGGCTCGCCGAGGCGATCAGGATCGCGATGGCTGACGGCCCGCTGACCGGCGCCGAGCGCGCCGCCGCGGAGCACCTGGCCGGCGCCCTCGGCATGACCCAGGCCCAGGCCATCGGCGTGATCGCCCTCACCGAGCAAAACATAGTCTTACTCGCGGGGGGACGACCCCCCTGCACCCCCCGCGCATGGGGGGCTGCGCGCCCCCCATACCCCCCGCGGTGGGGACGGCGCCAAAACCGCGCCGCCCCCACACGGTGGCTGAGGCTAGAGCCCTGTGGTTGCGGTTGCCAGGCAGCGCGACCCGCGCTGCCCAGCGCTGTGGTTGGGGTGTCAGGTCGAGGGATGTGGAACACGCTGCCGTTCGGGCTGGTATGGTCTTTAGTGCTATGTCGCACGAGCTGCTCCTCCTTAGCGGCCGCGGCGGGGGCCTATAAAGGCTGGCTCCCTCGTCGCGGGTGCTAGGCATGTCCGCTGGCCGCCGATCGGACAACCACCGCGAATCTCGAAGGATTTGAGCAGCAATGACGCAGCACGATCGTACGTACCCGTCCGTAGCGCCCGTCTATCAGACGCCGAGCGGCATGCCGTGCTACCGGTACACCCCGTTCAAGCCGGTTGACCTCCCCGACCGCACGTGGCCGAGCAAGGTCATGACCAAGGCGCCGCGCTGGCTGTCCACGGACCTGCGGGACGGCAACCAGGCGTTGATTGACCCGATGTCACCGACCCGCAAGCGGGCCATGTTCGACCTCCTCGTGAAGATGGGCTACAAGGAGATCGAGGTTGGCTTCCCGAGCGCGAGCCAGACGGACTTCGACTTCGTGCGGGAGCTCATCGAGGGCGACAAGATCCCGCAGGACGTCCGCATCTCGGTGCTGACCCAGGCCCGCGGGGACCTCATTGAGCGCACCGTCCAGTCCCTGGAGGGCGCGCAGCGCGCCACGGTGCACCTGTACAACGCGACCGCGCCGACGTTCCGCAAGGTGGTCTTCCGCACCAGCAAGGATGAGACCAGGGCGCTGGCCGTCGACGGCACCCGCCATGTCATGCACTACGCGGAGAAGATCCTCGGCGATGCCACCGACTTCGGCTACGAGTACTCGCCCGAGATCTTTATGGACACCGAGCTGGACTTCGCCCTGGAGACCTGCGAGGCGGTGATGGACGTCTGGCAGCCGGGCCCGGACCGGGAGATCATCCTCAACCTGCCCTGCACCGTCGAGCGCTCCACGCCGAACGTGTACGCGGACCAGATCGAGTGGATGAGCCGTAACTTCTCCCGCCGCGACTACATCTGCCTGTCCGTCCACACCCACAACGACCGTGGCACCGCCGTCGCCGACGCGGAGCTGGCCGTCCTCGCGGGCGCGAACCGGGTCGAGGGCTGCCTGTTCGGCAACGGCGAGCGCACCGGCAACGTCTGCCTGGTCACCCTGGGCCTGAACCTGTTCAGCCAGGGCATCGACCCGATGATCAACTTCAGCGACATCGACGAGATCCGGCGCACCACCGAGTACGTCAACCAGCTCCCGGTGCACCCGCGCCACCCGTACGCGGGCGAGCTCGTCTACACCGCGTTCTCCGGCTCTCACCAGGACGCGATCAAGAAGGGTTTCGACGCCCTGGAGGCGGAAGCCAAGGCGGCGGGCAGGGAATTCGGCGAGTACGAGTGGAACGTCCCGTACCTGGCTGTTGACCCGCACGACGTCGGCCGCTCCTACGAGGCCGTCATCCGGGTCAACAGCCAGTCGGGCAAGGGCGGCGTCGCCTACGTCATGAAGACTGGCCACTCGCTCGACCTGCCGCGCCGTCTGCAGATCGAGTTCTCCAAGCACATCCAGATCCGCACCGACGAAGAGGGCGGCGAAGTCAGCCCCGCCGAGATCTGGGAGACGTTCCACCGCGAGTACCTGGCCGACGGCTCGGTCGCGCTGCTCGACCACCAGTCCTCGTCAGTCGCCGATGGCAAGCAGAAGCTCAGCGCCGCGATCTTGGTCGACGGCGAGACCCACGAGATCGAGGGCACAGGCAACGGCCCGATCTCCGCGTTCTGCACCGCCCTGGCCTCGGTTGGCATCGACGCCCGCGTCCTTGACTACGCCGAGCACGCCCTCACCGAGGGCACCGACGCCCAGGCCGCCTCCTACGTGGAGGTCGCGACCGGCGACCAGGTCCTGTGGGGCGTAGGCATCGACACGAACACGGCCACGGCCACGATGCGCGCGGTCCTGAGCGCGGTCAACCGCTCCCGCCACGCGTAACTCCGCGCAAGTCATCCCAAAAGTCACAGTCAGCCATATCCCGAACGACAGCGTGCCCCGCCTCCACCCGAAACATGGCCCTGGAGGCGGGTAACGCGAGACGCGTGGCTCCGCCTTCCCTCGAAACATGACCAGGGAGGCGGGGCAACGCCGGGATGGCTGGCCAGCTCGCAGTGCTCACGGA
This sequence comes from uncultured Actinomycetota bacterium, assembly GCA_963734665.1. Classification (GTDB taxonomy): domain Bacteria; phylum Actinomycetota; class Actinomycetes; order Streptosporangiales; family Streptosporangiaceae; genus Trebonia. The sequence continues at coordinate 183,393 of CAVTIR010000011.1, read as the reverse complement.
TTACCGCGAATGCGGGCTCACGCGGTGGTGGCCCGGAAACCGTACTTAACGGTTATACGGTCGCCAGAGGATGTCTCCGCTGTGTCCGACGTCGGCCGCGGGCGAGGATGAGCGACAGGTCGGCCAGCCGACGCGGTGGCGTGCGGGACAATGGATGTGTGCAGGGGTACCGGGATGACGGGGTCGTGCTTCGGACGCAGAAGCTGGGCGAAGCGGACCGCATCATCACCCTGCTCACCCGCCACAACGGGCGCGTCCGGGCCGTAGCCAGGGGGGTCAGGCGCACCAAGTCCCGCTTCGGCGCGCGGCTTGAGCCGTTCACGCACGTAGACGTCATGATCTACCCGGGCAGGTCGCTCGACCAGATCACGCAGGCCGAGGTGATCCGGGCCTACGGCACGCCCCTGGTGAGCGACTATCCCAAGTACACGGCCGGCACCGCGATGCTGGAGACCGCCGAGCGGTTCACGCCGGTCGAGAAGGAGCCGGCGATCCGCCAGTTCCTCCTGCTGATCGGCGGCCTCCGCGCCCTCGGCGACGCCATTGACCCAGTCGACCGCGACGGCCCCGCCGGCAGCGATGGCTCTGGCGACAGCGATGGCCCCGCCGGCAGCGATGGCTCTGGCGACAGCGACGGCCCCGCCGGCAGCGATGGCCCTGGCGGCAGCGATGGCCCCGGCGCCCCCGGTGACAATGAAGCATCAGGTGCCCCCGACGACTCTGCCGCCGGTGGAGCACCTGGAGACCCGGGTGACGCTAACGAGGCGGAAGCACCAGGTACACCCGATGAACAAGGCGACCGTGGCCTACCCGGTGACCCCGGCGACCCGGAAAGCGGGGGAGAAGCACCCAGGGAAGCACCGCGCGATCCCCGGATGGTCCTCGACGCTTATTTCCTCAGGTCGCTCACCTTCGCCGGCTACGCTCCCGCGCTGGAGGAATGCGCCCGCTGCGGCGCCCCCGGCAGCATGGCCAGCGCCAGCAACGGTGAACGCGCCAACGGCACCAAGCCTCTCGTGGCGTTCGCCGTCCAGGCAGGCGGCGTGCTCTGCGCCGACTGCCGGACGCCGGGGTCGGCGTCGCCCGCGCCGCAGACGGTGGCCCTCATGGTCGCGCTGCTACGCGGCGACTGGGACGAAGCGATGCGGAGCGAGCGCAGGCACCGGGTAGAGTGCAGTGGCCTGGTGGCCGCGTACCTGCAGTGGCACCTGGAGCATTCGATCCGGTCGTTGCGTCATGTGGAGCGTGCTTGAGCAAGACCCCCGGGGAGCGCCAGCCCCGAACGGTAAAGCCGCCATACCCGCACCCGAGCGGCATCCGCCCGCCGGAGATCCCCCGTGAGCTAGTACCCCGCCACGTCGCGATCGTCATGGACGGCGACGGCCGGTGGGCGAAGGAACGCGGCCTGCCCAGGACCGAAGGGCACAAGGTCGGCGAGGCCGCCCTGATGGACGTGCTCATGGGCGCCATTGAGCTGGGCGTCAAGTACATCTCCGCGTACGCGTTCTCCACTGAGAACTGGCGCAGGCACCCGGACGAGGTCGCGTTCCTGATGAGCTTCAACCGGGACGTGATCCACCGCCGCAGGGAGGAACTCGCCGCGGCCGGCGTCCGCATCCGCTGGGCGGGCAGAAAGCCGCGACTGTGGCGCTCCGTCATCAGGGAACTCGAGGACGCGGAGCAGTTGAGCGAGGAGAACACCGTCCTCACGCTGCAGTTCTGCTGCAACTACGGCGGCCGCGCGGAGATCCTCGATGCCACGGCTGCGATCGCCCGTGACGTGGCGGCAGGGAAGCTCCGCCCCGACAAGATCAGCGAGGAGCTCTTTCACCGCTACCTCGACGAGCCGGATGTCCCGGACGTCGACCTGTGGGTGCGCTCCTCAGGCGAGCAGCGGCTGTCTAATTTCCTGCTCTGGCAGTCCGCCTACGCGGAGCTTGTCTTTCTCGACACGCTGTGGCCCGATTTCGACCGGCGGCATCTCTGGCACGCCTGCGAGATCTACGCCTCAAGGGATCGCCGGTTCGGGGGTGCGATCCCCAACTCCGTGGCTGCTCACATGAGCACAGTCAGATGAGCAGAGAGCAGTAAGAGGCTACTCACGTAGGCACTGAGCATAAGCAGAGAGTAATCAGTCGCATCCGGGGAACATACTTCTTCAGGATGTGCTGGGATTGTCGGCTATCTAGGCTGATACGGTGCCCAGCCCCCTCATGGCCATATACAGGCAGCGCTGCAAAACGAAATGAACCTTTTCCTCCTCATTGTGATGAATTAGGGAAAGGCTCATCGAACGACGCTCGCGAAACAGGGGGGCAGATGCGTCGCGCGATCGCAGCCGCAGTCATGGGTGGGCTGGTGCTCGGGGGAGCAGCAGCCACGCCGGCTTTGGGTACAGCCCGCAGTGCGGGCGAGGTACCTGGCAAGCTACACCCAGCCACAAGCAGGGCGACCACCAACACGACGGCCACAAGCACGACGGCCACAAGCACCATGAAAACCGTGGTCTACGAGGGATACGAGTTCCAGGTCCCGGCGAGCTGGCCGGTGTACCGGCTGGACGAGCACCCGCAGACCTGCGTGCGGTACGACGTCCACGCGGTCTACCTGGGCGCGCCAGGCCCGGACATGCATTGTGCCGCTGGCATCGTCGGCCGGACCCAGACGGTGAGCTTCATTCCCGGCCAGGACGCCGAGGCGGGGACGGGCGCCGCGAACCCCGGCCAGCCGGAAGAGGGCGGCACCGGCCTCCGGCGATTGCCCGCGGTCCACGGCACCATCAAGCAGAACGCGGTCCGGCACGAGCTGTCGGTCGTGCTCGGCACGGCGAACTCCAGCGCGACGGTGGTCGGCACCTACGGGACGGACCCGGCGGTCGTTGAGCAGGTACTCAGCACCCTCCAGCAGGCCCCCACCGGCGCGGCACCGACCGCCCAGTCCGGATCGGTGCCGGCCCAGCCCGGTCGGACGACCCAGACGTACACCAGTTGGCGGGGAGTTCCCGCTCACTGGCCAGTCGAGATCGTCCAGACGCCTCCTCCGGCGCCGGTTCACCCGGTGGGCGGCTTCGACAGCTGCACCGCCCCGTCGATCGCGACGATGCGCGCCTGGCATGCCGACTACACCGACGCCGGGGTTTACATCGGCGGCGTGAACTCCGCCTGCGCGTACGGCAACCTCTCCGCTAGCTGGGTGGGGACCGTGACCGGCACGGGCTGGGGCCTCCTGCCGACCTACGTCGGGCCGCAGGCACCATGCTGGGGCGGCTCAGGCGTCCTGATCGACCCGGGCAGTGCCGCGGCGGAAGGCACGGCCGCCGCCGACGACGCGATCAGTGACGCGCGGGCCTTCGATCTTGGCGCCGGGTCGCCGATCTACTACGACATGGAGGCCTACGTCGGCAGCACGAGCTGCACGAACGCGGTGCTCCAGTTCCTCGGCGCCTGGGACCGCCAGGTGGCCGCCGCGGGCTACGTGACGGGCGCGTACTCAAGCCAGGACTCCGGCATCTCGGATATGCAGACAGCAGCCGCCGAGCACATGGCCGGCTTCACCCCGCCGGATGCGATCTGGATCGCGCTGTGGGACAACGACCCGACGCTCAGCGACGGCAACCTCGTGTGGCCGCTGTCCGACCGGGCCAAGCAGTACGCGGGTAATGTGACCGAGACCATCGGCGGGATCACGCTCGACATCGATAAGGACATCGTCGGCGGGCCAGTAGCCCATTAACTCACTACGTAGAGTCTCCGGTATCAGTAACAGTCAGCAAGGGCAGCAAGCCGACCAACGAACCCTTTTTTCCTGATGTTGCTGGCCACGGCAACCTAGGGCGAACGGCAGGAAAAAAGGATTCGCCGGTTCGCGCGAACCGCCGTGGACTCATAAGCTCACGACATGGCCCTACGCAGCGACCGTCTTGACGCCATCGTCAACCTGAGCAAGCGACGCGGATTCGTCTACCCGTCGAGTGAGATCTACGGCGGTTTGCGTGCCGCGTGGGACTACGGTCCACTCGGCGTAGAGCTGAAGAACAACGTCAAGCGCCAGTGGTGGCGGTACATGGTCCAGGAGCGCGACGACATCGTCGGCCTGGACTCAAGCGTGATCCTCGCCCGCGAGGTGTGGGAGGCCAGCGGTCACGTCGCCACGTTCACCGACCCGCTGACCGAGTGCCTGAACTGCCACAAGCGCTTCCGCGCCGACCACCTGATCGAGGCCTACGAGGAGAGGCACGGCCACGTCCCGGCCGGCGGCCTCGACGACGTCAACTGCCCGAACTGCGGGGTCAAGGGCCAGTTCACCGAGCCCAGGCAGTTCAACGGCATGCTGCGCACGTACATCGGCCCGGTCGAGGACGAAACCGGCCTCGCGTTCCTGCGGCCGGAGACCGCGCAGGGCATCTTCGTCAACTACAAGAACGTGCTCACGACGAGCCGCAAGAAGGTCCCCTTCGGCATCGGCCAGGTCGGCAAGTCGTTCCGCAACGAGATCACGCCGGGCAACTTCATCTTCCGTACCCGTGAGTTCGAGCAGATGGAGATGGAGTTCTTCGTCAAGCCGGGCACCGACGAGGAGTGGCACGAGTACTGGATCGAGCATCGGCTCGCCTGGTGGACCGGCCTCGGCGTGCGGCAGGAGAACCTCCGCCTGTTCGAGCACCCGAAGGAGAAGCTCTCCCACTACGCCAAGCGGACCGTCGACATCGAGTACCGTTTCGACTTCGCCGGCTCCGAGTGGGGCGAGCTTGAGGGCGTCGCGAACAGGACCGACTACGACCTGAGCAGCCACCAGGAGCACTCCGGCGTGGACCTGACCTACCTGGACCAGGAGTCAAGCGAGCGGTACACCCCGTACGTCATCGAGCCCGCGGCCGGCGCCGACCGCGGCACCCTGGTCTTCCTGCTCGACGCGTACCACGAGGACGAGGCCCCGGACTCGAAGGGCAAGCTGGAGAAGCGCACGGTCCTGCGCCTTGACCCGCGCCTGGCCCCGGTCAAGGCCGCGGTCCTCCCGCTGTCTCGCAACGCCGACCTGTCCCCGAAGGCCAAGGACATCGCGGCAATGCTGCGCAAGCGCTGGAACACGGACTTCGACGACGCCCAGGCGATCGGCCGCCGCTACCGCCGCCAGGACGAGATCGGCACCCCGTTCTGCGTGACGGTCGACTTCGACACCCTGGAAGACCAGGCTGTCACGGTCCGTGACCGCGACAGCATGACCCAGGAACGCGTAGGCATCGACGCCCTGACGGGCTACCTCGCCGACCGCCTCCCTCTCTGGTAGATCGGTTTTCACCCCAGGTCAACCGAGGGATCAGTCCGAACGGGTTCGTGTTTCACGTGGCCGCGTCCTGAGCCGCCCTGGCCGAGGAGGAAAGCAGATGGACGGGCCGACCGCGCAGTACCTGCATCCCATCGCCGGACTCGACGCGGCGATGTGGGTGCCGCCCAGCCGCGGGCAGTTGTTCTGGCTGCGCCGCGCGCCGGCCCTGTTCGCCCCCGCCCGGGGTACCGGCCGCGGCCTGGCCCGCTGGTGGGCGATCGCCACGGTCGCGCCGAGCACCAACGTCACCGGGTTGAACCTGGCCTACCAGTCGTACCTGAACCACGTCTTCCACCGCACCCGGCTGGCCAGAGTGGGCCACGCTGTCTGCATGCCGGTCATCGTGACCGCCCTGCTCGCCCTGCTCTACCCGGTTCACGCCACGCTTCCCGGCGCCATCGCGCTGGCGGCATGGTGGGCGTACTGGGCGGTCAAGGAGCGCGACCCGGTGTGGGGTGCGTGTGCCGTCGGTCTCGCCGCCGCGCTGTGGCCGCTCGCGCAGGCGCTCGGGCGGCTCGGCGCGGTCGAGCCGTCGCCCCTGGCGCAGCCGTGGGCCTGGCTGCTGCTCGCCGGCGCGCTGCAGGCCGGATCGCACATTCTGGAGCCGCTGCCACCGCGGGTCACCCGCTCGGTGCACTGGATACCGCCGGTGGAGTACCTGCTCGGGCGGGCCGGCCACCGCAACCCGCCAGGTACCGTGGCGCGCCGCGCCGGCCAGCTCACCGCGCAGGCCGTCTTCGGCACCGTTGACGAGATAGTCGCCTCGCCCCGGCTGTTGCCAGTGCTCCTGCTGGAACTGCTCTGGCTGATCGGGCACGACCCGGTGCGGCGCGCGGCCTGGCGGACCCTTGCCGCCCGGGCGATCGCGAGCGGCAACCCCGCGCTGGACTACATCGGCACCGGCGGCCCCACGCCGCTGCGCGCCCGCACATCAACCACGCGATAGCGTCCTCATCGATCCACGATCAGGTCCCGGTTACGCTCATGCGGCCGGGAACACTGCTGGGAGGCAGCCCGCCGACTGGCGGATCGCTTCGGCGAATGCGGCGATCGCGGGATGGTGGCGGGTTCCCTGCCGGTAGGCGATGCTGGTGCGGCGACGGGACGTCAGCGGAGCAAGCGTGACCTCTGACGGGGCGTTGATCACGCCGAACTGCGGGATGAGGGAGACGCCCTGGCCCGCCGCCACGAGGGCCAGGACGGTGGCGAAGTCGTCTGCGTGGTGGCGGATGCGTGGCGTGAAGCCGCAAGCCTGGCAGGCGCGGACCACCATGGTGTGACACAAGGTGCCAGGACTGCCCGCGATCCACGGGGCGTCTCGCCAGTCCTCGATGCTGGTCCGCGCGGGATCAGCGCTGGCTAGGTAGATGGTCTCCTCGAGGAGCGGCTCAGTGTCCACGGCCGGATCCGGCTGGGCAGGCACGTAGTCGTCGACGAAGGTCAAGGCGACGTCAAGCGCTCCAGTGCGCAAGGCGTCTGGCACGTCGACCGGGTCGAGTTCGGTCACCATGAGCTCAAGAGCCGGATGCTCTCGGCCGAGCGTGACCAGGGCTGGCGGCAGGATGATCCGCGCCGCGGTGGGGAACGCGCCGATGCGCAGCGGCCCGGTCAGGCTGTCACGGGTGGCGGCGAGCGCTGCGGACGCCTCCTCAAGTACCGCGAAGATGGATTGCGCATATCGGGCCAGGATGGTGCCTGCCGCAGTGAGAGTCACCTTCCGGCCGGTGCGTTCGAGCAACGGCACGCCGGCCTCGCGTTCAAGCGCGGCAAGCTGCTGCGAGACGGCGGACGGCGTGTAGGCCAGGGCGTCGGCGACCGCGGTGATCGTGCCGCGCCGGGTCAGTTCGAGCAGCAGGCGGAGCCTGCGCACGTCGATCATTAGCTCAGCTTACAAGTCAGTGAAGAAACGTTAACTGGATCTGCACAACAGGCGACGGCAGGCTTGACCTATGGAACTTTCGCTGCGCGGCCTCTACGTCCCGCTGATCACGCCGTTCACTGATGAGGGAGACCTCGCGCCCGATGCGCTCGAAAAGGTGGCGCACGAAGTCCTCGATTCCGGCGCGGCAGGCCTGGTCGCCCTCGGGACCACCGGGGAACATGCCACCCTCACAGCGGCCGAACGACACGCCGTCCTGGGCATCAGCGCACGGGTCTGCCGTGAGCACGGCGCCACGCTGATCGCCGGCGCGGGCTCGAACGACACGGCCGGCACGGCCCGGGCACTGCATGAGCTGGCGGCCTGGCCCGAAGTGTCAGCCGCCCTCACCGTGGTGCCCTACTACACCCGGCCCTCGGAAGAGGGGGTAGTCGCGCACTTCACCCGGCTCGCCGCCGACAGTCCCGTCCCGCTGATCGTCTACAACATCCCCTACCGCACCGGCAGGGTCCTCAGCGGCCAGACGCTGCTCCAACTCGCACGCGTGCCGGGAATCGCCGGGGTTAAGCACGCCGTAGGCGGCATCGACCACGACACCATCGTGCTCATGGCCGGCCGGCCCGACGACTTCGCGGTGCTGGCCGGCGACGACGTGTTCGCGCCTCCGCTCCTCGCGCTCGGCGCCGCCGGGGGCATTCTCGCCTCCGCCCACGTGTGCACCGGCCAGTTCGCGGACCTCATCGCTGCCTGGCACTCCGGGCGCGCCGAGGAGGCCCGTGCACTGGGCCACCGTCTCGCCCCGCTCTCGGCAGCACTGTTCGCCGAGCCCAACCCATCCGTCATCAAGGGCATACTGCACGCCCAGGGAAGGATCCACAGCCCGGCGGTACGGCTGCCGCTCCTGCCAGCCCGCGAGGACACGGTACGCGCCGCCACCAGCCTGCTCAGCCAGCTCCAGAGCAGCGCGGGCAGGCCGTAGGAGTAACCGAGTCGGCCGAACACCCGGCACCCGTGCCTGCAGGTACCGGACGTCCCCCGCTCCGCACGCAGCGCCTCTCCTGCCGATGGCGACCTTCGCCGTGTCTTGTCTTGTGGGCCTCCGGGTAACACCGCGATCACGCCCCGCCGGCTAACGCAGGCTCGCCGAGTTCATCCTGGTACGCGGCACGACGCAGTGTGCCCGGCTACATCAGGGCGGACATGATCGTGTCTAGCGTGGCGGCGGTATCGGTCGCGGCCGGGCGGCGGGTGGTCGGGGCTTCGGCGTGGGAAGCGCGGTCGTAGATGTCGGCGGCCGCCTCGTGGAAGCCGGACGGCAGGCCTGCGGCGGCCATGGAGGCGGCGATCTCTTCCATCTCAGCGACCCAGCGCCAGCCTTTGGCAGCCGCCGCTGACGCGGATCGCTCGGACTGATCGCCGAGGGCCTTCTGGGACAGGGACCACTCGTTGAGCAGCGTGCGCTCGACGCCGTTGGCGCGGGCGAGCGCGCGGGCCGCGAGCAGCAGCGCCGAACTGCCCTTGGTCCAGGCCGCGTAGGCCATCTTCACCGACGAGGCCGCGTACAGGGGGCCTTCCGCGATCCGCGCGTCAAGCGGGGAGCGGCTGAAAAGCGGCCGGATCTTGATAGCGTGCGGGCCGGACAGGTAGAGGCGCGTGTGCCCAGCGACCTCGGGAGGCTGCCCGATGATCCCCCCGTCGACGTAGGTCGCGCCGGCGGCCGTGACGACGGCCGAGACCTGCTCGGCGGTCGCGACCGAGATCGCGTTGGCATCGACGTAGAGTCCGGTGTACCCGGCGGCGGCGACCTGCCGCGCGACGTCGAGTGCCGCATGCGGCGGGCAGATCGACAAGATCACCGAGGACTTCGCCACGAGCCGGTCGAAGCTGACCCCGGTCAGCCCGGCGCCGAGCGCGCGCCCGGTCGTCGCACGGGACCGCCCGGCGGGATCCCAGAGCACCTCATGCCCCACCGAGACCAGGCAGCCGCCAACGGCGGCCCCCATCTCCCCGGGGTTCAGTAGCCCGACGGTCGCCATGGGCCCTCCAGCGAGTTAGGCGGCTGTGCTTCCCACTCGCCTCCAGCGCTATCAACCGCTGTCTTCGGCTCGTGGCATTAGCCACTATTGTGCCGGTTCGCCACGCCAGGCAACCGGTCGGGGCCACAAACCGCAGCAGAACCGGTACCTATCCCGACCCGGTCCCAGTTCCGGTACAGCCAGAGAAACGCGTCCTGCACCACGTCCTCGGCGGCGGCGCGATCGCCGAGCATGACGATGGCGAGCCGGATAAGGCCCACCGCGTGCGCCTGGTAAAGCGCGGTGACGCCGGAGGTGGCGTCAATCTCGGCTTCGCCGCTGACACCATCATCGGGCGTCAGCGGCGATCGGCTCGACGTGTCCATCGCGTCCACGAAGCAGAGACACGGTTCATGCGTCCAGGTTGCCTGCGCCGGGCGAGAAATTCACCCGATCGCGCGTGGTTCCCGCCGGCGCCTGGCTGGGATTAGAAGGTGATGTCCGTCGCTAGCAGCGCGGCGCGGTTGGGCTGGAGCGGCAGTGGGGTGAACTTGCCGTGGCTGATCACCCCGAAGTGCGCGCCGGTGGAGGGTTTGAGGCCGGGTCCTCCCCAATCGACAATGAGCGTGTCAGCCGACGGGCTGACCCACAGGACGTCTGCGTCAAAACCACCTGTTTGCTTTTCCGGCAGAATCGCCCCCCGGTAGTCGAGCGTGGGCTGGGGCCCCGCCACGAGCGGGTAGGTGTCGAAATCTACGTGCCCCGGGGTGGCATATGGCATCACCACGGTTATGCAGCTGATCGTATTGCCGTCGGCGCTGACCAGCGGAGGCCAGCCGTCCACCTGGAAGCATCCCTTTGACTGGTTCCAGGGCAGCGTCCCGGACCAGATGACCGTGCTGTCTGTCATCAGGTTGCCGCTGGCCGGCCCGGCCACGTTCAGCCTGCGTACGGTCCCGGTTACCGTGTTGGATTTGTCGTAGGACGTGGCGAACGCGAGGGCCTGGTCCCCGTCGATCCAGGTCAGGGCCGGCGTCCCGACCGGAACGGTGGCCATCGTGCCACCTACGACGGTTTCAAGCCTGGTAGCTGGGTTGTCCTCGGTCCAGTCGTGCAGCAGCCGGCCGGTGGCGACTGAGAACACCTTCACCTCATGCCAGTTTGGGGTCTGCTCCTTGGCTGCGGGAATGTCGGGGATGTCGGCCACGGCGAGTTCCTGCCCGGACCCGGACAACGCCGTGGCGATGATCTGCCCGGGCGACGGGTTGGCGTAGGTGCTGGTGTCGGACCATGACCACGGCTTGATGGGCAGCCGACTTAGGCTGGCCGGATGAGCGGTGCCAGGGGCAAGGCGCAACTCGTACCAGCTGCCGGTCAGCGTGGCGACGCTCTTGGCGACCGGCACGCCCTCTTTCATAGCCGGCATGAATGACCCGGTGGAGGACGTCACGGCGAAGACGACGAAGGTCCGGTCGTCAGCCGCCGCGGTCACGCTCTGGAAGGTCGTGTGGGCGGGTGGCGCGAAGGTGGCTAGCGTCTTGCCGGTGACCGAGTCACCGACCACAACGTCGTCCCGGATGATGCCTTTCAGCTGGTCCTGGAGGCTCAACCCAGCTCCCTTGAGCGCCACGTAGTAGCGGGGGGCACCGTCTGGGCCGGTTGGCGTTGTGGTGGCTGGGTTCTTGGGAACCGCGCCTCCGTTCGGTATGTCCTTGACGAGCACCAGGGAGACGGCGAGCGCGACGACCACCGCGGCGGCGGTGAGCGGGGCGCCCCAAGACCACCACCGGTGCGGGCGGCCGCTGCCGCCGCGCGGGCCCCTACCGCCGCGCAGGCCGCGCGAAGCGCGGGACCGCAGCTCGTCTCCGGCCGGTTCAAGCTGGAGTGGCCGCACCTCGCGCACGGTCGACGCGATGGCCCGCGTGGTGGACCGGATGAGGTCTTCTTCCCGGCTCATGATCCCTCCTTCAGGGTCCGGCCGACGGCGGCGAGCGCGCGGTGGGTGGTGGACTTCACGGTGCCGGGGCTGACCCCCATGACCTGGGCGGCCTCTTCGACGGACAGGTCGAGGTAGTAGCGCAGGACCACCGCCTCGCGCTGCCGTCGCGGCAGCTTCCACAGCGCGGCCGCGACCACGCGCTGCTCCTCGCCGAGCAGCACGCTGGCCTCGGCCGACTCGACCACCCTGCCGGGTGCACCAGGCCCGGTCGTGGTCGCCTCGTCAAGATCGGCGCCGGAGTCGCGGCCGGACCAGGGTCCCAGCCGCGACCTGCGGCGCAGCGCCGTGCGGCAGCCGTTCATGACGCTGACCCGCAAGTAGGCGAGCGGTGCCGTCATGTCGGCCAGCTGGTCCCAGCGCCGGTACAGGCCGAGGAACGCGTCCTGGACGACGTCTTCGGCGGCCGCGCGGTCGCCGGTCACGACGACCGCCAGGCGGACCAGGCCGAGCGCGTGCTCGGCGTACAAGGCCGTCACCGAGGCCGCCGCGCCCGGTGACACCCGCGTGTCAGCGATGTCCACGTACCAGAAACTCTTTACGCGCCAGAAGGTTGCCTCCCGCACGCCGCGAATCGTGCGGGCCGCTGGCGTCGGTGCTCGCGCCGTCAGCATCATCGCCTGTGCGACGCCACCGTGTCGACTCAGTGTCGACCCCGCGTTGCCGGGTAGTCGTAGGCGGGTTGCCGGTGTGTACGCCGTGTGAGCGGCATCACCTTGCGGTCGCGACTGCCATGAGAGGGCAAATTAGTAAAAGATGCGTCAAGTTTGGCTGCTGGCCGTGGTTCTCAATTCGCGAAACAGAATGGCCGATGTCAGGCTGCGTCGTCATTCGTCTGGTCTGAACCAGCGGTCTATACCAGTGGTCGCTCGGAGGTCTAAACCACTGGTCAGAGGGGGGCAAACCTCCGGCGACACCGTGTTTTACGCCACACTATAATCCCTATTGTCGTGGTCTATCCATTTGTGTACCGTCGAATTTCTACAACCAGATGATAGCCGGGTAGAGTTCGTACAACGGAACGTACCGGCGCGAGGAGCGTTCAGTGCCTAAGTTCGTCTATGACTTCACAGAAGGTAACAAGGATCTCAAGGACCTCCTGGGAGGTAAGGGCGCGAACCTCGCCGAGATGACCAACCTCGGCCTGCCCGTGCCCCCTGGGTTCACGATCACGACTGACGCGTGCCGCTACTACCTAGCGCACAGCACCACCCCCGACGGCCTTGACGACGAGGTCACCAGCCACCTCGAGGCGCTGGAACACGCCATGGGCCGCAAGCTCGGCGACCCCGCAGACCCGCTCCTGGTCAGCGTCCGGTCCGGCGCGAAGTTCTCCATGCCCGGCATGATGGACACCGTCTTGAACGTCGGCCTGTCGGACGCGTCGGTCGACGGCCTCGCCAAGCAGTCGGGTAACGAGCGGTTCGCCTGGGACGCCTACCGGCGGCTGATCCAGATGTTCGGCAAGACCGTCCTTGACATCGACGGCCAGTACTTCGAGCGCGCCATCGACGCCGCGAAGAAGGCCAAGGGCACCACCAGCGACACGCAGCTGGACGCCGAGGATCTCAAGAGGCTGACGTCGACTTACAAGGATCTCGTGCTTGAGCACGCGGGACGTGAGTTCCCTCAGGACCCGCGCGAGCAGATGGACCTCGCGGTGATGGCCGTCTTCAACTCGTGGAACTCCGACCGCGCGGTGCTCTACCGCCGCCAGGAGCGCATCCCGGCGGACCTCGGCACGGCGGTCAGCATCGTGGCGATGGTCTTCGGCAACCTCGGCGACGACTCGGGGACCGGCGTGGCGTTCACCCGCGACCCCAGCACCGGCGCGCAGGGCGTGTACGGCGACTACCTGCAGAACGCGCAAGGCGAGGACGTCGTGGCCGGCGTCCGTAACACGGTGCCGCTGCAAGACCTCGAGCGGATCGACAAGACGTCGTACGACCAGCTGATGGACATCATGGCCACGCTGGAGAACCACTACAAGGACCTGTGCGACATCGAGTTCACCGTCGAGCGCGGCAAGCTCTGGATGCTGCAGACCCGGGTCGGCAAGCGGACCGCGGCAGCGGCGTTCAGGATCGCCACTCAGCTGGTAAGCCAGGGCATGATCGACATGGATGAGGCGCTGACCCGGGTTTCCGGCGGTGAGCTAGCCCGGCTGATGTTCCCGCGCTTTGACACCTCAAGCGGGGAAGTCACGCTGATCACGGAGGCGGTCTCCGCCTCACCGGGCGCGGCAGTCGGGAAGGTGGTGTTCGACTCGGCGACCGCCGTGGCCTGGGCGGAGCGCGGCGAGAAGGTCATCCTCGTCCGCCGCGAGACCAACCCTGACGACCTGCACGGCATGATCGCCGCCCAGGGCGTGCTCACTTCGCGCGGCGGCAAGACCAGCCACGCTGCTGTCGTCGCCCGTGGCATGGGCAAGACCTGTGTCTGCGGCGCGGAAGAAGTTGAGGTCGACGTGCTGCACAAGCGGTTCACGTCGGCGGGCGACATAGTAGTGGCCGAGGGCGACCTGATCTCGATCGACGGCACCTCGGGCAAGGTCTACCTGGGTGAGGTCCCCGTGATGGCCTCCAACGTCATGCAGTACTTCGAGGGCGAGGTCGCTCCGGACACGGACGAACTCGTCGCCGCCGTGCACACGCTGATGACGCACGCGGACCGCAAGCGCAGCCTCGGCGTGCGGGCCAACGCGGACAACGGCCCTGACTGCGCGCGGGCCCGGCGATTCGGCGCGGCGGGCGTTGGCCTGGTCCGCACCGAGCACATGTTCCTCGGTGAGCGCCGTCAGCTTGTCGAAGACCTGATTCTCGCGGTCACCCCGGAGCAGCGGCAGGACGCCCTCGATGCGCTCGAGCCGCTGCAGCGGGACGACTACCTTGAGATCCTCGAGGCGATGGACGGGCTGTCGGTGACCATCCGGCTGATCGACCCGCCGTTGCACGAGTTCCTGCCTGACCTGACCGACCTGTCGGTCAAGGTCGCGCTGGCAGGCAAGAACGTCACCGGCAGGGAGTTGCGCCTGCTCGAGGCGGTCCGCCGCCTGCACGAGGAAAACCCGATGCTTGGCCTGCGCGGCGTCCGCCTTATCCTGGTCATCCCCGGACTGCTTGACATGCAGGTGCGCGCGATCGCCAGCGCGGCGGCGCAGCTCATTAAGGCCGGCCGGACACCCAAGCCGGAGATTATGATCCCGCTGACTGCCACTGTGCAGGAGATGGAGATCAGCCGGGAGCGTGTCGAAAAGGCGCTGCGCGCCGTCGAGGAAGAGACCGGCGTGCACGTGGACATCCCGATCGGCACGATGATCGAGGTGCCGCGTGCCGCCCTGAGTGCGGGCGAGATCGCCAGGCCGGCGGAGTTCTTCTCCTTCGGTACCAACGACTTGACGCAGATGACCTGGGCGTTCTCCCGAGACGACGTGGAGGGCTCGTTCTTCGCCCCCTACATCGACATGGGCATCTTCGGCGTGTCTCCGTTCGAGACGATCGACCGCGAGGGCGTTGGCCGGCTCATCAAGATCGCCGCTGCCGAGGGCCGCGCCACCAGGCCGGACCTGAAGCTCGGCATCTGCGGCGAGCACGGCGGCGACCCCGCCTCGGTCTGGTTCTTCCACGAGGCAGGCCTGGACTACGTGTCCTGCTCCCCGTTCCGCGTCCCGATCGCGCGCCTGGAAGCGGGCCGTGCCGCGGTCTCAACCGGCAGCAGCGACACCCGCTGAGGTATCCCGGACCGGTCCGCGCCGTTACCGGCCCGGACTGGCCCGCACCAGGCCGGGCCGCGCCCAACGACGTGCGCGGCTCCCCGGCCCCGGAGCATTACGCCTACGCTGGCGCGTTCGAACTACCCAAGTGCTGGTAGGCGGCCTGGAATGTCGGACCCGTAGGTCACACTAGTTTTGTGACATACGGTCCGGGTGATACCGATCGCTGGGTGGCCGAGCCGCCCAAGCGTGCCGGGCGCACCGAGTTTCAGCGGGACCGTGCGCGGGTCCTGCACAGTTCCGCGCTGCGCAGGCTCGCCGCGAAGACGCAGGTGGTCAGGGCCGGTTCCGGTGACTTCCCGCGCACCCGGCTGACCCACTCGCTCGAATGCTCGCAGATCGGCCGCGAGCTCGGTGCGGCGCTCGGCTGCGACCCCGACCTGGTCGACGCCGCCTGCCTGGCGCACGACCTCGGGCACCCGCCGTTTGGCCACAACGGCGAATCGGCCCTGGCCGCGCTCGCGGACCCAGGCGGCGCGCTGGCCTGTGGCGGCTTCGAGGGCAACGCCCAGTCCCTGCGCCTGCTCACCCGCCTCGAGCCGAAGATCATCGGCGCCGGCCTCAACCTCACCCGCGCCACTCTGGACGCGGCGCTCAAGTACCCGTGGTTCCCCGAGGCAACCGCGGAAATCCCGTCCGCCCTGGAGAACGTCACCCTGCAGCTGCCTGCCAAGTACGGTGCCTATCAGTCCGACATTTCAGCTTTCGAGTGGATTCGCGTGGGGGCGCCCGGCCGCCGCCGCTGCCTTGAGGCTCAGGTGATGGACTGGGCCGACGACGTGGCCTACTCCGTCCACGACGTAGAAGATGGCCTCCAGGCGGGCCTCGTTTCCCTCAAGAACCTAAGCGATCATTCCGAACGGGGGCGTGTCTCTGCCGTCGCCCTCGACCATTACTGCCCCCAGTCATGGGGCGTCACCGCGGCCGAGCTCGAGACGGTCTTCGCCGAGTTCATGCGGCTGGACTGCTGGCAGTTCAGCTTCGACGGCGGCTCCGCTTCGCTGGTCGCCGCCAAGAACCTGACAAGCGAGCTCGTCGGCCGCCTCTGCCAGGCCGCCCAAGACGGCACCCGCGCCGTGGCGGGTCCCGCCCCGCTCAGCCGCTACGCCGCCGACCTTGTGGTTCCCCGCAGGCAGCTGCTTGAATGCGCGCTGCTCAAGGCGGTCGCCGCGCACTACGTGATGACCCGCAAGGACGCCGTGGCGCAGCAGGCGCGCGAGCGCGAGGTGATCACCGAGCTGGCGCTGGCCATCGAGCGGGGCGCGCCGGCCACCCTCGACCCGGTCTTCCAGCCCTCCTGGGACAGCGCGGCCAACGACGGGGAACGGCACCGCGTCATCATCGACCAGCTCGCGTCCCTCACCGACACCTCCGCCCTCGCCTGGCACGCCCGCCTGGCTTAGAACTCCTTTCTTTTTGATGGTGCCGTGCTGCTAGGCCTGCGCATCCAGGAAAAAACACCGGCCTCGGGCGCCCGGAGGCGAGCGGGGGCAGGCACAGCGCGACGAGGGAGAAGACAGGGGTCCCGGGCGCCCGGAGGCGAGCGGGGCAAGCAGAAAAGGTTCCTCGGCGGAATGCCGGCTTGCCTGCCTCCCCCAGGTGTCCGTTACGTTTAGGCAACAGACGGATACCGCACACGCTGGAGGCGGCAATGACGACGTTCGTGATCGTGGGTGGCGGGCTGGCCGGGGCCAAGGCGGCCGAGGCGCTCCGGGCCGAGGGCTTCGACGGCGAGGTGGTGCTCTTCGGCAGCGAGCCGGAGCGACCGTACGAGCGCCCGGCGCTGTCCAAGGGCTACCTGCTCGGCAAGGACACCCGCGATTCGGTCTTCGTCCACTCGGCGGACTGGTACGCCGAGCACAACGTGGACCTGCTTACCGGCGTCACCGTCGCG
This sequence comes from uncultured Actinomycetota bacterium, assembly GCA_963734665.1. Taxonomy (GTDB): domain Bacteria; phylum Actinomycetota; class Actinomycetes; order Streptosporangiales; family Streptosporangiaceae; genus Trebonia. The sequence goes on along the minus strand of CAVTIR010000011.1, from coordinate 166,512 downwards.
ATGATCGACCCGGCCGCGCACCTGGTGACGTTCGGCGGCGGCACTATCGCCTACGACAAGCTGCTGCTCACTACCGGCGCGTCGGCGCGCCGCATCGACATCCCGGGGACCGGCCTCGGCAACGTCCTCTACCTGCGGACCCTGCCCGAGTCTGACACGCTGCGCAAAGCGTTCACTCCGGACGCCCGCGTGGTGATCGTGGGCGCCGGGTGGATAGGCCTGGAGACCGCCGCGGCCGCGCGGACCGCGGGCTCGTCGGTCACGATCCTGGAACCGCAGCCCGGCGCGTTGTACGGAGCGCTCGGGCCGGAGCTCGGCGCGAAGTTCGCCAGCCTGCACCGCTCGCACGGCGTGGAGTTCCGCTTCGAGGAGTCAGCCGCGGAGTTCCGGGCGGCGGGTCCCGGTTCCGGGCGGGTCGGGTCGGTCGTGACGACGACGAGCGCGGAACTGCCCGCCAACGTGGTCGTCGTCTCCATCGGCGCGGTGCCAAATGACGATCTCGCCAGGTCCGCGGGGCTTGACGTTGCCAATGGCGTGGTCACCGACTCGGCGCTCCGCACGTCCGACCCGGACATCTTCGCCGCCGGCGACGTGGCCAGCTCGTACCTGCCCTTGCTCGGGCGCCACCTGCGCATGGATCACTGGTCGAACGCGCTCAACGGCGGCAAGGCGGCGGGGCTGTCGATGCTCGGCAAGCAGGTCGAGTACAACCGGGTGCCCTACTTCTACAGCGACCAGTACGACCTCGGCATGGAGTGCGCGGGCCTGCCGCTACCCGGCACCTACGACCAGATCGTGTACCGAGGCGACAGCGAAGGCCTCGAGTTCATCGCCTTCTGGCTCAAGGAGAGCCGCCTGGTCGCGGGCATGAACGTCAACATCTGGGACGTCAACGACGACATCCAGTCCCTCGTCCGCGCCGCCAGGCCCCTAGACCCCGCCCGCCTCGCTGACCCCGCAATCCCCCTAACCGAGGTCTGACGTCGTCCCAAACACCCAACTGGAGGTCTGACGCCGCCCCACACCCAACTGGAGGTCTGACGCCGCCCCACACCCGACTGGAAGCAACGTTGGACCACGTTTACGTGTCGAACGGAATTTGCACGCTAATCCGTGACCGCTGACGTCATGGGACGGGGGCGCGCGGAGACTGAGGCCGTCGGCTGCGGTGTTCGGCGCAGGCTGGCGGCGGTTGAGGTATTTCGGCCGGGCACTGTTTCCTGTTGCTGGGGTTAAGGTGCTGCCGCGCCGATTGCGGTGCTCGGGCGCTGGGCGCCCTGCGCTCCGCAATCGGCTTGCCATCGGGAAGAAAAGATATTGCGCTGTTCGCACGGGCTTAGGTGGGTGCTGAGGTTCGCGCGGCCGTTCGAGTCTGCCGTGGTTCCCGGCGGCGCTGCGGCTTCGTGGAAGACGTGGGGTTGAGTTCGCGCGGGACTTTCCGCTTACGGCGGCAGAGTCAGCGGAATCCGTGCGGGATCATCCTGATTTGGATTGAACTTTTATTCCTGCGGAAGGATTTGTGCAGCTATAGGCGCGCCGGGAGGGCTAGCCGAGGAGCGTTTCTAGGACGAGGAACGTGTCGGCGAGGCTGGGGAGCACAGCGTGCGCGCCGGCCGCCACCAGGTCGGCGGCCGAATAGGACCCCGTGGCGACGCCCACGGCACGTGCCCCGGCGGAGAGTGCCGCCGATATGTCGAGCGGCGTGTCCCCGACCACGACCGTAGACCTGCCGGCGAAGGAAGACGATCCGGCGAAGGGAGACGGCGAGGACCGGCCATGGACGGCGGCAGCCCGCCGCCGGGCCACCTGGACGAGTTCGGCGCGGTCCTCGTGATCGTCCCCGTATGCCCCGATGCACAGGTCAAGCCCCTCACGCAACCCGAGCGCCGCGAGCTTCACCTCAGCGAGCGGCCGGATGTTCCCGGTCAGCACAGACTGGTGCGCATGCCCGGCAACCAGGGTGAGCGCCGCCGCGGCCCCCGGCAGCACCTGCCCACGGGAAACCATCGCCGACCGCATCAGCGGCGCTTGCGCGCCGAGGCTGGCGATGAACGGGTCCACATACCGCCGCGGTTCGGACACCCCGGCGAGCGTGAGCGTCTCTAGGATGATCGCCCGGTCGGTCCGCCCCGCCATCGGCGCGTAGGCAGACAGCGACCGGCCGAACAACTGCACGAACACCACGTCGTACAGGTCACGCCCGACGCCCCCGGCGTTGAGCAGCGTACCGTCGATGTCCCACAGGACTAGGACGTCGCCCATGACGGATAAGCACCCCCAAGTAGGCATAAGGAATAGAGCAATAGAGCAATAGATAAAGCACCGCGAAAGATAACGCGAAGCAGCCAGATAGCCGCCTACCCAACCTCGCATACCCGCGCAGGCCATCCGCTAAGCCAACGCAGGCAAGCCCCGGCCCCCTGTCCGCCGAACGGTGGACAGCGGACGACCCCATTGGACAACCCGAGGGCCACACCGCGCCCGCGAAACTGAAGCGGTAACCGCGAAGGTCCCCGGCCGGTAAGGCGGCAGATTTCCAAGGATCACCTGCGGATCTTCTGCGGACTGACTACAGCCTCTAGACCAGAGGTTCCCCGACGGAGGATTGTCGGGATATGGAGCGGAATCGCTACGCCGACCTGCTACGGATCGTGGCGATCGGCGGCGTGGTGTACGGCCACTGGCTGCTGGTCTCGGTCACCTACCGAGACGGGCAGCTATCGGGCGTGGACGCGCTGAACATCATCTCCTGGGGGCAGTGGCTCACCTGGGCGTTCCAGGTGATGCCGGTGTTCTTCCTCGTGGGCGGGTACGTCAACGCCCAATCCTGGGCGGCGCATCACGCGGCCGGGGAGACCTGGACCCGGTGGGTCCGCGACCGGGCCATGCGCCTGCTGTGGCCGACGGCGGTGTATGTCGTCGTGGCGGTGGCGGCGGTCGGGGTGGCGCGGGCGGCGGGCGCGCCCGCGGCCGAGGTCGCCGAGGCGGGCTGGCTCATCGCCCTGCAGTTGTGGTTCCTCCCGGTGTACATGCTGTTGATCACGCTGACCCCGGTCATGCTCGCCGCGCACCGGCGCTGGGGCTTGCTGGTCCCGCTTGTGATGGCCGCGGCGGCCGGGGTGGTGGACATCGGCGTGATCGGGCCGCACCTGCACGTCATCAGCTACCTGAACTACCTGTTCGTGTGGGGGTCGATGCATCAGTGGGGCTTCGCCTGGCAGGATGGCTCCCTGACGACGCCCAGGTGGCGCCCGTACCTGCTGGCCGCCGGCGGCGCGGCCCTGCTGGTCGGCCTTGTGACGTCGCGGACCTTCGCGGCCGACATGGTTGGGTCAGGAAACACCAACCCGCCGTCGATCGCGCTGCTCGCGTACGCCGCGGCCCAGGCGGGACTGGTGCTTGCGGCCGAGCCCTGGGTGTCCAGGCTAATGACTCGGGAGCGCCTGTCGAAGGCGGTCAGGCGGGTGAACGCTCTGGTCATGAACGTGTACCTGTGGCACTTCGTGCCCGCGATCGTGATCGCGGTGGCCTTCTATCCCACCGGCCTGCTGCCCCAGCCGGCCGTGGGATCAGGGGAGTGGTTCGCACTGCGGCTCGCGTGGTGGGCCCTCCTGACAGCGGTGCTCGTGCCGCTGGTCATCGCCACGACGTGGGCCGAACGGCCGATGCTTCGGCTGCCCGGAGGACTCGGGCGACCCGGACCCTGGTCTCCGTGGCTCCTGCTTGCGGGCCTGCTCGTAGCCTCGGTGGGCCTGACCCGGCTGGCGATCGGCGGCTTCGCCCCGGACGGGCGTCCGCCGGCCCTTGTCCTCGCGGCCTGCGCGGTCGGACTGATAGCGACCCTGTATACGGGCCGTGCTCCAGCCGAGGGCGAGCGGCAGCGAGCGCTCCCCCCGGACCTCCCGGAGCACCCGGCAAGCACTCCCGATCCGTCGGATAAGGATCTCCCTGAGGCCGTGGCGGCCGTCGCTACCAAGCGCGGTCTGCTCAGCCCCTGACGGCCGCGCGGCAAGCCGCGAAACGGAGGCGCAGGTAAGGGCCTTCATGCAGGAACGCCGCTGCCGTGGTCGCCTGCGGCGATACGGAAGCTTGCATGCAGACGCTCGAATACAGACGCTCGCATACACGCGCTCGCATACAGAAGCTCGCATACAGAACCGGCATAGACTCGGCAGCATGCCGGGTCGTATTCGTCAGGAAGACATCGCCGCCGTTCGCGAGCGGTCACCCATCGCGGACGTGGTCGGCGAGTACCTCCAGCTCAGGCCTGCGGGCGGAGGTCACCTCAAGGGCCTGTGCCCCTTCCATGACGAGCGCACCCCGTCGTTCAACGTCACCCCGGGCAAGGAGCTGTATCACTGCTTCTCGTGTGGCGAGGGCGGCGACGTCATCAAGTTCATCATGAAGCTGGAGAGCCTGCAGTTCGGCGAGGCGGTCGAGCGCCTTGCCGCACGCGCGGGCGTCGAGCTCCGCTACGAGGCGGGCGGTTACGTCCCCGGCCAGGAGACAGGCCAGCGCCGCCGGCTGGTCGACGCGCACCGGCAAGCGCACGAGTTTTACGTAGAGCGCATCCACACCGACTCCGCTCGCATCGCCCACGCCTTCCTTGCCGAGCGCGGCTTCTCGATGGACGACGCGGACAAGTTCGGCGTCGGCTACTCGCCGTCGGCGTGGGACGAGCTGATCAAGCACCTGCGTGCCCGCGGCTTCACCGAGGACGAGCTGCTCAAGGCGGGCTTGGCCCGCAGGACCAGCAGGGGCGGCCTGATCGATATGTTCCGCGGCCGGCTGATGTGGCCGATCAGGGACCTGACAGGGGAGACGATCGCGTTCGGCGCGCGCAAGCTCAACCCTGAGGACGACCCGAAGTACCTGAACACCCCGGAGACGCCGATCTTCAAGAAGAGCCAGGTCCTCTACGGCGCCGACCTGGCCAAGCGGGAGATCGCCAAGCGGCGGCAGGCGGTGATCGTCGAGGGGTACACCGACGTAATGGCCTGCCACCTGTCAGGGGTGCCGACGGCGGTGGCGACGTCCGGCACGTCCTTCGGCGAGGAGCATGTGAAGATCCTGCGCCGGCTGATCATGGACACCGACGGGTCCGTCGGCGAGATCATCTTCACGTTCGACGGCGACGCGGCCGGCCAGAAGGCCGCCCTGCGGGCCTTCAGCCTTGAGGAAAAGTTCGTCACGCAGACGTTCGTCGCCGTCCAGCCGGAGGGCCTCGATCCCTGCGACCTGCGGCTGAAGCACGGCGAGGCCGCCGTCCGCGACCTCGTGGCCCGGCGGGTGCCGCTATTCGAGTTCGCGATCAGGTCGGTGCTCGCGAAGCATGACCTGAACACGCGCGAAGGGCAGTTCGCCGCGATCGACGAGGCCGCGCCGATCATCGTGCGGATCAAGGACCGGGCGAAGTGGAAGCAGTACGCGGTCGACCTCGACCGCTGGATCGGGTTCATGGATGAGCGGTACATCCTCGACCGGGTCCGCCATGCCGCCGGGGCAACGAAGGGGGCGCGTGGCACCACCGGTCGTTCTGGCGCTAATGCCGCGGCGCAGGAAGCCAACGGGCAGCGGCGCGCGAACGGGAGCCAGGGGCAGGCGGGCCAGAATCGGGCAGCACAGGCTTACGACCGTAACGACCCGGTGCTGCGGGTGGAGCGCGAGGCGCTGAAGCTCGCCGTGCAGTGGCCGGCGCTGACCGGGCCCGAGTTTGACTCCCTCGGCGCGGCGGCGTTCAGCGTGCCGGTGCACGCGGCCGTGTTCGGGCTGATCGCCGCCTGCGGCGGGGTGGGGACCGCGGGGCGGGCACGGGACTGGGCGGCGGCGCTCCTGGAGGCCGCGCCGGATGACCGGGCGCGGGCGTTCGTGACCGAGCTGGCGGTGGAGCCGCTGCAGGTGACCGGCGACCCGGACGAGAAGTACGCGGACGTCATCCTGGCGCGGGTCGGGGAGCTCGCCGTCGGGCGGGAGATCGCCGCGATCAAGGCCCGGCTGCAGCGGATGAACCCGGAGGAAGACCAGGCGGGATACGGCCGGATGTTCGGGGAACTGGTTGCGCTTGAGCAGCGCAAAAAGTGGCTGCTCGACCGCGCGACCGGCGCCTGAAACGAGGGCACATAGTCAACGCGAGCGACATTACAGGATGTACTTGTACAGATTGCGTGCAGGTTAAACCTCAGGTCAGAGTAATAAAATTGGGTCCCCCGTAACTGGGGTGGCGTGCCGCACACTGGTCGGGTGAGCCTCACCGTAGTAACGAGCGGACTATCTCTTACAGCGCAGTTGACGGACCTCGTGGCGCTCGGGCGCTCGCGGGGATTCGTGACGATGGGGGACGTCACCACGGCAATCGACCGGGCCGAGCTAACAGGGGACGCACTAGACGGTGTAGTGCGTGTGCTCGCCGACGAGGGCATAGAAGTACTAGACGCGAGTGTCGAAGAGGAACCAGATACCAAGCTTCCCGATACCGACGCCGACGTCGCGCGCCGTGCCGGGACGAGCGACCTGGTGCGGATCTACCTCAGGGAGATCGGCCGGGTGCCGCTGCTCACCGCCGAGGACGAGGTCGAGCTGGCCAAGTCAATCGAGGCGGGCCTGTACGCCGAGGAGAAGATGAACAGCGGGTTCACTCTCTCCACCGGCGACCGGGCCGACCTCGAATGGCTGGCGGCCGACGGCGTGCGGGGCAAGCAGCGGCTGATCGAGGCCAACCTGCGGCTCGTCGTATCGATCGCCAAGCGGTATATCGGCCGGGGCCTGGTCTTCTTGGACCTGATCCAGGAGGGGAACCTGGGGCTGATCCGCGCGGTCGAGAAGTTCGACTACACCCGCGGGTACAAGTTCTCGACCTACGCCACCTGGTGGATCCGCCAGGCGATCACTCGTGCGATCGCTGACCAGGCGCGGACCATCCGGGTGCCGGTGCACATGGTCGAGACGATCAACAAGCTCGCCCGGGTGCAGCGGCAGCTCCACCAGGAACTCGGCCGAGAGGCAACCGTCGAGGAACTCGCCGCCGAGATGGGCGTCGAGCCGGAACGGGTTGCGGAGATCCAGCGGATCGCCCAGGAGCCGGTCTCGCTCCAGTCGCCGATCGGCGAGGAAGAGTCCGACCTCGGTGACTTCATCGAGGACGCGGACGCCGTGGTACCGATCGAGGCGGCGGCGTTCATCATGCTCCAGGACCAGCTCGACCGGGTGCTCTGCGAGCTGTCCGAGCGGGAGCAGCGGATCATCCAGCTGCGCTTCGGCCTGTCCGACGGGCACCCGCGGACGCTGGAAGAGGTCGGCAGGGAGTTCGGCGTGACCCGCGAGCGGATCAGGCAGATCGAGTCGAAGACCCTCGCCAAGCTCCGCCACCCGTCGCGCGCCCTGCTGCTGCGCGAGTACCTCGATTAGCTAACCGATTAGTAACCGGCCAACGCCGGCGCCGACGATGCGGTCGGCGCCGGCGTTCATCTTGCGCCCGGTGTTCCCCGCGCTGGACGCACGGGGCTGTGCCTTCCTCGTTCCTGGACCCTGTCCTTCCCTGGTCGCTCGTCCCGCGCTCTCTGCTGCTGGCGTCCAGAGCAGCGGCGCACCCTTCGGCTCGCCTGCAGATTCAGGGCGTGTCGGGGGTGTAGCGGATCCCTTTGACGGAGGGGGAGCCGCCATCGGCGGGATAGACGAGGTTGCCGTCAGGCGCCACGTCATCCTGAGCGCTCGTTCCCTTGCCGTCAGCCGCCGGGTCGGTCGCGCCGCCCTTGCCACCGGTGCCGCCGAAGCGTGCCGGCATCTTGCTCGTCGCCGCCTGCCTGGCGCTGTTAGCCGCGCTCTTGGCGTAGTCCGGTGCCTTGGCCGCCGCGGTCTTCGCCATCTCGGTGGCCTTGGCCTGGGCTGTGCTCGTGGCCTGCTGCACCTTCGGGTGGCCGGCGATCTGCTGCCCGTAGTCCATTATCTTGTCGTAGGCACCACGACCTGCCCGCGCACCCGCGACGAAGCCAACAGCCACGCCTGCGATGAAAATTGCCTTGTATCGCATCTGGTCCCCTTTTTCCAGTGCGCGGCGCCGATGGTGTTCGACCATCCCCGTTCCCCGGCGCCTTATGCGTTCCGGCTAGCCAGCGCGTACGCCCCGCTGGCTGTTCCCTATACACCCTACGCTCGCGGAGGCTACCCGCCCCAGGCCCGGTTATCCCAGGATGCCGGTATGGATAGTGGTGACGGTCGCGGAAAATGATATTCAGGGCGCTACCACGCAACGTCCCGGCGGAACCATGACGATGGGGTCGGCGTGCCACAGGCACTCCCAATGTGCGCTACGCTTATGCCGAGCACAACAACGGGCTCGGTTCACCGGCCCGCCGTGCTGACGGTCCCGCGTAGCTCAATCGGCAGAGCGTCCGGCTGTTAACCGGTAGGTTCCAAGTTCAAGTCTTGGCGCGGGAGCGATAGAGGGCTCTGAGCTGCGGAAACGCACTCAGGGCCGTTGCCGTTTCTGGCCTCGGTCGCTGAAAACTCACCGTTAACGGCGTCCTTCTCCAGGTGGCGCCTTGGACAGGCCAGCGCAGACAGCAAAAACCTTGGTCGGCGGGTCAGTGGACCTGGCCGCCGATGAGGCTGCCCACGGCGAACGTCACCGCGACCGCGACCCCGCCCAGGGCGAGCTGGCGCAGGCCAGAGCGCAGCAGCGGGCGGCCGGTCAGCCGGCCCACGGTCATGCCGCCGGCCAGCAGCGCGACCGCCGTGAGGCCCAGGGCGGTGGCCAGCGAGTGCAGGCCCGCCAGGTAGGGCAGCAGCGGAATCAGCGCCCCGGAGGAGAACGCGGCCAGCGACGAGGCGCCCGCAAGCAGCGGCGACGGCAGCTCCGACGGGTCGACGCCGAGTTCCTCGCGGGCGTGCACGCGCAGCGCGGTGTCGGGATCGGCGGACACCGCGGCGGCCATCGCGGCCGCGGTGCCCGGGTCGGCGCCGTAGCCGCGGAAAACCCCCGCGAGCTCGGCCTGCTCCGCGGCCGGGAACCGGGCGTGCATCCGGCGCTCGACAGCGACCTCCGCGCCCACCAGCTCGTTCTGGTTGGTTACTGAGATGTACTCCCCGGTGCCCATCGAGAACGCGCCGGCCACCAGCGACGCGACGCCGGTCAGCACCACGGTGTGCGCCGACGCGCCGCCGCCGCCGAGCCCGGCGATCAGCGAGGCGTTGGTCACCAGCCCGTCGACCGCCCCGAACACCGTCGGCCGTAGCCAGCCGCCGGACACGTCACGGTGCCGGTGCGACCACCCCGCCGCCAGCGCCAGCCGCACCGCATGGCCCGGCTCGCCTGTCTGTTCGCTCACCCGTCCGATTATCCGTCATCCCGGCCCGGGATATCCGCGTAGGCCGGGTCAGCCGACGATGGCCGTGACGAGGCTGGCCGCGGCCAGCACGGTCATGACGGCCGCGGCGGTGCGGGTGATCCAGTGGAACGGGACGACCCGCAGCAGCTGCCGGCCGCCGGTGATGGCCAGTCCGCCGACCGCCCACAGGCCCAGCACCGCACCGACTCCGACGCTGACGGGGTCGTGGTAGCGGGCGGCGAGGTTGGCGGTGGCCAGCTGGGTCAGGTCCCCGAACTCCGCGATGAACAGCACCGCGAAGCTGCGCGCCGCGACCCTCCAGAACCCGTTCCGCGCCATGACGGCGGGCCGGGCCAGCACCGCGACCCCGCCCCGGCCCGGGTCAGCCGGGGCAGCGGTGCCGACGGCCGGATCCTGGTCCTCCCCGTTGCCCGGGCTCTCTTCCCTGGCGGGGGGCGCGTCGTCGTCGCGGCGGCGCAGCATCAGCGCCGCGCCGGCCGCGAACAGGACCGCGACCACGGCCTGCACGGCCCGGTGCGGGAGCAGGCCCAGCAGGCTGCCCGCGGTGACCGCCAGCACCACGTGCACGGTGAACGCGGCGGCGACCCCCGCGAACACGTACCAGGCCCGGTACCGGGTGCCCAGCACCAGGCTGGCCAGGGCAGTCTTGTCCGGGAGTTCCGCCACGAAGATGACCGCGAAGCAAGTCGCGAGCACGGCGAGGTTCATCGGGCTCCTGTCGTCCGGCCGCGCCGGACCAACGAAGACCTCGGCACGGCAGCATGCACCGTTCAGCCGAAGGTCTCGCTCAGCACGCCCGTCACGGCCGTGCCCCGGGTACCGGGCCCGCAGGCCAGCATGTCGGCATCCCGGCGGAGAGCTACTCCCCCTCGCACCGTCGAGGATACCGGCCTCCGGGCCGCCGTGCGGCCAGCATGGCCAAGATCACCCCGCGCCAGCGTTCCCTGGCGCTGCCGCGCTACCCAGCACGCCGGCCCCGCCGGTCCCGGATGATGGCTGCGCGCCTCAGCGCAGGGGGAGACTGGCGGTGGCCAGGACGGTGCCGTCCGCGGCGACGAGCCGCGCGCTGGTGAACTGGCCGCCACTGACCGGGCCGGGGCTTTCCCAGGCTCCGTAACCGCCGTCCAGCCAGAACGAGCCGAGCGTCATGACGTGCCCGTCCCGGCTCACCAGCTGGCAGCTCACAGTGCCGGTTCCCGAGCGCAGGCTCACGGACATGGACAGCCACTGCATGCTGCCGCCGTAGAAGAAGACCGTCCCCACCGCCTGGTGGCCGGCGGAAACCAGGGCGGCGGAGCCCAGGAGCGACATGGCCGGCGACGAGGTGGCGGCGCCCAGGCGCCAGCCGCCCACGGCCGACACGGTAACGGCCAGCGTGACGGCCGCGGCGGTCAGCACCCGGCGGGCGCGGCCGGGTCGGCTCTCACCGTGCCCGCGACCCAGTCGGCGCACCCCGCCGGCCAGGCCCGCCCGGCTGCCCGGACCCGGCGCGGCAAGGCCGAGCCGTTCCAGCACCCGGGTCTCGAACCCGGGCGGCGGCTCCCTGGCTGGCAGCAGCCGCAGCAGCTCCTCGCCCGTGGTCATCAGCTGGCGGACGTCCTCCCGGCACGCCGCACAGGACTCCAGGTGCGCCAGCGCCTCCGCCCGCTCGCGCCCCGTCAGGACCCCGAGCGCCAGCTCCTCAGCCATGCCAGCGAGCCCGGCGCATCCCATGTCGTCCAGCTCGCTCACCGCCCTGCACCCCCGGGAGGCAGGCGGCCCGCGATCCCTGCCTGCCCTCCCAGGTCCGGGCTTCCGCCGCGCCCGGGGGCACCCCGCCCGCGTGCCTGCGGACGGCACCCGCTGACAGCCTGGACGGTCACCGAGACGCCGGGCACGAGCCGTCGGCAGCGGCACGTCACCGCGAGGTCGGCGCCGCCCGCGCCAAGGCCCGCGGGCACTATCCCGCCCGGCACCCCGCCAGCCGGGGCTCCCATCCAGTACACACCCCTACATACGGGTCGCAACCCGCAACGGATTGACCGGAACCACAGGTGAGAGGTGCGAAAGGTGCTCGTCTCTTACCTGAGCGAGACCTCCGTAGAGCGCCGAGCACCTCTGGTCATAACCTGACGTCCACCGTCATGGAATGGCTGATGCTCGCGGCCGGTGGCGGCCGCCCCGGCCAGCCGTACTGCACACGCTCGGCGGGTAGGGGCTAGCTGGGACAGGGATTTAGTCGTCGAGGGCCGCGGGCACTACTAGGGCCGCAGGCTGTGCAAACGTTGCCGCCTACCGCGCGCCCGGCTAACGTCGGCCTTGTGAACGCGCTAGATAACTGCGTCGATGCCGCCAACGGGGGGATGGGCCGTGATCCACCCGATCACCCCCGGCTGCGTCAACTGGCCGAGGAGCAGGCCGCGCTGCGGCGGGTGGCCACGCTGGTGGCCCGGGCAACACCTCCGGAGGAGGTGTTCGCCGCGGTCGCCGAGGAGGTCGGCCGGCTCCTGGCGGTCGACTTCGCGATCCTGGTCCGCTACGACCCGCAGGACACGCTCGAGGTCGTCGGCACCTGGATCAGCACGGGCGCCCCGCCGCCGACCCCGGTCGGCGGCCGGCTGCCGCTCGGCGGCCGGAACGTAACCACGCTGGTGTACCAGACCGGCCGACCGGCCCGGATCGACTACAGCGACGTCTCCGGCATGATCGGCCAGGTCGCCTCCCGCGAATGGGGGCTGCGCTCCTCGATCGGCGTGCCGATCAGCGCCGAGAGCCGGCTCTGGGGCTGCATCGTCGTGGCATTCAGCCGCCAGGGGCTGCTGCCGCTGCCGGCCGACACCGAGGCACAGCTAACCGGGTTCACCGAGCTGGTCGCGACCGCGATCGCGAACACCGAGAGCCGTGCCTCTGTCGCCCGGCTCGCGGAGGAGCAGGCGGCGCTGCGGCGGGTGGCGACGCTGGTAGCGCGCGGGGCGGTGGCGGATGAGCTTTTCGCGGCGGTCACCAGAGAGGTCGGACGTCTGCTCGGCGCGCACCTCGCCGGGATGGGCCGGTACGGCAGTGATGACACGGTGACTGTCCTGGCTGCCTGGGGCGCCGAGGGCGAGGAGCACCCGCTGGTCCCTGGGCCGTGGCCGCTCGAAGGGGGCGATCTGGCATCGATCGTCTTCCAGACGGGCCAATCGGTCCGGATAGACGACTACCACAGTGTTCCCGGGCCCATCGCCGCGTTCGTCCGGGAAAAACTCGGGGTCGACGCCTCGGTCGCCAGCCCGATCGTCGTCGAGGGGCGGTTGTGGGGCGTGCTGTTCCTGCACGCGAAGCAGGCCCGCCTGCCCTTCCCCCGCGATGCCGAATCGCGTCTTACGGGCTTCACCGAGCTGGTGGCGACGGCGGTCGCGAACGCAGAGAGCCGCGCCGCCCTGGCCGCCTCCCGCGCGCGGATCGTGACGGCGGCCGATGAGGCCCGGCGGCGGATCGAGCGTGACCTGCACGACGGCACCCAGCAGCAGCTGGTGTCGCTGATGCTGGACGTGCGGACGGTGCAGGCCGCGGTACCACCGCAGCTCGCCGAGCTAGAAGGCGGGCTGTCACGCATCGCCGAGCGGGTCACCGGCGTGTTTGACCAGGTGCGGGAGATCTCCCACGGGATTCATCCCGCGATCTTGTCGGAGCGGGGCCTGGAGGCGGCGCTCAGGGCGCTGGCGCGGCGGTCCGCGGTGCCGGTCGAGCTCGGTCTGCGGGTCGAGCGGCGACTGCCGGATCATGTGGAGGTCGCGGCCTACTACGCGGTGTCGGAGGCGCTGGCCAACGCGGCCAAGCACGCGCGTGCTTCCGCCATCCAGGTCGAGCTCGGCGCGGATGACACGATGGTACGGCTGGCGGTCCGCGATGACGGGATCGGCGGGGCCGACCCCGCCCGGGGGTCCGGGCTGACCGGGCTCAGCGACCGCATCGAGGCGGTCGGCGGCACGCTCAAGGTGACCAGCCCGGTCGGCGGTGGCACTACGCTGCTCATCGAGATGCCAGTCTGACGCGGTGGCTACCCAGGACACCGTGACCCAGCTGGTCGCCGCGATCCGCAAGGTAGCCCGGGAGGTGCCGGGTCCGGCGGAGCGGATCGCGCGGGTGTGCGCCGGCCATGACTACTCCATGCCGAGCAAGCCGGCAGCACGCGTTCCCGGCATCATGCAGGATGGTTCTCGTGTTGAGTGTGCGCGAACTCGAGTGTCTAGTGGTGCTGGCTGACGAGCTCAGCTTCACGCGGGCGGCGAGTCGGTTGCAGGTGTCCCAGCCGACTCTGAGCCAGATGGTCAAGGGGATCGAGCAGAACCTAGGTTTCCGGGTCGTGGATCGCACCACCCGGAGCAGCCGGCTGACCCCGGCAGGGGACGTCCTCGTCGAAGGGGCCCGCGGGCTGCTGGCGGACCTGCGGCATATTGAGGACACATCGCGCGATGTCGCCGAGGGCCGCACGGCCCAGTTGGAGCTGGGCTCGGTGAACCCCGCGCTGCGGCTGCTGGTGCCCCGGCTGCTGAGGCGGGTGCGGGAGAAACATCCGAGCCTGCGGGTCACTTTCACTTACCATCGCGCAGAGGCGCGGCCCGGCCTGCCGGGTAGGCCGCAGCCCCCGGCAGCGGCGGGCGTGAGCGTCCTGCCCGCTCCGGCTGCGCCGGCCGGCTCGACGGCTGCCGCTAGGGTCGATGCTTGGCTGCTTAATACTTCCAGTCGAGATAGTATCTTGCAAAGAAGTATCCATGGAAATAGTCTTTGGGGCGGCTGTGGCAGGCTTCGTAGGACGGCGGCGTGAGCTGGCTCTGCTTGACGGGATGCTCGCTGAGGTCCGGGAGCTGGTTGGCTCTGCCCGGCCGGGCAAGTGCGTCATTGTCCGGGGGCATCGCCCATTCCACACTTACCCGCGCCGCTGACCTTCTGATAAGCAAAGGCGTCGTGGCAGGGGAACTGCCGGTCAGTCTTTCCCCGTCGAAGGAGCGCCGGTACCGGATCTCCGATTCTTACCTTCGGTTCTGGCTCGCCTTCCTCGGCCCGCACTTGGCCGAGGTGGACCGGATGCGCTCGGACCTGACGCTGGCCCGGATCGAGCGGAGCTGGACTGACTGGCGCGGCCGCGCCGTCGAGCCGCTGGTCCGCGAAGCGCTCGCGCGCCTGCTGCCCGCCCGGGGTATCCCCGCCGCGCCAGTGATCGGCGGTTACTGGACGCGCAGCAACGACGTCGAGATCGACATCGTCGGCGCTGACCGGGAACCCGTCGCCAAGCAGTTGCTGTTCCTCGGCTCGGTCAAGTGGCTGGAGACAGGCCAGTTCGACGACCACGACCTGGTAGCGCTCCAGCGCCACAGGGACCGGGTCACAACCGACCCGGTCCCGCTCATCGCCGTCTCCCGCTCCGGAACATCCAGCACGCACGCAGACGCCGCCTTCACCCCAGCCGACCTGATAAAGGCCTGGTAAACCGCCCGCCGTGCCGAGCCGTGCCGTGCACCAACCGGCCAGGACTGCTGTTTTTGGGTAAAGACGCTGTATGTGCGTGATGAGGATGCCAGGACATGGGATCCCTTCCGCTTGCGGACATCACGGCCGCGCATGAGGTCGTCGAGTCCGGCTCCGCCGCCTGCCGGGTGCTGCGCTCTATTCCATAGGACCGGCAGAGATCGGATACAGAGGACATTCATGTCTTATACCCACAGTTACTAATTTGTGGTATTGAGTCGCAAATTTGCTGAAGACTTGGTTAGAGTTCTCTGCAGTTCGGCTGTATCGCAGGTGATGTGATGGCTCCGACGCATGGGGGACACGTGGACGCGACTGACTCCGGGACGCGGCTAGCCGGCCCGGTGCCGCGAATCGAGGACTCGCCGGTCGCGGACTCGCCGGTCGCGCCGTTCCGGGGTGCCGTGTCACGGCTGCTCGCAATCCGCGTCCCGAGCCCCGTGCTGCAGGGGCTGCTCGCGCTCGCGATCTACCTAGCCGTCTTCATCATCGGCTTCGCGCTGCCGATCGCCAGCCATATGGACGTGCCGCAACTGAGGCAGTACTGGACCGACCCGAACTTCTACACCTGGGCCATGCGCTGGTGGCCGTACGCCGTATCGCACTTGATCAACCCGCTGTACACGAACCAGATGGGCGCGCCAGGCGGCTACAACCTGGCATGGGCGACCACCACTCCTACGGTGGGCCTGCTGTTCTGGCCAGTCACGGCCGCGTTCGGCATCGTGGCGTCGTTCAACCTCATGCTGCTGCTCGTGGTGCCTGTCTCGGCCTGGGCGGCCTTCGTCGCCGCGCGCCGGCTGACCGGCCGGTTCTGGGCAGCGCTCTTCGCCGGCGCCGTCTACGGCTTCAACTCCTTCGAACTCGTCCACACCTGGCAGGGCCAGCCGAACCTCACGATGATCGCCCTGCTGCCGCTCATGGTGTACCTGGTGCTGCTGTGGTGGGACGGCGCGCTGCGTAAGACCTGGTTCGTCGTCTGGATGACGCTCGCCATGGCTGCGGAGTTCTACACATTCAACGAGGCCTTCGCCGACATGACCGCGGTGTGCGCGGGCGCCCTGGTCATCGGCTTCGTGGTCGCCGGGCGTGCCACGTGGCTCAAGGTGGCCCGGCTGGCCCTGCTCACCGCCATCGCCTACGTGGGCGCCGTCGTGCTCGCGGCGCCCTACCTGCGCTACGCGCTGCAGAATTACCCAAATTCGCTCACCAGGCAGCGGCCGGACTTCTCCCTGCACCTGATTCGCCTGGTCCTGCCGTCGTCGGACAAGCTCTTCGGCCTGACGCAGCTGATCTCCTACTCGAACAACCTAGGCCGCTCCGACCTCGACGATTACGTGGGCCTGCCGCTCCTCCTCGTCCCGGTTGCGCTGGTGGTCTTCGCCCGGCGGAGCAGGATCGCGCGGCTGCTGGCGATCGTGCTCGCTTTCGTGATCGCGCTCGCCGTCGGCCCCATACTGGTTGTCGGCAACAGGGGACTCGTCCACTTGCCGTGGGGCAGGCTGTGGAGCCTGCCGATAGCGCGCAGCGCCGAGCCGTCCCGGTTCATCATCTTCGCAGTCCTGGTGCTTTCGATTGCCCTGGCGGTCTGGCTGGCGGCACCCACCACCAGCAGGCTGCTGCGGGCCGCGCGGTGGGGCCTCGGGCTGCTGGCGGTCGTGGTGCTCTTCGCGGACTCGCCTACGTCCTACCAGGCAGTGAATCCGGTCCCGCTGGGCTATCGCCCGCCGGCGACCATGCGTCCGGTTAACCAGCTGCCGGCGTTCATTACCGATGGCCTGTACCGGAAGTACCTGGCTCCGGGGGAGATCGTCGTGATCGTGTCGCACCGGGGGAACGCGGGGATGCTGTTCCAGGCCGACGCTGGCTTCTACTTCCGGATTGCGGGCGGCTTCCTCAACGACTCACTTTCGCGACAAGACGGACTGCCTGCGGAAGTCGGTGACCTCAGCACCTCGACTGAGGCCAGGGAACGGCAGTTCGAGGGCTACGTGCGCACCGCCGGTATTGGCGCCGTCATCGTCGAGCAGGCCTGGGCTGACCCGTGGATGAGCATTTTCGGCAAGCTCGGCTTGCGGAGCGCGTCGGTAGGCGGTGTGACCATCTACTCCACCGGCGTCAAGCCGGCGGCCGGGCGATGAGCGGTAGGGCGGCTCAGGTATCCGCTGGTCAAGACGGGGTATAACACCTTTCAGCAGCCACTCTAACTCTCAACAGTCCCTGCCGTGACATCCATAGCGGATACAGACAGTTACTAATTTCTGGCGTGGAACCACATAGTTACCGATGGCCTGGTAATGGCCTGGTTAGAGGTCGCCATAGTCCAGCTCTACGGCAGGCGATGCTCACCACCGAAGCGTGGGGGACACGTGGAAGCCACCAACTCCGGCATATGGCAAGCCGACGCGGCGACGCCGGTCGCGGTCTGGCAGATTCCGCTATTCCGGCTTGCCGCGCTGCGATCGCTCGTCGCTCGCATCCCGGGCCCGGTGCTGCAGGGACTGCTCGCGCTGGCGATCTACCTGGCTGTCTTCATTACCGCGTTCGCGCTGCCGCTAGCCAGCCATATGGCCGTGCCGCAGCTCCGGGCGTACTGGACGGACCCGAACTTCTACGCCTGGTCCCTGCGCTGGTGGCCTTACGCCGTGTCGCACGGGCTCAACCCGCTGTACTCGAACGAGATCGGGGCACCGCAGGGCTACAACCTGGCGTGGGCGACCACCACCCCTACGGTGGACCTGCTGTTGTGGCCGGTCACGGCCGTTTTCGGCGTGATCGTGTCGTACAACGTGCTGCTGCTGACCATTCCGCCGATCTCGGCCCTGGCGGCCTTCGTCGCCGCGCGCCGGCTGACCGGCCAGTTCTGGCCAGCGCTCTTGGCCGGAGCCGTCTACGGCTTCACTCCTTTCGAGGTGATCCACGACTTTCAGGGCCAGCCGAACCTCACCATGATCGCGCTGTTTCCGCTCATGGTGTACCTGGTGCTGTTGTGGTGGGACGGGACGCTGGGCCGAGTCGGCTACGTCATCTGGATGACGGTCGCCATGGCCCTGGAGTTCTACACCTTCAACGAGGCCTTCGCCGACATGACCGCGGTGTGGGCGGGCGGCCTGGTGATCGGCTTCCTGGTCGCCGGGCGCGCCGCCTGGCTTAAGGTGCTCCGGCTGGCCGGGCTGACCATCATCGCCTACGTGGCCGCGATCGCGCTGGCGTTGCCGTACCTGATCTACGCGCTGCGGCATTACGCACCCACGCTCCTGCGGCAAAACAATGCCTACTCGCTGCACCTGGTCCGCCTGGTCCTGCCGTCGTCGGACAAGCTCTTGGGCTGGAGGCCGCTGCTCGCCTACTCCAACCACATTGGCCGTAGCGCGCTCGAGGACTACGTCGGCTTTCCGCTCATCCTTGTCGTGCTCGCGCTAGCCGTCTTCGCCTGGCGGCGCAGGATCGCCTGGCTGCTGGTCATCGGGTTCGGGTTCGTGATCGCGCTCGCGGTCGGCCCCAATGTGGTCACCGGCAACAGGCAGGTCCTCGTGCTGCCGTGGGCCAAGTTGTGGAGCCTGCCTTTCGCCCGCAGCGCCGAGCCCACCCGGTTCGTCATCTTCGCCACGCTGGTGCTGTCGATCGCCCTGGCAGTGTGGCTGGCGGTGCCGGCCGGGAAAACGCTCGGGAGCAGGCTGCTGCTTGTGGCGCGCTGGGGTCTCGGGCTGCTGGCAGTGGCGGCGGTCTTCGCGGACTCGCCTACCTCCTACCAGGCGGTGGATCCGGTCCCGCCGGGCTATCACGCGCCGGCGACCATGCGTCCGGTTGACCAGCTGCCGGCGTTCATCACCGACGGCCTGTACCGGCAGTACCTGCGCCCAGCGGAGATCGTCGTGATCATCACGCAGCGGGGGAACGCGGCAATGCTGTTCCAGGCCGACGCGGACTTCTACTTCCGGATCGACGGCGGCTACATCAACGCGTCGCTGACGCCAGTGGACGCCACTCCGTACCAGGTCGAGGCCCTCAACGACCCGAGCCCCTTGCACATACGGCGGTTCCAGACATACGTACGCACGGAAGGAATCGGCGCCGTCATCGTCGAGCGGGCCTGGGCAGAACCGTGGATGCTGACCAGCTTTGGCAAGGCTGGCCTGCACGGCACGTCGGTCGGCGGCGTGATCATCTACCCCATCAGCTCCGGACCGAGCCCCCGGGCTCCAAGCGGTACACGTACCGCAAGCGGTAAACATGCCGCAAGCGCTACACGAACCTCAAGCGGAGCGAGGCCCGCCTAGGCCGTACGCGCCTGCCCGCCTTCTTCGTGTTCTTCCGAGGCGGCTTCTGCTGGGGCGGCTTCCGCTGAGGCGGTCTCCTCCGGGGCGGTCTCCTCCGGGGCGCTGCCGTCGTCCGGCTTGCCGGCCGCATGCAGGCTGGCGAGGGCGGACCTCAGCGTGATCTTGCCGGGCACCGGTTTCACCTTCAGCGACACGAACGCAATGGCGCCGACCGGGATGGGCAGCCAGAAGTTCACCATCCGCCAGGCGAGCACCCCGAGCGTGGCCACGCTCCGGGTAACGCCGAAGCCGACAAGCAGCAGCGGGGTGATCGAGTCCACGACCCCCAGGCCGCCCGGCGTCAACGGAAGCGCGCCGGCCACGTTAGCGATGCCGTAGGCGGCGAACAGTTCCACCGGGTTGGCGAGATGGCCGAACGCGGCCACGAAGCACCAGAGGGAGGCCGCGTCGAGTAGCCAGTTGAGCGAGGCCCACAGCAGCGACCAGGCCAGCACGCGCCTGTCACGGGCCAGCAGGGAGAACGAGTGGGCCGCCTCCAGGACGGCACGCTCAACGCGCTCCCCTCTCAGGAAGGGGATCTTGTCGCCGAGCACCCGCAGCACCCGGGAAGCGAACCCCGCCCCCCTGGTGATGCCAAACACCAGGACCGCGACCCCGAGCAGCACGATCGACCCGATGATGGCGACCGTCGCGTAGATGGGCTGGAACCCCGCTAGCGGAATGGAGATAACCAGAGAGAGCCAGAGGAGCACGTTCAGCACCACGGTCGAGCCGATCCCCTTGGCCGCCATCATCACCGTGGCGTCGTTACCAGAGATGCCCTCGGCGGTGAACAGCTTGAACCCGAGCGCCGCGGTGCCCAGCGTTCCAGCCGGGATCACGTGCGCCACCGCCGCGGCCGACAGGTCGATACGAAACAGCACGGACAGGCTCGGCTTGGGCCCCGGCGGCAACAGCACCTTGGTCAGCACCGCGTAGCAGAACAGCGACACCCCCTCAAGCACCACGCCCGCGACAACCCAGCCGACGTTCACCCGCCCGAGCAGGTACAGGTCCTTGCTGGCGCCCACGAGCTCGGGCACCACCAGGTACTCGATGACCAGCAGCAGGATGAGGATGAGCGCGGTGCGCCGGGCCGGCTTGGCCATCAGCGACAGCCAGGGCCGCCATAGCCGCCATAGCCGCCAGCGGTCCCGCGAGCGGCGGTGTCCCTCATCAGGCTCGCCGTTCGTCACCGGGGCGTCATCGCTAGACCGCATGCTCCACAGCTACCCGATTCTCTAGGACTATCGCCTGGCTCGTGGTCCGAAGCCCCGTGATTCGAAGCCCTGTGGTTCCAAGCTTTGCCGTCGGCTAAGGTCGCCCGCGACACTCGGTCAACGGCGGCGATATTTGTAGTATTCCGAACGGATTCGGCCTCCTCCTGGCCGCCACCCCCCGCTGCAGAGGAATGGTGCGCGACAGCCGAAGCACAAACTCGTTCGAAATATGACTTTTCGTCTTTCCAGCCGAAGATCGCGGCTGAGCGCAATGTCAGCGGCCCCGTGTACCGCCCCTAGGCATGATGAGCTGGACGCAGTTCGAGCAGCAGCAGCCTGCCCTCGCCGCCGGCGGGCGCGGGCCACTTTTACCAGCACGGCCTCGGCCTTGGCTGGAAGGCTTAGTTCACCGGCGTCGCGAGCTGGCGAGCGCGGCGCCCGCTTGGTCGGCGAGCGCCACAGCGACGAGCAGTTGCTCCCGCGTGGGGTGTGCGCCGGGCAGCGGCGTCATCAGGAACCTCCCCTGCAGGAAGCCGTCGGCCTCGGCGAGCAACTCGGTGTCGATACTTGGCGGCAGGCCGTCACGGTCGGCGTCCCAAGCCTGATGGGGCGCGGTGACCCGGCCATCCTGCTCCAGCCGGGCGGGAGCGCCGATGCCCGCCATGCCCGGCTGGAACAGGCAGGTGCGCAGCGACAGCACGGCCGTGAGCGATGAGCAAATCTGCTCGGTCAGCGTCCCCGGGGAGGTCCCCGTCGCGACGGCCTGCGCCGCCGCGCGGATGCCCTCGATGTACCCGGCCCGGTTGCTCGACGCCACGTGCTGGCGGCGGCCCCAGACAGCTATCTCGGTGACCGCGACGCCGATGGCGAGCAGCAAGACCGTGGTCTCGATGTCGTCGCGGCTCGTGATGTCGAAGGTCTGGTACGGCCTGGTGAAGAAGAAGTCGAACCAGGCCGTGGCGGACACCGCCGCGAGGTACCCGGCGAGCCGGTCCCCGCCGGCGGCGACGGCGACCACGACAAGCACCAGGCACAAGGCGGCATCGGTAGCGGGGAGGGTGGCCCGGAACGGCGCCAGCGCGCCGGCCACGGCCAGCGGGCCCGCCAGCCCGGCTACCAGCGTGAGCATGCCCCGGTCGTCGTGGTGCTGATCTTCGGCTCGATCTCCCTGGTGATCAGCCCGGGGACGAGCTCGATACTCAACCCGGGCATGCACGGCCTGACCGAGGTCACCTACGCCTACGCGTCGGTCGCGCAGAACAACGGCTCCGCCTTCGCCGGGCTGTCCGCCAACACGCCCTGGTACGACATCACCCTCGGCCTGACCATGCTTGTCGGCCGGTTCGCGCCGATCGTGCTCGCGCTCGCCATCGCCGGCTCCCTAGCCGGCGCCCGGCTGCACGCCCGCACCCGCGCGACGCTCGACACCGCGGGCCTGACGTTCGCCGGCTTCCTCGTCGGCGTCATCGTGATCGTGGGCGGTCTCATCTACTTCCCGATGCTTATCCTCGGCCCGATTGGGGAGCGAATTACCGGCTAGAGGTCCGTTGGCCGCCGATGCGAGGATCCTGGACGGTTCGCACGGCATGTCCCGACACGCGAACGGCAGCAGCCTGGCTACGCTGTGACTGGGCACGCGTAAGCCGCCCGCTGCGAAGGCAGGTGATCCCGATCGGCGAGTCCATGGTGGTGGCACGACGCCCCAATGACCCGGAGTCCATCGGAGGCTACCGGGTGCTGGCCCGGCTGGGCAGCGGCGGGTTCGGCATCGTGTACGCCGCCCGGGCGACCAACAGGGATGGCACGCTGGTCGCCGTCAAGCAGGTGTACGCCCATGTGCTTGAGCAGGTGCCCGATCTCCGTGACCGCTTCAGACGGGAGATTGGTGCACTCAAGCGCGTCAAGAGCGATTTCGTGCCTGCCTACGTGAACGCCGACGCGGAAGCCGCGCTCCCCTGGGTAGCTACCGAGCTTGTCCCCGGGCTGTCGCTTGCCGAGATCTTCAAAAGGCGTAAGCAGCCGTTGCCCGAGGACGCGGCCTGGTGGCTTGGCGCGAAAATCAGCCAGGGCCTGACCGACATTCATTCCGCTGAGTTCCTGCATCGCGATCTGACGCCCGCCAACGTTCTACTGGCACCCGACCGCCCGTGGATCATCGACTTCGGCCTCGCGCGCCTGGCTGAGCTGCCGCCGTCGTCGTTGTCCCTGCGGCAGCAACTGGCGACCTTCGAGTATGCGGCACCTGAGCAACTCGACGGGCTGGGCAACGCGAAGGAACCCGGGGACATCTTCGGCCTTGGCGGCACGCTACTGCACGCGGCGGCCGGCCATCCGCCGCATCCGAACAGCATGGGCCACCCCCGGTCAGCGGCCGAACTGCCCAACCTTGACGGCCTGCCGTCTGGGAAACTGCGGTTCCTGATCGAGCGCTGCCTGCGTCATGAGGAGAGCGACCGCCCGTCACTCGACGAGCTTCGCGCGACGTTCGCTAGCCAGGCCGCCCGAGTCGGCGGTGGCGACGGGGACGCGGCTGTACTGCCGCCTGACGTCATTGCACTGCTTACCCGATTTCAGGACAAGCTCGCCGAGGTGCTCGGCGTCCGCGGGCCGGCCCGGCTTGGCTGGGCGAAGCCGGCGAGTTCAGCGAAGCGGTTTGCCAGGCCCGACGGGATCGGGTCGCTCCTGCGTCCGCCCGTAGTACCCAGTACACCGTCCGAGCCAGCCCCGCGGCCCGCCCCAGGGCCGTCCCCGGAGTTGGCGGTGGCCGGGGCCGCCGTGCCAGGCCGGTACACCGGGTCGCCGCCGCAAGGCGTCGTCCTGCCCAGCCCGTCCACTTCCGCCGAGGGGTGGCCGCGCCAGTTCGATGCGTGGATCTGCGGACCGGTCGCGGTCCACGGTAGTGCCTGCGTGGTCACCTGCCGCGACGGGCGCGTCTGGGCGGTGACCGCCAGGGGCGGCACTGACATGTGGCCGGAGCCGGCCCGCCTCGGCGGTCCGGTGAACGGAGCGGCCGTGATACTGCCCGACGGACCGGGGTCTGGCGCCGCGGCCGTCGTGGCCGCGGCGGACGGGAGCGTCCACGCCATCGACCTGCTATCCGGCAACGCACGGCAGATACTTCCGCCCGGCCCGGCGATCGAAGGATCTCCGGTAGTGGTCAGGGACATGGAGGCGCTGCTGACCCTCGTCTACGTGGTCCGCTCCGACGGCAGCGTGTACCGCATCGACCCCGGTAAGTCGTACCACCTGCTGCATAAGCTTACGGGCGGATCGACAGGGGCGATGGCGGCGACCCCGGGCGCCGTGGCGGTCGCGGACGCCAGGGGCACGGTCCATGTGCTCGACCCGCAGGACGGGCGGCTCATCACTGAGGTGCGCACCCAGGGGCAGGTGTTCGGCGCCCCTGTCCTCGCTGCCGGGCACGTGTACGTCGCCTCGACCGACGGGCAGTTGCATACGGCACTGATTAGCGACACCCGCGACGCGGCGGACGGCGAGCATCATCACTTCGGACTCGGCGCTCCCGTGCACGCCGCCCCCGTCTGGCACGCTGGCCGGCTGTACGTGGGCGGCAGCGACGGCTTCGTGTACGCGTATGACGTGCCTGGTTCCGGCGGCGCTTGGCTGGACCCGCGCAGGTTCTCTGACGCGCTCGGCGCGGAGATCGCCGGGCTGGCCGTGGCGGAAGCAGCGGAGGATCGCGGCGCGGAGGAGCGCCGCTCGGTATTCGTCGCCGTCGGCTACCACGTCGTCAAGCTCGACGCGCAGACGGGAAGCCTGCGGCATGTGCTGACCATGAAGTGCCTGGTCGGTGCGGCACCGGTGATCTCCAGGGGATTCTGCTACGCGGTAGGTCTCGGCGGCAGGGTCGAACGGGCACCGCTGCGCTAGCGTAACTTTTCCCCGGCGGGCGGGACCCCGCCTAGTTGACCGGATGCGGGACGCACGCCCCGTCCTTCGGGGCGGGGTCAGTCCCGGGTCCCGGCCCGGCCGTCAGGCCGGGCGCTGCTGCTGCTCGATGTACTGCCTGATGATCGTCAGGGGCGCACCCCCGCAGGACGCGGCGAAGTAGGACGGGGACCAGAAGTGCCCGTTCATCCGGGCAGGGTTGCTCCGCCCGGTGTACTGCGAGCGGAGCATCCGCGCGGACACGCCCTTGAGGCTGTTCACGAGCGCGGACACCGGCACCTTCGGCGGGTAGTTCACGAGCAGGTGCACGTGGTCGGTGTCGCCGTTGAATTCCCGGAGGCCGGCCCCGAAGTCGCCGCAGGCCTTCCGCATCACCCGCTCGCAGAGCCTGAGCATGTCGTCGTCGAGCACGTCGCGCCGGTACTTCGCCACGAAGACCAAGTGCGCGTGGAGCGCGGAAACCACGTGCCTGCCGCGCCTGTAATCCGCTTCGGATGTCACAGGCCAACGGTAACCTGTGATCTATGGGTCACGCTCGGTACACGTTCAGGGTGCGCACCTCGGCTGCCGCCGGGTGCGCGCTCCTGGCCGAGTGGGGCCGCTGCCGCTGGGTCTGGAACCAGTGCGTAGCCGAGTCGCGGCAGGCGCGGAAGGACGGGCGCGAGTGCGGCCCGGCCGGGCTCGACAAGATGCTCACCGGCTGGCGCGCGGAACACGAATGGCTCCGCGAGGGGTCATCGGTCGCGCAGAAGCAGGCGGTCCGGGACTTCGCCAAGAGCCGCGCCAGGGCGCTGAAGGACCGCAAGGGCAAGCTGCCCGCCGGTCAGCGCACGGGGCTGCCCCGGTTCAAGAAGCGCGACCGCTCGCTCCCCACGATGAACTACAGCCGCCAGGGGTTCACGCTCCGCGACGGCCGTCTGACCCTTGCGGGAGGGATCTCGCTGCGCGTGGTGTGGTCGCGCCCGCTGCCGTCCGTCCCGTCGTCCGTCCGGGTCTACCGGGACGCGCTAGGTCACTGGCAGGTGTCTTTCGTCGTGGAGGCCGGAGCCGAGCCGTACCCGGAAACGGGCGAGGCGATCGGGATCGACTGGGGCGTGAGGGACACGGCCGTCACGACCAGTACCGCGCACGACCTGCCGCACCCGCAGTTCGGGAAGAAGTCGGCGGCCAGGCTTGCCCGGTACCAGCGGCAGATGGCGCGGCGGAAGCCGGAGAAGGGCCGCAAGCCGTCAGCGGGGTACAAGCGGGCCAGGCGGAAGGCGGCGAAGGCGCACGCGAAGGCCGCCGCGCAGCGGCAGGACACCGCCCGCAAGTGGGCGAAGAAGGTCGTCCGCGACTTCGATCAGCTTGCGGTGGAGGACTTCAAGCCGAAGTTCCTCGCCAGGACCACGATGGCACGCAAGGCGGCCGACGCCGCGATCGGGGCCGCTAAGCGGTCACTGACCGAGATGGCGGCCAAGCACGGCCGGACGGTTCACCTCGTGGACCCGGCTTACACCACGATGGACTGCAGCGCCTGCGGGGCGAGAGCCAAGACCCGCCTGCTGCTGTCCGAGAGAACCTACACATGCGCAGCGTGCGGCACTGTCCTGCCACGGGACAAGAACAGCGCCGCCGTGATGCTCATCAGGGCTGGTCTCAACCCTGCCGGTGCCGATCGGGTAAGACCTCGCGCGGCGTAGCCGTGCGGGGCACCGTGAGCCGGAAATCCCCGCCCCCTCAGGGCGGGGAGGATGTCAAAACCCTTGCGTAGCCTGCCCTAATGGGGCCAAGATTCTTTTCGTTCCCCCATATCGTGGCAGCGGCGTGCCAAGTGATCTTTTGCTCACTTGACGCGGGTTCGCGGTCAGTTGGAAATCATTACGGTATTAGCAGCCGGGTCGTGAAGGGATGCGGTGAGCTGCAGTGGCGCTCGTCGCCGAGAATCGGGCCAGCCGGGCAAACAATGAACCGGCGCGCGGCGATTGCGCCGCGAGTAAACGGCATGGTGGCACCCCTGCGCGCCATGTCAGGCCTTCAGTCGGTCATGCTCGTAAGGCTCCCGGCAAACTTTGCGAAATGTCCAATTATGTCGCGAAAATTCCGGCGCATAAGGGATTTTGAACCGTGAGTCAGGGCTTCGCGAGCCGGAGCATCCCGAGCGGGACGGACGCGAGCGAGATCTGCCCGGTGTGCCTCCAGCCGGATGAGGGCGCTGTGACCTGCGCCGAGTGCGGCTGGCAACTGCTCGGCGATTACGTGCTTGGCCCGGTGACCCGGACGGCGGAAGCCGAGTTCGCCACGAGGCTCGCGGCCCACCGGCTTGGCTACGACCTCCGCGCCGCGGTCCGCGTGGCAGGCCCTGCGGGCGAGCGCGACGAGGACGACCTCGCCCGGCTGGCTCGTCTCGTCCGGGGCAACAGGGAGTCAACCGCGGAGACGATCAAGGCCGCGGAAGATCAGGTAGACGCGTCCGACGTCCCCCTCGCCACGACCAGCGCCGGGATCGGGTTCGCGCTCACCCGCCTGGTGGCGGAGCAGACCGACGCGATCGCGTTCGTGGAAATGGGACCCGACGCCGTCGCCGCGCAGATCCTGGTCTCGGGTGACCTGGGCGTGCCAGAGCCGCTCGATGACGAGAGCCTGCCATGGACTGAGCTCCTGCCGTCGCTCCCACCGGATGATGACCTGCGCCGCCTGCTGATGGCCGGGTACGTCGGCGTCCGAGACGATGCGGACACCCTGGCGCCGGCCGCCCTGCGCACAGCCGTTCATGAGGCCGTCGAAGCGACACTGAACAGGCTGCTTGATGCCGCCGCCAACTTGGTGGCCCGGCGCTCGGCCAATGGCCGCGGAGAAACGCCGGCCCGCCGGGTGGACACCGTGCTCGTCAGGCGCACCTATTGCTGGCCGGTGCTTGACGCCGTGATCGCGGACGCGCGCGAGATCCTCCGCCCGGTCGCGGAGATCGTCACCCGAGCGCGGGGCGAAGACCTCGTGGGCGTCGTCGAGCGCGTTAGCGCGCAGGCCCCGCTGCGCTACGCCTGCGACCTCGTCCTCGCCGCCGTGGACGGCCGCACCCGGGCGGTCAGCGTCGAACCCCAGGAACTGTTCCCGGCGGGCGCCGCGGCGCTGCCCGCAGACGCTGCCGCCGTGCTGCCGGCCGGCCCGAAGCCGGCGACGCTCCTCGTGGCCGCGGTGCAGCGCCATGCGCCTAGCCGGGTAGCGCTGCCGGTCGTCGCCAGGCGGTCAGGGGATGCCGACTACCGAGACCTGCGCACGCTTGAGCACCGCCGTCCGCTGGTAGCGATGTCAGTGCTCGACGGCGCCTTTCCCGCTCCCGTAGAGCTGACGATGACGCTGGCCAGGCCCATGGACCTAAAGATAAATGCCGATCCGCCGAAGATCCGCCCCGTCGAGGCAGTAGCGAACTGGCCAGTGCTGCTCGGCCGCCTGCCCGCTCGCCTGCCGGCGGACGACGAGCCCGGCGCGGGTTCCCTTGACCTCGTGCTGCTTATCGAGCTCGGTGGTGATGAGGCGACCGTCGCCCGCCGGGTCAAGCTGGCCCAAGAGGTTATCGACACCGTCCGGCCCGGGATGCGCATGCCGCTGCGGGTCGCGGTGCTCGGCTACCGGGATCACTCACCCAGGCATCGCTCCGACGCGATCAACGTGCCGGATCTGGCACAAGAGGCGCTGGTCGTGGGCTGCGGGCTTTCCCGGCCGGGCAGCGCACGCAAGTTGCTCGAAGACATCGAGCAGTGGCGGGGAGTAGAGATCCAGCACTATCACGCCGCACCGATCGAGGATGCGCTGGAGATGCTCGCCGACCCGGCGTGGAAATGGGAGGAATCGGCTAAGCACGTGCTGCTCACCATCGGTAGCAGGCCCCCGCACCCGCCGAAACAGGGCACCGACCGGATGCTGCCGTGCAGGGGCTGCTCGCCATGGCAGGAGTCGCTAGCGTGGCTGCGTGACGGTCTGGGGGTCGAGTGCTTCGCTGTGCTTGACCGGCCGGTGACGTCCGGCTACGCGGAGGACGCGTGGCGGCTCCTCGCGTCCCGTCGCCGCTATGCGGCGCAGAGCGTCACCGCCGGGCGGCTCGCGGCGGATCTCACGGCGTCGGCGCGCGCGTCGGCCGCCGAAGTCCGCCTCGCGACCCTGGCCAACTCGGCGTCATCATGGGGCGCCGGAGTGGAGAGAAGCCGATGAGCGAACCTCCGGAGGACGAGGACCAGGAACGCAGGATCGAGGCGCTTCCTGGCTCCGAGCTCCCGCGCAACCCGTACGACGATGACTGGGACGCGCCGTACGGCTCGGCCGACGGCGACCGGTACCGAGAGGCAGACTTCGATGACCTCGATGACGAAGACCGCACGCCGCCGGAGCCGCTTGCCGCCCCCAGACGCCACGGCGGGGGATATCCCCGCATCGGCGAGCAGGGGGTCCGTCCGCGCCCAGAGCCGCTGAGCCGGCCCGGGCAGGGCCAGGCGAGCGAGGTAACGGGCGCGGCGTCTCCCGCAGCCGGTCACGCGCACGACGCGAAGGACAAGACGGCGGGAGGTGTCCCGAACGTAAAGATGGCCCTCTGGGGCTCTCCTGGCAGCGGTAAGACCACGTTCATCGCCGTGCTCAGGCACGCCACCGATGACCCGGACTCTGATATCGGCGCGTGGGAAATACTCCCGAAAGATGAATTCTCCCGCATGATGATGGCCAGATTCTCGCATGATCTCGGCCAGGGGAGATTTCCCGGGGCAACGCAGCCAGGTGAAGAGGTTCCCCTTGCGTGGCTGTTCAACGGGGACATTACCAGGTCGCGGTTCGTTCCGTTCCGTGAGCGGCTGCTGCACCCTGGCCGGATCCAGAGTCAGTTCACTCTCGACCTGATCGACGTCTCTGGTAAGGCATTCGGTGACGCGCCGGGCCAGGAGGACGTGCCCCGCAGTGTCGCCGACCAGGCGCTGAAACGGCTCATAGCGGCCGACGGGATCATCTACTTGTTCGATCCCATCGGCGAGCGGGAGAACCAGGATTCCTTCAATTACGTTAACAACGCCATCACCGTACTGAGTCACCACCGGGGCAACAGGAGTAACGGGGCAAGTGAGGTGAAGCAGCCAATCGCCGTGCTGGTGACTAAGTTCGATGACCCCGCGGTATTCAAGCAGGCGCGGCTGCACGGCTTCGTCAACTATGACCAGGACGGCATGCCGCGCGTCCTCGACAAGGATGCCGAGGGCCTCTTTGAGCTGCTCTGCACGGGTAAATTCTGGAATACCAGGCACGCGCAGAGCGTTCAGTCCGCTGATTTGCTCAGGCGGGGCCTGCGCAACGAGTTCGGTAAAGACAACATTCAGTATTTTGTCACGTCGTCCATTGGCTTCCATCTGGAGCCCGAGCGGGGCTCGCGGGGATGGCGGTTTGACCCCGAGGATTTTGCGAACGTGCGCTGGGGAGCCGGGAACGAGCCGAGAATCCGGGGAAACATCAATCCCGTCAACGTGCTTGAGCCGCTGATCAGCGTTCAGCAGCGGATCGCCAGGCGCAGGTAGCCGATGAAAGCGTCACCGGGCCACAGGGAGGTCATCGCCGAGTGGGCGCGCATCGGCAAGACTCCGGGCTCCGCTGACGACTACGGCATCCTCGCGGCGTCGCGCGGGAACTTGGACGTGCGGGTCCTCTCCGAGTTCGCCACCAGTTACGTGGCCGGGATCCCTGACCTGCGGCTCGATCCGGACTCGCCGCCGGCCCCTCCGTGGGTGACCTTCGGTACCCACGCGAGTGCGGGGCGTCGGTTCATCACCGTGGATATTCAGCTGCCGTGGGAGGGCCTCCGCGACCAGACGGGACGGCCGACCTGGTCACGCAACTTCTTCGTGCTGCCGTACGACACCGTGGCTGAGTGCGGCCTGTCGTACCAGACGTTGTACGCGGCGGTGCGCGAGGTGGAGTTGCCGCCGGCAGACGGGCTGCCCTTGGGGTTGCGGCTCGAGCCGCAACCGGTGGACGACCTGATCCCGGCGATCGAGCACTTCGGCTTCGAGCGCCTCGCTGCGATCGCCGCCGCACTGCTCGACTCGCCGGTCGCTGTCGGTGGTGCCGAGGGGCTGCGGCTAGGCGGGCGGCTCAGGCTGCTCGATGCCGTCGCCGCGCTCCTGCCGCCGGCCTTCCGCGCCGAACTGTCCGCGAGCTCGGCGGTCAGCGGACTGAACGTGCCGAGGATGCGGCTGGTCCTCACGAACGTCACGCTGGACAACCGACTGCGAGCCCACCTGACCGAAGGCCCGTCCCCGGACCTCTCTCCAGGCGCGTGCGACTACTGCGGGCAGCTGCTGCGGGAGGCGGAGAGCCGCGGGCTGGCGGCACTCGTCGGCCACCTGTGGACGCAGTCAGGCCAGCCCTTCCCGGCGCCCGTGGTCGCGGCCCTGACCCCCCTGCGGGGAATCGGAGCGTCCGCCGGCGAGTCCGGGTTCCTCAAGCGGGCCGGGGAACCCGACTCCATCGACCGCCTGTTCGCTCTCGAGTACTTCGCGCGGCCGCCGGAAGTTCTCGCGCGGGAGTGGGAGCACCTGGCGAAGGCCAGCCGCGGCACGTTCCTCCGGCTCGTGCTCGTCGCTGACGTCGAGGAAACGCGCGCAGCGCTCGGCAGAACCTGGCCCATCGTCGTGCGGGACCTGATCGCCCTGGTCAACGACGACCTTGACCGAGGCGGCACGGAGTTGGCGGCCCACGGCCTGGCGGCGGCGGCCGCGATCGATCCGCCCAAGGCCGCGGACCAGTTCCTTGAGTACATCCTGGTATCGGGGCTGCGGAAGGACGTACCTGAAGGATGGCCAGAGCGCATCCGTCCGCGCGTCGACCTGCTGCGCGGCTTCCGGGCACCGCCGGCCGCAGCTGCGTTCCCTGAGACACGCGCGCGGCTACGCTACGGCCGGGAGAACGGCTGGCAGGCGCGGCTCGTCGCCGCGCTGCTGACGGACGAGCTCGCCGACCGGGCCAGGGCGTGCGGCTGGGCGATGTGGATCACCGGGCCGGCGCCGGGGACCGGCGGGCAGCCCCGGCCGAACTGGGTGACCGCGCTTGACTTCGTCGTGACGGGCCAGGGTGAGCCCGGCGTCGCCGCGACCGCCATGAGCGAGGTCATCCGGAGCGACCCGCACTGGGCGGTGCTCCTCTTCCGGTTCGCGGAGTCGTTCGACCGCCTCACCGACACGCTGGCGGTGCTGCGCACGGCGGACTGCCTCCCTGAGGCGGCCGCCGCTTTGGCCGAGGAGTGGCTAGCCGATGCTGACCAGGCGGCGGAGGCACGCGGCCGGCCCGGGTCCGCGGCCCGGCACGCCTGGTCCAGATTCAGGTCGGGCCGGCTGCCCTTCCGCTTGCCGGGACCTCGCACGGCGGACGATGACGACCAGCAGGAGCGGCGTGATGGCATACCTCGGTCTTGACGTCGGTACAGGGCTGACCAAGGTCGCCCGGAGCTGGCACACCGGCTGGCTCGGTCCCGGCGGTGTGCCCGACGCGCTGCCACCCGTGCAAACCGCCATCACCTACCCGCGGCTGGGGGGACGGGCTATTCCTGCCCACTACTCCGAGGATCCGCGGCTGACGAGGGTACGGTGCGACGGCTTCCCGATGCTGCTAGGCACCGCGTGGTCCCGCCGCCAGGTGGCGGCCTGGCACGGCCGTACGCCGGCCGCGGTGACCGAAGATTTCCTCGATTGCCTGGGCAAAGAGCTCGACGGGGCAACGGCAGAGGACGCGGACTCGCTGACTGGCCAGGACGGCGAGGTCGCCGATCTCGTCGTGGCGGTTCCGCCAATGCCAGGGGCGCCAGGGACGGGCGCAGGCGCGGAGATCCACAAGGCGCTCAGCGCCGTCGGCTGGCACCCGAAGCGGCTCGTCGCCGCGCCAGTCGCCGCGCTGCTCTGGCTCCAGTACTGCAATCCCGACCTGAGCAGCGCCAGGCGCGTGCTGGTAATCGATGTGGGCGCGGGCTCGGCGGACCTCTCGCTCTGCGCCATGGAGAAAGGCGCGATCCGGGTCGTCGATGCTGCCCGGGTGACCGGCGAGACGCCAGCCGACGGGACGCCGGTGGGTGCGGCAAGTGAGCACGACCGCCCGCTCACGCTCGTCGAGCGCCTGATCACGGCGCTGAGCGTCGGATGGCAGGCCGATCCGGGTAGGCAGGAGCTGGTACGCCTGTGGCGGGCGCTTGAGGAAGCCCTCAAGCGCAAGAGCACCCGGAGTGAGCTTGACGTGCTGCTTCGCCACGCGACGGCACCGCGCCACGAGCGCGAGCACCGGAACGGGACGGCCCTGCGCTTCGGCGGCCTTGACGTGACCGCTGGTCAGCTGATCGAGGCCGCGGAATCGCTGGCGCGGCCGATCGCGGCCGCCGTCCGCGACCTGCTCAGCCGTCAAGCGGACCAGTGCTGGCGGAACTTCGGGCCAGGCGAAACCGGAACCGGCGCCAGTGCCGAGCGGGTAGTGCTGTTCGGCGGGCTGACCGTCCTGTGGCCGCTGCGCGCCGCGCTGCTGTCTGCGCTCGGGCTCGACCCGGACAGGCCGGACGCGAACGGGTACTGGCCGCTGGACGACCCGGACCACACAACCGCCGTGGCCCGCGGTGCCGCACTGGTCGCGGCCGGCCTCGCTGACCCCGGTGACACGTACCCGCACGGCCTGCTCCTGCGGGTGCACCGGCAGGTACGCGGCGCGCTAGTGAACGAATCGATCGAGCTCGCCTCGCCTGGGTCGATCAACCTCGAGCTGGACGACATCACGCCCGCCGAGCGGGTCGATGACCTCGGGGAAAGACAGCCCGTCACGATCACCGTGGCCGCCTGGCAGAGCAGCCAGGCGGCCACGCCTCCTGGCGCGGCGCCGATCCCCGTGGAAATCGTGCACCGGAACGGGGACGTCGCCAGGGCGTCCTTCCAGCCCGCACAGCCGCCGGCGCCGGGCTCCTACTGGGTCGGGGTACGCGGCGGTCCCGACGGGCCCGCCGTCATCCTTGGCGCGCTCGAAGGCGGCGACGAGCCGCTGCGCTACCCCTTGGCGGACCCCTTGGCGGACCCCGTGGCGGACCCCGTGGCGAGGGACCCGGGCCAGTCGGGAGCGCAGGAATGACCGCCTGGACTCGTATCCCCGGTGCTCTCCTTGGCCTGGCCCTGCTCGGCGGAACGGCGCTTGCGGGCATGACCGGGCCGTCCTCCGCCACCATGCACCAAGCGGCGGCGCAGCGAGCCACGCAGAACCCGCCGCCCGTGTCCGCGCAGGGCCTGCTATCAGCGCTGCACCTCAGCGCCAACCCGGCGGCGGAGCTGGTCTTTCTCGTCGACCTGTCGGACTCGATGGCCGCGTCCGAGGGTGGCCTTTACCCCTACGTGCAGTACCAGTTGCCCGATTACCTGCAGACACTCGCGCAAGAGGAACCGGATGACCAGGTAGCCGTGATTACCTTCGGGAACCCGCACACGGCGAAGGTGATCTACGGCCCGGCCGCACCCACTCCTTACATTGGCCTCCCGGTGGACGCGCACGAGGGCACGACGGACTTCGGCCAGGCGTTCGCACTGGCGCTCGACTTGCTCGCCACGCCGGCGCCGGGCGTGCAGGCGGGCGGCGTGGTGCTGCTGTCCGACGGCGGCATGAGCGCGCCAGCCGACCCGCTCTACGACGGCGGCAAGGGGTACAGCGCGCCGGGCTGGGCGCAGTTGCGCGCTCGCGCCGCGGGCCTGCCGATTCCCGTCACCGGCTACGCGGTCCCGCTGACGACGAACCCGGAATACATCGCCAACCAGAAGACCGCGCTAAACACGGTGTTCTCGTCTGTCGAGACGCTGCCGGGCGGCACCACCGACCTGTCTGGTGAGCTTGGCGTCCTCCGCCAGCAGGTGATCTACGGAGAGGTGAGCCAGACGGTCGCCACGGACAGCGGCCAGGGAGTGCGGGTCACTTGGTCGGGCTTGCCAGGCACGGGCACGGCCGGCCCTGCCGCCGGCCCGCTTAACCTGACGGAGCGCGGTCACCGGACCATCGACGTCACGTTCACGTCGCTGGCGAGCAAGGTACCCCTGTACGTGACGGACCTGCACGCCGACTCACTCGGTGGGGTGGACGTCACCGTCAGCGGGCTGCCCGGCGTGGTGGCACTCAAGCCCGGCCAGCAGGTCACCGTCCCTGTCACGCTCAGCTGGCAGCCGAAGACCGTTGGCTCCTCGCTCAGCGGCGGCACCCGCCCGGTCTCCGGGCAGCTTCAGCTGGCCGGAACGGTCGGGTCCACCTGGACGCAGACGCTCAAGACCGCCTTCGACGACCTGAACTTCTCTCCAGGCATCCTCAGCGGCAACGTCGCGCGCCTCACGGCGGACGCGGCGGTGACGGAGAACTCCCGTGAGCGGCTCCTCGCGGAGATCGGGCTGGCGGTCGCCTTCATCCTTGTCGTCGGCCTGCTATGGCAGGTGATTCTCCTGGGCTCCCTCACCCTCACCACCGCCGACGGGGAGACCAAACACGTCACGCTGTGGCTACTTCCCGTCCTGCGCTTCAGGACGAAGCCGGTCATCGGTCACCATGGCTCGATGGTCGTGTCCGTGAGGCCGTTCCGCCGCAAGCGCATGGCGGTAAAGCTGCGGCTGACAGGCATGCCGAGCCACAAAGTCAGGCTGGGCCCTGGCGGCAACGCGATGGCGG
Source organism: uncultured Actinomycetota bacterium (assembly GCA_963734665.1). GTDB lineage: Bacteria > Actinomycetota > Actinomycetes > Streptosporangiales > Streptosporangiaceae > Trebonia. The sequence goes on along the minus strand of CAVTIR010000011.1, from coordinate 131,553 downwards.
CCGGAGTCGAGATCGTGCACTACCAGCCGTTCAAGCGCCGGACCGGTCAGGGCACAGCGGCGGCAAAGTCGGCGGTCCGTCTCTTAGGCCGCCATCGCCGGCCCGCCGGCTGACCGGTAAGGCACCGATCCATCCGAACAGGAGCGGCTGACTCGCCAGGCCTCACCCGCCGCACCAGCGACGCGTGGCGCGAACCGGCGAAGCACGCTCCCGTTCGGGATAACTCTGCTGAATCACCACGGGTGATGCGGCCGGCTCCGGGCGAGCCGACCGCCTACCGCCTACCGCTTGCGGCGCCGCAGCCGCCTCCTAGCGATGCGACTTGTGCAGCGCGAAGACCCGCTTCTCCCGGCCGATCGCGGACTCGACGATCCGGTTCCGCCACGGCGTGGAGATCGCCGCCTTGTAGCCGGGGTCGTCGAACGCGGCCTCCGAGTCGATCTCGTGCAGCGACAGGTACGTCGGCCCGGTGCCCGAGGTCAGCTCGTACCGGCGAGCCCGCCGCCAGCCGGGCACCGCGAGCAGCAGCGGGTAGTGCTCCTGCTCGTAGTACGCCTCCATGTCAGGGACGACCTCCGCGGGCACCGACATCGACACCGCGAGCACCACAGGAGGGGGACCGGAAGCCTCGGAATGGCCGTCCGCCCACGTGTCGCTCAGCAGCGAGTACACCCGCCGGTCCAGCGTCACCGACGCCATGATCCGCTTCTCCCGCTCCGACGAGTTTTCCCAGAGCGCCTTGTACGCGGGCGTCTCCAGCGTGCCTGGCTCGATCTCGTAGGTCGCCAGCCACTCGGGCTTCATCTCGTCGGTCGCACGGAACCGGGCCACGGCACCGAAGCCAGGCGTCGCGAGCCGGTTAGGCACGTGCTCGTTGTCATACCAGTCGGTGAACTCGGCAAGGTCCACGGTGCCAGGGGAGGAATACACGAAAAGCAGGTCATCAGCCATAAACAAGATCGTAAGCGGTCGTCTCCCCGGAGGACGACCCCGGCAGCTTCCGATGTCGGCACCTGTTCGCCATTGGGGGTAGCTCCTCCGCGCGACGGTACGCCAAGGCGGTCCTTACCGGATGCGCCCGGTAAGGACCGCCTTGTTGCTGCTAGGAGACGGGTTCCGCCTCAAGCATGGGTGCCGCCATCGGGTCGATCCCGGCTAGGTCCTCCCGCTTGACCCGGACCATCACCAGCGCGATGATCACCCCAAGGAACGAGATCCCCGCCGACACCAGGTACCCGCGCCCGAACCCGTAGGCGAGCGCGTGGTTGGTCATCGCCGTCTGCGCCGCCGTCGACAGGTGGGAGGTTCCGGCGGCGGCCGCCGCCGAGTGCAAGTTCGACGCCACCGCCGACCAGGCCACCGTGCCGAGGATCGCAAGGCCGACCGCCCCGCCGACCTGCTGCCCGGTGTTAAGCAGCGACGACGCCACTCCGGTGTCCTTGTGCGGCACCTTCGCGAGCGCCACCAGGGACAGCGGCACGAACGTCAGCCCCATCCCGAGGCCGGTCAGCATCATCGGCCCGAGCAGCCCGCCGGCGTACGTGCTGTGCTCCGTGATCCGTGATAGCCAGAACATGCCTACGGCGGCAATCAGCGGCCCCCCGGTTATCAGCGGCCGTGCGCCGATCCTCGCGACCAGCTGCGAGGAGAGCCCGGCCCCGACCACGATCAAGGCAACCATCGGGAGGTAGGCGATCCCCGAGCGGACCGGCGAGTATCCCCAGACCTCCTGCACGAACAGCGTCATGAAGAAGAACATGCCGAAGATCGCCGTGCCGATGCACAGGCTGATCAGGTACGCCGCGGTCCGGTCGCGGGACGCGAGCACCCGAGGTGGCACGAGCGCGTGCTTCGATCGTCCCTCGATGAACGCGAACGCCCCTAGCAGGACCACCGCCGCCACCAGCGCCACGATGACCTTGGTGCTGCCCCAGTGCCCGACCGCCTGGCCGTTGCTGAACGTGGTCGCCGCCTCGGACAGCCCGTACACCAGGGCGCCCAGGCCGAGGGACCCGGTGATCGCGCCGGGCAGGTCGAACTTGCCGCGCACTCGCTCCGACTCGCGGATGACCCGGGGCGCGAGCAGCACGAGGACCAGGCCGATCGGCACGTTCACGAAGAACACCCAGCGCCAGTCGAGGTAGCTGGTCAGCAGTCCGCCAGCGATCAGCCCGATGGCCGCGCCGGAGATGGACACGCCCGCGTACACGCCCATCGCCCGGTTCCGCTCCTTGCCCTCGGGGAAGGTGACGGCGATCAGCGACAGCGAGGCGGGCGCGGCGAGCGCACCGCCGATGCCCTGGATGACGCGGGCGGTGAGCAGCCAGGCCTGGTCGGTGGCGAACCCGCCGGCCAGCGAGGCGAGCGCGAACAGCGCGATGCCGATGATGAAGATCCGCCGTCGTCCGAGCAGGTCACCGGACCGCCCGCCGAGCAGCAGCAGGCCGCCGAAGGCGAGCGTGTAGGCATTGACGACCCACTCAAGGTTCGCATCGGAGAAGTGCAGCGCGTCCTGGATGTGCGGCAGCGCGACGTTCACGATGGTCGCGTCGAGCACGACCATGAGCTGCGCGGCCGCGATGACCACGAGCGCGAGCCCGAGCCGTCGTGGCCGCGCGTCCCCGGTCGGCGTGTCGACGGCGCCGGACACGGCTGGCGCCGTCTCCGCCCGTCCTGAGGTGGCTGACACAGAGGTTCCCCTTTACCAGTTTTTGGGCGTGCTTCACCCAGGTGCCGGTTGCTGATTTTTTGTGAAAATTTTTATGCCGAACGGACCGTGGTGTTACGCGGTCGGCCGCCCCGTTTCCCGCGCGGGGTCGGCGTCGACGGCGCCCTCGTGGCCGGAACTGTCAAGCGCCTTCCTGAGCAGCGTCAGGAAGCACTGCCGTTCGGAGTCGTCAAGCGCGTAGCACCAGGGCATCCTGGTGGCGAGCTCGCGCATCAGCCGCTCCTTCGCGGCGATGCCTTCCGGGGTGAGGACCAGGTTCTTGACCCGCCGGTCACGCTGACTCGGCTCGCGTCTGGCGAACCCGTGCCGCTCCAGCGTGTCCGCGATGGTCGTCACGAATGACGCATCGCACCCCATGTGCTGCGCGAGCTCCTTCATCGTGAGCACGCCGTCCAGCTTGAATAGGGCTAGCAGGTCGTGCGGCGCGATAGCGAACTCGGCCGAGATCGCCTGCGCGATCACGCTGACATGCTTGACCAAGCCCGTGAGCGCGTCGAGAATGTCCCGGTTCAGCGCCGGTGCCGAGTCTTCAGCCCGCGCCGCGTCCGGTCCCTGGATCTCCATGCTCATGACCTACTAAACAGTTGAGCTACTCAAGCTATTTCCTCCTTCTCCATCTTTCTTGACGAAACCCGGAGGCTGTTTGTGACATCCCCTCCAACAGGGCAGACTGCGCAACCCCTCCAACAGGGCAGACCCCGCTGCGCCCCCAAGCTCATCGCTCTCGGCCGAGATCCGTCGGCGCCGGGGCTCTCGCGGCCAAGCTGGCCCGACGGGGCCTGTGTGTCCGGTAGGGCCTTAGCGTCCGATGGGTCGGCGTGGCCTCGATGGGGCCTTGGTGTCTGGTGGGGCCGTGGTGTCCGGTCCGGCACGTGGTTCCCCGGTCTGGTGTGCCCGGTCCGGCGACATTCGCGGATATTTCATGAAATAGGCCCTGCTCCCTGCAGGACTCGAAAAAGATAGTGGATATCTGGACGCCCTATGGCGTATCTAGGTATCCACTATCTTCGAGTCGACCGCTCCCAGCGCGGCGCGACGGCCCGGTATCCGGCATGTCGGGCGCTGGCGCGCCACGACATTCCCGGATATTTCATGACATGGCCAGCCGGACCCTTCACGCCTACCCTCTGTAGCGGCGTCGGCGGTCCATGATCATCGGGATCCGGCCCGCGCACGGGGAAGTGGCGGCTATCGGCGGTCCCCGTCATCGGTGGCCTGACCGCGACTTCGCACACGCTAAGTAATGACAACGTGCGCAACCATGTGACCGACTGAGGCGTCCTAGGAGACGTGACCAACTCAACAGAGAGTTCGCTGAAGCGCCGCGCGTTCCTCGGCATCGCCGCGGGCGGGGCCGCCGCGATCGCAGTGCCGGGAATCGCCAGCGCCGCGGTCGACCGGCCGGTCGCCCCGTCCAGCCTCCTCGCCAGCGCGTCCGGTCCGACTGCGGCCGACTGGACCGCCCTTGCCAAGGACCTGTCCGGCACATTGGTCCGTCCCGGCGATTCCAGTTACGCCACGGCAAAGCTGTTGTTCGACCCCCGCTTCGACAGCCAGCAGCCCGCGGGCATCGCCTACGTGAAGAGCCCGCCCGACGTATCGACCTGCCTGGCGTTCGTCCGTAAGTTCGGCGTCCCGTTCGCGGCCCGCTCGGGCGGGCACAGCTACGCCGGCTGGTCGGGCTCGACCGGCCTGATCATCGACGTCTCCGACCTGAAGACGGTCACCGTGTCTGGCACGACCGCCACGGTCGGCGCGGGCACCCGGCTTATCGACTTCTACAACGGCCTCGCGGCCAAGGGCCGCGCGGTGCCAGGCGGCTCCTGCCCGACCGTCGGCATCGCCGGCCTCACGCTCGGCGGCGGCGTCGGGGTGACCGCGAGGGCTTACGGCCTGACCTGCGACAACCTTGAGTCTCTGCAGATTGTCACGGCGAACGGCGCGGTGCTGAGCGCCACCGCCGACCCGCGCCAGCACGGGGACCTGTTCTGGGCCTGCCAGGGCGGCGGCGGCGGAAACTTCGGCGTGGTGACCTCATTCACGTTCCGTACGATGCCGGCCCCGGAACCGGTGCTCTTCTCGCTGTCCTGGCCCTGGTCGCAGGCGGCGCGGGTGGTCGCCGCCTGGCAGTCCTGGGCGCCGCATGCCCCCGACGCGCTCTGGTCGAACCTGCACCTGGCGGCGGCCCCGGGCGGCAGCGTCCCCACGGTCTCGGTCGGCGGCTGCTACCTGGGCAGCGACACCGACGCGGGGAACCTCCTCGAACAGCTTTACGCGAAGGTCGGCTCGAGCCCGTCAGGCCACTTCCTCAGCTTTCCGCAGCCCTTCCTGACCGCGATGCTCGCCGAGGCGGGCTGTTCCTCGCTCGGCTACCAGGCCTGCCACCTGCCCTGGTACGCGAGCGGGGGCAAGCTCAGCCGGCAGCCGCAGTTCGCCAAGTCCGACTACTTCACAACCCCGCTGAGCAACTCGGGGATCAACACCCTGCTGGCTGGCATCGTGGCCCTGCAGAAGGTGGCGGGCGCGAGCGGCGGTGTCGGCGGAATAGCGTTCGACGCCCTCGGCGGCGCGGTCAACCGGGTCAGTCCGGGCGCGACGGCCTTCGTGCACAGAAACGCCCTGTTCGGGGCCCAGTACACGACCGACTGGACCAACGGCGCGGCCAGCACGGGGATCAACAACCAGCACACCTGGCTGCGCAAGTACTGGTCCTCAATGCGCCCCTACGCGAGCGGCCAGGCCTACCAGAACTACATCGACCCGGACCTGACGAACTGGCAGCAGGCCTACTACGGCGGCAACTTCGCCCGCCTGGCCGCCATCAAGAACAAGTACGACCCCACCCGCCTCTTCGTCTTCCCCCAGGCCATCTAGCGGTTGTCTCCCGGGGGGACGACCCCCCGTACCGCCCGATGTCTGGAGTTGTGCGCCCGCCTTGGGGCTCGTTTGCGCTTTTGAGCGCTTCTATTTCTATCGACGCCAAAAGCGCAAACGAGCCGGTTGCGGCTAGCCCGCGCTGGACGTCGCCCAGATGTTGATGCCGGCCTCGACCGCGTCCTTGTCGATCGCCTCGATCTCTTCCGCCGTGAAGGAGGCCTTCGACGCGGCGGCCAGGTTCTCCTCAAGCTGCGCCACGGAAGACGCGCCGATCAGCGCGGACGTCATCCGCTTGTCGCGCAGCACCCAGGAGATCGCCATCTGGGCCAGCGTCTGCCCACGGGAGGAGGCGATCTCGTTCAGCGCGCGCACGTGGGCGAGGGTCCGCTCGCTGAGCTGGTCCTGTGACAGAGACTCGTTCCGCGAGGCCCGCGACCCGGCGGGGATGCCGTTCAGGTACTTAGCGGTCAGCACGCCCTGCCCGAGCGGCGAGAACGCGATGCACCCGACCCCGAGTTCGCCGAGCGTGTCGAGCAGCCCGCCCTCGATCCAGCGGTTGATCATCGAGTACGACGGCTGGTGAATCAGCAGCGGCGTGCCCATCGACTTCAGGATGGCGTAAGCCTCCTGCGTCCGCTCCGCCGAGTAAGACGAAATCCCGGCGTAAAGCGCCTTGCCGGACCGCACCGCCGTGTCCAGTGCCCCCATGGTCTCTTCCAGCGGCGTGTCCGGGTCGAACCGGTGCGAGTAGAAGATGTCCACGTACTCAAGCCCCATGCGCGACAGCGACTGGTCGAGGCTGGCCAGCAGGTACTTGCGGGACCCGAGATCCCCGTAGGGCCCCGGCCACATGCCGTAGCCCGCCTTCGTGGAAATGATCAGCTCATCCCGGTACGGCCGCAAGTCCTCCCGCATGAGGCGCCCGAAATTAATTTCGGCTGAGCCGGCGGGAGGCCCATAGTTGTTGGCGAGGTCGAAGTGCGTTACGCCCAGGTCGAAGGCGCGGCGCAGGATCGAGCGCTGCACGTCGAGCGGCGTTTCGTCGCCGAAGTTCTGCCACAGCCCGAGGGACACCGCGGGCAGGTGCAGCCCGCTGCGCCCGACCCGGCGGTAGGGGATCTTGTCGTCATATCTGTTTTCGGCGGCGTTGTAGCTCATGAGCACTATTCTTTCACGCCACACGGGCCTCGACCGCACCTAAGGGGTTCGTGAGCGTCGCTAACGGGCATGGTGGGATGATTTTCGCTGGAACTAGCGGGCGACGCCGCCGCTGCGGCGGGCCGCCTCGTCGCTCGTGGCCCGTGGTTCGGCTAGCCCGTCTAGCTGACGGAAGGACTCCTGCTCATGTGCACGTATATCACCGAGAAGATCGCGATCGAGGGTAGCGCCAAGGGCGCGTCCGGCTGGATCAAGGTCACCGACGGCACCGTCTACCTTGACCACCCGGTGCACGCGCCGTTCGGCCACACGCTCAACATCGACTTCCTCGCCCCCGAGCTCGGCCCGTCCGGGCGGGTGGCCGTCGAACTCAGCCAGGAGTCGGCGCGCGCCCTGGCGAAGGCGATCACGGCCGTCCTCGACGCCGCGCCGCCTGGCCTTGAGTAGCACAGCCTCGACTAGCCCGGCAAAGAAGACCCATAAATCATGAAAAATACTGATATAGGAGACATAGATGTCTGACGCGCTTCTCGCCGAGACCATCATGATCACCGGCCACAACGGCGACACGATCGAGGCCTACAGCGCCCGCGCCCTGGACGACAGCCCGCGCGGTGGCGTGGTGGTCATCCACCACATGCCCGGCTATGACCCGCAGACCAAGGAGATCGCTCGCAACTTCGCGTACCACGGCTACAACGCCGTCGTGCCGAACCTGTACTGGCGGGAGGCGCCCGGCGCGAGCCCCGACGACGCGGCGGCGACGGCCCGCGCAAACGGTGGCGTCCCCGACGAGCGCCTGGTCGGCGACGTGGCCGGCGCGGTGGCGTACCTCAAGGGCCTCAGCAACTCCAACGGCAAGGTCGGCACCATCGGCTACTGCTCCGGCGGCCGGCAGTCGTTCCTCGCCGCGGTCTCCCTCCAGCTCGACGCCGCCGTGGACTGCTACGGCGCGTTCATCGTGGGCGAGATCCCCGAGGGCATGCCGCTGAAGGTCACCCCGATCGTGGACAAGACGCCGAACCTGTCCTGCCCGCTGCTCGGCCTGTTCGGCGAGGAGGACGCGTACCCGTCCCCGGCCCACGTCGTCGAGCTCGAAGAGGCGCTGAAGGCCAACGGCAAGACCTACGAGTTCCACAGCTACCCGAACACCGGCCACTCCTTCTTCTCCGTCAACCGCCCCGCCTACCGGGTCGAGGCGGCCAACGACGGCTGGGAGAAGATTTTCGCCTTCTACGGCAAGTACCTGTAACCCGCGGGGGGACGCCCCCCCTGCACCCCCCGCGCATGGCATGGGAACCGGGCATACCGGGCAGCCCGTGATGCGAGACAAGGACAGTGGATCGCCGTGCACGCGATAGCGTGCACGGCGATCCACTATCTTTGCGCTGGCCATGAGAAGCCGGGCAGGCGCCCGGCGGGGCGGGGAAAATGTCTCTTTCGCCCGGTGGCCGGGGCCGGTGGCCAGCCAGGAAGCCTGCCCACTCCGCCGCCGCTGCGCGCGGGGGTCTGGAACGTCGGCTGGGCGTGTCAAGATGGCGGGATGAAGTTCACGGTGGAGCGCGACTCTCTCGCTGAGGCCGTCACCTGGGTGGCGAGGGCGCTGCCGACCAGGCCGGTGGTGCCGCTCCTCACGGGCCTGCTGCTCAGCGCGGATCAGGAAGGCCAGCCGGGGCAGCACGGCGGTGGCTTCCTCACTCTGTCCTGCTTCGACTACGAGGTGTCGGCGCGGATGAGGGTCCGCGCCGAGGTGGCGGAGCCCGGCACGGTCCTGGTGCCTGGCCGCCTTCTCGTGGAAATTGTCCGCTCCCTGCCGCAGCATCCCGTCGAGTTCGGCGATGACCCGGATGGCGTGTCCGTGACGTGCGGCGACGCGGCCTTCATGCTGACGCCGCTGCCGCTTGCCGAGTACCCGGAACTGCCGGAGCTGCCGCAGCTGGCCGGCACGGCGGACGGCGGCGCGCTCGCTGCGGCGATCGCCCAGGTGACCCCAGCCGCCAGCCGCGACGACACGCTGCCCATGCTCACCGCCGTCAACGTGGAGCTTGACGGCAAGACGATGACGCTCGCAGCGACCGACCGCTACCGGCTCGCCGTCAGGGAGCTGGACTGGACGCCGGCATCGGGTGACCATGGCAGGATCGCGCTGCTCGTGCCGGCCAGGACCCTGGGCGACGCGGCCCGGATGATGAGCCACGACGCGGTGGTGCGGGTCGTGCTGTGCCATGGCGGCGACTGGCCGGGCGCGGCGCCGCAGGGCGAGGGAGGAGGACCTGGAGCGCCCGAGGCCATGATCGGCTTCGAGACCGGCGACCGCCGCCTGACCACGCGCCTGCTCGCCGGCGAGTTCATCCGCTACCGGTCACGCTTCCCCGAAGAGTTCGGCTGCACCGCCGACCTGCCTGCCGAGGCGTTCGCCGAGGCGGTGCGGCGCGTCGCGCTTGTCGCGGAGCGGGGCACCCCGGTCCAGCTCGCGTTCGGGCCCGGCAGGGTCACGATCGCCGGTGCGACGCAGGGGCAGGCCAAGGCAAAGGAGACGGTGCCCGCCGATTTCTCCGGTGACGAGCCGTCGATCGCGTTCAGCCCGCAGTACCTGCTCGACGGGGTCATCGCGGCGACCACACCGCATCCAGGCGAAACCGCACCGGAAGCGGCACAGGTACGGCTGCGCTTCACGAGCCCGACCAAGCCGGCGGTGATAACGCCTGCGTCCGCCGCCGGAGGCAACTTCAGGTACCTGGTAGTCCCGCAGCGGGTCTTGTAACGCTCAGGGCTGGTTGCCGCCCATCCCCGGATAGGCGTGGATGACGTGGCCGAACGATCCCGGCGGCCCGTACGGGCCGCCGGGATCATACGGGCCGTACGGGTGGTAGTAGCCGTGCCTGGCGAACAGCAGCGCGGTGAACAGCCAGATCAGCATGGCGAGCAGCAGTAGCGACAGCGCGGCGAACCGGCCCGCCCGGTCGATGGGCGAGGCCGTTGCCTGCGCTCCCCGGCCAGCCCTGGCGCCGGGGTCGCCCTGTCTGCCGGGCCCGGTCCGCCAGGGCAGCCGCCCGGGTCCGGGCAAGTCAGCCATGATCTGGGTGAGCTGCGCGAACGTCTTCGCGGAGAACACTGCCCCGAGGCGCTCGTTCAGCTCATCGAGGGTCAGCCGGCCAGCCGCGTAGTGCTCGCCAAGGTCCGCCGCAGCAGCGTCGCGTTCCACATCCCCGATGCGCAGCGCCTGCAGACCTCGTGGCCGCAGCGGCTCGCCGTCATCGGGAAAGGGAGCGTAGTAACGCATCGCCATCGCACTTCCCGTTTGTTCGGAAGTCGGTCTCTTCCACGATAAGTCGCGGACAGCGTCTTTGTCTCCTCGGGGGGAGCCCCCGCGCTAACGGCGGCGGCGCGAAGCCTTGCCGCGGCGCGCCCGGCGCCGTCCGAAGAAGATGAACAGGAGCCGCCGCAGCAGCGCGAACGCCGCCAGGATCAGCACGATCCCGAAGGGCCGCCCGGCTCCGATGCCGAATATCCCGACGAACCCGACGATGAACAGCACCCAGATCAAGAGGGTGCTGAACGCGAGGCTGCCGAGGCCGCGCCCCGCCGAGGACCGCCCGGCGTTCCCGCGCGCCTGCCAGTCGGCGTCGGAGTCCGATGCGATCGACTGCCTCCACGCCTCGCCGGGGCCGAACGGCCCGCCAGAAGCGCCCGCGCTTGCCCACCCGTGCCCGCTCGACGGCAGGTCGGTGAAGAGCGCGTTCAGGTCACCGCGGGTCTTGGCAGCGAACACCGCCGTGAGCCGCTCGTTCAGCTCGTCCTGATTCAGCCGCCCGCTGGCGAAGTGCTCCTGCAGTTCAGCCGCCGCGGCTTCCCGCTCGGTGTCACTGACCCGCATCTCGTTTCCCGCAGTCACAGCGCCTCCGAAAGACATGCTCCACAACGCGGAGCCCTCCGCGCTGGTACAAGAGATGGCCCCACGATATATCGCGTATCTATCGATGGCAAACCATCTGCCCGTCCCCTGGTCCGGTCGCACCCCGCTCAACGTCGCTGCCGCCAGCGGCGTGGACTGCCTGCGCGGTGACCAACCTAGCCGATGTTCTGGCTGGTCAGAGCGGTCCGCGCGCGGTCCTGGCGAGCGGTAGCAGCGCCGGCCACGCCGAGCGCCGCCGTCAACGCCGCTATGACAAGCGTCACCGCGATTCGCATGTCCTGAAATTTCCGGCGTCCGGCCGCCAGCCCGGGCGGCGACGGGGCGGACACCGACCTCGTCGTCTACACGCCCGCCGACGATCCGACCAGGCAGCGACTACCGCTCACCCGTGCGCCCACGGATTAGCGCCCCAGGAAAACCCCGGCAGCAGGTCGCCGTGACCGGGGACCGTAACGCGCCTAGTTGAGGAAGTAGCTCGAGCCGCCGTTCTGCGGGTTCGTGACGAGCGCGTAGACCGTCATCGACCCAGTGTGCGCGAACTTCAGCGTCAGCTCGATGTCCTTGCCGTCGTGCATCGGCCCCGCCCCGGAGATCAGCAGGTGATAGCTGTTCGGGATGAGCTGCGTGGTCGCGTCGGCGGCGAGCGGGATCGACGACACCGTATGCATGATCACGGGGGACTCCCCCTTGCTGGCCGGGCCGCGCAGCTCCACGGTCCCGCCGACGCTGGTGGACACCGACAGCAGCGTGTTAGCTGGCCCGTTGTTCCTGATGTCCAGGTAGCCGACGGTCGTCTCCCCGGTGGCCGCAGGCTGCTGCACGTATGCCCCGTTCAGGACGATGCCCGACCCGCCCGCATGGTTCGGCGAAGCGCACCCCGCCACCGCCACCGCGACCAGCGCGGCGCTCACTACCACCCCTATGACCCGGCTAAACCTCTGCACGCCCCAAGGTTACCGCCGCCCTAGGTCTCCCGTCCGTGCGGGTCGTCGCCCCGCAAACTAGGACAAATTCGGTAATCCCGAACGGTGCCGTGTTCCACGCCCCCCACCACGCCAAAACCACATCCCGGGGTCTGTGACACACCGCAAAACACAAGGCGGGGACTGGGCGGGGAAGCGCGAGGTGCTAGCCGCGGTCGAGTGCGGTTGAGATCAGCCCGAGAGGCGGCGACCCGAGCGACATCAGCGCCGTGTGGAACCGCTTGAGCGTGTACCCGGCCCCCCAGGCCGAACGGGCCCGTGAGCGCAGCGCCATGATCTCCAGCTTGCCCCAGGTGTACCGCCCGTACGTCGGATCGAAAGTCGCCCGCCGCGCCTCGGCCGCCGCCGCCGAACCCGCCAGGTGGGTGTCCGCCTCGAAGCGCGCCGCCGCCTCCTCGACGGTCCACCCCGCCGTGTGCACGCCGAGCGCGCACGCCAGCCGGGTCACCCGGACGAGGGCCTCAAGCCACACCCCGACCGCGAAGCGCGGGTCGTCGCCAAGGAACCCCTCCTCAACGCACAGTTCCTCGGCGTAGTGCGCCCAGCCCTCGACGAAGGCGCTCGAGAACAGCGTGCGCCGCACGTCGCCATGCGCCCGCCGCAGCGCCTGGTGGTGCGAGAAGTGCCCGGGTGCGACCTCGTGCACGGTAATCACCGGCAGTGTAGAAGCGCTGAACACCTCAAGCCATGCCTCGACCTCCGCCGGCGGCCAGGACTCGTCCGGCGGCGTGATCCAGTACCAGGACGGCGCGTCGGGCTCGGCGGGCGCGTTCGTGGAGATCATCGCCATCGCCCAGCGCCGCGACTCCGGAGCCTCTCCGACGAGGCACACGCCGTCGTTCACCGGCATCAGGTCGCGTTCCCGCGTGAACGAGATCGCCCGCTCCGTCCAGTACCGCGCCGAAGAGATCACGCCCGCCCGGTCCGGGTGGTCCTTCACCAGTTCCCTGGCCACGTCCATCGCGGGCCGCTTCGCGTCGACCAGGGCAGCCGACTCGTCAAGCCGGGCGCGCAGCCGGTCCCGCTCGGCGTCGGCCCTGGCGGCAAGCACGCCGAGGTCCACGTCGATCGCCTCCGCCGTGCCGAGCAGGGCGGCGAGCGCGGCCGGCCCGAGCGCGGCCTCCGGCGACCCGGAAACCGCGGCGCCCTCTACGTGCGTGACCAGCCGCCGGTGCGCGGACAGTGCCGCGTCGCGCGCCTGCGGCTCGGCGTCCGCCGGGATGCCGGCGGCGAGCCCCCTGATCCCGCCAAGCAGCGAGGCCGCCACGGGCGCGGACACCGCGTCAAGCGAGCCGATCGCCGCGTCGATCACCACGGGCCAGGCGGCGAGGTGGGCGGCGCGTGCCGCGTGCCGCTCCGCCTCCGGCGCGTAGTCCTTGTCATAGCAGGCCAGGTCAAGCTCGCCGAGGTGGAACATCGGGTTGCGCCGGTGCAGTTCCAGGTCGGCGTAGACGACCCGCTGCAGGTCCTCGAACGCCCGTAGGTGCGCCTCATCGTGCGGATCGTCGAGCGGGGGCCGCCCCTCCCGCGCTGCCGCGAGCCGCGCGAGACCGGCCGCCACGCCGTCCAGCGACAGGTCCTGCGGCACGCCGTCGTACTCGTGCCGCCCGCCGTACTCCCGGGCATCCGCGACGTTCAGGTCGCAGATCGCCCGCACCCGAGGTTCCAGCTCATTCATGCGACAGAACGCTAGTACCTCCCGAGAGGACGCCTGTCCGTAACCCCCGAATCAGCGCTCCCGGGGTGAATCCCGCCGTCTTCAATTGCCTTCAGCGCGGCGGCGAGTTGCCCTTAACGCGAGATAGGCGAGTCGCCCTTAGCGCGAGATAACAGCCGAGATAACAGCAAGGGGCGCGAAGCGCTCGCCAGGGCGGTGCGCGTGCTGTTGGATGGTGGGGACAACTGAGCACGGATGGAGTAGCGCACATGGCGGAGATCCCTGAGTTCACGACGCGGCCGGAGTTGGCGGGGACCTTCGGGATGGTGGCGTCCACACACTGGCTCGCGTCGGCCGCCGGGATGGCGGTGCTTGAGCGGGGCGGCAATGCGTTCGACGCCGCGGCCGCCGCCGGGTTCACCCTCCAGGTCGTCGAGCCGCACCTCAACGGCCCTGGCGGCGAGGTGCCCGTCATCGGGCACGACGCGCGGCGCGGCGAGACGTTCGTGGTCTGCGGGCAGGGCACCGCCCCGGCCGCCGCGACCGTCGAGGCCTACACGGACCTCGGCCTCGACCTCGTCCCAGGCAGCGGCCTGCTCGCCGCCACCGTGCCCGGCGCAGTCGGCGGCTGGCTCCTGCTGCTGCGCGAGTACGGCACCCTCCGGCTTCGCGACGTGCTGAGCTACGCGATTGGCTACGCGCAGTCCGGGTATCCGCTCGTACCCGCGATCAGCTGGTCGATCGCCAGCGTCGCCGACCTGTTCCGCGAGCACTGGCACACCTCCGCCGAGGTCTACCTGCCGGACGGCGGCGTGCCCGCGCCGGGCACCCTGTTCGCGAACCGGGCCCTCGCCGCCACGTACGAGCGCCTCCTCGCCGAAGCGGAGGCGGCGAGCGACGACCGTGACGAGCAGGTCGAGGCCGCCCGCCACGCCTGGTACGACGGCTTCGTCGCCGAGGAGATAGCCAAATTCTCGACCACCGAGGTCATGGACGTAACAGGGGAGCGCCACCGCGGCCTGCTCACCGGCCACGATATGGCCAGCTGGCACGCCCGCCTGGAAGCACCCTGCACGTTCGACTATGAGGGTTTGACAGTTTGTAAGACCGGCCCCTGGGGCCAGGGGCCGGTCTTCCTGCAGCAACTAGCGCTGCTGTCCGGTAATGAGGCTGCCGTCGCAGCGGCAGAAATGGCGTTCGCCGGTTACGTTCATGAAGGCGCCCGCGGCACTGCAATGGGGCCCGGTAGCGCCGAGTTCATTCATCTCGTGACAGAGAGTTCAAAGCTCGCGTTCGCAGACCGGGAAGCGTGGTACGGAGATCCGGACTACTTCAATGTACCACTCGAACACTTGTTGTCCAAGGATTACAACGACGAGCGGCGCAAGCTCATCGGGGAGACCGCCAGCATGGAGCTGCGACCGGGTCACCCGGCCGGGCGGCAACCGGAGCTGCCGGGCTTCGCCACGGCCCCGTTCGGACGACTGGACGTCGACGGCCACCAGCGCGGGAGCGGCGATCCCGGGATCGACCCCGCCACCGGCGAGCCTCTGGGGCGTGCGATGCACGCCCAGGCGCGGCGCGGGGACACGTGCCATCTCGACGTCGCCGACCGGTGGGGGAACGTGGTCACCGCGACGCCGAGCGGCGGCTGGCTGCAGTCGTCGCCGGTCATACCGTCGCTCGGGTTCTGCCTGGGGACGCGGGCGCAGATGTTCACGCTGACTCCGGGGCTGCCCGCGACGATCGCACCGGGCAAGCGGCCGCGGACGACGCTGACCCCGACTATGGCGCTGCGCGATGGCGAGCCGTCCCTGGCGTTCGGCACGCCGGGCGGCGACCAGCAGGACCAGTGGACGCTGGCGTTCTTCCTGAACCACGTGAACTTCGGTATGAACCTGCAGCAGGCGATCGACTTCCCGGCCTTCCACTCCGCGCACATGCCGTCCTCCTTCTACCCGCGCCAGGCGTATCCGGGTCGGCTCGACGTGGAGTCCCGTGTCGGCGACGCCGTAGTCGAGGAGCTGCGGCGGCGCGGCCACGACGTGCACGTCCAGCCCCCGTGGTCGCTCGGCCGGATCAGCGCGGTCGCCCGGCGGGGCGGCATGCTCTACGCCGCCGCCAACGCGCGGGGCATGCAGGGCTACGCGGTCGGCCGCTAATCAGGGGCGGCCGGTAACCAGGGGCGGCCGGGAGTGCAGTCGGCTGAAACGCGGTCATCCGGAATGTAATGGCGCTGACGCGCCATTACATTCCGGATATTTCGTGATGTACTGAGGCGCTGAGGAAAGCAGGACTCATGCGGTCGGCCGTTAAACATTGACGGCCGGGAATGCACGGGTTCGCCCATGACACTTGTCATGGGTGAAGGCTGAGGCGACTCACTACCGTGCGGCGGCCGCTGGATGGTGGGATTGAGCTAGTACGCGACATAGTCGCGACTACGCCCACTGAGCACCCCCTCTTAGGGAGCAGCGAAATGAGCCACGCAGGAACGGGACCCGTCGTCTCGTTCGACGACGTCAGTAAGCATTACGGCAGCCTCAAGGCGGTCGACGGGCTGAGCCTCGAGCTCCGCAGGGGCGAGACCGTCGCCCTCCTCGGCCCGAACGGCGCGGGCAAGTCGACCTCCCTCGACATGCTCCTCGCCCTGCGCAAGCCCACATCCGGAAAAATCAGGATGTTCGGCACCGACCCGTACCACGCGGTCAAGACCGGCCAGGTCGGCGCCATGCTGCAGTCCGGCGGGCTGATGCCCGAGGTGACGGTCCGCGAGCTGGTCACGCTGGTCGCCGGCCTGCACCCGCGCCCGGTGCCGGTCAACACCACGCTCCGCCAGGCCGGCATCGACTCCATCGCCAACCAGCGAGTGGACCGGCTGTCCGGCGGGCAGACGCAGCGCGTGCGGTTCGCGCTCGCGATCGTCGGCGAGAGCGACCTGATCGTGCTCGACGAGCCGACGACGGCGATGGACGTGGAGACCAGGCAGCGGTTCTGGGCATCCATGAAGGAAGAGGTCGCCGAGGGGCGGACCCTGCTTTTCGCCACCCACTACCTGGACGAGGCCGACCAGGCCGCCGACCGCATCCTGGTAATCAACCGGGGTCGGCTGCTCGCCGACGGCTCGCCGGAGGACATCAAGAAGCGGGCCGGCGCCAAGCGGATGTCGTTCCGCCTGGCCGGGGCGGACGAGGCGTTGCTGCTCCGCCTGCCCGGCGTGGTCAGCCTGGAGACCAGGCACGACCTGGTGCACGTCCAGACCGATGACTCCGACGGCACGCTGTACGGGCTGCTCGACGCCGGCTACCGGCCGACCGAGATCGAGGTCGGCAGCCTTGGCCTTGAGCAGGCGTTCCTCGCCATTACCGCGGAAGACAACCAGGCCAACGGCGCCGAGCCGGCCCCCGTCAGCTAAGCGCACCTTGAGTCAGGGAGACGAAAAACAATGCGCGGCATATTGCTGTTGACGCAGGCCGAGATCAACCGGCTGCGCCGCAACAGAAGGTATCTGATTTTCACCGTGGGCCTGCCGGTGGTCCTCTACCTGATCTTCTCCAAGGCGGGGAAGACTGTGTACGGCATCGATTTCGCGGCCTACTACATGGTCGCGATGGCAACGTTCGGCGCGTTCGCCGGCACGCTGAACGGGAACGCGATCAGGATCTCCGAGGAGCGCAAGGTCGGCTGGATCAGGCAACTGCGGCTCACCCCGCTGCCCGCGAGCGCCTACGTGATCGCCAAGATCCTCACCTCGATGGCGACGACGGTCCCGTCGATCATCATCGTGCTGCTTCTCGGCCGGTTTGAGGGGGGCGTGCACCTGCCCCTCTGGCAGTGGTTCGTGATCGCGGTCGTGATCTGGCTCGGCTCGACGATATTCGCCGCGCTCGCGGTCGCGGTCGGTTACCGCTACCCTCCGGACCAAGCCCAGCCGATCACCCTGAGCCTCTACCTGGTGTTCAGCATCCTCGGTGGCATCTGGTTCCCGTTCACCGGCTTCCTCGGGAACGTCAGCAAGGGCACGCCCACCTTCGAGGCGATCAGTATCGCCACCGACGTGATCAGCAACAAGTCGGTGCCTGCCTACCTCGCGATCGGCCTGCTGGTCTGGCTGGTGATCTTCGCGGGCCTCGCCGTACTGTCGGTGCGATCTATGGCGGAGACGGTCTGACTGGCCGGGACCAAGGGCGGTGCGATCCACGGACGGGGGTGGTGGATCGCACCGCCACACGGGTAGGGGAGTAAGGATGGACAGAACTGACACCGGCGGACGGCTCTCGCCGCGGATCCCGTTCTCCGGGTACCGGGGCAGGGGCGCGCGGATAGCCGGAATCGTGCTGACCGGCGTCTGGCTCTTGTACCTCATCGGCGGGGTGATCAACCTCTTCACGGGTCACTACAGCGCGCTGTACATCGCGGGCGGCCTGGTGATCATCGCGGCGTTCTGCGTTCTCTACCTACTTCTCGTGCCCATGTGGCCGACGCCGCGCAGGCACACGCAACCTGGCCTCGCCGTGCTTGCGCTGCTCGCCGTGATTGCCTGCGTCTTCTACGGGGTCACTGGCCTGGCCGCGCTGTGGATCTTCATGGGGTCCGCCTCCGGCCTGCTGGTGCGGGATCGCCGCTGGGCGGTGCGGGCCGTCATCGGCTGCATCGCCTGTTACGTGATCTTCGGCCTAACGACGCACGTCAGCACCTCGAACTTCCTCGGCAACCTGCTGCCCGTGCTCATCCTTGGGTTCGCCATGATCGGACTGCGCAGCCGGGTAGAGATGGCCGCTGAGCTGGCCCGGGCGCGCGAGGAAGTCGAGCAGATGGCGGCGAACGAGGAGCGGCTCCGCCTCGCCCGCGACATGCACGACCTGACCGGCCAGTCGCTGTCGATGATCACCCTCAAGTCCGAGCTCGCGGTGCGGCTGCTCGGGCGCCTGCCGGAGAGCGACGGCCGGGACCGCGTCCGCGACGAGATCGAGCAGGTCGCCGCGGTCAGCCGGCAGACGCTGCGTGACATCCGTGAGGCGGTCAGCGGCTACCGCCGGCCGACCCTGGCCGTCGAGATCATCACCGCCCGCGCCGCCCTGGCGAGCGCTGGCATCGCCGCCCACGACGACGCGGACCTCACGCTGCTGTCCGGCACGTTCGACCCGGACGCCGAGGCGGCGCTTGCCTGGTGCCTGCGCGAGGCGGTCACGAACGTCGTCCGCCACTCCACTGCGAAGAACTGCCGCATCACCCTTACCCGCCACTCCGGTGCCATGTCCTTGACGGTCAGGGACGACGGAACGGGCCAGTCCCCGCCGGATGGCTGTGGCACCGAACTGGCTGGCGCCGGACGGCTGTCGCATTCATCCTCCGGCCAGTCTCACGCCGGCCAGTCTCACGGCGGCCAGGCCGTCGGCACCGGGCTGCACGGCATGTCCGAGCGGCTCAGCGCGGTCGGCGGCTCCCTCGAGATCCGGCCGGACGCTGGCCCAGGCTTCTGCCTCATCGCCACCGTCCCAGCAAACCCGTCCGCCCCGGCCCGAATGGTCCGCCGAGCGGCAGCGATGAGGTCGCGCTAGCGTGCCAAGTGCGTGTTTGGGCTCATTCTTACGTGCCCGAATGCGCACTTGGCACATCAGCCGTCGGCTGACGCCCGGCGGCTGATCCCCGCAGCCGCCGTAGTCCTGCCGTACTGGCTTATCCCGCGTGAGACGCTGAGGCATAGAAGAGCTGAGGCATAGAAGAGAGGTGACATCATCGGCAATGTGATCAGGGTGCTGCTCGCCGAGGACCAGGCGATGATCCGCGAGGCCCTCGCCGCCCTCCTGTCATTTGAGGACGACATAGAGGTCGTCGCTCAGGTCGGGCGTGGTGACGAGGTAACGAAAGCCGCGCAGGACGCGATGCCCGACGTCGCACTGCTCGACATCGAGATGCCCGGCGCGGACGGCCTCACCGCCGCCGCGGCGCTGCGCCGGGCATGCCCGGATGTCAAGGTCATCATCCTCACCACGTTCGGCCGCCCTGGCTACCTGCGCAGGGCGATGGAATCCGGCGCATCCGGATTTATCGTGAAAGACTCCCCGGCGGACAAGCTCGCCCGCACCATCCGCGACGTCCTGGCCGGCCAGCGCGTTATCGACCCCGACCTGGCTGCCGCCGCGTTGGCCGAAGGCGCCAGCCCGCTCACCCCCCGCGAGCGCGACGTCTTGGCCGCCGCAGCGCGGAATGAGGGCGCGACGGTGGCGCAGATCGCGGCCGAGCTGTTCCTGTCCGAGGGCACCGTGCGGAACTACCTGTCGTCCTGCATCCAGAAGACTGGTGCCCGCAACCGCACCGAGGCTCAGCGCATTGCCCACGAACGCGGCTGGCTCTGATTCCGCATCATGGTGGACCGTCACGCGCACCATAGGGCACCATAGGGCGTCTGCCGATCCACCATCCTGACGTCGCGGGCCGGTCGCGTTCCCCCAAATCGCTCTGTGCCCGCACACCGGCGGCGTCCATAAGGCGGCGGCCATAAGATGAACCGCGTGGCAACCCCTGGTTATCTCCGCTTTCCTCACGTTCACGGCGACCTACTCGCCTTCGTCGCGGAAGACGACGTTCTGGCTCGCTCCCGCGGACGGTGGCCGCGCCTGGCGGCTGACCTCCGACGGCGGCCAGGCCAGTCACCCGAGGTTCTCGCACGACGGCGCCACGATCGCGTGGACGAGCTGGCGTGACGGTGGCATCCCCGAGGTCTACACCGCCGACACCGACGGCGGCGCCGCGACAAGGCGTACCTACTGGGGTGACGCGCGCACCCGCGTCACCGGCTGGACCCGGCACGGCGAAGTCCTCGCGATCACCGCCGCTGACCAGCCGTCCGCCCAGCGCACCATGGCCTACGCGGTGCCGCTCGACGCCCCGCCGCGCCGCCTGCCGTTCGGCCAGGTCAATGACCTCGCGCTGACCGCGACCGCGACGGTCCTGCTGACCGGGCAGCGCGGCGACCCGTCGCACTGGAAGCGCTACCGGGGCGGCACCGCCGGCCGCCTCTGGGTCGCCAGCGCGGACGACCCGCTGTTCACCCGCGTGCTCAGCCAGCTGAACGGCCAGCTCGCCGCCCCCATGATCGTCGAGGACCGCCTCGTCTTCCTCTCCGACCACGAGGGAACGGCGAACCTCTACTCGGCCACCCTCGACGGCAGTGACCTGCGCCGGCATACCGACCACGACGGCTTCTACGCCCGTAACCCCGCGACCGACGGCACCAGCGTCGTCTACCACGTGGCCGGCGACATCTGGCGCCTGGACAGCCTCGCCCCGGACGCGCAGCCGCGCAGGCTGGACATCCAGCTCACCGCGCCGCCCGCCGCCCGGGTGCCCCGGGTGATCACCGCCGCCGACCACCTGGGCGAGCTTGACTGCGATGAGACGGGCCAGGCCAGCGTGGTCGAGGTGCGCGGCACGGTGCACTGGCTGACGCACGCCGAGGGCCCGGCCCGTGCCCTGTCGGTGAACCCGAACGCCCGCGCCCGGCTGCCCCGCATCCTCGGCAAGACGGGCAAGGTCGCGTGGATCACCGACGCCGGCGGTGGCGACGCCATACAAATCGCGGAGATCGAGCCGGACTCAGCCGACACCGCTGCGACGCTCACGTCCGTTGACCTTGGCAACGTCACGCAGCTCGTTGCGTCGCCGGACGGCGAGAAGCTCGCCGCCGCGTCGCACGACGGCCGGCTGCTGCTCGTCGACGTTGAGTCCGGCGTGGTCACCGAGCTGGCCGCGAACGACGACGGGGACATCGAGGATGTCTCCTGGTCGCCCGACTCGGCATGGCTCGCCTGGGCGCAGCCAGGCCCGCAACCGCTCGCCCGGATCAGGCTCGCCCGGGTCGAGGACGGGGTCACGGTCGACGTGACGGACGGGCGTTTCGTGGACAGCGACCCGGTTTTCACCGTCGACGGGCTGTACCTGGCGTTCCTGTCCCGTCGGACCTTTGACCCGGTTTACGATGCGCACTCGTTCGACCTGTCGTTCCCGTTCGGCGCCCGCCCGTACCTGGTGCCGCTGGCCGCGCACACGCTGTCGCCGTTCGGCCCGCAGCCTGGCGGCCGCCCGGTCGGCGGCGGGGACAATCCAAAAGACTCGTCGGAACGAGTCCGGCTTACCGTGGACACCGACGGCATCTCTTCCCGCGTGGTGGCGGTTCCGGTGGACGAGGCGCGGTACTACTATCTCGCCGCCGCCAAGGGTGGCCTGCTCTGGATGCGCTACCCCCTCTCCGGTGTGCTCGGCGAGGGCATCGCCGACCCCGAGGACGCGCACAAGAGGCCCGCCCTTGAGCGGTTCGACCTGCGCAAGCGCGAGGTGAGCGTGCTCGCGAGCGAGTTGAGCTGGTACGCGGTCAGCGGTGACGGCGCACGGCTCGTCATCGGCGACCGGGGTGACGTGCGCGTGGTGCCGTCCGACCGCAAGGCCGATAACGGTTCCTCCGATGACGCGGTCAACGTGGACCTGACCCGCGCCAGGTTCCAGGCGGACCCGGATGCGCTGTGGCGGCATGCGTACGCGGAGTTCGGGCGGTTGCTGCGCCGTGACTTCTGGACCCCGACCATGTCGGACGTGGACTGGGACGGCGTGCTTGCTGAGTACCAGTTCCTGCTTGACCGGGTGCGGACCTCGGCCGAGTTCGGCGACCTGCTCTGGGAAGTGGCCGGCGAGCTCGGCACGTCGCACGCCTACGTGACGCCGTCGGGCACGTTCACTGCCAGGTCGGCGCTGCGCGGCCAGCCCGCGGCACTGCTCGGCGCGGACGTGGTCCGCGCGCCGGACGGGCGCTGGATCGTGGAGCGCGTGCTGCCAGGCGAGTCGTCTGACCCGCGGGCCCGGTCGCCGTTCGCCGCTCCTGGCGTGGCCGTCCGGGAGGGCGATGAGATCCTCGCGGTGGACGGCCGCCCGCTCGACCCGGTACACGGCCCGGGGCCGGCCCTGGCGGGCACACACGGCAAGCCGGTCGAGCTGACGATCAAGCCCGCCGACCCGTCCCTGGTCCCGCGCCCGCCCGTCGAGCCCGAAGAGGACGCGGACGAGGAATTGCCGGACGCCAAGGACGCGAAGGACGCGAAGGACGAGAAGGACTCGGCGAAGCCAGCGGCTGCCGCCCACGCAGCGGCCGCCGGGGCTGATGGCGAGTCGGCCCGCGCCGACGAGTCGTCTGCTGTGGCATTGGCCACCGCTGACGGGACCGCCAGTGATCCGGAAGCCGCCGCCGTGGAGGCTTCGACCCCGGCCGCCGGCGCGGACACGTCCGCTGAGACTGAAAGCTCAGCCGACGCCGAAGGCGCTGCCGAGGCCCCCGCGCTTGAGTTCCCCGAGACGCGCCGCGTGGTGATCGTCCCGCTGCACGACGACCGCCGGCTTCGCTACCAGGACTGGGTCGCGGACCGCCGCCAGTTCGTCCGCACCAGGTCCGATGGCCGGGTGGGCTACCTGCACGTGCCGGACATGATGGGGGAGGGGTGGGCGCACCTGCACCGTGACCTGCGCGCCGAGATGGGCCGCGACGCCCTGATCGTCGACGTGCGGGGCAACCGGGGCGGGCACACCTCGCAGCTGATCATCGAGAAGCTCGCCCGCCGGATCATCGGCTGGAAGATCCCGCGCCACCTGCGTCCCTACAGCTACCCGCAGGAGGCCCGGCGCGGCCCTATGGTCGCGCTGACCGACGAGTTCGCCGGCTCCGACGGCGACATCGTGACCGCCGCCATCAAGTCGCTGGGCCTTGGCCCGGTGATCGGCGCCCGTACCTGGGGCGGCGTAGTCGGCATCGACGGCCACGGCCATGGCCTGGTCGACGGCACCAGGATCACGATCCCGCGTTACGCCTCCTGGTTCAACGAGTTCGGCTGGTCGGTGGAGAACTACGGCGTCGACCCCGACACGGAAGTCCTGATCACCCCGGACGACTGGGCCGTCGGCCACGACCCGCAGCTCGAGGTGGGGGTCGACCGTGCCCTGGCACTGCTGGAGGAGAACCCAAGGCCCCCGCTCCCGGACCCGTCCTCAGGACCGGCCAAGCGCCGCCCGCCCCTCCCGCCCCGCCCGTAGCTCTTATCTCCCGGGGGGCGACCCCCTACCCCCCGATGTCCGTGCGGGCGGGCCTGATCGCAAAAACCGCGATCTATCAGGCCCGCCCGAACGAACCTAAAAGCCAGGCGCCTAGGTCAATGATCGGTGCTAGCTGGCCGCGCGGGTAAGGAGGTCGCGGCCGTACTTGCGGAGCTCGGCCACGGACGTCACCCCGAGGAACTGCATCGTGGACTTGAACTGGCGCGACACCAGGTCAAGCGCGCGGTCCACCCCGGCCTCGCCGCCGACCATCAGCCCGTACAGGTACGCCCGCCCGAGCACGGCCGCGTCCGCGCCGAGCGCCAGGGCCACGGCCACGTCCGCCCCGTGCCGCACGCCGGAGTCAACCAGGATCGTGAACGACGGGCCCACCGCCTCCCGGACCGAAGCGATCAGGTCAACAGGCGCTACGGTACGGTCCAGCTGCCGCCCGCCGTGGTTGGACAGCTGCACCCCGTCGACGCCGATCTCAAGAGCCCGTCGCGCGTCGGCTGGCCCCACCGGCCCCTTGATCAGCAGCTTCCCCGCCCACCGGGACCGCAGATCCGAAATATCCGACCAGTTCAGGTCGGCGTCGAAGAAGTCCGCCGTCTTCATTACCGTCGTCCGCGCCCGCCCCGCGAAGTTGGCGTAGTCAAGCGCCGGCCCGGCCAGCAGCTGGTACCAGTAGGACGGCCGAACAGCCACCGACGCGACGGTAGACAAGGTCAGCGCGGGCGGAATGGACAGCCCGTTGCGCAGGTCCCGCACCCGGTTGCCCGCGACGATCGTGTCCACCGTGACCACGAGCGTCGAGTACCCGTTGTCCGCCGCCCGCGACACCAATTCGAAAGCCTGCACCCGGTTCTTGGTCAGGTAAAGCTGAAACCACAGGTCGCCGTGCGACACAGCAGAAACCCCGGATCGCAGCTCTTCGATCCCCGTCGACGCCATCGTGGACAGCGTGTACGGCAGCCCGTGCCGCAGCGCCGAGCGGGCCGCCCCGATCTCCCCGTCCGGGTGCAGCATCCGCGTGTACCCGGCGGGCCCGAGCAGAAGCGGCACCGGCAGCGTATTGCCGAGCACGGGAGCGGAAGTATCCGCCGCCGCCACGCCCGCGAGCACCCGTGGCAGGAACCGCCAGGACCTGAAGGCCGCCATATTAGCGGCAACCGCGATCTCCTCGTCGGCGGCCCCGTCCACGTAGTCGAACACCGGCCGGGGAATGCGCCGCTTGGCCGCGAGCCGCAGGTCAAAGACGTCGTAGCAGGCGCCGAGCCGCCTGGCCGTCGGGTCGAGCGTCACCCTGCGCAGCTGGATGAGCTTGCGCATCTCCCGCACCTTCATGCTGGCGACGATACGCGCCAGCGTCCGGTTTGCGAAGATCGCGGGGTCCCAACAGGAGCACCACCCGCCTGTGCCCCGCTGCCAACATCCAGCCGTTTCCCCTTCCCGGCCGGCCGGAACTCATGTATATTAAACCCATCAAAATAGTGGGATTTTTAGGGAGGGGTGGCGACAACGATGTCCCTCACGTTCCACTGGTTCTTGCCCACCAACGGCGACGGCCGGGACATCGTGGGCGGCGGCCACGGCGTCGCCACGGGCGCGGCAGGCGCGCTCACCCGCCTGCCCGACCCGATCCCCGACGTCTACTTTGGCGGCTCATCGAAGGAAGCCATCCCGGTCGCCGCCAAGTACGCCGACGTCTACCTCACCTGGGGCGAGCCGCCAGCCCAGGTTGACGAGAAGGTGCGCAAGGTCGAGGCCGCGGCCGCATGGCACGGCCGTAAGCTGCGCCTCGGCATCCGCCTGCACACGATCTCGCGTGACACGTCGCAGGAGGCCTGGCGCCAGGCCGACTACCTCATGGAACGGGTGACCGACGACATGATCGAAAAGGTGCAAAGCGGCCTGAAACTCAGCGAGTCCGAAGGCCAGCAACGCATGCGCGCCCTGCACAACAGCGGCGACCGCCGCAGCCTCGAGGTCTACCCGAACCTGTGGGCAGGCGTCGGCCTCGTCCGCGGCGGTGCAGGCACGAGCCTGGTCGGCAGCCACGAAGAGGTCGCTAACCTCATCGAGGAGTACGCTCGCGTGGGCATCACCGAGTTCATCCTCTCCGGCTACCCGCACCTGGAAGAGGCATACTGGTTCGGCGAGGGCGTCCTGCCCATCCTCGAAAAGCGGGGCCTCTGGCATCACCCGGCCCCGCGCCGCGAAGCCAGCCAGACCACTAGCCCGTTCGCCCCCACCCACGCGGGGCCGAGCACCAGGGAGAAGATCGCGACATCATGACCAGGATCGCCGTCGTCACCGGCAACCCCAAGCCGGCCTCCCGTACCCACTCCGTCGCCCTGGCCGTCGCCGATGCCCTGGCCAAGGAACTCCCCGACGCCGAGACGCACCCAGTCGTCGACCTGGCCGGCTACGCCCCCCGCCTGTTCGACTGGGCAGACGAAGAGCTGACCAGCCTGACCGCCCAGGTCGCCGCCGCCGACATCGCGATCTTCGCCTCGCCCACCTACAAGGCCGCCTACACCGGCCTGCTCAAGGCCTTCCTCGACCGCTACGGCAGCAATGGCCTGGCCGGCGTCACCGCGATCCCGGTCATGACCGGCGGCTGGCCTGGCCACCTGCTCGCCGTCGAGGTCCACCTCCGCCCGGTCCTCGTCGAGCTCGGCGCCACGGTCCCGTCGCGCGGCCTGTACGTGACAGAACCCGAACTCGCGGACCTGGCGACAGCGGTGGGGAAGTGGTCGGAGCCCGCCATCCCCCTGATCGCGTCCTCAGTCAAAAGCTAAAGATCAAAATCAGGACTATCCCGAACGAGTGCCTGCTCCTCGTGGTCGCGTTCCATGACCCTCCGAGGCCTGGCGGCACCACGGTCGAGTTCCGCGTGACGTCCGTGCAGTCGACGCCCAAGGCCGACTTCCCCACCGGGGGCGTGTACGGTGCCACCCCCGATGCCGAGTTGCGCCTCATCACCTGCGGCGGCACCTTCGACCCCGCTACCGGGCACTACCTGAGTAACACCATCGTCTACACGACCGAGGTGAGCTGACCTCTCAGCCGGGCAGCTGTCCCTCCAAGTACTTGCCGCGCCAGAAGATCAAGGGGGACGCGCCCTCGCTGTTCGTCTCGACGTGGCGGACGCGGCCGATGACGATCTCGTGGTCCCCGCCGGGGAGGGAGTGCTCGACTGTGCACTCGATGACCGCGATCACGTCCGCCAGGCGAGGGGAGCCGGTCGGCCCGCGATGGTGCTGGACCTCGTCCCAGACGGCCGCGAGGCCGCGGCGGGCGAAGTTGGTCGACAGCTGGCGCTGCCGGTGGCCGAGCACGTTGACCGCGAACGCGCCGTGGTGCCGGATGGCCGTCAGCGTCGCGCTCTTGAGGTCGAAGCAGACCAGCACGAGCGGCGGCTCAAGCGACAGTGACGTGACCGCGTTCGCGGTGGTCCCCACCGGTTCGCCGTCGGCTCCGACGGACGTGACGACCGTGACCCCGGTGGCAAAGTGCCCCATCGCCTCGCGCAGGGCGGCAGGGGAGACCTCCCCCGGATCCGCGTCCGCGAACTCGGGTGAAGCGTCATCAACAGCAGTCATGACTTAGAACTGTCCATGGTTGGCGGGAATGACGTTATTCGGACGACAGTTCCAATGTAGTGATATTTCCACAACGCCGGGTAACCCTCCGGGTAGTTCCATGCCGGAGTGGAGCCCTCCGGCACACCTTGGCGCGGCCCGTGCGCTAGAGCGCCGGGCCGCATTTCCCAGGCTGCCACCGGGTGGACGCATATGTCAATTATTACGACCAATTTAGTGGGAATATCGCCGGGTGGGGTTAGTCACACGCCGCAGCCGACGCTCCCCCAATCTGGGCCCGGCCCGGTTCGCCAGGGCGGCCGGCGGGGCCGCCCTGGGCGAAATCCCCGAGGGCGAAGGGCGAACGAAGCGTCCTACGCTCCCCGGGCCTCCGCGACTAGGAGGCGGTCGCCGGAGGCGATGACCGGGTTGTCGCCAAGTATCACCACGTGCCGCCGGTGAGGCACACCGAAGACCCGGAACAGGAGCGTGATCACAGCCCCTTATAGTGCCGCAAAACTGGCTGTGACCGACGGCGGACCTGCCGGGTACGCATACGTAGGCCGCCGGCCCGGACGCGACCTGCGGCAGGCCGTCAGCCGGCGGCGCATCCCTATCCGTCGAAGTACGTGGGGGCATATCCAGCGCCGCCCTTCGGTTAGTGGCAGGCGTGGGACAGCCGCGAGGGGTGGGTATCCCTCCTAGCGGTGCCTGAGCAGCTAACGCGACGCCCGGAGGCGACGATGAAGGCGGTACGGTTCGACGAATACGGCCCGGTGGAGGTGCTGGACGTCCGCGACGTCCCGGTACCGGAGCCAGGGCCCGGCCAAGTGCTTGTCAGGGTCAAGGCGGCGGGCATCAACCCGGGCGAGGCGAAGATTCGCGAGGGCGGGCTGCACGATCTCTGGCCCGCCAAGTTCCCGTCAGGGCAGGGCAGCGACTTCGCCGGGGTGGTCGACACGCCCGGCCCTGGCGTGACGACCGTCGCGCCGGGTGACGAGGTAATCGGCTGGGTCGACACCCGGTCGAGCCAGGCGGAGTACACGGTGGCGGAGGCGGCGAACCTGGTTCCCAAGCCAGCCGGCCTGCCCTGGGAGGTCGCGGGCGCGCTCCCGGTCGCCGGCTTCACGGCATGGGCCATGGTCCGCGCGGTTGACGTCACGCAAGGCGACACGGTCGTCGTCTCCGGGGCCGCCGGCGGCGTCGGCGCGATCGCCGTCCAGCTCGCGAGGCGGAAGGGCGCGACGGTGATCGGCCTGGCGAGCCCGTCCAACCATGACTGGCTGACCCGCCACGGCGTGATACCCGTAGCCTACGGCGACGGCGTTGCCGGGCGCATTCGCGACGCCGCCCCGGCGGGCAGGGGAGTCGACGCCTTCCTCGACACGCACGGCGGCGACTACGTGGAACTGGCACTCAACGATCTCAAGGTGAGCCCGGAGCGCGTCGACACCATCGTGCGCTTCGACGCCGCGGCGAAGTACGGGGTCAAGGTCGAGGGCAACGCCGCAGGCGCGAGCATCGCGACGCTGAGTGAGCTCGCCCGCCTGGCCGCGGCCAAGGAACTGGAGGTTCCGCTGGCTAACACGTACCCGCTCAGCGACGTCCGCACCGCCTACTCCACCCTCGCCAAGGGGCACCTGCGCGGCAAGATCGTCCTCATCCCTTGATGGCCTCCTGAGGGATCGCCACTAGTGCACGTGTCCGTAAGTTCGTTGGGGGTTGTCCCCTGGTGTCTTGCGGGCTCCTCGCGTTTCGGCGAGCGACTCCCCGTGCCCCCGCCGGGTGGCGGGGTGCGGGGCGGGCCGGTGCCGGCCAGGTGCCCCCGGGGTGCCGGCCGTGATGAGGGGCGGCGGCGGGGGTCACGTCGTGCCGGGTGGACACCGGGGAGGTGCCGTCCGGCGCGGCGGTGCGTGATCCCCGCCCCGTGGGGGGTGGCGGGGATGGTGCCGCCGCCGGGTGCCCGGGCGGCGATGCTGGCGGCCGCGACGAGGTCGCGGTGGCCTTGGTGCCCGCAGTGCGGGCAGGTGAAGTTCCGTCCGGCGGGCTTGGGGACCCGCCGGGCGCAGGACGGGCAGGTCGAGGACGTGCCCCGCTCGTCGACCAGGTGCACGGTGATCCCGGCGGCCTGGGCCTTGTCGGACAGGACCCGGATCAGGTGCCCGACCCGCCAGTCCCGGGTGCGCTGGTTGTGCCGGCGGCCTGCCTTGAGGTGCAGGACGCCGCGCGGGTCACCGACCGCGAGGGTGCCGATCTTGTGCCGGATAGCCCAGGTGATGACGTCTTTGGCGGCCTCGTGCTGGGCCTGCGTCACCCGGCGGGCGTGCCGGGCCTCGGCGTTCCGCTCGGCGCGCCGGTGCTTGCGCCACCGCCGTGACCCCCGCTGCCCCGGCCTGGGGGCGCGGGCGGCGGCGGCGCGGGTGCGGCCCTTGCGGTCGCGCAGGTGCTGCCGGTGCTCGGCGCGGATCGCCCGCCCGGACACCAGCAGCCCCTGCCCGTCCGGGCCGGCGACGGCATACGGGTGGATGATGCCCAGGTCGATCCCGGCCGCCCGGGCCGGGTCCGGGCCCTGCCCGTCGGGGTACCGCGCGACGGGGACCTCGGCGGTCACGTCGGCGTACAGCCGCCCGGCGTCAAAGCCGAGGGTCACCGCCCGGATCTGGTCTGCCGGGTAGGGGAGGTCGCGGTCCAGCCGGACGGTCAGCGTCGGGCAGCCTTTCGCGACCGGGATCCGCAGCTTCCGCCCGTCGAGGGTGAACGTGCCCGCGTACCAGCGGGCCGGGACCAGGCCCCGCTTGCGCCGCGGGTAGCGGGCGGCCGTGTCGCCGGCCTTGCGGCGCTTCGCGGTGGCGAACCAGGCGTCGCTGTAGCGGCGCAGCACCGACCTGGCGCCCGTGGTGTCGAGTTCCCCGAACGTGCCCGGCCCGGACTCCGCGAGCGCACGGCACAGCTCCCGGTATCCCGCCAGCGGCATGTCCTGCCGGCGGCGCCGCCAGGCGTTCAGCTCCAGCACGCAGCACCACACGTCGCCCGCGGACCGCAGCAGGCCGAACACCCGCTCCCGCTGGTGCCGGGTCACCCGCAGCCCGGACCGGGCCGTGCGGTACACCACCCGCGGCGCATCCCGGTCACGTTTTCGAGGCATGAGACTATTAAAGCACAGCACACCGACAAAACCACGAATGCCGTGCCGGCAAGCCAGCCGGACGTGCCCCGCACCCAGACACCGGCAGCGGCGCAGGCGCAGGCGCAGGCGCACACCGCAGCGAACCTGAGGAGGCACCCGCCCGCCTCGCCGGCACTGGCCACGCCCCCGAACCCTGAAGCCCGACGCACATCCGACGAACTAACGGGCGCGACCACTAGCGGCACCGGCTGGCTTTTGTTGGCTCCCGCGATTAGCGACAGGGGGGCAGGAGTGCCATAGGCGCGCGGGTATGTCCGGGGTATGGTTCTTTTCGCAGGAAACCGCCCCGGCTAGGAGCCGCCACAAATGACAGCCCGGCAGCAGATCGCGCGCCTGCTTCCGCTGGTGCTGCTGATCGTGCTCGTGATCACCGGGCTGCGCGGCGTGGTGCCCGCGCCCCGCTGGAACGGGCCGCTCAAGGCCGACGGCGTGGTGATCGGGATCGTCCTTGAGGTGGTCTTCGGTGCGCTGCTGCTGGTGGTGCTCACCAGGGACGCGAAGGCGAGGCGCGTGGCGGAAGCCCAGCCCTACGACCCGGCGACCCTGGAGCGGGACGTCGAGCCGCCGCAGGCGCTGCGGTTCACGCTCAAGTACGTGCTCGGCATGTGCATGCTCGGCGTGGCGGTCGTCGTCATCACCGACCTGCACCTGCACTTCTTCACCAAGGCAAAGCCGCCGCCCCAGCCGAGCACCGGGCCCAAGGCCCCCCTGAAGCACCCGCTCACGTCCGGCGGCGGCGGCGGGAGCCTGCACATCCCGCTCGGCCCCATCCTGTACGCGCTGCTCATCGTCGCGATCGTGGCTGCGGTCGTGGTCAGCATCTGGTGGTCGACGCGGCTGCGCCGCCCGGCGGCGCCGCTGGTCATCGAGGACGTGAGCACCGAGGATCTGCGGGAAGCCGTCCGGGAGGGCCGCGCCGCGCTCGCCGGGATCGACGACGCCCGCGCCGCGATCATCGCCTGCTACGTGGCGATGGAACGCAGCCTCGCCGACCGGGGCACCGCGCGGGGCGCCGCCGACACCCCCGACGAGCTCCTTGCCCGTGCGGTCGCGGCCGGGACCGTCCGCGGCGGGGCGGCGGGCCGTCTCACCACGCTGTTCTACGAGGCCCGGTTCTCCACGCACCCGCTCGCCGCCGGCCAGCGGGACGCCGCGAGCGCGGCGCTTGACGAACTGGCCGGGGAACTGGCCGCCAGGCAGGCACCTCCGGGCAGCGGCGAGGACAGCGAGGCCGGCCAGCCTGCCACGCGAGGCGGTGGCTGGGTATGAACTGGCGTCCGGCCCGCCCCGAGCTGATCATCGCCGCCATCACGGTCGCCGCCGCGGCCCTGGCGGGCGCCGCCGTGGCCGGCTGGCCGGGCGTCGTCATCGTCGCCGCCGCGACGACCATCATCGCCCTGCTCCTCCTACGCGGCATCATCCCCAGTTCCGCCGCCCAGACCCCGCGCCAGAAGAAGGACAAGCAGCGGGCCCGCGCCATCTCCGGCTACGCCCAGCGCCGGTTCGTGGTCACCACCAGCCTCACCAGCCGCCCGATGTACGAGTCGGACCTAAGGCCCGTCCTCGAGCACATCCTCGCCGCCCGGCTGGCCGAGAACCACGCCGTCAACCTCTACACCGAGCCGGACAGGGCCAGGGGAGCGTTCTGCCGGACGAGGGGCGACGAACGCCTGTGGCTGTGGATCGACCCGAGGCAGTCCCTTGACGCCGACGATCGTGCGAGCCAGTCCCGCGGCATTCCCGGCCGGACCCTCGCCCGGCTGATCACCCGATTGGAGCAGCTGTGACCCCCGAAGAGACCGCGCGGAAAGCCAGCGCCATCCTCGACGAGCTCGGCAAGGCGGTCGTTGGCAGAAGGCGCGCCCTTGAGCTGGTCCTCATCGGCATCCTGGCCGGCGGCCACGTCCTCCTCGAGGACCTGCCCGGCCTGGGCAAGACGCTGATCGCCAAGTCGTTCGCGCAAGTCCTCGGCCTCGACTTCGCGAGAATCCAGTTCACCCCCGACCTGCTGCCCAGTGACGTGGTCGGCGCCCCCCTGTACGACCAGCGCAACGCCGAGATGGTCTTCCGCCCCGGCCCGGTCTTCACCCAGCTCCTCCTGGCCGACGAGATCAACCGCACCCCGCCGAAGACTCAGGCCGCCCTCCTTGAGGCCATGGGCGAGGGCCAGGTCAGCGTTGATGGCGAGTCACGCAGGCTCCCGCAGCCGTTCATCGTCCTCGCGACCGACAACCCGATCGAGTACGAGGGCACCTACGAGCTCCCCGAAGCCCAGCTCGACCGCTTTCTCATGCGCCTGCGCCTCGGCTACCTGACCGCGGACGACGAGACCGACATGCTCCGCATGAGGGTGGACCGCGCCACCGAGTACGTCGCGCTGACCCCGGTCACCGACGCGCAGGGCCTGCTCGCCATGCGCGACTCCCTTGAGGGCATCGAGATCAGCGACGACCTGCTCGACTACGTCATCGCGATCGTGACAGCCACGAGGCGGGACCCGCAGATCCAGGTCGGCGCCTCACCGCGCGGCGGCCTCGCCCTGGTCCAGCTGGCCCGCGGCCAGGCCCTGCTGCACGAGCGCGACTACGTGGTCCCCGACGACATCAAGCAGGTCGCGGTCCCCGCCCTCGCCCACCGGATCACCCTCCGCCCCGAGCTGTGGGTCCGCCAGGTCTCCGCCGACGACGTCGTGTCCCGCCTGCTGGCCGGCGTCCCCACCCCGAGAACCGACCCCCGCGCCGCGCCGGACGCTGTCCGCGCGGGCGCGCGGTAGGTCACGCGCTAACAATGATCATCCCGAACGAGTTCGGCCGACTCACCAGGCGCCACCACCTCTCCCTAGAGCGTGCGCCCCTGGGCGTGCGAGGCACTAGATGGTGAGCGCCTTATGGTCATCACCAGGCCTGGGCTGGACGCTAGCGCGGCCGGTAGGGACCCGGTGCAGGTCGGCGCAAGCCTCGGCGCGTCGTCGCAGGTGCAGGCCGACGAGGTGAAGGTCCGCTGGCGACCGTCCAGGCACGCCCGGCGCCTGCTCACCCTCGCCGCGGCCGCCCTGCTGCTCGCGCTGCTCACGAGGAACCCCGCACTGGCCGGCGTGGCGGGCCCACCGCTGCTGCTCCTCGGCATGGCCCGGGTGCGCGGCAGCGGCCGGCCGGAACGGCTCGGGGTCCGCGTCGGCCTGACCTCGGCCAGGATGTACGAGGGCGAGCCGGTGGCCGTCGACGTGTCGGTGGCCGACGACGAGCATGACGCACGCTGGGCATTCGAGCCAGGCCGCGGCATCGAGCCGGGCAGCGCGGTCGCCGTCAACGGCTCCGCCGCGCGGTTCACGTTCGAGGTCGCGCGCTGGGGCAAGCGCGGGGTAGGCAGTGTCACCCTCGCCCTCTATGACCGCTGGCGGCTGGCCGAAGGGCGGGTCACCTTCACCCTCCCGTCCGTCGACTGCTACCCGTCCCCGGCCGTCCAGCGCACCGAGGTCGTGCTGTCCCGGCTGCCGAACCGCCTCGGCGAGCACCGGGCCAGGGTGCCTGGCGACGGGACGGAGTTCAACGGCATCCGCGAGTTCGTCCCCGGCGACCGGCAGCGCGCGATCAACTGGCCGGCCTCCACCCGCCTTGGCCGCCTCCAGGTGAACACGTTCACTGCCGAGCGCTCGCAGGACGTGGTGCTGCTCGTGGACACGACGACGGACGTCGGCACGCCGGGGGAGTCCGCGCTCGACCTGGGGCTGCGCGGTGCGGCGGGCGCGGCCCGCGCGTACCTGAACGGCCGGGACCGGGTCGGCGTGATCACCTATCAGTGGGGCGGCGCGCACTGGCTGGCCCCCTCCCTCGGCCGCCGCCAGGTCTACAAGATCATCGACGTGCTCCTGACGGCCGACACGGGCTACGCGCGCGGCGCCGTCTTCAGCCGCCTCCCTCGCGCCGCCCTGCCGCCCGGTGCCCTGGTGGTCGCGTTCTCCCCGCTGCTCGACGGCCGCTTCGTTGAGGCGCTGCGGGACATGCGCGAGCGCGGCTTCTCCCTGATCGTGGTGGACGTACTCAACACCCAGCCACCGAGGCGCCGCCACTACGCCGACGTCCTCGCCCGGAGGATCTGGCACATGGAGCAACAGGCGATCCGCTACTCTCTCCGCGAGCTTGGCGTCCCGGTCGTTCACTGGGACGGGGTAACCCCGCTCGACCTCCCGCTCGCCCCCTACACCCGCCGCCCCTTGGTGACCCGCCGATGACCACGACGCCCAGTGATCTCCCGGGGGGACGCTCCCCCGGACCCCGCAGGATGCGCGCCCGATGGCAAAAACCGCCATCATATCGGGCGCGCATCCTGCCCCTCCCGGGGGGACGACCCCCCGTACCCCTCGATGTGCACACGGCCGGGCCTGATCGCAAAAATCGTGAGCTTATCAATCCCGCCCGCGCGCACGGTGATCTTCCGGGGGGCCCGAACGATGCCGAACCAGGGCAGGCTGCGAAGCAAGCCGGTCCCGTGCATCCGCGCGCGGGCATCGCCTCAGCGGCCGGCACCCGCCTGGCCGCGATACTCCTCGGCGCGGCGTGCGTTGCCTGGACCGCGACCCCGCTCGTGCACAAAGGCCTGGCCCAGCTCGCCCTGGTCATCGCGATCATCGCGGTGGTCGCCGGCGCGCTGCGGCTCGCCTTCGCCGACATCCCCCAGCCAGAGGACCAGTTCTTCCTGCCCGGCTACCTGCAAGCGTGGCTCACGTTCCTGGCCCTGCTGCGCACCGTGCCCTGGGAGGAGACCGCCGTCGTGGCCATCCTCTGGCTTGAGGTCCAGCACTCGCTCCGGCCCTGGCACACGGCGGCCCTCGGCGCGGGCCTGCTGGCCTACCTGCTGACGACGCACATCGCCGAGTCGGGCGCGGAGGCGGTCCCGCTGCTCCGCCGCCACGTGAAACTCCTGATCGTCGGCGCCTGCCTGCTCGCCCTGGGCGCCGGCTTCGCGATGATCCCGACGACGGCTCCGGGCGCGGGCTCGGCGATCCTCCGCGTCCTGGCGGCCGCCGCGGTCATCGCCGCCACGGCCCTGGTCCTCCCCGCCTGAATCCGTCGCCCGCCTGAATTCGCCGGCCCGCCTGAATTCGCCGGCCCGCCTGAATCCGTCGGCCCACCTGAATTCGCCGGCCCGAGGCGGCAACCTTCCGACGCGCACAGCATCTGTAAGGGCGTGGAATCTCCCACGGAAACGCTCCAAATCGGCCTGGAGGCCAGGCAGCACGTCTCGGCGCTGTACCGGACGCACGCCCTGGCCTTGGTGAAGCTCGCCGTTCTCATGACGGGCGACCAGCCAACCGCCGAAGACGTCGTTCAGGACGCCTTCCTCGGCTTGTACCGCCGCTGGTCCGCCCTGCACGACGCCGACAAGGCCATCGGCTACCTCCGCTCCAGCGTCCTCAACGGCTGCCGGTCGGTCCACCGGGTCCGGTTCCGCCGCCAGGGCATCACCCTCGACCCGCCCGAGCCAGTCGGCTCAGCCGAGGCGGAGGCCCTGCTCGGCGAGGCGCACCGCGAGGTCCTCGCCGCGCTCCGCCGCCTGCCGACCCGGCAGCGCGAGTCCGTCGTGCTCCGCTACTACCTCGACATGACCGAGGACCAGGCCGCCCAGGCGATGGGCGTCAGCCGGGGCACCGTCAAGTCCGCTACCTCGCGGGGCATCGCCGCCCTCGGCCGCATGCTCAAGGAGGAGGCCCGATGAGCATCGAAGACCGCGTGCGCGCCGCCACCCGCGCCCGCACCGACCTGGTCCGTGACATCCGCCCGCTAGCGCTACCCGACGAGCGGCCCGTGCGCGCTCCCCGGCCCCGCCGCGCCCCCCGCCGCTGGCTCACCTGGGGCGCTCCGATCGGGGCCGCGGCCCTGGTCATGGCGCTGGCCCTGGTCCTGGTCATGCTGCGCCAGGCCGGCGGTCCGCCGCCCGGCCCGGCCACGCCCGCGGGTGCCCCGCCCGTCTCGGAGTCGATCCCCAGGTACTACGTGACCCTGGCCTACACCGGCAGCACCACGGCGCAGATGAAGGCAGTGGTCGGCGACGACCAAACCGGCCGCACGCTCGCCGTCCTCAACCCGTCCGCCAGCCAGAATTTCTACGGCGTGACGGCCGCCGCCGACGACCGGACGTTCGTGGTGATCAACTACTCGGCCGCCCAGCACGAGACGACCTGGTACCTGCTCCGTCTCACTCCCGGTGCCGCTCATCCCGCCCAGCTGACGAAGCTCCCCATCAAGCCGCTCGCGGCTCAGGTCAGCGGTCTGGCGCTGTCCCCTGGCGGCAGTGAACTCGCCGTCATGTGGCGAACCGCCACGACACCGACCAATGCCGTGACCCAGCTGTCGATCTACTCGATGTCGTCCGGTGCCGTGCTGGACAACTGGCGCACGCCTGGCCCCGAGAACGATATTCTCGGTGAGGGGGCGAACGGGGTGGACCTCACGTGGGTCAATAACGACCGCAGCATCGATTTCGAATGGGACGACATCGTGCTGCGTACCGTTAACGTGCGAAATAATGGCACCACCAAGCGAGTTCGCGCGGACGTCAGCGAACCCACGCTTCGCGCGCTCGACGTGACCGCCGCCGGGCACGACCTGGTAGCCGACAGCCGGCTCGTCATGCAACTGCCGACCGTTGCTGCGCAGACGTCTACTCTGATCGAGCCGCCCTGCTCTAGCTTGCTAGTCGCCAGCGACCGAACCGTCATTTGCGGTTCGGTCAGCTCCAGCGACAAATCGGGGGAGGAGGTCTGCTCTCAAGGACCGTCGTTCGCCAGCTACTCGCTGGTCACCGGGAAGCAGCTCAAGGTCCTCTACCGCTACCAAGGCGAGTGTCTATACGGGGTAATCGAACCGCTATGGACGGACCCCACAGGCAGCCACGTCATCGCTTTCATTCGCCTCGCTTTGAAGGGAAAGCCATCGTCGACGCCGGCGGGCCACTTGTTCGGCCTCGTCACCGACGGCCGCTTCACCCCGTTTCCAGTCCTGGTCACCGGCACTGGGTTTGCCTCGGGCCCCGCCGACGACCTGGGCGGCATCGCCTTCTAGCCCCCCAGAGAACAAACCCACCGGATGGTTGTGGCAGCGGGCCGCCCTAGCCGTCCGCTGCCATAACCACGTCGGCCCTCAGGAGGACAGCGGGATAGTGGCGATCTCTGCCAGCAGCGCCTCCTTCGCACCCGAGTCGGGGAAGGAGGCGCGCACCCCGTTCGCCGCGAGTTCCGCCAACTCGGCAGGGAACCCGAGGCCCGGCCACGCCGCGATCAGCCGACAGGCCTGCCCGGCGGGAGCGAAGCGTGGTTTATCACGGGCGAGCAGCAGGGAAGGGCTACCGGAATCGCGTGCACCTCAAGCCGCGGCGCGAGATCGCCGTCGAGGTCGGCGGCGGCGGGCGCGGGCGTGGGTGCGGGGGAGGGGGGCTCGGCTTCGGCGGCGGCCCTGAGTTCGGCGAGCCGTTGCCGGGATGGCAGCAGGAGGATCGCGAGGATCACGCCGAGGCCGAAGACTCCCGCGGATACCGCGAAGGCCGTGGTGTAGCCGCGGGTGGCTGCGATCGCCGGCGCGAGCGGCCCGGTCGGGTGGGCGACGAGATAGCTGGCCGTCGTGGTCAGTGCGATGGTGCTGAGCGCGGACGTCCCGATCGATCCGCCGACCTGCTGCATGGTGTTGACCAGCGCGGAGGCCACGCCCGAGTCCCGGCGCTGGACGCCGGCCGTGGCCGTGTTGATGGCCGGGGCGAAGATCATGCCGAAGCCCAGGCCCATGATGAGCAGGGCAGGCAGCACGCCGCCGACGTAGCTAGAGGTCACGGTGAGCTGGGTCAGGTAGGTCATCGCGCCGGCGCCGAACAGCATGCCGGTGGTGATCAGGACACGCGGGCCGAGCCGGGGCAGGGCTACGATGCTGGAGACATTGGACATGAGCAGGATGCAGCCGATCAGCGGCAGGAAGGCCAGCCCGCTGGTCAGCGGGCTGTATCCCTTGACCTCCTGCAAGTAGTACGTGAGGAACAGGAAGACGCCGAAGATCGCGATCCCCGACAGGCCGACCGCGACATAGGAACCACCCCGGGTGCGGTCGAGTATCACGCGCAACGGCAGCAGGGGGTGACTGCTCAGCCGCTCGACGACAACGAACCCGGCGAGCAGGACCAGACCGAGGACCAGCGAGCCGAGTGTGAGCGCGGCGGTCCACCCGGCGGTCTCGGCGTGGGAGAAGCCGAAGACGATGAGGAACAGCCCGGCGCAGGCTAGTACGGCGCCCGGATAGTCCATCCGGGGCGGGTTGGCGGGCCGGCTGCCGCGCATGTACGCCAGGGCGCCGGCGACGGCGATCGCGGCGAACGCCAGGTTGATGTAGAGGGTCCAGCGCCAGGACAGGTACTGGGTGAGCAGCCCGCCGAGGATCAGGCCCACGCCGCCGCCGCCGGCGGCGACTGAGCCGAAGACCCCGAAGGCGCGCCCCCGCTCGCGCGGATCCTGGAACGTGCTAACCAGGGTGCCGAGGGCGGACGGCGCGAGGACGGCGCCGAACGCGCCCTGCAGCGTCCGGGCCGCCACCAGCATCTCGAACGAGACGGCGGCGCCCCCGATGGCCGAGGAGACGGCGAATCCGACCAGGCCCGCGATGAAGACCCGCTTACGGCTGAACATGTCACCGAGCCGACCACCCACCAGCAGCAGGCTGCCGAACGCTAGGGCGTAGGCCGTCACCACCCATTGCCGGTCGCCGTTCGGGAACCCCAGCGAACGCTGGGCCGACGGCAGCGCGATGTTCACGACCGTGGAATCCAGCACCACCATCAGCTGGGCGATAGCCACCACGACCAGGACCAGCCAGCGCCGGTCGACAGGGGCCGCCGTACGGTCCTGGATGGCAGATGACATGGGATATGCCCTTCGCGTGGAGCGCACTGCACGCATCGCTACCGAGGTCCGGAGCAACGATTGCCCGTAATGCTGCCGTGGATCGCGGACCCAATGCCGCTATCTACCAGCCACGATAGACATACAAGAAACGCCACGTCCAACGGCTCCGGGCCGGCACAGCCCTAAGGCACGACCACGAGGGGCACCGGTGAGCGGCGGGCGAGGCTGACGGCGACCGAGCCGACCACCCGGTGCATGACCTGCGATGAGCTACCGACCAAGATCACCACAATGTCGCCGGGGTGGGCATCGCTCATGCCTTTGGCGGCGGCGATCAGCCCGTCCGGGATCAGGCCCTGACGCCACTCGAACCGCCAGCGCTCCTCGCGGCCGCGCAGTTGTTCGCCGGCCGCGGCCTGCAGCTCCCGCGCGATATCGTCGAAGTTGGCTTCCATTTCGGCTACGGCGCCTGCCGACAGCATGTCGACGCCGGGCAGGTGGGCGACGTAAACCACCTCGATGCTGCCGGCCCGGCCTTGCAGCAGCCCGACCGCGGCGTCGAGCGCCCGGACGGCAGGAGGCGAGCCGTCATACCCGACGACGAGGTACAGGTTCCCGGCGGGCGGCGTGGTGGCGTTCATCGCGGCTAAGGCTATCCGGCTCCCTGGCGCGGCGTCCCGGTATCTGCGCCAACAGCCCACCGTCAGCGGGTCGGCGCAGCTGACACGGCACTACGGTAGGGGGTGGCTACCTGAGCGGCGCTGTGAACTTCGCCCACGCCTCGGGTCTGACACGCAGCACCGGGCCGCGCTCACGGTCCTTAGTGTCGCGGATCAGGACCGCGCGTTCCCGGCGACTTCGGCCCGGGTTAGCGGGAGGTGACGCTGTTATTCGTGGCGGTGAGGGGGATCTCGGCGCGCAGGCTGGTGCCCGCCCCGCGGGGGCTGTGCAGGACGATCTGGCCGCCGAGTGCCTCCACGCGGTCTTTCAGGCCGGCCAGGCCGGTGCCGTCGGCCAGGTTGGCGCCGCCGATGCCGTCGTCGCGGACGGTGACGCGCAGGTGGTCGCCGGCGATCTCTGCCTCGACGGTGACGGCTGAGGCGCGGGCGTGCTTGGCGGCGTTGGTCAGTGCCTCGGCGACGATGTAGTAGGCGCTGGTCTCGACCGGTTCCGGGAGCCGCCTGTCGGCGCGTAGCTGGAGGTTCACCGGGACCGGGGACCGGCGGGCGAGCGTCTTGAGGGCGGGGCGGAGCCCGCCTTTGGCCAGGATCGCGGGGTGGATGCCGCGCGCGAGATCGCGCAGCTCGTCCAGCG
This sequence comes from uncultured Actinomycetota bacterium, assembly GCA_963734665.1. Lineage (GTDB taxonomy): Bacteria > Actinomycetota > Actinomycetes > Streptosporangiales > Streptosporangiaceae > Trebonia. The sequence goes on along the minus strand of CAVTIR010000011.1, from coordinate 91,188 downwards.
TGCCGGCCGCTGCGGCGGCGGCGCGGTCGAGTTCCGCGGCGAGTTCGCGGGACTGGGGCGGCACCGCGGCCTGCGCCGCGCGCAGCTGCAGCGCCAGCGTGACCAGGCGCTGCTGGGCGCCGTCGTGCAGGTCCCGCTCGATCCTTTGGCGCGCGTGGTCGGCGGCGGCGACGATCCGCGCCCGCGAGGCGGTCACCTCGGCCTGTGCCCCGGCGTTGGCGATCGCGGTCGCGACCAGCTCGGTGAACCCGGCTAGCCGCGTCTCGGTGTCCCCCGGCAGCAGTTCCGGGCGGGTGAACGCCACCACCATGCAACCCCACAGCCGGTCCTCGACGCTGACCGGCACGCCCACCGACGAGCGGAGCCCCCAGTCGCCGGTGGCGACCTGGCCGATCGCGCCCGAGATGGCGTCGTCGTAGTCGATCCGGGTCGGCTGGCCCGTCTGGTGCACCAGCGTGGTGACGTTGTGCCCGCCGAGCGGCAGTCGCCCGCCGACCGGGGTCGGCGGTGGCGCGCCGGTGCTGGTCCACGTGCCGGTGATCTCCAGCGTGTCCGGCGGGTCGTAGTGGACCAGGATCGCGTAGTCGGCCGTGAGCAGCCGGCCGACTTCCTCGGCGACCGCGGCGAACACCTCGCGCGGCGGCGCGGCCCGGGCGACCAGCGTTGCGACCCGCCGTAGCGCGGCCTGCTCGCCGGCGATCCGGCGGTAGTCGGCGTAGAGCTGGGTGTTGTCCAGGGAGACGGCGAGCTGGGCGGCGATCAGGTTGACCGCGTCGAGCCGCCCGGTGGTGAATGCGGCGCGGATAAGCCGGTTTTCCAGCAGCAGCACCGCCTGCAGCGCGCCGCGGCTGAGGATGGGCACGGCGAGCAGCGAGCAGCAATCGGCGTCAGTAAAGTAGGGGTCGCGGGCGAAGCGGTCGTCACGGGTGGCGTCGCCGGCGACCAGCGGTTCACCCGTCCGCTGGACGTAGCGCAGCACCGACAGCGGGACCGCGCGTTGCTGGCCGGGGTCGCTGGCCGGCACGGTGCCGCCGCCGCCGTCGGGTGCGGGCAGCAGCCAGTCCTGCCGGTCGGTATCCCACAGCAGCAGGTGGACGCCGGTGGCGCCGGTCATCGCGCTGAGTACCTGGGTCACGCGGGCGTGCAGCCGGCTGATGCTGGTCTCCGAGCTCAGTGCCTGCGACGCGGAGAGGATGCCGAGCAGGTCGACCGTGCCGGCCGTGACGGCGGCACGGCGCTGGGTAAGGTCGCCGGGCTGCTCGCCGGCAGTATCGGACGGTGGCCGCCGGGCCGGGTAGGCCCAGTCGAGCTGGGCGACTTTGGCCGTCGCACCCCAGGTTAGGTACTCCTGGCGTGCCTGGGCGATCAGGTCATGGCCGGCGTGTTCCAGGCCGCGGGCGAGGTAGAAGCGGGCCGTGTGCTCGGCGATCAGGGCCCGGTGCCAGGGCCGTTGCCGCTGGGCGGCCTCGTGCCGGGCGGCGTCGAAGGCGAGGGCGGCGGCGCGGAAGTCGCCGGCCGCCCAGGCCCGCTCGGCCTCGACGAGCCGCAGCAGGTGCAGGAAGTTGCCGGGCGCGTCCGCGGCCCGGGCGGCCAGCCACCGGGTCAGCTCGTCCAGTTCGGCCAGCAGGCCGCCGCGCGTGCCCGCGTCCGTGTCCGCGTCGCGGGCCTGCCCGGCCAGGGCCAGCGCGCGCAGCAGGCGGGCGACGCTGGTCGGGTAGAGGCCGGGGAGCACCGGAACGAGCTGCATGGCGGCCGCGGTATGCCGCTCAAGGCCGGCCTGGTCGCCGAAGATGGCGGCGGCGTTCGCATGACTGAGATGAGCATGAAACTGTCCCAGCGGGTCGCCGGCGTACTTGTCGGCGGAAACCGCATCATCGGCCGCGGCCGTGCTGTTGCCAAGTAGCACGCCAGCCAGCCACCGGTAGGGGTCGAGCACCTGAGCGGACTGCTCGCTGCCGGTACGGCGCACGAAGGCCACCGCCGCTTCCGCCTCGGTGAGGTAGCGGTCCAATGGCGCGCAGTCCTGCATGCCTGGCACCGACGCATAGTAGGTGTAGCCGGCGTTGGCCAGGTCGCCCCCCGCGATCAGTTCTTCCCTGGCCCGCTGACCTTGACGGACACTGTTTTCGATCGGCTCGGCCCAGCCACTGAGGACAGCGAATAGCATGCGCGCCTGGGAGGTGCCGGGCTCGTAGCCGCGGGCTTCGCCCAGCGCCAGGATCCGCCGCGCCGCCCGGTACCCGGCGGCGTAGTCGCCGCGCAGCAGCACAGCACCGAAGGCGGAGTAGGTCACCGGACCGACCAGGGCGGGTGCGGGGCCGTGCTCGAGGCAGATCCGCAGTGCTTCCAGGCCCAGCCAGGAGACCGTGGCGGGGTCGCCGGCGAAGTAGGCCGCTGACTGGGTCGCGTTTATCAGGCTGGACGCGGCGAGCAGGGTGGGGTCGGTGAGGTCCGGCCAGGCCAGGTCGCCGGTGGGTTCGGTGTGGTCCAGCCACTGGTGCAGGTACGCGAACTGGTGGTCAAGCTCGGCCGCGAGCCGGTCCGCGGCCGGGACGGCGATGCCGAGTTCACGCAGCGACACCACGCCGAGCTCGAGCGCCTCGGCAAATCGGGTCCGGTGGGTCACGCTGCGCACCTGCACTTCCGTCGCGCTGGCGCGGTCCAGCGCGGCAGGGCACAGCCGTTCGATCGTGCGGTACGCCTCGTCCGCCTCCTCCAGTCGGCCCAGGCAGTACAGCGCGGCGTGCCGGCCGGCGTGCACCGCGGCGAGGGCAGCGGTCTCGCCCGGGTCGACCGCCGGAAGCGCGGCGGTCAGCAGCGCGTACACCAGGGCGTAGTCCCCGGTCAGCGTGGCCTGGCCGGCGGCGCGCCGCAGCAGCCCGACCACCTGGCGCCGCTCGGCGGCGTCGCCGACCGCGCCGACGGCTGGCAGGTACTGCTCGGCCGCGACCGCGAACAACTCCGGCACCCCGGCCAGCCGCCGCGCCATGGCCAGCTGCAGGGCGCGCCGCCGGTCGGGGTCCAGCCGGCCGAGGACCGCCTCGCGGATCCGGTCGTGCCGGAACCGCACCGCCGGACGTGCCCCGGGCTCGGCCACCAGCAGGCCCTCGTCGAGGGCGGGTGCCAGCGCCTTGTCCACCGCGTCGGCGGGCTCGCCGGCGGCTACCTGCAGCAGGCTCAGCTCGGCGCGGCCGCCCAGGCACGCCATCGCCTCCACTACCTGCCGGGACTTCTCCGGCAGGGCGGCGGCGCGCGCCGCCAGCAGCCCGGTCACCTCGGAGCGGCCCAGGTATGCGTGCACCGCCGCCTGGTCCCACCGCCACCCGGCGACCGTAGCCGTCAGCAGGCCGTCGCGGCGCAGCGCGTTGAGCAGTTCCACGGTCTCGTACGGGTTGCCGTGCGTATGCGGCTCGATTGCCCCGGCCAGGCCCGCCACGGTGACCGGGCCCACGTGCAGCATGCCGGCGACCATGGCGGCGAGGCCCGGCTCGGGAAGGTTGCCCAGCCGCACGTGCTTCACTCCGGCCTGGCCCCGCCACCGGGCCAGCGGCGCCGCCAGCGGGTGCGCCGCGTCCACGTCGCCGTCCCGGTACGCGCCGACCAGCAGCAGGCCGTCGACCGGCTCCTCGGTCAGCACCAGGTCGACGAAGCCGAGCGGGGTACCCCCCGCCCACTGCAGGTCATCAAGGAACACCACGACCGGCCGTTTCCGCGACGCGACCGCCCGCAACGCCGCCACAGCCGCCCGCTGCAGCCGCGCCCGCGCGGTCAGCGGATCCCCCGCATCCGGCGGCGCCCCCAGCAGCACCGCGAACTCCGGCAGCACCGCGGTCAGCAGGCCCGCGTTCGGCCCCACCGCCGCCAGCATCCTCATCCGCAGTTGCGCCAGCTCACCCTCCGGCTCGGCCAGCAGCAGCCGGCCAAGCGCGCGGAACGCCTGGTATCCCGCGTCGAACTCCAGGTCCCGCCGGTACTGGTCGAACTTGCCCGCCGCGAACCAGCCGTCAGCGCCGGTGACCACCGGGCGCAGCTGGTCGATCAGCGCCGTCTTGCCCACTCCGGGCGCCCCGGCCACCAGCACCCCGCGGCACTGGCCCGCCAGCGCGTCGGTGAACGCCGCTTCCAGCGCCGCTACCTCGTCATCGCGGCCCACCAGCCGCGACGGCGGCAGCAGCCGCGCCGGGACATCATGCTGCCCGACCCGCAGCGCGGCCGGTGCCGCACGTGTTGCGGCGTCCCGCACGCGCACCAGGTCATAGATCAGCCCGTCCGCGGTCTGGTAGCGGTTGTCCGGTTCCTTCTCCAGCAGGTGCATGATGACCTCGGACAACGGCGTCGGCACGGTGTGGTTCACCTCGGCGGCCGGCACCGGGACCCGGGCCAGGTGATCGTGGATCAGCCGCAGCGGGTCCCCGGTGCCGAACGGGGGCCCGCCCGTGGCCAGCTCGTACAGCACCGCGCCCAGCGCGTACAGGTCGGCCCGCTGATCCACCGGCCGGCCGGTCCGCCCGGTCGCCTCCGGCGCCAGGTACGCCAGCGTCCCGGTGATCTCGGCATGGTGCGTGAACTCGGGGCGGATCTCGGCGAACGACGAGGCCAGGGCGAAGTCCACCAGGCACGCAGCACCGTCACCGGAAACCACCACGTTCGCCGGGGTGATGTCACGGTGGATCACCCCCCGTTCATGCATCCCCGCCACCGCCCGCGCCAGTCCCAGCCCGAGACCAGCCAGCTCACCGGCCGGCAGCGGCCTGGTCATGCCCGCGAGGCTCATCTCACCGGCGTCCTCCAGCACGACCGACCCCGGGTACCGCGGCGCTTCCGCGAGCTGCGCCACCCCGGCGACGCCGCGCAGTCGTTCCAGCATCGCGACCTCATGCCGCACCCGGCGTTCCGCGTCCGCTCCAAGCGGCTCCTTCCGGATGACCGTGTGCCCAGGAAGGAACAGCCTGGTGATGCGAGTGCGCTCGCTGGAGTGCACGAGTTCGGCCCGGGGGAGCGGATCCGGGCCGGGCCGCACTCCGTCTCCGCCTACTTCCATCGGGCACCTCCACACACACGGGCCTCCCCCACCCTGCCTACACCCAGGCTGACGACGTGCACCACCCTGCCTGCACCCAGGCTGACGACATGCACCACAGCCGTTCACTCGTTGCTGAGCGAGGTGACGAACATCGGCGGGTCATCGCTGTTCAGGGTCACGAACAGCCCGGCGTCGACCATGTCCCGCAGCGGGTGCTCGGCGATCGACGGCACGCATCGCGTGCACACGTTCGACGCCGGCGGGGCCCGTCCTATCGCGGCCTTGATCCCGGCCGGCGGCGGCGTGCTTTGCAAGGTCATTGCGGGCGGTTTCGGGGCCCGGCTAGCGGGAGGTGTCGCCGTCATTCGTGGCGGTGAGGGGGAGCTCCGCGCGCAGGGTGGTCCCCGCCCCGCGGGGGCTGTGCAGGACGATCCGGCCGCCGAGCGCCTCCACCCGGTCCTTCAGGCCGGCCAGGCCGGTGCCGCCGGCCAGGCTGGCGCCGCCGGCGCCGTCGTCGCGGACGGTGACGCGCAGCCGGTCACCGGCGATCTCTGCCTCGACGGCGACGGCCGAGGCGCGGGCGTGCCTGGCCGCGTTGGTCAGCGCCTCGGCCACGACGTAGTAGGCGCTGACTTCAACCTGCTCGGGCAGCCGTCCAGTGGCAGGCACCGTGAGGTCCACGGGAACCGGGGAGCGCCGGGCCAGCGCCACCAGCGCCGGGCGCAGGCCGCCGTCGGCCAGGATGGCGGGGTGGATGCCGCGGGCGATCTCGCGTAGCTCACCCAGCGCGGCGGCCAGCCCGGCTTCGATGCTCTCCAGGTCCGCGCCAAGCTCGCGGGACCCGGGCGGGACCGCCGTCCGGGCGCCGCGCAGCGCAAGCTCCAGCGAGACCAGCCGCTGCTGGGCGCCGTCGTGCAGGTCCCGCTCGATCCGCTGGCGCGCCTGGTCGGCGGCGGCCACGATGCGCGCCCGCGAGGCGGTTACCTCGGCCTGTGCCCCGGCGTTGGCGATCGCGGTCGCCACCAGCTCGGTGAACCCGGCTAGCCGCGTCTCGGTGTCCCCCGTCAGCGGTTCCGGGTGGGTGAATGCCGCCGCCATGGCGCCCCAGAGCCGGCCCTCGACGCTGACCGGCACGCCTGCCGACGAGCGGAGCCCCCAGTCGGTGGCGACCTGGCCGACCACGCCCGAGATGGCGTCGTCGTAGTCGATCCGGGCCGGCCCGTCTGCCGCACCAGCGTGGTGACGTTCCGCCCGCCGAGCGGGAATCGCCCGCCGACCGGGATCGGCGCTGGCGCGCCCGTGCTGGTCCACGTGCCGACGACCTCCAGGGTGTCCGACGGGTCGTAGCGGACCAGGATCGCGTAGTCGGCCGCGAGCAGCCGGCCGACCTCCGTGGCGACCGCTGCGAACACCTCCCGCGGCGGCGCGGCCCGGGCGACCAGCGTTGCCACCCGCCGTAGCGCCGCCTGCTCGCCGGCGATCCGGCGGTACCCGGCGTACAGCTGGGCGTTGTCCAGGGAGACAGCGAGCTGGGCGGCGATGAGGTTGACCGCGTCGAGCCGCCCGGTGGTGAATGCGGCGCGGATAAGCCGGTTTTCCAGCACCAGCACCGCCTGCAGCGCGCCGCGGCTGAGGACGGGCACCGCCAGCAGCGAGCAGCAGTCGACGCCGGCGAAGTACGGGTCGCGGGAGAACCGGTCGTCAGCGGTGGCGTCCCCGGCGACCAGCGGTTCACCCGTCCGCTGGACGTAGCGCAGCACCGACAGTGGCGCCGCGCGTTGCTGGCCGGGGTCGCTGGCCGGCACGGTGCCGCCGCCGTCGTCGTCGGGTGCGGGCAGCAGCCAGTCCTGCCGGTCGGCATCCCATAGCAGCAGGCGGACGCCGGTGGCGCCGGTCATCGCGCTGAGCACCTGGACCACGCGGGCGTGCAGCCGGCCGATGCTGGTCTCCGAGCTCAGCGCCTGCGACGCGGAAAGAATCCCGAGCAGGTCGACCGTGCCGGCCGTGACGGCGGCACGGCGCTGGGAAGGGAGGCCGGACTGCTCGCCGGCGGTGGCCGCCGGGCCGGACGGTGCCCGCCGGACCGGGTAGGCCCAGTCCAGCTGGGCGACCTTGGCCGTCGCACCCCAGTCTAGGTACTCCTGGCGTGCCCGGGCGATCAGGTCGTGGCCGACCTGTTCGAGGCCGCGGGCGAGGTAGAACCGGCCAGCGTGCTCGCCGATCAAGGCCCGGTGCCAGGGCCGCTGCAGGCCAGCGGCCTCGTGCCGGGCGGCGTCGAAGGCGAGGGCGGCGGCGCGGAAATCCCCGGCCGCCCAGGCCCGCTCGGCCTCGACCAGCCGCAGCAGGTGCAGGAAGTTGCCGGGCGCGTCCGCGGCGCGGGCGGCCAGCCACCGGGTCACCTCATCCAGTTCGGCCAGCAGGCCGCCGCGCTTATCCGTGTCCGCGTCGCGGGCCTGCCCGGCCAGGGCCAGCGGGCGCAGCAGGTGGGCGACGGCGGTCGGGTAGAGGCCGGGGAGCACCGGAACTAGCGGCATCGCGGCCGCGGTGTGCCGCTCCAGGCCGGCCTGGTCGCCGAAGATGGCGGCAGCGGTCGCACGATTGAGATGAGCGAAAAATTGTGCCATCGGGTTGCCGGCGTACTTGTCGGCGGGGACCGCCTCACCGGCCGCGGCCGTGCTTTCGCCAAGCAGCACGTCAGCCAGCCACCGAGAGCTGTCGAGCACCTGCTCGAGGTACTCGTTGCCGGTACGGCGCGCAAAGGCCACCGCGGCTTCGGCGTCGGTGCGGTAACGATCCAGTGGCGCGCACTCCAGCAGGCCTGACACCGACTCAGAGTAGGTGTAGCCGGCGTTGGCCAGGTCGCCCGCCGCGATCAGTTCTTCCCTGGCCCGCTGACCTTGATGGACCATGTTTTCGATCGGCTCGGCCCAGCAACTGAGGGCAGCGAATAGCATGCGCGCCTGGGAGGTGCCGGGCTCGTAGCCGCGGGCTTCGCCCAGCGCCAGGATCCGCCGCGCCGCCCGGTACCCGGCGGCGTAATCGCCACGCAGCACCACAGCACCGAAGGCGGTGTAGGCCACGGGGACGATCAGGGCGGGTGCGGGGCCGTGCTCGAGGCAGATCCGCAGTGCTTCCAGGCCCAGCCAGGAGACCGTGGCGGGGTCGCCGGCGAAGTAGGCCGCCGACTGGGTCGCGTTGATCAGCCGGGTCGCGGCGAGCAGCGTGGGGTCGGTGAGGTCCGGCCGGGCGAGGTCGTCGGCGGCGTCGGTGTGGTCCAGCCACTGGTACCAATAGCCGAACCGGTCGTCAAGGTCGGCTGCGAGCCGGTCCATGGCCGGGGTGGTGATGCCGAGTTCACGCAGCGACTCCAGGCCGAGTCCGAGCGCCTCCGCGAAACGGGTCCGGTGGGTCACGCTGCGGACCTGCACCTCCGTCGCGTCCGCGCGGTCCGCCGCGGCGGGGCACAGCCGTTCGATCGTGCGGTACACCTCGTCCGCCTCCTCCAGCCGCCCCAGGCAGTAAAGCGCGGCGTGACGGCCCGCGTGCACCTCGGCGAGCGTGCCGGTCTCGCCCGGGCCGACCGCCGGGAGCGCGGCGGTCAGCAGCGCGTACACCAGCGCGTAGTCCCCCGTCAGCGTGGCCTGCCCGGCGGCGCGCCGCAGCAGCCCCACTACCTGGCGCCGCTCCGCGGCATCAGTGACCGCGCCGACGGCTGGCAGGTACTGCCCGGCCGCGACCGCGAACAACTCCGGCACCGCCGCCAGTCGCCGCGCCATCGCCAGTTGCAGGGCGCGCCGCCGCTCGGAGTCCAGCCCATCCAGGACCGCCTCGCGGATCCGGTCGTGCCCGAACCGCACTGCGGGACGTGCCCCGGGCTCCGCCATCAGGAGCCCCTCCTCGAGGGCGGGTGCCAGCGCCTGGTCCACCGCGTCGGCGGGCTCGCCCGTGGCGGCCTGCAGCAGGCTCAGCTCGGCGCGGCCGCCCAGGCACGCCATCGCCTCTACCACCTGCCGGGACTGCTCCGGCAGGGCGGCGGCGCGCGCTGCCAGCAGTCCGGTGACCTCGGAGTGCTCCAGGTGAGCGCGTACGACCGCCTCGTCCCACCGCCACCCGGCGGCCGTCGCGGTCAGCAGGCCGTCGCGGCGCAGCGCGTTCAGCAGTTCCACCGTCTCGTACGGGTTGCCGCTCGTGTGCGGCTCGATTGCCCCGGCCAGGCCCGCCACGGTGACCGGGTCCTCGTGCAGCATGTCGGCGACCATGGCGGCCTGGCCCGGCCCGGGCAGGTTGCCCAGCCGCAGGTGCCGCACCGTGGCCTGGTCCCGCCACCGGGCCAGCGGCGCCGCCAGCGGGTGCGCCGCGTCCACGTCGCCTTCCCGGTACGCGCCGACCAGCAGCAGGCCGTCGACCGGGTCCTCGCTCAGCACCAGGTCGACGAAGCCGAGCGGGGTACCTCCGGCCCACTGCAGGTCATCGAGGAACAGCACGACCGGCCGTTTCCGCGACGCGACCGCCCGCAGCGCCGCCACGGCCGCCCGCTGCAGCCGCGGCTGCGCGGTCAGCGGATCTCCAGGATTGGGCGGCGTCCCCAGCAGCGCCGCGAACTCCGGCACCGTCGCGGTCAGCAGGCCCGCGTTCGCGCCGACCGCCGCCAGGATCCGCCCGCGGACCCGCGTCAGCTCATCCTCCGGCTCAGCCAGCAGCAGCCGGCCCAGCGCGCGGAACGCCTGATACCCCGCGTCGAACTCCAGGTCCCGGCGGAACTGGTCGAACTTGCCCGCCACGAACCAGCCGTCAGCGCCGGTCACCACCGGCCGCAGCTGGTCGACCAGCGCCGTCTTGCCCACCCCTGGCGCGCCGGCCACCAGCATCCCGCGGCACCGGCCCGCCAGCGCGTCGGAAAACGCCGCCCCGAGCGCCGTCACCTCGTCGTCACGTCCGGCCAGCCGCGACGGCGGCAGCAGCCGCACCGGGAAATCACGCTCGCCGGCCCGGAACGCGGCCTTGCCCCGGCGTGCCTGCGCGTAGCGCAACCGCTCCAGGTCATAGACCAGGCCGTCCGCGGTCTGGTACCGGTTATCCGGCTCCTTCTCCAGCAGGTGCATGATGACCCCGGACAACGGCACCGGCACGGCGTGGTTCACCTCGGCCGGCGGCACCGGGACCCGGGCCAGGTGATCATGGATCAGCCGCAGCGGGTCACCAGAACCGAACGGCGGTTCGCCCGTGGCCAGCTCGTACAGCGTCGCGCCGAGGGCGTACAGGTCGGCCCGCTGATCCACCGGCCGGCCGGTCCGCCCGGTCTGCTCCGGCGCCAGGTATGCCAGCGTCCCCGTGACCTCCGCATGATGGGTGAACTCCGGGCGGATCTCGAGGAACGACGAAGCCAGGGCGAAGTCCACCAGGCACGGAACACCGTCGTCACCGAAAACCACGACGTTCGCCGGGGTGATGTCCCGGTGGATCACCCCCCGCCGGTGCATCCCTGCCACCGCCCGGGCCAGCCTCAGCCCGAGCGCGAGCAGCTGATCGGCCGGCAGTGGCCTAGCGCTGCCCGCCAGGCTCGCCTCGCCGGCGTCCTCCAGCACCACCGACCCGGGGTACCGCGGCGCCTCCGCCAGCTGCGCCACCCCCGCAACGCCGCGCAGCCGCTCCAGCATCGCTATCTCATGCCGCACCCGGTGTTCCGCGTCCGGTCCAAGCGGCTCCTTACGGATGACCGTCCGCCCAGGAAGGAACAGCCTGGTGACGCGAGTGCGCTCGCTGGAGTGCACCATTTCGGCCCGCAGGAACGGATCCGGGCCGAGCCGCACCCCGTCTCCGCCTGCTTCCATCGGGCACCTCCACACGCACCGGCCTCCCCAACCTGCCTACACCCAGGGTGACGACATAAGCCACGGCCGTCCAGCACAAATATTCTCTTTTTCCCAATTAGGGCGAGTCTTGGCATGAGGGTCGCCACGACGAGGCTTGGAAGTTAGCCGGAATCGCAGGTGGTTTCAGGGCAATCCGCGCGTCGTGGCAGCGCGGGGACTTCGGCAGGCCGCTAGGGCAGCGGGACCGCGGCGATCTCCGCGAGCAGTCCCTCCTTCGCAGCCGGGTCGAGGAAGGAGGCGCGCACCCCGTTGGCCGCGAGCCCCGCAAGCTCGGCGGCGGAGAACCCGAGGTCGCGCCCGGCCACGAGGTACTCGTTGCTCAGCGAGGTCCCGAACATCGGCGGGTCATCGCTGTTCAGCGTCACGAGCAGCCCTGCGTCCACCATGGCCCGTAGCGGGTGCTCGGCTATCGACGGTACGCACCGCGTGCACACGTTCGACGTCGGCGACACGTCAACCGGCAGCTGCCGGTCGGCCAGGTACCAAAGCAGCGAGGGATCGTCAAGCGACCCGATTCCGTGCCCGATCCGCTCCGCCTGCAGGAACTCGATCGCCTCCCACACGGCCTCCGGCCCGGTCGTCTCCCCGGCGTGCGGAATGCAGTGCAGCCCCGCCGCGGCGGCCGAGCCGAACACCGACCGGATCACTTCCGTGTACGGCGCCCGCCCTGCCTCGAGTCCGCCGATCCCGAACCCGACAAGCCCGGCAGGCGGGTTCTCCAGCGCGAACCGCAGCGCGGGCCGCGCGTCATTCCCCGCGTCGTGCCCGGGAAAGTCGACGATGTACCCGATCCGCACCCCGTACCGCGCGAGCGCGTCCCGTGCTCCGACGCTCAGGGCCTCGCTGATCACCGCGTCGGGCATCCCCAGCCTCTGGAACGGATAGGGCGAGACCTGCAGTTCGACGTACCGCACGTTCTGCGCCGCCAGGTCCCGACCGATCCCGCGCACGAGGTCGGCGATGTCCTCTGGCTCGCTGATCAGCAGGCTCACCGCCCGGTACACAGCGAGGAAGTGCGGAAAGTCGCTAAAGACGTAGAACTCCCGCAGCCCTTCCTCGCTGGTGGGCACCCCGCGCTCCGGGTGCCGCCGCGCCAGCGAGAGCACGGTCTCCGCGGACGCCGAACCGACCAAATGAACGTGAAGTTCCACCTTGGGAAGAGCCAAAACGAACGTTTCAAGCGTGTCCATAACCAGAACGCTAACAGCCTAAAGAGAACGCATTTCCATTTCTAACATCAAAAAGTTAAATTCAATAGTCGCTCAGAACGGCTGCGTGCTCCGCTATCCCCGCAACCATCCACCTGCCTGCGTGGCAGACCCGCCCGCGTGCCCTCGCCCGCTCGCGTGCCCCATCCGCCCGCGCCTCAGGACAGTGGATACTTGCGCGCACCCGGGTGCAAGCAAGTATCCACTCTGTTTAAGAAGCCCGGCTGACGGAGCAACCCGGCGAGGGGCCGGGCGTCTCAGGGGTGCGAAGCCACTCACGAACGCGCCGGTACCGACGGAAGCGGCCGCTGACCCGGCGGACCAGGTAACGGCGCTGTACCAGGCGCACGCACTCGGCCTGCTCCGCCTCGCGGTGATCATGCTCGGGGAACGGCAGGCGGCCGAGGACGCGGTACAGGACGCCTTCCTCGGCCTCTTCCGGCGCTGGGACGCGCTCAACGACCCCGAGCGCGCCCTCGCCTACGTCCGGTCCAGCGTGTTCAACGGCTGCCGCACGGTCCTGCGTAAGCGCGCGCGGAACCGCCAGTTCGTGCTCGCCGACCCGGACGTGGAGTCCGCCGAGGCGCGGGTCGTCCTCGGCGAGGAGTACCGCGAGGTCCTCGCCGCGCTGCGCCGCCTCCCCGACAGGCAGCGCGAGGCGGTGGCGCTCCGCTACTGCCTCGACATGTCGGTCGACGACGTGGCCAAGGCCATGGGCGTCGCAGAAGGCACCGTCAAGTCGGCCACCTCCCGGGGAATCGCCGCGATCACCCGCATGCTCAAGGGGGACTCATGAGCGTAGAAGACCAGCTTCGCGCAGCGGGCCGCGCGGTCAGCGAGCAGGTTCGCGACCTGCCCAGGCTCGACCTGCGAACCCAGCCGGCCGCCCGCCACGCCAAGGCCTGCACCCCTCGCCGCTGGCTAGGCAGTGGCGGCTGGCTCATCCCGATTGCCGCCGCCGCGGCGGTGGTAGCCGTCGCCGCCACCCTGGTCACGGTCAAGAGCCCGCCACGCGCTGCAGACAAGACGACTGCGGGTCCTGCCGCGTCAAGCTCGGCCGCGCCAGCCTCGACCCCCGCCCCCGCCAATCCCGGGGCTCTCCCCGATTACTTCGTCGCAATCAACGACCTTGAGACCATGGGCCAACTACCTCCCGCAGGGCAGAGCGCCCTCGCCAAGGACCCTCAACCCGACTCCGTGATCGTTGGCGACACGCTCACCGGCCAGCGACTTGCCACCGTCACGCCGCCTACGGGCAGCACGTTCGTTGGCCTGACCGGTGCCGCCGATGATCGCACGTTCGTGCTGGACTCCGTTCAGATCGAGCCAGGCTTCCTGACAGCGACTCAGCAGCGAACCTGGTACCTGCTCAGGATCAGGCCGGGCGCCACCCCCGTCACGACACTGACCAGGATCAGTTTCCCGGTGCCAAGCGCTGCCGACATCGACGGCATCGCGCTCTCCCCGGATGGCACCAAGCTCGCCGTGTTCTACCAGGTGGCCAGGACGGGCGATGGCTTCCCCTACTCTGGCCCGTTTACCCTGGCGATCTACTCGGTGGCGACCGGAGCGGTGCTGCGCTCCTGGACCGGGACCAACCCCTCCCACGGCTCGCTCGCCTACGGCTCCGACGGTCTGCCGGACAGCAACAATCTCCTGTCCTGGACGTCGGACGGGCAGCGACTCGCTTTCGACTACAACAGCTCCAATAGCGGCGGCGCCAGCCTGTACCTCAGGGAAGTGGACCTGGCAGAACCGAGCGGCGACCTGCTCACCGACAGCACGGTGGTCGCCGAGATCGCTGTTTCGACGACCAACGGCAGGTCCAAGATCTGGTGCGATTCCCTCGGCATCACAGGCGACGGGCAGACCGCTGTCTGCGGCGGGCAGCTACTCAAGACACCGCCCGTCGGAGCCACGCTCAACGAGCCGCCGACCGAGCTCGCGCCCTCGACGGGCTGCGCCGCGCCCACGGACCCGGTGTACCCGGGGCTCGCCGAGATCTCGCTGACCGGCGACAGGCTCGCCCGGGTGCTTTACGAAGTGAAGCCCGGATGCGTGGGCGGCACCGCGGCCGTCCTGTGGTCGAGCCCGTCCGGCGACACGGTGCTAGGCGCCGTCAACTACACGGAAGATCCCGGGACGACAGAGCACCGTGCGGTCATCCTCTACAGCCACGGCACCGCTACCACGATCAACTGGCCAGGCGCCATCAGCACGCTGCTGGCAAACGAGGCCGCCTTCTAGCCCGCTAGCCCGCCATCGCACCAGGGAGCGAAAATGATCGTGGATGGCTGGGTAGGCCATGGCCGCGTGGGGAAACAAGTTGGGTGTTTCGTGCCCTCGGCGCTGCGTGTCTCGCCGCACCACCGCAACTTAATCTCCGACGCGGCCATAGCGACCCCAGCTATCCACGATCTCTAAAGTCGTCCCAGGCAGCCGGGGCCCGCGCGCTCTATTTGCCGGCCTTTGCCTTCGCGGCCGCCTTCAGTGTCTGCTTGTAGGACCGCACCTTGCCCAGGGACTCGTCGTCGACGATGTCCGCCACCGACACGTACGACCCCTCGTCGCCGAAGTACCCGACGGCCTCCCGCCACCCCTCGGGCCGCACGCCGAGCTGCTTGCCGAGCAGCGCCACGAAGATCTTCGCCTTGACCTCGCCGAACCCAGGCAGCGCCGACACCCGCTTGAGCAACTCGGCACCCGACGGCGCCGTCGTCCACAAGGAAGCGGCGTCCCCGTCGTACTCGGAAACGATCAATCGTGCCAGGTCCTGCGTCCGCGCGGCCATCGCCTTGGGGAAGCGGTGCAGCGCTGGCCGCTCGGAGAACACCGCCGCGAGGGCCTCCGGGTCAAACGAAGCCAGTTCCTCAGCCGTAGGCTCGTGACCCAGTTGCTGCACAAGGTCGCGCGGCGCGGAAAACGCCCGTTCCAGGGGGACCTGCTGATCGAGTAGCATCGCGATTAGCAGCGCGAGAGGGTTGCGCGACAGCAGTTCGTTGGCCTCGTGGTCAACCGGCAGCGAGATCGGCACGGCAGTCCTCCAGGGTAAGCGGATAAGCTGGAACCACGGGCTAAGCTGGCCCCGGTGGGTCCGGATGGATGGAGTCATCATGACACCGAGCACCAAGGTCGGGATCGCCGGGATCGTTCTCGGGCTGATCCTGCTGGCCATTCTCCCGTGGTGGGCTGCGGTCGGGATCATCATCATCGCCGCAGCCATCCCGGTCGGCGGTTACCTCGCCCTGGACAAGTCCCAGCGCCGCCGCCTCAAGGCGATCCGCGCCCGGCGCCAGTAGCAGACGCAGACCGCCGCCCTTTGTCCGCGTGGGCGGGCCTAATACGATCGCGATTTCGCGATCAGCAGGCCCGGCCGCGTGGACATCGGGTTACCGGGGGGCGTCCCCCCGGGAGAATCGTCCGCATGGGCGGGCCTGGTACATTTGCGTTTTTCGCGATCAGGCCCGGCCGCGTAATCGGGGTTACGGGGGATCGTCCCCCCGGGAGAAAACAGTAATCCAGGCCAGCAGGTCCGCCAGGTGTCGGCTGGCCGGGGTACCGTTACCGGCCTTCGGGCACCCGCGTGATGTAGGTGATCCCGGCGAGGGACCGGTAGATCTCGAGCGGATCGTCCCCGTAGATCCGCACCGCGCGAGTGCCGCACCGCTCGATACCCTTGACCCAGGTCGCTAGGTTGGCCATGTCTGCGGTCTCCAACGCTACGTCGAGCCGCGCCGACAGTTCGATGTCCGGCAGCGGGACCGACCCGAGACACCGCACGGCCGCTTCCGCCCCGACCGAGATCATCTCACGCGCCTCTTCGGGCGAACCTGCGCGTCGGGGAACCGCCCGTCCCTCCTCTTACGCCTGCCCTGCGCGGCCGGCACTGCGCCGACTTGACGATTCCGGCGACGCCTTCCATATCGAACGAAATAAAGACCTTCACAAACCCATTGTCCAGAACGGGCGCGCTCGACCCTTGAGGGCGATCCGCCAGACCCCAGATCAGGCACACGAACCCGGCAGGAGCCCCCTCATGGCAGTGCGCCGACTCAACCACGCGGTGCTGTACATCAACGGCCTCGCGCGCGAGGTCGAGTTCTACACGAAGACGCTCGGTTTCGAGGTCCGCATGGAGGTCCCCGGCCGGGCGGCCTTCCTGCGCTCTCCAGGCTCGGTCAACGATCACGACCTTGGCCTCTTCGAGATCGGAACGGGCCAGGCCGATGGCCGCCCGAAGGTCGGCCTGTACCACCTGGCGTGGGAGGTCGGCACGCTCGCAGAGTTGGTCGAGGCCCGCCAGAAGCTCCTCGACGCCGACGCCCTGGTCGGCGAGAGCGACCACCGCCTGTCGAAGTCCCTGTACGCCAAGGACCCGAGCGGCATCGAGTTCGAGGTCCTATGGCGCGTCCCCCCCGAGGACTGGGACGAGGAGCTAGCACAGGGCGAAGCGTTCACAGTCCCCTTGGACTGGGATCGCACCCTGTCCCGCTGGGACCCGAACCAGAAAACGGGCGCGGCGGCGAACTCCCCCACGTAGCCGATTGGCGGGATCTGCCACCGCTGCCGCTATGGCGACACCGGTGGCAGATCCAGCCAAACAGGCGACCTAGCCCCGGCGCGTAGGGGGCAAGGGCTGGGTGGGGCTCGTGCGGTTGCCCGGCGGGTTCGGGCCGAGCGGGGAGCGCAGCCGCGCGGTGGCGATGACCCGGGCCACGATCGTGATGACGATGGCGATCGGCAGCGTCTGCTGGAGCGAGGCGGACGGCACGAACGCCACGACGGAGAACGCGGCCGCGACGCCGCCGAAGGCGACGGCCATGGCGGCGATCACCCGGCGGCTGAGCACCGTCCGGCGGGCCAGATGCCGCGCCTCGCGGGGCAGCCGGGTCACCATGACCGCGAAGGAGACCAGGGTGGCGATCGCGAGCGTGCCGAATCCGGCGGCGAGCGGCAGTCGCCCCGTGTGCGCCACCGCGGGGATCCAGAGCAAGATCATCGCGACCAGCACGAAGATGTAAATCATCCGCGACACCGACCGGACGATGACCACGTCGATGTTCCTGCTGTAGATGTGCTCGCCTGGCGTGGTCCGCGCGGCGCTGATGAAGTGCTTGATCGCGCCGACCGTGTCGTGGCGCCGCAGCCGGATCCTGCCCAGTTCGTTCATGGCGCCGCTGTGCGCCGGGTCAAGGGCCAGGGCACGCTCCTGATGGGTCCGCGCACCGTCCAGGTCGCTTCGCGCGAGGGCCACTTTGCCGGACAGGAAGTGCACGTCGGGCTCGTTCGGCGCGAGCTTGCGCGCCTCGGTCGCGGCCGAGGCGGCGATCGCTGGCTGGCCGGCGGCAAGGGCGGCCTGGGCGACGCACACATGGGTCTGCCAGTAGCCGGGGGCGAGGCGCCGTGCCTCCGCTGCCGCCCGCAGCGCCTCCCCGTGATTGCCCAGGTGCATGAGCGCGTTGGAGGCCAGCCGGTGCGGCCACTCCTCGGTCGGCTCGATGGCCGCGGCCCGGTTGGCGGTCTCGACGGCTTCGGCGAAGCGATCGGCGCCCAGGTGCGCGCGGGCGAACAAGCACCAGGCCCGGCCGCTGCCCGGCTCGGCGGAGACGAGCCGGGCGAGAAGGGTCGACGCCTCCTCGTAGCGCCCGAGGTCGAGCATCGTGGCGGCCCGCGCCAGATCCTCCGGTATCTCCGTCATTTATCCCCCGGGGGGACGCGGTTGCCGCCGCCGCGAGCGGACCGTAGCTGCGGAGCGTCTATCGCTCCCTCCGGAGCCCCAGCGGATGCCGCCTCTGGGTGGCTTTTGCTATCGTCCATCGCCCAGCGGGTCAGATCAGTCGCCGCTTACGCAGGTATGCCACAAGGTCATCGTATGCGCCGCCCTCGTTGGCGAACAGCGCGACGTTGCGCGCGGTCTCGAACCAAGTGCCAAGCGACGGCCGGACCTCGCCGACGGCGGCCTCCAGGTCGTCCTGGCCGATCAGCCGGGGCTCGCCGCGCTTGACCGAGTTGAGCAGCGCCCGCTCGGCGGCGGTCTCGCAGACGTGCGCGATGTCCGCCCCCGAGTACCCGTCGGTCAGCCTCGACAGGCGGGCGAGGTCGATCCCGGCGACGGGCCGGTCCCGCAAGTGGTAGCGGAACACGCCCTCGCGCGCCGGCCCGTCGGGCGGCAGGACGAGCAGCGTACGGTCAAAGCGCCCAGGCCGCCGCAGCGCGGAGTCGACGTCCCACGGGTGGTTGGTCGCGGCGAGGAGGAACACTCCGGTGTTGTCGGACGCCACGTCGTCGAGTTCGAGCAGCAGCTGGTTGACGGCCGACCGCATCGGCGTGTTCCGCAGCTGGGACCGCTTCTGCCCGATCGCGTCAACCTCGTCGAGGAACACCACGCAGGGCGCGTTCCGCCGGGCGACCTCGAAGAGCTCGTGGATGTTCCGCTCGGAGCGGCCGACGAACATGTCGATCAGGTCGGCGAACGACACCGTGATGAAGCGCGCGCCCAGTTCGCCGGCCACCGCGCGGGCGATGAACGTCTTCCCGCATCCAGGCGGCCCGTAGAGCAGCAGCCCGCCGCGCAGGGACTTGCCGTAGAGCTTGCGCAGTTCCGGGTTACGCATCGGCGCGAGGAACGCGGCCTCAAGCCGCTTCTTGACCTCATCGAGCCCGGCCACGTCCGCGAGGCTGAGCCCCGTGTGCTCGGCGTCGTAGGCGCGGGCCTCGTCGAGCCCGGCGGAGACGGACCCCGCCTCGCCGACGAACATCGCGGGCAGCACGTCGCTCAGCTCATTCTCGGCCTGGGACCAGTCGTAGCCGTCCGCGGAATCCTCGTCGGCCTCGGAGGTACCGCCCGTCCCGTCCTGCAGCGGAGTGGGACCGGTGGCGGGGGACGCGGAGGCCTGCCCTCGTTCGGGCGAACTGTCGACATCAGCCTTCGGGGGCGCGGGCGGTCCGGAAACCTCGGCCGGGGACGTCAGCATTCTCATCGCCTCGGCGTTCCCCGGGTCGCGTTGCAGCACGGCACCGAGGTGCCGCACCGCCTCGTCGCGCTGTCCGGCGCGCAGGAGCATCGTGGCGAGGTGGAGGCGAAGCGGCACGTCGTCGGGCATCGCGGCCACCGCGCTACGCAGGCTGTCCAGTAGCGGTTCAGGTTCCATGCGTCCGTTCCGGGGAGTCTAGGGCGACCCTTCCACAGTACGATCCCCGGAGCCCAAGTAGGCACCGACCCGCCAACAACCTTGTGCGCCTAAAGCGATGCGGCTAGTTCTCTGAGGTGTGCGTGAATGCCGGAGTACGAGGACTTCGGGAGGTAGCGCTTGGGCATCTTGGCGATTGACGTGTAGTTCGTGTCACACACGTTGGCCAGCGGCGACTCCACGGCCTGCGTGACGAACTGGTACGCGTCGAGACGGTCGAGACCGCACAAATCGGCAACCCAGGTCACCATGTCGTGCTGCGCGATGCGGAACGCGTCTTCCAGGGGCCGCGCGGATCCGGCCGACATGATGTAGTCGTCACTCTCAATGCGGGGCCACGGCGTCGCAGTGCTTCCGGCCTTGATCAGGTCCACGATAAGCACCGTGTTCATCGCGCACTCGACCGCGACGCCGCAGGTCTCACCCTCGCCCTGGCGCGCGTGCCCGTCGCCGAGCGACAGCAGGGCGCCGGGCACGTTGACCCCGAGGTAGCACGTGGTCCCCGCCCGCATCTCCGGGGTGTCCATGTTCCCGCCGAACGCGTCGGGCACCAGCGCGGACCGCACCTCGCCGCCGGCTGGTGCCACGCCGACCGTCCCGTGCATGGGCGACATCGGCAGGTCGGCGATGAAGTCCGACTTCTTCGCGGTGAACCGGCACAGCTGCTTGTCGCGGTCGAGTTGCCAGATCCACATGACTTCTTCAAGCGGCTCGTGCAGCAGTGCGGTCAGGTGAGTCCCTGTCAGCGCACCGAACAGCGGCACCGTGGTCGACGCCGCCCAGTCCCGCGCGGGCGTCAGGGACACGAAGTGCACGGCGACCGTGTCGCCGGGCTCGGCACCCTCGATCCAGAAGGGGCCGGTCTGCGGGTTGAGGCCGGTGATGTTCAGCCGGGACACCAGGTCGTCCGCACTGGTAACCCGGCCGGCGAAGCAGTCTTCGGTGTACACGTCGAGCACGCACGGGGTCCGCAGCCGCATGACCGGGGCCGCGCCGCCGAACGTCCAGGCGTACTCCCCGGCCCCTGGCCGGTACGTGATCGTCTCAAGGTCGCTCATCGGCAGGACAGCCTTCCGTTGCCTGGTACCCGTTTTTTATTGAGTACCGCCGATCCTTTAAAACCACTAAACGCGGCGATCGTAAACCACTAACAAGGTGTTCGTTTGGAACTGATGCTTCTTGCTCGTTTCTGTCCGTTTTCGATTAATGAAAACAGTGATCCAGAACGGATTCGTGCTCCGCGTTCCCCGTCCCATTTCCTGCCTGGCTTCTGAGGCTCCAGCCGCTTCCCGCCCGGATTCGCCCGGCCGGGCACCGGGGGCACTGGACTGACTGACGGACAGGACATTGCTCCGCAAAACGGGCACGCATCCCAAGGCTGCCCCTGGCCGCCTGGCCGCCTGGCCGCCTGGCCGCCTGCGCCGCCTGGCCGCCTGGCCGCCTGGCCGCCGTAACGAAGGCGGCTGTCATGTGGGGCATGGGCAGGCTCCGGTAGGACCGCACAACCTGAGGCCAGAAGCCCAGCGGTTCGCCGAACTGCGGGGGATCACCACCGTTGCTGGCTACACCAGCGTAGCCAACGCCGCGTCCATCGTGCTTACGTCCACGGCCAGGTCCGCTCCCAGTTGCCGGGAGTAGGCCAGGCGCGCGGAACACGCACCCGCATCAAGCTCGGCTCCCCTGGGTGGATGTGGCTCTGGTGTCGCTATGGCGACACCAGAGCCACATCCACGCGGGACGGTGCTGGGCGCCACAGGCTTCGCGGGGGCGGGCCGGGGGCGGGCGGGAAATGTCGGGCGCTGGCGCGCCGCGACATTTCCCGAAATTTCGGCATATGCGCCGGAGAGCTAGCAGGCGTTATCCGCGGTCGTCGATGCGGCATTCAGGGCATTGACCGTGGTCGTGGGGACCGTGCCGGACCGGACGTCGGACTGGACCGACTTGAGCTCGGTGAGCAGGCCGTTAAGCGCCGACTTGACGGACGCGTTCTTCGCCTGGGCGATCGCGCTCGTCAGGTCGGTGACCGTCGCCGACATGTCCGCGTTAAGGACGGGCTGCGAGGCTTGCGCGTTCAGGTCGTCGATCGTCTTGTTGTACGCCGTGATCGCGGTGCCCGAGTACGCCTTGCAGCCCGGGTCGGACGAACCGCCGCCAAGCAGCTTCGGCGCCACGATCACGCCACCGACCGCGACCACGGCAAGCACGCCCGCGCCGGCGACAAGCGCCTTGTTCCTGTTCGCGGACGGCTTCGCGGCCGGGTCTTTCGACAGGTCGGTCGCGTTCGTGCTTGCCAGGGGGCCGGCGTTCCTGATCGTGGCCGGGTCACCGCCGCCGGCCCGCCTCATGGCGGCCATGCCAGCCGCAGGGGTCAGCGTTCCGAGCCGGGCCCACGCGTCGGTGATCCGCCGGCGCACGGTATGACCGCCCAGACCAGCCGGGATCGGCCCGCCGGGATCGCCGGGGCCGGGGCCGCCCGGGCCGAAGCGCTGGTCGAAGCCCGGCTGCGGCTGCCCGGTCAGTGGCGGCGCACCCTGGAACTGCGCCGCTCCGGGGGACTGCTGTCCTACGGGGAACTGCTGTCCTACGGGAAACTGAGGGCCACCGGGAAGCTGCGGTCCGCCTGGGAACTGCGATGCCCCTGTGACCGGCGGTGCTCCAGGGAACTGCTGTGCCCCTGGGGATTGGTCGGCGCCTGGGTAAGGGCCCGGACCGGTCGCCTGGAACGGCTCCTGTGGTGGCTGCGGCGCGCCGAACCCGCCAGGCTGCTGAGGTGGGAATCCTCCTGGTTGCTGGGGCGAGAACCCTCCTGGCTGGCCGGGGCCGGGGATGGGTCCTCCTGCGGGCGCACCGGGCATGGCACCAAACCCGTCCTGGCGGCCAGGGAAGGCGTTTTCCTGCCCGAACCCATTCTGCGGCGCACCCCAGTTCTGCGGCGCACCCCCGTTCTGCGGTCCGAACCTGGTCTGCGCTCCGAATCCGTTCTGCGGTTCGAACCCGTTCTGGGGTCCGAATCCGTTCTGCGGTTCGAACCCGTTCTGGGGTCCGAATCCGTTCCGCGGTCCGAATCCGTTCCGCGGTCCGAATCCGTTCTGCGGTCCAAAGCCGCCTTGAGGCGCGAACCCGGCCTGTCCGCTCTGTGCGGCAGACCCGTCCTGCGGTCCGAACCCGTTCTGCGGTCCAAAGCCGCCCTGAGGCGCGAACCCGGCCTGTCCGCTCTGTGCGGCAGACCCGTCCTGCGGTCCGAACCCGTTTGGCGCGAAGCCGCTGCGTGCTGCGAGCCCGTTCTGGGGGCCAGGGCCGGGTTGAGCTCCGTAGCCGCCCTGGGCGGGGAAGCCGCTCTGACCTGTCACGAAGTCGCTGCGCGGATAATCAGACGAGCCGAATCCAGGCTGCTGCGGCGGCGCGTACCCGCCCTGGGTCGGATAGCCCCCGTTGGGCGGGTAGCCACTGGGCGAGCCGAAGCCGTCCGCGCCGTATCCGCCCTGCGGCGCAGGGCCGGGTCCCAGCTGCGGACCAGGACCAGGCTGCGGTGCGAATCCAGGCTGCGAGCCGAATCCGGGCTGTGCGGTAAAGCCAGCCTGGGGAGGAGGGTAGTCACCGGGGCCGCCGTAACCCGGGCCAGCCGAGGGGCCCGAGGGGCCGAGCGGTCCCTGCGCGCCTGGCAGGGTCTGGCCCGCGAAGCCGGCCGGCGGTTGGCCGGGATAGCCGGCGGAAGGAGGCTGCCCGGCGTAACTGCCAGGCTGCTGTCCCGGGTAACCGGGGCCGCCGCCGGGATAGCCGCCCGGCATGCCTGCGCCGGGTGCGCCGGCATTGCCGCCGAAGCCGCCTGGGCCGTAGCCATCCCGGCGGACGTCGGCCGTGTTCCCTGACCCGGCGCGGCCAGGGAAGTCCTGCCAGCCCTGGCCCTGGTTGCCGTGCTGCGGAGCGGAAG
Organism: uncultured Actinomycetota bacterium; assembly: GCA_963734665.1. Classification (GTDB taxonomy): domain Bacteria; phylum Actinomycetota; class Actinomycetes; order Streptosporangiales; family Streptosporangiaceae; genus Trebonia. The sequence goes on along the minus strand of CAVTIR010000011.1, from coordinate 67,963 downwards.
TCCTGGCGAACCAGCCGCCAGCTTCCTGAGAGCCGTCGGCAGCGGATCCCGGTCCCGCGTACCCGCCCGTCGTCGTGCCCTGGAAGCCGCCCGGCTGGCCGACGGGCCCGTTCGCGCCGGCCTGCGTCGTGGGAAGGATCGCCGAACCCGGGATCGTGGTGTCGTCTGCCGCGTCGTCCGTCCGCGAGGGAGAGGGCGCGGCGGGTAGTGCACGCGCCCGGCGGGCGGGCAGTGCGGCGGGCGTAGCCTGCCCTCCGTGGGGATATCGCCCGGGAGGATACGGCGGCTCTGAAACAGACGACATGACGCGACTAATCCGTTCCTGCAGTTCTCTTCCGGGGGGATGACCCCCCGTACCCCCCGATGTCCATGCTCGCGCGCCCGGTGGTATAAAACCGCCTTCGCGTCGGACGCCCAACCGCGGACAAGAGCTACGGGTGTCAGTAGTCCCTGGTCTGTCTTCTTCCAGGTGAACAACACTCGTACCCTGCGGAACGGGAACTACCTAGTGTTCGAATCTCGCCCTTAGGGATAAGCCCATGACTAAGGATGATGATAGCGGACGGATGTCACAAGGGGCCGATATCAGACGAAGCCGTTGCGGCTGAGGCTGGCCGGGTCCGGCTCTCCCCGGGGGAGCGAGACGTCACCGGTCACGTCTGCGGCAAGCCGGATCTGGTCGCCGTCTACGAGCCTGACCTCGTCGCCGGGACGCACCCGCTCGCCGTTGACGAAGGTCCCGTTGGTGGACCCCTCATCGCGGATCGCGGCACGGCCGACGTCGTCGACCATCACCGTCGCGTGCCGCCTTGACACGTTGTCGTACTGGCCGAACGCGGCGGCAACCAGGGACTGCGCCGGGTCCCTGCCAAGGATGACAGAGGTGCCTGCGGGGACGTCTACGTTCCCGGTCGGGAAGGAGATTCGCAGCACGACCAGGGACGGACGTCGGCGTGCGCCTGGCAGGGGCTGCCGGCACTGCATGCAGACGACGTCGGCAGGATCCTGGACAGGGGCACCGCAGTTCGGGCAGACAGCCCTGCTGTCGTCCCTCCGGATGTACTGCTGCGAGACCGTCGGCGACGGAATGTCGTCGTCGGGGTACGGGGCGTGCGGCAGGTTGGCGCCACACCGGAAGCAGATCAGGTCCTCCGGCTGCACCCCGATGCCGCAGTTTGGGCAGGTCAGGATCGCCATCTCCTCGCTCTAAGGCGGTAAGCCGTTGCCAGCTACCATACCGCCCACGGGTGGCTTAGCTCTAGGGATCCCTCAGTTCGCCCCCGGGAGGACGACCCCCTTACCCTGCGCTGTCCGCGCGCGACGATGCTGATCGCAAAAACCGCGATCATATCAGGCCCGCCCGCTCGGACTAAAGCCGCGTGGTTACCCTTGCACATTACCGTTTGGTAACTCCTGTACCTTGGCGTTTCCTATGCCACATAGTCGCCGGGCGGGGTAGCCTTCCATAAGCCCTACGGGTCATACCGGCCTAGCCCAACTGTGGCGGGCGGGGTGGGTACCGTCAAAGTTAAGGGTGATTCCCGGTGAATGCCGGGTCGTGGGCTGTCGATTGATGATTATATGTCCCTACCCGTTTTGAAGCGCTGGCTGGAAGTGTTGCTACTGTGCTGGTCCAGGTGGCCTTGAAGCTGCGAGGTGTGAAGCGCAGTGCGTAGACGTTCGATGACCAACGGAAACGGCGGCCCGCCGACGCCGGCTTCTGGCCTTCCGGTAAACGGAGGCGGAACCCCGCCGCAGGGCAGTTCCCTGGCCGTCGGCCAGGGTCCGGTTAGCCCAGGCGCTGGCAGCTTTGGCGGCCCATCAGGCCCGGCCAACCTGCCCGTCCCCGCGTCGCCGGCTCGGCGTGGCGGCGCCCCGGTCCCCGCCGTAATTCCGGCCCCCCGCAGGGGCTCGGCATTCTCGATCAGCAACTGGCGCGTCCGCTGGCGGCTCATCGCGATCATCACCGTGCCGACTGTCACCGCCCTGATCCTCGGCGTGATCCAGATCGTCGGCTCGGTAAACAACTACTCGTCGTTCAAGCGCGTTCAGGATCTGGCGAACCTGAACTCGCTCGTCGTCAACGCCGCCGGGCTGCTCGCCGACGAGCGTGACGACACCGCCGGCTTCGTGGCGGCGGGCGGGCGGTCGGGCGTTGCGGCGGCCGCGCCCCTCAAGGCCAAGGTGCAGAGCGACGTGGTCGCCACCAACGCGGTCACGAGCCAGATTGTCGCAGAGGCGGCCGCGGACGGCGACGGAAGCATCTTCCGCTCGCAGACGTACCTCGACCTCAGCAACGGCGTGCTCGCCAACATCTCCGACCTGACGTACATCCGCCAGGCGGCGCTGGACACGAAGTCCCCGGCGCTGTCGGTGATCACGAACTATGACCGCGTGATCCAGGCGTTCATCACGTTCAGCAACGACGTCGCCGCCGGCACAGGCAACGCGACCCTGCAGTCCGACGTCTCCGTGCTTAACGCGCTGCTCCGGATGGAGGACGATGCCTCCCTGCAGCGCGCCTACCTCTACCAGGCCCTCGAGAGCACGCCGCCGACCCTCACGCCGAGTGCCCTGCAGGCCCTCAACCAGGCGGCCGAGCAGCAGCAGGCCGACACCACCGCCTTCGACCAGGCGGCGTCGGTCACCGAGCAGCAGACGCTGGAGAACACGGTCGCGGGTCCGGAGGTTGACGAGGCGAAGAGCGCGGAGCAGCTCGCCATCACCACCGCGGACGCGAACGAGCCGCTGACCATCGGCGATCCGCAGACCTGCGCGTCCGCCAAGCCAGCCCAGACGGCGCCGGAGTGCTGGCAGGCCACGCAGACCTCGCAGATCCAGCAGATGCGCGAGGTCAGTAACGGCCTTGTCAGCGACATCTCCGCGCAGGCCAACTCGCTGGAGTCGAGCTCGCTGCACAGCGCCATCCTCGTCTCCGTCGCGACGCTGCTCCTGCTGCTGCTCGTCCTGCTCATCACGACCTTCGTGGCGCGATCCATGATCCGCCCGCTGCGCAAGCTGCGCGCCGACGCCCTCGAGGTCGCCGGTAGCAAGCTGCCGGAGATGGTGCGCAGGCTGAGCGAGAGCGAGGGCGGCGACGCCTCCGCCGAGATCGAGCCGATCGGCGTCAACTCCACCGACGAGATCGGTGAAGTGGCGCGGGCCTTCGATCAGGTGCACCGAGAAGCGGTCCGGCTAGCCGCCGACGAAGCTATGCTGCGCGGCAACCTGAACGCGATGTTCGTCAACCTGTCGCGCCGCAGCCAGTCGCTCATTGAGCGCCAGCTCTCCCTGATCGACAACCTTGAGCAGACGGAACAGGACTCCGACCGGCTCTCCAGCCTGTTCCGGCTGGACCACCTGGCTACTCGTATGCGCCGCAACTCGGAAAACCTCCTGGTTCTCGCGGGCCACGAGGCGGCGAGCCGGCGGTGGAGCCAGCCGGTTCCGCTCGTCGACGTCCTGCGGGCCGCGATCTCGGAAATCGAGCAGTACGAGCGCGTGGTGCTCAACGTGCAGCCCGGTATCCAGGTCATCGGCCAGGCGGTCAACGACGTCGTGCACCTCGTGGCGGAGATCGTGGAGAACGCGACCACGTTCTCGCCAGAGGACACCCAGGTGTACGTGACCGGCCAGCCACTGACCAGCGGTGGCGTGTTGCTCGACATCACCGACAACGGCGTGGGCATCTCCGAGCAGGAGATGGCGCACGCGAACTGGCGCCTCGACAACCCGCCGGTCGTGGACGTCGCGGTCTCCCGACGCATGGGCCTGTTCGTGGTCGGCCGCTTGGCGGCCAGGCACGGTGTCCGGGTCCGGCTGCGGCACGCGCAGTCCGGCGGCCTTACCGCGCTGATCTGGCTGCCCGAGTCGGTCGCCGCGCCGGAGAGCGGCCAGCCGCTCGGTCGGCTGCGCAAGTTCGAGGCCGATGATTACGGCCCCGCGCCGTCCCTGTCCGCCCCGACCTCGGCTGGCGGCTCCGGCGGCACGGCCACCCTGCCGAGCACGCCTGCGGCCGGCGGTAATGGCGGCGGCCTCAGTGGCGCGGCCGCGACCGCGGCCCGGATACCGCGACTCAGCGGCGGACCGGCCGGCAACGGAAGCAACGGCAACGGGAATGGGAATGGCGGCGGCAACGGTGACAAGGGCTTCAGTGCCTTTGGCGCCAGCGGTGGTGCCGCCAGGCCCACTCCGCCCGCGCCGAACGGCTCCAACGGCTTGGGCGGCACGATCGACGCACCCGGCGGTCCGCTGCCCGTGCGTACGCCGGGCAACCACCCGCTGGCACCCACAGCTCCGGCGGGCGGTGGATCGGCGTTCGGCGGCGACAGCTTCAGCGACGATTTCGAGACCACACAGCGGTTGACGACGGTCGGCGGTGACGGGGGATCGGCGGGCACCGGTCCGGTGCCTTCGACCGGCCCGGCGAGCACTGGCAATGCCCTCGGCGGTTCCGACGGCAGCCAGGTGACGATCCCGCCGACGGCCAACGCCGCGACCGATCAGCGGCTCCCGATCTTCGACTCTCTGGAGTCGGACTGGTTCCGGCGCAGCGGCAAGCCGCTCAGTTCAGCGGCCGCGGCCCCGGCCGCAGGACAGACCTGGAACTCGCCGGCTGACGAAGGATGGCGTGCCGCGCGTATCGTGGCATCGCCAGAAGCGGGGGAAACCACCACGGCCGGACTGCCAAAGCGTGTACCCCGGGCCAACCTTGTGCCCGGTTCGGTTGGCGGCGGCGGCGAGGAGACGGAGAGCGCGCCACCGGCTCGGTCGGCGGAGACGATCCGCAACCGGATGTCGAGCTTCCAGCGCGGCGTTCGCGAAGCGCGTGCCGCCGGACCCCAGAACGAGGAGCAATAGGACGCATGAGACCCACGGATAGAGCCATCGGAACTAGAGGAGGAGCCTGTATGTACGGGCGAGGAGAGGAGCGCGCGTGAGCACGCCAGGACGCCCGGTCCAGGACCTCAGCTGGCTGATCACGAACTTCGTGGAGCGGGTCCCAGATGTGGCCCACGCGGTCGTCGTGTCCTCGGACGGACTGCCGCTCGCGTTCTCTGCGGGATTCCCTCAGGAGCGCGCGGATCAGCTCGCTGCGGTCACGTCGGGCCTGACCAGCCTTACCCAGGGTGCTTCCCGGGTCTTCGAAGGCGGCGCGGTCGTCCAGACCGTGGTGGAAATGCAGCGCGGTGTGCTGGTCATCATGGCGATTAGCAATGGTGCCAGCCTTGCCGTGCTCGCGGCCTCCACCTGCGATCTTGGACTCGTCGCATACGAGATGACCCTGCTCGTCGAGCGGGCGGGGCGTGTTCTCACCCCTGCTACGCGTGGCGGCGTCATGCAAGGCGCGATGCCGGGAGACGGTAGGCGATAATGAGTGAAGGCGGTTCCATCTCAGGGGGACGTGGTGTCAGGGCTCGGCCGCGGCGGTGACGATCGCGGCACGCCCGCATGGCAGGGTCCGACGCGGACCGGGCCATGGGACGAGCCGCAGGCACAGCGGCAGCCTTACCCTCCCGCGCAACAGCAGCAGCAGCAATTTCCCGCCGAAGAGGAGAGCGGCTCGACACGGCTAGTCCGGCCCTACACAGTGACTGGTGGCCGGACGCAGCCGCGGTACAAGCTCGCGCTTGAGGCCCTGGTGAGCGCGACAGTTTACGAGCCCCGTGACCTGTCGGTACTCGCTCCCGAGTGCCAGGCGATCCTGCAGTTCTGCCTTGACTGGCGGTCTGTCGCCGAGATCTCGGCAGTCCTGCGGATGCCACTCGGCGTTGCGCGAATTCTTGTCGCGGACATGAGCGCAGATGGCCTCGTACGCATTCACCAGCGTGACGACTCCGAGGGCCGACCTGACCTTAACCTCCTCGAAAGGGTGCTTAGTGGACTCCGTAAGATCTAGCGTCGCCCGGCCGCACGGAGGCGGCGACGCGTCGGCGATGACGTCGGTGAAGATCGTCGTCGCCGGTGGCTTTGGTGTAGGCAAGACCACCTTCGTCGGTTCGGTGTCGGAGATTACCCCGCTGACTACCGAGGCGGTCATGACTGTGGCGTCGACCGACGTCGACGACCTGTCACACGTTCCTGACAAGAACACCACCACGGTCGCCATGGACTTTGGCCGCATCACGCTGGAGAAGGACCTGGTGCTCTACATGTTCGGCACGCCCGGACAGCACCGGTTCTGGTTCATGTGGGACGACCTGATCCAGGGCGCGATCGGCGCGGTGGTCCTCGTCGACACCAGGCGACTGGCCGACTCCTTCCCGGCGGTTGACTACTTCGAGGCGAGCGGGCTGCCGTTCGTCATCGGCATCAACGGATTCCACGGGCAGTTCCCGCACCGCTCCAACGACGTGCGCGAGGCCCTGGCTGTTCCGTCGACGGTGCCGATCATCCCGTGCGACGCGCGCAACCGCGAGTCGACCAAGGCCACGCTGGTGACCCTGGTCGAGCACGCGATGTCGGTACAGACGGCCGGTCGTTACTAACAGGCGGGGCTCTGCCAAGCCCCGCCTAGCCGTCTGACGCTACGGCCAGAGGAGCTGAGTCGCGCTCAGCTGCCACTCGGCACAATGTCGGCGCGCGCCGTTGAACGAGTTCATCCGTCGGCTCCAGGAAGTGCGACCCCGAGGTAGTACCTGCCCCTCGTGAACCGCCAGCCTCTTGGGCATCCTGGCCATCGAGTCTGAGACCCTCCGGATGAGCCTCTCCGCCGATCCCCCAACGCCGAGCGTGCCCCCCCACCAAGCTTCAAATGATCTTTGGTGTTATGGCCCTGATCAGGGCCATAACACCAAAGATCTTTTTTGTGTGATCATGGCAGGCACTTATTACAGCCAGGCGTTGACCGACCTCGACGTACACCCGGAACGCCAGCAGGCTGAACACCGCCGCTGAACCCGCTCGATTGCGGTAATCTTGCGCCTGGCAAGGGGCGGTAGCTCAGCAGGTCAGAGCAGCGGACTCATAATCTGCCGGTCGTGGGTTCGAGCCCCACCCGCCCCACCTGTGGTTATACGTCGGCGTGCTCGCTGTCGGATATCCGGCGTTGCTTGGCCAGATTCGTGGACCGATGTTGGCCGTACGGTGTGCCGCCGCGGGCGAGCACCGTTCCGGTCACATAGAGCAACCGCCGAGCGGCTCTTGGCGTGCCAAACTCTGCGCCGGGAAGACCCGCTGACCGATCGTGAGTTGCGCTTCAGGAAGACGCGCAAGTCCGAGGCGAGACGTCAGGTGTGACCGACTGCCGAATCAGGCCAGGCCCGGGTGCGCCGTCGGCGGGATCGCCGTGCCCGGCGGGCAGCGGGCGGCCGCCGCGGGCGGAGTCGTCCTGGTCGTGCGGCTGGGCGAGGTTCCGGGTGAGGCGGTGACCTGGCGGTCGAGGTCGTCGAGGCGGGCGAGGCGGCGGTGTCCTCGGCCAGGGTGCGGCTGATCGTGGTGACCAGGCCGGTCAGCTGGCGGCCTGGTCGCTGAGCTCGCCGTAGTGGACGGCCTCGCGGGCATCGAGGCCGGCGATGGCCGCGCGGCAGGCGGCGACCTGGTCCAGGGCGGCGCTTACCGGGTCGGGAGTCATGGCTGGTCCCAGGGGAACGACGGACCGTTCGGATGATGGCGGGCGGCCAATCGGCACGGGCGGCTCTGGGCCGTCCTCGGGACCAGCGGTGATATCCGTGCCGTCCGGGGCCGGGGCCGGGTTGAGCGAGGCCATGCCCGGAACCCGGCGCGAGAACCGGGTCGGTTCCGGTGCTGGCCGGCTCGCGTCCCGGTTCGTCGTAGTAGCGGGTCCATGGCCGGGAGGGAGCCGGGACCCGGGTGCGGCGGCGGGCGCGGCGGTAGGCGGGGTTGTTCCAGGCGCGGGGCAGCCGGGCGATGACGGGGGCGTTGCCGCCGCGGATGACCAGGGCGGTCCCGGCGGGCAGCTGGCGGATCATGTCGGGGGTCGCGACGGGGTGGCGGGTGGCGTGGTCCTGGCCGCGGAGCTTCCACGAGGCGTCGCCGCACAGGGTGCTGGCCGCCTCGAGGGTGGTGGTGTCGGTGATGCCGGGCAGGAACGCCTTGACCGATGAAGAGTCCAGCACGACCTGGCGGCCGTGGTCGCGCCGCCGGCCGCGAGCTGGCCTCGCCGCGCACGACGGCGACGACCTGGATGCCCTTGCCGCCGGAGTCCGACAGCCACGACGGCAGCGGGACGGGGCAGATCTGGGTGACCTCGTCCAGGCCCATCAGAAGCGGCGGGTCCAGCCGCCCGGACGCCGACGCCTGGCCGGTGAGGCGGCGGCGTAATGGATCTCGGACGCCATCGCGGCGAACAGCGGGCGACTGGGCGTCCTCGCCGACCGGCTCGGCGATCAGGTAGGCGGTGCCCGACCCGGCCAGGAACGATGGCGATGTCGAACCCTTCGCCCGGGAGCTGGCAGGACGCTCGCGGCGAGCGCGGGGTCGGCCATGAACGACAGGCCCGCGACATCACCACGCGGACGGTGGCGGCGGTCTTGCGCGCCTCGGAGCGGAGCTCGGCCAGCGTCAGCGCCCACTGGTGCGCTCCGGCACTCGGTGAGGATCCGCTCCGGGACGCGCGGGTCCGCACCGGACACCCAGGCGGCCACGACGCGCATGTCGTAGCCGCCGAGCGCAGCTGCGTGGAAGAAGCCGCGCAGGTAATCGCTGGCCTTCGACGACCAGAACGTGCCGTCTTCGACGCCCTCGCGGGAGACCGCGAACGCGAACGCGTCCGCCCGGCGCATCGCTCTCGCCGGGTCCTCGCATCCTCTACCGGCGACCACGCGAACGTCGAGGCGATGCCGCCGATGAGCTGCAGGTTGAACACGTGCACCGGGCCCCGCCACGCGCGGACCGCGGCGGTCAGGGCGAACACGTCGGCCTTCGTGGTCGTGGAGATGACCGGGCCGGGGTAGCGCAGGATCACGTCGGCCAGGAACGCGGTCTTTCCCGTCCGCGCCGGAGCCATCACCAGCACGTGCTCCTCCAGCGGGACGCGCAGGCCGTGCCGCCAGTGCGCCCGGCCGAGGAACACCGAGTGCTCGCCCGGCACGAGCGCCCGCAGCCACAGCGGGAGGGACGGGCGAATCCGCCGCGAGCGGCGCAGCGCGGCGAGCCGGCCCCAGCGCAGGTGCAGCCGACCAGCGTCGCGAAGCCCTTGCCGGGGTGCAGGCGCAGGAAGAGCCGGACCTGCAGCGGCCGGGCCCGGTTGCCGGCAGGTACGGGCGGGCAGGAACGCCCACCGGGCCAGCCGCTCCGTGACGGTCACCAGGAGAAGATCAGCGCGCACACGGCCAACAGGTCCCCTCAGCCAGTACCGCTCGCTGCCTCGTTCTGCTGCTGCTGGGCGGAGAGCACGGCGCGGCGCAGCGCCGTTCGCGCGGACCCGGTGTTCAGGCCGACCTGGGGGGCGAACACGGCGCAGATCCGCGCCACCGATGACACGGGATGCCGGCGAGCGGCCCGTGCTCCTCGGCGACGAGCGCCAGGAACCGCGCGGTCTTCGTCTCGCCGCCCCCGAGGCTCCCGGACGGACGGCGGACCGGAGCGCGCCTGAGCCGTCGCCTGCCGCCGCCGCCGGCAGACGGCTCCGCCTGCCGAGCCACCCGATGCCGTTCAGCAGGAGGTCTACCCGGCCGCCGAGACCCGCGTACCCGCGGCAGCAGGGCCGGTCGTGGCAGCGGGACGGCGGGCTGGCGGCCGGGGCAGGGCGGGCGGCGCGGCGGCCGGGGGCAACCGGGCACTCCTCGACCACCCACGCGCAGAACCCGGCCGCGGTCGACCTGGAACCAAGCGCAGCCCCGACCGCCTCGGCCGCCCGCCGCCGCCACCAGGAAGAACAACCCGACGGCCCGGGCGTGACCGCAGAACCGGGCGCGGAAACGCCGCGTATGCCAGCGCCTGCGCCACCGGCGCCATCGGTCACCGCCCGGCCCCGCCAGCCCGCGCGGCCGCGATCTTATGCCGATCCGCCGGGCACGCATCAGTGATCGGCCCGTAGGCCCAGTAGCGCGGGCGCCAGAGGAAACCCAGCCGGGAGGAAGCGGTCTCCCCCCACAGGCTACAGATGCAGCGCTGGGCCTGCCCGGCATCAGCAACACGTTCGCAGCGCCCGCTGCCAGTTTGCCCTGCCCGGGGCAAGGGCGGCGGCCATCGCCAACGCCGATCCCGCGGCGCTTCCTGCGGCCGCCCGGCCCGGAAGCGGGCCGGAATTTCGGTGCCATCAAGTGCCTCTCTTGATACAGATGAGAATTACGCGGAATTTTGCGATTGAGGCATGGTGAAATCACTCAGAGAAGAAATGTGCGACTGGGATTATTCGCGGTCACCAGTTCTGTATGCGGCCTCGCGTATTGAGAGCCGCTCTCGCGGTCCGCGAATCCTGGGCCCGGGTCGTCGTCTCGCGCCGGGCGGTAGACCGCATCGCCAGGTGCCGCTGGCATCAGCGGCGGGCAGCCTCCCGGGACCGGCGTTCAGATGCGTTCGGCTCGCCCCGCCAGAACACCGAGTACGAACAATGGGCAGACAGCACCCGCACCATCAGGGAGAACGGCGACAAGGCCAGCGCCGAGCTGAACCGCCGCGGGCACCAGGCAGACACCACCCAAGGCGGTAGCGTTTCTCCACCCGAGCCACAGCAGCACGCTGGCAGCGAGCCGGAAACCGAGGGATCGCCCTCAATCCAGACCAGCACCGAGCTCGCCCCGGAACCACAGACAACCCTGGAATGGCTGCGTCAGTTTGAAGCGGACATGGCCGGGGTTGAGCGCTCTGCCGAGCGAGAGCACCAGGCTGCCATCGACGCGGGCCAGCCGTGGCCACCGGCACGCCAGCCGCACGTCGACGCCGGCCCCGGAACCAAACCGGAGACCGACCTGCCCGGCGCCGAACCGGCCACGGAACACGACAACCCCGCGGCACGTATCACGGAAGCGATCACCGAGGTCGAACAGGCAGCGCGCCAGTACGTCGACGAACAGGCCAGCCGGCAAGCCCTCAGCGACTACGCCGCTCGCATCAGCCGACAAGCTGAAAATATTTTTAGTTATATCTTTTTTTTTCCTGATGTCGTGCTTTGCAGCATGCGCTTTACCGGCGGCCAAGGCTGTCCCGGCGGAGATTCCACGCGCTGATGACAAGTCCTCCGCAGGACGTCCTTTGGCGTGCGTGGTCATGTGCGCAGTAATATGCGCTCCGGCATCGACAAGATCACCCTGGCCAGGTCAGAGTACGGGTACCCGGCTGCTTGATGAGCTGGCCAGCGAGCTAGGGAACGCGGTATCGCCGCTGCCTGCCGGCGGGTGCTGATACCCAAGCCGGGCACGCCGGAGAAGAGGCCGCTTCCATTCCTCAGTTCGCGACCGCATCGTGCAGGCCGCTGCTGAAGATCGTGCTCGAGCCGGTCTTCGAGGCGGACTTCCTGCCGTGCAGCTTCGGGTTCCGCCCAGGCTGTCGGCGCACGACGCCCTGCAAGTGCTCATTGACGAGTGCTCGCGGGCAGGCGGTGGTGGTTGAGACGGACATCGCCTCCTGCTTTTCTGCGATTCCGCATGACAAGCTCATGGAGGCGGTGGAGGAGCGTATCTGCGACCAGCCGGTCCTGAAGCTGCTGCGCGCGATGCTGCGCGCGGGGGTGATGGAGGACGGCCAGGTCCGCCGGGAGGCGGCCGGGACCTCGCAAGGCGGGGTGTTCAGCCCCGTCATGTGCAACGTCTACCTGCACCGGCTGGACCGGGAATGGGATGACCGCGACGGGGTGCTGTGCCGCTATGCCGATGACCTGGTCGTGATGTGCTGGTCCCGCAGCCAGGCCGAAGCCGCCCTGGAGCGGCTGACGGACCTGCTGGCTGGCCTCGGCCTTGAGCCGAAGGCGGCTAAGACCCGCATCGTGCACCTGGAGGAAGGAGGCGAGGGGCTCGACTTCCTCGGCTTCCACCACCGGCTGGTGCGCTCGCGGGGGCTGAACGGGAAGCGGCGGGTGCTGTTCCTCGCCAGATGGCCCGCGGACAAGGCGATGCAGCACGCCCGTGACCGGATCAGGGAACTGACCGGCCGCCGCAGGCTGCTGCTGCCGCCGGAGGCGATCGCGCGGGACGTGAACATGTTCCTGCGCGGCTGGGCCGGGTACTTCAGGTACGGCCACTCGGCCCGCCGCCTCAGCAAGATCAGGCAGTACGCGCGGATGCGCATCGCGCTGTTCATCAGCAAGAGGCACCGCCGCAGCCGCCATTTCGGCTGGCAGGTGATGCTCAACGCGTCGCCGCGCGAACTCGGCCTGGTCAGCTTGTACGGGATCACCGTCGCTCCCAGGGCCGGAAAGCCCTGGCGGGAAAGACCGAATGCCGGCGGTGAACGGCGTCGGTGAGCCGTGTGCGGGAGAACCGCACGCACGGTTCGAGGTGGCGGGGACTGGAAACGGAGCAGACCTGGCCAAGGACACTGGGGTGGCGCAACCGACCGGGAAACCGGCGGCCACGAAGGCCCCAGGCCCTAAAGCCAGCGAGCCACCGCGCCAGTCCCCGACCCTACATCCTGCTTTTGCTCGTGAAGCTGCAATACGAGGACGGCTTTGGCGAGGCGCCTGCTCTCCGCGGACAGCAGCGGAGCTTGGCGAGGATGTTCCACGTTCTTGAGCTGGGCGTTTGCCCGTTCTCCGAGGGCGCGGAGTTTCGCGTGGCGCGGTTGGCCTGTTTCTCGGATCCGGCTTGCTCTTCCCCTTGCACGGCACCTTCGCCCAGTTGCTGCCTTGGTATCCCTTGTCGGCTAGCGTGACCAGGCCCTGTTCCTCAGCTCGTCCAGACGCCCCAGATCCACTCGCCTTTTTATCGTGCACTGACCCGGGCAGCGCGCCGGAGATCCACAGGACGTCCCCGTCCGGACTGCGATGACCTGCAGGTTCATCCCGTGCTTCTTGTGCTTCCGAATAGAATCTTATCGCGCACTTATCATGACTCGTCACATACGTACGTACTGCTCTTTTCGTCGACCGCCTTGCAGTTTCGCGCGGCGCGAGCAGGCTCGTCTCTCACGTAGCGCCACTCGAGCCGACTGAACCCGCAGCTCCGAACGTCTCCCTTTGCGCAGTAGACAAGCACAGCATCCTGCTGCCATTCAGCTTCGCCACGCAACCGATCACTCTCGCATACCGGTAAGTTCAGTCCACACAACCAGCGCGCACTGCTGATACGTAACTCTACCGACAACCACACACGCTGTCACCGATGACAACGATATCATCACCCGCAATAAAAGCAAAAATCTCTGCACCACCGCCACAAGCTGAAGAATAGATCATGCAGTATAATAGAACAGTTTACCGCAAAGTATTCGCAATTAATCCATAATACTTGCCATGCACTCAGCCTGATGCGCAGCTTCATTCCGCTGCCCACAGAGACACTCCCCCGCACAGCCCGTCTACCTTCTAGCGCTTCACCTCGCGCCGAACCGTTCGCGACATTACTATTCAACCAGCCTTTGTGTATTCCTCGTTCATTCTCATCTTTTCTCGCGGAAGATCGTCGCTGGCATTTCCGATACGCTCCGGCGGAGCTTGCCCTCGATGCGCTTGAAATCATTGGTCACTGGCGACCGGATCGACGGAACCTGTCCATCATTCGACCGCGGTGTCCAGTACACATCGATCCGGTACGCTGAGCGGCTTGCGAGATAAGCGCGTCCGCTCGGTCGGCCGAGAACTCTTATACAATCCCGCAGAATCCTGACAGCTCTCAAAAACTATCGCATCCATCACAGCTATTCATCTCCACTCTAATTTCTTATACCACTGCACTTCTCATATTGCCGAAATTCAAATCTACAAATTTATATCATTCCATTACAGCCCAGCCCGAAGCACACGCCGCCGTGACGGCCGAGGCCCCGCCGACGCGGAGATAGAGCTGTAACGTCTCGGGCCTAGGGTGATCGTCAGCCAGGTGACGCCGCCGCGGCCATCCGCTTCCGCACCCGGCTGTAAAGCCACGTATCCACCAGATCCGTAGCTTGTGCCTTGCTGCCGGACGCCACGATGAGAAGACATGCGGCCGTATAGGTGACCTCTGTGGCGAAGGACCGCCAGTCGAGATCGTCCTCGTGTACATGGGTAACGATCCGGTCAATGGCAAACGCGTCCGCGGTAAGCGCCGCCCGAATCAGTCCGGCGGCTTCCACTTCGAGTTCACGCAGCGCCGCCTCCCGGCTCACGCCGCCGCCCTCCGCACGGCGTCGTCCATCCACTGGTCAAGCACCGCCACGGCACGCTCAACGTTGTAGCCTTCCGCTGAGAGCAGTGCCCGGCGCGCGGCCTTGACAAGGCTCATCACGAAAAGAGCTGCCTCTTTCGGCACGTGATGCTGTTCGATCAGCAGCATGCCCTTGTCCACGCCATCGGCCATCCACGCACGGATGAACGCATACGCCGCCAGCTCCTGACCAGCGAGGTGCACCGCGTACTCGCGCGACGGCTGTGGATCCATGAAAGTCACAACAGGCTCCCGAAGCGCCCGGAAATGAGTCTTATCGGTCAGTTTAGGACGCCACACCCCGAGCAGGAGACGCGCCGATGGGGGCTGCAAATCCGTACGCAGACTCAGCAGCCGTTCTCTACCGAGCCTGCGCACGGCACATACAGAGGCAGAGGTTAATCTCTTGCGATCACACGATCGAGGGCTGTTAATCCGTACGGTCTTCTAGCGCTCTATCAAGGTCAGCGGATATCAGCCCGTCGGACAGGCCCTTCATAATCACACAAGGTTGCAGCAAAGGGTTCAAGAAACGATAACGAACCGTGTGGCTTTCTCCTCGTTTGTCTAGGACTGGGCCGCGATCATCTTCATGGAATCTGCGAGATGGCGCGTAAATGCAGGAATCTCATACGATCTTCCAGTTCCTCTTCTTAGAGGATCACGCACATCCGCCGCAGCGAAAAATCCTAAGTCATCACAGGCGGCCCAGACGAGTGGACTGTATGCGTTGGGGAAATGTCCGTGGCCGTTCGCAAGGACGGAACCAAGCCCGGGCAGCAAAGAGCCCCGGCCGGTGACCGGGGGCTCCTGATGCCGCTTGCTAGGTCCGCGTGGCAACGGCGAGGTGCGTCTTGATGAAGTCGACGCAATCGCCGTACGGCATGAAGATGCCCACCAGCTCACTGACGAGGAGCTTGATCCACGACTCGCCGTCGTTGGCCTCGGCCGCGATGGATGCGAACTTTTCGAACGGGATGAAGTCCAGGATGCACGAGTCACCCTTCGTCAGTCCCGACGATGACGTCACGATGCCGAGCGAGCTAGTCGGCACCTCCTCCGAGACCTTCTTGCCGTTCTTGTAAAACGTGACCTTTGTCATCGGCGTACTGTGCGGCGCGCTGGTGGCTGCCAGTGCCGTGCCCGTTCCCGCCGCGAGCAGCGCCATGGCCATCGCAACCGTTATGACTAGTTTCGACATTTTCCGCATTGATAGTTCCATTCTGAGAACCCCTCCCTGTGGCGGTCTGTCGGTTCGCCAAGTGTGACGCCGAGGTCGTCCCGGTGGTTTACAACAGTTGGCCAAGCCAACCCCGGGGACGAATAAATCGGGGGGAGTCGATGGGGTCGCGTCAGATTCCACATCAGGTCAGCGCTCCTAAAGCGCTACCAAAACGGGCAGATCGACACCCCTGATAAGGAAGCCATCGTGAGTAGGGAGTCAGCGCAGGTTATGCCCGGCTGGTCGTGCCATTAGCGTGCCATTAACCCCGGTGATTGAGGGTGTCTCAGGGTCACTCGCGGACCGTCGCGCCGCTGGTCAGGCAACCTATGACGCCCGACGGGTCTTCCTGGACCTGCGGCCCGTCCACCACCGGCTCGAAGAGCGCATCCGCGCCCACGTCATCTTGTGCTGGCTCGCCCTCCTGCTCATCCGCGTCGCCGAGAACCACACCGGGCAGGCCTGGCCGGCCATGCGCCGCGAACTGCAGCGCATCAGCATCGGCACCTTCACCGGCCCGGTCGGC
Organism: uncultured Actinomycetota bacterium; assembly: GCA_963734665.1. Lineage (GTDB taxonomy): Bacteria > Actinomycetota > Actinomycetes > Streptosporangiales > Streptosporangiaceae > Trebonia. Next base: position 51,972 of record CAVTIR010000011.1, on the reverse strand, counting down.
ACCTTCCGGCAGCGCACCGAGATCCCCGGGGCCGCCCGCGACCTGCTCACCGCCCGGGACATCGACGTTCCACGAGCTCACCACACCCGAGACCTGATCAGAGCCCTTCTCGCCGAGCCGCCTCCTAGAGACACGGCCTGCGGCTAGCCATCCTGCCATTTCCCAAGGTCAGAACGCGATCCGTGGCTCTAGCCGGACCGAATTACGCGGAACCCAGGTTAAACGTTACAGAACAATGACAGCCTAAGGGCCATGCACAGTGTGACTTACGGTATCTGCTGGGACCTGGGCGACGTCATCTTCGCGGAGGACACCGAGATCAAGGACACTGCCGGGATCACGGAGCGAGTCGTGCTCGTACCGGGGGTCGGCGAGCTCCTACTCTCGCTCGCGCGGCGGGGCATCCCGATGGCGGTCGTCTCGGACACGCGGATCGGAGCATGCGAGAACGTCCTGGAGCCGCACGGTCTTCGCGAGTGCTTCGCGCACTGGACGATCTCCGAGGCACTCGGCGTCGAGAAACCGCACGAGCTGATGTTCACCTCGGCCGCCCAAGCTCTCGGCCTCCCGCTGGAACGGCTGGCCATGGTGGGCAACCACTACTACCGCGACGTGGAGGGCGCAAGCAACGCGGGGATGACGGCCATCTGGTTTCACTGGAACGACCGCTATCCCTCGCCAGACGCCACTCCGGCGGCCGATTACGTCGCCACGGACGCGGCTGCCCTCGCGGCGGCGATCGAGCAGTGGGTCGAGTCGTTCGCTCTACCTGAAGGAGCGGGCGAAGGCAGAGGAGGAAGGCGTGACTAGCTTGTCGAAGTGGGACCGGGACGCCTACCGCCCGCGTGTCGGCGGGCAGGAAGCCGCCCGCCGCCACGGTGCGATCATGGCCGAGCAGTGGGGCTATCAGCTAGCCGAGCAGCGCAAGCGCCTAGGCTGGTAGAGGGGGAGAACGCCCGAACCACACGAGGCTGAGCCCGACGCGACATAAATCCCTCCAGACGTCAGCAGCCAATCCGGCACTCAGCGATGACCAGCGGCAACCCTCACGCCCTCACGCGGCCGCAGACACTGCAGGAGCCCTGATCGGTCATGCGAGCCCGGCCCATTCTGTGGGGGAAGGCGGTCACGACCCGGCGGCGAGTCGCAGCCGCAGCGTCCTGGACTCAGGGCGCAGGGCATGTCGTGGATCGACATCGGGACCACAGGCGCGGCTGCCGAGGCCGTGCTGGGCGGCGTCGATCCACAGGTAGGTGGCCGTGGGCGCTGACAGCTGGTACGAGTGAGCCGCTGCGACCACTTCCTGCGGGGTGTGCCGTCGCAGCGTGAATCCGGGCAGGCGCCCAGCGGTGTCGCGGACGGCTGCGATCCTCAGCCAGTTCTGATCGTCGTGCGTCCCGAGCTCGAGCTGCCGCACGTCGCTGCGGTGGCCGCTCTCCTGCGGTCGGCCGTAGTCGACCACGAGGTCGTCCACGGCCGAGCTGAACCGGCCGACGAGGGCCGCGTGCCGGCTGTCGGGGTAGGACTCACGCGGACCGGTCCCGAACCACGACACCTTGTCCACGTCGGCCGGGAGGTCGAACCGTACGCCGAGCCGGGGCCAGTACATGTCCCAGCCAGCGGTGGGGACCAGGTCGATCGATAGCCACAGCTGATCGTCGACGAGCTCCCAGAGCTCGGCGACCGTAACGGCCCGACGCGAATTGGCAGCCCCGTACCGGGTGTGCCGCTCAACGCTGCTTCCGGTCGCGCGCACCGACAGGATCCGGCCGACCATACGGTCGAGGCCCTCGCTCTGCCAGGTCGCCTCGGCGCTGGGGTAGACGGCACGCTGATACAGATCAGCGCGGCGCCGGTCGCCCAGCACCCCGACGCCGGGGTCGCGAGGTGCATCCCACTGCCCACGGTCGTTGTCGGTAGGAGCCCGCCACAGCTCCAGGCGCGGCCCGGAAACGGGGCGACCCGCGAGGGAGGCGAGTCGTCCGCCAAGGAATGTCGCCGGGCCGAGCGTGATCGGCGAATCCGGAATCTCCTCCTTACCGGCGGCACGGCAGGCCACAGCGGCAAGCGAGGGCGCCTTGGCGCTATGCGGAGTGAGTTCGAGCTGCCAGGCGCCGAGGCGGTGGCCGGCTCTCGCCCAGACCGTCTCGTGCGCGAGTACGGCCTCGACGGTTAGCCATGTCTCGCCCGTGTCGGCGACGGGGGGTTGCGGCAGCGGGACCGCCGTCGCCTCGCCGGGCCCGGGGGCGCCGGACGGTAGCCCGGCCAGCTTAATTGACCCGTCATGCACCGGGACGCCGTCGTGGGTCACGGTGTACCTCAGTTCGACGTCTTGCGCGTCGGCCGAGTGCCGGCGGTTCTCGGCTCGCACGACGACCTCACCGGCGCCGCAGGTCTCCGGGATGAGCCGGATCGGGGCGACCACCTGGGCCCATTCGAACAGGCCGGGGGAGGGGGTGCCGTCGCTGAGCAGCATGCCGTCCATGAGGAAGTTGCCGTCGTGCACGGTCTCGCCGAAATCGCCGCCGTAGGCGAAGTACTCGGTGCCGTCAGCAGCGCGGGTGCGTAGTCCGTGGTCGCGCCATTCCCATACGAAGCCTCCATGGAGTCTGGGGTGGGCGTCCACGAGCGCCTCGTAGTCGTCGATCGCGCCGGGCCCGTTGCCCATGGCGTGGACGTACTCGCACAGGAAGAACGGCTTGGCGCGCTGCCGGGCCGCCTCAGCGGGCGTGCAGCCCAGCAGGGGCACGGACGCGTCGTCGGCGCCGATGGCGCGGACCTCGTCAACCCAGGCGTACATGCGCGCGTGCACGTCCGTGTAGGCACCGGTGTGGTCGCCCTCGTAGTGCACGGGGCGGCCGATGTCGCGCCGGTGCGCCCAGGCGGCCATCGCGGCCAGGTTCTGCCCCGTTCCAGCCTCGTTGCCGAGAGACCACATGATCACCGCGGGGTGGTTCTTGTCCCGCTCGACGGTGCGCGCCATGCGGTCGAGGTAGGCGTCGTGCCACGCGGGGTCATCGCTGGGGTTTTCCGCCCAGTCGTCGCGATCGAAGCCGTGGGTCTCCAGGTCGTTCTCCAGGACCACCCAGAAGCCCAGCTCGTCGCACAGTTCGAGGATCCGGGGGTGGGGCGGGTAGTGCGCGGTGCGGATCGCGTTCACGTTGAAGCGCTTCATCATCTCGAGGTCCGCTCGCGCAGCATCCTCATCGAACACGCGCCCGCGGTCGGCGTGGATTTCGGGGCGGTTCATGCCGTGGAAGACGACGCGTCGACCGTTGATGAGCAGCTGGTCGCCCTCGATGCGCACGGTTCGGAAGCCCAGGCGCAACGAGACGGTCTCGCTCGCGCTTGCGACGGTCGCGTCGTACAAGCGAGGCTCTTCTGCCGACCACGGCTCCACGGCGTCGATGTCGATCGGGTGCACATCCTCGGGGCGCTGCCAGGTCTCGCGGATGCCGAGGCCGGGAACGGACACGGTGATCGGGAACGCGGACGGCTCCGCGGTGAGCTCGGTGAGGATCGAGCCCGGGCCGACATCGCCGGCGGTGCCGTGGAAGGGCGTGCGCAGCCAGAACGTCGTCGATCCCCCCCTCGGGGCGGCCGAGCAGGGTGACGCTGCGGAAGATGCCGGGCAACCACCAATGGTCCTGATCTTCGATGTAACTGGATGCCGACCACTGGTGGACCCGCACGGCGATCACGTTCTCGCCGGGAGCGAGCAGCCCGGTGACGTCGAACTCCTGCATCAGCCGACTGCCGGTGCCGACACCCACCTCCGCTCCGTTGACCCATACCGCGTATCGCGACTCGACGCCGTCAAAGCGCAGCAGCACCTGGTGCATGGCCGCGAACTCGGCCGGCAGCGTGAAACGGCGACGGTAGTCGCCGGTCGGGTTGTCGTCCGGTGCGAACGGCGGCTCGGTGGGGAACGGGAACTGGACGTTCGTGTAGATCGGGCCACCGCGCCGACCGTCCCCGGTTAGCACCCAGTGCGACGGCACGGGGATCGACTCCCAGGCGTCGTCGTCGTACTCGGTCGCGGCGAAGCCGTCGACGGGTTCGCCCTCGGGCAGGACGTCACGCCCGCCCGGAGTCCCCGGCGCACGGGCCAGAAGCCGGAACGACCAGTCGCCGTTCAGGCGCAAGGTTGGAGCCGTAGTGCGCAGCCACGATCGAGCCGGCGAGCGTCGGCCGTGTCCCGGGCCGCGGTCGCTCAGGTAGTCCGCCGGAATGGCCGAAGACGCGTCCAATGTCGTCACTGTGTTTCCTTCTCGGTTCGTAGCTGACCTCGGGTTGGCAACCATCGCCATCGGGCTCATCCGCCAGGCCGGATACCCGCCACCAACGCCGGATCAAGCACGATACCAGCCTGCTCCTGGCCATCCTCGACCCTATGAACCCCGCATGACGGTCGAGATCACCGCCGGCTGGCGGCCGCACCAAGGCTCGAGGTCGGCCGCCGGCGGCTTAGCCTCAATCCACCGACGTTCTCGTCGGCGAGGGCCATCACGGGCACCAGCCCGCCGTGCGACACCAGATTCGGGTCATCGAACACCGCGCGGAGGACACGAGACAGTTGCACGCGCGAGGTGTCCTCTCGGCATGGGCGATGGGAGCGTAGAGAACTACTATCATCCCAGTTCAGAGGGCACCTTTCGTGTTACCTCACCAGAAACCACCCGTATTCTGCGGTGGATTGACGCTTAGCTGCGAGGCGGGCCCGGGAGTGAGCTTCTCGACCGTCGAGACCCGCAGCAGCCTCGGCTGAGAGCGTGAATCTCGTGCCGGTGCTGTCGCCCAGGCGTGGTTACCCGCCTAAGCGGGGCCGGTACTCGTTGTGAATAATGATGATATGTCGGTATGTAGTGACATAGTGGTCTAGGCTGTCCTGCACTGATTCGGCCGCGTGCCGACGCCGAGGCCGACCGCCCCGGCGACCTTTGAAAGGACGCCTTTCAATGACGAAAAGGAAGACCTGGCGGAGAGCAAGCGTGGCCGTCGGAGCGGCGAGCGCGGCCGCTCTGTTGCTTGCCGCCTGTTCGGCTTCGCCAAGCGCATCCACAGGCAGCGCCGCGAGCGCCTCATCATGCGCTCCCGCAACGGGCAAGGTTGTTCTTCAGTACTGGAACTGGGTCCCGGGCATGCAGCAGGTCATCGACCTGTGGAACAAGTCCCACCCGGACGTTCAGGTCGAGATGAAGAACATCGCGAACAACTCGAACCAGCAGATCACGGACGCGCTCAAGGCCGGCACGCAGCCGCAGCTCGCGCAGGTCGGCTACGACGAGCTGTCCAACTACCGTGAGGAGAACGCCCTTGAGGACGTCTCGTCCTGCACCGCTGCGGTCGAGGCATCCAAGGACTTCGTCCCGTGGACGTGGTCGCAGGTGAGCTTCGGCGGTCAGGGCATCTATGCCTTCCCGCAGGACATCGGCCCGCAGGCGCTGTACTACAACGCGGCTCTCTTCAAGAAGTACAACATCTCGGTCCCCACCACCTGGGCCCAGTACGCACAGGACGCCCTGACGCTGAAGAAGGACGACCCGAACGCCGACATCACCTTCTTCGACCCGAGCAACGGCCAGGCGTTCGAGGGACTGCTCTGGCAGGATGACGCCTCGATGTACAGCTACACGGACGGCAAGTGGCAGGTGTCCGTCGACAGCGCCAAGGCCACGCAGGTGGCGGACTACTGGCAGAAGCTGATCGATGAGAAGGTCGTGCGCACCGACCTGACCAACAGCTCGACCGCGATGTACAACGCCTACGCCAAGGGACAGTTGGCGACCATGATCAGCGCAGCGTGGGGGTACAGCCTGCTGCGCGACAACGTTCCGAGCCAGTCCGGGGACTGGCGCGTTGCGCCGCTGCCGACCTGGACCGCCGGCACCCCGAGCTCCGGCGACTGGGGCGGTTCGACGGTTGCGTTCCTGAAGGGTGACAAGGACCTGTACGAGGCGGTCGAGTTCAACCTGTGGCTCGAGACGAACCCGCAGGCGCTTGCCCTCGAGAACAGCCTCGGCGGCCTCTACCCGGCCTCGACGGCCGGACAGTCCATGCCCCAGCTCTCGCAGGGCGTGGCCTACTACGGCGGTCAGAAGATCTTCGACGTCTTCAAGGCGGCGGCGAGCCAGATCAACACCAGCTGGACGTGGGGACCGACGCAGGACGCCGCGGACACGTCGCTGCAGAACGCCCTCATCGCCTCGGTGAACGGTAGTGGCACGCTGTCGGATGCGTTGGCTCAGGCGCAGGCCGCGACGATCAATACCATGCAGAGCCAGGCGATCCCGGTCGAGGCCGCTAAGTAGCGGACAGTCGCCGAGGCTGAAAGTCGCACGACGACGGAGGCGGGCAGCGGTGTCCGCCTCCGTCGTGTGCGAGGAGGTGTTGATGTGATGACTTCGCAAACCCAGAGCGGTACGGGCGGGGCATTCGCCCGGACGCGACTCGCGAAGCGCGGGAAGGTCAGGTTGGCCCGCGGGACGATCCTGTCCTTCCTGCTTCCGTTCTTCGTGCCTTTCGCGCTGTTCTACGTGGTGCCGATCCTCTACGCGATCTGGCAGAGCCTCCTCAAGATCCAGCGCGGGGCGGGGGAGTTCGGCCAGGCGACGACCGTGTTCGGCGGCTTCACGCAGTACGAGGCGGTCTTCGAGAACGGGCAATTCTGGGCGAGCCTTGGCCGGACGCTCGAGTTCGGCGTGGTTCAGGTGCCCGTGATGCTCTTCCTCGCCCTGGTCATTGCGCTGCTGCTCGACTCGAAGCTGGTGCGGGGCAAGGCGTTCTTCCGTATCGCGGCGTTCCTGCCGTACGCGATCCCGGGCGTGATCGCGGCGATCATGTGGTCGTTCCTGTACCATCCGCAGCTTTCGCCGGTCGTCGACATCCTGCGGCATATCGGCGTCAATGCGAACTTCCTCGCGCCGGACGTCGTTCTGTGGTCCATCGCCAACGTCTCGACGTGGCTGTGGACCGGCTACAACATGCTGATCATCTATTCGGCACTGCAGGCGATCCCTCAGGAGATCTACGAGGCTGCGAAACTCGACGGCGCTGGCGCCTTCGCCACGGCACTGCGGATCAAGATTCCTATCGTCGTCCCCGCGCTGATCCTTACGACCGTGTTCTCGATCATCGGCACTCTGCAGCTCTACAACGAGCCCTCGGTGCTCGCGCAGATCGCCCCCAGCATTTCGAGCACGTTCACGCCGAACATGCTGGCCTACTCGATTGCCGCCGGGAACAACTATCAGCAGGCTGCCGCGATGTCTGTTGTCATCGCCATCGCAACGTTCATCCTCAGCTTCGGCTTCATGCGGCTGACCGCCCGGAGGGCCCTCCAATGACACCCCAGGTGACCACTCGAACGCGGTCCTCCGCGGTCGCAGCGGGCTCGACCCGTCGGCGGAAGTCGGACCGCGAGAGCATCGCGGGTCGCATCGGGGCGATGACGGTACTGGTGGTCCTCACCATCTACTTTCTGATCCCGATCTACTGGCTCGTCGTCTCCGCCACGAAGTCGCAGGGGGATCTCGCCTCGACGTTCGGCTTCGCCTTCTCCGGATTCCACCTCTGGGCGAACCTCAAGGCGCTGTTCGCTGCCCAGGGTGGCCTCTTCGGCCGGTGGGCGCTCAACAGCCTGATCTACGCCGGCGGCGGGGCCCTCATCGGCACCCTGATCTCGGCCCTGACGGGGTACGCGCTGGCGAAGTTCGCTTTCCGCGGGCGCGAGGCGCTGTTCTCGATCATCCTCGGCGGCGTCCTGGTTCCCGCGACCGCGCTGGCCCTTCCGCTGTTCCTGATGTTCGCGGAGACCGGGCTGGTGAACACCTACTGGTCGGTGCTGCTGCCCAGCATCGTGAATCCGTTCGGCGTCTACCTCGCGCGCGTGTTCACGGCGGCCGCGGTGCCTGACGAGCTCATCGAGTCGGCCCGGCTCGACGGAGCCGGCGAGTTCCGGATCTTCTTCCAGGTTGCGTTCCGCCTTATGACGCCGTCTCTGGTGACGGTGTTCCTCTTCCAGTTCGTCAGCATCTGGAATAACTTCTTCCTGCCCATGGTGATGCTGCAGAGCCAGCAGCTCTACCCGATCACGCTCGGCCTGTTCAACTGGAACGCCGAGGTCGCGCGGTATCCGGACCTGCAGCAGTCGGTGATCACCGGGTCGCTGGTCTCGATCGTGCCGCTGATCATCATCTTCCTGGCGCTGCAGCGCTTCTGGCGCACGGGCCTCGCCGCCGGTTCGCTGAAGTAGCCGCTGCAACGAGAAGGGGGCGGGCGCACTGCGCCCGCCCCCCTTCTCGTATACGCCGTCAGCTCAGGAGCACGGTCCGGATCTCCCACGGGCCCAGAGGCAGAGTCGTGGTTCCGGCGGCGGCGACGCTGCCCTGCACCCGGCCGAGCAGATCGCTCTCCGACACCGTGCCGAAGTGACCCGTGATGGTCGCGGTCGTCGGCTCGGGCGTCATCGCGATGAGACGCAGTTCGATGCTGCCGCGCACCCGGCGGAGGCTACTGGCCACGACGCCTGTACCGGAGACACGGATGCCCGGCGCGGGCGCGGTCGTGCCGGCGTCGCGCGCAGCCGTGCCGCGTTGCACGAGCGCTTCGACGCGGAACTGCTCGGCCAGCAGCGGCGCATCTGCCGCCGCCCAGCCGCCTGCGCTGGGCACGATCGCGAGACGGGCCGACACGTGCGTGCCGATCTCCTGCGCGCCCGGGACCGGGATCTGCGAGGCGGCCGGTTCGTCACGCAGCGGATGGACGTTGACGCTCATCGCCCCGACGGCCCGCAGCAGTGTGATCGCCAGCTCGGAGCCCTCCGAGGTCACTTCGTACTCCGTGGCGTGGTCGAGCAAGACGGTCGCCGGACCCGCCGAGACGAAGGCGTCGGCCGGATAAGTCGGGATCGGGAACTCGCCCCAGCCGCCCTCGCCCGTGAGCCCGCGTTCGGTGACCGCGAACTGCCCCTCGGAGGCCGAGCATGAAACCGGGGCCGGAAGCGGCACGTGGAAGCGCACCCGATGATCGGCCACCGGGTTGTCGAATTCGACCGAGACACGGACGAAGTCCTCGCCGGCGCGGACCTCGACGAGCATGTCAACGGTGACGGGGCGGGTGTCGGTCGAACGGACGTCGACGTTGTCGCTCAATTGCAGCGGCCACGCGTAGTTCCGCCGCACTCGCGCAGCAGCACGCAGCGGGCCGTCCTCGAGCGTTTCGATCTCGACGGACAGCGGCTGCTCGACAATAAGGTCGGAGGCCGGCGGCCCGTAGTTGTAGGTGTCGCCGCGGTCGCCGCCGTCGACGATGCGGCCGACGCCGCTGAGTGTCGTGCCCGCTCCGTGCACGGTGAGGGTGCCGTCTGCGTTGATCTCGACGTCGACTCGGCCGTTGCCGAGGCGGTTCCCCTGCGCGGTTGCTCGCGGCGCGGCATCCGTCTGTGCGCTCTCGCTGCCCTGCCGCGCGACGAAAGCGACGGCACCGGATGCCGGAAGCGGCGTCTCGACCAGCACGCGCCGACGCGGCTGCGCGAGCGTCAGCACCCGCCACGCGCCGGGGCGGCGACGGGTCGCCTCCGCGAGTTCGCGGCGTAGGCCGAAGAGGTCGAAAGACGGCGTCTCGGGCACGGTCGCCACCTCGAAGGTCAGCGTGCCTGGCTCGATCGTGTAGCGGTCGATGTCCTGCCCGAACAGCTCACGACGGTGGATTCGACGGATCACCCGCTCATAGTCGGCCGCGTCGAGCTGCTCGTCGCCGAGGACCACGGGCGTGGTCGCGAGCTCTTGGACGCGCAGCGGAGTGCCGTCGGTGAGTTGGGCCGTCACGGGGACCCCGTCGCGCGGCGCTGCGACCTCGACCTCGACGAGCGCGGTGCGTGCCCGCGTCAGCGTGTTCACGGCGAGGTAGGCGTCGCTCGACACCCGGTGCGCGGCCTCGCGTACGACGCCGTCGCGCACGGCTCGGGCGATCTGCGCCGCCTCGTCCAGGCGTGCTCGCACCTGCGCGACGGTCTCGTCGGTGCCCGACCCCACGACCGAGTCGTGCGCTGTCGACTCGACGATCTTCCGCCAGGCGGTGGTGAGGAACGGCGTGAAATCCTCGCGCGAGAGCGTCGCGGCGGCACGTTCGGCCTCGCCGACCGTGCGCTCGGCGCGTGCCATCGCCTCCTTCAGCCCCAAGCGGATCGAGAGCACGCCGGGCAGGATGTTCCCGCGGGCGTGGCTGCGCAGTTCTCCGCGCACGACAACCGGCTCGGGCGTGTGATCGCGGTCATTCGCGAGCCCCTCGATGTACTGCTGGAGGGTCGCGACGCGGATCGGGAAGTCGGGGGAGTTGAAGCGGCTGACCCAGTCCATGAGCGCCGGGTTCGGTGCCATGTGATCGGTTCCGACCATTCCGAGCACGGGGTCGGCGCCCCACCGCGTGGCGGTCCGGTCGCGGTACTCGCGAAGCGCCTCTCCGATGCGCTCGGGCACCAGCAAGGCATCCAAGGCGTTGCCGTAGCCGTCGAATAGGTATTCGACTCGCACGCTCGACCCATCCGGTGCCTCCCAGCGGAAGGCGTGCCCGGAGACGCGACCCGGCACGCCTCGCCAGAAGGCGGCGTGCTCGATGCCGGCGCGGCGCAGGATCTGCGGTACCTGCGCCGTGTGGCCGAACATGTCGGGAAGGTAGCCGATGCGCATCGCCCCGCCCAGAGCCTCCGCGCTCGCCCAGCCGAGCTGCAGGTTCCGCACGATCGTCTCGCCGGAGCACAGGAACTCGTCGAGCAGGATCAGCCACGGGCCGATGGCGAGCTGGCCCGCGGCGACCAACGCGCGGACGCGTTCGGTGTTCTCCGGCCGGATCTCGAGGTAGTCCTCGATGGCCGCGGCCTGACCGTCCAGGGTGAAGCGGTAACGGGGGTCGCGCTCTGCGGTCTCGATCACCTGGTCGAGGGCTTCGACCAGCCGGAACCGAAAAACCTGGAACGGCTCGTACCACTCGCGGTCCCAGTGCGTGTGCGGAACGAAGACGATGCCGGGCGCCGTCGGCTTCTGGGTGGTCATGCGTCGAGGGCCTCTCCGGCGACGGGGATGGAACGGGAGCTGCCGAGCACGCGGGCGATCCGCTGAGCGACAGCGAGGTCGAGACTGCCCTCGCGCGCGGTGGTCGGCGCGGCGACGCCGGCAGTCACCAGACGGTGGAAGGCGACCAACTCGTTCTCGAACGCCTCGGTGACGTCGCGGACGACACGGCGAGACTCGCCGACGCCGTCCCGCCTGACGATGCGCAGCTCGGTGGGTGCGTTGAGGAGGTACGGGGCGGCGAACTCAAGCTGCAGGGAACCCTTGGCGTGGTGGAGGGTGATCGTCTCGTGGTACGCGGGGTAGTCCGGCAGGTAGTGCCAGTGCAGGTTGAGTCGTGCGCGGCCCACGACACCGCTGACCTCGAGCGAACCGGGACCGGAGTCGTTGTCCCACTGCCGCACGGAGTCGATCTCGCCGACGGGGCCGATAAGCGATCGAAGCGCCGAGATGTCGTGGATGAGGCTTCCGATGATGACGTCCGCGTAGAGGCGGCGGAAGTCGGCCGGCGCGTCGGCGCCGATCGCGGCGTCGAGTGCGAGCGCGTCGCGGGCGATCAGCGGCGCGAGTGCCTCGGCCGGGATGTCGCGCGCGGGCGGCCGGAGGTTGGAGAAGGCGAGCTGGGAGGGTGCGCTTGGGTGGAGCACCTCGACCTCCGCATACCGGATGTCGTCGACTTCGGGCAGCGCCTCGCGAAGGCGCTGCAACGCCGGGTCGTATTCTTTCATGTAGGCCAGAAGCAGCATTGGACGCCCCGCGCACGCCTCCGCCTCGATGATCCGGTCGATCTCGGCTCGGGAGAAGGCGATGGGCTTCTCGCAGAAGACGGCGATCCCGGCGTCGATGGCCTGGAGCGCGGGGGTGCCGTGCGACCCGGAGGTGAGGATGAGGACGCCGTCGAGGCCGCCGGCCGCGAGCATGTCCTCGTAGCTGGTGTGGCGCCGTTTCGGATCGACGCCGTAGTGGTCGCCGATTTGGTCGCTCAGGGTTGCGGAGAGGTCCGTCACCGCCACGAGGTCGAAGAGGTCCCACCTCCGGGCGATGAGCGGGAGGTGGACAGACTGGGCGACTGCGCCGAGTCCCGCCACGCCGATCCGGATTCTGTCCGTCATGGCAGCCACGTCCTCAGTGCCTCTCTGTTGGTGCGCTGGTCGTCGATGATCCGGTCGATCGAATCCCCGGGTCGTGGGATCGTGTCCTGTTCCACCACGACCCAGCCGTCGTAGCCGGAATCGATGAGCTCGGTCATGAAGCCGTCGAGATCGAGGTTCCCGGCGCCGAGTGCGACGAAGGCGCCGCCGCTCCATACTTCGCGCATCGCGCCGCCGCGCGCGATGATCGCGCGCAGCACGTCGACGCGGACATCCTTCAGATGGATGTGGTTGATCCGGTCGCCCCAACGGCGCACGCCCTCGAGCGGGTCGCCACCGCCGAGGATGAGGTGGCCGGTGTCGAGGGTGAGGCCCACGTTGGTGCGGGCGAGGAATGACTCGATCTCATCCGGAGTCTCGACGTGGGTGCAGGCGTGGTGGTGGAAGGTCGGATCGAGCCCGCGGTCGCGAATACGCCGGGCGGCTTCGGTCACGTTGCGCGCCAGCCGGTCCCAGCCGGCTTCGTCAAGGCTCAGGCCCTGGCCTCCGCCCGGGTGAGCTCGCCTCGCTGCGGAGCCCGCGTCGGCAAGGGTGGGCAGTGGCGGTGTGGCCGGGAACACGGCCGCCGCGGCCGTGAACACGTCGAGGGCGTCGTCCAGCAGGGGCAGCGCCGCGGCGAAGGCGTCGTCGTCGGTGAACGGCAAGTCCAGCCAGCCTCCGACCAGCGCGAGCCGATGGCGGCGAAGCCGGTCTTGGAGTTCAGCACCGCGACCGAGGAATCCGACCGGACCGAGATCGACCCCGCGGTAGTCGAGTTCCGTGAGGATCTCGGCGATCCGATCCGGTCCAGGGAGTTCAGCGCCCGGTTCCGGGGCCATTTCGAAGACTCCGAAGCTGACAGGTGCTCCGGCGACACGCATCATCGGGCGGGGTTCCTTCCTGAGAGCCGTTGCCGGCAGTGCGTAGCGGGTAGTGGGCGAGAGGCGCGCATAACGGGTATTACATAATATGTCCTAACAAATCTCACTATACTGAGTTCCCGCCGCGGTTCGGCGCCGTAACCGACAAGGTGGCGGGATCGGCTACGGGGAGTCAATGCGTAACCGCCTTTCTGCGTGTGCCGGCGAACGCCGGACTTTGTCAGTTTGATAGCACAAAGTGCGATATGGTGGGGGCCGGTCGCAACGAGTCGACAAGGAAGTGGTGAGAGATGACGGCATCCAACGCTGGCGAGGCGTTTGACGTCCTCACGATCGGGCGGATCGGAGTGGATCTCTACCCCCTCCAAGACGGCGTCGGACTTGAGGACGTCGAGACCTTCGGCAAGTACCTCGGTGGCAGCCCGAGCAACGTGGCCATCGCGGCGGCGCGGCACGGCCTGCGCTCCGCCGTCGTCACTGCGACAGGCGACGACCCTTTCGGCCGCTATGTCCACCGCGAGCTGCGGCGGCTCGGCGTCGACGACCGTTTCGTGGCGACGATCAGCGAGCTGAAGACGCCGATCACCTTCTGCGAAATCTTCCCGCCCGACAACTTCCCGCTCTACTTCTACCGCGACCCGCTTGCGCCAGATCTAGCGCTGACTGCACAGCACCTCGATCTCCACGCTGTTCGGAGTGCGCGCATCTACTGGTCCACGGTGACAGGGCTCTCGAAAGAGCCGAGCCGCAAGACGCATCATGACGCTTGGGCGGCACGTGGGCGGGTGCCGCTGACGATACTCGACCTCGACTACCGGCCGATGTTCTGGTCCTCGCCCGAGGAAGCGACCGCGGAGGTCTCGAAGGCGCTCGATCAGGTGACGGTCGCGGTCGGGAACCGTGAGGAGTGCGCGATTGCCGTCGGTGAGACGGACCCGCATCGCGCGGCCGATGCGCTGCTGGAGCGCGGGATCGAGCTCGCGATCATGAAGCAGGGGCCGCGGGGAGTTCTCGCGAAGACCCGCGAAGAGACCGTCGAGGTCGCACCGTACGAGGTCGAGGTCCTCAACGGCCTCGGCGCCGGCGACGGGTTCGGAGGCGCCCTGTGCTACGGACTGTTGCAGGGATGGCCGCTGCGCCAGACGATCCGCTTCGCGAACGTCGCCGGGGCCATCGTGGCCACCCGTCGAGAATGCTCGACCGCCATGCCCACCACCACCGAGATTGAGACGGCAATCAATGAGCTCGACTATGCCCAGGCCTGACTTCGCCGCTTCGACGATCAGCTCGGAGGAGTTCGCGGCGCTGCGCGCGGTGCGTCATAAGAACCCCGCCGCTATCGCGTCCGCACTCGCGGCTCGTGCTCGCCGACCGCTGGTGGCGGGTAACGGACGTCTGTTCATCATCGCTGCCGATCACCCGGCGCGCGGAGCACTGAGTGTGGGCAAGGACCGGATGGCGATGGCCAGCCGCTACGAGCTGCTGCAGCGGCTCGTGCTCGCCCTGTCCCGGCCCGGAGTTGACGGGGTGCTCGGCACACCAGACATCATCGACGACCTGGCGCTGCTTGGCGTGCTCGACGGGAAGATCGCCGTCGGATCGATGAACCGGGGCGGCCTGCGCGGCGCCGCCTTCGAGATGGATGACCGCTACACCGGCTACGACGTCGAGACGGTCGTGGAGAGCGGACTCGACGCGGCCAAGCTGCTGCTGCGTGTGAACCTCGGCGACCCGGGGACGGTGCGCACCATCGAGGAGTCTGCCCGCGTGGTCACGGCATCGGCGCACGCGAAGCTGCCGATTATGATCGAGCCGTTCATGAGCGAGTGGGTGGACGGGCGCGTCGTCAACGATCTGTCGGCGGATGCCGTCATCACCTCGGTCGGCATCGCCTCCGGCCTCGGCGCCTCCTCGGCATACAGCTGGCTCAAGCTGCCCGTCGTGAATGAGATGGAGCGGGTCATGGAATCGACGACGCTGCCGACACTCCTCCTCGGCGGCGACACCGGCGCCGCTGCCGAGGAGACGTATGCCGCCTGGGATGCCGCCCTGGCCCTGCCGGGCGTGCACGGGCTGATGGTCGGTCGCAGCTTGCTCTACCCTCACGACGGTGACGTAGCCCAGGCCGTCGACACCGCCGCCGGCCTAGTGCACGGTCGCTGAGCGGTACCCGGAGCCCCGCATCCAGAAGGGATCATCATGACTAACACCGCTGAGGCATCCGCGGAGTCGCCTGCCACCGCCGAACAGCCGCTTATCTCCCACTGGATCGACGGGGCCGAATCGCCGTCCACGAGCGGGCGGACCGCGCCGGTCTACAACCCGGCCACCGGCGCCCAGACGGCGCGGGTCGCCCTGGCCGATCAGGCCGAGGTAGACGCCGCGGTCGCCTCCGCTCAGCGCGGCTTCGAGGTGTGGAGCACGTTCTCCATCGCCAAGCGCCAGGCGGTCGTCTTCGCTTTCCGCGAGCTGCTGAACGCCCGCAAGGGGGAACTCGCGGCGATCATCACGGCCGAGCACGGCAAGGTCCTTTCGGACGCGCTCGGTGAGATTAACCGCGGGCAGGAGGTCGTCGAGCTCGCGACCGGGTTCCCGCACTTGATCAAGGGCGCGTTCAGTGAGTCTGCCTCGACCGGCATCGACGTGTACTCCATCAAGCAGCCCCTCGGGGTCGTCGGCATCATCTCGCCCTTCAATTTCCCGGCGATGGTGCCGATGTGGTTCTTCCCGATCGCGATCGCCGCCGGCAACGCGGTCGTGCTCAAGCCGAGCGAGAAGGACCCGTCCGCTTCGCTATGGCTTGCGCAGCTGTGGAAAGAGGCCGGTCTGCCCGACGGCGTGTTCACCGTGCTGCAGGGTGACAAGCTCGCGGTCGACGGCCTGCTGAACTCCCCGGTCCTGCAGTCGGTCTCCTTCGTCGGCTCGACCCCGATCGCGCAGTACATCTACGAGACCGCCTCGAAGAACGGCAAGCGCGTGCAGGCCCTTGGCGGGGCGAAGAACCACATGCTGGTGCTCCCGGACGCCGACCTCGACCTTGTCGCCGACCAGGCCGTGAACGCCGGCTATGGGGCAGCGGGTGAGCGCTGCATGGCCGTGTCTGTAGTCCTGGCCGTCGAGCCGGTGGCTGACGAGCTGATCACGAAGATCTCCGAGCGCATCGCCCGGCTGCGCGTCGGGAACGGGGCAGGCGGCGACGGCGGCGAGCCCGACCTGGGCCCGCTGATCTCCAAGCAGCACCGCGACAAGGTCTCTGGCTACGTCGACATTGCCGAGGCGGACGGAGCGAAGATTGTCGTCGACGGCCGCCCGCTCAGCGTCGCAGGGCACGAAGACGGATTCTTCTTTGGTCCCACACTGATCGACGAGCTCCCGACCACGTCGCGCGCCTACACCGAGGAGATCTTCGGCCCGGTGCTCGAGGTCGTGCGGGTGCAGTCGTTCCAGGATGGCGTGGACCTGATCAACTCGGGTGAGTTCGGCAACGGCACGGCGATCTTCACGAACGACGGGGGAGCGGCCCGCCGGTTCCAGAACGAGATCCAGGTCGGCATGATCGGCATCAACGTCCCGATCCCCGTGCCCGTGGCCTACCACTCCTTCGGCGGCTGGAAGAAGTCGCTGTTCGGCGACGCCAAGGCCTACGGCGTGCACGGCTTCGACTTCTTCACCCGCGAGAAGGCCATCACCAGCCGGTGGCTGGACCCGGCCGCGCACGGCGGCATCAACCTGGGCTTCCCCCAGAACGACTAGCACGAGTACGACGAGCAGCGAAAGGTACGCGCGTCACCATGGCAGTGCGCAACGAATGGTTCTTCCCTCGCGGGTCCCTCGCCCGTGAGGGCTGGGAGTCCGTGGTGGATGCCTCGCTACCCGGCTGGAAGCACACCGGCATCCGGGTCACCACGCTCGACGGCGTGCATAAGGTCACGCTGCCGGCGGGCGACGTCGAGCGGCTCGTCGTCCCGCTTGCGGGCAGTTTCTGGGTCGATCACGACGAGACCACGACCGCGCTTCACGGGCGCGCGGGTGTCTTCGAAGGGCCGACCGACGTGATGTACGTCAGTGCGGGAAGCGGCCTGTCATTGCACGGCCGCGGCCGCATCGCGGTGGCCGAAGCCCCCACGGCCGTGCGCAAGCCGAGCCGGTACCTGGCGAAGTCCGAGGTGCCGGTGGAGATCCGCGGCGCCGGCCGGGGTACTCGGCAGGTGCACAACTTCGGCACGCCGGACGCGCTGGATGCTGCTGCCTTCATCGTGTGCGAGGTGATCACACCGGGTGGCAACTGGTCGTCGCATCCGGCCCACAAGCACGATGAGCTCGTGCCAGGGCACGAGTCCCGGCTCGAGGAGATCTACTACTTCGAGTCCGCCGCGGTACGCGGCACGGGGGCGCCCGACCCGGTCGACGCGTTCGGGACCTTCGCCAGCTACTCGTCCCAGGCCGGCGCGATCGACACCCACGCGCTGGTGCGCACGGGAGACATCGCGCTCGTACCGTACGGGTACCACGGGCCGGCGGCTGCGGTACCCGAGTACGACCTCTACTACCTCAACGTCATGGCCGGCCCCGACCCCGAACGCATATGGCTCGTCAGCGACGACCCCGAGCAGTCCTGGGTCAGATCGCAGTGGGCGCATCTGAGCCCGGATCCGCGCCTGCCCTACCTCACGGAAACCGACGGAGCCTCCAGATGACGACCCGCAGGGTGACCGTCGGCCAGGCCCTGGTCGAGTTCCTGGCCCATCAGTGGACCGTGGACGGCGAGCTACGCGAGCGCACGATTCCCGGCATCGTCGGCATCTTCGGGCACGGCAACGTGGCAGGCCTCGGCCAGGCGCTGAAGCAGTACAACGTGCGGGAGCCCGCGCTGTTGCCGTACCACCAGGCCCGCAACGAGCAGGCCATGGTGCACCAGGCGGTCGGCTTCGCGCGCGTTCACCGCCGCCGCGCGACGCTGGCGGCTGCCGCGTCCGTCGGTCCGGGCGCCGCGAACATGCTTACCGGGGCGGCGCTGGCGACCGCGAACCGGCTCCCGGCGCTGCTGCTGCCGAGCGACACCTTCGCCACGCGCGTGGCCGACCCGGTGCTGCAGCAGCTGGAGCACCCGCACGACACAAGCGTGCAGGTCACGGATGCCTTCCGCCCGCTGTCCCGCTACTTCGACCGCGTGGAGCGGCCGGAGCAGCTGTTCTCGATTGCGCTGGCCGCAATGCGCGTGCTCACCGACCCCGCCGAGACGGGGGCCGTGACCATCGCGTTGCCGGAGGATGTGCAGGCCGAGGCGCTCGACGTGCCGGTGGAGTTCCTGCAGGACCGTGAGTGGCGAATCCGCCGCCCGGTGCCGGAGAAGTGGGCGCTTGGGGCGGCGGCAGCCGCGATCCGGGGCGCGAAGAAGCCGTTCATCGTCGCGGGCGGCGGGGTCATCTACTCCGGCGCGGAGGACGCCCTGCGCGAACTCGTGGAGCTCACCGGCATCCCCGTCGGCACGACCCAGGCCGGCGGCGGGGCGCTGCACTGGGATCACCCGCAGTACCTGGGCGGCGTTGGCGCGACCGGCACGACGGCCGCTAACCGCCTGGCCGCGGACGCCGACGTGGTCATCGGCATCGGCACGCGCTATAGCGACTTCACCACCGCGAGCCGCACCGCTTTCCAGAACCCGGACGTGACCTTCGTCAACATCAATGTCGCACCGTTCGACGCGTTCAAGCACGGCAGTCAGCTGCCGGTGATCGCGGATGCGCGTGAGGCGCTCGACGCCCTGCGCGAAGCGCTCGCGGGCTTCCGCGTGGAATCCGGCCAGGCCGAGCGCGTCGCGCATGAGAAGCGCGAGTGGGACCACGCCGTCGACCTCGCCTTCACGCACACGGGACTGAAGCTGCCCGGCCAGTCCGAGATCATCGGGGCCGTGCAGGCCGCCTCCGGCCCGAAGGACGTCGTCGTACAGGCGGCCGGAAGCCTGCCGGGCGACCTGCACAAGCTGTGGCGCGTCCGCGACACCCTCGGGTACCACGTGGAGTATGCCTTCTCGACCATGGGCTACGAGATCGCCGGGGGCCTGGGCGTCAAACGCGGGCTGGAGGCGCTCGGCGACGACCGCGACGTGATCGTCATGGTCGGCGACGGCTCCTATCTTATGCTGCACTCCGAGCTGGCCACGGTGGTGGCCGAGGGAATCAAGATCATCGTCGTGCTCATTCAGAACGAGGGCTACGCCTCGATCGGGCACCTCTCCGAGACGGTCGGCTCCCAGCGCTTCGGCACTCGCTACCGCTACCGCGACAGCGAGGCGCTGAACTTCGAGTCCGGAGACCTGCTGACCGCCGTCGACCTCGCCGCGAACGCTCGCAGCTACGGCATCGACGTGATCGAGATCCAGCCCACCTCCCAGGCGATCGACCACCTCGCCGCCGCCGTGCGGGCGGCCAAGGCGAGCGCCCGCTCGACTCTCATCCACATCAACTCCGACCCCTTCGTCTACGCGCCGGACGGCGAGGGCTGGTGGGACGTGCCCGTCGCGCAGGTATCCGAGCTCGACAGCACGAAACAGGCGCACGCCGACTACCTCGAACAGCAGAAGAAGCAGCGGCCCCTTCTGGGCTGACGGATCAACCGGGCCACATCGGAACGATCGCGCAGTGACCGAGCAGATCCATCGTCTGACACTCACGCCCGAACTGCGCACCAAGAGCCCCGTATCTCGCCGTGCCGATCCGCTGTCGAGCGCGATCTTGGCCTGACTCAACGCGTGGGGACAACCTCGTCTGCTCGGTGGCACTGACTTCCACGCGCCAGAGTCGGGCTTGCGCCCTGGGACTGTGACGACATGGGTCGCCGCAAGGCGATCAATTGTCTACGACCGTGATCTCAAACGAATAGAGGTCAGGCCGATAGCAGTGATGTCCGAACTCGAATGCCTTGCCTGAATTGTCGTAAGCGGTCCGGTCCATCGTGAGCACGGGCCCGTGGCTCTTGATTCCCAAGAGTCGGCTCTCTTCCGAGGTGGCGGCCCTCGCGCCGATGCGCTGATGAGCGACCCGTATCAGCGTCCCGCGGGCGCGCATGAGTTGGTACAGGCCGTGCGAGGCCAAATCCGTGCTGCGGAGGTCGAGAAAGTCCTCAGGCAAGAAGTTCTCCAAGACCGCGAGCGGGACGTCGTCAGACAGGCGAAGCCGCCGCAGATGCAACACCGGCGAGCCTTCGGCGATCGACAGCCGCTCGGCCACGTTCGCGTCCGCCTTGGCGACCTCATGGGACAGCAGCTCCGTGGTCGGATGCTGCCCGCCGCGGTCGAGGTCGTCGTAAAGGCTCGTGAGCTCGACCTTGCGAGTAACTGGGCCCTGGACCACCTGGGTGCCGATGCCGCGGCGGCGCACCAGAAACCCCTTATTGACGAGCTCCTGAAGCGCGCGACGAACCGTTGGCCGGGAGAGATTGAGCCGATCGCCCAGCGAGATCTCATTCTCGAGGCGTGACCCAGGTGGCAACTGCCCGCTGACAATCGCCGCTTCGATCCGACTGGAAATCTGGTAATAGAGCGGGATCGGGCTCGATCGGTCAATGTCTAGGAACAATTCTTCCGGCAGAGCGGTGGGCACCCCCTCTTCGGAAACTGTCATCGTCATCCTACCCTCTGCGCTGGACTTACAAAGCCGATCATTTGTTATTAGCTTAGGACAACAGGACGCCTGCAGAGTCTGCGGCCGCGTGAGGGCGTGAGGGATGCCGCTGGTCATCGGGAGTGCCGGATTGGCTCCCCCTGGATTACCTGGTCGCGGAAAGCTGGGTGGTCACTGGGTCGCCCAGGCTTCCCGGCCGACCGTGACGGGCTGCGCCGTCTTCGCTGACTCGATGATGGCCAGCGCCAGCAGATGATCCTGGCAGGCCTGGGCGAGCGGGTACGGCGGCGCGACCGTGCCGCGAACCCAGTCGCGCATGCGGTCGAGCACGGTCGCGATCGCGATGTCCTCATCCGACAGCCGCACCCCCTGGAACGGGTTGCGGTACAGCACGTCGGTGCCCAGGGCGATGGTGTCCAGGTCGAAGCCCTCCAGGTCACCGTCGACGCCGGTCTGCCGCCGCTGCAGGACGGCAGTGACCGGGGTGCGCTGGTCCACCAGCGTGGTCACCTGGTCGCCGATGATCTCGCCGGTCGTGCCGCGCACCGTGAGCCGGCGGCCCATCAGCGGGTGGAACCACTGGTTCTCGGTGAAGTCGTACACGCCGAGCCGGTCGCCGAAGTTGAGCAGCGCGACCGTCCTGGTCACGTCCATCAGTTCGGCCCGGTCCGGCCAGCCCGCGCGGGTGAGGCTCGCGGTGATCGGGGCGGTGAACGCCTGCGCCATCACCGTGGCCTCCCGGAAGCCCGCGCCCAGCAGGCCGCGGAGTATCGCGACGGCGTGGTAGTCCTGGGTCCAGGAGACCTCCGCCGCGGTTACCTCGCCCAGCCGCCCGGCGTCGATGAGGGCCCGGAAGGCCTGGAGCTTGGGCAGGTACGGGTACTGCTCCGCAACCTGAACCAGACCCGGATCGGTCAGCCGCTGCCACAGGTCGTGCATGGCCGCCAGGTCCAGCGCCGGGGGTGTCTCCGCCAGGACCGGCGTGCCGTGCCGCACGCAGGTCTCGATGATCTCCGGGGTGGCGACCCGGTTGACCGACGCGACCACGAAGTCCGGCCGGCAGGTGGCGATCAGGTCGCTGGCGCTCCGGACCGTTGGCACCGACCAGGCCTTCTCGATCGCTTCCCCCTTGGCGGGATCTCGCGTGGCCACCGCGGCGACCTCGAAGCGGGAGGGCAAGGCGGCGGCGAGTCGGAGGAAGAAGTCGGCGCGCCAGCCGGTGCCGACCAGTCCGAACCGGCTGGGCGTATCGTCCGTCACTTGGTGCTCCCCATCGTCAGGTCTCTTTTCTTGTCCTGCCTAGGCCTATGCCTAGGCCTAGCGCGACCCGCCTGTGCGGTGTTTACTCCGGCACCTGGGCAATGTCGGGCTGCTCGGGGCCGTGCGGGATGTCGAAGGTGTCCTCGCCCGTGCGAAGCAGTCGGAGCACCGCACCGGCCACGTACTCCGGGTGGTGCGTCACCATACCGGGCCGAGGCGCGACGCCGAGCTGGAAGATGCCATTGCCGAACTCGGTCGCGGTAATGGAGGGCAGCAGCAGCGACACTGCGATCCCGTCCACGGCCAACTCCTCGCGCAACACCGCGCTGATCATGTTCACCGCCGATTTCGTCGCCGCGTACGCGCCGGAGCCGGTCGCCACCCGGCGAGTGGTGCCCGAACTGATGTTCACGATCCGTCCGAACCCCTGTTGCCGCATGGTCGGCAGCACGGCCTGGGTGACACCGATGAGGCTGGCCACGTTGAGGTCGAAAATCCGGCGGTACTCGGCGAGATCGATGTCGGCGATCGGGCCCTGAATGCTGGCGCCGGCGTTGTTCACCAGGCCGTCGACGCGCCCGTGCCGGTCGAGGGTGGCGGCGACCAGGTCGCGCACCTGCGCAGGATCGGTCACGTCGGTGGGGACGGCCAGCGCCCCGCCGAGTTCGTCGGTCAACCCGGCCAGCCGGTCGGCCCGGCGCGCGGCCAGGACTGGATATGCGCCGGCGGCGTGCAGTGCCCTCGCGGTCGCCGCGCCGATACCGGATGACGCGCCGGTGACGATCACCGTTTTATCTGTCAGGTCAATGAGATCACTCATGCACCCACGTGTACCAGACCGCCGACCGGAGGTCTCCGGTGTGATCGACTCGTTCCCGGTCGTGACGCGATGGATCGCTGGCGCGCGCCAACCCCGTCCGCGGTCCGGCTCGCACCAACTGTCAGAACCTCGTCGACCCGTTTCAAGACCCCGTTGTAGACGGTGGCGGGCACGGTGAGCCGCGGGTCGGCCTGGTAGCGGGCGGTCAGCTCGGCGAAGTCGGCGTCAGGGTCAGTGGTCAGCGCGGCTAGCTGGTCGAAGAACGCTATCTGCGCCTCATCAGGCTCCTCGTCCGGGCGGAGCATCTCGCCCCACACGTCCCACGGCAGCATCTCCGTGTTGTTCAGCGCCGCCACGTCACGCAGCAGGTTGGCGGCGATCCACCAGTAACCCGCCTCGTCGAGCAGGCTTAGCCCGAACTTGCCGGGATCAGCGAGGCCGGCCCGGCAGCGCAGCCAGGCGTCGCCGGCAACAAGGAAGTCGTCGCGAGACACGTTAAGCACGTCCAGCCCGACGCCGAACGCCTTGCGCTGCACGTCGTCGATCTGCGCGTCGGCCAGCGTCCAGTGTCCCGCCGTGGCGTCCCAGTACTCGCACACCCAGTGATCCTCATACCAGCCTGTGCCGAAGTACCCGCCGAAGCCGCACCGCGCCCGCGCCGGGACACCGTGTGCCCGCAGCGCGGCCACGGTTAGCACGGTGAAGTGGCGGCAATTGCCTGGCACTCGCGCGGCCGGCTCGCGCGCGACGTCCAGCGGCCGGCCGTCCTCGGCCACGATCTGGTCAAGTAGCCGGCTGACCGGGCGGAGGTGCACGCTGGCCCGGCGCTCTCCGGCCAGCTCGAAGCCATACATGCCGGCCATGTGCTCATGCACGATCAGGCCGTGCGCGACCTCGGTCAGCGCGGCCGGGTCGGCCGGAAGCCTGGCCAGCGCGTCGGCGTGGTTTCCCGGCGAGGTGAACCCGGTCGGCTGGGAGTACAACGCGGTGATGTCCGGCATGCGTCCTCGTCCCTTCGTGTGGTTGCACCAACGTTGTGACGTTCCCAGATCCCGGCAATCATCGGACCACGGAGGGGCGGACAGGGCGACGCTTCGCGAGACGTCCGGCACCGGCCTACGGGATCGTGTAGGCGACCAGCTGGGCGTTGCCGCCGCCGCCCTTGGCCGACGTCTCCGGGCCGCCTGCGGGGACGAGGACCGCGTTACTCGTGATGGCGATGGGGGAGTTGGTCGACGTCGGCAGCTTCTGCTGGTAGACGATCGCCCCGGTCGAGCGGTTCAGCGCGATCAGCTCGCCGTTGTACAGCGTCGTGAAGACCAGGTCGTTCGACACGGTGGCCGCGCCGAGCGGCAGGCTCGGCACCTTCGTATCCCACTCCACGCGACCAGTGGCCAGGTTCAGCGCCTCGATCTCCCCCGCGGCGGCGGCGCTGGCCGGCGTGCCGTTAACCGTGCTCATGGTCTTGATGGTGAGCGGCAGGTCGATCGTGGCGACGTACACGGACCCGTCTGCCGACGCCATGTCGGTGAGCACGCCGCCGAGGGCGCCGGGCTCGTACGTATAGGGCAGCGTGATCGTGAGCTTGTGCTCAAGCAGGAGCTGCGAGTCGTCGTCGTGCCCGTCATGCACGCCGACCGGCGTCTTCCACAACAGGGCCCCGGTTGTGGCATTGAAAGCGTAGACGTCGCCCATCTTCCCGCCGCCGATGATCGCGGGCACGACACCCACGGTCGCCGCGATCGGCGAGAGCTGGATGTCCCAGTCCTTGAAGTCGTTCGGCACGGCCTGGTAGTACCAGCGCAGCTTCCCGGTCGCGGCGTCAAGGTTGACCTCGCTGTCGGTGTAGAGATCAGTTGCCGGGTGGCTGATCGCCTGGCCGATCGACTGGTACGGGTTCCCGGTCCCGAAGGTCACCGACCCGTCCGTCCCGACCAGCGGCGTCTCCCACGCCCCGCCGGAGCCGAGCCCGAGCGCGTTGACGCCGGGCTTCGCGCCGATCACCGTGTTGAAGCTCCACAGCTCCTTGCCGGTCGACGCGTCGAGCGCGAGGAGTACCCCGCCGCCGGGCCCCGACCCGTAGGCACTGGCCAGGTACACGCGGCCGTCGGCCACCGCAGGCTGGATCTCGAACGCGCCCTGGCCGCTGTTCAGCAGGCTGCCGTCGTTCCAGATGACCTTTCCCGTGGCGGCGTTCAGCGCGAAGACCGCGGTCGACGTGTCGCCGTACACGACGCCGTTGGCAACGGCCACGCCGTCCGGGCCAGGCCCGCTCTTCTCCGCGAGGTTCGCCTGGTACTCCCACTTAAGCTTCCCCGTCGCCAGGGAGATCGCGTACACATTGGCGTAGAGGTCCTGCAGGTACACGACGCCGTTCACGACGACCGGCGCCGCGGCGAGCGAGCCGGTATCCGACACGCCGGTCGCGGGGGTGCCCGTGAGCTTGAACGTCCACGCCTCTTTCAGCTGGGAGACGTTCGACGACGAGATCTGTGACCCCACGGCCACCCTGGTATTGGTGAGGTCCCCGTTCGGGTACGCCCACGACCCGGCCGGCTGCGCCGCGCCGGCGAGCGTGCTGGTGGTTCCTGTCGGCTGCGGTGAGCTGCACCCGGATGCGATCACGGCCACCGTGCTCGCGATGGTGAGCGTGGGGCCGAAACCGGCGGCGCGGTGCCTCATTAAGACCACCTTCTACTCCTGCGATGTCCCGGGCTTCCGAGGCCGTTTACGGCTACGATAATCTGATATCAGAATGATAGATCCGTGAAATCAACAGAGTCAACGCCCCGTAAGCGTTGACGGACAGACGGCGCCCCCAGTACGGTCACAGCGTCGATCGCCCGAAGGGACCGCCATGGCAGACCTTGCCGAGTTCGCAGCGCAGCTCCTCGCCGGAGAGATCGAGGTCATCGACCTCACCTCGCCGCTGCACGCCAGCACGCCGATCCTGCAGCTCCCGCCGCAGTGGGGCCAGACGCAGCCCTTCCAGCTCGAGGAGATCAGCCGCTACGACGAGCGGGGCCCCGCCTGGTACTGGAACAACATCCGCACCGGCGAGCACACCGGCACTCACCTGGACGCGCCGAACCACTGGGTCACCGGCAGGGACAAGGGAGACGTCGCCCAGATCCCGCCGCACAGGCTCATCGGCCCTGCCGTCGTCATCGACAAGGTGAAAGAGGCGACAGAGAACCCCGACTACCTCCTCGACGTCAAAGACCTCGAGGCATGGCAGGAGCAGCACGGCCCCCTCCCGCAAAGCGGCTGGCTCCTCTTCAGGACCGGCTGGTCATCGCGCGGCGACGACCCGGCCGCGTTCGCCAACGCCGACGAGCGCGGCGCGCACACCCCGGGCGTTACCCCGGCCGCCGCCACCTACCTGGCCGAGACCGGGCTCCTCGGCTTCGGCGTGGAAACCGTCGGCACCGACGCCGGCCAGGCGTTCGGCTTCACCCCGGCCTTCCCCTGCCACCAGGGGGTCCTCGGCGCGGGCAAGTACGGCCTTACCCAGCTGCGCAACCTCGACAAGCTCCCGGCCACCGGCGCGATCGTCATCGCCGCTCCGCTGCCCATCGTCAGCGGCTCCGGGTCCCCGGCCCGCGTCCTCGCCCTCGTCGCGCGATGACAGCGGGAACCGTCGCGCACTGGATCGGCGCCGCCCTCGCACGCGACGCCGGGGTAAAGACGGTCTTCGGCGTGGTCGGCAGCGGTAACTTCCACCTCACGAACGCCCTGACGTCCCATGGCGCCCGTTTCATCCCCGCCCGCCACGAGGGCGGGGCCGCCATGATGGCCGACGGCTACGCGCGGGTCAGCGGCGAGCTCGGCGTCCTCACCGTCCACCAGGGCCCCGGCCTCACCAACGCGCTCACCGCCCTCACCGAGGCCGCGAAGTCCCGCACCCCGCTGCTCGTCCTCGCCGCCGAGGCCACCCAGCGCACCAGCAACTTCTACATCGACCAGGCCGGCCTGGCGGCATCGATCGGCGTGCTCCCAGAACCGGGTCACCGCCGCCTCAACCGTCCCCAACGACCTCAGGCGCGCCTACCGCACCGCGCTGATCGAGCGTCGCACGGTCCTGCTCAGCCTCCCGCTCGACGTCCAGGCACAGCCGCACGCCGACATCCCGATGCCCGCCGTCCAGGTCTGGCCCAGGCTCAGCCCCGCGCCGGAAACAGTCGCGCAGGTCGCCGACGCCCTCGGCCGCGCCAAGCGGCCGGTATTCCTCGCCGGGCGTGGCGCTCGCAAGTCAAAAGAAGATCTAAGGCAGTTGTCCGAACGAGCCGGTGCGCTGCTGGCCACCTCCGCAGTCTCCAAGGGCCTGTTCAGCGGCGACCCGTTCAACCTTGACGTGAGCGGGGGCTTCGCCACCCCGGCGGCGGCCGAGCTGATCAAAGACGCGGACCTGATCATCGCCTGGGGCTGCGCCCTGTCCATGTGGACGACCAGGCACGGCACCCTCATCCGCGAGGACGCGACCGTCATCCAGGTGGACGCGAACCCGGGCGCGCTTGGCGTCCACCACCGCGTCGACCTGGGCATCCCCAGCGACGTGACCACCGCCGCCCGCGCCCTCGTCGTCGAGCTCGACCGTCGCGGCCAGCGCAGGGAGGGATACCGCACCCCGGCGGTAGCCAGGCGCCTGGCCGCCGAGCGCCGCTGGCGTGACGTCCCGTTCGCGCCCGAAGCCGAAGAGGGCCGCATCGACCCCCGCACCCTCACGATCGCCCTCGACGACCTGCTCCCGGCCGAGCGCACCGTGGCGACCGACTCCGGAAACTTCATGGGATATCCAGCCATGTTCCTGGATGTCCCCGATGAAAACGGCTTCGTCTTCACCCAGGCGTTCCAGTCCGTCGGCCTGGGCCTGGGCAGCGCACTCGGCGCTGCCATCGCCCGCCCGGACCGCCTGACGGTCGCGGCCCTGGGCGACGGCGGCGCGCTGATGGGCGCGAGCGAACTGGAGACCGCGGTCCGCCTCGGCATCAACGACCTGCTCATCGTGGTCTACGACGACGAGGCCTACGGCGCCGAGGTCCACCACTTCGGCCCGCACGGCGAGTCGCTGGCCAACGTCCAGTTCCCCCCGACGGACCTCGCCGCGATCGCGCGCGGTTACGGCTACGCGGCCGCGACCGTCCGCACTGTGGAAGACCTGGCCCTCGTCAAGTCCTGGCTGGCAGGCCCGCGGGACCGCCCCATGCTCATCGACGCGAAGGTCACGAGGACCAGGCCCTCCTGGTGGCTAGAGGAAGCGTTCAAAGGCCACTAGCCCCGCTGATCAGGTCAGCCCGCGCGAAATGGACTTCCCCGCTGTTCAGCGCGTCATAGACCGCGCCGTGCCCGCGGCGGCATTCCGGCTCCAGGCACAGCTCCGTGAGCATCAGCACCCGCCCCGGCTTGCGCAGCACCGCCTCGCAGACCTCGAACAGCACGTCCGGCGCATGCCGAAGGAGAAGTACAGCTCACTGCGGAACCGGGTGAGCCGCCCGATGGCATCACCCGTCCCATCCTCAGCCCCGTCCTCACGCCAGGACATAATAAAAGCCACGGCCACCGCCTTGGTCTCCAGGTTTTTTCGCAGGAACCCGAAGATCATTAAGCAGTGGCCGTCTCATGTCACCACGACACACCGGGCAACACAAGCAATTCAGGACAACACCGGCAACAGGGGTTAATAACAAGCTAAGGTCGCGGTGTGTTCGGGAACGCGGCGGTGCGCAGGCACGGCTCGCGCGAGCGCCGCGACATACGCTATGGTCTAGCGACATACCGACCGCGCCGCTTCCAACCACGCCGAACGTGATTTCCTTGGCAAACCACCCAGGAGATCTCCCCAGGTTTTCCGCCATTGGTACGGAGATCGCGAAGTGATGCTCAAGGTGGCTCTGGCACTAATGGCGACCACGCTGGCGCTCTCTGCGTGCGGCAACTCAGAACCTGGCACGACTGCGGAAAGCGTGAACCCGCCCGTGCAGCCAGCCGGGCCCGCCGCGCCTTCCGATGCGCGCACTTTCACGGTTGGCCACACGACGGTCGAGGCGTGGTGCGTGAATGCATCGGTCAAGGACCAGTTCGGAAACATGCAGTATCTGGTGGCCGCGTATGTGGTCAACGTGGGGCACCAATACTCTGCGCAGGTCAACTTCATACAGACAGCTCTGTACAACGGTTCAGGGGCGAAGATCGGTGATGTTAGCGGGCTCGCGCCATGGGCGAACGGCGGAGCAGTGGCGGTCGGGCCAGGGCAAGATGTCTACTTCACGGAGGGTGGCAGCACGATGGGCCAGGCCTTCAGTTCCTGTCGTGTTGACGATGTGAGCAGCAATGTCGGACCTTAACGCGATATTTGATGAGGACTGCGTCTTGCCGGGGGCAAGACTAGGTCACCCGTCGTGAGCTTGGCCGCGGCGCCGCAGTTTCTCCTGCCCCGCCGCTTTGACGGGACAGATCTGCCGAGCCAGCCGACCGATCGTTTCTACCCACTGGTCGACGCGAACGGAAGCGTCTGGCTAGGCCGAGAAGAGATGGTCCTATGGCGCGGCCAGGTGCGGGTCTCTGAGCAGTTCTTCACCCCAGAGTTCGACGATTTCGACCGGATCTGGGATCTCTTGAACCGTGCTGAATACGCGGACGACAACGCCCAACGGATCATCGACAAGGAAGAGGACTGACTTCATGGGGATAAGTAAAGACCTGCAAACAGGTGTCGCGGCGGAGGTGCTTGCTGGGCGTGCTGAGGTACGGGAAGCGGCCCGTGCTGCTGCGAAGCTAGCAGGAGGCTTTTCATTTAAGGGTGGCGTGGTCGGTTACTTCAAGCTCTCGGAAGTAAGAGAGGCAGAACGCGGGATCACGTTTGCCGTCTCCGCGCCAAATGGTCGACAACTCCTACAGTTCCGCGTCCTCGATGAACAGGTCGAGCCAGGACGGACCGCCGTACGCGTAGGCATCGGCGATCATCTCGAGACAGAGGCACGCGGCGCGTTCGGAGTGCCGGTAGATCGTCGGCGGGTTGCTGGCTTCGGGTCCTATGTGAAGTTCGTGGATGCGTTCGCGGTGGAGTTGGAGAAGCTCAGCCGACCGTGAGGCGAACTGGCGGGGCTAGTGCTGCAACAGCGTTCTGAGATTTCCGGTTCGGCGGGCGTAGTGCGATTTCCGGGCGACGGCCTGGCGGTAGCGCCTCCAGCGTGACCAGTGCTCGTGGAATGCGTCCGGGTGGCTGGGCCCACGTCACCTTCGGCTTCGTTTGTCATGGACCGTGTTGCTCATGGCAGCAAGCGTAGGTGCAAAACTCGCATCACGCTCTTGCCGGCCAGAAAGCGCAATCGGCACGCTGGTCATTGCTCGGGGCCCGGGCCCGTCTCGACATCGCGGCCGGGATCGGAGCTCCAGGCCGAGAAGGAGCCGACGAAGAGCGCCGCGGGTATCCCGAGGCTGGCCAGCACGGCCAGCTCGTGCGCGCCCGCGACCCCGCCGCCGCAGTAGACGCCGACCGGCCGCGTGCCGTCGATGCCGAGTCCGGCGAACCGGTTCCGCAGCGCCTTATCGTCCTTCAGGAAACCGTCAGTGGTCAGGTTCTCTCGGGTGGGCGCGGCGATCGCGCCGGGAATATGGCCGGACCGGGGATGGTCCGCGGACCCGGCGTACTGATGGAATGACCGCGCGTCGTAGAGCGACCCGCGCTGCGCGAGCGCGGCCGCCTCGTCCGCGTCCAGCACGTCGAGATGGCCGGGGCTGAGCACGACGTCGCCCGGGGCGGGCGCGGGCTCGGCCACGGCGACCGGGTACCCGCCGTCCACCCACGCCCGGTATCCGGCGTCCAGGATGCGCACGCTCGCGATGCCGGCCCAGCGCAGTACGAACCAGGCCCGCCCGGCCTTAGTGCCGAAGACGTCGTCGTACACGACGACCGGATCGCCTTCGCTGATCCCCCAGGCCCGGGCCCGCTCTTGCAGGCGCTCGAGCGGAGGGAGCGGCCGGGCGCCGCTGAACCCTTCCCGCACGCCCTGCAGTTCGGTCGGGAGATCGACGTAGACGGCACCGGGGACGTGCCCGGCCTCGTACTCCGGGCGGCCGTCCGGCACGTCGTTGGAGTTCCGGACGTCGAGGACGACCGGCGGATGCGGGTCGGTGAGAAGTTTCGCCAGTTCGGCGGCGGTGATGAAGTGCTCGGCGCGTGCTGCTGACGTCACGGCAGTCACCCGGCCGCTTTGGCGATCTGCGCGGTCCCGGCGGCGGCGCCGGCTCCGGTCGCCTGACTGGCGGGTTCCGTGTCGGGGTGGGCGGCGGCGGGCAGCGTGCCGGCGACGAACTGGTTCTCCGGTCGCTTCAGGCTGAAGAACTCCCGGAACGTGGGGCGGTCCGGGTACTCCTTGCGGAACAGTTCCCGGCGTTGCAATTCGGGGACCACGAGGTCGACGAACGCGTCGAGCGGTCCCGGCAGGTAGGGCGGGAACAGGATGAACCCGTCGGTTGTCCGCTCCTCGAAGTGCCGCTCGATGAAGTCGGCCACCTGCGGGCCGTCCCCGATGGCTACCTCATTGCCGCCGGTCCGCTTGACGTAAAGCGCGAGCTCCCGCAATGGCGGGGCCGCGTCGTCGAGGGCCCGCTTCGCGCGGTCGACCACGAGCGCGGCGCGCCCGGTCAGGGCGGCCAGCTCAGGAACCTGGTCCAGGGGGGTGTCGAGATCGTAGCCAGCGATGTCAGCGCCGAGCGTGACCGACAGCGGCTTGAGGCTGGCCTCAACGACCGTCAGGTTCTGGACCTGCCGGAACTTGGCATGCGCTTCCCGCGCGGTTCCCGCCACGTAGACGGGCAGTCCCGCGACGAGCGCCTGGTCCTCGGTCCGGCCGTACTTCGCGAGCAGCGCCTTGGTATCGCGGTAGTACGCCTTCGCCTTCTCGAAGTCCTGCAGCAGGATGAACCGGATATCGGCGTACTTGGCGTCGAACTCGTGCGATTCCACTGACGACCCCGCGTGACCCGAACCGCCTTCCCGTTTCGACTCGCGGGGCACGAGCAGCCCCTCTAGACCGTACCCGACCGATCGGCGGCGATCACGGTCCGGTGACCGCGACATTACGCGTGCACCGTCGGCGGTCACCCCGCGAGCCGGAGCTCCAGCGCCCGCCGCCGCGCCCCGCCAATGCGCGTTACCAGAGTTCCGGGAAATCGGTGAAGATCTCGGTACCCGGCTCAGCGGCCGCCGGACTGTGCAGGTGCTCGAAGGCGCCACGGTAGAAGAGGAGCGGCGGGTGCCCCTGAGTCTGGAACTCCTCGACAAGGCCGACGACGAGCACGTGGTCCCCGGCGCCGTGCACGTCCTGGGCCACGCACCGGAAGTGCGCGCCGCACCCGGCAAGCTGCGGCACTCCGGCCCGTACCTCCCACTCGACCTGGGTACCCGGCTGGGGGCGGCCCGCGAACCGCATGGCCAGGTCGCGCTGGCCGTGGTGCAGCACGTTCACCGTGAACGGCTGCCCTGGGTGCAGCGCTGCCGCCGACCTGGTTCTGCCTGCCAAGCGAGACGAGGATCAGCGGCGGCTCAAGCGAGACGGACGTGAACGAGTTAACGGTCGTCCCTCTGTACTCGTCGATGCCCTCAGGCAGGTATGTCACCACGGTGACACCCGTAGCGAAGTGCCCGAGCGCGCGTCGGAACTCCATCGCGACGATGGCACCGGGACGGGTCTCCTGGGACGACGTAATCACCATGCCCTTGATTGTCGCCTGCCATCGCGTGGTCACAACGCAAAATTACGGCCAAAATCAAAACCAACATCAAAGACAAAAACATTCCGCGGTCGGCTCACCACCGTCGCCCCCGTTCCTCATGAAGCGCTGGATTAAGGCCCGCCTGGCCCTGCGCTGCTAGCGTCAGCGCGGCCTGGGTCGCGAAGGGGCGCTCGTCGAGGGGTCTTCCTAGCAGGCGCTCTATCTTTGCCAAGCGATAGACGACCGTGTTGCGGTGTACATGCAGATGGCGTGCCGTGTCCATCAAGTTGCGGCCGGTGTCTAGGTAGCGCAAAGCTGTCTCGCGCAAATCCTCTAGCGTTGGGCCGGGGTCGGCCAGCTTGCCTAGTTCCTCGCTCACGAACCAGCGCGTTCTCTCTGGGTCAGCTGACAACAGGGCTAGTACGCCTACCTCCGCGTAGCCCGTGACTCCTGTCCGCTGGGCGGCACTTGCTACTCGGTATGCGTCTACCGACGCCAAGTGGCTGCGGCGGAAGCCGGCTGGGCCCTGGGACGGGACTCCTACCGCTACGCAGACTTCGTGGCTTGCGGCGAAAAGCTCTGACAGGTTTTCCAGGTAGGACGAGGAGAAAGGCACTGGATTCGTTAGCCAGCAAAGAAGCGCGTCGTTGCGGACGTCGGGCGGGGTCTCGTGGGGAGGCATGGTGAGCGTTGCCGGGGCACGCAATCTGCCTGCTGCGCGGTTGACTGCTAGTTCTAGCTGGCTCTTGGACCAGGCGACTGCGTCGTCCCTGTTACCGCCCGAGGAGCCTGGCCGCCAGAGGATCAGGGCCAGGTGGTGGTGCCCTAGGTCGACGCCCAGGGTGGCGGCGGCTACGTCTGCCGGGACCTCGTCGCCGGCGATAAGGGCGGCGACCAGGCGGCGGCGTTCGGCGACTGACTGGGCGATCGCACGCTGGCGCTCGGCGAGGAACTCGGTGATGACCGCGCGGACGCTGTCGTCGAAGTAGCCGGCTACGCCGTGGGTGACGGCGAGCAGCAGAGCGGGGCGGGCGTCCGCCCGGCCCCACTTGACGGCGCGGGCCAGGAGCGCCTCAAGCGCCATGTCCTGGGCGATGCGCAGGCCGAGCACGTAACGCTCGTACGGCCAGTCGAGACGGGCCATCGTGCGGGCCAAGGTGAGCTGCCACTCGTTCAGTACCGGGACGGACGCGTCGCCGCACAGGCGGCGGAGCAGGCTGAACATCGACCCCTCGATGGCGTGCCTGGTGTCGTCCTCAGTCAACTGAGCGGCGTGCTCGCCCTGCGAGATCCGGGTCGCGTCGGAGCAGCGGCGTCCGAGTGCGACCGCCCAGCCGATGGCGCCAGCCGGCAGCCCTGCTCCCAGGGAGGCGAGATCGGACGGCGCCGTCACCGGGGTGGCGGGGGAGTCAGCCGTCAGGCCCGCGACGAACGAAGACACCAGCGAGTCCTTCTCGCCCGGCCCAACGCCCATGGATCTAACCTGCCCGTCATCGTGAGGAGGAAAGGGTTCGGTCGACTCGGGCCTTCCCTAGCCGGATTGTACGAACCGTATGAGACGCAGATCAAACCTTGGGCAGGCGCCCCGAAGACGATCACCCAAGCCAATCCAATACTGGCCGACAAGTACAACTCACCGTGCCCTAGGGGGATGCCCCCGCAACCTGGTCGCGAAGATCCACATCCTGCACCGCCCCAACACGGGCTTCCACGGCAACTGGTTCCCTGACGCCGAGATCGAGCAGGCAACGGGAGCCCCGTGGACCCTGGGAAAGTCAAAACCACCGACAAAAGAGAAACCGATAAACAGAACCGGTGGCGCGGTAGCCGAAGCCCGCACCCGTGCGGGATATTCAAGATCTTTAATCCGAACGGGTGCGGCTTCCTGCTTTCCGGCAAACACTGGGCCTCCCCGGCGGCATTGCCCAATATCCTGGTGACGATTCCAGGAGGCGGTGCCGGTGGCGGTGGCGGGCGGTCCTGCGGCTTTCATGAGCTACGTGCGTCTGGACGACGCGCACGACGACGGGCAGCTAAGCGCGTTCCGCGACCGGCTGTCCGCCGAGATCCGCATGCAGACCGGCGAGGACTTCCCCATCTTCCAGGACCGCAACGATGTCGCCTGGGGGCAGAACTGGCAGCGCCGCATCGACGAGGCCCTCGCCGAGGTGACGCTGCTCCTGGTCATCGTCACCCCGGGCTTGTTCAGGAGCCCGGCCTGCCGGGACGAGGTGGCGCGGTTCCGCGAGCACGAGCGCAAGCTTGGCCGCGACGACCTGATCCTCCCGGTGTACTACGTCGCCGCCCGGCAGATCGACGACCCGGCGCTGCGGGACGCTGACGACATGGCCCGCCTGCTGTGGTCGCGGCAGTACGCGGACTGGCGGGAACTCCGCTTCGAGCCGCTGACCTCCCCGGTCGTCCGCAAGGCGGTCGCGCAGCTCGCCACCAGGATGCGAGACTCCTTCTGGCAGCAGCCCGCGACCCCGGTGGCACCAGTCAAGGCCACGTCGCGGTCGGCCAGTTCGTCGGCCATGCGGACCGACATGTCCGCTGGGCCGAGTGAGCCCCGCCGGGACACCACCAGGACCGAGCCGCCGACGCACGTAGTGGACCTGTACGAGCGCGGCGACTTCGCCTCCGTGAGCGCCGCGATCAAGGCGGCCAGGCCCGGCGACCGAATCCTCGTCCGCCCCGGCCTCTACCGGGAGTCTCTGACGATCGACAAGCCGCTGGAGCTCATCGGCGACGGGCCGCTCGAGGACATTGAGATCCGCGCTAGCGACGCCCACACGCTGGTGTTCCGGGCGAGCATCGGCCGGGTGGCAAACCTGACGCTCCGCCAAGCGGGGGGAAACCAAGCAGGGAAAAAGAGGAACTGGTACAGCGTCAGTATCAGCCAGGGACGACTCGACTTGGAGGGCTGCGACATCGGCAGCCGGGGCACTGGCTGCGTGGCGATCCGCGATGGCGCCGATCCCCGGCTGCGCCGCAATAAGATCCATGACGGCTTGGAGTGCGGCGTCTACGTGTATCAGGGCGGACTGGGGACGCTGGAGGACAACGAGGTCATCGGGAACGGCGCGGGCGTGGTGATTAGGACCGCCGGTGACCCGGTGCTGCGCCGTAATCAGATCCACGACAACAAAAAGCATGGCGTCTTCATGGACGAGGGCGGGCGGGGGACGCTGGAGGACAACGAGGTCATCGGGAACGACTG
Organism: uncultured Actinomycetota bacterium; assembly: GCA_963734665.1. Taxonomy (GTDB): domain Bacteria; phylum Actinomycetota; class Actinomycetes; order Streptosporangiales; family Streptosporangiaceae; genus Trebonia. The sequence continues at coordinate 16,253 of CAVTIR010000011.1, read as the reverse complement.
GGGCGTGGTGATTAGGACCGCCGGTGACCCGGTGCTGCGCCGTAATCAGATCCACGACAACAAAGAAAGCGGCGTCTTCGTGGGCGAGGGTGGGCGGGGGACGCTGGAGGACAACGAGATCACCGCCAACGGCCGTGCGGGCGTGGAGATCAGGGGGGCCGGCGACCCCACTATTCGCGGCAACAGGATCAACCGCAACGCGTATCAGGCGGTGTGGATCTATGACGGCGGCAAGGGCGTGGTGGAGGACAACGACCTGACCGGCAACGCCAGAGGCGCCTGGGATGTCGCAGAGGACTGCGAGCCGAACGTGACCCGCGCGCGCAACAAGGAGTGACGCGCGGCCCCCGGGTAAGCAGGGGCCTGCCACTCAGAAACGCCGCCGGTGTCTGGCCTGTGCGCGATTGAAGCGTCGTGATCCCAGGCTTAGGCTCGTGACCATGGTCGAGCAACTGCCCCAGGACGTTATCGCGCGGCTGCGCGCGCTTGATTCAGCGATCACCCCGGAACTCGCACAGGCCTCGTGGGCGCTGCTCACGCCGTTCCACGAGAAGCTCGGCTACACGGCGCCGCGGATCGCCCGCGACCTCCGCTACGGGGAGCACGAGCGGCATCGCCTCGACGTGCACACCGCGGCAGAGCCGTCCGGCGACAGTACCGATGACCACGGGGCCCCGGTCTTCGTGTTCGTGCACGGCGGCGGGTTCGTGGCAGGCGACAAGCACCATCCGGGCACCCCGACCTACGACATGGTGGGCGCGTGGGCCGTCAGGCACGGCTGGGTCGGCGTGAACATGACCTACCGGTATGCCCCCGAGGTCAAGTGGCCCGCGGGCGCGGAGGACGTAGCCGCGGCGGTCGCCTGGGTCCGGGAGAACATCGCCACCTACGGCGGTGACCCGGACCGGATCATCGTCGCAGGCAACTCGGCGGGCGCGACGCACGTCGCCGACTTCGTCGCGGGCCACGGCGGCGACCTGGCGGGCGTCCGCGGCGCCGCGCTGATCTCCGGCATCTACACCGCGCGGCCCGCCGTGCCCGGCGCACCGCCGCACCCCTACTACGGCGTCCCCGACCCGGTGCAGGCGTCCCTGCCGTGCCTGGTCGAATCGCACGTGCCGCTGCTGTTCGCGGTCACCGAGCGCGACCCTGACCGCTTCCAGACGGCGGTCGCCGAGGTGGTGGCCGCCTGGCTGGCCAGGCACGGCACCGTGCCGAACCTCGTCTGGGTGGACGGCCACAACCACATGTCAGCCGTCGGCAGCCTGGGCGTCGACGAGGCGGCACTCGGCGTCCCCCTGGCCCGATTCGTCGAACGCCACACTGTACGCATCGTCTAAGTGGGCGTAAATCTCTGGTGAGTGCGCCCAATGACAGCGCGCCTGCGGCGCGTGATGCTCTGTCGCAATGAAGGAGGGGCTCATGACCGAGACGCAGCCGAAGGCAGCGGCGCCGGAGGCGCCGGAAGGGTTCGTCAACAGCTGGCTGCAGGGGCCGTTCGCTCCCGTCGAGGCGGAAGTGACCTCCTACGACCTCAAGGTCACCGGGACGATCCCGCAGGAACTCGAAGACGGGCGGCTGCTCCGGGTCGGGCCCAACCCGGTCGACCCGCAGGACCCGGTGACCTACAACTGGTTCACCGGCAACGGCCTGGTGCACGGGGTCCGCATCCGCGACGGCAAGGCCGAGTGGTACCGGAGCCGGTTCGTGCGCGACGACGAGGTGGCCCGCTCCAAGGGGATTGACCCCCTGCCGGGGCCGAAGCAGCTCGGCGGCGGCGCCCAGTACGTCGCCGACAACATCGTCAACACGCACACCTTCGCGCACGCCGGGAAGACCTGGGTGTTCGCGGAGGCCGGCGTGCTGCCCGTCGAGCTGTCGTATGAGCTCGAGTGCCTGGCCAAGAGCGACCTCGGCGGGACGCTGAACGGTTCGTGGACCGGGCACCCGCACCGCGACCCGCGTTCGGGCGAGCTACACGGCATGAGCTACTACCACGGCTGGAACCACGTTTCTTACCAGGTGATCGACACCTCAGGTAAGGTCAGGCGGACCGTCGACGTGCCGACCGCCGGCCGTCCCGTAGTGCACGACTGCGCGCTCACCCAGCGGTACGCGGTCTTCCTCGACGGCCCGGTCAACTACTCCGACGAGCTACGAGGCGCGGGCTACGACTTCCCGTTCCTGTGGGACTTCGAGTACCCGACCAAGTGGATGCTGATCCCGCGTGACGGCGTGGGCGGCGAGCCGATTTCGGTAGAGGTGGAACGCTGGGCGGTGTTCCACATCCTCGGCGCCTACGACATGCCGGACGGCCGGGTGGCGCTGATCGGCGCGGCCTACGACCAGCTGTTCGTCACCGACCACACAGGACCCGGCGAGAAGCCCGGCACGCTGAACCTCTTCCTCATCGACCCGAAGACCGGCAAGACCAAGGTCGAGATCCTGGACGACCAGCCGCAGGAGATGCCGCGGATGGACGACCGGATCACCGGCGACAAGTTCAGGTACGGCTACTTCAGCAGCCGCGACCAGGGCATGTCCACGCTGATCAAGCGGGACTTCGACGCGGCGAGCAAGGAGAGCTATCGCTATGGGCCCGGCAGGTTCGGCATGGAGGCCGTGTTCGTCCCGCGCACCCCGGACTCGGCCGAAGACGACGGCTGGCTGATGACGTACGTCACCGACATGACCACCAGGACCGCCGACGTCGTCATCCTGCACGCCCAGGACCTGGCTGCGGGCCCGGTGGCGACCATCCATATCCCGCACCGGGTCCCGATCGGCTTCCACGGCAACTGGATACCGGATTCCGAGCTGGACGGACAGCGCAAGGCGCTCGGCCTGGCTTAGCGAATCCGCCCTGCCTCGCGGCTGGACCGTTCTGACCAGTGGATCTTCCCAACGGTCTGAATACTCTAAGTGACAAAGTTATACTTCCGTGGTGACCTGGGTGAAGAGTGCTGGCCCCCGGCGCGCTGAGCATGGCATGGATCGGCGAGCAGGTTGGCTTGACACGATTTGGTCAACTTCGAATTGATGCGTCACGGTTCGCGTTTTACTCTCCACTTATGGGGCTGCACCTGGGATGGATTCCCAATGAACCTGGGCTGCGCCCGCGTGACTTCGAGCGACCCGCGCCAACTGAGCCCACTCCCGACCCGGCGAAGGTGGCGGCTCTGCAGGCCGCGCAGCATGTCAGGGGGCTGTGGTCCCGGCTGCTTATCGCCTTCGGGGTGTTCGCGTTCGTCCTCTTCGGCTTCATCGCAGCGGTCGCGCACATCACCTGGGCATGGGGAGTCGCGGCCGGTCTTGCGGCCTGCTGCTGGCTGCCCGTCATGCTGCTCGGCCTCCGGCGGCGGCGGGCGGCCCGCCGGCTGCGCGATTCAACCGAGGAGCAGGCTGCGGCGCATGTGGCCGAGCTCGCCGTGTACGAGCAGGGCAGGACGCAGTGGGCCGAGTCCGAGGCGGAGCGGATCGCGACCGCGCCGCGATGGCTGCAGGTGGCCGCGCACGAGGACGCCAGCAGGCTCGACGTCTTCGGCGGGACGGGGCTCGGCCGGCAGAACATGGTGACCGGGCTCGGCTGGGAACTGCTCGGGCAGCGGGCGGTAATCGTCCTTGACTTGACGCAGGACCGGGTGGCCGAAGGGCTGCTCGCCGCCGCGGCGCGGGCCGGGATGTCCGTCCAGGACTACGAGCTTCCCTATGACCTGGGAGACACGCCGCTGCTCGCCGGGCTCAGCGGGGAGCAGGTCGCGTCCCTGATCGTCGAGGTCGTGCACGCCGACGACGCGAGCGCGACCGCGGCCGGGCGCGCGACGGACCTGATGATCTTGAAGAAGATCGTCGGCGTGCTCGGCGATGACGTCTCCATGGGCCGGCTGCACGCGGCGCTGACCGCGCTGCTGGGCGACGAGTTTCACGGGTCGCCCGACGGGGCGCTGACCGACGGCGACCGGGCGAGCCTCGGCGGGCTGTTCGGTGAGAGCTTCCGGCAGCAGGTCACGGGGAACCTGGTCCGGCTCGCCGCCGTGGTCGAGCCGCTCACGGCGCTCGGCACCGACGTGACACCGCGCGGGCCGGCCCGGTTGACCTGCCTGTCCCTCGCCGAGGGGCCGCGCGACGTCGCGGCCGACCTGACCGCCGCCCTCGTCGTCCAGTGGGTCACCCGCGCGCTCTCGGCGGAGGGTGGCATGGCCGCCGACAGCGTCGGGCCCGCCGTGATCCTTGCGGGTGCGGACGAGCAGTCGACCAGGCACCTAGGGCGGCTCACCGCCGTGTGCGAGCGGTACGACATCCCCCTCGTCCGGACGTTCTCCCGGCTGACCGAGGAGTCCGCCAGGCACCTGGACACCAGGCACACGGCCTTCATGCGGCTGGCGACCAGGCCAGAGGCGCTGCGCGCGGCCGAGCACATCGGCCTTGAGCGGCGGTTCGTCGCCGGGCGGTTCTCCCACTCCCGCGGCGTCAGCCGGTCACGGACCCGCACCACGAGCGAGTCGTGGACCCAGACCTCCGGGCGCACCGAGGGGGAGGCGAACACCCACACCACCGGGACCACGACCGGTCAGGCGTACTCCGAGGCGGAGGTACCCCGCCACGACCAGCAGGTCCACGTGCACGTCGAGGACCACCGCCCGCAGCCCGAGTCCCGCGACCCGCGGCGGGACGAGCCGGATCACCGCGCCACGGGCAGGGTGGGCGAGCCATCCGGCGGCGAGGGCGACGCACGTGGCAGGGATGGACAGGGCCGTGACGCGAGGCAGGACAAGTCCGTGCGCGACGGGGCGGAGAAGGGCACCGGCGTCAGGGGGGCCGCGGGCGTCAGGGACGCCGCCAAGGAGCGGACGGCCGACCCGCGCCCGCGCGACCGGGCCGGCTCGGGCTGGGGCCGTTCCGGTGGTTCCGGTTCGGGCGACAAGCGTCCGGCAGGTTCACAGGGATCCCAGGGCCGCAAGGGCGGCAAGCCGCAGATCGACATCGTGAAGACCAGGACCTGGTTCACCGCCCAGCACGAGAGCGACGCGAAGACCAAGTCCTGGTCGACCACCGAGGAGACCAGCCACACCAGCACGACCGCCAGGTCGCGGACAGACGGCGTGAGCGTCGGCGACGAGATCACCTACGAGCTCGTCTACGACCACAAGGTCCAGCCGGAAACGCTGATGGCGCTCCCCGAGGACCAGATGCTCGCCCCGCACATCGTCGAGGCCGCGAGCGCGGGCGGCAAGGCCGTCGGGGGCGGCACGGCATCGAGCGCGGCGCCCGTGGCTGGTAGCTCCGTGACTGGCAGCCCCGTGATTGGTAACAACGTGCCCGAGAGCAAGATGGTCGCCCTCGTCATCGACCCGTCGGTCGTCGGCAGCGAGCCGGTGGCCCCGGTCCGACCGCACGAGATCCCGGCGTTCGAGCCCCCCGCCCCGGCGGTCTCGGCTCAGGTCCCCGACTACGAGCGCGTTCCGCGTTCCGCCCTCGGCGTGGGCTCAGCTGACGATGGATCGTTAGCAGGCCCCGGGTACGCCTAACGATCCGCCATCGCGCGATGGCCGCGTGACCTGGAGGTGAAACACGCATCCGTTCGGGAAATTTAGAGCTTTTCTTCCGAACGTACGGCGCTGTCTCTCTGCGGCACACTGCCGCGTTATTTGTGATGACGTTCGAGCTACGCGCGCTTGGACGACGGGCTGCGGCACGGGCTAAATCACGCCGGTCCGCGCTGTGCCCCCAGGTCTAGAGCTAGAGGCCGATCCGGCGGATAGTGGATCTTATGGATGGTGTCACCGGCGACGCCGCACCCCCTGTGCCAGCCAGCACAGTGTCGGCCACGCTCAACTACCTCAGGCCAGGATCGAAGCGCAACCGGCTCTATGTCGCCGTGGGCGGCCACATGACGACCACCGAGTACGCGCCGACTACGGTCACGATCGCGAACGGCAGGCCGTATACCAGCGACTTCGGCATGGACCGCAGCGGCTTCACGCTGCTTCGCCACACCAGCGCCGTCAGCGACTTCGGCGACACGGCACAGCTCGACGACACGTACACCACCGAGGCCTGCGACCTGGTGAAGCTGACGCTCGGCGCGGACGAGATCGTCCCGATCGGCTGGGTGATCCGCCGCGCCAGCAAGGCCCTGGACGGCGCGCAGCCGCCCGCCTCCGACGTGCACGTCGACATGCACCCGGGCCGCGCCGACGGCCGGATGACCGCCGCCGCACCGCGCGGCGAGCCCTACAAGCGGGCGATCATGACCTCCCTGTGGCGCGCGTTCAGCCCGCCGCCGCAGGACTGGCCCCTTGCCCTGCTCGACTACCGTTCCGTCGATGACGCCGAGGGTGAGCCGAACCTGCTGCTCTTCGTCGACAAGCTCCCCGACCCGGACAACGTCCCGGACATCGAGGACGAGGACTCCACGCCGGCCGGGTCGATCTTCGCCCCGCAACCGCACCACCGCTGGTGGTTCTTCCCCGACCTGACCGCGGACGAGGCGCTGCTGTTCAAGCTTCACGACAGCGACCACAGCGTCGCCTGGCGCGTCCCGCACACCGCGTTCGAGGCGCCCTACGCGGCAGCCGCGAACCCCCGCGAGTCGGTCGAGTTCCGCACGATCGCGTTCTTCTACTAGCTACCTGACGTTAGTGCTCTGTTCCTAGTCAATCCCTCGGCCGCGCGTCACTATACGGACCGTACAAGGCAGTGTAAATCTCTGGTTAATCAGCCTAATGACATGGGGTTTGCCACGCGACACCATCACGTGAGCCGCCCCACGGTAGCGAACGAAAGGTACAGCAACTGTGACGGAGCAACTGCCGCCTGACGTGATCGCCCAGCTGACTGGAATGGACCCGGCGATCACGCCGGAACTGGTGGCGACGAGTTGGGTGCTGCTCAAGCCATTCCACGACAAGGTCGGCTACAACGCGCCGAAGGTCGACCGCGACCTGGCCTACGGCGACCACGAACGGCACCGCCTCGACGTGCACAGCAGCGGCGCTGAGGACAGTGGCCATGACCACGGGGCCCCTGTCCTCGTGTTCGTGCACGGCGGCGGCTTCGTCGGCGGCGACAAGCACGTGCCGGGCACCCCGATGTACGACCACGTCGGCGCGTGGGCCGTCCGCAACGGCTGGGTCGGCGTCACGATCACCTACCGCCTCGCCCCCGAGCACACCTGGCCGGCCTGCGCGCAGGACGTCGCCGCCGCAGTGCAGTGGGTCAGGGACAACATCGCCTCCTACGGCGGTGACCCGTCGCGGATCGTGCTGGCCGGCCACTCGGCCGGCGCCGTGCACGTCGCCTCCTACCTGGCAGGCCACGCCAGTGACGGTCAGGCCGATGCCGGTGGGGCCAGTGCCGGGCTCGAGGGCATCAAGGGCGCTGGCCTGCTGTCCGGCTTCTACCAGATCCCGGACGGCGCCGAGCGCGGCGAGCTTGAGGTCATCTACTTCGGGATGAGGCCGTCCGCCGAGGTCTCCTCGCTTCCCGGCCTGCTCACGACCGAGATCCCGCTGGTCTTCGCCGTCGCCGAGCGTGACCCGCAGTTCAGCCAGGGCCAGATTGCCACGCTGGTCGCGGCCTGGTTCGCGGCTAAAGGCGAGGTCCCGAACGTGATCTTCTCCGAGGGACACAACCACATCTCCCAGATCGGCTCGGTCGGCGTGGACGACCTGGCCCTGGGTGCGCAGTTCGCCCGCTTCGTCAACCGCGTGACGGAGCGGTGATCCCAGTGCCGGAACCCACCTTCCCGCCGACTGGCGCCCCGGCGCCGAAGACCGGCGGCGTGCAGGGTTACCTGCGGATCGCGACCGAGGAGGCGTTCGCCACCCCGGAGATCATCAAGCTGTGGCTCGGCCTGCTCGACGACCCCGGCTTCGACGACCCCGGCTTCCGCAGCCTGTGGTCCTTCTACGGCACCGCCACCGCCGAGCGCCCGCGGTTCATCCTCGAGCACCTGCAAGACCTGGGCGACAAGCGGCTGGCCGCCATGGACGCGGCCGGCATCGACCGCGCGGTCCTCTCCCTGACTTCCCCTGGCCCCCAGCCGCTGCGGGTGGACATCGCGCGGGCGCAGGCCACCCTCGCCAACGACCGCCTCGCCGACGCCGTCAAGCAGTACCCGGACCGGTTCTCCGGGCTCACCGCGGTCGCCCCGCACGACCCCCAGTACTCCGCGAAGGAGATCGAGCGCGGTCACGCGCTGGGCCTCAACGGGGTGATCATCAACAGCCACACGCAGGGCGAGTACCTCGACGACCCGAAGTTCTTCCCCATCCTGGAGGCCGCCGAAGCGCTCGGCACCCCGATCTACCTGCACCCCAACACCGCCCCGAAGAACTTCATCCAGCCCATGCTCGACGCCGGCCTGGACGGCGCCATCTGGGGCTTCGCCGTCGAGACGGGCACCCACCTGCTCCGGCTGATCACCAAGGGCGTCTTCGACCGCTTCCCCAACCTGAAGCTGGTCGTCGGCCACCTCGGCGAGGCGCTCCCGTTCTGGATGTACCGCCTCGACTACATGCACGCCGCCACCGTCCGCTCCGGCCGCTACGAGGCGATGAAGCCCGTCAAGCTCAAGCCATCGGAGTACCTGCGCCGCAACATCTGGGTCACCACCAGCGGCATGGCCTGGGCCCCGGCCATCATGTTCTGCCGCGAGGTCCTCGGCCCCGACCGGGTCATGTACGCCATGGACTACCCGTACGAGTACCAGGTCGACGAGGTCCGCTGGCAAGACGACCTCCCCCTCACCACCACCGAGAAGAAGCAGTTCTACCAGACCAACGCCGAGCAGGTCTTCGGCCTCCCGAACGGAGATTGAACCCCATGCCCCGTCCCAAGATCCCCGTTGAAGACCGCCTCGAGATCCAGGAACTGTTCGCCTACTACGCCTGGGGCCTGAACACCGGCGACGAGGAGCAAGTGCTCTCCTGCTTCACAGAAGACGCCTCGTTCGAGCACCAGCCGCAGGGCATCTTCCACGGCCACGAGCAGATCAAGATCCTGCTCAACCACCTCTGGTACGACAAGCCCGGCTGGTTCATCGGCCGCCAGCATCTGGCCAACCACTTCATCCTGACCCCGCGCAGTGAGCAGGAAATGCACGTCAAGGCGTACTCCACGCTCGTCCAGTACCAGGTGGACTACAAGCGCAACTTCGTCTTCGGCCTCGCCAACTGGGACAACGTCCTCACCAAGGCGTCCGGCGAGTGGCTGTTCAAGTCCATGCGCATCCACAAGTGGATGGGCGAGGACGTGCCCTGGGTGGGCGACGACCGCGCCAAGATCAACGCCCCGGCCGGCCCGCTCATCTGAAATCAAAGTCATGAGCAATCAGAACGGCCGCGTGTCACACGCGGGGGGAACGTCGGGTCGCCCCCCCGGGGGAAAACTGCCCGTCCGCAACCCTTACACCGGCGAGGTGGATTACGAGATCACCCCGCCGGCTCAGGAAGAGCTGACGGAGCTGTGCGACTCGCTGCGGGCCGCCCAGGTGAAGTGGGGCGCCGCCCCGCTTGAGCACCGCGTCGAGGTCATGCTCCGCTGGGCGGACGAACTTGAGGCGGCGTACGGCCCGCTGTCCGCGGCCGACTTCACCGACACCGGCGGCTGCCTGATCGCGCTCATGTCGCCCAGGATCGTGGCGTCCAGCGTCCGGTCCTGGGCGGCCGACGCGGCCGGCGTGCTCGACGTGGCGGCCAGGTCGGGCACCAGCTCGATCATGCCGAGCATCTCGTTCCGCACCCAGCTGGTGCCTTACCAGCTGGTTGGCGTGATCTCGCCGTGGAACGGCCCGCTCATGCTGTCCTGCCTGGACCCGGTGCCCGCCCTGTTCGCGGGCTCGGCGGTGATCGTCAAGCCGTCCGAAGTCGCGCCGCGCTTCGTCGAGCCGCTCATGGCGACGATCCGCGCGGTACCCGAGCTCGCCGAGGTGTTCACGTTCATCACCGGCGACGGCCAGACCGGCCAGCAGCTCATCAAGCAGATCGACATGCTCTGCTTCACCGGCTCGGTGCCCAACGGCCGCAAGGTCGCGGTCGCCTGCGCCGAGCGGCTGATCCCCGCGTACCTGGAACTCGGCGGCAAGGACCCGGCGATTGTCACGGCCACCGCCAACCTGGACGCTGCCGCCACGGCGGTGCTGCGCGGCGCCGCGTTCGGCACCGGCCAGGTCTGCTTCTCCACCGAGCGGGTTTACGTGCAGGAATCCGCGCATGACGAGTTCGTCGACATCCTGGTACGGAAGGCCGACGCGCTGACCCTCAACTACCCGGACATCAACTCCGGCGAGATCGGCCCGTTCGGCTTCGACCGGCAGGCGCGGATCGCCGACGAGCACCTCGCCGACGCCCTCGCCAAGGGCGCGGTGCTGAAGACCGGTGGCCCCTCGCAGGTCCTCGGCGCCGAGTTTGGGGTAAGCGGGGGCCACTTCATGCGCCCGACGGTCCTCACCGAGGTCAACCACGACATGCTGCTGATGGTCGAGGAATCGTTCGCCCCGATCATGCCGGTGATGCGCTACCGCACCGATGACGAGGCGATCGCCCTGGCCAACGACACGCACTACGGCCTGTCCGCCTCGGTCATCGCCGGCACCCCGGAGGAGGCCGCCAGGATCGCCGAACGCGTCAACGCGGGCACGGTCGCCCTCCAGGACACGTTCCTGACCTTGTTCAAGACGCGGGACGTCGGCACGAACTCGTTCGCTGACTCCGGCCTGGGCGGCGACCGCACGGGTCCCGGCTCGATCCTCCGCTTCCTGAGGAAGAAGGCCCTCATGACCCAGTCGGCCCCACCCGCCCCACTGGCGCGCCCCGCGCCCCCGTCCGCCCGCTAACCAAGGCCCGTCATGAAAGATCGTGGATCGCCGGTGACGTCATAGCGACATCAACGATCCACCGTCTTCTGAGTCGGCTCGTCCTATTTACGGAAATTTCAGCATCTGTCCCTTAGCCTAAGGAGCCCGTGTGAAGATCCAGGCCGCTGTCGCCTGGGAGGCAGGCGCGACGCTGTCGATCGAGGAGTTCGACCTCGACGACCCGCGCGATGACGAGATCCTCGTCAAGGTCGAGGCCGTCGGTGTCTGCCACACCGACGACAACGCCCGCCTCGGCCGCCTCCCTGTGGTGTTCCCGATCATCCTCGGTCACGAGGGCGCGGGCACCGTCGAGCGCGTTGGCAAGGACGTCACCAAGGTCAGGCCAGGGGACCGGGTGCTGTTCACCCCGGACTACTGCGGCAAGTGCGAGCAGTGCGTCCTCGGCAAGACCCCGTACTGCGACCAGGTGGTCCCGGTCACGTTCATCGGCACCCGCCCCGACGGCACGCCCCGCGCTCACCAGAACGGCAACCCGGTCCGCGCCTCGTTCTTCGGCCAGTCAAGCTTCGCGACCCACTCCCTGGTTACCGAGCGGAACATCATCCCCGTCGCCCCGGACGCCCCGCTGCACTACCTGGCGGGGTTCACCTGCGGCGTGCAGACCGGCGCCGGCGCGATCTTGAACGCCATGCCGGTCAGCAGCGCGAGCAAGGTCGCGATCTGGGGCACCGGCGCGGTCGGCCTGGCCGCCGTGATGGCCGCGAAGGCCTCAGGCGCCGCCGAGATCGTGGCGATCGACCGGGTCGGCCACCGCCTCGCCCTGGCCGCCGAGCTGGGCGCCACCGCCACGATCGACACCACCGGCCAGGATTTGGCCGACGTGGCCGACGCGGTCGTGAAGCTAACCGGCAGGGGAGTTGACGTCGCACTGGACACAACGGGCAACCCCGCCGTGATCTTGGCCGGGGTCCAGTCCCTGGCGACCCACGGCACCGCCTCCGTCATCACGAGCAGCGGCGCGCCGGTCACCCTGCCCCCCGGCGACCTGCTCCTGAAGGGCCGTCAGCTCAGGGGCACGATGGGCGGCCACATCAACCCGACGGTCTTCATCCCGAGGCTGCTCGGCCTGCATGCCCAGGGCCGGTTCCCCGTCGACCGCCTCGTGAAGAACTACCCGTTCGCCGAGCTGAACACGGCGATCGCCGACTCCCTCTCGGGAGCGACCATCAAGCCAGTGCTGACCTTCGACAGTTAAGAGGCCACCCCAGGAGACGCCGGTCGCCTCATGATCTGGGTGACGTGTCAGCTAAGGTAGCCGACGAACCTCCTCGAGTAGACCGACCGATTCCCTCGCCCCGCTGCGCAAGAAGTAAAATTAGCCCCACGTGTTTTCCATGATTCCCTCCGTGGGCCCGGCGTGCCATGCCCAGGCCCGACATACGGTTTTTGTAACCGCTGTAGTACGTAGCGTATTCTTACGATTTGCTACAGTCAAGTTACTTTACGTGAGTTGATCCGTCGTTGCACAATAGGTACGTGAACGGTCACGGTAGCGTAGCGGTCCTGGGCATCGACCTGGGAACCAGCGGGGTCAAGGCTCTCGTGGCCGGCGCCGACGGCGGGGTCCTCGGCCGGGGCGTGGCCGGGTACCCCGTCCTGGTGCCAGGCACGGGGCGGGCCGAGAGCGCCCCCGAGGACTGGTGGCTCGCCACCCGGACGGCCGTCCGGGAGGCCCTGGCAGAAGCGGGCCGCGTCACCGTCACCGCCCTTGCCGTCGCGGGGCAGATGCACGGGGTCGTGCTCGTTGACGACCGCGGCGCGCCGCTGCGGCCGGCGATCCTGTGGCTGGACCAGCGCGCGGCGGCGGAAGCCGTCACCTACGCGGAACTGCCCTGCGACTACACGGCCGTGCTAGGCAACCGGCCCTCACCAGGCATGGCTGGGCCCCTGGTGTCCTGGCTCATGACCCACGAGCCGTGCACCGTCCGGGCGTCCTGGTGGGCACTGCAGCCCAAGGACTGGCTCCGCCTGCGGCTCACCGGCCAGGCCGCGACCGACCCGACCGACGCGTCGGGCACGCTCCTGTTCGACCTCGCCCGCAACAAATGGGCCGACCCCCTCATCGAGAAGCTTGGCCTCCCCCGCGAGAAGCTTCCTCCGGTACGTAAGCCGACCGACATCGCAGGCCCGCTGCTCCAGGGGCCGGCCGCCGACCTCGGCCTCCGCCCGGGAATCCCGGTGGCCGTCGGCGCGTCCGACACCGCCGCGGCTCTCTTCGCCACGGGCCTGCGCGCCGACGAGGCCATGCTGAACCTCGGCAGCGGCGGCCAGTGGGTCGTCCTGGAAGACGAATTCCGGCCGACGGACACCACGAACCTCTACCGCACCGTCGGCCACGGCTACTATCGCCTGGCCCCGGTGCAGAACGTGGGCATCACCCTCGACTGGGTCCGCAACCTCCTCGGGGCGACCTGGGACGAGCTGTACGACACCGCGTCCCGCCCGCCTGCCGCGGACGCCCCCCGCTTCGACCCGCACCTGACCCCGGAGCGCTGGAACCCGGCCACGACCGGCGCCTGGACGGGCCTCACCCTCGCCCACGAGCGCGAAGACCTGATGCGCAGCGCCCTAGACGGCGTGGCCGCTCTCCTCCGCCAGCGCCTCGACGACCTCCGCGCCGCCGGCCACGCCCCGCAGCGCGTGATCCTCGGCGGGGGCGGCGCCAAGAACCACGCCTGGCGCACCCTCCTCGAAGAAACCCTGAACCTTCCGCTCACCGAGGCTTCTACGACTTGGCTAACCCCAGCAGGCGCCGCCCGCCTGGCCGCCGAGGCGTGTTCATAACCGGCAGAGCGCCACCTACTCCCCGTCGGTGAGCAGGTGGCGGAGGTACAGGCCAGGGTCACCGAGGAAGTCGCGCCAGGAGCGCACGATCTCCAGGTCCTCCCAGCGCGTCGGCCGGATGCCCCAATCGCCGAGTTCGAGGATGTGCGCACCCGGAACCGAGGCGACGACGGGGGAGTGGGTCGCGATCACCGCCTGCGAGCCTTCCTTAGCCAGGTCATGCAGCAGCGCCACCAGGCCCAGGCAGGAAACGAACGACAGCGGCGCGTCCGGCTCGTCCATTAGGTAGAAGCCGCGCTGGTTGACCCGCGTCCGCAGGATCTCGAGGAACCCCTGCCCGTGGCTCAGCTCATGGAACCGCTCGGGCGGGGACCGGAAGCCGCGGTGCTCCTCCAGGTAGGTGTAAAGCGAGTGCATGGTGTCGGCGCGCAGGAAATAGGCCCACGCGGACCGCCCGCCGATTCCCCGCTCAACCGTCAGCAATCGCCCGGTACCGGGCTCGGTCTCCCGCACTCGTACCTTCGGGGCGAGGATGGACCCGCCTTGCGGGTTGAGTCCGTACGCCTCGGCAAGCATTTCAACGATGGTCGACTTTCCCGACCCGTTCTCACCCACCAGGATGGTGAGTCCAGGCCCGAGCTCAAGTCCCGAACGGAGCAGCTGCGCCGCAGCCGGCACGGTCGCGGGCCAGGTACCTGTGGGAACGCCAGCGGAACCGTCAGGAGACCTGAACGCTCTGACGAGCCGCGTGTCGCGCGTCCAGTCGTTTAGTTCACCCACAAGTTAATGGTCTCAGAAACTGTAGTGAGCATTCATGACGCGTACGAATATCCCCAGCACAATATCGACCATGGACATCGACAATCTCGTCGCGATCGACGTACACACCCATGTGCACAGGTCGGTGAACGCGCCGAAGACCAATCCCGAGGACAACGAGCACCTCGCCGCGATGGCCGCCTACTTCAAGACGGCGGCGGCCTCGTTCACCGTCGATGACCTCGCCGCTTACTACCGCGAGCGGAAGATGGCGGCCGTGACGTTCACGATCGACCAGAAGAACGCGCCGGAGGACCCGGCCCGGGTGACCCCCCTGGAGATCATCGAACGAGCCCGTGACCACGCCGACATCCTCATACCGTTCGGCTCCGTGGACCCGGCGCGCGGCGCTGAGGCGGTCAAGATGGCCAAGCGCCAGATCGAGGCGGGCGCCAGGGGCTTCAAGTTCCACCCGAGCAGCCAGGCGTTCCTGCCGAACGACCGTGCGGTCTACCCGGTCTACGAGGTCATCCAGGAGGCCGGCCTGCCCGCGCTCTTCCACACCGGCCAGACCGGCGCGGGCGCGGGCACACGAGGCGGCGGCGGCATACGGCTGGCGTACTCCAACCCGATGCACCTCGACGACGTCGCCGTGGACTTTCCGGACATGCCGATCATCCTCGCCCACCCGAGCTTCCCCTGGCAGGAGGAGGCCCTGTCGGTCGCGACCCACAAGCCCCAGGTCTACATCGACCTGTCCGGCTGGTCGCCGAAGTATTTCCCCCCGATCCTCATCCAGTACGCGAACACACTGCTGAAGCACAAGATGCTCTTCGGCACGGACTTCCCGGTCCTCACCCCGGAACGCTGGATGTCCGACCTGGAGAAGATCGCCATCCGCGACGAGGTAAAGCCAGGCATCTTCAAGGACAACGCGGCCAAGCTCCTCGGCCTCACCGGGTGATAAGACCAAGGTCAAGATCAGGTCAAAAGCTAGGTCAGCCCGAACGGTTCCGTGCTCCGCGTCAAAGCGGAGCACGGAACCGTTCGGCTGATTCAGGCTTTTGATCTAGATCCAGCAGTCTTGCATCACGGCGCACCTCGTCGGCCACGTCGACCGTCATACCGGTAATAGGGCGTGGCGCTCCCGTCTGCCCGTGCGATCCGTCATGCTGGGAGCACCGAGTGCATGACAGGCGGACTGCGTGCGGGCATCGGCACAAGCGGGCCGGGAGGACATGTGGCTGACGGGGCGGCGCCCAGGGAACCGCGCGGGATCGTCTTGGTGGCGCATGGCGGATCGTCCGTGGGCACCGCGCCCGTTGCCCCGGGGCAGCTCGCGGTGCTGCGGATGATTCCGCTTGCCGGAGCGATCAGGCGGGCGGTGGGTGCCGACGGGATCGAGGTGCGGCGTCCGCTTTTCCGGGTGCGCGGCTGGAACGGCGACCAGGCGTCACCGGTGGGTGACCTCACCCGGGTGCTCGATGAGATACACGCCAGGTCCGCGACCGTCCCCGTCGTCCTGGTCGGCCATTCCATGGGCGCCCGTGCCGCACTGCGGACGGCCGGGCATCCCGCCGTCATCGCGGTGGTCGGGCTGGCACCGTGGCTGCCGCCCGGTGAGCCGGTTGGCCAGCTCGCCGGGCGGCGCGTGCTGCTCGCGCACGGCACCGCCGACGTCGTCACCAGCCCGGGCGACACCTGGGCCTACGTCGAGCGCGCCCGTGGCGTCTGCGACCTGTCCGCGATCGAGGTAAGCCATGGCGATCACCCGATGCTGTGGCGGGCGGCCCTTTGGCACGCGATCGCTGCGGAGTTCACCCGCGTGTGC
>CAVTIR010000010.1:0-1145897 GCA_963734665.1 uncultured Actinomycetota bacterium | reverse complement strand
GCGCCAGCAGCACGGCCGGGACGAACAGCATCATCTTCCTGTACCAGGGCAGCGGCACCTACACCGGCGGCCTGACCATGAAGTCCGGCCAGAGCCTGTTCGGCCAGCCGCACGGCCTCACCGTCAGCGGTTATGCCCTGGTCGCCGCGGGCGGTTCCAATCCCGTGATCACCAACTCCAGCGGGGACGGGATCGACCTGGCCTCGGGGGTCGACGTCGAGAACGTCACCGTCGACGGCGGCTCCGGCGCGAGCGCTACCGGGATCAACGGCTCCGGGATCACCGGCACGGTGACGATCGCAAACAGCACGGTCACCGGCTCCGGCGATAACAACGCGGTCATCACCGACACCAGTGGCAACTTGAACCTGACCGTCACCAACAGCACATTCAGCAATGGCGGCAGCAACGGCAGCGCGGGTCAGGGTTACGGGCTCAATGTCAACGCCAACGGAAGCACGAACGCAACCGTCAGCGTCACCGGCTCGACGTTCACCAACAACGCTGACACCGACTTCTACCTCACGACCGACGCCGCCGCCAGCGGCACCAACAGCGTCACGTTCTCGAACAACCAGGTGAACGGCGGCGGCGGCGTGGAGCTGAACCCGGGGGGGACTTCCAAGACCACGATCACGGTGGACAGTAACAACATCCAGAACGTCGGGGCGAACAACGGCATCGGGATAGACGACGGGACAGTGTCCACCACCGGGGCGACGGTGACCGGGACGATCAGCGGCAACACCATCGGAACGCCCGGGACGTCCGACTCCGGCGGCGGCAACAGCATCGGCATCTACGCCGAAGGCTCGGGGACCGAGACGCTCGCGATCACCAACAACCACCTCTCCGAGTACTTCAACCTCGCAGGGATCTACTACATCGATCGCGAGGGAAGCCCGGCGATGAACCTGACCATCACCGGTAACACGCTGACCGACCCCAGCGGTAACGCCACCCTAGGCGGCGCCTGGGGCATCCTCGGGGACGCCGGCGCGCAGACCTCAGACAGCGGCGCGGTCTGCGCGGCCATCACCAGCAACTCGGTCACCGGGGCGGGCCAGCCCAGCCTGGGAAGCCCGGACATCGAGGTCGACCAGACTGGCTCGGCCACCTACAGGCTTCCTGGGTACGCCGGCGGCTCCACCGACACCAACGCGGTCGCCACCTTCGTAGCCGGCAACAACGGCACCACCCCCAACGTCCTCGCCACGGTCAACGGCGGCGGATTCACCGGCGGCGCAGCCTGCCCGGCACCGTAAGCCACCAGCAACGTAATCCGAGCGGATACCAACATAAAGGAGACTGCATGTCCGATCCGTTCCTGGGCGAAATCAAGCTCGTCTCGTGGAACCTGGTCCCCAGGGGGTGGGCGTTCTGCAACGGGCAGATCTTGGCGATCAGCCAGAACACGGCGCTGTACTCCCTGATAGGGACAATGTACGGCGGTGACGGCGTGACCACCTTCGCCCTGCCCGACCTGCGGGGCATGACCCCGGTCCACATGGGCCCCGGCTTCGCGCTCGCGCAGCGGGGCGGCGAGCAAGCCCACACCCTGACCATCAACGAGGCGGCCACGCACAACCACAGCGCGGTGGGCAGCAGCATCACCGGCGACTCGGATATCCCGGCTGGGAACTACCTCGGCGCGGCGGACAGCTTCTACGCCCCGCTCCAGAGCAACGCCGTCAAGCTGCCGCCGGCGACGATCGCCAGCGCCGGCGGCGGCCAGCCGCACAACAACATGCAGCCCTACCTGGTGCTGTCCTTTGTCATCGCCCTGCAGGGCATATTCCCCAGTCAGAATTAGGAGCTCAGAGTGGATCCTTATATCGGGGAAATCCGGATGTTCGGCGGCAACTTCGCCCCTGTGGGCTGGGCCTTCTGCAACGGCCAGACACTGCCGATCTCCCAGTACGCAACCCTGTTCAACTTGATCGGCACCACCTACGGCGGCGACGGGCAGACCACGTTCGCGCTGCCCGACCTGCAGGGCAGGCTGCCCGTTCACCAGGGCAACGGGTTCGCGATGGGACAAGTCGGCGGCTCGGAGACGGTCACGCTGACCACTGCCCAGCTCCCGGCGCATCAGCACTCGTTCCAGGCCAATCCCGGTACCGGCTCGCAGAAGAGTCCGGCAAACAACGTGCCCGCCGCCATCGGCACGGGCAGCGCCTACGCACAGGATCCGCCCGTCACCGCCCTGGCCCCGCAGAGCATCGGCCTAGACGGCGGCAGCGGGCCGCATGACAACATGCAGCCGTACCAGTGCGTCTCCTTCATCATCGCGCTTGAAGGCATCTACCCGACCCCGAGCTAAGGAGACTGGTGTGGATCCATTTATCGCCGAAATCAGGATCTTCCCGTTCAACTTCGCCCCCACAGGCTGGGCGCAGTGCAACGGGCAACTGCTGCCGATCAGCCAGAACACTGCGCTGTTCTCGCTGATCGGTGTCTACTACGGTGGAAACGGCACAACCAACTTCGCGCTGCCGAACCTGCAAGGCAGTTCGGCCATGCATTGGGGCCAGTCACCGGGAGGCAGCCCGTACAGCCTCGGGCAGACGGGCGGCGAGCAGTACGTGACGCTGAATGATGCGCAGATGCCGTCGCATACGCACACCATGCAGGCAACCTCGCGCCCCGCCGATCTCAACGGCCCGGGCCCGTCGAACGCGCTAGCGCGTTCAAACCCGGCACTTATCTACAAGCAGGCGGCCGGAGCGTCAACGACGCAGCTGGCACCGGGCACCGTCACCGTGGCGGGTAACGGCCAGCCGCACAACAACATGCAGCCCTACCTGGCGGTCAACTTCTGCATCGCGCTGCAGGGCATCTACCCGCAGCGCGGTTGACCGCCATCGATGGCCGGCAGGGCCTGCGCCCGGCCGGACCGGACGACGCCGAGCTGCTGTACCGGATCTACGCGAGCACGCGGGAGGATGAGCTCGCTGTCGTGCCATGGGACGCCCCCGCCAAGGAGGCGTTCCTGCGCATGCAGTTCGCCGCCCAGGACACCCACTACCGCGCGGCGTTCCCGGACGCCAGCTACGACCTGATCGTCAGCGGCGCGGATGTCCTCGGCCGGCTGTACGTCGACCGCGGCGAGACGGCGTGGCAGGTGATCGACCTCTCCCTGCTGCCCCGTCACCGCGGGAAGGGCATCGGAACCCGGCTGCTCACCGGCGTGCTCGCCTCGGCCGGAGCAGCGGGCAAGCCGGTCCGGATGCACGTCGAGCGGTTCAACCCCGCACGGCGCCTGTACGGCCGGCTGGGCTTCCGCGAGATCGCCGACAAGAGCGTCTACCTGCTGCTTGAGTGGCAGCCGGGCTCCCTGAGCGGCTAGCCGAACACCACTTCGTAACACGTCACCGCCCGCGCACGCCCGGGCCCGGCGGGCTCAACCGGGACGACGAACAGCTCCAGCGCATCCAGGTGCTCGTGCTCCAGGCGGTACATGCCCTGCGGCATGACCGGCTCCGCGGGACCGTGGAACAGGAGCGAAAACGGAGTCCGGAACGTGCCCGCGAGGCGCGCCGCATGCTCGGTAACGTCGACAAGCTCGACGTCGACGGCAGCCGGCGTCCCGTTGCCCGGCCCGCCGGCCAGCCGGAACCGCGTACCTTGCGCGCCACGGAAATCCTCGGCGGTCAGCGTCTCTGATGGTGCTGCGCCGCTTCCAGACGGGCCCGGTTAGCCGCTTATCTTGAGCGCCACGCCGCCATAGGTATTCACCTCGGCGGCTGGCGGCCGCGGGCCGCGCGTGTCCGGCCGCCACTCCGACACGAGCACCACGCCCGGCGGCACCAGTTGCATGCCGTTGAATGCGAGTTCGGCGAACTCATCGGAGTCACGGGGGTGGAAGGGGACCCTGCCGTTTTGGTAGGCCTTGACCGCCGCGCCGGTACCGGGAGGATAGTGCTCGATCGTGCCATGTGACGCGGCGAGGTAGCTTCCCGGCGGCAGCGCGTCGAGCAGAGTCGCCACGATCTCGGCCGGCTTGTGCTCGTCTGAGACGAAGTGCAGTACAGCCGCGAGCACGAGCGCGATCGGCCGGGAGAAGTCGAGCACGTCCCGTACCTCGGGGGAGGACAGGATGTCGGTCGGCGAGCGAAGGTCGGCGTGGATGTAGGCGGTGCGCCCCTCCGGCGTGGAGGTCAGCAGCGCCCGGGCGTGGGCGAGTACCAGCGGATCGTTGTCGACGTAAACGACGCGGCAGCTCGGATCCACCGACTGCGCCACCTCATGCACGTTACCGGTGGTCGGCAGCCCGGTGCCGATGTCGAGGAACTGCCTGATGCCTGCCTCCTCGGCCAGGTACCTGACGGCCCGGCCGAGGAACGCGCGGTTCTCCCGCGGTCCGGTGCGCACCCCGGGCACGGCCGCCACCACCTTGTCGGCCATCTCCCGGTCCGCCGCGAAGTGGTTCTTGCCGCCAAGGTAGTAGTCATACAAGCGAGCCGGATGCGGCCTGGAGGTATCGATCTCTGACGGTATCCCGGTCATTTCTCCTCTTTCGCCCGACGCCAGAAATGCTATCGCGCAGCCCGGCCCCGTTTCCCGCGCGAGGGCCGGTTCCCGCGGCGTTCGCGGCCCTCGGCCCGGGCCGCGGTGAACGCGAGGTCCTCGATCACGACGGCCCGCGCCCCGTGCCGGCGCGCGGCGGCGATGAGCTGGCTGATGGCGTCGCGGAGCCGCCCGTCCCGGGTGGCGGCGGGCAGCCCGGCCAGCTCCAGCGGCACCGAACGGCACGCCGAGCACGTTCCCGTCGGGCGCGACGACCGCGACGGCCAGGTGGCCGGCGTTAAGGTCGACGTCGATGACCGGGAACCGCCGCAGCTCCCCCAGCGCGGGCACGGGCCTGACGGGTAGCGTCCAGCTGGCATCCAGGTACCACCTGGCCGACACCGGGTCCAGCGTGATGTCATAGCGGACCGCCCCGCTGGCCGCTTGAGCGGCGACCTCATCACCGCGGTAGGAGAAGACGACCGGGCACGACAGCCGGTACCGGCCGTGCGGCCGGTTCGCCAGGCGGGCGAGCGGGGCGGGCAGCTTGATCTCCAGCCATCCCTCGTCGGGGTTGAACCTGATCGTCTCGTTCCCCCACCGCTTGCCGGACTCGCCGTCGGCGGTCAGGAAAAGCCGCGCGGCCTCCCACGCCTGCCGCCACCCGGCTGCGGTCAGCCCGGCCGCGGCCAGGTTCAGCCGCCTGCGCAGCAGGTCCCGGCCGCCCCGCGTCACCGGCACCCGCCCGGATATCAGCCGCCGCTCCACCCGGGCGAGCCGGCCCTGCAGCGCCTGGAGGCGGACGGTCTTGGCGTGCCGCTCGGCGGGGGTGGCGTACCCGCGTAGCCGCCCGGCCTGCCCGCCCGCCGGGACGGCGGCCCGCGCCTCGATCCGGGCGGCCCGCGCCCGGAGGCTGGCGCGCTCCGCGCGCAGGTTCCGGTCGGCGAGCTGCCACTGGTCCTCGCTGACGCGGGTGATCGCGCCCGCCCACCGCGACGACGACCCGGCGGTCAGCGCCCGCTTCCGCTCCCGCTGCGACACCGCACGGCCTGCCGCGTCCAGCCGGCCCGCGCGAGGATGAACGGCCACAGCCCTCTGTCGGTCATGATGAAGCCCCTAACCGAAGGTGAATGCGTAGACCTGGGCGCCCGGATCGGAGAATGCGATCTCGAAGGTGCGGTCGATGACAGGGCCAGGCTGGCGGATCATCTGGTGCAGCCGTGGCCCGGCCACCGTGCCATTGCCCGCGTCGTCGGTATCGGCCCCGTGCGCCGCACCTGGCGGTTGTCCGTCGATGCGCGCATGGAACCGCACCGGGGCGCCCGGTGCTGCCGGGCCCATGACCAGGTGAAGGTCGCGGGCGTGGAAGCGGCATGCGATCCGGCCGCCGGCCTCGTTCAAGATGACGGCCTGTTCCTCCATCGTCCAGTCTCCAGACAGGTCCCAGTGATTGAGCCGCAGCATGTCAGGCGCCTTGTAAAGGTGACGCTCGCCCGGTACGGCACCGCCGGGGGACGCGAAGTTCGCGGTGCGCTCGTAGCCGGTGTAAGTCTCCGGGGACCGCAGGGCGGCCCAGTCTGCCGGGGCCTCCGCGCCGCTGGCATCGACCGACACAAGCTCATGGTCATGGCTGGTGATTCCCGAATCGGCCAGCAACTGCTGGATGACCATTTCCGACTGCTGGTACTCTCCTTCGCCGTAATAATGGTGCCGGATGCGGCCCTGCGGGTCGGCGAAGTACAGGGCGGGCCAGTAGTGGTTGGCGAAGGCGGCCCAGACCGCATAATCGTTGTCGACGGCGACCGGGTAATCGATCCGCATGTCGTGCACGGCGCGGCGGACGTTGCCGAGTTCGTGCTCGAAGCCGAACTCGGGGGTGTGCACCCCGATCACGGCCAGCCGGTGGCCGGCGTACTTCCCGGCCCAGGCGCGGAGGTAGGGAAGCTGGCGGAGCCAGTTGATGCAGGTGTAGGTCCAGAAGTTGACGAGGATGATCTTCCCTTGCAGGTCCGCCGCCGTCAGCGGCGGTGAGTTGAGCCACCCGGTCGCACCGTCGAAAGACGGCAGCCGACTCTCGACGGGCAGCCGCGCTGGTGACGTGTGGAGCCCGGCGGGTGTTCGCCATTGTGCTGTCATGACAGATCCTCATAGTTGTCCGGCCAGCCGGAACAGACGGTGCTGGCCCGGGTCGGCTCAGGTCATTCGGCCGCCAGTTCGCGCAGGTTCGTCTTCGCAAGCTCGACGAGTTCTTCTCCGTCGCCGGACAGGATCTCCCTGGTCGCGTAGAGGGTGAAGCCCTTGAGCTGGCCGTAGGTGAGCTTGGGCGGCAGGGCGAGTTCCTGCCGGGCCGTGCGGACGTCGACCAGGCCGGCCCGTCGTGCCCGAACGCCGCTCGCGGGTGTGGTTACCCGGCGGCCCAGAACGCGCAATGGTGCCGTTTAGGACCATCAGCACCAGCCCGAAGGTGATGATGGCCTCGAACCCGGCCGCCTGCCAGGACTGGCCGGGCTTGGCATCGTGGCGGCCAGGTTGCCTGCGTTGCCGGAGAATCCCGCGGCCCAGCAAGGACCCGGGGTCCGCGGCGGCGAACTTGGCTTTCACTGCGCGATCAGCCCAGCGACCTGAACGCCGCTCGCATCTCGCCCGCAAAGAGTTCCGGTTGTTCCCAGGCGGCGAAGTGACCGCCCTTCTCGAGTTCGTTGAAGTACACGAGGTTGGGGTAGGCGCGCTCGGCCCAGCTGCGCGGTAGGGGGATTATCTCTCGTGGGAATCTACTCACGGCCGCAGGGATCGAGACTTCGCCGGCCTTGGTTTTGTGGGCGCTGTTCTCCCAGTACAGGCGGGCCGAGGACGCCGCTGTGTTCGTGAGCCAGTAAAGCGTGATGTCGTCGAGCATCTCGTCTTTCGTGAGGGCGCGCTCGGGTTCGCCGTCCGTGTCGGTCCATTCCGCGAACTTCTCGTAAAACCAGGCGGCCAAGCCGACCGGCGAGTCCGCGAGCGAGTAGCCGATCGTCTGGGGGCGCGTGCCCATGATCGCCCGAAAGCCCGAGCCGCGCGCGGCGAAGTTTTTGGATGCTTCATAGGCGATCGTTTCCTCGGCCGAGAGGCCCGCCGGCGCCGGTTCACCGTTCTTGAGCGCGTTCGCGACCTCGGGAGGCACGGTTGTTTGCATGTTCGGCGTGGGTGGCCGTTCGATCGCGCCGAGCAACGTGGTGACGTGGATACCCAACAGACCCGCCGGCGCGTGGCGGCCCATCACGTCCGTGACGACCGCACCCCAGTCGCCGCCCTGGGAGACGTAGCGCTCGTAGCCCACTCGCTTCATCAGCTCTTCCCAGGCGCCGGCGATGCGTTCGGGATTCCAGCCTGTCGTCTGCGGCCTAGCTGAGAAGCCGAAACCGGGCATTGAGGGCACGACGAGATCGAACGCGTCCTGCGCGCGAGCTCCATGGGACTTGGGATCGCTTAGCGGCCCGATCACCTTGACGAACTCGAGGAACGAGCCCGGCCAGCCGTGGGTCATGATCAGCGGCAGCGCGTTGGCATGCGGCGAGCGGACGTGGATGAAGTGGATATCGAGCCCGTCGATCTCCGTGATGAACTGGGGGAGCGCATTCAGCTTGGCCTCGAGCTTGCGCCAGTCATAAGCGGTGGCCCAGTAGTCGACGAGCTCTTGTACCTTTGCCAGCTGCGCGCCCTGGGTGCGATCGCTGACGGTCTCGCGGTCGGGCCAGCGGGGCGCCGCCGCACGGCGGCGGAGCTCTTGGAGCGAGTCCTCCGGGATGTCGATCTTGAAGGGGCGAATGCTGTCATTCGAAGACATGTGGGTCTCCTTGACGCTCGCGATTTGCGCGACCGGAGGCCGATGCTCCGAGCTAGCCCAGTCGCACCGGGCCGGCGGCCGGCTTGAGCTTGACCGCGGATGAAGCTGCCCGTGAGCAACCGCAGCCAGCTGAGCCCAGCTCAGCGCAAATAGAGACGTTTGTCAAAATGCCAAACCACCAATATCACCCAAATTGCGGCCAAGTCGGCACCGTAAGTTCCCGAAATTGCGTAGAGGCGGAGTCACGCGCGGGCACGTTGCTCGGGCGCCGCGAGCAGCATCGCCGCGACACGCGCCCCGCGCTTCTGGGCGGACGAATATGCGGATCAGTTCCCTCGTTTGCTCATCAAGCCGGCGCAGCCCTACGCAACCGATCGGGCGCGGCTGTGCAGTGCACCACCGTCTGCACTCCGCGCGAGCAGGAGGACACCAGCCGGCTCCGCAAGATCGTCACTGGCGCAGCCGGGCAACGTATACCGACTGGGTCTTGCCTTTGCCCGGGTCGGGAGCGATGGGCGCGGCGGGGCGCAGCCGGCTGCGTTCGGGGAGTGCTTTTTGCTCCACGAGGCATAAACGGGGGTTATGACTTCATAACGGGCTGATCCCTACCGCGGCCGACCATCTGGAACGAAGGTCGAAGCATGACCCAAGTGCTCGACCGAGGACACGCCCCAGGTGTGCGGACGTATCACCTGCCGTTCCGCCTACTCAAAGAGCTGGACCGGCCCGCCCGCCCAGGAGCGGCGGCATGCCCCCGATTTCTTTCTGACTCATGGAGGATCCGATGACTAGCAACACCGCCGCGCGCCCGACCACCGTGCCCGCCTATTACCAGGGACGGCCTGCCGAGATGTGGCTGAACGCTTTCAGGCGTAACCGGTCACGCCCTGAAGGCCGAGCCTAGCTGACTTCCGATTCATCAAAGAATCACGCTTTACCAGCGAATGATGGAGTTCCGGTCGCGGCCGAACCCGTAGGAGCCCTCGAGGCCGATGTAGCTGCGGCCGAGGTGCAGCCGGTTGCGGGCGGCGTCGACGCGCTCGGCCTGCGGCGCTCCCCAGATGACGGGCTGGTCCACCGGTCCACAGTACCGGCGGAATACGAAGCGGGGTATGGTCCGTTTATTGCTGGTAGCTGCACGGCAACGGACTGCCGGGCCAGGCTAACCGACGGATTGGAAGGTGGAGACATGCCTCTCACCGGAGAGTACGCGCCGAGCGAGTTCGACTTCGCCCGCGATCAAGTGGACCTCTACGAGCGCTCCGGCGGCACCGAGGGCACCGCGCATCCTGGGGGCGAGCGCCTGATCGTGCTGACGTCGGTGGGCGCCAAGACCGGGAAACTGCGCAAGACGCCGCTGATGCGGGTCGAGCACGACGGACAGTACGCCGTGGTCGCGTCGCTGGGCGGCGCGCCCAAGAACCCCGTCTGGTACTACAACCTGACCGCGAACCCGCACGTGGAACTCCAGGACGGCCCGGTCAAGCAGGACTACCAGGCCAGGGAGGTGCACGGCGAGGAGTACGCGGTCTGGTTCGAGCGGGCCGTCGCGGCCTGGCCGGACTACGCCGAATACCAGAAGAAGACCACCAGGACGATGCCCATCTTCGTCCTCACGCCCCTCGACGCGCAGCAGTCGGCGCAGTAAGCCCGCAAGGGCGCCCACCATAAAGGCGTAACTCAGGACGCGAGTACCGCGCCGCCGCTTGCGATGTCCGAGCCGAGCGCAGTAACAAACAATCTGCGCTCGGCCTCGCGTGTCCATTTACGGGGTGCCGGTAATGTCCTATTGCTTGGACCGGTTGTGATCAAGACCGTCCGTCCCCTGCGATCCAGGCAAGGGCCTGCGTAAGCGCGTTGTGGTCGCTGCTGGGGTCGGCCGGTTCGTCGGGCTGGATCGGGCCGCTGATCAGCTGGCCGGCCGAGTCAGCGTAGTGACACGTGCTGATCATGAGCCGTGTTCCGTCGGGCAGGACGTGGGTGATGTTGCCGGTCGTCATCCCGGCGGTCGCGGTGCCGAAGGTCCGCGTCGGCGACTGCGCCTGGAGGGCGACCAGGGCCGCTTCCCCGGCGCTCGCCGTGCGGGCGGAGATAAGGACCGCGAGCGGGGCCTGGTCCCGGCGGTGCGGGCGGCCGTGGACGCGAGCCACCGGTTTGCCTCCCAGGCTGATATGCGACCGGTTGAGGCACCACGCCCGTCTCTGGCCGTCGGGCAGGAGGAAGTGGCCGAGGACCCCGCGGTCCAGCAGGCCAGCGACGGCGGCGATCATCGGCCACATGTTGCCGCCGGTGTTCTGGCGCAGGTCCACGATCCAGCCGCGTGGCTGGGGCACGGCGAGCCTGCCGACCAGGCGACTGCCCACGCTGACGTAGCGGCGCGCCAGCAGCGGGCCCCCGGACCTCCTGGACAAGTGTGGCAGGCTGAGATATGCCGCGCCTTCGATGAGCATGCCCTCCGGAAGCGGCGGGGATCCGGAACCGTCCGCCGGTGTTGTCCCGGCGCCGGCTGCCGCCGCCCGCTCCACGGCGCTGGGAAGGCGATACGACAGCGCCATGTGGCTGTGCTTGCCGCCCGCCTGCTTCAATGCCCGGTACAGCAACCGGTGCGTGCCGGCGTAGCTTCGGGTCCGCGCCGCGGTGTCACGGGCCTCTGCGTGAACGGCGTCCCAGTCCACGCTTGCGCTGTACAGGGCCTTGCGCTGAATCACCCGGAGGGCGTCGGCCAGGTATTTCTCGATCTGCGCCGGGGTCCGTGGATCTAGTGCGCCGGGCATCAGTCGCTGTTGCCGCGAGAGCGATCAGGCATCGAGGTCATATGCCAATTTAGGTGTCCATTTACAGGATCTGAGCGCAACGCGCCGGCGCGTGTCGGTGGTTGAACTTTTCGTGCGGGTTGAGCATGCTTCCGGTTCGTGTCCGATGAGCCTGGTGCGGCTGGCGAGCAGGGTGGCCTGGTCTCGCGGCTGCGGGCTGTGATCCGGGCGAAGGATGAGCAGATCGCGTCGCTGACGGCGAGCCTGGAGACGGCGGTTTCCAGGGTGAACGCGGCGGCCGCGGAGATACGTGCAGCCGGGGAGCGGGAGCGGCGGCTGGAGTTGCGGGTCGCGGAGCTGGAGCGGCGCCTGTCGATGGACAGCACGGACTCGGGGACGCCGAGCTCGAAGGAGCGGATCGGGGCGAAAGAGGCCCGGAAAGCACGCCAGCAGTCCGAGCGGGAGCGCCGCAAAGACCGCAAGCGCGGCGGGCAGCCCGGCCACCAGGGAAAAGGCCCGGAACGGGACCCGGACCCGGACGATACGCAGACAGCGGATCTCCCGGCGGAGTGCCGGTCGTGCCACGCGTCCCTGGACGGCGCGGACACGATGGAGCCGCGGTGGGCGCAGGTCATCGACGTCGAGATTCTCCGGAAGGTGACCGAGTACCTGCTGCCGGGGCTGGCATGCGGCGGCTGCGGGACGGTGACGTTCGCGAGCCCGCCGCCGGGCCTGCACGCGGGCGCGGTGTGCTGCGGGCCGGTGCTGAACGCGGCAGCAGTGCTGCTGTCGTGCTTCGGGAACGTGCCGGCGGAGCGGTCCGCGCGGCTGATCGGCATGCTGCTCGGCGCGGAAGTCTCCGCAGGCTGGGTGGACAAGGCCGTCGCCCGGGTGGACGCACGGCTGAGGGCGGCCGGGTTCGATGACGCGATGATCGCCGCGCTGGCGGCCGAGCCTGTGCTGGCCGCTGACGAGACCCCGGTAAACGTGCTGGACAGGACCCCTGTCCCGGCTCCGGGACCGGACGAGGCGGGCGAGGCGGACCCGGAGGAGAAGGACGGCAAGGCCGCGACCGGGGCACCGCACGTGCTCATCGTCACGACCCCGGACGGGCGGCTGAAGTTCCTGCGGGCCCTGGGCTCCCGCCGCAAGGGCAGCGTCGGCTCCGGCATCCCCGCCGGGTTCGCCGGGCACCTGATGACCGACGGCTACACCGGCTACCAGCACCTTCTTGACCGGGTCGCCGGCATCCAGCAGTGCTGCCAGCACGTCATCCGCCGCTGCAGGGCCGTGCAGAAACTCGGGCCCGGCGGCGTGCAGAACTGGGCCGGGGACGTCATCGCCATC
The DNA here is from genome assembly GCA_963734665.1 of uncultured Actinomycetota bacterium. Taxonomy (GTDB): domain Bacteria; phylum Actinomycetota; class Actinomycetes; order Streptosporangiales; family Streptosporangiaceae; genus Trebonia. The sequence goes on along the minus strand of CAVTIR010000010.1, from coordinate 1,133,465 downwards.
CTGGGCGAGGCGCACCGGGCCGTCGAGGACGCCCGCGCCCGCGGCTCCACCGGCCTGGACCAGCAGGTCCTCGATGACCTGCGCGAACGCTACGACACCGCCGTCCGCGCCGGGATCATCCACAACCGGCTGCGGGACTGGGACGCCGGCAACCACCCCGGATACAGCCTTGGCTGCTGGCTGCGGGACTACAAAGAACAGGTCTTCCTGTTCACCCGCGACTTCGCCGTGGACTGGACGAACAACGTCAGCGAACGCGCCGCGAAAGCAGCCAAGCGCCACCAGGCCGTCTCCGGCTACTGGCACTCCCTGGCCACCCTCGCCCGCTGGTGCCGCCTGCGCAGCTACCTGGACTCCGCCGCCGCCCACGGCGTCACCGCACTCGGTGCCGTCCGCGCCGCCATCGAGAGGAAACCCTGGCTACCGTCGCTCCCCGCCATCAGCTGACTCCAATTCCCGGCACCCCGTGAATGGACACGGCCTCGCCGCCAGACTCTGCGCCCACCGGTCGCTCGTATTAAGCGTTATACGGGTGATCGAAAACCAGACTCGATCGGCGTCATCCAGGCGCCACGGACGTCATTGCACTCCGTAATCCCTCGTTGCGGCCGGAGTGATGGGCGCGGCGGGGCGGCTCGCCAAGCCCGGCGCTCCCCCGCGCCCCGGAAAGTAATGGGTTGCCTACCAGAGAAACCAGCAGCCGTTCGGGATCATCTTTAGCGCTTGACGACGAGAGTTAGAAGCTGATACTTCCTGCCTGTGCAGAACAGGGCATGGCAGGCGCGGGACGGCCGGGAGCGTGAGGTTCGCTGCGGTGCGGAAAATTAGACTCCGCTGGGCGGCCTTGGCTTACCTGGCCGTGTGGGTGGGCTGGATGGTTCTTAAACTGGGGAGGTAGAACTCGAACCAGAGGTCGACGACTGGTTCGACACGCTTGATCAGGACGACAAAGAGACGGCTGCTTTTTACATTGACCTGCTGGCCGAGCGCGGGGTGCTGCTGGACGAGCCGTATACGCGGCAGCTCCGTGGCAAGCTGCGCGAGCTCCGGTTCCATCTTGCGCGACAGTCGGTGCGGATCAGCTACTGGGTGGCGGCCGATCGCCGCATCATCTTGCTGACGGTGTTCCGGAAGCAGCGGATGCGCGAGGACGCTGAGATGAAGCGGGCTTGGCGGGCGATGCAGCGGTGCATCACCGAGGTGCATACGGCGGATGAGGAGTGACGGCTCATGGGCGAGCGGCGTTCGTGGAGCGAGAAGCGGGCCGAGATCATGAGCGCGCCTGGCGCGGGTGACGCCTACGAGGCGGCGCGGCTCCGCTTCGAACTGGGGGAAGCGGTGCGCCAGCGCCGCGAGGAGCTTGGCATCACTCAGGCGCAGCTCGCCGAGCGGGCCGGGCTCCAGCAGCCCGCCGTCGCCCGGTTCGAGACGGGTGGCACCATGCCGACCATTCCGATGCTGGAGCGGCTCGCCGATGCGCTGCGCCTCCGGCTCAACGTCGAGTTCCTACCACTCCGCGAAGCTAGCTGAGCAACGGACGAGATCAACGCGGGCGTCCGCGAGGCCCTCGCCCAACTCGACGGCACCAAGGGCGGCGTCGTATCCATGCTGACAGGCTTCAACGCGGCAAAACTCGCCGAACTGGGCGGAATAGGCGAATAACCCATTAATGACGACTATTCAACATTGGATAATGACAGGATTGTCGTAGGGGCTTTATATATTGCCGACATGGCAGATTCCCCGCGTACTCGCGTGCGCCCGACCAGCGGATTGTGCAATTAGCTTCGCCTTGACGACTTTGAGTTCACGCGAAGTATGACGCCCGGAGGCGAAGAAGCGCGACCGGGCTTTGCCGGGCGCCGGGAGAGACGGGCGCGGCGGGGCGCAGCCGCGTGCGTTCGCGGCACGATTTGTGTGCCACGACTGCACGCGGGGCACCTCGCCAAGCCCTGCGCTCCCCCACGCACTAGAAGGTAATGACTGGGTTCTCAGTGAAACCAGCAGACGTTCGGGATGATCTTTAGGCAGGCGAATCTGGCTGCATGCCCTCGTATGCTGGCACCCGGAAGTTAAGCCGCCAGGACAGCCCACGGGAAGGGCGTTGGTATCTACACGGGCTTGGGCAGCATGGACCGGTGGGTGTCGGCCCATTTGGCCACTACGTCGGCCATGAAGTGGGTTAGCTGCTGGCGGCCGAGGTCGGCGGAGATGTCCGGGCCGTCGATGTGGGCCTTCTTGCCGTTGCCGAGGATGGTCAGCTGGTAGGAATTCGGACGGCCGCCTTCGGTGCGGCCGAAGAAAGAGATCAGGCGAGGTGGCTTCGGCTGGTACCGGGCTACCGGGACGGGCTTGAGCGCCCACCGGGCGAGTTCTCCGGCGGCAAAAGCCTGGGTGGACAGGCGGTAGCTGAACATGACGTCCAGCGGGCTCCGTGCGGGCACCTGGTCGGCGTCGGCCATCCGCTCTGGGACCTCCTCGACGATGGCGCTGGTCCCCCAGGGCTGGAAGTAGGTGACCGCGGGGGTTCGCGACTCGTGGTGCGTGGCGATCATGAACGCCGGGGACTCGCGCGCGCCGAGCAGGACGCGTAGCTGGGTGGTCATCTTGTAGGAAGCAGGAATGATCAGCGCCTCGAGACCCCTGCCTGGTCTGTGCTCCGTGATCAGGTCGCGGTCGAGCATCGCGCGCGTGCTGGCTTCGGTGATTCGCTCTTGCTGCTGCTGGGTCAGTTGCTGCCACGCACTCTTCAGGGCCTTCCAGCAGGCGGGGTGCCCCGTCCCGCCGAGCACGCAGAGGTCGGCGCCGAACAGCACGCCCAGGCTGACGAACGTGCTGTCATCGAGGCTGTCCAGCAGCGCGCGGGCTTCTTCCGTATAGCCGACGCCGGTCGTGTCAATGCGCATTGGCATGGTGACTCCCAGAGCTCATGTGCCCTGAGCGTCAGGCGCGGTGCCGCATGCCCGGTCCGGCGCTCCCTTACCTGTAGACACGGGAGGAGCAGCGGTTCGGTTCATCGGACTGGAATCATGTACGGCGCGTGCGGATTGATGATCACGCGCCGAGACGGGGAACGGATCGGCGGGTCGCCGCATGGGTCAGGAATGGAGAAGCACCAGCGGCCGCAGCGAGGTTAGCGTTGGTTCAACTGGCCGGTACCGCGCCGAGCCCATGAGGTCCCCAGGGAGGGTGACGATGCCCGCGAAGAGTTCCCAGACCGACTCCGACGGCTTTACTACCGCAGAGCGTGCCGCGATGAAGCAACGCGCCGCGGAACTGCGCGCTGAAGGCAAGAAGGGCGCCAAGAAGGCCGATGATCTGCAAGCGCTCCTCGACTCGATCGCAAAGATGGCGCCGGAGGATCGCGGCGTCGCCGAGCGCGTCCATGCGACGGTGACCGCTACCGCCCCGGAACTGTCGCCGAAGACTTGGTACGGGATGCCCGCCTACGCCGACGCGGCAGGCAAGATCGTCGTCTGCTTCAAGAACTCGGGCAAATTTAACACCCGGTACTCGACACTTGAGTTCCAGGACGCCGCGCACCTCGACGACGGGGACCTGTGGGCCGTGTCGTTCGCGCTCCAGGAGTGGAACTCCGCAGTAGAGCAGAAGGTTGCCGAGCTAGTAAAAGCTGCGGTCTCCTGCCCGAAGGATCTATGAGACCGCGAAGCGCGAGTTGGCCTACAACGCCACCCGGTTCTTGCAAATGGTCATCGCGGAGGGCGGCCTTGTGACGGCACGGCATCTTCCGCTGCGACGACCAGAGAGACAATGATGATGTCACGTTCGTCGCCCTGGAAGAGGTAGGCGTTGCCGCAGCGGATCTCGCGTAGCGCCATCGTCTCAACGATCTAGGAGCGTGGGTCAGTATTCGCCGTCGCGTCGGTCCAAGCGATCTCGAAGTGCCTGACGCGTTCGTCCTCTCCGGCCGGCCGCATGCCGGCTGCCATCATGACGTGCTGGGACCCGATGTTGTCGTGATAAGTGTCGCCTTTCACGCAGGTGACGCCGCGTGCCCGCGCGAACAGCAGCAGTCCGCGGAGGGCTTCGGAGGCGTATCCCTTGCCTCGCGCTGACGGGATGAGGCCGTAGCCGATCGTGACGCTGCCGTTCTCGTCCGCAGGTCCGTGGAAGCCCACGCCGCCGATCGCCTGGCCGTCCTCGCGGCGACGGATCTCATAGTTGCCGAACGGCTGGGGATCCCCGGTGTTCGCGCAGGTGCCCAGGAAGCGCGTGGCGGCAGTCACGTCCCCGTCGGTGGGGTACCCGGGCGCCCATCGGGCACCGCTCTCCGGCTCGCCCGCCAGCACTTGCTCAGCCTCGCTGACGGTCATCGGATGAAGCACGAGCCGCGCTGTCACAAGGTCACCCATAGCAGGGAGGAATATCACGCGGTACGACCGGACCGCACGTGGATTATCCGACCGGGCAGCGCCCCGCCTCCGAGTCACAGCGTGGCCACCGGTATGTCGATGAGCTTCTCGCGTATGGCACCGGCGTGCTGGCCGGCCGCGGCCAGACCCGGATCAGGGCTTACGCGGACGCGGCGAACCACGCGATGCGGGCCGCGTTCGCCCGCGACGGCTACGCCGAGACCGGTTCCCGGCGCGACCTCCGCCGCCGGGTCCCGCACTGACCCCCGGCAAGTGAGGGCCGTCCGCTACTCGAGGGTGAGGATGATGCGCTCGTGGACGTTGCCGCCTTCCAGCTGGCGGTGGGCTTCGGCGGCCTGCTGCATGGGCATGGATTTGTGTGCGCGCAGGCGGAGCCGGCCGTTGGCCAGCAGGGCGATCGTCTCATCCAGGGCGCCGGGAGCACGGTCGGGCGTGGGCTGGGAGAGAGCGACGCCGAAGTCAGCGGCGGCGGGGTCGGACAAGGTGATGACCCGCTCGGGTCCGCCGGCCAGGGCGATCGCGTCGGCCAGGATCCCCTTGCCAGCCGCGTCGAACACGGCGTCCACCGCGCCTAGCGCGCGGACCCGGCCGGCGAGGCCCGTGCCGTACCGCACCGGTGTCGCTCCCAGCTCGCGGGCGAGCTTTTCGTCGTGCTCGCCGACCGCGCTGAGCACCTTGACCCCACGGGCGGCCGCCAGCTGCGTCGCGATGATGCCGACGGATCCGCCGCCGCCGAACAGCAGCAGCGTCTCACCGCTTTTGACGTTCAGCTGCCGCAGGACGCCGACGGCTGCCTCGGCCGAGCTGGGCAGCGCGGCGGCGTCGGTCCACGAAACGGTGCCGGGCTTGCGGGCCCAGATCGACGCCACCGCGTACTCGGCGTAGCCGCCCAGGCTGAACAGCAGGGCCGTGACGCCGTCACCGGCGGACGTGCCGGTCACGCCGGGCCCGACCGCGTCGACGGTGCCTGCGATCTCGAAGCCGAGCACAGCGTCAGGGGGCAGCGGGATGTCCTTGAGGTAGCCGGCCCGCAGGGCGAGATCGGTCGGGCTGATGCCGGCGGCCTTGACCTTGACCCTGATCTGTCCCTCGCCCGGCTCGGCCAGCGGGACCCCGGCCCACTTCAGCACCTCGGGCGGTCCGTAACCGGTCATCACGATCGCGTTGGGCATGGCAGTTCCTTCCTGGTGGCGGCTTCGGTATGGCCGCGAACGGTAACTTCAGCGTGCTCGTTGCGCGCTCCTGCTCTGTCGATCGCGCCTTGCGGCGGCGCCGGCGCTCCTCGCCAACATGCGTGATTTATCACGCAATCTTACGTGACACATCACGTAATTGCAACGGGGGACCGGCCGGCGTGCCCGAAACGGCTCCCCGCTATTCCAGGCGCGGACTTGCCTGCCAGTGCGGGACGGAGCCGGCAGAGGCGGGGCCCGGTCAGTCCTCCGACGGGTGCCAGTCGACCGGCGGCGGGAGCGAGCCCTGTTTGATGATGTTGGCGTACACGCTTTCCAGTGCCTCGCTGAGCGGTCCCACCAGGTCGGCCGACAGCCCCCCGAAGAACAGGCGCCGGACGAGGTCCACGTGCCCGGGCGCCGCCTCCTCCAGGGCCTGCCGTCCCTGGGCGGTCAGGGTCACCTCGGTGACCCGCCTGTCGGCGGCGGACAGGCCGCACGTCACCAGGCCCCGAGCGGTCATCCGCCGCACGTGGTGGGACACCCGGCTGCGCTCCCAGCCGATCTGCGCGGCGAGCACGGTGATCTGCATCCGCCCCCCGTCGGCGACGCTCAGCGCCGTCAGCACGTCGTAATCGGGCAGTGACATGGCGCTGTCAGCGAGGAGCTGGCGGTTCATCTCGTACGCCAGGCGCAGCTGAACCCGGATGTAGGCCAGCCATGCCCGCTGCTGGTCCCCGTCGAGCCATCCGCCGGCGGCGCCGGCCCGGCCTTGCCGTTAGGTGACATATCACCTGAGTTTACTAGTCGCGGCGTCACACCAGGCTGCTAAGTCGCTGTCACGAGATGAGGCACTAGAACACCGGATCAATCGATCAGCAATGGAGGGAGATCCACGTGGACTTCGCGTGCTCCACGCAATATCCTGTGGATATGGCGAAGAGGAACTTGACCATCCAGTTGGATGACACGGTCATCAGGCACGCTCGGGTCGTGGCAGCCCACCGTGGCCTGTCGCTCAGCGCCCTCGTCGCCCAGCAACTCACCCAACTGGCCGAGGCCGACGAACGCTACGAGCGGGCCCGCGCCGTCGCCCTCGACGCGCTCATGTCCCCCGCCGGCGGGGGAGCATCCACCTGGCACAGGGAAGAGCTCTACGACCGGTGAAGACCTTCGTGGACACCAACGTGCTCGTCTACGCGCACGACGCAGACGCAGGCGCCCGGCACACCACGGCGAAGGCCCTGCTGACCGAACTATGGGATAACCGGCGCGGCTCGCTGAGCACTCAGGTACTCCAAGAGTTCTACGCCGTTGTCACCAGGAAGTTCAGGCCTCCCATGCCGCGCGCGCGAGCACGGGCGATAGTAGCGGCGTACGGAGAGTGGTGCGATGTCGCCACGGAACCTCAGCTCATCGTCGCCGCGAGTCGACTAGAAGAGGAACACACCCTCTCCTTCTGGGATTCGCTTATCGTTCAGGCAGCCATCCATGCAGGCGCGGACCGACTGGTCTCCGAAGACCTCCAAGACGGCCGCCGCTTCGGCATCCTCACGATTGAAAACCCCTTCCGGGCTCGCTAATCAGTCGCGGTGCGCGGGGAACTCCCCCCAGACGAGGACACCGGATCATGGGAACGAGCGAGAGCAACCTGGGCAGTCACCGACTTCGGCATGCAGCCAACCCGGTCATCCGTCCTCGCCAACGTCAACGCGGCCCGAGCTAAGGCGACTCGGAAGGCCGACGATTCCGCAGCCGACCGCTAACGGTTAAAAGCAGCCCTCACAACGGGTGGTTGCTTCGCATCACCGGCAACGGCTTCCGCCAAGGGCGGCGGTCGTTCAGGATGCCGGGGTGTAGTTGATCATCCAGCGGATGCCGTAACGGTCAAGGATGACGCCCCAGTAGGCGCCCCACGGCATATCGGCCATCGGGGACCCTTCCGAGCCGCCCTCGGACAGGGCACCGTACAGGCGGTCAGCCTCTTCTCTGCTATCCACGTCGAGGCAGAGGGTGGTGTTGTTGCCGATGCGGGTCTGCTGACCCATCGACCGGAGCATGTCCGTCGCCATCAGCACGTGGCCTGCAGTGATCGGGAGTTCGGCATGCATCACGAGGTTCCTCTCCTCGGCGGGCAACTCGTCCGACCCGACGGCGGGCATGTCCGAGTAGCGGCTGAGCGTGATGACCGCGGTGCCGAAGGTCTTGGCATAGAAGGCGAACGCCTCTTCGGTCTGGCCCTGGAAGTTGAGATACGTGTTGACTCGTGCCATGGGTGGCTTCTCCTCCCCCTGGGACGCCCAGGGCGCCCCGCATCATCGTCTGCCAGTGCAGACGCCCGGTTCAGCGGAAATTCATCGCTGTGACAGTCCGCAGGGGTTAAGGCCGATCGCGAGCAGGCAAGCACGCGCCTGGAGGCGTACGGCTGGCAGCCGAAGAGCAGCCATGGGTGAGGACCGCGAGCCGAGCCACTTGCACAGTTGTTCTGTGCAACAGGTTGCCAAACGCAACTCATTGTCGAAATAAATACCGTTTCAATTTTACGGATGTTATATCAATGGATAATTGAAGCGAAAAAGTCCGAGCCCAACGCTACTATGCGTCGCATGTTCATCACTACAGCAACAGCCACGCGCAGGCGCACTCGGCCTGTGCCCACCAAGCCGATCCCCGCAGCGATCGACATCGCCATCCTCCAAGGTTCCAGAGGCAAGTACGCGCTGCTGGCTGCAGTCCTGCCACGCCAAGCCGCCGACCTCGGCTGGGCACCCGGCTTGCGAGCATGGCTTGCGCGGTGAATAACGTCCATGTTATAAATTGGGGAGAGGTAGAACTCGAACCAGAGGTCGACGACTGGTTCGACACGCTTGATCAGGATGACAAAGAGACAGCTGCTTTCTACGTTGACCTGCTGGCCGAGCGCGGGGTACTGCTGGACGAGCCGTATACGCGGCAACTCCGTGGCAAGCTGCGCGAGCTCCGGTTCCATCTTGCGCGACAGTCGGTGCGGATCAGCTACTGGGTGGCGGCCGATCGCCGCATCATCTTGCTGACGGTGTTCCGGAAGCAGCGGATGCGCGAGGACGCTGAGTTGAAGCGGGCTTGGCGGGCGATGCAGCGGTGCATCACCGAGGCGCATACGGCGGATGAGGAGTGACAGCTCATGGGCGAGCGGCGTTCGTGGAGCGAGAAGCGGGCCGAGATCATGAGCGCGCCTGGCGCGGGTGACGCCTACGAGGCGGCGCGGCTCCGCTTCGAACTGGGGGAAGCGGTGCGCCAGCGCCGCGAGGAGCTTGGCATCACTCAGGCGCAGCTCGCCGAGCGGGCCGGGCTCCAGCAGCCCGCCGTCGCCCGATTCGAGACGGGTGGCACCATGCCGACCATTCCGATGCTGGAGCGGCTCGCCGATGCGTTGCGCCTCCGGCTCAACGTCGAGTTCGTACCACTCCGCGAAGCTAGCTGAGCACCGGACGAAGGTGCCGGGACCGCAGAATCGGCAGCAGCGCGGGCGCGTCACTACGCATAAATGAAATTTATCATCCACTTATGGGAAGTGACAGTGCGGCTGCGCGGTTCGGCGCCCTTCGCGACTGACTCAGCGGAGAGCACCTGTTGTCGCATGGTTGGGCGCATCGGGGTAAGCCGGAGGAGCCGGTCCTGGGCAAGCACGGCACGAGCACGGTCCATCGCCGCGTTGGTGGCGGGAGCGGCTGGGCGCTCCCGCCAGGGATTCAGCTCTCCGGTCAGTTGTACGGGGTCCCGGGCGGGACCCGAAGGGTGGTGTTGATGCGGTTGAAGAAGTTGCTGACCCCCACCATCAGCACTAGGGCCCCGAGTTGCCGCTCGTCGTAGTGCTTCGCGGCCTCGTCCCAGATGTCGTCGGTGACTGCGCCTGGCCGGTCGGCGAGGCGGGTCGCGGCCTCGGTGAGCGCCAGCGCGGCGCGTTCGGCGTCGTCGAAGAGCTCGCTGTCGTACCACGCGGCGACGGCGGACAGCTTCTCGGGGCTTAGGCCGGCCTTTGTCATGTTCTTCGCGCCGGCGTCGACGCAGAAGCTGCAGCCGTTGATCTGGCTCGCGCGCAGGTGCACAAGCTCGAGCGTCTGCCGCGGGACGCCCCCGGCGTAGATGGCCTTGAACAGGTGCTGGACGCCGGTGGTGAGATCGGGGTTGGGTGTCATCTGCTGGATACGTGCTGCCATCTCTCCTCCATGGAGCGGACTGCGGGTTCATGGACGGTACTACGACGTCCAGCAGCGGCCGGAGGTAACGCCGGATGGGCGCGTTACCTCACCGGGGCGCGGCGCGTCGTAGTGGTGGCATCGCACGCTGCCGTTCGGGATAAGGATGAGCGTGACAGAAGAAGAGAAGCTGGCCGCCGAATTCGAGACCCACCGGCCCTACCTGCACGCGATCGCGTTCCGCGTGCTCGGCTCGCACTCTGACGCGGACGACGCCGTGCAGGAGGCGTGGCTGCGCCTTGCCCGGGCCGGCGGCAAGAGCATCGAGGACCTGCGCGGCTGGCTCACCACCGTGACCGGCCGTATCTGCCTTGACCTGCTCCGCAGGCGCGGAACGCGGGGCGAGGAGCCGCTTGAGCTCAGCGTCGGCATGCTCGCGCCGGATGCGGGGGCGCGGAACAGTCCCGAGGAGGAGGCGCTGCTCGCGGACTCCGTCGGTCTCGCGCTGTACGTCGTCATGGACGCTCTCACCCCGGCCGAGCGGGTGTCGTTCGTCCTGCACGACGTGTTCGAGATCCCGTTCGACACGATCGCCGCCATACTCGGCCGCAGCACCCCGGCCGCGAAGATGCTCGCCACCCGGGCCCGCGCGCGGGTCCGCCTGGGCACGCCGGCCACCGCCGCGGACACGGCCGCCCGGGAGGTCGTCGAGGCGTTCCTCGCGGCGGCAGGCCGGGGCGACCTTGCGGGACTGCTCGCCGTGCTCGCCCCAGAGGCCGAACTCCGGGTAACCGGCCCCCAGGGGACCGGCGTCGTACGCGGCGCGGAGCAGATCGCACGCAACGCGCGGCTGGGCGCGCGCCCGGGCGCACTGGCCCATCCGGCGGTCGTCGACGGCCTGCCAGGCCTTCTCGTCACCGTGGACGGGCAGCCGGTCACCGTCCTGGCCTTCACCGTCGCGAACGGTGCCCTCACGACGATCCGCGCGCTGACCGACCCCGACCGACTCGCCCAGATCGTCCCCTCCTGGGTCGCCTGACTACCAGCGACAGCCATGGTGCCGCCGCGGACGCGGCAGCGGGCAGATCCTTGTTGTTCCACCGATGCGGTTTTGGCGGCGCTCGTGGCAGGCCTTGGTTGTGGCTAGCAGGAGTGGCTTGAGCGGGCACCCTGTTGCACGAGATAGGCGAAGTGTCGTTAGCTACTGGTAGCGGCGCAGATTGCGGTTAACCCCGACAATGCCATAAACAGCTGACCAGGAGTTGCTCTGAACGGAGTCATGGCCTGCATTGACTGCCCGGCAGCCGCGGCCTTCCGGGCAACGAGGCATTCGAAAACGCTCAGGCCGTTTTGATGTCGGCTTCGATGTCGCTGACCTTGCGGACCAGGCGATCTGATCGCGGCGTGGCGGTGAAGCCGTAGTGCTCGTAGAACTGGCGGGCGTTGTCGTCTATGGCGTCGACGACGACGTACCGGCCACCCGCCTGCTGGCTCGCCGCCACCGCGCGGGAAAGGGCGTCGTGCAGCAGGATCCCGCCCAGGCCGGTGCCGCGCAACTCCCTGGACAGGGCAAGCCGGGCCAGCAGGATCGCGGGGATCTGCCGGGGATCGCCGCGCCCGAGGCGCCGGGGAAGGTCCGCGTTTTCAATCAGGTGCGGTGCCAGGCTGTAGTAGGCGGCTACCCTCCCCCCTGCTGTCGTCCACGCGTACGTCACGCTGGTCCGCTTGGCCTGCGCGGTCACCGCATGCTGGTGCAGCCACCGGTCAAGCGCCTCGTTGCCGCAGGTGAAGCCGGCCACGTCATGGGTAGCTTCGAGCCGCTGCGACCTGAAGCGGGGGCTGGTCACGCTGTTCGGTCCACAACGGACGGTGCGCGCTCGGCGGCCCTGCGCAGCGGCTCGTTCGCTACGGGCGGGGCGCTCAGGGCATCGACAAGGCGAGCGAAGTAATCCGGGGGCACGACCGTCTTCGCGGCGAGGACCTGATCCGCCCGGTCCTGCGCCGCCTCGAGGACGAACTCGGTCAACGGCACGCCGAGCAGTCGCGCCGCCTCCTCCAGGTGCCGCTTCACGTTGACGCTTACCCGGAACCCGAGCCGTTCGACCGCCGCGCCCATCGCCCACTCCCCTCGTTGCTGTACCAACATTGTACAAACAGCAACCTCCGACCGTCTCGGTTAGGGCCTCGGTGGTCGGTAGGGCCCCGCGGACCTCTGGGGGAAGGCGGCGCCATTCGGTGACGGCGAGTGGGGTGCTGATGCCGCGCAGGGCTACCTCTACCGTTACCTCGTCGCGGCCGACCACCAAGAGGAGGCCCAGTGTGGGCTGGTCGTGGAGGTGGTCCCTGGGCTTGTCGTCAACGAGTTGGACGTAGAAGTTCACCCGGCCGACATGCTCTGCTGGGCATTCGTCGGCGCCGAGGTACCGATCCAATGCGGTGACCGTGTATTCCGCATAGACCTGCTCGTCTACCACGGCAAGCTCCACCGCTACGTGGCGATCGAGCTGAAGCTCGGCCACTTCGAGCCAACCTGCTTCACTAACTGTGCCGGGTGATCGCAGGCGGGGCCGGCCCGAGGCTACCGGTGCTCGAGGGCGCGGCGGCGGGCGTCGATGCCGTCGAGCAGGCGCTGCAGCCCGTACTCGAAGACCGTGTCGAGGTCGAACTCGAACGGTTCCCGGATGACGTGGCCGAGCCCGGGATGACCGGCGGAGCCCGCCTGCTGACGCAGGCTGCGGTCGTGGAGGCGCATCCAGTCGTCCGCCGACATCCCGGTGTCCTTCTCCGCCTGCGCTTCCGCGAGCCGGGCAAGCGCCATGCCGCGCACATGGGCAAACAGGTTGATGTGCGCGCACAGCATGTCGTTGGTGCCGAAGCCCATCGCGCGCAGCGTGCCGAGCGACCACTCGGCGAGCGGCAGCACGCTGGGCATGAGCTGGGGGCGGCTTATCGAGAACACCTCGGCGGCCCACGGGTGGCGGCCGAAGACCGTCCAGAACAGGTGCGCGGCCGCATCGAGGCGCGGCCGCCAGGCCGCGAGGGGGATGTCGGGCAGCCTGACCCCGGCGAACACGCTGTCGGTCATCCGCAGCGTCAGGTCCCCCTTGTTCGGTACGTGGCGGTACAGCGCCATCGTGGACACGCCCAGGGAGTCGGCCACCCGCCGCATCGTGACGAATGGCAGCCCGTCGGCGTCAGCGATCCGCACGCCGGCCTCGACGATCTCCCGCTGGGTCAGCCTGGCGCGCCGGGTCGTCAGGGCGGCCGGCTCGTTGCGGCGCCGCACGATAGTCCCGCTGCCGGGGATCGTCTCGACCAGGCCCGATGCGCGCAGCGCGCCGATCACCTTGGTGGCGGTGGCCATGGCGACATTCCAGTCTCGGACGATCGCCCGGGTGGACGGCGCCGGCTGGCCCTCCGCCAGCCGCCCGCTCCGGATGTCGCCGGCGATCTCGTCGGCGATGCGCAGGTATAGCGGCCGGTCGGTCACAACTCCCCAAGTGCACTAGTGCGGTCGCAGGTCGGCGCGTTGCCGTACTGCCTCTGATGCTCGGTATCGCAAGAAGTGCACTACCTCAGAGTGTGCTACTCGGCCCTTAATCGACGTTGATGCGTACATTGTAAGCCCGTCGCCCTCACCCGACTGGCCGAGACGATTCCCCATTCCAAGACCATGACCTTCCCTAAGCTCGACCACTTCGCACCGGAGAAAAAGCCCGACAAGATAGCAGAACGCCGTCTTGCGGTTCTTCGCCGCGCACGCCCAGCCAGACGACGAGGACCGGTCTCAAACCCGCGCCTGGCGCCTACCTTGATCGTGCGCTGATAACCGACACACACCCGGGCTCGATACCGAGACAGTCCGCTTAAATTAGCGGCATTTCAGGCAGCCCCGTTGACGATGACCGCCTGATTACGCGCCGCGCTGACAGCGGCGGAGCGTGCACGCCAAGGGCGATGATCTCGATCTACGAGACAGCGAAGCGCGAGCTAGGTTACAACGCCTGGACCTGCTGAAGCGAGAGTTGGGCGGCGGAGGATAACCGCCAGGGGCCGAGGTCGCCGGCGATGAGGTGGGCTGACTTCAGCTGAACGTGCATTCGCTGCTCAGACTGCAGAGTCTCCAGGTACATCTCAGCCAGCACGGTATCGATGCCGCTTCCGTCGATGGTGAGCAGTTGCGCGATCACGCCGACTGTGGAGCTGGCCCGGACCCCGCGCCTGCGGGCCTCGCCCCTGGCCGCGTGGTCGTCGGTGATGAGCCGTCCGACTCCAGCAGCCTGCAGCAGGGCAATGCTCGCTGCCTCACCCAAGTGATCAAGCGCGGAGTCAGCACTGCCAGCGGCAATGTCGCGCTGAATGTTCGCGGTGGCGAGGATCAGCTCGTGGTCGGTTATCTCGATGGGTGCGCCGAGCCATGTCGCCGCCCAGTTCGCGGCGCGTCCTGCCTGCGGATGCGGAGGGCGTCGACCACGCTGGCGCAGCAGTTCCGCGTGCGCTGCCCGTACCCACCCGGCGGAACCCGCGTAGCGGCTGCGGAAGATTGCGGCAACGGGCTGGCAGTAGGACAGGTTGATGATGGCGCAAGTATCTAGTAGCAGCTTCGGCCCGAGGCCAGTCACAGGTCCGCCAGGTCGTCGGCCGGTGCAGGTGGCTTAATGTCGTCGGCGGCGAGGCGCACGAACAGTTGCTCGGGCTCCTCGTCCGCGAGTGCGGCGAGCGTGCCGATGCCGACCCGTCCGCTCTGGTAGCCGGCCTGCGCTGAGCGCCAGAGCCGGGCCGGGATGCGCTTCGACTCGTCGGCGATGGTCAGTTCCTCCGGGGCCGGGTCATTGGCGGAACGGAGCACGGCCGAGACAGGCCGCTGCAGCCAGGCGTCACGAGCCTCGACGCCAAGCACGCCAACGCCCGGGCTCGCCAGCCGGTACAGCAGCGCCGAGTAGCTGACGCCGAAGTGACGCATCAGTCCGGTGAGCACCGCCGCGTCGACCGCCCGCGCCGCGATCACGTCCCTGAGCCCGTCAGCGGGCATGAGCAACGCGGCGGCGAACGCGTTCGCGCGCTTCTCCATCGGGTTGCTGCCGTCGTACAGGCCGCTGTCGATCACCACTTCCCGCGGGTCGCGCAGCAGATGGTGCGCGAGCTCGTGTGCGGCGGTGAACCGCTGGTGCCCGCGGGTGAACGCGGTGCTGACGAGCATCATGACAACACCCCGGCCGTGCGCGCACAGACCGCTGACGCCCGTGCCCGTCGGCCAGGCGAGGACATCGAGACCGAAATGCCGCTCGGCCAGGTCGGCCACGTCCGCGATCGGCGCGCGCCCCATCCCGAGGCCGTCCCGCACCAGGCTCGCCAGTGCTTCGCCGTCCTGCCACGGCGCGCGGCTCGACGGGATCCCCTCCTGGGCGATCAGTTCCAGCACGTCATGCCCTGAGGGCGTCGGACGACTCTCCGCGAGACCGGTCGCGCTGACCAGGGTCGCCTCCGCCTCAAGCAACTGGCGCATGCGCCGCCGTGACGGCATGGTGTCGTCTGGATGGGGGACGGCCATGACCCGGGCGGCCAGTGCCAGGCTCGTACTGGGCTCCACGCCAAGGACCTCCGCGAGACTGACCTCCAGCGCGTCAGCAATCACCGCGAGCTCACTGACCTCCAGCCGCCTGGTGCCGTGCTCAATCTTCGACACCTGCGAGCGCGAAAACCCGAGGGCGTCACCGAGCTCCTGCCCGGTCATCCCTCGCGCTTCACGGAGCGCAGCGATACGCGCTCCCAGCGCCTTTTCGTCCACGGCACAAGTATATAGGGCTGTTTCCAAAAGAGAAACAATCACGCCACCTAGTTTCGATCTTCCTACTCCCCTCGTACTACCTGGCCAAGAGCCGAACGGACCGCTGGCATCGATCAGGCGCTGGCATCGACGGCATGATCGCAAGCTGGATCTGCCTCCAGTACCCGGCCGCCCGCGACCTGTTCGACGAGGCTGATCGTCTGTGCGCCATGAGGCGCTGTTGGCCCTATCATGGACGTCCACAGCCGCGAGTCGGCGCAGCGTCAGGGTCGAAGTACTGCGCCGAGTGCCGGGTTCGCCGGAATCGCTCGAACATCGGCTTCGCGAATGCCCCAGGTCGGGATGTGGTCGATTTCCCGGATGGCGCCCTAGTCCGAGACGCTTCTATTTGATGATCTGGATGTCGCAGCGGGCTCCCGGCGGGGCCGTGATGCGCTCGTCTCCTGTGACCAGAACGGCCCCGGTCAGCTCGGCCAGGGCCACGTAGGCGGCGTCGTACGGGGTCAGGTTCTCACGCAACTCCCACATACGCGGAAGAAGGGGCGACATGTGCCACCGGTCGACGGGAAGCACCATCAGGTCAGGGATGAGTCGGCTTGTCGGGTTTCTAGAGGTGCGTGTTCCGGTCTTGCCTCTTGGGGCTTGAGTTGCCCCTGCCGCGTGCTTGGCCTCGTACTCCTGGACGGTCTTCTGGTACACGGCCGACCCGGTCAGGAACTGCTTTACCTGGACGACGAGCCGCGGCTGACCGTCGAGCAGACCGGAGCGGCACCTTCAGCGGGCCGCCAGAACACCGGCGAGTAGCCGGCGTGGGCCTGGCGCTGCCACTCCATGAGTCCCGCGGCCCAGCGGGCGTCGCCGGCCAGCATCTCACCCATCACCAGACGATGATCACACAACGATGACCCTGGGGCGGGGAAGACGATTATGGCCGGTTGCTCTGCAAGGAGCTGATGATTACTTGCGTCCACCGTCCATCGGCGGGTCGCTTTGGACGCGGCGAGTTCGGACCGGGCTTTGCCAGGCGCCGGGAGAGACGGGCGCGGCGGGGCGCAGGCGCGTGCGTTCGGGGCACGATTTGCGTGCTCCGACTGCGCGCGGGGCGCCTCGCCAAGCCCGGCGCTCCCCCACGCCCTAGAAGGTAATGACTGGGTTCTCAGTGAAACCAGCAGACGTTCGGGATGATCTTTATGGAGACGAATCTGGCGGCGTGCCCCTCGTATGCTGGCCCCGGAAGTTAACCCGGCAGGACCTCCTGCCGGGTTGCAGAGAAACCGGGTTCGCCCTGTCCGCAGTACTACCGCCACTGCTCCCCGACTTCCCCAACGACGGGCACCTGCACATCCGGCAGGCGGATGAGGAGTGAGGGGTTCTGCAGGTGAATGGAGGCGTTGCCGCTACGTGCAGTCCGCGCTCGACGTCGACGGCCTGGGGTTCCTCGCCGAGATCGGTGTCGTCGAGTCACAGCGTGGCCACCCGGCATGTCGATGAGCTTCTCGCGTATGGCACCGGCGTGCTGGCCGGCCGCGGCCAGACCCGGATCAGGGCTTACACGGACGCGGCGAACCGCGCGATGCGGGCCGCGTTCGCCCGCGGCGGCTACGCCGAGACCGGTTCCCGGCGCGACCTCCGCCGCCGGGTCCCGCACTGACCCCCGGCGAGTGCTGGCCTGCCCCGCGTACCCTCCACTGGCGTCAGCTTCGCCGTGAACTGCCCGACATTCGGAAAAGGGGGCATGATGAGCGGTGACTCAGGAGGGAGTACCTGATGATCGGCACGTTGCGCGCGGTGGTTCTCGACGCACCCGACGCCCGGCGGCTCGCCGCGTTCTATACCGCCCTCGGCGGGTGGACCGAGCAGGACGCAGACGACGACTGGATTGATTGGGAGACCGGGGACGGGTGGCGCATCGCCGTCCAGCGCAGCCCCGGCCACGTACCGCCGCGGTGGCCCGACCCGGTCTACCCGCAGCAGGCGCACCTCGACCTGCGCGTGCCGGACCTTGACGCCGGCTCGGTGAAAGCGGCCGGGCTGGGCGCCGAACTGCTGCGCAAGAACGAGAACTGGTACACGCTGGCCGACCCGGCCGGGCACCCGTTCGACCTGTGCCTGTTCCCGGCGAAGCAGGAGACCACGGTCATGGGCGTGATGCTCGACTGCCCGGACGCCCGGGAGCTGAGCACGTTCTACGCGGAACTCCTCGGCAAGCCCGTCACGTACGAGGGCGACGGCATGGCGATGATCGGCGAGGACGGGGCGCAGCCGGTGATGTTCCAGCAGATCACCGAGTACCACGCGCCGCGGTGGCCCGACCCCGCGTATCCACAGCAGCTCCATCTCGACGTCACGGTCGACGACGTCGACGCGGCCGAGGCGGCGGCGCTGAAGCTCGGCGCCACCTCGCTGTCCTTCGTCGGTGAGAACTGGCGGGTCTACGCCGATCCGGCCGGCAAGCCGTTCTGCCTCTGCTGGGATTAGTCCGAACGGAAGCAGCCCAGGCGCCTGCTTGCTATTGCCCTACCCGGCCGTCGATGCACTCGCGCAGCAGGTCGGCGTGCCCGCAATGACGGGCGTACTCCTCAATCCGGTGAACCCACATCTCACGGACGGCGATACCCTTCCGGCCCACCCGCGTGCCCAGGTCCGGGTACCCGGCCAGCACCGCGTCGGTTGCCGCCTGTTCACGGGCAAGGTCAGCGAAAGCGCCCTCGGCCAGCGCCTGATCCGCAACCGCTCCCACGAAGGCGGCATCCCCCGCCCCGTACAGCTTCGGTGCCGGATCTCCCGGCGCGATCCAGTTGCGCCAGTCCCGTTCCGCTTCGGCAAGATGACGGAGCAGCCCCAGCAAGGACATGGTCGACGGCGGCACCGACCGACGCGCCAGCTGCCCCGGGTCCAGTCCCTCGCACTTCATCAGCAGGGTCAGCCGGTAGTCCCTCAGGTAATCCTGCAGCGTCACCAGCTCGCCGTCCGGACTGACTCCCTCACTGTTGCGGGGATCCTCGCTGGGGTCGGCCCACATGTCGGGATAGACGCTGGCCTTAGTCCATCGCTCGGGCATGTCGCTCACCGTGTTTACGGTGCCAGGCGGCGACTGGGGACGCAACCGGGTATTCACGCGGGCCAGCCGATGGCACGGGCGCGCTCAGCCACCCCTCCGAGGAACTAGGCATCACCCTCCCTGCCTGCCGCCGTCGCGCGTGCCTTCTCCGGGATACGCGTTTCCGCGGCCGCTGACGAGGGTCACGATCGTCATCTGACAAGGCCCGCCTGATTCCTCCCGGCTTGACGTATGCCGATATGGGCATACGATGGCAGCATGGCACGAGCAGCGACGACGTCGGACGTCTTCAACGCGATCGCCGAGCCGCAGCGCCGGGAGATCCTGCTGCTGCTGCAGGCGGGTGAGCGGCCGGTGACCGAATTGGCCCAGGAGCTGGGGATGACCCAGCCGGGGGCGTCCAAACACCTGCGGGTGCTCCGGGAGGTCGGACTGGTGCGGGACCGCAAGGCAGGCAAGCAACGCCTGTACGGCCTTGACGCCCGCGGGCTGCGACCGGTTCACGAGTGGACCGGCGGGTTCGAGCGGTTCTGGAACGAGAGCTTCGACCGGCTGGACGAGTACGTGCAGGACCTCAAGCAGGCAAGGCAGGAGGAGTAGCTGATGAGCGCGATGGGACGAGGAGCGCCGGCGCAGTCCGCGACGGCCGACCGCGAGATCGTGATCTCGCGGGTCATCGGTGCCCCGCGGGAGTTGGTGTTCGAGGCGTTCACCGAGGTGCGGCACCTGTCGCGGTGGTGGGGACCGGAGGGGTTCACCACCACCACGCGGGCGTTCGAGTTCCGCGTCGGCGGGGAGTGGGACTTCGTGATGCACGGACCGGACGGGACGGACTACCAGGAGTTGATCTCCTGGACCGAGATCGCCCCGCCGGAGCGGATCGCGCTGCTCCACGGTGAGTCCCGCGGCGACCCGAACGCCTTCGAGTCGGTCTTGACGTTCGCGCCCGACGACGCGGCGACCCGGATCGAGATGCGCACGGTGTTCCCCACCAAGAAGCTGCGCGACGAGGCGGCCGAGAAGTACCACGCGATCGAGGGCGGCCAGCAGACCCTGAGCAACCTGGCTGCCTACGTCACCGAAATCGTTCGGAAGGGAGTTGAGGACTGATGGCCGGGAAGGTGTTCTTCAGCGTGACGATGTCGCTGGACGGGTTCATCGCGCCCGAGGAGCGCATGGACGACCCGGATGTGCAGCGCTGGATGGCGCAGTGGATGGAACTGCAGCAGTGGCAAGCGCATGTTCGACCTCGGCGAGCACGCGTGGCCGCAGGAGGCACCGTTCCACACGCCGGTCTTCGTCGCGACGCACGAGAAGCGTGACCCCTGGGAGCGGCCGGGCGGGACCACCTTCCACTTCGTCAACGACGGCATCGAGCCCGCGCTCGACCAGGCCCGCGAGGCCGCCGGCGGCCGGGACGTCCGCATCGCGGGCGGCGGCGCAACGATCCTGGAGTACGTGAACGCCGGCCTGATCGACGAGTTCACGATCGCGCTCTCACCCGTGCTGTTCGGCTCCGGAATCCGCCTGTTCGAGGGCGTGGACGCGGGCCGCGTGGCCCTGGAACCGGTCCGCGCGGAGCCGACGCAGCGGGTGACCCACCTGACCTACACCGTCCACGAGCGGTAGGCGTACGGCGTACACGCCGGGAGTTCAACGAGAACCAAGCCTGGCTTGAGACCGTGCTCACCGGCACCCGCACAGGCCCACCTCGGCAGTCTTGAAATCGCTCCCGCTATCGCCCGGCCACGGACCGCCGCGGTGGCCCGATCCGGCTTAGGTGGCCTCGGTTCGCGCGGGCGGTTCGGGCGTCCAGCCACAGGCGGATCAGGTCGCGGTGCGTGTTTCCCTGTCCGTGCCAGGCAGCGCACGGAACCGTTCGGAATGATGTCTTTTGATCTTTAGCCGAGGAAGGCGATTGCCTTGCCCGGGGGTGCGGCCAGCAGGCGCCACGGCCCGGGGCGAGGATCGCACACCCGCCCGATCATCGCTAAGTGTAGTAACGTAACTGCTAACAGTAGTCACTTTTGCCACATGCTGAGCATCTGCACTCGGCAAACCGGGGTGAGGCCGATGTCCGGGCTATCGGGGATCCGCACCATGACCGGGACACCGGTCTTCCAGCGCCGGGTGCTGAGTCAGGCCTGGCTATGGTGGCTGTGCGCTGCGGTGTCGGCTAGTGCCGTCTCGCTGGCGGTGGGGCCGGTGGAGTTCGAGCCGGTGGTGGCGGCGGCGACCGTGGCCGTCATCGTGGCGGGGATCGGCTGGCACCGCCCTGCGGCGCCGCGGGCGTGGGTGGTGCTGGCCATCGCGCAGGCGACGGTGACGGCGGCGCTGGTGGCGTGGGTGATCATCTTCCTCGTGACCCACCGGCCCGCGGGGTACCCGACGGTCATCGACGTCGTGTACCTGGCGTCGTACCTGATCTTCGCGGCGGGGCTTGCGCTGTTCATCCGCCGCCGGGCCGGCCGCTCGCCGTGGGAGGGCGTGCTGGACGCGAGCCTGGTGACGCTGGGGCTGGCCGCGCCGGTGTGGGCGCTGGTGTTCGCCCCGTCCCTGGCTGCCAGCGGCACACCGCCGCTGGGGCTGATCACCGCGCTGGCCTACCCGTCGATGGACCTGCTGGTGCTGGCCATGCTGGCCTGGCTGGTGTTCACCGCCGGGCTGCACACCCGGTCGCTGATCCTGCTGGCCGCGGGCTTCATCGCGCTGCTGGCCGCCGATATCATCGCCTCCACGCTGGCCGCCCACGGCGGCGACGGCAACGGCAACCTCCTGACCTTGTTCGGCTGGGACACAAGCTACGCGCTGCTGGGGGCGGCCGCGCTGCACCCGTCGATGGCGCAGACCGTCGAGGAGGACCCCGCGCGGGCGAGTGCCGCCTCCCGGGGCCGGGTGGCGCTGTACCTCGTCCTGGCGGCCGCCGGGCCGGCGGTCGCGGCGGCCGCCGTCTTGTCCGGCGGGCACCGGAGCGCGGACACGCTGGTCCCGCTGGGCATCACGGCCGCCGTCGCGGCGCTGCTGGTGGTCCGGCTGGCGCAGATCGCCGCCCTGGCCAGCGACCGTGCCACTGCCATCAACCGTCAGGCTGCCGAACTGGAAGCCTCCCGGCAGGCAATGCGGCGCGCACACCAGCGGGCCACCTTCGAATCCGCCCCCACCGGCATGGCCCAGCTCGCCCCCGACGGGACCATCGTGGCCGGCAACGGGGCGCTGGCCGGCCTGCTCGGGGTGCCTGCGAACCGCCTGGCCGGACAGAACATCGGGGCGTTCGTGCATTCCAGTGATGCCGCGGGCATCCGTGAGCTGCTGCGGGACACGCTGCGCCACGAGGACCGCAGCAGCAGCTGCGAGGGCCGCTTGCTGGATGACCGGGGGAACACCCTGTGGGCCAGTTGGGTCGCCTCAGCCGTCCATGACGAGGACGGCCTGACCGCCATCGTGGTCATCGCGGACCGCACCGAGGCCCGCCGCCTGGAGATCGAGCTGCGGCACGCCCAGAAGCTGGAGGGGATCGGCCGACTGGCAGCCGGGGTCGCCCATGAGCTGAACACGCCGATCCAGTTCATCGGGGACAACGTCGACTTCCTCGGCGACGTCGCCGCCCAGCTCCTGGCCGCCACCGCCGGGGCTTCCGGCAACGGGGATGCTCCCGCTGCCGGCGGCCTCGACCTGGAGTACCTGGCCGCCGAGATCCCGGAGGCGGTCCGGCAGACACGCGACGGCGTGCACCGGGTAGCCACGATCGTGCAGGCGCTGAAGTCGTTCGCGCACCCCGACACACACGGCCAGGTGCCCGCCGACATCAACAAGGCGCTCACAGATACCCTCACCGTCGCCCGCAGCGAGCTGCGCGCCATCGGGCGCGTCGACACCGACCTCGGCCAGCTTCCCCCGGTCACCTGCTCGGTCGGCGACCTGAACCAGGTGTTCTTGAACCTGCTCATTAACGCCGCCGACGCCGTGGCCGAGACCCAGGCCCGCGAGATCCCCGGCCGGATCACCGTCCGGTCCCGGCGCAACGGGGACAGCGTGGTGATCGAGATCAGCGACACCGGCCCAGGTATCCCCGACGAGCTGCGGGACAAGGTCTTCGAGCCGTTCTTCACCACCAAGCCGGTCGGCCAGGGCACCGGCCAGGGCCTGGCCCTGGCCCGCAACATCATCGTCGACCGCCACGGCGGCACCATCGGATACACCAGCATCCCCGGGCAGGGCACCACATTCACCGTCACCTTGCCGGTGGCCGGGCACCGCACCCCCGTCCCGGCAAACGCCACCACGATCAGCGGAGCCAGCAGCCTATGACCATCAGCGGCCGGCCGTCCACGCAGCCCCGGGTCCTGCTCGTCGACGACGAGCCCGCAGTCCTGTCCGGACTGCGCCGCCAGCTCCGCGCCGACTACGACATCCGCACCGCCACCAGCGCCGCGGCCGGCCTGGAGCTCATCGCGACCGACGGCCCGTTCGACGTCGTGGTCTGCGACATGCGCATGCCCGACATGGACGGAGCCGCGTTCCTCGCCCGCGTCCGCAGCATCGCCCGCGACACCACCCGGATCCTGCTCACCGGCCAGGCCGACATCGACACCGCCATGGCCGCGGTCAACGAAGGCCAGATCTTCAGGTTCTTGTCCAAGCCCTGCCCCGCCCAGACACTGCGGGAGTGCCTGACCGACGCGGTCTACCAGCACCACCGTACCCAGGCCGAACACCAGATCATCGACCAGTGGCTTCTGCCCCGCCAGGCCACCCCCGAAGCAGCCGCCGAGCTCGCCGCCGCGCTCCATGCCGGCCAGCTCCAGGTCTGGTACCAGCCCGTCGTCGACCTGAGCACCGGCCAGATCACCAGCACAGAGGCACTCATCCGCTGGCAGCACCCCCAGCGCGGCCTGCTGCTGCCAGCCCAGTTCCTCCCCGACGCCGAACGCGCCGGCCTGATCATCCCGATCGGACGCTGGGTCCTGCAACAAGCCTGCCACGACGCCGTCGCCTGGCCCCCCGGCCACGCCGGACCGCTGCCCGTCGCCGTCAACCTCCACCCCGTCCAGCTCCGCGACCCCGGGCTCACCGACGACATCCGTCGGGCCCTGGCCGCCAGCGGCCTGCCCCCCGCACGGCTCACCCTGGAAGTCACCGAAGCCGTCCTCATCCACGACCCCCGCACCGCCGGCGACATCCTGGGACGGCTCCGCGACATGGGCATCAACATCGCCGTCGATGACTTCGGCACCGGCTACTCCTCCCTCAGCTATCTGCAGCACCTCCCCGTCAGCATCCTCAAGATCGACAAGGCCTTCATCAGCAGCCTCTCCGACACCACCTCGGTCACCCTGACCCAGACCATCGTCCAGCTCGCCAACGCCCTCGGCCTCAAAACCATCGCCGAGGGCATCGAAACAACCACCCAGCTCCAGATTTGCCGCCAGCTCGGGTGCAACCACGGCCAGGGCTTCCTGTTCGCCGAGCCCATGCGAGCCTCCGGCCTCACCCGCATCCTCAGCACCCAGAACACAACAGAACCCGCGGTGCCAGCGGATTTAACGGTGTTTTCTGCCCCTTGCCTTTGCCGGGGTGAGGAGCAATGGGCGCGGCGAGGCGCAGCCGGCCGCGTTCGGGGAGTGCCTTTTGCTCCACGACTGCGGCCGGGGCGCCTCGCCAAGCCCGGCGCTCCCCACGCCCCGGAAAGTAATGACTGGGTACCAAGAGAAACCAGCAACCGTTCGGGATCCTCTTTAATAGGGGACGGTCCTTTACGGTTACCCATCAATCCTTTAGCCGCCGGACCGCCAGCTCTCCGGCCTTGAACCGGGTCCTGAGCAGCTTCTTGTCGTACTTCCCGACCGTGGTCTTGGGTATCTCGGTGATGAACGTCCAGTTTTCCGGCACCTGCCAGCGGGCTACCTTGCCCTCGAGGTAATTCGCGAGCCGGACCGGGTCGGCCTCGTCTTTCACCACCACGCAGGCCAGCGGCCGTTCGGTCCATTTCTCGTCCGGGATCCCGATGACGGCGGCTTCGACGACGCCGGGGCAGCCGGCGAGCAGGTTTTCCAGCTCCACCGAGGAGATCCACTCGCCGCCGGATTTGATGACGTCCTTCGCGCGGTCGGTGATCTGGAAGTAGCCCCGGTCGTCGATGGTGCCGATGTCGCCGGTCCGCAGCCAGCCGTCATGGAATCTGTCCGGCGCCGGGTCCCGGTGGTAGGAGCCCGTGACCCAGGGCCCGCGGACCTCGATCTCGCCGACCGAGACGCCGTCCCACGGAAGCTCTGTCCCGCTGTCGTCGGTGATCCGCATCTCGACGCCCGCGGTGATCCGGCCGGACTTCGTCCGCCAGTCCAGCTCTTCCTCGGTGCCGGGCCCGACACCCGCCGGCGGGTGAGCCATGCCGCCTACCGGGGAGGTCTCGGTCATCCCCCAGCCCTGGATGATCCGCAGGCCGTAGCGATCCTGGAAGGCCTGCAGCAGCGAGCGCGGCGCCGCCGCGCCGCCGGACGTGCCCATCCGCAGTGAGGACAGGTCGATGTCCGTGGTCTGGCCGTACTGCAAGATGGCCTGCCAGATCGTGGGAACAGCCGAGGCCAGGGTGGGACGCTCGGCGCGCACGAAGGCGCAGATGCCCTCCGCGGTCATAAACGGCCCGGGCATGAGCAGTGACGCCCCGGACATGAACGCGCCGAACGGGATCCCCCAGGCGTTGACGTGGAACATCGGCACGAACGTGAGGATCTTGTCGCTGTCGGTGAGGCCGGTCAGCGTCGCGGCCTGGCCGGACAGCGCGTGCAGGAACGTCGAACGGTGCGAGTACACCACCCCCTTCGGGTCTCCGGTGGTGCCGCTGGTGTAGCAGATGAGCGCAGCCGACTTCTCGTCCACTTCGGGCCAGCGGAAGCCGGGTTGCTGACCGGCCAGGAGCTGCTCGTAACGCAGCACGCGGGTATCGCCAAGGACCGTGGTGTCCGCCTGGCCGACCACGATGACCGTCTCGACGGTGGTGAGTTGCGGCAGTGCCTGCGCGAACAGCGGCAGCAGCGTCCCGTCGACGATGACGGCCCGGTCTTCCGCGTGGTTGACGATATGGGCGACCTGCGCGGCGGGGAGCCGGATGTTGATCGTGTGCAGCACCGCGCCCATGCACGGCACGGCGTAGTACGCCTCCAGGTGCGCCTGGTTGTTCCAGCAGAAGGTGCCGACCCGGTCGCCGGCGCCGATCCCCAGCGCGGCAAGGGCGGCTGCCAGCCGCTCCGCGTTCCGGGCGATCTCGGCGTAACTGACATGCGCACCGCGGTCGCCCAGCCAGGTCACGCACTCGCTGTGGCCGTGCACCGTGGCACCGTGCCGCAAGATGGCGGTGATCGTGAGCTGGAAGTCATCCTGCATGGTGCTGGCGATAGGCGAGTGGGTAGTCAACGGATGCCTCCGTACGGTGCTGCCAGAGCCTGAGAGATCTATGTACGCACAATGTCCCTCCTGCCCTCCGGTGGCAAGCCGCCGAGATCTCGGTGGTTCTCTCTCGCTTCCGCGAAGCTTGCGATCATGTTGCGGCAACGTCCCGGCATCCTTAACGTCAGCGAGCTGAGCACATCCCCTCAGCAAGCTTCCAGGCTGTCCCACAGCAGTGCCAGCCCCCGATTGCCATCTTCAGATCAGGAACATCGGTGAAAGGAACTCAGCTAATGCCTTCTCGGCCAGCCGCATAGGGCCCCTTCCCGCCCGCACAGTCGCTACCCGCCCGAATCACCCCGTCCACCAGGTTGCCGCCACGTTGAGAGAGCGGGGGCTTGGTGCTTCCGCAGCCGCGCCGATCGTCGTTGCTGTTATCAAGGCCTATTTGGCATCCATGAGGAATTAATGACAATGGTCGACTACGTTCTTGACGACCGCTACACGCTGATCGAGCGGATCGCTTCTGGTGGCATGGGCGAGGTCTGGCGCGGTGCCGACCAGATCCTGGGCAGGCCCGTCGCGATCAAGATGCTGGCCGCCGCGCACGCGGGCGACGAGCAGTTCCGCGCCCGGTTCCGCGCCGAGGCGCGGTACGCGTCCTCGCTCGCCCACCCGGGGATCACCCGCGTCTTCGACTACGGCGAGCACAGCCCGCTCGGCGGCCCCTACCTGGTCATGGAACTCGTCGACGGCCAGCCCCTGTCGAAGATCCTCGAGCGGTACGGCAGGCTCGAGCCGTACGTCGTGCTGGACATCGTCGCCCAGGCGGCGCGAGGCCTGGACGCCGCGCACCGGGCCGGGATCGTCCACCGGGACATCAAGCCGGGCAACCTGCTGATCATGGCCGACGGCACGACCAAGATCACCGACTTCGGCATCGCCAAGGCCACCCTGCAAGACCTCAGCCTCACCGCGACCGGGATCGTCATGGGCACCGCCCTGTACGTCTCCCCCGAGCAGGCCACCGGCCAGCCGCTGACCGGCTCCTCCGACGTGTACTCCCTCGGCGTCGTGGCCTACGAGTGCCTGGCGGGCGACCCCCCTTTTGTCGCGGAACAGCCGCTCGCCATCGCGATCATGCACAAGCACGACCCGGTGCCGCCGCTGCCCGACGACGTGCCCCGCCCCGTTGCCGACCTGGTGTACGCGATGCTGGCGAAGAACCCGGAGGACCGGCCCGAGTCGGCCAGGCACGTGGCCGACCGCGCCGAGGTGATCCGCGAGGCCCGCAACCGGACCGGCCACACCGGCCCGGTAACCTCCGACCTGCCTGTGGTACTCAACTTCCCGGCCCCCACCAGCATGGATCTTTACCAAGGTGCTCCCAAACGGCTTCCGCATCCTCGGAATCCCGGGAACCGAAGCTTCTTGTTCGCGGGTATCGGCGCGGCGGCCATCGGCGTCGTCGCGATCATCGCCGTGCTGATCTCAAGCAACAGCCCTTCCACGTCGAACCTGGGGATTAACACAACGATGCCCACCCAGAACTCGTCGTCGTCGGCGAGCCACAAGACGGTCGCGCACACGAGCACCTCGCAGCCCGTCAGCAACTTGGTCGGGGGCAACCCAGCCAATGTCGTAGTGGCACCGGAAACGGTGTCTTCGTCGAACTCACTCACTTCTTCGGAACCGCCAGCGCCAACGCAATCACCGACAAAATCACCAACACCGACAACGACATCCCCATCCCCGACGCCGACAACGACATCCCCGGCGCCGACGGAATCGCCGACAACACAGCCGCCAACAACGCAACCGCCGACGACAACACCGCCGACAACGACACCGCCCACGACGCCGACGCCGACGCCGACGCCGACGCGACGAAGGCAACTGGCGCCAAGGGATAACGCTTCGACGCAGGGTGTTTCGCCCACCGCACGGGGCTGAGGCGGCCGCAGCCGCCGGGTTTTGAGCACCGGCCTGTCTCGGCCTGGCGGCTCCCATCCGGCACCCGTCATCGCGCTAGGCGGCGATGGCGGGGGGACGCGGGGCGCGGCTTCGCCCGTCCGGAAGACTAACCGCGCTCCGCGTCGAGGGCTCGGATGAAGTCCCTGGCGGACTGGGCGTTGCCGACGTTGCCGACGTAAAGGACCAGACACCCGACGTCCTACCAGGAGCTTCGTTTCGTTCTCCGCTTTCCCCGCCTTCCCGACGCGGTCCCGCATTGTGACCAAACAGACAATCCCGCAGCTGCGGTCCAGGCGGCGATCTCCACGAAGTTGCCTCTTGACCTTCCGGAATCTACGCGAGTAGATTCCCGTCATTCGATCGAGCCTGGTAACGGAGGCGTAATGGTCTCGCAACCTGAGGGTCATGCCGGACGTGTGACCGCGTTCGGCAGTGTGAACCTTGACCTGGTGATACGCGGCGCCAGCGTGCCGGGTGACGGCGAGACCGTGCTGGCGAAGTCTGCGGCGTCGGGGCTGGGCGGCAAGGGTGCGAACCAGGCTGTCGCGGCCGTCCGGGCGGGTGCCGAGGTGGCCTTTGTCGGCGCTGTGGGTGCCGGGGCCGAGGGCGAGCGGCTAAGGGACACCCTGGCATCGGCGGGGGTGGACATCACGCACGTCCGCGTCGTGGAGGCGATGACGTCGGGGATGGCTATCGTCCTTGTGTCCGATGACGGGGAGAACCGGATTGTGGTCGTCCCGGGGGCCAACGACTGCGTC
The DNA here is from genome assembly GCA_963734665.1 of uncultured Actinomycetota bacterium. Classification (GTDB taxonomy): domain Bacteria; phylum Actinomycetota; class Actinomycetes; order Streptosporangiales; family Streptosporangiaceae; genus Trebonia. The sequence continues at coordinate 1,104,757 of CAVTIR010000010.1, read as the reverse complement.
GGCGAGGCGGACGCGACCGCGGCCCGGGACCGGATCTTGGCTTCGGATGTGCTCGTCGTGCAGGGAGAGGTGCCTGTGTCCGCTACCCGCGCCGCGCTGCGTGTGGCCCGGGAGGCGGGGGTGCGAGTACTGGTTAACCTGGCGCCGGCGTTCGACCTTGGTGCCGAGCTGGCGTGGGCGGATCCGCTCGTGGTCAACGAGGTCGAGGCGGGACAGCTGATCGGCGAGCAGCTGTTCACCGTGGAGGACGTGCTGGCCGCGGGCCCGCGTTTCCGTGCGCTTGCTTGTTCGGTGGTGGTCACTGTCGGGGCCGGCGGTGCCGTCCTAGTCACCGGAGAGGATCTGGTGCATATCCCGGCCCCGCTGGTCGCGGAGGTCCGCGACACAACCGGCGCGGGAGACGCGGCCGTCGGGGTGCTCGCGGCGGCGCTGGCCCGCGGTCTTCCGATCGTGGACGCGACAAGGCTCGCGGTTGCCGCCGGGAGCCTCAGCGTGACCGTGGAGGGTGCTGCGGAGAACTATCCCGACTTCGGCCGGGAGCTGGCCGGCTTGTGCACCAGCGAAGGAACGCGGTCGTGAAGCGGCCGACGCGCACGGATGTCGCCCGGCTCGCCGGGACGTCGACCGCCGTGGTCAGCTACGTGATCAACGACGGTCCCAGGGGCGTGTCCGCGGAGCGGCGCAAGCGCGTGCTGGCGGCGATGAAGGAGCTCGGTTACCAGCCGAACGCAATCGCCCGCTCGCTGTCCTCGGCCCGGACGAACACGATCGGGATGATCGTGCCCAACATCAGCAACGGGTACTTCGCCGAGCTCGCTCTCGCCGTCGAGGACGCGGCGATGGAGCGCGGCCTGCTCGTCTTCCTCGGCAACTCCAGCGAGCTGCGGTCCCGTGAGGGTTCTTACGCCACGAGCTTCGTTAGCCAGCGTGTCGACGGGGTAATCGTGGTCGGCGTGGACGACGAGTCGCCTGCGGTGCGCCCGCTGCTCGACGCCGGCGTCCCGGTGGTCGCGCTCGACCGGGTACCTGCCGGAGGCCGGGCGCGCGGGATCAGCATCGACCATCAGGCCGCCGCCTATGCGGCGACCCGCCACCTGGTGGAGCACGGGTACCGGCGCATCTGGTGCCTGACCGGACCTGCAGGGCAGTCGGTGGCCGACCAGCGACTGGACGGGTGGGCTGCCGCCTTGCGCGACGGGGGCTTGGCTCCCGAGGAGCAGCAGGTATGCCGGGCCCCGTTCTCCCTGGAGGGCGGCATCGACGGTTACCGCTCGTTGCCGATCGCATCAGGGGACGATCTGGTGGCACTTTTCGCTGCAAGCGACGAGCAGGCCCGCGGAGTGATCACCGAGGCCGGCCGGCGGGGTGTCGTGGTACCCAGGGACCTCGCCATCGCGAGCGTCGACGGAACCCGTGAGGGTACCTTCAGCAACCCGCCGCTGACCTCCGTGCGGCAGCCGTTCGCTGACCTGGCCAGGGAGGCCATCGAGGCGCTCGTGCGGCGCTCGACCGGGCCGCCTGTCATCTTGGACGCCCAGTTGCGGCTCAGGCGTAGCTGCGGCTGCCCTTAATCGTCCGCTGCCGTCGTCCGCTGCCGCCTGGAATGACTCAGGCACCGTAAATTCAACGAGGAGTGTTATGGAGTACCTACCCGATGCCGAGCAGTCGGCGGGCATCAGCCAGGAACCGTGGGGACTGGCCAGGAACGAGCTGCAGCAGGCCGCCGAGTCGGGCCACGACGTGACCGGCCTGCGGCCGCGGCTTGAGTCGTTGTCACGCGAGGACGAGGCCGGGCTGCTTGAGCTTTACCGGGAGATCCTCGCGCTGCCACGGGCCGCGGACTGGCCGTACACCGAGACCTCGGCACTCGAGGAGATCGTGGCGGGGCTCCCCCAGGATGAAGGGCCGCGGACGATGCCCGCCGGCCAGCTCGCCGACCGGATCCGGGGTGCCTGGACCGGGCGGATCATCGGCAACATGATGGGCAAGCCCTTCGAGATCGGCCCGACCCGGGAGTCGATCCGCAGCTACCTGCGGGCCAAGGGGGCCTACCCGCTGACGGGCTACGTGCCCTTCGACAACCCCGCCGAGCGTGATCAGCTGGGCCGGTGGGGCTTCGAGAACGTGACAGCGGGGCGTATCCACGGATCGATCCGGGACGACGACGTCGACTACACGGTGCTGGGCCTGCACCTGCTGGAGACCTACGGCACCGCCTACACCGCACGGGACGTGGCCGGCGAGTGGCTGTCCCGTTTCCCGGTCTACCAGGTGTACACCGCCGAGCGGGCCACCTACCAGAACCTGGTCCGCGAGGTGCCGCTCGCCGCGGCCGGTGAATACCACAACCCGTACCGGGAGTGGATCGGCGCGCTGATCCGCGCGGACATCTTCGGCTTCGCCGCCCCTGGGCACCCCAGGCGGGCCGCGCTGCTGTCCTATCAGGATGCCTCGCTGAGCCACCGGGCCAACGGCATCTACGGCGAGATGTGGGCCGCGGCGCTGATCTCCTCGGCGTTCACCACCGCCACACCGGAGGAGTCGGTGGTGGAGTCACTGCGGCACATCCCACAGTCCTCGCGGCTCGCAGCCGAGATCCGGACCGTGCTTGGGCAGTTCCGGGACGGCCTGGACTGGGAGAAGTGCCTGGACGAGCTGTCTGCGCGGCACCCCGGGATGAGCTGGGTACACACGATCAACAACGCCGGCGCGCTCACCGCGGCTCTGCTGTGGGGCGGCGGGCGGTTCGGCGAGACCGTCGGACTGGCCGTACAGGCCGGGCTCGACACCGACTCGATCGGCGCCACCGCGGGGGCGTGGGCCGGGGCGTTCGCGGGTGCCTCCAGGCTTCCCGGCTCTTTGACAGACCCCCTGCAGGACCTTTGCCGCAGCGGGGTCTTCGGGTTCGGGGACCTCTCTATCTCCTCCCTCGCCGCGCGGACGCTCGCGATCGCCGAGACCCACACGGCCTAGCACCCGGCCAAACCATCCGTAACTCACGCAATTCAACGAGAGCTAATTAGCCGGGATCTACCCGGGTAGAACCAAAGGGGAGGTCTCCCTGTGACCACCGAGAACCCTCCGCGTCTCCGCGCCGGAACCCCGGCTGAGGCCGCGAAGGCCCGCGCGCTAGCGGGCCCTGGCATGCTCTTCACCCCCGGCCTTGGCCTGTTCAACTTCGGCTCGTACATGGCCATCCTCACGCCCGTCATGCTCACGTTGCCGCTGAAGGTCCAGGCCCTGGTCGGCAGCCAGCACGAGGCGGGTGCCTTCGGGCTGGTCACCGCCATCGGCGCGATCTTCGCGATCATCTGCAACCCGCTGGGCGGACGCCTGTCGGACCGGACCACTGCGCGGTTCGGCATGCGGCGCCCCTGGATCATCGGCGGCGCGGTCGGCGGGGTGCTGAGCCTTTTCCTGATCGCGGTGGCGACCTCGCTGTGGATGGTGATCCTTGGCTGGTGTCTCACCGAGATCTTCATCAACTCCGCGCAGTCGGCCGCCAACGCAACGGTCGCGGACCAGGTCCCGCCCGAACGGCGGGGGCTCGTCTCCGGGGTCGTCGGGATCGGCCTGCCACTGGCGCTGCTGGCCGGATCCGTCGTCGTTAACGCGTTCGGCGGCTACACCGCCCGGTTCGTCGTCCCCGGCGTGCTCATGGTCGTCTTCGCGGCGTTCTTCGTGCTGACCCTGAAGGACCGCAGGCTGGACCAGCGCCCGCCGAGGTTCGGCTGGAAGCAGTTCGCGATGTCCTTCGTTTTCAACCCGCGCCGGTACCCGGATTTCGGCTGGCTGTGGATCGGCCGGTTCTCGATCATGTTCGGCTACAGCGGGGTTCAGACTTACCTGGTCTATCTGCTCGGTAACCGGCTCGGCCTGAAGGGCGGCGAGCTCACCAGCATAATCGTGCTCGCCAACCTCGGCTCCGCGATCGCCATGGTCGCCTCCAGTTTCCTCCTCGGCGCGCTGTCCAACCGCGTCGGCCGCCGCAAGCCGTTCGTCGCCGTCGGCTCCGTCATCATCGCGCTGGGCCTCGCGATGATCGCCTTCGCTCCCGACCCGGCGATGATCATCGTCGCGGATACCATCCTCGGCTTCGGCGGCGGCGGCTTCTTCGCGGTCGACCTCGCGCTGGCCACCGAGGTCCTCCCGAACAGCGAAGACACCGGCAAGGACCTCGGAGTGCTGGTGATCACTAACGGGCTTCCGCAGTCCATCGCGCCCGCCATCGCACCAGGAATCATCGCCCTGGGCGGCGCGGCGATCAGCGGTTACTCCCTGCTCTACCTCGTCGGCGCGGTGGTCGCACTTCTCGGTGCCGTCTTTATCTACCGCATCAAGGGAGTCCGCTGAGCGGATGACGCGGCCAGAGTCGTCGTTGGCTCGCGTGCGGTGAAAGGCCGATCGCCCTGGCGGTCACGGACCGGCCAGGGCGATCGGCCTAGGTGAGGAAAGCGGGGCGGCTAGTTTTTAGCCTGGTGCTCTGCCGTTGAGCTACGCCCCGGCTTGCGCCGTGGCGGCGGGAGTCGAACCCGCGGCCTCACGGGTGCAGCCGTTCCCCGAGCCGCTTCCACTGCTCCGTGCGCTGCGCGACGTCGGCGAGCTTCGCCGGGCTTTCCCGCACGATGGAGTCAAGAGCCGCCAGAACGGTTCGTCGCTCCGCCCGAGCGAACGACCGGAACTTGGTGGTCGCCACCGACGATGCCAACCGCCAGCGCCCGCTCCATCAGCTCCGCCCAGAACTCAAGCGTGGCGGGCACGTTGAACGGGAAATCCCGGAAATACGGGTTGTGCCGCACGTGATCCCCAGCCAGTTTCCTGGTGGCACTCAGCACTGCAACGCCGACGTCGACGACCTGCCCGGCTTCCCGCGCGGCCAGGTCGACGAACAGGTCACGGGACAGCTTGAACCCAGCCGACGCGAGCGCCGCGTCAAGCTGCCGCGCGACGACAACTCCGTCACCCGGAACGGGCTCCGGCAGCGGCACCCGCCGGCGCCGGGTGATGACCGCCTCGTTCAGGTCCATACCTGAAATTCTCCACAGACCCGCCACCGGTTTTCCGCAAAAGAGCGTTTGCTCAGCCCGTCGGTTAATCTGACGGGGCTGCCAGTTCGGTGAGGAGTGCGTTGACGGCCGCAATGCTGAACGCTTCTTTTCCCGCTGGTCGGCCCCCGTCGGAGTACCCATCCTCGTCGTACTCAACTGGCTGCTCGCCCTTGAAGGCAACGCAGGCCGGGTAGGACTGGGCCGGGTCGATCTGGAATACCTTCTCGCGGGTGATCTCGTGGACCCAAGACTCCGCGAGGTCGTACTCGTACAAGACCGGCTTGCGGGCACCGGCTGGGAAGGCGTCGCGAAGCCGCACGTCCTCCTCGTCCTCCGTTTCCTCTAGGTCGAAGAAGGGATCGCTATAGCGGGTGGCGCCGACGGTGAAGTCATGCAAGTGGTCGCCGTCCCATCCGAACAGCACCTGGATGATGCCGTGCATGTCGCCGAGGGTGAACAGGAGGGGCACCTGGACACTGCGCCAGACCGGCGGGCGGGAGTGCCGCAGCGTCACCTTGAGCTGGATACCCTGGCGAACAGTGAGCGGCGAAGCCGAGGCCGCCAGAGCGGTTATGGCGCCGGATACCCGCGTGGCCTCGGGGTGTCCGGACGCCCGTGCCCAGGCGAGTACCCCGTCGATGCTGTCTGTCTCGTCTGCCGTCTCCCACAGGCGGCAGAGCGCCTCGTCGGCGCCCTGGACCACGCTGGCTCCCAGGGCCTCGCGCGCAGCGGTCTGGCTGCTGTCGGGAGTCTGTTCCGGAAGGGCGGCGGCGGCTTCCTCCACGGCAAGCCAGTGCCGGTCGGCGGGGTCAGGGGCCGGTACCAGTCCAGTATCGGCCATTTCCCACAGGTGCAGTTCGGCACGGGCGTGGTGAGCGCTGTTCGGCCAGGTCTCAGCGCCCCTGGCGATCGCGGCCCAGCCGGGGAGGCCGTCACGGCCTGTCATCCGGGCAGCATCCACGGCGACAGCCCGCAGCCGTGCGGGCATCGGGTCAGCGGCCTCCAGCAGCTCGCAGACGGCGACCTCGGGCTTGCGGGCACCCAGCCAGCGGCGCACGCTGGCCCACCGGCTTTCGCGGGTCGCGTGTGCTGCGGCGGCGATCGCCTCCGCAGGCGGTGCGTCTGGGGCAACGGCCCTGGGCAGGCCTGCGGCGAGCGCCTCGGCGCCCCACCGGCCGAGCGGCGTGATCGTGGGCAACGCGCGCGTATTCTGCTCCGAGCGCGCCAGTGGCGTGACGCCTCCCGGGGGCGGGGTGACCGCCCCGAAGTTGGTGAGCAGGTCCAGCAGCGCGCCCACGATGTCATATTGGAAGCTCCGGCTCAGGTCGGAACTGCCGCCCGTCAGGTCTACCTCGGCATAGCCCAGCCCGTGTTCGTCGCGGATGCCGTCTGCGATCGTTAGGAGCTTGTGGTAGTCCAGTCGCTGGCGCCCCGCCCGGGGGTCGCGCAGGATGCGCAGCACGGCGAGCAACTGAAGGCGCAGGCCCAAGCTCCGGTGGGCATCCGGGCAGGTCGCATCGCAGACCGCAAGCAACCCGTCGAGCCACCGTCCAGGCAGCGCAGCACTGGTCGGCGGCCACTCCGCCAGGCCCGGCCCGCTGGCCACCCTGCCGCTGGTGACCGCCAGCAGGCCCAGTACCACGGCGACTGTCCACGGCCGGTGCAGGTCCTGGATGTCGCCGGCCGACCGGAACCGCTCCGGCAGCGCGACCCCGATCGTCGCACACGCGGCTGGCACGTCCGGCTTGCGCAGCACGCCCACGCTGGTGAGCACCCGCCCGTCTGGCCCTGCCCATTCCCCCAACGCGACCGCGCGCCGGAGCACGGCGCACCCCGCTGCTTCTTCCGCGAGCCGGACACCTGTGGCGCTGTCGCCCTCCACCATGTACACGCCCGCACGATACCGGGACGAGACCCATACCAGTCGCCAAAATCGATGCCGCTCAACCCGTCGCCCGACGAAAGGCCTGCATGTTCATCGACTTCTGTAACGTCCGTTCCGTGCGCATCACGTATAACAAACTGGTCCGCGACCGGATCCCAGACATCATCAGCGCCGCAGGGTAGTATCCCGTCACCCGCATCCTCGACCAGGCCGCTTTGCTGGAAAACTCACCGAGGAAGCCCAAGAGGCGCGCCAAGCACCGCAGGTAATGTGGGCAGAGGCTGCGCTGTACAGCTACGCTGCTGGGGCCTGGTCAGGAGATGGCCGTCCTGGGCTGCTGGCTACCGGTTCCCGAGCTTGCGGAGCACCAGCGCCGCCAAGGCCCTAGGGACCATGCTCAGAATCTGCCCCGGGTCCCGCCACATATCCGGGTGCACGAGGTCAAGGCGGGCCTCCGCGCCTTCGAAGACGCGTCCGCGCGCGAAGAGCAGCATGTTCTGCCGGTAGAACACCTTGATCTTCGGGTCCGACCAGATCTGTGGGCGGATGACGTCGTAAGCGGTGTATCCGGCCTTTGCGAACTTCTCTGCCCAGTAGGACGGCCACTGCTCGTTGACGTGATGCGTACCGCCCTGCCCGGGGATGGCGGCGGAGAACAAGATCGTTTCGCTGTGCCTGGCTAGCGATTCGACGAACGTGTCGGCGCCGGCCTCATCGAGGTGCTCAGCCACTTCGAGAGTCTGCACGAGATCGAACTTGCGCCCAAGCGAGAACGACTGCTGCAGATCGACGGGCGCGAACTTGTCCAGGGGAATGCGCAGCGCGGTTCTATCGACGTAGTTCCCGTCGATGCCAAGTACGTCCGATACGCCGGCACTGCCCCACTCGGCCACCCAGACGCCGACCCCGCAGCCGACGTCGAGCACCGAGGCCGGCTGCAGGAGCTTGTTGACCACAGGGACCACGGCTCGTGCCGACTCCCGCGTATCACGCGCTAGGTCATCGAAGAAAGCCGGTGTGTACGCAACTTGCTCAGGCAAGGGCAACCTCCTCAGGTAGCTGTTCCTATCGAAGCTACCGATGCAATGCCATGGTCTCCCGCAGGAAATGCTGCGGAGATGCTCTGCATCCTGTCACACCAGCAACACTACGTAGCCAGGCGTACGTCATACCGAACTCTGGGGGCATCGCCATCGGCGTCTGGGGCACCATGGCGGTACTGGGCGCCGCACTGGGCCCGATCGTCGGCGGCCTGGTGCTCCAGCACTTCTGGTGGGGCTCGGTCTTCCTCCTCAACATCCCCGTCGCGCTGCTCGCCCTGGCCGCGACGGCCGCTGTCGTGCCGGGCGGCTCGGGTCACCGCGACCGCCCCTGGGACCTGGTCGCCTCCCTGCAGGCTCGCCCTGGCCGGCCTCGTCTACGCCGTCCAGGTAGCCGCCAAGCCCGACCCGGTGCCGCTGACGATAATGATCCGGGGTGACGTGGAACGGTGGCGGCTTCTTGCGCTTACCCTTTGAGTCTCGCGTCCCAGTTGGTGAGTCTGCGTCGCAAGTTCTTGGTGACTTGCGTCGGCCGTCCATCAGCGGGCCGCTCCGGACGCGGCGAGTTCGGACCGGGCCTGCGGCCCTGACAGTCGCGCGTCATCTCGAAGTCAACCTGGCGTACTGCGGACTGCAATTGCGCAAGGAATACCGGATCCCGTTCGCTCAATAGCCGGCGCACGTAGTCGCGGTTTTCCATCGCCCGGTCACAACGCGTCTGGACAGGTGGAGCTGGCTGGCACATATCGTCCTCCGTGGTCGGCCTCAATCTGGTGCCGCACCCAGGCGGCTTCTTGCGCTTACCCTTTGAGTCTCGCGTCCCACTTGGTGAGTCTGCGTCGCAAATTCTTGGTGACTTACGTCGGCCGTCCATCGGCGGGCCGCTCCGGACGCGGCGAGTTCGAGGCGCAGGCGCGTGCGTTCGGGGCACGATTTGTGTGCCACGACTGCACGCGGGGCGCCTCGCCAAGCCCGGCGCTCCCCCACGCCCTAGAAGGTAATGACTGGGTTCTCAGTGAAACCAGCAGACGTTCGGGATGATCTTTATGGAGGCGAATCTGGCCGCATGCCCCTCGTATGCTGGCGCCCGGAAGTTACGCCGGCAGGACAGCCCACGGGAGGGCAGGCATGGCATTCCGGCATCAGGGCGAGCCACCGGGCACGGACGGCACGCTCACGGTGCAGCCGTCGGCAGCAGCTCCCGGCCTCCTGCTCCGCCCGTGGACCGAGCAGGACATCCCAGCGATGATCGCAGCGTACCGCGATCCGGTCATGCGGCGCTGGCTCCAGCACCCGGTCACGACTACGGAGGAAGCGCACCGGATCATCCAGGCCCGCCGTGCGGACCGCCGGGCCGGGACCGGCTTCAGCTTCGCCATAATGGAAGCTCACGCCGATGGCGCAACCGGCGACCTGGTCGGTGGCGTCAGCATCCGGGGGCTGGCCAGCGAGGCTGCCTCAGGCGAAGTGGGCTACTGGGTCACGGCGCCTGCACGCGGGCGGGGCATCGCGCCGCGGGCGCTGAGCGCAGTATGCGAGTGGGCCTTCCGCCTGCCACTGCTCCAGCCGCTGGAGCAGTTGGAACTCATCCACTCCGTCGGCAACCATGCATCCTGCCGGGTTGCAGAGAAAACCGGGTTCACCCTGTCCGCAGTACTACCGCCACTGCTCCCCGACTTCCCCAACGACGGGCACCTGCACATCCGGCCGGCTGACAAGCCACCAGTCACCGCACAAACGCGATTATGCTCATCGGCCCGCAACTGGCGGCTGCCGTCCTAGATGACGGCCCGGCCGATCAGCGCTGGACGAGAATGTGACTGTCGGCCCGTCCTACACCGACATGCTGCGCGTCGCGTTCACCTCCGAATTCCGCAGGGGCAAGCTCGGCGATCTCGTGGCGCTCCTGTCGGGGCGCAACTTCGCCACGAAGCAGTACGAAGACGCCATTGCCGAGGAGTCCTTCGCCACGGTGATCGGGCCGCGGGCTAGCCCGGCAGGGTCGCGGGGACCCCGAAGCGAGGCAGCACGGTCTCATCAAAACGGGTTATCGCGCTGACGCAGCTGCCGGAGAGGGTAAAGACCAGCACACCGGTGGCGCGGGCGGTGCCGGACTGCTGGTCCAGGAGATACATGACTAGCGCGGGCTGGCCGTTGGCCCGGGTCGGGACCGGCCGGCAGGCGGTGCCGGGCCGGAAGATGGCCGCGCGGAGGAACCGGGCGACGAGCTCACGGCCCAGGTACTCCAGCGGTATCGGCGGCATGGTCATCAGCACGTCCTCGGTCAGGAGAGCGACCAGGCCGTCCACGTCGCCGTTCTGGTAGGCCCTGGTGAGCCGGCCCACGAGTTCCTGCTCGGCTGCCGAGCCGCGCGGCGGCGGCGGTTCCCGTCCGCCTGACGGCGGGAGCTGGCGCTGCAGGGCCGCGCGGGCGCGCTTGAGCGCGCTCTTGACCGACTCCTCGGTCGTGCCGAGCATGTGCGCCACCTCGCGGGCCGGGAAGTCAAGCACGTCGCGCAAGATCAGGGCCGCGCGCTGCCGTGGCGGCAGCATCTGCAAGGCAGTGATGAAGGCGAGCGAGATCGCCTCGCTGGCCTCATAGCGGACCTCCGGGCCAGCCGCGGCGTCCGCGAGCCCCTCAAGGAGGCTGTCGGGGTAGGGCTCCAGCCACGGTGTCTCGCCCAGCCGGGTCGGCTCGGGCGCGTCGATGGCGGGCGGCGGCCAGCCGGTCTGCGGGCGCCGCCGGGCCGAGCGCAGCGCGTTCAGGCTGCGGGTCGTGGCGATCCGGTACAGCCACGTCCGGACCGAGGCCCGGCCCTCGAAGCTGCCCAGGCCCTGCCAGGCCGCCAGCAAGGCTTCCTGGAGGACGTCCTCGGCGTCGCTGGCGGAGCCGAGGATCCGGTAGCAATGCACCTCAAGCTCACGCCGGTGCGGCCCGACAAGCTCACCGAACGCGTCAGCGTCCCCGCCCTGCGCCCGGGCCAGGAGGTCGGCAGTCACGCCGCCATTGTGCCGCAGACTTCCGCGAGCCGGCCGCCCCCTCCGGCCACCCATCGGTGTCTGCACGGGTGACGGACATTAACGCCGGCGCCACGCCGGCACGAACAGAAAAGGACCCAACGATGCCTCAGTTCATCTTCAGCTACCGCTCCGCGAAGGATTACGACGCCGCCGCTGACCCCGATGGCCTGGCGGCGTGGGGCGCGTTCATCAAGGACGTCATCGCGCCCAGCGTCGTCGACCCGGGCTGGCCGGTCTTCGAGCCGGCCACAGTGCTCGGTGAGGCCGGGCAGTCCACCCAGCTCGGCGGCTACGCGATCGTCACCGCAGACGATCTTCAGACAGCGGTGTCCATGGCGGAGCACTGCCCGACCATCACGCGAGGCGGCGGCGTCGAGGTGGGCGTCCTTGCCGCCCTGCCCCCCGAGCACCCGGCGGAGCAGATCCGGTCCCGGGTGTCCAAGGCCTAGAGCCCGTGTCGCGGCGGTGACCCAGACCGGGAGCACGACCGCCGCCGACCCTTTGGGGGCCCAGCCCCCTCGCGGGGCAAGTCCGGCATCGCGCAGAATGGGTAGCGGACATCCTGATGCTGTTTTTCACCTCTTTTCCCACAGCTAGCAACCTGAAGGTGGCTGTGGACGTCATATAGAAGGTGGGGGCTTGGTGCTGCCGCATCCTCGCCGATCGCCGTTGCTGTTATCAAGGCCTATCCGGCAACCCTGGGGATTCAGTGACCGAACACGTTCTCGACGACCGCTACACGCTGATCGAGCGGATCGCTACCGGTGGCATGGGCGAGGTCTGGCGCGGTACCGACCAGATCCTCGGCCGGCCGGTCGCGATCAAGATGCTGGCCGCCGTGCACGCGGGTGACGAGCAGTTCCGCGCGCGGTTCCGCGCCGAGGCGCGGTACGCGTCCTCGCTCGCCCACCCGGGGATCACCCGCGTCTTCGACTACGGCGAGCACAGCCCGCTCGGCGGCCCGTACCTGGTCATGGAGCTCGTGGACGGCCAGCCGCTGTCGGAGATCCTCGAGCGGTACGGCAGGCTCGAGCCCTACGTCGTGCTGGACATCGTCGCCCAGGCGGCCCGCGCCCTGGACGCCGCGCACCGCGCCGGCATCGTCCACCGCGACATCAAGCCGGGCAACCTGCTGATCATGGCCGACGGCACCACCAAGATCACCGACTTCGGCATCGCCAAGGCCACCCTGCAAGACCTCAGCCTCACCGCCACCGGGATCGTCATGGGCACCGCCCTGTACGTCTCCCCCGAGCAGGCCACCGGCCAGCCGCTGACCGGCTCCTCCGACGTGTACTCCCTCGGCGTCGTGGCCTACGAGTGCCTGGCGGGCGATCCCCCGTTCGTCGCGGAACAGCCCGTCGCCATCGCGATCATGCACAAGCTCGACCCGGTGCCGCCGCTCCCGGACGACGTGCCCCGCCCGGTCGCCGACCTGGTGTACGCGATGCTGGCGAAGAACCCCGAGGACCGGCCCGAGTCGGCCAGGCACGTCGCGGACCGCGCCGACGTCATCCGCGAGGCCCGCAACCGGACCGGCTACACCGGCCCGGTAACCTCCGACCTCCCGGTGGTGCCCAACTTCCCGCCCGCGACGAGCAACGATATTTACCAAAATGTTATGCAGTCGCAGCCGGTTACCCGCAGCTCAGGAAACCGTAACTTCCTGTTCGCGGGTCTCGGCGCGGCGGCCATCGGCGCCGTCGCGATCATCGCAGTACTCATCTCAAGCAACAACGCTTCATCGGCGAACCTGGGCAGCAACACAACGATGCCCACCCAGAGCCAGTCGCAGTCGGCGAGTCACAAGGCGAGCGCGCACACGAGCACCTCGCAGCCCGCCAGCATCTTCGTCGGGAGCAGCGACCCAGCCAATGTCGTAGTGGCACCGGGACCGGTGTCTTCGCCGGTGTCACCCACTCCTTCGAGATCACCAACACCGACGAAATCGCCCACGAAGTCGCCGACGCCGACCAAATCGCCGACGCCGACAAAATCACCAACACCAACACCGACAACGACATCCCCATCCCCGACGCCGACGAAATCGCGGACGACACAGCCGACCACGCAACCGCCGACGACGGCACCGCCGACCACGACATCGCCGACCACGACGCCGCCGACCACGACATCGCCGACCACGACGCCGCCCACGACGCCGGCGCCGACGACGAAGGCAACTGGCACCAAGGGATAACGCTTCGGTGCAGGGTGGTTTCGGCCACCGCACGGGGCTGAGGCGGTCGCAGCCGCATGCGTAACCAGGTGGAAGGCGCCTACGTCCTCTACCGGGACTGGCTGACGGTGGTGCTTCTGCTGCTTCCCGCCGCCGGGTTGGCCTACCTGTTCGCCCGGATCACCTTCGCTGGCTTGACGACGGCGGGTCATTTGGTTAGCAGTCTCCTCCCAGGGCCGGAGCGTCGGTCCCGGAAGAAGAAGTCAGCGATCAGCCCGCGGCCTGTGGTGGGAGACGATGATGGCTGAGCGCCGGTTTCAGACGAGGTGTCAGCCATACATCCCGCCTAATGCCGGCCGGGTCCTCGGCTAGACCCGGCCGAAGCGGACGACGAACCTCGGCTGGGGTGGGCGCGGTCGCTTCGGCTCCTAGCTGTCGCTGACGGGCCGCGTCGCCTGCTCGCCGGAGGCAGTGACGCGAGCGAGGGCCGGGTCGGCGAGCCAGCAGGAGACCTGTCGGCCGGGACCTTGAGCAAAAGCCGGCGGGTCGGTGGAGCGGCACTGGTCCATTTGGTGGATGCATCGCGGGTGGAAGCGGCAACCCGACGGTGGGTGCGCGGGATCTGGAACTTCGCCCGCGAGCGCCTCTGGCAGTCGGCCGACGGTGCCCGTCGTGGGGATCGCGCCGATCAGCGCGGTGCTGTACGGGTGCGTCGGCCGAGACCATAGTTCCTTCGTGGGCGCGGTCTCGACCAGACGGCCGAGGTACATGACGGCGGTCCTGTCCGCCACGTGATGCACGACCCCGAGGTCATGGGAGATGAGCAGCATGCCGACGCCGAGTTCGTCGGCCAGCCCGCGTAGCAGGTTGGCGACCTGGGCCTGCACGGAGACGTCGAGGGCGGACAGCGGCTCGTCGAGCACGATTACTGATGGCTGGGCCGCGAGTGCCCTGGCCAGCGCTACCCGCTGCCGCTGCCCGCCGCTGAGCTGGTACGGGAACCGGCTGGCAGTCTCCGGAGGGAGGCCGACGAGGCCGAGGAGTTCCTGCACCGTGCTCGTGGCCCCTGCAGACCGCTGCTTGGCACGTCGCTGTCCGTCTGCGATCTGTCGCGTGACACGACGGCGCGGGTTGAGCGAGCTGTACGGGTTCTGCATGACGAGCTGGAGGCCGAGATCCTCTGCGGGACGCTCCCTTGCCCCGAGTGCACGGACAGGGCGCCCCTCGAAGCTGACCGTGCCGCCGGATACCGGCGTGAGTCCGCAAGCCGCGCGGGCGAGCGACGACTTGCCGCACCCGGTCTCGCCGACGAGACCCACGATCTCTCCAGCGTTCACGGTGAGGCTCACTCCCGCGACGGCACGCACCGGCGTTCCGTCCGAGCGCTCGTAGGTCACCTCGACGTCGGTGAGTTCAAGTACTGTCATCGACGGTCACCAACCAGGAACGGATCGACGAGGCAGGCCGAGCTGTGGTCCTGCCCCACTAGGGCGAGAGGCGGGACGGTGCCCGTGCAGGTCTCCTCTGCGAACTTGCAGCGCGGGCTGAACGCGCAGCCCGCGGGCCGCGACGCTGGGGCCGGCGGAGTACCAGCGATTGGAACGAGGGAGGCTTCTCCGGCCTCCGGATGCGGCACCGCGGACAGCAGCGCGCGGGTATAGGGGTGGCGGCTGGCCGTCATGAGGTCGCCGGTCGCGCATGACTCGATCACCCGTCCCGAGTACATCACCATGACGCGGTGCGCGATGGCGGAGAGAACGCCGAGGTCGTGGGTAATGAGCAGGACGGCAAGGCCCCGGTCCCTGCACAGCCCGTCGAGCAGACGGAGGATCCCGGCCTGGATCGTCACGTCGAGCGCGGTAGTGGGTTCGTCCGCGATGAGCAGGTCAGGCTCGCACGCCAGCGCGATCGCGATCTGGATCCGTTGCCGCATCCCACCGCTGAACTGGTGCGGATAGGACCCGAGCGCCGCCTTCGGCCCGGGAATGCGGACCTGGTCGAGCAGTTCGATCGCGCGCTCCCGCGCCTCGCGTCTGCCGATCCCCAGGTGATAGCGCATGTGCTCGGTGAGCTGGCGGCCGATCGTCAGCATCGGGTGCAGTGCGGAGGTAGGGTCCTGGAACACCATCGCGACGCGCCTGCCTTGGACCTTCCGCAGGGAGCGACCGCGCAGCGAGAGCAGGTCCTGCCCGTCAAACAGTGCTGTGCCGGACAACTGGGTATGCGGCGGGAGGATGCCCATGAGCGCGAGAGCGGTGATGGTCTTGCCGCTGCCGCTCTCTCCGGCCAGGCCGAGAACCTCGCCGCGGTTGACGACGAAGCTCACGTCGTCGACGATCGTGACCGGTGCCTGTCCCTGTCCGACAGTCACACCGAGATTGCGTACATCGATGATGGGGCTCATGCGGCGGCCGTCCTGATTCCGCTAACTGCCTCGTCGGTGACCGCTCGTGGGTCCAGGGCGTCGCGGAGCGCGTCGCCGATGAAGTTGAAGCCCACCACGACGGTCAAGATGGCCAGGCCGGGGAACGTAGCCAGCCACCAATCCTGGAAGTTCACAGATCCGGTGGCGATCATCGATCCCCATTCGGCCATCGGCGGGACCGCTCCGAGGCCGAGGAACGACAGGCCAGACAACAGCAGGATGGCGTTGCCGACGCCAAGTGCCGCGAGGACGACGACCGGGCCGAGCACGTTGCGGACCACCTCGACGCGCAGCGCCCGCAGCGACGACGCGCCGAGGAGCCTGCT
Source organism: uncultured Actinomycetota bacterium (assembly GCA_963734665.1). GTDB lineage: Bacteria > Actinomycetota > Actinomycetes > Streptosporangiales > Streptosporangiaceae > Trebonia. The sequence continues at coordinate 1,088,834 of CAVTIR010000010.1, read as the reverse complement.
CACGGCGACATAGTCGGACTGCATGGTGCTGCGGACGAGGCTGCGCACCACCCTGGCCTGGGTTGGCCATCCCACGGCGGCGACCGCGATCACCGAGTGGAAGAGGCCAGGACCCATGGCGGCGACCACGACCATCGCGAGCAGGATGGTCGGAAATGCGAATACCAGGTCGGTAAGGCGCATGATGACCTGGTCGACCCAGCCACCGAAGAATCCCGCGATCGCGCCGAGGATGCCGCCGATCAACAGCTCAAGGACGACCAGGATGACGCCGAGCGGCAGGGACACCCTGGCGCCGTAGATCACTCTGCTCAGGACGTCGCGGCCGTTTTCGTCGGTGCCGAAGAGATGGGCTGCGGACGGCGCGGTCAGCGGCGTCGCGTTCTGCGCCAACGGGTTGTCAGGCGCGATGATCGGCGCGAAGATCGCGACGACGACCCAGCAGCCGATGATGACCGCGCCCACGATCATCAGCGGCGTGCGCCAGCGCCGGGGAACGCGCGGGCGGCGGACGGCCAGCCGGAACCTGGCCGACGCGAGTCCCGGGGACCTGAGCGCGGTCATGCGAGCCTCACTCTGGGGTCGATCACCGTGTAAAGCACGTCGACCAGCAGGTTGGTGAGCGTGTAGACGATCGCCACGAAGATCGTCACCCCCATGATGGACGGAAGGTCAAGGTTGATGGCGCTGTTGTAGGCGTACTGGCCGATTCCCGGCCACGAGAAGATCTCCTCCACCAGGACCGTCCCGGTCAGGACGTTGGCTAGCGCGAGCCCGGTAACCGTGAGGATCGAGGGGAACGCCGCGCGCAGGAGGTGCCGGAAAACCACGGTGCGCGGGGGCAGTCCTTTCGCCTTCGCCGCGCTGATGTAGTCGTTGCCCATGACGTCGAGCACGGCGGCCCGCGTGAAGCGGGTGATCAGACTGGCTACCGGCGCCGCGAGCACCAGGGCCGGCAGCGTCAGGTGCCACAGGGCGTTGACAAACACCGACCACTGGGCCGCGAGCAGGCTGTCGATCGTGTAGAACCCGGTGACCTGCGGCGGGGGGAGCAGTGTCGGGTCAAGCCGCCCGACCCCGGGGAGAATGCCGAACCTGAGGTAGAAGATGTACAGCCCGAGCAGCCCGAGCCAGAAAATGGGGATCGAGACACCGATAAGGGAGAAGACCCGCACCACCTGGTCAATCCAACCGCCGCGGCGCAGCGCGGCGAGCAGGCCGAGGCCCACACCGACGACGGCTGCGATCAGCATGGCGGTGAGCGCGAGCTCGGCCGTGGCGGGCGCGTAGGACTCCAGGTCGGAAAGCACCGGGCGCTGGGTTTGTTCCGATACGCCCAGGTTGCCGTGGAGCAACTGGTCCAGGTACGTGACGTACTGCACGGGTAGCGGCTTGTTGAGCCCGTAACGCACGTCGAACGCGTGGATCGCGGCCGGGTTGTTGGCCGCCTGCTGGCCCAGGTTGGCCACGGCGGGGTTGCCTGGCACGAGCTGGGTCAAAATGAACGCGACGAGGGTGATTCCGAGCCCCAGGCCGACAAGCGCGATCAGCCTGACCGCGATGAAGACCAGGACGGGATGGCGCGCCCGGGCCCTCTTCAGGACCCGGCCGCCCTGTACTGCCATCGTCACTTGGCGCCCGTCACTTGCTGCCGATCGCGGCGAAGTCCAGGTACCAGACCGAGCTGAACTGGACGCCGGTCAGGCTGGAACTGGACACGATCGACTCGCCGGGGAATACCAGCGGGTAGATAGGCGCGTCGAGGTTCAGCTTCTGCTGCAGCGAGACGAAGGCCGCGCCGCGCGCACTGCTGGAGCTCATGGCACCGGTCGCCGCCGCCTGCGATGCCAGGGACGGGGCCGCAGTGGCGGGCCAGCCCGCGCGCAGGCCGACCGTGCCGCCGGGCACGAACGCGAGGTAGTCGTTCGGGTCGGGGTAGTCGGGTGCCCAGTCGAACAGGCCCATCTGGTCGTCCCCGGCGCGGTAGTCCTGAAGTCCGATGACAAACGACTGCGGGTTCAGGGTCACCGTGATGCCGATCTGTCCCAGGCTCGACTGGATCCGGCTGGCCAGCACCGGCAGGAGCGAGGAGGTGCCCGTCTCGTAGTCCAGCGTGATGGACGGGTTCTTGATCCCGCTCTCCTTGACGTACTGCTCCGCCTTTGCCGTGTCGGTCGCGATCGCGTCGGACTCAGGAAGCGCGCCAAGGAAACCAGGTGGGACGATGCCCGCGGCCCGTACGCTGCCGGGTCCGCCGAGCGACACGAGGCATGTATGGCCACCTTGAGAAAAGCTAAAGACAGGATGCCGCGCCACTGGATTTGGGTAGTAAAAAACAACCCGAGTGCGCCGGGTGCGGCGGGTGAAAGCCCTAGGCCGAAGCTCCAGGACCCTCCTGGCTTGAGTGGTCGGGGCTGTCATAGGCGGCGAGGAGCCGGGAGTAGGCACCCTCGATGTGTGCGGTGATCTGAATTTCGGCTTCATCCGCGTTCCGGTCGATGATCAGCGCAGCCAGTGCCGCGTGCTCGTCGACCACGAGCCCGGGATAGTCCTTGTTCGCGACCCGCCGCCGCAGGAGCGCCAGTGCAACCTGCGAACGGATTGTCGACCAAGCGGCGTAAAGACGTTCATGGTGTGCGGCCCGGTAAACGGCATCATGAAAGTCGATATCGAGACGGGCGAGCGTTTCAGTTTCATCCGCGCCGCTCGCGCTAGCGGCGCGCATGTGCTCGACTATGTCCCGGAGACCGGCGAGATCATCCTCGGTCGCCGACCGGCAGGCACCAGTTATCGCAAGCTTCTCGAGGGCCACCCGCAGCGTTGCGAGTTCGGTGACGTCTACCCTGCTCAGGTCCGTGACGGCAGCACCCTTGTGCCACTCGCTCGCGACCAGGCCCTCTTGTTCAAGCCGGACTAGCGCCTCGCGCACCGGCCCGCGGCTCACTCGCAGCCGTTGCGAGATCTCCGCTTCGCCGATGCGATCACCTGGCTGGAGGCGTCCAGCCAGGATCATGTCTCTGATCTGGTCCGTGACCTCGTCCGCCAGGCTCCGGCGCTTGACCGACTGCCAGCCGCCTGTTTCTTGCTGACAACCGTCTTGCATACACGGAAGTTACAACAGCTCTTACTCCCGATACAAGAGTCTTGTTAGCATGCGTCTTGTAAACATTACATTTCGAGGAGAACATATGTCGCCGCCGTCCTCTCCTGCCACGTCACGCCGTGTGCTCCGCATGCACATACCGGAGCGAGTCAGCCAGATCGGCATGTCGGTTAGAGCAGCCGACCGGTCCCTCAAGCTCGACGGAGGAGGCCATGGTCTGCTTGACACGACTCACTTCGATACGGTGCGTTTCCCGCCTCCCCCCTGGGCAGCGGACGTCCTAGCCGCGGCTACGTCCAGCGGCGAACTGGCCTACACCCCCTACCGCGGTCACCCGGCGGTCCTTGACGGTCTCTCCTCGACGCTGAGCGCAGTCCTCGCGACGCCGCTGTCTCCGACGGAGAACCTGGCGCTGACGCCCGGCACCCAGGCGTCGCTGTTCGCGACACTGTCCGCGCTGGTCGACGAGGGCGACCTGGTCCTCGCCGCAGACCCGGACTACCTGTTCAACGAGCGAATCCTCGCCTTCCTCGGCGCCCGCGTCCGGCGCATTCCCGTCATCCCAGACGGCGCCGGCGGGCATGAGCTCGACCTCACCGCGCTTGCCGAGGCCTGCGCTGACAGGCCCAGGCTGCTGCTGTTCACCAACCCGAGCAACCCGCTGGGCACGGCGTACAGCCCCGGGGCGATCGACCGGATCGCCGAGTTGGCGGAGCAATGGGATTTCCGGGTGGTCGTGGACTCGCTGTACTGCCGGCTCGTCTACGACGACGCACCGTTCACCCACCTCATCGGGCGGCCAGGCATGCGCGACCGGTGCATCACGCTGCTCGGTCCGTCCAAGAACGGAGTCGATGAGCGGCTACCGCGTCGGCGTTACGGTCGGGCCCGCCGACGTGCTTGAGGCCATCGAGCCGGTCCTCGCCGCGATGTCACTCCGGGCCCCCGCGTACGCGCAGCAGTTGCTGCGACGGTGGTGGACGGACGACCAGGAGTTCATTGCAGAGCGCATCCGCGACCTGCGTCAGCTCCGCGAGATGTCGCTCGCACGGCTCCGGGAGGTCTCCTACCTGAGGGTCCACTCGCCGGGCGCGACCGCTTACCTATTCCCCGATGTATCCGCACTCGGCCTCCCCGACCAGACGGTGGCGGCCAGGCTCCAGCAGGACGCGAAGGTGATCGTCAGCCCCGGTTACCAGTTCGGGCCGGCCGGAGTCGGTCATTTCAGGGTGTGCTTCGCCAGGGACGAGGCGCAGTGGGAGGAAGCGCTCGATCGCATGGTCGCTGTGCTCAGCGCGCTGGGAAAGGAAGGTGGACTGGCATGAGTGTCAGTAAGGAAAAGACAAGCGGGGCCATTACCGTGCTCATTGCCTCCGCTCTTGAAGCGGAGCACGTGGCACGCATTGCCGCGGTCGACCCCGCCGTCGAGGTGCTCTACGCCCCCGAGCTGCTGCCGACCACGCGCTACGTCGCTGACCACCACGGCCCGCCACGGGACCTAACGCCAGCCGAGCTCGCCCGCTGGCGGGCGATGCTCGCCGCTGCCGACGTCAGCTTCGACTTCGACTGGCTCGAACCGGCAGGTATGCCGGCCAACTGCCCCCGGCTCCGCTGGGTGCAGGCGAGCAGTTCGGGAATCGGCCAGTTCATACAGAAGACGGGGCTTGACGGCAGCGACATCACGTTCACCACCGCGGCCGGCCTGCACGCGGTCCCGCTAGCGGAGTTCGCGCTGACCGGCGTCCTGTACTTCGTCAAGGAGCTGCCCGAACTCGCCAAGCGGAAGTCCGCTCACAACTGGGAGCGTTACACCACGCGGCAACTGGCGGGACGGCGAGTCACGGTCGTCGGCCTCGGGCAGGTAGGGAGAAAGGTCTGCGAGGTCTTCTCCGCCCTTGGCGCCGAGGTCAGCGGCGTAGCCCGTACCGCCGACCCGGGAGCGGAGACGACGGCAGTCGCCGCCGCCAGGATCAGGCCGATAGACGCGCTCGACGAACTGCTTCCCGGCACCGACGCCCTCGTGCTCTGCTGCCCGCTGACACCTCAGACGAAAGGCCTGCTCGACGAGCACAGGATCCGGCTCATGCCGCCGGGCTCCGTCGTGGTCAACATCGCGCGTGGGCAGGTCATCGACGAGCCCGCCCTCATCGCGGCGCTCGCGGACGGCCATCTCGGTGGCGCGTTCCTCGACGTCGCCGCGGTCGAGCCACTGCCCGCCGAGTCGCCGTTGTGGGACATGCCCAACGTGGTCATCTCGCCGCACTCGGCATCGACCGTCGACATCGAGAACGCCACCTTGACGTCCCTGTTCTGTGACAACCTCAGGCGCTGGCTCGACGACAGGCCGCTTCGCAACGTCTATTCACGGAAAAAGGGATATTAGCCCAGCTGGGCGCGTCCGCGCCGCTTCCATAGCGCGGACGCGACCTCGCTGGCAATGGCTGGGCCGTAGTTGTATCCGCCAGCGAACAGTCAGGCCAGAGAACAACGACCTATCATAACTCGACTTATGAGAGGCAAAAACGTGCTCGGGAACCGCTGTAGGAGATGTGGAGGTGGTCGGAGCACGGAACCGTTCGGGCTGATCGATTTTGATCTTTTAGCGGAGGAACGTGCTCGGGGAACCGCTGTAGGAAATGTAGAGGTGGTCGCGGGCTCGGGTCAGCGCGACGAACAGCAGGCACCGCTCGCGCTGCAGGTCCTGCGCGTAGGCGACCGGGTCGTCGGCGGCGTCGGTCAGCGCCGATGACGCGGGCACGGTCCCGTCCGCGACGCCGATGACGGCGACCGCCTGGAACTCGAGGCCCTTCATGCCGTGCATGGTGCCGACGCGGACGGCGTCCTTCCTGGACTTGGCGGACAGCGAGACGGTGGGGATGCCGGCGGCGTTCAGCGCGGCGGCGGCTTCCTTTCCCATCCAGTTGGACCGGGCGGCGATGCCGATCGCGTGCGGCTCGATGCCGTCGGCGCGCCAGGCGGTCACGTGCCGGACGAGTGCCTCGTACTCGGCCTCGCGCGTCCGCGCCGCGACGATCTTGGGGCGGCGCCCGTGCAGCGGGGAGCGGTAACCGGTGAGCGTGTCCGCCTCGTCGTCGAGGCCGGTCACGCTTGCCTTGCCGAGCGCGGGGACGGCGAGCGCGAGGATCTCCTGCGTGGTGCGGTAGTTGACGGTGAGGCGCTTACTGCGCCCCCGGACGTTGATGTCGACGCGGGCCAGTGAGACGTGATTGTCGTAGATCCGCTGGTGCGCGTCGCCGACGATGAACATGTCATCAGGTCCGGCGGGCACGGCGGCGCGCAGCAGCCGCCACTGCGCAGGGTGCAGGTCCTGCGCCTCGTCGATGATCACGTGCCGGTAGGGCAGCTTTACCGCGCCGTCGCGCAGCGCGCGGGCGGCTTCGTTGGCGAGCTGCGTGAACGTGTCCCGGCCGAGTCCGCGCAGCTGGGCCTCGGCCCGCTGGGTGAGCGCCCACACCTGACGGCGCTGCGCCTTGCCGAGCGGCGTGCCCTGCCCGGCGCGCGACGCGGTCAGGTACTCCTCCTCGGCGCGCAGGTCCTGGGCGAGGATCACCTGCTCCCACTCACGATTCAGGAAAGAAGGCGCGTACTGCAGCCCCGCCTCCCGCGCCACCGCCGCCCACAGGTCGTCGAGCTCCCTGCCCTCGATGATCACGGGCTTGGCGCCCCGCGCCTACCCGACGACCCGGTGGGCGAGGCTGTCCACATTCCGGATCTCGACCTGCCCGCGGGCATCTTCGTCGTCCACGAGCAGCTCAAACTGCGTCAGCAGGGCATCGGCGAGATTCCGAGTGAAAGTAGTCAGCAGAACGGATTCGGCCTTCTCTTCAGCCGTCAACTGCTCGGTGGCCTGGCGGGCGAGGAAGGCGGCCCGGTGCAAGGCGGTCACCGTCTTCCCGGTCCCCGCCCCGCCGGTCACCTGCACCGGGCCCGCGTACCGCGGCGCGTAAGCGATCTTGCGCTGCGCCGGGTGCAGGAAAATCCGCCACGCCGCGAACGGGTGCTCAAGGATTTTGTCGAGGTCCTCGTTGCCATTGACGAAGACCACGCGGCCGGGCGTGCGCTCCATCGCCTTGACGAGATTACCGGTATCGGCGAGGCCCCCGGCTATGGTCGAGAACTCGACATGGCTCCGGAGATAGTGCCGACCGCGCACGGCACAAGACGGCGCGTCTTGCTAAATCGCACGTCCCAGGAATTCCACCTTAAGGATCGCAGCGACGCTGACGGATTCCGTGATCTCCCCCTTCATTACTGCGAGTACCGCGTCAACGAACGGCATCCAACGCAGGTCAACTTGTTCATCCCCTTGAGGAATCGGTGGGCCAGTCGTAAGATTTCGGGCCAAAAATAGGTGTGCAATGTCAGTGGTGGCACCGTTACTGTTGTCGATAGTTCCCAGTGCGGTCCAGTCCTTGGCCGTGAGTCCAGTTTCCTCTAGCAGTTCGCGCTTCGCAGCATCCAAGGGCGTCTCGCCCTGCTCCGAGCCGCCCGTCGGGATCTCAAGGGAATACTTGCCATGGACATAACGCCACTGGCCGACCAGTGCAATCTGATTGTCTTCATTGATAGCAACTATGCCACAGGAAGGCCGCATCTCGACGACGCTATAGATCCCTTCTGCGCCGTCCGGCCGAATAACCCTATCCTCCCGGAGGGTGATCCAGGAATTACGATATATTGTACGACTGCCCAGCGTGCGCCAAGGATTTTGCGTAGTCATGTGCTCCTCATTCCAGGAACTCGAGGTCGGTGATTACGTGTAGCCGAGTACCACACGTTACAACGCCTGGACTTCCTGAAGCGAGAGTTGGACGGCGGCGCCTCACCCAAGTGATCAAGCGCGGTGTCAGCACTGCCAGCGGCAATGTCACGCTGAATGTTCGCGGTGGGGAGGATCAGCTCGTGGTCGGTTATCTCGATGGGTCATGCCCGCAACTGACGGCTCCTGACCGACGCCGAGCCCGACGTGCGTCCGGTTCGCCCGGAACGCCCGCCGACCAGTGATCACGTGAGCTCATGGATGTGGCTCTGGTCGCTATAGCGACCAGAGCCACATCCATGCAGCAAGGGCTCACCCTGGGCGCGCCCGGGCCCGTTCCCTCGACACCACGGGCCCCTTCAGTAAACGGCATTGCCTCTGGCGCGTGGGCTTTGCTCAATGTCACCCGGTTCGCATAACCAGGTGACTGGTGTGCCGAGTTTGCGGTGCAGCAGCGTCATCAAGGCTCCGGGCACCATGCGCAGAATCTGCCCCGGGTCCCGCCACATCTCTGGGTGCACGCGGTCGAGGCGGGTCTCCGCGCCTTCGAAGACGCGTCCGCGCGCGAAGATCAGGATGTTCTGCCGGTACCACACCAAGATCTGCGGGTCCGTCCAGATCTGCGGGCGGATGATGTCGTAAGCGGTGTAGCCGACCCTTGCGAACTTCTCTGCCCAGTAGGACGGCCACTGCTCGTTGACGTGATGCGTACCGCCCTGCCCGGGGATGGCGGCGGAGAACAGGATCGTTTCGCCGTGCCTGACAAGTGACTCGACGAACGTGTCGGCATAGGCCTCATCAAGGTGCTCGGCTACCTCGAGGGTCTGCACAAGGTCGAACTTGCGCCCAAGCGAGAACGACTGCTGCAGGTCGACGGGCGCGAACCTGTCCACGGGCAGCTCCAGCGAGGTTCTATCCACGTAGTCCCCGTCGATGCCAAGCACGTCCGACACGCCAGCCCTGTCCCACTCGGCCAGCCAGGTGCCGACCCCGCAGCCGACGTCGAGCACCGAGGCCGGCCGCACTAGTTCGTTGACCAAAGGGACCACGGCGCGTGCCGACCCCCGTGTACCACGCGCTAGCAGGTCGAAGAAGTCCGCTGTGTACGCAGCCTTCGTTTGCTCGGGCAAGGCAATCTCCTCAGGTAGCTCTTCTAGGTCTTCCGATTCGAAGCTACCGATGCATGCCGTGGGCCCCCGCAGGAAATGCTGCGGACATACTCTGCATCCAGTCGCACCAGGAACACTACAAGTAGCCAGGCGTAACTTATGCCGAACGCCTGAGCTTCCGCCCTGGCTACGCTGCTGGGGTTTGGTCGGGGTGAACCGCTGCCCACAGGGGTCAGGTCCTCTTTGCGGGGTGTCCCGGACGTCCCCGCTGGCGACGGGCAGGCTGCCGGAGCCAGGAGAGCTCATCAACAATCCTTCGATCGTGCCAGGGGCCGTGTCACGAGAGACTCAAGGTCACTGCTGGTCGGGAGTGGGCTGGATACCCAGGCTTTCCAGGCGGCCCCAGAGGCTGGTGAGGGCCGCGTCGGGGTCGCGGTAGTAGGCGCTGCCGCGGATACGGTGGAATGTCCAGCCAAGGCGTTCCAGAATGGCCTGCCGCTGCCGGTCCGCGTCCCAGCGGTCGGGACCATGGTAGGCGTCGCCGTCGAGTTCGACGGCCAGGCGGCCGCGGCGGCCCTCGATGACCAGGTCGATGCGGTAGCGGCCGACGCGGTACTGGGTCTTGACCCGGTAGCCGCGCGCGACGACCCGGCGGAAGACGTCGCGCTCGAAGTCGGAGTCAAAGGTAGCTTCGGCTTCGGCGGTGGCCTGGTCTACCCGGCCTGGGTTCTGGCAGTGCCGGATGAAATGGTTGCGGACGTCGTCGGGGTGCAGTTCGTCGAGGGCGACCGAGCGGACGCACCACAGCTGGTCGCGGGCGCGGCTGGCGGCGACGTTCATCCGCTGGCGGTCGGCCTCCTTAGTCATGGCCCCCGAGATGCGGCGTCCCTCTTCTGCGGCGACGACTAGGGAGACGAAGATGACGTCACGTTCGTCGCCCTGGAAGTGGTAGGCGTTGCCCGAGCGGATCTCGCGCAGCTCCATCGTCTTCTCGCCTAGGCGCTCGATGAGCATGCGCTCGATGAGCTCGGCCTGGGCGTCGGCCAGCATCGAGATGACGCCGAACGTCTTGCCGTCGTACGCCGGGTCTTCGCACAACTCGGCGATCTTGGCGACGATGTACTCCGCCTCCGGAAGGTTGGTGTTGGTGCCCGCTTCCCGGAAGCCGTCTTCCACGTGCACGTCGATGACGCTGCGCCAGGACGGGTCGGTGGGCTGCTCACGCAGCGGGAGGATCGCGCCGTTGTAGCAGAGCTTGTTGGAGAACTCGATGATCTCCGGCAGGCAGCGGAAGTGCTCGCGGAGCATGATCACGCCCGGGAACCGCATCTTCGCGAGGTCGTACAGGCTGCTCCTGATGTCAAGCATCTCCGGCCTTGGCAGGTCCGGGATGTGCTGCGTGATCAGCTCGTGCACGAGTGACTCGTCGGTGCCGATGGCCGACGGGCTGATCTGCTTGTCGTCGCCGACGATGATGGCCTTCTCCGCCAGGGCGATCGCGGCGAGTCCGAAGATGTCGCACTGCGAGCTCTCGTCCACGATGACCACGTCGAACCGTGCGTCCGGGCGGAATGATTCCACTACCCGGTGGGCCGGCATGATCCACACTGGCACGGCGCTCTGCGCGTCGGCCATTGCCTTCTGAGCCACGTTGCGCCAGTGCGCGGCGTACTTCCCTGTGCCCTTGCCGACTCGGCGAATGGCGTCGGTCCAGGCAGTAAGCCCAACTCGTTCCTTATGGGTCAAACGCTCAGCCACCGCGAGCCAGGCTGACTGCGCGGCGAGCGCAGCCGTTGTCCTGCCTACGATTTTCTGCTCCGCTTCGAGCTGCCGCTGCAGCTCAGCGGGGTCGTCGGCGTTGATGATCGCGGCGAGCCAGGTGGCGGCTTGCCGCCACTCCCAGGCGCGCGCGGCGGCGGCCGCGGGGTCGGCCACCGCTTCCTCGCCGCGCGAGCCGGCGATCCGGTGCGCCCACACGGGCGTGACAGCGGCGAGCCGGGCCGTCAAGGCATCGAACCGTGCCACGTCCTCGGTCAGGCGTCCGATCCGGCGCGTCTCATCGACCAGACGGCCCCACTGGTCCCACGCGCTGGTGGTGAACGCATCGGCGAGCGCTCCCCACAGATTGCTCGTCCTCGGCTGCGAAGCGCCGTCGGCAAGGTACTTGGCCACAGCGTCGAGCCTGCCGGTCAGCTCCTTCTCCGTGACGTGCAGCGCCGCCACCCGGAGAGTGTCGGCGAGCGCCGCCAGCTCGGCCGACGTCGGGACCGCGACCGCCGCGACCCCGGCGGCGATGAGCCGCTCCCTGAGCGTGTCCCACTCGCCGTCTTCCCAGGTGAACGCCGCGCGCAGTCCGTCAACGAGCGTCTGGAGCTGGTATTCAGGGCTGGTGGTCTCGGTGGCGAGCTGCGGTCCGCCAACCCGGCCGACCGCGTCGTTCCAGCGCCGGACCAGCGTCAGGCGACTGCGCCGGGAGCGCGCCTCGATCAGGCATAGCTCCGCATCCTCGGCGGACCGCGGCGGTTCCTCGTCCACCAGGCAGGCCTGCCTCAGCTTGTAAAGCTCGCTGTGGAAAAGCTTGTTCAGGCCTTTCCCCTGGGCCAGCCGGCCGCGAATCTCGGTCAACTGGGCGAGCAGTTCCTTCCCTGGCACCGCCTTGACGCTCAGCTCGGTGTCGTCTCCCGGGAGCTCGACCCTGCGCCCGATCAGCTTGTTGCGCCAGGCAGCCAGCTCCTCGATCCCCTCCCCTATGGCCTTCAGCTGGTCGCGCCAGGTCGCGGCGAAGGTCGGGTAGCGCAGTTCTTCTCGGACAGCTTTCAGCCACGGCTGTTCCAGCTGCTCAAGGCGCTTGGCCGCCTGCTCGACCGAGGCGGTCAGGGCGGAGAGTTCGTCCGGGGTCAGGCGCTCCAGTGCCAGCCTGTCCTGGACGACGGCTTCGGTTCCGGCGAGCCGGTCGCGCACATCGCTGCGGTCGGCCACGGTGCTGGCGAGCTCGGCAGCCGTTGGCAAGTCGCTCGGCTGCGGGAGCCGTAGGCGTGCCGCGTCGCGGTCCTCTATCGCGATCGCCTGCGCGAAGTGGAACAGGTCAGCGATCTCGGCTGCAGTAAGCGGGCACTTCGCGGTTACGGGGATCTCGTCTGGGATATAGCCGAGCTCCGCATCGCGGTCGGCGAGCCACTTGCCGAGCGTCGAAGGGGTGTGCGTGACCCCTGCGAGGGTGAAGCTGTCGCGTTCCCGGGCGATAGAGGCGGCGATCCGGTTGCGAAGCACTGCGATGTTGCGCTGTGCCTGGGTGAGGTCATTATCCAGCTGCTGGATCCTTCGCCTGGCGTCTTTACGGTCCAAGGCGACGGCGTTTTCGTTGATCGCTCGCACCGACCCCTCAAGCTGCCCGAGCGACGACGCTGACGACCCGAGCACCGCCACCGACAGGTCGCGGATGGACTCCGGGATCTTGTCGCGGAGCACGGCAAGGGCCTGCTCTTTCTGGCTGGTGACCAGGACGCGCTTGCCGTGTCCGACTAGGTGGCTGATCAGGTTGGCGATGGTGTGCGTCTTACCGGTGCCGGGCGGTCCCTGCACGGTAACGCCACGGAACTCGGCGAGCCGCAGCGCGACCTGCTCCTGCTCCGGGTTAGTTGGCAACGGCATCAGCAGGCGCTCCGCCGTCCCCCGCCAGCGGTCGTCGCTGCTGGTGCCTTCGATGCCTCCGCCACCGGTGCCGCTTGCCGGCTCCAGCTCGCCGGGTTCGTCGGCGACTACCGCGACGAACGGCGCTGGCACTTCGAGTTCCTCGGACAACAGTGCGTCCCGCAGGTCCGTGAAGAACCGCCGGTACATCGTCGCGCGCCGTCGCACCATCAGCACCCAGGTGGCCGTGAGCTTCGGCGTGCTTGCCGGCGGCTGCGGTATCGCGGCCTCGACTAGCTCGCCGTCCTGGCCGAGCGGGGCGAGCAACTTCTCGTAATGGACCCTGACTTCCGGATCGAAGGGCCCTGCGGGGTCCTCCCTGAACCGCTCCCGCGCGTCGACCAGCAGGTCGAATCCGGTCAGCCGCAGCCCCTGGAGCATGTCGATCTCCACGTGGTGCTGCGTCATCGCTTCTGGCACCACGCAGATCGCGCCGGTCTCGGCGTCGAAGGAGAGCTGGACCTGAGTGGTGATCAGCGGGTGCACAATGCGGCTGTCGCCGCTGATCCAGCTGAGGATGCCGTAGCCCCAGACGAGCTCGAACATCGAGGAATCGCGCTGCAGGCGCTGACGGAGCTCGAACAGGTCCTCATAGAGCCTGCGCGCCTTGAGAGCTAGGCGGGCCTGCAGCGCCCAGGACCGCCAAGGGCCGGAGACGTACGTGGCAAGGCTGGCCTTGAGATTGTCTAGGACCGCTGCCCTGAATGCTTCCTGAACAGCGGCCTCGTCGTCAGGCTCTTCGAAATCATCGAGAGCCTCGACGTCTTCGAGATCTTGAGGATCTCCGAACTCTTCGGGGACTTCGGGGACTTCGGGGACTTTGGGGACTTCGGGGTATTCGGGGTATTCGGCTTCGTCGGGCGCGATGGCGGTGGCCGCGGCAAGTTGCTCTGGCGTGGGGGTGAAGGTCTCGTCGAAGTCCGGAGCGAACGCCGGCTCCCGATCAGGGTTGCTGACGTCGGTTACGAGGTACAGCCGGATCTCCGTCGGCGCTTCGGGGACCGGAGGCACCGATGCCTTAGACACCTTCAGCCACGGTTCCTCGCCGGTGGGCGTGACCACGCAGGCCGGGTGCGCCGGGATGTCGCCTGCCCACCAACGCCGATCCCGGTACTCCGCTATGTCCCTGATCGGGAGTTCACGCAGCCCACGCAGTGCCTCCAGGTACTCGACGAGGCGGATGGCACGCGGACGCACCGTGGGATCGGTCAGCGTCATGGGACGTCAGCTCCGGTGAAGCAATACGGAACCGCCCCTGACGGAAGGAGAGGCGGAGTGAAGTAGGTCGATGAAGATCGTACGGGATGCTCCCGACATTCTTCGCGCGCCTTGTGGGGGCTCAAAAGGCGCATTCCGTTGGGTGAGGGAAGGTGACCCACTTAACGCCTCGTCCACACAAGGAGCGCTAAGGCAGCGACCATTCTCGTCAGGTGAAATTCACGACTGTCAATATCTCCGTGACCGAGGGATTGCGGCCTGTCGCGTACTTACAGGTCACCCAGGTTGCACCGTGCTAACGCAACACGGCATGAGCGAGTGTTTCCGATACGCGGCACGGGCCGAATCAAGCAGGACGCCCGGTGCGGCTAGTACCTGATCATGAAGGTGCCGAGTCCCTCTGGCTGCTCGGCCAGGATGGCGACATCAGTCACGACGGCCAGGCGCGGGCCGCGCCGCGCCCAGGCCAGCAGGTGCTGAACCTGGTCGGCTGGTCCCTCGAAAGCTGCCTCAACCCTGCCGTCGGGAAGGTTACGCACCCATCCATGCACGCCATGCTGCAGGGCCATCTGCCGGCAAGCGGCGCGGAAGTTGACCCCCTGGACCTGACCGGTGATCAGCACCCGATAGCGAACCACAAACAGACAGTAAGGCACGGCCATCGCGGCTGCAGCCACGGAAGTCCAAGTCGGCGGGCGTCGGCCTCAATTTTCAGGCCGCTTGAGCGACCCTTCGGGCAGCTCGGTTCAGGCGGCGAGGGCTCCCTGCTCAAGTAGGTCTGTGATCTGGGCCGTTCCCTTGGGGCCAGCGAGGGCGAGTCGTGTTTCTGCTCTTGCCGCCAGCGTTAGGGGCAGGACCTGATCGGCAAGGTAGGCGTGCGCGATGCGGTCAAGTCCTGCCCCGACCAGCGGGGCGCAGGTGCGGAGGGTCGCGTCGAGTGCCACTGCCTGGGTCGAGCCGCCGTGCAGCACGATGTTGCGCTGGCGGTAGAGCCGACGCAGGGTGCCTTCCACGGCGGCGCGGACGCCCAGCAGCGACCGCTGGGGCGCGGCGACGAGCGCGTTCATCCTCGCTGCTGCCGCGGCGTCGGCGGGGTGCTTGGTTGCGAGCGTCCGGTCACTGCGAAGGGCGGATGCGACCGCGATCGCTCTTTCCCGGTTGCTCACCGCATGCGCCAGTTGCCGGGCTAGGAGGTCCGGAGTTTCCGGCTTGTGCGCGTGAGATAGGGCCGTCAGTTCTGCCCGAGGCCATGAGCAGGTGACGAGGGCAGCCATCCGGGCGGCGGCGATCGCGCGACCGTCTTTGCGGTCCGCAGGGTCGCCTGGGTGATACAACAGAGCCTCCAGGGCAGCCCAGCCTCCGGCCACTGCCGGGCCGCGGGCGCCTCTGTTTAGCGGAGCGGCCAGTTCAAGGGCGTTGTCGAGGAGGTCCTCCGCGACAACGCGGTACAAGGTCAGTTCCTTCTGCAGCGACACGATATCCACGCCGCGCGCTGGCGGCTCCAGGGGCAGTGACTCGTCAAGGCCCGCAACCCACAGCCTTCCTGTTGGCCTCAGCCCTGACCTGTTTCGGCGACTGTAGCTGCTCCGGGCGAGCAACCCGTCGAGGATCTCGCCCGCCCTGCGTCCGGCAGCGTACGGATCCATCGCATGAACCGAGTAAAGGAACGCGCCGTTCTGCCGGATGATCTGACCGGGTGAATGCTCAGCTAGCCACTCACGGACCTGCGTTCCGGAGCGCCACTCCGGCAGCCCCTCGGCGAGTAGCTGCTGCTGAGACACGGCGAGAAAGGGCACCAGCACCTCGAACTGCCGAGGCGATGCGCTCGCCAACTGACGAGCCGCCGCGAGGAAGTCACCCACAGTTGCGTCCGTTTCTGCCAACTGGCGCACAGTGCGATACAGGAAGGCCATGGTGTAACCGCGGTCCAGCAGGTGGGCGGCGACTGCCCGTGCGAGCCGTTCGGAGGACACTGCCTGACTGGCATCGGCAGTAGCGGCCCAGTGCAGCACGTACGAGTCGTCGATGATAGCGATCAACTCGCGGAGTCGGCGCCGGTGCCGACTGTGCTCTGACAGGTCCGCGCGAAGTACCTCCCGCAGCTGCCTGCGTAGCTCGGGAGCGCCGAGGCCAGCGTCATCCCCGGCTAGGCGTTCAAGGTCACGGCAGAGCCATTGCGCGGCCGCCGGGCTCAACACCTGGGCATCAACCCACGGGCCAGCCTCGTAGACCTCCCTGAGGGCCAAGACAGTTCCCACGCTCCACAGTCGTCGCTGCCATGGTGTTGACTCCGTCGTGAAGTCGAGCAGCCTGGCTGCGAGCTGGCCACCGAACGCGTGACCTGTCAACTGCGCAGCGCTTAGCGAAACCAGATTGCTCATCGTCCCTGCCTGGTTGTAACGTAGGAGACCTAGAGACGGGGAGCCACCCTTCGGGTGCCTCCCCGTTCTTCGTTTCTGTACTTAGCGAGTTCCGCCTGGTGTGCTGACGCCGAGCCCACTGTCACGCCTGGGGCGTGCTTCTGGAGCAGGTCGACTACTGTGCGTATACAGAAGTGTGCGGCCGATCTCGTCTTTGCGGGGGCCGCAAACCTTACGATTTGCTTGCCGCAGCGCGGCAGGCATCAGTTTACCCGGAAGTAGTCGACTATGTACGTGCAATAGCGCCAGTTGGCGTGCAGACCAAGATGCATACCACCATGCCCGACCATTCGCTTAGGCGCAGCCGCGTTAAACGGGTTCACGCACGACTGGAGGGCCGGTTACCGACGTCGCGAGAACCAGTTGGCGTGCAGGCCGTTGGGAACCGTGGCCGGGATCGCGACCTTGCCCCTGGGCGGGCAGGGGAAGTCGGCAGCATCCCAGATGTACAGCCACGAGCGGTCGTCAGGGGCGGACCTGGCCAGCGTCATGTAGTAGCCGTCCAGTTCCTCGGCAGCGCCGTCGCGGGGCACGAAGACATCCAGGTGCCCGCGATCACCATCAACGGTTCGATGCGGCGTCGCGGTCGTCGTGGGCCGAGGCATGGTGGTTGTCACGTGGGCAGGTTTTGTGTCAGCGAGGTATTTGGCCGGTTAGCGTCCACCCGGTAATTGCATTGCTGCCCCGGATGCCGTCCCCCTACGTTGATCACGTGCTGACCGATGAGCAGATCAACGAGTTCGCCGAGCGGGGCTTCGTCCTGATTCCGCAGGTCGTGCCGGGCGACGTACTGGCCCAGGCGGCCCGGCGGATCGACGAGGTCGTCGCCGCTGATCCGCCCGCCGCCGGCAAGCGCGGCAGTCACTTCTACTTCCTTGAGGCCAAGGACGAGCCGGCCCTCATTGCGCCCTTGACCGGTAGCCCCGCCTTCGGCCTCGCCGGGGAACTGGCTGGGGCAGGGACGCTGGAGATCCCCTGGCAGGTCCAGATCGCGCTGAACATCCCGCCGTTCGCACACCGCCCCGGCATTCCCCACATCGACGCCGGCAACCCCGAGCCGACCGGCGAGCCGGTCCGCGGTACCTTCACCCTTCTGGCCGGGATCTTGATGACCGACCAGCTCACGGAGAATTCCGGGAACCTGTGGGTCTGGCCGGGAACGCACCTGGCACACGCCGCTTACTTCCGTGATCATGGCCCGCACCTGTTCTGCGCCTACCCGCCAGTCGACCTGCCCGAGCCTGAGCAGGTCAAGGGACGTGCCGGGGACCTGCTGCTCGCCCACTACCTCCTCGGTCACAACATCGGCGGCAACTACGAATCCGAGCAGACGCGGCGCGCGCTGTACTTCCGGATCAGCACTGTGGACCATGCGTCCCATCAGAGCGAGTTCCTCCAGGACCCGTGGCTCGACTACCAGCCGATCAGGTCCCAGCCGGCGGCACCCACTCCACCGGTATCCGGCTGACCACAGCGGAGCAGGTTGCAGCCATCGCGATCAGGCTCACATGCTGTGACGGGACACGATAACTGTCACCAGGGGGATCTGTCACTGGAGGGCTTGTCAGAGGTGTCCCGTCTCACGGAAAAGGCAGCTGATCTCGCTGCCGTGGGCAGAACCGGTGTCCGTGCGGGCAGGCCGACACCTAACGTCGCACGCATGAACCACACTCAAGCCGGGCCGGGACGTGCCAGGATCCCGGGGCAGCGATGCGGGTGATCGTGCTGGGCGGGACCCGGTTCATCGGCCGCGCGATCGCCGAGGCGCTGACGGCGGCGGGTCACGCCGTTCTGGTCACCCATCGCGGGATCACCGAGCCGGCCGATCTCCCCGGTGTGGAGCACCTGCATGCCGAGCGCGGCGCGTGGCCCGGGTACGGGGCCGCGTTCGCCGCGTTCGGGGCCGACGCAGCGGTTGACGTGTCGGCGGCCAACAGGTCCGACGCGCGTGCCGCCCTAGCCGCACTGCCGCCTGGCATCCCGCTGGTCGCGCTGTCCAGCGTCGATGTCTACCGGGCGTACGAGGCGCTCCACGGCGGCATGCAGACCGATCCTGCGCCGCTGACAGAGGAGTCCCCACTGCGGACCGTCCGGCACATCGACGGGCCGAAGTGGGAGAACCTGGACGTCGAGGAGGCTTACCTCGCCGCTGGCGCGACGATCTTGCGGCTTGGCGCGGTCTATGGCGAGCACGACTACCAGCGCCGGTTCGAGCCGGTACTGCGCCGTGTCCGGGCAGGCCGCCCCCGGCTGCCCATCGGGGCAGGCAGCTTCCTGTGGAGCCGGGTCTACGTCGGCGACGTCGCCCAAGCGGTGCTCGCCGCCATGGGCACCCGCCGGAGCGCCGGGCAGTGCCTGAACATCGTCGAGGACCAAGCCGCTCCGATGCGCCTGTTCTACGAGCAGGTCATCAGCGCGGCGGGCGCGAGCCTTGAACTCGTCCGAGTTCCTGACGAGTCGCTGCCCCCAGACCTGCAGGAAACGGGGACTCTTAGCCAGCATCTTCTGGTCAGCCCGTTGAAGGCCCGTGAAGTGCTGGGCTGGCGCGCGACCGCCAGCCCGCAGGTCCTGCGCCGTGCCGTCGCCTGGCACCTCAGCCACCCGCCCGACAACGCGGACACCGACTTCGCGTCCGACGACGACGCCCTTGCCGCGGCCCGGTAACGCCAGGTTGGATGCCGAGGACGAGCGGAGCACGGCTAGCGGAACCTCGTCCGCCAACTACCGTTCCAATCCCGCAAAGGCCGCCAATTGCATCGGATGCGAACTCGCGACAGTCTGCGAGCGGGCGGTTCCGACGGAGCGGAACCTGCGACGCAGCCGAGCGTACGGGAGCCGACGACACCCTGCCAGCCAACATCACGATGCAGGTCAGCGACATGCCGATTACCCCAAGTTAACCATCGCGACCTGGGGTTACGGGCTAAGGTCGCATCGGATGCGAGAAAGCCGCATTCGATGCGACTGCTTTCCTGGGGGGATTGTGGCGGTTTCGCGGGGGCTGGTGCCGGGGGCGGTGCGGCTTCACCTGGCCGATGGCGTGCCGCTGCTGCGGCCGGAGGACCAGGTGTTCACGGCGATGCTCGAGGGGTGGCGGAACAAGCAGTTGGCGCGGAAGGTGGTCCACCGATTCCGCCGGAATCTTCAGCGATCTAGGGGTTAGTTACCCGGACGCAAGTCGTGCGAGGATGGCGATCATGGTCATCGTTGCTCCGCTGAAGTCCGAAGACCGTCCGGCCTGGGAGGAACTGGCGCGTAGCTACAAGGCGTTCTACCGCACGCCGACCACCGACGCGCAGTACGAGGCAGCATGGCGACAGTTGCGGGACGAGGGCAGCGGACTCTGCGGCCTCGGGGCGTACCTGGGCGACGCGGCGGGCGGAGAACCGGCCGGCACACTCGTCGGCATCACTCATTACCTCTTCCACCCCATGATGTGGTACGGCGACGCCTGCTACCTGCAGGACCTGTTCGTCGCAGAGGCGGCACGGGGCAGGGGCGCCGCGCGAGCCCTGATCGAGCGGGTGGCCGAGACGGCCAGGAGCCGAGGCGCTACCCGGCTGTACTGGAACACCCAGGAAGACAACACCCGCGCCCGGCTGCTGTATGACAAGGTAGCCCGGTTCAACGGGTTCATCCGCTACGACTACCCCCTTTAGCGCGTCCGGCCTGCCAGCAACCGAACCCTGCCGAACTATCTGGACACGTGTGCCTGAGCGCGTTAGTTGGAACCGAGCAGCCTTTGCGACCTGGACCCAGAGCCGTTCTGGGCGCGCTTGTTGGCACCATTTGAGCGCGCTAGTTGGCACCAAGACTGAGTTGAGTACGCATACTGGCACCGTTACCTATCTTCCTGGGACTAACGGACAGTAACGGGCCATACGGGTTTCCATGTGAAGTATGGAGATTGCCGGGCAGCGCCGGATGGTCGCGCCGGGTCCGCTGTGGTCACACTTGGCGGGCTGGGACGATCTGCTGGTCCCCGTGTCTGTGACGGATGCGTCGTGCCTGGACCTGGAGGAAGGCTGGCCGGATCGCTGGCTGGTGACACGCCGGGTCGACGGGGGCAAGGTCTCGTGCACGGTGCGGGAGCTTGCCCGGGTTCCG
Organism: uncultured Actinomycetota bacterium; assembly: GCA_963734665.1. Taxonomy (GTDB): domain Bacteria; phylum Actinomycetota; class Actinomycetes; order Streptosporangiales; family Streptosporangiaceae; genus Trebonia. Next base: position 1,068,407 of record CAVTIR010000010.1, on the reverse strand, counting down.
GCCGGGCAGGGCGGTCCCGTCCGCTGGTTTTCCTGGGGGCGGGAGCAGGGGCACCGTCCCGGTCTTCAGTACCTGGTCAGCACGGGCCGGCATCACGGGTCCGAGAGCATGGAAGAAGCCAGGCTCCTGCTGGCCCTGGACTTCGCCGGGGACCTGGTCGACGTGGTGTCCCAGCCGATGCGGCTGCGGTTCACCGTTGTGTCGGGGAGATGCAGGGAGCACACGCCCGACGTCCTCGCGGTGACCCGGTCGGGTACCTGGCTGATCGACGTGCGCCCGGAGTCGCGGATCGAGGACAAGGACGCCGAGTCGTTCGCCGCCGCGGCCGAGGTGGCGCTGTCGTGCGGCTGGCGGTACGCGGTCGTGGCCCGGTGGCGGGAGCACGTCCCGTCGGCGCTTGATGCGCTGTCCTCGCAGCGGCGGCCGCTGTCGGACCCGCTGCGACTGAGGCCGGGGCTTCTCGCCGCCGCCGCGAGACCGGGTGCCCGGTTCGGGCAGGTCGCCGCCGCCAGCAGCTGCGAGCCGGTGGCCCGGGCCCAGCTCCTGCACCTGATCTGGCGCCGGAAGGTCGGAATCGACTTTTCCGAGCCGCTGGCGGACAGGTCGCTGCTGGTCCCGGGGACCCTGGGGTGAGGGCGGAGACAGTGCTGGAGCTGACGCCCGGCACGCAGATCGTGCTGGACGGGCAGGAATGGGCGGTCGAGCGCCGGGAACCTCACCTGGGCCGCGTCCACCTGGTCGGCGGAGGCGGGCAGCGCCGCCAGGTCAGCTTGCGGTTCCTGGCCTGCCACCCGGACTGTTGGCCGTCGTCGAGGACCGCCGCCGGAGGGGCCGACCGGGGCCGCCAGCCCAGGGTGCCCGGCGACCTGAAGCCGGGCAGGCGGGAGTTGGCCGAGCTGCGGATGGCGCACCTGCTGGAGGTCGCGACGGGGTTCCGGGGCGGGGACCCGCTGCGGCCCGGGCCGGGTGAGCCGAGGCCGGAGTACGACCCGGCGGTCACGACGCTGACCGGCCGCCGGCGGGCCAAGGTCGCCGAGCTGAAGGCACTTGATCCTGAGCATGCCCGGGTGCTGGGCCTGAACGCGGTCAGCTATCACACCCTGATCCGGTGGGAGAACGCCCGGCGCCGGCTCGGGCTGATCGGCTGCGCGGACGACCGCTGGCTGCGCGAGAGCGGCGGTCACCCCAGCATCACCGCGGAGGTCCAGGAGGCGATCCTCGCCATCAGGAAGGAGACCCTGCACCGGGCGAAGGTGACCATGCGGGCCAAGGTGAACCTGATCTGCCAGTACGCCCGGGAGGAATTCGGCCCGGACACGCCGGTTCCCAGCTACTGGGTCCTGAGCCGGGTCTGGCGGGAGTGGTTCGGCCCGGGCGGCGGCCGGCAGGCCAATAACAGGTCGGCGGACCTGCCGGAGAAGAACGGGCACGTGCTGGTGCACCGGCCCGGGCAGGTCGTCGCGCTGGACACCACGGTGCTGCCCGTGATGGTCCGGGACGGGGTCTTCGGCGACCCGGTGCGCTGCCACCTGAGCCTGGCGCTGGACGTTCACACGCATTCGCTCTGCGCGTTCCGGCTGACGCTCGTGTCCGATACCTCGGTGGACATCGCGATGCTGCTGCGCGACGTGGTCATGCCGCTGCCGATGCGGCCGGACTGGGGAGATGACCTGGAATGGCCTTACCCGGGCATGCCCGCCGCGATGGTCGCCGAGTTCGCCGGCCACAAGGTGGCGGGCCTGCCGTTCTTCACCCCTGAGACGGTCACCACTGACCACGGAAGCGTTTACCGGAATCATGCCCTGGTCGAATGCCAGCGGGTGCTCGGCTGCAACATCCTGCCGGCGAGGGTGCTGCGCCCGACCGACAAGGCCGCGGTCGAGCGGGCCTTCGGGGTGATCAGGCAGCTGCTGTTCGAGCACCTGACCGGATACACCGGCGTGGACGTCGCCGACCGCGGCGCCGATCCCGAGGGGGACGCGACGCTGACGGTGGACGAGATGGAGCACCTGATCGCCACGTGGATCGTCGGCATATGGCAACGGCGCAAGCTGGGAGAATACGCCCCCGCCTGGGATCCTGACGGGTCCCACAGCCCGAACTCGCTGTTCGCGGCGTCGTTCGCGCAGGCCGGGTTCGCGATGGACGTCCCGTCCCCGGACCTGTTCTACGAGCTGCTGCCCGTCCACTACGTCACCCGCATCACCCGCCGCGGGGTGAAGATCCGCGGGCTCTGGTACGACGCCCCGGTCCTGGACGGCTACCGCGCGGCCGCCTCCAGCCGGGGCGGCAAGCACAAGAACCAGTGGGTCATCCGCCGTGACCCCCGCGACCGGCGCAGCGTCTTCTTCCAGGATCCTGTCAGCCATGCCTGGCACGAACTGCCCTGGACAGGGACGCCGGCCCCCGGACAGGCCCCGGCGTTCGGCGACGCCCGGGTCCGCGACCTGCTGAAGAAAGCGGACGCCTGCGGGCTGCGGCCGAAGACGGACGCCGAGCTGCTGCCCGTCCTGCTGGAGATGATCGGGGCACGGATCCCGGTCAGCCAGTGGCCGACCCAGATGGCGAAAACCGAGCGCACCGGGCACGCCCGCGAAGAAGCCCGGGCGCAGGCCGCCCGGTCCGACAGGCCGGCCCGGCTGGCGGATCCCGGGGACGACGCCGGCTCCGGGAACGGAGCAGGTGAGGCGACCGTGACCCCGCTGCACCGCGAGCCCGGCTGGGCGCAGCGGGCCGCGCAGGCCCGTGACGCCCTCGACGCCGAGCGCCGCCGCAGGCGGGAAGCCGCCGTCCCGGTCACCCCGAAGCCTCCTCCCCGCCTGGGAGCCAGCTTCCGGGAACGCAACGTCTTCGTACTGCCCGAAGACGACGAGGAGCCGCAGGGATGACGGGCGGGCCGCCGGACGCCGAGAACCCGGTCATCCCGTTCCTGCTGGCCGGGCCGCAGCCCGACCGGACCCGGGCGGAAGGCTGGCAGCAGTGGCGGGCCGCCCGCGGCACGTTCACCCCGGCGCCGCGGCTGTCGGTCGCCGAGTACCAGGAGCTCAGCCTGCGGGGCCGTGCGCTGCACGACCTGCACCGCACCGCCACCCACGTGAACCTCCGGCTGCAGGAAACCCCGATGAGCAGGAAAGTGTCGGACCTGATGCGGGGACGGCTGCAGAACAACGCGGTCAAGTTCACCCCGGGCACCCGCGACGGGCTGATGATCAACGGCGACGGGTTCCACGGCAAGACCGAGACCGCCTGCCAGGCCGCCGCCGAGTTCGAGGACCTGTGGCGGGACATCCACCGCCAGCTCGCCCCCGGCCCCCTTCCCGGGACCCGCGACCTGTTCGTGCCCGTCGCCTACTGCCGGCTTCCGGTCAAGGCGACGCCCAAGGCGCTCTGCAAGACGATCCTCGACATCTACGGCGACCCGCACCCCGCCACCCTGCACGACCTGGTCCGGGCAGTCCGCGACGCAGTCCGGGACCACGCCACGACGGCGCTGCTGATCGATGACATCACGAGGCTCAAGCTGCACCGCGGCGATGACCAGGACACCCTGGACCTGATCCGCGAGCTGATGGACCTGGGCGCCGCCCTCGTGCTGATCGGCGTCGACATCCCCGGCTCCGGGCTGCTCGGCAGCGCCCGCCCGGAGCCTTCCTCAGGCCGGTGGGCGTTCCGCGCCTCAGCCCACGGAGACGCGGCTGCCACCCAGACCGCCCGGCGATTCGACCTGGTCGACCTCGGCCCGTTCGACTACACAGCCCCGGGCGGGATGACCGCGTTCATCGAGCACCTGGCCGGGATCGAAGACCAGCTCCGGCTCCTGCGTTCCTTCGACGGCATGCTCACCGCCGGGGAAATGCCCGAGTACCTGTTCCGCCGCACCGAGGGCGTCGTCGGGCTGCTCCGCCGGCTAATCGAGGACAGCTGCGCCAAGGCAATCTCCACCGGGGAGGAAAAACTCACCCGCGACCTGCTGGCCGCCACCCCGATCCGCCTGCCGAACGTCGGCGACCTTGACCCTGATTCCGGCGAGGTCCCGGACATCCCCGTCGGCACCGACCCGCCGGAGCCGAAGAAGAAGCGCCGCCCCCGGAACACGGTCTTCGACGACCACGGCACCAGGCCGGCCGCCGGTGAGTAGCCGCCCTCTGGGACGCAGCCTCGACCCGCTGCCGGGTGAGTCCCTGAACGGGTTCCTGCTCCGCTTGTCCTGCCGCCTGCGTGTGTCACCCGCTCAGCTGGCCCAGCTGGGAATCGTCACGTCTGCTACCAGGGGGCTCTCGCGGCGGCTGCTGCTGGACACGGATTCCGGCATCCTTGCCCGGTTCGCCCGGCTCTCCGTGTCCGAGGCAGCCGGGCTTACCCTGGTTCCCTGGGCTGACCGCTACCCGCCGATCGCCCGGTCGCTGCTTCGCGGCACCAGGCCGCGGCCGCCAGCCGACGACTGGCTGTTCACCCCTGAGGCCCGCTACTGCCCGCGCTGCCTGGCCGGCGACGGAAGCACCGTCCAGGACGAGCTAGGCGGATGCTGGCAGCTCGCCTGGCACCTCCCGATCGTGTTCGCCTGCCTCGGCCACCGGCTCCCGCTCCAGGCCGGCTGCACGCAAGATCATCCCGCAGAGGCCCATGGCCGCACGCTGCTGATCAGGCTGCCGGGAGACAGCAGCCTGCACCCGGCCCAGTGCCGGCAGCCTCTGCCCGGCACAGGCAGCCGGGGGCACAGGCGACAGCCCTGCGGGCAGCGGCTCGACCAGCCGGGCCCCGAACCTGCTCGTCTCGACCCTGAAGCGCTCGCGTTCCAAGGGCGCATGCTAGCCATGTTCGACTCCAGCTATCCGGCAGAGGACGCCGCCGCCTACTTCACCGACCTGCGCGTTGCCACGACGATGCTCTGCGTCACCTGGCCTGCTTCCCGTGACTTCACCAGACCCGCCGATCAGGCACTGATCAGCCAGCACGTCAGCGAACCGGGCGCCGGCACCTTGCCCGCCATCGACCGGCCCCCGAGGAACCCGCTGGCTGCCGCCGCGCTGCTGACCGCGGCGGCAGCCGTGATCGACGACCCCGGACATCAGGGGGCCCTGGCCCGGACCCTGCGCAGTTCCAGGGCCGGCAGGCCCAGCCGCACCTCCTGGGCCGGCGTCTTCGACCGTCATAGCCCGTTGTGCTCCCGGCAGTTCCGGGAGGCCTTCGAGCCCAGCACCCGCGCTTACCGGAAGGTCAGCGGCCCGCACAGTGCCAAGGCCCCCGTCCGCGCCGGCGGCTACGGACCCGAGTACATACCCGCGCTGCTGGAGCAACGCTGGCATGACCAGCATCTCGCTCGTCTCGGCTACAGGGCTCCGGTGAACATGCGCCGGGCAGGATCTGTCCTGCTCGTCCAGTGGGCAGCCGGCGGATCCATGGGCGATGCCGCCAAATACCTCGGCATCAGCTCTGCTCCGTCGTCGGGCCAGCATTCATTCGCCCAGGACCTGGCCCGATGGCTCAGCGAGCACGGCGACGAGGACTTCACCGCAGCCATGCACGGCCTCGCAGCCCAGCTGGACGCCGACATCCCCCGGCTCGTCAACTACCAGCGTCGGCGGCACGCAATGCAGGAATGGTGCCTTGACCTGGACGCATGGCAAGAGATCACGAACCGTCTGCCGCCGACTCCAGGTCCGATCCAGCCAGTCATAGACGACCGCAAGCGGCAAGCGGCCTCGGCCTTCACATGGGCTTACGTCACCCAGGGCGAGCCGCGGTTCGCACCCCGCCCGATCGAAGCAAGCCAGCCCGGTCCAGTCCACAAAGACTGGGCCAGCCGAGGCAACTTGTGGCACAAACTCGCCCACCCCGGCCGACTCGTTCACTACGCCGAACTCCGCAAGCTCCTCATCGAGCACGGCGACCGTCTTGCAAGGAGAATCGATTGCGGAGAGTGAGACCTTTCCAGCCGGTGTCAGTCAGCCGCCAGCCCCCAGAATGCCGTTGATGATCACGGTGCCAACTAGCGCGCCCAAGTTCCAACTAACGCGCTCAGGCACAACACGACTCATCGGGAGAACTCGCGACAGTTGAATACGCGATCTCGCCAGTACAACTAACGGCCACTGTCACATGACCTGTGACAGTGATTCCTGGATGGCCTTTTGGGGATCGAGAGCTGGCCCCTGTTGGGTTATGAGTCCTGCTCGTGACAGATCTCGACCGAAAGTTCTGGCCACGACACGGCTAGCTGCAGGGCATCGAGGCCCCGGTGCGCACCGCTGGTCAGGACGGTCTCGTCCGGACGGAAGTGAACCGTGGTGCCGGTCGCGCTGCTGCCGGGGACTGGCACCAGGCCGGTGACCGGGATGCCATGTTCGTAGCGCTGCGTCCAGGCTCCGTCCTGGCGGCGGTTGGCATGCACGAGCCATTCGCTCAGCGCTGCGACGACGGAGATGCCCCGGCGCGGGTACCTGTCGGGAAGCAGCTGCGCGCCGGGAAAGTCGAAGAACCGCAGGTCCTTTGTCGACATGACCGGCTTCTTCACCACGCGGCCGCGGCCGTCACGGCGAGTGGCAGTCCCGCGCCCGTCGTCGGACACGGACACCGAGCCATCACAGCAGAAGGTGACAGCACACCGGCCGCCGCCGCTGGCCTCGGCCTCGTCGGCGGCGTAAGCGACAACCTCAAGAACCAGGTGCCGCACGCCGCCAGGAGCGAAGGCGGCAGGATCCCCGCGAATACGCGCGAGATGGCCGGCGTCCACGGCGATCGCCCAGTCATGCGTCGTGTTCTGCTGCGGACCCGTCAGGTCATCCATGCGAACAGTCTTCCAACAGCAGGCGGCCGCCGCCGGGGCTCTGGATGTTACGACGGCGACTAACGACGACACGGAAGGGGCCAGCTATCGATCCCCAGGGGCCAACCAGGGATCACAACAGTCATGTGACTGTTGTGATCCCTGGTTGGCGGACGCCCGTTCGGTATCGATCCCTTTGACTAAATGGGTCGCGATCTCTTGCTGCGTGCTGCACTTGCCTGGTGACCATGAGCGATGTGGTGCCGGTTGGGTCGGATCGCTGCGGGCTTGATGACCTGCTCCTGGCCTACGGGACCGAGGCGGAACGCGGCTGCCTGGGTCTGGGCACGGGGTGGTCCCGGCGGTGGACGGGGACCTGGCGGTCCTCGGGTGGCGAGGTGCCGTGCGCGGTCCGGGACCTGGGGCAGGTTCCGGTGGCGAGGTGTGAGCTGGTCCGGCGGTTCACCTGGCGGCAGCGGCAGCGTCACCGGCCTGGGCTGCAGTTCATGGTGTCGACGGGGCGGCTGCACGGGTTCGAGTCGCTGGAGGAACGGTCGCTGCTGCTTGCGCTGGACTTCACGGGGATGGTGAAGGAGGTCTTGTCGCAGCCGTTCCGGCTCCGGTTCGAGACCGCTGCCGGGGATGCCGGGGAGCATATCCCAGACTTGCTGGCGGTGTTCCGTGACGGGGCCCGGTGGCTGTTCGACGTCCGCCCCGCCGGGCTGATGAGGGATGAGGACGCGGTCCTGTTAGTTGGCGGAATTGGAACGTTAGCTGGCGGACGAGGTTCCGCTAGCCGCCTTTCTATGGTGTTCGCCCTCAGAAGGCTGAGTTCTTGCAGCCCATGGTCACGCCAAGGTCGGTGGACTGCGCGCCCGGGGGCACCCGCGCCGTTGAGTGCGTTGCCTAGCAAGCCGTTGAGAACCCCGACCTGGCCCAGGACGTCGAGGTTCAGGTCGTGTGACCGGTTCGGCTCAACCCCAAAGAGACTGAGGGATGATTGGAGCATTGGAGTAGGTCTTCGTCCGAGAGTCGGACTCCAGTGAGGGTCGCGATGCGTCAGGGAGAGTCAGTCCATGCCTTCCATCAACGTCGTCCTCGGAGACATCACCACGGTTACCGTGGACGCCATCGTCAACTCCGCGAACAGACGGATGCGCGGTGGCGGTGGAGTCGACGGGGCGATTCACCGCGGTGGAGGCCCGGCGATCCTGGAGGACTGCGTTGCCCGCTTCCCTGACGGGCTCACGACCGGGGACGCCGGCTGGACCACGGCAGGGAAGCTTCCCGCCCGATGGGTGATCCACGCAGTCGGGCCGAATTACAACGCGGGTCAGCAGGACCGAAGCCTGCTGACCTCCTGCTACCGGCGAGCGCTGGAAGTCGCCGATGAGCTGGGCGCCCGAAGCGTGGCGTTCCCACTGATCAGTGCGGGGATCTACGCCTGGCCGAAGCACGACGCGATCGCTGCCGCTGTTGAGACGATCGCCTCCACCCCCACGTCGGTCGAGACAGTGCAACTCGTCGCCCTCGACCAGGAGACGTACGAGCAGATCGGCGCTGGGCTCGCTCGCTGGACACCGCTGCGCATCCTCCACGGAGTCCGAATGCTGCACCAGCGGGGTTACCACTCCGCCCGGATACTCCCCGGCATGAGCGCATCGGGCATGTACTGGCGCGTGGCGATCGCGGCAGCGGCCGACTTCCGGAGCGGCAACGGCTACCCCGAAATCCGCGACTGGGATAGCGCGGTCAACTACACGACGGGCTCCCGCACACAGTTCGCCGGCAGCCGGGTCGACGTCAGCACAAGCCCAGAACGCCGTCGCGGACCTAATCCGTTCGGGCCTGCCACGCCTGCTCGCGGCAGAGGACGACCCTCTCTACGTCGAGTGGTACGCCAAACTGATGCGGCTCGTTGAGGAACACGACGCTCTCCCCATCGCCTATGCCGACTACTTCGACGAGAAGCCCGGCTGGGAGATCGGGTGGGGCAGCGGAATCCGCTACCCCCACCCGCCTCCGCCTCCGCCGCCGGGCCGCATGATCACCTGGCGTAACGACTGAGCGAGCCCATCATCCGGCGCCGGTCCAGGCGCGGTAGGCCGTCTGCAGGGCGACCCGTCGGCCCGGGCTAGACAGGACATCCGTGGAGTCGACCCACTGCTCGACTGAGCCCACCATGGGCGGCAGTCGTGCGACGTCGGGGTCGGTGATGCTAGCGCAGAGTGCCTGCGGCACCGCCTGGTCCACCGTGCGGTAGGGCCGGTCGAAGAACGGAATCACCGCTGACTCTGGTGCCGGGAGATCACGTTCGCGCTGGAGGTCCAGGACCACCTCGCAGGCGGCGGCCACGGCGTTCTCCCGTTCCCCCCACCCGGCCGCCGCGACCGCGGTGCCGAGCAGGGGGCCGAGCCTGGCGGCGACGGGGAGCGAGCGGAAGACGGTGCCACGCCATTTCGCATACGGCGCCCACCGGCGGGACAGTGCGAACGCCAGCCAGGCCAGGTCTCCGGCGAGCCCGGCGCTCAGCAACCGGGAGCCGAGTTCGTCTCCCTTCTCGGCGGTCCGGCCCATCATCGGCATCGTCTGGCAGACCCGCTGCCATCCCGCAGCCAGCACGTAGCGCTCGACGTCCGGCGGATACCAGGCCAGCAGCGCCCGCACCGGCGCCAGGGTGCGGGTCGTGTCGGTGAACACCGGGCCGGCGGTCACCTCGAGCACGCTCTGCCCGGTCAGGCTCAGCCAGTCCAGCACCGACAGGCCGCTAGTCGGGTCAACTCCCAGGCGGCTGGCGGCGAAGTCCCCCACGGTGGCGACCTCGACCTTATGGGATACCGAGGAGTCCCAGGTGACCGGGAACCTGAGCGGGAACTCCCCGAACCGTTCGGGCAGCTCGTCTTCCAGCATCCGGCTGATCTGCGGCACCTGGTCACGGGCATCCGCATCGACCAGCAGCGTCAGCCTGCACCCCCAGTCGTGATCGCGGCTCATCTCGTCGTCCAGGCCCAGCACATCCGACCCTGACCCCAGCCGCGCCGCCGCATATGGCAGCCCCGGCACGAACCGGCTCAGCAAGGGCTCCACGACATCGGCGGAGAACCTGCGGGCCAGTTCGGCGCCAGGCAGACCGTGATCGCTCATTGCGGTAGCCCATCAGACCGGTGCCGGTGGCAGCTACTCATTTTCACGGTTCGGCAGGCGGCGGGTGCTCCTTCTCCCGGTTACTTTCGGCATATTTCGGTCCACCGTCCGGCCGGACATCCGGACCGCCCGCATTAACGGCGAAACCGACGCCAAAGTCCTGTCCATAGTGAGGGCGTACGTAGCCTGATCTGCGCGTTCAGCAGAGTTCCAGGGATGTGGCCTGGCCCAAAGCGCTGAACGCTCATGGTTTGCGCGCGACCCCGCCATAGGCGCTGACATCGGCCGGCGTGGGGCGCAGGCCGGGCTCGTCGTTCCGCCACTCCGAGGTGAGCACCACGCCCGGCGGCACCAGGTCAAGTCCGTTAAACGCCAGCCTCGCGAACACGTCGGAGTCCCGCCATTGGGCCGCCATCCCCCCCTGCTGGAAGGTGCGCTCCCCGTCCGCCGCCCCGGCGCTGTGCTCCCCCGTAATGTGCGAGGCGACGATGTAGCTTCCCGACGGCAGGGCGTCGAGCAGGGTCACGAGGACCTCGGCGGGCTTCTCCTCGTCGGGGATCATGTGCAGGATCGCGATCAGCATGAGCGCGATCGGCTGGGTGAAGTCCAGGACCTCGCGGGTCACCGGGTCGTTCAGGATGGCGACGGGGTCACGCAGGTCGGCGTGGATATAGGCGGTGCGCCCCTCCGGCGAAGACGTGAGCAGCGCCCGGGCGTGCGCGAGTACCAGCGGATCGTTGTCGACATAGACGACGCGGGCCGACGGTGCGACCGCCTGGGCGACCTCGTGCACGTTGTCCGCGGTGGGCAACCCGGTCCCGATGTCGAGGAACTGGCGGATGCCGACCTCCCCGGCCAGGTACCTGACCACGCGCGCGAGAAACTTCCGGTTCTCGCGCACACCTACACGAATGGCCGGCCAGCCTGCCAAAACCCTGTCCGCGACCTCCCGGTCAGCGGCGAAGTTGTTCTTACCGCCCAGGAAATAGTCATAGGTCCGGGCCGGATGCGGCCGTGACGTATCGATTTCCGTCGGAAGTTCCGGCATGCGCGCACCTCCAGAGTCAACAGGAATCCTATAACGCGACTCCGCCTCTCCTGTGCGTCGAGGCCCGACTTCGCTATCCCCGTCGGACGTCCGCATTCCGCCCCTCCGGGAGTGCGGAGTCGGCGTTCGGAGCTGAGCTCGCAGCGCGGCGACCAGTGAATCCGATCGTTCTCCGTGATGGCCAAATCGTGCTTCTTGTCGGCAGTGCAGTCACGGGACGTGAGGCTATGACTGATGAAGGTTGCCCTGCGTCGGTTTTTGCTATCTGTACCGAGAATCGGCTAACTGATCGGTGGATGTACTGAGAATCGGTCATATTGGCTGAGACCCAACGCTCATGGGTCGACTTTAGTGAGACACCAGGCCGAATGGGCCGGACTGAATGCGACAGGGCCCAGTTGCCGGAGACGGGAGAGCCTGTGTCCCGTCTCCGGCCAAGTCGGCCCTGTGGCACTTAAATCGGCCATTAGGGCTCGGGTCTTTATTAAGGCGCCCCGCTGCAGGGCCGGGTCCGCCGAAGTCAGCTCTGTGCCCTGGCCAGCACCTCGTCGGCTAGCTCTGCCGGAGTGAGCTTGTCCGAGCGCAGCATGAGCGTCCCGCCCGGCTGGCGGGCAGCAGCAGCCACCATCTCATCCACGCCCGTCATGCCGAACTCGCGGGCTCCCTGGTCCCAGTCCCTGCCCGGGTGAGTCACGCGGGCATTGAGCCGCTCCCGGAGCACGCCGGCGTCCGCCTCAAGGAAGACGTGCAGGACCTCCTCGCCCGCGTCGGCCAGGCCACCGAGGATCTCGGCCCGGTAAGCGTCGCGGATCAGCGACATCGGGACGATGAGCGTCTCCGCGTGGTGCCTGCGCAGCGACAGCGCCGTCGCGACGACCAGTTCCCGCCAACTCGCCAGGTGCTGGAAATCGCCGTTGGGCGGCATCCACTTCCACAGCATGAGGCCGACGTCCTCCGGGTTATACACGACCGCGTCCGGGAGCCGCCGGTGCAATTCCTCCGCCAGCGTCGTCTTCCCCGCTCCGAACCCGCCGTTAAGCCAGATGATCACTGGCCCAAGCTAGCCGGGCAGTCCCCGTTCCGCCTTGACATTGACGGCAATCGGATGCCTGGCGCTCACCAGCTTCCCCTGCCCGCTGTCGCCGGTGGGTCATCGCTGCGGTAAGAGTCGCTCGCGGGCCAGGTTCAGCAGGTAGCTCGGCGCGTTCTCAGTTCCCTGGCGGGCCTCCCCGGCGGAGGCCAGGGAACTTGGTCGTTCGGGTGCCTGGGTCGCCTGGTGCGTTATGAGCGATGGCTAACTGGGCGGGGACGGGGGCTGGGCTGCTAGCGAGGTCATGCAGGGACGCAGCAGGCTGATTACCTGTGCCGGGTCGGCGGTGGCGAGCTCGTCGGATTTGATGAGGTGCCGGGAGACCATGACGCCGACGGTGATGGCGCTGATGATCGCGGCCCGCAGGCTGGCGTCGTCGGCGGGGATGGCCTGTGCGATCTGCGTCTCGTAGCGGGCCGCGGCCACGCTGGCGGCGCTGGCAGCCTCGGGGTTGGTCAGCATCGACCGCAAGAGGGTCAGCGATGCCGTCGGCTCGTTCGCCAGCCGGTCGGCGAGCGAGGCCAGGATCTGCTCGGCCGCCTGCCCGGGCGCTCCGCTGACCTCGGGGACGGACGCGGTGTCGATCACTCGCCGGAACAGCTCCTGCTTGGACCCGAAGTAGTGCATGACCAGGCCCGCGTCCACGCCTGCGGCCGAGGCCACGGCCCGGATGGTGGCGCGCTCGTAGCCGACGCTGAAGAAGACCTGGGTCGCGGCGTCGAGGATGCGCGCTTCGGTGCGGCGGCGCTGCTCGGCGCGCGAACCGGGCCGGGGAGTGGTCATTGTTTCATTCTACGGGTGTTGACAGAAGGCTCATTCGATTCTACGCTTGTTCAATGAACGTCTGTTGAACGAATCTCCTGGGTGAAGGGAAGGCCGCATGTCACCCGCCACGCCTGCCGATGTCCTGCTCCGCCGCCGTCAGCTGATGCTGAACGGCGATGCCGACGGCTTCGCTGACCTGTTCGCGCCCGACGCAGTGATGGAGTTCTGCTTCCATGGGCCGCCGGGCACGCCCGTGCGCCTGGAGGGCCGGGAGGCGATCAGTGAGTACTCGCGGCGTGTCATGGCCTCGCCGATGCGGATAGAGGATTTCGAGGTCACTGAGCTTTACCAGACCCAGGACCCGGAGGTGGTGATCGTGGAGATGCGCGCGAAGGCGACCCTGACCACGACGGGCCGGTCGATCACGGCAATGTCCATCCAGATCCTCCGGATCCAGGAAGGTCATATCGTGCTCTTCCGCGACTTCGCCGATCCCCGGATCCTGGAAGACCTGGCCGGGGAATTGCGTCTGGGAGGGTGACATGGATCCCGGACGCAGGGTCGTGCGGCGGGTGGAAGTCGGCGCCGGCGAGCCGGCGGTCGTGCTTGAGGCCGGGCTCAACAACGGGGCCGCGTCCTGGCAGCGGGTCATACCGCTGCTGGCCCCGCACGTGCGCGTTGCCGCCTACGACCGGGCGGGGCTGGGTGGCAGCGCCCCTGCTCCGGGCCTGGTGACAATCGAGCGCCAGATCGATGACCTGGCATCGGTGATTACCGGGCTGGCGCCAGGACCCTGCGTGCTGGCCGGGCACAGCTGGGGCGGCGTCCTGGTCCAACTGCTGGCCTTCCGCCGGCCGGACCTGGTTGCGGGCCTGGTCCTGGTGGACCCGGGGCACGAGGAGCTGGACAGCCTCTTGCCCCTGCCCCTCCAGTGGGGGTGGCGGATCATGAACACCGTCTTCCCCGATGAGCTGCACGAAGACGCCCCCGTGACCCTTGCGGCCTGGCGGGAGATGCGCGCCGCCGCAAGGCCCTTTCCCGACGTGCCCGTCGTCGTCCTGAGCGCTGCCCGCAGCTTCCCTTTGCCCCGCCGGTTCCGCGCGCACTGGACGCGCCTGCAGGCAGGGCTCGCCGCGGCAGCCCCGCAGGGACGCCATGTCGTCGTCGACGGCACCGGCCATAACATCCCCAGGAACCGGCCCGACGTCGTGGCCGACACCATCCTTGCGGTAGCCGCCCAGGTGCGGGCCAGTAGCGGCTGACAAGACAGGCCCGACCAGGACTCCCCCGCGCAAGCCGTCGTGCCTGCGGCTCAGGTCAGGGCCTCCCTGCCCGCGATCAGCGCGAGTGTTGCGGCTGCCGCCTGCCGGGCGGCGGCTTCGGCCGCTTGCTGGCCAGACCCGAAGGTGCCGTCGAGCATCAGCGTGGCGTGACCGTGAGCCGTGGCCACGATGGCTGAGACGAGCCGCGCGGCTGCGGCCTGGTCGCCGCCGGTCAGGTCGGCCGCCGGGGACAGGAGTACCGCGCCGATGGGCTGGGCGGCGCGTGCGATCTCGGGATGGCGGTCCTTGTCCAGCGCGGATCCTGTCAGCGCCTGGAACAGCGCGCGCTGCTCATCGGCGAAATGGACATAGGCCTCGGCGGCGGCGGCCAGCCGCTGCTGCGGAGGCCCGGATGCCGCCTCCTGGCCGAGCCTCTCGCTGAGCAGTCCGGCAGCCTGGACCGCGACCGCGGCCAGCAGCGCGTCCCGGTCGGCGAAGTGCCGGTAGGGCGCCGAGGGCGCGACGCCGAGGCGCCGGCTGGCCTCGGCCATCGAGAACGCTGCGGCGCCGCGCTCGCCCAGGAGCACGATGGCGGTCCGGACCAGGGCATCCCGCAGGTCGCCGTGGTGGTAGCGTCCTCGCCCGGCCCGCCCTGGCTCACCCTGGGCGCGCCTGGTCTCCCCGGTCATTGCGGGGCGGGGAACGGCACCAGGCGGCGCATGAACGCGTCCCAGCCGCGATCGCCGAGGACGCGCCGTGCCACCGGGGCCAGGCGCGCCTGAGAGCCTGCCTTATACCGGGACTTCGGACGTGGGGCGGTGACCGCCTTGAGGATCACCGCCGCCACGTCGTCGGCGTCGAGCACGCCGCGTGCGCCCTCGCGGTGCGCGTGGGCAGCCATCTTCGCCACGTTCGCCTTGTACACGGCGTACGGACTGTCCGCGGCGTCTTCGGGCTGGTGCAACTCGCTGTTGGCCATGAACCTGGTCCGCACCGCTCCCGGCTGGATCAGCGTGACCCGGATGCCGAACGGCGCGACCTCGGGGCGAAGCGCGTCGCACAGCGATTCAAGCGCGTACTTGGTCATCGCGTACGGGCAGCCGGTCGGGGGCGTCACCAGGCCGGCGGCGGACCCGAGGTTAACGATCAGCCCGCTGCGCTGGGCGCGCATGCCCGGCAGGACCAGCTGGCACATGCGGACCACGGCGAACACGTTGGTCTCGAAGGTTTCCCTGACGATGCCGAGCGGGACCTCCTCGACCGGGCCGCCGCCGCCGTGCCCGGCGTTGTTGACCAGCACCCCGACAGCGCCGTGCTCGGCCTCGACCCGCCGGACAGCGGCGGCCCTGGACTGCTCGTCGGTCACGTCCAGTTCAAGGACACGGCAGCCCGCCCGTTCCAGCTCCCCGAGGCTGCCGGCCTTCCGCGCTGACGCCCAGACCGGGAAGCCCGCCCGGACCAGGGCAAGCGCGGTCGCGTGCCCGATGCCCGAGGAACACCCAGTGACGAGCACGGCCTTCGAAGGCTGCGTAGCCGACCCGATGTGATGACCATTCACAATGTGAATTGTTATCACTTGACGGCCAGCTCCGTCAATGTCCGTTCTCAGTAGTCCTGGAAGCCGGTGAGGGTGGTCAGTCCTAGAAGCCCGTGAGGGTGGTCAGTCCTGGAAGCCGGTGAGGGTGGTCAGTCCTGGAAGCCGGTGAGGGTGGTCTTGCCGATGGCGGTGCCGGATTCCTGGATGCGATGCGCCTCGCGCAGGTTGGCGGCGTTGACCGGGCCGAGGTCGCGGGTGGCGGTGGTGGTGAGGATGCCCTGGTCGACCAGGCGGGCGACCTGGGTGAGGATGTGGTGCTGCATCGCGAGGTCGGCGGTGCGGAACATGGAGCGGGTGAACATGAACTCCCAGTGGAAGGAGATGCTCTTGGCCTTGAGCACGCCGATGGGCACGGAGTCGAAGTCGTCGATGGCGACGATGTGCCCGAAGGGGTTGAGCATCTCGGCGTAGGCGGCCAGGTTGCTGTCGGTGCCGGTGGTGGAGAAGACGTAGTCGAGGCCGCTAGGGGCCACCTGGGCGAGCTGCGGCGCCAGCGGCTTGCGGTGGTCGATGATGTGCTGGACGCCCATCTTGCGGGCGAACTCGGCCGTCTCGGGGCGGGAGGCGGTGCCGACCACGGTCAGGCTGGTCAGGGCGCGGGCCAGCTGGGCCGCCATCGAGCCGACACCGCCCGCGGCGGCGGTGACCAGCAGCGTGCCGGTCTGCTCCAGGGCGCCGGTGCGCAGGCCGAGGCGCTCGAAGAGGCCCTCCCAGGCGGTGAGCGCGGTCAGCGGCAGTGCGGCGGCCTCGGTGAAGGACAGCGTGCTTGGCTTGCGGGCGACCAGGCGCTCGTCGACAACGTGGTAGCGGGAGTTGGCGCCGGGCCGGTCCAGGGCCCCGGCGTAGTAGACCTCGTCGCCGGCCTCGAAGAGCCCTGCCTCGCTGCCGGTTGCGATCACCGTGCCGGCCGCGTCCCAGCCGAGTACCTTGGCTTCCCCCGCCGGGTCGGCGTTCTGGCGGATCTTGTAGTCCACCGGGTTGAGGGCGATCGCCTCCACTCGCACCAGCAGGTCGCGGTGTCCCGGCTGGGGGACGGGCAGTTCGATGTCGATCAGGCTGTCGGGGTGCTCGACCGGCAGGCTCTTGCGGTACGCGACAGCGCGCATCGTGGTCGGGATCTCGTTCATGGCGGACTCCTTGACTGCTCGTGTGGGTGCCGGATTCCCGGAGCGCTGACGCGGGGGTCAGGGCGGCCCGTGGCTCCCGGGCACGTCAGCGATGGTACGCAACAGGTGATCTTGCCCGCGTGTTCCGCCTGGGCCGTTGTTCGAACGACCCAGGATCACGCAGGGGGACCCAATTGACGCCCGATTGGCCCGCCCGGATCGGTAGTTTGGCGCTAGCCGGAGGCGCGACAACTTGTGTCCCCCTGTTCGTCCCGCGACGGCCGTCCCGTAGGAGTCTTGTGACTGTGCTGGTAGATCCGCCGCAGCGGCTCGCAGAGCCGCCGATCCCCGGCGGACGCGTCGAGGCCCTGATGGGCCGGCTCATCAAGGTGCTGGCGCATTCCCCGCTGGCTCGCCCGCTTCCGGCGGTGGCGCTGAGCGCGCTGGGCCTATTCGGGGTCGCGTTCGCCGGCCTGTGCGCCACCGCCCCGAAGCCGAGCCAGGCGACGCTGCCGGTGCTGCTGCCGCTCACGGCGGCGGCGCAGCGCTACATCGGGATGCCGGTCCTCGGGGATGTCGCTGAGGACGTCCTCATGTACGTGTCGATCGCCCTGTGCGCCCTCGGCTTGGCGATGATGCTGTGGGCCAACAGCCGGGGCTGGTTCCCCAGCCCGCGCAAGGTGTTCTGGACGGCGGCGGCGGCGGTCGCGGTGCTCGTGAACATCACGCCGGTCGGCTCCGGGGACGTCGCGAGCTACGCCGCCTACGGGCGGATCGCCTCCCTCGGCCTCGACCCGTACGCGGTCACCCCCATCCAGCTTCCCGGCGGGGAGAATAACCCGTACACGGCGCTGGTCAACCCGCAGTGGCGGAACACCCCGTCGGTCTACGGGCCGGTAGCCACGTGGACGCACCTGCTGGCGGCGGAGATCGGCGGCACCAGGCCGTGGCTCACGATCTGGATGCTGATGATCATGACGGCAGCGGCCTTCGTCGCCGTGGGCTACGTGCTGCTGCGCACCGCGGCCAACCCGGTGCGCGCCGTCCTGCTCTGGATCGCCAACCCGCTGCTGATCGTCGAGCTCGTGATGGGCGGCCACCTCGACAACTACCTCGCCCTCGCGGCGATCACGGCCATCGTGCTGTCCCGGCGCTGCACCAGGCGCTGGCACGACCTAGTCGTCGGCCTGCTGGTCGGCGTATCCGTCGGCATCCAGCTCAACGCGGGCTTCGTGGCGCTCGGCATCGCGATCCCGCTCATCCACGACCGCGCCTGGGCACGGCTGGCGCGGACCGCCGCGACCGCGCTGGTGACGACCGCGGGCCTGTACTACTTCACCTGGGGGTTCACCGCCCTCAAGCCACTGTCGAGCGCGTCCAAGCAGGTGATCTCCCCGACGATCTGGCGGCTGATCCAGGTGTGCGCGCAGGCGATTGACCCGCAAAGTCTTCCCGCCGTCACGACCGTGATCGGCTACGCGTGGGCGCCGCTACTGCTGGCGCTGGCCTGGTACCTGTACAACCGGCTGTCGCCGGACGTGCCGACCGTGGTGGCGGCGACCTGCGCGCTGACGTTCGCCTGGATGATCGCGGCGACCTGGTCGCTGCCCTGGTACGCCTCGATCGCGTGGGTAACGCTGGCGCTGCTGCCGCGAAACTCGCTCACCCGCTGGCTGACGCTGGCCACCGCCACGCTGGCAATGCTGCACTTTAACGGGGGCTGGCACGGCAGCCCCGTGGGCGGCTCCACGCTGTAGGGCGCCGGGTCGGCGTTCCCGACATGGACAGCACCCGGCTAGGGCGTGACGATGAACGCCACCCCGGACAGCCAGATCCGCCAACTCGAGGACGCCAGGCTGTTCAGCTACCCTGACCGCTCCAGCCGCCGCTCGACGTCCCAGCACCCGACGTCCCGCCACTCGAATACCCCGACGACGCCCCAGTACCCGAAGACCCCGACGACGTCCCGGCACCCGAAGACGCCCCGCCACCCGTATACCCCGACGACGTCCCAGCACCCGAATATCCCGACGACGTCCCAGCACCCGACGACCCCGTCGATACCCCAGCACCCGAGGACCCCGACGACGTCACAGCACCCGACGACCCCGACGACGTCCCGGCACCCGACGAGCCCGTCGATGCCCCAGCACCCGAGGACCCCGACGACGTTCCAGCGCCCGAGGACCCCGACGACGTCCCAGCGCCCGAAGATCCCGACGACGTTCCGGCACCCGACGACCCCGACGTCCCGGCACCCGACGACCCCGACGAAGTCGCGCCACTCGACGACCCCGACGGCGTCGCGGTGGTCGGCGGCGGGGACGCAGGCGCGGGACTCGCAGGCGCGGGACTCGCAGGCGCCGACGGTGTGGCTGACCCACTCGATCCGACTGGGTTTTTGGCGGGCGAAGCCGGCGCACTCGTGGCCGGAGCCGGCTTCTTCGGCGCGGTCGTCTTGGGTGCGGTCGTCTTGGGCGCGGTCGTCTTCTGGTTGGCGGACAACTGGACCGTCTGCGACTGGCCGGTGCTGCTGACGACGCCGTAGGAGGCCGCCCCCGCCGCGAGCGCCGCGGCTATCGCTACGACAGGGACGGCCTTCCGGGCCCGCCCACCACGGGCTGTCTTCCACCGGGGGCTGGCGTGCCGCCCGCTGTAAGACTTGGCGTCCCGGCCGGCTGGCACGCCCCGGCCAGCGTGGTTGCCGCGCGCACCCGCGCCGTAGGAGACAGTGTCACCTTCCGGGTCGCCACCGGCGTGCGGGTCCGAGCCGCTATACGAGCCGTCAGCATCATGCGGCCACTCGATGGACTCCGTGGCGGCCACCCCGTCGGACAACAACTCGTCGGCGTGCGGGTCCGGGCCGCTATACGAGCCGTCAGCGTCATGCGGCCACTCGATGGACTCCGTGGCGGCTACCCCGTCCGACAACAACTCGCCGGCGTGCGGGTCCGAGCCGCTATACGAGCCGTCAGCGTCATGCGGCCACTCGATGGACTCCGTGGCGGCCACCCCGTCCGACAACAACTCGCCGGCGTACGGGTCGCGGCCTGGCCGCGCGTCTTCGCCGTGCCTGCCGTGGCCGCCGAAGGCACCGCGCCTGGCGTCGTGCCCGGCGAACTCGTCCTCGTGGCCGTACGCGTCGTAACCCTGGCCAGCGTCGCCCTTGTCGCGGGCGTCCGCCTCGCCGTGGTTGCGGGCAGAGTGGCGGCGGCCGGCCAGGCCGATGCGGCTGAGGGGGGCGAACACGCTTCTGCCGTTACGCCTAGCACCTGCGGTCAAGAGAGTCCTAACGCTGTTCCGCGCCCGGCTATGCGGTCGGAGGGAAAACCTCTCGCCAGGCCCAACAAGCGACAAATCGCTCAGAGACCACGTTACAGCTACAAAACTACCAGTTGATCTGTTTGACCGCAGATGACTCAGTAGCAGTTGCTTTTGCCTGACGCGGGATGGGCGCTGCCAGCTGAGATCCGGTCGGAGCACGGGACCGTTCGGGATGATCGAATTTGATCTAGGGGTCCCTGTGCGGCGCGGCTCAGCCGGTGGTACCGGCTGAGCCGCACGCTCCTAATCCTCGGTCGTCAGCTTGGCGGGTTGTACCAGACGTCTTCCCACGGGATGGTGGGCGTGACTTCGACCGCCGGCACCGCGGAGGTCAGCCCGGGACCGACGATTCCCTTCACGGAGACGTTGGTCGGGTTGAGGGAGAAGTAGAACGGCCCGTAGTAGTTCTTGGCGATGTACTCCTGCGCCTGGTCGTAGTAGCCGCAGCGGGTGGCCAGGCTCGTCGAGCCCTGCGCCTCGTTCAGCAGCTTGTCCAGGGTCGGGTCGTGTACTCCGCTGAACGGAGACTCGGACGAGAACCGGAAGGCGACGCCGACGCCGCCCGCGGGGTCGAAGGCGCCGGCGGTCTGGACCATCGACTCCCACCACTTCCCGCTGTTCTTGTAGAAGGCCTGGATGAGGCCGTTCAGCGGATAGTTCGCGAGGGTGGTCTTGATGCCGACCGCCGCCCACTCGCTTGCCAGCGCCTGGGTGGTCTCCGTCGCGACACTGTTGGCGATGGTGCCCAGGTTGATGGTGATCTTGTTCAGGCCCGACTCCTGGACGAGCTGCTTGGCCAGGGTCGGGTCATAGCCCTGGTACCCGGGCACGGTCGGCTGGTAGCAGATGCCGCCCGGCCCGGTGAAGCCCTCCACGACCGGGTACCTGTTGCCGAAGATATGGTCCAGGATCGGGGCGAAGTCGGTGGCCGCGTAGATGGCCTCCCGTGCCTTGGGGTTGTTGAACGGCGGGATCGCGGTGTTGAGCTGCAGGTCGTACGGGGACGTGCCGGGCTGGTCCAGCACCTGGAAGTGCTGCTGTGCCTCCGGAATGAGGGCCGTCGTGCCTAGGTCCTCGTAGACCTGGGCCCCGCCGGACAGCATCGTCTCCAGGGCGGTCTCGTCGTTGCTGACCGTCTTGAACGTGATCTGGTCCAGGTACGGCTCGCCGGTATCCCAGTACGCCGGGTTCTTCTTCACCACGAGCTGGCTGCCGTAGTCGTCGCTCACCACCGTGAACGGCCCCGCGCCCACCGGGTTCTTGGCGAACGCCTGCTCGCCCATCTTCGCGATGGCGGTCGGCGAGCCGATCCACGTGGGGATCGTGTCAAACAGCTGGTTGATGAACGCCGCGTTCGGGATGTCCTGGTGGACCACGATGGTGTACGGCCCGGTCGCCACGTACGCCCCCGCGACGGGCGCCGACGTGGGGACCTTCGGATTGGTCCTGGCGACGTCCCAGGTCGGCGAGATGCCCGCTTTCTGGCCAAGCGGGCCGAAGTCGCGGTTCCAGTTGTAGATCACGGCCTGGGCGTTGAACGGGGTGCCGTCGCTGAACTTCACGCCCTTTCGCAGCGTGATCGTGACGGTCTCGGCGTTGGAGCTGAACGAGTAGCCGGTGGCCAGGTCCGGTTGGATCTTCCCGCCCGTGCCGAGCATGAACAGCTGGCCGTAGATCGCTTCCATCATGTCCTGGTTCGGGCCGGCGTCTACGTTGGTCGCCGGGTCCAGGCCGTACGGCCAGTCACCGGAGTAGCCCTTGCCCTCTAGCACGGTGATCGAGCCGCCCTGCTTGGGCTGGGAGGCGTTGATCGTTGGTCCTGAGGTTGAGCTCGGGCTGGCGCTTCCGCTGCCCGCGCTGCTGCACCCGGCGGCAATCGCTATCACAGCGATACCGAGACTGGCCGCTCCAAATGAGCGGAGCCTAAATCCCATGACACTCACCCACTCGCGATGACTCCGACACTGATATGTGACATTTACTTAGACGGTCATCCTGAGGATTGCCTTGGATAGTGTCACCGGATCGGAGCTGTTGCAAGAGCGAATTTTGCGACAAGCCGGAACGTCGGAACGAGGGCGGGTTACTAGGCGTGAGTCAATTTCTTGCTTTATCGTCACCACCGCCCCCATCCGTCGCAGCCGCCCCATCCGGCCACGGGGCGCCGCGGGCCGCAACTAAGCCGAATGCGCTTTTGGGCTGGCAAGAACGAGACCAAAAGCGCATTCGGCTCATCGGCGTTCCCGGATAAGGGGGCCGACTCCGTTAAGCGAGCGTCATGGGGAATGGCGGGCTTGAAGCGGAGCACGGGACCGTTCGGGATTATTCGGGGGGTGTTTCGGCGAGGGCGTCGCGGAGGGCGGCTCGGGAGGTGATGCCGAGTTTGGGGAAGACCTGTCCAGCCCTCGCGCCCGTGGTGTCGTCGCAGGTTGCGGCAGTCTGCGCCGCGACTAGATGGGTGTCTCGCCCGGCTGCTGGTGCCGGGCGAGACGGCTTGGTGGTGCTGTGCTTGGTGGTGCTGTGCTTGGTCGGCGTCTGCTACTGGTCGGCGAGGGCCACCGCGGCCTGGGCGATGACGGCGGCCACGGCGGCCGGGTTGGACACGTAGATCGCGTGGCTTCCCGGGGTCTCGCTGACGATCGCCCCGGCGCGCTCGGCCATGGCCCGCTGGGCGGGCGGCGGGATCATGCGGTCGTCGGTGGCGATCAGGTACCAGGACGGCTTGGTCCGCCAGGCTGGTTCGGCGATGGCCCCGCCGAGCGCGTCGACGCCCCAGGGGACCTGCGAGTCGGCCATGAACGCCGCCTGCGCCGGCGCCACGTCGGCGGCGAACGCGGCGGCGAACTTGTCGCGGTCGAGGAACAGGAACCCGTCGTTGGGCGGCAGGATCGGCGGAACCGGCGCACCGGGCGGCGGGTCGGCGAGCAGCGAGCTGACCGATTCCCCCTTGTCGGGCGCGAACGCAGTGATGTAGGCGAGCGCGGCGACGTTCTGGTGGTTACCGGCCTCGGTGATGACGGCGCCGCCGTACGAGTGACCGACCAGGATGGCAGGACCGTCGAGGCCGTCGAGGACCTGGTGGGTCGCGGCGACGTCGCCGGCCAGCGACAGGGTGGGGTTCTGCACGACGGCCACCCGGTAGCCGTCGGCGGTCAGGTGGTCATAGACCCCCTGCCAGCCGGAGCCGTCGACGAACCCGCCATGGACCAGCACGATGTTCTTCACTTCCGGACCTGCGTTCACGGGCATTGCCTCCTTCGCCCGGGATTCGGCCCCGGGCTCGTTGGTCTATGACCGGAACGCTAGAGGGGCGGCCAGCGGCATCGATTGCGTTAAATGACGTAGTTTCGAGCGAGGGATGGGATCTACGTCATCTGGCGTATCCAGGAGCGCAATATATTCTGGCGTTAATGCTTTACTGTCCGCGCCCACCCCTCGGGGAACGGATCAGCATGCGTACCTCTTTCCCTCCGCCGCGCCGCCTGAGCCTGGGCGGGCGCGGTAGCGGCAAGCTGAGCGACACCGGTCTTCGGCACGAGCCCGGGATTGAATGGCGTGGCCGCCATTTGTGGCTGACGGCTGTCGCCTCTTGCGCCGCGGGAGGTTTCTCCGCGGTGGTACAGGGGCCGCAGTGGAACGTGCACCCTGCTCTTTCCGGAGTGAACCTGGCTACTACGGTGGTCTTCGTTTTCACCGGGCTGATGCTCCTGCTGGAACCGGGGCAGCGTGTTGTGGCGTGGGCTCTCGTGTGCGCCGGGTTGTTCCGCTCACTGGATTTCGTCGATGCCTGGAGCGGAAGCGGGTGGGCGATCTACGATCTTCTCTTCGGAGCCGCCGATCGTGTTCTCGGCGCCCTGGCGCTACTGCGCTACCCCAATGCCTCGCTGCTGCGCGGGCAGCGGCTGTTCCTGGTTCTCCTCGCCAGCTGGATGCTGGCCGGACGTGTCCTGATCACGGTGACCACCCGCCCGCAATGGGATGGTCTTCCCGCGTCGTCGTGGTGGCCCGCTCTTGTGCCTGACCTTGCACTTAACGATGTTGTCAACTACGTTGTCAATGCTGGTCAGGGCGTTTTCGCCGTCGCGTTTCTCGTGCTTCTCGGAATGCGGCTCACGCGGACGGTCGGCCTGGACCGGATAGTGATCACTCCGATCATCGTGGCGGGCCTGGCCAGCACCGTTGCGGCCGGCGCGTCGGCAGTGGTGCAGATGCTAACGTCCCTTAACGGCACTCCGTCCGGCGTTTATACCATCGAGGGCGCGGTTGACCTGACGCTCCCGCTGGCATTTCTCGTCGCGGTTGTCCAGCGCTCCCTATTGCTCCGGAACATAACCGGGCTGGCCGCTCAGATCTCCGGCGGAGCTGACATCGGCACGGTTCGGTACGCGCTGCGGAGCACCCTGCAAGACCCGACCCTGGAAGTCCTGGACCTGTCCGACGCCGGGCCTGACCCGGCCGAACCGGTCGGCCCGGCGGGCGAACTGTCCGGCCACGGCGGCAGTTCCGGTCATCCTGTGCCGGTATCCGACCGGCTGGTGGAGGTCATCCGCACCGACGAGGGTTCTCCCATCGCGGTTGTCATCGCCGACCCGGCCCTGGAGAGGTACCGGGGGCTGTTCGACGCCGCCATCCAGACAAGCGGGCTCGCACTGCAGAACGCCCAGCTCCAGGCGCAGGCCGCACGCGAGAAGCTTGAGCAGGTCCGCGCGTCCCGGGCACGGATCGTTGCGGCCGAGCTAGCGGAACGTCGGCGTATCGAACGCGACCTCCACGATGGCGTGCAGCAGCACCTGCTGGGCCTGGCAGCCCAGCTGAGCGTGGCGATGAACCAGTCGGGCGACGTGACGGCGCGCGCTGCTCTGGGCCAGGTGCAGGACGGTCTCAGGGAAGTGCTAGCCGAGCTGCGAGACCTCGCTCACGGCATCCACCCCGCGGTGCTGTCGCACGGAGGCCTGGCCGCGGCGCTCGGTGACGTGGCCGAGAGGCTGCCACTGCCGGTACGGATGATCGTCCCGGCCACGCGGGTAGCCGCAGCTGTGGAAGCGACCGTCTATTTCGTCGCCTGCGAGGCACTCGCCAATGTCGTGAAACATTCCAAGGCGGCCAGCGCGACGGTTACAGTTCGCATAGGAGAATCAGAGCTGAGTCTGGAAATCGCTGACGATGGTGTTGGCGGTGTTGGCGCTGTTAAATCGAGAGGTCACGGGCTCTCCAACATCTACGACCGGGTAAACGCCCTGGACGGAGAGGTCACTATTGTCAGCCCGCCCGGTGGCGGCACGCGCCTGGAGGTGAGAATTCCATGCGGTTAGCGATCGCTGAGGACTCCGGCTTGTTCCGCAGCAGCCTGGCACTGCTCCTGACAGCATCCGGCGCTCAAGTCATCGCCAGCGTGGGATCTGGCACCGAACTCCTGGCGGCCATCGGCACCAGCCCGCCGGACGCCGTCATCCTCGACGTCCGCATGCCGCCGACCTTCACTGACGAGGGCATCGCCACGGCAACCGAGTTGCGCCGTCTGTATCCGCGCGTCGGCGTTCTCGTCCTGTCCACCTATGCCGAGACCAGTTACGCCAGCGAGCTCCTGGAGACGGTGCCCACGGGTGTCGGTTACCTGTTGAAGGACAACGTCACGGACGCGGGGACCCTGATCGACAGCCTCGCCAGGGTCGCCGGCGGCGAAACGGTAATTGACCCGACCATAGTCCGGCGCCTGCTCCAGAAGGACCGGAGGCCGAGCGCAATGGACTCGCTGAACGAACGCGAGCGCGGGGTGCTCCGCCACATGGCCGAGGGCCGCTCCAACCTGGGCATCGCTAAGGAACTTTACCTAAGCCCCCGGACGGTCGAAGCGCACGTCACGAGCATCTTCATGAAGCTGGGACTCGACCAGGCAGAAACTGAAAACAACCGCGTCCGGGCCGTACTCACCTTCCTCCGCTCGTGAATTATCATTCCCGCCGACGCCCCCGCGCCCGGCGGAAAGGCCGGGAGGGAGCCTGCTGTACCCCACTCCCGTACAGCAAGCTTCCTCCCGGCCGGCTCATTTAAGGATGATCACATCCTTTTGCCCGAAAGCCAGTGCCAGATCCTCGCCGAGCCGATATGCGGCGAACGCTGCGATGACTTCACCGCGACCGGACTTATCCGCGAGTCCCCCGGCCAGCTTTTCCAGGAGTTTCACGCGTACGTAGACCAGGTTGTCACGCTGCTCTCGGGAAACGTGTGCGGCAGTCGCCCACGGCTTCGTCTTGCGCGCCTCGAGAATGGCCACCACGATTTCGGGCACGCCAAGGGCTTCCACCGCCTGCCAACTCGGCGGTGGTTGCCCGTCGCCGGGCACGGCATCAGCGCTGGAGGCCACATCAGCAGAATGCACCCTCAGGCACCGCTGGTGATCGTGGGAACCACCAGGAAACACACGGGATTCCCCGCTTGACAGGGGCTAGGGCCGCAGCTGCGGGATATTGGCTTCCTGGCTTGACCTCCCAGCCCCAGTCACTGGGCGAAAGAGACATTTCCCCCGCCCCGCCTGCCCTCGGCCCCGCTCCCGAGGGCGGGCGCGAAGATAGTGGATCGGCGTGCACGCCATGGCGTGCACGCCGATCCACTATCCCTGCCTCGTATCGCGGACCGCCCGGTATGCCCGGTTCCCGCCACGGCCGCGGCCGCCCAGACCCACCGTCACCATGGAACTTGTCGGCCTGACACCGGGAAAGCCAGCGGCTGGGTGACGGTCGAGCCAGCAATTCGGGGCAGGAGGGTTACGACGGTTCCCATATGTTGACCGACTTGACGTACATCGTGCCTGAGCAGCTGCCGGGGCTGCTGTTGTCGTCGGCCAGGTCCAGGAGTAGGTACATCGCCAGCTGCGGGACGCTCTTCGTCGTCGTCAGGGCCAGTTTGTTGTCGTAGTAGATGGAAATGCGCGACTGGGTCCAGTACAGCGTGTAGGTGTGCCAGCCCTTATCGGCGTCGGGGAAGTTGACGGTGCCCCGCTGCTGCTTGTTCTGCTTGCCGGTATGCAAGGTGGCCCGGGATGTGGGCGCCGTGCCCCAGTGCTCGACGATGTCGATTTCCGGCGGCCACGACCCGTTCTCGGGTACGAGCCAGATCGCCGGCCATAGCCCCTTGCCGAACGGCAGGCGAGCGACTACCTGGACGAATCCGTACTTGAAGTTCACGCTGGGGTACGTGGTGACCATGCCCGAACGGCAGGAGTACATCTTCGGGTTGCCGTGCACGTCGGTTCCCTCGGTGGGCGTCCGCTGCGCCACCAGTGCGAGCGCGCCGTTCTCAACGTGGACCTGGGACGGCAGGTACCATTCCATCTCGTCGCTGTTCCCGAAGTTGGAGCACCCCGGATGCGACGGGGCCCAGGGATAGCATTCCGCCCACGTCGATGTATCGAGACTGGTCCCTGGGAAGTCCGTGGAGAAGGCGAGCCTCCACTGCGCCGGCGGTGCCGGGATGGATCTCGCCGTCTGGGCAGTGACGACCCGCGTCGATGGCACCGCCGTGCCCGCCGTGTCCGCAGTGTCCGCCCCGACCAACACGATGATCACGATGACCAGGAAGGTTACCGACGCGATTAGCACGCTGCGGACCAGCGGGCGATTACTCTTATCAGTTACTGACCGCGTGCGCCTATATGTGCTGCGTTTAACCGGCATGATCCGATCTTCTAAGCGCGGGACCAGGAGTTCGTGCCCACAACGAGCCGAAATCGTAGCATGTGCGCTTGCGGGTTCGAGGGCCAGCCGGTGCCCTGGCATACGGTAAATCGGCCCCGATCGCCCAGCGGCTATCCTCACGGCATGATGGTCTCCTGGAACAAACAGCACCACGATCAGCTGGACTTCCACTGGCGGACCCAGCTCAGGCCAAGGCTCGACGGGCTCACCGACGAGGAATACTTCTGGGAGCCGGTTCCCCGGTGCTGGAGCCTGCGCAAGCGCGGGGAGAGCGAGGCACCGCTGACTCTTGGGGCGGGCGACTACCTCATCGACATCGCCGAGAAGGACTTTGACCCGCCACTGATGACCACGATCGCGTGGCGCCTCGCGCACATCATGGTGGGCTGCTTCGTCATGCGGCTCGACAGCCGGTACTTCGGCGGCCCGCAGGCTTATCGCGATTCCTACTCGGCGGGGTACGGGTCATTCACCTACGCCGGGACCGCGGAAGAGGCCCTCGAACAACTCGACGCGCTCTACGCGCAATGGAGCGCGGCAGTCCGCCGTCTCGGCGACGAAGGCCTCACCGACCCGAGCGAATTCGCCGATGAGCCCATGAGCACTCTCGTCCTGCATATCAACCGCGAGGTCATCCACCACGGCGCCGAGATCGCCCTGCTGCGCGACTTGTACCGGGCGATGTAGGAATTTAGGCAGCGCACACCAGGCCTGTTCTAGCGCAATCTGTACCTCACGGGGTTGCCTATGCCTGCGACGGTGAAGTTCATGGCGCTATATTGACCGCGTGAACTTGGCGTCTGGTGGCTGGGAGACCTGGAGCTGGGACGAGTCCCTTTTCGCCGGGACTGCCGGATATTACGAACAAGGGCGGCTGCCATACGCTCCCGGTCTAGCTGACGCATTCGCCCGCAGCCTGGCCCTTGACGGGCAGGGAAGGCTGCTCGATGTCGGCTGCGGGCCGGGCACGGTGACCCTGCTACTGGCGCCGCTGTTCGAGGCGGTTGTCGGTCTCGATCCCGATCCGGAGATGCTGGCCCGTGCGTCCCTGGCGGCGGCCGAGCGAGGCATCGGGAACGCAACCTGGGTACGCCAGCGGGCTGAGGCCCTGCCGGCCGGGCTGGGCAGCTTCCGGGTCGTGACCTTCGCCGCGTCGTTTCACTGGATGGACCGGCCCCGGGTTGCCTCGGCCGTCGCGACGATGCTCGATCCTGGCGGGGCGGTGGTGCAGGTAGACGCGCCTGGTTACCGGGTCGACGAGTTGTCAGCGGAGACCCGGCGGGGCTCGCTTCCATTTCCGCCCCCGCCCGACGACGCCCTCGACCAGCTACGGCGTCACTACCTGGGCAGCGACCGGCGGGCCGGGCACGGCATTCGCAACACGTCGCCCGACGGCGAGGACGGGGTGTTCCAGCAGGCCGGGTTCCTGCCTGCCGAGACGGTGACCGTGCCAGATCACAGGGCCGTCGAGCGCACCATCGATGACATCGTGGCCAGGGTGTTCTCGACCTCCTCGACCGCGCCGCATCTCTTCGGCGATCGCCAGGAGGACTACGAAAGGGACTTGCGGGAGATCCTGATACAAGCCTCTCCCTCGGGGCGGTTCTCTCTTCGCCTCCCTGACAACATCCTGCGTATCTGGCGGCTACCAGCTTTATCTGACGGTTCGATGCTTGGTCCAAGCACTCGCATCTGGAGAGGCATGAAGGGCTGTCAGCGTTCGAGGGGGATCGCGATCGTGCCTGGGTATCGGGGGGACTCGGCTTCGTCGAGCATGGCCGCGGCTACCGTCGCCCGGCTGACCCTGGCAGGGAACAGTCGCCCAGGGTAGGCGTCGAGCCCGACGGTTCGGCGGGCCGGTCCGAGCGGGCCGTTGGTCAGCGGGCCGGCGTGGAAGACGGTGCCGCCAGCGCGGAGCACCGTCGTGTCGGCCGTGACCTTGTCGTCCAGCTTGGCGCGCATGGCCCGGAACATGGACCGGACGAGCGGGCCGCCGGCCTGGGCGGACGGGCCGGTGCCGATGGCGCCCAGCCAGATGATGCGCTGCGGACGCGCGTCGGTCACGGCGCGGGCGCCGACGGTCAGCGTGCCCGGCGGGTCGCCTTCTGCGACGCCGAGGCCGGGGCGCGTCAGGTAGCGTACCGCTTGGGTGTTTGGGTGTAGACGCGGCCTGATGGGGTCTCCCACTGGTGCCAGCCTGGTTTTGGCTGGGTGACGTTCCAGCCGTGTGACTGTTTTACCCGGTGGCAGGCGCGGCTGCGTGCGCCGGCGTTACAGCTACAGGTTCGTCCGCCCTTGTGGTACGGGACGGCATGCTCGAAGTCGCTGTCGCGGGCGTGCCGGTTACAGGGCGGGAACGTGCACGTGTAGTCGCGGACCTGGACGAGGTGGCGCAGCGTGTCGTTCGGCTGGTACGCATGAGATTCGTGCCGGTGGTCGCATTCGAGGGTCGGCATGGGCTCTACTGCCATCGTGAGGTTCCGGCCGTCGGGCAGGGTTAGCAGCCAGGTGCCGAAGCCGCCGGGCGGGCCCGGGTCGCTGGCGCGGGTGAGGGACCAGGGGGCGGGGCCTGGCGGGCCGTGCGCGGTGGAGGTTCCCGGCGGTCCGGGCGCGGCGAGTTCCGCCAGGCGGGTTGCGGTGATTGTCAGGTTCACCTGGGAGGGTAGGGCCAGTCCCGCCCGAGTGCCGTGGACGGAGTTAGCCGCCTGTTCTGGCTGGCCCGGCGTTCCTATCTTCGTCCTTCTCGGTGGCTTGGCGCAGCCGTGACCGATCGCGATACCGTCGCGGTCGGTGACCGTTAGGCACAACCGGGTCCAGGGGCTGCCAATGGCGGCGGCGGCCAGTTCGCGGCACAAGTCGGGGTCGAGCGGGCCGAGGCTGTGGCTCTCGCCGGGCCGGTTGGCCAGGCCGAGGAGGGTGGCCAGCGGAAGCACCAGATCCGTGAGCCGAGGCGGAAGCACCTGACCGGAGCAATCGCCATCAGGTGAGCCGGGTGAGCCGCTACCAGGCCCGCCGCCGTCGACTGCGCCGCCGAGCTCTCCGTCGTCGGGATCGCTGTCATCGGGATCGCTGCCGTCCGGGCCGCTGCCGTCCGGATCGCTGCCGTCCGGGCCGCTGCCGTCCGGATCGCTGCCGTCGGGATCGCTATCGTCGGGATCGCTGTCGTCCGGGCCGCTGCCGTCCGGGCCGCTGCCGTCCGGGCCGCTGCCGTCCGGGCCGCTGCCGTCCGGGCCGCTGCCGTCCGCGCCGGTGCCGTCCCGATCGCTATCGTCCGCGCCGGTGCCGTCCCGATCGCTATCGTCCGGGCCGCTGCCGTCCGCGCCGCTATCGTCTCGGCCGCTGCGGGGACCTACGTCTTCGGGTCCGCTGCGGGTCGGTTCTCCAGCGCCTGGTCCGCTCTCGTCCGAGTCGGTGTCGCCGTCGCGCCTGGTCGTGCCCGGCTCGTCCGGGTCTTGCGGCCCCGTTTCCCGCTCGCCGTTGTCTGTGGCGTCTGTGTCCCGGGCGACGGTGATGATCTGGCCGGTAGCGATCCTCGTCTCGGCCGGGGTGCCGTTCAGCAGGTCGAGGTAGGCCGCAACGCGGTACTGGTCCATCCGCGTGTCGCCGGGGAACGCGCCCGAGTCCTTGTATTCCTGGGCCCTGGCGCAGACGTGGGCATGGGCGGCGAGGGCCTGGTCGGTGGGCAGGTCACGGCCGGACAGGGCTGCTGCGCCTGACTCCTCGCGGAACACCTCCACCCGGCATCGATTATGCTCGGCGTCTTCCCGGCGGCGGGTGGCTGACTCCGGGTCGACGGTGACCGCCGCCTGTTCGGCCAGTTTCTGGACCTGGCCGTACGTCTTGCCGGGCAGGTCCGGGAGGATCATCGACTCGGCTATGGCCGCGTCCTCGTCACTGAGCAGGAGGAAAGCCTCGTGAACGGCCTTGGCCTTGGCGAAGGTCAGGCCCCCCGCCGCGAGCAGCGCGCCCGTTCCCGGCAGGCGGGCCTGCAGGTCCCACGCGGCCCACATCAGCTTGTCTGCCGACACCGCCGGCATCGCCAGTGCCAGGCACACCTGGTGGGTGAGGGACTTCGTCCAGCCCTCGGGCAGGTCGCCGTGGTAGCCGCCGCCAGGCAGCGGCTGGTCGTCGTCGCGGATCAGCGCCCGCAGGATGCCGAGCTTGGCCGCCGTCGCCTGTGACTCGAGGGCCTGCGCCTGACGCAGCAGGCCGAGCATCTCATCCCTGACCGCGCCCGGGCAGCGCCACTCTGGGCCGGACACGCCCTCCAGGGCAGCGGCGAGGGCCGCCGACGGGAGGCAGGTGTCCCACTCGCCGCCCTTTGCGAAGCCGGACAGGCACGAGTCGCGCGCGGGAGTGCTGTCACTGGCTTCACGCGAGTCAGGGGAAGCAGGGGAAGCAGGGGAAGCAGGGGAAGCAGGGGAAGTCTGGTCACCGGAGACCGGGGGCTCAGGCGGGATCCTTCCCGCGCCGGGCCGGCCCAGGGCGGGGTCGGGCGTCCCGTCCGTCCCGTCGTCCTGACCCTGCCATCCCACTCGGACCACTCCATTCGATCAGTCGATCACGAGGAATCTGATACTCGAATATTATCGCGATTTCATGATCGTTAGCAGGACGACTTACTTACCTATTCGCTATTCTTTTCTGGCCCGCAAGTCCGGAATTTCCGCTTTATCGGTCTATGTTGAAAATACGAAGGATGCCGCGGGAGCCATGCGAAGTGACGATCCCGTCTGCGGACCGCAGGATGTGATCGAGATGGCGAGCGGCCGATGGACTTACGAGCTGACTTGCCAGAGGGAGCTGATCTCGTTCTGGGAAGAGGAAGGCGCGGGCGAGCACTGCCACGAGGGCGCCATCTCCCTGTTCTACCAGCGCACCTTGGACTGGCTCGACACGGTACTCGGCAGCTGACTTCGCGGTCCGGCCCGCAAGGCCGCGCTCTACACGAGGTGACGCGGTAGCCCCGCCGGGGCTCCGCAGCGTCGCGGAGCTGCCGGCGCAAGACCCCTTGGTGCGAGTCCCGCTTTGGTAAAGACTGGTCCATGCTGGGGGGCACCACGCTAATCCTGCGGTCCGCGAGACGTTCGGTGTGATAGCTCAGCCATGCGCAGACGCTCGCGAGCGGAAGCTCGATAACCACCGCGAGGACGACCGACTGAAGCACCTGATGCCGCGGCGAGGTCAGGACATCGAACCAGGCGTCGCAGACCAGAAGCGTCGCCGCCGAGGCCGAGGCTAGCGCCAGGTACCGGGACCGGCGGAGCGCGAGGTAGCCCGTAGCGCCGAGCGCTATCAGCTCGAAGACGTCAAATCCCACCCAGGCGGCGGCGTAGTGAGGGGAGACCTGACGTGCCGGAAGGGAGAACCCGAGGTACACGATCCACGGGATGAGCACGACCGAGCAGAAGATGAAGGCCGGAGCCACCCAGCGCGATACCTCGGCGGGTTCGTCCAGAACATGCATAAGTGCAGCCTAACGGCACGCAAGCCCCGATCCTGCGGCACCTCGGTTGATCCACTAAGGCGTCTGGGGTGGACGTGCTGCCGGGGCTTGCGTGCCAGAGGGTGCGGGGCGGGTGCTTGAGGTTGCCGCCCGGGCCGCCCGTCTCGGCGTACGGGGAGAGGGTGAAGCCGTTGGCGAAGACGACCGGGCGGGCGGGACCATTGGAGTTCACGGGGTCAGCGGGGTCGGGGCAGCGGGGTCAGCGGAGTTAGGAGAAGTGCCGGGGTCAGGGAGGCGGACCAGGTGGGTGCCGGGGCCTGCGTCGCCTGCGGCCATCGCGGCACGGACGGCCGCCATGCCGCCGGCTTCCCGGATCTCTTCGAGGGCGGGGAGATCCCAGCATTCGGTCGCGTTGACCGTGACGGCCATTGGTCCGGCGCCTGCGCGGCGGACCCTGCCGCGGACGAGCAGCAGCCAGGAGGCGAAGAGCCTGGCGGCGCAGCGGTCCTGGACCGACTCGAAGAACGCCAGGTCCACGAGGCCTGCCGCGTCGTCCAGGGAGGCGAAGATGATCCGCTGGCCGGAGCGGACCGCCGGCGTCTGCGTTGCCACCTTGGCGCCCGCGACCAGGATCATTTCTCCGTTCTCCCGGTCGGCTAGCTCCGCCGAGCGGACCACGCCGAGCCCGGCGAGCAAGTCGGCGTAGAAGTGCAGGACATGCTGGCTGAGCTCGAAGCCGAGGATCTCAAGCTCGGCTACGACGCGTTCGGTCAGGTCGAGGTCGCGGAGCTCGCCGGCGGGGACGAGGTCCGCCATGCCGTCGGCCGCCTCGGCGCTGACGTCGGCGAACAGGTCAAGTGCGGCAGGTGACCCGTGCCGCGCCGGGGCGGACTGCCTGGCCAGGACGCCAACCCGCGCGAGCAGGTCCCGCCGGGACGGGCGCGGCAGGGCCGGGGCGCGGTGCCCAGGTGCCAGGCGCCTGCCCGGCATATCGGAAATGTCCGGGGTGGGAGCCGAGAGCCATAGGGGTTCCGGAGAAACCTGGGAGGGCGATGATGCTGAGGAGGACAGGGCGGTTGGGGAGGGCGATGACACCACGGAGGACGCCACGGTCGGAGAGGGCGACGACGCCAGGGAAGACGGCGCAGCCGGGGAATGGGGCGCTACCCGGCAGTTAGCGCTCATCTTCCCGGCCAGGATTCCCGGTGGTTGTGGCAGCGAGCCGACTATAGTCGGCTCGCTGCCACAACCACCCGGTCGGACACCTGCGGATCCACCCGATCGCACACCCGCGGATGTTGTGTTAGCAGCTGGCGCGTTAGGCGATTCCGCGAAGTTGGGGGCGGAGGTGTAGAGGGAGTCGAAGGCGCCGATGAGGACCAGGCGTTCCGTGACCGGGCGGGAGGCTCCGGCGCGGTTCCAGAAGTCGCGCAGGCCGGTGTAGGGCTGGCCGGCGACGATGCGGGTGATCTCGGCGTCGCTGATGCCCTTGACCTCGCGGAGGGAGCAGCGGATCGCCTGGGGGGATGCGGCGGCCCGGAGATCACCGTCCGTGCGGGCGGGCCTGATACGATCGCGGTTTTTGCGATCAGGCCTGCCCGCACTGACATCGGGGGGTACAGGGGGTCGCCCCCCCGGGAGACAACTGCGGCCGGGGAAACGGAGTGCCTGGAGCGGGCCGGAGGATTCCAGGAACCTGCGGGCAGCAGAACGGCCGGCTCGTGACTGGCCGGGAGGCGAGTCATCGGCCGCCGGGTCGGCGGACATGACGGAAGGAGGGGAGCCTCCTGATGTCGACCCGGCACGGGCCGGGGCGCTGGCTGGGGAACCGGGGCGCTGGAATGACGTCATGAACCGGGGGCGGCCCGTGCCGTCGGCAGGTGGCTCGCTGCGCTGGAATGAGGTCATGGACCGGGGGCGACTCGAGCCGTCGGCGGGTCGCACACCGAGCGGGGAATTGGGAGGTGAAGAGGAAGCCGCTGTCGTTCGGGATGATGGATTTTCTTTTGTCGGGGGGTACGGGCCATCGGGGTCTGGGGTGTCCTCAGAGGGCACTGTGTCCCCCCGTACGGACATCGGGAAGTACGGGGGGTCGTCCTCTCGGGGGACGTTCGTCCGTGCGGGCGGGCCTGATACGGTCGCGGTTTTTGCGATCAGGCCCGGCCGCGCGGACATCGGGGGGTACGGGGGGGCGTCGTCCTCTCGGGGGACGTTCGTCCGTGCGGGCGGGCCTGATACGGTCGCGGTTTTTGCGATCAGGCCCGGCCGCGCGGACATCGGGGGGTACGGGGGGTCGCCCCCCCGGGAGACAACAGCCCAGTCTCCTGATGAGGCGTTGATGTCCACTGGGAGGATCTGGACGCCGGACAGGCGGGCGTCGGCGATGATGACGCGCTTGGGGTACATGCCGGGTTCGTGGGTGAGCACGCCGGCGTAGAAAGCCGCTGGGTGGTGGCGCCTGAGCCACGCCGACTGGTAGACCGGGATCGCGAACGCGGCGGCGTGGGCCTTGCAGAAGCCGAAGCCGCCGAACGCGGCGACCACCTGCCAGACCCGCTCGACCGTCACCGGGTCGAAGCCGCTGGCCAGGGCCTGGGCGCGGAACCACGGGGCGGTGCGGTCCGGGCCGCCCTCGGTGGACAGGTGGCGGCGGACCAGGTCCGCTTCGGCCAGGCCGCAGCCGGTCATTGCGTCGATGACCCGGAGGACCTGCTCGTGGAAGACCACCACTCCCCCGGTCTCTTTTAGCGCCTTTTCGAGTTTCTCGTGCGGATAGCGCGGCTCGGCCAGGCCGTGCCTGGTGCGGAGGAACGGGCCGATCATGTCGGAGTTGACCGGGCCGGGGCGGAACAGGGAGATGTCGACGATGAGGTCCGCGATGTCGCGCGGGGCCAGCTTCTTCACGAGCTCGCGCTGGCCGGGTGACTCGATCTGGAAGCAGCCGAGCGTTTCTGACCGCTGGATCATCGCGTAGGTGGCCGGGTCGTCGCGGGGCATCGCGTCGATGTCGATGCGCTCGTTTTCTGTGCGCTCGATCTCGGTGAGCGCGTGAGCCATCGCGGACTGCATGCGGACGCCGAGCACGTCCAGCTTGATCACCCCGGCGATCTCCGCGTCGTCCTTGTCGAGCTGGCTGAGCGGGAAGCCCTCGCCGCTTTCCTGGACGGCGGTGCGGTCGAGCAGGGTTTTATCGGACAAGAGCACGCCGCACGGGTGCATGGCGACATGGCGCGGCAGGCCGTCGAGCTGCTGCGCGATGCTGAATATTGTTGTTATTTGAGTGCTGTCGAGCCTTGACCTTCGGAGCTCGGGGAGTTCCGTCAGGGCGGCCGTGATGTGCTTGGCGCGGATGTGCGGGAAGGACTTCGCGATCGCGCCGATCTCGTCCGGCGGCAGTGACATCGCGGCGGCGACGTCCCTGATCGCGCTGCGCGCCCGGTAGGTCTCCATCATGCAGACGCAGGCGGTGCGCTCCTTGCCGTAGCGGTCGAAGATGATCCGGTACGCGTCCAGGCGGCGGGCCGACTCCACGTCCAGGTCGATGTCCGGGAGCGTGTTCCTCACCGGGGACAGGAACCGCTCCATGAGCAGGTCGTGCTCGATCGGGTCGATCGCGCTGATGCCGAGCAGGTGGTTGACGAAGCTGCCCGCGCCCGAGCCCCTGACGGCGCAGCGGATGCCTGCGTGCCTGATCCGGTCCGCGATGTCGGCCACCGTGAGGAAGTAGGCGGCCATGCCGGTCTGCGCGATGATGTCCAGCTCGTGCTCAAGACGCTCGCGGGCTGTTTCCGCGGCACGCAGGCGGCTGACGCCGCGCGGGCGGCTGGCGGCGCTCGCCGTCCGGTAGCGGCCGTGCAGGATCGCGTGCTCGCACCTGTCCCGCAGTTCCTTGTGCTGGTCGTATGCGGTGCCCTTGGTTTCCGGCAGGTGGCGGGAGCCGACGCCGAGGTCGCGGGCCGGGTCGAGGGTGCACTTCCTGGTGAGCTCCTCGGTCTCGCCGAGCAGCAGGGTGGCGGCGCTTGCCGTGCCAGGGCCGGTCATCGCGGCGGCGACGCGCCTGGCAGTGGCTGTCATGTCTTCCTGGCTGGCTAGGTAGGCGCGGCCGTTGTGCGGAACGAGCTTGGGCGATCCCAGGGGGACGAGGTGCCGCGCGGCGTCGAGCACCTGGGCGGCCAGGCTGTCGAACCGGGTCCAGGTAGCGGACCGCGTTGGTGAGCACGGCCGGGGTCCTGGTGTCGCGGGCGAGTTCGGCCAGCCGGGCGGCGCGGAACGTGGACTTATGGTCCAGGTGATCGACGATCTCGACGACGGCATCCACGCCGAGGTGCCGCCAGCGGTCGAGGGCGTGCCTGGCCAGGTCAGGGCGGCGGGCGGCGACCGCCTGGCCGACGTCGCTGGCTGGGCCGAGCAGCATGACCAGGCCGTCCGCGTGCTCGGCGATCAGCTCACGGGTGACCGCGGGCACATCATCGGCGGCGGCGCGGGCTCCTCCCGTCGCTTCCGCCGCTTTCGCCGCTCCCGCCGCTCCCGGCGCCTCCGTCACCGACGTGGCGAGCGCGGCTGACACGAGACGGCACAGCGAGGCCCATCCCTGGCGCCCGGTGGCGAGCAGCGTCACCCTGCTTACACCGTTTATCCGGTCGTCGGTACGCAGCCCCAGGTCAGCGCCGAGCAGCGGCTTGATCCCGGCGTCGGCACAGGCCTGGATGTGCTTGAACGCGCCGTAGAGGCCGTCGCGGTCGGTCAGCGCTAGTGCCGACATGCCGAGGCCGGCCGCCCTGGCGGCCAGCGCCGCCGGGGTCGCCGTGCCGTAGCGCAGCGAATACGAGGACGCGACATGCAGGTGCGCGAACTCTGTCGGCACCGCCATGAGAACTCCTTTCTTTTTGCCTTGACACGCAGGCCTAGGTCTCCAGCAACATCAAAAAGAAAGGGGTTCTCAGTCAGCGACCCGGCGCAGCGTCCAGGCGCCGACGGCGACGTCCCTGCGGAGCTCATAGGTGCCCGCCGGCTGGCCCGGCCCCGTCGACGCCTCGACGCGCCAGAACAGCAGC
The DNA here is from genome assembly GCA_963734665.1 of uncultured Actinomycetota bacterium. Taxonomy (GTDB): domain Bacteria; phylum Actinomycetota; class Actinomycetes; order Streptosporangiales; family Streptosporangiaceae; genus Trebonia. Next base: position 1,030,111 of record CAVTIR010000010.1, on the reverse strand, counting down.
TCGGGGCGGGCCGGGAGCGGGGCGGACTCCCGCCACCAGTCACGGTTGACTACCCAGTGCTCTTGCACCGCGAGGACCGTGTACAACCGCCCCCGCCACGCGAACCTGGCCGGCCGGCCGTCTTCCCTTGCCTGGACCTCGACCGGTTCGCCGTACACCCTGCCCATGCGCTGTCCTGCACTTCCCGCAAGCCGCCGGCACCTGTGGGCGCGACTCGCACGGAGCCGGCTCGCCCGGGGGAAGACAGGCGTAATCACGTATTCGCCCGACCCGGCGAACCCAACTGTAGGATCGAATATACGTTCACTCGAACAGGTAGTCAAATATCACCGGTCACACTGCTAACTCTAACCGACAGTAACCACAGACCAAGTCGGTATATATCGGCACATATCATGGCTACGCACAGGCGTATGGATGTCACCAGTCGTGAATGGTCCCGTCGGCCAGCCGGGTATACGGCAGGTAGGCGGTCTGATAGGGGTACTTGCCAGCCTCGTCTGTGTCCAGGTCAACGCCAAGCCCCGGTCGCTCGCCCGGGTGGAGAAGCCCGTCGGTAAACGTGAACGACTGCTGGAACACCGCGTTGGTCCTCGCGCCTTGCTTCATGAACTCCTGGATGCCAAAGTTGTGGAGCGCCATACCGAGATGCATCGCAGCGGCCATACCGACGGGAGATATGTCAGTGGGTCCGTGGAAGCCGGACTTGATCTGATACAGCCCGGCGAAGTCCATGATTTTCCTGAGGTGCGTGACGCCGCCGGTGTGGGTCACCGCCGAGCGGACGTAGTCGATCAATTGCTCCTTGATGATCGTGTGGTAGTCCCACACGGAGTTGAAGACTTCTCCGATGGCGAGCGGCGTCGTGGTGTGGTTGCGAACCAGGCGGAGCGCTTCCTGGTTCTCGGCGGGTGTGCAGTCCTCCAGCCAGAAGAGGTCGTATGGTTCGAGCGCCTTTCCCAGCTTGGCAGCCTGAATCGGAGTCAGGCGGTGGTGGGCGTCGTGCAGCAACGGGAGCTCTGGGCCGAATTCGTTGCGGACCGCTTCGAAGACGGTAGGTACGTGGCGCAGGTAGGAACGAGTATCCCAGTCCTCTTGGGTCGGGAGTGACGCGCGCTGGGCCGGCTCGTGGTCGTAGCGTTTACCCTCGTTGCCCTCGCTCACGGCGTTCGACGCCACGCCATAGACGGTCTTGAGGCCGGGCACCCCCGCCTGGATGCGAATGGCGCGGTATCCCTGCTCCAGGTGACCGCGGACCGAATCGAACAGTTCCTCAATATCCCTGCCGCTGGCATGCCCGTAGGCGAGCAGGCCGGTGCGGCTTGCTCCGCCGAGCAACTGGTAAAGCGGCAGGCCGGCCGACTTCGCCTTCAGGTCCCAGAGAGCGACGTCGACGGCGGCGATCGCGGCCATGGTGACCGGTCCTCGACGCCAGTAAGAAGCCCGGTACAGGAACTGCCAGGTGTCTTCGACGCGGTGGGCATCGCGCCCGATCAGCGTGGGCACGACGTGCTCCGTCAGATAGGACACCACAGCTAGTTCGCGGCCGTTCAGTGTGGCGTCACCCAGTCCTACGAGCCCGTCGTCCGTCGTTAGCCGCAGCGTCACGAAGTTACGATCTGGACTCGTGACGATGACCTCTGCTTTATCGATCTTCATCTAGGCTCCTCTGGGCTAGGCAGGCACCGCTGGCGCGAAGCTTCTCGTGTCCCGCAGCGCCGGGATGTGGCCAGTTCCGCCGCGTCCGGCCACTGAGAGCGAGGCGGCGCCGACGCCGAGGGTAGCCGCTTCCTGCAGACGGTCGCCGAGCGCCAGCCGCGCGGCGAGCGTCCCGGCGAACACGTCACCGGCCCCGGTGGCGTCGACGGCGTTCGGGTTGTGCGGCACCGGCACTGTGAACTCGCCGTCTGGCGAAACCACGACCAGGGGCTGCGAACCGCACGTGAGGGCCACCGCGCCGGCGCCGAGAGCCCGGACGGCGGCCGCGGCCTCATACGGGTCGGCGGTTCCGAGTAGCGGACGCGAGTCGCCCGGGCAGGATGGCGTCACGACCGCGCAATGCGGGGCGATCTGTGCCAGTGCGGCACGCGCCCGGGCCGGCGTGGTCAGCCGGGGGCGGAAGTTCGGGTCGTAGAGGACGGCAGCGCCGCCTGCGGCGGCGCTGCGCGCGGCGGCCAGCGTTGCCTCGGCACAGCCGGGGGACAGTGCGGTAAAGATGCCGGACAGCACGACCGCTCCGGCGTGGGCGAGCACATCCTGCTGCTGGCCGATGTCCGCGGCGGTCATCTGCGAGGCGGCACTCCCGGTGCGCCAGTAGGTGAACTGGGTTTGCCCGGAAAGGTCACCGTGCAGCATGTAGGCACCGTTGGGTGCGCTGGTCCGGCGGATCAGGGAGGTGTCGATCCCGAGGGCGGCGGCGCGGGCCAGGATGGCGCCGCCGAGTTCGTCGTCCCCGATCGAGGTCAGCACGGCCGTGCGCGCGCCGCCGGCGGCGGCCGCCGCGGCGGCGTTGAGCACGTCGCCGGAGAACCCGAGCCGGAGGCCGACGCCGTCGGTGAGCGGCTCCCCGGAGTACAGCTCGACGAGGATCTCCCCGATGAGCACCACGTCGAATGGCCTCATGCGTCCGCCTGGAACAGTCCGGCGAGGCCGGCGATATCGGCGGGCAGCCCGGAGCCCACGCCGACCGCGAGGGCCCCCGCGTCGAGGTAGTCGCCTGCCTGGCCGACAGAGATGCCGCCGGTGGGAATGAGCTGAGCGCCCGGGAGGATCGCCCGCAGCGAGCGGATGAACGCGGGGCCGCCAACATGGGCAGGGAACACCTTCGCCGGCCCGCGGCTGGCCGCATCGGCGATCTCCGCGGGGGTGAACCCGCCCTCGATGAGGATCACCCCGGCGCGTTCGGCAACCGGGCGCACCTCGGGCGCGGGGAACGGTGAGACCAGGAACTGCGCGCCGGCCGAGACGGCCGTGACGGCCTGCGCGGCGGTGGTCACCGTGCCCATCCCGATCATTGCGGCAGCGCCCGTGCTCGCGCCGAGTTCACGGCATTCGGCGAGCGCCCGCGGCCAGTCCGGCACACTCGTGGTCAGCTCCACCACCCGGCACCCCGCGTCAAGCAGGGACCGGGTGCGGGCGACAGCGGCCGCCGCATCAGGCAGCCGCAGCACCGGCAGGAGTCGCTGGGCGGCGACCGCCACGGCGAACGTCTCGCCTGGGCCGCCTCCGAAGCGCCCGGCACCTGACACGCTGTTTTTTGTGTCCATTCTCTTCCATTACGTAGTTAGCCAAGAACGACAGCCCTAGCGAACGTGTCTCGAGTACGAATGCGGGGAGAGCCAGGCCCAGCGGTCAGTTGTCGTCGCTGTAGCGGGCAAGAGCCGTCTGGTCGAGACGGATGCCTAGGCCGGGCACGTCGGGTATCGCGAGCATGCCGTCGTCATCGAGTCGCCACCCGCCGTCCCTGAGCTCGTCAATATAGGGCGCGCCGGTGCGGTACTCGACGAGATCGGTCCGTGGCAGTGCCGATGCCAGCTGAAGATCAGCGGCGAGCCCCACCGCGGTGTTCCACCCGTGGGGGATGAGCCGGATGCCATGTTCCTCGGCCATCCACCCGATGCGCCGTGATTCGCTCAGGCCGCCGACTTTGGTGGTGTCAGGTTGCACGATGTCGAAGGCTCCGGCCAGCAGGTAGGGCAGGAACGCCTGACGGCGCGTCAGCACCTCCCCGCCTGAGATGGGGACGGGGGCCTGGCGGCGCAGGGCGGCAAAGTCGTCAAGCGCGTCAGGCACCAGGGCCTCCTCGAACCAGGCGATATCGTAAGACGCGAGCATCGTCGCGGTGCGCAGCGCCCACTTGTAGTCGCCGCGCCATAGTGCGTCACTGCCGCCGGCATCGACAGCGAGCAGCGCTTCGGGGCCTACGGCCTGCCGGGCTGCGGCGACGATTGCCTCGTCCATGGCGGCGGAGACCCGCCCGAACGGCCCCCAGCCGATCTTGAAGGCCCGGAATCCTTCCGCGCACATTTTCGCCAGTTCGTCGGAGAGCCGGGCCTGCTCCTCCATGAGCCAGACGCGTACGGCATGACGCGTTCGCGGTAGCGGCCGCCGAGGGCCGGCCGACCGGCTGGCCGGTGGCCTGGCCGAGGATGTCCCACAGCGCTGTGTCGATGCCGCTGATGGTGTGCGTGATCGAGCCACCGCGGCCGAGCCAGAAAGTGTTCTGCCGTAGTTTCTCGCTGACCCGCTCAGGTTCGAGCGCGTTCTCCCCCCGGTACAGCGGCTCCAGCACGTTCAGCGAGCTCCGCACCAGCCCGGCATTAGTGAAGACACTGCCGGTTCCGACAAGGCCGTCGTCAGTTCCGCCAGACGAGGGTCTGTACGACGTCATCCGGCGGGAGTTCCTCGCTCCATACGCCCTCCGAGTTCCGCCCCGTCGCCTATCGCCCCGACATCCTGATTTTCAAACTATTCTCCATCGCTCTGGTCTGCTGGCGAGCCTGCCCTCGGGCAGGGGTCACGATCTGCTGATGAATGTTCCGGGTCGCCGGCCGGTGTGCTCGCTGGCGTCCACCACGATCATGCCGTTCACGACCACGTAGGGCACCCCGCCGGCGTAGGCAAGCGGCTGAGCCCGGGTGGCTCGCTCTGTGAGGCCAGGAAGGTCGAAAAGCGCCAGGTCGGCGTAGTCTCCCTTGCGCACGCGGCCGCGGCGGGGCAATCCGAAGTGGTCGGCAACCATCGCGGTCATCTTGTGGATGGCAGCCGGGAGCGACAGCGTTCCCTTGTCCCTGACGTGGTACGCGAGGTAGTGAACGTGCCCCGCGAAGAACAGCGGATGCCTGGAGCGCACCGCGAGCGGGCCCTCGATTGTGCTTGTGAAGGCATCTACGCCAAGGCAGAACAAGGGATGTCTGACGGCCTCGGCGACGTGCTCCTCAGTGAAGAGAGTGGCCATGAGCTGAACGTTCTGCATTCGTTCCCCGGCGGCTGCGAGCACGTCGAAGAACGCGTCCCATTCGTCCTTGCCGAGGCGGCGCGCGATGTCGGGAAAAGACAGGCCCTCAAGTTCGGGAGTGGCGGGGCTCACGTGCAAAGTCACCCGGTCCCACTGCCCGCGGTGGACGAACCGCCAGTAGCGGTCGACGTCGCCCCGGAGGCGGTCACGGACCACCGGGTCGGCGAGCATGCGGGCTGCGCTGGCCGGGCCGTCTTGCAGCAGCCAGCCCGGCAGCAGCCCGGTCGCCATCCCGAGCCCGTCACAGAAGGGGGTCATGTCCGCGAGCACGTCCATGCCGCCGCGACGGCACTGGTCCAACTGCTCCACTGCGGCCTGCCAGGCATCTGGCGGCGCACCCGTGTCGTGCCGGACGTTCAGGTGCGACAGCTGAGCCCGCCCACCGCCGGCCCGCGCGACATCAAAGAATTCCCGAACCGCCGCCGCCAGGTTCGCGTCGCGGTTGCGGATGTGACTGGCGTACATGCCGCCACGTGTGCCGACTATGCGCGCGAGGCCAGCCAGTTCGGCGGTGGCCGCGGCCCGTCCCGCGCCGTACTCCAGACCGCTGGACATGCCAAGCGCCCCGGCGTCGAGCGCCTCCGTCACGAGCCCGGCCATCGCCTTGAGCTGGTCCTGGCTTGCCACGCCGGACCCGGCGCCTACGGCGTCGCGCAGCGCGCTGTGCCCGACGAACCACGCCAGGTTCTGCGAGGTACCGATTTCCGCGACCCGCTCAAGCAGTCCCGAGAACCCGCGCCAGTCGACCGGGCCCTCGTAGCCCAGGGCAGCCAGGGCGCTCGCGGCAGTTGCCACCGAGGTCGGGCCCAGCGGCGCGTACGTAACCCCGCAGTTCCCGACCACCTCGGTGGTGACCCCCTGCCGGATGGTGCTCTGCGCCGTCGGGTTGCCCAGAATCGACCAGTCGCTGTGGCTGTGCGGATCAATGAGTCCCGGGCAGACGATCAGGCCCGTGGCGTCGATCACGCGCCGGGCCTGCGCGCCGGGCAGCGACCCGACGCCGGTGATCATCCCGTCGTCGACCGCGACATCGGCGGCGAACGGCTCACTGCCCGTCCCGTCGACGACGAGACCGCCGCGGATGAGAATGTCGAGCACTCATACCTCCAGTCGCCCTGTTTCGGCAGGTCGGTACCGCATGGTAGATGGTTGACCATCTACCATGCAATGGTACGCGATCGCTAAAGTGTGCCGTCGCGTGCGCCGTTCGGAAGGAAGCACGCCTACTATCTGCTGATGAATGTTCCGGGTCGCCGGCCGGTGTGCTCGCTGGCGTCCACCACGATCATGCCGTTCACGACCACGTAGGGCACCCCGCCGGCGTAGGCGAGCGGCTGAGCCCGGGTGGCTCGCTCTGTGAGGCCAGGAAGGTCGAAAAGCGCCAGGTCGGCGTAGTCTCCCTTGCGCACGCGGCCGCGGCGGGGCAATCCGAAGTGGTCGGCAACCATCGCGGTCATCTTGTGGACGGCGGCCGGAAGCGACAGGGTCCCCTTGTCCCTGACGTGGTACGCGAGGTAGTGAACGTGCCCCGCGAAGAACAGCGGATGCCTGGAGCGCACCGCGAGGGGACCCTCGGTCGTGCTCGTGAAGGCATCCACGCCAAGGCAGAACAGCGGATGCCTGACGGCTTCTGCCACGTGCTGCTCGGTGAAGAGAGTGGCCATGAGCTGCACATTCTGCATCCCTTCCCCGGCGGCCGCGAGCACGTCGAAGAACGCGTCCCATTCGTCCTTGCCGAGGCGGCGCGCGATGTCAGGAAAAGACAGTCCCTCAAGTTCGGGAGTGGCAGAACTGTTGAGCAGCATCACCCGGTCCCACTGCCCGCGGTTGACGAACCGCCAGTAGCGGTCGCAGTCGCCCCTGAGGCGGTCACGGACCACCGGGTCGGTGAGCATGCGGGCCGCGCTGGCAGGGCCGCTTTCCAGCAGCCAGTCCGGCAGCAACCCGGTCGCCCTCCCGGTCCCGTCGCAGTAGGGGGTCATGTCGGCGAGCACGTCCAAGCCGCCGCGACGGCAGCGGTCCAACTGCTCCACCGCGGCCTGCCAGGCGTTCGGCGGCGCACCGGTGTCGTGCCGGACGTTCAAGTGCGACAGTTGAGCCCGCCCACCACCAGCCTGGGCAATTTCAAAGAATTCCTGAACCGCCGCCGCCAGGTTCGCGTCGCGGTTGCGGATGTGACTGGCGTACATGCCGCCGCGTGTCCCGACGACGCGCGCGAGGCCGGCCAGTTCAGCGGTGTCCGCACCCCGCCCGGCGCCGTACTCCAGGCCGCTGGACATGCCGAGCGCCCCCGCGTCGAGCGCTTCAGCGAGGAGCCCCGCCATCGCCTTTAGCTGGTCCTGGCTTGCCACGCCGGACCCGGCGCCTACGGCGTCGCGCAGCGCGCTGTGCCCGACGAACCACGCCAGGTTCTGCGAGGTACCGATTTCCGCGACCCGCTCAAGCAGTCCGCTAAAGCCGCGCCAGTCGACCGGGCCCTCATAACCCAGGGCAGCCAGGGCGCTCGCCGCGACCGCCGCCGAGGCCGGCCCCAGCGGTGCGAACGTTGCCCCGAGTTCCCCACCACCTCGGTGGTGACACCCTGCCGGATGGTGCTCTGCGCCGTCGGGTTGCCCAGAATCGACCGGTCGCTGTGGCTGTGCGGATCAATGAGCCCAGGGGAGACGATCAGGCCTGTCGCGTCGATCACGCGCCGGGCCTGCGCGCCGGGCAGCGACCCGACGCCGGTGATTACCCCGTCCTCGACCGCGACATCGGCGGCGAACGGCTCACTGCCCGTGCCGTCGACGACGAGACCGCCGCGAATGAGAATGTCGAGCACTTACGCCTCCGGTCGCACGGCTTCGGCAGGTTGGCGAACTGAGTCCCCGCCGGCTCCCCCGGGCAGCGTCATGGTTCGATGCGGCCCAGCAGGAACAGGTATCCGGCTAGGCCGCCGACAGCACATCCCTGCGACGACGAAAGCCTGCCAAAGCCTGCCGTTTCGGCGACGTAGCCTGTGACGATGGGTGAGACGATGCCGGCGACGTTCCCGCCGAGATTGATCATCCCGCCCAGCAGGCCCACAGTTCCGGGAGGGGCGATCAGCCCGGGTATGCTCCACGCGACCGGCGCGGAGAAGGCGATCCCGACCAGCGCTATTGAGATCCATACGAGGGCGATGGTCGGGCTGTGTGTGAATGCCGCGGGGATCACGGCCACGCCGAGCAGCATTCCGGCGCACAGCACGACTTGCCTCACGACGGTGGGGTTGCGCCCCGACCTGATGAGCTTGTCGACGAGCAAGCCGCCGATGCACACGTCCGCGACCGTCGCGGCAAGCCAGGGACCCGCCGTGGACCAGCCGGCCTTGATCACGGACATGTGCATGTCCGTCTCCATGTAGCCGGGCAGCCAGGTCATGAACATGACAAAGCAGTAGTTGTATGCGGTAAAACCGAGGAAGAGCCCCCAGAACTTGCGCGACCGTACCAGATCCTTCGCCGCGACTCCAAGGTTCGCGGTTACGGTCTCGGGCTGTGCGCCGCCGTCGGTGATGTACTGGCGCTCCCGAGCGGAGAGCATCTTGTGGGCGCTGGGGTCACGGTAGAAAACCCAGAACACCAGCAAGAAGAAGACGCTGAGCCCGCCGGTGAACCAGAAGCCGGCGTGCCAGCCGTAGGCTCCGACGAACAGGGAGATGACAGGCAGTCCGATGACGTTGGAGAACTTCGCGGAGCCATCGAACGAGGAGGTAGCGACCGAGCGCTCGCTCAGCGGGAACCAGTAGCTGGTCGCCTTCGACACGGCGGGGAACAGTGGTGCCTCACCGACTCCCAGCAGCACGCGGGCCAGGATGAGCAGCCCGAATCCGCTGACCACCGCGGTCACCAACGTCGCGGCGCTCCAGATAATGCCGCCGATCCGCTGCAGCCACGTCACCCCGATCCGGTCGAGCAGCGCGGCGACGGGAAGCGTGAAGACCGTGTACGACCAGGCGAAGGCGGACAGCAGGATGCCCATCTGGCCGTCGCTAATGTGGTACTCCGACTCGATCGGGCCGGTCGCGACGGAAAGGTTGGACCGGTCGAAGTAAGTGATGATCACGCCGAGCGCTAGGCACCCGGCGATAAGCCACCGCAGCCGGCCAGTGCGTCCCGGAGCGCCATCGGCTCCGGCTGGTGGATGCGCTGCTCTGACGTCCATGGGACCTCCCGGAACAATGGCCGCACAACCGTAGCAATTGGGGCGGTTGTGCTCGTTTGGGACAACGTAGGGGAGAAATGGCAGATGGTCAACCATCTGCCAAAACAAAGTTGCGCAACCGCTAGACTGTTGCCGTCCCGTGAAGCCCGCACAGGAGGGGAAGCACGCCCATGGCTCGGTTGGACGCAATGGCGCAAGATCCACCGGAGTCGCGCAAGATCTGGCTGGTCCGCGCGCTGCGTGAGGCCATCGCGACAGGCGAACTGAGGCCCGGCACCCGCCTCGTGGAACGCGACATCTCCTCACGCACGGGCGTAAGCCGCGGCCCCGTGCGAGAAGCGCTGGCGCAGCTTGAGCAGGAAGGGCTCGTTGTCTCGCACTCCTACCGCGGGGCTGAGGTCCTCGGAGTGTCCCAGGAGGAGGTCGTGCAGATCCTCGTCCCGATCCGGGTTGTCCTGGAGCAGTTCGCCTTCAGCCACGCGCTCCCCCGGCTCGACGCTGCGGCCTTCGCCAAGCTCGACGAACTGGTCGAAGCGATGGCAACGGCGGCACTCGCCGATGATCACGAGTCCATCGTGGAGGCCGACATCCAGTTCCACGAACTGGTCATCGTGAAGTCGGACTGGCCGCATTGCGAGCAGATCTGGCGGACCATCGTGCCTCGCGTGCGCGCCTACTTCTACAATGACGCCCCCCACCACGCCTCGCTAAGCGACATCGTGACCGAGCACGAGGAGTTGCTCGCCGTCATGCGAACCGGCGACGAGGCGAAGATCACGTTGGAGGTCGAACGCCACATCAAAATGCGGCCCAGCTTCGGCGGCTACGGGGGCGGCCTCGCCCGCTGACACAGAGCGGCCACCCCCTGGGCACCTGACAGTTGCCCCGCCGCGCAGCCAGCACGCCGCGTTGCCGGAGACAGTTGGGCACTTGTGATGCCTCATCTAGTCCGTCACGGAACGTCGGCGCTTCAGCCAAGCGGCCGAAGGCCCACAGCGGCATACGCCTCATCGATCAAGGCGTCGAGGCTCTGCGAGTCGTCCTCATGCGCTCACCTCTGGAACGCCGCCCGAAAGAGAGCCAGGGCAACCTCCACCTGGGCGCGTGCCGCGAACTCGGTCTCGCCGCGCTCTACGAGCACGTGCGCTAGCGCCTGCGACCAGGTGCGCAGCTTCCACAACTCGCGCTCGGCCAGGTCCGGGACGGCCTCCACGACAGTCGCACGCCTGCCGCCATCGCTCACGCGGCTCGAAGTCCTCGGCGAGCGCACGCAATGATCCAAAATCGCGATGTCACACTCCGGGGCCCGGTCTCGTCCACTTTCTGTCAGCAGCAAATCGTCGCGGTGGAGGTAGACAGATGAAGATCGCGGTCGCAGGCGGAACGGGCGTCGCCGGACGCTGGACGGTCGAGGCGCTGCGCGCCGATGGTCACGAGGCGATCGTGATCACCCGTTCGGCCGGCGCCGACCTGGTGACAGGTGATGGCGTTGACGCCGCGCTCGCGGGCGTCGACGCGGTGATCGACGCGACCAACGTCGCGTCGTCGGGCAAGCAGGCCAGCAGCGAGTTCTTCGAGGCAACCGCACGGACGCTGATGCGCACGGCGGCCGAAGCGGGCGTGCGGCACATCGTCGCGCTCTCGATCATCGGGATAGACCGGGTGCCGTATGGCTACTACCAGGGCAAGCTGCGCCAGGAAAGGGTCCTCCAGGAGTCGCCGGTGCCGGTGAGCATCCTGCGCGCGGCGCAGTTCCACGAGTTCCCCGGGCAGTACCTGGCCAAGATGCCCGGGCCCGTCGTGATCGTCCCCCGCTGGCGTGCCCAGCCGGTCGCCGCCCGCGAGGTCGGCGCGGCGCTCGCCAGGATCGCCGTCGGCGATCCCGTGGCCATGTCCGAGCTCGCGGGCCCGCGGGAGGAGATAATGGCGGACATGGTCCGCCACGTCGTTCGCGCCCGCGGGGACAGGCGCCTGGTCGCCTCGGTGCGAGTGCCCGGCGCGGCGGGCAAGGCCATGGCGGCGGGCGACGGCCTGCCCGACAGGCCGGGGCTGCGGGGGACGCAGACCTTCGCCGACTGGGTGGCCGAGCAGCGGGCGCGAAGCACGCTGTGAGCACCGACCCGGACCTGCTGGCCGCCGCCTTCAGCCAGGCGCGGCCGAGGCTGGTCCGCGTGGCGTACGCGATCATCGGCAGCCGTAGCGAGGCCGAGGACGTCGTCGCTGACTGCTGGTTCCGGCTGGTGGCCGCGGATGAGGATGAACCAGTGCGCGACGTGGAGGCCTGGGCGGTCGTGGCCGTGTCGCGGATGGCGCTTGACGTGCTGCGGTCCGCCCGGGTCCGGCGGGAGCGCTACGTCGGCCAGTGGCTGCCTGAGCCTGTGGTCGCGTCACCAGATGAGGCGGCTGCGGACCCGGCGGACAAGGTGACGCTTGCCGACGAGGTCGGCTACGCGATCCTGGTGGTGATGGAGACTCTGTCGCCGGCGGAGCGGACAGCGTTCGTCCTGCATGACCTGTTCGGCGTGACATTCGATGAGATAGCAGCCATCGTCGGCCGGGCGCCGGCGGCCGTCAGGCAACTCGCCTCCCGCGCCAGGCGGCACGTCCGCGGCCAGTCCCCCTGGCCGTCGACCGACGCGGCCGAGCACCGGCGCGTGGTCGAGGCGTTCGCCTCTGCGGCGACCTCAGGCGACCTGGCGGCGCTGATTCGCGTGCTCGACCCGGACGTGGTCCTGGTCAGCGACGGCGGCGGGCTGGTCACGTCCGCCCGCAGGCCTGTCCTCGGCGCGGACCGGAACCAGTTACACCGTTAACCTACCGGGCGGCGGTCGGCGGGTGGTTGCTCTGCGCCATCAGCGGTGGCGCACTCATCGGAGCGATCGTCAGCGAACGCCTGTTGTCCCGGCGCTCACCCCGGGCCGTCATCATCGCCGCGATGGCGGGCGCCGGGTTCAGCCTCGCCGCCCTCGCCGTCATGCCCGGCCTCGGCCCGGCCATCCCCCTCGCGGTGCTGGCCGGAATCGCCGACGGGCCCGTGCTGGCGGCGACCTTCAGCGTCCGCCAGCAGTGCGTCCCCGCCCACCGCTACGCGCAGTTCTCCGCCACCTCAGCCAGCATCAAGACGGGCAGCTACGCCATCGGCGCCGCCGCCGCCGGACTCCTGTCAGCCTCCCTGACGGCCCGCCAGCTCGTCCTCACCGCCGCCGGCATCCAACTCCTCGCCCTCCTGCCCATACTTGCGGCCCACACCGATACAAGCGCGCCCGCACCGCAATCTCTGTGACTCAGAACCTTGCCAAGAGCGAACCGTTGCATACTGGTGGTCGTGAGCCCCGGTGTGTGCCTCTGCTTCGGCAAGCGCCCCGGGGCATTGTCATGCCAGCGACCGATGTCATGTGAGGTTGGCGGCCTTGAGGACTGCGCTGGCGATGACGCGGTAGCCGGCCGGGTTCGGGTGCTGGTTCGGGCCGCGGGGCGGCGGCGCGCACTGCCAGGTCCACTCGCAGATCAGCGCGACGTTGCGCGGCAGCGGGCCGATGCCGGGCACTGTCACCGGATCGCCGAAGTCGGTGGTGTCGAAGGCCCCGAGGACGTCAGCGACGCGGACGCCGGCCTGGGCGTAGGCATGGTCAAGCATGTCGTTGTAGGTGATGGCGACCCGCTCGCTGGCCCAGGCGAGCGCCTGGCCGAGCATGCCGTTGCGCCATTCGGCGAGTTCGGGCAGGTAGTAACTCATGCCGACGAAGCGGACGCCGGGGCCGGCCGCGGCGCGGAGGGTGGCCAGGATCGTGGTCAGGTTGGCGGCTGCTCCGGGGACCTGCCTGATGCAGGAGGCGAGTTTGCTCAGGCTGGGCTGGCTTCCGCAGTCCTCGGGATCGTTGGCGCCGATGTCGATCGTGACCAGCAGCACGTGCCCTCGATGGGCGTGCAGGAAGGCGACCGCGGCGGCTAGCTGTGAACCGGCAGGGTAGCGGCAGATGCCGCCGTGGATCATCGTCTTGGTGGTCTCCCCGGGGCACCCGAGCTGCGAGAGCTTCAGCGTGGGATGGCCGCGGCGGAGCTGGGCGTACACGAGGTCCGGGTAGCCCTGGGTGGTCTCGGTGCTGGCGCCGGCTGCGTCTGGCTGGACTCCCTGGGACAGGGAGTCTCCGAGTGCGAGGTAGTAGGTTGCCGGGCCGGGTCCCTGAGAAGGTCCGGAGCACGCCGTAAGCACGGCGGCGGCGACGGCCAGGGCAGCCGCCACGGCAGCGCGGAGACGGAACATCCGCACTGCCGGGCGCGGGCCTGATCTGCCCGGATGGCGATCCGGTCCAGCTAGACGCTGATCTTGCCGCGGGTTGTGTCCGGAACGGCACGGTCGTTGAACTCGGTGCCGCATGACCATCTCCTCCGGAAGCGTGCCATGGCCTTTCATCGGGTGACCTCGACGGCTCTAGTACCCCGAGACGTGCACCACCGAGTCAGGAAGTTGCCCTGGGCCGCCATGTCCGCTACGCCGAGGTGCCGATGTCTTCCGTGCGCCGCGGCAGCGCGGACATGGCCACGATGTGGGAATTCCTGCGCAGTGCCGGGTACCAGGCCGACACCGCGGCACTCCGCCACGACTACCCCACCGTGGGATGGACCTCGTTCACGAGCTGGGGGGTTCGCGTGCTAGGTCCCAGTGCCGCCACCACAGACACCGCGATCTGAACACAGCCCCGTCCGGAAAAGGCCTGTTTTGCACGCCCGCCTCGGTAGTGGATGATGAACCCGGGCCCCTGGCGGGCGGAAAGGGCTAGGGAAGTCATGCCCGGTAGCGACAGCTAACCCCGAAGGCGGAAGAACGTGTGGGAACGACTCGAGCGGGCTGAGCTGAAACTCCGGGGTCGGCATGGTGGCGTCCGGCCTGCCGGACCGCCGCCGCAGCCGTCGCTGCCCGTTGGCACGGACCTGCTACCGCAGATCAGGCACATTGTCGTCCTCATGATGGAAAACCATTCCTACGACAACTACCTGGGCATGCTGCAAGGCCGGGGCGAGGGTTTTCCGCTCGGCGCCGACGGTAAGCCAGACATATTTAACCGGGACACCGCGGGTCAGCCCATCCGGGCGCACCACCTGCCTTCGACGGTCCAGCGGCCGTCGGTGCCGTCGCAAAGCTGGCATGCCACTCATCACCAGTGGGATGAGGGCAGGCGCGAAGGGTTCGTCACCAGCACCCAGGTGGTCGTTCCCGCCACAAGCGACGTCGATGCCGCCGAATGCGAGGGCCCTGGCGCGGCCGTCGGCATGGGCTACTGGTCAGAAGACGACCTGCCGTTCTATTACGGGCTAGCCCGCACCTTCCCCCTGGCCGATCACTGGTTCAGTTCATGCCTGGGACCCACGTTCCCTAACCGCCGCTTCCTGATCGCCGGAACGGCGGACGGACTCATCGACGACGCGCCCTACGACTTGCTCAGCTACCCGCCCGCCGGGACAATCTTCGACTTGCTGAGCAGGCACGGCATTTCGTGGGCCAACTACCATGCCGCGACCGCCGACCAGTCCAAGTTCAGAAGCTACGCGCGTCACAAGCGCCGGATGGCCCGTCGCCGGCTGCTGTCCGCCGGGAGGTCCTTCCCCGCGGTAACAAGCGGAGTCCACAAGGACATCCAGTTCACGGCCGACGTTTTTCCACTGGGGATCGGCCGGTACATGCGGCACGTCCATAGCACTGACCAGTTTTTCGCGGCCGCCGACAACGGGACGCTGCCCGCGTTCAGCATCGTGGATCCCGACTTCGACACTTACTCAGAGGAGAACCCGCAGGACATCCGCAAGGGCGAGAGCTTCGCCGCGGAGGTGATCAACCGGGTCATGCACGGCAAGGGCTGGCCGCACACCCTGCTGATCTGGGTCTATGACGAGCACGGCGGCTACTACGACCACGTGGCGCCGCCGCCGGCCGTCCCGCCCGATGACATTGAGGGACGCAGCCTGACGGGCAGCCCGACCAGGCTGCAGTCTGTCCTGCGACCGTTCTTCCCTCAGGTAGTCAAGACTGATAAGAACCTGACCGAGGGCCCGCATCGTTACGATCGGTACGGGTTCCGGGTACCGGCGGTCCTGGTGTCACCGTACGGCCGCCCCCAGCACGTCTGCAGCGAGGTGCTCGACCACACCTCTGTGCTCAAGCTGGTGGAGCTGAAATGGAACCTGCCCCCGCTGACCGCCAGGGACGCGGCGGCGGCCTCGCCGCTCAGCGCGCTTGACCTGACCGGGCCGCCCGCTTTCCTCGAACCCCCCTCGCTGCCTAAGCCGGCCCTATCGTGGGGCTCCTGGTAAAGCGGAAATATCTACATAGACCCCTGCAATGCGGGTAGTCGCTGGCCCATGCCTTCGATATCGTCACCAGCCGCGCGGACGCGCGGGAGCGCCAGACGAGCAGCGAATAGCCCGGCCGTCCGTGCGCTGGCCAGGGCTGGCCTGGCAGCACGCGGGATCATCTACGTCCTGATCGGCTGGGTCGCGATCCTCGTCGCGGTCGGCCAAAGCTCGCGGGAAGCCGACCAGGAGGGCGCTCTGCAGCTGCTCGCCGGCAAGCCCTACGGCATGGTTTCGCTGTGGCTGCTCGGCATCGGATTCGTCGGCTATGCCCTATGGCGGTTCAGCGAAGCGGCCTTCGGCGTCACCGGGGAGGGGAACGGCGCGGGTCCCCGACTGAAGTCGCTGTTCAGTGGACTGGTCTACGCCGGACTCGCGTACCTGACGTTCCAGGTGATCTCTGGCGCGCACAGCAACGAGGCTGCCAAGCAGCAGGACGTCACCGCCTCGGTCATGCATCACGCCGGCGGCCGGTGGCTCGTGGGCATCGTCGGGCTGATCGTGGTGATCGCCGGGGTGGCGCTCATCGCGCAGGGCATCCGCCGTAGGTTCATGCGCTACCTGGAGACCTCGCAGATGAGCCCGCGTGCGCGCCGCATCGTCGAATGGCTCGGCGTGATCGGGACGGTCGCCCGCGGCGTGGTGTTCGCCCTCGTCGGCGTCCTGGTGATCGACGCCGCCGTTACCTACCGTCCGTCGAAGGCGGGCGGCGTCGACAAGGCACTGCTCACCCTCCGCGACCAGCCGTTCGGCGAGTTCCTGCTCCTGCTCGCGGCGGTCGGCTTGATTATCTTCGGCATCTACGGTCTGTGCGAGGCTCGTTGGCGGCGGGTGTGAGGGGTAAGGCTAGGTGGTTTGCGGTTGGCCCGGCCATGATGGGACTTATCGGTCGTTGGCTGGTGAGGAATGGGTAGGACGAAAAAGGCCAGTGGTTGCTGACTGATGCGTTCGCCTAGGGAGATGGTCTGTGCCAGCCGCCCTGCTCGAGACGAAGTTGTATGTCCCGAGGTTTCGGCGTGGTGTGGTGCCGCGTCCGCGGCTGAGCGAGCGGCTGGACCGCGGCACCGCGTCGAAGTTGGTGCTCGTCTCCGCACCCGCTGGTTTCGGCAAGACGACGCTGCTCGCCGAATGGCTGGCGGCGGGACCGGCCGCGCCGGGCGATGAGCGGCTGGCCGCATGGCTGTCGCTCGACCGGGCCGACAACGATCCCGTGTCTTTCTGGACCTATGTGATCGCCGCGTTGCGGACGGTGGCATCCGGGGTAGGCGAAGCTGCGCTGGCCCTCCTGCAGACACCCCAGCCGCCCCCTATCGAGACGGTGCTTACCGCTGCGCTCAACGAACTGGGCGCCATCGCGGCCGATGTCGTGCTGGTGCTCGACGACTACCATGTCGTCGACGCGCGCGAGGTGCAGGACGGCATGGCGTTCCTGCTCGATCATCTGCCTCCCCGGCTGCACGTGGTGATCGTCGGCCGCGCTGATCCCGCGTTGCCGCTGGCCCGGTTGCGGGCGCGCGGCGAGCTGGTCGAGATCCGCGCGGCCGAGCTGCGCTTCACCCCTGATGAGACGGCGGCGTACCTCAACGGGATGATGGGCCTGCAGCTGACGGCGCGGGACGTGGCTGTGCTTGAGGGACGTACCGAGGGCTGGATCGCCGCGCTTCAGCTGGCGGCGCTTTCGATGCAGGGGCGAGACGACGTGGCCGGGTTCATCGCCGGCTTCGCGGGAGATGACCGCTATGTCGTTGACTACCTGGTCGAGGAGGTGCTGCAGCGCCTGCCTGATCGTGTCCAGAGCTTCCTGCTGCAGACGTCTATCCTGGGCCGGCTGAGCGGTCCAGTGTGCGATGCCGTCACCGGGCAGGGGGGCGGCAAGGCCACGCTTGAGGCGCTGGACCGGGGGAACCTGTTCCTGTTCCCGCTCGACGACCGCCGCCGGTGGTACCGCTACCACCAGCTCTTTGCTGACGTGCTGCATGCGCGCCTGCTCGACGAGCAGCCCGGGCAGGTGCCGGACCTGCACCGGCGGGCGAGCGCGTGGTACGAGCGCAGCGGCGAGCAGCCCTTGGCCATAAGCCACGCGCTGGCCGCCGAGGATTTCGAGCGAGCGGCCGGCCTGGTCGAGCTTGCGATCGCGGCCATGCGCAAGACAAGGCAGGAAGCCACGGTGCGTCGCTGGCTCGAGGCACTTCCCGACGAACTGGTCCGCGGCAGGCCAGTGCTCAGCGTTAACTTTGCCGGGGCATTGCTGACGACCGGCGAGATGGAGGGAGTCGAGGAGCGCCTGCGGGACGCCGAGCGGTGTCTGGACGCACCAGCAGCTCTCCACGAGGGACCGCACGCCCCGCCGGCCGAGATGGCTGCCGCCATCGAGGAGGAATACCGCCGTCTCCCGGCGGCGATCGAGCTGTACCGGGCCGCCCTGGCCGTGGCCCGTGGCGACGCACCCGGCACCGTCCGGCACGCCCGGCGGGCGCTTGATCTTTCGCCTGAGGAGGACCACCTGGGCCGTGCCTCGGCATCGGGGTTCCTGGGGCTCGCGTCCTGGGGGAACGGGGACCTGGGGGCTGCGCACCTGGCCTGGTCCGCGTGCGTGGCCGGACTGCGGCGAGCCGGTTTCGTCTCCGATATCCTGGGCTGCTCGATCGCGCTGGCCGACATCCGGATCACGCAAGGCCGGCTCGGCGAGGCGATGCGCACCTACGAGCAGGCTTTGCAGCTTGTCCCTGAGCAAGGCGGACCGGTTCTGCGGGGAATGGCCGACATGCACGCAGGGATAAGCGAGATCTACCGCGAACGCGACGACCTGCCAGCCGCCACCCGGCACCTGCTGACGAGCCAGGAACTGGGTGAGCACACCGGGTTGCCGCAGCACCGGTATCGGTTGCGGGTCGCGATGGCCCGGGTAGCGGAGGCTGAAGGAAATCTGGCCGGCGCACTTGACCTGCTCGACGAGGCGGACCGCCTGTACGTGAGCGACTTCTTCCCCAACGTGCGGCCGGTCCCGGCGCTGAAGGCACGGGTCTGGATCGCGCAGGGCAGGCTTGGCGACGCGCTGGGCTGGGCGCGTGAGCAGGGCCTGACCGCTGACGACGACCTCAGCTACCTCCGCGAGTTCGAGCACATCACCCTGGCCAGGGTGCTCCTGGCGCGGCATGAGGGCGAAGATGCAGGGCGCGCCGTTCACGAGGCGGCCCAGCTCTTGGCGCGCCTCCTGCTGGCGGCGGAAGACGGGCAGCGGACGGGACGCGTCATCGAGATCCTGGTGCTGCGGGCGCTCGCGCATCAGGCGGTAGGGGAAATCCCGGCCGCGCTTGCCGCTCTGGAGCGCGCCGTGACATTGGCTGAACCCGAGGGCTATGTCCGCGTCTTCGTTGATGAGGGCCAGCCGATGACGTCTCTGCTGAGAGCGGCCGCGAAACAGGGGATCAGGCGGGACTACGCGCGCCGGCTCCTGGCCGCCGTGCGGGCGGGCGAGCACGACGGCCCCGTGGAACAGGCCCTGATCGAGCCACTGAGCGAACGCGAGCTCGACGTGCTGCGACTACTCGGAAGCGAGCTGGACGGCCCGGCCATCGCCCGCGAGCTCATGGTTTCCCTGAACACCATGCGGACGCACACCAAGAGCATCTACACCAAGCTCGCGGTGACCAGCCGCAGGGCAGCGGTTAACCGGGCCGCGGAACTCGGCCTGCTGTCGCGAACCCGCGACCGCCGCCAGCCCTGACCCGTCCGTTACGGACCCTAGGCGCAGGGCGCCTGCCGGTCACCCCACAGGCGTGAGCGAGGTGCCGGGAGACCTGGCGCGGGCTTGTCCACCGGCGACCGCGCCCTGGAACCACCACACCGCTCACCACGTGTGGTGATGCCTGCTCACCACATCCGCTCGTAGCTTCCGATCAGACCCGGAAAACGTTCGGGGCACCGGCGGAGATCCAGCCAGGCGGGCGACAGGAGGAGGAGCACCATGAGCGAGATATCGACTGGCCGCTCTCACGGCCCCGGATGGTACGAGATCCGCATCAAGGGGCGCCTCGACAGCCGGTGGGCCGCCTGGTTCGACGGGCTGACCATTGCCCACGGCAGCGACGGCACCACCATCATCCATGGCCCGGTAGTCGACCAGGCCGCACTGTACGGCTTGCTCCAGAAAACGCGCGACCTGGGCCTGCCCCTGATCTCGGTCAATCACGTCGGCCCAGACCATCCTGAGGCGCCCGCCGCCGAGGCGTACTAAACGGCAACCCTTTTGCCGGTTGCCGGCAGGTGCTTGTCAGCTGTCGACCCGATAACTCAGCAGCTTCACGAAAAGGAGACCGACATGGCCCCCACCGCACAAACCCCAGTATCGAAACAGCTGGCTGAGCGTCGCGGCCGTCGCAACGAGCTGGAGAAAAACGCCGCAAGTAAGGCTGCCCGGGTGCGCCAGCGGGTACTGGCCGTTTTCCTGCCGATCACCGCCGTGCTCTATCTCAGTACCGAGGCGCTGAACCCCAAGGGCACCGATCAGGTGATCACGACTACGGCCGTCGCGCTTAAGGTCCTGCCCATCGCCGCGGCCCACTCGTCCCAGCTGTACCTGTCGGGTTCGCTGTCGGTGCTGGCGCTCGGCGGCCTGGCGGTGTCGTACGCGGCGATCGCCAGGCTGGTCACCGGACGCGGCTGGGTCATCGCCACGGTCGCCGCGGTGCTGGGCGGCCTGGGCGCGTTCGCCGGGGCCATGCTCAACGTCCTGGGCGGGATCAGCCTCGCGGCCGCAGCCTCAGCGCACATGACTCATATCGCGGCCGCTCAGTTCCTGGTCACGAGCTTCGCTTCCGGGCCGTCCCAGGCCGCCGGGTACATCTACTTCGCCAGCGAATACGCCGCGCCGGTCGTCATGGGGTTCGCGCTGTGGCGCAGCCGCCGGGTGCCGCGCTGGCTGGCCGTCTTGTTCACCGTGGGCCTGGAACTCGCCGAGGCGCAGGGCGCCATCGGCCCCAAGGTCGTGCTGTACATGCTGCCGTTCGCCGTCGCGATGATCCTGCTCGCGGTCAAGATCTGGCGGGCCGCCCGCCCGGCCCCGACGACCGGTACCACGAGCACGCCGGCGGCAACGATCTCGCCGGACACGGCAGCCGGCCCGCTGCTCACCACCCCGGGGAGCTGACGTGACAACCGTGCCGCGCCCGATAGCTCAGCAGCTTCACGAAAAGGAGACCGACATGGCCATCACCGCACAAACCCCGGCAACGAACGCGGCGCAAGGAATCCCCACGGGCTCGACAAGGAAGACCGCGCTCGTCGCGGGCATCTTCTACCTGCTCACCTTCGTCTCGATCCCCACGCTCGCCCTCTACGGCCCCGTGAAGGACCAACGGGACTGGATCCTCGGCTCCGGCGGCCACACTGGCGTGCTCGTGGGCGGCCTCCTCGAGGTGATCGTCGCTCTGGCCTGCATCGGCACCGCCGTCACGCTGTACCCGGTAGTCAAGCGGCAGAACGAAGGCGTCGCGCTTGGCTTCGTCGCCGCTCGCGTCCTTGAAGCCGTCATGATCTTCACCGGCGTCGTCAGCTTGCTTTCACTGCTGACCTTGAGACAGGACCTGGGCACCGGGACCGGGGCAAATTCGGCCGCGCTCGTCGCCGCCGCCGCGTCCCACGTCGCGATCTACAACTGGACGTTCCTGCTCTCACAGAGCCTCATGCCAGGCATCAACGCACTGCTGCTCGGCTCCTTGATGTACCGCTCCCGGCTCGTGCCCCGTTTCATTCCCGTGCTGGGACTCATCGGAGCCCCAATACTGATCGCCGCTGTTATCGCCGCCCTGTTCCGCACCGACCACCAAATCACCGTGCTCCAGGTGGGCTTCATCCTGGTGGCTGCTTGGGAGCTCTCGCTTGGCGTCTGGCTGGTCGTGAAGGGCTTCAGGCCCTCCCCGATCACCGCCGCAATGGACGCCGCCAGCGCCAAGCTCGCCGAACCCGCTGCCGCCGTCTAACCCCTACCCCTCGACACGGCAACACGGCCGCCCTAGCAGGGCCCGGCCGTGTTGTCGCACGTACGCCGACAGCATGCACAACTACGTCTGCGGCAGCCCTGAAGGGTTCAGCCTCCGCCCCGAGGCTCCGCGTCAGCCCCCAAGGCGAGGGTTCAGCCTCGGACCGACCAAGTCAGCGTCCAGCCCTGAGAGGTCCAATCTCGGCCCCAGGGTCCCGCGTCAGCCCCTCAGCGTTCAGTTCTTTGGCTATCTACCTGAGCACGGACCGCAAGCAATGGCAGCTCGGGCAGTCTGTCCCCCAACCCGTTTGGCGTCAGCCCTGAAGCAGCAATGTACGGGCGGGTTTTGTCAGCCGAAAAGAGAAGCGGGGGCGGCGGGGCATCGAGCGCGCGCGTTCGGTCCGGCCAGAGCGGTTTTCTATGGCCGGACCGATTTGCGCGCGAACGATGCCCTCCGCCCCCGCGACGTGTTTACGACTACACCTCAGGAGACCAGCCCGGGATCGGGTAGGCGGTCAGCAGGTCGCGGACTTCGCCCGCTATGCGGTCCAGGGACGACTCGTCGTCCTTGGACGCGGCCGTGATCGCCTCGTCCATCCACGCCGCCAGCTGCGGCATGTGCTCCTCGGTCAGGCCGCGGGTGGTGATCGCCGGGGTGCCGAGGCGGATGCCTGACGGGTCGAACGGCTTGCGCTGGTCGAACGGGACCGAGTTGAAGTTCAGCTCCATGCCGGCCTTGTCCAGGGCCTTGGCCGCCGGCTTGCCGGCGATCCCCTTCGACGTGAGGTCCACGAGAAGCAGGTGGTTGTCTGTCCCGCCGGACACCAGGTCGTAGCCGCGGGCCGTGAGCGCCTCGGCGAGGGCCTTCGCGTTCGCGACCACCTGCGCCGCGTAGGTGCGGAACGACGGCTGCGATGCCTCGTGCAGTGCCACCGCGATGCCCGCCGTCGTGTGGTTGTGCGGGCCGCCCTGCAGGCCGGGGAACACGGCCTTGTCGATCGCCGACGCGTGCTCGGCGTCGGTGAGGATCATCGCGCCGCGCGGGCCGCGCAGCGTCTTGTGCGTGGTGGTGGTGATCACCGGGACATGGCCGACCGGGGACGGGTGCGCGCCGCCCGCGATCAGGCCGGCGATGTGCGCGATGTCCGCGACGAGCACCGCTCCGACTTCCTCGGCGATCGCGGCGAAGGCCGGGAAGTCGATCGTGCGCGGGATCGCGGTGCCGCCGCAGATGATAAGCGTCGGCCGCTCCTTCAGCGCCAAGTCGCGGACGTCGTCCATGTCGACCCGGCCGGTCTCGCGGCGGACCCCGTAGTGCACCGGGCGAAACCACTTACCGGTGATGGACGCGGGCGAGCCGTGGGTGAGGTGACCGCCCGCCGACAGCGCCATCCCCATGATCGTGTCGCCCGGCTTGGCGAACGCCAGGTAGACGGCCAGGTTCGCGGGCGATCCGGAGTAGGGCTGGACGTTCGCGTGATCCGCGCCGAACAGCGCCTGCGCCCGGTCGATCGCGATCGACTCAAGCGGATCGATGTTCTGCTGACCCTCGTAGTAGCGGCGACCGGCATAACCCTCGGAGTACTTGTTCGTCAGCACCGTGCCGCAAGCCTCGAGCACAGCGAGCGATACGTAGTTCTCCGACGGGATCAGCCGGAACTTGTCGGCCTGGCGGTGTGCCTCGTCGTGAATCAGATGCGCGACCTCGGGGTCTTCGGCGTCGATCTGCGGGATGGGCGGCTGGTGCATCAGATGATCCTCCCTCGTCGGCATGAGGCTATCAACCAGCGCAGGGACCTCAGGAAGCGTTTTACCCCTGGCGAACGTCTAAGTGGACGCGGGCGCGTGGAACACCCCCGCGTTCGGTACCTTCGCTTGTGTGAGTACCCCCATCATTCTTGACTGTGATCCTGGCATCGATGACGCGCTCGCGATCGCCTTCGCGGCCGGTTCCCCCGAGATCGACCTCATCGGCATCACGAGCGTGGCCGGCAACGTCGAGCTGGCCAAGACGACGGCGAACGCCCTCGCCGTCGCGTCGTTCGTCGGCGCGAAGGACGTGCCGGTGACCCCCGGGTCCGGCGCGCCGCTGCTGCGCCCGGCGCTCAGCGCGGGAGACGTCCACGGCGACTCCGGCCTGGGCGGCGCGGTCCTGCCGCCGCCCGCGCGGGCCGCGGAAGATGGGCACGCGATCGATTTCATCATCGACACCATCGGCGCCGCCCGCGGGGAGATCACGCTGGTCGCCACGGGCCCGCTGACCAACATCGGGCTGGCGGTGAGCCGCGAGCCGCGGCTGGCGACCTGGGTCAGGGACTTCGTGATCATGGGCGGCTCCGCGTCTCGCGGCAACATGAACCACGCCGCGGAGTTCAACATCTGGGCCGATCCCGAGGCGGCCGCGATCGTTTTCCGCGCGGGGTGGACGGTACGGATGCTCGGGCTCGACGTCACGTTGCGCGCGCAGGCCACGCTCGCCGTTCAGGAGCGCATGCGCTCGCTCGGTTCGCTCGGGTCACAGCTGCTGCTCCCGGCGATCGCGCAGTACCGGGACTCGGCCGACACGACGGGCGAGCCGCCGGTGCACGACGTGTGCGCGATCGTGAGCATCGCCGACCCCTCGCTGTTCACGTACACGCCGGCGCTGGTGCAGGTGGAGACGCACGGGACGTTCACGTCCGGGATGACGGTGACCGACTTCACGGAGTCGGCCAGCCACAACACGCAGGTCGCCACTGCGATCGACGCCGACCGCTTCTGGACGACCGTACTTGACGCTTACGGGACGCTCCCGGTCGCGCAGGCCTAGGCCCTTAAGGCTCCGGTCCTGGTCGCGTCGACGAGTTGAAAGGGGTCCGCAGCCGCGGCGATCATCTCGTGCGCCTGGACGGCCTGCTCCCCCACCTCCACCAGGTCGCAGTAGCTCCACTGCTGGGCGGCGACGCCAGGCGCGCGGAGCCAGGCCGCGGCGGACCGGCACCAGACCGTCAGGCCAATCGCAATCGAGAGCACCGCCATGTCCGCGGCGGGGTCATCAGCGCGCACCAGCCTGCCGCTGAATCCCCGGGTGCTGAGATCGGTTTCCAGCTCCGTCATCGCTTCCCTGGCGGTGACGGGATGCCTCCTGCCGGTCATGGCGCCTACGGCGGGCACGGGCAGCGCGAACCAGACCGCCTTGCCGCGTATCCCCGTGCCGGACAGCCTTGACCTGGTCAGATGGTGACCCCAGCGCCCGTTGGACAGCCCGTCCACGACCTCAAGGCCGCGGCCGCTCATGGCGTCGGCCGGCACCCGGCAGATTTTGCGGCCCGGCGCATTGTCGTGCACCCAGCCGGGGAGCGTATCGAAGACCTTGCACACTAGCTCCACCCGCTGGCCGGTGCCCCGCAAGTACAGCCAGAGCTCCGGGTTCACCGGAACCGACTGGCACTGGCTCGCGTGCAAGGTGTTGGCGGCCAGTTCGCTGACCATTGTTACCCCGTCGTCAGTGCCCTCACCGTCGAGGGCGAGCTCGACCGCCACCCGGCGGAATAGGCGGCGGGCGACGCCCGCGCAGGTTAGGTCCCCAGGCAGCACCCACGCGCCGCACGCACGCGCCTGCACCATCCGCAACCCGTTGTCCATGTCGGTGCCTCCGGCTTAGCCCACCGTCGTGCCGTCAGAGCCCCGTCAATCAGACCGCAGAGGCCCCCGCGCCTGGTCCATGATTCCGAATCTGTGAAGCACATGTTCTGAGTCATGTGCGTCACTTCACAGTACCCTCCGGACTCTGGATCGGGAAGCAAAACCGCAGTGAATAAGATTTTTAAACGTTGCTCGAATGCGGACAAAATATGACAACGGGTACAGCTAAAAAAAGGAGCCGTACAATTACCTACGAGTTCTAATGGCCTACCTATGCAGGCCTACCATCTCTCGCGCGCGAGCGTAATCGATCATGAAACGCGCGAATTCGCAGGTCAGCGGCTCACATCAGTACCCAATCGATGATATCCCCAATGGCCACCCGTTTCACAGGACTTGCAGGGCCGTGCCATTGCGCCAGCAGCAACCGATTGGGAGCCGCGCCATTAGGCTATCAGCAACCGATTGCCTGCCTACCCTAGCCTGCTCCCTGGCGGCGGGAGTAGATTCTCAGGGTGGCGACAGCGGCGCAGCGTTGGCGACTGCCGCCAGGGCTCACTGAGACAGGGCTCACGGAAAAACACGGGGGTCCCCTGGGATGCACCCCAGGGGACCCCCGTGCCGTGCGTCACGACACCTAGCCCGAATGCCTAGATCTCGTAGCGCCCCCCCTGCACGTCTTGCAGGAACCTGGCGAACGCGGCCCGGTCGACAACATGCGTGCCCCCCTCAGGACGCTTGCTGTCGCGGATCGCGGCGACGCCAGGCAGGTTGGCTGCTACCTCAACGCATCCCCCGTTGTACGCGCTGAGGCTGGCCTTGCGCCAGATGGCTTGAGACAGGTCGATCACTAGTAGTTACTCCATTCTCTTGGCGAGTTTTTCGAGGTACACGGTGGTGTCCTCGGGTTCGAGCGCAGTGTCGCACGCGCGCTCGAACGACTGGATGTAACCGTGAACGGCGTCGGTCCCGCTCACCTCTTCGACGGAGTAATCCGTCTCCACGAACACGATGGGCGGCTCATCGTCGGGGAAGCCGAAGATGTTGACCATCGAGAGGCCCGTCGGCGGGCCGTCATCGAACCGCTGGATGCGCAGCTCTATGTTGCGCCGTTTGCTCATCTCCGCCAGGTGCTCGATCTGCTCCCTGCGGTCGTCGTGCATCCCCCACCGGTAGCTCAGCGAGGCCTCGGTAATCACGACGGACAGCTGTGGCGCTGTGCCGTCGGTGCGGTCGAGGATTTCCTGCCTGCGCAGCCGCGCCTTGCCCCCCTTGCGGCGCCAGGCGGGCGGCCGCGCGCAGGACTTGAACTGGGCTTCCATGTAGGCCTGCGTCTGGAGCAGGCCCGGCACGACGAGCGGAATGAAGACCTGGGCGGTGGCCGCGTCGTTCTCGTAGCCGGGAAACTCATTGTCGAAGATCTCACCGTACTCCCGCCACCAGGGGCGGACCCGGCAGCGAACCGCGAGTTCCTCGATCTCTTCCCGCTCCGCGCCCTCAACCTCGTAAATGCGGATGAGGTCGCGAATGTCGCTCATCTCCGGTCGCTTCCACTGGTTGGCTTCGAACCTGCCCACCTTGCCGCGGCCCCAGTTGAGGATGTCGCAGACATGATTGGCGGTGTAGCCGGTGTTAACGCGAAGCTCGGCTAGCCGCCTAGACAGGCGCCGTTTCGCGACGGTCGCGCCGTAAGCGTCATCGCTCATCGATGCCTCCCTCCGAAATACATGACATTTGCAGGTTTGTCCGTATTTCACGCATTTGACGGGCTAGCACACCCCCGCGATGCTTGCGGATGCGTACATTGAGCTTAACCAAAATGCGAATCACAAATCAAGGCTTTTCAACAGAGCTCCTGATGATTTTCTTAGCGAGAAACGGTTCGCGGGCAATGCCGGGCGCAGCCCTAAGCAGCCCGAAACGGCCGGTCGCGGTCCGGGCTGCCCGGATCCGGCCGGCTCGCTAGTGACGCGAATCTATGACATCCGGCGGCCCGGCGCACTCGCCGCGCCCGCCGCGTCGTCGAACTCGCCGTTCCTGGCGCCGTCGATAAAGCAGTCCCACTCGTTCCTGTCGAACACCAGGACCCGCCGGGCCTGATCCCCGGCCACACGCATCAGCACCCAGTCGCCGCGGGCCCACCGGTCGCTGAGCGGAAAGGCGACCTCAATCGAGCCATCGTCATCGCCGGACCGCACCCAGGCCAGCGCGGCCGGGTCGATGCCCAGTTCCTCCGGTGTCGGCTTGATGGCATCCTCCCTGGTTAGGTTGGTCAGATAACGGCTTCTTGGCGACCGCGCAGTACAGCCAGCGGGAGCCGTCGCTGTCGGCAAGCACCACGTCCTCGGCACCCCACAGGCCGCTGTAGGTGAGCGCCGGCGCCGCGCCGTCGTAAGGCGGGACCACCTCAAGCCCGTCGAAGAAGCGCGCGACCTCCTGCCGCGAGCGGAAGTGCATCTGCTCGGTCGCCCGATCAAACACCCGCCGGAACCCGTCGACCGCCAGCGGCGGCTTCGCGTCGTCGGTCAGGTGCGACAGCGCCAGGTAGCTGCCTGACCGCATCGCTCCCACGTAGCGGGCCACCAGGTCCCACGGGTCCGCCGAGTCGGCGACGAACATCAGGACCGCCGTCATCAGCAGGCCGGTCGGCTCCGCCGGATCGATCAGCTCGCGCACGGCCGGGTGGTCAAGGATGGTATCCGGCTCGCGCAGGTCCGCGCAGAGCACGTTGACCCGTCTGGTCTCGTCGAGGATCCCCTGGCTGTGCAGTTCCACCATCGGGTCGTTGTCCACGTAGACGACGCGGGCATCCGGGTGGATCTTCCTGACCACCTCGTGCGTGTTCCCCACGGTGGGCAGCCCCGAGCCGATGTCGAGGAACTGCCTGACCCCCTGCCGCGCGATCCAGGCCGCCGCCCGCTGATGGAACCCCCGGTTAGACCAGGCACAGTCCCTGATCTCAGGCACCACGGTCAGGATGCGCTCCGCGGCCTGCGCGTCAGCATCGAAGTGATGCCTGCCGCGCAGCATGTAGTCATAGATCCGCGCCGGGGACGGTCTCGTGATGTCGAGGTCATCCGGTTGGCGCAGGGCCTTGGTCATCGAGGACCTCCGGGGATTTGGGTGGCGTGACGAGTTTGACACGCAGGGCATCCACGAGGAACGGCGCGATGCAAAGATCGGCAGTTCTACCTATCACTTCCGCAGAGTCATACTGTCTGTCCTGGGCCGACCGAACGTTCACACCTTCACCAGGTCGTGAAATACCGTCCTATTTGCTCGCATTTGCCACTAGCCAGCCAAGCGCTCTAACCTCGACCACAGCAAGGCGCTGCGGTTTGCGCAGCGCCTGCCACAGCAACCACAAGACGCTGCGCTTTGGTGCAGTGCCTTCGACAGCAACCACAAGACGCTGCGGAGGCGCTGCGGTTTGTGCAATGCCTTGTTTTTGCGCGTCCCCCCGTGGGGGGCGATGGGGGGGCGAAGCCCCGCCATGATCGGGGGTGCAGGGGGGTCGTCCCCCCGCAAGAGTTATGGCAGTCCAGAACCCGAAAGTGCTCGTCGTCGACGACGAGCCGAACATCCGCGAGCTCGTTCAGGTGGCGCTGAACTTTCACGGCTGCGCCGTGACCACCGGCGCCACGGGTGAAGACGCGCTCCAGCTCGCGCGCGCCTTCGATCCCGACCTGATCGTGCTCGACGTGCTGCTCCCCGACATCGACGGGTTCGAGGTCTGCAAGCGGCTGCGGTCGGTGGCCAACGACGTGCCCGTCATCTTCCTGACCGCCAGGGACGCCACCGCCGACACGGTCACCGGGCTGACGATCGGCGGCGATGACTACATCACCAAGCCGTTCTCCGTCGAAGCCCTGGTCGCGCGGGTGCGCGCGGTGCTGCGCCGCTCAGCTGACCGGCGCGGCCACGGGGCGGAAGCCGACGGCCAGGGCGACAGCCAGGCCACGCTGCGCGTCGCCGACCTGGAACTCGACGAGGACCACTGGACGGTCCGCCGCGCCGGGATCCCCGTCGAGCTGTCCCCGACGGAGTTCCGGCTGCTCGCCTACCTGATGCGCAACCAGGGCCTCATGCTCACCCGCAAGCAGTTGCTCGATAACGTCTGGGGCTGGGAGTACGCCGGGCAGTCCCAGGTGCTTGAGACGTACGTGAGCTACCTGCGCCGCAAGCTCGACCCGCTCGGCCCGCCGCTGATCCACACCCAGCGCGGCGTCGGCTACTGTCTTCGCCCGGGGGCACGCCCCTCCGTGCCCCCCGATGTCCGCCCTTAGCGGGCCCGATGGCAAAAACCGCCATCGTATCGGGCCCGCTAAGGGCGGACGGCCCTCATCCCGGGTCTGGCTTAGACGGCGGTCGCTATCGCTGCGCGCACGGCTGCTGGCCGGCCTGATCGTGCTCACCACGATGTTCCTCGTGGTGATGGGCGTAGTCACCACCGTCGTGCTCGGCACGCTGGAACGCCATCAGCTCAACGCCGAGATTAAGCTCGTCTCCAGGGAGTCGGTGTCCGGGCTGGCCGCCGGCGCCGACGGCTTCGCCGCCGCCTATCTCTCGCTCGACAGCGGTACCACGGGCACTCTCACGCCCGCCTCGCCCACCGCCGATGCCCTCCTCGCCGAGGTCCGCAGCCTCGCCGGGCTGCCATGTACGCAGGTGTACGCCAGGCTCGGGAAGCTGGCCGGGTTCGGGCAGCCATTCAACCTCACGATCAGCGGCCAGCCGACGGTGCGCGCCGCCTGGCGCGCCGAGTCGCCCAACGCCACCGCGTCAGCCAAGAACATCATGCCGTCGGGCCCGGCCATCATCTTCGTGGGCCGCCCGGCGAGCGAAGCGTCGAACAACGTGAGCGGCATCGTACACGCCGAGCTGATCACGGGGGGCGCGCTCATCGCCCTGCTCGCGGTCTGCGGCAACTGGCTGATCGGGCGCGGCCTGGCCCCGCTGCGCCGGATGGCGTCCACCGCCGACCTGATCACCCGCAGCGGGGACCTGGCCGCGCGGATGCCCGCCGCAGGCGACCCGCAGGAGACCGGCCGGCTCGCCGCGGCGATCAACACGATGCTCGACAGGATCCAGCAGTCGTTCGGCGCGCGGCTCCGGTCGGAGCAGAAGGTCAGGCAGTTCGCCGCCGACGCCTCGCACGAACTGCGCACGCCGCTGACCACCATCCGTGGGTACGCGGAACTCTACCGGGCGAACGCGCTCGGCCCCGATGAGCTGCCCAACGCGATGCGGCGCATTGAGCAGGAGGCGGAGCGCATGTCGATGCTGGTCGCCGAGCTGCTTGAGCTGGCGCGGCTTGACCGGCCGTCGTCGCTCGACCTATCGGAGACCGACCTGACCGTCCTCGCCAAGGACGCCGTGGCCGACGCCCGGGCGGTGGAGCCGGACCGCGAGGTCCGGACGTCGGTCCCGGACAGCCTCGTGGTCACCGCCGATGAGCCCCGGATCAGGCAGGTGCTCGCCAACCTGCTCGGCAACGTCCGCGCCCACACCCCGCCAGGCACCCCGGCCACCGTCCGGCTCTACGCCGAAGGAGACGGCGCGGTCATCGAGGTCAGCGACCAGGGACCGGGCATGTCAGGGCACGACGCGGCCATGGCCTTCGATCGCTTCCACCGCGGCGAGGGCGCGCTCGCCGCGGCCACCGCCGGACGGCCACGGCACGGCGGGCACGATGGTACGGAGGCGGCGAGCAGCGGCCTCGGCCTGTCCATCGTGCAGGCGATCGCCACCGCGCACGGCGGGCACGCTGACCTGCGCTCTGCCCCTGGCGAAGGCACGACCGTCCGGCTCTGGATCCCGGTCAAAGATCAAAACCAGTAGTTCAAAAACAGGCTGAAGCATCCACCTTGGAGGTGGTGGCCTGCCGCCAGCGAGCCTTGTGCGCATTTGGGCTCACCCTTACGAGCCCGAATGCGCATTCGGGCCGGCTGGACGGGGGGCGGCGCGGGGGCGGCGGGTTGGAGGGGTTGGGGGGTTACAGGACCTTGGTGCCGTACATTTCGCCCAAGGGGTCGGCTAGGAGTTCCAGGCGGACGCCATCTGGGTCCTTGAAGTAGATCGAGGTGCCGCTTGCTACCTGGTAGTCGACGCCGGCGGCGTCTAGCTTGGTGCGCAGGTGGTCCCACTTCTCCTTCGTCACGGAGATCGCTATGTGATTGATGTTGCCGAGCGTCTCCATGTACGGTCCCAGGCCTAGGCCGGGGAAGTCGAAGAAGGCCAGCAGGTTGCCGTTGCCCACGTCGAAGAAGAAGTGCGTGGAGCCCTTGTAGTCCCGGTTGCCGAACAGGTCGGTGAGCGGGAACTCCAGGATGCCCTGGTAGAACTTGATCGTCTGCTCTACGTTCGAGCAGATCAGCGCGGCGTGGTGGATGCCGCGCGCCGACGACGCCGGGCGGTCCGGCGTGATGTACGTGGCCGCAAGGCGCGCACGCTCGGCCTTGATGGCGTCTAGGTCAATGTCTGTCATGGTGAGACCTCCCGGAACACGATCGTTCCCCCCGCGCGGAGAGTCATGGCTGCCGGACGGAGGGAACCAAGAATCCGTTCGGGATGACCTGGCTGTTGATTTTGGTCTTCTTACAGCACCCGCAGTTCGACGGAGGTGTTCCCCCGGATCGCGCGGGAGTACGGGCAGACCTGGTGGGCCGTCTCGGCGAACTCGCGGACCTTGTCGCGTTCCATCCCTGGGACGTGGATGACCAGCGTCACGACCAGGTCGAACGTCTCGCCTTCTGGGCCGATGCCGACCTGTGCGGTTACCGTGGAGTCGCCGAGCGCGGCGTTATCCTGGCCCGCGACCTGGCGCAGCGCGCTGTGGAAGCACGCGGCGTACCCGGCGGCGAAGAGCTGCTCCGGGTTGGAGCCGGCGCCGGTGCCGCCCATTTCCGGGGGGAACGCCAGGTCCAGGTCGATCCGGCCGTCGGAAGTGGTGACGTGGCCGTTGCGGCCATCGCCGGTCGAGGTCGCCTCGGCGGTGTAGAGAACCTTATCTGGCATACTCGTAACCCTATCGTGACAGGGCCTTCGGAGGTTGCCACGTCTTGTCTGTTATGGCCGGGCCGTGGGGCGGATGGTTACCGGGGCGTGCCTCCCCGTCTGCGGCGCCGAAGTCCCGCCCCCAGTCGGCGGGCTCGTGATGTCGCCGGCGCGGCGGGCGTCTGAAGCGTTCGGAGTTCTCGTAGACGTCGGATGACCGGTAGCCGCTTCCCATGGCGGTGTCTCCTTGCTGCAACGCTGCCGGATATTTAATGAAATATCCGTTTTTTCGGATTTCGGCTAAGGTCATGATCGCGAAGACTTTGTTTTTCGGGAAGGATTCATGTACTTATTCGATACGAATCTTTCGCCAGGAAAAAAGTCTTCACGATCATGCGAAGCGGCGAAAACGGGAATATCGCTTATGTAGCGTTTTGGTGGGGCTATGGCGGGCCGGTTCTTCGATGGCTGGGCAGAGGAGGGCCGGGCGGAGAGCAGGGGTGGGCGGAGCAGGGCCGCGGCGCCGCGGCGGTAGGGGTTCGCGCGGAGGCCGCCGCCCCTGGGGGCCGCCGCTCTCGGTCTGGTCGCCGGTGGACTCGACGAAGCCGGGGACCGAGAGGACCTTGCGGTGGAAGTTGCCGGAGTGCAGCTTCTCGCCCCAGACGGTCTCGTAAACCTCACGGTGCTCGGAGATCGTGAACGGCAGCCGGACGAACGCCGTCGCCAGAGGGGTGTACTTGAGCTTGGCCCTGGCCCGCTCGACCCCCTCGGCCAGGATGCGCGCGTGGTCGAAGGCGAGCAGGCAGGCGAGCAGGCAAGAGGAACACTGCGTTGTGTGGCATGCTGCGCCGCGAGCGGGGCATGTTGGCGCGAAGGCACGCACAGGTTCGGTATATTGACTTGAATCATTTCCTCGCGGACTGCGACCTTGGTGTGTCCCGGGCGTGATCTACGCCATGCACAATGGTCACCGAGCGCCAGTAGCTCAGTCGGATAGAGCGGCTGCCTTCTAAGCAGCGGGTCGCGGGTTCGAGTCCTGCCTGGCGCACTTTTACGTCCCTGACCTGGGAAAACTCGCTCCGCTGTCGCGGAGGCCGAGCTGCTGTGGTCAAGCAACTCGGCGCTACAGACGTTACCTTGCTGCCTGGTATCTCTGTAGCGCTCCCCCGTGACGGAGGGAGTTACAGCATGTCTCGTCCGGCTTCGAGCACCTTGAATACTTCCAAGCCCGTCCTGAAGAACCCACTGCGGGCCTCGACCATGTCCCCTGCTCGCGCCCACTGCGGCGATTTCCGAAGAACCAGAAAGCCCTAGCTGCATCGCAGGGCAGACCGCACCAGAGGTTACTGCGTAGCAACAGCGGCAGTGCCAGATCAGCGAGTTCAGCGCCTGGCTGCGGAGGCAGACCAACAAGCACAAGCGTCCGTTCCAGGACGAGACGATCCGCGGGTACGCGGAGACCGCCTGCGCACTCGATCTCTGGATGGCCGCACTTGATCTCTGGATGGCCGAGGAGGAGATCGACGGCGACTTCACCGCGTGCGATGTGCAAGTGCTATGCCACTTCAGTGAGTCTCACCCTCTGTGGGTGACGTGGCGGGGACGGCGGTCCTTCTAACGTGGGCCTTGCCCGCAGGACTTGCGCGTCGCGACACCTCAGCTCGTGCCAATGAACGGAATGATAATGACCGAGGTATCTCTGGATGAGCTAGGTCCCGTCGACTACGTCGTCGTCGAGTTCCCGGCGGGAGCGAGCAGCTTCACCGGCGAGATGGCGGCAGAACTGCGGGCGCTAGCCGATTCTGGCACCATCCGGGTGATCGATGTCCTGCTCCTCACCAAGGACGCGGACGGTACCGTCGAGGCGACGGAACTTTCCGATATTGCCGAGCTCGGAGATTTGCAGGCGATCGAGGCCGGGCTGGGAGAACTCCTGGCCGCGGACGACGTGGACCACCTCGCCGCGGCGATGGAGCCGGGGAGCGCGGCTGGGGTGCTCATCTGGGAGAACCTGTGGGCCGCGCCGTTCGCATCAGCGGTGCGGCATTCGGGCGGCCAGCTGATCGCTGACGGGCGGATTCCCATCCAGGCGATCATCGCCTCGATCGAGGCGGACCAAGTAACCACACCGTAGGAGACTGACAATGCCACTGAGACCAACACGCGAGGGCAGGGTCGGCGTCATCCGCGCGCCCGTCGCGAAGACCGCCGTAGTGGCCGCCGCCGTCACACCTGGCCGCGCGCCGGTCGCGAAGACCGCCGTGGTAGCCGCCGCCGTTGACCCGAGGGTGGGTCGTCGGCGAATTTGACCTCGATCCATTGATCGAGCGGTTGAGCCACTAGGACTCGTCTGTCTTGGCGGCCGTGCTGGCTTCCTCGAGGACCTCGTCGGAGACATCGTGGACCTCTGTCGTCCCGCCCAGGTGCTTGAGCTTACTGGCCACGACGCTAGTTTCGGAAACAGGAGCCAGCACGCCAACAGCGGCCTTGCCCCCTTGCAGTTCCCTGCCTATGCGGTCGCGATCGGCCTCGTCCAGTCCCAAGTTCTTGTGGTGAAGGATGCCCAGCAGGCCACCGCCAATCAGGCCAGCGCCGAGCCCGACAGGGGTAACCAGCGCCAGGGCCACGCCGATTACTGCAGGCCGAGCAGGGTGTTCGCGGTCCTGTCGCGGACCCAGCCGGCCTCCGCCTCGTCAAGGCCGGCCATAAAGGCACCGGCCAGGTCGGCGTGGACCGGAAGCGGGAAGTCGGTGCCGAAGGCGACATGGTCGGCGCCCAGCGTGTCGACGAGGTAGCGCAGGTTTGCCGGCTGGTAGACGACGCTGTCGGTGTAGATGGGCTCGATCGCCTCGGCGAGGGTCCTCCCCTGTGCCTCGTCATCCCAGACACGCGCCATTCGCGCGAGCGCCCAAACAAAAGTGCCTCCGCCATGGGCCAGGCAGACCTTGAGCCCGGCGGCTTCCGTCAGCACCCCGCCGAACAGCAGCCGGGCCGCGGCGATGGCGGTATCGGTCGTCATGCCCAGGCCGAAGTTCGCCGTATACCCAGTGATGCGCGGGGTCCAGCGGGCGGTGGTGCCGAGGATCAGCGGGTGCAAGAAAACGATCAGGTTCAGGTCCGCCGCGGCAGTGAAGATCGCCCGCAGCCGCGGCGCGTCGAACTCCAGCTCCATCGCGGTCGCGGCCACTTCGATCCCGGCCAGCCCGTTCGCCCTGAGCCGTTCCATAACGGCGATGGATTCGTCGGGGTGGGCGACGGGGATGGTTCCCAGGGCACGACACGAGCATGCGTCACGGCTAATCGGCGTTGTCGTCGGCTGGCGTCTGCCGACAGCTACCTGGCCGGGCTCGGGCCCGCCTTACCCGTCAGGTTCAGCTTGGAAGTCCCGGCTGCTGCAAGATCAGCACGATCGAGAAGATCAGCAGCACGGAGCCAAACGCGACCAGGGCGTACCGCACGCCGGGAAGCTTGAACGAACTGCCTATGCCCACCAGGAACAGCACCGCGGCCAGGAACACGGTGATCCGGACGTAGTTGTCGCCGGTGGTCGCCGCCGAGTTGCCCGCCTGGAACTCCGCGGTGCTTTCGTTGTCGTACGTGTTGGCCTGCGTTTGCGCTGGCAGCTGGTATTGAGGCATATAGGTCGGGCCGGGCGGGGCGTGCGGATTGTGCAGCGGATTCGTCGCCATCCACGCGTTGAAGGCGACCAGGAACTGGGGCCGGAAGCGGTGCACCGCGATCGCTTCCTTCTGCGGGCTGTTCAGCGTGAACGCGGTGAACCACGCGTTGAAGGTCGAGGCGTCGAAGTTGCGCAGCGTGTTGGCGGTGAGGTCGTCGCGGGTGGCCAGATTGCCCAGGGTCGAGGCGCGGGCGATGTCGACGCGCGATGCCGTGCCCCACTTCGCCGCGGAGTATCCCGCCCAGGCAGCCGTGATGGTGACGAGCGCTAGCAGCACCGCTTCGCAGATCTGCACGATCTGGGCATGGCGGTCGCCGGACTCACGGTGACCGCCTTCCTCTTCGGCCGACTGATGCGACTCCTCGGCATGTTCATGGAGTTTCTTGCCGGCCTCGATCGGATTCAGTCCCTCGGCCATGAGACTCGCCACCCTTTAGGTTTGATCCTTGTGCCTCAACGGCTTGGCTGAGCGGCGGAACTGACGGCTGGCCAGGGGGGTCGGCCGTCAGTTCCGGAGCTGTGGTTACCGCGTGGCCCGCAAGACAGCAACGGAGCGGGGGGCGACGGTTACTTGATCGCCGGCCTGGTGTTTGGCCGCTTCCGCGGGGGCGGCGGGATCGTAGCTGTCGATCTCGGCATGCCACTCCGCGCCGGGGCGGGTGGGGGGCAGCGCGAAGCCGAGGGGCTCCCACCAGGAATTCACCAGGATCAGGAAGTCGTCATCGAGCATGGGCGTGCCGTCTTCGGCCCGGTCGGGGTCATCGGCCCCGTCGAGGTAAATGGCCAGCGTCCGGGCGTTCGGGTCAGCCCAGTCGGCGCCGTCCATCGGCGTGCCCGCCGGGGTGAACCACTGCACCGCGGAGGCCTCGGCACCGGCCAGGAAGCGCCGACGGCGGAACACCGGGTGGGCCCGCCGGAACGCGATCAGGTTCTTGGTGAAGTCCCGGAGCGCGGTGTCAGCGTTGTCCCAGTCGAACCAGGTGAGCTCGTTGTCCTGGCAGTAGGCGTTGTTGTTGCCGTTCTGGGTGCGGCCCATCTCGTCGCCGCCGAGCAGCAGTGGCACACCGAAGGACAGCATCAGGGTGGTGAGGATGGCGCGCGACTGGCGGGCGCGCAGCGCCAGGATGTCAGAGTCGGTGGTCGAGCCCTCGGCCCCGCAGTTCCAGGACTCGTTGTCATTGGTCCCGTCGCGGTTGTCCTCGCCGTTGGCCTCGTTGTGCTTGTCGTTGTACGAAACGAGGTCCCGGAGGGTGAAGCCGTCGTGGACGGTAATCAGGTTGACCGAGGCGGTGGGCCGCCGGCCGACGGTGGCGTACAGGTCCGCCGAGCCGGAAAACCTGTCGGCGAATTCGCCGATTTCGACCGGGTGGCTGCGCCAGAAGTCGCGCATCGTGTCACGGTACTTGCCGTTCCACTCTCGCCACAGTGCCGGGAACCGGCCTAGATCGTAGCTGTCCATCTGGCCGACGTCCCACGGTTCGGCGACCATCTTGGCCCGCGATACCACCGGGTCCTGGGCGACCATGTCCAGGAAGGCCGACACCTTGTCGAAGGCGCCCTCCTGCCGGGCCAGGGTCGGCGCCAGATCGAACCGGAACCCGTCGGCATGCATCTCGGTCAGCCAGTAACGCATCGAGTCCAGCATCAGCTGCAGGGTGATCGGGTCACCCGCGTTGAGGGAGTTGCCGCAGCCTGTCGTGTCGTAGTATTCGCGCGGGTCGCCGGGTGCGAGCCGGTAGTAGGCCGCGTTGTCGATGCCGCGGAAGCACAGCGTGGGGCCGTCAGGGCCCGCCTCGGCGGTGTGGTTGAACACCACGTCAAGCAGGACTTCGAGGCCGGCCCGGTGCAGCGCGTCCACCATCGCCTTGAACTCGCTGACCTGGCCGCCTTGCTGGCCGGCCCGCACGGCGGCGGAATAGCCGTTGTGCGGCGCGAAGAATCCGATCGTGTTGTAACCCCAGTAGTTCGTCAGCCCCCGGTCGAGCAGGAACGACTCCGGGACGCTCTGGTGTACGGGCAGAAGTTCGACAGTGGTGACGCCCAGATCCTTCAGGTGGGCGATCGCCGCCTCGTGGCCCAGCCCGGCGTAGGTCCCGCGCAGCTCCGGCGGTATGCCGGGATGGCGCATGGTGAAGCCCTTGACGTGAACCTCGTAGATCACCGTGTCCGCATACCGGTGCCAGGGCCGGCTGCCGTCCTGCCAATTGAACGCCGGGTCCACGACCAGGCTCCTGGGCACGTGCGCCGAAGAGTCGAGGGTGCTCGGGACGTCCGGGTCCGCTAGGTCGTGGCCGAACACCTCGGGCCCGAATGAGACCGTTCCGCTGACCGCGCGCGC
This sequence comes from uncultured Actinomycetota bacterium, assembly GCA_963734665.1. GTDB lineage: Bacteria > Actinomycetota > Actinomycetes > Streptosporangiales > Streptosporangiaceae > Trebonia. Next base: position 991,944 of record CAVTIR010000010.1, on the reverse strand, counting down.
GTAAGGGTCGAGGAGCAGCTTGGCCGGGTTGCAGCGCAGCCCCTTCGCCGGGTTCCAGGGTCCGCTGACCCGGTACCCGTACGCCTGGCCCGGCCCCACCCCGGGCACGAACGCATGCCAGATGTCGGCGTCGTTGTCTCGCAGCGGGATTTGCGTTTCGGCGCCGGTCTCGTCGAACAGGCACAAGGTGACGCCGTCGGCGACGCTGGAGGCGATCGAGAAGCTCGTGCCCACCTTGCCAAGGTGCTCACCGGGAGTGGCACCAAGCGGGTGGATGTTGCCGGGCATCGCTTCCGCGGCCCGGGCGTCACCCTGAGCGTACGCATCCGGGGCGACGCGGGCGGCCGGGACTACACCGACCGCGGTGGTGGTTTGGCTACTGGTCATTACCGGGTCCCTCCTGCTAGGTCGCTCGTTTCCTCCTGAACCAGTCGTTACGATCACATCGCGTCCGCGGCCGGTTAGCATCCCCCGGAACGGTTGATCCGGGCGGATGCTAACCGGCCGCGGGCTGGTTGCCCGAGTGTGGATTTAGAGTGGTTTTATGCACCCTGACGTGCCGCTGCTGCCGGGCGGGCGGCGGCTGCTCGGGCACGCGCTGGAGTTCCGCGGCGACCCGCTTGCCCTGTTGCAGCGGGCCAGGGAGCACGGCGACGTAGTCCGCGTGCGGATCGGACCGTTTCACATCTACCTGCTGAACAGCCCCGACGCCATCAGGCAGGCGCTGGTCGGCCAGGCCAGGAAGCTGGAGAAGGGCCTCAACTTCGGCCGGGCCAAGCGGCTGATAGGCACCGGGCTCGTGATGTCGGAAGGCGAGAGCCACCGCCGGCAGCGGCGCCTCATGCAGCCCGCGTTCCACCGCGCGGAGATCGCGCGCTACCTGGGCACGATGCGCGATGTGGCAGTCCCGCGCATCAGCGCGTGGCCAGCAGGCGGGACCCTCGCCTTCGACCGGGAGATGCGGTCCATCACGCTCACCGTGCTGACCAGGACGCTTCTTTCCAGCGACATCGGCAGCGAGGCGGTCGACGAGATCGAACGACTGTTGCGCGTGCTGCTGTCCGAGCTCCTGGCCAGGGGAATCACCGCGAACGTGCCGGGGCTTTCGTGGGTACCCACCCGGTCCAACCGCCGGTTCGGCGCGGCCAGCCGACGCCTGCGCACCATGCTGACGGACATCATCGACCAGTACCGGGTGACGGGAACGGACCGCGATGACTTGATCTCGATCCTGATGCACGCCAGCGACGACGAGACCGGCACCGGGATGACAAGCAGGCAACTGCGCGACGAGGCGACCACACTGGTGATCGCGGGTTCCGAGACGACAGGGAACACCATCGCCTGGGCCTGCTACCTGCTAGCCAGCCACCCGCAGGTCCAGGAACGGCTGCAGGCCGAAGTCGACCAGGTGCTGGCGGGTGCCGACGCCAGCTACGAGACCCTGTCCGCGCTGCCCTACACCCGCGCCGTGATAACCGAGGCGCTGCGCCTGTACAGCCCGGTGTGGATACTCCCCCGCCGCGCCGTCGCCGACGTCGAGCTCGGCGGGTACCTGCTGCGGGCGAAAAGCAGGATCATGTTCAGCCCGTACGCGCTCAACCGCGACGCGCGGCTGCACCGCGACCCCGACCGCTTCGATCCGGGCCGGTGGGCCACCGACTACACCAGGACCGACATGCGGGCATCCTTCTTCCCGTTCGGGCAGGGCATCAGGAACTGCATAGGCGAGGGATTCGCCTGGGCCGAGTCAACGCTGCTGCTGAGCGCGATCGCCGCCCGGTGGCACCTCCGGCTCGCCGACGGCGCCCGCGTGCACCCCGTCGTCAGCAGCACCCTGGTGCCGAGCGAGCTCCCGATCATCGTGACCCGCCGCGGTTAGCCGCCCGGGCAGGCCCAGGCCACCGGGAGCCGGCCGCTGTCGCGACGGTACCGCGGCAATGCGGGGAAGAGGCGAAGTCACGCCTCCGTTCGGCACCCGCGACCCCTTCACCCTCGGGTGACCGGCCCGCTCGGTGACGCCTGTTCGTGGATCCAGGTACTCGCCAGCGTGGTCCAGATCGCGGCCTCGCCAGCGTCCTGAGCCAGGCCAAGGCTGTGCGGACCGTGCGCGAACACGTGCACGGCATGAGGAACCTGGCTGGCCGCGAGCGCCGAGGCGAAGCGATACGTGTGTTCGGGAGGGACGTAGGGATCCTCAGCGGTGTGCCAAACGAAGAACGGTGGCGACTGAGGCGTGACCAGGGAATCCAGCGATGTCGACCGGCGCAGCTGGGGGCTGGCGTCCTCGCCGAGAAGGATCAGCCGAGCAGGTCGGTAGGTCTCGGTCTCCATTGAGGTGATGGCGTAGCCAAGCACAGCGAACTGCACAGCCTCACCGGGCGCGGCGCCTGGCGCGAGGGCGGCCAGCCCGGCCAGATGACCTCCGGCGGAGAATCCTATGAGACCGATGCGCTGCGCACCCGCGGCCCGCCGGCTGCCGATCTCAGCGCGCAGCGCGTCCAGCGGCACCGGGTGCCGGACGTTGAGCGGATAGCGGAACACGCTCGCCTGCAGGCCTATTTCGGCGAGCCAGCCGGCCACTGGCTCGGCTTCGTGAGCAGCGTGCTCGGCATACCCGCCGCCGGGCAGGACGATCATGTGCGTGCGGGCTACCGAGACATTCATGGTCGGTCCTTGATCTCGCTGGCTACCAGTTAACGAGGGTCGCTGAGGAATGCCTCGACGTCAGCGGCGAAATCCGCGTGATGCTGGAACAGGAACCCGTGGGCAGAGTCGGGGTAGATCTTCACGCGGGCCTGCGGAATCAGGCCGGCAAGCAGGTAGGAGTAGTGCGGCAGGATCATCGGGTCGCTGTCGCCGTTCGCCACGAACACCGGCATCTCCACGCAGTTGAGCCACTGGAGCTTCGCGTGATCGGGAATTCCCCACGTGCACACCGCGTCGTACTGCGCTTCACGAGTCGCCCAGGTTGTTGCCGTGTCCCGGTCCTCGGTCCGGGCGTAGAGGCGCCCAAGCACTTCCTGGCCGGCCTGCCGGCTTGACGAGGACCGGGCGAAGAAGACATCGAGGTATTCCTCGGGGCTGGTTTCGCGGGTGCCGATGGCGCCGATGACCTCAGGGGCCCAGCCGTGCATGCCGGCGGCACCCTGCGGCGCTGCGGACGCAAGGACCAGTCGTCGTACGATGGCTGGCCTGGTCAACGCGACCTGCTGCGCCACGAAGCTGCCGATGGAGAACCCCAGGAGATCAACCTGGCCGAACTCCATGGCGGCGATAAAGGAGATGGCATCGTGTGCCATCTGCTCCGCGGTGTTCGGTGTTGTCCCGGTGGAGCCGCCGACTCCGACGTTGTCGAATGTGATGACGCGCCGGGCCGATGCCAGCGCGTCGATCAGCGCCGGATCCCAGTTGTCCAGGTTTCCGCGGAAGTGCTGCAGAAGGACCAGCGGAATGGTGCCGCTCGCGCCTGGGCTGGTGTCGCGGTACGCGTATTCGATGCCATTCGCGGCCCTGACCAGCTTGTTCGGCAGGCCGGAGTATGGGCCGTCCCGGTGTACCGGACTGGTGCCCTCGTTGGTCGTGATGGTGGACATGCGAATACCTTCCTGTCTGGTTCGTTTCTCAGTTTCCGGTTGGGGTCGGTCCTCCGGCTAGCTGCGCGCGGGCAGCCTGGACCAGCTCCTGGTTGGTGTTAGCGTGGCCGGCCAGGCCCCATCCGCCGTCCGGCGCTTCGGTGAGCAGGACCCAGGTGCGGCCGGCCAGTGACGGGTCCCCTGCGGCGGCGGCCACAATGGTGGTGAGCTGTGCGACGACGGCCAGTTGCTTGTCACGGTCCAGAGCGCCGGCGTTGGTGAGGACCTGGATCCGGACGTAGGTGCTGTCGCCGTCCACGTTCGCGAGGCACTGCGCGGGCAGCACGTGGATGAACGCCGAGGTGTTCGACCGGAACAGGGGAATGTCTGGCACCTGCTCGACCTTCATCACCGCGCTCGCCAGGTCGACAGCGAGCTGATGCTCGTCGGCGAAGGTCCCCGCCGCGGCGTACACATCGATCATCGGCATTGGCCAGCCTCCTCTTGATTCGCTGCCCCGCGATCGGGGCCTCCAGACGACGATGACCGGGCGCACCCGGCCCTCACACGACACGTTCGTGTCATTCCTCTGGAGCGAGAGACCCGACGTGACGATCCGTGCTCCTGCCCAGGGCCTGGCGAGCCCGGCCCGGGCCTCTCTCTTCTCACCTGGCCTAGGAAATGACATAGACGTGTCGTGCAGGCGGCGGACCCGCCCGGTCATGCTCATCTGCAGGCCCGGTTCCGCGGGCCGACAAGCAAAGGAGCGATGATGAGCAACGAGCCGCGGGTCGGGTACCGCACCGTGGACGGGCTGCAGATCCGCTATGCCGACAGCGACGGCTCAGCCAGCCAGCAGCTCGTGCTGACCAGTCCGTGGCCGGAGAGCCTGCACGCCTTCGACCGGATGTGGCCCCGGCTGTCTGGCATCGCAGGGCTTTTGGCTATCGACCTGCCGGGCTTCGGCCGTTCCGAGCGGCGAACCGGTCTGCTGTCTCCGATAGCGATGAGCGAGTTCTTGATCCGGATCCTTGATGAGTGGGACATCCGCGATCCGCACCTCGTCTGCCCCGACATCGGCACGCCGGCAGCGCTGTTCGCCGCGGCCGGCCATCCCGGGCGGATCCGGAGCCTGGTCGTCGGCGGCGGGGCTACCGCCTACCCGCTGGAAGTCGGCGGGGCGTTGAAGGAGCTCATCGAAGCGCCGGACATCGACGCCTTCCGGTCGCAGGACCCCCGGGCACTGATCCAGGGGCTGATAGCCCCCCTTGGCCCGGCCGTGCCAGACGATGACGTCGTCGCCGACTACGTCGAGTCCAACATGGGCGACCGCTTCGCGGAGTCGGCCCGCTACGTGCGCAGCTACCCCGAGCAGCTCCCGCAGCTGGCCGGGCTCCTCCCCCAGATCTTCACGCCGGTGCAGATCATTACCGGGGGGCGGGATCCGATCGTGCCGGTCGCCAACGCCGAGTTCCTCCACGCCCGGCTGCCCAACAGCCGACTGGACGTGCTCGACGCCGGGCACCTGGCCTGGGAGGAGGCGCCCGGCGAGTACGGCGCGATCATCGCCGCCTGGGTCAACGGCGGCTACCTAACCGGAGGTATCGCGATGAGCCGTACCTGACCACTCCCGGTAGGGCCGGGACGGCGGCCGTCGCCCAACTCGTGCTCGCCGCCCTGGCCGGGCGACCTGGCCGGACGACCTGGCCGGACGACCTGGCCGGACGACCTGGCCGGACGACCTGGCCGGACGACCTGGCTGGACGACCTGGCTGGACGACCTGGCTGGTTCGCGGTCTGCGGGACTGATCCGTTACGCCGACTGCGGGTGTCCGGCGGCGACGCGGGTCAGGGCGACGCGGGAGTTGATGCCCAGCTTTTCGAACGCATGGCGGAGGTGCCCGTTGACGGTATGGGGGGAAACATAGAGTCGTTCGGCGACCTCTCGGTTGGTGAGGCCGTCGGCGACCAGCCCGACCACGCCGAGCTCGGCTTCGGTTAGGGCCGCCCACCCTACGGTGGGCTTGCGCTCAGCGGGCAGGCGGCGCTGGATCCCGAGTCGCCTGAGGCGCCGGCGGACCCGGGCCAGGTCCCAGCGGGCTCCGCAGGCAGCATGGATGACCAGTGCGCGATCCAGGGCGGCGACAGCCTCGTCGCTGCGGCCAGCCCGGATCTCGGCCAGGGCCAGATCCTCAAGGGCGGAGGCCAGCGCGAGCCGCCGCTGGCCGGCTTGGAGGATGCTGACGGCCTGGGCCAGCAGCCCAGGGTCCCTGGTGAGCAGGCCACGGGCGTGGGCAGCGCTGGCGAGGAAAACAGGTGCCCCCGGGTTGATCTCCAGCCGCTGGTCGGCGGCTGCTGCCGTCGACTCGGCTAGCTCCTGGTCCCCGCTGGCCAGCGCGATGCGCACCAGCTGCGGGTCGTCTGCCGGGTCGAGGGGAAACAGGGGGAAGACCGACAGGCGCTCTTCCTTCCCGTGCGCGATCAGCCATCGGCGGGCCTGGACGGGGTCACCCGCCGCCTGGGCTTGCAGGGCCAGGAGCCAGGCCGCGTGCCGCTCGACCCCGGGAACACCGGACCTCAACATCACTTGTGCGATGGCGGAGGTGAGTTCGGTCTGCCGCTGATCGCCCGTATGCAGGGCCGTGCGGCCGAGCACGACAACGGCGTCGGCGTCGAGCACGCTGAGGACGAGGTCGGCGTCGTCTGCGCAGAAGCGCCCTTCGAGCGCGGCGGCAGCATCTGCCAGGTTCCCCAGCTGCAACAGCTGGCGGCCCCGGTTGTTCTCGAACACCTGCAACGGCCGGCTCTGACGTGCCTGCTGAGCAGAACGGATTCCTTCGGTGGTCGCGGCCAGCGCTTCGTCGATGCGGTCCATGACGGCCAAGATTCTGCTGCGAAAGTCCCTGGCCAGCCACAGCCGGTGATCATCGCCGAGTTCGGCGCCGGTGCGCAGGGCGGCATCGGTAAGGGCGAGCGCTGTCCCGAAGCAGCCGCTGGTGTACTGGAGCACGGATTCAGCTAGTTCCAGGATGAACCGTGCGGCGCTGTCGCCGGTCTGCTCGACAGCTTGCCTCACTTCCGGGAGAAGCCGCTGCGCTTGGTCTGGGCGGACGGCGACTACCAGGCTGTAGAAGAGCTGGACAAGCAAGCGCGCACGCAGATCCGGCGGCACCCCGGGGAGGTCGAGCGCCCGGCGGCACGACTCGGCGCGTACCTCAGGAGAAATCGAGAACAAGCTGGCGATGCTGAGGCGGACCTCGGCCTCCTGCCTGGCCGGGAGCGCCTGGCGCAACGCGCTGTCGGCGAAGGCCTTGGCCTCCACGCTTCTGCCCGCAGCGCTCAGCAGGATGGCAGCGCGGGCCACCAGCGGGCCGCGCAGCGGGTGGGCTTCGGTGGTCAGGTCGAGAGCCCGGCGCGCGAGGTCGGCACCCTGCCCGGGATCGGTGCTGGCCAGGGCGTCGGACGCTTTCATCAGCGTCGTGATGGCTACCTCGTCACCTGGCGCGGCACTGGAGGCGAGCTGGGTCGCGACCTCCACTGGGAGCGCGCCGGCGGCCAGCAGCGCGGAGGCTACCTGCCGGTCGAGGGCATGCACTGCCGAGGAGGGCTGGCTGGCGCGCACCGCCTCGCGATTCAGGTCATGGGTGAAGCTCAGCATCTGCCCGCCCTCGGCCAGTAGCTCGCTGCCGATGAGTTCCTGGACGGGGTCGAGCAGGGTCGAGGCGGGAACCTCGAGGACCGCAGCGAGCTGGCCCACGGTGAACCGGCGTCCCATCGACGCGGCGACGGCGGCGGCATTGCGGGCACCAGGCGACATGCGGGCAAGACGCCGGCGCATGCTCTCGCGGACCCGAAGCGGGAGCCGGGCCTCCACCAGCGTGGCGTGCCCTGCATCGAGGCTGACCAGATGGTCTTCGCGGAGACCGGAGAGCAGCTCGAGGAGGAAGAACGGGTTCCCCTGTATGCCTTCCGCCAGGGTCAGCAGGGAGTCGTCGGGAGCGGCGCCGAGGACGTCAGCCATCACCTCGGCGACAGCGGCCTGGTCAAGGTGCCGGAGAACCGCCCTGCTGGCTCCGTCGCGGAGCAGTTCGACGACAGCGCGCCCCAGATCACTGCCCGCCTCGACGGGGCGGAAGGCGAGCACCCAGCCGACAGGCAGGGAAGCCAGACGGGCCGGCAGGGTGCGTATCGCTGCCCGGGTGCCGCTGTCAGCCCACTGCAAGTCGTCGAGGCAGATCAGGATCGGCTGGCGCAGCGCGGATTGCTCGAGCAGCGTTTGGATGTCTTGCAACAGCCAGTAACGCTGCTGACGGGAGGCGTGCGAATCCCCGAGCGCGGAACGGTCAAGCAATGGCGCACGGCCCTCGAACAGGGCCTCCATCAGCACGGCCAGCTCCACGGCCGTATCAGCAGGCTCGGCCACACACTGGCCGACGGCGAAACCACTGTCGCGGGCCGTTGACACGGCCTGCTCGATCAGGCGGCTCTTACCGAGTCCCGGGGCGCCTTCAATCAGCCAGATGCTCCCGGCTCCGCTCCGTAGCCGGGCTAGGAGATCGTGCAGCGATGCGAGCTCGCCGTCGCGGCCGCGCAGCGGATTCGACACGGTAGTGCCCGCGCGCGCTTCCCGGCCATCCCGGTCGCCACGCCCGTGCCCTACTCGTGACCCCACGAACGACATGTAACATGCCGGGCAGCTCAGCCGCTACTGCTGGTGCGTGGTCGTGTCGAATGGGTCCGTGCAGCTGTGCTGCATTGCCCCGTTCAGCAGGTAGATCAGGCCAGGCGAGGCATTGGTCCCACCCGACACGTTCCTGTCTTCCTTGCTATGGCCACCCGCTCGTCGGACTGGCTTTCACTGTCTTACCGGCGCGGGCTCATGACGGAGGTGACGTTACGGTCGGCCGGGCCCATCACGGGGACGGCGGTGTCCGGATCGGCCGGGCCCATGACCGGGACGGCGGGACGGGAGTAGGCAGCGCCCATCACCGGGACCGCGCGACCGGAGTAGGCAGCGCCCATCACCGGCACCGCGCGACCGGAGTCGGCCGGGCCCATCACCGGGACGGTGGTCGGGCGAGTCCGGGCTGTCGGCGAGGTGTCAGTGCCAGTCTGGTCGCTGACCTGGTGTGCGGGGGACTGCTGGATGAGGAGTGCCATCTCCTCCACCTTCTTCGCATCTATCTTGTATCTATCTTGCATCTATAATGATGCATCTATCATGGATGCATGTCAAATCCGCAGGCCACAACACACCGAGACGCCAAGACAACGCAGAGCGCAGCCGACCGCGCCTACGCCTTCGTGAAAGACCGCATCGTTACCGGCGGCTACCCCGGCGGCACGCTGATCTCCGAGGGCGAGGTCTCCGAGGCGCTGCAGATCTCACGCACTCCGATCCGGGAGGCGTTCTTGCGGCTTTCTTCGGAAGGACTGCTGCGCCTGTACCCGAAGCGGGGCGCGCTGGTCGTGCCGGTCTCGGCGAGCGAGATCCATGACGTGCTCGACGCGCGGCTGGTGATCGAGCAGCACGGCGCCAGGACCGCCATCGCGAGCGGGCGGCACCGTGAGCTGGCCGCGGAGCTGCGCGCCGTCCTTGACAGCAACAGCGATCCAGGGATAGCGCGCGACGCGCACCGGTTCACCGAGCTTGACCAGCGGTTCCACGGCGCGCTTGTCGAGGCGGCGGCCAACCGGCTGCTGTCCGACTTCTACGCCGCGTTGCGCGACCGGCAGCTGCGGATGGGTGCCACCGCGCTGCGGCGCGACCCCGGCCGGTACGACACGATCCTCGCCGAGCACGCCGCGCTGACCGACCTCATCGACGCCGGCGACGCCGAGGCGGCGGCCAACGCGCTCGCCGACCACTTCGCCGCTACTAGGACGCTACTGGCCGAAGGCTGACCGGGCGGTGAACACCCGGTTGACCTTCGCCGGGTTCCCGCTCAAACTCCGGGGTGGGCATGGCGGGCCGACCCGCGCCGTCGCCCCGGTCGGCTGACGGCGCCGCTGGCGAACTCGGCGGTGGCATGGCGGGCCGAATGACAGGGAAGAACCCGGCGGAGGAGGCCTCATGGACACGATCAGGGCGGCCAGCGAGGGTGACGCGGCGTGGGACGCCGCCACCAGAGAGGACGCGGCCAGGGAGGTCGCGGCGGGGGACGCCGCGGCCAGGGAGGACGCGGCGCGAGAGGTCGCGGCGCGGATGGCGGCGGCCGCGGCCGCCTGGCTCGACGCGCTCGACCCCGCGCAGCGCGCGGTGGCGGCCGGCCGGGCGCCCAGCCCGGACGCCGGGTCCGACACCGAGCGCCGCCGCTGGTTCTACACCCCCACCGACCACGGCGGCCTGACCCTCGGCGCCCAGCGCCCGGCCCAGCAAAGTCTCGCGCACCAGCTCGTCGCCACGGGGCTGTCCGCCGCCGGGTACGTCACCGTCGCCACCATCATCGGGCTGGAGAACGCGCTCGACTACGCCGAGGGCTGGAGCGTTGACTGGGGCCGCGAGCGGGGCCGTGACCCGGGAGCGTACTACCTGCGGGTATTCGGCGAGCCCGGCGGCGCGGCACCGTGGGGCTGGCGTTTCGGCGGCCACCACGTCTCACTCAACAACCTGATCGCCGACGGCGTGGTCCGCGGGGTGACCCCGTGCTTCCTCGGCGCCGACCCGGCCTCCGCACCGCTGCTCGGCCCCGCGCCGCTGCGCCCGCTGGCCGGGACCGAGGACCTGGCCCGTCAGCTCGTCCGCTCCCTCGACGCTGAGCAGACCAGGCACGCGATCCTCCTGGGCCGGGCGCCATCGGACATCGTCGGCGGCAACAGGCCCCAGATAACCGACGGCGACGAAATGATCCACCTCCGCGACGTGTGGCGCGGGCACTTCACTGAGCGGAGGCTGGACGAGCAGATTACGCGGATGGGCGACAGCGCTAACAAGGCCTCCGGTTACGACGCCGGCGACCACCAGCGGCTCGCGCTGACCCGCGACCCCAAGGGCATCCCAGCCCGCGAGCTAGACGCCGGGCAGCGAGATCTGCTACGCGCGCTACTGGCCACCTACCTGGGGCGTGTCCCTGACGGCCTGTCCCCGCAACCGGCGTACGCCGTCGACGCCGCGCTGGACGCCGTGCACCTGGCCTGGGCCGGGCCCACCGAGCCCGGCGCGCCGCTGTATTACCGGCTGCAGGGCCCGCGGCTGCTCATCGAGTACGACAACACCCAGCGCGACGCCAACCACGCCCACTCAGTCTGGCGTGACCCGGAGGCCGACTTCGGCTACGACGCCCTCGGAGCGCACCTGACCTCGCACCACGCCTGAGGGTCAGGAACCAGCGCACCCGAGCCGGGCCGCGACGAGCGCGAGCAGTACATCGTGCTCGGCGAGTCCGCGTGCGAGCACGTCCGGCCCGGCCGGCAGCGGAGCGGTCAGCGGAGGGTTAGCTGGCCGGTGCACCGCCGTCACGGTGCAGCGCCTGGATCGCCAGCTGGGTGTGGAGCAGCGCCCCGTCAGGGAGGACCGACTCGTCGAAAAGGACGTCTGCGCTGTGGATGTCCGGTACCGCTTGCCCGGCATCGGCTACCCGGGCTCCCAGGAATAGATAACAGCCGGGCACCTCCGCGATTACCCGGGAGAAGTCCTCGGCACCGGAGTGCGGGGCAGCCATAATGCGAAACCGGTCAGGTCCGAACGTGTCCGTGGCAACTGCCTGCACGAACGCGGCGTGCTCCGGGTGGTTCACGGTAGGGGGGTACTCGCGTCTGAAGTCGACTTCCACGTCGACGTCGTATGCGGCCGCCACGCCTCGGCACAGGCGCGTGACCTGCTCCTCAGCGCGATCCTGCGTTCGGGAGGAGAATGTCCGTACCGTGGCCTCGATCGTCGCTTCCTTGGGGATGACGGCGCGGGCCGTGCCCGCGTGGAAGCGGCCGACGGTGATGACCAGCGGGTCAAAGACGTCGAAGCGGCGGGTTACCAGCGTTTGCAGATCGCCTACGAGCTGCGCCGCGACGGAGATCGGGTCCTTGGCGTAGTGCGGTGTCGACCCGTGCCCGCCCTCACCGCGCACGGTCACGGTGAGGGCGGCCATCGCGGCCATCAGGGTGCCTGGCCTGGTGGTGAAGACGCCCCGGTCGATGTTCGCCATGACGTGGATGCCGTACGCTGAGCTCACTCGCCGTCCCGAGGCGTCCAGGACGCCTTCGCGCAGCATGTGCGCCGCTCCGTCACAGCCCTCCTCGCCAGGCTGGAACATGAACACGACGTCGCCGGCGAGAGACTCACGGTGAGCACTCAGCAGCCTCGCCGCGCCGATGAGCATGGCCGTGTGCAAGTCGTGCCCGCACGCGTGCATGGCGCCGCTCTGCCTGCTCGCGTAGTCCAGCCCGGTCTGCTCGGTGATCGGGAGGCCGTCCATGTCGGCGCGCAGCAGGACCGACGGCCCCGGCCGGGCACCCCGCAGCACCGCGGTTACGGACGTGGTCGAGTTGCCGGTGCTGATCTCAAGCCCAAGCCCGTCGAGCTCGGAGAGCACAGTCTCCTGGGTTTTCGGCAGTTGCAGCCCGACTTCGGGGCGCTGGTGCAGCGCGCGACGTACCCTCACCAGTTTGGGCGCAAGGGCTTGCGCCTCCTGGCGCAGGGAGTCGATCGGTGTCACTTGTACCTCCAGATTGGCACTGCGCAGTCCACTCCTTGGTGCACTCCTTGGTGCACTCCTTGGTGCACTCCTTGGTGCACTCCTTGGTGATGCCGCGGCGAGGCAGTCAGGCAGCGGGCGGCTTCAGCCGGCTGCCGAGTCGCTTCCCCAGCCACCGGCCGTCGCGCGCAGCGAACCGGCCAGCCTGCATGACCCAGGCGATCCCCGCTGGACGATGAACTGGGTTGCGGTAGTCGCAGACGTCGCTGATGCGTTGCGGGTCGAACGCGACGAGGTCGGCGATGGCGCCCTCGGCAATGCGGCCACGGTCGGCCAGGCCGAAAACCTGGGCGGGCAGCGCGGTCATCTGCGCGACGGCGGCCGGCAAGCTGAGCACGCCCCGGTCGCGGACGTAGCGCCCCAGGACTCGCGGGAAGGTGCCGAACAGCCGTGGGTGTGGCCGGCCGCCGGTGCCGGGCGGCAGGCCGTCCGTTCCGATCATGGTCAGGGGATGCGCCAGGACGGTTTCCACGTCAGGCTCGCTCATCAGCGCGGTCACCATCGACGCGCGCAGCCGTTCGGCGCGCAACACGTGGACGAGCGCGTCGAACGGTTCGACGCCAAGCTCGCCCGCGATCTCCGCCAGCGTCTGCGCCTCGAAGCGGTGCGACGCCGTGCTAGACACCAGGATCCCGTCGTATCCGGCGCCTGCGACATGGCTGTCGCCGGCGTTCGGGCCCTCAATGTCGGCGCGGGCGCGGGCGAGCACGGCCGGGTCTTCGAGCCGGCTCAGTATCGCCGCGTCCCCTCCCTCCTGGAACCACGGCGGCAGGCACGCCGTGAGCATCGTGGAGGACCGGTCGTACGGGTACACGTCCTGGGTGACGGCCACGCCGTCCCGCCGGGCGCGGTCCAGCCGCTCCAGCGCCGCGCCGCCCTGGCCCCAGTTGGAGCGTCCCGCCGCCTTGAGGTGGGAAACCTGCACGCGGCAGCCGGCCTGGCGGCCGATCTCCACCGCCTCGTCGATGCTGTCGAACAGCCCCGCACCCTCGCTGCGCATGTGCGTGGCGTAAACCCGGCCCGCGGGCAGCCGCTTTGCCAGCGCGACGAGTTCATCGGTGGCGCTGAACACTCCCGGCGGGTAGATCAGGCCGGTTGACATGCCGAACGCGCCCGCGTCCAGCGCTTCGTCGAGCAGCCGCCCTATCGTCGCCTGCTCGCCCTCGTCCGGGCGCCGGTCAGCCATGCCGAGCACGGCGAGCCGCAGGATTCCGTGACCGACGAGTGGCGCGTAGTTGGTGACGTATCCCCCGGCGTCGGCTGCCGTGAGGAACTCGGCGAAGCTGTGCCAGCCCCAGCGAAGCGGCGGGAAGATCCGCTGGCTGAAGGTGGCGAGCATCGTCTCGGCGGCCGGATCGACAGGGGCGAGGCTAAATCCGCAGTTGCCCACAACCTCCGTTGTCACGCCTTGGAGGATCTTCGATGTGTCGTCCTCGGCTTGCAGCGGGGCGTTGTCGGCGTGCGAGTGGACATCGATGAACCCGGGAGTAACGACCAGCCCGTCAGCCTCGACGATTTCAGCGTCCACGAGGTCGTATGCACCCGCCGGGCCAACGGCCGTGATCCGGCCGTCGGACACCAGCAGGTCCCGCATGGTCAGCGGGCCGCCGCTGCCGTCCGCCAGCTCAGCGCCGCGTATGACGGTACGTCCGGGTTCGGTCATGGGGTCTCCTCCCCTGTGTGGTCGGCCGGCTGCGTGGGCTGCGTCTGCGCGCTGCCTGGATTGCGCGGTGGCCCGGGCCGGACGGGCGCGCGGCCGGGCCCGGGCCAGAAGTGCTCGGCCAGGATCCGGCCAGCCGCCCCGTTCGTAAGCAGGCCCTCGTGGTCGGCGTGCAGCGTGGTGTCGGCGCATCCCGCAGTCATGACCGCGTAGCTGACGGCCCGGCCGCGCAGCAGCAGCAGGCCGGCATCGGCGCGGGTACCGTCGACCATGCCGGTCTTGCAGGCCACCGCGATGCCCTTGGGCGGCGTGCTTTCCTGCGCGAGCAGGTCGCAGTCAAGAAAACGGGGCACCTGGTCGAGGAAATGCTGACGGCCGAGAATCGCCAGCATGTCGTCACAGGCCCGGGGACTGACGAGTTTCCGCTGCCAGATCAGGCTGACCAGTTCCATGAGGTGACGCGGGCTTGCCTCGCCGAGGAACGGCCGGTTGCTAGCCGATTCGAGAGCCGTGAAGGAGACCTTCCTGTGCAGAGCGATGGTCTCAAGCCCGAGTTGCTCGCGGACGAACCGGTTGACCGCGTCCACTCCGCCGACCCTGTCGATGAGCATGTTCGTCGCCGTGTTGTCGCTCATCACGATCATGAGGGTGGCGTAGTCCAGGACGGACAGCGCGACGCCGGGAGAGAGGTCCTTCAGCACCCCGGAGCCGCCCACGCGATTACCTTCGTCGAGAACGATCCGCTCGCCTAGCGACAGGGAACCGGCATGTTCCTGCCGGAACACCTCTGCCAGCACGGCCAGCTTGATAACGCTGGCGGTAGGCATCACCCGGTCCGGGTCCAGCGCGAGGAACTCGCCGCTGTCCTCGGCCCGGGCCGCGACGGCAAGAACCCCGCTAAAGCTCTCCGATAGCCCCCGCAGTGTGTTAGCTGGGCTCTCGTGCTCAGCCACGTCAGGCCCGCAGCATTGATCGCGACGCGCCCAGGTCGGCCAGGACCGAGTCGTTGACCTGAACCCCGACGCCCGGTCCACCCGGAACCTTCAGGCTCGACCCGGTCAGCACGAACGGCTCGGTCACATCGCACGCGTAGTACCGGTCGCTTGCGGAGATGTCGCCCGGGAGCGTGAAGTTCGGCAGCGTTGCCAGGGCGACGTTGGCCGCCCTCCCGATCCCGGTCTCGAGCATGCCACCGCACCAGACGGGAACCCCGGCGGCGGCGCAGACGTCGTGGACCCGCCGTGCCTCCAGGTAGCCGCCCACCCGCCCGGCTTTCACGTTCACGATCTCGCAGGCGCCGGCCACGATGGCCCTGAATGCGTCAGCAGCCGATTCGATGGACTCGTCAAGGCATACGGGGGTCTCGCAACGCTTGGCCAGTTCGGCGTGGGAGGCGAGATCCTCCTTAATGAATGGCTGCTCGATGAGCAGAAGGCCGAAAGCGTCGAGACGGAGCAGATGGCGGAGATCGGACCTCTGGTATGCCATGTTGGCGTCTACCTGGAGAAGCAGCTCGTCGCCGAACCGCTCGCGCACAGCGCGAACCGGTTCCACGTCCCATCCCGGCTCAATCTTGAGCTTGACCCGGTTGTATCCCGCGTCCAGGTACTCACCGACCCGGTCGAGCAGAGCACCGATGCTGTCCGCGATCCCCACCGATACTCCGACGGGCACCTCGTCCCTGACGCCGCCCAGGTAGTCCGCAAGGGGAAGGTCAGCAGCGCGCAACTCGGCGTCAAGCACCGCCATCTCGACGGCGCCCTTGGCCATCAGGTGGCCACGGATCCAGTCCACGGACGGTACCACTCGCGCGGCCGACAGCTCGGGTTGAGCCAACAGGGCGGGGGCGATGAACCGCCGGATGACCGTCTCCGCGGCGTCGACGAACTCGCTCGAGTAGCGCGGTTCGGCCGGAGCGACAAATTCGCCCCAGCCTTCACCCTGCTCGGAGAGAACACGCACCAGGAGCACGTCCCGGTCGCGCTGGACTCCGAAGGATGTCCGGAACGGCTCCACTAGGGGCATCAGCACCCGGATCAGTTCGATCGCTTCCAGCTTCACTCAGCACCACTCCTCGGTTACTTGTCTTCAGTTATTTGTCAGCAGTTCCGCTAGCCGGGCGAGCAGGGCGGCCCGCTCGGCTAGCGCGGGTTCGGAGACCCACTCGGTCCGCGTATGGGGGCCTTCGCCGACCGCACCGAGCCCGTCGAGGACGTGCGCGCCAACGGCGGCTGCGAAGTTCCCGTCGGAGCCGCCGCCGACATGCTGCTCCCCCACCGGGGCAAGGCCCAGCTCACGGCAGGCGGCCTGCGCCAGCGTGAACAATTGCTCAGACGCCGCCGCCTGGAGTGGCGGCCGGTTGATGCCGCCTGCCACCTCGATCTGGACCCCGTCTACCCGAGACGTCAGACGGCGGAGTGCCTCGTCGACCCGTTGCTGCTCCGCTGTAGTGACCGCCCGGACGTCGACGGTGAGGGACGCACGGTCGGGGACGGTGTTGGCGGTGATCCCAGCGGTGGCGACCGTTGGCGTCACCGTGGTGGTCCTGTCGGGATCGGCCAGGCTCGCGGCGTCCAGGACCGCTCCTGCCATGGCGACGCAGGCGTTCGCGCCGCGCTCTGGTTCCAGTCCCGCGTGCGCGGAGCGGCCGGCGAACTCCAGTCGGTACGTGGAGACGCCCTTGCGAGCGGTCTTGAGCCGTCCGCTGCTGCTCGCCTCCAGCACCAGCACTGCCCGGGCGTTCCGCGCCAGCCGCTCGATGAGCGGACGGCTGGACGGCGAGCCAACCTCTTCATCCGCGGTGACGGTGAGGCAAACCTGGTCGGTGTCCGCTAGCGACATGGCATAGATCGCCTGGACGAGGCCGGCCTTCATATCGAGGATGCCGGGTCCCCAGATTCGCCCGTCCCGCCGCTCGAACGGGAACTCCTCGAGGGTGCCGAGTGGATGAACGGTGTCAAGGTGACCGAGCAGCACGATTGGCGCGTCGGGCGGGCCGATGTGCAGCACGGGACTTTGCCCTTGGTTGTCGAGCGTCACGGGTTTGCCCGCCACCTCGCCGGCGATGCCGGCGAGGATCTCGGCACAGCGGTTGAGTGCGGCTGGATCTGACGAGGGTGATTCACAGGTCACCAGTGCGGCCAGTCGCTCCACCATCGCGTCCGTCTGGGCGCGCAGCGGCTCGAGTAGCCGATCGGCAGCTTCGCTCATCCCGGATCAGCCTCCACGCCGAGCACGTAGCCGTCATCTTGGAACCCCGCCACCGTCAGCCCTGCGTCGAACGCCTTGGCAAAGACTTCTCCGGTTGCCTGACGCCATCCCCTTGCCCTGGGGTCACCACTGGCGCGCAGCGTGGCGTAGTCGGGCGGGATGCGGACGGTGGCGCCGGGCCGGATTTCCCCGACCCGAAGCGGCCAGCCGTTCTCGTCGACGCCAAGGACCGGGCCAGCCGGTGCCACGCCGGCCCATGGCCCGCGTGGCACCGGTACGTCGAGCCGCCACTCGACCTCGAAGCGGTCGCTTCTGTCGTGAGCGTTGATCATGTCAGCCATCTGCCCGTAGAAATCCGGCAGGAAGGCGACAACGCGGGCGCCAAGGCGGACCAGGTTAAGCCGGGCGTTCTTCGCGATTAGCGGGTCGTACGTCCAGCGGATCGCGGTGATCCCGTGCCGAAGGCAGTCGACGCGCTGGGCATGCTTCAGCGCGGGTCCTACGCCCCTGCCCCGTGCCGCTTCCAGCACGGCGACCTGGTGCGAGTGCAGGTGCATCCCGCCGCGCCAGCCGATAAAGCCAAGCGCGAAGCCGATCGCGGGACTGCCTGGTGCGTCCAGGTCCCTGGCGATGAGGGCCGCGGTTCCCGCATTAGCCAGCGCCCGGACCAGGTCTGCCTTGGCTCCGATCGCTGGTCCCCACACCTTCTGGGCGACATGCTCGGCGGCTTGGGCGTCGGAGAGGCTGGTCACCTCGACGACCTGCACGCGTGCCGCTTGGGCGGCCTCCTCGGCGTCCTGGGTCGCCGCGGCGAGAATCGCCGGGTCGCCCGCCTCGACAAGGCGGCCGGCGGCGCCGGACGTGCCGGCGCCGCTCAGGCTCGCTGCCCCTAGTGGTGTCAACTAAGGCCCTCGATGTTGTGGAACTTCTGCAGCACACCGTACTTGAGCAGGTAATTGTCGCCGGCTGGCAAGGCTGACAGCAGCTTCGGCGTGGTGTTGCTCGAACCGAAGTACTTGTCCACGTTGCTCTTGGTCAAGATGGTCTGCGGGATGTAAGTCACGGCCGGCGGCGTCACGCCGTGCGCCATCGCGACACCCATCGCGATACCGATCTCCGCCCAGCCCTGCTGGAAGGGCATGTCTTCACCGATCCATTGCGAGTTGGAGCGAAGCTGCTCCATGGCCGGCTCGGAACCCCCGAGGCCCATGACGACGCTGTTCTTCTCGCGGCCCGCGCCCGCGATCGCCTGCCATCCGCCAAGAGCAAAGTCATCGTTGATCCCGAACAAGACGAGATGCCGACTGCTCGGGATCCCCTGAAGAACCTGCTGGACCGCACTGTAGGCGGTGTCGATGCCGGTACCCGCGTTGACCTGGTAGCCCGTGCTGCCGACCGTCGTCGTGGTTGGCGAGATGGCGCTGGCCGCCATCTTCGTCATACCCGGTATGTCGTTGGCGATGTCGCTGTAGAACTCGCGAACCGCGATATTGACCGCTGTGCCGGCTGTCGCGTTCTGCAGGAACAGCACCGTGGTGTTCGCACCGGTCCAGCCCTTGCTCTTCATGTACTGCACCGCGACCTGTGCGGCATCTGTTCCCATGCCCGCATTGTCGAGGTTTTCAAGCGGGCACGGCGCTGCGGCGATATTCACCGCGATGCACGGGATCTTGGCTCTGCTGAATGTGTCACCAAGAGACCGCCCGAGCCCCGACACCACATTGTATTCGAGGATGGCGCTAGGGTGATCATTCACCATAAGCTGGGCGTTGTTGAGAGCCGTCTGACCATCCTCGTTGTTGTTATAGGTGGTCAGCTGAACGCCCGCGGTTTTTGCCGAATTCACAAAGTCCGTCTGGAGCAGGCTGAACAGGCCGCTGCTGTCCGTCAGGTTCGCGTAATCGAATTTGAGGTTCGCGCTTGACGTCGAGGAAGCCGCGCCGCTCGAGCTTGATGAGCTGCTGCAAGCGGTCGCGAGCAGCGTGAGGGCCGCGGCTGATGCCACAGCGCCCAGGATGCGGGAAGGTTTCATTAGTTCTCCTAAACTAGGGTCGTTTGGTGCGCAGGGGGAATCGCCAGCACCGATCCCGTCCGAATTTCCGTCAGCGGTCCGCGTTTCCGTCAGCGGCGTCCGCTTTTCCGTCAGCGGCGTCCGCTTTTCCGTCAGCGGCGTCCGCTTTTCCGTCGGCGGCGTCCGCTTTTCCGTCGGCGGCGTCCGCTTTTCGTCAGCGACGTCCGCGTAAGATCTTGCCGTTAGCGGCGTCCGCGTAAGTTCCCCGCTCGGAGGCCGTTTCCGGCTGGTTCACCTGCAGTGTGCTTTCGCTTGAGCGCCGGACAACCCTCTGCAGGCGCTGCACGCCAACGGCGAGCAGCAGGATCACGCCGGTGGCGATTTGCTGATAGAAGGCATTGATATTCAGCAACTGGAGGCCGTTACCGATGATGCCGATGACAAGCACGCCCAGCATGGCGCCTTCGACGCTGCCCTCACCGCCGGTGAGCGCGGCGCCGCCGAGCACGACCGCCGCGACCGAGTCCAGGCCCGCGGAGGATTCGACGGTGCCGGATCCCGCCAGCAGTTCGCTCGCCACCACGATTCCGGCGAACGCGGAGAGTGCGCCGCAGATCGCGTAGACGACCACGGTGAGGCCGTCAACGCGGATGCCGGCCAGCCACGCCGCCTCCCGGTTGGCGCCCATGGCATAGATGCGGCGGCCGAAGGTCGTGAAGCGAAGGAGCAGTGCGCCGAGCACAACCAGCACGATCGTCACGATGACGAACACCGGGATGTTGGCAGGCAGCAGGTTGTTCAGGAAGGCGGCGCCCGTGTTGTTCAGGGCGACGGTCACGCCGGACGACACGGTGTATGCCAAACCACCGGTGACGGAGAGCATGCCAAGCGTAGTGATGAGCGGATTGATCCCGGCCCAGGTGATGATCGCACCGTTGACCACCCCTACCAGCGCGCCGATCCCGACGACGAGCACGATGTTGATGGGCGTAGCGATGTTATCGTTTGAAAACAGGACGAAAACCACCCCGGCGAGCGGCGCCACGCCCGCGACCGACAGGTCGAATCCCCCGGAGATCAGGACGTACGCCTGGCCGATTGAGATGAGCCCGATCACGGCCGAGGCCGAGAGGATCGTCACCGCATTCGGCCCGGTATCGAACGTCCCGCTTTTCATGAGCGAGAACACGACACAGAGGATGATCACGAACACGGCGAGCAGCCCAACCGGGCTCTCGGCAAGTCTCAAGGCCCCCCTGAGCGACCACGACCCGCGTCGTGGCGCTCCGGTCCTGCTTATGGGAGAATTCTCGGCCGTCAAGATCCGCTTTCCTCTCTTGTCCCTGCAGCCCCCGCTGGGGCGGACAGCACGCCGTCGTCCGGCGCCGTCGCTGCGGTGACAGCGTTAGCTTGGGTCTTTTCAGGACCCGTCAAGTCCGCGACCACGCGCCCGTCACGGACCACGAGGACACGGTCGGCAACCGACACGATCTCGTCGACATCGGATGAAAACAGCAGGACGGCTGCCCCCTCGCTAGCGACGTCGCGAAGAGCGTTATGAATGTCGGCCCGTGCCCCGACGTCAACACCCCGCGTCGGCTCCTGCAGAGCGAGGATGTGCGCCTTCTGGGTGAGCCTGCTGGCCAGGAGTACCTTCTGCTGGTTGCCGCCGCTCAGCTCGCCGACGAGCTGCGTCGGCGTTCGCAGCCGGATGTGCAGTTGCTCGATCAGCGGGGAGGCCATTGCCCGCTGCCGGCGACGCGTGACCACCCCGCCGCGCGACACTAGCTTGAGGTTGGGCAAGGACATGTTGTCCGCCACAGAAAGCCGCAGGGCGAGACCTTGCGTCTTCCGGTCAGGCGGGATGTAGCCGATGCCCAGCCGCTTCGCGATGCGGCTGGTCCGCGGCAACGGAACCCGCTTGCCCCGGACCGACAGCCGGCCCGCCGCCGCTCGCATGTGGCCGCCGAGCACGGCGACGATGGCCTCGGCACCGCTGCCGCGCAGGCCATAGAGGGCGACGATCTCGCCCGCGTGAACGGCCAGGGAGACGCCGGTGAAAGCGGGCCGCTCGTGCCGTGAGCAGTCCTCAAGCCTGAGGAGCTCAGGGCCTTCGGTGCCGCTCCGGCCGGCGGAACTGCTGACCGGGACCTGCCTGCCGACCATCTCCTCGACAATCGTCTCCCGGCGGACGTGCCGGGTCTCGTGCTCGCCGACCAGGCGGCCGTTCCGCAGCACGCAAATGCGCTGGCTGAACGCGAACACCTCGTCCATGCGGTGCGAGATATAGATGATCGCGACACCCCGCGCGGAGAGGATTCTGATGATCTGATGCAGTGTCCGCGCCTCCGCCTCGCTCAGCGACGCGGTGGGCTCATCGAATACGAGGACGCCACAGCGGCGACGAACCGCCTTCGCGATCTCGATGACCTGCAATTCGGCGAGGGAGGCGGTGCTGGCACGGCGCGTCACGTCCAACCCGGCAAACCCGAGTTCCGCGAGTTCAGCCTCGGCCGCCGCCTCGATGCGCCTGCGCCGGACGACCCCCCTGCTTGTCGGCCAGTCGCCAAGGAACAGGTTCTCCGCCAGGCTGAGCGTCGGCACCGGGGCAAGTTCCTGCGGGATGAACCCGATGCCGTGGCGCATGGCGTCGCGTGGCGAGGTCAGGCGGACCGCGTGCCCGTCCACCATGATCGCCCCGCCGTCCGGGGTCGCGACTCCCGCGAGCAGCCTCCCCAGCGTCGACTTGCCCGCTCCGTTCTCGCCCACCAGCGCGACGACCTCGCCCGAGTTGACCGTGAGGGACAAATCAGTGAGCACCCTGGTAGGGCCGTACGACTTGACCAGGCCCTCCAATACAAGCTGAGCCATCTCAGCGGCCCTCCTCTGACTGGCTAGCAAGTCCAGGCTGCGGCTCGCTTCCGGTCCGGCTATCACCAGGCACCCGGTGGAAGAAGCCGCCTTCCGCGGCGAACCGCTCCTTAGCAACGAGCATCCGGGTCGTCTCCTCGGGAGCGACCTGAGCAGCCTCGGCCACGAGCGCCTCAAGCGTCGCAACTGCCGCCGCCATGCTCTGGAACAGGACGGGGCTGCTGTTGGCGACCGGCAGGACGTGGGTTACCCCTTGCAGGAAGGGATGCGCGGGGCCATCCGTCACCACGATGGTTTTCGCGCCGCGCCCTACCGCCCATTGCAGAACCCGAACACTCACCTCCGCGTAGCGACGAAAGAGCACCGCGACCAGCACGTCATCTGCGGTGAGGTCGCTGATCTCGTCAGGGAATCCCGGATCTAGCAGGCGCGCCCCGGAGCGAACTCCGTGCAGCAGGTGGTAGAAGTACAACGCCAGGCTGTAACTGTTGCGAGCGCCGACGATAAACACATGAGGCGCCGCGGCGAGGTCTCTCGCGGCGGGCGGCAGCCTGTCGGCGATCATCGCCCCGGTCGCCTGCAGATTTGCGGCGTCCCTGTCGAACTTTTCGAGTGTGGTGGCTGCTAGTGAATCGCCTTCGGTGATTCCGCTTGAGAAGCGTGACAGCGGTGAGCTTCCCAGATCGCGGAACTGCCGCTGGGCATCGCTGCGTAGGTCCGCGAACCTGGCGTAGCCGAGTTTCTGGGAGAGACGGACGACCGCGGCGCGGCTTACCCCTACTGTCGCCGCCAACTCGTCAGCCGCCAGGAACGGGAGGTCACCAAGGTGACCTCGCAGGTAATCCACCACGCGGCTGTCGTTCGCGGTGAACTCGCCGCTGGCAAAAGTCACCCTCGCCGTGAAGTCGCGTTCGAAGGCCCTGCTGTCTCCTGCGTCATGAACGGAACCGTTCATCATCAGTCCTAGTCTTAAACGAATCTGTTCAGAGCACCGTAGAAGAGTCACTGGCGCCGCTCAAGTACTTGAGGGGCGATTTTTCAAAGCTGTTACAAACCGAAACATTTGGTACATGCCGAACTTGAGATCGGGCGGACGGCAGGCCGGCGACTTCGCGGGCCGGCCCTGGCGCCGTCGGCGGCGGGCACCGCGGGCCGGGTGGACGTGGCGCCGCCGGCGTTTGCTAACGCGATTGATCCCGCCGCCAGCTCATCCGCTGCGGCCAGCACCGGCGGCTCAGCGTCCGTCGCGCGTAATGTTAGGGTGCAAGAACGGGCGGGGAATCGATGTCTGTCGATGACAGGCTGGGCCGCGGCGGGCGGGCCAGCCGGGACAGGAGTTCGCGCTGCTTGACCGCCAGAGGGAGCGGGCGGCGATCGACCGGGTCCTCGACGCGGTGCGCGGTGGCTTCAGCGGCACCCTGATACTGCGCGGCGGGCCGGGGGTCGGGAAGACGACATTGCTGCGGTACGCGATCGACGCTGCACGGGACCTGCGGGTTTCCAGCATCGCCGGCGTGGAGTCGGAGATCAGCATGGAGTTCGGCGGCCTGCACCAGCTGCTGCTCCCGTTCCTGCCGCTGCTGGACGAACTGCCGCCGCCGGAGCAGAGCGCACTGCGGGTCGCTTTCGGCCAGCAGGCGGGGCCGGCGCCGGAGCAGTTCCTGGTGGGACTGGCGGCGCTGACCCTGCTTTCCCGGGCGGCTGACGACCAGCCGCTGCTGTGCGTCATCGACGACGGGCACTGGCTCGATCCCGAATCGGCGCACGTGCTGGGCTTCGTCGCCCGCCGGCTGTACGCCGACCGGGTGGGCATTATCGGCGCCATCGGCGAGCTTGTCCCGTCGCAGGCGGCCGAACTGCAGCTTCCGATGATCGATGTGGCAGGTCTGCCCGACGCCGAGGCCCGTGACCTGCTCACCTCGGGCGCTGGCGGAGCCCTCAACGCGCAAGCCGTCGACCGAATTCTGGCGGACACCCGCAATAACCCGCTCGCACTCGTAGAACTCGGTACTGAGTACACGGCCGACCAGCTCTCCGGCCGCGCTGCGCTGCCCGAGCCGCTTCCGCTAGGGCAGCGGCTACTGAAGCACTTCCTGCGCCAGGTACGCGGCCTGGCGCCAGACGCCCAGGTGTTCACACTGCTGGCCGCGGCCGACCCGGAAGGTGAGCGTGGCCACCTCTGGCGCGCAGCGGCGCGGGCCGGCATCGACCCGGAAACGGCCTCAGCCGAAACGGCCTGGGTCGGCGTGCTCCAGTTTTCCGGTAACTCGGTCCGGTTCCGCTACTCGCTGCTGCGGTCCGCGGTGTATCACGGCGCGAGCGCCGCTGATCTCCGGCGCGCGCACCGCGTTCTGGGCGAAACAGGCGAATCGGAACTGCGCTCATGGCACCTGGCCGCGGCAGCGATCGTCCCTGACGAGGATCTCGCGGCCGAAGTCCAGCGCACCGCCGAACGCGCGGCCGCCCGCGGCGGCTGCGCGGCCAGGGCCGCGCTGCTGCGACGCTCGGCCGACCTGACGCCCGACGACGGCCGCCGCGCGGAGCGGGAAGTCGCCCTGGCCGAGGCGACGCTCATGGCCGGCGACCCCGTCGGAGCCCAGACTGTGCTCGACATCGCCCTGCCCCGGCTCGCCAACGTAATAGCACGTGGCCAGGCGCGGTGCCTGGAGGGCGCGATCCACTTCGCGCAGGGCGATGCCGCCGCGGCAGCCCGCATCCTGGCCGACGCCGCCCAGGCATTCGCGCACGACGACAGGCTGGCCCGCGACACGATGCTCAGGGCACTGGAGGCGGCCATCTGGTCCGGGCCTGTCCTGACCAGGGAAATCGCCCGCCTGGCGCGCGCCTTCCCACCCGTCTCCGGCGCCGCTGCGTCCGTCAGCGACCTGCTGCTCGAGGGGTACAGCGCCCGGTTCACCCTCGGTTACCAGGCCTCTGTGCAGCCGCTGCGCGCCGCGGTGACCGCGCTGCTAGCCGACGGCCTCGATCCCGCTGCGGCCCTGACGTGGTTCGCGCTCGGCACCGCAGCGGCCGGCAGCCTGTGGGACGACAAGGCCGCCTTCGATCTGTCGGACCGCTGGGTCAACACGGCACGGGCCGCGGGAGCGTTCACTACCCTGCCGGTCGCGCTGGCTTTCCACGCGGTGTCAGACGCCATGGCCGGCCGCTTCCGCGAAGCCGATATGAGGTGGGCCACGATGCTCGAGGTGCTGACCGTGACCCACGGTCCCGCGGTGCTCGGCCTCAACAGCCGCAGCAACGGTGTCGTGCTCGCCTACCGCGGCAACCTCGCCGAGGCCCGCTCGACGGGCCTTGCCCAGGTGCGCGAGTGCGCCGATCGAGGGCAGGGCGGGCCGGCGGACATCGGCCGGTACATCGCCGCCATGGCGGACTTGTTCGGCGGAGACTACGCGGCGGCGATGTCCAGCGCGCTGACCGTGTTCGAGAACGACCCCGCGTACACGGCAGAGGGCACCCTGCCTGAGCTGATTGAGGCCGCCGTCCGGGCCGGCGAGCGCGAGGTAGCGGCCACCGCCTACCAAACCCTGTCGCAGCGGGCACTCGCCGCCGGCATGCCCTGGGGGCTGGGGCTGCGCGCCCGCTGTGCGGCGCTGCTGGCCGAGGGCGCGGACGCCGAGGACTCCTACCGGGATTCCATCAGCCAGCTAGAGCGATGCCAGATGATGGTCGACCTCGCGCGCGCCCACCTGCTCTACGGCCAGTGGCTCCGCCGGGCCAAGCGGCGGCGCGGCGCCCGGGCGGAACTGCACACCGCACACGACATGTTCGCCCGGATGGGCGCGGAGCGGTTTGCCGATCAGGCAGCCGCCGAACTGCGTGCGGCTGGCGAGCACGCCTGGGCCCGCACCCCGCAGACCGCGGCCGGCCTCACGCCGCAGGAAGCGCGGATAGCGGACCTCACGGCGGCCGGGGCGTCGAACAGCGAGATCGCCGCGCAACTGTTCATCAGCCCGAGCACCGTCGACTACCATCTCCGCAAGGCTTTCCGCAAACTCGCCGTGACGTCGCGAACCCAGCTCGTCGCTCGTCTGAAATCAGGGCAAAGTAAGTGAGCGCCTCAAACTTCAAGGCCGGCGTCGAAGACGCGCTACGGATAGGGCCCCTCACGTTGCGCACGCGAAGGGCCCT
This sequence comes from uncultured Actinomycetota bacterium, assembly GCA_963734665.1. GTDB lineage: Bacteria > Actinomycetota > Actinomycetes > Streptosporangiales > Streptosporangiaceae > Trebonia. Next base: position 965,778 of record CAVTIR010000010.1, on the reverse strand, counting down.
GTTAGCTCACCACATCATGTGGCTGGCCGGAGCAGCATGTTGTCGCGGTGTTGCGGACCGCGAGGCCCGTAGTCGAGGTCGGCCCCGTTGTTGCCGCTATTGATGACCCCGGTAGGAGCGTCGAAGGGATCCATGACCGCTTCGATGAAGATCAGCCTGTCGTTCGGCGCGCTGAGGGCTTTCTCCAGGTCGGCCACGGTCTTGACCACGAACGATCGCGCCGTGGTGTCCCGCTGGAACACCTTCGGCAGATCCGCGTAGGCCCAGTTCGCGACGTCGTTGAAGCGCGAGGTCTTGCCCAGCCAGCAGCGCTCGATGGTGTATCCGCCGTTGTTGATCAGGAAGATCACCGGCTTGCAGTCGTGCCGCAGCATGGTCGACACTTCCTGCGCGGTCAGCTGGAACGAGCCGTCGCCCACGAACAGCAGGTGGCGACGGTCCGGTGCTGCGGTCAGCGTGCCGAGCAGCGACCCGACGCTGTAGCCGATCGAGCCCCAGATGACCTGCGAGACGAACGTGCAGCCCGCCGGCAGCTGCAGCCCGGCGGAAGCGTATGACGTGCCGTCTTCGGCGACGAGCACGTCCCCGGACCGGAGGTAGCCCTGGATGGCCTGCCAGTAGGCAGCCTGAGTGAGCTTTGCCGAGCCCTCGGCATGCTTACGTGGCGTCGGCGGCACGAACTGGCTCGTGGCGCGGTTGGTAACCTGCGGGACCGCGTCGGCAACGCCGCGCAGGACCTCCTTAAGCGTCACCGCCTGGTAGTTGTCCTCGCCCACGTCCACGGAGTGCCCGCGGATATGGATGGTGCCGGCGGGCAGCGAACCGGTGAAGTCGCCCGTCGTGAGGTCGACCGGCCGGTAGCCGATGGACAGCAGGCAGTCGCTGTTCTCGATCGCCTCTTGCACGTGCGGCTGGCTTGCCTTGCCGTTGTAAAAGCCGAGGTAATGCGGGAACGTCTGGTCGATCATGGCCATGGCCGTGGTCGCCACCGCGACCGGCACCTGCGCCTTGTCGGCCAGCCTCATGATCTCTCCTGCGGCGCCGTACCGGCCGGCGTCCAGGTCCACCAGGATCGCCGGCGACTTCGCCCGCGACAGGCGGCCGGCGATCGCGGCGGCGCATGACCGCAGCCGTTCCGCGTCGCTGGGCTGCTCCTCGAGCGCCAGCGGGGCTGCCGGGACCTCGATGTCGAGGTAGCCGATGTCGGACGGCAGCTCCATGTACACCGGGAGCTTCTCCCGCCAGGCGGTGAGGATCAACCGGTCGATCTCGGTGACCGCGTTGTCTGGGGTGATCCTGGCCTGCGCGCAGGTCACCTGCGCGTAGGCGTTCAGGAAGCGGTCCCAGGTCCCGTCGGCCATCGTGTGGTGCATACCCAGGCCGCGCTCCATGGACCTAAACGGTATTGACCCGCAGACGCAGATCACCGGGACGTGCTCGGCGTAGGAGCCGGCGACCCCGTTGATCGCGCTCAGGGCGCCGACGGCGTTCGTCACGATCAGCGCGGCCATGCCGTTCAGCCGCGCGTAGCCGTCCGCCGCGTAGGACCCGTTCAGCTCGTTGCACGTCCCCATCCACTCCAGCGTGCCGGTGTCCTCGATCTGCTGCAACAGCTCCAGGTTGTAGTCGCCCGGCACGCCGAACGCATGTCTGATGCCAGCTTCACGAATACGCCGGAGCAGAAACTCTCCTACGGTCATCGTCACGCTCTCGCGTTCGGGACTGACCGTCGAGCGCCCAGCCGTAACAGTCATCTGCATTCTCCCCTCGAAGCCGGGTACTTCCCGGTTCGGAAGTGCCGCTGTCAATAACAGCGAACGCCAGGGCCACCGATGCGGGCCAAGAGCTGCCGGCTATGGGTACATAGCTGCTGGCTAGGGATCATCAGCTGGCGGCGCCGCGGTGATCTTTTTGCGGAGCGCGGGCGGACCGCCCGTCGGCGCTTGGGGTGGCCGCTAGCCGATGGCGATGACCGGCGCGCTGAGCGCGTGGGGGAGCTGCGCCCGGCTGGTGACGCCGAGCTTCCGGAAAACCTTGCGCAGGTGGTAGTCGACGGTGCTGGCACTGACGAAAAGCCGGCCGGCGATCTCCAGATTCGTGCCACCATCGGCGGCCAGCCGGGCGACCTGCGCCTCTTGCGGCGTGAGCGTGCCCGGGGTTCCAACGCGGGCCGCGGCGGCGTGATCGCCGACGGCGCGCAGTTCGTCCTGGGCCCGGTGGGCGAATGCCTCCATGCCCAGCGTCCAAAACAGCCGGCAGGCGGCGCGCAGCTGCTCGCGGGCACCGCGGCGGCGTCGCTGGCGGCGCAGCCACTCGCCGTACAGCAGGTGGGACCGGGCCAGCTCAGGGGTGACCTGGCAATGCCGCAGGTGCTCGATGGACAGCCGGTACGCGTCCTCAGCATGCTGATCGTCGGCCAGCAGTGCCTGGCCGCGGGCCAGCAGCCCCAGCGACCAAGGGGTTTCGCAGGCCTGCCACCAGGGCGCGGCGGCCTCCAGCGCCGCGGCGGCGGCCGCCCGGTCCCCGCACCTGATCGCCGCCTCGATCAGCACATCCGGACTTGACTGGTAGCTCAGTACCGGCTGGTCCGCGACGGTCGTCCGCGCGTGCCGCAGCGCCTCTTGGTAGTTGCCCAGGCCGAGCTCGAGTGCGGCCAGGGCTTTGTGCACCCGCTGCGTCCCGTGCCCGTGGCCCTGGTCGGCCATGATTCGCAGCAGCCGGGCAGCGAGCGGGCGAGCGCCTGCTTGGTCACCGCGCCAGGCGAGCACCTCCAGTTCCGCATCGGCCAGACCAGCGAGATAGGTCCGGTTTCCCATGGCCTCGGCCAGGGTCCGCGCTTCCGTGATCGTGGCCTCGGCGGCAGCGAAGCGGCCCTCACCCAGCTGGCTGAACGCCTGGAACCCGAGTCCGACTACCAGGGCCGCGAGCGCGCCCTGGTCACGTGCCCGGGCCACCCACTGGCCCGCCAGCTCGCGCCAGGCGGAGTCGTCGTAGAGTTCGGTGGCCGCCAGGCGGAAGGCCAGGAACCGCTGCGGGGCGTCGCCCGGCACCGGCTGGCCGCCGGTCACCGCGCCGACGGCCTGGCGCAGCAACCTGGCCCCCTCCGCGAAGCGGCGCTCGGCCACGGCGGCGAAGCCGTCGAGCAGCAGGTCACCCGTGGTGGCCTGGGAATCCGTTACCCCGGGTGCCGACCGGAGCGCCTGCACAACCTCGGCGGTCCCGGCACCATGCTGACTTGAGAGGCCTGCCGCGAACGCGTCCAGCAAGGCATCGCGCGCCGGCCGCGCGTCATAGGGCGCGACCATCCGCGCTGCCTCGAGCAGGACCGAGGTCGCCGCGGCCGACTCCCCCGCCGCGAACAGGATGTCGCCCCCTAGCCGCCGGGCCCGTGCGCTCACCACCGGGTCCGGCAATTCGGGTGCCGCGCGGTCGAGCAGCGCCCGCGCCGCCGACGTCTCGCCCGTAACCAGCCTCGCCTCGGCCGCCGCCACCAGCCGGCGGGCCCGGCGCGCCCCGTCGGGCGTCAGCTCCGCCGATCGCTCAAGAAAGGCGGCGCTGCTCGCCCAGCCGCCGCGACCACGGGCACGGCCGGCGGACCGCTCAAGCTCTCCGGCGACCTCCTCGTCAGGACCGGACGTGGCCTGGGCCAGGTGCCAGGCCCGCCGGTCCGGGTCCCGCGCCGGATCGCTGACCGCGGCCAGCGCCCGGTGAACTCGCCACCGGGCCACGGAGGGCGCTCCGTAGTAGACAATCGACCGCGTCAACGGGTGTCGGAACCTGAGACTGGGAGTGCCAGTCACCAGCCGTTCGACCTCCGGCAGTTCCACCGCCTCCGGGCTGGCGCCCAGCCGCCGGCCGCCCGCCAGACTTTCGCCGTATCACCCAGCTGGTCGGCGGCCAGCACCAGCAACAGTGTCCGGGCGTCGGCAGGCAGCGCCCGCACCCGGGACAGGTACAGCTCCTCCAGCCGTCCTCCGAACCGCAGCGGCCCGGTCAGCGGCACCGCGCCGGAGCGCTCCCCGGCGGTCAGTTCCCCGCCGAACTCCACCAGCCCCAGCGGGTTGCCTGCTGTCTCGGCCACGATCCGCTCGCAAACCCGCGGATCTACCGGGCCGCCTGCGGCCGCGGCAAGCAGCTCGTGGGCCGCCCGCTCCGTCAGCCCGCCTACCAGTAGCTCCGGCAGTCCATTGAACACCACCGCCCGTTCCTCCCCGCCCTCGACGGCGAACAGCATTCCCACCCGGTCGGCGAGCAGGCGGCGCGCTACGAAGCCAAGCGCCTCGGCCGATGCCTGGTCCAGCCACTGCGCGTTATCAACCACGCACAGCACCGGGCGGCTCGGCGCGGCGTCGGTGAGCAGCGTCAGCGTCGCGAGCCCGACCAGGAACCGGTCCGGCGGCGGCCCCGCCGCCAGCCCGAACGCCGACTGAAGTGCCGCCCGCTGCGGGGCGGGCAGCCGGTCCAGCCCGTCCAGGAGCGGCACGAGCAGCTGGTGCAGGCCGGCGAAGCCGAGGTCCATCTCCGATTCCACCCCAGCCACCCGTGCCACCCGCATGTCACCGGCCGCCGTGGCCGCCCAGTCCAACAGCGCGGTCTTGCCGATGCCAGCCTCCCCGCGCAGCACCAGCACCCCGCTCAGCCCGTCCCGCACTGCCGCCAGCACGTCCTCCAGCGCGCCGACCTCCTTGATCCGGCCCACCAGCATGCCTATCGCTTCCAATCCGTGGTCGCACGTGCGCGCCACTGCTCGCATGCGGTGACGGCGGGCGCGAAGGGACTTTCATTGTCGAACCGGCGAGCGTGGCAGTCGACGGTCTCCCGTATCAAGCCCGTCCCTGGCCGTTGGTACCGAGGCACAACCTGTCGTGCGCACTGGCATCGTCGCCGGCGGACACGGTGACGTTCAGCGTCAGCACGGCCTTCAGGTACTGGGGGTATTCGAGGAAGGATCAGCCGACGGGATCCCCCACGTCGGCCGTGTCGAAGAGAACCTGCTGCAGATGGCGCGGCAGGTCGCCGGTCCAGGCCACGGCGGCAGTCGCGGTGAGCGGACGCTGCCGCAGGCCGACCCGGACCATGTCATACCTGTCCTGCACTCGCTGCCGGGCGCCGTATGCGGCCTGGTCACTTGTGAGATGCTGCGGGCTCGTCAGCACCGCGGTCGGACGGCTCGCGGTCGCCGCGAAGGCCAGCGTCATCGGCAGCGAGTGCCGGAACGGAGAGTCGGTGAAGTCGAAGCGCGGCTGGCTGGCGCGCAGTACCGCCCGCCACGCGTCGTAGGTGCCCGGACTGGTGCGGCGCGGACCGTGGATCACGTCCATGTCCGCCAGCTCATCGAGGTCGATGAGCTGGCGATCGCCGACCGGGACCGCCGCCGGGATCCAGACCTCGGGCTCGAATTCGCCGAGGGTCATGACATCGATCGGATCCGGCAGGGCTTCCGGGCGGGAAGTCAGCCACCCGAGCCCGGCGTCGGCGCGCCGCTGGCGGATCATCGTGAACTCGGCGTCCAGTGGCGCCTCCAGCCATACGATGTCGGCGCCGACCGCGGCCGCGGTGGTCCGCAGCCGGGAGCTAGTCGTCACCGCGAGGCGCTCCGGCAGATTCGGCGGCAGCACGAACCGCAGCCTGGGTCGTCCGAGGCCAGCCGCCTGCCGGCTCCGGGTTACGCCATGCTCGAGCAGGGACAGGACGATCCGCGATTCTTCTAGGAGCACACTGCCGGCTTCGGTGAGCTGCACTCCGTCGCGCCGACGGTACAGCAACGGCGTGCCGACTATCTCCTCCAGCCGCCGTATCTGCTGGCTGAGCGTGGGCTGGGCGATGAACATCCGCTCTGCCGCGTGCGTGAACGTGCCCGCGTCAGCGACCGCCACCAAGTACCGCAAATGCCGGAGCTCAAGACCCGCATGGGCAGAGGCTCCCAGGCCGGGCGACTGCTCAAGTCTGATGTCTTGCGTCATTTCAGCCACCCATGCTCCTTGCTGTGTGCGGCCGCCCGAGATGATGGGCGATCGGGCGCCCGGCTCAGCAACAACGATGCCGTCTTTCGCGCTAGGTCGAATCCCGCGAACTCGTAGCCTTCCGCTGACATGCCCCACGGGACCGGAGTCACGGGTGCGGCATCAGCTACCAGCAGGCCATCGCGGCACGGATCGCGGCACGGGCGGTCGCGCTCGCCTCAGGTCTCCCGCATCCACGGTGGCCTCACCCTGGCTGGCGGTGGTGCTCAGCACGCATCTACCTGGCGGGCAAGCTACCACCGAATCCGGCGCCAGGTTATCGCCCAGCGCGTTGGTTTCTGAGTTTTCCTTTCCGGTATAGGCCGCGCCAATATGGCGAGAGATGCCATCTTCTTTGCCGTCGCGAAATCGCCTGGTGGACTGTGCCCATAAGCGGTGATCCGCCGCTCCGCTACCGGGAAAAGGAATGGCACCATGAGCAGCACCAAGGACATCCGAGGGGCAGTCGAGGCAGAGCTGAAGTTCGACCCGCTGGTCGACGCGACCGACATCACCGTGAAGAACATCACCGGAGACATCGCGCTCAACGGCACCGTGCCGAGCTACCCGCAGTACCAGGAGGCCGCGGCCGCCGCGCAGCGCGTCGGCGGGGTGAAGCACGTGCACAACCACCTGTCGGTCGAGTTGCCGACCGATAACTACCGGGACGACGCGCAGCTGACCACTGCCGCCAACAACGCGCTGACGTGGGACATCACCGTACCCCCTGGGGTCGAGGCGACCGCGCGCAACGGCAACCTCACGCTGGCCGGCTTCGTGGACTTCGGCTCCCAGCGCACCGCGGCCGAGCAGGCGATCAGCGGGCTGACCGGCGTCCGCAACGTCAAGGACGAGATCGCGATCAACATCAGCGCCGACCCCGGCGACGTCACCTTGCTGGTGCAGGACGCACTGGACCGCAACGCCCTGATCATGGACGACAGCGACATCGTGGCCGACACCGCCGGCAACACGGTGACGATGACCGGGCACGTCCGCACCTGGGCCGAGCACGACGCGGTGATCGATGCCGCCTGGATGGCCAGCGGCGTCTACGACGTCATCGACGACCTGGTCATCACCGGCTGACGGTCGTTCAGGCAGGCGCGCCGGTCATGCTTCGAGCGTGGCGCTCGGCGGTGCCTCAGCCGGCTCGAAGGCAGCGGAGAACAGGTAGCTGGTGGCCAGGCTGCGGTAGGGCCGCCACTTCTCGGCAATGGCCAGGACCTCCTGCTGCGTGGGGAGATGGCCGAGCTGATAGGCGGCCTGGACCGCCTTGCGCAGCGCGAGGTCACCTGGCAGGACGATGTCTTCCCGCTGCAGCGCGATGAGCGATGCGCCCTGCACGGTCCACGGGCCTATTCCCGGAATGACGGTGAGCTCGGCCATCAGCTCCTCGTCGGGCAGGCTGGCCAGCGCGTCAAGGTTCAGCCGGCCGTCCAACAGCCGCTCGGCGAGGTCCCGGAGCGTGCTGATTTTCCGCCACGACAGCCCGGCCTCACGCAGCTGGGCCGGCTCTACCGCCAGCAGTTCGGCGGGCGCGGGGAGATGCCCCCCGAACAGGGCCTGGATGCGGGCCAGGATCCGGCGGGTCGCCGCGACGGACAGCTGCTGGCCGGTTACCTGGAATAGCAGGGCACCGAACAGATCCATCGGTGGCAGCTGGGACATCCACGCCCTGGGATCGAAATCCGGCCGGTCGTCGATGAGCCGCGCTATCACCGGGTCGGCGCGGCCCAGGTAAGAGCGCGCCCGCGACAGCCACCCGGTGCGGCTGGAGTCCTCAGTCACCGAGCCTGCTCCTTTCCGCTGGCTGGTACGCCGATTATCGCCTTCATCGTCAGCGGTCATCAAGGTGAACGGCGGTCAACCCTGATCCTGGTGATTCCCATTGCCGTTCGAGGTGGCGGGGCTCGAAGAGGTCGCCGGGCGGCTGATGGGTCCATGAGGCGATGCTCGGCCGCTGGCAGGTGACCCCGCATCGCCGGGATCAGGTGACTGGCGGGCTAATGCGTGCGCCCGGCCGATAGCAGGCGCGACTCGCGTTCACGCTGCAGCGCCGTGGAGCGGTCGCAGACCCGGAGTCTGGCGTAGCTGCCGCGGATCTGCGTCTGCCGCGGAAATCACCGTTATCCGGCGATGGCCGCTCACCTGACTGGCGGCCAGTCTGGGGCTGTCGCGAAGGCACGGCCGCCAGGGACGTGCGCGAGATTCAAGGGAGATACCGTGACATCACCCGACCCATCGCTGCCTGACTACGCGCCCATCCCCCCGTCAGCGCTCGGCCCGGCCCTCAACGATCAGGGCTATTACGTCGGACGCGTCGAGCGGAACCTGTTCTGGGTCACCGACGGCGTCTACAACTCGGCGTTCCTGGCCACCCCAGACGGCGTGGTGCTGTTCGACGCGCCCCCGTCCATCGGCCACAACCTGCAGCGCGCCGTCGACGAGATCGCCGCCGCCGAGGGCGTGAGCAACACGGTGACCCACCTGGTTTACTCACACCACCACGCCGACCACGGCGCCGCGTCCTCCCTGTTCGACGGGGACGTGGTCCGCATCGGGCACGAGGACACCCGGCGGCTCCTGCTGCGGGACGACGACCCGGCCCGGCCGGTGCCGGAGGTGACGTTCGCCGACCGCTACACCCTGCAGGTGGGAGGCGAGCGGGTCGAGCTGGCCTGGCATGGCCCCAACCACACGCCGGACAACATCTACATTCACTTCCCCGACCACGACACCCTCATGTTCATCGATGTCGTCAACGCCGGCTGGGTGCCCATCTACAACACCAACCTCAGCGAGGACGTTATCGGCTACATGGGGGCCCCGGCCATCGCGCTGTCCTACCCGTGGACGCACCTCATCTCCGGGCACCTGGGCCGGCTCGCGACCCGCGACGACGTCGCGGTGCACCAGCAGTACATCGCTGACATCGAGGCCAGCTCGAAGGAGGCACTGGCGTCCGTCAACCCGGTGCCCTTTTATGTGCAGGGCGGAGTGAACGTCTGGGCCGGGGTTAAAGGCCACCTGGACGCCGTAACCGAGCGGGCGGCCGCGCCCGTGATCGCCAAGTACACCGGCGTGCTGGCCGCCGCGGACATCGAGGAATTCACCCTCACGACCACGTTCGCCATCATGCAGTCACTGCGGCTCGACAAGGGGCCCAGCGGACCCGTCCATCCCTGACCACTTTCGACCGCCCCGTGCGCGCTCATGCGCGCCGATAGCCCTGCGCCCGCTCCCGGGAGCGGGCGCAGCGTCGTTCGGCCGCCCGGCCGAGCATCCGCGGGCCGACGGCCTTAGGTTGTCTGATATGGCGGATACCGAGCTTTCCGTACCGGAAACCTTGCCCACGGTCATCGGCGTGCGGGGGGCCCGGCATAACAACCTGAGGGATATCGACGTCGACGTGCCGTTGTGGCGGACGGTCGCCGTGGTCGGGGTATCCGGATCGGGCAAGACGTCGCTGGCCATCGGCACGCTGTACGCGGAGGGCATGCAGCGGTTCCTGGAGAGCCTCAGCACCTACAGCCGCCGGCGGCTGTCCCAGGCGCAGCGGCCGGACGTTGACCGGATCGAGCACCTGCCGGCAGCGCTCGCCCTGCGGCAGCGCCCGCCAGTACCGGGACCGCGCAGCACGGTCGGCACCATGTCCGAGGTGCTCAACGTGCTGCGCCTGATGATGTCGCGGCTGGGCGCGCACGTTTGCCCGAACGGCCACCGCGTCGCGCCGTCGCTGGCCACGTTCACCGAGGAGATCGTCTGCCCGGTCTGCGGCGCGCATTTCGCGCCGCCCAGCGCCGAGTCCTTCGCATTCAACTCCTACGGCGCGTGCCCAGCGTGCCAGGGCCTTGGCGTCCGGTCCGAAGTCGACGTCGACACCCTGGTGCCCGACCAGGACAAGACCATCGCCGAAGGCGCGGTGCTGCCGTGGAACTCCGGCGGGCGACGGCTGTCGATGTATGCCGCGGGCGAACTCGGAGTCCGGCTTGACGTCCCCTACCGGGCACTGACCGATCACGAGCGCGACATCGTGCTGCACGGCGAGCCGGTCAAGCGGCCGGTGACGCTGCACTCGGGCCAGAACGGGCGGAAGGGGCGGACTGTGCAGCTGTCGGTCAACTACGACAACGCGGTCGCCGCCGTGGAACGCTCACTGCGCAGCGACAACGAGCGCACCCGCCACCAGGTGCAGCGGTTCCTCGTCACCCAGGTGTGCTCGGTGTGCCATGGCACGCGACTGCGGCCGGAGGCGCTGGCGTCACAGCTGGGCGGGCGCAACATCGCCGAGATCAGCGCGCTCACCCTGGGCGAGCTGCAAGGCTTCGCGGCCGACCAGCCCGCCGGGCTGCCGGCCGAGCTGGCCCGGGTGACGACCGGTCTGCTCGCCGAACTGAATGGCAGGCTCACGCCGCTGCTCGACGTGGGACTGACCTACCTGACCCTCGACCGGGCCGGGGCCTCGCTGTCGACCGGGGAACGGCAGCGGATCGAGCTCACCTCGACGGTGCGGGCCAGCACCACGGGCATGCTGTACGTACTGGACGAGCCGTCCGTCGGGCTGCACCCGAGCAACGTCGCCGGGCTGCGCAAGACACTCACGGCCCTGGCCGGCAACGGCAACTCCGTGGTCGTGGTGGAGCACGAGCGGGAGATCATCCGATCGGCGGACTGGGTCATCGAACTCGGCCCCGCCGCCGGGACTAGGGGCGGCACGGTGATCGCCCAGGGCCCGCCCGGCCAACTGGAAACCGACCCGCACTCGGTCATCGGCCCGTTCCTGGCCGGCGCCGTGGCCGTGACACGTGACCATCCGGAGCGACCCGGGCCCGTTCGGCAGATCGTTTTGGAAGTCGGTGACCTTTATAACCTGCACGACGTGACCGCCACGTTCCCGGTGGGCCGGCTGACTGCGCTGGCCGGGCCGTCCGGGGCCGGGAAGACCGCTCTCGTCCTGGACAGCCTCATCCCGGCCGCGCGGGCGCTGCTGACCGGGTTGGCGCTGCCCGGGCACGTCCGCCGCCTGGACCTTGCCGACATCCGGCAGATTGTCCAGGTCGACGCCTCACCCATCGGCCAGAACACGCGGTCGACCCCCGCGACCTACTCCGGGGCGTTCGACCAGATCCGCCGCCTCTTCGCCGAATCCGCGTACGCCCGGCAGCAACACTGGAAGCCCGGGCATTTCTCGTTCAACACCCGCGAGGGGCAGTGCCCGGCCTGCCTCGGGCTCGGCCACATCGACCTCGACGTCCAGTACCTGCCCGACATCACCGTCCAGTGCCCGACCTGCCACGGCGCCCGGTTCAACGACGCCACCCTGGCCGTCCGGGTCGACGGCATGACCATCGCCGACGTACTCGGCCTGACCGTGGACGACGCCCTGGAACGGTTCGCCGGCCAGGGCCCGGTTGCCGGGGCGCTGCGGCCGACCAGCGAGGTCGGACTGGGGTACCTGCGGCTCGGCGAGCCCACCCCGTCCCTGTCCGGCGGCGAGTCACAGCGGCTGCGGATCGCCTCCCGCCTGCGCAGCAGCCAGCGCGGCGCGCTGTACGTGTTTGACGAGCCGTCCACCGGCCTGCACCCGCTCGACGTGGCCACGCTCGTCGGCGTGTTCGACCGGCTGCTGGAGGCCGGGGCGACGATCATCGTCATCGACCACGACCTCGACCTGCTTGCCGCCGCCGACTACCTCATCGACATGGGACCGGGTGGCGGCCCGGACGGCGGGCGCATCCTCGCGGCTGGCCCGCCGGAGCAAGTCGCGCGTGCCCCGGGCAGCGCGACCGGACCCTGGCTGGCTGAGCACCTGGGCCTGCCGGAGAAGACCAGCTAGGAGTCTGCCGCAATGGTCAGGAAGTGCTCAGGAAACAGTGGGCGTGCATGCTGGGTAGCACTCAGCTTGGCTAAAGGCTGGCAGCTGATACTTGGGGCAAGGTAACCCAACGGACCAGATGGATGAAGGTCCTCATGAGCGTATTGCATGACCACCAGGCGGCGGGCGAACCGACTCGGCCTATGTCGTTTGAAACCCATCGCAGCCTCACCCGCGACGTGCGCGTTGATCCTAGAAAGTTGTGGTCGGGCGGAGGGGCTAGCGCGGCGGTCGCCGCCCTGGTGGCCCTCGTCGGCGTGCTGGTGAGCCGGTGGCTTTTCGGCGTCGCGGTACTGGCTCCGAGCCAGGACGGGGCATACGGTGTCGTGGACACGACCGTCCTTGTCTTGTTGGCGGCGGCCGCCGCGCTGGCTGCGACCGGGCTGGTGCACCTGCTGATGGTGACCACTCCCCGGCCGTTCCTGTTCTTCGGCTGGATCGTGGCCCTGGTGACTACGCTGGTGGTCGTATACCCGTTCAGCACCTCTGCTCCGCTGGGCGACAAGGCCGCCACGGCGCTCGTCAACCTGGCGATCGGCGCCATAATCGGAGTGCTCGTCGGCGGGGCAGCGACGCGATCGACTGTGAACGCCGCCAGCCGGGCCGAAATTAGGTAGCAGACCGGACAGCCCAAGAAGAATCCCATTCGTGGGGCCAGAGGGCTTCAGAGCGACGGCCGTGCTCGGGCGCTTACGGTATTCGTAGACTATTGGCGGATATGGTGACGAGGGCGGAGGTCGGGAGCGTGACTAATTCCGGGGCGGCTGATAGCCCGGTGGTTGATGGACGGGCGGTCGACGGCCCGGTGCCGGAGATCGACACGAGCAAGCCGCATCCAGCCCGGATGTACAACTACTGGCTCGGCGGGAAAGACCACTTCGCCGCCGACAGGGCGGTAGCGGACGCGGTGGAAGCCGACTGGCCGGCGGTCCGCACCGGCGCACGCGAGAACCGCGCTTTCCTGGCCCGTGCCGTCCGGTACCTGGCGGTGGAGGCAGGTGTCCGGCAGTTCCTCGACCTCGGTTCCGGGCTGCCGACTAAGAACAACGTGCATGAGGTCGCGCAGGCGGCAGCGCCGTCGTCGCGTGTCGTTTACATCGACAACGACCCGCTGGTGCTGGCGCACGCGCGGGCGCTCCTCACTTCGGCGCCTGAAGGCCGCACCGCTTACATCCAGGCTGACGCGCGGGACCCCGAGTCCATTATGTCCAGCCCGGTGATACGGGACGTTCTCGACTTCAGCCAGCCGATCGCGCTTATGCTCGTCGCCGTCCTGCACTTCATTCCGGACGAGGACAAGCCGACGGAGATTCTCGCCAGTCTGCTCGACGCCCTGCCGCGGGGCAGCTACCTGGTCGCCTCGCACTTCACCACCGAGCATGATCCGGAGCGGTTCGCGACCGGGTTGGCCTATGCGTCCAGGGTGCGGACCCAGCCACGGGACTCAGGCGATTTCGCCCGGCTTGCGTTCGCCGGGCTTGAGCTCGTGCCTCCCGGCGTGGTGCTCGTGTCGGAGTGGCGGCCGGACTCGGGCTCACTTCGGCCGACCCCAGCCGAGGTGAGCTGCTACGGCGGCGTAGCGCGCAAGCGTTAGGCCCTCGCGGCTTGCCCCCAGCCTAGGCTCCGGCTCGAGGCCGATGCGGACGGTCAGCGGAGCCACGCTCATTCAGCAGGCTGTGGGAGTCTGTCCATGGCGTGAGCACCGCCCCCGAGGTTGAGCCGCGTTCCGGAGTTGAACCGGCTGCAGCAGTTTTGCGGACTGCTTCCCACTCCGGTGAGATACGCGACATGGTGCTTCCGCCTGGAGTCGAACCAGGCAGCCAACCTTCGGACAAGCGGCGGTAATTCCGTTACCGGAAGCATGGAACTACGTGGGCGAGGCAGGATTTGAACCTGCACTTCCGAGGAACACGGCTTTACAGACCGCTGGGCTGCCGGATTGCCCAACTCGCCCTTGGGGCGATCAACCGGGATCGAACCGGTGCCTACAGGATCACAACCTGGCGTGCAGACCGCTACACCATGACCGCCGTACCCGATGAGGGAGTCGAACCCCCACTTCCGCTTTGTAGGAGCGATGCGCTACCGCTACGCCAACCGGGCTGGACATTAGCTTGGTATCCCCGGCAGGATTCGAACCTGCTACACCAGATTCGTAGTCTGGCATGATATCCGTTTCACCACAGGGACTTGAGTTTTAGGCGATGACGGCGGGATTCGAACCCGTACCCTCTGCCTTGACAGGGCAGGACACTGACCAGTTGTGCTACGTCACCATGTTCTTGCTCTGGTGCAGGGACTCGAACCCCGATAGCTGCCTTAACAGGGCAGCGTCCTGCCGTTGAACGACACCAGAATGAATGCCGCGCTTTGCCGTCCATTACCGGCCAGGGCACACGGCGAGCCTTCGTAGCGGAGACGGGAGTTGAACCCGCAGCTCTGGCTTATGAGGCCAGCGAGGTGCCGTTCCTCTACTCCGCAGTGACCCTAGACGGTTCCGACCCGTCTTCTCATGCTTGAAGGGCAAGTGGCCTAGCCATTGGCCGATAGGGCCTTGCGTGCTCCGTGCGGGACTTGAACCCGCAGAACTCCAGGTTGAGGGCCTGGCGAGGTTAACCAGTTTCTCTAACGGAGCATGATCGGGTGTGCGACCCCGCTGCCAGCGGGCCGCGCGCCTGTCTAAACCTGACGGTCCCGCCGCTGGCTGGCCGTCCGCAGGTGTGCCCTGGCTCACCCGGTACGCCGCCGAGGAGTCGAACCCCGACCGTCACCTTAGAGGGGTGCCGCGCTCTCCGTTACGCTAGTGGCGCATCATTGCGTGCCGATCGGGGGACTCGAACCCATCCTCAGTCCGGATTAAAAGTCCGGTGCCCGTCCCGTCGGGCGCGATCGGCATCAGGCCACCACCGCGTCATCGGTGGGAATCCACGCATACCAGCCGAACTGTTGAGCAGTCCGCCGCCGATGGCAGTTGGCGCACCGAACGACGCACTTGGCGATCTCGCGTTTCACGGCGCTCAGGCTGTACCCGTTCGCAACCAGACTGCTTACGTTGGCGACTTTCGTTCCGGTTACATGATCGAAGTCGAGCACCATCGGGTCGGCTTCCCCGCAGTCTATGCACGGATGTGACTGCAGGTAGCCCCAGACGAACACCTTGGCGTCCAGGATGACGCGCTTCTTGCGTGCCCTGATCTGCGTGATTAGATTCGTCCAGTCTGCGACGTAATACGCTGCTGCACATTCCTTGCATTTAGCCTGACGTCCGTCCTTGCTGCGCGCCATCTTACTGAAGGCTTCATAAGACTTCCATCTGTGGCACCTAACGCAGCGCTTCAGCGTTATAATCACATCTACATACTACAGCAATCTGCCATTTACATATTGGCAGTTGAGGAAATTCATTCCGTGTCGGCCGGGCGGGAGTCGAACCCGGATACGCGCACGTTATAAGCGTGCCGCTCTGACCGTTGAGCTACCGGCCCGGTTGGCCCCCAGGGAGTCTGACCCTGCGACTAACGCCTTATCAAAGCGTCCTCTTCACCCGTTGAGTAGAGGCCAGCGGAAGGTGGAAGTGTCGATCTCCCGGGAGTGATCCCGCACGGGCTTTCAAGGCCCGTTGCCGCGCCGGCGGCGCACCTTCCATGGCGGAGAGCGGAGAAATCGAATCCCAGCGCTTGCGCGCCCACCCGCTTTCGAGACGGAGCCCGCAGCCCTGGCGGGTTCACTCTCCATGTCAGCTCTCCCGCCCGGTGTGAACAGGCAGGAGATGGCGGAGGACGGAGAAATCGAATCCCACGGCGTTGAGCCGCCGCCCGGTTTCCGGCCGGGGCCAGCCGCCTGGCTGGTTCATCCTCCAAGAGCGGAAGGCGGAGAAATCGAATCCCACGGAGTTACCCGCGCATCGCTTAGCGGGCGAGCCCGACGCCCTGGCCGGTTCACCTTCCGTACCGAACCGCGGATTTGAACCGCGAACCTCCTGGGCCTAAACCAGGCGCCTCTACCAATTGGGCTAGTCCGGCTTGCGAGCGGCTGACCGGCTTCGAACCGGCGACCTTGACGTTGGCAACGTCACGCTCTGACCTGCTGAGCTACAGCCGCATGGAGCGGACGACGGGACTCGAACCCGCCCTGCCAGCTTGGGAAGCTGACGTGCTGGCCGCTGACACTACGTCCACTCGGAGCCTCCGCCGAGATTCGAACTCGGGGCCTCGTTCATACCAAGAACGCGCTCTGACCGCTGGAGCTACAGAGGCATGGTTCCGGGGGCCGGACTCGGACCGGCGTGCCCTTGATCCAAGGTCAAGGCGGGATGCCGTCAACCCACCCCGGAGCGAGCTGGAGCCTCCACTGGGTGCCACCCCCAGCTAGCCGGACTTACAAGATCCGCCCGCTCGTTGGAGCCAGAGGCAAGTCATAGGGAGCGCTCTGCCGTCCGGACGGCTTGGCAACTTGAGCTATCAGGGCCGGACCCTGACCGGCGCGCCACCGCCGGATCTTCTCCCTCGTGCGCCCGCCCGGACTTGAACCGGGACGCCCCTCGCGGAGCACCAGCACCTCAAGCTGGCGAGTCTGCCGTTTCTCCACGAGCGCATGAGAGCCGTCGCCCGGTGTCGAACCGGGTCATCCGCCGTACGAAGGCGGAGCCGCAAGCCGTGCGCGGCGGCATGAGCTGCCTCTCGTGGATTCGAACCACGATTACCGGATTCAGAGTCCAGCGTCCTGCCAGTTGAACGAAAAGGCATTGAGTACGGGAGACGCGAGTCGAACGCGCAAGCCGCGAGGTTTGGGCTCGCGAGGTCTACCGGATTGCCGTCACTCCCGCGTGCGCCGCCAGGGTCTTGAACCCCTTTCTCCCGGGTAAGAGCCGGGTGCATCACCAGTCATGCTTGCAGCGCGCAGAGCCCCACCGGGGAGTTGAACCCCGCTCGCCTGCTTGGAAGGCAGGCACATCGTCCGCAATGCTTGCAGGGCACGGTGGGTGCCCCCTGAACCGAACAGGGAACTAGCAGGCTTCGACCGCTCGTGATTCCGGTTTCACCAAACACCCATGGTCGGAGACCCCGGAGTCGAACCGGGTTTTCCTTGCTCCCAAGGCAAGCGGGTTGCCGTCTCCCTCGCCTCCGGTGGAGAAGGCCGGAATCGAACCGGCTCGACGGCGCTTGCGGGGCGCGTCCGGTACCTCACCTGTCATCCCCATAGTGGACCGCTCCGGACTTGAACCGGAAACCTCCGCCCTGCCGGGGCGGCGCTCTGCAGTTGGAGCTAGCAGCCCAAGGGCCGCCGCGCCCTGATATACCAGTGAGACAGGGCGGGCGCGGCGGCACGAACCTCATTCTTTTGGATGTCGCCCAACCCAGTGAAACCTTCAGGTATGGGCCAAAAAGAATAAGGTTCGATGGCAGGCCAGGTGCCTGCCAGTATGGTGCTCACGCTATGGAATTCTCAATAAGCAAGCCTGCTATGAGGCGCGCAGGGACGGCAGGAATCGAACCCGCACATGCGGTTTTGGAGACCGCTGTTCTGCCGTTGAACTACGTCCCTGAGGATGAGAAGGGTAAAGAAAAACCGCCCGTCAGGTTTCCCTGAGGGCGGCTCCTGCCGATCGCCTAACAGGCGCTACACAGGAACCTGCCCGGAGCCGAGAGCATACGATATGCCTAGGCGGAAGGACATGACGGAGCAACTCGGCCGCGACCACTGGTAATTACATTCAATTCGTGCGATCGCTCGCGGGGCGTGCCATCGCTGAGGTTCTGGCTTCAGGTTCGGCTGGGCCTTGTTCGTGTGCACCGTGTTCGCCTCCTTCTGCTCTCGCGTCGTCCCCATATCCCTAACAATAAGAACGTCAACGGACCATGGCAACGTATTTATTCCGCCGTTTCTGTGCGAGTCGGTCTGCGCGCGCGGCGGCACGGGCGCGATCGCGGGCGGCAGCACAGGCCGCAGTTGTCCAGCATCGGCCGCGGCTCACGCCGAGCCAGGAGATTCCCCAGAGGGGGCACCTTTCAACCGGCCGGCAGGAACCAGAAGTCGCACTGCGCCAGATATGGGTTTGACCGGGCTTTGCCGGACGGCCTAGCCTTCACGGTCGTGAGGCCGCTGACTGAGCAACAGATCCGTGCCGCGTTCGTGAACTGCAGCAAGGGCGAGGCCAAGCGCCTGCACGTGCCGCGTGACCTGGCCGAGCAACCCTGGGACGACCTGGACTTCCTCGGCTGGCGCGATCCGCAGGCCCCCGACCGCGCCTACCTTGTCGCCGACCTCGGGGAGAGGCCCGTGGCCATCACGCTACGCACTCCCGCCCCCGGACAGAAGCGCGCCAACCTCTGCTCCATCTGCCTGACCAGCCACGCCGCCGACGTCACGCTCATGGTCGCCCCGCGTACCGGCAAGGCCGGCCAGCAGGGCAACTCCGTCGGCACCTACATCTGCGGCGACCTCGCCTGCTCGCTCTACACCCGCGGCAAGAAGTTCACCGTCTCAAGTGCCAGGTACCAGGAGAGGCTCACCATGGAGGAGCAGATCGAGCGGACCGTCTCCAACCTCAGCGCATTCCTCGCCAAGGTCACCGCGTAAACACACCGCCGCCTAGTCGCCCCGCCTAGGCCGCGGTCAACGCTGTTAACTCGACAGTCGCACAAGTTGGGTGCCCGGCCGGTGGTTGTGGCAACGAGCCGCCTATAACCGGCCCACTGCCGGCTTGGAACCTCGCCGAGTGACGCGACATGGCAGGCGTTTCCTCGCGACTTGGGTTAGTCGATGTCGCCCACGGGGCGGAGCAACGTGGCATCCTCCCAGGAATGCGGGCTGGTTTCCTGGACGGCGAGGCCGAGCAGCGGTTCGTCGGGCGAGCGGAGACCCGCGGCGGGCAGCCCGCCCGGGTACAGCTGGCTGGCTTTCCTCGCGACGGAGATGGCGACCTCGACGTGCTGGCGGCGGCTGGCAGCGTAGAAGTCCTGGGCGTCCGTGGCGATCTTCGGACGGGCGTGCAGCGGCTTGTCGCTGACGGCGAGCAGGGTAGCGGTGGGGATCCGGTAGCGGAACCCGTTGGCGGCCACGGTCGCCGACTCCATGTCCACGGCGAGGGCGCGCGATGCCCGCAACTGGTCCTCCACCATCGTCAGTTGCAGCTCCCAGTTCCTGTTGGCGGTGGTGAAGACGATGCCCATCCGGCTGCGCAGGCCGCGGGCGGTCAGCTCGCCGAGCAGCAGCGAGTTCAGCGTGTGGTTGGAGACGACGGGAACGCTGAGCGGCAGCATGTCATCAAGCACCCGGTCATCGCGCATGTACGCGGTCGCCAGCACCAGGTCGCCGATGTCCTGGTGGTTGCGCAGGCCGGCGCAGTGCCCGATCATCAGCACCATGTCGGGGCGGAGCACCGCGAGGTGATCGGTGATCGTCTTGGCGTTTGACGCGCCAACGCCGATGTTCACCATGGTCACGCCCGTGTTGCCGGGGAGCATGTGGTGCCAGGCCGGCATCTGGCGGTCGGCCGAATCGGGGCCGACGCTATCGGGCAGGGCGGCGCGGAACTCCTCCACGTGCCAGGCGTAGTTAGTGAGCAGCACGTACCGCTGGAAGAGCTCCGCGCTGGTGCCCGTGTAATGCCGCAGCCGGTCGATGGACAGGGCCATCCGTTCCGGGGCGAACAGGAACAGCTTCTTGCGCCGCAGATCCCACCGCGTCTCGTCAACGGCGAGCCCGAGTCGCGGATCACGCAGGTCAACAGCCTCCCGGCCTGGGGAAACCGATATCAGGGCGCCGTCCGCCGCCAGCCGGCCCAGTTCCCGCTCCAGGTACCAGCGGATCGCTCCTGGCGAGGCGAACTCACCCTCGAGCCTGGGATTGTGCGCCGACCACGGCCGCTCGACAACTAGCAGCGGGTAATGGCCATCCCCCGCGGCCGCTTCCATGGCGTCGCACAGCAGGCTGATCTCGGGCGCGTGATCGGCGGCCGGGATTGCCGAGAAGTCCACCGCCGAGGTCACCCGGTCATCAAAGTCCACACCTGATGCTAGCTTCGCAACCAGTGCGGCGGCTGAGTTCACCCGCCTGACTCAGGCACGCGTCTTCCGGGTCGTTTGCGCATTCGAGCGCTTCTAACGGACCCATGTGCGCAATCGACCCGGTTGGGGCCGGCACCAGGACCCGCGTCCAGGGCCACCCGCTCCGGCTCGATTGCGCATTCGGGCGCTTCTATCGAGGCCGTTGGCGCCTTCGAGCCAGCCGGGGGGCGGTCCGGTTGGGGGGTAAGAGGAATTTGGGGCGGGGTGGAACACGGAACCGGATGATTTGGTGGTTGTCAGAAGGTGCGGATGGCGATTTCGGCGGGGGCGGCCAGCAGGTCGGTGACCTCGTCGTCTAGGCGGGTGAGGGTGATTGAGCAGCCTGCCATGTCGAGGGACGTGCAGTAGTTGCCGACGTAGTTGCGCCTGACGTTGATGCCGCGCCTGGCGAGTTCCTCGTGGGCGTAGCCGTAGAGCAGGTAGAGCTCGCTGATCGGCGTGGCGCCGAGGCCGTTGATCATGAGGGCCACGTCGTCGCCCGCGCCGTAGGGCAGGTCCGACACGACCGCCTCAAGTAGCTCGTCGACGATCGCGTTCGCGCTGGCCAGCTTCTCGCGGCGGCGGCCGGGTTCGCCGTGGATGCCGACGCCCATCTCCATCTCGTCGTCGCCGAGTTCGAACAGCGGGGACCCCTTGGCGGGCGGGGTGCAAGAGGTGAGCGCCATGCCCATCGTCCGGGTGACGGAGTTGACCTTGGTGCCGATGCGGAGCAGTTCGTCAAGGTCGGCGCCCTGGTCGGCGGCGGCGCCCACGGCCTTGATCACGAAGAAGTTGCCCGCCACGCCGCGCCGGCCGACGGTGTAGGTCGAGTCCTTGACCGCGACGTCGTCGTCGACGATCAGCGTCCGGATGTTGATCCCCTCGGCCTCGGCCATCTCCTGGCCCATCTCGAACGCCATCCGGTCGCCCGTGTAGTTGTTCACGATGTGCAGGACGCCCTTCGGGGAGGCGAGAAGCTTGGTCGTCTCAAGCACGTAGTCCATCGGGGGCGCGGAGAACACGTCACCGGGGCAGGCGGCGTCGAGCATTCCCCTGCCGACGATCATCACGTGCGCGGGCTCGTGTCCCGAGCCGGAACCCTGGACGACCGATACCTTGTCTGGGTTCGGCGCGTCCACCCGCATGATCAGGTTGTACTCGGGGACGTAGCGGAGCGTGTCGGGGTTGGCCAGGGCGATGCCCTTGAGCATCTCTGGGACGTACAGCTTGGGGTCATTGACGAACTTCTTCACGACGTGCCTCCGTTGGTCACGGTTCGCGGTTTCTACGGTTACGCTGCGCTCCTACACTGCTCTTAGCCCGCGGCTTTTACCCTGCGGCTCCAACCCCGCGGCTCTTACCCCGCGGCTCTTACGCTGCGCGCTTCGCCCACTCGTCGGCGAGCGCCTCCAACATGACGGCGACTGCGACGGCACCCGCGTCGAGGGTGCCGATGGAGCGCTCGCCGGTGTAGGCGGCCCGGCCGCGCTTGGCGAGCATGCCGCGGGTGGCCTCCGCCTGCTCGCGGGCGACCAGCGCGGCCGCCTTGAGCGCCGCCGCGGCAGACTCGCCGCTGCGTGCCCGCTCCTCGATCGCGTCCACCGCGGGCACCAGGGCGTCAAGCAGGGTCTTGTCGCCCACGTCGGACTTGCCGCGCGCCTTGATGCCCTCGACCGACGCGCGGAGCATCTCGATGACCTGGTCGGTAGTGAGCTCCGTGGCTGTGCCGGCCTTCGCGCCCGCGCGAAGGAACGCCGTTCCCCAGATGGGGCCCGAGGTGCCGCCGATGCGGCTGGTGATGGTGACGGCGATCTTCTTCAGGAACGTGCCGATGTCTGCGCGGTCGAAGTCGTTCCAGCCGCTCAGCACCAGCTCGAAGCCGCGCGCCATCGAGTAGCCGAAGTCCCCGTCGCCCACCACGGCGTCGAGGTCGCCGAAGTACTTCTCGTTCGCCACCGCGACTTCCGCGATCGTGTGCACGACAGCCTCGACGTCGGCGAGGTCCGCGGTTTCTGGCATGGACGCTCCTTTCAGGCTGGTGAGGTCCGCCAGCGTGATCCACTCCCCTGGCGTCGCGCGGCTGCGGTTGGCGAGGATCACCGTCGGCGGCTCACCGGGATCCCCCAGGGAGGAGACAACCAGCGCCGCCTCGCTGAAGTCCTCGTCCGCGGTGAAGTCGTTCACGGTGATCAGGCACGCGATCCCGGCGCCGGTCGCGGCGAGCAGGCCGTTGCGCGAGTCCTCGACGACGACGGCGCTGGCCGCGGCCACGCCGAGGTCCCGCAGGGCGAGCGCGTAGATGTCCGGGGCCGGCTTCTTGTGCGGCACGATGTCGCCTGCGAACACGCGAACGCGCGCTGCCAGCTCGGTGCCGACGGCACGTTCCAGGGTCGCCTGGACCGAGGCAAGCGCCGAGGTGGACGCGACGGCCACCGGCCACCCGGCGTCCAGGGCTGCGCCGACCAGGCGGGCGATCCCCGGCCGCGGCGGGACGGCACCGCTTGCCACGAGGTCCAGGTAGATCTCCGTCTTGCGGCGGTGCCAGGCCGCGACGACGGCCCGCTGGCGCTCGGGGTCTTCCGGCAGGCCCGCCTCCGCGATGAACTCGGGAGTGAGCAGGCTGGCCATGCGCTCCTTGCCGCCGCCGATCAGCAGCTTCTGACGGTACTCCGCGACGGACCAGCGGACGGGCAGGCCGAACTCCTCGAACGTCTGGTTGAACGCGACGAGGTGACCGTACCGCTCGGTGTCGGCGATAACGCCGTCGCAGTCGAGGATGAGCGCGCCGGCCACGGCCCTACGCCGCCTTGCCGACGCTGCCGAAGCGGCGCATGTGCTCGGCGGCCAGGTCCATGACGGCCGCCCTGACGTCCTTGAACAGGGACGGCGGGTCCCAGGTGTCGCGCTCCTGCGCGTCGCGCAGGAAGGCGAGGTTCGCCTTCATGTAGGTGATCTTGAGCGCGGTGGAGATGTTCACCTTGGCGCAGCCCCGGCTGATCAGGTCGCGGAACTGGGCGTCGGTCATCCCGGTGCCGCCGTGCAGCGCGATCGGTATGGGCTCGGCCGCCACGATGTCGGAAACACGCTGCGCGTCGAGGTGCGGCTCGGCCCGGTAGACGCCGTGCGCGTTGCCGATGGCCGGCGCGAACACGTCGATGCCCGTCTTCCTGATGAAGTCGAGTGCCACGGGCAGCGACTGCCTGATCGCCTCCTCGTCGGACCCGATGTCGTCCTCGACGCCCGTGATGGCCTCGATCTCGCCTTCCACGTGCGCGCCGTAGGACCGGGCCTCGGCCACCACGTCGATGGTCTGCCGCAGGTTCTCCGACACCGGCATCCGCGATCCGTCGAACAGCACCGAGTTCCAGCCCTTGCGCAGGCAGTCGCTGAGCAGCACGCGGTCCGGGCAGTGGTCCAGGTGCAGGCAGACTGGGACATCGATGCCGGCGGTCATCTCCCGCCACATGGCGAACAGCAGGTCTAGCCCGACGGACTTGACCGTCTTGACCGAAGTCTGGATGATGACCGGCGACCGCTGCTCGACGGCGGCGGCGAGCACCGCCTCCATGGTCAGGTCGTTCACCACGTTGATCGCCGCGACGCCGTAACGCTCGCGGAACGCCCGGTCCACGATCTCCTTCAATGACACGACAGGCACGCGCTGATCACTCCTTGATACTGGATATCCCAGAATTAACGCAGTGCCCCTGTGGTGCGAATCAGTGGAAGCACCCATCTTGCGGGAGTACTTTCCCTACCTCGCCCGTGCCTGTCCCTGCCTGAAGGGCCTCAGCCGGACCCGGCCGGCCAGCGCGGCGAGCTCGGCGCGGTTGCGAGCGCCGGTCTTCCGCAGCACCGCCCCGGCGTGCTTCTCCACGGTCTTGACCGACAGCACGAGCCGCTCGGCAATGACCTTATCCGGCAGTCCCTGTTCCATCAGGCCGCGCACCTGCCGTTCCCGCGCGGTCAGCGCCGGCTCACCGGCGTCCCCGCGCAGGCCGCGCTGCAGCTGGGCCAGCGCCGGAGCGGAGAGGATCGCTTGTCCCCGGCCCGCGGCGATGATCGCCCTGGCCAGCTCGGGGCCGTCCGCCCAGGTGTCGACGCAGCCACGCGCGCCGACCCGCATGGCCGCGGCGACGAGGCGCTCGTCGCCCGCCTCGCACAGGCCCACCACGGCCAGGTCAGGCAGCTCGCCAAGCAGCAGCTCCGTCACCCCGACCGGATCACCCGGTGCCCCGGCGGTGCCGCCAGGCGACGCGGCGGCGGCGGCACTGGCGGCAGTAATCGCGGTGGTGGTCAGCCCGAGGTCCGCGAGCACCACATCGGGTCGCAGCTCCCGGCAGGCGGCGACCGCCGCGTCCGCGGTCTCCGCCTCGCCGACGATCTCGATCCGAGGCTCGAATCCGGAATTGGCGAACCCGGCCTCGGCCACCGCCCCGTCGCTTGACAGCAGCCGGGCGATCCCGGCGCGCAGCAGCGGCCGGTCAGCGGCGATCAGCACCCGCAGCTTCGACCCGCCCCCTGCTGTCAGGCCGTCCCCTGCCGTGAGGCCGTCCCCTGCCGTCAGGCGGTCCCAGGTTGGACCGCCCCCGGTGAGGCCGCCCGCCGGCTGCGCGCCGAGGGCCGCGGACGCGAGGCCGAGCAGGGTGAACCGTGCCCCGGCGAGCGCGTCCATGGCTTCCCTGCTCGCTTCCGCGAGCCGGGTCGCGGCCCGGCTCAGCTCCGCGGCCACCGCCTCGGCCCTGGCGGTCACCTCGGCCGCCTCGCGCAGCCGCGCGGTCGCGAGCACGATCGCCTCGTGCCGGGCGAACAGCTCAAGCAGTTCCGCGTCGACGGGCCCGAACACCCGGTGCTCGTCCCTGCTGAACACGATGCAGGCGCCGATGACCCGGCCGCGCCATTCAAGCGGCACGCCGATCACGCCGCGCAGCGTCGCGCGCTCGGGATCCGCGACGTGCCCGCGCGGCACCTGGTCGTAGCGGTCGAACCAGACGGGCCCGCGCCGCGCCACCACCGTCCCCGTCATTCCCTCGGTCAGCGGGAACACCTGGCCCGACTGGCAGGCCACGCCGATGTCGGCCTCCTTGCGGTACGTCCCCGCCACCTCGTCGACGCTGCAGATCGAGCCGGCGTCGCAGCCAAGCAGTTCCGTGCAGCGCCGCAGCACGCGCTCAAGCTCCGGGCGCGGCGGGAAGTCAACAGCCAGGTCCTCCGCGGCGGGCACAGGCCCTCCGATCTGCGACGACAGTGTCAGGCAGCCGGGCGGATCGCGTCGGCCGCCGTCTTCCGAGCATCATCCGCCAGGTTGCCCGCGTCAAGACGTCGCTCCTGAGCTCTGCGCTGGCCCTGGGGACTCCCTGCCGACCGGCGAATCGGTATCTCGCCAAGGTCACGTTCGAGTTGCTCAGGAAGCCGGTCCCGCTCTCTCCGTGAGACACGTCGATTTCATGAAATATCCGGAATGTCGCCGCGCGTCAGCGCCCTACATGCCGGATGCGGCGGGCCAAGGTGCCGGGCCGGGCGGGCCAACGTGAAGATAGTGGATAGCTGCATACGCCATGGCGTATGCAGCTATCCACTATCTTTTTCGAGTCCCGTGAGCTACACGCCGATTTAATGAAATATCCGGAATGTCGCGGCGCGCCAGCGCCCGACATTCCGGATCGCGGGGCGGACCGGGGCCAGGAGCGGACAGGATCGCGGGGCGGACCCGGGCGCGGAGCGGATCCGGGCCAGGAACGGACCGGATCGCGGAGCGGACCGGGGCTAGGAGCGGACCGGGGCTAGAGGTTCTCGCGGTGGTCGATGACGCGGCGCATCTTGCCGGCCGAGCGCTCGATGGTGTGCGGGTCGGTGACCTCGACGGCGATCCTGATACCGATGAGGTGCTTCACGCGCGCGGCCACCCGGTCGCCGGCCGCGGCGCCGCTCGCGGGCGGGACGGACTCGTGGCGCTCGACCTTGACAAGCAAGGTGTCCAGGTTGCCCTCGCGGTCCAGGTGGCACTGGTAGTGCGGGGTGAGCTCGGGCTCTGCGAGGATGAGCTCCTCGATCTGCGACGGGAAGACGTTGACGGCGCGGACGACCATCATGTCGTCGGTGCGGCCGGTAATCCTCTCGATGCGGCGCATGGCGGGCCGGGCGGTGCCCGGCAGCAGCCGGGTGAGGTCGCGGGTGCGGTAGCGGACGACCGGCATCGCTTCCTTGGTCAGGGAGGTCAGCACGAGCTCGCCGCGCTCCCCGTCGGGCAGCACCTCGCCGGTGTCCGGGTCGATGATCTCGGGGTAGAAGTGGTCCTCCCACACGTGTGGGCCGTCCTTGGTCTCCACGCATTCTCCCGCGACGCCGGGACCGATGAGCTCCGACAGGCCGTAGGTGTCGATGGCGTGGAAGTCGAGCCGCTCTTCCATGGACTGGCGCATCTTCTCGCTCCAGGGCTCGGCACCGAACAGGCCGACGTTGAGCGAGCACTGGGCGGGGTCAAGCCCCTGGCGCTCCATCTCATCGATGATGTTGAGCATGTACGTGGGCGTGGCACCGATGAGGTTCGGCTTGAAGTCCAGGATGAACTTGACCTGCCGCTCGGTCATGCCGCCTGAGACCGGGACGACCATGCAGCCGAGCTTCTGCGCGCCGTCGTGGTAGCCGAAGCCGCCGGTGAACATGCCGTAGTTGATGGCGTTGTGGAAGACATCGCCGGGACGGCCGCCGCCGGCCCGGATGGTGCGTGCCATGACCGTGGCCCAGGTCTCCAGGTCGTTCTTCGTGTAACCGACAACCGTCGGGCGCCCGGTGGTCCCCGAGGAGGCGTGAATCCGCACCACCTGGTCCCTCGGGACGGCGAACATGCCGAACGGGAAGTTCTGCCGCAGCGTCTCCTTCGTGGTGAACGGCAGCTTGGCGAGGTCAGCGAGGTCCGTCACGTCGTCGGGGTGGACGCCGGCGGCGTCGAACGCGGCCTTATAGTGGGCAACGTTGGCGTAGGCGTGCCTGAGCGACCACTTGAGGCGGTCAAGCTGCAGTGCGCGCAGCTCGTCCAGTGACGCGCGCTCGACCGGCTCAACGTTCTCATCAACAGTAATGGGCTTAGGCACGGCGGCACCTTTCTCAATAATCAACGATGCTGACTAATCGGTCGGTATTTAGTGACGTTCTGGTGGCTGTGCCCGACCATATAACCGATTTGTCCTGGTTGTTGGCGTATAACAAAACCCGTGTTCCTGGTGTGGCGGCACAAAAGAGCCGGCCGCCGGCTGGGATCTGGGCCGGCCCGGGGCGGCAGCACGCGAAGCCCGGCTACCCACGTCACGCTTTTCCCGCTATAACCGGGGGCGGGGCGCTGGTCACGGCTGAGCCGGGCGCGCTCCCTGACGCAGACTTCGGCACCGGTGTCGCGACGCCAATGGAGGCGAGCCCATGAAGCTAGGCACGGTAAGCGTAGGCGGCGCGCAGCGGGTCGCGGTCGCGGTCGAGGGCGACCGCGCCGTCGTGCTGTATCCCGGCCTGACCATGGCGGGCCTGATCGAGGACTGGGCGGCGTCCCGTGCGGTCGTCGAGCGGGCGGTCACGGACGGCGCCTACAACGCTGTGCCGGTCAGCGTCCTGACCTGGCTCCCCCCGGTTCCCCGCCCTGGCAAGGTCATCTGCGTGGCGCTTAACAACAGCGCCAACGCCGAGCGGATCATGAGCGGCCCGTCTCACCCCGTCACGTTCAACAAGCCGACCACGTTGCTGCTCGGCCACAACCAGCCCATCCGGCTGAAGAAGGAGTTCGGCCGCGTCCACCCCGAGCCCGAGCTCGCCGTCGTCATCGGCACGGGCAGTGCCGGCTCGAACAGTGCCGGCTCAAGCGGGGCGGACATCAGCCGGGACGACGCGATGAACCACGTCTTCGGGTACACGATCATCAACGACCTCACCTCCCCCACGATGCGCGCGCAGGACACGTTCCACTACCGCGCCATCCACCCCAGGAAGGACGGGACCGAAGGGATCGAGTACGTCGACACGTGGGTCACCTACTCCGGTCGGTACAAGGGCAGCGACGGCTTCGGCCCGATCGGCCCGTGGATCGTGACCGCCGACGAGATCCCCGACCCGCACGCCCTCACCGTCACGTGCGTCCACCAGAGCCGCATCATCACCGAGGACAGCACCAGTAACCTGACGCACAAGGTCGCGGACGTGGTGTCCTACATGTCCGGATACCAGACGCTCGAGCCCGGCGACATCATCGCCATGGGCACCGCGCTCAAGGCCTCGGCGGCCGGCGGCTCGGCCGTCCAGAACGTCAACCTCACCGAGCTCGGCGGCCGCATCGAGGTCACGATCTCCGGCATCGGCACCCTTAGCAACCCCGTCGAGACGCGGTGACGGGTATCGCGCCGGCCCCGTGGTTGACGGCACTCCTGCGGGCGGAGATCGACGCCGTCCTCGCCGACTGGGCCTGGCACCTCGACCACGGCGACTACGACGCCGTCGTCGCGCTCTTCACGGAAAACGCCCTGTTCATCACGGGTGCGATCGAGCTGCGCGGCAGGTCAGCGATCAAGAGCCGATACACCGAACGAGTGGTGGTCAGATCCACCAGGCACACCTACAGCGGTCTCCGGGTAAGCCCCGTAACGGCCGGCTCCGCCCCCGACGGCCACCCGGCCAGCGTGCGGGCCCGCTCCACCTGGGTTAACTTCGCGGCCAACGCGCCGGCCCCGGTCGACGACGTGGGCGTCTACCTGGTCGCCGACTTCGACGACGTCCTGACCTGGTGCGAAGACGGGCGCTGGCGAATCAGCGAACGCCGCATCATCCCGGTCTTCCGCGACCCGGCCCGCGCCCCCGTGTGACCGCGACCGCGCGACCGCGACCGGGCGACCGGCCCCAGGTGACCGCGACCGCGTGACCGCCCCTGGGTGACCGTGACCGGGCGACCGGGCGACCGGCTCCTGTTCGGCCTCCCGTCCCATCGCAGCAGTGTCGGGCCGGGAGTTAGAACACGCACTCGTTCGGGATGGGCGCTTCTATCCGCAGATAGAGCCACAGCGGCAGGGCGACCAGCACCAGGGCTACCCTAATGAGTTTCTCTGTGTAGTTACGTGGTAACTATTCGTAGCGACCACTAAGGGCTGCGAGAGGGCGCTTGATCATGCCGGAACCTGCAAGGAGCGATCAGAAGTACTTGCCGGGGCTCGACGGGCTGCGCGCGCTCGCTGTGGCGGCCGTGGTCGCCTATCACCTCGGCTACGGGTGGGCGCAGGGCGGACTGCTCGGGGTCGGCGTGTTTTTCACGCTTAGCGGCTATCTCATCACCGACATCCTGGTCGGGCAGTGGGCGGCGCGCGGGCGGATCAGGCTCGCGGACTTCTGGCTCCGGCGGGCGCGGCGACTGCTGCCGGCGCTGTTCGTGATGCTGGCGGTCGTCACGGTCTGGGTGAATACCTCCGCGCGGTCCTTCATGCCCGGGTTCCGGGGGAACGTCATCGCGTCGGTGTTTTACGTGAGCAACTGGTGGTATATCGGCCAGCATTCCTCCTACTACGCGCGGTTCTCGCCGCCCGCGCCGCTCGACCACCTGTGGTCGCTCGCCGTGGAGGAACAGTTCTACCTGGTGTGGCCGTGGGTCGTGCTGCTGCTCGTGTGGCTCGCGGGACAGATGCGCCGTCGGAGGCGCGGCCTGGTGGACGGGCTCGGCGGGCTCGCCGGCTCCGTCTCCGGGCCAGGCGGCGGCGCACCCTACCTGACCGGGCGGTCCCGGCTGGCGCTCGCCGCGGTGACGCTCGCCCTCGCCGCCGCCTCGGCGATCCTGATGGCCAGGCTCTACCACCCCGGCTATGACCCGACGCGGGTGTACGAAGGGACGGACACGCGGGCGTTCGGCCTGCTGATCGGCGCGGCGGTCGCGATGATCTGGCCCACCCGCAGGCCCGCTACCGGTGGGGCCGCTGCCGGCCGGTCCGCTGCCGGCGGGTCCGCTGCCGGCGGGGCGGGCGCCGACCGGACGGTGCCGGCGGCCGCGCGGTGGCTGCTCGACGCGGCGGGGATCGCCGGGCTCGCCGTCATCGGGCTGCTCGTGTGGCGGACGAACGAGTACTCGGACTTCATGTTCCAGGGCGGCCTCGTGGTGCTTTCCGTGGCCGCGGCGGCGACGATCGCCGCGGCGGCGACTCCGGGGTCCCTGCTCGGGCGGGCACTCGGCTGCGGGCCGCTGCGCTGGCTCGGCGTCCGGTCCTACGGCATCTACCTGTGGCATTACCCCGTGATCGTGCTGACCGCGGCGGCCGGCACCGCCGGCGGGCCGGTGAGCCCGGCGCGGGCCGCGGCCATCGTCGCGGGGACCGTGGCGATGGCCGCCGTGAGCTGGCAGGTCATCGAGGAGCCCATCCGACGCGGCGCCCGGCTGCGCTGGGTCGCCCCAGGCAAAGCAAGCAAGCCTATTGAGGCTAAAGCGATAGAAGGAGCTGACGTGACAGGAGAGGCAGGTACCGAGAGGGGTAGATGGCGGGCCAGGTGGCTGAGGCGGCCCAGGCTGCTTCGGTCACCGCAGGCTGTTGGCGGGCTGTGCCTGCTCGGCGCGGCCGTGGTCGCCGCGGGCGTGACCACCTCCGTACGGCTGACCTCGGCCCCCAACCCCGCTGCGGCGGCCTTGACGGCGCGTGCCCAGCTGTCCAACTCCGGCGCCAAGCAGGCGGCGGCCGCCGAGGGCAAGGCGGCGGCCGCGCAAGCGCACGGGGCCACCGTCGAGACCGTCGCGGCGGCCGACCAGGCCGTGGTGCCCGCGCTGCCGATGCCGCCGCCGCGGACCTCATGCACCGCCGTGGTGCACATCGGCGACTCGACGTCGGATGGCCTGGTCTCCGCGGACTACCTGCCGAACGCGGCCGACCGGATCACTGCCCGCTACGCCGACGTCGGCGTCAAGAAGTCGATCATGAAGATCGTCGGCGCGACCTCGGTGGTCGAGTCGCTTCCCGGCACCCAGAACGCCTACCAGCTGGCCAGCCAGGTCAAGCAGGGCGGCTTCCACGGCTGCTGGGTGCTCGCGCTCGGTACCAACGACACAGCCGACGTCTATGTCGGCTCGAACGTCGACCGGGTGCAGCGGATCGAGAAGATGATGAACCTCATCGGCAACCAGCCGGTCATGTGGGTCGAGGTGACCTCGCTGCTATCGACAGGCCCCTATGCCGAGCAGAACATGGAGCTGTGGAACCAGGCCCTGCAGCAGGTGCTGCCGCACTACCCCAACATGCGTGTCTACGACTGGCCCGCCGTGGCGCAGCGGTCCTGGTTCATCAGCGACGGCATCCACTACACCTCCGTCGGCTACGAGCACCGGGCGGTAGCGATCGCCGACGCCCTGGCCGAGGCGTTCCCGGCGTCCTAGCAGGCCGGCCAGGACGGCACCCGGCCCGTGTCGCCCGGCTCTCCCCTCCATTTGCTATATTGCCAATCGGATTTGACGGATTTACCGGGAGCTTGTTAGCGTCGGTAACGGTCAAACCGCACGGAGGGAGCCGGGCCATGCCGGTAAAAGCCGGAAAATCACTGCACCTCGCGGTCGCGCTCGACGGCGCCGGCTGGCACCCGGCCGCCTGGCGTGAGCCGTCTGCCCGCCCTGCCGAGCTCTTCAGCGCCTCCTACTGGACGGACCTCGCCAGGGAGGCAGAAGCGGGCACGCTCGACTTCCTCACCATCGAGGACTCCCTCGGCATCCAGTCGGCGGACCGGTTCGCCAGCCCGGACGGCCGCACCGACCAGGTGCGCGGCCGCCTCAACGCCGTCCTCGTCGCGGCGCGGATCGCTCCGCTCACCAGCCACATCGGCCTCGTGCCCACCGCAGTCACCACGCACACCGAGCCGTTCCACCTGTCTACCGCGCTCGCGACGCTCGACTACGCCAGCGAGGGCCGGGCCGGGTGGCGGGCGCGGGTCTCCGCGACACCGGACGAGGCGCGGCACTTCGGCCGCCGCGACTTCCCGGCGCTGAGCGCGTCGGGCTTCACCGATCCCGCGCTCGAAGCGCACCTGCGTGACATCTTCGACGAAGCCGCGGACGCGGTCGAGGTCGTGCGGCGGCTGTGGGACTCCTGGGAGGACGACGCGGTGATCCGCGACGTGCCGACCGGGCGGTTCGTCGATCGCGACAAGCTGCACTACATCGACTTCGAAGGCCAGTGGTTCAGCGTCCGCGGCCCGTCCATCACCCCCCGCCCGCCGCAGGGCCAGCCGGTCGTCGTCTCCCTCGCGCACGGCCCGGTTCCGTACCTGTTCGCCGCCCGCGCCTCGGACATCGTGTTCATCACGCCGTCCACCGCCGAGGACGCGGTCGCGCGAACAGAGCAGGTCCGCGCGGCCGAGGTCCTAGCGGGGCGCAGCCCCGCTGCACCGGGATCTCCGAGCGGTTTGGGCTCGGAGACCCCCCAGGGGGGATGGGGGGCGGGAGCCCCCCATGCGGGGGGTCACCGGGGGGTCGGCCCCCGGGGGCTAGCACTGTACGCGGACCTCGTGGTGTTCCTTGACGACGAAACTGGAGCCGCCGCCGCGCGCAAGGCGCGACTCGACGCGCTTGACGGCACCGAGTTCACGACCGACTGCGCGACCTTCACCGGTACGCCCGCCGAACTCGCCGACCTGCTGCTCGACTGGCGGTCGGCGGCCGGCCTCGACGGCTTCCGGCTCCGCCCGGGCGCACTGCCCGACGACCTGGAGCGGATCACCCGGTCTCTAGTCCCCGAACTACGCCGACGCGGAGTTTTCCGGACGGAATACGCGGAAACCACCCTGAGAGAGCGGCTCGGCCTCCCCCGCCCCGCCAGCCGTTATGAGGTACGTGTCTGATGACCCCCGCCAAGAAAGCACAGCCCAAACAGGTGATTCTCGGGGCGCACTTCCCCGGGGTCAACAACCACACCGTCTGGAGCGACCCGGCGTCCGGCCCGCAGGTCGCGTTCTCGTCCTTCGCGCACATGGCGCGAACGGCTGAGGCGGGCATGTTCGACTTCTTGTTCCTGGCCGAAGGGCTCCGGCTGCGCGAGCAGCGGGGCAAGATCTACGACCTGGACGTCGTCGGGCGGCCGAACACGATGACCATCCTCGCCGCGGTTGCCGCCGTCACCCAGTACCTCGGGCTCGCCGGCACGATCCAGGCGACCTACAACGAGCCGTACGAGGTCGCACGGCAGTTCGCGACGCTTGATCGCCTCTCGGGCGGGCGGTCCGCGTGGAACGTGGTCACCTCGCCCGACGCGTTCACCGGGGAGAACTTCCGGCGCGGCGGCTACCTGGAGCGGGGTGACCGGTACGTGCGGGCGGCAGAGTTCGTGCAGACGGCCCGCGAACTGTGGGAGTCGTGGGCACCAGACGCCATCGCGGCCGACAAGGACAACGGACAGTTCCTCCGGCCGTCAGCCCTGGCAGGTGCCGCGGCCGGGGTCGACCACGGCGCCGGCCCCGGCCAGTTCGCGCACGCGGGCGAGTTCTTCGAGGTCTCCGGCAACTTCACCGTGCCAAGGACGCCGCAGGTGCATACGGTGATCCTGCAGGCCGGCGACTCCGACGGGGGACGGGAATTCGCCGCGAACAGCGCAGACGGCATCTTTACCAGGCACTCGACCTACGACGCGGGGCGGGCGTTCTACGCGGACGTGAAGTCACGGCTGGCCAGGTACGGGCGGTCGCCCGACTCGCTCAAGGTGCTGCCGGGAGCGTCGTTCATCCTCGGCGACACGCCGGCCGAGGCGCAGGAGTACGCGCGGTACGTGCGGCGGCAGCAGGTGTCGCCGCAGACGGCGATCCTGCTGCTTGAGCAGGTCTGGAACACCGACCTGTCCTCGTTCGATGCGGACGGGCCGCTGCCGCCGTTCGACCCCGATCCCGAGGCCGACTCGATCATCGAGGGGCGGGCGCGGATGCACGACGACAAGGTCGCGACGGCGCGGAAGTGGCGGGCGATCGCGGAGGAGAAGAAGCTGTCGATCCGCGACCTGCTCATCGAGGTGACCGCGCGGGAGAACTTTGTCGGGACGCCTTCTGCCGTGGCCGAGGCGATCAACAGGTCCGTGCAGGACGACGCGTGCGACGGCTTCATCCTGGTGCCGCACCTGGTCCCGGCCGGACTCGATGAGTTCGTCGCCAAGGTGGTGCCACTGCTGCAGGAGCGGGGCGTGCTGCGCTCGTCGCAGGAGGAAGGGACGACGCTGCGCGACCGGATGGGGCTTGGTCCCTTCCGGCCGGCGTCGTCGTGGGCCGACGCGCGGTCGGCCGCTGCTGGAAGGAACCCGGTTCATGGCTGAGAAGGTCACGCCGCTGTCGGTGCTCGACCTGTCGCCGGTCAGCGAGGGGTCCACCCCCGCGCAGGCGCTTCGGAACACGCTTGACCTGGCCCGGCAGTGCGAGTCGCTCGGTTACCGGCGGTACTGGGTGGCCGAGCATCACTTCGTCGAGGGGGTGGCGTCCTCGTCGCCCGCGGTGCTGATCGCGGCGATCGCGGCGGCGACGTCGACCATCCGGGTGGGATCCGGGGCGGTGCAGCTCGGGCATCAGACCGCGGCAGCGGTCGCGGAGACGTTCGGGACGCTGAGCGGGCTCTACCCAGGGCGGATCGACCTGGGCCTCGGGCGATCGGGGCAGAAGCGCCGCGAGGTCATCAAGGCGGCTGAGGCGGCGGCTGTCGCCGCCGGGCCGGGCGGTGCGGCTTCGGCTCCGGTCGCGGATGCTGCTCCTGCTTCCGCTGCTGCCCCTGCTGCCGCCCCTATCGCTGCTCCTGGTCCTGCCATGCCGAGGACGGTGAACGGGCTGCTCATCCCCGGTCATTACTCGCCAGCACAGCTCTACAAGTCACCGAGGTTCGCGGCGCAGGCTGCCCTGCTGCAGCAGTCGGGAGCGCAGACCGCGGACTTCGGTGAGCAGGTGGAGGACATCCTCGCGTTCCTTGGCGGGCGCTACTCGACGCCGTCCGGGATGTCCGTGA
This sequence comes from uncultured Actinomycetota bacterium, assembly GCA_963734665.1. Lineage (GTDB taxonomy): Bacteria > Actinomycetota > Actinomycetes > Streptosporangiales > Streptosporangiaceae > Trebonia. The sequence goes on along the minus strand of CAVTIR010000010.1, from coordinate 930,885 downwards.
CGGCGGTGCCCGGCGCGGGTGCTGACGCGCAGGTGTGGATCCTCGGGTCGAGCGCCGGCCAGTCCGCCCAGGTGGCCGGGGCGCTCGGGCTGCCGTTCGCGGCGAACTATCACGTCAGCCCCTCGACCGTGCTTGAGGCGGTGGCGGCCTACCGTGCCGCGTTCAGGCCGTCGGCGGTGCTTTCCTCGCCTTACGTGCAGGTGTCGGCGGATGTCGTGGTGGCACCGACCGATGCCGAGGCGCGGACGCTGGCCCTGGGATACCCGCTGTGGGTGCGGTCAGTCCGCAGCGGCAGCGGCAGCGGTGCGATGCGGTTCCCGTCCCCCGAGACGGTCGCCGCGTTCCCGTGGACCGACGCGGACCAGTCGCTGGTCGAGGACCGGGTGTCTACGCAGTTCGTCGGCTCGCCCGCAACGGTGGCCAAGCACCTGCGCGTACTGCACGACGCGACCGGTGCCGACGAACTGCTCGTCACCACGATCACCTACCGGCACGCGGACCGGGTCAGGTCCCACGAGTTGCTCGCCAGGGAATGGGGCCTCCCAGCGTAGGGCAAGCGGCTCCGCCACCACTTGCTGTTATCAGACGCCTCCGGGCTCGTGCGACGAGTTAGGGCCATTTCGCGTTCCGCAAAAGGCGCAAACAGGTACAGCTACTTGTCAGTACTGGCCCTAAGTCGGCGGGGGGAGTTCAGCCGGGGAGCGCCCACTGGTCAGCCCGGGAGCTCAGCCACGGAGCACCGACTGGTCAGCCGGGGAGCAAGGTGAAGTCGGCGAAGTCGAAGCCGGGGGCTACCACGCAGCTCACCAGCACCTCGGTGTCGCCCGCTGGGCGGGCGGACTGCCAGTGGGCGGCCGGGATGACGTGCTGAGGCACCTCGCCGTTGGCCAGGTCGGCTCCTAGGGTCACGGCAAGCGGGCTGTTGGACGGCCGTTCGCCGTCGCCGCCGTCGAGCATGACCAGCGGGCCACCTGAGTGCCAGAGCCAGAACTTCGTCCGACCGGACCCGGTGCCAGGCCGACTCCTCGCCCGGGGGCAGCAGGAAGTAGATGCCGGTGGCCACCGCCCGTGGCCCTGGGTAGCCGTCGGGCTGCCAGGACCGCGCCGTGCGCCACGTCTCCCGGTACCAGCCGCCTTCCGGATGCGGGGCGAGGTTAAGTAGTTCGGCCGTGCGCGGCCGGGGACGCTGATCCATGAGTCAACTATGCCCGGTAGCCAGGGCGCCGGGCGGGGCTTAGCGCAGGGGCCCACAGTGTCGGACGGGAAGAGCCTCGATCTTGCGCGCGGTCCAGCGGGCCGCCGCTGAGCTGGCCGCCCAGACGGGCGCGGACCAGGCCCGCTGCCACACTCAGGCGCGGGCACTAGCGGAGGGCGCCGGGGACGGACTTGCCGAAGATGGCGATCACCAGGCAGAGGAGCGAGACGGCCACGATCGAGGCGGTGATGAGGAACAGCCTCATCGGGCCGACGGCGGGCAGGGCCGTCCGGGCCGTGCGGCCCCGCGAGACGCGGCCGAGCTGCCAGATGACCGGGGCGATCGCGAGGATAATCAGGCCGGTGACGACGTTCGCCTTGAGCACCGTGCCGCCGACGGCGGCGAACGCGATCGCGGTCCTCGTCCAGGACAGCGACGTGCGCTCCCTTGCCAGGCCTGGGTGGCGTTCCTCCGGGTCGTCGCCCGGCTGGCCCTGGCCGGTCGGTGCGGTCATCGCAGCGCCGAGACAAGCAGGACGACGACGGCGATGATCGCGATCCCCGTGACCGTGGCGGCGAGAATCCACGGCAGGATCGACCCCGGCAGCGGCTCGCCCCTGCGCAGCGCGCGCTGGCCGCGCACCCATTCGGCGTACGCGGCCACCGCCAGTACCGCGCCGAGCACGATCAGCGGGACGCCGAGCAGGTGACGGCCGACCGGCACACCCGGGAATGGCGGTAGTAGCTGCACCACGGCGAGCCCGGACACCACGAGGGCGAGCGCCGTCCGGCTCCATGCCAGGAACGTGCGCTCGTTGGCGAACGTGACCCTCGGATCGGGCTCGGTGCCGCCGGTATCCCGCTCGACCGTCCGGGGCAAGAAGGCGGCCAGCCGCCTCGACCATGACATGCGAACCGGGCTCCCCTGAGGTGTGCTGTTCTCCCGCACGCCCATTGTGCCCGCCCGCGCAGGGCCATGCCACGCCCGGCGACCGCGGAGCACTCAGGCAGCGGGTCAGTTGGCGTCGGTCTCGGGCGCCGCTTGCCGGTCGGCCAGGCGGTCGATCGCCCGCGCGAGGGCGTCGAGAGCGGGAGCCGCCGCCGCGAGGGACCGCCGCTGCTTGGCCGGCAGCGTCGACAGCGCCAGGTGCAACACGGCGGCGTTCGTGGCCTGCCAGGAGAGCACCGCCTGGTGACCCGCCTCGGTCACCGTCAGCTCGATGGCGCGCTTGTCATCAGCCGCCGCCACCCGTTCGAGCATGCCGCGTGCGCTCAGCGCGTTCACGATCGTCGTCACCGTGTTGGGCCTCATGTTGAGCAGTCGGGCAACCTGCCCCGGGCGCGCGCCGGGATGCTCGGTGACCGCGGAAAGCAGTTCAAGCTGAGCGACGGCGAGGGTGTTCCCAGGATCGGCGACCCGGGCGCCACGGCGCAGCGCGCGACGCAGCCGGGCGATCCCTTCGGCGAGGCCGTCCGCCTGCAGGCCTGGATCTCCGGCCGCCCGGCGGGACTCGGAAGCGGTCAAAGGAGGCTTTCCGTTGCCCCGGCTGTGGTCTCGTCCGGCACCGCCAGCGCCCGGCCGCAGCGCCCGATGCCTGCCCAGGTCGCGGCGAGCGCGGCCACGGCGAGCACTGCCATGGAGACCGTCTGCCCGGCACCGGACTGCGCGCTTACCGTTCGGCCGATATGCAGGCCAAGCGTCACGACGGCCACGCCGAGCGCCGTGCCAATCCCTCGCGTCATGTTCACCATCCCGCCAGCGGTCGCGGCGTTTCCCGCCGGGATCGCCGCCATGATCTCCGCGTTGTTCGCCGGAGTATAGATGCCCAGGCCCACGCCGAGCAGCCCGAGCAGCACTACCAATACCGCATGCGAGGCGGGCACCGCCAGCGCCGCCGCGCTGCACGTGGCCAGCACGCCGCCGATGGCGCACCGGCGCCGGTTCGTCCAGGTGCCTGGCAGCAGCCGGTCACCGGCCACGGCGCCGAGCCCGAACCCGGCTGGCAGCGTGGTCAGCAGCAACCCGGCGGCGAGCGCGCTCCCGCCATGAGTGGTGACCACCTGCGGGAAGAGCACGAGCGGACCGAACAGCACCAGGTACGAGCCAAGCGCGCCGCAGAGCGCCCGGCCGATGCCGAGCTTCGCCATGGCCTCGAAGTCAAGCAGCGGCGCGGCGGCACGCCGCTCCTGCCGGACGAGCATGATCCCGCCGCCCACCGCGCCGACCGCGCACACTGCGGTCAGCCAGGCCGGCCAGCCGAGGCCGGACAAGCCAGAGACCGCCAGCATGCCCGCGGTCGTGGTGACGGCGAGCAGCCCCGTCCCCGGCAGGTCGGTGCCGTGACGCGCGCCGCGGCTGCGCGTGCGCGGCAGCAGGAACCAGCCCATCACGACCGCGATCACGCCGACGGGGACGTTGAGGAAGAACACCCAGCGCCAGCCCACCGCCGCTACCAGGATGCCGCCGGTGACGGGGCCTGACGCCAGTCCAAGGGCCTGCGCCGCCGCCTGGACGCCGAGCGCCGTCCGGCGCATCCGGCCGGACACGCTGGTGACCACGAGCGCCACACTGTTGGCCTGGAGCATCGCCGCGCCCGTGGCCTGGACGAGACGCAGCACAATCAGCGCGGCGAGCGACGGGGCGAGCGCGCAGGCCGCCGAGGCCGCGGTGAAAATCACGAACCCGTACAGGTACATCAGCTTGCGCCCGATCCGGTCCGACCAGCGGCCGGCTGGCACGAGGAGCGCGGTGAGCGCGAGCAGGTAGGCGAGCGAGACCCATTGCACGGCCGCGAGGCTCGTGCCGTACTGGCGCTGCAGCGCGGGGAACGCAACCGTCACGATGGACGCGTCCAACTGCCCCATGAACGCGCCGAAGCAGACCGTACCGACCGCGAACCACGGCGCGAACGGATGGTCGCGCACCACAGCGGGACGCGGCGACTCCCGCAGCAGGTTCACCATAAAAGGTCCTCCAACGCCACGCGACCGGATCTTGAACCCACGGAAAACCACAGGTAACCGGGGGCACGGCATCCCTGCATGGATCTGTCACAGAACTATTAGTAGTTCTAACACAGAATATATTTCACGGCAAACCCGGCTCGTGGCCCGCGTGAGACAGCGTCCCGCAACGGCGCTAAAGCGGACGAAGTGGCGCAACTCTCGCGCAGGAGGCGCCGAGAATCTACGCTTTGTCCACATGAGAGCACGCGGCGGCAGCGAGCTTGACCGGGGACAGATCGAGGTAGCGGGGGTGCGGCGGTCATACTGGCTTGCCCCGGCGCCACGGCGGGACGGCCAGGCGCCACCGCCCTTGCTGATCGCGCTGCATGGGTCAGGCATGGACGGCCGGGGCATGGCCTGGTTCACCGAGCTCGCCAGGCGCGGGCCCGCCGCCGGGATCACCACCGTCTTCCCCGACGGCTGGAAGGGTGCCTGGCACCCGGCCCGGCCGCCGGCCGGCGAGCCGGACCTGGACGACGCCAGGTTCCTCGCCGAACTCGCCACCCACCTGGAGGGGCTCGGTGCGGCGCGGTCGTGGCCGGTCTTCCTCGCCGGGATCTCGCAGGGCGCGCGGTACGCCGAGCACGTAGCCAGGAACGGCCTGCTGCCGGTGACCGGCCTGTTCCTCGTCGCGGGGACGACCCTTGAGTCGAGCCGCCGGCTGGTCCCCGTGCCGCAGCTGCGCGCCACCATGATCCTCGTCATGGGCACCGGCGACCCGACCGCGCCGTACGCGGGCGGGCGGCTCACCCGGCGCGGCCTGTCCGGGCAGATCCTCAAGCGGCGCGCGGTCAAGCACGGGGAGCGGCCAGGCGAGGACATCGTCGCCGGCGCTGAGGAAGTCGTCACCGACTGGGCGGTCGCTAACGGGATCACGGTCAGCGGGATCACCGCCACCGGCAGCATCGCCAGGCCGCTGATCGAGGAGCTGCCGACGGCGCCCGGCGATCTCCCCGTGACGCGGAAGGCCTGGACGAGACCGGGCTGCCGCCCCGCGACCCTTTACCGGATCGACGGCGGCGGACACGGCTGGCCCGGCGGCCCGCAGTTCATGCCGACCAGGGTAATCGGCCCTATCGCGAAGCACCTGGACGCGACGGGCCTGCTGCTCGACATGGCCGAACGGGAGACGGCGATCGCATTCGGTCACCCCGCCTTGGCCCGGGGTGAGAGATCACCCGAGGGCGGGCTGATCAGCCCCCGAGGGGAACCCCCGGCTCCTGCGCAGGGATCTCCCCCGTGGTCTCCTGCCGCGCGACCCGACGGAGCAGGACAAACTGCTGGACCGCGAGGGTAACCACCAGGTAAAGGAGGACCGTTGCGTCACCTACGTTGGCGCCGCTCTTACCGGTGATGTGACCGGCCACCAGGTCGTCGTAACCCAGGTGGGCGGCAAGCGAGACGATCCAGAGCACGGCGGTCAGCCATGTCCCCTTGCGCAGCAGGTGGCCGCCCTCGCCGCGCCACACCCGCACCGTCAGCGCCCGGACCGCGCCGGCCACCAGCGCGATGACCAGGCTACCGACGACCGCCTCGGCGATGCCGCCCTTGTCACTCGGGTGACCATTGAGGAAGTCGGCGAACTCCACGATGCCGACGACCGCGAGGATGACCGACAGCCGGTAGTTCTCCCTGAGCCGACGGGTGGCCAGCTGCCTGCTGAGCAGCAGCGCCAGCACCAGGATGCCGATGACCAAGGTGGTGAGGTTCGCACCCGACATGAGTCAAGCCTCCTACGACATGCCCGTGGCTGTCACGCCAATTATCCCATAACGAAGGATTCCGCACAGAAGGGTAATCTTGCGGCTTTTCGTCCGCGCGGGCGGGACCACGGGAATCGAAGTTCAAGGGCGACCGGCGGGCCTGGCGGTGACGCGAACGGGGCATACCGGGCAGCCCGCGACGCGAGACCCGGATGGTGGATCGCTGTGCACGCGATCGCGGATCCACTATCTTCGCGCCTGCCCTTGGGGCCGGATCGGCGTCCGGCGGGCGGGAAAAATGTCTCTTTCGTCCCGTGGCGGGGGCGGGAGGTCAGCGAGGAAGCCTGTCCATTCAACCGCTGTCCGCGCGGGGGAGCCTGATGCGATCGCGGTTTTGCGATCAGGCCCGCTCGTGCGGACACCAGGGGGTACGGGGATCGTTCCCCCGGGAGACAACAGTCACCGGGGGTACGGGGGGGTCGTCCCCCCGGGAGATAACTAGGCGGCGGCCTTCTCAAGAGTGGATAGGGAGACCCAGCCGTCGTGCTGCCAGGTGATCTTGCCCGCGGCATTGACGACCACGAGCCAGGGCTGGTCCTGGACGCCGTAACCGTCCGCTACCCGGCCCGTCTCGTCGAGGGCGACGGGATAGTCGAGCGTCCCGAGCTTGTGCAGGTACGTAGTTACCGTCGCCGTCGATGGTTCCGCCACGGTCTCGTCGACGGCGGTGAGCGCGGGCAGGTGCTTGCTCGCGGCGGCCTTGGCATAAGCGTTGAGGCCGGTCAGCTCGGCATTCAGGTTCGAGGTCTCGCTCAGCCAGGTGGCGAAGAAGACCACCAGGCGAGCCTTGCCCGGCCCGAGCGCCACCGTGGCGCCCGGCGCCGCGCCGGTCCCGCCGGCGGCGGGCAGCGTGACCGCGGTCGTCGGGGCATCCACGGGAACGGTGGCGAGGGACTCGATGCTCGATAGCTTCGGGTGGCTGGGCAGCAGGCTGGCCACCTCGGTGGCGATCACCTGCGCGGACTGCGTGACGCTCGAGTAGGCCATCTGGGTCAGGTAGACCTTCTGCTCCCTGCCCTGCTGGTCGATGACATACAGCGCCGGCGTGTGGTCGATCTGCCCGGCCTCGACCTGCACCGCGATGTTGTAGGCCTTCCACGCCGACTGCAGCTGCGGGAGCGACCCGGTCAGGAAGTCCCACTGGTTGACCATGCCGTGCACGCGTGAGTAGTCCATCACGTCGGCCACCTTGATCGCGTCCGGGTTGGCGTCGACGCCGAGCAACTGGACCGAGCTGCCGGCCTTGCCGAGCAGTTCCTTCGCGAGCACCATCGCCTGCGTGGTCAGCGGGCAGATCGTCGTGCACTCCGAGTCCTCAAAAGACAGGACGACGACCTTGCCGCGGAACTGGCTGAGCGACATCGGCTGGCCGAACTGGTTGACCAGGCTGACGTTAGGCGCCGGCGTGCCGCCTAGTGACGTGCCCAGGTCGAGGTTGGGGTTCTCCATCGCGGCGACGCTCGTCGGGCTCATCGCCGACTGTCCTGCAACCGGCGATCCTGGCGTCTGCGACGCGGATGACGAGCAGCCGGCCACCGCCAGGATCGCCGTTATCGCCAGGCCCGCAACCCAGGTCACCCGTCGCGTCATGATGTTTCCTCGCCGCACGCCAGTCCGCCTTTCGCAGCATCGACCCCAGCCGCTGTCAGCCGCCTGGAACGACCCTACTACAGGCGGTCGTAGGTCATCGCGCTGCCCTGGTGAGAGCCACCAAGCAGCTTTTTGTCCGGGCTGGTCGGGCCTGGTACGACCAGCCCTTCGCGGTCAGGCCCGACCAGCCCGGACACCGGGGGTACGGGGGGTCGCCCCTCCCCGGAGGACAACTGTCCAGCCTGGGCGGGCCTCATACGGTCACGCCCTTCGCGGTCAGGACTGCCCAGACCGGACACCAGGGGGTGCGGGGGGCTGTCTCTCAGTGGACGACTTCCGGTTTAGGGCGTCGCTGGGCAGAGGCTCGGTCGGCTCGTCGCCGACGATCACGCCGCCGCCGTGCCCCCAGGCGATGTACCGGTAGGACAGGTTGATCATTGTCGCGATCCGGTTCCTGTTGCCGAGCAGGTACAACAGGTGCAGGGCCAGCCAGGCGAGCCAGGCGATCGTCCCGGTGAAGCGCCTGCCGTCAGCCAGCTCCACCACGGCGGAGCGGCGGCCGATCGTCGCCATCGTGCCCCTGTCGTGGTACTGGAACGATTCGGTCGGCTCGCCGTGCACTAGGTGGATGACCTGCTCGGCGGCGTGCTTGCCCTCCTGGATCGCGGGCTGCGCGAGCTGCGGCGACGGGGCCTTCTCGTTCAGCGCTATATCGCCGATCGCGAAGATGCGGCCGGTGCCCTCGACGCGGAGGTCGGCGCCGACCAGCACCCGACCGTTCCTGCCCTGGGGCAGGCCCCAGGCGGCGACGGAATGGTCTGCGGCAACTCCCGCCGCCCAGACCGTGAGGTCGCTCCGCAGCACGGTCCCGTCCGCCAGGATCACATGATCTGGGGTCACCTCGCGGATAGTGCTGTTCAGCCTGATGTCCACGCCCCGGTGCGCCAGCTGCCGCCTGGCGTACGCGCGGAGCTTCGGGTGGAACGGCGCCAGCAGCTCCGGTGCCATCTCCACGAGCCGGACGTGCAGCCGGGCGGGGGCCACGTCGGGGAAGGTGTTGCGCAGCACGTCGTATTTGAGCTCGCCCAGCGTGCCCGCGAGCTCGACCCCGGTGGCGCCGCCGCCGACCACGGTGATCGCGAACTCCCGGTGGCCGTCACGATCGCCGCTCATCCACTCGAAGCCGTTCATGATGTGGTCGCGCAGGATGATCGCGTCGGCGCGGGTGTAGAGGCCGAAGGTGTTCTCCGCCGCCCCCATGATGCCGAAGTAGTTCGCCGACATGCCCGTCGCCAGGATCAGGTAGTCGTATCCGATCTCCCGGCCGTCGTCGAGCCGCACCCGCCGCTCGGCGGGGTCGATCGCGACGAGCTCGCCGCGTTTGTAACGGGTATCCCGCCGGGCGGTGAACCCGCCCACCGGGTAGGCGATGTCGCCAGGGTTAAGCCCGCCGGTCGCCACCTGGTAGAGGAGCGGCTGGAACGTGCTGTAGAGGTTCTTGTCGATCACGGTGACCCGAAGGCCTGCCTTGCGCAGCCTGCCGACTGCTGACAGGCCGGCGAAGCCGGCCCCGATAATGACAACATGGGGCGAATCGGTCATCGCACTTGACTCTGCCTTCTTATCGCTGGCCAGCGGCTCGTTTATCGCTGGTCGACGGCTCGCCGCGCGGGGACGGTATAGGGGCCTGCCCCCCCGCGTCAGCCTGGCCACTCTGGCTAGGCTGCCCTTCCAGGCTAGCCCCGTCATCTGAGTGGGCGTCGCTGCCCCTGCCCTCCAGGGACCGTTGGCCCGGCGCAGCGCGCGACTGATCTGACGCAGCGGGCGACTGATCTGGCTCAGCAGGCTGGCCTGGCGCAGCGGGCTGATCTGACGCAGCGGGCTCACCTGCCTTGGCGGGCACTATCGACCTTGGCCAGAGGCGACGAGCCAGGACCACGTCCGCTTCCGCCGCGTACAGGGTCACCTCCGCCTGCAGGAAAAGCCAGGCCATCAGGCCAAGCACGATGCCGAACGTGCCGTATAGCTCCGAGGCCCGGTGCAGCTGATGGCTGACCACGTACCCGCCGACCACCTGCAGGACCTGCCAGAAGAAGGCCGCGATGGCCGCGCCGGTCACCAGTTCGCGCCACGGCACCCTGTGCAGGGACGCGATCCGGAAGCTGAGCCAGAACACGCCGACGTTCAGGACCAGGGAGACCAGCAGCGCGCCGACGTGCGCAACCGTCCCGTTGATGAAGTGCCCCCCGGCACCGCCGGCAAGGCCGGAGAGGAACGTGGTCACGAGGAACCCGATGCCGACGGTGAACATCAGGGCCAGAGGCCACACCTGGGACATGGGGAATCCTGGGCGGCTCTTCCTCGGGATGCCCCAGACCTCGCACATGGCGTTCTGCATGGCGCCCGCCACGCCACGAGCGCCGAGCAGCAGCAGTGCGGCGCCGATGGCAAGCGGCAGGCCGGTGCCGGGGATCGCGCCCAGGCTGTTCTTGATCTGCGGGCCGATCACCGGGTACTGCGACAGCGCGGAGTTGAGCAGGCTGTCGCGCAGCGACGGGTTGTTCGCCAGGAAGATGTTCAGCACCGTGACCAGGACGAGCAGCAGCGGGAAGATCGCGGCGAAAGCGTAGTAGGCAATCAGCGCAGCGAGGTTCCCCGCCTGGTCGTCGTTGAACTTCGACCAGACCGCCACGGGAAAGGCGAGCGGCGGCCATCGCCGCTGAAACCGGTCCACCGCTCCCAAAGGTCTGTCGATCACGCCCATATGCCTCTGCCCCTGACCTGCCCCGTTGCCCCCGAGGTACCTGATTGCCCCTCACCTACCCGGTCTCCCGGACCTAATCCATGATTGCCGCAGGCGGCGACAGCTCAGCAACTAGGAGTTCACGCCTGAAGCTTTGGTCCGCCCCACGCGGGACTGGGGGTACGGGGGGCGTCCCCGGAGACCTCGTCGGTCCGAGCGGGCCTGAAACGATCGCGCCCATTGCGATCAGGCCCGGCCGTGCCGACACCGGGGGGCACGGAGCGTCGTCGTCCCCCCGGAGGACCCTCGTCGGTACGGGCGGGCCTGATACGATCGCGCCCTTTGCGATCAGGCCCGGCCGTGCCGACACCGGGGGGTACGGGGGGTCGTCCCCCCGGGAGACAACTGTCACACGTTGAAGGCCACTAGTTCCGGGTCGGCGCAGATGCCGGGGGACGCGGCCAGGTGCGGGCACGCGGCGACGACCACCATGTCGCCGGAAGCCGCGGCGCTGCCGCCGAGCCCCGACAGGTCGGAGAAGAAGTGCGGCCACGGCAGGGCGGGCGAGGTCCACGCGACCCGGCCCTTGGCCATGTCGTAGCCCCAGGCAGTGCCGTTCGCGCCGCTGCCAAGGCCGAGCGCGACCCCGTCACGGACCACGTACAGGCCGTCCCCGCCAGCGGCCACGGTGCCAGGGACCGAGGCTCGCACCGTGCCGGTCAGCGGGTCGACGCCGGTCAGCGCCCCGTCAGGCCGGGTGAGGTAGACCAGCCCGGCATCCGGGTCAGTCCCCTCGGGCACCGCGCCCGGCATCGTCCACAGCCTGCCGCCCGTCGACCCGCTGTACGCGGTCACTCCGGCGGTGGACGCGAACAGGACGGCGCCGCCCGCAGCGACCGCCAGCATCCCGGAGAAGGGGCGGCTGAGGGGGGAACTAAGAACTCGTTCGGTGCCTGTGCTTAGGTTGATGACTTTGAGAGCGGTAACCGGAGACGAGCTCAGGTACCCGCCTGCGGATTCCGCCACGTAGAGCGTCTGCCCGTCGACCTGCCATGACTGGCCCCCGGCGATCGTGTGCTGCCAGCGGACGCGGCCGGTCGCGTTGTTATAGCTGGTCACGGCGGCCGGGCCGATGACGACGGTCGTCGCCCTTGACGCCGCGACCGCGCCGCCGAACGCGGCGGCCGGATAGCGCCGCAGCACGGCCCCCGTCGTCGCGTCGATGACCACCTCGGTGCGCGAGCGGCCGTCCCGCGCCAGGAGCCCGGCGGTGACCACGCCCTGCCAGGCACGCACCGAGATGATCGCCGTGCCGACTGGCGCGCCGAGCGCTACCTGCCAGAGTTGCGCGCCGCTGCTCAGCGTGTAGCCGGTCAGGCTCAGCCCGGCACCGATCACCGCGACCCCACCGCCAACCGCGACGTAGGCCTGGCCGACGGCGGGCACCGTGCCACCGTCGCCTGTGGTGCCTGGCCCCGTGCCCGCCGACCAGGTGCCGGAGAGGCTGACCGCCCACCGCTGATGGGGCGGGGGCTGGGCGCGGCAGTCGGCGCCCTGGCAGACCGGGGGCTTGGGCGGCGCGTCCGACGCCAGGACGGGGAGCGGGACGAGCACCATGACGAGGATGGCGATGGCCAGCACGGCGCGGCGCGCCGCCGACCCGCGTGACCTGAAGGGTCCGGCGAGGCGCATGAGGCGCCGTCTCGCCCAGACCCTGCGGGGCCTGCGCTTGCGTGCCCTGCCCCGCCTGGGCCTCATCATCCGCCGTGCCGCGTGCCGTCGCCTCACCGTTTTATGCCGCCTCCGAAGGATCCGGCAATAAGGGTAAAACGGAAAGCGGGTCGGCGGCCGTCGTTTGCCGGCCCTCCGGGATTACGCGCGCGAGCGCGCACCGATAACTTTGAACGAGATACGAGATACGAGGAGGTATCGATGGCTGACCGCGCTCCGCTTCCCTATGATTTCCTGCCGCCGGTTCCGGCGTTCACCGTGACGAGTGACGACGTCACCGAGGGCCAGATGCTAGGCAACAAGCACGTCTACAACAGCTTCGGCATGTCCGGCGAGAACGTCTCGCCGCACCTGTCCTGGTCCGGGTTCCCCGCAACGACCAAAAGCTTCGCGGTCACGTGCTACGACCCGGACGCGCCGACCGGGTCCGGGTTCTGGCACTGGATCGTGATCGACATCCCGGCGTCCGTCACCTCGCTCCCCACCGGGGCGGGCAGCGCGGACGGGGCGGGGCTGCCCGCCGGCGCGTTCCAGGTGCGCAACGACTACGGGACCAAGGACTTCGGCGGCGCGGCACCGCCCGCGGGCGACGAGCCGCACCGGTACGTGTTCGCGGTGCACGCTCTCGATGTCGAGACGCTCGGCATCGGCTCCGACGTGACGCCCGCGTTCGCCGGGTTCAACCTGCGGTTCCACACAATCGCGCGCGCCCTGACCGTCCCGGTCTTCGGGCACTAGCCGTGATCTCTCGCCTGGGGCAGCCGCGGCTTTGGCACGGTTGCCTCAGGCGGAGATAAACCGCTATTCCTCGTCGGATTCCGCGGGCTTCTGGCCGAGCGCGTCCTTGTGCATCAGCTTGTAATGCTTAGTGAGCGCCTCGCTCGCCTCTCCGGGACGATAAGCGACGGTACGCTGGCAAACTTCACAACGAGTGACCGGAAGCTGCGTCACCGTGACAGGAAAACTCTTTGCGGCTGAACGGGTCATAACCTTCACATTGCCGGACGAGCCGGCACATTCGTTCACCGGCACTGGGTATCGTCTCTGTTAATGATAGGCGACGCAAGTGGCTGACCCGGAACAGGCCCGGTCCCGGTTGAATACCGATCGTGAGCAGGCACTTGACCGGATCGCTGAGCTTGAGCGGGAGTTCGCCGCGATCGTCACCAGCGCGAGTGAGGGCTCGGCCGGGGGCGACGACGAGCATGACCCGGAGGGCGCGACGGTCGCCTTCGAACGGCAGCATATTGCGGCGCTCGTCGCGCAGGCTCGTGAGCATCTCGCCGACATTGACGCGGCGCTGCGGAAAGTCGATTCCGGCATATACGAAATATGCGATAGGTGCGGCGGACCGATTGGCGAGGAACGTCTCGCCGCCCGCCCCGCGTCTCTCATTTGCGTCCGCTGCGCCCGGGCGCGACGCTAGCCGGGCCGTAGGCCAGCCCGCCCGCGAATGAGGTCGTAGGCCAGCCCGCCCGCGAATGAGATCGCAGGCCAGCCCGCCCGCGAATGAGGTCGGTGGCCAGCCCGCCCGCGAATGAGGTCGTAGGCCAGGCCGCCCGCGAGTGATCCGACTGTCTCCCGTCAGCCATGCCAAGGCGCTGAGTGGGGGGCGGGGAGACTGCCGGAATCGTTCGGAATGACGATCTTGAATTTGCCTTTAGGTGAAGCGGTCGCCGCAGGTGGCCGCGTCGTAGCCGGGGAGGCTGGCCAGTTGGGCGAGCAGCCACGGGGAAGACAGGACCTTGAGGAGGGCCTGGACCTCGCGAGAGGCCGCGAGCCCGGCGGGAATGACCAGGCTGAAGTGTTCCTCGGCTAGGGGGACGAAGGCCAGGCCGTAGGCGCGGGCGGCGGGCTCACTGGCCACGCCGGCCTCGGCCAGGCCAGCCGCCACCGCGGAAGCCACCTGCAAGTGGCCGGCCGCCTGGGTGTCGTAGCCTGGCAGGTCGCCGCCGTCCAGGCCGAGGCGCTCGCGCTCAGCGTCGAGCAGGCTCCGGGCCTCGGCACCTGGCTCGCGGTTGACGATCCGCAGGTGGTGCCTCGCCAGGGCGTCGAGGCCGGTGACGGTGGACTTGAGGTCGGGCCGGACCACGAGGCCCTCGCGCCAGGCCGTGAAGCCGACAACGTCGGCGCCGTCGGGGAGCGACTTGCCGTTCTTGCTGTTATCTCCCTGGGTGTGCACGCCGGCGGCGTGGACGAGGCCCTGGCTCGCGAGGCGAAGCGCGGCGGCGGAGCCACAGGGCCACCAGGCGAAGGCGACCGGCGGGTCGAGCAGGGCGAGCGGGGTCGCCAGCAACGGGAGCGCCGGGTCGCAGCCCGCCACGACGAGGGTTGGGCGGGGCGGGGCGATCGGGCGGACCGCGATCAGCTCGAGTCCTGCGTCGGCCGGGCCGGCCGCGACCGCCGAGACGGCGTGATTCGCGGGGTTGGCGTGAGTCGCGGGGTTGGCGAGGCCGCCGGCCGGGAGGAAGCCGAGGCCGACGCCCGCGTCACCGCGCAGCGGGAGGGCCACGAACCGGTCACCGACCGGGGCGAGAGCCACGCGGCCGGTCTTGCCGCGGAGCGGGGCGACGCTGATCGCGGTCACCGGCGCAGCCGGCTCCCCCGGGCCGAACAGTTCCTCGACCGACAGGCCAAGTGCCTGGGCTAGCGCGAGCGCCACCCGCAGCGACGGGTCGGAATGCCCCGACTCGACCGCCGACACCGCCTGCCTGCTCACCCCGGCCATGGACGCGAGGTGCTGTTGCGAGAACCCGCGTGCCTGGCGCGCGAGCCGCAGGTTAGCCCCGGTGCTAGCGGGTGCCTCTGTCATGATGAGCCTTTTCATCCTGGTGTCGCAATCATGTTCTAATGATCCCCCTCTTCGTCAGGTGAAAAGGATTACCAGGATGGTAGGCGATCACCGCCTGCCTATGATCACGCAGTATGGAGAGCGAGATCATCCGGGTCAGGACCGGGGCGCGGGACACCGTGGCGGACATCACCGATCAGTGCGCCGAGTTCGCCCGCTCGGCTTCCGGCGGCGGCGACGGCCTGCTGCACGTTTTCGTGCCGCACGCCACAGCGGGCATCGCGGTGCTCGAAGTCGGCTCTGGCAGCGATGCCGACTTGCTGTCTGTGCTCGCGTCGCTGCTGCCCGCCGACGACCGGTGGCGGCACGCGCACGGATCGCGCGGGCACGGGCGGTCGCACGTCATGCCCGCCTTTGTCCCGCCGTATGCGACGATCCCGGTGCTTGGCGGACAGCTCGCGCTCGGCACGTGGCAGTCAATCGCGCTGGTCGACGTGAACGCGGACAATCCCGACCGGCAGGTCCGCCTCTCGTTCCTGCCGGGCTAGCATCTCCCCAGGATCCGGATCCGCCCCGGAAGAACGAAGAAGCAGTCTTGCACCGAGTTACCCCGCAGCTACTGTCCGGCGGAGCGGGCCGCTTGCGATCGCCGTTTTTGCGATCAGGCCCGCTCCGCCGGACATCGGGGGGTACGGGGCGGCGTCCGCCCGGGAGACAACTGGATAACTACCCAGTGAGGCAGTGGCCAGCGGCGCTTAGTTGCGGATACCGTATAGAGTCCCTGATCAGGTTTCATGCCGCCAACCGCTCGCAAGGACGCAGGGTCCGGCGGCTGAGTTCCAGGCTCTGCCCTGCCTGATAGCCGCTTGATGATGAGGTGATGACGACCATGGCCCGCATCGTTGTCATTGGCGACTTGATGACGGATACCGTCGCACACGCCACGCTGCCCCTGGCGCGCGGCAGCGACACGCCCGCGAAGGTGACGACACACGGTGGCGGTTCCGGTGCTAACGTGGCCGCCTGGCTCGGCGCGGACGGCGCAGACGTCGCGTTCATCGGACGGCGCGGCGCGGACATCGCCGGCCGTAACCGGGACATGGAGCTGATGGGCTACGGCGTCGACGCGCGGCTCGTGATGGACCCGGAGCGGCCCACCGGGACCTGTGTGGTCATGGTGACGCACAAGGGCGAGCGCACCATGATGTCCGACCCCGGCGCGAACGCCGCGCTGTCGCCCGACGACCTGCCGCAGGACCTGTTCGTCCCCGGAGCGCACCTGCATGTCTCGGGGTACACGCTGCTGTCGGACGGGTCCCGCGCGGCCGCGCTCGCGGCGCTTGACTTCGCGGGCCGGGTCGGCATGTCGACCTCGGTGGACGGGGCGTCGGCCGCGCCGCTCGAGCGCGTGGGAGCCGAGCCGTTCTTCGAGCTGACAGGCAACGCGCTGCTGCTGTTCGTGAACGCCGCGCAGGCCAGGGTGCTCACCGGCAGGGACGAGCCAGAGGCGGCCGCCCGAGTGCTCACCGCCTGGTACCCGCAGGTCGTGATCAAGCTCGGCGCAGACGGCGCGCTGTTCTTCGCCAACGGCCGTCCTCCGGTCCGGGTGCCCGCTCCCCCCGTTGACCGGGTCATCGACGGAACGGGGGCGGGCGATGCGTTCATCGCCGGCTTCCTGCCCCCCTGGCAGGACAAGAAGCCGCCATCGGAGGCTATGGCGAGCGGCTGCCGCCTCGCCGCGCACGCGCTGAACCTCATCGGCGCCCGCCCGATCCTGTTATCGCCCGGGGGGACGCCCCCCCCGATGTCCGGGCTTGCGGCCGATGGCAAAAACCGCCGTCATATCGGGCGCGCAAGGCCAGACAAAAGCTGCGGGGGTATCTCTGCCATTTTCAGAACAATTGGGTGTCTGTCATCGCGTCCTGCGCTTACTGTGTGGTAGGAATTCCGCATGACGGGGTTCCTGGCGGAATTGTTCTCGCTTGAGGGCCGTGTGGCGGTCGTTACCGGCGGGAGTTCCGGGATCGGAGAGGCCATGGCCTCCGCGCTGGCGCTGGCCGGCGCGCAGGTCGTCATCGTGGCGCGCGATCCGACCCGGCTGTCGGCCACGTGCAAGTCGCTGTGCGACGCGGGCTGCACGGCCGCGTGGGTGAGCGCCGACCTGTCCGACCGGGCAGAGCTGCGCCGGGGAGCGTCCGCCGCCGCGGCCGCGTTCGGCGAGCCGGACATCCTGGTCAACTGCGCGGGGGTGAACCTCCGCCCGCCGCTCGCGTCGCTGTCCGAGGAACACTGGGACCTGATGGTGAGGGTTAACCTGACCGCTCCGTTCCTGCTCGGCCAGCGGTTCGGCCCGGCGATGGCCTCCCGCGGCTGGGGCCGGATCATCAACGTCACCTCGCAGCAGGCGCTGCGGGCGTTCGGCAACAGCGGCGGGTACGGCGCGTCGAAGGGCGGGCTGGCATCCCTGACCCGGTCGCAGTCCGAGGCGTGGGCCGCCGACGGGGTGTGCGTTAACTCGATCTGCCCCGGGTTCGTTGCGACCCCGCTGACCCTTGAGGTGTCCTCGGACCCGGTCCGGTCGGCGGCGCTGGCCTCGCGGACGCACGCCGGCCGGAACGGGGAGCCTTCTGACTTCGCCGGCGTCGCGGTCTTCCTCGCGTCAACCGCCAGCGACTACGTCACCGGCCAGACCATCTACGTCGACGGCGGCTTCTCCGGCGCGTAGGCGTACTCACCCGCTGGACAATCAGGGCATTACGGGCACGCCGGAGTTGATCATGAAGATGGTGGATCGTTGGGCACTCCATAGCGTGTACAGCGATCCACTATGACGCAGGGCGCGGCCGGCAGAGCCAGGTGACGTCAGCCGAGACCAAACGGGTGGCCGAGGTGGGCGAGCTGGCGGGTGATCGGGTTGCCTGAGCCGTCGCGCCTGCCTGTCATGCCTGACAAGTCCACTACTATCCCGGACTCCGTCACGCCGATGACCGGGGACGGGCCGATCCAGGCCTGGACCAGGCCGTCCTCGCCCTTCAGGAAGCGCTGGCACCGGACGCCGCCGGTGGCGCGGCCCTTCGGCGGGTACTCGGCGAACGGGGTGACCTTGACCGACCCGCCGCCCGTGCCCGGAAGCGCGCCGGAGCGGCCGGCGACCGTGACCACGACCGCCGCGGCGGCCTCCGGGGTGGTCGACCACGCGCCGCCTGGTTCCTCTCCGGTCACCTCCGCGCGCACGTCCGCCACGGCCACCATGGCGGCCTCGTGGTTGTCCTCGGGCCCGCCCCTGGGGCTGGCTGGCAGGGTGGGCAGAACGGATCTGGTGACGGCGGGGCCGATGGCGCCGAACCAGATGGCGGTGGCCCCGTCGGACAGCCTGACGCCCGTCATGCCGGCCGCCGGGCGGCCCTGCGGGCGGACCGAGCTCGCGGCGAACCGGAGCAGCTGGGCGTCGCTCGTGATGAAGACCAGCTCCGCGTCGTCGCCGGCCAGGTAGGCGGCGCCGACGACCCGGTCGTCGTCCTTGAGGGTGATCAGCTCGAACTCGTCGCGGTTGGCCGGGTAGTCGGGCTGCACGCGCTTGACCACGCCGGACGCGGTGCCGAGGGCTACCCCGCTCGCGTCGCCGCCGTCGAGGGACGCCAGGGCCAGGACGGCCTCACCGTCGGCCAGGCCGGGCACGAACTCCTCGACCGGGTGGCCGGCCGAAAGCGCCGCACCGGGTGCAGCCGCGGGAATCTCGATGACGCTCACCCGGATCATCCGGCCCGCGCTCGTCACCGCGCCAATCGTGGCCTTGGCCCTCGTCGCCACCGAGCAGGCGACCAGGTTGGCCGCGCTCGTTCCCTCCGGAAGACTGGTGGCCGGAGGGGCGGAGTCACGGACTCGTTCGGGATCGGCCTGGTTTTCCTGGGGGATCCGGGACAGCAAGCCGGTCGCCGACAGCACCACAAGGCACGGGTCGTCGGTCACTTCGAGCGGGACAGCGGCGGTCACCGCCGCGCCCGCCTCCATCAGGACCGTGCGGCGCGGGGTGCCGAACTTCTTCGCCAGGTCGGACATCTCGCCGGCGACGAGGTTCTTGAGCTTGTCCTCGTTCTCCAGGATCTCGGTCAGCTCGGCGATCTCGGCGCGGAGCGTCTCCTGCTCACGCTCAAGCTCCAGCTTGTCGAAGCGGGTCAGGCGGCGCAGCGGGGTGTCGAGGATGTACTGGGCCTGGATCTCGGAGAGGTCGAAGACCTCGCACAGCCGTTGCTTGGCCGCGGCGGAGTCGTCGCTGGTGCGGATGACCTGGATGACCTCATCGATGTTGAGCAGCGCGATGAGGATGCCATCGACCAGGTGCAGCCGGTCCTGGCGCTTCCTGCGGCGGAACTCGCTGCGTCGGCGGGTGACGTCGACGCGGTGCTCGATGTAGATAGACAGGAGCTCTTTGAGGCCCAGGGTGCGAGGCTGGCCGTCGAGGAGGGCGACGTTGTTGATGCCGAACGTCTCCTCCATCGGCGTGAGCCGGTAGAGCTCGGCGAGGACGGCCTCGGGGTTGAAGCCGGCCCGGACCTCGATGACCAGGTTCAGGCCGCGGTTGCGGTCGGTGAGGTCCTTGAGGTCGGAGATACCTGTGATCTTCTTGGCCTGGACAAGGTCCTTGATCCTGGCGATGACCTTTTCCGGGCCGACGTTGTAAGGGAGCTCGGTGACGACGATGCCGGTCTTGCGGGCGTTCAACTGCTCGATCTTGGTGGTGGCCCGCATCTTGAAGATGCCACGGCCAGTGGCGTACGCCTCGCGGACGCCGTCGAGGCCGACGATATGGCCGCCGGTGGGCAAGTCCGGTCCCGGGACGTACTTCATGAGCTGGTCGAGGCTCGCGTCGGGGTGCTTGAGCAGGTAGCGGGCGGCGGTGATGACCTCGATGAGGTTGTGCGGCGCCATGTTCGTGGCCATGCCGACCGCGATGCCCGCCGTGCCGTTGACCAGGAGGTTCGGGAACGCCGCCGGCAGGACCTGCGGTTCTTGCTCCCTGCCGTCGTAGTTTGAGCCAAAGTCGACGGTGTCTTCGTCGATGCTCTCGACCATGGCCATCGCGGCCTCGGTCGGGCGGCACTCGGTGTATCGCATGGCGGCGGGACCGTCGTCGCCGCCTAGGCTGCCGAAGTTGCCGTGGCCGTCGACCAGGGGCAAGCGCATCGCCCAGGGCTGGGCGAGCCGCACGAGGGCGTCATAGATCGCGGTGTCGCCGTGCGGGTGGAGGCGGCCCATGACGTCGCCGACCACGCGGGCGCACTTGACGTGAGCCGCGTTGGGGCGCAGGCCCATCTCGTTCATCTGGAAGAGGATTCTTCGCTGAACGGGCTTCAGGCCATCGCGCGCGTCGGGCAGCGCGCGGGAGTAGATGACGCTGTAGGCGTACTCCAGGTAGGAGCCGCGCATCTCCTCGGTGACGTCGATGTCGACGATGTTCTCTTCGAACTCTTCGGGAGGCGGCGCGGTGGTGCCGCGACGTGGTGGCATGCTACGGATCCTCGGTGAGATTCTCAGGTGTCGATGCGGGACAGGTCGAGCTCGCTGGCGCCGCTAACGATGAAGTCGCGGCGCGGCGCTACTTCGGTGCCCATGAGCAGGCTGAACACGTCGCTGGCCGCTTTGGCGTCCTCGATCTTGATCCGGCGGAGCGTGCGGTGACGCGGGTCCATGGTGGTCTCGGCGAGCTGGTCGGCGTCCATCTCACCAAGGCCCTTGTACCGCTGCGGTTCCTTCCAGCGCTTGCCCTTGCTCTCCAGCTCGATGAGCGTGCGGCGCAGCTCGGTGTCGGAGTAGGTGTAGATGTGCTTCTGCTGGCCCTTGCTTGGGTTGGTCAGCTCAACACGGTGCAGCGGCGGAACGGCAGCGAACACCCGGCCCGCGTCCAGCATGGGGCGCATGTAGCGGTGGAACAGCGTGAGCAGCAGCGTGCGGATATGCGCGCCGTCCACGTCGGCGTCCGCCATGAAGATGACGCGCTGGTAGCGGGCCGAGTCCAGGTCGAACGTGCTTCCCGAGCCGGCCCCGAGGACCTGGATGATCGCGGCGCACTCGGCGTTCTTGAGCATGTCGGCAAGCGACGACTTCTGCACGTTGAGGATCTTGCCACGGATCGGCAGCAGGGCCTGGAACTCGGAGTCGCGGGCCCGCTTCGCGGTGCCAAGCGCGGAGTCGCCCTCGACGATGAACAGCTCGCTGCGGTCGTCTGCCGAGCGGCAGTCGACCAGCTTGGCCGGCAGGCTCGAGCTGGCCAGTGCCGACTTGCGGCGCTGGTTCTCCCGGTGCTCGCGGGCGGCGATCCTCGTCTTGGCCGCGGCGACGATCTTGTCGAGGACGGCACGGGCCTGCTGCTTCGCGCCACGCGGCGGGTTCTCGAAGTAGTCCTTGAGGCCCGCGCCGACGACCTGCTGGACGATCCTGGCCGCCGGCGGGGTGCCGAGGACCTCCTTGGTCTGGCCCTCGAACTGCGGCTCGGGCAGCCGTACCGAGACGACCGCGGTCATGCCCTCAAGGATGTCGTCCTTGGTGACCGGCTCGTCGCCGTTCTTCAGCAGCCGGGCCGCGCGCAGCTGATCGTTGACCGTCCGGACCAGGGCCTTATCGAAGCCCGTGACATGCGTGCCGTGGTGCGGGGTGGCGATCACGTTCACGAACGAGCGGGTGATCGTGTCGTAGCCGGTCCCCCACTGCACCGCCACGTCGACATCGAGCCGGCGCTCGACCTCGGTCGGTGTCATATGGCCGCGGTCGTCCAGCACCGGGACGGTCTCGGTGAACGTACCGTCGCCGGTCAGCCGGATGACCTCGGTTATCTTCTCGCTGGTCGCCAGGTGCTCGCAGAACTCGCCGATGCCGCCGGCGAAGCGGTACTCGGCCTCCCTGGGCTCTGCCGCTGTCTCGTCGCGCAGGGCGATGGCCAGGCCGGGGACGAGGTAGGCGGTCTGCCTGGCACGCTCGTCGAGGCTGTCGTAGGAGAACGCGGCGTCCTTGAGGAACACCTGGCGGTCCGGCCAGAACCTGATCCTGGTCCCCGTGCTCGTCTTCGGCACCTTGGCGATCTGCCGCAGGCCGGACTTGCGGGTGAAGTCGGCGCTCGGGCCCGCGCCTGTGAACTCGCCGGCGACGCCGCGGCGGAAGCTCGTCGCCCAGGTCTGGCCTTCCCTGTCGACCTCGATGTCAAGGCGCGCGGAGAGCGCGTTCACGACGGACGCGCCGACGCCGTGCAGGCCGCCGGAGGCGGTGTAGGAGCCGCCACCGAACTTGCCGCCCGCGTGCAGCCTCGTCATGACGAGCTCGACGCCGGAGAGCCTGGTCTTCCGCTCGGTGTCCACCGGGATGCCCCGGCCGTTGTCCCGCACCTCGGCGGAGCCGTCCGTGTAGAGGACGACCTCGATGCGGGTGCAGTATCCGCCGAGGGCCTCGTCCACCGCGTTGTCGAAGATCTCCCAGAGGCAGTGCTGCAGGCCCCGGCCGTCGGTCGAGCCGATGTACATGCCTGGGCGCTTGCGGACCGCGTCAAGGCCCTCAAGGACCGACAGGTGCTTCGCGCTGTAGGAGTCGGTTGCATCGGCCACTGGCTGGGCCTCCTGACGTGCCCCCGCCTGCGTCTTCCGGTTCGGCGCCTTCGGGTCTGCTGCCTGCGGGTTTGCTGCCTGCGGGTCTGCTGCCCTCGGGTTTGGGGCCTTCTTGGCCGGGGTCTTCTGGTCCGCCGTCGCCCGGACGGTTTTGGTAAGCGGTGACACGGGCGGCGGGTCTCCTCTCGAATGTTTATGCGGCAAGCGGGGGCTGCCACATTCGAAGGGTAGCGTCCCGAGTTGACTTCAGGTGCACTGCCACGCCAGTTTGCCCGTCTTTCGGGTCTTGCCGAGGGGACTCGACTGCACCCGCGGCCGGGCTGGGCCGCCCGAAAACGCAAACGAGCCACGGCCTGGCTACCCGGTGTATGCCCGCGGAAGCGGTCGCACGGACCGGGCACTTGCTGTCAAAAGTGTCATGACGCCCCTTGAGGGGTATATCGCACATGAACCGCACGGGTATTTCACCGGTGACTACCCGCACGGTGGTGTGGTCACCGGCGACCGCGCTGGCTTGCGAAGGCTTGCCAAGCGACCAGTGCGGTTTTCGCTTGTGGCGTACACCACCCGGCTACGGGAAGCCTGGCGCCGGGGTATGTGTTGTGCTGTGCTGTAAGGCAGATGTCCTTCACAGGGACGGCCACCGAGGGTCGGCCCGACGGGAGGGCAAGTGGCCGTACACATAGCAGCAACCGGAGCCAGCCGGACGCAGTAGCCGGAGGCATGAGACGAGGAAGGCGACGTGACCGGAGCTATCGCCCCCACAAAGCCGCTGACCGCGCTCGATCTGTGCGATCGGTGCGGCGCGCAAGCATACGTCCGCGTCCTACTCCCCAACTCGGGTGAGCTGCTCTTCTGCGCGCACCACAGCAGAGAGCACCTGCCGGCGCTGAAGAAGGTCGCTGTCGACATTCAGGACGAGACCCAGCGTCTCTCCAAGTCGGAGGAATAAGACCGGGCCCAGGCCCGTGACGACGGGCCGTGCCGCTCCGGAGCGGCACGGCCCGTCGTTGGCCTCCGGGCGGACTACTCCTGGTTAAGCAGTTGAAACAGGATGTGGACCTGCCATCTTCCGCCGATCTCGAGCTACACCTCGGAGATCGCCGGCAGACGGCGCCGCCGGCGTCGAGGATTACCAGCGGGAGCATCCCTCCCCGTTCATGCCCTGCCAGGTCGCGTGCCAGGAATTCACGCTGCCCGCCCTCGGTGAACTACCGGTCGGTCTGGATCGGAGACCACGGGGCCAGGTAGTCGCGATTCGCTGTCAGCAGGCGAGCGAGCGCTGCCGCCTCATCGAGCGAGATCGCCCTGGCCACTGCCACCGGTTGCGTTCCCCTCAGGGACGACCAGAAACTCTAAGGCCCCGCATAGCTGACGCTACGCGGGGCCTTAGCTGTTGAAGAGATCCTTAGTCTAGGTAATCGCGCAAGACCTGGGAGCGAGACGGGTGACGGAGCTTGGACATCGTCTTCGACTCGATCTGGCGGATCCGCTCGCGCGTGACGCCGTATACCTTGCCGATCTCGTCCAGGGTCTTCGGCTGGCCGTCGGTGAGGCCGAACCGCATCGAGACGACGCCCGCCTCGCGCTCGGACAGCGTGTCGAGCACCGAGTGGAGCTGCTCCTGGAGCAAGGTGAACGAGACCGCCTCGCCGGGCTGGATCGCCTCGGAGTCCTCGATCAGGTCACCGAACTCGCTGTCGCCGTCCTCGCCGAGCGGGGTGTGCAGGGAGATCGGCTCACGGCCGTACTTCTGCACCTCGACGACCTTCTCCGGGGTCATGTCGAGCTCGACGGCCAGTTCCTCCGGGGTCGGCTCGCGGCCGAGGTCCTGGAGCATCTGGCGCTGGACGCGGGCCAGCTTGTTGATGACCTCGACCATGTGCACCGGGATGCGGATGGTGCGGGCCTGGTCGGCCATCGCGCGGGTGATCGCCTGCCGGATCCACCAGGTGGCGTACGTGGAGAACTTGTAGCCCTTGGTGTAGTCGAACTTCTCGACGGCGCGGATCAGGCCAAGGTTGCCTTCCTGGATCAGGTCGAGGAAGAGCATGCCGCGGCCTGTGTACCGCTTGGCCAGGGAGACCACCAGGCGGAGGTTCGCTTCGAGCAGGTGGTTCTTGGCCCGGCGGCCGTCCTCGGCGATCCACTCAAGGTCGATGCGCTGGTCCGGGTTCATCCGGTCGGACTCGGCGAGCTTCTCCTCGGCGAACAGGCCGGCCTCGATCCGCTTGGCGAGCTCGACCTCCTGCTCGGCGTTGAGCAGCGGGACCTTGCCGATCTGCTTCAGGTAGTCCTTGACCGGGTCGGCGGTCGCGCCCGCGACGGCCACCTGGGCGGCCGGCAGGTCATCGTCGTCGTCACCGAAGACGAAGATCTCGTCGTCGCCGCCCTCGCCAGGGACCTTGCCCTCGGCTGGCCCGGCGGCCTCGCCGCCCGTGCCGACCGCGCTGCCCTTGGGAGCGGCCGTATCGTCGGTGTCCTCGTCGCCTTCATGGTCGTCCGCGAGGTCCGTGTCCGCGAGGTCGCCGACCGGCACAACGATCTCCAGGTCTTCCGCGCCGAGCGCTTCGCCTAGGTCGTCGTCGTCGAGATCGCCGAAGTCCTCAAGGTCGACCGCGCCATCGAGTTCGTCGCCGGCGAGGTCAGCGTCCGCGTCGAGGTCGTCGCCCACGACTGCCAGGTCACCGGGCAGTTCCTGGGACGGCACCGCCGCAAGCTCCTCACGGGCCTTGGCCGCGCGGCTGCCCGCGCCTGCACGGGGCTCCTGCGCTGTGCCCTCAGGCACCGCGGCCTCGGATATTCCAGCGGCCGCCTGATCAGGCACCCGCGAGTCCCGAGCCGCGGAGCTGGACGGCCTAGAGCGCTTGCGCGCCGCGGAATTGGCAGCGCTCACCACCACGGTCACCTCTTCCTTCGCTGGGTAGCTTGGGTACGCACGCTAATGGGGCCCTCCCGAGAGGGTCTTGACGCCTGGACCGTGCCAGGAAACAGGCTTCTCGTTCGTCTTGGAGATATCGAAAGCAACGCGCCCGCCTCCTCTCCACCACCATAGGTGGCCCCTGGGAGTGCCTTGTACAGGTCCGCCCGGCCGGTCAGGCGAGAGGGGGTCACCGCTGAGCCCACTGCTGTTCGGGCGACCCATCATCGGAGACGGCACCAACCGGCACGTGCATCACCAGCACCGTCACGTCGTCGTCTTGCTCGTGGCCCGCGAGCATACTGTCGAGCAGATACTGCAGCAACCGTCCTGGCGCGCCCAGCACGTCCTGCGGTGCGCCCGCGGCGGTCCTGACGAGTTCGTCGAGCCCGGCGTCAAGGCCGCGCACCCGGTTCTCGACAAGCCCGTCGGAGTAGAAGACCGCAGTGGAGCCGGGCGGTAGCCGGAAGGCGTGCTGCCGGCGCGGGCTTGCCCAGCCGAGCGGCGTGCCCGCTTCCGCGCTGTCAAGCACGGGAAGCGCGTCCGGCGTCAGCAGCAGCGTCGGCGGGTGGCCCGCGTTCCCAGCCTGGCCTTCCCCGGTCTCCGGGTCGATCACCAGGTAGGTGACGGTGGTGACCTGCTCCTCGAGCTCGGTCGCGGTGAACAGCCGGTCGAGCCCGGCGAGCACCGCCGCTGGCCTGGGGTCGGTCAGCGCGAGCGCCCGCAGCGCGTTGCGCACCCGCCCCATGCCGGCCGCCGCCAGGAGCCCCTTGCCCATGACGTCGCCGACCGTGACGGCCAGCCGCCGGTCGGGCAGGCGGAACACGTCGTACCAGTCACCGCCCACGTTCGTGGCCTTCGGCAGGTACCTGGCTTCGAGCACGAGGCCAGGGACCTTGGGCAGCTCGTCGGGAAGCAGGCTGCGCTGCAGGGTGACCGCGGCGGTGTGCTCCTTCTCGTACATCTCGGCTCGCTCGACGGCGAGCGCGCACTGGCCGGCCAGGGCCTCAAGGAAGACGCGCTCCTCTTCGAGGATCGTCCGGGGCTTGCCGAAGGAGAACCGCAGCGCACCGAGCGGCATCCCGGCCGCGAGCAGCGGGAGGCCCACCCAGGCCTGCTCATCGCCGGTATCCATGAGCGGGGCGGTGTCGGGATCGAACTGGCTCCTGAGCTCCTCAGGATCGGCGATGAGCACCGGCCGCCTGGTGGCGATCGCGCGGGTCATGACGCTCGGGGTATCCAGCGTCAGCCGCACCCCGGCCCCGTCAGGCCCGGTGGGGGCGAGACCGGACGGGTTGACCACGCGCAGGCCGAGCTTGTCGTCGTTGAGCAGCGCCACCGCCGAGCGCAGGGCGCCGATCGCGGTGCGGCCCACCTCGGTGATCACCTCGACCACCTGCTCGACGTCGAGGGCCTCGGCCAGCATCGCCGTCGCCTGCTGCAGTCGCGCAGTGCGCAGCGCCGCGGCTGACAGCTGGTCGGTCAGCCTGCCCCGCATCTCCTCCGCCTCGCGCTGGCTGGTCACGTCCGTGCACGCGCCCACCCACTCGGCGATCTTCCCGTCCCGCTCGATCGGCACCGCGCGCACGTCGTAGTGCCGGTAGGAACCGCCCCTGGCGCGCATCCGGAACCTGTCGTCGAAGATCCGTCCGGTGCGGAGGGACTCGCGCCAGCCACGGTCAACCCGCTCGCGGTCCTCGGGATGGATGGAGTCGAGCCACCCGTTGCCGAGGAACTCCTCGACGGTCTGCCCGGTGATCCACCGCCACTCGGCGGAGTCCTCAAGCATCTCCCCGTCTGGCGACGCCACCCAGATGATCTGCGCGCCGCCCTGGACGAGTGCACGGTACCGCTCTTCGCTGCGCCGGAGCGCTTCCTCCGTGGCCGGTCCCGTGCCGCCCGCCACGACGATGAGCCCGGCACCAGACACCGCGCCGTCCACCCCGTGCACGCCGAACCAGTGGAGCGTCCGCTGGCTGGGCAGGGTACCGGCAGGGCCAGCAGCACCCGTCTGGAACGTCTCAGTCGCCGGACGGCCCTGCTTGAACACCTGGTGGAGCGCGGCCTCGGCCCTGGCGGCATCCACCGCCGGCCAGACCGCGGCGATGAGCTGCCCGCTGAAATCCTTCGCCGGCAGGCCGTACATCCTGGCGAGCGCGGGGTTCACCCAGACGAAGCGCAGGTCGGTGTCGAGGAACGCGATCCCGGCCGGGGAATCGCGCAGCACTGCATCGGGAAGCCAGGATTCAAACTCTCCCAATCCGGCCTCCCGCTGCTTCGGCACGGAGGTGTCTGCGCTCAACCGAGCACCTCACCTACCGTGCAGGCGCCTGCCACTGGCGGCTCCTTCCTGGCGTCAGCCCGCCCACAGCACGACATCGGTGCCGCGACCGCAGTGACCGCTCAGAAATAAGCGTGCCACAATCCAGGTACCGATGCTGCCAGCTAGCGGGATGGAAGCCAAGTGTGAATCGTTGCTGTCCCTGCCGGCCGCTTCTGGAGAGCTCCCAGAAACGCGACACGGACGGGTTAGCCGCCATCACACGGCACAATGATGGCAGCATGGGTAAATTCTCCTACAGCGGTTGATGTGCTCTTCCCTGTTACCCGCAACCCGATGCGGGGTAACAGGGAGAAGCGTCGATTTCACATATGTAGATCTGAGAGGCTATCAGGGTGAGCCCGCAGAGCCGACGTCCTAGCCAGGCAGGTGGTGGCGCGCCCCCCAACGCGCTGTTTGATGAACTCCTGCACGGGGCTCGTGAGCTGCTCGCGGTGCGCAGCCCGCTTGATGCTGAGCTGTTGGTCAGTGACCTGCTCGGCACATGGTGGCCGCAGCGCCACCACACCATCGGCGGGACGGGCATCGAGCAGCTGATCGGCGAGGGGCTGGTCGAGTACGCCGCGCAGCAGCGCTCGCCTGCCGCGCTCGCGCTGCTGTCCGGTATCGCCTGCCTTGGCACGTCCCGCCAGGCCGCAGCGGCCGAGCAGGCGGCCATCAGTCTCATTGACGCCGGGGTCCGCGCCCCCCGGTGGGCCGAGCACCTCGGCGCGGTCTCCCCCGCCGAGTGCTACGTCAACCCCGACGCGTGGGGCGACCAGGACGAGATCATCTGCGTGTTCAGCTACGCGGGCGATGAGCCGCACGCTCTCGTCTCGGTCGTCGACTACAACTCGGCGGGCATGATCAGGGACGGCTGGGTCAGCTCCCAGGTGGACAAGCTCCTCGAGCACTGCCGTCGGACCACGCGATTGCGGGTGAGCTCCCGTCCGGAGGACGGCTTCAGGCAGATCGAGCCGCCGCAGGCGCGGAAGATGCTTGAGGTCGCGCTCGCCACCACAGACGCGGCCGAGGACCCGCCGGTCAGCGACACCTTTGCCGCGAAGCACGCCTTCATCAGGGCCCGCATCAGGGCGCTGCCCCCGACCCACAGCCGCGGCCAGCGGTCGCGGCGGCCTGCCTGGTCGACCGAGCGGCGCGCGCTGCTCGCCGCGGAGTTCCTTGCTTCCGACGAGGCGGAGGAGCTGTCCGACCGGCAGGCCGCGAGCCGCATCGCGGACCTGATCATCGACTTCGGCTGCGACCAGGACAGCGGACGCCCGGAGCGCATGTCCCCGGCCAAGGTGCAGAACTTCATGCTGAGCTGGCTGCCTCGCAAGGTGCTGCTGTCGGTCGCCGACCAGAACGCGATGCCGCACGCGGTTGACGCCTGGATCCGCTGGTCCGGCAGGCAGCGCGGGCTGTCCGACGCCGCCATCGGGCAGACACTTGACGTGCTCTTCGATTGCATGACCACCTTTTCCCGGATATATCGGGATCCGGCCGAGTTCGGGCTGGATGAGAAGCTCGTCGCCAGGCTGCTGCCCGACTCCGACCTGGAGGCGCTGCCCCGGCGCGCGTTCGCCTTCCCGATCCTTGAGGGCAAGCACGGCGGGGTCGACTTGTCCAAGCTTGACCCGGCCGATCCCGCCGACCGGCGGCTGCTGCTCGCCGCCGACCACGACACGCGGACCGGCTCGCCGAGCGCGGCAGGCGTCGGCCGCCACATCGACCGTCACCTGGCCCTAGCGGACCGCCTGTGGCGCGGCTCGCCGCCCGCCCTCTGGGACGCCGCCCAGCGGCTCCTGGACACCGGCGAGGACCGTCACATGGTCATGCACGCCCTCATGGACGTCCTCGACGCCGCAGGCACGGACGAAGCCGCCCTGGAGATAGCTTTGCGCGAACTCGCCACGGGCCTGAGCGACGACGACCTCAACGGCCTCACCAACCCCGACTCGTGACTCATCCGAAAATCAAGAGCTTTAGGTCAGTCCGAACGGGTCCGTGTTCCACGTCTCCGCATCCCATGACCCCTGGCGGCACCTAGCGAAGTGAGTTGTGACGACGGGCCGCCTGTAACCGGCTCGCTGCCACAACCATCCGGTGAGCGAGGGTGAGGCGCGGCGCAGGCGCTCAAGGGCGCGTGCCATCGCTCGCATGCCATGAAATATCCGGCATGTCGCGGCGCGCCAGCGCCCGACATTTTGTGATCGGCGGCCAGGGGCAGGGGCCACAGGCGGTGCTAGACGGTTAGGTCGGCGTAGGCGCCTCTTACGTCGGCGGCTGTCAGGGTTGTCAGGTCGGCGGCCGTGGCGGATTCGCCTAGGCGCACGACGCGGACGTCGCGGCAGGCGCACGCGCGCTCGAACAGGGAGCGGGCGAACCGGCCGTTGCCCAGCTCGTCGATCACGCCGGCCCGCTCGGCGTGGGCGAAGATCTGCTCAAGGACGCGGATGGCCTCCGGCTCGAACGCGTCACCTGCCTGCTCGGCGTAGATGACGGCGATACGCGACAGGTCACGCGCGGTGTAGCTCGGGAAGGCGACCCGGGTACTGAAGCGCGACGCGAGGCCCGGGTTCGAGCGCAGGAAGCGGTCCATGTCACCCGGATAGCCCGCGAGCACGATCACGAGGCGGTCCCGGTCGTCTTCCGCCCGCTTGAGCAGCGTCTGCACCGCCTCGGCGCCGAACGCGTCGCCGCCCGAGTAACCCTCGTTGTGCAGCGAGTACGCCTCGTCGACGAACAGCACGCCGCCGAGCGCGGAGTCGACAAGGCGGTTGGTCTTGATCGCGGTCGAGCCGAGGTGCTCGCCGACCAGGTCCGCCCGGTGCGCCTCGATGACCTCCGGGCGGACGAGCAGGCCCAGCGCGGCGAAGATCCGGCCGAGAATTCTCGCGACGGTGGTCTTGCCAGTGCCCGGTGGCCCGGTGAACACGAAGTGCCTGGTGGGAGGCTGGCTGGTCAGTCCCTGCCTGTCCCGCAGCTTCGCGACCCGCAGCTGGGCGGCGATCGCCCGCACCTGCTGCTTGACCGGCTCAAGGCCGACCAGCTCGTCGAGCTCGGCAATCGCCGATTCCAGTGTCGGGGTGTCCTCGTAGCCGCGCAGCCGCGAGGTCAGCTCGGAGAACGCCCGCTCCAGGTCGGCGGCGCCGATCGTGATCAGGTCCTCGGCGCGCGGGTCGCCGCCGCCGCCCATGACCCGGACGTCCCGCGCCTGGCCGGCCTTCTCGAGCAGCGTCCTGACGAACCGGCCGTTGCCGAGCTCGTCGGTGATCCTGCGGCGGGTCACCCCGTCGAGCATCCGCCACAGGACCGGGCGCGCGTCCGGGGCCAGGCCCTCCTGCTTGCCCCGCAGCTGCGTCTCCGCCAGGGCGAGCAGTTCCTCGGTCGAGTACGTGGGGAACTTGATGCGGGTCGCGAACCGCGAGGCCATGCCGGGGTTCGTCGCGAGGAACGCCTCGGTCTGCTTCTCATAGCCGGCCAGGATGATGATCAGGTTCTCCCGGTCGTCCTCGGCCCGCTTGAGCAGCGTTTGGACGGCCTCGGCGCCGAACCGGTCGCTCTGCCCGTCGCCCTCATTAACCAGGCTGTAGGCCTCGTCGATGAACAGCACGCGGCCGAGCGCGGAGTCGATCAGCTCGTTGGTTTTGATCGCGGTCGCGCCCAGGTACTCGCCCACGAGGTCAGAGCGCTGCGCTTCCACCACCTCCGGGCTGTCGAGGAGGCCGAACGCGTAGAAGATCTTGCCGATCACCCGCGCCACCGTCGTCTTGCCCGTGCCCGGCGGGCCGAGGAAGACGAAGTGCCGCATCGGCTTGTCGGTGCCGAAGCCGGCCACCGCCCGGCGGCGCGCCGCCTCGATCGACACCGCGATCGAGTGAACCTGCTCCTTGACCGGCCCGAGGCCGATCATCGCGTCGAGCTCGGCCAGGGCCTCCTCGGGAGTAATCTCCGGCTTGGCCGCGGCGGTAGCGGCTGGCTGCTGCTCGCGCGTCGCGTGATCCGCGTAGACCTGGGCGACGCCCTGCGCGCGGGTGCCGTACTGCACCGGGGAGTGTCCGCCATTGCCGTTCCTCGGTATGAGGCCCGTGCGCCTGCCCCGCCCGTTCCCGCCTGGGCCCGGCGGAGCGGGCGGTGCCGACGGTGCCGCGGAGCCCGGGTTGTTGCCCTGCGCCGCGAAGGGGCCGTCCGGGCCGAACATGTGCGCTTCCTGGGAGCCCTTGGCGGCCCGCCAGCCGATCAGAGCGGCGGCGATCACCCAGACGGCGATCACCGCGAACATCGTGTTCTGCGGTGAGGCCTGCACGATGAAGAAGACGAGTGGCGACGACCACAGCAGCGACCAGGCCACCGTGCGGCAGGGGATGAACCACCTTGACAGCGGCCGGACGTTGGCGAGCGCCGCGACAAGGAACGGGGTCGCCAGCATGGCCAGCAGCCACGCCGTCGGGATCGTGTGCACCGGATGAGCGGTTGGCACGGTCGGGGTCGCGCCCGTGCTCAGCCGGTTGGCACTGATGAGGAAGTACACCCACGCCCAGAACGCGGCCACGTACAGCGAGGCCATGACGGTGCGGACGCCGCGGAAGACGCAGATGGGCGCGAGCAGCCAGGGCAGCAGGGCCACAGAGAGCGCAGCCAGCACCGGCCGCATCAGCAGCGGGGCACGCCAGATCGCCGCGTGGACGCCGTCGACCACCGGCACGGGGTCATCGTCCCTCGCTGTGCGGCCCCTAACGGGTGGCAACATCGTGCTCCCTCGGACAGTGGTAAATCCCTGTATAGCGCATTGGGCAGGTCGGGCGACAGCACGTGCGCGGTCACGTCGCCCCAGGCGAGCCCGTTCCAGGTGCTTACCAGCGCCCCAAGAGTGCAGGTGGGGTAGGAGAGGAAGACGGATACGTTCGGGATGGTGATTTTGATTTTTCTTTTTTACACGGGGCAGGTGAGGTCGATTTCGTCGCGGAGCGGAATGCCGAAATCTCCGGTGCGAGGAATCTCCGGCTTGCGCTGACGGCTGCGGTCCACCGCGCCAGGGCGAATGGCGGCGAGGCGGAAGCCGCGGCGCTGGTAGAAGCGCAGCGCTCCGATGTTGTCGTTGGTCGTGGTCAGCATGACCTGGCTGCAGCCGAGGCGCTTGGCCTCGGCGCGGACCGCCTCGATGAGCATGGTGCCGATGCCCTGGTACATGTCCAGGGCGTTGATCGTGGCGATCTCGAGGATGCCCTGGCGCACCTCGAACGTGACAAGGCCGGCGATGCGGCCGCCGCGCTCGGCGATGAAGCCGGGTAGGACAGCCGGGTGGAAGACCCCATCATGCACGGCAACCTCAGCAGCACCCCACAGCTGGGTCGTCAGCCACTCGACCGTCGGCCGGTCACTCTCTTCTACTGGCCGAATCGCCACGTGCCGCGGATACACAACACCATTATCCAGCGTTTCCGCACTGAATACTTACGTGCGGTTCCGCGCGAGCCGACGCAGACGCTCGACAACCACGCGCGTGTCGCTCCGGTCCAGGGCGTAGGCCACCACGCAGAAGACGAGAACGGCCAGCATCGTCGCGATGAAGCCGTCCACGATCTCGAAGGCATTCCCTCCGGCGGGCAGGACCAGCGTAACCGCGAGACCCGCCGCAGCCCCGGCGGCGGCCGCCGCGATTCCGGCCAGGGTCGCGTGGCCAAGCCCGGCAACGGCGGCCGGCCCCCGCAGCCGCCTGGTGGCGATCACCGTCGGAATGGTCACCACGATGAACCCGGCGCTACTGGCAAGCGCGAGCGCCTGCACGGCCAGGTGCGGCGGCGCCAGGAGGACCAGCGGGAAGGAGATGGCCGCGGGCAGCAGTTGCTGTGCCACCAGGGCTATGCCGGCGGCCTTGAGCTTGCCAAGGGCGAACAGCACCCGCGACAGGTTGGTGACCACGGCGAACCCTGCCACACCAGGCGCGTACAGCAGGAAGGACTCGGCCAGCGGCGCGACCTGATCGTGCCGCTGCGTGAGAACATGCGCCGCGGGCAGCGTGACCGCGATCATCACCGCGGTGCTCAGCCACGACAGCAGCATGACCGCGCGGTTCGACCCTGCACTCGTCCGGTCGAACTCGTCACCGTCCGTGGCGGAGAGCACGGGGAAGGCGGCAATCACGATCGCCAGCGGCAGCACGGAGCAGATCGCGGTGAACACGAGGTTCCCGTAGTTGAAAAGGACTAGGGCGCCGGTAGTGCCATGGCCGTTGGCCAGGTCGATCGTGATCACGCTGTACACGTCGGCGGCCACGAATTCAAGGAGCCCGACCAGGGCGAGGCCGCCGGCCCGGCGCAGCACGCCAGGAGGGAACTTCAGCGTGGGCCGCCAGCGCAGGTGCAGCCGCCATACGGCGGGCAGCGACACGATAACCAGCATGCCGATGTTCATCGTGGTGCCGATGGACAGCACCAGCATGGCGACGAGAGGGGTCCGCGCCAGCGGCGCATTGTGATCAAGCGACGCGAAGATCAGGTACGAGGTGATCGTCACCACGTTGCCGATCACCGGGGCCAGGCTGGTGGCGCCGAACTTCCGGTAGGCCTGGAGCAGCCCGAACAGCACCACGGAGAAGCCGTACAGCATGATCTGCGGCGCGAACGAGGTCAGCATGAAGCTGGTCGCGTGGATCATGTCCGCGTGGGAGCAGTCGGCGTTCGGGTTGACCGGGTTCAGTAGCTGCGAGATCGGGCCCGCGCTGACGGTGATGGCCAGCGTGACCGGCAGCAGGATCACGATGGACCAGGTGAGCAGTGCCGACGAGATCTGCTCGACCTTCTTCTTCTCGCTCGGGTCGGTCGCTGCCGCGCGCGCGGAGCGGGCGAGCACCGGCACCATCGCGCTCGACAGCGCGCCGCCGATGGCGAGCTCCACGATGAGGTTCGGCACCTGGTTGGCCGTGACATACGCGGTGCCGAGGCAGCCGGCCCCCACACTCTGCGCGAATACGACGGTGCGCACCAGGCCAAGGACACGCGAGAAGCCCGTGAGCACGGCGACGATGAGGGCGCCGCGCGCGATCCCTCGCGCTACCTTGCCCGCGTCCGCCTCGTTGTCGCCTGCCTCGGTCTCAGGCCGTGATGGATCGGCAAGGCCAGCTGTGTCGGTTGCCACCGCTCCCTAGCCCCCTCACCCGACGACATGGCCCGTTCCGCTCAGGCTACGGCGTCCCAGCACCTTTTGGCGGGCTCATGACTTCGTTCAGAGGGAACTCTCTGAACTGGGTCTATAAGGAGGCGAAGCCCAGGCGGGCGGCCTCGCGGGCCGCGCCGGGGTTGAGCTGGCCACCGCGCGAGCCCGCTAGCTTGGCGGCGAGGTGCTCGCCGACCGTGACCGGCTCGTACCTGGCCGGATTGTCCTCGGTGACGCAACCGGGCAGGCACTGGATCACCGCGTCCACGTTGCCGTCGTGGAAATAGGCGGCGGAGCGCCTGGGGACGAGGGTCCCGTTCACTTTCGGCGCGGCGACGCGGTGCAGGGTGGAGATCCACTCCTCGTTCGTCCAGCGGGCCATCGCGTCGCCCAGGTTGACGAGCAGCGCGCCGTCGGCCGGCATGACCGGGTGCCAGTTCCCGTCGGCGCCATGGATCTCCAGGCCAGGTACGTGGTCGGCCCAGAGTACGGTCACGATGCCGTAGTCGGTATGCGCCCCCATGCCGAGCTGGTCTTTCTCGAGTTGCGCGTCCTGGCCGGGCAGCCGGTAGTTGTTCATCCGCAGCACGTCGATCGAGTGGTCGGTGAACTGCTCGAAGTAGTCCTCACGGCCGCCGAGGGCCACGCCGAAGATCCTGACCATGGTCCTGGCCACCCGGCCGGCGGCGTGGAACCATTCGGTGACGGCGGCCTCGAAGCCAGGTACCTCGTCGGCTGGGTACACGTTCCCCGCGTAGACGTCCTCGGGGAGGTCAAGCCCGGGAAAGTCCTGGGCAGACGTGCCCACGTTGATCGCCTCGAACAGGTCCGCGGCGCTAACCAGGCCGAGGCTGTTGGCCAGGGACTCCGCCTTCGGCGGGGTATAGCCCCTGTTGATCCCCGGCGGGCAGCGGTACCTGGCCTTGGCGCGGGCGTCGAGGGCGAAGAAAGCGTCGGTCGCGCTGGTGAACTCGCTGAGGGTGGTCGCGGGGATGCCGTGCCCGATGATCTGCATGAAGCCGACCGTGCGCGCGGCCTCATCGACCTGGCGGACAACCTCGGAGCGCGCGGCCGCGTCCGCGTAGGGCATGCGGAAGCTAGTGATGTCGAGCACAGGAACGGTGAGGATGCCGTCGCGCAGGGCGGCTGAGGACACGGGCACTTCTCCTTGCTGACGGTCGCCGGTCACGGGCTTTGCGGAGGATTACCGGTCATGACAACAGTCAATATGGGCTGTACGGATAACACCAGTGTGCGCTTTTGATTACGTTACCGCGAACGCCTGGCCACGCGTTACCCTCCCGTAACCATCCGTGTGGGAACCTGTTTGAGAGCGTTTACAGAGCAACTCTTAACCATATCCAGGTACTGATGTCTAGCATTCTGCGACTCATTTTTATAGCCATTGTGTTACGTTCCGGGTCCTATGAGGCTCTTGACTGGCGCGCGAAGCCTGGTACACCGCGCGGGGATAGACATCACACGCTGGCCGCACAGGCCCGAAGCCGGCGTGATCGATTGGGCGCTTGACGAAGTACTGCGCTCGCGCGGCATCAACTGCGTTATTGACGTCGGTGGCAACCGGGGCCAGTTCGCGCGGCGGGTGCGGACCCTTGGGTACACCGGCAGGATCGTCTCGTTCGAGCCGTCGCCAAGTGTCCTGCCCGTCATCACTGCCGCCGCGGCCCGAGATCCCAACTGGATCGTCCGGCCCGTGGCGCTGTCCAGCAAGCCAGGGCAAGCCGAGCTGCGGCTACACGACGGACCGGTGCTCGACTCGCTGCACGACCCGCTGCCCGGCGTGGTCGACCAGATTCCGATCATGGCGGGGCGCGGCACCGCCACCATCTCGCTGTCCACCCTGGAGGCCGAGTTCCCTGCGATCGTCGCGGGGATCGAGGAGCCGCAGGTGCTGTTCAAGTCCGACACGCAGGGTCATGACGCGGAAGTACTGCGGGGCGCGGGCGAGAAGGGGCTGGAGGAGTCGGTGGTGTCCGTGCTTGTCGAACTGGCGGCGCAGCCGATCTACGCCGATCAGCCGGCGATGACCACGGTGATGGACCTGATCATGGAAGACGGGTTCAACGCGGTCGCTTTCGAGCCGATCTTCGAGTCATCGGACGGATTGCGGATGGTCGAGCTGGACGCGCTGTTCTTGCGCCCGGCCGCCGACCGCCCCGACTGGGGCATGAACCGGCGGCCGCACTACATGGCCGCCCCGAGCGATAGACAGGCCCAGCACAGGAACGGCGACAAGGACGCCGCGAGCACCGGGATCGCCTAAGACAAGAACAGAGGAGGCGGGGAGCGCTTTGGCGTTGCCCGCCTCTTCGGTCGGGATCACCACAGGACGGACCCGGCGACGACCGGACATGGGGGTACTGATACCACAGTAATAGAGAGAGACCTATAGATGGGCGAGGAGAACCTGATGCCCGAAGTGCCCGCAAGCCACGCCGACCTGCTTGAGAGGCCGGTCTTCGCGCACCTGGCCACGGTGCGACCGGACGGGGCGCCGCAGAGCAGTGTCATGTGGTTCGCCTGGGACGGATCGCGGATCCGCCTGACGCATACTCGCACCCGGCAGAAATTCGCCAACCTCACCGCCGAGCCCCGAGTCGCGCTGTCCATCGCCGACCCCGACGACCAGTACCGGTTCCTTGAGGTCCGGGGCACGGTCGAGAAGATCGAGGACGACCCCGGCGCGGAGTTCTACCGGTCACTGCAGCGCCGCTATGGCATGGACTACCCCATTCGGGACGCCGACGTGCGCGTGGTCATCACGATCCACCCCGACCGCTATGTAGCCGTCCGCAGCGGCGCAGTCGTGGGCGTCGAGATCTGAGCGCTCTCCAGACGGCGGGTTCGGCGGTCTGATGAGGACGCCGAGCCCGAGACGGTCCCTGCACAGGTGCGTGATGCAGCCGCATTTCATCATCTCGATGCGGCCCGAGCGAGCAGCAGGCCCGCGGCGACCGCCGCGAGCGCCGCGCACACCCAGAACACGCTGCCGAACCCGATCGCCGTCGCTGTCACTCCGGTGATGGCGCCGGCCAGCAGGCCCGCGGACATGAAGGCAGCGCTGTATAGCGAGGATGCCGCGCCGACCCCGCTTGGCACCTCGTCCTGCACCATTACCATCGGGATGCTCAGCGCCACGGCCGACCAGGCCGCGTTGAGCACCTGCAACGCGAGAGGTGGAAGTAGCGTGGAGCGCGTCGCCCGCAGCGGGGGGAAGGGCGCTCACTGCGGTCAAGGAAATCCGCGAGGCACTGTATGAGGTCCTCTCGGCGTGCCTGGACGACACGGGAATCTCGGCGGCGGCGCAAGGACAGCTGGACCATATATCGACGGCCTGGGCGTCAGCCCTGCCACGTGCCCGTCTCATGCCTGCCACAGGAGGCACAGGCGTTGCGCACTGGGTAGTCGGTTCACCACCTGCGCTGCTGGTTGTCGATCGCGTCGCCCAGGATGTGGTTGACCTGCTGTGCGGGATCGACGTGACGCGACTGGGCCGCTGCCCAGTCGAGGCTGGCGGCTGCGGATGGCTGTTCCTCGATCACAGCCGCAACCGGTCACGGCGGTGGTGCGCCATGGAGGACTGCGGTAGCGGCGCCAAGGCGCGACGACTGACCGAGCGGCGTCGCAGGTCCAGGACGCAGGTAAGTTCCGCCGGGTCAGCATAAGCACCGCGTGGTAGTCGCGGAAGAAACGGTTCCCTTGCCACTAGCAGAAGTCATAACGCAAAGGAGGGACGCGGCCACCTAGCCGCACCCCTCCTGAGCTGGGAATTACTCCTTGGAGTTACGCTTGGAATACGTAGTTCCCCATTCGGTAATGTCTAGACCCCCCCGATGACCCTGGCGCGGCCGGCGGCGAGCTCCTCGGCGGTTATCACGCCGCGCTCGTACAGAACCTCAAGCTCCGCCAGGCGCTCTTCTGTGGTCTTCGCGGGCTGGCCAGACGCTGGCGCGGCGGCGTTCCGGAGGTTCTGGGCGAGCTGGACTTTCAGTTGCTCCTCGGCGATCAGCGGATTGAGGCCGCCCTTGCGGAGAACCGAGGCGTGCCAGATCGAGAGGCCGATGCCGATGAGCAAAAAGACGACCATCACGACACCCAGGACGATAATAAAAGTCGGGATACCGGGCGCATCTGAAGTTGGCACGTGGCCTCCGCGCGATGTTGAGCCGTGATCCGGATTTATACGGCTTTAGCCTAATGGCGGATATGGCCTCTCGCTGCGGATTCGCCGACACGTGTCAAAGACAGCCCGCCTGGATCACTGGTCAGTAAGTATTCCCCGCCAGCCACCGACGCCTCGTCACGCTCCGAAGCCGCTCAGGAAGCTGAGCCGTCGAGCATCCACAAGGCGGCCATAATCAGGTCCGCCGGGGTTGGACAGCAGCCAGAGCAGCCCCATCTGTGTAACGCCGATGACCTGCCGCGTCACCTAGCCCGGCATCGTTGCATCAGATGCAACGAGTGGAAGCCAGGGAGCATTAAAGAGGGGTGCGACCCATCGGTCGCACCCCTCCTGAGCAGTTAACTCTTAAGTTATGGCAGCACCTGAATCAGCTGCAGCCGCTGGTGGAGCCGCAGCCCTCGCAGACGTAGCAGCTGCCTGCGGGGCGCATCTTTGTGCCGCAGGTGAGGCATAGCGGGGCGTCCGCGGTGCGGCCCTGCTGGAACTCGATCAGTTCGGCCGTGGAGTGCGGGCCTGCCGGGCGGGCGGCTGGGGTGGCCGTGCTCGCGAGGGCCGATTGCTGGTTCCCGGCCGTCTGCGTCGACGAGGACTTGGCGGAGGACGTGGCGGGCGGGAGAGATGGCAGAACTCGTTCGGGATGGGCGCTGTTGTCTACCGCCGCTGACTGGGCCAGCTCCACCGGGTCTACCTCAACCCCCAGCGATGCCGGGTCCTGGCCTGCGAGCTGGGCGGCGCGCTCTGTGGCGGAGAAGATGCCGAGGTCGGCGCGCTGGTCGTAGGGCAGGTAGTCGAGGGCGAGGCGGCGGAAGATGTAGTCCATCACCGAGGTCGCGATGCGGATGTCCGGGTCGTCGGTCATGCCGGCCGGCTCGAACCGCATGTTGGTGAACTTGCCGACGTATGACTCCAGCGGAATGCCGTACTGGAGGCCGACCGAGATCGCCATCGAGAACGCGTCCATCACGCCGGCCAAGGTCGAGCCCTGCTTGCCGAGCTTCAGGAAGACCTCGCCCACGCCGTCGTCCGGGTAGGTGGAGGCGGTCATGTAACCCTCGGCACCGGACACGTCGAACCTGGTCACGGTCGCGGAGCGGGCCTTGGGCAGGCGCCTGCGGACCGGACGGTGCTCACGCGCCTCGGGCGCTTGCGTGCTTTGGATCGCCGGAACGGGGGCGGCTTCCTTCTCTTCCGGCTTGCTCTTCTTCTTGGCGATGGACAGCGGCTGGCCGACCTTGCAGTTGTCGCGGTAGATCGCCAGGGCCTTGAGGCCGAGCTTCCAGCCCTCGAAGTAGATCTGCTCGACGTCCTCGACGGTGGCACCCTCCGGCATGTTGACCGTCTTGGAGATGGAGCCGGACAGGAACGGCTGGACGGCGGCCATCATCCTGACGTGGCCCATCGGGGGGATCGAGCGCTCGCCCATCGCGCAGTCAAAGACCTCGTAGTGCTGCTGCCGCAGGCCGGGGGCGTTGACCACGTGGCCGTGCTCGGCGATGTACTCGGTGATCGCCTCGGCCTGCTCGGGCTGGTAGCCGAGGTTCTTCAGCGCGCGCGGGACGGTCTGGTTGACGATCTGCATGGACCCGCCGCCGACCAGCTTCTTGAACTTGACCAGGGCGAGGTCGGGCTCGATGCCGGTGGTGTCGCAGTCCATCATGAAGCCGATGGTGCCGGTCGGCGCGAGCAGGCTGGCCTGCGCGTTGCGGTAACCGTTGACCTCGCCGAGGGTGAGGCACTCCTGCCAGGTCTTGTTGGCCAGGTCGAGGATGGCCTTGTCGAAGCTCGCGACCGGCCTGACGCTGGCGCTGGCGTCGGCGTGCATCCGCATGACGCGCTTGTGCGGGGTCGCGTTCCGCT
The DNA here is from genome assembly GCA_963734665.1 of uncultured Actinomycetota bacterium. Lineage (GTDB taxonomy): Bacteria > Actinomycetota > Actinomycetes > Streptosporangiales > Streptosporangiaceae > Trebonia. The sequence continues at coordinate 890,016 of CAVTIR010000010.1, read as the reverse complement.
CGTAGCCCTCGTACGGGCCGACGACCTTGGCGAGCTCGGCACTCGTCTTGTACGCGCTCGCCGTCATGAGGCTGGTGATCGCGGCGGCGATCGCGCGGCCGCCGTCGGAGTCGTAGGCGTGGCCGGTCGCCATCAGCAGCGCGCCAAGATTGGCGTAACCGATGCCGAGCTGACGGTAGTCCCGTGTCGTCGCGCCGATCTTCTCGGTCGGGAAGTCAGCGAAGGTAATCGAGATGTCCATCGCGGTGATGATCAGCTCGGACATCCTGGCGAACTTCACGACGTCGAACGTGTCGTCGCTCTTGAGGAACTTGAGCAGGTTGATGCTGGCGAGGTTACAGCTTGAGTTGTCCAGGCTCAGGTACTCGGAGCAGGGGTTGCTGGCGGTGATCCGGCCCGTTTCCGGGTTGGTGTGCCAGTTGTTGATCGTGTCGTCGTACTGGACGCCGGGGTCGGCGCACTCCCAGGCGGCCTGGGCGACCTTCCTGAACAACTGCTTGGCCTCGACGGTCTCGATGACCTCGCCGGTGAGCCTCGCGTTCAGGTTGAACGGCTTGTCGTCCTCGACGGCTCGCATGAACTCGTCGGAGACACGGACCGAGTTGTTGGCGTTCTGGTACTGGACGCTGATGATGTCCTGGCCGCCCAGGTCCATGTCGAATCCGGCGTCGCGCAGGACGCGGATCTTGTCCTCTTCCCTGGCCTTCGTCTGGATGAAGTCCTCGACGTCGGGGTGGTCGACGTCGAGCACGACCATCTTGGCCGCCCGCCGGGTGGCACCGCCGGACTTGATCGTGCCGGCGCTCGCGTCGGCGCCCCGCATGAAGGAGACCGGGCCGCTCGCGGTGCCGCCGGAGCTGAGCAGTTCCTTGCTCGACCTGATGCGGGACAGGTTCACGCCCGAGCCCGAGCCGCCCTTGAAGATCAGGCCCTCCTCGCGGTACCACTCGAGGATCGACTCCATTGTGTCATCGACTGCCAAAATAAAGCACGCGCTCACCTGCTGCGGTGAGGCGGTGCCTACGTTGAACCAGACCGGGGAGTTGAAGCTGAAGATCTGATGGATCAGCGCGTACTTGAGCTCATGGTCGAAGACCTCGGCGTCCTCGTCGGTGGCGAAGTAGCCGTGGGTCTTGCCGGTCTCCGTGTAGACGTTCGTCACCCGGTCGACGAGCTGCTTAAGCGACCATTCGCGCTGCGGCGTGCCCACCGCGCCGCGGAAGTACTTGGTGGTGACGATGTTGCCCGCGTTGACCGACCAGAATTCAGGGAACTCAACCCCGCGCTGCTCGAAGTTGATCGAGCCGTCCCGCCAGTTGGTCATCACGACATCGCGGCGCTCCCAGGTGACCTGCTCATAGGGATGCACCCCCGCAGTCGTGTTAATGCGCCGCATCTTCAGGCCCTTGCCGCGCTTGCCCTTGCGCGCCGCCGGACCACTCACCGTTTCCGTCATAACTCCCTTTCCCCCTTGCTCCGTGGACCCGCACCGGATCCGTCCGTCAGCCTTGTCTTTTGTAGCTTCATGGCGGTTTGCGGCAGCACTGACTCAACCGTCCAGCTCCGTCGCTGTCGGCCTCGCCTGTCCGCTATGACGCCTTGTCTTGCTCCTGGGCCTGGCCCCGCTTATCCCGATCCCGAGAGCCGCGCCCTGCCTGATCAGGTCCCTCAGCCGTCGTGCGCGCCTGATGGACCCCGTTGTCTGTACCGCTGGCATCCGCCGTACGCCGACCGCGCAGTTCGGTGATCGCCTTCTCGAAGTCGTCGAGCGACTCGAAGCCCCGGTACACCGAGGCGAACCTGAGGTACGCGACCTCGTCGAGGTCGCGGAGCGGCCCGAGGATGGCAAGCCCCACTTCGTGGGATGGCACCTCCGCCAGGCCGCGCGCCCTGATCGTCTCCTCGACTCGCTGGGCGAGCATGGCGAGCTGATCCTCGTCCACCGGCCTGCCCTGGCAGGCACGCTGCACACCCCGGACGATCTTGTCTCTGGTGAACGGCTCGGTCACCCCGCTGCGCTTGGCCACCATGAGGATGACCGACTCCTGCGTGGTGAACCGCCGTCCGCACTCTGGGCAGGACCGCCGCCTGCGGATAGCGGTACCGTCCTCGGCGACCCGGCTATCGATAACCCGGCTGTCCGGGTGACGGCAGAACGGACAGTACACGCTCTTCCCCTCCAGGAGTGCCGTGTCGTACCCATACGTTGAGGAATATCCACAACTTCTGGATGAACCACATCGCTGTAACTACTAGATGTTGTGGTCAACCCTAGTCCAGAGCCGCACCCCTAGGCAAGCGGAGACGAGTATCGAAGCCAAAAGCCCTGGCAAGGGCCCAGGACGTCCCGCCCTCGCCGGCGTGTCGCCGGCGTGTCGGGGCGTGCCGCTGGCGTGTCGGGGCGTGCCGCTGGCGTGTCGGGGCGTGTCGCGGCGTGTCGGGGCGTGCCGGGTCGTGTCGCGGCGTGCCGCGGCGTGTCGTCCGGGCGCGGCGGACCGACACGCCGGTCACTGCCATCCGTCCGCGCCGGGTGAGCCGGGCAGGCGGAGGGATCGCGGGCGTTCGAATCGGCCCTCCGTCCCCTGCCGCGCGCGGGTGGTTCATAGTCACTGTGGGGCTCTTAGTCGCCATCGTCACCATGCCTGCATCCTTCATCAAACGTCCATTCGATGGTACATACGTTCGATCGAGACACAGTTCGATCGAACGCATGGTTGCCATCTTTGTACCGCGCAAGTCTGACAATCAAGAGACACGTCGAACAGATGTTTGGTGATATCGGAAATTGCCGCTAGGCTCGTATCCGTAAGCGACAAACCAAGAATCGGAGGTTCATGCGATGGACGACACCGCAGACCACGGCACTCCCGAAATCGCGGACGCACCAGTCCGCCCCAAGGGCAGGCCGGGCCGCAAGCCCAAGGGCAGTGTTCCCGTTGTGATCCCGGAGACGCCCGACAAGCCAGACCCCGACCACGTCCTCACCTGGCGGCAGCGCAAGGTCCTTCAGGTCATCAGGGATTCTGTGCAGAAGCGCGGATACCCGCCGTCGATGCGGGAGATCGGCGAGGCGGTCGGCCTGACCAGCACGTCGAGCGTCTCGTACCAGCTCTCGACGCTGCAGCGCAAGGGTTACCTGCACCGCGACGTGGGCCGCCCGCGCACGGTGGAGGTCCGACTGCCCGGCCACCCCGCCGTCCGCCCCGAGCAGAGCGCGAACGGCAGCGCCGAAGGCGAGATCCCGGCCGACGGCATGGACATCGCGTCGCAGGAAGCCACCTACGTGCCGCTCGTCGGCCGGATCGCGGCTGGTGTCCCGATCACCGCCGACCAGCAGGTTGAGGACATCTTCCCGCTTCCCCGGCAGATCGTCGGCGAGGGCAGCCTGTTCATGCTGAAGGTCGCCGGTGACTCGATGATCAACGCGGCCATCGCGGACGGGGACTGGGTGGTCATCCGCCAGCAGGAGGACGCGGAGAACGGCGAGATCGTCGCGGCCATGATCGACGGCGAAGCCACCGTGAAGACGCTCAAGCAGAGCGACGGCCACGTCTGGCTAATGCCGCACAACCCGGCCTTCACGCCGATCCTCGGCGACGACGCCTCCATCCTGGGCAAGGTGGTAGCTGTCCTCCGGAGAGTGTTACGGGCGCCTCCGCACCCCGGCTGCGCGCTACGCTCGCGATGAGGCTGAGCAACCAGCCGGGGGGCACGTCTTACCGCGCACTACGCGGCGACGATGTTCACCAGCTTCGGCGGGCGGACTATCACCCGCTTGATCTCCTGACCTGCCAGGGCGCGGGCTGCCCCCGGGGCGGTCATCGCCAGGTCACGCAGGTCGGCCTCGGTGATGTCCGGAGCGACCTCCAGCCGGTCGCGGACCTTCCCGTTCACCTGGACCACGCAGGTGACCGTGTCCTGCACCAGCAGAGCCGGGTCGGCGGCAGGCCAGACAGCTCTCGCCACGGACAGGATCCCCGCGGGACCAACCGGGCCGCGCAGGGTCTCCCAGGTCTCCTCTGCGGTGTACGGGGCGAACAGCGACAGCATGACGGCCAGGGCCTCGGCGGCCTCCCGCACAGCCGGGTCGGCGGCGCCAGGGCCCGAGTCGATCGCCTTGCGGGTGGCGCTGACCAGCTCCATCAGCCGGGCCACCGCGACGTTCAGGTGGAAGTTCTCCACCTGGCGGGTGACCTCTTCGATCAGCCGGTGGGTAATCCGGCGCAGGTCGCGGTCGCCGCCCGCGAAGTCCCTCGCGGCCGGTCCCGCGGCCGCCACGTCGTCCGCGATTCGCCATACGCGCCCCAGGAACTTGACCATCGCATCCGGGTTCACGTCCGCCCAGTCGATGTCGTCCTGCGGCGGGGACGCGAAGACCATCGTCAGCCGGATCGCGTCGACGCCGTACAGGCCGATCTGCTCGCCCAGGTTGACCCCGTTGCCCAGCGACTTGGACATCGCCTTGCCGCCGTTGATGACCTGGCCCTGGTTCATCAGCCGCGTAAACGGCTCGCCGAAGTCGATCAGCCCCAGGTCCTGCAGCACCTTGGTGAAGAACCGCGCGTACAGCAGGTGCAGGATCGCGTGCTCGACGCCGCCCACGTACAGGTCGACCGGAGCCCAGCGGTTGACGTCCTCGACCAGGAACGGCCCGCCGGCGTAATGCGGCGAGCAGTACCGGAACTGGTACCACGACGAGTCGACGAAGGTGTCCATGGTGTCGGTGTCCCGCAGCGCCGGGCCGCCGCACTTCGGGCACTCGACGTTCACCCAGTCGGTGGCGGCGGCCAGCGGCGATACGCCCTTGGGCGCCAGGTCCGTGCCGCGCAGGTCGGGCAGCTCGACCGGCAGCTGTTCCTCGGGGACCGGCACCTCCCCGCAGGACGGGCAGTGGATGATGGGGATCGGCGTGCCCCAGAACCGCTGCCTTGACACCAGCCAGTCGCGCAGCCGGTAGTTCACGGCCGCCCTGCCCAGGCCCTTGTCCGCCAGGATCTCGATGATCCTGGCGATAGCCTCCCGCTTGGACAGGCCGTCCAGCGGACCGGAGTTGATCAGCTGCCCGTCGCCCGAGGTGGCCACGCCCGTCTCCGCCGGGTCCGGCTGGTCCGTCTCGACGACGACCCTGACCGGCAGCCCGAACTTGCGGGCGAAGTCCAGGTCGCGCTGGTCGTGCGCGGGTACGGCCATGATCGCGCCGGTGCCGTAGTCGGGCAGGACGTAGTCGGCGGCCCACATGGGGATCCGCTCCCCGTTCACCGGATTGACCGCGTACACGCCCAGGAAGACGCCGGTCTTCTCGCGGTCGGTCGACTGCCGCTCGATGTCGGTCAGCTTGCGGACCTGCGCCAGGTACGCCTCGAACTCGGCCCGCTGGTCCTCGGCGCACAGCTCGGACGCCAGCGCTGAGTCGGCCGCGACCACCATGAACGTCGCCCCGTACAGGGTGTCCGGCCGGGTCGTGTAGACCGCGACAGGCAGGGCCGCGCCCTCCACCACGAAGTCGACCTCGGCGCCCGTCGACCTGCCGATCCAGTTGCGCTGCATCGTCAGCACCCGGTCCGGCCAGTTGCCTTCCAGCGCCTCCGCGTCCGCCAGCAGCCGGTCGGCGTACTCGGTGATCTTGAAGTACCACTGGGTCAGCACCCGGCGGACGACCTCGGTGCCGCAGCGCTCGCACCTGCCGTTGATGACCTGCTCGTTGGCCAGCACGGTCTGGTCCTTCGGGCACCAGTTGACGTAGCCGCCCTTGCGATAGGCCAGCCCCCGCTCGAAGAACCGCAGGAACAGCCACTGGTTCCAGCGGTAGTACTCGGGGTCGCAGGTCGCCAGCCGACGCGACCAGTCGAACGACGTCGCGTACCGGCGGAAGGACGCCGCCTGCGTCTCGATGTTCTTGTACGTCCAGTCCGCGGGGTGCGTGTTGTTCCTGATCGCCGCGTTCTCCGCGGGCAGCCCGAACGCGTCCCACCCGATCGGGTGCAGCACGTTCTTCCCGCGCAGGAACCAGTACCTGGCAACCGCGTCGCCGATCGCGTACGCCTCGGCATGCCCCATGTGCAGGTCGCCCGATGGGTACGGGAACATGTCGACCAGGTAAAACCGCTCACGCGGGTCATCGGGGGCGTCGCTCGCGCGGAACGGATCGAGGTCCTCCCAGCGGACCAGCCACTTGTCCTGAACCTCGCGCGGATCGTACGCTTTCGCCTCGTCGGCTCTCTCGGCCGCAGTCATCGTGTCCTCACCCTAAGATCGGTCCGGTTCGCGAGCCCCTGGATGCGGGTGCTCAGCCTGCTCCAAGAAAAAAACTCCCCGCGCACGAGGAGCGGCCGCGCCGACGGCTGTTGTCTTCCGGGGGGACGACCCTGTACCCCCGATGTCGTGCCGTACAGGGCCCGATGGCAAAAACCGCCAACTTATCGGGCCTGTCCAACACAACGACGACACTGCCAGTAGGCCGACGCGGCTAGCTAAGGAACAGCCGGACAGGACGCATATGCCTAGGTTACCCCAGTGCCGCGTCGCTTGGCACGTCACCACGCTATGTACACGATCCGATAACGCTGACGTGGCAACATGGCAACATTCATCCTGCAGACTGGGAGCATGGCTTATACGACCTCACCCGAACCGAAGCGCATCGCCCTGGTCGCCCACGACGACAGGAAAGGCGACCTCCTCGAGTGGGCCGAGTACAACCGGGACATCCTCGCCGATCACACCCTGTATGCGACCGGCACCACAGGCAGGCTTCTCGGCGAGACGCTTGACCTGCCCGTTACCTGCTTCCAGAGCGGCCCTCTCGGCGGCGACCAGCAAATCGGCGCACTCATCGCGTCGAGCCGCCTCGACATGCTGATCTTCTTCTGGGACCCGATGAGCTCGCAACCGCACGACTCTGATGTCAAGGCGCTCGTCCGGATAGCAGTGGTGTGGAACATCCCGATCGCCTGCAACCGCACCAGTGCCGACTACCTGATCACCTCGCCACTCCTTGGCAAGGCCCGCACCGCGCACGCACCGGCCACCGGAAGCCGCGCCTAGTCACGGGCTACTTCTACCAGTTATCCCGAACGGATGCGTGCTTCGCCGCCACCGGATCTCTTGACCCCGGATGAGGAATAGAAGACGACACGGGAATACGCATCAATAAGTACTTTACGGACGCGTGTTTGACCATCGTCACCCAATGTCAATACAGTGATGCCTGCCACGCTAAACCCCCTGCTCAGCGGGCCCTGAGTCAACGCTTGGTCGGCGTTGACGCAATTGTTCAGCGTCGGCATACGGGAAAATTCGCGCGGCCCGGGGCGCATTTCATATTATTTGCGGTTTCGGGGGATAGATGCACGTTCCGGACGAAGCGAACATTGGACCCGTGCAAGCCGTCGCCATCATCGGCGCTGGCCTACGGTTCCCTGGCGCGTCCGACCCTTCCTCGTTTCACGAGCTCATGGTGGCCGGACGGCGCATGTTCCGTGAACTGGCCGATCCGCCGGACACCGGCGAGCCGTCCGGCCACGCCGAACAAGACAAGCTCCCGGCCAGCCGACGATCGCCCCTGGCAGCCCTGCTCGACGACGGGACTCACCAGTTCGGCCGCGATGATGACCTGACCGGCGGGATAACGGCGCGGCACGTCCTCGCCGCGAAGACAGCCGCCGCAGCGTTCGCTGACATTCCCCCGGTCGGCCGGGCCATACCGCCGGAGCGAATCGGCGTGTTCATCGCCGACACACCTGAACCGGGAACGACGGACGTCCGTGACTGGGTCCACCGGCAGCTGGGGACGTTCACGGGACGCGACGTCGTGGCGTCACCGGCCCACGACGGGGACGTCCACGCCAGCGGCACAGCGGTCTTGCGGCCGACCGAGGCAAGCCTCCATGAACTCCTCCTTCGCACCATCGGCGTCATAAGCTCCAGCTATGGCATCACCGCCGCGAACGGAACCGCCGTCGTGAAAGGGTCGGTGCCCGGCGGCTTGCACTGCTCACTGCGGGCCATCACCGCGGGGTGCGAGGCGCTGAACTCCGGGGAGTTCGATCTCGTGCTGGCCGGTGGCGTCACGAAGGGGGTCGCCAGCTGGATGCGCGGGCACGTCGCTGCCACGCTGACGACCGAGCTCGTCCGGGTGTACGACGCCAGCCCGACCGGCCCGCTCCCCGGCGAGGGGTGCGGGATCGTCGCGCTAGCGCGCGCCGCCGATGCTCGGGCAGCAAAGGTGCCTGCTTATGCGGAGATCGCCGGCTGGCAGTACGCGGACCCTGCGGTGCCGCAGGGGGCTGTGCTGCCCAAGGCTTACCTGCGGGCAGGCGTCGACCCTGCGGACATCCAGTTCGTCGAGGGCCATGGTGCGGCGACCGCCACCGATGACCTGGCCGAACTCAGCGCCCTGCTCGAAATGCTCGGCCCCCGTGCGGACGGCGTAAGCCAGCGCTGCGCGCTCGGGTCGGTCTCGGCCAACATCGGCGACACGAGGGCGGCCGCTGGCGTCGCCGCGCTGCTCAAAACCGCCTTCGCCATGACCGCGGACGTCATCCCGCCGTCCACCGGCTGCGTCCGCCCGAACCGCCTGCTGAGCGAGGGCGGGGCACCGTTCCGGCTGCCGTCCGCACCCGAGCTATGGCCGCAGACCCCGGTCCAGCTAGCGGCCGTCAACACCCTGGGGACCGCTCCTTACCCGGACGCCCCCAGATCCGGTCCGGTCCACATTGTCCTGCGCCGCGAACGCGACCTGGCCCACCGCCCCGGCCGCCGCCGCAAGCCCTCCCTGCTGACAACCGCCGGCCTAGCCCAGCCCTAGCCCGGCACTGCCACAGGGGTGAGCCCGCGCGGCTTCGGGCCGCCGATCGGGGTTTAATCGGCGGCCCGACTCGCGCGCGGGCGATCCCCTCGCCCCCGCTCCCAAGGTCATGGGAAGCGAGAGAGTGGAACACGCACCCGTTCGGACTAACGAACCGACTACGCCTTTGCCTTTGCCTGGGCGCGGGCGACCGACGGCTCCCAGTTGGGGCGGAGGGGGAAGCCGGAGCTGCCGTCCTTGGAGAGCTTGACGCCTAGGATCTGGTGGAGTTGGACCACGTTGCGGTCGAAGCCCAGGATGCAGCCCGCCATGTAGAGCTTCCAGACGCGGGCCGTGCCCATGCCGACCTCAGCGACCGCCTCGTCCCAGTGGGCGTCCAAGTTGTCGCACCAGGCCATCAGGGTCTTCGAGTAGTGCTCGCGGAGGTTCTCCTCGTGCCGGATCTCGAAGCCGTTGTCGTTCATCACGCCCGCCAGCCAGCCCGGGCCCTCAAGTTCGCCGTCCGGAAAGACGTAGCGGTTAATGAAGCCGTCCTTGTAGATGGACGGACCAGTGTTGTCCGGGCGGGTGATGCAGTGGTTCAGCATCCGGCCGCCCTCCTTCAGCTTGCCGTTAAGGAACTTGAAGTAGCCGGGGACGTTGGCCTTGCCAATGTGCTCGGTAATGCCTATCGAGCTGATCGCGTCGAAGTCGGTCTCGGTGACATCGCGGTAGTCCAGATGACGAACCTCAGCCAGTTCCTCAAGGCCCTCGCGCTTGATAGCCTCCTGCGCCCAGGCCGCCTGCTCCGCAGAACAGGGTCACGCCGAGTGCCTTGACGCCATAGTTCTTGGCGGCGTGCCTGACCATGCCGCCCCAGCCGCAGCCGACGTCGAGCAGGCGCATGCCTGGCTTGAGGTCGAGCTTGCGGGAGACCAGGTCGTGCTTGTACTCCTGTGCCTCTTCAAGCGTGGCGGCCGCGGTCGGGTAGCAGGCGCAGGTGTACGCCATGCTCGGGCCGAGGACCCACTCGTAGAACGCGTTGGACACGTCGTAGTGGTGCGAGATCGAGTTGGCGTCGCGCATCTTGGAGTGCATCGCGCCGATGGTGAACCGGCGGCGGTCGGGGACTACCTCCTGCGGCGGCGGGGCGATCCGGGGGAACAGCACTTTCGGGCCGCCAAGGTTCTGCAGCAGCTTGATCCGGTCCCCCCAGCTGATACTGGTGTCCTGGGCCCTGGACAGCCTGGAGAGCGCCACGAACATGTTGCCGTCCACGTCCAGGTGGCCGGAGACGTAGGCACGGGCCAGGCCGAGCGCGCCCGGCGCCTGGGCGAGGTACGAGACGGCAATCGGCGACCGGACGGTGATCTTCACCGGCGAGCCGGGGGTGCCGGAGCTCGACCCGTCATATGCCTGGAATTCCACCGGAGCATCCGGGCCAACGATCGCCTCGAACACCTGAGCGAGCGCCATCTATAGTTCCTTCCGTTTCTGGTCGCTTTAAATATCCCGCTGCCGCCGCTGTCAGCGCTAGCGGCGGCGTACGGCCTTGTCATAGAGGCCGAGCAGGCGGCCGTTGCCGTCGTACTCCGCCTTGAGCTTGTCGTAGGCCGCGCCGTTGTACCGGCTGCGGAACTCTTCTTCGGAGTAGAAGGCGGTGGAGTACAGCGACTTGTGCCCGCCAAGCGCGCTGACCCCCTCTTCCACCATCCGGTTGTAGTAGCCGTCGCCCTTGCCGGGCGGCAGCGGGGCCGTGCCCCAGAAGCCGAAGTTGACGTAGATATCGTCCGGGTGCATGGGGTACAGGGTCCACGACTCGTCACCGCGCAGGCGGACCGGGCACATCCAGACCGGGGACATCTTCACCTTCTCGGCGAAGAACGCGAGGAACTCATCCCCGCGCCCGACCGGGATCTCCACGTCCTGGGTGACGAACTCCCGCTGCGGCCAATGCCGCTTCTCGTACATCGCCGCGGTCAGGCCGTGCTTCTGGTCGAGCGCGACAATCTTGCGGTAGACGTCTGAGCGCCGGTACTTGCGCGGCCAGAGGCGGCGGATCATCTTGTTCTTCAGGCCGAACGCGCCGGCGCACCAGAACCAGTCCGTGTCCCAGCGCCAGATGTAGTCCTTGATCGTGAGGAAGTCCTCGCGGCTCGTCCGCATCGACAGGTAGTAGATCTGCTGGCCGGTGTAGTCGCTCAGCCAGGGGGCCTTGTCGCTGAACGCACCCACCGTGAGGTACAGCTCAGCGTTGCTGAACGCCACCCCGTCGAGGAAGTCGGCCTTGTGCCCGTGGTAGCTGCCGTCACGCGCGATCTCGACGATCGCGTCCATGCAGCTCTTCGGGTCGTTGAAGGCGAAGTGCCGGACGTGCACGTACGGCTTGACCGGCATCAGCTCGATGGTGAGAGCGAGCGTGTAGCCGAGGGTGCCGTAGGAGTTCGGGAAGCCGTAGAAAAGGTCGCTGTGCTCGTTGTCCTTCGTCGCGATGACAACGCGGCCGTCACCGGTGAGGAGCTGCATCTCGGTCACCGACTCGTGCGGCAGGCCATGCCAGATCGAGGTCGCCTCGATGCCGAGGCCGGTGACCGCGCCGCCCAAGGTGATCGTCTTCAGCTCAGGGACGACCAGCGGCATCAGGCCGTGCGGCAGCGTCGCGGCACAGAGGTCCTCGTACGTGGTCATGCCGCCGACGACGGCGGTCCGCCCGGCGGGGTCCACGTGGATGACCTGGGCAAAGGCCGACACGTCGAGGCTGACGCGCTCGCCGGGCGCCCCCGAGTCGCGGAACCGGAAGAGGTTGGACGTCGGCTTCGCCAGCCGGACCGGAACTCCGGCCGGGACCGCGGCGTACGCCTCACGCAGCCGCGCCACCGCGGCCTCGTGCGCCGCCAGCTTGGCGGGCGGCAGACCTGAGATGCCGGTCACGTGCTCCTCCTCGTATGCGCTTGGCCGCTGCCCCACCTGGTCCCGTGGCGACCATCCTGACAAGAATGCGCACAGGAGCGCAAACAGGGCAAGCTCCGCGCCCTGCCAGGCGAACGGCTCAGGCAGTGTATCTGGTCGCGGTAAGTCAGTTCCCCCTCGCCTTACCTGCGCGGACGGCGGCCTCCGCTTCGTCTTCTTCCGCTTCCGCGGCGTCATAGGCGGCGGCGACCTCTTCCGGAGTCATCGGCAGGCGCGCCATGGACGGCGGCGCACCCGCGTCGAGGGCCTCACGCAAGAGCAGCGCCATCGAGTAACGCGGGTTGTCCGCGAGGGCACGGTCAAGGGCGACGTTGCCCAGCGCACCGTCGCCCGCCTGCCAGGCACAAAAGGCCAGCAGCGCCGCTGGTGCGGCCACGTAACCGGGCCGCGCCAGCCGGGTGAGGTCGGTCCAGAGCCCCAGGTGCGCGTCCCGGTGCTCGGGGTCCATCCGCGCCCAGGCGTCGTCGCGGACTCGCACCTGTCCGAGCGCGACGGTGAGCAAGGCCGCGTGCTCGGCAGGAACCGGCGTTCCCTCGCGGTAGCGGCGGATGGCGTCGCGGACCGCCACCTGCCCGAGGGCGGCCGTGAGCCGGGACGCGGAAACGCCCATGCCCGCGAGGTCGAGACGGGTCACGCAGCGGGCGACCTGCGCCAGGGATTCCCTGGTCGCGCGGCGCATCACCGCGCCCTGCTGCCCGCCTTTCGCGGCGAGGGTGGCAGCGAGCTCATCCCGCCCGGCGAGCACGCGGCCTCCGGCGGCCTGCAGGGCAAGCGCCGCCGGATGGCGGCTGACGTCGAACGGCGTGCCCTCCGGCGGGCAGCACTCCGGATCGGTGCAGACGTAGGACCAGTAGCGGTTGTTCTCCGCCCGGAGCAGTTCGCTTACCGTGATCCCGGCCTCGGCCGCGCGCTCGCGCAGCGCGGCGGCCACCGGCGAGACCTCAGCGTCCGTGCCGTAGCCCACCAGGACCGCGGTCCTGACGCCTTGCGCGCCCAGCAGGCTGACCGCGTGCCTGGCGAGGGCGACGGCCACCCTCGGCTGGCGCGGTTCCGGCACGTCATAGCGGAGCGTGACCCGGACCTGAGCGCTGCTCGGCTCGGTGCCGATCACCACGATGCTGTGCCCAGGGTCGAACCCGAGAAGGCCGGGGATGACCGCGAGCAGGGACGTCGGCGAGCCGACGCGTACCCGCAGTCGCGGGATGCGCGTGTCGAGCGCGCCTCCGGGGATGCGGGGCGACTGGCGTGAACGGGACTGACCGGACGATGGCCGCTGCTGGGGGCGATTGCGCCGGGTGGAGGTGGTTGCGCTGTTGGGTGTCATGAATCCAGGGTCGCCGGGGCGTCCTGGGAACGGAGTGCGGGTCGCGAGGGTGTGGATAACGCAGGGGAAATCCACAGGGGCGGGGAGTGCCGCTTGAAGGAGCGGGAGTTGGCGGGTAACCTGCGGGCGCTATAGAGCTATAGGGCCACGCCGAGAAGTGCGTCGGCGGTCTCCCTGATCAGGGCGGCGTCCCCGGGTCCCGTGCTGCCAGGGCCCGCCAGGACCGCGTCGACCCACGCGTCGATCGCGGCGACCGCACCGGGGGCGTCGAGGTCATCCGCGAGCCTCGTCCGGACCGTCGCGAGGACCGCGTCCGCCGCCGGCACCCCGGCGTGCACCGCCGACGCCCCGGCGGGCACCACGCGCGCCACGGCCGTCCGCCAGCGGTCAAGGCGGGTCTGTGCCTCCGCGAGCACGGCGTCTGTCCACTCCCAGTCCGCCCGGTAGTGATGCGCGATCAGCGCAAGGCGGATCGCCATCGGATCGACGCCCGCCGCGCGCAGCCGGGAGACGAAGACCAGGTTGCCGAGCGACTTCGACATCTTCGCCCCTTGGTAGGCGACCATGCCGGAATGCGCGTAGACCCGGGCGAAGACATGTCCGGCGTCACCGGAGGGGGGCGCGCAGGCGACCCGCGCGTGCGAGGCGCTCATCTCGTGGTGCGGGAACACCAGGTCGCTGCCTCCGGCCTGCACGTCGAAGGACGGGCCGAGGTACTCTGCGGCGATCGCCGCGCACTCCACGTGCCAGCCCGGCCGCCCTGGGCCGAACCGCGAGTCCCAGGAGGGCTCACCCGGCCGCTGCGCCCGCCAGACCAGGGGGTCGAGCGGGTCTTTCTTCCCCGGCCGCTCCGGGTCACCACCGCGCTCGGCGGACAGCTCGGTCATCTCCGCGACGGAAAGCCCGGACGCCGTACCCGGGCCGGCCAGCGCGCCGAACTTCTGGTCCGCGGCACGCGCGAAGTAGACGTCGCCGTCGAGGTCGTACAGCGCACTGTGGGCGGCGAGCCGCTCGGCGAACGCGTCGATGACCGGGATCGCTTCCACGGCCCCGATGTAGTACGTCGGCGGCAGGTTGCGCAACGCCTCCATGTCGCCGCGGAAGCGGTCGGTCTCGCGCAGGGCGAGCTCCCGCCAGTCCTCGCCGTCACGCTCGGCCCGCTCAAGCAGCGGGTCGTCCACGTCCGTGACGTTCTGCACGTAGACGACCTCGTACCCGGCGTCGAGCCAGGCGCGGACCAGGAGATCCCAGGCGGTGAAGGTCGCGGCGTGGCCCATGTGCGTGGCGTCATAGGGGGTGATCCCGCAGGCGTACAGCGCGGCCCGGTGCCCGCTTGCCGCGACAGTGAGCTCCCCGGTCGCCGTATCCCGCAGCCGTACTTCCACCCCGCTGCCCGGCAGATCCGGGACCTCAGCCGCACGCCATGAATCCATGGTTGCCAGGTTACAGCCCAGTTGTCCGACGTTCGGCTATGCGCCCGCAGTATTCCCACTATTTCGATCGAAGATACAGGATAGTGAGTCTCCGGCTCGGGGCGCCGCAGCCTGAGGGTATCGGGCGGAGCAACGGCTCGTTCGGCCGAAAGTTTTCGATCCTTATCCCGAACGGAGAGCTAGTGACTCGCGGGGCGGAGCTTGTTACGGTCACCGTTGTGAAGCTGGTCGCAGGGATCGATTCGTCCACGCAGTCAACCAAGGTGCTCCTCGTCGACGCTGATGACGGGTCGGTCATCGCGGAGGCGTCCGCGCCGCACCCGGACGGGACCGAGTGTCCCCCGGACCGCTGGTGGGAGGCGCTGAGTGCGGCGGGGCACGACCTGCTCTCGCGCGCGGAGGCGGTCGGGGTCGCCGCACAGCAGCATGGCATGGTCACGCTTGACGACGCCGGGGCGGTCGTCCGGCCGGCGATGCTCTGGAACGACGTGAAGTCCGCGCCGCAGGCGGCGGCGATGGTGGCGGAGTTCGGCGGGCCGGCGGAGTGGGCGGCGCAGACCGGGTCCGTGCCGACAATGTCGTTCACCGTCACCAAGCTCCGCTGGCTGGCCGAGCGCGAGCCGGCCCGCGCCGCGCGGGTGCACCGGGTCATGCTGCCGCACGACTGGCTGACCTGGCGGCTGGCCGGGGGCGGCCCACGCGGCGCCAGCGCCGGCAGCGTGGGTAGCGCCGGCAGCGCAGACGGTACGGGCGGTACGGGCGGTACGGGCGGGGACCCGTCGGTCGAGCCGGTCACCGACCGGGGGGACGCGTCAGGGACCGGGTACTTCTCCCCCGCCGACGGTGTCTGGCTCCCGGACTACGCTGCGCGGGCGCTCGGGCATCCGGTCGCGCTGCCTCGGGTCGCCGCGCCGGCCGAGGTCGTCGGCCGGACCTCCTGGGGGGCCGCGATCTCGGCGGGGACCGGGGACAACATGGGCGCGGCGCTCGGCATGGGGCTGCGCGGCGGGGACGTCGCGGTCTCCATCGGAACGTCGGGCACGGCGTACGCAGTGACTTCGGCGATGAGCGCCGACCCGAGCGGACTCGTGTCCGGGTTCGCCGACGCGACCGGCCGGTTCCTGCCGCTTGCCTGCACGCTCAACGCGGCCCGGGTGCTCGACGTGACCGCGCGGATGCTCGGGGTGGACACGGCCGGCCTGTCCGACCTGGCGCTGAAGGCGTCGCCCGGGGCGGACGGCCTGGTGCTGCTCCCCTACCTGGACGGCGAGCGGACCCCGAACCGGCCGGCGGCGAACGGAGTGCTGCGGGGGCTCACCACGTCGAACGCCACGCCGGAGAACCTGGCGCGGGCGGCGGTCGAGGCGGTCCTGTGCTCGCTGGCCGACGCGATCGACTGCCTGCGTCCGTGCGGGATCACACCGGGCCGTATCGTGCTCACCGGCGGGGCAGCCAGGTCGGAGGCGGTGCGGACGATCGCACCCGCGGTGTTCGGGCTACCGGTCGTGGTACCCGAGGCGGCCGAGTACGTGGCGCTCGGCGCGGCCCGCCAGGCGGCCTGGGCCCTCTCCGGGACCGCCGAGCCCCCGTCCTGGCCGGACCGGCCGTCAGTTACGCATGAGGCTCCCGCGACTCCTGGGGTCCGCGAGCAGTACGCCGCCCTCCGCGACGACGCGGCGGCGTGGCAGGAACCCTGATTTTCTGTCATCACCGGAACTGTCACGTGTCAGCGTGGCGGCGCAGGGGGTCATGTCGTGGGAACCACCGCCGCGACGCCCAGCAGGGCCCATGGCTAAGTGGCATTGAGCTATGAGGTGAGAATCCTTCCTCAGGAATAAGGTCTTCGCGATCAGGCGGCTGATGGCGGGGAGTCCGTTGACGACGGGACGCGGGTGAAGACCGCGGCGGCGGCTAGAGCCAGCAGGCCAGCGAAGATGAACAGGCCGCGGTAGCCGCCGGCGCCCGCTACCACGAGGCCGGCGATGGGGGCGCCGATGACCTGGGGGACCGCGGACGCGATGTTGATGATGCCCAGGTCGCGGCCCGCGTTCGCCCGGCTGGGAAGCACAACCATGGACAGCGCCTGGCTGACCGCTTGGAACGCGCCGTAGCCGACCCCGAGCGCGAACGCGCACGCGATTACCAGGGCCCAAATGGCAAACCCGCCGAGCACGAAACCGGTCGCCGCCATCAGCAGCGACGAGAGCACCGCGTACCGGCGATAGCCGCCGGACAGGTCGGCGGCGCGTCCGACGGCGACGGTCGCGACGATGACCGCGACCGTGGCGGTCAGGACAAGGATCAACTGGCCCTGGCCGGGGTTGCGGTAGTGCACCACATCCTGGAGGTAGTAGTAGAGGTAGAGGAGAGCGATGGTTTCCGCCAGCGTGACGAGAAACTTGCCGACCCAGACCAGGCCGAATCCCTGCTCAATCGACAGCAGCGCGCGGATGCCCCGCCAGCCGGCGACAGCATCGGACGCCGGCGCGGGGTCGGCGCCGGTCGCGGCTGCTTCGATCGTGGTGCTCCCCGGGCCGGCGCGTGTCGTGTCGGTAGCTGCGTGGCTGGCCCGGGGCAGCCGGTACAGCACTATCACCAAGGGGATCAGGCAGATGACGTAGCCGATGGAGATGGCGATCATCCCGGCCGTGACCGAGGGGAACACCTCAACGACCGCGGCGAGGCCGATGATGAGCCCGAGCGCCTGCGCGACCGAGATCAGCCCCCATACGAACCCCCAGGACCGCCTGTCGACGTGGTCCACCACGATCGCCGACATCGGCGAGTACGCGATGTTGATCGTGGCCTGGCAGAGCGTCCACCAGACGGCAATCCAGATTATGGAGTGCTGGAAACCGAGGATCGCATGGGCCACTCCGCCGGTGACGAGGCCGATGAGCACCGTGACCGTTCTGTTGTCCGCTTTGAGCCACCGGTCCGAGTAGTGGCCAGCTAGCGGGTTGACGACAAGCGCCGCGAGCGCGCCAAGCCCGGTCACGAAGCCGAGCCCGAGGGCCTTGTCCCCCGATCCGACGGCCGTCTCGATCATTCGGGGCAGGATGTTCTGGATAGGCGCGATGAGCGCCACGTTGGTACCGAAGTTCGCGAGCAGCAACGCAGCGATAAAGGGGCGATTCAGGCGGCGCGCGGCCCGGTTGGCCTGCTCAGCCGCCGTCGCGGCATGCTCCAGAGCGGGCACCTGTCCCTCGGTAAGTGGCAAGTAAACCTTCTGAAAAGGTTCATAAGTGGCAAGGAAACCTTCTGAAAAGGTTCAGTGGTGAGGTCAGTACGCTATCACTGCAGTCTGAGGGAAATGTGAGCAAGGGCCCAGAGCCGGCCGGACGTGGGCCGCAACCACGTCCGGCCGGCCGCTGTAGCCCCCGGGAATGGGCTATCTGACGCCGTAGAGGTGTTCCAGGGCGAGCTGGTCGAGGTGCTCGTAGGCCATGCCGCGGGCAGCGAGCGTGTCGATGTCAGCGGTCGCGTCGCGGACGTCGCGCCAGGTCTCGCCGGATGCCAGGGTCGGCTCGGCGAGCTCAGGGACGCGGGCGGCGGCGAGCGCCGCCTGGACTTCGGGGTCGGCGCGGAAGGCCTTCGCCTTGTCCCGCAGGATCAGGTAGTTGCGCATGCAGGCGGCGGCCGAGGCCCACACGCCCTCGTCGTCCTCGGTGCGCGGCGGCTTGTAGTCGAAGTGCACGGGCCCTGCGTAGCCGCCGGCCAGTAGCGTGTCCACCACCCAGAACGCGCCGCGCGCGTTGCCGGCGCCGAACCGCAGGTCCTGGTCGTAGCGCGGCCCGTGCTGGCCGTTGAGGTCGATGTGGAACAGCTTGCCGTGCCACATCGCCTGGGAGATGCTGTGGGCATAGTTCAGCCCCGCCATCTCCTCGTGCCCGATCTCCGGGTTGACCCCCACCATCTCCGGATGCGCGAGCTCGTTGATAAAGGCGAGCGCGTTGCCCACGGTCGGCAGCAGGATGTCGCCGCGCGGCTCGTTCGGCTTCGGCTCGATCGCGAACCGGATGTCGTACCCCTGGTCGATTACGTACTCAGACAGCAGGTTGAGCCCCTCGGCGTACCGGTCCAGCGCGACCCTGATGTCCTTGGCCGCACCGGACTCGGCGCCTTCCCTGCCGCCCCAGAACACATAGGTCTTCGCGCCAAGCTCGGCGGCCAGGTCCAGGTTGCGCATCACCTTGGCGAGCGCGAACCGGCGAACCGCGCGCTCGTTGGCAGTGAACGCGCCGTCCTTGAATACCGGGTGCCCGAACAGGTTCGTGGTGGCCGTCGTCACCACCAGCCCGGTCTCGTCCAGGGCCTTGCGGAACGCGGCGATCTTCTCGTCCCGCTCCTGGTGCGAGGCGTCGAAGTCGAACACGTCGTTGTCGTGGAAGTTCACCCCGTAGGCGCCGAGTTCCGCGAGCTTGCGGACCGCCCGGTCGGCCGCCATCGGCGGCCGCACCGCCGAGCCGAACACGTCAACTCCCTGCCACCCAACAGTCCATATCCCGAACGAGAAGTGGTCTTCGCGTGATGGGACATACGCGTCTGAAGTCATGCTCTCCTACCTCAGTCAGTCGCAGCACAGGTCCGCCCGTTCGAGCCTGACACGATCGCGGTCTTTGTGATCAGGCCCGCACAGGCGGACACCGGGGGTACGGGGTTCGTCCCCCGGAGGACAACAGCCATGCTCTCCTACCCCAGTCACGCGCCTCAAGGTCCGGCCGTGCCGAACCGATACAATCGCGGCTTTTGCGATCAGGCCCGCACAGACGGACTCGGGGGATGCGAGGGGTCGTCCCCCCGGGGGACAACAGTGACGATCTCGCACAGGTCCTTCTGCTCGATGCAGTTGCCGAACGCGAAGCTCATCCCGAGCGCGATGAGCTCCTCATCGGACGCGCCTGCGAAGCATGCGGCGAACTCGTCCGTGAGCGGCTCGGCGAAGCAGATGCTGAGGACGAGTTGCTCAACGTACCTGCGAGCACCGAACGGGTAGGGGTCGTAGTCGGGGAACTCTCGCCCGAACCGGGCCAAGAGCGGTTCAAGGACGTCGCGCATGCCGTCGGTTGTCATACCCCAGTGGTCGGCGGCTACCGCGTTTTTCTTCGTGCGGGCCGCCTCTGTCCGCCGCATCCACTGCGATTCCGGATCGACCACGACCAGACCCTGGACTCCGATGTCCTTGTAGGTCCAGACGGACCAGCCCGCTCCCGCGGACTCATAGATGTCTACCTGGTCCGCGAGCAGGCGCCGCCGCTGGGCGTCCCGCTCCGGTCCCGAGCCGTAGACCGGGCCGAACTCACCCACCCAGACCGGCAGGTCCCGCTCGCGCATGTACCGCGTCATGGACCGGAACTCCGTCTCTACCGCCTTACGGTCAACGTAGTGCCCGGCAGTGGTCCCCGGATAGGGACCGCCGTCCGCGGCACCCGGCTCCGGGTACTGGTGGATGGCGTACACCGCGTTCTCGAAGGGCTCGCCAAAGCCAGGGAACTCCCGTGCGTACCGGTTACCGTCGAGGAAGACCATGTGCCTGCTGTCCACGGCCCTGATCGCCGCGACCGCGCGACGGTAGAAGTCGACGAGCGCCGTGCCTGACTCGTCGGCGGGTTCGTTGAGCACGTTGTAGCCCGCCACCTCCGGCCTGCCGGAGTAGCGGGACGCGATCGCCTCCCACAGTCCGACGGCCCGGTCCTGGAACGACCGGTGCTGCCAGAACAGCGGCTTGTGGAACGGGTTGTCGCTGTGCCAGTGGTGGTTCTGCGCGCCGGGGGCCGCGTGCAGGTCGATTACCGTGTAGAGGCCTGCGGCGGCGCACGCCTCGATCGCCCGGTCCAGGTGCGCGAAGCCTCCGGGGTCGATCTCGCCTGGCCTTGCGTCGTCCTCCCAGTGCCGGTAGTTCACCGGGATGCGGACGCAGTTCATGCCAAGCGAGGCGATGAACGCGGCGTCCTCGGCGCCGAAGAAGTGCGTGAGGAACGAGTCGAAGAACAGCTCATAGCGGCGTTCCCCGAGGACCCCGCGCATCGCCTTGCGGTGTGCGGACTCCGTCGACGGGTAGCCCGTGATGAAGTTCTCCATGTTGAGCCAGCCGCCGATCCCGACGCCCCGTAGCGGGACGGGCGTCCCGTCCGCCGCGACCACGCCAGGTCCCGAGGTCCGGAGCCACTCCAGTGCTTCACTCATCGCGCGACAATCCCTCCGAGACTAGTCATCACCTGTCGCCGCATAAAGATGAACAGGACGACAAGCGGCAGCGTGGACAGCAGCACGCCGGCCATCATGGCCGGCACGTCGAAGGAGAACTCGCCCTGCAGCTTCTGTAGCCCCAGCGGCAGCACGTAGTTGCTGTTGCTGGTGGTGAGAATCAGCGGGAGCAGGAAGTTGTTCCAGACGTTCAGCCCGTTGTAGATCGCCAGCGTGGCCATCACCGGCCGCGACAGCGGCCAGATGAGCTGCCGGAACACCGTCCACTCGGTCCCGCCGTCGATGAGCATCGCGCTGATCAGCTCGCGCGGGATGTCCCGCACGAAGCTCACCATGATCAGCACCGACACCGGGATCGCCGCGGCGGAGAGGGTCAGGATCAGGGCCAACATCGTGTCGTACAGGTGCATCTTGAGGATGAGCACGTAGAGCGGCACGATGATCGCCTGGATCGGGATCGCCAGGCCGAACAGCATGAGCGAGAACGAGACGCCAACCCACCGCGATCGCCGCCGCACGATCCGGTAGGCCGCCCCCAGGCAGAGCGTGACGGTGAGCGCGATGCACACCACCGTGAGGATCACGCTGTTGAGGAAGAACCGGCCGAGATCGGCGTCCCACACCGTTGTGTACGAGGTGAAGGACAGGCTGTTCGGTATCCACGGGTTGTCCGTCAGGTAGTCGCCCTGGGTCCGGAACGTGGCCAGAACCATGTAATAGAGCGGTACCAGGACGATAAGCAGCCAGATGGTGGCGAGCACGACCGGGATCGCGCGCCAGGGTTGCCTGACCGATCGCAAAAACCGCGGTCCTATCGGTCGCGCAACCCTGGTGTCTCCTCCCAGGCGGGTACCACCCGAACCCCCCAGGCGCAGCCCCGCCGCCATCACGCGACTCCTTCCTGCTGGCTCTGCATCCGGCCGAACCCGCTGAACCTGACCATGATCATCGCGATCGCGATGCCGATCACCCCGAGGACGACGGCGAGCACGCTGGCATAACCGAACTGGTCCGACTGGAACGCGGTGAGGTACATGTCGAGCGAGAGCACGCGCGTCGAGGTACCGGGACCGCCCTGGGTCATGATGTAGATGATGTCGAAGTAGGTGAGCGCGCCGACGACCATCAAGATGCCCGACGTGACGATCGTGTACCGCAACTGCGGCAGCGTCACCCTGAAGAACATCTGTGCCGGGTTGGCCCCGTCGATCCGCGCGGCCTCGTACAGCACCGCGGGGATCTGGCGGCGGCCGACCGCGTACAGCAGCGTGTGGAACGGGATGAACTGCCACGCGATGATCAGGGTCAGCGCGTAAATCGCTGTGTTGGGGTCGCCGAGCCAGTTCTGGCCAGTGCTATGCAGCGGGCCGAACTGCGGGTCGAGGAACGACTCCCACATCAGCGAGACGCCCGCGGTGGAGATCAGCAGCGGAAGGATGAAGATCGCGGCGTATACCGCCTTGTAGCGTTCCTTGCCTGCGGTGAACAGGCCGAGCCCGATAGAGATCGGGGTCTGGATCACGTAGCTCAGCACCACGAGCTTGATGGTGATGCCGATCGAAGAGCGCGCCACGGGATCGTGGATGAACTGCGTCCAGTTGGCGCCGCCCGCCCAGGTCATCGTGCCGACGCCGTTCCACGAGACGAAGCTGAAGACAATGGCGATGATCATCGGCACGACGATGAAGAGGAGGAACAGCACCATGGGCGGGCCGACGCCGATCCAGTCGGCGAGCCCGCCTCCCTTGCCACGGCGCGCGGGGGGGCCGCCCCGCTGCTTGCGCAGCGGGGCGGCGGCCAGCGAGGCGCCCGTCACGTTACTCGTGGAGGCTGACGCGGTCACGAATCCTTCTTCGCCGCCGCGTTCATGGCCGAAACAAACGAGGCCGGGCTCATCGACAGGTCGAAGATGTTGGTCAGGTCAGTCAGCATGTCAGCGGACACCGTCGGCGTCATCGCCTGGTCCCAGGAGTACTGGAAGCTCGGCGCGTTCTTGACGTCGTTGTAGATCGTGGTGTCGAAGCTGGCCATGTTGCCGGTGAAGTCCGAGGCCGCGCCCGCGGTAACGGGCACCTCGCCGGCCGCGACCTCAGACTGCGCGTAGCTGCTGGAGGCGAGCTCAGTGGAGAAGAATTCCTTGGCCACGGCGATCTGCGCCGGGGTCGCGTTAGTGGAGATCGACACGTAGCTGGCTGTGTTGCCCGCGAGGTCAGCCGGGTTGCCGGTGCCGCCGGCCACGGTTGGGAACGGTGCCATGCCGAGTTCGCCGCTGTTGATGAAGCTCGCGTCCTCGCCGAGGATGCTGGAGATGTCCCAGTCACCCATCAGCTGCATGGCCGCCTTTCCGCTGTAAACCAGCGCGTCGTTGGATCCGTTGTCCTGCAGCGAGGTGTACCCGGTCTCGAACGCGCCCGCCTTGATGAGCTGCTGGATGTCGGTCAGCGCCTCGGTGACGGCCGGGTTGGACCATGCGTTCGCCTGGTTGGACTGCAGCGCGTCCGCGACGGACGGGCCGCCGATCCGGTCGGCCAGGTACTCGAGGTACATCAGTTCCGTCCAGCTGTCGGCGGAGGCGCCGGCGAGGGAGATCGGGGTGACGCCGTCCTTCTTGAACGTGGCCACGTCAGCAAGCAGCTGGCTCCACGTCGTCGGGAACGAGAGGTTGTACTTGCTGAAGACCTGCTTGTTGTAGAAGAAGTAGACCGGCTGCGTGCCCTCGACCGGGATGCCGTAGACGTTGCCGTTCAGGGTGACCGCACCGAGCGAGGACGGCAGGAACTCCGACAGGTAGGAGCTGCTCAGGGCCGCGGTGGTGGAGAGCGGCGTGACCTTGCCCGCCTTGATGTCCTGCTGGAGGGGGCCCCCGCCCCAGGTCCAGAAGATCTGCGGCTCGTTGCCCGCACCCATCGCGAGCTGGATCTTCTGCTTGTAGCTGTCGTTCTGGACGAACTGGATGTTGATCGTGTCGCCAGGGTGGGCCTTGTCGAACGCGGTCGCCAGGGACTGCACCGCGGTGTCGGACGGGGCGGGGCTACCCGCCGCGGCCGTCGTGACCAGCCACGCGTTGACCGTGGCGGTCGGCGCGCTCGAGCTCGAGCCGCTCCCAGCAGCGGTGGACGACGAGGTTGAAGAAGTAGAACTGCTAGAGCTACACGCTGCGGCTCCTGTTACCACTGCCGCGGCGAGCGCGGCGGCGGCAAGTGCCCGGCTGCTACGCATGGTCGTCTCCTGGAAGGTTATGGCGCAAGGCACTTTCGAAAGTTTTCGAATACTTTCGACGTGTCGCCATCGTAAATTGGGGACCCATAGTGGTCAACCCCTCATTTTCACGTCGTTTCGAGCGTTTTCATGTTGCTTCGATTGCCGTACGATGCAGCAAGAACAGCGTTGTTCCACCGACTGTCATAGATTCGAAAATTTCGAGCTTTAATCGAAAGGTGACGCCGTGCGGAAGACCACGCTCGCCGCGATCGCCGCGGAGGCTGGCGTGTCGCTGCCCACCGTGTCCAAGGTGGTGAACGGCCGGCCCGACGTGTCGCCGTCCACCCGCGCCCGCGTTGAGCAGCTACTCGAGCAGCACCAGTACCCGCGCAGCGGGCAGCGCGCCCCGCGCCGCTCCGGGCTGATCGACCTCGTGTTCGCCGGACTCGATAGCCCGTGGGCGGTGGAGATCTTGCGCGGGGTCGAGGAGTGGGGCGCGGAGCACTCCACCGCGATCGCGGTGTCGTCCGTCCGGCACGGCGACGCCCGGCCCGCGAGCTGGACCTCGGCGATCGCGAGCCATCACTCCGACGGCGTGATCCTGGTGACCACCACGCTGGCAGGCTGGGAGGTCGTGCAGTTGCGCGGGGCTGGCATCCCGCTCGTCGTCATCGACCCGGCCAACACCCCGCCCCCGGACATCCCGTCGGTCGGCGCGACGAACTGGGCGGGCGGGCTCGCCGCCACCGAGCACCTGCTGTCCCTCGGCCACCGGCGGATAGGCGCGATTACCGGGTTCGCCGACATGCTGTGCAGCCTGGCCAGGCTCGACGGCTACCGCTCGGGCCTTGAGCGCGCGGGCGTCGCCGCCGACCCGGACCTGATCAAGTACGGCGACTTCCAGCACGAGGGCGGATTCGCCCGCGCCGTCGAACTGCTCGACCTCCCCGACCCGCCGACGGCGATCTTCGCGGGCAGCGACACGCAGGCATTCGGCGTCTACGAGGCGGCCCGCCAGCGCGGCCTGCGCATCCCCGACGACCTGTCCGTGGTCGGCTTCGACGGGCTACCGGTCAGCCGCTGGGCCTCGCCGCCGCTGACCACCGTGGGCCAGCCCCTCGCGGAGATGGGCCGCACCGCCGCCCAGATGCTCGGCGACCTGATGGACGACGGGCCGCTGCGCACCAACCGGGTCGAGCTGTCCACCGAGCTGCACGTCCGTGAATCGACCACTGTCCCTAAGGAGCAGGGCCCGCGGAAGGAGCGGAAGGAAACGCCATGAGCACGTCCAGGGACATACCCGAAATGTACGAAATGTCGGGTGCGCCAGCGCCCGACATTTCGGGGAGCGGGCGGACCATTTCGGGAGGCGAGGAGACCATCTCGCGAGGCGAGGAGACTATTTCGGGAGGCGAGGAGACATGGCGGGATCCGGCGCTTCCGGCTGAAAGGCGGGTCGCCGACCTGCTCAGCCGGATGACGCTCGCGGAGAAGATCGCCCAGCTCGGCAGCGTCTGGATAGGCGCTTCAGGCGACGGCGACGGCGTCGCGCCGATGCAGGACCAGTTCTTCTCCTACGACCAGCCGCCGTTCGAGGAGCAGATCAAGCAAGGGCTCGGCCAGCTCACCCGCGTGTTCGGTACCCGCCCGGTCGAGGCGGCAGCCGGGATGCGCGCGCTCGCCTCGCTGCAGGCCAGGGTCGCCGCCGCCACCAGGCTTGGCATCCCCGCCGTCGCGCACGAGGAGTGCCTGACTGGCTTCACCGCCTGGGGCGCGACGATCTTTCCCACCCCGCTGGCCTGGGGCGCCTCGTTCGACCCGGCGCTCGTCGGGCAGATGAGCGCGGCCTTCGGCTCGACCATGCGCGCGGTCGGCGTGCACCAAGGGCTCGCACCGGTGCTCGACGTGACCCGCGACTACCGCTGGGGCCGCACCGAGGAAACCATCGGCGAGGACCCCTACCTGGTCGGGACCATCGGCACCGCGTACGTGCGCGGGCTGCAGCGCGCCGGGATCCAGGCGACGCTCAAGCACTTCGCCGCCTACACCGCCTCGCGGGCCGGCCGGAACCACGCCCCGGTCTCCATGGGGCCGCGCGAGCTCGCCGACGTCATCCTCGTCCCGTTCGAGATGGCCATCAGGCTCGGCGGTGCCCGCTCGGTGATGGCGTCCTATGTCGACATCGACGGCGTGCCTGCCAGCGCCGATCCCCGGCTGCTTACCACCGTGCTGCGCGACGCGTACGGCTTCGACGGGGTGGTGGTCTCCGACTACTACGCGGTCTCCTTCCTTGAGCTCCAGCACAAGGTCGCCGCCAGCCAGGGCGAGGCGGCGGCGCTCGCGATCGCCGCGGGGATGGACGTCGAGCTGCCCGGCACCCGCTGCTTCGGCGAGCCGCTGCTCGACCTGGCCGCGGCCGGCGAGGTGCCCGCGGCTGCCATTGACCGCGCGGCGGCCCGGGTGCTGCGGCAGAAGCTCGACCTCGGCCTGCTCGACCCCGGCTGGTCGCCCCGCGCCGACCAGGCGGACGAGGCGCCCGACCTTGACCCGCCCGCGCAGCGGGACATCGCCAGGCGGCTCGCCGAGGAGTCGGTGATCCTCCTGGCAAACGGCGCCAGTGACTCCGGCAGCAGGGCGCTGCCGCTCGCGGCGGGCGCCAGGGTCGCCGTCGTGGGGCCCCTGGCGGACGAGCCGCTCGCGTTCTTCGGCTGCTACACGATGCCCAGGCACCTGGGCCACACGCGCCGCTTCGACGGGTCGAGCGGCGGGGCCGGGGTCGAGGTCGCCACCCTGCTCGACGCGCTGCGCGCCGAAGGCGTTGACGTGACGGGATACGCGCCCGGCTGCGCCGTCAGCACGCTTGACGAGTCAGGGTTCGCCGAGGCAGTAAGCAGCACCCGCTGCGCCGATGTGATTGTGGCTGTCGTGGGGGACGAGGCCGGCCTCTGGGGACACGGGACCAGCGGCGAGGGGTGCGATGTCGCCGAGCTGACGCTGCCCGGCGTGCAGCAGGGACTGCTGCACGCGCTCGCGGACACCGGCCTGCCGGTGGTCGCGGTGCTCGTCACCGGGCGGCCGTACGCGCTCGGCGGCGTCGTGGGGCGGCTCGCGGCGATCGTGCAGGCGTTTTTCCCCGGGGAGGAGGGCGGGCCCGCCGTCGCCAGGGTGCTGTCCGGGCGGGTGACGCCGAGCGGCAAGCTGCCGGTGGAGATCCCCCGGGACGCCGGGGCGCAGCCGGCGACCTACCTACGGTCCCCCAACGCCGCCCGGCACAGCGGCAGCGCGGTCGACCCCACGCCGCTGTTCGCGTTCGGGCACGGGCTCTCGTACACGGCCTTCTCGTACGCCGATCTGGCGCTGTCGGCGGACTCGATCAACACAAACGAGACGGTAGACATCTCGTGCACCGTGCGCAACACCGGCACGGTCGCCGGGACCGAGGTCGTGCAGCTCTACCTGGGCGACCCGGTCGCCTCCGTGGTGCGGCCGGTGAAGTGGCTGGCCGGGTTCGCACGGGCGGCGCTTGAGCCAGGCGAGGCCGCGCGGGTGACGTTTCGCGTGCACGCGGACCGGACCTCGTTCACCGGGCGGGGCTTGACGCGGATCGTGGAACCCGGCACGATCACAGTGACCGTTGGCGGTTCTTCTGACGATTTGCCGCTTACGGGAGGTTTCGCACTTACCGGCCCACTACGTACCTTGGACATTGATAGGGTGCTCGACACACCAGTTTCTGTAAAGAAACTTTCCGATTAGGATGGCGCCCGCAGCGGACATGGAGGTCTCCCGATGGCAGGTATCGCCCTCGACCACGTTGAGAAGGTTTACGGCGGCGGCGTCAAGGCGCTCGACGACCTGAACCTTGAGGTGAAGGAGGGCGAGTTCATGGTGCTCGTCGGGCCTTCCGGGTGCGGCAAGTCAACCGCGCTGCGATCCATCGCCGGGCTTGAGGAGATCACCGGCGGCACGATCTCGATCGGCGCGCGGGTGGTCAACGACCTGCCCCCGAAGGACAGGGACATCGCGATGGTGTTCCAGAACTACGCGCTGTACCCGCACATGACGGTGGCGGACAACCTGGCCTTCGGGCTGAAGCTGCGGCACACGCCCAAGGCGGAGATCAAGCGCCGGGTCGGCGAGGCGGCGGAGATGCTCGGCCTCGAGCCGTACCTGAACCGCAAGCCCGCCGCGCTGTCCGGCGGCCAGCGGCAGCGCGTCGCGATGGGCCGGGCGATCGTCCGCGAGCCAGCCGCGTTCCTGATGGACGAGCCGCTGTCCAACCTGGACGCCAAGCTGCGGGTGTCCATGCGGGCCGCGCTGAACCAGCTGCACGAGCGGCTCGGGACCACCACGGTGTACGTCACGCACGACCAGGTCGAGGCCATGACCCTCGGGGACCGGGTCTGCGTGCTGCGCGACGGGCAGCTGCAGCAGGTTGACACCCCGCAGTCGCTGTTCGACGCACCGGTCAACCTCTTCGTCGCCGGGTTCATCGGGTCTCCCGCCATGAACTTCGTCCAGGCGGACCTGGTGCGTGACGACGGCGCCGCCGTGACGTTCGCCGGGTTCAAGCTGCCGGTGCCCGCGTCGGTCATCTCCGGCAAGCCGGGCCTTGACGAGTACTTCGGGCGCCCGGTCATCCTCGGCATCCGGCCGTCGGACTTCGAGGACGGGGCCTACGGCGACGCGTCGTGGCCGCGGATTGGCGTCACGGCCGGGGTCACTGAGGGTCTCGGCACCGAGATCCACGCGATCTTCACGATCGACGCGCCGCCGTTCGAGCACGCCTCGATCACCAGCGCGTCCGGCGGGCAGGACGAGGAAGACGAGACCGTGACGGCACTGGCGGGCGGCAAGTCGCTGTGGACCGCGCGGGTCAGCTCCCGGTCGGCTGTTCGGCCAGGGGCGGCCCTCCAGCTGGCCATCGACACCAGCAGGCTGCACTTCTTCGACCCGGCCACCGGCGAGTCCATCGGCCACCCGCTGAACGCGGGCGTGACGGCGGCCGCCGCGACCGCCTGAGCCGGACACTTGTTCTGAGCACATAGTGGATCGCTGTGCGCACTGGGGTGTGCACAGCGATCCATTTTCTGTATCCGCGGGCCATTGCGCTCCCGCCGGTGATCGGAGAATCTCTGGCTAGGGATGCGGGACTTCAAGGACGGTGACGTGATGCGCGCCCTGATCGCCTACTACGACCCGCCGCAGCGTCCCGCGGCGCAGGAGCGGCCCGACTTCACCGCGCTTCCCCTGACGGGCAAGCCGGTGACCATCTCGAGCATGCGCGCGGCCGGCGGCGGCTTCTCCCTCGACCGTGAGGGGTTCACGCTGGCGTCCGCGCCCACGTCGGTCCGCGACTTCTACGACCGCGACGAGGTCCAGCGCACGTACGTCGCCGAGGCTGGCGAGCTGATCCGCTCGCTCACCGGCTGCGCGGCGACCGCGCTGCTCAACAGCCCCGTGGTGCGGGTCAGTGGCCGGGTCGGCACCCGGCCCGCCGGGGCGACGTTCACCGGGGACTTCGCGCACGCGGACTTCACCGCCGCGGCGGCCGAGGAAATGCTCCGCAAGAACGTGCCAGCCGGCGAGGTCGCCGAACGGCTACGGCACCGGTACTCGGTCTTCAACGTGTGGCGGACGTTCTCCGGGCCGCCGCAGGACGTGCCCCTCGCGCTCTGCGACACGCGGTCCGTCGCACCGCAGGACAAGCAGTACTGCGAGATCACCATGAAGTCGGCGAGCGACGACCTGCTGAGCTGGGAGAACATCACCTACTACCACAGCGAGGCGCACCGCTGGTGGTACTGCCCGGACATGACGCGGGACGATGCGTACGTATTCAGGTCGTTCGACTCCGCGCCGGGTCATGCCGAGCAGGTGCCGCACAGCGCGTTCGTGGACGCGTCCTGCCCGGCGTCCGCGCCGCCACGCGCATCGATCGAGGTACGCGTCTTCGCGTTCTACGACGACTGACCGGGGCCTACGAGTTCCGTCCGGCTCGTTTGCGCATTTGAGCGCTTCTATCGAGGCCATCAGCGCATTCGACCCGGTAAGAGGGACCCGGTACCGGGGGTGCGGGGTGTGCAAGGCTAGGGCCCGCGGAGCGGGGCGGGGCCCGTTGAGCCCCTGACGACCAGTTCTGGTTCGAAGAGGAGCTCCTCCGGGTGCTGAGCGGCCACTGTTTCCATCTGGTTGACCAGGAGGGCGACGGCTGACCTGCCCATGGACTGGATGGGCTGGCGAACCGTAGTGAGTGGCGGGTCGGTGCAGACCAGCCAGGCTGAGTCGTCGTAGCCAACCACGGAGACGTCGCCTGGCACGGTCAGGCCCGCCCGGCGGACCGCGCGGATCGCGCCGAGCGCGAGGACGTCACTGGCGCAGATGAGGCCGGTCACGCCCTCGCGCAGCATCCTGGTGGTGGCCGCCTGGCCGCCTTCCAGGGAGAACAGGGCGTGCTCGACCGAGGCCGCGTTGATCCCCGCGCGCTCCGCCGCCTCAGTAAAGGCGGCCAGCTTGCGGCGCGATGGCATATGGTCCTCAGGACCGAGCACCAGGCCGATGCGCTCGTGACCGAGCGCGGACAGGTGCGTGAACGCCTGGACGGAGGCCGAGCCGTCGTCGGTCGAGACGCACGGGAAGCCGAGGTTGTCAATCGCCGCGTTGATCAGCACGACGGGGACGCCCCTGGCGCGTAGCAGCCGGTAGTGCTCGTGCGGGGCGGTGACCTCGGCGAAGTTGCCGCCGGCGAACACTACCCCCGACGCGTGCTGCTCAAGCAGCATGTCCACGTAGTTGGCCTCGGACAGGCCGCCCGCAGTGCGCGTGCAGAGCACGGGGGTGAACCCGCGCTGCGCGAGGTTGGCACCGATGACCTCGGCGAGCGCGGGGAAGATCGGGTTCTGCACCTCTGGCACCACAAGGCCGACCAGTCGGGCGCGCTGGCCGCGCAGCTTGCTCGGGCGCTCGTAGCCGAGCACGTCCAGGGCGGTGAGCACCGCCTCCCTGGTGGTGTCGGACACGCCGGGCTTGCCGTTGAGCACGCGGCTCACGGTGGCCTCGCTAACCCCGACCTTCTTCGCCACCTCGGCCAGCCGGCGGGCTGGAGTACGCGTCATGCTGCAAGAATACGTCATCTCAGCGCAAGTAATTACGTTATCAGAGAGATATCTTTACTGATGACCGACTATAGACGATCATGCTTGCAAGAGAGAATTCGCAGGCTATGGGGTTACGCGGCGATCCTGACCCCCTGCGGCCGACCGAGTCAGAGTCGTGCATGTGAATGTTGTTTCTTTTCATTAGATCATCAGGATCTTGCCGAGCTTTGTCCTGCTATGTATGTTCACCCTAACGGCGAAGGCGCCCGACCCGACTGCAGAGCGCGACAGGTGAGCTCAGCAGGGCGGGGATGCCCCATCGCCCATGTTCAGCCCAGGGAAGGGATGGAGCGATGAGCAGCATTTATAGACGACTGCGCCACCGCCCGGTGATCGCGGCCGTCGCCGTGGCGGGTCTTGTCCTCGCCGCAGCGGCCTGCTCGAGTAACTCGGCCTCAAGCAACGCGTCGGCCGGGTCAGGCGGCAAGGTAACGATCAGCATCGACTGCGCGCCGCCCGCGGCGCAGCAGCCGGTGCAGAACAAGGAGTGGCTGGAGGACGTGGCCATCTTCGAGAAGGCCAACCCCACCATCACGATCGACAGCGTCTACAACTACCCGTGCGACGCGGTACCGGCGACGTTCACCGCGATGCTGCGCGCCGGGACCGAAACGAACCTCTACTACACCTACTTCACTGACCTGCCGCAGGTGCTCCTCGCAGGCCAGGCCGCCAACATCACCTCGTACGTGAACTCCACGACCGTGCCCAACCTCAAGGACATCGTGCCGAGCTCGATGAAGGCGGTCACGGCGGGCAAGACCATCTACGGCCTCCCGGACTCCAACTACACCCAGGGCCTTATCTACAACAGGAAGCTCTTCTCCGAGGCCGGGCTCAACCCCAACGACCCGCCGACCACCTGGGCACAGGTCGAGACGGACGCCACCGCCATCGCCAAGCTCGGCAACGGCATCGAGGGCTGGGGCGACTACAGCGCGGGCAACAACGGCGGCTGGCACTTCTCCTCGTACATGGACGCACTGGGCGGCAGCACGGTCAACGACAGCGGCGCCGCCCCGACGGCGAACTTCGACAACGCCGACGGCACCGCGGTCCTTGAGGCGCTGCACACGCTGCGGTTCACCGACAACGCGATGAGCGCCACCCAGGGCCTGGCCTGGGGCACACTGCAGCAGCAGTTCGCCGAGGGCAAGCTCGGCATGTACATCGGCGCGCCCGACGACATCTACAACGTGATCGTGCCGGTGGACAAGGGCACCCTCAGCGACATCGGCATGGGCCCGCTGCCCAGCGTGAACGGCACCCCCGCGGGCTCGCTGTCCGGCGGCAACGACTACATGTTCTCCCCGAAGGACACCCCGGCGCAGATCGAGGCCGGCATCAAGTGGATCGACTTCGAGGACCTGACGCCCGGCGACGGCCAGTTCAACTTCGCCAGGCAGAAAGCGGACGGCTTCCCGGTCGGCTTCCCCGAGCCCGAGCTCTTCACCGGCGCGACCGGCACCAAGATCAACCAGCTCCGCACCCAGTACGCGACGATCAACACGTCGTACTACACGCCGTTCGTCAACGCGCAGGAGCCCGGCGACGGCGAGCCGTATGACGCCCAGGCCGTCTACAAGACGCTCGACCCGGTCATGCTCGCGGTGCTGACCGAGCCGAACGCCAACATCCCGGCGCTCCTTAAATCGGCGGCGGCGAACGTCAACACCATCCTGGCGAACAGTGCGGGGTGATAGAGAAAGCCCTTCCCGTTCGGACGATTCCTTATTAATCCACCAGCCGAGCGCGGGGCGGGCGGCGACCTCAGCCGCCCGCCCCGCGTCCGGGTCAGTCCGCGAACGACAGGAGAAGCGAGTGGCGGACGTTATTTCTACCGGCGTCGCGCGCCGCGCGGCGGCACCGGCGACCGCCCGCGGGCGGCGGCCAAAGGCGCTGCTGCCACGGGCGCGGCGAAACGCCGCGGCCTGGGGGTTCCTGATCGGCGCGGTGGTTTGCTTCTCTTTCTTCTCCTGGTACCCGATCGTCCGCGAAGTCATCATGAGCTTCCAGAAGCCGGTGTACGGGGGCGGCTACGCGTTTGCGGGCTGGTCGAACTACCTCCGGATATTCCGTGACCCGACCTTCTGGCAGGCCTGGCGGAACACGCTGGAGTTCACCGTGCTCGCGCTGGTCGTCGGGTACGCGGTCCCGTTCGTCGTGGCGATCGTGCTCAATGAGCTGCGGCACGCGCGCGGCTACCTGCGGGCGCTGGTCTACCTGCCGGTGATGCTGACGCCGGCCTCGGCGCTGCTGCTGTTCGCCTACTTCTACAACCCGCAGTACGGGCTCTTCGACGACATCCTGCACTTCCTGCACCTGCCGACGTCGCAGTGGGTGTTCCAGCCGGGCAACGGGTTCATCAGCACCGCGATGGTGTCAGTGGTGATCGCGTCGACCTGGATGAACATGGGCAGCGCGACGCTCATCTACCTGGCCGCGCTGCAGAACATCCCCGGCGAGCTGTACGAGGCTGCCGAGCTTGAGGGTGCGGGCATCCTGCGGCGGATCAGGCACGTGACCATCCCGCAGACCAGGCTGATCCTGACGCTGCTGCTCATGCTGCAGGTCGTCGCCACCATGCAGATGTTCATCGAGTCCTTCGTGCTGACCAACGGCGGCGGCGGCGTGGGCGACAACACGCTGTCCGTAGTGATGCTCATCTACCAGTACGCGTTCGCGATGAGCGGCGCGAGTAACTACAACAGCGCCTCGGCACTCGGCGTGATCCTCATGCTGGTGCTCGCCGTATTCTCCGGCGGGTTCCTGTGGGCCACCCGTGAGCGCGGCTAGGGGGTTCTGACTTCTCATGGCCAGCCTTATCACCGCTAGCGGCGGGGCCCGGGCCTCCCGGCGCCGCCAGACGACATCGACGCGGACGTTGATCTCCGAGGTGCAGCTCAACCGGCGGAGCGGGAAGATCGTGTACCGGGTCGTGCTGACGCTGGTTATCGTGGTGTTCACGCTGGTGTTCATCGGGCCGCTGTACTTCCTGTTCAGCGACGGGCTCAAGTCGACTCAGGAAGCGATCGCTACCCCGCCCACGCTCTACCCGCATCAGGTGTACTTCGGCAACTTCGAGCAGGCGTGGAACCGGCTCGACGTCGGGCGGATGCTGTGGAACTCCCTCTACTACGCGGTCGGCGCGCTGGCGTTCCAGCTCGTGTTCGACGTGGCCGCCGCCTACTCGCTGTCCAAGCTGCGCCCGGTGCTTGGCAACGTCGTGCTGTTCCTCATGCTCGCCACGCTGATGATCCCGGCGACGGTGCTCGTGGTGCCGCAGTACGTGACCATCGTCGACCTGCCGTTCGTGCACTGGAACCTGGTCGGTTCACCGGAAGCGATCTGGCTGCCGTCGGTGGCCAACGCGTTCAACATCTTCCTGCTCAAGCGGTTCTTCGACTCCATACCGACGGAGTACATCGACGCCGCTGCCGTGGATGGCGGGTCCCGGCTGCAGATCCTGTGGAAGATCGTGCTGCCCATGTCGCGGCCGATCATCGGCGTGGTCTCGATCTTCGCCACGGTCGCGGTGTGGAAGGACTTCCTCTGGCCGCTGCTCGTCGAGTACGGCTACACCCCGACCAGGGAGGGGCTGAACGTCGGCATCTGGCAGGCGACGTACGGGACGCCGGAGAACCTCATCATCGCCGCGTCCGCGATGGCCGCGGTCCCGACGATCGTGTTCTTCCTCATCTTCCAGCGCAACATCATGGCCGGCCTTACCGCTGGCGGCATCAGAGGCTGACCGTCCCCGCTTCGTTCGCGGTGGCCGGGCCGCTGCCGCATGCCATTTTTCGTAACTGGAGAAAGCAGGTTTCCCGTGCACATGCCGTCCGCGTCCGCGTCTTCCGATTCCTGGTGGCGTGGCGCCGCGATCTACCAGCTCTACGTGCGCAGCTTCGCTGACGGCGACGGCGACGGCATCGGCGACCTGGCCGGCGTGCGGGCGCGCCTGTCATACCTGGCCGCGCTTGGCATCGACGCGATCTGGTTCAACCCGTGGTACCCGTCGCCGATGGCCGACGCCGGATACGACATCTCCGACTACCGGTCGATCGACCCGGTCTTCGGGACCCTGGAGGACGCCGACGCGCTGATCGCTGAGGCGCACGCGCGCGGGATCAAGATCATCGTCGACGTGGTGCCCAATCACTCCTCCGACCGGCACCCCTGGTTTGTTTCCGCGCTGGCTGCCGGCACCGGCTCGGTCGAGCGGTCCCGGTTCTGGTTCAGGCGGGGGCGAGGAATTGACGGCTCGCTGCCGCCGAACAACTGGCAGTCGATCTTCGGTGGGCCCGCCTGGACGCGGGTGACCGAGGCGGACGGGTCGCCGGGCGAGTGGTACCTGCACCTGTTCGCACCCGAGCAGCCCGACTTCAACTGGTCGTCGCCTGATGTTCGGCGTGAGTTCGAGGACGTGCTCCGGTTCTGGTTTTCCCGTGGTGCCGACGGCATCAGGATCGACTCGGCCGCGCTGCTGTGCAAGGACGCCGCCTTGCCGGACGTCACCGGTGCCGAGCAGCCCGGCCCGGCGCACCCGTTCACGGACCGCGACGACGTGCACGCCATCTACCAGTCGTGGCGGGCCATCGCCGACTCCTACCCGGGGCGGATGCTGATCGGCGAGGTCTGGCTGCCGGACGCCGCCAGGCTCGCGCGTTACGTGGGGCCCGGCGAACTGCACACGGTGTTCAACTTCCCGTACCTGAACTGCCCGTGGGACGCCGCCGCGCTGCGCCAGGCCATCGACTCGACACTCGCGCTCGCGGAGGCCCCGGCGACCTGGGTGCTGTCTAATCACGACGTGGACCGGGTCGCGAGCAGGTACGGCCGTCCCGACACCGCGTTCAGCCTGGACCGGCGCCCGTACTTCCACAGCTTTCCCGTCGACCTGGCCCTGGGCACCCGCCGTGCCAGGGCAGCGGCGCTCCTGACGATGGCCCTGCCCGGCTCGGTCTACATCTACCAGGGCGAGGAACTCGGCCTGTGGGAAGTCCAGGACATCCCGGACGAGCTGCGCCAGGACCCGATCTGGGCCAGGACTCTTGGCGCCGACCCCGGCCGGGACGGCAGCCGGGTCCCGTTGCCGTGGTCGGGGACGGAGCCGCCGTTTGGCTTCTCCCCTTCCGGGGCTTCCGCTGAGCCGTGGCTGCCGCAGCCGAAGGACTGGCGCGACCTGACCGTGTCGGCCGAGTCCGCGAACCCCGACTCGATGCTGACCCTGTACCGGGACGCGCTGCGCATCCGCCGGTCCTCGCCCGCGCTCAGCGACGGGTCGATGACCTGGCAGCCGTCGCCGGACGGAGTGCTGGCCTTCGACCGGCTCTCAATCGGCGGGGGCACGAGTGACGAAGGCCTGCCTGGGCTGAACAAAAGCACGGGCGAGCCGAGTGCGACCATGCGCTGCGTCGCCAACCTGTCAGCGGCCCCCGTCCCCCTGCCTCCCCACACGGGCATCCTGCTTGCCAGCGGACCGATCGACGATGGCCTGCTCCCCCCGGACACCACCGTCTGGCTGCGAATCGGCTAAACCTCCTTCCGGCACCCCTTTCCGGCACCTCCTTCCGGCACCCCTTTCCGGCACCCCTTTCCGGCACCTCCTTCCGGCCCGATTGCGCAAAAGGCTTCGATAGAAGCACTCGAAGGCGCAAAGTGCCCAAAAGGCCTGCTGCGAGCGGACGCGCGCGGGGTGCTCGACTTCCATCGACTTGGGTGAGATAGCGCCGACTGCCCTCCAGCCCCAGGAATCGGGCAAAACGGGCGGTCCGCGCCCTCAGACAGGGGCACCCACGCCGCTGGAACGGGAGGGTGGATCGTTCTACACGCCCTGGCGTGTAGAACGATCCACGCTCTTCAGAGGCGTGCGGTTGGTGTGTCGCGCACCCGCCGACGCCCTGCGCGAGCAGAGGGTTAGCCGAGAGATTCCTGTGCCTTGGCCGTTTTTCATCTGATCTTAACGAGTCATGAACATTCTGCCTGCATGACCACTCCTGCTCGTCCTGCTCGCCGCCGCCTCGACCACGTTGACGCCATGCGTCCGATCAAGCAGGCGGGCGTGGTCAGCACCCACGCGATCATCTACTTCGCTCCGGCGGCCGCGACCGTGAGCTCGGGCGCCGCGCTGTTGCTGCTGCACGTGTCCCGAGAGGGATTCTTCTTCATCTCGGCTTGCATGCTCGCATACGCCTACGCGGACCTCAGCCTCACCAACCTCGCCGGACTTCGCCACTTCTACTGGCGCCGGTTCCTGGCGGTCGGGGTTCCCTACCTGTGCTGGACGCTCATCTACTTCCTTTTCCTGCTGCCGACGTCGCACTACAGCGGCCCGGCCTCGGCATTGCGCGGCTTGGCCTCGATGGCGGAGACCGGGTACTTCCAGCTGTATTTCCTGCTCGTGATCATGCAGTTCTACTTGGTGTTCCCGCTGCTGATCGTCCTGCTACGGCGGACCAGGGGACATCATGGCCTCGTCCTCGCCGCCACGGTGCTGGCCCAACTGGCGATCTCGGTCCTCACGCAGTCGCACTCGCTGCCTGGCCTGATGCAGCAGTACAACCAGCTGGACGCGCTGAGCTACCTGCTCTACCTGGTCGGCGGCTGCATCGTGGCGCTTCACCTAAAGCAGGTGGACGCCTGGGTGCGCGGACACGCACGGCTGATCGTCACGCTGACCGTGGGCGCGGCGCTCGCGGCCGAGGGCCTCTACTTCCTGGCGCAATACGGCGTGACCAGCGCGCTTGGCTCGGGCTACCATGCGCTTGCCGTGGGCTACAGCCCCTTCCTGGCAAGCGTCATCCCGTTCAACGTCGGCGTGATCGCGTGCGGCTACCTGGCGGGCGTGGCCCTGGTGCGGCCGGGCCGGTCCCGGCTCACCGCGGCCGCCGTCCGGTCGGGCTCGGACAACGCCTACGGCGTCTACCTGTCCCATATGCTCGTCATCAACATCCTGGTGTGGCTGGGCTGGCGAAATCTCAGCTTGGTGATCCCCTGGCCGCTGCTCTGCCTGCTGACTGTGGGCATCGTCTTCGCCTGCTGCGTCCCGCTGACCGCCCTGCTCGCGCGGACGCCGCTGGCGGCGCCGCTGACGGGGCGACGGCGAGTGCCCTGGCATGAGCCGGGCAGTCCCCGCCCACCCGAGCCACTCGCGGTTCCCGAGCGGGGACTCATCGAGACCGTACCCCGATGACCGGACGGACGCATAAGTGCAGGTCAGGGCATGCGACAGGGTCCGCTAATTAGGCGCCGTTCTGCCCGGCTTCGTCGCGCAGCCGGGTTAGCCTGATTCTGCGCCGCAGCCCGGCATGGCGTATTTCACGAGGAATGTCCATCAACTATCTTCGTCTCAGTACAGGGACTTCACCGAAGTGTGAACTACTGCAGGAGGCGCCACGGTAACGAAGCGGCCGTCTTCGATCGAACGCATCCAGCGGCTGGAGAGACTGGAGCGCGAGCGACTGGAAGAGAGGGAGCGCCGGGAGGAGCGGCGGCGTCAGATCATCGTGGGGGTCAAGCCGTCGGGCGGGCGCCACGATCTCGTCGACCGCATTGAACGGACCACGAAGTACCCGATGGCCCTGCTGGGGATTGCCTGGCTGGTCATCGCTATCGTCGTGGTCACGGCCGACGTCAACGGCTCAGCCTCCATCTTGCTGGTCGGCAGCCTATTCGTGCTCTGGGCTATCCTCCTCGCGGAGTATGTCGTACGCCTGGTAGTGACCCCCGACCGTCGCGGCTATCTCAAGCGGCGGTGGGTGGAGCCAGCGACCGTGGCGGTGCCCCCCCTTCAGGGCTGGCACCTCGTCGGGATCGAGAAGATGGGCCTCCTCTTGCAGGAGGCGGAGCTGCGGGTAGAGACCATCCTCAGGCACCACAGCCTCTTCCGGGTGCTGATCGCCGCCGCCGCAACTCTTTTCCTCGGGGCCTGGCTAGTGCTGCTTTTCGAGGAGAACGCTAAGGGCAGTAACATCCACAGCTACCCCGACGCTTTGTGGTGGGCCATCGTCACGGTGACCACCGTGGGCTACGGGGACCGGTACCCCGTCACCGAAGGTGGCCGGGCAGTGGCAGTGATCCTCATGCTGCTGGGGATAGGCCTTATCGGCGTGCTGACAGCTACCGTTGCTTCGGTGTTCGTCAAAGAACATACGGATGCCAGTAAGGAAGAGTTCAGGAAAAGCCATGCCGACCTGGGCCAGCAGCTGTCGGAGATCAGTCACCGGCTGGCCGACGTGGAGCGCCGCCTCGGTGCGACGCCGGCCGACATGGCAGCCGTGGATGCCACGGCAAGCGACGAGTCCGGGACGAATTCGCCGCCAGGACCAGACCTGGGCGCATCCGTCTCCTAACCATGAGAGCATCCCTCGCATGAAGGGCACTCTCACGCAAAACGGCATAACTGTCGACGCAACCCGGCAGGGGATCGAGCAGGCAGCGGCCGGAGCCACATTTTTCTGGCTAAATCTCGACATTCACGACCCGGGACCCGACGACGATGTCACGGGGCTGCTGGTCAATACCTTCCACTTCCACCCTGTGGCCGTAGAGGCAGTAGAGCGGTTCGGCCAGCGGGCTCGCATCGATGACTACGACGACTTCGTACACATCATCACCTTTGGTATGGCCGCCGACGGCAAGAACGTGGCGGAGGTGCACTGTTTCGTCACCGATAAATTCATCATCAGCCTCCACCAGGGCGACTGCCCGGCGCTGGGCACAGTGTGCGACCGTTTGGGCAGCCACCACTCTTCGAAGGCTTCCGCGCCTCAGGTCGTCATCTTCTACCTGATTATGGACACGCTGATCGACTCGTTCTTCCCGGTGCTGTCCGATTTCGACGATGCGATCGACGATCTCGAGGGCGCCATCCTGAAGAACCCGACCGAGGAGCAGCTAGGAACGCTCTTCGACATGAAGCGACAGATCATGACCATCCGCAAGGTCATCACCCCGCAACGCGACATGATCTCGAGCCTCAACGGCGGCATGGTCGCAATCCCCGGCATGACCGACCAGGGCACGGTCTACTTCCGCAACCTCTACGACCACCTGATCCGCATCAGCGACATGGTGGACGCCTACCGGGACCTAGTCGGCGGTGCCATGGACACGCACCTGTCCATGGTGTCCAACCGGCTGAACGTTGTCATGAAGCAACTGGCCATCATCGCCACCATCTTCCTGCCCCTCGGCTTCCTGACCGGGTTCTTCGGGCAAAACTTCGCCTGGCCGATCGCTCATCTGCAGGTCGGCTTCGGCTACTTCCTCTTCCTCGGCCTCGGCTCCGAGGTGGTCGCCATCGTGCTCCTGCTCATTCTCTTCAAACGGCGCGGCTGGCTTGGCAGCGGGCCCACAGCCTGAGCCGGCCGAGACCCGAGGGCTATCCCATCATCTGGACACGACAGCTACGCGCACGCCAGGTACCTGTCGCGTAAAACCTGTCACTCACTGTTGCGTTAGGCAGCCGCCGGCCTCGGCGCTCGAAGTGGGAGTGGATCTCCCGTCGCGGTTGGTGGTGTCGCGTACCGGGAGCAGATCATCAGCTGGCCAAGGCGGCGCGGGCGGCGGCGGTTAGCCGGGGGACGTAGGCGACGCCGAAGATGCAGACGTGGACTAGGAGCGGGTGAAGCTGGTGGAGGGGGACGCGGGACTGCCAGCCGTCCGCCAGCGGGATCGTTTCCGTATAGCCATGGAGGATCTCGGTTAGGTGCGGGGCGCCGAACAGGGCCAGCATCGCCAGGTCGGTCTCGCGGTGACCGCCGTGTGCTGCCGGGTCGATCAGGCAGCCGCGCCCGCCTGACCATAGGACGTTGCCCGACCACAGGTCGCCGTGAATGCGGCTCGGGGGTTCCGGCGGGCCGGCCAGTTCACCGATCCTGCCGATTGCGGCTTCCACCAGGCCGATCGCGGCGCGGGACAACGTGCCGTCATCATGCGATTGCCTCAGGTACGGCACCAAGCGGCGTTCCGCGTACCAGCTTCCCCAGTCGGTGCCAGCGCTGCTGTTGTCGAGCGGAAGCGACGCTATGCAGCCTGGCCACGGAGCACCGAAGGAGGGCGCGCCCGCCGCGTGCATCCTGGCGAGATCGGCACCGAACCGGCGGGCCGCTCGCGCGGACGCCCGTTCCAGTGGCTCCAGTAGCTCGATGACCAGGAAGTCATCTGTCACTCCTATTACCTGGGGGATCGGCGGGCCGCCGTCCGCCTCGGCAAGCCAGCGAAGCCCGTTCGCCTCGGCCGCGAACGCCGCGGCGGCCGCCTCGCTCGGCCCCGGCGCGACCTTGGCGAAGATCGAACGTCCGTCGGCCAGGGTCCCCGTGACATGGTCGTATCCGTGCTGGCTGCCCGCCACGCGGACACCAATAAGCTCTAGGCCGAGAGAGACCCTGATCCGTTCGGAGAGCGACGGCATGATCCCCTCCTGCTTAAAGTGAGGCTCGGGCACTACTTTGAGGTCGAGTGCCAGTTCGTCGAGTTCACTCATGAGGGTGGTCTGTGCGCTCGGTTGCCTCCTGGGCGGACTGTTGAATCTGGGGCGGGACCTGAGCTGGGCGCGGCAGGGGCCAGTGCTGGAGCAGGACAGGCGGCGAGGCTCCAGGTCTGGGTGCAACCGTTCATTCGGCAGACGACGTGGTCGGATGATCTCGGGGTCGACCGGCGTCCCCGCTAGCTCTGGCGGGTGGTTTCCTCCCGGTCGGACTGCTGGGCCTGCGCCTGGGGCGGGACCTTGGCTGGGTCGCGGTCGCTCGCCTGGAACGTGAGGGCGTCGCCCGCGCGGGCGACGGTCAAGTGCTGGCCGGGCAGCAGGCGGCCGTCGAGCAGCATCGACGACAGCTTGTTGTCGACCTCCCGCTGGATCGTGCGGCGCAGCGGGCGGGCGCCGAACTCGGGCTGGAAACCGCGCTGGGCGAGCCAGTCGATCGCTTCTGTGGTGAAGTCCACGGTGATGTCCTGCGCGTGCAGACGGCGGGTGGTCTCCTCAAGGAGCAGGCTGGTGATCTGCCGCAGCTGTGTCTCGTCGAGGTGCCGGAAGACGATGATCTCGTCGATGCGGTTGAGGAATTCCGGCCGGAACGACTCCCGCAGGCGGGACATGATCCGGTCACGCAACTGCGCGTCCTGCGCGTCCTGCGCATCCGACGCGCCCGACGCGCCAGCCTGGGCGTCGAAGCCGAGCCTGCGCCTGCCGATCAGGTCCGAGCCGAGGTTGCTCGTCATGATCACGACGGTGTTCTTGAAGTCCACCGTGCGACCCTGGCCGTCGGTGAGCCGGCCGTCGTCGAGCACCTGGAGCAGGATGTTGAAGACGTCCGGGTGCGCCTTCTCTATCTCGTCGAAGAGGAGGACGGCGTAGGGGGTACGGCGGACCGCCTCAGTGAGCTGGCCCGCTTCCTCGTAGCCGACGTAGCCGGGCGGGGCACCGACCAGGCGGCTGACCGTGTGCCGCTCCTGGAACTCGCTCATGTCGATGCGGATCATCCGGTCCTGGCTGCCGAACAGGGCCTCCGCCAGGGCCCGGGCCAGCTCGGTCTTGCCGACGCCGGTCGGGCCGAGGAAGAGGAAGCTGCCGATGGGCCGGTCCGGGTCGCCTAGGCCCGCGCGGGAGCGGCGGACCGCCTCCGCGACGGCCGCCACCGCGTCGTCCTGGCCGACGACCCGCTGGTGCAGGTGCGTCTCCAGCTGGAGGAGCCGGTCCTTTTCTTCCTGGGTGAGCTGCGAGACGGGGATGCCTGTCTGCCGGGAGACGACCTCCGCGATGTCGTCGGCGCTGACCTCGGGGATCGCCTTCTCTGCTTTCCCGCCTGCTTCGCTCAAGCTGTCGGCCTGCTGGCTCAGCTCGGCGATCTGGTCCCGCAGCGCGGAGGCCCTGGCGTAATCCTCGGCGGCCACCGCCTCGTCCTTCTCCCGCTGCAGCCGCTCAACGCGCTGCTCGGCTTCCCGGCGGTCCCGCGCCGGCGTCTTGGTCTTCAGCCGGACCCTGGCGCCCGCCTGGTCGATGAGGTCGATCGCCTTATCCGGCAGGAAACGGTCGTTGATGTAGCGGTCAGACAGTTCCGCCGCCGCGACCAGCGCCTCGTCGGTGAAGCGGACCTGGTGGTGCGCCTCGTAGCGGTCGCGCAGGCCCCTGAGGATCTCGATCGTGTCGGTCACCGACGGCTCGGGGACCAGGATCGGCTGGAACCGGCGCTCGAGGGCGGCATCCTTCTCGATGTCCTTGCGGTACTCGTCGATCGTGGTGGCGCCGATGACGTGCA
This sequence comes from uncultured Actinomycetota bacterium, assembly GCA_963734665.1. Classification (GTDB taxonomy): domain Bacteria; phylum Actinomycetota; class Actinomycetes; order Streptosporangiales; family Streptosporangiaceae; genus Trebonia. The sequence goes on along the minus strand of CAVTIR010000010.1, from coordinate 846,682 downwards.
GCTCACCGCGGGCGAGGGCGGGCTTGAGCATGTTCGCCGCGTCCATCGAGCCCTCGCCTGCGCCCGCCCCGACGACCGTGTGCAGCTCGTCGATGAAGATGATCAGCTCATCGCCGTGCGCGCGGATCTCGTCGATGACCTTCTTCAGCCGCTCTTCGAAGTCGCCGCGGTACCTGGTGCCCGCGACCATGCCGCCGAGGTCAATCTGGACCACGCGCTTGTCGTCCAGCGTGTCGGGCACGTCCCCGTCGATGATCCGCTGCGCGATGCCCTCGACGATCGCGGTCTTACCGACGCCCGGCTCGCCGATGAGCACCGGGTTGTTCTTCGTCCGCCTCGATAGCACCTCGATCGTCTGCTCGATCTCCTGCTCGCGGCCGACCACCGGGTCGACCCGGCCCTCGCGGGCCAGGGCCGTGAGGTCGGTGCCGAACTGGTCGACCGTGGGGGTGTCCGACGGCGGCTTCCTTCCCGCGCTTCCCGCGCCCGCGCCCCGGCCGCCGCCCCCGGTGACCGCCTCTTGCAGCGCCTCCGGGGTAATTCGGGCATCCCTAAGTACCTGGCCCGCAGCCGATTCCGGGTTGACGGCGAGCGCGAACAGCAGGTGCTCAGGCCCGATGTACGACGAACCGAAGGCGCGGGAGATCTGCCGCGCATCCAGCAGCGCCCGTTTGGCGGCCGGGGTGAGGCTTGGCATCTCGTCACGGGGCTGGCCGCGCTCGGCCTGAGACTCGATCTGCCTGGCGACCGCGTCCGGGTCCGCGCCCGCCGCGCTCAGCAGGCGGCGGACCGGCTCCTGCCTGGTGACCGCCCACAGCAGGTGGTCGGTGTCGAGGTCGGGGTCCCCCCACCGGGCGGCCTGGGCGGCGGCATCCCTGATTACCTCACGGCCTTGTTCGGTCAGCAGCTGGCCGATGTCGATCCGCTGGGCTGGCCGCTGCGGCAGGGCGCCGCCGAAGAAGCGGGCGAAGATGTCGTCGAAGGGACTGGCGCCGAAGTCACCAGACCCCATGGGGTCATTGGCCACGATGAGCTCTCCTGACGGGCAGACGGTGACGTCAGGCACTCACCCAGCGGGCCAGTGCCCAGCAAAAACCCACCCTATCGGACCAGTTCGTAACCTTGCCGTGACCCCCTCTATACCTCGGTCGCCGTGCTGATTCGACTGATCCGCTGAGTTGACGTCCGAACGGGGGCGTGGTCTCCTGATTCGCGGTTTTGCTGTCGGGAGAAGGTGGTTGGCATGATGCGGCTGACCCGCGACGGTGACCCTCGTCCGCTTGCCGCGCCTGGGCTGCTGCCGCTGCCGGGGCGGCCACGGCGCGGGCAGGGGTTCCGGGTGCTTGTCCTCGGCGGGGCGCGGTCGGGGAAGTCGGTGACCGCCGAGCGGATGCTGGCTGGTCGTGACCATGTGGACTACGTGGCCTGCGGTATGCCCGCGGACGACTCGGATCCCTCCTGGGCCGAGCGGGTGCGGGTGCACCAGGAGCGGCGGCCGGCGCACTGGGCGACGCTGGAGACCCTCGACCTGGGGAGCGTGCTCTCCGGCGCCGATCGCCCGCCGTCGCGGCAGGCGAGCCCGGTGCTCGTGGACTGCCTGTCGACCTGGCTGGCCGGGGTCATGGACGAGTGCGGCCTCTGGGCGGGGGCCGGCGGAGCGGACAAGGAACTCGCAGCACAGGTTGACAGGCTGCTGCACGCCTGGCGCTCGACCAGGCGGGTCGTGGTCGCGGTCAGCAACGAGGTCGGCTCCGGGGTGGTCCCCGCCACCGCCTCGGGGGTCCGCTACCGCGACGAGCTCGGCAGGCTTAACGCGCTCGTCGCCGCCGAATGCGAGCAGGTCTGGCTGTGCACCGCGGGCATCCCCAAGCGGCTGCGATAGCCGATACTTGTCCCGGTGAGCGAACAGCAGCCGCCCGCCTGGCGGGTCGCGATGAGCCTCTTCACGGCCATCCCCGCCGGGGTCAGCGGGATGCTCGACGACGAGGTGGCGGCCCGGGCGATCCTGTGGCTGCCCGCGATCGGGCTGCTGCTCGGCGGCATCGGTGCCGGAGTCGTGCTGGCCGTCGGCAGCCTCAACCCGTCAGGTCCGGGACGGCTGCTCGGCGCGGCGCTCGCGGTCGCGGTGATCGCTGTCCTCACGGGCGGACTGCACCTCGACGGGCTCGCCGACACGGCTGACGGGCTCGGCAGCCGCCGGCCTGCCGCTGACGCGCTTGAGATCATGCGCCGCTCAGACATCGGCCCGATGGGCGTCGGCGCGCTCGTCCTGGTGCTGCTCATCCAGGTGACGGCGGTCGCGGCAATACCGCGGCTGCCGCTGGCCGCCGCCGCGCTGGTGCTCGGCGAGGTCACCGGCCGGGTCTCGGTCGTCGTCGCGACATCCTCCCCCGCTGCCCGGCCCGGCGGGTTCGGCTCCCTTGTCGCGGGCCGGACCACGGCAGTCGACCGCGCGCTCACGGTCGGTGCGCTCGCTTGTGCCGTCGCGGTGGGCGGACTCGCGGCGGGCGGCCCGGTCCTGGCCGCGCGCGGGCTCGCCGCCGCGCTGGCCGGGCTGCTCGCCGGCTGGCTGCTCCAGCGGACGGCGCGGCGGCGGCTCGGCGGGATGACCGGTGACGTCTTCGGCGCGATCCTCCAGGTCAGCGCCGCGGCAGCGCTGATCGTCGCCGCCCTGGCCGGCTAGCCGAGGCCCCCGTGCTCTCCAGCTTCGATGACAGTGGATCGTTAGGAGCGCCCGGGGGCTCCTAACGATCCACCATGACTGGAAGACGCGTCCGGGGCTAGTCGAGGCCGACTACCGTCCAGGCGGACTGGGGCGCGGACGGGGTGAAGACCAGGAGGACCCGGTCGTCGGCGATGAGCTCGGCTGCCAGCTCATCGTCCGGTGGCGTCGGCCGGCCGTGCTTCGCCCTGATCCCGCGGAACAGGGAGATGTTGGCCGGCACGTCCTCCAGGATGTCCACCGTGGTCGGGATCTCGACGTAGCGGTGGCCGGTCGCGTCGTCCACGACCAGCTCGGCCCTGGGGTCGCGGCGGAAGATGTTGTACTTCGTGCGCTTGCGCGTCGTGGAGACGTAGAAGTGCTCTCCGTCCCAGAGGAACCAGTTCGGGGACAGATGCGGCCGGCCATCCTTACGGATGCCGGCGACGATCACGTTGCGGGGTTCGGCCAGGAACGCCTCAAGGGCCGTGGACGATGACATGACAGCAACTCTAATACTCGCCCTTGCCGACCGGGATAGTCAGCTTTACTACCCGGGCATCGGTGCTCCCTTTCCTGGAAGTGCTTGCACAGTTCTTTCCTGGAAGCGCTAGCACAGTCGCTCAGAGGATCAAGGCGACGGCGATGACTACTGCCAAGGCCGCGCCGTAGAAGGCCCAGACTGACGGGGACTTCCAAGAGTCCAGGATCTCGGTGAAGGTGGCCTGGCCGGCGGCCAGGCTCCATTCCGTGTCGGGGTCGGTCGTCGCCTTTCTGTAGAGAGCGCGGTAGCGCTTTTCCAGGGCCAGGTAGTACGCGTCAAGGAAGCCGAAGACGGCGATCGGGTAGATGCCGAGCCAGACGAAGCCGTCGTTGTTCTTGTCGATGCCGACGCCCAGCAGGGCCGTCACGACCGGGACCGAGAAGCCCTTGAAGGTACCGGAGTTCGCGGCGAGCCTGGTGATGACCCCCTGGATCATCTGGAGCCTGTCCACGTTGGGCTTGCCCACATTGAGCTGAACCGCGTCGGGCTGAACCACATTCGGCTGGTCCACATTCGGCTGGTCCACATTCGACTGGTCCACATTCGACTGGTCCACGTTGGGCTTGCCCACGTTGGGCTGAACCACGTTCGACTGGTCCACATCGGGATGAACCACGTTCGGCTGGTCCACGTTGGACTGAACCACGTTGGGCTGAACCACGTTGAGCTGATCGCCGTTGGGCTGGTCCACTCGTCCCCCGCTGTGCGGTCGGATGCTATGTCTTCGGGACTCAGTTTGGCGTGCCGGGAACGTCCGTGCATAGCGGGATCGCGGGAACAACATCACGGGAACAACGGGGGAACTCTTCGCCCACTCGGGAGGTACTGGTGGCGCCATGCGGCGGAGTATGCACACGTTCGGGATACTTATTCGGTGGATTATCTGATCACGCGCGATGGGCACGGGGTACCGCAGGTGCGGGCCGAGACGGCGGCGGACGCGTGGGCCGGGATGGGGTACGCGTGCGCGCAGGACCGGCTCTTCCAGATGGACTACGACCGGCGGCGGGCGTGCGGGCGGTGGGCGGAGATCGCCGGGTCACCCGCGCTCGGCGCGGACGTCCTCGCCCGGCGGCTGGGGCTCACCGCCGCCGCCCAGCTCGACGTCGCGGTGATGTCACCACAGGTACGGGCCGCGTTCGAGGCCTACGCGGGCGGGGTCAACCAGGCGATCGCCGACGGGGCGCTGCCGCTGCCCGCGCGCTATCCCGTCGAGCCGTGGCTGGCATGGCATTCCGTCGCGGCGTTCCTGGTGCGGCACGTGCTGATGGGGCAGTGGCAGCACAAGCTGGCGAACGCGGTCCTGCTCGCGCGGGCCGGGGCCGACGCGTTCGAACGGCTTGAGACCCGGCCGGTCGTCGGGTCGCCCGTCACCGTCCCGTCCGGCGGGCTGCTGACGCACCCGGTCGCCTCGCTGCTCGACGAGGCCGTGGGCGACATCGAAGGGCACCTCGGGTTCCTCGCGGAGGTCGAGCCGGGATCCAACGCATGGGCCGTCAGCGGGCGGCGCACCGCGCACGGCGGCGCGGTGATCTGCAATGACTCACACCGGGCGCTCGACACCCCGAACGTGTACTGGCAGTGCCGAGTGACCTGTCCGGACTTCGACGTCACCGGGGCCACGTTCCCCGGATTGCCCGGTTTCCCGCACTTCGGGTTCAACGGGTCGGTCGCGTGGGCGATCACGCACGGAGACGCCGATACGCAGGACCTTTACCTGGAGCGATTCTCCGGCACGCGGTACCTGACGCCGGACGGCTGGGCGGAGGCCGATGTCCGGCACGAGCGGATCGAGGTGCACGGCGGCTCCCCGGTCACCGTCCCGGCGTGGAGCACCAGGCACGGGCCGGTCGTGCACGGGAACCCGGACGCCGGCCTGGCCCTGGTGCTCAAGTGGACGGGCACCCACCGGCCCAACCGCGGGTTCGAGTGCCTGCTGCCGATGCTCACCGCGCGGACCGCCGCCGACCTGGCCGGCGCGCAGGACAGCTGGGTCGACCCGGTCAACAACCTGGTCTGCGCAGACACCCACGGCCAGATCGCCTACCAGTGCCGCGGCGAGCTTCCGGTGCGTTCGTCGGACGCGGGACGGCGGCTGCCGATCCCTGGCTGGGACGACACCTGCGAGTGGACAGGGACCGTGCCGTTCACCGCACTGCCCGCGGTGGTCGACCCCGAGGCCGGGTTCGTGATGACCGCCAACAACACGATTACCGACGCTTCCGAGCCTTATATCTCCTACACCTTCTCCCAGCCGTGGCGGGCCGAGCGGCTCCGCTCCCTGCTCGCGGACTCGGGCACGCTCAGCGCGGACGAGCTAGCCGGGATGCAAGCCGACACGGTGTCCCTGCAGGCGCGCGGCTGGGGCCGGCTGCTGACTGGGCTCGGGCCATTCGAGGACGAGGACGCCGAGGCGGCGCGCGCGCTGCTGGCCGGCTTCGACGGTGACCTGGCCCTCGGGTCCGCCGCGGCGCTGCTGTACGCGTGCTTCCTGCGGGCCCTCGCCGAGGCGCTGTACCGACCGGCGCTTGGCGCGCAGACCTGGGCATGGGTGGCGTCGGGCGTGCTCGCGCCGACGCTGACCATGATGCGGCGCTGGCTTGCCAACGACACCTGGGAGCTCCTCGGCGGGCCGCTGCCACCAGCGGCCGCCCAGCAGGCGGACCACCGTGAGCGGCGGGAACGGGTCCTCGCCGCCGTGCCTGGCGCGCTCGCCGGCGCGTGGGCCGCGGCGGTCAAGGCCGGCGGCCCGCAGCCCAGGCGGTGGCGGTGGGGCGACGTCCACCGGGCGGAGCGCGTGCACCCGCTCGCCGGCCCGTTTCCTGGCGCCGCGATGGGGGGCGACGCCGACACCATTGCGGCCGCAGGCTACGGGTGGCGGCAGGGCAGCCCGTTTACCGTGGCAACCCTGTCGGTGTACCGGCAGGTGGTCGACCTCGCTGATCCCGCGTCCGCCAGCTTCGTCATTCCGGGCGGCGCGTCAGGCGACCCGGCCAGCCTGCACTTCGCCGACCAGCTCGCGCTGTGGGCCGGGCACCAGCGGATCGGGATGTAAGAAGACCACGACTTCGGCGCCGATCGCCAGGTGCTCGTTGTAGTAGTGCGCGTTCACGTCTGTCAGGTGCACGCAGCCGTGCGACCACGCGGTCAGGCTGCCGCCGTGGAACGCGATGCCGCCCGGAGCGAAGAACGTCGCCCACGGCATCGCCTCGTGGTAGATGTCGCTCTGGTACGACTGGCCGGCCTTCCACTGGACCCGGAACGTGCCCCGCGGGGTCTGATGATTGCCCCCCGTCGGCCCCGGCTCCATCTGGACCGGGCCGAACGTGATCCGCCCATCGGCCTGCAGCCAGGTGATGTGCCTGGTCAGGTCCACGCACGCGGCCGCAGCGGGCGGGCAGTCCTGATGGTCGACGGCGGTCAGCACCAGCGGAATCCCGGCGCCCCCAGCGGGCGCGACCGTTCCCACGCCGGCGTTCAGCACGCCGCTGCGTCCTCGCCCGGTGATGGCAGGGGCCGCGTTCGCCCTGGCGACCTCTACCGAAACCCGCGGGGACGACCCGGGGCTCCCCGAGTGCGCCGCGACTGCGGCGATCATGGCTGCCACCGCCACCACGGCGGCCGCGGCCGCCGTCACGCCGAGGCGGGTCGGGAATCGGAGCCGGTCCCATGCCCGCCCCGCCCACTCCCACTCCCCCGCGGCAAAGCTTGCCGGCTTGTGCAGCGCATGCCTGCCCCTGCCACTCATGTCACTTCCGCCCCCGTCAGCGCATCATTATGTGTTCGCTGTACCACCTACAGTTAGCAGTTCGAAGCGCGCCCACGCCGGACAATGAGCGAATGCAGACGTAACGTGGTAGGGAATGCGGGCATGTGAAGCCACGAATACCCTTTGTCCGTGGCAGTGTTCTGGGATCGGCTGATCGGGGCGCAAAACGCTCCGCCTGGGTGGGTTGTCGCCGCGAGCGCGGTCGTCGCGTTGCTGATCGTGGTCAGCCCTCGGCTGTGGCGGCTGACGCGGATCGCGATCACGATCGCGCACGAGAGCGGCCACGCGGCGGCCTCGCTGCTGTCCGGCCGGCGGCTTGAGGGGATCCGGCTGCACGCGGACACCTCGGGCGAAACGGTCTCGCGGGGCAAGCGCCGCGGGCCGGGGATCATCATCACCGCGCTGGCGGGGTACATCACGCCGCCGCTGCTCGGGGTCGGGGCCTCGGCGCTGCTCGCCGAGCACCGGGTGACCCTGCTGCTATCGCTGTTCCTGGTGCTGCTGGCGGTGATCCTGCTCCTAGTGCGCAACTGGTACGGGGCGCTCGCGGTGCTCGTGACCGGCGGGGCACTCTTCGTCGTCATCTGGCTGGCCGATCCGGCCCTGCGCGCGGCGTTCGCCTACGCGGCGGCGTGGTTCCTGCTGTTCGGCGGGGTACGGCCGGTCGTGGAGCTAGCGCGGACGCGCACCAGGGCGGTGCGCCTGCCGCCGGGACGCCGCCTGCCGACCGGCCGTTCCGGCCCTGGGATGTCCGACGCCGACCAGCTCGCCTGGCTGACCCGGGTGCCCGCCGGAGTCTGGGTGGGACTGTTCGCACTGGTCGCGGTGGGCGCGGTGGTCCTCGGCGCGCGGCTGCTCGTCCCCTGGCCTACTCATCTCCCGACGCTGCGGTCCCTCAGCGGAAATTAAGAAAAAATCATCCCGAACGCCAGCGGCTTACTCCAAACGCGACACCAGTCTTCATAGGGGCGACCAGCCCGGTGCGCTGAACCGAAATCCCGGTACCCGATGACATCGCGATGGGCCGGCTGTTCTGCGAGCAGACGCAGGGCGGCAGCGAGTACATCGTGTGGACGCAGGACTCCGGGCACCTCCTCGGGTACGCGACGGGCGCCGCGTCGCACGAGCAGGTATGGAACTGGTTCTCCGTCATCCACCACAACATCAACTTCCCGGGTCAGTCCGGAATACACTTACGCCCCGCGCCACCCACCTTCGCATTTTCTTCGCATTTGACCGCAACCGATTGTCATGATGAACTGCGGTCGGGAGTCTTAGCGAGCGGGCGGGGTTACTGCACAGGGCACCATCTAGATCCGAGGCCGGATGGGCAGCGACTCCGGATGGGGGAGAAGACAATGCCCGATATGCCGCGGGTCGGCGAGGAGTTCGCTGGCTATCGACTGCGCTCCAAGCTTGGCTGGGGCGGCATGAGCGTCGTCTTTCAGGCCGAGAACTGGCGGCTCGGGAACGTCGTGGCGCTGAAGATACTCGCCCCCGACCTAGCTAATGACGACACCTTCCGCACTCGTTTCCTGCAGGAATCGCGAATTGCGGCCTCACTGAACCACCCGAACGTGGTCCCCATCTCCGATTACGGGGCGAGCGACGGGCTGCTTTACATCGCGATGCGCTATGTCGCCGGCACCGACCTGCGGCAAATGATCGCGGACCAAGGCGCGCTTGCCCCGGACACCGCTACGTACCTCCTCAGCCAGGCCGCACTCGCGCTGGACGCGGCGCACCGGCGAGGGCTGGTGCACAGGGACGTCAAGCCCGCGAACCTCCTCATCGAACGGACCAGCGACGACGCGGACCCGGATCACCTGTACCTGACCGACTTCGGCATCAGCAAGGACGTCGCCGGGCTGACGAGGCTGACCTCGGCCGGGCGGGTTGTCGGCACGCCCCACTACTTGTCACCGGAGCAGGCTCAGGAGCTAGCCGTGCACGGCGCGGCCGACCAGTACGCACTCGGCTGCGTGCTCTATGAGAGCCTCACCGGCCGGGTGCTGTTCGAGAAGGACTCGGGCACGGCAATCGCGCGGGCGCATGTGGAGGAGGTCGCGCTCCCGGCGACGCTGCTCCGGCCCGATCTGCCGCCAGCAGTCAACGAGGTATTCGCCCGGGTCCTCGCCAAGCGACCTGCCGAGCGGTATGCGACCTGCCGCGAGTTCATGGCAGCGGCCCGGGAGGCCCTCCTGCGAACGTCGCATGCCCACCCGCCGGGCGGCGGGGCATCGCATGAATTCCGGCCGGCTCCGCTGCCGCCGGGCGGGTTGCCGGAAGTCGCCCACGACACCGCAAGCAAACCCTACGACGTGACGCGGAGCATCCCCCTGCCGGTGATGGAGCCCCCGCAGAACGAGGCACAGTACCCTGGCCCGGCCGGCGAGACACCCGGAGCCGCGCAGTGGCCGTTCTACCCGGCTGACGGCGGCGACGGCCGAGGTGGGTCAGGCAAGCCGGTACGCAGGCGCCGGGCACGCAGGCACCGGGACCGTCGGACACTGTGGAGCCTGATCGTCATCGCGATCTTGGTCGCGGGCGCCGCGGTGGGCGGGCTGCTTGCCAGCCAGGCGGGCAAGGCCAAGGTCCCCACCAAACTGCAGCCGGCGGCCCAGTCGTCTCCACCGCCCAGCGAGTTGTTCTCCGTCATTCAGAAGACGGCGAAGTCCAACCCCGGCGACCTCCGGATGTCTGCCTGCGTGCAGCAGACCCCGACGCGGCTGCAATGCACGAACCCGTCCCCTGCCATCGTGAGCGTGACCTTCGCGACCTATGCCAGCCTGGCCGCGCTGTACTCGGACTACACGGAGATCGTGCACAACCTGACGGGCAAAAAGCCCTTCGCGGCCGTCGAGAACATGCACATCTGCGGGGCGACCGCGCCAGCCTCAACGGCCGAGAGCACCTGGAACAACTCGAACCAGTACTACACGACCTACTCCGCCGGGCAACTGGCCTCAGGGAAGATTCCCACGGACATCGCGATGGGCCGGGTGTTCTGCACGCAGAACGCAAACGGCAGCGCCGTCATCCTGTGGACGCAGGACTCCGGCAAGCTGCTCGGGTACGCGACCGGCGGCGACGTGTCCCATCAGCAGGTGTGGGCGTGGTTCGATGCCGTCCATGACAACATCAGCTTCCCGGTTCAGCCTGGAACGACTGGCGGGTCGATATCGCCGTCGGGCACGACTCCAGGCGTGTCGGCGTGACCTGTCGTAGTGGATCGCTAGGAGGACCCAGGTGCGCCCAACGATCCACTATCTGGCGGAGGCTGAATAACCCGCTACGCCTCGTAACCCGCTATGCCTCGGGCCACCAGTTTCTGGCCTGAAGTTCCCACAGGGCGGGCGGGTCTGCGCCGGGGCGGGCGCAGGTGAGGGCGGCGGTAGCAGCGGCGGTACGCAGCGCTTTGCCGACCAGCGCATCGCGGACCGGACCAGGGCGGTCAAGGTCGGCCCTGCCGAGGCCGTGCAACGTCCACCAGGCGAGGAAGCCGCCGCCGAAGGCGTCGCCCGCGCCGATCGTGTCCGCGACCGTGACGTCCGGGGCCTCTTCCGCCAGGACCGCGTCCGGCAGGAACGCCCGCGCCGGGCGGGGGCCGTCGGTGACGAGGACGAGCGACGGGCCGGTTCGCATCAGCGCCCTCGCTGCCTGCTCGGCCGGCGCGCCGGGGTAAAGGTAGGCGAGATCCTCCGTGCTCGCCTTGACGATATCGGCGCGGCCCGCGATCGCGTTCAATCGTCTCCGGTAGTCCTCATGGTCGGTAACGGCGCCGGGGCGGCAATTGGGGTCGAGCAGCACGAGGGCGTCCGCAGGCACGTCGGTCAGGACGAGCCGCTCGATGGCCGCACCGCTCGGCTCCATCACCAGGCCAAGCGTGCCTACGTGGACGGCGGTCACGTTGGCGGGCAGCGCCTTCTTGAGTACCTCGTATTCCAGGTCGGCGGCGGCCGTGCCGTCCAGGTAGAAGGCGTAGTCGGCGCCGCCCGCCCGGTCGAGGGTGGCGACGGCCAGGGTGCTTGGCCTGCCTGACGGCTCGGGCACGCCAAGACCGACACCTTCCCCAGTGAGCCGCTCGCGCAGCAGATGACCGAACCCGTCATCGGCGAGGCGGCCAAGGAAGGCCGTCTCCGCACCCAGCCTGGCCGTGGTCCGAGCGGCGTTGTAGGGGCCCCCGCCCGGCCGAGCGTCAATCTGGCCGCCGGGGCTCACGACAAGGTCGATTAGCGCCTCGCCAGCAACAACGATCACACCACTACCTTCCTGTTACGCGCTCGGCACATGCCCGTTTTGTCGCCAGCCCATGATCGCGAAGACTTTATTTTTCCGGAAGACTTTATGCACCTATGCGATGCGAATCTTTCTTCAGGAATTAAGTCTTCCGGATCATGGACCGCACCGATTTTTCGGTTTTCATGAAATATCCTGGCATGTCGCAGGCGCTAGCACCCGCGACATGACCGGATGCGGCGAGCTGTCATGAGGAGCCGTGGGTGCTCCGGTCCCCGCCAGGCTCGGGTCAGGAGGGTTTGATGTGCCATTTGATGCCCTGGCCCGTGCGCACCCGGCGCAGGGCCTCGCCGAACTCGGCTAGGGGCAGCGGCTCGGATAGCAGCGGGCGCGGGTCGATCGCGCCGCTGCCGATCAGCTCGACGGCCGGGGCGAAGCTGCGCAGGATCGCCATCGAGCCCGTGACGGTGATCTCGTCGTTGTAGACGCGGAACGGGGAGAGGCTGATCGACGCCTCCGCCGGCGAGACGCCGAAGACAAGCAGGCGGCCGCCCCGGTCGAGCAGCCCGGAGACGCCGTCGACGACCACGGGGACGCCGGTCGCGTCGACCCCGACCTCGAACCGCTCGCCGTCGAGGTCGCCGAGGCTGTTCGCGGTCCTGGCGGCGCCCAACTTGCGGGCGACCGCGAGCCGGTCGGAGACCCGGTCGACGACGGTGACCGGGCCCGCCCCTGAGTGAACGAGCAACTGGAGTAGCAGCAGGCCCATCGTCCCCGCACCGGTCAGCACCACCGAGTCGCCGAACAGCGGGCCAAGCCGACGCAGGCCGTGCACCGCGCAGGCGAGGGGCTCGATCATGGCGCCGAGCTGGCCGTCGACGCCGTCGGGCAGCCGGTGCGCGTTGACCGCGGGGACCGCGACGTACTCAGCGAACGCGCCGTCCACCGTGTCGCCGATGGCCGCCCAGTTCTCGCACAGGTTGTCCCGGCCGGACCGGCACCGGCGGCAGTAGCCGCAGTACAGCGAGGGGTCGACCGCGACCTTGGCGCCGACGGGCAGGTCCATCTTCACATCACTCGCGACCGCGACGATCGTGCCGGCGAACTCGTGGCCCGGCGTGATGGGATACGGCGTCGGCGGGAACTCCCCGTCCATGATGTGGATGTCGGTGCCGCACACCCCGCAGGCATCCACCTTGACGACGATCTGACCTTCCCCCGGCGTAGGGTCCGGCACCTCTGCCACCCGGAAACTGCCGGGACGGTCGAGCACGATGGCCCGCATGAGACCTCCATGAGTCTGGTTCTAAGTCTTCAGGCCCGCGCGGGGCCCAGCCCGCGCGGGTCAGTCCGCGAGAGGCTCAGCCCGCCAGGCGGGCGCCGGTTTTCGGGTTGAACGCGAAGACGTCGTCCGGCTGGACACCGAACGAGACCTGCTGCCCGAGAGCCGGGGACTTGCGGCCCTCCGTCCTCGCCACGACGGTGCCGTCGTCGGAGCCGCCTTCGCCGGTCAGCCGGACGTGCATCAGGGCGTCGGCGCCGAGCTCCTCTACGAGCAGGATCTCGCCGGTGAGCTCGCGGTGGTCCCCGGCGCCGGCCGCCGGAGCGCCGGCCGCCGATCCACCGGCCGACGCGGCTACGGCGACCAAGTGCAGGTGCTCGGGTCTGATGCCGACGACCAGCTCGGTCAGTCTGTCCCTGGCCGCCGCGGTCCGCACCCCCGCGCTAAGCGGGATGACCGTCCCGGCCAGCCGCACACCCTCGTCCGTCAGCGGGGCGGTCAGCAGATTCATCGCCGGGGAGCCGATGAAGCCGGCCACGAACTGGTTCACCGGATTGTCGTACAGCTCGCGGGGCGAGGCGCACTGCAGCAGCTTCCCGTTGCTGAGCACCGCGACCCGGTGCCCCATGGTCATCGCCTCGACCTGGTCGTGCGTCACGTAGACGGTGGTGATGCCCAGACGGCGCTGCAGTTCGGCGATCTGGCTGCGGGTCTGCACGCGCAGCTTGGCGTCCAGGTTGGACAGCGGCTCGTCCATCAGGAAGACACTCGGCTCCCGCACGATGGCGCGGCCCATGGCGACACGCTGCCGCTGGCCACCGGAAAGCTCCTTCGGCTTGCGCTCGAGCAAGGCGTCGTCTAGATCGAGGATGCGTGCCGCCTCGCGGACCCGCTTGTCCCGCTCGGCCTTCGGGACGTGCTGCATCTTCAGCGCGAAGCCCATGTTCTCGGCGACGGTCTTGCTCGGGTACAGGGCGTAGTTCTGGAACACCATCGCGATGTCCCTGTCCTTCGGCTGCACGTCGCTGATGTCACGCCCGCCGATCTCGATCCGACCCCCGTCGAGCGGCTCGAGCCCGGCGAGCATGCGCAGCGCGGTGGTCTTACCCGACCCCGACGGCCCGACGAGCACCATGAACTCGCCGTCCTTGATGTCAAGGTTGAGCGCGTCGACTGCAGGGCGCGCGCCCTTGGCGTACACGCGGCTCGTGCCTACGTACCTAACTCCTGCCATGGCGGGACCTCCGCGTAGCACGCTTACGTTCGGGATAGCTTTCTTGGCCTTGCGCGTGCCCGATACAGTGGCGGTTTTTGCCATCGGGCGCGCATCGGGGGTACGGGGGGTCGTCCCCCCGGAAGGGAACCGTCACTTGATTGCCCCCATCGAGAGACCGCGGACGAGCGAGCGCTGCGCGATCCAGCCCACGATGATCACCGGGACCGAGGCGACCGTGGCCGCCGCGCTCAGGTGCGCGATGTACAGGCCTTCCTGGGGGACGGAGCTGATCAGGAACATCGGCATGGTCGCCGCGTTCGTGACCGTGAGGTTGAGCGCCAGGAACAGCTCGTTCCAGGCGAAGATGATGCAGATCAGCGCCGTGGACACCAGGCCGGGGCTCACCACCGGCATGATGACCTCGGTGATCTCCCGGAACCGGCCCGCGCCGTCCAGTCGCGCCGCCTCGAGCATCTCGGTGGGCACCTCGAGCATGAACGAGCGGATCATCCAGATCGCGAGCGGCAGGTTCATCGCCGCGTAGAGGATGATCAGCAGCCAGATACTGTCCAGCAGGTGCGTCTTCAGCGCGATCACGTAGAGCGGGCCGATCGCCGCGACGACCGGCAGCATCTTGGTGGAGATGAAGAAGAACAGCCCGTCCCGCCATTTGCCCACCGGGCGGATCGACAGCGCGTACGCGGCGGGCAGTGCGAGCACCAGCACCACGATGGTGGAACCGACCGTCGCGATCGCCGAGTGCTCGATGAACGGGCCCATGCCGTTGAAGACCAGCCGGAACTCGGCCAGCGTGGGACTGAAGGTGAACTTGGGCGGCCAGGTCTCCGCGGCGGACTCCGGCTTGAACGCCGTGATCACCATCCACAGCACCGGGATGAAGAAGCCGATGCCCACCACCCAGCCGAGCACCGTCCAGCCCGCGAGACCGGAGATCTCCCGCGCCCGGCGGCTGCGCTTCGGCGCGTTCGGCACTGTGACCGGATCTGGGCCGGCGCCTCGGTCGCCGTTATCGCCGTCACTTTGCCTCCTCGAACTGGAAGACCCGGGCGAACATCCGCAGTGCGAAGCTGGCCACGATGAGCGTCAGGATGACGGTCACCACGCCCGCCGCGGCCGACCCGCCGATATCGAAGGCGTAGTTGACCTTCTCGTACAGGTAGAAGGGCAAGGTAGTGGTCTCGGTGCCCGGACCACCGTTGGTCATCAGCCGCACCTGGTCGAAGGTGGTCACCAGGTAGATCGAGCCGAGCAGGACGCCGAGTTCGATGTACGGGCGCAGATGCGGCAGGGTGAGCTCGCGGAACGTCGCCCAGGCGTTGGCCCCGTCGACCTTGGCCGCCTCGAGCACGTCGGATGCCTGTCCCTGCAGGCCCGCGAGCACGATCAGGGTCATGAACGGCGTCCACTGCCAGATCATCACCACGATCACGGACCCGTAGGCGTGCGTGGTCAGCCAGGCGACGTGGTTGACGCCGAACGGTTCGAGCAGCCAGTTGAGCAGCCCGAAGTTCGGGTCGAGCATCGGGCCGCTCCAGATCAGCGCCGCCGCGGCGGGCATGATCAGGAACGGCGTGATGATGAGCGTCCGGACTATGCCGCGGCCGAGGAACTTCTTGTCCAGCAGGACCGCAAGCAGGATGCCGAGGATCATCGCGACGATCACGGCGATCGCCGTCATGGTCACCGAACGCCACAGTGCGCTGCGGAAGTTCGGGTCGGTGAACACTTCCTTGTAGTTGGAGACCCCGGTCCAGTGCGCGCCGCCGGGCTCGTTCCAGAAGTAACTCTGGAAGCTGTACCAAAGCGTCACCAGGAAAGGGACCTGGGTGACGACGATGGTGAAGATCAGCGCGGGCAGCAACGGGAGGCGCCGCTGCCATCGCTCGCGCTGACTCACTCCCCGCGGCCGGAGCCCGGCCGCGGGGGGCGAAGTGACGTCCTCAAGAACGGCCATGTCCTTGACTGTCCCCGCGTCAGTTACTGCCGGACAGTTCGGACGGCGTGTAGGCCGAGGCTTCGGACTGGGCGGTCGATATCGCCTGGTTCACCGATTCCGTGCCCGCGATCGCGCCCGCTATCTGCTGGCCGACCGACATGCCGAGGGTTTCGAACTGCGGGATGTCGGCGTACTGGATGCCGACGTAGGGCACCGGGTTCACCGTCGGGTGATCAGGGTCGGTGCCGTCAATGGACTGCAGGGTGATGTTGGCGAACGGCGCGGCCGCCTTCAGGTAGTTGGGGTTGCTGTAGAGCGAGGTCCTGCTGCCCGGCGGCACCGCCGACCAGCCGTACTTGGACGCGACGAGGCTGTCGTACTGCTTGGAGGTGGCCCAGGAGATCCACTTCCAGGCCGCGCTCTGGTCGTTCACGCCCTGCGGGATGCCGAGGGACCAGGACCAGAGCCAGCCGGAGGAGGTGGTCTTGTCGACGGGCGCGAACGCGTAGCCGGTGTTCGCGTAGACCGACGGGTACGTGGTCGCGAGCGAGGTCGCCGCGACCGTGGAGTCGTACCACATCGCGCACTTGCCCTGGCCGTACAGGGTCAGCAGCTGGTTGAAGCTGTCGTTGGAGGCACCGGACTCGCCGTCGGCCTTGACCAGGTTGACGTAGAAGTTGATGGCTGCCGTGTCCGCGGGCGAATTGAGCTGGGCCTGCCAGTTCGAGTTGTACCACTCGCCGCCGAAGGTGTTGATCACCGTGTCGAGGGACGCCATGTTGTCGCCCCAGCCGGCCAGGCCGCGCAGGCAGATGCCCGCTTCTGAGCCCGGCTTGTTCAGCTTGGCTGCATCGGCGGCGACCTCGGCCCAGGTCGGGTGCTCGGGCATGGTGATGCCCGCCTTAGCGAGCAGGGTCTTGTTGTAGTACAGCATCGACGACTCGCCGTAGAACGGCGCGGCGTACAGGTCGCCGTTGTACGACAGCGACTTGGCGACCGCCGGAAGTAGGTCGGACGCGTCGTAGGACGGGTCGCTGGCGATGTACTGGGTGGTCAGGTTGTCCAGCCAGCCGTTCTTCGCGAACAGCGGCGCCTCGTACGGACCGATCATGATGGCGTTGAACGAGTTGCTGTGCGTGCTGACGTCCTTTTCGATCGCCGCCCGCAGGTCGCCTTCGGTGTAGGTGGCGAACTTGACCTTGATGCCGGGGTTTTCCTTCTCGAACACCGACTCGGTCAGCGGGATCATCTGACCGGTGACCAGCGGGTTGGACACCACCGCGACCGTCACCGTGCCGGTGCTGCTGTTGCTTCCGCTCGCGCTGCTGCCCGAGCCGCCGCCGCTTGAGCACGCGGCGGCCGCCGTGACCGCCGCGGCCACGCAGGCCGCAGCAGCGAGCCTGCGCTTCCTGAACCTGCGCCTTGAACTCATGAAACTCATGAAATGAACCTCCACCGCGCTGAGGACGCTCTAGCGCGAAGCGCCGTCGACCCTGTGTATGCTCATTTGAGCGATTATCTGCTCAAATGAACACGACATCACAGTGGACTCACGGCTAGGCAATGTCAAGAAAAGCTGCAAATATGAGATATGTGCGCTCAAATGAGCGCGCGACGGAGGCGTAGATGGCCAGCTTGTCGGCGGACCGACCGTCCGAAGTTGTCCTGGCCGCGCGGGTGGCGCGGCAGTTCTACCTGGAAGGCGTCTCCAAGGTCGACATCGCCGACCGGCTGGGGATCAGCAGGTTCCGGGTCGCCCGGCTGCTCGATTCCGCGCGGGAGAGCGGGCTGGTCCGGATCGAGATCGGCCTGCCGGGCGGTGCGCTCGACGCCGGTCTTTCCGCGGAGCTCTGCTCCGTCTTCGGCCTGCGGCACGCGTTCGTCTTCAACTTCCCCGAGGACGAGTCGCCGCTGCGGCAGCGTCTCGGCGAGGCGGCGGGCCAGGTGCTGATGGACCTGATCACGCCCGGTGACGTGCTCGGCCTGACCTGGTCGCGCACGCTGAGCGGGCTTACCGCCACGCTTACCCAGCTGCCGCCGTGCCCGATCGTGCAGCTCACCGGGGCGGTGCCGCCGCCGGACGGCCGGGACCTGCTTGAACTGGTGCGCGGCGTCGCCCGCGTCGGCGGCGGCACCGCGCACGTGTTCTATGCGCCGATGCTCGTTTCCGACGCGGCGACTGCCTCTGCCATCCGCCGCCAAAGTGACATCGCCGAGGCGTTCGCGCTCATCCCCAGCGTGACCATCGGGCTGGTCTCCATCGGAGCCTGGGGTCCGGGGCTGTCGACGATCTACGACGCGGTCACGCCTGCTGAGCGGGATTCGCTGACTGATCTCGGGGTGCGCGCGGAGCTTGCCGGCGTGTTCATCGGCGCAGACGGCGGCCCTTTGGCGACTCCGCTCGACAGCAGGATGATCGTGACGCCCGCCCCGCTGTTCACACGGATCCCCTTCGTCCTTGGCGTAGCCTACGACGCCGGTAAGAGCCCCGCGGTCCTGGCCGCGATCCGAGGAGGGCTTGTCCATGGCCTTGTCACGCATACAGAACTCGCCCGAGGCCTGCTCAGGCTTGCGAACGGCAGGGACCTCGTCCCTGGCTGACCTGCCCCGTCAGGGCGGGCAGTCCCGCGGCGACGAACTGCCCCGGCAAGGCGGGCTGCCGCTCAGCGGCGGCACCGCCAACCGGGGCCGTGTCGTCCGGGTCGGCGACACCGTGGTGCGGCCGACCGCACCTTGCTGGCCCGCTACTCACGCGCTGCTTAACCACCTTGATGCCGTCGGCTTCGACGGCGCGCCCCGTGTCCTGGCCGCCGGCCCGGTGACCGAGACGCTCACCTACATCGCGGACCGGGCGGCGGTCCCGCCGCTCACCGAGGACGTGCTCACCGACGAGGCCCTGGTCAGCGTCGCGGACCTGCTGCGCCGCTACCACCGCGCCGCTTCCGGGTTCGATCCGGCTGGTTACGCCTGGCCCCGGCCGGTTCCGGCCCGCTACCGCACGGGCCTGGTCAGCCATAACGACGTGTACCCGGCCAACGTCGTATTCCGCGACGGGCGGGCGGTCGCGCTCATCGACTTCGACCTGGCGGGCCCCGGGAGTGCCGTCTGGGACTTCGCCGCGGCGGCGCGCTCGTTCGTGCCACTCCTTGACGAAGCGGACGTCACCGACAGCCGCCAGGGGCGCGCGCTTGAGCGGTTCCGGACCTTCCTCACGGCCAGCGGGTTCCCCCGCGCCGCGCGCGTTGCCGTGGCCTCGGCGCTGGTCGCCAATCACGACTGGACCTACGCGATTGTGACGGAGGCGGCCGCCGCCGGACACGCCGGGTTCGCCGACCACTGGCGCGCGGTCGCCCCGGAGGCCGGGCGCGCCCGCCGCTGGTGCGAGCGCCACGAGCGCGCCCTGCTGGCCGCCGCCCGGTAGTTCAGCCGGGTTAATGCGGGGTAAATTATGAACCACGCGCGTATCAGATTGCTCTTTAGGCAACAGCCGCAACAGGGGCGCGGGCTTTCCAATTACTGTCTGAATTCTGCCACATTGACCGCTGGGCATTCTGAGCGTTCACTAGTTTTGGGTCGTCCGAGAATTAAGCAGGGTGGCCGCCAGGGCAGGCCTTTGGGGGGCTCGCTCCCGGGGCTGGCGGTGATCCCGGACGGGGAGTGACGCATGGCCGAGTTGCCGCTTGTCGGCGAAGAATTCGCTGGGTACCGTCTGGTCTCGGTCCTGGGCAGGGGCGGCATGAGCATCGTGTTCCGTGCCGAGAACCCGCGGCTCGGAAACGTGATCGCGCTGAAGGTACTAGACCCGGCCCTGGCGAGCGACGATATCTTCCGCACCCGGTTCCTTGAGGAATCCAGGATCGCCGCCTCGATGAACCACCCGAATGTCATCCCAATTCACGATATGGGGTCGAGCGACGGCCTGCTCTATATCGCAATGCGCTGCGTGACGGGAACCGACCTGCGGCAGATGCTCAAGAAGCGCGGCCGGCTGCAACCGGACACGGCGGTCTTCCTGCTCGAGCAGGCCGCGCGTGCGCTCGACGCGGCGCACCGCCGTGGCCTGGTCCACCGCGACGTCAAGCCGGGGAACCTGCTCGTCGAGCGGGGGAATGACGGCGCCGACCCGGACCACGTGTACCTGGCGGACTTCGGCATCACGAAGCACCTGGGCGGGCGGACCGGGCTGACCTCGACAGGGGCGTTCCTCGGCACGATCGACTACGTCGCCCCCGAGCAGATCCGCGGCATCTCGGTGACCGGCCTCGCCGACCAGTACTCACTCGGCTGCGTGCTCTACGAGTGCCTGACCGGCCGCGTGCCGTTCGAGAAGGACCTCGACGCGGCGATCATCTGGGCGCACGTAGAGGAATCCCCGACGCTGCCGACCGTGCTCCGCCCCGACCTGCCGCCTGCCGTCGACCAGGTTTTCTGGCGCGTGCTCGCCAAGCGCCCCGGCGACCGGTACGGGACCTGCCGCGAGTTCATGAACGCGGCGCGCGAGGCCCTCGGCGCCATGGCGGAGCCGCCCTCGCCTGGGGGATCGCTGCAGATGCTCATGCCCAGGCCCGGCCCCGTGGCCCCCTACCCGGCCGAGCCGCCCGGTGCCGAACTGGCGCCTTACCCGCCGGCCGAACTAGCCCACGAATATGCCGACGCGTTCCACGACCCGACCGCGCAGTGGCCCTCGGCCGAGACCGCGCCGCCGCCGCCAGTGCCGCAGGCCCTGCCGATGCCGCCGGGCCCGCCCGGTTCCGGGCCCAGGCCCCGCCGGCGTCGCGGGCGGGGGCGCGGCTGGCTGGTGGCCGCCCTGGCGCTCATCCTGGCGGGCGGCGGGGCCGGAGCGGCGCTGGCCCTGACGGGAGGCAACGGCACCCCGCAAGCCGGCGGCGCCAAGACGACGCCGGCCGCGGGCGCGTCGATGAACTCCTCCTCGTCGATCGCCAGCCCGACCCCGAGCGCGGGCATGTCGTCGATGAATGCCACCGCTGTCCCGGTGACCGAGAGCGCACGCACGGCCAGCTGCGCCCCCGGCGGCAAGGTGGCCCTAGCGGCGGGGAACATGGGGAAGATCGGGCCGACCACGCTGACCGGGGTGCTGCAGCAGGCCAACCTGTGCTCGACTCCCGAGGGCGACCTCCCGCCGAGCTCGTGCAAGGCACAGAGCGCGGCTAACGTGACCTGTACCTCGCCGGTCCCCGGGGTCGCCCAGGTGGTGTTCCACACGTACGCCTCGCGCGCCGATCTCTACAGCGCGTACGAGAGCCAGGTGACCTTGCTCAACGGCAGCTACCAGCAGAACACCATGACCCACTGCGGAAATACGATCCCCGGCTACTCCGAGACCGGCTGGAACCACCTGGAAGCCCATCCGACCCAGTACACAGTGCAGGAGATGGAATCCAGCAGCTTCAATCAGGTGGACGCGATGGGGCGACAGGCGTGCTTCATCTCCAGCGGGAAGCCGTACTTCGTTTGGACCACCGACGTGGGCAACATGCTCGCCGTGGCGCAAGGCAGCAGCTCGATGAGCGCGCTGTACAACTGGTGGGCACAGATCCACCACGTGATCATCTTCCCCGGCACTGAGATGTGCGGCCAGGCGATGGGCCGGATGGCCTCGGTCCCGCAAGGGAACCTGATCTCCGACCCGGTCTGCCCGTCCGGCGTGACCCCCAACACCACGTCCGCGAGCATGTAAAGCGGCATGTAACAAGCCAGCCCCACAGCGGCTCCAGGCATCGGCTAATGCGGATGCCTGGCGCCGCCGTTACCATTTCCGCTGAGCCCCCTGCTACATGGCGTGCGCCTTGCCGGGTACTGCCTCGGGTACGGCAGTTACCGCTGCCGCGGGGACGCTCGGTAGTCGGCTGAGAACGGTTGAGGTTACCCGGCCGTATGCCGCCGGGTCGACCGGCATCAGCCAGTGCCAGGCGCGGACCAGGGCGCTGATGTTCACGCCGAGATCACCGAGCACCTCATCGACGTTGTGCATGGAGAACGGGATGATCTTCCCGCCGTGGCTGTGGTGGGTGTCGGTCGCGACGTCCATGAACGCGAGCTGCTCGACGACCCGTTCGCGCATCTGGGCCGGCTGGGGCAGCGCGACCGCGCCGGCCAGGTCGGCCGCGATCCACAACGCGGCCATCTCGGCGTTCAGCGGGCTGAAGAACGACGAGTTGTAGCCGTTGAAGTACAGGCCGGGCACGTCAACCGGGCGGATCTGCCGGTAAAGCATGAAGTTGCCGCGCTCGTCGAGCACCCGCCCGGTCACGTCGGCGGGCAGGAACGGCACGCTCTGGGTGAACCCGGTCGCGCACACGATGAGGTCGGCGGGCAGCCGGGTGCCGTCATCGAGTTCCGCGGTCGGCACGCCGTCGTCGGCCAGCAGCCGGGTGATTGTCCGGTTGGCGTGCACGGCGATCCGGCCGGCCGCGACGCCCTCGAAGAAGCCCTCGGTGGCGAGGCCGATCGCGCCCCGGACGATGTCTTCCATCTGCCCGGGCGGCACCAGGCTGAGCCGCTTGAGCCCGAACTGGCGGACGGACGCCGAGCCGATCGAGTTGATCATGTTGCCGCGCATGCCGTTGCCCGGTCCGTGCAGGAATTTCTCCACGCCGCGCGGGCGCAGGTACTTGAACAGGGCCTCGCCCATGCGGGTGAGCAGCAGCATCTTGAAGTTGAGGAACCCGCCGATCCGCCGCGGCACCTTCCACAGCAGGTGGCGGGCGATCACGTCGGCGCTCGCCGCGACCTTGCTCAGCGGCACGGTGACGTCGCACGCCGACTTGCCGTAGCCGACGATGAGGACCCGCTTGCCGCGGGCCTGCTCCTCGTCGTGCAGCTCGGTGCCGGCCAGCACCCGGCCGCCGGCTGCGGTGAACTCGGCCTCGCCCGGATAGTGCGGCACCGCGGGCTCGCAGAAGATCCCGTTGGCCACCACGAGCGCCTCGACGTGCTCGGTGCCCCCGGATGCGGTCACCGCCCAGCCGCCGTCGGGCACCGGCACCGCCGCGGTCACCTCGGCCGACAGCCGCAGCGCCGGGTCAAGCCCGAAGTGGCTCGCGTACGACGCGAGGTAGGCCTGGACCTGTGTGCCGGTCGGCCACTCGGGGTAGTCGCGAGGCATGGGGAAGTCCGACAGCGAGTACTGCGCCTTCGGGCTCTGCGTGGTCAGCCCCGGGTACCGGCGAGTGCGGCTCCACACGCCGCCGACGTCGGGCGCCTTGTCCCAGACGACGACCTCGTGCCCGGCCTGCTTGAGCACCTTCGCGCTGGTCAGGCCGGCGACCCCGGCCCCGATGATGCCGACGCGCATGATCAGCGCACCTCGGGCGGCAGTTGCAGCATGATGCCGAAGTCGGCCATGATCTGCTTCATCTTGTTGATGTCCTTCGGCCCGGGCGGCAGGTCGGCGAGCGTCTGGTAGTAGCCCTCGAGGCCGGCCGGCGACACCACGGAGATGACCCGGGCCTCCTCCTCGTAGGTATTGCGGAACGTATGCACCACGTCGCGCGGTAGGTACAGGTAGTCACCCATGCCGATGGTGTAGTCCTCGCCGCCGAGGTGCACGTCGAGCTTCCCGGCCAGGCAGATGAAGGACTCGTCCTCGCGGGTGTGAATGTGGGCCGGCGGTCCGTCGGTGCGCGCCGGGATCGCGTACTCGAACAGGGAGTACGCGTCGCGGGTGGACTTGCCGTTGGTCTTCATGGTGATGCCGAGGCCGATCGCCGCGATCTGCTGACCTTCGCGTGATGGCAACATGTAGCCGCCGCCAAGAGTCATCGTCGCCTCCTTGTCTCGCACACCGCGTCATTCGCACGGGTGTAATGCCACAGCGTGCGGCGGCGCGGCCGGCACCGCAACGAACGGTCCCACTCAGCGGGACTGCATGTCCGGTATGGCGGTTTTGCCGTCCGGTGCAACGTGCCCAGGACGCGGGGCCGACCCCCCGGAGGGCAGGTGCGGTCGCGGGCGGCTGTAGGCGCGGGAGGCCGCGGCCGCCGCCATCCGCACCGCGGGCCCGATGCGGTCGGCCCGCACCAGCTGACTGGGGCCGGTGACCGACAGCGCCGCTACGACGTCGCCGAGCGGGCCGAAGATGGGTGCGGCGACGCAGCTCACGCCGATATTGCCCTCCTCGCGGTCGGTCGCCCAGCCGCGCTCGGGCACCGCGGTTAGCTCCCGCATGATGGCGATCTTGCTGGTCAGCGTGCGCGGGGTCCGCGCGGGCAGCGGCCCGGTGAGCGCGGCCTCGATGACCGGTGGCTGCGAGTAGGCGAGGATCGCTCGGCCGAGCGCCGAGCAGTACGCCGGGATCATGCCCCCGACCTGCGAAAGCATCGGCATGGCCCGGTGCCCGGTGATCTTGTCGACCACCAGCACCTGGGTGCCGTCGAGCACGCCGAGCTGCGCCGTGATCTTGGTGGCCTGGTGCAGGTCCTGCAAGAACGGCAGCGCCGCCTCGCGCAGCTCGAGCCGGATCGGCGCCAGGCTGGCGATCTCGAACAGCCGGTTGCCGATCCGGTAGCGGTCACCCGGCTTTTCCAGCCAGCCGAGGCCGATCATCCGCATCGCGGTCCGGTGCGTGGTCGAGCGGGGCAGTCCGCACCGGGCGACGAGTGCGGCGAGGGTCAGCTCCCGATGGGCCGCGTCGAACGCGCCGAGGATCGCTGCCGCCCGGTCAAGACCGCTGTCCGGAGGCGTGCTGTCCCACTGACCGGGACTCATCGTTGGTTCCGCGGGTTCATAAGGGTCAGGCTAAGCGAAGCACCGCATGGTGCACGAGTCCCCTGGGAGGTCATCATCGCCACACGGACCGCCCTAGTCGGCGGCGGCGCTGCGGGCATCGGCTTCGCGGTCGCCGCGCGGCTGGCCGAGGATCACCGCGTCGTTATCGCCGGCCGCCATCTCCAGTCGCTCGAGAAAGCCGCGGCGCGGCTCCGCGAGCAGTCGGGTGCTGAGGTCGGGACGCTGGTCGCCGACATCGCCGCGCCGGACGCGGCGGCGGCGATGGACGCGATGAGCGCCGGCTACGGCCCGCCCGACGTGCTCGTGCTGAACGCCGGAGGGCCGCCGCCCGGCCGGGTACTCGACGTGACCGACGACGCCTGGCGGGCCGGCAGCGAGCTGCTGCTGCTCGGGCCGCTGCGGCTGGCCCGGCTCGCGCTCCCCGGCATGGCGTCCCGTGGCTTCGGCCGGCTGGTCTTCGTGACCTCGACCGCCGTCCGCCAGCCCCAGCCGGACCTAGCCGTCTCGGTTGTGCTGCGCGCGGCGGTGACCGCCGCCGCCAAGCTGCTGTCGCTTGAGTACGCGGACCATGGCGTCACGGTGAACTGCGTGGCGCCCGGTGCCACCGATACCCAGCGGCGCCGCGACGTGCTCGCCAGCCGCGCCGCGCGGACTGGCACGCCGTTCGCCGAGCTGGACACGGCGGACACGGCGCAGGTCCCGGCGGGCCGTCCCGGCACGCCGGACGAGGTGGGCGCGGCGGTGGGCTTCCTGGCGTCAGCTGCCGCAAGCTACGTCAACGGGACCGTGCTCACGGTCGACGGCGGAAGGACGGAGACAATCTGATGGCACTAGCTGGCGCCGGCTTCAACCTGGCTGACTTCCTCGGCGCTATCAGCGACACGGTCCGCCCGGGGACCGCCCGGCCGGCAGTGGTGCACGCGGCCGAGCTGGAGACGCTGCCGGCCGGGCAGGTGCACAACCCGACCACGCTGGCGATCGCCGGCCTGCTGCCGACCGTCACCTTCGAGCTGTTCCGCCAGACGATCCCGCCCGGCCAGAGCTCGGACATGCAGCGGCACTACCACGAGACGGTGCACTACGTCATCGCCGGCCGCGGGCACAGCGACATCGAAGACGACAAGGAAGCCTGGGCGACGGGCGACTTCATCTACACCCCGCCGTGGACCTGGCACCGGCACTACAACGACTCGGCCGACGAGCCGGTCGAGTTCCTCACCATCGAGAACTCCCGCCTGCTGCAGGCACTAGGCATCACCCGCCGGCAGAGCGCGGGGCTGTGCACCGTCGCCGAGGCGCGTGCCCGATTCCCGCAGCACCAGTCAGACACAGGGGACCACTCATGAGCGACCTGCCCGAGCACATCAGCATCTGGGGCGAGCTGGCCGACACCGATCACCAGCTGCGCCACGTCGACGTGCACGGGGTACGCACCCGCGTGCTGCGCGCCGGGTCAGGCCCTGACCTGGTACTGCTGCACGGCACCGGCGGGCACCTGGAGGCCTATGCCCGTGACATCGCCGGCCTGGCGGCCGACTTCCGGGTGACCGCCTACGACATGGTGGGCCACGGCTGGTCGGACCTGCCCGACCAGCCCTACACCATCGACGTGCTCAGCGACCACCTGACCGGGCTGATGGACGCTCTCGACATCCCGAGCGCCCACCTCTCGGGCGAATCGCTCGGCGGCTGGGTCGCCGCCTGGACCGCCGCCCACCAGCCGGACCGGGTCGACCGCATGGTACTCAACACCCCGGGCAACATCGCCAACAAGCCGGAAGTGATGAAGCGGCTGGTGGAAAGCACCACGGCCGCCGTCCGCGACCCGAGCGACGCCACCGTCCGCCGCCGGGTCGAGTTCCTCTTCCACCACACCGAGATGGTCACCGACGAGCTGGTCAACCTGCGCCGCGCCGTCTACACGAGGCCGGGCTTCCTCACCGCGATCGGCAACACGCTGGTGCTGCAGAACCCGGAGATCCGCAAGGACTTCGCCTGGGACCCCAGCTGGGTCGGCAAGATCACCGCGCCGACGCTGCTGCTGTGGACTGACCACGACCCGACCGGCGGCCTCGACGAGGCGGAAATGCTGCTCGGCTGGCTGCCCGACGCCCGGCTTCGGGTCATCGAGGACGCGGGCCACTGGCCCCAGTGGGAGAAACGGGAGGCGTTCCTCCAGATCCACCGTGACTTCCTGCTCCCCGCCGGGACAGCCGGCGCGGTGGCGGACGAGGCGGCGGCCGACGACTCCGTGGCCGCGGGCAGCAGCTGCGGGACGACGCCGTGAGCGAGATCATCGGCATGGTCGGCATGTCGCACTCGCCGTTCGCGACCATGCAGGCGCCGCCGACGCCGACGGCACCGGGCGGCCGGTTCCTGTCCGACACCGCCCGGGTCGCCGGCGCAGTCCGGGCGCTGGCACCGGACGCCGTCGTGGTCATCGGCCCCGACCATTTCCACGGGAATTTCTACGACGTGATGCCGCCGTTCGTTCTCGGCGTCGCCGAGGCCGAGGGCTTCGGTGACTTCGGCAGCCGCCACGGGCCGCTGCCGGTGGCGTCCGCGCTCGCCTGGTCGGTCCGTGACGGGCTGGCGGCGGACGGGTTCGACGTCGCGCTGTCCTACGCCATCACCGTCGACCACGGCATCGTGCAGAGCTACAACATGGTCTGCGGCCCGGCTGACATCCCGCTGGTCCCGCTGGTGGTGAACACCGCCGCGCCGCCGCTGCCGTCGATGCGCCGCTGCGTGGCCCTCGGCCGGTCACTTGGCGCGGCCGTGCGCGCCGCCGACGCCGGGCGGGTGCTTGTCGTCGCCAGCGGCGGCCTGTCCCACTGGCTGCCGTCCAACGACCCGCGGGACGCCTCCGTCCCGGCTGACCGGCGGGCCGCGATGATCCACGGCCGGCTCGACGTGCGGGCGGCCTCCGACGCCCGTGAGTCACGGGTCCGCTCGCTCGGCGGCAACCCGGATGCCCCGGTCAACGCCGCCTGGGACGCCTGGTTCCTGAAGCAGCTGGTCACCGCCGACGTCGATCCGGTCGCCGAGCTGGAGGACGAACTGCTCGAGGAACGGGCGGGCAGCGGCAGCCACGAGATCCGCACCTGGCTCATCGCCTTCGCCGCGGTCGGCCAGGCCGCTGGTCTGGACAAGTTACGAGCCGGTCCCCGAGTGGATCACCGGCATGGGTATCGGCACGACCTTTGAGGTGGTCTGATGGCGTTCACCGGGCAAGCACTCGACACCGCGGCCGCTGCGGCCCTCGCCCGGCTGACCGGGGCGCGGCTCGCCGGGACCCCCTGCGCGCCGGTCCGCGCGCTGCTGCCGGACGGCGACATTGGCGCCGCCTACGCCGTCCAGTCCGCCTGGGTGGCCGCCCAACTGGCGGCCGGGGACAGCGTCGCGGGGCGCAAGATCGGCCTGACCAATCCGGTCGTCCAGGCGCAGCTCGGCGTCGACCAGCCGGACTTCGGCACGTTGCTGGCGAGCATGGACTGCCCGCCGGGAGAACCGGTCGACAGCGGCCGGCTGTTGCAGCCGCGGATCGAGGCCGAGATCGCCTTCGTGCTCGCCCGCGACCTCGACATCCCCGATCCCAGCCCGGACGACGTGCTCGCCGCGACCGGCGCCGTCGTCGCGGCGCTCGAGATCGTGGACAGCCGGGTCGCCGGCTGGGACATCTCCATCGTCGACACCGTGGCCGACAACGCCTCGTCGGGGCTGTTTGTGCTCGGGCCGGAGCGCCGCCCGTCCGGCGGCCTCGACCTGGCCGCCTGCCCGATGCGGATGCGGCGCGGCGGCGAGGAAGTGTCCGCGGGATCCGGTGCGGCCTGCCTCGGCCACCCGGCCGCCGCCGTCGCATGGCTCGCCGCCACCGCCAGGAAGTACGGTCAGCCGCTGCGGGCCGGCGAGATCGTGCTGTCCGGTGCGCTCGGGCCGATGGTCCCGGTAGCGCCGGGCGACCGGTTCACCGCGGACATCGGCGGCCTCGGCCAGGTGTCCGCCGTGTTCTCCGGGGGTGACCGGTGACCGGCCCGGCGGCCGCCGGGCCGGTCGGTGCAGCTGTCATCGGCTCGGGCAACATCGGCACGGACCTGATGATCAAGCTGCTGCGCGGCGCCGGCCCGCTGCGGATGCGCGCGATGGCCGGCATCGATCCCGCCTCCGACGGGCTGGCCCGGGCCGCCCGGCTCGGCGTGGCCACCACCGCCGGTGGCGTCGACGGCCTGATCGCCCTGCCGTGCTTCGACGAGATCGGCGTGGTGTTCGACGCGACCTCGGCGTCGGCGCACGTGGCCAACGCCAAGGCACTGGCGCCCTACGACGTCCGCGTCGTCGATCTGACCCCCGCCGCGCTCGGGCCGTTCGTGGTGCCCGCCGTCAACCTGGACGCGCTCCAGGACGCCCGCGAGGTCAACATGGTGACCTGCGGCGGCCAGGCGACCATCCCGGTCGTCGCCGCGGTAGCGTCGGTGACCGCGGTGCCGTACGCGGAGATCGTCGCGTCGATCTCCTCCCGCTCGGCGGGCCCGGGCACCCGGGCCAACATCGACGAGTTCACCGAGACCACGGCCCGGGCGATCGAAACGGTCGGCGGCGCGCGGCGCGGCAAGGCGGTCATCGTCCTCAACCCGGCGGACCCGCCGCTGATCATGCGCGACACCGTGCACTGCCTGGTCGCCGCCCCGGACGCGGGAACCCGCACCGAGATCGTGGCGGCGGTCACCCGGATGGTCGCCGACGTGGCCGGCTACGTGCCCGGGTACCGGCTCAAGCAGCCGGTGCAGGTCACCGAGATCGATGGCGACCCGTCCATCCTCGCGAGCGGCGTGACGCACAAGGTCACCGTGCTGCTCGAGGTCGAGGGGGCCGGGGACTACCTGCCGGCCTACGCGGGAAACCTGGACATCATGACCTCGGCCGCGGTCCGGGCCGGAGAAAGGCTGGCGGCGCGATGAGGCTCTTCATCCAGGATGTCACGCTGCGCGACGGCATGCATGCGACCCGGCACCGGCTCGCGCCCGAGCGCATGGCGGTGATCGCCGCCGCGCTCGACGCCGCCGGGGTCGACGCCATCGAGGTGGCCCACGGCGACGGTCTGGCCGGGGCGAGCGTCACCTACGGCCCGGGCAGCCACACCGACGCGGACTGGATCGCGGCGGTCGCCGCCGTGGTCACCAGGGCCCGGCTGACCACCCTGCTGCTGCCCGGCATCGGGACGATCGGCGACCTGAAGCGCGCGTACGCGCTCGGCGTGCGGTCGGTACGGGTCGCTACCCACTGCACCGAAGCGGACATCGCCGCCCAGCACATCGCGACCGCCCGGGATCTTGGCATGGACGTCGCCGGGTTCCTCATGATGAGCCACATGGCCGAGCCCGGGGCGCTCGCTGCCCAGGCCGCGCTGATGGAGTCCTACGGCGCCCAGTGCGTGTACGTCACCGACTCCGGCGGCCACCTGACCCCGCACGGCGTGCGCGACCGCGTCCGCGCCTACCGCGATGTGCTGGAAGCGGCCACGGAGATCGGCATCCACGCCCATGACAACCTGTCACTGGCAGTGGCCAACTCGCTGGCCGCGGCCGAGGAAGGCGCTGTCCGGGTGGATGCCTCGCTCGCCGGGCACGGCGCGGGCGCGGGGAACTGCCCGCTGGAGGCGTTCGCCGCCGCCGCCGCCCTGGACGGCTGGGAGCACGGCTGTGACCTGCTTGCCCTGCAGGACGCCGCCGACGACCTGGTCCGGCCACTGCAGGACCGGCCGGTGCGCGTCGACCGGGAGACGCTGACCCTTGGCTTCGCCGGGGTGTACTCGAGTTTCCTGCGCCACGCCGAGGCGGCCGCCGCCAGGTACGGGGTCGATGTACGCACGCTGCTGCTTGAGGCCGGCCGGCGTAAGCTGGTCGGCGGCCAGGAGGACCTGCTCGTCGACATCGCCCTTGACCTGACCGCGCGGCCTAGCGCCGCGACTGACGGGCCCGCCTAGCCGGTGACCGGGGTGAGGGGCCAGCCCCGTCCCTGCGGCCCTGGCCATGCGCGCGGGTGTCGAGCGCCCCGCAGACGATTGGGGAAGTGGCCGCTGCCGATGCGAGGGCACAGGAGGCCGTCGGCGATCAGTCCGGCCAGGATGGCGAGGTCCTATCTTCGCCGATCTGCGTTGGCTGACAGTCCGTGTCCGATAGTGTCGGATGCGTGGAAACCGTCATCGTCGGGGCGCGCGGCAGCAGGCTCGCGCAGACCATGGTGCAAGAGCTGATCACCCACCTGAGCGGGTGCCCGGTGGTGCAGTTCAAGGCCACGTCGGTGATGACCGACGGCGACAAGGACCGCAAGACCCCGCTGCGGAACCTGGGCGGCGGCGAGGGCGGCGTGTTCACCAGCCAGCTTGAGCAGGAACTGCTCGCCGGGCGCGTCGACATAGCCGTCCACTCGCTCAAGGACCTCCCGACTGCCCCGCCCGATGGCCTGGTGCTCGCTGTGACCCCGCCGCGCGCCGACCCGCTGGACGCGCTCTGCGGGTCGACCCTGCAGGGCCTGCGCCCCGGCGCGCGGGTCGGCACCGGGTCCGCGCGGCGGATCGCCCAGCTGAGGGCGCTGCGTCCGGACGTCGAGGTCGTGCCGATCCGCGGCAACGTGCCGCCCCGCCTGGCTAAGATCAAGTCCGGCCTGGACGCGGTCATCCTCGCTGCCTCGGGCCTGCGGCGACTGGGGCTTGAGGATGCCATCACCGAGCTGCTCGCCCCGGCTCTGTTCCCGCCGTCGCCCGGTCAGGGCGCGCTGGCGGTCCAGGTCCGTGCCGGCGACAGGGAACTGCTGGAGATGCTCAACGCGTTCGGCGACCTGGAAGCGGACGCGGCGGTCCGCGCGGAGCGGGCGCTGCTGAGCGAGCTGCACGGCGGCTGCTCGGTCCCGGTGGGCGCCTACGCCACCGTGGCCGACGGGGTGCTGGCGCTCAGCGCCCAGGTGACCTCGCTGGACGGGCGGCAGCGGGTTACCGGGACCATCGCTGGCGCCGACCCGGAGTCAGCGGGATCGCAGCTGGCGGCGCTCCTGAAGGATCGCGGCGCGGATGCCATTCTCAACGAGATCCGCGCGCCGGCCCGTTAAGTAATGCGTCGCGGAAACGCGAAGCAAGCACTCGTTCGGGATGATCCAGTCGGCCAGGTCTTTGACCGGAGCCTGCGTCGCTGGGCGGCGCCGAGATGCCCGCGGTAGAGCAGCTTCGGCGCGGTGAGCCTGGTGGCGTTTCTTGTTGCATCAGTAAACTCAAATGTAACATTCAAACTATATCCCCCAAAATTGATTGTTAGATTATGCTCCTACGTGCTGGGGGGGTCCGGCACGAAAGGAACTCATCTATGCGCCTGACCCGTCGTCTGGCCGCGGTGGTTGCCGCCCTCCTTCTCGGGGTGGTCCTCGCGGCCTGTTCAGGGAGCAGCGGCGGATCGGCGATCGGCGGTGGCGCCAGCAGCGGAACCCCGGCCGGCGCCAAGGAAAAGGGCGGCACCGTCACCCAGGCCTGGATCGGCTCCGCGCCGAACTTCATCTTCCCGCTGACGCCGGCGACCAACACCGACGGCTACAACGCGAACCTCACCATGCCACTGTGGCCGAACCTGGTGTACGACGGGGACGGCGGCGCGTCCGCCATCAACCCCCAGAAGAGCCTGTACTCCTCGATGGTGTGGAGCAACGGCGACAAGAGGATCACCATCACGCTCAAGTCGTGGAAGTGGTCGGACGGGACGCCGATCACCAGCCGGGACTTCACTTTCGCCTACAACCTGCTCAAGGCGAACTACCAGGACTGGGTATGGTACTTCCCCGGCCTGTTCCCCGCCGATGTCACCACCGTCTCGGCGCCGGGCCCCCATACCGTGGTCATCAACCTGAACCAGTCGTACAACCCGGACTTCTACGAAGAGGACGTGCTCAGCGAGGTGCCGCTGCTCCCGCAGCACGCCTGGGACAAGACCTCGGCGACCGGCAAGGTCGGCAATTACGACGAGACCACCGCGGGCGCGGACGCCGTCTGGGCCTTCCTGCAGAAGGAAGGGGGCGACATGGCCACATTCACCACCAACCCGCTGTGGAAGGTGGTCGACGGCCCGTGGACGCTGTCGTCGTTCAACAGCGACGGCGACTACAGCTACGTGCCGAACAAGTCCTACTCGGGCCCGGACAAGCCCACCCTGTCCAGCTGGGTCAACACGGCATACACCACCGACACGGCCGAGCTTGACGCGCTCCGCGCGGGCGGCTCGCTCGACGTGGGCACGCTGCCGCTCAACGACGTGCAGCAGGTCGCCGAGCTCAAGTCCGAGGGCTACACGGTGGCCAGCCAGCCGCTCCCCGGCGTGGCATCGATCACGCCGAACCTGTACAACACGCAGGTGGGGCCGGTGCTGCAGCAGCTCTACGTCCGGCAGGCCATGGAGGACCTGATCGACCGCCCGCAGATCGTCTCGAAGGTGTACGACGGATACGCCGACCCGGGCAACGGCCCGGTACCAGTGCAGGCGTTCAGCCAGTGGGCGTCGCCGCTGGAGAAATCCGGCGGCTCCTACCCCTACGATCCCGCCAAGGCGATCTCGCTGCTTGAGGCACACGGCTGGAAGGTGGTGCCCGGCGGCACGTCAACCTGCCAGCGGGCCGGTACCGCAGCCTCCGACTGCGGCGCTGGCATCGCCGCGGGGCAGGCACTTTCTTTCCAGCTCCTCTACTCCTCCGGGACGACGTCCATGGATGAGCAGGAGGCGGCCATCCAGTCGTCTGAGGAGCAGGGCGGTATCAAGATCACGCTCAAGTCGGAGCCGTTCAACACGCTGGTCAGCCAGTTCGGCGACTGCAGCGCGAGCAGTCATCCCGCCGCCACCTGCTCCTGGCAGCTCGTGGACGAGGGCTACATCCCGTACGACCTGTACCCTTCGGGCTCCAGCCTGTTCAATACCGGCGGCATCAACAACGACGGCGGCTACTCCAGCCCGGAGGAGAACAGCCTCATCAATGCCACCGAGTACGGCTCAAGCACCCAGGCGTTCTACCAGTACGAGGACTACACCGCCGAGCAACTGCCCTGGCTGTGGCTGCCGCTGGAAACGAACATCTGGGTGTACAAGAGCAACCTGGGCGGCTTCGCGCCGCTCAACCCCGTATCCGGCGGCCTGAACCCGGAGGACTGGTACTACACCAAGTGACAGGCTTCCTGCTGCGCCGGACGGGCCAGGCCGTCGCGGTCATCGTCGGCCTGATGATCCTGACCTTCATCCTGATCCACCTGGTGCCGGGCAGTGCCGCGCGGTCCGCGCTCGGGGTGCGTGCCACCCCGGGCCGGATCGCGATCTTCAACTCCACCTACGGCCTGAACGAGCCGCTGTACCAGCAGTTCCTCACCTACGTGGACCAGTTGGCGCACGGCAACCTCGGCACCTCGTACACCCTGCAGCAGCCGGTGTCGACGCTGATCGCGCAGCGGCTGCCGAAGGACCTGGTGCTTGTCGGCCTCTCGACCTTGCTGGCGCTGCTGATCGCGTTGCCGGTGGGGATCTCCCAGGCGGTGCACCGGGACCGGCTGGACGACCACCTGCTCACCGTGGTCTCGTTCACGCTGTACTCGATGCCGGACTTCTTCTTCGCCATCGTCTTGATCGGGCTTTTCTCGGTACAGCTGCACATCTTTCCGCCGGAAGCGCCCTCGGCCACGTCGCTTGGCGGCGTGCTCGCGGACCCGCGTGCCCTCGTGCTGCCCGTCGTGGTGCTGGCCCTGGTCACCTTCGCGAGCTTCAGCCGGTACATGCGCTCGTCGGCCATCGAGGTGCTCGCTCAGGACTACATCACGGTCGTCCGCGCCAAGGGCGTGCCCCAGCGGCTGCTGCTATCCAGGCACGTGCTGCGGAACGCGGTGCTGCCGGTCGTCACCATGGTCGGGCTGTCGTTCCCGAACATCATCGCCGGGGCGGTGATCGCGGAGGAGATCTTCAACTACCCCGGCATGGGGCTACTCATGTACCAAGCCTCGACCAGCCACGACTTCCCCATCCTGCTGGGCGGCACGCTGGTCATCGGCGTGTCGACGGTCGTCGGCAGCCTGGCCGCCGACATCGCCTACGCCGTCCTCGACCCGAGAGTGCGCTATGGCCGCGGGTGAGGCGACGCGGATGGCCGTGACAAGCAGGCTGCGGTCATTGGGCCGGAACCGGCCCATGCTGGCCAGCCTCGGGCTGGTCGCCGCCATCATGGCGTTCAGCTTCCTCGGCCCGCTGTTTTATCACACCAACCAGGTCACGGTAGAGCTAGCCCAGGCCACCGAGCCGCCCGGCCCAGGGCATCCCCTGGGCACCGATGCCTCCGGCTACGACGTGCTCGGCAGGCTGATGCTCGGCGGGCAGTCGTCGCTGGAACTCGGCCTCGCCGTCTCGGCCGCCACCACGATCATCGGCACGGTCTACGGTGCGATCGCCGGCTACGTCGGGGGCTTCGTGGACGCGGTCATGATGCGCGTGGTGGACACATTCCTCGCCATCCCCAGCCTGGTCTTCCTGCTGGTCCTGGTGAACCTGTTCACGCCGAACGTATGGGTCATCATCGCCCTGCTCACGATGCTGTCCTGGCTGGCCACCTCCCGGCTGGTCCGCGGCGAGGTGCTGAGCCTGCGCACCAGGGAGTACGTGCAGGCGGTCCGGGTGATGGGCGGCACTAAGCGGCGGATCGTGTTCCGCCACCTGGTGCCGAACGCGGTTGGCGTCATCGTCGTGAACGCCACCTTCACCATCGCCGACGCGATCCTCACGTACGCGGCGCTCAGTTTCCTCGGCCTCGGGCTGCCGCCCCCGCACGCCGACTGGGGCACGATGCTCTCCGACGGCCTGAATTACCTGTTCGACGGCTACTGGTGGATCGTCTACCCGCCGGCGATCATGCTGATCATTACGGTGGTGGCGTTCAACCTGATCGGCGACTCAGCCAGGGACGCGCTGGATGTCCGGCTGCGGCGTCGCTAGCCTGTTCGTGAAGGCCTGCGGCTCCGAGTACGCGTACCGCCGCTTCGGCACCCCCGCCGGGACGCCGCTGCTGATGCCGCCGCAATTCCGCGGCAATCTCGACAGCGGGCGAATGACCGGGACTAGCTCGTTGGCTTCGGGTGGCTGGCGGCGTACGCGTTGAGTCGGTTCAGTGCGTCGAGGTAAAGGCCGCGGATGGCGGGGGGCGCGAAGGTGCGCTCGAAGAAGCCGCCGATCCCGGCGGCGCCGTCCCAGCTCGTAGTGATGCTGACCAGGGACTTGTCGCCTTGCGGTGTGACGGTAAACGTCGTGACGAGGCTGGAGCCGGTGTCGGTCTCGACCAGCGTCCGGCCGGGGGCGGGCTCGGTGACCTGCATGCGGCAGGAGCGGGTGCGACCGCCTGCGGTGACCTTGAAGCTGGTGACGGTGCCCGCGCCGACGCCGCCCTGCTCGACCCGGAAATCGGAGAACGCGGGCGGCAGGAACCGCTGGTGCTGGTGCATGTCGGCCAGATAGCTGTAGACCTCGTCCGCTGGAGCGTCCACGCTGCCCTCGGCTGAGACGACCACCTTTGCCATGGTGCCATGTCTACCAAAGGAGCCAGCATGGGCGCCGGGGGGGTTCCGGTAACCTCATGACCGCCGCCGACGCGACGAAGGCTGCCCGGTCCCAGTTCCGGGCGGTTCGCCGAGCGCCGGCCTGGCCGCGAACTCACCGGCGCGCAGGGATGCCAAAAGCGTGGAACCCGCATACGTTCGGATAATCGTGCGGGTTCGCTGTGGACGGGCGACCTGGCATCGAGGCGCGCATCGGCGCCTGCCGGCCAGCGGTAACGCTCCGCCCGTGATGGCGGCACACACGCACCAGCCCGATCACCGGGAGGCAGTCTGATGAGCAGCGGCCAGGAGCACGCACACGAGATCATCTCGCCCGGGCGCCCGGAGACAGTCGAAGTAGCCGACGGCGTTTACGCTTACGTCCAGCCGGACGGGACATGGTGGATCAACAACACCGGGTTCGTCACCGGACCACAAGGGGTCTTCAGCATCGACGCCTGCTCGACCGAGCGACGCACGCGGGCGTACCTCGCAGCCATCAGGAAGGTGACCACGGCACCCGTGCGCACGGTCCTGAACACGCATCACCACGGCGACCACACGTTCGGCAACGCGCTGTTCCCTACCGCGACGATCGTCGCACACGAGCGCGCCCGCGCCGAGGTGATCGCGTTCGGCCCGGCCAGGGAGCTTCCGTTCTGGCAGAACCCGGACTGGGGACAGCTGCCGCTCGAGCCGCCCTTCCTGACGTTCACCGACGAGATCGCGCTGCACGCCGGGGACACGCGCATCACCGTGAAGCACGTCGGGACGGCGGCGCATACCACGAACGACGTGCTTGCCTGGTTCCCCGAGCAGTCCGTTCTGTTCTGCGGCGACCTGGTGTTCAACGGCGGCACGCCATTCCTGCTGATGGGATCGGTGGCGGGCTGCGTCGAGGCACTTGAGAAGGCGGTACTGCCGCTTGGCGCCCGCACCATCGTGCCCGGCCACGGGCCGGTGTTCCAGGGCACGGCCCCGATCGAGGCCACACTCGACTACCTGCGGTTCGTCCTGGACCTGGCCGCGCGCGGCCGCGCGGCAGGGGTGTCCCCCCTGGACGCGGCGCGCGACACCGGCCTCGGCCGGTTCGCCGGATGGCCTGACGCGGAGCGCATCGTCGGCAACCTCCACCGCGCCTACGCCGAACTCGATGGAACCCCGCGCGGAGGCCCCATCGACGTCTTGGCGGCGCTGGCCGACATGGTCGCCTACAACGGCGGCAAACCGCTCACTTGCCTGGCCTGACCTGCTGCACGTAGCCGTCCGTGGAAACCAGGCTAGGATCTCCACCTGGTTCTGCGCCGTTGGATCGACCCCGCGGAGCACCCCGGCGTCGCACATTGCGCTCGTGTGTTAAAGCCCGCACATGGCTATCGACTGGTCCCAGAGGAGTTTGGCGAGGCCTGCGTCCTCGGCGAGGGGGCTCGGGGTGGCCGGCTTGCGGTCGGCGTAGTAGCCGCCGGTCGTCCAGTCTTTCCCTGGCGTGGTGGTCGCGAGCCAGACGATCGTGTCCGCGCCGCGCTCGGGTGAGCGCATGACGAGGCGGAACGGTGAACTCACCACCGCCCGGACGGCCGCCGGCCCGGACTTGCCCCACTGCGACCGAACCATGCCGGGGTGCAGGGCGGCGGCGCTGACCCCCAGGGAAACCCAGCGCCGGGCGAGCTCCTGGGTGAACAGAACGTTGGCCAGCTTGCTTGCCTTATAGGCGTTCAGGCCGTCGTAGCCGGCGGCCATGTCCAGGTCGTCGGGGTTCACTCTCGCGCCACGGGTCGCGCCCGCTCGGCTTGAGGTCGTGATCACACTGGCGCCAGCGGCGCTGAGCTGTTCGCGCAGGAGCACGGTGAGCAGGAACGGCGCGAGGTGGTTCACCTGGAAGGTGAGCTCGTGGCCGTCCGTCGTGACCATCCGCGCCGCGCCCGCGATCAGCCCGGCATTGTTGACCAGCACGTCGATCCGGGGGTGCCGGCGTCCGAGCACCGCCGCCAGCTCGCGGACCTGGCCAAGGTCGGCGAAGTCCGCGACGTGACCCTCCGCTCCGATCTCAGCTGCTGCCTCGCGGGTCTTGACCGGCGACCTGCCGACGAGGATGACCCGGTTGCCGCGCCGCGCCAGGGACCGCGCGGCGGCGCTGCCGATCCCGTCGCTCCCGCCCGTTATAACGACTACCCGGCGGTTGTCTCGTAGCTCGTTCATGGTCAGCACCGTAAGCTGTGGTCCATAGTCCACAGTCAAGAGAGGACCGCGATGCTGATTAGCGAGGCTGCCCGCCGGGCGGGCGTCAGCCGCGACACGGTCCGCCTCTACACGCGTCTGGGGCTGGTGGCCTGCGGACAGCGCCAGGCAGGGTCGCGCGCCTACGCCGACTACGACGAGGCCTCGGTCGAGCTCGTCAAAAACATCAAGATCGCCCAGTCGATCGGCTTCTCACTGTCCGAGCTGCTCCCGATCGCGACCCGCTACGTGGCCGGGCAACTGGACGGGGACAGCCAGCGGGCCCTGCTAGAGGCCAAACTCGCCGATGTCGAGGATCGGCAGCGGAAGCTCACCCAGCTGTCCGAATTCCTGCGCGCAAAGCTCAACCACCTGCAGGTTTGCGAGGAGCCGGTGAATGAGCCAGGAAAAGCAGTGATCCTGCTCGGCCACTAGTTCCAACACCAGGTGATGGCGGAGAAAATGCTCCCAACGCTCCATGCCGTTACCTTGGGTATTGGCTTACACCGGGTATCGGTAAGGGGCTTGGGTGTAGGTTCTGCCGGTTGGTGTCGTCCATTCGTGCCAGCCGGGTTTGGGCTGGGTGACGTTCCAGCCGGGCGACTGCTTAATTCGGTGGCATTTTCGGCTGCGTGCTCCGGCGTTGCAGCTACATGTCCGGCCGCCCTTGTCGTATGGCTGCGCATGCTCAAAGTCGGATTCGCGGGCGTGCCGTGAGCAGGGCGGGAATGTGCAGGTGTAGTCGCGGACCTGGACGAGGTGGCGCAGCGCGTCGTTCGGTTGGTAGCCGTGTGATTCGCGCCTGTGGTCGCAGCCGTATGTTGGGACGGGCTCGATGCGCACGGCGAGTTCGCGGCCGCCGGGCAGGGTGAGCGCCCAGGTGCCGCACCATCCCGGGTCATCCGGCGAACGTCTAGTGCCCGGCGAACGTCTGGTCCCCGGCGAGCCTCTGGTCCCGGCCGAACCTGGAGAGCTGCCGGTATCGCGCCAGGTAAGCGCCCAGCCGGCCGGTGCTCGCGGTGACGATGTGCCGGGCATGCCGGACGTACCTGACAGCATGGCGGACAGGCGATCGGCGGTGATCGTGAGGTTCACCCTGGCGGGGAGCGCCAGGGGAGGTGGCGGCGCTCCGGCAGGGAGCTGGCCGGGAAACGCGCTGACCAGCTTCCGTGTCCGACCGCAGCCATGGCCGATGGCGATGCCGTCGGGGTCGGTGACCGTGACGCAGACCTGGCTGTACGGGCTGGCGGCGGCGAGCGCGGCAAGGTCACGGCACAGGTCCGGGTCGAGGACACCGAGCCCGTGCCCTTCGCCGGGCCGTTCCGCGAGGCCAAGCAGCGTGGCCAGCGGGAAAACCAGGTCCGCCAGAACCGGGCGCCCTGCCGGCTGCCCCCGGAACGGAGGCGGTACCTGGCTTGAGGTTTGCTCCTGCCCGGCCGGGACGCCGGGGCCGTTGCCGCCGGCACCACTGCCACCAGGACCGGTGCCGCCCGGTGGTTCGCTGCCGCTCGGACTACCGTCGCCGGGGTCGCCGCAACCGCTGTTACCGGACCCGCCGAAGCCGGAACCATTCTCACCAGGACCGTTGCCGCCTGGCGGTTCGTCGCAGCCCGGTCCCCTGTCCCCGGAGTCACCACAGCCGCCCCCGCCGGCATCACCGGGATCTCTGCCGCCCGGGCCATTCCCGTAAGGAGGCTCGCCGCCACCATGGTCGGTGTCGTCCGGGTCATCGTCGTCTCCCGGGTACGCGGCCGCTCCCGCGCCCGGTGCCGTCTCCGGGTCGGGGCTGTCGGTGCTGAGGTGGCCGCGGGCGATGCGGGCGTCGGCCGTCGTGCCGTTGATCAGGTCGAGGTAGGCGGCGGAGCGGAGCTGGTCCATCCGGGCACCGGGGAACGCGCCCGAGTCCATGTACTGCGTGGCGCGGGCGGTCACGTTCGCGTAGGCGGCCAGGGTCTCGTCTGGTGGCAGGTCACGGCCGGCCAGGGCGGCCGCGCCGGACTGCTCACGGTACATCTGAACCCGCGAGGCGTGCCTCACTGCTGCCTTGCGCCGCCGTTCCGCCAGGCCGGGGTCAACCTCGGTGGCGATCCGGGCGGCGAGGTTCAGTATCTGGCCGTAGGTCTTGCCCGTGGGGCCGGTCAGCCGGGGCACGATCATCGCCTCGGCCTTCGCGGCATCCTCGTCGCTTAGCAGCTGGAAGGTCTCCGCGATCAGGCTGGCCTTCGACTGCGTGAGCGTGCCGTCCGCGAGCAGGGCGGCGATGCCGGGCAGCCGCGCCCCGAGTTCCCACGCCGTCAGGACGGTCTTCTCGGCGGACTGCACCGATGACGCGAGCGCGAGGGCGAGTTCATGGTTCAGCGAGTCGCTCCACTGGCCGGGCAGGTCACCGTGCCCGGGCCGTCCGCGCACAGGCAGGTCGTCCTGGCGGATCAGTTCCCTGACCACCGCGAGCTTCGCCGCGGACGCCCACGACTCCAGCGCCGCGACCCGCCGCAGCACCCCGATAAGCTCATCCGGCTCCGCGCCCGGGCACCGCCACTCCGGGCCGGCCACCGCCGCCAGGACCGCCGCCAGCTCCGGACCCGGCAGGCAGCCATCCCACTCCCCGCCCCGCACGAACCCGGACAGCCGAGCATCCCGCGCCGCCCGACCACCCTGCGGGGCTGGGCTGCCGAGAGAGTTCGAGGCTCCGGAAGTGTCTGAGCCGTCAGGCGCGCCAGGTTCGGGGACAGGCTCTCCGTCCGTCCCGTTACCTTCGCCTAGCTGCCAGCCCATCGAATGCCCCTTATCGATCATGATCTCGTACGATGATCACCACGAGTTCCGATAATCGAATAATACTACCAATCGATGATCGTTAAAGCTTTCGACTCGTTTTTCTTCGGTCATTTTTCCGCGCCAGCTAAAACCGGAATATCCGAATTGTCGGACCTCATCGAGATGTCCATGATCGCTAAATTGACCCGAGTGGGGCCGCGTTAGTGCGCAGGTCAGGGGCGGGGTCGTAGCCGGACATTGTGTCAGCTTGGAAGCTGTGAGCGTTTGACAGCCAAGCGCGAGCATTACACGATCTGCTCATAGCGGGGGAAACTGAAATGCCAGCAGGGCCGCCGGGCTCTAACACCGCTGACACGACGCCTGGGTATGTGCTCGGTTCAAGCGATCCCGAGCGGCAGCGTCTTATCCGGCAGGCGAGAATCTTCGCCGCTGAGGCCTCCTGGTTGCTTGACCAGGCAGGAGCCAGGCCTGGCTGGCGCGCGGTCGACGTCGGGTGCGGCCCGGTCGGGATCATGGACCTCCTCTGCGAGCGGGTGGGCGCCACCGGTGAGACGGTCGGCGTTGACAGCGAGCCCCGCATGATCGCCATGTCCAGGGACATCGCCGCCGAGCTCAACCTCACGAACCTCACACTGGTAGAGGCGGAGGCAACCGGTACCGGGCTGGAGCGGGCATCGTTCGACTTTGCCCACGCCCGGCTTCTGCTGGTCAACGTGCCTGACCCGGAGCGCGTGGTAGCCGAACTGGCAGCACTCGTCCTCGTGGCTGAACTGGAGGCCCATCTCGCGGATCCCGCGACGATGACTTTCTACTGTCTGTTCTGCCAGGCCTGGGCCAGAAAACCAGTCCGCGCGTGATCAGTCCGCGGCCGGGGTCATCGGCATCCCGCCTGGGTAGGCAAGCGTTTTTGGCCTAGCTATGGCGAATGTCGTGGACTACGCTAATTCACATCATCCGCCCACCGGAGGCCCGCATGAAATTGACCCGGAAGATCATCGTCGCAATTCTTATCGGCCTGTCGCTGTTCGCCGCCGCCTCGGCAATCTCCCTCGCCACGCACGCCGCAGCCGCGACGATGGTCGAGTACGCCCTCTGATCATTCCTCAGCTTGATGCCTCGGCTAACTTTGAAGAGCCGTTTTGCTCCGTGGCCTCGGGAACGGGGGTGCAGGGGCATCCCTCGCCCTCGATCCCGCACCCACATGTGAGTAATAGAT
Source organism: uncultured Actinomycetota bacterium (assembly GCA_963734665.1). GTDB lineage: Bacteria > Actinomycetota > Actinomycetes > Streptosporangiales > Streptosporangiaceae > Trebonia. The sequence continues at coordinate 804,422 of CAVTIR010000010.1, read as the reverse complement.
CGCCATGAACTGGAACTCACCCAGCCCTATGGGCCACGCGTAAGAGTGTTATGAGCAGCCGGGAACGTAAAATACGAACTCGTTCGGGATGATTACAAAGCTGCACCGACAGAAACGGTTAGTTGGTTGCCGCGTCTAGCAAGTGGTAGTTTCGCTTGCCCTTGCGCAGCAGCAGCCAGCGGTTGTGGAGCAGGTCGCCCTCGGCTAGCGGGCGGTCCTCCCGCACCACCTCGCCGTTGACAGACGCGGCGCCCTGGGTGATCGTGCGGCGGGCGTCGGAGAGTGACGACGCCAAGGGGGTCGCGGCGAGGGTCGCGGCGAGGGTTACCCCGGCGCTGAACGGCGAGGTCGGGACCTCGGTCGCCAGGAACTCCAGGGCCTGCGCGGACGCGCCTGCCGGCGAGCCGCCGAAGAGGATCGCGCTCGCCTCCTCGGCGGCCGCGGTCGCTTCCGGGCCGTGCACGAGCGTGGTGATTTCCCTGGCGAGGCGGCGCTGCCCTGATCGCTTAAACGGCTCCTCAAGATGTGCCGCCGCGATCGCGCGACACTCCCCGACCGGCAGCAGGGTGAGCTGGAGCAAGAAGCGCTCGATGTCGGCGTCCGCGACGTTCATCCAGTACTGGAAGAACTGGTACGGCGACGTGCGGTCGGCGGCCAGCCAGATCGCGCCGTCCTCGGACTTCCCGAACTTGTGGCCGTCGGAGCGGAGCAGCAGCGGCCAGGTCAGCGCGTGCACGTGCTTGCCGTCCGCGCGCCGGATCAGGTCCACGCCCGCGAGGAGGTTCCCCCACTGGTCGGAGCCGCCGATCTGGATCTCCACCTGGTAGTTACGGCACAGGTGCAGGTAGTCGTTGGCCTGCAGGAGCTGGTAGCTGAACTCGGTGAACGAGATGCCGTTCTCGCTCTCGAGGCGGGCCTTCACCGACTCGCGGGCGATCATCTGGTTGACGCTCGCGTGCTTGCCGACATCCCGCAAGAAATCGAGCAGGGTCAGCGACCCGGTCCAGCCCAGGTTGTTCACCAGCGACACGCGGGAGATGCGCTCAAGCTGGTCGGCGATGCGCTTGGTGTTACGCGCGAGGGTCTCGGCATCGAGCAGGTTCCGCTCCTTGGAGCGGCCGCCCGGGTCGCCGATCATCCCGGTCGCGCCGCCGGCCAGGGCGACCGCGTTGTGCCCGGCGTCCGCGAAGCGCCGCAGGACGAGCAGGCCGATCAGATTGCCTACCTGCAGGGAGTCCGCGCTCGGGTCGCAGCCGTAGTAGACGCCGACCGGGCCAGCCTGGATCCGGGCGCGCAGCGCGTCACGGTCGGTACTGTCCTGGACGAGGCCCCTGGCCTCAAGGTCGGCGAGAAAATCCATGCCACCATGATCCCATATCGCGGGTTGTGGCCTGGCTTAATTACCAGCCGCCCAATGCCAGGTGACCGCCTTTGAAGATGGGCGCAGCTCAGCCCATGGGCGCGACCGGGCCGGGGTGACATGGCCGGCGCCCTCAGCACTTGCTCGTCGGCCGCCAGCCTGCCGCTTTCAGTGCGTGGACTAGCCTCGCATGGGCCTGGCGGGCAGCCCTGCGACCAGTGAACCCCCGGCATACGTCCGTCAGGCTGCGTGTTCAGTGCAATCTGAGAAGAGTTATGCTTACAACACGCAATTTGGCGACGCCCGCCTAGAGGACGCCGTGCTCGAGAGGGAACAGCCTGGTCATGGGGAAGCAGGACCTAGCGGTCGCAATCATCGCCGATGACCTGTCCGGGGGCGCCGACTGCGGCGTCAGCTTCTCCCACGCCGGACTGGACGTGGCCATCCAGCTCGACCGGACCGCCGAGGCTCCGCAATGGGCCCAGGCCGCCGTCGTGCCCACCGACTCACGTGACCAAGAGGCCGACGAGGCGCGTGCCGCCGTAGCGGAAACCGTCACATCCCTGGCCATGCGCCATCCGGCCATGTGGTACAAGAAGATCGACTCCACACTCCGCGGCCACCTGGCGCTCGAACTCGCGGTCACTATCCGTGGCGTGCGGCCGGACCTCACGGTCGTCGCTCCGGCCTTTCCTGCCCACGGGCGCACCGTCGTCGGCGGTCGCGCTTTCCTGCGCGGCATCCCGCTGGAGCGCACCGAGACGTGGCGCGCGCAGGGGCTGCGGGGCACCGCCGACCTCCCGGCTATGCTGCGGGCCGGCGGGCTCCGGGTCCGGAGCCTGCACCTGGGCGACATCCGGACCGGGCGTGTGGCGGAGCGGCTCCAGGACGGGGTCGGCGAGACCGACATCGTGGTCTGCGATGCCGAGACCGAGGATGACCTGGCTGCCGTCGCGGCCGGCGGCCAGGGCACCGGACTGAAGGTGCTGTGGACTGGCTCGGCAGGCCTCGCGCAGCACCTCGCGGGTCTGCGCGTCGCCCGCCCAGGGAACGGCAGCCTCAAGGGCATCGCCCCGGTCACCGCGCCGGTGGCCGTAGTGGTCGGCAGCGCCGCCGGAGCCGCCGTCGCACAGCTCCGCCACCTGGAGACCTTGCCTGGCATTCGCGTGGTGCGCGTCCACCCGGCCGCCATCCTTGGCAGCGCATCTGGTCGGCAGGCGGCGGAGATAGCGGCGAACGACCTGGCCGCCGCCGACGGCGCGATCGGTGCGGCGCTCGCCGACGGGCAGGACGTCGCACTCGGCCTCGTCCCGCCTGATTCCCCGGGCGGGGTCGTCCTGGACGCGGCGGCGAGCCGGGTGGTGTCACGGGCCCTCGGCAAGCTCATCGGCTCGCGCAGCGGACAGCTGGGCGGCTTCGCGCTGACTGGTGGCGACACCGCCCTGGCCGTTCTCGCGGCGTGCGGCGTGACCGCGCTGCGGCCGGTCAGTGAGGTGGCGACCGGCGTGCCGGTCTGCGTCGCCAGCCCCGACGGCCGCCCGGTGATCACCAAGGCCGGCGCGTTCGGCGACGAACGGATTCTCGCGCACGCGGTCGGCGTCCTGCACGGCCGCCAAGTCCCCCGCGCAGCAGGCGTGTCCACGCTGGACACTCAGGAAAGGAACAGTTCCCGTGCCCAAATCTGACAACCAGCCCGCCCTTCCGCTCGTCGCCATCACCATGGGCGACCCGGCTGGCATCGGACCGGAGATCATCGTCAAGGCCCTCGCCGACCCGGCCGTCCGCCAGATCTGCCGCACGCTTGTGATCGGGGACGCGGGGCGCCTGGCGCGGGCAGCCGTGATCTGCGGCGTGAACGCCGAGATCGTGCGCGTCCGCGACCCTGAGGACGTCCAGGGCCGCCCCGGCACCATCGAGTGCATCGACCTGGACCTGGTCCCGGCAGACCTGCCGTTCGGCCAGCTATCCGAGATCGGCGGCGAGACCGCCTACCAGGCCGTGCGCACCGCCGCCGCGCTGGCGGTGGAGCGGCGGGTGGACGCCATCTGCACCGCCCCGCTGAACAAGGAAGCCCTGCACATGGCCGGGCACCTGTACCCCGGCCACACCGAGATGCTCGCCGAGCTGACCGGCACCCCGGAAGTGTCGATGATGCTCACTAGCCCCCGGGTGCGGGTGATCCACGTCACGACTCACGTCGGCCTGCTCGACATGGTGGAGAAGATCGAGCCGGGGCTCGTCTACCGGACGATCAAACGGGGACACGAGGCCCTGGTCCGCTCCGGCATCGCCAAGCCGAGCATCGCCGTCTGCGGCATCAACCCGCACGCGGGCGAGCACGGCCTGTTCGGCCGCGGCGAAGAGGAAGAGAAGGTGGCGCCGGGCGTCGAGCGCGCCAGGGCTGAGGGCATCGACGCCACCGGGCCGCTGCCGGCGGACACGGTGTTCTTCCGCGCCGGGCGGGGTGACTTTGATCTCGTGGTCGCGATGTACCACGACCAGGGTCACGGCCCGGTGAAGGTAATGGGGCTCGAGGCGGGCGTGAACATCACCGTCGGTCTGCCGGTGATCAGGACCTCGGTGGACCACGGCACGGCGTTCGACATCGCGGGCACCGGGAAGGCCGGTCACCTCAGCCTGATCGAGGCGCTCCGCCAGGCCGCCCAGTTGGCAACCGCCAGGTCCTCAGTGGGTCAGCGATAAGAACCGCTGCGAGGGGCGGACTCGTTGAGCGCGACGCGCTCGCCGAGTTCGCCCGTGCCGTTCGGCCCGTCGGTGCCGGGCCCCCCGCCGTCACCACCGCCCGCCATCAGTACGGTCGCCTCACTCCGGGCACGGAACGGGCCAAGCTGCTCTTCGCTCGCCCCGCAATCCGTGATGAGGGTCCAAGGCCGCTCGATCGGTGCCCACGCGTCGAACGGCGTCCTGCCCAGCTTGGAGCTGTCCGCCAGCACGTACACGTGGTCGGCGCGGTTCATCATGAGCTCTTTGAGACGGGTCTGGACCGGGCTCGCCTCGCAGATGCCGAACCGTGCATCGAGCGCGTCCGCCCCCAGGAACGCCCGGTCCGCGGTCAGCCGGGACAGGCAGAGCTCGGCCAGCGGGCCGACGAAGCCCTGGCTGATCTGCCGCAGGTCGCCGCCCAGGCAGACGACCTGCACGCCTTCGGCGTCGGCGAGCTCGCCGAGCGTGGTCATTCCGTTGGTGATGACGGTGAGGCCCTCCCGGTGCCGCAGCCGCCGGGCGAGCCGGCCGGTCGTGGTTCCGGCGTCGAGGATCAGGGTCTCGCCGTCGGTGACGAAGGTCGCGGCGAGGCGAGCGATCTGTTCTTTCTGCGCAGGCGCCATCGCGGACCGCTGTCCCAGCGTGGCCTCCCGGCCCTGGCCGGTCGCGATCGCGCCGCCGTACGTGCGCGCCAGTTCGCCCTGTTCGGTCAGCAGCGACAGGTCCCTGCGGATGGTGGAAGGCGTCACGTCGAACGACTCGGCGAGCAGTTCCACGTTGACAAGGCCTTGGGCGGACGTAAGCCGCTTGATCTGCTCGCGGCGCTGACTCGCGTTCAGCCGCCCGGTTCCCTTGCGCAGAGCCACTGCCGCCCGTGCTCCCTTCGCGCATGCTGCGGCCATCTGCCGCATGGATGGAGCATAGCTGCTCTCCGCGTTCGTGCAGTTTCACAGTATCGAACTGTTGCGCATAGCGCGCAAGCGAGCTATTTTATGCGCAATCTGCGCATCGACGGGGCAGGGTTCCAACGGGCCTTGTTCCGGTCACGGGAGGTTTAGGTGAGCGACACGAAGAAGTCGTCGTCGAGCAGCGTGGCCTTGGTCTGGCTCACGGTGTTCCTCGGGTGGTCGGTGACCACCCTCGACCTTCAGATTGTCAGTTTCGTGCAGACGCCTATGGCGGAGTCACTGCACGTGAGCACAGGGTCGGTCGGCAACGCGTTCTTCTTGTACGCGGTCGGGCTCGGGGTCGGGGCCATCGTCCTCGGCTACTTCAGCGACATCTTCGTCGGCCGCAAGCGGGCGTTCATGTACGGGATCCTGGGCACGGTCATCATGACCGGCCTGACCGGGTTCGTGCAGAACGCGCCGGAGCTGCTGGTGGTCAGGTTCCTCGCCGGGGTGTTCTCCGGCGGCGAGTGGGCCATGGGCCTGGCGATGCTGTCGGAGTTCGCGCCCACCAAGCGGCGGTCCCTCCTGCTCGCAGGCACCCAGGCCGGCGTCGGGGTCGGGTACGGGCTTGCCAACGTCTTCGCCCAGACTTTCGCCTCGCCGACGGCGCTCGGCTGGCGCTGGGCGTACTTCGGGTCGTTCGCGTTCGCCGCGATCGCCTACCTGGTGCGGCTGCGGCTCCGCGAGTCCCCGCAGTGGACGCGGGTCAACCAGACGCGCGACCGCGCCCCCGGCGAGGTCACCCAGGGCCTACGCGCCGTGTTCGCCAGGAAACAGCTCAGGTACACGATGATCGCGCTGGTCGTGGCGTTCCTCATCGGCGCGCCGCAGGGCGGCTGGGACTTCTCCTACCCCGCCTGGTACACCCACGGCGGCATCACCGGCCATCCCATCCCCGCCGTATCCGGCAACACGATCACCTACGCCTACGAGGTGGCGCTGGTGGTTTCGACGATCTTCGGCGGCTGGTTCATGGACAAGGTGTCCGCCAAGTGGATGCTGCCGTTCGTGTGGGTCGCGGTGCCGTTCACGATCCTCATCTGGCGAGCGCCGTTCAGCGAGGGCGCGATTCCGGTGGCGTCGTACCTGTTCGTCGCCGGCTTCTTCCGGCAGCTTGGCTGGAGCGTCACAGCCGCCTACCTCGTCCTGCTGTTCCCGACCCGGATCCGTGGCGTCGGAATGGGCCTGGCGGTGCTCGCCGAGTGGATGTTCGGCTACGGGGCGTCCGCGTACTGGGGGACGCACCTGGTCAGTTCCGGTGACTGGAACACCTTCTGGCTGCTGGAGGTGATCCTGCTGGCCATCATCCCCATCCCGATGGTGCTTGCGGGCGTGGAGACCAAGGGACGTAAGCTCGACTTCCAGGAAGACGAGTCCGCCGTCGCCGCGCCGGCTGACCCCGTTGGCTCACAGCAAGTCGGCTTGGCGGCCCAGCCGGAACCGTCCGGAGGCGGTGACCCGTCGGGCGGGGAAGCATCGGGAGGAAGCCGCCATGCGCACACCTGATCCGGCCGAGATCGGCCGTGTCGGGGACCTCGGGCCCGCCGACGTGCTTGCCGCACTTGGCGCGGCAAGCGCCGGCCGGGTTTATGACCTGGACGCGGGCCGGTTCGTCGGGATGCCCCAGTGGGACGGGCACCCGACCTTCACTCTCACGCCCTACCGGACGCCGCACGGCATCCGGTTGGGCGGGGACGTCGAGCTGTTCGCCCCGGGGCGAAACGCGGCAGGCATCAGCATGGTGACCGAGTTGATGGTTACCGGCATGCACACCGGCACGCACCTGGACGCCCTGTGCCACATCACCGACGGTGACGACACGTGGTACGGCGGGTACTCCGCGGCGGACCACTGCGGTGACTTCGGCCCCGTTCGCGCGGACGCCGCCACTATCCCGCCGATCATCACCCGCGGCGTGCTCTTGGACGCCGCAGGCTATCTCGGCCAGCCGTTCCTGCCGCGCGGCCACGGCCTCGGACGTGACGTGCTGGCGAAGGTAGCGGACGCGCAGGGAACCGACATCCCGCGCAAAGCCTGCGTGCTCATTCGCACCGGTCTCATGTCCGTCTGGCCGGACCGGGAGCGTTACGCGGCGACCGACAGCGCCGGCCCGGACCTGGACGGAGCCAGCTGGCTCATCGACGACAAGGAGTGCGTGGTCCTCGGCTCCGACACGTCGACGGTCGAGCAGATCCCGTCCGCGGACCCGGACAATCCGCACCCGGTCCACCACTTCGCCCTCCGTAAGCGCGGCGTCCACCTCCTGGAGAACGCTTTCCTCGAGGACCTGGCCCGGGACCGGGTCTACGAATTCCTGCTGATCTGCCTGCCGCTCAAGATCGGCGGCGCGACCGGCTCGATGGTCCGCCCGGTCGCGGTCGCCTAGCCAACTTGCATTCATCTCATTGACAAAATGTTGTCTATGCGGCGGCTGGGGACGTCCGGACGCCGAGGTCGTCGAAGAGGGCGTGCATGCTGACGCAGAGGTTCTCGTAGTCGGCATCGATGCGGGTCCAGTGGGCTGGCCTGCGGGCTGGCCTGGGGCTGCGGACCCGGCCAGATTCCGAACGGATGCGTGCTCCGCCCGTCCCGCCACGCTGTCTCCCCGGGCGGCCACGACCCGTCCGCGCGCCGCTGCGCCATACGATCAACAACCGGACATCCTTCAGGTCGCGATCCACCGTCAGTGGGGCCTGCACTCAGGTGTGCGATGCGAGGAGGCATCTGATGCGGAAGAAGCGGCTAGCACCGCGCAGGCCAGGGACCACGGCGGCGGTGGCCGTGGCGATCGCGGCGGGGGCCGGGCTGGTCGCGTCCTGTTCCACGAGCCCCGCGCCCGGCGCGGCATACGGGCCTGCCACGCCCGGCGCAGCCGGCTCCTCCGGCGCAGCCGACTCCTCCGGCGCAGCCGCCTCGTCCGGCACGGCGCAGGGGACGGCGCCAGGCGCGAGGCACGGCACCGCGGCCCCCGGCACCCAGGCGACCGGCAAGCTGGCGAACGGCACGACCTGGGTGGCGGAGTACCCCACGTCGTGGAACGGCACGCTGGTGCTCTACAGCCACGGCTACGGCGCGCTCACCGCGGCGGACGCGCCAGACACGCCGACGCAGGCCGCGATGCTCGCCGCGGGGTACGCGCTCGCCGGCTCCTCCTATGACCCGAACGGTTCTCAGTGGGCCCTGAACACGGCCGTCAGCGACCAGTTCGGCACTCTCGCGGCCGTGGAGGCCACGGTCCTGCCGCGCCAGCCGGCGCACGTGCTCGCCTTTGGCACCTCGATGGGCGGCCTGGTCAGCGCCCTTGAGGCGCAGGATGGCCAGGGCAAGATCGACGGCGCGCTGACCACCTGCGGCGTGGTCGGCGGCGGCGTCAACCTGAACGAGTACCAGCTCGACGGCGAGTACGCGATAGCCCAGCTGCTCGGCAGCCCGGGCGCGCAGCTCGTCGGCCTCAACGACGAGAGCGCGTACGACACTTCCAACACGCTGAACGCCGACGCGCAGCGGGCGCAGTCGACAGCCGCCGGGCGAGCCAGGCTCGCGCTGGCGATGGCCTTCCTGAACATTCCGGCCTGGGACCCGAACTACTGGGCGCCGGTCCCGGCAGGCAACCCGTCGGCGCAGGAGTCCGCCCAGTACGACGCGCTGACGGACAGCTCGAACAACGTCATCAACTTCATCGAGGGCGGCCGCGAGTCGATCGAGCAGGCCGTCGGCGGCCAGGCGGCGTGGACCGCCGGGACGAACTTCGCCCAGGCGCTCGCGGCCTCGCCTTATCAGCAGGAGGTCGAAGCGCTGTACCAGGCGGCCAGTCTGAACCTGCAGGCAGACCTCGCGACGCTCACCGCGCACGCCACGATCAAGGCCAGCCCGACGGCGCTAAAGTCGCTTGAGGCGACCTCGGACCCGACCGGGCGGCTCGCGGTACCCGAGCTCGACCTGCACACGATCGGCGACAACCTGGTCCCCGTCGAGAACGAGAACTACTACGCGCAGCAGGTCAGCCAGGCCGGCAGCGGCGCCCTGCTCCGCCAGGCGTACACGGAGAGCTACGGGCACTGCAACTTCAGCGTGTCCGAGCAGGTCGCGGGCCTCCAGGCGCTCCTGCAACGGGTGGCCACCGGCCAGTGGGGCAACGTCGCGACAGCGGCCAGCCTGGAACAGACGGCCACCGGCCTGCACCTCGACCCGGCCCACTTCGTCGCCTACTCCCCCGGCAAGCTCACCAGCGCGGTCCCGGGGGTTTAACCGCAGCGCAAGGTTCCGTTCACCGCGGCGGGAGATTCGGTCTTGGCGAGGGCAGCGCGCGCTTCGGATAATCTCGGCACATGCCGGGTACCGATGCTGCGCCGCCCCTGCTGCTCTACATGCTCAAGCAGGTCGAACTCGCCGTCCGCTCGCGGATAGACGAGATCGTCCGCCCGGTAGGGCTGACCGCCGCGCAGTACACGGCGCTCACCGTGCTTGAACGGCACGCCGACATGTCCTCGGCGCAGCTGGCCAGGTCCTCGTTCGTCACCGCCCAGTCGATGGCCGACATGATCACCGCGCTCGAGGACCGCGCGCTCATCAAGCGGCACCGCGACCAGTCTGACCGGCGACGCCTGGTCGTCGCGCTCACCGACGAAGGCCGCGCCCTACTCGACCGCTGCCGCGACGAGGTCGGCTCCCTGGAAGCAACCATGCTCACCGGACTGTCCGTCGCGCAGACAAAGGCCCTGCGGGGGGTACTCGCCACCTGTTACGCGAACCTGTCCAAGGCTCCAGCCGGCTCAATCGGCTGACGCACCTGGCCCCTTTGAGAGCCCGGCCGGCTAGGTCTCCTCGGCCGAGGTCGAGGGTGTGCAGGATCACTTTCGTCACCGACCCGCCCGAGACGGCGACCGGAAAAATCCAGAAGTACGTCCTGCGTGGCGGACCTGTCCGGACAAAAACACCCGATCAGCGCACCTCTGGCGACAACTACTGGGCCTGGTAGCTACCTAGCAAGGTTATCGTGGATGGGAGGACTGGTTTTTTGCCAAGAGGAGCTCTCGCAGGGGCAGCGGTGTCGAGTATGGACGGTGCGGACGCGCGGATCGCGCGTCAGGGGAGCGAGGACGAGGCTGTGCGCCGGGCGGCCACACGTCTCGACAGCGCCACGCTGGTGGTGGATCCCGGCCTGCCTAAGGAGATGCGGGACGCTCTCGCCATGTCGGGCGGGAAACTGTTCCCCTACCGGGGCCCGGTGCCCGCACCGGCGCCGCCGGTCAACCGCACCCAGGGGTGCGCCGTGCTCGCGGCGCTGTTCTTCGTCTTCGCGATCCTCGGCGGGATGGCCGGCGATTTCCCGTTCGCGTTCGTGATGCTCATGCTCGCCGCCACCGGCTACCCGCTCGCGCTGGCCGGCCGCCCGAGCGCCACGGAGATCGCGGCGGCGCTCGCACCGATCACCCAGCACCGCCACTATGTGGTGCCGAGCACCGATATCGACGCCGAGCACTGGCAACTGTGGAAGCAAGCGGTCGACGCGCGGAACCGGATCGCGGGTGCCAGTGTGGTCAGCGCCGGGCACATCGACTCGGTGCAGATCGCCGAGGTGTTGCCGGAGCGTCTGTGGGACATCGCGGAGCGGCTCGCCCGGCTGGCCGAGGTGCGCGCCCGGCACCGGGAGATCCTGGGCGATGTCACCCCGGATGACCCGGACGTCGCTCCGGTCGTGAACCGACAGCGGCAGGCGCAGGAACTCGTCCTCTCCGATGTGGCGCGGCGGGTGGGTGACCTGGAGAACTTCGCCGACCTCGTTGAGGCCGCCGACCTGGCGACGCGCAAGGAGGCGATTGTGCGGGAGCTGCACGATCTTGACGGCACGCACGCCGACCTTCTCGCCGGGATAGGCGACACCGCCACGGACGCCGACCTCTCGCGGCGGCTCGCCGATGACGCGACGGCCGTCATCGAGCAGGCCAGGCAGGCGATCGAGCAGGCCAACGAGGCGGCCCTGGGCCTGGCTCTGCCAGCGGACGAGCCTGCCGACGAAGACACAGACAACGCCTAGCCGGCGTTAAGCGCCGGCGACGACCAAGGCCGCCAGCGCGCCGACCGCCTACCCCGGAATCGTTTGCAACTGACGTAGCGGAATGCTTCATACCTTTTTTGGACATCTCATGTTCAGGGAGAGCATCCCGGGGCTGGTGAGGGACACGGCCCCTGCTTGGGTAGGTGATATAAGAAAAATGTCTGGGTTTGGCTTCCGATACGGCATTCGCCCGCGCGAGAGGGACGCCTTCGACCCGGCTGCGATCGTGATCGACCCTCAGGTACCAAACGCGGTGCAGGAGGAGCTACGCGCGCGCCCGTTCCACGGTCAGGGAGCGGCGCCCGCCTATGACGGGCTGGTCCGCTTCAGGGATCCTCGGCCTGAAGTACCGCGTCCGCCCCGATCACCGGCGATCGCCACCCTGCTCACCTGGGTGGCCGTGGTGCTCGTCAGCACGTCGATCATCGCCGGAGTCTTCAACGGCGCCGTCACGTTCGCGGTGTTCTTCGCGCTGGGCCTAGCGGACGCGGCCTTCGCCGCGGCGGTCTCTGCCGCGTCGAAGCGGGGCAAGCCCGCCCTCGCCGGCGGGCTCATTCCGCTGCCGCCGGTCAGCGATCTCACCGGGTACCACGTGATGTACGCGGGGCGGATCTTCCACCGGTGGTACGTCCGGCCGCGGGTCGATTTCGACGAGGACGCGCTGACCGCCTGGCTGCGGGCCGTGGGCGCCGCGAACCGGATCTACCGTGCCGAGTCCATGCGGGACCGGGTCGTCGACACCGACCGGGTGGAGGCAGAGGTACCCGAGCTGCTGTGGAAGATCGCCGAGGGCCTGGCGAAGATCTCCGACGTGCGCTTCAACCTCAAGGAGATCGTCCCCAAGCAGTTCGTGCCCGGCGGCGAGCGGTTCCACCCTGCGGTCGAAGCCAAGATGAAGGCGCAGGAACGCTACCTGGCGCGGGGCACCAGCCAGGTCAACCACCGGATCGACAGGCTGGAGACAGTTGCCAGCCGGCTTGAGTCCGCCGATGCCGCCAGGCGGGACGAGGAGCTGCTCAAGCGGCTTATCGAGGTCGATCCGAAGATCCGTGACCTGGTGGCGAGCACCGATGAGAGCATCATCGAGATCGACATGGTGGAAGGCCTGAAGCTCGACGTGGAGGCCATCGTCGCAATGACCAACCAGGCGATCAGCGATCTGTCCGTCCGCGACGAGGACGACGACCCGAGCGAGAACCCTCACCTGCTTGAGTGAGATTCCCGGCTCAAGGCTTCCAGGGCCGGGAGAAGGCCTGCTTGAGTGAGATTCCCGGCCCGGGGCTTCCAGGGCCGGGAGAAAACCTGCTTGAGTGAAATTCCCGGCCCGGACTACTTCCAGGGCCGGGAGGAGGGTGGCGGGTGGCGAGGATGCCGCACTCGTTCGGGATGATCTTCTTGATTTTGAGTCTTGCTCTTACAAGTTGAGGCGGCGAGAGAGGTCGGAGGCCAGAATGCCCGCGGGATCCAAGACGGCGCGGAGCTTGCGGAATTCGGGCAGTCGCGGGTACATCTCCTCCAGGGTCGCCGCGCTCACCCGGGAGTCCTTGGCCAGGTAGACGCGGCCGCCTTGCGCGACGACCAGTTTGTCGAGCTCGTCGAGGAGCGGGCCGAGGCCGCGAGTGCGGGCCGGGAAGTCCAGGGCGAGCGTCCAGCCTTCGCCCGGGAAGGACAGCATGCCCGGGTCTCCCCTGCCGAACCGCTTAAGCACCGTGACGAAGCTTGGGGCGCGGTGTGCGCTGATCATCTCGAAGCTTCTCCTGACGGCCGCCTCGGCGCCGAACGGCACGACGTACTGGTACTGGCGAAAGCCGCCGGGGCCGTAGGCGCGGTTCCAGTTCCTGATTCCGTCGAGCGGGTGGAAGAACTGGCTGATCGTCTGGAGTTCGTGCTCGCGGTGCTTCGGGGCCTTGAGGTACCAGGCCGCGTTGGCGAGGCGGATCGAGTACCGGTTCATCAGGCCCGGCGGGAAGGCTTTCGGCGTGCCGAGCCTGGCGCGCGGTTCGAAGGCGAAGCGTTCCAGGTGGTCCCTGCCGTCTAGGTCGCTGAGTGCCGCGAAGTCGCCGCTCGTGATGATCGACCGGCCGAGGCGCCTGCCCGTCGCGAGGTCGTCCGACCAGGCGACCGTGTAGCCGTACTTCTTGTCGTGCTCGGCGAGCACGGCCATGGTCTCGTCGATGTCTTTGGTCTTGACCGTGTCGACCTTGACGAGGGAGCTCTCGACCCGCTTGAGCTGGATGGTGGCCCGCGTGATGAAGCCTGTCAGGCCCATGCCGCCTGCCGTCGCCCAGAACAGCTCCGGGTCAGATTCCCTGGTGACGGTGTGCGGCTGGGTCTGCTCGGCGCTCGGGAAGAGGATGTCGAAGCTGGTGACGTGGTTGGCGAACGACCCGGCCACGTGGTGGTTCTTGCCATGGACGTCCGCCGCGATCGCACCGCCGACCGTCACCTGACGGGTGCCAGGGGAGACAGGGACGAACCAGCCGTGCGGCAGCCCGGCGACCATGAGCTGCTCAAGCGAGACGCCCGCCTCCGCGACCACGATGCCGGTGGCCTGGTCGAGGCTGATGATGTTGTTCAGCCTGCTGGTCGAGATGACGATGCCGCCTGCGGACTGCGCCGCGTTGTTGTAGCTGCGGCCGAGGCCGCGCGGGATCGCGGTGCCGCTCTTGCTCGTGGGCGGTTCCGCGAGGTAGCGGAGCAGCGCCACGGCCTCCGCGTCGCTCGCCGGGGCCGCCAGGTCAGCCCGCGTGGGCGCGATGCGGCCCCACCCGGTCAGGCGAACGGGTCTGGTCGGCACAGGGCTGGACGAGGCGGAGGTGCGGGGCATGGGAGGAATATTACTTGCCGGGCGGTCGCGGGCCCTGGACGATTGGTCGGGCCGTGGTGAATGTTCCGGTGGATAAATCATGATAAATGGGTATTTGACCCTCATCCCGTCCACCTGTGGGTGTAGTCCCGAAATCAGCTCTCTGGCTGATGGCACGCCGCCGTCCGGTCCGTAGTGTTGGTCAAGTGCCAGCTATTTGACCAGGTAACGGCGAGGGGACATCTGCCATGGACACGGAGACCAGGAGCTTCCCGCGCGGTGACATCCGGGCGTCGGACGCCGACCGCGATCGGGCGGTTGCCGAGCTGAGCGAGCACTTCCAAGCCGGACGGCTCACGCAGGACGAGTTCGACGAACGGTCCGGGCGCGCGCTGCAGGCTCGGACCGGGGCCCACCTCGCCGGGCTGTTCACCGACCTGCCGAGCCAGGACACGTCTCCCGCCCCGCTGGCCGCTGCCCCTATGGCGGACCCGGCGTTCGGCCCCGACGACGTGCGGCCCTGGGGCGGCCTGCCGGTAGCACGCGTCATCACCGCCTTCGCCGTCGCGGCGATCGTCGCCGGCGGTGTGCTTGGCGGCCACGGCCACAGCCACGCCGTCGGCTTGCTGATCCCGGTCGTGATCCTCGGGCTGGTCTTCCTCCGGCTGACCCGGCTGGCCCGCCGGCGCTAACCGTCGTTAGCTGACGGGCCCGGCTTACCGGGGCGCGCGGCGAAGCCGCGCAGGCGCAGGCTTCGCGTGCCACGAAGACCGAGCTGAATGCCATCGCAGCGGCCGCGATCATGGGTTGAGCAGGCCGGACGCGCCAAGCGGGACGGCCGCGACGTTGTATGGCGAGGCCGCTAGGACTTCACGAGGCGGGCGATCGCCTCGGACGCCTCGCGGACCTTCGCGGCGGCGACGTCACCGCCCTCCGCGGTCGCCTGGGCCACGCAGTGCCCGAGGTGGTCCTCAAGCAGGCCGAGCGCCACCGACTGCAGCGCGCTCGTGACCGCGGACACCTGGGTCAGGATGTCGATGCAGTACTTGTCGTCCTCGACCATCTTCTGCAGGCCCCGAACCTGGCCCTCAATCCTGCGCAGCCGCGTCAGGTACCTGTCCTTCTCTGGCGTGTACCCGTACATGTCCCACCCCCAGTGACTCACGATCACAATACCATACCCTGGCAGGGTATCCGGGACCCGTCCGCACGAAGCCTTACGGGTCCGCTCGTAGACCTGCCGCGGGTACTCGAGGTACCTCTGTGACCGAAGGTGCTCTCTGCCCGTTTCCCGCGGCCACGGCTAACGTGGAAACAGTTCTAGGGGGCCGTGATGCAGGTGGGGGTTTGGGGACTTGCGGGGGCTGGCTAGCGGTCGGCTGACTCCCGGTCTGCCGGGTCTCGGGGGGCCGGGTCGTTGCCGCCCAGTTTGCGGGCCAGGCGCCTGCGGTAGGCGAGGCTGCCGAGGCCGGCGAGGACAGCCAGGCCGCCGACGCCGAACAGCATGCCGTCCTGTAGGCCCGCCGTGCCACCGCCGCCGGTCTCCGGTGCCGTCGTGGGGTACGCCGGGGCCACCGGAGCGGAGGTGTGCGTCACCGGGGCGGAGGACGAAACGGCGGACGGAGAAGCGGACGGAGCAGTCGTCGCGGGCGGCTTCGATGACGCCGGGGCCGACGCGCGCGGGGAGCCCGACGTGCTCGCGTGCGCCGTCGGCGTCGTGCGCGCGTGCGCGGAGCCCGACGTGCCCGCGCCCGGCGTCCTGGTGGACGTGTCCCCGCCCGCCGGCGACGGGGCGCGAGTGCCCGGGTGGCCCGCCGAGGATCCCTGCCCGCTCGTTGGCGGTGTCGGGGTGAAGACCGAGGGCACCGACGAGCCGCCCCCGGTGCAGGCCGACACCGCCAACGCGAGGAGCACCGCCCCGGCAGCCGAGCGGCCCGCGATCAGCCACGCACCCTGTGCCGCACTGGGCTTGGTCAGGCGCATCTTCATGAACCATCCTCGAATGCGTGTCCGATAAATTCGCTTTTCACTGCGAGTTCCTCGCTCCCGGGAAATCACTGCCGCAGTTCTTGTCGCGCGGGCGGGCCTGATAAGGTCGCGCCTTTTGCGATCAGGCCCGCCCGGGCGGACGTCGATGGGTACGGGGGTCGTCCCCCCCGGGGGGAGACAGCTCTGCGAATAATGCATTTCCCCGCCAGAGAGGATCAACCGTCAAGGCAAGCGGCGAAAGAGCGCGCGGGTCATCAAGCGGCCAGCAGACGGCGCTGACCAGCGCATTTCCCGGCACGCGAGACAACCCCTTAGACGACCATTTATGGCTCCGCCCGCGGACGGCGCGAGCGGGCAATGGCGTGTTCCCCACTAGGAGATTAGGCTACGCGAGTAGCAGGCCCTGCGGAAGGCATAGGGAAGGCACGGCATATATGGGAAGTGCGCCGCGCATTGCCGGGTTCCGCGTGGTCATGTCGTGGCCTGCGGACAGCCAGTTCGCTCCCCAGCCGGCGCCGCGGGGCCGTGCCAAGTTCAGGCTGGCGGGGTTCGCGGGGATCTCCCTAATCGTCGGCGGCGCCGTGGCCATCCTCGTCGCGGTGCTCGCGCAGCAGCACGCGCCGGCCCCGCACTGTCGGCCGCCGGGAAAATCGGCCCGGTGACCGCGAAGGGGCCGTCGCTGCACCAGTCGCCGCCGGAGTCCGTCGCCATCCCCGCGATCGGAGTGCGGTCGAATCTGCTCCACCTGGGGCGTAACGAAGATGGCTCGATGCAGGTGCCCAACCTCAACACGCAAGCCAGCGAGGCCGCCTGGTACAAGTATTCGGTGACGCCAGGCGAGATCGGGACGTCCGTCATTGAAGGGCACGTGGACAGTTACCGGGGGGCGGCGGTCTTTTTCCGGCTCGGCGCGCTAAGGCCGGGCGATCACATTGACGTGACGCTGGCCGATGGAATCACGGCGGTCTTCCGCGTCACTGGCGTGCGGGAATATGCCAAGGACGAATACCCGGCCAGCGTCATCTACGGCGCCAGCGATTATGCCGCGCTCAGGGTCATCACCTGCGGCGGCGCCTTCGACTACTCGACCGGCCATTACCTCAGCTCGGTCGTCGTATTCGCCTCGCTCGTCTCGTCCGCGCGCGGGTAATAGCGGCGGCGGGGGCGGAGCAAGCACACGTTCGGAAGCACGCAAAGCGATCCGGGGGGCAGGCCCGCGGCGGGCCGCGATGCCGCCGGGCGGCCCGCCCGGCGGCGTCGCGTGTCCACTTGACCGCTGTTGCCGAGAGCGTCGGCGAGCACGGCAGCGGGGCCCTGAGCAGGGAACCCGATGAGGGCGGCCTGGCGCGCTGGTTCCCAAGTTACATAAGCACATGATATAAGTAACTTATGGAAAGTCCTCCCGGAACGACGCTCGACACGCTCGCGGCCGCGCTCACGGCCGACCTTGAGCGGATCGTCGGGCTGTTCCGCTCACTGAGTCCGGCGAGCGGACTGTCGATGACCGCCACCGCGACGCTGGCGGACCTTGAGCGCCTCGGCCCCCAACGGCTGACCATGCTCGCTGCCCGCGAGAGCGTCTCGCAGCCGGCCATGACCCAGCTGATCAGCCGGCTAGAGGAGTCGGGTCTTGTCCGCAGGGAGGCGAGTCCGGAAGACGGGCGGGTCGTCCTTGTCGTCATCACCGACAACGGCCGGGCGACGCTCGCGCGACGCCGGGCCGCCAGAACGCAGCGGCTGACCAGCATCATCGCCCAGCTCAGCCCCGATCAACGCGCTGCGCTCGCCAGCGCATTGCCGGGGCTCGACGCGCTCGCCAGCGTCCCCCGCGACGACGACCCGGCCAGGGCCGCAGTCCGCTGAAGAACACAGCCGCTGAAGAACACAGAGCGCTGAAGAATCACGCGTGCGGCGGTGCACGCCATCCCCCAGTACTGAGGAGCACAGCTTCACCATGAGTGGCGCTAAGCACGGCTCAGCCGCGAGCCCGTTCAAGCAGCCCAAGGCCGTATTCGCGGTCGCGTTCGCCTGCGTCGTGTCCTTCATGGGCATCGGCCTCGTCGACCCGATCCTGCCAGCGATCTCGAATCAGCTGCACACCACGCCGAGCGAGACCACACTGCTGTTCACCTCGTACCTAGTGGTCACCGCGGTCGCGATGCTCATCACCAACTGGGTGTCCAGCCGGATCGGCGCCAAGTGGACGATGATCTCCGGCCTCGCGCTCATCGTGGTATTCGCCGGGCTGGCCGGCTCGTCCAACTCGATCGGCAGCATCATCGGCTTCCGGGCCGGCTGGGGCGTCGGGAACGCGCTATTCATCGCGACCTCGCTCGCGGTCATCGTGGCCTCGGCTTCTGGCGGCTTCTCTGGCGCGATCGTGCTCTACGAGACCGCACTCGGCCTCGGCATCGCGATCGGGCCGCTACTCGGCGGCACCCTCGGTGAGGTCTCGTGGCGCGGGCCGTTCTACGGCGTGTCCGTGCTGATGGCGATCGCGCTGATCGCTACCGTGACGCTGGTCGAGAAGACGCCGAAGCCCGCGCACACGACGAGTCTCGCCGCGCCGTTCAAGGCGCTGAGGCACCGCGGCCTGCTCACCATGGCGCTCACCGCCCTCTGCTACAACTGGGGCTTCTTCACGATCCTCGGCTACGCGCCGTTCCCGATGGAACTGTCGCCGATCAAGCTGGGACTGGTGTTCTTCGGCTGGGGTCTCTTCGTCGCGCTGTTCGCTGTGTTCGGCGCGCCTTGGCTGCAAGCCCGCCTCGGCATCGCGCGGACGATGTACCTCAACCTGTCGGTATTCGCCCTGCTCACCCTTGGCATCGCGATCTGGACCCTGAACAAGCCGGTGCTGATCGTGCTGGTGATCCTGTCCGGCATCGCCTGCGGCGTGAACAACACGGTCACCACCCAAGCCGTCATGACGGTCTCCCCGGTCGAGCGCCCGGTGGCGTCCGCCGCGTACTCGTTCGTCCGGTTCATCGGCGGCGGGCTGGCCCCCTACGCCGCGGGACGGCTGGTCATCGCCATCAACATCCACTTCCCGTTCTACCTCGGCGCCGCGGTGGTCGCGATCGGCATCGTGATCCTCTCCACTGCCCACAAGTTGCTCGGCGAGGCCGAGCGCGCCCAGGCCGCGTCGGCAGCGGCGGCGGTCGCCGCGGGTCCTGCGTCGGCAGAGGCGGAGGCGGAGCTTGAGGCCGAGGAAAGGGCCGAGGCACTGTCTGGCGACGCCGACTAAAGACAAGACCGCTCATCAGAACGAGTTCGGCTGACAGTGGCCCGCCAGCACAGACGTGGCGCGACCCGCTGGCACCAGCGATGGTTTCCCGGAAAACAGGCCTCCTACGCCAACCCATAGAAGCGTAATGTCATAGTGACAGCGTGTTTGCTGGCTATGGGGGGACGGGACCCATGCTTGACGCGTTCTACGGTGCTTTCTCACCTGCGTGCCTGGCATTGCTCGGGCTCTGGCTGGTGGCCGTGCAGATGCGGGCCGATGAAGTGCGGGCCAGCCCGGAGCTGATCCGCCGGACCTACACCGTCGCGCTGTTCTTCGCGCTGCCCGGCCTGATGAGCGTCATCGCGCTCATCGACACGGCCAACCCGGCATTCTGGCGAGTGTCGTTCGCGATCATCGCGCTGGTCGGCGCGGCCGTGATGTATCCCGTGCACGGCCTGCCGGGCGGCGCGCGAGTCAGGAACATGGCCGACATCGCGGCGCTGGTTCTCTACCTGGCTATCGCGGTACTCGCCATAATCGGCGGGATCGTCATGGAGCGCACCGAAGCCGTGCTGCTGACGGCCCTGATCTTCCTGGGCTTCAACGTCGCCTGGCTGTTCCTGTTCGTCCCTCTCAAGGTGATGCCCTCTCAAGAACCGCAAGGACCGCCCGAGGTACCCACACCAGGATGACAGTGGGGCCTGGCCCGTCGTGTGTCGCACGACGGGCCACGATGTCATCCCTGGCTTAGACCTGGGCGCGGGTTTCCACGGCGGCGACGATCTCGTCGATCGCTTCCGCGATGGGAACGCCGTTCTTCTGGGCGCCGCTGCGGTAACGGAAGGAGACGGCGCCCGCCGCTACATCCTCGTCGCCGGCCAGGAGCATGAAGGGGATCTTCTGCTTCTGGGCGTTGCGGATCTTCTTCTGCATGCGGTCGGCGCTTTCGTCGACCTCGACGCGGATGCCGCGCGCCCCCAGCTGGACCGCGACATCGGTCAAGTACGGGACGTGGGCGTCGCCGATCGGGATGCCCACCACTTGCACCGGAGACAGCCACGGCGGCATCGCGCCGGCGTAGTGCTCGATGAGCACGCCCATGAACCGCTCGATGGAGCCGAACAGCGCGCGGTGGATCATGATCGGTTGCTGCCGGGTGCCGTCGGCGGCGGTGTACTCGAGGCCAAACCGCTTGGGCTGGTTGAAGTCGAGCTGGACGGTCGACATCTGCCAGGTCCTGCCGATGGCATCGCGCGCCTGGACGGAGATCTTCGGGCCGTAGAACGCGGCGCCGCCCGGGTCAGGCACCAGTTCAAGGCCGGATTCCTCGGCGACATGGCGCAGTGTCTCGGTCGCCGACTCCCACTCCTCGTCCGAGCCGATGAACTTATCCGAGTCACCGCGGGTCGACAATTCCAGGTAGAAGTCATCGAGGCCGTAGTCGCGCAGCAGATCGAGGATGAAGGCGAGCACTGACTGCAGCTCGTCCTCCATCTGCTCCCTGGTGCAGTAGATGTGCGAATCGTCCATCGTCAGGCCGCGCACCCGGGTGAGCCCGTGCACGACGCCGGACTTCTCGTACCGGTAGACGCTGCCGAACTCGAACAGCCGCAGCGGCAGCTCCCGGTAGGACCGGCCGCGCGCTGCGAAGATCAGGTTGTGCATCGGGCAGTTCATGGCCTTGAGGTAGTACTCGCTGCCCTCAAGCTCCATCGGCGGGAACATCGTGTCCGCGTAGTACGGCAGGTGCCCTGAGGTCTCGAAGAGTTGCCCCTTGGTGATGTGCGGGGTGTTGACGAACGAGTAGCCCGCCTCCTCGTGCCGCTTGCGCGAGTAGTTCTCAAGCTCGCGGCGGATGATGCCGCCCTTGGGGTGGAAGACCGGCAGGCCCGAGCCGATCTCCTCGGGGAAGGAGAACAGGTCAAGCTCCGCGCCGAGCTTGCGGTGGTCGCGCCGCTCGGCCTCCTCAAGCATCTTCAGGTAGTCGTCCTGTGCGGCACGTGACTCCCACGCAGTGCCGTAGATCCGCTGGAGCTGCGGGTTCTTCTCGCTCCCCCGCCAGTACGCGCCGGCGTTGCGCATCAGCTTGAACGCGGGGATTTGCCTGGTGGACGGCACGTGCGGGCCGCGGCACAGGTCCTTCCAGCGCAGTTCGCCGGTCTTGGCGTCTACGTTGTCGTAGATGGTCAGCACGCCCGCGCCGACCTCAGTGGACGCCTCGTCGTCGGCCCCGGCCCCGTGGTTAGCGACACTGCCCTTGATGCCGATCAGCTCAAGCTTGAATGGCTCGCCCGCCAGCTCGGCACGCGCCTCGGCGTCGGTGACCTCGCGGCGGACGAAGCGCTGGCCCTGCTTGACGATGTTGCGCATCCGCGACTCGATCGACTTCATGTCGTCGGGGGTGAACGCCCGGTCCACCTCGAAGTCGTAGTAGAAGCCGTTCTCCACCGGCGGTCCGATGCCCAGCTTCGCCTCGGGGAACGCCTGCTGCACCGCCTGCGCCATGACGTGCGCGGTCGAGTGCCGGATCACCGACCGGCCGTCCTTCGAATCGGCGGTCACCGGCTCGACCACGTCCCCATCGGAAAGCACCCAGGCCAGGTCGCGGAGCTGCCCGTTGACGCGGGCGACGACCACGTCCCTGTCGCCGTCGTAGAGGTCACCGGCGGTAGTCCCCGTCGTCACCTCGCGCTCAGTCCGCTGGGATTGGCGGTCTAGCACAGAGACGGTGATCTGGGACACGGCTGCTGCCTCACGTTGACGTAGGGATCGGATATGCCGCGGAGCTGAGCTGTCGCGGCACCAGCGGCGAACTCGCCGATGCTGGACTCAGAACGATGCTACCGGGGGCGGCCCGAGGACCCGAATCAATATCCCAGGTGCTGAGGTCGGACTGTGCGGCGAGGGCGCGGCGGTTGCCAACGCCGCTCAAGTTAGTATCGTGATGGCATGATATCTCGATATCTCGCGTTCATTCCAAGCCCGTCGGCCAACGGCGTCCACCTGGGCCCGCTTTACCTCCACGTCTACGGGCTGATGTACGTGATCGGAATCGCGCTTGCGGTCTATATCACCGGCCGGCGGTGGGCCGCGGCCAACGGCGATCGCTCGCTTGTCTACGACGTCGTCCTGTGGGCGGTGCCCGCCGGGATCGTCGGCGGGCGGATCTACTTCGATGTCACCACCCCGTTCGACATCACGCCGCACACCTGGTGGGGTCCGCTGGCGGTCTGGGAGGGCGGGCTCGGCATCTGGGGCGGGATAGCCGCCGGGGCTCTCGTCGGGGTGTGGCGAGTGCGCCGCACCGGGGCGAGCGTCGGGGAGTTCATGAACGCGGTCGCCCCCGCGCTGCTTGTCGCGCAGGCGATCGGGCGCATCGGCAACTACTTCAACCAGGAACTGTTCGGCAAGCCGAGCGGCCTGCCGTGGGCGCTGGAGATCAGCCAGGCCGCCAGGCTGCACTCCGGGATCCCTGCGGCGGACCTTAAGTACAGCACCTTCCAGCCGTCGTTCCTTTATGAGCTGATCTTCGACCTGGCCTGGGCCGCGGTGCTTGTCTGGCTCGGCCACCACAGGCAGATCAGGCCCCAGGGGCTGTTCGCCCTGTATGTCGCCGGGTATTCCGGCTACCGGATCTTCGAGGAGTCGATCAGGATCGACTCCTCTGCCTACTTCCTCGGGCTCCGGCTGAACTTCTTCATCGCGATCCTGATGACCCTGATCGGACTCGCATGGTTCGCCGGCGTCCAGCGGCACCGCCCGTCGACCGAGCGAGGGTCAGCCTTGTCCGTCGAAGCTATCTAGATATCATCATGTCATTATGGCAAGCCTTGAACCTGCCGGTGCCAGCAAGGCGCGGACCAAGAACATGGTGCTGCGTCTTGACCCCGACCTGGCCGAACTGCTCGCGACCGTCGCGGAGGTGGAGGGCCGTTCGGTATCCGACGTGGCCAGGGAGGCGATCGCCGCGCTTGTCGAAGCGCGCCGCGGCGACGAAAGTTTCCGCCACCAGCTCGAAGACAACCTGGCCCGGCACCAGCGCCTGCTCGACCTGCTGCGGGAAGACCAGCAGTGAGATCGCTTGACGCCGCCGATCTCGTCGTGATCGCGGGCCGGATCCTGGGCATAGGCACCGACGCGGCGCTCGCTCAGCTGGACGTCACCGCCGCGCAGGCCGCACTGGCCGAGGCGGACGCCTGGAAGGATCTGCGCACGGCACACTTGGTCGGCGTCCTCGATCGCGCCGCCGTCGCGGCGGCCTGCGTCAGGCTGGTGCATGCGCTGCTCAGCCACCGCGCGTTCCTGCGGCACGGCGAGCAGGTCGCGGTCGCCGCCGGGCTGCAGTTCCTCTCGCTCAACGGGTGGCAGGCCGACCTGGACCCGCCCGCGACCGCCGCCGTGGTCGTGGAGGCACTGGCGGCCGGGCAACTGGCCCCCGACGCCGCCGCGGCGTGGCTCGCACCGCGCTTGAGCCCGGCACGGCCTTTGAGGCTGGCGCCTGTCCCCGTATCGCGGCGCGGTGCCCGGGCACCGCGCAGACTGTCCGTGCCCCGCGTCCCGGTCGGTCGGCTGGTGGCGAGCACGCTGCTTGCAGTCACGGTCAGCGGCGTCGGTGTACTCGCCGCGGCTTGCTCGCGCGCTCCCGATGTGCCGCCCGCAGTCACAACATGTGTGCGCTCGCACAGCGTCGAGTACCTGCCTTACCTGTCCGCCGGCGCGGCGCCCCAGGGCTACGGCCTGCTCAGGTGCTGAGGGTAGTTTGGCCGTCCGCTATGCCTTGGCCGTATCTTCCTTGCCGCCCTTGGCCGCCTGCTCGCCGAGGTAGCTGCTCAGCACCAGGTCCGGGTTGGCCTTCAGGGTGGCGGCGTCGCCGTATGTCGTGATCTCGCCGTGGGACAGCACGTAGCCGCGGTCGGCCACGGTCAGCGCCAGCTCCACGTGCTGCTCGACGAGGAGCACGCCGCAGCCGCTGTCCTTGGCGTAGTTGCGGACCACAGGGAGCAGCCGCTCGACGATGATCGGGGCAAGGCCGAGCGACAGCTCGTCGATCATCAGCAGCTTGGGCTTGCGGGCCAGGGCCCGGCCGAGCGCGAGCATCTGCTGCTCCCCGCCGGACAGCAGCCCGGCACGGCGGCCGGCCAGGCCTTCAAGCGCCGGAAAGTACTGGAAGGCCGCCGCCGCGTCTAGCGTCTCGCCGCGGTGCGCGAGCTTGAAATGCTCCGCCACCGTGAGGCCGAAGAAGACGCCGCGCCCCTCGGGGACGTGCGCGACGCCAAGCCGCGCCCGCGCGTCCGGAGAGTTGCCCTTGCAGTCGCTGCCGCAGTAGATGACCCGGCCGCCCATCGGCTTGACGATGCCGGAGATGGTCAGCAACGTCGTGGTCTTCCCCGCGCCGTTCGCGCCGAGCAGAGTCACGACCTCGCCGGGGCGGACCGTGAGGCTGATGTCGCGCAGCACCGCCGCGCCGTTGTACCCGGCGGTGAGGCCGTCAAGCTCAAGGACGGGCTCCGCCGTCGCCGTGCCCGCCTGCACCGGGATCGCGCCTTCGCCAGGTACGGCCTGCCCACTCATGCTGACGCTCCCGCTGTTCCCGCTGACGCGTGCCCTAGGTAGGCCGCGATCACTCGCTCGTCGCCGCGTATCTCCGCCGGGGTGCCTTGGGCGATGATGGCACCCGACTCAAGGACCACCACCCGGTCGCAGACCGACAGCACCAGGCCCATGTCATGGTCGACGAGCAGCACCGCCGTGCCCGTCCGCGCGATGCCGGGCAGCAGCGCGCCGAACTCCGCGCTCTGCCGCGTGTCCAGGCCGGCCGCCGGCTGATCGAGGCAGAGCAGCCGTGGCTTCGCCACCAGCGCCCGGCCGATGCCCGCCCGCTTCCGCTCCGCCTGGGCGAGTTCCCATGGCATCGATTCGGCCACGGAAATTAGGTCGAGCACCTTGAGTTCCTCGTCAACGGAAACGCCCTTGCCGCCCTTGACGGCGACCGTCAGGTTCTCCCGGACGGTCAGGTCGTCGAACAACTCGACCGTCTGCCAGGTCCGCGCAAGGCCGCGCTGCGCCCGCACGTGCGGCGGCAGCCCGTTCAGTATTGTCTCGCCAAGTTCCACTGTGCCTTCGGACCGGACGAAGCCGGTGATGGCATCGATAAAGGTGGTCTTACCCGCACCGTTCGGGCCGATCAGGCCGACGAGCTCGCCGGCCTCAATCTCCAGGTCAACTCCGGCCACCGCGCGAACGCCGCCAAAGCTGACCGATACGCCACGCGCCCGAAAGACGGAAGTCATCGTCGTCGTAAGCCTTCCGCTGAGATTGATTGATCAATCAGTCTCACCGACGTTAACTGTGGCGCATTAGGGTGTCAATTGGCGCACACGACAAGCGCAGGTGCCACGGTCTTCGCGGCACCTGTTGACAGCAACCACAAGGCCTTAACCTCAGCCACAGCGCGAGGCAGCGCGGGTTATGCGCTGCCTGCCAACAGCAACCACAAGGCCTTAACCCCAGCCACAGCGCGGGGGTGACGCGGTTTTTGCGTCATCCCCCGTGGGGGGGCGATGGGGTGCGAAGCCCCCGCCACTTACGCGGGGGGTGCAGGGGGGGTCGTCCCCCCGCGTATGGCGCAGTACTCCGGTGGGAGGTCGAGGGCTAGGGCTACGTTGCCGAGCATGGAGCGGGCCACGTGGCGGAGGACGAGGTCGCGCGGGGCGCCGTTGAGGTGCTCGCTCAGCTCGATCAGCTCGATGAACCGCCCCCTGACCTGCTCCCTGATCGCCGGGTCGGCGGCGGCGGCCGCGTGGGCCTGGACCTGGAAGAGCACCTGGTGCGGGCGCTCGTCGAAGAGCCCCTGGTAGGCGCGGTCGAGGGCCTGCTCCACGTCTTCGCCGCCGACGAGGTCGGCGCTCGCCTTCTCCAGCGCTTCCTTGATCCGCTGGGTCGTCCAGTCGTGGCAGGCGAGGAAGAGGGCTCGCTTGTCGGGGAACAGCGCGTACACGTAGGGCTGTGAGACTCCGGCGCGAGCGGCGATGTCCGCGGTGCGGGTGCCGTGATAGCCGGTCTCTGCGAACTCGACAACCGCTGCCTCAAGCAGTTCCGCCCGGCGCTCCTGTGCGCTCAGCCGTCGCGTGGGCTTACGCTTCGCACCTCCGCCTTCTGCCTCGTCTGCCGCGACGTCCCTGCTTGATACCTTGCCTGCAGCGAAAGTGGGCATACGTAATTATCAATCAAGCCGACTCCCCTCGTGCACCGGGATCGCCTGTAGGCGGCCAGGACTAGACAAACACGAGGCGAATGACGTCCTCGGCCTTAAGCCGCCCGCGGCTGAGCTGATCGCCGGCTGAGCCGCGGCTGAGTTGACCGCGGCTGAGGTGACCGCGGCCCGGCGGCGAGCCGACGGCAGGTCCCGTCGTAGGACTCGCCTACCATCGCGACCGTAGGCCGCAGGCAGCGGAAGCGGCGTCCCCGATGCCTGCGGTTCGGTCCCTATGGCTTGTCTACTGAGGTGGTCGCCGAGGTCGGGGACTGGGCCGCCTCTCGTGGCGCGGGCACGTCAACGACGGACGTCGCGCTCCCGGCGGCGGCGGCCGCTGCGAGCGCCTTTTTCTGCGCCTTCGCCCTGCGCTTCCAGTAGGCCGTGCCCGCGACGCCGTCGGGGTTGCCTACCAGCGTCACGAGGAGGCCGACCGCGCCGATCAGCAGCGCCCAGTTGCCGCTCAGCCCCCACCAGGTATCGAACGCCTGCGGGATGAGGCCCTGGGTCGCGCCAAGCCCGGCGAACAGCGCACCGGTGATCATCGTGATGCCGCCGAAGTAGGCGTAGGCGATGATCACCAGCGAGTTGACCGTGCCGAACAGGTCCGAACTGACCGTCTCGAAGTTGTAGGCGTACAGCGCGCCGCAGATGCCCGCGATCAGCGCGCTGAGCATGAACGCGGTCAGCTTGACCCGCCGCACGTCAATGCCCGCCGCGGCGGCCGCCCGCTCGTTGGAGCGGACGGCGAGCATCTTCTGGCCGATCCTGCCTCTCCTGATGCTGGCCACCAGCAGGCAGAGCAGGATC
This sequence comes from uncultured Actinomycetota bacterium, assembly GCA_963734665.1. GTDB lineage: Bacteria > Actinomycetota > Actinomycetes > Streptosporangiales > Streptosporangiaceae > Trebonia. The sequence continues at coordinate 777,244 of CAVTIR010000010.1, read as the reverse complement.
AGCACGACGAGGACGACCCAGCCGAAGACAGGGCTCGGCACCTCGCCGTCGATGCCGCGGTAGGACGCCGCGGGCGACAGGTTCAGGCCGAAGATGTGCAGCGGGTTGACGGGCGAGCCGCTGGCCTGCTGACCCCAGGCCGCATTGCCGAACCCGAAGTTCTCGATCGCGTACATGCCGGCCAGGGTCACCACGGCGAGGCTCACGCCTCTGACCCGCAGCGAGGCGACCGCGGTGATGAATCCGACGATCAGCGCGCAGGCGATGCCGACGAGCGGCGCGAGCGGGAAGTCGGCCCACACGCCGCCCACGCTGGTCAGCATGTGCGACATCGCGTACCCGGTGACGCCCGCCAGGCCAACCTGGACCACGGAGATCTGCCCGACGAAGCCGACCACCACGACGAGCGACAGGCAGATCATCGCGCCGAGCATCGAGTTGACCATCGCCTGGCGGAACTCGTACGGGAGGATGATGAGCAGCACGACGCCGGCCACAAGACCGATGACCGAGAACCGCACGAGGCGCTCCGGCCGCGGCGCGAGCGGCATGCGTTTCTCTGTTATCTCGCCACGCGCGGGCACCTTCGAGCCGCGCCAGAACATGGCGACCGCGACCAGGACGAAGAACAGCAGTTCGGGAAGGCCGTTGATCGGGTTGCCCTGGGACTGCGGGAACCAGCTCTGCGAGGACCAGTAGGTAAGCAGCGACGACAGCGCGCCCATCAGCAGGCCGGCGAAGCACGCCACACCGAACGAACTGAACCCGGCGAAAAGCGCGGCGCCGAGCGCCGGCACGATCTCCAGCGGCAGCGTGGTCGTGTTCAGCGTGATCAGCGGCGCGACGAGGATGCCGAACGCGCCTGCGATGATGCTGGCAATGAGCGAGTTGACAAGCGACAAGCGGCGGGGCGACACCCCGGCGTACATCGCGTACCGCTCGTTCTCCGCCGCCGCCCTGGTCGACAGGCCGAAGTGGCTGAACCGGTACAGCGCCCACAGGGCGATGCCCAGCAGGATCGCGATACCGGTGAGGATCATCCGGTCGAACGGGATGACCGAGCCGAACAGGTGGAAGACGTTACCCGGCAGGATCGATGTCGGCGACAGCGTGCTGTTGCCGTAGGCGATGGCGATGATCGACTGCGCGAGCAGCAGCAGGCCGAGCGATGCCGCCAGCTTGGCCAGCGGCGAGCTGCCGCGCAGCGGCCAGAACAGGCCGAACTCGATGATCGTGCCGAGGATGCCGATGAAGACGAGGGTGATGATGAAGGCGAGCCACCAGGGCGGCTGGAAGCCGAGCGCACCGTTGTCCACGCTGTAGTACAGGTAGCTGCCCACCATGGCGATGGCGCCCATGGACAGGTTGACGGTGCCGGAGCCCCGGTAGAAGACGACCACGGACATGGCGAGGGCGGCGATAAGCGCGCCCTCGCCGAGTCCGAGTACCGCGAAGAGCAGGATGTTCTGCACGGATCGGGATCCCTTTTTAGTTAGTTCGTCCAGCCCTCAAGCAGCTTCCACTGCCCGTGGCCCATGTACTCGTAGAACTGGTCATAGTCGCTGCACGAGTTGGTGTCCGCCGGGTACAGCGTGCCCGTGCAGTTGATCTGCGCTGGGCCGAGCGGGATCGGGCCGGTGTAGGACTTGAGCTTGGCCGTGACCGCGGCCGGGCTGAGCGAGGAGAACGGGATCTCGTCCATCAGCTTGACCGCGAGCAGCAGGCTGCCGAAGGCGACACCAGAGAACGGGCTGATCGCATTCGCGGCCGACAGGCCTTCCGCCTCGATCGTCTTGTAGTACGCCGCGACGCCCGGGTCCTGGGTGGACGCCAGGTTCGCGGTCGCCTCTCCGGCGACCCAGTGCGGCAGGTCGCCGCCCGGGTAGGCCGCGCCGGGTAGGTCGGTCCACAGCGGTACCGAGAGGGCCGGCTTGGTGGCGCTGATCTCGCTCATCGCCTTGGCCATCAGCGGGCAGTCGACGAAGCCGCAGTCCGGCACCGTGAGCTGCGCCTGCTCCATCTGCGTCGCCTGGGCGATGAGGTCGGTCGCGGTCGAGGAGTACGGGATCATCGTGACGGTGAACCCGCTCGCCTGGGCCGACTTCTGGATCGCCTGGCTGATCGGCACCGCGCCGGGCAGGTTCTGATAGGCGATGGCGATCGTCTTGTCGTTCGGGTACTGCAAGCGCAGGAACGGGCCGAACGCGACCGTCGAGCTGGTACCGCTGCCCTCGAGTTCGAAGACGTTCTTGCCGGTGTCGTCGGCCGGGTCAGCAGATACCCCGACCATCGTGGAGATCGCGCCGTTGACCACGCCGTACATGGAGGCGTTGCCGACCGCGTCGAGACCCTCGGCGATCACCTCGACGCCCTTGGTGTTGACCATCTGGTCACCGCAGGTGGTGCCCTGCGCCTCGACCGCGGCGATGTAGCAGGTGGACAACTGGACCGGGTGCCCGTGCACGCCGCCGAGCTGGCTGTTGATGTACTTGACTGTCGCCTGCGCGGCGAGGGTCGCCTCGGGGAAGGTCTCGGACGGCGGGCCGCCCTGCTCGTTCACCCAGCCGATCGTTACCGGGGACAGCGACATGTTGGCCGCACCTGAGGTGCCGACATACTTCGGGTAGTTGGTGACCGAACCCGCGAACGCGGTCACCGTGTTCGACCCCGCCGAGGAGGGCGACGCCGTGGCGCTCGCCGCCGCTGCAGAGTTCGAGGTCGAGGTCGACGGAGGAGCTGAACTCGAGCTTGAACTTGAACTGGAGCTGCAGGCCGCCGCTCCGACCACCAAGCAGGCTCCGACAGCGGCGATGCGCCATCTGGAGCCGGCTCTTATCCGACGAGACATTCCTGTCAAGCGCCCCATCGCACTGTGCCGCCTCTCTGCGGTGAACAGTCCCGTTTCCGGTCTGCGGTGAACAGTCCCGTTTCCGGCCCCTCCTCTGCACGGTGCGGCTGAGCCGCCGGCGCACAGAATTGATAGACCAATAAATTTGAGTTCACGCTAAACCGCCGAAAAAGGGGTGTCAACACCTCAGTCGCGGCTGCATCAAACGCGTAACCCCTGCGTGACCTGAGCTTTCTCCATGTGGGTTTGACACGAAGAAAGTCATTGATTTTTGGTATCTTCCCCAGTGTCGTCACGCTCTGCGCGTGCAGATGAACGGTGCGGAGCGCACCCGTAAAGCAATTACGTAAGCGCGTTATGTAACGAAAAGGTCGCGAGCACTAAGGGTACGGTCATCTATTTTCAGCCTGATCCCGGCACCGCGGCACGCAAGACGTGGTGCGCGCGCTGAGGCGGTCCCCGCGTGCGGGTCCGCCCCAGTTGCCGGTATCTCGGAGTCCGAACGGATTCGTGCTTCGCCTCCCCGCGCCGATGACCGTGTTGTCCGCGGACCGGCGCCCCCGCCAGCCCTCCGCGACGGCACCTAGGTCACGGGAGCCGAGTGGATGGCACTTTGGTGCCGCTCTCAGCGGGCGGCGGTGCGGTGCCTGAAGAGCCAGCTGGCGGTGGTCGCCGCGATGGCGAGGATGAGCGTGCAGTAGGCCGCGGCGAGCCATGCCTCGTGGCCGACGGGGGCGCCGGTGGAGGTGTGGCCCATCCACAGCCCGCGCATGGTCTCGATCACCGGCGTGAACGGCTGGTTGGCCGCGATCGGGCGCAGCGCCCTGGCCATCGTGCTTGCCGGGACGAAGGCGCTGCTCAGGTACGGGATGAACATGAGGATGAAGGTGGCGCCGGTGGCCGCCTCCGGGCTGCCGACAACCAGGCCGAAGCAGGCGGCCAGCCACGACATAGCGAGGATGAACCCGACGATCATCGCGATCGCGCCGAGCCATGCCGCCGGCCCTGCGGTGGGGCGCCAGCCGACGCCGAGGCCGACGGCGATCACCAGCGCCGTGGCGAGGAGGTTGCGGGCCAGGCTGGCCACGATGTGCCCGGCCAGGACGGACCAGGCGGCCATCGGCATCGAGCGGAACCTGTCGATGATGCCGCTGCTCATGTCGGTAGCGACCGCGACCGCCGTGGTGCCGGCGCCGAACCCGGCGCACAGGACGATCAGGCCGGGCACCACGTAGTTGACGTAGCCGCCCCCACTGCCGCCGGCGCTGGTCGCCTTTACCCCCGCGTCGAAGGCGCCGCCGAAGACGTAGACGAACAGCAGCATCAGCGTGACGGGCAGGGCGAGCGCGGTGATGAACGCCTCCGGGTCGCGCACGGAGCGGCGCAGGCTGCGGGCGATCATTACCTGGGTGTCGGTGAAGGCGTAGCCGCGGCTGTACGCGGGCCCGTGCTGAGTTGACCCGTGTTGAGTGGAACTGTAGACGGCGGTCATCGGGTCATCTCCGGGGCGTGGACGGTGGCGAGGTCATCGGTCTCGTCAGCGGCTGCGGTGAGCGCGAGGAAGACCTCGTCCAGGCTCGCCACGCCGACGACAGACTTGAGCTGGTCAGCGGTCCCTTCGGCCACCATCCTGCCCTGGTGCAACATGGCGATGTGGTCGGCGAGTTGCTCGGCCTCCGCGAGGTACTGGGTGGTGAGCAGCACCGTCACGCCGTCGGCCGCCAGGTCCCTGACTGCGGACCAGAGCTGCTCCCTGCTGCGCGGGTCAAGGCCGGTCGTCGGCTCGTCGAGGAAAAGCAGCTCCGGCCGCACGACCAGGCTGATCGCCAGGTCAAGGCGGCGGCGCATGCCGCCCGAGTAGGTCTTGACCAGGCGGCGGCGGGCCTCGGTCAGGTCGAATTCGCGCAGGAGCCGCGTCGCGCGGTCCCGCGCCTCGCGCGGTGGCAGGTGGCGCAGCCTCGCCATCATGCGCAGGTTCTCCTCCCCGGTCAGCATGTCGTCGACCGCGGCGTACTGGCCGGTGAGGCTGATCGCGCGCCGGACGCCCGCCGGATCGGCGAGCAGGTCACGGCCGGCCACGGTGGCGGTCCCCGCGTCGGGGCGCAGCAGCGTGGCGAGGATCCGGATCAGCGTGGTCTTGCCCGCGCCGTTCGGCCCCAGGAGGGCGAAGATCTTGCCGGTTGGCACGGCCAGGTCAACCCCGTCGAGGACGTTCTTCGACCCGAAGGCCTTGCGGATGCCTACGGCGTTTACTGTGTACGTCATACACGTAAAAGTATGCGCCATACGCAGTTTCGTCAAGACCGTGCATTCACCAGAGGGCCGGGGCGCCGGGGCTTACGGGGTCCGGCGGGACCGCGTTCACCCGGGGGCCGGGGCGCCGGGGTGAACGCGGTCCGGCGGGACAGTCGTCGAGCAAATCCAGCTCGCCGAACGTCCCGGCGGACCCCGCTGCGCCCTATTGCCCAGCAACGCGGTGCTCAGGAAGAACAGGCCGAGGTCGGCGCTGTGCGGCGGCCGGCGTACCGTGAATCGGCGACCGTTCAGCGACCGTGAGGGCAGGACATATGGCAGGAGCGACTCAGGGGCAGCCCGAGCAGCGGCCGCTGCCGCCCGGGCTCGACCTGCTGTGGGGACGGCGCGAGCGGGGCAGGCGCGGGCCGCGGCCGGGGCTGTCAGCGGACGCGATCGTCGAGGCCGCCGTCCGGGTCGCCGACGCCGAGGGCCTTGAGGCGATCTCGATGGCCCGCGTGGCCGCCGAGCTCGGCGTCACCACAATGGCGCTGTACCGCTACGTCGCGAGCAAGGATGAACTGCTCCAGCTCATGTTCGACGCCAGCGCGCTCGGCGCAGAAAGCCTTGTCCTCGAGGGCGACGGCTGGCGGTCCCGGCTGCGGGCCTGGGCGATCATCCAGCGAGACATGCTCGACAGCCATCCGTGGATCACCCAGATGCCGATGCCCGCTCCCCCGCTCGCGCCCAATTCGCTGCACTTCGTGGAACGAGCCCTGCAGGCGTTGGACGGAACCGGCCTGACGGGCGCCGAGAAGATGAGAGTCATCGGACTGCTCGCCTCCTACTCGCTCAATGAGGCCAGGATGGCGAACGACGCGGCCCGCGCCGCGGCGGCGGCGCAGGCTCAGGCGGCGCAGGCTCAGGCGGCGCAGGCTCAGGCGGCGCAGGCTCAGGCGGGGACGGCTCAGGCGGGGACGGCGGGCGGGCAGTCCGACGGCGGGCAGGCCCCACCGCTCACGTTCGAGGAGCTGGTGCGCGAACTCGTCGACGAGCGGACCTACCCGCACCTGTACCGGCTCGCCTGGGCCTCATCACCGGCGGACTCGTTGTCCGAGCGTGAGGAGTTCCTTGCCGGCATCGACTTGATTCTCGACGGCGTCCAGGCGCTCGTCGACCGGGCAAATCGGTCTACCGGATAAAGTAAGCCGCTTACGTTCGGGATAACGGTTTTGATTTGATTCTGATCTTAGTTGTGCGTTAGGGAGGATACTGAGCCTATGGCCACGGAGAACACTGCCAGGCTCGCGGTTCTCATCGACGCGGATAACGCGCAGCCGTCCATTACCGAGGGGCTGCTCGCGGAGGTCGCCAAGTACGGCACCGCGCACGTCAAGCGAGCCTACGGCGACTGGACGGCGCAGAACCTGCGCGGGTGGAAGGACCAGCTCCTCGCCCAGTCGATCCAGCCGATCCAGCAGTTCGCCTACACGACGGGGAAGAACGCCACCGACGCCGCCATGGTGATCGACGCGATGGACCTGCTGTACTCGGGCCGGTTCGACGGGTTCTGCATCGTGTCAAGCGACTCCGACTTCACCCGGCTCGCCGCGCGGCTGCGGGAGTCTGGCATGACGGTCTACGGGTTCGGCGAGCGCAAGACGCCCAAGCCGTTTGTCGCGGCGTGCGACAAATTCATCTACGTCGAGAACCTGCGGTTCTCCGAAGAGGACGACCAGGACGCTGTTCCCGGTACGGCGGGCGGCAAGCAGGCGAGGCGCAAGCCGGCGACGGCGGCGCAACTCAAGGGCGATGCCGCGCTGGTGAGCCTGGTTCGCAACGCGGTCGAAGCCGCGTCCGACGACGACGGGTGGGCGCCGCTCTCCTCGATCGGCAACATCATCACCAACCAGCGTCCCGACTTCGACTCCCGCAGCTACGGCTACGGCAAGCTAAGCGACCTGATCAAGGCGACCACGCTGTTCGAGATCGAGCGGCACAGCCCGGGCGACGGCAAGCAGGCGCTGATGTACGCCCGCGAGAAGCGCCGCGCTCCCGCCACCAGGAAGGTCACTGGCACCAAAGACACTGGCGCAAAGGCGGGGACGGTGCAGGTCGTGTCCTGATGGTTGTGTCCTGACGGTTAGGCGTGCTTCGCGCGGTACTGGTAGAGGTCGCGGAGCAGGGCGACCTCGGCGCCGTGGTGCAGGACCTCCTGGTTGACCCACCACACGATGTCGATGAACATCTCCTCGGCATCGCTGCCGTAGGGGAACGTGCTGTAGCCGACAGTGTCGAGGGCGATGTCATCGCACTGCGCCAGCGTGCCGCGCCACGCCTCGACGGCCCTGGTGAGGGCGGCGACCGCACTGTTGGCGTCCCCGCTGACCACGTAGGTGTCCTTGGTCAGCGACCGGCTTCCCGAGGTGTAGTCGGCGCGCAACGCCAGCATCTCGGTGAGGTGGCTGAGCCGCCAGGCGATCGTGGTGAACGGCGGCGGGTAGGGCTCGTTGTCGCGGTAGCCGTCACGGCCCCACTCCCCCGCGCCGACCAGCCACGTCGCCCGCGGTGCCGGCCCATCGGCGCGGCGGCGCACTGACCAGGAGTCGGGAACCGGCTCCCAGAAGTACTCCTCGTCCGTCAACGGCTCGACCGCGACCGGCGAGCCGTTGCCGCTGTCGACATCCGGGCCGGTCATCCGGTTGATCAGCCGCAGGCAGCCCCAGTCGAACTGCTCCAACAGCGGCGCGAGGCGCGGGGGCGTGTCCATGGGTTCCATCATGCATGAGACCGCCAGGGTTTGCCCGGTCACGCGGGCTACTGCTGGAGCCCGTCCCAGGACCAGCGCGGGAGTGGCAGGCCCGCGGGGATGGCGGTGTCACTGGGGTGGGACAGGGCCACGGTGTCCACGGCCCAGTCGATGTAGGCGCGGATCACCGACCTGAACTCCGGGTCATCGGGCCAGCCCGCGTCGTCGGCGGCCAGCATGAAGCAGTCGGCGAACCGCCTGCCCAGGTCGGACACGTCGCCGTTGCCCGCGTGCAGCCACAGCACGTGCGCCTGGTCGGCGCACCCGGCCGTGTACTTGGCCGGGCCGCCGAAGGCCTCCGCCAGGTACGCCGCGAGCCGCTGGTTGTGTTCCGGGTGCTGGCCTGGGTGGGAGAACGGGTGGTTCAGCTCCGGGTCGGCGAGGCAGCGCTCGTTCAGCGCATCGGCGAAGGGCTCGAACGCCTTCTCCCCGCCCGCGAACTCATACAGCGTCGGTCTCATAGACCGAGGTTTAACCCTTTTCAGCCTGATGACACAAGCCCATCGGATCTTCGTCGGCGACGGCAGGATGAAAAGGGTTCTAGATCACCTCGTTCAGCTTGCCCGTGTCCACGTCGAAGACGAAGCCCCTGATGGAATCCTTGTGCGGGATGAACGGGCTGGCCTTGATCCGGCCGATCGACTGACGGACGTCCTGCTCGGCGTCGGTGAACGACTCCACCGCCCAGTGCGGCCTGATCCCCGTCTCCGCCTCGATCGCGCCCTTGAACTCGGCTTCTGTGGTCTTCTGCAGGCCGCAGTCGGTGTGATGGAGAAGCATGATCTCCCGGGTGCCAAGCAGCCGCTGGCTGATCGCCAGCGACCGCACCACGTCGTCGGTGACCACGCCGCCGGCGTTCCTGATCACGTGCGCCTCGCCGTCGCCCAGGCCGAGCATGGGGAAGATTCTCATCCGCGAGTCCATGCAGGCGACGACCGCGACGTGCCTGGCGGGCCGCACCGGCAGCCCGCCGACGTGAGTTAGCGCGTACTCCTCGTTGTTCTTGACGTAGTCGTCGACGGCACTCATCCCATGTCCTCCGAAAAGGGCGTAACTCGATGCGGACTCACCTGCACCGTAACATGAGCACCAGATTGCATACAGTATGTAGATAGATCAGGCTAGCTGACCTCGTTGAGCTTGCCGGTCGCCACGTCGAAGACGAAGCCGCGGATCGAGTCCTTGTGCGGGATGAACGGGCTGGCCTTGATCCGGGCGATGGACTGCCTGACGTCCTCGTCCAGGTCAGTGAAGGCCTCAGCGGCCCACTCGGGCTTGATGCCGGTCTCGTCCTGGATCGAGCGCTTGAACGCGTCGTCGGTGAACGTCAGCATGCCGCAGTCGGTGTGGTGGATGAGGATGATCTCGGTCGTGCCGAGCAGGCGCTGGCTGATCGCCAGGGACCGGATCTCGTCTTCGGTGACCACGCCGCCGGCGTTGCGGATGACGTGCGCCTCGCCTTCCTTCAGGCCGAGGATGCCGTAGACGTTCAGCCGCGCGTCCATGCAGGCGACGACGGCGACGTGGTTGGCCGGCGGCAGCGGCAACTGGCCGCCGAACTGGGCGGCGTAAGCCTCGTTGTTCCTCAGGTACTCGTCGGTGACGCTCATCGTTGGGCCTCCCTCATAATTCCCCCCATGACTATCGATTAGATAGTCAATATGATGCTAGTCCACTGTTCCGGCGCAGGCCAGAGACAGATTGGCTGGCCCGCGATAAGAATGGCGGCAGGGCGGCGTCCTAATACTCGGCAGGCGATGAAGCGGGAGGAAGACATGGCTGGCGGATTCACGGATGAGGGACTCGCCGCGCTTGACGTGACGCTGCTGAAGCACACCGCGACTGGCGCCGTGCCGGGGCTGGCCGCGCTCGTGGCGCGGGACGGGCAGGTGCATGTCACTTCCGCCGGGCACAAGGCGCTCAGGGATAGCGCGCCGATCGGGCGGGACGCGATCTTCCGGATCGCGTCGATGACCAAGCCGGTCACCGGCGTGGCGGCGATGCTGCTGATCGAGGACGGCGCGATGGCGCTGTCTGATCCGGTGGAGAGGTGGCTGCCCGAGCTTGGCGCGCGGCGGGTGCTGCGGGCGTGGGACGCGGAACTGTCGGACACGGTGCCGGCGGAGCGGGCGATCACGGTCGAGGACGTGCTGTCGTTCCGGCTCGGCTTCGGGTGCATCTTCACCCGAGAGACCCTGCCGGTCGCCGCGGCCGAGGCGGCACTCGACCTCAAGACGCTCGGCCCGCCGTGGCCGCCACCCCCGCACACACCCGACCAGTGGATCGCCGCGCTCGGCTCACTTCCACTGCTTGACCAGCCCGGCGAGCGGTTCCGGTACAACACAGGCGCGACGGTCGCCGGCATTCTCATCGAGCGGGTCGCCGGGGCGCCGCTCGCCGAGGTGCTCAGCAAGCGAGTGTTCGAGCCGCTCGGCATGACGGACACCGCCTTCTACGTGCCGGCGTCCAAAATGAGCCGGCTCACCAGCATGTACGCGCCTGTCGAGGTAGCCGCCGTGTTCGGCGGCGGGGACGAGACAGGCGGCTCTGGCCTCGCGCTGATCGACCGGCCGGACGGCTGGTACGCGGCGCCGCCCGCACTGCCCGACGGTGCGGCCGGCCTCGTCTCGACAATCGATGACCTGGGGGCTTTCGCCGCCATGCTGGCAGCCGATGGCGGGGGCCTGCTGTCAGAGGATTCGGTCGCGCTGATGGTGCGGGACACGACGACGGCACGGGACCGGGCGGAGAACCCGTGGTTCTTCGGCCAGCACCTCGGCTGGGGCCTGATGATGTCGGTGCCCGCCTCCGGGGTGGATCCGCGGACGGCCCCGGCCGGGATGCCGCGTGGCTACGGCTGGGAGGGCGGCAGCGGCACCGCCTGGCGCACCGACCCGGAAACCGGCCTCACCAGCATCCTGCTCACCCAGCGGATGATGACCTCGCCTGAGCCCACTGAGGTAGCCAGGGACTTCTGGACCGCCTCTTACGCCGCGATCGCGTAGGCCGACTACGCGGACCAGGGACGATGGTCCTATCAGGGCCCAGCCATGCGATCGGCTCGATAGCTCCGCCCTGCTTCCCAACCTGGCAAGAGGGAACATATCGCGCATTCTCCCGTTATGTTGGGGCGGAATCTCGCCGCACCCAACCGGATTTTCGAGGATGGTGGATATTTAGGCACGCTATAGCGTGCCTAAATATCCACCATCACATTTCCCGGAACATACCGCCGCGATTTTCCTGGATTGTCCGGTGGGCACTGTCCGACTCGGCAGGTTCTGCAGGGACGGTGTGACCCCAGCGGAAAAATGCCTCATCCCCAAATCCTCCGGTCGGCTACGCGTTCACGGGCGTGATGACGACCGACGCGGTGGTCGGCTGCGGAGTCCCGCCGGCGGACTCTACGGTGATCCCGAGTCGGTCGCCCGGCAGCAACCCGTCGGCGAGCACGGGCGCCGTTTAGCCGGTGCTGGTGATGCAAAGACTTGGCCTGAGGGCTAGCGGTTGGCACTGAGACAGTAATAACTAGGCCCCAAAGAACTGGCGGCCAGCTCTGTTAGTGTCATGGACGCCCTGGGACTGGTGAGCCTGGGGGAAATTCGTGAGCCGAGAGAAGAGGACCGGGACGCGTTAGCCCTGCGAGAGCGAGGAGCGGGGTGCGGGAGTGTCATCCGCGCGCGTTCGGCGACCGCCCTTTGGTCGACGACTGCGCGCGGGGGCACTTCCGCACCCGCGACCTGCACAAATGCAAGATGAGTAATGGATCGCCCAGAGAGTAACCCGGACTCGTTCTGGATCACTGATTTTGATCTTCAGGGATTCCCGTGACGGAGGTCAGAAGTCCGGCTGGAAGTTCGCGATCCATTCGGCCGTCGTCTTGAAGCCGCCGAACGTGTAGAAGTGCAGCTTGACCACGCCGTGCTTGACCGGGTCGAGGCCCGACTCCAGGTCGCGGATGAACTTGTCAGGGCCTGCCTTGCTGAGCAGGTTGGTGACCGACAGGCCGTACTTCTTCGCGATCGTGGTGGACGTCGAGATGCCAAGCCGGCCGGCGAAGCCGAGCAGCAGCTTGACGCTGGCCGGGCCGGGGACGCCGACGCGGATCGGCAGGTCGACGCCGTGCTCGCGGACCTCGGCAACCCAGGAGAGCACCCGGTCCACGTCGAAGTCGACCTGGGTGATCACCGTGCCGGGGATGTCCAGCCGGGACAGCGCGGCGGCCTTCTTCTCAAGCGCCGACCACAGCACGTTCGTGGGGATGTCCGGGTGGCCGTCGGGGTAGCCGCCGATGGAGACGTGCTTGACGCCGTACTGCTGGAGCACGCCGGACTCGATCACGGCAAGGGAGTCCTCGTACGGGCCCATCGGGACCGCCGGGTCGCCGCCGACGCTGAAGACGTTCTCCGTCGCGTCGATGGCGCGCAGTGCGGTGAGGAACTCTTCGAGCATCTCCTGCGACTTGAGCCGGCGGGCGGAGATGTGCGGAACCGGGGTAAAGCCGAGGCGCTTGACGGCCGCTGCGGCGGCCACCCGCATGGTCAGGTCCTCGTTCTCGAGGAACGTGACGTTGATCCGGGTAGCTGGCGGGATCACGCTTGCCGCGTTCTCCACCTTCGCGACGTCCTTGCCGGTCATCTCCATGGAAAAGTCGTCTAGCACAGTGCTCACGTGATGCCCATTCCCAAATCTCGTATGCCCTTGTGATTTCATGGTAGGCGTTCACGTGCGCAAACTTAATCCCACCGGACGTTCCTTGGGTCACACCACAAAACGTTCGTATACGCGTTAGTGGCGCCGGTATTTCGTCGCTGCGTACGCGCCGTACGGCGCGGGGGCGACCGTGGCGCTGAGCTTCGGGAAACCGAGGCCGGCCTCCGGGTCGGTGCCCGCGCCGGCCAGGTCATGGTCCGCGGATCGGCGTAACGGTCCACCGCCGTCGGCCTGGCACGCGTCCTGCGAGCACCGAAATACGGTGGCCGCGGGCGGCGCTGAATGACAGGCTGGCGCGCGTGGCAGACAACGACACTGACGAGAGCGTGCCTACCCGGTGGAACGCGTCGGGCGGCGACTTCAGCATGTGGATGAACTGGGACGACGACCCCAGGAACGACGGCTCGGCCCCGGAGGGCGAGCGGGCGACGCTAGCCTATTACCTGCACCGCTACCGGCTGGTCATCGAGATGAAGTGCGCGGGCCTCGACCCCGAACAGTTGGCCCGCCGCTCGGTGCCGCCGTCCACCATGTCCCTCCTTGGCCTGATCCGGCACATGGCCGATGTGGAGCGCAACTGGTTCCGGCGAGTGATGGCGGGCCAGGACGCGCCCCCGCTGTACTGGTCCGACGAGGTCGCTGATGCCGACTGGGCCGGCGCGGTGGCCGACCCCGCGGTGGTGGCCGAGGCGTGGCAATCCTGGCGAGACGAGGTCGACTTCGCCGAGCGTTTCGTCGCGGACGCCGACGACCTGGATATCCGGAGCACTGCACCGAACGGCAGCCCCCTCGCGCTGCGCAGGGTGATCGTGCACATGATCGAGGAGTACGCGCGGCACGCCGGGCATGCCGACCTGCTCAGGGAACGGATCGACGGCCGCGTGGGGCAGTTATCTCCCGGGGGGACGACCCCCCGTACCCCCCGATGTCCGCGCGCACGGGCCTGATCGCAAAAACCGCGATCGTATCAGGCCCGCCCGCCCGGACGGTGACCTCCCGGGGGAGGGCCCCACCCCCGACGTCCGCGCGGACCGGCCCGATCGCCGGCCTTACTACGTGGATCTCTGGCTGGGAGGCCTAGTCGTCGCCGTAGTCGTGGTCGGGGTGGTTCTGCTCGCCGCCGCGCCAGTAGCCGCGCGTGACGAGTTGGGCGACAGGGAGGCCCCGCTCCCGGGTGAAGTAGCGGCGGATGTCGCGCATCGCCGCCGCCTCGCAGGCCACCCAGATACGGGCGGCGTCCGGGATGGTCGCTTCGCGGGCGGCCGCCTTGAGCTCCTCGCCGAAGGCGTCGCTGGTACGCCGGTGGTGCCAGGTGATGGTGGTCTTGGCGGGACCGGCGAGTTCGATCTCGTCATCCGGGCCGTCGACCTCGATGTGCACGTCGACGGTGACCGTCTCGGGGAGCGCATCGAGGAGCGTGCCGACGGCCGGGATCGCCGACTCATCGGCGGCGAGCCACCAGTGGTCCGCCACTGGCTCCAGGGAGAACCGGCCGCCAGGTCCGGCGACCGCGAGCTTGTCACCGGGCGTGGCGCGCTGCGCCCACTCGGAGGCGGGGCCGTCCCCGTGGAGGAGGAACTGGATCTCCAGGGTCTTGGTCGCCGGGTCGTAACGGCGCGGGGTGTAAGTGCGGACCGTCGGCTGCGGCCCCCCATCCGCGTAGACCGCACCGTCCGGGGTGTACTCCGGGAGGTTCGGCGCGTCCTGGCCCTCGGCGGGCAGGAACACCTTGAGGTGCGAGGTCGGGGCGGCGTCCGCGAAGCCGTCGAGGTCATCGCCGGTGACGAATACGGACACCAGCCGGGGCGCGATCGTGGACACGGACACGACCTCGACGCGCCTCGGCGGCTTCCGCCGCCGCGGTCCTGCGGGAGTGGCTGGTGTTGCTGGAGTGGTCACGTACTTCCTTCCGTAGCGGCCCTGCCGATGATCACGAAGACATCTGGCAACAGCATGAACTCTTTCTCACCCTGCCCTTCTTCCCGCGGCCCGAGCGTACCGACGGGATCAGGCTAGAAGAGAGTTCACTCTAGACACAGAAACCAGAGCCTTCGTGATCATGAGGCAGTGGGCGATCCGCTGTACGTGCCTCAACGATCCGCGCGCATGCGCGGCCCCGGTTAGAACTTCTCGACGGCCGGGATGATCTTCTCGGCTAGGAGGTCGAGCTGGCCGGGCTTGCTGACGCGGAGCAGCCCGCCGTGCACCTGGCTGAAGCCAAGCTCGGCGACCTGGTGCAGCTGCTCGATCGTCTTGTTGACGTTCTCGCCGTTCTCGCCCAGGTCGTAGCGGGTCTGGGCGGTTTTCTCGATCTCGTCGTAGTCACGGCCCTCGTTGACGCAGTGCTCGCGGAGCACGTCGAGCTTGTGCGCCGTGTCATCGAGGTTGTAGGCCTGAATGTTGCACGCGTCGGCATACCGGGCGACCAGCTTCAGGGTCTTCTTCTCGCCGCTGCCGCCGATCAGGATCGGCGGGTGCGGCCGGGACAGCGCCTGCGGCGAGTTGAGCGTGCGGGCCAGGTGGTAGTGCATGCCGTCGAACGGGCCCTCGTCGCCGCTCCACATCTGCTTCATGATGAGGATGGCTTCCTCAAGCCGCTCGAACCGCTCGGAGACCGGCGGGAAGAACAGGCCGAGGCCCGCGGACTCGTCCGCGTTCCACGCCGCGCCGATACCGAGGATCGCGCGCCCGCCGGACAGCACGTCAAGCGTTGTGATGGCCTTGGCGAGCAGGCCGGGCTCGCGGTAGACGACGGCGGTCACCATCGTGAGGAGCTTGACGCGCTCTGTCTTGGCCGCTAGCCAGCCGAGCGCGGTGTACGCCTCGAGCATCTCGTGCTCGGGCGGGCCGATGTGACCGATCTGCCAGAGGTGGTCCATGACGCTGATCCGGTCGACGCCGGCTTCCTCGGCGCGCTGAGCGATCTCACCGAGCTTGAACCGGAGCTCGGGCGCGCCACCATCCCACGTGAAGTCCGAGATGTGCAGACCTAGTTTCATGCTTCAACCCTAGCCCGCACTCGAAATATTAGAGTTTGGCGGGGGTGCGCGCTACGGGCGTTGATTCGGCTTTGCGGGTCGCCGTACGCTGGCCGCGCCTACCTTACGACGCCGCTATCAGGGAGTACACCGGTGCCATGACAGCGAATAAAGCGGGACGCGGTACGGACGCGACATCGGAGCCGGTAGGCATCATCGGGGCGGGGATCGTCGGGCTGGCGGTCGCCAGGCAACTCGCCACGGCCGGGGTGCCGGTAGTGGTCTTCGAGAAGGAAACCCAGGTCGCGACCCACCAGACCGGCCACAACTCCGGGGTCGTGCACGCCGGGATCTACTACGCGCCCGGCTCGGCGAAGGCACGGATGACCAGGCGCGGCGTCTCCCTGCTGCGCGCCTACTGCGAGGAGCACGGCCTCGTCTATGACGAGCGGGGCAAGCTTGTGGTCGCGCGGAACGAGAATGAGACGGTCAAGCTCCGCGAGCTTGAGCGGCGCTCGCAGGCCAACGGCGTCCCGGGCGTGCAGTGGCTTTCCGGCGCGGAGCTGCGAGAACTGGAACCGGATGTCGCCGGGGTGGCGGCGCTGCTTTCGCCATCGACGGCCATCGTGGACTACCCGGCCATCGCCAGGTCCTTCGCCGCTGACGTGGTCGCGGCCGGCGGCCAGGTGCTGACGAGTACCCCGGTGACCGCGCTGCGCGTTCCCGGCGACAACCGCGTCGAGGTGGATACGCCTGGCGGGGCGCACGCGCTCTCCCGGCTGGTCATCTGCGCCGGCCTGCAGGCCGACCTGCTCGCCGCCACGGCCGGCGACGAGCCCACGCCGGAGATCATCCCGTTCCGCGGCGAGTACCTGCGGCTGCGGCCGCACGCCGTTGGCCGGGTGCGGCGGCTCATCTACCCGGTGCCCGACCCCCGGTACCCGTTTCTCGGCGTGCACCTGACGCCGCGCGTCGACGGCACGGCCGACCTCGGCCCGAACGCCGTGCTCGCCCTGGCCCGGGAAGGGTACCGGCGCACGGACGTGTCCCTTGACGAGCTTGGCCGGCTGGCTTCTTCCGGGGCCTTCTGGCGGCTGGCTCGCCAGCACTGGATGACCGGGATGCGCGAGATGCGCGGGTCGCTGTGGCGGCGCGCCTACCTCGCGGAGGCCAGGACCTATTTGCCCTGGGTGGGGCCGCAGGACGTGACCTCGGCGCCCGCTGGCGTGCGCGCCCAGGCGGTCGATCGCAGTGGCGCGCTCGTCGATGACTTCCGGATCAGCCGGGTCGGCCCGGTCACGTCCATCCGCAACGCGCCGTCACCGGCGGCCACGGCTTCGATGGCCATCGCCGAGCACATCGTCGCCGAACTTCAGCTTCCGCTAGGCAAAGAAAGCTAGTCTCGCGTCCCGAATTACGGCTAGTCCTTAACCATTGCATCAGCCGCAGATAGGTGCTCGACCGTCTCGCCGGTGTCGTAGAAGGTGCGGGTCACGTAGGCGGAGCTGTAGACCCACAGGATCTTCATCGGGACCGAGTCGCTGACATTAGTGAACCTGTGGAAGATGCCCGCCCTCACGTACGTCGTGTCATGGGGGACCAGCTTGAAGGTGCCGACGCCCTCGATCTCCACCTCGGCGACGCCCTCGAGCAGCGTCACGTGCTCGTCGCAGTTGTGTGAGTGATACGGCGCGCCGGTACCCACCGGGTAGGTCGAGATGCCGGTGGTGATCAGGTTCTCTTCTTCGGCGGACTGCCGGGTGATCAGCGGGATCGTGACCACGCCGCCCCCACGGCCAAGCCGCTCCACGTTCTCAACTTTGATGACCGTCATGGCGCGAGGGTACATGCGCCTGCCCTTTTCGACGTCGCCCTTGCCGAATGGGGCGAGAACCGCCTGCCGGAGCCGGCGGAAGGCTAGCCCGCAGGGCTAGGAGCGTCTGGCGCTGCGGAAATAGTCCGACGATGCTCGCTGCCACAGCAGGATGACCGCGATGAGGCCGATCACCCAGATGACGAGCGCGTAGATCCGGGTCAGGCCGCCGTCCGGCGTCACGGTAGAGGAGATGAGCACGCTCAGCGTGTCGATGCCGAAAAGCACGGTCGAGGTGACCCGCGCCCAGCTCTTGCCCGCCCGGCAGCTCTGCGCCATCCAGAGCCAGAGCGCGGCGCCGATCAGGCCGCCGACGATGAACAGGCCGATCTCCACGTGCTCGGCGCTGTTGACCTGAGCCGTTGTGAGGGTCGGGCTGTGCTTGATGATCTGGCCACGCGTCGAGGAGAGCGTGGTCATGTCGACGACGATGCCGAGCAGGCTCGCTGCCAAGCCGACGTACATGACTTTTACCGCCCGCAGGACGGACTGCGGGGCGTTCGCCGGGGATATCTCGCGTGAGTCGACACCACCCGGGTATGGCTGGTACATCGCGGCCCCTTAACGCTTAGCCGTCGGAAGCGGGAAAATCACGGGAAAATCAAAAGTGACGCTACTCCTGTGATGGACCGGCGTCAGCACCCGGAAACCCTTCCCAGGCGAATTTCATGCGATGACCGCTTTTCTCAGACGTCATAGATCGTCCGGGACGCGGAACGTGATCTGTGAACCGGTGCTGGCGGCTCCGCCCAGCATGTGGTCACGAGTTCCAGAGCCCGGTCGCCCCGTCGATATCAATGTCACAGTTGTGGGCTACTGAGGCGCTGGTGGAGTGAGGGACCGTCGGCCACCGGCGGTTGCGGATGGGCCGACCGCCGCTGACCGGGGAACCCGGAAACCCGTAGAGTTCGGGTCATGACGACTCCTGAGATCCCTGACTCACATAAGGACCTGCTGAGCGGGCAGTTCGCCGTGCTCGGCACCATCGGGGCGAGCGGGCGGCCGCAGCTGACCGCGACCTGGTTCCTCGCCGAGGGTGACACCGTGAAGATCTCGCTGAACACCTCCCGGCAGAAGGTGAAGAACCTGCAGGCCAACCCCAAGGCCAGCCTGATCATCCTGGGCGACCCGCCGTCCCGGTACGTCGAGCTGCGCGGTGAGGCGGAGATCACGCCGGACGACGACTACGAGTTCGCCGACAAGGTGGGCGCCAAGTACGGCGCAGACCTGCGCGGCCATGACAAGCCCGGCGAGACCCGCGTGGTCGTCACCATCAAGCCCGTCCGGGTGATCACCTGGGGCGGCGCGGCCGAGCACTGACAGCGGGTCAGCGACGGGAGGGCCACCAGGAAAGGGCGGACCTCCCGTCGTTTTCAACGGAATGAGAGTCGACTTAGCTTGACCCCGAGCCTCGCTACCTGGCGCGTTTCAGCCTGTAGGGGGATGACCCCGTGGCCGGCGCCTTGTAACCTAACACCCGGTTTACAGCGGGCTAAACGGGCGGAAGGACCAGCATGCGGGAGCGAATCAGGCGGCGGAGGGTGCCGCTGATCGGCTCGGCCGCGTTCGTCCTCATCGGCATGCTCACGACCACGTGGGGGCCGACGCACCTCATGGGGCGGGCGGAGTGGGCGCTCCCTTACGACCTGTGGGGCACGCTGGTCGCGACAGTCCGGCTCTCGCACGGGAACATCGGCGGCATCTACGCGCCGGGCACCGGCCTTATCTCGCTGCCAGGTGCGGCGGTCATCCTGCTGCCGTGCGCCGCCGTGATCAACGCGCTCGGCCTGTCGCTGCAGATCCCCGGCCCGCACAACCTGCATCCTGCGGTCTGGCTGGTCGCCGGACCGTACCAGATGGCCCTGTCGTGCATCACCCTGTTCGCTGCGGACGCACTAGCAGAACGACTTGGTGTTTCACTATGGAAGCGAGCGCTGCTGCAGGTCGCCAGCCTCGGCATCCTGTGGTCGCCGTCCCCCCGCTGGGGGCATCCCGAGGACGCGGTCGCCGTCGGCCTGCTGCTGTACGCGGTCCTCGCGCAGAGCAACGACAGGCTTGCGCTCGCCGGCTGGCTCACCGGGTGCGCCATCTGCGTCCAGCCGCTCGTCCTCCTCGCCGTCCCGGTGCAACTCGCGCTGCTCCCGTGGCGGCGGATGATTCCCTTCCTGCTGCGGGCAGCGGCGCCCTCCGCCGTGCTGCTCGCCGCGGCGGCGATCGGCAACTGGCATGACACGTACACGTCGGTGACCAGCCAGCCCGACTCGCCTGTCATCAACCACCCGACCATCTGGACCTCGCTGGCCCCGCAGATGGCCGGCCAGAACGTCGCCGCCGGCCCGTTCCGGCTGGCGACGATCGTGCTGGCCTGCCTCTGCGCCCTGGTCATCCGGCACCGCTGGCGGGCGCGGCTGAGCGAGCGTCCGAATCGTGAAATATCCGATATTTCGGATGCGGAAGACCCGCGCGGCGGCTCACCAGGGTGGCCGGTCGAGCTGCTCGCGGAGGTCCTCTGGTGGGTCGCGTTCGCGCTGGCGCTTCGGTCGTTCTTCGAGCCTGTGATGGTCTCGTATTACCCGTGGCCCCCGATGGCGGTCGCGCTGATCCCTGCGGCCACGATGAGCTGGTCGCGCCTGCTCGGCGTCGGCGTGCTAGCCGGCGGCCTCACGGCCGCCGCCCAAGGCCCGTCGCACGCGGTCTGGATCTGGTGGGTCCCGATCGTCGCGGGCCTAGTCGTCCTGCTAGCTCTCTCCCGCCCCAGGGCGAGCATCGACCTCGCCCCGCTCGTCCGCAGGCGGGTTACTACAAGCGAAGCGTAGGCGCCCGGCAGGGTTGGGATCTGCTCGACAGGCTGGGGAACAACCCCGAGACGGGGTGCCAGCGGGTGAGTCACTATGACCTCACCCACTGGCAACGGTCACATGAGGATTGACGGAGAGATCGGTTCCAGGGCCGGGCGCTTGGCGGAGCGGCCGTCGCCCGAGGAGGTGCCGTGCAGGCGGCGGTTGACCCACGGGACCAGGTACTCCCTCGCCCAGCGGGCATCCTCGCGACGGGCGCCCAGCCAGGCGTCCCTGGTCATGGCGTCCCGTGTCGAGGCGGGCCCTGTCCACGCGGGCACTGTCGAGGCGGGCACTGTCGAGGCGGGCCCTGTGTAGGTAAGCGCTGGGGCCTGCGCTGGATCAGCCGCCAGCGGGCCGCGCCAGTCTTCGGTGACCGGGATGCCGAGGACCTCGCACGCGCGCAGCGCCACCCGCTGGTGCGACTGCGCGTTCAGGTGCAGCCGGTCCGGCGACCAGGCGCCGGGAGAGCGCAGGAAGCGCATCGACCACAGGTCGACCAGGTAGCAGCCGCGGGCGTCGGCGATGCCCCGCAGGTGCATGTTGTAGGTGCCGATCCGGCCGCGCAGCAGGCGCAGCACCGGGAAACCGACCGGGTCGAAGCCCGTGAACATCAGCACCTGGCACCCCGAGGCGCGCAGCCGGGCGACGGCCGAGTCGAACAGTTCCGCCAGCACATCCGGGTCGGCCCCCGGGCGCAGGATGTCGTTGCCGCCCCCGGCGATCGAGACCAGGCCCGGTGACATCGCCGCCGCGGCGGGCACCTGCTCGGCCACGATCTGGCGCAGCAGCTTGCCGCGAACCGCCAGGTTCGCGTAGCGGAGGCCCGGATACTCGGCGGCGAGCAGGCCGGCCAGCCGGTCGGCCCAGCCGCGGAAGCCGCCGCCTGACGCGACATCGTTAAGACCCTCGGTGAAGCTGTCGCCAATCGCCACAAAGGACGCTTCCCCCGGGGCCTGCGGGAATAGCTTGTCGTCCATAGATCACCCATCATGCCAGGACTCGCGGACCCGTCATGCGATGGCAACACATTGCCGTCATTCGATTGCAGGGTGTAGTCACCTTGGTAAGGTCAGAGTTCACCGGACCGCTGGGGGCGGCCCGGCTTCTCGTGCGGGGCACACGTCATCGGGGGGACCGAACATGCGGGGGACAGTTCTGGCGGCGGCAGCGTGCGTTGTCGCGGCCTGTACGGGGATTGGCAGCGCGGTCGGCGCGTCAGGCAAGGCCGCGACCGCAAGCGCAGCAAGCAGTGCAAACGCGACAAGCAACGCAAGACCGGCAACCACGGTAAGCGCGAGAACCACCGCGAGCAGCACGGGCGCCAACTGGGCGCAGTACGACGCGAACGCGGCGCGGACCGGCATCACCGACGGCGTCCCGGCCGCCGGCGCCCTCACCACCGCCTGGACCGCGCACCTCGACGGCGCCGTCTACGGCCAGCCGCTCGCGGCCGGCCCGAGGTAATCGCCGCGACCGAGAACGACACCATCTACGCCCTCAACCGCTCGACAGGGAAAACAATCTGGCACACCCACGTCGGCACCCCGGTGCCCCAGCAGGACCTGAACGGGTGCGGTGACATCTTCCCGCTCGGCATCACCGGGACCCCCATCTACGACTCAAGCAACGGCCTGGTCTACGCCGTCGCGGAGACTACCGGCTACCATCACCTGCTCGTCGCGCTCAACGCGAATACCGGCACGGTGACGCTGCAGCGTGACCTCGACAACCCGACGGCCTCGAACCAGCCCGCCTACAACCAGCAGCGTCCGGCGCTCGCGATCGACGGCGGGCGGGTCTACGCCTCGTTCGGCGGCCTTGCCGGAGACTGCGGCGCTTACCAGGGAGGCGTCGTCAGCGCGCCGCTCACCGGCAACGGGCCCCTGACCAGCTGGCACACCCCGACGAGCAGGGAAGGCGCCGTCTGGGGAACCGGCGGGCCCGTCGTCGGCCCCAACGGAGACCTGTGGATCGCCAACGGCAATGGCGCCGCGGGGCCGGGCGACCCGTATGACGGCAGCGATTCGGTCACCGAGCTGAGTCCGGCGCTGAACCGCCTCGCCTACTTCGCGCCGGCCACCTGGGCAGCGGACAACGCTACCGACCTCGACCTCGGCTCCACCCAGCCGGCCCTCGCCGGCGGCGGCGCGGTGTTCATCGTTGGCAAGCGGGGTGTCGGCTACCTGCTGAGCAGCACGGATCTGGGCGGGATCGGCGGCCAACTCGCCGAGCAAGACATCTGCAACGCGCGGGGCACCGCGGCCGTCAGCGGGTCCATCGTGTACGAGCCGTGCCAGGACGGCGGCATGGCGGCCGTCGAGGTCAACGCGGCGAAGAAGACGATCAAGGTGCTGTGGCGCGGCCCGGCCGCCGCCCAGGGCTCCCCGGTCATCGGCGGCGGCGCGGTCTGGGTCACCACCTACTCCACCAGCGGGGGCACGCTGTACGAGCTGAACCAGGCCACGGGCAAGGTCGAGCACCAGATCTCGATCAGCGAGGGCATGCCGCACTTCTCATCGCTGTCCCTGCGTGGCAGCACGGCCTACATCAGCACGCTGACCGGGGTCACCGCGATCAACGGCGCTTGACACTTCAGCATCGTCCGGAACGAGTTCGTGTTCCACCTTGGCAGCCAGGACCGCCGCTGGAGAGTCAGCTGGCGCGAGGGAGTGCAACACGGAACCGTAGTAATAGGACGTAGCCCGGGAGGCGTCTGATTGGCGGGTTCCGCTTGCGAAGAGGGACGTCCTCCTGGAGCGGTAGTGCGGGCTTGGTGTCCCAAACGCATCCTGGGAGGACGTCCTGATGAGCAAGGGTTGCGGTTCGGGATGATCGCGATTTGGACTTTTGATACGATAGGTAATCGCCTAGGGACTGAATGTAATGTTTCGGTGATGTTTCATTAGGGTTCTGCAAGGACGGGAGGGTCCAGGCCAGGCGGCGCGGTTGTATGAGAGCAAAGGCGCTGTCATGTCAGGGAGGCGAAGCGTGGTGGGCGCGGTGCGTCGGATCGTTGTCGGGGTACACGGGTCGCTAGGCAGCATGCAGGCGCTGCGCTGGGCGGCCGAGGAGGCGCGGGAGCGGCGGGTGCCGCTCGTGCCGGTCGTCGCCTGGGTACCGCCGGGCGGGGACTTCGCCGAACGTTCCCATCCCTCCGGCTACCTGCGCAAGGTGTGGCGCGACGCGGCTTACAAGCAGCTGACCGACGCCTTCGACGAATGTTTCGGCGGCATCCCCGACGACCTGGACGTGCAGGCGCTGGTGGAGCGTGGCGAGGCCGGGTGGGTGCTCGTCGAGGTCGCCGACCAGCCGGGCGACCTGCTGGTCATCGGCACAGGGCGACGGAACCCGGTCAGCCGTGCGCTGCGCCGGTCCGCCGGGCGGTACTGCCTGGCGCACGCTCACTGCCCCGTGCTCGCGGTGCCGCCGTCGGCACTCATGGACGAGATACAGCACGGCCTGCTGCCGTGGCCGCTGCGGGGCCGGCACGCGCTCGTGCCGGATCTCGACATCTCCCAGCTGTCAGATGAGTGACGCTCTATAACGGAGGGTAAAGAGCCCGGTGGACCGCAGCGGCGGTCCACCGGGCTCTCGCATGAGGTCTGTTAGGAAGCCAGGCGGTCCTGCATGAGAGCCGTGAAGGTGGCAATGAAAATGCCCTGACCTGGGCTTTGATTAAGCCCATTCGGGCTGCGCCCCGGACGTTCGACCCTGCCCTCAGGTGCGGCCCGTGGGCAGATCGCGCGTCCGGGACGCCCCCGAATCGGACCTACGCCCCCACGTGGACGGCGGCCCGCGGAAGCATCTGCGGCCAGCTGGCCCGCGCCGTTTCAACCGGCGCGGGCCGCCTGCCGCACGGTCACAGTCCTAGGAGCTTTCATGGATGACTTGCTAGTCATCGGCATAACCATCGTGATCTTCGCCGCGTTCTTCCTCCTCGTGCGGGTGGTGGAACACCTTGAGCGCTGAGAACTGGGTCGGCCTGATCGCCGCCATCATCCTCACCCTTTACCTGATCTACGCACTCGTCAGGCCGGAGCGCTTCTGATGAACAGCTCACTCGCGGGCATATTGCAGCTCGTCCTGTTGGTCGCGGCCCTGGCGGTCTGCTACAAGCCCCTGGGCGACTACATAGCCCGCATCTTCATGTCACCCAAGCACCTGCGGGTGGAGAAAGCCTGGTACCGGGTGATCGGCGTCGACCCCGACGCGGACCAGCGGTGGGGCCAATACGCCCGGTCCATGCTGGCGTTCTCCGGCATCTGCGTGGTGTTCCTCTACCTGCTTGAGCGGATCCAGCCGTTCCTCCCGTACTCCAACGGTGAGCCCGCCGTTCCGTCGTTCCTCGCCTGGAACACCGCCGCCTCGTTCGTCACCAACACGAACTGGCAGAACTACTCCGGCGAGTCCACGATGGGCTACACCGTGCAGATGGCCGGCCTGGCCGTGCAGAACTTCGTCAGCGCGGCCGTCGGTATCGTCGTGGTGATCGCGCTGATCCGCGGCTTCATGCGGAACAAGACCGACCGGCTCGGCAACTTCTGGGTCGACACGACCCGGGTCGTGATCCGGCTGCTGCTGCCGATCTCGGTGGTCGGCGCCATCATCCTGATGGCCAGCGGCGTGATCGACAACTTCAACCTCACCCATGTGATCACCACGCTGAGCGGCGGCCAGCAGACGATGGTGGGCGGCCCGGTGGCCTCGCAGGAGGTCATCAAGGAGCTCGGCAACAACGGCGGCGGTTTCTTCAACGCGAACTCGGCGCACCCGTTCGAGAACCCGAACGGGTTCAGCGACTGGTTCGAGATCTTCCTGCTGCTCGTCATCCCGTTCTCGCTGCCGCGCGCCTTCGGCAAGATGGTCGGCGACAACCGGCAGGGCTACCTGCTGGTCGGCGTGATGGTTTTCCTCTGGCTGTGCGCGGTCGGCGGTATCAGCTTCTTCGAATGGCAGCACGCGGGTACCGCGCTTCAGGCCGCGGGCGGTGCCATGGAGGGCAAGGAGGTCCGGTTCGGGATCCCCGGCTCGTCGTTGTTCGGCGCATCGACGACCGTGACGTCCACGGGCGCCGTTAACAGCTTCTTTGACTCGTTTACCCCGTTCGGCGGCGGTGTCGCCCTGTTCGACATCATGCTCGGCGAGGTCGTCCCCGGCGGCGTTGGCGCCGGCCTGTACGGCATGCTGATGCTGGCCGTGCTGACCGTCTTCATCGGCGGGCTCATGGTCGGCCGCACCCCGGAGTACCTCGGCAAGAAGATCCGCCCAAGCGAGATGAAGTGGGCGGCGGCCTACATCCTGGCCACGCCGTTCTGCGCGCTGATCGGCGCCGGGATGTCGCTGGGCTTCAGCGTGCCGCAGCGGGCGATATCCAACCCCGGGCCGCACGGCCTGACCGAGGTCATGTACGCGTTCGCCTCGATGGCCAACAACAACGGGTCGGCGTTCGCGGGCCTGGGCACAGATACCGGCTGGTACAACCTGGCCGGCGGCGTGGTGATGCTGGTCGCCCGGTTCGTGCCGATGATCTTCGTGCTCGCCCTCGGCGGCTCGCTCGCCAGACAGCAAAAGGTGCCAGAGTCGGCCGGCACGCTGAAGACGCATGGCCTCCTGTTCGCCGGGCTACTCATCAGCGTAATCATCATCCTCGTCGGCCTGACCTACTTCCCCGCGCTCGCACTCGGACCATTCGCTGAAGGACTGCACTGATGTCCGTAACCACACAACAGCCAGCCCAGCCAACGCCGCCGCCGCCGACGCCGGCCCAGGCTGTCTCGGCTCACCGCGTCGGCGGCGGACTGCTCGACCCGCACATGCTGTGGACGTCGCTGCCGGACGCGTTCAAGAAGCTGGACCCGCGGGTCCAGATCAGGAACCCCGTCATGTTCGTCGTCGAGGTCGGCTCGGCGCTGACCACGTACGCGGCGATCGTCAACACCTCGGTCTTCGCCTGGACGATCACCGTCACGCTCTGGCTCACCGTGCTGTTCGCCAACCTGGCCGAGGCGGTCGCCGAGGGCCGCGGCAAGGCGCAGGCGGAGACGCTGCGGCGGGCCAAGCAGGAGACCGTGGCGCGGAAGCTGATCGACTGGAAGCCCGGCGACACGTCGTTCCGCATCGACGAGGTGCCCGGTACCCAGCTCACGGTCGGCGACTTCGTGATCGTCGAGGCGGGGCAGGTCATCCCCGGTGACGGTGACGTCGCCGAGGGCGTCGCCTCGGTCGATGAGTCCGCGATCACCGGCGAGTCGGCCCCGGTCATCCGCGAGTCCGGCGGCGACCGGTCCGCGGTCACCGGCGGCACGCGGGTGCTGTCGGACCAGATCATCGTCCAGATCACGTCCAAGCCAGGCGAGACGTTCATCGACCGGATGATCGGCCTCGTCGAGGGCGCGTCGCGGCAGAAGACGCCGAACGAAGTCGCGCTGAACGTGCTGCTCGCCTCGCTGACGGTGATCTTCGTGATGGCGGTTGTCACCCTTCAGCCGATGGCCTATTACTCCAAGGCACCGCAGACGCTGGTGATCCTCGTCGCGCTGATCGTCGCACTGATCCCGACCACCATCGGGGCGCTGCTGTCGGCGATCGGCATCGCCGGCATGGACCGGCTCGTCCAGCGGAACGTGCTGGCGATGTCAGGCCGGGCCGTCGAGGCGGCGGGCGACGTCAACACGCTGCTGCTTGACAAGACCGGCACGATTACCATCGGCAACCGGCAGGCGAGCGAGTTCCTCCCCGTGAACGGAGTGGAGGTCGCCGCGCTGGCCGACGCCGCGCAGCTGTCGTCGCTGGCCGACGAGACGCCGGAAGGCCGCTCCGTGGTCGTCCTGGCCAAGGAGCAATTCAACATCCGCGAGCGGTCCGCCGGCGAGCTGCCCGGCGCGGTGTTCGTGCCGTTCACCGCGCAGACCAGGATGAGCGGTGTCGACCTCGCCGACGGGCACGAGGTCCGCAAGGGCGCCGCGTCCGCGGTCCGCAACTGGGTCACCGAAAATGGCGGGACCGTGCCCGACGAGCTCGGCGTGCTGGTCGACGGGATCTCCGCGGCCGGCGGCACGCCGCTGGTCGTCGCTGAGCGCGATGGGTCCGGTACCGCGCAGGCGCTCGGCGTCATCCACCTCAAGGACATCGTCAAGCCGGGCATCCGCGAGCGGTTCGCCGAGATGCGGGCGATGGGCATCCGCACCGTCATGATCACCGGCGACAACCCGCAGACCGCGCGCGCGATCGCGGAGGAGGCCGGCGTGGATGACTTCCTCGCCGAGGCGACGCCGGAAGACAAGATGGCGCTGATCAAGAAGGAGCAGGAGGGCGGCAAGCTCGTCGCGATGACCGGCGACGGCACCAACGACGCGCCCGCCCTGGCCCAGGCCGACGTCGGCGTGGCGATGAACACCGGCACCTCGGCCGCGAAAGAGGCCGGGAACATGGTCGACCTCGACTCCAACCCGACCAAGCTCATCGAGATCGTGGAGATCGGCAAGCAGCTGCTCATCACCCGCGGTGCGCTGACCACTTTCTCCATCGCCAACGACGTCGCGAAGTACTTCGCGATCATCCCCGCGATGTTCGGCGGGGTGTTCCCCGGCCTCGAAGAACTCAACATCATGAAACTGCACAGCCCGCAGTCGGCGATCGCCTCGGCGATCATCTTCAACGCGCTGATCATCATCGCGCTGATCCCGCTAGCGCTACGTGGCGTCAAGTACAAGCCGGCGTCGGCGTCCGCGATGCTCGCCCGCAACATCTGGATCTATGGCGTCGGCGGCCTCATCGTCCCCTTCGCCGGCATCAAGGTGCTCGACCTCATCATTATGAACATCCCCGGATTCAGGTGACCTCTACCATGAACCGTCTTCCTTCTCTCGTCCGTCAGCACATCGCGGCGCTGCGGATGCTGCTCGCCTTCACCGTGCTCTGCGGCATCGTGTACCCGGTCGTCATGTGGGGCGTCTCTCAGGCCGCGTTCAAGAACCAGGCCGACGGGTCGCTCGTCACCTACCAAGGCAAGGTCGTCGGGTCGTCGCTGCTCTGCCAGGAGTTCGTGAGCGCCAACGGCAGCCCGCTGCCGCAGTACTTCCAGCCCCGTCCGTCGAATGCTGATAGCAGCAGCGTGAAGAACGACTACGGCTGCGACCCCGGCTACTCCGGCGCGGCCAACCTCGGGCCTAACAACTCGACTCTGGTGACCACCGTCAAGCAGCTGCAGCAGGAGATCTCGAAGTTCGATGATGTGCCGGTTTCTGAGATCCCGCCGGACGCGGTCACGTCGTCAGGTTCCGGCCTCGACCCGGACATCTCCCCACAGAACGCGGCCATCCAGGTCGACCGGGTCGCGGCGGCGCGGCACCTGCCCGTCGCTACCGTGCAGTCCCTCGTCAGCAAGTACACCCAGGGCGACAACATCGGCTTCCTCGGCGAGCCCCGGGTGGACGTGCTGACGCTCAACATCGCCCTAGACGAGCTGCCGGGCCAGGCACAGTACGCGGGCGGCGGCGCGGGTACGAACTCGTGACCAGCAGGCAATAAGGAGCCATACTGCGGCTTTTGTCCGCGCGGGCGGGCCTGATACAGTCGCGATTTTTGCGATCAGGCCCGCCCTCGCGGACGTCGGGGGGTACGGGGGGTGTCCCCCCGGAAAGTGGGCCGGATGCGCGCCCGATATGATGGCGGTTTTTGCCATCGGGCGCGAATCCGGCGGGGTACGGGGGGTCGCCCCCCCGGGAGGAAACCGCCGCAAGGACCAACACCTTGCGGACATTACGGGTAGTCTCTGCCTGCTGGCACGGCGGCACGGCGGCATTGGGGGCTGGGATGGAACCGCTATCCGCGAACGACCCCCGCATGATCGGGGAGTTCCGGCTGCACGCCCAGCTGGGTGCGGGCGGCATGGGGCAGGTCTACCTCGGCTTCTCCCCCGCTGGGCGCGCGGTTGCGATCAAGGTGATCCACCCGCAGTTCGCCCGCGACCAGGAGTTCCTGCGGCGGTTCAGCCATGAGGTGGCGGCGGCAAGCGCCGTCGGGGGTATGTATACCGCGCCCGTCGTCGACTACGACCTCAAGGACAGCCCGCCCTGGCTGGCCACGGAGTACGTGCCGGGGCCGACGCTCGCTGCGGTCGTCAGCAAGCACGGGCCGCTGCCGGAGGCGGCGAGCTGGCGGCTCGCCGCGGGCCTCACCGAGGCGCTGCAGGCGGTACAGGCCAAGGGCCTGGTCCATCGCGACCTCAAGCCGGCCAACGTGCTGCTCGCCGACAGCGGGCCGCACGTGATCGACTTCGGCATCTCCCGCGCGTCAGGCAGCATGACGCAGCTGACCTCGGCGGGCATGGCGATCGGCACCCCCGGCTACATGTCACCAGAACAGGCGCAGACGCAGGCGGTCGGCCCCGCGAGCGACATCTTCTCCCTCGGCTGCGTGCTCGCCTACGCCGCGACAGGCCACCCGCCCTTCAACGGCGACAACCCCGCGTCGATCCTGTACCAGATCGTCTCGACAGAACCGGACCTGAGCACGATCCCGCCGGGACTGCGCCAGGTTATCCAGGCCTGCCTGAAGAAGAACCCGGCGGACCGGCCGGAGCCGGCCCGGCTGATCGCCATGATCAACGAGCTCGGCCCCGCCACGCCGGTCACACTCGGCTCGTTCTGGCCGGGGAGCGTGGCCCGCGTCATCGCCACGGAGCAGGCGGCCCAGACGCCGACGGGGCTCACGCCGCCCGGTCCACTCACGGGCGCGGCGGGATCGGGCAGGATGTCCGGGTCGACTAGCTTCGCGTCGCCTGCGCCTGCGCCCGCGCCTGCTGAGCGGCCCCCGACCGCCCTGGCGGCGCCAAGCCCAGGGCAGGTCGCGAGCGCGACGGGCCACGCGCCCATGATCTCCGACGGCTACTACGCGGCGGCGGCCCAGGGGCGCTCTGCCCAGGCGCCGTCTGGCCCCGCTATCCCGCCGGTGCCCGCGCCGCCCCAGGCGTACGGCGCGGAGCAGCCATACGGGCAGGTGCCTCCCGGCCAGCCGCCGACCGGGCAACCGCCCGCGTATTCCGCGTATTCCGCGTATTCCGCGCAAGCGCCCTCGTATCCGGGGCAGCAGCAAGCGCCGTCGTATCGGGGGCAGCAGCCGAGCGGCGGGGACGCGCTGTCCCAGTACGCCCCCGCCCGCCGCAAGCCGGCTACCAGCGAGGTTCCCGGTCCAGTGCAGACCGCGATCAGGCTCATGTACGCCGGCTTCGCGGCCACCGTGCTTGGCGCGCTGCTGGCCCTCCCCGTCCTCGGCCGGTACATCCACGCCGCGAACGTGGCGCAGAACGCCGCGAAAGTGGCAGAAGAAGCCACGACCAGGGACAGCGTGCTCAGGCTCGGGAAGAGCGTCAGGGCCGAGAGCGTCAGGGCGGTCAACCAGACGAACGTCTGGCACACCCAGAATCAGATGGCCGGCGTGATGGCAATCGTGCTTGCCGCCGACATCCTCGGCCTGGCCTGCTGGGCTTGGCTCGCGGTGGCCGCCAGGCGCGGCAACGGCTGGACGCGGATCGCCGGCACGGTGCTCCTCGCCGTCTACTCCGTCGTCACGCTGCTCGTCGTGTTCGGCACCACGAACGATCCCGGCGCTGAGTTCACGACCCTGCTGGTCTGGGCCCTCGGGGTGGCCACGGTCATCCCGCTGTGGTCCCAGCAGGCCCGCGAGTTCTTCTACACCTGGCGCAAGCATTAAATACTTCCCGCCACACCGCATGGATATCGTTAGGTCGGTCCTTGTGGCCTGGGGGTTGCCGCAAAATTGAAAGCATGGCCGGACATGGCGAGGGCCGCGTTGCGCCGCGCGGGCAGTTGCGGATTTACCTCGGGGCCGCGGCCGGGGTCGGGAAGACGTACGCCTTGCTCTCCGAGGGGCACCGGAGGGCGGAGCGCGGGGCGGACGTGGTCGTCGCGTTCGCCGAGCCGCACCAGCGCCCGCAGACGATAGCGCTGCTCGAGGGGCTTGAGGTCATCCCGCGTAAGAAGCTCCCCTACCGGGGCAGCGAGTGGGAAGAGATGGACCTCGACGCGGTGCTCGCCCGCAAGCCGCAGATCGCTCTCGTCGACGAGCTCGCGCACACGAACGTGCCCGGCTCGCGGCACGAGAAGCGCTGGGAGGACGTCGAAGAACTGCTCGACGCCGGCATCGACGTGATCTCCGCCGTCAACGTCCAGCACCTTGAGTCCGTCACCGACGTGGTCGAGCAGATCACCGGGGTCCCGCAGCGGGAAACCGTCCCCGATGCAGTGGTCCGGGCCGCCGACCAGGTTGAGCTTGTCGACATGACCGCCGAGGCGCTGCGCCGCCGGATGGCGCACGGCAACATCTACCCGCCGGAGAAGGTCGACGCGGCGCTCACCAACTACTTCCGGGCCGGGAACCTGACCGCGCTGCGCGAGCTCGCGCTGCTCTGGCTGGCCGACAAGGTCGACGAGGGCCTGCAGAAGTACCGCGCCGAGCACAACATCACCTCCACCTGGGAGGCACGGGAGCGGGTCGTCGTCGCGCTCACCGGCGGCCCCGAGGGCGACACGCTGATCAGGCGGGCGGCGCGGATCGCCGCCAGGTCGTCCGGCGGTGACCTGCTCGCGGTGCACGTCACCAAGTCCGACGGGCTCACCGGCGCGAACCCCGCCAACCTGGCGAGGCAGCGGCACCTCATCGAGTCGCTTGGCGGCACCTACCACCAGGTCATCGGCGACGAGATCTCCGAGGCGCTGCTCACCTTCGCCAGGGCGGAGAACGCCACCCAGCTCGTCCTTGGCGCCAGCAGGCGGTCCTGGCTGCTGGCCCTGCTGACCGGCCCGGGCATCGGGTCGCGGACCATCCACGACTCCGGCCCGATCGACGTCCACATCGTCACCCACTCGCACGCGGGCAGCCGGTGGGGCATCCTCCCCCGGTACCGTGGCGGCATCACGCCGCGCCGCCAGATCGCCGGATGGATTCTCGCCGTACTGTTCGCTCCCCTGCTCACCGTGGTGCTCGCCACCGACCGGCCAGGGATCAATCTCACGAGCGACGTGCTCGCGTTCCTCGTTGCGGTGATCGCCGTCGCGCTTGTCGGCGGGTTCCTTCCCGCCGTAGCCGAGGCGATCGCCGGGTCGCTGCTGCTCAACTACTACTTCACCCCGCCGGTCCACTACTGGACGATCGCGCAGCCGAATAACGCGCTGGCGCTCGGCGTCTTCGTGGCCGTCGGGCTCGCCGTGAGCTGGGTGGTGGACACCACCGCCCGGCGGACCAAGCAAGCGGCCCGCGCCAGCGCCGAGTCCGAGTTGCTCAGGACCACGGCAGGGTCCATCCTGCGCGGCCAGGGCGCGCTCGACGCGCTGCTCGAGCAGACCAGGGAGGCTTTCGGCATGCACTCGGCCTGCCTGCTCGAGCGCCAGGACTCCGGCACCGGCACGGCCCGCGGCGTCGCCGCGGAGTGGAAGCTCGTCGCCTGCGCCGGCGAGGCACCCGCCTCCCGGCCCGACGACGCCGAGGTGGACGTCCCTGTCACCGACACGCTGTCACTCGCGCTGTCGGGCCGCTCGCTGCCCGCCAGTGACCGCCGGGTGCTCGGCGCGTTCGCCGCCTACGCGGCGGTCGCGCTCGAACAGCAGCGGCTCTCCGCCGAGGCGGAGGCCGCCAAGCCGATCGCGGCCGCCGACCGGATGCGGACCGCGCTGCTCGCCGCCGTCAGCCACGACCTGCGCAGCCCGCTCGCCTCCGCCAAGGCCGCGGTCACCTCGCTGCGGTCCCCCGACGTGCACTGGGATGCCGCCGACACCGAGGAACTGCTCGCCACGGCCGACGAGTCGCTCGACCGGCTCACCCGGCTGGTGGGCAACCTGCTCGACATGTCCAGGCTGCAGGCCGGCGCGCTGTCCCTGTTCCCCCGGCCGACCGGGCTCGACGAGGTCGTCGCCCTGGCGCTTGATGACCTCGGCCCGGCCGGCCGCGACATCACCGTGGAGATCCCGGAGACGCTGCCGGCCGTCCGCGCCGATCCCGCCATCCTGGAGCGCGTTGTGGTGAACCTGGCGGAGAACGCGCTTCGCTACTCCCCCGCCGGCAAGGCGCCGCTGCTCGCCGCGTCCGCGCTCGGCGACCGGGTTGAGCTGCGGGTCGTCGACCGGGGTCCCGGTATCTCCGACGTGGACAAGGAACAGATGTTCGTGCCGTTCCAGCGGCTTGGCGATACGGACAATACGACCGGCGTTGGACTTGGCCTCGCGCTCTCGCGCGGGCTCACCGAAGCCATGGGCGGCACGCTCACCGCCGAGGACACCCCGGGCGGCGGCCTGTCTATGACGGTAAGCCTCCCGGCGGCCCCGGGTGACTAAGGGTAATGGGAGAGAGGGGCTGGGGGAATGACACGGGTGCTTGTCGTTGACGATGAGCCGCAGATCCTACGGGCGCTGCGGATCAACCTGCGCGCGCGGCGATATGAGGTGGCGATCGCCGCGAACGGGACGCAGGCGCTTGACGCGGCGGCCGCGCACCCGCCGGACCTGGTCATCCTCGACCTTGGGCTGCCTGACATGGACGGCGTCGACGTGATCGGCGGGCTGCGCGGGTGGACCACCGTGCCGATCATCGTGCTTTCCGGGCGGGCCGATTCCACGGACAAGGTCGAGGCGCTCGACGCCGGGGCCGACGACTACGTGACGAAGCCGTTCGGCATGGACGAGTTGCTCGCCCGGATGCGCGCCGCAGTACGGCGCCTCCCCGCCGCTGAGGCACCGCCGCGCGTGCGGCTGGGCGACCTGGTTGTCGACCTCGCCGCGAAACGCGTCACCCGGCAGCCGGGCGAGCCTGCCATGCCCGCCATGCAGGGCTCGTCCGGCGCGGCACCGGGAATGGCCGACCCGCCGCCTGGGGAGGCGGTGGTGAGTGAGGGAGAAAGCCGAATCCGTTCGGGAGAAGGGATAGTCGGTACCGGGGTAGACCCGCAGCTAGAGGGAGACGTCAGGCTGACGCCTACTGAATGGCACTTGCTTGAGGTGCTGCTGCGGAACCCCGGCAAGCTGCTCAGCCACCGGCAGCTGCTGAACGACGTGTGGGGCCCCGGGTACGACAACGCGGGCGGCAACCTGCGGCTTTACATGGCGCAGCTGCGCCGCAAGCTGGAGCGGGACCCGGCGCGGCCGCGCTGGCTGATCACCGAGCCCGGCATGGGATACCGCTACCAGCCGACTGACCCAGGCGAGCGCGCGGCGCAGGGGTAGGGCGAGCGCAGGCGCGGGGGCAAGCGCAGGCGCGGCGAGCGCACAGCGCTAGCGGGTGCCGCCGTAAAGGGAACAAATGCTCCCAAGATGGACATAAAGGAAACGAGTGCACCCGAGATAAATCGTAAAGGGAAATGAGTGCACCCGAGATAAATGAGGGACGAGCGAGAAGCAACGAGAATCAGAAATATTAGAGATATATAGACGCCGCTCAATACTGTAGCTAATGTTGCCCGTTATTAACTCAATATTTGCCAACTGCACTTTCTCGGAGACCTTCAGAACCTCCTAAGCGAGATTTACGGTCGCAGTTGTGAGTAATGACACTGTTCTGGTCTTGGTGGTCATCACGGCTTTGGCCTTTGACTTCACCAACGGCTTCCACGACACGGGCAACGCAATGGCGACGTCGATCGCCACCGGAGCGCTGGGACCTCGGGTGGCGGTGGCCATTTCGGGGGTGCTCAACTTTATCGGCGCGTTCCTCTCCCTCGCAGTAGCGGCTACTATCGCGAGCGGTCTCGTCGATACCGGCAAGGTGACCCTGACGGTCGTCGCGGCCGGCCTGGCGGGCGGCATCATCTGGAACCTCGTAACCTGGCTGTTCGGTATCCCGTCCAGCTCCTCGCACGCGCTGATCGGCGGCGTAATCGGCTCCACATTCGCCGCGGCGGGCGGCGGCGCGGTCCTGTGGCACGGGCTCGTCTCCAAGGTCGTCCTGCCGGCCGTGCTCTCCCCGATCATCGCCGCGCTTGTCGCCGCGTGCGGGACCTGGCTGCTCTACCGGATCACCCGGTCGCTCACCGAGGGCGCGCGGAAGCACGGCTTCCGGATCGGCCAGATCGGTTCCGCCTGCCTGGTCTCGCTGGCGCACGGCACCAACGACGCGCAGAAGACCATGGGCGTCATCACCCTGGCGCTAATCGTGAACGGCACGGTGGCCAAGGGGTCCAACGCGCCGGTCTGGGTCATCACCTGCTGCGCGCTCGCGATCGCCCTCGGCACCTACATCGGCGGGTGGCGGGTCATCCGCACGCTCGGCAAGGGCCTGGTCGAGATCGAGTCACCGCAGGGCATGGCCGCCGAGTCCGCCTCGGCCGCCGTCATCCTGCTGTCGAGCAGCTTCGGCTACTCGCTGTCCACCACGCACGTCGCCACCGGGTCGATCATCGGCACCGGGCTCGGCAAGCGAGGCGCCCAGGTCCGCTGGAGCGTCGCCGGCCGGATGGCCACCGCCTGGGTCTTCACGCTGCCGTCGGCCGCGCTGGTCGGGGCGGGAGCCTACGGGATCGCGCACGGCATCGGCGGCACCGTCGGCGTCATCGTGGACCTCATCCTCCTGGCCGTGCTCGCCGGCTTCATCTACTGGCGCTCCCGTGGCAGCAAGGTGGACCCGAGCAACGTGAACGCGGAATGGACCGGCGGGGTCACTCCCGCAGAGGTCCCCGAGACTGCCGCGGCCTGAGCAGCGCGAGAGGAGAATCTCCATAATGTCCTGGATTAACCTGAGCGCGCTCTGGAAGATTGTCGTGTACGGCCTGATCGCCGGGGCGGGCCTGCCCGCCCTCTTCGCGGGCGGTCTGTACTCGCTGTCGCTCGGCCCGAACCGTGCACGCGCCGCAGGAGCCGACGGCGGCGCCGACTCCGACGTGCTCGTCGGCGGCAGCGTCATCGGCATCGTGCTCGCCGTGCTCGCGTTCCTCATCGTGCTGGCCGCCGTCGGCTGGAGCATCTACGAGATCTACCAGATCGGCCACCCCGCGCCGGCGAAGAAGTAAGGAAGAGAAGAAACCATGGCGCTTCCCCCCTTCCTCACCAAAGTCATCACCTGGCTGCGGGCCGGCTATCCGGAAGGCGTGCCCGAGCACGACTACATTCCGCTGTTCGCCCTGCTCGAGATGCATCTGTCGGACGAAGAGATCTCGGCCGTCGCCGACGAGCTCGCAACTTCAGCTGACCCGACGTCGGCCGATGCCATCAAGAAGGCGATCACCGCGGTCACCAACACCAAACCGCTTGAGTCTGAGATCGAACCGGGTCCGCGCGCGCCTCGCGGCGGGCGGCTGGCCGCTCGCCGACCTCCCCCGGAACTAGGGACGGCGTTACCACGGCAGTTCGCGGCCATCCCTGGTGAAGGTGCCGGTGGGGCCGCCGTTCGGCAGGGTAACCGCCCAGACGACGCCGGCGGCGCCCTGGGCAGCGGATCTCCCGCTGCTCCGGGCGCCGTCGCTGTTTACCGGACCAGGACACACGGCGTTGACAAGGATGCCGTCCCGGTAGAGCTCGCCGGCCAGCATCCTGGTCAGCGCGTTGAGCGCCGCCTTCGATACGCTGAAGGCCGGGCGGCCGCCACTCATCAGGGCGATCGACGCGCTCTCGCTCGACACGTTGACGATGCGGGGCCGCGGGCTCGAACGCAGCAGCGGGAGCAGCGCCTGGCTCAGCCGCCACGCGCCGAACAGGTTCACGTCAAGCGCCTCGGCCACCGGGGACAGGTCCGTCGTTCCGGCGATCTCCCACAGGTCCGGTGCCGTCGAGGCGTTGTTCACGATCGCGTCGACCCGGCCGTACCGCTCGCGGATCCACTCCGCGAACTGCTCGATGTTCACCGAGTTGTCCACCTCGACATGGGCCGGGATGACCCGCTCGCCCTCCGGATCGAGCTCCTTCGCCACCAGCTCCGCCGTGCGCAGATCCCTGGAGCCGAGCACGACGACGTAGCGGAGCGCGGCGAGCTGCCGGCAGATCTCAAGGCCGATGCCGCGGCTTGCGCCGGTGACCACGGCGACCGGCAACTGAGAGCGCACTGGCATGGTCACCGTCCTGCCCCCGCGTGCCAGCCCATGCTGACTATCTTGCCACCGGCAGCCGCCTCGCGCGGGGCACCTCAACCGTGCTTTTACCTATGTAGCGGGATTAGCGGCTGAAATGCCGATTTCACTTTGCGACGGTTTTGCCTGGCGTGCCGGCGGGACTCGCCGGCGTCGCGGCGATCGTTGCCAGCCGGTACCGCAGGCGGCACAGCACCACGTTGCTCGTGCCCCGGCGGATCGCCCGCTCCAGGATGATGCCGCGCTGGTTGTGCAGCACCCATTCCCATGGCTTGGACGCCTCTACCTCGGGAATCAGCACGACCAGGCGGTGGTACTTGTCATCAGCCTCGACCGAGCGCAGGTAATGGACGATCGGCTTGGCGAGCGACCGGTGCGGGGAACGGAGCGCGATCAGCGGCACGTCGGGCCGCCAGGCTTCCCACTCCGCGCGGAAGTCCGCGTCGGGCACATCAGCCGGGTCATCAACCTCGTCCGTGAACACCACCGTCACCGCGACAACGTCGTCACCAAGCGACATCGCCACCGAGACGCCCTCCGCCGTCAGGCGTGACATGCCCTGCACCGGCACGATCACGAGCGACTCCTGCTTCACCGGCGGTGGCGGCACCTTGCCGATCTCAAGCTGCGCGCCAATGCGATCATAGGTCTTCTCGACCTTGAGGAACAGCAGCGCTAGCAGCGGGATAAGCAGCGCGACCAGCCACGCGCCCTCGAGGAACTTGCTGACCAGCTCGATCGCGGTGGCCGCGAACGTCAGGACCGCCCCGATGCCGTTGATCAGTGCCCTGCGGCGGAAGCCGGGGCTGCGCTCGGCGTACCAGTGCCGCACCATCCCGACCTGGGAGAGCGTGAACCCGACGAACACCCCGACCGCGAAGACCGGGACCAGCGCCTGAGTGTTCCCCCGGGCGACGATGAGCAGCAGCGCGGCGGCGACGGCGAGGAACCCGACGCCGTAGCGGAACACCCGCCGGTCCGCCCGCAGCCCGAACACGTGCGGCAGGAAGTTGTCGCGGGCGAGCAGCCCGGCGAGCACCGGCAGCCCGCCGAAGCTCGTGTTCGCGGCGAGGGCGAGCAGCACCAGCGTGATCAGCTGGATGATGTAGAAGAGGATGCCGTGCCCGACCGCGCCGGACGTTAGCTGGGCGAGGACCGTCGTGCCCGGCTGCGGCAGCGCGTCCCAGCGGCGGATCAGCTCACCGAGGCCGAGCAGCATCAGGCCGAGGATCACGCCGAGCGCCACTTCGGTGTGCTGCGCGCGCCGTGCCCTCGGCAGGCGGAACTGCGGCACCGAGTTGGCGATCGCCTCCACGCCCGTCAGCGCCGAGCAGCCGGAGGCGAACGCCTTCAGGATAAGCAGCGTGCCGACGGCTTCCGTGGTCGGTGGCAGCGTGTGCGACAGGGCGACGACCGGGTGCGCGCGGCTCAGGCCGACGGCGATCACCAAGAAGATCGCGATGATGAACGCGACCGTCGGGATCATGAAGATCCGCGCCGCCTCCGCGATCCCCCACATGTTCGCCGCGGTGATCAGGGCGAGCACGGCCAGGCAGATCCAGACGCGCCCCCCGTACAGCGAGGGGAAGGCCGCGGTCAGCGCCTCGACGCCCGCCGACACGCCGACGGCGGCGTTCAGCACGTAGTCGACGATCAACGAAGCCGCCGCGACCAGCGAGGGGACCCGGCCAAGGTGGCGCTTGGATACCGCGTACGCGCCGCCGCCGTTCGGGAACGCCTTGATTACCTGGCGGTAGGAGGTCACAAGCGCCGCGAGGAGGACGACGATCGCGATCGTGACGGGCAAGCTGTACCGCAGGCCGGCGGTGCCGGCCGCGACGAGCACGACGAGGATCGCCTCCGGCCCGTAGGCCACGCTTGACAGCGCGTCCAGGGAGAGAGCAGCTAGTCCCCCGAGCGCGGTCAGTCGCTCGCTTTCGCGGTCAGCGCTGGTCACGGTTCTGATTATCCCGAACGGGTCCGGCTGACTCGCATAGCGGCCACCGATCATGACGAGTTTTTAGCGCAGTCCCGGGTGCTAGCCCCGTCCCTAGCTGTGGCCTGCGATTTCTCGGCGTCCGTGAGGTGTCCCGGACCCTGGTAATGAGCAGACTGTTACTAGGGGGGAACCATGAGCAACCAGGTACAGATGGTGAATCCTGTCAATGGCACTGGCGGGCGGCCAACGATGAAGGATGTCGCCTCCCGCGCCGGGGTCGCGCTGAAGACCGTGTCCCGTGTGGTGAACGGAGAGGCGGGCGTGACGCCTGAGACGACCAGGCGCGTGCTCGGCGCGATCGAGGACCTCGGCTTCCGGCGGAACGAGTCCGCCAGGCTGCTGCGGACCGGGCGTACCGCCACGCTCGGCTTCATCGCCGACTCCTGGGCCGAACCCGATCGCGCGGCCGTGTACCAGGGGCTTGAGAGT
Source organism: uncultured Actinomycetota bacterium (assembly GCA_963734665.1). Taxonomy (GTDB): domain Bacteria; phylum Actinomycetota; class Actinomycetes; order Streptosporangiales; family Streptosporangiaceae; genus Trebonia. Next base: position 737,458 of record CAVTIR010000010.1, on the reverse strand, counting down.
GTTGTGCGGGACCACGGTTACCTGCTCTACACCGGCTCTACAGACAGCGACCCCGACCGCGAGGAGCGGCTCGCACTCGCCATGTGCGCCCGCCGGGTCGACGGGCTGGTCATCATCCCCACGCCGGGCTCTCATGACTACCTCGTCTCCGAGATCGAAGCGGGCGTGGTCACCGTGTTCGTCCTGGGGCCGCCGGAACTCGTGAGAGCCGACGCGGTGCTGCCTGACGAGCGCGGCGGCGCGCGGGCCGCCATCACGCACCTGATCACCCAGGGGCACCGCAAGATCGGGTTCCTCGGCGACCCCACCGGGCACCGGTCGCTGGCGCTAAGGGCCGGGTTTGTGGAAGCAATGACGGCGGCCGGGCTCACGATCGATCCGGCCTGGCTGACCCTGGACGCTGAGAGGCTGTCCACAGCCGAGGTGACCGCCGTGTTCTGCGCGGACCAGGAGCACACGCGTTCCGCGCTCCGTGCTCTGTCTTCCCGGAGCGTAGCGGTCGTCAGTTTCGGCGACTTCGAGCCCGCGGACCTGGTCTCGCCGCCCGTCACCGTGGTGAGCTACGACCCGGTGCTGATCGGGCACACAGCCGGCGAGCTTCTCATCCGCCGCCTGGCCGGGGACCACGCACCGCCCCGCCGGGTCGAAGTCCCGGTCAGGCTCATATCTCCCGGCGAGGTTAGCCGGAGAGCGCCGTCCCGATAAACAACGCCAGGATAGCGACGACGATCACGGCGATGATAAGCATGAAGATCTTTGGGCGGGATGCCTTCATCTGCCATGCGGGCGGGAGGTCATCGCTCCGGTTCTTGAACGCCTGGAAGCGTGCAGTCTCCGCGCCGACGTCGCTGTTTGTGTCTGGCATACGCACGACCCTACCCGCTTATGCCTATTTACGCTGAACAACCGACTTCATGCCGTTTTATGCGGAGCAATCGACTCGGCGTGTTCGACTAGCCTCGATAGCACGATTACGCTCCGTGTGCGCTCGACGAATGGCTCGGCGGCGATCCGCTCCATGACCTGCTCGAAATGCCGGATATCAGCGGCCCTAATGTGGATGAGCGCGTCCGCCTCGCCCGTGACCGTGCAGGCGTCGGCCACCTCGGGGTAGCGCCGGACGGCCACGCCGATCTCCTCGGGCGTGGTCGAGCCGCCGCAGAACAACTCGACGTACGCCTCGGTCGTCCAGCCGAGCGCGGCAGGGTCGACCCGTGCGGAGAACCCGGTGATGGCACCGGACGCACGGAGCCGGTCCACCCGCCGCTTAACGGCCGGCGCGGACAGGCCGACCTCGTTCCCGATCACCGCGTAGCTAGCACGGGCATCTCTGATCAGCGCGGTCACGATCCGCGCGTCAATCTCATCCAGGCTCATCGGTCACCATCATGGCACCCAGACAAGCCGTCTTTCAGCTGCTGACGGTCTAGCTTTTCGCCCCCGCGGTGAGGTCGTCTGAGCGTCCGGCTTCGAGTCGCGGCCACTGGGCGATGGGGCGCCCGCCCGGCCACGCCGGCACTGGCGGCCAGTAGGGTGAGCCGCTGTCAGTCCGCGCGTTGGAGCACTGTTGCGGCCAGCCGGTGGGCGAGTCTTCCCACGACTCCTGGCGTCCGTACAGGGTGAGGTCCATGAGCGCGTAGCTGTAGTCCATTGCCTCCACGCCGCGGCGTTTCGTCCAGTAGGTCTCGAAGACGCGGTCGCCGTCCCGGACGTAGCACACGAGGTGGAACAAGCCGATTTCGCGACCGACGAGGAGTGCATCGAGGGAGGGCTGTGCTGAGTACCACGGCATGTCCCAGCCCATAAAGTCGCGGTAGCGAACGCTCTCGTCGTAGGACTCCTGAGACTCGCCCCCGCCGAAGGAGACGTTGCGGCCCTGGCAGAAGACCGCGTAGGTGATGTCACGGGAGTGCAGGTAGGACAGCTCGGCGACCTGGCTGGTGTAGAACGTGCAGCCTTCGCACTGCTCGGGCGCGGGTCGGCCGGGATTCCACATGAAGTAATAGGCGATGAGCTGCCGGCGTCCTTCGAACGCGTCGAGCAGGGTAAGCGGCCCGTCGGGCCCGATCACCTCGAGGCCGGCGTCTACCTCGACCATGGGCAGCCGCCGCCGGGCCGCAGCGATCGCGTCGCCTTCCCTCGTGTGCGCCTTCTCCCGGCCCCGTAGCCTGCCCAGTTCGGCATCGAAGGTGGCCCGGTCGACGGCCGCAGGCAGGCTCGGAGCATTGGTGGCACTGGCCGCCGTCGGCGTCGACGACGAGACCGACCCCGCCGCGCAGCAGCCGGAGGCCAACGACGTCGGCCCGCTGCCGTTTGTTGATTCATCCTTCATGGCTATCTCCCCTTCTTGTTTCCGCTTCTTCTCCTCCGCATGCGCGGTTTCTGCGAGGCGTTTGATCGCGTCGAGTCGCCGGTCCCATTGGGCGGCGAGCTCGGCCATGGCCCGGGTGGCTTGGTCGAGGCGGCCGACTTCTACCTGGTAGAGAACTTCCCGGCCCTGTTTGCGGCGGCTAATCAGCCCGGCTCGTTCCAGCACGGCCAGGTGCTTGGAGACGGCCTGGCGGGAGAACGGCACCCGTTCGGCCAGCCAGCTGGCGCTTACCTCGCCGTTGCTGACCAGGAGGTCGAGAACCAGGCGGCGAGACGGGTCGCCGATGGCCGACCACAGCTCGTCATCGGCCTGCGTCGGCACCGCGATCAGCGCTCCGCTAGCACGCCGGCGAGGCGGTCCAGGAATTCGGCCCAGCCGCCCTGGTGCTCGTCGGCATAGCGCTGCTTCTCCGCGTCGGGCCAGGCAAGCGACTCATGGCCGCTCTCGGTCACGCGAAGACGGGTCCGCTCGCCGCCCTCGGGCGTCAGCGTGAACTCGACGAGCATCGAGTTGCCCGCCACCGGCTCCTCCCCGCGGGGGTGGTTCCAGCGGAAGGAGAAGCGAACCGGCGGATCGACCGTCTCCACGACGACGGGGCCGCCCTGGTCACCGAACTCCATGTAGCCATGGGCGCCCGGTTCGATGGCGAGGTCCACCCGGTCGGCGAACCACTGACTCATCTGATCGGGCTCGGTGATGGTGCGCCACACCACCTCCACCGGCGCCTCGATCAGGACCTCCCGCTCGATCGCTAGGCCTGGCATCGCTATCCGCTCCCTTCCTCGGCGCGCCGACGGTTACCGCCGGCCGCTCCCACCTGTATCTGCAACCGACGGTAGCACGTTAGGTGCACAGTATGCAACCATCGGTTGCACTTTTTAGGAAAACACGCTGCCTTCGGTTGCAGATCGAGAAGGGGAATCGGCCCCGCAACGGTCACATCATCGCCGCATCAGTGTGAGTATCACCACGAGATATGCATTCACCGCTATGGCTGGACGACCAGCCCGTACCCCCACAGCACAACGGAAGCCCGCAGCCCAAACGAGGACAAGATCCTCCGAAGTCAGGCGCCTCTTACGCCCTCAATGTCGTAGCTGCTGGTCGGCCGCACGACTCCGAACCTTGGCTGGCATGATCGGGTTATGAGTGTTGTGAAGATCAACGCGATCACAGTGCCCGCGGACAGCGGGGATGAGCTGGCGCAGCGGTTCGCGGCCCGGGCCGGCGCGGTGGACAACCAGGACGGGTTCGAGGGGTTTGAGCTGCTCAAGCCCCTCGATGACCGGACGACCTGGCTGGTCGTGACCCGCTGGCGGGATGAGGAGTCGTTCAAGGCGTGGCTGAGCTCGCCCGCTTTCAGCCACGGGCACCGCTCGGCCGCCGAGCGGACAGGGGGCGAGGCACCCAAGCCGGTCGGCGTGCACAGCGAACTGTGGTCCTACGAGGTCGCGGGCGGTTCGTCCGGCTTCTCCGGCTGAGATAAGGCTGTCCGGTTACCATGACCGGGTGGCTGAAGCTGACCACTGGGTGAACCGCGCGTTCCTGCGCGGCGTTCAGTACAAGACCGACGCGAATCTGTCGGCGCGCCAGTCGATCTACGCCTACCAGCACCCGCGCATCGACCTGGCGGCGACGGTACTCGACCTGGCCGCGCCCGCGCCGTCCGGCACGATCGTCGACGTCGGCTGCGGCAACGGCTTGTACCTGGCGGAACTGGCCAGGCGGGGCTTCGGCGGCCACGTACTCGGCGTTGACCTGTCCTTCGGCATGCTGGCGGCGGCCCGCGACCGCCCGGCCGCGGCACCGCAGCCACCGGCCCTGGCCAACGCCGACGCGACCGCGCTCCCGCTGCGCGACGGAGCGGCCGACCTGACGCTGGCGATGCACATGCTCTACCACGTGCCCGAGCCGGCGGACGCCCTGCGGGAACTGCGCCGCGTCACCCGCCCCGGCGGCCGGGTGGTCATCGACCTCAACGGCGCCGGCCACATGGGCCAGCTCCGCGCGGTTGTCGCAGCGGCACGCGGCGACGACCCCAAATCCATCAGCGAGCGCGTCGCCCTAGACGACGGAGAGGAACTAGCCAGAGACCTCTTCCCAAGCGTGACGAGGCACGACTTCGTGGCGGAACTCCGCGTCCCGTCAACGGGCCCGATCGCTGACTACGTGCGCTCGATGTCGGGAACGAGCCACCACGCCGACCCGGACCGCGTTGTCGCGGCTGTCGTGGACACCTTCCCCAGGACTCCCGACGGCCACTACGTGATCACCAGCCACGCCGGCTGCCTCATCTGCGAGACCGACTACAGGGATTGAAGGCCCAGGGTGACCGGTGGGCTGGGCGGCCGAGCGGGAACCGGGCATACCGGGCGGCGCGCGATGCGAGCCAGGGATAGCGGATCGTTGTGCACGCGATAGCGTTTACAGCTATCCACTATCTTCGTGCCCGCCCGGGGAGCCGGGCCGACGCCTGGCGCGCCGGGGGAAATGTCTCTTTCGCCCAGTGGCCGGGGCCCGGAGGTCAGCCAGGAAGCCTGTCCATTCAACGGCCTTGGCTTCCACGTAGCTATTCGCCAGCCGTGGCCCGACTCCGTATCCGCTCGACGAGCCGGTCAGCCTCGTCCTCGGAGATCGGAACCATGTCGTTCGTGAGGTCACCGCGCTCGGCTGAGTAAAGAAGGGCGGTGTTCTTCCACGTAAGGTCACGTGAGAATACCTCATCTCGCTGGCCGCCGTCATGCTTCACCCTCCGGACTACGCCAAATGGCTTTTCCCGGCTGCTGAACTCGTTGACTATTGCGTAGTAGGTAATCGCTTCAGCCATCACGCTGCTCCCGTCGGTAATCCTCAATGACGCTCACGTCTGGTGGAACCGGAACGATGGCGTTCACCTGGCCTTGGAACGCTTCGAGTCCTGCGGCTTCCTGGTCGGCCTCTGGGGTCCGTTCAGTTATGACACGAATGCGTTCGTACGCCTTATGGGTGAGCTCCTTGGCTTCGAGGCTCGCCTGTGTGTGAAACTGCACCTCGAAGCGTACTCCGGACGTAGGCTCCAGCCATTGGCTGTTGATCCCCTTGTATTGATCGCTTGTCCACGTGTTCTTCAGCCTGTCGAGCGTGAATCCGTCTGCCTTCAGCCGCTCCACGTCGGTAAGCACACCCTGGGTGTAGCTGGTCTCGCGGTAGGTGAAGGTGAAGCGCACCACGTCAACAATCGCGCCAAGTGCGTCGCTCGCATTCAACCTGGATGGCGACTCAAGCAGGTCCGCGATCTTCTCCTTCAAGCGGTTTTCACCTTTGATGCGACGTTCGAATCCGGCAAGGGTTCGAGTCGGATCATCGGCCTCGACCGCGAGGATGCGAGGAGCGATAATCCGCTCCCCAACTTCACAGATGCGTGAGTACCCACGATCGATCTCGGTGTTTTGAGCTACGTCCAGCGCCCGTCCACCCTTGCCTCGCCACAAACCGTCATCGGTCTGCGCTGTCGGCTCGGTCTCTTCTGAATATTTGTACTTCTCCTTGATGGACTCCCACGTGTCCCGCAGTTTAGGAGCAGCCTCGGACCAGGTATCGCGGGCGGCGGTGAAGACCCGTTCGACGAGGGCAAAGTACAGCCGGGACTCGGCTGCCCGGCGTTCAGGGTCGGCGAGGACGGTCGCGCGGGCGGGAACGGCGGGCTGGTCCGGAGAGCCCAGGCGCTCCGGATGGCGGCGCGGCGTGTTGCCGTCCTCGCCCCCGTCGACCGCCACCGCGCACCCCCTATCGCATCCCGGGTGTCACCTTTGGCAACGGAAACGATCGACATTGGGTTCACGCCGACAGTGCGGTGCAAGGAACGAGGCGGGAACGGCAGGCGGTGTCTAGTTGCCGAGTAGTTCGGCCTGGGTCCGCACTCTGTCAGGCTGGCGTGGGCGCGAGGAACTCACGTGCCCCTCGGAGCCGGGTAGTTAGTCGTGCCTGGGTTCTGGTGCTGTCCAGCCGCACGTCGAGAGCTCCGGGGACGCTGGTGCCGGCGCGCAGGCCGGCGGGGAGCGCGGCCTGGTCCAGGCCGTCCCGCGCTGCGATCAGCAGGCCCAGCTCGTAGCGGCTGATGGCGTCGGCGCCGGCGACGTGGCAGATTCCGGCGTGCGGTGCGGCGGCGAGCTCTAGCAGTGCCGAGGCCAGGTCGGTGACGTGGACGGGGCATCGCACCTCGTCGGTGAAAAGGGCGCCGGCCGCGGTGCCGGATGCCAGCGCATACACGAGCCTTTCGTGCTGGGAGTCGCCGTCGCCGATGATCAGCGAGGTCCGGGCGATGATGGCGGATGGGGTGATGCCCTTGACGGCAGTCTCCGCCGCGGCCTTGGCGGCACCGTAGGGCGATACGGGATCGGGCTCGCAGGTCTCGTCGTAGCTGGGGGCGGCGCCGGAGAAGACCGCGTCGCTGGACACGTGCACCAGCCGTGCGCCCGCCGCGGCGACGGCGAGGGCGACGTGCATGCCGCCATCGGCGGTGGTCTCCCAGTCCGGCTGCCGGTAGGCGGCATTGATGACCGCGTCGGGCCTGACATGCAGCGCCAGTGCCGTGACGTCGTCGCGGCGCCGGATGTCGAGCTTGCGCCAGTCCGTGTCAGTGGCTGGCGGGACGCTCGCGTGGAAGGTAGCGACGACGCTGTGACCCGCGAGCTGGGCCTGGCGCGTGATCCTCCGCCCGAGAAAGCCGCTGCCGCCGATCACCAGAAGGTCCACCAGGGCACGGTAATACAAGGCGGAGACCGGTAGCCACGGGCCACGGTGATTCGCTTGGCCGGGATGGGGTCAGAGGTGGTTAGGTCAGTGGCTCAGGGTGCGGGGGCCAGTGATGACGGCGGTGACGCTGGGCTGGCAGGCTACCCAGGCGAGGGCAACGCTGGCCGGTGAGGTGCCGAGGTCGGCAGCGATGGCGGCGGCCTCGGCGGCTATGCGGAGATTGCGATCGGTGACCATGCCCTCGGCCCAGGAGCGGGCCCCGGGCACCGGCGAGGCCTTTCAGCGTTCCTGCTGCAGGAGCAGCTCGATGACGGGAACTGCAACGTCGGGTTGGCGGACTGGCAAAGTGAGGGTGAGCACGTCGGCGCCCAACCCGCTCATGGTGGTGTTCTGCGCCTTCCGGCTGGAATCGATGACTTCGGCAGGGACCTCCGACCCGTCGTGGAGGAATCGCGCGAAGCGGACTCGTCCGGCCAGGCCGGGAAGGTGGACGTGCCGGAAGGGCCAGGCGAACAAGTGCAGGTACAAGCGGTCGCCGCGCTGGGTGTAGCGAGCATCGGGTGGCGGAACATAGGGCGCGGGTCCCGCTCCGTGCACTGAGCGGTCGTTCCCGTCCATCCAGCGGCCGATGGCCTCCAGCGTGTCCACCGCGCGCGGCTCGAACTCCCCGCGGGCGGTCGGGCCCACGTTGAGCAGTAGGTTGCCGTCCTTGGACACCCCGTCGACCAGCATGCGGATCAGCTGGTCGGGAGTTTTCCAGTCCAGGTTGTCCCGGTCATAACCCCAGCTGCCGTTGAGGGTCTGGCAGGCTTCCCAGAGGCGCCCGTCTGGGGTCAGCGAGCCGGCTGGCTGGTACTGCTCGGGGGTTACCACGTCACCCTCGAGGTCGAGGCGGTCGTTGACCACCACGTCAGGCTGCAAGGAGCGGATCATTGCCAGCAGTTCCTGAGAACGCCAGTCGTCCCGGCCCTTGCCACCCCAGGTCCGGCTGGGGTAAGAGAAGTCGAAGAACAGGTAGTCCACCGGCCCGTAGCCGGTGAGCAGCTCCCGCACCTGGCCGTGCAGGTAGTCCGCGTAGCGGGCGATGTCGCGGTCCTTGGCGGCGGCCTTGGCCTGCTCGTCGTCACGCTGAGGGTGCAGGCCGTCGATCGGGAACTCCGGGTGATGCCAGTCGAGCAGCGAGTGGTAAAAGCCCACCCGCAGTCCCTCCGCCCGGAACGCGTCCACCCAAGGCCTCACCAGATCACGGCCGGCCGGCGTGTTGGTCGCCTTGTAGTCGGTGAGCGCCGAATCCCACAGGCAGAAGCCTTCGTGGTGTTTTGTGGTCAGCACCGCGTAGCGCATCCCGGCCCGCCTGGCCAGCTCCGCCCACCGCCTCGGATCGTAGCGGTCGGGGTCGAAGTGCTCGAAGTAACGCTGGTACGCGGCATCGTCCAAGCGCTCGCGCTGCTTCACCCATTCGTGACGGGCGGGGACGGAATACAGCCCCCAGTGGACGAACAGGCCCAAACGAGCCTCTCGCATCCACCGCAGGCGAGCCACCCGGCCCGCGTTGTCGTCCTGATGCTGCGGCAAGACCCACCTCCGACGGTGATCCGACGAACTCAGGGTCGAGACATCGGATGAATGGACCATAACGGGCGACCGGAAACGCCGCGATGGCGAACCTCTGGCTACTTGGCTCGCCACCGCGTAGGGCTCCCACTCCGATGACTGCTGGCCAGCCCCTCAACGCCCTGAACTCAGTCAAACAGTGGCGCTGTCACCCCTGCCATGGCTGCGAGCCCTGCCCCTGCTGGATTCTCGACCACTTCCGGTTCCACGTCTAGCAACATCGTCGTTCGAGACGCCTTGTCGTAGCGCGGCCAGGATACGGGGCCCGGTACCGCGGGGATGCCAGTCCTAGCGAACGACGCCCACGCGCTGGTCATGATGGCCGCCATCTCGAACCGATCGGGCTTCGTGCCCGCAAAGGGAATACGGTCTACCGTTCCAAATACAAACGGGCCGTCGGCAGCATGACACGAATGCACAACACCATCCAGGATCGCAGGATCGTAACCGAACAGGTACATATACGTCGGGATTCCGGCCGCCAAGGTGCGTTCAGCCAGTCGTATGGAAGGGGCTCGGAATTGGGCGTCCGACACGATCCGCGAGAGAATCCTGTAGGGCTCAAGCTCCGGGTGCAGGTCCTCGTAAACGCAGATTACCTCGTCGCGGCGCTCGCCAAGCAGGCTGTCAAGCCTTTTCCTTACCTCTTCACGGGTCAAGCCGGGGCCGAACTCCGGATCCCCGGCTGCGAGCCAGAACGCGTTCTCGTCGATGGTCGTCCCGACCATGACCGATGTGATCGAGTCCGTGCCCGTCACAGGTTCGAGGCGCTCCTCTGGAAGGTCCGCGCCCTCCACGATGGGCTGGAATCTCAATCCCCCATCATCCGACCTCGTATTTTCGGTGAGGCACCGACGCTGAAACTCAAGGAGCGCCTCGAGAGGCAAGGCACGTAGCCGTCGCTCGGCATCGTTCGCCGGTATGTCAAAGTAGCGGAGGAGTTCGTCGGCCTGCCTTGTTCCCCGCTCGCGGCTACCGGCCCGCATAGAAGGACCAGACTGGATGATCGCCTTGTGGAACAGGCCTCTCGCCCGAGGCATCGCCATCGCGGTCGACACCTTCATGCCGCCACCGGACTGGCCAAAAATGGTCACATTTTCCGGGTCGCCGCCGAACGCCGTGATATTGTCGCGGACCCATTCCAGGGATAGCACCAGGTCGAGCATGCCGGCTATCCCGGATCCTTCAAAGCTATCCCCTGACAGATCGGCGAGAGCCGTATATCCCAGAAGACCGAGCCGATGGTTGACCGAAACGACTACAACATCCTGCCTTCCGGCCAGAGTCTCGCCTTGAGAGTACATGTTAGAACTCGCGCCGTCTTGAAACCCGCCGCCGTGGAACCATACCAGGACCGGCCGTTTCGCCGAATCCAACCCTGGTGTCCAGACATTGAGGACAAGACAATCCTCGCTCATGCGGAGCCCTTCACGCGGGTTGCCGAACCCTGGATGAAGGAGATCCCCCAGTTCAGCCCCCCGACCAGCAGACTCGAGAATGCACTGCGGCGCCACGTATCCGAACGCACTCGCATCGAGGACACCGGACCATGGTTCTGCCGGAGCAGGCGATCGAAAGCGTCCCTCGCCCGACGTCGGCGCACCGTACGGGATACCCCGGAACACCAGGACTCCTCGCGTTCGCGATCCCTTGACGCGACCCGCAGTTGTCTCGACTTCGTTTGTTCCCATGGAAATCTCTCCTAATCTGATGGACACATCCGGCCGAAAAGCACTTATCCCCTGTATCGCGTTTGCCACCATGAGCGCAAATCCCGGGGGGAAGCCGCCGGTCGCGGCTGAGACGTCATCAGGCGCCACCGGCGGCTCCCTTTCCCAGCCGGATCAGACCCGGGCAAACTTCTGCAGTCGATGGACTTCAGGGGGAGCGAATCCACGCGACACCGACCAGATGTCTGCTACTTCTGCCAGGTAGATCGACCCCTCGCTGTCGACCCATATGCCGTGTGGCGCGGTGAAGTATCCGTCCTTTGTCGGATCAGGATCTGACCAGCGGAGAAGCAGGTTTCCTTCGATATCGTAGATACTGAGGCGCGCTGGGAGGTACTCCGTGATCGGGCCAAGGCGAGCCGAGCGCTCACCGGGAAACCAGCTCAGCTCCGCAACATAAACAAGATTGTCTCTGTCTATGAAGATGTCTTGCGGCCGTCGTACGTCGGTCCACTCGGTCAGGTATTCGCCGAGCGGACTAAAGATCTGGATCCTGTCGTTTTGCCGGTCCGCGACGAACACGTGGCCATCCTGATGGACTCGCAGGCCATGAGGCGTTCGGAACTGACCGGGACCGGATCCGGGCTGCCCCCAGGACTGCAGGAGCGTCCCACTCGCGTCGAAACGGTGGACACGAGCGTTCCCGTAGCCATCTGACACGTACAGATCGCCGCTCGGGCCGATCGAGAGGTTGGTCGGTTTGTTGTAGGGCGGGCCGCCGTGGGTGACAGAATATTCCACCCCAGGTTGGTGTCCGGTGTCGCTGACCACACCAACCGGCCCGATCGTAGCCCGCAGCTCACCGTCGACTGAGTAGCGTCCGACAAGACCCAGGCCGTCGTCCACTAGGAAGACTTCATCATCGCCTGACATGAAGATTCCATGACTGCGAGGGCTGAACCGGCCTGGCCCCCACGAGTGGAGGAACTTGCCATCTTTCGAGTAAATACTCACCGGGTGCTCGCCGCGCGCATACAGGAAGACGTTGTCGTTCGCATCCGTGCAGACGCCGGCGATGTCCTCGAGCGGCCAACCCTCAGGGCGCCTCTGCCATCCGCTCACCAGCTGAAACTTCAGTGCGCCGGAACCGAATTGAACTGTCATGTCTTTACCTCCACATTATGCCTTGACACCGCCGGTCCCCAAGCCGGACCTCCAAAAGCGTTGCAAGAATAGGAACGCCACCGCGAGGGGAACGATAGATATGACGGATCCGACCAGTATGAGCGTCTGCAGGATCGGAAGGTGGTTCGTCTGGCCCTGCCACGTGTCAAATCCCAGGGTCAATGGGTACAGTCGCTGGTTCTGGAGCATTACCAGAGGAAGTAGAAAGTTGTTCCATATTCCCACGAACTGTGCCAGGAACGCTGTCACCAAGCCGGGGAGCATCAGGCGTGAGCCAACGGAGAAGAAGATCCTCAAGTCGCTCGCGCCATCGATTCGTCCTGCCTCGAGGAGGTCACGTGGTATCGATGCCTCCGCGGCTAGTCGGCATAGATAGAGACTGAAAGGACTGACAATACTTGGAAAGAATACCGACCAGAACGTGTCAGTCAGGTTCGCGCGGGCGAACAGGAGGAATAGCGGAAGGGCTAGGGCCGTACTTGGAACTAGCATGCCAGCAATGACCGCCGAGAACATTTTCTCACGGCCTCTGAAAGTGAACATGGCAAGGTAATATCCGGCCATGCCCGCTATGAACGTGCCGACAGCGGCCCCGGCAACCGCGTAGAGCGCACTGTTGAGCATCCACTGAAGAAAGATGTGGTCGTCGTAGCTGAACAGGTCGCTCAGGTTTTGGAATAGCTGTGGATCGTGAAGCTCAAATGCGGGTGAGCTGAAGAGCCCGCCAGAGGACTTCGTGGAAGCAACGACCAGCCAGTATACGGGTCCCAGGAAGTAGAGGCCCCAGACCGTCAGTATAGCTATCCTGATGGTGGCCGCGATATGGTCCGTCCGGATCCAGAGTAGTCGTCGCCTGGGGGTCGCGCCTTCCGCGTAGGCGCCTGATTCCGTCGCGCCTCGCACTAGGTTCACCGTCATGAGTTCGCCCCTCGTCGCGCGAGACGGAGAAACGTGAAGGAAAGAACAAAGCCAACAGCGGCGAGCGTAACAGATATCGCTGCGGCAAAATTATAGTTGTCTCCCGTCAGCGCCGAGTACGCCAACATGTTCGGTGTGAAGTAGGTGGTAATCGCATTGGAGTCCACGCTCAGAATTTGAGGCTCAGTGAAGAGCTGCAGGGTCCCGATTATGGAGAGAACCATGGTCATGATGATGGTCGGCCGTATAAGCGGCACCTTTATGCGCAGAGCGATACGTAGGTTAGAGGCTCCGTCGATGCGGGCCGCCTCGAAGATCTCGACAGGTATGGCAGTCAGCGCAGTTGTCATGATAATGACGTTGAATCCGCCCCATTCCCATATCCCGACGTTCGCGATCGATGGAAGGATAAGGGTAGGGCCGAGGAAGTTGAGACGAAGGTGAAATTCAGTCAGAGGGGACGTGCCCGGCGTGTAGAGCGCACCCCACATGAGCGTGGCGACCACTGTCGACACAGCGTAGGGCAGGAAGAAGCTCGTCCTGAAGATCTTTGCCAGCTTTGGCGCGGTGGAGTCGAGAATCAGGGCGAGGCTCACCGCGATAATTGCCATGAGGGGGACTTGTATGACGGCGAAGAGCACGACCCGCAGTACGCCACTCAAGAATTGTTGGTCGGTTAGGACGGTGCGGTACTGACTTAGGCCGGTAAAGGCTTGCGTTGCCTCCCCGAAGAGTCCCCCGATCCGTTCTGGCGAGAACATGCTCTCGTAAATCGCATAGCCAATAGGGGCGATGAAGAAAAGGGCGAATGCGATATAGAACGGGCCGAGGAATCCGGCCCTCGTGAGAAGCTCGCGCGTGCGGGGCGGTAGTTTCGGCCCCGCACGCCCAATGTCGTCATTGACACTCATAGCAGTGGCTACTTGACCTTAACCGTAACCCCTTGGCTGCTAAGACTAGCCGCCGCCTCTGTTTGTGCTGTCTTGAACGCGGCTGCGATAGTAGTCGATCCATTGAACGCAGACTCAAGCGCGTCGGTGAGATCGTTCGTGACATCGGTCTGATTCGGCGCCCACTGGAAGCTCGTGTTAACTTGTGCGGATGCCTTCTTGAACACCTGCAGGATTCGCTGGCCACCGAAGTACGGATTGGGGGTGTTGATATACGAACTATTCAGGTAGGAGTTTGCTCCGGCCAATACTTGACCGGCGTAGAGCTGGAATACATCTGAGTTCGTACCCAGCCAGTCGGCAAAGACGGCGTCCGCATACGGGTGCTTTGTTCCAGCCAGGACCACTGTCGCCGATCCGCCGTCGTCACCCGATGAGTTATCGCCAGGCTTCCACTGCGGGAGGGGCGCGACGGCCCAGTCGCCCTTAGCTGTTGGTGCGTTATCGCTTATGAAGCCGGACTCGTAGTCCGGCCCGATGGAGGTCGCCACGGTCCCGTCGTTCCAGGCGACGTACTCGGCCGGCGTGAGGAACTTGGCTGTCGTGTTGATGACGCCATCGCGTACCAAGGTCTCCCAGTAATTGGCTACCTGGTTTGCCTGAGGGCTATCCATATCGAAGGTGAACGTGTTCCCGTTGTACTGAAACAGCTGGGCCCCGTTCTGCCAGTCGAGCCCTATCAAGAGGCCTTCGTCGGCGGAGGTCATGGCTGTCATCTTGATCGACGGGTTGGCGGTCTTGAGTTTCAAAGCATCCGCCTCGTACTGGGCCCACGTCGTGGGCACCGGCAGATGGTACTTTGTGAAGATATCCTTGCGATAGTACAGGGCAAGGGGCTCGATATCCTCTGGCACCCCATAGATGGCGCTGCTTCCGACGCTCACCTGGTTGACAGTCCAACTCGGGAACTGGCTGCTCATATTTTTCATGGGCGCGCAGTTTGCGATATTAGTGAGGCCGTTTTGCAGCCGGAAGCTGGGGAGCTCGTCGTACTCGACCATCGCCAGGTCAGGCGCGTTGCCGGCCTTGAGCGCGTTATACATGCTCTGGTAGTCACCGGTAGCTATGGTGTCGACCGTTACGTGGATGTCCGGGTGAGTCGCGTTGAACTCGGCGACGACCGGGCCGATACCGCCTTCCCAGCTCCAAAAGGTAATGTTGACCTTGCCCTTCTGCGGTTGGCAAGCCGAGCTCGAGCTTGAATCCGAGGCGGATCCTGCCTGTGCGGTGTTCGGGCTGGACCCGCAGGCCGCTATCCCGATAACGAGTGGAATGACGGCGGCAGCGGCGATCCGAAGGTAATTTTTTTGCATGGCACACTCCCCACTATCGATGGGTAGTTCGTTCTTCTGAGGATAAAAGCGGCTGTTTCTCGCCATTGCGGGCGGCGCCGCTGAGAATAGACTGATCCCCGGGATCGTGTCGAGACACGCACCTCACCAAATAGCACTGGCTAGGCTCGATGCGTCAATAGCGCAGAGTCGGTGTATTCCGTTGCTCGCATTCCGCTGCACTCACCTCATTGGGGTGAGGCGGACCGGTGTGCAGGTGTCCGTTGAGGCGGACGAGTTTAGTCGAACGGGTCACGCTCGATTAAGTTCACTGTTCCTCCGGGTGTTCAGTGACTGGCCCAGGCGGGCGGATACGGGTGTAGTCCCCACGTCTGCAGGGGATGCGTCGTGGTCCTCGAGCAGGATGGTCTGGCCACCGTTATTGAGCAGGTCGGCGACGACAAGGGTTGATGCGCCGAGGGCGGACGCGTCAGGGCCGAGCTCGCCGAACTCAATGGAGGTACTTTCTGCTAGCGGGCTCAGAACCTGAGCCTCCATCGCCCCGCGGGCCTGGGCAAGGACGTCGGGGCCGAGCTTGTGTCCTACCCATCCGCCGAGGACGATCCGCTCGGGATTGAGGAAGTTGACAATGTTGGCTAGCGCTATCCCGAGGTACTTGGCAGTCTGCTCGAGGAGCTGCGCCGCAGCTCGATCATCTGGAACAGCAGCAAGAAAACGATCGAGCCATTCCTCGTCGTCGTAGTGAGAGGGAAGCTGAATCTCCTTGTTAGCTTCAGCCCACTGATCGATCAATGCGCCGCCGCCCAAGTACGCGGAGACACAGCCCTGGCCTCCGCACAGGCATTCACGCCCACCCGGGACGAGCGTGGTGTGCCCCCATTCGCCAGCAGTCCAGGTAGCCCCCTGGTAGAGGGAGCCATCCACAAATATGGCCGCACTGATCCCCTTGTTGAGCAGTATGATCGCCGAGTTCCTCGTCCCGCGCCCGGCCCCGAACCACATTTCGGCCTGGCCGAAGGTCCTGACCCGGTTCTCCATGAAAACCGGCAGACCGGTCGCTTCCTGCAGGAACTGCAAGAGGGGAACGCCATCCCAGAAGACGTTGGGCGCATACACCAGCGTCTGCGCGCCGTGGAAGACAAGGCCGGGAACGCCCACACCCAGCCCAATGACGGGGGGTGTGCCGTTGGGGAGACGCGCGAGTACCTCGGCTATGGCCGCGGCGACCGATTCGACGGTCGCCTCCACCGTGCACTCCGCGGGATGAAGGGTAACGTCAGCCCGCCCGATCTCGCGCATCGACAAGTCAAAAGCCCCCACTGAGGTCATCGTCTGCGAAATGTCGACCCCAAGGACCGTCCCGAATGAAGGGTTCACAGCGACTCGGACCCGTGGTCGGCCACCTTCAGGCTTGTCCGTGCCTGCCTCAACGATCAAGCCCTCGTCCACGAGATCACCGACCACACTGGCGACACTGGCGACGCTCAGGCCGGTCGACTGCCCCAGCGTCGGACGGGTCAGCGGGCCGTTGAAGAACAGCAGTGCCAGCACCTGAGCGCGATTCACACGCCGTACATCCAGCACAGTCACGCGCGACTTCACCCGTTCACCGCTTCTCATTCGGAGCTTTTAACCAGACCTTTCAGCTAGACCTTTCAACTAGGTCTTTCAACTAAGGCATGACGTTAGGCTCTAGCGATATGTCCTGTCAACGGTTCCTCGGCCGGACGACGGCACAATGCCCGGAGCTGGTTTTCGCGGGCATGGGGCCACGCGCCTCTACCTGCAGCGCCTCGACCTCTGAGAGCGCGACCATCTGCGGCTGGTCGCTGAGCGGATCATGCCGTGCTGGCGGGCGATAGCCTGGCCCGCCCAGCGCGTCGGGAGATCGCCATGGGCCAGACTGGGCAGGTAGACGGTAGACATCCGATGGATGCGTGCGTAGGCTGTCGCACTGACGGTAACCTGCTACGGCCCCCGAGGCCGAAGGAGATGGCGATTGTCCTGCCCAGTAATAAACTTCTCGGCTTCGGACGTGCGTGATGGTGATCAGCAGGTTGCGCTCGATGCATCCACGACATCGGATGTTTCGGCCTACCGGGCGAACACGTGAGCGGGACCTTCGCTACTTTCGTCATCAGCGACGTGCGGTTTCCCACGCCGCGCTCGCTGGCGGGCTCGGACACGCTCAATGCCGACCCGGACTACTCGGCTACGTGACCGTCAGCGCCAGCATGGAGAGCAGGTGGATCGTATCTACGTGCCGGCGTCCTCGGTCACTGGCACGATGCTGGCGGTCGACAGCGGTATGGACGGCCTGAGGTTGCGCAGCGGGAAATGACACGGGTGCAGCGATTCGCGTCCTTCATCCGGCTGCGGCCGGAACGGGCGGCCGAGTACCAGGCCCTGCACGCGGACGCGTGGCCCGGCGTGCTGGCGGCGCTTCGCCGGGCGCACGTGAGCAATTATTCGATCTTCCTCCGTGATGGCTTGCTGTTCTCCTACCTTGAGTACGTCGGTGACGACTACGAGGCAGACATGGCCGTCGTAGCGGCGGACCCCGACACGCAGCGATGGTGGGAGCTCACGGACCGCTGCCAGCAGCCCGTTGAGACGGCGGAGTCCGGGCAATGGTGGGTCCCGATGACCGAGGTATTCCACCTTGACTGAGGCCTTCCTTGAACGATGACGTCCCTGTCATCGGGAACGCGGCGTGCGCGATATCAGTACGAGGCGGCCGAACGGGGCAGGCAGCGCCTTGAACCGGAGAGGCCACGGTCGGGCGCCTGCTCGCGGTGGGCATGTAGAGCGGGTGCTAGGTGTGGTGGAAGGCGAGCAGTTCGTACCGTGCCTCAGTCGGGGAACGTGGTCCTTTTGACCTGCACGAATTGGTACGGTATGGGTGTTTGGGCGATTCAATCGATAGCGTCTATAGTCGGACCATGCTGGATGTAACGAGGCTCCGCGTGCTGGTGGCCGTCGCCCGGCACGGGTCGGTTACCGCGGCGGCCCACGCGCTGAACTACGCCCAGCCGTCCGTCAGCCACCACCTGTCTCGGCTGGAGGCGGAGACTGGTACCAAGCTTGTCCAGCGGGCCGGGCGCGGCATCCGGCTCACCGATGCGGGGCGGCTGCTCGCTGAGCGGGCCACCGAGGTGATCGGCCGTCTTGACGCGGCGGAGAACGAGCTCGCGGTCTTTGCCGGGCTGCGGGCCGGGCGGCTGCGGCTTGCCGCGTTCCCCTCCGCGCTCAGCACGATCGTGCCGGCCGCCGCCGCGATCCTGCACGAGCGGCATCCCACCGTCGACCTGCGGCTGACCGAGGCCGAGCCGCCGGAGGCGGTGCGGATGCTCCGCGCCGGGTACGTGGACGTCGCGCTGATCTTCCGGCATGAGCCGGCCGAAGGCGGGCGGACCGGGACGCGAGATACCGCGGCCAGCCACCTGGACAAGGCGGACCGGGACGATGAGCCGGTCGCGGCGGCGGAGCAGGACGACCTCCGCGAGCAGGTGCTCTTGGCCGAGGCGG
The DNA here is from genome assembly GCA_963734665.1 of uncultured Actinomycetota bacterium. GTDB lineage: Bacteria > Actinomycetota > Actinomycetes > Streptosporangiales > Streptosporangiaceae > Trebonia. Next base: position 719,196 of record CAVTIR010000010.1, on the reverse strand, counting down.
TGCACCTGATCATGCCCGAGACGACGGTGCGCGGGGGCGAGCCGCCGCTGGCGCCCGCAGTGACCGAGTTGTGGCCCGCCGACCTGGCGCGGCTGTCAGAGTACCGGTGGATCGCCGGGTGTGACCGCTGCCGCGAGCACCTGCTTAAGCAGTGCGCGTTGGCCGGGTTCACCCCGAGGATCGCGTTCACCACCGACGACTTCGTCGCGGCGCAGGCCCTGGTGACGGCCGGCCTCGGGGTCACGCTCCTACCCGGGCTCGCCTTGCGCGCGGCCCGCAACCCGGGCGTGCGTACCGCGCGGCTGCGCGGTACGCGGCGCTGCGTGGTGGCGGTCCGTTACGGGGAGCCGCCGGACCCGCCCGCGACCGTAGTGCTGCTCGACGCGCTGCGGGTCGCCGCTGGCGATGCCCCGTCTCCTACAGGAACGCTGTCACCCGAGCCGGTCTCCGTGGCGTAGCTCAACCTGGCCGCCACGCGGCGGCCGAGCCGCTGCATCGGCTTCTCGACGAGGTAGTAGGTCAGCGCGCTCAGCCCGATGATCACCACAAGGATCCCGGCGAAGAGCAAGACCTGATCGGGCATGGTGTGCTTGCGGTGCAGCACGGGGATGGTGCGGTAGGCGTTGAAGATGATCGGGTGCAGCAGGTAGACCGAGTAGCTGATCATGCCGAGCCAGGCGAACCAGCGGGGGATCTTAAACCGCCGCACCGCAAGGCCGACCCCGAACGTCGCGCCGGCGAGCAGGACCGATGTCGCCCACTGAACCTGCCAGTGGTGGTTCTCATGCTGCTGCGCGCCATGCCAGATCCCCGCGAACGTGAGCAGGGCGAGCACCCCGACCGCGATCGCCGCTGCCGCGATCCGGCTGATCTGGCCCTGCTCGGCTCGGTAAATCACGGTGCCGGTGAACATCAGCGCCAGGATCACGCAGCCGGACCACGAGTAGGGGTAGGTCTGGTTGAACGTAACGAGGACGAGCGCGACCGCTGCCGCGAGCGTCGCCCCGGCCCTGGCCGTCCAGGACCTCGACAGCACGGCCAGCCCGAGGCCGACGAGGACCAGCGCGTCCGTGACCGCGTTGAGTACCAGCGCGTCATGCCCGGAGCTACGCGACCAGCTGCCGAGCGCCGCCATCGGGAGCACGCCGCCGAGCGCCACCGCCCCGACCGCGAAGCCCGTCGCGTACCAGCCGCTGAGCCGGTGCACGCCCCAGCTGAACAGCGCGGCGAGCAGCAGGTAGAAGACCATCTCGTACGACAGGGTCCACAAAACGTCGGGCACGTTGAGGCCGGCGAGGAGGTTCTGCAGCATGAACACCCAGCCGAGTACGGCGGTCAGGGGGTGCTTCCCCGCGTTCGCGATGGTGCCGTGCCCGGTCTCGTAGGCCACGGCGGAAAGCACGAGGGCGACGAGGAACATCGGGTAGAGCCGGAAGGCGCGGCTGATCCAGAACCCGCGGACGGACCCCTTGCGCTCCAGCGACGCCGGCACGATGTAGCCACTGACCAGGAAGAACACGAAGACGCCGTACTGCCCGAGGTTGAGCCACTGGTACAGGAAGGACCGGACGGGCAGCAGGAGCAGCGTAGACCCGTGGTCGAAGACCACGCATAGCGCGGCGAACCCGCGGAGGGCGTCAAGCCATGCCAGTCGGCTTTCCCGGGTAGGAGGAGTGGTCTCGGACATTTGCTTGACGTTACCGCACGTGCTTTGATGCGTGTCGCTAACAGCCGGCACGACGCGCGTCCTCCGGAAGCGATCGCTGTACGTATACCGACGGCGACGGGTAGGTTACGTCTATGCCGACAGAGCCCGTTGCTGACGGTGTCCTGCGAACCAGCCCCCCTCCTCGCTGGCTCACCGAAGAAGAACAGCGCGCCTGGCGCGCATACATACGCCTGGCGCAGCTCCTGATGCGCCAGCTCGACAGAGACCTGCACCCCTTCGGGCTGTCCATGCACGACTACGAGATCCTCGTCGAGCTCTCCGAAGCGCCCCGCAGCCGCATGCGGATGACCGAGCTCGCCGACCGGACCGCGCAGTCCCGCAGCAGGCTCTCGCACCAGATCAACCGGATGGAGACCAGGGGCCTGGTCAGCCGGGAAGGGTGCGAGGGGGACAAGCGCGGCACGTTCGCGGTCCTTACGGCTCACGGCCTGGAAACAATCGGGAAGGTAGCACCGTGCCACGTCGCCAGCGTTCGCGAGCACTTCCTCGATCAGATCGACCCGGCGGAACTCGCCGCGGCGACCAACGCCTACGGACCCGTCCTAGAAAAACTCCGCCTCGTCCGCGACCGCGACTAGCTACCGGTTGTCCTAGAACAGGACTGACATGAACTCGCCGACCTCGGTGAAGCCTGCGCGCTTGTAGGTCGCGCGGCCCGGGGCGTTGAAGTCGTTGACGTAGAGCGACACCAGCGGGGAGATCGACTGGCGGGCCAAGGCGACCACGGCGGCCATGCCGGGGGCGGCCAGGCCGCGGCCGCGGTACTCCGGGCGGACCCAGACGCCCTGCACCTGGCAGACCCGCGGGGTGGCCGCGCCCACCTCGGCCTTGAAGATGACCCGCCCGTCCTCGATCCGCGCGAACGCCCGGCCAGAGCGGACCAGCTCCCCGACCCGCGCCCGGTAGGAGGCGCCGCCGTCGCCCATCAGTGGCGAGATGCCGACCTCCTCGGTGAACATGGCGATGGCGGCGGGCAGCAGGATGTCGAGCTCGTCAAGGCGGACGCGTCTGACGAAGGGGTCCGGGGCGACTGGTGACGGGCCGTCGATCGCCATCAGCGGCTGCGCGGCCCGCACGTCACGGGCCGGTCCCCAGTACGGGCGGAGGAAGCCCCACAGCTCGCTGACCGAGGCGGAGGCCCCGACAATGGACGAGCAGCGCCGTCCCTGGCGCAGTGCCCGGTCGGCGAACGCGGCGATGGCCGGCGAGACGGCCTGGACCGGGACCAGGTTGGCGCCGCCGTAGCAGAGCGACACCAGCCGCCCGGCCTGCTCGTAGCCCCACATCTGGGCGCCGAGCCGCCCGGGGTCCAGCCCCAAGGCCCTGATCCTCGACTCGACGAACACGTTGGCCACCGGATCAGCGGCACAGACATCAAGGGCCGCCACCCGGTCGCGGTCGTCCAGCAGCCGCGCCTGGTCTGAGCGCGGCCTAACGCGCAACATATTGCCAGCCTAGCCGGAGATACCAAGGAGTGCAGAGCGGGTGGGGGGACAACAGCCACACAACCGCTTTAGTCCGGGTAGGCGGGCCTGATACGGTCGCGGTTTTTGCTCACGGGGTCGGGTTGGGAGTCGGGGCGCAGGTCGCGTTGACCAGGCCGGGCTGCTCCGGGAGCGCACCGGCGACCAGGTAGCTGTTGAGGTAGTTCTGCACGCAGGTGTCGGGTGGCTGCTCGAGCGACTGGCCGTGATTGCCGCCGCCCTCGACCACGACCATGCGGGCGGTGGGCAGCAGCTTGTGGGCGTCCTGCGCGCCCGCGTAGGGGGTCGCAGGGTCCAGGGTGCCTTGCAGCATCAAGACCGGCGGCAGCTTCGCGCCGTTGACCTGGAAGGGCTTGTCGGGCCCGGTCACCGGCCAGAACGCGCAGGCGGCGTTGAACCAGGCGTTGTCCCAGGCCTCGAAGGGCGCCGTCTGGTAGACGTGCTCGGTGTCGGACTGCCACTTCGACCAGTTCCTCGGCCAGTTCACGTCGGCGCACTCGACCGCGTTGTAGACCGCGAACTCGTTCTCGCTCTGCACGCCGTACGCCTGGAACTGGGAGATGAGGCTGCTGCTGTCCCCGTTGTTCAGGTACTGCGACAGCGCCTGCGCGAGTCCCGGCCACAGCGCGTTCAGGTACCCGCCTTCGAGGATCGTGTCGTCAAGCTCGTCCGGGCCGATCATGGGTCCGTCCGGCCCGTCGATCGGAGTCTTCTCCAGCCGGTCACGCAGCTTGTAGTACGCCGCCTGCACTTCCGCCGTCGTGCTGCCCAGGTGGTAGGTGGAGTCGTACTGCGCGATCCAGGCGAAGAACGCCTCGATCCGGCCCTGGAAGGCGTAGTCCTGGCTGATGTTGTCCGCGTACCACGCGCCGGTCGGGTCCACGGTGGAGTCGAGCACCATCCGGCGGACCCGGTCCGGGAACAGCGTGCCGTATACCTGTCCGAGGTAGGTGCCGTAGGAGAAGCCGTAGTAGGTCATCTGCTGCACGCCGAAGGCCTGGCGGATCTGGTCCATGTCCCGGGCCGTGTTCACCGTCGTCTCGTACGGCAGGAACCAGCCGTACTGCTTCTCGCACGCGGCGGCGTAATCCTTCGCTCGGTTGATGAGCACCTGCTCAGCCGCCGCGTTCGCCGGAATGTAGTTCGGCTGCACGCCCTGGAAGAAGTTCGGATCACAGCTCAGCGCCGGCACGGACCCGCCGACGCCACGCGGGTCGAAGCCCACTATGTCGTAGTCCGCGCGGACTTGCGGGCTCACCCCCGCGGCGACGAAGCTCGCGAACGACCGGCCCGGCGCGCCGGGGCCGCCCGGATTGACGAGCATGACGCCCTGTTGCTGGGAAGCCGGCGCGGTCGCCGGGACCATGGACAGCGCGAGCGTGATCTTCCTGCCGCCGGGATCGGCGTAGTTCAGCGGCACCTGCAGCGATGCGCACTGCATGCCGGCGAGCTGGCCGGTGCACGCCTGCCAGTGCAGCGTGGACGCCTGTGGCACGAGTGCCGCCGACCCAGCGGGGGAGCCTCCCGGCGCCGCGGATGCCCCTCCTGACGCTGCGGCCGTGCCCGGCGCCGCCCCGGACGCACTCGGGCTACTCGCGGCCGCCGAAGGCGAGGCGCCGCCAGACGAGCAAGCAGACAGGCCAGTGACCAGCAGGGCCGCGAGCAGGGCCAGAGCGGTCGTCGCCGTGCGGGAAACCGACATGGGTTCATCTTGCCGCATCGTGTTACAGCTTTGAGGGGGTTCGGGGGGGTCGTCCCCCCGGGAGACAACCGTCCGCGCGGGCGGGCCTGATAGGATCGCGGTTTTTGCGATCAGGCCCGGCCGCGCGGACATCGGGGGGTAGGGGGGGTCGTCGTCCTCTCGGGGGACGTTCGTCCGTGCGGGCGGGCCTGATACGGTCGCGGTTTTTGCGATCAGGCCCGGCCGCGCGGACATCGGGGGGTACGGGGGGTCGCCCCCCCGGGAGACAACTGCCGTACCGGCGTTACCGCGCGTGGCCGACCGGGAGCGCTAACCCAACAGAATCCCTCACGCAGGGGATTTGCGACCGCCTGACCGGTGATGACTGTACGCCACCGTTACAACACGAAACGCCATTGTTTCGATGCTCATCGTTGTAGTTTGACCCGTTGGGCAACGAGATTCGGCACAAGGCGCACACCGCCGAATTTTTTCTCGCGTCAAGAGCAAAATTCCGACACTGTTGGTCGTAACCCAACAAGCGTGTCAAGCGTCATACTTTTAAGTGTTCGGACACTATTGAGGGGGTAGTGAATGCTGGCTAGACATCGCCAGTCGCTGATTCTGCAGTCCGTCAGAAATGACGGCAGCGCACGGGTCAGCGATCTCACGCAGCAGCTCGGCGTCTCTGACATGACGATCAGGCGCGATCTCGAGGTGCTGGCCAAGGACGGACTGGTGGAGAAAGTCCATGGCGGCGCGGTACTGCCGGGCTCGCATGCTGGTCATGAGCCCGGCTTCGAGGACAAACTCGTCCTAGAGCGCCCGGAGAAGAACACGATCGCACGCGCGGCGGCGGCCCTGGTCAGGCCGAACACCGCGGTCGCCATCGCATCGGGTACCACCACGTTCGCGCTGGCTCAGTGCCTGCTCGACGTGCCTGGTCTCACCATCGTCACCAACTCGCTGCGGGTGGCCGGCTTGTTCGGCCCGCCGCGCGGGCCAGAGGGTGGAACCGTAGTACTGACCGGCGGCGTGCGCACGCCGTCGGACGCTCTCGTCGGGCCGGTGGCAGACCTGACGATCGGATCACTCCACTTCGACACGCTGTTCCTCGGCTGCACCGGGCTCGACCCCGAGGTGGGCCTGTCTACGCCGAACCTCGCCGAAGCGGAAACCAACCGGGCGCTGATCAACCGGGCACGCAGGGTGGTCGTGCTCGCTGATCACTCCAAGTGGGGCGTCGTCAGCCTGGCGTCGTTCGCTTCGGTTGAACAGATCAACATACTGGTCACCGACGCACTCCTCTCGTCCGACGCCCACGCGGCGCTGGCCGGGAGAGTCGGCGAGATCGTCGTCTAGCAGGCCGAACCCCGCCCCTCCGCGCGCGCCCGGAGGGAAAGGGTTCCCCTGGGGGGATACCTCGCGGCCCTTGTCCGCGCGGGCGAGCCTGATACGATCGCGGTTTTTGCGATCAGGCCCGCCCGCGCGGACATCGGGGGGTACGGGGGGTCGCTCCCCCCGGGAGATGACAGTGTCGGCGAGATCGTCATTTAGGGGGTTAGCTAACCGTCACGATCGGCTGGCCGGCCGCCTCCTGCGCGCCGTCTTCGAGGGCCTGCTCGGCCAGCCGCATCGCCTCGTCGATCAGGGTCTCCACAATCTTCGACTCGGGCACGGTGGCGATCACCTTGCCCTTGACGAAGATCTGGCCCTTGCCGTTCCCCGAGGCCACGCCGAGGTCCGCCTCGCGGGCCTCGCCGGGGCCGTTCACCACGCAGCCCATGACCGCGACGCGCAGCGGGACCTCAAGGCCGGTGAGACCTGCGGTCACCTCTTCGGCCAGCTTGTAGACGTCCACCTGGGCGCGGCCGCAGGACGGGCAGGAGACGATCTCAAGGCCGCGCTGGCGCATGCCCATCGACTCAAGGATGCCGATGCCGACCTTGACTTCCTCGACCGGCGGCGCGGACAGCGACACCCGGATCGTGTCGCCGATGCCCTGCGAGAGCAGCGCGCCGAACGCGGTCGCGGACTTGATCGTGCCCTGGAAGGCCGGGCCCGCCTCGGTCACGCCGAGGTGCAGCGGGTAGTCGCACTGGGCGGCGAGCTGCCGGTAGGCCTGGATCATCACGACCGGGTCGTGGTGCTTCACCGAGATCTTGATGTCGCGGAAGCCGTGCTCCTCGAACAGCGAGCACTCCCAGAGCGCGGACTCGACTAGCGCCTCCGGGGTGGCCTTGCCGTACTTGGCGAGCAGGCGCTTGTCCAGGGAGCCGGCGTTCACGCCGATCCTGATCGGAGTGCCGGCCTCGGAGGCGGCCTTCGCGATCTCCTTGACCTTGTCGTCGAACTCCTTGATGTTGCCGGGGTTCACCCGGACGGCCGCGCAGCCGGCGTTGATCGCCGCGAACACGTACTTCGGCTGGAAGTGAATGTCGGCGATGACCGGGATCTGCGACTTCTTCGCGATCGCGGGCAGCGCGTCGGCGTCGTCCTGGGACGGCACCGCGACCCGGACGATCTGGCAGCCCGAGGCGGTCAGCTCGGCGATCTGCTGGAGCGTGGCGTTCACGTTCGCGGTCAGCGTCGTGCACATCGACTGGACGCTTACCGGCGCGCCGCCGCCGACCGGGACGTTCCCCACCATCAGCTGGCGCGACTGCCGGCGCGGTGCAAGCGGCGCCGGAGGAGTAGCTGGCATGCCAAGGTCAACGCTCATTGGTTTCCATCCCGTCGGGTGATCGGCACACGCAGTCCAGGGGGGTGTCCCCCCGGGCAACACAGTCCATTCTCGCCCAGTCTCTCAGCCCGTCGTCCGCCCAACCTGACCCCGACGTCAGGCTAATCCTGAACCGTCACGCAACAGTCACCCGGCGTTCACCCAAGACCAGAGGTCATGTCCAGCGCAAAACGCCCGCGCCAGCTCCTGCAAGGCCATGTCCATGAAAGGTCATGTGAATGACGTGCCGGAGTGCGTAACACGTCAGGCGACACCCTCCTGGCTCGCGATTCTACGCGACCCGCCCCACCCCCAAGAGGCCTGGGCAGCTTGACGGTCTTGCGGGGGTGGGTCCCGTGGCGCGAACCGGGCATACCGGGCAGCCCCCGATGCTAGGCAGGGACAGTGGATCGCTGTGCACGCTATAGGGCGTACAGCCATCCACTATCTTCGTGGCCGCCCGGGGAGCCGGGCCGGCGGGGCCGGAGCGGTTCGTGATGTGCCCCACACGCACCGCGGCAGCCCCCGGAGCAGCAATATCAGTGCGTTACGCAAGCGACAGCCCCCGAAGCAGCAATCTTAAGGCGTTACGCAAGGGGTCAGCCCCCGATGGCAGGCCGAAGGCCGTCAGCGTGCGGGGCGGGTTTCGCTGTCAACCTGAGGGCAGGCTGGGGCGCCGGGGGGATTAGCCGTCGGCCTTCCGAAGGAGCGCCGACGGGAATCCCCCCGAAGCCTCAGCCACCACGCCTACGGCTTGGACTTTGACTTACCGTCATTGACCGATACGCCCCACCACCACGCCTACGGGCTTGGACTTTGACTTACCGTCATTGACCGATACGCCCCACCACCACGCCTACGGGCTTGGACTTTGACTTACCGTCATTGACCGATACGTCCCACCACCACGCCTACGGGCTTGGACTTTGACTTACCGTCATCGACCGATACGCCCCACCACCACGCCTACGGGCTTGGACTTTGACTTACCGTCATCGACCGATACGCCCCACCACCACGCCTACGGGCTTGGACTTTGACTTACCGTCATCGACCGATACGTCCCACCACCACGCCTACGGGCTTGGACTTTGACTTGCGAGTCATCGACCGATACGTCCCATCCGGGACAGAGCTAGCCGATGTTCACCGGGTTGACGATGTCGGCGAAGACGAGCAGCAGCGCGAAGGCGACGATAACGGCGAAGACGCTGAAGCTCACAGGGATCAGTTTGCGGTAGTCGACCAGGCCGGGATCGGACCGGTGGCGCAGCCGGGCGAACCAGGCCCTGATCCGCTCCCAGATCACGACCGCGATGTGCCCGCCGTCCATGGGCAACAGCGGCAGCAGGTTGAACACGCCCCAGAAGATGTTGAGTTCCGCGATCAGCAGCAGCACGAAGCTGACCTTGTACTCCCAGCCCACGTTCGCGGCAACCGCCTGGCCCGTCGCCTCCGCCGCGCCGACCACGCTCGACACGTTGCCCGCCGGAGTCGACGCCCGGTCCTTAGCGAACAGCGACGGTACGGCGGCGGGCAGGTGCGCGATCGCGCTCACCGAGCCGGTCACCACCTCCGAGAAGCCGGTGCCGACGTACTCGATCGCGCCGAGCGGGCTCTTCGGCTGGAAGACGGTCGTCGCCGCGATACCGAAGTAGCTGCCGTGCCCTGGCACCTCGGCCAGCGCCGTGTGCAGCGTCAGCGGGTGCCCGTCCCGCTCGACGGTCAGCGTGACCGGGGTGCCCGGCTTGACCTTCAAGATCGCGTTGGAGAGCTGCGTCCAGGTCGACACCTTGGTCCCGTCGAACGAGGTCACCTCGTCGCCGACCTTCAGGCCGGCCAGCACCGCGGGCGACTTCGCTTCCCCGCTGGTGCACACGGCCCCGTTCTCAAGCGCCTGCTCGCTCGTCGGGACGCAGGCCGCCACCGTGCCGAGCTGCGTGGTGTTGTCATTCTCGACCCCGATGCTGACCGCGAGACCGAAGATGAGCACGGCCGCGACCAGGAAGTGCATGAATGACCCGGCCGCGAGCACGATCAGCCGCTGCCAGCCGGGCGCGCGGCGGAAGGACCTCGCCTCGTCCTCCGGGTCCACTTCGTCAAGCGAGGTCATCCCGACGATCTTGACGAAGCCGCCGGCCGGGATCGCCTTGAAGCCGTACTCGGTCTCGCCGCGCTTGAATGACCACAGCGTCGGGCCGAAGCCGAAGAAGTACTGCGTGCACTTCATGCCGAACCGCTTGGCCGTGACGAAGTGCCCGGTCTCGTGCAGCATCACCGAAACGACCAGGGCGACAAGGAAGATCAGCCAGCCGAGCGCGTCCACCTAGGTCGTTCCTCCTACTTCCTGCCCAGTACGGGTCAGCTCCTGGTGAGTTCCCGTGCCCGGGCACGGGCCCATGCGTCCACGGCAAGGACGTCCTCAAGCGTGGTCGCCCCCGTACGCGACGTGTCCTGTTCCGAGAGTACGCGAGCTACCGTGTCAACAATCCGGGTGAACGAGATACTTCCCGCGAGGAAGTCGGCCACGCACGCTTCGTTGGCCCCGTTGTAGACGGCGGGCGCGGTCCCGCCCAGCCTGGCCGCCTCCCTGGCCAGCGCTACCGCGGGGAACGCCGCGTCGTCCAGGGGCTCGAACGTCCAGCTCGCGGCCGTCGTCCAGTCGAGGCCCGGCGCCGCGTCCGGCACCCGGTCCGGCCAGGCCATGCCGAGCGCGATCGGGATCCGCATGTCCGGCGGGCTCGCCTGGATGATCGTCGCGCCGTCCGCGAACTCGACCATCGAGTGCACGATCGACTGCGGGTGCACCACCACGTCGATCTTGTCGAGCCCGAAGCCGAACAGCAGGTGCGCCTCGATCACCTCAAGGCCCTTGTTCACCAGCGTGGCCGAATTGGTCGTGACGAGCGGCCCCATCCGCCACGTCGGGTGGGCCAGGGCCTGCTCTGGGGTCACCGAGTGCAGCCGATCTCTCGGCCAGCCACGGAACGGGCCGCCGCTCGCGGTCAGCACGAGCCGCTTGACCTCCGAGTTCGCCCCGGCGCGCAGGCACTGGGCGATCGTCGAGTGCTCGGAGTCCACCGGCACGATCTGCCCCGGCTTCGCCCTGCTAGTCACCAGCGGGCCGCCGATGATCAGCGACTCCTTGTTGGCGAGCGCGAGGGTCCGGCCCGCGTCAAGCGCGGCGAGTGTCGCCCGCAGGCCCGCCGCGCCGGTCACGCCGTTGAGCACGACGTCGCATTCCAGGCCGGCCAGGTGGCATACCGCTTCCACCCCCGCGAGAACGGTTATCTCGGCGGAGGTGGAACCACGGCTCGTTCGGGATGACTCTTCTCTTATCGCTTCAGCCACAGACGGGGCGGCGGCTTCGTCGGCGACCGCAACCACGGGCACGCCGAACTCGACCGCCTGGCGGGCGAGCAGCGCGGGATTGCCCCCGCCTGCGGCGAGCGCGCTCACCCGGAAGCGGTCCGGGTTGCGGCGGGCGATGTCGAGCGCCTGGGTGCCAATCGAGCCGGTCGAGCCGAGGATCACCACGTCACGGGAGGCTAGCGTCTCAGTCACCCGCCCATTGTGCCGTAGCTTGGCAGCCCGTGCGATGGCCAGTATTGCCCGTCAGCAACTCCGGCGCGTCGCCTCGTCCTCGCGTTACGCGGTCAGTAATATTCCGCTACCTATGTCGATCACGTTCAGTTGCCGAGTCGTCGCAGCCGTTGCAGGGGCCGCGGTCGCCGTCGGTGCGCAGGCGCTGGCCCCCCAGGCGGGCGGCGCCAGCCCCACCACCGCCAGCCGTCCGGCCGGCGTCACTGTCCTGCAGGATGCTATAAGCACCGCAGCGCAAGCCGCTGCCGTCCGGTACTGGACGCCCGCCCGGATGGTCGCCGCCCTGCGAGCCACGGACCGTGTGCGGCGCCTGGTTAGGAAGGCCCCGCCACCGCCGAAGTCAGTACCACCGAAGTCACTACGGTCGAAGCCGGCACTGCCGGGACCGCGGCTGACCAGGGACACCGCCGGGTCCGGGCTCCGCTGGACGCACGAGGACGCCACGGCGGACGCCGTCGGCAAGATCTTCTTCACCCTCGACGGCGAGGACTACGTGTGCTCTGGCGCGCTGGTCGGCGGCAAGCACTCGGATGTGGTGCTCACCGCCGCGCACTGCGTCACCAGCGGCGCCGGGCAGGGCGGTCCGGGACAGGCCAACGGACCCAAGTGGGCGACCAACTGGATGTTCGTGCCAGGCTTCCGCGACGGGCTGCTGCCCTACGGCGAGTACACGGCGCGCCAGTTTTTCGTCACACCGGACTGGACCGGGCCCGATGGCGGCAGCGAGCAGTACGACTTCGCCTTCGTCCAGGTCACCGCGGCGACACTGGACGGCTGGTCTGGCGTGGCGCAGCTGCCCCCCGGCCTGCCGGTCGAGTTCGCGGGCAACCAGGACGCGGCACCCGCCGATCGGGCGTACGTGTTCGGCTACCCTTCGGAGCCGCCCTACACCGGCCAGTACCTCAGCTACTGCGCCGGGCCGGTCGCCGCGTCCGGCGGCAGCGTGCGGACCGCGTGCGGGATGACCGCCGGGGACAGCGGCGGGCCCTGGCTCGCCGGGTTCAGCCCACGCTCAGGCGCCGGCCCGGTCGTCGCGGTCAGCACCTACAAGGTCTCCGACAACCTGCGGGTGCTCTACGGCGCCGTGCTCGGCCCGCAGGCGCGCGCCCTCTACGAGCGGGCCGTCAGGTTAGCTGGCTGATCTGGCGGGCCAGCGCGAAGTCGTTCGTGGTGAGCCCGCCCGCCGAGTGCGTGATCAGGCTCAGCGTCACCGCGTTCCAGGCGATGAGAATGTCCGGGTGATGGTTGGCCCGCTCGGCGAGGAAGGCGACCGCGTTGACGAACAGCAACGCGTCGCGAAAGTCCTTGCGGGTAACGGTCCGCGTGAGCTGCCCGTCGCTGACCTGCCAGCCGGGTGTCGCCGCGAGTTCGGTGGCCACCTGCTCAGGGGTAAGAGTCGCCATGCTCTGGTCTATACCCTTCCCCGGCTAGGATCAGGCTGGTGACCTCGACTATGCGAGATACGCCGCTGCGCGTGGTGCACGAGCGGCTCGGTGCGACGATGACCGAGTTCGCCGGCTGGCGCATGCCCTTGCGCTACGGCAGTGAGACGGCCGAGCACAACGCCGTTAGGACAAACGCGGCCCTGTTCGACCTGTCCCATATGGGGGAGATCGCGGTGACCGGGCCCGGCGCGGGCGCGGCGCTCGACTACGCGGTGTGTGGCTGGCCTTCCCAGCTTTCCGTCGGGCGCGCGCGGTACACGATGATCTGCGCACCCGACGGCGGCATCCTCGACGACCTGATCATTTACCGGCAGGCGGCCGAGCGGTTCCTTGTCGTCGCCAACGCGGCCAACGCGTCCGTGGTCCTCAGCGAGCTGCAAAGCAGGTGTTCTGGAGAAGCGGTGATCACGGACGAGTCCGAGGTCACGGGGCTGGTCTCCATCCAGGGTCCGAACGGAATCGGCTTTCTCTCCACCGTGACCGATCTTCCACTGGCCTCGATGTCCTATTACGCGGGTGCCTACGGCACCGTCGCGGGACGTGACGCGTGGATCGCCAGAACCGGGTACACCGGCGAGGACGGCTTCGAGCTCTTCTGCGCGCCCGCCGACTGCGAGCCGGTCTGGGACGCGCTGTCCGCCACCGCTCCTGGCGGCCTGCCGGCGGCCGGACTCGCGGCCCGCGATACGCTGCGGCTTGAGGCCGGCATGCCGCTGTACGGCAACGAGCTCGGCCCCGACGTCACCCCCTACGAGGCAGGGCTTGGGCGCGTGGTGCGGCTCGACAAGCCCGGCGACTTCGTCGGCAGGCAAGCGCTTGCGGCCCGCGCGGCCGAAGGCCCGCGGCGCACGCTCATCGGCCTGCTCTGCAGGTCGCGGCGGGTACCCAGGCATGGCTACGGGGTACTCTCTGGCACTGGCGAGCGGGTCGGCGTGGTGACGAGTGGCGCCCCGTCCCCGACGCTCGGCACGCCGATCGCGATGGCGTATGTGTCAGGGGACACGACTGGACCGTTCGGGATCGATGTCCGGGGTAAGACAGAGCCGGCCGAGGTGACCGGCCTGCCGTTTTACGACAGGAGAAAGTAACGATGGGCGTTCCCGCGGAACTGCGGTATACGGAGGAGCACGAGTGGGTCGCGATCGAGGGCGGAACCGCCACGATCGGGATCACTGATTACGCGACGCAGCAGCTCGGCGATGTCGTTTACGTGTCGCTGCCGGAAATCGGGGCGGCCGTGACGGCGGGCGAGCCGTGCGGCGAGGTCGAGTCGACGAAGTCGGTCAGCGACCTGTACTCCCCTGTGGACGGCGAGGTCCTTGAGGTCAACGAGGAACTCGACGACGACCCAGGCCTGATCAACGCCGAGCCTTACGGGCTCGGCTGGATGTTCCGGATCCGGGTCGCTGACGGGCAGGCCACCGGAACGGACCTGCTCTCCCCCACCGAGTACGACGCCCTGACCAAGAGCGCCGGCTGAGTTATTTCCTCGGCTTGCGCCAGATCAGGTAGCACGTAACGCTGTTGTCCCCCGGGGGACGACTCCCGATGTCCTCGTCTTGCGCGCCCGATGGCAAAACCGACACTCTATCGGGCCCGCAAGCCCGGACCAAAGCTGCGGGGACTCTGCGCTACTTACGTAGCCTGCGCCAGATCAGGTAGCAAGCGACGCTGTTGTCCCCGGGGGGACGACCCCCCGTACCCCCCGATGCCCGGGCTTGCGCGCCCGATGGCAAAAACCGCCATTGTATCGGGCCCGCAAGCCCGGACCAAAGCTGCGGGGACTCTGCGCTACTTACGTAGCCTGCGCCAGATCAGGTAGCAAGCGACGCTGACTGCGGCTAGGGCTACGGCGCCGCCGACGAGCGGGTCGACCTGGCTGAGCCGCTCAACGGCGCGGTCCGTCGTGCGCCGGGCTACATTGCCAGGGGACACCCGGTCGGCGATCTCGTCGATCGTGCGGGCGAGGTTGGCGCGGGTGCGGTCGATCTCACCGACCAGTACATCCGGCGCGAGCTTTGCCGGGTCGTCGCCCTTGATCTGGATGTCGGTGTCAGCCATAGGCATGACTGTATTACCTGCGGAGGGGCGACCCCCCTGCAACCCCCCGCTCATGGGGGAGCTTCGCCCTCCCATATCCCCCCTACGGGAGGACGCCGCAAAAAACGCGGCGCCCCCGCGCCCGCGCTGTGGTTGCGGTTAAAACCTTGTGGTGCGGCTGGAAAGCGATCCACAAACCGGATCGCCTGCGCGTGGTTGTGGTTAGAGCCCTGTGGCGGCCGTAGAAGGCGGGGCGAAGCGCTCAGGTCTCTGTTAGCGCCCGGGGCTCTGTTGTGGCTGGGGTTAGGGCGATTCCTGTTTCTATTTTTGTCTATAGTGACATTTCTCTATTAATCAGGCTGACGTCGGCCCGCATTATCGAAATTTGTCAATATTGGGCGATGTCAAGATTTGCAGCAATTAGCGGCAAACTGGCCGCATTGCGGCGAGTGGGTTGATTACCCTCATTCGAGTAATGAAGGGGAGAACCCATGCGGCTCATTAAAAAACTTACATATAGCCTGGTAGCGGCCATTCCCATGGTCGCGCTTGCTGCCTGTTCGAGCGGCAGCAGCAGTAGCAGCGGCGTCCAGACAGGGCCGCCGCCAGAGGTGTCGGCCATCACGCTCGACATGGTGCCGACGTCCGATGCGGCCGGCATCTACATCGCCCAGGACGACGGCTACTTCGCCCAGCAGGGGCTGAAGGTCACGATCGTGCCGATCAACGGCGGCGAGTACGGGATGGGCGACTTGCAAACCGGCAAGGCCCAGCTGGTCGAGGGCAACTACGTCTCGTTCATCCTCGCCCAGATCGCAGGCAGTTTCGCAGCGCCCGACCCGACGAATCCCACCCAGACCCTCCCGGCCAAGCCCATCAACATGCGGATTATCGCCGACACGTCGCACATGCAGCCGGGCAATCAGGCGCTCTACGTCCTGCCGAACTCGCCGTACAAGACGGTGCAGGATCTCGTCAAGGATCACGCGGATGTCGCCGTCAACTCGCTGCACAACTTTGGCACCGTGCTGATCGGCTCGCTGCTCGCCTCGGACGGATACGGGGTGAACGCGCTGCCGGAGGTGCCGGAGATCCTCCCGGATATGCCGCAACTGCTCGCCGACGGCAAGGTTCCCGCCGCGTGGCTGCCCGAGCCGCTCGGCACGCAGGCCGAGCAGGAGTACGGCGCGGTCCAACTGGCCGACTTCGACCAGGGCTCGGTACAGGACTGGCCGGTCGGCACGGTCGTCGGCAGCACCCCCTGGGTGCAGTCACACCCGAATACGGTCGCGGCGTTCCTGCGCGCGGTCCAGGAGGGGCAGCAGCTCGCGGACACCGACCGTGCGGCCGTGGAGCAGGCACTGGTCAAGAACAAGGTGGCACCGACGGCGGAGGTCGCCGCCACGATGACGATCAACTCCTACCCGCTCGTCATGGACGTCCCGCAGATGCAGCGGGTGTCGGACGCGATGTACGAATTCGGCGTCATCAGCAAGCCGTACAACATCGCCAACATGATCCAGCCGGAGGCCGGCGAGATCGGCGGGTAGCGCGCCGCGGCTCGCGCCCGCGCATCGCAACGGCCCGGTTCCGTCACGGAACCGGGCCGTTCTGCTCCCAGTGCGACCGCTCTGCGCTGTATGCGATTAGTCCATTCAGTGGCAATTGTCGTTATTGAGGGTTATTCAGTCTGCGTCAGATGGTGCATGGTCAAGCAGCGCCACCCTGGCCGGGGCGCCGAATAACCCCCATTGGCTGGAACAATTGCCACCAATTGCCGCGCAATGTATCTATCAGACATTTTGCGCAAAGAACAAAGTGCAGTGAAGACCGCATGCAATTGCACTAGGGTCGTCCCCTGAGAGCGCAAGGGGGCTTCCAATGATGATTAGGACATTGTGCTGTTTGGGTGTGGCTATCGCGGCCATTGCGGCCACCGGGGCGGTCGCCGGCTGCGGAACCTCCGGCGATACCCCAAGCGGGGCGACCGCGCAGCTCGAGCAGCGCACGATCACCGTTGACTCCGTGCCGGTCGCCGAGGAAGGCGGGCTTTACGTCGCCCAGGCGGAGGGGTTCTTCGCGCAGCAGGGCCTGACCGTCAAAATCAAGAGCATCACCGGCGCCGAGGTTGCCATTCCTGACCTGCAAACAGGCCGCGCGCAGCTGGTCGCCGGCAATTACGTGTCATTCATCCTCGCGCAGATGGCCGGAACGTTCGATGACAAGCCGGTCAACATGCGGATCGTCGCAGCCGGGTCCGATATCACGCCAGGCACCGAGGCGCTGTACGTGATGCCCAACTCGAAGTTCCAGACCGTGGCCGAGCTGGCCAAGGCGCACGCCAGGGTCGGGCTTAACACGGCGAACAACGTCGGCGCCGTCATGATGGGCGCGCTTCTCGCCGGGGACGGCTACAAGCTGAGCGCCATCAGGCAGGTCATCCCGAAGGCGGGCTTCCCCGCGCTGCTGACCATGCTGCCGGCCGGGCAGGTCGACGCGGCCTGGCTGCCGCAGCCGCTTGGCGAGATGGCCGAGCAGCAGTTCGGCGCGTTGCCGCTCGCCGACCTCGACCAAGGGTCGGTGCAAAACTTCCCGTTCACCGGCTACATAGGGACCAGCCAGTGGGTGAAGACGCACCCGAACACGGTGGCCGCGTTCCTGCGGGCGCTTGACGAGGGCCAGCAGCTCGCCGACACCGACCGCTTCGCCGTGGAGACGGCGATGGAGAAGTACGTGGGCATCCCGACGATCGTCGCCGACACGATGGCGATTGACACCTACCCGCTTGCGATGGACGTGCCGCAGCTGCAGCGCGTCGCTGACTCAATGTTCCAATTCGGCTTGACGCCTAAGGCGAAGGCTCCGTACCAGATAACCAACATGATCCAGCCCGAGCCGGGTCTCATCAGCGGGTAACACCCCGAGCCGCTGCCCGCCCGGCCGACCTGACGTCCCGGGCGGGCAGCATCGTGTCTGGGCTAGGGTGCTATGTCCGGATGGACGGCACTTGGGCGACTCGCGGCAAGTCGGCCGATTTTTCGCAAATCGACATCCTTGATAATTGATACTGGTTTATCCTTCCTGGGCACGGGTGATCTGCGGCTAGCTCAGTGAGGTGTTCGGTGACCGGCATGCGTAAATGGGGGCGCGCGACGGCGTGCGCGGCGGCGCTGACGACGGTGGCCGCGCTCGCCGCCGGCTGCTCCTCTTTGTCGTCTTCTTCTGCCGCGAGCGGCAGCACCTCGCTGGAGAGCAGCCTTCCGACGAACTTCGGCCCACCAGAGAAGACCACGCTGAATGTCGGCGTGGTGCCCGCCATGGACTCGGCCGGGTTCTTCGTCGCACTGCACGACGGGCTGTTCACCAAGGAGGGGCTGCAGATCAAGTACTCCCCCGCGGTCAGCTCGGAGACCGCGGTGGCGCAGCAGCTCCAAGGCAAGCTCGACATCTCCGGCGGTAACTACGTCTCGTACATCGACGAGGCGGCAATCGATCACCAGCCGATCGAGGTGGTCGCCGAGGGCTCGATCATGCAGCAGGGCTCGCAGGTGATCTTGACCATGCCGAAGTCCAAGATCGAGACTCTGGCGCAGCTCAAGGGCCACGTGGTCGGCGTGAACGCGCCGGACAACATCAACTACCTCCTGGACGTCTCTGTGCTCCAGGAGAACGGCGTCAACCCGGCGTCTGTCAAGTTCTCCACCGACCCGATCGCGTTGCCTCAGATGGGCAGCATGCTCGCGTCCGGCCAGATCGCCGCCGCGAGCATGCCTGAGCCGTTCGCCAGCCAGACAGAGGAGCAGTACGGCGCGACCACCCTCGCGGACATGAACCAGGGCGCCACGACGGACTTCCCCATCCAGGGGTACGTGGTCACCAAGCAGTGGGCGGCCCAGAACCCGAACACGCTCAGGCGGTTCCTCGCCGCGCTTGAGGTGGGCCAGGAGATGGCGGACACCGACCGGGCCGCCGTCGAGCAGTCCTTCGAGGCGCTCAACGGCCCGGTGAACGGCCAGGTCACAGCGGGCATCGGGGCAGTGATGGCGCTCAACTCCTACCCGATCGGCATCGACGGGACCCGGATCCAGCGCGTCGCGGACGTTATGTACCAGTTCGGCCTGCTGAAGACGCGGTTCAACGTATCCAGCATGCTGATGCCGTCGTCGTTCTTCAACTTCTCCCAGTTCACCTCCTCCGACTCGTAAAGGCGGGCGCCCGGGCGCGGCGCGTGGCCGGCATCCGCCCCTGCCGACAGGCGGGGCGGATGCCGGCCGTAGGCCATATAGGGTTCTGGAGGTATGACGACTTCCCGCCCTGTACCTGGTGACCTGGTGAGATCGACACGATGAGCGGGTCAAGCCAGTTCGGGCTCATCGTTCTCGTGATCGGCCTCGCCGGGACCGCGGCCGTGCTTTCCAACCGGCTCAGTGCCAGGCTCCGGGTGCCCGCGCCGGCGTTCTTCCTCATCGCGGCGGTCATCGCGGCACAACTGTTCCCGGCCGCGACGGCGCTGCCGGGAACCACGGTCGAGCGGGTCGTGACGCTGGCGCTCGCGATCATCTTGTTCGACGGCGGGATGCACATCGGCCGGCGGCGGTTCCGCACCGCGGCCGCTGGCATCGTCTGGACCGGGATCGCGGGGACGCTGGTCACCGCCGCGGGGACTACCGTAGCGGCCCGGTACGTGGCGGGCATGGACTGGCACCTGGCGCTGCTCGTCGGTACGGCGGTGGCCGCGACTGATCCCGCGGTGGTGTTCTCCGTGTTCGGCCGGCGCGAGATCGCCGGGCGCACCGGGGTGCTGCTTGAGGGCGAGTCCGGTGCCAACGACCCGGTCGGGATCGCCCTCCTCTCGGCACTGCTCGCCGCGCACGGCGGGGCGGCGAGCGTCGTCTGGCACGTCGTGACCGAGTTCCTGCTGCAGATGACCGTCGGGGTAGCCGTGGGGGTCGCCGGCGGGCTCGCGCTGCTCGCGTTCATGCAGCGGGTGCCGCTGCCGAGCGAGGGACTGTACTCCCCGCGGGTCCTCGCCAGCGTGCTGGCCATCTTCGGGGCTGCCACGGTCGCTCATGGGTCAGGGTTCCTCGCGGTCCTCGTGGCCGGGATCCTCATCGGCGACGAGCCAGCCCCCTACAAACGGGAGATCCAGCGCTTCCACTCCTCGCTGGCATCGCTGGCGGAGATCGTGGCCTTCGTCATGCTTGGCCTCACGATGCGGCTGTCCCAACTGGCCAGCGAGTCCGCCTGGGCCGACGGCCTCGCTCTCGCGGCGCTGCTCGCCTTCGTGATCCGCCCGATTCTCGGCGGCCTGGTGTCGCTGCCCGTCCGGCTGTCGGTACCTGAACGGGTGTTCTTCCTGTGGACCGGCCTCAAGGGCGCGGTCCCGATCCTCCTCGGCATGGCTATCGTTCAATCAGGCACCGCCGGGGCGGCCCGCGCCTACCAGGTGATCTTCGTCATCGTCGGCTTCTCGGTCACCGTGCAGGGCGGCCTGGTCCCCACCCTGGCGCACCGCCTCCGCATCCCCCTGCGAAGCATCGAGCCAGAACCCTGGTCGCTTGGCGTGCGCTTCAGCGAGGAACCTGAGGGCCTGCACCGCTACTACGTAGCCCCAGGTTCCGCCGCTGAGGGCCGTACGATCGCCGACCTCCCCTGCGGGGAAAACGCCTGGGTGAGCCTGGTCATCAGAAACGGCACGCTGCTCCCGGTAGCCGGCGACACCATCCTGCTCGTCGGCGACGACGTCCTGATCCTCGCCGAACCCGATGAGGCC
Organism: uncultured Actinomycetota bacterium; assembly: GCA_963734665.1. Classification (GTDB taxonomy): domain Bacteria; phylum Actinomycetota; class Actinomycetes; order Streptosporangiales; family Streptosporangiaceae; genus Trebonia. Next base: position 698,719 of record CAVTIR010000010.1, on the reverse strand, counting down.
TCGGGCCTGGAAAACTGCTTCGGCACCCCCAGCCCGCGAGGAGAAATAGCCGGGTAAGAGCCACCTCGCAGCTTTTGTCTGCACAGGCAGGCCTCAAACGATCGCGGTTTTTGCGATCAGGGCCGCCCTTCCGGACATCGGGGGGAATCGGGAGTCGTCCCCGGAAAGCCTCCGTCGGTGCAGGCGGCCCTGATACAATCGCGGTCTTTGCGATCAGACCCGGCCCTCGCGAACATCGGGGGATTGTCGCCCCCGGAAGACAACAGTCCGCGCGGGCGGGCCTGATACGATCGCGGTTTTTGCGATCAGACCCGGCCCTCGCGAACATCGGGGGATTGTCGCCCCCGGGAGACAACAGTCCGCGCGGGCGGGCCTGATACGATCGCGGTTTTTGCGATCAGGCCTGCCCGTGCGGACATCGGGGGGTACGGGGGGTCGTCCCCCCGGGGGATAACAGTGCGGGCGAAGGGACTTGAACCCCCACGGTGTCGCCACCAACAGGACCTAAACCTGCCGCGTCTGCCATTTCGCCACGCCCGCGCTGCCCCACCTGTCGGCAGGGCGGATGCCGGCCAGAGTCGGCCGCACCCGTTGGGAATCTTACTTCCTTTTCCTAGATTCCCAGGTCCTTCCTGAGACGGTCCACGTGGCCGGTGGCCTTCACACCGTAGAGGGCCTTCTCGATCTTGCCGTCGGCGCCGATGATGAACGTCGAGCGGATGACGCCCATGATCGTCTTGCCGTAGTTCATCTTCTCGCCGTACGCGCCGTAGGCGGTAAGGACGGCCCTGTCAGGGTCGGACAGGAGCGGGAAGGCGAGGTGCTCCTTCTCCCGGAACTTCACCAGCTTGGCCGGTGAGTCCGGGGAAATCCCGAGGACCACGGTGCCCGCCGCGGTGAGGTCTGGCAGGGCGGCGGTGAAGTCGCAGGCCTCCTTCGTGCAGCCGGGAGTCATCGCCGCCGGGTAGAAGTAGACGATCACCCGCTGGCCGCGCAGCTTCGACAGCGACACCAGGTTGCCGTCGGCGTCTGGCAGCGTGAAGTCCGGCGCCTCGTCACCTGGCGCGAGCCGTGTTCCGGTCACTGTCCCCTCCATTCACGGATAAGCCCAGGCACCAAACGCTATCGCATCACGATCCCGGGGCCAGGTCTTCGCGGTACCCGCGACAGGCCGGACTTCCCGCTGCCAAGCGGCAACCTCAGCAACCTGAATTAGCTATGCCCCACCGGCTCAGGGGTGAGCTGGCTCCGGGGGAAGCAGGCTCAGGGGTGAGCTAGCTCCGGGGGAAGCAGCTCTGGCGGGACGGTCTGGAACGTGACCGGGCGGAGCCAGCGGTCGATGGCGGTGCCGCCCACCGAGGTTGTCGGGCTTGTGGTGGCCGGGTAGGGGCCGCCGTGGGTCATGGCCGGGGCGACGGCGACGCCGGTGGGCCAGCCGCCGAAGACGACGCGGCCCGCGAAGCGGGACAGACGGGTGAGCCAGGCCGCGGCACCGGGCTCGTCGGCCTCGGCATGCAGGGTCGCGGTGAGGTTGCCGCCCAGGCGGGAGAGGACGGCTTCGGCGTCGGCCGAGTCGCGGTAGCGGACGAGCACCGTGACCGGGCCGAAGCACTCTTCGAGCAGGTCTCCGCTGAGGTCGGCGGCGTCGACTTCGAGGAGCCCGGCGCGGACGGCCTGCGGGGTGTCGTCGGTGGGCTGGGCGGCGGCCTCCGCCAGGGTACGGACGCCGGGGGCGGCGGCGCGGGCTGCGAACCCGGCGAGGAAGTGCTCCCGCATCCGCGCGTCGAGCAGCGCGCCGGGGGTGGCCGTCAACGCGGTTTCCGTGGCCGTCCGGGTCAGCTCGTCGCCGGCCGGGCCGGCCGGAATAAGCGCCAGGCCGGGCTTCGTGCAGAACTGGCCCTGACCGAGGGTGTACGAAGCGACCAGACCCGCGGCGATCTCGTCGGGACGGGTTTCCGCCGCCCGCTCGGTGATGAGCACCGGGTTGAGGCTGCCGAGCTCGCCGTAGAACGGGATCGGGGCCGGCCGGGCGGCGGCGAGGTCGAAGAGGGCGCGCCCGCCCGGGATCGAGCCGGTGAAGCCGACGGCGGAGATCAGCGGGTGCCGCACCAGGTCGACGCCGGCCTGGTAGCCATGGATCAGGGTGAGGACGTCCGCGGGAAGCCCGGCCTTCTCGGCCGCGGCCCGGATGGTCTCCGCGACCAGCTCGCTGGTCTGCGGGTGGTCGGGATGGGCCTTGACGACAACCGGGCAGCCGGCGGCGAGGGCGCTGGCGGTGTCACCGCCGGGGACGCTGAACGCGAACGGGAAGTTGGAGGCGGCGAAGACGGCCACCGTGCCGATCGGAACCTTCCAGCGCCGCAGCCCAGGGCGCGGCGGGACGGCCGAGGCGTCCGGTGCGTCAATGACTACGCCGAGGAAAGCGCCGTCGTCCACGATGTCCGCGAAAAACCGGAACTGATACGCGACACGGGCGAGCTCCCCAGTGAGCCGTGGCACGCCAAGGGCGGTCTCCGCGTCGGCGGCCGCGATCAACTCCGCCGCGCGGGCCTCAACGCCATCAGCCGCCGCGCGCAGCAGTGCCGACCGCTTCGAACGGTCCGCGAGCGCGTCCAAGGTCGCGTGGGCAGCGCGGACGGCCGCGTCCACCGCAGCGGTATCGGCCTCGACGCCAACGCGCGCGCGGACTTCGCCGGTACGGGGATCGCGACTCAGGACGGGTTCCATGCGGGTACTCCTCGGTTAAGTGCTCAGCCTGTTCCTAGGCAACGCTAGCGCCCATGCCTTTGCCCAGCGCCCGCGCCCTTGCCCGGACCTTCCGATTTGGCAGGCTTTTGGCCTGAGCCGCTCATCGCGATCGAGGGTCCCGCCACCGCGGCGACAAGGGCCAGGGTCTCCTGGGGTGAGAACGCTGACTACGCCGAATGCGCTCTTGATCTCGCTCTTGCCGGCCCGAATGCGCTTTCGGCTTAGTCGCGGTCCGGACAGGGGGTGGACAAGCCAGCGATGATTGGCGCGATCGCCCGGAAAGCGCGGCCTCGGTGGCTGATCGCGTCCTTTTTTTGCGGGGCCAGCTCCGCGGTCGTTGTCTCCATGCCGTCGGGGACGAAGATCGGGTCATAGCCGAAGCCGTTCGGCCCACGCGGTTCGCGGGTCAGGGTGCCGGAGAGCACCCCGGTAGTCGTCCATTCCCTGGAGCCGTCGGGGAGGGCCAGTGCGGCGACGCAGACGAACGCGGCATCGCGACTGTCGATGTCGGCGAGCTGGCCGAGGACCAGCTCCAGGTTGGCATGGTCGTCGCCGTGCTTGCCCGCCCAGCGGGCCGACAGGATCCCTGGCATGCCGTTCAGCGCGTTCACGGTCAGGCCAGAGTCGTCGGAGACGGCGGGCAAGCCGGTGTGCGCGGCGATCGCGCGGGCCTTGAGCAGCGCGTTGTCCGCAAACGTGCTGCCCGTCTCCGGCACGTCGGGCGCGTCGGGGAACTTGTCGAGGCCGACGAGCTCGCCGTCGAACCCGGCATCGGCGAGGATGCGGTTAAGCTCTGCGACCTTGTGCGCGTTCCTGGTCGCCAGCACGACGCGTGGACCTGGCGGGGGGTACGGGGGGTCGTCCCCCCGGGAGACATCTGCCACGTCAGCTACCAAGGGCCTCAGTCTGCAGGCGGGTCAGCTCGGCACAGCCGGCCGTGCCCAGGTCGAGCAGGCTGTTCAGCAGCGTGCGGGAGAACGGCTCGCGCTCGGCGGTGCCCTGGATCTCCACGAAGTCCCCGGTCCCCGTGCAGACCACGTTCATGTCGGTCTCGGCCGTCGAGTCCTCCTCGTAGCACAGGTCGAGCCGGGGCTCGCCGTCGACGATCCCCACGGAGACCGCGGCGACGGAGGCGACCAGCGGGTTGCCCTTGAGCTTGCCACGCTTGCGCAGCCAGTCGATCGCGTCCGCGAGCGCCACGTACCCGCCGGTGACGGCGGCGGTCCTCGTGCCGCCGTCCGCCTGCAGGACGTCGCAGTCAATGACGATCGTGTTCTCGCCGAGCGCCTTGTAGTCGACGCAGGCGCGCAGCGACCGGCCGACAAGCCGGGAGATTTCGTGAGTCCGGCCGCCGATGCGGCCCTTGACCGACTCGCGGTCGTTGCGGGTGTTCGTCGCGCGGGGCAGCATCGCGTACTCGGCGGTCACCCAGCCGAGCCCGCTCCCCCGCCGCCAGCGTGGCACCTCTTCGGTGACGCTCGCGGCGCACAGCACCCGGGTCTTCCCGAACTCGACGAGCACTGACCCCTCAGCGTGGTCTAGCCATCGTCGGCTAAACCGCACCGGCCGCAGCGCGTCCGCGGCCCTTCCGTCTGGACGTGTCATGCCGTCCACCCTACCGGGGCCCGCTCGCGGCTCGAAGGCGCCAGCGAACCCCGCCTCGCCGGCACCGGCCACTAACCGAGCCCTGAAGCCCCCGCCGCACCCCCGACGAACTTACGGGGCTGCCCACTTAGCGTGCAAGGTCGATTACCTGGCCTGCGCTCGCGATGTCGAGATCTCCACTGAACTTGGACGCCGCCTCGGCCCGGGCGTCGTCTAGGTTGTTCCAGGGCTGGAGGTGGGTGAGGACCAGCTTGCCCACGCCGGCCTGGCTCGCGTAGGCCGCCGCCCGGCGAGCCGTCAGGTGGATGTTCGGTGGCAGGTTCGGGCCCTCGAGGAACGCCGCCTCGGACATGAACACGTCCGCTCCGGCGGCCAGGGTCGGGACGGCCTCGGTCTCGCCGGTGTCGCCCGTGTAGACGAGCGACCGGTCGCCGTCAGAGAAGCGGAACGCGAACGTCTCCACTGGGTGGTTCATGTGTGCCAACTGGACGTCGAACGGCCCGATCGTCATCTCTCCCGGCTCAAGTGTCTCGAACGTGAACCGCTTCATCAGCCCGTCGTCACCGTCCGAGCCATGGATGAGGCCGATTCGCTCGGCGGTACCCGCCGGGCCGTAGACCGGGATCTGCGGCTGCGGACCGGCCGGGGAGTAGGTCCTGGCGACCGAGTAGGAGTACAGGTCGACGCAGTGGTCGGCGTGCAGGTGGCTGAGGCAGACGGCGTCGATGTCGAAGAGGCCGCTGTACTTCTGCAGCGCGCCGAGCGAGCCGTTGCCGAAATCGATCACCAAACGGAACCCGTCCGCCTCAAGCAGATAGCAAGACGCGGGATTATCCGGACCGGGGAAACTCCCGGCGCAACCCACCACGGTAAGACGCATGAAGATCATTCTGCCAGGTGCTGCGGTTTGTACAGCGCCTTCTCACCGCGACCACTAGGCCCAGAGCTGGCCTTCTAGCTTCTGCTCCGCCTCGGAGAGGGTGCCGCTGTAGGCGCCCGTGGACAGGTACTTCCAGCCGCCGTCCGCGATCAGCACGACGATGTCGGCGCGTTCCTTCGCCTTGACCGCCTGGGCGGCCATGCCAAGGGCCGCGTGCAGCGCACAGCCAGCCGAGATGCCGGCGAAGATGCCCTCCTTGCTGAGGAGGTCACGGGTGCGGCGCAGCGCGTCCTCCGAGGACACCGAGTACCTGGTGGTCAGCACCGAGGCGTCGTAAAGCTCGGGGACGAAGCCCTCATCAACGTTGCGCAGGCCGTATACGAGCTCGCCGTACCGTGGTTCGGCCGCCACGATCTTGACGTCTGGGACGTGCTCGCGGAGGAACCTGCCGGTCCCCATCAGCGTGCCGGTAGTGCCGAGGCCGGCCACGAAGTGCGTGACGGACGGGAGGTCCGCGAGAATCTCCGGACCGGTCGTCTCGTAGTGAGCGCGGGCGTTCGCCTCGTTGCCGTACTGGTAGAGCATGACCCAGTCCGGGTGCTCGGCGGCCAGCCGCTTCGCGACTCGGACGGCCTCGTTCGAGCCGCCCGCCGCCGGGGACGTGAAGATCTCCGCCCCGTACATGCGCAGCATCTGGCTGCGCTCCTCGCTCGTGTTCTCCGGCATCACCACGATCAGCTGGTAGCCGCGGAGTTTCGCGACCATCGCCAGGGAGATGCCTGTGTTGCCCGAAGTCGGCTCGAGGATCGTCGAGCCTGGACGGAGCAGGCCGTCTTTCTCGGCCTGCTCGATCATGAAGAACGCCGCGCGGTCCTTCACGGACCCGGTCGGGTTACGGTCCTCTAGCTTGGCCCAGAGCCTGACGTCGTCCGATGGGGACAGCCTTGGCAGACCCACCATCGGGGTATTGCCGAGGGAGGCGAGCAGTGAGTCGTAACGCATCGCACGAATCCGTTCGGAAGAAAGGCTAAATCAAAGGCCCCTACCGCGGGTCCGATAGAGGGCGGTTTTTGCCATCGGGCGCGCATCGGGGGACGGGGGGTCGTCCCCCCGGAGACTATTGAGCGCCGCCGGCCACGGCGGGCAGGACCGTCACCGTGTCGCCGTCCTTGACCGGGGTCTCCAGGCCGCCGAGGAAGCGGACGTCCTCGTCGTTGAGGTACACGTTTACGAAGCGGCGGAGCTTCTCGCCGTCCACGAGGCGCTCGCGCAGGCCGCCGTGGGCCGCGTCCAGGTTGTTCAGCAGCTCGTCCAGTGTCGCGCCGGACCCTTCGACCGCCTTCGCGCCGCCGGTGTAGCTGCGCAGGATCGTGGGGATGCGAACCTCAATGGCCATGTGTCAATGCTCCTCGGTCAACTTCCAACGCCTTGGATGGAACTCTAATAGGGGCCCGATCATTCCGGGTACGAGCCACCCTGGAGGATCCCGTCTCGCTCAGCCCACCCTGGAGGATCCCGTCTCGGTGAGCGGGACCCTGGAGGATCCCGTCTCGCTGAGCGGACCCGATACAATGGCGGTTTTTGCCATCGGGTCCGCTCAGCGAGACATCGGGGGGTACGGGGGGTCGTCCCCCCGGGAGATGACCGAAACGGGTTCCTCAGCAACCTCGCCCTCGACGATCCGGTAGGAACGGAACTCGGTTTCCGTCTCATCCCGCGTCGACACTAGGACGTAGTGGGCCTGCGGCTCGCTCGCGTAGGAGATGTCGGTGCGCGACGGGTACGCCTGCGTGGCGGTGTGCGAGTGGTAGATCACGACGGCTTCCTCGTCATTGTCATCCATCTCACGCCAGACGCGCAGTTGCTCAAGCGAGTCGAACCGGTAGAACGTGGGCGAGCGCTCGGCGTTCTGCATCGGGATGAACCGCGTCGGACTGTCGCTGCCGATGGGACCGGCGATCACGCCGCAGGCCTCGTCCGGGTGGTCCTTCCGGGCGTGTTCGATGATCTTCTCGTAGAGGGCGCGCGAGATCGTTAGCATGCCAGGCACCTTAACAGCAAGGGGGCGGCGGGCTTTTTTGCGCCGTCCCCCGTGGGGGGGCAATGGGGGGGCGAAGCCCTCCCATACGTGGGGGGGTCACCGGGGGGGTCATCCCCCCGGGGAGGATATTGCGCGGACCAGGGACTCCTGGACCGCGCCGAGCCAGCCGTAGACCTCGAAGGCCGCCAGTCGCGGGTCCTTCGGGTCGAGGGTGGCGAGCTGCTCCTCGAAGTCCTCGGTCACCTCAAGCCGCACGCCGAACATCAGCCGCACGTCGTTCAGCGTCCGCAGCCAGTCCCTGGCCTGCTCGGCGGTGAGCTTCACGCGGCCGCCCTTGGGCGGGAGCGTCTCAAGGAGCGTCTGCGCGAAGTACTTCTTCGCTTCCCGCAGGGACGATTCCGTATATTTCCGAAACTCGCCTGCCGCTTCCGGATCGTCTTGGTAGGCGTCGGGCAGCAGCCGGGCAAGCACCGGGTCGGCGGGCGCTTCCGGCGGCGCGGTCGTGGTCTCGTTGAACATTTTCTCAAGATCGTCAAAGAGATCCGTCGACTCGTCGGACGCGGGCGCCTGCTGGGGCGCGGGCCGATCCGGGTCGTTAAGCAACTCCATGACGGGAACGACCAGGGTCCGCAGCAGCGTCGCCTCTCCAGAGGAGAGCCAAACGCTTGCGCCACCGTTCTTGGTTGACCGAAACATGTCTATTTTTTTCCTACGTGTCCTGGCGGACGGTGGCCCACAAGCCGTAGCCATGCAGCACCTCGACGTTGCGTTCCATCGCCTCGCGGCTGCCGCTCGCCACTACGGCCTTGCCCTTGTGATGGACGTCGAGCATCAGCTTCTCGGCCTTCGGCTTAGGATAGCCGAAAACATGCTCGAACACATAAGTCACATAGGACATCAGATTGACCGGATCGTTCCAGACGATCGTCAACCAGGGCTTATCAGGTGTTACCTCGTCCGCTGACCTCGGCAGATCGACCTCAGCGGGTGCCACACTCACTCGCCCGCACCTCCCTATCCGTAGTCTTCCACTTGTGACCACCACGGTGAACAGCGGGACAACCGCACTGCTGACTGACCACTACGAACTCACCATGCTCCAAGCCGCGCTGCGGAGCGGTGCGGCTTCGCGGCGCGCGGTGTTCGAGGTCTTTGCCCGGCACCTGCCGCACGGCCGCCGCTACGGCGTCGTCGCCGGCACCGGCCGGCTGCTCGACGCGCTTGAGCGATTCCGCTTTGGACCGGACGAACTGTCCTTCCTCCAGGACAACCGGATCGTGGACGAAGCTACGCTCCAGTACCTGTCATCGTATCGGTTTTCCGGGAACATCTGGGGTTATGCCGAGGGCGACGTGTACTTCCCCGGATCGCCGATTCTCGTCGTCGAGGGCACGTTCGCGGAGTCAGTTCTGCTCGAGACCGTGGTGCTGTCGATACTCAACCACGACTGCGCTGTCGCCTCGGCCGCGTCCCGGATGGTCACCGCGGCCGGCGGGCCCGGCCCGGCCGGCCGACCGCTGATCGAGATGGGGTCGCGGCGCACCCACGAGAAAGCCGCCGTGGCCGCCGCGCGCGCCGCGTACATCGCCGGGTTCGCGTCCACGTCGAACCTGCAGGCACGGTTCACCTACGGGGTGCCGTCGAGCGGCACCTCGGCGCACGCGTTCACGCTCGTCCACGACAGCGAGCGGGACGCGTTCGAGGCCCAGCTCTCGTCACTGGGGGCAGGCACCACCCTGCTCGTGGACACGTACAACGTAGAGGATGCGGTGCGGGCCGCGGTTGAGGCGGCGGGGCCGTCGCTCGGCGCGGTACGGATCGACAGCGGAGACCTGCCTGCCCTCGGCGTGTCGGTGCGGGCGCTGCTCGACTCCCTCGGCTCCACGCACACGCGTATCATCCTCACCGGCGACCTCGACGAGTACTCGATCGCCGGACTCGCCGTGGCACCCGTCGACGGGTACGGCGTGGGAACATCGCTCGTCACCGGGTCGGGGGCACCGACCGCGGCGCTCGTTTACAAGCTGGTGGCGCGGTCCGACGAGCCGCTCGCCGACGGTCACCCCGCCGATTACACGGCGCTGCGACCGGTTGCCAAGCGGTCCGTAGGGAAGCCGGGACGCGGCGGGCGCAAGTGGGCCGTGCGGGAGCGGTCCGCCACCGGTGAGGCCGCGACCGAGCGGATCCTGCTGGCCCCGCCGACGGGCCTCGGGCCGACCGACCGCGTGCTGCTGCAGGAGCTCGTCCGTGGCGGGAAGATCACCGGACGCGAGCCTCTAGCCCAGGCGCGGTCGCGGCACACGGCCACTCTCGCCGAACTCCCCGCGTACGCGCTGCAACTGTCGCGCGGCTATCCCGCGATCCCAACCATTTTCGGCCCCGACCGCGAAGAAGCCTAGGCACCGCGGTTGTGGTCGCCGACCGCTACATTAGGTTGGTGCGCGCGCTCATCATCGTTGACGTGCAGAACGATTTCTGCGAAGGCGGCTCGCTCGCGGTCGCCGGCGGGACCGCGGTAGCCCGCGCCGTCAGCTCGCTGCTAGCCAGGGGCGACCACGGCTACGGCTATGTGGTGGCGACCAAGGACTACCACATCGATCCCGGCAACCACTTCGCGGACGAGCCGGACTACGCGCACTCCTGGCCCAGGCATTGCGTGGCGGGAACGAGCGGGTCGGATTTCCACCCGGACCTGGCGACCGAGGCAATCGCGGCGGTGTTCCGCAAGGGAGCGCACGCGGCCGCCTACAGCGGGTTCGAGGGCACGGACGACGCCGGCACGCCGCTCGCGGACTGGCTGCGCGCGCACGGCGTGCACACGGTCGACGTCGCCGGCATCGCCACCGACTACTGCGTGCGCGCGACGGCGGCAGACGCGGCGGCGAACGGCTTCCGCACGCGCGTGTTGCTCGGGCTCACCGCCGGCGTCGCCCCAGGCACGACCGCCGAGGCGATCACGGCCCTCGGCGACGCCGGCATCGATGTGACCCGCGCTTAGCAGCTCGCTGAATTACTGGGCGCTCACCTCACGGCGCTTACCCATGTGCAGGGCCGGCTTGCCGAGCGGGAGCGATGAGCCTCCCGTGGCCTGCGACACGGTGTCGAAGAACAGGTAGACGCCCACGGCCGCGAACGCCAGGATCACCCATCCGCCGGCCTGCAGCAGGCCCCTGGAGGCCGGTATCGCGTTGAACCCGGCGAACAGCAGGATCAGCGCCACGTCCACGAGGAGGAACACCAACGTGAACGCCATCGGCAGCCGCAGTGTGGCCAGCGTGAGCATGAGGACCACGACCAGCCAGGAGACCAGGAACAGTTCTAGCGTGACCCGCGTCGAGGTGAGCGGGATGGCGAACCATCCGTGGTTCAGGCCGAGGGACAGTACCGCGTAGCTGAGCCAGAAGCCCCCGAAGATGCCGAACACGCTCGCTACCGCCGTCTGGCCGACCGCGGCGGCCCAGATGGTCGCCAGGAACAGGCCGATTGAGGTGGCCGTGAGGACGATCGGCACCGCAGCGCCGAGTGCAGTCAACGGGACCACGCCTACGAACGCCAGGCCGAGTGCGACCGAACCGGCGATGAAGCAGGGAAGTCCCAGCGCCGCGGGGTTACCTTGCCAGTAGACGGCCGCGGGCGCCGCTACGGCAGGCTGCGGCGCGACGACCGGCTCCGGCTCCCGAGCAGGGGCCTGGGCCGGAACATAGCTGGAGGCGGATGCATCAGCGCTCATCGGTTACTCCTTTGCGTAGGCCGGATTGAGCTAGCCCCGTTAGGGGTTAATGCATCCGTACGCCCGACCTCGCTCGCGCGTGTTCTCACTTTGAACCAGTGCCCGCATCAGCGCAGGTCAGCGGGGATGCGGTTTGGAAAAGCGCTGGTCAGCGGCGGGACAGGGCCCACTGGCGGATCCGCTCGATCCGCGCCTTGATCTGTTCGGCTGAGGCCTGTGGGAGCGCGGGACCCCCGCACGCGCTGCGCAGCTCGTTGTGGATCACGCCGTGTGGCTGGCCAGTGCGGTGCGACCAGGCGCCGACCAGGCCGTTCAGCTCCTTGCGCAGCGCGGCGAGCTGTTCGCGGCTCACTGTCGGCGGCTTCGCCTCCGGCGCCTTCCCCACTGCCGGCTTCACAGGCTCGCCAGGCACGGCGAACAGGCTGCCGTCCGAGGTTTCGTTCGGCGCCGTGGCGGCGGACCGCGCCGCGAGCTGCGCCGCCTGGTGCTTGCGCAGCAGCGTGGTCACCTGGTCCGGCTCGAGCAGGCCGGGCAGGCCTAGGTAGTCCTCTTCCTCCGGGGAGCCCGCCTCGGTCGCCGTGCCGAACTCGCCGCCGTCGAACAGCACCCGGTCGAACGTGGCGGACGCCTTCAGCACCTCGATCGACCGGCCGACGACCTCCAGGTCGTCCTGCGTCTTCCGCTCGCGCTGCGCCTCTTCGAGCTCCGCCTCGGGGTCACGGTCGAGCACCCGGACGACGTGGTCGCGCTCGGCCTCAAGCTCGGCGGCGAAGCCGAGCAGGGTCGGGACAGAGGGGACGAAGACCGACGCGGTCTCCCCGCGCTTGCGGGCGCGGACGAACCTGCCAACTGCCTGCGCGAAGAACAGGGGCGTGCTTACGCTCGTCGCGTAGACACCAACCGCCAGCCGGGGCACGTCCACACCCTCGGACACCATCCGCACCGCGACCATCCACCGGTTGGTGTTCGCGGCAAAGGCCGAGATCTTCTTGCTGGCGGTGGGGTCATCGGACAGGACCACGGCCGGCCGCTCGCCGGTGATCCTGCGCAGCAGCGCCGCGTAGGCACGCGCCGTCTCGTGATCGGAAGCGATCACCAGGCCGCCCGCGTCGGGCATGCCCCGCCTGACCTCGGTGAGCCGCTTGTCAGCGGCTTCAAGCACCCGCTCGACCCACTCGCCGCTCGGGTCGAGCGCCGTCCGCCAGGCCTGCGCGATCTGCTCCCTGGTCATCGGCGTGCCGAGGGTCGCGCTGATCTCGTCGCCCGCCCTGGTGCGCCAGTGCATCTCGCCGGAGTAGGCGAGGAAGATGACTGGCCTGACAACGCCGTCTGACAGGGCCGGGCCGTAGCCGTAAACGTAGTCGGAGGCGGACCGCTTGGACCCGTCCGCTTCCGGAACGTAGGTGACAAAAGGGATCGGGTTCGCGTCCGACCTGAACGGCGTCCCGGTCAGCGCCAGCCGCCGCTTCGCGGGGTCGAACGCCTCCTTCACCGCGTCGCCCCACGACAGAGCGTCGCCCGCGTGGTGGATCTCGTCGAAGATGACCAGGGTCGTGCGGTTTTCCGTGCGCCCCCTGTGCAGCGCCGGGTGCGCCGCGACCTGCGCGTAGGTGACCGCGACGCCGTGGAAGTCGGCGCCCGCCTTGCCCTGGGCGTTCCGGTAGGACGGGTCGATCGCGATGTCAAAACGCTTCGCCGCCTGGGCCCACTGGTACTTGAGGTGCTCGGTCGGCGTCACGATCGTGACCGACTGGATCTCGCGCCTGGTCAGCAGCTCCTTGGCGATGGTCAGCGCGTAGGTTGTCTTTCCCGCGCCGGGCGTCGCCACGAGCAGGAAATCACGTTTAGCAGCCCTAAAATACTCAGCGTAAGCAGCCTTTTGCCAGCCGCGCAGAGCAGGAAGATCTTGTTGCAAAACTGGCGCGGCTGACTGGGGGACGGCCGCCACTACTCGTCGTCGTCGCCGTCACCGGGCGGCAGCGACTCGAAGATTTCCTTGCACTCCGGGCAGACCGGGAACTTCTGCGGATCCCGGCTCGGCACCCAGACCTTGCCGCACAGCGCCTTTATGGGCGTGCCGAAGACGGCGGCCTGCATCATGTCGTTCTTGTCGACGTAGTGCGCGAACCGCTCGTGATCGCCATGAGACGTATCGACCTTGAGGTCTTCATGAACCTTCAGGTCGCTGTCTGGCATTACTTCGGTGCTCACGTCACCAAGCTTACCGTCTCGTGCGGCGTCTAGCTGCCCGGCGCGCAGGTCCGCGACTGCATGGCTGCAGGCCCCTTGCCCCGGCGAGTAAGCCGCTGGCGTTCGGGATACCTCTGTTGGTGATGATCTGAATTTTCCCAGCACGCCGCTTTTGTCCGGTTCGGGGGGCCTGATCTGACCATGACTTTTGCGATCAGGCCCGCGAGCACCCTGGTCACAGGCCCCCTTGCCCGGCGAGTAAGCCGCTTCCGTTCGGGATATCCCAAATCCTGATCGTGATTGTCAGAGCATGCCGCTTTTGTCCGGTTCGGGGGGCCTGATAAGATCGCGGTTTTTGCGATCAGGCCCCCCGAACCGGACATCGGGGGTCCGGGGGGCGTCCCCCGGACGCTTTTCGTCGGTGCGGGCGGCCCTGATACGATCGCGGTTTTTGCGATCAGGGCCGCCCGCACCGACATCGGGGGGTACGGGGGGTCGCCCCCCGGGGGTCAATTGAGCGTGGGGTCGTCGGGGTAGGTGGCCAGGAAGGCCAGGTCGCCCTCCTGGCGGCGGAGGACCTGGCGCCAGAGGCGGTCGGGGTCGGCGGCGAAGACGTCGCCCGGCTGGGCGGGGAGCACGTACCAGGCACCCTCGTCGATCTCCGCCTCCAGCTGGCCGGGCGACCAGCCGGAGTAGCCCGCGTACACGCGCAGGCTGCTGATCGCGGGGGCGAGCAGCCGGGGCGGCGTGTCCAGGTCGAGCAGGCCGAGCCGGGCCAGGGCGGGGGCACCGTCGAGCGCCCGCCAGCCGATCGGCTCGTCCTTGCCGGGGATCATGGCCAGGGCGAGGGCGCTGTTCGGTGCCACGGGGCCGCCGCGGAAGACCACGGAGGGCTCGGTGGCGAGCTCCGTCCACTGCTCAAGCACCTGGTCCACGCCGATCTCGGTCGGTCGGTTCAGCACGACGCCAAGCGTCCCCTGGATGTCCTCGTGCTCGACGACGAGCACCACGGCGCGCTTAAAGTTCGGATCCCCGAGCATCGGGGTCGCGACGAGCAGCCTGCCAGCCTTCGGAACCGAACCCGTGTGGTCCATGTATCCATCATGCTGCAGGTTGGGTCGTGACGCGTGCCTCTCGCGTGGCGGTTCTTAACCTTTGCCGGAATTACTTCTCGGCCGCATCATCGGCGGCCTCGGCGAGGGCGGCGCCGCGGACCGCGGCGGCCACGCCGGAGGCCACATCCGGGTGGAACACCGACGGGATGATGTAGTCGGGGCCGAGTTCCTCGGCGGGGACCACGTCGGCGAGCGCCCACGCCGCCGCGACCAGCATGGCGTCGGTGATCGTGGTGGACTGCGCGTCGAGCAGGCCGCGGAACACGCCGGGGAAGGCGAGCACGTTGTTGATCTGGTTCGGGTAGTCGCTGCGGCCAGTGGCGACCACGGCCGCGTACTCGCGCGCCTCGTCCGGGTCGACCTCGGGGTCGGGGTTGGCGAGGGCGAACACGATCGCGCCTGGGGCCATGTTCTTAACGTCGTCGCCGCCGATCACGTTCGGCGCGGAGACGCCGATGAACACGTCGGCGCCGACCACGGCGCCCGCCAGGTCGCCGGCGTAGCCGTCAGGATTGGTGTGCTCAGCGATCCAGGCGAGGTTCTCGTTCAGGCCAGCCCTGCCCCGGTAGACCGCGCCGTTGATGTCGCAGGAGACGATGTTCCTCGCGCCCGCGTTCAGGAGCAGCTTGAGGACCGCGGTGCCCGCCGCGCCCGCGCCCGCCATGACGATCTTGACGTCGGGCAACTCCTTGCCGACCACGCGCAGCGCGTTGGTGAGCGCGGCGAGCACGACGATCGCGGTGCCGTGCTGGTCGTCGTGGAAGACCGGGATGTCGAGCATGGCGCGCAGCCGCCGCTCCACCTCGAAGCAGCGCGGCGCGGAGATGTCCTCCAGGTTGATCCCGCCGAAGCCGGGGGCGATGGCGGCGACCGTCGCGACGATCTGGTCGATGTCCTGGGTGTCCAGGCAGATCGGCCACGCGTCAATGTTGGCGAACCGCTTGAACAGCGCGGCCTTGCCCTCCATTACCGGCAGCGCCGCGTACGGGCCGATGTTGCCGAGGCCGAGCACGGCGGACCCATCCGTCACCACGGCGACTGAGTTGCGCTTGATGGTGAGGCGTCTCGCGTCTTCCGGCCTGGCGGCCAGGGCGAGGCTCACCCGCGCCACGCCGGGTGTGTACGCCATGGACAGGTCATCGCGGTTGCGCAGCGGGACCTTGGAGCGCATCTCGATCTTGCCGCCGAGGTGCAGGAGGAACGTGCGGTCGCTGACCTTGTGCACGGTGACGCCGGGAATCGCGGCCATCGCGGCGACCAGGGACTCCGCGTGCGCGGTGTCGGTCGCGGCGCAGGTCACGTCCACCCGGAGCATCCCGCGGTTCCCGGAGTTGACGTCAAGCGCGGTTACCACGCCGCCGGCCTGCTCCACGGCCCGGGTGATCTCGCTTACGGCGCGGCCGTGCGAGGCCACCTCAAGCCGGGCAGTGATCGAGTAGGACACACTGGGCGCCATGGTCATGTCGCTTCCGCCTTCCTTCCGGCGACACCTGCCGGGAAACAACCTAAGAATATTGAGGTCCGCCCAGCACCGCGTAATCTTCATGCATGGCGAGGGATACAACGATAAGCCCGTCGACCGCCGGCGTGAGCGGGATGCACGCGGAATCCGGCGTGATCGACGTTACGCGGCTGCGGGTAGCCCTCGCCAGGCTGTCCCGGCGGCTGCGCCGACACTCACTAGCGGGGCTGACACCCACCCAGCTCGCCGCACTGTCCACCGTGGAGCAGAACGGACCGCTGCGGCTTGGCGACCTGGCGGCCGCGGAGGGCATCGCGCCCTCGACGCTGACCCGGATGGTGGCGGTGCTCGAAGATCTCGACTACGTCCGGCGCGACGCTGACCCTCGGGACGCGCGAGCGTCGACGCTGGCGATCACGCCTAAGGGGCACGAGACCCTGGAACAGCTGCGCGAGGGGGGCACCGCCCTGCTCACCCAGTGGCTAGCGCTGCTCAGCCCCGAGCAGCGCGCCGCGCTCGCCGCCGCGGTGCCGGCGCTTGAGGCCCTGGCAGAGCCAGAAGCGCCCGTCCCGCGGTCCAGGTAAGTAAGAGGGCCCCTCAGAACAACAGCAGGGTCAGCTGAGTCCTGGCCTTCTTGAGCCGTTCGTCGTCGGGCGACAGGACCTCGAAGAGGTCGAGCAGGTGCAGGCGCGCGGTGTTCCGCTCGGCGCCCGAGGTGCGCTTGATCAGGGCGAGGATCCGGTCGAACGCCTTCTCCGCGTCCCCGCTGGCCATCTCGAAGTCGGCGACCCTCAGCTGCGCGTCGACATCCTCCGGATGCGCGGCGGCCTCCCTGGACACGGTCATCGGGTCGTAGGAAGATACCCGGCGCATGAGGTTGACCTGCGCGAGCCAGCCCTTCGCGAGCGAATCCGCCGGGGCGTCGGCGAGCGCCTTCTCGAGCGCCCGTGCCGCACCGTCAAAGTCCCCGGTCTCCATCGCGTCCCTGGCCGCGGCGAGCGTCGGCGGCAGGTCGTCGAGGGCCTCGCCAGGCTCCGCGCCATCGCCCGCCGACTGCGCGATGCCAAGCTGCTCCGCGGCCGCGAGCACCTGGGTGAGCCACTGCTTCACCTGGGCCTCGGGCATCGCGCCGAGGAACGCGTCCACCATCTGGCCGCCGATGATCGCGACGACCATCGGAATGGACTGCGCCTGGAACGCCTGCGCGAGCCGCGGGTTGGCGTCGACGTCGACCTTGGCGAGCACCCACGCGCCGCCCGCCTCGTTGGCCAGCTTCTCTAGCACCGGGCTGAGCTGCTTGCACGGACCGCACCACTCAGCCCACAGGTCCACGATCACCGGCGTGGTCCTGGACCGGAGCGCGACGTCGTTGTTGAAGGTCTCTTCCGTTACGTCGAACACGAACGCCGACGCCGGAGCGCCGGCGGGAGCGTCGTCATCGCCAGCGCCAGCGGCCGCGGCGGCCCGCGCCGCCTGCTGTCTGCGCTGCCCGGCGGCCTGTCGCGCGCCAAGGTCAATGGCACCGTACATAGAGAAGTCCCGCGGCGTTTGCATACTCCTATCCTGCATCAAAACTTGGCGTGATCGTGACCAATGTTCGCCCGTGCGAGATTTCAACACTGCGCAACTCGTTGCCAAAATTGCGGCGACTGTAGCATGTAATGTGCTACAGTCACGGCATGGCACAGAAGGGCGACCGGCGACGCGGCAAGCCGCTCAACCCGGACCTCGGGTACGCGGGTGATCCCGTGCATCACGCGACATCGAACATGCCGGGGCAGCGGATCGGCATCCGCGAGCTCCGGCAGCACGCCAGCGTCTACGTCGACCTCGTGGAGCGCGGCTATACCGTCGACATCACCAACCGCGGCCGCCTCGTCGCGCAGATGGTCCCGGTACGCGACCCGGAGAGCCCGGTTGAGCGCTGGATCGCCAAGGGCGTCATCGAGCGCGCCGAGGACGAGGGCAGCATCCTCGAGATCGACCCGTACCCAGGACTGTCCGCCGGGCAGCCGGTCGCGAGCCAGGCGCTCGCGCAGCTGCGCGCCACCGAGGATGAGGAGCGGCCGTGATCTACCTCGACTCGTCGGCCATGGTCAAGCTCGCGCTCGCCGAGCCGGAGACCGCCGCCCTCACCAGCTACCTGGCCAAGCGGACCGAGCAGGCGCTGGTCTCGAGCTCCCTGCACCGGGCCGAGGTGCTCCGCGCCATCTGGCGCGCCGAGCCGGGAGCGCTGCCCCGCGCCCAGCGGATGATCCGCCGGGTCTCGCTGGTAACACTTACCCACGACCTGCTCGACAACGCGGCCACCCTCCCGCCCGGCGGCCTGTCAACGACGGCGGCGATCCACCTCGCCTCGGCCCTGACCCTCAAGCGCGACTTGACGGCCTTCGTCTGCTACGACAAGCAGCTCCTCGACGCCGCCGAGTCCGCCGGACTCCCGATAGCGAGTCCCGCGTAACGGGCCTGCCGTGGCGGTGCCACGGCAGGCCCGCGGTCCTAGGACCCCTGGGGCTGGCCGGACGGGGTGTAGCAGGAGCCAGTGGCGGTGAAGTCGATGTTGTCGGCGTTGGTCGAGGACGTATTGAGGAACAGCGGGCCGCCGTCCAGCGGGACGGTAACCGACTTGACCGCCGCCGTCGGGGCCGATGCGTACGCCGGGTCGCTCGACGTCTGGACGAATTCCAGGTAGACGATTTCAGCGGTCTGCTGTGCGTCTCCGGTGAACTGCAGGGTTATCGACCGGCAGGTTGAGGAGGTCCACGCCTGGTTCTGTGCGTACTGCGGATACGTGTCACTGCCCTGGTGGTCGGTGTAGCTGAACAGCCGGCTCCCGACCTGTACTGTCCCGTTGCCGTTGTTGAACGGCACGAGCTGGACGGTCCCGTAGGCCTTCACCGCAACGGGGGCGCTAGTGCTGACGACCGCGCCGTCGCTCTCGATGGCGACGCGGAACGAGTACGCGCCCATCTCGGCCAGCGTCGGCGCGGTCACCGGCCCGTTCGCCCCGGTGAGCGTCATCAAGTTCTCGTAGGTCTGCCCGAACGTCCGCTGCAGTACCACGGTCTTTCCCGAGCTGACGTCCTGCGCGGTGTATGTGAACGACGGTGCCGAGCCGGCGTTGACCTGCGTCGTGACCCCGGTGAGCGTCGCAGTCCCGGCGGCAGGCCCTGGGGCACCCCCGATGGCACCGGACGCGCTGGAGGACGAAGCCGAAGCGGACGACGACGCGGCAGAACTCCGCGACGCGGGCGCGGAGCTGGCACTCGGGGTCGCCCCGCCGCCGGACGCGGTATTTGCCGCCGGAGACCCGAAAAGGGTGTGCCGCGCGGCGAACAGGACCGCGACGAGCACGACGGCCAGGCCAATGAGCGACGCGACCACTCGTCCCCTTTTCCCGCGGTTCGCCGCGGGCCCGGTCCCCCGCCCGTCCCCGCCCTCCGGGAACCCGCCCTGGGGGAGCCCGCCTTCCGAGAAGCGGACGGGCGGTGACGTCAGCTCGCCCGCCCGACTCGGCCCGGTGGCGCCACCGGCCTGCCATTGGGCCGTACTTCCAGTCACCGGGCTTCCAGTCACCGGCGCCGCCGGGCCTGGCCGTACTTGCGCGGTCGATGACGCAAAGCCCATACCCGGCCGTACCTGCGCGGTCGCCCATGAGCCGGCCGGCGCGCCGGACAGCAGCTGCGTGCACTGAGCGGCGGTCGGGCGGCTGCGGGGGTCGGGGCCAAGCATGGCCATCACCGCGCCGCCGAGCCAGTCGGGGATCCTGGCGATGCTCCGCAGGTCGGTGATGAGCTCCCTGCGCACGGCGGCGGACGCGTACTCGCCGACCGTTGCGTACTCGCGCGGCAGCCGCCCGGACAGGAACTCATACAGTGCGCAGCCGACCGCCCAGATGTCGTTGCTGAACGCGGCGGGCTCGCCAAGCCACTGCTCCGGGGCCATGTAAGCGAAGGTGCCGACCAGGACGCCGGAGGAGCTGAGCTTCGTGCCTGTCATCGCCTTGGCGATGCCAAAGTCGGTGACCTTCGTCTGCCCCGTCTTGCACAGGAACAAGTTGCCGGGCTTGATGTCCCGGTGGATCACGTTCCGCTCGTGCGCGTAGGCGAGCGCACTGCACGTCTCCCGCCCGATCGTGACGACCTGGTCAATGCCGCCGGCAGGCGGCACCTTGGCCAGGTCGTGGCCTTCCAGGTACTCCATCACCATGTACGGGGCGTTATTGAAGGTCCCGGTGGTAAAGACCGTGACGATGTTCGGGTGCTGCATCTGGGCGGCCAGCCGCATCTCCCGGTCGAATCGCGCGGCATCCTCACCGACGGGCAGCATGTGCGCGCGCATGATTTTGATCGCGACCGGCCGATTATTCAGCTGCTCGTCGTGCGCCAGCCAGACTTCCCCCATGCCGCCTTCACCAAGCCGACCAACCAGCTGATAACGATTATCGAAGTTACCCACGGCCACCCCTAAATGCCCGCACAACAAGTAAATGCCCGTCAGAGCCTAGGGAGAGGCAACCGACATTGGCTCGTTTTATCGACAGATGTCGGCAAATGGAAGAATTCTTTGGATTCCAGAAGGGAACTCTTCAATTAATGAACTAGATAAGTTAGAAAACTGGGGGCTCGAAGTAGGTACCCCAGACGGAGCGGAGGGCGTCGCAGATCTCGCCGAGCGTCGCCTCGGCGCGGGCGGCTTCCAGCATCGGCTCCACCAGGTTGGCGTCCGTGCGGGCGGCGGCGGTCAGGCCGGCCAGGGTCCGGTCCACCAGGGCCTGGTCGCGGGTCGCGCGCCTGGTGGCTATCTCGGCGACCTGGGCCCGCTCTACCTCGGGGCTGATGCGGAGGATCTCAAGCTCGCCGCCGACGGTCTCCGTGTGGCTCGTCATGCCGACGATGCTCTTGTCGCCCTTCTCCAGCTTCTGCTGGTACTCGAACGCGGCGTCGGCGATTTCGCCGGTGAACCAGCCGGTCTCGATGCCGCGCAGGATGCCGCCGGTCATCGAGCCGTCCGGTGACATGGCACGGATGCGGGCGAAGATCTCCTCGGCTTCGGCCTCCAGCCTGTCGGTGAGCGCCTCCACGTACCAGGAGCCGCCGAGAGGGTCGGCCACGTTCACCACGCCGGTCTCTTCCGCCAGGACCTGCTGGGTGCGCACCGCCGTCTCGGCGGCCGCCGTGCTCGGCAGGGCGAGGACCTCGTCGAGGGCGTTCGTGTGCAGCGAGTTGGTGCCGCCGAGGACGGCGGCGAGGGCCTCGACGGCGGTGCGGACGACGTTGTTCACCGGCTGCTGCGCGGTCAGCGAGACGCCTGCGGTCTGGGTGTGGAACCGCAGCCACTGGGCCCGCGCTGTCTGCGCGCCGTAGACGTCGCGGAGCCAGCGGGCCCAGGTACGGCGGGCGGCGCGGAACTTCGCGATCTCCTCGAAGAAGTCGATGTGCGCGTCGAAGAAGAACGACAGGCCGGGGGCGAACTGATCCACGTCGAGGCCGCGCGCGATGCCGAGTTCGACGTAGCCGAAGCCGTTAGCCAGGGTGAACGCGAGTTCCTGCGCGGCCGTGGCGCCCGCTTCCCTGATGTGATAGCCGGAGACCGAGATCGGCTTATAGCGAGGGATGCGCTTCGCGCAGTACTCCATCAGGTCGCCGATCAGGCGCAGGTGCGGCTCGGGCGCGAAGAGCCACTCCTTCTGCGCGATGTACTCCTTGAAGATGTCCGTCTGCAGCGTGCCGTCCAGCGTGCCGACGTCGATGCCCTGGCGCTCGGCGGCGACCAGGTACATGCAGAAGACCGGGACGGCGGGCCCGCTGATCGTCATCGACGTGGTCGTCTGGTCGAGCGGGATGCCCTCGAACAGGACGTCCATGTCGGCGGCCGAGTCGATGGCGACGCCGCAGTGGCCGACCTCGCCGCGTGAGCGGGGGTCGTCAGAGTCGCGGCCCATCAGCGTCGGCATGTCGAACGCCACGGACAGGCCGTCGCCGCCCGCCTGGATGAGCATCTTGTAGCGCTCGTTGGTCTGGCTGACGTTGCCGAAGCCGGAGAACTGCCTGATCGTCCACGGCTTGCCCCGGTACCCGGTGGGATACAGGCCCCTGGTGAACGGGAACTCCCCCGGCCAGCCGACGCGCGTCGCCGGCTCGGACCCCTCGGGCGGGCCGTAGACGGGCTCCACGTCCAGGCCGGAGAGCGTGGTGAAGTCGGCGTCGCGCTTCTTGGCCTGGTCGTAGGCACGCCGCCACCGGGCGTGCCCGCTCTCGTTGGTCATCGCTTGTCCCCCGCCTCTGGCTGGCAGTTCCCTGCCCCAAATTACTAGGACGTCCTACCAATATAGTAGGACGTCCTAGCATCTGCACATAGGCCAGCCCCGCCAAGCCAGGCTTGAACCAGCAGGATGCGAGCCGACGGACGCAAGCCGGGGAGCAACTTCCGCAA
Organism: uncultured Actinomycetota bacterium; assembly: GCA_963734665.1. Lineage (GTDB taxonomy): Bacteria > Actinomycetota > Actinomycetes > Streptosporangiales > Streptosporangiaceae > Trebonia. Next base: position 676,513 of record CAVTIR010000010.1, on the reverse strand, counting down.
CCACTGGGGCAGCTACGGCGTCTTTAGATCCGGTTCGGGAGAACGGACCGGCTGCCGCCGCGCGAAAGTGTGGAAATCTTCGATGTACCCTACAAAAGCGATCGCATCGCCACTCGCTGGTGACATTATGTCCGTCGGTGGCTGCGACGCGGCGCTGGCAGCCACAATCTCAATAGGGGCACCGCGAGCTGGACGGCGAGGAGGAAGGCCGGTGGGGACGGACGCGGGGGCGGAAACCGGGCCCCACGCCATCATCACCGAGGCCTCAGGCACCGCCGCGCGGCGGGGCCTAGCCGAGCAGCTGTTCGCCGCCCACTACCCGAAGCTGGCCGGCTGGGTCAGGCGGCTCGTGGACGACGACGACACCGCGCATGAGATCGCCTCGGAGGCCTTCGTCCGGCTGCTGTCGAAGTGGACGAGCCCCGACAAGTTCGACAGCCCGCAGAGCTACCTCTACATGATCGCCACGAACCTGGTCCGCGACCACTGGCGCAAGATGGAGCGGGAGCGCCGCGCCTTCAGCAAGGCGGCGGCCGGCACCGACCCCGAGCCGTACTCCGACCCGTCGCAGGACGTGGACATCCGGGAGCTCCTGGCCGGGCTGCCCGCACGGCTGCGCGAGCCGTTCCTGCTGCACTACTACGCCGGGTTCGGCGTCAGGGAGATCGCGGCTCAGCTGAAGAGGCCCGAGGGCACGATCAAGGCCGACCTGTACCATGCCAGGGCAAAGCTCAAGGAAGCCCTCGCCGAGCGCGAGGCCAGGCGGGCGACCGGGCCCATGCCCGTCCAGAGGCAAGGCGAGGAAGGCCGGGGCGAGCGCCGCGGCTGGGGGAGGGCCAATGCCGGCTGACAACGAGCTTGACCCGCTCGATCGCTGGCTGAACCAGCAGGTTCACCCGCTGCCGCCACCCTCGGGCACCTTCGAGCTGATCACCAAGCGGGCCCGCCGTCGCAGGATCCGCAAGGCCGTGATCTCCGTCGCGTCCGCCGCCGTCGTCGCCGCGGCGATAGGCGTCGCGGTGCCCCTGGGCATGTCGCTGCACCTGTCGCCCACGTCCACGAGCGTCAGCCTGGCCGCGGGAAACTCATCAAACTCAACCGCGAACCGGTCACAGACAGCACTCGGGACAGCAAGCAAGGTGCCGTCAGCGGCCGCGCCGAGCAGCGCGGCCGCATCCGCGACGCCGAGCGGGAACTCCCCCGCACTTGGCTACCTGCCGCCTGACTACGTGCCCTCCTCGGTGACCTGGGACTCGCTGACCACCGGCTGGGTCCTGGGGCCGGCCGGCACGCCGGGACACTGCGCCAACGCCAACCCGGACATCTGCACGTCGATCGCGCGCACCGATGACGGCGGCCAGACCTGGCAGGGCGTGCCGGCACCGGACACCGGCGGCCCGATGGCCGCGACGGGCGTCACCGGGCTGCGGTTCCTCAACGCGACCTACGGCTGGGCGTTCGGCCCTGAGCTGTGGGCGACGGACGACGGCGGCCGCACCTGGCACAAGGTCAACACCGACGGCTTCGCCGTCACCGACCTGGAGACGGCAAGCGACCGAGCGTACGCGCTGTTCGGCGACTGCACTCCTCCCTCAGGCACCACCGGCCCCTCAGACACCACCGGTGACACCATCGCCAACTGCACGCATTACACGCTGAAGACCACCACGGCGGGCAGCGGCACGTGGACACCCGTCGCCGGCGTCCCCGTCAACCTCGACCTCGCGGCTGGCGAGCGGTCCAGCGCGGTGATCGAGCTCGCCGGCGCGACAGCCGCGGTGCCGGCGACCGGCTACTTTGTCGCGCCGGACGGCACGCTGTACGCAGGCCCCCTGGACGGCACCGCCTGGCACGAGGTGGCGAAACTGCCCTGCAGTCCAGGAGTGCCGGGCAGCGACGGGCTTCCGCAGGACCTGCTGCTAACACCCGACGGGGTGACGTCCGCCGGCGCGACGCGCCTGGCGATCGTCTGCGCGCAGCCAGCGGCGGCAGCCGCCGTCTACCTGTCGAGCGACAACGGATCGACCTGGACAGAGCAGCCGAACGTTGGATCACCAGGGATCACGGACATTGGCGTGCCCCAGTCGCTGACCTCCTTGCCGAATGGCACCCTCATCCTCGCGACGACCCCAAGCGGGCAGTCCAGCGGAGGCATCTACTACCTCTCCCCCGGCGCGACGCAGTGGCAGGCGGCCCGCCTGTCGAATCCGTCAGGGAAGACCTACGGCTTCACGTACGTGGGCATGACAAGCGCTACGCAAGGAGTAGCTCTTGGCGGCAATCCGGACCTGCACGCGATCTGGATGACCTCCGACGGCGGCCAGACCTGGCAGGTCCGGCCGATCCAGAACTAGTTCCGCACCGGAACGCGAACTGGCTTACGCACTGAAGTCGCCTGCTGATAGGCGGAGCGAGCGGAGCAGGGTGAACAGTTCCTCGCGGTCGGGTTCCGAGTAGCCGGACATGCCGAACTCGGCAGCCATCAGGTCGCGCGTCGCCGCCTGGACCGCGTCGCGGCCGCGATCGGTGATCTCGGCCAGGCGGCCGCGCCCGTCAGCCGGGTTGGGCTTGCGAATCACCATGCCCGCCGCCTCCAGCCGGTCGATCGTGTTGGTTACCGAGGTGGGATGCACCATCAGGCGCTCCCCCATCACCCGCAGCGGCAGCGCACCCTCCCGGCTGAACGAAAGCAGCACGAGCGCCTCGTACCGCGCGAACGTGAGCCCGTGGGGGCGGAGGATCGCGTCGAGTTCGGCGAGCAGGAGCTGCTGAGCGCGCATGATCGAGGTGACCGCCGCCATCGCCGACGACGGCCCGAACCGCCGCTCCCAGATCCGCGCCGCGCGGTCGATCGGGTCGAAGGGCAGGCCAAGCTCTCTGGACACACCGGACACCTTAGGCCGACAAGCGCTGCGGGGCGACTCGTGTACCTGGACTGGCACCAAGCACACGTTCGGCTGGAGAGCCTTATTCTGTTTGCCCTTGCCTCAAAGGTTCACTTAAAAACCATCGTTGCGGCGAGCAGTTCCTCGGCCGCCTCGATCGGGTCGCACTGGCCGTCGGCGACGCGGGCGGCGAGCTCGTCGGGGACGGCGAGCCGCTTCGCGAGCGTCCCGAACGCCAGGGCGGTGACCTCGTCGCGCGCCCGGGCGAGCCGCCGCCGCGCCCGCTCGCCGCTCGACTCAAGCCACGCGTCGTGCTTGTCCAGCGCGGCGAGCAGGTCGTCGACGCCGTCGCCCGTGGTCGCGACCGTGGGCACGATCGGCGGCTTCCAGTCGACCCGGGCCAGGGCGACCATGGCCCGCAGGTCGCGAAGGGTCGCCTGGGTGTCGGGCCGGTCCGCCTTGTTCACCACGAGCACGTCGGCGACTTCGAGGACGCCCGCCTTCGCCGCCTGGATCGAGTCGCCCATGCCAGGCACGACGAGCACCACCGTGGTATCGGCCGCCGAGGCGATCTCCACCTCCGCCTGGCCAACCCCGACGGTCTCGACCAGGATGACCTCGTAGCCGGCGGCCGCCAGGACCCTGATCGCGCGCGGCGTCGCGGCGGCGAGCCCGCCGAGCTGCCCCCGGCTGGCCATCGACCTGATGAACACCCCGTCGTCGGTCGCGTGCTCCTGCATCCGGACCCGGTCCCCGAGCAGCGCGCCCCCGGTGAACGGCGATGACGGGTCGACGGCGAGCACCGCGACGATGAGTCCCCTGGCGCGGAACGCGCGCACCAGTGCGCTGGTGACGGTGGACTTTCCCGCTCCCGGTGCGCCGGTGAGCCCGATCACGCGGGTGCCGGCCGCCGCCGGCTTCAGATCCCTGAGTACCGAACGGATACGTGCGTCGCCGTTCTCCACCCACGAGATCACCCGCGCGAGGGCGCGCTTATCCCCTGCCTTGACCAGGCCGGGGATATCGCCTGTGTTCAGTGTCGGTGTGTTCAGGGGGTCTCAGGCCTTCAGCAGCAACGCGGAGCCCTGGCCGCCGCCACCGCACAGCGCGGCCGCGCCAAGGCCGCCGCCGCGGCGGCGCAGCTCGTACATAAGCGTCAGCGCGATCCGCGCACCGGACGCGCCGAGCGGGTGGCCGACCGCGATCGCGCCGCCGTTGACGTTCACGATGTCGGGGCTGACACCGAGCTCGCGCACCGACGCGATGCCGACCGCGGCGAATGCCTCGTTGATCTCGATGAGGTCCAGGTCGCCCACGTTAAGGCCGGCCTTGCCGAGGGCCTTCTTGATCGCGTTCGACGGCTGGAAGTGCAGGCTGTTGTCCGGCCCGGCGACCGTGCCGAACGCGCCGACCTCGGCGAGGACCGTGGCGCCGAGGTCCTCGGCCTTCTCGCGACTGGTCACGATGAGCGCGGCGGCACCATCGGAGATCTGCGAGGACGAGCCCGCGGTGATCGTGCCGTCCTTGCCGAAGGCCGCCGGGAGCTTGGCGAGAGACTCCGCGGTCGTGTCGGCGCGGACACCCTCGTCAGAGTTGAAGACGAGCGTGTCCCTCCTGGACTTGATCTCGACGGGGACGATCTCCTCAGCGAGGACGCCGTCCTTGGTCGCCCTGGCCGCGCGCTGCTGCGAGCGGGCGGCGAACTCGTCCTGTGCTTGCCTGCTGATACCGAGCCCGGCGTTGTGGCGCTCCGTGGACTCGCCCATCGACAGGCCGTCGAACGCGTCGGTCAGGCCGTCGAGTGCCATCGAGTCGAGCATCTCGACCGCGCCGTACTTGTAGCCCTTGCGGGAGTTCTTCAGCACGTGCGGCGCGTTGGTCATCGACTCCATGCCGCCGGCGACGATCACGTCGAACTCGCCGAGCCTGATCAGGTCCGCCGCCTGGGCGATCGCGTCGAGGCCGGACAGGCAGACCTTGTTGACCACCGTGGCCGGGGTCGTCATCGGGATGCCCGCCTTGACCGCGGCCTGCCGCGCGGTGATCTGCCCGGTGCCGGCCTGGAGCACGTGGCCCATGATCACGTACTCGACCTGGTCGGGGCGCACTCCTGCGCGGTCGAGAGCGCCCTTAATCGCGAATCCGCCTAGGTCGGCCGCGCTGAAGCCGGCGAGACTGCCGAGCAGCCGACCCATCCCGGTCCGCGCTCCGCCGATGATCACTGGGTCACGGTCGCCCATGGCGCCTCCTGCCTATTCGCACACGGCCTTGTATGCCACGATACCCATCATGCTGCTGACTATCGATCACGTGGGCATCGCGTGCCGGGACCTGGACGCCGCCATTGAGCGGTACGTCAGCGTGTTCGGACTCGCCGTGGTAAGCCAGGAGACCAACACCGAGCAGGGCGTCCGGGAGGCGATGCTCGCTACCGAGTCGGGCACGTCGTATGTTCAACTGCTTCAGCCGCTTTCACCCGACACCCCGGTCGGGAAGTTCCTCGAGAAGCGCGGCGAGGGGATGCATCACGTCGGGTACGCGGTCGCGGACGTGAGCGCCGCGCTGGCGGAGATAGGGGCGACAGGGATCCGGCTGATCGACTCTCGGCCCCGGCACGGCTCGATGGGCGCGTCGATCGCGTTCCTCCACCCGAAGGACCTCGGCGGCGTGCTGACCGAGCTCGTGCAGTTGTCTCCCGGGGGAGCGACCCCCCGTACCCCCCGGAGTCCGCGCGACCAGGCCTGATCGCAAAAACCGCGATCGTATCAGGCCTGGCCGCGCGGACGAAGGCTGCGGGGTGTCTGCAATAGACGACTCGTTCCGCAACCGGGGGCGATCCCCCGTACCCCCCGATGCCCAAGCGGCCAGGCCTGATCGCAAAAATCGCGATCGTATCAGGCCTGGCCGCGCGGACGAAGGCTGCGGGGTGCCTGTAATAGACGATTCGTTCCGCAACCGGGGGGCGACCCCCAGTACTCCAGTACCCCCTGACCAAGGCTGCTGGGTAGCTGCCGTGCACAATCGTTCCCCGCACCAATGCGATCGTTTGCATCGTTTGGTACTTGTGAGGTGCATGAAACGTGACCTACTGGACAGGTCTCAGGGACTTATGAGAGCTGCGTGACCTTTAGAATTGGTTGACGAGTGACACTGTTGGACGAACTGTTTTCTTTACAGTTGCCAGTTTGTTACCTGGGGCGGCGACCGCGTAAAGAAAAGGGTTCGCTGCCCGTGCAGTACATCGAAGCACCCGCAGAGCCGGCGGAGGCGGAGTAGATTGCGTCTCACTGGCGAGACCACCCTCCCGCCCTCCGGCCCCGCCTGCCGTCCCCGTCTAGCTTGGATTAGGCCCATATGCAATCGGATATCGACGCTCAGCTGACCAGCTTCTTCGAAGAGACCCCACCGCGCGACTTCGCCAAGGTCATGCGCGGCTACGATCCGCACCAGGTCGACGAGCACATCCGTCAGCTCGCCAACGAGGTGCGCAGGCACCAGGAGGACGCGCTCGGCGCGCGCCGTGACCTGCAGGACGCGCAGCGGCAGATCCAGGAGCAGGAGCGGCCGACCTATTCCGGGCTTGGCGCCCGCATTGAGCAACTGCTGCGGCTCGCCGAGGAGCAGGCCACCGAACTCGTGCAGGCCGCGCGGTCCGAGGCCAACGAGATCAAGGCGGCTGCCAAGGTTGACGGCGCCGAGCTGCGGGCCTCGGCCGAGAACGAGGCCGCGGAATTGCGCGCCAACGCCAAGCGCGAGACTGACGACGTGCGCGGTGCCGCCGAGCGCGAGGCCGACTCGATCCGCACCACCGCGCGGCGCGAGTCGGACGAGCTGACCTCCACCACCGAGCGCGAGGTCGCCAAGCTGCGCGCGACCGCCGACCACGAGGTCGCCGAGAAGCGCGCCTCGACCGAGCGGGACATCGCCAAGCTGCGCACCACGACCGAGCGTGAGGTGGCACAGCTCAAGGCGGCGGCCAAGCGGGAGCGCGACGAGATCCTCACCACCTCCAAGCGCCAGGCGGACGAGATGCGGTCGCAGGCGCAGCGCATCCTGGAGGAGAGCGAGGCGCAGCGGGCGCAGGCCGAGGCCGAGTTCGAGATCCAGCTCGCCGCCCGCCGCGAGGATGCCGAGCGCCAGGAGGCCGAGCGGCTCGCCGCCGCCCAGGCCGCCACGCAGAAGCTGGTCACCGAAGCCGAGCAGCGCGCGTCCACCGCCGAGCAGCGGGCCGCCAAGGCGTCGGCGCAGGCCGACCAGACCCGCCGCGATGCCGACCAGCACGCCCGGCAGCTCGTGTCGAACGCGAAGAAGAACGCCGACCAGATCGTCGCTCAGGCCAAGGCACAGGCCGAGGGAGCAATCAGCGAGGCCAAGACCGAGGCGGAGCGCCGCAGGCTCACCGCACAGCGCGAGGTCGAGGAACTCACCCGCCAGAAGGACAACATCTCCACGCACCTCGCCCAGGTGCGGCAGCTGCTCGGCGGCCAGCTCGGCATCCAGATGCCGCCGATGGAGCCGGCCGTGACCGCAGCGCCGGTCAAGCCCGCCGTGGAGAGCGCGCCGGTCGCGCCAGCCCCGGTCTCCCGCCCGGCGGGGAACGGCACCGCACCGCGGCCTGTCGGCGCGAACGGCGAGGCCAGCGCCAACGACGAGGACTGGTGGACCGAGTAACCCCAGGTACCGCCTGACGGGGCACGCAGAAAGCGGAGGCCCGGACCCACAAGTGGGTCCGGGCCTCCGCTTTGTTGGGTCATTCGTCCCAGGAGGTCGGCAGGGCACGGCCGGCGTGCAGCGCGCCGGGATTGACCGCAGCGACGATCTCGTTCAGCGCGATGCGGACGAAGTTCTCGCCCACCCACAGGTGCTTGGCGCCGTCCACGCCGATCACCTCCGCCTTGGGCACGCGCGCGAAGCGCTGCCGCGCCTCGTCGGGGCGCAGGTAGTCGTCGAGCTCGGGCACAAGGGCGGTCAACGGCCTGCCAGAGGCCGCCCAGTTATCCAGGTCCCGGTCGCCGGCCCGGCGCAGCGGCGGGGACAGCAGGATGCCGCCCTGGACGCCCGGCAGCAGGCCCCAGCGCAGCGTCAGCTCCGTACCGAACGACCAGCCGAGCAGCCAGATTTCCGGCAGCCCCGCGTCAGCGGCATAGCGGACCGCGGCCTCGACGTCGAGGCGCTCCGTCTCGCCGCCGCCGAACTCACCCTCGCTCTTGCCCTGCTCAGACTCGGTCCCCCGGGTGTTGAACCGGAGCACGGCCACGTCCGCCAGCGCGGGCAGCCGGTTCGCCGCCTTCCGGTACACGTGGCTGTCCATCATCCCGCCTTGCGTCGGCAGCGGGTGCAGGCAGACGAGCGTGGCGGCCGGATCACGGTGCTCGGGCAGCGCGAGCTCGCCGATCAGGTGCAACCCGTCTTCCGTGGTCAGCGTGATCGGTGTCCGCCGGGCGGGCAGGACCGTCGTAGCCCTGATTTCAGTTTTCTCCCGGGGGGGCGACCCCCCGTACCCCCCGACGTCCGGGCGGGACGGCCCTGATCGCAAAGAGCGCGATCCTATCAGGCCCGTCTCGTCCGGACCAAAGCTGCGTCGCGGGTCTGTCATCTGTCATCCCATCTATCGGCCTGGGCGGCGCTGCATGCGCCGCTGCCAGCACACGGTGTGCCAGTGCCGCCGCGCGGCCGCGCCGGAGTGCGTGGGCCACACCACCACGTGCGCGATACCGGGGTACAGCTCCTGGTCGCAGCCGGGGCAGCGATACGGCTTCGTGGCCGCCGCGCCAGGCACCGGGCGCACGACCCAGTCACCGTCCGGCCAGTCCTCGATCCGCTCGGGACCAAGGGGCGCGGACGGCGCGGCGGGGCGGTTGTTACGGGTCTTACGCGGGCTCACGACGATCAAGCCTATCGATGCGAGGATTTACTAAAAGCCGCTATGTACAACGCGTGGGCGGCACCGGGTAGTCCGGACTACAGTGCGTGTGTGCGTCTCGTCATCGCGCGGTGCAGCGTCGACTACGACGGCAGGCTCACCGCCCACCTCCCGTCCGCCCTCCGGCTACTGATCGTGAAGGCGGACGGGTCTGTCCTCGTGCATTCGGACGGCGGCTCCTACAAGCCGCTCAACTGGATGTCGCCGCCCTGCCGGCTGACCGAACATCTGGGAAGCACGGAGCAGCCTGACAAGTGGACGGTCACCAACAAGGCAGGCGAGACGCTCACGATCAACATCGAGGAAACGCTCTCGGACACGTCCGTCGACCTCGGCATCGACCCGGGCCTCGTCAAGGACGGCGTGGAAGCGCACCTGCAGGAGCTGCTCGCCGAGCAACTCCACCTGCTCGGCGACGGCTGGCGGCTCATCCGCCGCGAGTACCCCACCCCGATCGGCCCGGTCGACATCATGTGCCGCGATGACTCAGGCGAGCACGTCGCCATCGAGATGAAGCGCCAGGCCGGTATCGACGCGGTAGAGCAGCTGACTCGGTACCTGGAGCTGCTGAACCGGGACCCGCTGCTATCCCCGGTGCACGGCGTGCTCGCCGCGCAGACAATCAAGCTCCAGGCCCGCACGCTGGCCGAGGACCGCGGCATCCGCTGCGTGGTCCTGGACTACGACGCGATGCGCGGCATCGAACGCGAGGGAACGCTGTTCTAGCGCCCGATGGGCTGTTTAGCGCGCCCGATGGCAAAAACCGCCATCATATCGGGCGCGCTAAACAGCAATATCTCCCGGGGGGGCGACCCCCCGTACCCCCCGATGTCCGGGCAAGCCCGGACCTAGGCGCCGTGGTGACTGCTACCAAGCGCCCCCGATGGCAAAACCCGCGATTATATCGGCGCGCATGCTGCCCCTCCTGGGGAAACGAGCCCCCGTACCCCCCCGGTGTCCGGGCTAGCCCGGACACCGGGGCCGTGGTGACTGCTGCCGCCTAAGCGCTAGTACTGGCCGTACGGCTGGTACTGACCGTAGGGCTGGCCGTTCGGGTCGTACACCGGCTGGCCGTACTGCTGCTGGGCGTACTGGGGGTCGAAGTTGGGGTCGTACTGGCCGTACTGCTGGTCGTAGAGGTAGTTGGCCTGCTGCTGGGCCTGCTGCTGGGCCTGCTCGCGGTCCACGTGGTCGTAGTAGTCGTTCTCGAGGTGCTTGTCCAGCTCGGCGGCGGCGAAGCCGGCCACCATCTCCTTGCCCAGCTCGTGGTGCTCGGTGATGCCCTCGTTCTCGCGGTGCTGCTCGTACATGTGCATGGCCTCGAAGCCCGCCGCGCCCGCTAGCAGCTCGTGCGTGATCTCGTGGCGGGGCCGCTGGTCGTCGTAGACCTGGTTATATGCGTCCTGTGAACCAGACATGTCGAAGAATCCCATGAGCCGCAACGTAGCCGAGCGGACGCCCGGCTGACATCCAATGCCCGATTATCGGTGATTAGTGTTCTATGTCACCATTTGTCACGGTAAGGCGGATCGGTGATAGTCCGGGGCGCGATTCACCCGGCGGGAGACGCGGCGAGCTGGTGCGGGGCGGCCGGCTGGGCCACTTGCGGGCCCTCGAGGAGCCAGTCGATGTCGACCTCCTCGCCGCCGACGCTCGCAGTGTCCCACGGCCCGCTCACCAGGACGGTGTGGAGCAGCGGGCCGTCGAGCGACTCCAGGTGCGTGCGCAGCGCGGCGTCGTCCGGCATGCCCTTGACGCGCGGTGCCAGGCGGTCCCGGATCCCGGCCAGCCGCAGGAGCAGCGCCTCAAGGTCGGCGTCCCGGTCGAAGGCGCCTTCTTCGCCCTCGTCAATGCCCTGGGCGATGATGTCCTTGATCGCGCGGAAGTTGCCTTCCTCGTCGGCGGTGACCATCTGCAGCCAGGCCCGGCTCTTGTGCCGGTACTGGAGCATGGACATCACGGCCTCGTGCCGGACGAAGTCGGCGTCCCGCAGGGCCGTGCCGCGCCTCTCCCTGGCCAGGCACCGGGCCAGGGAGATCGCCGACGCCAGCCCGCTATTCAGGCCGCGCCCGGGCCAGAAGTGGATCGCGTTGGCCGCGTCACCGAGCAGGAAGCCAAACGTCCCAGGCGTCGTCGCAGTGGGCGGGAAAAGCCGGACCGAGAACCTCGGCCGCTGCACCATGTTCAGCTGGAAACCGGTCACGGCGGTCAGGTTCTCCTGCGGGACGCCGAACAACGCAAGCCCTTGCTCCACCCGTGACCAGAATGCGGACCCGCGCAGCAATGCGGGCAGGAACAGGGTGTTGTGCGTGCCGCAGACGAAGTCGCCGCGCGGGCCCCGCTCCAGCAGGCAGGGCTCCGACTGGATGCAGCCGGAGAACGTCTGCTTAACCGGGTTGATCCCGACCGCTTCCTTCGCCTCCTGGTCGGTGAGCCGCATATTCAGGAACCCCTCGCCGTTCAGCGAGTTCAGCAGGAACCTGTTCTGCGCCACCGTCAGCAGCACCGCCATGGGGTCGGGCAGCAGCGATTTCACCCGCAGTCCGAGCACCATGTCGGAGAGCTGCTCGCCGTCGAGCCCGTACAGGGTGAAGTCGGCCGCGCCGAACTTGCCCTTGAAGTGCGAGAAGGTGCGCGATCTGCCGCCCTCGCAGATCGCAAGCACGTGCTGCTTGACTATGTCGCCGCGGGCCGAATCCGCGTCGAATTGCTCGGGGATGAGCTCGATCTGCCGCTTGCGGTTGGCGAGCTCAAGCAGGCGGTCCTCGATATAGGCGATGCGGATGTTGCGCGGGCCGCGGTCATTGATCGAGTCCGGTCCCGCCGGCCACATCTCCGTGAAGTTGCCCGGGGTGAACAGGTAGTCCTGTATCTCCTGAGGGAGCTTGAGGAACTGGCGGCTCTGGATGGTCACGACCTGCTGGCGGCGGACGTTTCCTTCCTCGTGTCCCTTCCATACCACCCTGCGGCCGTCCCGCTTCCAGCGGCCGTTGTAGAGCCGGATGGCCACCTTCGGTCCCATCAGGTCGGCGAGCAGCAACGCGAAGGTCAGGCCGACAGGACCGCCGCCGCTGATGGTCACCCGCATGACGGACGGGGGCACGGTCTCGTCGGCGTAGCGCAGCGAGCTAACGACGACGGTCGCCGCCCCGGCATCCAGCCCCTCGAAGCTGAACGGATGACTTGCGATCGTGATCTCGTCACCCGGCTGGAGGCGCTGGGTGGTGATGACGACACCGTTGACCCTGGTGCCATTGCTGCTGCCCCGGTCGGAGATGACAAAGCCGTCGGCTTCATGCCGGAGTTCGGCATGAAGCCGGGAAACCGCGGGATCGTGGATGACGATGTCATTATCGTCGCCACGGCCGAACGTGACCGGCGCATCGCCGACCGGGAAGCGCTTGCCCGACAGGTCACCGCGCAACCCCACGACAAAAGCCAACACCCGCGCCATCTCCCGTCCGGTGCGGTCAGCCGTCTGGCATCCCCCGCCAGTTCGGTATCGCCGCTGTCCACCCGACTCTATCGTTGCCATATCACGCTTCGGCGTCAATATCGGGTAAGGCACCCAGCCGGTAATGTGCTATTACTAGGTCACCGAGGCGGCGGACGCTGGCGAGGGTCATGGGAGTGGCGGGGTCATGGGGGTAATGCGCGGGCATGGCGAATCGCGGGGCTGATTCGTCTCCAACGAAGAATGGTGCGATCGCCATGCGGAGCTCGTCGGCGAGATTCGCCGCCAGGAGGTCGCGCGCCATTCGGGAGCCGGGTTCCGCCAGGAGAGTCAGCACCATTCGTTCGGTATAAAGGTCGGTCAAGACGGCGGCGAGGGACGGCTCCGCGCCCGCGTCTATGACGACTGCCTTGTCTTCGAAATTCTTTCTTGCCGCAGGCACGGCGGCGGTGGCGGCGTAGACGAGCGGGGTGCCGGGCCCGGTGAAGAAGCGGGCCGCGGGGTCGAGGTCGCCGGTCGCGGTCACGGTGACGCGCAGGGGGTGCGGGGATTTGCCGGCCGCCTCGCGGGCGGCCACCCGGGCCTGGTCCCGGATGAGGAGCCTGGGGTTGTCGGCGCGGATCGTGCCGGCACCGACCAGGATCGCGTCGGACTGTGCCCGGAGTTCGTCCACCTCGTCCAGGTCCTCGGGGCCGGACAGGATCAGCCGGTCAGGTGACGCGTCGTCCAGGTATCCGTCGAGAGAAACGGCGCAGCTCACTATCGTGTGCGGGCGGTCGGGCACGGTGCCTACGGTACTCGCGTCACGGACAAGCATCGGGCCTACTTACGGGCGCTGTACGGTGATTTACTGGCCTACATGGCGGGTCATGCGGTTTCTCCCACCGTTCCGGCGTGGGGCACGTCGCGGGAGACGTTCGAGTCGGTCAACCCGGCGACGGGCGAGGTGCTCGCCACGTACGGGGTCGACGGACAGCGGGAGGTCGCCCAAGCGGTGCGCCGGGCGCGGTCAGCGGCGGCCTGGTGGGGCGGGCTCTCCTTCGCCGAGCGGCGGCTGCGGCTGCTTGCCTGGAAGTCTCACCTCACCCGGTACATGGGGCGGCTCGCGCAGCTCGTGCACGACGAGACGGGCAAGCCGCTCGATGACGCGACGCTGGAGGTCGTCAACGCGATCCTGCACCTGGACTGGGCGGCGAAGCACGCCGCCTCGGTGCTGAAGCCGCGGCGGGTGCCGGCGGGCATCGCCATGCTCAACCAGGCGGCCTCCGTCGAGTACCAGCCGCTCGGCGTGGTCGGCGTGATCGGGCCGTGGAACTATCCCGTGTTCACGCCGATGGGGTCGATCGGCTACGCGCTGGCGGCCGGGAACGCGGTCGTGTTCAAGCCGTCCGAGCTCACTACCGGCGTGGGGCAATGGCTGGTGCACTCGTACGCTGAGGTGCTTTCCGAGGTGTTCGGGGACACCGAGCCGGTGCTGCAGCTTGTCACCGGGCTCGGCGCGACCGGAGCGGAGCTGGCACGGTCCGGGGTCAGCAAGCTCGCCTTCACCGGGTCGGCCGCCACCGCGCGCAAGGTCCTGGCCGCCGCCGCGGAGACCCTGACGCCCGTGCTTGCCGAGTGTGGCGGAAAGGACGCGCTGCTCGTCGCCGCCGACGCGGACCTGGACGCGGCGGCCGACGCGGCGGCGTGGGGCGCGATGTCCAACGCCGGGCAGACCTGCGTCGGCGTGGAGCGGGTCTATGTCGTGGAGGGCGTGTACCACTCGTTCCTCGAGAAGCTCGGGGAACGAGTCTCCCGGCTACGGCCGGGGGATGACGGCTCCGCCGCCTACGGGCCGATGACGCTCGGCAGGCAGGTTGAGGTCGTGGAACGGCACCTGGCCGACGCTGTGGCACAGGGCGGGCGGGCGGTCTTCGGCGGGCTTGACTCGGTGCGGGCGCCGTACGTTGCACCGGTGGTGCTCGTCGACGTGCCGGAGGAGAGCGCGGCGGTACGCGAGGAGACCTTCGGGCCGGTCGTGACGGTCACGCCGGTGTCGTCGCTCGCCGAGGCCGTGCGGCTGGCCAACGCCTCGCCGTACGCGCTGGGATCGGCGGTGTTCAGCAAGCGGCGGAAGGCCGGCCTGAAGGCAGCGCGCGCCCTGCGGTCCGGGATGACGTCGGTGAACTCGGTGGCCTCGTTCGCCGCCGTGCCGTCGCTGCCGTTCGGCGGGACCGGCGAGTCCGGGTTCGGGCGGATCCACGGGGCGGACGGGCTGCGCGAGTTTTCCCGTGCCAAGGCGATCACCCGGCAGTGGATGAAGCCGGTGGTGCGGACCACCACCTTTAAGCGGACAACTACGGATATGGACCGGATCGTCAAGCTGGTCACGGTCCTGCACGGCCGCCTCTACCAGCCGAGGAAGCGGCGACGGTAAGCGCCTTGGGCACCTGGGCCGGATCGCTAGGAAAACCGGCACTCGCCAAGCCCGCAGTTGTCCGCCATCATCGCGGTCGGCCTTGGCGCCTGGGCCGGCCGGGGGACCGGTGCCGACGGGGAGATCTGGGCCGACGGGGAGACCGGGGCTAGTTCGGGGTCCAGGGGAACCAGAGGGGCGCGGCCGGCGATGAGGTCGGCGGCGCGCTCCGCGATCGCGATCACCGGAGCGATCGCGCCGCCGCGCGGGAGCGTCGGCATCACCGAGGCGTCCACGATGCGCAGGCCGGCCACGCCCCGGACGCGGAGCAGCGGGTCCACGACGCTGTCGTAACCGCTCGCCGACTTCGCTACGTCGCCGCCCATCGCACAGGTGCCTCCCGGGTGGTACGCCGTCACCACGGTACTCCTGATGAAGTCGCGCATCTCGTGGTCGGTGCGGATACCGTCGCCCGGCGTAAGCGCCTCGGCGCAGATCTTCGACAGCGGAGCCGCGGTCCCGTAGTCGCGTGCCATCCGCACCCCGACCGCGAGGGCATTCAGGTCGCGCACGTCGGAGAGGTAGCCGGGGTCGATCAGCGGACGGTGCCGCGGATCACTGGAGGCGAGCCCGAGCCGTCCCCTGCTGGCCACGTCAACCAGGTCGACGAGCACCGTAAGCGCGCGCCTGGCCGGGTCCGTCAGACCCTGCTCCCGGTAGGCGACCGGGAGCACGTGCCACTGCAGGTCCGGCGCGGGCAGGCGCGGATCGCTGCGCGCGAACCCGCCCGCCTCGGCGATGTTCGAGGTGAGCGGCCCCCGGTGGGTCAGCCGCCAGCGGATGAAACCGCTGTTGCCTGAGGACTCCCACAGCCCCTTCACGTCCGGCGTGGACCAGATCACCGGCACGCGGGGGTGGTCGATGAGGTTCGCGCCCACGGCGGGCATGTCGGCGATCACGTAGATTCCGTGCTCCCGCAGGTGGTCGGCGGGCCCGATGCCGGACAGCATGAGCAACTGCGGCGTCCCGATGGTGCCGGCGGCCAGGATGACCTCGGCCTCAGCACGCGCCGTCTCCTCCTTGCCGCCGACGAGGTAGGTCACGCCGACGGCGCGGCCGCCCTCGATGACCAGTCCGGTGACGAGCGCGCTCGTGATGACGGTAAGGTTCTGCGGCTTACTGGCCAGGTACGCGTCGGCCACGCTGCACCGCTGGCCGTCTCTCTGCATGACCTGGTAGAAGCCGACCCCGTCCTGCTGCGCCCCGTTGAAGTCGTCGCATGGCAGCGCGCCGCGCCTGATGGCCGCCTCGACGAAGTGCTCCGCGTGGACGGACTTGTGCCGCAGGTCCTGCACCGGCAGTGGCCCGCCCGCGCCGTGATACGGGCTCGCGCCACGCGCGTTGTCCTCCGCGCGCAGGAAGTACGGCAGCAGTTCCTTGTAACCCCACCCCGCGCAGCCGTACTCGTCCCGCCACGTGTCATAGTCCGCGCTGTTGCCCCGGATGTAGGTCATAGCGCTCATCGCCGAGGAGCCACCGAGGATCTTACCGCTCGGCCAGTACACCGGGCGGACGTCGGCCCGCTCCTGCGGGAGCGTGACGTAGTTCCAGTCGTACTGGCTGCGGAAGAGCCGACTGTACGCCGCAGGGATGCGGACCTCTTGGACGGCGCTGGCATCTGGCCCCGCCTCTAGCAGCAGCACCCGCGTGCCTGGATCCTCGGCGAGCCTGACGGCCACCACGCAACCCGCGCTCCCGCCACCTACGATCACGTAGTCGAACACACGGTTACCTTATCGGCAAACCAGGGCCTAACCCGGGCAAACCAGGGTCCGGCGGGCCCCCGAGAACCGCCGGACCCCGAGTTGGCGCTTGTGACTACCGAGTGTCACTTTCATGGCCTCTTCTTTATACGTCCGCTTCAATACCCAGGTAAAGACCATGATCACATTGAAACACTGGTTACTTATAGTTACTCCGCTACAGTGCTCTCATGGCCGACGACAGTCATCCCCCGGGGGGACGCCCCCCCGTACCCCCCGATGTCCGCGCGGGACGGCCTGATCGCAAAAAACGCGAACATATCGAGCCCTCCCACGCGGACGGCCGCGACACCCCGGTCGTCCTCTCCAGGATCTACACGCGCACCGGTGACGCGGGCACGACCGCCCTAGCGGACGGCGCGCGGGTCCCGAAGACGGACACCCGCCTAGCGGCCTACGCCGACACGGACGAGGCCAACTGCGCCATCGGCGTAGCGATCACCCTGGGCGGGCTCCCCGGCGACGTGGTGAAGCTGCTGCACCGGATCCAGAACGAGCTCTTCGACGCGGGGGCCGACCTGGCCACTCCCCTGCCGGAGACGCCCCCCGAGTACCCACAGCTCCGTATCGACGAGAGCTACGTATCGGCCCTAGAGACAGCGTGCGACGAGTACAACGCCACCCTGCCGACCCTGCGCAGCTTCGTCCTCCCAGGAGGCACCCCCGGAGCGGCCCTGCTGCACACGGCAAGAGCCGTGACCCGACGCGCGGAGCGCACCGCGTGGGCAGCGGTAGCAGAACACGGGGCAACGATCAGCCCGTGGCCAGCCAAGTACCTGAACAGGCTTTCTGACCTGCTGTTCATCCTGGCGAGAGCGGCCAACGCGAAAACCGGAGACACCCTGTGGCGCCCAGGCGGCGACAGGTTACGTGAAGTCGGCCAGGTGGGAGCCGGGCGGGGAAGACTCTAGCCACGCCAGGAAGCCGGTGAGCGCCTGCTCGGTCATGGCCAGTTCTACGTGTTCATCGACCGCCGAGCCGGACTCGTCGGCGACAGGCTTGGCGCGGACCTCGACGACGATCCGGTCCCTGCCGAGGGCGACCGTCTCCGACGGGTCTGCGGGACGGCGGGAGATCACGCTCAGCGCGCGCCGGTGGAACTCGTGTTCGGGCCTGAGCAGTACGCCGAGCGCCCCATGCCAGCTCAGCGAATCGTGCTGGTAGGACAGCACGCCAAGGTGCCACGCCCCCGACCCGGCGGGGATGCGCAGCGCGCACTCGATGGTCCCGCCGCTGCGCTCAAGAAGGTAGCGGCGGGACGCGAGGACAACGGCGGCGAGGACGATCAGCACCAGGACGGCGGCGAAGAGCCACACCGCGTCCGTCAGTGCACGCCCCACCGCCGCTCCGCTCGAAACCGTAGCCAGTAAACCGTACCCGGGCTCAGGCCTGCTCGCCCGCGGCTCGCAGCCGGGCGCGCGCGAACCTGAAATCGACCGACTCCTCGGCCGCTGTCGTCGAACCCGCCTCGGCCGACGCGGCGTCCAGGTCGGCCTGCGCCCCCGTGACATCCACGTCGCCCGCTACCTCGCCGAACGAAGCGAGGATCGACACCCGGTTGTCGGTGACGGACAGGAACCCGTCCCTGACCGCGGCGCGGACCTCTTCGCCCGAGTTGCCTTCTTCGCCCGGCACCGGCTGGATGCGGACCACGCTGCCCGGCGACAGGATGCCGAACACCGGAGCGCGCCCGGTCAGGACGCCGATGTCACCATCGATCGTCTTGACGATGACCATCTCTGCCGAGCCGGACCAGAGCGACCGGTCCGGCATCAGCAGCTCCACGTGCAGGGTCACGAGCGCTCCAGCTCCTTGGCCTTGCGCTCCACGTCCTCGATGCCGCCGCACATGAAGAACGCCTGCTCGGGCACATTGTCGTACTTGCCTTCTGTGATCGCCTTGAACGAGGAGATCGTCTCCTCGAGCGGGACGAACACGCCGGGCTGGCCGGTGAACTGCTCGGCCACGTACATCGGGTGCGACAGGAACCGCTCGATGCGCCGGGCCCGCTGGACGGTGATCTGGTCGTCCTGGGACAGCTCGTCGATGCCGAGGATCGCGATGATGTCCTGCAGTTCCTTGTACCGCTGGAGGATCTGCTGGACGGTCCGCGCCACGTTGTAGTGCTCGGCGCCGATGTACCGCGGGTCCATGATCCGGGAGGTGGAGTCAAGCGGGTCCACCGCCGGGTAGATGCCCTTCTCGGTGATCGCCCTGGACAGCGTGGTCGTCGCGTCGAGGTGGGCGAACACGGTGTGCGGCGCCGGGTCAGTGATGTCGTCGGCGGGCACGTAGATCGCCTGCATCGAGGTGATCGAGTGACCGCGGGTGGACGTGATCCGCTCCTGGAGCTGGCCCATCTCGTCGGCCAGGGTCGGCTGGTAGCCCACGGCGGACGGCATGCGGCCGAGCAGCGTGGACACCTCCGAGCCCGCCTGGGTGAACCGGAAGATGTTGTCGATGAACAGCAGCACGTCCTGCTTTTCCACGTCGCGGAAGTACTCCGCCATCGTGAGGGCAGACAGCGCGACGCGCAGCCGGGTGCCCGGCGGCTCGTCCATCTGGCCGAACACCAGCGCGGTGTCGTCGATGACGCCGGACTCGGTCATCTCGAGGAACAGGTCGTTGCCCTCGCGGGTCCGCTCGCCCACGCCGGCGAAGCAGGAGACACCACCGAAGTTCTTCGCGACCCGGCGGATCATCTCCTGGATCAGCACCGTCTTGCCCACGCCGGCGCCGCCGAACAGGCCGATCTTGCCGCCGCGGACGTACGGGGTGAGCAGGTCGATGACCTTGATGCCGGTCACGAACATCTCGGTCTTGGACTCAAGCTGGTCCAGCGGCGGGGCCGGGCGGTGGATCGGCCACCGCTCGGTCACGTTGAGGGACGATGCAGGGACGTCAAGCGGCTCGCCGAGCACATTGAAGACGTGCCCCTTGGTCACGTCGCCGACCGGGACCGAGATCGGGGCGCCGGTGGAGGTCACCTCTGCCCCGCGGACCAGGCCGTCGGTCGGTTCGAGGGCGATCGTGCGGACCATGTTGTCGCCGATGTGCTGCTCGACCTCGAGGGTCAGCGTGCTGGTGTTGCCTCCGATGGTGACGTCCACGTTCAGCGCGTAGTAGATCTCCGGCATCGATTCGGCCGGGAACTCCACGTCGACGACCGGGCCGTTGACCCGCGCCACGCGGCCGGTGCCGGTCGCAGTCTCGTTTTCTAGGGTCGCGGTCATTTATTCACTCCCTGCGTTCGCCTCAGCGAGCGCGTTCGACCCGCCGACGATTTCGCTGATTTCCTGGGTGATCTCGGCCTGCCGGGCGTTGTTGGCTTCCCGGGTGAGCCGCTCGATAAGGTCGTTCGCGTTGTCCGTGGCGGCCTTCATCGCCCGGCGCCGGGCGGCCAGCTCGGAGGCGGCTGCCTCCAGCATGGCGTAGTAGATGCGGCTGGCGACGTACTGCGGCAGCAGCGCGTCGAGCACGACGTCCGTGGACGGCTCGAACTCATACGACGGCAGGGTGCCGCCAGGCCGCTCGCCTTCCTTCTCCTCGATCTCCAGCGGCAGCAGCCGGCGGACGACCGGCCGCTGCGTCAGCATCGAGACGAACTCGGTGGCAACCAGGTAGATCTCGTCCACGCCGCCGTCCTTGGCATCTGCCTCGAACGCCTCGAGCAGCGCAGTGGCCACCCGTTCCGCGTCGGCGTAGGTCGGCTGGGTAGAAAATCCACTCCAGCTGTCCGCGATCTCAAGGTCGCGGAACCGGTGCCACCCGATGCCCTTGCGGCCGGCCACGTAGTTGACCGCGGCGATCCTGTTGTCGGCGATACGCTGCCGAAGCCTGCTGGCCTCGCGCAGCACGTTGGCGTTGTAGGCGCCGCAGAACCCGCCGTCGCTGGTGAGGATGAGCAGCGCGGCCCGCTTGACCTCAGCGGGCTCGGTGATCATCGGGTGGCTGATCGTGGACGACCGGCTCACCACGGCTTCCACCGCGGTGGTGAGTTCCCGGGCGTACGGCTCAGCCGCCCGGGAACGCTGCTGCGCCCGGATGATCCGCGACGACGCGATCAGCTCCTGGGCGCGGGTGATCTTGGCGATCGACTTGACCGCCCGGATCCGCGCCCGGACCACGCGAAGCTGTGCACCCATGGCGCCTACTCGCCGTCCGCCACGGCCGGGGCGGGCTCATACTTGGCGACCGACTCCTGGCCATGCTCACCCGCGCCGAGCGGTGCGACCTCTTCTTCCTCCTCGGACTCGAGCAGGTTCCCGCCGGTCACCTCGAAGGTGGCGCGGAACCGGCCGATCGCGTCCTTGAGCGTGGTGATGTTGTCGTCGGTCAGGTCCTTGGTCTCCCTGATCGCCGTCAGCAGCCCGCCGTTGGAGCGGCGCAGGTAGTCGAGGAATTCCGCCTCGAACCGGCGGATGTCCCCGACTGGCACGTCGTCGAGCTGGCCGGTGGTGCCCGCCCAGAGCGACACGACCTGCTCCTCGACAGGGAACGGCGAGTACTGCGGCTGCTTGAGCAGCTCGACCAGGCGCTCACCGCGGTCGAGCTGGGCACGGGAGGCCGCGTCCAAGTCGGACGCGAACGCCGCGAACGCCTCCAGGTCGCGGAACTGCGACAGCGAGACCCTGAGGTTGCCCGCGACCTTCTTCATGGCCTTGATCTGCGCGGAGCCGCCGACCCTGGAGACCGAGAGGCCAACGTTGATGGCCGGGCGGACACCGGAGTTGAACAGGTCCGTCTCCAGGAAGATCTGTCCGTCGGTGATCGAGATGACGTTCGTCGGGATGTAGGCGGAGATGTCGTTCGCCTTGGTCTCGACGATAGGCAGGCCGGTCATCGACCCGGCGCCGAGGTCGTCCGACAGCTTCGCGCAGCGCTCGAGGAGGCGCGAGTGCAGATAGAAAACGTCGCCCGGGTAAGCCTCGCGGCCCGGCGGGCGGCGCAGCAGCAGCGAGATCGCGCGGTACGCCTCGGCCTGCTTGGACAGGTCGTCGAAGACGATCAGTACGTGCTTGCCCTGGTACATCCAGTGCTGGCCGATCGAGGAGCCGGTATAGGGCGAGATGTACTTGTAGCCGGCCGGGTCCGAGGCGGGCGCGGCGACGATGGTGGTGTATTCCATCGCCCCGGCCTCTTCGAGCGCCTGCTTGATGCCGGCGATCGTCGAGCCCTTCTGGCCGACCGCGACGTAGATGCAACGCACCTGCTTCGTCGGGTCGCCGGACGCCCAGTTGTCCTTCTGGTTGATGATCGCATCGATCGCGATCGCGGTCTTGCCGGTCTGCCGGTCGCCGATGATCAGCTGCCGCTGGCCACGGCCGATCGCGGTCATCGCGTCGATGGCCTTGATGCCGGTCTGCATCGGCTCCTTGACCGGCTGCCGCTGCACCACGGAGGGCGCCTGGATCTCCAGGGCGCGCTCGGTGGTGCCCTCGATCGGGCCGAGTCCGTCGAGCGGCTCGCCGAGCGCACCGACCATGCGGCCGAGGAACGCGTCACCGACCGGGACCGAGAGGATCTCGCCCGTCCGCCTGACCGTCTGGCCCTCTTCGATTTCGGAGAACTCGCCAAGGATGACGACACCGATCTCGCGAATGTCCAGGTTCAGCGCGATGCCGCGGACGCCGTTCTCAAACTCAAGCAGCTCGTTCGCCATGGCCGAGGGAAGACCCTCGACCCGCGCGATGCCGTCGCCGCACTCGGTGACCGTGCCGACCTCTTCGCGCGCGCCGCCCGCGGGCTCGTACTCTTCGACGAACCGCGCCAGCGCGTCGCGGATCTCATCCGGCCGGATTGTCAGCTCCGCCATCTTCCTCATTCCGTTCGTGATCAAAAGTCGCGGTGTGGGCGAACCTTGTTCTTTTTGATTGTGACTACCGGTGAAACCTCGTAGTGGGGGCCAAAAGAACAAGGTTCGGTCTTAAGCCCGGTCGGGCGGCGTGTCAGCCCGCGAGCTTGCGGCGGACGTCGGCAAGGCGGCTGGCCGCGGTCCCGTCTATCAGTTCATCCCCGATCTGGACGGATATGCCACCTATGACCGCCGGATCCCGCACGACGTTCAGGTGAACTCCCTGCCCGTACGCCTGCGTGAGGGCGGCGAGCAGCCGCTGCCGCTGCGCGGCCGACAGCTCCGTGGCCGCCCGTACCACCGCGATGAGCTGCTGGCGCCGCCGCGCCGCGATGGAAGCGGCGAGGTCGAGCACTGCCTGCGGGGAGCGGCCGCGCGGGTGGGTGAGCACCTGGGTGATCAGGCTCAGCGAGGGTCCGCTGACCTTCTCGGAGAGCAGGTCCGCCAGCAGCGATGCCTTCTCGTCCGGGGTGGTCGACCCGGTCAGCGCCACCCGCAGCCTCGTCTCCGCGGAAACCACGCGGCCGAACCTGAACAGGTCGTCCTCGAGGTTGTCAAGCGTGCCGCCGTACTGCGCGGCCATCGTGAGCGCCTCGATCGCGAGCTGCTCAAGGGCGTCCGCGAAGTCGCTGGGGGTCGCCCAGTGGGCCGCCGCGGCGTCAGCGACCAGGCCCTCTGTCGCCTCGGACACCTTGCCGTGCAGCAGCCGCCTGACCACCGCCACCTTCTCGGCTGACGGCTTGGTCGCTTCGGCGAGCGCCCGGCGCAGCCCGTGCTCGGAGTCGAGCAGCCGGACTACGGCGAACAGCTGGTCGCCGATCTGCTCGGAGGTCGCGGGCCCGACCGCGACCCCGCCAAGCACGTCGCGGAGCTCCGCATAGGAAGCCCTGCTGGCGCCGCGCATTACTGCGGCGCCCCAGCCTGGTCGACCCGGTTGCCCTGCGCCTCAAGGCCGTCGAGGAACCGGTCGACCATCCGGCTCTGCCGGGCCTCGTCGGTGAGCGACTCGCCGACGATCCGGCTGGCCAGCTCGGTCGCCAGCGACCCGACCTCGACACGGAGCAAGATCAGCGCCTGCTGGCGCTCCGCCTCGATCTGGGCCTGCGCGGCCTCGGTGATCCGCCGGGATTCTGCCTCGGCGCGCTCGCGCATCTCGGCGATGATCTGCGCGCCCTGCTCGCGGGCTTCCTCGCGCATGCGCGCGGCCTCGTGCTTGGCGTCCTCAAGCTGCGCGCGGTACTGCGCGAGTACCGCCTGCGCTTCGGCCTGAGCCTCGTCGGCCCGGTTGATGCCGCCCTGGATCGCGTCCTCGCGCTCGCTCAGCGTCTTGATGATCCGCGGCAGCAGCATCTTGGCGAGCACGCCGAACACGACGACGAAGCAGATGGTCCCGATGATCAGCTCAGGCCAGGTGGGGATCAGCGGATCCTGCTGCGTCACCGCCTGCGCTAGGGGAAGCGTCATATCGGCCTGTCCTTTCCCTGCTTTGCCCTCGTCAGGATGCGAAGATGAACGGCGCGACGAGGCCGATCAGGGCCAGCGCCTCGGTCAGCGCGAAGCCGATCCACATGTAAAGGGTAATGCGGCCGGCGGCCTCGGGCTGCCGGGCCATGGCCTCAATGGCGTGACCGAAGACCAAGCCGATGCCGATGCCGGGGCCGATGGCCGCGAGGCCGTACCCGAGGGCACCGAGACGCTGGATATCGATCGTCTGGGTGGCGGCGAGGACGGTGGACGCGTCGATCATTGACTCTTCCTTTGTTCGGTCCGGCGGCTAGCTCCCCGCCGGGCTGTTGAGCTGGAATTTAGGGTGGGGGTAACCGGAACGGGCCCGTGCTTAGTGCCCGTGCTCCAGTGAGTCAGCGAGGTAGGTGGAGATCAGCGTGGTGAAGATGAATGCCTGCAGGACGTCCACAAGGAGCTCGAGCAGGAAGACGAAGAACACCATGAAGAACGAGCCGGCGGCGAAGAGCAGGCCGATGGAAAGGCTCGTCATGTACCAGGTCGCGAGCATGAAGATCGTCAGCAGCAGGTGGCCTGCGAACATGTTCGCGAATAGCCGGACGCCCAGGGTGAACGGCTGGACGACGACGTACTTGAGGATCTCGACCGGGATCAGGATGATCAGGATCGGCCACGGGGCCTCCGGGATCCAGGACCTGAAGTAGCCGATGAATCCCTTGCTCTTGAAGCCCAGGTACCAGTAGAGCACGTACATGATCGCGACGAGCGGCCAGACGAAGCCGATCCGCGACATCACCGGGAACTGGAAGACCGGGATGAGCTCCATCAGGTTGCACAGCAGGATGAAGAAGAACAGCGACACGATGTACGGCAGGTACGTGTCGCCCTTCCTGCCGAGCGCCGGGCGCAGGATCTGGTCCCGCACCGCGAGGATGGCAAGCTCGCCCAGGGACTGAGTCCTGCCGGGGATGAGCTTGGGCTTGCGGAACGCCGCCCAGAAGAACGCGATCACGGCGATAGCGCAGATGATCGCGAGCAGCTCGGGCTTAGTGAAGCCCCAGGAGCCGATCGTGAACAGCGGCTTGAAATCGAAGTTTTGCAGCCCTGGCGCGGGGTAACCGCAGCCGTTAAAGATGTGCGAGTTGTCAACAGTACAATTCGCGGGCGTGGTGGCCGCGAGAGCTCCGGTCACCGATCATCTCCCTTCGGGGGGGTTCCCCAGCTTGTGCGGCCTGCCGTACCGGTAGATGATCCAGCCGACCGAGATAGCGAGCCCGACCAGCATGCCGATCGGGAAGAGCATTGACAGGTGCGTATAGTGGCCGACCAGCCAGCCGATGCCGCCGTAGGCGAGCATGCCGGCGATCAGGTAGCTGAAGATGGTGTAGCCGCTGCCGTTGGTGAGCTCGTCAGTCTGGCTGCCCCGGCCGGCGCTCAGCGCGCTCACCCGCTCCGGGCGGCGGTAGCTCCGCATTCCCATGACCGTCTCGCCCTCAGCTCTGCCCGTCGGGCTCGACGTAGAGCAGGTTGAGCTTCATCGAGGTGATGACCTGCGACGCCGACCAGGCGAGTATGCAGGCGAGCGCGGTGAAGCCGAGATCCCTGGGGTTGAACGCGGTGGAGTGCCGCAGCACGGCGAGCACGATCATGAACGCGATGATCTTACCGAGGAACGTGCCCAGGGCGGCGACCATCATCGCCATCGGGTTGGCCCGGGCGGCCCGGCCGACCACGATGATGCTGATCGCGAAGAAAGCCGTGACGACCCCGACGCCGATGAGCGCGCCGTAGGCGCCCTTGGTGCCGCCGAGGACCGCGCAGAGCACCACCGCGACGGCGGCGACCACGCTTGTCAGCGCTAGCGACCACCGTACAACGCGGGCGTACTGCGTCGTCATTGACTGGCTCCTTGCAAGTTTCCTGAACGCTTGTGAAGGCTATCACAAAGTTCTTGACTTTAGCTTTACCTGACTGACAACTTTACATGACTATCGCCGGGGGGCACGAGGGACCCCCTCCCTAGCGAAGGGGGGTCAACTTTGGGCAGAGACCCAAAACCCCCGCGCGCGGGAAGCCCCTACTGGAGGCGGCGTTCCCGCAGGTTACAGCACACTAGCCATAGATCGCCACCCTTGTTCCCATTAGAGAGGCTTGGCATAGATCGCCACCCTTGTCCCCGTTAGGGATGGTGCGGAGCACGAACCCGTTCGGACGAGTGATTCTGGAGTTCTCTGGCGAAGAACGCCGTCAGGGACGGCGCGACCAGGGCGGCGCGACCGGTGGTACTGGCTCCCGTGCCGGTGCGGCGGGGAAAGGCCGCATAGCGCGGTGCGCCGCCCTGCCAACCGGCGCAGCGAGGTCCGGGGGAGCAGCTACCTGCTCGCCCGAACGGGTGTGTGCTCCGCGGGGCCGCGCCCGCTTGCCTCTGCCGCCGGTGGAGTGCCACGGGCGGAGCTTCGGCGCGGTCGCGAGCACCAGGGCCGCGATGGCGGCCAGCGTGATAAGGACGAACCAGATCAGCGGGATGCGGACCACCGACAGGCCGACCACGAGGCTGGAGAACAGTCCCGCCCAGAGGTACATGAGCAGCACCGTCTGGCGGTGCGAGTGGCCCATGTTCTGCAGCCGGTGGTGCAGGTGCTGCCGGTCGGCGTCGAACGGCGACATGCCTCTCATCGTCCGGCGGACCACCGCGAGCAGCATGTCCGTATACGGGATGATCCAGATCGCGACCGGAATGATCAGCGGCAGGATCGTCGGGAACCTGTTGACCGGATCCGCGCCGGTGTAGTGGACCAGGACGGCCGGGTCGAGAGACGCCAAGGACGAGAGCGGGCCGTAAGCGAGCAGCAGGCCGAGCAGGTACGCGCCCGCGTCGCCCATGAAGATCCGCGCCGGGTTGAAGTTGTGCGGCAAGAACCCGATGCACAGGCCGGCGAGGACCGCAGACGCCACCGCGGGCACAGACTGCGAGAGGATGCCGACCGAGTTCGTCAGGGTGTAGGAGTAGATCAGGTACACGACCGCGGAGATGCCGACGACGCCGGCGGCGAGCCCGTCGAGGCCGTCGATGAAGTTCACCGCGTTGATCGTGGCGACGATGATGAGGATCGTCAGCGTGTAGCTCAGGTCCGGCTCAAGCTCGATCGTGCCGCTGCCAGGCCAGGGGATCCACGGCAGGTACACGCCGGACCACACGATGATGCCGCCGGCCGCGATCTGTCCGGCCAGCCTGCTGATCACACCGAGGCCGAAGCGGTCGTCAACGGCCCCCATGATCACGAGCAGGCCGCCGGCCAGGAGCAGTCCGTTGACAGTGCGCGAGGAAGGGAAGGCCTGCTGCAGGTAGGTTAGCCGGTCGGCGACGAGCAGCGCGGCCACCAGGCCGCCGTACATGGCGATGCCGCCGAGCAGCGGAGTCGGCGCCGTGTGCACATCCCGTGCCCGTGGGGCGTGCTGCGCGTTTATCGCGATCGCACCCCGCCGTACCACCGGGGTAAGGAGATAGGTCACCACCGCCGCGATGATCAGGATGAAGAGATACTCGCGCATGGCGGTCGGCGATCAGTCGCCTGGGCCAGGATTGCCCGCCGGTTCGTCCGGCTTGGCATCGTTCGCGCCGCTTGCCGCTTCGGCGGCCTTGGCCGCACTTGCCGCGTTCGCGGTGGCGATGGCCTCCGCGGCCCGCCGGTCGGCCGGGCTGAGCTCCGGCTCGTTACTGGCCGAGGGCAGGTCGATCACCGGGACGACCTTCCTAAGGTCGTCGACGGAGAGCGCGCCCGCGCGGAGCATTCTCGGCACCGTCCCTGTCAGGTCGAGGATCGTGGAAGGAACATTGTCCGCGCACGGCCCGCCGTCCAGGTAGACGGAGATCGCGTCGCCAAGCTGCGCCTGCGCCTCGTCGGCCGTCGTGGCCGCGGGGAGACTGTGCCTGTTGGCGCTGCTTACCGCCATCGGTCCGGTGCGGCGCAGCAGGTCGAGGGCGACCGGGTGCAGCGGCATGCGGACCGCGACCGTGCCAAGC
This sequence comes from uncultured Actinomycetota bacterium, assembly GCA_963734665.1. GTDB lineage: Bacteria > Actinomycetota > Actinomycetes > Streptosporangiales > Streptosporangiaceae > Trebonia. The sequence continues at coordinate 648,691 of CAVTIR010000010.1, read as the reverse complement.
GTGTCACCCAGGTCCCACATGAGCGTCGGGCTGGCCCGGAAGACCAGCGTCAGCGGCCCCGGCCAGAACTCGTCGATCAGGTCCTGGCCGAACGCGCCAAGCGACTCGGTCAGCGCGGAGGCCGCCCGCACGGTGCCCACGAGCACGGGCGGCGGCATGTTCCTGCCCCGCCCCTTGGCAGCGAGCAGGGCTGCCACCGCCTGCGGGGTGAAGGCATCCGCGCCGACCCCGTACACGGTGTCGGTGGGGAGCACGACCAACTGGCCCTCTTGCACGGCGGATACCGCCGCGACCAGGCCTTCTTCCCGCTGCTGCGTGTCGGCGCAGTCGTATCGAGCGCTCATCAGCTATATCCTAGGCGCTATTCGCCCGGCCATGCTGCCGTTACGAAACGGTCCCTGCGCGCGAGGTCCTTGTGGTTGGCGGTGTCCCGCCAGCCGGCCTCCTCGGGGAAGACCCAGAAGACCGCCGCGCCCTGCTTGTCGCTGTGCTCAACGGCCACGAGGCCACCGGGCCGGAGCAGCCAGCGGGCCACGCGCTCCACCGAGCGGATGGCGTCGAGGCCGTCGCCGCCGCTCCAGAGGGCGGCGGGCGGGTCGTACTCCCCCACTTCCGGCGGCACGATCGAGCCGAGCGGGATGTACGGGGGGTTCGAGACGACTAGGTCGACGGTGCCTGCCAGGCTCGTGAGTTCGCCGAGCCCGGTTCTCGGGTCGGGCGTAGTGAAGTCGCCCGCGTGCAGTAGCACCCGGCCCGCTGTATAGCCGTCTACGTGCTTGGTGACGTTCCGCTCCGCCCAGCCCCTGGCTAGCGGGTCGCCTTCGACGGCGTGCACGGTGGCCCTGGGGACTTCCTGCGCGATGGACAGGGCGATCGCGCCAGAGCCGGTGCCGAGGTCCACGGCGACCGGTTCCGCGACATTCATGGCCCTGAGCTTGTCAATCGCCCAGCCGGCCATCACCTCGGTCTCAGGGCGTGGCACGAACACGCCGGGGCCGACGTCGAGCTCCAGGTACCGGAAGTACGCCCGGCCCGTGATGTGCTGCAGCGGCTCGCGATTCTCCCGGCGGCCGATGTCGGCCCAGAACCGCGCGTCGAAGTCTTTGTCCGGCACGGTGTGCAGCTCGCCGCGCTTGACGTTGTGCACGTGCGCCGCGATGAGCTCGGCGTCGGCGCGCGGCGAGTCTACGCCCGCCTCGGCCAGTCGCGCCGTGGCAAGCGCGATCTCATCCAGCAGGAGAGTCATACTTCTGTGCTTCCCGCGCGCCCCAAGGCTGGCTCATCCCTCAGCCAGCTTCGCTTCCAGGTCGGCGGCCGCCAGGGCGTCGATCACGCCGTCCAGGTCACCGTCGATCACCTGGTCCAGGTTGTACGCCTTGTAACCCACCCGGTGATCGGAGATCCGGTTTTCCGGGAAGTTGTAAGTACGGACCCGTTCGGACCTGTCGACTGTGCGCACCTGAGCCTTGCGCTCCGCGCTCGCCTTCGCGTCCGCCGCGGCCTCGGCCGCGGCGAGGAGCCTTGACCGCAGCACGCGGAGCGCCTGCTCCTTGTTCTGGAGCTGACTCTTCTCGTTCTGGCAGGAGACCACGATCCCGGTCGGCAGGTGGGTGATCCTAACCGCCGAGTCAGTGGTGTTGACCGACTGGCCGCCGGGGCCGCTGGAGCGGTAGACGTCGATGCGCAGGTCGTTCTCGTTGACCTGCACGTCTACCGGGTCGGCCTCGGGGGTGACGAGCACGCCGGCGGCGGAAGTGTGGATGCGGCCCTGGCTCTCCGTCACCGGGACCCGTTGCACGCGGTGGACGCCGCCCTCGTACTTCAGCTTTGACCATGCGCCGGTGCCGCTCTTGCCGGCCTTCACCGCCATGGTCGCGTCCTTGACGCCACCGAGGCCGGTGAGCGTGGAGTCGATAATCTCCGTCTTCCAGCCGTGCCGCTCGGCGTAGCGCTGGTACATCCGCAGCAGGTCGCTGGCGAACAGCGCGGACTCCTCGCCGCCCTCGCCCGCCTTGACCTCGACGATGGTGTCGCGGTCGTCGTTCGGGTCCTTGGGCACAAGCAGCTTCGTGAGGCGCTCCTCGATCTCCTCGCGCTGCTTGACGATTTGGTCGGCCTCGTCACCGAAGGCGGGGTCTTCAGTCGCGAGTTCGCGGGCGGCCTGCTCGTCGTCGTTGGTCTGCTGCCACTCGCGGTACGCGTTGACGATCGGGGTCAGCTCGGCGTAGCGCTTGGCGAGCGTCCTGGCCTGATCCGCGTCCGCGTGCACGCTGGGATCGGCGAGGGCACGCTCAAGCTCGGCATGCTCGCTGGCCAGGTCACCCAGCTTGTCAAACAAGGTCAGTGCCTCCTCCGGGGGGACGACCCCCCTGGACTCTGCTCCCTGCGGGGGGACGACCCCCCTGCACCCCCCGATTATGGGGGGCGCCGCCCCCCATAGCCCCCCGCAGGGGGTGCCGCAAAAAGCGCGCCACCCCCGTGTGGTGGCTAGGGTTAGAGCCTTGTGGTTGCTGTAGGTAGGCGCCCCAAAAACCGGGCCGCCTGGTTTCGCCCCGCTGTGGCCGGGGTTAAAGCCCTGTGATTACTGTACGAGGCGGCCCAAAACCCGGGCCGCGGGCTTCCCCAATGAGAAGCGCCCGTGTGCCCGGCGGGCACACGGGCGCTTACAAAAAGCTACTTCTTGACGTCCTTGCCAGACTTGCTGGAAGCGCCCTGAATCTTGCCCTTGCCGAAGCGGGCCTCGAACCGGGCCACGCGGCCGCCGGTGTCGAGGATCTTCTGCTTGCCCGTGTAGAACGGGTGGCAGTTCGAGCACACGTCAGTGTGGATCGCGCCGCCCTTGGCGGTGGACCTGGTCTGGAACGTGTTGCCGCAACCACAGGTGACGGTCGTGACGTCGTAAGCCGGGTGAATCTCAGGTCTCATAACTTTGGCTCCTTGCCTCAAGCGGCCGCCGGGTCGTCCCGCTCGCCTGGAGCGTGCCTTCGTGAGGGCTCGACGTGAACCGGAACCGCGAACTAGCGGCTTTTAGTTTGCCACACCCGTTAACCACATGTGACAGGTCGGCATTCCTGCCAGCCCGAGCATATGGCCATGATCGCCGTGTGCCGTTGGGCCGGCCATGGCCGGCCCAACGGCACACGCGGATCACTGGCTCTGGGGGCTATCTGTCCCGATCGGTGCCAATCGTGGTCTTCTGGACCTGGAGCAGGAACTCGGCGTTGCTGCGGGTCTTGCGCATCTGCTCCATGAGCAGTTCCAGTGCCTGCTGCGGCTCAAGGGCGTGCAGCACGCGGCGGAGCTGCCAGATGACCTTGAGCTCATCCGGCGCAAGCAGGATCTCTTCCTTACGGGTGGACGAGGCGTCCACGTCGACCGCCGGGAAGAGCCGCTTGTCGGCAAGCTCCCGACGCAGCCGCAGTTCCATGTTGCCGGTGCCCTTGAACTCCTCGAAGATGACCTCGTCCATGCGGGACCCGGTCTCGATGAGGGCCGTCGCCAGGATGGTGAGCGAGCCGCCGTTCTCGATGTTGCGCGCCGCGCCGAAGAACCGCTTCGGCGGGTAGAGCGCGGTCGAGTCGACACCACCGGACAGGATGCGGCCGCTGGCCGGCGCCGCCTGGTTGTAGGCGCGGCCGAGCCGGGTGATGGAGTCGAGCAGCACGACCACGTCGTGCCCCATCTCGACCAGGCGCTTGGCCCGCTCGATGGCCAGCTCGGCGACCGTGGTGTGGTCGTCGGCCGGGTGGTCGAAGGTCGAGTGGATGACCTCGCCCTTAACCGTGCGCTGCATGTCGGTGACTTCCTCAGGCCGCTCGTCCACGAGGACGACCATGAGGTGGCACTCCGGGTTGTTCTTGGTGATCGCGTTGGCGATGGCCTGCAGGATCATCGTCTTGCCGGCCTTCGGCGGTGAGACGATCAGGCCGCGCTGGCCCTTGCCGATCGGGCAGATCAGGTCGATGATCCTGGTGACCATGTTGGTCGGGTCGGTCTCAAGCCGCAGCCTGTCCTGCGGGTAGAGCGGGACCAGCTTGGAGAACTCCGGCCGGCGCACCGATTCCTCGGGGTCGAGGCCGTTCACCTTGTCCAGGCGGACAAGCGCGTTGAACTTCTCCCGGCGCTCGCCGTCCCTCGGCTGGCGTACCGCGCCCTCGATCACGTCGCCCTTGCGCAGCCCGTGCTTGCGAACCTGGGAAAGCGAGACGTACACGTCGTTCGGCCCCGGCAGGTAGCCGGTCGTCCGCACGAACGCGTAGTTCTCAAGCACGTCCAGGATGCCCGCGATCGGGATCAGCACGTCGTCGTCGGCGATCACCGCCTCGGGCTCGCTGCTCTGCCGCTCGCCGCGGCGCCGGTTGCGGTTGCGGAAGCGGTCGCGGCCCCGGCGCCCGCCGCGGTCATCGTCGTCGTCGGCCCGATTGTCCGGCCGGTTGTCAGGCCGGTTGTCCTGCCTGTTGTCAGGCCGGTTGTCCTGCCTATTGTCCGGCCGGTTGTCCTGCCTGTTGTCAGGTCGGTTGCTGCCGCTCGCGTTCCCGTTCTGGGCGCTGCGCCCGTCCCGGCCATTGCCCGCCGCGGCGGGCTCCCGGTTGTCCCGGTTCTCGGAGCGCTCGCGGCGCTGGTCGCGCCCGCTGCCGCCCTGTTCGTCGCGGCGCCGGCTGCGGTTGCGGTCCCGGCGGCCGTCCTGGCCCTGTGTCTCGGTGCCGCCCTGTGTCTCGGTGCCGCCGCCCTGCGTCTCGGTGCCGCCCTGCGGCTCGGCGATGGCCTCGGCGGGTGCCTCCACGGTGGTTGCCGCCGCTCCGGAGTGGTACTCAACGGAGGGCGCCGCCTGCTGGGCCGTTACCGTGACCGTGTGATCGGCGGCGGGGCGCTCGGCGTCACCCACACCGGACTGGCCGGCGCTGACCGGCACATCGCCGATGCCGCTGCCCACAATGCCGTTGCCAGCAGTGGAGGCGGCTTCGCCGATGCCAGACCGGACGGATGTGTCTGCTTCCATAGCGTCCTGATTCAGGGGGCGAGACGCGCCGGCTCCCGCAGACGTGCCCCGCGTGGCTGATTGATTTGCACTGCGTGAGGTTGAGCGGCCGCCACCAGTCCGCTCCTCGATCGCGGCTACGAGGTCCCCCTTCCGCATCCGCCCTGTCCCTGAGATACCAAGTTCCTGGGCGATCCGCTGCAGATCTGAGACAAGAAGCCTGGAAAGGTCGCCGCCGCTGGGGCTCGATGACCGTCGCGCGGCACCGGCGGGGTCAGCGGCCGGGTGACCGGTGGGGGGTTCCTCGGGCGCAGGGGCCGCGCCGCTGAGGACTTCAGTGGTGTCGCTCACTAATGGTCCTTCCATTATGATCCTCGGCCGCCTGGGTGTCTTCTCGACCCCGGTTCGCCTGAGCCAGACCCGATCCGTATCGCTCGCGAGGCTCTCAGTAGGCATGATTCCGCTCGCAACTACGCTCGACATCTATACCGGTACGTCGCGTTTGTCCGTGTATGCGGACTATATCCGGGACCGCCGGCGTCAAGATGTGCAACGGGGTGGCGCTCAGGGGAACGTGCCGCTCTCCTGGGGTAACGCCAAGAGCCCGATCCCTGGGCAGGTATACGTTACCGCCCAGGCGACGCGTGGATGAACAGCACCTGCCCCGCAATGGGGTAATCGATGCTTCACCCAGCCTAACACCGACAGCGCCCACGGCATTCCTTTGCAGCCATCCATGTCGCAGAAAAGGGGTTTAACCGGCTAGGCGAGGACTGCTCAGCAGCAGCACCACCGGGCACTGGGAACGCCCGTTGTGTCACGCTGGCGCCCTGTCGCTCGACGACTAGCGGGCTTATGTGCCAGTCGATACCCGTTTCTGCGGCGATCGAATCCAGTCGCTTTACTTCGTCATGGCCGGGATTTTCCGTTAGGAACGCGAGAACCGACGGCCCCGCGCCCGAGACGACCGCAGGCACTCCCGCTGCGCGCAACCGGGTGACAAGGTCGTGCGCGTGCGGCATCGCCGGAGCCCGGTAGTCCTGGTGCAGCTTATCCTCGGTGCCGTCGAGCAGCGCGTCCGGTCGAGCCGTCAGCGCGGCGATGAGCAGCGCCGCCCGCCCGGCGTTGCGGGCCGCGTCGGCGTGCGGCACGGCCGCGGGCAGCAGTCCGCGCGCGACCTTGGTGGACACCGGTTCGGGCGCGATGAACGCTACGGGCCGTATTTCGGGGCGCGGGTCAAGCCGGATCGCGCGGGCCTGTGGCAGACCAACAATGTCGGCCGCCACCCAGGCGATCGTCAGCCCGCCGAACAGGCACGGCGCGACGTTGTCCGGGTGTCCCTCAAGCACGCTGGCCAGTGGCAGCACGTCCTCGGGGGCCACGGGCGCACCCGCGAGGGCGCGCGCCGCCACCAGGCCCGCCACGATCGCGGCAGCGGACGAGCCGAGGCCGCGCCCGTGCGGGATCCGGTTCACGCAGCGGAGGGCGAGGCCAGGCGGCTGGGGAACGCCCAGGTCATCGAACGCCACCCGCATCGCCCGGACGATGAGGTGCTTCTCCCCCGCGTCCGCGACGTCCGCCATGCCCTCACCTGACACAACAATGTCAAGTCCGGACTGCGTCACCGCGGCCTCGACCTCGTCATGCAGGCTGAGCGCGAGCCCGAGCGTGTCAAACCCCGGCCCCAGGTTCGCACTAGTCGCGGGCACGCGTACGCGCACCGCCTCGCTAGCCCACCCCATTCAGGCCAAGCCGAGGGCAGCGGCGGCCGCGCCCGAGTCCACGGGGACCGTGGTCGGGGCGGGGGCACCCGAGAGGGCCCAGTCCGGGTCTTTCAGGCCGTTGCCGGTGATCGTGCAGACCACGCGCGAGCCGGCCGGGATGCGCCCGTCGGCCGACGCGGCGAGCAGGCCTGCCACGCTGGCGGACGAACCGAGCTCACCGAACACCGCCTCGTCGCGGGCGATGATCCGGTAGGCGGCGAGGATCTCCCGGTCGGTCACCTTGCCGATCAGGCCGCCCGACTCGTCCCTGGCAGCCTCGGCAAGATGCCAGGACGCCGGGTTGCCGATCCGGATCGCGGTCGCGATCGTCTGCGGGTGCGCGACCGGGGCGCCGTCCACGATCGGGGCAGCGCCTGAGGCCTGGAAACCGAACATCCGGGGCTTCCTGGACGCGAGCCCCACCGAGAAGTACTCCTTGTACCCCATCCAGTACGCGGTGATGTTTCCCGCGTTGCCAACCGGCAGGCAGTGAATGTCCGGGGCGTCGCCGAGCGCGTCCACGACTTCGAACGCCGCGGTCTTCTGCCCCTGGAGCCGGTCCGGATTGACGGAGTTGACCAGCGCGACCGGGTAGTCGATCGAGAGCTTGCGGGCCAGCTCAAGGCAATCGTCGAACGACCCGTCGACCTGCAGCAGCCTCGCGCCGTGCACGAGCGCCTGGGCGAGCTTGCCGATCGCGATCTTGCCCTTCGGCACGAGGACGGCGCAGGTGAGGCCGGCCCGCGCCGCGTAGGCGGCCGCCGACGCGGAGGTGTTACCAGTAGAAGCGCAGATCACCGCCTTGGCGCCCTGCGCGGCGGCCACGGTGATGGCGGTCGTCATGCCCCGGTCCTTGAACGACCCGGTCGGGTTGAGGCCCTCTACCTTCAGGTACACGTCGCAGCCGGTGCGCGCGGAAAGCACCGGTGCGGGCAGCAGCGGCGTGCCGCCCTCCTGGAGCGTGACAGGCGCCATCCCGGCCGTGACCGGGAGCCGGTCCCGGTACTCGGTAATAACGCCGCGCCACGGCGCACGTGCCCCCGTGGTGACGGCGCCCTGCATGCTCATTACTGGTCCTCTCCTTCGACCCGCATCACGCTCGCCACCGCCCGGACGACCGGCAGCGCCTGGAGTTCTGAGACCGTCGCGGCGAGGTCGGCGTCCCTTGCCTCGTGGGTGACGATGATGAGGAGCGCGTCCTCGCCCCGGCTGGTCTGCCGCACCGCCTGAATCGAGACGCCGTGCCTCGCGAAGGCCTCGGCGACCGGCGCGAGCACGCCTGGCTTGTCGGCAACGTCCAGGGATACGTGATACCTGGTCAGCGTATCGCCCATCGGCAGGACCGGCAGCTCCGCGTACGTGGAAAGCTCGGGACCGCGGGTACCCGCCAGCCGGTTGCGCGCCACGGCGACCATGTCACCGAGCACCGCGGAGGCTGTCGGGGTCCCGCCGGCCCCGGCGCCGTAGAACATCAGCCGCCCCGCCGACTGCGCCTCAACGAACACCGCGTTGTAGGCCCCGCCGACGGCCGCCAGGGGGTGAGTACGCGGGATCATCGCCGGGTGGACGCGCACCGAGACGCCGTCCCCGGAGCGCTCGCAGATCGCGAGCAGCTTGACGGTCCTGCCCAGGGACTTCGCGGACGCGATGTCCGCCGCGGTTACCTCGGTGATGCCCTCGCGGTAGACGTCGGCGGCGGTGACCCTGGTGTGGAACGCGAGGCCGGCCAGGATCGCGGCCTTGGCGGCCGCGTCGAACGCCTCCACGTCGGCGGTCGGGTCGGCCTCCGCGTAGCCGAGCGACTGCGCCTCTTCCAGCGAGTCGCCGAAGTCCGCGCCGGAGCCGTCCATCCGGTCCAGGATGAAGTTGGTGGTGCCGTTGACGATGCCGAGCACGCGGTGCACCGTGTCGCCCGCGAGGGACTCGCGCAGCGGCCGGAGGATGGGGATCGCGCCGGCCACCGCAGCCTCGTAGTACAGGTCGACGCTGTTGGCGCGGGAAGCCGCGTGGATCTCAACGCCGTTCTCGGCGAGCAGCGCCTTGTTGGCGGTAACAACCGACTTGCCGCTCTCCACCGCAGCCAAGATCAGCGACCTGGCAGGCTCGATGCCGCCGATCACCTCGATGACGATGTCCACGTCGGAGCGGGTCGCGAGGCCCATCGCGTCGGTCGTCAGCAGGGCGGGGTCGATGCCCTGGCGGGGGTGCGATATCCGGCGCACCGCGATCCCGACGAGCTCAAGCCGCGCGCCGGTGCGCACGGCGAGGTCCTCGGCCTGCTCGCCGAGCAGCCGTGCGACCTGGCTGCCGACGACGCCGCAGCCGAGCAGTGCCACCCGCAGGACTTTGCCGGGTTTATCTTCGTAACCGATCATCCGACATCCAATCGCAGCAGGTCATCCAGTGTCTCCCGGCGGACGATCTCCCGCGCGGCCCCATCGGCCACCGCCACCACGCCAGGGCGCGGCAAGTGGTTGTAGTTCGAGGCGAGCGACCGGCAGTACGCTCCGGTGGCCGCGACGGCGAGCAGGTCGCCCGGTGCGAGGTCCGACGGCAGGTAGCAGTGTCGCACCACGATGTCGCCGCTCTCGCAGTGGCGGCCCACCACCCGCGACAGCATCGGCGCGGCGGCCGAGGACCGCGATGCGAGCAAGCAGGTATAAGAAGCGTCGTACAGGGCGGTACGGACGTTGTCGCTCATCCCGCCGTCCACGCTCACGTAGGTCCTGAGCCCGTCCACGTCCTTGATCGTGCCGACCTCGTAAAGGGTCACGGTAGACGGCCCGATGATGCCCCGGCCAGGCTCGATCGTCAGCCGGGGCACCGGGATGCCCGCGGCGATGCACTCGGACGCCACGATCGCGCGCAGCCCGGCGGCCAGGGTCTTCACCTCGGGCGCGTCGTCCTCTGGCACGTACGCGATGCCGAACCCGCCGCCCAGGTTGAGCTCGGCCACGTGCACGCCGTGCTCGGCGTGGATGCGCCCGGCCAGTTCGAGCACCCGCCGGGCGGCCAACTCGAAGCCGCCGGTGTCGAAGATCTGCGAGCCGATGTGCGAGTGGAGCCCGGCGAACTCGACCTGCGGCAGCGCGAGAACCCGGCGGACCGCCTCGTCGGCGGCACCTGAGGTGAGCGAGAAGCCGAACTTCTGGTCGTCGTGCGCGGTCGCCATGAACTCGTGCGTGTGCGCCTCGACCCCGGTGGTCACCCGGACCAGGACGCGCGGCCGCTTCCCAAGGACCTCCGCGCGGTAGGCCAGCCGGGCGATCTCCTCGAAGGAGTCGACCACGATGTGCCCCACGCCCGCGGCCAAGGCCTGCTCGATCTCGGCGGGCAGCTTGTTGTTGCCGTGTAGGGTGATCAGCGCCGGGTCCACCCCCGCGGACAGCGCGACCGCGAGCTCACCGCCGGTGCAGACGTCGACGCCAAGGCCCTCTTCCGTGACCCAGCGGAGCACGGCGCGGGAGCAGAACGCCTTGGACGCGTAGGACACCTTCGCGTCCTCGCCGAACGCGTCCACGTACTCCCGCGCGCGGCTCCGCACGTCTGCTTCGTCCATGATCAACGCCGGCGTGCCGAACTCCGCCGCCAGGTCGCGGACGTCGATGCCGCCGAGCGTCAGGACGCCGCCGATCCGGCGCGCGCCGCGCGGCCAGATGGCCGGATGCAGCGCGTTCAGGTCCTTGGGCGGCGTCGGCGGGTGGTCGGCGGGCAGCACGTCCCCATGACGCGGCCCAGCCGGGTGGGCGACACGGCTCACAGCTTCGCTCCCCTTTACGTGTTAGCTAACAGGCGTTCTGGCGCGCTGACTTCGAGCAGTCCAAGTCCGGCTGCGAGGCCGGTCCGCGCCGCCTCAGCCAGGGTTAGTCTGTCACTTCCTGGCGCTGCGCCCCTCCCTGGGTGGCTCGCGGAACTCAGGACGTCAATGGTGAGGCTGGCCAGATCCTCCAGGTAGCGGGCGAACTCGTCGGGCCGGCCACGGCGCGCGGCGGTGGCGGCCCGTTCCGGGAGCCACGACAGCGCGTCAAGCAGTGCAGATATCTCCCGGGGGGGCGACCCCCCGTACCCCCCGCTGTGTCGGCTGCCGGGCCCGATGGCCAAAACCGCCATCGTATCGGACCCGGCAGCCGCCACGGCATCCGAGGAACATGGTGCTTCCCCAGCGGAGGCGACTGCCCAGCGCACCCCGGACGCGGCGCGGGCGTGCGCGTACCTCACAGCATAAGCGGGATTGCCAAGGACATGCCTCGCTATTACTTCCGCCTCAACCCGCAAGGGCTTGCCGGGGATGGCCCTGGCCAGGGTAAACGTGACCGCGTCCCGTCCCGCGAAGGCGACGGCCCGCGTGACCGTCGTCTCTCGGGCGGACGGCGGCCCGTGCGGCCCGATGCGGGTCTCCTTCGGCTGCGGGCTGGCGTCCGGTTCCGATTTCGGGTCTTCCGAACGGGCTGTGCTTACTCCGGCAGGTGAATCAGTGCGCGCGTGGTGAGTAAGCCGATTCCGTTCGGTACCAGGAAATTCCTGCATCGTCGCGCCCGCCGCGGCGGCGAGACGGGTGGTCAGCCGCGCGGCGAGTGCCGCTCTTGCCTCTTCCCACGTGGGGGCGGTCAGCGGGTCGCCTGGGGGTGCGGCGGGGACGGTCACGCCGGTGAGGGCGTTACTCGTGACGCAGGCGGGGCCTTCGGTCGTGACGTTTTCCGCGACGGCGGCGAGGGCCTCGGGGGTGACGGTGATAGTGAGGTAGCCGGGGCCGGTGACCTCGACTGTTTTTATCCAGTGCTCCTGGGCGAGCGTTCCGGCTAGGGTTTCGGCCGTTTCGCGGGGGTTCGGGGCGAGGGCGAGCGCGACGCTGGCGGCGTACTGGCCCGGGGTACCCGTCGGGCGCAGGCCGGGATCGGCGGCTTCCTCGAACCGGGCGGCGGCGACCGCGCGGGCGATCGTGCGCCGCAGGTCCCTGGTGATCACGCTCTCAGGCTACGAGTTCTCCTGAGCGCCCCATTCTCCGCTGTTTAGTGAGCTGTCCGTACTCACGGCCAGCTAGCTGCTGGAGGGACGAAAAGGGGTTGCTTCCTGCTGAAAAAAGTTGATTCCTGCCTGGGCGCGGCTTCTGGCCTACGGCTGCGGCGGCCGAATCGGGGGGCTGGTTCAGGCGGGCGGGGCGCCGGCCAACTCGCGGACGACCCGGATCATCTCGCCGGGATCGAAGGGCTTGGTCAGGTAGGCGTCGGCACCGACGTTCGTCCCGCGGGCGATGTCATCTTCCTGGGCGCGGGCCGTGATCAGCACGACCTTGATGTGAGCGGTCTCCGGCGCCTTACGGAGCTGAACCGCGGTTTCCCAGCCGTCAAGGCGCGGCATCATCACGTCAAGCGTGATCACGTCAGGCTCGATGTCCTGGACTCTGTCCAGGCAGTCTTGCCCGTCGACAGCTGTCGCCACGTCGAACCCCTCGAGCTGCAGGTTCACCGCGATGAGCTGCCGTATCACCTCATCGTCATCCACAACGAGGACCCGCCCCAAACCTTGCGTCACACTCGGTGAGGGTACCACCGCCATTCGAGGCATCTAGCCCAAGGTGAACATCAGGTGCGGCTCGCGCGTCACGGGCACGTCCCCGGACTGGTAGCCTTTCTCCGTTAGCGAGCCCCCATAGCTCAGGGGATAGAGCACTGGCCTCCGGAGCCAGGTGCGAAGGTTCGAATCCTTCTGGGGGCACTTTTGTGTCTTGGCTTGCGCGTTTGTCGCTTCTGATCTGCCCGACCAACCCGCTGCGCGGTTCAGCCAGGAGCCTCGCCGAAACGCCGTGTCTGACTCTTCCGGCTCGGAAGTCACGGCCAGGCATCCTGGTACGAGGAAGCCCACAGGCGTATCCCACAAGCGCAACCGACCCTCGTGCACAGCGCAAGGGTTCGGTGGGTCGTTGGCGACCGGGTGCCCGTGAGCGATCCATGGCATTCGTTCGCGGGGTCTGCGCGCAGTCGGCACGCCGTCATCGGGTTAGTTGGGGTCCACCCGTCTGTCGCTGAGCTCCTGCTGGCAAGTAGCGCTTCGCAGGAGCCTAGGGTGGGTCGGCGCCAACGGTAATCCGCATCATCAATGACTTGCAGCGTTGAACGAAGATGGCTTAAACAGCAAGTGAAGTCGCTTGACGCTGGGAAACTGACATATCACTTGCTGTTTAAGGAGACCTCTGCATATCCTGCAAATGATGTCTACCGAGCTGAGCCTAGACCTGCCGTGGATACCTCTCGAGCCTGAGCCCGTCGGTGAGCTGGTCATCCGGCGCGGCCGTAATGACGTGCTGGCGTATGACGACGGAATCACCTTGCAGGTTCGCCTGCTTGATCCTGCTGCCTTCAGATCGGCTGATGTGCTCCTGGCTGAAGCCCAGGCTGAGGCGGGACCTGGCCGTGTCGTCCTCGTGGCTGGCGCGGTTCCTGTCGAGTGGCGTTCCGCGCTGCGAGAGGCGGGGCTGAGCTTCATCGATGTCAGCGGTACCGCCGAGATTGCCTGGCCGCGGATCCGGGTGAGCACCCGGCGCCTCACCGGGCCTGTCGAGCGCAAGACCACCGCGATACCGCTGCAGAAGGGGCATGCCCTCGTGGTCCAGGAGCTGCTGGTCGCACCTGCCGACGGGGCCCCGCCGACCATCACGGAGCTCGCCGAGCGCGCTCGGGTGAGCGTTTCCACCGCATCCCGAATTGTCGCGCAGCTGGCTGAGCAGGGGCTTGTGGTACGGGACAGGAACTGGCGACACGTTGCAGTTCGCCTTTCTGACCGGGCGGGACTCGCGAAGCTGCTAGCGGACCGGTCGGCGTGGCCCGCAGGTCAGGTGATCAGTGGCCATGCGTGGGGCAGGAACATCTGGGATACCGCTGCCAGCATCTCCCGCCGCGCGGCCGACGCAGGCATCGCCATCGCCGTCACTGGCCGCTGCGGTGCCGCGTTCCTCGGCGTCCTGGGCACTGCGCCGCCACCCGTGGTGCGATGCTGGGCCGACCTCGGCGGGCGGTCCCTTGCCGATGCCTCTGAGCAACTCCGGCTTGAGCTCGCGCCGATCGAGTCTTCGAATGTCCTGATCTCTGCTGACCCATGGCGAGTCGGCCTTCACCACCGTGCGGCTGTCCGGTTCGAGGAGTGGAGCGCCACGGTCGCGCATCCCGTCCGCGTATGGTGTGACCTGCATGGTGAAGAGCGGGGCCAGGAGTTCGCGGCACAACTGTGGAGAGCAGTCAGCGATGCACGGTGATGAGGCACGGGCGGCTAGCTACGAGGACCCGATGTGTAGCAGGCTGCTGGGGATAGCGGCCGACGTCCTTCGATCGTTCGGAAGCGCCTTCGGCGGTAGGCACCTTGCGATTGTCGGCGGCGCGGTGCCTAGCCTGCTCGCACCGAGGCCGCCAGTGGGCATTGACCCGCATGTCGGGACTGCAGACCTAGATCTCCATCTGTCGCTGCATCTGCTCGATGGAGAAACAGCTGACTACTATCAGGCGATCATCGATGGACTCCGCTCACTGGGCCTACGGATCGATAGGCAAGACGGACGAGAGGTCAAGTGGCGGTGGACCGGCCGTTACCGAGACGCTTACCTTCAGGTCGAGTTCCTCTGCCCGATGCGGAGCCGGGCCGGGCGTCCGGAGAAGCCAGCTTCCGGGACGCCGGCCGAGGCAAACATTGGGCCAGGCAACGAGATCACGGCGCTGGCGGTCGGCTTCGGGCATCTCGTTCCTCTTGACACCGTCAACGTGGAGCGGCGCGTCCAGACGAGCCGCGGGATGCTCGGGTACGAGTTTCCCGTCGCCGGACTCGCTCCCTGGCTCTGCCTCAAGGCCGACGCCATCATGCGGCGCGACAAGGCAAAGGACGCCTATGACGTTGTTCTGGCTGATCGACGCGCTCGGACCAGAACGGGCTGCCGAGATGATATCGACAAGCCCACTGCTGGCCGGCGAGACGGCTGGAGAGGTAATCGCCCAGCTAGATCGGCTCATCACCGACCAGTTCCGTGATCTGGCGGCAGCAGGCCCGGCGATGTACGCAAGTTTCCTCCGCACCGACGGCGGGGAAAGCGAGCGGCGGCACGCCCACGGCTCACTGAAAGCGTTCGCCTCGGCGCTTCACCACCGCGGAATCCAGGTCGGCAGCTGACCCTGGTGTCTGCGCTGTGTGCGGCTGCAAGCAGCGCGACGTTGCCAGCGCTGTCCTCACGGTTGCCGGGCGGTGAAGGCGAGCAGCCGCTAATGGCACACGCGCAGAAAGGTTCTGTCTAGGGGTGTGACTATCTCCCGGGAGACCTGGAGGGCAGGTCGCCGGTGCTGCTCCAGTTGTCGACGAGGTCGTCGACGACCAGGCCGAGTGCGATGCCCATCAGCCAGATGTCCTGCGATAGCGGGATCCCTTCCTGGGTCGGCTGGACAGACCCCTGATGGCGCTGCCCGGGCACGCGAACGTACATGCCCATGAGGCCACCGGAAAAGGCCGCCAGTCCGACGCCCGCCACGGCGGACGGTATCACCGGCAGGAGCAGCGCCGCGCCAAGTGTGATTTCGCTGACCGCCAAGAGCCGCTTGAAGTCCCTGGCCTTGAGCTTCGCCAGAAACGGGTACGCGGCCGCCGCGAACGCCTGTAGCTGGGCAGCCGCCTCATCGTCGGCGCTTAGCTTCCTCACGCCCGAATTCAAGATGAACGCGCCCGTCGCGACGCGCTGCGGCAGGTGGCGTGGACTGGCTAGAAGCCGCATGTGATTCCCCCCGGAACCTCGATTATGTGAACAACCATTCTCTCCCGGGGGAACGTGACGGCCGTTCGGGGGGGTACTTGCCCTCCTGCCCGGCCATGACCGATTCGGCGGGATTGGACCCGCGCATCCGACGCAAGCCATCCGCCGCCAGATACGAGAGCGTGCCACAGCGCTGACACACACGAACCGTGCAGGCATCAAAACGGACTCTCGGTCGCTGCATCGTCGCAATCAGGTAAATCGACCCACCCAAGGATCGGCATTCCGCTAAAGTCGCTTACCTAGACGATCCATTTGAACACGCAAGGTAGCGACATGGAGCCGTTGAACCTGGGCGCGTCACTGCCCAACATCCAGGACTACGTCAGGCGGATGGAAGCCGAGCGCGGCCTGGACCACCAGGACCTCTCCTCCCAGTGCCTCAAGCTCGGCGAGGAAATCGGCGAACTCTATCGCGCCGTCCGCAAACTCCAGGGCAACCCGCAGGATCCCGGCGGCCGAACCGCAGACGTCGGCGACGAGGCCGTCGACGCGCTCATCCTGCTCATGTCCATCGCCAACCGATGCGGCGTCAACCTCGAGGACGCCTTCCGTGCCAAGGAAGCCCGCAACGAAACCCGCGTCTGGGTGTACCTCTAACGCGGTCTTGCGATGGCCACAGTCACGGAACCGGGTGCCAATCCACGCAAGTACGCGAATGCGCGCCTGCGCATTTGCGGACAGGAAGCTTATCCGGCCGCCACGTGCGCATAGTGCATGATCGTGCATGTGAGCGAGTCCCACCCGCCGTTCCGGTACCACCCGACCCAGCCGCAGGGGCGCACGAACTACCCTGGCCTGCTGGCGCCGCGACCTGAGGGAGCATGCTCTTTGGCCGGCGGTTGCTCCCGGGCGCGCCACCTGGACCACCCCGCCCTGATGCCCAGCCCTATAGCGACGACCACGAGGACACCCAGCACCGCTTTCGACCCGGCGCTTCCGATGCGCTCGGCGACTTCCGCGCCAAGGAAGTACGAAATCCCGATGTACATCACGATAAAGAAGGAACCGGAGACAAGCGCGCCCAGCATGAAGACGGGCCTCCGTACCCGGAAGATCCCCGACAGATAGGCGGGCATGGTCACCGAGGCGATGAACTCATGATCCGCGAAGGCCTGATCGCCCTTGGCGAGCATCTTCTGGCGGCGTTCCTCCAGCCGTCCCGGGTGCTCGAGCAGCCCTCGCCCGCCGCGGAGGCCGATCTCATACCCGATCAGCGAGCCGAGCATCCAGCCTGCGATCGACAGCACGAGCACGAGGCCTATATTGAGCCGCCCCTCGCCCGCGAGCGTACCCCCAGCGATCATCGCAGCATCGCCGGGGCCCGGCACCCCGGCTCCCGTGCTCACCACGAGCACGAAGAAGATGATGTATTCGGCCAGGCTCACAGGGGGACCCCAGTTCCAGCGCGCGATCCTGGCGGCAGCATGCCCGCCGGTTAGACCGAGAAACATCACCCATCGAGGGCGAGACGGGCCCGGGGAGCGCCAGCCAGCAGCTGTCTGAGCAGCAGAAAACCGGCGCTGTGTGCTGGTGAAGGCTCGTGAAAGTCCCTACATTCCACGGCGCAATCACCACCCGTATCGGACCAGGCACCGTGGCCTGGCCGCTGCCACACTTGGAGGATGGACCAGACGTCGATCACCACAGCCGGTGCGATCGACACGTTCCTGGTACTGCTGATTGGTATCGGGCCGAAGATCGCGCTTGTCCCGTTCCTGGAAATCACCGCTTCCCTTGAGCCTGCCGCCAAGCAGCGCGTGCTGCGCACGATGATGGCCACAGCAGCCACAGTTGCCGTGATCCTGATGGTGCTGGGCGAGCTGCTGCGCGCGCTGCTGCACTTCACGATCGGATCCCTGTCGATCGCCGGTGGCCTGATCTTGCTCGTCCTGGCAGTGTGGATGGTGCTCGCGCCGTCCGACAGCAGCAGCGCCCGCACCGCCGGGAAGGACCCGATACAGCTGGCGCAGTTTCCGCTGGCGGTCCCCTACCTGCTCAACCCGGTGGGCATCGTCGGCCTGATGACGATCTCCGCGGAGGCGGACTCGGTGAGTGTTTTCGCCGTGGAGTTCGGCATCCTGGTGTTCGTGCTGCTGCTGGACGTGGTGGTGTTCCGGTGGGCGAACCGGGTGAGTGAGAAGCTCGACGAGAACCGCATGCTGGTCACCGAGAAGGTCTTCGGGTTCCTGATCGCCGCGATCGCCGTGCAGCTGGTCCTTGACGGCCTGGCCTCGGTCGGAGTCATCGGGCCTGTCCCGCATTAAGGAGAAACGTACTTAGGCCGCGCCCGCTGCCATCGTGCACGGGACGGCAGGAGGCGACAAGACCCCGCACGCGGGTGATGTCGTGAAGCCAGGCCTGCTGGGTGTCCAGGCCCGCGGCTACGGTGATGTGCCCGGGAAGTTCAGGATGGTCTTGATGTCGTCGGGCTTACGGGTGTAAGCATCCTCCCACTGGTCGAGGGGTACTTCGCGGGTGATCAGGCCGGCGAGCCAGCCTGGGTCGGCCTGCGCGAGCGCCTGGGCGGCCAGTTCGTAGTGGTCCCGGTTGGCGTTCACCGAGCCGAACAAGACCGAGTTCTGCAAGACCATGTTGCGGTTAAGCACTCCCGGGTCAATCGCGAACTCAGCGCCTGCCGCGGAAACCCCGGTGAGGCACGTTATCCGGTGACGGACGTGCTGCGGGCCTGCTTCGAACAGCATCTGCACATGCCCGGTGCATTCGATGACGATGTCTGTCTCCGCGACCGCCTCGTCGAGGTCCCCGCTGTGGACATAGGTTGCCCCTAGGCGGCGCACCATATCTGGTTTGCGGCCTTCGGTGACCCGGTCAAGCACGTAGGTCTGGTAACCCCGCTGGGTGGCTAGCAGTGCTGCGAGAAGCCCGATCGGCCCGGCACCGGTGACCAGTACCTTCTGCGGTGCCCACGTTGCCCGGCGGCCGATCTTTTCGATGTGGTCCCAGGCCTTGGCCACCACGGTGGCGGGCTCGAGCAGCACGCCGAGGATCCCGAGCGCGGGATCCACCGCGACCAGGTACTCAGGGTGGATGCGGTAGCGCTCGGACGCGTAGCCGTGACGGCCCTTGATGCCCCGCTCGGTGTACTGGCCGTTCATGCACATGTCCCAGTGCCCCGCCGCGCACGCCGGGCAGGGAACCGGGTCACGCCGCCGCACGATGCCGACCACGAGGTCGCCGGGGCCGAATCCGGTTCCGGGGGCTGCCTCGACTACCCGGCCCAGCGATTCGTGCCCGATGATCAGGCGGTCCTGCCCTGGCGGCGCTGATCCGTACTCGCCGTTGATGATCTCCAGGTCGGTGCCGCAGATGCCGATCGCCTGCGTCTGCACGAGGATCGGCCCGTCCTCGGCCGGGGGTTCCGGCATGTCGGTAAGCGCGACGGAGCTGTGCTTCCCGGGAATGACGGTGATGGCCCGCATGTCCTCACCATAGCAAGCGCACTGATAACTGTCCGCTACCAGCCGGGCTGGCTGGCTTCTCTCGGTGCTGGTGTCCTAGACGGCCGACGGGGAACGACTGGTGACAATGACCGGCTGTACGAGCACGGGGGCAGTGTTGCGATGCCTGAGATGACGGACTGGATAGACGTGTCTGTGACGGTCAGGCACGGTATGGCGCACTGGCCTGGTAATCCGCCGATCGTGCTGGAGCGGGTGCTTGACGTAGAGCGCGGCGATGACTGCAACGTCTCCCACCTGGCGATGGGGGTGCACACCGGCACCCACATGGACGGGCCGGTGCACTTCCTGCCAGCGGCGGCCGGGCTGGATGAGATGCCGCTGACCGCGACGATGGGCGAGGCCCGGGTGATCGAGATTGAGCATCCCAGCCAGATCACGGTCGGTGAGCTCCGCGGGCACCGGCTGCGGGCCGGGGAACGCGTCCTGTTCCGGACATCGAACTCGGCCCGGTGCTGGGACAGCGGCAGCTTCGTGGAGGACTTCGTGTACATCTCCGAGCAGGCCGCGGCGTACCTGGCCGAGACGGGGGTACAGACGGTCGGGGTTGACTACCTGTCGGTCGGCGGGTACCGCGCGGACGGGGCCGTCATCCACCGTATCTTGCTGCAGGCCGGCATCTGGATCATCGAGGGACTCGACCTGTCAGCGGTCACCGGCGGCCGGTACGAGATGATCTGCCTGCCGGTCAAGCTGCACGGCAGTGACGGGGCGCCCGCCCGGGCTATCCTGCGGCCCCTCGGCGGCCACCGCCCCGGCCAGGCAGCTGGCATCGGGGAGGCGCCATGAGGCTGCTGGTGGCTGGCGGCGGCCCCGGGGGCGCCACGGCCGCGCTGCAGGCACGGGAACTGGGCGCCGACGTCACGCTGCTGGAAGCCGAGCAGGTCGGGGGGACCAGCCTGAACCGCGGGCCGGCGCCGGTCCGCACCCTGGCCCGGGCCGCCCGGCTGGCCCGGGACTGGTCCTCATGGGAGCGCTTCGGCCTGGAGGGCCCCCGGCCGGTCCCCAACCTCGAAGCGGTCCTGGCCAACTGTGCCCGAGTGGCCCGCTACGCCCACGACAAGAAGGACATCGCCGGTTACCTGCGCCGCAACGGGATCGACCTGCACGAGCACCTTGGCCCCGTCCGGTTCACCGGCCCGCACACCGTGCGCGCCGGAGACGGCCGCAGCTGGCGCGCAGACCGCATCGTCATCGCGGTCGGCTGCCGCGCGGCTGCGCTGCCGGTCCCGGGCGGCGAGCTCGCACTCACCTACGAGGACATCTGGACCCTCAAAGCCCTGCCGCAGCAAGTCACGGTCATCGGCGGAGCCGACACCGGCTGCCAGATGGCCTCGATTTTCGCCGACCTCGGGGTCAGTGTCCGGCTCATCGAAGCCGGCCCCCGGCTCGTGCCCGGCGCTGATGCCAGCATTTCCACCGCGCTCGGCCAGGCGTTCGAGGCCAGGGGCATCCAGGTCCTCACCGGCGCCAGCGTCCAGGCGCTGGAACGCAGCAGCGAGCAGGTCATCATCCATTTCACCCGCGGCGGCCCCGCCGAGCACGCAACGACGGAGGCCGTCTTCGCCGCCGTCGGCTGGCCCGCCAGCCTCCAGGGCCTCGACCTTGACGCCGCCGCAGTCACCAGCACCCCGCGAGCCATCCCGGTCGATGACTACCTGCGGACCAACGCCGGGCACATCTTCGCCGTCGGCGACGTCAACGGCCTCTCCAAGCTGGTGCAAAGCGCCAGGCTCGAAGGCCGCATCGCGGCCTGGAACGCCGTTCACGGCCCCGCCCGCCAGGCCGTGCATGACGTGGTGCCCAGCGGGAGCTTCACCGACCCCGAGTATGGCACGGTCGGCCTGACCGAGGACCAGGCCGCTCTTGCCCACGACATCGTCGTGGGAATCGCCTGGTACGACGACCTCGTCAGGCCCGTGGCAGACGGCCATTCCGACGGCTTCTGCAAACTCATCGCCGACCGGCGCAGCCACGCTATCCTCGGCGCCCACGTACTCGGCGAATACTCAGCAGAAACCGTCCAGGTCGTCGCGACCGCCATGCGCGCGGGCATGAACGTCGACCAGCTCGCCGAGATGCAATTCGCCTTCCCGACCTTCACCGAGGCCGTCAGCATGGCCGCCCGGAAGGCCTGCCGCACCATCGGCATCGGGCAATTCCCGCCCTCCTGGAGCGACCTCGGCCCCCCTGAATGAACCACCGCCGGCAGCTCACCCCGCTCCCGCTGCCACTTGCTGCCGCCGATCCGCCGGCCCGGCTGCTGGCGAACAGCAGATGGTCGATGACCAGCAGCGCGGTGGTGGATCCAGCCCGTCGTGGGGCCGGGCGTGCCGCCGCCGCGCCAGGTGCACCAGAGAAGACGTCCACGAATGATTCCGGATGCAAAGGGTAATATTGTAGTTACTGACAGTGCTTAAGTGCTGTAAGTGACACCAGTGCACCGCGAAGCTGCCTGAGCCGGGAGGACCGCCGGGATACAGGTGGAATGGGAACCGCCGATGAAGCTGACCAGTCCCGCGCGGGTTGCTGTCATCGACGTCGCCAGCCCGCTCCGTGACCTCGACTGCGGACGTTCCGAGCCACCGCCTTACACGGGCGCCTGGGTACTCGCATGCCGCTCCGGGCAGCCGCTCGGCAGCATCGAGATACCGCTGCAGGGCAGCCGGATCACTGCCACGGAGCTTGAACTGGAGTTGCGTCGGCAGCTCGGCTCAGCCTGGGACCGGCAGCCGACCGGCCGCCCCTCGCGGCCCCTCGCTCGCGCCAGTGTCGTGGTGCCAACAAACCTCGCGCGCCCCGACCAGTTGCGCCGCTGCGTCAAGAGCCTGGGCGAACTCGATCACCCCGACTATGAGGTGATCGTCGTCGACAACCGGCGCGGCGACGCGCCGCCCGTGGAGATCGAGAGCGTCCGCGTCGTGCGGGAGCCGCGCCCGGGGATCTCGGCGGCGCGCAACCGGGGCGTGTCCGTCGCGACAGGCGAGATCATCGCCTTCACCGACGACGACGTCGTGG
The DNA here is from genome assembly GCA_963734665.1 of uncultured Actinomycetota bacterium. Classification (GTDB taxonomy): domain Bacteria; phylum Actinomycetota; class Actinomycetes; order Streptosporangiales; family Streptosporangiaceae; genus Trebonia. The sequence continues at coordinate 626,668 of CAVTIR010000010.1, read as the reverse complement.
TCCATCGCCACTGGCTCACGGCAATAGGCGAGCGCTTCGCGAGCCAGCCGGACGCGGGCGCGGTAACCGGCCTGGTGGTGCCGCTCGAACTCGAGACGCCGGCCCAGGTCTTTTTCGAGCAGTCGGGCAGCGGCCTTGACCGCGGTTTCGCCCCGCTGACGTTCGAGCGCGCGGGCCGCTTCGGCGTGCTGCGGCGCGATCAGCGAGCCGGCACGAATCGGGTCCAGTCCCTGTACCTGACAGGCGAATTCGGCCTCGGCTCCAACATGGCGTTCCGCACGGCGGTGCTCGCGGCAACGGGCGGCTTCGATGAGGCGCTCGGCGTCGGAACCGCCACCTGCGGCGGCGAGGACCTCGCCATGCTCATCGAGCTGCTCACCGCAGGACACCGGCTGGCATACGAGCCGGCGGCGATCATCCAGCACGCGCACCGGGCGACCTTCCCCGAGCTCGAGCGCCAGATATACGGCTACGGCCTGGGCTTCACCGCGATGCTGACCGCGGTGACGCTGCGAAACCCGCGGCACGTGATCGGGCTAGCGTCGGTGCTGCCCGGCTGGCTCCGGTCGCTGCGCGATCCCGCATCCGCCAAGCAGGTCAATCGCGCCGACGACTATCCGCCTGCCCTGGCCCGCGCAGAACTCCGAGGCATGCTCGCCGGGCCGGTCGCCTACCTGCGCGCGCGGATGGCGCTGCGGGAGCAGGCGCCCCGGCAGCGGGCACGATGACGGCACCGCGCGCGGCAAGGCTGCCGCGGCTGCGCAAGGGCCTGACCGTAAACGCCATGGCGCTGATGACCGCGACGATCGCGGCCCAGGGGCTCGGGCTGGTGTTCTGGGCCGTCGCCGCGCACCTCCAGCCGCCGCGCGTGATCGGGCAGGCGTCCGCCGGCATCGCCGCGCTCACGCTGCTCGCCATGATCGCGCAGCTCAACCTGACCAACGTCTTCGTCCGGCTGCTGCCGCGCGCCGGCCGACTAGGCGAACAGCTGGTAAGACGCGGCTACCTGGTCGTCGTGTTCCTTTCGCTGGTGGCCGGCGCCGTGTACTGCGCGACCGGGCTGAGCGACCACGTGGTGCCCGCCGGGTGGCGGCAGGCCGCGGAGTTCACCCTCGCGGTGCCGGTGCTCGCCGTGTTCGCGCTCGAGGACTCGGTGCTCACCGCGCTGCGGCTGGCGCCATGGGTAGCGGCGGAGAACATCACCACCGCCGTCGCGAGGGTCGCGCTGCTGCCTGTGCTGGCTGTATCCGTGATGGGAACCCTAGGCGCCTGGGTGCTGCCGGCCGCCGTCGCGGCGATCGCGGTGAACTCGCTGCTGTTCGGCCGGGCACTGCCGGCGCACGGGACCGTCGAGGGTACGCTGCCGGGACGCCGTTGGCTTGCCTCCTTCATCGCAGGCGAGTACGCGGGGAACATCTGTGCCACCGCCACGGTGCAGGTCATTCCGCTGCTGGTGGTCTGGCAGCTGGGCCCGGCGGAGGCCGCCTACCTGACCCTGCCGTGGCTGATCGCGTCCGGCATCAGCCTGGTGATGTGGAACGTCGCCGCGTCGTTCGTGGTCGAGACGGCGGGAGCCCGCGGGCACCCGGGCACGCTGCTGCGGCGCAGCCTGGTGCTGTGGGCGGGGATCGTGGCCGGGGCGATGCTGGTCTGCCTGGTAGGCGCCCGCCCGCTGCTCGGCCTCGTCGGCGCCAGCTACGCCGCGCACGGCGTCACCCTGCTCAGGCTGATCGGGCTGAGCGCCCCGTTCACCGCCCTGGTCGTGCTCTACGCGACGCTCGTCTGGCTGGAGCAGCGGGTCTGGCTGCTCGCGGGGTTCCAGGCCATTTCCGGTGCACTCGTGCTCGTCCTCACCCTGGTGCTGCTGCCGCGCATCGGGCTGGACGCGGTTGGCTGGGCATATCTCACCACCCAGGCGGCGGCAGCGGCGATGGTGACACCTTTCACGCTGCGGCTAATGCGGCGAGTTGAGTTCAGGAGGGCATGATGGGTTCTCTCGGGGTACGGCCGATCTCGGTCAGGGAAGTGAGTCACCCGGCACGCGCGGCGGTGGCCGCGCTGCCGTCCAACGCCGGCCAGGCGCTGCGCTGGCTGCGCCGCGGGCCGCTCGTGACCTCATTCTTGTTGCCGGTCGCGGCGCGGCGGACCCTGCTGCGCCTTGGCGGCGTCCGCATCGGCCCAGTGGTGTGGGGGCTCGAGCGCTGCTGGTTCGAGTCCAAGCAGGTCAGCATCGGCGCGGGTTCAATGGTGAACGCGGGCTGCTGGTTCGAGGGCCACGGGCCCATCATCATCGGCCGTGACTGTTTCATCGGCCCCGAGGTGATGATCCTGACCTCGATCCACGAGATCAGCAGCGAAGGGCAGGTGGCACGGGAGTCCAGCTACCGCGAGGTACGCGTCGGCGACCGCAGCTGGCTCGGCGCGCGGGCACTGATCATGCCCGGAGTGACCATCGGCGAGAGAACCATCATCGGAGCGGGCGCGGTGGTGACCAAGGACTGCGAGCCGGGCGCCGTGTACGCCGGCGTGCCCGCACGCAGGGTGCGGTGAGCCGGCGCCAGGCCGGGACAATTCGTCGCGCGAAGTTACATAACGCATACTTTCAGTTACGATCTGGCCCCGAGTTCCGCTTGAGGATCGCGGCGCACGGGCGACGTGAAGAGTGATGGGGGCTAACGATGAGGAAGGTCGCTTACCTGGCCGCGACACTCCTTGCCGTGAGCGCATGCACCGCCTCGCAGACGTTTTACCTGAATGGCCAGATGATCTACCACGTCACCGGGAAGTGGGTGCCGGACGAGCCCATGTCATGGATCATTCAGAATCAGAGGGCTCTCAAGGCCCCCTGGGCGGCGGAGAACTCCGCCGCCCAGCTCAACCTCTCCTACGTCGCCGTTTACTCATACGCGGGAGAGCCGGGCTGATGATGGGGTTGCGCGAGTGGGTGCTGCAGGACTGGGCGGCCAATGCCGGCCGCCCGGAGTCACAGCTCCTGCTGGCTTGGTTCCGGCTGGCGCAGTGGGCCGACGGCCACTGGGGCAAGGCCGCCCGCCTAGTGGTGCGCCCGTACTGGCTGACCACATCGCTGCTGCTCGGCTTTGAGCTGCCGGTGACGGCCACCGTCGGGCCGCGGCTGCGCATCTATCACCGCAACGGCATCGTGATCAGTGCCCACGCGACGCTTGGCCGCGACTGCAAGCTGCGCCATGGCGTGACGGTCGGGAACAAGACGGACCGTTCGGGGAAGGAGACCGGCGCCGCACGGATCGGCGACGACGTTGACCTCGGGGCCGGCTGCGTGATCATCGGTGACATTCACGTTGGCGATCACGCGCGCATCGGCGCCCTCACGGTGGTTACCAGGCCGGTACCCGCATGGGCCGTGGTGGCCGGCAATCCCGGGCGGGTGCTGCGGGTCGAAGGCCCGGAGTCGCCAGTGTGATCCGGCCGGGTAATCCCGTCGGCGCTTCCCGCCGGCGGTGTAACCCGGCCGACTCGACCCGTGCGCAGCTCAGCCCACGGCTACCCGGTAGATGACCACGTTGGGGTTCCGGTAGACCACCCGCCATGCGGGGCTGCTGCGCACCTCGCTCGCGAGCTGCGCGTAGCCGGCGGGGTAGCCGAAGTAGTCGGCGTAGGCGGCCATGCTGCGGCTGAACACGACGTACGTGCTGGTTGACCCGAACGAGGCGAGCCACTGTTCCACGTCGGTCAGGCTTGCCTCGTTCAGCCAGGACTGGCCGAACTGCGGATCGGCAGGCATCACCTGCAGGTTGTAGGAGCTGTAGTTGCCGACTTCAAGCCCTGGAAAGTCGTCAGCCGCGAGCACGAGCAGTGAACCTGGCGGAGCGTGAGCGTAGAGCCATAGGCTCGCCGATAGCTCCGCCGGAGTGAAGGCATCCACCGCGACCGGCCCGTAGAGGCCCTGCAACCCCGCGGCCAGCGCCACGACGCACGCGGCCGAGCTGACCAGCGGCCGCCACAGCGCGCTGCGCAGCTGCGCGATCAGCCCGGCGATGAGTAGCGCGCACCACGGCGCCGAGAACAGGAACACCCGGTAGATTGCCTCACCGCCGTAGTTCTGCACGACCAGCGTGAAGAACGGGCTGAACGCGAGAACGGCGGGGACCGCGACCCGGCCGAGCGACCGCCAGCGGAGCGCCACGGCGCCCAGGGCAGCCAGCCACATGCAGGCCGCGAGCAGGTGCACGACCTCCCCGGTTCGCGCCTCGGCGGCCCGGTGCAGGATGCCGCTCACGCCGGACGCGTTCTCGAAGACGTCACCGCCGCTGAAGATCCCGCCGAACTGCTGGGAGAGCAGCCCGTAGCGCGGCGCGAGGTAGCCGCCCGCGATGACCGCGAGCAGCAGCAGCGTGAGCCATCCCCGCCACACCGCGCCGAGCAGCACGAGCACCGCGACCGCGAAGAGCGCCATGTACGGGGTGAGCTGATGTGCGGCGACGATCGCGAAGTAGACCACGGCGACTAGCACTAGCGCGAGCACCCGCATCGCCGGGGTGACCTCGGGCAGCTCCTGCCGCTGCGCGAGCAGAACCGCGCGGACTCTGGACACCAGCTTCACGCGGCCGACGGCCGGCGCCGGGGCCTGCAGCCAACGGACGATGATCGCCACGATGCCCAGCCAGAGCAGGAAGCCGAAGGCCTGCGGAGACAGGTAATCCTGGCCGACCCACGCGACCAGGCCTTCGTACAGCAGCACCGCGAGGTAGGCGACCCGACGGTCTCCGGTGAGCACCCGGAAGATGCCGAGCAGGACAAGCGCGTCGGCCAGTTCGAACGCGACGGGACCCCACGCGGCGAAGGAGAGCGGACCTGTGCCGCCAAGAGAGCTGACGGCAGCGACCAGGGTGAACAGCGCGGGCCACTCCTGGTAGATGTTCGAGGTGTCCGTCACGCGCTTGTACAGGCCGAACTGCTGGGCTACGCCGATGTGCTTGTAGACCCACGCGTACTCGGGAGTACCGCCGTAGATGATCGGCACGCTGGTGTGGATGGCGACGATCAGGCCGACGAGGAACAGGCCAAACAGCCAGGCTCGTGGCTGCGGACGGATCAGCTCAGCCAGGGCGCCGGCGAGCAGCACCACCAGGCCGACGATAAACCACAGACTTGCGCTGGCCAGCAGTCCGTAAGGGCCGACGGCCTGACGCTGAATCTGGCTGAGCCCGAGCGCCCAGGTACCGATCCCAGCGAGCAGCAGTCCCAGCTGAAGAACCAAGCTCCGGCTCACTGGCGTGTCCCGCGCACGAGCCGCGCGGCGCATGACACGGCGCCAGCGACCGCGAGTGCGAGCAGGGCGCGCGCATGCCAGGCCGTCAGCCAGATCATGACGGCACTGGCGATGGCCGTCACCGCCAGGCTGAGCACCAGCGTGAGCCCGGCCTGCATGAGGCCCTCGCCGCTGTCGACCCAGCACATCACGGCCGCACCCGCGGGCACGCAGGCCAGCAGAAAGGCCCCCGCAAGCGCCGCGTCATGCCCGGGTGCGGCGAGCACGAGACCCAGAGCCGCGACGCTGGCGGCAAGCCCGGTCCACGCGGTTAGCCCGGTGCGGCTGCCCGACCGCCGCAGTGCATGCGGGACCCCGGTCAACACCGCCCCCGCATGATCCTCACGAGTCCCCCCGGGCTCAGGCAGCGTTACGACCGCATCGGCATCACCCGCAGCTATCGCTTACTCCCAGTAGTTTCATCGTTACCCTTTACCCCTGGCATCATGCGCAAACAGCGGCTTCGCCGACTGACTGTCCCGAAGTTAGCCCCGGCTGACCCTGCAACCTCTAGGTCGACCCCGCCGCTTGGCAGGCCATGGGGTCCTGCTGCCCGGCAGCGTCCTTGACCTAGACGCCGGCGGCCACCGCGGTATCCATCAGCGCAGTCCAGGCGGCTGCAATGGCCGCAGTGCGGCAGGACACACCGAGGATGCGGTAGATGTGCTCCAGGTGCTTATCCACTGTGCGGGGGCTACATCCGAGGCGGCGTCCGATCGCGGCATCGGTCAGGCCCTCAGCGACCAGGCGGAGCACCTGCTGCTGCCGCGCGGTCAACTGCGGGGGTCCGGGGGCTGTCCCGCGGGCTAGCACAGCCTGGCCGGCCTGCAGACGCGCGACCCGGCGGGTCAGCAACGGCCGGAGCTGGGTGAGCAGATCGACCGCCGCGACGGTGAAGTCAGAGCCGGCCCTGTTCAGTGAGACGCAGACATGCAAGCCCCCCGGCGTGAGCGCCATGGCGAGCATCTGGTCAATGCCTACCGTTCGCGCCACGTCAGCGTACATACCGCTGCTGCGGAAGCTGCGCATGCTCTCCAGGTCCGACCGGCGGACCGGCCGGCCATCGCCGCCGGGGCGGGTGTGACGGGTCAGCGGAAATTGTCGCGCGTGCCGCTCAAGGGCCAGGGCTGCTTGCCCGGTGAGCAGCGGCTCGGGATACCCGATGACCCGGCCGGGCAGCAGGCCGGCCGCCGGGTCCAGCACGGCTGTCACGTCTAGCTCGGTCCACAGTGCTGAGTCCGCGCCGACAAGGTTAACCAGTGCGGGCAGTAGCAGTCCGGGGAGTTCGGTCAGGCTGGCAGCGGCGTCAACAGCCTCGACCGTGGCCAGGGCTGCGCGTACCGTGCCCGCAGGCTCCATAATCCCCCCGCGACCGTACGGAGTTCTCCGTATAGCCGCTACATGCCCGCTTGCCATGTACTGAATCAACGTGACAAGGAGGCACGACGATGACCGCGAACGAACCCGTTAGCATGTCCGCGACCGCCCGCCGCGCGGTGGATCCGGATACGCTCATGGAGCTGATCGGCCAGGTGATCTCCGATGCCGGCGGGGCGCTGATCCTGCCGCTGGCACTGCTAGGCGACCGCCTCGGGCTATTCGCGGCGCTGGCCTCTGGCGGCCCGGCCACGGCCGGGGAGCTGGCCAAGCGCACCGGGCTGACCGAACGCTACCTGCAGGAGTGGCTGCTCGCGATGGCGGCGGCCGGATACGTGACCTACGCGGGCGCGAACGGCGACGGATCGGCTGCCTCGGCCCGCTACCGGCTCAGCCCGGAGCAGGAGGAAGCGTTCACCAACCCCGACAGCCCCGGATACGTGGCCGGCGCGTTCCAGAACCTGACCGCGGCGACCCGCGTCGTCGACCGGCTGACCGAGGCGTTCCGCACCGGCGCGGGCATTGCCTGGCACGAGCAGCACGAGGACATGTTCGAGGGCACCGAGCGATTCTTCCGGACCGGCTACCTAGCGAACCTGACCAGTTCCTGGATACCGTCGCTGACGGGCGTGGACAAGAGGCTCGCGGACGGCGCCCGGGTCGCCGATGTCGGCTGCGGCTTCGGGGCGTCGACCATCATCATGGCGCAGGCGTATCCGAACAGCACGTTCGAGGGCATCGACTACCACCAGCCGTCCATTGAGGCGGCCCGCGGCCGGGCGGCGGCGGCAGGTGTAGCCGACCGGGTCACGTTCCGCGTGGCCGGCGCCGCCGATCTCAGCGACCACTACGACCTGATCACGTTCTTCGACTGCCTTCATGACATGCCAGACCCGGTGGGCGCGCTCCGCGCTGCCCGGGCCGCGACGGCCGATCACGGCAGCGTCATGCTGGTCGAGCCAATGAGCTGGGACAGCGTCGAGGAATCCCTCAATCCGCTTGGCAAACTGCTGGCGGCGGCGTCCACGCTCATCTGCCTGCCGAGTGGACTTTCAGCAGCTCCGGCCTATGGCCTGGGCAATCAGGCCGGTCCGGCCAGGACCCGCGAGCTTGCCCGCGGCGCCGGTTTCACCGATGCCCGGCTAGCAGCATCCACCGACTTCAACCTTATCTATGAGCTGCGGCCCTGAGCGGCGAACATCACTCGGCACAGTTGCGTGACTGGAGCCACCGGGATCCGGCAGGTGAGAGCTCGTCGCTCGCGGACCGCATCAAACCGAAAGATCAACCAGAAAGGAGGCCGTCATGGCCAGGAAAATGATTGACTGCCGCCGGGTACCCAACGAGATCGGGTGCACGCTCACCATCGCGGGCCAGGAAGACGAGGTCCTTGATGCCGCCGTCGCGCACGCCGTGGCCAGGCACGGCCACGACGACACGCCCGAGCTGCGTGACATGATCCGCGCGGGCCTAGAAGACGCGGAACGCGCACTCGCGTGACTGCAGTCGGGGACGGCCCCTGCGGCCGATCAGGCGGCGATCCCGTGCAGGGCATTGCCGTCCTGAACAGCCGCGCAGACTGTGGGTACCGAATGGGCATGACGCGGCCGAGGAGGGCCGGATCGGGTGGTCGGCGGAAAGCGATCAGTTCTCAAGAAGCTTCGGTAGCCGAGGCGCGTTAGCGTGACCACTATGTGCATCGCCTTCTATGCCGCCGCGTCACGCCGGCTAGCCCTGCGCGCGACCGTGGTGGAAGCACCTGCCGCAGACCCCGGCATCACCGACGACGGGCACCGGCCAATCGCCGAGACGATGGCCGCGGGCGCGTCGGCGACGATCTTCCTCTCCGCCGACAGCCCCCGGGCAACCGAAGAGGAACTGGTATGCCCTGGGTAGCTGCTATGGATGATCCGCCCAGACTGGCCGGAATCGGGCCGCTGCGGGCTCAGGCGCCGGCGGCGCGCTGGCGGAGGTCGCGGCGGAGCAGCTTGCCGGTGGGGGTCTTTGGCAGGTCGGGGAGCACCTCGATGCGCCTCGGATACTTGTAGGCGGCCATTTCGGCGCGGCAGAACTCGATCAGTTCCTCCGGGGTCGCGGCGGAACCTGGCCGGAGGCTGACGTAGGCCCACACCGTCTCGCCGCGATAGGCGTCGGGGACGCCGACCACGGCGGCCTCGCGCACGGCGGGGTGCCGGACCAGAGTGTCTTCCACCTCCCGTGGCCATACCTTGAACCCGGAGGCGACGATCATGTCCTTCTTGCGGTCCACCAGGTAGAACCAGCCGTCGCTGTCCATGAAGCCGACATCGCCGGTGCGCAGTTCCCCGCCGGGCAGCGTCTGCTTGGTGGCGTCCGGCCGGTTCCAGTACCCGGGCACCACCATCGGGCCGCTGGTGGCGATCTCGCCGACCTCACCGGGCGGCAGTTCGTTCCCCTCGTCGTCGATGATCCGGACGACCGTGTTGAACACCGGAACCCCGACCGACAGCGCGCCGCTGGCCGGGTCTACCGGGGCGCGGCGGCCGAACGGCACCGCGTGCGACGGCGAGGTGGTCTCGGTGAGCCCGTAGACGTTGTAGATGTACGGGCCGACCTCGCGCTCAAACCGCTCGACGATGCTCGGTGCGATCGGCGCGCCGCCGCTGTAGGCCTTGGTGAGCGACGACAGGTCGGCGCCGACGACCGAGGGATCGTTCGCGAGCGCGGTGAACGCGGTGATCGCCATGACCGTGAACGTGCAGCGGTACCGCTCGGCCAGCCGGATGATCGTGGCCGGCTCGAAACGGTAGCCGAGGACGATCGGCATGGGCACCAGCATCCCGACGGCGATGTGCGCGATGAGCCCGGTGATGTGGAACAGCGGTGCGCCGCCGAGCACCACGTCCCGCCGCGAGAGGCTCATCCACTCCCGGAACGTGCACGCGTTGAACACCACGTTGCCGTGCGTGTTCATCGCCCCCTTGGGGTCACCGGTGGTGCCCGAGGTGTAGGTCAGCAGCGCCACGTCATCCGGGCCGAGCGTGACCGGCGCCGGCCGCTGGTCGGCGTGCGCATGCAGCATGTCGGCGAGGTGGACCGCACCAGGGGTCGCCACGTGCGAGATACCCGCCAGTGCCGCAGGGACCTGCCCGGCCTCCAGGTAGTCCAGCGGGCTGGTCGTGATCGCCAGCGTGACATCGGTGCCCTCGACCGCCCGGGCACCGACGGAATTCCACAGGTCCTGCAGGCTGATCATGGCCTTCGCACCGGAGTCGGCCAGGACATAACGCAGCTCGCGTTCCTTGAGCATCGGGTTGACCGGCACGGCGATCGCGCCGAGCTTCCACGCGGCGAGCAGCGCGATCACGAACTGCGGCACGTTCTGCAGGAACAGCGCGAGCCGGTCGCCCCGGCCCAGGCCGCGCGCGGCGAGCGCGACGGCCAGGGCATCGCTGTCCGCCTCCACGGCCGCACCCGTCACCGCAGTGTCGAAGTAGTACAAGAATGGGCGGCCCGCCGCCTCGCCGGACCCGGCACCGCCGTGCCACATGGCCAGCGCGTTGTCGTAGGTGGGCATGATGTCCGCCGGCTTGCCCGGCTGGTAAAGCCCGAGCCACGGCCTGTCCTGGTAAGCACTCACCCCTTCACTCCAACACCGGATCCCGGCCCGCGGTCAAGTACACGATTGATTCGACCTTCACAAATCCATGCAGCAGGACTAAATGTGGAGGGTACGAACTCGGGTAACGAAGGAGATACCCATGGTAGGCAAAGCAGACAAGATGACCGCCCACGTGCTCGCGTGCGGGGCGATGCACTGCGACCTGACGTGGCTGCTGCTACAGCCAGGCCGGTCGATTACCAGCCGGGCCAACACGGCCAAGCCAGCCGAGTGGACAGACTGCCCGACCCACGCGGTACTGATCGACCACCCGGAGTCCCGGGTCCTGTGGGACACGAGCTGCCCGAGGGACTGGGAGGACCGGTGGGAGCCGACCGGCTTGCAGGAGTTCTTCCCGTACGACGGCGTGTCCGATGACGAGTACCTCGACGCGCGGCTGCTCCAGCTGGGCCTGGCCCCTGGCGACATCGACATCGTCATCATGAGCCACTTGCACTTCGACCATGCGGGGAACCTGCGCACGTTCGCGGACTCCGGCGCGCGGCTGATCTGCAACGACAAGGAGTACGCGCACGCCACCGGGTTCAGCGGGGTGTTCGCCGGCGCGCACCTGAAGACCGACTACGAAGGCCTCAAGTTCGAGACGGTCAGCGGCGACACCGAGATCTTGCCGGGTGTGACCGTGCTTGAGACGCCCGGTCACACCCCCGGGACTATGTCACTGCAGCTGGACCTGGCCGACACCGGGACCATGATCTTCACCTCCGACGCCGTCTACATGAAGGACGCTTACGGTCCCCCGGCGGTCGGTGCGGCGATCGTCTGGAACAACCTGGAGTGGCTCCGGTCGGTGGAGAAGATCAGGAGCATCGCGGAACGGACAGATGCGACGCTGGTCTTCGGGCATGACCCCGACCAGATTCACCAGCTCCGGGTCGCCCCCAGCGGCTCTTACAGCTAGGAGCTGATGACATGGCGACCCAGTACCGCACCGAGACGATCTTCACTTGGGGCGCACCGCCGCTCAAGTTCGGCGTGGGCGCGCTCGACGAGATCGGCTTCGACCTCGGCCAGATGGGGCTGTCCAGGATCTTGATCGTCACGGACGAGGGGGTGGCAGCGACCGGCATCCCGCTGCGGGCGGCCGAGTCCATGCAGGGCGCCGGGCTCAAGCCGACGCTCTTCACCGGCGTGCACGTCGAGCCCACGGACCAGAGCCTGCGCGAGGCGGTGGACTTCGCCCGTGACACCGAGTGGGACGGATTCGTCGCCATCGGCGGCGGCTCGTCGATCGACACCGCCAAGGCGATCAACCTGCTGACCACCAACCCCGGCGACCTGATGGACTACATCAACAAGCCGGTCGGTGAGGGGAAGGCGCCAACCGCGCCGCTGAAGCCGCTGATCGCGGTGCCGACGACGGCGGGGACTGGCTCGGAGAGCACCGCGATGTGCATCCTCGACGTGCTGGCGCTGCACGTCAAGACTGGCATCAGCCACCCGAGGCTGCGCCCGGTCCTGGCCGTGGTCGACCCGCTGACAACGCTGACCGTCCCGCCGCACGTCACCGCCGCCACCGGGCTTGACGTGCTGTGCCACGCCCTGGAGTCCTACACGGCGCGGCCCTACCAGTCCTACGCCCGGCGACTGCCTGAGCAGCGCGCGGTGTACGTCGGCAGCAACCCGGTGTCTGATGCGTTCATCGAGAAGGCGCTGCCGCTGCTGTCCCGGTCGTTCCGCCGGGCCGTGCTCACCGGCAATGACCTGGCGGCACGCACCGACATGATGATGGCCGCCTCCTTCGCCGGGATGGGGTTCGGCAACGCGGGCGTGCACCTGCCGCACGCCTGCGCTTACCCGATCGCCGGCCGGGTGCGCGGCTACCGGCCGCCTGACTACCCGCAGGCCGAGCCGATGGTGCCGCACGGCGAGTCCGTCTCGCTCACCGCGCCCGCCGCCTTCCGGTTCACGTTCCCGTCCAGCCCGGAGCGTCACCTGCAGGCCGCGGCGCTGCTTGACCCAGGTGCCGCCGACTCCGGCGAGCCACGGGAACGGCTGCCCCGGGCGATCGTGTCGCTCATGCGCGACATCAGCATGCCGAACGGGATCGGCGCGGTCGGCTTCATCACCAGCGACATCCCGGACCTTGTGGCGGGCACGCTCAAGCAGCAGCGAATCCTCGCGATGGCGCCGCGCGACGTCACGGAGGAAGACCTGGCGGCGATCTTCCGCAGCTCGATCGACAACTGGTGACTCATGCCGATCTACGAGTACGCGTGCGGCTGCGGTTACCGGTTCGAGCGGCTGGCCAGGATCACCGACGCCGACGACCCGTCCCTGGCCTGCCCGGCCTGTGGCGCCCCCGGCTCCCGGCGAGTACCGTCGGCGTCGGCGCTGCTCGGCCGGGCTGCGGTGCCACCGGGCCGGGACGCGGCGCCCCGGTCGTGGGAGCAGACCAACCACGGCGACCGGGAGACCATCAGGCACTGGCAGCGCAATCTGGAGCAGCGCGGCAAGCTCGAGGAAAAGTACCCCGAGCTAGCCGGCGACACCCGTCCGGTGCTGGCTCACGAGGGCCGCTACGCCGCCAGCCCGCTGCGCGCGGGCGAGCCCCCGGCGCCGGCATCGCCGGCCGGGGATCCGCCGGGCGCGCAGCAGCACGGACACCACCATCCCCACGGACACACCCACCCGCCCCCGCCAGGCGCCTAGCGGCCACGATAGGCATTTGAGCGATGCTGGATGTCCTCGACTATCACTGCGTGCTTAGACTCATCGATCCGGTAGATGACCCGCCACTGCGTGCCTAGTCGTGCGCTGTAGAAACCCGTCAATTCGTCGCGGAGGGGCTTCACGATCCGGCGCGGTACCTCCAGGAGAGGGCCCGTGATGAACTCAACCGCCGCGGTGGCGACGTGCTCGGGCAGCAGTTCTGAGATGGCCCGCCTCGCCGGACGGGCCATCCCGAGTTCGTACGGGTCGGAGGTCACCGCTTGCGTTCAGCCAGCAGCGCGCGGGCGGCTTCGACGCCGTACACGACGTCACCCGCTTGCTCGGACTCCCTAGCCTCGGCGAGGCCCCGGAGCGCGGCCGGGTCGGCGAGGATTTCCGCCGTCTCTCGCACCGACAGGTATTCCTCGATCGCCACCAGTACCGTTTGCTGGACGCTGCGGTGCTCGGTCTCGGCGACCTGCCTGAGCTGGTCCTCGACCTCGGCTGGCAAGCGAAGAGTCATAGCCATACCGTTATGGTATCAGAATGGTGCGGAATCGCCAGTACTGCTCATGCCGTGCCGCCTTTTGCGACCTCGCGGAAGATCCTTCATCACCTCGCTGTCCAGCCGCCGTCGAGGGTGAAAGAGGAGCCGTTCGCGAAGGACATCGACGGGCCGCAGAGGAAGACGGCCAGGTTCGCTACCTCCTCGGGCTCGATGAGGCGCTTGACGGCGGGTTCGGTGAGCATGATCTTCTCGATGACCTCGGACTCTGGGATGCCATGGGCGCGCGCCTGGTCGGCGACCTGCTTTTCCACCAGGGGCGTGCGGACGTAGGCGGGGCAGATCGTGTTGGAGGTGACGCCGCGAGGGCCGCCTTCGAGCGCGATCGTCTTGGACAGGCCCTCCAGGCCGTGCTTGGCGGCGACGTAGGCGCTCTTGAACGCCGAGGCGCGCAGGCCGTGCACGGATGAAATGTTCACGATCCGGCCCCATTCCCTGGCGTACATGTGCGGCAGGGCGGCCCGCACCAGGCGGAACGGCGCTTCCAGCATCAGGGCGATGATCAGCCGGAACTTCTCCTCGGGGAAATCCTCGACCGGGGAGACGTGCTGGATGCCCGCGTTGTTGACGATCACGTCCATGTCGGCGGCGAGTGCTGCCGCGTCGAACGACGGGTCTGCGAGGTCCACGCCGACGGCGATGCCGCCGAACGGCTCGGCTACCTTTCTCGCGCCTTCGGCATCCAGATCGGCGACGGTGACGGTAGCGCCAGCGGCGGCGAAGGCGCTCGCGCAGGCCGCGCCGATACCGCTCGCGCCGCCGGTGATGAGTACTTTGCGTCCGCTGAGTTCAGCAGGCATCGTTACCTCCGGTTTCGCCTTGCGCCGAGTCCGCGAGCATGGCTCGCAGCGTTACCTTGTCCAGCTTGCCACTCGTCAGTTTTGGCAGTTCCGTCACCTACCGGGCAGATGTGCTAGACCTTGCGCCAGCTAGGCACCCAGGCCCCGTCAGTGACGGTGTAGTCGCCGAAGAGGGCCGGCGCCTCGGCGCGTGCCAGCTCCCCGATCTTGCCGAAGACCAGCCGGATCTCCTCTTCGGCCCCCGGATCGGTGCGCATCTCGATGGTGTGCCGCAGCGCCCGGATGTTCGCCGTCCACACCAGACCGGTGGCCACGCCGTCGGGCGCCAGCCGACGCATGAACGAGGTCTTGTGCTTCTTCTCGTGGAATGAGACGCCCTCGTCGTCCAACTTGAAATGATCCGCCATCCAGGCTTGGAACGCCTCCATGTCGGCGAGCAGCGCGGTAGCGCGCTTCATCAGCTCCGGGTCCTCGCGGGCCCAGTCCGGGAACCAGAACGGGATCTCGTCAAGCCGCACGAACCGCAGCGACTCCTGGGAGACGGCGGTGCCCGGCCGGTGACGGATCAGCTCATGGGTCATCACGCGGCTTACGTTGTGCAGGACGAACGTGAAGCTGGCATGTTCAAGGACCGACCCGTGGCCGCTGCGCAGGATGTTCTCCAGGTACGCGGCGTGGTCCTCGCGAACCTTTCGCACGTTGGGGTTGAGTCCAGGCTCCCAGGACCGGTAGCACATCTTCCCCGCGAACTCGGCGAGGTTCTCCGCGTCGTTGAGCTGGTCGCGGTCGAGGTGCTCCAGCCACCGCTCCCCGCCAACCTCGTGCAGGTAGGCGGCGAGCGACTCGTAGTCAACCGACGGGCGCGCGACCAGGAAAACCTCGGGCTCTACGTTCCTCATGGCTCCGCACCCTACTTGGCCCTGATATTGCGGCGGGATATTTGGGCACGCTATAGCCTGCCCAAATATCCACTGTGACGAGGTGCCGGACCTTGACGCCCGATTCGCCCGGAGTGTTCGGCGGAGCCGCTGCGACTCGGCAGGGGTCCGCAGGCGCTTGTTAACAGAGTGCCGTGAATGACCCTCTCCGTTGCAGGACGCACCGGCGCTTCAGACTCGTCCGGGGTCGAATTCCAGCACCTGGGTGAGCCGGATGTTGTTGCCTGATGGATCCCGGAACGACGTGTCGATGCCGTAAGGCTGGGCGGTTGGGGGATCGTTGAACGTGACGCCGCGAGCCGACAGGTCGTCGTAGGCGGCCTGGCAATCGTCGGTCTCCAGGAACAGCGTGCCCCCGGCGCCCTTGGCCACCAGCTCAGCCAGCTGGGCGCTGCTCTCGCTGTCAAGCATGGGCGAGCCAGGGACGGGCATGAGTACCAGCCCGGCACCGTCCTGACCAGGCGGCCCGACGCACAGCCACCGGAAGCTCCACGCTTCCATCGTCACGTCGGCGCGGACTTCCCAGCCAAGCTTCTTCGTGTAGAAAGCGAGAGCCTCGTCCTGGTCGTGCACCCAGAACTGCGTGTTCGAGATCTTGATCATCGCTCCTCCTTGTACGTTTGCTGAGGTCAACGCTAGGGAGACGCGGCATCCTTGTCTTCTCGAAACGTGCGGTTCTGCGGTCGGCCGTAGGCCAGGGCGACGCAGCGCGGGATGCGCAGATGCCGCTCGGCGGGCGGGTAGGCGGCCCGGTAGGTGAGCGGGGCCATGCCGAACATCCGGTGAAAGCTCGCCGTGAACGAGCCGACGCTCTGCGCGCCGACCGCGAAGCAGATGTCCGCCACCGTCCAGTCGGTCGCGAGCAGCAGGGCGGCGGCTCTCTCCAGCCGCCGGGTCAGCACGTACTGATGCGGCGATTCGCCGAAGGTCTCCTTGAACTGCCGGCTGAAGTGGGCAGGCGACAGCCCGGAGGCAGCGGCCAGGTCGGCCACGGCGAGCGGCTCGAAGTACCGCGCGTCCGCGAGATCCTTCGCGCGCAGGAGATGCCTTGCGGTCGGAACGGCAGCCACAGCTTCCATTGTGCCGCCCGGCACCATCCCCGTCGTCGCCCTGCTGCATACACGTTCGGGGTGGTGTGACCGTGGCGCCTGGGTGGGTGCAACCTGCCGGTAATGGAGTTGCTCCGTTAAAGGCGTTGGTGAACGATCGCGGTGTGGATGAGATGTGGATGCTTGACGAGATGGCGCACGCCGGCCCTGAGCACCTCGACGAGGAATTCATCGCGGGCTTTGACCGCAAGCAGGGGTACCCGGACCCGGAGGCGGACATCGCCGCGTTCGAGGTACACGGACTCGACGGCACATCGACCGTCGTCGACTTCGGCACGGGGACCGGGCAGTTCGCGATCCCGGCCGCGCGGCGGTTCGGCCGGGTGATCGCGGTGGACGTGTCCTCCGCGATGCTCGCCGCACTTCAGGCCAAGGCCGCGGCCAAGACGATGGCCACGGCAGGCGGGACCAGCCTGGAGTGCGCGCGCGGCGGCTTCCTCAGCTACTTCCCCGCCGGCCCCGTCGACGGCGTCTACACTCGCAACGCGCTGCATCAGGTTCCCGACTTCTGGAAGGTGATCGCGCTGCGCCGCATCGCGGACATGCTCCGCCCCGGCGGGGTGCTGCGCCTGCGTGACCTGATCTTCGACTTTGGCCCAGGCGAGGCGGACGCGGTCTTCCGCGACTGGTTCGCCAACGCGGCGACGGACTCGGCCGCCGGTTACACCGCGGCGGACTACGCGGAGCACATCCGCACCGAACACAGCACGTTCCGCTGGCTCCTCGAACCGATGCTCGCCGCAGCCGGCTTCGAAGTGACCGACGTCAGCTACGCGCGACAGCTCTACGGCGCCTACACCTGCGTCAAGACCGGGAACGCCTAACGATTTTTAAGGACCGGGGTTACTGCCCCCGGCCATGGCGGCCGCGACCGGCGCTTATGAAGGAAACGTCAGGCGCGAGTACCGGCAAGGCCATCCAGGGAGGCCAGGGCTTCCGCGGGGAGCTTGATGGATCCCGCGGCGAGGTTCTCTGCCAGGTGGTCCGGATCGGCGGTGCCGGGAATCAGCAGCGTGCTGTCGTAGTGCGCGAGTTGCCAGGCCAGGCCCACTTGCGCAGGGGTGACGCCGAGTTCGGCAGCGATGGCGGTCACGGCGGGGTCGTCGGTCACCTTGGACAGGCCTCGAATGCCGGCCGAGCCGAGTGGGGCGAACGGGACCCAGGCGATCGCGTGCGCGCGGCACAGGTCAAGGACCGGCTCGGCGGCACGGTCGAGGACGCTGTAGGAGTTCTGTACGCACGCGATCCTGGCCGGCAGCGCCTGGCGGAGCTGTCCGGCGGAGACGTTACTGAGCCCGATACCGCCGATCTTGCCCGCGTCGCGCAGCGCGGTCAGCTCCGCGAGCTGGTCGTCAAGGTCGACCAGCTGCTCCCCGGAAGCGATAATGCCCGGCGCGGCGTCCACGCGCCGCAGGTTGACCACGCCTACCCGCTCGATACCGAGCGCGGCGAGGTTAGCCTCGACCTGCGCGCGGAGCTCCGCCGGCCGCTGGGCGGGGACGAGCTTACCGTTGGAGTCCCTGTCGGCCCCGACCTTGGTTACCAGCACCAAATCGGACGGATAAGGCCCCAGCGCCGCGCGGATCAGGGCGTTGCACGCGCCGTAGAACTGCGCGGTGTCGATGTGGTTGATGCCCGCGCCCGCCGCCTGGCGCAGGATGGCGACCGCCGCGTCCGCGTCCACCGCCCGCACCTCTAGCTGCATTGCCCCGAAACCGATCCGGACAACTGTTCGTCCCGCCAGCTGAGCCGTCCCGCCAGGGGCCGGCATCGCGGGGTCCATTGCCGTCATTGAAAGCTCCTTCGACCGAGCCGCCGTATCATGGTGAGCGGAACCGGAGGATTCTCCGCTTCCACGAACCACTCTAACAGATAAACGGAGGTTCCTCCGAATAATGCCGGGGCAGGAATCAGGCAGGCGCCCGCGCGCCGATGCCGAGCGCAACAGGAACCGCCTGCTCGACGCGGCGCGGGCCGCGTTCGCCGACGGCCAGGACCCCGTGACGCTTGACCAGATCGCTAAGGAGGCGGGCGTCGGCATCGGCACGCTCTACCGGCACTTCCCGACTCGCGAAGCGCTGGTCGAGGCGCTGTACCGCAAGGAGCTCGCCGACCTGTGCGCGAGCGCCGACGACCTACTGAAGACGCACGCCCCCGAGGACGCGCTGCGCGCCTGGATGGACCGGTTCGCCGGCTACGTGACGGCCAAGCGGGAGATGGGGGAGGCGCTGCGGGCCGTCTTCGCCGCCGGCACCGTCACCGTGTCCCAGGCCCGCGTGGAACTCACCGGGGCAGTGCAGACGATCCTCGCCGCCGGCGCGGCCACCGGGGAACTGCGCGACGACGTCCGGCCCGAGGACGTCGTCGCCATGATCGTCGGAACGTTCGCCGCCACTTCACTGGCAGGCGGGCAGGAGCAACTGGAGCGCATGCTCGACCTGCTCATGGACGCGATCCGGGGAAGCAAGAAGACCAAGGAGAGTAAGCCCGGCCGTAGCTAACGACTCACTCCACGGCGAGGACGGCGGCCAGGGTCCGCTCCCCGACGGCGTGCAGCCGCGGGTTGTCGGCCGACCACGCGAGCAAGACGATCGCCAGGTACAGCGCCCAGCCCCGCCCGCGCGCCCACGTGTCATCGGAGATCGAGCCGTGGCCAGCCGACGCATACGCCGCACGAAACATCCCGTGGCACGAGGCAGGCAGCAGCATCCACGCGAGTGACAGGTCAGAGGCAGGATCCCCCTACCCTAAGGCCGATCCTTTGATGGGTCTCCAGATTCCATCGCCTAGATAGCGGATGCGATGGAACTCTCACAGAATTAGTACTTAGTAGTACCATGTCCTTATGGATTCGGTAACAGTAAGCGACCTGAACCGGCAGACCGCGAAGGTGCTCGACCGGATCAAAGCCGGCGAGTCGCTTGAGATCAGCGAGTACGGGCGGCCCATCGCACGCCTCCTGCCGGCCACTCCTACTACAGGGTCGCCCCTGCTTGATCGCCTGATCGCGCAGGGCAGGGCGATCCCAGCCACCAACCCAGGACCGATACCGCCCACGCCGCCACTCGATAACTCCGAGGAAAAGGAAAGCGTCCCGCTCAGCGCGGTGCTCGCCGAGATGCGCGACGACGAGCGGTACTGATGATCTACCTCGACACTTCCGCAGCGCTCAAGCTTGTCAGACCTGAGGCCGAGACGCCGGCGCTGGAACTGTGGATCGCGGAGCGCGCCGGAGTCCCACGGGTATCCTCTCGGCTGCTGCGGATCGAGCTGCTGCGCAGTGTGGCTAGGAGTACACCCGAGCGGATGAGCCGCGCCGACGCCATCCTGTCGTCCATCGTGCTGTTGGGCATCGACGACATCGCCCCAACCGCCGAGGTCATTGGGGATCGTATGCTCCGCAGCCTGGACGCCATTCACCTGGCCACCGCCCATGAGTTGCGCACCGAGCTGACCGCGTTCGTCTGCTACGACAAGAAGCTGTGTGACTCAGCCCGCGCGCTCGGGCTTCCCGTCGAAGCGCCCGCCCCCGACGCCGGATGAGGACACCGGGGAGGGCACCCCGCTCAGCGCGGCGCTCACCGAGATGCGCGACGACGAGAGGTACTGACGATCGCCCCGGCCACCGGTCAGATACTTGCTGAAGGTAAAGTAAATGACATGGCCTGCGTTCTTTGTGTGCTTTGCGTGCGCCGGTGACGGCGCACTCCCTACGGTCCGGCGCCGACGCGCATCCTTACGACGAAGAACCCCCGCCTCCGCCTCCCGCACCGCCGCGCCGCCCGGCCTGGCTTAACTGGCTCGACGCGACCGATCCCGGGCAGTTGCAGCTTCGGATGGCCTCGGAGGTCGTGCTCGGCATCGGGTTCGTCCTCGCGGCTGAGTGGGTGTTCGTCCGCGCCACCGGCGCCCTTCAGGTGCCGGTCCCGCCGAAGACGCCGGCGGCCACGGCGGCAGAGCTGTGGATGCTGAACCATGCCCTCATGGTGATCGCGATGATGCTCGGCGCGATCCTCGCGATGATGGCCGGGTTCGGCATCGGCAACCTCAGCGGTGCGCGTGCCCAGCTCCGGTTCCTCCTCTTCCTGCCGCTGCCCATGATCGCGATGCTCGCCGTCGGGCTATCGGTGCATGTCCGTGTGGTGTCGCTTGCCCTGCTCGCCGTGGTGCTCGCGGTGGGCACCTACTGCCGGCGTTTCGGGCCGCTCGGGTTCAATGGCGGAATGCTCGCGTTCATGGGCGTGTTCCTCGGGTTTTTCATCCAGGATGACGTTCCCTTGTCCGACTTCTGGTGGCTCACCGCGGAGATCCTGATCGGCGCGGCCGGGACGATCGCGGTGCACTTCGCGTTCTTCCCGCCCCGGCCGAAGTCCGCCGTCCGCCGGATGCAGCGTTCCTACGCGGCGCGTGCCCGCGCCCTGGCGAGCGAGTTGGGGGAACTGTACGAAGCCACCGCTCGTTCGGGAGAATCCGAAGGGAACCGCCGCCAAGAGCGGCGGCTCCAGCGAGACCTGCTGCGGCTGAACGAGGCCGCTCTTCTTATCGACGCGCAGCTCAGTCCGGCAGCGGTGCCGCCGGGCTGGAGCGCGGCGGCGCTGCACCAGCGGCTGTTCGACG
This sequence comes from uncultured Actinomycetota bacterium, assembly GCA_963734665.1. Classification (GTDB taxonomy): domain Bacteria; phylum Actinomycetota; class Actinomycetes; order Streptosporangiales; family Streptosporangiaceae; genus Trebonia. The sequence continues at coordinate 605,659 of CAVTIR010000010.1, read as the reverse complement.
CCGAGGTGGGGCTGAGCAACGTCGCGCGGTTCGCGCTGGCGCTCGCCAGGCGGCCGCTGCCCGCGCCGGCCTCCGCGCTGATCATGGCCGCCCTGGCCGGCGTGCGGGACGCGGACCTGGACGCTGTCTTCGACACCGCCGCGGCGATCAGCGAACTGCTTGACGAGCGTGAGCCTGGGGTGACCCCCGACGACCGGATCCTGCTGTACCGGTTCGCCAGGTCGGTCACCGACCTCGCCGCGGCGCTGCGCGCGTTCCGGCTGTACCCGGCGAGCCAGCCGCCTGACGACACGCCGCAGGAGGAGTTCCGGCCGCAGGTGTTCACCTTCGGCGGCATGCTGCCCGGCTCGGCTGCCGTCGCGGGTGCCGCCTCGCAGGAACGCGGCGGCACCGGGCTTATCGAGCGGATCCGGCTCGCGCCGTACGCGCGGATGGCGATCCAGATGGGCATCGCGGTGGGCGGCGCGATCATCGCGGGCGACGCGATGTCCGGGCGGCGGTTCTACTGGGCGGTGATCGCGGCGTTCATCACGTTCATGGGTGCCAACACCGCCGGCGAGCAGGTGCGCAAGAGCGTGTTCCGGGTGATCGGGACAGTCGCCGGGGTGCTCGTGGGAGCAGTGCTCGCGCACCTGGTCGGCAACGTGGTGTGGCTGCAGGTCACCGTGGTGCTTGTCTCGCTCTTTCTCGGCATCTACCTGTTCAGGATCAACTACGCCTTCATGGTCATCGGCATCACCGTGATGGTGTCTCAGTTGTACGTGGAGCTCGGTGAGTTCTCCAACAGCCTGCTGCTCCTCCGGCTGGCTGAGACGTCGGTCGGCGCGGGCGTGACGATCCTGACGGTGGTGCTCGTGCTGCCGCTGCGCGTCGGCCGGGTGTCGCGGGTAGCGGCCCGCCAGCAAATCGAGGCGCTCGCCGACCTGGCCGACCGCTGCCTTGACCGGCTCGCGGACCCGGCGAGCGCTCTCGGGTCCGACCTTGAGCTGCGCGCCGCGGCCCGCCGGGTGGACGTGGCCTACCAGGCGCTCGTGGCGACGGTGCGGCCGCTGCGGACGCCGTTGTTCGGCAGCCTGGCGGCGCGGGTCGCCGGGTTCATGGCGACGGCTGTCGCGGCACAGCATTACGCGCGCAACCTGCTGCTCGACGCCTCCACCCGGTACGCCGACCTCGACGCATGGAGCGTTGAGTCGCTCGCCGAGGCCCGCCGCCAGCTGGCCGACTCCGTTGGCGCGGTCACCGCGGCGCTTGCGCCCGCCCCTGGGCCGAGGCGCCGGCATCCGACTGGCCGGCACGCCGCGGCTCGGCGGCTCCGGCGGGGACAGCGGCAGCGGTCAGCCCGCGCGGCAGTACGTGCGCTCGGCGTCGCTGTTCGCCCGCGTCGGGGACGCGCTGCCCGGCGAGCCCCTGACAAGCCGTCCGCAACTGGCGCTCCGCGACCTGCAGCTGCTCGACAGTGCCTTCGCCGAGGCCGCCCGCTGGGCAGGTGTCCCGGTCACCGACCTGGACACCGTCCCCCGCTAACCGATAGTCCCGGTCAGCTCGGCGAGCAGGCCTGGTCAGCTCGGCGAGCAGGCCTGGTTCGATTCGGCTGAGGCCGTGCCGCTGGCCGCGATGACCTGGACCTGGATGCACGTTTTGCTCCCCTGGGCGACGCTAAGCACGAGGTCCGGCTTGTCCACCGTGGTCGGCTGCCTGCCGCCGTTCCGCACGCGGAACGTGTCGCCCGACGCGGGGTTGGCGTAGCTCCAGCTGAATTCCACCTGCTGACCACTGAGACTGCGGGCGGTCACCGCGGGCGTCCCAGGACCTGACTGCGCGGCGGCGGACGGGTTGGTCTTGACGGCCTCCGTCGGCGCAGATGCCGGGCCTCCGCCGCTGCCGCCGCCGCGGCTGAGGCCGAGCCCGGCCCCGACCAGCAGGATCGCGACTAGCGCGCCACCGCCGACGTACGTCATGGTGCGGCCTGGCCCGCGACTTTCGCCGGGCCCCGCGTGGTCGGCGTAGGCACCGGACGAGTCGGTGCGGTGCCTGCCGCCTGGCGGCACGGGATAGGGGTCCTCAGGTGCCTCCCCGCGGAACTGACCGACCTGGTCGGGGCCGCCGTCGGCCATCCAGCCCCCCTGGTCGGGCCCGCCGTCGGCCATCCAGTCCCGCTGGCCGGGACCCCGCCTCGGGTTCCTGTCACGCTGTTCCTGGTCTTGTGCGCCCGCGGCCGAGTTCCGCTGGTCGGCATACCGCGGGTCCGCATGCCGCGGGTCGGGACGGCGCGGGTCGGCATACCGCGGGTCGACCCGCGGGTCGACCCGCCGCGGGTCGGCATACCGCGGGTCGGGGCGCTGCGGGTCTATATGCCGCGGATCGGGGCGCTGCGGGCCCCGTGCGCGCGCCGGATCACTGCCGCCCCACGGCGGCTGTACCGGCTGATCCCAGGGCTGCGGCGGCTGGTCCCAGGGCGGCTGGCCTGCGGGGGCCCCGGAGTTCCGCGGATCGGCGTAGCCGCCGGGTCCCCGGTTGGGCGCGGGGCCGCCAGGCCACCGGTTGGACTCGTTGCCGTCAGCCATATCTACCAGCCTTCCGCGGGCGGTGCTTGCTGAGGCAACGTCTCCCTGGGGAGGGTTGCCTCATCCGGGCTGTTGCCGTCGGAGTCGATGTCGACGACGATGGCGGTCACGTTGTCGCGGCCGCCCGCGTCGTTAGCCGCCGCCACGAGTGCCTCCGCGGCCCGTTGCGGGGTGCCGGCCGCGAGCAGCGCCGCGATGACGTCGTCGGGCAGTTCGCTGAACAAGCCATCCGAGCAGATCAGGTACCGGTCGCCGCCGATGGCGGGCCGCAGCCAGTAGTCAGGGAGCAGGCCAGATTCGCTGCCCAAAGCCCGGGTGACGACGTTCCTGCGGGGGTGGGTCCGGGCCTGCTCCCTGGTGATGACGCCGGCCAGGACCATCTGCTGGACTTCCGAGTGATCCACGGTCAGCTGCTCAAGGCGGTTACCCGCGAGGCGGTAGACGCGCGAGTCGCCGACGTTGAAGACCATCAGGTCATCCCCGCCCGCCGTCTCCAGCGCAGCGAGCCCGGTCACCGTGGTGCCCATCCGGCTCGCCGCGTCCCGCTCGATGATGTGCCGGTTGGCGTGCTCAAGCGCCGTGAGCACCGCCTCGGCGAACAGCGGGCGGAGCGGCACGCACGCGCGCATCTCCTCGATCGCTATCCGGCTCGCCAAGTCGCCAGAACCGTGCCCGCCCATGCCGTCGGCGACCACGAACAGGGGCGGATCCGCGAGGTAGCTGTCCTCGTTGACATGGCGGACGCGGCCCACGGAGGTGGCTGCGCCATGGCTGAAGCGGATCATGTCACCTGCCGGGGAGCGCAAGCGCGAGTGGTCCGGGGATCGCCACTCCGCGTCCTCCCATCGTGGCCGTTGTCCGTGGCAGTATGCCAGAGGATTCACCGATTTGGGGCGTATTGCTCGCTGACGGCGACCTTTGTAGGCTCCGGCTGAAGAGAAATGTAGCGCGTGACGGGTGGAACACGCTTCCGTTCCGGATAATCGGGCGCGGTACCGGACTCCGGCGGGCTCACGGCGGGCGGATCAGCACCGGCTGTTAGCTTTGTCGTTATCTTCCTTCCTGAAGGGACAGCAGATGCCGCAGCCGGGGGTCGCCCTGGAGAAGCTTGGGTTCCTGACCATCGGGCTATTCGACGGGCAGGACCCTGGACCCGGGCACCAGGTGACGCTGGAGATGATCGAATTCGGCGAGCGGCTCGGATTCGACGCCGCCTGGGTGCGCCACCGGCACCTGCAGTACGGGATCTCCTCCCCCGTAGCCGTACTTGCCGCCGCGTCGCAGCGGACCTCACGGATCGAGCTCGGCACGGCGGTGATTCCGCTGGGCTGGGAGAACCCGCTCCGGCTCGCGGAGGACCTGGCGACCGTGGACATCCTGTCCGGCGGGCGGCTGAACCCGGGGTTCAGCGTCGGGCCGCCGCGTCACTGGGCAGCCGTGCGTGAGGCGCTTTATCCCGATACCTCGGATAAAGAGGACTTCTCCTATGAGCGGGTCTCGCGGTTGCTGCGGTTCGTGGCCGGCGAGCCGGCGGCGGCGCTGCCCGCGCAGGAGGGGTTCGAGCAGTTCTCCCCGCGGGTGGAGCCGCACTCTCCCGGGTTGCGGTCGCGGATGTGGTACGGCGGCGCGTCGCTCGCGTCGGCGAAATGGGCGGGCGAGAACGCGGTAAATCTCCTCACCTCATCGGTGGTTAAGGCGGAGGAGGCTGCGATCACAGGGCCGGAGGACTTCGCGGCGGTGCAGCTGTCGCACATCCGGACATTTCGTGATTCGCACCCCGCCGGGGCGGCGGCGCGCGTGTCGCAGGGGCTCGTGGTGATCCCGACCGACTCGGCGTCGCGCGCGCAGCGGGAGAAGTACGCGGCGTACGTGGCGGCGCGGACGCCGCGCACCGCCGCGCCGACCGGGCCGGAGGGGTTGATGTTCGCGCGGGACATCGTCGGCACGTCGGCGGAGATCACGGAGGCGCTGTACGCGCACGCGGCGTTCCGCGAGGTCACCGAGGTCGCGTTCGCGCTGCCGTTCACCTTCGAGCACGAGGACTACGTGCAGATCCTCACCGACATGGCGACCCGCCTCGGCCCGGCCCTCGGCTGGACCCCCAAGGGATAGCCGGGTCCGGCAGCGGCCAGCCGCGTCGGCTGCGCCCGGACCAGGCTTAGGGGAGGGCCGCGATCAGCTGGGTCCAGGCCATGGCCGCGGCCTCGGCCAGGCAGCCGTCGACCACGACGTCGGTGCCGAGGGCGCTGACTTTGACCTCGGGCAGCACCGGGGCGATCTCCGCCAGCGCCGCGGTGACCGCCTCGGCGAAGCCTGGCGCCTGGCCGATGCCGCCGCCCAGGACGATCAGCGACGGGTCGACGACAGAGATCACGGCGCAGATGGCGGCGGCGACAAGGCGCGCCTCGTCGGCGACGACGGCGGCCGCGCGCTCGTCGCCTGCGGCGGCCGCCTCGAAGACGCCCCTGGCGGTGGCCAGGCCTGCCAGGCCGGCCCGGCGAGCGGCGCGGACGATCCCGTCGGCGCCGGCCGCGATCTCCAGGGTGCCCCGCCGCCGTGCCTCCGCCGGGTCAATGATCACGCCCTCCGGCCCGGCGGTCACGCGCTCGTCGTCGGCGCCGATGCCGGCCCCGGGGTCCGCCCAGGCCTGGGGGTCACCGCCGATGGGCATGAACGCGATCTCGCCTGCTACCCCGTGCACGCCGCGGTGCAGCCGTCCGCCGAGCACGAGGCCCATGCCGACGCCGCTGCCGATATGCACGAACGCGAAGTTGTCGGCCACCTGGCCAACACCGAGCGCGCGCTCGGCGAGGGCCGCCGCGTCCACGTCGTTCTCGATCGACACCGCGGGGCCGAACGCGGCGCGCAGCCCGGCCACGGCCTCAGGCTGGTCCCAGCCGGGCAGGCCGCCGGTCAGGGCCATCAGGTTCCGCTGCGGGTCGTAGACGCCGGGGCTGCCCACGACCGTCTGGGTGACCTCGGCGCGCGTTATGCCGGCCCGCGCGCACAGCTCGTCCGCGAGCTCGACAAGCTCGGCGACGCGATCTCCGATCGTGGTCGCGTGCACCGGCACGGAGAGCCTGGCGCGGACCCCGCCCGCCAGGTCGGCGACCGCGCCGCGCAGGTAGCGCAGGCCGATGTCGAGGCCGAGCACGAAGCCGGCGTCCGGCCGGACCTCGTAGAGCAGGGCGGTCCGGCCGGGCACCCCGGTCCGCTGGCCGGCCAGCCGGATCAGGCCGGCCCGCTCGAGGTTCGCCAGCGCGAGCGAGACCGTCGGCTTGGAAAGCCCGGAAACACGCGCGAGATCGGCCCGCGAGTAGGGGCCGGACGAGCGGATGTGATCGAGGAGCAGTTGCTCGTTGAGCGCTCTGATCAACGCTGGACGCGCGGCGGTGAGGCCGCTTGACGGCATGGTGTCGACCGGGTCCGATGCCACGGTTACCTCCCCCGGGTCGCGCGCATCACGGTTTAGCGACGAGGGCTAGTCAGCCCATCGATAGTTAGGATACTGTCCTAACTATATCGTAAAAGCGACAAAGCTCACACAGCGCCCCAAACGTCACGGCGACACCAGGGATACAACCAACGCCACACCCCAGTGGAGGCTCCCCTATGAGACGTTTGCTCATCACAGGGGCGGCGGCGCTGCTCGCCGCCGCACTCGCTGCCTGCAGCTCCTCCTCACCCTCGGGATCGTCCGGTGCCGCCGGATCCAACACGGGCAAAGGCCCGAGCGGGACGCTGACGATCTCCAACGAGCAGGGCACGGAGTGGAACTGCAGCTTCAACCCGTTCAACCCAGGCAACCTTGGCGAGGGCGTCACCATGGGCCAGGTCTACGAGCCCCTGGCGTTCGTTGACACGCTAGAAAACGCCAAGGCGACCCCCTGGCTCGCTACGAGCTGGGCCTGGAGCAACGGCAACAAGACGCTGACCTTCACGATCAGGAAGGGCGTCAAGTTCAGCGACGGCACGCCGATGACCGCGGCCGACGTGGCTTACACCTTCAACCTGATCAAGAAGGTGCCCGCCCTCGACGTGAACTCCGTCTGGTCGGTGCTCAGCAGCGTGACACAGTTCGGCGACAACGTCGTGATGACGTTCAAGACCCCGTCGGTACCGTACTTCTACTACATCGCCGACCAGGTCCCGATCGTGCCCGAGCACATCTGGTCCAAGATCTCCAACCCGGTCACCTACGCCGACTCGAACCCGGTCGGCACCGGCGCCTACATCGTCAAGCCGTGCACGCCGGAGAACATCACCTACGTGGCCAACCCGGACTACTGGCAGCCGGGCGAGCCCAAGGTCGCGAAGGTGCTGTACCCGGCGTTCACCTCCAACGACCCGGCCAACACCTACCTGGCCACCGGCGAGGCCCAGTGGGGCAGCCAGTTCATCCCGAACATCCAGGCCTTCTACACCTCGAAGTCACCGGACAACCACTACTGGTTCCCGCCCATCGCCAACGTCTCGCTGATCCCGAACCTGACCCTGCCCGGACTCAGCAACCCGCTGGTCCGGCAGGCGATCGCTTACGCGATCGACAGGAGCAAGGTCGCCAACATCGGCGAGTACGGCGAGGAGCCGGCCGCCAACCAGAACGACATCGACACGCCGACGTTCAGCTCCTGGATGGACACCACCGACGCCGCCACGTACAACTACGGCTACAACCCCACCAAGGCGAAGCAACTGCTCACCCAGGCGGGCTACACGCTCGGCAGCGACGGGATCTACGCCAAGAGCGGCCAGCAGCTGTCGTTCAGCGTCATCAACATCGGCGGCTACTCGGACTGGGTCGCCTCGATGTCGGTGATCCAGCAGGAACTGAAGGCCGTGGGCATCCAGCTCACCCCGGATAACCTCGCGCAGAACGACTTCCTGTCCCGGCTGTACTCAGGCAACTTCCAGTTCGCGTACTACGCGCAGACCGGCGGCCCGACGCCGTATTACGAGCTGCGGCAGTGGCTGTACTCGGCGAACTCCGCGCCGATCGGCAAGAACGCGGCGTCCAACTGGGAGCGCTACAGCAACCCGGCGACGGACACCCTGCTCAACGACTACGCGCTGACCACCAACTCGGCCGCCCAGCACCAGATCGTGAACGAGCTCCAGAAGGTCGTGCTCAGCGACGTGCCGTTCATCCCGATCACCGAGGAAGTCGGCTGGTTCCAGTACAACACCGCCTCGTTCACCGGCTGGCCGTCGCCGAGCGACCCCTACGCGCTGCCGGCCGCCTACGCCTACCCCGACATGGGCCAGGTGCTGCTGCACCTCGCTCCGAAGTAGCCGGAGTTCGCACCCGATGAGATACGTACTGCGCCGGGCAGGGTTCTTCCTGCTCACCCTCTGGGCCGCGGTCACGCTGAACTTCTTCCTGCCGCGGATGATGCCGGGCAACCCGGCCGTCGCGATGATGGGGAAGTTCCGCGGCAAGATCAGCGGACAGGAGTTGCAAGCGCTTGAAACGATCTTCGGCGTCGGCAGCGGCCAGTCCCTGCCCGTGCAGTACGTGCACTACCTGGGCGACATCTTCACCGGCAACTTCGGCACGTCGCTGTTCTACTTCCCGTCCCCGGTCAGCCAGGTGGTGGGCACCGCGATCTTCTGGACGCTCGGCCTTGTCGGCGTCACCACGATCCTGGCGTTCACGCTCGGCACTGGGGTCGGCATCATCGCCGCCTGGCGGCGCGGCGGGCTAATCGACAGCATCGCACCGCCCGTGCTGGTGATCACCTCCGCGATCCCGTACTTCTGGGTGGGCATGATGTTCATCCTGATCTTCGGACTCAAGCTGCAGTGGCTCCCCTGGTCCGGCGGCATGAATCTCACCGACACCCCAGCCTGGACGCCCTCCTACATCGGCGACGTCCTCGAGCACGCGCTGCTGCCCGGCCTCGCGCTGCTGATCACCACGATCGGGACCTGGACGCTGACCATGCGGAACAACATGGTCACCACGCTGGCCGAGGACTACGTGCGGATGGCCCGCGCCAAAGGCCTGCGGCCGCACCGGATCATGCTCAATTACGCCGCGCGCAACGCGATCCTGCCGAACCTCACCGGTTTCGCGATGTCGCTCGGCTTCGTGGTCAGCGGTGCGATCCTGATTGAGTATGTCTTCAACTACCCGGGCGTCGGCTACATGCTGCTGCAGGCCGTCGAAAACGAGGACTACCCGCTGATGCAGGCACTCTTTCTGCTGATCACGGTGGCGGTGCTGGTGGCGGTCCTGCTCGCCGACATCGCGACCGCGATCTTCGACCCGCGCACGAGGAGCAGCCGGTGAGGGGGCGCCAGTGAAGGGAACACTGTGGCGCTCGCTCGCCCGGTCCCCGAAGGCCACCGCCGGCGCGATACTGCTCGCCGCCTTCATCGTGCTCGCTCTCTTCCCGGGCCTGTTCGCGCACGACAACCCGTCGGCCGAGGCGTACGCGCGGAACCTGGGGCCGAGCGCGGCGCACCTGTTCGGCACCACGGGACTTGGCCAGGACATCTTCGCCCAGGCGGTCTACGGCACCAGGCAGGTGCTTGAGATCGCGTTCGGCGCCGGGCTGGCGTCCACGCTGATCGCCGCGCTCATCGGCGTCGCCGCCGCTTACCTCGGCGGCTTCTGGGACGGGGCGCTTAACCTGTTCACCGACGTGGTGCTGGTGATCCCGCTGTTCCCGCTGCTGATCGTCATCGCCGCCTACGTGCACAACTCGAGCACTGGCGTGCTGATCGCGGTGCTCACCTTCACCGGCTGGTCCTACACCGCCCGGCAGCTCCGCTCCCAGGCGCTGTCGCTGCGCAGCCGCGACTTCCTCGCCGCCGCCCGGGTCCGCGGCGAGCGCGCGGCCTACATCATCGCGGTGGAGATCCTGCCGACGATGATCTCGCTGCTCGTCGCGGCGTTCCTCACCAACGCCCTGTACGACGTCCTGTTTGCCTCCAGCCTCCAGTTCATCGGCCTCGGCGACCCGGACTCGGTCGCCTGGGGCACGATGCTCTACTGGGCGCAGAACAACGAGGCGCTCCAGACCGGCTACTACCTCCAGGCGATCGTCCCCGGCGCGGCCATCGCGCTGCTCGGCGCGGCGTTCGCGCTGCTCAACTACGCGTTCGACGAGATCGGCAACCCGGCGCTGCGTCCGGTACGCGCGCGCAGGACTGGCTGGCCCAGTGTTGGTTGGCACAGCGCGGCCCGGCGGATCCGGAGGCTGGCCCTGTGAATCCTTTTTCTCCTGACGTTTCCGGCCTGTCGGACCTCAATGCGAAGGGCAGGACGAAAAGAATTCATGCTTGAGGTATCCGGCCTGACCGTCGACTACATAGCCACATCGAACACGGGCCGCAAGAACCCGGTGCGCGCGGTGGACGACGTGTCATTCGACGTCGGGCCAGGCGAGTTCGTCGGCATCGTCGGCGAGTCTGGCTGCGGCAAGTCGACGCTGCTGTTCGCGGTCGCCCAGCTGCTGTCGGCGCCGGCCGTCATCACCGCCGGCTCGGTGACGTTCCGCGGCCAGGACCTGGTCACGATGACCGCGCGGCGGCTTACCGCGATCCGCTGGCAGAACCTGTCGGTCGTGATGCAGTCCGCGATGAACGCACTCAACCCGGTCATGTCGGTCGGCGCGCAGTTCGCCGACGCGCTCCGTGCGCACGGGATGACCTCGCGGAAGGCCATCGCCGCCAGGTCCGCTGAGGTGCTAAGGCTTGTCGGGATCGACGCGGTGCACCTGAAGAGCTACCCGCACCAACTGTCCGGCGGCATGCGCCAGCGGGCGATGATCGCGATGGCGCTGCTGTTCACTCCGGACCTGGTGATCATGGACGAGCCCACCTCGGCACTCGACGTGGTGGCACAGCGCTCGCTGATGACGCAGATCAAGGAGCTGCAGCGGGAAATCGGCTTCGCGGTCATCTTCGTCACCCATGACATGTCGCTTGTCAGCCACTACTCCGACCGGCTCATCGTGATGTACGCCGGGCAGGTCGCGGAATCGGGACCCACCAGGCGGATATTCGATAACCCGCTGCATCCCTATTCGCGCGGGCTACTTGAGGCATTTCCGGGAATCACAGGGCCAAAGGTCCCCTTGAAGGGAATCCCCGGTGCGCCGCCCGATCTTTCCGTCATTCCGAACGGGTGCCGGTTTTCACCCCGCTGCCCGGTGAAAATGCCGGCGTGCGAGACCACCGCGCCGGCGCTTCTCGACCGTGAGGGCGTCAGCGTCCGGTGCCTGCTGTACGACCCGGTCCTAGAGCAAACGGTACAAGCGCAGGCGGCACACACGGAAAAGGGGCCAGGGAAACAGGCGAAGGAGACGGCTCAGTGACCGAACTGCTGCGGGCCGACCACCTTACCAGGCACTTCAAGATCGGCGGGGCGCTGGCCAGCGGCACGCTGCACGCCGTCGACGACGTGTCCTTCGCCATCGGCGAGCGGGAGATCGTCGCCCTCGCCGGGGAAAGCGGCAGCGGCAAGTCGACCGTAGCCCGGCTGCTCGCCCGGCTGTACACGCCGACCAGCGGGACGGTGACCTATTTCGGTGAGTCGGGCGCCGGGACGCCGCTGCGGGCGCTCAGGTCCCGGCGGGAAACCCTCAGGTACAGGGGCCAGGTCCCGATGGTGTTCCAGGACCCGTTCAGCTCGCTCAACCCGGTGTTCCGGGTGTCACACGGCGTGCTGCGCGCGCTGAAGCTGCACCGCTCCGAGCTGTCGGCCGGCGAGCGGCGGGCCGAGGCGGCGCGGGTCTTCGACGTGGTGGGCCTCGGCGCGGTCATGCTCGACCGCTACCCGCACGAGCTGAGCGGCGGGCAGCGGCAACGCGTCGGCTTCGCCCAGGCCCTAGCCACGAAGCCGCGGCTGATCCTGGCCGACGAGCCGGTATCCATGCTGGACACGTCGATCAGGATCGGCCTGCTGAACCTGATGGCGAAGCTGCGCGATGAGGAAGGTGTCTCCATCCTCTACATCACGCATGACATCGCCAGCGCCAGGTACGTCGGCGACCGGCTGATCGTCATGTACGCGGGGCAGATCGCGGAGGCGGGGCCCATCGAGGACGTTCTCGCGGCGCCCAGGCACCCGTACACCCAGTTGCTCCTGTCCGCGGTGCCCGACCCGAAGGCGCCGCCGCCGAGCCTGGAGGCCCTGGCAGCAGCGACCGGCGAGCGCGGCGAGCCGCCGAAGGTGATCGACCCCAAGCCCGGCTGCCGGTTCCAGCCCCGCTGCCCGGTGGCTATCGACATCTGCGGAAATGTCACCCCAGTGCTCACCTCGCTCGCAAACCGCGAGGTCGCCTGCCACGTAGCCCAGTCCGGCGCGCGAGTTGAGGCGTTCAAGCCCAGCGGCCCGACTGCACAGCCCAGCGCCCCGACCGCACAGCCCAGCGAGCCTGATGCGCATTCGGGCCGGCAAGAGTGAACCCAAATGCGCACAAGGCTCGCTGGCAACAGGCCGCCGGCCGGCGGAGCAGCACGCGGAAGCAACGACTGGGGCGGCAAGAGTCTGCCCGAGGGCGCACCTGGCACGTTAGGAGGATGATGTGAAGCTGGCGGTTATCGGGGGCGGGTCGACCTATACGCCGGAGCTCGCGGACGGGCTCGGACGGCTCGCGCCGCACGTCACCGAGCTGGTCCTGGTCGACCCTGACGAGGCACGGCTGGCCGTGGTCGGGCCGGTGTCCGCGCGGATCATGCGGGCGCACGGGCATCAGGCCGTCGTCCGGTGGACCACCGATGCCGAGGACGGGATTGACGGGGCGGCCGCCGTTCTCATCCAGCTCCGGGTCGGCGGGCAGGCAGCGCGCGACAGGGACGAGACGTGGCCGCTCGACTTCTGCTGCGTGGGGCAGGAGACGACGGGCGCCGGCGGTCTCGCCAAGGCGCTGCGCACCATACCGCTTGTCCTCCAGATCGCCGAGCTGGCACGGCAGCGGGCCGCACCGGGCGCGTGGATCATCGACTTCACCAACCCGGTCGGGATGGTCACCAGGGCGCTGCTTGACGCGGAGCACCGCGCGGTGGGCCTGTGCAACGTGGCGATCGGTCTTCAGCGGTACTTCGCCTCGCTGCTCGATGTCGCCCCGGAGGCCGTCTCGCTTGATCACGTGGGGCTGAATCACCTCACCTGGGAGCGAGCGGTGCGCGTCGACGGGGTGGACAGGCTGCCCGAGCTGCTAGCCGGCCACCTTGATGAGATCGCTGACCATGTGGCAACGCCCGAATCCGTTCTTCGTGCTTATTCTTTTGTTCCTTCCTACTACCTGCGTTACTACTACCTGCATGATTCCGTCGTGGCGGAGCAGCAGCGGTCGGGGACACGGGCCGCCGCCGTCACGGCGATCGAAGCCGAGCTGCTGAGAATGTACGCGGACCCGGCGCTCGACAAGAAGCCTGAGTTGCTCGGCAAGCGGGGCGGGGCATTCTATTCCGAGGCCGCGGTCGCGCTGCTCGCCTCGCTGAGCGGCGACGTCGGGGACGTGCAGGTCGTCAACGTGCGCAATGACGGCACCTTCGGCTTCCTCGCGGACGAGGCAGTCATCGAGGTGCCCGCGGTGATCGGGTCAGGCGGGCCGGCGCCGGTGCCGACCCCGCCGCTATCGCCGCTGCTGCGCGGGCTTGTCGGGCACATGTCGGCGTACGAGGAGCTGGCGGTGGACGCGGCGCTGCGCGGCGGCCGGCCGCGGGTGGTGGCCGCGCTGCTCGCGCACCCGCTGATCGGCCAGTACGACCTCGCGGAGAAGATGGCCGACCGGCTGATCGCGGAGAACGCAAGGTTCCTGTCCTGGGCATGACAAGAAGGAGGCAGGTTGGCTGACTGCCAGGCCGCCGTGCTCGCGATTGACGGCGGCAACAGCAAGACGGACGTGGCTCTCATCGGCTGGGACGGTACGGTGCTCGCCACCTTGCGCGGGCCCGGTGCGTCGCACGAGGAGCACGGCGTTGACGGTGCCATGCGTCGGCTCGGCGAGCTGATCATGGCGGTGGCTGATAAGGCTGGCATCGCTGGTCCTGGGGTCATCGCCAGCCATATTTCCGCGTGCCTGGCCGGCGCTGACCTGCCCGAGGAGGAAGCAGCGCTGACGGCGGCGCTGCTCACGGGCGGCTGGTCGCAGACCGCCGTAGCGGTGAACGACACGTTCGCTGTGCTGCGCGGCGGGGTGGACGAGCCGTGGGGAGTGGCGGTGACCTGCGGGGCCGGCATCAACTGCGTGGCCGTCGCGCCGTCAGGCGCTGTCGCGCGCTACCTGGCCCTCGGCACCCTGACCGGAGACTGGGGCGGCGGCCGGGGGCTGGCCCAGGCGGTGATGTGGCACGCCATGCGCGGCTGGGACGGCCGGGGCCCCGCGACCGCGCTCGGTGCCGCGACGGCTGATCACTTCGGCCTGCCCTCGATACGCGACGTGGCCATCGCCGTGCACAAGCGCGACCTCGTCGAGGCCGACCTGCACCGGCTAACCTCCGTGCTCTTCACGGTGGCGGGTCTCGGCGACCCGGTAGCCCGGTCGCTGGTGGACCGGCAGGCGACGGAGATCTGCGCCATGGCGGCGGCCGCGATGCGGCAACTCGGGATGGCACCGGCGGGAACGCCGGTCGTCCTCGGCGGCGGCTTGCTTGAGGCTCGCGATCCCCTGCTGCTCGCCGCGGTCGACCGCCATCTCGCGGAAGCCGCCCCAGGCGCTACCGCGCGCGTGCTCGACGTGCCCCCGGCAGCGGGCGCCGCCCTTCTGGGCCTGGATTACGTCGGAGCCCCCACCGCACCAAAGCTCCGGCTCCGCGCCTGCTACCGCGCCACCGATTGAAAGCCCGCAAAAAACAGAGTTCCGGCCGCCGTGACCTCTCCCTGCGGCGAACATCGCCGACTTCAAAAATCGGCGGTGTGCGTCGCATCCCCCCCAAAGCTGCGATCACGGCGACCGGGACCCTGTTGCGCCGCGAGCGGTCCCCTCACAAAACCGGCCGCAGCGAGGGCACCGACGGCATGTCAAACCATGGCCCAGAACTCACACGCCTACCTATGGCGCCCATCGCGAAGGATGGGAAAGTGAAGCTCTTGAGTGCCCAACAAGCAGACAGACTAAGCTAGTAGTTCAACGGATCGCATCATCTGAAATATGTAGGGCAGTATGCAGATGCGGCCCCATCCGCCCCTGGTGCATCGTGTATCCCGGCTCCGGATCGAGATATGAACATAGGGTCAGAACTCCCCACCGAACCGAACAGCTTCATCGGCCGCGAGTATGAGCTCGACGAACTGCGGAAGCTCGTGTCCGCGACGCGGATGGTGACGCTGACCGGCCCAGGCGGCATCGGCAAGACCCGCCTGGCGCTGCACGCGCTCGCCATGACCGCCGTCGAGTTCGCCGACGGCGCGCGCTACGTCGAGCTTGCGGATGTCACCAGCCCGGATCTCGTGGTGGCCCGCGTCGCCTCCGTTGTCGGGGTGACCGAGGAAGAGGACCGCCCGCTCCTCCACACGCTCGCCGACGCACTGCGCCCGCGCACCCTGGTGCTCGCCCTCGACAACTGCGAGCACCTCCTTGAGGCCTGCGCCCGGCTCTGCCAGCGGCTGCTGGCCGCCGCGCCTGACCTGCGCCTGCTCGCCACCAGCCGCGAGCCGCTGCGGGTCGCGGGCGAGACGGTCTGGCAGGTCCCCCCGCTTGCCGTCGCGTCGGCCGACGGGTCAGCCTCGGAGGCCGTCCGGCTTTTCGCGGAGCGAGCTGCGGCGACCACGCCTGGCTTCGCGCTGACCGCTGCCAACGCGGCCGCGGTGGCGGCGATCTGCCGGTCGCTCGACGGCATCCCGCTGGCGATCGAGCTCGCCGCCGCCCGGGTCCGCGCGCTGTCGGTGGAGCAGATCCGGATGCGAGTCGCCGACCGGTTCGGGCTGCTGACCATGGGCGACCGGGCGGCGGCACCGCGGCAGCGGACGCTGCGTGCCGCTATCGACTGGAGCCATGACCTGCTGACGGAGCGGGAGCAGGCGCTGCTGCGCCGCCTTTCCGTCTTCGCGGGCTGGTCGCTTGAGATGGCGGAGCAGGTGTGCACCGACGACCTAGTCCCCGCAGCGGCCATCCTTGACACGGTGGCCGCGCTCGTCGACAAGTCCCTCGTCGTGCGCGAGCCTGAGGCGCTCGGCCAGGCCAGGTTCCGCATGCTTGACACGATCCGCGAGTACGCGGCGGAGAAGCTGACCTCGGCGGGCGAGGCGACGGAGATCCAGCACCGCTTCCGCGATCACATTCTCACCGTCGCGGAGCGGAACTTCGCCGTGGGCATGGCGCTCGTGCCCGCGCCATGGCAGGACCGGGTTGACGTGTTCCGCCGGTACGACGTGGACGCGGGGAACGTCTGGCTGGTGCTTGGCGAATGCCTCGCCGAAGGCGACGTCGCGACCGGACTGCGCATCTGCACGGCGATCCGGCCGTGCATGCTGGTGCGCGGCGAGTTCGCCCTTGGCTGCGAGTGGCTTGACGCCTTCCTCGCCCTGCCGGAGGCGGCCGACGTGGCCCCCCGGATCCGCGGGCAGGCGCTCATCGGGCGGGCCCAGCTGGCCCTGTCCATCGAGCCGGCCGACGCGGCGCCGCCGGCCAGGGCCGGCCTGGACCTGTGCCGCGCGGCGGGCGACCAGTTCTGGACGGCGGCCGGGCTCAACCTGCTGAGTGAGATCGCCGTTCACACGACGCGCCCCGACGAGGCCGAGACGCTCAGCCGGGAGGCGGCGGCGATCGCAGCGGCCAGCGGCGACGGCTGGAACACGGGCTGGGCGCTTGGCATCCGTGCCGCGATCGCCGCGGTCCGCGGCAGCATGCAGGAGGCGGCTGAGCTGGCCAGTGCCTCGATCGTGGTCATGCGCTCCATCGACCACCTGTGGGGCGTCGCACACGCTCAGCTCGGCCTCGGCGACCTCGCCCGGCTGCGCGGCGACCTCGACGGTGCCCAGCGCATGTACGCCGACGCGCTCGGTTACCTGCGGGAGATCAGCGCGCGGCCGGAGATAGCCCGCTGCCTGTCCGGGCTCGGCCAGGTCGCCCTCCGACTTGGCGATGTCGATGCCGCCAGGGAGCACCTAGCGGAGAGCCTCCGGCTCTGCCGGGACATCGGCACGCACATCGGGATGGCGCGCGGCATTGAGTCATGTGCCGCGCTCGCCGTCAGCGAAGACGACGCGGAGCGCGCCGTGATGCTTGCCGCCGCGGCGACCGCGCTACGGGCCACGACCGGTCTCCCCCCGGTGCCCCGCCCACGCACCGACCGGTACCTCGCCGTCGCCCGCCACCTCGATGACGGCGCGATCGCACTGCTGTGGGCACGCGGCCTTGCGCTGTCGCCCGAGGCCGCCATCGAGCTGGCTCTCGGGCAGTACCCGAGGGCACCGGGTCCCCAGAGAGCGGCGGGTAACGTGACGCCGCAGGGCGGGCTGACCCCCCGGGAGCTCGAGATCGCCGCACTCATCGCCGCCGGGCGGCGGAACAAGGCCATCGCGGCCGAGCTGGTGATCAGCCCGGCCACCGTCGCCAGGCACATCGCCAACATCATGTCGAAGCTGGGCTTCCAGTCCCGTGCGCAGATCGCCGCCTGGATCACCGACCGCCGTTAAGCGGGCGCGGGCCTCTTCCACGGTCAGCTCTGCTGCGGGGTCAGCCTCTAGCCGCTGGTCCGGGATGGGCTTGCCGCTGAGTACCGAACGCCCGTAAGTGCCAGCCTCAAGCCGGCCAAGTGCCCGGTCGATCACGCTGAGCCTGCTGCGGAGCTGGTCGGCGACCGCTTCATCCGTCGCCTCCTCGGTCAGTGGCAGTCCTTCGTCGCCGTAGTCAGTGGGGCTGTCGGGTGGCTGCTCTTCGATCTTGACCGCTGCCTCCGTTTCCCGCAGAAGCTCGGCCACCTCGGCCCGCTCCGCCCGCAGCATCGCCCGCGCCCGGCTTTCATCCATACGGCACCGCCCTTCGTCCGCGGCCAACATACCCACACTCGTGCGTCACACGCCTGCGCGCTGGCCCCATAACTGTTGTCTCCCGGGGGACGCCCCTCTACCCCGATGTCCGTGCGGGCGGGCCTTAGAGGGGAAGGCCTCTAGCAAAGTCCGCGGGGAGAATCACGTCCGCGGGGACCAGATCGCGGACCGACGGGCGGCCGAGGGCGAGCAGGGCCGAGTCGATCCCCGCGCGGAGGATGTCAAAGACGTTGCGGACGCCTGCCGGGCCGCCGGCGGCCAGCCCCCACAAGCAGGGGCGGCCGATCATGACGGCGCGCGCCCCCAGGGCGAGGGCCTTGACGACGTCACCGCCACGCCGGACGCCTCCGTCGAGGAGGACCTCGGCGCTGCCGTCCACCGCCGCCGCCACTGCGGGCAGGGCCCTGATGGAGGCTGGAGTGCCGTCCAGGTTGTTGCCGCCGTGGTTCGAGACGGAGATGGCGGTCGCACCGGCGTCGACGGCCCGCCGCGCGTCATCGGGCCGCATGACGCCCTTGACCAGGAACGGGCCGCCCCACTGCGCCCGCAGCCAGGCGATGTCGGCCCACGTCGGCGGGGGAACCGCCATCCAGGACCGGTAGGCGTCGAAGAAACCGGGGGCGGGCCGGCCGGACAGCGCCATGTTCGGCACCGTGAGATCGGGCAGGCCGCCGTGGCGGAGCCAGTCGATCAGGTAGGCGGGCCTGGCGAGGCCGGCCGGGGCGAGCCTGGCGAGGGCCTTCAGGTCCAGCCGTTCCGGTATCGCGGGACTCCCCCAGTCCCTGCCGCCAGGGAACGACCAGTCGAGCGTGACGATCAGGGCGGTCGCCCCGCCCGCGCGGGCGGTCTCAGCGCGCTCAAGCAGGACGTCCCTGCTGGCGGACCAGTGCACCTGGAAGAACAGCTTCGGGTTGACCGCCGCCACCTCGGCGGCCGGCTTGCTCGCGAACTCGCTGAGCCCCATCGCCGTGCCAACGTCGCGGGTACCGAGGGCGACCCCCACCTCACCGAGCGGATGGACGGCCTGCGCGCCGACCGGGGAGGCGATCACCGGCAGGTCAACGTCAACTCCGAGCACCGACGTGCGCAGATCGCGCCTGCCCGGGAGATCGGCGAGCCGCGGCGGCGCGAACCTGATCTCGCGGAACGCGGCCACGTTGTCGGCCCGGCTGACGCCCGCCTCCGCCCCGGCCTCCAGCGCCATGAACACCGGGCGGGGCAGCCGCCGCCGCGCCCGCCGCCGCGCCTCGGCAACAGACTCAAACCAGTCCCGCGTAGACGCCACGGATCACTCTAAGCACACCAACGCGGCACCCCGACCGGTTTGAAGGCCACTCTCCCGCCCACTATCTTTCGGCCACCCTCAGGCGAGGTGGCAGGATGGGGACCATGGACATCGACCAGGCCATCGAGTACGTCCGGACGCATCACCACGCGGTGCTCGCCACGCTCAAGAAAGACGGCTCGCCACAGCTGTCCCCCGTAACGGCCGGGGTCGACCGGGAAGGCCGGGTGATCATCAGCACCCGCCAGACCGCCTACAAGGTCCGGCACGCCCGCCGCGACCCCCGGGTCTGGGTGTGCGCCTTCCCCGATGGCTTCTACGGCCGCTGGGCGCAGCTTGAGGGCACCGTCGAGATCGTGGAGCTCCCCGAGGCCATGGACGGCCTCATCACCTATTACCGCGATATATCCGGCGAGCACCCCGACTGGGACGACTACCGCGCGGCCATGGAGCGCGAGCTGCGCGTCCTCATGCGCATCACCATCACCAAGGCTGGTCCGAACGTCAGCGGCTGATCACCAGGCGGGCAAACTTAGGTCCACTTCGTGTCGCACATAACATCACAAACCAGGGCGCGGAAATGTGCTAACTGGCCCTAAGCCCGCTCAGGGCTCGACGTGCGCGAGGCGGATCAGGCCGACGGGCGGAACTGGCCGATCAGGCCGACGGGCGGAACTGGTAGCCGACGCGGTACTCGGTGACCAGGCACTTGCCGTGGGACGGGCCGAGCTTGTGCCTGAGTCGGCTGACATGCACGTCGACCGTGCGGCTGTCGGCCGCGAAGTCCCGCTGCCAGACCTCCCGGACCAGGTTGGCGCGGCTGAAGACGGTCGCCGGGTGCGCGGCGAGGAAGGCGAGCAGCTCGAACTCCTGGAACGTGAGCGGCACCTCAGCACCGTCCACCCAAACCCGCCGCTGATCGTGGTCGAGCAGCAGCCCTGGCCACTCGCCGGCCGCCTGGCCCTCCGGTACCGCGGCGGGGGCACTCCCCGGAACCGCGACGGGGTAACCCACGATGGCGAGCGACGTCCCGGTGCCGGGGATTGGCACCACGGCCAGCAGCGTCCCGTCCGCGCCCTGCCCGGGCAGCGGTACGGGTTCCGCGCCCGGCGCCTGCGCGGCGGCGACCGCCTCGGCGCGGCCCAGCATTCGCGTACCGATCTGCACGTGCCCTGGCACCTCCTCAGCGTTCACGCCCCCATAGGGAAAATACTCTAGTAATTTGGTCGGCTTTGTCAAGAAAAGCTAGCCGAATCGCGCAACACCGGGTGAGCAAAGAGCCTTATTCATGACCTGGCCTACGATCGCTCGGGCAACCCTCCGCCGCCCTCCGAACCCGGCAAGAGCGGCATATCACCCATCCCGCCGCAGCGTCGCCCTGGGGGCGCGGTTATCCGAACGGGATTTTGAAGATAGTGGATACTTAGGCACGCTATGGCGTTCCTAAGTATCCACTATGACAAGGCCGCGAGGACATCCTGCCCGATTCACCCAAAATGTCCGGCCGAACCGCCAGCTGCCACGTGTTCGTAAAGTGCTGAGAATAACCCGCTACCGCCCGCGCGTCGCCCAGCCGGCGGACCCGTCGGGCAGTTCCTCGCCGTACCAGTACTCGATCAGCCGCCGCGCGATCGACGAGGTCGGCGCGAGGCCGATCTCGCCCGCGTCGATCGCCGCCCGCAACTCGGCCCTGGTGAACCAGCGCGCCTCGCCGATTTCTTCCTCATCGACCGCGATCTGTTGCCCGCCTTGCGCCCGCGCCTCGTAGCCGAGCATGAGCGAGCGCGGCATCGGCCACGGCTGGCTGCCCAGGTAGCGCACGTGCCCGACCACGATCGAGGTCTCCTCGTAGACCTCGCGCGCCACGGCGTGCTCAGCCGACTCTCCCGGCTCGACGAACCCGGCGACGACCGACATCCGCCCCTTGGGCCACAGCGCGTTCCGCGCCAGCATGAGCCGGTCGTCCGGGTCGATGACCAGCATGATCACCGCCGGGTCGAGCCGCGGAAAATGCTCGGTCCCGTCCTTGGGGCAGGTAGTAAGGTGCCCGGCCGGCGCCGGCACTGTGGGGGTGCCGCACCGGGGGCAGTGCGTGTGCGTGTCATGCCAGTACGCGAGCGCCACCGCGTGCGTCAAGAGCCCAGCGTCGCGGTCGCTGAGCAATGCGCCCGCCTGCCGCAGCGCCATGGGTTTCGCATCAGCGGAGTCCGAACGGGTTCCTGGTTCCCCTTCAAGCACACCGCTTACCCCGAAGTAGGCAATGCCCTCGGAGTCGACCCCTAGAAGGAACCTCGTCCCCTCCGGGGCGTCAGCCGACGAGACGAACACCAGCTCAAGCTGGCCGTCCCGCTCCGCGACGAGCGCCTCCGAGTCGCGCACCACGAGCACGCGGCTGCGCGGGTCGGCCCAGGCTTCCGCGATCCATTCGCTGTCGCCCCGGCGCTGCGTCGCCCGGTCGACCGCGGAGCGGGAAAGCGCGAGCCGTCCGAGCGGCCCGTCAAGCTGGTCGATGTCTCCAGTCGGACTCACTTCGCGCCCTCCAGGGCGCCCGCAAGCTCTTCCCATAGGTAGGCGATTGACTCAGCACCGCGCAGTAGCCGGGAAAGATCCACATACTCATTGGGGGCGTGGATCTGGTCCGCGTCAAGGCCGACGGACACGAAGACGAGCGGCGCGCCCAGGATGTCGGCCAGGTCGGCCTCGGGGCCGCTGCCGCCCTCCTTAGTGAACAGCACCTCGCTGCCGAACGCCCGCTCCATCGCACGGCGTGCCGCGGCCACAGCCGGCGAGTCGATGGCCGACCGGCACGGACGAACTCCGGTTCCGGCCGTGACGGACACCACGCAGCCGTTCGGTGTGGATGCCGCTAGGTATTTTTTGAGAGATTCCACGACCTTGGCAGGTTCCTGGTCGGCGACGAGGCGGAACGACAGCTTGGCGTGCGCCGCCTTCGGGATGATCGTCTTGCCGCCGGGGCCGGTGTGCCCGCCCCACAGGCCGTTGACCTCGGCGGTCGGGCGGGCCCAGATCCGCTCAAGCGTCGTGTAGCCCGCCTCGCCGTAGGTGGCGCCACTGTCGCCGGCGTCGTGCAGCCAGCCTTGCTCGTCGAAGGGGAGCTTGGCGAGCAGCGCGCGCTCCTCCGCTGACAGCGGCATTACGTCGTCGTAGAAGCCGGGGAGGGTAATGTGCCCGTTTTCGTCGTGCAGGCCGGCGAGCAGGCTCGCCAGGACGTGCGCCGGGTTCGGCACGCCGCCGCCGAAAGATCCGGAGTGCAGGTCGCGGGCCGGGCCCGTGACGGTGATCTCGGCATCCACCAGGCCGCGCATGCCCGTGCAGATCGACGGGGTATCCGCGGCCCACATCGTCGTGTCGCTGATGACGATCACGTCTGGCGCGAGCTGATCCCTGCGCTCCCGCAGGAGCTTGGCGAAATTGGGCGAACCGGACTCTTCCTCGCCCTCGACCAGCAGGGTGAGCGTGACGGGCGGCGCCCCAGTGCCGTTCGCCGCGAGGGCGGCGCGGACGCCGAGGGCGTGGAAGAGCACCTGGCCCTTGTCGTCGGAGGCGCCGCGGCCGAAGATCTTGCCGTCCCTCTCCTGCGGCGCGAACGGCTCGTAGTCCCAGCCATCGTCACTGGCGGCGGGCTGGACGTCGTGGTGGCCGTAGACGAGGACCTTCTTCGCGGCTGGATCGGCGGCGGGCCAGTGCGCGTAGACGGCGGGCAGCCCGTCGGTCTCCCAGATCTCCGCGACCGGGAAGCCCGTCTCCTTCAGGTAATCGACAAGCCACTGCGCCGACTTCCCGACGTCGCCGTGGCGGGCCGGATCGGCCGAGACCGAGGGGATGCTCAGCCAGTCACGCAGCGCGGATGAGAATTCGGCGGCGTTGGCCGCGATAAAGTCCCGGACGTCCATGGACCTAACGTACCGGCTTGGGTTAACCGGCCTGCTCGAAGGTGTCGCCCTTGCCCTTGAGCCCGAAGGCCGGGATCGTGACGGTGCGGCCGGGCTCCGCGGTGACGGTACCGATCCTGGTGGCGTCCTCGCCCGCGCTCTTGAGCGCGGCGAGTGCCTTGTCCTTATCGGCCTCGCTCACCACGACGCAGAACCCGATCCCCATGTTGAACGTGGCGTACATGGTGGCCGCGTCGACGTCGCCCGCACTCGCGATGAGGCCGAAGATCTCGGGCGCGTCCGGCAGGGAGTCAAGCTCGTAGGACACGTTGGCGGCGAGCCGGGTGATGTTGAGCAGGCCGCCGCCGGAGATGTGCGCCATGCCGCGCGGCGTGATGCCCGCCGCCCACAGCGCCTCGGCCGCGTTCACGTACACCCTGGTGGGCTGAAGCAGCGCGTCGGCGAGCCGCCGCCCGGAACCGGGTACGTGGTCGCCCAGGCTCAGGCCGCCCTTCTTGAACAGCGCATGCCTGGCGAGGGAGTACCCGTTGCTGTGCAGGCCGGAGCTCGGGAGGCCGATCACAATGTCGCCGGGCCTTACATTGCTGCCGTCGAGCGGGGTGCGGTCGTCCGGCACGGCGCCGATCGCGGTGCCAACCAGGTCGAGCGTGGGGCCGCCGCTCGCTGACTTGGCGAGCATCTCGCCGATCTGCGCGATCTCGCCGCCAGGGATGGCGATGCCTGCCAGCTCCGCGCCGAGGAAGAGGCCGCGGGCGACCTCGTCGAGCACGCCCTCGTCGATCCGGTCGGTGGCGATGTAGTCGAGCAGCGCGAGTGGCACCGCACCGACGCAGATCAGGTCATTGACGTTGTTCGCCACACAGTCGACGCCGATCGGCTCCCAGCGGCCGGCCTCCTCGGCCAGCATGATCTTCGTGCCCACGCCGTCGGTGGTCAGCGCGATCGCCGGGCCGGGCGGCAGGTGCATGATCGTCGCGAAGTAACCGCTCGCCAGGCCAGTGATGGAGGTGACCATCGGCGACCGCACTTTGGTGCGCGCCAGCCACGGACGCATGACCCGGGCGAACGCGACCTGCTCGCGCTCTTCATCAACCCCCGCCTCGGCGTAGGCGGACGGCGTTGGTTCGGCTGGCTGCGGCGTCGCGTTCATGTCCGAAAGGTTAACGCATGCCGCTCAGCTTGCCCTTTACCGGGCGGGCTAGCCTTGGGGCTCATGCTCATCGCTTTCTCTATTACCCCGCTCGGCGTCGGCGAGGGCGTCGGCGAAATCGTCGCGGAGGCCGTGCGAGTCGTGCGCGCCAGCGGGCTGCCGAACCAGACCGACTCGATGTTCACCACGATCGAGGGTGACTGGCATGAGGTCATGACCGTCGTCAAGGACGCGATGGACGCGGTCGCGGAGCGGGCTCCCAGGGTCAGCCTGGTCCTGAAGGCCGACCTCCGCCCCGGCGTCACCGACGGCCTGACCTCCAAAGTTGAGACGATCGAGCGCTACCTCGGGTCCTTACGGCTCTAGCTGACCTCAGTTATGATGCTGAAACTTGTCTGTCAGGCCTCAGTGAAGGGAGGAGACCACCACCACCGGAGAAATGGACCGGAGGGCGAGATGCGATGAACAGTTCTGCCGGGGCGATGCCGGAGGCGCGGGTCGTGGGGCTGGCCCAGCCACGGGACGAGACCGCGATCGCGGCGGAGCCGGCGGCACAGTTGCTCGGCCGCCGCCAGGAGGCGGAAAAGCTAGCCCGCCTGCTGGGTCGCGTTCGCGCAGGGGGTGGCACGCTGGTCGTCCGGGGCGAGGCAGGCATTGGCAAGTCGGCGCTGCTGACGGGGGCGGCAAGCGCCGCCGAAGGGCAGGGCATGCTGGTGCTCAGCGCGACCGGGGTCCGACCAGAGGCGAACCTGCCGTTCGCGGGGCTGCACCAGATGCTGCGGCCGCTCTTGTCCCGTCATGCCAGCCTCCCGGCACTGGACGACCCGGCGATAACGGCCGCGTTCGGCATCGCCGGGACTGAGGCGTCCGAGTTCTACCTGCTCGCGCTCGCGGCACTCGACCTGCTGAGCCAGGCAGCGGCCCGCGGTCCCATCATGCTGATCGCAGAGGACGCGCAGTGGCTCGATCGGCCCACCTCCGACGTGCTCGCGTTCATCGGGCGGCGGGTCGAGTCCGATCCGGTCGTCTTGCTCGCGGCCATCCGCGATGGCTACGACAGCCCGCTGCTCGAGGCCGGGCTGCCCGAACTGCCGCTGGGCCGCCTCGCGGACGAGCCGGCCCGCTCCCTGCTGAGCGACCGGTTCCCCGGCCTGGCGCCGTCGGTGCGCGACCGGCTGCTCGATGAGGCCGGGGGCAACCCGCTCGCGCTGCTTGAACTGCCCGCGGCTCTCGGGTCGCTCGCGCGCGGCGGGGAGACCGCGCTGCCTGACTCGCTGCCGTTGACGGCCAGGCTGCAACACGCGTTCGCCGCCCGGGCCGCCGAATTGCCGGCGCCCACCCGCGCGCTGCTGCTTATCGCCGCGGCCGACGATCGCACGCAACTGGGCGAGATCATGCGAGCCGCCCGGCTCGCCGACGGTGCCGCGCGGTCTGTCAAGGACCTCGTGCCCGCGGTGCGCGCGCACCTGATCGAGGTGGCCGGGACGGCGGTCAGGTTCCTCTACCCCTTGGTCCGCTCAGCGCTCTACCAGGCGGCGACCATCGCCGAGCGGCACGCGGCGCACGCGGCGCTCGCCGAGGTGCTCGCGGACGACGAGGACCGGCGCGTGTGGCACCGGGCTGCGGCCACCATCGGCCCGGACCCGGTGGTGGCGGCGGAACTTGAAGAGACGGCACGCCGGGCACGCGGCCACGGCAGTTTCGTCACGGCGGCTGCCACGTTCGAGCGCGCCGCGGCCTTCGTCAGCGTCCCCGCCCAGCGCGGAGCCTTGCTGCTGCGCGCGGCGGAGGCGGCGGGCGAGCTCGGGCGCACGGAGACGGTGGAGCGCCTGCTGCGTGAGTCGGCCGCGCTCGAGCTAGGGCCACGGGAGCAGGCGTTGTCCGCGTGGCTTAGCGATGCCTTCCACACCGACCCGCCGGGAGACCCGGCGCGGGTTCATGACCTGGTCGCGAACGCGAGGCGGATGCTCGCCGACGGGGACACAGATCTTGCACTCAACCTGCTCTCGGCCGCCGCGTCCCGGTGCTACCTGGCCGGCCTGGGCCAGGACGCCGGAGCGGCCGTGCTGCGGGCAGCGGACGAGCTAAGCGCCAGCCATGCGGACCCGAGGCTGCTGCAGATCCAGGCATACGTCGCGCCTGTCCAGCGGGGCGCGGCCGTCATTGACCGGCTGACGGCGATGGCCCCGATAGCGGACTCCGGCGACCTGCACCTGCTAGGCACCGCCGCGGTGCTCGTGGGTGCGCCTTCGCTGGCATCGTCGCTGCTGGGGACGTCGGTCGTACGCCTGCGCGAGCAGGGACGCCTCCGGCTGCTCGCCCAGGTGCTTGAGACCCGGGCGTGGGCCGCGATCATGACCGCCGACTTCGCCGCGGCCATGTCGGCGGCCGAGGAGTCGGCCCGGCTGGCCACGGAGACCGCCCAGCCACTGCGGGAGGCGGGTGGCTGGATGGCGCAGGCAGCGGTCGCCGCACTGTGCGGCGAGGAAGAGCTTGCCGAGAAGCTGACCGTCGACGCCGAGCGTGTCGCGCTTGAGGCGGGCGCTGCGGTACTGCTCGCCGCCGGCCAGTACGTGCGCGGCGTGCTGGCGCTCGGCGGCGGCGAGTACGCGAATGCCTTCGACCACCTAGCGCGGCTAGCCGGGCAAGATGCCCCGGTCCGCCACCGCCTCATCCAGTGCTTCGCGATCGGGGATTACGCCGAGGCTGGCGTGCGCAGCGGCCACCGTGACCTGGCGCAGTCGGCCGTGCGGCTCCTTGAGCCGCTCGCCCGGCGCACTCCGTCCCCGTACCTCCAGGTCGCGATCACGTACGCTCAGGCGGTCCTGGCGGACGACGAGGAAGGCTTCACCAGCGCACTGCGCCAAGACCTCGCCTCGTGGCCGTTCTTCCGTGCGCGGCTGCAACTGGCCTTCGGCGCATGGCTCCGGCGGCAGCGCCGTCCGGCCGAGTCCCGCGTGCCGCTGCGGGCGGCGAGGGACATGTTCGACGCGCTTGGCGTCGTCCCGTGGGCCGCGCGGGCCCGCCAGGAGCTCCGTGCCTCAGGGGAGGGCAGCCAGCGGCGGCTCCCGCACGCGCTCGGCCAACTCACGGCGCAGGAACTGCAAATCGCCCAGCTGGCCGCCGAGGGACTGTCCAACCGCGAGATCGGGCAACGCCTGTACCTGTCCCACCGGACGATCGAATCGCACCTGCACCGGGTGTATCCGAAACTTGGGATCGCCTCCCGCACCCAGCTCGCCAGGGTGCTCAAGGACAGCGCGAGGATCCTGCACGTCACGGCGATCGAGCCCCGCATAGGCGCTTGACGGCTCACGCTCCAGAGCTCTTTACCCCGGCCAGTCAAGCTGATCCGCGGTTACGCACCTGGGCGGAGAAGCAGGTGGGCGAAACTCCGCCGAATGGCGAGTTTCGCGCTGTGACACGCACCACCTGGGCATCCATCCACCTCGCCGGCATCGGCCACGACCCCGAGCCCTGAAGCCCAAACGTTCAGGACGGGCCATAACTTCATGTTATGGGTTCATAAGCGATCAGCGGGTACCCGGGCTGCGGCCTCCTGGCGATGCTGAAACCTACGCCAGCAGTGCTGATGGCGGAAGGCTAAGGAGGTTGTGATGAGACAGGAACAATACTTCTGCAGGCTGATTCGCGGGTGGCGGCCCGACGGTAACCCGCTGCGGCGCACCTCGGAGCGGCTCCAGACGTGCCTGCTTGCAGGCCTGTTCGCCGTGAGCGCCGCAGTGGCGCCGTTCGCCGCACGGGCAGCTAGCCACTGGGCCTATGCCGGGGCACTGCAGGCCGAGCACGCCATGGAAGCCACCAGCCACCAGGTCAGGGCCGAACTGCTGATGCCGGCCGGCATGAGTACCGTCATGGACAGCTATCGCACCCAGGTTCCGACGCAGGCCCGCTGGACATCCGTGAACGGCATGGTGCGATACGGCCAGATCCCAGCGCCTTCGGGGAGACCGAAGGGAACCACGCTCACCGTCTGGACAGATGCCTCCGGCGCCCTGACGAGCCCGCCCTCGCCGTCCGGCCAGGCCTCCGGCCTGGCCGGCGAGACAGCCGCCGGAGTGGTCGCCGGAATCGGGGTCCTGTACCTGGGCGGTGCGGCCGTCATTCGCCAGGTGCTGGATCGTCGGCGGATGGCGGCTTGGGACGCCGACTGGGCGCTTACCGAACCGACGTGGAACCGTCAGGGGTGACGCCCTTTCTCGGCGAGCCAGATGTTCGGGCCTTCGCGGCGGAGGCGGTCACGGCGGGGCTGGTAGTCGGGGGGGCTCGTTCGACGGTAAGCCAGAAGTCCTACTTACTAAGAGTCAGTCAGACGCTGGGAGTCAACCGGCTACTGGGACGCGGGCGATGAGGGCCCTCAGGTCTTCGGCATCTAGGAGGTCGGCGGGGCGGATCGTTCGGTCGTGGCGGACGTAGTAGAACGCGGCGCGGACCTTGTCCAGGGGGACGCCGGACAGTGCGGACCAAGCCAGGCGGTACGCGGCTAGCTGGACGGCTACCGCGTCCCTCTCCTGCTTGGTGTACGGGGGCTGGCCGGTCTTCCAGTCGACCACGTCGTAGCCGCCGTCCTGGTCGGCGAAGATCGCGTCGATGCGACCGCGGATCTGGCGGTCGCCGAGCTGGGTGTCGAACGGGACCTCGACCTCGCGGGGCCATCGGCCGCCCCATTCGCCTGCCTCGAAGCGGGCCTTCAGCTCGATGAGGTTGTCGTCCAACTCCGCGACGGCGTCGTCGAGGAACAGTTCATCGTCGTCGATCAGCCGTTGCTGGCCGAACCGCTCCTCGAGCCACAGGTGGAACGCGGTGCCACGGCGGGCCTGCCTGGCGGGCGGCTGCGGCATCGGGCGGCGGACCTGACGGGCCAGCTCGTCCGGGTCCCTGGCCAGGGCGACCAGGGCGGACACCGACAGCCGGGCAGGCAGGACTACTTCGACGGGGCCGTCGCCACGGGCCCGGTTCGCGTCACGCTCGGCGAGCAGCAGGCCGGTGTCAAGCTCCCAGGCAGTGACCAGTGCCCGCTCCTCGTCGGTGAGCCCGTCGGCGTCGCCATTCTCGGCGTCCGCGTCCCGGCGGGCCGCGTCCACGAGGGCTGCCGCCGCCGCGACCGCCGCGTAGTGCTGGCCGGCCGGGGTCGCCGGCCAGTCCGCCTCGTCCACCTCGGCGAGCAGCGGGTTGTCCGACTCGTCGGCCGGCTGGTCCGCCCACCTGGTGACCGTTCCCGCGCCGGCCTCGCACGCGCTGCGGACCTCGGTGAGGAACGCCGACGGGCCGAGCCGGGAGGCCGCGTCGCCCCACCAGTACCCGGAGCAGCCGAGCCAGAACTCGGCCCTGGTCGCCGCGACGTACGCAAGGCGTCGTTCCTCAGCCAGGTCGCGGGCCACGCACGCTTCGTTGAACTCCGCGAGGGAGTCCGCATCGAGCGCTGGCAGGTCGGGCAGGTCTTTCTTGTCGCCGCGCAGCGGGAACGGTATCAGCCGGGGGTTGTGGGTCCAGCGTGTCGGCACCCTCGGCTTGGACGGGAAGACCTGCGACTTCTCCCCCGCCGCCAACCCGGGGATGAAGACCGCAGGCCATTGCAGGCCCTTGGCGGCGTGCACGGTAAGCAGCTTGACCGTGTCCGACTCACCGACCCGGCCGGTCTGCAGGCCGTACTCTTCCTGCTGCGCGGCGGACAGGAAGGCGAGGAACGCGCCGAGCGTCGGTTCCGGCTGGTCGCCCGCGAACGAGGCGGCGACGTCGGTGAAGGCGTCCAGGTCGGCCCGCGCGGCGGCCAGGTCGCCGCCTGGCCGGGCCGCCACCTCGATGTCGAGGCTGAGCGCGCGCTCCACCTCGGCGATGAGGTCGGCGAGGGGCCTCGTTACGTGCTCGCGCAGCCGCCGGGTCTCCGTGGCCAGGGCCGACAGCCGCGCGTACCCTTGCGCGGAGTACTCTCCGGGGTCACCGAGGTCATCCAGGGCCTCGACCAGCGACGCGGCGCTGTCCGCCGTGGTCAGGTCGGTGACCGCCTCGGCGAGCGGGTCAAGGACGGCCCCGGTCGAGACAGGCCGCAGATCGTCCCCTTGGGGGATATCGAGAGACTGCGGTGATCCCGACACCCGGGGGTACGGGGGGTCGTCCCCCCGGGGGACAACCGAATCCGTCGCCGGGGACGGACCCGATACGATGGCGGTTTGTGCCATCGGGTCCGTCCCCGGGGACATCGGGGGGTACGGGGGGTCGTCCCCCCGGGGGACAACTGCCAGGTCGCGGGCGCGGCGGCCGAGTGCTACCAGGTCGCGGGGGCCGATCCGCCACCGTGGGCCGGTCAGCAGGCGGGCGAGCGCGTCCGAGGAGGCGGCGTCCTGCAGCACGCGCAGCGTCGCCACCACGTCCTGCACCTCCGGCACCGACAGCAGCCCGCCCAGACCCACGACCTCGCACGGGATGCCGCGTGCCTCGAGCGCCCGGCGCAGCGGCACGAACTGGGAGCGCTTCCTGCACAGCACAGCGATGTCCGACGGGCGCACCCCTGCAGCCCTGCCGTCCGGCCACAGCTTGCCGTCCGGTGCCCACCCTGCGGGCGCCGCGAGCAACGTGGCGGCCTGGGCGGCCACCCACTCCGACTCTTCGGTCACCGTGGACAGGAGTGCGGCGCACGCGGCGCCGCGGCCGCCCCGGTCAGGAGCGGGTTCGAGCACGGGGACGTCCGGCGCCTGCGCCCGCAACTCGATCTGGAGCACGGCGGCCGTGTCGAGCACGCGCCCGGCGTTGCGGAAGCTGGTGGAAAGCTTGCGGACCGGGGCCGTCCGCCCCGACCTGTCCGGGAAGTCATCGGCGAACCGGCGCAGGTTTCCCGCGCTCGCGCCGCGCCAGCCGTAGATCGACTGGCACGGGTCGCCGACGGCGGTGACCGGGTGCCCGTTGCCGAAGAGGGCGTTCAGCAACTTGAGCTGGGCGTGACTGGTGTCCTGGTACTCATCGAGGAGCACCACCTGGTAGCGGGTCCGTTCGGCGGCCCCCACCTCCGGATGGCGCATGGCGATCTGCGCCGCGAGCCTGACCTGGTCCCCGTGGTCGAGCACCTCACGCGCCCGCTTCGCCTCGGCGTAGCGGTCGACGAGCGGCAGCAGCTGCTCCCTGGTGCGCTGGGTATCGACGACACGGCGCACCCCGGCCAGGCCCCTGCCAGGCCACCTGGCCGCCTCGGCGCTCAGCCACTCCCCTACGCCCCGGACGTCGTCGGACGACTTCAGGTGCTCAGCGAGGTCGCCGGCGAGTTCGAGCACCGCCGCGGTCACGGTCTGCGGCGTCCACGGCACGTCCTCCATCGGCCCGTCGTAGGCGGCCACGATCGACGCGGCGAGCTGCCACGACAGCGCGGCCGTGATCAACCGCATCGACGGCTCAAGCCCCTCGCGCAGCGCGTGATCGCTGACCAGGCGGCCCGCGTAGGCGTGGTAGGTGCTGATCACCGGCTCGCCCGCCCACGGGCCCGCGTCCTCGTCGGCCGGCGCGCCGGCCAGCCCCGCGCGGCGGAGCGCGTCGAGGCGCAGGCGGACCCGCTCGGCGAGCTCGGCCGCCGCCTTCCTCGTGAACGTCAGCCCAAGTACCCGGTCGGGGCGGACCATGCCGTTGGCGACCAGCCACACAAGACGCGCCGCCATCGTCTCGCTCTTGCCAGACCCCGCCCCCGCGATGACCGCCAGCGGCCCGAGCGGCGCCTCAATGACCGCCGCCTGCTCCGGAGTCGGCTCCGGCAGCCTAAGCACCCGGGCCAGCTGCCCCGGCGTGTACCTGTCCACATAGCCATTCCACCAGAGCCCACCGACATTCGGCGGTCAGAGCGGGGCGGTTGTCCAGGACTGCGAGTCTGCGCCGAGGCGCCGGCCTGCCTTTACTCGTCCGCTGAGGCAGGCGGGACGCTGCGGAGGCGGTAGAGGCAGGGCGAAGATCTCGTTAACGCGTTACCTGCTCGCCATCGGGGTTGACCGGGCAGCAGGACGCGACCGGGCAGGTCCGGCAGCCGGGGTTGACTCTGGCCTGGTAGACCGGGCCCGCCATGCCCTCGGCCACGGTGTCGACGAGCTTGCGCGCCCAGCCGGGGTCCGGGTCGTCGGGCAGGGCGCGCTGGCGCTGCACCTTCGCCTTCGCGGTCAGGCCTGCCTTGCCGACCTGGACGAGCTCGGCACCGCCCGGCTCGGTCACGCCGAACTGCTCGAACGCGCCGAGGAGCACGGCGAGCTGGTAGACGCCGAGCTGGGGGTGACGGTCGAGGTCTTCGTCGTGCGGCGCGGACGAGCCGGTCTTCAGGTCCACGATGACGCCCCGGTCCTGGCTGTCCGCTTCCAGCCGGTCGACCCGTCCGGTGATCTCCACGCGGCCGACCCTGACCTTGAGTGCCTGCTCGGTCGCGAGCAGCTCCCTCGGGTTGGCCGTGTGCCAGGCGAGGAACTTGCGGACCATCCTCTCCGCGAGCTCCCGCTGCTTGTTCCCGTACCAGACGCTGCCGAAGTCCAAGTGGTGCCAGATGTCGTCGATCCTGCCGGTTACCTGCTGCTCCGTGGCACCCTCGGCGATGAGCTGCGCGGCGGCGTGGATGACCGTGCCGAGGTGCCGCAGGACGTCGGGATGGCCCGCCCCGACGGCGGACTCGAGCAGCCAGCGCAGGCCGCACCGGGTGAACGTCTCCACGTGCGACGGCGAGAGCCGTACCCGCTCGCCGTCGCCGACGATCGGGGCGGCGTCGGACAGCTCGGTCAGCGCGTACCAGTCGCGCGGGTCGGCGCCCCGCACACGAGCGTCGGCGAGCCTGGCGAGCTGGCGGGCGGCGGCCTGTCGCAGCGCGTCCGGCTTCGTGTGGTCCGCCGCGGTCCTGCGCAGGTCCGCGACGAGTGCCGGGAGGGACAGCCACCTGGTGGCGGCGCTGGCCCGCTCGATCTCGATCTCGTCGCCCGCGAGCTCGGTCAGGAACCGGGACGGCCGCTGGTCCTGCTCATCGCCGCCGGACGCGGTCACCACGAGCAGCTTCCGCGCCCGCGTTACCGCGACGTAAAACAGCCGCCGCTCCTCGGCGAGGAGCCTGGCCGCGAGGGACGCGGCGGCGAGGTCTCGTGGCGCTCCGGCGGCCGGCGTGTTCGTCATCGATTCGCCGGTCACCTCGGCCAGCTCGTCGGCGCCGAGCAGAGAGCCGCGCAGCCTGAGGTCGGGCCAGACTTCTTCCTGCACCCCGGCGACGACCACCACGTCCCATTCGAGGCCCTTGGACCGGTGGGCGGTCAGCACGCGGACGCAGTCCTCGCGGACCGCGTGCTCGGCGAGCGTGTCGCCGGCGATCTCCTGGCCGGTCAGGCTGTCGAGAAACAGCTTCAGGTTCCCTGGCGGGAGGTCATCGGTAAACCGCGCGGCCGCCTCGAACAGCGCGAGCACCGCGTCCAGGTCATGGTCGGCGGCGCTGTCGTGCTCGGCCCGCTCCTCCCACTGCGCGGCGAGCCCGGACTCCCGCCAGACCGCCCACAGCACGTCCTCCGCGGTCTTGCCCGCGTCGAGCAGCTGGCCGGCCGTCGTCAGCAGGCTGGCCACCCGCCAAGCCGGCGCGGCGACTCGGTCGCTGACCAGGCGCAGCGGCCGCAGGTCGGTGAGCACCTTGCCAAGCGGCACGCCGCCAAGGGCCCGCTTGAGCTTGCGCAGGCCAAGGCTGTCGGTCTGGCCGAGCGGCCCGGTCAGCAGCTCAGCGGCGGTCTCGTCGTCGAGTCGACCCGGCTGGACGACGCAGCGCAGCAGCGTGAGCAGCGGCCGGACGCCCGGCTCGTCGGGCAGCGGCAGCTCATCGCCCGCGACCGTCACCGGCACGCCGGCGGCGGTCAGCGCCCGGCGCAGCGCCGGGACCTGATGTTGTGCCGAGCGGACCAGGACCGCCATCCGCCCCCACGGCACCCCGTCCGCCAGGTGCGCCCTGCGGAGGGTGTCGGCGACGACCGCCGCCTCCTGCGCCTGGGTGTCCGCGACGCAGATCCTGACCTGCCCGGCGGAGCCAGTCGCCGGTATCAGGCGGCGGTGCGCGGCGGTGTCGCCGCTGTGCCCCTCTGTCGCCGCGGGCGCGGCCGGCAGCCGCCTGGCGATCCGGCGCGACGCGGCGACCAGCACCGGGCCGCTGCGGCGGGAGGTGCGCAGCGCGATGACCGGGGCCGGGGCGCCCCCCGGCCCGCGAAACCGGTCGGGGAAGCTGGTGAGCACGCGCACGTCCGCGCCGCGGAAGGCATAGATCGACTGGTCCGGGTCGCCAACCGCCACGAGGTCCCTGCCGTCGCCGGCGAGGGCCCGGAGCAGGGCCTCCTGCGCGGGGTCGCAGTCCTGGTACTCGTCGACGAACACCGCGTCGTAGGAGTCCCGTTCCCGCTGCCTGGTGGCCCGCCTGGTGAGCAGGCTCGCGGCGATCCTGACGATCTCCGCGTAGTCGTAAGCGGGCACCGGCGCCAGGTCGAAACGGCCGGAGTAGCGGTCGAGGAACGCGCCGGCCGCCACCCAGTCCTCGCGGCCGGACCTGCGGCCGAGCTGGCGCAGCGCCTTGCCGTCAAGCCCGCGCTCCGCCGCCCGCATGAGCACGTCGCGCAGTTCCTCGGCGAAGCCACGGGTGGCCAGCGCGGGCCGGCGCTCATCGGGCCAGTTCCTGCCGCCGTCGGCGACCTCGCCGCGCAGCATCCGGCGGATCTCGAGCAACTGCTCCGGCGCGGAGAGCAGGCGTGGCGGCTGGTCTCCCGCCAGCACGAACTCCCTGCGGACGAGCGCGTAGGCGTAGCTGTGAAAGGTGAACGCGAGCGGCTCGGACGTGGTCCTGCCGAGCCTGGCGGTGATGCGGTCGCGCAGCTCGCCCGCCGCCTTCCTGCTGAACGTGAGCACCAGGATGCGGCCGGGGTCGGTGCCGCGGCGCTCGATCCGCTCCGCGACCGCGGCGACGATCGTCGTCGTCTTGCCCGTGCCGGGACCGGCGAGCACGAGGAGCGGGCCGCCCTTGTGGTCGACCACCCGCTGCTGCGCCTCGTCAAGGGCCGGCGGGGCGGGCGGGGTGAGCGCCAGCTCGCGGCGGACGAGTCGGTAACCGTTCATCTTGATGAGATTTCACCACGGGCCGCCGACATTCGAGGGCGAGTTACGGAGCAGCACCCTTCCACCGCGCCTGGCGCATGTTCACGCGCACGCGCGCTACGTCCCGATGCCTGTCAGGTCGGGGGGCACGGGGGGTCGTCCCCCCGGGAGACAACAGCGGCGTCCCCTCGGCCAGGTAGCGCGCGAGGGCCTGGGCCTCGTGCCCGGGCGCCGGCGTGCCGTCCGCGTGGGTCACCCGCCACCAGGGGGCACCGCCGCCGTAGCGGGCGAGCACCTGACCGACCTGGCGTGGACCGCCGGCCCCCAGGTACTCGGCGATGTCACCGTACGACATGACCTGCCCCGGCGGAATCGCGTCCACCACGTCGAGGACGCGGGAGGAGTAGTCGTCGATCGTGGTCACGACCGCCTCTGCCGGGTCCTGTAGACCCCGACGCCCCCGACGCCCCCGACCACGAGCGACACGAGGAACAGGATGGTGAACGCCACGGGCAGGCCGGCACCGCGCGGCGTGACCGGGGCGGCGGGCACCGCGGCGGGGCCGCCGCCGAAGTGCGCGGATAGCGGGACCTGCGACCCCTGGGGCCGCTCCTGCATCAGCTGTCCCGCCTTGAGTAGCGCCGCGTCCGCGTCGACGATGCCGAAGCCGGTGTGCACGTCGTAGCTGCCCGACGGGGTCTGCTGCGCGGTGGACGTCAGCGCCTCCGTCACCAGTGCCGGGGAGATCGTCGGGTACCTGGACTTGATCAGCGCGACCACGCCCGCCACGAGCGCGCACGCCGGGCTCGTCCCGTCGACGGTGTAGTACAGGCCGTTCCTCCCCTGGGCGGGGACGCCGTTGCCTGGTGCGGCGACCTGGACGGAAAGGTTGCCGCTCGAGAAGCTGGCCGGCGTGCCGTTCATGGTGACCGCGCCCACGCCGAGCACGCCGGGATACTCAGCGGGGAACGATACCGGCGCCAAGCCGGAGCTGCCGCTACTGTGCTGCGTGTCGTTGTCGCCGGAGTTGCCTGATGACGCCACCAGGACGGTGCCGTGCTGATAGGCGTACTTGATGGCGTCGCGCACCGCGCCGCTCGGCGCCGAGTAGCCGATCGACATGCTGATCACCTGGGCGTGGTCCTTGACGGCTGTCATGATCCCGTCGGCGAGCTCGTCCTGGATCCGCTGCTCCGGCTCGTTGTTATAAGCCTGGTAGCCGGGGTCACCCTTGTCCGGTATCACCCGGATGGAGAGGATCTTGGCCTCCGGTGCGATCCCCATGATCCCGTCATAGCCGCCATCATGGCCGTGCCCGGCGATGATGGACGCCATCCACGTGCCGTGCTGGCCCCAGTTGGGGTTATCCGGCGAGGTATGCAGCCCGGTGAAATCGGGGCCGGAGATGACCGTGTCCCCGGACAGGTCGGACACGTCCGGGTACACGCCGCTGTCGATCACCGCGACGGTGACGCCGGTACCCTCGGTCACCTGCCAGGCAGCCTGGACGTCAAGCATGTTGAAGACCCACTGCTGCGAGTCCCTGGTGGCGTCGGCCGGCGCGGCGACCGCCCCGGCCGCGGGCAGCGCCGACAGCACGCCGAGCGCCACCGCCGCGCCGACGCTGGCCGCCGCCCTGACCAGCATCCTCGGCGTCTTCAGCAGCGTCATGTGGTCCTCAGCATCCAGGTACCCCAGGGCAGCTGGGTGACGGCACCGGCGCGGCGAGTACCGACAGCACGCCGTGCGCCACCCCGGCTCCCGCGCTCGTCATCTCCGCGTCCGCGTAGCTGTCCCTGTCGACCGGCTGCTTGGGCCGGCTGTCGGCATACCCGACCGTGTAAAGGACGACGTAGCTGCCCGCGGAGACCACACCGGAAAGCTGCCGCTGCTCGTTGCCGAACTCGGCGGCCGGCGTCCCCTTGAACGGCACCGTGTGCACGGCCGGGCCCAGCCCGCCGCTCGCAGCGGCGCCGTTGATCGCCCGGGCCGCGGTTGCCGCCTTGGCCGTGCCTGGCAGCACCGCAGCGCCAACGGTCACCACGTAGCTGTCCGTCGCGTCGACGTAGGTTGCCCGCAGCATGGCCGCGCAGCCATCGCGGTCAAGCACCTCCGCCGCGGCGGGGTCGACGGCCGCCGCGCAGCTGTCCTGCCCGGCGATGCCGACGCGCTGCGCCGACAACGCCAGCGCGGGGTCATCGTCAAGCGCCTCGGGCGCGGGGTAGCGGACCGACGCGGGAAAGATCTCCCCGGCCGACAGATCGCGCCAGCGCTTACCAAACTCCCAGCTGGTGATCTGCTGCTGCTGCGCCGTCGTGAACTTTCGCGGCGCCATCTCAACCCCCGCCTCGATCCCAAAGACAAGGACGCCGATGCTGCCGAGCACAAGCGCGGCGACCGCGAGCGCCCGGATGCGGCGCCGCCTGGCGACGGCGCCCGAGTTCTGTGGCGGCTCCCGCCTCGGCGACCCGCCGTAGGATGGCCCGCCATGGGATGACCCCCCGTGGGGCGGACCCCCATATGGCGGACCCTCGTATGGCGGACCGCCGTATGACGTCTCGTTGGATGAGGGCTCGTTATAGGGCGGGCCGTTGTAGGGCGTCCGGGCTGAGTATGGTGGCCGGGCCGGGTGCGGCGGCTCGGCATCATGCCACGGCTGACCGCCGTATGAGCCGCCGTAGTCCCTTGCCACACGGAAATGTTAGGGCTTGTTGCGACCAGACGGTCCGCCCCCGGTGCGTTTTAGTTATTACCTAAACCGGACATTAACCGACGCGGCGCGCTCATCAGCGCGGCGCCCGCTACGAGCGGTCGGCCCGCCAGCACCACGATCGCACCGGCATCTCGATGACAGGCTCGGTCCCGGCCGCCTCGCTGCTCGCCCGGCTTAGCAGCACGTCCCTGCACCTGGCAAGGCCTGCCTCCCGGTCGGCCGCCGCGGCGCCGATGAACGAACTGTTCGTCGCCAGCCACTCAAGCACCTCGGCCACGGTCATCGTCCGCGAGTAGCCGAACGACGCGGTTGCCTCCGGCCCGAACGGCGAGCCCTCGGGGAGGATTACGGCGTGATGACGGTCCAGCTCTGCGCGCACCTCGGTCACGGTCGACGGCCCGCCGCCGGCGCCGCTTACCCCGGGCAGCCGCAGCAGGTCGAGCTCCGCCACCCAGTCCTCATCGCGGTCCCTGCTCGTCCAGATGACGCCGAGCCGCCCGCCCGGCCGCAGCACGCGGGCGATCTCGGGCACCGCCCGCGGCACGTCAAGCCAGTGCCATGCGGTCGAGACGAACACGGCGTCCGCGCTAGCGTCCGGCAGCGGCATGGCCTCGCCCCAGCCCTCGCGCACGTCCAGTTCGGGCGAGCGCCGCGCGAGCACGTCCCGCATCCGCGCGTCCGGCTCCACGGCCACCACGCGCGCCGCCCGGCCTAGCAGCTCCCTGGTGAACAGCCCGGTCCCCGCTGCCAGGTCCACGGCGACCTCGCAGCCCGCAGGCATGAGCCAGTCCACTGCCGCGGGCGCCGGCCCTGGCCGCACCCGGTCGTAGCTGCCAGCGACGCTGCCGAACGACGTGGCTTTCTCTCCATTCACAGTCACAAAACCGAATTATCCCGAACGGGATGTTGTGCCACGCCGCCGCCCTACCGCCACCCCGCCCGGGTGACGGGCGTTCCTGCGGGTAGCGTGTCGAAAATGAAGCTGACTAAGCACGAGCACGCCTGCGTCGTCCTCGAGAAGGACGGCGCCTCAATCGTCATCGACCCAGGCTCGTTTTCGGCGGGCGCGGCGGAGATCATCGCAGGCGCCAACGCGGTCCTCATCACGCACGAGCACATGGACCACGTCAACGAGGCGGCGATCAACGAAGCGCTCGCGGCGCGGCCCGAGCTGCGGGTGTACGCGCCCGCCGCGCTGGCCGGCACGTTCGCCGCGCACCAGGACCAGTTCACCGCGGTCGCGGCCGGCGATGCGCTAACCCTGGAGTCCTTCGCGGTCACGGTGCACGGCCACGAGCACGCGGTCATCCACCCAGACATCCCGACGGTCGCCAACGTCGGCTACCTCATCGACGGCACCATCTACCACCCTGGTGACGCGTACTTCGTGCCCGAGGTCCCGGTGCCCGTCCTGCTGCTGCCGACAAGCGGCCCCTGGATGAAAATCGGCGAGGCCGCCGACTACGTGCGCGCGGTGCGCCCGCAGCAGATCGTGCAGATCCACGAGATGCTGCTCAGCGACATCGGGCTGTACCTGGCGGACAACCTGCTCGGCGAGCAGGGCCTCACCGGCCTGCCGCTAACTACGGTCCCTGCTGGGGAGTCACTGACCGTTTGATCCGCCCTCGCGCGGACCAGCAGTTCTCGTCCGCGCCGGAGGGCCGCTTGCGATCGCGATTTTCGCGATCAGGCCGACCCGCGCGGACACCCGGGGGTACGGGGGGCGTCCCCCCGGGGAGATGATCGTCCGCCCGGGAGGGCCAGCTGCGATCGCGATTTTCGCGATCAGGCCCTCCCGGGCGGCGCGGGCGGCGCTCGTCTGGCGTTAGTTAATGCCGCTCCCCGCGATGAAAAGCGTCGCGGGGCCGGACGCGGTCACCGCCCCGTCCGCCGCGGACACGTAGCATGATTCGCCCTTGGTGACCTTGAGCGTGCCTGAGCTCGCGCGCAGCTCTCCGGAACCCTCGGTGCACAGCATGATCCTGGCGCGGCCGGTGCCCGGCAGGGTCACCTCGCCCGGCCCCAGCTCGGCCCGGTAGAGGCGGAACTCCGGCGCGGGCGAATCGTAGACGAATACCCCGCCGCCGATGGGGCGCGGCTCGATGACC
Source organism: uncultured Actinomycetota bacterium (assembly GCA_963734665.1). Lineage (GTDB taxonomy): Bacteria > Actinomycetota > Actinomycetes > Streptosporangiales > Streptosporangiaceae > Trebonia. The sequence goes on along the minus strand of CAVTIR010000010.1, from coordinate 565,896 downwards.
GGCACGGCCGCCGCAGGGTCGATGAGCTTCAGCAGCTCAGGCACGTCGATGTGCTTGGGAGTGAGCCCGGCCCGCACCACGTTGTCGGAGTTGGCGAGCAGTTCGACGCCGGTGCCCCGCAGGTAGGTGTGCGGGCCGCCGGCCGGCAGGAAGACCGCCTCGCCCGGCTGCAGGACCGCGTGCCGGAGCAGCAGGGACGCGACGATGCCAAGGTCACCCGGATGTTCGCCAGCGATCCGCGCGGTCGCCGCGCACGCGGCCGCGTACTCGCCGCCGCGCGCCGCGATCCGCTCGCAGGCGGCCGCTACGCCGGCGATAAGCGCTTCGCGGTCTTCCGCGGGCCAGGTCAGGATGGTGCCAAGCGCGCGGGTGAGCGCCGCCGGCTCCGCGGCGCCTGCTAGCTCCGCGGCGAGCGGCGCGAGTTCGCCGATCTCAAGGGCGCGCAGCAGGGCGGCGGCGTCCCCCGTGGTCCGCATGCCCGCCAAGACCTCGAACCTGGTGAGCGCGCAGAGGATCTCCGGCTTGGGCCAGTCGTCCACGTAGTTGCGCGACTTGTCGCCTGGTGCGAGGCCCCGCTCGTTCTCCGCCCGGTACCCGGCCTCGGCCTGCTCCGTTGAGGGGTGCACCTGGATCGACAGCGCTTTCTCCGCTGCCAGGACCTTGAGCAGGAACGGCAGCCGCCCGCCGAACCGAGCGGCGCACTCGGGGCCAAGCTCATCGGCAGGGTCCGCCGCGATCACCACGTCGAGCGTGATCCTGGTGCCGGACCGCTCCACCCCGGACGGTGCCGACGGGTGCGCGCCCATCCACAGCTCCGCCTCCGGCGCGGCGGTGGGGGCGGGCCGCCCCTGGAGCTCGGCGATCGCCGTGTGCGATCCCCACGCGTACGGCTGCGTAACCGGTTCGAGTAGATCCACCCGCGCATGCTAGTGGATCAGCCGGACGACACCCGCCCCGGCAGGCGTGGAGCGCGACTGCCACGGGGTCAGTCGGCCGCGCTCGTGTCCGCCGGGTGCTCGACGAGAGCGATGATCCGGCTCGCCATGAAGCGGGCCGTGCGCACCGCCGTCCCCGTCCTGGTGACCTCGGTCACCTCAACCACGCCCCGGATGGTGCTGACCTCGACCCGCCGCCCGGCCCGCGTGGCGCTGACCTCATAGGTCCTGGCCCCGTCTCCGGTATCGACCACGATCTCAACGCGGTCCCCCTTCACGGCACCTCCCGGGACTGAACGTATGTTCTATGACATACCACCGGACACCCCACGGGAAACCGCAACTCAGCCACCACCCTCGCCTGATACTCCAACGGCACTTCGTGATTGTGGTGCTGTCGCTCGCGGACCTCCTGGAGCCCGCGTGACGGATGATGTCGCCGCCCATTGCGCACTTGGCACGCCAGCGCGGCAGGACGTGGAGATGGGGTGCCAAAGACGGCGGTAGGCGGTGGCCGCGGGAAAACCGCGGCCACCGCCTACCGTGCGATCTATCTTTTGGGTTTTAGTACGTGGGAAGGGATGGGTCGACCTGGCTGACCCAGGCGAGGACGCCGCCGCTGACGTGTACCGCGTCGGAGAAGCCCGCCGACTTGAGGACCGCGAGGACCTCGGCGCTGCGGGCGCCGCTCTTGCAGTGCAGCACAATCTGCTTGTCCTGCGGCATCTGCTCCAGGGCCGAGCCGTTCAGGAACTCGCCCTTCGGGATCAGGGTGGCGCCGGGGATGCTGACGATCTCGTACTCGTTCGGCTCGCGGACGTCCACCAGGAAGATGTCGTCGCCGCGGTCGAGCATGCCCGCGAGGTCCTTGGCGCTGATCGTCGACCCGACCACCGCCGCCTCGGCCTCCTCGGAGACCGCGCCGCAGAAGGCCTCGTAGTCGATCAGTTCGGTGACCGTCGGGTTCTTGCCGCAGACCGCGCAGTCGGGGTCCTTGTTGACCTTGACCGTGCGGTAGGTCATCTCCAGGGCGTCGTAGATCATCAGGCGCCCGGCGAGGCTGTCGCCGATGCCGGTGATCAGCTTGATCGCCTCGTTCACCTGGATCGAGCCGATCGACGCGCAGAGCACGCCGAGGACGCCGCCCTCGGCGCAGGACGGGACCATGCCGGGGGGCGGGGGCTCCGGGTAGAGGCAGCGGTAGCAGGGGCCGTAGTCCGCCCAGAACACGGACGCCTGGCCGTCGAACCGGTAGATCGAGCCCCACACGTACGGCTTGTGCAGCAGCACGCAGGCGTCGTTCACCAGGTACCGGGTGGCGAAGTTGTCGGTGCCGTCGATGATCAGGTCGTACGGCGCGAAGATCTCCATCACGTTGTCGGACTCAAGCCGCGTCTTGTGCAGGATGACCTTGACGTAGGGGTTGACCTCTTCGATCGACTCCTTGGCGGACTCCGCCTTCGACTTGCCCACGTCCGAGACGCCGTGGATGATCTGACGCTGCAGGTTCGACTCGTCGACCGTATCGAAGTCGACGATGCCGAGCGTGCCAACGCCGGCCGCAGCCAGGTAAAGCAGCGCCGGCGAGCCGAGGCCGCCTGCGCCCACGACGAGCACCTTCGCGTTCTTCAGGCGCTTTTGCCCGGCCATGCCGACGTCGGGGATGATCAGGTGGCGCGAGTAGCGCTTTACCTCATCGACCGACAGGTCCGCGGCCGGTTCAACCAGCGGTGGCAGCGACACTGTGCAAACTCCAGTCAGGTTGATATCACTTCTTCATGGCGTCAACCGGGTCGCGGCGGCCGGAATTCCCCGCCTCCCGTGCGTCCTCAACCATCTCACGGAACAGTGCCGCGATTAGCCCGGGGCGCTCCATCTGCCCGATGTGCCCCGTTTCGGGGAGGACCTGCACGCGGGCGCTCCCGAAGGCGCGGGCCGCGCGATCCGCCAGCCTCGGTTGCACCAGTCGGTCGTGGCGGCCGAACAGGACAAGGGACGGCGCCGTCACCCGCCCGGCCGCTTGCCAGAGCGAGAACGGAAACGGCCGGAGCGTCTCGAAGACCAGCGTCCGCGAGGCGCCGACCAGCGATGCAGCGTCGTAGCTCAGCGCGTCCCGGCGGCGCAGCGCCTCGACCTCAAGGGCGAACCGGTCCGGGTGTATGCGGGACGGGTCGAAGAGGCAGGCCGTGAAGACGCCTGCCACCCGGTTCTCCACCGGGTAGCGCACGATCCACTGGCGCACCAGCCACTCGCCAACGAAGGGCAGCGAGAGCACCGGGAAGTGCGCCACGGAACGGCTGACCTTCAGGTCCGGCAGCGCCGGCGAGATGAGGGTGAGCGTCTTCACCAGGTCAGGGCGGCGGGCCGCTACGCGAACGGACACCGCGCCGCCCATCGAGTTGCCGGCCAGGTGCACCGGACCGGCCCCCAGGGCCTCGATCAGGCGGATCACGGTGCCCGCGTGGGCGCTGACCGAGTAGCCCGCCTTCGTCTTCGGCGGCGGGGAGAAGCCCGATCCTGGCAGGTCAACCGCTACGCAGTCGAAGTCGGGCGCAAGCTCGGCCATGAAGTCGGTCCAGTTCGTGGTCGCCCCGGACATCCCGTGCACGCAGAGCACGAGTTCCTTCTTGGCCGCCGGTGTCCGCGCCACCCAGACTTGCTCGCCAGTCTCGAGGGTGATCATCCGGCCGGGCCAGTGCGGGACTGGAATCGTCACGCGCTCTTCTTCCTGCGGCTGGCCGGCGGCTTGCGCTGCCTGGGCGGCGGCGCGGCGTCGGCATCCGCGTCCTTGGTGGTGCGGTTCGCCTTGGCGGCCTCGACGCTCGCGCGGAGCGTCTCGGTAAGGTCGGCGGGTCCGCCGGGCGCGCCCGCCGGGACCGCGCTGCCCGGCGGGCGGACGACCTCGTTCCCCTCGATCTTGGCCTGGACGAGCGCCTCCAGGGCTTCCCGGTAGGTGTCCTTGTAAAGCGACGGGTCGAAGTCCTCGGTCATCGTGTCGATCAGCGACGCCGCCATCTTCAGCTCCTGGGTCCTGATGTCGACGTCCTCGTCAAGGAACTTGAAGTCCGGGGCGCGCACCTCATCCGGCCACAGCAAGGTCTCAAGGACAAGCATGCCTTCTCGCACCCGCAGCGCGGCCAGCGCCTCGCGCTGCCGTATCGCCACCTTGGCCACGGCCACCCGGCCCGACCGCTCCAGGGCATCCCTGAAGAGCACGTAGGCCCGCACGCCCGCGGGCTCGGGCTCCAGGTAGTACGCCTTGTTCGCCAGGATCGGGTCAAGCTGGCCGGCCGGGCTGAAGTGCAGCACGTCGATCCGCTTCGCGGTGGCGAGTGGCAGTTCCTTCAGGTCATCGTCGGTCAGCACCACGACGTCGCCCGTGGCGAGCTCATACCCCTTGGCCACGTCGGAATACGGCACTTCCTGGCCGTCCACCGAGCAGAACCGGCGGAACTGGATCCGGCCGCCATCCTCCCGGTGCACCTGACGGAACGCGACGTCTCGCTGCTCGGTCGCCGAGTACAGCTTGACCGGGATCACCACCATGCCGAACGAGATCGCACCGGCCCAGATGCTCCGCATGGCTTCTTCCCTACCCCGAACACGACCCTGCTGATACATACAGCGTTGTCCGAATTTACCGATTCGTCAGTACGTTCGAGGCCGGTTCCCCCCGGCAACCGTCCGACTTACAATGACCCGGCAGGGGGAAACCAGTTACTGGTCGCGGAGGTCGGGCAGTGAGCGAGCTAAGCATGGAAACGCCGGACGAGGACGCCGCCGAGCAGGCCCGCGAGGTCCCGGAAGGAGGCGGAGGTCGGGCAGTGAGCGAGCTAAGCATGGAAACGCCGGACGAGGACGCCGCCGAGCAGGCCCGCGAGGTCCCGGAAGGAGGCGGAGGGCAACTGGCGGAAGTCCCGTTCGAGGCGGACGAGGCAGATGCCGCGGAGCAGATCAGGGACGCGGGCTATGACGACGAGGACTATCGTTAATAACCATCGTCCCTACCCGGAGAATATGGTGACCGCCACTCCTACCACCCGCCCCAGAGGAACCCGCCTCCCGCGGCTCGCCCGCCGTCGGCAGCTACTCGACGCGGCCATGGAGGTCTTTGTCGCGCGCGGCTACCACGCCGCGGCCATGGACGAGATCGCGGAACGGGCCGGAGTGAGCAAGCCGGTCCTCTACCAGCACTTCCCCGGCAAGCAGGACCTCTACCTGGCGTTGCTCGACGAGAGCGTAGACCGAATCATCGAGGCCGTCGCCGGGGCGATCCGGTCAACGACAGAAAACAGGCAGCGGGTCAACGCGACCTTCGCCGCATACTTCGAGTACGTGGCCGAGCACAGCGGGACCTTCAAGCTCGTCTTCGAGTCGGACTTCGCCAACGATCCGGCAGTTCGTGCCAAGCTCGACGCGGCGGACCGGGCGTGCGCGGACCTCATCAGCCAGGTGATCAGGGAAGACGCCGGCCTTGCGGACGACGAGGCCTACCTGCTGTCCATCGGTCTGCTCGGCATGGCCCAGGTCAGCGCGCGGTACTGGCTCAGCACGCTCGACTCGATCCCACGGGAGGCGGCCGAGCAGCTCGTCGCCCGGCTGGCCTGGCGCGGCATCAGCGGCTGGCCCCGCACTTCCGACCAAGGCGAAGCAGCCCACTAGGGGGAACAGTGGAAGTCAAGATCGGCATTCAATCGGTGCCGCGCGAGCTCATCGTGGACACGGACGCGACCGCCGGGGAAGTCGAGCGCGACCTAGCGGCGGCGCTTGCCGCTCCTGGGGGCAAGGCCCTCTTGGCGCTCACCACGCAGAAAGGCGGAAGGGTCCTCGTCCCCGCCGACAAGATCGCCTTCATCGAGTTCAGCACGGACCAGGCACGCCGGGTCGGGTTCGGCAACATTTGATTCGACTGGTCGTCCTCGAACGGAGGCAGGTCCCGCGCCCAGGCGAGTCCTTGGTCACGGTCGCCGCCTCGCGCTAGGGCGGCTTCCTCGGGGAGCTGCCGCAGGCCGAGGGCGCCCCTGCATGGGACCGATGGTCAGGCGCGGCTGGTACCAGCGCCGTTAACCGGGAGGCGCGCGAGGCGGCTGAGGGCCCCGTGTGCAGGCCGGTGCGCCGCCGGCTAGCGTCCGCTAGCGGCTCAGGAAAGCCGGAACCCGGCGGGAGCATGTGCATCGCCGGGTTCCGGTTGGCTAGGGAGCCGCCCTCGCCGTCTCTGTGTATATTTTTTGATTTCCGGAACGATCCGGAGTTCCTGTTGTCGGGTCCGGGATTAGTTCTGGTCGCTGTGGCGCAGTACGGCCCGCGCGCCCGCGGCGATGGCGATGGCGGCGAGCACCACGAACACCAGCATGACGTCGCGTGCCGCCACGTACTCGGTGGCGACGCCGAGCGCGATCACCGGCAAGGACAGCCCGATGTACGCGCCGAGGAAAAAGCCCCCCAACACCTCGGCGCGGGATTCGGGCGGCGCGGCGCTGGCCGCGGCCACCAGGGAGCCGCGGAAGACGAGGCCGACGCCGGCGCCGGTGAGGATCCCGCCGACCACGAACACGGGCAGGCTGGGCAGCCACATCCCGATAGTGAACAGCGCGAGGCCCGCGAAGAGCACGGGCATCGCCACCTTCAGCGTCGTGGCGGTCCCCTTCGTGCCGAGCGCGATCTGCGCGATCGCCCCGGCGGCGAACGCGGAGAAGGCGACGGCGCCTGCCACCGCGTACGAGGTCTCGTGCATGGTGCCGGCCAGGAAGCCGGGCATGAGGGAGTTGAAGACGCCGTAGACCGCGAACCCCGCCGCCGCGGCCCCCGTGGCGGCGAAGAAGGTGCCGCGGGCGTGCGCGGGTATCGCTACCCGCTGCGGCCGATAGGCCGGCCGCGGGTCCGGCCGGTTGGCCGTCTCCGGCGCGAAGGTAATCAGCACCGCCAGCACCACGAGCACACCGCCGAAGACCACGTAGGGGATCACCAGCGGCGACGGCACGAACTGCGCGAGCAGCCCGGCGCCAAGCGGCCCGACCCCGATCCCGCCGAGGTTGGCCGCTGTCGCCACCACTTGCGGACGCCGACTCGTCCGCGACCCGCCGGCGCCCAGGTGCAGTTCGGCCAGGTACGCGGTCGCGGTCGAGGTGGTTAGCCCGATCGACACGCCGGAGACGATCCGCGCGATGATGAGGCCCGCCAGGCTGGGCTCGGCGATGAATATGACCGCGCTCAGCACGTTGACGGCGAGCGCGGGCACCAGCACCCGGCGCCGTCCCACCCAGTCCGAGACGTGCCCGCCGAGGAACAGGCTGGCGATCACGCCTATCGCGTAGACCGCGTACACCACGGTGATCATCAGCGTGGAAAAGTGGTCGCGCACCTGGTAGGTGGTGTAAAGCGGCGTCGGGACCGCCGAGAACCCGAGGTTAACCAGGAAGGCCGCCGCGACGAGCCAGAACGCCGTCGAGTGACGGCGCTGATGCAGGGTCTGCCGTGCGAGCTCCCCCGCCGGGGCGCCCGGCAGCGCTGCTGCCCTTTCCGTCCGTGTGGTCATGTCTTCCCATCCGTCGCTTGCTTTCCGCAGGCCTCTGTCCTGAGCAGGCCTCACAACTAGGATGCGCGACATGATTTATGATGTCCAACGAAAGATTGTGATCACACTCATGCTCAACAGGAATTAATCATGGAGCTGCGGCACCCTCCCCGCCGCTGTCCCCCGTCACCCTGGCGTTCGCCGACCTCGTCCTGACCATGCCGACGGCTGGGTAGCGCTCCGCCCGGCCGGGTAAGAACGCGGCTGCCGAGCCGGGCAATACGCCGGCACCGGCCGACAAGGCCACCTGCAGGAGTAACGGTGATGCGCGCACGGAGGAAACGCGCTCGGCAGCCGATCAGCAAACGGGCAGCTAAACTAGCGGCGGTTGTGATAACTGGAATGCTATAGGACCAGTACGCGTTGATGACTAAGCGGCAGCCCGTGAGTCGCGCGGCTGCACAGAGACGCGGGCACTGGTGATGCCCGCCACGGAGGAACCCCTGACAACTCAACCCACCCAGTCCGAGGTCAGTGATGAGGCACCAGCCAGCCCCCCGGCATCCGGGCGGCATGATGCAGTGCCATTCCGCGACCTTGGCGTTGACGAAGTAATCTGCGCCGCGCTTGATGACGTCGGCATTCACACGACCTTTCCCATTCAGGCGCTGACGCTGCCGCTGGCCATCGACGGCCAGGACATCATCGGCCAGGCGCGCACCGGCACCGGCAAGACCCTCGCGTTCGGCGTGCCCATGCTGCACCGGCTGGCGACTACGCTCGCCGCCGCCCGCGTGGCCAGGCAGCCCGCCGCCCTCATCGTTGTCCCTACCAGGGAACTCGCCATCCAGGTTGCCGGCGACCTCAAGCAGGCAGGCGCGCGGCTCGGCGCGCGCGTGCTCACCGTCTACGGCGGGCGCGCCTACGAGCCGCAGATCGAAGCGCTGACGGCCGGCACCGATATCGTTGTCGGCACCCCTGGGCGGCTGCTCGACCTGGCCAATCGCAAGAACCTTGACCTGAGCCAGATCCACGCGCTCGTCCTCGACGAGGCGGACAAGATGCTTGACCTCGGGTTCCTGCCCGACGTCGAGAGGCTGCTGCGGCTCACCCCGGACGACCGGCAGACCATGCTGTTCTCGGCCACCATGCCGGGCGAGGTCGTCACGCTGGCCCGCCGTCACATGCGCCGGCCGACCAATATCCGTGCCGAGGAGCCGGACGAGTCCGCGCCGCCGCCGCTGACCACGCAATATGTCTACCGGACGCACAACCTGGACAAGATCGAGGTACTCGCGCGGGTCCTGCAGGCTAAGGACCGCGGCCTGGTCATGGTGTTCTCCCAGACCAAGCGGGCCGCCGACCAGGTGTCGACCGCGCTCACGGACCGCGGCTTCGCAGCCGCGACCGTACACGGCGACCTGGGCCAGGCTCAGCGCGAGCGCGCGCTGCGTGCCTTCCGCAGCGGCAAGGTTGACGTGCTCGTCGCTACCGAGGTGGCCGCCCGCGGCATCGACGTGGACGACGTGACGCACGTGGTCAACTACGAGTGCCCGGACGACGAGAAGGTCTACCTGCACCGGATCGGCCGCACCGGCCGGGCCGGCCGCGCAGGTGTGGCCGTGACGTTCGTGGACTGGCGTGACATGCAGCGCTGGAAGCTCATCAACGATGCACTCGGGATCGGCCAGCCCGAGCCCGCGGAGACGTACTCGACCTCCGAGCACCTGTTCACGGACCTGTCCATCCCCCCGGACGCCACCGGTACGCTGCCCCGCGAGCGGCGGGGTGCCAGGGCCGGGCTGGCGGCGGAAGCGGAAGAGGACCTCGGCGAGACTGGCCGTACCCGGTCCCCACGGCGTTCGTCCGGTGGCCGGTCGCGGAGTCGTACCAGGTCGAAGAGGACCGGCGACGGCACGGGCTCGGCCGGCGACGAGGCCGTGCTCAGTAACACCGCCACGGACGGCGAGTCCGGCGATCCCGCGGAGCCCCGCGCCCCGCGTCGGCGGCGCCGCACCCGCGGTGGCCGTGACGTGGCTCGCGAGGCGGCGGAGTCCGCGGCTCCACCGGAGAGCGCGCAGCAGGCCTCTTGACATGTCCACGCCGACCTCGCTTGAGCTCCCCGAGGGGACGCGGCGAACCACCGTGCAGACGGGGCGCGGCGAGTTCGCCGCGCTCGACGCGATGCCCGCCGCCGGACCCTGCGAGCTAGGCACGGCACTGCTCGTCCCCGGCTACACCGGCAGCAAGGAAGACTTCATCGCGATCCTCGGCCAGCTCGCCGCGGCGGGCCGCCGGGTTATCGCGGTGGATCAGCGTGGCCAGTACCAGACGGCCGGCCCGGATGACCCTGATGCTTACGACCCGCGTGAACTCGGCGCCGATATCGCGGCGCTCGTCGCGGCGACGCAGGCGACCCATTTGCTTGGCCATTCCTTCGGCGGCCTCGTCGCCCGCGAGGCCGTCCTCGGCGGCTGCGCGCCGGCGTCGCTCACGCTGCTGAGCTCCGGGCCTGCCGCGCTTCCCGGCGCGCGCGCCGAGGAGCTCCACTTCATGCTGAATTACCTGGACGGAACCGCTACGGCCGACCTAGGGGCCAAGGTCGCCGAGATCTGGCACGGGGTGCTCAGGCCAGAGGCGGTCGCGGCCGGCGTCACGGATCAGATCGTGGCCTTCCTGCAAGAGCGCATGCTCGCCAACAACCCGACCGGCCTCGTTACCATGGCGGCCCACCTGCTCAAGGCCGAGGACAAGACCGCCGAGCTGGCCGGCCGCGTGAGCAGTGCCGGTATCCCCGTGTTCGTGCTGTACGGCGAGGAAGACAATGCTTGGCCCACCGCCCAGCAGCGTGAGATGGCCAGTCTCCTCAACGCGGAGCGCACCTGCATCCCAGGCGCGGCGCACAACCCCAACGTCGAGGCCCCCGCGACCACAGCCCACGCCCTGACCAAGTTCTGGAACTCCACCGAGAGCTAACTCGCCGCTCAATTGCGCACTTGGCTCGTCAGGCGTCGTCTGGGGGCAGCGAAGCTTCCGGCACGGGAGGCACAGGGGGACCCTGCACGGGAGAGGCGGCGCGCAGCGAGCCTTGTGCGCGTCCGGGCTCACTCTTGCCAGCCCAATTGCGCAATCGGCCTCGATAGAAGCAAGCGAAAGCGCGAACGAGCCGGTAGTGGAGGGCTTAGGCAAGTTCGGCGAGGGCGTCCCAGGGGCGGTGCTGGGTCGCGGCCGTCTGGCCTTCCGGGCAGCTGCGCCGGTAGTCGCACCAGCCGCAGGCCGGGCCAGGCTGCGGCGGGAACACCTCGTCGTACTTTTCCCTGGGCAGCGGGGCGCGCATCCGATCGTCGGCGTCCGCGCACTCGGCGGCGACATCCTCAGCCCGCCGCAGGTGCCGCTCAAGGGATTCATCGGTGTGCTCCCAGGCGAGCACCTGGCCGGACGGCAGGTGGTGCAGCTCAACCCGCCGGCAGTCGCGGCGCAGCGCGCGGGAAGAGGCGAGCGCGTAGAGCGCCAGCGCGAGCGAGCTGCGCGCGTCATCCACGGACAGCACGTGGCGGCCGGTCTTGTAGTCAACGACGACGAGTTCGGTGCCTTCTTCGCCGTCCTGGCGGGGGCGGGCGTCAAGCCGGTCAATCCGCCCCGAGACCGCTATCTTGTCGGTTCGCGTCGCCACCGTGCGCTCCACGCCGACGGGCTCGTCAGCCGGGTCGAGCCCGCTGACGTACGCTTCGACGAGGGACCTGGCCCAGTCCCGGTAGGTGGCCGACTGCGCGTCACCCGTGAACCCCTCGTTGATCCAGCCCTGCGTCACGAGCGCACCCGCGGCCTGCACCGTGCGCCTGGGCAGCGGCAACCGCCACCAGGCCGCCAGGGCATTGTGGACGGACGCGCCGACGCTGTTGTGCGCCCACGGCGGTCCCTTCGGCGGGACCGGCCTGTCCAGGTAGCTCATCCGGTACCGGCGAGGGCAGTCCATCCAGGTCGTGAGCCGGGTCGGCGTGCACGAGTACAGCCGACGCGGCATCCCCTCGAAACCGAGCTGCTCTATCGCCATCGGAGAAGAGATCCTTTCTTTTGCCCTCGCCGCCCAGGTCCAGGCATCCAGCAACTCCAAAAAGAAAGGATTTAGCCAAGCTCCCCGGCGGGACCGGCCGACACCCAGCCGTCGAACCGCTTGGCGGCGTCGCCGATTGTGCTCTCCTCGCCGTGGCCAGGCAGCACGCGGGTCTCAAGCGGCAGGTCGAGAAGCCGCTCGCCGATCGCGTTGAGCTGGCCGGGGAAGTCGGTGAACACCCCCTCGTGCGGCACGGGACCGCTTGCGGTCAGCGCGTCGCCGGTGAACACGACCTCGAGGTCCGCGCAGTAGAGGCTGACCGAGCCGGGCGTGTGACCCCCCGTGTGGATGACCTCAAGCTGCACGTCCGCGACGTCGAACCGGCCGCCGTCGGCCATCTCGATCTCCGGGTCGCCGTCGTGCACCGCGCGCCACAGCAGCCGGTCCGACCGGTGCAGCGCCACCGGCGCCTCGTCCCGTTCCGCGACCTCGACCGCGGCAGCGACGTGGCCGGCGTGGCCGTGCGTGCAGATCACCGCGAGGATCTCGCGCTCACCGACCTGCTCGAGCACGCTGCCGGAGTCCTCGCCAGGATCGATGACGATGACCTCCTCCTCGTCGCCGATCAGCCACGCGTTCGCCTCGCCGAGCACATGCGCATGCTCGGAGGCCTCCGCCTCACCGGCATCCGGCCTTTCGACCTGCGGCGTCCATACCCGTTCGACCCTAGCCACCACGCCCCGCACCTCCGCCATCAAGCGCCCGTCCCAGGGGCCCGACCCCATAGTGCCCTTGGTCACTTTATTACTCCGTGCATGCAAAATGCGCGCTTGCCGGGCTACTACTCTCAGGCTCATTCCCGGTTAGCTGAACGCCGACAGGGCGAGCAGCCGCTCGTACTCCGCCGACGGCGTCGTCTCGGCACCCAGCCCGTGGCTGTTGCCTGCGGGAAGTCGTCCCCCCGGGAGGTAACCTCCATGGTCGTCGCTGCCCCCCGTCGTGACCAGGTTCAGTGACCTGGCCAGCTGGGTCAGCCGCGAGCGCTGCGACTGGTCGTGGTCGGGATGGAACACCTCGATCCCGCACAGGCCCGCATCGGCCAGCCCCACGATGACCTCGTCCGGGACCTCGTACCCCGGCGAGCGGGGGTGGGCGAGTACCGGGACGCCGCCGGCTGCCCGGACAAGCCCCACCGCGCGGGCCACGTCGGGCGCGTACCTGTCGACGAAGGCGCGGCCGCCGTCCGCGATCCAGTCGCTGGTGAACGCGTCCGCGGGCGTGGCGACCGCACCGGAGGCGGCGAGCGCGCGGGCGAGGTGCGGGCGGCCGACGACCGCGCCGCCTGCGATCGCGGCGACCTGCTCCCAGGTGACGGCAGCGCCGAGCGCCCGCATCCTGTCGACCATCGCCTTGGCGCGGTAGGTGCGGTCATCGCGGATCTGGGCGGTCTCCGCGCCCAGGGCCGGGTCTGCCGGGTCGAAGAGGTAGGCGAGCAGATGGACGCTGCGGCCTTCGAGCTGGCAGGACAGTTCCATGCCGGGGATCAGCGTCAGGCCTTCCGGGAGGACGGCACGGGCCTCGTCGAGCCCCGCCTGCGTGTCATGGTCGGTCAGCGCCACCACGTCGAGACCCGCCGCCTCGGCACGGCGGATCACCTCGGCCGGGTCGTCGGTGCCGTCGGAGGCGTTGCTATGGACGTGCAGGTCGATGCGCACGGCGGTCATCGTAGCCGCCTGCTTGCCCTAGGCGGGCAGGTGGGGGGACAGGGCACCGAACGGCACGTCGAGTTCCTGCTCGGGGTCGCGCAGGTCGCGCAGCGGCAGCGACTCGACGAGCAGCGTCCCTGCCGTGTCCGGCCACAGCACCAGCCACACCCAGCGCGCGGCCACCTCGCCGACGAAGACCGCCTTACCGTCCGACTCCACCAGCCATAGCGGTGCCTCGTGATTAGCGACCCTGACGGAGGCGTGCGGCTGGCAGGCCGCGAAGCCGTCGCCGGGATCGGGGCCCGGCAGGCCGGCCAGGCCTGCCCCCAGGCCCACGCCCGGCTCTTCGGCGATGATCAGCATCTCCGCCGGGCCGCCGAGCGGGTTGGGCCCGGACAGTGCCAGGGCGGAGCCCCGCGTCCCCGTGCGCTCATCACCCGCGCCCGTGAAGCCGCTGACCAGCCAGCCGGTCGGCAGCGGCCAAGGCAGCCAGACTGGCACCTTCGCGTGCCGGACCAGCGCATGCAGTCCGTCGCTCGTCGGGAGCTTCGCGAGGGCCAGCGGGTGAATCTCGCCGTGCAGGTCGCATCGCCACGCGCTCGACCACGGCGTCGGAGCGTGCGCTACACCTCGGCATCGCGGGCATACCGCTCTCATCACCACGTTGGGGCGGTATCTACCCAGCTCACCCCGGACGCACACGCCTCGGGCTAAGCGCGGGAGTGCAGCTCGACCCTTCGCGACGATCCCAAGCGCGAGCTTGCGGGATGCCTCGTCGATCATCTCGCCGTCCAGCATGACCGCGCCGCGCCGGTCCACCGACGTGGCCCGCTCGTAGGCGTCCAGGATGCGCACCGCCCGCGCGTAGTCATCGGGCGCCGGGGTGAACGCGTCGTTCACGATGTCGACCTGGGCCGGGTGCAGCACCCACTTGCCGTCGTAGCCGAGCGCGGCGGTGCTGGTCGCCGCCGACTTCAGCCCGTCGGTGTCGCCGATCTTCGCGTACGGGCCGTCGATCGCCTGCAGGCCGCGGGCCTTAGCGGCGACCAGCATCCGCATCAGCGGGTAATGGTGCGCGTCGAACGCGTAGCCCTCCGGCTGCCCGCCCACCGTGAGCGAGCGCATCCCGATCGAGGCCATGAAGTCTGCGGGGCCGAAGACCAGCGAGACCAGGCGCGGTGAAGCCGCCGCGATCGCCTCGACCGCCGCGAGCCCGGCGGCGTCCTCGATCTGCGCCTCGATGCCGATCCGCCCGAGCGGCAGGCCAAGGCCGCGCTCAAGCTGGCCGAGCAGCACGTCAAGCCAGACGACGGCGCCGGGGTCGCTCACCTTGGGGAGGATTAGGGAGTCGACGGCGCCCGGTGCGCCTTCGGCCACAGCGATGACGTCCTGGTAGGCCCATGGCGTCGTCACGCCGTTCACCCGCACCGCGACGAGCTTCCCGTCCCACCCGCCGGCCTGCAGCGCGCCGACCGCGAGTTCCCGCGCAGCGGGCTTCGCATCCGGCGCGACCGAGTCCTCCAGGTCGAGCATCACCTCGTCGACGGCCAGCTCCCGCGCCTTGGCAATGAACCGCTCGCTGCTGGCCGGCACGGACATACAGCTCCGCCGAGCCCGATACGCACCATCCACACGCGCGACGATATCGCTGCCGCCTCAAAGGCCGCGCCCCCGCACCCGCGTCCCGGTGTCTTGGGACGCGACCACGTGAAACAACCACCCGTTCGGGATCATCCTGTTTTTGATTCTTAGTGTTCGGTTGATGCCGGGTTATGAGCAAGTGAACGTTTGGCGCGGCGGCGTCCGCAGCCTGGGTGCGGCCAATTAGGCCAGCCTATGCTGGCGTCTGCTCAGCCAAGCTCCCCGCACGGCGGCACACGGAGTACCCCGAGGAAAGCCGGATGGTTATGTGCCACAGACGCCTGCTCGCGGCCGCGGGCGCGGCGCTCGCTTCGCTCACCACGCTCGCCGCGTGCAGTTCAGGCGGCGGCCAGCAGCCGGACGTCATCGACGTCAGCAGCGCGCAGTGCGGCGGCGCCTGGTCGGTTCCCGGTGCCGGCTGGCACACCATCCAGATCAGCAACCAGGGGGTAACCGGCGCCGAGGTCGACCTGGTCGACCCGGCCAACGGTGCGGTGTACTACGAGATCGAGGACACGGGTCCCGGCACCGTCAACCCGATCAGCATCGACTTCGGGTCGGGGAAGTACGCGCTGCTCTGCCTGTTCAGCGACTCCGGCCCGCTGCAGGGGAAGACGGTCACGGTGGCCGGGCACGTCACGGGCACGCCCGCGGTCCTGCCGGTCAGCTACAACGACCTCATTCCGCTCGCCAAGACGTACGCGGCGCAGGAAGAGGCGGCGCTGAAGGTGCTCGCGTCAGAGACGGCGACGCTGGCCGCCGCGGTGCGCGGCGGGAACCTGGCGACGGCGCGCCGTGACTGGCTGACGGCGCACCTGCAGTACGAGACGCTCGGCGACGCCTACGACGCGTTCGGGAACTTCGACACCGAGATCGACGGCCGGGCGGACGCGACCGGGGTCACCAGCCCCCAGTGGACCGGGTTCTACCGCCTTGAGTATGGGCTGTGGCACGGGCAGTCGCTGACGTCGCTCGTTCCCGTCGCCGACACGCTGGGCAGCGACGTCAATCAGCTTGTCGCCTGGTGGCCGACGCAGGAGGTGCCGCTCGCCGACCTCGGGCGGCGCGCCCACGAGGTCATCGAGAACGCACTTGAGTTCCAGCTCACCGGGCACGACGACTACGGCAGCGGCACCACGCTCGCGAGCACGGTCGCCGCCATCACCGCCAGCCGCGTGCTGCTCGCCCTGCTGCACCCGCTGCTCGCGCCCAGGTATCCGGGGCTGCCCGCCGTCTACTCCGGGCTGAGCCAGTTGCAGTCACTCCTAGATAAAGAACAGCTACCGAACGGATGGTGGGTTCCCGTCTCGGCGCTGCCCGATGCCGCCAGGCAGGCGATCGACGCGGCGTGCGGACAGGTGCTGCAGGAACTCGCTCCCATCGCGTCGATCACCGAGCCGAGGAACACCGCCAATGAGTTCTGAACCGCAGGAACCGTCTTCCTCGGGGGCGGCGTCGCCGGAGCCGACGTCGCCGGAGCCTGCCGGGCCCCCGCCGGGACGGCGCTCGTTCCTGCGCGGCCTGGCCGGCGGCGTCGCGGGCGGCGTGGTTGCCGGCGGGGCAGGGGGTGCGGCCGCCGGGTACTTCTCCCGGAGCACCCCGCCCGACCCGTCCGCCATCGCCAACGAGGCCGCGGTGACGGGGCGACTGCCCGCCACGGCGTTCCACGGGAAGTACCAGGCGGGCATCCTGCCCGAGCCGTCGCGGGCCACCGCGGTGGTGTCGTTCAACGCGACGGCGGAGAGCAAGCCGGAGCTGGTTGACCTCTTCCAGACCGTGACCGACCGGGCGCGGTTCCTGACCGCGGGCGGCACACCGCCGCCGGTCGGGATCGAGGGGCCGCCGTCGGACTCGGGGGTGCTCGGGCCAACGGTGGTGCCCGACGGGCTGACGGTGACGTTTGGCGTGGGCTCGACGCTCTTTGACACGCGCTACGGGCTCGCCGCCGCGCGCCCGCAGCACCTGACTCCGATGAAGTCGTTCCCCAACGACGACCTTGACCCGGCGCAGTGCGGCGGCGACCTGATACTGCAGCTGTCCGCGGGTAACTCGGACACCGTGATCCACGCGCTGCGGGACATCGCGAAGAACACCCGAGGCGGCATGCAGGCGAACTGGCGGATCGACGGGTTCTCCTCGCCTGCCAGGCCGACCGGGACCGTGCCGCGGAACCTGCTCGGGTTCATGGACGGGATCGCGAACCCCACGGTGACGTCTGCTTCGCAGATGGACTCGCTGGTGTGGGTGGACGACCCCGCAGCGTTGGGTGAGCCGTCGTGGACGGCGAATGGCAGTTACTTCGTGGTGCGGCTTATCCGGATGTTCGTCGAGTTCTGGGACCGGGTGGACATCGAGGAGCAGGAGACGATGATCGGGCGGCGGCGCGCCACCGGGTTCCCGCTCGACGCCAACTCGCTGTACGCCACGCCGGACTACGCGGCAGACCCGACCGGCGACGTGATACCGCTGACGGCGCACATGCGGATAGCGAACCCGCGCACGGCTGCCACGGCCTCAAGCCGCATCCTGCGCCGGGGGTACAACTATGACCGGGGGCTCGACGCCGTC
The DNA here is from genome assembly GCA_963734665.1 of uncultured Actinomycetota bacterium. GTDB lineage: Bacteria > Actinomycetota > Actinomycetes > Streptosporangiales > Streptosporangiaceae > Trebonia. Next base: position 548,478 of record CAVTIR010000010.1, on the reverse strand, counting down.
GGCGACCTCGACATGGGGCTCATCTTTACCTGCTTCCAGCAGGACATAAAGCGCCAGTTCGAGACGGTGCAGACGCGGCTGATCGGTGAACCGCTCGTGGACTATATCAGCCCGTTCGGCGGCGGGTACTTCCTGGCGCTGCCTGGGGTGACCGGGCCGAGCGACTTCTACGGCCGCGCGCTACTGGCTTAGCGTTCTTAGCGATCTTTCAGGAATGACCGGCTTTTTCAGGATTTGTTGACTTCGCGTTTGCCTTACGGTCAGGTTGACCGCGCCGCGTGGTCATTCGGCCATGAAACGTTTCTACGCCGGGGCCGCGCTCGCGCGCGGCCCTGGCGGCGGCCTTGCCGGGCTCGCCGGCCGATGAAGTCCTGCAGAACTCAGGAGGCTGAGCATGGGCTTTAGCCCAATTGCCTGGAGCAAGCGCAAGCGACTCCGGCCCTACATCGCGGTCGCGGGGGTGGTCGCCCTCGGTGCCGCCGCCGCCGTAGGGGCCAGCGCGGCGAGCGCGAGCACGACGGCGAGCAACGCGTTCGCCGGCTACAAGGCCCCGTCGACTGTGTCGTCGGTGACCTACCGCAGCAACACCGCGACGCCGGTCAAGCACGTCGTCGTGATCTTTGACGAGAACGTGTCGTTTGACCACTACTTCGGCACCTACCCGTACGCGGCGAACACCGACGGCACCACGTTCACGGCCAAGCCGGGCACCCCGACCGTGAACGGCCTCTACACGAGCATCACCAAGTCCGGTCCGGTCGGTCCGCTGCTTACTGACAACCCGAACGAGTACAACCCGCAGCGGCTTACGCCTTCAGAGGCTTACACCTCCGACCAGAACCACGACTACACGCCGGAGCAGGACGCCGTCGACAACGGCAAGATGGACAAGTTCGTCCAGGAGACCGAGTCCAGCACCCCGGCGGCCGGCTGCGCTCCCGAGTACTGCCCGCCCGGCATCGTCATGGACTACTACGACGGCAACACCGTCACCGGGCTGTGGAACTACGCGCAGAACTACGCGATGAGCGACAACAACTACGACACGACGTTCGGCCCGTCCTCGCCCGGCGCGATCAACGTCACCTCCGGTAACAACGCCAACGCCAAGGCGCTCAACCCGACCTGGGACCCGACCGACCCCAGCGGCACGGCCACGTCAAGCGCCGTCGTGGACGTCAACAAGTCGACCGGGCTCGGCGTGCTGAACGGCGACAACGACCCGTACTACGACGCCTGCTCCGACACCAACCACACAACGGACGGCTCCCTCGTGGCGCTGACCGGCGAGAACATCGGCGACCTGCTGAACCAGCAGCACGTGACCTGGGGCTGGTTCGAGGGCGGCTTCGCACCGACCTCGACCACCGACGGCCTGCCGGTCTGCGGTTCCAGCCACACCAACATCGCGGGCGTCTCGGTGCAGGACTACGTGCCGCACCACGACCCGTTCCAGTACTACGCCTCCACCGCGAACCCGGACCACCTCCCGCCGAGCTCGCTGAGCGAGATCGGCTACACCGACCAGGCCAACCACCAGTACGACATGTCGTACTTCAGTGACGCCCTCGACGGCAACGGCGGCGCCCAGCTCCCGGCCGTGTCGTACCTCAAGGCCCCGGCCTACCAGGACGGCCACCCCGGCTACTCCGACCCGACCGACGAGCAGAACTTCCTGGTCAACACGATCAACTCGATCGAGAAGTCCAAGTACTGGTCGTCGACCGCGATCGTCGTCACCTACGACGACTCTGACGGCTGGTACGACAGCGCCGTGCCGCCGGTCGTCAACGGCTCCAACGACGCGGCAACGGACACCGCGCTCTGCACCAGCAAGCAGATCACCGTCGGCTCGAACAACGACCGCTGCGGCTTCGGCCAGCGGCTGCCGATGCTCGTGATCTCCCCCTACACGCGCGACAACTACGTCAGCAATAACCTGACCGACACCACCTCGGTCGTGAAATTCATCGAGCAGAACTGGCTGCACGGCGAGACGATCCCCGGCTCCTACGACCAGGTGTCCGGTTCGCTTGACGCGCCTGGCGGCCTGCTCGACTTCAACACCACCCCGCACTTCACCCCGGTGATCCTCAACCCGACCACCGGGGCGGTCGTCAAGGGCGGCAGCAAGTCCTAGCCGCGCCTGTCTGCGGTAGCTAACCCCGCGTGCCGGGGGCGCGAGCTAAGGGCTCGCGTCCCCGGCACGTACCATATGGGCATGAGCGCCCCTCTTCCCACCCGCGAGCAGGTACTAACCGCGCTGGCCGGCGTCAACGACCCAGAAATCGGGCGGCCGATCACCGAGCTCGGCATGGTCAAGTCCGTCGAGATCGGTGACGACGGACTCGTCGCCGTCGGCGTCTACCTGACCGTGGCCGGCTGCCCGATGCGCGAGACCATCACCTCAAGGGTCACCGGCGCGGTGTCGCCGCTGTCCGGCGTGCGCAGTGTCCGGGTCGAGCTCGACGTGATGAACGAGGACCAGCGCAAGGACTTGCAGACCAGGGTCCGCGGCGGTGCTCCAGAGCGGGTGATCCCGTTCGCCGAGCCGACCTCGCTGACCAAGGTGTACGCGATCGTCAGCGGCAAGGGCGGCGTCGGCAAGTCGTCGGTCACTGTGAACCTGGCGGCCGCGCTGGCGGCCGCAGGGCACAAGGTGGCGCTCATCGACGCCGACATCTACGGGCACTCCGTGCCCCGGATGCTCGGGGTCACCGGGGTCCCCACGAAGGTCCAGGACATGATCATGCCGCCCGCCGCGAAGGGCGTCAAGGTCATCTCCGCGGGGATGCTCAAGCCAGCCGGCCAGGACGCGCTCCCGATCAGGGGCCCCATCCTGCACCGGCTCCTTGAGCAGTTCCTCGCCGACTTCTACTGGGGCGACCTGGACTACCTGCTCATTGACATGCCGCCGGGAACCGGCGACGTGGCGCTCTCGCTCGCCAGGCTCGTCCCGGGTGCCGAGCTTGTCGTCGTGACCACCCCGCAGATCGCCGCCGCCGAGGTCGCCAAGCGGGCGGGGACCCTGGTCACGCAGACCCACCAGCGTGTCATCGGGGTCATCGAGAACATGTCCTACCTGCTCTGCCCGCACTGCGGCGAGGCGATGGACGTCTTCGGTGCCGGGGGCGGCGAGACCGTCGCCACGGCGCTCACCCAGCTCACAGGAGTGAACGTGCCGCTGCTCGGCCAGATTCCGCTGGACGTTCGGCTCCGGGAGAGCGGCGACAGCGGCAACCCGCTCGTTCTCGCCGACCCGTCAGCGCCTGCCGCGATACAGCTGACCAAGGTCGCCGAGTCGCTCGCCAGCAAGGGACGCGGCCTCGCGGGCCGGATGCTGAGCCTCAGCCCCAGGTAGAGCGTGCCGCTTAGGTCGCCTCGATGTCGAAGGGCGGCTCTGCCCCGTCAAGCAGGATGGGACGCGTGCCGTTGGCGCGGGTGGTACCGGCTGTCGCGGTGCCCCCGGCGGTGCCGCCAAGGACCGTGCTCGACGTGCTCTTGAACTCGTCAAGCAGCGGCTGAGCGTCGTCAAGCAGGTGCTTCTGCACGAACCTGCGCGGGTTCAGGTCGTCGAAGTCGAAGTCCTGGAACTCGGGGCCCAGCCCCTCTCGCAGGTCCGCCGTGGCACCCGCGGCGATCCGTCGCAGGTCACGCAGCGCACGGCCGACCTGCTGAGCGATCTTGGGCAGCTCGTGCGGGCCGAAGACGACGAGCGCGATGACCACGAGGATCAGCAGCTTTGATGGCGAAAGGTCAAACACTTAGCTCTCCGTCAGCGGTCGATCGGCACTCATACCCACTGTAAACCGTTCGGCCGCCGGTGTGGACGGCGTGCGACCAGGCTCACCGCGGGCGTTTAGTCAAACGGGTTGATCACGCCGGCCAGCCGCGCGAAGCCACGCCCGAGACGGTCGAGGACGCCGGGCGAGCCTCCGCTCGGCACTGTTCCGACGACCTGCGTCACCGTCTGCGGAGGCGCGTCGGCGATCATGGTGTAGACGAAGCCGAGCCTCGCCCAGGTGACCGAGTGCCCGGACACGAAGGCCTGCTGGCCGGCTACGGTCACCGGCCGCCAGCCGGTCATGTCCGGTGCCAGGGTACCCCGCTGCACGAAGAGCGAGACGACGTAGAGCCCGTCGGAGTACTCAAGGTCGACTATCTCGCCGCTCGTGGTCTTAGTCGACGCGGCCGCGTACAGCGGCAGGTTCCCCGGCAGGGTCCCCGGCACCTGCCAGCCCTGCCCGGTCAGCGAGGTGAGGAACCGGGCCGGCTGGACCGCCGTGACCCAGTCCGGCTGCGGCGGTGCCTGCGACTGCGGCCGGGCGGCACTCGCACTCACGCCCGCGACCTGCGGTATGGCGAGCGCGCCGAACTGAACCTGGACGAACGAGTCCTCGCTTATCACGTTGTCCGAGGCACCGAAGAGCTCGCGGCGCAGCGGCACCATCGTCTGCTTGTCCAGCCAGTACCGCGCGGCCAGCAACCCGTCGGAGCGGTAGAGGTCGATAACCACCGCCGTCCTGCCGACGGCGGCCCCGTCGCCCCGGTACACGGCGACGTAGTGCTTGCCGAGCAGCGCCACAAGGGACTTGGTGACGCCGAACACACCCTCGGGAGAGCCGCTTGCCGGATCGGTGCTGGCCACGGCGGAGGCGGCAGGCTGCGCCGTAGCCGGCGTCGTGCCGCTCGATGTCTTGACAAGCGTCGCGCCCCCGGCCTGGTGCCATACCTGGGAGATCATGGTGGCGCTGCCGCCTACGCCTGACTCCGAGGTCAGCTCCGTGCCCTGGTAGGACGTCGCCAGGCTGGCGTCCGCCGCCGTGTCGAGCAGGTGCATGCCCATGACCTTCTGGCTTGTCGTCACCCGGCGCAGCCCCGTCACGGGCGTGCCCGACGCTCCCTGCACCCCCGCGACGCTGTCACGCACGGCGACGCGCGCGGACGCTGGCGCTGCGGGAACCGGGCCGGCTAGCGGGACGCTGTCGGCCCTCGCCGCCGCACCCGCCTCCGGCGCGACGTGCTCATGTCCCAGCACCGCCATCAAGGTGAGCACGCCAGGGACGGTGACCGTTGCCACGGCGGTAAGCAGCAGACCGTGACGCATCACGGCGTCGCCACCACCACCGGAACGCGCCTCGACACGTCCGCCGGTTCCGCGAACGGCACATCCCCGGAGGTGATCGCGTGCTGGATGTCGAACACCTCAAGCTGCGGCGTGATCTGCGGCCCCATGCTGCCCGAGCTCCCGCCCATGCCAAAAGCCGCGGTGCCGATCCCGACGACAACGAGAGACACGGTGCCCCAGAGCACGTAACGGCCCCGCCGACGGCGCGACGGCACCGCGGAGTAGAGGTCACCTGTCGCGCGCCGGCCCGCCGGGCGCCGGTGCCGCCGGCCGTGCCCGCGTCCCCTGGGACTGGGAATCGCCGAGCCTGGCGGTACTGCTGGGTCGATCGGCCCTTCTGGGCCGGCCTCGCTGGTCATCGCGAGAAGGCGGCTGGTGATCTCATCCGAGTCGCGCACCTCAGCGAGCGCGCGCAACTCGTGCTTGAGCCGCCGGAGCGCGTTGGCCTCCACCCGGCAGGCACCGCACGCCGCCACGTGGGCGCTCGCCCGGTCAAGTTCCGCGCCGCTCAGCTCGCCGTCGACGAGGGCGGACAACAGGTCTCCTAGGTGGCTCACCGCTCCCGCACCCTCCTCTCGCGATGCGAGAGAGCCGATCGCAACTGGGCACGGCCGCGGTGGATGCGGCTGCGCACGGTGCCGAGTTTCACGCCCATGGTGGCCGCGATCTCCTCGTAAGAAAAGCCTTCGATGTCGCAGAGCACTACCGCCGCCCGGTAGTCCGGGGGGAGTGCCTGGAGCGCTGCCTGGATGTCTCCGTCGAGGTGGTTGTCATCCCATGCCTGCGCCGGCGACTGCTCGGTGCCCGGGATCCGCTGCTCGACATCGTCGCCGAGGCCCTCGAACCTGATCCGCTGCCTGCGCCGCGCTCCGTCAAGGAACAGGTTGGTGGTGATCCGGTGCAGCCAGCCTTCGAACGTCCCCGGCGTGTACGTGGCCAGCGAACGGAAGACGCGGACGAAGACCTCCTGGGTCAGGTCCTCCGCGTCGTGCTGGTTGCCGGTAAGACGGTAGGCGAGGCGGTAGACCCGACCGGAATGCGTGCGCACGATCTCGTCCCAGCTGGGTGGCACCCACTGGGCCGAAGGATCGCGACCATCCTGCCCGGAAATCGCCGACTCTTTCACCAGGTTGAGGCTCTCGCTCATCGACTTAGCCAACGCTCCACACTAGCTTAAGGTTCCACGGACCAGCGAAATTGGCTAGGCTCACGCGTGAAGAGGTAAACGCTCTAGGGGGCAGTCATCAACTATGACGAGGCGGCGTACGCGGTGGAGGACGAACCGCTGCTCACCGCCCGAGCCAACGCCGAGGACCTCGGCGGGACCGTGCCAGTGCGCCCGGCCGCGGGTGCCACGCTGCGGTTCATCGCGACCGCGATAGCGGCGCGCGCGGTAGTGGAGATCGGCACCGGCTGCGGCAGTTCAGGCATCTGGCTCCTGCGTGGCATGCGCCCCGGCGGCGTGCTGACCAGCGTGGACACCGAGCCCGAGTACCACAGGCTGGCGCGCAAGTCATTCGGCCAGGCGGGCTTCGCCGCCAACCAGGCGCGGCTGATCCTCGGCCGCGCGATCGACGTGCTGCCGCGCCTGTCCGACGGAGCGTACGATCTCGTCTTCTGCGACGCCGACCGGGCCGCCTACCCGGAGTACCTGACGGCCGGGCTGCGCCTGCTCCGCGCGGGCGGCATCGTCGTCTTCAACGACGTGCTGCCGCCCGGCGCGGGGCCGGCCACGGATGGCGTGCGGGTACTCGCCGACATGGTGGGCAACGATGAAAGACTTGTCCCGCTCCTGCTTCCCATCGCGGGCGGCATGCTCGCCGCCATTAAGAAATAAACAACAGATCATCCCGAACGGGTGCCTTTCCACCACGTCGGCCCCGGCCTCATCCAACGGCCGCCTGGAGTGCGTCACCGAGCTTGGCGGCCTCATCGGCAGACAGTTCAACCACAAGCCTGCCGCCGCCTTCCAACGGGACGCGCATCACGATGCCACGGCCCTCCTTGGTCACCTCGAGCGGGCCATCGCCCGTCCGCGGCTTCATCGCCGCCATGCTGCATCCCCTTCCTTAACGCACACCGCATGCGAACCGCGCCCAGCCAAGACTCCGCCCATGGCCCTGCCGGACAGCAACAACCGTGTCGATCCGTCGCCCTATTATCCCGTGTTCGGACGCAGAATGGTAATGATCAGCTACGCGCGCCGCCTACCAAACTTCGCTTATCGGTGTGGTATACGGCCCTGCGTGGTGTCTGCCTGGCTCCGAACATGACCTTCTAGGTCGTGGTCGTGGGGGCGGAGGGGTGCGCCCGCGCGCTCGTCGGGCCGCCGATTAAACCCGATCGACGGCCCGAACACGCGCGGTTGCACCTCCGCCGCCCCCACTCCTGCTTCCAGCAGGCCTGCTCGCGCTGACGCGCTCGCAGGGGTGTACGCCCCAACCCGGTCGCGTCGTCTGTAGGCGGGCGCCTCGCTTCAAGGGCGCTGCTGTGGACGCTGACATTGGTCTGGACGCATTGGTTGACCGCTCAGCCGGTTCCTTACAGGGCGACGTCGCTCTCGACGCATGCCTGCTCAGCACGTGGCCTTTTCTCGAGGGCGACATTGCTGTGGACACATGCCATGCCATGCCGCATGGTCACCAGTGCTCCCTGAGCGTTCGAACATTACTTGCTTCGCGACACGGCCTTCTTTAGTGGAGCACATGAACCTGATTTCGATACCATGATGTCATGAAGAATCGAGTTTGCAGTGAGTGCGGGCGAACCTTCCAGCCATCGAGCGGGCACCTGCGGTGCCCGTCGTGCCGGTCGCGTGATCTCTGCGCGTGCGGGGCAAGAAAACAGGTGCATTCGGCCACCTGCGCCGCCTGCCGTACCGAGAAGGGGGCCTCAAACAGCAACTGGCGCGGCGGCCGGACGCGGCACAAGCGCGGGTACATGATGCTTCTGTCGCCAGGGCACCCCCGGTCGGACAAGGTAAGGTACGTTTTCGAACACGTTCTTGTCATGGAGGAGACGCTCGGCCGGTATCTCCTGCCCGGAGAGAACGTTCATCATCGCAATGGCGTCAAAGACGACAACCGGCCCGAGAACCTCGAACTCTGGACACGCCCGCAACCGGCAGGCGTCCGCGCCAGCGACGCCGTCGCCTGGGCGCGCGAGGTACTGGCGCGATACGAGGGCAAGCTCGACGTTCTCGGGATCACCGGCGCGCTGGCCAACGGTTCGGATAAAGCAGAACGCGCCGACGGATGAGCCGTCGGCGCGTTCTACAACAGGGACCCCCAACATCACTTAGGTTTTCGAAAAATCTAAGTGATCTTGGAGATGCGGGGATTCGAACCCCGGTCCTCCGGGACCTTTCCAAGTCTTCTCCGAGCGCAGCCTGCTTTGCTTTTCTCAGCCCCGGCGATCATGCAGGCAAGACGCCGACGGGCTCAGTCACTGTTTGATTTCCTAGCCTGCCCCGTGACCGGGCTGGCTAGTTGAGCCTTCTAGCGACGCCAGACACCGGGCCGAAGGCGGTTCCCGGGCTGACGGTCATACTCCCGAACTCACTTAGGCAGCGAGAGCGAAAGCGGCCCGTGGGGCCTTGACAGTGCTATCAGAATTGGCACTTGTGTTTTACGGTCGCATTTTTACGAGGTCACGTCCGCCACCCTCGGCTCGCTTCTCTTGGATCAACCACCGAAGTCGAAACCAGTCATCCCCCTGTTGAGTTGTAGACAGCCCCGCGAGGCGTGACCGCCACTACGAGGTTACTACCGATAACACCATCCCGCCAACAGGGATTCCCGGCGCGACCGAGGCCCGCTTGGAGCGGGGGTCACGGCGGTGCTGAGGCGGCTGCGGTCCAGAATTGGAGATGGCCCCCGCAGGCGCTGGCGGTGGCCGAAACGCGCCCGCGGGGGCCGGCCGGCAGGGTCGGAGCCGGCCTTCGAAGACCAGGCCTCCCCCGAGATGAGGCCCGGCTCTCATGATGACTGGGCCGCAACCCCCCAAGCGAGCCTCAGTCATACCTTAAGACGCCGGAGAGCATCCGAATGGTTGCTCCGCGTGACGGAGATCTTGGTAAAGGTTCGGTAACGCCAATGCATGTGCTCAGAAACCCCTTTCCCATCGGCGTTTCCACCAGCCACGACTCGCCAAACCCGGGCCGCTACCCATGCGGCGACCCCGAGATGAGGTCACCGCACCAGGTAACGGAGAGTAAGCAGATCAGGCCCTAGGCGACCTTGTAGATCCAGCCGAACGGGTCCGGCTGATAGCCGTACTGGACGCTAGGCGACCTTGTGTATCCAGCCGAACGGGTCCGGCTGGTGGCCGTACTGGATGCCGATGAGCTCAGCCTTCAGGCGCTGGGTGACCGGGCCCGGAGTGCCCTCGCCGATGATCCAGCCGCCCGAGGCCCCGTCCACGGCCCCGACCGGCGTGATGACCGCGGCGGTTCCGCACGCGAACACCTCGGTCAACGCACCGGACGCGCAGTCGTCCCGCCAGGAGGCGACCGAGATGCGTCCCTCAGCGGCCGGGACGCCGAGCGCCGGGGCGAGCCGCAGCAGCGAGTCACGGGTGATGCCCGGAAGGAGCGAGCCGGTCAGCGTGGGCGTCATGACGGATGCGCTAGAGCCGGACCCGTACACGAAGTACAGGTTCATGCCGCCCATCTCCTCCACCCACTCGTGCTGGGCGGCGTCGAGCCACACGACCTGGTCGCAGCCCTTCTCCACGGCCTGCTGCTGGGCGGCGAACGCGGCCGCGTAGTTGCCGCCGCACTTGACCGCGCCCGTGCCGCCGGGGGCCGCGCGGGTGTAGTCCTCAGAGAGCCAGACCTTGACGGTCGAGCTCGCGCCGAAGTAGGCGGCCGCCGGAGAGGCGATCACGCAGAACAGGTACTCCGCGGACGGGTGGTTCACGCCGAGGCCCCGCTCCGTGGCGATCATGAACGGGCGGAGGTAGAGGCTGTTGCCCTCGCCGTCCGGGATCCAGTCCCTGTCCTGGGCGACGAGGAGCTCAAGCGCCCGCAGGAACGTCTCCTCGGGCAACTCGGGCATCGCCATCCGGCGGCAGCCGGCGTTGAAGCGGGCCGCGTTCGCCTGCGGGCGGAACATCACGATCGACCCGGAGTCCTGGCGGTAGGCCTTGAGCCCTTCGAAGAGCTCCTGGCCGTAGTGGAACACCGCCGTGGCCGGGTCGAGGGAGAACGGGCCGTACGGCTCGAGCTTGCCGTCATGCCAGCCGCGCTCGGCCGTCCAGCGCAGGGTGATCATGTGATCTGTGAAGACCTGCCCGAACCCCGGCGCTTCCAGTATCCGCGCGCGCTCGGCGACCGGCACTCGCGTTTGGGAGGGGTGGATCTCGAATTCGATCTCGGTGTCGAGGTTTGCGGTCATCGCAGGTCAGGTCCTTTCAGGGCGATATACGACTGTATCGGTTTTGCAGCGCCAAATGAGCTTCTGGCTTTGCCGGCGCCTGCCCGCACGAACATGCCATCGGTGTTTGTCATAGTGACGCCGATGGCACGCTCGTGCGCGTGGCAGGCGCCGACGCGTTGCGGGGGTGCTTCCCGCGCTCGCCTCCGCGCTGCGCGCTTCGGCTCGCGCTCGGGCCCTCGCTAGCCGGCTACTCGCTTGGCGATGTCGTCACCGATCTCGCCAGTGGTCCGCGCCGGCTTGCCCGCATACGCGAGCACGTCCTCCGAGACCGCCTGCTCGATCTTCGCCGCCGCCACGGAAAGGCCAAGGTGCGTGCACAGCATCCCCGCGGACAGGATCGCCGCGGTCGGATCGGCCTTGGACTGGCCGGCGATGTCCGGCGCCGAACCGTGCACCGGCTCGAACATCGACGGCGCGGTCCTGTCGGGGTTGATGTTCCCGCTGGCGGCCAGCCCGATGCCGCCGGCGATCGCGGCGCCCAGGTCGGTGAGGATGTCGCCGAACAGGTTGTCCGTCACGATGACGTCGAACCGCTCCGGCTGCGAGACGAAGAACATCGAGGCCGCGTCCACGTGCTGGTACTCGACCGAGACGTCGGGGAACTCCTCGGCGACCGAGTTCACCGTGCGCTGCCAGAGGTCCCCGGCGAACGTGAGCACGTTGGTCTTGTGTACCAGCGTGAGCTTGCGCCGTGGCCGCGCCTTGGCGAGGTTAAACGCGTACCGCGCGACCCGCTCCACGCCGAACGCGGTGTTGAACGACTCCTGCGTGGCCAGCTCCTGCGGGGTGCCGCGACGCATCACGCCGCCTGCACCGGTGTACGGGCCCTCCGTGCCCTCCCGGACGACGATCATGTCGATCGTCTCCGGCGACCCCTTCGCCAGGGGCGACGTGGTGCCGGGGTAGAGCCGGACCGGCCGCAGGTTGACGTAGTGGTCGAGCTCGAAGCGCAGCCGCAGCAGCAGCCCGCGCTCAAGGACGCCGCTTGGCACCGACGGGTCGCCGATCGCGCCCAGCTGGATCGCGTCGTGCGCCCTGATCTCCTCGAGGACGGTCTCCGGGAGCGTCTCGCCGGTCTTGTGATAGCGGCGCGCGCCCAGGTCGTAATCGGTCGTCTCCCAGGTGACATCCGGCGTCGCCGCCTTGAGCACCTTCAAAGCTTCGGCCGTGACCTCAGGGCCGATGCCGTCGCCGCCGACGACGGCAAGCTTGAAACTGTTTGCCATGTAAGAAACCCTAGTCTCCTCTCGCGCGCCCTCTGCGATGGCGGTTTTGCCATCGGACGCGCATCGGGGTCGCCCCCCGGGATGTCAGTCGTCAGCGTCCGAGAGCCAGCTCATCAGCGGGCGGAGCTTGGCGCCGACCTGCTCGATCTGCTCGGCCTGCTCGGCCTCGCGGCGCTTGCGGAAGTTCGGCTGGCCCGCGTCGAACTCCCCGACAAGCTCGCGAGTGAAGGTGCCGTCCTGGATCTCGCCGAGGATCTTCTTCATCTCGGCGCGGGTTCCGTCGTTGATCAGGCGCGGGCCGCGGGTGTAGCCGCCGAACTCGGCCGTGTCAGAGACCGACCAGTACATCTTGGAGATGCCGCCCTCGTACATGAGGTCGACGATCAGCTTCATCTCGTGCAGGCACTCGAAGTACGCCGCCTCCGGCTGGTACCCCGCCTGGACGAGCGTGTCGAACCCGGCCTTGATCAGCTCGGAGACGCCGCCGCACAGCACGGCCTGCTCGCCGAACAGGTCAGTCTCCGTCTCCTCCGTGAACGTGGTCTTGAGCACGCCGGCCCGGGTGGCGCCGATGCCCTTGGCGTAGGAGAGGCCGAGCGCCAGCGCGTTGCCTGACGCGTCCTGCTCGACGGCCACGAGCGCGGGCACGCCACGGCCCTCGTTGAACTGGCGGCGGACGAGGTGGCCGGGGCCCTTCGGCGCGACCATGACGACGTCCACGTCGGCCGGCGGCTCGATGAGGCCATAGCGGATGTTGAGGCCGTGCGCGAAAAACAGGGCGTCACCCTCGACGAGGGACGGGGCGATCGCCTCCGTGTACACCTGGCGCTGGAGGGTGTCCGGGATCAGCACCATCACCAGGTCGGCTTCCTCGCACGCCTCGGCGGGGGTGAGGACGCGCAGGCCGTCGCTCTCCGCCTTCTCGCGGCTCTTCGAGCCCGGCTGCAGGCCCACGCGGACGTCCACGCCTGAGTCCCGCAGCGACAGCGCGTGCGCGTGCCCCTGGCTGCCGTAGCCGAGGACGGCGACGTGCCGCTGCTGGATCAGCGAAAGGTCGGCGTCGTTGTCGTAAAAGATCTCTGCCACTTGATATGGCCCTTTCATCGTCGTTGAGGATCAAGTCCTCGAAGATCAAAAACCTTGCTCCCGAACGGACGAACTCTCTTTTTTCTGCCTCTGCCGTCACGGATCGACGTGACCGTCAACATCAGAAAAAAGAGGGTTCGTCTCGGCTGGCTCCACGAGCAGGTCATTGCCGTGGACGCGAAGCACGAACTCGTTCGGAAGTACTCTCTTTTGACTTGTGGTCTTACGCGGAGCGCTCTAGCGGGCGCAGCGTGCGGTCCGTGATGGACCTGCCGCCGCGGCCGACCGCGATCGCGCCGGACTTGACCAGTTCCTTGATGCCGAACGGCTCAAGGACCCGGACCAGTGCCTCTAGCTTGTCATGGCTGCCGGTCGCCTCGACCGTCACCGCGTCAAGCGCGACGTCGACGACGTGCGCGCGGAAGAGGTCGACCGTCTCAAGCACCTTCGACCGGTTGTCGGCGTCGGCGCGGACCTTGATCAGCATGAGCTCGCGCTGCACCGCCTGCGTCGGCTCAAGCTCGACGATCTTGATGACGTTGATCAGCTTGTTGAGCTGCTTGGTCACCTGCTCAAGCGGATGCTCCTCGCAGTTCACCACGATGGTCATCCGGGAAACCTCCTCGTGCTCGGTCGGCCCGACCGCGAGGGACTCGATGTTGAAGCCCCGCCGGGAGAACAAGCCTGCGATGCGGACCAGAACGCCCGGCTTGTTCTCGACCAGGACCGAGAGGGTGTGCTGCTCGCTCATTACTCTGTCGCTTCCCACTCGGGCGCCATGTCGCGGGCGAATTTGATGTCGTCGTTGCTTGTCCCCGCCGCGACCATCGGCCAGACCATCGCGTCCTTGTGCACGATGAAGTCGATCACGACCGGCTGGTCGTTGATCGCCATCGCCTGCTCGATGACCGAGTCCACGTCCTCCTTGCGCTCGCAGCGCAGGCCGATGCAGCCGTAAGCGTCGGCAAGCTTCACGAAGTCGGGGACGCGGGTTCCCGCGAGCTCGTTCTTGCGGTCCCCCAGGTTGGTGTTGGAGTAGCGCTGGTTGTAGAACAGGGTCTGCCACTGGCGGACCATGCCGAGGTTGCCGTTGTTGATGATCGCGATCTTGACGGGGATGCCCTCGATCGCGCAGGTGGCCAGTTCCTGGTTGGTCATCTGGAAGCAGCCGTCGCCGTCGATCGCCCACACCAACGCGTCCGGCAGGCCGACCTTGGCGCCCATCGCGGCGGGGACCGCGAAGCCCATGGTGCCGGCGCCGCCTGAGTTGATCCAGGTCCTCGGCTTCTCGTAGCCGATGAACTGGGCCGCCCACATCTGGTGCTGTCCGACGCCCGCCAGGTAGACGGCGTCGGGACCAGACAGCTTGCCGATCCGCTCGATCACGTACTGCGGGGCGAGGCTGCCGTCGTCCGGCTCGTCGTAGCCGAGGGGGTACTTGCTCCGCAACTGACCGAGGACGGCCCACCATTGGGCGTAGTCGCCCTTGAGGCCGTGCTCCTGGTCGGTGCTCACGGCGGCGGTCAGCTCGCTGATGACCTCCTTGCAGTCACCGACGATCGGCACGTCAGCACGGCGGTTCTTGGAGATCTCCGCCGGGTCGATGTCCGCGTGCACGATCAGGGCGCCGGGCGCGAAGGAGTCCAGCCTGCCGGTCACCCGGTCGTCGAACCGGGCGCCAAGGGCCACGATCAGGTCCGCGCGTTGCAGCGCGCCGACCGCGGCGACCGTGCCGTGCATGCCGGGCATGCCCAGGTGCAGCGGGTGGCTGTCGGGGAAGGCACCGCGCGCCATCAGCGTGGTGACGACTGGGGCGCCGGTCAGCTCGGCAAGTTCCTTCAGCTCCTTGGCGGCGTCGGCCTTGATCACGCCGCCGCCGACGTAAAGCACCGGGCGCTTGGCCTCGGTCATCATCCGCGCGGCTTCGCGCACCTGGCGGGAGTGCGGCCTGGTGACCGGGTGGTAGCCGGGCAGGTCGAACGGGACCGGCCAGGTGAACTCGGTCATCGCCTGCATCGCGTCCTTGGCGATGTCCACGAGGACCGGGCCCGGGCGCCCTGTGGACGCGAGGTGGAAGGCCTCGCCGATCGTTCTGGCGATGTCTTCCGGCTTGGTGACGAGGAAGTTGTGCTTGGTGACCGGGTAGGTGATCCCGGAGATGTCCGCCTCCTGGAACCCGTCGGTGCCGATCAGGTTTGTGGAGACCTGGCCGGTGATCGCGACCACGGGCACGGAGTCCATGTAGGCGTCCGCGAGCGGGGTGACCAGGTTGGTGGCGCCTGGCCCGCTGGTGGCCATGCACACACCGGTACGCCCGGTGGCCTGCGCGTAGCCGGCGGCGGCGTGCCCGGCGCCCTGCTCGTGGCGGACCAGGATGTGGCGGATCTGCTCGGAGTCGAGCAGCGGGTCGTAGGCGGGGAGCACGGCACCGCCGGGAATGCCGAAGACGACATCGACGCCGACCCGCTCAAGGGCGAGCACAAGGGCCTGCGCCCCGGTGACCCGGACCGGGGCCGAGCTCGGGTGGTGCGGCCGAGGCGCGGCCTGCTGTGCGTCGCCGGGCTGGCCTCCAGGCTGGCCGGCGCTGGACGACGCCGGCGGGCTGTGCTGGGCTGCCAGACACGGGAGCCGACCGGGGTGGCATCGGCTTAGTGGCTGCTGTCCTCGCCGGGATGTCCAACGGGGAGGGAGCGTGCGCCTTGGAAGGGATTGGGCTGCTCTGCTCGGTCATCGGTGGTTCCTTGTCACATATGTGCGCGGGCTGTTGTCTCCCGGGGGACGACCCCCGTACCCCCCGGAAGGGGCATCAAAAAACCCCTCGTGCCGGGTGGCAGTCGAGGGGCGCGCGCAGGAACTGGGCTGGTCAGCTCTCTGCGCGCCAGCCAAGTACGAGAATGTGGTTCCGCTTCACGCATACACACTCACCCACAAGCAGGCCTCCCGTCAAATTATCCCGGCACTCGTCTCACGATCCGAGACGACTTGCTCGATAACGGACGTCGGGCGATGGGTTACGCTGCAGGAACGCCCGGCTTCGGCGAGCCGGTGACGTCCGGCGCGGCGGCGCCGCCTTTGCCCGCGGCGCTGCCAAGCTCGACGATGCCGGTCCTGATGAGCGCTTCCACGCCGGGTGCCCCCATGGGCCTGGCCACGAGGAAGCCCTGCCCGTAGCCGCAGCCCATCTCGCGCAGCTCGGCGAGTTGGCGGGGCTCCTCGATGCCCTCGGCCACCACCTGCATGCCCAGGTCACGGCCCACGCCTGCGATGGTCTTGGTGAGCATCGTCAGCACGGGGTCCTGGCCGAGGCCGGAGACGAAGGACGGGTCGATCTTGATGATGTCCGCGGGCAGCTGGCGCAGGTGGGCGAGCGAGGCATAGCCGGTGCCGAAGTCGTCGATGGCCAGCTTGACGCCGAGGTCGCGCAGCTCCGCGAGCCGGTCAGCGATCAGCCCGGAGTCCTCGACGAGCATCCGCTCGCTCAGTTCGATGGTGAGTGCGCTCGGCGGCAGGCCGCTCTCCGCGAGCGCCGCGGCCACCTGGGCGGGGAAGTGCGGCGCGTTGAGCTGCCGAAGCGCGATGTTCACCGACACGCCGACGTCCCAGGAGTCGGCCCGCCAGGCGGCGCCCTGAGCGCATACCTTGCGCAGCACCCACTCGCCAAGCGCGACGATCAGCCCGGAGTCCTCCGCCACCGCGAGGAACGCGCGGGGCGAGACCGCCTCGTCGCCGCGCCACCAGCGCACGAGGGCCTCGGCGCCGGTGACCCTTGAGGTGGCCAGTTCCACGATCGGCTGGTACTGCAGCTGGAGTTCTTCACGTGCGATCGCCCGCTGCAGGTCGCTGGCCATGTCAAGGCGACGTACCACGTCCGCGTGCATGTGGGCGGCGTAGACCTCGACCCGGTTGCCGCCGCCATCCTTGACCCGGGCCATGGCTACGTCCGCGTTGCGGAGGACCACGCCGGGGGCGCTGCCGTCCGCGAGAGCGACGCCGACGCTCGCCGTCAGGCCAAGGTCCCGGTCGGCCACCCGGAACGGCTCCCCTGCGATGACGCCGGCGAGGCGCTCGGCGAGCTCGGTGATCTCCTGGGCGCCCGGGGCGTTCTCCATCAGCACGGCGAACTCGTCGCCGCCCCAGCGCGAGACCGTGTCCTGGGCCGGCACGACGGCCCGCAGCCGCCGGGCCGCCTGGGCGAGCACCAGGTCCCCGGCGCCGTGGCCGATGAGGTCGTTCACCGCGGTAAAGCCGTCAAGGTCGAGGAAGATGACGCCCGCGACGCGCTCGCCTGACTGCTCAAGCGCCTCCCGCGCGCGCTCCTCGACGTAGGCGCGATTCGGCAGGCCGGTCAGCCCGTCGTGGAAGGTGAGGTGCGTCACCTGCTGCCGCAGCGCTACCTGGTCGGACACGTCCCGCACGCTCAGCAGCATCCGGGCGGGCTCGCCGGGCACACGGTAGAGCAGGACCGCGCACTCGACGTGCCGCCACGTGCCGTCGGCGGCCCGGACCCGGCAGGAGAACCGGCCGGCGTCCGCCGCGTCGCCTGCCTGCGCCAGCGTCTCTGGCGCTGTCCCGAGTGCCGCGGCCGCGTCCTCGGGCAGGCCGATCACCAGCGCGACCGCCGCCTGCGCGGCACGGATGTCCTCGGGGTGCACGAAGTCGCTCAGCGGCTTGCCGATCAGGGCTTGCGTCGGGTAGCTGTACCCGGAGGCGAGCAGGCTGGCGTAGCTGATGGTCCCGTCCAGGTCGCAGATCAGCACCATGTCGCCGGTCCGGTCGGCGAGGTCGCGCAGGCTGTTGCTCGCCTCTTGCCACATCCGCATCGCGACGCCGTTCTCCCTGACGAGCATCAGGATGCGTACCGCGACGACGAACACGGCCGCGCCGCCGGCGATGACAAGCGCAAGACCCGAGGCGGGCGCGCTGCTGAGGCCGTTGATGATCACCACAAACGCGCCGATGACCACGGAGACGGCCGCGATGATCGTGGCCGCGCCCGCGTTCGTGACCGGCGACCGCCGGACGCCGAGCAGGCTCGCGATGCCACCGTCCGGGGCCTTCGTCTGGCGCTGGCCCACCCAGGACGCCAGGTCAAGGCGCACGGCGATCGCCCCCACCCAGGGGGCGACGCCGAACAGGCACGCCGCGGCGATAATGGCAAGCTGCTCAAGGATCCCCTGGTGGTTGCCGGAGATCTTGGCACCGACCCCCAGCGAGTCCGCGAAGGTCAGCGCTATCAGCCCGACGTAGGGGACGACCAACCGCCGCCACGCGACAGTGAGCACGGGCAGCAGTGCGCCAAGCACCGCCAGGTCGGCGAGCGGAAACAGCAGGTACTGGAGGAAGGTCCCGGGCCGTCCCCCTGCCCGGTGGAACTCCCCGCCGAAGGCGACCACCCAACCGATGACGAGCAGGGCGACGGCCATGACGTAGCCGTCAGCCAGCCCGGGCAGGACCGACCCGGTGTCATTCCGCTTCTCGGTCTCGGCCAGCACCATGAGTCCGGTCGCCGCGGTCGCCAGCGCGAGCAGTGGCGCCACGTCAGCGAGCGAGAGCGGCCCCGGCGAGGAACTCAGCGGCCCGGCGAGCACCTGCCCGGCGAACCAGAAGAGGGCCGCACCACCCAGCCAGCGGTAGCCCCGGGCGACCTGGCCGGCGTGCCGCCGTGCCCCCACGAGCAACGCAACGGCGGCGCCGGCCGTGGCGAGCATGACGAGGACGCTCACGGGGCTCCTTCCGGGTTCTCGTAAGGCCGCTAGACGGGTCACTGGGTAGCGTCCCGGCTAGCGGATGTTTTGCGGGTGAGTTTTAGGCAACGGATAAGCAACGATCTGTCATCGATGACAAGTGCGCTGCGGGCGTGCGCCGGTGGCCCGAGTCAGCCGTCCTCCACGACTGGCTGCGTTACCGGCCATACCGTTCACTCTACGTACCCGAGATCACGCTTCGGTTGAGGATGAGCGTAGACCGGGAGACGGTGCGGTCACGGTTGCCGACCGGTACTTCGGGAGCGGACATCTTACTCCGCACATTCTAGGTTAGCGTCGTGGCTAGTACGCTCCGCTGATAACGCTCCGGAGCGGCTCGCCGCGCAGGTACGCCTCGGCCTGCTCCCGGACCAGCCGGGCCGCCGCCCGCTGCCGCGACACCGGGGTGGACCCGGCCACGTGCGGTGTGATGAAGACGAGCCCGTCCGCTGCCCGCTCCGAAGGCACCCAGATCAGCACGCCCCCCACGCCACTAATCTAGACTCAGCGCTGTTAACCCCCGGGGGGACGACCCCCGTACCCCCCGATGTCCGGCCGTGGCGGACTGATGGCAAAAACCGTCATTGTATCGGTCCGCCCCAGCCGGATGAGGACCCGACGGTGTCTGCTGAGGCGGAAAATGCGGAAAGTTCTGATCGCGAACCGCGGCGAGATTGCCGTCCGGGTGGCGCGTGCCTGCCGTGACGCGGGCCTGGCCAGCGTCGCCGTCTACTCCGACCAAGACCTCGACGCGCTGCACGTCCGGGCGGCCGACGAGGCGTACGCGCTGAACGGGACCACCCCGGCGCAGACGTACCTGGATATCGAGAAGATCATCGCCGTCGCCGCACGGTCCGGCGCGGACGCCGTCCACCCTGGCTACGGGTTCCTCGCCGAGAACGCGACCTTCGCGGAGGCCGTGCTCGCGGGCGGCCTGACCTGGATAGGACCACCCCCTGCGGCCATCGTGGCGCTCGGCGACAAGGTGCGGGCGCGGGAGATCGCAAAGCGGGTCGGCGCGCCGCTCACGCCTGGTACCGACGGCCCGGTCAGCGGCCCGGAAGAGGTCGTGGACTTCGCCCGCGAGCACGGCCTGCCGGTCGCGATCAAGGCGGCCTTTGGCGGTGGCGGGCGCGGTCTCAAGGTCGCCCGCACCTTCGACGAGATCCCGGAACTGTACGAGTCGGCGGTCCGCGAGGCCACTGCGGCGTTCGGCAACGGCGAGTGCTTCGTCGAGCGGTACCTGGACCGGCCAAGGCACGTGGAGACGCAGTGCCTCGCCGACTCCCACGGCAACATCGTGGTGGTCTCCACCAGGGACTGCTCGCTGCAGCGGCGGCACCAGAAGCTGGTCGAGGAAGCGCCGGCGCCGTTCCTGTCCGATGCGCAGGTCAAGCAGCTCTACGACGCGTCGAAGTCGATCCTCCGCGAGGCGGGCTACGTCGGCGCGGGCACCTGCGAGTTCCTCGTCGCGACCGACGGCTCGATCAGCTTTCTCGAGGTGAACACCAGGCTCCAGGTCGAGCACCCGGTCTCGGAAGAAGTGAGCGGCCTCGACCTGGTCCGGGAGATGTTCCGCATCGCTGACGGCGAGCCGCTTGGCTATGACGACCCGGACCTGCGCGGGCACTCGATCGAGTTCCGGATCAACGCCGAGGACCCGGCGCGGAACTTCCTCCCCGCGCCCGGCACGATCACCGAGTGGAACCCCCCGTCAGGCCCGGGCGTCCGGCTCGACGCGGGCTACGGAGCGGGCCAGACGGTGCCGCAGGCGTTCGACTCGCTGCTCGGCAAGCTGATCGTCACCGGGGCCAGCCGCACGCAGGCCCTGGAGCGCGCACGGCGGGCGCTCGCGGAGTTCACGGTCGGCGGGATGCCCACCGTCCTGCCGTTTCACCGGGCGGTCGTCGACGACCCCGCGTTCGCGGGCGACCAGTTCGCGGTGCACACCCGCTGGATCGAGACCGAGATGACGGCGGCGTTCGAGCCCCAATACTTCGAAACACGGGCATCCGACCCGGCCGCCGAGGCGCCTGCCCGCCAGGCGATTACCGTGGAGGTCGGCGGGAAAAGGCTTGAAGTGACGGTGCCGGCGGCCCTGTCGCTGCCTGCCGCGCTCGGCACGGGTCACGGATCGCCCGAACGAGCCCGTGCGCCGCGCGCCAGCGCCCGCCGCTCCCCCGGCCGGGCCGGCGCGGGGAGCGGCGACTCGCTGGTCACCCCGATGCAGGGCACGATCGTGAAGATCGTCGCGGCGGAGGGAACGCAGGTGAGCGCGGGCGACACCGTGGTGATCCTGGAGGCGATGAAGATGGAGCAGCCGCTCACGGCACATAAGGACGGCACGGTCACCGGCCTGGCGGTTGAGGTGGGCCAGACCGTCACGGCCGACACCGAGATCTGCCAGATCAAGGACTAGCCAACTGAGCGCGCGGCGGCGAGCGGGAAAGCACAGCGAGCGCGGAAAGGAGACGCTGGCAAGTGCCACGATTGTCAGGTGATCCGAGTGTCGTGCGGTGGCTCAAGTTCGCGGTGGGGTTCCGGCTGCCTTACGAGAACCGCGAGTGGGTCAGGCACGAGCTGACCGACGCCGGCTGGCGTGGCCGGACCATCAGGCGGCTGATGGTCCTGATGCTGCCGATCTGCATCGCGCTCGCCTTCCTCCCCGGCCCGGTCTGGCTCCGCGTGGCCGTCCCGGGGTTCGCGCTCATCGCGAGCGTCGGCACGGTGCTGATCAGCGCCGACGACATCCGCGCCGCCCGCCTCAAGCAGCACGACCTCGAGGTCCCCGACGACGCCGACCTAGGCCACCCGCCCCACTGATGGCACGCCGACGTTCGCATGCGTGATGGTGGATCGCCAGCCATGCCCTGGTGTGGCTGGAGCTCCACCATCTTGGGAGACGGCCGCGTGAGCACTATCGTCGCGGTCGCCGAGGCGGCGCGGCGAGCCGCGCCGCGAGACGCACGGACGCGCGTGGTCGCGATCGACGGGCGGTCCGGGGCGGGGAAGTCGTCGCTGGCCGCCGGGCTGCGGGCGGAACTGGGGGCGCCGGTGGTGACGCTTGAGGACCTGTACGGCGGGTGGGACGGGCTTGAGCGCGGGATCGAGCTGCTCGTTTCCGAAGTCCTTGAGCCGCTGAGCGCCGGGCGGGCGGCGCGTGTGCCGAGGTACGACTGGGCCGCGGCCGTCTGGGGCACGCCCTGGGTCCTTGACCCCCCCGAGGTACTGATTGTCGAGGGGGTCGGGGCCGGGGCGCGGCGTGCAGCCGCCTATGCCAGCACGCTGGTCTGGATGGAGGCGGCAGAATCCGTTCGGAAGAAGAGAGCTCTCGACCGTGACGGGGAGACATTCGCCCCGCACTGGGACATGTGGGCCGTCCAGGAGGACGCCATGCTCGCCCGCGAGCACACCCCGGACCGCGCCGATTTCATCATTACAGCCGCCGGCCCGGCCGACAGCCGCGGTTAGAGGATCGCGTCGGTGCCGAACTCCATGACCGTGCGGGCCGCCTCGGTGAGGGAGCCGGACAAGCTCGGGTAGATCGAGAACGTGTGGGCGATCTGCTCAACCGACAGGTTCTGCTCGATCGCGATGGACAGCGGCAGGATCAGCTCGCTGGCCCGGGGCGCGACCACCACGCCGCCGAGTACGACGCCGGTGACCGGGCGGGCGAAGATCTTGACGAAGCCGTCGCGGATGCCGCCCATCTTCGCCCTCGGGTTGGTCGCGAGCGGCTGCTTGACCACCCGGGCCGGGACCTCGCCGGAGTCCACGGCGGCCTGCGAGACGCCCACCGAGGCGATCTCCGGGTCGGTGAAGATCGTGGACGCCACGTGGCTGAGCCTGATTGGCTGCACGGCTTCGCCGAACGCGTGCCACATCGCGATCCGGCCCTGCATCGCGGCCACGGAGGCGAGCATCTGCACGCCCGTGCAGTCGCCGGCCGCGTAGACGCCCTGTGCCGAGGTCCGCGACACGCGGTCCACCTCGATGAACCCGCGAGAGTCCAGCTTGACGCCAGCCTCGGCCAGGCCGATCCCCTTCGTGGCGGGGGCCATGCCCACGGTGAGCAGGCAGTGGGAGCCGGTCACCCGACGACCGTCGGCGAGCGTCACGACCACGCTGTCACCCTTGCGGTGCACCGACTCAGCGCGGGACCTGCTGAGCACGTTCATGCCGCGCCGCCTGAAGACGCCCTCGATGACCACGGCGGCGTCCTTGTCCTCGTGCGGCAGCACTCGCTCCCGTGACGACACCAGCGTGACTTGGGAGCCAAGCGCCTGGTAGGCGCTTGCGAACTCGGCGCCCGTCACGCCCGAGCCGACCACGATGAGTTCCTCCGGCAGCTCGGTCAGGTCGTACATCTGGCGGCAGGTCAGGATGCGCTCGCCGTCGGGCACCCCGTCGGCAAGCGCACGCGGTGTCGCTCCCGTAGCGATGAGCACCAGGCCAGCCTGGACGGTCACCCCGTCGGCCTCGATCGCGTGCGGTCCGGTCAGCCGTCCCCTGGCCTGGATGATGCGTACGCCCTCGGCGGCGACGTGCTCGGTAATGTCATTCGACTGGTCGGCGGCAAGCGCCTTGATCCGCGCGTTCAGGGCCGGCGCGTCCACCTCGACCACGGGGTTTTTGC
Organism: uncultured Actinomycetota bacterium; assembly: GCA_963734665.1. Lineage (GTDB taxonomy): Bacteria > Actinomycetota > Actinomycetes > Streptosporangiales > Streptosporangiaceae > Trebonia. The sequence goes on along the minus strand of CAVTIR010000010.1, from coordinate 525,220 downwards.
CGTCGGCGAGTTGCAGGCCGAGCGAGGCCGAGCGGCCGAGCGAGGTCATAGTCGACGACGACTCGATCAGTGTCTTGCTCGGAACGCAGTCGGTCAGCACACAGGCGCCGCCAAGACCGTCTTCGTCGACGACGGTCACCTCGGCGCCCAGCTGCGCGGCGACAAGGGCGGCTTCATAGCCGCCTGGGCCGCCGCCGAGGATGGCGACATTTGGACGAGGCAGGGTCACGTTAATCAATTATCCCGCATGTCCGCCACTGTTATCTCCCGGGGGACGAACCCCCCGTACCCCCCGATGCCCGTCCGGGCGGGCCTGATCGCAAGAAACCGCGATCTCATCAGGCCCTCTCCGGCGGACGAAGGTGTCTTCCGGGGGACCCCCGTACCCCCCGATGCCCGTGCGGGCGGGCCTGATCGCAAGAAACCGCGACCTTATCAGGCCCTCTCCGGCGGACGAAGGTGTCTTCCGGGGGACCCCCGTACCCCCGGTGTCCGTGCGGGCGGGCCTGATCGCAAGAAACCGCGATCTTATCGGGCCCAGCGAGATGCGCCGCCCTGCACCGGCTCGATGACTGGCGTTTCCACGGACAGGTGAACGTGATGATAATCGAGAGGCACCTATGGGACCGTTACGCGAAGAAAGTAGCTGAAGAAGCAAGCTGAAGCTGTTCCGTGCGCCCGGCGAGCATCCCCAGCCTGCTGGGCTAGGATCGCCCGGTTCAGCCCAGACTTGGCGCAGCAGGCGGGTTGGACGGGCGGGCGCGGAGCCAGTCCACGTAGTCGACCGGTGCGCCCGCCTTGATCGCCGCGTCCACCAGGATGGACAGCCGCCGGTCGGAGGGCAGCCCGCCTTCGTAGGCGTCGAGCACGTACAGCCAGGCGAGCGCGTCTCCGTCCAGGCTCTGCACCCGGACCTTGAGCTTGCGGTAGAAGCCGAGGTTTACCCCGTCCCAGCTGTCGAGTTCCTTCTCATCGTTCTCAGGGACGTCATAAAGCATTACAAAGACGCGCCCGGCGGCGTCCTCCACGACTGTGGTGAGCGCACCGTCCCAGCCGAGCTCCTCGCCCCCGAATGTGAGGCGCCAGCCTTCAAGCCACCCGCTGCCCCGCTGCGGGGAATGCGGGCAACGCAGGAGCATCTGCTCCGGATCCATGTTGCTGCCGTAGGCGGCGTACAGTGCCACAGGCATTAAGCCTACGGTGATTCCGCTGCTCCTGGGGCCACCTTTTCAGGCGGCGTGTCGGAGTTCCTCAAAGAGCGCCACAGCGTGCCGTCGCCGCGCAGCGCGGGGCGTGTCGCTTCGGACCGTGCAGTGGATGGAACGGGGGCACCTCAGCGTTGTCATGGCCGAACGCTGGGTGCATCGCACGCACCTCCGTGCACGGGACATGACGGGCCTGCGCATCCTCACCGAGGCGGGGGTTGAACGAGGTGACACCGTTCCGCGGCCAACTCCGACTCGCTTCGCGGGCACCGGATCCTACTTCGGCCTGAAGTCCCGAGCACCCTGCGTGCCCGTCCGTCCAACCCGCCGTCGAGCGTCTAGCACCGAGCGCGCGGAGCGTTAAGCCAGCGTTAGGCCAGGGCGATGATCAGCAGGGCGAGTCCCGGGACGACGATCACCGCGACGGCCACCAGGTCCCAGGTCGAGACCGGGGCCGTCGCCCGGGCCTCCGGCCTGTCCAGCCGTGCTTCACTGGCGCGCTCGGTCAGCGCGGCGACGACCTTGTCGGCATCCAGGCGGAGCGGGTCGCCCTCCGGGGCTGGGGCCGAGTCCGCCGGTCCGCCGTAGGCCCCGCCAAAGCCACCGAAACTGAAGCCGCCCGCACCGGCACCGAAGATGCCGGCACCGCCAGAGCTCCCGCTGCCGCCTCGCTGTACCTGGCGCCGCGCGCGCATCTCGGCAGCGAGCTGGCGTCGCCGCGAGGAATGGACGGCCCAGGAGTAGATGATCCGCTGCCTCGTCCCGTCACCTTCCGGCCATTCGCACCGGACGCGGAGGAGGTCGGTGGGGTCGGCTCCGGCGATGGCCGCCCAGTCAATCCGGTGATCGCGGACCGGGTTGGCGATCGTCAGCCCGTCGGCGTCGGCGATGATGCGGGGCCGCTGCGCGGTCACGTACACGATGCCCGTCACGAACAGCAGGATGAAGGCGGCCACGAGCGACAGGTGGTCACGGCCCTGGATGGCCAGGTCGATGAGGTTGCCGACCGCGAAGAGCAGCCACACCCACCAGATCACGATGGCAGCGGGGGAACGGAACACCTGCCGGCTTGAGCGGTCCTGCTTGTCCTTCACGCGGCCACTCTAGTCAGCCTCAGGCCAGCAGCTGGCACGTGCGGTCTCTGCGGACCCGATACAGTGGCGCTTCTTGCCATCGGGGCCGTCTCAGGCGGACTTGGGGGGGTACGGGGGTCGTCCTCCCGGGGGTACCACGGGGTACGGGTCTCCTCCCGGGAGACAACCACGGGGTACGGGGGGTCGTCGCCCGGGGAGACAACCGCGGGGTACAGGGAGTCGTCCCCCGGGGAGACAACCTCGCGGTCGTCCCCCCGGGCGATAGCGGCCAGGACGCGGATGCCGACGCCGATCGCCCGCTCGTCGATGTCGAACGTCGGCTGGTGCAGGTCCCCGGCGGTCAGCGTGCCCGGTGTGCGGGTGCCGAGCCTGGCCATGGCCCCGGGGACCAGGTGCAGGTACCACGCGAAGTCCTCGCCGCCCAGGCTCTGCGGCGTCTCCGTCACCGCGCCCGGGCCGAGCACTGCGGCGGCGGCGCTGGCGATCATGGCAGAGCTCGCCGCCTCGTTCACGGTCGGCGGCACGGCGCTGACGTACTCCACCTTGGCGGTCACCCCGTACGGCATGGCCACGGACTGCACCAGGTCCTCGATGAGGATGACCGCCGAGCGCCACACCTCGGTGTCAAGACAGCGGACCGTGCCCTCAACGACGCCCTCGTCGGGGATGGCGTTCGCGGCCGAGCCCGCGCTCACGTGGCCCCACACGAGGCTCAGGCCGGCCCGCGGGTCCACCCGGCGGCTCAGCGCCGCGGGAAGCTCGGTGACAATCTTGCCGAGCGCGTAGACCACGTCGGCGGTCAGGTGGGGGCGCGCGGTGTGCCCGCCAGGCCCGGTGAGGGTGACCTTCACCTTGTCACAGGCCGCGGTGATCGCCCCCGCCCGCACGCCCACCATCCCGGTGTCCAGCCTCGGGTCGCAGTGCAGCGCGAAGATCCGGCCGACGGAGTCCAGGGCGCCCGCGGCGATGACGTCCTTGGCACCGCTCGCGGCCTCTTCAGCAGGCTGGAAGATCAGCCGGACGCCGCCGGGGAGCAGGCCGGCCGCCGCCCGCTCGGCCAGGAACAGGCCGGCCCCGACCAGCATGGCCGTGTGCACGTCGTGGCCGCAGGCGTGACACATCCCGGGGATCGTGGACCGGTACGCCACGACCTTCTCGTCGTCCATCGGCAGCGCGTCCAGGTCGGCCCGGAGGGCGACGCGCGGCGCACCCGGCCCGATGTCCGCGTAGAGCCCGGTCGTCTGCGGCAGCAGCACCGGGCGGAGCCCGGCCCCGGCCAGCCGGTCCGCGACCAGCTGCGTCGTCCGGCGCTCCGCGTACGCTCCCTCCGGATGCGCGTGCAGGTCGCGGCGGAAGCCAATCAGCTCCGCCTCGTGCCGGGCCAGGAACGCGTCCAAGGCCGCGGCGAGTTCATCCCCCATGCCCACCATCCCCGCGAAGGACGAATTTGTCCTCCGCGAACTCGGTAACGAGCGCGTCCACCACGCTGGTTAGGTCGCCTTCGCCGCTGTGCACGGCACGCTGCCGCTCGTAGGAGGCCCCGTACTCAAGCACCTCGGAGGCGACCGCGAGCTCTTCCGCACAGCCGAGGCGCCATGCTACCGGCTCCAGGTCGCGGAGAAGCTCATATATCTCATCGCGGAGCGGAGCGGTCGCTCCTGCCTCGCTGGTGACAATGTTCGCGTCGAGTCCGTGCCTGGTGGCGCGCCACTTGTTGTCGGCGATCACCCAGGCCGAGCGAGACGGCAGCCGGTACCCCCGGTCCAGCTGTGTGTCGAACAGGTGGACCAGGCATTGCACGAGCGCCGCGACCATGCCTACTTCCCTGAGGGTGGGCACCGCGTCCGCGATCCTGACCTCCACCGTGCCGAAGTCCGGGTGCGGGCGGACGTCCCACCACACTTCCTTGATCGTGCGGATGGTCCCCGCCCGCAGTTGTCCCGCCATGTAGTCCTCGAAGGACTTCCAGTCAGGGAGGCCGAGCGGCGGCCCGGTGTGCGGCAGCGAGGAGAAGACCACGGACCGGCTCGAGGCAAGGCCAGTGTCGTCACCGCACCAGTAGGGACTCGACGCGGAGAGGCCGAGCAGGTGCGGCAGGTAGACGGCCAGGGCGTTGATGACCGGCATCACTCTGTGCTCGTCTCGTAGCCCGACGTGCACGTGCACGCTCATGGTTTGCAGCCTGCGGGACGGCCACTGCATCTCCTGGACGAGCTCGGCGTACCGCTGGCTCGGTGCCATCTTTCCCTCCCGCCAGTGGCTGATGGCGTGGGTGCCAGAACTGGCGAGCACCATGCCCTGGGCCTCGGCGACGCGCTGCAGGTCCTTCAGCGACAGGGCCAGGTCTGCCTTGGCCTCGGCGACCGTGCCGCAGATGCCAGTCACTACCTCAACCGTGGACTCCATCAGCTCATGGCGCATCTTCGGGTGCTCACCGCTGTCCAGCAGGCCGGGAAGTCCGGCAAGCACCAGGCCCGCGTCCTGCCGGAGCATCCGGGTCTGCGCGTCGACAAGCTGCACCTCCCATTCGACGCCAAGGGTCGGGCCGGCGGAGCAGTTCCACTCGATCGTCATGACAGGCCTCCACAGGATGCAGGGAACCCGCGGCGGATAGGCGCCCAACGGGTGTCTCTCTAGCGTTTCCACCCGTGGAATATTGAATCGTCCCGAGAAAGACGTGTTTGCCCAGTTAATTCCTGTTACTGGCGTGTCAGCTATAGCGGTTGAATGGCCGGGGTTCGGGTGCCGGTTCCCACTGCCGCAAGATAGTGGATCGTTAGAAGCACCCCAGTACTCACAACGATCCACCATGCCGGCTTCGCAGCGCGGGGCTGGCCGGTTTGCCCCGGATTGCCATGGGTCACCTCCGCACTTCAGGTTCTGTAACTGTCACGCCGAATGCGCTTTTGGTCTGCCTCTTGCCAGCCCAAAACCGCATTCGGCCTGGCCCGCCCGCGGGATCACCGTGCGCGCGGGCGGGCCTGACACGATCGCGGGTTTTGCGATCAGGGCCGCCGCGCGGACAACGAGGGGTACGGGGGGTCGTCCCCCCGGGAGATCCGGGAACGCAGACTACGCCGAATGCGCTCTTGGTCTCGCTCTTGCCAGCCCAAAAGCGCTTTCGGCCTGGCCCGCCCGCGGGATCACCGTGCGCGCGGGCGGGCCTGATACGATCGCGGGTTTTGCGATCAGGCCCGGCCGCGCGGACATCGGGGGGTACGGGGGGTCGTCCCCCCGGGGGACAACTGCGGGGTACGGGGGGGCGTCCCCCCGGGGAACAACTGCGGGGTACGGGGGGTCGTCCCCCCGGAGATCACTGCTCGGTGGGCTGGTACACGCCCCAGACGGCGCGGAGTGCGTCGCATACCTCGCCGAGCGTCGCACCCGCGCGCAGTGCGTCCCGCAGGGGCGGCAGCACGTTGTCCGTGCCCTCGGCGGTCGACTGCACCGCGTCGACGGCCTTGCGGACCGCCGCCTGGTCCCGGTCGGCCCGCAGAACTCGCAGCCGCTCCGCCTGTGCCTCCTCGATCCTCGGGTCGACCCGGAGCGGCTCATAGGGCTCTTCGTCATCGATGGTGAACTTGTTTACACCGACCGCGACGCGTCGGCCGTCATCGGTCTGCCTCGCCACCTCGTAGGCGGAGCGCTCGATCTCCGACTTCTGGAAACCGCGCTCGATCGCGGCGAGCGCGCCGCCCATCTCGTCGATCTTCGCCATGAGCTCGGTGGCGGCGGCTTCGATCTCGTCCGTCATGGCCTCCACCGCGTACGAGCCGGCGAACGGGTCCACCGTCTTGGTCAGGTCGGTCTCTGCCGCGATGACCTGCTGCGTCCGCAGCGCCAGTCGCGCCGACTTCTCGGTCGGCAGCGCGATCGCCTCGTCGTAGGAGTTGGTGTGCAGCGACTGGGTGCCGCCGAGCACCGCGGCCATGGCCTGGATCGTGACCCGGGCCAGGTTGAGTTCCTTCTGCTGCGCGGTGAGCTGGACGCCGGCCGTCTGGGTGTGGAACCGGAGCATCTGCGACTTCGGGTCCCTGGCGCCGAACTCGTCGCGCATGATCCGCGCCCACATGCGGCGGGCGGCGCGGAACTTGGCCACCTCCTCAAGGAGGGTGGTCCTGGCCACGAAGAAGAACGACAGCCGCGGCGCGAACTCGTCGACCGCCAGGCCGCTCGCTAGTGCCGCGCTGACGTACTCCTTCGCGTTGGCGAGCGTGAACGCGATCTCCTGAACCGGCGTCGCGCCGGCCTCGGCCATGTGGTAGCCGGAGATGGAGATCGTGTTCCATTTCGGCAGCTCGGCGCGGCAGTAGGCGAACGTGTCGGCCACTAGCCGCAGGGACGGCCGCGGCGGGTAGATGTAGGTGCCGCGGGCGATGTACTCCTTCAGGATGTCGTTCTGGATGGTCCCCGACAGCCCGCGGGGGTCGGCGCCCTGCTCCTCGGCGACCGTCTGGTACATCAGCAGGAGCACCGCCGCGGGCGCGTTGATCGTCATCGACGTGGACACCTTGTCCAGCGGGATCCCGTCGAAGAGAATGCCCATGTCCGCGAGGCTGTCGATCGCCACGCCGACCTTGCCGACCTCCCCCTGCGCCACCGAAGCGTCCGAGTCATAGCCCATCTGCGTCGGCAAGTCGAACGCCACCGACAGCCCGCTGGTGCCGGCGTTGATCAGCTGGTGGTACCTGCGGTTCGACTCCGCCGCCGTCGAGAACCCGGCGTACTGCCGGATTGTCCACGGGCGCTTCGTGTACATCCCTGGGTACACGCCCCGCGTAAACGGGTACTCCCCCGGCGCGCCAAGCGCGGTCCGCGCGTCGAAGTCGGCGAGCGCTGACTCGTCGTAGACCGGCTCAATCGGCAGCCCAGACTCAGACATCTGCATGGGCCAAGCGTACGTCCGGCGCTCAGGCTTCTCACCTGCTAACGTGTCCCGTTCAACCGCGCCAAAGGCCCGTTCGCCCCGCGCGCTCCGCGTCAGCCCCACCAGTGTCACGTCTACGCCCTCAGGTCCGGCGACAGCCGTCGGGAGTAACCGGCGGCACTAGGCCCGCGGCCAGCCCTACCGAAGACTGTGCTGGCCCTACGGCCCGGCGTGAGCCCGGACCAGAGTCATGCCTACGCCGTAAAGTCCAGCGACAGCCGCGTCGAGACTAACCGGCGGCACTAGGCCCGCGGCCAGCCCTACCGAAGACTGTCCTGGCCTTATGGCACGGCGTCAGCCCGACGCCGAAGGCGAGGTCATGTGAGAGCTGGGTTCTCCACGACGTCTAAGGAGGCGGGGGCGCGGGGGGATTTCCTCGCGGCCTTCCGAAGCAGTGCCGCGAGAAATCTCCCCGCGCACCAGCCGCCAAGCCTTAGACCTGGACGAGCGGCAGCGGCGGCTGCTGATGGGCGCCGAGGCGCGCTCGCTGGGCCACGGCGGTATCCGGCTGGTGGCGCGGGCCGCCGGGGTCCGCGAGGCCACGGTGTCCCTGGGGGTTGACGAGCTGGATTCTGGTGCGGAGCCGCTGGGCCGGGCGCGCCGCCCGGGCGGCGGGCGCAAGCGGGCCGCTGACCTTGACCCGGGCCTGCTCCCGGCGCTGCTGGCCCTGGTGGAGCCGGACGAGCGCGGCGACCCGGTGTCGCCGCTGCGGTGGACGACGAAGTCGACCCGCAACCTGGCGGGCGAGCTGACCCGCCAGGGCCACCGGGCCGGCGCCGACACCGTCGGGGACCTGCTGCGGGCCGAGGGGTTCAGCCTGCAGGGCAACGCCAAGGCCCTCGAGGGCCAGCGGCACCCGGACCGGGACGCGCAGTTCCGGTATATAAACGAGCAGGTCAAGGAGCACCAGGACGCCGCCGACCCGGTGATCAGCGTGGACACCAAGAAGAAGGAACTGGTCGGCCAGTTCGCCAACGCGGGCAGGGAGTGGCGCCCCGGCGGGGAGCCCGTCCTGGTGAACAGCCACGACTTTCCCCAGGACAGCGCGGGCAGGGCCGTGCCCTACGGGATCTACGACATCGCCGGGAACACCGGCTGGGTCAGCGTCGGCACCGACCACGACACCGCCGCGTTCGCCGTGGAATCGGTCCGCCGCTGGTGGAACGCCGCCGGGCGGGACGAGTACCCGGCCGCCCGGCGGCTGCTGGTCACCGCCGACGCGGGCGGCTCCAACGGCTACCGCACCCGGGCCTGGAAGGCAGAGCTCGCCGCCCTGGCCGCCGAGACCGGGCTGGAGATCACCGTCTGCCACTTCCCGCCGGGGACGTCGAAGTGGAACAAGATCGAGCACCGCCTGTTCTCCCACATCACGATGAACTGGCGGGGACGGCCGCTGACCAGCCACGAGGTCATCGTGCAGACCATCGCCGCGACCACCACCCGCACCGGGCTGCGGGTCCGCGCCGAACTGGACGACAGCACCTACGAAACCGGCGTCAAGGTCAGCGACCGGCAGATGGACGCCCTGCCCCTGACCCGCCACGACTGGCACGGCGACTGGAACTACACCCTCCGCCCCGAGGCCTACGACCAGGACGCCGGCGCCCCCGACCCGTTCGACCAGCCCAGCCCCGACCTGGCCTGGCTCTGCCACCCGGCGCTGACCGGGCTGCCGGCCGCCGAGTGGGACGCCCTGACCGCCACGCTGATGACGCTGCACGACCAGCAGCGGGAGGCCAGCCTGGACAAGCGCCGCGGCCACCGCCCCCGCATCAAGGCAGGCCCGGGAACCGGCCGCCGCCCCGTCCTCACCCTGGCCGACCGGCTCCTGGCCACCATCCTGCACTACCGCCTGGCCCTGCCCCAGGTCGCCATCGCCGCCCTGTTCGGAGTCCGGCCCGAGACGGTCAACAAGCGCATCCGCGACATCCGCCAGCTCCTGGACCAGGCCGGACATGCCATCCAGCCCGGCCCGCACCACCTCGCCAGCCTCGACGATCTCTACACGCTCGCCAGATCGACAGACATCACTGTCTGGCCAGACATCAAGACGGCGTGTTAATGAGGATTCGACTTTGACTTTAGGGGGTTTGACTTTGACTTTGGAGTAATAGCTACCGACCAGAGTCAGCCGCACTCGTTCGGACGAATGATCTTAGGAACTGACCGAGGGGAACCCGCACCTGTCGCGGACCTGCGCCATCGTCTCGCGGGCGATCGCCCGCGCGCGGCGCGCGCCGTCGTTGAGCAGTGCGTCCAGGGTGCCGGGGTCGGCTAGGTACTTGACGGTGCGCTCGCGGATCGGGGCGAAGGTGTCCGCGACCAGGTTGCCGAGGTCCTTCTTGAAGCCGCCGTAGCCGCCGTCGCCGTAGCGGGCCGCGATGTCGTCGATCTTGTCGCCGGACAGCGCGGCGTAGATCCGCAGCAGGTTCGTCACGCCGGGCTTGGCCTCGTCGTCCGCGCGGACGACCGACTCCGCGTCGGTCACCGCGCGGTTGACCTTGCGCCGGATCACCGCAGGCTCGTCGAGCAGGTCGATGATCCCTTGCGGGGAAGATGAGGACTTCGACATCTTGCTCGTCGGGTCCTGCAAGTCAGTGATCTTGGACACGGCGGGCAGGATGTACGGGGCCGGCACGGTAAACGTCTCGCCGAAGCGGTGGTTAAACCGCTGCGCGAGGTTGCGGGAGAGCTCCAGGTGCTGCCGCTGGTCCTCACCGACCGGCACCTCGTCCGCCTGGTACAGCAGAATGTCGGCGGCCTGCAAGACCGGGTACGTGAACAGGCCGACCGAAGCCTGGTCCGCGCCGCCCTTCTGGGACTTGTCCTTGAATTGGGTCATCCTGTTGGCCTCGCCGAAGCCGGTCAGGCAGCCGAGCACCCAGTTCAGCTCGGTGTGCTCGGCCACCTGGCTCTGCACGAACAGGATGCACCGCTCCGGATCGAGGCCCGCGGCGAAGAGCTGCGCGGCCGCCACTTTCGTGCGCCGCCGCAGCGTCTCCGGGTCGTACGGCACGGTGATCGCGTGCAGGTCGACCACGCAGTAGATCGCGTCGCGGGTGTCTTGGAGGTCCACCCACTGCTTGACGGCACCCAGGTAGTTACCGAGGTGGAATGAGTCAGCAGTCGGCTGGATGCCGGAGAAAACGCGACGGGTACCCATGGCGAAGAAGTTTAACTGGACTTCCTAGTGGGGACGGGCCGCGGGCGGGGTGACGACCACCTCGACCCGCTGGAACTCCTTCAGTTCCGTGTAGCCGGCGGTCGCCATCGTGCGCTTGAGCGCCCCCATCAGGTTCATCGAGCCGTCGGGGACGGTCGACGGGCCGAACAGGACCTGCTCGAGCGTCCCGATCGCGTTGACCTTGACCCGCGCGCCGCGCGGCAGCTCGGGGTGGTTGGCCTCGCTGCCCCAGTGGTAACCGCTGCCGGGCGCCTCGGTCGTGCGGGCGAACGGCGAGCCGACCATCACCGCGTCCGAGCCGAGCGCGAGCGCCTTGGCGATGTCGCCGCTGCGAGTCATCGAGCCGTCGGCGATCACGTGGACGTAGCGGCCGCCTGACTCGTCCAGGTAGTCACGCCGGGCCGCGGCGACGTCCGCGATCGCGGTCGCCATCGGCACCGCCACGCCGAGCACGGCGGCGGTCGTGTGGCCGCTGCCGCCGCCGAAGCCCACCAGGACCCCCGCCGCGCCGGTGCGCATCAGGTGCAGTGCCGCCGTGTAGGTGGCGCAGCCGCCGACGATGACCGGGATGTCGAGATCGTAGATGAACTGCTTGAGGTTGAGCGGCTCGGCACGGCCAGAGACGTGCTCGGCGGAGACCGTCGTGCCCCGGATGACGAAGATGTCCGCGCCTGCGTCCACGACCGCCTTGTAGTACCGCGCCGTGCGCTGCGGGGACAGGGCGGCGGCGGTGACCACGCCGGCCTTGGAGATCTGCTCGATGCGGCGGCCGATCAGCTCCTCCTTGATCGGCTCGGCGTAGATCTCCTGCAGCCGCTTGGTGGCCGCCTCCTCGCCCAGCTCGGTCACCTCGGCGAGGATCGGCTCCGGGTTCTCGAACCGCGTCCACAGCCCCTCGAGGTCAAGGACCCCGAGGCCGCCGAGCTTGCCGATGGCGATGGCCGTCGCAGGCGATACCACGCTGTCCATCGGGCAGGCGACCAGCGGCACCTGGAACCTGTACGCGTCGATCTGCCAGGCGATGCTTACCTCTTCCGGGTCGCGCGTCCTGCGCGCCGGAACGATGCCGATCTCGTCGAGTGAGTACGCCCGGCGCCCGGTCTTGCCGCGCCCGATTTCGATGTCTGTCACTGTGCCGACTTTACTTCCGGCCGCCGTAGTTCGGTGCCTCGACGGTCATCTGCACGTCGTGCGGGTGGCTCTCCTTGAGGCCAGCCGCCGTGATCTGGATGAACCGCGCCTCCTGTAGCTCGCTGATCGTGCGGGCGCCGCAGTACCCCATGGCCGCGCGCAGTCCGCCGACGAGTTGCTCGGCAACCGCGTTGAGGTGGCCACGGTAAGGTACCTGGCCCTCGATCCCCTCAGGGACCAGCTTGTCCTCGCGGAGCACGTCGTCCTGGAAGTAGCGGTCCTTGGAGTAGGACTTGCCGCGCTCCCGGTTGCGCATCGCGCCGAGCGAGCCCATGCCCCGGTACATCTTGTACTGCTTGCCATTGATGAAGACCATCTCGCCCGGGCTCTCCTCGCAGCCGGCAAGGAGCGAGCCCAGCATCACCGTGTCGGCGCCCGCGGCGATGGCCTTGGCGATGTCGCCTGAGTACTGAAGTCCGCCGTCGCCGATGACCGGGATGCCGGCCGGGCGGGCGGCAAGGGACGCCTCGTAGATAGCGGTCACCTGCGGGACGCCGACGCCCGCGACGACCCGCGTGGTGCAGATCGAGCCCGGCCCGACGCCGACCTTGACGCCGTCCACGCCGGCGTCGATGAGCGCCTGGGCACCGGACTTTGTCGCGACATTTCCGCCGATGACCTCAATGTCGGTGTTGGCCTTGAGTTGCCTGATCATGTCGAGCACCGACTGGGCGTGGCCGTGCGCGGTGTCCACGATGAGGAAGTCGACGCTCGCGTCGATGAGCGCCTGGGCGCGGCGCTTGGCGTCCTCGCCGACTCCCACCGCGGCGCCGACGACTAGGCGGCCGCTCGGGTCCTTGGTCGCGCTCGGGAACTTCTCGCTCTTGGTGAAGTCCTTGACAGTGATGAGGCCGCGCAGGTGGCCGTCGTCGTCGATCAGCGGCAGCTTCTCGATCTTGTGCTCCTTGAGGAGCTGCAGCGCCCTGTCCGCCTCGACGCCCACGGGGGCGGTGACCAGGGGCATCTTCGTCATGACGTCCGCAACGCGCCGCGACAGGTCGCTTTCAAACCTTATATCGCGATTTGTCACGATACCGAGCAGCTTGCCGTCGTCGCTGGTGACCGGGACACCCGAGATCCGGTAGTGAGCGCACAGCCGCTCCACATCGGCGAGCGTGGCGTCCGGGCCGCACGTGACCGGGTCGGTGATCATGCCCGCCTCTGACCGCTTCACCAGGTCGACCTGCTGCGCCTGCTCCTCGATGGACAGGTTCCTGTGCAGGACCCCGACCCCGCCGTGCCGCGCCATCGCGATCGCCATCCGCGCCTCGGTGACCGTGTCCATCGCGCTGGAGACGAGCGGCACGCGCAGCCGGTACTTGCGGGTGATCCTGGTACTGGTGTTCGCCTCGCTCGGCATCAGCTCCGAGTGGGCCGGCAAGAGCAGCACGTCGTCGTAGGTCAGGCCTACCGGGGAAAATTTTGGTGTCTCCGTCATGATGCCCTCACGGCTCGTAGCTGCGCGCTGTTGCAGCGGGTAACGGTGGGATGTGTCTATCCTAGCCAACCGTTTGTGACTGCCTAGCCTTCCGGCCCCCGGCGTGGCTTCCCTCACCCGATTCCCAGGTCCGCGCCCAGCCGGGCGATCGCCGTGGTGATGCTCGCGTGCACGGTGCGGTCGCGGATGTCCCAGCAGATACCGTCCAGGTGGACCAGCCACAGCAGCTCCCCGGTCACGGGCCGACGCCGGGCCTCCACGATGGCAGGCTCCCCGCCGGGAAGCACCAGCGGCCACCGGCCCAGCCGGGTATGAGTAATCCGCTCGCTGGCCAGCTCAACCAGGCAGCCGCGGTCACCCAGCGCCAAGACAGTGCGCGCAAGCCCCAGCCCTGCTTCGGTAAGGCCGGTGAGGACGAGGCGGCGGCCGACGGCGTCCCAGCCGACCGCGCTGACCCGCTCCCAGCCCTGGCGCTGCCAGTTGTTCCCGTCGCCGCGATGGTAGAGCGCCCGCTCGGTCGCGACCACCGCGCAGGCGTCGGCGGGATCCCTGGCGACCGTGAGGACCCGCTCGCCTTTGTCGAGCGCGAGCCGCGCCCGCAGGTCGCCGCGCAGGGCCCGGTCGGCGGCCAGGTCCCCCCAGCGCGCCGCGAGCCAGCCGGGGAGCCGGTAGCCGAAACGGAACGGATTTCGCCTCGGCACCAGCGCCCAGCCCGTTTCCGCTTGTGCTCTCGCCGCTGGCGCCATTGCCGCGCCTCCCGCCGGATCGGTACCTCCTTCGAGCATGCGACCGGGTTCGGGCTGGCGGCTCCCCCGAGCGGGGGAACGGGCGGGGGAAAGCCGTTATGCGCGCGGCCTCCGGGCTCCGCCCTGCCCCTGCCGAGCGGCGGCTGCCTGCTTCGGGCGCGAACATATACCGAGTTCCGGCGGGACAAACCCGCGCGGGTCGGACGGTCTATTGACGGAAACGCGGTACACCCTGCCTGCGGGCCAGCCTGGTCCAGCGAGCACCGGCAAATGGGCTGGCGACCGGAGTAAGCCGCTCCCGTTCTGACTGCTATTGATTTTGATCCGTGGCCTGGAAACGCGAACGCGGGGGCCACGGTGTCCCGTGGTCCCCGCGTTCGGGGTGGTGCGCTCGCGAACTAGTGCGAGTGGCCGTGGGAGTGGCCGTGGCCGTCCTCGGCTGGCCTCTCCTCTTCCGGCTTCTCGACGATCAGGGTCTCGGTCGTCAGGAGCATGCCGGCGATGGAGGCCGCGTTCTGCACCGCGGAGCGGGTGACCTTGACCGGGTCGATGACGCCCTGGGCCATCAGGTCGCCGTACTCGCCGGTGGCGGCGTTGTAGCCGTGCCCGACGGGCAGGCCGGCGGTCTTGGCGACCACGACCGAGCCCTCCTGGCCCGCGTTCAGCGCGATCCAGCGGGCCGGCTCCGACAGCGCCTTCTTGACGACGGTCACGCCGGTCGCCACGTCGCCGGTCTTGCCCAGGTCGTCAAGGGAAGCCGCGACGTGCACGAGCGCAGAGCCGCCGCCAGGGATGATGCCTTCCTCGATCGCGGCACGCGTCGCGGAGATGGCATCCTCAAGGCGGTGCTTCTTCTCCTTGAGCTCAACCTCGGTGGCCGCGCCCGCGCGGAGCACGCACACGCCGCCGGAGAGCTTGGCCAGCCGCTCCTGCAGCTTCTCGCGGTCCCAGTCCGAGTCCGTCGCCTCGATCTCGGTCTGGATCTGGCGGATCCGCTCCTGGATGGCGGTCTGGTCGCCCGCACCGTCGACGATCGTGGTGTTGTCCTTGGTGACCACGATGCGGCGGGCGCTGCCCAGGTCGTCCAGGCCGACGGACTCCAGCTTGATGCCGAGGTCATCGGTGACGAGGGTCGCGCCGGTGAGCGTCGCGATGTCGGCGAGCATGGCCTTGCGGCGGTCACCGAAGCCAGGTGCCTTCACCGCGGCGATGTTGAGCAGGCCGCGGATCTTGTTGACGACGATGGTCGCCAGGGCCTCGCCCTCGACGTCCTCGGCGATCACCAGCAGCGGCTTCTTGGTCTGCGCGACCTTCTCGAGCAGCGGCAGGAAGTCCGCCATCGAGGAGATCTTGGCCTGGTGCACGAGAACGTACGCGTCCTCGAGCACGGTCTCAAGGCGCTCCTGGTCGGTGACGAAGTACTGCGAGATGTAACCCTTGTCGAACTGGAGGCCCTCAGTGAACTCCAGCTCAAGGCCCATCGTCGGCGACTCCTCGACGGTGACGACACCGTCCTTGCCGACCTTGTCGAACGCCTCGGCGATCAGCTCGCCGATCTTGGCGTCCTGCGCGGAGATCGTCGCGACGTGCGCGATCTCCTTCTGCTCGGTGACCTCGCGGGCGGACTTCAGCAGCGCGTCGGAGACCGCCGCGGCGGCCGCGTCGATGCCGCGCTTGAGGTCCATCGGGTTGGCGCCGGCGGCCACCGAGCGGAGCCCGAGGTGGACCATCGCCTGGGCGAGCACGGTCGCCGTGGTGGTGCCGTCACCAGCGATGTCGTTGGTCTTGGTGGCGACTTCCTTGGCGAGCTGGGCGCCGAGGTTCTCGTAGGGGTTCTCCAGCTCGATCTCCTTGGCGACGGTCACGCCGTCGTTGGTGATCGTGGGAGCGCCCCACTTCTTGTCGATGACGACGTTGCGGCCGCGCGGGCCCAGCGTCACCTTCACGGTGTCGGCGAGCTTGTCCACGCCACGCTCAAGGTGGCGGCGGGCGTCCTCGTCGAACTCCAGGATCTTGGGCATTGACTTACCTCAACCTACGGGTTGGATGTCGGAACAGGCCACGGGCCTCCGGCCGCTTGTGGGCAGCCAGAGGCCCGCACGGCTGCGAACCCCCTTCTTTTGACCTGGACACGCAGGACTTGCGCCCTAGGCAGCATCCAAAAGAAAGGGGTTCGGAAACTACTTCTCGATGACCGCGAGCACGTCACGGGCCGAGAGCACCAGGTACTCCTGACCCGAGTACTTCACTTCCGTGCCGCCGTACTTGCTGTACAGCACCACGTCGCCGACCTTGACGTCGACGGGGACGCGCGCGCCCTTGTCGTCGAAACGGCCAGGACCGACCGCGAGGACCTTGCCCTCCTGGGGCTTCTCCTTCGCGGTGTCCGGGATCACGAGCCCGGACGCGGTAACCTGCTCGGCCTCGAGCGGCTCGACCACGATACGGTCCTCGAGCGGCTTGAGAACAACCTTGGTGGCGGTCGTCACGATCTGACCTCCCCCTCCGGAAAATGGCTAATGGGTGAGAGTTGCTTTGCGAGGCGACCAGGGTTGGCCTGCCGTCGCGGGTGCCAGACCTGCCTCGTCGCATTAGCACTCTACATCAGTGAGTGCTAATCCCGAACACTAACCGCCGCCGCCGGCCGCGTCAACACGAGCCTACGGCGCGTCATCCACGAACCGCACCCAAGGTCCGGTCCCAAGATTTAGCAGCTAGTGCACGGGCAGCCACGGTGAGCTAATAAAGTGATCGCACTCCATCCGGAGCGCACGAAGGAGCAAGATGGATCAGTCGGGCAACAACCACCTGCTGTTGCGCGCCAGCCAGTCCGCCCCTCCCGCCTATAACGGACAGCACGCCGTCGCTGACCGGATGCGCGAGCTGCTCGCGCGCACGGTGCACGATCACCTCGTCGAGGAACGGTCGGTCGCCAGCGAGCTGCTGGAGATCCGACTGCGGCTGGACGCCTTGGACGCCCTGGACGGGACGAGCGTGACAGGGGTCGCCGCCACCATCGATGGCCTGGCTGCCACCCTCGGCACCCTCGACAGCAAGCTCACCCACCGGCTTGAACGGCTCGACGAGCGACTCGACGACCAGTACGACCGGGTGCGCTCCATCGACGGCAAGCTAGACGCGCAGTCCGCCAGCACGGAAGAGGCCGTGGCCAAGGCCGTCAAGGCCGCCACCGCCGACATCATCGCGCGCATCGCGTCCCTGGAGGACACCGTCCTCACCCTCGCGGAGGCGCTGCTCCGCCCCGCCATCCGCGTGCCTCCCGCCTCGCGCAACGGCCACAGCTAAGAAAGTTCACTCCCACTCGATGGTGCCAGGGGGCTTGCTCGTGACGTCGAGGACCACGCGGTTGACCTCGCGGACCTCGTTGGTGATCCGGGTGGAGATTCGCGCCAGCAGGTCGTAAGGCACCCGCGCCCAGTCCGCGGTCATCGCGTCCTCGCTTGTCACGGGCCTGATTACGACCGGGTGGCCGTAGGTCCTGCCGTCGCCCTGCACGCCCACGGAGCGCACGTCCGCGAGTAGCACCACCGGGCACTGCCAGACGGTCTGGTCGAGGCCAGCGGCGGTCAGCTCCGCCCGCGCGATCGCGTCCGCCTCGCGCAGGATCGCGAGCCGCTCCGCGGTGACCTCGCCAATGATCCTGATGCCAAGGCCGGGGCCGGGGAACGGCTGCCGCCACACGATCTCGGCGGGAAGGCCGAGTTCCTCGCCGACCTTGCGCACCTCGTCCTTGAACAGCCAGCGCAGCGGCTCGACCAAGCGGAACTTCAGGTCGTCAGGGAGCCCGCCAACGTTGTGGTGCGACTTGATGTTCGCGGTCCCCGTGCCGCCGCCCGACTCGACCACATCCGGGTAGAGGGTGCCCTGCACCAGGAACTCCGTCGTCTCTCCGTGCGCGCCGGCGTCGGCGGTGATGTCCCGCGCGGCCCGCTCGAACGCCCGGATGAACTCGCGCCCGATGATCTTGCGCTTCTGCTCCGGGTCGGTGACCCCGTCAAGGGCCGCGAGGAACTCGGCGGACGCGTCAACGACGTGCAGCTTGACCCCGGTCGCCGCGACGAAATCCTGCTCGACCTGGTCGGCCTCGCCCTTCCTCAGCAGCCCGTGGTCGACGAACACGCAGGTCAGCCGGTCACCGATGGCGCGGTGCACAAGGGCCGCCGCGACCGCGGAGTCGACGCCGCCGGACAGCCCGCAGATCGCCCGGCCGCCGCCGACCTGCTCCCTGATCCGCTCGGTCTCCTCCTCGACGATGTTCAGCATCGTCCATGTCGGGCGGCACCCGGCCGCCTCAAGGAACCGCCGCATGATCTTGGTGCCGAACTCGGTGTGCATCACCTCGGGGTGGAACTGCACGCCATACAGGCCGCGCTCCGGGTCCTCGACCGCGGCAGCGGGCGTCGCCGCGGTCTGCGCGGTCACCGTGAACCCAGGCGGCGCGGTGGTCGAGGTGTCGCCATGCGACATCCAGACGCTGAGTTCGGGGCCGAGCCCCGCCAGGAGCCGGCCGGCGTCCGGGAGGACGCTCAGCGGCGTGCCACCGTACTCGGCGGCTCCGGTCCGCTCGACCGTGCCGCCAAGTTCGCGGACGAGCACCTGGTGCCCGTAACAGATGCCGAAGACCGGCACGCCCGCCTGGAACAGGCCGTCCGGCGCACTGGGCGCGCCCTCGGCGTAGACCGAGGCCGGGCCGCCGGAGAGGATGATGGCCTTCGGGTGCTTGGCGAGCATCTCGCTGACCGGCATCGATGATGGCACGATCTCCGAGTAGACGTGGCACTCACGTACCCGGCGGGCGATGAGCTGGGCATACTGCGCACCGAAGTCAACGACCAGAACGGTGTCAAACCCACCAGGTCCAGACACACCTACCCCTTCCACCAGGGTGTTTCCCTGTGTAACGGCACAGTGTAGTTGCCGTCAGTGGTAGTTGCCGTAGGTGCGCCCACGGCGCGGCTAGCTCGGCCAGGCGATGACCGGGCCGTCGACGTCGAGGGCGACCTTGTCCCCGAGTGCGGGCGCCGCCGAGCCCGACGTCCGCGCCCGCACCATGCCGACGCCCGAGACGTCCACTGTGACCACCGCGTCATGCCCGTGGTAGCTGGTCTCGGAAACCGTGCCGGCCAGCGCGCCGGACAGGGTGACCTGCTCAGGCCTGATAAGCACGGTCACCTCACGCTGCCGCTCGGTGCCGTCGCCCCGCAGCGCGTGCGAGCCGAGTGCGGTCCGCACGCGGCGCTCACCCTGCTCGCCAACCTCCGTCACGCCGGGCAGGAGGTTCGCCGTTCCCACGAACGCGGCGGTCCACGGATCCGCGGGGGCCGAGTAGACCTCGGCGGGCGTGCCCGCCTGCGTGACCACCCCGTCCCTGAGCACCGCGACGTAGTCGGCGACCGATAGCGCCTCGTCCTGGTCGTGGGTGACCAGGACGCCCGTGGTCCCGGTGGCGCGCAGCGCGCCGAGCACGTCGGCGCGGACGGTGGACCGCAGGCTCGCGTCCAGGGCGCCGAAGGGCTCGTCGAGCAGGACCAGGCGCGGGCGGGAGGCGAGTGCCCTCGCGATCGCGACTCGCTGCTGCTGACCGCCAGACAGCTCATGCGGGTACCGGCCGCCGAGGTCCGCGAGCCCTACCAGGTCGAGCATCTCGCCAATGAAGTCACCGCCCCGGCCTCGTCGGCCGAGGAGCGACCCGCGCCGCAGCGCGAAGGCCACGTTAGCGCCGACGGTCAGGTGCGGGAACAGGGCACCGTCCTGGGGCACGTAACCGATGTGCCGCCGCTCGGGCGGCACCCTGCTGCCGACGGTCATCCCGCCGAGCGTCACCGTGCCCTCATCGGCCGCCTCGAACCCGGCGATGATCCGCAGCAGCGTGCTCTTCCCGGCCCCCGAGGCTCCCAGGATCGCGGTCAGCGCGCCTTGGCTAACCGACAGCGAGACGCCGCGGAGCACCGGCACCTGGCCGTATGACTTCCAGACGCTGACGGCTTCGAGCGCCATCATTCGGCAGCCTCCCGTGCGGTGTGACGGCGTTAGCCGAGGAGCGCGTGCCCGGCCATTTGTAACGAAAGTATATAGCTTAGCATTATACAAATAAGGCAAGGCTTACCTTAAGGAGGTGCGTACGGCGGGCGCAAGGGTTCGGCGGGCCTGCCCGGCATGGACTCCGTCACACCGCGGCAAGCTTGCAGGCCCGCCGGCTGTGCGCCTATGGTTGGAGCGTTTTGTTAGGCGAGGCTAACCTAAGTCGCTATTGCTCAGCCGACGACGCCTGTCGCGCGCACTAAGGAGTGAGTCGCATCCTGCATCATCACGCTCCGCCTGCCCGCCCCGCGGCGGTGACAGCCGCGGCGGCAGCCGTCGTGGCGTTCCTGGCCGTCGCGGTCACCGCCTGCGGATCCTCCTCCTCATCATCGAAGCCGGCGGCATCCGCGGTTCTCGGCACCCAGGTCCAGCAGGACTGCACGGCGGTCGCCGACGTGCTGTCCGACGGCCCGGACCCGGACGCAGACGCCGTGGGCTACGCGCAGGCACAAGTGCTGCCGCTGCGGCAGCTGAAGATCAGCGACGCCGCGCTGCACAGCGACGTCCTCGCGCTCGCGAACGCCTACCAGGCATTCGGCGCCGGTAGCGGGACCGCCGCGACAGTCACCAAGGTCGAGAACTCCGTCAACTCCATCTGTCCCCAGGCGGCGCCATGATCACCATGCACGACATCAGCATCGGCCGGCGCCTCGCCCGCCGCGGCGCGGCGGGCGCCGCAGTCCTGCTTGCCGCGGCTCTGGTCGCCGCCTGCGGGTCCGCGTCCGGCGCCGCCTCGGGCGCCGGGTCGATCACCCTGTACAGCGGCCAGCACGAGCAGACCACCCAGTCGCTGGTGACCGCGTTCGAGCAGCAGACCGGCATCCACGTGAACGTCCGGTACAACGACGAGGACAGCTTCGCCGACGAGATCGTCACCGAGGCGTCGCACCCGGTCGCGGACGTGTTCTACACCGAGAACTCCCCCGCCCTGGAGTACCTGCAGGAGAAGGGCCTGCTCGCGCCCGTCGACTCGTCGACGCTGGCCAAGACCCCCGCGCAGTACAACTCACCGCAGGGCGACTGGGTCGGCGTGTCGGCGCGGGTCAGCGTGCTGATCTACAACCCGTCGCTGATCAGCGCGGCCCAGCTGCCGACCTCGGTGCTGCAGCTCGCGAACCCGAAGTACAAGGGGAAGCTGGCGTTCGCGGCGGGCGAGACGGACTTCCAGCCCGTCGTCACGTCGGTCGCCCGTGCCTACGGGGACGCCGAGGCCTCGTCCTGGCTGGACGGCATCAAGGAGAACGCCGGGTCGCACGTCTATCCGGACAACGAGACGATCGCCGACGAGGTGAACCGGGGCGCGGTGGCCTTCGGCGTGGTCAACCAGTACTACTGGTACCGGATGGAGGCCGAGCTCGGCGCGTCGAACATGCACTCCAAGATCGCGTACTTCGCGCCGCGTGACCCTGGGTACGTGGTGGACGTCTCGGGCGCCGGCATCCTGAAGTCCTCCAAGAACCAGGCCGACGCGCAGAAGTTCCTCGCCTTCCTGGTCTCGAAGCAGGGACAGGAGGTCATCGCCCACTCGATCAGCTACGAGTACCCGCTGGACGACGGGGTGCAGACGACGGCACCGGAGACGCCGTTCGGCCAGCTCCAGCCA
This sequence comes from uncultured Actinomycetota bacterium, assembly GCA_963734665.1. Lineage (GTDB taxonomy): Bacteria > Actinomycetota > Actinomycetes > Streptosporangiales > Streptosporangiaceae > Trebonia. The sequence goes on along the minus strand of CAVTIR010000010.1, from coordinate 503,730 downwards.
AACTCGATCAACATCGCCGACCTCGGGGACGGCTCTACCGCGATCGCCCTGCTGCAGAAGGCCGGACTGCTGTGACAGCCGTGACCGCCCAGGGCGAGGCGCCGACTCGTCCCCGGCCGGCCCGCCCGCCTCGCCGCCGCCGGCTGCCAAGCGGCCTGCTGCCGATCGCCGCCGCGGTCGCGGTCATCCTCCTGCTGCCGCTCGCGTTCCTCCTCGTTGAGGCCGCGGGTGCGGGCCCTGGCACGGTCGCGCGGCTGATCGACAGGTCGCTGACCGCGCAACTGCTGTGGAACACCGTCCGCCTCGGGGTCGTGGTCACGCTGCTGTGCGCGGTGATCGGCACGGGATCCGCATGGCTTGTCGAGCGGACGAACCTGCCGGGCAGGCGGGTGTGGGCGGTGCTGATCGTGGTGCCGCTCGCGATTCCCGACTTCGTCGTGAGCTTCGGCTGGGCGTCGCTCAGCACCGCCGTGGCCGGCTTCCGAGGCGCGGTCCTCGTGATGACGCTGGCGCTGTACCCGCTGGTGTACCTGCCGGTGGCCGCCAGCCTGCGCAACGCGGACCCGGCGCAGGAGGAGGTGGCCCGCAGCCTCGGCGCGGGCCGGCTGAAGACCTTCTGGCGCGTGACGATCGGGCAGGCGCGGGTCGCTATCCTCGGCGGCTGCCTGCTCGTGATCATGACCATGCTCGCCGAGTACGGCGCGTTCGAGATCCTCGGCTACCAGACGTTCACGACCGAGATCTTCACCGAGTTCTCGCTGTCGTTCAATGTCCCGACCGCGTGCGCGCTGTCGCTCGTGCTCGTCGCGCTCGGCCTTGTCGTGCTCGGCGCCGATGGCGGACTCCGGCGCCGCGGCCGGGTCAGCAGGGCCAGCCGCACGGCGCAGCGGGCTACCCCTCGGGCCCGCCTCGGCCTGTGGAGCGGGCCGACACTCGCGCTGCTCGCGGCGCTCGTCCTGCTGGCACTCGGCGTCCCCGTCGGCTCGGCGGCATACTGGTGGGCGGCCGGCACCAACCAGCCGTTCACCGGCACCTCGCTGCTGTCCGCCGCCGGCTACAGCGCCGCCTACAGCGCGAGCGCGGCAGCGGTGGCCACCGTCCTCGCGCTGCCGGTGGCGATACTCGCCGTCAGGCACAGCGGCCGCTTCCCCCGCATCATCGAGCGCAGCACCTACCTGGTGCTCGCCTTGCCCGGCCTGGTCATCGCCCTGTCCCTGTCCTACTTCAGCGAGCGTTACGGCGACGGCATCGGCTACCAGAGCGCGCCCATGCTGGTGGTCGCCTACGCCATCATGTTCTTCCCGCTCGCACTCGTCGGGATCCGCGCGTCGGTCGCCCAGGCACCCGCCGGCCTTGAGGACATCGCCAGGTCCCTCGGCCAGCGGCGGCTCGCCGTGTTCTGGCACGTGACGAGGCCGCTCGTCACCCCCGGCCTCGCTGCAGCGTTCTGCCTGGTGTTCCTCTCGGCGGTCACCGAGCTGACCGCGACCCTGATCCTGGTGCCGACCGGCGTGCAGACCCTCGCCACCCAGTTCTGGAACTACCAGCAGAACCTTGCCTACGGCCAGGCAGCGCCGTTCGCCCTCGTGATGATCGCGATAGCCGCGATCCCGAGCTACGTTCTCGCCCGGTTCTTCGACCGTCTCCCGTCACGGGCAGCCGGGTGAGGGCGAGCGGCCCGCGGCGCATCGCGCGGCCGCGGGTCACGCCGGCCGCCTAGGAGGCGCCCTCCGCCGGGCTGCCCCCGGTCGCCTCCGGTTGCGTAGCCGACTCTGGTACCGGCTCAGGGAGCGGTGTGACGAGGAGGCGGGCGATACGGCGGCCGTCCATCTCGGTGACCGTGATCCTGTAGCGGGGAATCTCGACCACATCGCCCGGCGCCGGGAGTTCGCCGAGGGCGGCGAGGACGTAGCCGGCGACGGTCTCGTAGGGGCCTTCAGGCAGCCTGATCGAAGTCTGCTCCGCGAACTCGTCCAGGTTGAGCAGGCCGTCCACCTCGACCTCGCCCTTGGGCAGCTTGGTGGCCGGGGCCTCGCCGGAGTCATACTCGTCCCTGATGTCGCCGATCAGCTCCTCGACCAGGTCCTCCAGGGTGACGATGCCCGCGGTGCCGCCGTACTCGTCGACCACGATCGCCAGGTGCGCGCGCTCCCGTCGCATCTCCGACAGGGCCGACAGCACCGTCTTGCTGATCGGCAGGAACTTGATCGGCCGGACCGCCTCGTCGACCGGTGTCGTGCGGGGAGGCGCTGCCGGGCCGAGCAGGTCCCTGATGTGCACGAAACCGACCACGTTATCGTAGGAACCCTGGTAGACCGGCAGCCGCGAGTACGGGACGCTGGACGCGATCCGCGCCGCCTCGCCCACTGTGGTACCCGCCGCGAGGAATTCGACCTCGGTGCGCGGCCGCAGCACCTCTCGGATCTGCCGCTTCCCGGCGTCAAAGACCTCCCCGACGATGCGACGCTCGTCCGCGCTCAGCGCCTGTGTACCCGCGAGCAGCTCGCGCACCTCTTGTTCCGTCATCGCCTGGCGCCCCTGCCGCGGGTCGGCACCGAGCAGCCTGACCACGACGTTGACCGAGACGGAAAGCAGCCAGACGACGGGCCGCGCCAGCCGGGCGATCACGTCGAGTGTCGGCGCGGAGAACAGCGCGATCCGGACGGTGCGCTGCAGCGCCAGGCGCTTCGGCGCAAGTTCACTGAATACCAAGGTGAGGAAGGTGATGCAGACGGTCACGACGGCGAACGCCAGCGGTGACGCCACATCGTGGGCTACGTTCTGGCTGACCAGCCAGTCGCTCAGCAGGCCGGCCAGCGTGTCGGCGCCGTAGGCACCAGTGACCAGCGTCGCGAGGGTGGTGCCGATCTGCACGGACGCCAGGAACCTGTTGGGATCGGAGGCAAGCTTCGCCGCCGTCGCCCCGCGCCTGCCGCGCTTGGCGAGCGACCGCACCTGGCCCTCGCGCAGCGAGATCAGGGCCATCTCCGCGGAAGCAAAGAACCCGCCGATGGACACGATGACAAGGACGATGACAACGTCCAGGACGACCTTCACGCCGCGATCGCCGACTTCCCTAGCTGGTGCTAATGTCCCAGGTCGATTACTTGCGACAGTGTAAACCGGATACGGTATCGATCCCGTGGGGTCAATACGGACGCCCGGAGGCAACATGAAGACCGCGGCGACGGAAGTCTGGTTCGCTCCCGGGCGCGCCAACCTGATGGGCGAGCACACCGACTACAACGAAGGCTTCGTGCTGCCCTTCGCGCTTGCGCAGGGCGTGACCGCGACCGCGAGCGCGCGGGACGACGGATTGCTCGTGCTGCGCTCCAAGCACGTGCCCGGCGACCCGGTGACTATCTCCCTTGACTCCCTCGCGCCGGGCGCCGTGAGCGGCTGGGCGGCCTACCCGGCGGGCGTGGCGTGGTCACTGCGCGCCGCCGGCCACGCCGTACGCGGCGCATCGATCGACGTCGACTCCGACCTGCCCGTGGGGGCGGGGGTGTCATCGTCGGCCGCGCTCGAGTGCTCCGTGGCCCTGGCGCTGTGCTCGCTATCCGGCCTATCGGTGCCGCGCCCCCGACTGGCCAGGATCGCCAAGCGGGCGGAGAACGAGTTCGTCGGCGCTCCGACCGGCATCATCGACCAGTCCGCGTCCCTGCTCTGCGCGGAGGGCCACGCTATGCTCCTTGACTGCCGGACGCTGGAAACGGCCCAGGTGCCGTTCCGCCCGGCCTCCTCCGGGGTGACTGCCCTGGTGATCGATACCCGGGTGACGCACGCGCTCGTCTCAGGCGAGTACGCGGCGCGGCGCGCCGAGTGCGAGGAGGCCGCACGCCTGCTCGGCGTGCCGGCCCTCGGCGCGGTGACCGATCCCCGCGTCCTGCACAAGCTCGACGACCCAGTGCTCCGCCGCCGGGCCCGTCACGTGATCACCGACAGCGCCCGCGCCCGCGCGATCGCGGCAGCGCTGGTTGAGTCGGGGGACAAAGTACTCGGAACCGAAATATGCCGTTATATAGGGACACTGCTCATTGAGGGGCACGCCTCGCTCCGATACGACTTCGAGGTCTCCTGGCCGGAGGCCGATCTGGTGGTCGAGATCGCCAGGTCGACGGGGGCGTATGGCGCGAAGATGATCGGCGGCGGCTTCGGCGGCTCGGTCCTGGCACTGATTCCCGCGCAGCGGGCGGGAGCAGTACGCACCGCCGTGACGGAGGCGTTCACCGCGCGCGGCTGGACTCCCCCTGAGTTCCTTGACGCGATCCCGTCTCCGCCAGCGCGCCGGCTCTCATAACCCGGGGCGCAATTAGTACTCCGGCCGCACTTCGTGATCGTCTGCGCGCAGTACCCGGGTTTCGTGTCCCCGTGCGGGCGTGATCGTGGTCAGAAGCGAGAACCGCCGGGTATGGGCTGGGAAAGCATCCGGTATTGCCCCGTTTTGACCGGCCGCCTGCCAGCTGGTTTTCGTGATCGCGGGTCAGGCACGGCGGTATTCGCCGCAAGTGACACACGATCACGACAGACAGGTCACGTCATTTCACGGATGCTAATCCGTGGCGACCAGGGTAAAGCTGGGTGTACACGGTGCACCAGGAGGACACTAATGGACGCACTCGACGGTAACTCTATCGGCGGCCTCATGATTGACGTCTTCGGCACGGAGATGACCGCCGCGCTCAGCACCTGCGCGACGTGCGGGGCCAGCGGGCCGGTAGCCCAACTGGCCGTCTACGGGCAGGCGCCCGGCACCGTCGTACGCTGCCGGAGATGTGACAGCGTGCTGATGGCGTTCGTCACGGTGCACGGCCGCATTTGCGCGGACCTGTCCGGACTCGCTAGCCTGGACTACGCCGCCCCTTGACGCGGGCAAGCGTCAGCCGCCCGGACTACTCCTCGTCATCTGCGGGATCGTCGATGACGTGCACCGCCGCTTCCTCCGCGCTCGCTGCTCCACCGTCGATCCCCGCGTCGCGGGCGACAAGCTCGTCCTCCGCGTCACCGTCGCCGTCGCCATCGTCGTCGTACAGGTCCTCGTCCGTACTCACCAGCCGGCCGGCCCGGACGTCGGCGTCATCGTCTCGTCGCAGGCGCGTGACATCCTGGCCGGTCACGTTCTCGTCCCAGGACTCGTCATCGGGGTCGTCGGTGACGTCCGGCTCTTCCTCGGCAAGAAGCTCGTCGATGGACTCGGAGTCCTCTTCGCCCTTCAGCGCGTACTGCACGCCGGCGGACCAGCGGTCGGGCGTGACGATCCCCCTGTCCAGCGGATCGTCGCTCGGGCCTCCGTCCAGGGTGTCGCTCCCGTCGAGGACTTCGTAGTCCGCAAGATCCTCGGACTCGTGCTTCCCGGAGTCAGGCATAACCTCATCTCCTCGTCGCTCGGCGGACCTCAGGCGGCAAGCCCGAGGCAGTGGCTCCTACTGCCCACCCTAGCGCGGGCCGTCTCGATGCAGTCCCGTCCCCCGCCAGCCCGCCCGGCCTGGGAGAGTGGGGTCGCGCGGCGATGTGAGGGACGGTACGTATACCCGCCGCCTTAGCGGAATGTAACCTGCCTGTCATGAGTACTCCCGTGACCGTAACTGTGACTGGAGCAGCCGGGCAGATCGGCTATGCCTTGTTGTTCCGTATCGCTTCCGGACAGCTGCTCGGGCCTGACGTACCGGTCCGACTGCGGCTCCTGGAGATCAGCGCGGCCTTGCAGGCAGCCGAGGGCACCGCGATGGAATTGAACGACGGCGCCTTTCCCCTGCTGGCCGGCATCGACATCACCGATGACCTCAAGACCGCCTTCGATGGCGCGAACGTCGCCCTGCTGGTCGGCGCGCGGCCGCGTACCGCAGGCATGGAGCGCGGCGACCTGCTGCAGGCCAACGGCGGGATCTTCGGCCCGCAGGGCAAGGCCATCAACGAGCACGCGGCCAGCGACATCAAGGTTCTCGTGGTCGGTAACCCGGCCAACACCAATGCGCTAATCGCACAGCAGAACGCGCCCGACGTGCCCGCGAGCCGGTTCACCGCGATGACCCGCCTTGACCACAACCGCGCGGTCTCGCAACTCGCCGCCAAGCTGTCCGTCCCGGTCACCGCGATCGAGCACCTGACCATCTGGGGCAACCACTCCGCCACCCAGTACCCCGACCTCTACAACACGCTGGTAAACGGCCGCAGCGCCGCTGAGCAGGTGGACGAGGAGTGGCTCACCGACACGTTCATCCCCGAGGTCGCCCAGCGGGGCGCGGCGATCATCAAGGCCCGTGGCGCGTCCTCGGCCGCTTCCGCCGCCAGCGCCGCACTCAACCACGTGCACGACTGGGTCAACGGCACCGACTGGACGTCCGCGGCTATCGTCTCTGACGGTTCCTACGGCGTGCCAGAGGGCCTGATCAGCTCCTTCCCGGTGCGTTCCGCGGGCGGCGAGTGGCAGGTCATCCAGGATCTGCCGATCAACGACTTCTCCCGCGGCAAGATCCTCGCCTCGGTCGAGGAGCTTGTCGCTGAGCGGGACGCCGTGAGCAAGCTCGGCCTCATCTAGTTTTAGCGGTAACGAAAGGCCCCCGCGAACCCTGGGAGTTCCCGGGGGCTTTTCTAGTCGGCTGATCCTGCTGGCACCAGAGGCGGGGTTGAGGGGAGGAACTCCCCTCAACGGCGACGAAGTCGCCGTGCCCGGGGGCGAAGCCCCCGGCGAGGGGGATATGGGGGAGGGACTCCCCCATTGGGGGGTGTCGGGGGGGCTCTGCCCCCCCGTGGCTAGAGCGTGTCGGGGGGGCTCTGCCCCCCCGTGGCTAGTCTGCCCCCCCGTGGCTAGAGCGCGGCGAGCGCCTCGTTGAAGGTCTTCGAGGGACGCATCACGGCAGCGGTCTTCTCGGCGTCGGGCAGGTAGTAGCCACCGATGTCAGCAGGCTTGCCCTGGACCGCGAGGAACTCCTCGACGATGGCGGACTCCTTCGCGGCCAGTGTCTCGGCCAGCCCCTTGAACGCCGCGGCGATATCGGCGTCGTCCGTCTGCTTGGCCAGCTCTTGCGCCCAGTAAAGCGCCAGGTAGAAGTGTGAGCCGCGGTTGTCGAGCGTGCCGAGCTTGCGGCCCGGGCTGCGGTCCTCGTCGAGAAACGTGCCGGTCGCCCGGTCTAGCGTGTCGGCGAGCACCTTCGCGGCCTGCACGCCGGTGAAGTCGGCGTACTGCTCGAAGGAGGGCACCAACGCGAAGAACTCGCCCAGCGAATCCCAGCGCAGGTAATTCTCCTTGACGAGTTGTTGCACGTGCTTCGGGGCGGAGCCGCCCGCGCCGGTCTCGAAGAGGCCGCCGCCCGCGATCAGCGGCACGACGGAGAGCATCTTCGCCGAGGTGCCAACCTCGAGGATCGGGAACAGGTCGGTGTTGTAGTCACGCAGCACGTTGCCGGTAACGGAGATCGTGTCGAGCCCGCGACGCATGCGCTCCAGCGAGTACTCCGTGGCCAGCTCGGGCGAGAGGACCCTGATTTCCAGGCCGCTCGTGTCGTGCTCGGCCAGGTAGGCGCTGACCTTCTTGATGAGCTCGGCGTCGTGGGCGCGTGACTCGTCGAGCCAGAAGATCGCCGGGGTCTGTGCGGCGCGGGCCCGCGTGACGGCAAGCTTCACCCAGTCGCGGACCGGGATGTCCTTGGTCTGGCAGGCGCGCCAGACGTCGCCGGCCTCGACGTCGTGGGAGAGCAGGACCTCGCCGTTCTGGTTGACGACAGTGACGGTGCCGTCTGCGGGGATCTCGAAGGTCTTATTGTGCGAGCCGTACTCCTCCGCGGCCTGCGCCATGAGGCCGACGTTCGGAACGGTTCCGATCTTCGCGGGGTCGAGCGGGCCGTTCTTCTTCACGTCCTCAATGACGGTCGCGTAGACCCCCGCATAGGAGGAATCGGGGATGACCGCGAGAGTGTCGTCCTCGCCGCCGTCAGCCCCCCACAGCTTGCCGCCGTTGCGGATCAGGGCCGGCATAGAAGCGTCCACGATGACGTCGCTCGGCACGTGCAGGTTAGTGATCCCCTTGTCGGAGTTGACGTAGGACAGTCTCGGGCCCGACGCCAGTGCGGCCTCGAAGGCCGCCTTGATCTCCGCGCCGTTCGGCAGCGACGGCAGCCCGGCCAGGATCGCGCCGAGGCCGTCCCTGGAAGAGAGACCGGCGGCCGCGAGGTCGTCGCCGTACTTCTCGAAGACGTCCGTGAAGTACGCCTTCACCACGTGGCCGAAGATGATCGGGTCGGAGACCTTCATCATGGTCGACTTAAGGTGCACCGAGAAGAGGACGTCCTGCGCCTTCGCCTCCGCCAGCGCGTTGACCAGGAAGGCCCGGAGGTAGGCGGCCTGCATGACCGTGGCGTCGACGACCTCGCCGGCCAGCACCGGGAGCGACTCGAGCAGCACCTTCTGCTCACCCGCAGTGGTCTCTAGGACGATCTTGAGGGTGTCGTCGGCCGACAGCGTGACCGACTTCTCATTGGCCCTGAAGTCGCGGGAGCCCATCGTGGCCACGGAGGTCTTCGAGTCCTTACCGAAGGGCTTGTTGGTGTGCGGGTGCTTGCGCGCGTAGGCCTTCACCGAGAGCGGTGCGCGCCGGTCGGAGTTGCCCTGGCGCAGCACCGGATTAACCACAGAGCCTATGGCCTTAAAGTATTTCGCCCGGATCTCGGTCTCCTCCGGAGTCGCCGGCGTCTCCGGGTAGTCCGGCAGGGCGTACCCCTTGTCCTGCAGCTCCTTGATCGCAGCCTTGAGCTGCGGGACCGAGGCGGAGATGTTGGGCAGCTTGACGATGTTGGCCTCGGGCCTCATCGTCAGCTCACCGAGCTCGGTCAACGCGTCGTCGGCTAGGCCGAACTGAGCCAGGATACGTCCCGCCAGGGAGATGTCGCGGGTCTCGATCTCGACGCCGGCCTTCTCGGCGTACCCGGAGACGATGGGGAGGAAGGAGTACGTCGCCAGCAGCGGCGCCTCGTCGGTTTGGGTGTAAATGATCGTGGCCATCGCGTTGCCAGCTCCTGCTCTGAAGAATTCTTCTCGACGTCAAGATACCTACCGCACCCGCCCAAAGGAAAACGGCGCCCGCGCCCACCTCGAGGAACTGCTGCCGCAGCCCGACGGGGCTCCCGGTACGAGGCACGTCCTGGCGGACAAACCCCACTTGCCGGAGCACGCCATCGCACCCACCGCCACGCGCCGTTACAACCAACCCGCTTAACTAACTGGGCTTGGCCCTATCGCGGCAGTACCAGGCCTGCGACGAGCAGGCTAGCGCCGAAGACGGTGAGCGTTATGACGTCGGTCGCGCGTTTCCGCGTGGCCAGCAGGCCGACGAGCCTGGGCGGGAGCAGCAGCCTGGCGAGCGCGGCGCCGAGCAGCGCGACACCACCGACGACACCCCCCTCACCCCCGCCCGCCGAGCCCTGGCGCCAGGCAATGTACACGCCGGCGATGGTGACGAGTATGACGGCCAGGAACGGGATAACCCTGACGATACTCGTGTCTTCCCTGGCACGCCTTGCTGCGGTCCTCGTTGGAGTGGAGGCAGGCGACGATTGCGCGACAGCGCTCCAGTTTCCGGTCCGCGCCGGTTCGGCTGCGAGCGCCCCCGAACGGCTGGTGGTCGCAGCGTCTCGCCCATGAACCTGTGGCCGGCGGTAGCCATCTCGCGCCTGCTGCGTGTCGGGTGTCATGATCGTCTCCCGCGGCCAGCCGTGTGCGGACGGCTGGCCTTTTGGCTGCTCATTAGGCAGTTTACCGGCGACGTTCGCAGGGCTCACGCGCGCAGTCCCGGCTGTCCCACAAAGCGGGGACGGTCGCGGCATTCACTTCACTTTACGCCTTCTATTGAAAACCTTTCACAGCTCGGACGAACCGGGGGAGAGTAACGCTACAGTGAGATAAGCGTCACGTCTTAGCTAGACTGGAGGGTCGGCGTGGACACGCCCCACATTCGCATAGAGGACACCGGGGAAGTAATTCCGCTGCGCAGCGAGGTCACAACGGTCGGACGTGGCCTCGGGGTAGATGTCCGGCTAGAGGACCCGAGCGTTTCCCGGCTGCACGCGGAAATCGTCCGCCGCGGCCCCTACTATTACGTCGCCGACCTCGGATTATCACGTAACGGCACACGGGTAAACGGGCGGCCCGTCGCCCGTCGCGTGCTTGACGACGGTGATGTCCTCACCTTTGGCACCGCCCGCTGCCGGATCGAGGGACTGCCGCACGAGGCGCTCACCGCCGAGGCGGAGCTCCGCCGCTCCGCGGCGCCCGAGTTGACGCGACGCGAGCTTGACGTGCTGATATCGCTGTGCCGTCCCGCGCTCTGCGACGACGCGTTCGTCACGCCTGCCACGGCGAAGGAGATCGCGGGCGACCTGGTGGTGACGGAGGCGGCGGTCAAGCAGCACCTGCTCAGGCTCTACGTGAAGTTCCGGATACCCGAGGGCGCTAACCGGCGCACCCGCCTTGCCAACGAGGTGATCACGCTCGGCCTGGTCCGGCCGCTCGCCGAGCACGGCTCAGGGCAGGTTCAGCATGCCCACGGTATGCCGCAGCAGCCACCCCTGGACGGAGTGCAGCGTACCGCCTAGGGACGGCAGGCCGGGCATCAGGTGCGGGATCGTTGAGCTCGTCGCCGGCCAGATGAGTGGCGGCTGCGACAACGCGGAGGTAACGAGCGCCAGGGCAAGCGCCCAGCCCGAGATAAAGGCGACGGTCAGCGCGGCCTTGCTGCGGATGAGCGACGCGTTCATCCGGCGCAGCTGCCGCCGCGGCACGCCCGACCCCGGCCCCACGCAGTAGAACGCGACCGCGGCACCCGCCGCCCAGCTGCCCGCACCGGGCAGTGTCGCGCTTCTGGCGAAGACGACCGACGCCGCCCCAGCGAGCAGCGCGGGGATAAGGGCGAGCGGGGCGAGGAAGACCGTGCTGAGGGCCGCGCGGACGACGGTCAGCGGGGCGGCCAGGATCACGATCACGATGTCGCTCGGCCGTGTGCCGTGGAGGCTGCGCCGGTCGGCGAGAGCGGATTGCGCGCGGTCAGCCGCCCGCAGCAGGGTGATCACCGCGAGCGAGAGCAGGGTGCCTGCGATCGGGAGAAGAACGCTTATCGCTACGGCGGCGACCCCTGCCGCCAGGCTGAGCAGGCCGAGTCCCGGCGGGTGCCAGTCTGGCTGCCTTGGCACGCCCGTCACGGGTACCGCGTGCGCTTGCGACTCCCGCCGCGGTGGCGCCGGCGGCGGCACGACCGGCGGCAGCAAGTCGGCCACGTCCCGTGCGGCCTCCGCGGGCGACCGGTACCCGTTCCTGAACGGCGGCGATGCCACTGGCGCAGCCGCCGGTGGCATCATCCGGGTTGACCGGTAATCCATCCGGGTCGACTGGGATTCGACGCGGGTCGCGGCCACCTCGGGCATGGGCATCAGCGTGCCGCCCGGCATGCCGAGATGGCCCGCCAGCCACCGCGCGCTCGGCCGGGACCGCGGGTCGGTCGACAACGCCGCGGTGACATAGGGCAGCAGCCGTGGCGGGATCCCGTCGAGCTCCGGCTTTCCCTCGATCACGCGGAAGAAGATCGTCTGGTAGTTGCCCGTGCCGAACGGCTGGCGGCCCGTGGCGGCGAATGCCACCGTGGCGCCCCAGGAGTGCACGTCCGATGCGCCGCTTGAGGAGCCGCCTTCGATGACCTCCGGCGGGAGGTACCCGGGGGTGCCCATCACCAGGCCGGTTCTCGTCAGCCTTGTGGCGTCCTGCACGTGCGCGATGCCGAAGTCGATGAGCACCGGCTGGCCGCGGTCGAGCATGACGTTGCCCGGTTTGAGGTCGCGGTGCACTACCCCGGCCGCGTGGATGGCGGCTAGCGCTTCGGCCAGCCCCTCGGCGACGGAGTCGAGGGCCATGCCGCGCAGCGGGCCGTCCTGGCGCACCGTGTCCTCAAGCGTCCGGCCGGGGACGTACCTGGTCACGATGTACGGCGACGGGCCATCCACGTCGGCGTCGATTACCTCGGCCACGTAGCGGTTCCTGACCCGGCGCATGGTCTCGACCTCACGGGCGAGACGCTGCCTGGCGCTGGGGTCCCCGGCTACGGCCGACCCGAGAACCTTGATCGCGACCCGGCGCTTGTCCGAGTCCGTACCAAGGTAGACAACGCCCATGCCGCCCTCGCCGATCTTCTCGATCACGCGATAGGGCCCGATCTTGCGCGGGAGCGAATCCAGTGCTGGCATCGTCCTCTCAGGGTACGGCCCGTTCCTGGGGTTTTTATAAAAGATTGGTTACGACACCCCGCGACGCTGCGGGGTTAGCGGGGTTAGCGGGGTTAGCGAGGCCTAAGAGCCGATGACGAGCTTGCGGAGCGCCTCCGCCGCCTGGGCGTTGGACTCGGCGTGGCTCATGAGGGCGCTGGCCAGCGCGGCGGCCCACTGCCCAAGCGGGACCGGCTGCCGCGACAGCACCACGCCGCGGACCTCACGGCAGATCTCCGCGGCCGGCTGGCCGTTCTTCACCGCGAGCGTCAAGACCTGGTCCCCGAGCTTCACCGCGACCTTGGAGACTTCGCCGGGACGTCCATGCATCCGGTCGGACATAGACCGCTGACGCTCTACGGTCACGTAGCCGGGAGGCAGCGCTTCGCTCAGCGACTTGGTAAGGACGCTCGCGTAAATCGCGGCGTCGGAACTGTCCAGCCGCAGCGCGGCCGTGATCATCTCAAGCGAAAGCGCATCGTCAGCGGGAGACTCGGTCACACTCGAAGTATCCCACTTTCCGGTACCGCGTGACTCCTCTCACCTGCTCTCACCTTCCCTCGAAGGCGGCCTTCCCCGGACCGTTCTCGATGAAGCTGTGCATACCGGACTTCTGGTCCTCCGTGGCGAACAGCGAGGCGAAGTGGAGGCGCTCCAGCTCAAGCCCGGTGGCCAGGTCGACCTCAAGGCCTTTGTTCACCGCCTGCTTGGCTGCGCGCAGTGCGAGCGCCGGGCCTGCCGCGTACTGGGCGACCAGGTCCTTCGCGGCCTGGTAGACCTCGGCGTCCGGCACGACCCTGTCGGCAAGCCCCATGGCAAGGGCCTCCTGGGCGTCCACGTGCCTGCCGGAGAAGATCAGGTCCTTCGCCTTCGCGGGACCGATCAGCCGGGGCAGCCGCTGCGTACCGCCCGCGCCTGGGATGACGCCAAGCAGGATCTCCGGCTGGCCGACCTTCGCGGACTCACCGAGCACCCGGAAGTCGGCGCAGAGGGCAAGCTCAAGCCCGCCGCCGAGCGCGTAGCCGGTGACGGCCGCGACGACCGGCTTGGGGATGTCCGCGATGTCATTGAGCGCGGCCTGGAGCGCGCCCGCCCGCCCGGACATCTCCGTCGCCCCGAGGAGCGCCATCTCCTTGATGTCGGCCCCGGCGGCGAACACCCGCTCGCCGCCGTAGAGGATGACGGCACGGATGGCGCTGTCCCTGGTTACCTGCGCGGCCGCTTCAGCGATCTCCTGCTGGACCTGCGCGTTGAGCGCGTTCATCTTCGGCCGGTCCAGCCGGATCGTCGCGATCTGGTCCGCCACCTCCACCCGCACGAACTCGCCCACGCAGTCCTCCTCCACCGAGACGTTCACGCATGCACCGTCCCCTAAGTTACAGCGCCGCGACTCCGGGCTCCCAGCGTCTGCCGGGCTGGTGCCAGGCAGCCGGAAATCCTGGGCCTGCTCGCGGGTATCAGCGGCGGATCCTCGTGCAGGGCACCGCGTAGTGGTGGCCGCCCCGGGCCCTCGCTCGCGTGGTACAGGAAGAGATGATCGAGACGGCCAGGCCGAGGGCGAGACGATTTCGTGAAATGTCGGGGCTGGCCGATGGGGAGACGTCTGCACGCGGGCCGCGGGCGGAGTGCCTGCGGCCCGCGCGGTGGCGGTTGGCCGACTGGCTAGCGGAGGTCGCCCGTTGACATGCCGGCGGGGGCGTCGGGGTAGGCGACCAGGCCCAGGTCCGCTCGGCTGGCGAGCAGGGGGTGGGACGGGAGGACGCGGACCGTGTAGCCGAACGGGCCGGGCTGGCCCAGTTCCACCGAGCCGGAGAACCTGGTGTGCGGGGCCTGCGCCGAGTCGTCAGCCGCGAGGGTCACGTACGACGGGTCGGCGAGCTCGTCGTCCTCGTCCAGGCGGCCGTAGACCACCTCGACGCAGACGTCGTTGGCGGAGAGGTCACCGAGCGAGGTCGTGACCCGGACGTCGAGCACCGCGCCGAGGGACGGCTCGGTGCCGTCAGCCTCGACGTGCTCGATCCGCACCCCGGACCACGCGTGGCGGACGCGTGCCTTCCACGCGGCGAGGTCGCGGGCTTCCTCGTTGTCGTCCGACACCAGCGCCCGCGACGCCTGCGCGGCCGGCGCGTACAGCGTCGTTACGTACTCGCCGACCATGCGGTCCGCCTGGACGAGAGGGCCGAGGCTGCGCAGTCCGTGCCTGACCATCTGCAGCCAGCCGTGCGGTACGCCGTCAGCGCCGGAGTCGTAGAACAGCGGCGCGACCGACTTGGAGACCACCTCGTACAGCGCGGACGCCTCAAGCTCGTCCCTGCGGGACTGGTCCTCGACGCCGTCCGCCGTCGGGATCTCCCAGCCGTTGCCGCCGTCGTACCACTCGTCCCACCAGCCGTCCCGCACCGACAGGTTCAGGCCGCCGTTGAGCGCCACCTTCATGCCCGACGTGCCGCAGGCCTCAAGCGGCCGCAGCGGGTTGTTCAGCCAGACGTCGCAGCCCTGGACGAGGAAGCGGGCGAGCGCCATGTCGTAGTCGGGGAGGAAGACGATCCTGCGCCGCACGGTGTCGGCGTCGGCGAACCTGACCATCTGCTGAATGAGCCGCTTGCCGCCCTCGTCCGCCGGGTGCGCCTTGCCGGCGATCACGATCTGGATGGGCCGCTCCTGGTCGAGCAGCAGCCCGGCCAGCCGCTGCGGGTCGTTCAGCATCAGCGTCAGCCGCTTGTAGGACGGCACCCGGCGGGCGAACCCGATTGTCAGGACGTTCTCGTCGAGCACGTCGTCGATCCAGGTCAGCTCGGCGCCGGACGCCCCGCGCTGCCGCCATGACTCGCGCAGCCGGCGCCTGGTCTCGGTGACGAGCCGGGCGCGCAGTTGGCGGCGGATCTCCCACAGCCGTCCTGCGTCGACGGCCGCGGCATGTTCGGAGTCGCCGAGGTCGGAGACCTCGCGCGCGACCCACGTGGGCGCGTGCACGCCGTTGGTGATCGAGCCGATCGGCACCTCGGCGGTGTCGAACCCCGGCCACAGGCCCGCGAACATCTCCCTGCTGACCTGACCGTGCAGCACAGAGACGCCGTTGACGCGCTGCGCGAGGCGCATGCCCATGACGGCCATGTTGAACATGTGATGTTCGCCGCCCGGGTAGGTCTCGGCCCCGAGCGCGAGCACCCGGTCGATCGGCAGCCCCGCCCCCGCGGCGTCGGCGGTGAAGTGCCGCTCGATCAGCTCGCGGGGAAAGCGGTCGATGCCAGCGGGGACCGGCGTGTGCGTCGTGAAGACGGTGCCCGCCCGCGACAGCTCAAGCGCCGCGTCGAACGAGAGACCTGACGCCACGTACTCCCTGATTCGCTCGAGGCCGAGGAAGCCGGCGTGCCCCTCGTTGGTGTGGAACACCTCGGGCTCGGGGTGACCGGTGATCTCGCAGAAGGCCCGCACCGCGCGGACGCCGCCGATGCCGAGCAGCAGTTCCTGGCGGAGCCGGTGCTCGCTGCCGCCGCCGTAGAGGCGGTCGGTGACCTGGTGCTCAGTTGGCTCGTTCTCCTCCACGTAGGAGTCGAGCAGCAGCAGCGGCACCCGGCCCACCTGGGCCAGCCAGACCTGCGCGGTCAGCACCATGCCATCGGGGAGGGGCACGGTGATCTTCAACGGCTCGCCGCTTGCCTCCCCGGGGGGTACGGGGAGTCGCTCCCCCGGGCGGGGACTGCGGAGCAGGGTCAGCGGCATCCCGTTCGGGTCGTCGGCCGGGTACCGCTCGGCCTGCCAGCCGTCGGCCGACAGCGACTGCGTGAAGTACCCGTGCCGGTAAAGCAGGCCGACGCCGATGATCGGGACACCGAGGTCGCTCGCGGACTTCAGGTGGTCGCCGGCCAGGATGCCGAGGCCGCCGGAGTACTGCGGGAGCACGGCGGTGATGCCGTACTCGGGTGAGAAGTACGCGATCGCCTTCGGCAGCGACTCCGCCTCGCCCGCGCCGGTCTCGCCAGCACGGGTCTCGCCAGCACGGGCCGACTGGTACCAGCGGGGCTCGCTGGTGTAGGCGCGCAGGTCCGCCGCGGCCGCGTTCAGGCGGCGCAGGAAGTCCTCATTGGCGGCGAGCGCGCTGAGCTGGCCTGGCCGCATCGAGCTGAGCATCGCCACCGGGTCCCCGGCGGAGGCGGCCCACCCGGCCGGGTCGATCGACTCGAAGAGCTCCACCGTCGGCGGGTGCCAGGACCAGCGGAGGTTCAGCATCAGTTCATGCAGCGGCGCGAGCGGCTGCGGCAGCGTTACGCGGACTGTAAAACGACGGATCGCTCTCACGGTGAGTCATCATAGGAGACGTTTATTACTACGGGGGTCGGCGTTTGCATTCGTTCAGCTACTAGGTACGTTAGCCGCGTGATCGGACGCATCCCTATCCTCGATATCCAGCCGGTTGTGGAGTGCGGGCGCCGTCCCGCCAAAGCGGTCGCCGGCGAGACCTTCCAGGTCAGCGCGACCGTAATCAGAGAGGGACACGGCGTGCTCGGCGCCGCCGTGGTGCTGCGAGATCCGGCGGGCAAGACAGGCCCGCTGGTACGAATGCGCGAGCTCGCGCCGGGAACGGACCGCTACGGGGCGGACGTGACCGTTACCAGCGAGGGCTCCTGGTACTTCCACATCGAGTCGTGGTCCGATCCGATCGCGCACTGGGACCACGACGCGGGGATCAAGATCCCGCGCGGCCAGGACACCGAGCTCATGCTGGCCGAGGGGGCGCTGCTCTTCGAGCGGGCCGCGCGGGCGATCAGGCAGCCGCCGGGCGCCGCCCGCCCCGCGGCGGCGCGCACCGAGCTCAACGCGCTCGCGCGGAGGCTCACGGACCGGGGCCTGCCGCCTTGGGACCGGCTTGCTGCGACGCGGACGCCGCGGATCACGGCGATCCTCGCGGAGTACCCGCTCCGGGACCTCGTGACCAGGTCCGGGCGGATGCCGGTGCTCGTCGAGCGGCTGCGCGCCCTGTACGGGTCCTGGTACGAGTTCTTCCCGCGCTCGGAGGGCGTCCAGTTCGACCCGATGGGCCGCAGGGAGCCGATCTCGGGAACGCTGCGCACCGCAGCGCGCCGACTTGAGGCGATCGCCGACATGGGGTTCGACGTCGTTTACCTGCCGCCCGTGCACCCGATCGGCACTACTTTCCGCAAGGGGCGGAACAACACGCTGGAGGCGCGCCCCGGCGACCCCGGCTCGCCATGGGCGATCGGGGCGCCGGAGGGCGGGCACGACGCCCTCAACCCGGACCTCGGCACGTTCGCCGACTTCGACGTGTTCGTCGCCCGGGCTAGGCAGCTCGGCATGGAGATAGCGATCGACCTGGCGCTGCAGGCCTCGCCCGACCACCCCTGGGCAAAGGAGCACCCGGAGTGGTTCACCACGCGCGCCGACGGGTCGATCGCGTACGCGGAGAACCCGCCGAAGAAGTACCAGGACATCTACCCGCTCAACTTCGACAACGACCCCGAGGGGATCTACGCGGAAGTCGAGCGGATCGTGCGGCTCTGGATGAGCCACGGCGTGCGCATCTTCCGGGTCGACAACCCGCACACCAAGCCGCTCAAGTTCTGGGAGCGGCTGCTCGCCGCCATCCGGCAGACCGACCCCGACGTGCTGTTCCTCGCCGAGGCGTTCACCCGCCCGGCGATGATGGCCACGCTCGGCAAGGTCGGCTTCCAGCAGTCCTACACGTACTTCACCTGGCGCAACTCCGTCGGCGAGCTGACGGAGTACCTCAAGGAACTGTCCGGACCCGCGGCGGCCTACATGCGGCCCAACTTCTTCGCCAACACGCCGGACATCCTGCACGAGTACCTACAGCACGGCGGCCCGGCCGCGTTCAAGATCCGTGCCGTGCTCGCATCAATGCTCAGCCCCAGCTGGGGTATCTATTCAGGCTATGAGCTATGTGAGAGCACCCCGCTGCGTCCTGGCAGCGAAGAGTACCTGGATTCGGAAAAGTACCAGTACCGGCCGCGCGACTGGGATACCGCAGCGAGGGACGGACTAGGCATAAGCGGATATATCGCTGACCTTAACCGCATCCGGCGCTCGCATGTGGCGTTGCACTGGCTGCGTAATCTACGCTTTCATCACGTGGATCAGTCGCAGCTGATCTGCTTCTCCAAACGCCTCTACGGGGCCGGTACGATCTCGGAGAGATTCTCCGGGCAGACGGGGCCGCGGGCGGGGGAACAGGGCGGGGACGCCGCAGACACCGTCCTGGTTGTTGTGAATCTTGACCCGCACCAGGCCAGAGAGGCCACGGTGTTGCTTGACATGCCTGAGCTGGGAATGGACTGGCACGAGGAGTTCACCGTCAAGGATGAGCTCAGCGGCGAGATCTTCAGCTGGGGCCAGGCAAACTACGTGCGCCTCGATCCTGCCGTGCGACCAGCACACATCTTCACCGTTACGCGCGCCTAGGGCGAACCGAGTCCGATTTGCCTGGGCGTGCGGCGGTCGCGCACATCCAGGAGTCACGCCGTGTCAGAGCACGAGCCGGCTATCAGTCCAGCAGCACCAGAAGCGGTCGCGGCACCGCCATTCGCCGCGCCCCCGGGTGAACGGGTACCCGACTTCACCCTCGACCGCCCCAGGGACCCCGACTGGTACAAGCGAGCGGTCTTCTACGAGGTGCTCATCCGGGGCTTCCATGACGCCAATGGTGACGGCACCGGCGACATCAAGGGGCTCACGTCTCGGCTTGACTATCTTCAGTGGCTGGGCATCGACTGCGTCTGGCTGTTGCCGATCTATGAGTCGCCGCTCCGCGACGGCGGCTACGACATCGCCGACTACCTGCGGATCCTCCCCGAGTACGGCAACATCGCCGACTTCGTTGAGCTGATCGAGCAGGCGCACAAGCGCGGCATCCGGATCATCGCCGACCTGGTCATGAACCACACGAGTGATCAGCACCCGTGGTTCCAGGCGAGCCGCAGCGACCCGGACGGCCCCTTCGGCGACTTCTACGTCTGGGCCGATAACCCGGACAAGTACGCCGACGCGCGGGTCATCTTCGTCGACACCGAGACCTCGAACTGGACGTTCGACCCGGTGCGCGGCCAGTACTTTTGGCACCGGTTCTTCTCGCACCAGCCTGACCTGAACTTCGACAACCCCAACGTCCAGGACGCGATGATCGAGGTGCTCAAGTTCTGGCTTGACCTCGGCATCGACGGCTTCCGCCTCGACGCGGTGCCCTACCTGTACGAGCGCGAGGGCACCAACGGGGAGAACCTCAAGGAGACGCACGAGTACCTCAAGCGCGTCCGCACCGAGGTCGACGCCACCTACCCGGACCGCGTGCTGCTCGCCGAGGCCAACCAGTGGCCCGCCGACGTCGTGGAGTACTTCGGCGACGCGGAGACGGGCGGCAACGAGTGCCACATGGCATTCCACTTCCCGCTGATGCCGCGCATCTACATGGCCGTCCGCCGCGAGCAGCGTTACCCGATCTCGGAGATCCTGGCCCAGACACCGAAGATCCCTGCCGGCTGCCAATGGGGCATCTTCCTGCGCAACCACGACGAGCTGACGCTCGAGATGGTCACCGACGAAGAGCGCGACTACATGTACAAGGAGTACGCCAAGGACCCCCGGATGAAGGCCAACATCGGCATCCGGCGGCGCCTTGCCACGCTCCTCGACAACGATCGCAACCAACTCGAACTGTTCACCGCCCTGCTGCTGTCGCTGCCCGGTTCGCCCGTCATGTACTACGGCGACGAGATCGGCATGGGCGACAACATCTGGCTCGGCGACCGGGACAGCGTGCGCACGCCCATGCAGTGGACACCGGACCGCAACGGCGGCTTCTCAAGCAGCGACCCGCAGCGCCTGTACCTGCCGCCGGTCATGGACCCCATCTACGGTTACCAGTCACTCAACGTCGAGGCGCAGCAGCGTCACCCGCAGTCGCTGCTCCACTGGACCAGGCGGATGATCGAGATCAGGAAGCGGCACACGGTCTTCGGCCTCGGCGCGTACGAGGAGCTCACCAGCAGCAACCCCAGCGTGCTGGCCTTCGTCCGCGAGTACGACGCGGCGGGAACGCTGGCCGCGCAGCGACTGGAGCACGAACATGACACCCCACTCGAACACGATGCAACAGACCGGATACTCTGTGTTAACAATCTGTCACGGTTTCCTCAGCCGGTCGAGCTTGACCTGCGCAGGTTCATAGGCGTTACGCCCGTCGAGTGCATGGGGGGCGTCACCTTCCCGCCCATCGGGGAACTGCCATACCTGCTGACTCTGCCGGGACACGGCTTCTACTGGTTTCAGCTCCCGCCCACGAGGGAGGAACATGACCGATGAGCGTTGTGTGCTCTAATTTGTCTACCTGGTAACAACACAGCCCCGGCCGGGCTACGGGGTCGTCCCCCGGAGGAAAACTCCATCCAGGGAACGGAGACACCCCGCAGCTTTGGTCCGTTCGGGCGGGCGCGACAGGGTGGCTTTGCCATCGGGTCCGCCCGATCGGACATCGGGGGTTCGGGGGGTTGGCCCCCGGGAGAGAACAGAGGCCGATGGCGATCGAGGACGCACTGGCGACATGGCTAGGCAATCAGCGATGGTTCGCCGGCAAAGGGCAAGGGCTGTACGATCTCGCGATCGTCGCTGACACCGAGCTTGTCTCCGGCGATCCCGAGTTGCGGCACCTGATCGTCGCGGTCTCCCACGGCACCGCCGTCGACTACTACCAGGTGCTCGTCGGCCTGCGCCGACGGCTCCCCGCCCGGCTCAAGCACGCCAGGATCGGCCCGGTGGGCGCTGGCTCAGCCGGGGGCGGCAGAATCGCGTACGACGCGCTGCACGATGCCGACCTGACCAAGCCGCTGCTCGCGGGCATAGCCGCCGACACCGAGATCGGCTCGATCCGGATGCACACGATCCCCGGAGCGCGCTTCGACACCGACCGCGACAGCCTCGTGCTCGGCAGCGAGCAGAGCAACACCAGCCTGGTGTACGGCGAAGAGTCCATCCTCAAGGTGTTCCGCAGGCTCTCCCCAGGTCCCAACCCGGACCTGGAGGTGACTACCGCGCTCACCAGGCTCGGGTCACCGCAGGTGGCCGAGCCGCTCGGCTGGATGGAGACCCGGCTGGAGGGGGCACCCACCAGCCTGGCGATCCTGTCGCGGTACCTGCGGCTGGCCACCGACGGCTGGACGCTCGCCGCGACCAGCGTCAGGGACCTGTACGCGGCCGTTGGCGACCAGAACGACAGGGACCAGAACGACAGGGCGACGAGCGACGAGATAGCCGCGCGCGTTCGGGCGGCCGACGCCGGCGGTGACTTCGCCGGGGAATCCCGCAGGCTCGGCATCGCCACCGCTGCGGTGCACGCCGACCTCGCCGCCGCGTTCGGCGCCGAGGAACTGGGGTCGAGCGCGCTCGGCGACCTCACCGAGCGGATGTACCGCAAGCTTGACCTGGCCGTCGCCGCGGTACCCGAGCTCACCAAGCACGTCGACATGATCAGCGACGCCTACTCCGAGCTCGCCAAGCTCAGAGGGCCCTTCCCGGTGCAGCGCGTGCACGGCGATTACCATCTAGGCCAGGTGCTGCGCACCGAGACGGGCTGGGTGGTGCTCGACTTCGAAGGCGAGCCCGCGACCCCGCTCGCGCAGCGTCGCGCCCGGTCATCCCCGCTGCGCGACGTGGCGGGGATGCTCCGCTCCTTCGACTACGCGGCCCGCCACCAGCTCATCGGCCACCCCGCCCAGGCCGCGCTGAATGATGCCGCCAGAGATTGGGTACGCAGGAACGCAAGCGCGTTCTGCGTGGGGTACGCCGAGGCCGGCGGGCTCGACCCGGTAGCTAACCAGGTCCTGCTGCGCGCCTTGCAGCTGGACAAGGCTGTTTACGAAGTGCTGTACGAGGCCAGGCACCGTCCGTCCTGGCTACCCATCCCACTTGACTCACTGGCAGAGTTCTAAAGTGCTATCGAAGAACCAGACGGTCTCCTTCGGGGAGATCGAGCGGCTTGTCGCGGGCCAGCACCATGACCCGCACTCAGTGCTCGGCGCGCACCCCGTGCCGGGCGAAGGCCCCGAGGTGGAAGGCACAGTGATCAGGGCGCTGCGCCCGCTCGCCACCTCCGTTACCGTGGTGCTGCCCGATGGCAGCAGGTACCCGATGGCCCACCGCCACCTCGGCGTGTTCGAGGTGATGGTGCCGGAGCAAGCCGAATCCGTTCGGGATTACCGGCTTGAAGTTGGCTACGTCAACGGCGACCCGCAGCCGCAGGACGACCCCTACCGGCACCTGCCGACGCTCGGCGAGCTTGACCTGTACCTGATCGGCGAGGGACGCCACGAGCAGCTGTGGCGCGCGCTCGGCGCGCGGCCAAGCGCGACGGGCACCGCGTTCGCCGTCTGGGCGCCGAACGCGCGCGGCGTCCGGCTCGTCGGCGACTTCAACTTCTGGGACGGGCGGGCCTACCCCATGCGGTCGCTCGGCGGCGCGGGGGTCTGGGAGCTGTTCCTGCCCGGCGTCGGGCCCGGTGCCACCTACAAGTACTCGATCTGCGGCCCTGACGGGGTGTGGCGCGAGAAGGCCGACCCGATGGCCAACTTCGCGGAGACTCCGCCCGCCACGGCGTCGGTCGTCTACCAGTCGGACTATTCCTGGGGGGACGACGGCTGGCTCGCGGAACGCGCGGAGCGGCAGCCGCTGACCAGCCCGATGTCCGTGTACGAGGTGCACCTCGGGTCCTGGCGGCCTGGCCTGTCCTACCGTGAACTCGGCGCCGAGCTCGCCGCGTACGTGACCGACCTGGGGTTCACGCACGTGGAGTTCCTGCCGGTCGCCGAGCATCCCTTCGGCGGGTCGTGGGGGTACCAGGTCACGTCCTACTACGCGCCGACCTCGCGGTTCGGCACCCCGGACGACTTCCGGTTCCTCATCGACACGCTGCACCAGGCGGGCATCGGCGTCATCGTCGACTGGGTGCCCGCGCACTTCCCGCGCGACACCTGGGCCCTCGCCGAATTCGACGGCACCCACCTGTACGAGCACGCCGACCCCCGGCTCGGGTCACACCCGGACTGGGGCACGCTCGTGTTCAACTTCGGCCGCTCCGAGGTGCGGAACTTCCTCGTCGCCAACGCCGTCTACTGGCTTGAGGAATTCCACATCGACGGGCTGCGGGTGGACGCGGTCGCGTCGATGCTGTACCTGGACTACTCACGGCGCGACGGCGAGTGGACGCCCAACGTCCACGGCGGCCGGGAGAACCTGGAGGCGATCTCCTTCCTGCAGGAAGTCAACGCCACCTGCTACAAGCGGGTGCCGGGGATCATGATGATCGCCGAGGAGTCGACGGCCTGGCCGGGGGTGTCGCGGCCGGTGCACCTAGGCGGGCTCGGCTTCGGGTTCAAGTGGAACATGGGCTGGATGAACGACACGATCGAGTACATGCGGCTCGACCCGATCTACCGCCAGTACCACCACAACGAGATCACGTTCTCCATGGTGTACGCGTTCTCGGAGAACTACGTGCTGCCGCTGTCGCACGATGAGGTCGTGCACGGCAAGGCATCGCTGCTGCACAAGATGCCGGGCGACGAGTGGCAAAAGTTCGCCGGGCTGCGGGCGCTGTTCGGCTACATGTGGGCGCACCCCGGCAAGCAACTGCTGTTCATGGGATCCGAGTTCGGGCAGGGCAACGAGTGGTCAGAGACGAACGGGCTGGACTGGTGGGTGCTCCAGTTCGACTACCACTCGGGCGTGCAGCGCCTAGTGCGCGACGTTAACGCGATTTATCGGGCGTCGCCTGCCTTGTGGTCGCAAGACACCATTCCAGACGGGTTCTCCTGGATCGACTCCAACGACGCGCATGGCAACGTCGTGTCGTTCCTGCGCTTCGGCGCGCAGGAGTACGGCGTGCCCGTCCTGGCCTGCGTCGCCAACTTCTCCGCGATGCCGCACTCCGACTACCGGGTGGGGCTGCCGCTCGCCGGCCGCTGGCGTGAGGTGCTCAACACCGACGCGGCCGTCTACGGGGGCAGCGGCTTGGGCAACCTGGGCACCGTGCACGCCATTCCCAAGCCGTGGCACGGCCGTCCGGCGTCGGCGTCGATCGTGCTGCCGGCGATGTCGGTCACCTGGCTGACCCCGGAGACCTGAGATCGCCTTCCCGGCGCCGCGCTCTCGCCTAGCGCTTTGGCCTAGCGCTCTGGCCTAGGCGACGCGGCGCGGTTCCTGATCGCCCGGCTTGATGGCGGGAAGGACCGTGGTGAGCGCGGTGCTCACCTTGGCGGCAGCCTGACGGTTCTCATGCTCCTGCTCGGCCCGCGTCGCCACGGCATTCAGCCGGGCGGCGACGGCCTGGCGTTTCCTGGCTCTTCGCGTGGCCGTGACGAGGTAGGCCGTCAGGCAGGACACGCCGAGGACCAGCAGGGCAACGAGCGCCAGTATCACGTACATGTGCATCAGGTTCCGGTCGAAAGTGAACAGGGACCCACATCGTGCAGTGCAGGGGTGAACTTCGATGTTACGTGCCTACAGTAGCCTCAGGAGCCATCCGGGGCCCACTACCGACGCGTTGAGTTCCTCGCAGCGCCGCCGTAGCTCGCGGTCCGCGGTCACCACCAAGCAACTCTCGTCCCTAGCGTTCGCCTCGGCGACCGCTCCGACAATCGCGTCATCCCCCGAACCCGGCGCGGACACCACGCGTACCGGGACCGCGTCGCCGTTGCCCGTCTCGTCCTGCAGCAGCGACACGGCGTCGCGGGCGCGGCCCTCAAGCACGAGCACCCAGGCACTCGCCGTGGCCTCGCCGGATCGCTCGGCCAGCGCCATCACCTCCCGGCACAGGCGCAGCGCGGCACCCGCCCGGTCCCGCCACCAGCCGTCGGCCCGGGCACCCATCACGTTCGCGACGTCCACCACGACGACGGGCGCGGGATCAGTGATTGTCCAGTCACCACCTTACATTTTCAACGTTCTTCCCCACGTAAGCTAGCCGCATGGCAGACGCGAATCTTGCCTCATCGCTCATTCGTATGCGGCAGCGTAGGACCGGGCCGCTCATCCTTGAGCTTGACCTGACCGACGGTATCGCCGAGGGGCCGCCCACCGACCCGGTGACCGCGCTGCTCACGATGCGCAGGACACGGCTGCAAGACCTGCTTGACGGGCTCAAGCGGGCAGCCGCCGACGACCGGGTGCGGGTCCTCGTCGCCAAGGTCGGCGGATCAGGGATCGGCCTGGCCAAGGTCCAAGAGCTGCGCGCCGCCATCGGGGACTTCCGGCAGTCGGGCAAGCTCGCGGTGGCATGGTCCGAGTCGTTCGGCGATTTCGTCCACGGCAACGTGCCGTACTACCTGGCTACGGGATTCGACCGGATTTACCTCCAGCCGTCCGGCACCCTCGGGCTGACCGGCGTCGCCGTCGAGCAGGTGTTCCTCCACGGCGCGCTGGAAAAGCTCGGCATCGACTTCCAGAGCGCGCGGCGGCATGAGTACAAGTCCGCCCCCGACCAGCTGACCGAGTCCGGGTTCACCGGCCCGGCCCGCGAGGCGGCCGCCCGGCTGGCCGAGTCGGTGACCGAGCAGCTCGCCGGGGCGATCGCCGCGGGCCGCGGGCTGCCGGTTGAGCGGGTGACGAAACTGCTCGCGCGCGGGCCGTTCCTTGCCCCGCAGGCGCTCGCCGAGGGCCTCGTCGACGGGCTGATCTACCGGGACGAGGTGTACGACCAGGTACGCAAGGAGGCCGGCCAGGACGCCACGCTGCACTACCTGCAGCGCTACCAGCGCTCGCAGTCGCTGAGCGACCTGCCGCGACGGCTGGGCAGCACCGTCCAGGGCATGGCACCAGGGCAGCATGAGCGGTTCGTCGCGACGATCTACGCGCAGGGCGCCATCAGGCACGGCCGCAGCGGCCGCGGCGGGCCAGGCGGCGGCGGGATGGGCTCGGACACGGTGGCGGCGGCGCTCCGGGCGGCGGCGGCCGACGAAAGGGCGCGTGCCGTCGTGCTGCGGGTCAACAGCCCCGGCGGCTCTTACACCGCGTCCGACGTGATCTGGCGCGAGGTGGTCAGGCTCCGGGCCGCGGGCAAGCCCGTCGTCGTGTCGATGGGGGACGTGGCGGCGTCCGGCGGGTACTTCATCTCGGCGCCCGCAGACGTGATCGTGGTGCAGCCGGGGACGATCACCGGGTCCATCGGTGTCTTCATGGGGAAGCCGGTGCTGCGGGAGCTGTTCGGGCGTGCCGGGGTGACGACCGACTCGATCGCGGACGGAGCGGGTGCCGCGCGCGCGACGATGTTCTCCTCGTCGCGGCCGTTCTCCGAGGCCGAGTGGGCGCGGATTAACGAGTGGCTCGACGCGGTTTATGCGGATTTTACGGAAAAAGTGGCATCTGGGCGGCGGCTGCCCGCCGAGCGGGTGCACGAGCTGGCGCGCGGCCGGGTCTGGACGGGGGCCGACGCGATCGCCAACGGGCTGGCCGACGAGGTGGGCGGCCTGAGCGAGGCGGTCACGATCGCCCGCAAGCGCGCCGGGCTGCCGGCCGACGCGCCCGTGCGGATCTACCCCCGGCTCAGCCCGCTCGACCAGCTGCGGCCCGCCGAGTCGAGCGAGGCAAGGCCGGCGGCCCGCGCCCAGCTGGGCGGGGGCGCGCTCGGCGCGCTGTTTGCCGACGGCTGGGGTCCTGCCTGGCGGTTCGCGGCCGCCGCGGGCCTTCCCCCGTACGGCCCGCTCACCCTCCCCGGGGTATGGAGAATCAGTTAGATACCGAACGGATTCGGGTGACTGTCAACGTCAACGAGCTTCCTGCGGCCCTTTCGGCGTGGGCGGCAGGAGTAACGCTCGTCACGATCGCTGATGACCGCGACGACATCGGCACGACCGTCAGCGCGTTCATTCCCGTGTCGCTGGACCCTCCGCTCGTGGCCGTGTCGCTGATCGCGGACTCCTATCCCGCCGAGGTGCTCAGCCGCCCGTCCTTCCCGGCGCAGCGGTTCGCGGTCACGTTGCTGTCATCGGCGCAGAAGGTAGTGGCGGGCCAGTTCGCGGCGGGGGGTCGGCCGAGCGCTCGGCTGATCCTCGACGGCGCACCGCACATCCGGGGGGCATCGTCGGGTGCGCTTATTCCGTCCGGCGGCCTGGCCGCCCTTGAGTGCTCGGTCGCCCGCCGCGTCCCGGCCGGCGACCATCTCCTGGTGATCTCCGCGGTCGAGGACGTCGCGTACGTGGCAGAAGGCGGCGACCCATTGATCCGCTTTCGCGGTCGCTACCCAATTTTGTAGGCAATTCGACCGCCGCCATGATCGCGAAGGATTTATTTTTCCGGAAGACTTTATGCAGCTATTAGCTGCAAATCTTTCCTCAGGAATAAAGTCTTCGCGATCATTCCGCCGACAGAAAAGGCGCGGATAATGAAATTTCGGATATCCGCTGGTCCGGGGCGGTGCCAAACCCCACTGCCTGCCCCGCAGGCCCGGTCAGGGGATTCGGCCACCCGGCCATTGCGGTAACGAAGGCTGGCGGCAGCCGGACTGATAGACCGCGTTGACCAAGGGGACGCCCGGGCGGTACGCCAGGTGGGCGTGGGACGGGGCATTGAGGATGACCAGGTTGGCGCGCGCGCCGGGGGCCAGGTAGCCCACGTCGGTGCGGCGGAGGGCACGGGCACCGCCTGCGGTCGCGGACCAGACCGCTTCCTCTGTTGTCATGCGCATGTCACGGACCGCGAGGGCTACGCAGAACGGCATCGACGTGGTGTAGGACGTGCCGGGGTTGCAGTCGGTCGCCAGTGCGACCGTCGCGCCGGCGTCGAGAAGGCGGCGGGCGTCCGGGTAGGGCTGCCTGGTGCCGAATTCCGCGCCTGGCAGCAGGGTGGCGACGGTGGCCGACGAGGCGAGGGCAGCCACGTCGGCGTCGGTGAGGAACGTGCAGTGATCGGCAGAAGCGGCGCCAAGCTCGACGGCCAGCCGGATGCCGGGGCCCGGGCCGAGCTGGCTCGCGTGGATCCTCGGGAGCAGGCCGCGGGCCAGGCCCGCGGTGAGCACCGCGCGCGCCTCGGCTTCGCCGAACGCGCCGCGCTCGCAGAACACGTCGGCCCAGCGGCTGTACGGCGCGCACGCGGTCAGCATCGGCCCGCACACCAGGTCAACGTAGCCAGCGGGGTCTGCGGCGAACTCGGCGGGTACCACGTGGGCGCCCAGGTAAGTGACCTCGTCGGTGAACTCGGCGGCCAGCGCCACGCAGCGGGCCTCGTCGTCCGTGGTGAGACCGTAGCCGGACTTGCACTCGAACGTCGTCGTGCCCTGCCTGAGCATCTCCTCCGTGAGCCGGCGCAGGCCGGCGCGCAGCTCGGCGTCGGTCGCGGCGCGCGTCGCGGCAACCGTGGCGCGGATTCCGCCGGCCTGATAAGGGCGGCCCGCCATCCGCGCCGCGAACTCGGCGGACCGTTCCCCCGCGAACACCAGGTGCGCGTGCGAGTCCACGAAACCGGGCAGCACGGCGCGGCCGGCCGCGTCAAGCAACTCGTCCGCGGCCGGCGCCCGGGAGGCCGGCCCGGTCCACGCGATGCGGTCGCCTGCGATGACCAGCGCGGCGTCGCTGATGGCAGCGAACCGGCCTGGTCCCGGTGCACCGTGTGCTGGCGGTGCGCTGCCGTCGGGAGCGTTGGTGACGAGCTCGCCGATCCTGGTGATCAGCAAGGAACGGGTCATCCGCGCCGCCGCTAGGTGAGCACCGCGCTGATGGTGGCGGCGAGCTCACCGGGCACGTCATCCACCAGCAGGTGGTGCCCGTCGCGGACCACGTCCGCGCCCGACGCCACCACGTGCTTGACGTCCGCCGCGGTCCCAGCCGCGAACACCGCCGCGAGCGGGTCGCTTCCGCCGCCAGCCAGCCGGGGCGAGTCTAGGGACAGCGTCACGAGGTCAGCGTAGGCGCCGGACACGATCTCGCCCGCTTCGGGCCAGCCAAGGCAGGAATTCCCGCCCACTGTCGCTGCCGTCACCAGGTCCGCGGCGCTGAAATGCCCGCGCCGCCTGGTCACGAGGCGCTGGGAGAGCTCCAGCCAGCGGGCCTCTTCGAAGAGGTCGATGACGCTGTGCCCGTCGCTGCCGAGCGCGAGCGGCGACCCGGCGGCGGCAAGCGCAGGGGCGGGGCCCACGCCGTCGGCGAGGTCGGCCTCGGTGAGCGGGCACATGCAGACCGTCGACAGCGAGCCGCCGAGCAGGTCCACGTCCAACTCGGTCAGGTGCGTGGCGTGTACCAGCGTCGTGCGGGGGCCGAGCGCCCCCGCGTCGTAGAGAACCTCGGCCGGCGTACGGCCGAAGGCGGCACGGCACTCGGCGTTCTCCAGTGGCTGCTCCGACAGGTGCGCGTGCACAGGCGCGCCATGGGCGTGCGACCAGGCCATGATCTCCGGCACCTGGTCCGGGCTGACCGCGCGCACCGAGTGGATGGCCGCGCCGAGGCGGGCGTGGGGAGCCACCATGCCGAGCGAGTCACAGTCGAAGGCGGAGACCCGCTCCGCCCAGGCCGCCGCCGAGCCGTCGCCGAACCGCAGCTGAACGCCCGTGAGCGGCACCGGCGAGCCGCCGGGGGCGAAACCGCCGGCGAGGTAGCAGGCATCGAGCAGGGTGATCCGCACGCCTGCGCAAGCAGCGGCTTCTACCAGGCATCGCCCGAACTCGTTCGGATCGCTATATCTCTTTCCTGCAGCAGCATGGTGGAGGTAGTGGAATTCCCCGACGCAGGTGATCCCGGCGAGCGCCATCTCGGCGTAGACGGCGCGGGCGAGGGCGAAATAGCGCTCGGGGTCGAGCCGCTCCGCGACCGCGTACATCCGCTCACGCCAGGTCCAGAACGTGCCGGCGCCACCGTAATCGGACCCGCGCAGCGCCCGGTGGAACGCGTGCGAGTGCGCGTTGGCCAGGCCGGGCAGCGTCAGGCCGGGCAGCCGCACCGTTCCCGGCGGGACGCTGGCGGCGGGAGTGCCGGGGGTGACGGCGGTGAACCGCGCTCCGTGCGCTTCGATCAGCACGTCTTCAGCAAGCAGCGCGCGGGCCGCGGCTTCACCGGTTCTGTCGGTTCCGCCTGAGGGCCCAGCGTCGGGGCGGGCGAGCCAGGCGAGCTCGGCATGCCAGCTGCGCTTGGGCGCGGGGACCGCGTCGACTGTCGTCACACGCACATCATGCCCAACCGACGTGCCTGGGACGCACGGTGAGCCGCTCCTTAGAATGTCCTGGTGACAACACCTGGGAAGGACCAGCTCGAGCACCACACTCCCCAACACCGGGACGTGTCGGGCGGCTGGCTCCGCCCGGCCGTCTTCGGGGCGATGGACGGGCTGGTCACCAACGTCTCGCTGATCGCCGGCGTGGGCGGTGGCGGCGGCTCCCAGCATGCCATCCTGCTCACCGGGCTCGCGGGGCTGGCGGCCGGGGCGTTCTCGATGGCTGCCGGGGAATACGTCTCGGTCTCCTCGCAGAACGAACTGGTCCAGTCCGAGGTGGACAAGGAGCGGCACGAGCTCGCCAGCAACGCGGCCGCCGAGCAGATCGAGCTCGTGGGCATGCTGCGTGAGCGGGGCATCAGCGCGGCCACCGCCCGGCAGGCCGCAGCGGAGATCTCCGCGCACCCGGACAAGGCGCTCGCCGTGCACGCCATGGAGGAGCTCGGCGTCAACCCGTCCGAGCTGCCCTCTCCGTTCGTGGCCGCGGGGGCGTCGCTGGTCTCCTTCGCCATCGGCGCGATCATCCCGCTGCTGCCCTTCGCGCTCGGGTTCGACGCGCTCTGGGTGGCCCTCGTGCTGTCCGCGCTCGCCTCGATCGTCGGCGGCGGCCTCGTGGCACGGCTCACCGGCCGGCCCTTCTGGCGCGGGGCGCTGCGGCAGCTGATGCTCGGCGGGCTCGCGGCGGGCCTCACGTACCTGATCGGCCTTGCGGTCGGCGGTATGGCGAGCTGACCAGCACGCCGGCGCCGACCACTTGGTAAGGTGCCCCGTGGCCTCAGTACACCGTCCGCTGCGCATAGCACTGCTGTCGTACCGCAGCAAACCGCACTCCGGCGGGCAGGGCGTCTACGTGCGCCACCTGAGCAGGGAACTCGCCGCGCGCGGGCACCACGTTGAGGTGTTCTCCGGCCAGCCCTACCCCGAGCTTGACGAAGGGCCGGTGCTCCGCGAGGTGCCGAGCCTTGACCTCTACCGTGACGACGACCCGTTCCGCACGCCGGGACGCAAGGAGCTGCGGGACTGGTTGGACGCCCTTGAAGTGGCGATGATGTGGGGCGGGGCGTTTCCCGAGCCGCTGACGTTCAGCGTCAGGGCGCTGCGCGCGCTGCGGGCCCGTCCGGGGGATTTCGACATCGTCCATGACAACCAGGGACTTGGCTACGGCATGCTCGGCGTCCGGCGGCTTGGCGTGCCGCTGGTGACGTCGATCCACCATCCGATCTCGGTGGACAGGCGGCTCGACCTGGCCGGGCGGAGCTGGCTTGAGCGGCTCAACAAGGGCCGCTGGTACGGGTTCGTGCGCATGCAAGGGCGGGTGGCACGGCGGGCGGGGCCGCTGATCACGGTGTCGTCGTCCTCCAAGGGAGATATATGCCGTGATTTCCGGGTAAATCAGGAAATAGTGCATATCATCCCGCTGGGGGTCGACACGCGGCTCTTCCGTCCGCACCCCGCCCAGCCGCGCATCCCTGGCAGGATCGTGACCGTGACCAGCGCCGACTCACCGCTCAAAGGATTGCCCACGCTGCTGCGCGCGGTCGCCAAGCTGGTCACCGAGCGCGACGCGCACCTGGTCGTCATCGGCACCCCGTCGGCCACCACCAGGGAGCAGGTGACCCAGCTGGGCCTCAGCGACCGGGTCACGTTCGCCAGCGGCCTGCCGGACACCGAGTACGCGCGGGCGCTGGCCTCCGCCGAGGTCGCGGTGATCCCCTCGATGTACGAGGGGTTCTCCCTGCCGGCCGTGGAGCACATGGCATCAGGGACGCCCCTCATCGCCAGCAGGGCCGGCGCGCTGCCCGAGGTGACGGGGGACGCCGCGCTGCTCGTGCCGCCCGGCGATCCCGAGGAGCTGTCCTCCGCGCTGCGCGGCCTGCTCGGCGACGAGCCGGGCCGTCGCCTGCTCGCGGCGCGCGGCCTGGCCCGGGTGCAGGAGCGGTTCGCCTGGCCCGCGGTCGCCGCCGCGACCGAGGCGCTGTACCAGAAGGTAATCAACGGGGAGCCCGGTTGCTGACGGTCGATTTCTCGAAATTTCCTATCAATCCAGGCGACCGCGTCCTCGACCTCGGCTGCGGTGCCGGCCGCCACGCCTTCGAGGCCTACCGCCGCGGCGCCCGCGTCGTAGCGGCCGACCTCGACCTGAAGGAGCTCCCGCCGGTGAGCGGCATGCTCGCCGCCATGCGCGCCGAGGGCGAAGCCGCTCCCCCGGCGGCGGCCACAGCCCTGTCCGCGGACGCGACTCGCCTGCCGTTCGGCACAGAATCGTTCGACGCGGTCATCGCCGCGGAGATCCTCGAGCACATCCCCGACGACGCCGCGGCCATGGCCGAGATCGCCCGTGTGCTGCGCCCCGGCGGAACCGTCGCTGTCACGGTCCCCGCGTGGCTCCCTGAGCGCATCTGCTGGGCGCTGTCCCGCGATTACCACGAGGTCCCCGGCGGCCATGTGCGCATCTTCACCCGCGCCGAGCTCACCGCCAAGCTGACCGCGGCCGGCCTGACGCCCACCGGCGCCCACCACGCGCACGGCCTGCACTCCGCCTACTGGTGGCTCAAGTGCGCGGTCGGCGTCCACGACGACACGCACCCCGCCGTCCAGGCGTACCACCGGCTGCTCGTCTGGGACATCATGCGCAAACCAGCCCTCACCCGGCTGTCAGAGGCCGCGCTCAACCCCCTCATCGGCAAGAGCCTCGTCATCTACGCGCAAAAGATCAAAACTGCAAAACCCATCATCCCGAACGAGTTGCTTGTTCCCGTTACCCGTAACAACTTCTCTGATAAGCAGGGGAAAGACGGCGGGGCAAGCGAATGAGGCCCGGCCAGGCGACCTCGCCAGGCGGCCCGAAGCGGCCGTCTGGAGACGTATACCGACCTTCGGGCAGGAACGCACCCGGCTTGACCCGCTTCGTCCCACCAGAAATCGGTATACCTCTGGGAGCCGTCAGTCGTGCGCCACGCTAAGCCAGCGCTCCCGGCCAAGCCGACACCGCCGACGGACGTCCTACAGACAGCACGATCGATCGCCGCCGCGCAGCGGCCCGACGGCGCGGTCCCCTGGCCTGACGGTCACGTGGACCCCTGGGACCACGTGGAGTGCGCGATGGCGCTGAGCGCCTGCGGCCTCGCCGTCCCGGCCAGGCTCGCCTACAAGTGGCTGCGTGATACCCAGCGCCCGGACGGCTCGTGGCCCCGGACGACCGGCGGTCCCGAGGCGTCAAGCGCGGACGCGGTGGCCGACCAGGCGGCGGAAAGCCATCACGCCGCCTATGTCGCGGTCGGCAGCTGGCACGAGTACCTCGTCACCGGGGACCGGAAATTCACCGACCGGATGTGGCCCACGGTCCGCTCGGCGATCGACTGGGTGCTCGGCCTGCAGGTGCCGCGCGGCGAGGTGGCGTGGGAGCGGGACGCGGCAGGCAAGCCGGGCGCGTTCGCGCTGCTTTCCGGCTGCTCAAGCATCCTGCAGGGGCTGCGCTGCGCGATCTCGCTCGCGGAGCTGGCAGGCGAGCCGCAGCCGGACTGGGAACTGGCCGTGGATCAGCTCGGCCACGTGATCGCCTGCCACCCGGAGGCGTTCGCCGACAAGAGCCTGTTCGCGATGGACTGGTACTACCCCGTACTCGGCGGCGCGCTGCGCGGCGGCGCGGCTGCCGAGCGGATCGCCCGCGGCTGGGACACGTTCGTGGTGCCCGGCCTCGGCGTCCGCTGCATCAGCGACCAGCCGTGGGTGACGGTCGCCGAGACCTGCGAGCTCGTGCTCGCCCTCGACGCCTGCGGCCAGCGGGAGCGCGCCCGTGAGGTGTTCGCCGCGACCAGTCGGCTGCGCCACGACGACGGCTCGTACTGGACCGGCTGGCAGTACGTCAACGAGAACCACTTCCCCGCTGAACGGTCCAGCTGGACCTCCGCCGCCGCCGTGCTCGCCGCCGACGCCCTGACCGGCTTCAGCTGCGGCGCGGCCATCTTCCGCGCCCTGCCCGCCTCCGCGGCCTTCCGCCCGCCCGCTGACCCCACGGCCTGCGGCTGCGAGGCAAGCGCGGCGGACGCGCTCACCGGCCACGGATAGCAACGGTGGCCCGTCCGCAGAGATCCTGGATCGCCGAGCACGCTATGGCACGTCTGGCGATCCACGATCATGGAATCGCGTTCGAAACTAGCCCGACCGGCATGCCGCATCCGGAATGTCGGGCGCAGGCGCGCCGCGACACGCCGGATATTTCATGAAATCGGCATGCTCCCTAGGGGACTCGAAAAAGATAGTGGATCGTCAGATGTCCCATGGCGTAGCTAGCGATCCGCTATCTTCGCGGCGACCCTCCCGGCTCGGCCCGACGGCCCCAGCATCCGGCTTGTCGGGCGCTGGCGCGCCACGACACGCCGGATATTTCATGAAATCAGCAACGACAGGTCTCGCTCCGCCTTCGCCCGCCCGAGGATGTTGGATCGCTGGTGTCGCCGACGGAATTGAAATGCCTGATCGCCTGCTGGCAGGCACTCGATTCCTGCGGACCGTTAACGGAGCAGTTGGCGATGGCCGCGTAGTCGTGGTGCACCCTCAGGCCGGCGATCAGCAAGAAGATGGCTATCGCGCCGAGCACGGCGGGCACACTGATCAGCGTGCCCAGGATCCGGCTTCCCACGCCGCTGCATCTCACCGCAATTGGCTACTTCAGGTGCTACTTTAGGTACATGAGCTACTTCAGTTCAGCGAGCCTTCCGTCCGCCGATGGCGCGACACTCACCCAGGACGGCGATAGCACATGTGCTATCCTGGGTTCTATGTTGACGGTAGGGTTGCGCGAACTACGGCAGAACGCGTCCGAGCTTGTGCGCCGCGCGGAGGCCGGTGAAGAGATCGAGATCACCGTGTCCGGCCGCACAAGTGCACGACTCGTTCCAATCCGTCCCCGTGCATGGCGGACGTATGACGAGATCGCCGACCTCTTCGCTGGTCGCCCCGACCCAGACTGGGAGACCGACCGCGACCGCATTGACCAGGCACTACGCGATCCCTGGGCGGATGCATGAGAGCGCTACTCGACACCAGCGTTGTCATCGCCACCGGCGTAGGCAAACTGGAGGGTGAACTCGCGATCAGTGCCGCTACTCTGGCGGAGCTGCATTTCGGCGTTCTGGTCGCGCGGGATGCCGCGACACGGGCAGATCGACTTCGACGGTTGAGTGTGCTGCAGCGTCAATTTGACGCACTGCCACTCGACGAGGCGGTCGCTGCTAGTTACGGAGAGATCGCCGCCGCGGTCCTCCAAGTTGGACGTCAACCACGGGCACGAACCATGGACCTGCTCATCGCCGCGACCGCCCACGCGCACTCCGCACGTCTGTACACCCGCAACCCCAGCGATTTCGTCGGCGCTGACAAGCACGTCGAGATCGTCCCTGTGTGATTGTTCAAGGGCCGAGAACGGGCCATGGTACGCGCATGTGCTACATTGGCCATGTGGGCTACTCGACTCCTCCCATGGGGCTGGCCGACCTGCTGCTTGCCATCGGCCAGGACACGGCACTGAGGCTTCACGAGCCGTTCCGCACCGCCGATCACGGCGACCTGCTCTATGACGAGCGCGGACTCCCAGCCTGATCGTCGATGCCTCCGCGCTACCCTCATTCACCGCGCAGAGGACGACGCAGCCAGCAGGCCTGCCGGGCTAGCCGATGCCGGTGGTGGTGCGCTCCAGGATGCGGAGGGAGCCCTCGTGGCGGACCTCTGCGAAGGCGCCGGAGGCTAGGGCGCGCTGGTAGATCTTGAACGGGGCCTGGCCGCCGTCGGCCGGGTCGGGGAAGACGTCGTGGATGGCCAGGGCGCCGCCGAGCGCGACCCAGGGGGCCCAGCCCTCGTAGTCCCACTGGGCGGCGGCGTCGGTGTGGCCGCCGTCGATGAAGAGCATGCCGAGCGGGGTCCGCCATAGCCGTGCGACGTCGGCTGACTTGCCCACGATCGCGACCACGTCGTCCTCGATGCCCGCTGCCGCCAGCGTGGCCCGCAGCCGGGGCAGCGTGTCGATCCGCCCGACGGCCGGATCGACCATGGTGGGATCGTGGTACTCCCAGCCGGACTGATGCTCTTCCGAGCCCCGGTGGTGATCCACCGTCACGACCTGCTGGCTGATGCCCAACTTCCGGGCGGCACGCACCCCCGCGGCCAGGTAAATCGCGGACTTCCCGCAGTAGCTGCCCACCTCAAGCACCGGCCCGGTGGCGGCATACTCTTCCGCCGTCTCGCACAGTGCCAGCCCCTCGGCCTCGGGCATAAACCCGGTCGCCGCCTCTGCCGCCTGCCTCAACTCAGCATCCACCCAAGGCACGATAGCGCGCGTGCCGCGCAGCAGGCTCATGCCATCGCCGGATCAGGCACGGCACGCTTCAGGCTGTTTCCGACCGAAGAATCCCGGCGAGTGAGCTGTGCGCCCCCAGGCGGGCAGGAACGGCGGTGAACAAAGCCACCGCCAGCAGGGCACCGGCCACGGCAGCGGCGACCCACTGCGCCGACGGCATCGTCAGAGCTCCGCCGTTGCTTACTGCGGCATAGAGCCCGGCGCCCGCCGGAACCCCGATGAGGGCCCCGGGCAGTGCGGGAAGCAACTGGGACGCCAGCACCGCTGCGGCGACCTGACGTGGGGTGGTGCCGAGCGTGCGGGCGAGCGCGGCGGGGTACCAGGCGTCGAGCACCGTGGCCCAGGCGGTGAAGATCGCGTTGACCACCGCCAGGATGACAAGCACGACCGTGAGAACTACCATCACCTGACCGACCGGGTTGGCCGACGGCCCGCCCGCTACCGCGGCTACGCCCGGCGGCGGCTGCCCTTGGCTCGCGCGGTAAATCAGCACCGTGACGAGCGTGGTGACCGTAATCGCGACGCTGGCAGCGCTGAGCAGGCTACGGCCCGGTCGCCGCGCGGCTAGCCGAAGGCCAAGGAGCAGCGGAACCGGAAGCCGGGCCGAAAGCGCCGTTAGGCGAGCATGACGCGCTGGCGTCCTTGCCGCGTCGGCCAGTGCGCGCACCGTGCTGGTCCGGGAAGCGCGCAGCGCGGGCACGGCAGTTGCGAGCACCGCGACCGCGAGGGCGACGGCAAGCACCAGCGCGCCCGTTGTCGCTGTGACGGGCGGCTCGGCGGGTGCGGCCTGCAGCCCGGCGAAGAAGCTGAACCCGGTAAGCATCGGCGCGACGAGCCGTCCGGCAGCCAGCCCTGTGGCTGTCGCGGCGAGCGCCAGCATCAGATATTCCGAGAGCAGTACAAGCACCACGATCACCGGAGTACCACCGACCGCCTTGAGCAGCCCGACCCGTCGGGTCTGCTCGGCTAGCCTGCCGCCCACCAGGACGGCGATGCTCGCCACCGAGAGCAGGCCGAGCAGCCAGCTGCCCACGTCGAGGACCAGCTGCTCGTTGGTTATCTCCTTGGCGTCCTGGGCGGCGATCGCCTGCCAGGATGTCCAGTTCCCAGTGAACCCGCCTGGTCCGGCGAGCAGCGCCGTCGCAGCCGGGTTCCTCAGCTTCACCTCAACC
The DNA here is from genome assembly GCA_963734665.1 of uncultured Actinomycetota bacterium. Lineage (GTDB taxonomy): Bacteria > Actinomycetota > Actinomycetes > Streptosporangiales > Streptosporangiaceae > Trebonia. The sequence continues at coordinate 465,745 of CAVTIR010000010.1, read as the reverse complement.
GTGTAGGTCAATGGAGCCGCGGGCGCGGCGAGGCCCTCCGCATCGGCGCGGGTCAGCCAGACCAGGCCGGGGTCGCTGCCTATGTCGTGCGGCATGAAGCCGGTTTCCGGGTACGGCGGGCTCGCCGCGGTGATCGCGATCCCGGCAACACGGAAGGTCTTGCCGCCCAGGACGACTTGGTCTCCGACATGCAGGCCGAGGGCGACGGCGAAGCTTCGCTCGACTACCACTCCGCCGGCGCGAACCCAGGTCCCCTGGGTGATCACCGGACGGTCGACGGCCCCAGGCGCCGCATCACGTCCCTCGGCGGTCACGCCAGCCAAGTAGCCGCCCGACCGCATGACGACCGAGGTGACCGGGTACGGCCCGCCGATCGCCTCGGCGCCGGCCTTCCGCGCCTGGGCCAGTACGCCGGGCAGTTCGCGCGTAGACACATTGGTCGCGACTACGTCTGGACCTGCCGTCGCAGCCCGGGTCTGTTCGTATGACTGATCGGTCGAAGCCCCGCGCAGCACTAGCCCGAGAGTCAGCGTCGTGGTCGCTGCCGTAATCGCGACCAGCACGAGCAGCGCCTCGACGGGCCGGTGCCGCAGGTCCCGAAGGGCCAGGCGGCAGACGAGCAGGATGCGGCCCACTAGTTCTCCAGTCCGGCGAGTTTGCCGAGGCTGCCGGTGGTGCCGCCGGTGAGCATGGTCTCGTCGATGAACGCGCCGTCTCGCATGGAGATCAGCCGGTCGGCGGTGGCGGCGATCCGCGAGTCGTGAGTGACGACGATCAGCGTCTGGCCTGCCTGGTGCAGGTCGTCGAAGAGACGGAGCACCTCCAGCGTGGCGGCGCTGTCCAGGTTGCCCGTCGGCTCGTCGGCGAGCACGATCAGCGGCTCGTTGGCCAGCGCGCGGGCGATCGCGACCCGCTGCCGCTGGCCGCCGGACAGGGCTGACGGCAGGAACTTGGCCCGGTCCGCGAGACCGGTGCGGTCGAGCAACTCGAGGGCGCGCCTGCGGGCGGCGCGCGGCGAGCGGCCGGCCAGCAAGGCAGGCAGCTCCACGTTCTCGACGGCGGTGAGCTCGTCCATCAGGTGGAACGCCTGGAAGACGAAGCCGACCCCGTCGCGCCGCATCCGGGCGAGACCGCGCTCGCCCAACTTGTCGACCTGCTTGCCTGCCAGACTGATCTGACCGGAATTAGGGCGGTCGAGCCCGCCAAGCAGGTGCAGCAGGGTGGACTTGCCGCAGCCGCTCGGCCCCATGATCGCGACGGTCTCGCCGGCCGCGACGTCGAGGTCCACGTCGTCGACCGCGCGGACGAGCGCGTCGCCGCGGCCGTAGCTCTTGCGCACCGCGCGGGCGCTCAGCAGGGGGGTCATCGGGTGTTCCTCCGGGTTGTCCAGGTCCGCTCGCATGCTTCAAGCCAGCGCAGGTCCGCCTGCAGCCGGAGACCGATGCCCTCAAGCAGCAGTGCCGCGTCCGAGCTATCCGGCTCGGCGAGCGCGGCCCGCTGTGCGTCGCGCAGCCGCCGCAGCAGTTCCCTGCGCTGCGCGTCGATGATGGCTAGCGGGTCCGCGAGCCGGGCCGCGAACGCGGCGATCAGCTTGAGGTGGAATTCCGTCAGGTCGGGCTTGGGCCAGCTCACCTCGGCCAGCCAGGCGGCGACGCGCTGCTGGCCTTCCGGGGTCAGCCCGTAGACCTTGCGGTCCGGGCGCTCGCTGAGTCCGGGGGTGGTCTCCGATGCGACGAGTCCGGCCTTCTCCAGCCTGGTCAGCGTCACGTAGACCTGGCCGGCGTTCAGCTCCTCTCCGACCGGCCCGAGGGCCTGACGGAGCCGGGCGCGCAGCTCGTAACCGTGCGTCGGCTCCTTCGCCAGCATGGCGAGGACCACTTCCTGCTGCACCAGACACCCCCTAACGGTTATCTAATAGATAGCTGTTAGCCATGCCCTTGTCAAGGGAACGCGGCGCCGAGCCAAGCCAGCGCCTTGAACGAGAAAGCGGCCACCCACAACGATTAGGGGGAGGCGGAGCATTGCGCGGCCGCGTGTTACTAACTAGTAATGAAGAAGCGGCGGCGCGCGCCGCCGCACGAGAGCCCTTCTCATCTTGCCCTTCCAACCGGAGAATCCGACAAATCATTACTGTCAGGATGAAAAGGGTTCAGAAGGAGGCAGGCGTGAGCACCTACGACATGTACTCGTCGCCGGTCGCCGCGGGAACGTGGGACGTGCCCGCGGCGGGAGCCGCCAGGTTTTCCTGGGAGTACGACTCCGGGCGGCAGCAACTGGTCGACCTGTACCAGCGCGGCAAGGACAAGCAATGGGACGCGGTCAAGCGGATCGACTGGGACCAGCCGGTCAATCCGGTGCGGGTCATGGAGACCGGCGAAGAGCTCACGCCGATCTACGGGTCCCGCCAGTGGGAGAAGCTCAACCAGGCTGAGCGGGACGAGGTGAGCCACCACCTGGCGTCGTGGCTGTTCAGCCAGTTCCTGCACGGCGAGCAGGGCGCGCTGACCGTGGCGGCACGGATCGTGGAATCGGTGCCGGACATGGACTCAAAGTTCTACGCCGCCACCCAGGTCATGGACGAGGCGCGGCATGTCGAGCTGTTCTCCCGGTTCATCAAGGAGAAGATCGGCCTGTTCTACCCGGTCAACGACGACCTTGCGAAGCTGCTCGCCGACGCGCTGAGCGACTCCCGCTGGGACTTGCCCTACCTGGGCATGCAGGTACTGATCGAGGGGCTGGCGCTGGCCGCCTTCGGTGTGCACCGGGACATCACCGGGAACCCGCTGGTCAAGCAACTGCTCGCGTACGTAATGCAGGACGAGGCGCGGCACGTGGCGTTCGGACGGCTGGCCTTGCGCGACTACTACGCGGGGCTTACCTCGGCGGAGCGCGCCGACCGCGAGGAGTTCGTGGTCGAGGGCTGCTACCTGATGCGGAACAGGTTCATCGCGCGTGAGGTGTGGGAGCGGCTTGAGTTCGATGTCGAGGAGTGCGTGGAGTTCACCGACCGCTCCCCCACGCAACTGGCGTTCCGCCAGTTCCTGTTCAGCCGGATCGTTCCCTGCGTGAAGGACATCGGCCTGTGGGGCCCGAAGGTCCAGCGGGCCTACGTCGACCTCGGCGTGATCGACGCGGCGGCCGGCGACCTGGAAGCACTCATGCGTGACGACGAGGAGACCGCTGACCGCGTAGAACGCGAGCACGCCGCCGAGTTCGCCGCCCGCAAGCAGGAGGTCGACGCCGCGATCACGTCCGGTGCCGAGTAGGGCCAGGCTCGGTAGGCAGTATCACTAGAAGCGGTTGAGCAGGGCAAGGGAGACGCGGGCCGAAGGGCGGGCGACCAGTTCGGACAGGGACATCTCGCTGCGGCACATCTTCGCGAAGGCGCGCCAGCCCTTCGGGGTGGACAGGCCCTTGTGGAAGGTGCCCGTGTGCCGGGTGAACGCCGTCAGCAGGGTCCGGCCCGCGCGCATTTCGGGGACCAGGGTGGCGTTGATCGCCGTCACGTAGCCGTCGACGTCGCCCTTGGCTGCGTGCTCGCCGGCCAGGGCGCCGGAGCGAAGCGCGAAGCTGATGCCCTCGCGAGTCCACGGGTCAAGGAGGCCCGCGGCGTCGCCGGCCACGATCACCCGGCCCTTGCGCAGCGGTGAGTTGTCGCAGCGGCAGCGGGTGAGGTGGCCCGAGTCCTGGACTGCCTCATATCCGGCCAGGCCGAGCCGGTCGACGAACTCGCGCAGGTACGCTTTCGTGGCCTCGCCCTGGCCTCGAGCCGCGATGACGCCGACCGTGAGGCGGTCACCCTTCGGGAAGACCCAGCCGTAGGAGGCGGGGATCTTGCCCCAGTCGAGCAGCACCCGGCCCTTCCACTGCCGTGCGATCTCGTCCGGCACGGCGATTTCCAGCTCAAGGCCGAGGTCTACCTGGTCGAACTCCGCGCCGACGTGCCTGGCGGTGACACCGGAGGAGCCGTCGGCCCCGACGATCACCTTCGCCGCGACCTCGGTTCCGTCGGCCAGGCGGGCCGTCGCGTGCCCGTCCGCCTGGTCGATCGCGCGGACCTGCGCCCGCTGCCTGACCTGCGCGCCGTTCTCCTCGGCCCGCTTCAGCAGCGCCGCGTCGAACTCCTCCCGGACGACCATCGCGAGCAGCGGCTCGCCGTGCGAGCGGGTGTACTCCTGTCCGCCGCGCAGCGTGACCGTGGCCGACCTGATCTCATCGCGCGCGGGCACGTCGATGAGGCCGCCGGCGGCGGCACGCGACGCGCCGATCAGGCCGCCGCCGCACGTCTTGTACCTCGGGTGCTCCGCCCGCTCAAGCACGATCGTCCGCGCCCCTACGGCGGCGGCGGCACTCGCGGCGGCCAGCCCGGCCGGCCCGGCGCCAATGACGGCGACATCCCACTCAGCACGTTCCTGCACACCAAGAGCTTAGGCGACCGCCGCCTTGCCAGTTGGCGCTCCGGACAGCAGCTTTGCTTAACCGTCGGGTCGCGGCGACCAATCGCGGCCGTTGGATCTCTGGCCATGCAGGCACCCCGGGCCAGCGCGCTTTGGTCCTGGGTGCCACAGGCCGGAAGGAGTCCACAGCGAGGGAGATCAGAACGCCGCCGAGGCTCTCAAGAAAATCCGCAAAAAGTTGTTGGCAACTGGCGGGCTCGTTCCTCATACAGGTGCAGGACCGGGGGACGGTAGGGGAAACGGGCCTGGCGCCGATAGGGGGACGCCGGCTGACGCCCCTCTACCGGGTCCTGCACCCCGGGGGGACGGGGCCGGGCTGACGTTTGAGGGGACGCCGCCCGGCACCGCCCATCGGCCAAGTAGCGACCCGTGCTGGCCGACGGGCTGGGTCAAGTTCGCCTTTGGACAGTCACGAGTGGCATGCGGTATCCGGACGCAGCACGAGGAGCGGCAGGCCGGGGCAGGCCGTCGCGCCTCGATCGCGACCCGCAGCCCGTCGTCGGTGAACGTTGGCGGAAGCCAAGCCCGATCAGACCGGGCTGCCGGCGTGGTGCTTTTCCAGGACGTGCCGGTCGCGGCTCGCCCCGAGGCCCGCGATCAGCAAGGGGATGAGGATGACGGTCAGCGTCAGCATCGGGACGGTCCAGCCGCCTGTGACGTCGTGCAGGACCCCGATGCCGAGAGGGCCCGCGCTCGCGATCAGGTAGCCGACGCTTTGCGCCATCGTGGACAGGTGTGCGGTGTGGTGGACATCGGGCGCGCGGGCGACGATGAAGCCAAGCGCGAGGCTGATGGCCATGCCCTGCCCGACGCCGAGGAAAGTCAGCCACAGGTAGGCGAGCGAGACCGGCGCGGCGATGAGGCCGAGGTAGCCAATGCCGCAGGCGACAACACTGGCCACAACCACCGCAGCGGCGCGCCGTGAGCGCCCGCGGACCGCGAGGGGCGTGATCAGCGCCATCGCAAGGCCGGGGAAACTGGAGTAGGACAGCATCCAGCCGGCCTGGCCCGCTGACATGCCGTGGCCCTGTAGCAGGGTCGGGATCCACGCGATGCCCGAGTAGTAACCGAGCGACTGCAGCCCCATGAAGCCGGAGACCATCCAGGCGACGGGATCCTTCCACAGGCCCTTCGGCCGGTGCTGCGCTGCGCCGGTCCCCGCGGCCCGGGGGCGCCTGGCCGCGTGCGGGGACAGCAGCGCGACGGCGAGCACCGCGACGCCGCCCCACAGGGCGATGGCCGGCCGCCAGCCGAGCCCGGTCGCGTGCATGATCGGCACGGTGAGCCCGGCCGAGAGCGCCGGCCCGACGAACAGCGAGACCGAGTAGAGGCCTGTCATCAGCCCGGTCTTCCCAGCGAAGTCCTGCTTGATGAGTCCGGGGAGGAGCACGTTGCCGACCGCGATGCCGGCGCCGATCACCGCCGTTCCTGCGAACAACGCCACCAGCGGCGGGAGGACGCGCAGCGCGATGCCCGCGGTGATCACGACCATGACAAGGACGAGGAGGCGCTCCATGCCGAAGCGGCGGATGAGCTTAGGCGTCGCCAGGGCGAACAGGCCGAAGCACACGACCGGCACCGTGCTCAGCAGCCCCGCCGCAGTCGAGGACAGCCCCAGGTCGCGCTGGACCGTGTCGAGCACGGGAGACAGCGCCCCGATGGCCATCCGCAGGTTCAGCGCGGACACGAGCAGGATCACCGCGAGCCAGACGCTGCCCGCGGGCCGCGGGCCGTGCTGGCCGGCGTGATGGGCGGTGTGGCGCGGTCCCTCCTGGGCGGCGCTGGCGCTGGTCGCGGGGATGGCGGATTCTCGCGCGGTCATCGCGGGCCTGCGTCGTCGGCGTTCAGCGCGGCGAGCGACGCGGCCAGCAGTTCCGTCGCGGCCAGTTCCGCCGCAAAGGGATCGCCGTCGCGAATGGCGCGGGCCAGGGCGTGGTGGCCGTCGTCAAGCCCGTGGTCGCTGATGCGGAGGACTTCCGCGACCGACGCACGTAGCGGGTCGGCGAGGTGCTCGTACAACTCGATCAGCACGCGGTTGTGGGTGGCGGCGACCACCGCCTGGTGGAACGTTGCGTCGGCCTCCACGAACGCCTGGTTGCCGGCTCCCGGGTCCGCGTCCGCCGCGTCCCGAAGAGCAGGCCGGGGCGCGAGCCGGGTCTGCGTGCGGTGCCTCAGCGCCGCCTCGATCGCGTCAAGGTCCGCCTCGTTCCGGCGCTGGGCGGCGAGCCGGGCCGCGTCCCGCTCCAGCATGTTCCGCACCTCTAGGGCGTCGAGCGCCCCCCAGCGGCGGGCAGCCCGCTCAAGCGCGGCGTCGAGCCCAGTGTCCGCGCGCACGTAGGTCCCGTCGCCGGGACGTGGGTCGAGCTGGCCGGCGTGCACGAGTGCGCTGATCGCCTCGCGCACCGTGTTCCTGCTAACGCCGAGTGCACGCACCAGTTCCGGCTCAGGCGGCACGCGGAAGCCGACAGGCCACTCGCCCGAAGTGATCAGCTCCTCGAGGCGAGCGATCACGGTCTCCACAAGCGTGGACTTGGGAACCTCAGCAAGCGGCATTGATCCCTCCAACCATCCAATAGTCCAAACATTGGATGGTTGGAGGCTAGCACGGGAGGTGAGGCATCCTAGCTAGTGGCCTCGGAGGGGATTAAGGAGCTGAGGTAGGCGAGGACGGCCAGGACGCGGCGGTTGTCGTCGTCGGACGGGGCCAGGCCCAGATTGGCGAAGATGCCGGCGGCGTGCTTGCTGACCGCTTTCTCGGTGATGAACAGCTTCGCGGCGATCGCGGCGTTGGAGCGGCCCTCGGCCATCAGGGACAGGACCTCGCGCTCGCGGGGGGTGAGCGCGGCGAGCGGGCCTGACCTCGCGCGCTTGGTCATGAGCCGGCTGACGACCTCCGGGTCGAGGACAGTGCCGCCGGCGGCGACGTCGCGGACCGCGTCGGCGAACGCGGCGTCGCTGAATACCCGGTCCTTGAGCAGGTAGCCAAGGCCACCGCCCTGGTCGGCCAGGAGTTCGCGGGCGTACAACTGCTCCACGTACTGCGACAGCACCAGGATCGGCAGGCCGGGACAGGCCCGTCGAGCCTCGATCGCGACCCGCAGCCCGTCGTCGGTGAACGTCGGCGGGAGCCGGACGTCGACGATGCCGACGTCCGGCTTCAACTCCGTGAGCGCCTTGAGCAACTCAGGGGCACTCCCGACCGCCGCGACAACCTCGAACCCGTGCGCCTCAAGCAGCCGGACCAGTCCGTCCCGCAGCAGGAACAGATCCTCACCGATGACAACGCGCACAGGAACCTCGATCTCGACGACACGGCCCGACGGTCCGACGGCCCGCACGATGACTTAGGGCCATTTCACGTCGTCCGGAGGCCCGACATAGAGGGATATAACCGGATGCACAGAACCGCTAACTGGCCCTAAGCCATTCTCGCCGGGGCGGTCGCGGTCGCGGTGGAGGTCGCGGTCGCGGTCGCGGTGGCGGTGGCGGGAGAATTTACCGGGGCCGTGGGCTGGTACGTGGCCGGAGTCGGGGCTGCTGTGGCGGTTGCCTGTGCGGGACCGTGGGCGCGGCGGCAGGGCATGTCGGGTGATGGTTTACTCGGAGGAGTGCACGGCGCGGGCCTGGTCCTGGGCCGACAGCGTGCACGGGATCTCGATCGCGACGATAGTCGGGCCGCCGGGCGGGCTGGTGACCGCGAGGATGCCGTCGAACGTGGCCAGGCGGCGCTCCACGCCGAGCAGGCCCGTGCCGCGCGACGCGTCCGCGCCGCCGGCGCCATCGTCTGCGATCGTCGCGCGGAGCATGCCGCCTGCGTAGCCGATGCCGATCTGGACAGTGTCGGCACCGGAGTGCCGCACCGCGTTGGTCAAGGCCTCCGCAATCCCGAAGTAGACGGCCGCCGCGACCGGCATGGGTGGCTCTCCCTGGACGGTAATGTCCGTGTCCACGGTCACCGGCGCGTCCAGGGCCAAGGCGCGGACCGCGTCGGCGAGGCCACGGTCGGCCAGCACCGGCGGGTAAATGCCGCGTACCAGGTCACGCAGGTCGTCCAAGGCACGCGAGGACGTCTCCCGCGCCTCGGCGACCAGGGCACGCGCGGCTTCAGGGTTGACGCGCATTAGTTCCTCGGCCGCGCGCAGCGACATGCCGACCGCGACGAGCCGGGCCTGCGCGCCGTCGTGCAGGTCGCGCTCGATGCGGCGCAGCTCGGCGACGGCGACCTCCGTGGCGTCGCTGCGGGTTTCCGTCAGCCGGGTCACCCGCCGGGTCAGCGCCTGCGCCCGCGCGGCGAGCGCTGCGTCCGTTCCCCAGGTCAGCAGGCGGGGCACTAGGAACCCGCCGGATCCGAGCAGCACCAGACCTTGCAGGCCGGCGAGCAGTTCCGAGCTGCCGCCGTCCACCAGCACCGCGCCGAACAGCGGGGCATCCACCGCGCTGCCGTAGGGGTGCCCGCCGGTCGTCAGCCAGTGCACGCCCAAGGCGACACCGTAGAGCCCGAGGATCACGGTGCCAACGACCGCGATCACCGCCGCCACCTGCGGTAGCCGCACGACCAGGGCGACGCCCACCACGAAGACAACCGCCGCCAGCACACCAGGTGCCGCCGTTCCCGCGAACCACAGGTGCTCGCTGACCAGTTCCTCCCACAGGAAGATCACCGGGATCAGCAGCAGGGGCGGAACGGTTTTCGGCTGCCCGTCAGCGCCGCGGAGCTGGGCGACCGCGCGGCGGAGTGCCCGCGCGCCTGGGGCACCGGTCACCCCGAGCACGCAGACGCCCAACGCCATGAAGCCCACCGCCTCGGCGAGCATCGGCTCGAACCCGCTCGTTCGCGCCGTGAGCTGGTACCCGTCTGGAATGGCGATCACCCCGCGGGACGCGGTCACCAGTCCGTACCGTACGCCCTGCGATTCGTAGATCAGCAGGGAATGCAGCTTGAACAGCCCGTAGGCACCGAAGGCGAACAGGGCTAGGTGAACGATCTTCGCTCCCTCTGCCGGGGCCGCGAGTGCGAGGAGGACGGCCACGATGACCAGTATCTGCGGCACCGGCACACCGAGCAGGCCGACCGTCCCTAGCGCAACCAGCGGCAGCAGCAGCGCGGGCCAGTTCACGAGGTATCTCGTCATGGCGTCCATCCTGGCCGCACGGCCGAGCGCCGGCCATGGGCCTAGGCCCACAGTTCGGCCTGGCGAGTAACCAGCAGCAGTTCAGGATCATCGGTTTGGTCTTGATTGACTTCGGTCTCTGAACTCCATCGCGTCCTGCTCGCCGAGCGGGGAAATGTCCGTGGTGATGAAGTAGGTGCCGTCGGGCTCGTAGACCTCGAAGCCGATCTGCCGCAGGCCTGCGGCCATCAGGTCGCGCTCGGCCTTCAGGTCGACGGGTCACGGGTCTATGAGACCACGCCCTCCGGCCCCGTGAGACGGGCCCCGTGAGACAGGCACCGTGAGACAAGCACAGTAGGACGATCGAGGCGGGCCCGGTTATCGTGGCGACATGCGTATCGCTTTGTGTCAGCTCCCTGTCAGCTCAGATCCTGGCGTCAACCTGCGTCGAGTGCGTGACGCGCTCAGCGAGGCCGCCGATGGCGGCTCGGACCTCGCGGTGTTTCCCGAGGCGACGCTTACGCGGTTCGGGTCGGACCTCCGGGGCGCGGCGGAGCCGTTGGACGGGCCGTTCTGCTCGGGCCTGGCCGAGGCGGCTAAGGAGACCGGGGTCGCCCTGGTGGCCGGCGTGTTCGAGCCCGCACCCGACGGGCGGGTCTACAACACTGCCGTGGTAATCGACCGTGACGGCTCTCTCGTCGCCTCCTACCGGAAGCTGCACCTGTTCGACGCGTTCGCGCAGCGCGAGTCCGACCTGGTCGCGCCAGGGTCTTCTGTGGTGGTCACCTCGCTGGCCGGCGTGCCCGTCGGGGTGCAGATCTGCTACGACATCAGGTTCCCTGAGTTGACGCGAGCCCTGGCGGTTGCGGGTGCCTCGCTCGTGACGGTGAGCGCGGCGTGGCAGGCGGGGCTATTCAAGGAAGAGCACTGGGTGACGCTGCTGCGCGCCCGGGCGATCGAGAACACCGTGTGGATCGCCGCCGTCGGGCAGGTGCCCGATCCGGACGAGAAGCCGACGCGCGCAGCGACCGGGGTGGGGCGGTCCATGCTGATCGACCCCCTCGGCGTGGTGCGGGCCGACTTGGGGCCGTCGGCCGGCATTGTCGTGATAAATGCGGATATGTCGCTCGTAGACACGGTGCGTGAAACGCTGCCCTCGCTCGCCAACCGCCGCGAGGACGTGTTCGGCATCCGCCCTCGGCCTTGATCGGCCGAGTGGTTATGGCAGCGGTCAGGAGCGGGCGACCTGGAACGGGGCGGAGGACTGGGCGGTGGCCATCAGCTCGATCGTGTTCACGTTGACGTGCTGGGGCAGGCTGGCCGCCCAGTAGATCGACTCGGCGATGTCGTCGGCGGTCATCGGCTGCATCCCCGCGTAGACGTCGTCCGCCTTGGACTTGTCGCCGCTGAACCTGACCGTGGAGAACTCCGTGTCGGCCATCCCTGGCTCTATGCACGTGACCCGGACCCCGGTGCCGTGCAGGTCGCTGCGCAGGTTCAGGCTGAACTGGTGGACGAACGCCTTGGTGCCGCCGTATACGTTTCCGCCTGGATACGGGTAGGTCCCCGCCACCGAGCCCAGGTTGATAACGTGGCCGCGCTTGCGGGCGACCATGCCGGGCAGGATCGCGCGGGTGCAGTAGACCAGGCCCTTGCAGTTCGTGTCGATCATCTGGTCCCAGTCGTCCAGGTCGGCGTCCTGGGCCGGCTTCAGGCCAAGCGCGAGGCCCGCGTTGTTCACGAGCACGTCGATGGCCTTGAACTCCTCCGGAAGCGCCGCGACGGCCTCAGCGACGGCGGACCGGTCCCTGACGTCCAGCGTCAGCGGGAGGACCTGCGAGCCGAGTTCATCCGCGAGGTCACGCACACGTTCCGCGCGACGGGCGGTAACGACGACCCGCGCCCCGTCGGCGGCGAACCTGCGGGCTACCGCAGCGCCAAAGCCGCTGCTCGCACCGGTAACAAAGACAGTTCCTGGCTTCGTGCTGCTCATTTACCTCATCGTAGTCAATACCTAATCGGGGACTGCCAGAGCGTCGGCTGCTGCGCGCCGGGCGTGCCTGGCGCGGTCAGCGCCGCGGTGAACCCGACGCCGGTCAGGGTGGCACCCTCGGTGGTGAGCGCCGTGATCGCGTTTTCCGCTGTGCTGCTGGCCAGGCCCGTGCCCTGCGGGGTCACCGCCGTCCACGCGGTGCCGTCGGTGACGGAGGTGCCGGGTGGCAGCGTCCAGACCACGACCTCGGGGCCGGCCTGGGTGACGTAGGTGCCCACCGCGGTGAACCCGCCTCCCGCGGCGGTCAGCGCGGTGACCGTGGTGCCTGTTCCCGGTCCGATGTCCGGCACCGGCAGCTGCACTTGGGTCCACGTCGTGCCCGCGTCGGCGGATACTTCAGCAAACGGACGGCTCGCTCCCTCCGCGGAGAACTCCGTGCCGCCCGCCACCACGTCGCGGCCGTTCGCCGCCACGTAGTCGAGCGCCGCCCGCACGGAGTCGGCCGGCGCCGGGACCAGGACCTGCCGCCAGGTCTTGCCGGTGGCAGACAGCCACGCGGCCGGGCTCGTTCCCGTCGCTCCGACAGCGGCGAATCCGCCTGCCGTCGCGGTCACCGCGTTCATCGTCTGAGCGTCGCGGCCGGACGTCCCTTGCTCGCTGATCGTCGCGCGCTGCCAGCCAGCCAAGCCTGGCGAGTACCAGGCTGTGGCGGCGGTCGTGCCGGAGTCGCCTGCCGAGTGGCGGCCGACGATCACATACCCGGCGGGACCCGCCGCCACCGCCGCGGCCGTGTACCCCGCACCTCGCCCCGCGATGCCGCCCGTCACGGTCCACGTGCTCCCACTGGCCGAGGAGGCCACGAGAGGACCGCCCGCCCCGGCGCGCGTGGTGCCGACGGCCAGCCACCCGGCCGTGCCGTGCGCGACCCCCGCGACCTGACCACTGCCGGCGCGAGTGAGCGACGCGGGCCCGTGCAGCACCGCGCGGGTCCAGTCGGTTCCGCCGTCAGAGGAAGCCCACAGCGCCGGGCCGCCGTTCACGCCGCCTCCCGCCACCTCGGTGGCGGCTGCCGCGCCGATCGCCGTGAGGATCACCCGCGAGGTCCCTGCGAAGCCCGCGCCGGCAAGCCGCGCGGGCGGGAAGCCTGCCGCCAGCGCCGACGGTGCCGCCCCGCCGTTGCCGCCCCCGCCGGTGACCACGACGACCGCGATGCCGACGGCGACGGCGGCCACGATCGGGGCGGCGAGGCCCATCAGCCAGTTCCTCTTGCGCATGACGTCGAGCACGCCACTACTCGCGGTGCGTACTGAAGATCGGGGTTCCTGCTCGGGCGGCGCCTGCTGGAGGTGGCGAAGCGAATCATGCCCGAATGCGTGCCGCGGTCCGCTCTCATGACGCTGGCCGCGCGGCATCTCGAATTCGTAGCCTGGAAGGTCGCCTCTGTTCATTCGAGCCGAGCCTAGCGCTCTCCTGCGCGAAAGGCGGCGAAACACGACTGGCCACGACTGCGTTTCACGAGGTGCAGAGCGCGTGACCCATAACACATGACCCCCCGGAACCACAGGGACACCATCAGCCTCCCGTTCACGCAACCGAGCGGTAACCTAAGGACCGGGAGACAGTAATCACATCTATTCTTTCGGAAGAAGGCGATGTCCGCCGTGTCTTCTGAGTTGCCGCTCGCTACTTCGAACCTCAGCGCGCCCTCAGTACACCCATCGTCAGAGACCCAGCCTGGGGAGTCAACGGAGCCGGGCGCTGCCCCGGGCGCCGCTGACTTCGGCCCCAATGAGTGGCTGGTCGACGAGCTGTACCAGCGTTACCTCGACGATCCCGGTTCGGTCGACAAGGCATGGTGGTCGTTCTTCGCCGACTACCGGCCCGTCCGCAGCGTGAATGGCACCGGGCCGCAGCCCGTCCTGACAGAGGCACCCGCGACGCCGGCCGCCCCAGTGGCCCAGGCGCCCGCCCCGGAAGCCAGGGAGTCCGGGCAGGCGGCCACCAGAACCGCCGCCCAGGCGAGTCAGGCCGCCGCCACGCCGCCGCCCGGCGACGCCGACGTGAACAAGCTCCGCGGCGCCGCCGCCCGCACCGCGCTGAACATGGTGGCCAGCCTCGGCGTGCCCACCGCTACGAGCGTCCGCGCCGTGCCCGCCAAGCTGCTCATCGACAACCGGATCGTCATCAACAACCACCTGCAGCGCGGCCGGGGCGGGAAGATCTCGTTCACCCACCTGATCGGCTACGCGCTTGTGCAGGCGATCAAGGCGCTCCCCGAGATGAACGCCTCCTACGCTGAGGAAGACGGCAAGCCGCTCCTCGCCATGCCGCACCACGTCAACCTCGGCCTGGCCATCGACCTCAAGGCCAAGGACGGCAGCCGCCAGCTCCTGGTGCCCAACATCAAGGGCGCGGAGGAGATGGACTTCCGCCAGTTCTGGACGGCGTACGAGGACGTGGTCCGCAAGGCCCGCAACGGCAAGCTGACGGTCGCTGATTTCCAGGGCACCACGATCTCCCTCACCAACCCGGGCACGATCGGCACCGAGCACTCCGTGCCGCGCCTCATGCCGGGCCAGGGCGCGATCATCGGTGTCGGCGCCATGGAGTACCCCGCCGCCTACCAGGGCGCGAGCGAGGAGACCATGGCTAAGCTCGCGATCAGCAAGACGGTGACGCTGACCTCCACGTACGACCACCGGATCATCCAGGGAGCGCAGTCTGGAGACTTCCTGCGCATCGTCCACCAGCTGCTGCTCGGCGAGGACGGCTTCTACGACCAGATCTTCGAGAGCCTCCGCATCCCCTACGAGCCGGTGCGCTGGGTCAAGGACTTCCCGTACGGGCACGAGGACGACGTCGCGCGGTCGGCCCGCGTCCAGGAGCTGATCCACGCCTACCGGGTCCGCGGCCACCTGATGGCCGACACCAACCCGATCGAGACCGTCCAGCGCAAGCACGCCGACCTGGACATCATCCAGCACGGCCTGACGCTGTGGGACCTGGAGCGCGAGTTCGCGACCGGCGGGTTCGGCGGCAAGCCGATCGCGCGGCTGCGAGAGATCCTCGGCGTGCTGCGCGACTCCTACTGCCGGACCCTCGGCATCGAGTACATGCACATCCAGGACCCGGAGGAGCGCAAGTGGATCCAGGCTCACGTCGAGGTCCCGCCCACTCGGGCGGCCCACGACGAGCAGATCCAGATCCTGTCCAAGCTGAACGTGGCCGAGGCGTTCGAGACGTTCCTGCAGACCAAGTACGTCGGCCAGAAGCGCTTCTCGCTTGAGGGCGGCGAAGCGCTGATCCCGCTGCTCGACGTGGTGATCAGCGAGGCCGCCGAGGCGGACCTCGACGAGGCCGTGATCGGCATGGCGCACCGCGGCAGGCTCAACGTGCTCGCCAACACCATCGGCAAGTCCTACGGGCAGATCTTCAAGGAGTTCGAGGGCAACCTCGACCCGAAGTCCACCCAGGGCTCAGGCGACGTGAAGTACCACCTCGGCGCCGAGGGCACCTTTACCGCCGCGAGCGGCAAGCAGATCCGCACCAGCCTGGTCGCCAACCCCAGCCACCTGGAGGCCGGCGACCCGGTGACCGAGGGCGTGGTCCGCGCCAAGCAGGACGTGCTGGACAAGTCCCAGGAGGGCTTCACCGTCCTGCCCGTGCTCATCCACGGCGACGCGGCCTTCGCCGGCCAGGGCGTCGTGGCCGAGACGCTGAACCTGTCTCAGCTGCGCGGCTACCGCACCGGCGGCACCGTGCACATCGTGGTGAACAACCAGGTCGGCTTCACCACCTCGCCGATGGAGTCGCGGTCAAGCGTCTACGCGACCGACGTGGCCCGGATGATCCAGGCGCCGATCTTCCACGTGAACGGCGACGACCCGGAGGCCGTCGCCCGCGTGGGCCGGCTGTCGTTCGCCTACCGCGAGACGTTCCGCAAGGACGTCGTGATCGACATGGTCTGCTACCGCCGCCGCGGCCACAACGAGGGCGACAACCCCAGCTTCACCCAGCCGCTGATGTACGACCTGATCGAGGCGCGGCGCTCGGTGCGCAAGCTCTACACCGAGTCGCTGATCGCCCGCGGCGACCTCACGATGGAGGAAGCCGAGGCGGCGCTGCGCGACTACCAGCAGCAGCTGGAGCGCGCGTTCACCGAGACCAGGGAAGCGGCGGAGCTCCCGCCGCAGCCGGGCACGGTGCTGCGGCCCGAGGTCGGCGACCGTCCGGTCGACCACGCGGGGGTGCCCACCGCGATCACGCTCGACGCGGTGAAGCAGATCATCGACACCCAGGTGTCCATCCCCGACGGGTTCACCGTGCACCCGCGGCTCAAGCCCCAGCTCGACCGGCGCGCCGCGAGTGTCGGCGAGGACACCATCGACTGGGCGACCGGCGAGCTGCTCGCCTTCGGCTCGGTGCTGCAGGACGGGTATCCGGTCCGCCTCGTCGGCCAGGACACCCGGCGCGGCACCTTCGGCCAGCGGCACTCGGTGCTCGTCGACAGGAACACCGGCGCCGAGTACACGCCGCTCAAGAGGCTCGACAACGGCAAGGCGCGATTCTTCGTCTACGACTCGCTGCTATCCGAGTTCGCCGCGATGGGCTTCGAGTACGGCTACTCGGTCGCGCGCCCCGACGCGCTGGTGATGTGGGAAGCGCAGTTCGGCGACTTCGCGGACGGCGCGCAGACCATCATCGACGAGTTCATCAGCTCCGGCGAGCAGAAGTGGGGTCAGAAGTCCAGCGTCGTCCTGCTGCTCCCGCACGGCTACGAGGGCCAGGGCCCGGATCACTCCTCCGCCAGGATCGAGCGGTTCCTGTCGCTGTGCGCGCAGGACAACATGACGGTCGCGCTGCCGACCACGCCTGCGAACTACTTCCACCTGCTGCGCTGGCAGGCGCTCAGCGGCCGGCACAAGCCGCTGATCGTCTTCACGCCGAAGTCGCTGCTGCGCCTCAAGGCCGCCGCATCGGCGACGGTGGACTTCACCCACGGGTCATTCCAGCCGCTGATCGGCGAGCCCGCCGACTTCGACGCGAGCAAGGTCCGCCGGGTGGTGCTCTGCACCGGCAAGATCTACTACGATCTCGCCGAGCACCGCGGCAAGGCGGGCGTCACAGACACCGCGATCGTCCGGGTCGAGCGGCTCTACCCGATTCCGGCGCAGGAACTGCAGGCGGAACTGTCGCGGTACCCCAGCGACGTCGAGGTTGTCTGGGCCCAGGAGGAGCCGGAGAACCAGGGTGCCTGGCCGCGGATGGCGCTGCGACTGCCGGACCTGATTGGCCAACTACCCAAGCTGGTCGCACTGCCCGCGAGCTCGGCACCTGCGTTCGGCTCCGCCAAGGTGCACGCGGCGACGCACCGTGAACTGATCGAGACGGCTATCCCAGCGGAGAGTTAGCGATGTACTTCACCGACGCCGGGATTGAGGAACTCGACGACCGCCGCGGCGACGAGCGGGTCAGCATGTCCTGGCTCGCCGAGCGGCTGCGCGATTTCGTCGATCTCAACCCGGAGTTCGAGACGACGGTGGACCGGCTCGCCTCGTGGCTGGCGCGCCTGGACTCGGACGCGGACTCCGACGCAGAAGAGTAAGAACCAGGTAATTCCGAACGGGTGCGTGCAGTCTCTCCCGGGGGACATGACCCCCATGCCTGTGTCCGCGCGTGCGGGCCTGATCGCGAAGATCGCGAGTAGGCGCGCCCGCGCGGACCAAGGCCGCGGATGACTCCCGTACTTGACGCTTTCTCTCGGGCGGGCCAAGTGAGGGCGGAGCGGACGCGATACATCTTGACTTTGCTGCGACACGATATATCGTGGTCTATGTCATGGAAGTCTCGCCCAGGAGGACCGCGATGACCCGCTGGACCGTTGACGCGCCGACGGCGCTCGGCCTCGACGATGTCACGGAACTGAGTGTGCGCCTCATCGGGGGCACCGTGGCCGTGCTCGCGTCCGACGACCGGCAGCCATCTCCCGAGGGGACGACTCCCCGTACCCCCCGCGCGACGCTCGCGGTCACCGAGCTGTCCGGGCGGCCGCTCCTGGTGACCCACGAGAAAGGCGTCCTGACCGTCAGCTACGAGTCGCTGTCCTGGGATGGGCTGCTCAGGCTCCTGAAGCCCGGCAAGGACAGCGCGGCGGTCACCATCACCGTCCCCGCCGACTGCCCGATCCAGCTCGGCGTGCTCAGCGCCTCGGCCGTCGTGGCGGGCCTGCACGCGGGTGCAGCGGTCAAGGGCATGTCCGGTGACATCACTCTGCAGGGTGTCACCGGCGACGTCTCAGCGGAGACGATGTCCGGCGAGGTTGCCGCCTGCGACATCGACGGGGAAATCCACTTCAAGTCCATGTCCGGCGGGCTCATCCTGGCCGGCGGGTCGGTGGACCACCTGGCGGTGAACACGTTGAGCGGGCAGGTCACCGCCGACGTCTCGCTAAGCGATGAGGGCAGCGTGCACGTGAGCACGATGTCAGGCGACGTTACGCTGCGGCTGCCCGCAGACAGCGACGCGAAGGTGCGGCTCCAGTCCACCTCAGGCCCTGTCAGGACCGAATTCGATTCACTGCGGACCGTCAAGGCACCTGCCTCTCATACCGTAAGCGGTAACGTTGGCGCAGGTACCGGACATGTGTCCGTCACCACCATGTCCGGCGCGGTCACGCTACTGCGACGGGCGGCAGTTAACACCCGGGGATTTGAACCCTCAAGTCCTCCGGTGGCAGGGATGGAGAGCACGACCCAATGACCCCGGTTTTCCGACATGGACGCCTTCGGCTGTACCTGCTGCGCCTGCTCGACGAAGAGCCAAGGCACGGCTATGAGGTAATCCGGCTGCTGCGCGACCGGTTCATGGGCGTCTACGCTCCCTCACCGGGCACGATCTACCCGAGGCTGGCCCGGCTTGAGGAAGAGGGCCTGGTCACCCACGACGAGGAGAACGGTCGCAAGGTCTACCGGATCACCGAGGCGGGCCGCGAGGAACTGCGCAGCCGCGGCGACGAGCTCGACGAGCTCGAAGAGGAGCTGTCCGCATCGGTCAGCGATATAGTCCGCGAGGTCCGCGAGGACGTCAGGGACACCGTGCGCAGCCTCCGCGAGGAACTGACCCGGGCCGCACGCGAGATGCGCGGTGCGGAGCGGGAGCAGGCCAGGCAGGCCAGGGACACCGCCCGCGAGGGAGCCGAGGAAGCCCGCGACCAGGCTAGGCAGACCGGGGACGCCGTCCGCGAGACAGCGGAAGCGGCCCGCGAGCAGGGCAGGCAAGGCAAGGAGAACGCCTGGACTCAGGCCAGGCAGGCTCGTGAGCAGGCTCGCCAGGCGAAGGACGAGGCCTTCGGCCGCGCCCGCCGACTCCGCGAGGAGGCCGCTCACCTGCGCGACGAGACCCGCGAGCAGTGGGGCGGCAGAGGTGGCTGGGGCGACTGGGGCCACTGGAATGAAAGGTCGGGGCACGACTTTGGCGCGCTTCGCGACTTCGAGCGCCTAGCCCGCGACTTCGTCACCGACCTGCGCTCGGTCGCCTGGGACTCCGGCACCCTTCTTGGCACCGACGTCATCCCGACCCTGCACGACATCCTCGCTGACACCCTGGACCGCGTCCGCGAGGAAGTCTTCGGCATGGACGCCCACCCCGGCACTGGCGACTCCGGCAATGGCGCCCCGCCACCGCCCCCGGCGCCACCTGCGCCACCTGCGCCACCGTCGGCCCCCGAGGCCCCGGCCTCTTCAGACGAGTAACCCTTGAGGCAAACCTCCCGGCAACCGCCAACGTGGGCGGCTAGCCCCGTCAAAGGCTGCTGACGCGCCAACCCAGGCGGCCAGCTCTGCCAAAAACCGCTGACGCGCGCCAACCCAGGCGGCCAGCTCTGCCAAAAACCGCTGACGCTTGAGGGTCTGCGGCAGCACCCCAAGCAAGGTGTTGACCTGAAACGTTTCGCGTTAGCGGCCAAAAAAGAGAACGCCAACGGAGGGTTTCCCCAACCCATGTGCAGCGGGGGGGCGGATGGGGATGAGGCCGCGCGCCTTCGGTCGCGCCCCTATGGTTTATGGGCGCGACCGACGAGCGCGCGGCCGATTCCCCTCCGCCCCCGCAGCACCAGCGCCGAAGCGGCAAAAAGGTCAGTAGGCGTTCAGGAACGACAAGGTTTCCGGGGCCGCGTACTGCGCGCCGTAACCGGCGTTGACGTCCAGGAAGGCGACTGCGACGTCCTCCGCCGGGTCGAAGGCGACGAACCAGCTGTTCGGCTGTTCCTGCCCGGCGACGTCCGCCGTGCCCGTCTTGGCGTAGACGTCCGGCCCGAAACCGAGCCCTTCCGCCGTGCCCTCGGTGACCACGTCGCGCATTATGATCTTGAGATCCGCGTCGGTCGTAGCGGGCAGCGGCTTGGCTGTCACCGACTGCTTGGCGTTAAGGGTGAGGACCGGCTGCTTGAACTGCCCGCTTTCCACGGTGGCCGCCACCGACGCCATCGCGATCGGCGCGGCGATGAGCTCGCCCTGACCGAACGCCTCCTCCGCTAGCTCGGAATTGACCGCGTCAGCCGGGGCATTGAAGTACGAGGCGGAAAGGTTGCCGATGCCGATGTCCCACGACTGATCGAGGCCATAGTAGGTCTTCGCGGTAGACGCGAGCTTCCCGTACAGGTGGGGATACCACTGGGTGAACGCGTTGTTGCAGGACTGCGCGAAGTCGTAGCTGAACGGCGTGCCGGCCGGCTCCGACTCGCCAGCGTCGTTGTGGATCGTGACACCCGTCACGTAGAGGGAAGCAGGGCACTCGACCCCGGTGGACGGCGTGACGAGACCCGCGTTGAACAGGGCCGTGGACGTGATGATCTTCATGTCAGAGCCAGGGGCGACCGCCGCGGTCAGCGCGAAGTCGTTGTCTCCGGCATTGTTGGCGATGGCGAGGATATGGCCGGTGGACGGCTGGATCGCGACCATCGAGCTTCCCGTGTGCATGGCGACCGCGGCCCGCGCGGCGGTCTCGGCCTTCGGGCTGATCGTGGTGGAAAGCGTCGGGAAGTTGCCTGGCGCGATGAGGATCCCCTGGGTGTTCGGCACCGGGCTGCCCGTCTTGGTCTCGATCTGCACGTCAAGACCGGGATTGGCGCCCTCGTTGGTCGGCGCGGACGCCGACAGCAGGCCGGCGATGGTGTTGAGCCCGGGGTCGTCGTAGCGCTTGAGGTTCTGGCCGCTTGAGTCGGTGACCATGCTGACCGTCGGTGGCACCTCGACGGCCGCCAGGTGCGTGGCCGTGGTCAGGTTCGGCGCGACCACGTCAGGTTGCCACGCGACGAACCAGACGGAGGAGTTCGCCTGCTGGTAAGCCACGAGTGAGGAGTCGTAATGCCACGTGCCGCGCACCGCCGCCTTACCGCTGCCCGCCGCGACCGAGGCGCTGAGCGCGACCGTGACGGTCTCCCGTGGCCGTGCCGTCGTCGACCCGGCCGCACTGGTGACCGCGCCCGCCGTGGCGGCGAACTTTCCCAGGTTCAGGTCCTTCGCGTAGGCCGCGAGCGCCGCTCCGGCCGCAGCCGGCTGGTCGGTGTAGTTCGCGGCCTTCGTAAGATCGCCCTCCTGCCACGCCGTGAGGAACGCCGCAGCGACCTGCTCGCCGTCCTGGGGCGCCGAGCCCGCGTTCGGTACCATGCCGTACGCGGGCGTGCTGCCGCCTGGCTTGAAAACCGTCAGCACGAGCACGAGGGCCACCGCCAGCACGGCAAGCGCCCCTGAGGTCACGATCACGCCGCGAGTTCGCCGCTTCACCTGCTTCGGCTGCGCGCCACCGCCCCCGTAGACGGCACTCGTGTGGTAGATAGTCTGCCCGGTCCGCCGGTGCGAATGGGGCCGCTCCGTCTCAGCTACCGGCGTCTCAGCTACCGGCGCAGGCGCTTCCTGCCCGTCCTGATCAGTGTGGTTGACGGGCTGCCCCGTCCGCCTGTGTGAATGAGGATGCCCCGCCTCCGGCTCCGCTGCGGGAAGCTCAGGCGCGGGCGACTCCAGCACGGGCGACTCCAGCACGGGCAACCCCACCGTGGGCGGTGCCGCCCCAGGCGCTTCCTGCCCGTCCTGATCAGCGTGGTTGACGGGCTGCCCCGTCCGCCTGTGTGAATGAGGATGCCCCGCCTCCGGCTCCGCTGCGGGAAGCTCAGGCGCGGGCGACTCCAGCACGGGCAACCCCACCGTGGGCGGTACCGGCGCGGGCGGTTCCACCGTGGGGAAACTCACCGTGGGCGACTGCACCGCGGGTGGTACCGGCGCGGGCGGTTCCACCGGGGGCCGTTCCGGCGCGGGCGGTTCCGGCGCGGGCGGTTCCACCGGGGGCGGTTCCGGCGCGGGCGGTTCCTGCCCGTCTTGGTCGTCTCGCCCGTCCGCTTGCGTCGGCATCGGTGCCGCCGGGTCGATTCCCGACCCGGCCGGAGCGGCGCCCGGCTCCTCCCGAGCGTCCGACGGGTCAGGTGCGCTGCTGTCGTTGGTTTCGCTCGTCACTCCACTGACCGTACCGACCCCGTGGGAATTCAGCGAATGATTCGGGAACCGAGAGAAACCACACAGGCAACGCCCACGCTCCCTCGCGATGCCTCGCCTAGGAGGTCCTGGCCCAATGCCCCTTAAAGTTGATCATCGCTCTCGGTAGCGGCGGAGCCAAGACATACCGCGCGTTTGGCGTCACGGGACTGCCCGGTATGACCGCGTTCGTCCCACCAGAAACCGGCATACGTCATCGCCGGCACCCCGGAGGGGGAGCGCCAGCAGGCCGGCCAGACCCAGCAACAACCACTTGAAACCAACGAGGATATTTCGGGCATGGCTGGTGGGCAGGCCTACGGGGTGAAGACGATCTTGCCCGTCTGGACGCCGTCGATCATCGCGGCGAAGCCTGTGGGGGCCTCGGCAAGCGGGATTACCCGGTCGATGAGGGGGCGGGTGCCGGTCTGCTCACAGAAGCGGAGCAGGCGGCCGAGCTGGTCGCGGGTGCCCATCGTCGAGCCGACGACCGAGAGCTGCGTGAAGAAGATCCTCGTCAGCTCCGCCGGCGGGATGTCGCCGCTGGTAGCACCGGAGATGACGATCCGGCCGCCCGGCTTGAGCGAGCGGACCGAGTGCGACCAGGTTGCCTGCCCAACCGTCTCCATGACCACATCGACCCGCTCCGGCAGCCGCGCCCCGGTCGGGAAGGCCTGGTCGGCACCGAGCTTGACGGCCGCCTCTTGCTTGGCCTCGGAGCGGCTCGTTACCCACATCCGGTAGCCGGCAGCACGCCCGAGGAGGATCAGCGCGGTAGCGACCCCGCCCCCGGCCCCCTGAACGAGGATCGTAGAGCCAGGCTGAACGCCAGACTTCTCGAAGAGCATCTTGTAGGCCGTGAGGTAAGCGGTTGGGAGACAGGCCGCCTCCTCGAAAGAGAGCGCAGCGGGCTTCGGGACCAGGTTCGCCTTGGGCACCATGACCTTCTCGGCGAAGGTCCCCTGATACCGCTCCGACAGCAGGGACCGCCGCGGGTCCAGCGTCTCGTCCCCGCCGCCCGCGTTAGCGTCACCGATCACGCCGTGCACGACAACCTCGTTGCCGTCCTCGTCGATCCCTGCGGCGTCACAGCCTAGGATCATGGGCAGCCGGTCGGCGGGCAGCCCCACACCCCGCAACGACCAGACGTCGTGGTGATTGAGCGCCGTCGCCTTGACAGTAACGTTGGCCCACCCGGCCGACGGCTCGGGATCGGGCCGCTCCCCCGTCTCAAGCCCGTTCAGCGGATTCTCTGCATCGATACGCGCGGCGTAGACGGCGAACATGATCATGACCCTACCGGGAGGCCCCAGGCACGGGAAGGGGCGCTCCAAGCGACGTGAGGACCGAGGCGCGACGGGGTTCCTCCGGGGCGTTCTGCTGAGCGGTCTGTGCGAAGCAGACTGTCCCGCCGGAACCCCCGCAAGCCCGGTCCTCACAACCCTATGAGAACGAACTGCCGACGGAGAACGAAACTACCGGCGCGCGACCCCGTCAACGCGAGCCTGAGCGGCCACCGCAGCGGTGACGGCCGGGGCGACCCGTGAGTCGAACTGGCTCGGTATGACGTAGTCCGGCGTCGCGTCGTCGCCCACCAGGTCGGCAAGCGCCGTGGCAGCGGCCAGCTTCATGTTCTCGGTGATCGTCGTCGCCCGGACGTCCAGGGCGGCACGGAAGACGCCGGGGAAGGCCAGCGAGTTGTTGATCTGGTTCGGGAAGTCGCTGCGCCCCGTCGCCACCACGGACACGTGCCGCCGGGCGACGTCCGGGTGGACCTCCGGCTCCGGGTTGGACAGCAGGAACGCGATCGCGCCCGGCGCCATCCGGGTTAGCGCCTCCTCGGGGAGGGCACTGCCGGACAGGCCAATGAACACGTCCGCGCCGCGCAGCGCCGACTCAACAGAGCCGACGTGCCCGGAGGCGTTGGTCCGCGCCGCGAGCTCGGCCTTGACCGGGTTGAGCCCGTCGCGGCCGTGGTAGATCATGCCCTTGCTGTCGGCGACGCCCAACTCGCCGACGCCGGCCGCCAGCAGGATCTTCGACACCGCGATTCCTGAGGCGCCCGCACCGCAGACCACGGCTCGCATGTCGCCAAGGTTCTTGCCGACCACGCGGGCGGCGCTGCGCAGCGACGCGAGTGCGACGATCGCGGTCCCGTGCTGGTCGTCGTGCATGACCGGGATGTCGAGCATGGCGCGGAGCCGGTCCTCGATCTCGAAGCAGCGCGGCGCCGAGATGTCCTCCAGGTTGATGCCGCCGAAGCTTGGCGCCAGCGCGGCGACCACGCGCACCACGTCGTCGACGTCGGTGACGTCGATGCAGACAGGCACCGCGTTGATGCCTGCGAACTTCTTGAACAGCAGCGCTTTGCCCTCCATGACGGGCATCGCAGCGGCCGGCCCGATGTCGCCGAGGCCAAGCACAGCCGTGCCGTCGCTCACTACCGCAACGGTGTTGCCAACCCACGTGTACTCGCTCGCGAGCTCTGGCTCATCGGCGATCGCACTGCAGACCCGAGCCACGCCCGGCGTATAGGCCATGGCGAGCGCGGCCCTGTCAGGCACCTCCACGCTCGGGTTGACTTCGATCTTGCCGCCCCGGTGCATCACGAACACCGGGTCGTCGTCCAGGGCGGAACGAGAACGGGAAAAGGTAGCCTCGCCGGCCACGGTAACCCCCAAAATTCAGTGCTGAAGGTGACAGGTCTGCCGTCCTACATGCTCACGGTGGCAGGGTTACGCCACCACACGGCTGTAGGGACGGCGATCACTCCAAGGCACGGGGGTTGCCCGTGTACATACTGTGCCATGAGCGACTTGCTGCTAGCGCTGTAAGCGCCGTTCTGTAATACTCAGAAACGGCACTAGCCTATTACACCAACCTCCCCGCCGCAGGAGGCTTGGCCTGCCTCCGTGGATGACACAAGTCACTCGGCAGCTTTCTGCGCGCACATCGGGGAGTACGGGGGTCGTCCCCCGGGGGATAACAGGAGGATTCGCGCGTGGACCTGTCATCCTATGCCGAACTCGCCGTCCGGCTTGTGAACTCCTCCAGCCTCGGGCACGAGGGCGGCGACCTGCTCACGTCCATGGATGGGCTGCGCGCCCTAGTGGCCGACAGGGAGCACTTGAACCATGGCATGGCGCGCTCCGACCTTGACTCGCTGCGCATGCTCAGGGACGAGTTCCGCGGGTTCTTCGTGGCCTGCTCGCAGGGGAACGGCGCGGACGCCGCCGCCCGGCTGAACGAGCTTCTCATCCAGTACCCGGTCCATCCGCAGCTCTCCGGCCACGACAGGCAGTCCTGGCACGTGCACTACACCGAGAGCGGCTCGATGTCCGACAAGTACGCCGCGGGTGCGGCCATGGGCCTGGCGGTCCGGCTGACCGAGCTTGGCCTTGAACGGTTCGGCGTGTGCCAGGCGGCGCCGTGCTCCGGAGTGTTTGTCGACATCTCCGCCAGCCGGACCAGGCGGTACTGCTCAGACCGGTGCGCCAGCCGGGCGAACGTCATCGCCTACCGGGCCCGCAAGCGGGAAGAAGAAGCCGAGGCTTAGGCCGGGTGGCCTGGGGCGACGCCGTTAGGCAGGACGTCCGGCGGCTCAAGGCGCATCAGGTCATCTTTAGTCCACCGCCGTTCCGGATTGACCGCGAGCCGGAAGGCGTGCCTGAGCCGGGCACCTTCCAGCTCGTTCCGGACGCTGCGGGCGTTGCCGAACCGGGGCTCCGTCATCCGCACTGACAGGTAGTCGTGAAATGCCGACTCTGCCTCGTCCGACAAGTAGTAGGACGACCGGTCCAGCATCAGCCGCCCGATGGCGAGCAGCTCGTCGAGCTCGTAATCGGCGAAGTCCAGGTGATGCGCGATTCGTGAGCTCATGCCAGGGTTGGACTCGAAGAAGTGATCCATGCGGTCCTTGTATCCAGCGAGGATCACCACGAGGTTGTCCCGCTCGTTCTCCATCACCTGCATGAGGATGTCGATGCACTCCTGGCCGTAGTCTTTCGAGTCCTCAGCCCGGAACAAGGTGTAGGCCTCATCGATGAACAGCACGCCGCCCATCGCGCGGTCGAGAACCTGTCTCGTCTTCGGCGCGGTGTGCCCGATGTACTCACCGACAAGGTCATCGCGCATGGCATGCACGAGATGACCTTTCGGCAGGTAGCCAAGCCGGCGGAGCAGGTCGGCCATCATCAGCGCCACCGTAGTCTTCCCGGTCCCCGGCGCCCCGGTAAAGCACATGTGCATGTTCGGGCGGGACGCGGAGAGTCCGAATCGCTGCCGCGCCCGGTCGACCAGCAGCAGCGAACCAATTTCCTCGACTTTCTTCTTCACCGGGAGGAGCCCCACTAGTTCAATGTCTAGCGCGATGAACAGGTCGTCGATGCCTGCTGCTCGCCGCTCCTCGGCGAGCGAGACAGTGGCATCGGGCTGCAGCGTCTCCTTCCGCCGGCGATCCTGGCCCCGCCTGGCGGGCTCTTGCCTGGCGGCCGCGGAGGCGGCCGGGCGCAGCCTGGGGTTACCCGAGATCCGCCGGGAGACGGCGGCAGGAATCACGGGCGCAAACTCCCGGCGCAGACCTGGATCGACAATGGTCACACCCCTGACAGAGTTAGGCACGAAACCCCGTGCGGTGAGGTTTTCCGGGCTTGTTTGGCGCCACCCGTCCCGGGCGACCAGGAGTACCGTCACGACGAGGCAGATGAGACCGACGGCGATCCCGAACAGCACATGGTTCAGCCGCCACGCGATTAGCAGGGACACCGTGACGCCTACCAGGAGGACGCCGAGTCCGGAATACCGCAACCTGGTGGTCCACATGGTAAGAGCTTAAGCCAAGGCAAAGGCAGCGCTGAGCGCGTCTGCCGTGGCTTGTCATCCACAGGTCCGGTGGCGTCAGAGGTGCCTACCACACGAATGGCCGACTACCGATGACTCGTGAATTATTTCACAAGCACAGATACTTTATCTACCCCGCGAGGAGCGGGGTAAACCACGGGCACATCGAAACTTACTGGTAATTATACGGACATGACCGCGTAGCATCCCGCAGGTGTCATTATTCCGGCCGCGGGCCAGGCACCAGCCCTGAACTGCGTTACAAAACCGAATCCGCCACAACACTTCTCATGAGTGATGATCATCTCTACGATGAACTCACTCTGCCCATATGACTTACCCATTCACATACACCGAGACCCTGCGGGACGGATGACTCACCCGTAGGGCACGGTCAAGAAAGAGTATCGATCATGGCTACTGAAACTGGCTCCACGGGGGCCGCCACGACCCAGCCTGCCGACGTCGGTTTGCGTCGGGAGATGGGACTGATCGGGGCAACCTGGGCGTCCGAGACCTCCATCATCGGCTCGGGCTGGCTGTTCGGCGCGCTGTTCGCTGCGCAAGCGGCGGGGACCGCGGCCTTGCTGGGATGGGTCATCGCCGGAGCCATCGTCATCATCCTCGCGCTGGTTCATGCCGAACTGGGCGGGATGTACCCGGTGTCCGGCGGGACCGCGAGGTTCCCGCACTTTGCGTTCGGCAGCGTCGCCGGCATCTCGTTCGGCTTCTTCTCCTGGCTGCAAGCGATCACGGTAGCGCCAATCGAGTGTTTCGCCGTGATGCAGTACGGGTCCTACTACTGGCACGGCCTCTACAACTCCACCACGGGTAACGTCACCGGGCTGGGCTTCGGGATGACGATCGTGCTGATGGCGTGCTTCACCGCGATCAACTTCCTGGCCATCGGCTTGTTCTCCAAGGTCAACTCAGGGATCACGTGGTGGAAGGTCGCGGTCCCGGTCGTCACCATCATCGTTCTGCTGTTCAAGTTCCACGCCAGTAACTTCGGGGCGGGCGGCGGCTTCATGCCCTTCGGCATCAAGGCCCTGTTCGGCGCCATCCCCTCGGCCGGTATCGTGTTCGCCTATCTCGGCTTCGAGCAGGCCGACCAGCTCGCCGGCGAGATCAAGGACCCGCAGAAGAACCTGCCACGGGCGATCCTCATAGCTACCGGGATCGGCATCTTGATCTACGTAATGCTGCAGGTCGTGTTCATCGGGGCCATCCCGCACAGCCTGATCTCGGGTCCTAAGGGCTGGGCGGGCATAGCCAGCACCAACCCCATAGCCATCGGGCCGTTCGCTGGCCTGGCGGGCGTCGTCGGGCTCGGCGCGCTCGCGATCATCCTGCGGCTCGACGCGTTCATCTCCCCGTTCGGCACCGGCCTGATCTATCAGACTTCGACCTCGCGCGTCGGGTACGGCCTGGGCCGCAACCGCTACTACCCGCAGCTCTTCACCAGAGTGGACAAGCGGGGCGTGCCCTGGTTCAGCCTGATCATCGCGTTCCTGTTCGGCCTGCTGTTCCTGCTGCCCTTCCCGAGCTGGCACTCCCTGGTGGGCCTGGTCACCTCCGCGAGCGTGCTGATGTACGCCGGAGCGCCGCTGTCGCTGGCGGCGTTCCGCGGGCAGGTCCCGGAGGCGCCCCGGCCCTACCGGATACCCGCCGCCACCGTGATCGCGCCACTCGCGTTCATCTTCGCCAACATGCTCATCTACTGGTCGGGCTTCGAGGTGCTCTGGAAGCTTGCCATCGCGATCGTTATCGGGTACGTGCTGATCGGCACCTTCATGTACTTCGACAAGGAGCGGCCGCCGCTGGATTGGAAGTCCGCGCAGTGGCTGCCGGTGTACCTGATCGGCATGGGCATCATCTCCTGGCAGGGTCAGTTCAGCGGCCAATCCTCGACAACGCCGTTGGCGCCGACGAACACCGGCAACCTCCCGTTCTGGTGGGACATGCTGGTGGTAGCGGTCTTCAGCCTGGTCATCTTCTACTGGGCGCAGGCCACCAAGCTGCCGCGTGCGCAAATGCTCGATCTGGTCGGGAGGCAGAGCGCGCCAGAGCCTGACATGCCTGAGGTGCCAAGGCACTAGGTCCGGCCCATAACCCCGTTACAGCGACAAACCGCCGGGCCCCGCACCCTCTCACAGGGACGGGGCCCGACGTAGTCAGTGGCGTCCGTTCGGGATAACTCGGGGGAGTAGCGGGCGCGGCGGGGCGGCCAGTAGCGGCCCAGCACCCGGCCGACGATCAGCTCCTCCCGGACCGGACCGAAGCGGTTGCTGTCCACGGCACCGGCGGCGGGGTTGTCCGACGCCAGCCACCAGCCTCCATCCTCGCGCCAGGCCACGCGCTTGACCAGCAGGAAATCCGGGCGCCCGGGGTGCCAGGCGAGCACGATCTGACCTGGGCGGACGCGGGTGGTGCGCCATGCGAGCAGCCAGTCGCCCGGGTGCAGGGCGGGGAGCATGGACTGCTCGGCGACCGCGACCCGGAGGAGCGGCCAGCTCATGGGGCAGGCGGGCACGTTTAACTCCAAGCTGGCGGAGTAGTGTCGGAGGAGAAACATTAACTGTTCTGGTTCGGAGAAAGGGAATCGATGAGGCTGCTCACTCGGCTGCTCGCGCCAAAGTCCGTCGCCCACGCTCACTGCGACCTGCCCTGCGGCGTCTACGACCCCGCCCAGGCCCTGATCGAGGCGCAGTCCGTCAAGGCCATCGATGAGAAGTACGCCGCCAACGACGACCCGGCCTTCAGGGCCCGGTGCCTGATCATCAAGGAGCAGCGCTCCGAGCTGGTCAAGCACCACCTGTGGGTGCTGTGGACGGACTACTTCAAGCCGCCGCACTTCGAGAAGTACCCGCAGCTGCACACGCTCTTCAACGAGGCGACCAAGCTGGCAGGCGGCGGCGCTGGTGGCACGAAGTCATCGGTCGACGTCTCGTCCGCCGATCAACTGCTCGCCAAGATCGAGGAGATCTCCAAGATCTTCTGGGAGACCAAGCAGGCCTAAGCCTGCCACTTTTCGTTAGGGCTGGCCCCCCAGGAACAGGGGCCAGCCCTAACTCGTTCTCGTGAAAAGATGTACCCGCACGGCGCAGCAAGCAGGCTTTTTCGTTGTGTCGCGGGGGCCGCTTGCGATCGCGTTTTGCGAGCAGGCCGGCGCGACACGACACCCGGGGTGCGGGGGGCCGTTCCCCTGGGGGGAAACAGCGGTAAGTTGCAATCAGTGGCTGGCATGCGCCGCCGGCCCCGTGACAATGACCCGACGGAGAGACGTGACCGAAGACACCGCCGCGCCGACGGCGCCCCCTGGGGGCCGCGAGACTGCAGATTACGTGCAGGTCAAGATGCCGGCCGAGAGCGCGTACCTGTCCGTGCTGCGCACGGCCGCCGCCGGGCTCGCCGCCCGGCTCGACTTCACCCTCGACGAGATCGAGGACCTGCGCATCGCGATCGACGAGGCGTGCGCGATGCTGCTCGCCCAGGCGATCCCTGGCACCGACCTGGAATGCGTTTTTGAGCTTGGCACCAACCTGGTGACCATCACCGTGTCGGTGAACGCGGCGGAGGCAAGGATGCCCGCCCGCGACACGTTCGCGTGGACGGTGCTGTCCGCGCTCGCCGGATCTGTCGACTCCAGGCTCGGCCCCGACGACCGGGTCTCGATCGTCCTCGCTAAGCGCCGGGGCGGATGAGTTGAGCAGCGAATACGAGGTCCAGGTGACTGACGAGTTCGAGGTTGAGGTCGCGGTAGGCGAGGAACCGCCGCCGCTGCCGCGGTCCGAGCACTCATCGCCCGACCGGACGCAGGCCAGGGAGCTGTTCGAGCGGCTCACCGTGCTGCCTGCTGGCGACCCCGAGCGCGCCAGGATCAGGGCCACCCTGGTCGAGCTGCACCTGCCGCTTGTCGAGTACCTGGCACGACGGTTCCGCAACCGGGGCGAGTGGCTTGACGACCTCACTCAGGTCGCGACCATCGGGCTGATCAAGTCCATCGACCGGTTCGACCTGGAGCGCGGCGTCGAGTTCTCCACCTACGCCACGCCCACCATCGTTGGTGAGATCAAGCGCCACTTCAGGGACAAGGGCTGGGCCGTCCGCGTGCCGCGGCGGCTCCAGGAGCTCAAGCTCTCGCTGACCAAGGCGATCGGCGAGCTGGCGCAGCGCGAGGGCCGCGCACCCACCGTGAGCGAGCTCGCCGCGCACCTGCAGATGTCGGAAGAAGAGGTGCTCGAGGGCCTCGAATCGGCTAACGCCTACTCCACGGTGTCCCTGGACGCGCCGGACTCGGGCGACGAGGACGCGCCCGCGGTGGCGGACTCGCTCGGCATGATCGACGACGCCCTGGAGGGCGTGGAGTACCGGGAGTCCCTGAAGCCGCTGCTTGAGCGGCTCCCGCCACGGGAGAAGAAGATCCTGCTGCTGCGGTTCTTCGGGAACATGACGCAGTCCCAGATCGCCGCCGAGCTCGGCATCTCGCAGATGCACGTGTCCCGGCTGCTCGCCAGGACGCTCGCTCAGCTGCGCGAAGGGCTCACCGTAGACGACTAACGGCGTCGCAGACGCCGTACCGGGTCCCACGCGGATTTTGCGTGGGACCCGCCAGGGGGATGGGGGCGGGAGCCCCCATGCGGGGGTCACCGGGGGGTCATCCCCCCGGGGGATAACACAGCGACTAATCCTGGCGCCTCAGGGCACGCAGGCTCGCCGGCGCGAGCAGCCCGGCGAAGCCGGCGATCGCCAGGAGCAGGGCGGGAACCCCCCAGGCATAACGGTGCGCCTCAAGCAGCCAGGTGGCGATCAGGATGGTGAACACCTGTGTCATCACCGCCGGGGTCCGGCTCCACGGCCGGACGCGGGCGATCCCTGACGCGATACAGGCCACGCCGATCGCGACGATGATCTCGAGCACGATGAACGCGGTCGCGTTCGAGGTCGTCCAGGCGTTGCCTGACGTCGTGTCGATCACGTTGAGTATGACGGCCACGCACAGGCCGACCGCTTCCGCGGCCTGTGCGGCCGTAGCCACGCGCAGCATGAGTGTGCCTCGGCCCTCGGAAAAGACGGGGGATCGTCCCCCCGGAAGAGAACCGCCTTCGGCTGAACGCATACCCATAGTCTCGCATCCTTTCGGGCACCGTTAACCTGAGCAACGTGCGCGCGCTGCTCATCATCAATCCCCGCGCGACTGCCATGACCGGACGGGACGCCGGCCTGGTGGTCCGCGCCCTCGGCTCCCAGCTTCAACTAGACACCAAACAGACACAGTATCGCGGCCATGCGGGCAAGCTCGCCGCCGCATCGGCGGCAGACGGGTACGACCTGGTCGTCACGTTCAGCGGCGACGGGACGGTGAACGAGGTCGTCAACGGGCTGATGCAGGTGCCCGATCCGGCGGACCGCCCTGCCGTCGCGCCTATCCCCGGCGGCGGGGCCAACGTGTTCGCGCGCACCCTCGGGCTCCCACCCGATGCGGCCGGGGCGGTGCAGCGCATTCTCGCCGCGGTCGCGGCCGGGGAGCGGCGCAAGATCGGGCTCGGCCTGGCCGGTGACCGCTACTTCACGTTCAGTGCTGGCCTCGGGCTGGACGCTGAGGTCATCGGAGACATGGAGCGACAGCGGGCGCGCGGCCGACGCGCGTCCGTGACGGCCTACCTGCGGACTGCGGTGCGCAGGTACTACTACGGCACCGACCGCCGCCGCCCGGCCCTCACCCTGCGGGTCCCCGGCCAGTCGCCGGTGCACAGCCTGTTCATGGGCGTCGTCACCAACAGCTCGCCGTGGACATACGTGGGGAGCCACCCGGTGCGCACCGCCCCCCACGCGGATTTCGGCTCCGGGCTCGACCTGTTCGCGCTGCGGCGGCTTCGCACGCTGACCACGCTGGCGGCGCTCGGGCACATGCTGCAATCAAGCAACGAGGATCTCCCGGCCGGGCGGGATGTGGTCAGCGCGTCCGCGCTCAGCGAGCTCGCCTTCGAGGCCGACCGCCCGATCGCGTATCACATCGACGGTGAGTACCTGGGCGAAACCGAATCGGTAGCATTCCGGTTTGTGTCCGACGCGCTCTGTGTTGTAGCGTGACGCAACGGAATACTCCGCAGCTTTTCGACATCTGGGTACGGGGGGGTCGTCGCCCGGGGATAACAGGGTTGTAGCGTGACGAATCCCTCACCCTGTGACGAAGCTGACATAATTTCAGCTTCTCTGTTTGCCGCGCCCCCTTGCGCTGGCTGTGCCCTGTTGAGAGGCTAGTTCCGGTGCCTGGGGCGACATTACTCAGCGCGCTCCGACATGGCTAGCGCGGGTACGTCGCTCTCCGGACGTAGCTGGGCTGTACCGATGTCCTGCCGCGAACCATGTGGCACCAATAAGATCTGGAATATCACGATATTCCCGACATTTCGCATAGCTCGTGAATTACTTCACAAGCACGGAGTGGCGTGTGGCGGACCTCACCGATGACCAGCTGCTACGCCGAGAAGGGTTACCACCATGGACTGGCGCCACATCGCCGCCTGTCGCGAGGTAGATCCAGAGCTGTTTTTCCCGATCGGAAACAGCGGCCCCGCGCTCCTGCAGATTGAAGAAGCCAAACAGGTCTGCCGTCGGTGCAAGGTGCTCGACGAGTGCCTTCGCTGGGCCCTTGACAGCGGTCAGGACGCCGGCGTCTGGGGCGGCATGAGCGAGGATGAGCGGCGGGCGCTCAAGCGCCGCACCCTCCGCCTGCGCGCCCGCGCAGGGGTATAGCCGACAGTTCAGGCTTTTCGCAGCCGGGGGGCGGGCGCCCCCCGGGCGGTCACCGCGATTTGTCCGGGGGGCGGGGCCGCCGCACGGGAGGATAACTTCGGCTCGTAGCGGACGGGCAGGTCGACGACCGCGATCGTGCCGCCCCCGGCCCGCGGCCGCAGGGTGATCTGGCCGCCGAGTTCGCCTTCGACGAGGGTCCTGACGATCTGCAGGCCAAGGCTCTTCGAATTCTCCAGGTCGAACCCGGGCGGCAGCCCGGCTCCACTGTCTGTCACCGTCACGGTGAGTAGCTCCGGCGCACGCGCCGCCACTACCTCGATGATGCCGGTGTCTGTGCCCGAAGAGCGCTGCACTGAACCGAACCCGTGCTGCAGCGCGTTCTGCAGCAGCTCAGTGAGCACCATCGCGAGCGGCGTCGCCACCGTAGCGGGCAGCATGCCGAACTGCCCGGTGATCTTCGGCGTCACCCGCACCTCGGGCGACGACACCTCTCCGGCCATCATCGCGACCCGGTCCGCGATGTCGTCGAAGTCCACGATCTCCTCCGGAGCGTGGGACAGGGTCTCGTGCACGATGGCGATCGACCCGACACGGCGCACCGCTTCGTGGAGCGCCGCCTGCGCCTCGGGGGCCTCCAGCCGCCTGGCCTGCAGGCGGAGCAGCGCGGCGACGGTCTGCAGGTTGTTCTTGACCCGGTGGTGGATCTCCCTGATCGTCGCCTCCTTGGTCAGCAGCTCCTGCTCCCGGCGGCGCAGCTCGGTCACGTCTCGCACCAGGACGAGCGCGCCCGTCCGCTGACCGCCCACGACCAGCGGGATCGAGCGCAGCTGCACCACCGTCCCGTTGACGTCGATCTCGGTCTCTTTGGGCGCCCGGCCCCTCGTCACCAGCATCAGCGACTCGTCGACGGGCGCGCCGGACGCGGCCAACTGCGCCGTCGCGCTGCCAAGCTCGGTGCCCATCAGGTCCGCCGCGAGCCCGAGCCTGCGGTAGGCGGACTGCGCGTTTGGGCTCGCGAAGGTGACCCGTCCCGCGGCGTCGAGCCTGAGCATGCCGTCACCGACCCGCGGCGAGCGCACCAGCGTCGTGTCGTGGCCGGGGTAGGGGAACGTGCCCTCGGACACCATCCGTGCCAGGTCGTCGGCGCCCGCCAGGTAGGTCAGCTCAAGACGGCTGGGCGTGCGTGCACCGTTCAGGTTGGTCGACCGCTCGATGACCGCGATCACCCGGCCGCTCCTCGTCACCGGGATGGCCTCCGCCCGCACCGGGACGCCCGATGTCCAGTCGGGGTCGCTCTCCCGGTGGATGCGCCGCTCGTCGCGCGCCGCGTCGAGTACCGGCCGCTCTCCCGGGGCGACCTGGGAGCCAACCACGTCGTCGGGGAACGAGGTCGGCCCGGTCGTCGGCCGCATCTGCGCCACCGCCACCCAGCCCGAGCTGACCGCGCCCTCGGGCGCGGTAAGCGGCACCCACAAGATGAGGTCCGCGAACGACAGGTCCGCGAGGAGTTGCCAGTCCGAGACGAGGGAGTGCAGCCACTCCAGATCCGGCCCGGACAGGCGGGTGAGGTTTCTGGCGAGGTCACTGAGCGTTGGCACGCTCCCATCATGACATGGGTGGCCCAGGTAAATTTTCCCTGTCCGGGCAGGAGCTGGCATTATGCGCTAATGCATTCGCCCACGGACACGGGGGCCACGGGGATCCCGCCCCAAGGACCGCCCGCGCCTTCGTCGCCGCAGGGGGCCGATATGATCGCATCTTTTGCGATCGCGCCCGACTGCGCAGACTTCGGGGTGTACAGGGGGTCGCTCCCCCGGAGGAAAACTGTCATCATGGCCGGAACACCGCAAAAGCGGGGAGGTAACTGCTCATGACCGCGTTTCCGATGCCGGCCGAAGACAACGATGGCGTTCCTAGCTCGCTCGAGGACGTCACCTCGTCGCCTGCCGTGCTGCGGCTGCCCAAGTATTACCAAGTCAAGAGGCAGCTGCTCGACTTCACCGCGGCCATGTCACCCGGCAGTCCTGTCCCGCCGGAGCGCGAGCTCGCCCGGCTTTACGGCACCTCCCGCACGACCGTCAGGCAGGCCCTCGCCGAACTGGTGATCGAGGGCCGGCTGCTGCGCATGCAGGGAAAGGGCACCTTCGTCGCCAAGCCGAAGGTCGCCCAGCCCCTGGAGCTCGCCAGCTACACCGAGGGGATGCGCCAGCATGGCCTGCACCCGGAGACCAAGATCCTCGACATCGGCTACGTCACCGCCGACGAGCAGCTGGCCACGCTGCTCGACGTGCGGCCCGGCGGGCGGCTGCTGCGCATCCACCGACTGCGGCTCGCCGACGGCGAGCCGATGTCGATCGACACCTCGCACCTGCCCGCCCGCCGGTTCCCCGGCCTGCGGCGG
The DNA here is from genome assembly GCA_963734665.1 of uncultured Actinomycetota bacterium. GTDB lineage: Bacteria > Actinomycetota > Actinomycetes > Streptosporangiales > Streptosporangiaceae > Trebonia. Next base: position 429,662 of record CAVTIR010000010.1, on the reverse strand, counting down.
CAGCTCGAGCGACACGCGTCGCTCTACGAGACGCTGCGCACCGGGTACGGCATCCAGCTCGCCGAGGCCGAGGAGACGATCGAGACCGTGCTCGCCGACCCGCACGACGCCCGCCTGCTCGACGTGGACCCGGGCATCCCGCTGCTGCTGCTGTCCCGGCACGCGATCGACTCCACAGGCGAGCCCGTGGAGTGGGCACAGTCGTGGTACCGAGGCGACCGCTACAAGTTCATCACCAGGCTCAAGAGGACTCCGCCCGTATGATCGACCCCGGTGATCGAATCTGATTAGCGGGGCATCCTCTTCATCACTGGCACCGGGACCGGCGTCGGCAAGACCATCGTGACGGCCGCGATCGCGGCGTTCGCCGAACGCGTCCCGCGTGCCGCCGCGGTCAAGACAGCCCGCGAAGATCATTAGCGCGCGTGCTGATCGGCAGCTGGCCGGCCAGCCTGGCCTCACCGAACTCGCCAGCCTGACCGACCTCGGAGTGGTTACGGGCAGCTGATCCCGTCTCCTGGCGATAGGCGCTGAATGCGCGCTCGTTACCCCAAAGTGTCTGCAATCTACAGCATACAAAGTCATTGCCTAATTAGCTTAATTAGCGCAACATGGTTGCAATCACGTGACCTCCATCACATCCACCCGTGCGAGGACGCCGAGAGGACCTGATGAATCAGTCGGATGCAACCCCCAGCGCACCCAGAGGACCCGCAAGATCCCGCAATCACTCAGGCGAAGAACCCGGTAGCCGCCCATCCAATCACATCAGCCGCCATCTTCGTCCTGGTGGCCGCCTCGATCTGCTGCACGCTGATCGTCCCGATCTACGCCCATGTCACACCGAAGATCGGTGACTTCCCCTTCTTCTACTTCTATCTCCTCGCCTACATGCCGGTCGTGGCGATCGCGCTCTGGCTCGCCAGCCTGCTCCAGCGCAGGCTTGCGACGCCGGCGGGCGTCAGCGGCAGCGGCAGCGACGCGGAGGTGGCGAGATGAGCAACGTCAACACGGTCGTGTTCACGATCGTCCTCGTCCTCTTCGTCATCGTCACCCTGGTCGGCTTCGCCGCCGCCCGCTGGCGGCGCGCGGGCGCCAGCATGATGCACCTGAACGAGTGGGGACTGGCGGGCCGAGGCTTCGGCACGTTCGTCACGTGGTTCCTGCTCGGCGGCGACCTCTACACCGCCTATACGTTCATCGCCGTGCCGGCGCTGGTGTTCGGCTCGGGTTCGATCGGCTTCTTCGCGGTCTCCTACACGATCATGGCGTACCCGATCGCGTTCATCTTCCTGCCCAGGCTGTGGTCGGTTTGCCGGGTGCACAACTGGGTCACGCCCGGCGACTTCATCCGGGGCAGGTACGGCTCACGCGGGCTGGCGCTGGCCATGGCCTTCACCGGCATTCTGGCGCTGATGCCGTATATCGCGCTGCAGCTCGTCGGCATCCAGGCGGTCCTCACCGTCATGGGGGTCGGCGCCAGCTCGACCAACACCTATGTCAAGGACCTGCCGCTGTTCGTCGCGTTCGTGGTGCTGGCGATCTACACGTACGTCTCCGGGCTGCGCGCGCCGGCCGCGATCGCGTTCATCAAGGACACGCTCATCTACGTGTTCGTCCTTGTGGCCGTCTTCTACATCCCGACCAGGCTGGGCGGCTGGGGGCACATCTTCGGCGCGTCCCAGGCGCACTTCGCGGCGATCAACCCGGCGACGAAGGCACCCAACGGCACGTTCATCCCCACCACCAAGTCCACCGGCAGCACCCAGTTCGACTTCGCGACGCTGGCGCTCGGCTCCGCCATGGCGCTGTTCGTGTACCCGCACATCATCACCGGCACACTGGCTTCGAAGCGGCGCAGCATCATCAAGCGGAACATGTCGCTGCTTCCGGCCTACGCGGTCCTGCTCGGCCTGATCGCACTGTTCGGCTACATGGCGGTCGCCGACCCGGTCACGGCGGCGAACGTCAAGAAGGCCGGCAACGCACAGCTCGCGGTGCCGTACCTGTTCCAGCACATGTTCCCGAGCTGGTTCACCGGCATCGCCTTCGCCGGCATTATCATCGGCGCCCTGGTGCCAGCCGCGATCATGGCGATCGGCGCCGCGAACTTGTTCACCCGCAACATCTTCAAGGAGTTCTTCAAACCGGACGCGAGTCCGGCGCTGGAGACCAGGATGTCGCAGTGGGCATCGCTAGTGGTCAAGTTCGGCGCGCTGGTGTTCGCGGTCGAACTGCCGCATACCTTCTCCATCAACCTGCAGCTGCTCGGCGGGGTCTGGATACTGCAGATCTTCCCGATGCTGGTCGGCGGCCTCTACACGCGATGGTTCCACCGCTGGGCGCTGCTCACCGGCTGGTTCGCCGGCATGATCTACGGCACGATCGCCGCGTACAACGTCAAGAACGCGACCACCTCGCACTGGGCGGGGTCGTCGGACATCGTGTTCGGGCACAGCATCTACATCGGCATCACCGCGATCATCATCAACGTCGTGATCGCGGTCGTACTGACGCTCGTCTTCAGGGCCGCCAGGCTGCCAGAAGGCACCGACGAGACCCTCCCGCATCAGTACACCGCGGACCCGGAACAGGCACCCGCACCGGTGCCGGCCGGCGTGGGGGCGGGCCTGGAGGGTTAAGCGAAGCCACGCTCCCGTTCGGGATCGGAGGTTCTCAAGACCATGATCCCGAACGGGAGCGTGCGCTGCCTGCCCCCGCCCGCGCACCGCGCGCGGCGGGCGAGCGGTTGGCGGAAGAATCAGCCCTTCCACAAAACAGTTACGCGCGGGTAACGTCTCCGAAACCTTATTCTTTTTGCCCTTACCATCAAGCTTCATTGGATCAGCATCATCAAAAAGAATAAAGTTCGTCGGTGAGCTCTCTATCTGGCCACGCGGGCGCGCATTCGGTCGCGGTCGCGCAGCGGTATGACGTGACGACCATGTTCACCCTCTCCGGCGGGCACGTGTTTCCGCTGTATGACGGCGCGGTCAAGGCCAACCCGCCGCTGCGCCTGGTGGACGTCCGGCACGAGCAGACCGCCGTCTTCGCCGCTGAGGGAATCGCACGCCTCACCCGAACCCCTGGCCTCGCCGCGGTCACGGCCGGCCCAGGGGTCACGAACACCGTGAGCGCGGTAACGTCCGCCTGGTTCAACGGCGCCCCGGTCGTCGTCCTCGGCGGCCGCGCTCCCGACTACCTGTGGGGCAAGGGCGCGCTCCAGGAATTGGACCACGTCCCGCTGCTCGCCCCGGTCACGAAGCGCGCCTGGACCTCCCACGAAGTCGCCGGCGTCGCGCGTTCGGTGGACGAGGCATTCCGCCTGGCGACAACCCCGCACCGCGGACCGGTCTTCGTCGACTTCCCCCTGGAGACGATCTACGGCGAGGCAACGGTCGACCTGCCCGACGGTCCCTTGTTCCCGCCGACCCAGCCCGGCGCCGAAGACGTGGCCAGGATCTGCGCGCTGCTGGCGACGGCCCGCCGCCCTGTCCTCGTGCTTGGCTCCGACGTCTGGCTCGGCGGCGCGGACGTCGCCGCGCGGTCGTGCGCGGAGGCCCTGCGGCTCCCGGTAATAGTCAACGGCCAGGCGCGCGGCGTGCTGCCGGGCGGCCACTCGCTGCTGGTCACCCGGGCCCGCTCGCTCGCCTTCGCCGAAGCCGACCTGGTGATCGTGGCCGGCGTGCCGCTGGACTTCCGGCTGCGCTACGGGTCATTCGGGCCGAAGGACGCACCTGCTTCCGTGGTGCACGTGGCGGACTCCCCTGGCGGCATCGCGACGCACTGCCCGCTGGCGGCCTCCGCGTCGGGCGACCTGTCCTTGTTCTTCACGGCCCTTACCGACGCGTGCGGCGCGCGCCCGGTAGGCGACATGGAGTGGCTGGCGCGCCTGCGCGGCACAGCGCGGTCCGCCGCGGCGGCCGACGTCCCGCTGCTGGAAAGCGAGGCCGACTCAATCCACCCCATGCGCGTCTACGGCGAACTGCTGCGCCAGCTCGACGACGACGCGGTCGTCATCGGTGACGGCGGCGACTTCGTCTCTTTCGCGGGCCGACTCATTGAGCCGGCCTTCCCCGGCCGCTGGCTCGACCCGGGCCCTTACGGCTGCCTGGGCACCGGCCTCGGCTACGCGATCGCGGGCCGCCTAGCCCATCCGAGTTCCCAGGTCGTCTTGATGCTGGGCGACGGCGCAGCGGGCTTGTCGCTTATGGATGTAGATACGCTGGTCCGCCACAACCTGCCCGTGGTAATGATCGTCGGCAACAACTCGGCCTGGGGCCTGGAGAAGGCCCCTATGAAAGCTGTCTACGGCTACGACGTAGCTGCAGACTTGAGGCCGGAAACGAGATACGACCAGGTAGTGAGCGCTCTGGGAGGCGCTGGGGAACTGGTAACCAAGCCGGGCGAGATCAGTGGCGCCTTGAGCAGGGCCTTCGAGGCGTCAACCCCGTACTTGATCAATGTCATCACGGACGCCGGAGCCGAGTACCCACGCACGACAACGGGCGTATAGGAACGGCGGGGGTGCGGTGGGGTTCCGGACTGAGCGAGCGGCTATGCGGCGGGGATGACCAAGCGGCTTAGAGCGTCGACGACGCGGGGGTCGTACTCGGCGGCCGTGTCGAGACGGAGTCGCGCGACGGCCTCGGTTGCCTGGGAGGGGTCGACGGAAGTGCCTACCAGGTCGTCGTAGGCGTTGGCGGCGCGGATGATCCGGCTGGACAGGGGCGGCGGCTGGGATCGGCCAGCGGGACGGCACGGGTCGGACTGCCGCCGCACGATGTCGGCCACCGAGTCGAGCACCCGCGCCTGCTGGATGACCTCCGCACCGTACTCGGCGATGCGCCGCTGCTCCTCGCGGGCGACAAGGACGGTCGCACCGCCGGGCACCGGGTCGCGCAGCGACAGCTGCCCAATGTCGTGCATCAGCGCGGCGTACTCGAGTTCCAGCAGCGCCGCCTCCGGCATGCCGAGCTCCCGCCCGATGGCCACCGCGAGCCGGCTCACCCGGTCCGAGTGTCCCGTCTCCACGTATCCGCCGATCTCCGTGACCCGGGCAAGCGCCCGCACGGTCTGCAGGTACGTGGCCCTGATCCCGGCGTACCGGCGCAGCGCTACCTGGGTGACGAGCAGCGGGGCGGCGAACACCGCGACCGCGGCGAGCCCCATGACCTCGGCGGCGAACGCGATGAGCAGGGCCGACGCGCCGGTGGCGGCGACGATCGGCCACTGGACGCGCAGCTCGTCGCCGAGGGCGACGCCGAACCTGGTCCGCAGCGCGTCCGTCCGGATAAGCGCCGTCACGACCGACTCAAGAAACCATGCCACGATGATCAGCCCAAGCATGATCGGCAGCTGCGACCACCACCTGCCGCCGATCAGCCCGGCGTTGGCGAGCGGGCGGAACGCGGCGGCGACGCACGCCACGGCGAGCAGCCGCGCGGACATCGCCCCGACCCTGGCCGGCCGGCCGACCGCTAGGTGCGGGAGCGCGCCCACGATCATGGCGATCGCGGTCACCGCGATGACCTGAGCCGCCTGGGGCTTGGCCGGGTCGTCGCCGATCCGGAGCACAAGCGCGTAAGCCATCGCCCCGGCGGTGGCGATGGGAGCCGCTTCCCGGTCTCCCGGCAGGTTCAGCCGCAGCAGCTCGCCGAACGCGATCAGCGCACCGAACGCGAGCGCCGCGTGCACGTCATGGACGCCGCTGACAGCGGTCTGCGAGACCGACCAGATGAGCAGCAGCCCCGCGAACGCGACCAGGAGCCACTGGCCGGAGTCCACGGCATGCCTGGGCAGTCCGCGCGGCTCATACCATCGGCCTGCCACGACGTCACAGACTCTCGATGGTCCGCAGCGGCTCTTCAGCGGGCGCGGCCTCCGGCGCCGTCCAGCCGTCCCGCTCGATCGCCGTGACGAACGCGTCCACGAAGGCCGGGTCGAACTGCTTGCCCGCCCACTTGCGCAGTTCGGCAATTGCCTCGGGGACCGGACGCGCGCCCCGGTAGGAGCGATCGGAGGTCATGGCGTCGAAGGCGTCCGCCACCGCGAGCACCCGGGCGAACTCAGGGATCTCGTCGCCGGCCAGCCCCATCGGGTATCCCCGGCCGTCGATCCGCTCGTGATGGTGCATGATCCCGGCGAGGGCCTCGTCGAGGAAGCCGATCTCCCGGACGATGTCGAGCCCGCGCATTGGGTGGAGCTGGACGGCGGCGTACTCGTCATCAGTGAGCGAGCTGCGCTTCTGCAGCACCGACGTCGGCACGCCAAGCTTGCCCACGTCGTGCAGCATCCCCGCGTAGCGAATGGCGCCCACCCGCTCGGGGCGCATTCCGATCTCGGTGGCGATCATCACCGCCCCGCGCGACACCCGCTCGCTGTGCCCCCTGGTGTAGAAGTCCTTGGTCTCCACGGCCTGGCACAGCGCGCTGACCGTTGCCTCGTAGGCCCGCTGCTGCGCGGCGAACTGCGCCACCGCCCAGCGGGCCACGAACACCGGGATCAGGACGAGGACCGGGGTAAACGGCCCGAGAACCGACCAGAGAGCGGCGATCAGCACCCCGAAGGCGCCGTACCCAAGGTCGGTCAGCCACAGCTTGAAATCGAGCCCGACCCGCGCCGACGCGGCTTCGGGGTCCCTGGTCAGCCAGAACACGGCATGGAGGAGCATGAAGTTGACGGCCACGTACACCACGGCAGCGATAGCGAACGGCCCGATGAGACCAGGAAAGGAATTCGGCCCAGGCGCGCCCGGATGTCCGCCGAATGCGAGGAAGGCCCGGCCGGCGAGATAAGCGCTGAGCGCGAACATGCTGGTGTTGAACAGGCGCTGAAGGAGAGACGGCCCGCGCCGGATGCCGAGCAACGTGCCGCAGCTGACAAGCGCCGCGCCGACCGGGCCGCACAGCACGACGGCGGCGAGCGACGCCATCGTGTTCGCGGACCAGGTGAGACCACGCGCGTTCAGCAGGGTAGCGGAGGACTCGCAGGCGACCAGGAGCAGGGCGAGCACCCCGATCTGGCTCCAGTCGAGCCCGGTATACGGCCCCGCTGCGAGGACGATGGCGGCGGCGGCGATGACCGCGCCGATATAGACCCGCGCGATGGGCGAGAGCTTACCCATGCTCCCCCCTCGTAGCCACCCGCCGTTGACTCGAATCGCACCTATCGCCGTCGCTACCCCCAGGAGACCCCGGAAGCCCTCATCGGGACAGTCCTCCCTCGCGCGGAAAAAGCCAACGACCGCTTACGGCGTGCCGTCGGTGTCAGGATAACGTGGCCACGCCGATTAGCGCAGACCTAAAACCTGATCACTGACGACCCGTAAGCGGCCGTTTACGTGCGGAGGACCTATTCAGTAACTTCTATCTCGGCCCGGACTTGCTTGATTCGCACCAGCACCTTGCTGCGCAGCTCGCTCGGCACCGGGTCGCATCCGCAGTGCTTGGCGACGAGGCGCTTCACCGCTTCCTCAAGGCCGTATTCGCGCAGGCATGGCCCGCACTCGTCGAGGTGCTGGCGGATGTGGTCGCAGTCATCTTCCGATACCTCGCCGTCAAGGTACCAGTAGACCCGGGCGAGTACCTCGCTACACGGTGTCTCGTGGGGCTTACCGCAGCTCATTGCCCACCCTCCTCGGCATTCGCCCGGACCAGACCCTGCTCGGCGGCGTAGTCCTGGAGCAGCTCCCGAAGCTGGCGGCGGCCGCGGTGAAGGCGCGACATCACGGTACCGATCGGGGTTCCCATAATGTCGGCGATTTCCTTATACGCGAAGCCCTCAACGTCGGCGAGGTAGACCGCGATCCTGAACTCCTCGGGCAGCGACTGCAACGCTGCCTTGATATCGGAATCGGGCAGTCTTTCCAGTGCCTCGGCCTCGGCTGACTTGAGCCCGCCGGAGCTGTGCGAGGCCGCGCGTGCGAGCTGCCAGTCCTCGACCTCATCAGAGCCTGACCGCTGCGGCTCACGCTGCCGCTTGCGGTATGTGTTGATGAAGGTATTGGTGAGGATCCTGAAGAGCCAGGCCTTCAGGTTCGTCCCCTGCTGGAACTGGTGGAAGGACGCGTACGCCTTTGCGAACGTTTCCTGCACCAGGTCCTCAGCGTCCGCCGGGTTTCGCGTCATCCGGAGGGCGGCCGAGTACAGCTGGTCCAGGTATGGCATGACATCTGCCTCGAAGCGCTCACCGCGCTCGGCGAGCTTATCAGGCACGGGTGTCTCTGACACGGGACCCACCCCCTCTCGGTAACCGTAAGAGGATACCCTCCCCCGCCGACGAGAGGCGGACCGGCGTGGTGGGGTGAGCGTTGCTGAGCCTGTCGCCATGACGCGTTCAACACCGCCCCGCGCCCTACAATTCCGCTTTCTCGGGGGTGGAACCGCCAGACTGGGGAAGGGTAACAACCGTGGGGCGTTGTGGATGAGGCGCCCGGCCAGGAGTAACCCCGTGCAGGTCATAGCTACGGCCGAGCAGGACACTGGTTCTGCCGCCGGCTACCCCCGGTTTCACGCCGCCGTCGCCCTCGCGCAGCTCACCAACTGGCTGCCAGGGGACAGACGATTCCTCATTGACATATCCGGCCCTGGTGCGCGCACCGCCGAGGTGGCCGCCCGCGCCGGGCATAGCGTGCTGCGCGTCATCGACCCGGAGATGCCGGTCCCGCCACCCGTCCCGGCTTATGGGGCCAGGGGCCGGCTGTCCACGGTGACCGCCGACGGAACTGGCCTCGCGTTCCTCCCGGACAGCTGTGCCGATGGCGTGATCGCCGAGGAGCGCATCCTCTCCCTGCGCCTGGCCGCCGAGGAGCTAGTCGCCGAGTTCGCGCGCGTGCTCCGGCCGGGCGGACGGGTACTCGCCTGCGTGGACTCGCTTACCTTCGGCATGGCGGTGCTCGCCGAACAGCGCCGCTGGCCGTACCTGGTCGACGTGCCCAATGCCGACGTGGTGCTCATCCCGTGGCCGGACGGCACCATCACCCGCTGCTACGGCGCCGAGCAACTCCGCGAGCTGTTCACGAGCGGCGGCCTCGAAGTGAGCTGGATCAGGCCCCGGACGGTACTCCCGCCGCAGACGGTGAGCTACCTGCTGGCTCGCGACCCATCGCGCTTCGACGAGCTGGTGAACGCGGAGCTACGCGCCCGTTCGGATGACTCGGTGGGAACCCAGCTGATCGCGTGCTGCGTGAAGCCGTTACCTGCGGCGGCGGTCGCGTTTTGCCTGGCAGGGGACGCATCTCGCCGTGGCCGGGCGGGCCTCGAGGCGCGGCTCGGGGACCGGGCCCGCGCAGTCAACGCACCGCCCGTAGCTGCCGTCGTCGATCCTGGCGAGCGCGGCGAGCACCTCGGCGCGCTGATCCATGGCCGTCTGTACGGACGCGGCGTTCCTGTCCGCCTCAGTCAGGTTCGCGCCAGCGTCGCCTGCCTCCGCGCCACCGCCCCGGGCAAGGTGGTGTTCACCAGTCAGTACCAAAACCGTCCTGTCTAGGTCGGCGCGCATTTCCTCTAGGCGCTTACGGGCAACGCTGATCTCCATCGGCGATCCTCGGAGGTGAAGGGAGGGTCAGAAAAGGGACGAACCGGGCGGCTCCTCATCACCGAGAGGTTCGATCAGAGACGGGCCGTTGTTCCGCACGGTGTTGACGGCCGTCGAAACTGGGTAGGACGTCAGGCCGCCCGACCCCGAGGTCGTCGCTGGGCGCATGACCGCGAGCAGCGATTCCCTCTCGTTGTTTGCCGGATCGAGCCAGTCTGTCCAGCTCTCCGGAGCGATAACCATCGGCGTCCTGTCATGGATCTGGCCGATGTCATCGGTGGCCTGCGTCGTGATGATCGACGCCGACCAGTACCAGGCGTCCTCGTGGTCGTCAGGGACCTGCGAGTTCCGCCACAACTCGTAAATGCCGGCGAAGGCGAGGAGGCCGCCATCTGCCCGGTAGATGTAGAAGGGCTTCTTGGCTTTCCCTTCCGTCATCCACTCGTAGTAGCCGTCCGCTGGGATCAGGCAGCGGCGCTTCGCGAACGCGGCGCGGAACGCGGGCTTGACCGCGACCGTCTCAGAGCGCGCGTTGATCAACCGGGCGCCGCCGGAGGTGTCCTTGGCCCAGTTGGGCACCAGGCCCCACCGGACCAGCCTCAGCTCTCGCTGTTGTCCCCCGGGGGGGCGCCCCCCCGTACCCCCCGAGGGGACGTCCGGTGGGGAAGCGCGATCGTATCGAACGTCCGGGTTACGCTCGAGTACCGTGTAGATCCGCTTCGTCGGCGCGACGTTGTAGTCCGGGTCACGGTCGGCGGCCACGGCGTCACGCGTAGCGGCGAACTCTTCGAGGAGCTCAAGCCGCTTACGAGCTGAGACGAACCGACCGCACATGCACCCTTCCCCTTATGGCCCGGTACAAGCCGATTGATGCTTCTTAACCGCAAAACGACACCGGCAAACGCGGCACGCTCCCTGTGAATCCTTTCATCCTGCCGCTGGCCTGAAGGTATCTCGGACCTGGTCATCAGGATGAATGGATTCATCCGCCACTCCGCGTCAGCCGATACCCTCAAGGCTATGGACTCCGGACGCTGGCGCGCCCCCGCGGCGCAAGGACCGGTGCGCGCAACGCTGCGGCTGCCCGGTTCGAAGTCGATTACCAATCGTGCCCTCATCCTGGCGGCGCTGAGCGACTCGCCGTCGGTGGTACGCGGCGTTTTGAAGGCCCGCGACACCTCACTCGCCATCGGGGCACTACATGCCCTCGGCTGCACCATCCACTCCCGCGGAACGGACGTCGGCTTCCAACCCGGCGCCCCCGCTGCCGGCGCGACGGTGAGCGTCGACGTGGGCAACGCGGGGACGGTCATGCGATTCCTGCCGGCGGTGGCGGCGCTGACCCCGGCGGCCGTCGCGTTCGATGGGGATCCCCGAGCGCGGGAGCGGCCGGTGGGCGCGCTGCTGTCCGCGCTGCGCTCGCTCGGCGTGTCGATCGAAGACGGCGGGCGCGGTGCGCTGCCCTTCACCGTGCACGGCACGGGAAGCGTGCAGGGCGGGCCGGTGACACTGGACGCCTCAGGGTCATCGCAGCTGGTCTCCGGGCTGCTGCTGGCCGCACCGCGGTTCACGGACGGCGTCGATGTGCGGCACTCCGGGCCCCCGGTGCCGTCGCTGCCGCACATCGAGATGACCGTCCGGATGCTCCGCGACGCCGGGGCGTCCGTTGAGGTCGGTGCCGGCGCACGCCCTGACCACTGGGTGGTCAGGCCCGGACGACTGAACCTCGGGGACTTCACCGTGGAGCCCGACCTGTCCAACGCGGGGCCGTTCCTGGCGGCCGCGCTGGTCACCGGCGGGTCGGTGACGATCCGCGACTGGCCTCTGGTCTCGCTGCAGGCAGCGGACGCGATCCTGGATGTGATCACTCAGCTGGGCGGCTCGGTCTCGCGCGGCGATTCCGGCCTGACCGTCACCGGGTCCGGTGTGATCAACGGGATCGACGCGGACCTGCGTGACATCCCGGAGCTCTGCCTGCCGCTCACCTCGGTCGCGGCGCTCGCGTCCGGTGCGTCGACGTTCACGGGCGTCGGGCACACCCGCGCGCAGGAGACCGACCGGCTGGCCGCGATCGCCAAAGAGATCAACGCGCTCGGCGGCGACGTGACAGAAATGCCGGACGGGCTGTCGGTGACGCCCCGACCGCTGCGCGTGCCCGACGGGCACGCGTTCGAGAGCTACGACGACCACCGGATGGTCATGGCAGGGGCCGTGCTCGGCCTTGGCGTGCCCGGCATCGAGGTGCTGAACGTGGCCACAGTAGGCAAGACCTTCCCGGACTTCACCGCGCTCTGGGAGAGTCTCGTCCGGGGGGATGACTCCTGAGGCAGCCGTCGTCTTACCGCGACGAGGACGACGTCCGGGTCCGCGCGGGCCGCGGCTCCAAGCCGCGCACCCGGCGGCGCCCGGCACACGAGTCCGCGCCCGAGGGATTCGTCGTCAGCGTCGACCGGGGCCGTTACGGGTGCGTGCTTGAGGATTCCGATGCCGATGGCGGACGGCTCGTTACGGCGATGAAGGCACGCGAACTCGGCAAGGGCTCCGTCGTCGTCGGAGACCGGGTAGCGCTGGCGGGCGACACATCAGGGTCGACCGGCAGCCTCGCCAGGATCGTCCGGGTCGAGGAGCGGACCAGCGTGCTGCGCCGCTCCCCCGACGACAGCGACCCGCTGGAACGGGTCGTCGTGGCGAACGCGGACCAGATGGTCATCGTCTCCGCGCTTGCCGACCCGGAACCCAAGACGCGCTTCATCGACCGGTGCCTCGTCGCCGCCTACGACGCGGGCCTCGATCCGCTGCTTGTGCTGACCAAGTCCGATCTGGCCGCGCCAAGGAAGCTCCGCGCGTTCTACCGGCCGCTCGCGATCCCGATGCTGACCACCAGGCAGCCGTTGCCCGCCCAGACGCTGACCCGGCTGCGCAAGGCGGTTGACGGCCGGATCAGCGTGCTCATCGGCCAGTCGGGCGTGGGTAAGTCGTCGCTGGTCAACGCACTCGTGCCGGACGCGGGCCGGGCGGTCGGCCAGGTCAACGCCGTGACTGGCAAGGGGCGGCACACGTCGTCGTCCGCGATCGCGCTGCGCCTGCCTGACGATTCCGGCTGGCTGATCGACACCCCCGGCGTGCGCGGCTTCGGGCTTGGCCACGTGACGGCGGACCGGGTCGTCGAGGCGTTCGGCGACCTGGCCGAGGGGACGGCTGCCTGCCCGCCGGGTTGCGACCACCTGTCCGCGGGCTGCGCCCTGGACGAGTGGGCGGCGGCGCACGACGCGACTCCCCGCCTGGAGTCCCTCCGCCGCCTCCTGCGCAGCCGCGAGTCCGCCGATTAGCTGACCGGGCCGACTTCCTGACTAGCTGACCGGGACGGTACCGCCGGAGCGCCAGTAGGTGCCGTCCGGAGTGCGGGAGAGGAGATCCTCGTCGACCAGGTAGCGGCGAAGCGCAGCATGGTCGTCGTAGAGGGCCTTGAGGATCTCGTTGACGGCGACTTCCGGGTAGCGGCGGCCCGGCTCGAAGGCCTGCGCCACCACGTCGAGAAGGAGCAGGCGCGCCGCGCGCTTGGCCGGGATGACCGAGATCCGGCCGTCCCGTATGTAGGGCCGCAACTGACTTGGCAGGTCACCGAACGTATTCATCAGGGTGATTATGTCCCACCCATGGGTCGGATCGCGTCCGTTCCGATCCTGCGCTGGTCAGCGGATGGCGGTACCTGTAGCGTTTCGCGGGTGGGAAGCTATGACGACGACCTGCGGTTCGCGCACGTCCTCGCTGACGCCGCTGATGACATCACCACGAAGCGATTCCGCGCACTTGACCTACGGGTGGAGACCAAGCCGGACCTCACCCCGGTCTCCGACGCCGACCGGGCCACCGAGGAGTCGCTCCGCAATATCCTGCGCAGATCGCGGCCGCGGGATGCCGTGCTCGGCGAGGAATCTGGCCAAACGGGCACCGGACCACGGCGCTGGGTGCTCGATCCGATCGACGCCACGAAGAACTACATCCGCGGCGTCCCTGTCTGGGCCACGCTCATCGGGCTGATGGACGGGGATGACGTGGTCGTTGGCGTGGTCACCGCCCCCGCACTCGGGCACCGCTGGTGGGCCGCCGCAGGCGACGGTGCCTGGACCGGCCGATCGCTGACCAAGGCCTCCCGGTGCCGGGTCTCCCAGGTCACCAAGCTGTCCGACGCCTCCTTCTCTTACTCAGGCGTCGGCGGCTGGGCGGAGTCGGGCAGGCTCGACGGATTCCTCGCGTTGAGCCGGGCGGTCTGGCGAACCCGAGGGTTTGGTGACTTCTGGTCGCATATGCTGGTTGCTGAGGGTGCGGTGGACATCTCGGCGGAACCTGACGTTTCGCTGTGGGACTTGGCGGCGCTGCAGGTGATCGTGCAAGAGGCGGGCGGCCGGTTCACGAGCCTCGACGGCGTCGCCACCCCCGATGGCGGGAGCGTCGTCTGCACCAACGGCCATCTGCACGACGAGGTGCTTGCCCATCTCGCCGATGGCGCGCAACGGTTGTTACGGGTGGCCGGGGCGTACGCCACAGCACTTGACGGCGCGCTACGCTGTTGGTAAAGGGCACAGCAGCCATAAGGTCGGATACCCATCAGTAACTTGTAGTCACGGCCGTTGCGTTCTCATACACAATCGATTTCGCGGGGGAACGCTCCCCCGCGGCAGGTCGCCAGGCGGTGAGTTCCCGCTCCAACCGCCCGGCCGCGCCCGGCTGGTTTCCCCGGCCATCCGGGCGCCGCGGCGCCTGGTCCGGCAAATTCCCCCGTCCTAACCGGGCCAGGCGTCCGCCTTACCGTGTTCGACGGTCTGCGGCCGTCTTCCCGTGTTGTGTTCACTGTGGGGGGACGACCCCCCACACCCCCCGAAGCGCCTTCGGCGCAAAGCATTGCGTGTCCAGCCGCCAACGGATGCAGGGACCGCGAGGCGGCCGACACCCATTCCGCGGTCCGCCCACTATGCGGAGACAGCCCACACCCCCGCATGCGCTCTGGCGCAAAAGCTGGGTGTAGCACCGCGCCTTTGGCGCAAAAGCAGGCCGGCCGCTCCCTCTCTGGCCAGCGAGGGCAGGTATGGGGGGGTTGCGTTATATTGACGTGACATTTATGTTATCGTTCCGAGATGTGCCTCAGGACTCGCGCCGCCTTACCCAGCCCGGCCACATGCCTTCTGCAGATTCTGCCGTTCGGCCACGCACTGCGGGACGGCAGGACAGAACCAGGCAGAGCGCAGTGGTGGTGACCATGATTGCCATGGTGGTCCTGCTGGATCAGGCGGCCAAGTGGTGGGCCTGGCGGCACGTCTCGTGGACCAGGATCAACTCCGGCGGCGACATCCTCGTCGGGCCCGCGATCGGCTCGTGGTACGCCCACCCGGTCACGGGGGCACTGCTCGACCTGCTGGACGTCGGGCTGCTGAGCATCGCTGTATGGGTCCTGGCGCGCTTCCGGGCGCCTGCCTTCGTCATCGTTCTCGGCGCCCTGATGACCGGCGGATGGGTCAGTAACCTGCTGGACCGGCTTGGACTCCACTACTGGACCGCGCCAGGCAGCGTCCGCGGCGTGGTCGATTTCATCCACATCGGCGGGTACTACTACAACGTCGCGGACTTCTTCATCATCGGCTGCACGCCGCTATTCCTGCTGGCAGCTGGATACCAGGGCGTGCGGGCGGCGAGGCGACAGGTCGCGGTCGGGAGCATACCGCCGCCTGCGCGCAGCCGGGCGCGGGCGCGGTTCCCCGTGCTGGTCGGCGCGGGCCTGATCCTGGTCGTCGCGCTCGGCGCGGCGAACTACGGCGGCGTGCACGCTCCTCGGCACACCGCCGCGCAAGACGACGGACATGCATGCTCGATTACGACCGTGCCGCTTCGTGCCTGCTAACCGGCATCCAGGTCTCCGCGACGGGCGGTAGCCACGCTTACTGCTGGTTCAGTTCGCAGTGGCGGGCAGCGTAGATTGGTCGAACTGTTTGGCGATAATGAAGATAATGAAGGGGTGGGCGACCTTGTCACGGTGCTTCCTGAGGCTGGTGTAAAACGGGGGGAACTCGTCGGGCTGAGTGTGGGTGCCGACGGGTCAGCGAGTGTCGCGGTCGACGGGGGCGAGTGGGGCGGGACGGTCGCGGACGTTGCAGTGGCTGACGAGAAGATTCACCCTCGTTGGGTGATTTGGTCGCAGGAGACGGCGCAGTTGCTCGTTGGGCACGGGGTTCGGCTGGCTACCTGCTGGGATGTCGCCGCGGTGCACCGGCTGCTGTTCGGCGGGTGGCGGGCGGAGCCAGGGTACGTGTGGGCCTGCCTGCACGGGGAGACGCCTGATGAGGTGCCCGCGACCACCGGTGAGCCTGATCTGTTCAGTGTGGCCGACGGGGCGTCGGACGCGCCGGTGCTCGGGGCGGCGGCGGCGCTTGAGGCGGCGCGGCTACAGCTCGCTAGGCTTGAAGAACAGGCGGGCGGGGCCAGAGTCAGTACCGCTCGCTGCGAGTCCACTGCTGAACTGTTGTGCGCGGAGCTGTCAGCGGACGGGCTGCCTGTCGACCGGACCGTGGCGGAGGTTCTACTCACCGAGATCATCGGGCCGCGGCCGCGCGGGATGGCCGACGCCGCCGAGGTCCGGGCCGCGCGAGACGCGCGCGTGCTGCGGCACGCGCCTGACGGGATGGTCCCCGACCTGCGCAGTCCCGTCCAGGTGAAGTCGCTCCTCGCGGCGGCCGGGATCGACGTGCCGGACACCCGCGCGTGGCGGCTCGAAGAGTTCAGGGACCGCTCGTCGCTGGTCGCCGCGCTACTCGAATGGCGCAAAGCGGAACGGATCGCCACCACCTACGGCTATGCCTGGCTCGATGAGCACCTGGGAACCGACGGGCGGCTACGCGGCGCGTGGACCGGATGCGACGGGGCGGCCGGTCGCATGACCGCGTCCAGCGGCCTGCACAACATGCCGGCCGTGCTCCGCCGGGCGGTGCTCGCCGAAGACGGGCACCTGCTCATCCGGGCCGACCTGGGACAGATCGAGCCCCGGGTGCTCGCCGCCGTCTCGGGCGACGCCGCGCTCGCCGCAGCCACCGCCGCCGCCGACATGTACCTGCCGGTAGCGGCCGAACTCGGGGTGGACCGGCCGACCGCGAAGGTGGCGATGATCGCTGCCATGTACGGGCAGACAACCGGCCACGGCGGGGCCGCGGCCCGGCGGATGCGGACCACCTACCCTGTCGCGATGGGCTACCTCGACGCCGCCGACCGATCCGCCCGGGCGGGCCGGGACCTGAGCACCTACGGCGGGCGGCTGCTCCGGATGTCTCGCGGCGCCGCGTCCTCGGCCAGGGAAGCCGCGCGTGGCCGGTACGGCCGTAACGCTGTCGTGCAGGGCGCGGCTGCCGAGCTGTTCAAGATGTGGGCCGTCACGGTCCGGGCCAGGACAGCGTCGCTGGGGGCGCAGATCGTCCTCTGCCTGCACGACGAGTTGCTCGTGCACGTCCCGGCCGAGCGGTCGGAGCAGGCGGCGGACCTGGTCGGCGCCTGCCTGACCGAGGCCACGCGGCGGTGGGCACCGAGCGGCCAGGTCCGGTTCATCGCCGATATTACGATCGCTGCTAGCTGGGCCAACGCCAAGCAGACGACAAAACCGACTTCCACCGAGTAGCCCTGCCGGATCCCTTCAACGACTGGAGGGAAGTGGGCCGCCTAGAGACGCGAATCCTGAGACGGGAGTAAACGACCGGAGCCTGACGCGCCGCGGTACGTCACATTACGGCAACCGGTAGACATCCACGGTGACCGGCCGATGAGCACGGAGGCCGTGCGGGCTGATACGGTGGCCAGGAAAACTCGGGACGGAGGGGGCGCCTTGACGTTGCCGCGGTATCGCAGGGTAGTGGTCAAGCTCAGCGGCGAGGCCCTGTCGGGGGCCGCCGCAACCGGTGTCGATCCCGCGAGCCTCGCTCGGGTCGCTGACGAGGTGCTGTCCGTGCACAACCTCGGCGTCCAGGTCGCGGTCGTCGTCGGGGGCGGGAACTACTTCCGGGGCCGGATGGCCGATGGCTGGGGGATCAGCCGGGCGGAAGCGGACAACATCGGCATGCTCGGCACGGTGATGAACGCGCTCATGCTGCGGGGCGCGCTCACCGCACGGACCGACGCGGACATCCGGGTGATGACCGCGGTGCCGATCCACAGCGTCGCCGAGCCGTTCATCCGGCTCAAGGCCATGCATCACCTCGACCGCGGCTTCATCGTCGTGCTAGCGGGCGGTATCGGCCAGCCCTACGTGACCACCGACTACCCGGCCGTGCAGCGGGCCCTTGAACTGGAAGCCGACGCGCTGCTCGTCGCCAAGCACGGGGTGGACGGCGTGTACGACTCAGACCCCAAGCACAACCCGAACGCACGCCGGTTCACCACCCTCACCTACGAGGAAGCGCTCGCGGCCGACATCCGGATTATGGACACCAGCGCGTTCGTGCTCGCCAACGAGCAGTCGCTCACCATGCACGTCTTCGACGTCGCCGCCGTCGGTGTCATGAAGTCAATCTGCGAGGGCGGCGACCACGGTACGCGGATCACCGCAAAGTAACACCCGGATCACCGCAAAGTAGCTAGTTCTCCAGCTTGCGCCAGACCGGCCGCGGGATCAGCTTCAGCACCGTCGCCAGGCCGACGAGCGGGGCAGGCACCCACAGGACGGACTTGCCGCCGCCCCGCCCCTGGTTGCCCCGGCCCTGGCTGCGCAGCGCGCTCGCGACCGCCGTGCCGACCGCCTCCGGCGTCGTTGCCAGCGGGGCGGGCTTCATCCCCTCCGTCATCCGGCCGGTCACGAACCCCGGCCGGACGAGCAGCACGTGGACGCCGGTGCCGTGCAGCGAGTCAGCGTAGCCGCGCGCGAACGCGTCAAGGCCCGCCTTCGTCGCCCCGTAAACCGAGTTGAACTTGCGCGGCCGGACGGCCGCGACGGACGACAAGACCACGATCGTGCCGCTGCCACGGCGGCGCATGGCCCCGCCGAAGGCGAGCAGCGCCGTGACGTGCCCGGTGAAGTTGGTCTCGATCATCGTCGCGGCGAGCCGCACGTCCTGTTCCAGCCGCCCCTGCGGGATCAGGACGCCGGTCGCGGCGATCACGAGGTCGGGCACTCCCCCGGCGCAGATCTCGTCGGCGAACGCCTGGTGGGCGCCGGTCTCCATGGCGTCATACCGGGCGACCGTGACCGGGCGGCTCAGCGCCTTCCCCGCCGCCTCAAGCCGTTGCGGGTCCCGGCCGGCCAGGATGACCTCCGCGTCGGGTCCGAGGCGCAGCGCGGAGAGGATCGCAAGGCCGATCTCGCTCGTGCCACCGAGCAGCAGAACTCTCATTTGTCACTCCACGTAGAGGCCGATGCAGAACAAGACCAGCCACGCCGCCTCACAGCAGAGCATGACCGCGTCCCGCGTGATCAGGTCTTCCACCGGGCGCACCGTGCGGCGCGCCGTGAGCACGCCGAACCGAACGAGCGCGGCGGCCAGCGGCAGCGCCGACGCCAGGTGCCACGGTCGGGCGGCGGCGTCCTCGCTGAGCGCCCACATCAGGTAGGTGGCGAGCACGCCGACCCCGATGAGCACCTGCGTGACCCGGAGCATATCCGCCCGGTACCAGCGCATTACCGGGCGGTGCCTGACGGCGTCCGCGCCCAGGCTGGTCAGCTCGGTGTACCGCTTGGCCACCGCCACGCCGAGTGCGCCGAGGCTGCATACCAGCAGGAACCAGACGGACGGCCGCACGTGCGTCGCGGCCGCGCCGCCGAGCAGTCGCAGCACGAACCCGGATGCCACGAGCAGCATCTCGACGTACGGGACGTGCTTGAGCTTGAGCGAGTAAAGGAACGACGAGCACAGGTACAGCGACGCCGTGGCGACGAGCAGCGGCGCGCGGATCACCACGCCGGCACTGACCGCGAGCATCGCCGCGAGCACAGCGAGCACGACCGCGTGCTGCTCGGGCAGCGCGCCCGAGGCGATCGGCCGGTTCCGCTTCACCGGGTGCCGCCGGTCCCGCTCGACGTCCGCGACGTCGTTGATGAAGTAGACCGCCGCCGACGCGCAACCGAAGGCGAACATGGCGATCAGCGCGTAGCCGAAGCCGTTATCGCGGCCGAGCGAGGCCGCCGCAAGCGGCGCCGCGAACACCAGCAGGTTCTTCGGCCACTGCCGGGGCCGCGTCGTCTGCAGGACGGCACGCCCCCAGCGCGCCGGCGAGAACGAGAAGGCCGCTGCGGCAGGCACCGTTGCCCGCGCCCCTGTGTCTCCGCCAGCTGCCGTCGTCTTATTGAACGTCACCGTGCGAAGACCGCGGTGAAGTCGCGGGTCGACGGCGAGTAGTACGAGTAGGGGCTCGGCTGCTGGGTCGGCAGCAGCGGCGCCGGCGTCGGGTCGCTCGGGTCGCCCTTGGCCTGGTAGTAGTCGAACTTCATCCAGGCCGGGTTGATGTCCATCTGCATGCCCTCGACCGCGCCGGCCCGCTGCAGCAGCTCGCCCAGGTCCTGCGCGTCAAGCGCCGGGCCGTAGACGTAGATGATCCGGCCGTCCTTAGTGATGCCGATCCCGGACCGCCAGACGTAGTACCCGCCGCCGAGCGTCGCGCCCCAGTTGCTCATCACGTCCGAGTTGGCGTCAGGCGACACCTGGCTGTGGTCCACGAGCAGCTTGAGGTTCTGCCTGACGCCCACGATCGAGGAGTTCATCGTGAAGTCCCGGCCCCATTCGCCGATCTTGATCGTGCCGTTCTTGTAGTAGACGATCGACGCCGTGCCGTTCTCAAGCGAGCCGTGGTAAATGCCGTTCAGGTAGAAGCCGCCACCCGCCGTGTCCAGCTTGAACCCGCCGTTGAACGTGGCGAGCAGGTCCTTCCGCTGGCCCGCGGGGATGTAGTCGGGCACGCCCCAGTTGGCCGGTCCCGGGTCTTCTGATCCGGGGCGCAGCGAGAACGTGACCAGGCGCTGGTCAATTGACGCGATGCCGTTGACCTCGGACGTGTACGTCGCGTCCCGCAGGAACGTCGTCAGGATCGCGGGCTCGCCGTTCACCTTCTCCACTACGCGCCACTGCCCTTCGCCGGCGATCGGCGTGCCCGCCAGGGACTTCAGCGTGGCCGGGATGTCGGGCACGAAGGCCGGCTTGGCCGGGATCTTCGGCGCCTTGACCTTCGGTGCCTCGCTCGCGGCGAGCGCCTCGCTGCTCGGCACGGCGAGCGAGAACGACGGCTTGCCGCCCTTGGGCGGCGGGTTGTAGCTCAGCCATTCACCGAACGTCACGACCGGGCCGAGGTAGTGGTCCCTGGCCCATTCCGCGACGTTCGCGGAGACACTCTGGCCGTTGTTCTTGAACGCCGCCTGGCCGACAGAGAACATCACCCAGATGAGGAAGAGCGCGACCACCGCGCTGACGACGCGAACCGTGCGACGCCGGAAGAACCGCCGGGTGCGGCGGAAACGGACCTTGCGCGCCGGCGGGAGGTCCCGCGGCGACTGCTCAGGGAGTGCCGGGCCACCAGGCCCTTGCCCCGGCACCTGGTCGCGCTGGTCGCGCTGGTCGTCGAAACGATGTGGGTTCTCATACCGGCGCATATTCCCGCGCAAATACCCATCTTCCACTCCATCAGGGGGCACTCTTCGCGACATGTCCGCATACCTCCCGCATAGCTTGGTCCCGCAGTGGAAGCTATCCATTTTTTAGGCAAAGGAATCCTTACGACCCAGTACCCACATTGTGCCCCGCCGACCTCTGAAGCGTCTCTGTTGCAACGCTTCCGGCGTTATGGATACGGGAGCGCGGCGCACCCCGAGCCAGATGTCAGAATATGCGGTCAGTCATCCTATGCGGGCTAATCTTTACCGGTATGTCCCAGTTTGTTTCTCTGATTTCCCTCATAGCCTGCTTTCTGGTGGCCGCGTCCATCCGGTCGATGAACAGCACGCCGTCCAGGTGGTCGGTCTCGTGTTGCAGGCAGCGGGCGAGGATCTCCGTCCCGACGACCTGGATCGGGTCACCGCGGTCGGTGAAGCCGCGGGCTACCGTGTTCAGCCGCCGCTTCACGTCGTAGTAGATGCCGGGGAATGACAGGCACCCCTCTTCGCCGTCTTGCTCCTCCTCGTCGGGGAACTCAAGGACCGGATTCACCAGGTAGCCGCGCTCGCTGCCGACCACGTAGGCGAACGCCCGCAGGCCCACGCCGATCTGCGGTGCCGCGAGCCCGGCGCCGCGAGCGTCATCGAGCGTCTGGGTCAGGTCCTTGACGAGGGAGCGCAATTGCTTGTCGAAGTCGGTGACGGGCTCGGCGGCGGTGCGCAGGATCGGGTCGCCGAACAGCCGAATGTCGCGGATTGCCATGCCTTGAGGGTAGCCGCCACCCCCTGCCGGCAGGCAAGATCGCAACTTATTTGACAATCGTGCAGCATTGAATATACAACTTGAGATGTAAGTTTCTTACGAGCGAAGGGCGAGACCACACAGGGTGGCAGCCCTCCCAGGAGGTAGCGATGTACCTGACAACTCTCGACCCGAGCCGTGACTTCGACCGCATCGTCCGCCGTGCGTTCGGTGGCAGTGCTCTCAACCTCGGTGGCTTTAGCTACGCCCCGGCCCTGCCCATGGACACCGTCCGCCGCGACGGCGAGGTGGTCCTCCGCTTCGACGTTCCCGGCGTGGACCAGGACAAGATCGACGTGACCGTCGACAAGGGCGTCCTCACCGTCAGCGCGACGCGTGAGGAGACCAAGACCGAGGGCGAGAACCCGGTCGTCCGCGAGCGGCAGTTCGGCAGCTTCACCCGCCGCGTCCGCCTCTCGGACAACCTGGACGCCGAGGCGATCGAGGCCAGCCACCACGACGGCGTGCTGGAGATCCGCATCCCGGTCCGCGAGGAGGCCAAGCCGCGCAAGATCACGGTCGGCACCACCAGCGAGGCCAAGGAGCTCCCGGCCGAGTAAGGACTGCCGTGACGGCAGTATTAGCTGACGCGCTACGAGCGGCCAGCGGGGCGAGACGCACCGCTGGCCGCTTAGCATCGTCCAGGGTGGTTGTGATCACTCGCCAGAGGCGCCACTAGGGAGGTGCACATGGAGCCGTTCGAGGACGAGAATGTCCCCCTTTATACCGTCGGGCAGGTCGCGGAGATGCTCTCGCTGAAGCAGGCCTTCCTGCGCCGCATCGACGAGCTTGAGGTCGTCTCGCCGCAGCGCTCGGCCGGCCGGCAGCGCCGTTACACCCGCGTGGAGATCCGCGTCATCCAGCAGGTCGCCACGATGGCCGACGAGGGCCTGACGATCCCCGCCATCCGGCGGATCATCGAACTTGAGCAGCAGCTGGCTCAGGTTGTCCGCCAGCGTGACGAGCTAGCGGCGAGGCTCTCCGAAGTATCTTCCGAACGACTTCGGCTTGCTCACCAGCTCAACAACTTCCTGAGGCGTGCCGAGCGTGAGCAGCGGCCGACCGAGGAATAAGACCCCGCTCGCCCCGGGGCCGAACGGCGACAGCGGCCGTGTGCCGTTGGTCCGGCGGCCGACGCCCCCCCGGAGCACGCCAAATGCGCTTTCGGGCGGACTCTTGCCAGCCCAAATGCGCATTCGGCGTGCTTCCCTCCCGCCCGCCTCGGCGCTCGGGCCGCCGTCTGGGATGATGCGGGGGCAGAGCCGGGTTAGCTGGCCGCGCCCTCGAGAATAGGGCGCAAGTTGTCTAGGACGGACATGTCATCGATGGTGGACGGCACCGGCTCGTCGCGCCCGTTGGCCAGGCCGCGCATCGTCTTCCTGAGGATCTTCCCCGATCGGGTCTTGGGGAGGGCAGGCACGATGTCGAGCCTGCTTAGCGCGGCGATGGGGCCAATGCGGTCGCGGATCATCTGGGCGAGCTCCGCCGCTAGCTGTTGCTGGTCCGCGGTGACGCCCGCCTTGAGCACCACCAGGCCGCGCGGCATCTCGCCCTTGAGCGCGTCGTTGACACCGAACACCGCGCACTCGGCGACCGCCGGGTGGCTGGCGAGGACCTCTTCCATCTCGCCGGTGGACAGCCGGTGGCCGGCCACGTTGATCACGTCGTCGATGCGGCCCATGACGTAGAGATAGCCGTCTTCGTCCTTGAAGCCGCCGTCACCCGTGAGGTAGTAGCCGGGATAGCGGGCCAGGTAGGAATGGAGGAAGCCCTCGTCGTCGTGCCAGAGGGTCGGCAGGCAGGACGGCGGGAGCGGCAGCTTGATCGCGATGTTCCCGGCTTCGCCCGGCTTGGCCTGGTTGCCGTCCTCGTCCAGAATCTGGACGTCGTACCCGGGGACCGGGAGGCTCGGCGAGCCGGGTTTCGTCGGCTTCATGTCAAGGCCGACCGGGTCGGCGGCGATCGCCCAGCCGGTCTCCGTCTGCCACCAGTGGTCGATCACCGGGACGTTCAGCAGCTCGCCGGCCCATCGGTAGGTATCAGGGTCAAGGCGCTCGCCGGCCAGGAACAAGTACCTGAAGCCGCTGAGGTCGTACTGCTGCTTGAGCCGCCCGTCCGGGTCTTCCTTGCGGATCGCGCGGAAGCCCGTCGGGGCGGTGAAGAGCGTCTTGACGTTGTGCTCGGCGATAACCCGCCAGAAAGCGCCGGCGTCCGGGGTGCCGACCGGCTTGCCCTCGTAGAGGATCGTGGTGCAGCCGGCCAGGAGCGGCGCGTAGACGATGTAGGAGTGGCCGACGACCCAGCCGATGTCGGAGGCGGCCCAGAACACCTCGCCTTGGTGCGTGTCGTAGATGTTGGGCATCGACCACGCAAGCGCGACCGCGTGGCCGCCGTTGTCCCTGACCACGCCCTTGGGCTTCCCCGTGGTACCGGAGGTGTAGAGGATATAGAGCGGGTCGGTTGCGTCGACGGGGACGCATGGGGCGGGCGCGGGGTTTGCGGCCACGAGATCGTGCCAGTCGAGGTCGGTTTCGCGCATGGCCGCGGTCGCCTGCGGGCGCTGCACGATGATCGTGTGCGCGGGCTTATGCTCCGCCTCGTCGACCGCCGCGTCGAGGATCGGCTTGTACTCGACGACCCGCGCGCCTTCGATGCCGCACGACGCGGAGACGATGAGCTTCGGCTTGGCGTCGTCAATCCGCACGGCGAGCTCGTGTGCGGCGAAGCCGCCGAACACGACGCTGTGCACGGCACCAAGTCGCGCGCAGGCGAGCATGGCGATCACGGCCTCGGGGATCATCGGCATGTAGATGATCACGCGGTCGCCCTTGGCGATGCCGAGGCCGGCCAGGACGCCGGCGAACCTGGCGGTCTCGTACCTGAGCTCGGCGAACGTGAACGTCTGCTTGACGCCGGTCACCGGCGAGTCGTAGATCAGGGCGAGCTGGTCGCCATGGCCGCCCGCCACGTGGCGGTCGAGAGCATTGTGGCAGGTGTTAAGCGTGCCGCCCTTAAACCACCGGTAAAAGGGCGGGTTGCTGTCGTCAAGGATCGTTTCCGGCTGGGTGTACCAGTCGATGACGGTGGCGGCCTCAGCCCAGAACCCTGCCGGGTCGTCGAGGCTCCTGCGAAAAGCGTCCTCGTATCTGCCCATGCCCCGACGTTAAGCCCAGTCAGCCGCGCTGACTAGCGTCACATGAGCTAAATGCGACGCTTGCCCCTTTGGTCCGCCCACGGACATCCGCCTTCGGCCTACGGCCCGCCGTCGGCGCTGCCAGTCGGGCATCATTTCATGGCAGTTTTCAGCCGAAGCCCGTTAATCCTGCCATGGCGTGGTCGCGTCATGAAGATGGTGGATCGCTAGGAGGCACCAGGCGCGCCCAACGATCCACCATGTTGCTTTTGGCCTCGCAGCTAGGCCACGCGGCAGAGGATTTCGCCGTGCGGGACCAGGAACCAGCCGTCCTCGTCGGCCGCCCAGGCGCGCCAGCCGTCGGCGATCCGCTCCAGGTAGCCGGCGGTCGCGTGGCCGCCTTCCGTCGCGGTGGCCGCGAACGTCGACTTGACCGTGCGGTCGGCCCACAAACCGCCCCACCAGGACCGGTCGGTTTCCGTCGCGTAGGTCCAGTTGGAGGACGAGCAGGTGATGTCGGTGAAGCCCGCCTCCCTGGCCCAGGCGTGCAGGCGGCGTCCGCCGTGCGGCTCGCCGCCGTTGCCCCGCGCGACCGTGACGTAGAACTGTCGCCACTCGTCGAGGATGGGAAGCTCTGGGTACCAGGTCATGCCGCCGAAGTCGGCGTCGCGCACCGCGACGAGCCCGCCAGGCCTGGTGACACGGCGCATCTCGCGCAGCGCCGCTACCGGGTCGCCCAGGTGCTGCAGAACCTGGTGGGCGTGCACGACGTCGAAGCTGCCGTCCGGGTAGTCCAGGGCGTAGACGTCGCCGGTCGCGAAGTCGAGGTTCCGCCGTCCGCTCTGCTGGTCCCGCTCGGCTCGCGGGAAGGCCGCGCGGGCCTGCTCGATGACCTCCTGCGCCGCGTCGATGCCGGTCACGTGTCCCTCCGGCACGCGGCCGGCCAGGTCCGCGGTGATCGTGCCGGGACCGCAGCCGATATCGAGGATCCGGGCGTCCACGGCGAGATGCGGCAGCAGGTAGGCGGCGCTGTTCTCGGCGGTGCGCCACTTGTGCGAGCGGAGTACTGACTCGTGATGACCATGCGTGTAGACCTCAGGCATATCGCTACTCTAGAGACAGTCTTGAATGATGAGCAACCTTGTCTCATTATTCGGACACTCCAAGACGCGCGGGAACCTCCCCGCGAGCCAAAGCGCGCGCCCCTGTCCTGGACTGAGGAACGAGGGAGCGAGGAACGAGGGCCCCGCGAGCCAAAGGGCGCGCCCCTGTCCTGGACTGAGGAGGGAGGGAGCGAGGAACGAGCGACTGAGTGACGAGGGAAGGACAGGGGTCCCGAGCGCCCGGAGGCGAGCGGGGGGAACCGAGCGACGAGCGAAGGACCTCCCCCGCGAGCCAAAGCGCGCGCCCCTGTCCTGGACTGAGGAACGAGGGAGCGAGGAACGAGCGACTGAGCGACGAGGGAAGGACAGGGGTCCCGAGCGCGCGGCGGCGAGCGGGAAAGCACAGCCCCGAGCGCGCGGCGGCGAGCGGGAAAGCACAGCGCGCGGGGGCGAGCGGGACCAGGCTGCTTTCGTTCGGACTACCTGTTCAGGTAACTTTCGGCGACGGTCGCCGGCGCGACCGCCAGCCACCCGTCGACGAGGGCTTCCCTGAGGTCTTGCGCCGTGACCTCGTCCAACTGGACCAGGTAGGCGCTGAAGCCGTCGAAGTGCTGGATGGTGAAAAAGGCGGCCGTGCCGCCGGAGAGGATCGCCTCCTTTTCCGCCAGGTCGGCGGTGCGGACCCCGAGGATCGGGCCCTGCGGCGGCTGCTGGTCGCCGTAGCGCTTGATATCGGCCTTACTGAACGGGCGCTCCCAGGCGAATGTCTTGCCCGCCACCTGCCAGACGCGGTGGCCGTGGTGCTTCTCCTCGCCCTCGGTCACCTCGGGCAGTTCGGCGGCCAGGCGAGCTACGTCATCGAAGGTCTGCACGAATTAAGACGCTACCCCGCGCCGCCGCGGCCGGTCCATGACATGCGCCTGACCGAAACCCGGTTCTCGCACCCGATGCCTTCCGGGTACCCGCGGCAAGCTTCAACACCCGCGCGCTGCTGGTGGTCGCCGCCCCTACCGCTTGTCCTCGGGCGGCTCATCGCTGAGCAGCGCGGCGGCGTTGTCGTGCATGATCGCCGCCTGCTCCTTATCCGTGAAGCCGAGTTCGTCGACGGCGCGGATGGCGGTCAGCGGATCGTCGACCGGGTAGTCGCTGCCGAATACCACGCGGTCGGTACCCACCTTGCGCAGCACGGCGGTGAACTGCTCGGCGAACGGGCCGCCTGCCAGCATCGGGCCAGTGACCGAGATGTCGATCCACACGTTCCGCCCCCACCACGGGTAGCGGGCGAGTATGTCGTAGACAAGCAACTGCGCGAAGCCGGGGCCGTGCGCGTGGGCGAGGATCAGCCTGGACTCGGGCACGGCGGTCGCGAGGTTCACGAACTTGCCCGGCTGGTTCGCGTCCCACGGCGAGTAAGCGTCGAACAGGACGGGCAGGCCGTGCTCGGCAGCCTTGCGGACCACCTTTACGACCGCGGGATCGGCAACGTCGAAGTGCTGCGTGTTCGGGTGCAGCTTGAGCCAGGCAGCACCCGCGGCGGCGACGCGGTCGATCTCTCCGAGGGCGGCCAGGCCGTCGGCCGGGTGGACCGAGCAGACGGGGTAGAAGAAACCGCCCGAGTCATGGGCGAGCTTCATGATGGCGTCGTTGCGGGCACGGGTCCTGTCCAGGTCATCGTGATGAGCGATCGTTATCGCGGCGGCACGGCGGACCTGGGAGTTCTCAACCAACGCACGGTAAGCCTCTGGCGGGTGGGGCTCGGCGACGATTTGGCTTTCCGGATCGAGCATCGGATGGGTGTGCGTGTCGATGATGCGCCCGTCATACATGATGCAAGACCATAACGTGCAATTGCGTGAAAATCCGTAAAAGTTAGACGCATGTAACGGTCACGCCATGGAGTCATCACTGCCAGCGTCACACCTAGCTCAAGGGCGCGGCAGCAACGGCCTCATTGACGTCGTCGAAGTCGGCGAGCGCCCGGGGATTGGGCACGTCCAGGCACACGCCAGCCCAGTCGGTCTTAGCCCGTCCGGGCATACCGCCGATCTACCGGCATACCGCCGATCTATAGGCCCATGTCCTTGGCGATGATGGTCTTCATCACCTCGGACGTGCCGCCGTAGATGCGGTTGACCCGGTTATCGGCGTACAGCCTGGCGATCGGGTACTCGTTGATGTAGCCGTAGCCGCCGTGCAGCTGCAGGCACCGGTCGATCACCCGGCTGGCCAGCTCGGTGCAGAACAGCTTGGCGGACGCGGCCTCGGCGGGGGTCAGCTCGCCGGCGTCGTGCGCTTCCAGTGCCCGGTCCGCGACCGCCTGGGCGGCGTCCACCTCGGCCTTGCAGGCGGCCAGCTCGAACTTCGTGTTCTGGAACGAGGCGACGGCCTTGCCGAAGACATGCCGCTCCTGGGTGTACCGCTTGGCGAACTCCACCGCGGCGGCGGCCTGGGCGTAGGCGCCGTAGGCGATGGCGAGCCGCTCCTGCGGGAGGTTCTGGCCCAGGTAGGAGAAGCCCTTGTGCTCCTCACCCAGCAGGTCCTCGGCTGGCACCTTGACGTCATTGAAGGCGAGTTCCGCGGTGTCGGAGACGCGCAGGCCGAGCTTGTCGAGCTTGCGGCCGACGGTATAGCCCTCGAGCTTGGTATCGACGACGAGCAGGGAGATGCCGTAGCGGCGGTCGTCCTCCTTCTGCGGTGCCGTGCGGGCGCAGACGATCATCCGGTCGGCGTGCACACCGCCGGTGATGAACGTCTTGGCGCCGTTGAGCACGTAGTGGCTACCGTCCTGCGACAGCTTGGCCGTCGTTCGCATGCCGGCCAGGTCCGAGCCAGTGCCGGGCTCGGTCATCGCGATCGCGAACATCATGTCGCCCGCGATGAACGGCGGCAGCCAGCGCTCTTTCTGCGCGTCGGTCGCGAGCTTGAGCAGGTAGGGCAGGCACAGTGCGGTGTGGACACTGGAACCGCCGAAGCTCACGCCCGCCAGGGCGAGTTCCTCTGACTCGATCGCGTTGTACTTGAAGGACTTGACTCCCGCGCCGCCGTACTCCTCGGGCACCTCGATGCCGAACAGGCCGAGGCCCGCCAGCTTGTAGTAGAACTCGCGCGGCACCACACCAGCGGCGTACCACTCCGGGTAGACCGGCACGACTTCGGCCTGGATGAAGCCCCGCAGGGTCTCCCTGAAGGCCTCGTGGTCCTCGTTGAACACGGTACGACGCATAACTGCTCCTCACTGCCCTTGACGCTCTAAAGTCTTGCCCCTGATGCGCTCACGGGATGCAACCGCGGGCCACACCCGCTGATGTTACTCGTCAGTATCTCAGACCGGTGTCTCAGACCTATTCTCAGGCAGTCCCGGTATCGCGGGCAGTGAGGAGAAGTCGGCTGGACGCGCGAAGCACGAATCCGTTCCGACCGATGTTGACTTCGCAGGTTTGACTTTTAAGCGGTCACGTCCCGGCGCGCGAAGATGAGCGCGGCGGCGACGATAGCGACGACCAGGTAGACGGCGGCGACGAGTATCCCGTGGGAGTAGTTCACGCCCTCCCCGCCGCCGGTCGCGACCGCCTCGAGCGCCATGCCGGGCAGCCACTTCTCGGTGCTAGGCACGATACGGGTGATGATGTTCTCGACGGCGATCATCCAGGCGAAGCCAAGGATGACCGCGAAGACCGCCGAGCGCACGAACAGGCCGATGACGAGGCCGAGGATGGAATACCCGATTACAGCCAGGCTGATGTTCCCCAGCGCGCGGAACAGGTCGGTCATGCCCGTGCCGTTGAACCAGGCGGTTGTCGAGCCGTGACGGGCATGCATCGCGACCACGGCGACGACGAAGGCGACGACAGCGGCGAAGACGAAAGCCAGCAGCAGGAAGGTGATCACGCCGAGCATCTTGCCGACCAGCAGCGTGACGCGGCGCGGCTGGCGGACCAGCAGCTGGCGGAGCGTGCCGAGGCTGTACTCACTTGCCGTCTGCGAGGCGGCGATGCCGAAGGCCACGATGCCGAGCAGCATCGTCGCCCTGTCGACGCCGACGATCAGGCCGTTCGGCCGGGCGAGCTGCTGCAGCGACGGCAGGCCGCCGCCGGACCCGGTGGCCTGTGCCTGGCTGAAGATCAGGATCACGAAAATGGAGGCCGCCACCGCGAGGCCGAGGAAGGTGGACAGCAGCAGCGTCTTGCGCTTCAGCTTCGTCCATTCGCTTGTGAACGCTGCCCAGGTCACTTGATCGCTCCCATCTCCTGGCCGGGACGGAGTCCGGCGTCATCGGTACCAGTCAGTGCGAAGAACGCCCGCTCCAGGCTCCGGGTCTGCTCGTTGAGCTGGCGGAGCGTGATGCCGTTGCTCGCGGCGAGCCGGTTCAGGTCCGCGGCGCTGAGGCCTGCCGTCTCAACCAGGACGGTGTTTTCCGCTGGCCTTGCAGTGACTGTGCAGCCGGCCGCCTCGAGGACCTTAGCGAGCTGCTCGCGGTCGCCGTCATGTTCGGGGGCGACGATGACGTCGCTCTGCTGCGTCGCCCTGAGGTCCGCGACGCTGCCCTGGTGCACGAGCCGGCCAGCCCTGATCATGACCACGTAGTCGCAGATCTGCTCGATCTCCGAGATCAGGTGGCTCGACACCAGGACCGTCATCCCGTCGTCGGCGAACGACCGGATCAGGCCCCGCATCTCGACGATGCCCGCCGGGTCGAGTCCGTTCGTCGGCTCGTCGAGGATCAGCAGCTCCGGGCCGGGCAGCAGGGCCGCCGCGATGCCGAGGCGCTGCTTCATCCCGAGCGAGTACGAGCGGTACTTGTCACCGGCGCGGGCGGTCAGGCCGGCGCGGGCCAGGGCCGGCTCGACTGCGGCGACGTTCAGCTGGCCGAGGCGGGCGAGTGCCTTGAGGTTGTCACGGCCGCTCAGCTGGGGGTAGAACGCGGGGGCCTCGATGAGCGCCCCGACCTTGCGCAGGTAAGAGGCGGGGTCCGTGAGGCTGCCGCCGAGGATGGAACCGCCGCCTGCCGTGGGGCGGATGAGGCCGAGGAGCATCCGGATCGTGGTGGTCTTGCCGGCCCCGTTCGGACCTACGAAACCGCAGACCGAGCCCGCCGGGATGGCGAGGTTAACCTGGTCCACGACGGTGCGGTCGCCGAAGCGCTTCGTGAGGCCTGTCGTCGATACGGCAAGCTGGACGCCTGGCGCCTCTCCAGTCCCCCGCATCGCCTGAGTCACTGTCATGCCCGGAACCTTACAAACCGGGTACACGCGAGCGCGAAACGTTCTCAGCCGGTTATCAGCAACCTAAATGTCTTACTTGGCTGGCTTTTCTACGGGCCTTTCGTAGAAGTGGTGGTCGCGGATGACCAGGCGCTCGATGTCGGCAAGCTTCCTGGCGGCGATCTGCCCCTCCGAGTCGCGGGCGAGATCGCGCAGCTGCCCGGTCGAGGTGAGGACCTCGACGCCGACGTCTGGGACACTTTGGCTGACCCTGGCTTTGGGGTGGTTGAGCAGGACCACCGGGCGCATCTTTACCGAGTGCCCTCGGCTGGCAAGGAACTGCTCAAGCATCGCGAGCGGCTCCACGAGCTGCACGTTCGGTGGCCGGCCGCGGGCGTCCTGGAGGAGGCCGTCGCCGACGTGGTTCCCGTAGTTGTCGTACCTGACGTACCGCCACCGGTCCCGCGTGATGGTGAACGTCCCGTTGACGTACTTGACCTCGATCGCGAACAGCCCACCGGGACCGAGCAGGAGGTAGTCGATCTCGCCGCGCCGGTTGCGGTATCCCTTGACGAGGGTCCAGTCGTCGCCAAGCGCGCTGTTCAGTACGTCCGCGACTTCCTGCTCGCCCTTGATCCCGCCCTTGATGGCCTCCTCGTCGTGCGACGGGATGAGAGCCGCCGACTGCCGGGGCGGCCGCGCGAGCCGCCGCCACCATGCCGTCAGTCCCCAGCGCAGCCGCGACAGCGGGTTTCGCGCCTGGTCGCGGAGTCTGCGAGCCTGGTCGATCCGCAGCTGATATGCGGCCAGTTCCTGGCGGTACTGCTCTTCCGCCGGCCGTTGCACGGACTCGCGCTGCCGACGCGCTTCGGCCAGCATGTCGCTCGGATGATCAGAAAGCGGGACAAATCGCATACAGCGAGTATCGGTGCGCTCACTGTGGTTAGCAACGGCCGTGCGCTATGACAACCCGGGCTCGGCCGCGGCTCAGGACGTCGTGCGAGTGCCCGGCGTCCTGGACGGCTCGCACCGACATCATGAGAACCCATGTAACCGGCCGTTGCGACGTGGGGCGGCTAATATCAGTTTCGCTAACGCTGTCAAGCCGCGTCAGATGGAGGACCCGTGGATCCCGAGACCGTAGACCAGAACTACGCCCAGCTCCAGCAGCAGGCACAGCAGACCGCAGCGCAGATCCAAGGGCTGGCCAGCAAACTGCAGGCCGCTGCCGCCGCGGGCGACCCCAACGCACGCGAGTGGATGCTCGACCTGAAAGAGATAACGCTGGGAGTGCAGCAAGAGCAGGGGCAGGTGTCGCTGCTGCTGCAGTCCATCCACTCGATGGTGAACAACCACGTCCAGACCATGGCACAGCCCCAGTACCAGCAGCCCGGCTACCAGCAGCCCCAGTATCAGCAGCCTGGCTATCAGCAGCCCCAGTATCAGCAGGGATCCGGTGGCATGCTGCAGCAGTTCCTCGGCGGCGGATTCGGTCGCGCAATCGTGTCCGGCGCGGGCTTCGGGATCGGCGACGACCTCATCAACAAGATCTTCTAGCGTCCCGGTCAAGGCCCTTGCACGGCGGTAACTGACCCCTCTGCGCCGCCCACCCCGTCGCCGGGCGGGGCACCTCAGTTACTCACTAGGCGCGCCGAGGCGGCGCACCTCTCCCTTTCCGCCGCACCGGCGGCAAGTGCCCCAGCGCTGGCTGCTGCCCGAGTTCCTCTTGCTGCCCTTGCACGACGGGCAGCGGCGGATCGGGCGGCGCTGCACGTCGACCCACCAGCCGATGAGGGCGACGGCGGCGACGATCAGCACGATTCCGGCGCCGCTCACCGTGATCCTCCCTCGATCCGCGCCCACGACATCATTTCCGCTACCAGCGATGCCACATCCCCGACCATGCGTGCTCCCCGAATATTCACCCGCCGTCTGGACGCTTAAAATACTCCGGAATCTTCGTGTTGAAGAAGAAATTTCAAGGTATGTAGGGGAAATTCCATCATCAGCAGAAAAGGCTATCGACCCACCGAGAAGCGAGGGCTTCGTTAACGCACGCACGGCCGAGTCAAGGTCTGCCGGCGAACGGCGAGGGCTGCAATCACCAGGCGCTCCGAGGGCACGGACCTGCCGTGAAGACAACCTCTGCAACCACATCAGCAAAATCCGCCAGGAGAACACCAGCAATATCAAGGTCCGCACCGGAACTTATTTTCACGGAAATTCATTGCGCCACCATCAGTCACAACGATCCTGGGTGCGCGACGGGCTGCCGGTCATAATGCGGTTGTCCATAGCGCTGAAATCGGGAACTGCCGCCTTGATGGATCGTTACCGCTGTGTCTTGGTGGCGAAGCCCATGTAGGAGACGGCTGTGCTGCTTACCTGTCCCACGTCGAGTCGCCGGCTGAGCTCCCCGTAGGTGATCCGCCCAAGCCGGGCGCTGGCATAGCTGCGGAGCACGGCGAGGGGCCTGGCGCGTGCCCCGAGGCCGGTCATCTCGCCGGGGGCAAGCCCGTGGCGTTCCAGGATGCCGGCCAGTTCGGCGGGCGTGATGAACATGTCCCAGTCGTGGATCGCCACGTCGGTAAGGCGGGTCAGCCGCCAATCCTGCATCACCTTGACCGCGAGCAGCTTGCTCTTCAGGGTGCGGTTGACGGTATCGAACAGGTACAGTCCGCCGGGCTTGAGCACCCGGGCTGTCTCGCTGATCACGCGGTCCGGGTCAGACACGTGCTCCAGTACGTCACAGCAACAGGCCACGCCGAAAGCGGCGTCCGGGAACGGCAGTTCCTCGCCGACCCCGACCCGATAGCCGATGCGCAGGTCCCGCCCGGCCGCGTGCGCACGCGCCGCGCCGACCGACGCCGGCGACGGGTCGACCCCGGTCACCTGGCAGCCGAGGGCCGCGAACTCCTCAGCGAGAAACCCGCCGCCGCAGCCGATGTCCAGCACCCGCAGCCCGGCAACCCCGGCACCGAAGTGCCCGGTGAGCACCTCACGGAAGTAGGCGAACCGGCCCGGCGTGATGCTGCCGTGCAGGATGTTCAGCAGGCTCGCCTCATCCCACCATGACCCGCCCAGCCGCTCGTACACGCCATTGTCAACGGACCTCGCCATGACCAGAAGCGTAAGAGACAGCACCCTCCCAGCCCGCTCAAGAAGCGCCCATGCGCCGAATCGGAGTTCGCGCAGCGGGCTGATTTCTTGCCGCCTACCGTCGGCACAACATCAAGCGGTCACTTGCGGTTGCTAGCGATGGATGATCAGGCTCGCCCGCGCCGAGCCACAGCTGTAAATCCTAGCTTCTCGATCGATATTGTTATATATCGTGACGACCAACGCCTCTGAACCGGTTCCGCTACCCGGCTTCATCGCCGTGGATGAACTTGCCGCGCTGGTCCAGCGGCAGCAGCCGATCCTTCTCCTCGACGCGCGCTTCACGCTTGAGGAAGGCCCCCTCCCCGACGAGTACCGCGCCGGGCACATCCCTGGCGCGGTATTCGTGGACCTGGCACGCGAGCTGTCCGGCCCGCAAGAGCGGTCTGTCGGAAGCTATCCGGTGCCGCAAGCCGGGGACTTCGAGCGGACCGCGCGCTCATGGGGGCTCGACGACGGGACCGACGTCGTCGCGTACGCGGGCTACACGGGGATCTCGGCAGGGCGGCTGTCGTGGCTGCTGCACTGGTTCGGCCATCAGCGTGTCCGCATCCTCGACGGCGGTCTCCAGGCATGGGAGCGGCGCGGGTACCCGCTGGTCGTGGGCCAGTCCTCGCCGGCGAAGACAGGGAACTTCAGCGCACGACCAGGCGGCATGCCTGTCGTCGACGCGCTGAGCGCGCTCGAACTCGGCCGTCAGGGGCAGCTTGTCGACGTGCGGGCGCGGTCTCAGTACCGCCTCAGGGCACCCGACCCGAGCCGCGGAAGTCCCTTCCCCGGCCGGATCCCTGGAGCCGTGAACATCCCCTCTACGAGCCTCCACCACCGCAATGGCCGGCTCCGGTCGGCCGGGGACATCGGCGGCATACTCACGGGCCTGGGCGTCGATACAGGTCGGCCTGTCGCCGTCTACTGCGGCGGCGGCGTGGCGAGCGCCTGGGCCGCGTTCGCGCTCCGTGCCGCGGGCATCGACGCCGCGCTGTTCGACGCCTCGTGGGCGGAGTACGTGACGGACCCGGCCCTGCCCGTCGAGGTGGAGCGTTAACCGGCCCGTGAGCAGCGTCGCCTTGACACGAGGCGGCGAGGTCGGCTTAGTATGACCATGCCGCGGCGACAGCTGATCGCGGCAGGTTTGCAGAGGTGCGCTCGGTCACCGAGCACGCGTCGGCATGCGGCCTGCCCCGGTGGTCAGCGTCATCCTGTCGCCTGTGTGGTACCCGTGTAGTCGTCCGGTTCGCGATATCCGTGTGCGCCTCTCTCGCCGCAGTATGCGGAAGACGCGTCAGTGTGGTGTCACTCATGTGTCGCTCGTGCGCTAGTAGGCACAGTGTGTTCTGAGACACGAGGGTGAGGCGTTGACACCACAGTGAACGCGTGTAAATGTCTACATTAATGGTTGTAAATGTCAGGTAAGAGGAGCACGACTGGTGTCCACATCTCTCGCTCTGGCCCCGAACGGGCGGGTGTTCGACCTGCCCGCCATCGTCGCCGCTGAGGAAGGCATCTTCGAACGCCATGGCCTGGATGTCCGCTTCTCCGCGACCTACGACGACCGGCCCCGCACCGAGCGCGACGTGTTCGCGCGGCTCAAGGAGTCGCTCTTTGAGCACGGCGAGTCCGACGTGTACAACGTGTGTGAGTGGGCGAGCCTTGACCGCCTGGAACGGGGAAGCAGGCCGGGGCAGGTGGCCGTGCTCCGCGCCGCCGTGGCCGCCCAGGCGATCCTGACACTTGACCCCGCGATCAACGAGCCCCACGACCTCGGCGACGTGCCCGTCGGCGTGAACGAGTTCACTGGATCGCATTACACGTCCCTGCAGCTCCTTGAGGGCACGCTACCCAAGGAGCGCATCCGCGTCGAGCACCTCGGCGGTCCCGAGCACCGGTACGAGCAGCTCATCAGCGGCGGCGCCCGGGTAGTCGCCCTGATGGAGCCCTTCATCAGCCTCGCGCTCAAGAACGGGGCGCATATCGTCGCCGCCACGTTCTACCGCGGCGCCGAGGTCGTCGGCGCCAGCCTCGCCCCGGAGGTGCGGCAGGGCTACCTGGACGCGATCAATGAGGCCGTGGACCGCATCAACGCGTCCCCGGACTCCTACCGCGGTCACCTGGCCGAGCCGACGAAGGGCCAGCTGTCTCCCGAGGAGCTGTCCGGCACCTTCGTCCGTTACATCCACGTCACGCCGTACCCCCGGCAGCGACTGACCGAGACCTATGACTGGATGCGGTCGTGGGGCCTGGCCTCGGGCGAGTGGGCCCCAGAGACGCTCGTGGCGGTTCAGTGACTCTGTTGCGCGACGGGGTGGCCAGCCCCCGGCAGGCGTCCAGGAACCCGCGGCGTTTCCGGCCGCAGGCGCGGGGCGGGAACGGCATCCGCCAGCCGTGGTGGACCACTGCGGCGTCCATCGTGGGCGGCATCGTCATCTGGCAGCTGGCTGTCAGCCTGCTCCATCCGAACCCGCTCGCGATCGTCGGCCCGTGGGCTACCTTGACCGACGGGGTTCAGCTTGCCAAGGCGGGAACGCTGGGCACCGACGTGGTCACCAGCCTTGAGGAGTTCTTCGTCGGCCTCGCCGTGGCCATCGCGGCCGGCATGCTCGTGGGATTCTGCCTCGGGCTCAGCCGCCGCGCCAGCGCGATCTTCGACCCCTGGGTGACGGTGCTGTACACGGTGCCGGTCATTGCGGTGGCGCCGCTCATCGTCGTATCGCTCGGCCTCGGCACCGGGTCGAAGATGGTGATCGTCGCGATTTCCGCGTTCTTTCCTATCGCCATCAACTGCCAGGCCGGCGCCCGCCAGGTCGACGGCAGGCTGCGCGACGTGTGCCTCGCGTTCGGCGCGAGCCGGGCGGAGATCTTCCGGTTCGCGCTGCTCCGGGGGACCGCCCCGTACCTGCTCACCGGCATCCGCCTCGCGATCGGGCGCGGCCTTATCGGCGTGGTGGCCGGCGACCTGTTCGGTTCCACCAAGGGGCTCGGCTTTCTCATTTTGTCCGGCCAGCAGAACCTGCGCACCAACGACCTGTACGTCGGCGTCGTCGTCCTCAGCCTTATCGGGCTGATCCTGACGGCGGTCGTCGGGCTGCTCGAACGTCGCTTCGTGGCACTGGGGGATGGTCAGTGACCGCCGTGAGCATCGGCCAGCCGGTCGTCGACCTGGCCGGCGTGTCGAAACGCTACTCGTCGCCCGGCGGCGGCCTCGACGCCGTCCTCGACGTGGACCTGGCGGCGGGCGCAGGCGAGTTCATCGCCATCGTCGGCCCGTCCGGCTGCGGCAAGACGACGCTGCTGCGGATGATCCAGGGCCTGGAGAGGCCTACCGGCGGCCACGTCCGCGTAACCGGCGCCGAGCCCGGCTCCGCCGGCGCGGAGGTCGGCTTCGTCTTCCAGCAGCCGTCACTGTTCCCATGGTGGACGGTGCGGCAGAACGTGGCGTTCGGGCTGCGCCTGGCTGTCCGCTCGGGCAGGTTCTCGCCGGCCGAGCGAGACCGGCAGGTTGGCGAGATGCTCGCGCTTGTGGGCCTCGAGCAGTTCGCCGACTACAGCCCGCGCCAGCTGTCGGGCGGCATGCAGCAGCGGGTCAACCTGGCGAGGGCGCTTGCCATCGAGCCCCGCGTGCTGCTGCTCGACGAGCCGTTCAGTGCCGTCGACGCCCTGAACAGGGAACGGCTCCAGGTGACATTGTCCGCACTGCTCGGGCAGCTCGGCACGACGTGGACCCGGCACCGTACTCGGAGAGGGACTTCCAGCGGACCTACGACTGGATGGTCAAGTGGGGCCTGATCGGGGCGGATTCCGGCTTCGGCTCGCTGGTCGATAACCGGGTCGCCGTGTAAGACGTGAACTGAAAGCAGCAC
The DNA here is from genome assembly GCA_963734665.1 of uncultured Actinomycetota bacterium. Classification (GTDB taxonomy): domain Bacteria; phylum Actinomycetota; class Actinomycetes; order Streptosporangiales; family Streptosporangiaceae; genus Trebonia. The sequence goes on along the minus strand of CAVTIR010000010.1, from coordinate 391,262 downwards.
GCCTGATGTCACAGCGGCCACAGGAATGTGCGCCGTTGTGACATGAGTGACGTCCGTGAACCCGGTGCCCCCGGCCCCGCGAATCAGTGGCCTGGCCTCGCCTGCGTCACGCGCGGCCGGGGGCACCGGGCATGTGGGTCCGGGCGGGTAGTAAATCGTACGGTAAGGCTGCGCTTACCCGGTAGTTACATTTCCGCGCTGCCTGCGATTCGCGTCGACTCTGTGGAGGCGCGGCACTTGCACTTTCAATGGACTCCGAAAATAGAGGCGGACGCGGCGCGGCTGCTCTCTTCTGGCGTGCTGCCAGGGCCGCCAGTTAAGCTCGCCGCCGAGTTTGAAAGTGACAAGTAACGCGCCTCTTGCGCCTGCTGACCCCTTGTCGCAGCCGAGGCGGCGAACTCGCTGCTCGACAACTGCCGCAGGTCCGCGGCCGACAGCGGTGCGTTGCCCCGCTGAAGGGTGACCGGCTCGTCGATCAGGCCACGGGGGATGGGTTCTGTTCTCCGAGCCCGGAAGAGCACGAGCTCCCGGTCGCGGCGGGATCCTCACCGGGGGGCCTGGTCGCAGAGCTAGATGGCTGAGCAGGCCGACCAAGGCTCCGCGATCTCGTTAGAGCCAGCCGGATTCGTGTGCTATGCGGATGGCGTCGACGCGGTTGCGCGCGCCGGTCTTCGCGATGGCGCGGGAGAGGTAGTTGCGCACCGTCCCTTCGGTAAGGCACAGGACGGCAGCGATTTCCGCCGTCGTCGATCCCTCTGCGGCAGCGCTGAGGGCGTCCGCTTCCCGTGTTGTCAGGGGACACCGCTCACGGAGCGAGAGGCGGGGATCGACGACTTGCCGACCGACGGCCAGCAGCCGGACGGCACCGGTCAGGAACTGCGCTGGCGAGTCCAAGACCAGGAAGCCCCGCACCCCAGCCGCGACCGCCCGCTGCAGGTCCCGGGGCCGCCAGCCGGAGCTCAGTATCGCGCAGCGGCAGCTGGGCGCCGCTGTGCGCATTCCGGCCGCGACGGTGATGCCGTCCCGGTCGGGGAACGCTGCCGCAATCAGCGCGACGTCGGGCCGTACTGCCCGCGTAGTTGTCAGGACATCCTCGCGGCGCCCCACGGTCGCGGCGAGTTCGATGTCGCTCTCCCTGCCAAGAAGGGCAACGAGTCCCTCTCGAGTCACGGTCGTCGGCTCCGCGACAAGTAGCCGGATCATCGGACTAGCCCCCCATATACCCGAACCTATGCAGAGAAAGCAGCAGGAATGCGGCAATCAATCGGTTATGACTTCGTGAAAAAGAGTAGCACCGGGCAGCTGCCGACAAAGCGATGCACGCGAAAAAGGAGACGGAATCGTGGCCATTTGGTCTCGCTCGGGACCACGTGCGAGGCCACTGGGGAGAGCGCGACTGCCGTCGGTAGCAGTGGCCGCAGCAAAGTTCGCCATCGACCAGGTGCCCGTGGGAAAGCCGGAGGCGGCACAAACGAACTGTCCGATATTTCATACTTAGTCCTATAGCCGCATTTCGTTACCAATTTCCTGCGGTCCGGCGCCTGTCGCAGCACCCACATTGCCTACTCCATGACCCACCACACCCAACCACTATGCCTATCAGCGGCACAGACATATGCGGCCAATCCGGGCGTGATCATGGGTGACTGCTTAGGCAAAGGCGCCGGATGCGGTCACTAGGTAGGCAAAGTCAAGGCCAAAGTACGGGCCTACGGCGTAGATATATTGACGAAGTGCGGCTGCTATGTTAAAGCGCTCAAATCGGCTCGCTAGACCGTCGAACGAGCGGGAATTGATGACAGAAGTCACTATGCGACGGGGTGATGGGATGCCATGATTTCGCTGTCGATCAGATCTACATGAATGATCGCTAAGTTACATCCAACCGGGGGAAACCGTGGATAAGCAGTATGAACAGTACTGCCTGACTGACCGGATCTTTTACGATTCGCCCCAGCAGCAGGATCCACTGACTCTCTTCCCGATCTCTAGGCGACCGCTGCCTGACGGGTGGCGCCGGGCGTGCCATGGCGACTGGATCATTAACGTCCCGCCAAGGTCTCCGATTCCCGCGCAAGGCTGGAAGATCCACGTATCGACATGCCTCGATAACTCCGATGAGATCATTACCAAGGTATGGCAATATTGCGTGCCGCGCGGAGTGTCATTTAAGTTCCTGGGCTCGCGACTGGCAGTGCTCATGCGGAACGCGAAATACTCGTCGCGTTCAGGCAGCGGCAAGGCCGTCACCATATACCCGGTGGATGAGGCTTCCTGCGAGCGTATCCTGCGCGAACTCGATGCCGAGCTCGTTGGCGCCCCCGGGCCGTACATCCTCAGCGATCTCCGGTACGGCGCGGGCCCGCTGTATGTACGCTACGGCAGCTTCACCGAGCGTTTTTGCCTCGATTCCCGCGGCGAGATGACTCCTGCTATCGAGAACCCGGCCGGTGATCTTGTTCCGGACTCGCGGTCCTACGTCTTCATGCCGCCGGAATGGGTCAGCCTGCCCGACTTCCTGGCACCCCACCTCGCCGCTCGCAATTCACTAAAAGTAACAGACCTGGAATATGACCTGACCGGTGCCCTGCATTTCTCGAACGGTGGCGGAGTTTACACGGCAACCGACAAGCGGAGCGGCGAACGGGTGATCCTGAAAGAGGCCAGACCGCACGCGGGCCTGGCCGCCGACGGGTCCGACGCGGTCACCAGGCTGCACCGGGAGCACAATTTCCTGTTGCGCCTGTCAGGCCTGGGAATCGCCCCAGAAGTACGCGGGTTTCCGCAGGTCGGCGAGCATCGCTTCCTCGTCGAGGAATTCATCCCAGGCAGGACGCTCAATTCAGTCTTCGTCGAGCGGTATCCACTCGACGGACCGGTGCCTGACCCGGCCGCAGCGAAAGCGTACACGGCATGGGCACTGGGGATATGCGGCAAGGTCGAACGTGCCGCTGAGGCCATGCATGAGCGCGGCGTGGTCTTCAACGACCTGCATATGTTCAACGTCATGGTGCGGCCGGACGACACCGTTGCCTTCATCGACTTCGAGGCCGCCAGCGACATCAGCGAGGGACGGGTCCGCACCGTCGGCAACCCCGGGTTCGCCGCGCCCCGTGACCGTACCGGGTTCGACGCCGACGCCTATAGCCTCGCGTGTCTGCGACTGGCGATGTTCATGCCGCTGACGACGCTGTTCGCGCTAGACCGGGACAAGGCGGCGCAACTCGCGCTGACGATCGCCGGGCTGTTCCCGGTCCCGAAGAAGTTCCTTGACGAGGCGGTGCGGGAAATTACCCGCGGCTGTCCGGCCCGGCCATCCGCGTACGTCGCCTGCCTAACCGCGGCACCACGCGAGGCCAGCGACGCCGACGCCGATGCCGCTAGTGACGACGCGTGCTGGGACCGGCTGGCCTTGGACATGGTGGGCGCGATCCGGGCGAGCGCGACCCCGGACCGCGCGGACCGGCTCTTTCCCGGCGACATCGACCAGTTCCGCGTCCCTGGCAGCGCTCTCGGCCTCGCGCACGGCGCGGCCGGCGTGCTGTACGCGCTGTCTGAGGCAGTCGGCGTGCACGTGCCAGAATACGAGGAATGGCTCGTCAGACGCACTGCTGAACCCGCTGAGGGTACGCGCCTCGGCCTCTACGACGGACTGGCAGGGGCGGCATACACCCTGGCACGGCTCGGCCATCTGGACGCCGCTGTCCGGACGGCGCGCATCTGCCTCAGCGAGAACTGGGACCGGCTCGGCCACGGCCTCTACGGTGGCCTGTCGGGGTTCGCGCTCGCCATGATCTCGGTGGGTGACCAGGCCGGCGAGCCAGGGATGGCCGACGCCGCGATACGGGCCGCGAAGATCGTCGCGGCACCCTATATGGCCGCCGGGCACGGCGCGGTCGGCGAGCGCGCGGTGGACAGATCCCGCGGCGCCGTCGGCCTGCTGCACGGCGCGTCGGGGAAGGCGCTGCTGTTCATCCACTTGTACGAGCGGACCGGAGACCCGGCCTACCTCGACGCCGCTCAGGGTGCCATAGCAGTCGACCTGGAACGGTGCGTAACCGACCGCAATGGCGCGCTGCAAGTCGACGACGGCTGGCGGACGCTGCCGTACCTCGCCGGAGGTAGCGCCGGCGTCGGCATGGTGATCGACCAATTCACGGCACACCGTCGCAACGCGGCGTTCACTGACGCGGCGCGCGCCATCAGGCTTGCTGCGAGCTCCGGTTTCTACGTGCAGGCAGGCCTGTTCAACGGCCGCGCCGGGATGATCGCCTACCTAGCTGGCACACGCGACGGGAGCGGGCAGGAGGCGGCCGGGCGCGTCGCCGCCGCCCATGTCGACCGGCTCGCCTGGCACGCCATCCAGTACGCCGACGGCCTGGCATTCCCCGGGGACATGCTGCTGCGCCTGTCGATGGACTTGGGCACCGGCACCGCCGGCGTCCTGCTGGGCACGGCCGCCGCACTTGCCCCGTGTGGCGCGGCGCTTCCGTTCTTCGCCCGGCCCACAAGCCTCCCTGTCGGGGTTCCCGAGTGGCCCTGCAGGGAGTTCCCCAACCCAACTAGCACGGTAAGGGGGTGAAAGTACATGGCTCTCCTCGACATCCAGGCGATGGACCCCACGCGCGGCGGTCACGGCGGCGGCGGTCACGGCGGCGGCGCTGGTAGCGACCTGAGCGTTCTGCTCTGCGACAGCGTCCTCAGCATCACGCTCTGCTAGGACGCCTCGCTCGAAAGCCGAGCACCCGGTGCCGGCGGGAACCTGATTCCCAGAGTTCCCGCCGGCACCGGCCACCGCCAGAATCCAACGGGGATACCAGTGGCCATCACGAGTACCGAGACCAACGGCGACCGGCTGCTGCTCGCCGTCGCCCGCCAGAGCGGCTGGTGGCTCGCGCTGCTCGGCACCGCGTCCCTGGCCGTGGCCGCCGCGCAGGTGCTGCTTCCCGCAGCAATCGGGCGCACCATCGACGCGATGCTGGCCGGCAATGCGGCGCCCGGCCACCCGGCAGCGGTCAGCAGCCCCGCCAGTCCCCTGGCGGCCTGCGCGCTGCTGGTGGCCGTCATCGTCGGCTGCGGAGCCGTCACCAACCTCGCCACCGGCGTCTCCGGCGCGAACGCAACGGGCCGGCTGCGCCGAGTGCTTGCCGGGCACGTCGTCGCCCTCGGCCCGTGGCTGTCCACCGGCACCGACGCCAGTGCCGGGGACACCGTCAGCCGCGTCGTCGCCAGTGCCGCCGACGCCGGCAGCGCGCCCGCCAGCATGTTGCTAGCCGTTACCGCGGTGATACCGCCGCTCGGCAGCGTCATAGCGCTCGGGCTGATCGACCCCTGGCTCGTAGCGGCCTTCGCCGCCGGTTTCCCCGCGCTCGCCCTCGTCCTGAGGACACTGGTCCGCGACTCCTCCGACGTCAGCGCCGGGTACGGCGGGGCACAGGGAGCCATCGCCGCCCGGTTGCTCGACGCGCTCGCGGGTGCCCACACGATCACCGCGGCCGGCACGCAGGCCCGCGAACGAGAGCGGATCCTCGCCCCGCTTCCGCTGCTGCGAGAGCATGGCCGAGCTACCTGGCGCGTGCAGGCGCGGGCCGCTGCGCAGGCCATGGCCATCGCCCCGGCGTTGCAGGTCATCGTGGTCGCCACCGCCGGCGTGGAACTCGCCGGGCACCGGATCACCGCAGGCGGCCTGGTCGCCGCGACTCAGTACGCGGTGCTCGCGACGGGCATCGGTGCGAGCGTCGGCCAGGTCAGCCAGCTTGGCCAGGCGCGCGGCGGAGCGAGGCGCGCCGCGGAGCTGCTCGCGCGGCCGTGCCCGCGTTACGGGACACGGGACCTGCCAGCAGGGGACGATCCCGCAGGTCGCGGCGAACTACGGCTAAGCGGCATCACGGTGCGCCACGGCGGCGAGGCGGTGCTGTGTGACCTTAATCTGACCGTTCCGCCCGGCACCGCGGTCGCCGTGGTCGGCCGGTCCGGGGTCGGCAAGTCCACCCTGGCGCGGCTTGTCGGGCGGCTTGCCGATCCCGACGCGGGCACCGTGCTCCTCGACGGGACCGACCTGCGCGACCTCACAAGGGCGTCCCTCCGAGAATCCGTGGTGTACGCCTTCGAACGCCCCGAACTTGTCGGCGACACCCCTTATGACGTCATCGGGTTCGGATTCCGCCGACCTGACGACCTTCAGGTCCGCGTGGCCGCAGGGCAAGCCCAGGCCGCTGCCTTCCTCGCCCGTCTCCCTCGGCAGCTGCACAGTTCGCTTGACAGCACGCCGCTGTCCGGCGGCGAGATGCAGCGACTGGGTTTGGCACGCGCGTTCGCGCACACCAGCGCGGCCCGGCTGCTCGTCCTCGACGACGCCACGTCCAGCCTAGACACCGTCACAGAAATGCTCGTCGCCCGGGCCATCACCGGCGAACTGAGCGGCCTGACACGGCTCATCGTGGCACACCGCGCGACCACGGCCGCCCGGGCCGACCTCGTCGTCTGGCTGGACGCGGGTCGGCTCCGCGCCGTTGCCCCGCACGCCGCGCTGTGGGCAGACCCGGAGTACCGCGCGATCTTCGGAGTAGCCGACGGGTCAAACGGCCGGGCAGGCGATGAGGCGGGCGTTGAAGCAGGCGAAGCGTGCTGAGACGTCACCTCCGCCGTCGCTGGAAGGACGTCGCGTGGCTCGCCGCGTGGTCCCTCGTCCAGTCGTTCCCCGCGGTCGCCTCAGGTTGGTCGCTCGCGCAAGCGACCAACCAGTTCCTGGCCGGCCGCACCGCCCTGGGCCTAGCCTGGCTCGGTATCCTCGTCGCGGCCGCGCTGGCCGGGGCGTTCGGCACCCGACAGCTGTACCTGAGAATCGGTGCGATCGTCGAGCCATTCCGCGACGACCTGGTCACCGTTATCGTGGACGGCGCTCTCGCCCACCCGGACGCCCGCTCCGTCGCGCGGATGACGCACCAGGCGGAGATCGTCCGGGACTCCGTCGCCGGCGTGCTAGCCATCACCTGCACGGTCGCCTTCACCATGGTGAGCACGCTCGCCGGCCTCGTCACCCTGCTGCCTGCCACGCTGCCGTACGTCGTCCCGCCGCTGCTTGCCTCGCTAGTGCTGCTGCGACTGCTGCTCCGCCCGTACGCCGCGCGCCAGCGCGCCGCCGTCCTCAACGAGGAGAACGTGTCGGCGGAAGTGGCGCGGGCGGCCAGCGCTGCGCGCGACATCACCGCCTGCGGTGCCGAAGACCTCGTTCTCGACGGCCTCGCCCGCCGCATTGCCCGCCAGCAGAAAGCCATGCGCCGCGTTGCCGGCGTCAGTTCGGCACGCCTGCTGTGCCTCGCGGTGGGCGGGTGGCTTCCGCTCCTGCTCGTGCTGGCTGCCGCCCCCGGAATGCTCCGGCACGGGGTCTCTGCCGGCGCCATCGTCGGCGCGGTCACGTACATCACGGGGAGCTTGCGCAGCGTCCTCTACGCGCTCTCGCAGGGCATGGGCGCCGGCCTAGTCCGGCTCAACGTGACGCTGGAGCGCATCCTTCAGACCAGCGCCCCGCCAGGAACCCACGCAGGAACCGAGGCGGAAACGATGCTGGAGATCCCGCAAGCAGCGCCGCGACGCGCTGCCCCGGGGGAGGACCAGGACCGGCTTGGCACGCTGGAAGTCCGCGACGTCACCTTCGCCTACGGCCCGCACGCCGAGCCGGTCCTCGCCGGCCTCACCCTCACGGTCCCGCCCGGCGACCACCTCGCGGTAGTCGGCCCGAGCGGCATCGGCAAGTCCAGTCTCGCGGGCCTGCTCGCCGGGATGCTGCGCCCGAACAAGGGCGAGGTTCTCTTTAACGACCTGCCCGTGGCCGGGCTCGGGTACAGCTGGCGGATCCTGATCCCGCAGGAGGCCTATGTCTTCGCCGGCACCCTGGAAGAAAACCTCACGTACCTGCACGCCGCCGCCACCAAAACAGAACTCGACGAGGCCGCCGCGGCCATCGGTCTCACTCCCCTCGTCGCCCGCCTCGGCGGCTACGGCGCGGCGATCACCCCCGCCGCGCTGTCCGTCGGCGAGCAGCAGCTCATCGCGCTCACCCGCGCGTACCTGCCGCCCGCACGGGTCGTCATCCTTGACGAGGCCACCTGCCATCTCGACCCCGCCGCAGAAGAACAGGCGGAGGCGGCGTTCGCCCGCCGCGGCGGCACGCTCATCGTGATCGCGCACCGCATCTCCTCGGCGCGCCGCGCCCGGCGGATCCTCGTACTCGACGGCACCCGCCCCCAGCTCGGCAATCACTCGTCCCTGCTGGCCAGCTCTGCCCTGTACGCGGACCTCGCCGGGCAATGGGACATTCCAGATGATCCCGAACGAACCGCATCGCCTCTCGCAGCCGCCCGGATCAGCGGGGTGCTTCGCTCAGCGGGTAGGTCCGGCACAGGCCGGCAGCACCCGGAGATGGCTGGCGAAACTCAGACCGGCCCCGGCCATGTTTAACCGCGCCACACCGGACCCTGGATGAACACCCCGTTGTGGATGAGGAAGCTGCGGACCACGTTGGCGTTCGTCACCGCCTGCTTCCCGGCCCAGCCTTGCTCGGCGGCGAACTCGTCGAGCCAGTTGTTGACCGTCTCCCGGCGCTTGACGCTGAGGAACCGCTCTCCCGTTTCCTTCTTGCGCAGGATGCAGAAGGCGACGAGTTCGTCGGGCTCCTTCTCGACCTTGGCGCAGAAGTCCGCGAGAATCCGCAGCTTTTGCTCGCGAGCGTCCGGCGGGTCCTCCTGATGGCCGGCACTCGCCGCCCATTGCTTAACGGACCCGTGCGATTCGATGTCGTGATTCATCACTGTGGCAGTCCGAAGCGCTCGGCCAGTTTCCTGATCTCCGACATGCGCTGGGTGGGGTCGGCAGGCATCGGTTCCTGGATCATCCCCTCGCGCTTGAGCCGCTCGGTGACGTCGGGAATCTCGCTCCACGGATTGCCGTACTGGCCGCGGTAGAAACTGTCCGACAGCGACCGCCGCGGTCGCTGCCCGCCGCCCTTGGCATCCTCCGCCGGGTAGCCGACCAGCAGGATCCACATAGGAACCCAATGATCCGGCACCTTCAGGACGTCCTTGACCCCTGCGGCGTTGAACGCGTGCAGGCCGACGCCGAGGCCCTCGTCGACGCCGGCAAGCATGGCCTGGGCGATGGCCAGTCCCGCTTCCACCGATACCGCCCAGGTGGCGGCGATCTGGTCCTTGGACAAGGGTTCGAGGACCTGAGGATAGACGAGGTCATCGACGTATGCGTGTGTCCAGCCGTGGGTCACGGGAAGCGCACCCAGGTCCACTAGTTCCTTAAGGCGGATCTGGGCGCCGTTGACGAAGCTCGTATCGCCGTACCAGAAGATCGTGACCGGAGCGAGGTCGATCTGCACCGTTGTGGTCGGCGTCTTCATCTGCTGGCGGACTTCGTCGGTGAGCTCGTCGCGATAGCAGACGATGGCCTTCGCGAAGTCAGCGTTGACCGCGCGTGAAGCACGGTTGGCCGCCTCGAGCATCACCTGGATCTTCTCCTCCTCCACCGGCCGGTTGGGATCGAAGAACCGGATCGTCCGCCGGTTGCCGACGACTTGCTTGAATTCCATGCCTGCCTGCCTTTCGCTTTTAGCGAGCCTCATGTGGAAAGCACGGTGACGACCATCGCCGCCGCGTCGGTGCCGAGGAATCCGCCGCCGTTCTGGGCAAGCGCCACGCGCGCGCCGTTCACCTGCCGCTGCCCGCACCGGCCGCGAAGCTGGTCGCTCAGCTCGACGAGCTGAGCGCACCCGGTCGCGCCGATCGGATGCCCTTTCGACAGCAGGCCGCCGCTAGTGTTGACCGGTATATGGCCGCCGTGCCCGGTCGCCCCAGAGGCAAGCAGTGCCGGGCCCTCGCCCTCCCCGCACAGGCCAAGCTCCTCGTAGGCCATCAGTTCGGCGGGGGCGGCCGCGTCATGCAACTCGACGACGTCAAGGTCGCGTGGCCCGACACCAGACTCCTCGTACGCGGCCTGCGCCGCGCGCTCGACTGCGCCGGGTTCGCCGGACCGGCGGTCCCGGCCGCTGACCAGCGCGCAGGCCCTGACCCGGACCCGCGCCCCGAGCCGCCGGGCCGCGTCGGGAGAGCAGACCACCACGGCCGCCGCCCCGTCGCCGATCGGGGAGCACATAAGCAGGGTGAGCGGCGGCGCGATCTCGCGGCTGGCGAGCACGTCCTCCACCGTCACCTCGCTGCGATATTGCGCATAGGGATTCAGCGCCGCGTACCGATGGCTCTTGACCGCGACCTGCGCGAAGTCCTGCCGCGTGGCGCCGCTGCTCTCCATGTAGGCACGCGAGTTCGCCGCGTAGATGTCCATGAAGAACGAGCGCTTGCCGCTTGCCGCCTCGCCGCCGCCCGCGTCGGCAGGCAGCGAATCGGCCTGTTCGGGAAGCGGGGAGCCGGCCGAACGCGGCGATGCCCACTGCTGCAGCTCAGCCACCTGCAGCTGATCTACGGCCGTTCCGATAGCCGCGAACGAGCGTGACCTGTCCTCGTGGGTTAGCTTCTCCGACCCGATGGCGAGCGCCACGTCTGCAGCGCCTGATCCAACCGCCATACATGCGAGATAAAACGCCGAGGACGCCGATGCGCATGCGTTCTCGACGTTTACCATCGGCACGCCGAGCAGCCCGGTGTGGCGCAGCGCTACCTGGCCCCGGATCATCTCCTGGTTGGTGAGCAGGCCCGCTACCGCGTTGGAGAAGAACACCATGCCGATGTCGGCGGCCTCGATGCCCGCGTCATGCAGCGCACCGCGCGTGGCCTCCTCCGCCAGCGCCCGGATCGTCGTGTCCGGGAACTTGCCGAAACAGGTCATCGCTGCCCCTGCTATGTAAACGTCACGCATCAGCGACCTCCTTAACTAAGCAACCACCGCTCATGTCCGCTGCACGCGGTAGCCGCACTGCTCGCGGTCCCATGTACCGGGGGTAATCCCGCGCGCCTTCAGTTCGGCGTACTGAATCCGCTGCGTCTCGGTCTTGGGCAGCGACCCGACGAACTCCACGTAGCGGGGGATGGCATAGCGCGCCATCTTGCCCTGGCAATAGTCGAGAATTTCCTCGGGCTTCGGCTGCTCTCTCTGTTGCGCCACGATGGTGATCTTGACCTCGTCCTCGCCAAGTTCGGAGCTGACAGCGTGCGCGGCGCTTTCCAGCACCATCGGGTGGGAGTTAACGACGGTCTCCACCTCCCAGGCGGAGATGTTTTCACCGAGCCTGCGGATGGACTCCTTCTTCCGGCCTCGGTAGTAGAAGAAGCCGTCCTCGTCGTATTCTGCGAGGTCACCGGAGTGGAACCAGCCGCCACGGTAGGCCTGTCGCGTCGCCTCCGGGAGATTCTCGTAATGGGTCGTCTGGCCCGCCGGATGGCGGAACACGAGTTCGCCCACCTGCCGCGGCCCAAGCTGCCCGTCATCCTCGCCCACGACGCGGAACTCGACGTTGGCAACGCCGGACCGGCCCATCGAGCCGACGCGGCCCGCATCGTTCAGCAGGATGCCCGGCGAGTCAACCATCCCGAACCACTCGATGATCCGCACGCCGAACCGCCGCTGGAACTCCTCCCAGCGGTCCGGCGGGCAGCCCGCCGAGAGCACCACCCGGACCTGATGGTCCGTGTCTCCCGGCCCCGGCGGCTGCTTCAGCAGGATCGAGATCATCCCGCCGAGCGTGTTGAACTCCACGGCCTCGTAGCGCCGGCAGTCCTCCCAGAACCGGGAAGCGCTGAACCGCGGGGCGAGGGCAAGCTTGGCGTCCAGGATCATGGATCCGATCGCCGATACCAGCAGCGCGTTCCCGTGATAGAGCGGCAGCGGGGTGTACATGGTCTCGCCGGGCCGCACCCCCGAGGCGCGCAGCAGCGACTGCAGTGGCGTCGTGTCGTACTTCGCCGCGACCACGCCCTTCGGCGGCCCGGTCGTTCCCGAGGTGTACATCATGCCGACGCTGCCGGCCGGCTCGGCCAAGTCGACCTCGGGCTCACGGTCAGGGGCTGACATGAGCCGATCGAAGTCCCAGTCGGCGCCATTGCCCGCCGTGCCGCCGACGACCACCGTGTGCCTCAGCCCCGGCAGGTCACCGGCCGCCGCGGCGAGCACATCACGTAGGTCATCGGTGAAAATCACTGCCGTGGCACCGGAGTCCCTGAGGATGTGCTGCAGCGTCGGGCCCCGCTGCGAGATGTTCACCGGCACTGATGCGGCGCCGATGAACACAACGCCGAGGTGGGCCCAGAGGAACTCGGGGCGGTTTCCCATCAGGATGGCCACCCGGTCCCCCGGGCGCACCCCAAGCTCGAGCAGCCCGTTCGCCGCGCGCTGCGCGTTCGACAGCACGTCCCGCCAGGCGACCTCGGTATCCTGCCACTTCAGCCAGGTGGCATCGGGGTGCTCGGCGACCCGCTGCCTGATGATCTGCTCGACCGGGCCCTGCGCGCGTGCCACGCCGTACCCTCCCCTGCTACGTATGCCACTCCTGCATATGGCGCCGGATGGCGGGAGTCACCGTCGAGCCGTCATAGAAACGCTCGTAGAACGTCGGGTCGACGTGATGCACGATCGCCCCGAAGTTGCACTGCATCGGGTTGAAGTAGACCGGGCACTGACCGTAGTGCTCGACGCAGTAGTCGACGTAGGCGATGCACGCCTCGACAGCCCACTCGGAGACACGGGTGGCCGGGTCGTTCACGATGGCCCGCACCGTGTCCGCATTGAACGGCCCGCCGTGACGGAGCATCCAGTTGTCCTCGCCCTGCAACATCGTCCGGCCTTCGCCGTACTTCTCGGCCATCATCGCCGTCATCACCGCTCGGCCGTCCGGGTACCGGGGCGACGGCACGTACGTCGCCTCCTTGATCCCTTCGACGCCGAAGATCTTGAGCGCGCCAGATGCCGCCGGGGCACGGTCGTTCAACGGCTCAGCCCGGAACCCCAGCCCCCGTGCGAGGTCGGGGAATGCACCCATCAGGATGTCGTCGAAGTACCCGCAGAAGATCCAGTTCCCGAGCCCCATGGCCTCGGCGGCCAGCCGCATGTTCTGCACCATTGAGCCGGGAGGGTAGGTCTCGACCTGGAAGATGAACTGCTCGATCTGGCTGATCGCCACCGGGAACTCAAGCTGGCCCTCCTTCACCCAGGAACCTACCCCAGCGGGCTCCCCGGTCCGGTCGTCGGTGAAGTACAGGTGCCAGGCGTCGAAGAGGTTCAGCATCACGCTGAAGTACAGCCACCCGATGTCGGTGATCGGAATGAACCAGGTCTGTCCGTCCCGGTTGAGGTTGAACTGGTAAGGACCGAATAGCGAAGCGTTCGGGGCGCCGGGCGCGCGCAGCCCCCAGTCGATGTCGGGCCTGTGGTCGAGGACTTGATGCATCCCGCGGCGGTACCAGGACAGTACCTTTTGGTAGTCCTCTTCGCCTTGGACCTCTACCGCGCGTTCCCGCTCATCGCCCGGGTTGTAGATAAAGGCGCCCTGGTCCTTGATGACGAGCAGGTCGTGGGCGAACGAGTTACCGGGTCCCGCGGCGGTCCGCCCGGCGATCGTGACGAGTTCGTGGAATCCGCCATGCACGGCGATGTCCCAGTGCGCCATGCCGTTAGGGCCGCATGCCGACCACGCGATGATCGCCTCCTCCACCTCGGTCAGCGGAATGACCGGCTGGCCGGAGGTGAACGCCAGCGGCCCGGGTTCCTGACGGATGTTCCGGCCGGTCGCGCTGCGGTGCTCCTCCTGGCCGCTTTCGATCGAGTACCCGCATCCGACCCTGCGGCTGCGAAGTGTCGCGAGAAGTTGCGGGAGCGGCCGTGTCTGTTCGAAGTACCGCCGGAGTTGGCGCTTGTCCTCCTCGCTGACTGGAGTGCTTCCGGCAAGAGGCGTAGTCACAGACATCCTGGCCTCCTCATTCCCCCTGGAGGGCTGTTACTTGGTTGTTCACTAACCGCTTGCTTACATCCTCTTGCGCTGGCCACTGAAGTCAAGAGCGTGAAGAGACCAGAAATGACAGAACGTAGGTGAAGGTCTGGATTATTACTCTTCGTAGCTGACCGCGGGGGGCGGGAGCCACCACCGCTCCGTTCGGCATGAAAATCCCGCTTGCATGGCGAGAGACCGCACTGGTGCTTGCTGGCGACCTCATAGCTCCGGCATGACCGCCTCAGCGAAGAGTCGCAGGCCGCCGAAATCGCGCGCGTTGTCGAAGAGGAGGAATACCCAGGCCACCCCTGCGGCCTCCAACGCCTTCAGCCGCTCACAGACCTGCCGGGGAGTCCCGGCCAGCGAATGCTGCAGCTTCCGCCGGGCAGATTCCTCGGACAGGCCCCGGCGGCTGGCCCACGCCGCTACCAACCGCGAAAAATCGGCCTCATCGCCACCTAGGAGGACCGTCGCATTGTGCGTGAGCACTAGAGACCCCGGCATGCGCCCCGCCTGGCGTGCGTACGCTGCCAGCACCGGCCCTAGCTGACGCCACTCACCGGCGGGCAGGTCAAAACCGATGTTGCAGAGGTCCGCATGCCGGGCCGCGGTGCGCAGGAGGCGCGGGCCGTGTCCGCCGATGAGGATGGGCGGGCCTTCCGCCCGGACGGCGTCACGGTAGGCAGGGGCATCCCGGAGCTGGTACCAGCGACCGCTGAAAGAGCCGCCACCGCCCCACAGGACGCGCATCACCTGCGCCGCCTCGGCTAGCGCATCGATCCGCTGTGCGGTGGGGGGCCACCGCATCCCGAATGCCGCCGCGTCGGCGTCGGAACCGCCCGCGCCCAGGCCGACTATTACCCGTCCGGGAGACAACGCGTCGAGAGTCGCCGCCATCCTGGCCAGCACGGCTGGGTGGCGGTAAGGGTTGGACAGCACGAGAGGAACCGCTACCAGCTTTCTCGTCCGGGCGGTGAGCGCTGTCAGGGCGGTCCAGCATTCGGGGCCATTGATGCCGAGAACGTCATACAGGGACGCCCCGTCGTACCCAAGGCGCTCACTTTCCCGCCAAACGGCTTCCAGTTCCTGATAGCTCCATCCATTTTGGTGGATTCGCACGACGAAATGCATCTATTTCACCATCTAGTGGGCGCGCGGCGGCCACTCCTGGACCGATTGATTCTCGCTGCCTACGATAGACGTTGTGTTTCGGCGGATCGTTCTTCTTTCCGGCGGCTTCGGCGGAGCCCGGCTGGTCACCGCGCTGAGCGAGTCCGTTGCCTCCGGCCCCCTAAGCGTTATCGCCAATACGGGTGATGACCTCACTTGGTTTGGCCTGCGCATTTGCCCTGATATGGATGCCATCCTCTACTCGCTCGCTGGCGTGTGGAACGCCGAGGCGGGATGGGGGCGCCGCGGCGAGACCTTCCGAACCCGTGATGGCGTCACGGACCTTGGCTCGCGGCCCTGGTTCAATGTCGGCGATCTGGACCTCGCCTTGCACCTACTGCGCAGCGAACTGCTGCATTCCGGCAAGACGCTGACGGAAGCGACCGGTGAACTCGCGCGGCGGCTGCGGGTGCAGGGGGTGACGGTGATTCCCGCCAGCGACCAGCCACACGAGACCCACGTCGTGCTGCAGGACGGCCGGCTGATGCATTTCCAGGAGTGGTACGTAAAAGAGGGCGCGCACCCTCTGGTCCGGCAGGTACGCGTCCCGCACGGGCCCGCGTCGCCTGCCGCCCTCGACGCTCTCCGCGATGCTGACGCCGTCATACTCGGGCCAAGCAACCCGGTGTCGAGCATCGGCCCCATCCTCAGCCGGGACGGGCTGAGCGAACTGGTGCGGCGGGCCCGGTGCCGGATAGCGGTCTGTCCCGTGGTGCTTGGGGCCAGCCCGCCGGACGCCGCCGTAAGCCATCATGCGCTCGCCCGGCAGCGGCTGCTCGCGGCCACAGGGGCCGTGGACACGCCGGAGGGCATAGCCAAGCTCTACGCCGGCCTCGTCCAGTACTTCGTGCTTGACAGGGCGGATTCCGCCTGGGTACCTGACATCGAGCGGCTGGGTCTCAATCCAGTAACCACCGATCTCCTTGACTCCACCGAACTAGCCCGCACGCTGGCGGACCTGAGCATTCCGGCGCCGCCTGCCCCCCAAGTCAGCGTGCACGGCTGACCTCCCGCGCGTGTCAGCTGGCGTGAGGGCCTGGCGCTGCCGTACGCTCGCGCCGTCAGTGGACCATCCGCGCCTGGCCATCCCAGTAGCGGGCCTTGAGCTCGCGGCGGAGAACCTTCCCGTAAGCGTTCTTTGGAATCTCGCCGACCAGATCCACGGATCTGGGTTTCTTGTAATCGGCCAGCCGTTCGCCGACGAACCGGGCTAGGGCCTCCCCGGTCACAATGGCACCGGGCTCCGGCACCACCACCGCCTTGACCGCTTCTCCCCATATCTCGTGCGGCACGCCGATGACGCACACTTCGGACACGGCCGGATGCTGAATCAGCACTTCCTCGACCTCACGCGGGTATATGTTCGCTCCGCCGCTGATGATCATGTCCTTGCTGCGGTCCAGGATGTAGACGTAGCCATGGTCGTCCATGTAGCCGACATCCCCTGTATGCAGCCAGCCGCGTCTCAGGGTTTCCGATGTCGCCTCGGGCCGTTCCCAGTAGCCCTTCATAACGGAGGCTCCGCGCACGCAAATCTGGCCGGTCTGGCCGCGGCGCAGTTCGTGGTCGTCCTCATCGAGCACGCGTACCTCCAGCCCGGAGCGGGCGCGCCCGCATGAGGCCAGTCGTGCCGCGAGATCTCCCCGGGTCAGGTGGTCTTCGCGCCGAAGGTAGGTCGCGGTCATCGGAGTCTCGCCCTGTGCGTAAAGCTGGACGAAGACCGGCCCGATCCGCCGCAGCGCTTCTTTGAGGTCCTCGACGTACATCGGGGCCCCGCCATAAACGATCCATTTCAGGCTGGAAAGGTCCCATTTCTCGAGCCCCTCATAGTTGAGAAGCATCTTGATCTGCGTGGGCACCAGCCACGCGTTGGTCACCCGGTGCCGCTGCACCGTGGCGCAGAAATTCTCCGGGTCGAACCGGGGCGGCCGCAGGATGACTTGCGTGGCGCCCTTCATGGTCAGCGCCAGGGCGTGAAAGCCGGCGCCGTGGGTCAGCGGGGCGGCGTGCAGGCCGACATCCTCCGGCCCCAGGGACATCAGGTCGGCGACCCATCCCACGGAGACGAAGGTGAGGACGCCATGAGTGAGCATCGCGCCCTTCGGGCGCCCGGTCGTCCCTGACGTGTAGAACAACCACGCCAGTTCCTGGTCAGTGACGTCTGCCTCTTCGCCAGGGCCGGGCTGCTCTGCGGTCAACTGGTCATAGGCAAGCTGGCCATCCAATGGCGCGCCCACGCAGACGAACCGCTCCACGGAGGGGGCCCGGTCCCGCACCGAGGCCACGACATCCCGGTATTCCTCGCCGAAGATCACCATCCGTGCCCGGGCGTCCGCCAGGTGGTAGACGATCTCCTCGCTCCGGAACCTCGCGTTCAGCGGTACGACACAGCCCCCCGCCTTCCACGTTGCGAACATGCTCTCCAGCAACTGGGGGCAGTTCGGCATCAACAGGCCGACCCGATCCCCGGTGCCGAGCCCGAACTGCCGCAGCGCGCTCGCCAGGCTGTCACTCCGGGCGTTCGCCTGGCCGTACGAGATAACCTCGTCTCCCCAGACGAACGCCGCCTTGGCCGCATCGCGGCGCGCAGCATCAGCCAGAAAACGCCCGACGTTCATCACCGATCAACTTTCTTGCGCCGTTTCCCGTGCTGCTGAACAGTTGGCCATCACGGAGACCTGGCCTGCTACGAACCTCCCCCGCCATAAACGTCCGGATATGGTTTGGTCAGGACGCGCGCGCCATTGTTGATGAAGAAGCTCCGGACCACATTCTGCAGCTCATGGGTGGCCTGCAGGCCCCGGGCCTGATCATTTGCCCACCGCCTGAGATGACGCATATAGTCCAGCTTGCTGTCCCGCTCGTCCAGTGCCTCCTGGATAATTGTGTCCGGGTCCTTCCCGAGGCTGTCACAGTAATTCGAGAGCACTGTCAGGCGGTCGTCCCAGTCCCGCTCGGATAGCCCGTGCCTGGCGTTTACCACCTCCATCCAGTGCTGGACAGAGGAATAGGTATCCGGTTTTGCTTCGAAGGTCACCAGGCCTCTCTTCTTATTCCGGGTACCCGTACATACGGGACAGGAACTTCAGCTCGTCGAACCGGCCGGGCTTGGGCATCGGCTGTTGCAGCAGCCGCTCCTTGGTTAGCTGGCTGACGACTTCTTCGTCCCGCGGGAATGGCCGCCCCCAGCTCCGCTCGAAGTACAGCGTCTCGAACGGCAAGCGCGGCCGCTGGCCGCCCGCCTCTGGCTCTTCTGCCGGGTAGCCGACGAGCTGCACCCAGACGGGAAGGACGGACTCGGGGACCCCGAGCAGCTCTTTGACCCGGTCCTGCTTCGACGGGGCCGCGATCATGTGCAGGCAGGTGCCGAGGCCCTCGTTGACTGCCGCCAGGGTGGCGCACGCGCAGGCGCCGACCGTTTCCGCGTAGGCGACGGCCGCCCCTACCTCGGCAGGCATCCCGTGAATGAGCTCGTTGATGGCCGGACCGCCCGCCTGGACGACCTCGCCGCGCTGGATGGAGGCCTCGATCATCTCCTTGCTCCAGCCGTACGCCGACGGCAGTGCGCCCAGGTCGGTCAGCTCGACGGTGTTCTCCTGGAACGACTCCGGCCGGGTGACAGACGGATCGGCGTACCAGTAGATCCATACCGGGGCTTGCGTGTGCGCACCCTGCCAGTTGTCGGCGCCGAGCAGCCCCTCTCGCGTCTGCTCGTCCAGTTCGTCCCGCTCGACCACGATTGCCCGCCACGGCTGCAGGTTGCCGGGGCAGGTGGTAAGGCGGACGACTTCCAGAATCCGCTGAATCTTGTCCCGGGGGACCTTCTCCCACGTCTTGAACCACCGGATGCTGCGACGCGATCCGACAACCTCGAGGAACTCCATTGCAGATTCCTTTCCTCTCCTTCGCTAGTCCTTCGCTAGCGAGGTAGCCCGTTCACCCGGGGCTGCCGACGTCGATCACCAGCGCCCCCCGTCCCGCATAGCAGTAAGCGCCGGGGCCCAGACTCCGCTTCGCGGCGTCCAGGATCACCTCGACTGCGTACCGTGCCGAGACGTCGCCCACCCTCAGGTCCAGCGGGATCTCCGCTGGCCCCCAGCGCAGCGCGCCGACATGAGCGCCTGGCGGCATTGAGTCGAGGGCCTCAAGCAAAGCCCACCGGAGCTTGCCGCAGCATGCGTGGAAGGGCACGTCCCGTCCAGCCCGAACGGCTTGCTCGGTCATTTAGTCCGCCTCTGCTTCTGCTCGGCCAGCGAGGGCGCGGTAGCTGATGGGCCCCGCGCCCCCTGGCACGACTACCGGCTGCCGTTGGCGTACGGGTCCGGCTCCCCCTTGTGCCACTGCTGGAAGTGAGCCTTGATCTGCGGGTTGACCATGAACGGCTCGTCGTCACCGGGCAGCGTCACCTGGAACTTGCGGTAGAAGTCGAGGTCCAGGTGGTGGAGCTGTGCGGTGAACTGCGCCTGAACCGGGTTCACGAAGGCAGGGCACGCCCCCCACTTGTCGACGATGTACTGCACCGTCCTGAGCATCGCCTCGCGCGTCCAGTCCTGGTACTTGATCTTCGGGTGGCTGAGGATCTCCTCCATCACCTGGGGCTTGTACGGAGCGTTGTTACGCAGCGCCCAGTTGTCCTCGGTCGCGAAGTGGGCACCCCGCCGGTAGCGCATCTCGTAGACCTCGGTCGTAGCCGCCTCCGGCGTCGGATACTGCGGTGACGGGACGACCATGGCCTCCTTGATCCCCGGCAGCCCATACGAGGTCAGTATCTTGTTCGGGTTCCGCGCCGGGTCTCGCTCGACGTACTTAAAGCCGAGCCCCTTCGCGACATCGGGGTAGCCTCCGAGGATGAGGTCGCTGAACGTGCCGCAGAAGACCCACGCGCCGAGCCCCATCGCCTCCGCGGCGAGCCGGAGATTCTGGACGAGGCAGCCGACCTGATGTCCCGGGGTCGCCATCAGCAGGAGCTGGTCGTAGACCGGTACGGGACAAGGAACTTCGAGCATGCCCGGCTTGATGAATTCCTCGGTACCGCAGGGCTGACCGGTCTCGGGATCGCTGAGGTAGAAGTGGTCGTACTCGTAGAACGGCATGAGCAGGTTGAACCACTCGAACCCGAGGTCGGCCACTGGGATGAACCAGGTCGATCCAGGCCGGTTGACGTTGTACTGCCAGGGTCCTGTGAGGTTAGCCAGCCCCGGGCCGAGCTCGGCGCCGATGTCGATCCGCTCGTCGGAGATCTTGACCTTGCCTTCCCGGTACCAGTCAAGCACCTTCCACTGGTCTTCCGGGCCGTTGATCTCAACCGGGGCGCGCCGCTCCGCGACCGGGCGGTACATCCACGTGCCCTGGTCGTTGACGATGACAAGGTCCACGGCCAGGTCATTGCAGGGCGCGGGGATTGTCCGCCCCGCCCAGCACAGCCAGGTATTCATGTTGCCGGTCACCGGCAGGTCCGCGGCGATCACGCCGTTCGGCCCGCAGGCCGCCCATGCCGCCAGCGCCTCCTCCACCTCCGCCAGCGGATGCGGGCTCTGGGCGGACTTGTACGCAAGCGGTCCGCGTTCCGTGGTGACCGTGCGGTTCTGGCTCCATGTCAGCGTCTCCGACTCGCCGGTCTCGTACCGGTACCCCATGCCGAACCGGCGGCTGCGCACCGTGCTCAGCAACCGGAAAACCGACGGCGTGTCGGTGAACGCGTGGGAAAGCTGCTGTTGCTCTACGGGCTCCAGGGTCGTCGCCCGCTCGCTTGCCTGGTAATCCGGCCTGAAGAGAACATGTTCGGTCTGGACAGCCATGACTCGCCCCTCCTCCTGAGTCGGCCTTGCCGTATGCCCGCCTCGCGGACGCGTCTCGCGCGCTGTTCAGGCATGCCTGCAGGTCTCCAATGCTTATGGCGTGAGACGCAGATCACAATGTAGGCTGGTCTGAATATGCCGAGGTCATATCGGAGATATGTCCAATGGGCGCCCGATGGAGGGCCGGAGAGCGACGGGCAGCAGCCCTGCTACCGGGGCGCGCCCAGGTTTTCTCGGCTGGGGTGATCGCATGAGCATTGACCAGCTCGACGAGCTCAGTCAGATCGCGGACGAGCTGCGGGCATCAGCGGACGAGCTCGCCTGGCGCCAGGTCGCGGTGTGCCGGAGATTCCCCTCCTACGACAAGGTGCCTGACGAGGATCTGCACCGGTCATCCCGGCGCAACGTGTTCCGCGTCGTCGAGACGCTTCACGGGCGCGATCTGCTGCCAGCCGATATCTCCGAAGATGAGGGCACGTCATCCCGGCGCCGCGCCGTCCAAGGCGTGCCCGCGGAAGATGTTCTCGCCTGCTACTGGGCGGTGCTGTCAGTGCTGCGCGACGAGTTCATCGCGCGAGCTACCGAGGCGGGGCTGCCATCCAACGCTGTCCTGTCCGGCACGCGGCGGCTATGGGACATGACCGAGCGGTTGGGAGGTGTGCTCATGCAGGCCCGGCACGAGATCGACATCGATCTCGCCCGCCATGACGAGCGCCAGAAGCTGGCGCTCCTGCAGCGCATACTCAGCGGCAACCTGCTTCCGTCAGAGGTGTCGCACCTCGGCTCGGCATATGGCCTGCAACCCGACAGCGAGCACTGGGTATTCCGTGCGCGCCACCCAGACGGAACGCCACAGTCCCTCACCCGTCATATCGAGCGCACCTGCGCCGGGGAGCACTTCTCGGCGCTGGTTGGCCCGATAGACGGAGACCTGGCCGGCATCAGCTGCCGGCGGCCGTCGGTGAACGATGACGTCACCGTGCTCGCGACCGTGGGGCCTTTCCCGCTGCCCTTGCTCGGGCAGGCCTTCGCCGAATGCACACGGCTTCTCAACGTGGCCGTCCGGTACGGTAAACACGGCCTCGTTGACCGTGAATCACTATCTGTGCGGATCGCGGTTATCGAGGAAAGCGAGATCGGCGCAGCGCTGTTCCATCGTTACGTGGCCACAGTGCTGCAAGAGAGCCCCATTGCCGAGCTCATACTGGATTCCGTTCAGATGTACCTGGCCAGGCACCGGACGGTACAGGCGGCCGCAGACGCCCTCCTGATCCACAGCAACACACTGCGTTACCGGCTGGAAAAGTACACGTCGATCACTGGCGCCGACCTCACCGACACCGAGGCCCTCATTGAGGTGTGGTGGGCACTGGAGTACTGGCAGGTCCGGCGGGACAGCATCAGCCAAGCGCGCCCGCTTGCCCACGAAGCGGGACCGTGACGGCAGGGATTCCCGGTACCCGCCCGCAGAATCGCTCGGGGCCATGCTGCGCGCCGTTCTCGTGACTCCGCTGTCTGGCTCGCTCGGCGGCTATGGCCGGGCTGGGGCGGACGCACTAGCACTGTGGACGAACTGGCACAATGACCTTTTCCGGCCGCGGATCGAGATGACGGTCTTCGACGCTCACCCGGACCCAGTCGCGGCGCTGAACCGCTCCAGTCAGGTGGCACCGGATCTTCTGTTCGGACCGTACGGCAGTGGTCCGACTGCGGCGGTCGCGGGGGCGACGTCCAAGCTGGTGTGGAACCACGGCGGAGCATGGGTACCCGCGTCGGGCAACCTCGTCACGGTCCTCGCGCCGGCGGATACCTATTTCCACGGGGCGATACGAGCGGTGCGGAATGCGGACGCCGGAGTCCGCACGCTCTGCGTCCTGTCCAGCGAGACGGGGTTCAGTGACGCGGTGGCCCAGGGAGCCACGCGCGAAGCCACCCGGCTTGGACTGCGGGCCATCGCCGGAAGGCTGCCGGGCGGTGCCCATCCCGCTGACATGCTGCTGGTCTCCGGACCATTCGCGGACGAAGTGGACGCCGCGCGCCGGCTGCTCCCAGGAATCTGGCGGGCAGCGGGATTCGTGGGTGCGGGGGTCGAGGAGGTCCTGGCTGGGCTCGGCCGCGGCCGCGAAGGACTCCTAGGTCCCGCGCAGTGGCTGGCGGAGGCGGCGCCGCGACCCGACGATGGTCCGCCAGCCGACGAATTCGTCGCCGCCTACCGTCGCCGCACGGGCGGCGAGCCGCCGTACCCTGCCGCGCAAGCATTCGCCGCCGGGGTCATCGCGACGCGATGCCTCCGCGAGGCAGGAACCGCCGACGACGGCGCCCTGATGGCCGCCGCCTGCGACATTGAGGTCACCACGATGTTCGCACGGTTCCGGCTAGATCCCCGGACCCGCGGCCAGGTCGGGCACCAGGTGCTGACTGTTCAATGGCAGGACGGTGTGCGGCGCGTGATCTGGCCGCCGGAACGGGCGCAGGCACAGCTGCGGTACCCACTGGCCTGAAACAGTTGCAGGTGTCGTGGGCAAGTGCTGCTTTCCTTCTGACGGGTCCGGACATGACAGCGCCCCCGGGAGCATGTGCTCGCGAGGGCGTGCCGTGCCGATGCGCAGGTCGCCTCACGGCGAAAGGCGCAACATGGCTCCAGCCGAACGGTATTCCATGAAGGCTGTGATTTGAGCCCGGGGGACACTGACGCATCGACTGGGGTAAGAACGCGGGGCCGGCCAGTGCTATTCCGGCATCGCAGGGCGGGAGAGCGCGCGGCAGTTTCCGGCCCGGGCTCAGAATCGCCGTAGCCGGACTCGTGTCACTGAGTGATCGGCTCCCTTGTGCAGGACAAGGCTGGCCCTGGCGCGGGTGGGCTGGATGTTCTCGATGAGGTTGACTTCGTTGATGGTTTTCCAGACCATGGTGCCGAACGCGTCGACCTCCGCGGTGCTGACCTGGGTAAGCCTGCGAAACGGTGACTGCGGGTCGGTGAACGCGGTATCCCGCAGCGCGTGGAGCCGGCTGAGGAACCAGTGCCGGATGTGATCTGTGCGCGCGTCGACATAGACGGAGAAGTCGAAGAAGTCGGCGAGCGCGAGAGCGCCCGGCGGGGCTGGCTGCAGCACGTTGATCCCTTCGAGAATCAGGACGTCGGGCCGCTGCACGGACTGCCGTTGCCCGGGAAGGATGTCATAGGCCACGTGCGAGTACACCGGCGCGGTGACCTCGGGTACGCCAGCCCTCACCTGCTGGACGAAGCGCAGCAGCGCCCGGCGGTCATAGGACTCCGGGAAGCCCTTGCGGTCGGTCAGGCCGCGCTGTTCCAGCTCCGCGCTGGGGTACAGGAAGCTGTCGGTCGTCACCAGTTCGGCGCGCGGATGCTGCGGCCACTGCGTGACGAGCGTCTGGAGCAGCCGGGCTGTGGTGGACTTGCCGACGGCGACACTGCCGGCGACCGCGATGATGAACAGCGCCGGCCGGATCTTCTGGCCCAGGAACCCCCCGACCGTTTCGCGCAACCCGGCGCTCGCCTCGAAGTAGAGGCGCAGGAGCCTGCTCAACGGCAGGTAAATGTCCTCGACTTCGCCGAGCTGGATCGGGTCGCCGAGTCCGCGCACCGCATCCAGCCCCTCGGCGGTTAGCGACATGGGAGTACTGGCGCGCAAGCTGCGCCACGCATCGCGATCCAGATCCAGATAGGGGCCGTCCCCATTTCGACCAGTCACGCTGCCAACATACGACCCGGCCGGCGTCGTCAACTCCGCCGCCCGCAGCCGACCTGGCCACGAGGCAGCGAGCCAATACCCCTAGCTCACGGAATGTGACGGCTAGCTAAACGCCTCGTTAGCCGCGCCTGAGCGCACCCGGACGTGCCTGCACGCTACCAAGGTGATCAGGGCACACTCATCGAGGTAGGTAACGACCCCTGGCCCGGTTCGCGCTGCCTGGCCTGGTCGACGGCCTGCCGGAGCCGATCCTGCTCGGGAACGGACAGGTCGCTCCTGATGAGCTCCATGGGCTGGCCTTCGAACGCATGCACTACGGCGTCAATCTCGGCGCCTGAGCTCAGCAGCACGACCGCTGATGTGCCGGGCCGCAAGTCGCCTTTAACGCTCTCTATCATGGAACCGTCGATGACAGGGTGCTGCAGTCGGCGCATCATCGAGGCAACCTTGCCGCCTTGCTCGTGCACGTGCTCCTGCGTCGTCGGCTCTGCCGCGTAATCCGGCCACCGGAGCACGGCGATGTCCATCAAGTTGATCTGATCCTGAGAGTCCAGCTTCTTGAGCCGGGCTACCGCGTTGTCGGCTCCCTCGGTCCCCGGGAACCGCCATGCCGTTGTAGGCACCGCATTCTCCTCCCTTGGCAGGGAAAACCAGGTTGCAGCCGACCACAATGGGATCGGCCCTGGTTACTGACCTACATGATCTCGCCGCGAATGCGCCATGGCCTCACCCTTGACAGGTGATTGCCGGGATCGCCGCATCAGAAGTAGGATCGACGGCGGCAGGTTTCCGGCTGCCTCTGGGTCCGCGGGCAGAGCTTCAAGCTCACCGGCTTTGCATCATCATCTGACGGCAGATCTTTCTGGCCCGATGTCGCGGACCTGCGGGCGCTAGGAAGGACTGCCATGTCCGATCAGACGCGTGAACTCCCCGAGCAGCCAAACCTCCGCTTCCTCAAGCTGGAAGCCAAGCGCCGCCTCGCCGCGGGTGAGTTCGCCACCCTGCACGAGGCCCAGCTAGCCATCGCCCGCGAGCACGGGCTGTCGAGCTGGACCGTGCTGAAGGAAACCGTCACCGACGACCAGACCGAGCCGAACCTCGCACTCGCCCAGGTGCGCCGGCTGATCTCCAGGTTCCGGGACGCGGGCAGCGCGACCTGGGTGCGGCCCACCGCCGAAGATGCGCGCGAGTACTTCACCGAGGAATTCCTCGCGGCGGTGCCGCCCGACACGATCATCGACATGCTTATCAAGGCCGCCGCGGCGTTCCGCGAGGGCTCGCTGCTTCCTGCCGACCTGGCCGCCGAGGCGCTGCGGCCCCAGGCGCCGCACGGTAACTCCGGTCTCCGCTTCGGCCTCGGCTGGCCGCTGCAGCCGAGCGCCAACCTGGCAGGTCTCGTCGGCGGTGCTCCCGGCGCGGTCGCGTCGCTGCTCATCGTGCCGGGCAGCGGCCACGCCAGCGTCGTCACGGCCAGCCGGCTCATCCCCACCGCCATCGAACACGTCAACATCCGCCTGCTGCGCCCGAATGCCTGAGGACAAAGCCCGGGACACGGAGAGGGAACCCGCCATCCGTTCAGCTGAAAATATCTTTCAACCGAACGGGCGGCGGTTCCCTCTGGCCCCCCTGAGCTTCCCCCGTCTTCGTTTCGGACCCGTACTAAATCCGCCGGCAAGCCCCCCCGCAAGGCCCCGCCCGTTACCGGGACAGGTGCCTCCCGGGTCGCCGGCGCATTCGCAGGGAGGCCAGGGCAAGGGCGCCGAGGAATACGACGATTCCGATGATCAGCAGGTACAGCAGGCCTTTGGCGACCACGCCGACAATACCCAGCGCGATCGCTGCGATCACTAGGAGCAGGAACAGGGCAATCATCGATCCTCCGTTTCGTGCGGCGGCTCAGCGGCGGGCCAGCCGTCGCTCGCCGCCGGCGCCCGCCTGGTAGGTCAGGTGGTAGTGCTGGAAGATTGCCTCTTCGTCGCCAGCCGGCAGCTCGCCGTCGATGCCGATCGAGGGGGCACCCTTGACCTGTTTCCTGTCGTAGCCGACCCTGACGTACCCGGGACCGGCAATCGCCTGGTCCAAAGGCACGAAGGCGAGCCGGCGCCGGGTCGGCAGCCCGACCATGACTGTCGCGAACGCTGGCTGGTCGGTGCCGGTGTCGACATACACGGCCTCCAGTTCGCCGATCTTGTGACCCGCGGCGTCCGTCACCTTATGACCGCGCCACTCCCGGATATCCGCAGTCTCGAACACGTTGGCCTTCTTTCCCTCATATCTGCCGTCGGCCTCTTATTCATCCCGGGCAGGTGCAGCGCGTCGCGGCCGGAAGGCCCCCGGCGCTCCCGCCAGCATTGTCATGACCCGGCAGGCCGTACACCGGGCTGACTTCCTGATCACAGACGCCCGCGAACGCCTCTTCATCACCGCATGCGACCCGCGACAGAAGGCCGTCAACGGCCGCCTCACCCAGCCGCCCGTCCTCACCGCGCACCGCCGGCGGCTCCGTGCCCGCCGGGCGGGAACCGCGCTTGTCCCCTACAGCCATGGTTGCCTCACTTCACATCAGTGAATGACCACAGGGCTGCCGGGGTCCAGAACAGCACCACTAACCAATGTCGCCAGGCACTTACCCAGCCACAGCCAGATATTCACGATTACCTGGCCGGACTCACCGGGGCGCCGGTTCTGCGGACCGCACCCGGGACGCCGTGGGGGCTTGGAGATGACGCCAGCCGCCGCCTGGGTGGCCGCACGGGCCGGGCCTGACGGAGACCGGGCCGCCGGCCCGCTGGCTGCGCTGCCGGCCCGATCGGGCAGCGGGCGGCGGGTATGCTCCGCTCATGGGCGGTCGTGATGTGCCCGGGGAAGGATCCGCGGCCTTGGCGACGGAGCGGATCTTGATCGCCGAGGATGATCCGGCGATCGCCGATTCGGTCGGGTACTCGCTGCGGAGCTGCGGCTATCACGTGGATGCGGTGGGCAGCGGGGCGACAGTGCTGGAATCCGGGCCGGGATCGTATGACCTGCTGATCCTGGACGTGATGCTGCCTGGCCTGTCCGGGGTGGAGGTGTGCCGGCGGGTGCGGGAGCACAGCGCGGTTCCCGTGCTGATGCTGACCGCTCTGGACACGGATGCGGACCGGGTGGTCGGCCTGGAGGCCGGCGCCGATGATTACCTGGGCAAGCCGTTCTCGATGGCCGAGTTGGTCAGCCGGGTCCGGGCAATCTTGCGGCGCCGGCGGCTGGACCGGGAGCCGGACGCGGTCCGCCACGCCGGCGGCCTCTACCTGGACCTGGCCGGGCAGACGGCGCGGATCGGCGGGCGAACCATCGAGCTGACCCCGTCGGAGTTCCGGGTGCTGGCCATGCTGGCGGCCGAGCCGGGCCGGGTGTTCACCCGGCGGGAGATCGCGCAGCGGCTTGCCCGCGGCACCGCGGCCGCTGATGAGCGGGTCTGCGATGTGCACGTGAAGAACCTGCGCCGCAAGATCGAGGACGACCCGGCCAGGCCGCGCCGCGTGGTGACGGTCCGCGGGGTCGGTTACCTGCTTCGCGCCGTGTGAAGGTTTCTTCATGATCGGGGGATGGTTTCCTACGGTAACCGGCGCCTAGGGTCAAAGGGAGAAGACCACGGCGGCCCGGCCGCGGGCAACCGCGGTGAACGCCTGGCGGCGGAACGGAGCCATCTCCGGCAGTGACAAAGTGTGGCATTCCATCATGTGAGCTGGTGCGGCCGGCGCCGCACGCCACGGTCGCCGTGCTGGCCGGAGAACACGACGTGAGCACGCTCCCGCTGCTGCGCCAGGTGCTGGCCCCGCTGAACCGGGACAGCGGCCTGCTGATGATGATCGACCTGTCCCGGGCCACGTTCATCGACGCGGCCGTGCTCGCCGCCCTGGGCGACGCGGAACAGGCGGTGACCGATCACGGCGGCCGGTTCTGGCTCCTGCCGGGGACCGCGCCGGCGGTTCGGCGGGTACTGGAGCTGACCGGATGGCTGCGACGCCCCTGTGTCACTGTGCTTGATGCCGGGCTCTGGGAGCTCCTCGCCACGCGGGCGGCCTGGTGAGTACCGCCGGCCAGGAACGCGACAGTGCCGCCGGCCACCTCGCCGGGCAGGTGAGGGAGCGGCTCGGGGTGCTGCCGAATTTCTTCCGCCCGGCCCCGGGCACCGAGCCGCTGCTGGCCGGGTTGTGGGCGTTCACCCAGGCAGCGTACCTGGACAGCCCGTTGCCGTCGCTGTTCAAGGAACGGCTGTTCGTGCATTTGTCCCGGTTCTGCGAGGTGCGGTACTGCATCATCCGGCATGCCTGCTTCCTGGCCGGGCTCGGCTGTCCGGCGGGCGATCCGGACGCCCCGGCCCAGGCCGTCGAGCAGATCACCGTTCTGCTGCGCCGGCCCGTGGCCCCGGCCATGCTGGAGGCGGCGCTGCGCCGGCTGGAAGCCATCCCCGGCCCGGTCGCGATGCCCGACCCGGGGACGCAGCTGGAATCGGACCTGTTCGACTCGCTGGCGGTCATCTTCCTTGACGCAGAGCAGGCGGCCCGCGCCCGCGCCGCGGTCACCGCAGCGGCCGGGAACCCGGGAGCTGAGCTGCTACTGGGCCTGCTGGCCTTCATCCGCACCGCGCACTACTGGACCGAGATCCATCCGGACCTGTCGCTGGAACCGGACGCCATCGCGTTCCTAGACCAGCACCCGCAGCTCGCCCGGCTGCTGACCGATCCGGGGGACGCGGCGGCGGCCAGCCCGCGGGCGGCCTGGCACGCCGCCGCCGCCGACCTCGCCGCGGCCCGGGAATCACTTGCCGCCAGCGAACAGCGGTACCTGGCGCTGTCCGAATCGGTGGACGCCGGGTTCAACCTCGTCCAGGCCACCCCCGGCAATAGGCACAGCCGGTACCGGGTGACAGAAAGCAACCCCGCCCAGGCGCGGCTGACCGGCCAGCCGGCCGCCGCCGGCCGCCCGGCCCGGGACCTGATCCCCGGTGCCGCCGATGAACTCATCGCCTGCCTGGAGCGTGTCGACGCGACCGGGGAACCGGCCCGGTTCGAAACCCACCTGCCCTCCCCCGACCGGTGGCTGGACATCTCAGTGTTCCGCACCGCCACCCCGCATGGCCCGATGCTGGCCGTCGCGTGCCGGGACATCACCGACAAGGTGCGCGCTGCCGCAGACCAGGAAGCCCAGCAGCGCGCCCAGCGGGACTTCGTCGCCAACGCGGCGCATGAGCTGCGGACGCCGCTGACCGCCGTCATCGCCGCGATCGAGACCCTCGACCGCGGCGCGATCCACGACCCCGCCGGACGCGAGCGGTTCTTCGGCCACATTCGCCGCGAAGCCGCCCGGCTGTCCCGGCTGTGCGACAGCCTGCTGCTGCTCGCCGATACCCAGTCCGGCAGCCCCCAGCGCCCCACCGCCATCCGGCTGCGGCCGATGCTGGACGACATCGCCGACGGCCTCACCGCAGCACCCGGCGTGACCGTCACCGTCGAGGCCCCCGCGCAGCTGACCGTCACCACCAATCCAGGCCTGCTGGAGCGGATCTTGGACAACCTCACCCAGAACGCGGCGAAATACACGGCCAGCGGGCAGATCATCCTGCACGCATCGGCCGCCGACGCCGCTGTCACGGTGACCGTCCAGGACACCGGCCAGGGCCTGGGGCTGCCCGCCGCCGAGGCGGTCAAGCGATTCTCCCGCGGCGGCGCCCGCACCGCCGACGGGTTCGGGCTCGGCCTGTCCATCGCCCACCAGGCCGCCCTCGCCCTCGGCGCTACCCTCTACCTCCACGACAACCCCGGCGGCGGCACCATCGCCACGCTCACCCTCCCGCACGCCCCTCCAGCATCAGCCAGCATCCTGGTCATCGAAGATGAGGACGCTATCCGCGACGCCATCACCTACACCCTCCGGACCGCCGGCTACCAGGTCACCGAGGCCGCCACCGGACGGCACGGCCTGGCCGCCGCACGGCAGGAGCACTTCGAGCTGATCATCGTCGACCTGCTGCTCCCCGATATCACCGGCACCGACCTCACCCGCCAGCTCCGGGCAGACGGCTGCAGCGACGGCGACGGCTGCAGCGACGGCGACGGCAGGCATATCCTGGCCATCACCGCCCAGGCCGCCGCCGGCACCCGCGACCTGGCGCTGTCCGCAGGCGCCGACCAGTTCATGACCAAGCCCTTCGCGATGAACCAGCTCCTGGAACAGGCCCGCGCGCTGACAGCGCCCCCGCCACCTGACGCGCCGTGCCCAGGCCAGCACCAGACGAGCCAGCCCGCCGGGCCGCCGGCGGCCATCACCGCCGACTGGACCCGGTAATGAGCATGCTGCAGGCGGCCGTCACCGCCGGGCCGTCCGGCCCGGTGATCGCGCTGGCCGGGGAGGCCGATCTCACCACCGCCGCGGAACTGAACCAACTGCTGGCCGCCCAACTCGACGGCGTGACGGCCCGACTGACCGTCGACCTGTCCGGGCTGCGGTTCGCTGACTCGGCGGCGATCAGGGAGCTCATCCGCGCGCACCGCGCGATCGCACGGCGGGGCGGCACCCTGGAGCTGACCCGCCCGCAGCCGGCCGTCGCCAGGGTACTGAGCCTGCTCGGCGTGGACCAGTTCCTCAACATCCGGGACCAGGCCGAAGCCGCCGGGACATGAACCGGCAGCCGGCGGGACCGCCAGATTGTCGACACCCACCAGATGGGTTGCCCTGGCCGACCCCGGGTAGTGTGCCCCCAGGTAGCTGTCGGATGGCGCAGGTGTGCTTACCGGTTGATCCCATCCATCCACGCCAGGCAGTGATGCGGAGGCGAGGATGCTCGACCGGGAGTTCGGCACAGACGCACTGGCAGGGCTGCGCGAGGCGGTACTGGGCTGCGCGACCGCCTGCGGCATGCCCGAGGACCGGGCCATCGACGTTATGCTCGCCGTCCACGAGCTAGCCGCCAACGCCGTCCGTCACGGCCCGGGACACGGGCGGCTCCGGATACACGTCACCGCCAGTACCCTGCGGTGCGAGATCAGCGACCCCGGCCCAGCCAGCCGCAACGGCCGCGCCCCGGCCGGCACCGGCGGTCAGGCCCCTGGCGCTCCGGGCACGGCGCCGTGGCCGGTCGAGCACGGCCACGGCCTCTGGATCGCCCACAAAGCCGCCGACCACCTCCGCTTCACCTCCGGGCCGCACGGGTCGCTGATCACAGCCGAGTTCACCCTGCCCGCCGCAGCCGCGCCCCCTCGGCAGGCCCGGAGGCCGGGCACCCCCGGCGACGGCACCAGCCGCTGAACCACGGCCCGACATGAGACGGGCACTGCGGGAAGCAGAGGATGGCAGACCGGCACCGTACTTCACCCGGCCAGATACGCGACGACAGCATGCCCGCCGCAGGCGCTGGTATGCAGTGTCACGCCTGCCATAAGGGCGCGCCTTCCCTGACCGCAGCAGCCAGGTGGGGACTTGGCCCAACAACTCACTAACCGACCTAAGCACCTATGGTAGGCCCGGGCGAGAATCCGCTCGCGTAGCTATGCGACGCGCTTGGCCGGCGGAGATTTTTTTGGCGGCTAGGCGATCCTGTACGCGGCAGTCATCGCGGAGTGAGTTGAAATTGTTGCACCAGAAACTCTGGCTGCACGGCGAGTCCGGAGTTTTTATGCGCTGCCCCCGCCCCCGAAAACCCGGGGAAAACTGGCGAGATGGTATCCGGAAATGTTTGAGGTTCGTCCGGAGGGCAGCTAGTACCAGCCATCCGCATTCTCAGCTGTCAGGAGCTCTCCTTGATCATTCTCGGCGTGATTCTTCTCATTATCGGGTTCATCGCAAAAATCGCGATCGTCTGGACGATCGGCATCGTCGTCGTAGTGGCCGGCGCGATCCTGGCCCTGCTCGGGATGGCCGGCCACGCGGTCGGCGGCCGCCGGCACTACTTCTGAGCGTGGTACCAGGCACGGCGCCCAGCACGCAGGGACCCTGCGTGCTGGGCGCTAGCAGCGCCCGCAGGGCCGAGGACCTGGAAGCCCCCGCTGCGGGCTGCTTCTCACAGCGGGCTGGAGTCTGACCGAGTCCGTCGGGCTGTCGGCCGAGGCATCTACCCGCGCGTCATGAACGCGCAGGCCTGCCAGGACCCTCCTGCGGTATGCGGGACAGTCAGGTCCGGCGACTCTCATCGCTCACCGGGCAGCCGGGCCCGCAAAGTCCTCCGATGAGCTCGCCAGCGTTATCAGAGCCCCTGGCACCCGCGGCTTCGTGGCTCAGGCGCTCCCGAGACTGACGTCGCGAGACAGCGTCACCGCGCACTCAAGCATGCCGGCGTGCACGAACGCCTGTGGCAGGTTGCCACGGAGCTGCCGCTGGTGCACGTCGTACTCTTCGGTGTACAAAGCGGCAGGCCCGCAGGCGCTCCGGTTCCGCTCGAACCAGTGGGCCGCGGCGACCGGGTTACCGCACGCGTGTTCGACTAGGGCCATCCAGAACCCGCAGAGCAGGAACGCACCCTCTGCCTTGTGTATCGGCCGGTCATCATGCCTGAACCGGTACACGAACCCGTCAGCCGCCAGTTCCCGCCGCACTGCCTCGACGGTCGCCAGGCTCCTCGGATCGTCGGGCGGGAACCCGCCCCTGACCATGGGAAGCAGCAGGGCCGCGTCCACCCGCTCGTCGTCCGGTGCCCGCTGCCACCGGCCGCTGGGGTGCACGGCGTCGCTGAGGCTTGCCGCGATGGCGTCGGCCAGGCCGCTCCACCGTGCCGCCTCGCGGTGCCCGCGGCCGCCAGGCGGCCCGGCGGCCGCCGCGGCCGCGATCGCGCGCAGCCCTGACACGCACGCGAGCCGGGAGTGCGTCCAGCGGTTGTCGTCGAGTTCCCAGATGCCGGCGTCCGGTTCCTGCCACCGCTTCCCGATCACGTCGGCGGCGACCGTCGCCGCGCGCCAGTCATCAGTGGTCAGCATTTCGTGGCGCGCGGCCGCGGCGAACAGCGACAGCGTCTCGCCCACCGCGTCGAGTTGGAACTGGCCGCGTACCCAGTTGCCGGCCCGCGCGGAACCGCCGGGGAAGCCGCGCAGCCGCAGCGGTTTCTCGTCACCTACGGCCTCGCCGGCCACCGTGTAGGCGGGCATCAGATCAGGTCCGTCCTCGAGCAGCCGCTCGGCGACGAAACGGACGGAGCCCGCGAGCAGCGGGTGCGGGCCATGCGCCGCGACGGCGAGGCCCGCGTAGCACTGGTCCCTGATCCACGCGTAGCGGTAGTCGTAGTTGCGCCCGCCCTCCAGGCGCTCGGGCATCGACGTGGTGGTCGCCGCCGCCATGGCGCCGCTCGCCGAGGTCAGCCCGCGCAGCACCGCGTAGGCGTGCCGCGCGTCTGAGGCCGCGATCAGGTCCTCGCAGTCCGGGGCGACACCCGACCAGGCCTCCTGCGTCGCCGCCCAGGTCCGCCCGGCATCGGGTGGCTCATCACTAAATTGACGATCAGAGATTTCCAGAACGAGATCGTGCTTCGCCCCTTCCGCCAGCGCGATCCTCATCGTGAGCCGGCCGCCGGAGAACCGCGCCTTGCCCGCGCCCGACCAGCGGAACCAGGTACCGCCGCTGCGGCCGGTCCACGTCTCACCGTGCCGCTGCACGCTCGTCATCCGGCCGTGCCCGTACTTGGCCCGGATGTCGAGGGCGACGGTGACCTTCGCCGCCCCGTCGAGCGCCTCGACCCGGCGCAGCAGCACCGCGCGGTACGGGTCGGCGGGCATGGCGAGCGCTTCCCGGCATTCAATCTTGCTGTCGCCGACCCACCGGCTGCGCCAGATCAGGCTGCCGTTCTCGTAATAGCCGCCCCACACGTGCCATGGATCGGCCGGGGTGATCGTATACATGCCGGGACCACCGAGCAGCCCGCTGAAGGCGGCCGGGCTGTCCCAGCGCGGGACGCACAGCCAGACGACGGAGCCGTCCGGGCTGATGACTGCGCCGCGCTCGCCGTCCGCGACCAGCGCGTATTCGCGCAGGACGCGTGGCACTGCCGTGTCGCCCGCTCGGCTGTGTGCCTCGTTACCCGTATCCATGGCCGATATCTTCGCCTTTCTCATCGAGCATGACCCGGGGAGGTAAGGGGGCCGATCCCCGCGAGACAACTTAGTGACGTCGTTACTTCCTCGTTTGGACCCGCCCATGCCAGGAAGTAGGAGCGGGGACGTTACCCGGGGACGAAGCAGGAAGGCAGGCACGTGACCGAGACAGTAGTGATCACTGGCGCGAGCGCGGGAATCGGCCGGGCCGTGGCGGAACTCTTCGGGCGTCGCGGCGCGAACGTGGTGCTGATCGCGCGCGGCGAGGACGGCCTGCGCGGGGCGGCAAGCGCGGTGCAGAAGGCGGGCGGCACCCCCCTCGCCATCCCCACCGACGTGGCGGACTTCGACGCCGTGGAGCGAGCCGCTGAGCAGGCGGAAAGCCAGCTCGGCCCGATCGACGTCTGGGTGAACGTCGCGTTCACCTCGGTGTTCGCGCCCTTCACGGAGATTAAGCCCGAGGAGTTCCGCCGGGTCACCGAGGTGAGCTACCTGGGGTACGTGCATGGCACGATGGTGGCGCTCGCGCGCATGCGGCCCCGCGACCATGGCACGATCGTTCAGGTCGGCTCCGCGCTCGGTTACCGGGCGATCCCGCTTCAGTCCGCGTACTGCGGTGCCAAGCACGCCATCAACGGATTCACCGAGTCGGTCCGCTGCGAGCTCCTGCACGACGGGAGCCACGTGCGGATCACCATCGTGCAGATGCCGGCCGTCAACACGCCTCAGTTCTCGTGGGTTCTGTCCCGGCTGCCCCGCCGCCCGCAGCCGGTCCCGCCGATCTACGAGCCGGAGCTCGCCGCCCAGGGAGTCGTCTTCGCCGCCGACCATCCGGAGCGCAAGGAGCACTGGGTCGGCGCGTCCACCGTGGGGACGATCATGGCGCAGAAGTTCGCCGCCCCGGTGCTCGACCGGTACCTCGCCCGCACCGGCTACGACTCACAGCAAACGAAGGAGCGGGCCGACCCGGGGCAGCCGAACAACCTGTGGCAGCCTGTCGACCGGCCGCCAGGCAGCGACCAGGGCGCGCACGGTGACTTTGACGGCAGCTCACATGCGCGCAGCGCCCAGCTCTCCGTCACCGAACGCGCCGAGCAGGCGGCGGCCGTCGCCGTCCGGGCCCTCGGCACCCTCAGGAACGCCGCGAGTTCCCGACGGCCGTCTCCCGGCGGAACGGCACCGCATACCATCGGAGAGCCTGTCCGTTCGGAAGACGGAGACACCGAACAGGCCGATGGCCAAAGCTCAGCGTCCGGCAGCCAAAGCTCAGCAGCCGATGACGAGAGCTCCGCATCGTGACGGTCCAGGCGGCGGCATCGGTAACCAGCCAGGACTTCCCGACCGTAGAGGGTGTCACTGCGGCGGTCTACGAGATCCCTACCGATCAGCCTGAGGCGGACGGCACCCTTGCCTGGTCGGCGACCACCCTGGTCGTCGCGCACGTCAGCGGCGGCGGGCGAACCGGGCTCGGGTACACCTACGCGGCGAGCGCATGCAAGCCGCTGATCGAACGGGAGCTCGCCGCCGCGATCACCGGCCACAGCGTCCTCGATACCGGCGCGGCCTGGCAGGCGATGGTCCGCGCGGTCCGCAACATCGGCAGGCCCGGCCTCGTGTCCTACGCGATATCCGCGGTCGACACGGCGCTGTGGGACCTCAAGGCGACCCTGCTCGGCCTCCCGGTCAGCCGGCTGCTCGGGGCGACCCGCGACGAGGTCCCCGTCTACGGCAGCGGCGGTTTCACCACCTACGATGAGCGCGCCGCACGCGCCCAGCTTGAACGCTGGACCGGTGAGCTGGGCATCCCCCGCGTCAAGATCAAGATCGGCGAGTCCTGGGGCACCGAGCCCGCCAGGGACCTGGCGAGGATCGCGTTCGCCAGGCGGGTGATCGGCCCTGAGGCCGAGCTGTACGTGGACGCCAACGGCGGCTACACCCGCAAGCAGGCGGTGCGGATGGCCCGCGCCATGGCGGACGAGAACGTGACCTGGTTCGAGGAGCCGGTGAGCTCCGACGACCTGGGCGGGCTGCGTGAGGTTCGCGACCAGGTGACCCCCGACGTCACAGCCGGCGAGTACGGCTACGACCTTGTCTACTTCGCCCGCATGGTCGATGCTCAGGCGGTCGACTGCCTCCAGGCCGACGTCACTCGCTGCGGCGGCATCACCGAATGGCAGCGGGCCGCCGCCGTGGCGGCCGCCCGCGGCCTTCAGGTCTCCGGCCACTGCGCGCCGAACCTGCACGCCCACGTCGCCGCCGCAGTCCCGAACCTGCGCCACCTTGAGTACTTCCACGACCACGTTCGGATCGAGTCCATGCTGTTCGACGGCGCGCTCGACCCGAGCGGCGGCGCCCTGCGCCCCGACCCCGCGCGGCCGGGGCTCGGGCTCGCGCTCAAGGAGTCCGACGCCGCTGCGTTCCGCGTGGCCTGAGCCGCGCCGTCATTTTCCTTCAGCCTTCGTTAGCAGGGGACAGCCCCGCACCGGCCGGCTCCGCGACGGCCAGTGCGGCAGCGACAAGCGCGTCCGCGAGCTCGGCGCGACGCAGCGACTGGCTGGCGGCGGCAAATCCGACCATCGATGCGGCGTGGCATAGGTCGATAACCGAGCCGACGGCGACCATCTCAGGCCCCGGCGCCCAGGCCGTGATGACGGCCTGGGCCAAGTGCCGTATGCCGAGCACTCGGGCCACTCGGCGCGCGCGCCTGCTCGGTGACCGCCCTGTGCACACGCGGATCATCGGCCCGGGCGCGCATAGCAAGGCCGCGCCGTATCCGGCGCGAGCCAGCGGGATAACCAGCCGCGGGACCGGTCTGGCAGACTGACCGGTCCCGCGCCTTGGCCGGCGTCTCAGCTCAGCCCGAAGTCGTTCCAACGTGTTAGCTGTTCTTGCCCGGCATGACTTCCCTGGCCTTAGCCATGAGGCCTTCCCTGAGGACGCCCCAGCGGTTCGCATCACCCTTCAGCAGTGCCTTGGCGGCATCCTTCGCCTGCTCGAAGGTGGCGTGGGGCGGGATGGGCGGGACGTCGGGGTCGGTCCTGAAGTCGAGCACCGTCGGGCGGTCGGCGGCGAGGGCCTGGTCCCAGGCCGCGCCGACCTGCTCCGGCTTGTCGACCGCGACGCCGTTCAGGCCAAGGCTGCGGGCGAATCCTTCGTACGAGACGTCGGGGAGCCGCTGGGACTCCTCGAACTTCGGTGCCCCTTCCATCGCCCGCATCTCCCAGGTGACCTGGTTGAGGTCGTTGTTGTGCAGCACCGCGATGATCAGCCGTGAATCGGCCCACTGCTCCCAGTAGTGCTTGACCGTGATCAGCTCGGCGAGGCCGTTCATCTGCATGGCCCCGTCCCCGGCGAAGACGATGACCGGCCGGCCGGGGTGACCGAACTTCGCGCCGATCCCGTACGGGACGCCGGGGCCCATGGTGGCCAGGTTGCCAGACAGCGAGCCGCGCATGTCACCGCGGAACTTCAGCTGACGGGCGTACCAGTTCGCCGAGGAACCGGAGTCCGCGGTGACGATGGCGTCCAGCGGCAGCCGGGAGGACAGCTCACGGAAGACCAGCATCGGGTTGATCGGGTCCGCCTCTACGTCGGCCTCCGCGTCCATCGACCGCCACCACTTGGCCACGTTGTCTTCGATGCCCTCCCGCCAGGAGCGGTCCTCCTTGCGCCGCAGGTGCGGGATCAGGGCGCGCAAAGTGGCGGCGGAGTCCCCGATGAGGTTCAGCTCGTACGGGTAGCGCATGCCGATGAACTTGCCGTCGATGTCGATCTGCACGCCCCGGGCCTGGTCAAAGGCCGGCAGGAACTGCGTGTACGGGAAGCTGGAGCCGACGGTGAGCAGCGTGTCGCAGTTCATCATCATCTCGTAGCTCGGCCTGGTGCCGAGCAGACCGATTGATCCGGTCACGTACGGCAGCTCGTCGGAGAGCACGTCCTTGCCGAGCAGGGGCTTGGCGACTCCGGCGCCCAGCAGCTCGGCGACCTGCTCGAGTTCGGCACGGGCGCCGCGCGCGCCATGGCCGGCGAGGATGGCCACCTTGCTGCCGGCGTTGAGGATCTCTGCTGCCTTGGCGATCCCCTGGTCGTCAGCCGAGGTGGTCGACCAGTCGACGCCGAGGGACGACGGGACCATCTTGAACTCGTGGGTCGGCGCGGAGTAGGCGAGTTCCTGAACGTCGGAGGGGATGATGATGGCGGTGGGCGCACGCTCGGCGAGCGCGACCCGAATCGCCCGGTCCAGCACGTTGGGCAGCTGCTCGGGAACCGTGACCATCTGCACGTAATCGCTGGCCACGTCCTTGAACAACGCGAGCAGGTCGACTTCTTGCTGGTAGGAGCCGCCCATCGCGCTCCGGCTGGTCTGCCCGACGATCGCGACCACGGGGACGTGGTCGAGCTTGGCGTCATAAAGGCCGTTGAGCAGGTGGATGGCTCCCGGGCCCGACGTGGCCATGCACACGCCGAAGCGCCCGGTGAACTTCGCGTACCCGACCGCCTCGAAGGCGGCCATCTCCTCGTGCCGCGCCTGGACGAACTGAGGTTTGTTGTCAGCCCGGCCCCAGGCTGCCAGGATGCCGTTGATTCCGTCGCCCGGGTAGGCGAACACGTGCTGCACGTCCCAGGCGCGCAACCGCTCAAGCAGGTAGTCGGCAACTGTGGATGCCATCTGTAGTTCCTCTCGTGACGTCGTTACACGTCAGGCAGTGCCGGTCAGGTGATCTGCCGCCCTTGCGGCGACCGCCATGATCGTTAGCGCCGGGTTGGCGCTGCCCTGGGTGGGGAGCACGCTGCCATCGGTGATGTACAGGTTGGGTACCGCGAAGCTGCGGCAGTTCGCGTCGACGACCCCGTGCTGCTCGCCGGCGGACATCCGCGCGCCGCCGACGAGGTGGGCGTAGCGCTTGATCGTGATGACCTCGTCCGCGCCCGCCGCATGCAGGATGTCCTCCATGACGACCTGCGCCGCCTTGATCAGAGCCCGGTCGTTATCGCACTGGGAGTAGGCGAAGCGGGCGACCGGCAGCCCGTGGGAGTCCTTCTCGTCGTCGAGCGTCACGCGGTTCTCCGGCAGCGCCAGGAATTCGCACAGCGCGCCGAGGCAGGACCAGTGCACGTAGTCGCTCATGTACTCGCGCAGCGCACCGCCCCAGTACCCCTGCGAGGCGACGTGCTCGGCCCAGGTGATCGGCAACGGCGAGACCGTCTGGATCGCGAACCCGCGCTTGTAGTCCCTGGCGGGATCGGTCTCGTAGAACTCCTCGCTGCTCACCTCGGGCGGCGGTGCCTTGTACATCCGCACCTCCGCGTCGAACCGGCCGGCGGTCTGCGGGGCGCCCTGCACCATGAGGTAGCGGCCGACCTGGTCGAAGTCGTTGCACAGCCCGTCAGGAAACCGGCGGGACGCCGAATTCAGCAGCAGCCGCGGCGTCTCGATCGAATACCCGGCCACCGCCACCATCCGGGCCCGCTGGAACCGCTCGCGGCCGTCGCGGATGTAATGCACGCCGAGTGCCCGGCCGGTTCGCTGATCGATCACCACCTGCGTGACCATCGCGTTGGCGCGGACCTCTGCGCCGCGCGCCAGCGCGTCGGGAATATGCGTGATCAGTGGTGACGCCTTGGCGTTAACCTTGCAGCCCTGCAGGCAGAACCCTCGGTAGATGCAGTGCGGCCGGTTGCCGAACCTGCCGTTGACGATGGCGACCGGGCCGACCTTGGCGGTTATCCCGAGTTTGTCCGCGCCGCGCAGGAAAACCTCGCCGTTCCCGCCGACGGGATGCGGCCGGTGCGGGTAGCCGTGCGGATCGCCCCACGGCCAGTGCTCCCCGGCCACGGGCAGTTCCTCCTCGATGGCGGCGTAGTACGGCCGCAGGCCGGCGTAGTCAAGCGGCCAGTCGGCGCCTACTCCGTCAGCGGTGTAGGTGCGGAAATCGCTCGGGTGAAACCGGGGCGTGTAGCCCGCGTAGTGGACCATCGAGCCGCCGACGCCCCGGCCCGAGTTGTTCGAGCCCATCGGCACCGGGTCGGATCCCGCGATTACCCTCGGCTCGGTCCAGTACAGGTGATGCGATCCCGCCTCGTCGCTCGCCCAGTCAGTGTCGGGGTCCCAGAACGGCCCCGCGTCCAGTGCCGCTACCCGCCAGCCTGCCCGCGCCAGCCGCTGCGCCAGGACCGAGCCGCCGGCGCCGCAGCCGACGATGACCATGTCGATCTCGTCGGAGTCGGCGAACCGCCGCATGTCACGCCGCAGCCGGTGATTGGTCCTGCTGCCGTCGTTGGGCAGCAGCCAGGCGGACTCGTTACGGGTACGGACGCTGGGCATCAGGCGTCATCCCCGACGGGGTCCTCGGCCGGCCGTGCGTCGCGGACCTCGAAGGGCTCTAGCTTGCCGACGCCCGCGTTCTTATAGCCGCGCGGGTAGGCCGGGCCAGGGAAACCCATCTCGGACCACGCGTACGGATGGGAGTAGAAGGCCGTGCAGGCGTACCGGGTCCACAGGCTCCACACGCGCGGCGCTGGCATCCCGTGCCACTCGGTAGCGTCCTGGACGGCCTGGATAATCGCCGCCTGATCCTCTTCCGGGGCGTCGGCGAAGCTGGTCCCGCACCGGGAATGCGCGTCCTTGTCGAGGTAGCCGAGCGTGTACCGCCACGCCTGGCCGTCCTCTGGCATGTCCGCGTAACGCCAGCCGTCGGTCTCGCCGGCCGCCAGCCTCGCGTCCACCATCTCTAGGACGGGCGCCCCGATTGGCTGATCGAGCTGGCCGGTGAGCTGGTTAAGTAGGGCGGCAGCACATGCCTGCTCGGCGTCTGTGAAGAACCGCGGTTCCGGCGGCGGGCCTGTTCTGGCCGTGATCAGCTCGGCGGTCACCGTGTCCCAGTGCCTGCCCTGGCTGAGCACGTCGAAGCCGGGGAACCGCCCGGTCGCGCGACCCGTCACTGCTCCCTGCGCAAGATCGCGGCGAGCAGCCCCATGCCGCCGACCATCGTCACCAGCAGGGGCGCGAGCAGCGGCGGCCCCATCTCCAGGTTGTAGCGGGCGTTGGACCAGCCACCAGGTTTCTGCGAGATTCCCCTGGCGTGCAGGTACACCCCCTGCAGGCCGTTGGCGACGATCGCCAGCGAGGCGACAGGCAGCGCCGTTTTCGCCATCCGCTGGTTGAAGAACCCCGCCACGCCCGCCACCGCGCCCACAGGGCCGAGCGCTACCGGTACCCACATCATCTTGTTGCCGAAGCTGGCGCTGTCGTGCTCGAAATAGATCTCAGCTGCCGTCACCACAGCACCGGCCGCGGTAAGCGCCGAAAGGCTGCGCTCGAATCGCCCTGCCCGAACGTTACGCACCATCCGGTCGATGCCATGAACAGTTCCCACGGCCTCGCTCTGGCGCGCTCGCCACGGTGTCATGCGGGCTCCCTTGGTCGTCAGCAATACCCGGACCGGGTCACCTTGCGGCACGCAGCACCGGCTCCCGCATCGCACTACCCGCAGCAGCCGGGCCAAACGCGGCAGCCGTTATCGACCCTGGGCGCGGCACGGGTCTGGAGTTCATGTGGTAGAAACCCGGCGAGCCTGCGAGCCGGGGTCGAGGCGTCGCTGTGCCGCCTGAGCACCGGGGGCCCGGCCGCGCCTGCTTCCCTGGCGGCTCCCCGCAGCCGGGGAAAGACCAGCTTGGCGCAACCATCGGTGCAGCTGAGAATCTCCTGCACGTTGGTTGCGCCTATCCCGGCCGACACCTAACGCGGAGCTAGCATGGGGTCGCGCTGAGGGTGCTGCGGCAAGGCTGGCCCCATGCCAATGCAACAGCCCACGCCTGAGGCGCCCGAGGCGGTCGCGCACGCCTCGGCGGCGCAGGGCCGGGTGGCTGGCCGGTCCTGGCGGGCGGTCTTGACCTGGCCGTCTCGGGCCGGTGACGGCATCTCGCTGGATCCGGCCGGGCCGGTGCCGGGGAAAGCGCGAGCTGAGCGGGTGGCCGGGCCACTGCTCGCGGCGGCCGTCACCGCGTTCGCCGCGGCGCAGTACGCGACCGGCCGGCCGTCCGCGGCTGAGGCCTGGCTAGCGATCGCCCCACTGCTGGCGTCCCTGGCGGTGCGCCCGCTGCGCACCGCGCTGCTGGCCGTCTGGACGGTCCTGCTGGGTCTCGGGCTGGCCCTTGAGGCCAGCGGCCCGCCCGGACGGGTGGCCTCGAGCCTGACCGTGCTGGCGCTGCTGGCCGGATTCGCGGTAGCCAACTCCGCGCTCCGGACCGCGGCGCAGCGGCGGCTCGGCCAGGCCCGCGCGGTGGCCCGGGTCGCGCAAAGCGCGCTGCTGAGCGAGGTACCCCGGTCCGTAGCCGCAGCCCGGCTGGCGTCCCGCTACCTGTCCGCCTCAGCCGAGGCACAGGTGGGCGGAGACCTCGTGGAGGTGATCGCCGACGGCGCTAACCCGCGCTGGCTGGTCGGCGATACCCGGGGCAAGGGGCTGCCCGCAGTCCGGCTGGCCAGCGTCGCAGCCACCAGTTTCCGTGACGCCTGCTCCCGCCCAGGTCTGTCGCTGACCGAGGTCGCGCGGGCGGTCGACCAGTCCGTGACGCGGGCGGCAGGCGCAGAGGACTTCGTCACCGCGGTGTTCGCCGAACTCGACCCCGCGGGCTGGATCGAGCTGGTGAACTGCGGGCATCCCCCGCCCCTGCGGCTGAGCGCCGACGGTGAGCTGATGCCGCTTGCCCCCGCGGCGTTCGCCCCGCCGCTGGGCCTGCACCCGGACCTGGATCTGTCCACGTTCTCGGTACGCACCGGCGACCGGCTACTGTTCTTCACCGACGGGCTGCTCGAGGCCCGCGACAGTGCGGGGCGGTTCTTCCGGGTGGACCAGCAGGTCCAGGCGCTGAGCCGACCCGACCCGCAAGCCGCCGTCGACGAACTGATGGACCGGCTGCGCGCGCACACCCGGCGTCGGCTCGACGACGACGTCGCCGTGCTGCTGGCCGAGCTCACCCTCACCGACCTCGGACTCCAGCCCGCCACGCCGCAGCGGAGGCGGTCGGCATCCTGACCAAGGGAGACCAGGGCGACGTAGGCAACCTTGGAGCAGACTTCCGGCTCACGGTCGGCGACCGGTCAGGTTCCGGTCACACCCTGGGGTCATGAAAGCCGTAACGGCGTCGGCCCGCTTGCTGGTCGTGGACGACGAGGCGACGATCCTGGAGCTACTGTCGGGATCGCTGCGCCTGGCGGGGTTCGAGGTGGTGACGGCGACGAGCGGTGCCGGGGCGGTGCGTTCCGCCGCCTCGTCCCGGCCGGATCTTGTCTTGCTGGACGTGATGATGCCGGACGGCGACGGGTTCGAGGCGCTCCGCCGGATACGTTCCGGGGGTTCCGAGGTTCCGGTGATCTTCCTGACCGCCCGGGACGAGGTGCCTGACCGCGTCAGGGGCTTCGACGTGGGCGGGGATGACTATGTCACCAAGCCCTTCAGCCTGGATGAGCTGCTCGGCCGCATCCGGGCGGTGCTGAAGCGCACCCGGCCGGACGCTCCCAGCTCGCAGCTGCGCGTCGCCGACCTTGAGTTGGACGAGGACGCGCACGAGGTCAGACGAGACGGTGCCATCGTCGCGCTGACGCCCACTGAGTACCGGCTGCTGCAGTTCCTGATGGTGAACGCTGGCCGGGTGGTCAGCAAGGGCGAGATCCTGGACCATGTCTGGGGGCACGACGACCCGGACCGTGACGGCAACGTGGTCGAGCCGTGCCTCAGCTACCTGCGGCGCAAGGTCGACCAGGGGCAGCCGAGGCTGATCCACACCGTCCGCGGTTTCGGTTACGTGCTGCGGATCCCGCCCCCGTAAGCAAAGGCCGGGGCAGAAGCATTCCAGGTAATCGCAACCGAATCGCAAGGCCAGCCTTCTTAACTGCTTTGCCGTGGCGGCATGGCGCTTCAGGCAGGCGAAGGATCGGCCCGTGGTGCCTTATACGCTGTGTTGTTATGAGCCTGGACGTTTCCGCGGCCGGACCCAGTACCGCTACCACCAGCTCTGGCGAGAGCAGCGAGACGCTCAGAAGTTTGCCCACAT
Source organism: uncultured Actinomycetota bacterium (assembly GCA_963734665.1). Taxonomy (GTDB): domain Bacteria; phylum Actinomycetota; class Actinomycetes; order Streptosporangiales; family Streptosporangiaceae; genus Trebonia. The sequence goes on along the minus strand of CAVTIR010000010.1, from coordinate 346,531 downwards.
GCTGCGGTTCGCCAGCGCGCTCCCCGCGCTGCGGACGACCACCCTGCAGGACCTGAAGCGCCGCCACCTCGACCGGGACCGCGTCGTGGCCGGCGCCGTCCGGCTGATCGACCTCGGCCTGTTCCGCATCGGGGGCGAGAAATATGCCGAGCTGGACCATCACTACGGCGCGACGACGCTAGAGAAGCGGCACGTCCGGGTGACGCGGGACGGCCTGATGTTCGACTACATCGCCAAGGAGGGCAAGCACCGGGCGCTGGCTATCACCGACGAGGCCGTCCTGCCGACCGTGCGGGCACTGGCCCGCAGCGGCAACGGCCTGGACGCGCTGTTCACCTGGGAGCACGGCGGCGCCTGGCACAGCCTGCACTCGCATGACGTCAGCAGCTATATCGCCGCACGGGCCGGCGGCCACTTCACGGCCAAGGAGTTCCGCACCTGGAATGCCACCGTGCTGATGGCGCTGGTGCTCGCGAACGCGGGGCCCTCGCCGACCGCGCGGACCCGTGGCAGGGTCATCGCCGCCGGCGTTCGCGAGGTGGCGGGCTGGCTGGGAGACACCCCGTCGGTGACCCGCACGTCTTACATCGACCCACGGCTGATCAGCCGCTATGAGTCCGATGGCCAGCTACCCGCCGTCCCCGCTCTGCCAGCCGTACTTCCGGCCGCCGCCGAGGCCGAGATCGCAGTCGCCGCGCTGCTCGCGGCGGGTTCTTAGCGGCGCTCTCATCTCTTGCCGGCTGGATTCCGGCGCTGCTGATCACGTCACGTGGCTGGTAGCGGCCGACTACGCCACGCATGGACAGCTTCTGCACCGAGGCGGATATGGTCACCACTGCGACCGCGTAGCCGCGGGTCAGATCGCGAAATCCTCGCCGTACCACACGCCGCGCCCGGGCACGCCGACGACCACCGCATTCGCCGGGACAGACTTGACCACGACCGCGTTCGCGCCAATCGAGACGTCGGCACCGACAGTGATCGGCCCGAGCACCTTCGCCCCCGCCCCGATCACCACCCGGTCACCGATCGTCGGGTGCCGCTTGCCGCGCACGGTGAAGGAGGGCGCGCCGAGCGTGACGCCGTGGTAGAGGGTCACGTCGGTGCCCACCTCGGCGGTTTCCCCGATCACCACCCCGGTGGCGTGGTCGATGAACAGGCCGGGCCCGAGCGTCGCCCCCGGGTGGATATCGACGCCGGTGAAGGCGTGCACCACCTCGGCGAGGAACCGGGCGGTCAGCCACAGGCGGCGTTGCCACAGCCAGTGTGTCACCCGGTACCCCCAGATCGCGTGCACCCCTGGGTAGCAGAGTGCGACCTCGAGCGCTGAGTGGGCGGCGGGGTCTCGTTCGAGCGCCGCCCGCACGTCACCCCGCATCCCGGCGAGCCACGACGATCCGGCCACAATTAGTCTGCCAGCCCGGAGAACAGCGCCGTCGACAGGTACCGCTCTCCATAGTCGGGCAGCACTACGACGATGAGCTTCCCGGCGTTCTCCGGCCGCTTCGCCACCTCGATCGCCGCCCATGCCGCTGCGCCCGAGGAGATGCCCACGAGCAGCCCTTCCTCGCGCGCGAGTCGCCTAGCGGTCTCGAGAGCCTCGCTGTTCCCGACCGTGACGATCTCGTCTACCAAGCTGGAGTCGAGCACCTGCGGCACGAACCCGGCCCCGATGCCCTGGATCGGGTGCGGCCCCTTCTCCCCGCCGGACAGCACCGGCGACGCGGCCGGCTCCACGGCGATCATCCGCGCCGACGGCTTGCGCGCTTTGATCACCTGAGCGACGCCGGTGATCGTGCCGCCGGTCCCCACCCCGGCGACGAAGGCGTCGATCTGCCCGTCGGTATCCCGCCAGATCTCCTCAGCCGTGGTGACCCGGTGGATGGCAGGGTTCGCCGGGTTCTGGAACTGCTGCGGCATGAAGTACCGGGAATCGGCCTTGGCCAGTTCCTCGGCCCGCGCGATCGCCCCGGGCATGCCGTCGGGCCCCGGGGTGAGGATGAGCTCGGCGCCGTAGGCACGCAGCAGCATCCGCCGTTCGACCGACATCGACTCCGGCATCGTCAGCACGCACTTGTAGCCGCGTGCCGCGCACACCATGGCGAGCGCGATCCCAGTGTTCCCGCTGGTCGGCTCGAGGATGACCGTGTCGGGCCCAATCAGGCCGGCCTCCTCCGCCGCGTCGATCATGGAGACGCCGATGCGGTCCTTCACACTGCCGGCCGGGTTGAACGACTCAAGCTTGGCCGCGACCCGCGCACCCGCCCCGGCGTTAACCCGGCGCAGCCAGACAAGCGGCGTGTTCCCAGTCAGTTCCGTAATGTCTCCGGCGACCTTCATGTGGTCTCTCCTTACCGCGATCATCGCACGATGAATGATTCACCATCAGCGCACGAACGGTTACAGGCCGAGAGTCACGCAGGTCACGAGGCCATCGACCATTATGTCCACACACGGCAGGGGCAGCGGTCACCTGCGAGGCGTCCTGCTCGGCATCCGCTTACACCCACCGTTATCTCACGTTAACAATTTCCACTTTTGAGACTGACATCAGTATGGCCTCAATCCAAATTATTACGACTGGAAAAGTCGACAGTATGACGAGACGTGCGACGTGCGCGAAGGGACGTTCAGAAGCGATGGCCGCTCGAAGAGCAGTCGACTCTCAGTCCACTGAGAAATGCGACTGACAGTACAAGTTCGCCTGCGTCAATGAGCTCCTGGATGCGCTCGCTGCCCGTTTCCCAGCGCATCTGGCTTCCTCCTCGCTGAAGATGGGGACCAGGGGGCGCCGGGTGACGTCATCATGGAAGCCGTCGGTTCCTTCCCGCCACCAGGTCGGCGACCGGATCGCGACGTTGACCTCGCGGGCCAGGCGGCCCTCGGCCCGCTGAGCGGCATCGTCGAGTTCGTCCCTGTCCGGGCCGCCGATCACCAGGACGTCCAGGTCCGCCGGCGGTCGGCCGGCTTCGCCTGCGTACCGGGCGGCCCACGAGCCGAACAGGTAGGCCTGTTCGATCCCTTCGACGCCTTCGAGTTCCTCGGCCAGCACTTGGCGCGGCCCGAACGAGCGCAGCAAGAGCTCCGTCAAGGGGGCTGTGAGGGGCGAGTCCGCCGCCTTCACCAGCCGGAGGTTGCCCAGGCGCCGGGAACTGACGACTCCCGCTTGCTCGGCCCGGGTAATCTCCCGCTGAACCGAAGAAACCGACGCTCCCGTGCGCGACGCGAGACTTGTCAGCGACCACTCCTGCCCAGGGTTCAGCAGGACGAGGGTCAGCACCTCAGCCTCCAACCTGGACCGCAGCAGCGGCAGCAGCGGCGGCGGAGAGGCCTTTTGCATAAGATGCAATATACGTTGCGCGATACGCGAAAGCGAGCCAACACGCGCACAGCCGCGTGGCTTCTGTCATTTATGCCACGAGTGGGGAACCTTCCGCTGATAGCGTGCAAACGCTATAAAACCCTTCGAGGAAGGTTTGAAAGTGCTCAAAAAGATCCTGCTCGGTGCTACCGTGCCCGTCGTGGCACTCAGTGGCGGCGCCCTGTTCGGCGGGGTTGCCAACGCGGCCCAACTCACTTACGCGGACACCTCGGTCGCCGCGTCCCATGCCAGCGTTGACCAGGTCACCAGCATCACGGCGGCGTTTGGCACGCCCGCCACGTCTGTTGTCGGCTCGACTGCGGTCCCGGTTCCTACCGCGGACAAGGTGCAGTTCGGCGCGACTGACAGCCTGGGCACCAGCAAGCCGCTGACATGGTCGATTGTGCCGACGACCAGCGGAGCTACCATCACTCCGGCGGGTCTCCTTTCTCTGCCGACTGCTCCTCTGACGACTCCCGCTACCGTCACCGTGGAGGTGGCGGACGGCATCGCCAAGGCGTTCGCGGCCGTGAAGGTCGGCGTGGGGGCTACCGCTCTCACCGACAGCGTTTCTGTTACGACCGACACCGTGACTCTCCCCGTCGCGGCGGACGACAACACGAACGGCACCGTGGACTTCGGCTCGGCTGTCCCCGCAGGCCAGACCTACACGCTGGGCAACGCCCCGGCGGGCGTCGCACTGACGGGCAGCGCGCTGGCGGCAACCAGCGCCGTGCCCGGCGCCTACACGGGCGTCACCGTCACCGCGTCTGACGGCAACGCCACTGCGGTTGAGACCTTCACGATCGACGTCAAGGGTTCCGTCGTCAAGACCCCTCCCGCGCCCCAGCCGCACCTGTACGGCGGCCACGTGGTGTACGTCAACAACAACCGCGCTGAGATCGCCTGGAGCGAGAGCGCGGGCGTGCACTGCGTCCTGACCCGTACCTTCGGCTACGGCTTCTCGCCGAACGGCTCGCCGCACATCGGGTTCACCTGCGACACCGGCCACCCCGGTACCGATGCTGGCTACTGGGCAGGTCTTGCGGCCGGCCACGGCTACGACATCCAACTGATCCCCGCCGGAGCAAACCGGCAGCCGCTCCCCGGTGCGGTGACCGGCTGGATCTACATCCACACCACCCGGTAACCAGCTTGCAAGTGCCACGCGGCACTTAAACGGCAGCCGTCCTTGTGCACGAGGGCGGCTGCCGTTTTTTCCGGACAGGGAGCCGGTCAGCGCTTGAAGTGGACGGGGATGCCGCCCGGGCGCCACTGGCCCGCGAGGTGCACGGTGAGCAGGGCTATCACCAGGCCGGCGAGCAGCGAGGCGAGTAGCAGCGCCAGCCGGGTGCCACGCCCGCCGAGGACTTCCATCGCCCGGCGGGCGTGTCGCCCGGCGCCCGCGTACCCGCCAGCGTCGCCCTCCGGGAGCGCGACGCCGCGCGCCTCGGCGGCGAGCAGCCTGGGCAGGCGCGGGACGTAGGCGAGCACGTGGATGGCCATCGCGCAGAACCACAGGATGAACGAGAGTTTGTGCACCCGGAGCCATGGGCCCTGGCCAGGTCCGGCAACGGCGAGCATCACGCCAGAGCCGAAGACCAACGCCGTCAGCAGGACGATGACCGGCCCGAGCAAGCGCAGCAACGGCGCGGGCGGCCCTTGGCGCCGGTACGGGGCGCTCCCGGTGTAGTAGCGGACGAAGCGGTAGATCACCGACCCGGCCTTGAGGGCGACCGGGCCGAGCAGCAGCATGCCGAGGAAGACGTGCAGGGTGAGCAGACGGCCGACCCGCAAGATCGTGAAGCCCTCGACAGCCAGCAGGACCAGCAGCACCGTCCCGGTCATCGCGGTCAGCCGCTCGTTGCCCTGGGCCCCGCCGAACCGCCGGGCGCGCTGAGCCGACCCTGGCTGCCGGAGCGGCTGGGGCGGCCGGGGTGCCTGCGCCGGCCACTCGTGGGCGCCCCGAGAATCCGCCCAGTCCCCACGGTTCCCGTATTGGTCTGGATATGACACGCTTCGAAAGCTAACCGGCAACTGCTGCGCACCCGGTCAGATCGGTGTTTCAATTTCCTATGAAACCCCGCTGCTTCCTATGAAATCCCGCCGCTTCCTATGAAACCCCGACGCGGGCGAAGGTGGCCTGGCCGGGTTTTGTGCCGTCCAGGCATTTTCAGATGTTTTGCAGATAGTGCACGTGCCCTGGGCGTCCTACGGTGAGTACCGTGGCCTGGAGAAACAAGCGCAATGGCAGCTCTCTGCCGCTCGTTATGCTGCTGTGGGCCCTAACCGCGTTGGCAGCCTGCACTTCGGTCACCGCACCGAAGCAACCTCAGGCGCACCAAGCGGCCGCCGCCCCGTCGGGCACCACCTCCACCGCCGGCCGCGGCGCGGCCTCCCGCGGCGCAGGCGCCGGCAGCGGTGATAAGGCAGCGCTTCCCAGGCCGGCGCTTCCCGGGCCAGCGGCGCTGCGGCCGTTCGCAGGAGCGCGGCTATACGCGGGTGAGGGAGTGTGGCAGCCCGCCGGACGGCTCGTTGCCGACAAGCCAGCGGTCTACGTGACGCTACTCGTTCCGCCCGGTGGCACTAAGCGCGCCGGGATCGCCTGGATGGATGCCAGCCTCCTATCCGCGCGGCTGTACTCGGGGTCGATGTCACCAGGCGGCGGTCCGTACAAGTACACCGCGCCGGTCACGCAGGCCGCGGCCAGTTCCCTGGTCGCGGCGTTCAACGGCGGCTTCAAGATGGCAGACGCCCACGGCGGCTACTACACCGAGGGCCGGATGGTCGACCCACTGGTGCGCGGGGACGCCTCGCTGGTGATCTACGCCAACGGGTCCGCCACGGTCGGCGCGTGGGGCAGCGACGTCGCCATGACGCCGTCCGTCGCGGCCGTCAGGCAGAACCTGTCCCCGTTGGTCGCCAGCGGCAGGCCCACTGCGCTCGCGTCCACGCGCAACTGGCGGGCGTGGGGCGGCACCTGCCCCTGCGGGGCCGGGCAGCACGGCTCGGAGTACCAGTGGCGGTCCGGTCTTGGCGTCACCGCGGACGGCGCCCTGGTCTACGTGGTCGGCCCACTGCTCGACCCGCTCCAGGTCGCCGATCTCCTCGTGCGGGCGGGAGCGGTGCGCGGGATGCAGCTGGACATCAACCCAACATGGCCGGTGTTCGCCACCTTCAGGCCCGCGGCCTCGGACGGCCTGGCCGCGCCGTCCAACGGCACCAGCCTCATCGACACCTACCGCGGCCCGGCGACGTTCTTCGACCCGACCTACGCCCGTGACTTCATCACCATGTCCGCCCGCCCCGCACCGGGCAGCAGCTGACGCCGTGCCTTACTGCGGGCTCGCGACCTGGACGGCTAGCCAACGAGGGCGGGCATAAGTCCGCCCTGCCATGGCATCACCTGCGGGTCCTGTTCCCCGTGCGCGCCTATACGCAAAACCTCATCACCACGCTGCCCGTCCCTCCAAGCGCACCGCCCCGGATCCGGCACAGGTAGCCCCCTGTGCGGCACTCGCGCACACATCGCCGCGCTCTCGGCCGCCCGTGATGGGCAGCTGAGAAATGATGCATTAGCTGTGGAGACTTAGTTCTCAGGTTCGCTGGTGAGAATTTGGCTGTGATGCGTGGGGAGCAAGTGTACGAACCTGGTCGGGTGCCGACCCGCCAGAGGGCGCGGACGTGGAGCGTTTGGCCGCGCCCCGCGCCCATGCCGCGCCCGGTGATAGTGGACGCGTGTGCCGCAGTGGCCGGGCTCGGCTTTGGCGCCGTCCTCGCCGCGGTCATCCTCGGCGAGTCCCGAGGCTCGCTCGCCGCGCCGGGCGGGCTGTTCTCGGCGGGCGGCCGACTCGCCGGCTTTGCCGGGACCTACCTCATGCTGATCATGGTGGTGCTGGTGGCGCGGCTGCCGTGGCTGGAGAGCTCGGTCGGGCAGGATCGGCTGGTCCGCTGGCACCGGAAGCTCGCGTCCTGGGCGATCACGCTTATCACGGCCCATGTGGTGCTGATCGTGCTCGGCTACGCACAGGCGTCAAGCACTGGGGCAGTGCACGAGCTGTGGGTGCTGGTGACGTCCTACCGGGACATGCTGGCCGCGACGGTCGGCTTCGGCCTGCTGATCATGGCGGGGATCAGCTCTTACCGGCATGTCCGGCGCCGCCTCAGGTACGAAACCTGGTGGGTCATTCACCTGTACCTGTATCTAGGGCTCGCCATGGCGTTCGCTCACCAGATCTTCACCGGCGTCTCCTTCATCGGCCACCCGCTGGTCAGGGCGCTGTGGATCGTGGTCTGGGCGGCCACCGCGGGGATGGTGCTGGTGTTCCGGGTCGCGCAGCCGGCCTGGCGGAGCCTGCGGCACCGGCTCCGGGTGGTCGAGGTCCGCCAGGAGGCGCCCGGGGTCGTCTCGGTGGTTTGCCAGGGACGGCACCTCGACCGGCTGGCGGTCTCCGGCGGCCAGTTCTTCCACTGGCACTTCCTCACCAGGGAGATGTGGTGGCAGGGGCACCCGTACTCGCTGTCCGCCCTGCCGCGGCCGCCGTACATCCGGGTCACGATCAAGGGGCTCGGCGACCAGAGCCGGGCGGCGGCCAGCCTGCGTCCTGGCACCCGGGTCGCTATCGAAGGCCCCTACGGCACGTTCACCGATCACGCGCGCATTCGCGACGGGGTCGCGCTGTTCGCCGCCGGGGTCGGGATCACCCCGGTGCGCGCGCTGCTCGAGGACCTGCCGACCGGGGTCGACGTGGTGGTCGTGGTCCGCGCGTCGACCCCCGCGGACCTAGTGCACCGGGACGAGGTGGCCACCCTGGTCCGGCAGCGCCGTGGCCGGCTCCGGGAGATCGTCGGCTCGCGGCATGAGGTCCGGCTCAACGCCCGGGTACTGCGGTCCCTCGTGCCCGACATCGCGCACCGCGACGTGTACATCTGCGGGCCCGACGGGTTCAGCGCGGAGATCGCCGCCGCGGCGCTGCGGCTCGGGGCGGACGCGGAGCAGATCCACACAGAGACGTTCGGGTTCTGATGCCTGAAAGGGGCAGACAGCAGATGCGTACCAGCGAAGGCATAGCGCCATGAGGCGGGCACCGATCGTGATCACGGCGACCGTGGTGGGCCTTATCGGCGTGCTTGAGTTCCATGCCCGGCCGTCGGCCATCGCCGTCACGACGATCCCCGCGGCGGGAACGGCCGCTGCCAGCCCCACGGGGCCGGCCCCGTCGCAGGGCAGTTCAGGGACGAAGAGCAACGCCAAGGCCGGGTCGGGTGCCGCGCCCAAGGCGAGTTCGCCAGGCACGGCGAGCAGTTCCAGGACGGCCGTCGGGCCCCAGGTGAACTACAGCTACGGCACGCTGTCGGTTTCCGTCACCGTATCCGGGACCAAGATCACCAAGGTCGGGATCGCCACGATCGACGACGGCGGGAACCCCCGCTCGCAGAACATCGACCAGAACTCCATCCCGGTGCTGGAACAACAGGCCGTGGCGGCGCAGAGCGCCAGCATCCAGGGCGTGTCCGGGGCAAGCTACACCAGCGCGGGATTCAAGCAGTCGCTGCAGGCGGCGCTGCAGCAGCTGGGCGCCGGGTGACGCCGGGCCCCGGCGCGGCGGCCGGGCAGCCTGGCCCGCCGTCCGTTCACCTCGTCCACCACCTGGAGGACGTGATGGGCACCATCGTGGTCATCGACGTCTACGCAACCGCGGGCTCCGCCACCACGGACGGTGCCGCGGCGGACGGTGCCGCCGGGCCGGCGGGCCAGGAGATCAGCGGGCAGCTAGCCGAGGCGGTGGCCACCTTGCACCGGGCCGATGAGATCTTCAGCACCTGGAAGCCCGATAGCCCGGTCAGCCGGCTGCGCCGGGGAGAGCTCAGCAGCGCGCAGGCCCCCGCTGAGGTGGCAGAGATCCTTGACCGCTGCGCGGTGGCCCGTGACCTGTCTGGCGGGTGGTTCGACCCGTGGGCCGTGCCCGGCGGGTTTGACCCGTCCGGCTACGTCAAGGGCTGGGCGGCGCAGAACGCGCTCGCCGCGTTCCGCGCCAGCGGCATCTGCGGCGTCCTTGTCAACGCCGCCGGCGACATCGCAAGCAGCGGCGGCCTTGGCGACGGCACCCCCTTCAGGATCGGCATCGCTGACCCTCTCGCGCCGCTCCGCCTGGCTGAGATCGTCGAGCTGACCGGGGCGATCGCCACCTCGGGAACCTACGAGCGGGGCGAGCACCTCATCGACCCGCGCTCGGGGCGGCCGGCCGCGCGTGCCGCCTCGGCCAGCGTGACCGGACCCGACCTCGGTCTCGCGGACGCACTGGCCACCGCCCTGGCGGTGGCCGGGGAGCCTGGCCTCGCGCTGATAGACGGACTCGACGGTTACGAGGCGCTCGTCATCAACCCCGACGGCAGCAAGCGGCGGACCGAACGGTTTCCTGTGGCCGCGGCCGACACCCCGCAAGAACAGTAACGACCAGCCCAAACAGGCACCCCGTTTCGTTAGGAGTGGAAGGAAGACTTTCTTGAACCGGTGGTGGCGTCTCTTTCCCTTTTACTTCCCTTGACGGAACCTCGAAGGGGGGCGATTACCAGGGGCGTGTGCCGGACACGATGCCGGCTTCCGCGACGACCGGCTCGAAGCGCACGTCGGTGAAGCCGGCGTCGCGGAGCGCCAGCTGCCAGAATTGCGGTGTGGCCGGGTGCTCGTGGCCGACGCCTAGTCCGTATCTGGCGAGGTTCTTGGCGATCCGCCACCACCCGCCGGGTCCCCTGACGGCGAAAGCCGTCGCCTTTTGGCGGAGTATCTTCCGGTCACGGCGGGTCGCGCCGCGGCCGAACATCATGTCGGCGACCACGATGCGGCCCCCTGGGCGCAGCCACCGTGCCGCCCCGGCGGCAAGCGTCCGCTTGTCCTCGTCCCTGAGGTGGTGCAGCGCGTAGCTGGACACGACCAGGTTGACGCTGGCCGCCGGCACCTGGAAGGTTCTCAGGTCTGCCACCTCGGTCCTGACGTTGCGCAGTCCGGCCTGCGCGGCGCGCGCGGCCAGGGATTCTGCCATGACGGGCGAGATGTCGACCGCGAGCACGGAACCCGCTAGCGGGGCGAGCGCGAGAGCCACGAACCCGGTGCCCGCGCCCAGGTCCACACAGGCATCAGCGGGCCCCGGGTCCGCGATGGCGAGCAGCCGGTCGCGCACCTTGTCGAATCCGCTCGTTGAGGTGACGTGCTCATGCCAGCCCGTAACGCGCCTGTCCCATATCCGCGCTAGCGACACAACCCACCTCTTTCAGGTTCCCTGCAAGTTACGCGGAGAGGCTCTGGGGCGCCCATCAAGCGTGCATGGGGAATTTCTGCATTCGTGCCGATTTCGGAGAGGTCCATGAAGTGCCGCTGAATACGACCCGGACGACGCACCGGGAGAAGCGCGGCCGGGTTATGGTGGCGGATCGGAACGCGCAGGTATCGACGGGCCAGCGGCATGCCCCGGCGGGCAGCCGGCGTGCTGGTAGCTGCCGCGAGCCTGGCGGCGAGCGCGAGCGCGACGGCTAGTCCGCCCGCGGTATCCGGGCAGGCGGGCGGCCCCGCCGCACCGAGAGTCGAGACAGTTGCTACCGGGCCCGCGCGCAGCCTCGGCGAGCCGGCCGCAGCGCAGGATGCCGCGGCCACCGCGGTCACGGCGACCAGCTTCGGCGCTGCAGGGGCGCAGGCGGCGGTCTGGACTAAGCCGGCGGGCACGACGACGTGGCGGCGGACGGGGTTCGTCCTGCCGGCCGGGTTCGGTTCCAGTTACGACCCGGCGGCGGCCGCTGCGCCGGGCGGGCCGCTGCTCGTGGTGGCGGGCGCCGCACCGCCTGGCGAGGAGTGCATTGCGAACGGATCCGTCGCGATCGCAAGCGTTGGCTCCCAGGGCACACTCGGCGCCGTAAGGCTGGTCAGCGATCAGCGAGGAACGGGCAGCTTCGATGACCGGCCGATGGTCGCGGCCGGGCAGCACGGCATGGCCTGGGTGGCATGGTCGCAGGGACCGGACGCTGACGCCTGCCAGGACGTGGGCACCGGCGACCGGATCGAGGTCGCCGTCTCCCACGACGCGGGCCGGACCTTCGGTGCCCCGATCGCCATGCCCGCCGACGGCGGCCACTCCGCGTTCGGCGTGCGGCTCGCGCCACTGCCGGGCGGGCAGGTAGCGGTCTCCTGGACCGAGACGACGGCGACCGGCGACCAGGCGGTCCTCGTCTCGGTCCTCGGCACCAACGGACGCCCGCAGCAACCGGAACCGGTGCTGACCGGAGACGGACCGCCGCTCGTCCTGCCAGGCGCCAGCTTCTACGACTTCCCCGCCGGGGACATCGCCGCGCTCCCCGACGGGAAACTGGTGGTCGCCGCGCCCTTCTGGGCAGCAGGACGGAGCGTGATCAAACTGGCCGCCGGCACGCCGGGCGGCCGGTGGCAGCAGACCAGCCTGAGCCCGCCAGCCGACGCGGACCTGCTGCTTCCCGCGCTCGGGCTGCTGTCACCGGGCGAACTGCGGCTGGTGTGCGCCGTCCACGCTCGCTCCGGTGACCGCCTTGGGTACGACTGGGCCGATGTCACCGTGGCCACTCAGGGCCCTGCCGTCAGCCCCGCCGGGCTGATGGCGCTGACACAAGCACCGCCAGGTCCTGGCTTCTTCGAGATCGGCGAGGAACTGGCACTCGCCCGGACGCAGGGCGGACTGCTCACCGCAGTCGTGGTCGCCGGCCAGGACGGGGCCGCGCTCGAGACCGCCACGTTCAGCCCGCCCCCGGCCGCCGCCGCCCCGCCAAGTAACACAGGCACACCCGCATCCAGGACGCCCTCGCCAGGAACACTGCGGACATCCGGACACGCCGCGCCACGTGCGAGCACGGCAAGGGCCGCGAACGCCCGGCCGCGCGGATTCGCCAGCACGGTCGCCTGGCTGGCCGCAGCAGCGGCGTGCGGTGCCGCCGCAGTCGGCGCCCTGCTTCTCTGGCGCCGCCGCCCCGGGACCGCACGGCCCGCCCGGCACCGGCCGCCAAGCAACAGGAGACGGTGAAGCGATACCCCGACAGCCAAGGTCACGGCGAAGAGATTCGGTCGCAGGCCCGACGGCTCGCTCACCGCGAGTCACCCGAACGCGGGCGGGGTCGTGCCGGCGCGGCGGCAGCGTGGCACTGCGCGAGCGCGATTCTTACGTTGCGCAGAAGCGCGTCGGTCTCGTCGCAGAGAATCGCCGGCGACCCTGATGCCGTGACACGAACTCAGTACTCCAAGGCGGCCCTGGCCCGGGATGACGGCCTCCGCCGGGTCAGGAAGATCACCTGGCGTATCGGTCTTCTCTCCGCAGCGGCCGCCGCCGTCATCGGCGCCAAGTTCGCGCACTTCACGGCGGTGCTGCCCCACCTGCCTGTCGACGGCTCTTCCTCATCCGCCGGATCGTCATCCACGGGGACCCCTGCCGGTACGTCCTCCTCGTCGGGGATCTCGCCGTCCTCGGGAGTCTCGTCGTCCTCGGGAGTCTCGTCCTCCCCGGGCGGTGGTACCACTACGAGCGGCGGCTCCTGAGCCGGCGGCTGTGATGCCAAGCGCGGCCGTCGCGACCGCCACCAGCCCGCTCTGGTTCGCCACGCGCGCCACCGGGCTCATCGCGCTCGTGCTGCTCACCGGCACCGTGGTGCTCGGCATCGTGACCTCGGTCCGGTTCGCCAGCCCGGCCTGGCCCCGGTTCGTCACGGTCTTCCTGCACCGCAACCTCTCCCTGCTGACGATCACGTTCACCGGGCTGCACGTGCTCACCACGATCGCCGACCCGTTCGCCTCGATCAGCGCAGTCTCGGTGGTGGTCCCGTTTACCTCGGGGTACCGGCGAATCTGGCTCGGCCTCGGCGCGGTCGCCTTCGACTTGCTGCTCGCGGTCCTGGTCACCAGCCTGCTGCGGATGCGGATCAGGCCGCGCGCGTGGCGCGCGGTGCACTGGGCCGGCTACGCCTGCTGGCCGGTCGCCCTAGTCCACGGGCTCGGCACCGGCACTGACGGCGCGGCCCGCTGGGTGCTCGCGATCACCGGCGTATGCGCCCTTGCGGTCATCTCGGCGGGGGCGTGGCGGCTGGCCGTCGGCTGGCCCGCGCACGCGGGGCTGCGGGTGGCCGCCGCCGCCGTGGCTGCGGCCGTCGCGCTCGCCACGGCGGGCTGGGCCTGGGCAGGGCCGCTCGCTCCCGGATGGGCGCGCCGGGCCGGCACGCCGACCGCGCTGCTCGGGCGCTCCTCGGGGAACGACGCCACCGCAAGCGCCGGGTCAGCTGGGGAGGTCACCGAGGGAAGCAGAGTAAGCAGCATTCGTTCGGGATCGTCTGTTTTCCCCGCTCTCCCTTTTCAGGCGCGGCTCGCGGGGACGGTCGCGCTCGCGCCGGGACCGGCCAGCGGGGACCGCACCGTCACCCTCGCGATGGCGGACGGGAGCGCGGTGCGGCTGAAGATCGTGATCAGCGGGCCGACCGTGCAAGGCGGCGTCACGATGTCCGCGAGCAGCGTCACGCTCGGCCCCGGATCCGCTCCGTCCCGATACACCGGGCACGTGGTGGTGCTTGAGGGGTCCGTGATGCAGGCGACCGTCTTCGGAGCGGGACAGCGGCTATCCCTGGCCATCGACCTGACCAGTCAGACGAGCACGGCGGTAACCGGCACAGTCACCGCGCAGCAGGCAGGCGAGTGACGCGACTCGGTCCGGGCAACGGCGGGGCAGCGGAGGGGAGTCATCTAGTTGAGGGGCTATTCATGACAGGTGAGATGACGGAGTTGGCGGACGACGCGGCGGCAGCACGGGCCTTCGGGCCCGCCGGAAGCGCAGGACTGCCGAGAGTCCTGCCACCGGTGCCGGTGCGAGACCTGCGCACCCACGAGGGGCGGTACGGCGCGCCCGGACTTCGCGGCAAGGCGCTGATCGGCGAGGTGGAGCGGTCCGGGCTGACCGGGCGCGGTGGGGCGGCCTATCCCACGGGCAAGAAGCTGCGCACGGTGCGCGAGCGGGCAGGCCTGCGCGGGGCGGCGGTGATCGCCAACGGCATGGAATCCGAGCCGGCCAGCGCGAAGGACGCCGCGCTGCTCGCCAGGGCACCGCACCTGGTGCTTGACGGGATCGCGCTAGCGGCGGAGGCGACCTCGGCACGGGCGGCATACCTGTGCGTCAGGCGGCAGGCGCAGGCGGACGCGCTCACCGTCGCCATCGCCGAGCGCGGCGGGTACGACCCGGTGCCCGTCCAGCTGGCCCTCGTGCCGGAGCGGTACGTGTCAAGCGCTGAGTCTTCCCTGGTCAGGTACCTCAACGGCGGCCCAGCGCTGCCCGGGTTCACGCCGCCACGACCGTTCGAGCGCGGCGTGCGCGGCCGGCCGACGCTGGTGAGCAACGTGGAGACGCTGGCCAACCTGGCGCTGATCAGCCGGCATGGCGCAGGCTGGTTCCGCTCGGCGGGGACCGCGTCCGCGCCGGGGACAGCGCTGGTCACGGTGTCCGGCGCGGCACGTTACCCGGGGGTCTACGAGATCCCCTTCGGCACGCCGGTACGGGACGTGCTCGCGCTGGCCGTCGGCGGCGAGATCGGCGGCGTGCAGGCAGTGCTGGCCGGCGGCTACTTCGGCAGCTGGCTGCCGGGCGGGGCCGCGCTCGACACGCCCGCTGCCCCGGACGCGCTGCGCGCGGCCGGAGCGTCGTTCGGCGCGGGCATCTTCCTCGTCCTGCCGGCCGCCGGCTGCGGGCTGGCGGAGACAGCGCGGGTAGTCCGCTACCTGGCAGGCCAGGGCGCCGGGCAGTGCGGCCCGTGCCTGAATGGCCTGCCGGCCATCGCGGACGCGCTTGAGCAGGTGGCCTTCGGCGCGGAAAGCGGTGGCCGTGGCGCGCACGGCCGCGCACTGCGCTGGCTGCGCGACCTGTTCGGACTCGTCGAGGGGCGCGGCGCCTGCCACCTGCCCGACGGCGTGGCAAGGCTGGCCGCCAGCGCACTGCGGGTCTTCGCCGACGACGTCCGCAGCCATGAGGGGGGACCGTGCCTCCCCGCGCGCAGGCGCCCGGTGTTCGCGATACCGTCCGGGCCAGCACGGGCAGCCGGGCAGGCAGCCGGGCCAGCAGGGGCGGCGAGGGCTAGAGCCTGGGAGGCACACGCGTGAGCAAGCAACTGCGGGTGAACCCCATTCTGTGCGAGGCGCACGGCGTGTGCGCCGAACTGCTGCCCGAGTTGATTCGCCTCGATCCGTGGGGCTACCCGATCCTCGCCCCCGGTCCGGTGCCGCCCGGCCTGGAATCACTAGCCCGCCGCACGCTCGCCTCCTGCCCAGCGCTCGCACTGCTACTTAAGCCGTCCCCGCCCGATTCCGCCCATGGCACCCGCTAGCCGACCTGCACGCCTGCGCCACCAGGGCCGCCCTCGGCCTGACGGCGGCGCTTGCGGCGGCAGGCCATTACCCCGTCCGGCTGGCTGAGCCTGCTCGGCGACCCGACGCTCACCCTCATGCACGAGAGCCCCTGCTATCGCTGGGGCCTGGAAGAACTCGCGGCTTGGGTGAACAGGAGCGATACCCGGCGTGGAGGGCTAATGGACCGGGTATCTGATCCAGGTCAGGCGATGGCTGCGTGCATCGCATGCCTGCGGATGATCGCACAGCACCTGAAGGATGCCCGGTGCGCAGCACCAAGCCTGCGAGCATGACCGCGCCTGCACTTCCCGCACGGCATTTCTGTGCACGATGTCTCGCTCACGAAAGGACACACCACATCATGCCCCTGGTTCGTATTGATGTCATCGAGGGACGAAGCGACGAGGAAGTACGAGCGTTGGCGGATGCGGTCCAGGACGTCATGATGGAGGTGTTCGCAGCCCCGCCACGAGACCGGTACCAGGTCATCCATGAACACCGGCCCGGGCGGTTGATCGCCGAGGACACTGGGCTGGGCCTCGAGCGCACCGACCGCGTGGTCATCATCCAGGTGACCCAGCAAGGCCGGAGCGAGTCGCAGAAGAAGGCTCTTTACGCGGCGCTGGCCAATGCCCTGGAGTCTCGCGCCGGTGTCAGCCCATCGGACCTCATCGTGTCGGTCGTGGCCAACACCAATGCGGACTGGTCCTTCGGGCTCGGGCGGGCTCAGTTCCTGGAGGGGGACCTGTAACCTCTGGAGTTTCCTGGCGCCGCGCACCGCATGATCGCCTATTGCGCCGCGAGGTCTGGGCTTAGACGCCGCTGGCGGAGTTGTGCGTAGGCCGTGAGCCCCGAGAGCGCCACCGTCTGCCGGTTCACGAATTTGTCACCGACGTGGCCCGCTAGGTTCCGCAGGCCAGCGAGATCCTCGGTGCGGACGGTCGCCCCGGGCTTGACCTCGACCGCTATGACGCGCCCGTCGGGGGTCTCGATGAGGGCGTCGACCTCAAGCTTGTCCTTCGTCCGGTAGTGGTAGAGGCGGCCACGTTCCTCGGCCCAGGTCAGTTGCCGTGCCAGTTCCATGACGACGAAGTTCTCCAGGATAGGTCCGCCGGCACCGCCTGGCTCATCGAGGCGGGCGGCATCTTGGCCGATGAGGTGGCAGGCGATCCCGGTGTCGACGAAGGCCAGCTTTGGGGTGCCGATGGCCCTGGTCGTCTGTCCGCTCGACCAGGCCGGGATGGGCTTGATGAGGAACACCGTGGCCAGGAGTTCCGGGTAGCGCACCAGGGTTGTCCGCGGGATACCCGCCTGTCCCGCGAGGGTGCCCGGGACGAGCAGGCCGCTTCCCCGCCAGGAGCGCGAGCAGCCTGAACATGTCTCCCTGCCGCTCGATGCTGCTCACCTCAAGAACGTCGCGCTCGATGAGCGTGGACAGGTAGGAGGATAAGAAAGCGCCCCGGCGTCTGGGAGTGCGGCGGACCGCTTCCGGGAATCCGCCGACCACAGCCAGTTCCAGGTAGTCACGCTTGCGCAACAGCGACGAATGCTCGATGGCGGCACCGTGCCGGAAGGCCGCGTCAACGAACAGGTCATGACCGCCGTTCATCTCCCCCATGAGGGATGCGGTCACTTGGACGGTCATGCTGTGGTCATCTGGACGGAGCAGGCGTGGTCACTTGGACGGTACGGTGGCGGTCATCTAGTCGACATCGATGACATTGCCAGCAAGGGAGCGGGAGCATTCTCGAGACGTCACGGCCACGCCGGCGACCGGTGCTGGCGCGGCGTTGTGGGCCGACTTCCGTGGTCGTCACGGTCGCTGACCCGGCCACAAGGTATGTTCCATGGAAGGCATCGGGTACAGTGTCACTATGCCGCCCAGGAGCCAGCGCCCGGCTGACCATGCCAGCGACACAAGCCCTGAGCTGAGAGTCCTGTTCTCCGAGTTGGTGCGGCTTGAGACCGAGCTGTGGGACGCGGTCGAGGGCCGACTCCGCTCAAATCACGGCATCACCCTGCCGTTCTTCGAGTTCATGCAAATCATGTCCCGGCAGCCGAACTGCCGGGTGCAAGACATCGCCGCGGAGCTGAGCATCACCGTCGGCGGCACCAGCAAGATCGTCGATCGTATCGAAGCGGCCGGGTACTGTGCCCGGCACGCCAACCCCAGCGACCGCCGCTCCTCGATCCTCACGCTCACCCCGGCCGGCAAGCGGCTGCTACCCGAGATCACTGCCACCGTCGACGACGAGCTCCGCGCGCGGCTGGGATCAGAGCTCTCCGGCCGGTCACTGGCGCAGCTGATCGGGACGCTGACCAGGCTCCGGGCTGTCTTCTCGGCCGCTGATCCGGCTGAGAAGCTCGCGTAGCCGCCGCAGGGCGACGCAGCCATTACCAGCCGACAACGAACACGACCGGCGAGACGGTGAACGCCCGCGAACTCTGGTGGTGGTTTGTCGGCGGCTGCTCGGATCCGCAGCGATCTCACCCGTCCAGGACGAGCGCTAGCTTGCCGCTTGGATGCGGTCCCTTCAGCGTGGCGACAGCCTCCCGCGCATCCTGGAATGGGAAGGTGCGGGCGATCGGCACCGTCAGGTCCCCGGCGGCGGCCTTCTCGACGAGGCCCGCCCGGGCCTTCGCGCGGAACGGCCCGCTGGCCGGGTTGCTGGCGCCGATTGTCGCGAAATCCTCCGCGCTGGCCCGGCGGAACGCCGTCAGGGTCACGAACCTACGGCGGTCCTCGAGCAGGGCGAGCGACGCGTCAACTGCCTCGTCGCTACCAACGGTGTCCAGTACCGCTGCGATGCCTTCTGGTGCGGCGCCGCGCACGCGGGCCGCGAGTTCGTCAGGGCCGCCGCCGTACAGGACCGGAATTCCGCCGAAGCGCTCCACGATAGCGAAGTTGTCCTTGCTGGCGGTGCCGATTACCTGCGCGCCTGTAAGCCTGGCCTGCTGCAGCACGCTCAGGCCGACCGCGCCGGCCGCGCCGTGCAGCAGCACGGTGTCGCCCTCGAACACGTTGGCCGTGGCCAACAACTCCGCCGCGGTGGTGCCGGCCAGCAGCAGGTTCGCAGCCTGCGCGAAGTCCAGCGTGCCCGGCTTGGCGAAGACATCCGAAGCTCGGACGTTGAGAGCGGAGGCGTAGCCGCCGAGGATCTGGAAGGCGATGACCTCGTCGCCCACGACTCCCGCGCCGGTAGCGATCGACGTGCCAGGCCCGACGGCGGCCAGCACGCCGGCCGCCTCGTACCCGATGGTAAGCGGCAGCAGGCTGCGGTCCTGCCTCGCCCCGAAGTGCTTGTAATCCGCCGGGTTCATCCCCGCTGCGCGGACTGCGATCGTCACCTCGCCAGGCCTTGGCGACGGCACGTCGACCTCTCTGACCTGCATTACCTCAGGACCACCGAAGTCCGTCGCGATCCACTGCCGTCCGGTCGTCATTTTGTGCTCCGTCCCTCCTGGCAAGCCCGGCCGCGACCACAGGGCTATGCTAATCATATAACAATCCATGGAATATACTTCTAAGGATTACAAACTGGCGTTGCGAGCCAGGAAGGCCGGCAGCATGACCGCATCGACGGGTAACGGGGCCGGAAAGATCGATGGCCTCGACGAGGTGACGGTGACGGCCACCCAAGGGGCTCGCGCTGATCATCCCGGCCGAATACCGGGCCTGCGACCTCGCCGCATTCCACGCCGCGATGAACAGCGGCAAGCTTGCGCACGGGGGCGTTGTGGCCCGAGTGGAAGCACTGACCGCGCCGCACCGCCGACGCTGAAGCCGGGCTACGGCAGGCACTGGGGATCTTCCAGCAGATCGGGGCCGCTGAAACCGCCGACGTCTTCGCCGAACTGCAGGCCCTGTCTGGATAGAAGACGGCGCGGGTTTATGTTTCGCGGAAATGCCGGAGCCGAGGAGCCTCAGCCGCTGCCGATCAGCGCGTCGGGGACTTCGCGGAGGAAGATCTCGGTGGTCTTGGGCCCAACCCCCTTGAACCGCTCTAGCCGCGTGCTCACCTCCGCGCGCGACCCGGCGGTGCGTACCAGACGCCCGACGGAGCCTCCGTAGTCAGCGATCAGAGCACGCATCACGTCACGCAGTTCCTCGCTCATGACAGAACTCATCCGGCGATAGACCCCTCCCACAGCTCGTGCCAGAGCGGGTGGTGGTCGTCCGCGGTGAAGTCCTCCGGCGTATCCCAGCCATCCTCCTTGAACTTGCGGAAGGCACTGGCCGCCACCTGCTGCGGAACGGGACGCCCGAAGAGCATGCTGGCCAGCAGCCAGTCGAAAAGGCCTTGGTCGGTGCTGGTGTCGATGCCGAGATCACCGGCAGTGATCAGTGTGGTCATGGCAGCGTTCCCTCAGCTCTTAGCGGCCGCTGCGGGAGCGGTCGGCGCGGGCGACACTGGCTCTGAGCTCCGCCAGGTCCAGCTGAGCGATGAAGGCCGGCTGGCCGCGGTCGACGCGCCATGCCTCTTCGAGGCCGCCCAGGTCGAGCGTATCGAAGCCGACCGCGTCGTAGATCGCGGCCACTGCCTTCTTGGCCGCCGGATCGTCGCCGGCGATCGCCAGGGCGCGCCGGTGCGGTGTCCCGGCCGGCCTGCCGTCGGTCGTGATCTCGGCTGAGGAGATATGACTGAACGCGCGGACGACGTGCGCACCCGGCAGGTACGCCTGAAGCAGCCCCGGCACCGTCGCCCGGCCGTTGTCCAGGTCGGGCACGGGGCCCTCACGATCCCGGTTGTAGTTGCTGGTGACGATGACTGCCTTCCCTACTAGCGGTGCCACGGGCACCGAAGAGAAGGCACCGAGAGGGATCGCGACGACCACGAGACTGGCCGCCGTCGCGGCTTCGTCCACAGTCGCAGCGCTGGCCCGCTCGCCGAGCTCCGCGACGAGAGGGCCGAGCGAAGACGGACCGCGAGCATTGCTCAGGACGACGTCGTAGCCAACCGTGGCGACGGCGCGGGAGACCTGGGCACCGACATGCCCGGTGCCGATGAATCCGATGGCGGCCACGTCAGCGGGTGATGCGAATGTTGAAGAACGGGGTTTTGAGCACGCCGATGGTTTCGAAGAACAGCACGATGTAGTTCTCCGGGCCGCGGGCGGTCTGGATGCCGCCGAGGTCGATGATCCCCTCGTCCTTCCAGCCAAGATCGTGTAGCAGGTCCTTGACCTGCATTTTCGCCGCCTCGTCGTCACCGGAGACGAACACCGTCGCCGGTCCCACGAGGGACGGATCGGCCTGCACCTCGATCGCCGCGGTGTTCAGTGATTTCACCACGTGTACTGCGGGCAATGCTGCCTGCAGCTGCTCGGCGAGGCTTGAGTTCGGGTACACGAGGTCCCCGGTTGCGGTGACCGCATTGGTCGCGTCGAGCAGCGTCTTGCCGGCCATCGCTGACGTATCCAGCGCGGTGATGGCCGCCAGCGCCACGGCGCCGGTGATCGCGTTCACGACGACGTTGCCGGCCGCTAGCGCCTCTTGCAGACCGGTGACCTCGAAGTCGGGGTCGGTGACTGACGCGTCGCGGCCGCCGAGAACGACCTCATGCCCGGCCTTGTGCCAGCCGGCCCCGAGTGTGTGCGCGACCTTCCCGGTGCCCAGGATGGCGATCTTCATGGATGCTTCCCCTCCGCCCGATTGTTGGTTCTACGGAACTATATTCCATAGAACCTAGTATTGTCATCATGACGAGCCGGGCGGCATGTCATCTCAAATCAATCCAGCTGACAATGCGGCAAGCATCACTCCATACTTCGAAGTCGAAGCACTAGAATGACGGGATGGCCGATGCCCTGGAACCTGGGGAACTGGCGACCTATTTCACCTTCATGGAGGCCGCCAGCCTGCTCCACCATGCCGTTGAGCAGCAGTTGCAGGCCGAGGGCGGCCTCAGCTACGTCCAGTTCCAGCTCCTGGCCCGGCTCGCTGACGCTGACGGACAGCTGACCATGACCGAGTTGGCCGACGGCGTCGTCTACAGCCGCAGCGGCCTGACCCACCAGGCCGGGCTGCTAGAAAGAGCCGGACTCATCACCCGCGGCCCCAGCCCCGACGACCAGCGCTCCACCCTGGTCACCATCACCGACTCCGGCCTGGCGCGCGTCGCCCGGGTCCTGCCCGGCCACATCGAGGTCGCGCGCCGGCTGCTGTTCGACCCCCTGACCGAGAAGGACCTGCACGCCCTCGCCGACATCATGACCCGGCTGCGCGACCACATGCGCGCCGAGCCGCCCCGCTCCGCCGCCCCCCGCAAACGCCGCTCACCCCGGACCCCGGCCGGAACGGAAGCATAGGGCACCCAGGCGCGAGTACGCTCCACGGCCAGCCGGAAGGCGGCCGCGGCGCTGCGCTCTCAGCGCTAGCGCAGGCCGTAGATGGCCAGTTCCATCGCGCGGTCCGCTCGCGCGGCGGCGGCGGAAGTGGGCTCGACCCGTGTCATGAAGCTCATCATCAGCAGCACGTCCTCGGGATTCAAGCCTTCCCTCATGCTGCCGTCCGCAGCGCAGCCGCCGCTGTCGTGTGCGATGGCCGACCTGGAGCGCCAGCTCGGCGTGCCGCGCCAATCCAGACATCCGGACTACCCCGTGCGGTGGGTAGACGTTCGTGAAAGAGTCGTGGATGCCTCGGGCTGGCATCGGGCAGACATGGAAAGGAACCGGCAACAACGGAGGGGAAAGGAACCGCGTCGTGGCCGACATTCGGTATGTGATCGTGTCGGATCTGCACTTCGGGGCCGAGAACAGCGTGCTGACCACGCTTAACGAGCGGCCCGCGACAGCGACAGCGACCGGCTTCTCCGTCGATCCGGAGCGATCGAGCCCGGCACTGTCCGGGCTCGTCGACGGGCTCCGCGAGCTCACCCGCGGGCAGGACCGGCCGCCGACCCTTATCCTTGCCGGAGATGTCCTTGACCTGGCCCTGTCGGTCGACGAGGTGTGCTCCACGGTCTACCGCCTCTTCGCGAACCTGGCGTTCAGCGACGGCTCGCCTGCGTTCGACCCGGTCATCCACTACGTGCCAGGCAACCACGACCATCACCAGTGGGAGGTCGCGCGGGAGAGCCAGTACGTGGACTACGTGTCCGGCCAGTCTGGCACGGCGGAACTGGCGGCCCCCTGGCACACCACGAAGCTCCAGTCTTCCGACGAACGGCCCGAGGCCAGCTCGGCGCTGCTGACCGCCCTCACGCGGAGCCAGCCGGGCGGCTCGGCGGCCAAGGTACAGGTGTCCTACCCGAACCTGGCCCTGCAATCCGCCAGCGGGCGCCGCAGCCTCATCGTGAGCCACGGGCACTTCACCGAGTCCATCTACTCAATGATGTCGCGGCTGCGGGACACGCTCTACCCGGACCAGCGGCGGGAACCGCCCACGGACATCGCGGCCCTCGAGGAAGAGAACTTCGCCTGGATCGACTTCTTCTGGTCCACACTCGGCCGGTCCGGCCAGGTGGGCTCGGACATGGGCCTGATCTACGCGGACCTGACCAGCCCGACCGACATCGACATGCTCTGCGGGAACCTGGTCGCGGGAATGCTCGCCAAGAAAGGCCCCGGTCTCCTGCACCGTCCAGAAGAAGCGGCGCTCAACGAGATCTTCAAGCGCGAGGCCAACAAGATCGCCAGGAGCGAGCGGGCAACCCCCACGGCCGCGCTGACCGACGCGGGGCGAGCGGGGCTGACGGACTACTTGCAGGGCCCGGTCCGCAACCAGCTGCTGCAGGAGTGGGGGCGGGTCCCGGACGAGCTCACCTTCGTGTACGGCCACACGCACAAGCCGTTCGTCGACCGGCTGTCCCTGGCCGGCTTCTCCGGACCGGTGGACGTCGTCAACACCGGCGGCTGGGTGGTGGACACTGCGACCCCCTGGCCTGTCCAGGCGGGGGTCGCGGTGCTCGTCAACGACGACCTCGATACCGCCTCGCTGCAGTTCTACCGGCAGAGCCCCGGATCACAGCCCGTCCCCGTCCAGCTGCTCGACCCGCCGGAGGGAGTACAGCCGTCGGCCTGGCATACCGAGCTCGCCTCGCGGATCAACCCGGCGGCGGCCTCGTGGACGTCGCTGGCGGAATCCACGGCAGCGGTCGTGGCCCAGCGCCACCGCCTGCAGGCCGCGACCGTCGCCATGCGCGACGCTAGGCGATCATCTCGGACAGCGGCAACGCAATAGCCGAGCAGTAGACGGCCTGACCCGGACCGCGAGGAGGGAACGGCGGGGTGCGGTGCGCCTCCGGTGTGTCCGCCAGCAGCACGGCCAGCCGCTCGGTCAGCGCCAGCCGGCTGCGGAGCTGCTTCAGGTCACGGTCGGCCTCGGCGACGATCAGGTAACGCACGGATGCCCCCTTCCTCGCCTGATCACGACATGCCAGGGCGGCTGACGGTGATCGTCGCCCTGGCGCGCGAGGTCGCGGATTCCGCCGCGGCCGGCGGCCGGTGCGTTACCAGACCTATAAATGAGCAATCGCACCCCGGCAATTGCCAATATTCCCTACTATTAACTCCCCCGCTCTGACGTGGACCGCCCTCGCCCGGGGGACCGTACGCTCGCCGCGTTCCCGTCGCCGGTCACCGAGCCAGATACTTGGTTCGGCATCCAGCAGCGCCGCATACGGCACCCGGCTCGGCAAGGAGGTCTCGCATGACTGCGTGGACAGTACCCAGCTACGCCGAATGGTCGGTGCCTGGCTACACCGAGGAACGGCTGCTCGGGCACGGGGTATCCGGCCGGGTCGTGGCCGCGGTCAACGACGCAACCGGCCAGCGCGTGGCGATCAAGTACCTCCGCGAGAACCTGGTTCGCGACACCGGGTTCCTCGGAGAACTCCGTTCCGAAGCCGAACGGCTGATGTCCCTTAACGCCCCGCACATGGTGCGGGTGTTCGATTACGTGGAGCAGCCTGGTGAGGGCGCGGCCATCGTGATGGAGCTGGTTGAGGGGGTCCCGCTGCATGAGATGCTCGCGCGCCGCGGACCGCTCGGCGCCGCGGCCGCGCTCGTGGTTCTGAAGGACCTGCTGCTCGCGCTGGCTGGCGCGCACTCGCATGGCCTCGCCCACCGCGACGTCAAGCCGGAGAACGTGCTGATCGACGCCAGGGGCTGGTGCACGCTGACCGACTTCGGGGTGGCGGTGAAGACGGACAAGCAGATGCGCGCCCCGGGCACGCCGGAGTACATGGCGCCGGAACTGTGGCGCGGGGCGCCGAACGTCCCGGCGACCGACATCTACGCCGCGACCGCTGTCCTGTCCGAGAGCCTGGCCGGCAAGCCCCCGTTTTCCGGGCGGGCGGGCCGGCTGCGCGACCACCACGAATCCACGCCGGTGCCGGCTGACGAGTTCGACCCGCCGCTCCAGGACCTCGTCGCCTGGGGGCTGGCCAAGGACCCGGAAGCCCGGCCAGGGAACGCGATGTCGTTCGTCAGCGAGCTTGAAGCGCGCGCGGCCGCCGCATACGGGCCGGACTGGGAGGACGAGGGCCGGCGTGAGCTCGCCGGGCGCGAGGCCGAACTGCTGCCGCTGCTTGAGGGCGGGGCAGGCGGCGGCTCCGCGCGGGTCACCCGGCTTGCCCGGCGCAAGATGCTGATCTTCGTGCCGGTCGCGGCCGTCGCGGTGGTCGCGCTCGTCGCGGCGGGCGCGGTCGTGCTGTCGAAGACGTCCGGCGACCAGGTCCAGCTGAACAGCGTGTCCGCTACGGCGGCCGACGCTCAGATCACCGTGACGCCGCCGGTGGTGACCTCCAAGTGCGCCACACCGGCCACGTTCACCTTCACCGGCTCGATCACGGACTCCCAGCCGGGGCCGCTCTCCTACCAGTGGCTGTACTCATCGGGGAAGCAGGGCCCGGTGCACACGCTGAACTTCACCGCGGCCGGGCAGCAGCAGGTGAGCGGCGGAACCGTCACGACCAGCACAGCGGGCGACGGGTGGGCACAGCTCAGGCTGTTGCTCCACCCCGGCACCACGACCTCGGACCAGGCCACCTACCAGCTGCTGTGCAGCACCGCAAACAGCGACATAGCCGTGTCGGCGACGGTGAAGCCGGCGGCGCAGACCTTCTCCTCATGCTCAGCCCCGCACCCGACCCTGACCGCCACCGGCACGATCACGAGCAAGAACGCGGGAACGGTCAGCTATTACTGGGCGATGTCCGACGGGGAGCATACCAAACCGGACACGGCGACCTTCGCTTCTGGCGGCACGCAAGCCGCGGACGCGCTGACGTTTCAGGCGTGGGTGCCCGCGACCGGGAACGTGGTGCTCGTGGTGACCAGCCCGGCCGTCACGGCGTCCAAGCCGGCGGCGTACAAGGTATCCTGCGGGCCCGCGGCCGCGGCAGGTGCGGCGGCCGCTACCCAGGGTTCCGCGACACCGTTCGGCGGGCCCGAATGCCTCGACCGCGGCGCCGACGTCCGCCACGACGTCGCCGTCGCCGGCGCCCACGACCAGCAGCCCCGCCCCGGCGCCGACCACCTCGTCCCCGGCCCCGACACCAACGACGGCGAGCCCCACGCCTACGCCTACGATCCCCATCGTGACGCTGCCGCCGCCGACGCTGCCTGCGACGCCCACGCCTACGATCCCCATCGTGACGCTGCCGCCGCCGACGCTGTTCTGCGACGCCGACGCCGTAACCCGGAAGCACCTGAGCGGACACCGCCCGCACTGGTTGCTGGCATAGGCGTCGCTGTAGCGGCCCAGCAGCCACGCCATCCACTCCCGCACGTCCCGGCGGTCGGCCTGCTGCCAGCAGGCCTTGCCCTGGCCGAGAGACGCTGGCGGAAGTGCCAGGGGTTGTGGCTTACGATGACCACGGACGCGAAAGCTCGCCGGGGTCAGGCTCAGATGCGACTTCTCCGGCACCGACCGGACGGGACGGCACCCGTGATGGCAGGTGCTTTCCCGCCTTGAGGAACTGGGTGGATGTCATGTCGACTGTGCAGCATGCCGCCGAACAGCCGGGAAGCCATGGCCAGCCGGTCAGCGACAGCGAACCAGCGGATGGCCGCGCCGCCCGATCGCACCGCTCCCGCCGGGCGATCGTCGATGCGATGCGCGCACTGCATGCCGAGGGTGACCTCCGCCCGACCGCCCCGCGCGTTGCCGAGCGGGCCGGGGTGTCGCTGCGCACGGTCTGGCAGCAGTTCGCCGACATGGAGGCGCTGCTGGTCGAGGCGAATCGTCGCGACGACGAGATCCTGCGATCGCTGATGAAGCAAATCGACCCGGACCAACCGCTGGCCGCACGGGTCAGGTTGTTCACCGGCCAGCGGGCACGGATCCTGGAGCAAATGACTCCTAGCTGGCGGGCGGCTCGCATCTACGAGCCGTTCTCCGAGGAACTCAAGCGCAATAAAGTGCAGACGCTGGCGATGGCCAAGGCGGACCTGGAGGCGGTTTTCGCGCCAGAGCTGACGGAACTCGCCGCGACGAGGCGCCAGCAGCTGCTCGACGGCCTGCACGCGGTCAGCATCTGGTCGTTCTGGGAGTCGCTGCGCACCGAGCTCAGGCTCGACCTGGGACAGGCCGAGGAACTTCTCCGCGCCACCTTCACAGCGCTGCTCGCCAAGGCCGGATTCCACTAACAGCCGCCTGCCGACCGCGAGCCGCCGCCCGGCCTGGTGATCCCGCTCGGTGCCGGACTGCGTCAGCGGGCAGCGAGTCAGTCTGCGCTTACGCCATTGAATTTGCACGCATAGTGCAGATACATTGACCTCGACGTCCCATCCACGGGATGCCGGCCAACAAGGATGATGGCGAGGTCAGTATGCGTGTGACCGCGGAAAGCACTGGTACCAGACGCATTTGCGGCGCATCGTGGCTGTGGCGGCGGCAGCTCGAGGCGTATCCCGACACCAGGCCGCGCGTGCTTTACCTGGCGATTACCGTCCTGGCCACCATTACGCTGTACTACGAGCTGTATGTTGTCGGCTCGGTGTCCACCCTGGTGCTGGCCAACCTGCATATGTCCTTTACCTTCTTCGTGGTCCTGCTGGCCGTCGGAAACCTGGTCGGGGCGTTCGGCTCACTGCTCGCCGGGCTCACCGACCGGCTTGGCCGGGCCAACCTGGTGGTCGGAGGGTTGCTGGTCACCGGCGTGCTGACCGCCTTCGCCTTGCCGAACGCGACCAACAAGTGGTCCTACGGCATCGAAGGGTTCGCCGTCGGCCTGGTCGAGGGCGTCTGCCTGGTCGCCACGCCGGCCCTGATCCGCGACTTCTCCCCGCAGCTCGGGCGGGCAACGGCGATGGGATTCTGGACCGTCGGCCCGGTCGCTGGCAGCCTGATCGTCGCTGTCGTCGGCAGCGCCACGATCCCCGCTGTCGTCACAAACGACCGGATCTGGACCCACCAGTACGTCATCTGCGGCATCGCCGGCCTCGTCGTCTGGCTGATCGCCCTGATCGGGCTGCGGGAGCTGTCCCCCCGGCTGCGCGATCAGTTGATGGTGTCCATCCGTGACCGCGCCCTGATCGAGGCGCGGGCCAAGGGGCTGGACGTCGAGGCGGCGCTGCGCCACCCGTTCCGCCAGCTACTCAAGGTCGACATCGTCGTCTCCGCGTTCGCCGTGTCGGTCATGCTGCTCGTCTACTACACGGCCGTCGGGTTCTCGCTCATCTACCTGACCACCGTGTTCGGCTTCTCGGTCAAGGACGGCAACGGCCTCGGCAACTGGAACTGGGGCTTCAACGTCATCGCGGTGCTGCTGGTCGGGATCGTGTCCGACCGGTTCCGGGTACGCAAGCCGTTCATGGTGCTCGGCGGCATCATCGCCGCGGTCATGACGGTGGTCTACCTGGAGCAGGCAGGCCACCAC
Organism: uncultured Actinomycetota bacterium; assembly: GCA_963734665.1. Classification (GTDB taxonomy): domain Bacteria; phylum Actinomycetota; class Actinomycetes; order Streptosporangiales; family Streptosporangiaceae; genus Trebonia. The sequence goes on along the minus strand of CAVTIR010000010.1, from coordinate 317,955 downwards.
CCGGGCTACTACACGATCGCGCTCATGCTCGCGGCGCTGTCGCTCGGGCTCGGCATCGCCTTCGCCCCGTGGATGGCGAGCTTCACCGAGACGGTGGAGGCCAGGAACCCCGCGCTCACCGCGACCGGCCTGGCGATCTGGGGCTGGATCCAGCGCGTCGTGGTGTTCGCCTCCTTCCTGATCATCCCGGCCATCGTCAGCTCGGTCACCCCGCTGGTCAACTACGGATCTACGGTGTCGGCTTACTCCGCCCAGTACGGCAGCCAGCTCGCCTTCGCCCAGGCCCACCCGGCCGTGGTGGCCGACGCGCAGAAGGTCCCGCCGACGGTGCTGGCCACCGCGGCGGCGATCCCGCCGGCCGTGACCGCCACCGCGGCGAAGATCCCGTCGGCGGTGCTGGCCACCGCCACCACGTACAGCACGCAGCTCGCGAACGCGCAGAAGTTCGCGCCGGAACTGACCTTGATCGAGACCCACTCGGCCCTGTTCACCAAGCTGGCCGCCGACCCCGCTAACCCGGCCCTGCGGGCGCAGGCCATCGCCGCCGCCGGCGGCGGGGCCAAAGGCATTGCCGTACTCACCACGATCACCGCCAACAAGGCCGCAATCAACGGCGTCATCGCGGTCGGCCCGCAATTGACGACCGTTGCACCGTACGCGGCCGACCTGAAGGTGATCGCACCATACTCGGCCCAACTGAAGACCATCGCGCCGTACTCGACGGAGCTGACGGCCATCGCACCGTACTCGGCCCAGCTAACGGCTCTGTCGAAGGTGCCGCCGGCGGCCATCGCGTACCTTACTGCCCACGGCGCCGCGGTGCAGCAGGCCGCCGCCCAGACCGCGAGTCAGTGGAAGACCTGGTACTGGGCGTGCTTCGGCGGGCTCATCTTCTTCCTGCTCTCCATCCCGCTGCTGCGCGGCCGCTGGAAGCCCTCGGACGCCAAGCGCGACGAGCAGGAGCACGAAGCCATGGTCGAGGCCGAACTGGCCAAGCTCAACGCCTGAGCCTCCAGTCCGCGCGACAGCCCAGGATCAAGCCGGACGCAGCCCCCGGGCAGGGGACTGTGTTCGGCGGTAAAGATCAGCCTGCAGAACGAGAGGACAGAGGCAATGCCGCAGTATGGCACGAAGCAACTCGACATCAGAGAACAGAACGTAGCGGTTGAGCGGGTCCTTGAGGTCACCGAGAACCCCCGCCACCGGTACCTGCTCCAGTCCTATCTCCGGCACCGGTACCTGGAGTCGGCGGGACGGTACCAGGAGATTTTCGCGCCCGAGATGACCGTCGAGCATCCCTTCTACCGGTTCAGCCTGATCGGGCAGCCGAGGTTCGCGCTGGACGGCCGCCCGCAGGTGGAGGCGGTCTACCAGCACTGGACGCAGACGGATCAGTGCGTCTTCTACGTCGAGGACGAGTCCGTAGCGGTCGGCGACCACCTGATCGTGGGCCGGGGCATCGGCTACCAGCAGCGGCTGGGCTCAGAGCTCGCGGCCTCCGGCGCCGACGTCGACGTCGACGCGATGTACCTTGAGCGTTTCCAGATGGTCATGGTCTGGCCGTACGACGACCAGTGCCGCCTGATCGGCGAGGACCTCTGGGAATTCGACGACACCGAACATGCCCTCATCAAGCTCGACCCGGCCGACGTGCTGACCGCCAGGCAGGCCGGCGAGCTGCTCGAGCCGCTGATCAAGCCGCTGCCGCCCTTCGACGCCAGCCTACTGCCCGCATGAGCGAGGTCGCGCGATGAAGGCGGTCACCTGCCAGAACTCCAAGCTGGAGCTCGTCGACCTGCCGGACCCGCAGCCCGGCCCCGGCCAGGTCGTCATCAACGTCCTTGGCTGCGGCATCTGCGGGTCCGACCTGCATGTCCGTTACCACTCGGACGCGGAGGCCGACGTGCTGGCGGAGATCGGCTACGACGGCTTCATGCGCTCCGATCAACAAGTGGTGCTTGGCCACGAGTTCGTCGGCGAGGTCGCCGGCTACGGGCCAGGGACCCGGAAGAAAATCGCAACCGGGACACCCGTGGTGGCGGTACCGCTCACCCGGCGCGCAGATGAGATGCATGCGATCGGTCTCTCCGCGGCGGCACCGGGCGGGTACGCCGAGCAGGTGATGGTCGAGGAGTCGCTCATGTTCGCGCTCCCGAACGGCCTGTCGCCCAAGCTCGCCGTCCTCACCGAACCGCTGGCGGTCGGCTGGCACGCGGTCCGCCGCGCGGAGGTCAAGAAGAGCGACGTCGCGATCGTGATCGGCTGCGGCCCCGTCGGCCTAGCCGTCATCTGCATGCTCAAGGCTCGGGGCGTCGCCGCGGTCGTGGCGAGCGATTTCTCTCCCGGCCGACGGCAGCTTGCCAGCGCCTGTGGCGCGGACATCGTGGTGGACCCGGCCGGCGAGTCGCCGTACGAGGCGTCGGGAGACCACGGTTTCCTGACGAGCCTCCCGGCCGCCGTCGGGCTCGCAATCGGGACGATGGAGAAGCTCCGGCCCATGCCGGTGCCATGGAGGCACGTCTGGCGCGTCGGGGAGACGCTGGGCGGGAAGCCGAAGCACCCGGTGATTTTCGAGTGCGTTGGCGTTCCCGGCATCCTGGACGGCATCATCGCAAGCGCGCCGCTGTACTCGCGCGTGGTGGTGGCCGGAGTCTGCGTGGAACCGGACACCATCCGGCCGGTGATGGCGATCAACAAGGAGATCGACCTGCGGTTTGTCATGGGCTACACGCCGCTGGAGTTCAGCGACACGCTGCACATGCTCGCCGAGGGCAAGGTGAAGGCGGCACCGATCGCGACTGGAACCGTCGGGCTGCCCGGCGTCGAGGCCGCCTTCGCTGCGCTGGCCGCCCCGGGAAAGCACGCGAAGATCATCATCGAACCGGCGAGTTCGGCCACCGAGCCGGTAGCCGTTTCCTGAGGCGAGCAGGCCTGCAGGACGCCTCGTGACCTCACCGGGGAAACCGGGCGGTACCAGGAGGAGCACGGCTCGTTCTTCTCAGGGGCGAAGTTCCTTCTTGAGGATCTTGCCGGTGGCATTCTTCGGGAGGCTGTCCCGGAACTCGACGGTCCGCGGGTACTTGTACGCGGCCGCCCGTTCCTTCACGAACTCGATCAACTCCGCTTCGGTTACCGACTGCCCGGGCCTGACCGCCACGATGGCGCGCACTTCTTCGCCCAGCTTCGGATCGGGCACTCCGATGACCGCGGCCTCGGCGACGGCGGGGTGCGCGTAGATGACCTCCTCGACCTCGCGCGGGTAGACGTTGTAACCGCCCCGGATGATCAGGTCCTTGATCCGGTCGACGATGAACATGAACCCGTCCTCGTCGAGATAGCCGAGATCGCCGGTGTGGAACCAGCCGCCGGCGAACGCCTTCGCGGTCGCCTCGAGGTTGTTGTGATAGCCGATCATGATGTTGGGCCCGCGGAGCACGATCTCGCCCACGTGGCCGGCCCCAGGCGGCAGCGGGCGCCCGTCCGCGTCCCAGATCTGGACGCTGATCCCCCAGATCGGCTTGCCCACGCTGTAGACCTTGCGCTCGGTGGCGCTGATGTTGAACGTTGCCGCAGACGACGACTCGGACAGGCCATAGCCTTCGAGGATCGGGACGCCGAACCGGCGCTCGAAGGAGTCGATGACCTCAGCCGGGATCGGCGCGCCGCCCGAGACCGCGACGCGCAGCGAACCCAGGTCGCAATCGGCCGAGCTGGCCGCCTGCAGCAGCGCGATGAACATGGTCGGGACCCCCATGAAGACGGTCACCCGGTCCCGCTGCATGAGTTCAAGGACGGCCCGAGGCTCGAACCTGGGAACGAGCGACATCGTCCCGCCCAGCAGGATGCATGTGTTCATGACGGACGACAGCCCGAACACGTGGAACAGCGGCAGCGCCACGACCACGGTGTCGTCAACGTTGAACTCGAACAGCCGGCCCGGGATATCGGCGTTCATGTACAGCGAGAGGTGCGAAAGCACGGCACCCTTGGGGGTTCCCGTCGTCCCAGAGGTGTAGATGATCACCGCTGGGTCCGTTGGGCTCCGCACGGCCAGCCGCGGGCCGGGCGGGTCACCGGCCAGCAAGGCTTCGAAGGCAGTGCCCGTCGCCGGGGCGCCCGTCTCCGTGACGACGTAAAGCGACGTCCCTGCCGCCGCTTCGGCAGCCTTCGCCGCTTCGTCGAGGATGGCGCCATGGGTAATCAATATCCGCGCGCCCGAGTCCTGCAACTGGAACTCGATCTCCGGCGCCTTGAGCAGCACGTTCATCGGAACCACCACGCCGCCGGCCTTGAGGATCCCGAAGTAGGCGATGACGAACTGCGGGATGTTCGGCAGTTGCAGCCCGACCCTGTCGCCCGGCGTCACTCCAGCGGCCGTGAGGCTAATCGCCGCCCGATCGGACAGCTCGTCGAGCTGCGCATAGCCGAGCCTGGTCTCACCCAGGATCACCGCCGTCTTGGCCGGCGCACGACGGGCAGACTCCCGCAGCATCACCGCGAGGTTGAAATCCATGGGCGCTCCTCAGGCTTCCGGCTGGCCAACGGCGGTCAGTGAGTTCATCGCGGCGACTGAACGAGTTCGGCTACGAGCTGGAACTCCAGGTTCTTCTCGTCAACGGGCCCGCGAAACAGCCCCGCGTCCCTGCAGTAGTGCTGTCGAAGACGCCAGGGTGCCCACTCGCCCTGGCGTGGCAGCAGATGCCGCGCGCTCGAAATAACCGGAGGTCATGTCGATGAAGGGCGACGTTGCAATCCCGGCACCCACGATTACGACATGCCCGAGCGCTGCCTTGCCCTCAGGGAAGGCGGAAGTCGTACTCACCATGCTCCTCGTTCCTGTCTGCGTCATCAGGATGCCATCGGGGGCGAAAGCGATGCAACATTTTAGGCAGACGTATCATGCCGAATATGACGCGACCAGCAGCCGGCACGCGCAGCGCTCTCTCCGTGGCCCTAGCCGCCCGCTGGATCCGTGACGGCAGGCGGCTGGACATGCAAGGCCTCGCCGATGAGCTTGGCGTCTCACGCGTGACTCTTTTCCGGCGCGTAGGTGGCCGCGAGGAGCTCCTCACCAGGGCCCTCTGGGTGCTCACCGAGCGGACACTGGAGGCGGCCGCAGCCCGGTGGGAGGCTGAGCGGCCCGAGGGCGAGCTGCACACGCCCGGCACCGGCCGGCACATCAACGCGATCGTCTCTCATTCGAAAGGCCTGCGCCGGCTCCTCGACGACGAGCCAGCCCTGACGCTGCGGGTACTCACCGACCCGCGCGGCCAGGTGCAGACCGGCATCGTGACTTTCATCGAGGCATTGCTGCGCCGCGACATCGCCGAGTTTGGCCTGGTCAGCCTTATCGAACCGGAGGCTCTCGCCTATGCGCTTGTAAGGCTGGGCGAGTCATTCCTCTACGCGGACGTACTGGCCGCGCGCAAGCCCGACGTCCCTACCGCCGACCGCCTGCAGCAGGCTCTCGTCCAGAGCAGCCTCGCCGTGATGTGATGCCGTATTCCGCCGGCACGTCAGCGGTCACGACCCGCAACGACATCGCACGGGACATCATCGCCGGGCGGGGGGCGGTCCTGCTGTGGGAGGCAATGCGTGTGACCGGCCTGGGCCGGGGCTTTTATCCGCAAGTTCCCCAGATCCGTCTATCTCATAGCTGGGCGGAATGGGAGTTCTGCTCTCGTGCGGGGACCGGATACGGCAGGATCGGCGCGTGGCCGTGAGGGGCTGCGAGCGTCCCTCGCGCAAGCTGAACGGAGGCGGACGTTGAGCAGTGAGCTGGTTGAACGGGTTTCCGAGCTTCGGCGCAAGGGCCGCACGCCGAAGGAGATCGCCCGCGCGCTGGGGCTGAAGCCCGCGGACGTGACGCCCGTGATCAGGGCGATCGGGGCGCAGGCCCCGAGGCGCGAGGTGCCGGTAGCGGGCTGCTGGGTGACCGAGCACTGGGCTGACAAGCTAAGCGTGACCGGGCATGCTGACTGGCCCGGCATGTCACCATCGGAGTCAGCGCCCGGCGAGTCCGGCCTGGTGGGGGTTCTCGTGGCGCGGGACACGGGCAGCACGGTCGCGGCATGCGGGTTCCTGGTTGACGTCTTCTGCCTGGGCGTGAAGGACACGAACGGCCCGAAGACGATGGACCGGCGCAAGCTCCCGGATTTCGCCCGGGTCTTCTTCAGCGCGTGGTCCCGCCGACCTCCCGTCCCGGCACCGCTGGAACTGGCGCGGCACATCGTGTTCGGAGCGGTGGACTACGCGCACGGCCTGGGCTTCGAACCGCACCCCGACTTCGCCAGGGGCGCCGCGCTCCTCGGGGACTGGGAGGCAGGCAGCAGCGATGTGACGTTCGGTCAGAACGGCAAGCCCCTCTACATCAACGGTCCGCGCGACAACACCTACGGCATCATGGCGAAGCTGCGGCAGACAGCCGGCGACGGGAACTTCGACTACCTCGTCCAGTTCCCGGGCCCCGCCTACTAGCCCGGAACGCGGCTGCCAGGAGACGACAGCCCGTGACCGACGCCTGAACGGCGTGCTCCGTGCAGCCGGTCAGCGGCGCTGGCCGCTGGCTCCGATCGCGTAGCCAGCGAGCAGGTTGGCGGCGAACCCGGCGATGTCACGGGCGAGCCCGGCGTAGGCGCGTTTGTGGTGGGTCTCTGTGTTCGTCAGCTGGAGAACTACGGCGAGTGTCTCCTCGGTGAGACCGGCTGCCTCGGCAAGCCCGCACGCGCGCCCCTCCGCGGCGGAGAACACCCGGGCGATGCGTTCGAGGCTTACCTTGCCGCCGTACTTCTGGTCCTTCTGGTTGCCCGCCGCGCCCAGGACCTAGTTGAAGTCTTCCTGGTGGATGCGGCCCCTGGGGAGCATCCGGGGAACGGTCGTAGCGTTCGATCACCACGGCCGGCACACCCGCGAACTCCTCGATCCATGTCGGGAAGGCGGTGAGGTAGACGGTCATCGCCGACAGGCGGGAACCGACGGCCAGCGGCGCGAGTCTGTACCTCGGTCAACTGGTAGGGCTAGGGAGCCGGTATGTCCGGCGGCGGCTGGATGGCGGCGCGGTAGCCACGAGTCGGCCGCTTTCTACCAGCTGTGCGAGATAGCGGAGCACCGAGGCTCTGCTGAGCCCAGTGGCCTTGATGATGTCCGCTGTGCCAAGTTCCGCCTGCCCCTGAAAGAGCGACAAGATGTCGGCGACCTTGCCTTCCGGCACGACGGATCGCCGCGCTGGCACGTTAGCGGAGACCGGGTGCTCTCTCGGGGAGAAAATGACGGTGAAGTGACTTATCGCGTTTGAGAACTTAACCGATGCGCTTCCTGCTCGCCGGAGCTGCTCCAGCATCGTCGGGATGCCCGTGCCGCGGTTCTCGCAGATCACGTGATCGGTGTCGGGAAGGTTGACCTCCTGCAGGAGAGAGGAGAGCACAGAGTTTCGTGATGAGGAGACCCCCTCAGTGCCCAGTTCTCCCTCAGAGACTGCCCCGAACAGACCGCCCGGATTCCGGACAAGGAGCCGGTCCGGGTACATCTCCACTTGGACTTGCGTGCCCCTGGCCAGCGGTCCGTAGTCCCGGTGCATGAGCGCGTTGACCACCGCTTCGCGCAGTGCCTCAACGGGGTACTCGTACACGTCCTCGCGCCCCACCCCCTGGATATTGGCTGCGACGCGCATGTTCCGTGCGATGGCGTCCACCGCATCGACCACCATCAAGGGTATGGGGCCGCCGAGGGAACGATTGTCGATGAACCGGGGGCCACCTTCCGGAGCACCCCCCTTAGACGCCGTCGGCAGCACTACGAAGGTCAGGTTCAACTGGGGAAAGAACTGCTGTGGGTAGACGCCGAGCGTCAGCAGGCCCGCCAGAGAGGGCACGAGGGCATCCCGGCCCGACCGGGCCGGCACGAGGACGCCCAGACGCAGCAGGGCCACTTCCTCGGGCACGGATCGGAACGCACGAGGCTGGCGGCGCCGGACACGGCGCAGGAGTGCGGCTACCGCGTCCTCGTCGAGGTCCGCCATCGACGCTTCATCAACCGGGTCGCGGTCATGGCGCGGCTGTCCCCGGTTGGCCCGGAGCAGCCCCACTTCGTACTCAGTCAGCTTCCGGTCACCGTCACCACCTCGGATGAAAGAGCCCTGGTACTCCCCCCGATCCTTGACATAGCACGGCTTGCTGAGCGGATCGATCTCGGGAATGTGCGCGACAACCACGTACGCACCCTCAAACGGCACGATCTCTATGACAGACCGGACCGGAGGGTGGATGTCATCAGCACAGGCGCGCGCGAGCGCCTCACGCATCCGCACGGCGTCGAATCCCGGGGCAAGCCGGAACCCCGATGCCTCGTCAAGACCGAGAACGAGGGTCCCGCCCGACCCGTTGCAGAACGCGCTCAGCGTCTCGGTCACAGTTCTCGGCAGCTTCCCGGCGGCCGCCTTCACCTCAATCGACGACGCATCAGTCCCGACTGATCGAACTTCTTCGACCAAAGGCTCAAGGAACCCAGCTTCCATTGGTTTCCTCCGCGCTTCCCGGAGCGGCAGGTGAGCCCGACAGTACGCTAGCCCGCCGCCGACCGTCAGTCTCATCATCAGTCTAACACATTTGAGACTGAGAATGAGACTGACGCGAGACCGATGATCGGCAAGCAAACCTTGCACTATGGTCCTGGCAGAATTCACGAACTCAGTCGACGAGAAACACGCCTAACCGCATCGTTGCCGCGTACGGCAAGAGCGCCACCTGCTACGCCGAGATGCTTAGTTAAAGTACCCCGTCCGGGAGCGACAGGTTTCAACGTTTGCGCAGGTCAGGACGTGAGATGCGCCCCGACCGCGACTCGAACGCGGGACCTACCGCTTAGGAGAAGGCCTGTTGCCCCTTTGGTTATCCGAGACCGCGAACCGCGCCAGCCCTGTCCTGCCTGCATAATGGCTGGTCAGAGCTAACAAAACCCATTCTAGCAGCGGTGCCGCCGTATGCCGGGTAGTGCCGTATTGTCTGTGGGTTTCTTGTGGGGGCCAACCCTGAGAACCCGGACTTGTGGGGATTCTGTGGGGGACGCAGACCATGTGTTAGCGGCCTGTTTGTCTGCACATTGGACCACGATCAAAGGCAGCCCTCCTTGTGCAGCAAGCTGTCACGGAGCGTTCTGGCTTGGCTAGCCGCGCTGGGAGCGGAACCGCGCCGAACGCTTGATATACGACCGAAGGGTGGGGATCTGATCTTCGATCTCCCTGCCGATTCGGGGCGGTCTCGAACTCGGTGCCTCCGTGGCAGGAGCCCGCACCGACAAACCTGATCTGTCGCGGCCGGAGAGACCGGTGCGGGCTGCTATGACACTGGGTACGGGATCCGGCCGGGTTGTGACGGCACCTTGTCCGGGTGGCACCGCCTACGACCAAGGCAAGGCGGTTCCGGTCTCAAGCAGGGTCTTCAGGCTGGCAAGGACGGCAGGCCAGCCGTTGGAGATGGCCTGGAGAACGTCGCTAGCGCGCTCGAAGTTGTCGTGGGTGACCGTGAGCTTCACCACGCCGTGCCCGGCTTCCTCGATGTCGAAGGCGACCTTGGAGCGGGGCTCGGCCCGCCAGGCGTCAGCGGTGGCTTCGTCCATGCCGACCTGGACGGCCCACTCGGGGGTGAACGTGTGCCAGGTGTAGGCAAGCCGGCGGCAGGGATCAGCCTCTAGGATCACCTGTTCGGGGTCGCTCACGACGAGCCCGGCCTGCTCGTGCACCAGGTCGTAGGTAGAGCCCTTCTTCCAGTCCGAGCGGAAGGTCTTCTCGCCGGCCCTGTGGTGCCGCCAGTAGCGTCTCGTGACGGCGGGGTCGGTGAGGGCCTGCCAGAGCCGCTCGGGCGTGGCGTGAATGTACGTCGTGTAGGTAAAGCTCGTCATCTGGTCGGTGCGTGCAGCCATTGCCTTGCCTCCGATTCTCGAGTTGCCAGGTTGAGAGTGGCGTCAGCTCCTCGTCGATATGCAACCAATGATTGCATATCTCTGCTAGATCCGCAACTGAAGGTTGCACATCTTTCTCTGGCGCGCTACCGTTGGTTGCAGTTCGAGCGCGGGAGTGAGCGTCAGGAAGGGAAAGCTGATGGCAGGCCTGGTGATTGAGCGGGAAGTCCTGATCGAGGCGCCGGCGGAGGTGGTGTGGCGCACCATCACCGAGCCTGATCAGATGAGCCAGTGGTTCGCCGACCGGGTGAACCTGGTCGCCGAACCCGGCGCTCATGGCTACATGCAGTTCGGCGACCAGGGCGGCCCGGTCGTCGTGGAGACCGTTGTTCCGCCGGCTCGCTTCTCGTTCCGCTGGAACCATCCCCGCGGGGAGGAACCGGCGGCCGGCAACTCGATGCTCGTCGAGTTCACCCTGACACCGGAAGGCAGCGAGCGGACCCGTCTGCGGGTGACCGAAACCGGCCACGAGCTGCGCGACTGGCCCGACACGGAAAAGCAGCGCTATGCCGACGAGCACCAGGGCGGCTGGGCCGAGTACCTGGACCGCCTCGCCAGCATGCTCGCAAAGCCGTCGAGATGACGACGCAGGCCGACGACGACCTGTGGTCGGCCATCGCCGACCCGTCTCGCCGCCGGGTCCTCGACCTCCTGGTCAGCAACGGTGCCGTCAGCGCCAGCTGGCTGGCTGGCCACGTGCCCTTCTCCCGCCAGGCGGTCTCCAAGCATCTGGCCGTACTCGAACAGGCCGCGCTGGTCAGCCGGCGCAAGCAGGGCCGGGAGGTTCTCTACCAGATACAAGCCGACCGTCTCGACCAGGCCACCCGGGCGATGGCTGACCTCGCCGCCCAATGGGACCGGCGGCTAGCCACGATCAAACGGCTCGCCGAAACGGCGCACGCAGAAGCAAAGAGAAGCGAAGACTCTGGCACCCCCGGCCAAGGAGGATGAGATGAACAATGAATCAGCAAATCCCAGTGGCCGCGCCTGGCAGCCGGGCGCTCTGACGACATCACCGCCGGGCGCTGAACGGAGAGCGAGTCGCCAGCGTTCTCGCGCCGGGCAGACGCTGCCACCGGGCTATCGGCCACCTGATCTGGTCGCCGGCGACCTGACGCGACTCCCGCCTTCGCAGCATCGCCGGCCGGGCCTCGTCAAGCAGCGTTGTCACGACATGAGGGAGAGGAACAATGACCGATCACAAGACCGGAACACGCGAAGAGTGGCTTGCGGCCCGGCTGGAGCTGCTCGAGGCCGAGAAGGCGCTGACGCGGCGGAGCGACGAGCTGGCGCGTCAGCGGCAGCAGCTGCCCTGGGTGCGGGTTGAGAAGAACTACCGGTTCGCGGCCGAAGACGGTGATGCGTCGCTGCGCGAACTGTTCGGCGGGCGTTCGCAGATGCTCGTCTATCACTTCATGTTCGATCCGGATTGGGACGAAGGCTGTCCGAGCTGCTCGGCGGTCACCGACGGCTTCGCCGGCAGCGTCCCGCACTTCGAGCACCACGATGTCGCGTTCGTCGTGGTGTCGCGTGCCCCGCTCGATAAGCTCGTCGCGTACAAGCGGCGGATGGGATGGGACTTCCGCTGGGTCTCGTCGTCCGGCAGCAGCTTCAACTACGACTTCCACGTGACGGCCGATCCCGCAGTGGCGCCGGTCGAGTACAACTACAAGGACCAGGCACAGCTTGAGGCGGAGAATGTCGCCTGGCGCAACTGGTCGGGCGAGCAGCCCGGCATGAGCGCGTTCGCGCGCGACGGCGACGACGTGTTCCACACCTACTCCGCGTATGCCCGCGGCTTCGACGGGCTATGGACGTTGTGGCAGTGGCTGGACCGCGCGCCGCTGGGCCGCAACGAAGGCGACATGTCATGGTTCCACCGGCACGACGAGTACCCCTCGACCGCAGGGGGACCGTCGTGATACCCGCACATACCGCCCGGATACCAGCCGAGGAATGGCTGATGCTGTCACTAACCCGATGACCGGCTCGTCCTCGTCAACAGCATCCGGGACCTGACCGGTGTACGGCCGGCACGACGAGGACTCTCCGCCCGGCTGGTCCCCAGCAACCCCACATAGGTAACAGCCAGCAGGCAACGACCGGAACACTGCGCAGAGCCCGGGATGTCAGCCCGATGGCGCCAGATCAGGCTACGCGGCTTCTGCGGACTGGAGGACATCATGGCGAACTCGGCTCCGAGCGGGCCCAGCGACTACAACACCACGATCATCGAGGAATTCCGGGCGAACGAGGGATACGTCGGCGGGCCATGGTCGGGCATCACGCTGACTCTCGTCCACCACATCGGCGCAAAATCCGGGATCGAGCGCGTCTCGCCGCTTGCCTACTCCCGTCAAGGAGACGGCCGCTTCGCGATCTGGGCCGCCAATGGAGGATCGCCAGCCCACCCAGACTGGTACCACAACCTCAAAGCCAACCCCAGAATCAAAGTCGAGGTGGATACCCAGACGTTCACGGTACTAGCGGAGGAACTCGACGACACCGCCCGCGCCCAGCTGTGGCCGAAACTGGTCGCGCAGTATCCTCAACTCGGCGACGCCCAGGCCACGACCACACGACGGATTCCGGTGTTCATGCTGACCCGCCAGGACTGACCTGCGGCGAGGCCGCCAGCTTGCCGCGCTTGGGCAGTCCGCGCAGATCTGTCCCCTGGGGCGGGACCTTGACATGCCCGATCCGGCGGGCATCCCGCGACGGCCCTCTATTCCTCTACGGGCTGTCAACACTGTGTCCGAGTAGACGGACAGGGTTTCCGAGTGCGCTACCGGCATCGAATGGAACCTGCAAACACGTTCGCCGCAGAATGACTGTTCTCGCGCGCTTTGGACTGCCATCGTGGTCGGTCGCCAGCACATGCAGATCGGCGGCTGTGGGCGCGCTTGCCGCAGTTGGGATTGGCGACTGAGCGTGATGACGTCTCGCGTCTCGCGCTGATCAAGATTGATCAAGTCGGCCCAATATGTTAAATGATGTCGTCATTGTCCCGGCAACCGCCATGTCGGTGACTCAGCCACTACCTCCTGACGCAACTGCGCCAGTAACCGAGTTCACGCTACGCAGGGCACGTAGAGAGTGCGCCTGCGGTAACTGTGTCAGGCAGGGCGTCTGCTGGACCTGGTGCCCGTGCGAGGATCACGAGGACGACGGCAGTGGTGAGCGGTTTCAGCGCGGTCTTAGTCCGCTGTGCAGGGGCCTGAGGTTGCACTGGGTTGCTTGGGGGATAGCTGTGGGCGGGGTTCGGCCGGGCCCATTCGTACAGGAGGCTGGCGAGCAGGGACCCGCCGATACCGAGGAAGATTCCCGCCCACACCAGCCAGTTCTGCCACCTGTTCATCGACAGGATGTCGGTGCCGATGGCGTTGGGCTGAAGTGGCTGGGCGCTGTCCCAGTCGAGGTCAGTGTCGCTGGATAGCTCCGGCTGGGCTTCGTCTACGGAGGCATGGCCTGAAGGCCGCCGACGCTGACCGTGTTGTGCTGCTGGATGGGCCGCGCCCACGCCCCGTGCAGTCCGTCGAGAGCCATGAACGCGCCGAGATCCCGGTCACGGAGTCCGGGAAAGTTGCCGATCAGCGGCCAGTCCTCGCCGGTGCGCGGGCCGGCCCACCAGCCAAGCCGCCACTGCCTTTGCCCGGGACGGCAGCCTGCCCGCTGATGGTCTGCGCTGTCCCAGGAAAAGAGGCTCAGGCTGCTGGGTGGTGTACGCGGACACGCACTTGCCCGGGGACGCCATCGTAAGGCTGACACCCTGGACAGGACCGGGCCGTCGACGATCTGGACCTCGGTGTTGCGCAGCCTTTCCGGCAAGGACGCGAGGGCGACGGTACTGACGATGTGGCCGCCCTTGATCGCGGGCCCTGGAGATCCTGCAGGGCGAGGGCATGATCGAAAACGACCCCGGCGAGGGACACGTCGTCCGCCACCCCCGGACGTAGCCAACTCCCGTTCGATCCGCAATCGCCGGGCACCGGCAGCAGCTGCCCGCATGACTCCCAGGACAGGCTCACCGCCGTCATCGGGCATTGCCAAGCACAAACGTGCCGGCCAGCGCAATTTCGCTAGCATGCCCAATTAGTGGGCCTTGCTCCTCGGACGCCCGATCCATGTCTCTGATGCGATGCGGTTATTCGTCTCCAAGATCCGATGGCCACGCAAATTCACAGAGCACGAGCGCGTTCAGGTCCCTCCCGGACACGAACCCCCTGGGCATGATGCGACGCTGCCAGTCTTGCGGCTGACCAAGCCAAGGCGCGCCGATCGCTTGATATAGGGTGATCATCTCCGCATGTCTTTCCGAAAAATTGAGCGATGATCACCCGTATATCCGGCGTTATACGGCCGAAGGGTAGTGATCTGATCTTCGATCACCCGTATAACGCCGATTCTTTACTCATGGCAGCATCTGTGCGATGAATCCTGATGGCGCACAGATCGGCCATTTCGGCGTGACTAATCAGGTGTCACAGATCAGCGTGGACGGCCGGTGCGGCGTCTTGTACGAGGAGGGCGATCTGGACGCGATTGGCGGCATCGAGCTTGACTAGCCGCCGTGAAACGTGGGCCTTGACGGTTGCCAGTCTCATGTACAGCCGCGTGGCGATCTCGGCATTGGAGGATCCCTCGGCCGCCACCTCGGGTTCCCGCGGCGTCAGCGCGGCCAGCCACTGCCGGGCCTGCTCCCGTCGGGTGGCGGCATCGGGGTCGCCGGCGACCAGGTTGATGAGGCGGCGGGTTATCCGGGGTGAGAGCGTGCCGTCGCCGACGTTCATGGAGTCGATCGCGCGCACGATCTGCTCTCACGGTAGGTCCGCGCTCGACCGCTGAGCGCGAGACGACCTCGGCGGCGCACTCGACGCCACCTGTGCGTGCCCCTGAAGCCCTCCTTCCGGAACTGCTACTGTGCCTCGGTCCGGCCGCCGGGGACGCTACGCTCAGCGAGCGGGCGACGGCCGCCTATCCAACTCGCTCGGACCTTCGGTTACGTGCCACTGGATGACGTCACGGCACGTCGGGAAGACCGGCCCCTCTTGCAGGGCTGTTAGCCGGGCTAGGAAGCAGCGAGGATGTCGATGACGAACACGAGGGTGTCGGTGCCCTTGATGCCGGCCTGGGAGTTGCCGGCGGTGCCGTAGCCGTCGGCCGGGGGGATGGACAGGAGGACCTGGCTCCCGACGGTCTGACCGACCAGGCCGGTGTCCCAGCCGGGGATGGTCTGGCCCTCGCCGATCTCGGTGCTGTAGGCCCCCTGGCCGTCCGTCCACGAGGACTGGAAGGACTTCCCGGTCCGCCAGATGTAGCCGGTGTACTGGACCGCGATATCGTCGCCCTTCTGCACCACCGGGCCCGTGCCCTTGCTCAGGGTGTCGACCTGCAGGGTCGCCGGCGGGGTGGCCGCAGTGTCGATCGTGATCGTCGGGCCTGCCGTACTGCCGGCCGCTGGCTCGGTCACGGTGGGCAGCGCCCCGCCGCCGTCACTGGTCGGCGTGCCCGGCACGCTCGTGAGGCTGAACGTTGAGGTCATGTCGACGACGAACACCAGGGTGTCGTTAGCGCCAATCCCCTCCTGCGCGCCGTTGGTGCCGAGGCCGTCCGCGGGCGGGATCACCGCGAGCACCCGGCTGCCGATCTTCTGCCCGACGAGCGCGTCCTCAAGGGTGGGGAGCACCTGCCCGTTAAGGAACAGCCCCGGGCTGTGGTTCGAGCCGAGAAGCTTGCTGGTCGTGCCGGACCAGTCGTACGCGACGACGTTGCCGATCAGGCCCTCCGACGAGGTGAGTGTCGCGCCGGTGCCCTGGATGAGGGTCTTGACATAGAGCGAGGTGGCAGACCGCTGCGCTGGAATTGTCACATCCGGCGCGGCACCGAACACCCCGGTAACGGTCACTGCGCTGTTCGACTGCACAGGATCCAGGGCGGCACTGTAACCGGCTTCGCACCCCTGATTCCAGTAACCGGTTTCCGGGCCGCCTCCCGGCATGCTCGCCTGGAGTTGCGATTCAACGCTGGCGGGCAGTGGCTGGCTAAGGCGGTCAAACATGAGGTCGGCGCACCAGTCCGAGGCAGCGGGCCCGGACGTGCCGCCATTCGGGCCGAGCCCGGGCAGCGCGCTGGCCGCAAGCGCGACGCTCTTGCCGGCCGCATACCATCGGGAGGAGCATGCCCCTGTACACGGCTGTGCCCCGTTGGCGTACATCATGCCGTCCTGGATCACCTGATCCAGGTGGTCTTGGTGGTATCCGGCCGCACACCCCTGCATCCACTGCTGGACAGCCGCCTTGTCGGTTGCAGAGGGGCGCTGACCGGGCTTGACGGCGCTCAGGTCAGCGGTGCACACCTTCGTCAGCAGGCTTGTCGGTCCGATCAGCAACCCGCCGTCCTGCTGCTCCCAGGCCACCTCGAAGTCCTTGCCAGCGGCGTACCAGTTCTGGCTGCCGGCGTCCGGCAGATGAAGGCTGGCGGCGTCCGGCCGCTGAAGGCTGCCGGCGTCCGGCCGCTGAAGGTAGCCCAGCCCGCCGCCGACGAGGACCGCCGCGACAGCTGCCGCCACAACGCCCGGCCAGAACCTGCGCTCCCGCTGCCTGCGCCGCCTCCGGGACATGCGAGCGCCGGCTTCCGCTCCTACTCCCGCAAACGTGTCAGCAGCCCCAGGGTCTGCTATCCACAGCGGCCAGCCCGCTGGCGGCAGCGGCCAGGACGGATCAGGCACCCATCCCCGTGGCGGAGTCCATCCCGCTGGCGGCACGGGCCAGTTAGGTGGTGCGTTGAACCGGAGAGACTCACCTTGCGGGAGCGGAGAGCTCATGGACAATCCTCCGGTCGTGCTGGAGCCTCGCGAACATAAGGCCACCTAAAGTGGCCAGAGATCAGCTCTGAGACTTAAGTGCCGGAGTAGAGGTTAACACCGCGAATGAGGCAGCTTGCCGCAGGTGTACCGATACAGCCATTGTTGATATACTTTGATATTTTGATCATATATGGGCAACTTATAACAACTGTTCCTTTCATTAGCCATGGACCGGTTCGGCGGGCTCGGTACCCCGAGGTGATCTCCGTCGAGAGCGAACACCGCTACTCGGAAGCTGCGGACCGTGATGGTCATCCGGTCTTCTTTCCGCTAGCGGAGGCCGGAGGAAGATCGGCGTAACCAGCCTCACCGTGCGGAGGCACGTTTGTGACCGTCTGCCTTGGGTGTCGGCCAGTGCATTTCCGGTCAGCCGGCGGCTGGTTCCTGCTTGGCTTCGGCCATCCGGTTGCGCGTCCACCGCCGTGAGGTCTCCTGGTCGGCGCGCGCCTCTCCGATCCGGGCGGCGAGCCGCTCGGCGAGCGGGTACCCGGCCGGGGTGCGGCGGGGGTAGATCGTCTTGCGGTGCTTGCGGTTCTTTGGCGCTTCAAGGAACAGGTGCCCGGCGACTTCGACGACCTTGCGGTCGACGGTGATGACGCGGGCGTCCTGGTCAACCTGGGGAACCGTCAGGGCGATCAGCTCGCCCCAGCGCAGGCCGCTGTAGGCGGCGGTGCTGGCCATCAGCTCGTCGCGGTCCCCGTGCACCCCGCCGGCCAGGGCCCGGCCGAGTCTGGCGATGTCGCCGTCGGAGGGGATCTCGGCGGGATCGACCCACTGGGCCGACTCCCCCGCGACGCTGACCGCGGGCGCGGGCAGGGGACGGTCCCCGGCCTGCCAGTGCACCTTCGCCAGCCGGGAGTTCACCAGGTACCCGGCATCGATCCCCGCCGTGACGAGCGCGGAGATCATCCGCCGGACCCGGTCGCCTTCCCCGGCCGTCGGGGCGGCGTTGACGACCTGCTGCATGTGCCCCGTCTTGATGTCCTGGCAGGCGACCCCGCCGATCACCGGGGCCGCATACAGCGCGCACAGCCGACCCTGGCTATGCGCGTGCTTGCGCGACCACCGCTCACTGACCAGGAGCCGGTCAGGGGCCAGGTACCAGGCGATGAGGGCGGCGCCCGGCTGCCGCATCCTCGGGGCATCGGCTTCCAGCCGGACCTTAACCTTTTCCAGCCTGGCGGTCAGCTTGTCCTCGGTCGCCGCCTCGCACTGCTGCCGCTGGCCGTCTTCGTACCAGACCGCCCGCCAGCGCCCCCCCGGAGCGGGCCGGGTAGACCGTGATGCCGCACTCCAGCTCGATGACCTCGCCGCCGCCCCGGGTGGCCGCGCGGCCATTCCCGCTCGCGAGGACCGGGCCCCGGCCCGCGCGGGGGGCCTTCTTCGCCCTCCCCAGGGGCTTCGCGGGCTTCCCCGGTGCCGGTTGTGGGGATTCTGTGGGGATCTTGAAGACCGCGGCTGGTGCCTGCGTCATCTTCACTTCCTCGCCTCCTGCGTTTCCGCAGGCAGGAAGGCTGACGCTGGCAATCCGGGGAAGCGCCCCGACCGCGACTCGAACGCGGGACCTACCGCTTAGGAGGCGGTCGCTCTATCCACTGAGCTATCGGGGCTAGCAAAAGTGCTGTTGACCAGCCAAAACATCAGATCCTAGTGTCTAGGACGGATGATTGACCGTTCCGCCTGAGTATACCGTGTGCACCGTCACCCAGGTGCCGATGCTCGGCTAGCTAGGCGTGCTCTCTGCCCTGAACGTCCCCCAGTTCGGCACGATGGTCACCAAGCCCTCAGATGCCAGCTTCCGCAGAGCTTTCGTCACGGTCGCACGTGATGTGTCGTACGTCTTGGCTAGCTCGGCAACGGGTGACATGCGTTCTCCAGGTGCCCATTCTCCCCCAGCGATACGGACACGTAGCGCATCGGCTACGCGGTCACTGGGAAGCTGGGGACCATCGCTCACAAGGTAATGATCGCAAAGACCGTCTGACCTGGCAGAACCGTCTACCCCAACTGCTCTAGCCCATACTGTCTACCCCGTTCTATGCTGACTACATGAGTCGCAAAGCAGACAGCCTCACGGCGCGGCTAGAGGCAGACAAAGCACGGGTGATGGAGAAGTGCCCCGGTTACCACGTTTGGTGGCTGTACCGAGCTTCTGCGCGGGTTAGCTGGCACGCACGGCCAGAGGGAGCAGAGCCAGGGAAGCCGGTCAGCGCTGACAGCGCCGATGACCTGATTCAGAAGCTGACGGCATGAACGGGCTCAGGTTGATACCTGAGAGCGACCACAAGATCGAACCCATCAAATACTCTTGGTACACGCAGAACGGCGGGCTACGTGCCAGCCTGCTCCATCCCTACGACTACCCGATAGAGGCCGTCTGCATGGTGTGCAGCCGTCCCATCATCGCTGAGAGCTTCCTGCGGGATTGGGTGCACTTCAGCCGCGGCTAACTTAGCCCGCAAGACGGCGTGTGAGCACCCGCGCCCAATATGTCACCTGACACGCCGCCGAACGTCCTCGGGCGGCCCCGCCTTCCGCCCGAAAGATCACGGTTTAACAACTTTTGCGAATGTCTATCTTGGCCGCAGAAGCGTGCGTCATAATCATCGCCGGATGACGGGCGCATTACGGATGCGGCGGTCCACGTCGGAGGTAGAAATGCGTGCGGTTGGCGTCGTTCCCGGGATGACGGCAGTCCTTATATCGCTGGTTGCAGTGGCCGGATGCAGTCCGCTCTCGTCGTCCAGTTCCACGGCAACCGCCACGAGCCAGCCGGCTAGCCCCACTGCCTCCGCATCGACCGCAGTGCCTGCCGTCACACCTCCTGCCACGCCGACGTCGTCTTCTGGCGGAGTCCAGAACCTCGATGCCAGCGCGGCGGTTAAGAGCGAGTTGCTCGCGGCCTATGCGGCCGCTAGGGGCATTCCGGTCTCCGATGTGGCGAGCAAGTTCAGCGTCTACTACGCATACGACCCGGCCACCCAGACGTACTGGGCGGAGGCCTCCTTCGCGCCGACGAGCACCGATCCCCTGTCTGTCTCAGTGGGCTTCCAGGATGGCGGCCAAGGTGGCTACTTCAAGGAGTCCGGGAGCGGCCCGTGGCAGTTCCAGTCTATGGGCCAACCTGCCATCTGCGAAGCGCAGCGATTCTTCCCGCAGGCAGTACTCGTCGCTTGGGCTATGCCGACTCCTGTGCCGGGGGAGTGCTGACTTGCTTATCCGCGACAGCCGAGGACTAACTTAGAAGCCTTTAGGGGCGTCTGGGTAAATGGAATATCTAGGCAGGTGCGCCTAGATGTTGCCGCCGCACTCTAATGGAGTGCTGGAAAAATTCGGGCGCAACCGCTCCAAGCAGCGGTGGCGTGATTTCGAGAAAAGTCGGCAACTGCTTTTCTTCACAAGCGTCCTGGGGCGCGGTGGCTTGGCTGTAGCCAGGCTTTTGGCCTGGATTAACGGCGGAGTGATATGGGATCGAATTAAGGGAGGGATTTTCGCTCAGGCGAAAACCCTCGTGGATAACGGCGCACCGGC
The DNA here is from genome assembly GCA_963734665.1 of uncultured Actinomycetota bacterium. GTDB lineage: Bacteria > Actinomycetota > Actinomycetes > Streptosporangiales > Streptosporangiaceae > Trebonia. The sequence goes on along the minus strand of CAVTIR010000010.1, from coordinate 297,605 downwards.
GTAACCAGCGGGCCGTTCCTGGGATGACTAAGGAACGATAAGCCAGCGGCGATAAGCGCCTTACAGTGTTTCCTCTAATGCGTGATGTAACGCCCTCTCCGGGCGTGAAACCTGTCTCTCTTCCAGATGGGCCGCTAAAGGCCCTCAGGAGACACGTAGGCGCGTTTCTATGCCTAGTTGCGTGGCGGCCACTACAGATCGCCTAAATCCTCTCAGGGTGGCGTTACTGGCCCCTGTAAAGGTTGGCTGTTCTCTAGAGGATGAATCGGTGAACGTGCTGAGATGGATGACGGGGGATAGAATCAAAGTAGCAGCCTGCGGCTGACGGGCCGCGGGCTTCTTTTGCGTAATTGAGACAGGGAGGAGACGCGACATTGAAGACAACTGTGACTGTTGATGGTACGCCGATTCTTGATCAGCTAGCCGAGCTTGACCGGATCATGAGTGCCAAGGAGGGAAGCGACTGGGTTTACTCGATTCCGCCCGACCCTGACGGGCCGTTCCTGCTAACTGACGGAGATGAGTTCATCCTTGGTCCAGGTGCGCGTGCTGCCATTCTGGACATGCGCAAGATTGATAGCCTGATTGCGGCTGGTGGTCGGGATTCTGCTAAGAGCGAATCAGAGGTCGCATGAGCAAGAAACCGCTCACGGGTGAGTATGCTTCTCTCTTCTACGGTGGTGAGGCATGGGAACTTAAGGGCTACGCAACCAAGTTCGCCGCTAGGCGCGCGATCATGATGCACGCTGTTAACCGTGACTGGACATTTGAGGACTGCCGTAGCGAATTCCTTAACTCCTACTATCCCGGTAGCAAGTACTGGACTGAGCATGAAGACGGCAGGCAGCTAAGCAGAGTTCAATCGCAGAAGCGTATCCGTGAGGACCATCTTGCGTGCGCTGCACGGGCTAGTGAGCAGCCGACATTCCGCCACAAGGATGAAGTCCGACAGGAGTTGTCTATCCTTATCAACCGCGTGGAAGCGCGTGCATGGGGCGGACGTACCGGCCGGACTGACCGTAACGTCTTGGTCGGTGTCCTCAAGCGCATGGCGGAGGTTGGCTCTGACCGGATTAACTTTTCTGCCAGGGACGCCATGCTAGCGGCAGGCTTGGCAAGCCCCTCCACAGCCAGCAAAGCACTCAAGCGACTGGTTGGCGATGACTGGCTTAAGTGCACGGAAAAAGGTGGCTGGGGAGTGGCAGCCGAGTACAAGAGCAACGTAGCCGCACGCCTTAACAGGCCCGACAATGCGGGCCAACGCGAGATAGGAGAAACTAGGCCGGAGGGTGCTGACCACGAGGTCTGGTTGCATCTCGGCGAGGCATCTCGGGATTTGTACGGCAGTCTCACCAGCGAACCACAGACGGCTAGGCAACTGGCAAAGGCGGCGAACGTTCATCCCTCCACGGCATCACGGAACCTGCCCGAGCTTAAGGCTGACGGTATGGCAGTAGAGACGGATGAAGGCTGGATCATCGGGCCGTTGAGTCCCGATGACGTTGTTTACTCCTATGGATGGCTAGGCGATAATTCCAAGACGCAGAAGCGCAAGGATCGGGTCACTACTGACCGCATCGCCTATGCGATGATGAACCACGTTACGATGGAACATACGCCGGAGGTTGATTCTCCGGCGTTGGTAACATCAACCATGTAAGAGGGTATTGCGTGTAGGTGTTGCATAGCCGAACATATGAATCCCTTACTTCGCACTGGTTATATGTACGCTTGTGCAACATTTCTGTGTGTCATGGACCTTAGATCGTCTTGTGTAGTCGGGACTCGACGTTACTCTATGGTCGGAAAAATAAATTGCGAGCAACCACTCTGAGTTTTCAAAGGTGATCGGGCGGTTTTTTTCGGCAACTGCCTTGCGCCATCCCAGCGGCACCCATGGATAGGTGCGAGACAAGACGTTAGCGCGGCGCTTGCCGCGCCTGCTTTGCCTCCTAGAAACCCCTACGCCGTTGCTACAAGCAAGCGTAGAGGCCGACTAGAGAACTCATGACTGAGACGCTTCCTGTCTCGCCTAGAGAGCTTCTAGCGGCCTCTGTGGCTTGCCTACGCCCAGGTGCTCTAGCTCATAACCTTGTCGTAATGCTTCCTCGCTCGCTCGGCTGCTGCCGACGCGCCATACCGCCTGAGCATGTCAGATGAAGTCCAACCATTCTGCTGCATGAGGTCAGTTTCCTGCCCTCCGTTCAAGAGGTAACGGTGGGAGAAGTCGTGACGGAAACGGTGGGGGTTGATTTTCACTCCTGCCCTCTCGCCACGCCTACGAAGCATGAGGTTGAAAGCATCTGAGTGCAATGGACCGTCTTCCCCAATCCACAGCATCGGAGAAGAGGCGTAACGATGGTTCTTCCTGGATCGCAGGTACCGGGAGAGTGCGAGCCCGGTAGCAGCATCGAAGCGAACGATGCGCATCCTTGAACCCTTACCAGTGACTATGGCTGATAGCTGGTCTAGATCTATGTCTGTGTCCCTGAGATTGGCTACCTCAGACCGTCTTGCGCCCGTTGACCGGAAGAACTCAAGGATGGCTTTGTCTCTAAGGTCAACGAACCTCTTGCTTGAGCAAGTCCCGATGATTTTCTCCCAGTCATCAGCAGGAATGACCGGAACCAGCTTCTCAGGGACAGTTGGAGGCTTCATACCGGACATCGGGTTACTGATGTCTTCCTCTGCCTCCAAGAACTTAAAGAACTGCTGCAATGCTCGGTACTGGTTGTTGGCGTAAGAGGGAGAACGGTTCTCAAGGATGCTGGCAATGTGCTTTCGGATATGGGACTTCTTGACCGCTGACCAGTCCTCTAGCTCTTGGGCCTCCATCAGCCATGAGGCAGCAGACGTGTAGATCTTGATCGTCTTGGGCTTCTTGCCCTCAGCGGCAAGAGCTAGGGAGAAGTCTCGAATGATCGGGTCTGAGATGCCTGTGATGGCGTCCACTGTGTCTCCAGATTGACCGTTCCGCCTAGTCATTTTGGAGACTGTGTTTTGCCTGGTCAGACCCTATGTGAGTAGGTCAGTTAGCTAACCGCTTAGGAGGCGGTCGCTCTATCCACTGAGCTATCGGGGCCTACCGGACCCCTATGTTACCTGGGATGGAGCGCGTTCGCTGCCCACTGCGTGACGCCCGATGTCCAAGCATCCTGGCGCTAGACCTATAGCTTCGCCGCTTGAAAGTAGGTCTAGCGCCTCTGACGCTTAAACGGAGGGTCCCGCCACATGACTGCTCCAGCCACCAGCGGCCGGCGCGCTCCCGACCGCGTGCTCAAGAGCCCGCTCGCCGTTCCGAGCGCTGCGCATGCTTCCTCTTACCCGGATTTCGGGTCACTCCCGCTCGCTCACGGACACGCCACACTAACTGACCAGGAGGCGACGCTCGCGGAATTCCAGGGCTATCTCCGGACCGTGAACAACCGGGACGGGCGGCCGTTCGAGGAAAAGACGATCACCGCCTACTCCGACCCGGTGAAAAGCCTGGACCGGTGGATGACCGCGAACGGGATCGACGGGGACTTCACTGCCGTGGACACCGCCCTGCTGAACCGCTACTTCCGGGAGTACTATCTGCAACACGGCCAGGGCGGGACGCATACCAGCAGCGCAACCTCATCCAGTTGTTCAACTTCCTGGAGCGCGAGCGCGGGTTCGCGACCCCCTACGCGGACGGGCTCAACAGGTACGCGGCGGTCAAGGGGCGACCCAAGACGCTGTCCGAGGACTTCATCGATGAACCTGCTAGAGGTCACCGGTGGCGGGCGAGCACGGGACTTCGAGGCGGCACGTTATCACGCGATCCTCCGCATCCTCCGCAGCGAGGGCATCCGGCGGATGGAACTGCTCGGCATGGTCATGCACACCATGCCGGCGGACGTGACCCAGAACCCGATGTTCCGGCTCGTGCCGCTGAAGGGAGCGCGTGGCTACGACGGTTTCATTTGGAAGATGGCCCCGGCGGGCAGTCGCCACGCTGACCCATTCGCTAGGGTCGCTAAATTGCTCTCTACCAGTTTCAAGTCCGGCGGCTCCGAAGGAGACTTGATGCGCCTCAACGGCTGTAAGTCCCGGGCAATGGTCGACAGGTACGCCGATGACGTAGCCAACCAGCGAGCGCTGGAGGCCAAGCGGCGCAAGGGCGACATGTTCTAACTCAACGTGACGGGATGCCGGGAACCGCCGCAGTCCCGCGACAACCTCGTGTGGCCCCCTGCGGACAGAAGGACCGGTGGCGCGCGGGTGAGCGGATGGGCCGGGGAGGGGACCCTGGAACCCGGCTGGGCGCAGTCTTGGGCTACTGCGGGAGGCGGAGGGTGAAGATGGCGGTGGCGGTCGTGACGGCCGGGCCGCGGTCGATGGTGAACTGGCTGGCGACCTGCTCGATCACCCACAGGCCGTGGCCGTGCTCGGCCGGCCACGGTGCCCCCTGTGCGGCACCTGGGTTCTCGTCCCCGCCGACTGCGGCGGGGCCGCCATCGCTGACCTGGCAGGTAAGGACCCCGTCGGCGGCCTGCAGCCGCAGCCGCCCGTGCCCGGCGCCGTGCCGGACGGCGTTGGCAGCCAGTTCGTGGGCGGCGGCCACCACGTCGTACACCCGGCCGGGGGGCAGCCCTGCCGCGGCGGCGTGCGCGGCAACCGCGGACCGCAGTGCGTACAGCGAGCCGGCGTCGAAGTCCTGCTCCAGCACCGCCGGGCCGGGCGGCAGCCCGCCGGTCGGCCCGTGCCCGGTCGCGCGCTGGCCGCGGTCACCGGCCATCATCGGTCACCAGCCTGACCCGGGGAAGGCCGGCGACGCCGAGCCGGGCGAACCCGGCGGCGACCCCGGGCTGGCAGCGCAGCACCACCGCCCGGGAGGCCGACATGGTCCACACGGCGTCGGCGATCATCGCCGTGCACGGGGCATCGGCAAACGCCAGCCCCGCCATGTTGACCACGATGTCCCCGTCGAGGCGGACCGCCTCGGCCAGCGCCAGCGCGAGCGGCTCGGCGGCCTGGTAGTCGATCTCGCCCGCGATCCTGATCCCGGGCGGCGCGTACTGGCGGCAGATCCGCAGCACCGCATCCGCGTAATAGGTCGCCGCCGCCACCGAGCAGGTGTGAAAACCGGCCACCGACGCCAGCGTCACCGGGTCGAACCGGCCCCGGTCATACTGGCACAGCACCGACGCCGTGCCCCCGCCCAGCACCGCCGCGACGCCCTCCTCGAACCGGGGCAGCTCCTCAATCCCGGTCACCGGCCGCAGCGCCCACCCCATGTCCACCGCCACCCGCAGCCCCGGGAACCCCGCCTCCCGCGACAACTCCACCTGCCGGACCATCCACCCGACCGCCGCGTCCGCGCGGAACGCCTGCCCCGACAGCAGCCGCCCCTCGCACCCGGCCGCAGTCATCTGCCCCCGGCCCACCGCCGCCTCCACGTCGACCCCCCGCCGCGTCAGCTCGCCCGCCGCCAGCTGCGACGCGGCATCACTCAGCCACACCACCTTCAGGCCCGCGGCCAGCCCGTCGCGGACGAAGGCCGCAGTCAGGTCGAGGAGCTCTTCGTCCTCCCCGAACGTCAGGCAGGCATGATCATCCACGGCCAGCTCCGTGATCTGCGCACTCGCATCCGCCACCCTGCCACCTCCGCCAGCCGCCACTATCCCGCACTGCACACGACCGTACCGGCCCCCAGCTCACCCACGCCCGGCAGAATGCAACACTCAAAACGACAGATACCACCCGCGCCCACTACCCGCCCACCGCCAGCTCACTCCCCGCATGCCCCGCCACCGGCAGCGCACGGCAGGCACCGTACAGCTCCGAGTCCCAGCAGCCGCCAGGGCCGCCCTATCCAGCAGGGCTGGATGGCAGGCAACAGTGACCATGCCGGGCAGGTCGCCGCGCGGGAACCCGGGCGACCGCGACGACCTGCTGGAGCGGTATTCCGCTGCTGACGGTGGGCCCCTGCGAGGCCGAGCTCGCGCGCCGTGGGCAGACAGTGCAGCGCAGGACCGGGCGGCCGGGAAACCCGGGTTCCGAGCCGGAGGCGCGATCTCACGGCGGGCTACTCCAGCAGGTTCCGTCCCGGACCGCCTTGCCGGCCACCGGCCCGGCTCCCGCCCGCTAGCCCGCAAGGTCACATTGCTTCGTAGAGCGAGGGGGCCTGAGTTGCTGATCACGTGGCTTACCGGCAGGCTCGGGATCCGCTATCCCATGATCAGCGCGTCGATGACGGGCGTGGCCTACGGAGAACTCGCCCGGGCGGTCAGTCGTGCCGGCGGCCTGGGGATGCTCGGCATCGGCAGCAACGTGGAAGTCGGGGTTCTCGAACGTGAGGCGGCGGTCGCGAGCGACGGCGGGAGCCTGCCGTTTGGTGTCGGCCTGACCGCCTGGGCGCTTCCGGATCGCCCGGAGTTGCTGGACGCGACGATCGTGCAGCGTCCGGCGCTGGTCTCCCTGTCGTTCGGCAGATCCGGCGGCAGGACGTGCAGGCTCTGCAGGCCGGCGGAATCCAGGTATCGGCTCGTAAACGGGCCGCAGGCGGCGCTGGCGGCGGTAGCCGCCGGCGTTGATCTCATCGAGGCTCAGGGGACTGAGGCCGGCGGTCACACCGGGACGGTGGCAACGCTGCCGCTGCTGCAACGGCTGTGGCAGGACATCGACGTGCCGATGGTGGCCGCCGGCGGTATCGGGACGCCCGAGGCGCTCGCCGCCGTCCTGGTGGCAGGTGCCGAGGGCGCCCGGGTGGGCACCTGCCTGCTACTCAGCCAGGAGGCCGTGATCGCTCAGGCCGCGCGTGAACGCCTCCGCGCGGCTGAGGTGAGCGACACGACGCTTTCATCGCTCTTCGAGAGTGCCCTGCGTCCGCAAGAACGTCGGCTACCGGCCGATCGCGAAGAAGGGCGTCCCGGCGGTGGAGCGGCCGCGGCTGCCGCACGTCTTCCAGAACTACGTGCGTCCCGAGACCTGGCGGCGGCGAACGCCCCGCTGGTTGCCCGCTAGGCAGGTCTTCCGCTCGGCCGGGCGTGGGGCGGCGGGCTGGTAGCGGCCGTCGACGGAATGCGGTTCGTCGTCCCCGTCTTCGCCGCGTTCGCCCGGCCCAACAGGAAGTACTGGATTCAAGAGGGGCATGACCTGGCTCAATGCCGGTAAACGACCGCGGAATGGGGCGCGGCGCCAAGATCGCGTCGGGAACGGTGCGGGACTCCCTGCATATGATCGACGTCATCTTCGGCCTGGACGGCGGCGAACTCCCCGAGATCGTCGTCACCGACACCGGCTCCTACTCCGAGGTGGTCTTCGGGCTGCTGGAGCTGCTCGGCTCCTACCGGCCCGCGCCCGCGGACCTGACCGACAAGAAAGGCTGGCGGATCCGGGGCGACGCCGACTACGGCCGGCTGAACACCTTCGGCCGCTCGCTCCTGGTGTCATCAGCGACTTGCGTAACCCCGACGTCGTCGGCGAAGACGACGACTGAGGCCCGGCACGGACGGTGCGCGGCCTGGCGCTAGCGATGATCTTGGCCGCCCGGCTCCTCAGTGAGCCGTACGTCCGTGACCAGCCAGTGCGGCGGTCGTCCTGGCCGCGGCCGGCCCGCGCTGCGAGGTGCTGCGTGAACCCCGGGGCTACCTCGGGGAGAGAGGGCTGGATCTTCACGGGGGAGGCTGCCTCCCGCGGGATTCAGGGCAGATTACCTCTGCCTCGAACGTCGCGAAATCTGTGGTGGCTGGAGTAGACATTGGGCGGTTGCACGGGTATAGTTTCTCTCGTAGCCCAGAGAGACAGTAGGGCCTGGCAGAGACGAACTGCCGGGCAGCAGCGAAGTCAGTGAGCAGCACCTCGGTGAAGGCGTCGGCTGCGGACGCGCGCACCGGGAAGTTCGGCAGTGGGTTCTAAGCCAGAGCAGACGCAGGACGGGCGACGGGGCTGGCTGCCGAAGAGTGGCGCTACCGCAGGCCACTGTGTAGGTCGCAGTACCCGGCAGTACGCAGTACCCGCTTGGTAAGTGATTGATCCAGAGGGAAGAACGGAGGAGCCAGGCGCCATCAGGATCGCCCGGGCGGAAGTCTTGAGCCCGGGTACCGCAGGACATCGATAGTGAGGTGGTCTCCGGTCAAGCAACCGCGATCCCCGCACCCCCGGCAGCATCTCGGCCGGGTCTGCGGAAACAGAAGGCCGGCGCAGTACCAGGGCCGGCAGATGGTGTAGCAAGTTCCTTCGGGGCCCTGGTGCCATACGGCACCAGGGCCCCTCCACGCGTTCCGCAGAGAGGTGCGATGACAGCAGGCGACTCCTACGGCCGGCTCGACGACGACGACTACCCCGCCTACACGATGGGCCGGGCCGCCGAGATGCTCGGCACCACCCAGGGCTTCCTGCGCGCTATCGGCGAAGCCCGCCTGATCACCCCGCTCCGCTCCGAGGGCGGCCACCGCCGCTACTCCCGCTACCAGCTGCGCATCGCGGCCCGCGCCCGGGAACTTGTCGACCACGGGACCCCCATCGAGGCCGCCTGCCGCATCGTCATCCTCGAAGACCAACTCGAAGAGGCCCAGCGCATCAACGCCGAATACCGCCGCGCCGCCGAATCCGCGAACCCGGCCTGAGACGGCCAGGACCTGCAACTCCCCCCGGAGCCTCGCGGCTGCCGCCCGCGCAGGCCGCCCGGGACGTAAAGCACTCCGGGCAACTTCGTCTTCTACGGCCCTGAGGCAGAGAGCGACCTACGCACGGAGAGTTACCCTCATAAATGGTCGTTATGAGAGACGCCCGGGCCCCCGCGCGTGACCTTATTAATAGGCCCGTCTCCCGGTTCCGGTTGCCCAGGACACCAGACGCTCCGCGCCGAGCTGCTGGACCACGTCGCCCCGTTCGAGTCGCTTGAGGCGGCCCAGACGGCGATTGACGGCTGGGTCCACGCCTACAACCACCAGCGCCCGCACCAGGCCCTGGAGATGGCGGTCCCGGCCAGCAGATTCCGGCCGAACGGCCCCGCGCGGGAGATCTCGGTGCCCGCGCCGACCGCCCAGGACGACCAGGTCGCGCTGCCCTGGGCCGACGCCGGCATCGTCACGCCCCCGCCTGTCCCGGTGCCCCGCAGCGCCGCCGTCGAGTTCGAGGCCCGGGTCTCGCCGGGCGGGACGGTGATCATCGTCGCCGGACGGCAGTCACTGACCGTCAAGCAGCGACTGGCCGGGCGGACCCTCACGGTCTGGGCCGACCTGCACAGCATCCACCTGCTCCTGGACGGCCACGTCCTGCGCACCGTCGCGTCGCGGCTGCTACCCCAGGACCTGGCATTCCTCGCGATGCGCGGCGCCCGCCAGGCCGGGCCGGAACCCGCCCGGACCGCGATCCAGCACCGCGACGGCAAGCCCGTGCTGGCCGCCGGGCAGGCCGTCGAGATCGACCGCAAGGTCCACCGCGACGGCCACGTCTTCGTCGACGGCGAGAAGTACCAGGTCGGCACCGGCTACGCCGGGACCGCCGTGACCATGCAGCTGGACAGGTACCTCATGCACGCCATCGCCGACGGCGCCCTCGCCGGAACCTGGCCCTGCCCTATTACTGCGGAGGGCGCTGCCCGGATGGACGGCGCCCGCGCCGCCGCGACCCCGCTGCCCCCGCCGACGCTGCCCGCCGGGTCCATCGCCGCCCACCGCCGCGTCCACGCCGACGGCCGGATCATGGTCAACAAGCAGCCCATGAAGCTCGGCCCCCGCCACGCCGGCAAGCTCGTCACCGTCATCATCGAGGACACCTGCTACCGCGTCCTGCACGGCGAGGAAGAACTCGCCGTCAAGCCCCGCAAGGACACCAGCCCGGTCACGCGGCTCTACGTCTGCGGCATGGAAACGCGGGCCTAGAAACGTCAAGCATGTCCTGAGAACGAATCGTCAAGCATGTCCTGAGACCACACACCGACACATGACCGGGCAAGAGGTCTCATGATCCTGGAGGGATCGCAACGCCACGTAGCTGATCTTCTGGCCGCGCCGCAGGCCCAGCCGCCATGATCCCTGGAGGGATCGCAACGTCACGGTGACCTACCAGCTCGGCGCCGGCGCGCTTGTCGTCATGATCCCCGGAGGGATCGACAGCTGTCCGCAACTGCCAGCGGTAACGCCCGATGGCGGCCCCAGACCTGCAACTCGCGTGAACGATCAGGAGCACGTGAACAACTGTGGCCCCCGCGACTGCTGGGCTGCCCGGGAGAATGTTCGCCTGCCGTCCGGGTAGTGCTGGCTGGATGAACTGGATGAAACTGCCTCCCTCTCGCGGCTGCCCTGAGCGCCTGGCTGGTCACGACGCTGACCGGCGCGGCCCAGGCCGCAGCCGACGTCATGGCCTCCGCCTCCCCCCCGTCTTCACATCCTGGCAACCAGCCGAACGGAGGCATGTATGACTCACTACCCGGAACATGACCCGCTGGGCGACCTGACCGCCGCGGGGGTGGCAGTGTGGCTGGATGACCTGTCCCGCGAGTTGCTGGCGGGCGGCGGCCTGCAGTCGCTCGTCGCCGGCCGCCACGTCGTCGGGGTGACCACGAACCCGACGATTTTCGCCTCCGCCCTGTCCAAGGGCGACCGCTACAACGACCAGCTAGCTGACCTGGCCGCCCGCAACGCGGACGTCGACACCGCGGTGTTCGTCGTGACCACCGACGATGTCCGCGCCGCGTGCGACGTCCTGGCACCGGTGCACGCGCGGACGGCCGGCCTGGACGGGTGCGTGTCCATCGAGGTCGACCCGCGGCTGAGCCGTGACGCCGCGGCTACCGTGGAGATGGCGCGCCGGCTGTGGGCGAGGGTGAACCGGGACAACGTGTACATCAAGATCCCCGCCACGCAGGAAGGGCTGGCCGCGATCACGAAGGTGATCAGCCGGGGCATCAGCGTCAACGTGACGCTGATCTTCTCCCTGGACCGGTACCGCGCCGTCATGGACGCCTACCTGAGCGGCCTGGAGCAGGCTCACGACGCCGGCCGGGACCTCACCTCGATCAGGTCGGTGGCCTCCTTCTTCATCTCCCGGGTGGACACGGAGGTCGATGCGCGCCTGGACCGCCTCGCCGCGCCCGAGGCCGCCGCGCTGAAGGGTTCGGCCGCGATAGCCAATGCCCGCCTGGCCTACCAGGCCCACGAGCAGCTGACCGCCAGTGAGCGCTGGCAGCGACTCGCCCGCCTCGGCGCACGGCCGCAGCGGCCGCTGTGGGCCTCCACCGGAGTCAAGGATCCCGCCTACCCGGACACCAAGTACGTCGCCGGGCTGATCGCGCGCGGCACCGTCAACACCATGCCGGGCCCGACCCTGGAAGCCTTCGCCGATCACGGCCAGGTCAGCGGCGGCACTATGACCGGAGGCTATGACGACAGCCGCAGGTTCCTGGATCAGCTAGCGGCGGCGGGCATCGATTTCGATGACGTCACCGAATACCTGGAACGCGACGGCCTGGCCAAGTTCGAGAAGAGCTGGGGCGAGCTGGGCGCGACCGTCGCAGCCGAACTGGAACGCCAGCACCACCACCCCACCCGTGGTTAAGGGCTAGAGCCGAGCACGCTCGGAGGCAGCTTCCTGCCTGGCATCAACCGACGGGGCCGACGCTTCAGAGTTTTGGCACAGCACAGGCGCTGGCTGCGGTGGCGATGAGGACGCGGTGGCTCTAGTCAGTCCCAGGGCACCCAGCGGGTCCGGATGGTGATGCCGCCTTGCGGGCGCCCGCCAGCCAGGCTGGCCGCGCGAACGCAGAAATGCGACCACATGTTGAGCTGGATCTCCTTGGCCAGCCGCAGCTTGTTGTACAGCAGGGCCGACAGCCGGTCGCCAGCCCTGGCCCAGGACTCGATCTCGAAGTGCAGGGCGTCGCCGTCCGGCTCGACGCGGAACTCGATCTCGCCTGCTTCCAGGTGACCGTCCAGCGTCGCGAGCCGGAAGGACGCTTCGTCCCGGCGCACTACGCGCACGGGCCCGTCCCACGGGCCCGGCATGCGGATAACGAACTCATCGCCCTGCCGCAGGGTGCCCTGGGCGCCGCGAGTCTTCCGAAACACCGCCATCTCGGGGGAGGCCTGGTTCAGCCTGGCGGATACCACGTTGATCAGTGCTGACGGGGTCATGCTGGTTCCGGCGATCCGCACCCCATACGAGCGGTGCAGCATCGGGCCAACACCAGCGTCCAGCGGCTGGAGCCGGTCCGCGAACCCGCTGGTGCCGTACGCGAGGCCGGGCAGGTCCGCGCGCGTGCCCGCTTCCTCAGAGCGGTGCAGCGGAATCGTGCGCCACATGTAGCGCCAGCTGACTGCCGCGATCCCGACCGGCCAGCCCAGGGCGGTCCGCAGCCGGACGGATCGGCTTACCGTCGTCATGCGTAAATGGTCGCACAGCGGGCAGCCATTGCTGCGACGCAGGTGCGGGGGTTGCAGGCGAGGACTGGGAGATGACGGATGACGTTGAGCGAAGCCCTGGGGAGGGCCGGGGTGCGCAGCACGCACTTCTACGTGACTTCGCTGGCCTCGATTGGCTTGTGCATCGGCCTGTGGATCCGGGCCAAGACCGTCGACCAGGATGAACGAGGTAACGCCGAACGCCGGGCGCTGTTCGTCGGCCTGTGGCCGCCGATGTTCTGGCTGATGGGCGATTCGCTGAAAGCCACCGAGTAAGTGCGCGAGCGGCTGCTTGGCCAGATCGACGACGTAGCCGCGCTCGATGAGCTGTCTAGACTTCGCGTCAACTACGATCAGGCGCACGCTCCAGAGAGCGGCTTCGAGGCTGCTGAGGGACACTGGCACGTCGACTCCAGCGCCACGCGACTCGGCCGGGAGGGACCTGGCCCGCCGGAGCACGGCGGGCTGTGGGAGACCGCATGCCACCTGGTCGGTGAGTACGAGTTCGCCGACGCCCGGATCCTGCGCGGCGTCTACCGCAGGGACAGCGCGCTGCTCGGCCGGAACATGCTGCTTGAGGGACGGTTCTTCGCTCTGCGCTTCTACTTCGGCGTCCGGGTCACCGAAGTCATCGATGAAGAACGGGACGCTGGCGACGGCCCGGAGCGCGTGTGGGGCTGGTGTTACCAGACGCTGGAAGGCCACCTCGAGCAAGGCCGCCTCAGCTACGAAGTGATCAAGCACCTGACGACAGGACAAGTAGCGTTCCGCGTCGCGGGATACTCGCGGCCCGCGCCCATCAGAAACCCCATTGTCCGGCTAGGTTTCTTTCTGTTTGGCCGGTGGACCCAGCAGCGCTTCTACCGGAACATCCAGGTGCGGATCACTGACCTGGTACGCGGAGCACAGCGTGGCCGACCGCTGCCATCACCCGCGGTACGGCCGGACGGCATCGTGCTGGCGCCGTCGGGAGTCCGGCCGCATCCGCTGGAACGGCTCGCCCAGGGGTGGATTCACCCGGGAAGATGAATAGCCGGCTTCGCATGGGAAGGAGAAGGTGATGACTACGAAAACCACACACCGCACGGAACGAGACGTTCTCGGCGTCTACCTTAACGACCATCTGGCCGGCGCCACCGTCGGCCTGGAGCTGGTGCGGCGGATGGCTGCGTCCGCTGAGTCGGGATCCGAGTCGGACACGGACCGGAAAAGGCTGGTCAGCGAGATTGCGGCGGACCGGTCCGCGCTCATCAAGATCATGACCACCCTGGGAAATCAAGATCCGCGGCTACAAGATGTTCGCCGCGTGGGCCGGCGAGAAGGCCGGGCGCCTTAAGTTCAACGGGCACCTGCTCACGCGATCTCCGCTCAGCGATCTCGAAGAGACGGAGATGCTCCGGCTCGGCGTGGAAGGCAAGGCCGCCGGATGGCGGACCCTCCGTACCGTCGCCGAGCGCGACAGCCGGCTCGACACCGCGCAACTGGACGAGCTCCTCGCGCGGGCGGCCCGGCAGTCGGACGAGTTGGAAAGCCTCCGGGTCCGCATCGCGGCTCAGGTTCTCGCCGGGACGCCGACTGACGCCGCGGCTAGCTCGCCGCTCCGCTCATAACCCCCCGCACGGCTAACGCGTCCACCAGCCGCACGGTGATGGGGGCGGTGGACGGCTGGCAGCGGCGGGTCCGCTGGGCCGGCGTGCCGTACGCGGTGGTGAAGAAATTCGGCGACGATAACGCCAACCTCGTGGTCGTCGCGCTGGCGTGGTACGGGTTTACGGCGATCTTCCCGCTGCTGCTCGTCGTGATGACGATATTCGGATTCATCGGTGCGGAGTCGATCGGAACGGGCATCCTCCGGACGCTGCACGAGTTTCCGGTAGTCGGCTCCAACTTCAACCCCGCAAGCCGCAGCGCGCTGCACGGCAGCACGCTCGGCCTGGTTATCGGCCTGGTCGGGCTGCTGTACGGGGCCCAGGGCGTGACCCAGACCGCGCAGCTGGCGATGGCCACGGCCTGGAATATCCCGCAGGTGCAGCGCAGTGGCTTCCTCCCCCGGCTGGGACGCAGCCTGGCCGGGCTGTTCACCATTGGCTTCGCGTTCGTCGTGAACGCGTTCGTCACCGGTTACGCCACCGCGGGCACGACAAGCTACGCGATCAGGATCCCGATCCTGGCCGGCCTCGTGGTGATCAACTGCGGGCTGTACTTCGCCAGCTTCACCCTGCTCACCGCCAAGGCGGTAGGGCCGCGCGGGCTGCTCCCCGGGGCAATCGCTGGCGGGGTGGCGTTCACCGCGCTGATCACCATCGGCACCGGGCTGGTGACCCACGAGCTGAAGAACGCCTCGGCGACCTACGGGGCGTTCGGCACGGTCATCGGCATCGTGGCGTTCCTGCTGCTGCTGGCCAAGCTCAGCATGTACGCCGCGGAACTGAACCCCGTCCTGGCCCGCCGGCTCTACCCGCGGGCCCTCCCCCTGAGCGACGAGCCGACCGATGCCGACCGGCAGGTGCTTTCCGCACTCGCCCACGCCGAACAGCGCCGCGATGACCAGGTGATCGGCGTCGGCTTCGGCGATCAGGCGGCCGACCAGGCCGCATCCGACGCCATCCGGCAAGGGCGCCCTCGGTAACCGCGCTCGCCCGCCGCCGCAAGCGGCTATCGGGCACCAGGACAGACACGGCCCAATGACAGCCAGTGCCGGGGCCGCCCGCCATCCCAAATCAAGATTCCGGGGCAAGCAGTAGGGAGACCCGGGCATGACTGCGACCCGGTGCCTGTACGACCGTTTACTTCAGCCTTGGCGCGCTTGAAGATGGTGCCGGGGACCTCCTCGGTCTCCTGCCGGTGAACGGGTCGACCCGGCTCCGCCCCGGCGGCCGGGCATCCGGCGAGGAGCTGAGAGTGTGGCTGCTATGGGCGGTGAGCAGGGCACGGCGGGCGGGTGAGCGGCCTGGGTACAGACGGCTAATAGGTGGCGTAATGCCGCATGGTCTCGCCGATGAGTTCAGGGGACAGCGGCCGTCCAGCGGTGATCTGGTCGCGCAGTTCGCGAAAGTACCCGATGTAGAGGTCCGGCGTGAAGGTGTTCAGCACGATGGCCGGCTCGTCTCCGGGGTTGGCGAAGCTGTGCGGCGCGCCCGGCGGAACCATCACCAGCGTGCGGGCCGGCGCGTCGAACCACGTGTCGCCGCTGGTGAACCGCACCGTGCCGGATACCACGTAGAAGCCTTCGTCGTGCTCGCGGTGCCGGTGCTGTGGCGGCCCCTCGGTGTGCGGCGCGATCACGATCTCGGCTATCCCGAGGCGGTGCGCGGTCGTGCCGCCGTCTTCGAGTATCCGCAGGCTGACCGGCCCGGAGAGCGTGACCTCCCCGTCGTCTGGGCCGGTCATCCGGATCTCGCTCATCGGGTGAAGTCCTGGACGGCCGCGAGCAGCGCCGACGGCGCCTCCAGTTGCGGCAGGTGCCCGGCCTCGTCGATTATGACCAGCCGCGCGCCGGGTATGGCCTTGGCGAATGCCTCCCCGTGCTCCGGCGGGTAGATGCGGTCGGCGGCGCCCCACACCACAAGCACCGGGACGCGCACCGAACTGAGCTGGCCGAGCAGCGATGGGTCGGTCATGCCCTGGATGGTGTAGGCCTGCAGCGCGGCCCGGTTGCCCGCCATGGCCGTCTTCGCCTGCTCCGGCAGCGCGGAGACATCGACACGGAACTTCTCCGGCTGGTAGAAGGCCATCTCGGTGACCTGGCCGGGCGTGAGTGAGAAGAAGTCGGCGCCTGAGTGGTCGTCGACCTCCAGTCCGCCGGCGTCGGCCAGGACGACGCCGCTGATCCGCGGGCTTGCGTGGACGGCCATCTCGGCCGCGATCCACCCGCCGACCGAGTTGCCGATGATGGTCACGTCGGTCAGGTCCAGTTCGTCGAGCAGATGGGTATAGGTGAGCGCGAGGCCGCGCATGCTGTGCAGGTACTCCGGCCGGGCCGTCCCGCCGAACCCGGGGTGCACCGGCACGATCACCCGCGATCCGGTCGCGGCCAGCATCTCGCCGAACCCGGTCACCGACTGCGGCCCGGCCCCGCCGTGTAGCAGCAGGAACGGCCGCCCCGCGCCGTACTCGGTCACGTCTACCCGCACCGGCCCCAGTCGGCCCGCATTAACGGTGTATGTCGACATCTAATGGACTCCTTCGTAAGAGTTGACTCTCACGAAGCTTAGGACCGGGCAGTAGATTATGCAAGCCTTCTCTCTTAATGAGAGTCTGCTTGACGGAAGCACGCGTGGAGGGCACCATAGGTGAGTGGGAACCCGGGTGAACCAGAAGGCGCGTACCCGCGCCGCTATCGTGCAGGCGGTCCATGAGCTGGCCAGATCTGGTGCGGAGATCACCATGTCGTCGGTCGCGAAGGCGGCGCTTGTCTCCGAGGCGACCGCCTACCGGTACTTCCCCGATCTGGTCACGCTGCTGCTGGAAGCCGACCAGGGCACCTGGCCGGACCCGGCCAAGGCGCTCGCGCCGGTCGCGGACAGCGCGGATCCGGTCGAGCGGATCGGTTTCGCGGCGAGGCTGCTGCTGGACGGCGTGCTGGCCAACGAGAGCGCGGTCCGCGCGATGATCGCAGGCTCGATCACCAGGCCCGGGACAGCCGCGCGACGGCCCGGGCACCGGTTCGGCCTGATCGATGCCGCGCTCGCTCCAGCCGCAGACCGGCTTGATCAGGTCGCCCTCGCGCAACTCCGGCGCGACCTGGCCGTGGTGGTTAGCGCCGACGCGCTGTTCACGCTCACCGACCTGTGCGAGCTGAGCAGGCCGGACGCGGTCGATAGCGCCGTGCACACCGCCCGTGCGCTCACCATGGCCGCATTCCGCGCCGCGGACTAACAAACCGGGCACTGAACCGCAGTCGGCACCATTAGCCTCCACATGGCCAAGCACTTACGCGCCTATCTCGTGCCACGGGTGTCCGGGGGCTGCGTCGTAAGGAGGGATCGCAACGTCCACAGCGACGGGGAAGTGCTCCGATGACGATGCTCTCCCGTCACCGGGTATCGGTCACCAGTAGCCTGGCGTCGGCCGAATGGCTGCTGCGGCCGCTGCGCGCCCCGGCGGAGTCCGGGGTCCCGGGCGCCAGGCGGCAGTAGCTTCCTGCTCCCCGATGAAAGGCAATGTCTTGGCACTTTACCAGTACATCCGCCATCCGCATATTGCAGCACGGCACGCCGACCGCCCGGTGAAGGTGTCCGACCTGTTCCCCCGGAGAACCGCGGTCAACCGGTTCAACACCCGTGTCGCACTGCTGGTCACCAAGCTGGTCGGGAGCATGTGGTGCGCGTACGCGTTCGCGTTGTTCGACCTGATCAGCCTCCCGGACGCGATCCGCAGCGGTCCGGCGGCGATCGTGTCCTGGGTGGCGCAGACCTTCCTGCAGCTGGTGCTGCTGTCGGTCATCATGGTCGGGCAGAACGTGCAGGCCGCCGCAGCGGACCAGCGCGCGGAGGCAACATTCCATGACGCCAGCGCCACCCTGCACGAAATGGCGCACGTGCAAGGCCATCTCGCCGCGCAGGACATCCTACTGACCCGGATCGCGGAGAAGCTCGGCCTCGACCCCGTGCCGGTCATTGACACCTCGCTCACCGGCGAGGACCCCGGGACTGACCTCACGCCCCCTCCGTCCTGAGGCGGAAGGGAACGCGTCGGAAGGCAGCCTGCCCGCCGCTCCTAATTGCGGGCGGTCGGCCGGGTCAGCCGCGTCCCAGCTGGATCGCCTTGACGATCAGCAGGATGACCGAGATGACGAGGTAGCCGCGGAGTACCAGCATCGCCAGCCTGGTCGCCGGGGCCCAGACCACGGGCTTGAGCAGGGCCACCGGCGGCATCCGCCAGTTGGCGCGTTCGGCCCGGGAGGCGGGGGCAGGGGCGGCCGGCGCGGCGGCGGCCCGGCGCCGTCCTCTAACCTGCATCCAGATCAGCGCCGCCGCCGCGCCGACGGCGAACACCGCGGCCAGCCAGAGTGCGACCAGCGCCGAGTTCACGCTGGGGAACAGGGTGCCGGCCATCAGCGTGGCCGACAGCAGGAGCAGCACGCTGATGATGAAGCCGGCTACGACGTTCAGCCAGCGCGGGTTGGCCCACGGGCCGAGTACCTCGCGGTCGTTGCACAGCAGCAGCAGGAACACGCTCGCGCTCGGCAGCAGGACCCCGGCCAGGGCCTGGACGCTGGTGGTGATCAGCCCGAGCGGCGCCCTGGGGATGAGCACGATGCCCGCTGCCAGCGCGACCTGCGCCGAGTAGGTCGCGTAGAACCCCTTGGCGTCCTTGAAGCTGCGGTGCAGCGAGTGCTTCATGTTGAACACGTCACCGAACGCGTAGCTGGTGGACAGGGTCACCGCCGAGGCGCCGATGATGCTCGCGTCCAGCAGCACGATGGCGAACAGCGCGCCGAATATGTAGCTATGGCCTTCCAGCGCGCGGGCGGTGCCGAGCGCGTCGGTGAACTTCCCGGCGAGGTCCGTGCCGCGGACCGCGTAGACGGCCACTACCTCGATCGCCGCCGCCCCGCCGATGACGACGAGGGAACCGACCGCGGTGTCGGCCCGCTCGTAGCCGATGAACCGCGGCGTGATCCGCTTGTCGATCACGTTGGACTGCTGGAAGAACAGCTGCCAGGGCGCAACGGTGGTGCCGACGATCGCGATGATCAGCAGGACCGCCGTCGAGTTGACGCCGCCCTGGACGCCAGGCACCACGAAGTGGTACGCGATCGATCCCCAATGCGGTCCCGACAGCAGGGCCAGCGGGACCAGCACCAGGCTCACCACGATGAACAGGAGCAAGGCGCTTTCCCACCGGCGGAAGCTGCCGCTGGCGGTGATGCCCACCAGCAGGACGGCGGCGACCGGCACCGAGACGTACGGGCTGACGCCGAAGAAGCGCAGCGCCAGCGAAACGCCGATGAACTCAGTGACGATGGTCAGGAAGTTGAGCAGGAACAGGTCGCCGACGCTGAAGGCGCCCCAGAACCTGCCGAACCGCTCGATGATCAGCCGGGCGTGCCCGACGCCAGTGACCGCGCCGAGCCGGACTACCATCTCCTGGTTGACGAGCAGGACCGGGATCAGCAGCAGGAGCACCCACAGCAGGGTGTAGCCGTAGTTCTGGCCAGACTGCGCGTAGGTGGACACACCGCCTGCGTCGTTGTCGCCGACCATCACGATCAGCCCGGGACCCATGATCGCCAGGAAAGTCAGCAGTCGCCGCCGCAGGCTGCGCTCGCGGTCCTCTTCGCCCAGCCGGATCCGGCCGAGCGCTCCTTCGATGTCGCCGAGGTGCGCCTCGTCCCGCACCGCGCTCGGCCGCAGCTGGCTCCGCTGCGGCGGCACCGCGCCTTTACCGGGGCCCGCGCTCTCCGCCTGCGGCGTTCCTGCCTCCGGCGCCTCGCTTGCCGGCTCCGTCATGGCCCCTGCCCATGGCGCGCGTCGGGCGGCTGCGCGGCCCCGCGTCTGCGCCAGTCCTCGGGCAGGGCCGCCTCGAGCACGTCGTCCACCGTGACCACGCCGACCATGTGG
This sequence comes from uncultured Actinomycetota bacterium, assembly GCA_963734665.1. GTDB lineage: Bacteria > Actinomycetota > Actinomycetes > Streptosporangiales > Streptosporangiaceae > Trebonia. The sequence continues at coordinate 277,669 of CAVTIR010000010.1, read as the reverse complement.
CGGCGCTCATCGACGACGGGGATGGTGATCAGGTTGTAGTCGCTCATCAGCACGGCGACGTCGACCATGTCGGTGTCCGGACCGATCCGCACCGGATCGTCGTCGCAGACTTCGGCAAGGCCAACGGCCGGATCCGATTGCAGCAGCCTGACCACGCTCGCGACGCCAAGCAGCAGCCCCCCCTCGTCCACCACATGCACGCTGGTCAGCGCCTCCGGCTGAAGGCCGTGCGCGCTGCCGACGGCAGCCAGCGCCTCCCCGACGGTCTGGTCTGGCGCAAGGGCCAGGAACTCCAGCCCCATCAGGCCCCCGGCGCTGGCCGGGTTGAACCCCATCAAGGTCATCACCTTGGTCCGCTGCCCGGCGGGCAGCAGGTCCAGGACCTGCTGGCGCCGCCGCTGCGGGAGCTCGGCGATGGCGTCCGCCGCGTCGTCGGCGCGCATCCGGGACAGCACCTCCGCGATCTCGGCGTCGGTGCGGGCGCCGAGCAGCCGGGTGGCCAGGTCCTCATCGAGCTCCTCGAAGACGTCCGCCTCAAGCTCAGGGTCGGCGTGCACCTGCCCGAGGATCTCGGTCTCCTCCTCCTTGGACGCATCCTCGATCAGGTCTGCGATCTGCGCGGGCTTCAGCCGCCGGACTCGCCCGAACGGGCCGCGCGTCACGGCGCTCCCCGCATGGCCGATAAGCGGCTCGAACCTGGACCAGTCACGGAATACATGCCCTTCGGGCTCACCCGCGTCCCGGCCCGGCCCGCGCCGCCGCCAGGGCAGGCGGCGCGGCCTGCGGCGGGTATCCACCCCCTCCAGCACCCACTGCCCGTCACGGAACTCCAGCTCAAGATCGGCCGCCCGCACCAGGTGCGCGGTCTCCACGTCGATCAGCCTGTGCCCGAGCACGTCGGCCCGGAGCAGTACCTCGCCCTCGCGCCGCTCGAATCGCCGCAGGTCGATCCGGGCGCTGGTGAGCCTGATCACCTCACCGTCCAGTGAAGCCACCTGCCCGGCCGGAACGAACACCTCCCTGCCGCCGACCGCCGCGACCAGGCCGGTGACCGCCGGGCGTTCCGCGCCGCTAAGCCGCACGATGACATCGGTGAGCCGCCCGACCGGTTCACCGCCAGAATCAGTGATCGGGCGCCGGAGCAGCTCCGACAAATGCAGCGTGCGCGCGCCGCGCGCCGCAGGGACCTGGGCGGCCGGCGGTGTCGTCATCAAGGGGCCTCTCTGCAGCAGCCAGACGAAGTGGTTCCCGCCCGATTACCACGTCACCGCCGACATCCGGCCAGGCCACTGTGGCTCTGTCCGGTGAACAGGACCGGCACCGCCCGGTAAACCACCGGTAGTCCAAATACTGTCACAGCCCTCCGGACGCCACCGTTAGGCCCGCCGCGGACTGCCCGGGGCGGGTGCGCCGAGGGTCACCTCGATGCCGACCTCGCCGGCCAGGGTGTTCGACACATAGCAGACGCGGCGCGCCTCGATCAGGAGCACCGCCGCCTCTCCCTGCGGGAAATCGGCCAGGACATCCAGCCGGATGCTGGCGAACCTCAGGTGCTCGTAGGTGCCGGTCGCCGTGACGCGGATCTCGACTCGCGCGTCCGCTAGCGGGAGGCGCCGCGGTCTATTCGGGTAAAGGAGTGCCCTTACTTGATCCCGAACGGACCCGTGGTGACTGCCGGGAGCGGCTGCACGCCCCCCGCCGCTAGCCCTCGAATGAGGATCATGTTGGACTTCTGGCTCAAGGCGGTGCCACTGGCGCAGTTCAGGAGTTGGCTGACGGGACAGGCTCGGCCAATGACCGTCGCCAGGGACGCCCGCGACCTGGGACCGCCGGTGAAGGCAGTCCCAGGTCGCCGGAAGCCCCGCCGGTAGCAGACGAGGAACCGTTACTTAACCGGCCTAGCGGCTAGCAGACGCTGTCGTTGGGCTTGGGGTTGGTGAGGCCGAACAGCGGGCGCATCCGCAGGCCCACCCAGGTGCCGGCCAGCGCGATCGCGCCCCAGGCCCAGCCGGAGAGGCTGCCCTGGGAGATTCCGCTCAGGTAGGCACCGATGTTGCAACCGCCGGCGAGCCGGGCGCCGATGCCCATCAGGATGCCGCCGATGACGGCGCCGAGGGCGACGCGCCACGGCACCCGCCCGCGCAAGATATACGTGCCGGCCGCGGCCGAGGCGATGGCCGCGCCGATCATGATGCCGATGTCGGACACGCTGATGACGTTGGCCAGGAAGGACCCGGTGAGGGCCGTGTGCTGGGACGGCACCTGCCAGCCGGACCAAGACTGGGGATTCGCGCCGAGCAGGCCGAGGAACTTCGAGCCCCACAGGCCGAACGCGCTGGTGATTCCCCAGGTCCCGCCGGTGACCAGCAGGACGGCACCCGCCAAGACGCCGAGGACCAGCGACCCGACCAGGATCGGCCACGAGCCGCGGACGATCCGCAGCGCGCCGTGGGCCGTCGGAACCGCGTCGACCGGCGGCGGGTTCCGCCGCTTCTGCACGAGCCGGCTCACCCCGACCATGAGGAGCAGGGCGGCGATGGTGATAGCCCACGACCCCGCCCAGCCGACCGAGCTCGACAGCAGGATGGGGTGGAAGGCCGGCAGGTTGGCGACGAGGTGGTACTGCCACATGTACAGCGTCGAGCCGATGATGAATCCGCCGAGCGTGAAGACGATCGTCGTCTGTCCCGAGCCCACAGCGAACAGCGTGCCCGAGGCGCACGACCCGCCGAGCTGCATGCCGAGGCCGAACAGGAACGCGCCGACAAGCAGGCCGACGCCGAGCGCCCCGCCGGACGGCGTCGGCTTGGCGCCGAACAGTCCCACGCCGCTCGCCATGATCAGGGCGACCAAGGTCGCGGCCGTGCCAAGCAGCAGCGCGTGCGCCCTGATGCCGCTGGCGTTGCCGACGGACAGCAGCTGCCGGAACGCCGACGTGAACCCGTAGCGTGAGTGGAACAGGGTGAACCCGAGGCCGCCCCCAATCAGCAGCAGCGTCCCGAACTCCGCGCCATGGGCGACGAAGACGTAGCTGTCAAGGCCGGCCATCAGCAGCGCCGCGATCACGAGGGGCACCCACTTGACCCGCTGCTCGTCCGGGGCCGCCGGTGCCGGGGCACACGTCGGCGCGGGCGAGAGCATCAGCTTGAGACCGCTACCCCGGTTCGCCGGCTTGTCAAGGACCGTCGTCACGCCGCGCCTCCCGGAACGGAAAGGCCGTGGGACGCGACGGGCGCAACGGCAGCAGGCGGCACAATGCCGACCAATGGTACCAAAATAGACATACGTCAATTATGACTAAATCGGTAGGTTTTGTCAAAAACTAGACAGATGGCTCGCTGCACAGACCGGGCCGCCGGGAGGCGACTGGCCTGGCCCAGCCCACGCCGCGCGCGGGACGGGTCGCTGGCGTGACCGCGGCCGGGTCCAGGCGGCTGATTAAGAAATGACTTAATCCTTGCTCGTGTTCCCTGGTAGCGGGGGCTAGAGTCACGGTAACCGGTTCGGCCGCAGGCAGGAGGGACGTTCGGCATGGGTGCAGAGCGTGCGGAGGCGCTTGAAGTGCTCCGTGATGTGTGGCGCGGCCAGGCGCAGACCGTCGCCGACCTCGACGACAGCTGCGAGTCGCACTGCAAGAAGATGACCGACGCCGGCGTCGGCTTCGACGACTATGCCGCCGGGGACGCTACGGACCGCATCACGGCGTGGCGGGCCAGGCTTGAGCGTGAGGGCAAGCTCAGCCCCTCGGGAAGCCTGCGCGACGTCGTCATGCGACCGGCCGAAACGGCAGAACCCGCCGAAACGGTCGAAGCTGCCGCTGACACCAGCCCCTGGCCACGGTCCTGACAAGACCGGTGGAGTATCCAGGGACCGTTGCCGAGCTCACTCAGCGCCTGCGGGAAGGCGGGTACCTCGCCGACCGCGGGCTGGCCACTACCTTGCTCGTGTCGCTCTCGCTGCGCAGGCCCGTGCTGCTCGAAGGCGAGGTCGGCGTCGGCAAGACGGAGGTCGCGAAGACGCTCGCGGCCGTCTTCGGCCGCAAGCTCATCCGGCTGCAGTGCTACGAGGGCATCAATACCAACCAGGCGCTTTACGAGTGGGACTACGCGCGCCAGATGCTGCAGATCCGAGCGCTCTCGCAAGCCGATGCCACCGACGAGCAGTCCGTCGACAAGCTGTTCGGGCCGAAGTTCCTGCTCGAGCGGCCGCTGCTCGAAGCGATCAAAAAAGGCGACCAGGCGGTGCTGCTGATCGACGAGATCGACCGGGCAGACGACGAGTTCGAGGCGTTCCTGCTCGAGGTCCTGTCCGATTTCCAGATCAGCATCCCGGAACTCGGCACGATCAAGGCGGAATCGAGCCCGGTTGTCATCCTGACCTCCAACAGGACCAGGGAACTCCACGACGCCCTGAGAAGGCGCTGCCTCTACCACTGGATCGGCTACCCGGCACAGGATCGCGAGGCGGAGATCGTCAAGGTCCGCGAGCCCGGCGCGGCCGAGCAGCTCACCAGGAAGGTCGTCAGTGCCGTCCACCGGCTGCGGGAACTGGACCTGGCCAAGCCGCCCGGGGTCGCGGAGACGATCGACTGGGTGCGCACGCTGGGCGTGCTCGGCGAGACCGAGTTGACGCCAGGTGCTGCGAGCGACACGCTGGGCGCGGTCGTCAAGGACCGTGACGACCTCGACCTGGTGCAGGAGAACCTGGCGGAGATCATCTCCGGTGGCTGACCCAGGCAGTGAGCCAAGCGGTGAACCAGGCAGTGAACCAGGCACAAGCCCGTTCACCAGCGTTCTCGTCGGCTTCGCCCACGAGTTGCGAGCCGCGGGCCTGAGGGTCGGCACCGGGGACGTGCTCACCTACTTCGCTGCCATGACGCCACTCGACCCGGCGAACCTGGTCGACCTGTACTGGGCCGGAAGAACCACCCTGCTCAGCCGCCACGAGGACGGCACAACGTACGACCGGGTGTTCAGGGAGTACTTCCTCGGCGAAGACGCGCCCGCGCGAAACCAGCTCATGCTCAGCGCGGAATCGGTAGCCGAAGCCGAGGCGGCTCTCGTCATGCCCGGCACCGAGCCAGGCCCGGAAGAAGACGAGGATCAGCCGGTCCTCGGCTGGATGGCCTCCAACGTGGACGCGCTCAAGCACCGCTCCTTCACCGCGTGCACACCAGAAGAACTCGCCGCCCTGAGAAGGATCATGACCAGGATGCGGCTGACGCCACCACGCCGCCGCACCCGCCGGACCAGGACCAGGCCAGCCAAGGGCAACGGCACGGAACCCGATATCCGCGCGACGATCAGGGCATCGATGCGCATGCACGGTGAACCGCCCAGTCAGCTGTTCTTCCAGCAGCGCAAGACCAAACTGCGGCCGCTGATCCTGATCCTCGACGTCTCCGGGTCGATGGCCGACTACTCCAGGCACCTGCTCCAGTTCGCGCACACGGCCAGGCACGCGGCGGCCAAAGTCGAGGTGTTCTGCTTCGGCACCAGGCTGACCCGCATCACGAGAGAACTGGCGCATCAAAAGATCGACAACGCGCTCGAAGAGGCGGCCCGGACCGTGGTGGACTGGGACGGGGGCACCAGGATCGGCCAGTCGCTCGACACGTTCGTCAGGAAATGGGGCCGCAGCGGCCTGTGCCGTGGCGGGGTAGTGGTGATCTGCTCCGACGGCCTCGACCGCGGTGATCCTGAGGTACTCGCACTGGCGATGGAGCGCCTGGCAAGGCTGTGCCACCGTATTGTGTGGCTGAACCCGCACAAGGGAAACAACCGGGATTTCCGGCCGAGCACGCTGGGCATGATGGTGGCGGCACCGCACATCGACCTGCTGTTGTCCGGGCACGACCTCGCCAGCCTGGAAGAGCTCGCGGAAACGCTGCCGGTGCTGCACTAATGAGGAGCACCCGATGATCCGGCTCGGCTCACTCGCCGGCTACCCGTTCGAAGGTCCCCGCCTGCTCGGCGGCTGGACCCCGCCGTCGACCGCGGCCGTGTACGCCATCATGTACAAGCCGGAACCAGACAAGAAGCCGGAGAATTACGCGGTCATCTACGTCGGTCACGCCGACGACCTGTCCACAGCGCGATTCCCCTTCAAGCACCCGAGAGCGGCATGCTGGCTCCAGCGGGCCGGCTCCAAGTGGAAGGTCTACATCTGCACCTTCGAGGTGCCAGGCGGGACGAGCGCCCACCGCGAGCAGATCGCCCGCGAGCTGATCGCCGTCTACCGGCCGAGCTGCAACGAGCAGCAGTATGACCACGCCTGGAAGGACGAATGGATCGGCGAGTACTCGGCCGCGCCCACCACCGCTCCCGTCACCCGTCGCGGCCCAGATCAACGGCCAAAAAACTAACGGCACTATCCCGAACGTAAGCGGCTTACTCACCTAGGTCGCCGCCTTCGTTCCGCGGTGGTCGGCGGTCAGGGGCGCGGGTCCAAGCCGACTCCCGCGAGCGGCCGGGAGCCGCGGGCACCCGGAGCGATATTTCCTAGAAAATCAGTCGTTATTGACGACAAGTGCCCATCATGCCTATCGTGGTTCTCGATTCAGCCCCCGGACCTGCCGTCGGCGGTGCCCTGCGAGAACGGATCGTTACGTGACATCTCCTTCCCTGTCTGGTCCCTCAGTGCCAGGCCCGGTTGTGCAGCCTGCTGCGCGCGATGTGTCCTTGCAACATCCGGACAAGTTCATCGCGCGTCCGCTGGTCAAGCGGGCTGACGACGAGCGGCTGCTGGCGGCCCGGCTGGTGACCTCGCGCCGCCCGGGCCAGTGGGCCGGCGCAGTCGTGGTGCTTGTGCTGTTCGCGATGCTCGTGCACACAGTGGTCACCAACGGGCGGTTCCAGTGGAACGTCGTCGGCGACTACTTCGTCAACGGGTCGGTCATGGACGGCCTAGTGCTGACGCTGTGGATGACCGCGGCGGTCATGACGTGCGGCTTCCTGCTTGGCATCGGCCTGGCGGCCATGCGGCTCTCCGCTAACCCCATCCTGCGCTCGCTCAGCTTCGGCTACGTGTGGCTGGTGCGCTCGGTGCCACCCCTGGTGCAGCTCCTGTTCTGGTACGAGATCGCCTCGCTCTACCCCCAGTTGTCGCTGGGCATCCCGTTCGGGCACGAGTTCATCACGGTCAAGACAGCGCACCTGTTCACCGGAATCCTGGCCGCCTTCGTCGGCCTCACCGTGGACACCGCCGCGTTCTCGGCCGAGATCGTGCGCGGTGGCATCGCGAGCGTCGAGCGGGGCCAGTCAGAAGCGGCCGAGGCCCTCGGCCTGGGCCGTGGACGGATCTTCCGGCGAATCGTGCTGCCGCAGGCGATGCCCGCGATCGTGCCGGCGACGGGGAACCTGCTGATCGGCCTGCTGAAGGCGACCTCGATCGTCAGTGTGATCGCTGTTCAGGACTTGCTGTACTCGGTGCAGCTGATCTACCAGCAGAACTTCCTGATCATGCCGCTACTGATGGTGGCCACCCTCTGGTACATCATCCTGACCACGCTGCTGTCGATCGGGCAGTACTTCATCGAGCGTTACTACGCCCGCGGCAAGCGCGGTGACTCAGGCCCGGGCCAAGGCCTGTGGCAGATCACCCGCGGCAACCTGCCGGTCTTCGGTCGCACCCGCAGCGACCTGGCGGGGCTCGCATGAGCGAGCACACTGGCACGAGCAAGCACAGCGGCGAGACGGCCTCGCAGGAGTCGCTGCCGCTGGTGCGGATCCGCGGACTGCGTAAGAACTTCGGTTCGCACCGGGTGCTCGATGGCATCGACCTAGACGTGCGCGAAGGCGAAGTCACCGTCCTCCTGGGGCCATCCGGGTCCGGCAAGTCAACGCTGCTGCGTTGTGTCAACCACCTCGAGAAGCCTGACGCTGGGTTCGTCGAGGTCGCTGGCGAGCTGATTGGCTACCGGCACGACCACGGTCGGCTGCGCGAGTTGCCGCACCGCCAGGTCACCCGCCAGCGGGCGCGCATCGGGATGGTGTTTCAGCAGTTCAACCTGTTCGGCCACATGACCGTGCTGGAAAACATCATCGAGGGGCCGGTCGCGGCCGGCGTCCCGAGAAAGCAGGCCGTCACGACGGCGGGCGAACTGCTTGAGCGGGTAGGGCTGGCCGGCCGGGAAGGCTCTTACCCGCGGCAGATGTCCGGCGGTCAGCAGCAACGGGTGGCGATCGCCCGGGCGCTGGCGCTGCAGCCGCGCCTGATGCTGTTCGACGAGCCGACCAGCGCGCTGGACCCGGAACTAGTCGGTGACGTGCTGTCGGTGCTCCGCGACCTCGCGGCTAGCGGAATGACGATGATCGTGGTCACCCACGAGATCGGCTTCGCCCGCGAGGTCGCCGACACCGTCGTGTTCCTCGACGGCGGGCGCATCGTCGAATCCGGGCCGCCCGCCAGCCTGCTCACCAGCCCACGCCACCAGCGCGCCCGCGCGTTCCTTGCCGCCGTCCTGTGAGCCCCGCCCCGGCCGTGCGCCGGCCCTTTGTCGAAGAAACCCGTAACCGGAAGGACAAACTCGTGACTACAGAAAGACATGTTGCCCGCTGGCCCCGCCCGCCGCGCCTGCTAGGCGTGACGGCGGCACTCGCCGTGGCTTGCGCACTCGCGCTGGCAGGCTGCAGCTCATCGGGTAGCTCCGGTTCGTCGAGTAGCCCCAGTTCGTCGGGTAGCTCCGATCCCGGCCCCGCCTCGCCGTCGGCGGGCTCAACCGCCATCCCGACTGAGAACGTCGTCTCCGGGATCACGGAGGACCCGAAGTTGCACGCCGAGCTGCCCGCCAGCGTGCGATCGAGCGGCCAGCTGATCCTGGGCACCACGCTCACCCCTGGTACCTCGGAATTGCCACATGAAGGCGTGGTTAACGGCGTGAATGTCGGCCTGGACGTGGACCTGGACAACGCCGTCGCCAAGGTGCTCGGCGTGACCTGGGACGTGCAGAACGGCACGTTCGCCACGGTCATCCCTGGCGTGCAGAACGGCAAGTACCAGGTCGGGCAGGACAACTTCGGCGCGACCAAGGCCCGTGAGCAGGTCGTCGACTTCGCTACCTACCTCGATGACGGCCAGGGGTTCCTCGGCGCGTCAAGCGTGAGCGCTAACTCCATCTCGACGCTCACCGGTGCCTGCGGCTACACGATCGCCACCGCCCCAGGCTCAACCTTCCAGACCTTGCTGACCAGCAACGCGTCCAAGTGCGCCGCGGCAGGGAAGAAGCCATGGACCGTCCAGTACTTCAGTGAATCCGCGCCGATCTTCCTCGGCCTGGCCAACGGCAAGGTCGACCTGGACTTCGGCCCGACGCTGAGCCTTAAGTACGACGCCGCCCACATCGCCGGCACCAAGTTCCTCGGGCAGATCAGCTCCACCCCGGTCGGGTGGGTGACCGCGAAGGGCTCACCGATCGCCAAGGCACTGTCCGCCGCGGTCAACGAGCTGATCGCCAACGGCGACTACGCCAAGATCTTCGCCAAGTGGAGCGTCAGCGGCAACGACGAGATCACCAGCTCCACCATCAACCCGCCCACCACCTTCTGAGCAAAAGACCCCGAACGAGCCCAAGTGCGCAATCGGGCTGGCAAGAACGAGCCCGAACGCGCACAAGGCTCGCTAGCACCGGTCCGCCGCCTCCGCTGCCCAACGAGCCAAGTGCGGAATCGGGCTGGCAAGAGCGAGCCCGAACGCGCACAAGGCTCGCTAGCACAGGTCCGCCGTAACGTGCCAACGGCTCGGTGGCGCGGCGCTCACGCTGCGGCTGGGGTTATCAGGCTTCTGAGCGGTTAAGGGTGCGGTGCGAAGCCGACCGCGGCCAGCATGCGGGAGCGGCGGGTGCCGGAGGCCGGCAGTGCCGGCTCGGGAACCTCCGGGCGCGGCGGGGCAGGCGTGACCCCGGTGACGATGCCCTCGGCCATGCCGTACAGCAGCGGCAGCGCTCCGGCGACCACTCCGCCGGTCCGGTTGATGTGGTCGACGCCTGGCTCGATGAGCTCGGCGTCGGCCACGATGCCTCGCACGATGTCCGCGGCTCCCTCAAGCTTCGCGCCGATCCGGTCGAGGAGCGTGCCTGCCCAGTACAGGTAGACGGCCAGCCCCGCGATCAGCAAGACGATGACGATGACCGTCAGGACGACAAGCACAGTCATGACTTGACCTTTCCGAGTACCCGGCCGAGGAAGAGGTGGTGCTCTAGGCCCTCGGCGAGGACCGCGTCCACGCCGGCGGCCACCTGCGGGATCAGCACCGTGTTGGCGGTGTTGGCCTTCGCCGCGGTGAGCGTCCCACCGATGGTGTCCACCCGGTGGTCGATGCGCTTGATCAGGTAGATGAGCAGGCTAAGCAGCGCCGCGACGGCCACGACGACGACAAAGCCGACGATGATGACGGACACCCACCAGGTGTGCTCAGTCGGGTTCACCGCGAGCCTCCGAGCCCCGTGTTGATCTTTTGTTGCTTTTCGCCGATCTGCATGGGATTCACGTGGGATTCACCGTTACCCTCCCAGCCTGGCCCGGCCGCGCTGCAGCCCGGCGATGATGATGGTGGCGTGCTCGATGGTGGTCTGCAGTGCGCCGAGCGGCGCGGTGTTGCGGACGGCGCCTTCGAGCCCGGCGTTGATCTTGGGCGCCTCGTCGCCGATCTGCTTGGCGAGCACGAGGATCGCCGCCACGAGGACGACGACGGCGAGCACGACGACGCCGCCGATCACGTAACCGATGGTCCAGTCTGTCGTCATTGCGTTACACCGTTTCGCAGAAGTCGCGGACTGGCTTGAGGTTCGCGTTGACCGAGGTCAGCCGGGCTGGCACGGTCGACGTCAGCTGGTCGACTGCCTGCACGCCGCCGGTGAGGGCGACAAGCGTGCCGCGGATCGCCCGCAAGTGCAGGACGATCCTGATGAGGCCGACCGCGGTGAACACGATGATCAGGCCCGCGACGGCGATGGTCATCCAGGCTGCTGCTGGCATGGTTTTTCCGCCCTTTCGCTAGGCGAGTAGTTTCGCGACGGAGCCCGCGTAGCGGACCGCGCCGACCTTCACTTCTTCGATGGTCTTGTCCGTGACGGCCAGGCCGTCGGGGACGCCCTGGAGCTCGCCGATCAGGGCGACCCCGCCGGCCAGGATGTCGTCGCTCGCCCCTCGGATCCGCTCCAGGGCCGCGAGTACCCGGTTGAGCAGGTAGATCACGACGGGCAGCACCACCGCTAGCAGGATCGCGTTGCCGATCCACCACAGGACCATGGCTGGCCCTCCTTTCGCCTTATTCGCTTCGAGTTGGCGCTCAGCCCACCGTTGCGGTCAGCTGGCCGCGGGCTGGTAGGGAAGGAAGAACCGGCGGAAGACGCGCGTCAGCGCCATCCGCGCGGCCCGTATGGCGATCGTGAAGCCCTGGGCCGACCTTCCGCCGCCTGCGGCGGCGATCTGCTCCGCCGTCTCGCCGCGCTCAAGCCGCTCGATCCTGTCCTGCATTTCCGCGGAGAAGTCGCGCATCAGGATGGCGGAGACGTCGGAGATCATGCCCCTGCCGTATTGGGCGGCCGCCCCGGACAGCTGCAGGTCCTGGGTGACCGCGACCTTGGTGCCTCGCCCCTTCGGCGACAGCGTGGCGCCGACCACCATGGCGGCCTGGCCACGGCCCTTCTCGTCGGCACCAGCCGCGTGCACGACGATGCGTTTGGCCGCCTCATCGCGTTCCGTGATGTCGGCGGTGCCGTTGAACTGCAGCCGGACCGGCCCCATTCGGATGGCGACCTTGCCCTCGTACTTGTCGTCGCCGAGGTCCTTAGTCAGCTCCGCGCCAGGCAGGCAGGACGCCACCTGCGGGATGTTGTCGAAGAACCGCCACACCTTCTCAACCGGCTCCGCGACCTCGAAGTCGCTGGTGATTATCACCGCAGCACCGCCTTGACGTAGGCATCTGGATTTTCGTCGAATGTCCGGTGGCAGCCGGCGCAGCAGAAGTAATAGGTGATCCCGTCGTGCTCAAGCGGCATCCCCGCTACGTCCGCCATGACCGTCATCCCGCAGACCGGGTCCACGGCCTCGGCGAGCTTCAGCACGCTCTTCGGCTCGCGGCCCGGTTCCGTGCGGGGAGCGGGAATGTCCGCAAGGACGCCCGACGCGCGCAGCTGCACCAGCTCAGCGAGAATCGCGACGGCCATCTCCTCGTGGCTCGTCCTGCCAAGGTCCAGGCCGGCCGGCGCGTGCACCCGGTCCAGCTGGTCCTGCGGTACGCCCCGCTCGGCGAGGTAGCCGAGGACGGCCTCGGCCCGCTTGCGGGAGGCGACCAGGCCCAGGTAGGCGGGCCGCATCGCGACCGCACGCTCGATCATGTCCTCGTCACCGTGTCCCTGGGTGGCGACGACGACCATCGAGCGCTCGTCCGCGTGCCGCACCGCGAAGTCCTGGGTGCTCAGCAGGTCCGTGGACCAGCCCAGCGTCCTGGCCAGTTCGGCGAGCGTGTGCGCCATCGGCGAGCTGCCCACGATGACCAGGTGCGGCACCGGGAGCACAGGCTCGATGTACACCTCGAGAGCGCCCTCGCTCTGGCAGGAGATCGGCACGACCGTCATCCCTTCGGGGACGGCCGTGCCGAACTGGTCCGGGCTGCCGAGCAGCAGGAGCCGGGGGTTCCCGTCCGTCATGACCTGCTTCGCCTCGCGGATCACCACTGGTTCCGCGCAGGCGCCGCCGATCCAGCCGTGCAGCTGGCCGTCGGAGGTGATGATGGCGCGCGAGCCCTGCTTGCTCGACGACGGTCCCTGTCGCCAGACCACGGTGGCCAGCGCGAAGGTCTCGCCGCTGCGGGCCAGCTCGCCGATTCGCTCGAGCACCCCCAGACCGTTCATGTCTCCTCCTCTTTCGCCCCCGTGCCGAGGTCCAGTGCTGAAGTTTCAGTGCTGAGGTTCAGTGCTGAGTCCCAGTGCTGGCACTAGTCCTGGCGCACCGGCGGGGCGCCGGATACGTCCCGCCGATACGTGATCGCTTCCCAGACCCGGTCCGGCAACACCGGCATGTCGATGTTCCTGACCCCGGTCTCGCCCAATGCGTCCATGACCGCGTTGACAAAGGCGGCCGGACCGCCCACCGCGGCGCACTCGCCGATCCCCTTGGCGCCGATCGGGTGGTGCGGGCACGGCGTGACGACCTCGCTGTGCAGCTCGTAGCCGGGGGTCTCCCACGCGCTCGGCAGCAGGTAGTCCATGTAGTTCGAGCCGACGCAGTTGCCGTCGGAGTCGAACGTGATGAACTGCATGCTGGCCATCGCGTACGCCTCGGTCAGCCCGCCCATGATCTGCCCTTCGACGATCATCGGGTTGATCCTGACCCCGCAGTCGTCCACCGCGACCATCCGCAGCACGTCCCAGACGCCGGTCTCAGGATCGACCTCGACGGTGACGATGTAGACGGCGAACGGCCAGGTGAGGTTCGGCGGGTCGTAGTACGCGGTGTTCTCGAGGCCCGGCTCCATGCCGTCCGGCATGTTGCTGTAGGCGGCCATCGCGCACTCCTGGATGGACACGCCGCGTTCCGGGGAGCTGCGGACGTAGAACCGGCCGAGCTCCCAGTCGATGTCCTCCTCAGACACCTCGAGCAGGTGCGCCGCCAGCTTGCGGGCCTTGGCGCGGATCTTGCGGGAGACCATGGCGACGGCCGCCCCGGCGACCGGCGTGGACCTGGACGCGTAGGTGCCCATCCCGAACGGCGCTGTGTCGGTGTCGCCCTCCTCGACGATGATGTCGTCAGCCGGGATGCCGAGCTCGTGCGCGACGATCTGCGCCCACGTCGTCTCGTGCCCCTGGCCCTGGGTTTTGGCGCCGGTGCGGAGGATCGCCTTGCCGGTCATGTGCACCTTGAGCTCGGCGGAGTCGAACATCTTGATGCCGAGGATGTCGTACTCCCGGCTGTTGCCCGCGCCGAGCGGCTCGGTCATGGTTGAGATGCCGAGGCCGAGCAGGCGCCCCCGCTTGCGTGCTTCCGCCTGCTCTTCCCTGAAGTTCTCGTAGCCGATCGCCTTGAGGCCGACGTCCAGGCACTTGGCGTACTGGCCGGAGTCGGTAAGGAAGCCAAGCGGCGTGCGGTGCGGGAAGTCGTCGTCGCGGACGAAGTTCATCCGGCGGAAGGCGGCCTGGTCCATGCCCAGGTCGTCGGCGGCCGCCTGCACCATGCGTTCCTGGAAGAACATCGCCTCGGTGACACGGAACGAGCACCGGTATGCCACGCCGCCCGGCGCCTTGTTGGTGTACACGCCCCGCGCCGTGAGGTGCGCGACCGGGACGTCGTAGGCGGCGAACGCGGAGTGCATCAGGCCGATCTTGAACTTGCTCGGCTGCGCGTCGGCGAAGAACGCGCCGTGGTCGGCGTCCGTGTGCATCCGGAAGCCGAGGATCTTGCCGTCACGGCGCAGCGCCATCTCGCCCTTGAGGTAGACGTCGCGCGCGAACCCGGTGGAGATGAGGTTGCCGCTCTTGTCCTCGATCCACTTCACGGGGCGCTCAAGCAGGATCGAGGCGAGGATCGAGCAGACATAGCCGGGGTAAATCGGCACCTTGTTGCCGAAGCCGCCGCCGATGTCGGGCGAGACGATCCGGATCATCTGCTCGGGGAGCTCGGCCACCATCGCGACCGCGGCACGGATGATGTGCGGCGCCTGGGTGGTCATGTAGACGGTGAGCTTCTGCGTGGCCCGGTTGAAGTCCGCGATCGAGCCGCAGCACTCGATCGGGGACGGGTGGCTCCGGGGGTAGTGGAGTTCCAGCTTGGAGATCACGTCGGCCTGCTCGAAGGCCCGGTCGGTGCCCGCCTCGTCGCCGACCTCCCAGTTGTAGATGACGTTGTCGGTCTGGTTCACCTTGTCGTCGCGGATCACCGGCGCGCCCTCGGCCAGCCCCTGCCACGGGTTGACGATGACCGGCAGCGGCTCGTAGTCGACCTCGATCAACTCGCACGCGTCTTTGGCGATATACGGGTCGTCCGCGATGACGCAGGCCACCTCCTGGCCCTGGAACCGCACCTTGTCGGTGGCCAGCACCGCCTGGGTGTCGTAGGAGAGCGTTGGCATCCAGGCGAGGTTCCGCGTCGCCATCATCTCCCCGGTCAGGACCAGGTGGACGCCGGGGACCGCCCATGCCCTGCTGGTGTCGATCGACTTGATGCGCGCGTGCGGCAGCGGGCTACGCAGGATCTCCATGTGCAGCATGCCGGGCAGCACGATGTCGTCGGTGTAGTTGCCCTTGCCCCTGATGAAGCGGTCGTCCTCGACGCGCTTGCGGCTGGAGCCGAGCCCGCCGATTTTGATCTCGTCGAGTGCCCGTGATTCGGTAGTGGCCGTCACCTCATGCCTCCGCTCTTAGCTTCTCGGCCGCCCATAGAACCGATTTCACGATGTTCTGGTAGCCGGTGCAGCGGCACAGGTTGCCGGACAGCGCCCACCGCACGTCTTCTTCCGTCGGGTCGGGGTTGCTGTCGAGCAGGGCCTTGGCGGCCAGCATCATGCCGGGCGTGCAGAACCCGCACTGCAGCCCGTGCTCCTGCTTGAACCCCTCCTGGAGCGGGTGCAGCTCGCTCGCCGAGGCCAGGCCTTCCACGGTCGTGACCTCGCGGCCGTCGACCTGCACCGCCAGCATCGTGCAGGACTTGATCGCCGTGCCGTCGACAAGCACCGTGCAGGCACCGCAGTTGGTCGTGTCACAGCCCCGGTGCGTGCCGGTCAGCCCGGTGCCACGGCGGATCAGGTCGGCGAGCAGCAGCCGCGGCTCAATCTCGGCGATCTTCTTCTTGCCGTTGATCGTGAACTTGATCCTGCGGACCGGGACCTCTTCCGCTGCCTCGTCGCCGAGGTCGTCGTACACCATCGTCATGGTCAGGCCGCCCTTTCCGCCGATGCCGTTGCTACGGTGCCGCCGAGGATGCGGCTGACGAAGACGCGCACTAGGTGCCGCTTGTACTCGGCGCTGCCACGATGATCGGTCCTGGGTTGCGCCGCGCTCGCGGCGAGCTCGGCGGCCTCGGCGATGCTGTCGGCCGTGAGCGGCTTCCCCGTCAGCGCGGCGGCTGCCTCCGTGGCGCCGATGGTGGATCCGCCGACGCCAGTGAGCGCGATGCCCGCCCGGATGACGGTGTCCCCTGACGTCTCGATGGCTACCGCGGTCCCGACGGTCGCGAAGTCCCCGACCCGTCGCTCGAGCTTGAGGTAGCCCCCCGACCTTGCACCCTTCGCGGTCGGCACCACGGCCTCGACCACGATCTCGTCGTGCTCAAGCACATTCTGGAAAGGGCCGGTCACGAACTCGGCGAGCGGGATGGCCCGCTTGCCGTTCGGGCCCTGTGCGATTACCGAGCCGCCGAGCGCGAGCATCACCGAGGCCCAGTCACCCTGCGGGTCGGCATGGCACAGCGATCCGACGAGCGTGCCCCGGTTCCGCACCAGCGGGTCGGCGACCAACGGGGCAGCTGCCGCCATCGTCGGCTGCGTGCCTGCCAGCAACTCGGAGCGTTCCAGGTCGGCGTGGCGGCACAGCGCGCCGATGTGCAGGCTGCCGTCGGGGTCTGCCCGGTGGTAAGCGAGGCCAGGCACGTCGTTGATGTCGACGAGCATGTCTGGTGAGGCGAAGCGCAGCTTCATCATCGGCACCAGGCTCTGCCCGCCTGCCAGCACCTTGACGTAGTCGCCGTCGCCCAGCAGGGCGATCGCCTCGTCCAGGGAATGCGGTGCCTCGTAGCGGAACCGCGATGGGAACATTCAATTCCTCCGCTCAGAGTGAGGGTCGGCGACGGCCTGCGGCCCCGACTCGTAATCGGGGTCGGGGCGCGGCTCCTGGTGCGGTGGCCACGGCCCGGAGACCGGCTGCCCCGCGATCTTGAGGTAGTCGACGAGCTGGGGCCACGCCCACACGGTGGGACTGTTGCCGGTCTTGGGCGCGTGCTCAATCAGCTCGAACAGTCGCGGATTGTCCTTGCTGTGTCCGTCGGACTCGATAGGCATGCCACGATCTCCCGCCGTCAGGGACTGCGCCGTCACTTCAGGGGCTGCACCATCAACTATGGCACTGGTGGTAACTGAAGGTAGACGTATCGTGGCGCTCGATTAACATGGCTGCAACAGCCAAATAAGCAGTCGCTTAATCGGGAACCTTGTTCCTTTTGAAGGCGCCCACCCAGCAGCACCATGAAGTGCGGGCAAAAGGAACAGATGACCGCAAAAAGAACAGGGTTCAGGACAGGCACCATGCGGACTCGAGCGCGAGCCGAAGAACGCGGCGGTGTTTTTGGACTGAGGAGCGAAGGAGCGAGGAACGAGCGACCGAGTGACGAGGGAGAAAACGGTGGGTACAGCGCGCCGGAGGCGAGTGCGGGAAACCCGAGCGCGAGCCGAAGGGCGCGCCGGTGTTTTTGGACTGAGGAGCGAAGGAGCGAGGAACGAGCGACCGAGTGACGAGGGAAAAAACACCGGCTTCGGGCGCCCGGAGGCGAGCGCGGGAACAGCAGACAAGCGGCCGAGCTCAGCTCCAGATCGTGACGTAAACCGGGGGTTTGAACCGGGACGGCGACACGCCGGCGGCAGGCGATCGCATCAGCTGCATGGCCTCCGGGGTGCCGAGGAACCGGCGCAGTGCGCTCGCGGCGGTGCTGCGGCGCTCGCGCTCAAGCAGAGTCACGTACCAGCACTCCTCTACCGGGAATCCCGGCAGCTCGATGAGGGACAGCTCCCCGCGCCGCAACTGGTGGGACACCAGGTGCTCGATTGCCGGCGCGACCCCCGAGCCGTCAGCGGCGGCCGCCCAGGCCGCGGTCTGGCTCTGGAAGACCCCGATGTTGCTGTCGGCGACGCCGAGTCGGCGCAGCAGCCTGGCCGTCTCGCTCCCCGGATCCGTTCCGGACGGGTCCACCAGCCAGCGCCATTGCCGTGCGGGCCCGCGCGGCCGCGACTGCGCTGCTGGTCCCCCTGGGCCGACCACGACGAGCCGGTACTTGAAGATGGGCTCGCTGACGATCGGGAGCTCGTGCTCGCCGGTCACCCCAGGCCCGATGGCGACGTCCGCGAGCCGGTTCCCGATCAGCACGGGCATCTCGCCGGCAGCCGCCACCCCGGTCGTGATCTCCACCGCCCCGGCGAACCGGCGGCGGAACGCCTCCATCAGCGGCCCAGCGACGAACTCAGCGAAGGTCGAGGTGGCCACGACGCGCAACTGCTCGGGCGCGCCCTGCGCGGCGCGGACGGCGGCATGCGCCTCGGCGCCGAGCACGACGATCTGGGACGCGGTGCCGAGCAGCCGCGTGCCGCCGGGCGTGAGCGTCATGCCGGCCTGGCTCCGGGTGATCAGCTGATCGCCAAGGTCCTGGCGCAGGGCGGTGATCGCCTGCGAGACGGCGGACTCGCTGACCCCCAGCGCGGCGGCCGCGGCCCGTACCGACCCGAGACGGGCCACCAGGACGAACGCGTTCAGCTGCGTCAGGGTCATTTGCACACTCCAGCGAGGGCATCAGCGCACCGGGGAGACCCGCAGTATCTCCCTACACTCAGAACGTACGGCATCAACCGGACGCGCGCACGTAGCGAGCGACGCCCCCAGCCTGGGAGGTGGGAATGCAGGTTCCCGCGCAGGTCGAATACGAGAAGGCCGCAAGCGTGCAGCAGGCGCTTACCCTGCTGGCCAGGTACGCGCCCGGGGCAAGGATCCTCGCCGGCGGGCACAGCCTGATACCCATGATGAAGCTGCGGCTCGCGCAGCCCGAAGTGCTCGTCGACATCAACGGGATCCGTGGCCTGCGCTACATCGAGCGAGCCGGCGCCGAGTTGCGCATCGGCGCGCTGGCCAGGCACGCGGACCTGCTGGCTGCGCAGGTGGCGGGCGACCACTTCGCCATCCTGCACGACGCCGAGCGGGTGATCGCGGACCCGATCGTCAGGAACTGGGGCACGATCGGCGGTTCCCTCTGCCAGGCCGACCCGTCGGAAGACCTGTCCGCCGCGTTCGCCGCCCTGAAGGGTTCCATGATCATTCACGGGCCTGACGGCAGCCGGGAGGTGCCGGCGCGGGCATTTCACACCGGCCCGTACGAGACGGTCGTCGGCCCGGCGGAGATGCTGACCGAGATCAGGCTGCCGATCAGGCCCGGCAGTGGCAGCGCGTACATGAAGGTGGCCCGCCGGGCGGGCGACTGGCCCATCGGCGCCGCCGGCGCGGCCGTCTGGCTCACGGACGGGCGGATCGCGGACGTTGGCATCGGGCTGACGGCGGTCGGCGCCGCGCACTTCGTCGCGGCGGAGGCCGAGGAATTCCTGCGCGGCCGGCCCGCCGACGAGGACACCCTCGCCAGGGCCGGCGAGATCGCGGCGGAGCACTGCAACCCGGCCTCGGATCAGCGCGGCCCGGCAGAGTACAAGCGGCACCTGGTGCGCGAACTCACCGCCCGGGTGCTCCGGGTCGCCATCCGCCGGGCCCGCGGGCTTGGCCCCATAAGTTCCGCACCGTGAGGTCAGCCCGTGAGTTCCGCACCGTGAGGTCAGCCCGTAAGTTCGGCATTGTGAGGTCGGCCCGTGAGTTCGGCATTGTGGGTTCGGCCCGTAAGTTCCGCACCGTGAGGTCAGCTCGTAAGTTCGGCATTGTGAGTTCGGCCCGTAGTTCGGCCCGTAAGTTCGGCACCGTGAGGTCGGCCAGTGAGTTCGGCATTGTGAGGTCGGCACTATGAAGATCACCGTCACCGTCAACGGGAGCGATTACGCGCGGGACGTCGAGCCGCGCTTGCTGCTCATTCACTTCCTGCGCGACGAACTGGGCCTAACCGGCTCGCACTGGGGCTGCGACACGTCCAACTGCGGCGCCTGCGTGGTGTGGCTGGATGACACGCCGGTCAAGTCGTGCACGGTGCTTGCCGTCATGGCCGATGGGCGGCGGGTCACCACCGTGGAGGGCCTCGCGGCCGGCCGCCGGCTCGACCCGGTTCAGGAGGCTTTCGCGGCCTGCCACGGGCTGCAGTGCGGCTTCTGCACGCCCGGCATGATGATGACCGCGCGGTGGCTGCTTGATAACAACCCGGACCCGACACAGGAGGAGATCAGGGAGGCGATATCCGGCCAGGTCTGCCGCTGCACCGGGTACGAGAACATCGTCAAGTCCGTGCTGTGGGCCGCCAAGCACGACGGTATTGCCGAACACGGGGTTGCCGAACACGGGGTTGCCGAACACGGGGTTGCCGAACACGGGGCTGAACGAGCATGAGCCACGCTTACGGGCCGATTCCCCGCAAGGAGGACGCGCGGTTCATCAGGGGGCAGGGGAAGTTCGTCGACGACATCACGCTGCCCGGCATGCTGCACGGCGCGATCCTGCGCAGCCCGCTCGCGCACGGCAGGATCATCTCGGTCGATGCCAGCGCCGCCCGCGCCCACCCGAGCGTCGTGGCCGTGCTCACCGGCGAGGACCTGGCCGAGCGCGGCATGGCGTGGATGCCCACGCTCTTCGGCGACGTGCAAGCGGTACTCGCCACCGACAAGGTGCGCTTCCAGGGCCAGGAGATCGCGTTCGTGGTGGCGACGGACCGGTACGCGGCGCGGGACGCGCTTGAGCTGATCAGCGTCGACTACGAGCCGCTGCCACCGCTGATCGACGCGCTGACCGCGCTCGACCCCGGTGCGCCCGTGGTCCGCGATGACCTGCCTGGTGGCAACCACATCTTCGACTGGGCGGCGGGGGACAAGGCGGCCACCGACGCGGTATTCGCCGCCGCGGACGTGGTCGTCGGCTGCGACATGGTCTACCCGCGCTCGCACCCCGCGCCCCTCGAGACCTGCGGCGCGATCGCCGACTACGACGCGGTCAGCGGCAAGCTGACCGTCTGGTCGACCAGCCAGGCCCCGCACGCCCATCGCATGTTCTACGCGGCGCTGACCGGGCTTCCCGAGCACAGGATCCGGATCGTATCGCCCGACCTGGGCGGAGGCTTCGGCGCCAAGGTTCCCATCTACCCGGGGTACGTCGCCGCGATCGCCGCGTCGATGGCGACCGGGCGCCCGGTGAAATGGGTGGAGGACAGGTCGGAGAACCTGATGTCCACCGCGTTCGCCCGCGACTACCACATGCACGGCGAGATCGCCGCGACCGCGGACGGCGTGATCCTCGGGCTGCGCGCCCGGGTGCTCGCCGATCACGGCGCGTTCAACGCGGTCGCGCAGCCGTCCAAGTTCCCGGCGGGCTTCTTTCACATCTTCACCGGTTCCTACCAGACGCAGGCGGCGTACTGCGAGGTCACCGGCGTGTACACGAACAAGGCGCCGGGCGGCGTCGCCTACTCCTGCTCCTTCCGCATCACCGAGGCCGTGTACCTGGTCGAGCGGCTCACGGACATGCTGGCCCGCGAGCTAGGCACGGACCCGGCGGAGTTGCGGATGCGCAACCTGCTGCGCCCCGAGCAGTTCCCCTACACGTGCCCGACCGGCTGGCAGTACGACTCCGGTGACTACCCGAGGGCGCTCCAGCTGGCCCTGGACATGGCGAACTACGACGAGCTGCGCCGCGAGCAAGCGGAGCGGCGCGCCCGCGGCGAGTACATGGGCATCGGGCTGAGTTTCTTCACCGAGGGCGTGGGGGCCGGCCCGCGCGGCCACATGGACATCATGGGCCTGGGCATGGCCGACGGGGCCGACCTCCGGGTGCACCCCACGGGCAAGGCGGTGCTCGCCATCTCGGTGCAAACCCAGGGCCAGGGACACGAGACCACCTTCGCGCAGCTGGTAGCGCATGAACTCGGCCTGTCCCCCGATGACGTCGACGTCGTGCACGGCGACACGGACAGGACGCCGTTCGGCCTTGGCACCTACGGATCGCGGTCCACGCCGGTGTCCGGTGCCGCGGCCGTCGTCGCCGCAAGAAAGGTCCGCGAACGGGCCCGGCTGGTGGCCTCGGCCATGCTCGAAGTCGACGCGGACGACCTTGAGTGGCTCGACGGCAAGTGGCGCGTGCGCGGCGACCCCGAGCAGGCCCTGGACATCGCGCAGATCGCGAAGGCCGCGCACTCGACGCTCGAGCTGCCGGCCGGAGTCGAAGGCCACCTGGACGCGTCCGCGGTCTACAACCCGCCGAACCTGACGTTCCCCTTCGGCGCCTACATCTGCGTCACCGACGTGGACCCCGGCACGGGCGAGGTCAAGGTCCGCCGGTTCATCGCGGTCGACGACTGCGGCGTCCGTATCAACCCGATGATCGTCGAGGGGCAGGTGCACCGCGGCCTGGCCGACGGCATCGGCATCGCCCTGATGCAGGTCATCTCGTTCGACGAGATCGGCAACTGCCTGGGCGGTTCGTTCATGGACTACCTGCTGCCCACGTCGCTTGAGTGCCCCTCGCCGGAACTCGGCGCGACCGTCACGCCGTCCCCGCATCACCCCGTCGGCGCCAAGGGCATTGGCGAGTCGGCCACCGTGGGTTCGCCGCCCGCCGTGGTCAACTCGGTCGTGGACGCGCTCGCCCCGTTCGGCGTGACGCACGCGGACATGCCCCTGACGCCGGCCAACGTGTGGCTCGCCATCCAGGGCCGCCCCGTCCGGACGGACCTGTCGGCCAGCTGACGATCGGGGCCGGGGTTCTGGCCCTGCCCGCGATGGCAAGACGGGTGGGGGAATCGGGCGGAGCACTGCAAGCTCTTTCATCCTGATTATCCTGACCAGGCAGACTTTCAGGGCGAAGGGCAGGATGAAAGAGCTCGACCGTTCGGGATGATTCGTGGGGAAAGTAGCCGGGACCTGCATGGGGGGCGGGGACCTCCGCCGCTGACCGACTGCTCTTCACTTGGTGAAGGTTTGGCCGGTTTCGTCCGGGAAAGTCGCACGTGCAGCCCGTCACTCTGCCGGAAGAGCTGCGACCCCGGGCGTAAGTTTATATGTTCTAAAGAATCTGGCCCTTGTCCTCGTGTCGATCGGAGGTCCTGCGAACTTTTGAGCGTGGAGGAGACAGAGCCGCCGCAGCAGCAAGAGCAGCAGGAAACCGCCGTCGGCCGCGCCGGGGGGCGGCCCGAGGAGACTCCCAGGGAGAAGCCGAGGCAGCGGGGGTTCCGGCCCGATATCCAGGGGATGCGAGCGCTGGCCGTGGGCATGGTGGTCGTCTACCACCTGTACCCGTCGCTGCTGCCGGGCGGGTTCGCCGGCGTGGACGTCTTCTTCGTGATCTCCGGGTTCCTGATCACCGGCCACCTGCTGCGCGAGTACCACAAGACCGGCAAGGTCGCCCTGCTCGACTTCTGGGGGCGGCGGGCCAAGCGGCTCGTGCCGGCGGCGGCGCTGGTGCTGACCGTGACGTGGATTGCATCGCGGTTCGTCCTCCCCGCGACGCAGCTGGCGGACACCGCCTCCCAGATCAGGGCGAGCGCGCTCTACTTCCAGAACTGGCAGCTGGCGTCGGACTCGGTCAATTACCTCCAGGCGAGCAGCGCGGCGAGCCCGGTGCAGCACTTCTGGTCGCTGTCGGTGGAGGAGCAGTTCTACCTAGGCTGGCCGCTGCTGTTCCTGCTCGCGGCGCTCGTGGCGCTGACGGCGCGCCGTCCGGAGGAAAGGCGGGCCCGTGGGCACCGCGTGGCCCTGTTCCTGGCGGGCACGGTGGTCGCCGGCTCGCTCTGGTACTCGGTCTACTACACGCATGCCAACCCGGCGGGCGCTTACTTCGTGACGACGACCAGGATCTGGGAACTCGGGCTCGGCGGCCTGCTCGCACTGCTTCCCGCGCGGCTGCGCCAGCGAATCGGTCGCTTCGGTCCGCTCGGCTGGGCCGGGCTTGGCCTGGTGATCGCGTCGGCGTTCGTGCTGAGCGGCACCAACGCCTTTCCCGGTGTCCTGGCCCTGCTGCCGGCCGGCGGTGCCGCGGCGCTGATCCTCGGCGGCTCGGGCGCGGCCAGGTTCGGACCGTCGAAGCTGACCTCGGCCAGGCCGATGGTGTTCATCGGGGGCATCTCCTACTCGCTGTACCTGTGGCACTGGCCGATCATCGTCTTGTGGACCGCGTGGCGTGGCCACCCGGTCGGCGTGCGCTCCGGCCTAGCCATCGTCGCTCTTTCCGTCGTCCTCGCCTGGCTGACCAAGGTCTGGGTCGAGGACAAGGTGCGGACCGCTTCCCTGCTCTCCGGGCACGGCTGGCGATCCGTCTCGACGGCGCTCGCGGCCGTCGTGCCCGTCCTCCTTGTGTCGCTCTACATCGCCGCGGAGCCGACGCCGTGGAACGGCCATCTCGGGCCGAACTACCCGGGCGCCGCCGCGCTCACCGCGGCAGCGCACCAGGTCAGGCCGGAGCCTGTCCTTCCGCAGCCGACCGCGATCAAGCTCCCCACGTACTGGCAGCAAGGCTGCCTGGTCGCCGAGAGCTCGGCCACGCCCAAGGAGTGCGTGTACGGGGACACGTCGCACCCGGTGCTGACCGTCGCGCTGGTCGGCGACTCGATGGCCGGCGACTGGTTCACCCCGCTCCAGAAGATCGCAGCCGAACGGCACTGGAAGCTGGTCACCGACCTGCATGCCGTCTGCCCGCTGAGCTCGACGATGATGATCACCCCGGACACGGGCGGCCCTTACACGCCATGCCACGCCTGGGGTGCCGCCGTGGTGCACGACCTGAAAACGAGCATCAGGCCAAACGTCGTGATCACCAGCGACTATCCCGGCCTGGCCACGACGCGGCACCCAGCGGGCGGGGCGGCGGCGCAGGCGGACATTGGTTCCGGCATGGCCTCTTACTGGAAAGAGCTAGAAGCTAGCGGCATTTCGGTTATCGCCATCGAGGAATCGCCGGACGTTGGAGTGAACGTGCCGGCTTGCCTCAGCAAGTACTCGGCGGCCAAGTGCACCGTGCCGAGGGCCAAGGCGGTCACGCCGGATGTGCCCACGGTGTACGCCACGCAGGCGGCGGCAGGCAAGGTTCCGCTGATCGACATGGATCCGCTGATCTGCGGGCCGGTCAACTGCCCGCCCGTGGTAGGAAATGTCCTCGTTTATCAGGATAACCACCATCTGACGAGCACCTACGCGCTCACCATGGCGCCCTACCTCGAGAATCGCCTTCTCACGGTGAGCAAGACCCTGTCGAGGGCGTGACGCGAGACCGTTTCCTTGTGAAATTGTTCACAAGTGGGCCCCACGACCGCCGCCGATGTAGTGCAAATCACGTTATGCCAGCTCACCCCGGCTGGCCTAGACCAAAGCGGCGGCCGTACCCCACGAGCTTGAGGGACTCCCAGGGGACATGTCATGAATACTCTGCGTTACTGAAGATGTGATGAGCGTGATAGATCCAGGACTGCAAGAGTGAGCGTTCGACTGTCAAGATGAATAAATCGCCAACTTCTCAAGCGAACGGGCTTGACGAACCGAGAGGACCAAGTACGTGGCCGACGTTGATGCCATCTTGGAAGCCGCCTACCTGAAAAACGACCACGTGCGGGAGTACGTTCGCTACTGGGCCGAGATCACTGGCGCGGCCAACATCGAGGTCGTCAGCGCCGACGACGACACCCGGTTGCTCAAGGAAGCCTTGGAAGCCGGCGAGATCCTGCCGGCGGGCGAAGGCCTCTACTACTCCCGCAGCTACTACAAGGACACCGCGCGCTCGGAAGAGCGCACGATCGTCGCGACGAGCGACCCGGCCGACAAGGGCGTCTACAACAACTGGTACCCGGCGTCCGAGATGAAAGAGAAGCTCACCGGGCTGATGACCGGCGCGTCGGCGGGCAAGACCATGTACGTCATCCCGTACCTCATGTCCCCGCCCGGGTCGCCGCTCGAGGCGTACGCGGCCGGCGTGCAGCTGACCGACAACCGGTCTGTCGTGCTGCAGATGATCCGCATGGCCCGAGTCAGCGTGGAATTCATCAACAACCTGGGCGACCCCACCAGCTTCGTCCGGGCCGTGCACGTGACCGGCGACCTGGAGAACCTCGGCCACGGGACGCCGGAGGACAAGCGGTACTTCGTGACGGTGGCCGACGAGCGGACAATCCTGCACTTCGGCTCGTCCTACGGCGGCAACGCGCTGCTCGGCAAGATCGCGCACGGCCTGCGCCAGGCATCCTACGACGGCTGGTCCTCGGGCAAGTTCCTCGGCGAGCAGTTCATGCTGCTCGCCATCACCGACCGGGTGACCGGCAAGAAGTGGCACATCGCGGGCGGCTTCCCTTCTGCTTCAGGGAAGACCAACCTCGCCATGACGCTCTCTCCCGACGCCCTCGGCGACCGGTACCACGTCGAGTTCTACGGGGACGACATCGCCTGGATGTGGGTCGGCTCCGACGGGCGCCTTTACGGCATGAATCCGGAGAACGGCGTCTTCGGCGTCGCCAAGGACACCAACGAGAAGACCAACCCGACCGGGATCGAATCGATCATGCCCGGCACCGGGGCGATCTTCACGAACGTCGGCTACAACGAGAAGACCCAGGAAGTCTGGTTCGAGGGCCGCACCCCGGAACCGCCCGCCGAACTCGACGGCTGGCTGGACTGGAAGGGCAACCCGATCGCCGACCGCTCCCCGGCCGAGGCGAACGACCCGTGGTCGCACCCTAACGCGCGGTTCACCACCAGCCTGACGAACGTCCCGAACATCGCCAAGGACTACAACGAGCCCGCCGGCGTGCCGATCGACGGCATCATCTTCGGCGGCCGGACCAGCGACCGCGAGCCGCTGATCAGGGCGATTCGCGATGTCGCGGAGGGCGTCTACGACGGGCTGACGCTGGGCGCGGAGGCGACCTTCGCCGCCGACGGCCTCGACGGCCAGCTCCGCTACGACCCGATGTCGATGCGCCCCTTCATGTCCTACCCCGAGGGCCCGTACGCGGCGCACTGGCTTTCCATTATCGGCCAGTGCACTTCGAAGCCCATCTTCGCGCATGTCAACTGGTTCCAGCGGGACGCCTCCGACGGGCACTTCCTGTGGCCCGGCTACCGGGAAAACCTGCGCGCCCTGCTGTGGCTGATGCAGCTGCGCGACGGTGACGTCTCCGGTGTTCCGACGCCGGTTGGCATCCTGCCGGCCAAGTCGGAACTCAACCTCGACGGGCTCGAGATCGACCCGGCCGACCTCGACAAGCTGCTCACCATCGACGTCGACCGGTGGAGGCAGGAGATCGGCTTCCGCCAGGCGCACCTAGAGCAGTTCGCTAACCTTCCGGAGGAGATCTGGGCGGCCCACCGTCGCGTCGCGGAGGCACTCGGCGACTGATCTTAAAACCAGGTAGTCGCGGGCTGGTGCGAGCGGAGATCGCACCAGCCCGCGATGGCTTCTCATGGTCAGGTCCTGGCGGTTAGGAGCGGGGCGGGGCTACTGATTCCCGGGTTACCAAAGTCGGGGTGAGGACGCGGCGGTCGCCCAGGCGGTGGCCGCAGGTGATCTGGGCGAGGAGCAGGTCGATGCTGGCAGCGGCGACCGCGTCGAAGTCGGGGCGAACGGTGGTGAGGGGCGGGATGTAGTACGCGGCCTCGGGCACGTCGTCGAAGCCGATCACGCTGACGTCAACAGGGACCTGGCGGCCCCGCTCGTGCAGTGCGCGCAGGATGCCGAGGGCCAGGTGGTCGTTGGCCGCGAAGATCGCCGTGACATCGGTCATCCTGGCCAGGATCTGGCCGTTTCTGTAGCCGGACGCGGCGAGCCAGTCCGCCGGCATGAGCGGCGGGATCTCCGCGCCGGCCTCGGTCAGCGCCCGCCGCCACCCGGCGACGCGGCCGCGGGCGTCGAACCAGTCATCGGGGCCGGAGACGTGCCAGACGGTTGAGTGCCCGGCGTCGAGCAGGTGCCTTGTCGCGGCGTACGCCCCGGCCTCCTGGTCCACGGTCACCAACTCGGTCGGCCTGGCGGGATCGCCGTCGATGGTCACCAGCGGGATGTCCTCGGGGATGTCGTCGATCGCGTGGTTGGCCGACTCCACCGGAGCGATGATAACCAGGCCCGCGACCCGCTGGTCAAGGTGACGGCCGATCGCGTCGGCGATCGGCTTTTGGTCCAGCGTCCGGACGCTCTCCACGTTGACCGTGAAGCCGCGCCTGACGGCCTCCTCCGCGAGGGAGCTGAGCGTGGCGGCCGGCCCGAACAGCGTCGACGACCGGGAGACCACGCCGATGACCTGGGATGTCCCGGTGACGAGAAGGCGGGCCGCCTTGTTCGGCCGGTAGCCGAGCTCGTTGATGGCCGCCTGTACCCGGAGCCTGGTCTGCTCTCGCACATTCGGGTGGTCGTTGAGCACCCGCGAGACGGTCTGGTGCGAGACGCCTGCCAACTTGGCGACGTCGGTCATCGCCGGCTCCCTGGCGGGTCTGACCACGTAGTACCCCAATTGATTATCGAGTAGATCCGTCTCGCTGGTGTAACACTCTATCGCCCGGCATGCGTCCATGTCCGGGGTCGCCCGGCCTCGCGGCCCGGCAGCCTCCCAGCAGCCCGATTGTGAACGTTAACAGATTCACCTGTCAATTCACTAGCCGCTTGCACATGTCATTCTCCTGCACATACGTAGCTCAGGCAACACGGAAAGAATTCCTAGCCGTCAGCGGGGTGGCGTCAGCGTCTGGGTAATGAGATGACAGTGGAGGTATTGACACCCCAGTTTGAGCACGTTAACAATCTGAGCCAGTGGGCGGTTGACTCGGGCGTCGGCCGCCAAGCCGACATCCAGCCGAAACATCGGCGGAGGCCGCAGCCCCCGGCCGGGCCGTCAAGGGAGACGAAGTGGCAGCTCCGCTCATAGGGCAGAAAGAAAAGAGTTCCCTACTTGTGGGCGTGGACTTTGGCACGCTCTCGGCGCGCGCCGTCGTTGTGCGCTCCAGCGACGGCGCCGAGCTCGGCACCGGGGTGGGCGAGTACGCGCACGGCGCGATCGAGCGGACACTGCCGCCCACCAGGCAGCCGCTCCCGCCCGACTGGGCGCTTCAGGATCCGGCGGACTGGCGAACCGCTCTCAGCACCGCGGTCCTGGAGGCGCTGCGCGACGCCGGGGCGGACCCGGCCGCTGTGGTTGGCATCGGCACCGACTTCACGGCCTGCACCGTGCTGCCGGTGCTGCGGGACGGCACGCCGCTGTGTGAGGTTCCCGAGCTGCGCGACCGCCCGCACGCCTGGCCCAAGCTGTGGAAGCACCACGCGGCTCAGCCGCAGGCTGACCGGATCACCGACCTCGCGCACGCGCGCCACGAGAAATGGATCGCCAGGTACGGCGGCCGGATCTCGTCAGAGTGGGAATTCGCCAAGGCACTACAGCTGCTCGAAGAGGACCCGGACACCTACCAGCGCACCGAGCGGTGGATCGAGGCGGCAGACTGGATCATCTGGCAGCTCTGCGGCACCGAGACGCGCAACACCTGCACTGCCGGATATAAGGGGATTTACCAGGACGGGCACTACCCGTCGGAGGACTACCTCAAGGCGCTCAACCCGGCCTTCGCCGACTTCGCGCAGACCCGGCTGGCCGGCGTGCCGCTCTCACCGCTCGGCAGCCGCGCGGGCACGTTGACCGCCCAGGGCGCCGCGCTCACCGGGCTTCCCGAGGGCATCGCGGTCGCCATCGGCAACGTCGACGCGCATGTCTCGGCCCCCGCCGCCCAGGCCATCGCGCCGGGTCACATGCTCGCGATCATGGGCACCTCGACCTGCCACGTGATGAACGGCGACCGGCTCACCGACGTGCCGGGCATCTGCGGGGTGGTGGACGGCGGGATCATCGCCGGGAACTTCGGCTACGAGGCGGGGCAGAGCGCGGTCGGCGACATCTTCGCGTGGTGGACCGGGCTTGGCGTCCCGGAGAGCTATCTAGCGGAGGCCGCGGAGCGCGGCCAGGACCTGCACGAGTACCTGTCGAGCCGGTGCGAGGGACAGCCGGTCGGGGCGCACGGCCTCATCGCGCTCGACTGGATGGGCGGCAACCGGTCGATCCTCGTGGACCACCACCTGTCCGGGGTGATCGCCGGCTTGACGCTCGCCACCACACCGGAAGACGTCTACCTGGCGCTGGTCGAGGCCACCGCCTACGGCACGCGGGTGATCGTGGAGGCGTTCGAGGCCGCCGGGCTCCCGGTCACCGAGTTCATCGTCGCCGGCGGCCTCAAGCGCAACCGGCTGCTGATGCAGATCTACGCGGACGTGTTGCGCCGCCCGGTCTCCGTCGCGACTTCGGACCAAGCCCCAGCGGTCGGGTCGGCGATCCACGCCGCGGTCGCCGCCGGGCTGTACGCGGACGTGGCCGCCGCGTCCGCCGTAATGGGGCGGGCCGACCAGGCGGCCTACCTCCCCGATCCGGCGCGCGCGGACGTCTACGACGAACTCTTCGCCGAGTACCGGACCCTGCACGACTACTTCTCCGGCCGACCGGAATGGTCGGGCAACGACGTCCTGCACCGCCTCCGCAACCGCAGGAACGAGGCGACCCAAGCATGAGCGGTCTCGCCCCGCAGCTCAAGGCGCTGCGCGAGCAGGTCAGCGCGCTGCACGCCGAACTCGTCAGGTACGGCCTCGTCGTGTGGACGGCGGGAAATGTCTCGGGCCGCGTCCCGGGCCATGACCTGATGGTGATCAAGCCGAGCGGCGTCTCGTACGACGAGCTGACCCCGGAATCCATGATCGTCTGCGACCTGGACGGCACCGTGGTGGAAGGCGATCTTTCTCCCTCAAGTGACACCGCCGCCCACGCCTACGTGTACCGGCACATGCCGGAGATCGGCGGCGTCGTGCACACGCACTCCACCTACGCCTGCGCGTGGGCGGCGCGCGGCGAACCCGTGCCTTGCGTGCTTACCGCGATGGCGGACGAGTTCGGCGGGGAGATCCCGGTCGGGCCGTTCGCGCTGATCGGCGACGACTCCATCGGCCGGGGCATCGTCGAGACCATCTCCGGCCACCGCTCGGCGGCCGTGCTGATGCGCAGCCACGGGGTGTTCACGGTCGGCAAGGACGCCCGCGCGGCGGTCAAGGCGGCCGTGATGTGCGAGGATGTCGCGCGCAGCGTGCACCTCGCCCGCCAGCTCGGCGAGCCGCTGCCCATCCCCAGGGCCGACATCGACCGCCTCTACGACCGCTACCAGAACGTCTACGGCCAGCAGGGAAAACCCTGATTCCCCGCACTCCCCTGTCCGCCTTCTGCCTTCCGACTCCCGCGTTCCGCCTTCCGACTCCCGCCTTCCGACGCCCGCCTTCTGCCTTCTGCCTTCCCGCCGCAGCTTGTGCCGAAGATATTCACGTTGACCCCGAATGGAGTCCCGCGCATCATGATCACCTCCCCCAGCCAAGAGATCTGGTTCGTCACCGGAAGCCAGGGCCTCTACGGCGAGGAGACCCTGCGCCAGGTGGCCGGCCAGTCCCGGGTGATCGCGGAGGCGCTTGACGCCGCGCCGGACATCACGGTCCGTGTGGTGTGGCAGCCGGTGCTCACCGACGCGGCGGCCATCAGGCGGCTGTGCCTTGACGCCACCGCCGATGACTCGTGCATCGGCATGGTGGCGTGGATGCACACGTTCAGCCCGGCGAAGATGTGGATCGGCGGGCTTGAGGCGCTGGGTAAGCCGTTGCTGCACTTGCATACACAGGCGAACGTGGCGCTGCCGTGGGCGCAGATCGACATGGACTTCATGAACCTGAACCAGGCGGCGCACGGGGACCGGGAGTTCGGCTACATCCTGGCCAGGCTCGGGGTGCGGCGGAAGACCGTGGCCGGGCACGTGTCCGACCCCCGGGTCACCGCGTCGGTGGGGACCTGGGCGCGGGCCGCGGCCGGCTGGGCGGCCACCAGGTCGCTGCGACTCGCCCGCTTCGGCGACAACATGCGCTACGTCGCGGTGACCGAGGGCGACAAGACCGAGGCCGAGGCGGTCTTCGGGGTCCAGGTCAACACCTGGGGCGTCAACGACCTGGCCGCCGCGGTGGACGCCGCGGCCGAGCCGGACATCGACGCGCTCGCCGCCGAGTACGAGGAGAGCTACGACGTCGACCCGTCGCTGCGGGCCGGCGGCGACCGGCACGAGTCGCTGCGCTACGGCGCGGCCGTCGAGCTCGGCCTGCGCTCCTTCCTTGAGGCCGGCGGGTTCGGCGCGTTCACCACCAGCTTCGAGGACCTCGGCGGCCTGCGGCAGCTCCCCGGCCTGGCCGTGCAGCGGCTCATGGCCGACGGCTACGGGTTCGGCGCCGAGGGCGACTGGAAGACCGCCATCCTGGTCCGCGCCGCCAAGGTCATGGGCACCGGGCTGCCGGGCGGTGCCTCGCTCATGGAGGACTACACCTACGACCTCACACCCGGGCAGGAGCGCATCCTCGGCGCCCACATGCTCGAAGTGTGCCCCACGCTGACGACGCAGCGGCCCCGCCTGGAGATCCACCCCCTCGCGATCGGCGCCCGCGAGGACCCCGTCCGGCTGGTGTTCACCGCCGACCCCGGCCCCGGCGTCGTCGCTGCCCTCACTGACATGCGCGACCGGTTCCGGCTCGTGGCGAACCAGGTCGAGGTCGTCGCGCCGTCGGCTCCGCTCCCCCGGCTGCCCGTCGGCCGGGCCGTCTGGAAGCCAGCGCCCGACTTCCGCACCTCCGCCACCGCCTGGCTGACTGCGGGCGCCGCCCACCACACCGTCATGTCCACCGCGCTCGGCACCGAGGCCTTCGAGGACTACGCCCGCATGGCCGGCACCGAACTCCTCATTATCGACTCCACCACAACGCTCCGCTCCTTCGACGCCGAAATCCGGGCAAACGCCGCTTACTACCGCCTCGCACGCGGAATCTAACCACCCCTCGCCGGACTGCCTCGGCGGTCAGGAAAGCACACGGCGCCTGAAGTTGCGCAGGCCGATCGCCAGGAACAGCGCGCCGAACCCGGCCACCACCGGGTAGACGACGTACAACTGCATGTGCGGCGCGGTGGTGAACGCCGCGCGCATGCCCTCGTTCACGTAGATCAGGGGGTTGATCAGCACCACGGTCTGGAGCCAGTGCCAGCCGCCCACGGTGACCGGGGCGAGCTTGGTCCACGAGTAATAGGTCCCGCCAAGGAACGTGATCGGCAAGATAATGAGGCCGAACATGAGCCCGATGTTCCGCGGCTCGAAGCTGGTGCCGAGGACCAGGCCGAGACCGCCCATCGCGATGCACGACAGCGGCACGAACGTGAGGATAAGCAGCCAGTGCAAGGTCAGGTGGGCGGTGACCCCTGGCGCGTGCACGACCGAGGCGATCGGTAGCACGATGATCGCGGAAAGCACGCCCTGCGCCGCACCGGACAGCACCTTCGCGATGGCCACCAGCCAGATCGGGCACGGTGCCTGGACCCGGTCCTCGATCTCGCGGGTGAACCCGAACTCCTGGGCCATCGACAGGGCGATGGACTGAACCCCCTGGAACATGACCGAGATCCCGACCACGCCGGGCACCAGGATCGTCGCGAAGGCGGATTCTTCGACAGCACCGTGCCCGCCGATGCCCTGCCCAATCTTCGGGAAGACGTAGAGGAACACGAAGCAGAGCAGGAACGGCTGGATGAGCGTCCGCACCACGAACTCCCACAGGTGCTTGCGGAGCACTACAAGGTCGCGCAGCAGTAGCGCGCCAAGCGCGGCCCAGCTGGCGGAAGCTACCGAACGAGTCGGGCCGCCCCCGATGGGGCGTGGGGGCGCCTGCGCGGTCACAGAAGTCGTCATCAGTCCCGCAACTCCCTGCCGGTTAGATTGATGAACACCGTTTCAAGCGTGGGCTCGGCGATCGACACGTCGACGAGCTCGAATCCGTGGTGCTCCGCCGCCAGCACGATCCGCGGGACCAGCCGGTCGCCGCCCTGCACGTGCATTTCGAGCCTGCCCTCCGCCACTCGCGTCCGCGTCACCCCGGGCACCTCCACCGCGAGCACTTCGCCGAGCCTGCCGGTGTCCCCGGTCGTTTTCACCGTGACGATGGTGTCGGCACCGATGGACTGCTTCAGGGCGGTCGGGGTGTCCAGGGCAAGGATCTTGCCGTGGTCCATGACGGCGACCCGGTCGCAGAGCTTGTCGGCTTCCTCCATGTAGTGGGTGGTAAGCAGGATCGTCTGGCCGTCCTTCTTCAGCTCGCCGAGGAGGTCCCACAGCGCCAGCCGACTCTGTGGATCGAGCCCCGCGGTCGGCTCGTCGAGGAACAGCACCGAAGGCCGGTGAAAAATGGCACGCGCCACCATGAGCCGCTGCGCCATGCCGCCGGAGAGGGCGAAGACAGAGGCCTTGGCCCACTGGGAGAGCTGGAACCGCGCGAGCAGTTCGTCGGCGATCTGTCTAGATGCCTTCGCCCCGATGCCGAACAGCCGACCGTGGAAGTAGAGGTTCTCCCAGACGGTGAGCTCCCGGTCGAGCGTATTCTGCTGCGAGACCATCCCGCTCAGCTGCTTCGACAGGGCTGGGTGCGCGGCGACATCCACGCCGCCGAGAAACGCCCGCCCCGACGTCGGAACGACGCGCGTCGTCAGCATCCCGACGGTCGTCGTCTTCCCCGCGCCGTTCGGCCCAAGAAGGCCGAAGATCTCCCCGGCCTGGACATCGAGGCAGAGTTTGTCCACTGCCACGAAATCCGAACCGGGGTAGACCTTGGTCAGGTCCTCAGTGTGGATTACCCCGTCCGGCGCGCCAACGGCATCCGCCGACGGTTGTGTGCTGGTCATCACATCTCAGCCTAAACGCTGCCGCTACGCCGTCCTCAGCGCGCAACCATCGCCCGGCTCGCTCAGCATGCCAAGGTGATGCTCGTTCAGCCGAAAACGCCGGGCAGCTCGCGGTGGTCGGTCCCCTCATATTTGGAGAGGTCCTCGCTGGTTCCGACCAGCCGGAAGACCTGTCCTCCTGGGGCCTGGAAGTAGAGGTGCGGATCCTGGACTTCAAGCACCTTGACACCGAAGGCGACAATTTCCTGCCTGATTTCCTCGACGTTGTCGGCCTTCAGCTCCAGGTAGGTCGCTTTCAAGAAGCTGCCCTCATCCAGGGCAACGCCCTCGTCTTCGTAGAGGACCGCGATATAGAAGTTGTCTCCCAGGCGGAAGTCGTCCTTGTCGTCAGCCCCTCGCGTGAACTCGCATCCCAGGACATCGCGATAGAACCGCCGGACCCTGGCCTGCTCGATCCGGGGAAGCACGACCGCCGAATGGTTGCCAAAAATCACCTTTGCCATGATCACTCCTTGTTCGGGATGTAGCCGGCCTAAGCCGATCGCTGGTGATGCCGGTGGTTGTTGCGGCTGGCCTGTCGGCCCGAGCCGATCTGCTCACAAGTACTGACACCGCACGATCGCCGAATCGGGCGGCCGGGAGCGCCCATATCGGGCTGCTGCCGGTGTCAGTACCGTGTGGGAGGTTCACGCGTTAGCGAGGGTCAGGTGACGGGAGGACGGACAGGTGAGCACCGAGCTGATCGAACGGGCCCGGGCGGGCGACGAGGCCGCATTCGAGCAGCTGATCGGCCCGCACCGCCATGAGATCCAGGCGCACTGCTACCGGTTCCTCGGATCTGTGGCCGACGCCGAGGACGCCTTGCAGGAAACCCTGACCGCCGCCTGGCGCGGCCTTGCCGGCTTTCAGGGACGGGCCTCCATCCGGACCTGGCTGTACCGCATCGCCACCACCCGCTGCCTGAACATGCTGCGCGCAGCCAGCCGGCGGCCACCAGCGGGCGCGCCGGTGCTCGACGCCGAGCCGCCTGAACCGACCCGGCGGGGCGAAGTCGTCTGGCTTGAGCCCTATCCCGATGTCCTCCTCACCGACCTTGCCGACCCGTCCGGCAGTCCCGAGTCCCGCTATGCGGCGCGAGAGGCCATCTCGCTCGCGTTCGTCACAGCGCTGCAACTGCTGCCGCCACGCCAGCGGGCGGCCCTGATCCTGTGTGACGTCCTCGACTTCCCAGCCCGGGAGGTCGCAGGCATGCTGGGCACCACGGAGCAGTCCGTCGCCAGCGCGCTCAAGCGCGCCCGGGCAACGCTTGCCCGCGAGATGCCCACCCCGGACCAGCCGCCCCCCGCTCCGGGCTCGGCCGCGGAGCAACAGGTGCTTGACCGCCTGGTCCGGGCGTTCGAAGACGGCAACATCGACGCCTTGGTGGCGCTGATGAGCGATGACGGGTGGGTGCGGATGCCCCCGCTGCCACTGGAATACCAGGGCCGCGAGCTGGCCGGCTGCTTCTTCGCGACCATCGCGTTCCGGCAAGGCCGCCGTTACCGGCTCGTCCCCGCTCCCCGAGCGAACGGCCAGCCCGCCTTCGGCGTCTACCTGCACGATCCGCTCACCTACCTCGCGCACGCCAACGGCCTGTTCGTCATCACGCTCGCCGGCGAGCAAGTGAGCGCGCTCACCCGATTCGACAGCGCGGTGTTCCCGCGGTTCGGCCTTCCCCGCACGCTCGCCGAATGAAGCCCCATACCCAGGAGGAACTCACTCAGGGGCTTAGCGATTGAGGTTAATTGCCGGTGCCGAACGCGGCCTTGAAGGCTGCAGTTGCGTCCGAGGTATCGCTGGTCGTGTAATTCGGTATGTCCAATGGCAGGGTTCCGTCACCGTAGTTCCAGAAGATTGCCGGGCCGGTAGCATTGGCTTTGATCCAGTTCGCCATCTGGGTCACAAAGTACGCGTCGTCGCCTCCTCCAGCGTCCTGGCCGCTGGAATCGAGTCCCCACTCAGGTATGCCGACCTCTTTGTTGTGTTCCTTACCGAAAGCGGCAAGCCAGTTCAATCCGTAACCTTCGAAACTCTGTCCGCTTATGGCGGCGGGCGTCACCGAGGTCCAGCCACCCCCGTTGACGCCGTTCAGCAAGTCGGCCCAGCGCTCGGCGTCACTGCTGGTCGCCTGGCCGATTCCGTCATACACGTCGAGCGCCACCATGTCGACGTAGCTGTCGCCCGGATAGAACTGTTCCAGATTGGCGCCGCCGCAACTGACGTTACTGCTGTCGATAGGGTTCCATATGAACTTGAAATTCGCACCGCTGACGCTGCGCATACTGGTCACGATGTTCTGAAAAGCGGGAACGAAATCGCTCGCCCAGCTTGTCAGCCCTGATCCCTGCTGGTTGCAGACACTCCATCCCATCCAGGTACCATTGAATTCCCAGCCGAGCCGGATGTACGAAGAGCCGAAGCCCGCGGACACCAGGTTCTGAGCCAGGGTCACGTAGTAGCTGTCAGCGCCGCCGTCCGCGACCTCGTTAAAGTCCGATACGTTCGTGGCGCACTGCGTTGACGGGGCTCCGCACGGCACCATGGGGACGCCCCACACCATCGTGTAAGGACTGCCCGCCCAGTTCGAAAGCTGCCACGGATCACTGATATTCGAGAAGTCTGTGGCGTCTACGAAGTCCATGGCGTACTTAATGGAGCTTGGAGAGCCGAGCCAGCTGGCGGCAGTCTCAATGCCGGCCGGGCTGGATTCGCCGTCATAGAGACCCAGCCCGGCAGCGTCAGCAAACGATGCGCCAGAGGTGGCGGGAGGTGAGGTGGAAGGAGGGGTGGGGCGTTGGGAGTGTGTAGGTCTGGGCTTACGCTTAGCTATCGGAGCCTTCGCAGTAGCAGTAACTATTGGCGCCGGGAGCGGAGCATTAGAACTGACCTGGCCTTGGCCGAGAAGACTGCCCAAGGCCGGGGCGGTGAAGACTCTAGGGCCGCCAAGGCGGTCAGCAAGAGGCGCAGCGGCCGTACTGGGGACGTAGATATAGGAAAGACATCCCGCCGCCACAGCGAGCAGCAGGGTCAAAGCCAAACGATGCCATTTAACGGAGCGGTTACGCATTTTTGCGGAGCGGCTGTGCTTTCCAGACGCAGACATTCCCTGCATTGTCGCGAACACCCGTCCCAAAACGAAGCCATCCAGAGCACACAACAATGCCGGAGCCCGGGTAACCGGTCTTTCACTCCGAAGTAACCCTATCGTGACCATACCTCTGCCTGGTGCCAAATCGTGAAAAATGGGCCTCCGTGCAGCATGGTGCGCTTGTGATATGTGACTTGATTGTCCTAGATGTTCTTGATGTCCGTTTAGGCGTCTCCGTAGAGGATGAGGACGC
Organism: uncultured Actinomycetota bacterium; assembly: GCA_963734665.1. GTDB lineage: Bacteria > Actinomycetota > Actinomycetes > Streptosporangiales > Streptosporangiaceae > Trebonia. The sequence goes on along the minus strand of CAVTIR010000010.1, from coordinate 239,658 downwards.
ACCTCGAGCGTCCGCTCGATTGCGATGTCAGCGGCGTCGGCGGTGACACCGCCAGGCAACCAGTGCGACGGCCGGCGCCGGCCTCCCGCCGCCGAAGTCAGCGCCGGAGCTGATTCGCCGTGACTGACAGCGGTATGCCAGGGGCGAGCCGTCGAGCGACTCATCCGACGGCAGGGGGAACTAGGTCCCTAGCTTGGCGCTGTCCCTCGCCGCCGGGATGGCAGCAGCTGCTTCTCCGCCGGGGCGCCCTCCTGCGAGAAAGGCGCGGTGCGGCTGGGCGGCGGTGCGGCCGAGGATCAGATCGGCCGCTCGTTCGGCGACCATGATGGTGGGTGCGTTGGTGTTGCCGCTGGTGATGGCCGGGAAGATCGACGCGTCGGCGACCCGCAGCCCTTCGACGCCGTGCAGGCGCAACTGCGGGTCGACGACAGCGCCGTCATCGGAGCCCATGCGGCACGTCCCGGTCGGATGATGTGGCCGGAAGCAGAAGGTGCGCAGGTACTCTTCCCACTGCTTGCTGGTCTGCACGCTGTCGCCGGGGAGTGTCTCGGTGGCGGACCTGGCCTTCATGACGGTCGTGCGGAAGATGTCGCGTGCGCCCCAGCAGGCGGCGATGAGCGACTGCATGTCCGTACCGCCCACGAGCTCGTGGCTTATCACGGGCGGCGCGTCCGGGCTGCCGGCGGCGAGCCGGATGGTCCCGCGGCTGGTGGGGTGCACAAAGCTGGGATAGACCATAACGCCGGGCCCGGTCCGCACGCTGTGGATGTCGTGGTGATCGCCTTCGAACGACAGGCCGATGGGCATCAAGATGATCTCGGCCTCGGTCGGATGGTCGCCGGTGATCTGGGAGAACACGACCGCGACGCCGCCTGCGACTGTGAGGGCGCCCCGCCCCCGGAGAGCAAAGTCCGCCAGGTGCCGCAGGGCCCGCCGTGGCCTGAGTTCCTCACTGAGGGTGCCGCCGCTGGTGTTGTACACGAGCATGCCGTACGCATGATCCTGCAGGTTGGCTCCGACGCCAGGTGAGTCCAGGCAGACGTCGATGCCGTGCTCGCGCAGGTGTCCCGCTGGGCCGATGCCGGAGAGCATCAGCAGCTTCGGGGATGCGATGGCGCCCGCGGTCAGCACCACTTCGCCTGCCGCGTGGGCGAAGCGCTGCTGGCCGTCGTGCTGATAGTGCACGCCGGTAGCGCGGCCGCGGTCGACCTCGATCCTGGTGACCAGCGCGCCGGTGCGGATCGTCAGGTTAGGTCGCTTCCGCACTGGCGCCAGGTAGGCGCGCACCGTGCTGGCGCGCCAGCCCCGCCGCTGGGACACCTGCGCCAGCGACACCCCCTGCTGGCATTCACCGTTGTAGTCGGGGTTGGCTGAGTGGCCTGCCTCCTCGGCTGCCGCGAGAAAGTCATCGATCACCCCGAGCCTCAACGGCACCTGCCGCACCGCGACCGGACCATTTACGCCCCGGTACTCGCTCTCCCCGCCGGCGAACGTCTCGGACCGCTTGAAATACGGCAGAACGTCGTCATACCCCCACCCCGGGCAGCCTGCGTCACGCCAGCCATCGAAGTCCGATCGCTCACCACGCACCCAGAACATCATGTTGACCGAGCTGCCTCCCCCCAGCACCTTCCCGGCCGCGAACGTGTCGCCCTTGCCGCCACGGGAGGCATCGGGAGCCGCAGGGTAGCTCCAGTCATAGCGTCGCGGCATCCGGTATGTCCCCGCGGGAATACGGATCAGGGGACTGCGATCCCAGCCGCCTGCCTCCAGCAGCAGCACCCGCCTGGCAGGATCAGCCGACAGCCGGTTGGCAACCACGCACCCGGCCGACCCGCCGCCCACGATGACATAGTCCCATTCTTTCTCATTGTTGAACCGGCGAGTCATAGCAGCCTGTTTCTATAGGAAGCGGCGGCATCAGCTAGTCCCTGACACCGATTACCGAAGCGTTAATGCGCGGCGCGCCAGATAGCTAAACCTGAGCCACCGGAATCACTGCCCGGCAGAGTCCCGCCAGGTTCTGCATAATATGACACGTCGCAGCGTAAGTGCGTTTACGCCCCCTGGGTCCCGTGGTCCTTGTATTGTGCTGTGTTGTGGTTTTCCGGGACAGTTCATGGCCTGCCGCCTAATACCATAACCGCACTTCTTTACTGCACCGCCCGGCCAGTGCCCGTATCGGGGTGAAATATCCGACGCTTGGCGTCGGGCGCCCCATTGCCGGGGTGTGCCACCTGCTGGCTTCGCGAAGATTTGGCAGCGAAATCCGGCTATTGTCACACTCAGTCGGACCGATACGTGCGAAGTAATGCGATCACCCCTGTTATCGCCGTGAGCGCCGGAGGGCATGTGCTAGACGGCGGCCTACAGTTCGGCGGCGCCGTCGTGGGTGAGCGGCTCGCCGTGGCCGAGGCACGCGACGGTGGCAGCAGATCGGCTCCCGGCAGAATCAGCGGCCTCGCCTTCACTTTGCGTTAGCCAGGACCGGAGCCCCAAGCCGGTTGACGAATATTGGGAGCGTCCGGGCCGGCGGTGTCCATCCCGGGGGATTCCGTTCGTCGTCCGAGTGGACGAGCCGAAAGGGCGGCTCGAGAACTTCCACCGGATGGAGGAGCGATGGTTTACACGCTGTCGTACCAGATGTACAAGTACGAGCACGGCCTTGCTGCCGCCGAGCAGCGGGCCGCGGACGTACGCGCGGGTGAGGCCGCCGCCGCGCTGAGGGACCTGCGGCCCCGCCTCGGGCGCGCCTTCCGCCCGCGGCACCGCGGGCGGCCGGCCCGCGGGGCTGCGGACGCGGTGACCGCGTCGGTGCGGGTCCCGTCGGGTGTTCGGTAGAGGAGGGGCAATGCGTTACATGCTGATCCACACGGCCGACCCCGACGTGGCCGCGGAGTGGGACGAAAACGAGAACTGGGCCGCGTTTTCGTCCTGGGTTGAGGAGACGGTCCGCTCCAGTGTCTACCTGCAAGGGAGCCGCCTGCGGCCGACGGCGGATGCCACCACGATCAAGATCAGGGACGGCCAGCTCATCATCACCGACGGGCCGTACGCGGAGACCAAGGAGCAGGTGGCCGGCTACGACGTGCTCGAGTGCGCCAGCCTGGACGAGGCGGTGCGGTGGGCCGGCAGGCACCCCCACTCCTGGCTGGGGTCGGTCGAGGTACGCGCCCTGCCGGACAGCGCCCCGGCCGTGCCGCTGCCCGAGCCGGGTGAAGGCAAGATCCAGTACCTGATGCTCGTCTGCACCGACCCGGCGGTCGACCCCCGGGAGTTCGACCACATCGAACCAGTCGATCCCTGGGTAGCCGAGATGGACGGCCGGGGCGTTCGCCTGTACGGCAGCGAACTAGAGCCGCCCGGCAGTGCCCGCACGGTACGGGTGAGGGAGTCCCGCGCCATGGTGACAGACGGCCCGTTCGCTGAGACGAAAGAGCAGATCGCCGGCTTCGACGTGCTTGAGTGCGCCGACCTCGACGAAGCCATCGAGGTCGCGCGCAGGCACCCGATGGCCCGCCTCGGCATCCTGGAGGTGAGGCCGTTCTGGCCGTTCGAGGAGGACTAGCCGGACCCGACGGCCAACCCCCGGAGCCGGCAGGCGGCATGGGCGGGGCGGGCGGGGCGGGAAAGGCACCGGCCACTGCTGTCTCCACCACCGTCACCGCGACCAGCGTCGTGGGGACGGTCGTGGCCGATGCCTTCCGCCAGGAGTGGGGCCGCATCACCGCGGCCCTGATCCACCAGACGGGTGACTGGGACCTGGCCGAGGAATGCGCCCAGGACGCCTTTACCCAGGCGCTGCGGCGCTGGCCACGCGACGGCGTGCCGAACCGTCCGGGGGCGTGGCTGATGACGGTGGCCCGCAACGGGGCCATCGACCGCCTGCGGCGCAGCAGCACCTACCGTGCCAAGGTCGAGGAGCTGGCCGTGATGGCAGCCAGAGAGACGGGAACGGATAACCCCGAGATGGACGCTGACGACAGCGGCGTCCCTGACGAACGGCTCCGGCTGATCTTCACCTGCTGCCATCCCGCGCTGGCCATGGAGGCAAGAGTCGCCCTGACGCTCCGCACCCTGACCGGGCTGAGCACCGCCGAGATCGCCCGCGCCTTCCTGGTGCCGGAGGCCACGATGGCCAAGCGGCTCGTCCGGGCCAAGCACAAGATCGCCCACGCGCGTATCCCCTACCGGGTACCGCCGGCCAGCGCCCTGCCGGAGCGGGTACCGGGCGTCCTGGCGGTCCTCTACCTGGTATTCAACGAGGGATACTCGGCCAGCGCCGGGAACGACCTCATCCGGAGGGACCTCTGCGACCGGGCCGTCGCCCTAACCCAGGTGCTGGCGGAACTGCTGCCGGAAGAACCGGAAGCCAAGGGGCTGCTCGCCCTCATGCTGTTCCACCGCGCGAGGCAGGCGGCGCGGGTAAACGACCGCGGTGACCTGGTGACCATGGAAGACCAGGACCGCACCCGCTGGGACCAGGCCCAGATAGGCCTCGCCCGCCGGCACCTCGAAGACGCCCTCGCCGCCCGGCGGCCCGGCCAGTACCAGACCCAGGCGGCCATAGCCGGCTGCCACGCCGCCGCCCCGACCGCCCTGGCCACCGACTGGCCGAGGATCGCCCGGCTCTACCAGTACCTGGCGGACATGACCGGCTCACCGGTAGTCGAGCTGAACCGCGCCGTAGCGGTGGCCATGGCCGACGGCCCCGCGGCAGGGCTGGCGCTGCTACAGCGCCTGGAGGCCGGCGGCGCCCTCGCCGGCTACTACCTGCTGCCCGCGACCCGGGCCGACTTCCTGCGCCGCCTTGGCCGGAACGAGGAAGCCGCCAGCGCCTACGAGGAGGCGGCAGCCCTTGCCGGCACCGGACCCGAGCGCCGGTTCCTGAACGCACGACTGGCAGAAGTCAGATCGCAGCGCACCTGAACCAGGCCGGATAGGCGGTGCCGGTCGATCGGTGCGTTACCCCGCTGTCCGGTTAGCCCTGCGGGTCGCCGCTTGCGGCGGCCAGCAGCGGCACGATCACGTCGCTGACCGGGGTGGGTATCCCGTGCCTGAGGCCGAGCCTGCGAACCACTCCGTTCCTGGCATCCCACTCCAGCGGCCGTCCGGCTTCCCGGTCCGCCACGATGGACGAGCCGACGTCGGCAGGCATCGCGGCGTAGCGCGCGACGATCTCGTCAACGTCGCCATCATCGAGCCGGGCTCCCTCTGCCCGGGCAACCGCGGAGCACTCCGTTGCCAGGGCGCGGGCAAGCGCGGCCATCTCAGCCTGCCGGAAGATGCCGGCCCGGCGCCCGGCCAGCGCCATCAGCGCGGCGAGTACATTGACGCAGAGCTTACGCCAGGCGTCGGTGGTGAAGTCGGGCACCGGATCGACCTGCGCGCCCCCGTCCAGCATCCGGGCCAGCCGCCGGCCCGGCTCACCCGCCGGAACGCTGAGCCTCGGCTCGCCGCGAAGCCGTACGCGTCCGGCGGCAACAGTTTCCGCCGAGGTCCAGACGATCGCGGGCAGCACTGTGGCCCGGCCCGCCAGCGGCGCTACCCGCTGGTAATGCTCCACGCCGTTCTGCAGCACGACCACGACCGTCTCCGGCCCGGCCAGCGCCCGCAGCCACTCGCTGGCGCCCTGGGTCTGGTGGGCCTTCACCGCGAGGAACACCCAGTCGACAGGGCCGGCTACCTGACCGGGATCGGTGATCACAGGGGCGTCAACGGCGATCGGCTGCCGCTCGTCCGGGCAGACCACGAGCTCCCCGAGCGGGCGGCGGCCGCAGATGACCATCTGGACTGGCCCGGCTTGCTGAGCAGCCGCGGCAAAGACCGCGCCTATCGCGCCGGGCCCGATCACGGCGACACGGCTGGGCGACATTTGGGATATTTGGGACATTTGGCAGAGCGTAGCAAACCGGCAGTCAGCCCTCGGTGGCGCGGGCGGCGACACGACCTCCTGGCATCAAGCCGCCGGGCGACCGCCGCACAGGCCGGCGTGAGCGGATGCGGGCTGTCACACGTCCGGGTAGTCAGGGACGCCGCCCTGGGTGAGCGCGGTGGAGCCGCCGTCGATGGTCCAGACCGAACCCGTGACGAAGCTGGCGGCTTGCGAGGCGAGGAGCAGCGCGATGCCTTTGATCTCGTCCGGCTCCCCGCGGCGGCGCATCGGGATGGTGCGTAGCCAGGCCTCGCCGTAGGCCCGGGACTGCTTCTTCCCCGCGCCTATGTTGGTGGCGAACGCCCCGGGGGCAATCGCGTTAACCCGGATCCCGTACTGGCACAGCTCGAGGGCCGCCTGCTTGACGAGGTTGACCACCGCGGCCTTCGCCGCCACGTACGCGTAGCCGACAAGCGGCTCGGCGCGCAGGCCGGCCGTCGATGCCGTGACGATGATGCTGCCGGCGCGCTGCTCCTTCATGACCGGGGCGCAGGAGCGCAGGGTGTTGAACACACCGCCCAGGTCGATGTCCATGACCTTCGACCACGCGTCCATGGGGAACGCCTCGATGGCGCCGTCGGGGTAGCCGAGGTTCCGCCCGGCGTTGATTCCGGCGTTGGCGAAGACGACGTCGATGCCGCCGAACTCCGCGCGCGTCCGCGCCACGAGGTGGTCGACATCCGCCGCGACGGACACGTCGGCCGCGCACGTCGGCACGTCCGCGCCGCGTGCGGCGAAGTCGGCGCCCGCCTTCTCCAGCCGCTCGGGGTCGATGTCGCTCAGCATGACCCGAGCCCCATTGGCGGCCATTACCTCAGCCATCGCCAGGCCGAGCCCGCTGCCGGCGCCGGTGACGAGCGTCCGCGCTCCCCGCACGTCAAAGAGCTGTGCGGCCTGATCCTTGTCGCCAGTGATACCGGCCATTCCCATTTCCTTTCTCCCGGCTGCTCTTACCGCCGCGCCGAGCCACGACGCAGCAACTGGCTGGCGGTCACCGCGATGACCAGCGCGCCACCATAGAAGACGTCCTCCACCCAGTTCTGCACGCCCAGCAGCTCAAGGCCCGCCACGCCGGCCGCGAGGAAGTAGGCGGCGATGGCGGCGCCCACCACGTTCTGCCGGCCGGGCCGGATCGTTGTCATGCCCAGGAACACGGCCGCGAGTGCCGGAAGGAGCAGCGCTGGGCCGCTGCTCGGGTCCGCGGAACCCGCGGTACCGACCGCCAGGATCCCGGAGATGCCGCTCACGAGTCCGGCGAAAACGAACGCTCCCGAACGTATGCGTGGTACCCGCACCCCGCTCAGCCGGGCCACCGACCGGGACTGGCCCGTGAACATTGTGCGCTGTCCCAGCGGAGTCATCTCAAGCACCCACCAGGCCACCAGGACCACCGCTAGCCCGTAGTAAAACTCGAGCGGTATCCCAAACAGCGTGTTTCCGTAGGTCCAGGTGCTGAGACCCTGATCGATTCCGGACACGGTCTGCGAGCCAGAGATCGCGTAGACGATGCCGGTCACCGCCGTTCCCGAGGCCAGCGTGATGATGAACGAGTTGTTGTCGAAATAGACAACGAAGAACGCGTTGAACGCGCCTACCGCCGCCGAGGCGGCCAGCGCGACGAGGCAGGCGAGCGGGGCCGCCATGTGCAGGTTGACGTTCAGCGTCGCGACGAGCATCGCAGAGAAGCCCGACACCGACGCCACGGACAGGTCGAACTCTCCCACCAGCAGCGGGATCAGGGCGCCGACCATGATGACGAGCAGCACCGTATTCGTGCCAAGCACGCTCGCGATGTTCCCGACGGAGAGGTAGGACCCCGGCTCCAGCGCGGCGAACACGACCACCATGGCGACGAACAGGACCGGCAGCGCCGCCGCCTCCGCGAGCTTCAGAGAGCGGTCCCTAGTCCACCTGCGCGGCACCGGCGGCCCGGCCATCACGTCACTGCTCCCGGCCAGGGGGGCCGTGGACTGAGATTCAGTCGTCATCGCTCTCTCCATCGAAGAATCACCCAATGCCTCATGTCGAGATCACCGCGGCGGAGATCGCGCGTAGCGTGACGTCGCCGCCATGGAGTTCGGTGCCGACCACGCCGCCGGTAAAGATCAGGACCCGGTCGGCCATCTGAGCCATCTCGGCGTAGTCCGTGGTCGCCCACACGATGGCCGTGCCGGCGTCCGCCAGCTGTTTCATGGCCTGGTGGATGTCCATCCGGGCACCGATGTCCACACCCTGAGTCGGTTCGTGCAGGAGCAGCACCGACGGCCCGATCTCGCACCACTTGGCGATCAGCACCTTCTGCTGGTTGCCGCCGCTGAGACGGCCGACCATGTTGTCCACGTCCGGGGGCGATATGCGGAACCGTGCCGACCGCTGCCGGGCGTCAGCCCGTGCCAGGCGCCGGGTCGGCCAGCCCCGCCGGAAATACCGGCGGTTCACCAGGAACAGCTCGTTCTCCCACACGCTCAGCTCGCCGATCAGGCCGTCTCCGGCACGATCGGCGGGGACTAGCCCGATGCCCAGCCCGATCGCCCGGCGCGGGGTGAGGTCCGGCGCGGGGACCGCCCTGCCACCGACGGTCAAAGTTCCCGCCGTGGCCGGCAACGCTCCGAACAGGAGCCCGGGCACGTCTTCGGCACCCGATCCCAGCAGTCCCGCGATCCCGAGGATCTCGCCACGGCGCAGTTTGATGTCCAGGGCACGGACCCGGCCCCCGGTCAGGCCTTCCGCTGACAGCGCGACCGCTGGTCCGGCTGCCGCCTCCGTGGACGGCCTCGTGTCCGCCGTGTTCACAGCTGCGACCCTCCGGTTCCCGCTTCGGTTCCGTGTTCCGGCGCGTAGCCGATGATGAGGTCCACGAGTTCCCGGTCCGTTACCTCGGCCATCGGCATGTCGGCGACGAGCTTCCCGTTCCTGAGCACCACCGCGCGCTGTGCTATCTCTCTGATGACCGCCAGGTCGTGCGAGACGATCACCACGCTGGTGCCGTTGCGGGCACTGCGGCGGACCAGGTCGAGCAGGAAGGCTGTTTCCTGCTCGGGGAGGAAGACGGTGGGCTCGTCGAGGATCATGACGCCGCCCTGCCATGCCCCGGCTCCCGTCTCGTCTTCCCCGGCGATGTCCTGAGCGCAACGCGCGATCGCCAGCATCGCCCGCTGGAGCAGCGGCAGATCCCCGACCCGGGCGTTCAGCGGTAGCCGGATTCCGTAGGAGGCGAGCACCGCATCCGCCAAGCGCCGCTCCGCACGCCAGTTGATTCCCATCCGGCCGCGTCCGGACGGAGCGATCCGCCGCCCGATGTTGAGGTTCTCTATGACGGAGATCCGCTCCACTAGGCCCAGGTCTTGCGCGACGACGCCAAGGCGCATCTCCTCCCGGCGAAGCGGGAACGTCTTCTCCGCGCCGCGCAGCCGCACGGTGGCGCCGGGCTCCGGGGCATGGGCACCCGCCAGGACCTTCACCAGCGTCGACTTGCCTGAGCCGTTCTGCCCGAGCAGCCCGACGATCTCCCCCTCATGGAGCGTGAGGTCGACGGAGTCCAGTGCCCGGGTGCCGCCGAACTGCTTGCTCACGTTCCGCAGTTCGAGCACGGGCGTCGGGGCGGGGGTCATCCGCTAACTTGCCATAGCTTGCGGAAGCCGGTGATGTAGCTGGTCCCGTACGGATCGGCGCTGCTGAACTGGGTGACGTTGGACGGCGCCCACATCCGAAGGGCCGGGTACTCCGCCCCTGTGGGCAGCGGCTTGTCCCCTGCGAGCAGCCGCAGCACCTGGTCCATCTGGGTATACGCGGTCCACGAGGCACTGGCGCCGATATCCGCGGCGACCACGCCGTTCGAGCTGGAAATCATGTCCACCACGCCCTGCGAGGCGCCGTAGGTGTAAACCTTCAGGCCCGCCCGGCGCACGCCCTGCACCGCCGGGTACAGTCCGGGGACCATCCCGTCGTAGAGCGCGATCACCGCGGTGATCTTGGGGTCCTTGAGGAGCAGGCCGCTGACCGTGGACTCGATGTTCGTCGTCCATTGCGTTTCCGGGATGCTGGCCACCGTGGCCGGGCAGTTGCTGCCACAGATCTTCTTGAGCTGCGCCACCGCGGCGTTGACCGGGCTGCTGGCGGCGTAAAGGTCGTAGTCGGTCAGCACCAGGGCGTGGAATGGCTTGCCGTCGTTCTGGACCACGGCGTCGTCGACGAGGAGCTGCGCGGCCTTGTCGAGCTGGATTGAGGTCCCCGCGGAGACCGTGCTCGGCGCGGGCTGTGAGACATCGCCGAGCAGCGTGACGACCGGGACGTTCTTCGCGCGCAGGGCCGCGACCTGCGGGCCGATGTCCGCCGGGTTGATGCCGCAGAGCGTCGTAAAGGCACTGGCGTGGGTGGACAGCGCGAGTTCCGCGCCCTGTTCCCACGAGGTCTCCCCGGAGTCGGCCGGGTAGTTCACCACCGGGGTGCCGATCGACTTGCCGATGGCCTGCATCTGCTGGATTGTCTGCGCGCAATACGGGATGAGCGAGCTGCTCGGCACGGCGACGGTGGTCTTGCCGCGCGCGGCACTCGCGTTGAATGACGGGCCTGGAGGCGTGAAGGTGGGCACCTGCTCAGCCTGATTGACATCGGCTCGGAGCGTGGCCAGCGTTGAGCTTGAGACGACGGGCGCGGCAAAACTCGAGCCGCCCGCTGAGCTGCCGCACGCCGCGGCGGCAAGCGCTGCGGCGAGCGCTGCCGCTATTTTCGTTACCCGATGGGTGCCAGAAAGTGGCTTCATAAGTCCTTTTTCTTTCCGCAAGAAGCAGAGGACAGGCGTGCGCGATGAGCTGCGAAAATCACGCCGACAAGAGTTACTGAATCCGCGGAGATCCATGCTTAGCTGAATTCGACTGCGAAATGTATTTACATTTAGGAAACTCGCTTATCGAACATTGGTCATGTTAAATCTGCGTGTACTGCCAGTCAAATAGTCAATACGACTGGCAGGCATAACCATAAATTATGGTTGGGCGATAGCCTCTCGACCTGCCTGCCCGAGGCGCCCGAAGTACCATGATGTGAACAATTTTTCCTATTTGTCCGGTTTAAGGGCAAGTAGGGTACTGTGCACTGGTGAGGCAGAACCGCGCTTACTGGTCAGGTGCTCACCAATGAGGCGCCGGGTGCCTCAGCTAGCAAGCCTGGACCTGAACCTGATCTTGGTGCTCCGGGAGCTGCTGCGCGAACGCAACGTGACCCGCGCGGCGCAGCGGCTCGGCGTGACCCAGCCTGCGGCGAGCGCGTCCCTGTCCCGGCTGCGCCGGCACTTCGGCGACGAGCTGCTCGTCCGCGAGCACGGCGAGTACGTGCTGACGCCGCTCGGCGAGCAGCTCGCCCAGCAGGTCGACGCGGTATGCGCGGCCGCCGAGCAGCTCTTTTCCACCGGCGCGAACTTCGACCCGTCGTCGACGCGGCGCGAGTTCACGCTGATGATGTCCGATTACACGGTCGCCATCCTGGCCACCCGCCTGTCCCGGTTGCTCGCAGAGCAAGCACCCTGCGCCTCCCTGCGCATTCGCCTGGTGCGCGAGGCACTGGCGGTGGACCTGCCGCATCGCATCCGTTGGGTGGACGGCATCGTGGCGCCCGAACGAAGGCAAGCGCTCCCACTAGTGCACTCCACCGAGCTGTTCACTGACGAATGGGTGTGCATCATGTCGGCGGACAACCGCCTGGCGGCCGGCGGCCCGCTCACGCTCGACGATCTCCAGGACGCGAGCTGGGTCATGCCGTTCTACCGGAACCACAGCTCGCCGCTGGCGCCACCCGCGACGAGGCAGCTCGCGCTGCTCGGCATCAAGCCTCAGGTGACCATCGGCGTGGAGAGCTACCTGGCGGTCCCGCAGTTGGTCGCGGGCAGCAGCCTGGTGGCGCTCATGCAGCGGCGGCTCGTCGCGCAGTTCGCCGACAGGCTCGATTTGCGCGTCTGCCCGTGCCCCGGCAACCCGGATCCCATCATCGAGGCCCTGTGGTGGCACGAAGACCGGGACGCCGATCCCGCGCATGTCTGGCTGCGCGAGGCGCTAGTGGCGCTGGCGGCGAAGGTCGGCTAGCCCGCGGCTACCCTGCCTCTGTCCTTGGCCGATGCGGGCGGCATCGCCAGACATAAGCATAACTTATGCTTTCTAGCCATAACCGTGATTTTACACTTCGGTCACACGAAACTATGGTTCTCGCTATCGCGGCCACCCGTCTGAAAGGACGCGCTAGCACATGCCCGTGACTTCGGGAGAAAGGAACATCGGCCTCCCGCCGACCGCGAAGCGTTCTATTGCTTGGTGGCATCATCAGCCTGCTAACAGATAGCTACGGCATATGCGTTCCGGCATTTATCTTGTCGGCTATCTCGCCGGCCGCGATGAATTATTCCGAGCCAAGCTGGATCGGCGGCCACGGCCAAGGTGACGCTGGTGAGGAGGATGCAGCGCCGGGCCAGGCCCGGTACCGCCGGCGGCCCGCTGACCGCCCGGCCCATCTGAAGCGGAAGGACGAGCATGCAAGCGGTGCATGAGCCGGCCAGGGAGACTCCGCTCCTTGGCGAGTACGAGATCGTCGTGATCGGCGGCGGGCCGGCCGGCATCACGGCGGCGGCCGCGGCGGCGCGGGCCGGCCGGTCGACGATCCTCATCGAGCGGTACGGCTACCTCGGCGGCGCGGGGACAGCCGGCGGCCTGTCCACTTTCTGCGGGCTGCACGCCAACGTGCACGGCGAGCACCGCCGGGTCATCCACGGTCTCGCCGACGACCTGCTCGACCGGATGGCCGCCCTCGACGGGCTGAACGAGCCGCACCTTTCGCTCGCCAGCCGAATCCAGGCGCAGGCCTTCGACATCTCCGCGTACAAGATCGCAGCCGACGAGCTGGTAGGCGGATCCGGCGGCACGCTGCTGTACCACGCGATGGTGACCGGCGTCAGCATGGCGGCCGCCGGCCGGATCGACGCGGTGCTCGTGGAGTCCAAGTCCGGCAGGCACGCCATCAGGGGGCAGGTGTTCATCGACTGCTCCGGGGACGGTGACGTGTCCGCGTGGTCGGGCGTGCCGTTCGAGAAGGGCGACGACATGATGTTCCCGTCGCTCATGTTCCGCATCAACGGAGTCGACGCCGGCAAAGCCGGGCGGGCCTGGGAAGTGGTCGCCAGGAAGATGGACGAGGCCGAGGCCGCGGGCACGCACAAGTTTCCCCGCAAGCGCCCCATCGTCCGGCCGCAGCGGAACCCGCTTGAGTGGCGCGCCAACATGAGCCAGCTCGCCAACCCGGACGGCAGCCCCGTGGACGGCACGGACGTCCGGCAGCTCAGCTACGGCGAGGTACTCGGCCGCAGGCAGGCCTGGGACGCGTGGGAGTTCATCAGGGACGTCACGCCGGGCTTTGAGAACTCCTACATCGTGGACATCGCCCCGCAGATCGGCATCAGGGAGACCCGCCGGATCGTCGGCGAGTACCAGCTCACCCAGGACGACATCCTGGACTGCGCGGACTTCCCCGACTCGATCGGTGTCAACGGCTGGCCGGTGGAGGCGCACGTCGCCGGGGACGTGGACATCGTCTTCCCGCGGGGCGGTAACCCGCGCGGGTTCAACCAGCTTCCGTTCCGGATGATCATGCCGAAGGTCGTGGACAACCTGTACGTGGCGGGCCGGTGCGCGTCGATGACGCACGGCGGCCAGTCCTCCGCGCGCGTATCCGGGCCGTGCTTCGCGATGGGCCAGGCGGCGGGCACCGCCGCGGACCTCGCGCTCAAGGACGGCACCGGCTGCCGCGCCGTGGACTACGGACAACTGCGCGACCGGCTGCTCGCCGACGGCGCCTACCTAGGAGAGGAATGGTAGAGATGGAACTCAGGAGTAACCTGCCGGCCGGCAGCTCGCGGTGGGCGACGCGGCGGGCTCCGCGGCCACCATCCGTGACGGCAAGCGGGATGCCGCCAGCGTCGGCCGGAGCCGTCGTCGTGAGCATCCCGGCGACGGGGTGAGCGTAGCGAGGACGCCAGCGGACATGCTCGTCGTCGGCTCGCGCGGAGCGGGCGGGTTCAGCCGGCTCAGGCACCCGCACGGGGTCAGGCTGCCGGGGTGCCCTGGCGAGGAGGCCGAGCAGGATTTGCTGCAGCGCGGGCTTGTCGTACTCGCCGCCGATGCTGGCGCCGGTGACCCGCGCGGTGGTTCCGTCACCGAGAACGGACAGCTCGGTGGCTGACTGAAGGCCGCCCCCGGCCCGATACAGGGTGACCACGTAGGGGGGCTGCCCCGGGCCGGCCGGGACCCCTGACGGCGGGCTGCTCACGTGCTCGGCGAGCATGTAGGCGGCCTTCTCCGGCGTGACCAGGGCGTAGCTGAAGAGCCAGCCGAGAGGACCGAGCTTCTTCTGCTGTGGGAACTTGCGGCTGTCTGCGGGCGGGGCGGGGACCTCGATTACCAGGCCGCGCACGGACTCGGTTCTGGTCGCCGAGCGCGAAGAAGCACAGCGGCCGCATATGCGGGCCTGCGCTGGCCGTCACGACGAACGCCGGCCGACACCGCGCGGCGAGCGCCAGCCCGAGAGCAGGGGCCAGCGCGTAACCGTAGCCGCCGGGCGGGGGCGGCGTCAGCATGCCACGTTTGGCCATGTCGGCGGTGCGTTCGTCGATCAGCTTCTGCCGCGCGCGGTCGCCTAGGCCCAGCCACGCCTTCGCGACGGCCTCCGGGAACACCGAGTGCATCGGCCCGCCGAGGATGCAGAGGTCCATTCCGCCGAGGGCGCCCAGGGAGACGATGCCGTCGGACCGTGCGGTATCGATGAGCCGCCGGGCTTCTTCGGTGCACTCTGCCGCCGCGAGGTCGATGTCAAGCTCCACGATCAGAACCAGCTCCCTACAGAAGACGTGACGGAGTGCCAGGCCGAGGACGCCCCGTGTCCGATGTCCGTGGCGGCCACGGCCGTCGCGTGCCCGGTGTCTTTGACGGCCGCGACCGTCGCGTGCCCCACGTCGTTCGCGGCATCGCAGAAGGGCGTCCAGTGTTGGTACAGGAAGTCTCCCGCGAGATACAGGCCGGTGGTGGCGATCGCCACCTCCCCGACGCCGGGGATCGCGTCCATAACCAGGTCGGCGCCGACGAGGTTGGCGGTCAGGAACCCCGCGTTGGTGGCGGCGACGCCCCGGTCGCCCCAGCCCAGCGTGCCCTTGTTCTGCGGGGAGATCATGTCGGTGGCGTCGCCGAGGATGCCCAGGACCCCCAGCGCGGTGGACGCGCCGCGCACGGCCGAGAGCCCGTCAGCTGCCTTGCCCAGCCAGCGTGGGGCGAACGAGTACCACGCGTCCACATTCTCGCCGGTCGCCTGCCCGAGTTTGGCGGCCTTGAGCAGGAGTTCCGTCGCCTCCGCGGACTTGCCGTCGGCCATCGCCGCGCTGGCTCCCTCGACGGCGTCGCCGAACTTCTTCACCCACTCGCTGGGCACCGCGGCGACCCGCTCCAGGGTCGCGAGCCAGTGATCGGCGGTCATCATGTCGAAGAAAGCGATGACGCCTTCGGGGTACTTGCGGATGTCTTCGGTGCTGTCCCACCAGGCGGTGAGGTCGAACTCGTTCATGATGCTCGCGGCGGTGCCCAGGTACTCCCGGTGGAGCTGCTCCGCCTTGGCGCGGATCGTGGACAGCGCGGTTTCCGACTGGGCCAGGTCGCCGTTCAGCGCCGGGACCGCGGGCGCCTTGGTGGCCAGGTACTGGCGGGTGGCCTGCACGCCGGCGGCCTGGCGTTCCAGGGCGTCGGCTTCGGCCTGGAAGTCGCTCAGCCGGGGTGACCAGAGGGACGCCGCCGCGCCGAGCCTGGTCGCGCCGTCGGCGGCGACCGCCAGCGACTGGGCGAGGGCGGTCTGCCGGGCGCGCACGGCGTCGCCGACCTTGCCTTTCCACGGAGACAGGCCGATGCCGGCGACATGGTCGTGGACGGCGGTGACCTCGGCGGCGACCTGGGTGTACTGGCGGGCCAGGCTGTTGACCGACCCGACATCGCCGGGCGCCGGGTCGAAGCCGAGCGCCGGCATCGACCGCGCGTAGCCGCTTGTCCCGGTCACCTGGCCGTGTCCGCCGCGAGCGCCTGGTCGGTCCCGGCGAAGTCGGCGGCGGCGGCGTCCACCTGGGAGGCGAGCTTGGTCAGCTCCGTGCCGAGGTCGTTCAGCGCCGCGACGAGGGTCTGGTCGCCCAGGTCCAGTTCAGTGGCCAGGGCGTTCACCCCGGCCGCTCCGGTATCCAGCGCCTGCACGGCCCGGACCACAGGGGAGAGCCGGTTCGCCGCGGCCCGCAGCCCGGCCGAGGCCCCGCTGGTGGTGGCATCGTCAATCCGCAGGTCCGACATCCCGCCCGTCCCGGTGTGTTCGATCCGTATACAAATGAAACGTTTCTGCCGCCGCCCCGGTTCATCGTCTTGTCAATTCCGTAATATCCGTCATTAGCGCGCCACGAGGCGCTGTTGTGAATGGCTCGGCATGAGGACCCCCGATGGGGGTGAGAGCCCGGCGACGGCGCAGCATGTCCGCACCGTCGGCATGCGCGGCCTGTACTCCCACGTCTCCCAGCGGATGCGGGAGGACCTCAAGCAGGCCCTGCAGGCCCGCTGGGAGGAGTCACTCAACGAGCGCGCGGCACTCAGCCCCACCTCGCCGGTGCCAGCCTTCGACAACCTGCTCGCCCCCATCAGGGACCGCGTGGCACAAGCCAGCCCGGGACCGGACGAAGAAGAACCAACGGGGAGGCGGTAAAAACCTCGCCTCCCAAATTCCTCCCAACAGCAATCCGGCTATTGGTCGAACGGGACGCGAATCAGGTCGATGACCTGGCACTTTATGGGTGGAGCTAAGGGGATTTGAACCCCTGACCCCCTCGATGCGAACGAGGTGCGCTACCGGACTGCGCTATAGCCCCTTGAACTTGAGCTAGCGTAGCAAACTTTGCGGCTTGCTCGCGCCATCGCCGGTGCGATCCACGCGGGACGGCACCAGCCAGCGCTAGGATATCCAGGATATCCTCGTTAGATATCCTGGATATCCAACGAGGTGGCGTTGCTGGAGGTGCCCGATGGCCATGGTAAAGACCGCGATCGAGATCGATGAAGAGGCGCTGTCGACGGCGGCGGAAGTGCTTGGCACGAAGACGAAGAAGGATACGGTCGACGCCGCGCTCCGCGAGGTCGGGCAGCGGCTGGCACGACTGCACGCCCTAGCCCGACTGGGCGAGGTGGCGGACCAAGGCGACTTCGACGAGTTCCTTGGCAACAAGGCGGCTTACCGGCGGTGAGTCCGGCCCTCTACCTCGTCGACACCTCCGGGCTCTTCCGCATCCTGCAAGAGCAGCACCGCCAGGCGTGGGCAGACCAATTGACATCAGGGGTCATCGCGACCTGCCCGATTGTGGAGCTTGAGTTCCTCTACTCGGCCCGGTCGCGTGCGGGCCGGGCCGAGAAGCGGTGTGCGCTGCAGGCGGTTTTCGGCTCGGTTCCGATGAGCGACGACGCCTACGAGCGTGCGGATGAGGTACAGAAGGCGCTCACCGAGCGCGGCCAGCACCGCTCTGCTGGCCCGGTTGACCTGCTCGTCGCGGCGACCGCGGAACGCGAACGCCTGATCCTGCTTTGTGACGACAAGGACTTCGAGGTCGTCGCGTCGGTTACGGGTCAGCCGGTTCGGAGAATAGGAGATCCGCCCCGGCTAGGATCGGCCGCGGCGACATGGCCGGTCCGTAAGACCGATGATGACTAGCCTGCGACCCTAGTCGCCGACGGCGCGGAGACGGGGCGGGTCGTAGGTGTCTGAGTAGTCGTCCTCGGTGGGTTCGGCGTGCGCGTTCGAGGTCGTGTACTTGCCTGCCAGGCCAGGCGCGAAGTCGCGGCCTGAGTCCTCGGAGTCGGCAGGGACGGGCGCGGCGGCGAGCTTCGCCGCCAGTGCTGCCGCCGCCTCGGCGATGCCTGCAGTGGGGGTACCCTCGGCGGGCGTAGCCCGCCGAGCATGCGCCGTCCGCGCTCTGGCGCGCTCGGCCGCCTCGGCCTCGTGCTGGGCCCATTCCGCGTCGGCCTGCCCGGCCTCGCGGAGCAACAGCAGGTACCCGATGAGCATGATCGAGGGCGGGATGACCACCCACACGGCGGCCAGGCCAAGGACCGCGAGCGCGATCGCCGCGGCCTCAAGGCCGATCAGCATCAGCAGGAGGCGGCGGCGAGCGGCGAGCATCCGCCGCCGCGATTCCTCCGCGCTCAGCGGCTCTGCGACCCGTGCACGGGGCTGCGGCGCCTCGTCCGCCTCAGCGGCCCCGCCCGCTTCCTCCGGCGGATCGTCCCTCTCCTCCGGCGGATCGTCGCTCTCCTCCAGCTCAGCGACAACCGGAGGCTTCGCTGCCACGGGAGCGGAAGCCCCACGCGCCGAGTCGCGCCGAAGCCACCGGGGGATGAGGACGCATGCCCAGATCGCGACGATCGCCAGGTAAAGAATGGCGCTGCTCATCGGGCTCGTACCTCCCCTCGGTCAATTCCGGCACCGGACACACCGGGCATGTGACGCAGCGTAAACGGAGCGCCTGCCGATAACGAGTACCTGCGCGGCGTGTCGTGGAGATCAAAAGCAAAGATCCATTTTCGCATTCATCACGCGCCGGAACGTGACGCGCGGGACGCGGTGAGCGAACTCCGCCACCGGGGCAGCAGCCCGGCCGGCACTTCCTCGGCGGTAATCGCGTAGCAGATGTGGTCCCGCCAGGTGCCGTTGATGTGCAGTTGCCGCACCCGGACGCCCTCGTCCCTGAACCCGAGCTTCTCCACCACCCGGCGGGACGCGGCGTTCTCCGGCCGGATGGACGCCTCGAGCCGGTGCATGCCCATGACGCGGAAGCAGTGGTCGACAGCCATCGCCAGCGCCGTGGGGATGATCCCGTGACCGGCGAACGCCTCGTCGATCCAGTAGCCGATCTGCCCGGACCGCGACGATCCCCACACGATGGACCCGACGGTGAGCTGCCCGGCGAACTTGCCGTCGTAGCCGACCACCCAGGGCAGCGCGACGCCCTGCCTGGCCTCACGCCGCATGGTGCGGACCATGGACAGGTACGGCCCGATCGGCGACCTGACCAGCGGCGTCTCCGGGTTAGACGGCTCCCATGGACGCAGCCACGAGGCGTTCCGCACCCGGATCTCGCGCCAGGTGCGCGCGTCCGAGACGCGCACCGGCCGGAGCACGACCGGCGCGTCCAGCAGGTCCGGCTCGGTAAGGGTGGCCGGCCACCCGTGGATGCGTCCCACGCCTGTAAATCTTTCCCCTGAGTGCTATGTCATAAAGCCTAGGCGAAAGACGCTACCGCAACGCTATGCGTTCTCGGAGGCATGATCTGTGTCTGATTGATGCGAATGTCCCTGACTTGCGTCCGCCCGCACGTGGTCACCGCCCCGGATCTGGTCGACGGCGTGCACGAGGACCGGCCGCAGCACGTTCATCCCGTCCCGGACGCCGCCCGAGGACCCCGGCAGGTTCACGATCAGGGTCCCCGACGCGATGCCCGCAAGTCCCCTGGACAGGATCGCGGACGGCACCCCGGCGGCGGCCCCTGCGGACCGCAGAGCCTCGGCGATGCCGGGAACCTCGCGGTCAATCACCCGGCGGGTCATCTCCGGTGTCTGGTCGGTGGGGGTCAGCCCGGTCCCGCCGGTGGTGACGGCCACGTCGTATCCGGCGGTGACGGAGTCGCGCAGCACCTGCTCGACGGCCTCGCCGTCCGGGATCACCAGCGGACCGTCCACGACGTCGCATCCAGCCGAGCGGAGCAGTTCCACGAGCACGGGACCTGAGCGGTCCTCATACACTCCGGCCGACGCCCTGTTGGACACGGTGATCGCCAGCGCGCGGATCATCCGCGCCGCCAGGTGCCGGACTTGCCGCCGTCCTTCGCCTCAAGCCGGACGTCCGTGATCACCGCGCCCTTGTCGACCGCCTTGATCATGTCGATCAGCGTGAGCGCGGCAACGGAAACGGAGGTCAGCGCTTCCATCTCGACCCCGGTCCGGTCGGCGGTGCGCACCGAAGCAGTGATCGCCACGCCGGAGTCCTCGACGGTGAGGTCGACGGAGACGCCGTGGATGGCAAGGGGGTGGCAGAGCGGGATCAGGTCCGGCGTCCGCTTCGCCCCGGTTATTCCGGCGATCCGCGCCACGGCGAGCGCGTCCCCCTTGGGGACGGTCCCGTCGCGCAGCGCCGCTACGGCCTCTGCCGACAACAGCACCCGCCCCGACGCCGTGGCCGTCCTTACCGTCACGTCCTTGGCTGAAACGTCCACCATCCGTGCGCGCCCCGCCTCGTCCAGGTGGGTCAGCCGCGCCGGCGCCGCATCACTCATGGGGAAAGCCTACGCGCTCCGGATCCACTCCCCAGTCAAAGGCAAACACAAGAAATTTGATCCCGAACGGATTCGTACTCCGCCTGATCATCCGTACGGATCTCTCTACGGTGATCCCGAACCGATTCGTGCTCCGCCTGATCGTCGCCGCGGCTCTCTCTATGGTGGTCCCGAACGGATTCGTGCGCCGCCTGATCGTCGCCGCGGATCTCTCTACGGTGGTCCCGAACGGGTGCGTTTGACCCTGTTCCGCAGCCCGTGACGCTCAGGTGCGGGCCACGGGGTGAAACACTACAAACTCTTTCATCCCGACAATCACAGCCGACGGACTTCACAGCGCAGGGCGGGATGAAAGAGCTCACTCGTTCGGGATAATCCTGAGCGTCAGCCCGAACGGACCCGCAGGACGGGGCGACGCGAGTGCCGACCGGGTTCCTACGGGAGGACCAGGACGTCTACTGTGTCGTCGGCTGGGAGCCGGGTTTCCCATTCGGGGACGATGATCAGCGCGTTGGCGCGGCCCAGGTAGGCGATCTGGTGTGAGCCCTGCCCGGACAGGGGCGTGACCTTGGTGCCGTCCAGCACGCCACGCAGGTACGAGCGCCGCCCGGACGGCGAGCGCACCGGGCCGGTGAGGATCGCCTGCACTGCGGGCAGCGACAGGTCGTCCGCGCCTTGCAAAGCCGCGATCGCGGGCCTGACGAACAGCTGGAATGACACGTACGCACTGACCGGGTTGCCTGGCAGCGTGAAGATCGGCACCAGCCCCTTCCCGCCCTCGCCGCCCTTGCCGATCAAGCCGAAGCCCTGCGGCATCCCCGGCTGCATCGCCACCTTACGGAAGGTCACGGTGCCGAGATCGCGCAGCGCCGCCTTGACGACGTCGTGCTCGCCACCCATGGACACCCCGCCGGTGGTGATCAGCAGGTCGGCGCGGATCAGCTGCTCCTCAAGAGCAGGCAGCACGCCCGACGGGTCGTCAGGCACGACCGAGCGCCGGTAGGCGACCGCCCCAGCCTCACGGGCCGCCGCCGCGATCATGTAGCTGTTGGAGTCCCAGATCCGGCCGGGCACAAGCGGGGTGCCCGGCTCGGTCAGCTCGTCTCCGGTGGACAGGACCACGACCCGTGGCCGGGGGCGTACCTTGACCGCCCTGCGCCCCGCTGAGGCCGCGACCGCGATCTGCATCGGCCGCATGCGCGTGCCTACGGTCAGCAGCGTCTCGCCCTCGGTCGCGTCGCCGCCCGCGTAGCGGACCGCATTGCCTTCCTCCGCCGGAGCGTAGATCGCGACCTGGGCGATGCCGCCGTCGGTCAACTCCACGGGCACCACGGCGTCCGCCCCGGCGGGCAGCTGCGCGCCGGTCATGATCTTGATCGCGGTGCCGGGTGCCAGCCGGTAGACGCCGATGTCGCCCGCCGCGATCTCGCCGGTCACCCGGAGGGTCGCGGGCGAATCTTGCGAAGCGCCCGCGACATCGGCGGCACGGACGGCGTACCCGTCCATGCTTGAGTTGTCGAAGGACGGCAGGGCGACCGCCGCCGTCACGTCCTCCGCCAGCACACATCCCTCGGCCGCGGCGAGTTCCAGGCTGGTCGAGGCGAGCGGGGTGATCGCGGAAAGGATCGCCCCCTGGTACGCCTCGACCGTGCTCATGGAGCCGTCTACCGCGTCTGGTGAGAGACCTGGCATCACCGCAGCTCTTCGAGGAACTTGCGCAGCCACGGGATGAAGTCCCCGGCCAGGTCGGGCCGCTCGGCAGCGAACATCACCATGGTCCGAAGGTAGTCCAGCTTGTTGCCCGTGTCGAAGCGGCGCCCGTTGAACAGCACGCCGCGGAGCTCGCCCTTGGCACCAAGGACCTTCAGGGCATCGGTCAGCTGGATCTCACCGCCTCGCCCTGGCGGCGTCTCGCGGAGCACGTCGAAGATCTCGGGGTCACACACGTAGCGCCCGATTACGATCCACCGGCTGGGCGCAGTGCCCGGAGACGGCTTCTCAACCAGGTCTGTGATCATGACCACATCGTCTTCGGCGGTCGCCTCGACGACCGCGCAGCCGTACAGCGAGACCTCCTCGGGATCGACCTCCATCAGGGCGACGACGCTCCCGCCGTACTGGTTCCTGATGTCGATCATCCGAGTCAGCAGCGGGTCCCTCGGGTCGATGAGGTCATCGCCGAGGAGCACCGCGAACGGCTCGTGCCCCACGTGCTGTGCCGCGCACAGCACGGCGTGGCCAAGGCCCTTAGGGTCTCCCTGGCGCACATAGTGCATGGTGGCGAGCTCGCTGGACTCACGGACGAGGCTGAGCTTGTCCCAGTCCTCTTTCGCGGTGAGCGCTTCCTCGAGCTCGTACGCCCTGTCGAAATGATCCTCGATGGAGCGCTTGCTTCGGCCCGTGATGAGCAGAACATCGTTGAGGCCCGCTGAGACGGCCTCTTCCACGACATACTGAATCGCAGGCTTGTCGACGACAGGCAGCATTTCCTTGGGCGTCGCTTTTGTCGCTGGCAGGAACCGCGTTCCCAGGCCGGCGGCGGGGACCACGGCTTTGGTTACTGCTGGCGTCCTGGCATTGCCGGTATCGACCATGGGTCAAGCGTAGTGAATCCTTGGGAGCAAAGTGCACGACATGACGGCCTCAGATACGCCACCTGAGCAGCCACACACGGGACCAGACACCACCACGGCCGTGGACAAGGCCAGCCTGCGGCGAAAACTGGTCGCGGCCCGCACGGCGATGTCGGACGCTGAACGCGCCGCGGCGGGGCGCCTCATCAGGGACCAAGTGCTCGAAATGCCGGAAGTATCTGCGGCGGGGACGGTGGCGGCCTATTACTCGGTCGGCACGGAACCGGACACGCACGGGCTCATCTTCGCGCTCTGGAAGCGCGGCAGCTACGTGGTCCTGCCGGTGCTGCTCCCGGACGGCGACCTTGACTGGGCGTCCTATGAGGGACCCGACTCGCTGGCCCCTGGGCCCAGGGGATTGCTACAGCCGGTGGAACCGGTCCGCGGCCCTGGCACCGTGGCTCGCGCCGACGTGGTCCTGGTCCCTGCCCTTGCCGTCGACGTCAGCGGGAACCGACTCGGCCGGGGCGGCGGGTCCTACGACCGCGCGCTCTCCCGGGTCAGCAGGCAGGTGCCGACGATCGGGCTCATCTATGATGGCGAACTGGTGCCCAGCGTGCCGACCGAGCCACACGACTGCGTGGTCCGCGCGGTCGCCCGTCCCTCCTCCGGCACTACCTGGTTGCTGTTATCTCCCGGGGGGACGACCCCCGTACCCCCGATGCGCGGGGCCGCGCGCCTGATCGCAAAAACCGCGACCCTATCAGACGCGAGGGGCCGCGCGATGTGCACGACGTCCTGGCACCCCCGATGTCTTGTGCGGGCAGGATGACATGGAATCAGCAGACCGCTGGCATAGTTATCATTAGCAGTCTGCTAGTGCGAGTGCTAATCTATCGGACCGAATTGGTTCCGCCTGGGAGGAATCGTGCCCACTTACCAGTACGTTTGCACCGAATGCGGCGGCCAGCTCGAGGCGGTGCAGAAGTTCACAGACGATCCGCTGACCGTGCATGAGGTTTGCGGCGGCCGGCTGCGCAAGGTCTACTCGCCCGTGGGCATCGTGTTCAAGGGCTCTGGCTTCTACCGGACCGACAGCCGCGCCAGCGGGTCGCCGGGCTCGACGTCCTCGTCTTCGTCAGGCGGCAACGGTTCGTCGTCGTCCGACTCTTCGAAGTCGTCAGACTCGTCGAAGTCATCTGACTCTTCGAAGTCGGGTAGCGACTCGTCCGGGTCGTCTTCCTCCGCCAGCTCTGCGCCGGCCTCCTCGGGTGGCTCTTCCGGCGAGAAAGTCGCCTAACCGCGATGACTGCCGCCCCCCGAGGGGACGACCTCCCGAACCCCCAGGAGCCGGTCGCGGACATCGGGGTCATCGGCGGGTCCGGCTTCTATGAGTTCCTGACCGACGCCGAGGAGGTGCGGGTCGGCACGCCGTTCGGCGAGCCGAGTGAGGCCGTACTCGTCGGCGAGGTCGCGGGCCGCCGGGTGGCCTTCCTGCCGAGGCACGGCAAGGACCACCGGTTCCCGCCGCACAAGATCCCCTACCGCGCCAACCTGTGGGCGCTGCGCTCGCTCGGGGTTCGGCGGATCCTCGCGCCAAGCGCGGTGGGCTCGCTGACCGCTTCCTACGGCCCCGGCACACTGGTCGTACCCGACCAGCTCGTGGACCGGACCAAAGGGCGCGCGCAGAGCTACTACGACGAGTTCGCGGTGCACGTCCCGTTCGCCGACCCGTACTGCCCGTCCGGCCGGGCGCACGCGATCGCGGCCGCCAGGAAGGCCGACTGGGTGCCGGCCGGCTCCGGGACGCTCGTCGTCATCGACGGTCCGCGCTTCTCCACCCGCGCCGAGTCGCGGTGGTACGCGGCGCAGGGCTGGACGCTGATCGGGATGACCGGGCACCCGGAGGCGGTTCTCGCCCGTGAGCTGGCCATGTGTTACACGACGCTGGCGCTGGTCACCGACACCGACGCGGGCGTGGCGGAAGGCGAAGGGGTCACCCAGGCCGAGGTGTTCGAGGTGTTCGGCAAGAACATGAACCGCCTCCGCGAACTGGTTGCGAAGATCATCGCCGCGTTCCCTGTCGTGCGCGAGGACGACCTGTGTGCCCACGCGCTCGACGGCATCTCGCTCCCGTTGGAGCTGCCGTTATCCCCGGTGCGACCCCGGTGCGCGCGGTGGCCCGTGGCCCAGGGAACCAGGACTGCACAGGTCGGACATTTACGATTAGTCCCTCCGGGTAATGTCACTCTCGTGAGTGACTTTGAGATCCTGGCGACGGGCTCACTGGAGGTGGACGTCCTTTGCGGCGAGCACTTCCGTTCGGATGCACGTGCGTAACGCTCAGGCGACCCGCAGCGTTCCGGCTGTTATGGGGTACCGTGCGCGGGTGGGGCGCCGTCCCTGGCTCATGCGCCCCCAGCGTGACCATCCGTCGCAGTTGAACAGCACCGGCGGTACGGCTGGCCCGGAGACGGGTACGGTAACGTGCCGTGCGGTTAATCCTCCGTTCGGCCCGGGGCCGCGTACCGCGGCCACCGCGCCCAGAATCGAAGCGACGAGCCTCCCGTGGCTGACTGGCCACTGACATCCGATCTAGGCCCCCTTGGGGCCCTGCCGACCGTTCCACGCCTTGCCCGTGGCTTCGTTAGCGTGACCCTTAACGGCTGGGGCCTCGACGCGCTCGCGGACGTTGCCGAGCTGCTGGTGAGCGAGCTGAGCACCAACGTCGTCCGGGCATCGACGAATCAAGACGGCTTCCCGAGGTACGACGAGAACGGCAAGCTTCCGCTGCTGTGGATCCGCCTGCTCTGTGACCGCACTCAACTGATGATCGAAGTCTGGGACACCCTGCCCGCAGCGCTCGGCGCTCCGGTGACCCGTCATCCGGACCCGGACGAGGAGTCTGGCCGGGGGCTGGAGATCATCGAGACCCTGGCCGAGGACTGGGGCTGGGAAACGGTCCCCGGCTGGGCCGGCAAGAAGGTCTGGGCGCTCCTGAAGGTCACTCAGTTACCAGGCAGCGGCCCGAACGGGACGCCTAGCCGGAGACGACCCGGAAGAGCGGGACGCCTAGCCGGAGACGACCTGGAAGAACGGGACACCTAGCTGGAGACGACCTGGAAGACGGTCACGCCGCCGACAGTGGTGGTTTTCATGCCAAGCTTGCCGAACACGTACATCCATTGCTCCGACCAGGCCCGCTCGACGACGACGGCACCGATGTGCGCGGACTTAACGTAGGCCTTGAAGTCCGCGATCCGCTCCTTGCCAACCGCGCCGGGGAGGTGGCTGAGGTCCTCGACGGGGGCTGGCAGGGCATCCGCCTTCGTGAGCGACGCGTTGATGAAACCGCCCGCGATCTTGAAGTAGAAGCCGGTGTACGCCTGGAACTCCATCCCGGCGTTCCTGCGTTGCGAGACGACCACGATGGTCTCTCCGGGCGTTATGTACTGCTTGTACAGGCCTTCGGTGAGGAACGTCGGTAGCTGGTCGGGGAGCTGCGCGGTCGGTATGGCCTCCTTCCAATCGGTCGGCTTGGGCGTGGGCGGAATTACCACCTCGGCGAACGTGGGCAGGTTCGCGAAGATCGCGGCGAGCGCCAGCATGCCAAGACCCCAGCGCGCCGCCCGCAGCAGCTTGCTCTTCGTGAGCTGCGCGAGCCAGAGTGCAAGGGCGACCGAAAGCACCAGGTAGCCGAAGTCGATGAACCGCATGGGCTCGGCGCTCTTCAGGATCGGCAGGCTCCATATAAAGCCCCACGGCAGGTGCACGGCGTGTTTGCCGTCGATGATCAGGTCGGGGCCCACGGCGAGGGCGATGACGACCACGAAGAACAGGACAAGCAGCCTGACCAGCCTGTTCGACCAACTGAAGACGGCCAGCCCGAGCAGGAGCAGCAGTAGGGGGATGCCCACGTAGGAGGCAGAGTTGAGGTCGTGGCCTGCGGAGGGGGCCAGCCACTTCATCCCCAGGAGCCGGTCCGAGCGCGGCAGGATCAGGCTGGCGAAGTCCGTGGAGAAAGCGGCAGACTGCCTGGTGACGTTCTGGACATTCCGCAGCGCGTAAAACAGGTACGGCGCCGCGAGCACAGCGGCGCCCACGTAGGCGATGGCGGTGAGCACGGCCAGCCGGACGACCTTTGGCCGGGCCGCCCGTCCGGCGACCACGAAGCCGAGGACCAGGGCGGCCACCGAGAGCATCGCCAGCTCGGTGAAGGCCTCAACGAAGGTGTAGAACTCCGCGGCGAGCGCGACCGCCATCCAGATCACGAAGCCGGTCCGCTTCAGGCTCCCTTCCCACCACAGCACGGCCAGGTAGGCGATGAGCGGGAGCAGCAGGGTCACCGAGAGGTTTAGCTGACCCGAGACGTCATGGTCCAGCTCGTAGACGCAGAAGCCGTAGACGGGCCCGGCAAGAAGCGCCGGCCAGAACTGGCCGGTCAGCCGGCGGGCGAGGACGAAGGCCGCCCAGGCCGATGCGGGCGGTGCGAGCAGCAGCGTCAGGTTGAACGCCGCGATCGGGCCGACCGTGGCCGTGATCGGCCACATGAGCAGCGCGACCGTGGGGGTGGTGGTCGCCCACGCGAGGTTGAAGCCCCCCGGCGCCCCGATCTGGGTCGAGTACAGCGGGTTGAGCCCGTGCGTTAGGGCATAGGGCCACCAGCGCAGGGCCCAGATGTAGAACTGCGGGTCTACCTCGACTTGCCCCACCTTGGGCACGTTCAGGTGCGGAAGCAGCGCCTGCCCGAACGCGAGGATGAAGACAACGAGGTAGATGACGAACGCGATCAGCCCCTGGAGCACAGGCCGAGGAGCGCGCCAGCGAGGTCTCCGCTCGCTGGCGTCGCCAGAGTCATCAGTGGCGTCCGCTTGCCCCCCAGCGCGAATCACCGGAGCCGCCCACCGCACGAATTAAAACCCTAGCCTTCCCTTACCGGCGACTAAGGTCGCCGGGCACGCAGAAACAAGGTGACACCGGGCAGTGACTTCACCAGCAGGTACCTCTCCGCCACGATCATAGCCGTCAAGCCCGTATTGACGATCGGGTTTCACCAAGCAGCCGACCTTGACGATGACCCGGGTCAGCGAGTTTTTATTTTACATACCGGCGGGCGTGACTGACGGCGTCATCGTGTGCCGACCACGCCGCCATGTCAGCGGGCACCGCGATCAGCGCCGTGCCGCCTGGCCGAAGGACACGGGTTATCTCGGCTTATCTCAGCCGCGGTGAGGTGGTCGGGTCCTCCTTAACTCTGCGGGACTTGGTAGACGGTCACGCCACCGACCGTGATGGGTTTCATGCCAAGCGGGCCGAAGACGTACATCCAGTGCTCCGACCAGGCCCGCTCGACGATGACGGCACCGATGTGCGCGGACTTAACGTAGGCCTTGAAGTCCGCGATCCGCTGCGCGCCAACTTCGCCGGGGAGGTGACTGAGGTCCTCGACGGCGTTTGGCAGGCCGTACTTGCTCGAGAGCGACGCGTTGATGAAGCCGCCCGAGATGTTGAAATAGAAGCCTGTGTAAGCCTGGAACATCATCCCGGCGTTCCCGCGGTGCGAGACGACCACGACGGTCTCGCCCGGCTTGATGTACTGCTTGTACAGGCCTTCGGTGAAGAACGCCGGTATCTGGTCGGTGAGCTGGTCGGACGGTACCGCCCTTGTCCATCCGACTGGCTTGGGGACAACCACTTCGGCGAAGTTGAGCAGGTCCGCGAAGATCACCGCGATTGACAGCACGGCCAATCCCCAGCGGGCCGACCGCGCCAGCTTGCTCTTGGTTACGTGAGCGAGCCAAATCGCCATCGCGAGCGCGAGTATCAGCTGGCCGAAGTCCATGAGCCGCTGGGGTTCTGCACTGCTGAGGATCGGCAGGGACCATATCTTGCCCCACGGCAGGGGCACGACCGTCTTGCCGTCGACGACCAGGCTCTGGCCGAGAGAGAGCAGGAAGATGATCACATACAGCGTGACCAGCAGCCTGACCAGCCGGTTGGACCAGTGGAAGACGGCCACCAGGAGAAACAGCAGCAGCAGCGGAATGCCCACATAGATGGTGGGCGAATAGTCGTGGCTGGCGGTAGGTGCCAACCACTTCATCCCGAGCAGCCGGTTAATCCGTGGCACGACCACGCCGGCCAGGTCCGTCCAGAAGAGCGCGTTCGGCGTGTGGAAAGACTTGGGGTAGTTCCGCAGCGCTTGGTACAGGTACGGTGCCGCCAGGACGACCGCCGCCACGTAGGCGATCGCGGAGTCAACGGCCAGCCGGGCCACCCTGGGCCGTACGTCCTGTGCGGCGACCGCAAAACCAAGGACCAAGGCGATCACCGCGAGCATCGTCAGGTCGGTGAATGCCTCGACGAAGGTGTAGAACTCCGCGGCGAGGGCCAGCGTCATCCAGATCAGGAAACCGCGCCGCCCGAGCGACCCGTCCCACCACCGCAGGACGAGGTAAGCGATGAGCGGAATCAGCAGCGTCACCGTGAGGTTCGGCTGACCAGAAGCCTCGTGAGAGATTTCGTAGGCGCAGAAGCCGAAGACGGCTCCCGCGAAGAGCGCAGGCCAGAACCGGCCGGTCAGCCGGCGCGCGAGAACGAAGGTCGCCCAGGCCGAGGCCGGCGGAGCGAGGATCAGCGACAGGTTGAACGCTGCTACAGGACCCGCCGTGGCCGTGATCGGCCACATGAGCAGGGCCAGCGTGGGCGTGGTTGTCGCCCACGCGAGGTTGTAGCCGCTGATGCCGTTCGACTGGGTGATCTGGTTGGTGAACAGCGGGTTCAGCCCGTGGGTGATGGCATAGGGCCACCAGCGGATGGCCCAGATGTAGAAGTTCGCGTCCACCTGGGACTGCTGGACCTGGGGTACGTTCAGGTGCGGGAGGAGCGGCTGCGCCAGCCCGAAGATCATGACGACGAGGTAGATCACGAATGCGATCAAGCCCTGAAGCACCGGCCCAGGGGTACGCCAACGCCGTTTCTTCTCGCCTAGGTCACCGGAGTTATCAGTGGCGTCCGCTTGCCCCCCAGCGCGAATCACCGGAGCCGCCCACCGCACGAATTAGAACCCTAGCCTTCCCTTGCCAGCGATCAAGGTCGCCGGGCACGCAGGAACAACGTGACGCCGGGCAGTGACTTCACCGGCAGGTACCTCTCGGCCATGATGATGGCCGTCAGGCCCGTGTTGACGATCGGGTTAACGTCGTCCAGGTCGCTGCCTTCGGACGACTTCCTGCGCAGCTTGACCACCGGGCGCAGGAGCACGTTCCAGCTCCACACGTCCTCGATCACCAAGCCGCCCTTGGCGATGACCTGGGTCAGCGAGTCTCTGTCGTAGCGGCGGACGTGATTGACGGCCTCGTCGTGCGCCGACCACAGCGCCATGTCAGCGGGCACCGCGATCAGCGCCGTGCCGCCTGGGCGAAGGACACGGGTGATCTCGGCCGCGGCGAGGTGGTCCTCCTCAATGTGCTCCAAGACGTCGAAGGCGGTCACCAGGTCAAGCGACCCGGTGCGCACCGGCAACTCCCGGGCGTCGCCGCGGATCACGTCGATGCCGCGCTCGCGTGCGATCTTGGCGGCCGTCGGCGCGTACTCCAGGGCTACCGGACGCCACCCGTGCGCGCGCAGTACTCTCGTGTTGCCACCGCCAGCGGCGCCGATGTCCAGGGCAAGGCCAGGCTTCGGCAGGCGGCGCAGCTCCTTGGCCAGCAGACTCCGGCGCTCCTTGTACCACCAGTGCCTGTCCTCGACCTCAGCGAGAGTCCTCAGTTCGGCTGCTTCCATGGTGCTAACTTTTATCATGTGTGCAGCACTGGGACGTGCTGATCTGAAGGCTTCCAGAGGGTTTCAACCATAAAGCCGCACACCATACCTTGTAGTCAGTACACGATGTCATGGACACGACCCCAGCGTCAGCGACGCTCGCGCGGGAACGCGGAGAAACTCATGGAAATGGCTAAGTACTCCATCGTGATCCCGCTCTATAACGAGGAGAGCGGCCTGCCCGTTCTCGTCGAACGGCTGCAGGAGATCATGGCTCAGTTCGACGGGCCGGCTGAGGTCGTCATGGTTGACGACGGCAGCAGGGACGGCACGTACGAGCTCGCCCTGGCAGCCGCCGAGCAGGACCCACGATTCAAGCTGATCCAGTTCTCCCGGAATTTCGGCCACCAGGTGGCCATCACCGCCGGGATGGACGCCGCGTCAGGCGACGCCGTGATCATCATGGACGCCGACCTCCAAGACCCGCCGTACGTGGTCCTGCAGATGATCGAGAAGTGGAAAGAGGGGTACGAGGTCGTCTACGGCCTCCGCGAGCACCGGCAAGGCGAGCGCCTCTTCAAGACGGCGACCGCCTCCATGTTCTACGGCCTGCTGCACCGGATCGCCGACATCGACACCCCGGTGGACGTGGGCGACTTCCGGTTGGTCGACCGCAAGGCGCTGAACGCGTTCCTGTCGATGCGGGAGAACAACCGCTACGTCCGCGGGATGTTCTCCTGGGTCGGCTTCCGCCAGACGGGGGTGCCGTACACCCGCGAGGAGCGGTTCTCCGGCACCACGCACTACACGCTGAGCAAGATGGTGAAGCTCGCCTCCAACGGCATCCTGGGCTTCTCCCTCGCGCCGCTGCGCCTGGCCCTTAACACGGGCCTGTTCCTGGCCTTTGCCTCCGTGATCTACGGGATCGTGGCGATCGTCCTGAAGCTGGCAGGCGTGTCCCTGGTCCCCGGCTACGCGTCGCTGCTGTTCGCGATCACGTTCCTCAGCGGCATCCAGCTGGCCGTCATGGGGATGGTCGGCCTGTACGTCGGCCGCATCTACGACGAGGCCCGCGCCCGCCCGCTGTACATCGTTCGGGAGTCGCACGGCTTCGGCGACGCGGTTGGCCCGGTCCTCTGGCGCCCGGAGGGCGCCCAGGCGAACACCAACCACAGCTCAACGGTGCGGCGCTGAATAGGCGCCCGAGCGGGATGTCATAGGTCCGTTGGCTGGCCATCGGGCCTGGTCCTTTCCGGGAGCTTCGGGACTACCGGGGCGGGGCAGACCTTGCCTTTTGGTGGTCGGGACGCGGCCGGACGAGCCGGGGAGCCGGTCACTGAACTGATACTCGTGAGGCTCGCCCGGCTCGACCGGTGACATAGCGGATAGCTGATATGGGTTGCCTGCCTACGGCTGTTCGGCGTACTCCTGCCTGCGGGGTGCGCTCTCCTGCTCGGTGCCTTCGTGGGCTGTCTTGGCCCACAGCATGACGGCGACCACGATGACCCAGACGGCGGTGGCGATGAACGCGATGAACGCGAGGATCAGCGTCGCCGCGAGTACGCCGAGAACCAGTGACACCCAGCCAAGCCAGGCAGGCAGCAGCTTGCCGCGGAGAATCGCGGCACCGGTCGCGAGATAGAACACGGCGAGGCCGGCCTGGGTGAAGCTGTTGGAGAGGTCGCTCTGGATCAGGTTGAGGGTCTGTGCGGCGGCTGCGTTCAGGACGTGCGGCTGGTCGCCCAGGGCGACGTAGGAACCAGCCGAGATGGCCCCGCCCGCCGCGAACACCAGCGCGCCGCCGAAAGCGGTTGATGCCAGCCAGCGCGTGGCACGGTCCTGGCGCATGTATTCCCGCAGATAACCGAAGAAGAGTAGCCCGAAAATGACACCGAGGCCGATCAGCAGCGCTGTGGCAGATGTTATGCTTTGGTGCGTTTGGTAGTACGTGAGTACTGTGCTCGCACTCGCATTGGTGCCTGGTGTGCTCCCCATGAAGATGGAGGCCAGGATGAGCGCGACGAAGACGATGCCGCTGAGCGGCATCAGACGATTCTTCAGCATGCGTTTCCCCTTGTAAGTCCACTGAAATCCCCTGCACGGGCGTTCCCTGCACGGAATTGGAGGGAATGCACCGAGTACAGTTACAATGCGCCGCCAGGAGGGGTGGCGGTATCGGCAATTTTGCTGAGCCTGGCAGCGCAGGGGCGGTGGCAATGACTCTTCCCAGCGCTGCTCTGCGGAAGCTGATTGACGGGCTCGCAGAGCTTTACGAACCGGCCGGTGCCGGTGATCCCGCACAGGTGATCAGAGTGATCACCGCGCTGATCGATGCCGACTCCTGCTCTTACAACGAGTTCCGCGGATCTGGGGTGCAGCGGTACCGGATCGAGCCGGCCGGAGTGGGAGACTTCCCTGACAGCGACCGGCTGTTCCAGCAGCATCTACCCGAGCATCCGGTTCTTGCCCACTACGCGGCCACCGGCGACGGAAGCGCGTTGCGGGTCTCGGATTTCCTCAGCGACCGTCAATTCCGGGCGCTTGGCCTCCACCGCGACTTCTACCGCCCCGCCGCGCGCGGGCTCGGGCGTGCGGGAAGGGTGAAACACGGGACCGTTCTGGATCCCGGCCTTATCCCGGTGGCAAGGACGTTCCGTCCTTTGTTCTAGAGGGAAAGCTTGAGTCCCTCGTGGGAGAGGTAGGCGCAGACGGCCTCGTCGGCTGTCTCGGCAGGGGGGGCGGTGCGGGCGAGCTGCTCGCTGTGAGCGGGAGTTCCACGTGCAGGGTGGTGCCCGCACCGGGGGGACTGTGCACGACGATCCGGCCGCCGAGCGCCTCCACGCGGTCCTTCAGGCCGGCCAGGCCGGTGCCGCCGGCCAGATGAGCGCCACCGACGCCGTTGTCGCGGACCGTGACGCGCAGAAGATCACCGACGACTTCCGCCTCGACGCCGATGGCCGAAGCGCGGGCGTGCTTGGTCGCGTTGGTCAGCGCCTCGGCCACGACGTAGTAGGCGCTGACCTCGACCGGCTCCGGCAGCCGCTCGTCGGCATGGATCCGCAGGTCGACCGGGACCGGGGAGCGGTCGGCAAGTGCCTTGAGAGCGAGGCGGAGGCCGCCGTCGGCCAGGATCGCCGGGTGGATGCCACGCGCGGTCTCGCGCAGCTCGTCTAGCGCACTAGCGACCTCGGCGACGGCCCCACCGAGTTCCTCACCGAGTTCGGGCGGTGCCGCCGCCTGCGCGCCGCGCAGTCGCAGTGCCAGCGTGACCAGCCGCTGCTGGGTGCCGTCGTGCAGGTCCCGCTCGATCCGGCGGCGCGCCTGGTCGGCAGCGGCGACGATCCGTGCCCGGGAGGCGCTCACCTCGGCCTGCGCCTCGGCGTTGGCGATCGCGGTGGCCAGCAGCTCGGTGAACCCGGCCAGCCGCGACTCGGTATCCGCCGGCAGGAACTCGCCGCCGACATACGCCACGACGATGGCGCCCCACAGCTGGCCTTCGACGCTGACCGGCACGCCCACCGACGAGGCGAGTCCCTCGTCGCCGGCGGCGACCCGGCCGATCTCGCCCGAGATGGCCCGGTCGTACTCGATCCGGGCCAGCCGGCCCGTCTGCCACACCAGCGTGGTGACGTTCCGCCCGCCGAGCGGTAGGAACGTGCCGACCGGGGTCGGCCCTGGCGCCCCCGTTCGGTCCCACGTGCCAACGAGCTCCAGCCTCTCTGCCCGGTCGTAGCGGACCAGGAACGCGCGGTCGACGCCAAGCACCCGCCCGGCCTCCTCGATGACCGCGGCGAACACCTCCAGCGACGGCGCAGCCCGGGCCACTACCGTTGCTACCCGCCGCAACGCCGCCTGCTCGTCGGCGATCCGGCGGTACTGGGCGTACAGCTGGGCGTTGTCCAGCGAGACGGCGAGCTGCCCGGCAATGAGGTTGACCGCGTTGAGCCGCCCGGTCGTGAACGCGGCGCGGATCAGGCGGTTTTCCAGCAGCAGCACCGCCCGCAACTCGCCGCGGCCGAGGATGGGCACGGCCAGCAGCGAGCAGGTGCTGATCTCGGCGAAGTAGGGGTCACGGGAGAACCTGTCGTCACTGGCGGCGTCGTCGACGATCAGCGGCTCGCGGGTGCGCTGTGCGTAGCGCAGCACCGACATCGGCACCGTCCCTTCCTGGCCGGTGTCGCTAGCCGGCCCGGTGCCGCCACCGGGTGCGGGCAGCAGCCAGTCCTGCCGGTGCTCGTCCCACAGCAGCAGCTGGACGCCGGTGGCGCCGGTCATCGCGCTGAGCACCTGGCCCACGCGGGCGTGCAGCTGGTCGATGCTGGTCTCTCCGCTTAGTGCCTGGGATGCCGACACGATGGCGAGCAGGTCGATCGTTCCGGCGGTGACGGCGGCACGGCGGTGGGGAAGATCGCCGGACTGCTCGTCGGCGGTGGCGACCGCGTTGGGTCGCCCGACCGGGTGGGCCCAGTCGAGCTGGGCGACTTTGGCGGTCGCGCCCCAGGCCAGGTACTCCTGGCGCGCCTGAGCGAGCAGGTCGTTGCCTACGTGTTCGACACCGTAGGCGAGGTAGAAGCGGGCTGCGTGTTCGGCGATCAGGGCCCGGTGCCACGGACGCTGGCGCTGGGCGGCCTCGCGCTGGGCGGCGTCGAAGGCCAGGGCGGCGGCATGGAAGTCGCCAGTTGCCCACGCCCGCTCGGCCTCGAGCAGCCGTAGCAGGTGCAGGAAGTTGTCGGGCGCGTCCGCGGCGCGCGCGGCCAGCCACCCGGTCACCTCGTCAAGCTCGGACAGGCTTGCGGCGCGGTCGCCGCCGTTCGTGGCGCGGGCCTGCCCGGCCAGGGCCAGCCCGCGCAGGAGGCGGATGACGGCGGTCGAGTAGAGGCCCGGGAACACCGGGGCTAGGGGCATCGCGGCCGCGGTGTGCCGCTCCAGGCCGGCCTGATCGCCGAAGATGGCAGCAGCGGTCGCATGGTTGACATGCGCGACAAAAACCGCGCCCGGGTTGCCGGCATACTGCTCGAAGGAAGCCGCCTCACCGGCCGCAGCCGTGTCTTCGCCAAGCAGCACGCCGGCCAGCCACCGGAAGGGGTCAAGCACCTGCAAGGAATGCTCGTTGCCGGTGCGGCGCACAAAGGCCAGCGCCGCTTCCGCCTCGGCGAGGTAGCGGTCCAGTGACGGCGCGCAGTCCAGCATGCCTGTCACCGACACGTAGTAGGTGTAGGCGGCGTTGGCCAGGTCGCCCCCCGCGATCAGTCCCTCCCTTGCCCGTTGACCGGTATTGATAGCGTTTTCGATCGGTTCGGCCCAGCAGCCGAATACTGCCAACAGCATGCGCGCCTGGGAGGTGCCGGGCTCGTAGCCGCGGGCTTCGCCCAGCGCCAGGATCCGCCGCGCCGCCCGGTACCCGGCGGCGTAGTCGTCGCGCAGCACCACGGCGCCGAGGGCGATATGGGCGGCCGGGCTGATGAGGTCAGGGGCCGGGCCGTACTCAACACAGATCCGCAGCGCCTCCAGGGCTAGCCAGGTGACCGTGGCGGGGTCGCCGAGGAAGTAGGCCGCTGTCAGGCTTGCGTTGATCAGGCCGGACGCGGCGAGCAGCGCCGGATCGGTGAGGTCCGGCCGGGTCGGGTCATCGGCGGCATCGGCGTGGTTCAGCCACTGGTACAGGTAGCCGAACTCGTGGTCGAGCTCGGCCGGGAGCTGGTCCGCTGCGGGAACGGTGATGCCGAGTTCGCGCAGCGCCTGCCGGCCGAGCTCTAGCGCCTCCGCGAAACGGGTCCGGTGGGTCACGCTGTGCACCTGCACCGTCGTCGCGTCCGCGCGGTCCGCCGCGGCGGGGCACAGCCTTTCGATCGTGCGGTACACCTCGTCCGCTTCCTCCAGCCGCCCCAGGCAGTAGAGCGCGGTGTGACGACCGGCGTGCACCTCGGCGAGCGTGACGGTATCCCCCGGGCCGACCGCCGGAAGCGCGGCGGTCAGCAGCGCATACACCAGCGCGTAATCCCCGTTCAGCGTGGCCTGGCCCGCGGCGCGCCGCAGCAGGTCCACCACCTGGCGCCGCTCCGCGGCATCAGCGACCGTGCGGACGGCCGGCAGGTACTGCTCCGCCGCGGCCGCGAACAGCTCCGGCACGGTCGCCAGCCGCCGCGCCACGGCCAGCTGCAAGGCGCGCCGCCGCTCCGGCTCCAGCCCCCCCAGGACCGCCTCGCGGATCCGGTCGTGCCGGAACCGCACCGCCGGATGTGCGCCGGGCTCCGCCACCAGGAGGCCCTCATCGAGGGCGGGTGCCAGCGCCTGGTCCACCACATCGGCGGGCTCACCGGTCGCGGCCTGCAGCAGGCTTAGTTCGGCGCGGCCGCCCAGGCACGCCATCGCCTCCACCACCTGCCGGGACTTCTCCGGCAGGACGGTAGCGCCCGTCGTCAGCAGCCCGGCGACATCGGAGTGCTCCAAGTGCGCGCGTACCGCCGCCGCGTCCCACCGCCACCCGGCGGCCGTCGCGGTCAGCAGGCCGTCACGGCGCAGCGCGTTCAGCAGTTCCACCGTCTCGTATGGGTTGCCGCGGGTATAAGGCTCGATCGCCTCGGCCAGGCCCGCCGCCATAACCGGGTTCACGTGCAGCATCTCGGCCACCATGCCGGCCAGGGCCAGCGCGGGCAGGTTGTCCAGCCGCAGGTGCCGCACCGCGGCCTGCTGCCGCCACCGGGACAGCGGCCCCGCTAGCGGATGCGCCGCGTCTACCTCGTCCACCCGGTACGCACCGACCAGCAGCAGGCCGACCACTGGCTCCTCGCCCAGCACGAGGTCGACGACGCCGAGCGGCGTGCGTCCCGCCCACTGCAGGTCATCGGCGAACACCACCACCGGCCGTTCCCGCGAGGCGACCCCCCGCATCACGTCGGCTGCCATGCGCTGCGCCCGGCTCTGCGCCGTCAGGGGATCGCCGGGATCGGGCGGCGTCCCGAGCAGCGCGGCGAACTCCGGCAGCAGCGCGGTCAGCAGGCCCGCGTTCACGCCGACCGCCGCCAGGATCCGCCCGCGGACCCGCACCAGCTCGTCCTCCGGCTCGGCAAGCAGCAGCCGGCCTAGCGCGCGCAGCGCCTGATACCCGGCGTCGAACTCCAGGTCCCTGCGGTACTGGTCGAACTTGCCCGCCACGAACCAGCCGCCCCCCGCGGTGGCCACCGGGCGCAGCTCGTCCACCAGCGCCGTCTTCCCTACCCCCGGCGAGCCAGCGACCAGCACCAACTGGCACCGGCCCGTCAGCGCCTCCTCGAACGCCGCCTTGAGCACCGCCACCTCGCCGTCGCGGCCCACCAGCCGCGACGGCGGCAGCAGCCGCGCCAGGACATCACGCTCGCCGACCCGTAGCGCAGCTGGCGCTGTCCGCGCGTCCTGCAACTGCTCCAAGTCGTAGACCAGACCGTCCGCGGTCTGGTACCTGTTATCCGGCTCTTTCTCCAGCAGGTGCATGATGACCTCGGACAACGGTGCCGGCAGGGCCGGGTTCACCTGCATGGGCGGCACCGGCACCCGGGCCAGGTGATCGTGGATGAGCCGCAGCGGGTCCCCAGACCCGAACGGCGGCTCGCCGGTGGCCAGCTCGTACAGCGTCGCGCCGAGGGCGTACAGGTCGGCCCGCTGGTCCACCGGCCGTCCGGTGCGCCCGGTCTGCTCCGGCGCCAGGTAAGCCAGCGTTCCCACGATCTCGGCAGGATGGGTGAACTCCGGACGGATCTCGGCGAATGAACTCGCCAGGGCGAAGTCCACCAGGCACGGGGTCCCGTCAGCGGAAACCACGATGTTCGCCGGGGTGATGTCGCGGTGGATCACCCCGCGCTGGTGCATCCCCGCCACCGCGCGGGCCAGCCTCAGCCCGAGACCGGCCAGGTCATCGGCCGGCAGCGGCTTGGTCATGCCCGCCAGGCTCGACTCGCCGGCGTCCTCAAGCATGACCGCCCCGGGCGGCCGGGGCACCTCCGCCAGCTGGGCCACCCCCGTGACGCCGCGCAGCCGCTCCAGCATCGCCGTCTCATGCCGCAGCCGGCGGTCCGCGTCCGGTCCAAGCGGCTCCTTGCGGATGACCGTGCGCTCCTGCGAAAAGAGCCTGGTGATGCGCGTGCGCTCGCTGGAGTGCACGATTTCGGCGCGGAGGGACGGATCCGGGCCGGACCGCACACCGTCTGCCTCCATCGTGCACACCTCCTTACACGCTGGGCCTCTCCCATATCTGCCCAAACCCAGCGTGAGGAGATACACGACGGCCATCTGGTATAAGGATTCTTTCATTGGTTCTATTGCTTCGGTCAATCGGTCGGCTGCCAGAGGCGGAACGTCGCGCCCTGGTCGTCGACACGGCGCCGAACTTCTCCCGGTCATGCACCCAGCGTCACGTCCTGGGAGTTGCCAGGCTCATAATGCTGGCATGATCCGGGCATTGACCTGCTGTCTTGCCGGTGTGCTTGTCCTCGCCGCTTTGGCGGGATGCACAGGTGTCTCGGGGGAAGCCACGTCGCCGCGTACGCACGCGCAGGCAACGCCGGCGCGACCCAGGCCGACGCCGGCCCGGACCCGCACGACCGCGCCGCCGACCGCAGATGCCAAGGCTTGCGGGTCGATAGCGACGGTTTCGGCTGGGACGGTCGATGAGATCATGGCCGGCCGACTCACGATCGCGCCGTTTCCCGCGGTCACCATCGACCCGCAGCGCGACGGCGGTATCGACTGGTCCATAGACCCGTTCGACAATCCGACCTGGGTAGTGGACTTCCAGTCTGGCGGGTGGGTCGAGGCGCTGATCGCGGGCTACCTGGCGGGTGGCCCGCGTGCGGACGCCTACCGGGACCGGGCGAAGGCTATCTTGACGAGCTGGCTGAGCGATGTGCCGATCCAGGACAAGAACCCGGAGACACTCATCTGCGCGGGCGAGGCATTCCCCGGCCAGGCGTGGCTACAGGACCAGATCCCGGTCCTGCTCGACTACTATGCCGCGAACTGGCAAGGAGCGTACAACCACGGTATGCAGCAGGACCTGGAACTGCTCCGGGCCGGCTGCGCTTATCCGGCAAGCGCCTGGGGCGGGCAGCCGGTGACATGGCGGAACCTGGCACGGCAGCAGATGATCCAGTCCTTCGAGCCAAACCAGTACGGCCCTGCGATCGACGCCCAGGGAGCGGTCAACGAGCAGGCGACGGGTTACGCCAACTTTGATCTCGGCCTGTGGACAACCGCCGAGAGCGAGCTTGCCGCCTGCGGCCTCTCCCTGCCGTCGTGGATCACGTCGCGGATAGCCCGGATGCCGTTGTTCCTCGCGCTCGCCACTCAGCCCGACGGAAAGCTGGTACAGATCGGCGACACGTACACGATCAGCCCACGGGACCGGGTTGGCACGCCGCTGCAGTACGCGGCGACGATGGGAGCGGCGGATACCCCGCCCGTGCAGCGGGTCGGAGTGTACTCCGCTGGTTACATCTTCGGTCGTTCTGAGTGGGGAACCAGGCAGACGTTCGGTGACCAGTCGTTTTACTCGCTGCGCTTCGGGCCGGGGACCGAGATTCACGGCCACGACGATCACATGGGCCTGACTTACTATGCCCGCGGCCGCAACCTGATCGTCAACGCGGGCCACTACGGTTACGCCGATACCCCGTACCGGTTCTACCTGCTCTCCCCTGAGGCAACCAGCGACCTCGTCATGCCGGGGGTATCGTTCAATTCCTCAGCACCGACCGCACTGATCCGCCAGAGCATCGGCGCGACCGGGCAGTTCTTCGAGTTCCACGACACCGCGTTCGGCGGCCTGCCCCGGTACCGCAGCGTGTATATCGACCAAGACCCTGACCTGGTCCTGGTCTTCGACCGAGCCGCGGGCGCCACCGCCTATCAGCAGCTCTGGCATCTCGATCCCAGCCTCAAGGTCACGACCGTGACGAGCGACTACGCGATCGCCCAGGCTCCCGGCACTCAGCTGGAGATCCGGCAGATCCCGCTGCCCGGCCAGGTCATCCCGCCCGGTTCCACCCAGGTGACCCGCGGGCAGACCGACCCGTACCAGGGCTGGGTGTCGCACGCGTCTTCCCAGATGATCCCGGCTTCCGTTGTCGCGGTGAACCGCACGGGGCCCAGTGCGGCGATCCTCACCCTGATCGCCCCGACAGGTCCGGGCGCGGCGGTCACCGCGGCGGTCACCGGGCAATCAGGCAGCCGCTACCAGCTCAGCGTCCAGATCGCCGGCCGGCACCTGTCGTTCCTTGTCGGCACGGACGGCTACATCCAGCCAGGCTGAATCTTGGTTGGAAGCTTGCCAGCGTTTGCCGGCGGGCTTAACAGAACAGAGCGCCGCACGCGCCGAGCGCTGGCTGGCCGCCCAGGTGAGCGTAGAGCACGGTGGAGTCCTTGCCGACGCAGTAAGGCTCGCCGCCGTGGAAGGATGGGGCGGGCGGAGCCGGGCATAGCCGGGCAGAGCCGGGCAGAGCCGGGCAGAGCCGGGCGTAGGAAAGGGCGGGCTGGGATGAGCCGTGTGGTTGTCATTGGGGCGACCGGGCATATCGGGACGTACCTGGTCCCGCGACTGGTGGACGGCGGTCATGAGGTGATCGCGGTCAGTCGCGGCACCCGCGGCCCGTACCGCACAAGTCCGCAGTGGGACGCGGTGACCAGGGTCACCGCTGACCGGGAGGCGGAAGACGCGGCGGGAACCTTCGGTGCCCGGATCGCGGCGCTGCGCCCAGAGGCAGTGATCGACCTGATCTGCTTTACCGGGGCGTCGGCACGGCAGCTTGTCGAGGCGCTGCGTCCGTCGCGCCCGCTGCTGGTGCACTGCGGGACTATCTGGGTGCACGGCCGGGCGCTGCGGGTGCCGGTGACCGAGGACGAGCCCCGCACCGCTTACGGCGAGTACGGCTCGGGCAAGGCCGAGATCGAGGCGCTGCTGCACCGGGAGACCCAGGCGGGCGGTGTCCCGGCCGTGGTGCTGCACCCCGGTCACATCAGCGGGCCCGGCTGGCAGGTCATCACCCCGGCCGGCAACCTCGACCCCGGCGTGTGGACCGCCCTGGCGACGGGCCGGCCGCTCGCGCTGCCCGATCACGGGCTCGGCGTGCTGCACCACGTGCACGCCGACGACGTGGCGCAGGCCTTCGAGCTCGCGCTGTCCCGCCCGGCAGCGATCGGGAGCAGCTTCCACGTGACCGCTCAGCAGGCGATGACGCAACGGGGCCTAGCGGCCGGCGCGGCGCAGTGGTTCGGCCGTGAGCCGGTCCTGGACTTCGTCGACTGGGATGAGTACACCCGCCGCGCCGGACCCGAGCACGCCGAAGTCACCCGCGAGCACACCTCCCGCAGCATCACCGCCAGCATCGCCCGCGCCTGCGAGGTACTCG
The DNA here is from genome assembly GCA_963734665.1 of uncultured Actinomycetota bacterium. GTDB lineage: Bacteria > Actinomycetota > Actinomycetes > Streptosporangiales > Streptosporangiaceae > Trebonia. The sequence goes on along the minus strand of CAVTIR010000010.1, from coordinate 197,637 downwards.
GGTATGCGCCCCGGTACACCTCGCTGGACGCCCTACACGAGGCACTGGCATGGCTCATCGCCAACGGCCAGGCAGACGTCGACGGCCAGCCGCTCCCCAGCCTTTAACGCGCCACAGTCGGCTCCGCTACGATTCCCGACGATCAGGCCCCTTGCAGCCGAGGCACCAATGGCCGTGACGTGGCTGCGGGGGCACGGCGGGTGATGTCCGTCCTGTGCTCGCGGTTTGCCCCAGTGAGGGAGGGCCATGTGCTGGCAGGCCTGACAGAGCAAGAGGATCATCGCAGCTCAGATGTCGGTTGCGAGCCGGTCTTCGCTTCGTTCGCGGCTGGCGCGTATATCGTCTCGGCGGTCTTGACGCCTGATCTTGTCCTGCCGAGAATGGCCAGTACACCACCGGCGGGGGATTGCCGCGGTGTCACGCCGGGCGACTTCGCCACTCTCAACGACCTGTTCGCCGAGGATCTGCTGTGGCACGAACCCGGGCGGAACCAGCTGGCCGGTGACTACAGCGGACGGGAGGCCGTCTATCAGATGTTCGGCAGGCTGATGGAGATCACCGAGGGCTCGTTCGACCTCGACCTTCAGTCGGTCTTCGCCGACGACGAGCGCGGTGTCTCGCTGGTGGTCACCACGGCAAGCCGGGGCGGCCGGAGTGTCAGGAGCTACGACGCGCACATCTTCCATCTGCGCGACGGCAAGGTAGTGGAGTTCTGGAACGCCTCTACCGACCCGTACGCCTACGACGAGCTCTTCGGCTGACCCGGGCGTCTGACGACCGCAGCAGCAAGACCAGAGTTGCGGCAGGCGACTACCGCGGAGGTCACTCGTGACGGCTCGGGGGTCTTGTCGCACACGGGGCTTGCCCTTCTACGGCAACTGTCGGACCGGACGGGCCTGACGTCCAGACTGTCGGCGGCGCTGCCGTCGCCACCAGACGGCCGCCGATAAACGCCCCGCCACGCGGGGCGGAACCAGAAGGCTGCCGGGCGTCGGCGGAGTTGAGGCTGCGGGTGTACAGCGCGATCCAACCAGCCCTCGCCTCGTCGATCTGGCCGGTTGCCATGCCGGCAAGGGTCATCGGGAGACGGGTCGTCAGGTCGATCGCGTCGTCGATCCGGTGGCCCGCCTCGGCCCGCGTGGTGACAAGCTCGAACGCCAACTCCTCGCCAGGGAACCCGCCCGGGCGGCAGCCGACCGGGATGCCGCGGCTAGCGGCGTCCTCGAACGCGGCCTGGCGGCGGCGGCCGAACTCGGCGATTACCAGCACCTGCTTGTAATGCTCGCGGGCTATCTGACGGCGCGTGCCCTGCAGTACACCGATCAGCTCGTTATCGGACAGACGGCCGAGGTCAAGTACCGCCTCCTCAGTGAGCCCGGCCAGGTGTGGGCCGGGAGGCAGGACATCCGCCTCGTCGCCCTGACCGAAGCGCGGCCGCCACAGGGCCCAGGATTCCGGATCTTCCGGCTCGTCTTCCTCGGGCGCCCAGTGGTCGGGTTCGCCGTCAGGACCGGCTGCCATCTCACGATCCACCCACGCCACATATTCGGCCCACTCCGCATCAAGGTCCGGGGTGCCGTCGGCATCGGGTCGAGGCAGTACTGCTCGTACTCGTCCATTCGCCGGCCCCCTTCCCGAACGATCATGACCGAAAAGCTCTATACACGAACATCATATCGAGCGCGCCTGACATTCCATCGTTACCACACCACTGGTAGGTAGATATTTTTCATGATCTTTTCGAAACGCTTGATCTGGCCATTCACACCGAAAATCGGGCGAGACTGGCGAAATAAGCCGACGTCACGGACTTCGCCGCGTACTTCGAGGTTGCTAGGCAATTCCAGGGGGACGACCAGCGTGTCCCGGGGGCGGCCAGCGTGTCCCGGGGGCGGCCAGCGTGTCCCGGGGGCGGCCAGCGGGCCCCGGGGGGCGGCCAGCGGGCGAAGCATCGCAACCGTTACGCCGACGAACACATCCACGCTGCGGACGTGGGTGCCGCCGTCAGTGGATGGGGAGGTTGAGCTGGACGTGGACGGCGAGCAGGAACTGACGGAAGCCAAGCCTTTTGCGTCGTTGGTGTCGGCGGCATGAGTATGGCGCGCGGCGGCTGGCGGGAGGAAGATCTTCCCAGAGTCGGCGGCACTGGAGCCGCCGTACAGGGGAGGCGACGGTGCCGTACGTTCAGGCGAACAACATCGAGGTCTACTACGAGGTCCAGGGCGAGGGTGAGCCTCTGGTCCTCATCCCTTACCTGGCTATCGACCAGGCATGCTACGCGTTCCAGGTAGCCGACTACGCCAAGCGGTTCACCTGCTACACGGTGGACCTGCGCGGTGCCGGGCTGTCCGGCAAGCCCGAGGGCACCTACACCACCGAACTGCTCGCCGACGACATCGCGGCGTTCATGCACGCGGCCGGGATCACGCGTGCCCACGTCTCCGGGCTCTCCCTCGGCGCGGCGACCGGCATGTGGCTGGCAGCGAAGCACCCGGAGCTAGTGAAGTCGCTCTCCGTGCACAGCGCCTGGACCGCGACGGACCCGTACCTCCGGGTCGTCGTCGAAGGCTGGCGGACCATAGCGAAGGCGCTCGACAGCACCACCGACATGGTGATACAGGGCATCCTCCCCTGGTGCCTCACCCCGGAGCTGTACGCGGCGAGGCCGGAGTACATCGACTCCCTCGCCGCGTTCGTGCGCAGCCGGCCGATGCCGCCAGTGGACGCCCTCCTGCGCCAGTCGGAAGCGGTGCTCGCGCACGACGTGACGAGCGCGCTGGGCCAAATCCAGGCCCCCACCCAGATCACCTTCGGCCAGCACGACGCCGTGACCTCAACCCGGTTCGCCGGCCCGCTGACCGAAGGGATCAAAGGCTCGGAGCTAGTCGTCTTCGAGGGCTGCTCACACGCGCCGATCTACGAGAACGTCGCGGAGTTCAACGCTCGGACGATGGACTTCCTGACCAGGAACTCGTAACCGCGCGCAGGGCTCCCTTACCAAGCGACAGGGCCGAAGCCTTACCAAGCGACAGGGCCGAAGCGGTCGATGAAACGGCCGGTGCCCGCGGCCGGATCCTCGGTCGCGAGCCTGACGATCGCGTCGGTGCCCTCGGTCACGGTCTGGGAGCCGCTGTGCCCGTTAAGGTCGGTGGCGGTGTATCCCGGGTCGACGGCGTTGAACCGGATGCCCGGGATCGCCTTCGCGTACTGGGTGGTCAGCATGGTAACGGCGGCCTTGGACGCGGTGTAGAGCGGAGCGATGACCCGCGACTCGATGCGCCCGGGGTCGTGGGTGAGCGCCTGGGAGCCCATGCCGCTGCTGACGTTGATCACGGCCGGAGCGGCCGACCGCTCGAGCAGGGGCAGGAACGCGTTCGTGACGCGCACGATGCTCACGGTGTTCGTCCCGAAGACGAGTTCCGCGTCCTCGCTGGTGAGCTCGGCCGCCGGGACTGGGCGGCCGGTGATCCCGGCGTTGTTGATGAGCTTGTCGATCCGTCCCTCGTGCGCTTCAACGTCGGCGACGGCGCGCAGGACCGAGCCGTCGTCCGTCACGTCAATGGGGACGAAGCGCACGCCGAGCTTGTCGGCGGCCACCTGCCCCCGGCCGGAGTCGCGCGCGCCAAGGATGACGGTGCGGCCCAGTTCGGTCAGGCGGCGGGCGGTCTCGTAGCCGAGGCCCTTGTTCGCCCCGGTGATGAAGGTAATGGTGCTCATGAGCCCAGCCTGCGGTACCGCACGGGAGACAACCAGGGACGCGCTGACGGTAGGAAAGCCCGTACCACCCAGATCGGTCAACTGCCGCGCATAATCAAACAGTGAGCGCGGACGAGACAAGCCTGGGTGCCACCATTCACGCGTGGCGCGACCGGCTGACGCCCGCCGAGGCCGGCCTGCCCGCCGGCCGGGCGCGGCGTGCGGCAGGCCTGCGGCGCGAGGAACTCTCCGAGCTCGCGGGGATCTCCGTGGATTACATCGTCCGGCTTGAGCAAGGCCGCGCCGCGACCCCGTCCGGGCAGATCGTCAGTGCTCTCGCCCGCGCGCTGCGGCTCACCAGGGACGAGCGCGATCACCTGTACCGCCTCGCCGGCCTGCAGCCGCCAAGGGACGGCACGGTAACCGACCATATTCCGCCAGGCATGCAGCGCGTGCTCACCCGGCTAGGCGAGACGCCTGTCGCTGTATTCGCGGCCGACTGGCGGCTGATCTGGTGGAATCGCAGCTGGGCGGCGCTGCTCGGCGACCCCTCCAGCCTCGCGCCGGAGGAGCGCAGCCTGGTGCGGTCCCGGTTCCCTGTCGCCGCCGCCCCCGTCCGCCTCGCGACATGGCCGGTCGTATCGGAAAACGCCGCGGCTTCCGACCGCGCGATCATCGCCGACCTGCGCCGGGCCTCCGCCCGCTATCCCGATGACCCGCGGCTGACTGGGCTGATCCGCAGCACCCTTGACGGCAATCCGCACTTCGCGCGGCTGTGGCACGAGGCCGCGGTCGGCGGGCATGCCGAGGACCACAAGACCATCCATCATCCCGACATCGGCGAGATCACGGTGGATTGCGACGTCCTCAACGACAGCGACACCGACATGAAGATTGTGATCTACACCGCCGTGCCGGGCAGCGAGGATCAGACCAAGCTCGAGCTTGCCCGCGTCGCCGGGCCCCGTGCCCGCTAGGCCTGACCAATCAGCAACCAATCGGCACAGATCCGACGTTATTCCACGCGATCCGAAGGTACTACACAGCAAGGGATAGATCAGTGTGAATCTGTAATACTTTCGTGAGGTTTTCGCGAAGCGGTTGAGACGCGTCTGTAATCTTCACTAGCGTGTTCCACGATCTCCAGCGGAAGAAGCGCCGGAGAACGGAGAACGGAGCGTGACAGCGACGTGGCCAAGCGCCTTGCCAGTCGAGCCCACCTGCGGCGCGCTGCAGTCCTCGTGACCGTGCTCGCGTCCGCGACCGGGGTCGCGGCCTACGCCGGGGCCTCGGGTGCCGGGGCCGCGCCCGCCCCGACGATCAGCCAGGTGCAGGCGCAGGTCAACAGCCTGCAGGGCAAGGTCGACAAGATCGGCCAGCAGTACGACGCCGTCGGCCAGCAGCTCACGACCGCGAAGACCCAGCTCGCTCAGGTGACCAAGCAGTCCGATCGCGCGCAGCAGCAGTACAACCAGGCGAGTGCCACGCTCGCCGCGGTCGCCGTGGCGGCCTACGAAGACTCCGGGCAGACGTCGATCATCGGGCTGCTCACCTCGGGCAACCCGTCCGAGGTTATGAGCCAGGCGTCGCTGCTCCTGCAGGTCGAGGGCACGCACAACGAGGAAGCGCAGCAGTTCCTCACCCTCGCCAAGGGGCTCTCCACGGTCAAGGGGGAGCGGCAGCGCACGGAAGAGGGCGTCGCCCAGCTCGCGGCGCAGTACCGGGCGCAGCAGTCGTCGATGAACAAGCTGCTCGACAAGCAGAAGGCCATGCTCGACAGCCTCACCGCGCAGCAGCAGGCCGAGGTGGAGGCGGACTCGGTCGGCGGCAGCACCACCTCAGGGGACGTGACGACCACGCCGATCGCCTACGCAGGCCCGACCGGTTCCCAGTCCGACGGGGCCGTCGCCTTCGCCTACGACCAGCTCGGCAAGCCCTACCTGTGGGGCGGCACCGGTCCTGACTCCTACGATTGCTCCGGCCTCGTCCAGGCCGCCTGGGCGGCGGCGGGCGTGTCCATCCCGCGCACCACGGAGGAGCAGTGGGCCGAACTGCCGCACATCCCGATGTCGGACCTTGAGCCCGGTGACCTGATCCTCTACAACGGGGAGAGCCACGTGGCGATGTACGTCGGCGACGTCGACGGCACCGCCTACATCATCGACGCGCCGCACACCGGCGCCTCCGTGGAGCGCATCCCCGAGGACACCTCCTGGTACGCCGACAGCGCCGACGGCGCCGTCCGCCCGTAGCGGCACCGGGCCCATCAAGGTCAAGAACATGGTGATTCCGAACGGTGCGTGGCCTCGCGTTGCCGCGTCCCATGACACTGGGAAGCGGGGCGAGCACCTGCACAGCCGTACGCGCTTGCGATCGGGGAACTGTCCCGGCTGCCGCGCGTCCCAGCCCACTGGCTAAGGGCGGAGCCAGATCTCGCGCTTGCCGTTTCTGACGGGGCTTGTCCCCCTCTCCAATACGCACATGATTCGAGGCCGACCTGGCTAGCTGCCATGCGTTGCGAATCGGGCTTCTGGGAGTATGCAGGGATGGGTGAGCTTGATGGGCCGCTGGCTGGACTGCGGGTGGTGGAGGTCTCCTCGTTTGTGGCGGCCCCGCTTGGGGGGATGACGCTCGCGCAGCTGGGGGCCGAGGTAATCCGGGTCGATCCGGTTGGCGGGGCTGCCGACGTCACCCGGTGGCCGCTTGCGCCGAACGGCGGGTCGCTGTACTGGGCCGGGCTGAACAAGGGCAAGCGCTCCGTCACCCTCGACCTTCGGTCCCCAGAAAGCCAGCGAACGGTCGCGGACCTCATCGCGAGCTCCGGCCCCGACGGCGGGATCGTGCTCACCAACGCCGGCTATCCGTGGCTGTCCTACGACGCGCTCAAGGATGCCCGCCCCGACCTGATCCACCTGCACATCACGGGCGGGCATGACGGCAGCCCCGCGGTGGACTACACGGTCAACGCCGGCATCGGCTTCCCCCTGGCGACCGGAGACGAGGCCATGGCCGGCCCGGTCAACCACGTGTTGCCCGCCTGGGACGTGGCCTGCGGCCTCTACGCGGCGGTCGGCATCCTCGCCGCCGAGCGGCACCGCCGCCGCACCGGCGCGGGCCGGGCGATCACGCTCCCGCTCGCCGATGTCGCGCTCGCCGTGACCGGTCACCTCGGCTTCCTCGCCGAAGGACAGCTCGCCGCCGGCCGCCGGAGGATCGGCAACCACTTGTACGGTGGTTTCGCGAAGGATTTCAGAACGAGTTCGGGTGACTTCGTCCTGGTCGTGACCCTCACCGCGCGGCACTACGCGGACCTCGCGCGCGTCACCGGGCGCGCTGCGGTCCTCGCCACCGTCGAGCAGGCCCTCGGCGCGGACTTCACCCGCGACAGCGACCGCTACGCGCACCGCGAGGTGATCGCCGCCCTGCTCGCTCCCTGGTTCGCCGATCACACGACTGGTGAGGTAGCCGAAGCGCTCGCGGGCACCTCCGTGCTCTGGGAGCGCTACCGCACGTTCGCCGAGCTCGCCGCCGACCCGGACACGCTCGCCAACCCCCTGGTCGGCCTCATCGACCAGCCGGGCATCGGCCAGATCCTCGCAACGGGAATCCCGCTAGCCCAGCCAGGCACCGGAGGCGCCCCAAGACCCGCCCCGCTCCTCGGCGCGGACACCGAAGCCGTCCTCCGTGAACTTCGCAAATCAGGACAATAACCCTCGATATCTTCGCACACTGGTCACCGGATAAGCGAAGACGCGCGTCCGAGAGGGTGGCGGCGCGCGGACAATAGGGGTCATGCGACGTCTCACCGATACCGATGGGCTCACCGAGGTCCAGCGTGACATCCTGCGTACCGTCCGCGACTTCGTTGACGCAGAGGTCATCCCGCTCGCCCCGGAGCTCGAGCACGCCGACGTCTACCCGGACGGGCTCGTGCAGACGCTGAAAGAGCTTGGCGTCTTCGGCCTCACGATCGGCGAGGAGTTCGGCGGCCTCGGCGAGTCGCTGCTCACCTACGCGCTCGTGATCGAGGAACTGTCCCGCGGCTGGATGTCGCTGTCAGGGATCCTGAACACGCACTTCATCGTCGCCTACCTGGTCGCGGCCCACGGCACCAAGGAGCAGAAGGACTACTTCCTGCCCCGGATGGCCAGCGGCGAGATTCGGTCCGCGTTCTCCATGTCCGAGCCCGATCTCGGTTCGGATGTCGCGGCCATCAGGACCGCCGCCGTCCGTGACGGCGACGACTACGTGATCACCGGCCAAAAGATGTGGCTCACCAACGGCGGCACCTCCAGCCTGATCGCCCTGCTGGCGAAGACCGACGAGGGTGCGGGCAAGCCGCACAAGAACCTCACCGCGTTCCTGATCGAGAAGGACCCGGGCTTCGGCGAAACCCGGCAGGGCCTCACCGTGCCCGGCAAGATCCACAAGCTCGGCTACCGGGGGGTGGACACCACCGAACTGCTACTCGACGGCTGCCGTGTCCCCGCGAACCGGGTTCTAGGCGAGCTTCCCGGCCAGGGGTTCTACCAGATGATGGACGGCATCGAGGTGGGTCGGGTGAACGTTGCCGCGCGCGGCTGCGGGGTCGCCTACCGCGCCTTCGAGCTGGCGTTGGCCTATGCGAGAGAGCGGAAGACGTTCGGAAAGATCATTGGCGAGCATCAGGCGATTGCCTTCAAGCTGGCGGAGATGGCCACCAAGGTGACCGCCGCCCATCAGATGATGGTCATGGCCGCCCGCCGCAAGGCGGCGGGCGGCCAGTCCGACGTCGAGGCGGGCATGGCCAAGTACCTCGCCGCCGAGTACTGCAAGGAAGTCGTCGACGACTCGATGCGCATCCACGGCGGCTACGGGTACTCGACCGAGCACGAGATCGAGCGCCTCTACCGGGACGCGCCGATGCTGCTCATAGGCGAGGGCACGGCGGAGATCCAGAAGATGATCATCGGCCGTGCCCTCGTCCGCGATTACTAGGCGGCGACGGTCAGCGGTCCGTCGAGGTAGATCACGTCGCCGGCGACCCTGGCCAGGTCATAGGCCAGGCTGCCCCAGCGGCTCACCACGGTGATGCGGACGCCGCGCGCCGCGAGGCTCGCTGCCGCGTGGCCGAACAGTCCGTCACCCGACCCGATCACCACGTGGGTGAACCTGGCGGCGACGTTCTCGTGCTCAAGCACGTCGATGAGCTCAAGGTCGGCCCCGTCCTTGCCCGACCGCACCCGGTACCTGGCGTGCGGCCAGCCGAGCCCGGCGCTCAGCAGGCCAAGGTGACTCGAGGCAAGGACCACCTGGTCGTCAGCGCCGAAGGCCAGGCACGCGAGGTAGCGGCCCTGCACCTCGGTGACCAGGTCAAGCGTCGGCACCGGGGCGCCGGCGAGGTTCTCGATGTCGACCACGTGGAGCGCCCGATCGGGGAACCAGCGGAAGCTCTTCTGGCGCAACTGTCTGACTTTATTTACTGTCGGCGTCGCTGACATGGCAGGCACCTCCTAGGCGATACCCCCGTGCTGGTGGCAAGTTCCCCGTGTGTGATTCGGTACCCATTTATCCATGCGCCAACCGCATGGGGGCCATGGATACCCCGCATGGATGCGGGGTACAGTCCCCTCCGTGAGCTTGGCTGCTGTACGTGATGATCTCGCCGTCGCGCTTGAGGAAACCCTGAAGCTTGCCCGCCGACTAGCTGAGGACGCGAGGGACACCGACGTGCCCGTCGCTGAGCTCGTCGCTCAGGCCACCATGCTCGGCCGACTCGACCAGCAGCGCGAGGAGCTGATCGGCCAGCTCCGCCGCACCGCGAGCGCAGGCATCCGGGCCACCAAGCCGGGACCGCCCATCAGGGAGGTCGTACTTGCCGCCCTCGACGAGCTCGGCTGGCCGCAGAACGCGCGGTTCCTCGAGGAGTACCTGTGGGCCAGGCACCAGCTCCAGCTCGACAGCCGCGCGTTCGCCTCGCTGCGCCGCGACGAGCTGCGGGCGTGGCGGCGCGCGCCCGGTGCGCGCCCGGCCTACATCGTGCCCGCGCTGAACCCCGACGGGTCGGCCAACCCGCGCTGGCTCACCAACTCGGCCTGGGACCTGCCGCGGCGGGTGATCGCCTCACCGGAGACCGAGCAGCTCTTCGACCTGCAGAAGATCCTCGCCCTGAACGTCCGCGGCTCGCGAGGTCCGCTCGGCACGCTGCTTGAGCGGTACGTGAAGCAGATCCTCGCCGTTGAGCCGCCGCCGGTGTCTGCGTCCGTCACCACGACGCGCGCCTGGCGTACCCACGTCAGGTCGCACACGGCGGCGCTGATCGCGGTGATCCGCTCCCGCGACGACGGGGACCGCGACAAGATCGCCGCCAGCCTCGCCGACCTGCCCGACGACGAGCGCATCTGGGGCCGGGGAGCCTAAATCATTGAGGCTTGCGGGCCGCGCTAGACGCCTTCGGCCACCGTGAACAGGGTGAGCTTGGGCGCGGCAGCCAGGATCGAGCCGAGATCCGAAGCGCCCTCGGCGCTGGCCCGCCACGCGCGGTAAGCCCGGTCGTGCTCGATCGATTCCCACGCCTCATAAAGGACAACGTGGGCCGGGTCGTCGCTATCGACCAGAACCGTGACACCCAGGCAGCCAGGGAACGCGCGGGTGTCGGTGAGCGTCGCATGGATTACCTTGTGCGCGGTTTCCAGCGAGTCGGCCTTGAGCTGCAGATCGAGAATTGCGGTTATCGCCACGACTGCTCCTTATGGACGCGGTAAGCAACAGGCTCAACCTTCTCGCAGCGCCGCGCCCGGGTTAATGTGCCCGGTCTCAGCAAATCGCCGCCGCGGTAGTCGCCTGACAACAGCCAGCGGGTCTGGGGTCGCTGCCCAGCACCCGTACTAGGCCAGGCGGCGTTCGGTGGCCCAGCGGGTTAGCTGGTGGCGGGAGGAGAGCTGCAGCTTGCGGAGCACCGACGAGACGTGGCTCTCGACGGTCTTGCCTGAGATGAAGAGCTCGCGGGCGATCTCCTTGTAGGTGTAGCCCTGGGCGATCAGCCGCAGCACCTCGCGCTCCCGCGTGGTCAGCTGATCGAGTTCCGGGTCGAAGGAGGGCTTGACGTCATCCGGGGCGGGCCCCGACGCGAAGGCGTCGAGGACGAAGCCGGCCAGCCGGTGCGAGAACACCGCGTCGCCGTCCGCGACCCGCCTGATCGCGTCCGCGAGGTCGGTGGTGGAGATCGTCTTGGTGACGTAGCCCCGCGCACCAGCCCTGATGACCGCGATCACGTCCTCCGGCGCGTCCGAGGCCGACAGCGCGAGGAACTTGATCTCCGGATGCTCCTTCTTGACCTCGGTGATGACGGCATGACCGCCGCCGCCAGGCAAGTGCACGTCAAGCAGGACCACGTCGGGGAGCAGCTGCCCGATCAGCTCGATGGCCGGGGTGACGTCGTCCGCCTCGCCCACCACCGCCACCCGCGTGCCAAGCTCGGCGCGCACGCCGGAGCGGAACAGGCCGTGATCATCGACGAGGACCACCCGCGGCGGCCCGCCGGGCCTTGCCTCCGCCCGCGCCGCGGCCGGGGTGCTCATCGCCGCGTCCCGTCTGCCGCCGTCGACGCCCGTCCCGCGGGTTCTGACCGCGTCGTTCGCGGCATCGTCAGTGTCACCTTCGTCCCCTCCCCTGGCGCCGATTGCACGGTCGCCTCACCCCCATGCCTGCTCATCCTGCCGTGGATGGACTCCGCGACGCCCTTGCGATCGCCCGGCACGGCGGCCGGGTCGAAGCCCTTGCCACGGTCCCGCACGGCGACATTGACCTTATCCGGCTCCACCTCGGCGAATACCGAGATGACGGCGGCACCTGACCATTTGGCCGCGTTCACGGTTGCTTCCCGCGCCGCCGCAAGCAGGGCGTTCAGGTGCTCGTCGAGCGGGCAGTCAGCGACGGTTACCACCTCAACGGGAACGCCGTGCAGTGCCTCGACGTCCCGCTGGATCTGGCGCACGCCTTCAGCGAAGGACGAGACGTCGGCGTCGCCGGGAGCGCGCCCCTCGAACAGCCAGGAGCGCAGCTCGCGCTCCTGGGCCCTGGCGAGCTGGACGACCGCCTGCGGGTCCTCGGCGCGGCGCTGGATGAGCGCGAGCGTCTGCAGCACCGAGTCGTGCATGTGGGCCGCGATGTCGGCCCGTTCCTCGGCCCGTGCCCGTGCCTGCCGCTCGATCACCAGGTCACGGGCGATCCGCAGCCACCAGGGACCGAGCAGCAGCACGAGCGCCGCCGCCACGAGCAGGAAGCCGCCGAGCGGTGCGAGCAGCTGGGTACCCTCGTGCTGGCTCAGCAGCCAGCCCAGGCCCACGGCGAGCAGTACCGCCGACCCGGCGATCCGCAGCCTGGTGGCACGGCGGGCGCCCGCCCCGCTCGCCGCGAAGTTCTCCAAGGGCTGCACCAGGCGCCGCATCCCGGCCTGCTCGTCTTCTGGCGCGTTGCGCCAGATGAGCGTCAGGCCGGCCACGCTGACTACTTGCGCCCAGCCGTACTTCTCGATGTCGCCGTCGTTAAACGCCCCGGCGAGGAACAGGAACACGGCGAGCAGCGACGCCAGCGCGAAGGCGAGCGCCACGCCACCCGAGTCATGCCTGGCCTTGCTGCCGATGCTGGCCTGCTTTCCCTTTGCGGGGATCAGTAGCCAGCCGAGGACGTAGAACGGGACCGCCCAGCCCGCGCTGATCAGCGCGGCGACGGCGAGCACGACCCTGACCGTGGTCGGGCTGAAGCCGCGCCACGCCGCGATGCCCGCCGCTACGCCGCCGGCGAGGCGGTCATCCTCCTGGCGGCGCAGCGGCTGGCCGTCACCGCGGTGCTGCCACCGCCTGGCGGATGAGGCCCAGTCGGGCGCGTCGTCCCGGTGCCCCGGCGGCCCGTGCCAAGGCGGCGGGCCGTGCCAGTGCCCCTCATCCGTCAGCACGGACCTGCCGGGCCGGTCCTGGAACTTCATCTCACCATCATCGCCCGCCGGACCCCGTGATGGCCATCAGGGCTTTCCCTGAGAGGTGCCGGGGGTGTCTCAGGGTAGGGCCGTCGGCAGTCAGGGTCAGGCCAGGGCTGATCCCGATACCCGCGAGCGCGCTGGCGACGAAGACTTATGCCATGAGCACTTTCGGGGACACCACCCAGACCCAGACCTCGGCCGGCCCGGTTCAGCCGGCCTCCACTGCGGCGCGCCTACCACGGGCGCATGCTCGCCGGCGTGTGCGCAGGCATCGCCGACTACCTGGCGGTCGACGTCACGATCGTTCGCGTCGCCTTCGTCGTATTCACCTTCCTCGGCGGGGCCGGCATCCCGGCTTACCTGGCCTGCCTGCTGCTGATCCCGGAAGAGGGCGCCGACCAGTCCATCGCCGGCTCGCTGCTCGACGGCATCCGATAGGAGACCTGCCATGTCACCGTCCTCCACGCAGCAGTGGACGCGCCGCATCCGCTACTCCGACCAGCACATCCGCGTTTCCGACGCCGAGCGCAACTCGGTCGCCGAGCTCCTCGGGCAGCACTACGCCGACGGCCGGCTCGACCAGGCCGAGTTCGACGACCGGATCGGCCGGACGATGGCCGCCAAGACCCGCGGTGACCTGACGGGCCTGTTCGACGACCTCCCGGAGACCGGGCCCAACGGGGCGGGCCCGGCTGGTCCCGGCGGGCCGGCCGACCTGGCGGCCCCCTATCGGGGACCCCGCAGGCGCGGCGGGATCGTGCGTACGCTCCTGCTGCTGCTCCTTGTCTTCATCTGCGCTAACTTCGCCTGGCACGCCTTCACCAGCCTGTTCTTCATTCAGCCGTTGGTCTGGGCCTTCGTCATCGTCGCGGTCATCCTGCTGGTGAACAGGTCCGTGCACCGGCACGACCGGTGAGGCCGGGCCGCGATCGCGGCTTGGCACTAGGGATCTTGGATTGCTAATCACCTGAATGGTGATTAGCAATCCAAGATCCTTTTATTTGCGGCCTGATTTCAGGACATAAATATGACACGACATGTCTTTGGTTCTTGTCTTTCTTGGCGGCGCGCCAAAGAGTAGCCTGCGGAGTGGTTTACCAGCGGCAATTCCCTCGCTAAAAGGAATGCCCCGGTCCATGGAGGCTGCATCATGCCACAGACCTGCGGTTACTGTCGTTCGTCGATCGCCGATGGCGACGCTTTCTGTCAGACCTGCGGACAGCGGGCGACGCCCGCTCCGAGCTACGCGCCCGACGGGCGGGCGATGGAACAGCCTGAGCCCGCAGTAGCAGCCGTGCCTGGCATGGGGGGAAGATCGTCGTGGGGCACCGATGGCCCCGGCCTTCCGCCAGCGGTCACGGTCATGGGCCCCGGGGCGAGCGCGGCAACCGGAGAAGCCGGCGTGAACACCAGTTACGTGGCCAGGCGGCTCATGTACGAGACAAATCCCGAGCCGTCCTTCGACCCGCTGGGCAACCCGCAATTCCTGAGGCAGATGTGGTACCGGGGCCTGCTTTACGGGTGGGTGTGGGGGGTCGGCATCGTCGCGGCCGGCATCGTCTTTGGGCTGATGAGCCTCATCATCCCCCCACTCGGCATAATCCTGCTTATCCTCTCGTTCATCGTGATCTCCGTGACGCTCCTCGCGTGCTACTGGTTCCTGAAGATTCCCATCAAGCTCTCCGAGTGGAAATACTCGGTCGACGGGAAGGCCGCCGCCGCGCCCGCGGTACTCGATCACATCGCCTGGGTCCTGCGCGGGCGCGGCGCCCCGCTCACCTCGGTTACGGTGCGCCGACTTACCCCGCCCGGCGGCGAGCCCCCGAGGGATTACCTAGAGCTGAACAGCACAATCTTCTACGGATACGTCGCCTGCTTCGCGTACGGCTCTGACCTGTACGTGGGCTGGACGTTCTGGGTCCGGATCTCCCCGTTCTGGTATTTCTGCATGAGCTTCATGCGGATCTGGCAGTCCCTGCGTAACCGTGGCAACGAGCTGTATACGTCGCTGCGCTTCGACACGGCGCGGGCGATGCGGGAGACCATGCACAGCGCGACCCGCGAGGGCGCCGACGTCGCCGTCGGCCGGCTGGCGGGGCAGGGGCGCGGGATCATCGGCAGTGCCGTTCCCATCGTGGAAAGTGCGGGGTAGCCTGCCGCCATGGGGACGCTTCACATCACCAGCGCGCCCCCGCCTGCTCTGTACGTGGTTGGGGACCGTACCCCGGTTGCCAACGCATACTTCGCCATTACGGTCGACGCGGCCGTCAACCTGCTTGAGGCCCGCGAGTACCAGGGCCTGCCGCGGGCGGAGCGGCTGGCAAAGGCGCAGGCCGAGCAGCAGGGGTTCCTGAACGGGTTCTTCGACCCTGCGCTGGCGGCGGCGCTCGACCTGCGCATCACGGTCGACCCTGCCGCCGCCACGCCGCTGTCGGTGGCGCTTCTAGGCCGCGTCTGGGGAGACACCGTCGACGGGGTAACGGGGCGGGCCACAGATCTGCGCAAGCAGGTGCAGGCTGCCCTGCCGCGGCATGTCGCCGCCACGGCTGTCGAGGACGGCGCGGGCGTTGCCGGGCTGCTCGCGCCGTTCGCCGGTACCGCCGTGGACTCGGCCGTCATCACCAGGCATGAGCTTATCGGCCAGCCGTCCCGGCAGGATGCCGGCGTGAGCTACTACTTCTCCGCCGTCCCGTTCAACTGGTCGGACAACGACTGGTCGGTGGTCTACGCGGCGCTGGCGGCAAGCCCCGTGCCCGTGGTCCTGTCGGTCGCTGTCCTGCCGATGCTGGTCCCCGCGTCGTTCGGGCAGACGATGCTGACCCTCGCCACCTTCTACGGGCGGCTAGCCAGGGAAGACCAGCTGGACGGTGGGCTCTACTACGGCCGGAGGAAGCTCGCGCCTGACGCGTTCGCCGTGGACGCGGAGAAGATCTTCCATGACTATTCCCGCCGGCTCTCTCAGAAGGCGTTCGCGCTGCGGATCCAGGTGTCTGCCGCGAAACAGCTGCCACCGGGCATCGTCGAGACCATCGCCGCGGCCATCTCACCCGCCGAGCGCAGCGGCAGCTTCCTCGAGCACCAGCGAGCCGCCTCCACCTATGAGGTGCGGCGGCAGGCCAGCGTCGCCGAGCGACGGCTGGCCGCGTACAACCTCAACGTCATCAACTTCGGGATGCTGACCGGACAGCCGGAGATCTGGGGCCGCCCGGACCCGCCGGACCCGCAACTCGCGATGCTGAGTGTGCTCGGCGACGCGCACGACGCAGCCTGCGCGTTCCGCTTCCCGATCGCGGTCGACGGCATCGTGCCCGGCTTCCGGGTGCGCCGCGGCCAGTTCGGGCAGGCCGAGGCATACCAGGTGTCCGGGCCAGTCATCAGGCTTGGCAAGATCTCCGGCACCGACCAGGACATCGTGCTGCCAGTACGGTCATTGACCAAGCACACGCTGATCGCCGGGTCGACGGGCAGCGGCAAGACCACCACCGCGCTAGAAATCCTCCGCCAGCTCTGGGCCGAGCACGGGATACCGTTCCTGGTCATCGAGCCGGTGAACACCGACGCCGATGACTACCGCAAGCTCGTCGCGGAGCCGGGGTTCGAGGCTCTTGAGGTCATCACGGTTGGCGACGAGGGCGGTCGGCCGCTGCGGTTCAACCCGTTCGAGGTGCCGACCGGGGTGCTCATCGGCGAGCACATGGCGAACCTCCTCGCCTGCTTCAAGGCGGCCTTCGGGCTGTTCGAGCCGTTGCCATCCATCTACCAGGACGCGCTCAACCTGACCTACCTTCGCGCGGGCTTCCTCTCCTCCGAGCGGCCGACGGGCTCGAAGCGGGCCTGGCCTACCGCCGTGGAGTTCATGAAGGCCATGCGCGAGGTAACCGGGGATCTTGGCTACGGAGGCGATGTCAAGGCCAACGTCGAGGCAGCCTCGATCCGCCGGGCCCAGCAGCTTGTGCGCGGGGTCACCGGGTCCGCGTTCATGACGGACCAGCCCAACTACATCGGAAAGCTTCTCGACCATCCCGTGATCCTTGAGCTCAAGTCACTCGGCGCCGGCGACGAGCAGGCCCTGATGATGGCGCTGCTGCTCAACGCGATCACCGAGCACTACCAGTCGGTACGCGGTGCCTCACCCGACCTGGTGCATGTCACGCTGGTCGAGGAGGCGCACCGGCTGCTGCAGCACTCGGGGGGCGGTAAGTCGTCGCAGGACGCGCAGGCCAAGGAGAAGGCGGCCGAGGCGTTCGCGAACTCGCTCGCGGAGAACCGCAAGTACGGCGAGGGCGTGATCATCGCCGAGCAGCTCCCCACCAAGCTGGTGGCGGACGCGGTCAAGAACACCAACCTGAAGATCATGCACCGGCTCACCGCTGAAGACGACCGGCGCTACCTCGGCGAGACCATGGGCATGGATGAGGCGCAGCGGCTGTTCGCGGCCCGATTGCAGACCGGGGAGGCCTTGCTCTACAGCGACGAGTTCACCGAGGCGGCGCATGTGAGCATCCCCCGGACGCTGCGGGCCGTCGCGCCGCCCCCCGGCGTGGTGCTGCCCACCGCTACTCCCCCCTTCATGGCCTGTGGCCGCTGCCGGGCGCAGTGCGCGTACCGGGGTGCGGCGCTGTCCATGGTGAGTGATCCGCGTATCGTCGGGCGCGTCACGGACGCCGTAGCCGCGCTTGAGGAAAAGGGCATGAGCACGGCCGAGAACGAGGCCCGGTGGTCCCGGCTGACCAATGGGCTGTTCACAGAGGTCGGCGCGTTCGCCGCGCTCCCGTCGGCAGCACCTGGACGCAGCGACGCTGCCCTCTGCCTGTTCTTGCACGTCCTCGCGAGCCGCACCATGCGCTTCTCCCCTGCCTGGCCGAACGCGGTCGCCGACCGGCTCGGTATACCCGCCCCGGACGAGGGGCGCGAATGAGCGAGCAATCTGACTCGACGCCTATCGAGACGGCCACATCGGCGGACGATCCGGCTGTTGCGCATGCCCCCGAAGTCGGTGAGAGCGGACCGGCCGGTCCCGCGGAGCAGCTTCAGGGTGCCGACGACAGCATTCTTCAGGAGGCGGGCAACATCGCGGGCAAGGCCGAGACAGACGGCACCGCACTCCTCCAAGAAACCGGAGACATCGCAGCCAAAGCCGAGACAGACGGCACCGCACTCCTCCAAGAAACCGGAGACATCGTGAGGGAGCTTGGCACAGTCAGCGACGACGCGCTCGGGTCCGTGGGCGATATCTCCCGCGAGCTCGAGACGGACGCCGACCGGATGCTGTCCGACGGTGACTGGAACCCTGGTGCGCCGCCTGAAGTAGGGGAATCCGGTCCGGCAAGCCCCGTTGAGCAGCCGGGTGAATCCTCCGACTCCATCTCGCTGACCGTCATCGACATAATCGACACCGTCCCGGCTGAACCTGGGGAACTCGGCCCGGCACCGGTTGACCATCTGGTCAGTGACATGGAGCGGGCCATGGCCCAAGTCGACGCCGCCATGGCTGACGGCCAGCTCAGCGGGCTCGACCAGATCCCGCTATCCGGAACCACCGACGCCTCTTCTCCACGGGGGTTGGACGGGCAGTGATGAGCTTCTGCGCCACTTGCGGACGGCAGCGTAACGGAACCGCGCGATTCTGCGGCACCTGCGGGACGGAGTTCAGCGATCCCCCAGCCGCCCGGGCCGACCAGGGACCGCCCCCAGAGGACGCCGCGCAGTCAGAGCCGCCCGAGGGCGTGACGCGCATGGACATGATCCCCGAAGTCACCCACGTTGAGCCCCGCGCCGCCGAGCCTGGCCCGATCGCGTCCTGGTACCAGCCAGAGGCGCAGGGGACCGGTCAGGACCCCGACACGAACTGGCAGTCGACCCAGACGGTGCAGGCCACGCCGACCCAGGCGACGGGATATTCTCCGACGGTCTATACCCCACCGTCCCCACCCGCCCTCCCCGACCTGGCCGCCTGGCCCGCCCTCCCCGCCCGCCCCAACCTGGGCGCCCGGTCCGCAGGCGGCACCGCCTGCGCGGGGTGGCGCCAGGAGGGGCCTGCTCATCGTGGTGGCGGTCGTCGTGGTCCTCGCTGCGGGCGGCGGTTACGCGCTCGCCACCACGCTCGGCAAGCACTCAACCGCCCAGCCGCCGGCCAACCCCACCGTGGGCGCGTCCACGCCGCCGGCCGGGACCACCCAGCCGACGAGTTCGCCCGCTGCCTCGGCGAGTACGAGCACGACCCCCACCCCAACCCCCACCCCGTCGCCAACGTTGAGCCTGGTGGCCATTTCCCCGAGCGTGACGTCGAGCGCCGAACCGCAAGTGGAGACCCTGCTCAGCCACTACTTCCACGCGATCAACACCCACAACTACGCGGAGTACCTGAGCACCCAGAACCCGCTACTGAAGGCGCATGAGTCGCAGTCAAACTTCGATTCCGGTTACTCCTCGTCGACCGACTCACGGATGACGCTAACGGCCCTCTCTGCTAACGGCAGCGGCCTGACCGCGACCGTCACGTTCACGAGCCACCAGTCGCCTGGCCAGAGCGTCGACAACAGCGCGTGCAACGCCTGGACGCTCAACCTCTACCTGGTACCCCAGGGCACGGGCTACCTGATAGGCCCCACCCCGTCGGGCTACCTGGCGACCTACTCCGACTGCTAAGGCCGAGCGGTCACCACGCGACCGGCACGGCAGGTAAGGTCAGTCGAAAGTCGAGGCGTGTGGCCACGGGGATTGGAGGGGCAGTGATGAGCTTCTGCGCCAGTTGCGGACGTCAGCGAAACGGGACCGCGAGTTTCTGCGCCGGCTGCGGAGCGGAGTTCACCGATCTCCCGGACTCGCCTGCCGCCTCCGCACCCTCGTCCACGCCGGACGACCACTGGCCACCGACAGGCGACGCCACGCGCATGGACCTGCACCCTGAAGCCCCCGAGGCCGGGCACACCGACCCGCCGGCCGCGGAGCCTGACCCGTTCGCGGCCTGGTACTCGCCGCGGGGACAAAGCGGCGGAGCGGCCGAGGCCGGCGGTTACGGCGCCGACGAGCAGTGGCAGCAGACGCAGACGGTGGGTCGCGCGCCGACCCAGGCGGCGGGGTACCCGCCGTCCGCGTTTACCCCGGCGGCGCCGCCTCCGCAGGCTTTCCCGCCCGCCCCGCCAGCGGCACCGCCCCCGAGGGGCGGCGGAGCGAGGGGCCTGTTCATCGTGGTGGCGGTGGTCGTGGTGCTCGCGGCGGGCGGCGGCGCGTACGCACTCGCCACCTCACTCGGCAAGCACTCCACCGCTCAGCCGCCGACCGGGCCCACCGTGGGCGCGTCCACGCCGACGGCTGGGACAACGCCGTCGTCGAGCGCGTCCGCGAGCCCCTCGCCGACGCTGAGCCTGGTGGCCATTTCCCCGAGCGTGACGGCAAGCGACGCACAGACGCAAGTCGAGCCGCTGCTCAGCCACTACTTCCACGGCATCAACACCCATAACTACACCGAATACGCGAGCACCCTCACCGCTCAGCAGCAGGCGAACGAGCCACAGTCGGCCTTCGATTCCGGCTACTCCACGACCACCGACTCAGGGATGACGCTGACGGACCTGTCCGACAGCAGCGCCGGCGGCCTGACCGCGACCGTCACGTTCACGAGCCGTCAGTCGGCTGCCCAGAGCGTCGACAACAGCGCGTGCAACGCCTGGACGCTCAACCTCTACCTGGTACCCCAGGGCACGGGCTACCTGATAGGCCCCGCCCCGTCGGGCTACCAGCCGACCTACTCAGACTGCTAGCTTCCCCTCATGGCCGTACCACTCGCCGCGCGCTGGGTCGCGGCGGCCTGCGGCATCCTCCTTGTCCTGGGCGGGTGGCAGTCCATAATCGGGACGCTGATCGTGCCGCGGCCCGTCGGCTCCTGGTTGACCCACATGGTCGACCGCCTGGTTGTCGCCGCCTACATGGCGGTGACCCGGCCGGTCACCGACTGGGTAAGACGCGACAGGATCCTCGCCACCCAGGCCGCGGCGATCCTCGTGATACAACTCGCGGGCTGGCTCGGGATTCTCCTGTTCGGCTACATGCTGATACTTTGGCCGCTCTATGGCCGCAGCATCACCTCGGCGCTGATCGACGCGGGATCGTCGATCTTCACCCTCGGCTTCGCCGAGCCGCCGGGCACGGTACCGGCCGTGTTCGTCTTCATCGCCGCGGCCTCGGGAATGGTCGTGATCGCGCTCCAGATTGGCTACCTGCCGACGCTGTACGCCGCATTCAACCGGCGAGAGACCGAGGTGACGCTGCTCACCTCGCAAGCCGGCGTGCCGAGTTGGGGCCCGGAACTGCTCGCCCGCACCCACTACGCGCTCGGCTCGGGCACGTCCACGCTCGATACGCTGCCTGACCTGTACCAGCAGTGGCAGCGCTGGTCGTCCGACGTCGCGGAGAGCCACACGACGTACCTGCCGCTCGTCCGCTTCCGCTCGCCGCAGCCCTACTCGTCGTGGGTGATCGCGCTGCTCTCGGTGCTCGACTCCGCCGCCTTGATCCTTTCCCTCGCCCCCGAAGAGGCACCGACCGTGCCGGCCAGGCTCTGCCTGCGCAGCGGGTTCAGCTGCCTGACCCGCATCGCCCGGGCGATGGGCATCGACGTGCCCAATGAGGCGAATCCGGAAGCCGGAATCAGCCTGACCTACGCGGAGTTCCTCGACGCGCACGCCAGGATGGCCAAAGTTGGCTTCCCCATGACCCGCGAGCCGGCCGACGCCTGGCCCGACTTCGTCGGCTGGCGGGTCAACTACGAGCACGCGGCCTACCAGATCGCCGCCGCGATCGACGCGGTTCCCGCGCTCTGGTCCGGGCCGCGCCGCCACGCGGAGCCCGCGATCTCGCCCTACCGACCGCCCAGCGGCCGGCAGCGCGAGGGTTAGCCGCTCAGGTGGCGGCCCGAGTCCAAGCAAACACCGTCCGAATACATGATCTGTCAATAATTGCCACGCTATGCTGACCGCATGACAGGGGCGTGGCTCAGCGAAGACCAGCAGCGGGCCTGGCGGACTTACCTGCGGATGAGCTCGCTCCTTCCCGCCGCGCTCAACCGGCAGCTGCAGCAGGACTGCGGGCTCACGCTGCCGGAGTACGAGGTGCTCGTGCAGCTCAGCGAGGCGCCGGAGCACCGGCTGCGGCCGTTCCAGATCTGCGAGGCACTGAACTGGGAGCAGAGCCGACTGTCCCATCAGCTGACCCGGATGGAGCGCCGCGGCCTCGTCTCGCGTCAGGAGTGCGCGGCCGACGGGCGCGGCGCCTTCATCGAGCTCACCGCGGCCGGCGCCGATGTCGTCGCCGCGGCGGCACCGCAGCACGTCGCCACGGTGCGCGGCCTGATCTTCGACCCGCTCAGCGACGCCCAGCGCGCGGCCTTCGAAGAGGCGTGCGCCGCTATCGTCACCGCGCTGTCCGAGCAGCCCTGACCGCGCCGCCGCTGATCGCTACCGGACCGGGCAATGCCGGCCGGAGGCTACGGCCCGCCATGGCTCCCGAGACCAGGGCCGTTCCCGCCCTGGTCGTTCCCGGCGTTCCCGTTCCCACCGTTCCCGTTGCTTCCGTTTCCGCCGCGCCCAGGGGACCGGTTCATGCCCTGGGAACCTTGCGAACCCTGGGACCCCTGCGCATCGCCGGGAGACAGGTCTCCGGGTCCGGGCATGCCGGGATAGTCGTTCCCAGGTGCCTGTGGCATCGCTGCCCACGGCTGAAGCACGTGCATGCAGTAGTTGCCGACGTTCATCGACCCGCCCGCCAGGGCGCTCAGCTGCTGGTCGAGTTCGCCACCCATCGCCCCGTTCGACGACTCCCCTGGTTGCGTGAAGGACGCCAAGTACTGACGGCAGAGCGCGCTCGCCTCGGAGCCCGTGCCAGCCCCGGTCCCGGACTGTTGTGAGGCCTTGGGGGTCGGCTTGGCGGTCGGCTCCTTCGTGGCGGTCCCTTCGAGTCCAGGCGATCCCGGGCCGCTGGACCGGGCGCCCGCGCCCGTGGCGTTGAGGCTGTGCGCGAGCTGTCCGGGGTGCCCGCCAGAGCTGGAGAGGGTGCTAGCGAGTGCGGTGGCGCCAACGATCACGACCGCGGCTGCGGCGCCAACGAGCGCTTTCGCCTGCCATGGTCCGCGCCGTGGCGTACGCCGGTGACGATGCCGATGCTGCGGACGCGGCACCGGGCGCGGTTCGCCGTCGGCTGCCTGCGTCGCAAGGACGAGGGTGCGTGGCTCGCCTGTCCCGGCGACTGGCCAGACCTGTCCGCTCCCGCCGGACCGCATGATCTGCCGGAACGCCGTCCGGGCCGCTTCCTCGGCCGCAAGTTCGGCACGCATGGGGGCGACGCGCAGCGCGTCCAGCGTTCGGGCCACCGGCCGCAGCCCTTCGGGGACCAGGACATTCTCGCCGGACAGCAGGCAATCGAGGTCCCACCCGTCGTACGGGCCTGGACCACCATACGGCGGCTGACTGTCAGGCATGTCATCGTCCGGAACGCCAAAATCGCTCAAGTCGTTACACCCGCCCGTGACGTGACACCGGCCGACCCAAGCAGTGACTCCAGTTTCTTCAGGCCGCGATGCGCCATGACCCGGACGTTGCCGGGGCTCTTCCCCAGCATGGTCGCGACCACATCGGTATCAAGGCCCGCGACGACGCGGAGCATGATCACTTCGGCCTGCGGTCGCGGGAGCCGGGAGACCAGCGCGAGCGCGGACTCAGTCGCGAGGTTATCCAGCGCGATCTGGGCCGTGGTGTCAGGCGTACTCGGCACCTCGGCTGGGCTAATCTCCTCCAGTGATTCCGCCGGATGCCGCTTGCGGACTCTCGCTTGATCGATCAGCCGCCGCCGCGCGGTAGTGAACAGCCAGGCCCGCCAGGCCGCCTCATCGCCGATGAACCGCGGCAGTCCCCTGACCACGTGGACCCAGGTGTCCGAAGCGATGTCCTCAGCGTTCTCCGGGGCGAGGACACGCAGGTAGCGAAGGAGAGCGGGATTCGCGTCACGCCACAGGACCGCGAACTGGTCTTCGATGCCGCCCTGGGCATCCGCAAGCACCCGCGCGAAGTCGTCGCCCACCACATGCTGAGTATCGGTACATAGGCCACCGCCGCGCAGCCAAATGGCCATCAAGATCCAAAACCGTCAGGCCTGCCAACAGCAGCCCCGCAAGCTAACCGGGCGTTACCACGAACTGGCGCAGGAACAGGTCGCGGAAGGTCACCGGGCCGCGCGGGCCGGGCACCGCGTCCAGGTTGATTCCGGTCTCGGGCACCTCAAACAGCTTGAACCCGTCGAGGAGCCTGGTCGTCGCGTTCCAGAAGGCGCCGGTCCCCGTGTAGGCCGCGAGGAACTCCTCCGCCGCACCGGGGTCGGCCGCGACGATGCCGGCCGCCAGGCCGGAGGTCTCGTCGTTGGCGATCGCGGCGGCGGCCGCCGGGCTCGCGGCCGGAGCGATGGTGACCGTGGCCTCGCGCTCGGAGTCGAGCGCCCACTCGTAGCCGAGCGGGTGGTCGTGCGGCGGCAGCGAAGCCTTGATGCCGAGCCCGGTCAGCTGCCCGGTGATGTCCGGCAGCCAGGTGCCCCACAGCTGCTCGTCTAGGAGCAGCAGGTTAAGCCGGTTGCACACGCCGAGCCGGTCAAGGCTGCTGGCGATCAAAGTCGAAGCAACCAAACGTTCGGAAGAAGAGTGAATGTAAAGCACCCCGCCACCGTCGGCATGCGCGAGCGTGCGGACCCCGTGCGCCGCTCCCTCGGCGGCGAGCGCGCGGGTGGAGTCCCCGCTGCCGCGCAGGATCACGAGGGGGATCAGCTTCGGCTCGCGGACCAGCGCGTACGCGGCGGCCTGCCCCGGCACCCGGACGAGTTGAATGGCATCAGGCTCAAGCCCCGCCCGCGCCAGGGAAGGCGCGATCACGTTATCGGCCAGCGCGATCGCCGAGCGCAGCGCCGCGCTCCCCGTGCGCAGCACGCCAGCGTTGCGCGACTTGACGAGTTGCGAGGCGATGTCCACGACGACGTTCGGCCTGGCCTCGAAGTTCGCGCCGATCACCCCGACCGGGCGGCGGCGCTCGGAAAGCACAAGACCACCGGGCAGGTCGCGGACCTTGCGGGAAACGGGCTCAGGCTCGACCCCGGCGAGGATCTCAAGCTGCGCGGCCATCGCCTTCAGCCGCCCCTCGTCCAGCCGCAGCCGGTCACGGACCCCGGCCGGGAGCCCGCTGTCCGCCGCCGCCCGCATATCTTCCTCATTGGCGGCGAGCACCGCGGGCGCGGCGTCCTGCAGGGCACTGGCCATCGCGCCGAGCGCGACGTCGATCGCGCCGTCAGGGGCGCTGGCGAGGCTGGGTGCCGCCGCCCGCGCGGCCCGCGCGGCCGTCCGGACCGCCTCGGTGGCCTGCGTCTCATCCGCCATCATGATCATCCCTCCGCTGTCTTCCCCTGCTGAGGTTATCCGCCCGCTGCCGGTAGTCTCCGGCGACAGGCACAGGTCATCCCGAACGGTTGCGTGCTCCGCCTCATCCGCCACGGGCTCAGCCTCGCGGTGCTAGTGCGCCGGGTCCTCGCGGTGCTAGTGCGCCGGGTCCTCGCGGTGCCAGTGCGCCGGGTCCTCGCGGTGCCAGTGCGTCGGGTCCTCGCGGTGCCAGTGCGCCGGGTCCTCGCGGTGCCAGTGCGCTGGGTCCTCGCGATGCTAGTGCGCCGGGTCCTCGCGGTGCTATTGCGCCGGGTCCGGGGAGCTTGAGCGCAGCGGTGGGGCGTCTAGGGCACAACAGCGCAGGGGGTCCAATACCTCGTCCTCGGCTCGCTCGGACACGCGCTTGGCTGGGTTCCGGATCGTCGCTGCGGCCAGGAGGCCGCCGGCCGCGGCGGCCGCGGCGGCGATCAGGACGGCCGTGTGGAAGCCGTGGGTTAGCTCGGCCGGGTGCTGGTAGGCATCGCCGCTGAGGCCGGCGAGCGCTGGGAGCACGGCCACCGCGATGAGGCTTGCTGTCCTGGCGACGTCGTTGTTGACCGCCGAGGCGATGCCCGAGTGCTCGGCGGGCGCGGCGGACAACGCTGTGGCGGTGAGCGGTGCCACGATGGTCGCCAGTCCGAGCCCGAGCACCAGGACGGCGGGCAGCACCTGATTCAGGTAGTCGCCGCTGGCATTCACCCGCGCGAACAGCGCCATCCCTGCGGCGATCACGAGCGGTCCGACCGTCATCTGGAGCCGGGGGCCGATCCGGGCGGAGAGCGCGGCCGACCGCGCGGAAAAGAGGAGCATGATGGCCGTCAGCGGCAGCAACGCGATCCCGGCTTCGAGCGGGCTGTAGCCGTTGACCTCCTGGAGCACGACGGGCACGAGGAACAAGGCACCGCCGAGCGCGCCGTAGACCACGAAGGTGACGGCGTTCGCGGCGCTGAACTGACGGGTCCTGAAGATCGTCAGCGGCAGCATGGGGTGGGCGCGCCGCAGTTCGATGACGCAGAAGGCCGCGAGCAGGGCGGCGCCGACGAACAGGCTAATCAGCACGCTCGGCGAGGCCCAGCCGTCCGCGGAGGCCGAGATCAGCCCGTACGTGAGGCCGGCGAGTGCCAGGCTGATCGTTGCCGCGCCTGGCACGTCGAGCGGCTGGCGGGGGCCGGGGGCACGTGACTCGGGAACGTGCCGCAGCGAGACGACGATGACGGCGGCCGCCAATGGCAGATTGATGAAGAAGACGAGCCGCCAGGACACCGCGCTGATCAGCCAGCCGCCGAGGAACGGGCCGATCGCGGTAGCGACCCCGCCAAGTCCGGACCAGGCACCGATGGCCTTCGAGCGGTCGTCCGGGGCGAACGACGCCTGGAGGATCGCCAGGCTGCCCGGGGTCAGCAGCGCCGCGCCCACCCCCTGCAGCGCCCTGGCGACGATCAGGAACACGGAGTCCGGTGCTAGGCCGGCGGCGAGCGATGCGAGCGCGAACCAGATGGTGCCGATCACGAAGATCTTCCGCCGGCCGTTGATGTCACCGAGGGCACCGCCGAGCAGCAGCAGGCCGGCCAGCGGGAGCGTGTAACCGTCAACGACCCACTGAAGGTTGGACACGGAGGCGTGGAAGTCCCGGCCGATCGCGGGCAAGGCGATACCCACCACCGTGGCGTCAAGCGCGGCGATGCCGGACCCGAGCACGGTCGCCGCGAGCACCCACCGCCCGGTGCGGCTCGCGTACCGCAAGCCGAGTGTCGCATCTGTCACCATGTCATCGCTCACGGCCCCTGCTAGCGGATCACGGTCGCGGCTAGCATCCTACGGCGCTGGCGCAGGTCGTCCCTGATCTCGCGGCCGAGCCGCCGCGTCTCCCGCCGGTTGAGCACCGCCCCCGCCACCGCGCCGGCAAACAGCGGGGCGAGCGCGAACGTCGACCGGCGGACACGGGCGGCAAGCCGGCGCGTCAGCTGCCTGGCAAGCGGCGACCCCGCGATGAGCAGCAGGCCGCCATCCACCTGGTAAATGCCGCGGCGGGATGCCCACGACCCGATGTAGGCGCGCGCCCGCTCCGTCCCGCTGCCTACGGCGCCCATGCCGTAAATCTCGTGCAGCTCGGCGACCAGCTTGACCTCGATCCCCACGACGGCCAGCGTCTCCGCCGCGATCTCGGCGGGGAACGCCGGCAGCCAGGGGAGCGCGGCCCAGGCCCCGGTCGTCCCGCCGACGGCCGCCGCCGCCCGCGCCGCCCGCTCGATCAGCCGCTGGGCGATCTCGTCGTCGGTCTGTCCGGGAAACTGCGCGCGCAGCGTGGCCTGATTACGGATCCGCAGCCGTGGCCCCATCGCGACCACCTGCGCGGTGAGCCAGCCCATGCTGGACGTCACGCCGTGGCTCGCCGAGCTGGCACCACGGCGAGCGCTCGCCGCGGCGAACGCGGCCGCGGACGTGGTCCGCCTCGCGACCGCCTGTAGCTTCCCGGCGATCCGCTTCTCATCCGCGGGGCCGCCGGCCTCTGATAGCTCGACGGCGACCTCGGCCGCCTCCCGTGCGGCGGCGTCGTCCGCCTGCCGTCCGGCGGCGTCCTCCGTCACGTCCCCGCTTTCCACACCGGCCATCTCAGTCAGCCACCCATCCAGGCTATTGACGAGGTCTCGGTTACCTAGACCAACGCTACCTCCGACGGATAGTTACCCCCACAGCGGATTAGCCGCTCGTAAACGTAGCGCAAGCGGACGGTCACAGAATATGGAATAAGCACTACTTGTATCGGTCGCATCGCCTATAGTGACGCACGAGATCAATAGCACACTGGTCCCGTTGGTTCCATTGGTTCCGAACAGGAGCACATCCCATGGCCGAGACGGCAGTCATGGCCTCGTCCGCCGTCGATGCCGCGCCAGCGGCACAGCTAGCCCGCGTGTGGCTTACCGCGCTGACCGTCAGCGGAGACGAGAGGACTGCCGACCTAGACGGCATTCCTATGGACACCGCTAGTGCGCTGGCCTTTCTCACGCCCCAGTCCGCCGCGCTGCTCGCCATCGTGCTCGGCGATCCGTTCCGGCCACGGCAGGCCGCCGCCGTCGGGCATGCGCTGGTGCAGGCGGACTTCGTGAGCGCCAACGTCCTTGGCAGGTCGCTACGGGTGCTGATCTTGCGGCTCCCCGAACTGCTCCTCCAGAGCGTGCCCGCCGGGGCAGCCACCGTGATCGGCCTCGAAGGGCGCGTCGCGGAAGTGACGGAGGCGCTGGCGAACGGCTACGTGCGCGCACTGCGCGACCGCACCCTGGCCGAGCAGGAGTCCATCAGGCGCGCGGAACTGGACGCGCAGCAGATGATCAGCGAGCGGCTCAGGCACCAGGCGACCCACGACCCCCTGACCGGGCTGCCCAACCGCGCCGCGGTCTTCGGCAGGCTGGCCGCCGCGCTTGAGGCCGCCAGGGATACCAACGTGGCCCTCTGCTACCTGGACCTCGACGGCTTCAAGGCGATCAACGACAGGTACGGCCACGAGGCCGGCGACGAACTGCTCGTGACGGTGGCCCGGCGCATCAGTGAGACGGCCCGCGGTCACGGCGCGCTCGCCGGGCGCATCGGCGGCGACGAGTTCGTCGTCGTCGCGGAGGCCTCCCCCGGCATCGCGGGCATGATCGCGCTCGCGACGGGCATCCTCGGCGAGGTAAGCTGGCCGGTCCCGCTGCGCGTCGGACGGGTCTGCGTCTCGGCGTGCGCCGGCATCGCCGAGTGCGCGGCCGGCTCGCCCGCGGCCGCGACCCTGGTCGCTGACGCCGACGCCGCCCTCTACCGGGCTAAATCCCGCGGACCCGGGAAGTGGGCGGTATACGGTGCCGGCCGCCGTCCGCAGGACCGGCAGGCGGGCTGACCGGGATGCGGCCACAGTCTCGGGGCGATCGCCCCCTGCTGGGAGAGGTACCAGGCACCTGACCGGACGGACAGGCGGAGCGCATGGTGCTTCCGGTGAGTGTGCTTGGCTCGGGTGCGCCGCCCAGCGCCAAGCCCTATTCCGCCGAGACGGCTCCTGTCGGCTCCTGCGGCGACCGTGACCAGGGGCACTCGGGCCCGGCCGGGTTTCGCGGCCACGGCCCGGACGGCGCCGACGCTGACCGCGGCCGCCGGCGCGAGCCCGCTCCCTCTCCCGGACACGGCGTCAGGAACGTCCGCCGAGGCGATGACGAATAGCGTCATCACGGCCACGACAAAGGCACCAGGGACAACCGTCGCCGCCGGGTGCAGCCGAATGATCGCCCTGGCCATCCTGGCCGCCGTCCGTATCCGGTCGAGGCCGAGCGCGATCGCCAGCTGCGGCAGCGGCAGCGGCGGGCCAAAGCCCCGGCTCGCTTCCTGCCGCAGCCGCCGGATCACCGCCCGGCGCTGGCCGGTGGTCAGCCCTGGAAGCAGGTACAGCGTGACGCCCCGCGCGTAGCGCTCAGCCCTGCCGTGCAGCCCGGCCACATCGCGGCTTCCGGCCGAAAAGTCCTCATAGCAAATGCGAATCACAGCACAATCCGTCCACGCATGCCAAACCCCGTACGCATGCGGAAGGCACGCGAGTAAGGAACCCTTTTCGTCCTGCCCCTGAGCCCTAGGGTCTCGCGGACCACCGCGGTCAGGAGGAAAAGAGCTCACAGGAACGGCCCCCAGACCTCCCGTATTAGCAGACCGAATATAACGCAACGGATTGCCATGTTCACGGTAAATAGCAAAGTTGCCCGCTTCGCGCTGACCCCCGGTCCCGGTCTACCCTGCGTAGGTGATCACAGGACAGCCGGACGCCGAGCCAGGCGGCACGGATACCAGCGTCGCCCTGCCCGACGGCAAGGCCAAGGCGGGGCGCGCGACTATGCGGCAACTGCTCCGGCTGCGCCTGGCACTGCCCGTCGCGCTGGTCGGCGGCCTGTTGCTGGCCGCCGCGTTCCCGCCGGTCGGGGTGTGGCCGCTGGCCGTCGTCGGCCCGGCGCTGCTTGTCCTTACGCTATCCGGGCGGTCCCTGCGAGCAGCGTTCGCCGTCGGCCTGACCTTCGGGCTCGGCTTTTTCCTCCCCCTGCTGTCCTGGGTGATGAACCTGGCCTGGTTCGCCTGGGTTGCGCTCGCCATCGCCTCAGCGCTCATCTTCGCGGTGTTCGCCATCGCGCAGCGGCTGCTACTCAACCTGCGCTGGTGGCCGCTCGCGGTGGCCGGCTGGTGGGTCGCCGCCGAGGCGTTCAGGGACCGCTGGCCCTGGGGCGGCTTCCCGTGGGGCAGGCTGTCGATGAGCCAGGCCGGGCTGCCGACGCAGGGCTGGGCGGCGATCGGCGGCCCGCCGCTGCTCTCCTTCGTGGTCGCGCTCACCGGCACCATGCTCGCCTGGGTCCTGGTCACAGCACTGACCAACAAGGGACTGACGGCCAGTCGCGCGGGGGGGTGGCGGGCGGGTCGGTGGCGCCGCACCGCCATCGCGACGGCCGCGTTCGCGGCCACGGCGGGCGTCTCGTGCCTGCCCGCGGCGCTGCCTCTCGACCCGGTCCCCGCAAACGCCAAGACCGCCACTGTCGCCGCGATCCAGGGCAACGTGCCGCGCGCGCGCGGTTCGCTCGCCGCGCAGCTCAACAACGACTGGGTGGTCACGCTCAACCATGTGGCGGCCACCGACGATCTGGCCAAGAAGGTCGCCGCGGGCAAGCTGCCCGCGCCCGATCTCGTGGTCTGGCCCGAGAACTCTACTGACATCGACCCGATGCTGTACCCGCCGGTCTATCAGGAGATCGCGAGCGCGGCCAGCGCCATCGGCCGCCCCATCCTGGTCGGGGCCGTGCTGCAGGACCCGCTGCGCAACGCCGGCGTGCTCTGGCTCCCCGGTAAGGGGCCGACGACCATATACCTGAAGCGGCAGCTCGTCCCGTTCGGCGAGTTCCTCCCGCTCCGCGGCCTGATCACCAAGATCACGTCGCTGGCGCAGCTGCTGCCGACTGACTTCGTTCCCGGGGACAAGACGGTGGTCTTCGACGTCGGCCAGATCAAGCTCGGCGACGTCATCTGCTACGAGATCGGCTTCGACGACCTCGTTCGCTCCGAGGTCCAGGCGGGCGCGAACCTGCTGTCCATGCAGAGCAATGACGCCACGTTCGAACGGGTGGGCGAGATCACCGCGGAGAGCGGCCAGCAGCTTGAGATGGCGCGCATCAGGGCCGTCGAGTTCGACCGCTCGGTCGTCGTCGCCTCCACGACCGGCTACAGCGCGATCATCGCACCCAACGGCCAGCTGATCACCAAGAGCGGCGTCTGGCAGCAAGCCGAACTCGAGGCCCGCGTCCCGCTGCTCACCTACTCCACCCTGGCCGAGCGGCTCGGCGCGTGGCCCGAGTGGGCGATCGTCGCCGCGACCTCGCTCGCGCTCGGCCTCGCGATCGCGCAGGCAGCAGCCGCCCGGCGCCGGCAGCGCGGGCCCCGATCCGCCGATAGCACGGCCGACGTCGCCGAAGGCCGATAAACTAAGCATTCCCTGGGAAATTGACGCGCGCGCCAGGCGTGTAGCCCCGAGCTTTGGCGGTAGGGATCACTTACGTGTATGACTGCCACCGCACGACATCGAGCCGACTAACCCGCCGGGCACGCCGCCTCGCCGCGGTCGCGCTCACGGCCGCCGCGGCGCTGCTCGCCACCGCCTGCCAGGGCAGCGCGCCGGCCGCCGCCAAGCTCAACTCGGGCGCGGTCTCAGGCACGACCGCGACCTCGGCCGCCAAGTACCTGCAGATCTCCCCGGCCCCCGGCACCAAGAACGCCAACCCGTCCAATGGCATCACGGTCACCGCCGACAGCGGCAGCAAGATCAGCGCCGTGACCGTCAAGACCCCGGGCGCGGATCCCGTCACCGGCGCGCTCAGCTCGAACGGCACGAGCTGGCAAAGCACCTACGCGCTGCCCACCGGGCAGTCCTACACGGTCACCGCCACGGGGACCGACGGGTCGGGACACCCGGTCACCACGACGAGCACGTTCACCACGCTGACGCCGACGACCGCGTTCCACGCCGAGATCTTCGAAGGCTCACGTGCCACCTACGGGGTTGGCATGCCGATCATGCTGACGTTCGACCACCCGATCACGAACAAGGCGGCCGTCGAGCGGGCGCTGACGCTCACCACGTCCAAGCCTGTGGTCGGCGCGTGGTACTGGGACGGCGACGAGAGCCTTGACTTCCGGCCGAGGGACTACTGGCCCGCCGACACCACGGTCAGCTTCTCCAGCCACCTGGACGGCATCGAGGGCGCGCCTGGCGTCTACGGGGTGCACGACCTCTCCCAGACGTTCAGCATCGGCCAGTCGGTCATCGCGGTGGCCAACACGAGCACCCACCACACGCAGATCTACGTTGGCGGCAAGCTGACCTACACCTGGCCGATCTCGACCGGCGCCGCCAACATGCCGACTCCGAACGGCACGTACGTCACTGTCGAGAAGGGCAACCCGGTCCGCATGATCGGCGGTACCAAGGGCACCCCCGGCTACTACGACGAGCTGGTCAACTGGGCGGTCAGGTTCACCTTCAGCGGCGACTACTACCACTCGGCGCCGTGGTCGGTCGTCAACCAGGGGACATCGAACGTCAGCCACGGCTGCGTGAACCTGGCGCCGGCGGACGCGCAGCTCTACTACAGCATGGCCGTCCCCGGCGACCCGATCACGGTCACGAGCAGCGCCAAGGCCGGGGACTGGGACAACGGCTGGACCGAGTGGTTCCTCTCCTGGTCTCAGTACCTGGCGGGCAGCGCCACCCACATGGCCGTCGAGGCCGGCCCGAGCGGCAGCACGTGGGTCAGCCCGTCCGCCCTCCCGGCGGACACCGCAACGTCCCCCCTGGGCACCTCAGCCTCAGGCAACTACTTCTCCGCCTAACCCCGTTTTAACCGGCTCGTGAACCGATCACGGGAGCCCGTGGATGTGGCTTTGGTGTCGCTATAGCGCCGACAGGAAAACCACATCCATATGCCAAGGGCGCGAGGCATGCTCCCGTTCGGGAGGATCTTGCATTTCAGCTATGGGTGTGAAGTGCCTGTTGTCGTCGACATCTGGGTGACGTGGGACGTGGGGTTGCCGGAAGAGACCGCCAGGACTACGCCGAGGGTCAGCGCCAGGGCTATCGGGATCAGCAGCGGGGCCGCGGCGCGTGCCGTGCGGCGGCGTTTGGCGCGGCGCTTCGCGCTGTTTGCCCGATTGCCAAAACCGCCCTCGATCAGTGTCACGCTGGCTCCCCTCCATTCCATTAGTGGCCAGCGTAACTCTGTTACTTAACAGTTATCGAGTGGATAGCA
Source organism: uncultured Actinomycetota bacterium (assembly GCA_963734665.1). Classification (GTDB taxonomy): domain Bacteria; phylum Actinomycetota; class Actinomycetes; order Streptosporangiales; family Streptosporangiaceae; genus Trebonia. The sequence continues at coordinate 164,231 of CAVTIR010000010.1, read as the reverse complement.
AAAATTATCCGGGCGACTACTGCTGGTGAGCGCGGTCAGCACGCTTCCCACAGCGTGGCGATGCCCTGGCCGACGCCGATGCACATGGACGCGGCGCCCTTGGCGGCACGGCCGTTGGTCACACCGCGGCGGCGCATCTCGTGCAGCAGCGTGGTGACGATCCTGGCGCCCGAGCAGCCGAGCGGGTGGCCGATGGCGATCGCGCCGCCGTTCACGTTGACCTTCGCCGGGTCGAGCTTGAGCTCGTCCACGCACGCGACCGACTGGGCGGCGAAGGCCTCGTTCAGCTCGACCAAGTCCAGGTCCTCGGTGCGCCAGCCGGCCCGGGCGAGGGCGCGGTTCATCGCGGGGACCGGGCCGATGCCCATGTAGTCGGGGTGGACGCCCGCCGCCGAGGCACCGACGTAGCGGGCGAGCGGGGTCACGCCGGCCCGGTTGACCGCCTCTTCCGACATCAGCAGCAGGGCGGCGGCTCCGTCGTTGAGCGGGGAGGAGTTGCCGCCGGTGACCGAGCCGCCCTTGCGGAACGCCGCCCGCTTCCCGGCTAGCTCCTCCAGCGTGATGCTCGCCTTGATCCCCTCGTCGCTGGTCACCTCGCCCTTGGCCGTCGTCACCGGGACGATCTCGGCGTCAAAGCGCCCCGCGTCGCGAGCGGCGGCGGCCAGGTGGTGCGAGCGGACCGCGAACTCGTCCTGGCGCTCGCGGGTGATACCGTACTTGTCCGCCACGTTCTCCGCGGTCTCGCCGAGGCTGATCGGCGGGTACATCTCCTGCATCTGCGGGCTGACGAGCCGCCAGCCAAGGCGGGTGTCGGCGGTCTCCAGGTTCCGCGCCCACGTGTCGCCGCTGCGGGTGACCACGAACGGGGCGCGGGTCATCGACTCGCTGCCGCCCGCGACGGCGATGTCGAGGTCGCCGGCCGCGATCGCCCTGGCGGCGTCGCTGACCGCTTCCATGCCCGAGCCGCACAGCCGGTTCACCGTCGCACCGGGGATCTCCACGGGCAGGCCGGCGAGCAGCACTGCCATCCGTGCGACGTTCCTGTTGTCCTCGCCTGCCTGGTTGGCGGCGCCCCAGTAGACGTCGTCGATGGTGTTCACATCGAGGTCCGGGCTGCGCGCGATGAGGGCCTTGAGGATGTCGGCGGCCAGGTGGTCGGGACGAACGTCAGCCAGCGCCCCCTTCACCTTGCCGATGGGCGTCCGGCAGGCATCCACGACGAATACCGAGCTCACGCTGACCTACCTTCTCCGGGGAAGTTCCTTGTGTCCCACGATAGACAATGATGCGACGGCCACGGACTGCGCTGAGGCCGCCGCGGCAATGTGGCGATTGTCGCCCTTGACGCCGGCAAGTTGGTATGACTGTTGTCCGTGACCGTGACCCCCGGACGGGACCTTGCGCGCAACCATCGAGGGCGCCCCGGCGTCTCATAGGTACCCGTACGAGAGCCGTGACGCGACGTTTCCCGATTTGATAGATATTGACCGTAAACTTCCGTTGCCTACCGCCATCCGTGCGCTGTGATCACAGCGTCCATCCGCGCGTTGTGATCAGCGTCGATGCGATGCCCCCGGCCGGGCCGTTTTGCGTCACCAGGCAGGATCAGCGAGCTGAGTAACCGTTGAGGAGAACGCGTAGTGTCGTTTTTGGGGAGTTTTGGTGGTGTGGGCCGGGCCAGCGCAGCGCTGCTCCGGCATCGGATGATCGCGGCGACCGCGGGAACCGCCGCTGCGGTCATCGTCGCCGGCTGCGCCTTCGCCGCGACCTCCGCCCATGGCTCCGGCCAGGAGAAGCTAGTCAACGCGGGCGACAGCAAGCCGATCGCCAATCCGGCGACGCCGCTGCGGCTGCTCTCGGTGTCCCCTACGGGCGGTACCAAGGACGCCAACGGCGGCGCCCCGATCACGCTGACGTTCTCATCCGCGCTTTCGCCCTCGACTCCGCTGCCCACGCTCTCCCCGAAGATCGCCGGAAACTGGCGGGTGTCCGGTGCCACCGCCACGTTCACCCCGGCTTCCGGATTCCTGCCGGATACCACGGTCAAGCTGACGGTCCCCGGCGGCATGACGGGCGACGGCACCTCGGCGGGCCCGCTGACGAAGGCGTCGAGCGTGACGTTCACTACGGGTAACTACTCCACGTTGCGGCTACAGCAGGTCCTGGCCCAGCTCGGCTACCTGCCGCTCACCTGGAGCCCGGCCGCGAGCGGGACGGCGGGCTCGGCCCCGGCCGCACTGAACCAGCAGGTGTCCGACGCGTACGCGCCGCCAGCCGGCACGTTCACCTTCCAGCCCGGCTACCCGAGCCAGCTGACCAGCCAGTGGGAGGTCGGCCAGAGCAACATGCTGGACGACGGCGCGGTCCGGGCCTTCGAGTCCAACCAGGGCCTCACGATGGACGGCATCGCCGGCCCGGAGGTCTGGTCTCACCTGCTGACGGCGGCGGCCAAGCACGAGGTCAACCCGAACGGCTACACCTACGCGCTCGCCTCCCAGGGCTCGTCGAACGAGACGCTGAAGGTCTGGCGCGACGGCAAGCTCATACTCAACACTCCCGCCAACACCGGCGTCGCGGGGGCGAGCACCCAGGATGGCACCTTCCCCGTCTACGAGAAGCTGCAGTTCCAGGTCATGAAGGGGACCAACCCTGACGGGTCGACGTACGCGGATCCGGTGTACTGGATCTCCTACTTCAACGGCGGCGACGCGGTGCACGGCTTCGAGCGCGCCTCCTACGGGTTCTACCAGAGCGACGGCTGCGTGGAACTCCCGTTGAGCACTGCCAAGTTCATCTGGCCCTACCTGACCTACGGCACCCTGGTCACTGTCGCCGGGCCGGTGGCCTGAGCCGCTGACACGCGACAAGGGCGCGGATGCCTCGGCATCCGCGCCCTTGTCGTTTCCGTCCTAGAAGCGGCCTAGAAGCGGCCTAGAAGCGGAGCGCGGGCGCGCCGGCGATCTCCAGGCGCGGCGCGAGCGCCACGCGCAGCCCCGCGGAGGCGAGCCGTTCGAGTAGCAGGCGGCCTCCGCCGCCTTCAGTGGGCGCGGGTACGCCGACGACCAGTGACCGGTCGGGTCGGCGCAGGCCGAGCAGCCAGAACCCGCCGTCCGACGCCGGGCCGAAGGCGGCGTCCGCCTCTGCAGAGATGAGCGACCGCGCGGCGTCCTCGAGCATGTCCGCGGCGATCTCCTGGGCGTCCGCCCGGATCAAGAGCATGGGCAGCCCCGACGTGGCGTACGCATCGGCGAGCGCAGCGGCCATCCGCTCGCCGTAGTCGCCCCTGCGCTGTCCGATCAGATCGAATCCGGCGGGCAGCCAGCTCTCGTCTGCCCCGCCGAGCGCCAGCACCCGGCGGGTCACCGGCGCGGCGAGCACGGCGCTGAGCGTCTCCCGCAGCGACGCGTCCTCAAGGGATACGGGCGGCTGGACCAGCACGATGACCTGGACCGCCAGGGTGTCTTCCGCGGCGCCCGCCTGCGACGGCGGCACCATACCGAACTGGGTCTCCATGAACGAGACGTTAACCACTTAGTGGTGATTTGCCCCTGTTTTGGGCCTTACGGAAGTATGACGGCCCGTGGAACCGGACAGCGCCGTCCCCACCGTGTCCGGCCGCGACGAGGCCGACCGCGACACGGCCGACGGGGCCGGACGGGCAAGCGGCAGGCTGATCACGAACTGGCAGCCGGGTCCCGTGTTGCGCACGCTGATCTTGCCTGAGTGCGCCTCGACGATGCCACGGGCGATGGACAGCCCGAGCCCGGCACCGCCCGACGGGTCTGGCGTCCGCGCGCTCTCGCCGCGGAACGCCACGTCAAACACGCGGGGCAGGTCACCGGGCGGGATCCCGCCGCACTCGTCGGTCACAGCCATGCAGGCCTGCCCTGCCCTGATCGCAGCGACCACCTGGATGGTCCCGTCCCGTGGCGTGTGCCTGATCGCGTTCGTGACCAGGTTCCTGACCGCCCGGCCGAACTCCGCGGGATCGATCAGCACGGCCATGCCCGGGGCGGCCGCGCCGGTAAGCCGGACGCCCTTCGCCCGCGCGACCGGCTCGGTGCTCGCGGTCACCTCGGCGATCAGTTCCTCAAGATCGAAAATTCGCGGCGACAGGCGGAGCGTGCCAGCGTGGATCTTGGACAGCTGGAAGAGGTCGTCGATCATCTTCGCCAGCCGGTCCGTCTCCACGCGGATCTGGGTGTGGTACCGGCTGACCTCGCGCGGGTCGGTGACCACCTGGTCCTCAAGCGCCTCGGCCATCGCCCGCAGCCCGGCAAGGGGCGTCCGCAGGTCGTGGCTAACCCAGGCGACCAGCTCGCGACGGCTCGCCTCCAGGGCCTGCTCGCGCGCCCGCGCACGGCCTAGCCGGTCATGCACCTCGGCGAGCCCTTGCGAAAGCCCGGCAAGCTCGGTTGGCAGCGTAACCGCCGGCGGCGTGTAGATGCCGCTTTCGCCGACCTCGCGTACCGCGCCAAGCAGCTTTCTGGCAGCCCGGGTGACCGACCGGCTGATGACGAGCGCGACCGCGAGCCCGGCGAGCCCGGCGATGCCCATCAGCTCGAGCATCACGTCCCGGTCTCCGATACTCAGCATGAGGACGGAGATCGTGCCCACCGCGGCAAGCAAAGTGACCACAGTGACAAACGCCACGAGCGTGACCTGAATACCGATGGACCGGCGCGCGAGCAGCCGCTGCCCCACCACCCCGACTGCCGTGGTGAGCATGGCGGTCCCGGCGACCCACTCGGTAACGCTCGCGAGGTCCTGCGACGCGACGTACGGCATGACGTCCGCCAGGTGCCCGGTCATGCCGGCCCCGGCTCGTAGCGGTAGCCGACGCCCCAGACGGTGACGATCCGCCTGGGCAGCGTCGGATCCGCCTCAAGCTTCTCCCGCAGCCGCCTGACGTGCACGGTGACCGTGGAGGTATCGCCGAACGTCCAGCCCCAGACCTCGCTCAGCAGCTGTTCCCTGGTGAACGCCTGCCGCGGGTTCCGCAGCAGGAAGACCAGGAGGTCATACTCGCGGGAGGTCAGCTGCACGAGCTTGCCGCTCGCGCGGACCTCATGCGCGGCCAGGTCGATGGTCACGTCCCGGTCGGCGAGGATTCCCTGGTCCGCCTGACCCTGCGCTTCTGGCTTGTCGGGTGCGGCGGCGCGCGAGCGGCGCAGGACCGAGCGCACCCGCATCGCCAGCTCGCGGGGGCTGAACGGCTTGGTCACGTAGTCGTCGGCACCGATCTCGAACCCGGCGAGCCGGTCCGTCTCGTCGCCGAGCGCGGTCAGCATCACTACCGGGATCGGCCAGCGCTCGCGCAGCCGCCGGCAGACCTCAAGCCCGTCGATGCCTGGCAGCATCAGGTCGAGCACCACAAGGTCGGGCTGCTGCTCGGCGATCCTGCGCAGCGCCTCATGACCGTCGTGCACGCACTCGACGGTGTGCCCGTCGCGGACCAGGTAGCGTCCGACGACATCGGCGACCGTCGGGTCATCGTCGACCACGACGATCCGGCCCGGCAAATCACTATTGCTCACGGTTACACGTTATTTCGTAAAGTGATGCCACCGCGAGGGAAATGGCAGGAAACGTCAGCGGACCGTAAGATGCCCCCCACCCGCGCGGTTGGCTAGCGGTACTGGCCGGCGGGGTTGGGCTCATAATCCCGTGCGCCCTGCGACTGGGCCGCCTGAGGCCGCCCCCAGGGGTCCGCCGCAGCGTAAGCGGCAGCAGGGGCGGGCGCCACTGGGGTGGCAGCCTTGGCGCGGCGGCGGCGGATGAGGACGGCGCCGATGCCGATTACGAGGATGCCGGCGATGGCGTACGTGGGGCCGTTGAAGTCGGTGGCGACGTGCTCCCAGTTCGCGCCGAGGGCATAGCCGGCGATGGCGAGGGCGGCGGTCCAGGGGACGGCGCCGAGCGTGGTGTAGAGGCCGAACGTGCCCGCTGGCATCTCCGCGAACCCGGCGGGCAGCGAGATGAACGTGCGGATCACCGGGATGACGCGGCCGATCAGCACCGCGACCGGGCCATGGCGCTCGAACCAGACGGTCGCCTTGTCGATCTCATGCTCGCGTATCCCGACCCGCCGTCCCCAGCGCCTGATCGCCGCCTGCCCTGCGTACTTGCCCACCGCCCAGGAGATATAGCTGCCCGCGACGTTGCCGAGCACCCCGGCGGCGAACACGCCCATGAGCAGGGGATGCGCGCCCGCCACGGCGCCGGCCGCGAGCGCGCCGCCGAACATCATGATGACCTCTGACGGGATGGGCACGCAGGCCGACTCGGCCAGCATGAGCACGAACACCGCGAGGTACCCGTACTGGGAGATCACGTTGGTCACAGACCGGTTTCCTTCTGGCAGACGGTACTAAATTGGGGCTGCACTTGATCTTCTACAACAGAGTAGAAGAAATTTCGCCCAGGCGTGGCGGTTCTGCCGCTAACAGAACTTCTACGTTTGCGTAGAAGTTCGTCTTCTGCCTAGCATGGCCTGGCAGCCTCGACTGATAGCCCCGAGGAGAGAGCGAGCACGCAGTTGACCGCCCACATGACTTACCCAGAGGCCATGGTTGTCGGCCTGATCCAGGGCGTGACCGAGCTATTCCCGGTCTCCAGCCTTGGGCATAACGTCCTCATCCCTGCCCTGATCGGCGGCTCGTGGGCGCAGGACCTGAACGTCTCCGCGCCGGAGTCCCCCTATCTCGCGTACATCGTCGGCCTGCACGTCGCCACGGCCCTGGCCCTGATCCTGTACTTCTGGCGGGACTGGCTCCGCCTCGTCCGCGGCTTTGTCAGCTCGCTGCGCGAGCGCCGCATCGCGACGGCTGACCAGCGGCTCGCGTGGATGATCATCCTAGCGACGATTCCCGTCGGCATCGCCGGACTGCTGCTCGAGCACGCCTTCCGCGTGTTCTTCAGCAAGCCGGTGCCGACCGCTATATTCCTCGCGTTCAACGGGGTGATCCTGCTCGGCAGCGAAAGGCTGCTGCGCATGCGCGCGCAGCCCGCCACGGCGCACGCCCCGGCCGCGCAGGCGCTCGTCACGCAGCCGTCCGCCGCGTCTACGACCGGGCCCGGGCAGCAGGATAAGGAGCGGCTGGATCCGCCGAGGGAGCCGCAAGCGGCGGCCGGCTCCGCGCGCGACGCCGAGATCGCCAGGGCGGTCGCCGCCGACGTGCGGCTGTCGGCCATCGGACTCGGCCAGGCCGTGCTGATCGGCACGGCTCAGATCGCCGCGCTGCTGCCGGGCATCAGCCGGGACGGGATCGTCACGGTGACCGGGATATTCCGCGGCCTGTCCCGCGAGGACGCCGTCCGCTTCTCCTTCCTGCTGTCGGCGCCGGTGATCCTCGCGGCCGGGGTGCTGAAGATCCCCGATCTGACCGGCCCGCTCGGCGCCGGCATCCGCGGCCAGGTGCTCGCGGGCAGCCTGCTGTCCTTCGTCGGCGCGTACCTGTCGGTCCGCTTCCTCACCAAGTACTTCGCCAAGCAGCGCTCGCTGGCACCGTTCGGCGTCTACTGCCTGCTCGCCGGCATCGGCAGCCTCATCTTTTACCTGGTCGCTCGCTAGGCGAGTGACGTGCGAAGGGCATGAAACACGATCCCGTTCTGGATCACTCTCCACAGAAGCCGCGGCGAACCCGCAGCCGCCCGCTAGTCGCGCCAGGGTGACCAGCGCTTGCCGACGTTTTGCGTGATCGGCAGCGAAAGCGGCGGCGCTTCGGCGCGCGCGCTAGCGGCGTCGCCGGCCGCCACGGCCGCCTGGGACGGCGGGACGTACGAGGGCCGGTGCACCCTAGGGGCACGGAGCGCCTGAAGCAGGTCGTCGAGGGCCTCGAAGTTGTGCGCGCTGACCACGGCGTCGCAGTATGGCCAGGCGGCAGCCATGCCGCCTACCTCCGGCCGGTACCGCTCCGACTGCGTGCGCGGGTTCGCCCACACGATCCGGTAGGCGATCCGGTGCAGCCGCGCCATTTGCGCGCCAAGCAGCGCGGGATCCCCGGTCTCCCACCCGTCGGAGATGATCAGTACGACCGCGCCGCGGCCCATCCCACGGACCCCGTAGCGGTCGTTGAAGTCGCGCAGCGCCGCGCCGATCCTGGTGCCGCCCGCCCAGTCAGGCGCGGCCTCTCCCGCCCTGGCGAGCATCGTCTCAGGCGATGCCGAGGCGAGGAAGGGCGTGAGCCGGGTCAGCCTGGTGGCGAACGTGAACACCTCGGTCCGCGGCCGCGTAGCGTCGCGGGACGGCCCGGAGAAGCCTGACCCGCCACCGCCCGTCGCGCCTGACGATCGTGCGGCGACGTACATCAGCTGCAGGATCGCCCGCGCGTATGGCTCCATCGACCCGGAGATGTCGCAGAGGACGACGAGCCGCCGCTGCTTGATCCGCACGGCGCGCCGGGCGATCCGCACCGGTTCACCGCCGGTCCTTATGGCCTGTCGCATGGTGCGGCGCATGTCGAGCCGCGCGCCGTCCTTCTTCGGCCGGTACCGCCTGGTGCGGCGCGGCGGCACCGCGATCGCGAGCTCCCGCATGAGGGTCGCGAGTTGCGCCAGCTCCGCCGGGGACAGCTGCGCGAAGTCCCGCTCGCGTAGCCGCTCGGTCATCGAGGCGACGCGCCGGACGGCAGGCATGCCGTCCTGCGACTCGTCGTCGGAATCATCGCCGGCCTCCCGTTCGGTGGCCTCACCGACCGGCAGCGCGTCGTCGAGCCCGGCCAGCTCGGGCGGCAGGTCTTCCGGGTCGGCCGCCCGCGCGTCCTCTTCCTCGCCGCCATCGGCGCGCTCGGCGGACTCGACGACCATGTTCTGCTGCGGCGCGGTCAACTCGGGCCGCCGGGGCCCGGCAGGGGCCGACCCGAACATCTCGTTGAAGACTCGCTCGAACGCCTCGATCTGGTTCGGCGCGGACACCATCGTGGCGAGCGCACACGCGTGCAGCTGCCCGATCGTGGTTGCCCGCATCACCGTAAGTGCCCTGGCTAGCCGCTCGCTGCGGTCCGGCCCGGCGGGCAGCCCCGCCGTCCGCAGCGCGCTGGAGAGTGCCGCCGCGAGCGCCGCGAAATCCGCCGAACGCCGCTGCGTCCGCGTAGACCCGGCCTGGCCATCCGCGGACCTGCCGTCCAGGGGCGTGCCGTCAGTCATGCCTGACGACAGAAGCCAGCCCGGCCTCCCGCACCGTCTGCTCGTCCTCCGGGTACTTGATCACGACGCTCATCGTGCGCTCCGACGCGTCGACGGACAGCTCCTCCGCGCCGAACACCGTGAGCGCCCCCGCCCAGGTGATCGCCTCGGAGATGCCCGGCGGCTTCGTCAGCCCCAGGTCACGGAGCCGGGCCACGGCGACCGCCACCTCACCCGCCAGGGCCCCGCTCGCGGCGGGCACCCGCCGCCTGATGATCTCGGCGACCCGGCGCGCGTCGGGAAACCCGATCCAGTGGTAGAGGCAGCGTCGCTTGAGCGCGTCGTGCAGATCGCGGGTCCTGTTAGATGTGAGGATTACCACAGGCGGCACGACCGCGTGCCGCGTCCCGAGCTCGGGGATCGTCACGGATGACTCCGCGAGCATCTCGAAGAGAAACGCCTCGAACTCGTCGTCCGCCCGGTCCACTTCGTCGATCAGCAGCACGGCGGGCCGCGGCCCCGGATGGTCGAGCGCCGTCAGTAGCGGCCGCGAGAGCAGGAACTCCGAGCGGAACAGGTCGGTTTCCCGCAGCGTCTCGTGCGTCGCCTCGGCTAGCCTGATGGCAAGCAGCTGCTTGGGGTAGTTCCACTCATAGAGCGCCTCAGCAGCGGAAATGCCCTCATAGCACTGCAACCGCACGAGCATGGTGTCGAGCGCTTCTGCCAGGGACTTGGCCGCCTGGGTCTTGCCGACGCCCGGCTCGCCTTCCAGCAGGATCGGCTGCCCCATCCGAACCGCGAGAAACAGCGCCGCCGCGAGCTGATCCCCTGCCATGTAACCCGTCTTGTCCAGCGCCGCGGTCAGCGCCGCCACGTCAGGAAACCTCTCGCCGACCTCGGTTGAAACTTCGCTGCTCACAAGCTGTGAGTGTATCTCCCGGGTTCCGGCAAACCATGCCATCCCGTTCCCCGGCATGGTGCTCAAGATCACGGGGTCATCCTGCCTGCTCCTCAGCGGCGGTGCGGCTGGCGGCGGGTCGTCTCGCCGTCTCTCGGCCTTGGTACCGCGCGCAGCGCCGCCCGGGCCGCGGACGGAACCGCGAGCCGCCAGTCGTAGACGATCTCCTCCCCAACCCGGAGCCTGGCCCAGCGCGCCGCCTCCACCTGCAGTGCGCTGGCCGCCGCGGCCAGCGCCTCGGGCGGCGGGCAGGCGATGACGTCTACCGGGTCCGCGCCCGGTTCGACGAGCGGCACTACCGACAGCTTCATCCGGGTGAGCCGCCGGATCTCGCCGGGCGACGGGTCATCGAGCGCCGCGACCGCCTCAACCAGGTTGGCGAGCAGTTCCGCGCACATGACCCGGTCCCGCTGCGCCTTCTTGAGCCGCGCCGACCGCTCCGCCGTGCGCGGCGGCTGGCGCCCCCGCAGGTGATGCATGCTCTTGTAGACGGTGCCCGCCGCGACGGTCCCCCAGATCCCGTCGCTGATCCGGAGTTCCCGCTCCGCGATCAGGTGCCTGATGTCGTGCGGCAGCTCAGGTCCCATCGTGGTGAAGCTGTCCATGCGGTAGACCACCCCGTCGTCCCGCTCAATGACGGAGTACCCCCTCTGATGATCCGCCAGCCGCGGAAACGTGACGCGCATATGCCCACTATGCGCACCACGTCCGCCAGCGGCATAACTGTTTTCTGTCCGGCGGCCAGTACCTTCCCGCTCGCCTCCGGGCGCCCGGAGGCCCCTGTCCTTCCCTCGTCACTCAGTCCAGGACAGGGGCGCCCTCGGCTCGCGGGGAGGCACTAGGGTGACGATTCGTGGCTGGACGTGGCACCATGGCGACGATCGCCCTCGACCGGGCGAAGATACCGTTTACCTTGCACGAATACGAGCACGACCCCCGGTCCGGGTCCTACGGCCTAGAGGCGAGCGAGGCGCTGGGCGTGCCGCCGGAGCGGGTGTTCAAGACGCTGGTCGCGGCGGTCGACGGCGGCACGCTCGCGGTGGGCGTCGTCCCCGTGCACCGCCAGCTCGACCTCAAGGCCCTGGCGGCCGCCGTCGGCGGCAAGAAGGCGGTGATGGCCGAGGTCACTGCGGCCGAACGCGCGACCGGCTACGTGGCCGGCGGCATCTCCCCCGTCGGCCAGAAGAAGCGGCTCCCCGTCGTCATCGACTCCTCGGCCCTTGAACTGCCCACGCTGTTCTGCAGCGCCGGCCGCCGCGGCCTAGAGATAGAAATCAGCCCGGCCGACCTGATCAGGGCCGCAGGAGCAAAGCTGGCGGCAATCGCCACCGGCTAACCCCGAACTGGCCTGCCGCGCGCGCTGTTCGCGGGGACGTGCGGGTTAGCGAAGGAGCCGGTAGTCAGTTGTCCGAACGGGTGCTTGTTACACCGGTGTCGTCCGACTCAACCGCGTCGCCGGGTGACGGGGCAGCGGGCTCCTCCGCATCGCCGCCGACTGAGGCTGTCTCTGCCGGGCCGGTGTCGTCCAAGTCGCTGACTTCCGGTGCCGCGTCTTCCGTGGCGCCTTCCTCGTCGGCCGCGACGGCGGCGGCCGCGTCCGGGCTGACCTCCTCGGATGCCCCCGGTGGCAGCACTGTGTACGGGCGCTCTGGCCGCCGCTGGGCGATGACGAACCAGATCAGCCCGAGGACCGTCAGGGCGATCGCGACGAACATGTTCAGCCGCAGGCCAAGGAAGTACTCGGACGAGTCGATCCTGATCGTCTCCTCGAAGATCCGGTACCCGGAGTAGCCCATTACGTAGAGCGCGAACAGGCCCCATGGCTTGATCTTGACGTGGTGCCCGAGCCAGACGAGGAAGGCCGCCAGCGCCAGGTCCCAGATCAGCTCGTAGAGGAACGACGGCTGAAAAGTCGCGTAGTGCAGGTCCTGCGCGGGGATGCCGCCGGCCACCCGGAACTGATACGGGATCTCCAGGCCCCATGGCAGCGTGGTCGGCTTGCCGAAGAGTTCCTTGTTGAAGTAGTTCCCAATCCGGCCGATGCCCTGGGCGACGAGCAGCGCGGGGGCGATGGCATTGGCGAACGGGCCTACGGTGATGCCCATCTTGCGCAGCCGCCAGGCACCGACGACGGCGGCGAGGGCGACGCCGCCCCAGATGCCGAGGCCGCCGGTCCACACGGCGAACACCCCGTACCAAACGTGCGGAATGTCGTCCGGGGTGGTGATGTCGAAGTAAATCCGGCCGCCGATGATGCCGGCGGGCACGACCCAGAGCGCGATGTCGTTGACGAGGTCCGGGTCACCGCCGAGGGCGCGCCAGCGCCGGCGGGTGATCAGGATCGCCAGCGTGATCCCGATGATGTACCCGAGGGCATAGAAATGTATGTCCAGCGGGCCGACGTGGAAGCTGCTGATCGGCGGACTCGGGATGAACTCGGCGAGCGCGCCGGTGCCGTTGGCCATGCTGCGAGACTACCGCGTGCCGCCCGCAGGCCAGGTGCGATGGCCGGCCTTGGCCAGGCGCCTTGAGCACGGACCCGCGATTGTCCGTGACGTTGGTCCTTGGAACTCCTGGGACTTGCCGCCTAACGTCATACAAGGACAGGCCAACTATCAGGAGAGCCCCGTGGGAACCGCAGCTAGTGACAGTGGCACAGGGCAGCCGATCAAGGTGTTCTTGCTTGACGACCACGAGATCGTCAGGCGGGGAGTCCGCGACATGCTCGAGGCTGAAGGCGACATCACCGTGATCGGCGAGGCCGGCACCGCGTCCTCGGCGCTCGCCAGGATCCCGGCGCTGCGGCCGGACGTGGCCGTGCTCGACGTCCGCCTGCCGGACGGAGACGGCGTCACCGTCTGCCGTGAGATCCGCTCCTCCATGCCCGAGGTTGCCTGCCTGATGCTCACTTCTTTCGCCGACGATGACGCGCTGATGGACGCGGTGATGGCGGGCGCGGCCGGGTACGTGCTCAAGCAGATCCGCGGTATGGACCTGATCGGCGCGGTGCGGACGGTTGCCACCGGGCAGTCGATGCTCGACTCCCGGGCGGCCAGCCAGCTCATGGCGCGGCTGCGCGGCCAGACGACCAAGCAGGACCCGCTGGCGGGCCTGACCCCGCAGGAGAAGCGGATCCTGGAGCTGATCGGCGAGGGGCTGACCAACCGGCAGATCGGAGAGCAGCTCTTCCTCGCCGAGAAGACGGTGAAGAACTACATCTCCGGCCTGTTCGCCAAGCTAGGCATGGAGCGCCGGACCCAGGCAGCCGCGTACGCCGCCCGGGTATTCGGCGATGCCCCCGACCACGGCCACGAGAACGGCGCCGGTCACTATCAGTAGCCGGCACCGCGTCACCAGTCCGCACTGCATCACCAGCCGGCACTGCATCACCAGCCGGCACTGTCCGCTCCGGACTTAGTGCAGCGGGTACTTGCCCTGCGGTTCCGGATGCGGGCCGTCATCGGCCGCCGCGAGCTGCTCAGGGGGTACCGGGACCTTCCATTCCAGTTCGGTTCCGCCTCCGTCGGCGGGCGACACCCGCAACTGCCCGCCAAGCTTCTCCGCCCGGTCGGCCATGTTGGCCAGTCCGCTGCGCCGGCCCATGTCTTGAATGCCGCGGCCGTTGTCGCGGACGAGCACCGTCGCCGCCCCCGCGGCGTCGGTGTCCACCGTAACGTCCACCCGAGTCGCCCCCGAGTGCCGCGCCGCGTTGGACAGTGCCTCGCGCAGCACGGCGAGCACCTGCTCCGAGAGTTCCGCAGTGGCACGTGAGTCGAGGCCGCTGCCTAGCCGGAGCGCGGGCGCGAAGCCGAGCAACTCCGCCATCTCGTCGGCGAGCGCCACGATGTCAGCCCGCAACCGCGGCGCGCTGGCCTGGCCGCGGGACTGCAGCGCGAAGATCGTCGCCCTGATGTCCTTGATCGTGTCGTCCATCGCATCCACCGCGTTGCGAACCCGGTCGGCGACCTCGCGCCTGCCGATCATGGGCATCATGCCCTCAAGCAACATGCCGGTGGCGTACAGCCGCTGGATCACCAGGTCGTGCAGGTCCCTGGCAATCCGGTCCCTGTCCTCGAACACGGAAAGCCGCTCGGCATCGGCCCGGCGGTCCGCGAGCTCAAGCGCGACGGCCGCCTGGGCGGCGAAGGCCGCGACGACGTTAGCGGCGCCCTGCTGGAGCGGCGCCCTGCCCTGGATGCGCCCCACGGTGAGCACACCGCGCACGTTGCCGGGCGTGCCGAGCGGGAACAGGGCCGCCGGGCCGATGTGCGCCATCGGCAGCCTGGTCACATCAGCCGTGCGCGGATCGGCGGCGAAGTTCTCGACCGTGATCGGCATCCCGCTCGCCAGGACCCGACCGGACAGCGAGTGCCTCGCGGGAACGACCAGGCCCCTGACGTCGGCCGCGCCGTCCCCCTCGGCGTACTCAAGGGTGAGCCTGCGGCCGTCCTCGTCAGGCAGCGCGAGCGTCACCAGGTCCGCGCCGGACAGCTCGAGCGCCTGCCTGGGAAGGTCGCCCAGCACCGCGGCCGGGGCCGCCCCGGACAGCAGCGCGATCGTCAGCTGGCTGCTGGCCAGGAGCCAGTGCTGCTGCCGCCTGGCCTCCTCGTACAGCCTGGCGTTCTCAAGCGCGACGCCCGCCGCGGCGCCGAGCGCCGTGAGCACCGCCTCGTCATCCTCGGTGAACTCACCGCCGCCGCGTTTCTCGGTCAGGTACAGGTTCCCGAACACCTGGTCCCTGACCCGGACCGGCACACCGACGAAGGACCGCATCGCGGGGTGACCCGCGGGAAACCCGGAGGACTCCAGGTGCGTGGAGATGTCGGCGAGCCGTAGCGGGCGGGGCTCCTTGATGAGCAGGCGGAGCAGGCCGCGTCCCTCGGGCCAGTGGTGGATCTTGCTGATCTCCTCGGCGTCGAGCCCGACCGGGATGAACTCGATGAGGCGCTGATCCTCGCCGATGACGCCGAGCGCGCCGTACCGGGCGTCGACGAGGTCCACCGCCGCCTCCACGATGCGGCGGAGCATCGCCTCAAGCTCGAGGCCGGAACCGATCGCGACGACGGCCTCGAGCAGCCCGTGCATCCGGTCCCTGGTACCGAGCACGGCCTCAAGCCGCGCTTGCAGCTCCGAGAGCAGGTCATCAAGCCGGAGCTGTGGCAGCAGGCCACCGCCTCGCGCGCTGTCCATGCGATTCAGATTAACGGGACGGCGAGGACCACCAAAAGTCCTGCCCCAACTAAGCTGATAAGCCCTACCATTACTACCGAGTGGGATCGCATCGTAGCAACGAGCAATTCAGAGCCCGCCGTTCCCGCGCGACGGGGTCATTGGTGAGGTGACGTGTGACGCGACTTAGCGGACTCCCCCACATTCAGGGGTGCTGGCTGTACCGGGCGGTACGCGGCGCGTGGCCTGACCGCAATCCGCTCCGCCGGGGCACCGACCGCCTGGAGACCTGCCTGCTGGCAGGCCTGTTCGCGGCGGTAGCCGCCGGCACCCCCTTCGCCGCGCAGGCGGCCAGCCACGCCTCGTACCTCAGCGCAGTGCACAGGCAACAGGAGCAACTGGCCACCAGGCACCAGGTGCGGGCGGTGCTCACCAAGGACGCCGCCCCGGCCACCGGGTACGCGGTCAGCGTCAGCGTGCTGACCCCGGCCGCCTGGACCTCCGTCGCCGGCGTGAGCAGGTCCGGCGCGGTGCCGGCCGAGCCGGGAAGCCCCAAGGGGACGGCCGTCACCATCTGGACCGATGGCAGCGGTTACCTGGACAGCCCGCCGCTGTCCGCCTCCGAAGTCGCGAGCCAGGCCGACGCGGCCATGGTCGGCGCGATCGCCGGGACCGGCATCGTATTCGTGGCCGGGGCGGGGGCCATCCGGCAGTTGCTCAACCGCCGCCGGATGGCCGCCTGGGACGCCGACTGGCTCGCTACGGCGCAGACGTGGAACCGTCAGAGCTGGTTACAGTCTCCGAGCCCGCCGCGTGCGGGGCGAGGACCACCGACGGCGCCGACAGGCTCACCGACCGGTCCGGCCTGCCCGCCAGCCGGTAGACGTCGGATCCGTCCACCGTCTCCCGCTCAAGGAGCAGGTTCACAAGCGAGTCGAGCTCGCTGCGGTGCGTCCTGAGCAGGCTGACGGCGCGTTCCTCGGCCTGCCGGAGCAGCTTGGAGACCTCGCCGTCGATGGCCGCCTGGGTCGCCTCGGCGTAGGGCCGGCTTGACATGCCGGCGCCGCCACCGCCGCCGAGGAACACTGAGCCGCCTTCGGGGTAGCCCACGGGCCCGACGACCGCGGACATGCCGAACTCGCGGACCATCTTGGTGGCGAGGTCGGTGGCGCCGGCCAGGTCGTTACCCGCGCCGGTTGAGCCCTGGCCGAGGACGACCAGCTCGGCGGCCCGCCCGCCGAGCCGGACGTCGAGCGAGTCGTAGAGGTAGTCCTCCCCGTACATGTGCCGCTCGACGAGCGGGAGCTGCTCGGTGACGCCGAGCGCCTGCCCGGCGGGCAGGATCGTCACCTTCGCCACCGGGTCGGCGTGCTCGGACAGCGCCGCCACGAGTGCGTGGCCGGACTCGTGCACCGCCACGGCGTGCTTCTCCTCGGGGAGCAGCACGTTCGAGCCTTCCCTGCGGCCCAGGATGATCCTGTCCCGCGCCGCGTCGAAGTCGGCGGCGGTCACTACTTCCCTCTTGCCGCGCACCGCGAAGATGGCCGCCTCGTTCGCCAGGTTGGCCAGGTCCGCGCCGGAGAACCCGGGCGTTCCCCTGGCCACCACGCTGAGGTCCACGTTGGGCGACAGCCGCTTGCCCCTGCTGTGCACGCGCAGGATCGCTTCCCGCTCGTTGACGTTGGGCAGCGGGATCGTCACCTGCCGGTCGAACCGGCCGGGACGCAGCAGGGCGGGGTCGAGGACCTCGGGCCGGTTGGTGGCGCCGAGGACCACGATGCCCATGGTGGGATCGAAGCCGTCCATCTCGGCCAGCAGCTGGTTGAGCGTCTGCTCCCGCTCGTCGTTGGAGACGACCGCGCCCGAGCCCGCCCGGCGCTGCCCGATCGCGTCGATCTCGTCGATGAAGATGATCATCGGTGCCCGCTTGCGCGCCTCAGCGAACAGGTCGCGGACCCGCGCCGCGCCGACGCCGACGAACATCTCCACGAAGCTGGAGCCGGTGACCGAGAAGAACGGCACGTGCGCCTCGCCGGCCACAGCGCGCGCGAGCAGGGTCTTGCCGGTTCCAGGCGGGCCGACCATAAGCACGCCGCGCGGGACGACGGCCCCGGCCCGCGCGTAGCGGTCCGGGTTGCGCAGGAAGTCGACGACTTCGCCGATCTCCGCTTTCGCGCCCTCGTACCCGGCCACGTCGGAGAACGTGGTGGAGGGCCGCTCCTCGTCGAACACCTTGGCACGGGACCTGCCGACGCCGAGGATCCCCTGCATCTGGCCGGCCGCGCCGCGGGACAACCGCATGTAGAGCCAGAAGAAAAGCGCGATCGGCAGCAGGATGAGGACCCAGTCCAGCAGTTCGGCGCCAAAGCCGGGGGACGACGTGGAACTGGTGATCTGTACGCCGTCCGACTGAAGCTCATCCAGCAGTGCCTGGCTGGCCTGCGGCGGGATGACCACGGAGTAGTTTGTCCCGTTGGTCAGCGTCCCGGTGCTCGTGCCGCCTGGCTGGGCGATGGTGACCGTCTTCACCGTGTGGTCGGTGACGTCGTTGAGGAACTGCGTGTAGGTCAGGGTGGTCTGCCCCGACGTGTGCACCGCCGGCAGGTATATCCACAGGAACAGTGCGACGAGAATGCCGACCGGTAGCAGCCAGTGCCGCCACCTGGGCGGGGGCGGCGGCGGGTTCCCAGGCCCCGGCTTGTCGCCAGGTGGCGGCGGTGTGGCTTGCTTACTCATCCGGACCTTGCCTTTCCGCCAGGCGGCGTGCCTCTCCGGGGGGCGTGGTGTCTCCTGCGCTGTCCAATGCCGCTATGCCTGCCCAGCAGGCTTACGTTTTACTCAACACACCGGACATATCGCGTCTTCCGCGACTGGCAGACTCCCTGCAAGCTCACAGCGAACACTGAGCTCATCCCCCAGGGAGAGAACGGCGAACGCTCAGGAAACGATCACCGCGCCGGGATGCCGGGCGCTGCGCCTGCGGTGAGCATTGCCGCGGCGCCGCGGCAATGCTCACCGCAGGCGGAGCGGATCCTCGGCGACCAGCACGCCGATCCCGGCGACCTCGCCGAGGCGGGCTGCGAGCCCAGGAACCGCACCCTTGCTGCCCGCCTTCCGCGCCGCCCGCATGCCACCACCCGGGCGCTGTGGGCGATATGACGTCAGTGCCGCCGCGGTGCGCGGTTAGGCGCTGGGGGTGGGGGTGGGGGCGGTCGGCTGGAGGAGGACCTCGCAGGTATGGGCTGCGGTCGCGGTCTTGCCGGTGGCGTTGCGGAGCTGGGAAAGGATTGCGCTAGCGGTGCTGCCCGTAACCTTGACGCCGTTCGAGCTGAGACAGCCCTTGAAGGCAGTGAGCGCGGAACTGCTGACCGTCTGGTTGGCGCCCCCGCCGAAGCCGGCCGGGGCGTACTTCGCGCAAGCCTTGAGCGCGGTCGAATCCGCGCCGGTGAAGGATGGGCGCGGGCGCGCCGACCCGGTTGGGAAGGCACCGGGCGAGAAGGACCCGGTTGGCCGGGCGCCGGACGGCCTTGGCGTGATCGTTACGCCGTGCTGCTTCAGGCACGTCTGGAAGGTGCTCAGGCCGGCGGACGCCGTCGCACTGGCGGCGGCGGCGCCGGCGGCGGACGTACCTGACGTACCGCCGCCGCAGCCGGCCAGCAGCAGCGCCCCCGCAAAGGCGGGCAACGCTCCGCGGACGATGATCCCACTAACGGTTGCCGATCTCATACGAAGAGTAGCGACGGTAAATCGAGGCCGTGCGATACTGCCGTTCATCTTGATCTCCTCGAGGGATGTGAGGCTAGCCGCCGAGGCCGGCACCCGCGCTGGTCTGGCTGATACTGGTGGCGGAGACTCCGCCTTTGGAGTTCTTGCTGCCTTCGACGATGACCGCCTCGCCCGGCTCGAGGCTCTTGACCGGGACCGTGGAACTGGCCGTCACCTTCGTTCCTGACGACGTCGACACCTGGACGATGTCGCCCGCGGAAGTCTGCACATAGACGGTGCTGCCGTCGACGAGCTTGATCGTGCCGACCGTGGCATTGCCCCCGGCGCCGCCACCCGCGCCGCCAAAGCCGGCGCCCGCGCCCGCGCCGCCAAAGCCGCCACTCGCGCCGCCAAAGCCGGTGCGTGTACCGGACCCCGTGCCGGCTGACGGGCTCGCCCCGGCGGCAGCGGCGAACGCGCCGAACCTGGAGGCCAGGCCGCCGGAGCCGGAGCTGCCGTAATGTTTGCCGACCATGATGCCGCCGATGAAGCCGGCGCTCGCCACGGCGACGACCACCAGGACCACCGTCAGCGAGGGCAGCTTCGCCCGTGGCCGTCTGCTCAGCACGGCGGTGAGCCCGTCGCCGTTATCGAGCGGGCTCGACAGCACGTCGATCAGGCCGTCAGTGCCTTGACCGTCACCGGGCTGTTCTGTCTCTGTTGCCTCTGACATATTCATGTCCGATCCACTCGTAACGCCGGTCACTCGTAGCGCAGAGCGTCAGCCGGGCGCATGCCGGCCGCGCGGTTGGCGGGGAGACCACCGAAGATCAGGCCGATCAGCACGCTGAACCCGAGCGCTAGCGGAATCGAAAACGACACCAGGACGGGTTTCACCCCGACGATCTGGAACCGCGTACCGAGTAGCCCGGCCAGGACCCCGAGCACCCCGCCGATCACTGACAGCAGGGTCGCCTCGGTGAGGAACTGCGCCAGGATCACGCCCGGAGTAGCCCCGATGGCCTTGCGGATGCCGATCTCGCGGGTCCGCTCGGTCACGGTCACCAGCATGATGTTCGTGATGCCAATGCCGCCGACCAGCAGTGAGATCGCCGCCACCGCACCGAGCAGCACGGTGAACGTGCGTGACGTGGAGGTAGCCGTGGACAGCACGGTGGACGCGCTGAGTACGTCGAAGTCCTCGTCGGCGGCGGTCTCGTCATGACGCTCGTTCAGGATCGAGGTGATCTCGCCCTCCACGGTGTCGACCAGCGAGGCCGACTTGGCCTGGACCACGATGTCGTTCAGCGTGCCGAAACCGGTCAGCGCGTCCTGCACCGTTGTCAGCGGGGCGATCGCCGTGTTGTCGGCGCTGCCCAGGCCGGTCGAGCCTTTCGACGCGAGCACCCCGACAACCGTGAACGGGATGCCCGCGACCAGCACGCTCTGCCCCACCGGGTTCGCGGTGCCGAACAGCTCGGTCGCCGCCTCGCTGCCGAGTACCACCACGTCCTGCGCCATAGTTACCTGCTGCGTGGTGAAGTCCGCACCCGCGCTGAGCGTGTCGCTCTCGGATGCGAAATAGCTCGGGTACGTGCCGGTCAGGCTTACTCCCGTGTCGCTGGTCCCGCCGTTGCTCAGCGTCTGCGAGGTGGAGACCACCGGCGAAGCGCTCGTCACCCCCTGGGCCGAGGCGAGGGCCTGCGCGTCCTGCACGGTGAGGTTCTGCGGCTCCGCGAACGCCGTACTCGACGATGTCGAGCCGGCCGCCGAACCCTCGGTGTGCAGGACCGTAATCGAGCTGGCACCAAGGGAGGAGATGGCGCTCTGCACCGACTGGGAGGAACCGTTGCCGACCGCGACCAGCAGGATCACCGACCCGACCCCGATCAGGATGCCCAGCATGGTCAGCGCGGAGCGCAGCTTGTTGGCTGACAGCCCGGCCAGCGCGAACCGGAAGACTTGCAGCGGGCTCACGACAACACCGCCGTCCGGGGGAGGAGCGGCGGGAGGGCACCCGGCGCGGCCGCCCGCTGGTCCACCACGATGCGCCCGTCCTGTACCTGGATCACGCGCTTGGCGTGCTCCGCGATGTCCGGCTCGTGGGTGATGAGCACGATCGTGCGGCCCGCCGCGTTCAGCCGGTCGAACACCCCCATCAGGTCGTGGCTGGACTTGCTGTCCAGGTTTCCGGTCGGCTCGTCGGCCAGGATCAGGGACGGCGCCGTTACCAGCGCCCGCGCGACCGCGACCCGCTGCTGCTGGCCGCCGGAAAGCTGATTCGGCCGGTTGTTCATCCGCTCAGCCAGGCCGACCAGGCGCAGCGCCGCCTCCGCCCGGCGCCGGCGTTCCGCCGACTTCACGCCCGCGTAGGACAGCGGCAGTTCCACGTTATTCAGGGAGGTCATCCGGGGGATCAGGTTGAACGACTGGAACACGAACCCGATCTTCCGGTTGCGCACCATTGCGAGCTGCTGCTCATCGAGGGAGCTGGTGTCGATGCCGTCGATCAGGAACTTGCCTTCGGTGGGCACGTCCAGGCAGCCGATGATGTTCATCATTGTCGACTTGCCCGAGCCGGACGCGCCCATGATCGCGACGTAGTCCTTGGTCACCACGTCCAGGCTCACCTGGCGCAGCGCCTGCACCGCGGCCTGGCCGGTGCCGTAGACCTTGATGACGGACTCGAGTCGGATCACCGGGTGCGGTGCGCCGGTCATTTGCGACCTCTGCTCGTTGTCAGCCACCGATTGCTCCGCCTACGCCGCCGCCGGCGCCACGGAACCCAGCGCCACCGCCGGCGCCACCGCCGGCGCCGCCGCCGAAGCCGCCAGCGCCCCCGGCGCTGGGAGTCGCCGTCGACGTCAGCACCTTCTCCCCCACGCTAAGCCCGGTGAGGATCTGGTCGTCGGCGCTACCCTGGACGCCCAGGGTGACCGGCACGGTCTGCTCCTTGTTGTCCGCGCCGACCACGGCGACGGTGGACGTGCTGCCCGTTGTGGTGACCGCAGTCGCCGGCACGTAAACGGCGTTGTTCGCCTCACCAGTGATGACGCTTACGCTCACCGTCTCACCGGACTTCAGCTCGGCCGAGGACTTGGTGAGGGCGAGCGTGACTCCGTAGTCCACGACCCCGTTGCTGGTGGTCGACGTCGGGTCGATCTCCTCCACGGTCGCCGACAACGCGCTCGCATCGGTCACACCCTCCGGCGTGACAGTCGCCGCCGCGCCGACTCGCAGGCTCGACGCGTCGGTCTCGTCAAAGGTGGCCTGCGCCAGCAGAGTGTCCAGGTCGGTCAGCACGATGAAGCCGCTCGCGGTGTTCGAGGTACCCGCGCCGCCCGCGCCGGTGCCGGCACCGGCCGCACCGGTCGCCGCGGTCTCACTGGAAGTCGAACTTGACGAGCTGCCCGAACTAGAGCTGCTCGAACTGGAAGATCCGGAACTGCTTGAGCTGGAGCTGGAGCCGGAACTGCTGGCGCTCGACACCATCTCGCCGACATCGCTGCTGATCGAGGCGACCGTGCCGCCGAACGGCGCGACCAGCTTCGTCCCGTTAACGGCCTGCTGGTCCTCCTGGACCGTCACGTCGTCATTGGTCACCGTCGACTCGTCCGCGGCGACCGTCGCCACGACCGGCGTGTCGGCATTGGTGTTCGTGGCGAGCTGGGTGTCGTACGACTTCTCCGCGCTGGTCACCGCGTCCTCGTCGGCGGTGATCGTGGCCTCGTCCTTGTCCTCGGTGCTCTTCTCGCTGTCCTCGGCGGAGGTGACGGCGTCCCCGTCGTTCGTGACCGTCCCCTGCTGGGAGGTCACGGTGTCTTCGGCAGAGGTCACGTTCGACTGGTCGGTGGAGACGGTCGTCTCGGTCACCGAGCACGAGGCGCTCGGGCTGGCGCTGGCGCTGGGGCTGGAGGTAGAGGTGGCCGGGGCTGGCCGGGGTGGTGGCCGGAGCCGTGCTGGAGCTGGGGCTGGTGGACGGCGTGGCGGGTCGGGGACGTGGCCGGGGACGTGGCCGGGGACGTGGCCGGGGCCGTGGCCGGAGACGTGGCCAGTGCTGGTGCTGGTGGACGGGGCGTGGCCGGGGTCGTGGCCGGGCTGGAGGTGGTCTGGCTGGAACTGGAACCCCTGCTGACCAGGCTCATCAGGATGATCGTGCTGGTCTTGGTGGTCATGCTGGTCGTGGTCGGCGCACGAGGACGCTTGCGCTGACTCGCGTCTGCTGCGTCCTGTGTTCAAGGTGGACTCGGCGGTGGTCACCTTCTGCTCGTCCTCGGACAAGGTCTGCTCGGCCGTGGTGAGGGTGTCTTCCGCGGTCGTGACCGACAGGCATCCGACGTGTCTCGTCGTCGGTGAGCGCCGTCTGCGCGGCCGTCAGGTTCGATTTCGCGGTCGTCACGCTCTGCGCCGACGACGACGCCTCGTCGCTCGCGACACCTTCTTCTCGGCCGGGGTCTCGGCTTCCTCCGTGGCGGTCAGCTGCGCCTCGGCCGACCCCAGCTGCGCTTCCGCCTGCTCCAAGGCGTCCTCGCTGGAGGTGGGATCGACCTGGGCGAGCGCCTGACCCGCCTTCACTTTTTGCCCAACCTTGACGTAAATGTTGGTGAGCGTGCCTCCGGTGGTGAAGTTGAGGCCGAGGTTCTGCGCCGCCTCCAGCGTGCCGGAAGAGGACACCGTCGCCAGCACCGTGCCTTGCTGCACCGCCGTCGTCTGCAGTGGGGTGCTGCTGGCGGACGGCTGTATCAGCACGTAGCTCGCGCCTCCTGCAGCCGCCAAGACCACAACTAGGGCACCGTTTATCAACCAGCCCTTATGCCGCCAAATTTTCACCCGGATAGCATTTCGGACCTGGATTGAGCGGAACTCGTTGAAATCCTGAGAGCTTCACGAGCGGCCCAAGGTTGCTGATGTTTAGATTGCGATATAAACATAGCAAGCGAGTACGGTAACAAATTCACAACGGTATCGATGGACCAATGTGGGAAATATGTCCGTTTTGTTGTTGTATCAGCCCTAACGGGGAGAGCGCCCGTCGAGGCTGGGTTACCTGCCCGTCGCGCTGGTTCTTCAGGAATCGAGAACTTCCCCGGCTATCACCAGGAAACCCTTAATCAGGACAATGTGGCACAGGATCACCCCCGAAGGGATCTTCCAGGCGAAATGTTCCCGTCGGCACCGCTTCCAAGAGTGATGTGGGGGGCTGATGGGAAGACACGCACCGTTTGGGATAGGTATTTTGGTGGTTCCATCGCCACACCTACAGGCTTCTCACCTGACCCGCTGGCCTCATGAAGGTTCCGCATACTCATCTACGGTGGGAGCAATCGACCGAGGGGTGATCCTTGAACGAGCCATATCCCGGCGGACCCGGCGGCGGGCACCGGCCGCATCCCGGCGGCCGCCGTCAGCCTGATCAGCCTGGTCCTTGGCCTGACGACCTTCAGCCTGATCAGCCTGGTCCCTGGCCTGACGACCTTTGGTACCGTCCGCAGCGCGGTCAGGAACGCGGACCCGATCCACACGACGTCTCAGGCGAGCGCGGCCTTGGCCGCCACCAGCGCCACAGCGATCGTCGGCGGCCCGATGCGGATCAGACGACGGTGAATCAGATTGCCGCGGTGGATCCGCCTGCGGCGCTAGATCCCCAGGGGCGCAGGGCTGGCGTGAACTGGGTGCAGAGACGCCACCAGCCCCATGGCAATGGCCGGCGGCCCGAACTGGATCAGACGACGGTGGACCAGATTGTGGCGGATCAGGTTATGGCCGGCCACACCGCGACTCTGGCCCCTCAGGAGCGCAAGGCGGACCTGAACTGGGCGCGGATCAGCCGGATCAGCCGGAACTGGGCGCGAGACAGCCGGAACTGGGCGCTGATCGCCGGAATGGTGTTCTTCCTCTTTGACACGTTCCTCACGGCGGACGGGTTCGCCAGGCCGGTAGCTATGGCGTCTCGGGTCTTGATGATTTTCATCTGGCTAATCAGCCTGTCCGCCATCGCGCTGCTGTGGCTGCGGGGTTCGTCCAGGTTCTCCATTCAGAATCCTTTTGTCCGGGCGGAGCCCGGGGCTCACCAGCGGTGACGCGATAGCGCGATGACGGCTGGCGATCTGCACTCGACCCGCTGACTGACACGGGTCACGGCATGAGCAGGCGCCGCGGCTGCCGGGTAGTCGCTTACCGGGTGGGGACGCCGGGTGCCCCCTCGGCGGTGAGCATTGCCGCGGCGCCGCGGACGACGCAGCGCAGCGGGTCCTCGGCGACCAGCACGCCGATCCCGGCGACCTCGCCGAGGCGGGCCGCGAGCCCGGGCAGCAGCGCGCCGCCGCCGCACAGCCGGACCTGGCCCCGCATGACGTCCTCGGCAAGGCCCGCGGGGATGTCGGACAGCACGACCTGCACCGTGCCGCCGATGGCGGACACGACCGGCTCAAGCGCGCTGGCCACGAGGTTCGCCGGCACCTTCTCGATGCGCGGCGTCCGGCGGGCGGCGTCAAGCCCGACAGCCTCCGCCCACCGGTCCGGCCCGCCGGTGAGGCCAAGCTCGGTCTTGAGCTGCCTTGCCGCCCGCAAGCCCAGGATCATGCCAAGGCGGGACCGGACCGCGTTGATGATCGCCTCATCCATCGCGTTGCCCGCCATCCGCAGGCTCTCCGCGCGCACGACCCGCCAGCCCGCCACCGCGGCGACCTCGGTCGTCCCGCCGCCCACGTCCACGACGAACCCGCCCGCACCGGCGCCCAGGTCGAAGCCCGCGCCCGCGGCCGCCGCGACCGGCTCGTCGATCAGTTCCACCACGCAGCGGAGCCGCCGGGTGCCGAACGCGGCGACCACCGACCGCCGCTCCACCCACGTGGCACCGCCGGGCACGCACACCACCACGCGCCGCTTGAGTGGCCCGCCCAGTGCGCCGGACTTGCGCAAGAAACCGTGCAGCATCTCCGCGGCCGCGTCAAGGTCGGCGATCACGCCGTCACGCAGCGGATGGATGACCCTGATGTCCTTGGGCTCCTTGTCCGCGAGGGCCTCGGCCGCGGTGCCGATGGCGGCGACCGACCCGGCGGCGGCGTCGACCGCGATCGTGGACGGCTCCTCGAGCACGAGACCGCGCCCGTCAACCCAGACGAGCGTGTTCACGGTTCCCAGGTCAATCGCGACGCTGCCCCTGCTGAGCATCCTTGGCCACCTTGTCGAGTCCGCTCACGGTGCCGCATGCACCGGCTACCACCCTATGACCAGAGAAACCAGCTTCATGGCGAAAAGTGGCGACCGAGGTCCAGGTGACTCCTAACCCTGAGGCACCGGGTGACTTATCTCACGTCCCGCGCTTGACGCTAACGGGTAGTCACATGCAAACGTTGAGTGAGCACAGGACTACAGGAGGATCACGAGAACCATTCGGCCGCTTCTAACGTTTTATTCAGTAACAGGGGGGTCGCGCCGTAAGGTTCGCTGGCTTCACTGGTCACCGAGGCTTCTCACCGCCGTGAGGTGAGACGGCACGTGACGAGACGAGGCTGGTGTCTGACAGAGCATTTTGTGCACTATGGTATGGGAGGGGATGTTTGATGATTCGCGCGAGCCGAGTCGGAGGGGACGGGGCTGCGCCTGATGGTGGGGGGAATGAGGGGGATATGGGGGCTCTAATTGATCTTGCGCAGGCTCTGCAACTGGAGATTGCGCATCACGTTGCACCTGACGGCAAGGCGACCGTTCGGGTACGCGGCGAGCTGGATATCGCCACCGCCGACCAGGCGTATTCCTACCTGCGCGACCTGGTGGACAGCCAGGACGGGCCTGTGCTGATGAACCTGTCCGAGCTTTCCTTCTGTGACGCGGCCGGCCTGGGCGTGCTTGCCAGGGTAGCCGGGCACGCGCGGCGCTGCGGCCGCTCGCTCAAGCTGACGGCAGCCCGCCCGGCGCTGCTGCGGATCATGGCTATTACCGGCATGGACGAGGCGTTCCCCGAAGTCCGCAACCCGGCGTTGTCCGTCATCGCCCTGCCCCGCCAGGCAGCGATGACAGCCGGCAGCTAGGCCCGCGACAAGAGTCCAGGCCCAAGCGGGGCGGAGCCAGCCGCCCCCCTGTTCCTTTCTGCACGCAGGTTCCTGATCGCAGCGCTGGTGCGCTACCCATGGTGAGATACCGCGCATGAGCGTTAAATTTGGTCTACGCCTCAGGCAACCAGGTGAGGCGATGGCGCAGATAGTGCGAGAACAGCGATTAACGGCGCCGTAATGGCGCGCCGACGCAGGGACGCGGAGGAACTTTCATGGCTGACGATCTGGACGACGTGGCTGACGAGACATCTGAATCATCTGAAGCGCTCATCGCGGTGCACTGGCGCGAGGAGGGCTACTACCCCCCACCGGCGAAGTTCACTGCGCAGGCCAACGCGTCCGACCCGGCGATCCGTGAGCAGTTCACCGAGGACAAGTTCCCGGACTGCTTCACCGCCTACGCGGACCTGCTCACCTGGAACAAGAAGTGGGACACGGTGCTCGACACGTCCAGCGCACCGTTCTGGAAGTGGTTCGTCGGCGGTGAGCTGAACGCTTCCTACAACTGCGTCGACCGGCACATGGAAACCCACCCCAACAAGGCGGCGCTCATCTGGGTCCCCGAGCCGGAGAGTGAGGCGCACCAGGCGATCACGTACCGGGAGCTGTACGTCCGGGTCAACGAGATGGCCGCGCTGCTGCGCGATTTCGCCGGGCTCAAGACTGGCGACCGGGTGACGCTGCACATGCCGATGGTCCCCGAGCTGCCAGTCGTCATGCTGGCCTGCGCACGGCTCGGCGTCGTGCACTCCCAGGTCTTCGCCGGGTTCTCCGGCACCGCGGCCGGGCACCGGATCGCCGACTCCGGCTCCACCGTGCTGATCACGATGGACGGCTACTACCGCAGCGGCGACCTGCTCGACCACAAGGTCAAGGCCGACGAGGCGGTCGAGGCCGCGGCCAAGGAAGGCCAGCAGGTCGACAAGGTCCTCGTCTTCCGCCGCTACCCCGGCCAGTACTCCGCCAAGACCCCGATGGTCGAGGGCCGCGACTTCTTCGTCGACGAGGTGCTCAAGGACTACAAGGGCGCCGAGGTCGAGCCGGTCTCGCTGCCGGCGACGGCGCCCCTGTTCCTGATGTACACGAGCGGCACGACAGGGCGTCCCAAGGGCTGCCAGCACTCCACCGGCGGCTACCTCTCCTACGTGGCAGGCACGTCGAAGTTCTACCAGGACATCCACCCGGACGACACGTACTGGTGCATGGCGGACATCGGCTGGATCACCGGCCACTCCTACATTGTCTACGGCCCGCTCTCTCTCGGCACCACGAGCGTGATCTACGAGGGCACGCCGAACTACCCGGACGCCGCCCGCCCGTGGCGGATCGCCAAGCAGCTCGGCGTGAACATCTTCCACACCTCACCCACCGCGATCCGGATGCTCCGCAAGGTCGGACCGGATGAGCCCGCCAAGTACGACTACCACTTCAAGCACATGACCACGGTCGGCGAGCCGATCGAGCCCGAGGTCTGGCGCTGGTACTACGAGAAAGTCGGCAAGGGCGAGGCCGTCATCGTCGACACCTGGTGGCAGACGGAGACCGGCGGGTTCCTCGGCTCCACGCTGCCAGGCATCGACCCGATGAAGCCCGGCTCCTGTGGCCCGGCGGCGCTCGGCATCTACCCCGCCATCCTCGACGAGGACGCCAACGAGGTCCCGGCGGGTAGCGGCAAGGCGGGCAACATCTGCATCCGCAACCCGTGGCCAGGCGTCTTCCAGACGATCTGGGGCCAGCCGGAGCGGTTCGTCTCGACGTACTACGCCAAGTACAACAAGGACCCGAAGTCCACCGACTGGCGGGACTGGCCGTACTTCGCCGGCGACGGCGCGACCCAGGGTGCCGACGGCTACTTCCGGATCCTCGGCCGCGTGGACGACGTGATCAACGTCGCCGGCCACCGGCTCGGCACCAAGGAACTCGAGTCCGCCGCGCTCATGGTGAACGAGGTCGCGGAGGCCGCGGCGGTCCCCGTCATCGACGACATCCGCGGTCGCGTGGTCGAGATGTACATCTCGCTCAAGCCCGGCTTCGCCGCCACGCCCGAGGTGGAAAACAAGGTCAAGACCGCCATCGAGACCGACATCGGCAAGATCGCCCGGCCGAAGAACATCTGGATCGTCCCCGACATGCCGAAGACCCGGTCCGGCAAGATCATGCGCCGCGTGATCGCCGCGACCTCGAACTTCGCCGACACCGGCGACATCACCACGCTCGCCAACCCCGAGATCGTGGAGAAGATCCGCCACCAGGTCCAGTCCGCCAAGCTAGCCAAGGGCGAGGTCCCTCGCGAGCTCTCGGAAACCGAACTCAACGAGATCAAGAGCTTCGGCTCCGAGTAAGGCCCAGTAAAGGCAGTTCCGTGGCGCGCCCGGCGGCGAGCGGGGATACCCCGCGAGCCAAAGGGCGCGTCCCTTTTATGGCGGAGTTGGGACCTTCGTCCCTAGTGGCGTGGGTGACGGAAGGTTACGTTGGACATAGCGGGAGGGACCGGGGTGACCCTCCCGCTTCTTGCGTGCTTCGACTCGCTGATGCCTACCGCGGCGGCGGAGGAGGAGGAACGGATGAGCGAGCCGGTTACCTCCCGGAGGGACTCAGTGCCCCCTGGGGACACCCCAGACCCCAATGGGCCCCCTGGGGACACCCCAGACCCCAATGGGCCCCCTGGGGACACCCCAGACCCCAATGTGCCTGGGGTGTACGCCCTGCTGGCCGACGGACGGACCGTCGAGATCAGGCCGGCGATCCCGGCGGACTTCGACGCCGTCAAGGCCATGCACGAGGCGATGTCGCCGAACAACGCCTACTTGCGCTTCTTCAGCCTCAGCAGGCTGGCGCCCGAGCAGGAGGCGCGGCGGGTCACCAGGGAACAGGGACGCGACCATGCCGCGCTGCTCGCGCTGTACGGCGGCCAGGTCGTCGGGCTCGCCAGCTTCGAGGTGGCAGGGAAAGACAGCAAGGCGGCGGAGATCGCCTTCGCGGTCGCGGACGACATGCACCACCGGGGCATCGCCACGCTGCTGCTTGAGCACCTCGTCTCGCTTGCCCGTAGCAGGCAACTGGAGTCGCTGATCGCCGAGACGCTGCGGGAGAACACGGACATGCTCCGGGTCTTCTCCGACGCTGGCCTGCCCGTTGTCAGCAAGCACGAGGACGGCGTGGTCAGCATCACGATCCCGCTGCCGCCCGACGACGCGGGCCGGCAGCTTGAGGACTATCTGGAAAGTGTCGCGTTGCGGGAACGGTCCGCCAACGTGGCCAGCCTCCGGCCGGTGTTCGCGCCCCGCTCCGTCGCGGTGATCGGGGCGAGCCGGCGGACCGGGGGAGTCGGCCGGACGGTCCTGGACAACATCAAGGCCGGGGGATTTCGGGGGCAGCTCTACGCGGTCAACCCCAACGCTGTCGCCTCCCGGAGGGGCGAACCGGGGGGACACCCCCCGGCCGCCACGATCCCCCCGGGCCAGATCGGCGGCGTCCCCTGCTTCTCCGACATCGCTAGCCTGCCGGAGACACCGGACCTCGCGATACTCGCCGTGCCGCCGCTGGCAGTGGTGGATACCGCGGAGGCGTGCGGTCAGCGCGGGGTGCGCGGGCTGGTCGTACTCACCGCGGCCATTGACACGCCGGTCAGCGCCGACCTGCTCGCCGCCTGCCGCAGGCACGGGATGCGGCTGATCGGCCCCAACTGCTTCGGCATCGCCGTTCCCTCGATCGGGCTCGACGCGACGTTCGCGGCGGCTAACCCGGTCGCGGGGAGCGTGGGCCTCGTCATGCAGTCCGGCGGCATCGGCTTCGCGATGGTGGACCATCTGACAAGGCTCGGGATCGGGATCTCCTCGTTCGCCTCGGTAGGCAACAAGCTCGACGTATCCAGCAACGACATGCTGATGTGGTGGGAACAGGACGGGCAGACGAAGGTCGCCGTGCTCTACATCGAGTCGTTCGGCAACCCGCGCAAGTTCGGGCGGACCGCCCGGCGGGCCGGCCTGAAGATGCCAGTGCTGACCGTCCACGCTGGGCGCAGCGAGGCAGGCCAGCAAGCCGCCGCGTCGCACACGGCGGCGATCGCCTTCCCGCTGGTCAGCAGGGAGGCACTGTTCGAGCAGGCCGGAATCATCGCTACGCCGAGCTTCGGCGAGCTGATGGGGGCGACGGCGCTGCTCGCCACCCAGCCGCCGCCCGCAGGCCGGACGGTGGCGATCGC
Organism: uncultured Actinomycetota bacterium; assembly: GCA_963734665.1. Classification (GTDB taxonomy): domain Bacteria; phylum Actinomycetota; class Actinomycetes; order Streptosporangiales; family Streptosporangiaceae; genus Trebonia. The sequence goes on along the minus strand of CAVTIR010000010.1, from coordinate 133,012 downwards.
GAGTAACGTCGGGGGCGCCGGCGTGCTCGCCGCGGACGCCTGCACCGACCTCGGGCTCGCCGTGCACCATCCCGGCGGCCAGACCCGGCGCCGGCTTGGCGCCATCATCCCCGCCGGCGGCGCCGTCAACGGACCAGTGGACACCACCGCGCCCATCTCGGCGGACGTCTTTCAGCAGGTGCTTGAGACGCTTGGCGCCGACGAGGAGGTGCACTCGATCATCGCGCTCGTGCTGCGCACCGGGGCGACCGGTGACTTGCTCCAGGCCATCGCGGAGGCCGACGTCAGCGTTCCGCTTGCCGTCGTCGTGCTCAACCAGCCCGAGGCGGTCCGGCTGCTTGACGCCAAGGGCGGGAAGGTCCCCGCCTACGCCTATCCAGAAGTGGCCGCCCGGGCGCTGTCCCGCGCCGTCAAGTACGCGGAGTGGCGGGCGGCACCACGCCAGACCGTGCCCGCGTTCCCCGACGTGGACGCGGAGCGGGCCAGGGGGATCGTGCATGCCTTCCTCGCCAGGCAGCCTGACGGCGGATGGCTGCCGGAGCCCGACGTCATCGCGCTGCTTCAGCTGTACCGGATACCGCTGGTGTCCGCCGGGATCACGCGCGCCGAAGTCGACACGGCGACCGCGGCCGGCGGCGCGGCGGAGCCGATGATCACCGGCGGGACCGAGGTGCATGTCGGCGTGAAGGACGACCAGATGTTCGGTCCGCTTGTCGTGTTCGGCCCCGGCGGGGTCGCTACCGAGGTGCTCGCCGACCATGCCGCCAGGCTTGCCCCGCTGACTGAGGCGGACGCCGACACGCTGATCAACTCGATCCGGTCTGCCCCCCTGCTGCACGGACAGGGGGGCGCGCCCGCGGCCGACCTGACGGCGCTGCGCGATGTGCTGCTGCGCGTGTCCCGGCTCACCGACGACCTGCCGGAGATCACCGAGCTCGACCTCAACCCGGTCATCGCCCGTCCGGACAGCGCGATCACGGTGCACGCGCGGATACGGATCGCGCAGCAGGTTCCGCGGGACCCGTTCCTCCGTCGCCTGCGGTAGACCGGCGCGCGACCGCACCGTCAGGGTCCTTGGTCCCGCGACTTGTTCGCGTACGACACTGTTCACTGTCCCGGCTGTTACCTAATGTAAGCAGCGCGGGTAGGAAAGCACCGGGTTCCGTCGGCCCAGCCGGGCGAGGCGGGTGACCTGCGGGGAGTAACCCGCACTCGTTCGGGACAAGAGGAAACGTGCATGACAGCGACGGAGACCGGCCCGCTGACGGCCGCCGAGCTTGACCTGATCGATACCTGGTGGCGCGCCGCTAACTACCTGTCGGTCGGGCAGATCTACCTGCTCGACAACCCGCTGCTCACGCAGGAGCTGCGGCCGGAGCACGTGAAGCCCCGGCTGCTCGGGCACTGGGGCACCACGCCGGGGCTCAACCTTATCTACGCGCACCTCAACCGGGTGATCAGGAACTGGGACCTGAATGTCATCTATATTACCGGGCCGGGGCACGGCGGGCCGGGGGTCGTCGCGAACACCTACCTGGAGGGCACCTACACCGAGCGCTACCCCTCGATCACCCAGGACGCCGACGGGATGCGCAGGCTCTTCCGCCAGTTCTCCTTCCCCGGCGGCATCCCCTCCCACGCGGCACCGGAGACGCCCGGCTCCATCAACGAGGGCGGCGAGCTCGGGTACTCGCTCGCGCACGCCTACGGCGCGGTGTTCGACAACCCCGACCTGATCGCCGCGTGCGTGATCGGCGACGGGGAGTCGGAGACCGGGCCGCTGGCTGGGGCGTGGCATGCCAACAAGTTCCTCAACCCGGTAACCGACGGGGCGGTGCTGCCGATCCTGCACCTGAACGGGTACAAGATCGCCAACCCCACGGTCCCTGCCCGGATCCCGCCAGCCGAGCTCGAATCGCTGCTCACCGGGTACGGGTACCACGTCTACACCGTCGAGGGCGACGACCCGAAGCTGGTCCACGGGCAGCTCGCGGGCACGCTCGACGCGATCGTCGCCGAGATTGGGGCCATCAAGCGGCAGGCCCGGGCTGAGGGGGCAACGTCGCGGCCCTGCTGGCCTGTGCTCGTGCTGCGCACCCCCAAGGGGTGGACCGGGCCGAAGGTCGTGGACGGCAAGCCGGTCGAGGGGACCTGGCGGGCGCACCAGGTGCCGATCCCCGACGTGCGGGGCAACGCCGAGCACCTGCGGCAACTGGAAGAGTGGATGCGGTCCTACCGGCCGGAGGAACTGTTCGACTCCGCTGGCACGCTGCTGCCCGAGATCGCCGGGCTCGCCCCGGCCGACTACCGGCGGATGAGCGACAACCCGCACGCCAACGGCGGGCTGCTGCTGCGCGACCTGGACCTGCCCCGCTTCCAGGACTACGCGGTCGACGTGCCGTCGCCCGGCGCGGTAGAGGCGGAGAACACCCGAGTGCTCGGCGGGTGGCTGCGGGACGTCATCCAGCGGAACACCTCGACGTTCCGGCTGTTCGGGCCGGACGAGACGGCGTCGAACCGGCTGGACGCGGTCTTCGACGTGACCGGGCGGGCGTTCGACGGCGAGATCATCGAGGGGGACAACGACCTGCGGCCCGACGGCCGGGTCATGGAGGTGCTGTCCGAGCACCTGTGCCAGGGCTGGCTTGAGGGGTACCTGCTGACCGGGCGGCACGGCCTGTTCAACTGCTATGAGGCGTTCATCCACATCGTGGACTCGATGTTCAACCAGCACGCGAAGTGGCTGAAGACCTCGCGGACGATCCCGTGGCGGCGGCCGGTGGCCTCACTGAACTACCTGCTCTCGTCCCTGGTGTGGCGGCAGGATCAGAACGGGTTCTCGCACCAGGACCCTGGGTTCATCGACCACGTGGTGAACAAGAAGGCGGAGATCATCCGGGTCTACCTGCCGCCGGACGCGAACACGCTGCTATCGGTGGCGGACCACTGCCTGCGGTCCAGGCACTACGTGAACGTGATCGTGGCGGGCAAGCAGTCGCAGGCGCAGTGGCTGTCGATGGACGACGCGGTCATCCACTGCATGCGCGGCGCGGGGATCTGGGAGTGGGCGTCCTCCGACAGCGACCCGACCACCCCGCCGGACGTGGTCATGGCGTGCTGCGGTGACACGCCCACGCTGGAGACTCTCGCCGCGGTGTCGCTGCTCCGCGAGCACCTTCCCCAGCTGAAGGTGCGGGTAGTGAACGTGGTGGACCTGATGCGCCTGGAGCCGGCATCGGAGCACCCGCACGGCATGTCGGACGCCGAGTTCGATTCGCTGTTCACGACGACCGCGCCGGTGATCTTCGCCTACCACGGCTACCCGTCGCTGATCCACCGGCTGATCTACCGGCGGCACGGACACGACAACTTCCACGTCCGCGGGTACAAGGAGGAGGGCACCACCACGACGCCGTTCGACATGGTGATGCTCAACGACCTGGACCGGTTCCACCTGGTGATGGACGTGACCGACCGGGTGGCGGGGCTGTACGGCACCGCCGGGCACGTGCGGCAACTCATGGAGGACAAGCGGATCGCCTGCCGGGCCTACACCAGGGAGTTCGGCGAGGACGCGCCGGAGATCAGGGACTGGACGTGGACCAGTTGACTGAAAAACCAAAACCATCATCCCGAACGGATGCGGCTTCCTCCGTCCCCGTCCCGCCGCACCGGATACTCGTGGTCAACGCGGGGTCGAGCAGTCTCAAGCTCCGCGTGCTCGGCGGCCCGGGCGCGGAAAGCGACGAGGTGACCGATGAGGCCGACCTGCCCGCCGTCGGCGGCAGCGATGGCGACACGGATGCCAAGGCGATCGAGGCGGCGGTCAAGTCGTTTGGCCCGGTCGACGCGGCCGGGCACCGGATCGTGCACGGCGGCACGCTGTACGCCGCGCCGGTGCTCGTCACCAGTGAGGTCCGGCGGCGGCTTGAGTCGCTCACTGACCTCGCGCCGCTGCACCAGCCCAAGTCACTCGCCGCATTGGACGCCGTCTCCTCCGTGCTGCCGGACACTCCCGCCGTGGCCTGCTTCGACACCGCGTTCCACGCGACGATCCCCGAGGCGGCGGCGACGTACGCCCTGCCTGCCGAGTGGCGGACCCGGTGGACGCTGCGCCGATTCGGGTTCCACGGCCTGTCCCACTCCTACGTCTCCCGCCGGGCCGCTGACCTGGTGGGCGCCGGGGCAGCCACTGCGACCACCTCGGGCACCTCGGGCACCGGGGCCGGACCCGCGCGAAGACCCGCAGGCACGCCAGGCCAACTGCGCGTCGTCACCTGCCACCTAGGTGCCGGCGCGTCCCTCGCCGCCGTGCAGGGCGGTAAGTCGGTCGACACCACCATGGGCTTCACCCCGCTCGACGGCCTAGTCATGGCAACGCGGTCAGGCTCGGTGGACCCGGGCCTGGTCCTGTGGCTTGAGGAGCACGCACACATGCCGTCTCGTGAACTCGCGGCCACCCTGGAGAACCGGTCTGGTCTGGCCGGCCTGGCCGGGACGGGCGACATGCGCGAGGTGCTATCCCGCGCCGCCGCGGCCGACGCGCGGGCGGTACTCGGCCGGGACGTCTACTTGCACCGGCTGCGCGGGTCGATCGCCTCAATGGCCGCTGCGATGGGCGGCATCGACGTCCTCGTCTTCACCGGCGGCGTCGGCGAGAACTCCCCCGAGATCCGCTCCCGCACCGCCGCGGGCCTCGCCTTCCTCGGCGTCGCCGTTGACGAGAAACGCAACACCCTGGGCAAGCAAGCTCGCGCTGACGACTGGGAAATCACCGCTCCGGAAGCGAGCGTCCGCACGTTTGTCATCGCCGCCCGCGAGGACAAGCAGATAGCCGCCGAGGTCCGCTCCGTACTCGGCTACGCTCCGTGCTCGGCTAAGGGACGACCGTGACTGGCCATTTGCCGGCCCGGACCAGGCGGACCGCCAGGGAGCCCATCAGACGGTGGCCGGCCTTGAGTGAGGCGCCTACCACGATCGCATCCGCCCGGGTCTCCTCCGCAACACGGACGATCTCGCGGAACGGGTCGCCGTGCGCGGTCATGAACGTGACCGAGATGCCGAGCTCGCGGGCCGTCGCCTCGGCCCGGCCGGCCAGTTCCTTGGCGATCTCGTCGTGAACTTCGTTCTCCGCCGCGAGCACGGCAGGACCCGCGGAGCTGGCCAGGGCCATCCCGGTCATCGGGGCCACGTAGAGCGAGACGATACGGGCGCCCTGCCGCCGGGCAAGCCCGGCGGTATACGAGGCGGCGCGCGCGGCCGTGACCGATTCGTCGACGCCGACCAGGATCACCGAAGGCCCGTCAGTACCTAGCTCGAACTCACCGTGCGCCACGGGAAAAGTCTACGTTTCCGGACGTCCGGTGTCCCTTATGAGCGCAAGTCCGCAGGCACGGTGAACGCGAGCAGACGGCCCTTCCCCGATGCCGTCTCCGCCCACGGGCCTTGCAGTCCGAGGACCGCGACGGCTGCCGTCGGGAACGCGTGCGGCGCCGGAGCGTCCGGGCTCGCCAGCCCCACGGTCAGCTCGGCGAGACCCGGGTTGTGCCCAACAATCATCGCGGTGCGCCACGCGGGGTCGAACTCGCGGACCAGCATCAGCAGGCCGAGCACCGTCGCCCCGTAGACCCGAGACTCGTACCTGACCACGGGCGACGCGCCGGGCTCGGCCGCCGCAAGCCCCGCGGATGCCAGCTCCCAGGTCTGCCGCGCCCGCAGCGCCGTCGAGCAGACCACCGCGTCAGGGACGTACCCGGACTCGCCAAGCCAGTGGCCGACGACCGGCGCGTCCCGCCGTCCGCGCTTGGCGAGCGGGCGCTCGTGATCCGCCACGTCCGGCCAGTCAGACTTCGCGTGCCGCAGCAGGATGACCCTCCGGCCGACGTCTTCCGTGCCATTCACACCACCGTAGCCTGGCAGGTTCACCAGCTAATGTCTCCTTCTTCATGCCCCCGTGGGTAACCAACAGCGGATAGGCTCGATGGGATGCAACGGGTGGCGCTTCGTGACGTCGATCTCGCATCCTTCCGCGCGGCGATCGGGCCGGAAGGATGCGCCGACGGTACCATCGCCGTTGCGCGCGGCGCAGTCCTGCAGATGGCCTGGGAGGCGTCGCAGCAGCTCCTCACCGGCACCGTCCGCGAACGCGGCGGGGAGATCAGGACGGTGTCCGCCTCGTTCCGTGCGTCCCCCGGGTTCCCGCTGCGGTTCCGCGAGGGCTACTGCAGCTGCGCCAAGGGAACTAACTGCTTGCACGTCGCGGCCCTCGTGCTCGCCGCGACCGACGAGACGCTGCTGCCCGCGCCTACGGCTGCCGGGATCGCGGCCCGCCGGTCCGCGCTGCCCTGGGAGCAGTCGCTTGACTCGCTGCTCGCGGCTCCGCAGAACCGCGGCACGCCCGCGACAGACGATGTCACCGCGAACGCGCCGATCGCGGTCGAGCTGTCCCTGGTCCAGATCGCGCCGGAGCCTGTCCGCTACCCCAGCTACTCCACGGACAACGGGCGACACGAGCCGCCCGTCGAGGACCCCGTGCGCAAGCTCAAGCTCCAGGCCCGGCTGGTTCAGCCGGGGCGCCTCGGCGGCTGGGTTGCCGGCAACCTGTCCTGGTCCCGGCTCGAATACATGCTGCTGCGTGATGAGTTCCCCGAGGCGCACGTCCGACTGCTGCACGAGCTCTACGCCCTCTACCGGGCCAGCTCCGCCGCCCAGCACTCCTCCTCCTACTACTACGGCTACACCTCCGCCGGCCACGGCGACCAGAAGTACCTGGACCTGTCCGCCTGCGAGTCCCGCCAGCTCTGGCCTGTCCTCGAGCAGGCACACGCGGTCGGCCTCCCCTTCGTCTACCGGGGCAAGCAGGGCACCGTGCCGCCGCCGGTCACGGCGGAACTGTGCCTCGACGTCACCACCGACGGGACCACGCTGCTCATCGCCCCGGTCATCAAGACCTCCGACAGTTCGGACGCCGTCCCGCTGCGGTTCATCGGCACCGAGGGCCATGGCGTCGTCTACGCCGACCGCGCGACCGCGGGGCGCGGCGCAGGGGGCAACGGCGAGCTCGCCAGGTTCCGGCTCGCCCGGCTCACCCATCCGGTCCCCGCGCAGCTGCAGCACCTCGCCCTCGCCGACGAGCGGCTCGTCATCCCCGAGGCCGGGCAGGCCGCGTTCCTGTCCAGGTACTACCCAAGGCTGCGCCGCCAGGCCACCGTGACCTCGTCGGACGGCTCGTTCACCGCGCCGGAGATCTCCGGGCCTGCCCTGGTGGTCCGCGCCGCCTACGCGCGCGGTCACCACGTCGACATCCGCTGGGAGTGGTCCTACCAGGTCGGCGGCACCGAGCTCCGGGCGGCGCTCGGGGCCGCACGCGACCCGTTCCGCGACCCAGAGGCGGAGGCACGGGTGCTCGCCGGGCTGACCCTCCCGGCCGGCGTGCCGGGGGTACCGCGTGAAGCCACCGTCCGCAGCCAGCCCGCCGGCTTCACGCCGGCCCTGCCCGGCGTCTCGGTCCCCGTGCTCAAGCAGGGCCCGGCGGTTACCCTTCACGGCCTCGACGCCATGACGTTCACCACCGAGGTGCTGCCGTTGTTGCGGGACCGCCACGACGTGCAGGTGGAGATAAGCGGGCATGTGCCGGACTACCGGGAGGCCGGCGACTCGCTGGAGATCGGCCTGTCCACCGGCGACCTCGACGGCGAGCACGACTGGTTCGACCTGGGCATCACCGTCACGGTCGAGGGCCGCGAGGTGCCGTTCGCCGACCTCTTCGTGGCGCTCGCGCACGGCCAGACCCACCTGCTGCTCCCCGACGGGGCTTACTTCTCCCTGGACAAGCCGGAACTCGCCGCGCTCGCCCGGCTCATCGACGAGGCCCGCGCGCTGCAGGACCAGCCGGACGGGGCCCTGCGGATCAGTCGGTTTCAGGCGGGCCTGTGGGAGGAATTGTCCGCGCTCGGGGTGGTCGGCCACCAGGCCGCCGCCTGGCAGCGGCAGGTGCGCGGGCTGCTGTCCGTCGAGGGGATCGACGCCCTGCCGGTGCCCGCCTCTATCAACGCGCTGCTGCGGCCCTACCAGCTGGCGGGGTTCCAGTGGCTCGCTTTCCTCTGGGCCCACGGGCTCGGGGGCGTCCTGGCCGATGACATGGGGCTCGGCAAGACCTTGCAGACGCTCGCGCTGATCCAGCACGCGAAAGACGTGGGGCGAAGCGAGGAGGCTGAGACAGTCCGGAAGCCTCCTTTCCTCATCGTGGCACCAACGTCCGTGCTCGCGAACTGGGCAGCCGAGGCACACCGGTTCGCCCCCGACCTGAAGGTCGTGACGATCTCGGACACGCTCGGCCGCCGCGGCGGCACGCTCGCCGACGTGATCGACGGGGCGGACGCGGTGGTCACCTCGTACACGCTGCTTCGCCTCGACTTCGAGGTATACGGCGGGCACGAGTGGGCGGGGCTGATCCTCGATGAAGCGCAGTACGTCAAGAACCACCACTCCAAGGCGTACCAGTGCGCGCGCCGGATGACCGCGCCGTTCAAGGTCGCGATCACCGGCACGCCGATGGAGAACAACCTCATGGAGCTGTGGTCGCTGCTGTCGATCGCCGCGCCCGGGCTGTTCCCGAACCCGGAGCGGTTCAAGGACTACTACGCGCGGCCGATCGAGAAGTCCGGGAATTCCGAGCTGCTCGCGCAGCTGCGCCGCCGGATCAGGCCGCTGATCATGCGGCGGACCAAGGAGCAGGTGGCCGCGGACCTGCCGGAGAAGCAGGAGCAGGTGCTCGAGGTCGAGCTGGACCCCAGGCATAGGAAGGTGTACCAGACCCACCTGCAGCGCGAACGGCAGAAGATTCTCGGCCTCCTCGACGACGTCAACCACAACAGGTTCACCATCCTGCGCTCGCTGACCCTGCTGCGGCAGCTGTCGCTGCACGCCGCGCTCATCGACGAGGAGCACGCGGACGTCCCGTCCGCGAAGATCGACTCGCTGCTTGAGCAGATCGAGGACGTTGTTGGCGGCGGGCACAGGGCGCTGGTGTTCAGCCAGTTCACCCGGTTCCTGCGGATGGCGCGGACGCGCCTTGAGGCGTCAGGGGTGGAGTGCTGCTACCTGGACGGGACCACGACGAACCGGCCGGCGGTGATCTCGTCGTTCAAGGACGGAACCGCGCCGGTGTTCCTGATCTCACTGAAGGCGGGCGGCTTCGGGCTCAACCTGACCGAGGCGGACTACTGCTTCCTGCTCGACCCCTGGTGGAACCCGGCGACCGAGGCGCAGGCCGTGGACCGGACGCACCGCATCGGCCAGACGCGGAACGTGATGGTGTACCGGCTGATCGCGTCCGGCACCATCGAGGAGAAGGTCATGGCGCTGAAGGCACGCAAGGCCGAGCTGTTCTCCTCGGTGATCGACTCTGACGGCGCATTCTCCTCCGCCCTGTCGGCGGATGACATCCGCGCACTGTTCGCGTAACCCGTCACTTGCCTGGTGTCTCTTTTCCTGATCATCCCGAACCGGCGAACTCTTTTTTCTTGCCTCTGCCGTAGCGGATCGACGTGACCGTCACCGTCACCGTCAGGAAAAAGAGTTCGTCTTCGCTTGCCTGGTGTCTTTTTTTCTGATCATCCGGAACGGATTCTGGCTCCTCTGGCCGTACCTTCTTCCGATCGACAACCTTGGGTTGACGCTTAGCGGATCGACAACTTAAGGTTGACGCATGACCGAGTTCCCTGTCCCACTGGACAACCTCATCGCTTACGTGAAGGCCCTCCACCCCGACGGCGGGCCGCTTGAGAACGTGTCGGACGCGTTCACCGTCTCCACCCAGATGGACGAACAGGCCGACGCGCTGATCGGCTACTTCGTCGACCAGGCCCGCAAGACAGGCCTGTCGTGGAGCCAGATCGGGTCCGCGATGGGCGTCTCGAAACAGGCCGCGCAGAAACGCTTCGTGCCAAGCAAGGTCGCCGACCTCATGGCCGGTAACCCGAAGCCCTTCTCTCGCTTCACCGACCGAGCCGCCCGCGTCCTCGGCGCCGCGGGCAAGCTCGCCGGGCCGGATCCGGTCACCGCGCCGCACCTCGCCGCCGCGCTGCTCACTGAGCCAGAGGGGCTTGCCGGCAAGGCCGTCGCGGCAGCAGGACTGATCCCCGAGCAGGTCTACGAGGCGCTCGGCACCGGCCCGGCGCCTCAGGTGCCGAACGTCACCACCGAAGTGCTGCTTGACCTGACCCTCGACGGATCCGCCAAGAAAGCCCTGAAAGGCGCGCTGAAGTCCGCCTTGCGGCTGAGCCACAACTACATCGGTACCGAGCACCTGCTCCTTGGCCTGCTGTTCGAGGGCGGCCCAGTGACCGACGCCTTTACCGGCCTCGGCCTGCCGCCGCAGCGCGCCGAGCAGCTCATTACCGCAGAAATCGCCGCCTTCCAGGCCCGCAAAGAGCGGACCTGACCACACGTCGCCGGCACTATGACACGTGCGGAGAATTATCTACAATCTCAGTAGGAAATATCCGGCGTGAGAGGTGTGGGTACTGATGAGTGAGATCCGGTCGCTTTCGTTCCTGTCGCCGGGCAACTTTCCTGATGACGACCCGTACGCGGGGTTTGAGGAGACGCTGCGGCTGTTCGAGTACGGTACCGGGCGTACGAGGCCAGCAGGCATGAGCGGACGCTGAAGCCGCAGGGGCCGCGCGGCGTGCTGATCGCGCCCGACATCGTGGGCCGCTCTGAGGAGATCGTCGAGCGGCTGCTCGCCGACGCGGCGGTCCAGGAAGTCTCCGAGCTGCGAATGGAACTCCCCTACGAGTTCAGCCATCAGGACTACGAGCAGATCCTGCACGACATGGTCCACTCCGTCGCCCCGAAACTCGGCTGGCACGCGGCCAGCTCCTAGCGGCGCCCAGCGAGCCCTGTGCCAGCGAGCCCAGTGCCAGCGAGCTCTGTGCCAGCGAGCCTTGTGCCAGCGAGCCTTGTGCGCATTCGGGCTCGCTCTTGCCGGCCCGAATGCGCACTTGGCGCGCTAGCGCGGCGGCGGCTTCCGCGGCGGGCCGCGGCGAGGGTGAGCGGCGGGGCGCGGCGAGGGTGAGCGGCGGGGCGCGGCGAGGGTGAGGTGACGATCAGCCTTGGGGGGAAAGCCCAGGTAGTCACACTGTGACCAGTGATGATTGTGGTGGGACACAAAAGCGGAGTATCCCTCCGTTCGCGGTAACCTAGGGCGGCCCCTCCGGTTTGACCTTAGGGGCCGGGGACGAGTTGGATCGTCCTTGAACATCAGCCGTAACCAGGTCACGATGCCTGCAAGAGGAGTCAAGACGGCGTGAGCATACTCGGTACCCGGGTCCTGCGGACCGAAGATCCAGGCTTCCTGTCCACGGGAGCCGTCTATACAGAAGACGTCCAGGATGAGCGGCTGGCTGGTGCCTGCTATCTGCACTTCGTCCGCTCGACCGTCGCGCACGCGAAGATCAACAGCATTGACACCAGCGCGGCGAAGGACGCCGAGGGGGTCGTCGCCGTCTACACGGCCGCGGACCTCGAAGCGGACGGGGTTAAGCCCCTCAAGCCCATGGCGCCGTTCATGAACCAGGCCATGCTGCACACGCTGCTCGCCAGCGACACGGTGCGGTTCGTCGGCGAGCCGATCGCCGTCGTGGTCACCGAGGAGATCTACCAGGGCGAGGACGCGATCGAACTGGTCGACGTCGACTACGAGTTCCTGCCTGCGGTCGTCAATATGAACGACGCGCTGGCCGGCGAGACGGGACTGCTGTTCCCCGAGGCCGGGACGAACGTGATCTGCACGTTCGGCGACGCGTCCGCGTCCAACGCAGACCTGTTCGAGGGGTGCGAGGTCGTGGCAAGCGCGACCATCCAGAACACGCGGGTGGCCCCGGCCCCGATGGAGAGCCGTTCGACCGCCGCCGTCTGGGGCGAGGACGGCAGACTGACTGCTTGGATCCCGAACCAAGGCGCGCAGGGGACCAAGGGGTCCGTCGTGGCCGGGCTCGGGCTCAAGCCCGAGGACGTGCGGATCATCACGCCGGACGTGGGCGGCGGGTTTGGCGCGAAGTTCGGCGCGGACCCCGAGATGCTGGTCACCTGCTGGGTCGCGAAGCAGCTCGGCCGACCCGCGCGCTGGTCGGAGACGCGCATGGAGAACCTGCTCGGGATGACCCACGGCCGGGCCCAGCAGCACAAGATCACGATCGGCGGGATGAAGGACGGCACCGTCCTCGCCTACCGGATCGAGATCATCCAGGACTGCGGCGCGTACCCGAAGGCCGGCGCGTTCCTGCCGTCGCTGACGATCCTGATGACGTCGGGCCCCTACAACATCCCGCGCGCCGAGTCGTGGTCCTACTCCGTGGTCACCAACACCACGCCGGTCGGCGCCTACCGTGGTGCGGGCCGTCCCGAGGCCGCCGCCGCGATCGACCGGGCCATGGACCTGTTCGCCGACGCCGCCGGGGTCGACCCGGCCGAGGTGCGCCGCAAGAACCTGCTGCCCAAGTTCACCGAGCCGCACAAGACCGCCTTCGGCGCGGTCTACGACTCAGGCGACTACGTGACCGGCCTTGAGAAGGCCCTGGCAGCGGCCGACTACGAGGGGCTGCTCGCCGAGCAGGCGGAGCGCCGCGCCAACGGCGACACGCTCCAGCTCGGTATCGGGCTGTCGTCCTACGTGGAGATCACCGGGCCAGGCGGCGAGGCCGGCGGCCCGAACGAGAACGGCACCGTCGAGGTTCACCCCGATGGGACGGCCACCGTGCTGACCGGCACGTCCCCGCACGGCCAGGGACACCAGACCGTGTGGGCGATGATCGTCAGCGACGAACTCGGCATCCCGATCGACAAGATCACCGTCAAGTGGGGCGACACCGACCTGATCCCGAAGGGCGGCGGCACCGGCGGCTCCCGCTCCCTGCAGCTCGGCGGCGCGGCGGTCCAGCAGGCGTCCCGCGAGCTGCTCGACGTGGCGCGCGAGCGGGCTGCGGAGACGCTAGAGGCGTCGGTGGCTGACCTCGTGTTCGACGCCGTGACTAGCGCGTTCAGCGTCAAGGGCGACCCGGACGTCACGGTGCCGCTGTCGTCGCTCGCCAATACCGAGCGGCTGTTCGTGCGCTCGGTGTTCACGTCGCCGGGGCCAACGTTCCCGTTCGGCACGCATGTGGCGGTCGTCGAGGTCGACATGGAGACCGGCAAGGTGTACTTCCGGCGGATCGTGACCGTCGACGACGCGGGCACCGTGATCAACCCGCTGCTCGCTGAGGGCCAGCGGCATGGCGGCATCGCGCAGGGCGCGGCCCAGGCGTTCCTTGAGGAGTTCGTCTACGACGAGGACGGCAACCCGCTGACTGCGACGTTCGCCGACTACCCGTTCCTGTCGGCGACCGATGTGCCGAGCTACGAGCTGGTCGCCATGGAGACCCCGACCTCCTACAACCCCCTCGGCGCTAAGGGCATCGGCGAGGCGGGCTCGATCGGTTCCACGCCGGCCGTGCAGAACGCGGTCATCGACGCCGTGTCGCACCTCGGCGTCACGCACATTGACATGCCCACGTCCCCGCAGCGGGTCTGGCGGGCAATCAACGCCGCTAACGCTTCGAAGGAGGCCTGATCGACGTGACAGAGATCAAGCTCACGGTCAACGGGGTCGCGCGCAGCGACGAGGTCGAGCCGCGGCTGCTGCTCATCCATTACCTGCGGGAGAACCTCGGGCTGCGCGCCGCGAACATCGGCTGCGACACCACGTCGTGCGGCGCCTGCACCGTGCTGCTCGACGGCGAGTCCGTCAAGTCCTGCACGGTGCTCGCCGTCCAGGCCAGCAATCGCTCGGTGACGACCGCGGAGGGGCTCGTCGCCGAGGACGGCACGATGAGCGTCGTCCAGGAGGCGTTCCGGGAGAACCACGGCCTGCAGTGCGGCTTCTGCACGCCGGGCATGGTTATGGCCGCGACCAGCCTGCTCGCGGAGAACCCGCACCCCACGGAGCAGGAAGTGCGGGAGGGCCTTGAGGGCAACTTCTGCCGCTGCACCGGCTACCACAACATCGTCCTGTCGGTGCTCGCCGCAGCGGACACGCTGTCTGGCCCGGTTTCTTCGGCCAACACCGCAACGCCAGAGGTGACCGCATGATCCCCGCGTCGTTCGACTACGAGGTCGCCGACTCCGCCGCGCACGCGCTGTCGCTGCTCGCGGAGTACGGCGATGACGCGAAGTTGCTGGCCGGCGGCCACTCGCTGCTGCCGATGATGAAGGTCCGGCTGGCCCAGCCGGCGGTGCTCATCGACATCGCCCGTGTCACCGAGCTGTCCGGCATCCGGATCGAGGGCGACGAGGTGGTCATCGGGGCGACGACCCGGCACGCGGAGCTGGCCGGGTCCGAGTTGCTCAAGGCCGAGGTGCCGATCCTGGCCTACGCGGCCGAGCAGGTCGGCGACCCGCAGATCAGGCACCGCGGCACGATCGGCGGCTCGCTCGCGCACGCGGACCCGTCCGCCGACCTCCCGCTGACCCTGCTCGCCCTCGGCGGCTCGGTCGAGATCACCGGCCCGTCCGGAGTACGCGTGGTCGGCGCGGACGACTTCTTCGTCGGGCCGTTCGAGTCGGTGCTCGGCCCCGACGAGTTGCTGTCCGCGGTGCGCGTGCCGCGCGGCGGCGCGGTGCCATGGGGATACCAGAAGTTCGTCCGGCGGGCCAACGACTGGGCGATCGTCGGCGCCGCCGCCTACGGCGGCCGGGTCGCACTGGCCTCCATGGGCGGCACGCCACTGCGCGCCGCAGCGACGGAAGCGGCGCTGAAGTCGGGCGCGTCGATCGAGGAAGCGGCTCAACTCGCGGCCGAGGGCACCTCCCCCGGCTACGACTTCCACGCCGACGTGGACTACCGCGAGCACCTCGCCCGCGTCCTAGTCAAGCGCGCCCTGGAAGGCAAGGCCGGCTGAGGCCTTCCTCGTCACCGTAACGGGCAGTGGGACCGGCGAATCGCCGGTCCCACTGCTTTGTATTGTCGTAAATCGCGTAGGTCGGGTCGTCCCAATATCGCTAAATCCGGCTAAGTACGACAATCATGGGTCGCTGCGGGATTTCTTCAATTACTTCAGTCTTAAGAGAGTGTGCACTTACTAGCTACCTGCTCTTTATGCCCTGACACCGCCGAGAACGACCTGTGCATGCAAGAGGTAAGCTGGCTGGGCGTTTTGTGATTTCTTGCGGTCAACGGGGCAGGTGGGCAGTGCGGTCGGGACGAGTCAAGCTAGAGCTGCCAATGGTGCGGCTGCTCGCGCTTGTCTGCGCGATCGTCGGGGTGGATACCGTCTTCTATTCGGCGCTCACGCCGCTGCTGCCGCATTACGCCGCGGCGGCAGGGTTGTCCAAGGCCGGTGCGGGGATCCTCATCGCGGCCTACCCGGCAGGGACGCTGATCGGGTCGCTGCCAAGCGGGGCACTCGTCGCCCGGTTTGGTGACCGGACTGTCGCGGTGCTCGGACTGGCGCTGATGGGCGTGTCGACGCTCGCCTTCGGCTGGAGCGCGTCAGCCGAGTTGCTGGTCGCGGCGCGTTTCGTTCAGGGGATCGGCGGTGCCTGCACGTGGACGGCTGCGCTCTCCTGGCTGGCCACGGCCGCCCCCGAGTCGCGGCGCGGCGAACTGCTCGGGACCGCGCTCGGGGCGGCGGTGGTCGGCGCGCTGCTCGGGCCGGTCGTGGGGGCGGTGGCCAACGTCGTGGGCACCGGGGCCGCCTTCTCCGCCGCCTCGGTCGCCGACGCGTTCCTGATCGTCATCGCGTTCACGGTGCCGTCGCCGCGCCCGCAGGCACCGCAGCCGCTAAGAGCGGCGCTGCCTGCACTGCGCGACCGGCAGGTCATGATGGGCTGCTGGCTGATGGCGCTCGCCGGCATCGCCTTCGGCACGCTTGACGTGCTCGCGCCGCTGCGCCTGTCCAGGCTCGGCGTGTCCGGCACGGTGATCGCCGTGACGTTCCTGTGCGCGGCGCTCGTCGAATCCGGGCTGTCCCCGCTCGCCGGGCGTCTCTCCGACCGGCTCGGCGCGGCACGCCCGCTCATGGTCTCGCTCGCCCTCGGCACCGTGTGCGCGATCTTGATCCCCCAGCTGACAACGGGACCGTGGCTGATCGGCGTGCTCATCGTGGGACTGCCGTGCTACGGCACGCTCTATACCCCCGCCTCCGCGCTCGTCGCCTCGGGCGCGGAGGGCCTCGGTCTCAACCAGGGCATCGCCTTCGCGGTTTCCAACCTCGCCTGGGCAGCCGGCCAGTCCGTTGCCGCGTCCGCAAGCGGGGCGCTGGCCCAGGCCACCTCGGACCTAGTGCCCTACGCCCTGGTCGCCGTCGCCTGCGCGGCAACTGGCATTGCCCTTCGTAACTCGCGCCGTGCCAGTACGTTAGCGGTCCGCGCACAGGCGCCTTTGCCTAGAGCCCCCGTGAGGCGCCCGCGTTGCGGGTGTCCAGGTAGGACTTGACCGAGGGATAGACGACGGGGCCCACCGCCACGATCGACGCGATGAGAGCGAAGAAGGCGCCAAAGTCCCAGGTGACAGAGAGGCCCGGGATGCCATCGGTGGACGGCAGGGCGAAGAATCCGATCAGGATGAGCAGGAACTGCAGGCCGGTACCCGCGATAAGCAGCGTCGTGTGCGCGACGGGCACGCGGAACGGGAGCTCGTCCCAGGCGGCGCGGGCCGCGAGGTAGGCAAGCAGGACGAGCGCGAGGATGAACTCAAGCCAGAGCCAGCCGTGGTCGCCGGTCCCGCTGATGCTCCCGCTGCTCGCCATCTCCCCGGGGATCGAGTAGCTCCCGCTGTACCACGGGAGCCAGAGCGAGATCATCGTGATCAGCGTCGCGCCCGCGACGATCTTGTCGACCTTGGTGAGCCGGGCCAGGTCGAAGCTGACCGGGGGCAGCCCGGACGAGCGCTGGACGAAGGGCCCGGAGGTTCCCTGCTGGTACTGACCTTGCGCATGCTGGTCCTGCGGGTAACCAGTGGGCGCCTGGCCGCCAGCGGGCCCGTAGCCAGAAGACGGCGGCGCGTTGTAGCCGGCGGGGGCACCGTAACCGGAGGGGGCACCGTAACCGGCGGAGGCACCGTAACCGGAGGAGGCACCGTAGCCGGAGGGGGCACCTGAGGCGTCATAGCCGAGCGGCGCGTCCGGTGGAGACGTGTAGCCGCTCGCTCCGGCGGACGCCCCGGCCGGAGCGAGCCGTGCTCCGCAAATTCCGCAGAAGGCCGCGTCCGCCCCGTTCGCCGCCTGGCACTGTGGACAATTCATTGTTAGCCCGACCTCCGCAAGTCTCCTGTGGAAGCTTCGTTGATTCTTTTCCAGCCCACCCGTTATCGGGCGAAATCATGCCCCATGACCGGTTCGCCAGCATCAGCAATTAATTGATGACTGTTGATGCGCTTTGGCGCGTCCCCGTCTCTCGCGCAGCACTCCGTAGAACATGCAGTGTCGCAGATGACGTGACTCAAGGCCATAGATCATTGCGTAGGCGGACTAAATTCGCTAAAGTGTTACCATTTATTTCCCCAAGACTGCCATGACGCGCGCAGAAAGCACCATTGACGCCAAGCGGCACCTGGTAATTGGCACAGCCGAGACGTCAGCCGAGGGCGGGCGCAGTTGTCGGGGAGGGTGACGGGGAGGGAAGCGGTACCGGTGACGGCGAGAGCGCCGGGAACGCCTGCTGGTCCGCGAGGGCGATCGCGAGCTCGCCGGATGCGTTCGGGTGCATCGGAGCCGGGTCGGTGGGACCCTGGACCCACGGGTCGGACGTGCACAGCTCGTGTCCGGTGAACTTCGCTGTGGCGACACCATAGCCGAACAGGTTGGCGCCCTGCTCCAGCACCGTGTTCAGCTGCTGGAGCCTAGCCTGCAGCACCTGGACCTTCGCCTGGGTCATCCCGTACTGCTGCAGGCAGCTGAGGTTCGAACCGAACGGGTCGTAGTACTGGTTGATCAGCACCGCTGGATGCGCGGGCAGTTGCGACAGGTCGGCGAGCAGCTGGTAGTAGTTCCTTGTGAACGTGTCGAGCAGCTGGGTGAAGTAGGCGTCCGATATGTCGTCGTCGCAGACGGCCGACGCCGCGCACAACTCGGTCATCACCGACCAGGACAGGTCGTCGGCGCCCACGCTTACGATGACCACCTTGGCGTGCGTGGCCGCCGCGGCCTGCGGCAGCTGCGGCGGGGCGACCTGGCCGTTGTAGAGCACCTCGGGCCCCAGCAGCCCGTCCTCGATCGTCGCGCTGCCGCACGCCAGGTTGAGCACGTCCCACTGGTCGGCCGCCGCCAGGTCCTCCGCGTACGACTCGGACGACCTGCCGCAGGCCTCGTCCAACGAGCTCGCATTCGACTCCCAGGGCAGGCCCCAGCCCGAGGCCGTGGAGTCACCGATCACTACGGCCTGCACCCCAGGCTGCGCCGCGCCGACGTACGCCGTGGTTCCGGTCACCGGACTGACGCCCACCAGGTCATCGAGCGTCTTGACGCTGCGCAGCACCTGCGGTGTCCCGGACGCGGTCAGCGCGATCCCGCCCAAGTTCACCGCGATCACGACCGCGATCCCGCCCCCGACCATCTTCCAGATCTTCGGCCGCCTGCGGACCGCGGCGACGGCCACCAGCGGGATCACGGCAAACCCGACCGCGATGAGCGTCTCCCACACGAAGTAGCGCTCCCAGCCGGACACCAGCTCCTGGCTCAGGGTGATCTCGAGCTTCGACGGCCCCTGAGCACGCAGTTCCTGGACCACCTGCGAGTTGATCGTGACGTGGTCAAGCGCCAGCTTTGGCCGGATCGCTCCGGGAAAGTCCACTTTCGTGGGTATCACCTGGCCGAACAGGTCAAGCTCCCCCGGTCCGCTCAGGCTCGCGCTGGGCATCGTGGCGCCCACCTGAGCCGTCTGCCCGGCGGCCGAGACGGTCTGCAGCGGCGCCACCCGGAGCGCGAGCCAGATCGCCCCGGTGGTCACGATCGCGAAGGTGACCAGGTAGAACACCGCAATCTGGATCCGGCGTCCAAGCTTCGACGACCAAGGGCGGCGCGATATCCATGATGTTCGAGTGTGTTGCAGAATCTCAGAAATTGTCCGATCTCCCCCTGAGCGACAGCGTGTTCAGAGTACCCATCGGTCAGCGGATTCGTGATGAATTCGTAACCTTCTTCGGACTGTGACCTTCTTCGCACTGTCACGGGTGGGTCCTCCGGTGCTTGATCACTCCGGTGATGCAGCGCCCGCGCGGCCTGCCGACTGTCTCTTTCCAGGTCAGCGGCATCTTTGTCGGCGTACTGACCAGTACCCCGCTGTTTTTTGAGGCTTCGGGTATTTTCCTCCTACCGACGGCGGCTGATGATTGCGTCATGACAGTGGCGATGCCTGAGGTACACCGGACCGGCGGGCTGATCGGCGCGGAACTGCGCGGCCTGGACCTGACCCGGGTCTACGACGATGAGACGTACGAGGCGATCCTGCAGGCCTGGGCCGAATACGGGGTCATCTTCTTCCGCGACCAGCCGCTGAACGCGGAGCAGCGGGACGCGTTCGCCTCGCGGCTCGGCGAGATCCGGGTGCGGCAGGAGCTACGCAAGGAGCCGGAGCAGACCAAGGCGATCGGCGAGGGCTGGCATACCGACATGACCTGCCTCGACGAGCCGCCTAAGGCCACGATCCTGTTCTGCGAGGAGGTCCCGCCGTGGGGCGGCGACACCCAGTGGGCGGCGATGGGGCCGACGTTCGAGGGGCTGTCAGCCGGGCTGCGGGCGACGCTGATGGGGCTGAGCGCGGTCCACGCGAACGTGCGCAAGCTCGGCTACAGCTACGCGCAGACCGACCCGCCCGAGCCGTCGGTAGCGGAGTACGACGCGGCCGAGGGACCGGTGCACCCGGTCGTGCGGCTGATCCCGGAGACGGGGCGGCGCGTGCTTTACGTGAACCCCGAATTCACCACGCGGTTCGAGGGGTGGACGAGGCGGGAGTCGCTGCCGCTGCTTAAGTACCTGTTCGACTTCGGGGCACGGCCAGAGTTCACGACGCGTTTCCGCTGGGCCCCCGGCTCGATCGCCATGTGGGACAACAGGCAGACATGGCACTTCGCGGTCAACGACTACCAGGGGCAGCGCCGCCTGATGCACCGCATCCTGCTGGCGGGCAGCAAGCCGATCCCGGCGGCATAGCCAGTGACACGTCTGTTTGCTGCCCACGGCCCGGGACGGGCACCGTTGCCCTCCGCAGCAAGCCGAACTCGTTCGGATTAATCACTTGTTCTTATCTCCTAAAAAGGACCGCGACCACTGGAGACCGGCACGCCCGCACGCTCACGCGCCGGGCATACGATTCCTTAGCAATGGAAACTTTTGTCGTGCCGGCGGTCCGGTCCAGGCGCCGGATCGGGATGGTGGCGCTGCTTGGGGCACTGTCCTCGTTCGGACCGCTTTCGATGGACATGTACCTGCCGTCGACCCCGACGATCGCGGCGAACCTGCATGCCTCGCAGTCGCTTGTGCAGCTCACGCTCTCGGGCTGCCTGGCGGGGCTCGCCGTCGGGCAGCTCGTGGCCGGGCCGATCAGCGACGGCTTCGGGCGCAAGAAACCGCTGCTCGTCGGGCTCGTCGCGTTCACCGTGCTGTCCGTTGCCTGCGCCGCCGCGCCCGACATCGGTGCGCTGATCGTCTTCCGGTTCCTGCAAGGCATGGCCGGGGCCGGCGGCGTCGTGCTGTCGCTCGCGATCGTCCGCGACCAGTACTCCGGGACCGAGCTTGCCCGGGTGCTCGGCTCGCTGATGCTGGTTTTCGGGCTCGCGCCTGTGCTCGCCCCGGTGATCGGCGGGCAGATCCTACGGTTCACGACCTGGCGCGGCGTGTTCGGCGTGCTCGCGGTGATCGGCCTGGTGCTGTTCCTGCTCGCCTGGTTCCTGCCGGAGACGCTGCCGCCCGAGCGGCGCACGCCGTCTCGGGTACGCCAGCTCATCGCCGACTCGCGCACGCTACTGCACGACCGAGAGTACGTCGGCTACACGCTCGGCATCACCTGCGGCAACGCCGCGCTTATCACGTACATCTCCGCGCTGCCGTTCATCGTCGAGGATGCCTACCACGAGTCGCCGCAGCTCTTCAGCCTGTTCTTCATGATCAACGCGATCGGCCTCACGGTGATGGCCCAGCTTGGCACGCGGCTGGTCAAGCGAGTGCCGACCGCCAGGGTCGTGCTGTTCTCGCAGGTCGTCATGGCAGCGGGTGCCGTCGGCTTCCTCGCGGCGGCGCTCACCGGGCACCCGCCGCTCGCTGCCCTGCTCGTGCCGCTCTTCTTCTTCCTCTCTTTCTTCGGCAGCATGCGGCCGAACGCCGCCGCGATCGCGCTGACCAACCAGGGGGCCATCGCGGGGACGGCGTCGGCCTGGGTGGGCGCGCTGCCGTTCCTGGCCGGCGCCTTGCTCTCCCCGCTGGCCGGCCTTGGCGGAGAGGGGGCGGCGACCGTGGCGGGCATCATCCTGGCCGCGCTCTGCGTCGCCGGAGTGCCCTGCGTGCTGCTGATCGCGGGGCGCGCCGAGAAGCAGCCGCCCAAAAGTTAACCTGCCGAAGCGCTTATCTCCTGTCACTCGTGGCGACCCGGCTGGGATGATAAATCACCATGAGTGCCGATAAAGTCGACGCGCTGGTGATCTTTGGGGCGACGGGGGACCTGGCGAAGCTGGAAACGTTCCCCGCGCTCGTGGGCCTTGTCGAGCGCGGCGTGCTCGACATGCCCGTCCTGGGGGTCGCCAAGAGCGGCTGGGAACTACCGCAGTTCCGCGATTACGCAGCCGCGTCACTGAAGCTGAATAACCTGGACCCTGCCGCCCCCGCCGCGGTCAAGATGCTCGACCTGCTGCGGTATGTCGACGGAGATCTAGGGGACCACGCGACCTACGAGGCGATGGCGGCCGCGCTGGGGCCCGGCGCCAAGCGCATGTTGTACTACCTTGAAGTACCGCCGTTCCTCTTCGGGCGGATCGCCGAGGGGATCTCCGCGGTCGGGCTCGCCGCGCAGTCACGGGTCATGGTGGAGAAGCCGTTCGGCAACGACCTCGCCTCGGCACAGGCGCTGAACGCCACCGTTCACCAGTACTTTCCAGAGGAGTCGGTCTACCGGGTCGACCACTGGCTGGGGCTTGACCCGGTCGAGTCGCTGATGTTCGCCCGGTTCGCCAACTCGATCATCGAGCCGCTGCTCAACAGGGATTACGTGCAGTCCATCCAGATCACGATGGCCGAGGCATTCGACGTCGCGGACCGGGGCAGCTTCTACGACAAGACCGGGGCGATCAAGGACGTCATCCAGAACCACATGCTCCAGGTGCTCGCCACTGTCCTCGCCGACCCGCCGGACGGGGCCGGGCTCGACTCCTGGATCTCGTCGAAGTCACAGCTCATTAGCGCGCTGCGGCCGCTGACGCCGGCCGACGTGATCAAGGGACAGTACGAGGGGTACCAGTCGGTCGTCGGCGTGGCGCCTGGGTCCTCGACGGAGACCTACGCGGCGGTGCGGCTTGCCGCCGAGACCTGGCGCTGGGCCGGGGTGCCGATCGCGATCCGGGTCGGCAAGTGCCTGCCGGTCACCGCGACCGAGGTGATGATCGACTTCAAGCCGGTGCCGCATGACGTGTTCGGGCTCGGTGCGGTGACCAGATCCAACGCACTGCGGTTCCGCATCTACCCGGAGAGCCAGGCCGTGCTGACGCTGGTCGGGAAGAAGCCGGGGGCGGGCTGGGAGCCCGAGGTGCAGGACCTCACGTTCATCGAGCACCCTGGCGCGGACATGCGTGCCTACGACCGGCTCATCGGGGCCGCGCTGACCGGGGAGCGCTGGCTCTTCGCGCAGCAGGACACGGTGGAGGCGGCCTGGCGGGTCGTTGACGCGGTCGTCGGCCAGGTCGGGCCCGTGGTGCCATACGCCCGCGGCTCCTGGGGACCTGACTCGTCCTCCCTGCTGCCCGCCGGCGGGAACTGGTACGACCCGTCGGCCTAGTGTTCTTCGCCTTAACTATCCCGTCTGCTTGCGGCGGATCTGCCGACGGCAGCGCCGTCACCCGTCCAGGGTGATCGTCGCGCAAGCTGGTGGCATGGCTCAGGAATCAAGAATGCCCGCATTTACCGAGCAGTTCCGGCTCTCCCTCCTGCAGCGCCGCGTGCTCGTCCTTGACGGCGTCCTCGACGACGACAACGGCACCCTGCTTGCCACGCAGCTGCTCACACTCGCCGACGAGGACCCGGACGCCGACGTGGCGCTCTGGATCAACTCGCCCGGCGGCTCCGTGCCGTCAATGCTCGCGATCCGCGACGTCATGCGGCTCATCCCGTGCGACGTCGCGACGCTCGCGCTGGGCATCGCGTGCAGCGCGGGTCAGTTCCTGCTGTCGGCGGGAACCAGCGGCAAGCGGTACGCCCTGCCGCACTCCCGGATCCTCATGCACCAGGGGTCGGCCGGGATCGGCGGGTCCGCCGTCGAAGTGGAGCTGCAAGCGGCCGACCTGCGGCTGACCAGGGACACGGTGCTCGGCCTGATCGCGCAAGATACCGGGCAGCCGACGGAACGGATCTTCGAAGACTCAAGGCACGACCATTGGTATACAGCGCCCGAGGCCAGGGACTACGGATTCATCGATGCCATCGCCGAGACGTTCGGCCAGCTCATGCCGGCCAGGAAGCGGCCGTTCGGGCTGCGGCCGTCGGCGACGTTGTCCGCCGCCGCCAAGACCACTGCGGGGGCCGCTGGCACCGCTGTCAAGAACGCCGGAGGTGCTTCATGAGCAGCTACACGATTCCCAACGTCATCGCCGAGCATCCGCGCGGCGAGCGGATCATGGACGTCTACTCGCACCTGCTGACCGAGCGGATCATCATCCTCGGCACGGTGATCGACCCCGGCGTCGCCAACACGCTGACCGCGCAGCTCATCTTCCTCGAGGGGCAGAGCCCTGACCAGGAGATCAACCTCTACATCAACTGCGAGGGCGGCGACATCCCCTCGATGCTCGCCATCTACGACACCATGCGGTACATCAAGGCGCCGGTGGTGACGACCTGCATCGGGCAGGCCGTCGCCGCGGGCGCGGTCCTGCTGGCCGCTGGTGCTCCGGGGCGGCGGGCCATGCTGCCGCACGCCAGGGTCATCCTGTTTCAGCCCGCGGTGAGCGGGCAGGGCACGATCCCCGACCTGATCTTGCAGGCCGACGAGCTCGTGCGGCTGCGTGCCGAGCTGGAGTCGGTGCTATCTGAGCACACCGGCCAGTCGGTCGAGTCCCTGCGCGCCGACACCGACAGGGACAGGATCTTCACCGCTCAGGCGGCGCTCGACTACGGATTGATCGACCAGATCCTCACCGGCAGATAACCCCCGGGCCCGCCGTCTGGCGCAGGTATACCGAGTTCGGGCTGGGCAAAACGCCCGGTACCGCCGGGTTCGCCCCAACCGAACTCGGTATACGCCACTAGGCCAATAGGCCACTACGCCGCCATGGCGAGGGCGACTGGGCCAGCGGGCCGCTGCCCAGACGGCCTGATGACCGCGGTGCTCGTGGTGACCGTGGTGACGGCGATGAACATGCTGGCGACCCGGCGCAGGTCCTCAGCGGTGCCGGCCATCAGGTCGGCGACCGTGATATCGAGCGCCCCCGCCAGCGCGGCGATCATCTCGCTCGACGGCTCCTTGCGGCCGCGCTCTACCTCCGACAAATACTGTGGCGAGATTCCGGCCCGTTCGGCGGTCTGCGCGAGGGTCTCGCCCCGGTCGGTACGCAGCGCCCGCAGGCGGCTGCCGAGCACCTCCCGCCACAGCGGTTCCAGCGCCTGGTTCTCCGGCGGAAAGATCCTGCTGATCTCGCTCATGGCATAACTGTAGGAACCAGCAACCGTAAGGGGAATCGGCGTTCACTAGCAGCGCATCATGGAAGTTTTCTGGTTGCCAGGGCGACGACCGTGGCGAGCAGTCGCGCGGCCGTGACGGGCTTCGTGAGGACGGCGTCTGGGCACCAGGAATGCTGCGACGCCGCAGGGCAGGCGTCGGGCACATGCGCGGCAAGGATCGCGACGGGCAGAAGCGGGGCGAGCTCGCGGAGGGCGGCGAGGAACTCGAGGCCGGACATGCCCGGCAGGTCCAGTTCGGTGAGCACCAGGTCCCAGGGCCGCGTGGCGGCGAGGGCGAGCGCGCCGAGCGGGTCGGCGGTGTGGGTGACCTCGAACCTGCCGTGCCTGCCAAGGACAACGGTGGCGAAGAGTGCCGCCTCGGGATTGTCCTCGACAAGGAGAACCCGCCCTGGTGCGGGGTGGTCCCCGGCGGGCTGCGCGGGATGGGAGGATCGCATGAACGAACAGTGCACGCATCCGGTAGGCGGCGTCGTTGCCGCCAAGGTGCGGGGCGGTTGCGGGTTAGGCGGGCTTGCCTCGGTAGCGGTAGCCGAAGCCGCGCACTGCCTCGATGGCCGAGACACCGTGAGTGCCGAGCTTGCGGCGCAGCCGCATGACGCTGTACTTCACCCGGTCGGGGCCGATGCCGAACGGGTCGCTCCAGGCCAGCTCAAGCAGCTTGGTCGGGGACAGTACCTGGCCACGGTGCCGGACGAGCGCGGCGAGCAGGCGGAACTCGGTGGGGGTCAGCTCGACGGCAGCGCCGTCCACGAACACCGTATGGGCAACGAAGTTGACCAGCACGCAGCCGTCGTCGAAGACCTCGGGCAGCGGTTCCGCGGCATGCGGCCTGCGCAGCAGCGCCTGCACCCGCGCGACCAACTCGGCGTTGCCGAACGGCTTCGTCATGTAGTCGTCCGCTCCGCCGTGCAGGCCGCGCACCTTGTCGGACTCGTGGCCGTGCGAGGTGAGCATGAGCACCGGCACCTCGCTCAGCTCGCGGATGCGTTCGAGGACCGTCCACCCGTCCATCCGCGGCAGCCCGACGTCGAGGACCACGATGTCCGGGTGCTCGCTGTGAAAGACGCGCAGTCCCTCCCGGCCCTCGGCGGCTGTGGTCACCTCGAACCCGCTCCTGCCGAGCACGGTCCGGACGCCGAGTGCGATGTCCGCGTCGTCCTCGATCACCAGCACCCGGTCACTCACTGGGCCGCCACCGTCGCGTGGGCCGGCAGGAACACGCTGAACGTGGTCCCCTCATCGAGCACGCTCGCCACCTTCACATGCCCGCCGTGCATCTCGACGAGCGACTTGACGATAGCAAGCCCGAGCCCGGTGCCCGGCAGGCCCGCGATCCGCGCGTTGGATCCCCGGACGAACAGGCCGAACAGGCGTGCCACCTCATCGGACGGTATGCCGATCCCGGTGTCGGACACGTCGACCCGCCAGGTGCCGCGCACGTAGCGCAGCCGGACCCGCACGAGCCCGTCCATGTTCGAGAACTTGACCGCGTTGCCGATCAGGTTGTCGAGGACCTGCGTGAGCCGGCGAGGGTCGGCGAGCACCTGCGGTCCCTCGCCCGGGTCGAGGTGGACCGTGACGCCGGACTTAGCTGCTACGGGCGCGGCGCTCTTGACCGCGTCGGCCGCGAGGTTCGGCAGCGAAACCTGGGTCAGCTCAAGCGGCAGCCCGCCCGCCTCGAGCCGGTTCAGCATCAGCAGGTCATCGATCAGCCGGAGCAGCCGGTCGGCGTTGCGCTCGATGATGGCGAGGAACCGCAGGCCGTCGGGCGACAGCGAGACGGCCTCACCGCGCAGCAGTTCGCTGAACGAGATGATCGACGTCAGCGGCGTCCGCATCTCATGCGAGACGATCGCGAGGAACTGCGCCCCTTGCTTGTCGGCGCCCGCGGGCGCGGGCGCATCGCGCACCCCGCCTGATTCGCCTCGCAGCCGATCCGGGTGAGACCTAGCCCGGGGAACGCCCCCGCCCCTCATGGTCCCTCTTTTCCCTCCTGCACCATGCGTCAAAACAAATTCGGTTACCCGGCGCAACCACCTTGCACCTGACAGACAAACACGCTGGCCACCGGGCCGGACGAGGTTGATGTCATGACCATTACTCAGACCACCGGCTTCGCGCCGTGGAACACGCAGAGTCCTACGAAGACACTCCAGCCGACCCTGACACCACAGGTCTCCGTGATCATCCCGACCCTCAACGAGGCACGTAACCTCCCACACGTCTTCGCCGCGCTGCCGGCCGGCCTGCACGAGGTCATCGTGGTCGATGGCCACTCCACGGACGGGACGCCGGACATCGCCCGCCGGCTGCTGCCCGACGTCCGCGTGGTGACGCAGACAAGGACCGGCAAGGGCAACGCGCTCGCCTGCGGATTCGCCGCCGCGACCGGCGACATCATCGTGATGATCGACGCCGACGGCTCGACGGACCCCGCGGAGATCCCGAGGTTCATCGCGGCGCTGACCTCCGGTGCCGACTTCGCGAAGGGCTCGCGGTTCTCATCCGGCCCCGGCGCCGGCAGCAGTGACATCACCCCGCTGCGCAGGCTCGGTAACCGAATGCTCGGAGTGATCGTCAACGCGATGTTCGGCACCAGGTACTCGGATCTCTGCTACGGCTACAACGCCTTCTGGGCCATGCATGTCCCCGTCTTCGACCTCAGGGTTAACACCCCTGGGCAGTCAGCTGCCTGGGGTGACGGCTTCGAGATCGAGACGCTGCTCAACCTCCGCGCGGCCACCGCGGGCCTCACCATCGCCGAGGTGCCGAGCTTCGAGCACGCGCGGATTCACGGTACGTCGAACCTGAACACAGTCCGCGACGGCCTGCGCGTCCTGCGCACGATCCTGGCCGAGCGGAGGCTCGCATGACCCCCCCGACCGCGTCCGTGGTCATCGCGGCCTTCGCGAGCGACCGCTGGGAGTACCTGCGGGACGCGGTGGGCTCGGTGGCGGCGCAGACCCACCCGGCGCTGGAGACCATCGTTGTCATCGACCACAACCCGGACCTGCTGGCCCGCGCCCGGCGCGAGCTGCAAACCGCCGTGGTCATCCCGAACGCCGGCGCGCGGGGCGCGTCCGGCGCGCGGAACACTGGCGTGGCCCGCAGCCGCGGCGACGTGGTCGTCTTCCTCGACGATGACGCCCGCGCCACCAGGAACTGGCTTGACCGGCTGCTCGGCCACTTCGCCGATCCTCGCGTGGCCGGCGTCGGCGGCCGCGTCGACCCGCTGTGGGCCACCGCCCGCCCGCGCTGGTTCCCCGGCGAGTTCGACTGGGCGGTCGGCGCGTCGTACGCAGGAATGCCAGCCGAGACCGCCCGCGTCCGCAACGTGTGGTCCAACAACATGGCCGTGCGCCGGGCCGCGTTCGAGGCGGCCGGCGGGTTCCGTGAGGACTTCGGCAAGGTCGGCGCCGTCTCCCGGCCCGAGGACACTGACCTCTGCCTGCGTGTCACCAGCGGCGCGTGGCTTTACGAGCCGGCCGGCGCGGTCGGCCACTGGGTTCCGCAGCAGCGGGCCACCTTCCGGTACTTCCTGGTCCGCTGCTTCAACGAGGGCCGCGGCAAGGCCGGCCTCGCCGCGCTCAACGGCACGGGGGCGAGCACGTCACGAGAGCGCGGCTACGCGGTCCGCGTGCTGCCGCGGGCGATCTCCCGCGGGCTCCGTGACGCGACGCGCGGTGACGGCGCCGGCCTGGCGCGCGGCGCGGCGATCGTCGCGGGCCTCGGCGTAGCGGCGGCAGGTTTCGCCGTCGGCGCGTCGGCCCTCCTCACGCGCACGATGCCCGCACGACGGGCCCACCCAAGGACCGCCATGGAGGTGTCCCGATGAACTTCAGCCCCACCATCGTGCAAGAGATGGACCTGAGCGACCCGGTGACCGGCATCACGGCTGACCCTGCGTACGGTGCCGCCCTTGTGCTCGCCCGCTGGTACTCCGAGCCGATCGCGCTCGTTCGCATCCCGCTGTCCAACGGCGCGGCCGACCCGGACCAGGTGGCGCACGCGCTCTGGCGCTCCGCCGGGCCCCTGGTCGCCCTCCGCTGCCAGGCCGCAGGCCAGCCCGTCCCCGCATGCCAGGCGCTGGCCCTCACCACACCGGACAAGCCGAACGCGCCGGCCGCTCGGTCCTCGGGCAGCCCGGACCACCCGGCCGGCCGCGCCCGCAAGGTCGCCGCCGCCGCCCTCGGCTTCCCGCCAGAGCTCCTCACGACCGGCCTGCGGCTGCCCTGGCCGCCGGCGTACCTGCTTGGACGGGCGGCGACGCTGCTGAACGCGCCGTCGGCCAGCGTGATCGTGTGCACCAGGGACCGCGCGGATAAGCTGGCCCGCTGCCTCACCGCCGTTCTTAGCCAGGAGTACCCGGACTTCGAGGTCATCGTCGTGGACAACGCGCCTTCCACCGACGAGGTGGCGGACCTCGTGTTCCGGCTGCGCGCTTCCGCCGCCCGCGGCGTTCCGCTGAGGCACGTCGTTGAGCCACGCCCCGGCCTGTCCTGGGCGCGGAACACGGGGCTCGCCGCGGCGTCCGGCAAGATCGTTGCCTACCTCGACGACGACGAGCACCCCGACCGGCACTGGCTCGCTGAGCTCGCGCGCGGGTTCACCCTGGGCAAGCGGGTCGCCGGAGTTAGCGGGCTCGTGCTGCCCGCCGAACTCGAAACGCCGGCGCAGGACCTGTACGAGCAGTTCGGCGGGCACAGCAAGGGCCGCGGCTTCACGCACGAGGTCTTCGACAAGGCCTCGCACGCCCGCCAGCACCCGCTGTACCCGCTGCCCGCGTTCGGCGTCGGCGCGTCCATGGCCTTCGACCGGGCGGCGCTCACCAGGATCGGCGGGTTCGACGTGGCGCTCGGCGCGGGCACCCCGGCCAGGGCCGGGGAGGACACGGCAGCGATCGCCGACGTGATGCTCGACGGCGGCACGTTCGTCTACTGGCCGGGTGCCGTCATGTGGCACGTGCACCGGGGCACGTTCGCCGAGGTGGAGCGGCAGCTCAACGGCTACGGGTCCGGGCTCACCGCCTTCTACACCCGCGCGGTGCTGCGCGACCCGCGAAACCTTGCCACGCTGGCGCGGCTCGGCCGCCGGGCGCTGCGCGACCTGCGGGGCCGCGGCTCCGTCCGCACGGCCACGATGCGCGCAGACTACCCCGCCCGCCTGCGCCGCGCCTCGCGCCTCGGCATGCTCGCCGGCCCCGTCCGCTACCTGCGCAGCCGTCAGGTCCAGGCCAGGATCACGGGAGAGTTCTGAGCGCGACCACGATGCTGTCGCAGGCCCGCGCGACCAGGCACGGGGCGCCAGCCTGCGGACATACATAGATGACACAGAAATTACCGGTGAGTTCATTACGCCGATCAATATGGCGTTCCGCTGGTATTTTTGTCACTGGGTGGGTCTTATGGGGCAAACGTGCAGACAAATAGGAGGTTCGCATCAGGTTATGGCTGCTAAGGCCGCGCGCACGCAGACCAACGTTGTCTATTTCCTGCAAACCCACACCCGGCCCGCGCAAATCGAACGCCTGGTCGAGGTCATCACCCAGGGCAACCCGGACGCCGTGGTGCTCGTCAGCCACGATGCCTCGGGTAAGGCGCTCGACGTTCCCAAGCTCCGGGCACTGGGGAACGTCCACGTGCTGCTCCATCGGGGCGGCTACGGAGATTACTCGCACCTGGACCGCTACCTAGCGGCGGTCGACTGGCTCGACGCGAACGGCATCGACTACAACTGGCTGGAGAACCTCTCAGGCCAGGACTACCCGCTGCGCCCCATCGACGAGATCGAGGACGCGCTCTCGGCGACGAGTTTCGATGGCTTCCTGCTGTACACCCCGGTGTTTCCCGAGCGCGTCCCGCCCGGCGCCGACCAGGGCGCGGCCGCCTCGTTCAGGCTGTGCCCGCCGTTCGACGCCGCGATGCGGTACGACTACCGGCACTGGCGGCTCGGCAGGGCGACAGATGCCAAGTACCGCCTGATGTACCCGCTGATGGCGCTCAACCTGGTGCAACCCTGGATCCGGGTGAGCAACTCATACGCCACAGTGGGCGTCCGGCGGGGCCGCACGGTGTTCGGCCCGGACTTCCACGCCTACGGCGGCTCGTTCTTCTGCACGCTCCGCGCCAAGTGCGTCCGGTACGTCAGGGACTACGCCAGGGCCAACCCCGAGGCGGTCGACTTCTTCCGCGCCGCACTAGCACCGGAGGAGGCGTTCCTGCACTCGGTCCTCGTCAACTCCGGCCGGTTCAACCTCTCCACGGACTACAAACGCTACATCGACTGGACCGGCTGCACGCACACCCACCCGAGAACCCTCGGCACCGAGGACCTGCCTGCGATGCTGGCCAGCGACGCGCACTGGGCGCGCAAGCTTGACCTGGAGAAAGACGCCAGGCTTTTCGACCTTCTCGACAAGCGGGTCCGGCGGAGGCCGCGCACTGGAGAGCACGCGCTAGAAGGGGTTTTTTAGGCGACGGCGCTAGGCGGGTTATACGCCGAGAAGGTGCTGCTCGCCGCGGCCGCCGGCCAGGTCGACGACGCCGGGCAGCGCGAGCAACTGCCTGGCCGTCATCACCGGCGTGCCCTCGGGCAGGGTCGAGTGGTCGGCGTAGACGCCGGCCGGCAGCCAGAACTCCTCCGTGCTCAGCCGCTCGGTGACGACGATGCGGGCGCCTGCCCGCAGCCCGGCGGCCCCGCCGCTACCCGGGACCCAGAACACGTAGCCTGCCCGGCGCGAGACCAGCGGGCCGAGGTCCGCCAGCTGGCCCCGCTCGTAGTACCGCCACAGCCGCCCGTCGTCAAACGGGCTCGGGGCCAGCGGCGGCCACTCGGTGGGCTGGCTGCCGACCAGAGGCATCACGAGAACACCGGGGACGGCGGAGGCGTCATCCCACGGCTCGGGCAGACGGCCATAGGCCGCGAGCACCGCCTGCACCTGAACGCCAGACACCCAGCCGAGCAGCGCACCGTCCCGCGGCACGGGAACGCTGGTCTCAATCACATCGCGGACCTCGCCGGGGACGGAATTGTGCCGCGCGATCTCCACCCGGGCGCCGTCGCGCCGGTCCCAGTGCCGCAGCACGAACAGGTCTTCCCACTCCATGATGAGGACAAAGAACCTGACCTTCCCCGCAGCCCGGTTCATCAGCACCATCGAGCCGTACCTGTGCTCCGCGTAGTGCCGCCTGACGGCCAGCGGGTAGTTACGGAAGAGCCGCAGGCACGCCGCGAAGGCGCCGTCACCTGACCGGGCGTGAACCAGCACAGTCTGCTCCTTGCGGGGTTACGGGGGTGACCCACGTGACCAAGGGGCGTGCCGCGTCCGCCGCCTACGGCGAGATCTGAGGTAACTTGCGCGCCCCATGATGGGGCATTAGGCGCGGCGAGACATCGGCCAGCTGACGGAGAACTCAGGCCAGCCTGCCCGCAGCGCCCAGGCCGGCGCTTCCGAACGCGGGCTCCGCCGGAAGGCTTAGACTGCGACGCATGCCTGGCTCTACCAGTGGCCGTGCCCCCGCCGCGAAATGCGCGTTCTGCCAGATCATCCGCGGAGAGGTAGCCGCGACGATCATCCTGGAAACCGCGAACCTGATGGCGTTCCTTGACCACAGGCCGCTCTTCCGCGGCCATACGCTGCTAGTGCCCAAGGCGCACCTGCGGCTGCTGTCAGACCTTCCGGCCGCGCATGCCGCCGAGTTCCTCACGACGGCGCAGCGCCTTGAACGGGCTGTTGAAGACGGCCTTGGCGCGGCGGGAAGCATGATCCTGGTCAACAACGTGGTCAGCCAGTCGGTGCCGCACCTGCACCTGCACGTCATCCCGCGCAACCCGAAGGACGGCCTCCGGCTCTGGCTTGGTCCCCGGCAGTCCTACGACGCCGAGCACCCGGCGGAGGAGTACGCCGGGAAGATCCGCGCGGCGCTCCCGCCCGCCTGACCGCCCGGTGGAGACTGGGTCGGCCCGGACAGCGCGCTGTGCGTGCAGCTAGTCGCGTCCGGCGTACCTGGCCGGAGGGACGCCGAGGGTGGCGGTGAAGTCGCGGGTCAGGTGCGCCTGGTCCGCGTAGCCGAGGTCAGCCGCAAGCGCGGCCCAGTCCACGCCGTCGCCCGCGTCCGCGCGGCGCGCCGCCTCGAGCAGCCGGGCGCGGCGCATCACCCACTTGGGCGATACGCCGACATACTCGGCGAACAGCCGCTGTAGCCGCCGTTCCGGCATCCCGCAGGCGTCGGCGAGCGCGGTCACCCGGCGCAGTTTGGAATCTGCCGTGATCCGCGAGACCAGGTTGGCCGCCTGCGCGGCCACCGGGTCGGGCACGGGGCCGAGCCCGCGCAGCAACCTCTCCGCCGCCGCGACCATGTCAGCGTCGGAGGCGTCGGGCGACATAATCGCCGCGCACGCTTCGTCCGCTCCCAAGCCGAGTATTTGCCGGGCGGGCACAACGCGATCGTTAAGAGTATCTATAGAATTTCTATAGAACGGATGGAAGCCACCAGGGCGGAACCGGACACCTAGCGCCTTGCCGTCGGCGGCCAGCCGCCGGGTGAAGATAGAGCGGTCCACGCCGAAGACCCCCGCTCCGCTCGCCTCAAAGGCCAGGCTCACGTTCGGGTGCGGAAGGATCGCCTGCTTGTAGGGCGGCTGGCCGCGCAGGTCCCAGCGGACCACCCAGCAGTAATCGAGGAACGGTGCCAGGTCATCGGGCGGCAGGTGCCTGGACAGCGTGAACCTGGTGGCGGCGGTCTCCGCGTGCAGCACGCCCGCGCCCATCGACTCGGCCGCCGACCTGGCTGCCCCGGCCGATGCCGCTGATGTTGTCACGCCACCTAGCGTAACTGTCGGTTTCCTTCAAGACGCCCGCGATGGCCGCGGCTAGCCTCACTGACCGTGAACCTGCATAAAGAGATGACCGACGCGGCCGACGCCGCCGCGCGCACCGTGGCGAACGTGGACGCCAGCCAGTTCGGGCGGCCCACCCCGTGCAACGAATGGGACGTGCAAGCGCTCCTCAACCACCTCATCCTCTGGACGTCCTACTCGCTGGAAGCGCGGGCGAACGGCGAGTCGGTCGGCCAGGACCTGATCGACCACGATTTCGCGGCCGACCCCGGCTTCGCCGCCGCTTACCGGGCGCAACTCGACCGCGCCCTGACCGCCTGGGCAGACCCGGCGACGTGGGAGCGCTCGCTTGACGTGATGGGCTCACCCATGCCCGCCGCCGACATCGCCGCGCTCAACCTGGCCGAAATGGTGCTGCACTCCTGGGACCTCGCCGCCGCCACCGGGCAGCGGTACGAGGTCGGCGACGCGGTCGCTGCCGCGGCCTTGGAAGCGGTCGAGGCGAACGCCGTCCTTTTCCGGGAGTACAAGGGGTTCGCCGACCCGGTCGAGGTGCCGCCGACCACTTCGGTGCTCGACCGGGTGCTCGCACTGTCCGGCCGGGATCCCGCCTGGACGCCAGCGCCGTAGTCCCGAAGGTGCCCGCTATCGTGGCTCCATGCGGAATGCCACGGCCGACATCGTCACGGACCTCGCGTCCACCGGCGTCCTGAGAGCCGGCCTCAACCTGAACAACCCGGTCCTGGTCCAGGGCACGCCGACCGCGCCAGCGGGTGTCACCGTCGACATCGCGAACGAGATCGCCGCCCGGCTCGGCGTCCCCGCCGATTTCCGCTGCTTCGGCGGGGCGCGCGAGTCGTTCGAGGCGGCGGCCGCCGGGCAGGTGGACATCTGCTTCCTGGCGATCGAGCCCGCCCGCGCGGCGGAGATCACGTTCACCGCGCCGTACGTCCTGATCGAGGGCGTATACGCGGTGCCACGCGAGTCGCCGCTTACCACGGTGGCCGCGGTCGACAGCACGGGCGTGCGCATCGGCGTGAAGCACGGCTCGGCCTACGACCTGTTCCTGACCCGGACGCTGCGGCACGCGACCGTGATCCGCAGCACCGTTGAGGGCACGGATGCTTTCGTCACGGGGCACCTGGAGGCCGCCGCGGGCGTGCGGGAGCCGATGACCGAGTTCGTCGCCGCGCACCCCGCCTACCGGCTCATCGAAGGCCGCTTCATGGAGATCCCGCAGGCGGTAGGCACGGCGAAGACCAGGCGCCAGGAGACCACCCAGTTCCTGCACG
Source organism: uncultured Actinomycetota bacterium (assembly GCA_963734665.1). Lineage (GTDB taxonomy): Bacteria > Actinomycetota > Actinomycetes > Streptosporangiales > Streptosporangiaceae > Trebonia. Next base: position 97,968 of record CAVTIR010000010.1, on the reverse strand, counting down.
ACCTTGTTGAGGAGCTCAAGGCAACCGGCTTCGTCGCCGACGCCCTCCGCCGCTCCGGTCAGACCGCCCCGGTAGCCCCGCCCGCCTAAGAAAATCAAAATCAAGGTAATCCCGAACGAGAGCGTGTTTCACCCCTCCGGCCCATGACCCAGGAGGGGTCGGCATGCCCTTTTCATGGTGAAACATCCCTCCGCAGATGGCGCGCTACTTGCCGACGGCCCGGCACCCAGCCCCCGTCGACGCCTTTGCATAGCGGGCGGCTCCGCATTTGCAATGGTTCCCAGCTATGAAGGTGAGTGGATGCAGGAGTCATGACCGGGCGCCCGGCTGGGGTGCTTTCGCTAGCTGGCCGGAGCGACGAGCGCGTCGGTGAGGGCGTTGATGCCGGCCAGGTTGCCGGCGAGCTCAGCGGGGACGTGGTGCCGTGCCACGATCCCGGCCGGATCGTAGTACGAGACCTTGGTCTGGCCGCCGTCATCCCAGATCAGCACCTTGAGCGGCAGGTCAATGGCGGACATCGGGGACGCGACCATCACGGGCGTGCCCGCCGCGGGGCTGCCGAACATCACGAGCACCGTGTCGGGCATGTCGAGCCCGGCCCGCCGTGCCTCGGCCCGCTGGTCGATCACGTCGAACAGCCGCATCCCCTTGGCGCTGATGATCCCGGTAAGCCGCGCTGCGGTGTCGGCCACGGTCAGCGCGCTGACCTTGGTGATGATCCCGGTGCTTGTGCTCGCGGCGCCGTCAGTCATGAAAATCCCTCCTCGTTCAGGTGATTCACGTGATCATCAGATCGTTCCTGGCGATGCCATTTTTCGGTGAGAAGCTCACTGCGCTGAAGGTATCCGATGACCACCATGCACGCCCGGCCGGTCGGCGGCGGGACTCATTCTGGTGATCCGAGAGCGCGGAGCGGTGGGGCCTCAGGAGGCGTCCGCGAGCCGGGGGGCGAGCAGCCCGACGCGCCGGCCGAGCTCGACTAGCACCGCGTCGAAGCTCTCCGGATCTCCGGCCGACACGGGGTCCGGGACTGACCAGTGCACGGCCGCCGCCGCCCCGAGTTCCTCGCGCGCCAGGTCGCACACGGTTATGACCAGGTCCCCGTCTTCCTGCACCTCGCTGAGCTGCCGGGGCCGCAGCCGGGGAAGCGGCACCTGATTCCGCTGCGCGGCGGCGATCGCCCCCGGGTCGATTGCCCCGGCGGGATGAGTGCCTGCCGAGGCCGCCGGCACCTTGCTGGCCAGACGCCACAGCGCCGCCGCCAGGTGCGACCGGGCCGAGTTGGCGGTGCACACGAACAGCAACCGCCGTGCTGGCGCAATCCCCGGGCCGGCGAGCAAGTCCAGTGTGCCCGGCACCAGCCGCAGGTACGTGCGCCGCCGGTCACCGTCGGAACGCCGGCGGGCGATAAGCCCTGCCTCTTCAAGCACGCGCAGGTGATGGGCGAGCAGGTTCGACGGCATCGACAGCATCGCCGCCAGCTCGGACGGCGAGGCGTCCCCGGCGCCCAGCACGTCGGTGATCCGCAGCCGCGCCGGGTCGGCCAGCGCCGCATGCACCGCCGCCCGGCGCTCCAGGCCTGCCACCTCACCGCTGCTCATTGACTCAATATTGGCTGAGTCATATTTGGCCTGTCAAGATCGACTCCCGTCCATGGCTCCGCCCTCTACCCCTTGCGCCCAGGGCTCGCCCGGATCCCCGCCGATCCCGGTCGGCAGTACCCGCGCGGAGTTTCCCGGCTGCCGGCGGTATCGTGACGGGCCGGCCGGTACCGGCCGTGCCCGCCTGCTGACCCCGAACCCGCCGCGGAGGACGCCATGCTCCAGGACCAGCCACCGGATACGCCGGCCCCGGCCGCCCAGGCCGCGGTGACCCGCCGGCTGGGGTGGTCATCCGGCCGATGGAGGCGGCCGACGCCAGTCAGGTGCTCGCGGTCTACCAGGCCGGGCTGGACACCGGCCAGGCTAGCTTCGAGACGGCAGCGCCCGACTGGGAGGCCTTCGATGCGGCGAAGCTCCCCGGGCACCGGTTCACCGCCGCCGGTGCTGACGGGCGGGTGCTCGGCTGGGTCGCCGCTTCCCCGGTTTCGGCCCGGCGCGTGTATGCCGGGGTGATCGAGCACAGCGTCTACGTCCGCCCCGGTTACCATGGCCGCGGGATCGGCGCGGCGCTGCTCCGGGCGCTCATCGGGTCCGCGGAGGCAGCGGGGATCTGGACCATCCAGAGCAGCATCTTCCCGGAGAACACCGCCAGCCTACGCCTGCACCGGCAGGCCGGGTTCCGCGTCGTGGGGACCCGGGAGCGGATCGCCTGCCACCACGGCCGGTGGCGGGACACCGTGCTCATCGAACGGCGCAGCGCCACCGCCGGGACCAGGTGAGGGCGCACCCGGAAGCACAGCCGGACGCCTGGCGCAGCGGATTCAGGCCGCGGGCGCGCGGAGCACGTCGCTGAGTGCCAGCAGGGCTTCGGGGACCACGTGGTAGTAGTTCCACTTGCCGCGCTGCTCGCGGGTCACCAGGCCGGCCTCGACGAGCTGCTTCATGTGGAAGGACACGGTCGGCTGGGACAAGCCGACCGGGGCGGTGAGGTCGCAGATGCATGCCTCGCCGCCGTCGGCGGCGGCGATCAGGGACAGCAGCCGGATCCGGTGCCGGTCGCCGAGCGCCCGGAACACCCGCGCGATCCGCTCGGCGGCTTCCTCGCCGAGCGCGCCTCCGGTCAGCGGCGAGCAGCAGGCGGCCAGGTCGTCGCCGAGAAGGGGCAGTACCGGTGTCCGCATGGTCTGATTCTACCTGTCTGATTGATTTTTCTCGATGCATCGAACATACTCGATACATCGAGAGAAGTCGATGAATCGATAACAATAAATGGGAGGAGTCCAGGATGAGCGAACTGCCCGTCGTGGTGATCGGTGCGGGCCCGCAGGGGCTGGCCGCCGCCGCGCACCTGCTCGAGCGGGGGCTTGAGCCGCTGGTGCTCGAGGCCGGCGACGGCCCCGCGTCCGCCGTCGCCGAGTGGGGGCACGTCCGGCTGTTCTCGCCGTGGCCGGAACTCATCGACAAGGCCGCGGCACGGCTGCTCACGCCCGGCGGGTGGACAGCGCCCGGCCAGGGCTACCCGACCGGGGCGGAGTGGGTTGCCGGGTACCTGCGCCCGCTGGCGGACGCGCTTGACGGGCATGTCAGGTACGGAACCAGGGTGACCGGGGTGTCCCGCAAGGGCCGTGACCGCCTCGTCGACGCCGGGCGAGGTGACCAGCCGTTCACCGTGCACGTCACCGACCAGGGCGGAGACGAGCACAAGCTCCACGCGCGGGCGGTCATCGACGCGTCCGGCACATGGCGGCAGCCGAACCCGGCCGGCGCGGACGGGCTGCCCGCCCTCGGCGAGCGGGCCGCCGCGGGACGGGGCCTGGTCAGGTATCAGATCCCTGACTTCGCCGCCCCCGGGCCGTTCGCGGGCAGGCACACCGTCGTCCTCGGCGCCGGCCACTCCGCGGCCACCGCGGTCATCGAGCTGGCCCGCATCGCGCGGGCGAACCCGGGCACCCGGGTCACCTGGGTGCTGCGCCGCGCCGTCACGAGCGCCGCGACCGCCGGCAGCACCACCGACCAGCTGCCCGAGCGCGGCGCTCTCGGCATCCGCGCGAGGCAGGCGGTGGACGAGGGCCTCGTCAGCCTGGTGACGGGGTTCCGCACCGAGCGGATCCGCCGGGACGGCGCGGACAGGGTGGTTCTGACAGCCGAGGACGGGCGGGAGCTGGCCCCGGCGGACGCGGTGGCGGTGCTGACCGGCTTCCGGCCGGACCTGGGCTTCCTGTCGGAGCTGCGGCTCGACCTGGACCCGGTGCTCCAGGCGCCCCGCGCGATCGCGCCGGCGATCGACCCGAACGTCCACTCCTGCGGCACGGCGGCCCCCACCCTGGCGGCGGACCTGGCCCAGCCCGAGCCGGGCCTATACCTGGTCGGGATGAAGTCCTACGGCCGGGCGCCGACGTTCCTCGCGATGACCGGGTACGAGCAGGTCCGCAGCGTAGCCGCCGAGCTAGCCGGAGACCACGAGGCCGCCGCCCGGTCCGAGCTGCTGCTGCCGGACACCGGCGTGTGCGGCGGGGCGGGCCTGTTCGACGACCCGGACGGCGCCAGCGGCGGCGCGTGCTGCGCGCCCGCCCCGCAGGTGCTGCAGATCGGCCTCGCCCCGGCCCAGGGCTGACCGATGACGCAGGCCCCGGCGGCTGAGACCCCGGCGACAGGGCGGGCCGCCGGGGACGCGCCGGCACTCGATAGCGCCCGGCGGCGTGCCCTGGCCGCGCTGTGCGTGACCGAGATCGTCTCCTACGGGGTGATCTACTACGCGTTCCCCGTCCTGGCCACGCAGATCACGGCGGCCACGGGCTGGTCCCGCACCGCCGTCACGCTGGCCTACTCGGCGGGCAGCCTGGCGGGCGCGCTGGCCGGCGTCCCCGTCGGGCGGATCATCCAGCGCCATGGGCCGCGCCCGGTGATGACTGCCGGCAGCGTCCTCGGTGCCCTGGCGGTGGCCGGGATCGCCATAGCGCCGGACTACGGCTGGTTCGCCGCGGCCTGGCTGGCCGCCGGGATCGCGACCGCCGGCCTTTACTACCCGCCGGCGTTCGCCGCGCTCACCACCTGGTACGGTCCCCGGCGGGTCGCGGCCCTGACCACCCTCACGCTGGCGGCCGGGTTCGCGAGCACCATCTTCGCGCCGCTCACCTCGGCGCTCGCCAGCCCCCTAGGCTGGCGCGGCACCTACCTGCTGCTGGCCGCCGTCCTCGCGGCCGTCACGATCCCGGCGCACGCCCTGTTCCTCCGGCTGCCCTGGACACCGCCGCCCGCCAGCCCGGGCCACACTGCGCGCACGCGCGGCACGGACCGCAGCGTGCTGGCAAGCCGGACGTTCCTGCTCCTCGTCACGGCGGCGACGCTGTGCGCGCTCGCCCAGTACGCAGCCCTGGTCAACCTGGTCCCGCTGCTCACCGGCCGCGGCATGACCCCCGGCCTGGCGGCGTGGGCGCTCGGCCTCGGCGGCGCCGGGCAGGTCGCCGGGCGACTCTGCTACCGCCAGCTCGCGAACCGGCTCGGCACCCGGGGGCGGACCGTCGCGATCATAGGGGCGATCGCCGCGAACCACACTGCTGCTCGGGCTGCTGCCAGGCCCGGCCGCGCTGCTCATTGCGGCATCGGTGCTCGCGGGCGCGGTCCGCGGCGTGTTCACACTCACCGAGGCGACCCTGGTGACCGACCACTGGGGACCGGACCGCTACGCCGCCGTCAACGGCGTGTTCAACGCGCCGCTGACCGCCGCGAGCGCGATCGCCCCCAGCATCGGCGCGGCCATCGCCGCCACCGTAGGCAGCTACCCCGCCCTGTTCGCCATCCTTGCCGCCACGGCGGCGGCGGGCGCCGCTCTCGCAGCCGCCGTCCCGTCCCCGTCCAGCCGTCCCGGGCGGCCCACGGGGCCAGCAGGCGCCCGCGCGATGCAACGCGAACGGCCTGGCCCGGGAATCTAGCTCATGCAGCCCGTGCACGCTATCATCGCTACATGGCGATGATAGCTCCTGATGCCGGAACCGAGCGGGCGGAACTAGCGCCTGCCGCGGCGCTGTTCCGCTCGCTGGGCGACCCGGCACGGCTGATGCTCGTCCGCCGCCTGGCCGGCGGCCCGGCTCGGGTAACCGACCTGGTGTCGGAACTGGGGCTGGCGCAGTCGACGGTGTCCAAGCACCTGGCCTGCCTGCGGGACTGCGGGCTGGTGGCGTCCGAGCCGACAGGGAGGGCGTCGGTGTTCCGGCTGGCCCTGCCAGCGCTGGCCCAGATGATCGCCGCAGCGGAAGCGGTGCTGGCCGCCACTGGCAGCGCCATCACCCTGTGCCCGGAGTGGGGCGTGACCGGCTGCAGCCGGGAACCATCATGACCGCCGCCCGCCTGCCCGCTGAGCCAGAAGCTCCCGTCCTGGACACCTGCAGCGCCCCGTGCAGCGCGCTCGCGACCGGGCCGCCGGGACCGGGAGCGCGCGATGCCGGCTGGCCGCGCGCGGCCAGGCAGGTGCGGTGGCTGGCGCTGGCCAGCCTGGCGTGGATGTGCACCGAGGGCGCCATCGGGCTGTGGCAGGGGCTGGCGGCCGGGTCGGCGGCGCTGACCGGATGGGCGCTGGGCAGCGCGGTGGAGGGACTGGCCAGCGTCATCGTCGTCTGGCGGTTCACCGGGTCCCGCACCCTGTCCCCGGCCGCGGAGCGCCGCGCCCAGCGCGGCGTCGCCATCTCGTTCTGGCTGCTGGCCCCCTACATCGCCGCGGAGTCCCTGCGCGACCTGCTCGCCGGCCACCATGCCGACACGACCGCCATCGGGATGGCGCTGACCGCCGTCGCGCTGCTGGAGATGCCGCTGCTCGGCCGCGCCAAGCACAGGCTCGGGGCCCGGCTAGGCTCTGCCGCCACGGCCGCCGAGGGCACCCAGAATTACCTGTGCGGCGCGCAGGCCGCCGCAGTGCTGGCCAGCCTGGCCGTTACGGCCGCCTGGGCCGGCGGCTGGTGGCTGGACCCGGTCATCGGCCTGGGCATCGCCGCCGTATCAGCCCGGGAAGGAGCCAGGTCCTGGCGCGGCGAGGACTGCGGCTGCTGACTCAGGAGACCGCCGCCAGGCGCGGTGCCGGTTTCCGAGGCCTCGCGGATCGGCCGCCGAGGCGATCAGCGCGCTATGTCGCCAGTGCCGAACACGTCGGCCAGCAGCGGCGTGGCGTCCTCCGGTGCCCGGACCTCGAATCGGAGCTCGCCCTCCACGAGATGCAACGTGAACTTGAGGAAAGTGCAGCATTGCTGCTCGGCTGCGGCCAGTTCCCCGACCCGCCCGGCCAGCCCGGCAGGGAATCGGAACGCCAGCCCGCCGTCGACCGGTTCCCGGCCCTTGGCTTGGCCGAGCACTCGCCGCCATTCCTCGATCCGGTCGGCCTGATCAGCTGCAGTCAGCGTGCACGCGATCGGCGGGCCAGGCTCAGGATCCCGCCGCCGGGTCGTCAGCTCGACCGCGACGGGTGCCGCCGCAGCCGGGTCCTGATGCGGCACGATGCCGCAGCCTGGGCCGCACCGGCCAGGCGGGACCGGACCGTCGATCGCCAACGACGCCTTCCGCAGTCGCTCGATGAATGCGTCGATCTCGGCCGCGCGCCGTTCCGCATTAGTGATCTGGTTCAGCACCATCGGCCGCAGCCGTTCCCGAACATCTCGGCACGGCCCGTCCTCCCACGCCTGCAGCAGGTCGCGGATCTCCTCCAGCGGCAGCCCCAGTCGTTTCCCCGTGGTGATGACCTCGATCCGCTCCACTGCCTGGTCGTCGAACAGCCGGTAACCCGACTCCGACCGCCGCGCGGGGACCAGGCCGGCCTGTTCATAGAACCGCAAGGTGCTCGGCGGCAGCCCGACCCGCTCCGCCAGCTCAGAAACCCGGTAGGTCGTCATACCAGGACGGTAAACCTTCAAGTCGACTCGAAGGTCAAGCCGGGAGCAGTGCGGCGCTCCTCTCGACCTGGGCGTGCCGGAGGAAGACGGCGGCTCCGCACTGGATGCAGATACCGATGGCGGTTTGCTGCTCGCTTGCCGCGAGGCAGTCCATGCAGTACATCGTCAGGTCCCGTCCGGTCGGTCTGCGAGGTCCCCGGCGGGGAATCTCCGCCGCCAGGCGAGCGAGACGTACACCAGGGCGACCAGGACGGGCACCTCGATGAGCGGCCCGACGACGCCGGACAGGGCCTCGCCGCTGGTGACGCCGAAGGTAGCGATGGCGACGGCAATGGCCAGCTCGAAGTTGTTGCCCGCCGCGGTGAACGCCAGGGTGGCGGTGCGGTGGTAGGGCAGGCCGATGCGCTTGCCGAGGGCGAAGGACCCGAACCACATGATCGCGAAGTAGCACAGCAGCGGCAGCGCGATGCGGGCGACGTCGCCGGGCCGGGAGGTGATCGTCTTTCCCTGCAGGGCGAAGAGGATGACGATGGTGAACAGCAGCCCGTACAGCGCCCACGGGCCGAGCCGGGGCAGGACCTTGCTCTCGTACCTGCTGCGGCCGAGTTTCCGCTCGCCGATGCGGCGGGTAAGGAAGCCCGCGACCAGCGGGATGCCGAGATAGATGACGACGTTGAGGGCGATGGTCAGGCCTGAGATGTGCAGGTGCTGCCCGTTGCCGAGGCCGAGCCAGCCGGGGAGCAGGTCGAGGTAGAACCAGCCGAGCAGGCCGAAGGCGAGGACCTGGAAGACAGAGTTGAGCGCGACGAGGACGGCGGTGGCCTCGCGGTCGCCGCAGGCGAGGTCGTTCCAGATGATGACCATGGCGATGCAGCGGGCCAGCCCGACGATGATCAGCCCGCTGCGGTAGGCGGGCAGGTCCGGCAGGAAGATCCAGGCCAGGGCGAACATCACGGCGGGGCCGACGATCCAGTTCAGGGCCAGCGAGGTGATCATCAGCTTCCTGTCACCGGTGACCGCGTCGAGCCTGTCATAGCGGACCTTGGCCAGCACCGGGTACATCATGACCAGCAGGCCGACCGCGATCGGCAGCGACGTCCCGCCGATGGCGACCTTGCTCAGCGCGTCGTTCAGCCCGGGGATCGCGCGGCCCAGCCCCAGGCCGAGCGCCATGGCGGCCAGGATCCAGACGGGCAGGAACCGGTCCAGGGCCGACAGCTTGCCGACGACCGCGGCCGCTGGCTGGTCTGCCTGCGGGGCGGCCGACTCGGTGGCCGTCACGGGCACGACCTCTTCCGGCCGGCGTCTGCGGTGGCCCGGGCCGTGGCCGCCAGGTCGGCGAACGAGCCGGCCAGCGCCTCGATGACCTCTGGCCGCAGGCTGTAGTAGGTGAAGCGGCCGCACGGCTCGGTGTCCACCACCCCGGCATCCCGGAGCACCTTCAGGTGGTTGGACAGGTTCGTCTGCCGCGCCCCGGTCTCCTCCGCCAGGTGCGTGGTGCACAGCGTCTCGCGGGCGAGCAGGGTCACGATCTTCCACCGGAGCGGGTCGGCCAGCGCCCGCATCACATCAGCATCAACTGACATCAGCATGCGCTGATGTTATCACGTCAGCGGATGGTGACATCACCAGAGGCTGATAAGAGGAGGACGGCTGGCGCAGCGGCAGGTGATGGCGCCCGGCCGGGGCGATCGCGCCGGGATCGATCGCCGTGGCCTGATGGGTTCCCGCCCACGCCGCGGGGATCTCGCTGCCCCAGCGCCTCGCACATTTACTCAGTGTTCATTGACTCAATCTTGACTGAACTATCTGAGTACTTCAGGATAGGCGCTGTGACCAGGGCACCTCTACCCCATCCCGCCGCGCTGTGGCGCCGGCTGGCCGCTGAGTTCCTCGGCAGCGCGTTCCTCGCTGCGATCGTGATCGGCTCGGGGATCGCCGCGCAGCGGCTGTCCCCGTCCGACACCGGCCTTGAGCTGCTGGAGGACTCGGCCGCGACCGCGGCCGGGCTGTTCGCGATCATCCTGATGTTCGGGCCGGTGTCCGGCGCGCACTTCAACCCGGTCGTCTCGTTCGCCGACGCGGCGCTCGGCGGGATCTCCTGGCGCGACGCAGCCGCTTACCTGCCCGCGCAGGTCGCGGGCTGCGTGACCGGGGCGGTGGCGGCGAACCTGATGTTCGCGCAGGCGGCGGTGTCGATCTCGGTGAAGCACCGGGCCACCGGCGCGCACGCGCTGTCGGAGGTGATCGCCACCGCCGGGCTGGTCCTGGTGATCTTCGCCCTGGCCCGGTCCGGCCGGCTGGCCAGCGCCCCGGCGGCGGTCGGCGCCTACATCGGCGCCGCCTACTGGTTCACCGCCTCCACCAGCTTCGCCAACCCCGCCATCGACGTCGGCCGGATGTTCTCCAACAGCTTCGCGGGGATCGCGCCGTCCTCGGTGCCGGTGTTCATCGCCGCCCAGGTCGGCGGCGGGATCGCCGGGGTGGCCGTCATCAGGATCTTCTACCCCGCCCTTACAGCCGCCCAGTCCGCCGGCGTCGTCGTCCCGCGCGAGAGCGCCGGGGGCCGGGACGCGGCCGGGTTCGTCCGTACCAGCAGTGATGGGGAACGGCCCGTCGCGTGACGGGTGGGACTAACGGGCAATCAGTTAACAGGAGGTAATCATGCACATGGTCGCCATCGGCGGGAGCGACGCCGGTATCAGCGCCGCGCTTCGCGCGCGCGAGATCGACCCGGGCGCGGAGGTCACCGTGGTGGCCGCCGATGCCTACCCGAACTTCTCCATCTGCGGCATCCCCTACTACGTCTCCGGGGAGGTCCCGCACTGGCGCGACCTCGCGCACCGCACCATCGCTGACCTGGAGGCGGCCGGGATGCGGCTGCGGCTGGACACCACCGCCCGCGGCATCGACACGCAAGGTCACAAGCTGCTCGTCACCGGCCCGGGCGGGGCCGAGGACCTGATCTCCTACGACCAGCTGGTCATCGGCACCGGCGCGGTCCCCGTCTGTCCGCCCATCGACGGGCTCGGCGCGCTCGGGCCTGGCGACGGGGTGCACCTGCTGCACTCGATGGGCGACACCTTCGCGCTCATGAGCACCCTGGCCGCGATAGCCCCGGCCAGCGCCATCATCGTCGGCGCGGGGTACATCGGGCTGGAAATGGCCGACGCGCTAACCACCAGGGGACTGGCGGTCACCCAGATCGAGCAGCTGCCCGAGGTCCTCCCGACGGTGGACCCGCAGCTCGGCGCCCTCGTGCACGCCGAGCTCGCCGCCCGCGGCGTCGAGGTCCTCACCGGCACCGCCGTCAAGTCCGTCGCCGCGGCGGCTCCCGGCGCGCCCGGGCGGCTCCGGGTTGAGGCGGTCACAAGCGCGGGCGAGCCGGTCGCCCGGCACGCCGACCTGGTGCTCGTCGTGGTCGGCGTCCGGCCCGACACGAGCCTCGCCGTCAGCGCCGGCGCCACGCCCGGCGCGAAGGGCGCGATCGCAGTCGACCGCGGCATGCGGACCGGGCTGCCGGACGTGTACGCGGCCGGGGACTGCGTGGTCACCCATCACCGGCTGCTGGGCGAGACCTACCTGCCGCTCGGCACTACCGCCCACAAGCAGGGCCGCGTCGCCGGGGAGAACGCCTGCGGCGGCGAACCGGGAGTTCGCCGGCAGCCTCGGCACCCAGGTCGTGAAGATCTTCGACCAGGCCGCCGCCCGCACCGGCCTGCGCGACCACGAAGCCGCCGCCGCCGGGTTCGACCCGGTCACCACCGGCTCCGAAGCCGACGACCACAAGGCCTACTACCCCGGCAGCCACCGCATCCACATGCGGTTCACCGGCGACCGGACCACCGGCCGGCTCCTCGGCGTGCAGCTGTACGGCCACAAGAACGCCGAGATCGCCAAGCGCGTCGACATCGCCGCCACCGCGATCTTCCACGGCATGACCGTCGATGAAATCAGCGACCTCGACCTGTCCTACACCCCGCCCCTTGGCTCCCCCTGGGACGCCATCCAGGCCGGCGCCCAGGCCTGGACCCGCCAGGCCCGCCCCAGCTGACAGCCCGCTCACGCAGAGGACGGCAACGATGCCACGCCTGCTCCTTCACCCTCAGCCGCACTCCCGCTCGCCGCCCCCCCCGCCGCCGCGCGGCCGTGCTCGCGGCGGCCGTGCTCGCGATCGCTCTGGCCGGGTGCACGTCCGCCGCACCCAGCACGCCGGGACCCTCGGTCGCCGCCACCAGCTCGGTGCGGATCACCGGCGCCGGATCGACGTTCGACGCACCGTTCTTCACCGCCGCGTTCGCCGCCTACCAGCAGGCCCACCTCGGCACCGCAGTCAGCTACGCCGCCGTGGGCAGCAGCGCCGGCATCACCCGCTACGCCGCCGGCCAGGTCGGATTCGGCGCCACCGACGTCCCCGCCAGCCCCGCCGACCTCGCCGGCGCGGCCGGCACGACGCTCCAGGTGCCGGTCGACCTCGGCGCCGTAGCCGTCGCCTACAACGCCGTGACAGGCGGCAACGGGCCGCTGCGGCTGACCGGCCCGGTGCTCGCCCGGATCTTCCTCGGCCAGATCACCAAGTGGGACGACCCCGCCATCCAGGCCCTCAACCCCGGCACCCAGCTGCCTGACGCCTACATCACCGTCGTGCACCGCTCCGACGGTAGCGGCACCACTTACATCTTCAGCAACTACCTGTCCACGGTCAGCCCGGCCTGGGCTGCCGCGGTAGGCACCGGCAGGTCGCTGCACTGGCCGGTCGGCTACGCCGCCGACGGCAACGCCGGCGTCGCCGCCGCGATCTCCCGCATCCCCTACTCCATCGGCTACACCGAGCGCTCCTACGTCACCGGAACCGCCCTTGCATGGGCCGCCGTCCAGAACCAGGCCGGCAACTACGTCCAACCGACCGCCGCGGCCATCACCGCCGACGCCGCTGGCCGGCCCGACATCACCCCCGGCAGCTTCTCCATCGTCAACGAGCCCAACCCCGCCGCCTACCCCATCTGCGGCTACAGCTGGGTCCTGCTCTCCGCCCGCCAGCAGAGCCAGCCCGCCGGCCAGGCCCTGATCACGCTCATTAGCTGGCTCACCCACGCCGGGCAGTCCTACGCCGCCGCCCTCGGCTATGTCCCCCTGCCTCCCGCCGTCCAGCAACTCGCCACCACCACCCTCGCCCACGTCACCGGCCCCGCCGGGCAACCACTCGCCGGCTGACCGCAGGCACGCGCGATGCGGTCATCCGCGCACACGGGACCGGGGGGAGCTGCAACCGTGACCATCCACTCCGGGCACACATCCTCACAGCCGGGGCCGCCCTGGTAACGCCCTGGCCATCTGAGAGGCCACCATGCTCCTCCCCTGCAAGCGCATCGCCTGGGAGGCCTACCTGGACATGCCCGTCGGCCTCACCCTCCGGCATGACCCCGGCACAGGCACCGCGACGATCAGCCTGCTCGTCATGGGAGAGCCGGCCCGCTCTCCCCAGGCCCCGGCACAGACGGCACCCAGGAGGGATGGCTCGTAATGCTCGGCATCACCAACCCTGGAATCGCGCACGTCCGCAGCAGGGACTTCAGCGCCCCGCTGACGTTCGTCTTCCCCGGCCGCGAGATTCACGCGACCCAGATCAGCCCAGAATCGGCCGCCCCCGCCGCAAGCACGGCGCCCCAGTTGCCCGCAGCCCGGGTATCCCCGGCAAACGAGCCGACCGGCAACCACGCGGCCCGCCTGGAACTCGGCGGCGACTTCCTGCTCCGCCCGGGCGGCAGCTACTCGGTCACGGTAATCCTCAGCGGCACCCCCGCACCCAGTTTCCCCCGCATACTCCACGAAGGCTCGCTCACGAGCGGGAAGATCAGCACCAGGTCAGGCGCGGAACCCCGCAGCAGGTAGCCTGCGACCTCAGTGAATAGAGCACGGTCAGTGAGGTGCCGGTGCTCTACCTCCATGGCCGTGCGCTCCTGTGGTCAGAGCGAGCCGGCGAGCGTGCGCAGGACATCGGCCGCCGGACCGGTGGCGGCCTGCTGATAGCCCGTTCCCGCCCACAGGTGCACGGCTTCCGGATCCCCTGCGGCGGCCGCGGCCTTGCGGATCGGGCTGGTCAGGTGATGGATGGCCGGGTAGCCGGACGGGGCGACCGCGCTGTACTCGTCGATGAACCGGTTACGGATGCCCCTCGCCGGCCGGCCAGTGAAGGACCGGGTCAGCACCGTCTCGCCACGGGAGCGGTCGGCGACGGCGGCCTGGTACACCGCCGAGGCACCGCTCTCAGCCGTGCGTAGCAAGGCGGTGCCGACCAGAACCGCCTGGGCACCCGAGTTGATGACCGCCGCGACCTGGGCCGGGGTGGCGAGCCCCCCAGCGGCGACGACTGGGAGCCGGGTGGTGTCCTGGATCGTCTCGACAAGCACGGCGGTCGGGATCGGGTCAGGGAACCGGCTGGGGGTGAGGGTCGCGGAGTGAGCGCCGGCCGCGTAGCCCTGGACCGCGAGCATGTCGACGCCGGCGTCGGTCGCGGCGCGGGCCTCGGCCGCGTTCGTAACCGTCTGCACGACGACGCTCCCGCTTGACCGGAGGGAGGCGATGACCTGGCGCGGCGGGATCGCGAAGGTGAAGCTCACGACGGGTACCGGGTCGCGGCGGAGGAGATCGAGCTTCGCCTCCCAGTGATCGTCGTCCTCGACGGGTTCAGGAGGCAACTCGACTCCGTAGCGTTCCGCGAGAGGGCGCAGCGCGTCGGCGTAGCGGCGGTACTCCGCGGGGTCAACGGCGAGCGGGTTGGGGGCGAACAGGTTGACGCCGAAGACCGGGGTGGACGCGCGGACCTCGGTGAGCTGCTCATCAAGCTGCTGCGCGGTCTTGTATCCGCCGGCCAGGAAGCCCATGCCGCCGGACTGCGCGGCGGCCGCTACGAGCGCGACCGTCGTCGCTCCGCCCGCCATCGGCGCGGCCAGGACGGGCGCGGTCACGCCGAGCCCGGCGAGCGGCGAGGTGCGCGGTACCGGGATGGACATCGCATCGTTCCTTTCATCAGGACGGCGGGTCGGCCGCAGCGCACGGCACGCAGCGCGCGGCACCGTGCCTGCTCAGCGATCCAGCGCGGACCAGGATGGTCCGATCATGACACCGACCCTGGCCGACGCTGTACCCAGCCGTCAGGAGCGCTCCATGCTGACAGGCATGGAGTGATAGCCAGGTGCCTTGCGGGGTGCGATATTGGCGGAGTGGCTTATCTTGCCCCCTCTACCGGACAGACCGTACGGGCGGTGCTGTTCGACGTATTCGGCACGGTGGTCGACTGGCGGTCAGGGATCGCGGCGGCTGTCGGATCGTTCGCTGGCAGTCACGGCCTAGCGCTCGACCCAGGCGCGTTCGCTGACTCCTGGCGGGGCCAGTACCAGCCGGCGATGCAGCGGGTGCGGTCGGGAGAGCGGCCTTTCGCGTCGCTTGACGTGCTGCACCGGGAGAACCTTGACGACGCGCTGCGCGGAGTGGGGCTCGACCCAGGCGCCTTTGCGCCAGGGGAGCTGGATACCCTGGCGCGCGCCTGGCATTTCCTGCCGCCGTGGCCGGACAGCGTCGCGGGGATCGCGGCAATCAAACAGGGCTACATCGTAGGGCCGATGTCCAACGGCAACACGTCCCTGCTGCTTGACATGGCGAAGGCAAGCGGGCTGCCGTGGGACCTAGTCCTCGGCTCGGACGTGTCGCGGGCGTACAAGCCAGACCCTGAGGCGTACCTGCGGCCAGCCGCGCTCCTCGAACTCGACCCAGGCGAGATCATGCTGGCCGCTGCCCACGAGGCCGACCTGGCGGCCGCCCGCGGGGTCGGCCTGGCCACGGCGTTCATCGCGCGGCCGCTTGAGCACGGACCTGGTGTGGCGGGGACTGGCGCGGCCACAGCGGACTGGGACCTGGCCGGCGCATCAATCACGGAAATCGCCACTCTGTTGCAGCGGGGTCGGCACTGAGGGCAGCCTCCCGCCGGCGTATCGTCACCCGCAAAGGCTGCCAGCAGTAACCGCCACAACCGGGGAGATCACGATGTCCAAGTTCATGATTCTTTACCGTGCGCAGACCTCCACGCGCGAGCAGCTGGCCAATGCCACCCCAGAGCAGATACAGGCGGGCGGAGAGGCCTGGCGGGCATGGGCGACCAAGGTCGGTTACGCCATCGCGGACCTCGGCGCCCCGCTCGCGCACACGACCCATGTCGGCCCCGGCGCGGTGGGCGCCGACGGCGTATGCGGCTACTCGATCCTCGATGCCGGCTCGGCCGAGGAGGTCGAGACCCTCCTGGACGGCCACCCGCACCTGGCCATGCCGGGAGCTTCCATCGAGGTCCTCGAAGTCATCCCCATGGACATCATGTAGCCTCCACCGCCGGCTACAACCCGGCCGTACCTGGGCCTACGGCAGTGTGGCCATAATCAGCTGTCTTAGTCGAGCAGGTGACTTAGTCGGGGCCGGGTTTGCCTGGGCCGCAGAAGGGCCTGGTGCCTTCAGACCACGATTAGCGCGAGGGCCGGGTCGAGCTTGCTCAAGTCGACAGGATCAGAGGTCACGACAGGCTGACCAGCCCGTCTTGCGCAGATCACGACGTGGGCGTCGGCGATATCGCTGGTGCCGCTTGCCGCGAGCAGCCTCCCTACGCTTATCGCGTCTACCCGGTCAAGGCTGATGACATGGGCAGTAGGCTGTCTGATCAGCCTTGACAGCCGGGCCTGGCGCTCCGGTCGGCGCACGGCCTGAGCTAGCGCCGACGCTGGCACCGTAACCGGCGCACCGGTCTCGCGTGCACGCGCTAGAAGCACAACGATCCGTCGGTCATCCCGGTCAAGGGCTATCAGGCCACCTGCGTCAAAGGTCACGCCAGTCATCAGGCGGCCGGCCTTGAGCTGGTGCCGAGCACATCGTCAGCCCAGGCACGCTCTTCATTGGACATCTCACCACCGGTACGGCCCAACGCCTCGGCGAGCATGGCACCCCATCCCGCGACATCATCAAGGGCAACCGCGACAGCGTGCTGGACGAACCCCGAGACACTAGATGCCGTTCCGGCCTCGACCAGAGATCGGATCTGGTCGAGCTGGACCTCATCGAGCGTGACGGTAACCTTCTTCGTCGCCATACCACTCACCATACCACGGCGACCTGACTCAAGGGTACTCAAAATAGGTAACGTAGCACTTCATGGGACCTTTGGTGACTTAGTCTCAATGGCCGACCGAAGGCCTGCGGTTGCCACGAATGATGCTGGTGGTTTATTCGTGACACGTTGCTCACGTTACGTGATTTCGGGGCCGTGGCCGGCCAGTGTAGGGGGCCGGTCGTGTTCTCGCCTCGTCGACCGCGCCCGCATCAGCCACCTCGGCTGCCTCGACTCAGCCTCCGCCTCGCCGCCTTACCGAACGAACCACCAGCATCATGAATCATGTATTACCGCATAAGCCACAAATTGCATGACAACCGTCTAAATATGATGAACGTCAATCTAATGGGCGTCGTTCTACGTATATCTAGACGAACAACTCAATCCTAGTGAAGGACGCATAAGTTACGCATGTTGACGGGGGCATGTAATGGGGACAACGCGGTTTGATCCTGATCTCGACGCGGCCGGCCGGCCAGAAACGTCATCGGGCCGGACTCGCACAGTCGCGGTCTATCCCGGAACTCCGGCGGCGGCACCGCGCACCTTGTGGCAGATCCTCGAGGCCACAGCGGAGGCCTTTCCTGAAGCCATCGCCATAGACGACGGCCGGTCCGTGTTGAATTACCCGGACCTGCTGCATGAGGCACGGCGAGTTGGTGACCGGCTCGCCTCGACGGGGATAGGCGCGGGCGACAGGGTCGGCATCCGCATTACTTCCGGCAATGCCGAGCTTTACCTTTCGATCCTCGCGGTCTTGTCGGTCGGGGCGGCCTACGTGCCGGTCGACATGGATGACCCGGGCGACCGTGCCGAGCTGGTCTGGTCCACGGCAGGCGTCTGCGCCATCCTCGGCGACGGCGGTGAACTGGCGTGGCGGAACGCGCGGCCGACAGGGACCGGCACCCGCCACCCAGTGCCGGACGACGACGCGTGGATCATCTTCACGTCCGGCACGTCCGGAACCCCGAAGGGCGTGGCCGTAACTCATCGAAGTGCGGCGGCGTTCGTCGACGCCGAGGCGAGCCTGTTCCTGCGCGGTGATCCGCTGGGACCCGGGGACCGGGTCCTGGCCGGCTTGTCGGTGGCCTTCGACGCCTCCTGCGAGGAGATGTGGCTGGCCTGGCGTCATGGTGCCTGCCTGGTACCGGCCCCCCGCTCGGTCGTCAGGACGGGTCCTGAGCTGGTGGGCTGGCTAACGCAGCGCCAGGTGTCGGTGGTCTCGACGGTGCCGACGCTGGCGGCGCTGTGGCCGGCGGGCACGCCGACCGGGGTCCGCCTGCTGGTCCTGGGCGGTGAGGCCTGCCCGCCCCAGCTGGCCAGCAGGCTGGCACGGGAAGGCAGCGAAGTGTGGAACACCTACGGCCCGACCGAGGCCACGGTGGTGTCCTGCGCGGCACGGCTGTCCGGACGCGGGCCGGTGCGCATCGGGCTGCCGCTGGATGGATGGCGGCTTGCGGTGACAGACCCCGCGAGCGGGCAGCTCGTCCCGTGGGGGGAGGTCGGCGAGCTGGTGATCGGCGGGGTCGGAGTGGCGCGCTACCTGGACCCGGGTAAGGACGCCGTTGGCTTCCGGCCGCTGGAGGCCTTGGGCTGGGAGCGGGCCTACCACACTGGTGACCTCGTGCGAGCCGACCCTGAGGGCCTGGTCTATCTTGGCCGGGCAGACGGGCAGGTGAAGATCCGCGGCTACCGCATCGAGCCGGGCGAGATCGAAGCCGTGCTCATGGAGCTGCCCGGCATCAGGCTGGCCGCAGTCACCACCTACGAGCCGCTGCCGGGTGTCGTGGAGCTGGCGGGGTACTACACCGCCCAGAATCCGGGCGCGGCCCCGGACAGGCGGGCTGTTTACGAGCGCCTCCATAACCGTCTACCGCAGCACATGGTGCCCGCCTATCTGGAAGAGCTGCCGACGATACCGATCCTCCCTGGCGGCAAGATCGACCGCAGGAACCTGCCTGCACCGGCCAGCTCGGGCCGCGTCAGGGCCGATCAGGGCTTCGTCGCGCCGACCACCCCTGGTGAGAAGGCGCTCGCGGACGCGCTGGCGGAGCTCCTTGGGGTCGATCAGGTGTCGGTGGACAGCCAGTTTTTCGACGACCTGGGCATGAGCTCGCTGCTGGTCGCGCATTTCTGCGCCCGGGTCCGAGACAGGGAGCAGGTGCAGGCGCCCACGCTGTCGGTCAAGGACGTCTACCTGCACCCGACCATCCGGAGCCTGGCGGTCGCGGTCACCGAGCCGACTTCAGTCACCAACAGCCCAGTAATTCCGGTCAGCCCGGCCGCCCCGCCGGGCTCAGGAGAGGTGCAGCGAGTCGGTACCGCGCAGTACGTGGCCTGCGGCGTCCTGCAACTGACAGCCTTCCTCGCCTCGTTGTTCCTCGGCGCGGCGGTCCTGTCCTGGGGCTACACGTGGATTTCCGGCAGCTCCGGCTGGGCTGACCTCTACCTGCGGTCGCTGGCCTCAAGCGCCGGGCTGTTCCTTGTGCTCTGCGGCCTGCCCATCCTGGCCAAGTGGGCCCTGGTGGGCCGCTGGAAGCCCCGGGAGATCCGCGTCTGGAGCCTGTCCTACCTGCGCTTCTGGCTCGTGAAGACCCTCATTCGCGCCGATCCGCTCGCGTTGTTCACCGGCTCGCCCGTCTACTCGCTGTACCTGCGGGCGCTCGGGGCCAGGGTCGGCCGCCGCGTCGTCATCTTCTCCGGGACCGTGCCGGTCTGCACTGACATGCTCGCCATCGGCGATGACACGGTCATCAGGAAGGAATCGTCGTTCACCGGCTACCGGGCCGTGGCCGGCGTCATCCAGACAGGACCGGTCAGCATCGGCCGGGAGGCGCTGATCGGTGAACACACCGTGCTGGACATCGGCACGTCGGTGGGAAACGGGTCCCAGCTCGGGCACACGTCGTCCCTGCAGGAGTCTCAGGCCGTGCCTGACGGCCAGCACTGGCACGGATCCCCCGCCCAGCGCACCGACGTGGACTACCGTTCCGTCGCCCCTATCCCATCCGGGCCGCTGCGCAGGACGGCCCACGGCAGCCTGCAGGTACTCAGCCTGCTCTTCGTGACCTTGCCGCTCGCGGCCGGGGTCAGCGTGGCGGGGCTCACCAGGCTGCCCTCGGTCGTCTCGCTTGGCGCCCTCGGCGCGAGAGGGATCACGATGACGGGCTTCTACGAGGACGGGCTGATCGTCTCCATCGCGGCGTTCTGCGGCGCGATCCTCGCCGGGGCGGCCGTCGTCGTAACGGTCCCGCGCATGCTGCGCCGGCTCGTCAGGCCCGGCCGCGCCTACCCGCTTTACGGCCTGCGCCACTCGGCGCACCGCGCAATCCGATTTATCACCAACATCGAGTTCTACCTTGAGCTCCTCGGCGACAGCTCCTACGTCGTGCACTACCTGCGTGCCCTGGGCTACCGGCTGCCTGACTTCGAGCAGACCGGCTCCAACTTCGGCGCGGACCTTGAGCACGAGACCCCGTTCCTCGTCGACATCGGACGGGGCACAATGATCGCCGACGGCGCCACCCTCATCAACGCCGACTACTCCAGCACGTCGTTCCACATGACGCCGCTGTCGATCGGGCCCCGCAACTTCCTCGGAACCGCAGTCGCCTACCCGGCCGGAGGACGGATAGGCGAGAACTGCCTGATCGCCACCAAGGCCATGGTGCCCCTGGACGGGCCAGTCCGGGCGAACGTCGGGCTGCTCGGCTCGCCCTGCTTCGAGATCCCCCGGTCGGCCACCAGCGACGATCGCTTCGACTACCTCAGGACCGGGGAGGAGTTCCGCAGCCGGCTCCGGGCGAAGAACCGGCACAACCTCGCCACGATGGGACTGTTCCTGGCCGTGCGATGGGTGCATGTCTTCGTTATCACCCTGTTCGCCATGGGAACCTGGGAACTCTACGGCGGTAACCCGGTTTTCGTGCTCGCCGGGCTGACCGTCGCGACACTGCTGTTCACCCTCGCGTACTTCATCACGGTCGAGCGGGCTCTCCTGCGATTCGGATCCCTGCGGCCGCAGTACTGCTCCATCTACGACCCGTACTTCTGGTGGCACGAGCGCTACTGGAAGCTGATGGCGCCGCTGGTCGGCATGTTCGACGGGACCCCGTTCAAGGGCCTGGCCTGGCGCCTGCTCGGCGTCCGGATCGGCCGGCGGGTGTTCGACGACGGGTGCGCCATCTCCGAGCGGACCCTCGTGACGATCGGCGACTACTGCACGCTCAACGCGGGCTCTGTCATCCAGTGCCACTCAATGGAGGACGGCATCTTCAAGTCCGACTACACCGTCCTGGAAGGCGGCTGCACCCTCGGCGCCGGAGCCCTGGTCCACTACGGCGTGACCATGGGCCAGGGCTCACAGCTTCGGCCCGACTCCTTCCTCATGAAGGGGGAAAGCGTGCCATCTCACGCACGCTGGGGCGGCAACCCCGCGCGCGCGATGCGATGACCCGACCGGGGGGATCTGAGGCGCCAGGCGCGGTTGCCCAGGAGGGCGAGCGCGGCGGGGAGCAGGATGCCACGGACGAGGGTCGCGTCGATGAGGATCGCGGCGGCGGTGCCGACGCCGAGAATCTTCAGGTCGATCAGCGGCAGCGTGGTGAAGATCGAGAAGAGAGCCACCATGATCAGCGCGGCGCTCGTTACAGTTCCCGCACTGGAGGCGATGCCGCCGACGACCGCTTCCTTCGGTGACGAGCCGCGCGCCCAGCGCTCCCGTACGCGGCTCAGGATGAACACGTGGTAGTCCATGCTGATCCCGAACAGGAACACGAACATCATCAGCGGCACCCAGTAGATGATCCCGCCGAACGAGGTGTAGTCGAGCGGTCCCTGCAGCCGCCCGTCCTGGAAGATCAGCGTGACGATGCCATAGGCCGCGCCCACCGACAGCAGGTTCAAGGCGATCGAGACCAGCGGGACGGCGATCGACCTGAAGGCCGCGAGCAGCAGCCCGAAGGCGAGCACCGCGACCACTGCGAATACGAGCGGCAGGTTGGCGTGCAGCTGGTGGATGTCGTCGGCGAGCCCCGCCGTGTCGCCGCTGACCGCGTAACTGACTCCGGGCACGCGACCGAGCGTGTCTGGCAGGATCTCGTTCCGTAGCGTCGTGAGCGCGTTGTCGGACGCGGTGTTGGCCCCGTTGCCCGCCAGCGGGACGTCGACCACCAGGGCGCGGCCACCGCCAATCGTCGTGACGGTCACCGGGTCGTGGATGGCCCCACCGTCAGCGGCGCGGGCGCGGAGCTGGTCCACGGCGGCAACTACCTTCGGCCCGGTGACGTCCGTCCCGGTCACGACGACCTCCGCGGGCGCGGGGGCCTGCGGGAACGCCTTCTCGATCGCGTCGAGCGTCCGGACCGCCGCGGCGTCCTTGGGCACGTCGGCGGCGGGCTCGCCGAGCCGCAGGCCGAGGGCCGGCACTGCGAGCACGATGAGCGCGATCGCCGCGACGCCGCCCCATGCCAGCGGCCGGGCGACCACCCGGCGGGCCAGGGCCGCCCACAGCCGGGACGGCCGGGCGGCGGCCTGGCGGCGGCCGAGGAACGGGATGCGGCCGGCGTCCGCCTTGGGGCCGAGCCAGGCGAGCAGTCCTGGTAGCACGGTGAGGGAGCCGATGACCGCGATGCCGACCACGGCGATCGTGCCCAGGGCCATGCCCGTGAACGGACCGCCGCCCACGAAGAACAGGCCGGACATCGCGGCCATCACGGTCAGGCCGGAGATCAGGATCGTGCGTCCCGACGTGCGGGCGGCGACGCGGAGGGCCTCGGCGGGCGACCGCCCCGCGGCCCGTTCCTCGCGCTCCCGGCGCAGGTAGAACAGCGAGTAGTCAACGCCGACGGCCATGCCGACGATCACCACGACCTCAAAGGTGCTGCTCGCGATCGGCAGCCAGTGGCTGGCGACCGTGAGCAAGCCGATGGCCGCCGTGAGCGCGGTTAGCGCGAGCAGTACCGGGATGCCGGCCGCGACGAGCGCGCCGAATACGAGCAGCAGCAAGAGCAGCGTGATCGGAATCGACGTGGCCTCCGCCTTGCCGAAGTTCAGCGAGGCGTCGATCGCCTGGGCGATGCTGGCATCACCCGACTCGGCGATCCGCAGGTCCGGATGCGCGGCTTGCACGCCCGCCACGGCACGCTGCAGGGTCGTAGCCGCCTGGTCCACGTCCGGGACGTTGCCAGGAACGTCGAACGTCACCAGGGCGCTGCGCCCGTCCTTCGACACGAGGGCCTGCCCACCGGAGGACAGCGGCGTGCGGATGCCGGTCGCGTCCTTGGGCAGCGCGGCCAGCGCTGCCGCCACCTGGGACGCTGCCGCGCGCATGGCCGGGTCGGTGGCAAAGGTGGCACCGGGCGCGGTCGCCTGGATGAGCACCGTCTCCGTGGAGGGGTTGTCCTGGTCGGGCGCGATCTGGTTCAGGGTCCGCTCCGCCTGCCCGGACTGGCCGGCGTCGTACTGTGGCAGGTTCCGCGAACCGAGGAGCTGGCCCGCGGCGAAGAGTACGGCGACGAGGAGCAGCCAGCCGAACACGGCCGTCTTGCGGTGCCCGACCGACCAGCCGGCGACGCGCTCGGTAAGACCGGCTCGCGACCTGGCGGATTCCTGGCCGCCCCCTGGGCGGGGCGGCGGGTCATGCGCTTCGAGAATGGGTGAAGCGTGGGATACTGAGGTGCGCGGCTGGCGCATCGGAGGACCTCTCTGTAATCCCGCTGTGTGAGCAGCGGGCTCTATTGCAGTTGCACTGCGTGACGTGGTGAGACGACGTTCGACTGTGCGAGATGGCCGCGGCTTGGTCCCCGCCCATGAGCTGGACCCTCGTGGGCGGGGGACAGTCAGCCGCTCTCGTTCGGGCGACTGTCTTTTGATCTAGAGCGCGGGGCGGCCCGCGGTCTCCGCGGCGGACAGCGGCCCGGGACTGCGGAGGATCTCCTTCGCCTCCTTCAGGGGGTCGGTTGCCTCGCCGAGCAGGGTGCGCACCACGAACGAGTGCGCGCGGGCGGTCGCAACGAGGACATAGTTGAAGAGCAGGAAGGCGACGAGGCAGATCCCGGCGACCAGCAGCGCCTTCGGCAGCGTGTCGACGTAGAGGCCGTAGCCTGGGTGGCCGTGCGGCCCGTTCGGGAAGTAGCCGAGCTGGTAACCGTGGGACCTCACGCCATGAATGGTCTGCCAGGGCGCCCAGTACCAGACGGGGATCGTGATCCCGGCGAGGAACGTGAACCAGATGACGAGGACGACGGTGTCCAGGGCGACCAGCGGGACGTACATGCCGATCAGGTAGGCGATGTCCCGCCAGGTGGCGGGGTCGCTCCAGCGAGTGCGGAGGTTATTGAGCAGGCCGCCGACCGGCTCGCGGTACCGGCCGATGACCGGCTTAGGGTCCACCAGGCGGAGCCGGAACCGCTCGGCGTTCGCGCACCAGCGGATCGTGATCGCCACGCCGATGAGGAGCGGGAGCCCGGCGAGCGTGAAGCTGAGGGTGACGCCCACGGCGGCGGCGGTCAACCCGATCACGCACAGCACGGTGCCGATAAACAGGTAGCCGAACAAGTACCAGGCCGCCGCCCAGGGTGCCTTCGACAGCGTCAGGCGCACCGGGTCACGGCGCAGGTTCAGCGGGTGCACCGGGGATTCACCCGACGTCCCGCATGAGCTGCTCGACGGCACTGACGTGCTCGGCGAGCTTGGCCATGTCGGCGCGCAGCTCGGTCATGTTCGCCACGGCCTCCTCGGCCAGCTTGCGGTAAGAGGCCATCGCCAGCGCGTCGGCCCGGTGGCGCTGCAGCCGGTGGTAGCTCCACAAGATCACGGCGATCGCAAAGCAGACCGGCACGAAGATCGCCGCCACGATGCCGATCGGCGTGAAGTTGGTGCCGGACGCGGCGACAGCCGCCAGTCCAAGAGAGTGAGTCATTCCTTGCTCTCCTCCATTTCGAGAGCTTCCTGGTTGCCTTGCTTGTGGTCGGCGGCGAGCGCGCTGATCACGGTCTCGGCCGTGACGCGCAGCTCGAAGGGGACCAGCTCGAAGTACTTCATCGCCTTGCCGTCGTCGGAGAGCTCGAGGTGCCCGCGCACCAGGCCGGCCTTCTCCAGCCGGTCCAGGTGCATGTACAGCAGCGGCCTGGACATATCCAGCCTCCTGGCGAGCTCGCTGACGTGCAGGCGCCCACGCGACAACTCGGCGATGACGCGCAGCCGGAGCGGGTGCGCGATCGCGTTGAGCGCGGCGAGCAGTTCTTCGCTGGTCAGTTTCGTACGCTTCCTTTCACCTGTCAGTTATACCTTACAGGTGAAGCATCCGACTGTCCAAGGCAATTTATTGGGTCATCAGAACGGGTTCTGCTGTCTCGCTAGCCGCACGCAACCTGCGCGGGCGGGCGGAACTTGCCCGGGTGCTCCTAGCGGGTCCGCCGGCTGGCGCGAGCCAGCCCGTACCATCGGCACATGACCGAATCCCTTACCAGACGGGGTGCCTACGACGTGGTGGTCGTCGGCGGCGGCCACAATGGCCTGACCGCCGCGGCCTACCTCGCCGGGGCGGGGTTGTCGGTGGCGGTTCTCGAGCGCCTCGACCACACCGGTGGTGCCGCGGTCTCCGCGCAGGCGTTCCCGGGGTTCCCTGCCCGATTGTCGAGGTATTCCTACCTGGTGTCCCTGCTGCCCGATTCGATCATCAAGCACCTTGACCTCGACCTGCGGCTGCTGTCGCGCGCGACGGCGTCCTATACCCCGGTGCTCCGCGACGGCATCGCCGGCGGGCTGCTCGTTGAGCGCCCAGAGGGCCCGGCGACCAGGGAAAGCTTCCGCGCCCTGACCGGGTCCGACGCCGAGTACGACGCCTGGCGCGACTTCTACCGGCAGGTCGGCGAGCTTGCCGCTGTCGTCGCCCCGACGCTCACCCAGCCGCTGCCGAGGGCATCGGCGCTGCGGGAGCAGGCCGACCCGGTCTTGTGGCGGGAACTCACCGAGCGGCCGCTCGGTGAGACCATCGAGCGCCGCTTCCGCGACCCGACCGTCCGGGGCGTGATCGCGACCGACGCGCTGATCGGCACTTTCGCGCGGATGGACGATCCGTCGCTCATCCAGAACCGCTGCTTCCTCTACCACCTCATCGGCAACGGGACGGGCGAGTGGCGCGTCCCCGTCGGAGGGATGGGCGCGGTCACCGACGCGCTCGCGACGGCGGCCGGCCAGGCGGGCGCTGAGCTCGTCGTGAACGCCGAGGTCACCGCGATCCGGAGCGGTCAGGGTGACGCCGAGATCGACGTGCGCGGCGGTACAGGGACCCGGACGCTGCGCGCCCGCTTCGTGCTCGCGAACGTTGCCCCCTGGGTCCTGCGGGGCCTCCTCGGCGAGGCACGCGACCCAGCGGCGAAGCCGGCCGGCGCCCAGCTGAAGGTCAACTTCCTCCTCGACCGGCTGCCGCGCCTGGCATCGGGGACTGACCCGCGTACCGCGTTCGCCGGGACCTTGCACCTCGGCGAGGACTACCCCGACCTGGCGCGCGCTTACGCGGAGGCCGCCGGCGGACAGGTCCCCTCGCGCCTGCCTGGCGAGGTCTACTGCCATTCCCTGACCGACCCGTCGATCCTCGGCCAGGTGCCGGACGGGACCCAGACGCTCACCTACTTCGGCCTGCACCTGCCCGCCACGCTCTTCGACGACCCGGCGACGCGCGCTTCGCGTAAGGAACTGGCCGTCCAGCGGGCCATCGCCTCACTCAACGAGCACCTCGCCGACCCGATCGAGTCGGTCGTCGCGCGGGATGCGGCCGGCCGGCCCTGCATCGAGGCGAAGATCCCGCAAGACATCGAGGCCGACCTGGGCATGCCGGGCGGCCACATCTTCCACGGCGACCTTGCCTGGCCCTGGGCGGCGGAGACCGCCGCGCTCGACACGCCCGCGGCACGCTGGGGCGTCGAGACCAGCTGGGACGGCATCCTGGTGTGCGGCTCTGGCGCACAGCGCGGCGGCGCGGTCTCGGGTCTCGGCGGGCACAACGCCGCCCACGCAGTCCTGGAGGTCGCGTGACTACCGCAACCATGCTCGAACACCAGTTGCCTGGCCAGGTCACTGTCCTCGGCCCCGACTTTCCTTATCCCTACGACGACTGGCTGCACCATCCCGCGGGTCTCGGCTCGCTTCCCCCGGCGGCGCACGGGGCGACGGTCGCCGTCGTGGGGGCGGGGCTTGCCGGGCTTGTCGCCGCCTACGAGCTGATGGAGCTCGGGCTCCGGCCGGTCGTCTATGAGCCCACCCGCGTCGGCGGGCGCTTGCGCTCACACGAGTTCGAAGGTGCCGAAGGGATCGTGGCCGAACTTGGCGGAATGCGGTTCCCGGTCTCCGGCACGTCGTTCTTCCACTACGCGGACCGGGTCGGGCTCACCAGCGTACCGTTCCCGAACCCGCTTACCGAGGCCGCGGGCAGCACCGTCATCGACATCGGGGGACAGACTTACCGCGGCCGCACCCTCAGTGAGCTGCCGCCGGAATTCGCCGAGGTCGCCGTCGCCTGGGACGAGGCACTTGAGGTGATCGGCTTCCGTACCCTGCAGGACGCGATCCGTTTGCGCGACGTCGAGACGCTCAAGCGGCTCTGGAACGAGCTGGTGCCGCTATGGGACGGCCGGACCTTCTACGACTTCGTCGCCACCTCTGCGTGCTTCTCGAAGCTGCCGTTCCGTTATCGCGAGATGTTCGGACTTGTCGGCTTCGGCACCGGAGGCTGGGACTCCGACTTCCCGAACTCCATGCTGGAGATCCTGCGTGTCGTCATCACCAACTGCGACACGGACCAGCGGCTGATCCTGGGGGGCGCCGAACAGTTGCCCAGGCGCCTGTGGACGCTGCCCGTTAGCGAGCGCAGTCCCTGGCCGGCGGGCACCACGCTCGCGAGCCTCCACAGCGGCGTCCCGCGTCCTGGTGTAGCGGCCATTCACCGGCACGACGATGGCGCGTTCGTCGTGCGCGACCGCTGGGGCACCAACCGGGCCCACGATGCGGTGCTGGCTACCTGTCAGGGCTGGCTCCTGACGACCCAGATCGAGTGCGACGAGAGCCTCTTCTCCCACGATCTGTGGATGGCGCTCGACCGCACCAGGTACATGCAGTCGTCTAAGACGTTCGTGATGGTCGACCGGCCGTTCTGGAACGATATCGACCCCGCCACCGGCCACCCGGTGATGGGCATGACCCTCACCGACCGGCTCACCAGGGGAACCTACCTATTCGACAACGGCCCGGACCGGCCGGCGGTCATCTGCCTGACCTACACGTGGATGTCCGACGCGCTGAAGATGCTGCCGTACGACGTCGAACAGCGCGTCAAGCTCTCGCTTGACGCGCTCGGCAAGATCTACCCCGGCGTCGACATCGCGAGCCACATCGTGGGCGACCCGGTGACGGTCTCTTGGGAAAATGACCCGAACTTCCTCGGCGCCTTCAAGGGAGCGCTGCCCGGCCAGTACCGGTACAACCACCGCATGTACCGGCACTTCATGCAGGACGGGCTGCCGCCTGCCGAGCGGGGCATCTTCCTGGCCGGCGACGACGTTTCCTTCATGCCGGGGTGGGCGGAGGGCGCGGTCCAGACCGCGCTCAACGCCGTCTGGGGGGTCATGACGCACTTCGGCGGGGCTTCCCACCCGGACAACCCGGGCCCTGGGGATCTCTTCGACAAGCTGGCACCCCTCGACCTGGGAGAGTTAGATCGCGATGAGTACGACGACACGCGTCGCGGCGTGGCAGTGCCTGCCGGGGCCGCTCGATGTCGCGGGCAACCTGCGCCGGCTCGACGCGATCTGCGCGTCGGCCGCCGCGCAGCAGGTCGAGGTGCTAGTCACCCCGGAGATGTTCACATCTGGTTACGCCATCACCCGCGCCGAGGTTGTGCGCCTCGCCGAGGACGCGGGCGGGCCGACCGAGGCCGCCGTCGCGGAAATCGCGCGGCGGCACCGCCTCGCGATCGTCTACGGGTACCCGGAGCGCGCCCCAGGCGGGACCGTGTACAACGCGGCGACGATGATCGGCCCCGATGGCGTCGTCCGAGGGCGGCACCGCAAGGTGCACCTCTACGGCGATGTGGACCGGGAGCAGTTTGCCGCGAACCCTGACCGGCCGGCGGCGTTCGACTTCGACGGCTCCCGCGTCGGAATGCTGATCTGCTACGACGTCGAGTTCCCCGAGTCCATGCGGCACCTCGCCGTCGACGGAGCCAGGGCCGTGCTCGTGCCGACCGCGAACATGGTCGGCTATGAGGAGGTCCAGGAAATCCTCGTCCGGGCCCGGGCCTGCGAGAACAACTGCAGCGTCGTCTACGCGAACTACTGCGGGGCGGACGATGTTTTCGAGTACAACGGGCTGAGCATGATCTGCGGGCCCCGGGGCGAGGTGCTCGCCCAGGCCAGCGTTAAGGCCGAGGAACTGGTCATCGCGGATCTCCCCGGCGAGTCAGCCAGCACCTACCTCGCTGACCGCCGAGCGGATCTGTATGGCGACTGGCAGTAAGCCGCACTCGCGGGCCGGCACCGCGACTGCACGGTGCCGACCCGACCTTCAGCGACTGACGAGGCACTGACCGCTGAACTGGGCATCGATGATGACCTTCAGCGCGCCGGGGCGCATGCCCGAAGCTCAGTGCTGGTGGGTGCCCCAGAGGCGTGGCCGGGTCTCAGCCGGGGTACTTGGTCGGCTGGTACGCCAGCAGCACCCAGTCATCGTTCTCGCGCACCCAGACCGCCAGCGACCTGCTGTTCAGTACCCGCGCCTGGCCGGCGATCTGGACCTCGCCGCGCATGTCGCCGATGACGATGGCGCAGTCCCCGTGTACCACGATGCTGTGTTCCGGGTGCTCGATCGGGCCGTAGTCGAAATGGCCGCTCGCCAGCTTGTCCAGGTAGCTCTGCTTGCTGTCCGACGAGGCGTCGGAATGCGTGTACACGAGGTTCGCGGAGAACAGCTCTTCAAGCGTGCCGGTGTCGGCGTCGGTCATCGCCTGGTAGCGCTTGGCCTCGAGCGCGCTGATCTGCTTCGCGACGGCGTCGTCATCTGCTGTCATGGCATCCATCCTCGCGCCGTGTGGTCACTCCTGCAAACGACTGCTGGTCGCTTCTGAGGCAAAAAACGCACGCTACTACGCTTGTCCCCATGGGTGAGCATTCGCGCACTATCGCTGAGCTGATCGTGGAGTGCCTGGAGAACGAGGGCGTGACCCACGTCTTCGGGATCCCAGGCGAGGAGAACATCCGGCTGATGGAGGCGCTGTCGAAGTCTTCGATCGAGTATGTGCTCACCAGGCACGAGCAGGGCGCGTCCTTCATGGCCGAGACCTACGGCCGGCTCACGGGGAAGGCGGGCGTGTGCTCGGCGACCCTCGGGCCTGGGGCGATCAACCTGCTGCTCGGCACGGCCGACGCCACGACCAACTCCACGCCGCTGATCGCGCTGTCGGCCCAGGTGGGCATGGCCCGGAGCTTCAAGGAGTCGCACCAGGGCGTCGACCTCGTGCCGATGTTCGCGCCGGTCACCAAGTGGTCGGCGCTGATGGCCACCCCCGGCGCGGCGCCCGAGATGATCCGCAAGGCGTTCAAGCTCGCACAGACCGAGCGGCCAGGAGCCGTGTACCTGGCCGTACCCGAGGACGTCGAGGAGGCTGTCGCTCCCAGAGGCCTGTCGCCGCTGCGCGTGAACGTGCCGCGGGCGGACGACCCGTCGGCGCAGCAGGTGTCCCGGGCCGCGCAGATCCTGCGCGAGGCCGGCAACCCGGTCGTGCTCGCGGGTCACGGTGCCGCCAGGGCCGGCGCCAGTCAGGCGCTGATCCGCTTCGCGCAGGCCCTGAACATCCCCGTGGCGACCACGTTCCACGGCAAGGGCGTGTTCCCCGACGATCACCCGCTGGCGCTCGGCACGGTCGGGTTCATGCGACACGATTACGTCAACTTCGGCTTCGACCAGGCCGACGTCATCGTGGCGGTCGGCTACGAACTGCAGGAGTTCAACCCGGTCCGGATCAACCCGAGCGGTACCACCAAGATCATCCACGTGCACCGCTTCCCCGCCGAGGTCGACGTGCACTACGACGTCGCCGTCGGCCTCAACGCCGACATCAGCCACAGCCTCGACGCCCTCGCCGCGGCCGTCTGGCGCAAGACGGCTCCGGCGACCGGCGGGGAGCTGATCACGGGACTGCTGTCATCCGAGCTCACCCGTGGCCAGGAAGATGACAGGTTCCCGATGCACCCGGCGCGCATCGTGGCCGACACGCGGGCCGCGCTTGGCCGCGAGGACGTCGTGCTCGTCGACACCGGCGCGCTGAAGATGTGGATGGCCCGGCTGTACCCGACCTACGCGCCCAACACCTGCCTGATCTCCAACGGCCTGTCGACCATGGGGTGGACGGTGCCCGGTGCCATCGGCGCGAAGATCGCCAGGCCGGAGGCGAAGGTGCTCGTCGCGACCGGCGACGGCGCGTTCCTCATGAACTCCCAGGAGATCGAGACCGCGCTGCGGCTGCAGCTGCCTTTCGTAATCCTCGTCTGGGTCGATGACGCGTACGGCCTGATCAGCTGGAAGATGGACATGGAGATCGGGCACAACGTCGACACACGGTTCGGCAACCCGGACTTCATCGCGTATGCGGAGAGCTTCGGCGCCAAGGGTTACCGCGTCTCCTCGGCCGGCGAGTTGCTGCCCTGCCTGCGGGCGGCACTGGCCGATGACACCGTCTCGGTAATCGCCTGCCCGGTCGACTACACCGCCAACACTGAGCTCATCCGCACCCTTGGCGACCTCGACGAATCACTATCCTGACCAAGTCGGCCTGGCGACTACATTCAAGAAGGAACGAGAGGAGACACGCACGTGGCAGTCGCCGCACTCCTGCTCTGGCTGTGCACCGCCGCCGTCGGCAGCTACCTGCTGCTGACCGCGGCCCACTCAGGGAACAACCCGGCGAGCGCTGAACCCGCGGAACCGGCTCCCGTTGCGGCCCAGCGACACGCAGCCGCCATCGCGGACGCGGCTGGCGTTACCGCGTCGCCAGCCCCGGCCCCGGCGAGACTGACCCGCGACGAACGGGACAGCGTCTTCGCCCCGGCGTCCCTGCAGAGAGCCAGGAGCGAGCCAATACCCGGCATGAAGGACCTGGCCGAGTTCGCACACCCCGCACTGGCGATGATCGGCATCGGCTTCTGGCTTGGCTACGTGGTGAGCCACGAACGGCTGTTCGCCGTGATCGGCCTCGGCATCCTGCTCGGGGCGATCTGCGCGGGCGTGTCGTTGTTCACCGTCAACACCCGCGCCGCCAGGCGCGCGGCGGCCGCCGAAGCGGAATCCGGGGCGGCCCCCGGCCCCGCGCCGCTGACCGCCTCCCCCCTCGTGCTCACCTTGCACGCGATCGGCGCGACCCTGACCCTGCTGTTCGCCGTCCTGATCACCCTCCGCGCGTAACCTGACTCGGTACCAGTAAACGGGTCTGCGTTAGCACCTCGGCGAGCGAACGCTATCCGGGATCACCAGGGCGGGGCGTGGTGATGTCGAGGAGCCTACGAGACGGCCTCCCGGCACGCCACGAACGCCGTCGAGAAGCGTTACCTCAGCCGGCAGAGCCAGCGTCTGCCACGTGACCAGTCAGGCACGGACACGGCCGGACAGGCAGGCCTGGGCCTTCAGCCGGGCCCCCTATAGTGAGCAACGTGCATACCAGGAGTCACGGCAACCGGAAGCTAGTGGTCGAATCGGCGGCCCTTGGGTCTCGGCTACACCACGGTGCTGATCTGGGGCGGGACAGCCCTCGTCGGCGCCTTCAGCGCCGATGAGGCCTACCCGTACTGGCCGGACATCCCGCACCTGCGAACCGACACCACCGGTGCCATCGCGTTCGCGGTCGCCATCGTCAGCCTCGTGGTCAGCAAGTACCTGGAGCTCAGCCGCCGCAATAGCGCGCCAGCCCAGCCGGCGGCGCGGCCGGCGACCCGGTCCGCAGGCGTCCTGCTGGTGCAGGCGATGGCCGAGACCGGCGTGGTCCTCGGCACCGGCCTCGTCATCTACCTGTCCCTGAACGCCGTCACGCATCCCGTCACCTTGGGGATCCAGCTGTCGCACCTGTGGCCATGGCCGAGCGAGGGCACGGTCCGGGTGATCGGGCTTGGCATCTGCCTCGTGTCCGTCGCCATACGCCGTTACCTGCGGGCCACCGCGAGCCCGCCCAGCCAAACCGCACCTGTCCCCGAGTTGGCCAGCGGCGGCAATGCACTGAGGTCTCCCGCCGACGCTAAGGACGGCCGGATGACGGCTGGGTCAGACGGTTTCCGAGCTCACTGAGGTCGCCGAATAGCACCCCGCAAACAGTTGCCAAGGGCTGGCTGGTGGCCTGGACGAGACTATGGTGAGTCCCGGTGACAGGCCCTAGGCGGAAGGAGCGCGCGGCCGATGAGCGGCTACTTTGACTATTCCGGCCGAGACGACGTGCTGAGCGGGGGCGCGCGGCGGATCCCGGTGACCACGCCGGCGGGCACCTACCGGGTGTGGGTGAAGCGGATCGGCAACAATCCGGCGCTGCAGATGCTCCTGCTGCACGGCGGCCCCGGTTCGACCCACGAGTACCTGGAGGCCTGCGACAGCTACCTGCCCGCAGCCGGCGTGGAGTACTACTACTACGACCAGCTCGGCTCCGGTTCCAGCGACCAGCCCGCCGAGCCGTCGCTGTGGGATCTCGGCCGCTTCGTGGACGAAGTGGAACAAGTCCGGCAGGCACTTGGCCTGGACCGTGACAGCTTCGTCCTGTACGGACAATCATGGGGCGGCATCCTGGCGATCGAGTACGCCCTGCACTACCAGCAGCATCTGCGCGGTCTTGTGATCTCCAACATGATGTCCAGCGTCCCGGCCTACAACTCCTATGCCAAGCAGGTACTCATGCCCGAGATGGACCAGGCGGCGCTGGCTGAGATCAAGGCGCTGGAGGCGGCCGACGACACGGGGAACCCGCGGTACATGCAACTGCTGTACGAACAGCACTACGTGCATCACGTGCTGCGCATGCCCCCGGATGAATGGCCCGACCCGGTCCAGCGCGGGTTCGCCCATATCAACCCGGCGATCTACGTATCGATGCAGGGCCCGAGCGAACTTGGCATGGCTCCCGGCGCGAAACTCGCCCGCTGGGACAGGACCAGCCAGCTCGCGTCAATCACGGTGCCGACCCTGGTCATCGGTGCCCGCTACGACACGATGGACCCGGCATACATGGAGATGATGGCCAGCCGCCTGCCCGCCGGACGCTACCTCCACTGCCCGGAGGGCAGCCATCTCGCCATGTACGACGACCAGCAAACTTACTTCGCAGGACTCATAAAATTCCTGAACGACCTCCAAGACCAGCCGACACCGCAGCCCGGTGAGCAGCCCACCTGACAAGCATCCCGCTGGTGGCGGGGTTCTTGCGATGGTCAGGGCAGGCGGCGTCGGCAGTCAGGCTGTCTCGTCTTCTGCCTGGGGCGGGGCGATGATGTCGATGGTCGGGAAGTAGGTCCGGTACCGGCGGACGTCGCGGGTCAGCAGCCGGTAGCGCGTTACGGCGGCGTGCGCGCCTATGTAGAAGTCCGGCATCGGGGACCGTTTCTCACCGCCGCCGCGCCGGTAGCGGACGAACGCCTTCCCGGCGGCGAAGCCCGCCAAGTAGGGCAGCGGCTCGCGTTCGTAGTCGGCGGCCGGAAGCAGTTCCTCTAGCTCTTCGACGGTCTGGTAGCCGACCGAGACCTCGGCGTAGATGAGCGGGTTGATCACCACCCGGCCGGCATCCATGGCTGCCGCGATCTCCCGCGCCGACCAGTCGGCCCACTGCTCGTCACCCGTGATGACGTCAAGGAGCACGCAGGAGTCGACCAGGGTGACGGGGCGGATCGCCGCGGGTTCACTCACCACGCAGCAGCGCCATGATCTGGTCGGTGCTCATGCCCGCCACGTCCTGGCCGCTGGCCGTGTTGCGCAGCCGCCGGACCAGCCGCTGCCCCCTGCTCTCGGCTCCTTCAGTGCGAACGATCTGAAGCGTGCCGCCTACCTCGACGACCTCGACCTCGTCACCGGCGTGCAGTCCGTACTTGTCCCGCAGGTGCGCTGGGATGGTCAGCTGGCCCTTACTGTTCAGCACCATGACGGCCTCCCGGTGAAAGTATCTCGTATTACAGATACTACGTAATACTACCACTGCTCCGCCCCGGCCTCCAGGCTGGACCCGGAACTCGATGACCAGCAGCCCCCAGGGCTGCCCTAGCCGGGGGCTAGGCGTCGTCGCTGGGGCGAGTGCGGGGGCCGCGGATGGTGAACAGCAGCAGGCCGACCGCGAAAACCGCGCCCGCGCAGATCCACGCGCCGCGGTCGGCGGGCGGGCGGGCCGGCCAGGTCCACAGGGCACTCCAGGCTTCAGTCATTGCGTACTGGCAGAACGCCATGTAGCCAAGCGGCAGTACCCACGCGAGCAGGCCGCCGGTGACCAGCGAGGACGCCAGCCCGAGTCCGGCGAAGCCGATGACGTTCCGTGCCAGCACAAGGATGCCGTCGTTCAGGCTCTCGCCGACCACGCCCAACTGCAGGGCGAGGATCGCCAGGCCGCACATCCCAACCGCGGCGAGCAGCCTCATGGGGGGCAGCCACCAGCCGGTGGCCCGTTCCACCTCGCCGAACGGGCCGTGCGTCGTCACCGCGATGACCGCGACCGCGCCCGCCTCGACGATCATCGGGAATTGCTGCGGGTCCGAGTTGGACGTCCAGTTCCAGTGCAGCGCGGCGCGCAGCAGGACGCCGCACACGGCGAGCGCGACAATCCCGGCCGGGACGCGGCGGGCGCGCAGGTGGAGCCAGGTCAGCCGGATGCCTACCGGGAGCCGGCCGGCCCTCCCAGCCGGGGCGCCCGGGAAGGAAGCGGGCGTGAGCACGTCGGCGGCGGTCACGGCAGCTGGGCCACGGTGATCTTGCCCGCCCGAAGGGCGGCCAGGTGCGTGGCGAGCCAGGCGTGCCGTGCGCCCGCGGACAGCGCCTCGAAACGCTGCGCGGCGGGGACCTCGAGATCCCGGCCCAGCCATTTCTGCTGGCTACTTCCTCGGCGCGGGCCGGGGCCCCGGGCAGCCCGGCGATCTGGGCGGCCACCGGGTCGAGTTCCGCCGCCACGGAGCGCAAGTCAAAGCTGAGCGCAGGGTCGACGCACACCTGGAAGCCGGCGGCGGACGTGCAGTCCGGGGTGACGGTAATCGGCTGGTCGCTGGCTGCCGAGTGCAGTGCCGGGATCTCCCAGCCGCCCGCCACCGCGTCCGGCTTCGCGGTCCCGGCCAGCGTGAACCCGGTCCACGACGCCGCCACGCCGCAGGCCACCAGCACGGCGGCGACCAGGCGAGCCGGCCAACCGCCCGCCGGCCCGGCTCACGCAGCCCGGCCGCCAGGCCAAGCACGCCAAACAGGGCGACCGCGATCCCCCCATGAACATGACCTGCACGATCGACAGGTCGGGCGCGACGCGGTAGTAGACGCCCGCATCGACGCTCGGCACGCCATTCATCGGCGACAGCAGCGCATATGTCCCAGAAGTCAACGAAGTCAGCTCGTGAAGCAGCCTGACGCTCAGCGGGGCGTTGTGCGGCGACAGCAGTGCATGGTTCACCGACGACACCCTGACCGCCCCCGCCTCCCGGAACCCGATCTCGAACAGCACGGCCATGCCGAGCGCGACCAGTGGCGCGGTGAACCGCCCGGGGAACACGGCCCCGCAGGTGAACCCGATCACCGTCGCCATCGTCACGCCGACCGCCCCGACGAACACCGGCCACAGCGGCGGCCCGCCCCAGGTCGCCTGCAACGCGGTCTGGACATACAGGACCGCGACGCAGGCAAGGAACGCGAGCAGCACCCAGCAAAGCGTGCCGGCGAGCGCGACGGCCAGTCGCGTCCACGCCGCGCGGGGCGTGGTGGCGAGCAGGTCGGCGGTCTTCCTGCGGCCTTCCCTCGCCCCCGCCCAAGCGGCAATGCCGCCGGCGAACGCGCTGAAGGCAAACAGCAGGTCGCGGTCGATGATTGACGCGCGCAGAGTCCAGACGGGCGGGTACCCGTCGGCCGTGTGCATCGGGTCGAAGTAGAAAAATACGGCCACCAGCGGCAGCAGGTACGGCACCGGGCTCCGCTTGAACTCCAGCCCCAGCGCCCTGACCGTCCGGGGCGGTACCAGGCGAGACGGGGCTGGCCGGACTGGTGGGACACTCAGCACGCTCATGAGGCCACCTCGCTGGCGCTCGGAGTCCGCATTCGCGGACGCACTGTACTTACCGACTCGCTCGCAAGCTCGCTCATGACCGGACCTCGGCGAGCACCGCGCTGTAACCCCGCTCGAGCGGCGCGTCCCCGACGCCGTATCCCGCGCCACGGGCGGTCAGCTCGTCAGGCGTGCCACGGAACACGATCTTCCCTGCCGACATCAGCGCCACCTCCGAGCACGCCGCCCCCACGTCCTCCACCAGGTGCGTCGACACGACCACGGTCGAGGTGCCTCCGAGCGACCGCAGCAGGGCACGGAACTGCACCCGCTGCTCCGGGTCGAGCCCGGCGGTCGGCTCATCGAGCAGCAGCAGGTCCGGGTTGTTGACGATCGCCTGCGCGATCCCGACCCGCCGCAGCATCCCGCCGGACAGCGTGCGCAGCTTGGCCCTGGCCTTCGCGCCGAGGTCAACGCGCTCCACCGCCGCCGCCACCGCTCCGGGGACAGCGGATGACGGCATTTCCTTGAGCAGCGCGAAGTACTCAATGAACTCCACCACCGTGAACGAGGGGTAATACCCGAGGCTCTGCGGGAGGTAGCCGAGCCGCCGGCGGATCTCCCGCCGCGCCGCCGAGCCGCGCGGGTCCCGGCCGAGCAGCCGGATCTCCCCCGACGTCGGCGGCAGCACGGTGGCGAGCATCCGCAACAGGGAGGTCTTCCCTGCCCCGTTGGGGCCGAGCAGTCCGAAGACACCGGTCCCCAACTGCAGGTCCACCCCGGCGACCGCCCTGTTTTTCCCGAACGAGCGGTGGGCGTCTCTCAGGTCAACATTCACTAGAACTCCCGTTGTGGGCGTGTCGCGTAACCGACGACCGCGGCACAGCAGACCGCGACCGCGAGGTAGGGCAGGTAGCCGTGCACGTTCGTGGCCGCGGCCGTGGGCTGGCCGCTGGCGGTCTGGCTGGCGAGCACCGTGATCGTCCAGGCGGCCACGCCCGCGCACGCGCCGACGCCGGCCGACCTGACGGTGACCGTCACCGCGAGCGCCAGCGCGCAGACCGCGGTCATCGGGACCAGCCAGCCGAACGTCAGCGCCGCGGCCGCGCCGGAGAACACGCTCGCCAGCAGGCCGAGCGCGGCGTTCACCGCGAACACCGCCAAACCCCGGGCAAACAGCACCATCCGGTCGGGCACCGCGCAGCTCAGCGACAGCTCCCACGCCGGGTCGGTCCCCGGGCCGTAGGCGAAGGCGATGCCCACCGCCGCGACACCCGGCGCGATCAGCCAGACGAGCGGCTGTCCCGGGCCGATGCTGACCAGCGCCCCCACCCCGAACGCCACGACTGTCGAGATCAGCCAGGGCAGCAGCAGCGACGGGGTGGTGACCAGGGCGCGGGCGAGGCCGGGCGACCGGAGCAGCCGGGCCGCCGTGCGCTCGATCCAGCCGGGGCGCCGCCGCCAGACCTCGGCGGCGATGCCGGTCCAGACCCGGTCCAGGTCGACGCCATCGGGCGAGTCATGGGCGGGCGGCAGACGGCCGGGATCGTTCGGGATGGTCATCGTGATTCCCCCAGGGCGAGTCGCAGCCGGCGGCGGGCGCGGTGGGCGCGGCTCTTGACCGTGCCGGCGGGGACGCCGAGCAGGGCGGCGACCTCGGCGACGGGGCGGTCTTCGACGTACATGAGGCGCAGCACGTCACCTCCCGGGCCGGAAAGGACGGCGGCGATATCGGCGCGGGCCAGGGCGGCCTCTGCAGGGTCCAGGCCCGCCTGGGCGGTTTCGGCCAGCGGCGCGGCGACCGGGCCGCGCCTGCGAAGCAGCAGAGCGGCCTGGTTGCGGGCGATCACCCACATCCAGGCTTGCGGTGTTCCCTGCGGCCGGTAGGCGCTCGCGCCCTTCCACACCGCGAGGAACGTCTCCTGGAGCACGTCCTCGACGTCCGGCGGCGGCAGCGCGGCCCGCAGGCGCGCCGCCAGCCACGGCGCGTGCCGCGTGAACAGCTCGCGCAGTGCCGTGTCGTCGCCTGCCGCCAGGGCCGCGATCAGCTCATCGTCGTCCATCACCACGTCTATTGCGCCCGAAGCCAGTCCGGTTCACGCGGCGACCCGGATTTCTGGCCGGCCTGGCTTGGTTCGTGACGATAACTGCTGGCCCGTATCCGTACCAGGCATGTGAGCTTCCGTGGTGCCAGTGCTTATTTCTCGCTAGCTGGGTTTTCCTCAGGCGCGGCGAGCTGGGCGTAAGCGGGGGCGAGGAGGTCGCGGAGATCGCTGCCCCTGACCTGGAGATCCGGCGGGTCTGAGAGCCTGAGCAGGAGGTCGGGCGGGGTCGCGGGGCTGGGCGGCACGGCACGGAGGCGCGCCTGGCTCAAGCCGGGTGACCAGAAGTCCGCCAGTGTTTCCTCCAGCGGCACCCCGGTCACGTCCGACAGCAACGCCAGGGCCGGGCTGGTCCCCGTGACCTCCGGACGCGCGCCGCCCGCTGGCGAACCAGCGGTCTTGCCGCGCAGCGCGGTGAGCAGGTCGTCGCGCCCCTTACCGCGCCAGGCGAGCATCGCGAACGGGTCGGCGTCGAACGCCTCGGCCAGCACGTAGCAGACCGCGGCCAGGTGCTTGCACGGGACGCCCCAGTCCGGGCAGTTGCAGCTCATTGTCAGGTCGCGCGACGACTCGGGGAACAGCGGCGTCCCGCAGGAAGCGAAGACTTCCTCGATCTCGGCCGGCATCTCGCCGGCCAGGAGCCGGGCGCGGAACAGCGCCTGGCCGGCCAGCCGCGATTCGACGTCCCGCCACTGCGGGCTGGTCAGCGGCCGTACCGTGAGCGACACCTGGTAGGGCGCCGGACGCGACCCCTGCACTCGCGCGGTCACCTTTCCTGAAGCCAGCGCGAACTCAAGGACCTGACCCCGCCGGGCGTAGGAACGCCCCCGTTGCAGCCGGCTGCTCATACCGTAGGACTCAAGCACTCCGATGAACCGCCGCGACCACCACTGCTCGCCGATCGCGCCGCGCTTGCTCTTGGCCTTGATCCCGCCCTCGACGGCGATCGGCCCGGAGGACTCGTACTCGTACCAGGGGCTCATGAAGACACCGCCTCCGGCGACAGGGCAAGGACTTCGCGCAGCGCGGCGGTCGACAGCTCGGTGAGCCACGACTCCCCCGCGCCGACGATCTGCTCCGCCAGCACCTTCTTCTGCTCGATCATGGCGT
Organism: uncultured Actinomycetota bacterium; assembly: GCA_963734665.1. Classification (GTDB taxonomy): domain Bacteria; phylum Actinomycetota; class Actinomycetes; order Streptosporangiales; family Streptosporangiaceae; genus Trebonia. The sequence goes on along the minus strand of CAVTIR010000010.1, from coordinate 57,886 downwards.
CTATCCGCTCCTCGAGGGTGCCCACGCAGACGAACTTGCGGACCTGGACGTCGCGGCGCTGGCCGATGCGGAACGCCCGGTCGGTGGCCTGGTCCTCGACCGCCGGGTTCCACCAGCGGTCGACGTGGATGACGTGGTTCGCGGCGGTCAGGTTGAGCCCGGTGCCGCCCGCCTTCAGCGACAGCAGGAACAGCACGGGCCCGTCCGCCTCCTGGAACCGGGCGACCATCGCGTCCCGCTGCTTCTTCGCCGTGCCGCCGTGCAGGAAGAGCACCGGGCAGCCGATCCGCGCGGAAAGGTACGGCTGGAGCATGCGGCCGAACTCGGCGTACTGCGTGAAGCACAGCGCCTTATCGCCTTCGGCGGCAATCTCCTCGCAGAGCTCCTCGAGCCGGGCCAGCTTGCCGGACCGCCCGGGCAGCCGGGAACCGTCGCCGAGCAGGTGCGCCGGGTGGTTGCAGACCTGCTTGAGCTTGGCCATCGTGGCCAGCACCAGACCACGCCGCTGGATGCCCTCCGACGCGTCCTCGATCCGGGACAGCATGTCGGTGACCGTCGCGGCGTAGAGGCTGGCCTGCTCCTGGGTCAGGTTGCACCAGACCTTCATCTCCTGCTTGTCCGGCAGGTCGGAGATGATCGACTTATCCGTCTTCAGCCGCCGCAGCACGAATGGCTGCGTGACCCGGCGCAGCTCGCGCGCCGCTTCCTCGGACCCGTGCCGCTCGATCGGCACCGCGTACCTGTCACGGAACGCCTTCGCGGTGCCGAGCATGCCGGGATTGGCGAACTCCATGATCGACCACAGCTCGGAAAGCTGGTTCTCCACCGGCGTGCCGGTCAGCGCGATCCGCGACGCGGCCGGCAGCGACCTGACGGCCTTCGCCTGCTGGCTCAGGTGGTTCTTGATCGCCTGTGCCTCGTCGCAAACCAACCGTGACCAGCTCACCTCCGACAGCGCCGCCAGGTCCCTGATCGCTGTCTGGTAGGTGGTGATCACCAGGTCCGCGCCAGCCATGGCCGCCGCGAGCTCGGCACCCGCGAGCCGGTCGGCCCCGTGGTGCACATGCACGGCCAGGTCAGGGGTGAAGCGCTCCGCTTCCCGCTGCCAGTTCCCGACGAGGGACATCGGGCAGATCAGCAGGGTCGGACCAACAGCACTATCCCGAACGAGTGGGTGTTCCACGCGTTCGGCCCACAACACCGACAGGAGCTGGACGGTCTTTCCGAGGCCCATGTCGTCGGCGAGAACTGCACCGATACCGAGCCGGCCGAGGAACGACAGCCACGAAAGCCCGCGTTGCTGATACGGGCGCAGGGTGCCGCGGAAGCCCGCCGGCGTCTCCCCGGGCTCAAGTCGCTTGTCGGCCTGGCCGGACAGTAGGTCGCCGAGCCACCCGTCGGCTTCCACCTCGGCCAGCGGAAGGTCGCCGGGCCTTCCGTCCGTCCCCATCGCCGCGCCAAGCACCTCGGCGGCGGTCATGGTTCCGGACCGCTTGCCCGTCAGGAACTTCAGCGCGGCCTTCAGGTGCCGGTCGTCGAGTTCCACCCACTGACCGCGGACGCGGACAAGCGGGACCTTGCGCTCGGCCAGTTCGGCCAGTTCCGCCGCGGTGAGCACGTCGTCGCCGAGGGCCAGGTCGTAGCGGAAGGATATGAGGTCCTGCATGCCGAACTGGCTCTGCCGGCCTGAGGCGGATGACCCGCTGGAGGAGGACCTGGTGGTCAGCTTCAGGCCCAGTCGCGTCTTGCGCGCCCAGTCCGGCATCAGCACGCCGAACCCAGCCGCCGTTAGCAACGGGCCGGTCTCGCGCAGGAACTCAAGCGCGCCCGCGGTATCCAGTGTGACCTGGGCGGGGGCGGCCTCACGCAGCGCGCCGTCGAGCACGGGAAACAGCCTGGCCGCGGTGCCGAGGCCCGCGAGCAGTTCCTCCTCGGGGTGGCTCGTGTGCTGCGCCAGGGCGCCAGGCAGCCAGCCGTAACCGGCCCCGGTCCACACGTCCGCGGCGGGCAGCATCAGGCTCGGGTCATCGGCCGACTGGAGCGAGAACTCGACCCGCCAGGTATCGGGGCTGCCCGCGCCCTCCCCGTCAGCGGACCCGGCGACGGCGAGCGCAGTGACGTCAACCACGGGGGCTTCATCCGCTCCCGCCTGGTCAGCGGGCGGCTCGACCAGGCGGAAGCAGGTACGGACCGAGCCGCCGGGGAGCGCGGCGCCCGCCAGCCAGTCCGCGAACGCGGCCGCAAGGGCCCCTGCCTCGCGCTCGTCCGTCGCGTCCGCCACCTCGAGGAGAGGCTGTGGCGCGGTCAGCGCGAGCAGCATCCGTTCGGCTAGCTGGATGCGGGCGGGGCGGCGGCCTTTGCGCGCGGGCAGTAGCGCACTCGGCAACCGGGTGCGCGCTGCCGTATCCGCGACGGCATCGAGCATGTCCGCGAGCAGCGGCCCCGGCGCGGCGCCCGCCCCCGTGTTTGCCAGCACCGTGTTTGCCAGCCCCGTGTCTGCCACGGCCCGGCAGGCGGGCGGCATCGCGGCGGCGAGCTCGCGGGCGTGCCGCGCATCGGCGGCGGACAGCACGGGGCGCCATCGCGCGGCGTACCCGCCGTCTTCGACGGCGAGCACTGGCAGTACCCGGCCACGCGACGCCAGGTCGTCGGCGAACCGGACAATTGCGGCGAGATAGCCGATCGAGCCGCTGACCACGACGTCGCCTGGCGGCAGTTCGGCGAGCGCGGCCAGCAGCGACGTGGCCACTGCAGGCTCGAAGACGAGCACGGGAACCCGCCAGCCGGCCAGCGACGGCTTGCGGGCGACCGGAGTCTCGGTGGTCTCGGCGGGCGCAGTGAGGAGTTCCGGCGAGGCGAGCGGTCCGCCGGGTGTGGATGGCAAGCGCAGCGTGAGCTCGTCATCGACCGCCTTGCGCGGCAGGTCACCAGTCCCGGCGCCGGCCAGGGCGTTCGCGAGCGCGTCCGCCAGCACGTCCGGCGCAGCGGCGAACGGGTGCGGGCGCGGTGCCCGCGACGGCCGCCCGCCGCGCGGCGGGGCCTGCGGGGGCAGTCCGGAGTCCTCCGCCCAGACCTGCAGCGCACCGTACGCCCAGATCCCGTGGATCACCAGCATCGTCGGTCACCCCCAGTCAATGAGGCTAGCAACGAGACCTGGGCGGAAACGCCCGTTCCCGGGCTTTGTGTCAGCCCGGCTGGCCGCTGTCGCTTATAGAACGCTGTCCCTTCCGGGAGCCAGGGAGGACCGGCGGCGCTAGCTGGCGCGCTTGACGGCGCGGTCGTGGATCAGGCCATAGCCGATCGCCTCGGCGACCGTGAGGACGCGACCGCGGTGTGCGTCCTCGCGGATGTCCTCGGCATCGCGGCCGGTGACCTCGGCGAGCCGGTAGAACAGCGAGTCAACCATCCGCCCGGCATGCTGTTCATGAGCGGATACCGCTGTGGCTGTTCCGCCGAACCAAAACTTCGGCTCCGACAGCGTGAACGACGCGTTGGGATACGCGAGCCGACGCGGGCATGAGGCGAGCACGCCGAGCGCGGACCCGCCGGTCTCGCCGCCGGCGAACGCCTGGATCTCCGCCCGCACCACGTCGAGTACGCCCATGAGCGTCAGGGCCACGGGCAGTTCGGACTGGAGGTTTTGCAGTTCCAGGCGGATCGGCCCGTCGCCCTCGGCGTCGAGAGTGAGCAGTTGGGCGGACAGGCGCGTCGCCGCCGCATCGTCGAGGACGCCCGAGGCGAGGACGATGCGCTGCTCGAGGAGTCGCTCGTAGAGCTTGTCCTGCCACCCGTCGTGCGGATCAAGCCAGACCCGGGTCGGCGGCACGGGGCCTGGTTCAGGGCTGCCTGGGGACGGCTGCCGGCCAGGGAACGGCGTCCCAGGCGACTGCCGGCCAGGCCACGGGAACTCGGGCACATCCCCGCCCGGGGGGAAGTTAGCGCCGCGGAGACTGCCGGGTGCGTTCGGACTACTCATTCAGGCTCCAGTTGATCTCGCCGCCGACGGCGGCCGCATACCGTTCGAGCGTGGAGGCGCGGGCGTCGATCGCGCCTGACTCAAGCCGGGCAACCGCCGACTGCGAGGTGCCCATGCGCGCCGCCACCTCGGTCTGTGACAGGCCCGCTTCCAGGCGCTGCACGACCAGTTCACGAACCAGGCCAGCGCGCTGCTCCGCCATCCGGCGCAGTGCCATCTCACGGAACCCAGGAAGGACCGGAAGCTCGTCCATACCCGAAAGGGTATCTCACATATGAGATACGACCGACTTCTTTACCTGGACCTCAGCGCAAGCGCTGTCCACCTTGCCCGGCAGGCCGTTTTCGCTGGTGGCGGCAGAAGGTCGTGGCTAATAGCCCAAAACGATCAGCCCGATGTTCGATGCGCTTCCCGATGGTTTTCAGGCCGCGGTAGGCCGCGGTCCGGATGGCACCGGCGCGCTTGCCGGCGACCTGAGCCGCGCTCTTGGCGTCCAAGCCCACGACGGCGCGCAGCAAGACGGCCTCTGCCTGGTCACGCGGCAGGGAGGCGATAAGGCTGAGGGCCTCCTCGGTGGTGATGGCCTCAATGGCGCGATCCGCGGTGTCCTCGCGGCCCGCCATGAAGACGAGATCCTCGACCGGAACCGGGACGGCCGGCGGCTGGCGATTGGCACGACGCAAGTGGTCCATGGCCCGGTTCCTGGCGATGGTGGTGATCCAGCCGCGGAAGTCACCGTGGCTCCCGCGGAACTTGCCCAGGTCTCGCGTTGCTTGCAGCCAGGTCTCCGAGGCGATGTCCTCAGCTTCGCTGCCCACCAGATAGCTGAGGTAGCGCAGCAGCCGCGGCTGGGCCTCGCGGAAGAGGATCCGGAACGATTCTGGGTCCCCGCGCTGTGCGCCCTCGAGCGCAGCAGTCAGCTCATCGACCCCGCCCACGGCAGTCACGCCAGGGCAGGCGGCATCCGCCGCCGGCCGCGCCGTCCCGCCACTGACTGCCTCGGGCTCGGCGATGGCGTGGTCGCGGCTGGCCTGAGTCTTTGTTCCTGCCCGCTCGTGTCCTAGCGGCGTCAGCAAGAGTCTCCTCCATGAGGGCGGGCGGGATGGCGCCTGACGACGCCATCCCGCCCGCGGCGGGTTCGCTCCCCCCTGGACGGTCAGTTCACAACGGCAGCACAGAGAGGATCGACGACGGAAGGACGCCCCGCAGCCCGTTCAGCACAGACGCGGGCAGCTTTCCGAGGATCTGGCCCGCTGTGTTACTCGGCAGGCTGCCCATCAGGGAGCTCACCGTGGATGACGGGAGCGTGGTCATGACGCTGCTGAGGTCGCCCGTCGGGAGGGTGCCCAGGACGGTGCTCAGGTCGCCCGCGGGCAGAGCGGTCAGGACGGTGCTCATGTTGCCCGCCGGGAGCTGGGTGAGGACACTCCCGAGGGTGGGGGCCGGGAGCGCGGTGAGCACGTTGCCGAGCGTCGAGGACGGCAGGGCGGTGAGGACCTGGGTCAGGTCGCTCGTCGGCAGCCCGGTGAACACGTTGCCGAGCGCCGAGGACGGCAGGGCGGTCAGCACCTGGGTCAGGTCAGTCGCCGGGAGCTCGGACAGGACGGTGCCCGTCGCCCCGTTCGGCAGGGTGGTCAGGACCTGAGTCAGGTTGCTGGTCGGCAGGCTCGGGAGCAGGCTCGTGACCGTGGACGCTGGGAGCGTAGTCAGCACGCTGCTCAGGGAACTCGCCGGGAGCGTGCTCAGGACGCCGCCCGCCGCGCCGGGCGAGAGCGTGGTGAAGACCGAGGACAGCTGCGCAGGCGCCAACTCGCTCATTGTCTGGGACAGCTCGCCACTGGGCAGGGAGGTCAGCACGCCGGCCAGGTCGGCGGCCGGCAGCCCGCTCAGGGTCTGGTTCAGGATGGACGCCGGAAGCTGCGTGAAGTCGCCGGGTACCGGGACCGTCGGGAGGGCAAGCAAGAGGCCGCAGTAGTCAGGCACCGCGGCCGCGTTGTTGACCGTTGTCAGCAGCCCGTTGGCCGGCGCGGTCGCCAGCACCTGGCTCACGGCGGGGTTAGCCAGGACCGACGAGAGGCCTGCCTTGTCCGTCACGCCCGCGGCGTCCCCGATGACGGACTCGACCTTGGACGTCAGGTCGTTGCACAGGGTTACCGGCAAGGCGCCCGGCGAGCCTGCCGATGACGAGCCCGCCCCCTGCGCGGGCCCGCCACCTGGAACAGTGGCGGCGGGACCTGCGGCACCGGGACCTGCGGCGTCGGCCGAGCCGGCGACCGGGAGGCTAGCACCAGAGTTGCTGGCGGACGTCGGCCCCGAACTGGTGAAGGCGACTGTCCCCGCTGTGGCCGCCCCGCCGGCGGCTACCAGGCCAGCTACCGACCACATCACGGCCTTCATGGAAATAAGTTTCGCAAGCGGGAGGTTTGGCATCTTCCTCTTCCTGGGAGTGGTGGCATGACTGAGAGTCCTCGCCTCGAACGGAAGGCTGGCTTCGAACGCGGCCATGGCCGCTTGCTCGCCAGCCAGTTCACCCTCGCGGGCTGACGCCGCCGCGGCGCTCAGCACTTGGGTCAGATGATCCGGACCAGACCCGGCGGCGCCGTCAAGAAGTTGCTCGGCGGTCCGCCGGGTGATCCCGGGCGAATGGCGTGTCCTCATTTCATAACGTTCAGCGCCAAAACCCATCGTTTTGTCACACCCCCTCTCAAATCCCTGGCAGCGCCCTCTCATTGCCCCACCCGAGGATCGAGCGCATGGTGGTCTAGCGGCCGTGAGCGGCAAGTGCCCGCGTAACTCACCCGACGTGCGGACACGGGGACCCCTGATGGTGAACGCGACCAGGCCGACGGCGAAGACGACCATGGCGGCGACGCGCGGGCCCAACTGGCGGTGGCAGTTGGCGAAAGGCGGAGGGCTGATACCTCAGGGGCGGTCGCCGGGCAGGTGCCTGGTCGAGGCGGCCAGGATGAGCAGCCACGATGCCACGGCGAGGCCCGTGACCACCCACAGAATGGTGGTGACCGCGATGGAGGTGGCGACGGCCGCAATGACAGCCGGGGCGAGGAAGCCGACGTAGGCGAGCGCGTAGAACACCCCGGTGAGGCCCGCCAGGTCCTCGGGGGCCGCGATCCGCTGGACCTCGAGCAGGCCTGAGACCATCGTGACGCCCATCCCGGCGCCGATCACGACGTTGGCCGCCAGCCCGGCCCAGGGCGACCGCGCGCTCACCGCCAAGGCGGTCACGGCGATCCCCGCCGCGATGATCGCCACTCCCGTGCACAGGCCGCGCGCGGATTGGCGGGAGTGCACGCGCTTGGCGAATGGCTGGACGGCACTCGAGACGCCCAGGGCCACGACCGTCGCCGCGGTGGCGAACACCAGCCCCCACGAGCCGGTGGCACCACTCAGCTGGGTCGGCAGGTAGCCGTAGCCGATCGCAGCAGAGGCGAACAGCCACGGGGCGGCGATCGCGATGACGCGGACGAACCTGCGGTGCCTCGCGCTTGGCACGCGCAACTGTCGCCACCACGGTCCGGGGACGCCGCCGGCGCGACGAGTCTCGGGCACCCTGGCCGCGACGAACGCGAACGGCACGGTCACGCCGATGTGAATCAGGAATGGCAGGACCAGAGGCATCGGCCCCCACTGCGCTATCAGGCCCGCGACGAGGGCCCCGAGTCCGGCCCCCATCAAGAAGGCAAGCGAGGACCGGCGCGCCCCGGAGGCTTCGTCCGCCGCCGGGTCGAAAGGCGGCTGCGAGAGCTCCTTGAGCCAGCTGCTCCCGACAGCCATAGCGATGCCGACCGTGAACCCGGAGAACAGCCGCCCAAGCACGAGCAATACCGCGCCGTGGGGCCCCAGCGCCAGGAGGGTGCTGCCCGTCACCGCCGCCGCCACCCCGGCGAGCATGACCGGCCGCCGGCCGTGCCGGTCCGACAGCGACCCGGAGACCAGCAGCGCGGGCGCCAGCCCTAGCACGTACACGCCGAGGAACGCGTTGACCATAAGCGCGGAGTAGTGCTCGCGGCCCTCGTACATGAGCAGCAGCGGGCTGAACTGGTTGCCGCCCCACGAGCAGACGAAGACCGTGCCCCAGACCCCGATCCAGCTCCGTGCACCTGACGGCACCTTTGACGCCGGGACCGCGGTGCCGCCCGCCGTCTGCGCGTGCCTGGTAGCTGAAGCCGTCACGACGTGACCCCGTGAGTCGCCACGTGCTCGGCCAGCACCCCGCGGTATTGCCCGGCGTCTCCGTCCGCCAGGGCAGCGACTAGCGCTGCGTGCTGTTCCATGACGGCGACGAGTTGCTCGGGGCGGACCCGGAACAGCTGATGGCGCAGGCGCTGCTGGCGATCGCGCAGGAACCCCGTGAAGTACACGGCGATCGCATTGCCCGAGGCGACGACGACCTTGGTGTGGAAGGCGTCGTCGGCATCGACGAATGCTTCGAGATCGCCGTTAGCTGCCGCGCGTTGCTGCACTGCCAGCAGGTCCTCAACCGTCACCGCCAGCTCCGCGGCGCCGCCGTCGGCGATTACCCGCGTCGCCGCCATCGCCTCGACCGCCTCGCGCATCCCCAGCACATCGCGCGCCTCGCTCGGCGACATAGGGCGCACCACGGCGCCCTTGCGCGACTCCAAAGACAGCAGCCCCTCGCCCGCGAGGCGCAGGAACGCGTCGTGCACCGGCGTCCTGCTGATGCCAAGCTGCTGGCAGACGAGCAGTTCGCTGGTCATGGTTCCCGGCGCTAGCTCGCCACGGATGATCGCCCGCTTGGTGGCTTCGTAGGCGTGCTCGGCGGCGCTGGTGGCGTTGACGGCAGCGGCGCCGCCGCCGGACTCGCTGGCGCCCGCGCGGGAGCCGGGGAAAGGGGTCATGGAAACTATCCTTCCAGTTGCATGCAACGTAGTCGAATCGATCCATGCAAGATGCGCGCTATCTGCCTGGGCCGACCGTGGCAGCCTGCCACTGCCTTTCTGCGATCGGCCTGGCGTCGCGCTCCGGGGTACCAACAGGACCCCCCAGGCTGTCCGCCGGGAACCTTAACCTGGGGTTATGGACAACGGGAACGAGATGCGCGACTTCCTGGTCTCCCGCCGCGCCAGGATCACCCCTGAGCAGGCAGGGCTGCCCGCCTACGGCGGCAACCGCCGCGTCGCCGGGCTGCGCCGGGAAGAAGTGGCGCTCCTGGCCGGGGTCAGCATCGACTACTACACCCGGCTGGAACGCGGCCGGGCACATGGTGCGTCCGACAGCGTGCTTGAAGGCATCGCCCGCGCCCTGCAGCTGGACGAGGCGGAGCGCGCCCACCTGTTCGACCTCGCCCGCGCCGCCGCCACCGCCACCCCGGGGGCACCCCGCCGCCCCGCGCCGCAGCGGGTGCGGCCGAGCGTGCGGCGCATCCTCGACTCGATGACCACGACCCCGGCCTACGTCCGCAACCCCCGGATGGACATCCTCGCTGCTAACCGCCTCGGTGCGGCGCTGTTCGCGCCGGTCCTCAGCAGTCCCGCCCAGCCGGCCAACAACGCCCGGTTCCTGTTCCTCGACCCCGCCGCCCGCGAGTTCTACCCCGACTGGGAACGCCAGGCCCAGGACATCGTGGCCATGCTGCGCACCGAGGCCGGCCGCAGCCCGCACGACAAGGCCCTGTCCAACCTCATCGGCGAGTTGTCCACCCGCAGCGAGAACTTCCGCACCTGGTGGGCCGCGCACAACGTCCGCTTCCACCGCACCGGCAGCAAGCGTTTCCACCACCCGGCCGTCGGCGACCTCACCCTGACCTTCGAAGCCCTTGACCTCGCCGCCGACACGGGCCTGCGGATCTCCGCCTACACCGCCGAGCCCGGCACCCCCTCCGACGACGCCCTCAAGCTCCTCGCCTCCTGGGCCGCCACCCTCGACCAGAGTGCCCCGGCACCAACACCGGACGGCGCGTGAACACGCGCGATACCTTCCCCCTCCCGCCATCGGCCAATAACGGTGTCCACATCCGGCCGCTGCGCCTAGCTCATCGGGTAGCGGCGGAAGCCCACGGCGTATTCGCAACCCGCACCCAGGCCGACGAAGCCGGCCATGTTCCTGAGGAACTCGCTGGGATCGAAATCGCGGCCAAGCCCCTCCAGGTAGGCCCGCTGCTCGCGCAGTGAGGCGATGCCCGCGTCGATGGTGGCGGTGACGTCCACGAAGTGGGTCGGGTTCCCGGAGGCGACGTACGCGTCGCGGATCCCGGCACACGGCGGCCCAGCGTCAGGGAACACCCATCCGTTGGCCGCGTCCCGGCATGCGTCCAGCACGGCGAGCCCGACGGCACGGTGATCGGAATGGTTGACGGGGCCGTCCTCGCCCCAGGTGAGATCGAAGCTCATGGTGATGACAACCTCGGGGTTCAGCCGGCGGAATGCGGCCGCCAGGTCGCGTCGCAGCGGCACCCCGTATTCCACCATCCCGTCCCGGTGACCGAGGAACGCAACCTCGCGGACACCGACGATCGCCGCGCTGCGCCGTTCTTCCTCCGCTCGCAGTGGCCCGGCCTTGTCCGGGGGCAGGCCGGCGATGCCTGCCTCACCCCAGGTTGCCAGCACGTACGCCACTTCCTTGCCCTGGCCAGTCCAGCGGGCGACGGCTGAGGCGACCCCGTATTCCAAGTCGTCGGGGTGAGCCACCACGGCGACGGCCCGCTCCCAGTCTTCCGGCATCGGCTGCATCCGAACTGCCCTCCTAGCGTCAGCCCCGGTCAGTCCCCCTCACCGGCGACCCGGAGCTCCAGTTTGCAGTCCGCGGCGGAGCCCGGCAAAGGAAAATGGCCCGCAGCCGAGAATTCCCAGCTGGCGGGCCGTTTTTCGGCGTCCTAACCGCCAGTGACGCGGAGCGGGAGCGCCCTCGGGCCGCGGACCTGTCCCAAAGCCCAGGTCACCGCCGCGGGGTCGGCCAGGGTGAACTCAGGAAAGCGCTCGAGCCATGCTCCAAGCGCGACCCGGAGCTCCATGCGGGCCAGGTGCGATCCCAGGCAGCGGTGGATGCCGAGGCCGAACGCGGCGTGCCGGTTGACCTTGCGGTCGATGACGACCTCGCCCGCACGGTCGAACTGCGCCGGATCCCGGTTGGCCGCCGGGTAGGACAGCAGGATCCAGTCGTCGGCATTCATGCCGACCCCGTGCCAGTCCATGTCCTGCTTGACCATCCGGGCCATGGTGACCGGCGCGTAGGCCCGGAGGAACTCCTCGATCGCGGTCGGCAGCAGCCCGGGATCGGCGACGAGCCGACGCCGGTCCTCCGGGGTTTTCGCCAGATGCCACAGGGAGGCGCCGATCGCGCTCCAGGTCGTATCGATGCCGGCGATGAGCAGCAGGGCCATCGTGCCGACAATGTGCGGAGGGTCGAGCTTGCGGCCGCCAAGTTCCGCGTCGATCAGGTAGGTCGTGAGGTCGTCCCGCGGGTCGTTCAGGTGGTCTTGGACCTGCGCGAGCAGGTAGTGAAACAGCGCCGACATCCGCGTGAGGCGCTGCTCAGGTGGCAGGTTGATGCCTTCCAGCGTGTTCTTGACGAACTCACGGAACTGCGGCGCGTCCTGCGGAGGGAACCCGAGAATGGCGGCTATCGCCCGCATCGGGATGTGCTGCGCGTAGTCGCGGGCGGCATCGACGACGTCCTGGCCCGCGAGTGCGTCGATGAGCGAGTGACACAGCTCCGTCGTCGCGGACTCCTGCTTGCTGACCGCTGTCTTCGTGAACGCGGGGAGCAGCAGCCTGCGCGCGTCGGCGTGGAACGGGGGGTCGGAGGTGATCGGCGGTGAGCCGCCGGCCGGCGCCAGGTCCTGCGGCGGACGGAAGTTGCTCACGATGATCGCCCGAGAGGAATAGTGCTCGGTGTCGTACGCGATTGCCGCGATGTCCTCGTACCGCGTCGGCAGCCAGGCGCCGCCGAACCGCTGCGTGTGCGCGATCGGGCAGCGCTGCCGCAGGTCATCCTGGATCGGATACGGGTCGGCGGCCCATTCGGGATCGAGGTGGGAGAAATCGGTCGCCCAGTCGGAGACCGGTCCGGTGACGATCTCGCTGCGGGTGCCGACGGGCCCGGCGTCGCGTCGGTTCCAGGAGCCCTGGGCGAAGCGGTCGTCGACGGCCACGTCATACCCCCTCGGTGAGCTCGATCGCCCGCTCGGGACAGTTCGCCTCCGCAAGGCGCGCGTCATGCTCCCGGCCCGGCGGCACGGTGCCGTCGCCCGCGACCCTTCCGTAACCCTCGTCGTCCTCGCCGAACAGGCCCACCGCCAGGTCGTAGCAGCGGCCGTGGCCCTGGCAGCTCTTAGTGTCGATTTGCACCTTCACTGGGACATTCCCCTCTCTGCGCGGCAATACTTGATAAATCGCGTCAACTGATCCGACAGCTGGCTTGCGGGTAAAATGCGCTTAGACCTCTCCGGGAATGCATTTATTACCCTCTGCCCAGCTATCCGGCGCGGGCGATACCGGTCGCCCAGTTGACTCTATCTAACGCTCGGTGAAGATGTCCGGGGATCACGGTTTACGCACAGCCACTCTGGGGATGGTGAGACTCGAGCGATGGCATGAGTGGAGAATTATTCTCTTACCGCCCCTTGCCGCCGGAGGTGCGGCAAGAGCTGGGAAGAGTGGGTAATTCTCGTCCAGCGAATAGCTCCCGAGAAGGTCATCAAGAGCTTTCTCTTTTAACGGAAGGTCCCCAGATGGAGAGCGTTATCAACGGCTACATCAGCCGTGAAATCGTCCAGGACCCGGCGCTGCTACCGCTGTCGAATGATACGTCCCTGCTGGAGGGAGGCATCCTCGATTCGCTCAGCCTGCTCAGGCTGGTGGTTTTCCTGGAAGAGCAATTCAACATCACGGTAGGCGAGGCGGACCTGCTACCGGAGAATTTCGACAATATAAACACTATCTGCGCCTACCTCCGGGCGCGGGAGCCGGGAAAGCAGAGGGCCGCACGTGGCTGAGGGTCGCGCGGAGAGGCTGCTGCGCAGCGTGGAAGGCGTGGCTTACTGGGCCGCGGTGGCGCCGGCCCTGGCCTGCCTTCCCGCATCCCTGGGCTATCGCATCGCGTGCTGGCGCGGCGACTGGGACTTCCGGTCCAGGCACCGGAAGCGTGCCGAGCTGACGCGCAACCTGCTGCAGTTGCTCGGGGACGAACTCCGCCCGGACGATGCGGAGCGGCTGACCAGGCAGTGGTTCCGGATCGCCTCCTGTGAGGTGATCGACGCGATGCGGCTGCGGGGGCGGGCGCGGGCCTTGCGGCGGCTGGTCGAGGTCCGCGGGCGCGAGCACCTGGACGCCGCCCTCGCGAACGGCAAGGGAGCCATCCTCTGCTCCGCTCACTTCGGCTCCTTCGACTGCGCCTTCTCGGTGCTTGGCTCCAGCGGTCTCCCGGTCACCACCATCGGGCGCTGGCAGCACAACTACACCGTGGGCCTGTCATCCGCCGAGCGGCGGTTCTGGGACGTGGTCTACGCCAGGCGGATGCGCCGCCACCGGCACAGGCCAAACATCGAGCCGTGGGCCGGCCGGGTCGGGGTCGCGGCACAGGCGGCGGCCGTCCTGCGCGCCAATGAGGTGCTGACGATCGCGATCGACGCGCCGCCGCTGAGCAGCGACATGGCCCGCACTGTGGAGGTGCCCTTCCTTGGCCGCCGCGCCAGGCTCCTGCCCGGGGCCGTGACGCTCGCGAGGCTGACTGGCGCGCCCGTGCTCATGTGCTTCATGTACCGCGCGGCAGACTACGGCCACCAAGTGCTGGAGATCTCCGCGCCGGTGAGGTTGTCTGCGAAAGACGACGAGGTGACGGCATTCGCTCGCTGCGCCGCCGAGGTGAGTGCCGCCATCCGGCGCAGCCCCGCCCACTGGGCTTACTGGGCGAGCGGGGCCGACCTCGCGTGCCTCGGGCTGATCCAGGCGGACGGGGCCGAGGCACCGCCAGCCGTAGAGCCGGTCATTCTCACAGATAAGGGATTCCAGCATGATGGATCAGCAGATGGCGTCGCGACTCGAGGCTGACTTGTTCCTGCTGCACGCTCCCAGTGTTTATGACTTCCGTGAGCGTGACGACATGCTGTTCGCTTACCTAAGTGACAGCGACAGCGTCAATGTCACGTCGGTCTACGAGATGTACCCCATCGGCTGGTTCTCGATGAAGCAGCGGCTGGCCGAGCACGGACTCGACGCGAAGATCGTGAATGTCGCGTCGCTGATGCTGATGTATCCCGAGCTGGACGTCAAACGGCTGCTCGGCCGCTTGGAAGCACCCATCTTCGGGTTCGACCTGCACTGGATGACGCAGTGTCACGGCGCTATCGAGCTGGCCGCCGAGCTGAAAAAGGTGCACCCTGAGGCGCTCACCATCTTCGGCGGTATCTCAGCGACTTACTACGCTAACCAGCTCATTAAGTACCCGAGCGTTGATGTCGTCGTTCAGGGTTACGACACCCTGGAGCCCGTGACCGAACTGGTGAGCCGGGTCCGCCAGGGCAGCAGGGACTTCCGCTCGATTCCGAACCTGCTGTACAAGGCCGGCGGCGAGGTGCAGGCCAGCGGGTTCACCCACAAGCCGGCCACTAACTACAACAACGCGCGCAACGACTGGTCGTACTACCAGGAGACACCCAACCCGGGGCTGTCGGCCTCCAAGCTCATCATGACGCTGCCGAACACCGGCTGCGCGCATGACTGCGGCTGGTGCGGCGGCTCCAAGTTCGCCTACCGCAACATCATGGACGTCCGCAAGACCCTGGTCCAGAAGGACAACGACCTCATCATCGAGGAACTCCGCACCATGGGAGAGGCAGCGAAGCGCACCTCGATCTACGCGCTGCAGTGCTACTCGGAGAACAAGACGCGGATGCACCGCTACCTGGACGCCGTGAAGGAGTGCGGGTACAACAGCGTCTCCTTCGAGCAGTTCAACCTGACGCCGGCCGACACCCTCAAGAAGATGGGCGAGTCAACCGATTCTTACATCATGCTCTCCCCGGAGTCCCACGACCCGAAGATAAGCGCGGCGGCCGGGCGCGGGACCTACACCATGGAGCAGATGGAGGAGTGGATTCCCCGCGCCCTGGACGCCGGGGTGAAGGGCGTCATGGTCTGGTTCTTCATCGGCATGCCGTACCAGGACCGGCAGTCGGTCATGGACACCGTCGCGTACTGCGAGCGGCTGATCCGCAAGTTCGGCGGATGGAAAGCACTGCCGCTTATCTGCCCGATGGTCCCGTTCCTCGACCCCGGGTGCCGGTTCTTCGAAGAACCAGACCAGCACGGCTACCGCATCTTCCACCGCACCCTCGAAGAACACCGCCAGGCCATGATCGAACCGCTGTGGCACCGCCGGCTGAACTACGAGACCCAGTGGCTGGACAGGCGCGAACTCCAGGACGTCTCCTACGAGGCGATCGCCCGCCTGGTGGAGATCAAGGGCGAGCACGGCGTGCTGCCACCCCAGTTCTGCCAGGCCATCCTCAAGACCATCGACGAGACACGGCAACTGCTCGGCGAAATGGAGAGAGCCCTGCTGCTCGACGGGAAACTGCCAGCCGATCTCCGGGACGTCATTCGTGCCTACAACCGCAAGATCCTCGCCTACTCAAGCGACCAGATCATTCCAGTGAAGCGCCCGTTCGGCGGCCGGTGGTTCGACGACGTCACCATCCCGCGGCAGATGATCGAAGAGACCCTGGCACCCCGTCCCGAAGTGACGAGCATGGCCGCCGGCTAACCGTAGCGGATCCTGCCGTGGGGTAGCGGCCCCGCTTCATACGATTACTCTCTGCAACAATTTAGAATCGCTCCGTTATCAACGAAGGGGGTTCTGCGTATGACTATGTCCGTATCTCTGGGTCAGGCTGGGGGCTATGGAGACGTTCCGTCGCCATTCGCGATGGACGACCAGGCCTTCCGCGACCTGGGTCACCGGCTCGTGGAAACCCTGGGGGCCTACCTTGAGGCACTGCCAGAGAACCCGGTGTACCGGCCGCTCCCCGATGAGGTCCGACGGCAGATCGAGGAGATGCGACTCCCCGTCGAGGGAATCGAACCCGATGACGATCCTGGAGTTCTTCACCCAGCGCGTGCTGCCGTACGGACGCGGCCAGAATCACCCCTGCTTCGCCGCCTTCGTAGACCCGGCGGCATCCAAGCTGAGCATGCTGGCGGCCTTCGCCTCGGCGGTGACGAACACCAGTGGGGCCGGCGGAGAATACGCGGCCATCTACCTGGAGCAACTGGCTGTCCACTGGCTCATGGAGCTGATCGGCTTCCCCCGTGACGGGAGCGACGGTGTCCTCCTCGGCGGCGGCTCCGACGCGAACCGGCACTGCATGGAGGTCGCGCGCCACTGGGGTGCTCAGGTTAACGGCTGGGACATCAGGGACGATGGCCTTCAGGGGCATCCCCGGCTCACCATGTACATGTCGACGGAGGGGCATTCCTGCCTGGAAAAGGCCGCCTTCACGCTCGGGCTCGGCAGCCCCCGCAAGGTGGCCGTTGACCGCGACTTCCGAATGGACCTGGCTGACCTGCGCGCGGCGGTCGAGGCTGACCGCCGCGCGGGTCACCGTCCTTTCCTCGTCGTGGCGAACGCCGGGAGCGTGAAGACGGGAGCCATAGACCCGCTCGGCGACCTCGCCGAGTTCTGCCGCCAGGAGTGCCTCTGGCTGCACGTGGACGGTGCCTACGGCGGGTTCGGAGCGCTCGACCCCCGCCTTGCGCAGTGGTACGCGGGCATGGATCGAGCTGACTCCGTCGCCATCGACCCGCATAAATGGATGGCGGTGGCCATCGGCTGCAGCTGTGCCATGGTGCGGCGGGGCGAGCTCCTGCAAGACACCTACAAGCTCGTCCCCTCCTACCTCAGGATGACGCCGGGGAAGGGATTCGCCGGCCACATCTGGTACTCCCACCGCAGCGCAGAGCAGACAAGAGATTCCGGGAGGGCGCTCAAGACCTTCTGGAACATCCAGCAGGCCGGCCGGGCCGGGCTGGAGAGCCACGTCACGCGGCATGTCGACCTGGCGCGGCACATGGAGAAGATGATCGAGGCCAGCCCGGACATGGAGCTGCTGGCAACAGGGCCGCTGACCGCCGTGTGCTTCCGGTACGTGCCTGAGAACTGGCCGGGAGACGACCAGAGCCTGGACCTGCTGAATCAGGCGATCATGGAAGACGTCCAGCTCGAGGGGCGCGCATTCCTGGCCGGAACCGACATCCGCGGCCGCTTCGCCCTGCGCTCCTGCGCCCTGCACTACGCCCTGAACGAGGATCACGTGGAATCCATCGTGGACGCCGTGCGGGATGCCGGGTCCCTTCGCGCATCGGCCGGCCTGCCATTCCCGAAGCTGACCCTGCCGGACACCGCGGGACGCCCGCCGCAGGACCGGCGGGCGGAGGACTGCGAATGCGCAGGGTAGCCATTCCTGGCGTCAGCCGGGACAGATCCGCGCAGGCGGCGGCCGACCGACACCCCGCACCGGCACTCTCCGCTGAGCGGCTGCGCTTCGTTCTCGCCCTCGCGGTGGGCAAGGGGGCGGGGGCTGCGGGCAGGGTCCTGAACATCGGCGGCGGGACGAGCTTCCCTGGCACCATCGCCCGGCGCATAGACCCGCTCGTACTGCAGAAGGTCCTCACGGCGAGCAAAGCCCGCAAGGCGGTCATCACGGGGAGCAACGGCAAGACAACGACCTGCAGAATGCTCGCCGCTCTCGCGAAGGCCGCCGCCGTCAGCGTCGCCCAGAACCGGTCCGGGTCGAACCTGCTTCAAGGGGTGACATCGGTTGCCGTGCGGGAGGCCGGCCTGCGAGGCACGATAGACGCCCGGCTGCTTCTGCTGGAGGTCGATGAGGCGACGATCCGGCGGGTGGCACCAGAGGTGGCGCCGGACATGCTCCTCATCACCAACATCTTCCGCGACCAGCTTGACCGCTTCGGGGAACTGTACGCGATGGCACGAATGCTGGAGGCCTCCATCGAGGCACTGCCCGCGCACGCCAGCGCGGCGCTCAACGGCGACGACCCGCTCGTGGCGAGTTTGGCCCCCGAGGCCCGGGCTCGCCGCCTGTACTTCGGCCTCCGCGCCGAGGGCGTCGGCACGGAGATTCCCGAGCATTCCGCGGACACGATCCGCTGCGTGCGCTGCCAGCACGCCCTTACGTACCGCCGGGTGTACGTATCGCACCTCGGGGACTACGAGTGCCGCGCTTGCGGAACCAAGCGACCGGACCTGGACATCGCGGTCACCCAGGTGGTGGCGTCGCCGGACGGGGGCACCGACATGACCGTCGAGACACCAGCGGGAACCGTGCAGCTGCACGTGCCCCTGCCGGGACTGCACAACGTGTACAACGCCGCCGCCGCGCTCGCCGGGGCTTTCGCGCTCGGGGTGCTGGAGCCCGACAGCGCGCGGTCTGCGCTCACTAGCCTGCGCCCGGCGTTCGGACGCCTTGAGGAGATAAAGGCGGGCGGCCGCCTGACGATACTCTCCTTCGTCAAGAACCCCACGTCCTACAACGCCACCCTCCGGCTGATCCTGCAGCGCCCGGGTCCCAAGCACCTGCTGGTCGCGCACAGCAACACGGTGGTCGACGGGGAGGATTTCGCCTGGCTCTGGGACGTGGACCTGGAGCAACTCGTGCCGAAACTCGGCAGCCTGGTCATCAGCGGGACCAGGGCCGAGGAAGTCGCACTGCGCATGAAGTACGCCGGGGCAGGCCACACCGGCATGCGGGTGATACCCGGGCGGCAAGCCGCTCTGGACACCGCCCTGGCCCGCACACCGCCGGACGAGCCGCTGTACATCCTCGCCGGCTACACGCCGATGCGCGAGTTCCGCCGGATCATGCAAAGGCGCGGCTGGGTGTCACCTTTCTGGAAGGAATGACATGGAGTACCTCGGACCGATTTCGATCCGCATCTGCCACCTGTATCCGAAACTGCTCAGCGTAGCCGGGGACCGGGGGAACCTGTTCGCCATCACCAGGCGGTGTGCCTGGCGGGGGATCCAGAGCAGCGTCATCGAAGCCGACGTCGGGGAGGTCCCCGACTTCACCGAGTTCGACCTGATCCTGCTGCACGGCGGCCAGGACTGTGAGATGCGGGTAGCCGCTCGCGACCTCGGGATGAAGGCCGGATCTCTGCAGGAGGCGATCGAGGCTGATGCCGTCGTCCTGGCGGTGTGCGCCGGCTACCAGCTTCTCGGTAAGCACTATGCCCCTGCGGGGGCGGCGCCGATCGCCGGAATAGGGGTGCTGGACGCGGTGACCGAAGGCGGCAGCAGCCGGTTCATGAGTCACATCGCCGTGGCCTGTGACCTAGGCCGAGGCGGACAGCGCCGCCTCGTCGGCTTCGAGAACCACAGCGGCCGCACTTATCTCGGCCCCGGCGCCGACCCACTTGGGCGGGTCATCGCAGGGTCAGGCAACAACGGCGAGGACGGCACGGAGGGGGCCCGCTACCGGCAGGTGTACGCCACGTACCTGCACGGGCCGCTGCTGCCGAAGAACCCCTGGCTGACAGATCACCTGATCTCCATGGCGCTGCTGCACCGCTACCCGGACGCGCAATCGCTGGATCTCCTGACGCCGCTCGAGGACCAGACGGAGGCCGCGGCACACGCTGCGGCCCTGCGGCTGGCCTGTCGGCCGACCGGAAGATGGCGCACGGCAATGGCAGCCCGTCCCAGGTGGCGGCGAGCGGGGTCGCGGCACGCGGAGACAGCCGAAGCGCCGTACCCGCAGACAGAATCGCACCAGACAGAGGCCAGAGCGCAGCAGGCGAAGCCTGCTGACCAGGGCGCGGGCGGCGCACAGTCGGCAGACAAGAGGATCGCATGGACTTCTCGCTAAGCGCCGAGCAGCGCGAGCTCAAGGCGGCGGCGATCGCCTTCGCTCGCCGCGAACTCGACCAGGACCTGGCAAAACGCGAGGAGGCGGGCGAGTTTTCCCCGCAGGCATGGCATGCCTGCGCCCAGTTCGGAATTCAGGGCCTGCCGGTCCCGGCGGAGTTGGGCGGTGGTGGCGCCGACATCCTGACGACGGTCCTCGTCATGGAGGCGCTGGGCTACGGCTGTCACGACAACGGGCTCATCTTCTCGCTGAACGCGCAGATGTGGAGCCTGGAGCTGCCGCTGGTGAAGTTCGGCACGCCGGCGCAGCAGCAGGCGTACCTGCCCGGGCTGATGTCGGGGGACCTCATCGGCGTGCACGCGATGACCGAGCCCGACTCCGGGTCCGACGCGTTCAGCATGCGGACCCGCGCCGAACGCCAGGGCGACAGCTACGTGCTCAACGGGACCAAGCTCTACATCACCAACGCCCCGGTCTCCGACGTGGTACTGGTCTTCGCCTCGCACCCAGGCAAGCCCAAGCTGGCCGGGATCTCCGCCTTCCTCGTGGACAAGAGGACGCCCGGGTTCACCGTGAGCCGCAGCCTGGAGAAGATGGGCCTGCGGACCTCGCCGATGGGCGAGGTCGTGCTGGCCGACTGCGTTGTCCCGGCCGAGAACCGCCTGGGGCCGGAGGGCGCGGGGATGGCCATCTTCAACTCGTCGATGGCATGGGAGCGCAGCTGCATCCTGGCCAGCGCCCTCGGTACCATGCAGCGCCAGCTCGAGGCGTGCGTGAGCTACGGCCGGACGCGCAAGCAGTTCGGTCAGGCCATCGGGAAATTCCAGAGCGTGGCCGACAAGGTGGCCGACATGTACCTGCGGCTTGAGGCCGCCCGGCTGCTGGTCTACCAGGCCGCATGGCTTGGCCAGCAGGGCAGCCCGGCCCTGGCTGAGGCGGCCGCGGCCAAGCTCTTCACCAGCGAGGCCTGGGTCCAGTCCAGCCTGGACGCGATCCAGATTCACGGGGCCTACGGCTATATGAAGGAAAGCGGCATCGAGCGCGACCTCCGGGACGCCGTGGCCAGCACCATCTACTCGGGCACCTCAGAGATCCAGCGGGTCATCCTGTCTCGGATGCTAGGCCTGTGAGCCAGGAGAGGAATCAGGGAAATGGCGTATCTGCTGCAGCACCTGCTGACCGAGAGCGCGGCGCGAGCACCGCGTCTCCCGGCGGTTGCCTCGAGAGGGCGGTTCCTCACCTACCAAGAGCTTGACAGACTGAGCAACCAGGTAGCCCGTGCGCTTGTCGCGCAGGGCGTGGCACGGGGCGATCGCGTGGGGATCCTCGCCCTTAAGTCGGCCGCTTCGGTCGTGGCCGTGTTCGGCGTGCTGAAAGCCGGGGCATGTTATGTACCGCTCGACCCGAAGTCACCTGCCGGGCGGTTGACTTGCATCATGCGGGACAGCGGCATCGGCATAGTCCTAGCCGACGAGGAAACGGCCCACCAAGCGGCCGCGCTGCAAGAACAGCGTCCCCCAGCTCCGCAGCGTGATGGTGGTAGGTCCGCACCAGGACCCCGGGGGCCGGCAGCCAGCAGGAGCCATGCCCGCAGACCCGGCCGTGCTGCCCTGGGAGACGGTGCTTGCGCAACCGGACGCGGCACTTGGCGAAGACCGGGCGATCGAGACCGATCTTGCCTACATCCTGTATACGTCCGGGTCGACCGGCACGCCGAAAGGAGTGATGATCTCGCATCGCAGCTCGCTTACGTTCGTCGCGTGGGCCGCAAGCTGCACCGGACTCAGCGACCAGGATCGTGTCTGCAGCCCCGCCCCGCTGCATTTCGACTTGTCGGTCTTTGACATCTTCGCCACCTGCCAGGCCGCCGCCTGCATGGTTGTGCTCCCGGAGATGACATCCACCTTCCCTGCGCGGCTGGCGGAATGGATGGAGCAGGAGCGGATCTCCGTCTGGTACTCAGTGCCCTCGATTCTCACGATGCTGGCAACGTACGGCAACCTGCCGGGACTCGACCTTTCCGAGCTGCGGACGATCATCTTCGCCGGGGAGGTGTTCCCGGTCAAGCACCTCACGCGGCTGATGGCCGAACTGCCGGGCGCGCGCTACTTCAACTGGTACGGGCCGACTGAGACCAACGTGTGCACCTCGTTCGAGGTTCTGGTGACTGAGGACCGCACCGAGCTCGCGCCCCCGGTGCCGATAGGGAAGGCCTGCGCCAACGTGGAGGTGTTCGCGGTCACCAGCGAGGGCCGCCGGGTGTCCCGGCCAGGCGAGGAGGGCGAATTGTACGTGCGGGGACCCGGACTGATGAGAGGCTACTGGGACCAGCCGGACAAGACTCGCGAAGTGCTGGTCAGGAATCCGTTCCAGGAGGCGTACGACGAGCCGGCCTACCGGACGGGTGACCTGGTGACCTTGGACGCCGAGGGCAATTACGTGTTCCTCGGCCGCCGGGACGGCATGGTCAAGACGCGCGGCTACCGGGTGGAACTCGGTGAGGTGGAGGCCGCGCTCTACGCGCACCCGGCCATTCGCGAGGCGGTAGTGCTGCCCGTGCCGGACGAACTGCTCGGCAGCCGTCTCCGGGCGGTCATCGCTGCGGACGGCTCCGGCGCCCTCACCCGCCAGGAAGTGCTTGAACACTGCCTGCGGCGGCTGCCCCGTTACATGGTGCCCGATGTGGTGGAGTTCTGTGAGGCGCTGCCCAGGACTTCCACCGGCAAGGTCGACCGTACCCGGCTTGCCAAGGTGTAGAGGTGCTCCCCGCGCCCGCGCATGCGGCTGCGCCTCAGAGGCGCTCGAAGCCGCGGAACCGCTCCCAGTCCGTTACGGCTTTCTGAAATGCCTCAATCTCCACCTCGGCGCCCCGTACATAATGAGCGACCACATCCTCCCCGAACGCCTTCAATGCTGCCTCGCTGCCGGCGAACAGCGCGGCGGCCTCGGTCAGGGTGGCCGGGACCTTGGGCTTGGCCGAGACGTACGCGTTGCCCTCGATCATCGGCTCCGGCTCCAGTCCGTGGTCAATGCCGTGGAGCCCGGCGGCGATCAGCGCCGCCACCGCAAGGTACGGGTTCACGTCGCCACCTGGAACTCTGTTCTCCAGGCGCAGCGCGTGCCCGCTGCCGACAACGCGCAGCGCGCACGTTCGATTGTCCAGCCCCCAGGCCACGGTGGTAGGCGCGAAGCTGCCCTCAGCGAAGCGCTTGTAGGAATTGATGTTCGGTGCTAGCAGGAGAGTCAGCTCGCGCAACAGGGCCAACTGCCCGGCGATGAAACTATCCATAATCGGCGAGAAGCCGTTGGGACCGTCCCCGGCAAGGACGGCCTCGCCGTTGGCACCGCGCAGGCTAATGTGGATATGGCAGGAGTTGCCCTCGCGGCCGTTGAACTTCGGCATAAACGTGAGGCTTTTCCCGAGGGAGGCCGCGATCTCTTTAGCGCCGTTCTTGTAGACGACATGGTTGTCGCACGTCGTCAGTGCGTCGGCGTACCGAAAGACGATCTCGTGCTGTCCAAGATTGCATTCGCCCTTCACTGACTCGACGTACAATCCGGCGCCCTCCATGCCGCGCCTGATGGCGCCGAGCAGTGGCTCCGCGCGGTCCATGCCCAGGACCGAATAGTCGACGTTGTACTGGTTGACGGGGACAAGGTTGCGGTACTCGCAAGCCCAGGCGTCCTCGAAGCTCGTGTTGAAGGCGATGAACTCGAGTTCTGTGCCGACGAACGCGACGAGGCCGTGCTCCGCAAGCCGGCGGACCTGCTCTTTCAGTACCTCCCGCGGCGAGACCCGCACCGGCCTGCCGCCCGCCCGGGCGACATCGCACTGAACCATCGCTGTCCGGTCCTGCCATGGCAGAAGCCGGAGCGTCGCGAGGTCGGGAACGAGATCGAAGTCGCCGTAGCCGCGTTCCCAAGAACTGATCTCGTAGCCGCTGACCGTGCTCTGCTCGACATCCACGGCCAGGAGGTAGTTGCAGGCCTCTACCCCGTGGCTGAGAACCTCATCGAGGAAGTACCGCGCCGAGCAGCGCTTGCCCGCGAGCCTGCCTTGCATGTCGGTGAGCGCAATGATGACGCTGTCGACCTCCCCGGCGGCGACCTTCTGCCGCAGAGTTTCAACCGAGAGTTGCTCATGCGATGTCGGCATAGGGAATCCTCGCTGCTTTGAATACGGACAATGCACGCCTGGCCATGTGGCGTCAGCTCCCCAGCCGGCCGATACAACCATAAAGTCGGCAGTGGCAAGAGCGGAGTCAATAGTCTAGCCCCTCAAGAGGACGACTCAAGGAGCAAGGCCGTCTTCTGGCGCATTAGCATAATTGCCTGTCCTTTGCGCCAAATAGGAACTTGGCGCTTCGGGCGGTGATCATGCCCGGCGTGCACCGGCGCCCGCGGCTGCCCCTCCCGCTGGACTTCCGCCTCGGCGGCTTTGGGGGGAATCGGCGCCCGGCGGGCACTGCCAGTCCCTGCGGGGGTCACCCGCTCCTCGCCTTCCATGCCGAAGCGTCAGCCCGGTCACCTCTCGTGAGCGCCGTTCAGTCAGCCAGCCTGCGGTCCCATACCACCACAACCCAGTAAATAGACAAATTAAGGAGCAAGCCCCGGCAAAAATGCCCAGACAGCCGCAGGCATCCATTCAAGACCACATGAATGGACAGGAAAGAATCACAAAACTACCCACAATTCCGAATCTGGGCTCCAGCTCGGGCAGCCTCATACGCAGCAGAGCCACCTGGCGAGGCTGCGTCACAAAGAACCAGGTGCACATGAAACCCACGATGCTCCAATGTATCAGCGGCTATGGAAGTCGGCTCTATGTGTCGTAGAGAACTAAATAGGCCTGCAGTCGTTGGGACCACGCATGCGGGTGGCCCTGGCACGCAAAACGCTGCGATTTCGCAATGTTCACTGCGATGGATCACTATTTACGGGTTCCCGCCGCTGGATGTACCATTTTTGCCGGGAGGGAACGGAGCTGCATCCCCTCGGCTTAGCTGGCATTTGTCGGTTATGCCGAGGAAGGCGCCTGGGCCTTTGGAGGGGAGTACGGGGGTGTAGCACTTATGCGGCTACTCAAAATTACCGATATCCGGACCATCCTGGTGCCCAGATGACACCCCGGGAGGGCCCCCTGGAGGCATCCGGGCGGCTGGCCGGAAACGGCGCGCCAGGAGCGGGCGGCTCGGGGGCAGCGCCAGTGCTGGTCACGCGGCTAGGGGGGCGACAGCGCACCTTCCCGGTGGGGGCACAGGTCCGGGTGGGCCGTGATCCGACGCTGGAACTTGTGTCGGTGAACCCGCTGGTGTCCAGGCAGTGCCATGGCGTGATCACCTCGGACGAGGGTGGAGCCACCTATGTCGACCAGTCCCGGCGAGGGACCTTCGTCAACGGCAAGCGGCTACGCGGGCCGCTGCGCATCACCGAATCGGTGGTGCTCAGGCTCGGCGACCCGGCCACTGGCGAGGAACTCGGAATCACGCCCCCGCTGAGCAGCTCGCAGCTGGCCCGCAACCACGGGCGACGGGTGCTGAGCGGCCAGCTGCGCAAGGGCGCCCTGGCCGTCGGTGTGGTCGCGGTTGCCGCGGGGCTGGCCGTAGGCATCATCGCCGGCACGCGCAACACCACCGCGCCGGGTACCACGCTGAGCGGCGGCCTGCAGGCATCCGTGCTGCGGAACGCGGAGGCGTCGACGGTCCGGCTGCTGCTCGGCTCCCCGACCAGCTACACCGGCTGGGGGTCCGGCACGCTGATCAGCCCCAGCGGGCTCATCCTCACCAACGCGCACGTCGCCGAGCCGCAGGCGCCCGGCGCCGCGGTAGCCGAGGGCATCCCGGCCTCCCAGCTCGGCACCGATCCCCCCTACCTCACGGTGGAGCTGACCACGGGTCCGTCCTCCCCGGTGGTCGCCCGCTACCGCGCCAGGCCGGTGGCGGTCGACGGGTACCTCGACCTGGCGGTGGCGCAGATCTACGCCACCGGCAGCGGGCAGTCGGTGAGCCCAGGCTCGCTCCACCTGCCCTACCTCGCGCTCGGTAATGTAGCCGCGGTCCAGCTTGACCAGCCGGTGACCGTGCTGGGCTTCCCCGGCGTGGCGGACTCCGATTCGATCACCGTCACCAGCGGGGTCGTGTCCACCTTCGTACCTGACCCGCTCGGGCACGTCTCCGACTCGCGGTTCGAACTGGAGACCACCGCACGGGTCGCGCACGGCAACTCAGGCGGTGCCGCGATCAACAACGCGGGCCAGCTCATCGGCGTGCCGAGCCTGGCCATCCCTGGGGAGGGCGAGGACGTCTCCTGGCGGCTGCGGTCGGTCGCCGAGGCGGGGCCGCTGATCACCGCAGCGCGTGACCATACCTCTTATCACAGCAGGCTCCTGGTGCAGCTCACCGGATTCGAGCAGGTGGCCCAGACCGGAGTAGGCGCCAACACGCAGGCGGCCTGCAGCGGCAGCCGGACTACCCCGGGAGGAGGGGCAGCGGTGTTCGGCATCGATTACGCCCGGGCCCCGGTGGGCCTGGACCTCGCGATGCTCATCGCCCTGCCCGGCGGGAACGTCGTCACCCTGCAAGGCGCCGGGCTGCCCCAGGCCACCGCCACCGCAAGCAGCGGCTGCTTCAGCTTCCAGCTGACCGCCGACGAACTCGGGCTGCCGGCCCTGCCCGTCGGCACCTACCAGGTACAGCTGCTCGCCGGGCCGAACCTCACCCCGGTCAGCGCGGCGGCCAATCTCGATGTCACCGCCCCCGGTGGGGGGACAGGGGCCAGTTCCCCCTAGCCAGGGGCACTTACCACGCGCAACAGCACGCACGGAGGGAATATCACATGAGCCAGCAGCTTGACGCACAGGGAGAAGCCCACGACGCGCTGGGCACTGCGGTCAATAGTTACGGTCAGCGCGTCCTGAACGACCCGCACATCCTCGGCAACCTCGTCACCGACCTCCTCCCTGACCTGCCGCGCGAACGGAACCTCCTGGTTACGGGCGCAGAAGCCGGGGTCGCGGCCGACATGACGCAGCACGTGGAGGAACAGCACATCGACCCGGATACGGCCGTTCAGCTGGCGGCCCGGACCTTGTCTGAGCGCCGGGCGATCGACCCGGCGGCCAGCATGTGGGTGGCCACCGAGTACGCCCAGGCCTTGGGCTACCGGGTTCGCCCGTACGCAGAGGCTGCTCAAGCCGCGCAGCCGCAGGTGATCCCGGCCGCGCCGCCCACGATGACCGCGTTGAGCGGGCAACCTATGCCGACGACGCCGCCGGCGCAAGCGCCGACCACGGACCCGCAGTGGCAGGCAGCACAGACTCCGCAGGGGGCGCCGGGCGCGGAGGCGTCCCAGGGGCCGCCTCCCTGGCACTCCTGGCCGAACGCCCAGCAGCAGGGGCAGTCCTGGCCGCCGACCCAGCCTCCTCCCGGGCCCCCGCCAACCTCACGGAACGGCAGGAAACTCGGCGTCGTCATCGGCGGGACCGTGGCCGGACTTGTGGTCGTTTTCCTCATCGTCGCCGGGGTCACGGGCATCGCGCCGTTCAGCAAGTCCTCCCCAGCCGCTGCTCCCACGCCCACTCACCCGGCGGTTCCTCCTAAGCCAATCCATTCACCGACACCGACACCGACGCCGACCCCGACCGCGAGCCTGGCGGCCGGTGTTACCCCCCTCATCCAGCTGCTGCCTCAGGACATCGCCGACCCGACGACACAATGCACTGCAATCAAGAAGCCCGACTGGACGAGCCCCGGGCTGGTCTCGGCCCTCTCCTGCGATGATCCCAACGTGCCGAACGGGTCCGTGAGCGCCTATCAGCTGGACAATCGCACCGACTACAACACGACCTGGAAGAACTTCAACTCGTGGTCAAGCTTCGACGTATCCACCGCGGGGACGAACTGCCCGCCGGCCAGCAGCGGCGCGCAAGGGATCACCCCCTGGAACAGCAAAGCTGGCTTCCCCCAGCTGCAGGACCAGGTCCTGGAGTGCTGGACCGGCTCCAACGCCGCGCCGATCTACGTCTGGACAATGCCGACACAGGATGCCTTCATCATCGCCGTGGGCGCCGACGGCTCATCGTTCAAGGCGCTTAACGCCTGGTGGACGAGCAGCAACTCATCACCGGCCAATACCCCGGCTACCCCGAGCCCCCAGTCGTCGTCATGACCGGCCCAGGTTCTGGCTGGCCGTCCGCATCGGGCCCGGATAGCCCCGGCCCAGCTGGCCCGGACGGGCCTGGCGTAACGCGGGTGCAGCCGTATTCGCGGATGCCGGGGGGAGGGATCTCCCGGCGTCCGCTGCACTTCATCATCCTGGCGGACTGCTCTGGCGGGATGAAGGGCGAGAAGATCCAGGCGCTGAACTACGCGATCGCGGACATGATGCCGCACCTGGCGGCCTGGGAGCGTGACCAGGAGCAGGCTCAGGTGTTTCTCCGGGCGATCGCGTTCGCCACCGAGCCGTGGTGGCACATCCCCGAACCCCAGCCGGTGGCCCAGATCCGCTGGAAGCCGCTCCAGCCGGTGGTCAAGGGGCTGACCAACATGGGACCGGCATTCGCGCTGGCGGCCGACGCGCTCGCGCCGGGCCGGATCGAGCGCCGCGCGCTGCGGCCTGCGCTGCTGCTCGTGACCGACGGCATGGCCACGGACCCGCCGGGCGGGTTCGAGGCCGGCCTGGCCACGCTGATGGGCCAGCCTGCGGGCAAAGCTGCGCTGCGGCTGGCGATCGCCATCGGCCGTGACGCCAAGTCCGCGGCGCTGGACCGGTTCATCGGCGATCCCAGCGTGCCGGTACTGGTAGCCGACAGCACCGAGGACATCGCCGACCGCCTGGTGGCCGCGTCGCTGGCGGTGTCCCGGATGTCGCAGGCGGGCGCGGACCGCAGCGCGCTGGCCCGCAGGCTGTTCGGCGGGCATGACGACGTGCCCGCCCAGATCTTCGAGCAGGACACCATCATCTGATGAGCGGCACGCAGCACCCCATGGGGACGGCAGGAGCCACCGGGACCGCGCGCGATCGCCGCGCCGCGTGGCACGCCATCATCGGCAGCGCCCGCGGCGCCGCCCATCACCTCCGCGGCCTGCCTAACCAGGACGCGGCAGCCTGCCAGGACAGTCCCGGCGGCGGCATCATCGTCGCGATCGCCGACGGGCACGGTCATTCCCGCCATTTCCGCAGCGCCGAGGGGTCCGCGCTGGCCGTCGACGTCGGGTGCCGGGCTGCGGCCCGGATGGCCGCCGTACTGACCGGAGAAGGGCCGACGGAGGCGACGGCCTCCGTAGCCGCGGCCCCGGACGCTGCAGCCCGAGACGCTGCGGCCTCCGAAGCGGCGCGAGACCTTCCCCGGGCTATCGTCGCGGACTGGCGTTCCGCGGTCGCCGGCCAGATCGCCGCGCGGCCCTACACGGCGCGGGAGCGCGCCGCCCTCGACGCGGCCGGCGACGGCCCCGAGGTTCCGTACGGGTCGACCCTGCTCGTCGCCATGATCGCCTGGCCCTGGCTGGTGTGCGCGCAGATCGGCGACGGTGACATGCTGGGCGTCCGCCGGGACGGCGGGCTGCTCTACCCTGTGCCGGGCGATGACCGGCTCGAGGGCCAGCAGACCACCAGCCTGTGCCAGCTGGACGCGGAGACATCGTTCCGTACCGGCGCGCACGACCTGCGTGAGATGGCGCTGGCGGCGCTGCTCGCCGCCACCGACGGCTACGGTAACGCCCAGGCCGAGGAGCCCTGGCAGCCGGGTGTCGGCCGGGACCTGGCGGAGCTGGCCGCCTGCCGTGACAATGGATGGTTCGAGCAGCAGGTGCCTGGGTGGGCACGCCGCTGCGCGTCGTCCGAAGGCAGCGGGGATGACACCACGATCGCGCTACTGCTGGCCCCCGGAGGGGCTCGCGCCGGCTAGCGAAAGGGAGGTGGTCACGTGGACGGACTAATACAACCGGGACAGGCGCTACGGATGGAGCGGGCCGGGGCCCTGCTCACTGTGGAGAAACGGATCGGCGAGGGCGGCCAGGGCGTCGTCCACGCGGCCCGGCTCAACGGCGCGCCGTTCGCGGTGAAGTGGTTCCGTCCGGGCCCAGGCAACGAGGAGATGCGCAAGTCGATCGCGGGGCTCGTCCAACGGGGACGGCCGCACCCCGCCTTCGTGTGGCCCTTCGACCTGGTGACCTCAGATCGCATGCCCGGATTCGGCTACGTGATGCCGCTGCTTGAGCCGCGGTTCATCTCGCTGGCGCACCTGCTTAACCAGAGCGTCCAGCCGTCGTTCCGGGTGATCACGGCCGTCGGCCGCGAGCTGGTCGACGCGTTCGCCGGGCTGCACTCCGCCGGGCTGTGCTACCGGGATATCAGCTTCGGGAACCTGCGAGTCGATCCCATCGCGTGCGAGGCTGCGATCATCGACGTGGACAACGTCGGGATCGACGGCGGCCCGGTCCAGGTCAAGGGCACTGGGCCGTTCATGGCCCCGGAGATCCTGCGTGACGAGGCGCTCCCGTCGACGGTCACGGACCTGCACTCCCTTGCCGTGCTGCTGTTCTACCTGCTGATGCACGGCCACCCGCTGCTCGGCATGCGGGCCGATGCCAGCTACACCTGGGAGGGCGGCGGCCACCTCTCTGAGGCCTCGCTGCTGGTCCGCAACTTCGGGGTGGAGCCGCTGTTCATCTTCGATCCGGACGACCCGTCCAACCGGCCGGTCCCCGGAGACAGGGTGGTGACCTGGTGGGCCATCTACTCCCAGCAGTGCCGCCGGGTGTTCACCCAGGCCTTCACCGCCGGGCTGCACGACGCGTCGCTGAACGGGCGCGTCATCGAGAGCACCTGGCGGCGGATGCTGCAGGGCCTGCACGACAGCGTGTTCAGCTGCCCGAACTGCGGCGCGGCGGTGTTCTACGACCCGGAACAGCCCAGCCAGCCCTGCTGGCACTGCGCGGTCGCGCTGCCGACCCCGCTGCGGCTGAAGCTCCCGGGGAGTGTGCTTGTCCTGTCCGAGGGCGCCGTGGTGACCAGCCACCATCTCAACCGGGACCGCGATCACCGCACGGCGTGCGCGCTAGTCGAGCCGCATCCCGGCCGACCCGGCCGGGTGGTGCTGCGGAACCTTACCGATAAGACCTGGATCGTGGTGCCCCGCGGTGAGGAAACCAAGCGGGTGGCGCCCAGCCAGCGTCTGGGCGTGCGCCCGCTGCTCATCGATTTCGTCCTCGGCAGCGCGGCACGGGGGGAGATCCTTTAGAGCTTTGGGCCACCTTGCCCATCAGCTTGGTATACGGATCCCCTTCCTCGTCCTCTTACGCGCTAACGGGGCGCGGGAGCAGCGCCGGCCTCGTCAGGGTCGGCGTCGAGTACCGTGCACTCGCCGAGCACGCCCGCGTCCGCTAGCGTGTGCTTCACCTCCGCGCTGGCGCCGACGACGGTCATGGTCGTCGTCACGTCCAGGTCCTGCTGGGCGAAGGCCAGCGCCCGTGCGCACCTCTCCGACATGCTGCGCAGGCCGGAGAGCCGCAGGATCACTTCCTTGGGCCGGGCGGCGGAGATCCCCTTGAACTCCAGGCGCAGGGCGATTCCCGCGCTGTCGTCCAGGTCTCCACTGAGCGTGAGCTGCGCGGTCCCGCTGGTCAGTTGCGATTCGATCCGGTAGGGCAGCGAGGCGGGCGCGACGACGACCCGGACGTCCAGGCTCTGCGGAAGGCTGACGGACAGGTTCACGCCGCTCCGGGCTGCTTCCTGCCCTGCGGCCGCCCAGGCGGTGGCAGAGGAGGGTTGCCTCTGGGAAGGGATCGCAGGCAGGCGCACCGTCAGTGCGTCAGGGTCGAAGTCGGCATAGCGGTTCCCGTTGACCCAGACCGCCTCGAGCCGCATGCTTCCTGGTGGCAGCAGGTCGGGGCAGACGCGCAGGATGTTGTCCTTGAACGCGCCTAGCTTGGGCTTGAAGTGAAGGGTGAGCGGCTGCTTGGTGAGTAGCAGGTTGGTGTAGACGGTGGCCAGGTAGGCGAGTTCGAACGCGTGATACCCCGACATCGAGTGGCTGCCCTTGAGTCGTTCCGTGCCAAGCAGGTAGGGGATGCCGCTGGCCAGCACGTTGAAGTAGACGCCGCCCGAGTCATTGTCGGGAAACCATGCGTTGTAGAAGGCCGACGACTCGCGGGCCAGACGCATGTACTCCGCGTCCTTCAGTGATCCTGCCAGGATGAGGAACGCGAGGATCCCCTGCTCCTGCTGCCACCACGCCTTGCGGTCGTGCCAGATCAGCCGGTGGAACTCCTGGCCGGGTGCCAGCTCCCGCTCGGCCATGTCATACCAGCCGCCGCGCTGCTTGTCCCGGCCAACCTCCGGGAGCACCTCCGCGATCTTGCGGGCGAGAGCCTCGTAGCGGTCATCCGGCGCCAAGTGATGCACCCGCATGAGGTTCCAGGCGATCTTCAGGTTGTGCCCGATGATCGCGCGGTTCTTCTGCAGCGGCGTCTCGTGGTCGGGAGACCAGTCCTCGTAGAATTTCTCGTTCACGAACGGGCTGTGCTCGTAGTCAGGGAAGTGCTCGACGATGAGGTCGGCGCAGTATTTGAGCATGTCGGCATAGCGCTGGTCGCCGGTTGCCAGCCACAGATTGATCAGGTAGGCCGGACCGTGGTCGCCAATCGAGTTCCAGTTCTTGCGCGCCCGGTTATGCCTCAGGGATTCGTCACGCGGATCCATGCTCGCCGGGTCTATGTGCGAGAAGTAGCCGCCCTTGTCCGTGTCCAGGAAGTACCGGTCGAACAGGTTAACCGTCATCTCCGCATCGCGCAGGATGCGAGGGTCACCGGTGATCCGGTAGGTCTGGACCGGGCCGGCCAGCGCGTATATCTGCTCGTAGGCAGGCATCGCATTGAGGTCATCACCGAATTCTGAGGCGAATACTTTGCGTTTTTGGTCGCCCTGGATGTCGGCCGCGTGATACCAGTAGACGGCATTGGCTTCGTGGTCGACCCCCCGCATCTGATCGCGCAGGTATTCGGTGCCCTTTTCCGCCGCCTCAAGGTAACGGTCCTCGCCGGTCATCATGTAGGCAGTCGCGAAACCGTAGACCATCCGGGAGATCGTGTCGGTCTCCTGCCGCATCGAGTGGATCTTCTGCCCCTCCAGAGTTACCTGGGTACGGTAGTTCTGGTAGTCGATCACGCCGTCGGGGAACTGTGCGTTGAAGTAGAACTCGGCTAGATCGCGGATCTGATGGACCCACCAGTCCGGCGACTCGAAGCGCCAGTCGTGCTCGTCCTCGCCGACCAGCACGAGATGCTTGGCCTCCAGGAGGTAGTCCCCGCCTTCTGGGTAGAAAATGCCGTACGCGAAGATGAAACGGCCGGGGGTGAGCATGAGGTGGACCGGTGAGCGCGGCTCCTTGTACTGCTCGCTCGGGTTTCGAATCACCTCGGCGTAGGTGGCATCGTTCAGCTGAACCTGAAATTCGCGCCCGTCACTGGTTTTCAGGCCGAATTTCCCGGTGGGTGAATCCGGTTTGGTCGTGACGTAGCCGGCGATAGTGTCGGAGAAGGTGAAATGCATCTTGTCCATTGGTCGTCTCCTTGGAAGCTGCCCAGGTCACCGGGAGAGCAGGATCACCACGCTGCGGCAGTTGACTCGGTACTGGTCGGCCGGCTTAATCTCGATCGCTGGTTGTCGTCATTGCCTCGCCCCCAGCATCTCGATGATCTTCCGGGCGAAGAGGTGGCAGACCGGTCCCGCTCGCCCCGTCACCAGGTCCCGGTCGACCACGACATCCCTGTCGGTGTAGATCGCGCCCATGTTTCGGACATCCCCGTACAGGTTGTTGTGCGCGACAACCGGGCGGCCGCGCACGAGTTCGGGCGCCGGGGCTGCCAGCCAGAGGCCGTGGCAGATGATCCCCTTGATGATGTTGGCGTCCGCGAAGGCGCGCTGCAGGAACTCGGTGGCAGGCGGCAACTTGGCGACATCCTCGGTGTAGCGCAGGCGGTCGGAGACCATGCCTGATGGCACGATGACGGCCCCGAAGCCGTGCAGTTGCTCGTCGCTCAGGTTCTCCAGGCTTTCGTGGCACACGAAGGGCGCCTTGTACTCGTGCCCGAGAAAGGTTAGTGAAGGCTGACCCCACAGGCGGCTCAGGAAGTGGAGCTCGGCGCCTTCCTCGGCGAAGCGATGCTGGTAGTAAGAGATCTCAGGCTCGTAGTAGTCGCTTTCGATGAGGACCGCGACCTTCGTGCCGTCCAGTTGCATGGCCGACTCGCCTTCTGACAGTGCTATGGGTCACTTGATTACTGGCCGCACTTGACGGTGCCGTCGCCGCGAACTTGGTCGTCGATGACGAGATCGATCAGGAACGGGCCATCGGTTTCGAGGGCCCGGGTGATCGCGGGCCGTATCTGCGACGCGGTCTCCACCCGGGCCGCGGGGATACCCAGGGACTCAGCGAGCCTGTCGAACCGGAGCTCAGGATCGCGGAGGTCAAAGGATGCCGGGAATCCATGCTCCGGCAAACCGCGCTCCCGCCAGTACTGGCAGATGTTGTCCTTGAGTATCTGGTAACTACGGTTGTTGCAGACCACGAGCTTGGCGCCGATGCCGTGGTGCGCGGCAGTCCACAGCGCCTGGATCGTGTACATGGCGCCCCCGTCCCCGGCGAAGCCGAAGACGACCTGCTCAGGGTTGGCGAGCTTGAGCCCCAGCGCGCCGGGGAGGCCCACCCCCAGCGAGCCGCCCCTGGTCTGCAGGTAGTGGCCGGGCTGAGCCGGCGGCAGGTAGCGGGTCAGCTCGCCCGAGCTGGTGATGGCTTCGTCGAAGACAATGACATCGGCTGGGGCCAGCTCGGCCAGCTCGGCCATGAACCGGGACGCGTGCATCGGCACCTCGTCCCTGCGGGCACGGTCAGCGCGGAGCTTGTCCGCCCGCGCCTGGCGTTGCGTGGCGGCCAGGTTTTCCGAGCGCAGCCGGGCGGCCTTTCGCTGCCGCTGTGACATCTCCCTGTCGAGGGCCCCGGCAAGCTGTGCAAGGGTCAGCTTGGGATCACTGACCAGTCCGAGATCGACCGGGAAGTTCTTGGCTATCGCGTCGGTGTCGAGATCGATGTGGACGATCTTGGCCTGCGGGGCGAAGGCCCCGGCCAGCGCAGGGAACACCTCGGGGAAGACGTAGGTTCCGCAGATCAGCACCGCGTCCGCCCGGGCGGTGACGGGCTGGCTGTCCTTGGCGAACATATGCCCGAGCAGCCCGCCGAAGTGCGGATGCTCGCTGCTGAGGTTCACCTCGGAGGAGTCGGCTCCCCAGACCGCAGCACCCCATAGCTCGGCCACCCGGGCCAGCTCCGGCTGAGCCGCGGAGAAGGCTACCCCGTCTCCGGCAATGATCAGCGGGTACTCGGCGTCGGCGAGCAGGCGCGCCGCCTGGCTGACGAGCGCTGGCTCCGGCACCGTGCGGGTAGCAAGAATAGAGGTCGGTACCGCCTCCTCCTCGTTCGGGGCATCGAGCACGTCCATCGGCAGGGCCAGGAACACCGGCCCCGTCGGCGGGGTGGTGGCGATCTTGATCGCCCGGCGCAGCAGTCGCAGCAGTGACGCGGGATGCGTGACCCGTCCGGCCCACTTGGTGACCGGCCGCGCCATGCTTACCAGGTCGGCCGCCATCTGCGCGTCCATCGCCTCGTAGCAGACGCCCGCCTCGCCCGCGAGCACGACCAGGGGCGCATGTCCCCGTTTGGCCTGGTACATCATCCCGATGCCGTTGCCGAGGCCGACCCCGCTGTGCAACTGCACCACCGCGGGACGATGGGTCGCGCGGGCGTAGCCATCCGCGATGGCCAGCGCCACGGTCTCGTGCAGGGTGCACACGTACTGCAGCGCGGGATAGCTGGCAAGAGCGTCGAGGAATCCCTGCTCGACCGTCCCCGGGTTGCCGAACACGTAGCTGATGTCGTCGGCGAGCAGTTGCTCGCACACGGCGAAACGCCCGGTGCGGGCGCCCGTGCCGACGCCGTCGGCTGGTTCCTGGCCGACCGCTGACGTTTGCTGAGGAATTACCGTCAAGGCCTCATCACCGGCCCGCCATAGCGAGCGGCCCAACGAGCTCCTCGCCCCAGAATCCCCATTCCGATACAATGCAGAGAATTTTGCGCGGCATACGCATCCCCCGTGCGTGAGATTCCCGCGTGTTAACCAGGGTCGGGCGCCTGCCCGGCCCGTCGCGGAAGTTATTGACACTGCCTGGCTGCTTATACCCGGCAGGTCAGGCTGGTCAACCTCTGTGCCTTTCGGGTATTCACGCGGTCTTTCGACCGCATGAAACGGTAGGTTCCCCCCTGCGTCGGCAGCAAACAAACGGAGCTATCGCGGCGTGTCTAATACCATTTCCGCTAACGTGTCGCCATAAGC
The DNA here is from genome assembly GCA_963734665.1 of uncultured Actinomycetota bacterium. GTDB lineage: Bacteria > Actinomycetota > Actinomycetes > Streptosporangiales > Streptosporangiaceae > Trebonia. The sequence goes on along the minus strand of CAVTIR010000010.1, from coordinate 21,666 downwards.
AGGAAGAATGCAGGATAAATCTGGCCGATGTTCTCGTAGCCGCCGTGCCGCGTTGTAGTTGCCGCGCGAGACCTGGCTCGCGGGCATGAGCTGGCTTGGCTGCTGACTTGGGAGGGCAAGGTCCTGGAAGTGCCGGTACCGCCGCAGGCATCCCGCGAGCCGGGGAACCTGGTATCGCCGACATGAACGCCTGGAACACTCAGGAACGGACTCATCGCGCTGCCGCTCGAACGGCGGCAGCAGCACGACTGGGAGAAGGCACGATGGAGACCCTGGAGCAGCCGCCGGCCGGCACCCTGCAGATCGGCGTCGTCTACCCGCAGACCGAGCTCCGCGGAGACCCGGGCGCCGTCCGGCGGATCGGCAGGGGAGCCGAGGACCTGGGCTTTGACCACCTCCTCGCCTACGAGCACGTGCTCGGCGCCGTTCACGCCGGCCGGACGCCTCCGCTCACCGGCCCCTACACCGAGCACGACCCGTTCCACGACCCGCTCGTGATGTTCGCCCACCTCGCCGGCATCACCGAGCGGATCCGCTTCACTACCGGGATCCTGGTCCTCCCGCAGCGCCAGACAGCGCTCGTGGCGCGGCAGGCGGCCGATGTCGACCTCCTGTCCGGGGGCCGGCTGCGCCTGGGCGTGGGAGTCGGCTGGAACCACGTCGAGTACGAGGCCCTTGGCCAGGACTTCCATACCCGCGGCGCCCGGCAGGAGGAGCAGATCGGGCTGCTCCGCCGGCTGTTCACCGAACCCGTCGTCGATTTCACGGGCCGCTTCGACCGGGTTGACCGGGCCGCGCTCGTGCCGAAGCCGGCGCGGTCCATCCCGATCTGGCTTGGCGGATCCGGCGACGCCGCGTTCGAGCGGGCTGCCCGGCTCGCGGACGGCTTCATCTTCTTCGGCGGCGGCACCAGCGCCGTCGACGCCTGGAAACGGCTTCGTGACCGCGTGACCGCCCTGGGCAGGCCAGCCGAGGACTTCGGCGGGGACTACGTGGCACTTCCCCATGGGGGCATAGGCGGCCTCACGGCCGAGGTCGACGCCTGGCGCGAGGCAGGCGGCACCCACGTCTCGGTCGCCACCATGGGCCTCGGCCTGGACTCCGCCGACGCCCACCTCGACTACCTCGCCTCGGTCGCAGACGCACTCAGCCTGTCGTGACGGACCGGGCCATCCTGGCGGCCGCGTTGCCGCGGGTCGTGTTGCGCTCGCCGAAGCGTCGTGCGCACAGGGCTACAACCATGGCTTAGGCCAGCCGGAACAGTGCCTTCGCGTTGCCAGAAGCGATCTTAGAGCGGTCTGAAGGGTCGGGAATGGCGTCGAAGAACTGCTCGACCGCCGCCGCGCCCGGCCGGTGGAAGGGGTAGTCGGTGGAGAACAGCACCCGGTCGGCACTGGTGAAGTCGAGGGCGTGGCGCAGCAGTCGCTCCTGCAGCATCCCGCTGCTGGTGATGTGGATGTTCGTCGTGATGTAGTCCGACACCCGGCGTTCGAGGTGCTTCGCGATCCCGGAAAGGCTGTCGGCCCGATCCATCCAGAACAACAGCATCTCGCCCCAGTGACCGAGCACGAGCTGAAGGTCGGGGTAGCGGTCGAACGTGCCACGCAGGATCAGCCGCAGCGCGGACAGGCCCGCGTCCATGTGCCAGCCCCACCCGAAACTCGCCAGACCGAGGTCGATCAGCGGATCCAGGCCTCGGTACGCGGCATCCCGCAGCTCGTTCGACGGGATCTGCGGGTGGATGAAGATCGGCTGGTGCAAGCGGGCCGCGGTAGCGAACAGGTCGTCGTAGGCGGGATCATCCAGCGTGCGGGTACCCGTCCGTCCGTGGACCATCGCGCCGACGTGACCGAGCCGGGTGGCGCACCGTTCGAGTTCCGCGGCCGCAGCCTGCGGATCGCTGGTCGGCAGGGTCGCGAACGCACGGAAGCGGGCCGGATGCGCGCGGACGGCGTCAGTGGCCTCGTCGTTCGCTTCCCGGGCCAGCGCGATGGCCTCCCTGGCGGGGAGCGCCTGGGTGGCGGGCGTGACGACCGACAAGATCGAGACGTCGATCCCGGCGGCGTCCATCGCCTCGACGCGGCCCTGGCCGATGTCCTCGAGCCGGGCCTGGTTGTCGCCCATGGTGTTGAAGGCGACGCTTTCGTCTCGCGCCCCGGCGGGCAGACGGTCGAGCGCGTCGCGGATATTGACGCTGTTCCAGTGCTCTTCGATCGCGATGATCTGCATCTTGATGTCCTTTCAAGCTCAAGTCTTCGGGGGCGGGCCGCGGGCGTCACCAGCGGACGGTCTGACCCCGGTAGTCCAGGTATTGCAGCCCGCCCTTGGCGGCCTGGGCCTCGATGGTGTCGACCACGCCAGGGATGCTCTGGCCGATCGTCAGGGGCGCGGCGGGGCCGCCCAGGTCGGTCTGCACCCAGCCGGGCGCCATCAGCAGCAGCGTGCGCGGGTCGTCGGCGTGGCGTGCGGCGAAGCTGCGCATCAACTGGTTCAACGCGGATTTGCTCGCCCGGTAGACCTCGAAGCCGCCCTTGTGATTGTTGGCGACACTCCCCTGGCCTGAGGACATCACTGCGATCGTGCCTTTCGGGGTGACGAGATCCTGCAGTGCCTCCACGACGCGCATCGGGCTCAGCGCATTGGTCACCATCAGGCGGACGAAGGTGTCCGTGGACACATCGGCGACCGTCTCCCCGGGGCCGTTGGTCACCCCGGCGTTGACGAACAGCAGGTCGAACGTCGTCTGGGCCAGACGCTCGTGCAACGCCGCGACCTCCTCAGGAACCGTGATGTCGACTGTCTCCACGACAAGGCGGCCAGCTGAGGACCTAGCCAGGTCGTGCAACCCGGTCCGCCGGGCTCCCCGGACCGTTGCGGTCACCTGCCAGCCTCGGGCCAGGTACTCGGCGGCCAGCGCGTAGCCCAGCCCACGTGACGCGCCGATGATCAAAGCGGTCTTGCCGGTAGTCGCTGTCATCGCTGCTCCTCACTCCGGAGGGCGGACCGCTCCGGTCACGACCTCACTCATCGCTTGTTGAGCCAACCGTACACCATCCGCTCAACAACGGTAGAGTGAACGGTGTGAGTCAGCCGAGCAGCAGAGCCGCGAAGCGCGCGGCCACCGCACAGCGCATCCTTGACGCAGCGCGTGCGGAGTTCGGGGAGCGCGGTCTGGAGGCAGCCACCATCCGCCGCATCGCCCAGCGCGCGAACGTGGACCCCTCACTGGTCATGCAGCACTACGGATCGAAGGCCGCCCTCTTCGCCATCGCCATCCAGCTGGAGGACCCCGCTCCGGACGAGATTGCGGCCCATCTGCACGACGTCCTCGACGTCCGGCTCGGAGCCCTGCCCCCGGAGACCAAGGCCCTCGTGCGGTCCATGCTCACCGCACCCGAAGCAGCAGCCTCGATGAGCGCGTTCCTGAACGAGCGGGTCGCCAACCTAAGTCGCGCCATGGACGGCGACGATGCCGACCTGCGCGCAGCGCTGATCGTCAGCAGCATCCTCGGGCTCACCATCGCCCGGCACTTCCTGAAGCTCGACGCGTTCACCCGCGCCTCCGACACCGACATCGCCCGCGTCGCCAGGCCATGGGTCACCACCGGAGTCGACCCCTCCGCCGGGTAACATCCCCGGACATCCACCGGCGCCACGCACCACTCGGCAGCCGCCTTGTGCGCCTCCCCGCGCGACTGGGCAGCGCCTGCCCCCGTCGGCGCATTCACCGGGCCGATCCATCAACGAGATCCTGCGCGCCGTCGTCTTGAAGGGTGACGACAACAGTCAGGAGATCAATTGGACCGGAAACAGGTGCGTGCCTTTGAGGCGTTCGTCAACGAGTCCGGTGATGCGCTGCTGCGGACGGCAACGCTGCTTACTTCCGACCGGCACGCCGCTGAGGACGTCTATCAGGAGACGCTGCACCGCCTGTTCCTGCACTGGTCACGGGTAGACAACCCCGGGGGGTTCTGCCGCCAGGTGATGCACAACCTCGTTATCGACCTGGCGAGGGCGCGGCAACGGCGGCCCCGCGAGCTTGAGCTGCGCGACAACTACGACGGCAAAGATCCGCAGTCGGGCGACCCGGCCTCAGCGGCCGAACTGCGCCCGACCGTACTGGCCGCACTGGACACTCTCACCGTCCACCAGCGCGCGATCGTCGTGCTGCGCTACTTCGAGGACCGCAGCCAGGACGAGGTTGCCGAGCTGCTCGGTGTCTCACCGGGAACGGTCAAGAGCACCGCGTCACGCGCCGTGGCGCAGCTGCGCGCCCAGCCCGGGCTCGTGGCCCTGTTCGCCGACGCCACGACCACCTCGTGAAAGGGAATCCCCATGCCTAACACCGATGAGGACGTCCTGCGTGAGCTGCTGCACCGCGCCACGGACGACCTGCACGCGCCGTCCGCCGTCACCCGTGGCATCGTTACCAGGCACCACCGGCGGCTCCGGAACACCCGCATCCTGAGCATCACCACGACCAGCATCGCCGCCGCGGCCATGGTGGCTGCCGTGGTCGTCACCCGCGTCGGGCCAGCCGCTCCCGGCCACGCGCAGAACCCGGCCGCGCTGCCCCCGGTCAAGCTAACCGCCGTGCAGGTCCTTGACCAGCTCAGCGTGGCCGCGGCGCACGCTCCGCAGCCGACGGGCCGGTACATCGCGCTCACCGAGATCGATCTGGACCCGGACTCTGGTTACCCGAAAAACTTCCTGAGCGAGCTCCTCAACCCGAAGCTGCCTCCGGCGCGGCGAGCGCAATTGGAGCAAATGGTCACGAAGTACGGGTCCGAGCGGACGCAGGTTCTCGACGCCGACACCGGTGATGTCTGGATCTACCAGCGCGTCGCCAGCGTGCCCGGCGCCAGCGTGCCCAGCGAGTTCCCCGTCGTCAAGCACTGGTCGCCCACCCGAGCCGAGTTCGCCGCCTGGCCCACCAACCCCGCGAAGCTGCGGGCCCTGCTGGTCAGCCAGGGGGGACCGGCGGTGGGCGAGGTGATCGAGGGAGTGACGGATACCGCCGACGACGTGGTCTTCCAGGAGGCCACCGCCTGGCTGTGGAACCCGCTGCTCAGCCCGGCCCTGCGATCCGCGATGTATAAGGTGCTCGCGGCAACGCCCGGGGTGACGGTCAAGACCGGTACCACGGACCAGGCCGGCCGGCCTGCCATCGAGATCAGCGGGTACGACAGCTTCGCAGGCGTGGAAGACACCTTCGAAAGCCCGAGCACTGGCGCCGTGCTCGAGCAGTACTTCGGCAATCTTGTCGGCCCCGCCGTGTACGCGGCGGTCGCCGGCTACGCCACCCTTCCCGCCAACCCCTACAGCGGCGGCTGAGTCCACCGCGGACGCCCCGCCCGTGTTAGGCGAGACAAAGCAGAACGGCCCCCATAGCACGGTCGTGGCGCCGCCCTTCCAGGCGAGCCAGATCCGACTCCACGCGCCGCAAATGCGACGGTGACCTGAGAACACTGGTGTTGCAGACAGCTATCGCTGAGATGTGACGCCTATCGTGAGGAGTCAGACGGAGATTCGCGATGACACGCGCTTGGCCCGCGCGCTCGCTTCTTACGAATCTATTATCACCCGTCAGATAGGTCTTATGAGTGGACGCATTCCGCCACAGTTGGCTATCCTGTGTAATGACGCGGTTACGTAATCGCGATAAGGGCGGGGCGATGAGTGCTGATCTTCAGCTGACCAGCCAGGTGCTCGATGACCTGATCTCCGGCCTTTCCGGGTTCAGCGGCCGGCTGGCGGCGGCGTGCGCGGATATCCGTAATGGTGACAGTGCCCTGACCGGGACCGATCCGCTGGCCGGGCAGGTCCATGGGTTCGCCGGAGGCTGGCAGTACGGGCTTACGCAGCTCGGTCAGCACGGAACCGCATGCGTGGGCATGCTCAGGCAAGTCGGCGCCGCATTCGACCGGCTTGACAGTGAACTGACAAGCGAGCTCACCCGTTAGTAAGTGATATGGGCGACCTGTATCCGAACCTGGGCTTCGACCCGTGCCCCGGCGACCTGTCAGGCTATGAGGCCCTCGCGGCCTATGCGAGCCGGTCAGCGGCCACGCTGACAGACGCAGTGCGGACCCTGTCGTCGGCGGATTCAGACCAGTGGCGCGGCCAGGCCGCGGATGCTTTCCGCGCCCATGTGCACAGCGACGTCCTGCCCCTGGCAAGTAAGGCCGCCGGGTCCGTCGGCCAGGCCGCCGCGGCGCTGCATGAGTGGGCGACGACGCTCGCCTCCCTGCAAGATGCGGCGCGGGCCCTGGACCGGCAGGCGGCACCGCAACAGGCGCAGCTCACCGCCATGCTCCGGTCAGCCGGGCTCCCCGCGACCGCGCAGCCGCCGTACGCTGCCAAGCTCACGACGACGCAACAGGCCCAGGTGGATGCGGCAACCACGGCCCTGACCGCGATCACCGCCCAGGCGAACCACCTCCATGCGGAATACCTCACCGCCGCAGCGCGGGCCGGCGGCCAGCTTCAAGATGCCGGAAGCATGGCACCCCAGCCACCGGGCCTGTTCTCAGATCTATGGCACGATGTGACATCTGACTGGGACACCACAATTGCCGGCCTCGGCGACTTTGTGCATGACAAGGCGCTGTGGGAGTTCGTCTCCGGTGTCGCTAACATCGTCGCAACGGTGGCCGGCCTGCTGGCACTGATACCGCCGCTCAGCGTGATCTTCGCCCCCATCGCACTGGCGGCGGCAAGTGCCGCCCTCGTCTCAGATGCCGTGCTGGCCGCGTTCGATGGCGGGAGCTGGAGCGCGGTGGCCTTGGACGCCGTCGCGGTGGTGGGCGGCGATGCGTGGATCAAGGCAGCAGACCACCTCTCCGAGGTCTACAAGGCGTCAGAGCTGACCAGCGTGATGACGAAGGCGCCCACCTGGGCCGGCGTCGCAGCCAAGGTCCCGCTGGTGACGAAGATCCCCGTGGCGGGCAAAGCCATCGCTGGCGCGGAGCAGAGCGTCGAGGTGGCACCGGGCCTGTTCCGGATGATCGGCGCATCGCTGAAGGCAGCCGCCGGCGATAGCAAGGAATTCAACACGCTGAGCGCGGTCAAGGACTTCGGGAGCAAAGGCGCCTGGCGGGGAGTCGACATCGTCAGCGGCCAGCTCACCTGGACAGCGAGCGCTGCGGGCATCCAGGCCATCCCCGGCAATGTCCGCACCTGGGTCGACAATGCTGCCACGGGCAAGAACCCCTGGCAGGAACCAGCCGACGCGGCTGCGAGCTTAGGAGAATCACATGACCGCACACGACAGGGAGCTGCTCCGCCCGGAAGACGCTACGTCGCTCGAGGAATTCCAGGCCCGTCGCATCGTTGAGCAAGCACAGATCCGGGGCATGAACAGCTCCTGGAAACGCATTGGCATGATCAACCTCAGCGGCGTTGTCTGTGTCGCCGCGATCCTCTTCTGGGGGGCCATGGCGTTCGCGAAGGGCGGCGGCAAGTGGGTGCTGCTCGTCCTGGCGATCGCGTGCACCCTGCTATTCCTGCGGATCTTCGGGAAGATTGAGCTGCGGGGGGTGCGAGGCTCGAAGCGGTACATGCAGCTGGACCGGCTGAGCAAGGACTGGCAGGCACGGGCACGAAACGGGGAGATCCCGGAGACGAGGCCGGGCGGCCCGAAGGTATGGCGCGACCAGTTGGATGAAGCGGAGGCCAGCTAAGTGCCGGATGTCCCTGCGGCAGGCGGCGTGCTGCGCACCCAGGTGCCTGAAGGGATTTTCACGCTTGCGGTCGAGGCGTACGACGTCGCCGCCGCGGCTGAGCATGCCGCCTTTGCCGACCGCTGTCGGCCGCTGCTGCTGCACGCGGTGGGCGGCGATGCGGAAGAGGCGGCATGGCTGCGGACTGAACTGATCGGCCAGCTGGACGCGATGCGCAATAGTGCCGCCGCCGACGGGCTCGGCTACCTAGGGGCACTGGCTGGGAATCGAGACGGGCGCCCGGTCTTGATCCTGCTGGGGATAGCGGCGGCACCGTTCGTGTTCCCTGCCGGTATCGATCCGGCGAGCCTTCTGGCCGCCATGCAGCGCGTCCAGTACCCCGGGGCCGCGGTGGAGGAGTTCGCCACCGCGCGCGGTACAGGCGTCGGCATCCGCCGCAGCGAGGAAACGGCGCTCCCTGCGCCGGCCGGCCAGTCGGCCGCGATTGCCGCGGGGATATCCCAGGCTCTGGTTCCGTTCCCGGAAGCCGGCTTGCTCGGCACGGTCACGGGGTTTTGCTACTCGCCGGCCGACATTGATGTGGCCACGGTCTTCACCGCGACTATTGCCCACCACATGACTGTGGTCCCGGACGGGCTGGCAGCGGGCTTACCCGGCGGGCACGGTAACGGTGACGAGCTTGCCGTCGCCGGTGTTCAGCAGGCAGCGTCCCGGCCGTGGCGGCTGGCCGATGAGGTCGCGCGGGAGCCGCATGCCGATCAGGTCTCCCTCGGGCAGTGCTGAGGGCGCGGTCAGGCAGCCGCGGCGGGCACGTTTGGCCTCGACCTGCCAGCCGCCGAAGCCGATGCCGATGCTCTCCGATTCCCCGGCGAAGACCAGCGCTCGCCCGGCGTCAGCCCCGAAGGCGATCAGGCGGCTCAGTTCGCTTCCGGCGTCACAGTCGCGCAGGATCTCGGCGTCGTCGAGCAGCACAACGCACGGTCCGCTCGATGAGCTGAGCACTGTCGCCAGTTCTTCCGCGCCGAGCGCCGGCGTATCGAACAACCGCAGGACGCCAGGCGTGCTGGCGAGAGCGCGCAGCGGGGACGGCCGCGGTGTCACGAGCACGACAGGGGTGCCCACTGCCAGCAGTGAGCGTGCCATGGACAGCAGGATGGCGGACCGCCCCGACTTCGCCGGGCCGGCCACGATGAAGCAGGGCGCTCCCGCGCCCAGGTCCGGGCCGAGCGCTGCCAGGGTGTCACCGCCGATCCCCACCAGTGCCCACAGGGGACCCGCCGGGGGCCGCAGCCGCCAGGCGTCAGCAAACGAGACGTGCTGCGGCAGCACGTCCACCCGGAACGGCCGCCGCGCTGCGCGAACCTCCTCATCGCCTGCCCGGCAGTGCGCCGCGATGGCCTGGAGCGCGGCCGCCTGCCCTTGCCCGGAGGCGTCGGGCGCGAGCAGTGCCACCTGCAACTCGGCGCCAGAGCCGGCCCGGTACGCCCGTCCTGGCGGCATGTCGTCGGGCAGGTCACGCGGGTTGAGGCCAGCCAGCCGGTAATCGTCCTTCTCGGCCAGCTTGAAGACCAGCTTGTTCTCGCACAGCGATGAGATGCGGCCGAGGAGCAGCGAGCGGTCACCGGTCATGACCAGGTGCATCCCGACGCTGGCACCCTCGGTGAGCAGCCGGGTGAGGATTTCAGTAAGGCCGCCGGCTTCGAGCTCCCCCAGCGTGGAGGTGAATCCCTCCCACCGGTCGAGCAGCACGAAAATATGGGGCAGCCGCTCCGCCTCAGCAACAGCGGCCCGCTGCTCCCGGATGTCGCCGAACCCGGCTGCGGCGAGCAGTTCCTGCCGGCTGCCCAGCTCGGCCGCCAGGCGCCTGAGCAGCCGCGCCGCGCGCTCGGTCTGCGCACGGCTGACCACCGCGCCGCAGTGCGGGAGCTCGGCCAGCGGCATCAGGGCGCCGTTGCCGCAGTCGATCCCGTACAGGTGCACGTCCGCCGGGCTGTGCGTCAGCGCGAGGGCCCCGGCGATCGTCCGCAGCAGCTGCGACCGCCCGGACCGCGGTGCGCCGGCCGCCATGAGGTGGGTGAAGGCATCCAGGTCAAGGACCGCCGACTGCTGCTGCTGGACCGCCGGCAGGTCGACCAGGCCGAACACGCACGCAGGCGCGCTGCCAGCCGGCCGGTCACGGCCGGGGTACGCCGGCATGACGTCGTGCAGGAGCAGGCTCGGCGGGAGCGGCTCCAGCCACGGACGGTGCGGGAACTGGATACGCAGCCCGTGCGTGGCGCGGCGGATTTCCTCGACCAGGACGGTGAGGTCGGTGACCTCCGCCTCCTGACGTGCGTCCCCGGCAGGCCGGGCCGGCTCGGGCTTGCCCAGGCTGCCCCAGTCCAGCGGCGCCACCCACGGCGGCGCGGTAATCGCGGGGCCGGCGCCGGGCCGCCGGCCGCCGACCCGTCCGGCCTGGAACGGGACGAGGGAGGCGTGGCCGAGCCGCACGTAGGCCCTCCCCGGATGGGACTGGGCGATGGTCGCGGCGTCCGGGACGCCGATCACGTCGGCGCTGTCGGCCGGGTCTGTGACCCGCAGCGCGATCCGCAGGTTGGTGTTGGCGCGGATCTCGGCGGAGACCACGCCGGAGGGGCGCTGGGTCGCCAGGATGAGGTGGATGCCGAGGGACCGGCCCCGCTGGGCGATGTTCACCAGGCCGCTGACGAAATCGGGCAGGTCCCGCACCATGGACGCGAACTCGTCGATGACGATGACCAGCCGCGGCAGCGGACGGGCCTGCCGCTTGCCCGCCAGCAGCTGGTAGTCCTCTATGTCCTTGGCGCCGGCCGCGGCCAGGATGTGCTCGCGCCGGGTCAGCTCGGCCGACAGCGAGGCCAGCGCCCGCTCGACCTGATGCGGGTCGAGGTCGGTCACCATGCCGACGGTGTGCGGCAGCCGCGCGCAGTCAGCGAACGCGCTGCCGCCCTTGTAGTCGACGAGCACGAACGTCATCTCATCGGGCCGGTTGGCGATCGCGAGCGAGGCGATGATCGTCTGCAGCAGCTCCGACTTCCCCGACCCGGTGGTGCCCGCGATCAGCGCATGCGGCCCGTCTTTCCGCAGGTCGATGCCGAAGGGCCCGTCATAGGACTCGCCGATGACTGCCAGCGTGGACCGGCCGCCGGCCCGCCAGCGGCCCGCGATCCCCATGGCAGCCGGCGGTTCCATCCCCAGCACGTCCAGCAGCCGGGCCGAGTCCGGGAGCACCGCGCTGTCATCAGCACTGCTGACGTCGCGGATCGGCGCGATCGACCTGGCCAGCCGGGCGCACCAGTCGGGCTGCACCAGGTCGGCCCTGACCTGAGGCAGTGTCCCGGCCATCGCCTGCTGGACGCGTACCCGGCTGCCTTCCACCACCACGACGGCCTGGCATTCGGCGGGCAGCAGCTGCTCGTGGGCGTCCAGGCAGACGGCGTAGACCCCGGCCTGCGGCCCCTCCTGGAGCACCCGGATCGCCCCGGGCAGCGCCCGCAGCTTGCGGGACCCGTCAAAGATCACCACGATATCGGGCCGGGACCGGGATTCTCGCGGCCCGGCGTCCCGGGACGCCTGCTGCCGGGCGCTGATGACGGCGAGCAGCTCGGCGATCCTGGTGGCGACCGACTCCGCGTCGTTGCCGATCAGCATGGCGCAGTCCTGCCCGGCGTCGGGGCGGCAGTGCGGCAGCCACCGCGCCCACTCCCAGCTGGCCTTCCCCGAGGAGTCCGTGAGCAGGCAGAACCGCAGGTCGCTGGGACTGTGCAGCGCCGCCGCCTGCGCCATGAGCCAGCGGCCGGCCGCGCGCGGGATGTCCCCCGGGCCGGCCACGCCGATCACGCCCCGGCCGGGCAGCGAGATCGTGACCGGCGCCTCCGGGATGGGCCAGACGACCTGCCGGCGGTGCTCATCCTGCTCAGGATCAGTCAGCTCCACACCCGACGGCAGGTCGGCCGTCCCGACCCGCAGCACCAGGTAATCCGGGTCGCTGCGCCGCCGCTCCCACAGCCGGCGCCGCGGCCCGGCCGCGATCGAGAGCACCGCGGCCGGATCAGGGAACTGACCGGCCCGTTCGGCGCGCTCCGCCTCCAGGGCCTCCCTCGCGTCGCGCTCGATCCTGGCCTTGTGCTCGCGGTAGGCCGCCGCCTGCCGCGCAGCGGACTTCCGGCCATGCCCGCGCTCGCTCAGCTGGCTGCCGATCAGCATGACCGGGCTCAGCCCGGCCATAGCCAGCAGGTACACCTGGTGCAGGAAGTAGGCCATGGCAACGCCCATGACCAGCGGGACGACCGCCATCAGGACCGGAAGCGGGCGGCGCTGAGCTTCTGACGGCGGGGCGGGAAGCTGGAACCTGGTAGCGCGCTCCGGCGGCAGCAGCCGCGGCGGCCGGTTGAAGTCGATGCCCGCGCCGTCAGCCGACGGGTGCAGGGCCGCGTCCGGCGGCCGGTAGTGCGCCAGGCCGAGCAGCGACCGGCCGACGGCGATGAGCTGGCCGGGCTGCCACTGCGCGGCAGCGGCGAGCGGCTCGCGGTCCAGGGCCGCCTGCACGCCCTCATAGGGAGCGACCTGGCAGCGGCCCCGCCCGTCGACGAACACCCGCAGGGCGCACGGGGCCATCGACCTGTCCCAGACGCACACCTCCACCGGGCCGCTGCCGATATCGGCGTAACCAGCGGGCAGCCAGTAGATGGAGCCGGCGCCAGGGCCGCTCACGACCCGGATCTCTGCCAGCCCGCCAGGCTCTGGGGTTACGCAGCCATTGGGACTGCCCAGGCTGAGCACCGCCCCTTCCCTGATCGGGGACTCCAGCAAGGTCAGCTGGGGAGGGATCCGCTGGCTGCTGACGTACAGCGGGACCGCCGAGGGCTCGATGGGATCAGGGGAGGCCATGGCCAGCGAGCCGTGCGAGCGGGGACCGGGGAATCGCAGCACCCGCGCCCCGGGCCGGCCGCCAGCACCGGCCAAAGGCGGACCCGGCGCGGTCCAGTCACCGCCCATAAAGCGCGCAAGCTCGGCGGCGACCCGAGCCACTGGTGTCGCCGGGTCGGCCTCAAGCACGACATCCGCTGTCCGCTGCGCACCTGGTGACACAGCCGTCAGCGCCAGCCGCATGATCGTCCCTTCAATGCGGTATCCGGTACTGACATCCCGGGCGGGCCGCTGCCGGCACTAATGGCGCGGAAGCGGACCGCCCGGGAGACGAGCGTTACTTGATGGACGCGGCGAGCTGCGCGTCCGTTTCCTGGAAAGCCCTAGCCGCCGTGTCCAGGTACTGGCCCATGCCCGTCAGGCCCTGGATTACTTTCGTGGCGCCGGCGTTGAACTCGGCGTAGGACGCCTCGAATTGCCTGCTGGAGGAATCGGTCACGTAGCCGCTCGCGACCAGGTTGTCGACCAGCTGCTTCAACCGGGCAAGATCCCCTGCGATCTGCTGCTCTCCCGCCTTCAGCTGATTGGCGGCTGACTGCATCTCCGCGTAGGTCACGTTCACGTTCGGCACTATCGGCTCCCTTTCCCGGTTCTGCTGATATTGCCGGCAGGTAGCCCGGCAGCGTTCCGCTCTTGCCCACTTACACGGACGGGAGGCCGATCCGGTTCAAGTCCGGACCAAAGAAAGCATTTACGTAAGCCGCCCGGAAATAATCATGAGCTCCTCGCTGGCGGCGCGCCGGTTATGAAAGGCTCGCTTCTGCTTCAGGCACGTGAATTGCTGCTTCGAGGTTGAATGTCGCCACGACCGGCCGGTGGCCGGATACAGGCTCGTACTCAGACCGATCACCAGAGCGGCATCTGGCCTTCGATCACCTCACACGACGATGACAGCCGCCCGGCGGGCAGCAGGGGAGGTCATTCATATCGAACCTCGAAACAGGGCGTCGCCTGGCCGCCGCCCCGCTCGTAGCCCCACCTGGCGGCCAACTCCTCCACCAGCCGCAGCCCCCGGCTGCCCTCAGCCTCGTCGTCCGGCCCGCGCAGCACCGGGACGCCATCCGCCTTGCGGCCGGTGACCTCGACCCGCACGCCACCGTCCCCGACCACGACGGTGACCGTGACCGCCTCCCCCGGCACGAACGAGCCCCCGTGGAGCAGACTGTTGGTCACCATCTCGCTGGCCAGGAGAACCGCCACATCACCGCACGGGTGCGACGGGCCGAGCAGCCGGCCCACGAAGGCGCGGGCCTCCCGCACCTGATCGGCCCGGCCCGCGAACGTCACACTCTCCCGTCATCGAGGGAGCCCGCAATATCCCTGTCCTACGCGAGCACCTGCCCGCCATCCGGTCCAAACTCCGCTTCACCGAGGTGACCAGCGCCCGCCAGGGCCGCCAGTACGAGCGCTACCGCCGGGTCTTCCGCAACGACAACAACTCCACCGACCTCGTCATCACCCGCCGGTGGACCGCCCTGCAGGCCCCCAACGGGGTAGTCACCACCATCCGGTTCCGCGACGCCGCCGTCCAGACGCCCTACCAGCTCGCAGGCACTTTCCCAGTCCAAGCCAAGGACGTCACCGTGACCGGGCAGGTCGCCGACGCGGACCTGGGCAACCTCTTCCCCCGCATGTTCCGCCTCGTCACCGCCGGCCACACGTACACCGTCCACCTGTGGTGGTGGAAATTCGCCAGCCCGGTCCGCGACGGTGACACCATCACAGTCCGGGGCAGCCGCCGCGACCTGCCCGGCCACGACGTCATCAGGATCAGCAGCTTCACCAGCCACTGGCTCAAGATCCACAACCCGTAAGACCACAGGACCCGAACACGCCGGACCGCAACCCGCCACGACCGAAGGAGCACCGATGCTCGACCGTATCGCCCTCATCACCGGGAACGCCGGCAAGGCGGCCGAGTACGCCGCCATGCTCGGCATCGACGTCACCCCGGCCAAGGCCGAGCTGACCGAGGTCCAGTCCCTCGACGTCGCTGTCGTCGCCACCCGCAAGGTCACCGACGCGTACGCGCAGCTCGGCGAGCCCGTCCTCGTCGACGACACCGGCCTGACCGTCCACGCCTGGAACGGCCTGCCCGGCGCCCTCGTCGCCTGGTTCCTCGACACCGTCGGCGCCCAGGGCATCCTGGACATGGCCGCAGGACTCACCGACCGCCGCGCCACCGTCACCACCGCGCTCGGCTACGCCAACGCCGACGGCGTCCAGGTATTCACCGGAACCGTCCATGGCACCATCGCCACCGAACCCCGCGGCACCTCCGGCTTCGGCTACGACGCCATCTTCATCCCCGACACCGACTCTGGCCACCGCACCTACGCCCAGATGACCAGCGAGGAAAAGAACAAGATCTCCCACCGCCGCCGCGCAGTCGAAGCGATGCGCACCGGACTGGGACTTCGCTAACCACCAGCAGCAGAGCAGGAACGAGAAGGCTTGGACAGCCAGTGGGGCGGCTGCAGCCCTCTGAGCTCACAGTGCCACGACCCGGTGCGGACCCTGCGCCGCGAGCCGACGTCCCGGCCGTCCGGGACTTCACGACGGAGGTACGCGAGTGGCTGTCCGCCGCAGCAGCACATGCTGCACCCCGATGATGGTGATCGCCCCCAGGATGTCGCCCCGGGCGATCATCGCCGGCGTCTCGTCAACCGGCACCCAGCGGACCTCGGCGGTCTCGTCCACCTCAGGTTCACCAACGCGCTCGGCCCCGCTCGCCAGGTACAAGTCCTGCGGATAGTCGGCGTTGCCGATGAGCGGCTGGGAGGACATGACGAACTCGGTCTTGCGCGGACGCCAGCCCGTTTCCTCTTCGACCTCGCGCGCTGCCGCCGTCACCGAGTCTTCTCCGTCATCCACGTAGCCGCCCGGCAGCTCCCACACCCAGCGGTCCACAATGAACCGGTGCCGCCGCATCATCAGCACCCGCTCGCCCGCGTCGTCCAGCACCACCGTCATCGCACAGCGGCGCATCCGGAAGACGTACTGCGTGAAGCGCACGTGATTCGGAAGCTCGACATCGGCCAGGTTCACGCGGACGTGAGGGGTGTCGTCCACCAGCCGCTCGCCGTGGATCACCCACTTATGCGGGTCAGTCACGTACGCGACGCTACCGGCCTGGCTTAGGGCTGTCAGCACCGCCGAGCTAAGCAGCCCGGCGGCAATCGCCGGTGAACGTTTATCCATGGTGCAGTTCGAACCACGTCACCACCCGCCCGCCGCGCCGACGCCAGCCCCACCGTGCCGCGAGGCCCGCAACAAGCTGAAGCCCGCGACCGCCTTCGGCATCACGGCCGACAGGACGCAGCTCCGGCGTCCCCGGCCCGGCGCGATCGGTGACCTCGACCCGGACGACGCCGCCCCCGGCAATGACCGCGACCGTGACCATCTCCCCGGGAGCACCCGAGCCGCTATGACGGACAGAATTACCGAAGACCTCGCTCACCAGCAAGATAGCCACGTCTCCGCACGGGTGCCCAGAGCCGAGTACCTCGGAGACGAACGTGCGAGCGGCCCGCGCCCGCTCCGCCCGCCCGGCAAGCGTCACGCTCTCCCGGACCGCCACCCTGGCCATCACCGCACCCGCCCTTCCCCGGCCGCCCCGCCCCGGAAACCGGCCGGGCAGCGGGCGGACGCAGGAACATGCACGCTCAGCTCCGCCGCGAACGTCAAGCCGACACAATCGGCCTCCGCGGACCCCGTCCGTGGGCTCGTCCGTGCCTGCGGCCCTCGTCCGTGGCCGTCCGTGCAAAGCCGACGGTCCCCCACACCGCTCCCTGGCCCCGATTTTCGTCCGCTATGCGTCCGTGGACACCGCAATATGACGGTCTACAGCGCTACAAGGTGACACATGCTGGGACAGACAAGAAACGCCCCGCTAGCTACGAGAATTCGCAGCTAGCGGGGCGTTTTCGCAGCGTGTGGCAGGTGATGGGTTCGAACCATCGTAGGCTGAGCCGACGGTTTTACAGACCGCTCCCTTTGGCCACTCGGGCAACCTGCCTAGCACCGCCGCATCGCGGCAGCAGAGAGAATATAGCGGACATCGCGACTGCTTGCGACGTTGGAGTCCAGAAGCGCTCGCCCCAGCAACCGCACGTCCATGTACACCATAGCGTCGCCAATGTGACGATCGGCAGCCTACCCGTCTACCCTGTGATCCATGCCAAGCGAGTCCAGCTTCGACATCGTGTCAAAGATCGACCGGCAGGAAGCCGACAACGCCCTCAACCAGGCGGCCAAGGAGATCAGCACCCGGTTCGACTTCCGTGGCGTCGGTGCCTCCATCGCCGTGGTCGGGCGACGACGGCGTGGAGATCCGCGCCAACAGCGAGGAGCGTGCCAGCGCCGATCCTCGACGTGTTCAAGGAGAAGCTCGTCAAGCGCGGGGTCTCCCTGAAGCACCTCGATGCCGGCGGAGCCCAAGATCTCCGGCAAGGAGTACCGCCTCGCGATTGCCCTGAAGGAGGGCATCACCCAGGACAACGCCAAGAAGGTCTCCAAGATCATCAGGGACGAGGGCCCGAAGGGCGTCAAGGCCCAGGTGCAGGGCGAGGAGCTGCGCGTCTCGTCGAAGAGCCGGGACGACCTGCAGTCCGTGATCAGCCTGCTCAAGTGCAAGGACTTCGACTTCGCGCTGCAGTTCGTCAACTACCGGTAGCGCGCGCGCGTCCAAGTGCCGCTAGCGCTGACCGGGGCCTGCCGCGCCCGCCAGCCCCTCCAGGCGGCGGACCCGCTCGCCGGTCGGCGGGTGGGTGCGCAGCAGCCCGCCGACCCGCGTCGGACGGGAACGGGCGGGCGATCATCAGGTGGCTGGCGGCGGCCAGCGGTCCGCGCGGCCGCAGCGGCCGGGCGGTCGTACACGGAGTCGATCTTGCGCAGCGCGCTGGCCAGCGCCATCGGCTCCCCGGTGAGCAGGGCGCCGTCGATGTCCGCGCCGTACTCGCGAGCCGACCGGGGACGTGATGTGCAGCAGCAGCAGGGCCGTCAGCGGGCAGACCGCGACGAGCGACGCGAGCCCGGCCGACGAGGAGGAGACCACGACGTCGCGCCGGGTCACGTGCGCCAGCTCGTGCGCGAGCACGGCGCGCAGCTCGGCCGGCGACAGCTCCCGCAGCAGCCCCTCGGTGCAGCACACCGCCGCCGACCGGGGGCCGTAGCCGACGGTGAGGATGTTCGGCTGCGCCGCCGGGGACACGAAGATCCGGGGCATCGGCAGCCGGGCCGAACGGGCGAGTTCCCGCACCAGACGGTGCAGCTCGGGCCGCTCAACCTCGCTCACCTGGCGGGCGCCGAGGGCAGTGAGCACGGCCCGTTCTGAATGAAAATAGGTGATCCACCCGAGGGCGACGATTAGCGCGCTTACCACCGCGGCGCCGACAAGTCCCAGCCACAGCGAGGCAAACGTCACCAGCACCGCGCACAGCCCGACCGCGAGCAGCGCCGCGCGCAGTCCGTAGCAGCGCACTACGGCTCCCCTCCCGAGCTTCGGCCCTCGGCCGAGCCGCTGCGAAACAGCAGCTCACCCGCTTAACGGATCGGAGTCGACCTGGAGGTTCCCGCACCGCGACGCCAGCCTACGGCGGCCGCCGCCGCGGGCGGCCTGAGTGCCCTTGAAACTGCGGCGACATTATGGACAAATAACAGTAACTTTATTGGAACGCAGCAGAAAGGTGGCGTGTCCCACACTGTGTGGGCGGCCACGAGGCGCCCGAGTCCGCGTAAAATTTACAGCGTCCCGCACTCAAGCCCCGGCCACTGGGGTAGTGCTGCACGAGGACGCACGGTCCTGCGTGCGGAGGAGGATTTGCGCTGTGACCAAGCAGGTCCAGGAGCTAGACCACGTAATCATTCGGTTCGCAGGCGACTCCGGTGACGGTATGCAGCTGACCGGTGACAGGTTCACCCAGGAGACCGCGGTCTTCGGCAACGACCTGTCCACCCTGCCGAACTTCCCGGCCGAGATCCGCGCACCCCAGGGCACGCTGCCCGGCGTGTCCAGTTTCCAGCTGCACTTCGCCGACCACGACATCCTGACCCCCGGCGACGCGCCGGACGTGCTGGTGGCGATGAACCCGGCCGCGCTCAAGGCGAACCTGAAGGACCTGCCGCTCGGCGGCGACCTGATCGTCAACACCGACGAGTTCACCAAGCGCAACCTGGTCAAGGTCGGCTACGTGAAGAACCCGCTCGAGGACGGCTCGCTCGACGGCTACAAACTGCACCCGGTGCCGCTGACCTCGCTGACCGTCAAGTCGCTCGAGGATCAGAGCATCTCCCGCAAGGACGCGGAACGGGCGAAGAACATGTTCGCGCTCGGCCTGCTCTCCTGGCTCTACGGCCGTCCCTCAGAGGGCACGCTCTCCTTCCTCGAGGCGAAGTTCGGCAAGAAGCCGGAGATCTACAAGGCGAACGTGACCGCCTTCCAGGCCGGCTGGAACTACGGCGAGACGACCGAGGACTTCTCGGTCCGCTACGAGGTCAAGCCCGCCCCGATCAAGCCAGGCAAGTACCGGAACATCACCGGCAACACCGCACTCGCGTACGGCCTGATCGCGGCCGGCCAGCTTTCCAAGCTGCCGCTCTTCCTCGGCTCGTACCCGATCACGCCGGCCTCCGACATCCTGCACGAGCTCGCCAAGCACAAGAAGTTCGGCGTCCGCACGTTCCAGGCCGAGGACGAGATCTCGGCCGCCAGCTCCGCGCTCGGCGCCGCCTTCGGCGGGGCGCTCGCCGTCACCACCACCAGCGGCCCCGGCATGCTGCTGAAGGCCGAGACGGTGGGGCTGGCCGTCTCGGTGGAACTGCCGCTGCTCATCGTCGACGTCCAGCGGGCCGGCCCGTCGACCGGCATGCCGACCAAGACCGAGCAGGCCGACCTGCTAATGGCGCTGTACGGCAGGAACGGCGAGTCGCCGGTGCCGGTGGTCGCGGCGGCCACGCCGTCGGACTGCTTCTTCGCGGCGATCGAGGCGGCCCGGATCGCGATCACCTACCGGACCCCGGTCATCCTGCTCTCGGATGGGTACCTGGCCAACGGCTCCGAGCCGTGGCGGATCCCCGAGGTCTCGGCGCTGCCCGACTTGAGCGCTGAGTTCGCGTTCGCCACCCCGGCCGACCAGCCGGCCGACGGCACCGACTTCCTGCCGTTCAAGCGCGACCCGAGGACGCTCGCCCGGCCGTGGGCGATCCCGGGCACCCCCGGCCTCGAGCACCGCGTCGGCGGCATCGAGAAGGCCGACGGCGCCGGGACGATCTCCTACGACCCCGACAACCACGACCTCATGGTTCGCACCCGGCAGGCCAAGGTCGACGGCATCGCCGCCAGCATCCCGCCGCTCGAGGTCGACGATCCGTCCGGCGAGGCGAAGCTGCTCGTCCTCGGCTGGGGCTCCACCTACGGCTCGATCGGCGCCGCGGTTCGCCGTGCCAGGCGCGACGGGCACGAGGTCGCCGCAGGCGCACCTGCGGCACATGAACCCGTTCCCCGCCAACCTCGGCGAGGTGCTGCGCTCGCTACGACAAGGTGCTCGTCCCCGAGATCAACCTCGGCCAGCTCTCCCTGCTGCTGCGGGGCAAGTACCTGGTCGACGTGATCTCCTACAACCGCGTGAACGGCCTGCCGTTCCGCGCGGCCGAGCTGGCCGAGGCGATCGAAGAGGTGCTCGCACATGCCTGAAATTCACAGTCAACTTTCCCCGAACGGACCCGGGCGACTCCAGTCCCTCACGCTCGTCCCGCACAAGGGCGGCCTGGGGACGAAGGACTTCAAGTCCGACCAGGAGGTCCGCTGGTGCCCGGGATGCGGTGACTACGCGATCCTGGCCGCCTTCCAGGCCTTCCTCCCCGAACTCGAGGTGCCACGGGAGAACGTGGTCGTGGTCTCCGGCATCGGCTGCTCGTCGCGGCTGCCGTACTACGTGTCGAGCTACGGCCTGCACTCGATCCACGGCCGGGCGCCCGCGATCGCGTCCGGGCTCGCCGCATCGCGGCAGGACCTGTCGGTCTGGGTGATCACCGGGGACGGCGACGCGCTCTCCATCGGCGGCAACCACCTGATCCACGCGCTCCGCCGGAACGTGAACATCAAGATCCTGCTGTTCAACAACCGAATCTACGGGCTCACCAAGGGCCAGTACTCGCCGACGTCGGAGCAGGGCAAGGTCACCAAGTCGACGCCGTACGGCTCCCTCGACTACCCGTTCAACCCGGTCTCGCTGGCGCTGGGCGCGGAGGCGTCCTTCGTGGCCCGGTCGGTCGACTCCGACCGCAAGCACCTGCAGTCGGTGCTGCGGGCGGCGGCCGACCACCGCGGTTCCGCCTTCATCGAGATCTTCCAGAACTGCCCGATCTTCAACGACGACGCGTTCGCCCCGATCAAAGAGCCGAACGCGCCGGGCCTGATCCGCCTCGAGCACGGTTCCCCGGTCCGATACGGGCCGGACGGCTCGATGGGCCTCGTTTACGGGCCCTACGGCGCCCTGACGCCGGTAGAGGCGGCCTCCGTGCCCGAGTCCGAGCTGGTCGTGCACGACGCGGCCAGGACCGACCCGTCGTACGCGTTCGCACTCTCCCGGCTCGACAGCTTCGACTTCGCGCACACCCCGATCGGCGTCTTCCGCTCGGTCGAGCGCCCCGCCTACGACGACCTGATGGCCGCGCAGATCGACCAGGCCCAAGCCACCGGCGCCGGCGACCTGACCAAGCTGCTGGCCGGCAACGACACCTGGGAAGTCAACTAGCAATCCCCCTCCGATGCCCCTAGCCCCGGCTCACCGCACCACCCTCGCGGGGCCGCCCGTCACCGGGTGGACACCTGCCCGTTTTGCGGCTTACGCCCCACTGCCCGGCCGACCTAGCTAGCCCGGTCGCCCAACGCGCACCATGTCGATTGCGCAATCCACCACGCTCACACCACGCCACCAGCCCGGCCCGCAGCAGGTCGATTGCGCAATCCACCACGCTCTAACCTGGTCGATTGCGCAATGGACCTGCTCGGGCAGGCGCCGCTCGCGGGCGGTGG
>CAVTIR010000009.1:0-135919 GCA_963734665.1 uncultured Actinomycetota bacterium | reverse complement strand
CGATCGCGCGGTACTCCTCGTCGGCCTCCTCCAGCCGCCCCAGGCCGTACCGGGCGGCGTGCCGGGCGGTCCGCACCTCGATCAGCGTGGCGGTCTCCTCTGGGTCGATCAGCGGCAGCGCGGCGGTGAGCAGCGCGTCCACCAGGGAGTAATCGCCGATCAATGTGGCCTGGCCGGCGGCGCGCCGCAGCAGCCCCGCCACCCGGTGACGCTCGGCGGCATCGGTGACCGCGTCGACTGCCGGCAGGTACTGCCCGGCCGCGACCGCGAACAGCTCCGGCACCGTCGCCAGCCGCCGCGCCATGGCCAGCTGCAGGGCGCGCCGCCGCCGCGGGTCAAGCCCGGCCAGGAGCACCTCGCGGATCCGGTCGTGGCGAAACCGCACTGCCGGACGCGCCCCGGGCTCCGCCACCAGGAGGCCTTCGTCAAGGGCGGGCGCCAGGGTTTCCTCCACCACGTTCGCCGGCTCGCCGGCCGCGGCCTGCAGCAGGCTCAGCTCAGCCCGCCCGCCGAGGCACGCCATCGATCGCGCGGTACTCCTCGTCGGCCTCCTCCAGCCGCCCCAGGCCGTACCGGGCGGCGTGCCGGGCGGTCCGCACCTCGATCAGCGTGGCGGTCTCCTCTGGGTCGATCAGCGGCAGCGCGGCGGTGAGCAGCGCGTCCACCAGGGAGTAATCGCCGATCAATGTGGCCTGGCCGGCGGCGCGCCGCAGCAGCCCCGCCACCCGGTGACGCTCGGCGGCATCAGTGACCGCGTCGACTGCCGGCAGGTACTGCCCGGCCGCGACCGCGAACAGCTCCGGCACCGTCGCCAGCCGCCGCGCCATGGCCAGCTGCAGGGCGCGCCGCCGCCGCGGGTCAAGCCCGGCCAGGAGCACCTCGCGGATCCGGTCGTGGCGAAACCGCACTGCCGGACGCGCCCCGGGCTCCGCCACCAGGAGGCCTTCGTCAAGGGCGGGCGCCAGGGTTTCCTCCACCACGTTCGCCGGCTCGCCGGCCGCGGCCTGCAGCAGGCTCAGCTCAGCCCGCCCGCCGAGGCACGCCATCGCCTCCAGCATCTGCCGGGACTGCTCCGGCAGGGCGGCAGCGCGCGCCGCCAGCAGCCCGGCGACCTCGGACCGGCCCAGGTGCGCGCGCACCGCTGCCTCGTCCCACCGCCACCCGGCCGCGGTTGCGGTCAGCAGGCCATCGCGGCGCAGCGCGTTCAGCAGTTCCACCGTCTCGTACGGGTTGCCCCGCGTATGTGGCTCGATTGCCCCGGCCAGGCCCGCCACGGTGTCCGGGCCCACGCGCAGCATGCCGGCCACCATGGCGGCCAGGCCCGGCTCCTGCAGGTTGCCCAGCCGCACGTGCTTCACTCCGGCCTGGTCGCGCCACCGGGCCAGCGGCGCCGCCAGCGGGTGCGCCGCGTCCACGTCGCCTTCCCGGTAGGCACCCACCAGCAGCAGGCCGTCGACCGGTTCCTCGCTCAGCACCAGGTCGACGAAGCCGAGCGGAGTACCCCCCGCCCACTGCAGGTCATCGAGGAACACCACCAGCGGCCGTTTCCGCGACGCGACCGCCCGCAGCGCCGCCACGGCCGCCCGCTGCACCCGCGGCTGCGCGGTCAGCGGATCTCCAGGATTGGGCGGCGTCCCCAGCAGCGCCGCGAACTCCGGCACCGTCGCGGTCAGCAGGCCTGCGTTCGGCCCCGCCGCCGCCAGGATCCGCCCGCGGACCCGCGTCAGCTCATCCTCCGGCTCAGCCAGCAGCAGCCGGCCCAGCGCGCGAAGCGCCTGATGGGACGCGTCGAACTCCAGGTCCCGGCGGAACTGGTCGAACTTGCCCGCCACGAACCAGCCGTCAGCGCCGGTCACCACCGGCCGCAGCTGGTCGACCAGCGCCGTCTTGCCCACCCCTGGCGCGCCGGCCACCAGCATCCCGCGGCACCGGCCCGCCAGCGCGTCGGAAAACGCCGCCCCGAGCGCCGTCACCTCGTCGTCGCGTCCGGCCAGCCGCGAGGGCGGCTGCAGCCGCGCCGGGAAATCATGCTCGCCGGCCCGGAACGCTGCCTTGCCCCGGCGTGCCTGCGCGTAGCGCAACCGCTCCAGGTCATAGACCAGGCCGTCCGCGGTCTGGTACCGGTTATCCGGCTCCTTCGCCAGCAGGTGCATGATGATCCCGGACAACGGCACCGGCACGGCGTGGTTCACCTCGGCCGGCGGCACCGGGATCCGGGCCAGGTGATCGTGGATGAGCCGCAGCGGGTCCCCGGAACCGAACGGCGGCTCGCCCGTGGCCAGCTCGTACAGCGTCGCGCCGAGGGCGTACAGGTCGGCCCGCTGATCCACCGGCCGGCCGGTCCGCCCGGTGGCTTCCGGCGCCAGGTACGCCAGCGTCCCGGTGATCTCCGCATGGTGCGTGAACTCGGGACGGATCTCGGCGAACGACGAGGCCAGGGCGAAGTCCACCAGGCACGGAACACCGTCGTCACCGGAAACCACGACGTTCGCCGGGGTGATGTCCCGGTGGATCACCCCCCGCCGGTGCATCCCCGCCACCGCCCGGGCCAGCCTCAGCCCGAGCGCGAGCAGCTGATCGGCCGGCAGGGGCCTGGCCCTGCCCGCCAGGCTCGCCTCGCCGGCGTCCTCCAGCACCACCGACCCGGGGTACCGCGGCGCCTCCGCCAGCTGCGCCACCCCCGCGACGCCGCGCAGCCGCTCCAGCATCGCTATCTCATGCCGCACCCGGTGTTCCGCGTCCGGTCCAAGCGGCTCCTTACGGATGACCGTCCGCCCAGGAAGGAACAGCCTGGTGACGCGGGTGCGCTCGCTGGAGTGCACCATTTCGGCCCGCAGGAACGGATCCGGGCCGAGCCGCACTCCGCTTGCGCCTGCTTCCATCCGGCACCCCCAAACACAGCCGGCCCTCTCCGTATCTGCTCTACCACAGGCTCAGGACATCCACCATGGCCGTCGGCATAAAGATCCATATTCTCCGAAGTAGCCGTTGGTACGAGTATCTCGATCTGGCCCTCCATCACCCGTCCCGCTATAACGGCCCAACGGCACACGGAGCAGCCTCGGGACCGCAGGGGGTAACCCGCCGCACGCGATCAGCACTGCAGTCCGTGAGCTGCACCGACGGCAGCGCTTGCTGACCGTCGGCAGGGAGCGCTAATCACTCGGTTTACGTGACGGCTGTTCACCAGGTCCGGTGCGACGCTCGATACATGAGGTTCGAGATCATGGCTCTGGCGGCTGGCTGCCGGTTTGAGCTATCTGGTCCTGAACCCGAGTCAGGCAAACAAGGCCACCCTGCGCGTTCGGGAGCGAAGACAATGCGTTCCATTGATCTTCCCTGGACCGGGGGTACGGCCACGATGGGTATCGCACCCATCCAGTGAAGGAGCCAGGATGGCTACGAACAGGGCGGTCACGTACAAGGGACCCGGGCACGTTGAAGTACTCGACATCGATTACCCGACGTTCGAGCTCAAGGACGGCCCGGGCGTGAACCCGGCCAACGTGGGGCGAAAGCTTCCGCATGCCGTCATCGTGAAGACGATCGCCACGAATATCTGCGGTTCGGACCAGCATATGGTCCGCGGCCGCACGACAGCCCCGCTCGATCTCGTGCTCGGTCACGAAATCACGGGTGAAGTCATCGAGGCCGGTCCCGATGTGGAGTTCGTCAAGGTCGGCGACATCGTGTCGATCCCCTTCAACATCTCATGTGGGCGGTGCCGGAACTGCAAGGCAGGCAAGACCGACATCTGCCTGAACGTCAACCCCGACCGGCCGGGCAGTGCCTACGGCTATGTAGACATGGGCGGCTGGGTTGGTGGGCAGGCGAACTACGTGCTCGTGCCCTACGCCGATTGGAACGCGCTGGTGTTCCGCGACCGCGACCGGGCGATGGACAAGATCCTCGACCTTGCGCTGCTCTCCGACATCTTCCCGACCGGCTTTCACGGCGCGGTCACGGCGGGCGTCGGGGTCGGATCAACCGTCTACGTCGCGGGTGCGGGACCCGTCGGGCTCGCGGCCGCGGTTGGCGCTCAGCTGCTCGGGGCCGCTGTTGTCATCGTCGGGGACCTCAATGAAGGGCGACTAGCGCAGGCGCGCAGTTTCGGTGCCGAGACCATCAACGTGGGCGCGGGGCGCATCGAGGACCAGCTGGACCAGATCCTGGGCGTACCCGAGGTGGATGCAGCGATCGACGCCGTCGGCTTCGAGGCGCGCGGCCAAGGCCACGGAGCGCAGGCCGTCGGGGCGCCGGCGGCGGTGCTGAATTCCCTCATGGACGTCACCACGGCCGGGGGTGGGATCGGCATCCCGGGGCTGTACGTCACCGGGGACCCCGGAGCGGTCGATGAGGCAGCCAAGCAAGGCTCCCTGTCGCTGAACTTCGGTGCCGGATGGGCCAAGTCGCTTTCCTTCGCAACCGGGCAGTGCCCCGTTATGCGCTACAACCGTCAGCTCGCGCAGGCGATACTGCACGGCCGGGTCGAGATCGCGAAGGCCGTGAACGCGAAGGCCATCCCGCTGGAAGCGGCACCGCAAGGTTACGCCGAGTTCGACGCCGGCGCCGCCACGAAGTACATCCTCGACCCCAATGGCTACCTTGGCACTGACGCCTGAACACGACCACCAACGCAATACGCTGCAGGCGCTGCCGTCCGTGACCTGCACGGACGGCAGTGCTGACTGGCCGTCGGCCCGATAATCTGATCCTACGATTAATTCGTCAGGCGTGGATGTGAAGGTTGACGCCTAGTGGGACGAGCCACCGCGTTGGCGACAAGTGAAGCACGCTTGCGCGCAGGGCGGCGCGGTAGCGCTCATCCCGGCTAAGGGTATCCGGCTCCCTGGTGCGCCGACGGTGGCGTGCTTCAGCGGGAGGTGCCGCCGTCATTCGTGGCGGTGAGGGGGAACTCCGCGTGCAGGCTGGTGCCCGCACCGCGGGGGCTGTGCAGGACGATCCGGCCGCCGAGCGCCTCCACGCGGTCCTTCAGGCCGGCCAGGCCGGTGCCGCCGGCCAGGTCGGCGCCGCCGGCGCCGTCGTCGCGGACGGTGACGCGCAGGAGGTCACCGGCGACCTCTGCCTCGACGCTGACGGCCGAGGCGCGGGCGTGCCTGGCCGCGTTGGTCAGCGCCTCGGCGACAACGTAGTAGGCGCTGACTTCAACCTGCTCGGGCAGCCGTCCCGTGGCAGGCACCTTAAGGTCCACGGGAACCGGGGAGCGCCGGGCCAGCGCCCGCAGCGCCGGGCCCAGGCCGCCGTCGGCCAGGATGGCGGGGTGGATGCCGCGGGCGATCTCGCGCAGCTCACCCAGCGCGGCGGCCAGCCCGGCTTCGATGCTCTCCAGGTCCGCGCCCAGCCCGCCGGACTGGGGCGGGACAACCGCCCGGGCGCCGCGCAGCTGAAGCTCCAGCGAGACCAGCCGCTGCTGGGCGCCGTCGTGCAGGTCCCGCTCGATCCGCCGGCGCGCCTGGTCGGCGGCGGCCACGATCCGCGCCCGCGAGGCGGTCACCTCGGCCTGCGCCCCGGCGTTCGCGATCGCGGTCGCCACCAGCCCGGTGAACCCGGCTAGCCGCGTCTCGGTGTCCCCCGGCAGGTGCTCCGGGTGGGTGAACGCCACCACCATGGCGCCCCACAGCCGGCCCTCGACACTGACCGGCACGCCCACCGAGGAGCGGAGCCCCCAGTCGGTGGCGACCTGGCCGATCGTGCCCGAGACGGGGTCGTCGTCGTCGATCCGGGCCAGGCCCGTCCGGTGCACCAGCGTGATGACGTTCCGCCCGCCGAGCGGCAGCCGCCCGCCGACCGGGGTCGGCGCCGGCGCGCCGGTGCTGGTCCACGTGCCGGTGACCTCCAGCGTGTCCGGCGGGTCGTAGCGGACCAGGATCGCGAGGTCGGCCGCGAGTAGCCGGCCGACCTCCTCGGCGACCGCGGTGAACACCTCCCGCGGCGGCGCCGGCCGGGCGACCAGCGTTGCCACCCGCCGCAGTGCCGCCTGCTCGCCGGCGATCCGGCGGTACTCGTCGGCGATCCGGCGGTACTCGGCGTACAGCTGGGCGTTGTCGAGGGAGACGGCGAGCTGGGCGGCGATGAGGTTGACCGCGTTGAGCCGCCCGGTGGTGAACGCGGCGCGGATCAGCCGGTTTTCCAGCAGCAGCACCGCCCGCAGCGCGCCGCGGCTGAGGATCGGCACGGCCAGCAGCGAGCAGCAGGTCGACGTCGGCGAAGTAGGGGTCGCGGGCGAACCGGTCGTCAGCGGTGGCGTCGCCGGCGACCAGCGGTTCACCCGTCCGCTGGACGTAGCGCAGCACCGACATCGGGAGCCGCGCAGTCGTGGCCGGTGTCGCTGGCCGGGACGGTGCCGCCGTCGGGTGCGGGCAGCAGCCAGTCCTGCCGGTCGGCGTCCCACAGCAGCAGGCGGACGCCGGTGGCGCCGGTCATCGCGCTGAGCACCTGGACCACGCGGGCGTGCAGCCGGCCGATGCTGGTCTCCGAGCTCAGCGCCTGCGACGCGGAAAGGATCCCGAGCAGGTCGACCGTCCCGTGGTGACGGCGGCACGGCGCTGGGGAAGATCGCCGGACTGCTCGCCGGCGATGGCGGCCGGGCCGGACGGCGGCTGGACCGGGTAGGCCCAGTCGAGCTGGGCGACTTTGGCGGTCGCGCCCCAGGCCAGGTACTCCTGGCGCGCCTGGGCGATCAGGTCATGGCCGGCGTGCTCAAGGCCGCGGGCGAGGTAGAAGCGGGCCGCGTGCTCGGCGATCAGGGCCCGGTGCCACGGCCGCTGCCGCTGCGCGGCCTCGTGCCGGGCAGCGTCGAAAGCTAGGGCCGCGGCGCGGAAATCGCCGGCCGCCCACGCCCGCTCGGCCTCCACCAGCCGCAGCAGGTGCAGGAAGTTGCCGGGCGCGTCCGCGGCCCGGGCGGCCAGCCACCGGGTCAGCTCGTCCAGTTCCGACAGCAGGGCGCCGCGCGTTTCCGCGTCCGCGTCGCGGGCCTGCCCGGCCAGGGCCAGCGCGCGCAGCAGGCGGGCGACGGCGGTCGGGTAGAGGCCCGGGAGCACCGGAACTAGTGTCATTGCGGCCGCGGTGTGCCGCTCCAGGCCGACCGGATCGCCGAAGATGGCGGCAGCGTTCGCCTGACTGAGATGAGCATGAAACTGTGCCAGCGGGTTGCCGGCGTACTTGTCGGCGGAAACCGCCTCACCACCGGCCGTGCTTTCGCCAAGCAGCACGCCAGCCAGCCACCGGTAGGGGTCGAGCACCTGAGCGGACTGCTCGCTGCCGGTACGGCGCACAAAGGCCACCGCCGCTTCCGCCTCGGCCAGGTAGCGGTCCAATGGCGCGCAGTCCTGCGTGCCTGGCACCGACGCATAGTAGGAGTCGCCGGCGTCGGCCAGCTCGCCCCCCGCGATCAGTCCCTCCCTTGCCCGCTGAGCTGCCTGGACACTGTTTTCGATCGGCTCGGCCCAGCCACTGACGACAGCGAATAGATAGCGCGCCTGGGAGGTGCCGGGCTCGTAGCCGCGGGCTTCGCCCAGCGCCAGGATCCGCCGCGCCGCCCGGTACCCGGCGACGTAGTCGCCGCGCAGCAGCACAGCACCGAAGGCGCTGTAGGCTATGGGGCCGACCAGGGCAGGGGCCGGGCCGTGCTCAAGGCAGATCCGCAGTGCTTCCACGCCCAGCCAGGTGACCGTGGCCGGGTCGCCGGCCAAGTAGGCCGCATGCAGACTTGCGCTGATCAGGCCGGAGGCGGCGAGCAGCGCGGGATCGGTGAGGTCCGGCCGGGCCAGGTCATCGGCGGCTTCGGTGTGGTCCAGCCACTGGTACCAATAGCCGAACTGGTGGTCAAGGTCGGCTGCCAGCTGGTCCGCGGCCGGGACGGCGATGCCGAGTTCACGCAGCGACTCCAGGCCGAGCCGCAGCGCCTCCGCGAAACGGGTCCGGTGGGTCACGCTGCGCACCTGCACCTCCGTCGCGTCCGCGCGGTCCAGTACGGCCGGGCACAGCCGTTCGATCGCGGCGTACTCCTCGTCGGCCTCCTCCAGCCGCCCCAGGCAGTGCAGCGCGGCGTGACGGCCAGTGTGCACCTCGGCGAGCGTGGCGGCGTCGCCCGGGTCGACCGCCGCAAGCGCGGCGGTCAGCAGCGCGTACACCAGCGCGTAGTCCCCGGTCAGCGTGGCCTGGCCGGCGGCGCGGCGCAGCAGCCGCGCCACCTGGCGCCGCTCGGCGGCATCAGTGACCGCCCCCGCCACCGGCAGGTACTGCTCGGCCGCGACCGCGAACAGCTCCGGCACCGTCGCCAGCCGCCGCGCCATGGCCAGCTGCAGAGCGTGCCGACGCTGCGGCTCCAGCCCGCCCAGGATCGCCTCGCGGATCCGGTCGTGGCGGAACCGCACCGCCGGACGTGCCCCGGGCTCGGCCACCAGCAGGCCCTCATCGAGGGCGGGGGCCAGCGCCTTGTCCACCACGCCGGCCGGCTCGCCGGTGGCGGCCTGCAGCAGGCTCAGCTCGGCGCGGCCGCCCAGGCACGCCATCGCCTCCAGCCACCCGCCGGGACTTCTCCGGCAGGGCGGCGGTGCGCGCCGCCAGCAGGCTGGCGACTCCGGACCGGCCCAGGTGCGCGCGGACCGCCGCCTCGTCCCACTGCCACCCGGCGGGCGTCGCGGTCAGCAGCCCGTCGCGGCGCAGCGCGTTGAGCAGTTCCACGGTCTCATACGGGTTGCCGCGCGTACGCGGCTCGATCACCGCGGCCAGGCCCGCCACCGCGGGCAGGTCCACGCGCAGCATCTCGGCGACCATGGCGGCCAGGCCCGGCTCCGGCAAGTTGCCCAGCCCAAGGTGCCGCACCGCGGCCTGGTCCCGCCACCGGGCCAGCGGCGCCGCCAGCGGATGCGCCGCGTCCACGTCGCCGTCCCGGTACGCGCCGACCAGCAGCAGGCCGTCGACCGGCTCCTCGCTCAGCACCAGGTCGACGAAGCCGAGCGGGGTACCCCCCGCCCACTGCAGGTCATCAAGGAACACCACGACCGGCCGTTTCCGCGACGCGACCGCCCGCACCGCCGCCACGGCCGCCCGCTGCAGCCGCGCCTGCGCGGTCAGCGGATCTCCCGCCTTCGGCGGCACCCCAAGCAGCACCGCGAACTCCGGCAGCACCGCGGCCAGCAGGCCCGCGTTCGGGCCTACCGCCTTCAGCATCCTCATCCGCAGCTGCGCCAGCTCACCCTCCGGCTCGGCCAGCAGCAGCCGGCCCAGCGCGCGGAACGCCTGATGTCCCGCGTCGAACTCCAGGTCCCGGCGGTACTGGTCGAACTTCCCGGCCACGAACCAGCCGTCAGCGCCGGTGACCACCGGCCGCAGCTGGTCGATCAGCGCCGTCTTGCCCACCCCGGGCGCCCCGGCCACCAGCACCCCGCGGCACTCGCCCGCCAGCGCGCCGGCGAACGCCGCCTCCAGCGCCGCCACCTCCTCATCGCGCCCGGCCAGCCGCGACGGCGGCAGCAGCCGCACCGGGAAATCATGCTCGCCGGCCCGGAACCCGGCCGCCACCGGCGTGCGCCCGCACCCGCTCCAGGTCATAGACCAGGCCGTCCGCGGTCTGGTAGCGGTTATCCGGCTCCTTCTCCAGCAGGTGCATGATGACCTCGGACAACGGCGCCGGCACGGCGTGGTTCACCTCGGCGGCCGGCACCGGGACCCGGGCCAGGTGATCATGGATCAGCCGCAGCGGATCCCCAGACCCGAACGGGGGCTCGCCCGTGGCCAGCTCGTACAGCACCGCGCCCAGCGCGTACAGGTCGGCCCGCTGATCCACCGCCCGGCCCGTCCGCCCGGTCGCCTCCGGCGCCAGGTACGCCAGCGTCCCCGTGATCTCGGCATGGTGCGTGAACTCCGGGCGGATCTCGGCGAACGACGAGGCCAGGGCGAAGTCCACCAGGCACGCAGCACCGTCACCGGAAACCACCATGTTCGCCGGGGTGATGTCACGGTGGACCACCCCCCGCCGGTGCATCCCCGCCACCGCCCGCGCCAGCCCCAGCCCGAGACCAGCCAGCTCACCGGCCGGCAACGGCCCGGTCACGCCCGCCAGGCTCACCCCGCCGGCGTCCTCAAGCACCACCGACCCCGGGTGCCGCGGCGTCTCCGCCAGCTGCGCCACCCCCGCCACGCCGCCCAGGCGTTCCAGCATCGCCGACCTCATGCCGCGCCTGGCGTTCCGCGTCCGCCCCCAGCGGCTCCTTACGGATGACCGTGCGCCCGGGCAGGAACAGGCGGGTGACGCGGGTGCGCTCGCTGGAGTGCACGATCTCGGCCTGGGGGACCGGATCCGGGCCGGACCGCACTCCGCTTGCGCTTGCTTCCATCCGGCACCCCCAAACACAGCCGGTCTCCCCCGTATCTGCATTACCCCAGGCTGAGGACCTCCACCACGGCCGTCGGCATAAAGATCCATATTCTCCGAAGTAGCCGTTGGTATGAGTATCTCGATCTGGCCCTCCATCACCCGTCCCGCTATAACGGCCCAACGGCACACGGGGAGCGCGGGGGGACTCCGGCAGGCCGGTAGGGCAGCGGGACCGCGGCGATCTCCGCCAGCAGTGCCTCCTTCGCAGCCGGGTCGAGGAAGGAGGCGCGCACCCCGTTCGCCGCCAGCCCCGCGAGCTCGGCGGGGAAGAAGCCGAGGTCGCGCCCGGCCACCAGGTACTCATTGCTCAGCGAAGCGCGCTCGCGTCAGTGCGTGCTCGCCGTTTTGCGACCACCGCACTATTGTGCGTCCCGGCCGTCCCGGTCCTGCCGTACAGGGCGCGGATGCCCGGGCGGCCGACATTCGGGCACCGAACGGACGCAGTTCCGAACGTCCCGGCCCTGGGCCAACCCCATCGAGATCAGCCTCGGAACCACAGGGGTGACCCGCTGCAGGCGGCCAGCACTGCCGTCCGTGACCTGCACGGACGGCAGTGCTTGCTGGCCGTCGGCCCGATAATCTGATCCTACGATTAATTCGTCAGGCGTGGATGTGAAGGTTGACACCTAGTGGGACGAGCCACCAGAAGATGATCGCGAGGACCGCGCTGGCGAGCGACCGCAGCCAGCTGATCCCGATGTAGCCGTGATCCCAGGCGATGACGCCGCCAATCACGAAATACGCCAGAATAATGAGATTCCTGACCCATCTAACGGACATGGCCATGACTCCGTTCCGGGATGCCGTGCCAAGCTGGCCGTGCCTTCTTGTCCGCCTATCAACTGCCTTGGAATTGAGTTCTTAAACACGAGCAGGAAAGGCGCGGGCTGAGGTCCGCCCGTGCGTGACGGTTTGCGCCTGGAGTAATTCAGTGGTACCGAACGGGAGCGTGCTTCCCGGGGTCGCGCCGCTGTTGTTCCTCTGGCTGGCGGGGTACCCGTGGCATTCGGTGACCCGGTTCGGCCCAGGGCCGCGCTCGCAGCACAGCGACCAGAGTCACCCGCAGCTTTGGCCGGGGGTACGGGGGCACGGGGATCGCTCCCCCCGGAGAAAACAACGACAGCCTGACCTGGCCTGATGTGCGTTACGTTAGGTTTCTGATCATCGTTGCCTGGATCAGCTGGGGCGTCTCAAGCCCTGACGCCGCAGCGGAGCGGCTCGTTTGCGCAAACGGCCACGATAGAGGCGTCCGAAAGCGGAAACGAGCCGTTGGGACTAGCCGGGCTGAGGTCCGCCGGATAAGGTCCCCGAACGGGTTGCGCTGCGGCGAGTCATTGAGGGATGCAGAACGGGTGCGTGCTGCGCGTGGCAGGTTACATGGTGCGCGATGGCGTGGAGACCGCACCCGTTCTGGCTGGCTCCTAAGATCAGCGGCACTCACGCGCGGCTTAGCCAGGCGGACCTTGTCTTTGGCCTTGGATCTTGATCTTGGGTGTTAGCGGACGAAGAGCGCGAGGAGGAGCCAGACGACGGGGGCGCAGGCGAGCAGCGAGTCGATGCGGTCGAGGATGCCGCCGTGGCCGGGGAGCAGGGTGCCCATGTCCTTGATGGCCAGGTCGCGCTTGATCATCGACTCGGCCAGGTCACCGAAGACGGCGGCGGCCAGCGCCGCGATGCCCGTGATGACGCCCTGCCACCAGTGGCCGCCGCAGCAGTGTCGGGAGCAGGATGCGCGCCCGCCACGACGCGAGGAAGAGCGGAGCCCGCGAGGCCTTCCCAGGTTTTCTTCGGAGAGATGACGGGGCCATCTTGTGGCCGCCGGTGAACGGGGTGAGCGTGATGCCGGCGAAATAGCCGCCGATGTCGCTGCAGATCGTGAGGACGATGAAGATCAGGACGCGCTTGCCGCCGTTGTGCTCGGCCAGCATCGCCGCGACGCGTCGCGCCGAATAGCGCCAGGTAGGCGGTGGCGAACACGCCCGCGGTGACGTCCTTGACGTAGCCATTGGTGCCGCCGAACATGCGGACGATGAGGATCGCGAGGACCGTCAGCGCGAACGCGGCTGCCGTGGCACCGCCCGCGGCCCAGTAGGCCGTGGTGAGTATCGCCGCGCCGCCGAGGGCGACCGGGATCAGCGGGACGTTGATGCCCTTGGTCTTGAGCGCGGTGATCAGCTCGTGCAGCCCGATCGCGAGGGCGACGCCCATGTAGATCAGGAACGTCGCCTTGACCGTGAGCAGGGTGAGCAGCGCCAGGCCGCCGAGGACCACGCCGACGCCGATCGCGGCGGGGAGGTTACGGCCGGTCTTGATGCCCTTGGGGGCCAGCGGGGTCGGCACCGCCGCCGGGTCGTCCGGGGCGGGGCCGCCTGGGACGGGGCCGTCCGGGGTGGTGTCTGTGGTGCTCACGAGACGCTCGCCAGTGCCTGTGGAAAGCCTCAGATCTCGAGCAGCTCGGCTTCCTTGTGCTTGAGCAGCTCGTCGATCTTCGCGATGTAGGTGTCGGTCAGATCCTGCAGCTCCCGCTCGGCGCGGCGCACGTCGTCCTCGCCGGCCTCGCTGTTCTTCACCATCTTGTCGAGGGTGTCCTTGGCGTGCCGCCTGATGTTGCGGATGCTGACCCGCGGGCTGTCCTCGGCCTTGGAGCGGGCGGTCTTGATGTACTCGCGCCTGCGTTCCTCGGTCAGCTCGGGGAAGACGACCCGGATGAGCACGCCGTCGTTGGTCGGGTTCACGCCCGAGGTCGCTGTTCCTGATCGCCTTCTCGATCGCGGCCATGGACCCCTTGTCGAACGGCTGCACGGTGATCATCCGCGGCTCGGGCACGTGGAACGACGCGAGCTGGTTCAGCGGCGTCTGCGTGCCGTAGTACTCGGCCGTGATCTTCGAGAAGATCGCTGGGGTGTAACCGACCGGTGCGGATGTTGCTGAAGTCTTCCTGGGCGACCGTGACGGCCTTGTCCATCTTCTCCTCGGCTTCGAGGAGGGTGTCATCGATCATTGGTTCAGCTCCTGTGCACACGGCGGCGTTCACCACACTACCCGGAGACACGCGCGCCGCACGGCCCGGCGGGGCCGCGCGACGCGCGTCGTTACTGCAGTTTTGGTTCTTACGCCTGGCCGACGCGGAAGCGGGCGAAGGCCTGCACGTTCACCTTGCCGGCCGCGAGGACCGACTTGATGGTCTGCTTCGGGTCCTTCACGCTCGCCTGCTCGGTGAGCACGATGTCCTTGAAGAAGGCACCGACGCGGCCCTCGACGATCTTCGGGATCGCCTGCTCCGGCTTGCCTTCCTCGCGGGTGATCTCCTCCGCGATCCGGCGCTCCTTCTCGACCACGTCGGCAGGCACCTCGTCACGGGTGACGTACTGGGCACCGGCCGCGGCGATCTGCTGCGCGATGTCCTTGGCGACCTCTTCGTTGGCCGCGTCGAGCTGGACGAGCACGCCGATGGTCGGCGGCAGGTCCCGGTCGGACGGTGCAGGTAGGTGGCCACGTAGCCGCCGTCGAGCGGGCGTACCGGCCGAGCTCGAGCTTCTCCTTGATCGAGGCGCTGGCCTCCTCGATGAGCTGCTCGACGGTCTTGCCGTCGGCCGTCTCGGTGGCGAGAAGGGCGAGCCGGTCGGCGACCTTGCTCGCGAGGGCCGCCTGCGCGATCTTGGTGGCCAGCTCCTGGAAGCCCTCGTTCTTGGCCACGAAGTCGGTCTCGCAGTTCAGCTCGACCAGGACGCCCGCGCTGGTGCCGTCGAGCTCGGCGATGACCAGGCCGTTGCGCCGCGGTCCGGTCGGCCCGCTTGCCCGCGTCCTTGACGCCCTTCTTGCGCAGGAACTCGATGGCCTCGTCGATGTTGCCATCGGCCTCGGTCAGGGCGTTCTTGCAGTCCATCATGCCGGCGCCGGACAGGTCCCGGAGCCGCTTCACGTCAGCGGTGGAAAAATTCGCCATTGTCTCTTCCTTGCATGGAGTGGTTGTCAGCGTCACTCGGCGTTGTCGGCGGCGGCCTCAGCGGCCTCGGGAGTCGCCTCGGCGGCCTCAGCGGTCTCAGCGGTCTCGGGAGTCGCCTCGGCGGCGTCGCCGCAGCGATCTCAGCGGCCTCGGGAGTCGCCTCGGCGGCGGCGGCCGCAGCGATCTCGGCGGTCTCGGGGGCGACCGCAGCGATCTCGGCGTCGGCATCGGCCGCGGTCGGTGACCGTGGACTCCGGCCGTCTCCTCGGCCGGGACGCGGAGCGGTGCCATCAAGCAAGCAGGTCGCGCTCCCACTCGGGCAGCGGCTCGTCGCTGGTCGGTGAACTGTCGTCGGCCGGCTTCTCGTCGGCCACGGAGGCGCCCGCGCGGGACATGAGGCCGTCGGCCACCGCGTCGGCGACCACCCGGGTGAGCAGCGCCACGGAGCGGATCGCGTCGTCGTTGCCGGGGATCGGGTAGTTCACCTCGTCCGGGTCGCAGTTCGTGTCGAGGATCGCGACGACCGGGATGCCCAGCTTGCGCGCCTCGTTGACCGCGATGTGCTCCTTCTTGGTGTCCACCACCCAGATGGCGCTCGGCACGCGGGCCATGTCCCTGATGCCGCCGAGGGTCTTGTCGAGCTTGTCGCGCTCGCGCTTGAGGCCGAGCAGTTCCTTCTTGGTCATGCCAGAGCCGGGCACGTCGTCGAAGTCGAGCTCCTCGAGCTCCTTGAGGCGCTGCAGCCGCTTGTAGACGGTGGAGAAGTTGGTGAGCATGCCGCCCAGCCAGCGCTGGTTCACGAACGGCATGCCGACCCGGCGCGCCTGCTCGGCGATCGCCTCCTGGGCCTGCTTCTTCGTGCCGACGTAGAGGATCGTGCCGCCGTGCGCGACCGTCTCCCTGATGAACTCGTACGCGCTGTCGATGTAAGCCAGCGACTGCTGCAGGTCGATGATGTAGATGCCGTTGCGCTCGGTGAAGATGTAACGCTTCATCTTCGGGTTCCAGCGCCGGGTCTGGTGGCCGAAGTGGACGCCGCTCTCCAGGAGCTGCTTCATGGTGACGACAGGCGCCATGCTTTGGGGTCCTCCCTGATACGCGTCACGGCTTGCGCTTTGCTTGCCCTACTGCTCTGCGCTTGAGCCGGGACGCAACTCGGTTGCTTCCTGGTGCCCGATGACTGGGTGTCCGCGCCATGCGGCCGACCTTGCTGGCGATGCCGGCCCTTGTTGCCGTTAGGCGGGGCCTGCCTGCCGTTCGGTCGGCGGACCGAGTGGCGCGTCCGCGTTCCCCCTGGTAGCGCCACCGGCATAAAACAATCGCTGGCTGCGACCGTCGGGTGGCTGCTCGGGTTCACGCGGCATACGAGCACGCGTATTGCGGTCCTTCCGGGCGCCGCCCGTGGCGACGACTGAAGAGACCATTTCCAGATTACTTGAATGCGGGTACCGCCGGGGCGGCAGGCCGCCGTTCCGGAACGGACAACTGTGCCACCTCCCTGACGGGATACCCAGCCCGACTGCAGAACAGAACAAGAAACCGGACTGGTTTGTGCCACAAGCTCAGTACGGGCCAACGGCGGGCGGCGGGCGGCGGGGTATGGAACTGCCCGGCAGGTAGTGACTTCTCGTATGCGGTAGCGCCCTTCAGTGCGCCACCAGCGGGCAGTGCTGGCTATTGCTCAGTGCCCGGGAACGATCAGGCGCGGGGGTGTGCCTGGCGGTAGGTCGCCTTCAGGCGCTCAGCCGTGACGTGCGTGTAGATCTGCGTGGTGGCGGGCGAAGAGTGGCCGAGGATCTCCTGCACGCTGCGCAGGTCGGCACCGCCCTCAAGGAGGTGCGTGGCGGCGGTATGCCTGATGGCATGCGGGCCCGCGTCCCTGACGGCCGGCGGCCGGCGTCGTCCTGCCCGCCGGCCGGGCCTTGGCCCTCGGGCTGGCCGTGGTCGCTGACCGCATGCCTGGCTGCGACGGACGCCAGGTCGGCGGCGCGCAGCCGGGCGTGCACGATGCGGCGTGCGGTCCTCGGGTCGAGCCGACCGCCCCGGGCACCGAGGAGGAGCGCGGTCCCGCTGCGTTCGTTGGCCAGGACGGGGCGACCGAGTTCCTCCCACCGGGTCAGTGCCCGCATCGCGGGCAGGCCCACCGGCACGACGCGCTCCTTCCCGCCCTTGCCGAGGACCCGGACCGTGCGCCGGTCCCTATCGACCCCTCCGGTGTCGAGCTCACACAGCTCGCTGACCCGGATCGCCGTCGCGTACAGCAGCTCGAGAACGGCGGCGTCGCGCATGGCCAGGGCCGCGGCAGGGCGCTGGCCCGCGGCGAATTCGCGCAGCGCCCGGTCCTCGCAGTCCGCGAGCACTATGTTCATCTCGTCCCTGCGCAGCACCTGCGGCAGCACAGGCCGCGCCTTGGGGGTGCCGAGCCGCGGCCCCGGGTCGGTGGCGAGCCAGCCCTGGCGGTGAGCGTAGGCGGTGAAGGCTCGGGCCGCCGCGCCCCGGCGGGCCAGCGTGGCCCTGGCGGCGCCGGCCTGATGCTGGCTCGCCAGCCAGCCCCGGAGCGTGATCAGGTCAAGCGAGCCAGGATCCCCCACGCCGCAGCGCCAGGCGTACTCAAGAAGCGACTGGATGTCGCCCTGGTAGGCGCGGACGGTGTGGCGCGACAGGGCACGCTCGGCGGCAAGGTGGCGGCAGAACTCAGCCAGCGCCGAACTCAGCGCCGCAGGCAGGCTCCCTGCCTGGCTATCCGAAGGGATACCGTCCTCCTTCCGGGGGACTGCAACCATGCGCAAAGTGTGCACCGGGACGGGCCGCTTGGGAACGACCTCGCCTATGTTTTACCGCCCTGTTGCATTTTGGGTCCCTGCCCAGCAGATCACCATCACCTTCGAGCCATCAGACACGCTCTAGCTCTCGCCTGGGACCAGCCATTCCCGTTCTGACCGGGGGGCCGAGCCGATGAGCTTGATCGTGTAGGGATCCTGGGGGTGGTCAAGGATCTCGTCGGTCGGGCCGGACTCGACGATGCGGCCTTGGCGCATGACATAGAGGTACTCGGAGATCTGTCGGACGATCGACAGATCATGGGTGATGAAGAGATAGCCGATCCCGTACTCTCCTCGCAAGGCTTTGAAGAGTTCGAGGATCTGTGCTTGGACGGACGTGTCGAGCGCGGAGACAGGCTCATCGCAAACGAGCACTCGCGGGTGCAAGGCAACAGCGCGGGCGATCGCGACTCTCTGGCGCATCCCGCCTGAGAGTGCCATGGGCTTCTGCTGAGCGCACGAGGCTGGAAGCCCGACGGAAGACAGGAGTTCCCCCACCTTCGCGTCCACGTTCTTGGTCCGTGGGTCATAGGTTGTGATCGCCTCAGCGAGGGTCCAGCCAATCGTCCGCATCGGGTTGAGGCTCGAATACGGATCCTGGAAGACGATCTGCACCGTTCTCCGGAGCTTGCGTCGTTCCTCGCGGTTGAGTTTCGTCCAGTCTGTAGCGGCGATGCCGTCGATGACGACCTTTCCGTCCGTCGCCTGTTCGAGACCTACGAGTAGACGAGATAGGGTCGTCTTTCCCGATCCCGATTCGCCGACCAGGGCGACGGCCTCGTTTTCCTGGACCTGCAGCGAGACAGCATCAAGCGCGGAGAAGGCCGTGTGCCTGCCGTTGAAGACCTTCGAAACTCCCTCCACCGAAATGATCGGTGTGCGCGTCCGGCGCCCTTCGGGTGGGCTGGTTACCTCTCGCACCGCGAACTGCCGGACAGAGGCCATGTCAGCCTGGATCGCGGAGATGCGGAGGCACGACGAGAACCGGCCGGGTGCGACCTCCTGGAGCGGTGGAGCTCCTTGCCGGCAGGACTCCGCCGCCCAGCGGCAGCGAGGGGCGAACGGGCAGCAGCCCGCCACTTCGTCAGGGGTGGGGACCGAGCCTGCGATCGCGACAAGCTCTTCGACCCGCCGGTCCATTGGCGGCTCGGACAGAAGGAGCCCGTGGCTGTAAGGGTGGAATGGCTCGGCCTCGACTTCGGCTGATCCCCCCACCTCCATGACTGAGCCTGCGTAGAGAACGTAGATGCGGTCGCACATCGAGAACGCGACCCTCAGGTCGTGCGTGATGAGGATCAGGCTCATCCCTCGGGCCGCCTGGATCCGCTTAATCAGTGCGAGGATGTCCCGCTGCGTGGTCACATCCAGGGCAGTCGAGGGCTCGTCGGCGATCAGGACACGGGGGTCCCTGGCCAGGGCGGCGGCAATTGCGACTCTCTGACGCATACCGCCCGAGAGCTGGAACGGGTAACGGTCGACGACGGACTCGTCGTGGATCCCCACCTCCGCCAGGCGGCGGATCGCTTCCTTTCGCTCCGCCTGGCGGGGCAGCTTCTCGCGCAGCGACTCACCGATGATCCGCCCGCAACGAAGGACCGGATTCAGCATCGTGAAAGGGTCCTGGAGGATGAGCCCGATTTCGGTCCCGCGGACTGCCTGCCACTGTTGCTCTTTGAGTGAAAGCAGGTTCCGGTCGCCATAGCGGATCTCCCCGGTCGCGGTGAGACCTCGGGGTAGTAGGCCGGTAATCGCCCGAGCGGTCATTGACTTGCCGCTTCCGGACTCGCCGACGATGCCGATCGTCTGCCCTTCGCCAAGCTCAAGGTCCACCGCGGACACGATGGTCCGGGTACTTTCTTCCTGGCGGCGCTCGATCCGGAGCCCCGCGACCGACAGGACCGCGGGGTTGACCCGATCCATTGCTTCGGCTTCCCCGGTCAACTCCGCCCTCCCCGACTAGACAGACGCTCGTAGAGCCAATCGCCGATCAGATTCATCGATGTCGCCGTCAGGACGATCATTGCGCCCGGCGCGAGAGTCGCGATCGGATTGACGAAGACCAGATCCTCGTTCTGCGAGAGCATGAGTCCCCAGTCCGGTGTCCCCGGCGGAACGCCCAGGCCCAGGAACGACAGCCCTGACAAGACCACAAGCGAGCTGGCAAAGACCAGGAACGTGTTCGCCACGGCAACGGCGGACACATTAGGCCAGATGTGGAAAAGCATGATGCGCCGGTCCGACACCCCGAGAGTCTTCGCCGCCTCGACGTACGGGCGCGGGACCTGCTCGAGCGTCGCGCCGCGCACGACCCGGGCGTCGAAGGGAGCCGTGAGCACCACCAGTATGCCGACCGCTGGCCAGTAACTGGCCCCGATCACCCCAGCAACCACGATCAGCAGCAGGAGGGACGGGATCGACCACATCATGTCTACCCACCGCATGATCACGCCATCGACCCATCCGCCCCGGTACCCGGCAAGGAGCCCGAGAACGTTACCGATGACGAAGGACCCCACAGCAATCACGAGTGGCCCAAAGAACGCCGTCCGCGCGCCGGCGATAACGCGGGAGAACACGTCGCGGCCCAGGGCGTCCGTCCCGAACCAGTGTGCCGCCGATGGCAGCGCCGTGATAGACGTCAGGTTCTGCGTGGCGGGGTTCTGCGGGGCCAGGAGCGCCCCAGTGACTGCCAGCAGCACGACCAGGCCGACGAAGCACCAGCAGAGGCCGATCAGAGGACTCCGCACTCGGATGCGGCGACGGCCCGCGCGGGCAGCCACTCCGCTCGGCCGCACACCGGACACCGTGAGTTCCCTCATCTTCACTCCCTCCCCAGCCGGATGCGGGGATCGACAACCATGTAGACCACATCTGTGAGGAGATTGGCAATCATGATCAGCGCCGCCATCAGCAACGCGACGCACTGGATCATCGGGATGTCCTTTGTGCTCGCCGACTCGACGAGCAGCTGTCCTATGCCCTGGATCGAGAACGTCACTTCGACGAAGACCGCACCGACTATCAGCGATGACAGCAGGAGACCGCTAATCGTCAGGATTGGGATCAGCGCGTTGCGCAGAGCGTAGTTGATTACGATCCGCCTGGCCGACAAGCCACGTGCCTTTGCGAAGATGACGTAATCCTGGTCGAGTGTGCCTATCATCGCGGCGCGCGTATGTTTCAGTACGTAGGCCGCTGTTGTGAGCGCGAGGGCGATCGCTGGCAGGGTAAGGTGCCAAACCTCGCCCACAAAGCCGCTTCCCTGCCCGGAGGCAGGGAACCAGCGAACTAGAATGGCGAATATATAGATCAGGAAGACGCCGCCGACGAAGGCTGGGGTTGAGAGGCCAACGACGACCGCGCCCACGATCCCTCGATCGAGAATACTCCCGCGCTTCAGGGCACTTACAATGCCAAGGCCGACCCCGAAAATGATCGTCAGGACAAACGCGTAGATTCCCAGGAACAATGACGTCGGAAGGCGGGCCCCGATCTCCTCTGCTACCGGGAGGGAAGTCTGGATCGAATTCCCGAACTTAAATTGCGCCGCATCGCTCAACCAGATCCAGTACTGGTCCAGGAATGGCTTGTTGAGATGATACTCGATCGTTAGTTGCCTGATCGTCGCAGGCGTTGCGGGTCGCGGGCCGAGCAGTATCTGCACGGGATTCCCAGGCGAAAGGTAAAGGAGCGAGAACACCGCGAACGAGACCAGAATGAGAAGGACGATGAGCACCAGGATCCGGCGCGCGATGTAACCAAGCAGTCTCGCGGTGCTCATTCAGCCACAACCCGATCGTCGCTCTTGACGGGCGTCCGGCCCTGGCGGACCCCCCGTCGCCTGAAGCGCTCCGCTACGTGACATCTCATCTCCGCGATCCGATCAGTTCTTCGACTCGATGCCGAGCGCCCAGGGGCCGTCTTGGAGGTAGAAGCTGTCAAACGAAGGCCAGGTGTACTGGCTCGAGAGTGCCACCGTCCCATCAATCAGGAACACCGGCACGAACGGCACGTTCTGAGCGAACTGATCAAGGAGCTGCTTATACACGTTCAGCCGCGCCGTGGAGTTGGTTGTGGTGAACCCTTCTGCGATGAGGTTGTCGACCGTAGGGTTACTCCAGTTGGTCGAGTTCCAGTTGCCCGCGGTAGCGTTAGCGCTGCCGATGGCGAAGTTGAACCCCTCGCCCGGGTCAAGCGAGTCTGCTCCGTTGGTGACGTACTGCGCCGGGATCGATGCGCGATCGGCGCTTGTGATCTGCGTCGTCCACGCCGCGCTCTGCTCGACATCGAGTGTCGCGTGGATGCCAATCTGGGCAAGCTGGCTGACGATCGCCTGGCTCACGTTGATGAAACTCGGTGTATTGTCGACGGCGAGTGTCACGTTCACGCCATGCGGATACGGTGATAGCGCCATTTCTTGCTTGGCCTTGGCAAGATTATAGGGGTACGCGGGGAGCGAGTTGAGTACGGCCGTTACCTGCGCCGGCGTGCCCAGCCCTTCGAGCATTGCCGGCGTTATGAGCGTATTGATGGGTGTAGCGTAGCCACCGTTAGCGGCGATGAGGCCCGGCTTGTTGAGCGCGTACGCAACGGCCTTGCGCACATAGATGCTGTTCCACGGCTTGGCGAGCGTGTTCATTTCGAAGTCGCCCTCCATGATCGAACCTGGAGCGCTTGTTAGCGTCGTACCTGCCGTCGAAGCGAAGGACTGGTTCTCAGTCGGGAACGCGAGATTGACGCTGCCGGCACGGAAAGCCAATGCTTCGCTGGTCTCGTTCGAGTAGAACGTCCATGTGATTTGCTTGATCCGGACTGCGCCCCCCCAGTAGTACGGGTTGGCCGTCAGCTGCGCGCCCGTCGTCGGGTCGAATGACGTTATCGACCACGGGCCGGTCCCCATAACACCAGTTCCCGGCTGCCCGAACGTTGACTTGTGCTCCTCGTAGAACTTCTTCTCGAAGATCCCCAGCATCGCTCCGGTAGGTACGACCGCCCACGCCGCGTCCGGCTTGCTCAGCGTGACCGTCACGGTGTACGGGCCGGTGGCCGTGATGCTCTTCAGCGTAGTTGGGAAGTTATACGCATTGTCTGATCCCTGCTCGCGGTAGTAGTCCCACGAGAAGACGACGTTGGCGGCGGTCATCACGTCGCCATCAGAGAACTTGACCCCGTGGCGCAGGTTATAGACGTACGTCGTAGGGTTTACCTGCTTCCACGACTGGGCGAGCCACGGCTCGATCTTCTCGTTCTTCGTCTCGACCAGGAGCGGCTCGAGCACGAGGTTACCCAGTCCGGATGAGTACCCGATGTTGCTGTCGTCGTAGTTGAGGGTCGAGACAGCCGCCGATCCGACTTGCAAGTCTGAGATCGTCTGGCTCGCGTTGCCCTGAGTCGTTCCCGCATTCGCGCCCGACCCGCCCGAGCTGGAGCTGCAGCCAGCTAGCAGTGCCGCTCCCAGCGCCGCCAGGGCCAGAGTCGCTTGCAAGTGTCTCTTCACCGTTATTACCCTGTTTCTATACATGAGCACTCATGACCGAGTTCAGTTAATGGCTTATAAGGTGCGTCTTTGCCAGGGCTTATAGCCAGCTACCGCC
Organism: uncultured Actinomycetota bacterium; assembly: GCA_963734665.1. GTDB lineage: Bacteria > Actinomycetota > Actinomycetes > Streptosporangiales > Streptosporangiaceae > Trebonia. Next base: position 113,155 of record CAVTIR010000009.1, on the reverse strand, counting down.
ACTAATAGGCGTGCCGTATGCGGTGTTCGCGTGCCACCGCGTCGGCCGCCGCCTGGAGTCAGGCGGCGGCCCGGAGTTAGGCGGCCGCCTTGGAGTCAGGCGGCCGCCTGGAGTCAAGCGCCGGCTTACCGCCGGAGCGCCGCCCGATGGTTGAGCAGGAACCATTTGATGTTGCCGCTGTCGTCGCGCAGGAACGTCCCGATGTTTTCATCCTCAAGCGGGAGCGCAGCGACCTTGTCGTTGCCGATGGGGACGAAGCGACGGTCCAGCACTGCGGGAGTCGGAGGATCCATGTTGTCCAGCCATCCCCGCGTCGCATGGGAGTCGACCCGCAGTTCGTCTCCCTCCCGGCGTACCTCCAACACGCCGCCATACGTGTCATAGGTACCGACAGCTTCGTCGAGGTCGCCGAAGGGCGCCGGCTCGGGCGCCGGGACCTCGATGCCGAAGTACGCCTTGTGCGCCCACCGTACGATGCGCTTGGCCAGAGTGTGGCCCGGGTTCTGCAGGTTCGTCAGCACCACTACGGCAAAGCCGTGGTCGGGGAGCATCGACAGGTCGGCCGGCTGGCCGTTGGCGCTGCCCCCGTGCCCGGCGACCCGCGCTCCTGCCCGGTCTCCCAGCATGAAGGACAGGCCCATCCCGCCGGCGAGTCCGCTGGGAGCGCCGTTCAGCACGCCGGGCATGCCCGGACGGCGCATCTGCTCTTTCGTTTCAGCCTTCAGTATCGGGCTGCTCGGCTCCAGCGTCCCCAGATGGAACCGTGCGTACCTCAGCAGGTCCTTGACATTCATCATCGTCGTCCCCACCGGCGACGACGAGCGTTCCATCGCCCACGGCCGGGCGACCTGCAGGCCGGAGGGCCCGATGGCGTGACCGACGGAGAACCTCTCGAGCACAACGTCGTGAGCAAAGTAGCAGGCGTGCCGGATGCCCAAAGGCGCGAAGAGCTGCTCCTGGATGATGTTCTCGTATGGCTTCCCGTAGTGGACCTCGAGAATGCGGCCGAGTACGTAGAACGACGCGTTGCTGTATGACCAGAGCGTGCCGAACGGCGTCACCTGCTTAAGCTTCGCCAGGCGGCCGACCAAGATTGACAAGGCGTCGTCCCCCCAGCCGGCCGCCTCGAATATGTCCCCTTCCCAGCCCCCGGTGTGGGTCATGAGGTGCCGGACGGTGACCGCCTTGGAGATTTCCGGATCTGCCACCCTGAAGTCTGGAAGGTAGTCCTGGACCGGACGGTCAAGGTCGAGGCTGCCCTCGTCTACGAGTTGCATGATCGCCGTGCCGGTGATCGTCTTCGTGATGGAGCCGAGCTGGAACACCGTGTCACCAGTGACCGAGAGAGGGTTCTCGATACTGGTTACTCCAAAGCCGCCGACAGCGATGGCGTCCCCGTGCGCCATGCCAACCGCGACACCCGGGATCTGCAGCTCGGTCATCTGCTGGCGGATATAGCGCTTAAGGTTCTCGTCGAGTTCCGAGACCGGTTCGATGATGTCGAAGCCGCTCATGCGGCACCCTCCTCTGAAGACAGCGCGCCACTCGTCCAGACCTTCTCGTACACCCGCAGGAGGTTCTCTCCGAGGATCCCGCGGACGTCGTCCGGACCGAAGCCCCGCTCCAGCATCCGAGACGTGAGGCTCGGGAACCCACTCGCGTCCTCCATCCCTGCTGGATATGGCCACGGCGGAGGCGGGTAATTATCGGGATGCCAGGTGCCCTCTGCGACGTACTTGTCGTACTGAGCCTGTGTCCCATTCCAATAATCCACCCCCAATGCCACGTGCTCGCATCCCACGAGATCTGCTATGTAGGACATGTGGTCGATATACTGGTCGAGTGTTGGGCGTGAATCAGCCGATACAAACGATGGCCAGCCGTTCATTCCGATCGTGCCGCCCGAGCTTGCGATTGCCCGGATCAGGTCGTCCGGCAAGTTCCTCTGGTTTGGGTGCACGGCTGCGGCATTGGAATGCGACGCTATAACCGGGGCGGTTGATACCTCGATAGCCTCGAGCGAGGAGCGGACTCCGGTGTGTGATACATCGACCACCATGCCCAGCCGATTCAGCTCCGCAACCACCCGCCGACCGAACACGCTCAGGCCAGCGTCGTTGGGCTCCTCACACCCGTCGCAGACCGGCGCGCGTCGATTGTAGGCGAGCTGGACGACCCGCACACCAAGGCGCCAGTACGCCTCGATGAGCGCCGTCTCGTATTCGATTGGCTGCGTTCCCTGGAATTGCAAGACGACCGCAAGCTGGCCGGAAGCCTTCGCTTCACGGATTTGCTCTACCGTCGTTGCGAGACGCAGCTCCTCGCGCTGCCGAATGAACTGGTAGGCGTCGGCAATGTCGTACAGGGCCCCTACCGCCCCGTGTGGCCCGCCGACGGAGAGAACACAGCACGTCGTCCCCCCGGACAGCCAGGTGTCGACATTAGCCCTCCAATGGCCACCCGGACATGTTCCGTCGACGATAATTGCTTCAGCATGAAGTCGCTCTGGACCTGTGGCAACGCTCATGAGAGACCCTTTCGGATAACCGAGGTGCTGATGAGATAGGGGTTCGCCGCGCCGGCATCATGAGATCACTGAACCCCGACGCCTTTCTAGCAGGAAATGAACTTGTACCCACCCGTGCCCACCGAGGCTTTGAACGAGTTGGTGGCCGCGTAGCGCTCTACCGCCGTCGGCGACTGGACGGGGATCTTGGTGCGCCGAATCTCTCCGAGGAAGGCGGCGTATGCCCGATTGAGCAGTATTTCGACCTGGTAGAGGCCGAGTACGTTAACCGAGTCGATCACTGCCATCCGGCGCCGCGACTGCGTCTTCGGGTCGTGGATGCGATCAAAGTCGGCCTTGACCGCCTTCGGGCAATAAGGCGGGGCGGCCGGGAGCCGCTGCCAGAGTGCGCCGTATCCCCCCATCGCATTCCCTTCGTCCAGACCGTACGGTACCGTCCTCCATGTGGATGCAATGTAACATATGACATGCCACATACCGCGGTCAAGCAAGCTTCAGGGTGCACGACGTGAAGACGGCGGCCCTGCGCATGGTTCGCCGCGCAGCCCCGCCCCCTAGGCAGCGACCAGAAATAAGTGCGTAATGCATAGAAATGAGTGCGTAATGCATGCCATCGGTTCACTACCTCACCTCGGAGGCAGCGAGCTCTCTGGGCTCCTCCAACACACGGAGACGATTCCTGACCTAGAGAAGGCATTCGAGCGTGTCAGCGAGTACAGCCAGCACGCTCGGCAGAATCTGCCAGTTCCGGACGGGGAGCTGCTGACGATGCCGGCCGATGGCCCGGAAGGACTCGGCGTCAAGCTCCTCACGCTTAATCCCGGCAACCCTGGCCGGGGGATGCCGTTGATCCACGGCATCTACATCATGTTCGCGCCGGGAACACTGGCCGCAGAGGCGACCCTGGACGGCGGCGCGCTGACGGCCGTGCGCACTGCCGCGGTCTCGGCGGTGGCAACTAGGCATCTCGCTCGCCCGGATGCGCGGCGGCTCGTCGTCTTCGGGGCCGGAGTGCAGGCCGCAGCGCACATCGCGGCCATGTGCGCTGTGCGGCCAATCGAGCATGTCGTCATCGTCGGGACCGGCAGCAAGCGAACTCACGAGCTCCGTGAATCCGTCCTCTCAAATGGGCTGGCCTGCGAACTCGGCCGACCCGCCGACGTCGCGTCCGCCGACATCATCTGTACCTGCACGACCAGCGCGACCCCGCTGTTCGCCGGCGAGTGGCCGGCGCCCGGGACACATATCAACGCGATCGGCGCCTACCGGCCGGACACCCGCGAGCTCGACGGCCCCCTCATCGCCTCAGCCCAGGTCGTGGTCGAGACCCGCGCGGCGGCGCTCGCTGAAGCAGGGGATGTCATTCAGGCGATCAGTGAGGGGATGTGCGATGCCGCCGACCTGGTGGAACTTCAGGACCTCGTATGCGGCAAGGTCCGGCGACGGGACCAGGCGGCGGTGACGATTTTCAAGTCCGTCGGGATTCCGTTCGAAGACCTCGTCGTCGCACGCACAGCCATACGGCGCCTGGCCGCGGATTCGGCGGGCGCCCAGGCCGGTACCGACTCCGCACATGCCTGACGACAGCGGGGCCCAGCAGTCGGGCGTTCAGCTCAGGTCATGCTCCTGCTCGGACCGCCCCGCCCACACTCCGCGGGTGTGCTCCAGGTGACGACGCACGAGGGTTTCGGCGTGACGGGCGTCACGTGCGCGCAGCGCGTCAAGGATCAGCCGGTGCTCCTCGGCAGAGGAGAACAGAAGGCCGGAGTCCGCCATCGCCTTGAGGCCCGTCAGCCTGGCCTGGTCGCGAAGCTGCCCGACCAGGCGCACGAGTCGGCGGTTGCCGGCCAAGCTGAGCAGCGCGAGATGGAAATCGCGGTCTGCGCGGAGGAATCCTGCGAGGTCATTGCGGGCGGCGGCCTGCTCGAGCGGGGCCAGGGCACCTTCCAGCGCATCGAAGTCGGCGTTACTTGCCTTCTCCACGACCAGTCGCACCGCCGGCACCTCGATCATCTTGCGCAGTTCGCTGATCTCGTCCAGGTCAGCGTCGGCGACGGTCAGGACCCGAAAGCCCCGGTTACGGACCGGCCCTACGAGACCGTCGCTGGCCAGGTCAAGCATGGCCTCACGGACGGGAGTCTGCGAAACACCGAGCCGGCTGCTGAGCGCCGTGGCCGAGTACACCTCACCAGGGACGAGTTCCCCGCCGACGATGCTGGCGCGGATGACTTCCCTCGCCTGTTCCCTGAGGTTGGTCTGCTTCAGAGTTCGCACGGCACCCGCGCTCCGCCCGTATATCTTCCCGCGATGGTTGTTAACAACAATGCAACATAGTACATGGCATAGGAGCACAAGGTGCCCAAGCAGTTGCGCGCCACCGGTGAAACCGTGATCGCGATCGACGTGCCGTCAGGCCCCGTGGAAGCCCGAACTGCGCGGGATCTACGGAGTCATCTTCTGCCAACGGGAACCCGACGCAGATGGCCGCATGTGCCAGCGGAATGTCACCGTCTTTGCCGATGGCGCAGTGGACAGGTCGTCGTGCGGTAGCGGGACGGCAGCCCGGCTCGCGCACCTCTTCGACCGCGGTCAACTCGGCATCGACGACGAGCTACCGCATCGCAGCATCATCGGTACAGAGTTCCCCGGGCGGATCACGGGGCTGGTGCGTTCGGCGGGACTAATACCTCAGCGCCTCACTGCGGCACACGTTCACCGGGCCTGTGCCGTGCCACAACTCGTGCGGTTGACCTGGGGTCTAGCCTGGGCGGTCATGCCCCGAGCGACTCCGCATTTGGTCTTTGTGCGGCTGATCGGCTGGCTGGTGCTGGCCGCCCAGAGTGAGGCGCTTGAAAGATCTGACTTTCGCCGAAAAAGGGAGAGAAATGGCACTGCAAGACCGTCTGCGTGATGATGTCCGCGAACTTGAGCACGACATCACGGCGCTCAGACATCAGCTACACCGTCGCCCCGAGATCGGGCTTCAGCTACCCGAGACGCAGCGGGCGGTCCTTGCCGCGCTCGATGGCCTGCCGCTGGAGATCTCGACGGGCACGTCATGCACGTCGGTGACCGCGGTATTGCGCGGCACGGCCCGAGACAGCGGGACAACTCGGGACAGCGGCCCGGCGCCCGCCGTGCTGCTGCGCGGGGACATGGACGCGCTGCCGGTACACGAGTCTGCCGATGTGGAGTTCCGCAGCACGATCGACGGGGTGATGCACGCCTGCGGCCACGACCTGCACACGGCGATGCTTGTTGGGGCGGCGCGGCTGCTGAGCGCGCACCGGGACATGCTCCACGGTGACGTCGTGTTCATGTTCCAGCCGGGTGAGGAGGGGTGGGACGGCGCGGGACGAATGATCGCCGAGGGTGTGCTGGAGGCCGCCGGACCCAGGGTGAGGCGGGCGTTCGGCATCCACGTGATGGCCGGGAAGTTCGCGCGCGGCCAGTTCACCACCCGCCCCGGCACGCTGATGGCCGCCAGCGACGCACTCATGGTGACGGTGAACGGCACCGGGGGGCATGGGTCGGCGCCGCACCGCGCGAAGGACCCGGTCAGCGTCGCGGCCGAGATGGTGGTCGCACTGCAGACGATGGTGACCCGGCAGTTCGACATCTTCGATCCGGTGGTAGTCACCGTCGGCAGCTTCCATGCGGGAACCAGGCACAACATCATCCCGCCGGAGGCAACCTTCAAGGCCACCATCCGCACCTTCTCACCCGCCGCGCGGGAGCGCATCCAGGCCACGTCAGTGCAGCTGTGCGAGGCGATCGCGGCCGCGCACGGCCTGAAAGCCGACGTCAGCTACATCACCGAGTACCCGGTTACGGTCAACGACGCCGCGCAGGCCGAGTTTGCCTCCGCCGTGGTCACCGACGTCTTCGGGACCGACCGGTTCACCCCGATGCACAACCCGGACCCAGGCGCAGAAGACTTCTCGCGCGTCCTCGAGCACGTCCCCGGCTGCTACCTCTTCCTCGGCGCATGCCCGCACGACGACCACGCCGCCGCCGAGGACAACCACAGCCCGCTCGCCGCCTTTGACGACTCCGTTATGGCCGACGGCTGCCTGCTGCACGCCCACCTGGCCATCCGGGCACTGCAAGGCAGCCTGTGACGCAGCAGGCCGACCTCGAACGTCGACGCTTGCCTGGACGGCCCGCGGCTTCGCTCGCGGCTTCCTCACCTCGAGTACGGGTAACCGGTCCCCACGTCGAACGCCACGGCTTCCCGGCGAGAGAACCGCGTTCACGCGGCTGCGGGCAAGATCGATCATGGCCGACGATACGTCGATGCCGAACGCGTCCAGCCCTCCCGCCCAGCCCGCAGCCAAGCTCGGCGACAGGGCCGCCACCAGCGGTCCGGACGAGGTCAACGAACGCGGCCAGCATCGCCCGGTCCAGCGGCAGGTGGTCCAGCTCACCCCGGACGAAGTCCGCATAGCGGACGGCGACGGCATCGTAGGCCGCAGCCGTCGCGGCCTACGATGCCGTTCCCTGACGCTGCCCAGCAGATGCGGGACCGGCTGGGTGCGGCCAGGACTACTCCAGGCGGTCAGGTGCGGCGCAGCCGCCACCCCTCGTCGCAGCGCTCGATGAATCCGCCAGTTGCGAGCCGGCTCAGGAGCGTAGCCGTTGTCGCCGGGGCGAGTCCCGCCCGTTGCGCTACCCGTACCGTTCCCACGCCGCCGCGGCGAGGCATCGCATCGAGGACCCTGGCGGAGTCCAGGTCAAGCCGGTCGCGCGGGAGCACGGGCGGCGCCTGGCTGCGGCCCGCCGGCTGGGAGCCCGTTCCCGTCGCAGCGGCCGGGGGGCCGACCGGGGAGACGCCGACCGGGGACAGGTGCTCGATGACCTCGGCCGCACTGGTGACGAGCGTGCCCTGCCACTCCCGGATCACCTGGTGGCATCCGGCGGACAGGTCAGAGGTCACAGGACCCGGCACCGCCATCAACCGCCTGCGCAGGTCCCTAGCGTGCCGGGCAGTATTCAGCGCCCCGCTGCGCTGGGCGGCTTCCACCACCAGCGTGCCGGTCGCCAGCGCGGCGATGACCCGGTTACGGACGAGGAACCTGAGCCGGCTCACGGGCCGGCCGGGCGGCCACTCGCTGGCGATCACCCCCTGGGCCGCGATCGCGTCGAACAGTTCCGCGTGAGCGGTCGGGTAGGACATGTCCACGCCGCAAGCGAGCACCGCGACGGTGACGCCGTCGGCGGCGAGCGCACCCCGGTGCGCCGCCGCGTCGACCCCGAAGGCGCCGCCAGAGACCACCGCCACACCGCGTGCGGCGACCGACGCGGCGAACTCGGCTGCCACATAGGAGCCGTAGGCGGTCGCGGCCCGCGAGCCGACGATCGCGACCGACCGCAGGCAGCTGAACCGCAGGTCCGCGTTGCCGCGCAGCCACAGCGCGTATGGCTGGTCATCCTCGAGGTCGGCCAGTTGCCCAGGCCATTCCGGGTCGCCAGGGACGACGAGCCTGATCCCCGACGCACGGAAGTCGAGCACCTCCTCCGGCGTCGGCAACTCGGGGAGCCGGACCCGCCATCGCTCCATCGCGGCCTTCATCGCCTCCCGTGCCTTGCCACGCGGCAGGCCATGATTGGCCCCCAGGACTGCTCGCTGTGCCCGCGCCTCTTCATCGGACAGGCGCGCCAGGTGCGCGGCGCCCGCCGTGGGCTCAATGGGTCGCTCCCCCGGAAGACAACCGGTCTTGATCGCGTCGAGCGCCGCGGCTGCGCTAGAGACCCGGAGCAGTTGCCCGAGCCAGCGGTCGGCCGGCTCGGCCAGGTAGGTCAGGGCCGCACGGGCGTAGGCCTCGTCGGTTAGCTTGTCAGTCAATGGGTCACCCCTAGCCATAGTCCGATAGCGAGGTTGACCTGGTCGGGTTCTGGCTGGTCCTTACCTGCCAGGTCGGCCAGGGACCAGGCGACGCGGACGATCTTGTCCGCGCCCCTGGCCGAGACTTGACCGAGTTCCATGGCCCGGTCCAGAGATTGCAGCGCCCCCGGTCGCGGCGGGAACGCGCGGCGCAACGCGGTGCCAGGAACCTCTGCGTTCACCCGCCACGGGGTCCCGGCCAGGCGGGCCGCGCACCGCTCGCGGGCGGCGGCGACCCGCTGGGCGACGACGGCGGACGGCTCGGCGAACTTGCGGTCATACAGCATGTCGGCGCGGGAGACGGGCTGCAGACGGACCTTGACGTCGACCCGGTCGAGCAGCGGCCCGGACAGCCTGGCCAGGTACCGGCGGCGGGCGGCCGGGGAGCAGGAGCAGCCGGCCTTGCCCGGACCCGCGGTCTTCGCGCACGGGCACGGATTGGCGGCGAGGATGAGGGTGAACCTGGCGGGGAAGACGGCCTGCGTGCCCGCCCTGGCGATCACCACCTCGCCCGATTCGAGGGGCTGGCGGAGCGCGTCGAGTACGTCCCTGTGAAACTCAGGAGCCTCATCGAGGAACAAGATTCCCTTGTGCGCCAGGCTCACGGCACCTGGGTGGATGATGCCGCTGCCGCCGCCGACGATCGCGGCCATGGTCGAGGTGTGGTGCGGAGCACAGAACGGCGGGATGGTCATCAGCCCAGAGCCCGGCGTGAGGTGCCCGGCGACGGAGTGGATCGAGGTGACCTCGATCGCCGCAGCCGTGTCAAGGGTGGGCAGGATCGTCGGGAGCCGCTCGGCCAGCATCGTCTTGCCTGCTCCGGGCGGGCCCAGCAGCGACAAGTTGTGCCCGCCCGCAGCGGAGATCTCCACCGCCAGCCTGGCCTCCGCCTGGCCGAGCACCTCCGCCAGGTCTAGCTTCTTTCTCATGGCAAGCGCGGGCGTGGGGCCCTGTGGCGGCTCGGGAGCTGCGGGCGGCGACGGCGGCGGGCCGCCGCGCAGCCAGATGATCACCTCGATGAGGCTGCTCGCGCCGATCACGTGCACGCCGGGTACCAGGGCGGCCTCCGCGACGTTCTGCGCGGCGACCACCACGGTGTCCACGCCGGCCTCGGCCGCGACCACTGCGGGCAGCACCCCAGGGACCGGGCGCAGCCGACCGTCCAGGCCCAGCTCGGCCAGGAACATCTTCCCGGTGAGCGCGGACACCGGCACCGCCTCGGCGGCGGCGAGAATGGCTATGGCGATAGCCAGATCAAAGCCACTGCCTCGCTTGGGCAGGGTCGCGGGCGAGAGGCCTACGGTGATCTTCGAGTTCGGCCAGGTCTCGCCGCTGTTGACGATCGCTGCGCGGATCCGGTCCCGAGCCTCGCGCAGGGCTGTGTCCGGCAGGCCCACCAGGATCGTCGCGGGCAGCCCGCTGGCGATGTCCGCCTCCACCTCGATGACGTGCCCCCGGACCCCGACGAGGGCCACCGAGTAAGTGCGCGCCAGCGCCATCTAGCCCACCTCCCGGACGTGCTCGATCGTGAACCCGCCGGCGTCGTCACGGAGCAGGCCCACCACGTCGATCCGGATCTGGTCGAACCGGACGCCGTGCGCGGACAGCCACAGCGCGGCGAGGCGGCGCAGCCGCCTGCGCTTCGCCTGCCCGACGGCGTGCAGCGGTGTGCCGTAGCGCGTGCCCGACCGGGTCTTCACCTCACAGACGACGAACGTGCGCCGGTCGGCCGCGACGATGTCGATCTCGCCGTCGGCGCACCGCCAGTTCCGGTCCAGGATCCGGAATCCGCAGCCCTCCAGGTAGACGGCCGCCGCCTCTTCGCCTTCCTTGCCAAGCACGTCTTTCGCGCCCATCGCCACCACCTCCGCATTCGACGATGGCGCGGAACAGCAATCCCCCGCAGCAACGCTTTGCCGCCTGTGGATAAACGGCAACCTCAAGATCAACTGCGGGTGATTCAAGATCAAAATGTGGATAGAGCAGGCCGAGTGTCGGCCCTCTATGATTAAGTCCACCTCCCCGCGCTCACGGAACAGACCGGCGCCCACGGCCCACGCCCTCACCGGTCGCCCGCGATGAGGGAGCAGCGGGTCGACGGCGATGAGGGAGCAGCGGGTCGCCCGCGATGAGGGAGCAGCGGGTCGCCCGCGATGAGGGAGTCGGTGGCGGCGTCGTGGTGGGCCTCGGCGAGGACGATCCGACACCGGTGGGTATGTCCATAATTATTGCGGTTCGCAACCTACGTTGGCTATCGTCTGCGGAATGGTTGCCTCTACTCAGCGGCGCGGCGTACAGATCACCGCGCTTGCATTTATTTCCTGCATCGGGCTCGCCGCTGCTGGCTGCAGCAGTTCCTCTTCGAGCTCCTCGAGTTCTTCCGCTGCTGCTTCGAGTTCCGCGAGCGCTGCTGCTTCGAGTTCCCCGAGCGCTCTGCCCAGCGGCAACGTCGACGTGTTCTCCGCTGGTTCCCTCGACACCCTGATGACCAAGATCGCGCCGGCGTTCCACACCGCGACCGGCTACACGCTGGTCGACACCTCGCACTCGTCGGGGACCCTCGCGGCCGATATCAAGGACAAGGTCGCTGTGGCCGACGTCTTCGTCAGCGCCGCGCCGTCGGATGACACCATCCTCGAGGGCAGCGCAAACGGTGACTGGGTCTCGTGGTACGCGGCCTTCGCCACGTCGCCGGAGGTCCTCGGGTACTACCCGAAGAGCAAGTTCGCCAAGGACCTGCAGACTATGCCGTGGTACAAGGTCATCACCCTGCCCGGGTTCCGCCTCGGCCGGACCGACCCCTCCCAGGACCCCGGCGGCGTACTGGCCGCCGAGGCCCTCAATGAGACGGCGACGGCGCAGAACCTCCCGGCACTGAAGACGCTCGCGACGGAGCAATCGGACGTGTACTCGGAGGACCCCGAAGAGGCCGATATCCAGACTGGGCAGCTCGACGGCGCGTTCATGTACGAGGCCGACGCCAACTCCCAGGGCAGTCCCTACGTGAAGCTCACCGGCACCAACCTCGCCGGCGACTACACGATCACGCTCGTCAACAACGCCCCCCACACGGCCGCGGCCGAGGCCTTCATCAAGTACCTGCTCGGCCCCGCCGGTCAAGCCGCGATGAAGGCTGACAACTTCAACATCGTCTCGCCGGCGACGGTATCCGGGTCCGGTGTCCCGAGCGCTCTCGCAAGCCTCTTCAACTCGTGACCGCTGGCAGAGCGCCGCGCCTGCTCTACGGGCTCGGCGCGCTGCTGGTCCTCTACCTGGCATATCCGGTCGGAGCGTTCGCCTACCGCGTCATCGGCGGGCATAACGAAGGCTTCAACGCCCCCGGGCTCTGGCCGGCCTTGTGGGTGTCGGTCGAGGGCGCCACTATCTCGGTGCTCATCGGGGTGGTGGGCGGTATCCCGTTGGCCTATGTCCTGGCCCACCGCCGAGGATGGTTTTCCTCGGCGGTGGGCGTGGTCGTCCAGCTCCCGCTGGCGGTGCCGCCGCTCATCAGCGGCATCCTGCTGGTCTACATCGTCGGCCCGTACACGTTCCTCGGCCAGCTGTCGGGGGAGCGGCTCACCCAGACGATGTACGGGGTGGTCATCGCCCAGTCGTTCGTCTCCGCACCGTTCCTTGTCGTGGTGGCCCGCAGCGCCTTCCGCGCCGTCGACCCGTCCCTAGACGACGTTGCCGCCACCCTCGGCCACGGTCCGCTGGCACGGTTCCTCCGTGTCGATGTGCCCGCCGCAGCGGACGGCCTCCGGACCGGGATGATCCTCATGTGGCTGCGGGCCTTCGGGGAGTACGGCACGACCGTGGTCCTCGCCTACCACCCGTACAGCATCCCGGTCTACGTCGACAACCTGTTCTCCTCCGGGCCGCTGTCGCCGATCGAGGCCCCGACGATCCTCGCCTTCGGCGTCGCTGTGCTGGCGGTCGCCGTCGGCCGCATCCGGCGCCCGGCTCGTGTCCGACGCCGGCCGATCCCGGCGCCGCTCGCTCCCGTGTCGGCGCCGCCGACGCCGGTGAGCTTCGGCATCGACGCCACCGTCGGGACGTTCCGGCTGCGGGTGGCGCACCCAGAAGGCGGCCACCGCCTGGCGATCGTCGGACCGTCAGGCTCGGGCAAGTCGGTCACGCTGCGGGTCCTCGCCGGGCTGCTCGGGCCGGACGCCGGGACCGTGACCTACGGCGGTGCCGACGTGAGCCGCACCGCGCCCGAGCAGCGCCGGATCGGCTACGTCCCCCAGGGCTTCGGCCTGATGCCCGGACGCACGGTCTGGCAGCAGGCGGTCTTCGGCGTCCACGCCGACCCGGCCCGGGCCGCGTGGTGGCTGGAGACACTCCACCTCGACGACCTCCTCGACCGCCTGCCTGAGCAGCTCTCCGGCGGGCAGCGCCAGCGGGTCAGCCTGGCCAGGGCGCTCGCCACGGATCCTCGGGTGGTGCTGCTCGACGAGCCGTTCTCCGCACTGGATTCCCCGGTACGGGCCGAGCTACGGCGGGAGTTGCGCCGCCTCCAGCGCGACGTCAACCTCTCCACGGTCCTCGTCACCCACGACCCGGAGGAGGCGGCGATGCTGGCCGACGAGATCGTGGTCGTGAGCGACGGGCGGGTGCTACAGTCCGGGAGCTGCCGCGACGTGTACCAGCGTCCCGCCTCGGCGGAGATCGGTCGCCTGCTCGGCATCGACAACCTCTTCGAGGGCACGGCCGGCGCCGACGGCGTGCTGCTCGCCGACGGGTACCGCGCCCCAGGCGTCCCAGATGGCGGCGTCCCAGGTGCCGGCGTCCCGGTCGGCCTCGCCACGGGTCTGTCAGCCGGCGCTCGGCTGCTGTGGCAGGTGCCGCCCGAAGCCCTCCGGGTTCACCAGGGACCATTGCCGTCGAGCACCCGCGGGTCGACCGTCGATCTCGGTCGGGGTCGGGTGACCGACGTCGTCGACCTGGGCCGCACCGTCGAAGTGGTGGTGGTGTTGTCCTCCGGCATCGAGCTCCGGGCCCGGGCCCTCGAGGTGCCCGACCTCAGCGTCGGCGCCGCCTGCCGGGTGGAGACCGAGACGGAGGCCGTATCGGTCTGGTCGAAGCCGGCGGTTACTGGAACTCGAGGCGCTGGTGGTGAATGTGCTGGGTGAGCGCGTGAAGAACGGCTCCGCCGACAGCAACGGCGCCGCCCTACGGCTCGCACGCCAGGCCAGGGGCTTCTCGCAGCAGCAACTCGCGGGGATGGCGGGGATCACCCGCCAGACCGTCTCCGTGGTTGAGTCCGGGGTCTCCGCCCCGTCGCTGCGGGTGGCGCTGGCGCTGGCGCGCGCTCTCGGCATGACCGTCGAGGACCTGTTCGGGCCGGACAACCCGGCGCCTCTGGTCGCCGCCAGCCCGCTGGCCCCGCTCGGCACGGCGGGCGGCCGGGTGACGCTGGCCCCCGTCGGCGACGTGCTCGTCGCGCTGCCGCTGTCCCGGGCGACGGCGACCAGGGCCTGCTTCCTGCCTGCCGGCGGCCTGGTCACCCCCACCGGCGCCGACCCCGGCCACGACACCGCCCAGTGGGTAGCTAACGGCACTGCGGCCCTGGCGGACGGCAGCGTCCCTGCCGCCGCTGGCTCGGTCCTGCCGATCGGGCCGCCGCGCCCGACGCTGGTGGTCGCCGGCTGCGATCCCGCGCTGCCGCTGCTGGAGGCGCCGCTCGCGCTGCTCGACCCGCCGGTCGCGTTCGCGTGGTGGCCGTGCACGAGCGGCGAGGCGCTCAGGCTCGCCGCCGCCGGACTCGTGCACGTCGCCGGCGTGCACCTGCGGGACTCTGGCAGCGAGGACGCCGCCGGGGCCGCCGGTGACGTGCTGCGCACCGGGGCGGAGATCCTCAGGTTCTGCTCGTGGCGGGAGGGCCTGGTCCTGCGGCCTGGCCCGGGCAGCGGCGTCGCCGGCGTTGGCGACCTGCCCGGCTCCGGGCTGCGGCTAGTGAACCGGGAGCCCGGCTCCGATGCCCGCAGGGTGCTCGACCGGGAGCTGGCCGACCATCGCATCGACCCCGGCCTGCTGCCCGGCTACGAGACCGCGGCGGCCGGCCACCTAGAGGTCGCGGCGGCGATCGCGGCTGGCATCGCCGACGTCGGCGTGGCTAGCGAGCCCGCCGCGCTCGCCTACGAGCTGGCCTTCGTGCCGCTCACCCAGGAGAGCTTTGACCTGGTCATACCGGCTGCCCACGCGGGATCACGCGAGGTGCGGGCGATGATCAGGGCGTTGTCCTCCCGGTGGCTGAGAGACCAGCTCGCCAGCCTGCCAGGCTACGACGCGAGCCACTGCGGCGAACACCTGACGCTGCTGCGCGGATCAGGCGGAGTGTCCACATACCTGCGCCGGTTCGCCGCCGGCGCGGGGCTCTCTTCTTAGCCGCTGGAGGAAGGGCCAAACGGAATCGGCGTGGCCGCGGACGGTCACGCCGATTCTCTTGTGCTGGCCGACTTGAGCGGGCGGCTGGCTGGCGGCAGTAAGCCGAGTCCGTTCTTCCTGCTCGAAAAGAAATAGCGGCAGGAAACCCGCAGCCGCGGGACTGGCCGCGCCGGCGGCCTTGGTTCGTTAGTCGGCGCGGCCGCGGTGGCGCAGGGGGACGCGGCCGGGGGGCTGGGTCGGGGGCGGCAGAGGGACGGACGGCGGGATGTCCAGGGTGAGTTCCTTCTCGCTGATCGTCGCAGGCTGGCCGTGGTGGGTGATCTCCAAGGGGTCGCCGGCCAGCAGGGTATAGGTGGCACTCTGGTGGTGGACCGAAACGAGCACGATGCGGCCCCGGTAGCGCATGCGGAAGGACAAGCGGACGATGCCCGTGGGGAGCTTCGGCGCGAACGACAGGCCGTCGCCCCCGCGCGCGCCGCCGAAGCCGCCGACCAGGGCGGTCCAGGCGCCGGCCAGGGAAGCGATGTGCAGGCCGTCCTTTGTGTTGTGCTCGCGGTCCTGCAGGTCCATGAACGCGGCCTCGGCCAGGTAGTCGTAGGCGAGGTCGAGGTGGCCGACTTCGGCGGCCATGACGGACTGGGTGCAGGGCGACAGGCTTGAGTCCCTGACGGTAATGGACTCGTAGTAGTCGAAGTTGCGGTGCTTCTGCTCCGGGGTGAAGGCGTCGGGGCGCATCTGCATGGCGAGAACCACGTCGGCCTGCTTGACCACCTGCTTGCGGTACAGCTGGAAGTACGGGTAGTGCAGCAGGAGCGGGTAGTGATCCTCGGGTGTTGACTCGAAGTCCCAGCAGGCGTAGTTGGTGAAGCCTTCGTGCTGCGGGTGCACTTTGAGGCGCTCGTCGTACGGGATGTACATGTCCTGCGCCGCGTCGCGCCAGGAGGCCGCTTCCTCGGTCGACACGCCGAGATCGCGGGCCTCCTGCTGGCGCTTTGTCACCAGGTCGGCGGCGGCGGACAGGTTGTGCTGCGCCATCAGGTTCGTGTAGACGTTGTTGTCCTTGATCGCGCTGTACTCGTCCGGGCCGGTGACGCCGTCGATGCGAAACTGGCCGTGGGCGTCGTGCTGGCCGAGTGAGCGCCACAGGCGGGCGGTTTCGATGAGGATCGGCAGGCCGACCTCCCGCTCGAATTGCTCGTCTTCTGTGGCGTCGAGGTAGTTCACGACGGCGGCAGCGATGTCGGCGTTGATATGGAAGGCCGCCGTGCCTGCGGGCCAGTAGCCGGAGCATTCCTCGCCGTGGATCGTCCGCCAGGCGAACGCGGCGCCCTCGAGGCCGAGCTCGGCCGCGTGCGCGCGGGCGGTGTCGAGGGTCAGAGCCCGCCAGCGCAGCGCGTCCGCCGCGGCGGACGGGTGCGTGTAGGTCAGTACGGGGAGCACGAACGCCTCGGTGTCCCAGAAGGTGTGGCCGTCGTACCCGGTCCCCGTCAGGCCCTTCGCCGGGATCGGCCGCTGCTCGGCGCGGGCGCCGGCCTGCAGGATGTGGAAGAGTCCGAACCGGACGGCGTGCTGGATCTCCACGTCGCCGTCGACCTCGACGTCGGCGCCCTCCCAGAAGGCGTCGAGGAATGCGCGCTGCTCTGCGAGCAGGCCGTCCCAGCCGACCAGTTCCGCGGCGGCCAGGGCGCCTGCCACCTGGTCGATAAGCGCGGGCCGTGACCGTGCGCTCGACCAGCCGTAGCCGAGGTACTTAACCAGCCGCAGTTCTTGGCCCTGCGGCACCTCGGCGGCGACCGTGAGCCGCCCCATGTCGGGGAAGGACTCCACGCCGACCGTCATTCGCTCCGGCCCGGTGACCTCGTGGGCCATCCCGGCGGCCAGCCGCAGCTTGCTCGACCGGGTGCCGTGCACCAGGATCGCCCGCGGGCGACCGCCGTCAATGGTGTCGTGATGCTCACTGACCAGCGGTTCTGCGAGCATCGCCGCGGCACGCGGGTCGGCCGCCGCGACGGGAATCTCCTCGTTCGCCACGATCTCCGACAGCACGACGACGCGCACCGGCTCGCCGCCGGGGGCGTCGGCGGGCTCTTCGACGCTGAGATCCGCAGCGAGGGTCACGGGGGTGACGCTGTAGCTGATCGCCGCGATCGCGCGCTGGCTCAGCGAGACGAGCCGCACCGACTTGACCTTGACCGTGTGCCCGGCGGGCGAGGTCCACACGACTTCCCGCGTCAGGGTGCCCGCGCGCATGTCAAGTCTGCGAGTGTGCGATCGGACCGTGCCGTACCTGATGTCGAACGGCTCGTCGTTGACCAGCAGTCGGATTATCTTGCCATTTGTAACGTTGATTACGGTCTGTCCCATTTCTGGGAAGCCGTAGCCCGCCTCCGCGTACGGCAGCGGACGGTCCTCGTACAGCGAGTTCAAGTAGGTGCCCGGCAGGCCGTGCGGCTCCCCTTCGTCCAGGTTGCCCCGCAGCCCGATGTGGCCGTTGGACAGGGCGAAGACCGACTCACTCTGGGCGATTAGGTCAAGGTCAAGCGAACTCTCGGTGAGGCACCATGGTTCCACCCCGTACGGCTCGTTCTCAATCACTAGTCCGGCACCTCCGGTTGGTGCGTCGTCGTTTTTCGCTAGCCGCGGCGATGTGGCACCGGGCCGGCTTAACCGGCCCGGTGCCACATCCATCCGCGGTTTAGCTCTGTTACAGGAGTTCCGCTAGGTCTTTCACTACTACGTCGGCTCCGTGCGCGTGGAGCTGGTCGGCCTGGCCGACCCGGTCCACCCCCACGACAAACCCGAAATTTCCGGCTCGTCCGGCGGCCACCCCCGCCAGGGCGTCCTCGAAGACGGCCGCGTTCGCCGCCGCGACGCCGAGCATCCGCGCCGCCTCAAGGAAGGTGTCGGGCGCAGGCTTGCCACGCAGCTTGGCCGCCTCGGCCACCTGGTGGTCGACTCTGGCCTGGAACAGGCCGTCGACGCCCGCCGCCTTCAGCACCGCCACGGTGTTCGCGCTCGACGACACGATCGCCGTGCGCAGCCCCGCGGCGCGCACCGCCTCGACGTAGCGCACCGACCCCTCGTAGGGCTGCACGCCGTCGCGCGCCAGCACCGTCTGGATGAGATCGTTCTTGCGGGTGCTCAGTCCCCAGACCGTCGGCGTTCCCGCCGGGTCCGACTCCTCGCCAGCCGGCAGCTCGATGCCACGGGACGCCAGGAACGACGCGGTGCCCTCGAGGCGCGGCTTCCCGTCGACGTACTCCTCGTAGTCATGGACCGGATCGAAGGGAACGAACGGCACGTTGTGCGACGCCGACCAGGAACGGAGGAAGTCGTCGAACATCTCCTTCCAGGCGGCGTCGTGCACCTTAGCCGTCTGGGTGATCACCCCGTCCATGTCGAACAGGCAGGCGGTCACCGCGTCGGGCAGGCCTAGCATGATGACCTCGCTTGCGCTTGCCCCGCCGGAGCAAATAGTGTTTTATCCGGAAAAGTCCGGCTTACCGCTTTCGTCGGGTAGTTCGAGGTCACTCTTCGCCAGCTCCTCGATGTTGACGTCCTTGAAGGTGACTACCCGCACGTTCTTGACGAAACGAGCGGGGCGGTACATGTCCCATACCCAAGCGTCGTGCATGGTGACTTCGAAGAAAACCTCGCCGTTGTCGGCCGCGCGGACCTTGAGGTCCACGTCGTTCGTCAGGTAGAACCGCCGCTCGGTCTCCACGACGTGGGTGAACAGGCCGACGACATCGCGGTACTCACGGTAGAGCTGCAGCTCCATCTCCGCTTCGTACTTCTCTAGGTCTTCCGCGCTCATGTCACCTATTCTCCCTCCGCCGTTCCGCCGTCGGGCACGCACCTGAAGGACCGGCGGTGGACCGGAGACGGCCCGTGCTCCGCCAGCGCCTGGAGGTGCTCGCTGGTTACATACCCCTTGTGACGGCAGAAGCCATATACGGGGTAACGCTCATCAAGCTCGCGCATCATCCGGTCCCTGGTCACCTTGGCCACAATCGACGCGGCGGCGACCGACGCGGCCACGCGATCCCCCTTCCACATCGCAAGGGCCGGCGCGCCGAGTCCCTGGACCGGGAAGCCGTCCGTCAGCACGTACGCCGGCCTTTGACGCAGCCCGGCGAAAGCGCGGCGCATTCCCTCGACGTTGCACACGTGCAGCCCGATGGCGTCGATCTCGGTGTGCGGGATCGTGGTGACATGCCAGTCGATCGCGTACTCGACGATGTCACCGTAGGCATCTTCGCGAGCGTCGGGAGTGAGCAGCTTGGAGTCCGCGAGGCCGCTGATGCGCTTGATCGCGCTCTTGTCGAGCACGACCGCCGCGACCACGAGCGGCCCGGCGCACGCGCCCCGGCCGGCCTCATCGATGCCCGCGACCGGCGCGAGCCCGGCCCGCGCCAGCGCGTTCTCGTAGGCGGCGAGCCCTGCGTCTCGCCGAGGGGTAAAGGACGGAGCAGCCATCAGAGGCAGCGTACGCTAACCGCGCCGCGATCGCGCCCGGCTACGCAACTCCGCATTGCATGGAACTTTCGCACCTCTGGCAGGTGCTTTGTTAGCATCTTGCGCAAAGTTTCCAAGGTCTTCTGCTGCCTGCGGAGATGCCGACCGCGTTAGCGCTTGGAGCGGCGGGCGCGGCGGCGAGTTCTGGCCTTGCGCTGGAGCCAGGTGATGGGGACCGCGCCTATGAAGCCCAGGGCCAGGGGGAACGGGGACGCCGTTCTGGCGGATGGGGGTGCCGTTGTCTAGCGCGGCTTCCAGGGCCGCGCTAGAGCCGCCGGCCGCGGCGTTGCCGCCTGCCGCGGTCGAGGCGTTCAGTTGCGGCTGCTCGAACGTCGCGGGGATGTTGAGGAAGCCCCACTGGCTCGGCGGCCAGATGATCACGAAGGCACGGCCGATGACGCCGCTTTCCGGGATCGTGCCGCCGCCTGGGTCGCCCATGTGGCCTCGCGAGTCGTAGGAGACCGCGCGGTGGTCGCCCATCACCCACAGGCGGCCTGGCGGGACCGTGATGCTGAACTTCTGGGTGGACGGCGCGTTGCCCGGATACAGGTAGGAGCTTTCGCTGAGGGCGACGCCGTTGACGGTGATCTGGCCCTTGGTGTTGCAGCAGACCACATGGTCGCCGGGCAGGCCGATCACGCGCTTGATGTAGATGTTGGGGTCCTGGCTGATGCCAACCAGTCCCTCAAGCTCGTCAATGGCCTTGCTGAAGATGTTTGAGCTGGCGGGCGGGCTGTCGAAGTCCCACGATCCGGTGCCGTCGAAGACGATGATGTCGCCGCGGTGGATCGGCCGGAGGTGGTAGACGACCTTGTTGACGAGCACCCTGTCGCCGATTTCGAGGGTGTTCTGCATCGAACCGGACGGGATGAAGAAGGCCTGGATCGCGAAGGACTTGATGATGAGCGCAAGTACCAGCGCGACGATGACAAGGACGGGAAGCTCGCGCCAGAAGCTCCGGCGGCTCTTACCGCTCTTGCCGCCTTTGGCGTCCTTGCCGCCTTTGCCGCCTTTGGGATCCGCGGGGGAATCCTGCCCTTTCCCCGATCCCTCGGCGGGGCCGCCCGCCCCAGAACCGCCCGCCCCAGAACCGCCCGCCCCAGAACCGCCCGCCCCAGAACCGCCCGCCCCAGAACCGTTCGCCCCAGTGTCGTTAGCGCCTGGGTCGCTTGCCCCGCCTGCTCCAGTGGGCCGGAACGTCTGGCCGTAGCCGTCGCCGCGGCGGTACCCCTGCCCGGCCTGGGAGCGCCCGGACGGCTCGCCTGGTTCTGCGACCGCGCCGAGGCCTGGGATCGCCTGGGTGTCCTTCAGTTCCGGCACGGGGTCGGCGGGGCCCCACGGCGGCGACCCGAACCCATCCCCGTTCATCCGCGCTCCCCTTGTTCGCTCGTGCCAAGCCGCGCCGTCGTCGCTCATCACTGTGAGCGTATCGTCCCTTCCGCAAGGACGATCGCCCATACCGCTTCAACCAACTGCTTACACTGCCCCTCGACCTGCCGATATGACGCACGACACAGCAGGGGCGGAGGTTCATTCGCGGCAACCCGCGAAGCATGTCCGCATTAGCCGCATTGAGGAGGCCTCAGTCGGTGCCCGATTTGCGACGCCGGCGCTGGCGGCGCCAGGTGAGGACCGCCACGCCCGTGAGCGCGGTACCGCCTGCCACGGTCGCGGGCGGGGCGGCGGCGACCGCTACCGACGCGGCGAGGCCCGCCTGCTCGAACGTATTCGGGATGGGGAGATCCGAGATGCGCGAGAGCGGCCAGATGATCAGGAATGCCCGGCCCACGACGGCGCTCTCCGGGATGGTCCCTTCGCCGGGATCCATGCCCCGGTAGCGGGAGTCGTCGGAGTCCGCCCGGTTGTCCCCCATCACCCACAGCCTGCCCGGCGGGACGGTGATGCTGAACCTAAGCTGGGAGGGGGCGGCTCCCGGGTAGATATAGGACGACTCGGACAGCGGGACGCCGTTGACCGTCACTTGGCCCTTGTCGTTGCAGCAGGCCACGTGGTCTCCGGGGATACCGATCACGCGCTTGACGTAGTCAGTGTCTGGCCCGGCTATGCCGACCAGGTTCCCCGCGTCGTCCAAGATCCCGGCAAACCAGTTGCTCGGCGGCTGCGCCGGCGGGTCCCAGGAGCCGGCACCGCTGAACACCACGATGTCGCCGCGGTCGATGGAGCGGAACCGGTAGACGATCTTGCTGACCAGGATCCGGTCACCAGGCAGCAAGGTGTTCTCCATCGACCCGGAGGGGATGGAGAACACCTGCACGACAAACGCCTTCAGCACGATGGTCAGCACCAGGGCCGCGACCACGATTACGAGGAGGTCGCGCCAAAAGGACCGCTTCCGCCGCTTGGCATTTTTCGCCTTCGCCGCCTTATCGGCAGGCACCTGCCCGGCAGCCGGTTGTTCGTCTGCCTGTGCGCCTGGCTCGGCACCAGGGTCAGGGGCCATCCGAGATCAGCTCGTCAGCTTTTCAGCTGGCGGTGTTCTCCCGGCGTTCCTTGATCCTGGCGGCCTTACCGCGCAGGTCGCGGAGGTAGTACAGCTTGGCGCGGCGGACACGACCGCGGGTGACGGTCTCGATCTTGTCGATCGACGGGCTGTGCACCGGGAACGTGCGCTCCACGCCCACGCCGTAACTCACCTTGCGCACGGTGAAGGTCTCCCGCAGGCCGCCGCCCTGGCGCCGGATCACGACACCCTGGAAGACCTGAATGCGGGAGCGGTTGCCTTCCGTCACCTTAACGTGCACCTTCAGGGTGTCACCGGGGCGGAAGTCCGGGACGTCAGCCCGGAGCTGAGCCTGCTCTAGCTCGGCGATCGCGGTGTGCATGATGGATGTTTCCTCAGTCCTGGTCGGAATGCGCGACGGAGCGCATCCGGGTGGAAGCCTGCGTTAGCCAGGGAAACACCCCGGCAGGGTCAACGCCCGAAAGGGCAGCGTTCTTCAGTGTGCCATATTTTCGGCGTCAACCGGAAAACCAGCCTCGGCAAGCACCTTGCGGTCCCGCTTATCGAGGCCACCCGAGACCGCCGCGAGCCGGCGGATCAGGTCTGGCCTAGTGGCCACGGTGCGGCGCAGCGCCTCGTCTCGCTGCCAGCGCGCAATCGCTCCGTGGTTCCCAGACAATAGCACGTCGGGCACGTCGAATCCGCGCCACGACCGTGGCCGGGTGTAGACGGGGCCCTCCAGCAGCCCGCTCATCGCGCCCCCGGTACCGCCGAAGGAGTCGTCGCTGTGCGACTGCTCGTTCCCGAGCACACCAGGCAGCAGCCTGCAGACCGCCTCGACGATCACGGCAACGGCCACTTCTCCCCCGGCCAGGACGTAGTCCCCGATGCTGACCTCATCAACGGGCATCCTTGTCCTGGCCTCGGCGACAACCCGCGAGTCGATTCCCTCGTAACGCCCGCAGGCGAACACGAGATGCGCCTCCTGCGCGTAGGCGGCGGCCAGTTCCTGGGTAAAGGGCGCACCGCTCGGCGTGGGCACAACCAAGCGCGCAGGCGCGCCGGTGGCGACAGTCCCTACGTCGGCAAGCACCGCGTCGAGGGCGTCACCCCAGACGTCGGGCTTCATCACCATGCCAGGGCCGCCACCAAATGGAGTGTCGTCCACGGTGTGATGAATGTCGGTCGCCCAGGCGCGCAGGTCACGGACACGGAAATCGATGTCCCCGCGTGCCCCGGCTTTCCCGATTAGCGAGACGCCAAGAGGGCCAGCCTCACCGACCCGGCCATCCACGCTGACGGGGCCAAAGTAGTCCGGGAAAATAGTGACAATATCGATCCGCACAGTGACCCCTCAGTGCTGGCCGCACGGGATGAATGTGCCACCGGTGTCGCTATAGCGGCAGCGGGGGCACATCCACACATCCTTTAAGGAGTGTCCTCTAGGTTCAGGAGGCCATCGGGAGGAGCAATTACCAGGTATCCCGATGACACGTCGACCTCGGGAACAAAGGGCTTGACGAACGGGAGCATGATCTCGCGGCCGTCCGCCCACTTGATCGCCAGGACGTCCTGGCCCGAGTGCAGCACGTCGTCGACGGTGCCGACGGCCGTGCCGTCGACCGTGCGGACGGACAGGCCGACTAGGTCCGCATCGCGGAACTCGTCGGGGTCCTCCGGTGGGGCGATCGTGGCGGAGTCCACCATCAGCCAGGTGCCACGGAGTTCCGCAGCGGCGTCCCGGTCGCTGATGCCCTCGAACCGGACGAGGAGCTCACCGGAGTGCCATTTGGTACCCGCCACGGTGAGCGGCCCCAGTCCGGCGGGGTCGGTGTCCAGCCGTGAGCCCTTCGCGAACCGCAGTTCAGGCTCATCGGTGCGGACACCGACCACGACGTCGCCACGAATCCCGTGCGGACGGCCGATGCGGCCGACGGTTACCTGCACAGGAATTACCGGACCTCGCCGGTCTCCAGCAGGTCGATGCGGACGTGCCGGTTCCCGGCCAGGGAGCCGATCACGGTTCGCAGTGCCCGGGCGGTACGGCCGCCACGGCCGATGACCTTGCCCAGGTCATCGGGATGCACGCGAACCTCAAGGACGTTGCCCCGGCGGAGCATCCGGCTCATCACGCGGACGTCGTTCTGGGTGACCGACGATGCCCCTGACCAGGTGCTCGAGGGCTTCCTCAAGCACCTTAGGCCTCGGCGGGCTCGGCCGGAGCGGCCTCGGTGGCGGGCGCCTCGGCGGCGGGTGCCTCGACAGGCTCGGCGGACTCAGCCACAGCTGGCTCGGCCTTCTTCGGCTCGGCCTTCTTCGGCGCGGACCTGGTCGGCCTTGCGGCGGCCTTGGCCTCCTTCGCCGCGAGGGACTCCTTGACGAGTTCCTCGTAGCGGTCCTTCTTGTCGGCCTTCGCCTCGCCGGTCTTGAGGGTGCCCTCGGTACCGGGCAGGCCCTTGAACTTCTGCCAGTCACCGGTGATGGTCAGCAGTTGCTTGACCTGGTCGGTCGGCTGCGCGCCGACCGACAGCCAGTACTGCGCCCGCTCGGAGTCGATCTCGATGAACGACGGCTCAAGCTTTGGGTGGTACTTGCCGATCTCCTCGATGGCACGCCCGTCGCGCTTGGTGCGCGCGTCCGCGACGACGACACGATAATACGGTTCCCGGATCTTGCCCAGGCGCTTCAGTCTGATCTTGACAGCCACGGCTGTGCTCTTCTCCCGAAGTTAGGTACGTGTGTCGGGCACCCGCCAGCGGGGAATGGCCGGCCGGACCGAGCGAGTATAGCCGGGCCGGGCGGACGGAGAGAGGGCGCCACACGGCCAAGCGTCAAGAAGCCAGTATAGGGGCTTCCCGTAGCCGTTCGCCCGCCCTCGGGAGACACCGGGGAACCGGAGGATCGTTCCCCCGCGCGAAAACCCCGTTAACTCACTGTAACCGATGGCGATTCGCGCAACACAACCCGATATGGAACGCGGTCTTACTTCGATCTTCATTGAAACAGTTGCATAACGTGCCGAGACTTCCGCTGCGACCGCGCAAAGGCTGTGGAAACCTCACAGGGACAAGAGTCGCACACCGGCATGTATCGCGACGTCTGGGACTTGATTGCCGTTAGTCTCCCGCACCGACAGTGAGGGACATTGCACTCATTGTCATAATTGGTGACGCTAAGTTAGCAAACTTCCAGACGTGGGCCGTGCCTGCTGACGGGTGCGCGTTTATACAAGGAGAGATCCACACGATGACTGACCAGACTGCCCAGCCAGGCAGCCCCGACAACCAGCCCACAGCAGGCCGCGTCTCCCGGCGTAGTCTGTTCCGCGCGGCTGGCGTCGGCGCGGCCGTTCTGGGCGGCGGTGCCCTTCTTGAGGCCTGCAGCTCTGGCATCCAGGGCGCCTCGTCGACTTCGTCCTCGAGCACGGGCAGTTCCTCTGGCGGCGGGACGAGCAACGAGATCACGATCGGCTGGGTCCACCCGATCACTGGCTCGCTGGCCGGCTTCGGCTACCCCGACAGCTGGGTCACCAAGCAGGTGATGGCGACCTCGCAGTTCAAGACCGGGATCAAGATCGGCGGGACGACGTACAAGGTCAACGTCAAGTCCTACGACAGCCAGTCCAGCGTCACCCTGGCCGGCACGCTAGCCAAGCAGGCCATCCAGCAGGACAACGTGGACATCCTCTTCGCCTCGTCCACCCCCGAGACGGTAAACGCCGTCGCCTCCCAGGCCGAGACGCTCGGCACGCCGCTGATCTGCTCGAACGTCCCGTGGGAGTCCTGGTACGGCAACCTGGGCGGCAACCCGCAGAAGCCGACGGTCAAGCCCAAGTACTCGGTGATGTACTTCCTCGGCGCCGAGCACCTCGCCGAGTGCTTCATCCCGATGTGGAACCGGATCGGCGAGAAGTACGGCAACGACCACGTGGTCGCTGCCGCTTTCCCGAACGACGCGGACGGCAACGCGTTCCGCGCCGTCTTCCCGCCCATCCTCAAGAGCGCGGGCTACAACATGTCGCTGTCGGCTGCCTACCCGGACGGCCTCACCAACTACACGTCGATGATCTCGCAGTTCAAGAACGCGCACGCCGACTTCTTCACCAACGGCCCGCTGCCTCCCGACTTCACGACCATGTGGACCCAGTCCCTGCAGCAGGGCTTCAAGCCGAAGCTCGCCACCGTCGCGAAGGTGCTGCTTTTCCCGACCGACGCCTACGCCATGGGTTCCAAGGCCTACAACATCGCCACCGACGCCTGGTGGGTGCCTGACCTTCCATGGCACTCGTCGCTGACCGCGGAGACCTGCCCGCAGCTCGCCGCCGCCTTCACCGCAGACGGTCTCGGCCAGCCGAACGCGAACATCTCCAACTACACCCTCTTCGAGATCGCGTACCAGGCGTTCACCTCGGTGAACAACCCGCACGACCACGAAGAGGTGGCCGCCGCCCTGTACAAGGTCAAGCTCCCCGAGGCGGTCGCCGGCCCGATCGACTACACCTCAACCAATACCAAGACGAACCCCGCACCTGGCGTCGCGATCACCCCGCCGGTCGGCATCCAGTGGCAGAAGGGCACCAAGTACCCGCTGGAGTCCGTCGTCGTCGATAACACCCTGCTCCCAGTCGCAAAGATCACTGGCGATCTGCTGCCGACATTCAGCTAATACCAGACAATTTGGAAGCATGACTAGTCCACTCCTTGAGCTCGACCACGTGACGAAGCGGTTCGGCCGCGTCGTCATCGCCGAAGATCTCAGTTTCTCGGTCGGCGCCGGGGAGACGGTCGGAATCGTGGGGCCGAACGGGGCTGGCAAGACCAGCCTCTTCGGCCTCATCTCCGGCGACCTCGCCCCTAACACCGGCCAGGTCAGTTTCGCCGGGAGGAAGGTCACCCGGCTGGACTCAGCCGCCCGTTGCCGCCTCGGCATCGGCCGGACCTACCAGGTGCCACGCCCGTTCGTAGACATGACCGTGTTCGAGAACGTGCTTGTCGCCGCCCAGCAGGGCGGTGGCCTGCGCCGCAAGGCCAGCTACGCGGCAGCCGCGGGAGCGCTTGAGCGGACCGGGATAGCCGGCGAGGCGAACGTGCCCGCCGGCCGGCTTGGCCTGCTCGCCCGCAAGCGCCTAGAGATCGCCCGCTCGCTCGCCACCGGGCCGCAGTTGCTGCTGCTCGACGAGGTCGCCGGCGGGCTCACCGACCCCGAGGTCACCGTGCTCGTGGAGATCGTCCGCGGCATCAACGCCGAGGGCGTCGCGGTGATCTGGATCGAGCACGTCGTCCGCGCGCTGACCTCCCTCGTCTCCAGGATGACCTGCCTGTACGGCGGAGAGTTCATCGGTGACGGCACCCCCGCCGAGGTCCTCGCCAACCCTCGGGTGCGGGAGGTCTACCTCGGCAGCGACATCGACGCCTCAACGATCCAGGCCGTGATCGAAGAAGAAGAGACGCTATGAGCAACCCAAGTCTCCCGGGGGGGCGACCCCCCGTACCCCCCGATGTCCGTGTGGGCGAAGGTCTCCCGGGGGAGCGAGCCACCGAGGACCGGGCACCGCTGCTCGAGGTCCGCGACCTCGTCGTGCACCATGGCCAGCTCAGGGCGCTGTCCGGCATCTCGCTCGCGGTCTACCCCGGCGAGGTTTACGCCCTCATCGGCGCCAATGGCGCCGGCAAGTCCACGCTGCTGCGCACCATCGCCGGGCTGCATCATCCCACTGCGGGCTCGATCAGCTACGACGGCAAGGACGTGACCGGGCTCCGGCCAGAGAAGCGCGCCAGCGCCGGGATCGTGATGGTTCCCGAGGGCCGGCGGCTGTTCCCGTCGCTGACCCTGGAGGACAACCTCAAGGTCGGCGCGTCCTACGCCCGCAAGGGACCGTGGAACATCAGCCGGGTCTACGAGCTGTTCCCATGGATGAAGGAGCGGCGCGGCCAGAAGACCGCGCAGATGTCCGGGGGCGAGCAGCAGTCGGTCGCGATCGGCCGCGCACTGGTCGCCAACCCCCGGGTGCTGCTCCTCGATGAGCTGTCTCTCGGCCTCGCTCCGGTGATCGTGCAGCGGATCTACGCCATGCTGCCGCAGGTCCTGGAGTCGGGCATCACCGTGCTGCTCGTCGAGCAGGACGTCAGCCAGGCGCTGCGCGTCGCGACGCGCCTGCAGTGCCTGCTTGAGGGGCACACCACGCTTGAGGGCACGCCAGCCGAGGTCACCAGGGAGCAGGTCGAGGCCGCCTACTTCGGCGTCGACTCTGCTACCCCGGGGGGGCAACTCCCCCAAACCCCCCCGGAA
Organism: uncultured Actinomycetota bacterium; assembly: GCA_963734665.1. Taxonomy (GTDB): domain Bacteria; phylum Actinomycetota; class Actinomycetes; order Streptosporangiales; family Streptosporangiaceae; genus Trebonia. The sequence continues at coordinate 85,087 of CAVTIR010000009.1, read as the reverse complement.
ACAGACTCCGTTAGCCCAGGGGGACAATCCCACCAAACCCCCCCGGAAACAGACTCCGTTAGCCCGGGGGGACGACCCCCCCAAACCCCCCCGGAAACAGACTCCGTTAGCCCGGGGGGACGACCCCCCCAAACCCCCCCGGAAACAGACGGGTTGAGGAGCAATACGTAATGGCCTGGGTTAACGCCATCATCCAGGGCCTGCTGACCGGTGGCCTTTACGCGCTGTTCGCGTGCGGACTGTCCCTGCTGTTCGGTGTCATGAAGGTGGTCAACCTCGCGCACGGCGACCTTGCCACCGTCGCGGGGTACATCGGCGTCGGAATTATCGCGGTCTCCCACGTGCCGGTCCTCTGGTCGATTCCCATCGTCGTGGTGCTGATGGCGATCCTCGGCTACATACTGCAGCGGTCCATCATCCAGTCCGCGATCACCCGCGGTGAGCTCACCACGCTGATCGTGACCTTCGGCCTGTCGATCATCATTGAGAACGGCCTGCAGCAGTTCTTCACCGCCAACAGCCGGGGTCTTGGCGTGGGTGACTCGTTCGTCACCGCGTCCTTCTCGATCGGTTCGCAGATCACGATCGCCTGGCTCGACCTCGGCATCTTCGTGCTCGCGGTCGTTGTCCTGCTTGGCCTGCAGCAGTTCCTGACCACGTTCTAAGTACGGCCGGCTGATCCGGGCCGTCGCCGATGACCGGGAGGCCGCGCAGCTCTCGGGGGCGGACTACAGGCACGTGTTCGGCATCGCGGCCGCGATCGCCTTCGGCACCGTGGCGATCGCCGGCATCTGCGAAGGGATGATCACTACGATCAGCCCGACTATCGGCACCGACACGATCCTGCTGTTCGCGTTCGCCTCCGTGGTCATCGGCGGGCTCGGGTCGCTGTGGGGCACCCTGGTCGGCGGTGTCGTCCTCGGGGTCGCTCAGGCGATCGGCGCGCAGATCAACCCCTCGTGGGAGCCGCTCGCCGGCTATGCGGTCTTCTTGCTTGTCCTCGTGGTCCGACCGCAGGGGCTTACTAGCCGAGGAGCTCAGTCATGACGCAGACCGCGCAGACCAGCATCCGTTCGGGAGAGTCGTTGAAAGTAACACGGTCGCGGAGGAACGTCTTCGTGAGCGGCATCGGCGCGCTCGTCGTGGTCGTCGTGCTGTTCCTGTTCCCCTACTACGTGGGGCCTGGCACCACCGGCATCATGGTGCAAGGGCTGATCGTGCTCACGCTGGCCTCGATGTGGAACCTGCTTGCCGGGTACGCGGGGCTGGTGTCCGTGGGGCAGCAGGCGTTCCTCGGGCTCGGCGCGTACTTCGTGCTGATCCCGGCGATGCACGGCGTCACGCCGTGGGCCGGTCTTGTCATCGCCACGGTTGGCGCCGCGGTTTGCGCGCTGCCGCTGTGGTGGCTGGTCGCCCGGCTGCGGCTCGGGTACTTCGCGATCGCGACCTGGGTGCTCGCCTCGGTGATCATGCTGGTGATCGAGCAGATCTCCTCCATCGGCGGCGGCACCGGCATGCCGCTGCCCGGGCTGACCGGGATGAACCCCGCGGTGCTCACCGCCTACACGTACTGGGCGGCGCTCATCGTCGCGGTGCTCGCCATCGGCGGGGTGTACCTCCTGCTGCGGTCGAAGGTCGGCCTCGTGCTCACCGCGATCAGGGACGACGAGCGGGCGGCGCGGTCCTCCGGCGTGCGGGTCGGCCTGGCGCGGCTGCTCGTCTTCGTCGTGGCCGCGGCCGGGTGCGGCGCGGCCGGCGGGGTGCTCGCCATTGAGCAGCTCCAGGTGGTGCCAGGGACGTCCGGCGGCGTGTTCTCGGTGCAGTGGACGGCTGAGATGGCGTTCGCGGTGATCATCGGCGGCATCGGCACCATCGAGGGGCCGATCCTCGGGACGATCGTCTATATGGCGCTGCAGCAGACGCTGCAGTCTTACAACGCCTGGTACCTGATCGTCCTGGGCATCGTGGCCATCGCCATCGCGATCTTTGCGCGGCGGGGGCTGTGGGGGACGCTGGACCAGCGCTTCAACATCCGGCTCTTTCCTGTGGGGTACTACCTGTGGACACCGGGCGAGTCGCGGCGACGCAAGCGCCAGCCGGCGCACGTTGCTCAGTGACTCTTGTTTATCGGGCTCCATGGTTTTAGGGCGCTACATGGTTTTAGGGCTACATGGCCCGTGCGGCTGGGAGGTTCCTGGCTGCGCGGGCCATTGCTTATTCCAGGCTGGCGTGCGTGCGGACATTGCCCCCCGGCCTTGGCCGCTGGGCGAAAGAGACATTTCCCCCGCCCGTGGGACGTCGGCCCGGCTCGGCAAGGCGGGCGCGAAGATAGTGGATCGCTGTACGCGCCAGAGCGCGTACAGCGATCCACTATCCCTGCCTCGCGCTGCGGGCCGCCCGATATGCCCGGCCCGCCACGGCCGACCGCCCGGCCACCGGTCTCCTTCGGAATAGGTAGCCACGGCGGTGCGGGTGGTCGGCTAGCCGGCAGGTCTCCTGTGGTAAAGGGATCTGCTAGGCAACAATGGGTCTCGTGCTACTCGGTGAATTGGCTGGCGTGTCGCGGACTGTCTCCCAGACGTCAGCTCGGCTCGCTAAGGTTGCGGCGCTCGCTGAGGTGCTGCGGGCTGCCAGCGCCGACGAGGTTCCCGTTGTCGTGGCCTATCTGTCTGGGGAGCTTCCGCAGCGGCAGATTGGGGTCGGGTGGGCGGCGCTACGCTCCGTGCCTGCTCCTGCCGGGGCTTCGTCATTGACTGTCCTCGGGGTGGATGAGGCGTTCTCGCGGATTGGGGCTGTAGGCGGGAAGGGGTCTACTTCCGAGCGGAAGCGGCTTGTCGATGAGCTCTTTGGGGCGGCTACTGCTGAGGAGCAGTACTTTCTTGTGCGGTTGCTTTCAGGGGAATTGCGGCAGGGGGCGCTTGACGGGGTTATGACCGATGCCGTTGCCCGGGCCGCGGGGGTGGCCGTGGGTGAGGTGCGGCGAGCCGTCATGCTCAGTGGGTCGCTGACGGTGGCCGCGCGGGCTGCGCTTGGCGGCGGGAGCGAGGCGCTTGGACGGTTTGGCCTTCAGGTGGGACGGCCGCTTAAGCCCATGCTTGCCAGCAGTGAGGCTTCCCTTGATGAGGCGCTCGTCAGGGTTGACGGGGCGGCGGCGGTCGAGTGGAAGCTTGACGGGATCCGGGTGCAGGCGCACATCGCGGACGGCGACGTGCGGCTGTTTACCCGGTCGCTTGATGACATTACGGACCGACTGCCCGAGGTTGTGGCGGCCCTGGCCGCGCTCCCCGTACGAGACGCCGTCTTTGACGGGGAGCTGATCGCCCTGCGGGCAGACGGGCGGCCCTATGCCTTCCAGGACACCGCGTCACGAGCGGCGAGCGAAGTCGACGCCCACGGCGCGGGAACAGTCCCGCTGTCAGTCTTCCTCTTCGACGTGCTCCACCTAGACGGCACCGACCTAATCGACCTCCCAGACGCCGAGCGCCATGCCGCCCTAGCCGCGGTCGTCCCAGCGGAAATGCTCATGCCAAGGCTGGTAACGGCGTCGGCGCAGGAGGCGACGGAGTTCTTCCAAGACGCCGTAGCAAAGGGCCATGAGGGCGTCGTGGTGAAGTCCCTGGCAACGCCCTACGCGGCCGGGAGACGCGGCGCAGGCTGGATCAAGGTCAAGCCAAGGCACACCCTGGACCTAGTAGTCCTAGCCGTCGAATGGGGCCACGGCCGACGCAAGGGCTGGCTGTCCAACCTCCATCTGGGAGCCCGTGACCCGGAAACAGGCGGCTGGGTCATGCTAGGCAAGACCTTCAAGGGCCTAACCGACGAGCTTCTCACCTGGCAGACGGCGAGATTCCTAGAGCTCGAAGACCATCGCGACGACTGGACGGTCTACGTCCGCCCAGAGCAGGTGGTGGAGATCGCCTTCGACGGCGTGCAACGCAGCCCGAGGTACCCAGGCGGCTTGGCCCTGAGATTCGCAAGGGTGCTGCGGTACCGCGAGGACAAGCCAGCCGACGAGGCCGACACAATTGACGATGTCCGCACCCTAGCCGCCGAATAGGAACGCGTACAGATCAGGCGCGGGGCTGGTCGGGGGCCGGGGCCAGCGACGGTGAGGTCGCGAGGCCCTGGCCAACCAAGATCACTAGCTGACTGAAGAAGCTATTCAGGCACGAAGCTCGTCGAGCACGTGGACCCGGTCTCGTCCCCCTTCGGAGCTGCTGTGACAGTGCCCGAGAGGGTAACCCTGTAGTTCTTGGTTGGGTCACCGACGCCGAACCGGTACATGGTCTTAGTACTGGCGGGCGTTGTGAACTTCCACGTGTGCGAGACCGTCTTGTACTTGATCTTGACCTGTACGGTCGTCTTCGGCGCCGTGCTCGTCACCGTCAGCGTTTCGATCTGTCCGGCGACCGGGTGCGCGATGTTCACGTGCACCGAGCACTTGTCGACCTTGAGCGTCGACGCCTGCGCCGTGTAGACCGGCCCGGCAAGTCCGGCAACCGCAGACATCGAAATCACGCTCGCGACAATCACGTTCCTGGGCCTCACGGCAGTCCCCCCGCATCTTGTTTCTCGATGACGCGGGGTGATCCCCGCTTCGCAATCCTGTAACGGACTGGAAGCCTACTACTTCTTCTTTTTGTCGCGCTTGCCGAACGCGGCCGGGATTACGTTGGAGCCGCGTCCACCGCCGCCGAAGGCCGGGGGCAAGGCCGAGGGCCCGCCACGTAGGCCTGGGAAGCCTTCGCCCTCGTCATCGAGCCCGCCGGCGCCGCCCGCCGCCTGCGCGTCGCGCAGCATCTCGGCCAGCTCCTCCATCGACTGCGGCCCCGCCTGCGCGGCAGCAGCCGGCTCCTGGGCCGGCGCCGGGGTGAGCCCGGCCTTGCGCGGGTCGCCGCTCTTGCGCTTGCCCTTGGCGCTCTTGGCCGCCTTGGTCCTCGATGCCTTGCGTCCGCCGCCCATCATGCCCGGGATCCCTGGCATGCCCGGCATGCCACCGCCCATCAGCATCTTCATCTGCCGCTGGCTCTCGAAGAAGTTCGTGACCAGCTGGGAGACCTCGCCGACGGTGACACCGGAGCCGTTGGCGATCCGCAGCCGCCGCGAGCCGTTGATGATCTTGGGGTTGCGGCGCTCACCCGGGGTCATCGAGCGGACGATCGCCTCGGCCCGGTCCAGGTCCTTGTCGTTGACCTGGTCAAGGAGTTCCTTGTTCTTCGATGCGCCGGGCATCATGCCGAGGATGTTCTTCAGCGGCCCCAGCTTGCGCAGCATCCCGAGCTGCTCGATGAAGTCCTCGAGGGTGATCCCTTCGCCGGCCATCAGCCGGTTCGCCATCGAGGCGGCCTGGTCGGCGTCGAACGCCTTCTCGGCCTGCTCGATGAGCGTGAGGACGTCACCCATGTCCAGGATCCGGGTCGCCATCCGGTCCGGGTGGAAGATGTCGAAGTCGGCCAGCTTCTCGCCCGTGGACGCGAACATCACCGGCTTGCCGGTCAGCGCCGCGATCGACAGCGCGGCACCGCCGCGGGCGTCGCCGTCGAGCTTGGTGAGCACGACACCGTCGTAGCCGACCCCGTCGAGGAACGCCTGCGCGGTCGCGACCGCGTCCTGGCCGATCATCGCGTCGACGACGAACAGCACCTCGTCCGGGTCGGTCGCGTCGCGGATCGCGGCGGCCTGCGCCATCATGTCCTGGTCGATGCCGGTGCGGCCGGCGGTGTCGATGATGACGATGTTGTGCATCGTCCGCCTGGCCTCGTCGATCGACTGCCTCGCCACGGCCACCGGGTCGCCGACCCCGCTGCCAGGCTGAGGCGCAAACACCGGCACGTCGACCTGCTCCCCCAGCACTTGCAACTGGGTCACCGCGTTCGGCCGCTGCAGGTCAGCGGCGACGAGCAGCGGCGTGTTGCCCTGCTCCCTCAGCCATAGCGCCAGCTTGCCTGCCAACGTGGTCTTACCGGCACCCTGGAGGCCTGCCAGCATGATCACGGTGGGCGGGTTCTTGGCGAACCGCAGCCGCCGCGTCTCGCCGCCGAGGATCGTGACGAGTTCCTCGTGCACGATCTTGATGACCTGCTGCGCCGGGTTGAGCGCCTGTGACACCTCCGCGCCCGCGGCACGTTCCTTGACCCGGGCGATGAACTGCCGCACCACAGGCAGCGCGACATCCGCCTCGAGCAGGGCGATGCGAATCTCACGCGCGGTCGCGTCAATGTCGGCCTGTGACAGCCGACCTTTGCCGCGCAGCGAGGAGAAGACCTGAGTCAGCCGATCGGAGAGCGTCTCAAACACTCCTCAAGGCTACCGGCCCGCGCGGCCTAAGGCGTTTCCTCAGCACTACCGGTCTGCGCCGGCTGAGCTTTGGCGATGATCCGAACGAGTGCGGCTTACTCCGGCCGCCCCAACTCCTCCCTCCGGCTCGTTCGCGCTTGAGAGCGCGGCTATCACGGCCATTGGCGCATTTGGCCACGTAAGAGCCCGCCCAAGCGCGCACTCGGCAGCGATGACCAGGCGCTCCTCGGCGCGATCATGGCGGGTGCCGCCGCCTATGTGCTGAAACAGGCAGCCGGGGAGTTCCCGGTGAACGCGGTGCGTTCGGTGGCCGCCGGCCACTCGACGCTCGACGTGCGGAGGCGCTGAAGGTTATACAGAGGCTCCGCGACCGGAGGGCTGCCGCCGACCCGCTGTCCGTGTTGACCGAACCAGAAAGGCAGGTCCTTGAGCTGATCGGCTACCGCACGTGGAAGGCACTGGGGAGCCAGGGATCAGGAAGGTCCGACCGAACTCTTGGCGACGAGCCGGGCGGGTTCCAGCGGGCCGAGTGTTCGTAGCGCGCCCCAGCCGAGGCGCCCCGTCACGCCTTCAAGTTCGCTTCCGACTACGAGGCCGCGATCGGTGATGCTGACCCTGTTCAGCGTCATCTCGTGCCAGCTATTGCGCATCTTGGCGACGTACACGGCCCGGCCGATCCGGGAGCCGTCTTCGATGTAGCGCAGGTCGATGACGTTGTCGAACAAGAACAGGAGCCCGTCCATCGCGTTGGCGGAAAGCCCGTGGACGGCGGTCTCGCTCGTGATCAGCAAGGAACTGCCTGCCGCCCGGACGAGCCCGACGAGACTGCGCATGTAGGCAGGGAAACGCTCTTCTTCACGGGCGGCGAAGGCCAGTTCGGACAGGCTGTCGATAACGATCCGGCTAGTCGCGTGCGCGCGGAGTTCGGAGCGGACGGCGGTGGCCATGACGTCGAGGTCCAGATCGCCCATCGGGACGTAGGAGATCGAGACGTTCTCGGCGGCGTCGGCTGATTTGAAGTCCCAGCCGAACGCGGCAGCCACGCCGGCAAGCTGATCAGCGGTGTCCTGGAACGTGACATACAGGCAGCGCTTTCCCTGTTCCGTTCCCTGGGTGAGCCAGCGCAGCCCGAAGATCGTCTTGCCGACGCCCGAGGGTCCGGTGACCAGGGTGGCGTCACCCTGCTTCGCTCCGCCGCCCATTAGCTGATCGAGACCGGGGATTCCGCTGGGGACCTGATCGGACACCGCCGTAACTACGTCCGGGATCAGTGTCTCTACGCGCGGGAACACCTCGATGCCGCCCAGGCCGATCCGGAACGTGTGCTTGCCTGACCGGTAGCTTCCGCCGCGCATCTTCGCTATCCGCAGCCAGCGCCGGTCGACTGGCTCGCGGGACTCGTACTCGAGCTGGATGATGCCGTCAGCCAGCGAGAATTCGATGCCGCTGCGCAGTTCCTCCGGCGTGTACTCGCCGACCAGCAGCAGCACCGTGCCGGTTTGCGAGATACGGCCGGTCAGGTCGTACAGAGCGGCGCGCAGTTCGCGTTCATTGGCGAAATCGCGGAGCATCTTCGCGCTGTCGACCACCGCGATGGCAGGTTCGTCCACCAGCGTTTTCCTGACGATCTCCGACACCAGGGGCTCCAGCCCGTCCTGACGCGCAGGCCGCAGGAAGTCACCCAGGTGGATGTGCTCTACTCGAGTGCCCAGGGCCTGCGGGTCGAAGAAGGCGAACTGCTCGAGGTGCCTGACCAGCTTGGTATGCGGCTCGGACACCGTCGTGTAGTAGACGCTCTTGCGCTCGGCGGTGCCGCTGGCGAAGCACATCTGCTGGGCCAGGATCGTCTTGCCGGTGCCCGGTGCGCCGGCCACGACCACTACCGCCCCGGGCTCCAGGCCGTCGTTGAGCACCAGGTCCAGCCCGGGGACTCCGGTAGTCGTCCGCTTCAACTCATACCACGTCCTTCTTTCAGCAAGGCCTCCGCGACCGCGAGGAGGTGGTGCCACTCATACGGCTTGCGCACGACCGCGTCCGCCGCATTCGCAAGATGGGTATCCCCGCTCGCGGCCAGAATCGGGATATGCGCCGTCGCAGGGTCACCCCGCAGGCAGCGGATGAGCTCCACGCCATTCATGACCGGCATCATCATGTCGGTCACCACCAGATCCGGTGCCGACTCCCGCACGGCCCGCCGCGCGGCAGCGCCATCGTTGGCTTCGCTCACTTCGTGCCCGGCCCGCTGGAGGATCATCCGGAGCAGGAAACGCTGGTCCGGTTCGTCATCGACCACCAGGATCTTCGACACGCAGCGCGGTACCCTCTCTCGTCATTATCACCTAGCGTATCATTATGAACACGGATAGCTATCAATCGCCAGATCCGGGCAGGCAGGACAACACGGCGTCCGCGCGGCCGGCGACCGGGCCACCACAGCCAGGGCGCCCTCCGGGGCGGCCGGACCGCTGTCGTGCGCCGCGCCAGTGACCGGGCGCGGATGGCTGCAGGTCGCTGGTGGTAGCCGGTGCTGTGGCACCGGGCGTGCGCCGTGGCAGCTGGTTAGCTGGGAGCGCTGAGGACTTCGTGCAGTTTGGTGAGCAGGGTGGTCTCGGAGAATGGTTTCTCGATGAGGTGAACTCCGGGTTCCAGGACGCCTTGTTCGTCGAGCAGGCCCTGGGTGTAACCGGACATGAATACCACCTGGACAGCGGGCTGCAGGATGCGGACCTTGTCGGCGAGCTCTTTCCCCTGCATGCGGGGCATGATGACGTCGGTCAGCAGCACGTCGATGTGCTCTAGCTGGCTGGCAAGGATGTCCAGTGCTTCGTGGCCGCTGGCGGCGGCGACCACGTGATAGCCGTTGCGGGCCAGTATCCGGCGGGTGACCTCCCGCGTGGCCGGTTCGTCTTCCGCGACCAGGACCGTCTGGCCGTGGCCATGCTGGGGCTGCGCAGGCGGCGGGGTCGCGGGGGCTATCTCCTGCTCGGTGACGGGCAGCAGGACGGTGAAGCTGGTGCCAAGGCCGGGCTCGGAGTAGACCCGCACGTGGCCCCCGGCCTGGGTGACGATCCCGTACACGGTAGCCAGGCCGAGGCCGGTTCCCTCGCCTTTGGGCTTGGTGGTGAAGAACGGCTCGAAGACCCGGTCAAGGACGTCCTTGGGTATCCCGGTGCCGGTGTCGCTGACCTTCAGGGCAATGTACTGACCGGGAGGCATCTCGCCCTGGCTGGCGGTGTCGTCAGTGCTGGTGTTGGCCGTGTTGATGATCAGTTTGCCCCCCTGCGGCATCGCGTCGCGGGCGTTGACCGCCAGGTTGACCAGGACCTGCTCGATCTGCCCTGGGTCGGCCAGCACCGGGGCCAGGTCGGCGGCCAGGTCGGTGATCAACTCGACGTGCTCGCCCAGGGTGCGGACCAGCAGCTGCTCGACGCTCAGGACCACGTCGTTGACGGTGAGCACGCGCGGCTTGATCAGCTCCTGGCGGGCGAAGGACAGCAGCTGGTGGGTCAGCCCGGCGGCCCGCTCGGCGGCCTGCTGGACCTGCCCGATGTCGTCGCTGACGGCTTGCCAGCGCTCATCCGGTGCTTCCTTGGCGACTTCTTCGCCGGCGAAGGCCGCGTAGTTGGAGATGACGCCGAGCAGGTTGTTGAAGTCGTGGGCCACCCCGCCGGCGAGCTGGCCGAGGCTTTCAAGTCGCTGGGACTGGTGAAGGTGGCGTTCCAGCTTGTCCCGCTCGGCCTGGGCACGCAGCCGCTCCCGCTCGGCGAGGATCTCCAGCCGCTCGGTCACGTCCCGGACCACCGCGGTGACCAGGAGCCCTTCATCGGTGTCCATCGCGGCGAGGGACACCTCAGCGGGGAAGGTGCTGCCGTCGCGACGGCGCCCGGCCAGCTGCATTTCGGCGCCCATCGGCCGGGGCACGGGATCGGCGACGTACCCGGCCCGGTGGGCCGGGTGCAAGCCGCGTGCCTCGTCCGGGACTAGGATTTCCACCGGCCGGCCGATCAGCTCGTCGCGGCCGTAGCCGAACAGCCGCTCGGTCTGCGCGTTGACCAGGGCGATCCGCCCGTCGCGGTCCACGCAGACCATGGCGTCGGGTGCGGCTTCCATCAGCCCGCGGAACCGGGCGTCGGCGCGCTGGCGCCCGGTAAGGTCTCGGGTGATGGTTGCCACCCCGATGATGGTCCCGCTTCGGTCGGCGATAGGCGACATGGTCAGTGACACCTCCACCGTCGTCCCGTCCTTGCGCAGCCGCCGGGTCTGATACGAGTCCACCCGCTCGCCCCGCCCGACCGCGGCTACCACCGCCGATTCCCACTTCCGGTCCGCCGCGGGAATGAGCATCTCGATGTGACGGCCGGTCACCTCAGCGGCGGTGTACCCGTACAGCCGTTCCGCGCCGGGGTTCCAGCTGGTGATCACCTCAGTGAGGGTCTTGCCGATCACCGCGTCGTGCGAGGACTGGATGATCGACGCCAGCTGTGCGGCCGTCTCGGCCGTTAGCCGCTGCTGGGTGACGTCCCGGACCGCGGCGGAGACGAGGATGCCTTCCTCGGTGTCGATGGCGGACAGCGAGATCTCAGCGGGAAAGGTGCTGCCGTCGCGGCGGCGCCCGGCCAGCTCCATCCCCGCCCCCATCGGCCGGGGCCGCGGATCAGCGACGTACCCGGCCCGGTGACCCGGGTGGACACCCCGGACCCCATCCGGAACGAGCATCTCCACCGGCCGGCCGATCAGCTCATCGCGGCCGTAGCCGAACAGCCGCTCAGTCTGCGCGTTGACCAGGGCAATCCGCCCGTCGCGGTCCACGCACACCATCGCGTCAGGCGCCGCCTCCAGCAGCCCCGCGAACTTTGCCTCGGCGCGTTTGCGATCGGTGACGTCCCGGACCGCGGCGGAGACGAGGATGCCTTCCTCGGTGTCGATGGCGGACAGCGAGATCTCAGCGGGAAAGGTGCTGCCGTCGCGGCGGCGCCCGGCCAGCTCCATCCCCGCCCCCATCGGCCGGGGCCGCGGATCAGCGACGTACCCGGCCCGGTGACCCGGGTGGACACCCCGGACCCCATCCGGAACGAGCATCTCCACCGGCCGGCCGATCAGCTCATCGCGGCCGTAGCCGAACAGCCGCTCAGTCTGCGCGTTGACCAGGGCAATCCGCCCGTCGCGGTCCACGCACACCATCGCGTCAGGCGCCGCCTCCAGCAGCCCCGCGAACCTGCGATCCTCATCGTGCTGCACGGCAACCCCCCCGGCGTGGCCAGCCAGCTACTTAGTGCCATCATGTTATAGCCGAGAGTCGCCGGACCAGCGACCGCGGCCCGATGGGCACGCCGAAGGAAACGCGACGCGCGACGCGGTGACACCGCAGGTCAGGCGCGGTGTACACGGTGGCCTTGCGGACCGGCTCATGGGGGGAACGGGCCGGCGGCTTGCAACACGCACTCGTTCTGGATCACCTTGGGTGTCAGCCACAACGGACCCGCAGCGGGTTGTCCGCCCAGCCGGTGATCCGGCTCGCTGGTTAGCGGCGGGAGGTAAGGCGGGGGTGAGGGAGGAGAGGACCATTTTTACTGTGCGCTGGCGGAGGTCTGGGTCCGTTACGAGGCCGCCGGTGGCGTCGGTGACGTAGAAGACGTCGACCGCCTCCGCGCCCAGCGTCTCGACGCGGGCGGCCTGGACGTTCAGGCCGCATTCGCCGAGGGCGCGGCCGATGCGCCAGAGCAGGCCCGGCTCGTCGTGCGCGCGGACCTCGACGACGGTGGCGCTGTTTGACGCGTTGTCGACCAGCGCGACCTTGGCGGGCGGTCCGTTCGTGACGTGCTGGCGCGCCGCACGGGCCCGGCGCTCAAGCCTGTCTTCCACGTCGAGCCTGCCCTCGAGCATCCGCCGCAGGTCCGCGGTCACGAGCGTGGCGTCCGGCGGGTCGCCGTACTCGGGGACCACGCTGAACACCGTGACCGCCGTGTCGCCGACCGAGGTCGCGTTGGCACCGCGTACCGTGAGCCGGTGCGACGCGAGTACCCCGGCGGCCCGCCACAAGATTCCGGGCCTGTCGAGCGCGACGACCGTGACCTCGTTGCCATCGACGATCGCGGCCGGGCCGCCTTCGGCGACGAGCGCGAGCTGGTCCTCGCGCAGCGGGGCGGGCTCAGGCGTGGGTTCGCCGTCAAGCACCGCGCTGACCCTCCGGACGAGGTCCGCGACCAGGCCCGCCTTCCAGTCGTTCCACGCCGCCGTACCGGTGGCGAGCCCATCGGCCGCCGACAGCGCTTGCAGCAGCTCAAGGAGCGTTCGTGAGCCGACCGTCGCTGCGACCTGCTGTACGGTCATCGGGTCGTCAAGGTCCCGCCGCGTGGCGACCACCGGCAGCAGCAGGTGGTGGCGGACCGCGTCCGCGACCAGCTGCACGTCCGCCTCACCAAGCCCGACGCGCTTGCACACGTCGCGGGCGACGACCGCGCCGGAGACGCTGTGGTCACCCGGCCAGCCCTTCCCGATGTCGTGCAGCAGCGCGGCGAGCAGCAGCAGGTCCGGCCGTGATACGTCACGGGCCAGGGCAGCGGCGTTGGCCGCGCACTCGACGAGGTGCCGGTCGACGGTGAAGCGGTGCAGCGGATTGCGCTGCGGGCGGTTGCGCACCCGGTCCCAGTCCGGGATGAGGGCGGTGAGCAGGCCCTCCTGGTCAAGGGCCTCCCAGACGGCGATCGCGTTCGGCCCGGCACCAAGCAGGGCGAGGAGGGTGTTGCGGGCCTCGGTGGGCCACGGGACGGGCAGCGGGGGGCATTCAGCCAGCCGGGCCAGGGCACGGGGGGCGAGCGGGAGGCCGGCCTGGGCGGCCGCGGCGGCGGCCCGCAGCACGAGGACCGGATCGGTCGTGGGGGATGCCGCCCTGGCGAGCACCACCTCGCCGTCCTGCTCGACCACGCCATCGGCGAGCGGACGGCGATCCGGCTTGCCCCGGCGCAACCGCGCGCCGATGGCGCGGCGCCCGCCTGCCCGGTCAGCCTGGCGGAAGGCGTGGTCGACCGCGTAGGCGACGGTGCGGCCCGCGCCGGCGAGCTGCCGCAGCAGCGCGTCACCGTCGAGCAGGCCGAGCGTGCGGGCAACCTCGTCCTGCTCCTCAAGCACGAGCCGGTCGAGGCGCCGCCCCGTAACCTCGTGCAGGACGTGGCGGGCGTCAAGAATCTGCTCGTAGGCCGCTCTGACCTTAGGACCGGGCGCGGGGGCGACCCAGGCCGCGGCGATGGCCTGAATGGCGTGCACGTCCCGCTGCCCGCCGCGTGACTCCTTCAGGTCGGGCTCAAGCAGGAAGGCGAGCTCGCCGTGCAGCCTGGTCCGCTCCTCGTGCAGTTCCTTGAGCTCGGCGAGCCTGGTCCGGGCGTTCGACCGCCAGTCCTCAAGCGCGACCTCGCGCAGCCGGGTGGTCAGGTCAGGATCACCGGCGACGTGCCTGGCGTACAGGAGTCCGAGGGCGACCTTGAGGTCACTGCGGGCCACGCGCCGCGCTTGCGGGACGGTCCTGACGGCGTGATCGAGCTGCGCGCCGGAATCCCAGACGGGATACCAGAACCCGGTCGGCGATCTTGGCAATGCCCTCCCTGCCGTCATGGAGCATCAGCACGTCAAGGTCACTGCCGGGCAGCAGCTCCTTGCGGCCGTAGCCGCCCACCGCGACCAGGGCGACGCCGGGCTCGGCACCCAGCATCCCTGCCAGCCAGTGGTCGGTCTCTGTAGTCCTCCGGCTACGATCAGCCGCAAAAGAAGTCATCACGCTCACCAGGTCCCCCGAATGAATAGTGCGCGGCCCCGTCATGGGCATGCCACGCTCGCGGTACTGGCCCCCAACTGCGAGACGCGCTCGCACTGCCTTGCCGCGGCCCCGGCTGCCCGTTCAATCGGTGCAGCCGGCGCCGCAGCGGGGCGCTCAGCTCAGAGAGCGTCAGGCCCGCGTTCTCCGGTACGTACCCGGACGACCGTCTCGATAGGCACGGTCCATACCTTTCCATCGCCGATGCGGCCGGTCTGGGCTGCCTTGGCGATGACTCCGATGAGGTCTTCCGCGTCCTGGTCCTCGCAGATGACCTCGACCCGCACCTTAGGCACAAGGTCTACCTGGTACTCGGCGCCCCGGTATACCTCGGTGTGCCCGCGTTGCCTGCCGTACCCGCTAGCTTCACTGACTGTCATGCCATGCACGCCGAATGCCTGCAATGCAGCCTTGACATCGTCGAGTTTGAAGGGCTTGATGACAGCCGTAATGAGCCTCATGGGACCACCCTCTCGTTCACCACTTCCGACAATGCCTTACAGGGGTTTCCTGCGTCCAGTCGAAATGTGTCGAAGCGATGAAACACCGGGCCGTCTATTACGCCAAGGTTTCACAGACACGCAAAAGCAACGTCAGCAAGCGTACCGGCCTAGCCTCTAGGAGGCTAGCCACGCCCCCGTGGTCCGCCCTGGCGGGCCTGATGCGATCGCGTCTTTTCCTACGATCAGGACCCCCTGGGGGACATCGGGGGGTACGGGGGGTCGTCCCCCGAGGGTTTTTCGTCCGCACGGGCGGGCCTGATACGATCGCGGTTTTTGCGATCAGGCCCGGCCGGGCGGACATCGGGGGGTACGGGGGGTCGTCCCCCGAGGGTTTTTCGTCCGCACGGGCGGGCCTGATACGATCGCGGTTTTTGCGATCAGGCCCGGCCGGGCGGACATGGGGGGTACGGGGGGTCGTCCCCCGAGGGTTTTTCGTCCGCACGGGCGGGCCTGATACGATCGCGGTTTTTGCGATCAGGCCCGGCCGGGCGGACATCGGGGGGTACGGGGGGTCGTCCCCCCGGGGGATAACTGCTCAGTCGCCGAGGATTGCGTCGACGAACGTGCCCGGGTCGAACGGTGCGAGGTCATCGGGTCCCTCGCCGAGGCCGACCAGCTTCACGGGGACGCCGAGCTCGCGCTGCACGGCGATCACGATGCCGCCCTTGGCGGTCCCGTCCAGCTTGGTGAGCACGATGCCGGTCACGTCAACCACTTCCGCGAACACTCGTGCCTGGCGGAGCCCGTTCTGTCCCGTGGTGGCGTCGAGCACGAGGAGCACCTCGTCCACGGCGGTCCGCTTCTCGACGACCCGCTTGACCTTGCCGAGCTCGTCCATCAGGTCGTTCTTCGTGTGCAGGCGGCCCGCAGTGTCGATGAGCACGACGTCCGCCTCCTGCTCGATGCCGACGGCCACCGCGTCGAAGGCGACGCTCGCCGGGTCCGCCTGCTCCTTGTCGGAGCGGACGACCTTCGCGCCGACCCGCTCGCCCCACGTCTCGAGCTGATCGGCCGCGGCGGCGCGGAACGTGTCGGCGGCACCGAGCACCACCGTCTGCCCGTCGCCGACCAGCGACCTCGCTAGCTTGCCGCACGTGGTCGTCTTCCCCGTTCCGTTGACGCCGACGACGAGCACGACCGCGGGGCGGCCCTCGTGCCTTTGGGTCTGCAGGCTCCGGCTCGCCTCGGTCTCCACCTGAGTGAGCAGCTCGGCGCGGAGCATGGCGCGGACCTCGTCCGGGGTCCTCGCCCCCTCGACCTTGACCCGTGTCCGCAGGTCCGACGTGATCTGCCTGGCCGGCGCCACCCCGACGTCGGCGGTGATCAGGACCTCTTCGATCTCGTCCCAGGTGTCATCGTCGAGCCGGTCCCGCGACAGCAGGGCGAGCAGCGCGTTGCCGAAGCCGCTCTGCGACCTGGCCAGCCGTGCCCGGAGCCGGACCATGCGCCCGGCCGACGGCGGCGGCTTCTCCAGGCTTGGCCGCGGCGGCGCCTCAGGCTGCGTTGGGCGCTCCGCCGGCGGGGCCGGCGGAGCGACTGTGGCCGTGGCCGTTCCGGATCCGCTTGATGTATCGTCCTCGGCCCTCGGCGTCGAGCCGCTGAGATCGAGCTCGCGTGCCCGGCTGCGGCGGACCCCGTGCATGCCGCGCGGCCGCAGCAGCATCGTGCCGCCCGTACCTAGCAGCAGCACGGCGACCACCACGATGAGGATGATGTACGCAGTCATATAAGCCACAGTCTCCCTGAACGGCATGCCCCGACGCGGCCCGCGCACCGTCCGTCCGCGTTCACGCCCCTTGAGCACGCTACAACATGCCCGCCCCTTTGCTCGGCACGCCCCGTACACGGACTCGTTCTGGCCCTATGGCCCCCAAGGCGGGCCGGCCGCCCCCGCCCATGGCAGTTTCCGAACGGACCCAACGTTCTTGGCGGCCACCGATGTCCGAGTAAAAGGTCTGCGCTTAGGCCGGCTCTGGTTCGCGGACGCGCTGGCTGATTACCTGGGACACGCCGTCGCCGCGCATCGAGACGCCGTAGAGGGCATCGGCCGCCTCCATGGTGCGGCGCTGGTGAGTGATGACGATGAGCTGTGAGCTTTCCTGGAGCTCAGTGAAAACGCCGAGCAGGCGCTGCAGGTTGGTGTCGTCGAGCGCCGCCTCGACCTCGTCAAGCACGTAGAAGGGCGACGGGCGCGCCTTGAAGATGGCGAACAGGTAGGCGATCGCCGTCAGCGACCGCTCGCCGCCGGACAGCAGGGACAGCCGCTTGACCTTCTTGCCCGGCGGCCTGGCCTCGATCTCGATGCCGGTCGTCAGCATGTCGTCGGGCTCGGTCAGGATGAGCCGTCCGGCGCCGCCGGGGAACAGCCGGGCGAACAGCCCCTCGAACTCGCGCGCGGTGTCGGCGAAGGCGGAGGCGAACACCTCCTGCACCCGGTCGTCGACCTCCTTGACGACCATGAGCAGGTCGCGGCGGGTCTTGCGCAGGTCTTCAAGCTGCATCGCGAGGAACTGGTGCCGCTCCTGCAGCGCCGCGTACTCCTCAAGCGCGAGCGGGTTGACCTTGCCGAGCCTGGTGAGCTGCCGCTCGGCCTCGGCGGCCCGCGCCTCCTGTTCCTCACGCACATAGGGCACGCCGACGATCTCCGGCTCTGCCGGCGCGGCCGCCGCCTTCCTGGCCTTGCGCGCCTGGCCTGACTCGGGGTTCGCGGTCCGGGCCTCGTCCGGCACCGCTTCCGCCGCTGCTGCCTCGACCCGGACCGCACGCAGCGCGTCTGCCAGGGAGAGCGGCTCTGACGTCTCAGATCCTTCGGACGCCGCGTCCGAAGGCGAGAGGGACGCCGACGATCCCGAAATTTCCGTAATGTCGGGCGCGCCAGCGCCCGACATTACGGATTCGTCAGAGAAAGCAACGGCCGACCCAGGTTGTGCCGCGCCCGCATCAGACCCAGGCGCGGCAAGAGCGCTCTGTGCTGCGCCCGGGGTCTGCACGGCGGAGACGGGCGCGCCGGGCTGCGAAACAGACGAAACCGACGTCCGGGGAGCGGGCTGCGCGGGAGCGGCGTCGGCGCTGGACGGAGCCCGCGAGTCTGACGAGGCCTCAGGAGTGAGCTGTGCGTTCGGCTCTAGGCGCTCGGCGGGCTCCGACTGGGCAGCTGCTGCGGCACTGGGGAGAGCGGGGCCAGTGACGGCGGTGCCGCGCCTCTTCGCGGCTGCGGCGAGCGGAGAGTCCCCCGGTACCAGGATCAGCGTGTCCGGGCCGTATTCGGAAAGCAGCGCGCCGGGCTCGATGCTGTACTCGTCCGTCACGTGCGAGGCCAGCTGCTCGAGCCGCAGCCGGTGCTCGTTGCGGGAGATCTCGGTTCCGTGCGCGGTGTTCACGACCTTGTCGAGTTCGCCGGACACGACGCTCATCTGTGCGCGCACGGCCTTGAGCGCATCCGTGCCGCTCGCGCTAGCCGCCTCGGCCTCAGACCGCTGCTCCGCCGCGAGCGCCAGGGACGACTCGGCCGAGGACACCGCGAGGCTAGCCCCCGCGGCGACCGCGCGGGCGACCGACGCCTGGGCGGCCCGTTGCTTGCGCCTGACCGCGGCCCGTTCCCTGGCGGCCCGCTCCGCGGCGGCCGACGCGGCGAGCGAGTCGGCCCGGCCGCTGATCGCCCGCAGCCGCTCCTCGACGGTGCGCACCTCGAGGCGCGCCTCCATCTCGGAGTTGCGCGCCGCGGCGGCCCGCTGGGTCAGTTCCTCGCGCTCTTCGTCGGCCTGCATGTCCTCGAACTGCGGGTCGCTCGCGCGCTCCTCTTCGGCTTCCGCCTCGGCGAGCTCGCCCTTCAGCTGCGCGAGCTTGGCCTGGTCTTTCTCCGCGCTACGCTGCGCCGCGCCCGCAGAGGCGTCGATCCGCTTGGCCTCGTCGGCGGCGGCCCGCGCGGCCCCCGCCAGCCGGCCAAGCCGACCGGAGATCTCCGCTGCGGCCGCGTCCACGGCCCGCATCCGGCCGCGGAACTCCTCAAGCTCCTGCCTGGCGGTCTCCTGCGCCTCGGTCGCGGTGGCGAGGATATCCGCCGCCGCCTCGCTGGCCAGCTCGGCGGCCGCGAACTTCGCCGCGGCCTCGTCGGCCGCGGCTCGCACGTCGAGCAGCGACTGCCCGCTGGCCGACCCGCCGCGCGCCCAGTGCGCCCCGATCAGGTCGCCGTCCGCAGTCACCACACGAAACTCAGGATTATCCCGAACGAATCCGGCGGCCTGCTCCAGCCCACCCGCGACCGCAACGTCGCCAAGCAGTTCCCGGACCGCTCCGAAAAGCTCCGCAGGCGCCGTCACAAGGTCGGCCGCCCACCGGGCGCCATCCGGGAGCGCGATACGCAGGGGGACATCGGGACGCGCGGGGCCGACAGCACTGGGGTCGATTGCGCTTTCACCCGCCTCTATCGAGGCCGGTTGCGCAATCGAGCCGGTTGGATTGGGGCCGTTTGCGCTTTCGAGCCGGTTGGGAGCCTGCCCTTGCTCGCCCCCGGCGTCTGTCGGCTCATCGCGCTTGCCCGCGATTACCAGGCCTACCATGCCGGCGTTTGCGCTTCGGAGGCCGGTGAGGACTTCGATGGCGGCGTCGAGGCCGTTTACCGTCAAGGCCTCGGCGGCGGCGCCCAGGGCGGCGGCGATGGCCTTCTGGTAGCCGTCGGTGACCGTGAGCTGGGCGGCGAAGGAGCCTAGGACGCCACGGAAGCGGTCCGGGTCCGCGAGGACCGCGGCCGTCGCGTCGACGCCCTGGCGGAGGGTTTCGTTGAGCGCCTCCACGCGGGCACGCAGGGCGGCCACCTCGCTGTTGGCAGCGCGTTCTGCTTTGCGCGCAGCAACCACTCGTTCGGAATGCTGGTTGTGTTCTCTTTGTGCCTTGTCCAGCTCGGCGGCGAGGCCGCTGCGGTCCGAGTCGCCGTCGTCGACGACGTCCTGGACCTGGCTGTACTCCTGCTGGGCGCGCTCGGCGCGGGCGCGGGCCTGCTCGGCGGCGGCGGTCAGCCGGTCGATCTCCTCGCTGGTCGCGGCGGCACGGCTCGCCGCGGCGTCGACCATGCCGCGCAGCCGGGCGAGGCGCTCGGCGCGGCCGGCGGCGGCCCTGGCGGCATCGGCAAGCCTGCGTTCGGCAGAAGCGAGTGCGCCCTCGGCCACCGTCCTCATCGCGACGGACTCTGCCAGGGCCTCGCGGCCCTCGGTGAGCCGCTCGGTCAGCCCGTCCTCTTCCGCACGGAGCTCGGCGGCCTGCCGCTCAAGCTCGTCGGGGTCACGGCCGGGGCGTTCCGGCTCCTGGTCGGCGGCGAGCAGCCGGACCCGCTCGGCGGCCAGGCCCTGGACGGAGCGGAGCTTCTCGGTGAGCGAGGACAGCGCGAACCAGGTCTGCTGCGCCTGGGCGAGCGCGGCGGCCTGCGCCTGGACCGCGACGTCGAACGCAGCCTCCCGTGCGCGCGCACCGGCGAGGGCGGCCTCAAGCTCGCTGCGGCGGGCACGGATCGCGGCCTCGTCGGCTTCCTCGCGTTCCAGTTTGTCCCGCAAGTGCACGTAGTCGTCGGCGAGCAGCCGGAGCTTGGCGTCGCGCAGGTCCGCCTGGATCGTGGCGGCCCTCCGCGCGACCTCGGCCTGCCTGCCCAGCGGCTTGAGCCGCCTGCCGAGCTCGTTGGTCAGGTCGACGAGCCTGGTCAGGTTGGCCTGCATGGCGTCAAGCTTGCGAAGCGCCTTCTCCTTGCGCTTGCGGTGCTTGAGTACGCCGGCCGCCTCCTCGATGATCGCCCGTCTTGCCTCGGGTCCCGCGTGCAGGATCTGGTCGAGCTGCCCTTGGCCGACGATGACGTGCATCTCCCGGCCGAGACCGCTGTCGGACAGGAGGTCCTGCACGTCGAGCAGGCGGCAGCTGTCGCCGTTAATCGCGTACTCGCTCTGCCCGGAGCGGAACATCAGGCGGCTGATCGTCACCTCGGCGTAGTCGATCGGGAGGGCGCCGTCGCTGTTGTCGATGGTCAGCGCTACCTCGGCACGGCCGAGGGGAGCCCGGTTCGTGGTGCCGGCGAAGATGACGTCTTCCATCTTGCCGCCACGGAGGCTTTTCGCGCCCTGCTCGCCCATGACCCAGGAAAGGGCGTCAACGACGTTGGACTTGCCGGAGCCATTGGGGCCGACAACGCAGGTGATGCCCGGCTCAAGGCGCAGCGTGGTCGCGGAGGCGAACGACTTGAAGCCGCGGAGCGTGAGGGACTTCAGGTACACGCGCCCTCTCCTCCCCCGAAACTGCCACGCGATGCGACGCCTGCGAACATCACCGCCTCCCGAACATTACCGCCCCGCAGAGCGGACCGCCGGAAACGGCACGGGACCGGGAAAATCCCTCGAACAACAGGCGACCAATCAATGACCGCTAGGGTAAATCGGGCACACGCGTACGCAACTGCGTAATGCCTGGAGTGTGTTTGATGCCACACTGGGCCGCACGTGAAAGCGCCGTGCGATTTCGCGCACGGCAATACACCTTGCGTAGCCAAGAACCACCGAACCACCGCATACCACCCATAACGGGCGCAATCGTGTCACAAAACGATTAAGGGACGCCTGGAAGGGCGTCCCTTGTTCGTTTTCTGAGGTTGCCTTACCGGACCCGCTGGTAGCGGGCCGAGCAGCGCTTTCCCTGGATTCAGGGCTACCTGAGATCGTCAGGTGAGCGCGGGCTCGCGGTCGAGAATGAGCACGTCCTCGTCGTGCGTGAGTCCCGCAGCAAGCGAATCGTTCTCGTTCTGGAGCCGGGCAAGCTCGGCTTCCAGGTCGCGAACACGCTGCTGGAGACGACGCATTTCGGAGACCATACGCGGGTCGGGACCGCCGACGTGGCCGAATAGAGCCTTTGACATGATGAAAGGTCCTCCACACTGAGTGACCAGAGTGGGCACAATGTGAACCGCACGCCCGTGCGTGCGGGCAACAGTTACAGGGTCTCACCATGATCTTTAGAGGTCAAGTTGAGAGAAGCCTGTCACCCGTTATGTCCCCAATCTTACCAAAGATGCGACCCTCAAACAAACGATCGCACGCACAAAACCCCTACATCTGGGGCCTTTCTGCTGGTCCAATCCTACCAGTGGGCCAGCCAAAGGTGACAGACCTCACGTGCTTGAGCGCCGCGAACTCCCCAGAACACCTAGCGCGTCGGCCAAACTTGTGCTTCGCGATCATGCCCTGGCCTGTTCGGATGCCGGGCTAGCTGACGCCGAGCGCGACCAACGCAAGCTACAGGATTTTCATGTTCCAGGGTGACCTGTGGGCCGGGCGGCCGGCCGTGGCTGGAACCGGGCATACCGGGCAGCCCGCGATGCGAGGGAGGGATAGTGGATCGGCGTGCGCGCTATGGCGTGCACGCCGATCCACTATCTCCGAGTCCGCCGTGGGGAGCCGGGCCGACGTCCGGCGAGGCGAGGGAAATGTCCCTTCGCCCAGTGGCCGGGGCCGTTGGCTTGCGTCACAACTTCTGGCAGCGGGGGCAGCTGTAGGAGGAGCGGTTCATGAACGCATCGCGGCGGATCGGGGTGGCACAGCGGCCGCATGGCTCGCCCTCCCTGCCGTAGGCGTTCAGCGACCGGTCGAAGTACCCGCTCTCCCCGTTCACGTTCACGTAGAGCGCGTCGAAGGACGTCCCGCCGGCCTTGAGCGCTTCTGTCAGCACGTCGTGGACCGCCTCAAGCAGCCGGGACACCTCGGTCCGCTTGAGGGTTTCCGTCGGCCGCGCCCAGTGCAGCTTCGCGCGCCAGAGCGCCTCGTCGGCATAGATGTTGCCGATCCCGCTGATCAGCGACTGGTCGAGGAGCGCGCGCTTGACCTGGGTCTTCTTGCGGGCCAGCCGGGCCGCGAAGTCCTTGGGGTCGAAGGCCTCCTCAAGCGGGTCGGGCGCAATATGCGCGATCGGCACGGGCACGAGACGCATAGGTCGAACAGCCACCACCGCCGGTTCATCCGCAGCCACATCCTCACCAGCAACCACCGCCGGTTTAACCCCAGCCACAGCGCTAGGCGCCGCGGGTTCTGCGGCGCCTGCCGACCCCAACCACGGATCCTTAACCCCAGCCACAGCGCTAGGCGGCCCGGGTTGTGGGCCGCCTGATGACAGCAACCACTGATCTTTAACCCCAGCCACAGTGCGGGGGGCGCGCGGTGTTTGCGCGTCCTCCCGTGGGGGGGCTATGGGGGGGCGAAGCCCTCCCATACGCGGGGGGTGCAGGGGGGTCGTCCCCCCGCGGGAAGCAGAGTGCAGGGGGGTCGTCCCCCCGCGGGAAGGAGAAGCACAGAGTTCCACCAACATCAAATGGCCAAAAGTGCGCTGGTCGGTGAAGCGCAGGTCGGGACCGCCGTCGGTAAAAGTGAACCGGGCGCGGACGTGCGCCGACAGCGGGAGGTCCGGGTCGCCGACTAGGAGCTGGCCGCTCATCCCGAGGTGCGCGAGGAGCGCCTCCGTCGGGGGGTACGGGGGGTCGTCCTCCCGGGAGGTATGGCTGGGTTGCGGGCCCGATATGGTGGCGGTTTTTGCCATCGGGCGCGCAACCCAGCCGTCGTCCAGGGCACACCAGAGGTACTTGCCGCGGCGTTCGGCGCGCAGGAACGTGCGGCCGGCCATCGCTGCGGCGAACCCGTCAGGCCCGGCGGGGTCGCGGCGCACCGCTCTCGGGTTCAGGACCTCGGCGGTCGCGACGGTGCGCCCCACGACATGGTGCTCAAGCCCGGCGCGAACAGTCTCAACCTCCGGCAATTCAGGCACGACAACCTCCGTTTGCCCCAGACCGCCACCGCGTGAATGTGCCCTTACTGCCGTTATAGCGACAGCGATGGCACATTCATGCCCTGGGCGTCTAGGGGGCGGCGGGATCCGGGGAGGCTGGCTGGGGCGGGACCGCGTCGCGGAGCGCGGGGGGCTCGTCGTCTCCTGTGGCCGCCCCGCCTAGAGAGACGGGTGTGGCTTCGGGAGTGAGCGGAACCCGTTCGGGATCCACGTGATTTTGATCCTCTGTTTTCTCCGCGGTGATTGAGCGGTAAGCGGCCTCGGCGGCGAGCTGTTCTGCTGCCTTCTTCGAGCGGCCCTCACCGGCACCGAGTTCCTTGCTGCCTACCTTGACCACGGCGCGGAACAGCTTCTGGTGGTCGGGGCCGCTGTCCTTGACCATGTACTCAGGCACGCCAAGGCTCCGGTCGGCGGTCAGCTCCTGCAGCGACGTCTTCCAGTCGAGGCCCGCGCCAAGCAGCGAGGAACGCGCGATGACCGGGTCGAAGAGCCGGTGGACGAGGTCGCTGGCGGAATCCAGCCCGCAGTCGATGTAGGTCGCGCCGATCACGGCCTCAAGCGTGTCGGCGAGAATCGACGGCTTGTCCCTGCCGCCAGTCCCCTCCTCGCCTCGGCCGAGCTTGACGAACAAGCCGAGGCGCAGGTCACGGGCCACCTCGGCGAGCGCGTTCATCTGCACCACGGCGGCGCGCAGCTTCGCCAGCTGGCCCTCGGGCAGGTCAGGGTGTTCGTTGAACAAGGTGGTCGTGACCACCAGGCTCAGCACCGAGTCGCCTAGGAACTCAAGCCGCTCGTTGGTCGGCAGGCCGCCGTTCTCGTAGGCATACGACCTGTGGGTAAGCGCACGCTCAAGGGTGTCAGCGGTGATAGGCACGCCGAGAGCACACGACAGTTCGGCGGGGTCTCCCGCCTCGGTTCCGTCCCCGTCATTACGTCGTCCGCTCACCGGCGCTCCCAGTCGTGCTGGCTCAGGCCGGGTTCAGGACCTGCCGGCGGCGGTAGGTCCCGCACGTCGGGCAGGCTGCGTGCGGCAGCTTCTGGGCGTGGCAGTTGCTGCACTCGACCAGCGTCACCGGGGCAGTTTTCCACTGCGCGCGGCGGGAGCGGGTGTTGCTGCGAGACATCTTCCGCTTGGGAACAGCCACTTCGGCTCTCCTGTCAGTCTTCTACTCGGTCGTTGATTTCAAGCTTTGCGAGGAGACCCCAGCGGGGGTCTACCTTGTCGCCGTGCCCGTGGTCCGGTCCGACGTCCGCGAGCTTCGCGCCGCACTCGGCGCACAGCCCTGGGCAGTCGTCCTGACAGAGCGGCGACAACGGCAGCGCGAGCACTACAGCATCGCGGAACGCTGGCTCCAGGTCAAGAAAGTCGCCGTCGAGGAAGTGCTCCTCGCCGTCGTCCTCGTCCTCACCCGGGTCCGGCAGGTACCGGTAAAGCTCCTGGAAGCTGACCTCCACCGCGGAAGTCAGCGGGTCCAGGCAGCGCGCGCACTCGCCTGTCAGCGGTGCGACCGCCGAGCCGGTGACGAGCACCCCCTCGGAGACCGCCTCGAACCGCAAGTCGAGAGCCACGTCGCCGCCGGCAGGCACCAAGACTAGCCCAGAACCGAGACCGTCAGGCGCAGACGCCGTCCGCTTCTCGTCCCTGAACTCGCCCGGCCCCTTGCCGAGCACGCGCATGTCGAACACGAAGTCACCGCTACCACGGACGTGGGAACTGACTGGCTTGCTGCCTGCCGACACCTGACCCGCCTGACCCGCATCTTCGCCGTGTGCACCGGGCACCCCGCGCGCGACTGATTTACCGTTTCCTCTGGACATCACAGTTTATCGTGTAGGTGATTGCTTAGCCGACGAATTAGCGTACCCGCGACCGCCAGCTATTCCCAACTTGAGGTTCGCGGCGGCCGCCTACTCCTCGGCGAGGCGAGCGTGCAGGCGGCCGAGGACCTGTTCAGGGACCAGGCCGCTGACGTCCCCGCCGTACCTGGCGACCTCCTTGATCAAGCTGGAGCTCAGGAACGAGTACAGCGGGTTGGTCGTCATGAACAGCGTCTCGATCTTGGCGAGACGGTAGTTCATCTGTGCCATCTGCATCTCGTACTCGAAGTCGCTGACCGCCCGCAGGCCCTTCACGATCATGTTGATGCCGTTCGCCATGCAGAAGTCCACGGTCAGGCCGTGGAAGCGCTCCACCCGCACGTTGCCGTAGCCCCTGGTGACCTCGGTGAGCATCTCAACCCGCTCATCGACGGTGAACAGGGTCTTCTTCGTGATGTTGATGAGAACGGCGACGATCACCTCGTCGTGCAGGCCAGCCGCCCGCTCGATGATGTCCAGATGACCGTTCGTTACCGGGTCGAACGAACCAGGGCATACCACCCGCGCCACGCGACTCACTCCTCATGCGCCCGGCCGGGCGCGTCAAGCGACGGCCAAGGCACGGCTGCCCGCGACTGCTCCGCGTGCCCCGCTTCCGTGCCGCTGCCGTACCAGCCGTACCAGAAGGTCGCCTCACCGTACCTGCGCGACTTGCCTCCAGCGTAGCCGGGGGGCCAGTCAAACGGCCCCGACCTGGTAGCACGCTCTACCACGACAAGCGCCCCGTCGGCCAGCCAACCGTCTCCCAGCAGGGTGAGCATCTTCGCCACCGCCTCGTCGGTCACCGCGTACGGCGGGTCGGCGAATACCAGGTCGTAGCCGTCGCCGCGCTGGTGCTGCCGCTCCCCTCGCGCGCGAGCGAGCAGCCGTTCCACCCGGTCAGCGGCCACGGTGGCACCGGGCAGGCCCACTGACTTGACGTTCGCCTTAACGACCGCCGCGGCGCGGGTGTCGGCTTCGACGAGCAGCACGCTCGCCGCGCCCCGCGACAAGGCTTCGAGGCCAAGCGCGCCAGACCCCGCGTACAAGTCCATGACGTGCACGCCGCCGAGGTCGCCAAGCTCAGACGTGACCGAGGCGAACAGCCCTTCCCTGGCCCGGTCACTAGTCGGCCGGGTTCCAGTCCCCGGCGGCACCCCTAGCCGTCGTCCCCCTGCTGCTCCAGCGATGACCCGTGTCACGGCGCAATTCTCTCAGGCTTTATCGAGGAATTCGGCGCGGCGGTCGCCCAGGAAGTCGTCGATCGCTTCCTTCAGTGCCTCGTGAGCGGTCAGTTTCGGGTCGGCGGTGACCAGCGTTGCCGCTTCCTCGCGGGCCGTCGCGATCAGGTCCTCGTCAGCGAGCAGCCGCAGCAGCTTGAGACTACTGCGGCGGCCGGCCTGGGCCGAGCCGAGCACGTCGCCTTCGCGGCGCTGCTGCAGGTCGAGCCGGGAGAGCTGGAAGCCGTCCCCGGTGGCGGCGACCGCGTCGAGCCGCTCCCTAGCGGGGCTGGCCGGGGGCGCCTCGGTCACGAGGAGGCACACGCCCGCGTCGCGGCCGCGGCCCACCCGGCCGCGCAGCTGGTGAAGCTGGGAGACGCCGAATCGCTCGGCGTCCATGATCACCATGACGGTGGCGTTCGGCACGTCCACGCCGACCTCGATCACCGTGGTCGAGACGAGGACGTCAAGTTCCCCGGCGGCGAACGCGGTCATCACCCGGTCCTTCTCGTCGGGGACCAGCCGGCCGTGCATGATGCCGACACGCAGCCCGGTCAGGGGTCCTTCGGCGAGCTCCGGTGCCACGTCGAGGACGGCGAGCGGCGGGCGGCGGGCCTCCTGGCTGTCCGCCGCGCCGTCTGCCGCTGTGGCCGCGTCCGGGCCGACGCCAGGCTCGGGGGTATCGGTACCGTCGCCGTCATCGTCCGCGTCGCCGATCCGCGGGCAAACCACATACGCCTGGCGGCCCGCCGCGACCTCCTCGCGGACCCGCTGCCACGCTCGCTCCAGGTAGTGCGGGCGTTCCACGGCAGGCACCACGTGCGTCGCGATCGGCGAGCGGCCGACGGGCAGCTCTGCGAGCGTCGAGACCTCAAGGTCGCCGAACACGGTCATCGCCACCGTGCGCGGGATCGGGGTCGCGGTCATCACCAGCACGTGCGGCCGGGAGCCGACGACCTTCTCGCGGAGCGCGTCGCGCTGCTCGACGCCGAACCTGTGCTGCTCGTCGATGACCACCAGGCCGAGGTCGGCGAACTGGACCTGGTCCTCAAGCAGCGCGTGCGTGCCGATGAGGATGCCGGCGTCGCCGGTGAACACGTCGCTGAGTGCGCTGCGCCGCGCCCGCACCCCCGTCGAGCCGGTGAGCAGCGCCACGCGGGTCGCCTGCTCCGCTGTGCCGGATTCTGCTGAGCCAAGCTGGCCTGCGGCGCCGAGGGGACCGAGCAGTGCGGTGATCGACCGGTAGTGCTGCTGGGCGAGCACCTCGGTCGGGGCGAGCAGCGCGGCCTGGCCGCCCGCGTCGACTACCTGGAGCATGGCCCGGACCGCGACAACGGTCTTGCCTGAGCCGACCTCGCCCTGGAGCAGCCGGTTCATCGGGTAGGCGCAGGCCAGGTCGTGCGCGATGACCTCCCCCACCGACCGCTGCCCCTCGGTGAGGCTGAACGGCAGCCGCCCGTCGAACGCGGCGGCGATCCCGTCCTCGACCGGGGGGCGGGGCACGGCGGGCATGGCGGCGGCGGCGTGCCGCCGCTGGGCGAGCGCGGCCTGCATGGTGAACGCCTCATCCCACTTGAGCCGCTTGGTCGCCTGCCGTACGTCCGCGCGGTCCGTCGGCCGGTGGATGGCCCTGATGGCCAGCTCCCTTGGCCAAAGGTCATGTTTCGCGCGCACCTCGGCCGGCAGCGGGTCCTCGCCGGCGTCCAGCGACTCAAGGACCGCGTCGATGTGCCGGGAGATCGTCCACGAGGTCAGCTTGGCGCTCGCCGGGTAGACGGGAATCAGCTCCCTGGCGAACTCCTCGGCAAGCTCCGTGGTCAGCCGCTCGTCGGCGGCCGCGACCGGCAGCAGCTCGTATTCGGGGTGCACCAGCTGGCGGCGGCCGCGAAAGCTTGACACCGTGCCGGCGAACAGGGCGAGCGCGCCCTGCTGCAACTGCTTCGCGTGGAACCCGGCCCCGGCGAAGAACATGAGCTGCAGCTTGCCGGTGCCGTCTGTGACGATGACCTCAAGCCTTTGCTTGTATTGACCACGGCCGGGAGGTGCCTTTGGCCGCTGGCCGGGAAAGGGCCCGCCAATCACGCCGGACATGGCGACGCGGGCGAGCACGGTGACGTGGTCGCCTTCCCTGAGCGAGTCGAGCGGGGTCAGCTCACCCCTGGTGTAATAGCGCCGGGGGTAGTGGCGCAGCAGGTCACCGACCGTCCGCAGGCCGAAGACCTTCTCGAACGTGTCGCTCGCCTTCTTGCCCAGCACCTGAGCCAAAGGATCGCGGAGCGTGCTCACATGGCCCAGCATAGGAGCGACTGCTGACATTCGGGTCGCAGGCCGGGGTTACCGGCAGCGCTGTTGTCTCCCGGGGGGACGATCCCCGTATCCCCAGACAAGAGCTCGCACACCGACATTCGGGCACTCTGTGTACGGTGAGCGTGGACGGTCCAGAATCCGGTACGTTTCGCGCGGCCGTACGGTGTCGGGTATGCTGGCGAAGCTGCTTCAGTTTCGTGCTGGTGTGAATCGCCGCCGGATGAGGCGCTGACAGACTTTTCCAATTCTACTAATGGAGGCAGCCGTGGCTTCCGTCTGCGACGTTTGCGGCAAGGGGCCGGGCTTCGGCAACAACGTGTCGCACTCTCACGTCCGTACTCGCCGTCGCTGGAACCCGAACATCCAGACCGTTCGGGCGATCGTGTCGGGAACGCCCAAACGCCTGAACGTGTGCACCTCCTGCATCAAGGCCGGCAAGGTCACCCGCTAGGCATTTAGCAGACCCCGCAAGCCGACGCGTCTAAGCGACGCGTCGGCTTGTTTTG
Source organism: uncultured Actinomycetota bacterium (assembly GCA_963734665.1). GTDB lineage: Bacteria > Actinomycetota > Actinomycetes > Streptosporangiales > Streptosporangiaceae > Trebonia. The sequence goes on along the minus strand of CAVTIR010000009.1, from coordinate 55,785 downwards.
CGCCTGAAATGCGCCGCCGAGGCACTGAATAGCCTTAGTCGCCGGGGCGGTCGCACGGTGCTGAGCCGGGCGGGCCGGATCGCGGGATGGTCAGCGGAAGTGCTGCCAGCCGGCCGGGCCGTCGTGCGGGCTGCCGTCTACCGTGACGCCGGCGCCGGGGAGGACCTCGCCGATCACGCGCCACCTGTCGGGCAGCGGCATGCCCGGCGGGAATGTGGCGACCAGAGAGTGATCCTCGCCGCCGGTCAGCACCCACTCCAGGGCAACGGCGGTTTCCGGGTGATCCTCGCCGGGCGTCGCCGCAGCCGATGCGGGAGGGGCGGCTGGGGAGTAAGCCGCGATCGTTCGGGATGACGGGGCAGGAAGCGATAGCCGTGCCGCAGCTTCGCCGAGGGCGGTACCCACCGCGAGGTCTGAGGTTCTGAGGTTGATGTTGACGCCGCTCGCGGCGGCAACGTGGCCAACGTCGGCGAGCAAGCCGTCGCTGACGTCGATCATCGCGGTGGCGCCGAGTCGTGCCGCCTCCGGGCCCGCGTCGTAGCTGGGCGAGGGGCGCAGGTGGGCGGCCACGAGCGCAGCCGGATCGGGGATTCCTGCCATCAGCAGGGCCAGGCCGGCCGCCGAGTGACCGAGCGGGCCTGCCACGGCGATCACGTCGCCTGGTCTGGCGCCAGAGCGGAGGACGGGGCGGCGGCCTTCCAGGTCGCCGAGGGCGGTCACGGACAGGGTGACGGAATCCGCGCGGGCCGTGTCGCCGCCGACGATGCCCGCGCCAGCCCGAGTGGCCTCGAAGGCGAGGCCTTCGGCCAGGTCCGTGGCCCAGCGCGCCGGGAGCGTGCCGGGCGCGGCCAGGCCGACAAGCAGCGCCGTGTTCACCGCGCCCATCGCCGCGATGTCCGCCAGGCTGCGCGCGGCGGCCTTCACACCGACGTCATAGGCCGAGGACCAGTCACGGCGGAAGTGCCTGCCCTCGATCAGCAGGTCGACCGCCGCGACCACGCTGCCCGACGGAGTGGCGACCACCGCCGAGTCGTCGCCGATGCCAACCGAGGTCAGCGCGCCCGCAGGCATCCGCGCCTTCAAGGCCGCGATGACCCCCCACTCGCCCAGGTCCGCGACGGACCCCTCATCACCAGCGATCTCGCCGCCTCCACGCCTCGCGCCACCTGTGGACCCCTAAGCCTAGCCAGGCGACTAGTTCGGCGGCCGCCCCCTGTGGTGCCGCACCCTTCGTGATCATGATCACGCCACCCGCGCCCCGGTGTCCGTGCAGGTGGGCGTGCATATGTCCGTGCAGGCGCACGCGCATCGCAGAACATCCTAATTAGCAAGAAAAACTGTCGACCAGGATGAAAAAGGTCTGGACCATTGCTGTACCGTGACAGTTCAGGGCAGCACTCGTACGCTGTCCCCAGGAGGACGCCATGGTGCAGGCATACATCCTCGTCCAGACGGAGGTCGGCAGAGCCGCCGACGTGGCCCGGCAGATCGCGGAGATCGCTGGAGTCATGCAGGCGGAGGATGTCACTGGCCCGTATGACGTCATCGTGCGCGCCCGCGCCGAGAACGTGGACGAGCTAGGCAAGCTGGTCGCGGCCCAGATCCAAGCGGTCGAGGGCATTACGCGAACGCTGACCTGCCCGGTGGTGAGGATCTAGGCAGGGCCTAAACATCGGTAAAGAGATCGGCTGCTGCTGCCTGGGTGAACGGGCCGGCCCCTAGTGCGAGGGCTGCGCGGAGGTCGTCGGGTGTGTCGACGTCTCTGCGCAGGCCTGCAAAGTCAGCAAAATTGAGTTCGGTGGCACCTGATGCCGCGTGTCGTGCGCGGGACGCCCCGCCGAACAGCGGGCGGAACTCGCCCCCTGGCGGCACCGCATACAGCGTCGTCCCGACGCCCGCGGCGTCCGGCACGAACGCGGCCCGGGCCGGCGAGCCGTCCCTAGCTCCTGAGGTGCCCGGACCGCTCGGGGCATCCGGGGTACCTGGCGCGGTTCCGGCCGCGCGCAAGGCCATGGCCAGTTCGGCGGAGCTCAGCGCGGGCAGGTCCGCCGTGAGCGCCGCGAGCCCGGTCCCCGGCCAGCGCCGCGCCGCCACCGCCGCGCCATGCCGCAGCGCGGCGTTCAGCGCGTCCTGCACGCCCAGTTCCCCGATAGCTCCCGCGCCGACGCTCACCGTGGCGCTCCCGGGCGCACCGTCCAAGGTCCCCAGGCTAAGCGACCGATCCGCAGGCTCGTCGGCCACGATGATCGCACCGAGCGCGGCAAGCAGCCGTCCCGCCACCGGATCGGACGTGACAACCACCACACGCGCCACCTCGGGGCAGGCAAGCACGGCGACAACCGTGTCTGACGCAAGGGCGAGGGCGAGCTCCCGTCGGCGGTCACCAGCGAGGACAGCGAGCCGTGACTTGGCGCGGGCGAGTACCTTGACTGGCAGCAGAACTGTCCAGCTAAAGCGGGCAGAGTCAGTCATCTAGACCGGCAAACTTGGAAGCATGACGTGCGGAACCGGATCATGGGAAGGCCTCTCCGATGAGCAAGTCTTACTCGCCAGCATGGCGGCTGTTCACGGTCATCGTGTTTCGCCCCCTCGTGCACATCCTGGTCAGGAACAAGTGGGCCGGGCAGGAGAACATTCCCAAGACCGGCCCCGTGATCATCGCGCCGAACCACATGTCGTACGCCGACTGGGGCACCGACGCGCTGTTCTTCCACGCGTCGGGCCGGTACCCGACGTTCCTGATCAAGGCGTCGGCGTTCAAGGTGCCGTTCATCGGGAAGATGCTCTACGGATGCGGCCAGATCCCGGTCAACCGCGGCGCCGCGGACGCGGCGCGGTCGCTCAAGCAGGCCGAGCAGGCCCTCGGCGAGGGGGCGGCGGTGATCATCTACCCCGAGGGGACCGCGACCCGCGACCCGGACCTGTGGCCGATGGCGGCCAAGTCCGGCGTCGCCCGGCTGGCCCTCGCGACCGGCGCTCCGGTGATCCCGGTCGCGCGCTGGGGTACCCAAAACGTCCTCCCTTACGGCTCTTCCAAGCTCAAGGTTTGGCCACGGCAAACTGTGCGTACGGTAGCCGGCAAGCCGGTCGACCTGTCGGAATGGGCCGGCAAGCAGACCTCGGCACGGGCCCTGCGCGCCGCCACGGACGCGATCATGACCGAGGTAACGGCCTTGGTGGCATCCCTGCGCGGCGAAGAACCGCCCGCCATCCCGTTCGACATGTCCAAGTCAATCCCAGAAAGGCCGTCCCCAACGAATGGTGGTTCCAGTGCCTGAGTCACCTGCAGCCTTGGTCCGGGGGTACGGGGAGTCGTCCCCCCGGGAGACGGACACCGGAGGGCTCGAGGGCCGCACGCGGCTTTTCGTCAGTGCGGGCGGGCCTGATACGATCGCGGTTTTTGCGATCAGGCCCGCCCGCACTGACACCGGGGGGTACGGGGGGTCGTGCCCCCGGGGGATAACTGCGGGGTACGGGGGGTCGTCCCCCCGGGAGACGACAGTCTCATGAAGGCAGCGGTGCTAGGCGCCGGGTCGTGGGGAACGACGTTCGCGCAGGTGCTCTGTGATGCCGGCACTGCTGTGACGCTGTGGGCGCGGCGCGCGGACGTCGCCCTGGCGGTCACGGACATCCACGAGAACCCCCGGTCCCTGCCCGGGGTCTCGCTGCCGCCCACGCTTACCGCGACGACGGATATCGCCGTCGCGCTCGACGGCGCGGACCTCGTGGTGCTCTCGGTCCCGGCGCAGACCCTGCGGGAAAACCTGACCGCGTGGGCGCCGCTCATCCCTGACGGCTCGCTGCTTGTCTCGCTGATGAAGGGGATCGAGCTCGGCTCCCGCAAGCGGATGAGCGAGGTCATCCTTGAGGTGCTCGACGTCCCCGAGTCACGCATCGCCGTGGTCTCCGGGCCGAACCTCGCGCGGGAGATCGCCGAGCGGCAGTTCGCCGCTTCCGTGGTGGCCTGCTCAGACGAGCTGTCCGCCCACCTGCTTCAGCAGGCCTGCCACACCGAGTACTTCCGGCCCTACTGGAACACCGACGTGGTCGGGTGCGAGCTCGGCGGCACGGTAAAGAACATCATCGCGCTCGCCGTGGGCATCGCGGTCGCGCTCGGCCTCGGCGACAACACCAAGGCGATGCTGATCACGCGCGGGCTCGCCGAGATGGCCAGGCTCGGCGAAGTGATGGGCGCCGACCCCCGGACGTTCGCCGGGCTCTCCGGGATGGGTGACCTGGTGGCGACCTGCTCCTCACCGCTCTCGCGGAACCGGCGATTCGGCGAGTACCTCGGGCAGGGCCGCAGCGCCGCCCAGGCCAAGGAGCTGACCAGTCAGACCGCCGAAGGCGTGACCTCGTACGCTCCCGTCCTCGAACTCGCCCGCAAGTACGGCGTGGAGATGCCGATCACCGAAGTGGTCGGCGCGGTGATCACCGGGCGGCTTTCTGTCGGCGACGCGGGAGCGGTACTCATGTCACGTTCGGCCAAACCCGAGTGGTACAGCACCGAGTGACCCGCGTATCAGGCCCGCGACGGGCAGGCAGTCGGCTAGGGTTCCCTTCGGGGGAAGTGCATTACCTGATGGAGCGTCATCCGTGGAGATAGCTCGAAGGCAGCTCGGTGAGAACACCAGGGCGGTCCACCTGCCGCCGCCGCCCGAGACCACGCAGCGCCCGCTCGGCACGCCGGTCTACCGGACGGCCGCCTGGGCGTTCTCCACGCCGCAGGAGTACGCGGCCGTGCTTAACGACCAGGTCCCCGGCTACAGCTACAGCAGGATCGACAACCCGACGGTCGACGCGTTCGCCCGCTCGGTCGCGGCCCTTGAGGGGGCCAACCTGTCGCGCTGGCCCGCGGCCCAGGCGTTCGCGTCGGGCATGGCGGCGATCTCGGGAGTGTTCTGGGCGTTCACCAGGGCGGGGGCGCACGTCGTGGCGTCCGCCGCGGTCTACGGTGGCACGTACAGCCTGCTGCGCAACGTCCTGACGAGGTTCGGGGTCGAGACGGACTTCGTGGACATCACCGACCTGGACGCCGTGCGGGCGGCGATGCGGCCAACGACGCGCATCATCTACGCGGAGACGATCGCGAACCCGACGACAGCGGTGGCAGACATTCGGCAGCTGGCGGAGATCGCGCATGAGCGGGGGGCGCTGCTTGTCGTCGACTCGACGCTCGCCCCGCCGGTGATCTGCCGGCCGCTCGAGCACGGCGCCGACCTCGTGGTGCACTCCGCGACCAAGTACATCGGCGGGCACTCCGACGTTACCGGCGGGGTCGTCACCGGATCCCTTGAGCTGATCGGCCAGGTCCGCGCGACCCGCATCGATACCGGGGGCTCGCTGTCCCCCGACGACGCGTTCCAGCTCAGGCGCGGGCTTGAGACGCTGCCCGTCCGGGTGCGCCGCCAGTCTGCCACCGCGTCGGTGTTCGCGGCCACGCTGGCCAAGCACCCGGCGATCGCGTACGTGGACTATCCGGGGCTGCCGACGCATCCAGGGCACGAGCTGGCGCGGCGCACGTTCGACGCCGGGCCCGAGGGGGTGCGGTTCGGCGCGATCGTCACCGTCACGCCCTACGGGGGCCGCGAGGCCGGGCTCGCCTTCGCCAGCGGGCTGCGGCTCGCGGCCGCGGCGTCGTCGCTCGGCGGCACGCACACGGTCGTCTCGCACGTCGCGTCGACCACGCACCGCCAGCTCGACGACCGGGCCCTGGCCGCCGCGGGCATCGACCCCGGCGCGGTGCGCTTCTCCATCGGCCTTGAAGACTCCGAGGACTTGATCAGCGACGCCTTCATGGCCCTGGGGGGGCTCAACCACCACGGCTGAATCACGGTCGGCCGCACCGGCATCGGGGGTACGGGGGTCGTCCCCCCGGGAGATAACCGTGTGGACGGAGAGGCGAAGCACGGTCCCGTTTGGAAGACTCTGTACCTGCATGGCAGGGGGCCGCAACTTTTCGCATTGGGGATGAAACGGCAAGGCAATTTTTTTGTGCTGGCCAGCGGCTACCATCTTCGGGTTGACTGGAGCAGCGGAGGTGGTACATGGGATCAGCGCCCAAGGTCCGGATCGCCGTGGTGTTCGGAGGACGCAGCGCCGAGCACGCGGTTTCATGCGCGAGCGCGGGGCTGGTGCTCGGGGCCATCGACCGGGACCGCTACGACATCGTGCCGATCGGCATCGCGCGCGACGGGCGGTGGGTGCTGACCTCGGGGGACCCCGCGCGGCTCGCGCTGTCGTCCGGTTCCTCGCCGTCCGTGGACGCGGTGGCGACGCCTGGCGTGTCGGTGACGCCTGCGGCCGGGCCTAGCGGCGGGGCACTGGTGTTCAGTGGGCCCACTGCTGTGCCGCCTGAGCTCGGTGAGGTCGATGTGGTGCTGCCGTTGCTGCACGGGACTTTCGGTGAGGACGGGACGATCCAAGGGCTGTTCGAGATGGCCGGGATCCGGTACGCCGGCGCGGGGGTCCTTGCCAGCGCGGCGGGCATGGACAAGGAGTACATGAAGCTCCTGTTCGCGGCCCGCGGGCTACCGATCGGGCCGTACGTGGTGGTGCGAGACAGGGACTGGGGTTCGTCCCCTTCGTCGCTTGAGCGCAAGCGCGTGTTCGACGAGGTGGGTGAGCTCGGCTGGCCGGTGTTCGTCAAGCCGGCCAGGGGCGGGTCGTCGCTCGGGACGTCGCAGGTCTCTTCGCCTGACCAGCTTGAGGCGGCGATCGAGGAGGCGCGGCGGTTTGACAGGAAGGTGCTCGTCGAGGCCGCAATCCGCGGCGCCGAGATCGAGTGCGCCGTGCTTGAGGGGCTTAACGGCGGTTCTCCTGAGGCGTCGGTGCCGGGCATGATCGTGGTCGACCCGCACGCCACCTGGTATGACTTCGAGGCCAAGTACCTGGCACCGGAGTCGCGGATGGAGATTCCCGCGCCGATCCCCGCCGCGGCGTCTTCGCGTGTGCGTTCGCTTGCGTGCGCGGCGTTCGACGCGATCGGGTGCGAGGGGCTGGCGCGAGTCGACTTCTTCTACACCGCTTCTGGTGACGTTCTGGTGAACGAAATCAACACCATGCCGGGGATGACGCCAACGTCAGGGTTCCCGATGATGTGGGCGGCCTCCGGACTGCCCATGCCGCAACTGATTGACAGGGTCATCACGACGGCGCTCTCGAAGCCGGACGGAGGGGCCTAGATCCTGCTGAAACGCGTTCTGGCCCGGCGTCGGTTGCCGGCCTTTACGCGTCTTGGGTTGCCTGGCGCGCTGATTGCCGGGCGCGCTGGCTGTCGGCCTTACGCGTCTTGGGTCGCCCGGCGCGCTGGCTGGCTGGCGCGCTGATTGCCGACCTAACGCGTCTTGGGTCGCCCGGCGCGCTGGTTGGCTGGCGCGCTGGTTGGCTGGCGCGCTGGTTGGCTGGCGCGCTGGCTACCGGCCTTACGCGTCTTGGGTCGCCCGGCGCGCTGGCTGGCTGGCGCCCTTGGGGGCGTGCCTCGAAATAACGCACGGCGGCATCGGGGAGGGTCCCCGTGCCGCCGTCCGTTCAGGCCGCAGCGCTTGCGCCGCTCGGCACCTGCCTGCACGTTGTGCCCTGCCTGCGCGTTACTTCTTCTTGGCCGCTGGCTTGGCGGCCGGCTTCTCCTCGGTGTCGTTGCCGCCGTTGACTAGCGCCTTGAAGTCAGCACCCGGACGGAACTTGGGCACGGACTGAGCGGCCACGTGAATCTCGGCACCGGTCGCAGGATTTCGCGCCGTGCGCGCCGGGCGCTCGCTCTTCTCGAAGACACCGAAGCCGGTGATGGCGACCTTGTCGCCGCCCGCCACGGCCGACTGAATGGTCTCAAGGACCGCGTTCAGCGCCTCGGTCGCGGACTTCTTGTCCCCCAGGCGACCCGAGAGCGCGTCGATCAGATCACGCTTGTTCATATTCACTCCTGCGTTCCCCCACGGGGGGCCGCGCTTGTGGCTGCTTGCCTGGGCCACGACCCCTGACCAGCCCGAAATTAGGCGATCGGGCGCGCCTACACAATAACTCTGCCGAATATTGGCCGGCGTGTCGGGCCTTTTTCCCGGCCTGATTTCCTGGCGGCGCCCGAAATTTCCGGAAATTTCGGTTAGCGCGAGCGGCGAGCCCAGGCAGGCGGGCGGCGCGTGCTGCGGCAGGCCGGGTGCCGCCGTCCCCGCGTGCCGTTGGGCCGGCCATGGCAACGTTCCGGCCCAACCTGAGTTTCAGGCGTGTCACGTGGGGCGTCCGTTATATCCGATTTTCGGCATTTGACGCCGCGGCGGGCGCTCGCCTGAGAACGCCGATTAGCGCAATCGGCACGCTGCCCCCGAACGAGCTAGCCCTGGGGGCCGCAGGCCAGCTTCCCCCGCCCGTGGGACGTCGGCCCGGCTCCGCAAAGCGGACGCGAAGATAGTGGATCGCTGTACACGCCAGGGCGCGTACAGCGATCCACTATCCCTGCCTCGCGCTGCGGGCCGCCCGGTATGCCCGGTTCCCGCCACGGCCGAGGGCCCGGCCACCGGGGGAAGCTGGCTCTGTGGTCCCCAGGGCTGGAGGTCGGACGATTCTCCCCCGGTTACAACGTTGCGGGGAGGAAGGATGGGCGGGTGGACTCGAAGGCGGAGATCTCGTCCTCATGGCGGAGGGTTAGGCCGATGTCGTCCAGGCCCTCCATGAGGCGCCAGCGGGTGTAGTCGTCGATCTGGAACGGCTCCACGAGGGGCTCGGCGAGGGCGGCGCCGGTGACCCGGACCTCGCGCTTGTCGAGGTCCACGGTGACCTCGGCCGGGGGCTCGGCCTCGGCCGCGTCCTGGATGAGCGCTACGACCTTCTCCGGCAGCACCACGGGGAGCAGACCCGCCTTGGTGGAGTTAGTGCGGAAGATGTCACCGAACCTCGGCGCGATCACCGCGCGGAAGCCGTAGTCGAGGAGTGCCCAGACCGCGTGCTCCCGCGACGAGCCGGTGCCGAAGTCCGTGCCCGCCACGAGGATCGTCGCGCCCGCGTAGCGCGGCTGGTTCAGGACGAAGGACGGGTCCTCGCGCCAGGCGGCGAACAGCCCGTCGCCGAACCCATCGCGGCTGACCCGCTTGAGGTACACGGCCGGGATGATCTGATCGGTGTCGACGTTGGTGCGCCGCAGCGGCAGGGCCCGCCCGGTGAGCGTAACGAACGGTTCCATAGTTTCTCCTGTGAGTAACGAAAGCGCGGATCCCCGCTGCCTTTGTCCGCGCGGACGGGCCTGATATGACCGCGGTTTTTGCGATCAGGCCCGTCCGCGCGGACATCGGGGGGTACGGGGGGTGTCCCCCCGGAAGGGGGGCCGGATGCGCGCCCGATACGATGGCGGTTTTTGCCATCGGGCGCGCATCCGGCGGGGTACGGGAGGTCGCCCCCGGGAGTTAACTGAGGTCGGCGGGGGCCGCTAGCTTGCCGGTGACGGCCGTGGCGGCGGCGACCGCCGGGGACACCAGGTGCGTGCGGCCGCCCTTGCCCTGACGACCCTCGAAGTTGCGGTTAGAGGTGGACGCGGAGCGCTCCCCCGGCTTGAGCGTGTCCGGGTTCATGCCCAGGCACATCGAGCAGCCGGCCGAGCGCCATTCGGCGCCCGCCGCGGTGAAGACCTCGTTGAGCCCCTCAGCCTCGGCCTGCGCGCGGACCTGCATCGAGCCGGGGACGACGAGCATGCGAACGCCGTCGGCGACCTTGCGGCCCTTCATGACGCCGGCGGCGACACGCAGGTCCTCGATCCGGCCGTTGGTGCAGGAGCCGACGAACACGGTGTCGACCTTGATCTCACGCAGCGGGGTACCCGCCGTCAGGCCCATGTACGTGAGGGCGCGCTCGGTGCTGTTCGGATCCTTGGTATCCCCCGGCGCGGGGACGGACGCGCCGAGCGGCAGCGCGTGACCGGGGTTGGTGCCCCAGGTGACGTACGGGGTGAGCACGCCCGCGTCGATCGTGACCTCGTGGTCGAAGACCGCGCCCTCGTCGGTGGTCAGGGACTTCCAGTACTCGACCGCCGCGTCCCAGTCGGCGCCCTGCGGGGCGTGCTGGCGGCCCTTGAGGTACTCGAACGTCGTCTCGTCCGGGGCGATGAGGCCGGCACGCGCGCCCGCCTCGATGGACATGTTGCAGACGGTGAGACGGCCCTCCATGGACAGCGACCTGATCGCTTCGCCTCGGTACTCGACAATGTAGCCCTGGCCGCCGCCGGTGCCGATCTGGCCGATGATCGCGAGGATCAGGTCCTTGGCGGACACGCCCTCGGGCAGTGCGCCCTCGACGTTGATGGCCATGGTCTTCGGCTTGATCTGCGGCAGCGTCTGGGTCGCGAGGACATGCTCGACCTCACTGGTGCCGATGCCGAAGGCAAGCGCGCCGACCGCGCCGTGCGTCGAGGTGTGCGAGTCGCCGCAGACGATCGTCATGCCCGGCTGAGTCAGTCCGAGCTGCGGGCCGATCACGTGCACGATGCCCTGCCCGGCGTCGCCCATCGGGTGCAGCCGGACGCCGAACTCGGCGGCGTTCTTGCGCAGCGTCTCAACCTGCGTGCGGGAGACCGGGTCGGTGACCGGGCTGTCCGGGCCGGTGAGCGGCACGCCGGGGCCGGTGATGCCGGTCGTCGGCACGTTGTGGTCCTCGGTGGCGATGGTCAGGTCCGTGCGGCGTACCTTGCGGCCCGCCGCGCGCAGGCCGTCGAAGGCCTGCGGGCTCGTGACCTCGTGGACGAGGTGCAGGTCGATGAAGAGCAGGTCTGGCTCGCCAGGTGAGCTGCGCACCACATGGGCGTCCCAGATCTTCTCCGCGAGCGTGCGAGGCGCGCTGCTCATGCGGTCCATCTCCTTAGGTTGCTGATTCGCTGGGTACTGAGTCTTGTTCTTTTGCCCGTGCTCCAAGGTTTCACTTGGTCGCAACCGTGAAAAAGACCAAGACTCACCCTGCGCGTCTCGACTTGCATCTCACGATTTGAGACGGCAGTATCAGTACATGGGCAATATTACCAGTAGCGGTGACGCCTCAAGCGGGATGGACGGGGATACCACCAGCTCTTCGTCGCGGGGGGTACGGGGGATCGTCCCCCCGGGGAGTAACAGTGGGGTACGGGGGGTCGTCCCCCCGGGGAGTAACAGCGGGGTACGAGGGGTCGTCCCCTCGGGAAGGGCCGGATCCGCGCCCGATCCGATGGCTGCTCTTGCCATCGGGCGCGCATCCGGCGGGATACGGGGGGTCGCCCCCCGGGGGGACAACAGCGGCGTTGGCGTACTGGATAAGGCCGTGGCCGTGCTGGCCGCCGTGGAGAGCGGCCCCGCGACGCTCGCGCAGCTCGTCGCGGCGACCGGGCTGGCCCGTCCCACCACGCACCGGATCGCGGTCGCACTTGAGCACCACCGGCTCCTCGGGCGGGACGTGCAGGGCCGGTTCGTCCTCGGACCCCGGGTCGGCGAGCTCGCCTCGGCGGCCGGCGAGGACCGGCTGCTTGCCGTCTCCCAGCCAGTCCTCGTCCAGCTGCGGGACGTCACAGGAGAAAGCGCGCAGCTCTACCGGCTGGCCGGGGGCGGGAGCGCCGGCGACGTCCGGGTCTGCGTGGCTGCCGCCGAGCGGGCCAGCGGGCTGCGGGACACCGTGCCGGTCGGTGCGGCGCTGCCGATGACCGCAGGCTCGGCCGCGCAGGTCCTGCTCGCCTGGGAAGAGGGCGAGCGGATGCACCGGGGCCTGCGCGGCGCCAAGTTCACCGCCACCACGCTGGCCGGCGTCCGCCGCCGTGGCTGGGCCGCGAGCGCGGCCGAGCGGGAACTCGGCGTCGCTTCGGTATCCGCCCCGGTGCGCGGCGCGGGTGGCAAGGTACTTGCCGCTGTCTCCGTGTCGGGACCTATCGAGCGCCTAACCCGCTCGCCTGGAAGGCTGCATGCCAATGCGGTCCTCGCGGCCGGCGAGCGAATCGGCGAACTGCTCCGCGCCGAGTCCACCCACCGCGGGTCGTAACGGCGCACCGCAGGCCACTGCCACTCAGCCGTAGGTCCCCAGATGGGGCGTCACGCGGGCGCGAAATCCGGCGCGTGTTTGCTGGCTCGCGTCGGGAACCGGCTTTCCGGTCAGCTTGCGTTGGTCGCGCCCGGCGTCAGCTAGCCCGGCATCTGAACAGGCCAGGGCATGATCTTGGAAATTTTTAGCCGCCATGACGGCTAAAAACTTGCACAGCGAATAAAGGTTTCCATGATTATCAGTCGAGCAGCACACCGCTAACCGCCACGCGGGCACCAGCTGGCTCTTCATCCCGGGACCTCAACCGGCTCGAATGCGCAATTGGCCCCGATAGAAGCGCCCAGAAGCGCAAACGAGCCGGTAGATGGCGCCTCGCGATGCGTCGGCGGCCGACATCCCGGATCCCCCGCGGGCGTCGGCACCGACATCGCCGACTCGTTCGTGGGTTCGAGCTCATGCTTACGGGGCGTTGGGGTGAACGAGACAGATGCCGGGGCATCTGGGTGAGCGAGAGTGGCTGGCCTGCGCTTTTGTGGCGTACGGGGCCTCTGTAAAGGTCCTGGGGCCCTTTGCGGCAATGGGACGGGTGGGAGTAAGCCGCGCTCGTTCGGGGGATCGCTTGAGAGTAACTGTCGCACTACCTTCACTCTGAGCAAGGACAGCACCAACAGAAACACCCACCCCAAAAAGTATGAATCTGCACGAACGTGGTAAAAGTAGCAATGTTGTAGGATCATCCCGCCTACCGCGTCCTCTCCCTTGCGGTTTAGCCTCAAATGTGAGACGCGGTCGCGCGGAGAGGCGAACAGGGGATGAAGCGAGTGCTGGCATGAAAGTCGCTGTCGTTAAGGAGAGCGCGCCGGGCGAACGGCGCGTCGCCCTGGTACCTGAAACGGTGCAGAAGCTGCGTCAGGGCGGGCTTGAAGTACTTGTCGAGCAGGGAGCCGGGGATGGCGCCTGGTTTCCCGACGAAACGTATACGGCGGCCGGGGCGGTGATTACCAGCACCGACGAGCTGTACGCCACTGCGGATGTCATCCTTACGGTGACCCGGCCCGATAAGGCCGCGCTTGCCAGGCTGCGCGCCGGGCAGGCCGTGATCGGCATGCTCGCGCCGCTGACCGACCCGCACCTGGCCAGCTCGCTCGCGGACCACGGCGTCACCGCTATCTCGCTTGACGGGCTGCCGCGCACGCTGTCGCGGGCCCAGGGTATGGACGCGCTGACCTCGCAGGCCAACGTCGCCGGGTACAAGGCGACGCTCGTCGCCGCCGAGGCCTACGGCAGGTTCTTCCCGCTGCTGATCACCGCGGCCGGCACGGCGCGGCCGGCGAAGCTGCTCGTGCTCGGCGCCGGGGTGGCCGGGCTGCAGGCGATCGGCACCGCCAGGCGCCTCGGCGCGCAGGTCAGCGGCTACGACGTGCGCCCCGCGTCCAAAAGCGAGGTCCAGTCGCTCGGCGCGACGTTCATCGAGCTGACCATCAGCGCCGCAGGTGAGGGGGGCTACGCCCGCGAGCTCACCGCCGAGGAGCGGGACGCTCAGCAGGCCGAGCTCGCCGGGCACATCGCCAGGCAGGACGTCATCATCACGACCGCACAGGTGCCAGGACGGCGGCCGCCGCTGCTCGTCACCTCGGATGCGGTGGGCCAGATGGCTCCTGGATCGGTCATCGTGGACATGGGGTCGAGCCAGCTCGGTGGGAACGTGGCCGGCTCGGTGCCCGGACAGGTCGTCGTCACGCCGAACGGGGTCACGATCATCGGAGCGGAAAACCTGGCCGCCTCCGTGCCGACGGCCGCGTCCAACGCCTACTCCCGTAACATCAGCGCGCTGCTCCTGCACCTGGTCAGCGCCAGTGATTCGAATGAAATGATGCTGAAGATAGACACCTCCGATGAGATCCAGGCCGGGGTCGTCATCGCCCACGGCAGCGAGGTAGTGCACCCCGCCGTCACGAAGCTGCTCGCCGCCGAAACCGAGAGCCAAGGGAGCTAGCGATGTCGACCGCACTGGTCACTGACCTCACCATCTTCGTACTCGCGCTGCTCGTCGGCATCGAGGTCATCGGCAAGGTCCCCGCCACCTTGCACACGCCGCTGATGTCGGCGGCCAACTCGATCCACGGCATCGTCCTGGCGGGCGCGCTACTGATCGGCGTCACCTCGCACAACGTCGTCGGGTACGTGCTCGCGTTCGTCGCCGCGTTCTTCGCCGCCGCGAACGTGGTCGGCGGGTACGCGGTGACCGGCCGGATGCTGAAGATGTTCCGGCGCAAGGCCCAGCCGCAGGCTCCCGCCGCTGATCCAAATGGCCAACTCCCGGCGCAGTCCGCGCCGCACACTCAGCCTTAAGGGACGGCCGTGACCACCTTCACCACAAACATCCAGCTGGTCTACGTGCTGGCGGCCGCATGCTTCGTCATCGGCCTGCACCTGATGAACTCCCCCGCGACCGCACGGCGCGGCAACCAGGTCTCCACCGCGGGCATGGCCATCGCCATCATCATCACGCTGGTCCTGCTGATCCACGACGGCTCCGTGACCGCGGTCGGCTGGACCGTACTGATCGTTGGGGCGCTGCTCGGCTCCGCCGCCGGGCTCTACTCCGCGCGCACGATCCAGATGACCGCGATGCCACAGCTCGTGTCCATGTTCAACGCGGTCGGCGGCGGCGCTGCCGCCCTCGTCGCGATCTACGAGTACATCCATGACGAGTCCACGCCCGGCGGGGTGCTCGGCACCACCTCGGTCTTCACGGTGCTCGACGTGATCATCGGCTCGGTAACGTTCACCGGGTCGCTGATCGCCGCGGGCAAGCTGCAGGGGATCATCACCGGGCAGCCGATCATGTTCCGGGGCGGGCGCGTGCTCAACGCCGCGCTCGTGGTGATCGCCATCGGGACGGGCGCGTACATGCTCACCACGGCGTCGCTGCCCGCACTGCTCATCGTGGTGCTCGCCTCGCTGGCGTTCGGGGTCATGATGGTGCTGCCGATCGGCGGCGCGGACATGCCGGTCGTGATCTCGCTGCTCAACGCCTTCACCGGCACCGCTGTGGCCATGGCCGGGTTCGTCATCGGGAACTGGGCGTTGATCGTGGCCGGCGCGCTTGTCGGCGCGTCCGGCGGAATCCTCACCAAGCTGATGGCCGACGCGATGAACCGCTCCCTCGCCAACATCATCATCGGCGGGTTCGGCACCGGGGACAGCGCGGTGGCCGCAGTGGTGGCGGGCGACGCGCAGATCCGGTCGATCGCCGCCGACGACGCCGCCATCCAGCTCGCCTACGCGTCCAAGGTGATCATCGTGCCCGGCTACGGCCTTGCCGCCGCCCAGGCGCAGCACGGCGTCGCCGAACTGGCGTCCCTGCTCGAGTCGAAGGGCATCGAGGTCTCCTACGCGATCCACCCGGTCGCCGGCCGGATGCCGGGCCACATGAACGTGCTGCTCGCCGAGGCCAACGTGCCGTACCCGCTGCTGAAGGAGATGGATGAGATCAACCCGGAGTTTGCGCGGGCGGACGTAGCGCTCGTGATCGGCGCGAACGACGTGACCAACCCGGCCGCCCGCCTGGCCGGGAACGGCGATCTCCGGCATGCCGATCCTCGACGTCGACCAGGCCAAGTCGATCATCGTGATCAAGCGCTCCATGGGCACGGGCTACGCCGGCATCGACAACGAGCTGTACGCCGACCCCAAGACCAGCATGTACTTCGCCGACGCGAAGAAGGCCCTGGCCGACATGACATCGGCGGTGAAGACACTCGTCGGCTAGTTGGATAGCAACAGTGAGGCGCCTCGTCGGCTAGCCCCCACGGGGCGCCTCGTCGGCTAATCGGATAGCCACTGCGGCGCGCTTCGTCGCTGCCAGCGGGCCGCTTGCGATCGCGGTTTTGCGGTCAGGCCCGCCAGCGCGGACATGGGGGGTACCGGGGGTCGTCCCCCGGAAGACAGCAGTCCTCCCCCCGAGAGACAGCCGTACGGTGCTTCGTCGCTGCTGGCGGGCCTGATACGATCGCGGTTTTTGCGATCAGGCCCGCCAGCAGCGACATCGGGGGGTACGGGGGGTCGTCCCCCCGGGAGACAACAGCGGCGCCGTGAAGACGCTCCTCGGTTAGCATTCGCTGGTACTGGAGTTTCCGGCCGAGCAACCAGGGAAGCAGGTACGTCAGTCGACTCGACCGCCTTCTGTCCCTACGTCACCAGTCCCCAACGAACGAACCGGCTAGCCTGCGCACCGCTCTATGGGCAGGCCGTGGCCTCCCGTGTCATTGAGCTGTCGGGGTTGCCCGCGGCTCTGGTCCGCGCTGGCGGGCCGCCTGTGATCGCGGTTCTTACGATCGGGCCCGCCAGCGCGGGCATGGGGGGTACGGGGGGTCGCTCCCCCGGGAGAAGACATGCCCTTCGTCTACACCACGAATCTGTCTGAGGTACGCGCCCTGGCGGAGAAGCAGGCCAGGATGGCAGGCCTGCCGGACGACCGCGTAGTCGACTTTGTGATCGCGGTCAGCGAGGTCGCCGGGAACACTGTTCGGCATGCCCAGTCACCGGGGTCGATGGAAATCTGGTCGGATGGCGACGAGATCGTCTGCGAGATCCGCGACGCCGGCGTCATCGCGGATCCGCTGGCCGGCTCATCGCCGCCGCAGCCGGACTCCGACGGCGGCCACGGCCTCTGGCTCGTCCACCAGGTCTGCGACCGGGTGGACCTGCACTCAGGCAATGACGGCACGGTCATCCGGATGCACATGTCCATCCGCTAGAACCAGCCGCGGCAGGCACTGCTGCCGTGGCTTCCCCAGATGTAGCCTTGGGGCGAACGCATCTTAACCAGTTACTAACGAATAGGAAGCAACATCCATGGACGTTGGCGATACCAGCAAGCGCATGGCGGACTACTTGCGCGACCACCATGACAAGGTTGTCGGCCGGTGGGCTGAGCTGGTCGTCGCCGGCATGCACGGCCGGACCTCGCTTGATGAAGTGCGACGCGAACTCGGCGATCTCTACTCGCTCATCGTCAGGGTGCTGTCCGGTGCGGACGACCACGCCGTCGGCGAACTTCAGGCGACCCTGGACGAGCTCTCGCGCAGCCGCGCCAGGGACGGCTTCACGCCTACCGAGACGGCGCTGGGGGTCTTCTCCCTCAAGGAGGCCGTCTACGAGCTCATGGCGGACGCCGCGGAGGTGCTGCCCGAGTTTCTCGCCTTCTCCCGCGTGATCGACAACCTTGGCCTGGGCACCTTCGAGGCATACTCGGCCGCGCGAGAGCAGATCATCTCCGACCAGGTGACCACGATGATGGAACTCTCCACGCCTGTCGTGCGGCTGTGGGAGGGCATCATCGCGGTGCCGCTTGTTGGTACGCTCGATTCGGCTCGCACGCAGCTGGTGATGGAGAAGCTCCTCGACACGCTCGTGGCGACCGGGGCCGACCACGCGGTGATCGACATCACCGGCGTGCCGACGGTGGACACCGAGGTCGCGCAGCACCTGCTCAAGACCGTCAGCGCGGCGCGCCTGCTCGGGGCGGAGTGCACGATCTCCGGCATCCGGCCGCAGGTCGCGCAGACGATCGTGTCGCTCGGCATCGAGTTCGGCGACATCGCGACCAAGGCGACGCTCGCCGATGCGCTCGCGCTCGCGCTGCGTCAGGCCGGCCTGAAGGTCGTGCCCATGAATCTCTTTAATCCCGCAATTCCCCCGAGTGCCTGAGCAGGACGGCATCAGCATGAAAAAGGTTCACTGATGGACCAAGTGCCGATCCTCAAGATCGGGCAGACGCTGTTCGTCTCCATCCAGATTGACCTGCAGGATGAGAGCGTCATACGCCTCCAGGAGGACCTAGCGGAGGAGCTTGCCGCCACCGGGGCGCGCGGGGTGATCATCGACATCACCGCGGTCGAGATCGTGGACTCGTTCATCGGCCGGATGCTGACCATGATCGGATCGATATCGCGGCTGTTCGACGCCGAGACGGTCATCGTCGGCATGCGCCCGGCGGTGGCGATCACGCTGACCGAACTCGGGCTGTCCATGGGCGGGGTCCGCACCGCGCTCAACGCCGAGAAGGGCCTGGAGATCCTGAACGGGAAAGCCTGATGGATGAGCTGCCTATCCGGTCGGGAGACGACGTGGTCCGGGTGCGCCAGCAGGTACGGACCGTAGCGGCCGAGAACGGGCTATCCCTGGTGGACCAGACCAAGCTGGTGACGGCCGCGAGCGAGCTCGCGCGGAACACGCTGGTGCACGGTGGCGGTGGCCTGGCCCAAGTGGAGGTAGTCAAGTCGCCGAACGGGCGGGCCGGCGTCAAGCTGCACTTCACCGACGGGGGACCCGGCATCGCCGACATCGACTTGGCGCTCACGGACGGCTGGACGACCGGCAGCGGGCTCGGGCTCGGGCTGTCCGGCGCGCGGCGGCTTGTCGACGAGTTCCGGCTGAACTCGAAGCCCGGCGCCGGGACGAGTGTCGTGGTCGTCAAGTGGTCGCGTTGAACCGGTCCCTCGTCGCCCAGGCCCCAGGAGACCTGCGCTGGCTGCGGGTCGAGGATCCCAGCGCCGCCGGCGCCTGCCGCAGCGCCGCCATCGCGCTGACCAGCCGGCTCCAGTTCCCCGAGGCCCGCACCGACCAGCTGACGCTCGCGGTGACCGAGGCGGCGTCCAACCTGCACAAGCACGCCAGCCAGGGGTCGATGCTGCTGCGGATCGCTAGGGGAGACAGCAAGCCGGGAATCGAGATGGTGACCATCGACGCCGGACCCGGCCTCCGTGACGTCGGGGCGGCACTGCGCGACGGCCATTCCACGAGCGGCACCCTGGGCGTCGGGCTCGGCGCCATCCGGCGTCTCGCGGACTTCTGTGATCTGTACTCGGTGCCGGGCCACGGCACGGCGCT
This sequence comes from uncultured Actinomycetota bacterium, assembly GCA_963734665.1. Lineage (GTDB taxonomy): Bacteria > Actinomycetota > Actinomycetes > Streptosporangiales > Streptosporangiaceae > Trebonia. Next base: position 36,909 of record CAVTIR010000009.1, on the reverse strand, counting down.
CGTGGCCAGGTTCTGGCCGGCACCGCGCCCCGGCGCGGTGCCCTACGCCGGCCTGATCAGGCCGATCACCGGGGAGACCGAGTGCGGTGATGTCTTCGGGGCAGCCGAGACCGACGTTGCAGTAACCGGCGTCCTGTGCGACGGCCTCGGCCACGGCCCGCTCGCCGCGAGTGCGGCGAGGGCGGCGGTCGCGGCGGTCCTTGAGGATCCGCTGGCCGAGCCCGCCGCGCTCCTCGAACGCGCGCACCGCAGGATGGCGCACACTCGCGGTGGCGCAGTTGGCGTGGTTCAGGCGTCCGGCCAGGTCGCCCGGTTCGCCGGGCTCGGCAACGTCGCGGCGGTGATCCTGGCGGACGGCACGCGCAGGAGCATGGTCTCGGTACCGGGAATCGCGGGCCATCAGGCACGCACCATCAGGCAGTTCGAATACAGCGTCCCGCCCGGAGCGGCGATCATCCTCCATTCGGACGGCATAAGCGGCCGCTGGGAGCCCGCCGCGCTCCCGGGCCTGAACGCGAGGGACCCGCTGGTGGTCGCCGCCGCGCTGCTTGCCCAGGCCGGGTCGCGCCGCGATGACGCGGGAGTGCTGGTGCTCAAGCCATGACAGATGAACTTGCCAGCTTGCACGTCCGGGACCTGCCTGGCGTCTTCGCCGCGCGCCGGCTCGGCCGCGAGCTGGCCGCGGGGCTCGGCATGGACGACCGGGACCAGGTCCGGGTCGCCACCGCGCTCAGCGAGATAAGCCGAAGCGCGATCACCGTCGGACAGACCGCCGTCATCGCGTTCGGAGCGGACAAGACACGCCTCGTGCTGACCGTGACCGTCAACGGCGAGCCGCCTGAGGAGGGCATCGTCGCGGCCGCCCGCCTGATGGACACAGCCATGGCCGACGGGCAGGTTGTCCTGATGGCGAAACGGCGACCGCAACATGTCACTCCCGATCTCCATGCTGTCCGCGAGCGGCTGGCGGCTTTGCTTCCGGAGTCCACGCTGGACGAATTGCGACGTAACAACCAGGATCTCATCGCGGCGCTTGAGGACGTTACCCAGCAGAAAGAGCAGCTCCTGCTGCTCAACGCCGAACTGCAAGAGACTAACCGCGGCGTGATGGCCCTGTACAACGAGCTGTCCGACGAGCTTGAGCAGACCAACCGCGGCGTGGTCGCGCTGTACAGGGAACTGGACGAGAAGTCCGAGCAGTTGCGGGCGGCATCGGACTCCAAGAACCGGTTCTGGGCCAACGTCAGCCACGAGCTGCGGACGCCGCTGAACTCGATCATCGGGCTGGCCCGGCTGCTCGCCGACCCGGCGGGCGCCCTCGACTCCGAGCAGTCGTACCAGGTGGGGCTGATCAGGAGCACTGCGGGGACGCTGCTCACCCTGGTCAACGACCTCCTTGACGTCGCCAAGGCCGAGTCGGGGCAGTTCGTCGTCAACCCCGCGGAGGTTGGCCTGCCCGCGCTGCTCGCCACGCTGCGCGGGCTAACCCAGCCGATGGCCCAGGGCAAGCCAGTGGACGTGGTGGTCAGCGCCCAGGGGGCACCCGCCACGATCCTGACCGACGAGATGGCGCTGACCGCCATCCTGCGCAACCTGTTGTCCAACGCGATCAAGTACACCGACAGCGGCGAGGTGCGGCTGACCGTGCGTACCGTCCCCGGGAAGATAGACCTTCAGGTCTCAGACACCGGCACCGGGATCCCTCCCGGGCAGCTTGAGCGCGTGTTCGAGGAGTTCTACCAGGTGCCTGGCGCCGGGCGGGGCGGCACGGGCCTCGGGCTCCCCTACGCCCGGTTGCTCTCCAGGCTGCTAGGCGGCGAGCTGACGCTGACCAGCGAGGCCGGCCAGGGGACCACAGCAGTCCTCAGCCTTCCGCACGGGCCCCCGTCCGTCGGCACGGTCGTCATCGCGGACGACGACGCGGGCTTCCGCCAGTTGGTGAAATCGATGCTTGCCGGCATCGCTGACCGGCTCATCGAGGCCGAGGACGGCGCGCAGGCACTGTCCGCTGTCGCCACCGGTCGCGTCGACCTCGTTCTCGCCGACCTGAGGATGCCTGGCGTGGACGGGGCCACGCTGCTTGAGCGGCTGCCGGCTGCCCTGCCCGCGATCGTCATCACCGGACTCGACGTGGCGGCCCCGCCGCGCGCCGCGGCGCTGCTGCGCAAGGAAGAGCTCACCAGGGAGCGGCTGGCCTTCGCCATCCGCCGCGTCAGCCAGGTGCCACGATGAGCGAGCTCGCAGGAAACCTGCTGCTCGTGGACGACGACGTGGCCAAGCGCTACGTGCTCGCGACCTGGCTGCGGCGGGCGGGCCACACCGTGACCGAGGTCACTACCGGGCAGGAGGCGCTCAGCAAGGTTGGCGTCGCCGAACTGGTCCTGCTCGACGTGAACCTGCCCGATATGAGCGGTTTCGAGGTCTGCCGGCTGATCAAGTCAGACCCGCAGACGGCTGCCATCCCGGTGATCCAGGTGTCCGCCACCGCCGTGGACGTCGCCGACCGCGCCCACGGCCTGACCCAGGGGGCAGACGCCTACCTAGTCGAGCCAACCGAGCCAGCGGAGCTTCTCGCCACGGTAACGGCGGCGCTTCGCTACTTCCGTGCGCGGCAGCGCGCGGAGCGGACCGCGGCCATGCTGAGCGAGCTGGCCAGCGTGTCCCTCGACATCAACGCGGCGGAGACCTTCGACGGGCTGGCGGCAGCGGCGGCGGCCGGCGCCGCCAGGATCTTCGCCGCTCATGCCATCCTGACCCTGGAGATGCCCGACGGCCAGTCCCGCAGGACCTCGGCCAGCCCTGGTAGCCCCGGCACGGTACGGCGCGGCGGCCCTCCCGGCCTGGCGGGGCGAGTCGCGGGCCTTGTGCTCGGTCCCGGGCAGGCGAGCGGGATCGCGACCGTCCGCTCGGACGACTGGCTCGGCATCGTGCCCGACAGCACGTTGCGGACGGATGCTTGCCTGGCCGTCACACGAACCAAACCCGGCAAGCCGCCCGTGGCCATCGCGGTTGACCGCGCGAGCATTTCCGGCGACGAGGATATGCAGATCCTCCGGCAGCTCGCCCAGTCGGTCGCGGTTGGCGTCGAGGCCCTGCGCTCGTCGGCGGAAGATCACCTAGTGGCGCTGACCTTGCAGCGGAGCTTCCTGCCCGCGGCGCTGCCGGCGATTCCTGGCATGCTGATGGCCTCTCGCTACCTGCCCGCGAGCGACCAGGCCGAGGTCGGCGGCGACTTCTACGAGGCGCTGCCGTGGCGGGACGGGGTGCTTGTCGCCATCGGCGACGTGCAGGGGCACTCGCTGGCCGCCGCGACCGTGATGGGGGAGCTGCGGCACGCGCTGCGCGCCTTCGTCAGCGAAGGGCACCCACCGCTGGCGATTACCGCCCTGGTCAACGAAGTGCTGCGGCGCTTCCACCCGGGCATCATCGCCACCTTGTGCCTGGTGCTCGCCGACCCGACAACCGGTGAGCTCACGATCGTCAACTGCGGGCACATGCCGCTGCTGCTTGCTGACGATACCGGGGCGGACTACGTCGGCGAAGGAGGGCTCCTGCTCGGCCTGGCCCGCCATGAGCCGCACGTCGAGACTGCCATCCTGCCCGTCGGCGGCACCGCCCTGCTCTTTACCGACGGCCTTGTCGAGGATCGCAGAGTCCTGCTTGACGACAACCTGGAAAAGCTGCGCGTCGCCGCGGCCGAAGCCGCCAACCAGGACGTCGAGGCATTCGCCAATCACGTGATGTCGCTCTTCGGCCCCAGGGAAGACGACGTAGCGTTGATCGCGGTCCACAGGACGGGCTAGGCCGCGTCCAGGGCTTCCTGAAGGCTCGCGTACACCGGCATGAGACGGCCGACGCCGATCAGCTCAAGCACGCGGCGCACCGAGCTGGCAGGCGACACGGCCAGTAGTGTCCGGACGTCGCGCGCGGCGGCACTCTCGTAGGCGTGCATGATCGCGTGCACACCTGAGGAATCGCAGAAGACCGTTGACGTCATGTCCGCGATCACCGTGTGCACGCCCGGTGCCACGGCCGCGACCAGCTGCCGGTAGACCTGCTCGGAATTGGTGACGTCGATCTCCGCTGGCAGCACCACGACGACCTGCGCCGCCTGATCATCCATGAATCAGCCACTCCTGCCGCAGCCAACGCCCACTCGCGCAGCTAGGTTACCGTGTTGTCCACGGGGGGACGACCCCCTGCTGTGCTCCCCGCGGTGGGACGACCCCCCTGCACCCGATCATGGAGGGCTTCGCCCCCCATAGCCCCCCACGGGAACGCCGCACAAACCGCGGCGGCCCTCGCGCTGCGGCTGAGGTTAGAGCCCTCTGGTTGCTGTAGGAGGCAACGCAGAACCTGCGCTGCCTCGCGCTGTGGCTGCGGTCAAGGCTGCCTTACAGTCCGGTGACCGGGACCTGAGCCGGGTGCTCGACCGTGAAGCGGTGGCGGACCGCTGACGACTCCCCCGGCGGCAGGACCAGGGTCCAGGTGAGCTCGCCCAGGTCATCGGCGCTGTCCGGAGCCGGGGTCGTCTCGCGGGGCTTCACCTTGATGTCCCCGTCGGTGGAGACCGGGATGTGGTCGTGGACGCTGACGGTGGCCTTGCGATCGCGGTGGTTCTCCACCGTGATCTCGTAGGCGATGTCGATCGTCCTAGTGCTGCCGAGGACGGCCTTGCTCGTGGTGCGGCGGCGCAGCTTGCGCTCGACCTTGACCTGGTCGTCGACGCCGAGCTGGACCTCGAACTCCTCGCCTGGGGCGACCGAGTCCAGGTACGTCTCGCCGACGAACTGCGGGCCGTGGAAGATTCGGGCCTGGCCGGGCAGCAGGAGGAGCCCGCCGTTGGTGACGGTGGCACGCAGGTAGGCCTCCGGGGCGAGCACGGGAACCGTGAGGTAGTCGAGGTTCGCGTCCGCGTCGAACTGCGCGACCAGGGTCTTGTGCGGGCCGCCGTCGCCTGGCACGGCCAGCGGGCGGGCCACCGTGTAGACGAGTCCGGCACCGGACTCGCTGTGGCCGGGCTCGGCGGCAAGCACCTTGGCCCGGGGGCGCGCTGCCGCGAACGCGCCGGCCCGCGCCGGTGCCGGCGTCGGTGCCTGCCCGCCGAAGGTTTCTTCCGGCGAGGATCCGCCGGCCAACGGCATCGCCTCGCCTGGTGATGACTTGAGCGCTGCCGCCGTCCAGCGGGGCGGCTGGGGGCGGCCGATGTACCACGGGTGGAGCTCGGGCAGCGTCTGGCGCAGCCCCTGCCGCGTCGTGGACAGGACCAGCGTGACCTCCGGCCAGTCTTCGCCGGTCTGCTGGGTGATCTCGGCAAGGTAGGAGACCTTCAGCTGCTCCCCCGCAAGCATCAGGTCGTACAGCGGGCGCCAGGATGCCCCGGCCACGTGGTAGGTCAGCTCGATCTCGGCCTCGGTGGCCGTCACCGCCTCTAGGAGCACCGAGACCTCGGTGAACACGACAGGCTCGCCGGGCTGCTCGGCGCCGGCGAGGCGCTCCACCGCCGCGTTGAGTTCCTGCTGCGCGTCCCGCTTGCGGGCGGCGATCTCGCGCCGCCTGCCGAGCGCGGTCGCGGTCGACGCCGACAAGTGGCCCGCCATCCCGGCCAACTCGTCGTAGCCGGCCCGCCCCGAGCTCAGCGCCCTGGCAAGCGAGGTCGCCGCCGCTTCTGACAGGTGGCCGAGGAAGCCGAGCCCGGCCCGCTCCGCCTCGTCGGCGTCGTCGAGTTCCTTGACCGCGTCGCGGCAGCGCTCGACGTCCGCCCGCAACTGGGCAAGCGACGCCCGCCCCGGCTCGGTGCCAACGCGGCGCTGCACTTCGACGTTGAGCAGGGTCAGCTCGTGTCCTCTTGCGGCGACCCGGACAGACGACGGGTCGGCGCTTTCCGGGAGGCTGGCGACCACCACAGGCCGCACGCCCGGCTGAACCGCTGCGAGGCCGGCGCGTGTCACCCGCGCACCGTCCGTGAAAACCGTGACACCCGTGATCGGCGTGTCGGCGCTCGCCTGCTCGTCAGCCTCCGTGCCAATGGTCTCCGCCATGGTCCCAGCCTTCCACAATCCGACAGTGCCGATGCGGTCGCGATTTAAGCGGCCAGGGTGATATCGCCGCGCGCGTCCAGGGCGCCCTTGACCGCCGACAGGCCGCCGCGCAAACTCGCGGGTCCGCCCCAATCCTGTTGCGAGTGATTCCGAACGAGAGGTAGTTTCACGGATAAGTCCACATTATGTCTCTTCCTCCCGAACTTCCCTCCAACTAGCTCAAAACATGAAATTTCCGGAATGTCGTAGCATGTCAGCGCCCGACATTTCTGGACCTAAGCCGTGGATACTGCGGGCGGGCGGTGCCCGGGCGACTGGAGGGATTCTGGTGGCGATCCGGTGGGCGGCGTAGGGTGCCGATCATGTGCCTGCTGTTTAGCGGCACGCGAATTTTCACATCGCTCCCCCGGAGGACCTTCATGAGCGAGCGGACCAAGTTCATCCTCGATGAGTCGCAGATCCCGGCGCAGTGGTACAACGTCATCCCGGACCTGCCCGCGCCGCCGCCACCGCCGCTGCACCCGGGCACGGGGCAGCCAGTCGGGCCGGACGACCTCGCCCCGCTGTTCCCGATGGAGCTCATCCGCCAGGAGGTCACGGGCGAGCCGTACGTTGATATCCCCGGCGAGGTCATCGACATCTACAAGCTCTGGCGGCCGACGCCCTTGTTCCGCGCCAGGCGGCTTGAGAAGCTGCTGAACACGCCCGCCAGGATCTACTACAAGTACGAGGGCGTCTCTCCCGCCGGGTCACACAAGCCGAACACCGCGGTGCCGCAGGCGTACTACAACTCGGTCGAGGGCACCAAGCGGCTCACGACCGAGACCGGGGCCGGGCAGTGGGGCAGCGCGCTGGCGTTCGCGTCCGGGCAGTTCGGGCTCGACTGCGAGATCTGGATGGTCCGCGCCTCCTACGACCAGAAGCCGCACCGGCGCACGATGATGCAGACCTGGGGCGCGACCGTGCACCCGTCGCCGTCGCGGGCCACCCAGGCGGGACTGAAGGTGCTCGCCGACGACCCTGACTCGCCCGGGTCGCTCGGGATCGCGATCAGCGAGGCCGTCGAAGCGGCGGCCGGGTCCGCGCAGACGCGCTATGCGCTCGGCTCGGTACTCAACCACGTGCTCATGCACCAGACGGTCATCGGGCAGGAGGCGGTGGCGCAGTTCGCGCTGGCCGGCGAGGACGCGGGGCCTGACCTGATCGTGGGCTGCACCGGGGGCGGGTCGAACTTCGCCGGGTTGTTCTTCCCGTTCCTGCGCGAGAAGCTGGCGGGGCGGATGAACCCGGTGATCCGTGCCGTCGAGCCTGCCGCGTGCCCGTCGTTCACGCGCGGGATCTACGCGTATGACTTTGGCGACACGGCGGGGTTCACTCCCCTGCTGAAGATGCACACGCTCGGGCACGGGTTTATCCCCGACCCGGTGCACGCGGGCGGGCTGCGGTACCACGGGATGTCTCCGCTGCTCTCGCACATGTACGAGCTCGGGCTGTTCGAGGCGGTCGCCAAGCCTCAGCGGGAGTGCTTCGCCGCCGCGCTCACGTTCGCACGGGCCGAGGGGATCATCCCCGCGCCTGAGCCCTCGCATGCGATCGCGGCCGTGGTCGAGGAGGCCAAGCGGTGCGCGGAAACCGGGGAATCGAAGGTCATCCTGACGGCGCTGTGCGGGCACGGGCACTTCGACATGGTGGCGTACGAGCGGTACCTCTCGGGTGAGATGACCGACTTCGAGCTGCCGCAGGACCGGATTGACGCCGCGCTGGCCAGCCTGCCGGCGATTCCGGGCGCGTAGCGAGCACTTTCGCGCCCCGGCCCGTATGCCGTGGCCGGACAGCGAGCCAATTGCGCTTTTGGGCTGGTTCTTGCCGCCCAAAAGCGCAATTGGTGGGCTCCGGCGGGTCCAGCGGGCTCCGGCGGGTCCAGCGGGGTCGGCGGGTCCAGCAGGGTCGGCTGGCCGGAGCAACGCACACGGGCGCGTATGCGACGTTGCCGGGCATAGGCCGATTTCATGAAATTTCCGGATTGTTGCACTTTGCGGCGCCCGGCATGCCGAATACCGCGGCTGTCGCGCCGCGCCGGGAGGGCCGACTCGAAGATAGTGGATACCTGAATACGCCCTAGCGTATCTAGGTATCCACTATCTTTTTCGAGTCCAGTAAGGAACGGGTCGATTTCATGAAATTTCCTGACGATGGGCCGCGAGGCGGCGTCCGCGGCCCACGGCATTTGCGCCCACGACATTAGCAGCCCACGACATTAGCAGCCCACGACAACAGCGCCCACGGCAATAGCGCCCACGGCAATAGCGCCCACGGCAATAGCGCCCACGGCAATAGCGGCCCAGGGCAATAGCGGCCCACGGCAATAGCGGCGGATGCACTTGCCCGGCAGGCAAATGCGTTTGCCTATGCAGACGTATTTGCTAACTAACCAAGAGACGTGGTGCTGATCGACGAGTGGAGGGCGGGAGCGAGCCGGGAGAGCGTCGCCTGCTCGAAGGCGTAGGCCAGGGCGAGGAGGCGGGGCTCGCTCCAGCGGGGGCCGAGGAACGAGACGCCGACCGGGAGACCGCTGACGAAGCCGAACGGGACGGTGATCGCAGGCCAGCCAGAGACCGCCCCGGGCCGCGAGGAACCGAAGACGCTGTGGTCGCCGAGGACGTAGTCGGTCAGCCACGCCGGGTTCGCGGTCAGCGAGAAGATCGCGTCCAGGTTGTGCTTCACCGTCGGCGTTTCCACCGCCGTCCTGGCCAGGGAGCGCGCCGCGCCGCGCAACTCCAGGTAGACAGGGTCGGCTAGGTTACCGCTTGTCGCCTGTGCCGCCTGGAAGATCTCCTGGCCGAACCGGGCGAGTACGAAGGGGGCGTTCCGCCGATTGAATTCGATCAGGTCGGCCAGCGTCCCCGGCAACTCGGAATCGGCGAACGCGGCCAGGTACTTGAGGTAGGCGTTGATCCCGTGCTTGAACTCGTAGTTCAGCGCGTCGAACTCGGGCTCGGTGACCAGGTCGATGTCCGGCAGGTCCACGGGATCGATCAGCGTGGCACCGAGCGAGGAGAGGCAGTCGACCGCCGCGTCGAGCAGCGCCTCGCTCGCGGCGTCCGCGTTGGCCGAGACCGCGCGCCAGACGCCGATCCGCGCCCCTTCCAGGGCCGCCGGGTCGAGGAATGCCGAGTAGTCGATAACGCCGGGATGATCGGGCGCACAGTCGTCGGGGTCGGCGGCGGCGAGCACAGAAAGCAGCGCCGCCGCGTCCGCGACCGAGGTGGCCATTGGGCCCGCGGTGTCCTGTTCCAGCGACAGCGGCACGATGCCGGCCCGGCTGACGAGGCCGAGGGTCGGCTTGAGGCCGACCACGCCGCAGGCGCTTGACGGGGAGACGATCGACCCGTCCGTTTCCGTGCCGATGGCCAGCGGTGCGAAGCCCGCCGAGAGCCCCGCGGCCGAGCCCGAGCTTGAGCCCGACGGGTTACGGTCGAGCGCGTACGGGTTCGCGGTCTGGCCGCCCAGCGTGGACCAGCCGCTCGTCGACCGGGTTGACCGGAAGTTCGCCCATTCCGACAGGTTCGCCTTGGCCAGGATGATCGCGCCGGCCGCGCGCAGCCGGGAGACGAGGAAAGCGTCCGGCGGCCGGGCCGCGAGCAGCGCCGGCGAGCCCGCGGTGGCGGGCGCGCCCGCCACCTGGACGTTGTCCTTGACCAGGACCGGGATTCCCTCAAGCGCGCCGCGCGGCTGGCCGGCCTGGATGGCGGCATCGCTCGCGGCCGCCTGGTCGAGGGCGTCAGGGCTCGCCGCGATCACGGCGCCGAGTGCGGGGTTCATCTCCGCGATGCGATCCAGGTAACGCCGGGTAAGCGCAGTCGCGGTGAGCTCGCCATCGGTCATCGCCTGCCGCAGTCCGGCCACTGAGAGCGAAGAGATATCGATACTCGTGCCAGGAATCTCGGTGGTTAGTTCAGGCGAACTCTGGAAATCTGGCATGCGGGCAGGATAACGGTTGAATAGAGGTCAAGTAACCGGCTAAGACTCTGGAAATGCTTGAGAAAATCGCCAAGACTGTTGTGCGTTCCCGACAAGTTACCTGAGTCACCACACGGCTTTGGTCCGGGCGCGTGCCCGATCGGTTTTTCGCGCCGATAACCTCGCGTTCTCGATGAGGCGGCTGAGCCTGGCCGCAGCGGTCCGGACCTGGCCGAGCAGCCGTTCCTGCTGTGCGGACGGGGCGCGGACCAGCGGAGACGGCACGGTCAGTGCCGCGACCGTCGAGCGCCCGTCCGTCACCGCCGCCGCCGCGGCCCAGACGCCGCGGTCGATCTCCTCCTCGCTTGTCGCCCAGCCACGGGCGGCGACCTTGGCGATCTCCTGCTCGAGCCGGACGGCCGCAGTCGGGTCGGTCTGCGCCAGTGGCGCGAGCAGGTCGCGCCGCTGCCGCTCGGTCAGCCCCGCGAGCAGCACCCGCCCGCTCGCGCCCTGCAGGAGCGGCAGCGACTGGCCCGGCTCGAACGTGGCGCGCAGGTGGTGCTCCGACTCCACCCGGTGAACGCAGACCGGCACACGGGCGATCAGCCTGACAAAGATCACCGTCTCGCCGCACTCGCGGACCAGGTCGCGCATGACCGGGTCGGCGACGTCGATCAGCGTCTCGGCGGCCTCCGCGGCGCGGGCCAGCGAGATGAACCTCGGCGACAGGTGGTAGGCGCCGTGGTCGTCGCCGATCAGCAGGCCTGTATCGCGCAATAGCGCGATATATCGGTACATACTGGGCAACGGGATAGCCGTGAGTTCGGCTAGCTCCCTGGCGGTCAGCGTGTGCTGCTGCGGCGAGAATGCCTGTAGGACAGCGAGCACCCGCCGAGCACCCTCGGCGCCAGAAGCGGGTGCTGCCAATACGTGCTCCCCCGTCCCCCGAGGCGCGGGAAGAGCTGAATGAGTGGCCACTGGACTCTTTCTCAGCGATCCAGAATGTGATCGTCGCGACACGATAACGGCATCACAAGGAGAACGTCAAGCAACTTCTGAAACCACTGAGGGTTCTGAGAAAGCAGAAGACGCGGGCCCCCGCGAGCTACATCAACCAGCTGACGTGGCCCACCAGGAGGGCGTAGCCGATGAAGGCGACCGCGTCGATCAGCGTGTGCGCGATGATCATCGGGGTCGCGCGGCGCCAGCGCAGGAACAGTGTGCCGAAGATGATGCCCATGATCGCGTTGCCGATGAAGCCGCCGAAGCCCTGGTACAGGTGATAGGAGCCGCGCAGCGTCGCGCTGATCGCCACAGCCGCCCACGGGTTCACGCCAAGCTTGCGCAGCCGGGTCAGCAGGTAGCCGGTGACCAGGACCTCTTCGAGCAGGCCGTTCTGGAACGCGGACAGCAGCAGGATGGGGTACCGCCACCAGACGTCCGGCTCGTTCTCCGCGACGACGTTCAGCGCGATGCCGGACTTGTACGCGATGAAGTACAGGCCGAGGCCGCAGCCGCCGATGAGGGCCGCGAGCGAAGCGCCGCGCAGGAAGTCGCGCCGGGGCTGGGTGAGGTCCACGCCGATCGACTTCGCGCCGTCGCCGGAGCGGGCGAGCAGGTAGAACGCGAGCAGCACCGGGGCGGCACCCGAGGCGAGCGAGACCAGTTGCAGGCACAGGTCGAGCAGCGGGCGGCCTGGTGCCTGCGAGCCGTTCAGGGTCACCGACTGCGACGCGAGCGAGTGGCGCGCGGTCAGCGAGCCGATGAGCGAGACGAACGCGTAGAGGCCGCTCGCGCCGAGCGACACCGCGAAGACGGAGATGATCTCCCAGCGGAGGAGAACCCGCTCCCGGCGCGACAGCTCCGGAGCATCCTCGGGCCGGGTAAGACGAAGCCAACCGCCCGTTCGGAAGAACCGGTCTCGATCTTGATCTTCTCCAGCAACGGCCAGCTGCGAACTATCCGACTTCACCAAAGCTCCCAACTACCCGCACACACCGCCGCAGCCAGGAAACCACCCCGTACGCTCCGCTCCCGGCACGCTGATGTTTCTGCCATCGCTTAGCCGGAATAACGAACAACCCGCAGCCTTCGTTCGAGCGGCGCAGAGGGTCGTCCCCCCGAAGATGGCCTGTCCTGGCAGGCCGATACCATCGCCGGTTTTGCCAGCGCCCGCCAAGCCGTCCGCGCGCCAGCGCGGACAACGGGAGGTACGGGGGGTCGTCCCCCCGAAGATGGCCTGTCCTGGCAGGCCGATACCATCGCCGGTTTTGCCAGCGCCCGCCAAGCCGTCCGCGCGCCAGCGCGGACAACGGGAGGTACGGGGGGTCGTCCCCCCGAAGATGGCCTGTCCTGGCAGGCCGATACCATCGCCGGTTTTGCCAGCGCACGCCAAGCCGTCCGCGCGCCAGCGCGGACATCGGGGGGTACGGGGGGTCGTCCCCCCGGGAGACAGGCTTTCGTGACGGGCCGATATGATGGCGGTTTTTGCCATCGGCCCGTCAGGAAAGCAGCGCGTCGAAATCGCCATCCTGCGCGCCACCGATGAGCGCCTCGATCTCAGCCTTGGTGTAGATCAGCGCCGGCCCCTCCGGGTCGGCGGCGTTGCGGACGGCGATCTGGCCGCCGGGCAGCCGGGCCATCTCCACGCCGACGCCCCCATCTTTGTCAGCAGTGCCGCCTGCCAGCCGCCACTGCAGATCCGGCAGGTCGCCCGCCGGCATTCCGTTGTACACCCCGTCGGCCATTGGCCCCTCTCAGATGTCTTTCAGCATCCCGGTCAGGATCTCCCTGGTCCGGTCGGGTGACGTACCCGCCACCGAGAGGCGTTCCATCACCGCGGCGTAGCGCTCGACTTCTTCAGGCTTGTCAATGTAGTGCGCGCCGGTCAGGTACTCCATGTACACCACGTCAGGCAGGTCGGTTTCAGGGAACCGCATGATGGTGAACGCGCCGCCCTCGGCCGCGTGCCCACCGTACCTGAAGGGCATCACCTGAATGGTGATGTTGGGCTCGCCGACCAGGTCGATGAGCCGCTCGATCTGTCCGACGTGCACATCGCGGCCGCCCATCGGGCGGCGCAGCGCCGCCTCGTCCATGATCACCCAGTACCGGGGCGGGCTCTCCCGCGTCAGCAGCTTCTGCCTGCCCATCCGCAGCGCCACCCGGCGGTCGACTTCGTCCGGGTCCAGGCCGGGGGCGCCCTGCAGGATGACGGCGCGGGCGTACTCCTCGGTCTGCAGCAGGCCGGGCACGAACTGGACCTCGTAGACACGGATCAGCTGGGCGGCCTCTTCGAGTCCCACGAAGACGTGGAACCAGTCAGGGACCACATCCTGGAACTTCTGGTACCACGGGGTCGCGTTCGCCTCGCGGGTGAGCTGTACCAACTTCTCCCGCTCAGCCGGGTCGTCGACTCCGTAGAACTCAAGGAGGTCGGTGACGTCACGTTCCTTGAACGAGACCCGGCCAAGCTCCATCCGGCTGATCTTGGATCCCGAGGCGCGGATGTGGTAGCCAGCGTCGTCTCGCGTGACGCCCGCGGTCTCACGGAGGCGCCTGAGCTGGGCGCCGAGCAGCATTCTGAGCACAGTCGGACCGCCTGCGGGAGCGGCGCCCCCAGGCGCACTAGCACTCAACGCGGTCCCCTCTCGGTAATCCGACATGCCGGCGTCCCCATTCACCGGCGCTTCTGCCACCTTCGCACTGCATCTGCACGAACCGTCTGCACAGACGATCCGCACATGCATGCGGTGATGACGCTGAGATGATATCGCGCCCTGGGTCGGTACACGAGATTCTGGCAATTATGGGATGCAGGGAGAGAGTGCGGCAACGGTGCGCTTCCGGGCCCGGCGACGCTTCGTGCAGATCAGAGCTATGCTTCGTCAGTCGGCGCGTTACGTTAGGGCACCCAATGTTGAAGACATCCTCCGGCGGCCGCAGCGGCCAGTCGGCTCTCACAGGCCTCGAGACGAAGCTCACGGGCCGCGACCCGGACAACTCCGTCGTCCCTCGCCCAGTGCGAAAAGCGGTCAGGTTCATGCTCGGCGGTGCCGCGGTCACCGCGCTGGGGGGCCTGTTCTCCCTCATTACGGTGATCTCCGACCCCGACTTGATCAACAACGGGAACAAGCCCACTTCCAGCGCCCTCACCGGCGACATCGTCGAGGTCATCATTTTGACCATCGTGTACTGCGCCCTCTGGGTCCTGATGGCCAGAATGAACAGGTCCGGGCGCGTCTGGGCGCGGATCGTGGCATCGGTGCTCTTCGCCTTGTCGACGATCAGCCTCTACTCGGCCGTCAACTCCCTGCACGGCGGGCAGACCATTCTCGTCGTCAACATCATCAGCTTTGTTCTCGAGGTCGCGGAATGGGTATGCGGTTGCGGCGCGATCGCCCTGCTGTGGCGGTCGGAGTCGAGCCTGTACTTCAAGGCACGCTCGGGGCAGCGCTAGGGTTTCGTTAGGGTCTCGTTAGGGGTGCGCTTGCGGTCGCGCGTGAACCCCGTCACCTCATGAGGCGCACGTCATTGCGAGGTTGGCGTTTGCGCGGTACTTCTGCGGACTACCCGGCGGGTAACGGCCGCGATTGTTGATTCCTCCCGTTCTTCTTGCGCCGCCGACGCGCTGACGGATTCCGGACCCCCTCTGGACTAATCACCGCGGCTGACGTAAGCAGGGAGATAAGTCTGCGGACCGCGCGGTCTAGACCTTATCTGGGAGGGGAGCCGGAGTCGTGGCACACGCATGGATGCCGGAAGCAAGGCGCATCCGGGCGGAGACTGACGGAGGCCCCCTGATCGGCGGTGCGCCCCGTGCGGTCTGGCTGACCCTCGGCACCGCCCCCGGCACGGTGTCCGTTCAGTCAGCCGCCCAGCGGCTGATCGGCGAGCGGCGGCCGTGCCACCTCATCTGGGACCCGGTGACCGGGGACGTCGCCCAGCTCATCTCCGTCTTGCGGGCCGGCCGGGCGCTCGGCGCGGCCGATCACCTCGACTGGGCGCCGGGTCGCGTCCGGGTCCACCCGGAGAACGTGAACGCCGAGGGGCGGGTATGCGTGCAGATCGGCGTGCTCGGGCATCCGGGCGAGCCGTTCACCAGCGGCACGCTAGTCGGCATCGAGACGATTGTGAGCTGGCTCGACTCCTGGGGCGTGCCCCGCCGCTGGTCGGCCGGGCGGCCCGAGGGGTACCGCCTCGACGTGCCGGCCTCGGCCGCGGCCATCGCCGACCGGCGCAGCCGGGTCGCGTGGGCGCGCGGCGGGCACTTCGGCGCGTCGCAGGTGCCGGGGTGCGACAACGCGGGCCCTGGCGCCATCGACATCGACCGGATCACCGGCCCGCACGGCCTGCAGGTCCGCCCGCGCGACCTCCCCGCTCCGCGCGCGCAGGTGGCCGTCCCCATCCCGGCCTGACGCCGCGTGGGAGTGCGGGTTTGCGGGGGCGGAGTTTTGGGGTTAGCCCGAACGTATTCGTGTTTCACCTCGTTCGCCACGCCCTGACGCAGGAGCGGGCGGACCGGGCGGAGCATGGATACGTTCGGGATAATGCATTTTGCCTTTACCCTTGTTGGAATGAACGACCGGCTAGTGTGGATCGACTGCGAGATGACGGGGCTCGACATCGAGCGGGACGCGCTGATAGAGATCGCGTGCTTGGTCACGGACAATGACCTGAACCTGCTTGACGGCGGGATCGACCTCATCATCAAGCCGCCGGCCGAGGCGCTCGACCAGATGAGCGACATCGTGCGGACCATGCATACGACCTCGGGGCTGCTCGCCGGCTTGGAGGGCGGCATGACGCTCGCGGAGGCGTCCGACGCGGTGCTCGCGTACGTCAAGCACCATGTGCGGGAGGCCCGCAAGGTGCCGCTCTGCGGCAACTCGATCGCCACTGACCGCTGGTTCATCGCCCGCGACATGCCTGAGCTCGACAACTGGCTGCACTACCGGATGATCGACGTCTCCTCGGTCAAGGAACTGGCGCGGCGGTGGTATCCGCGGGCCTACTTCGCCTCGCCCGACAAGCACGGCGGGCACCGGGCGCTTGCCGACATCACCGAGTCCGTGCGGGAGTTGCGCTACTACAGGGACACGGTGTTCGTGCCGCAGCCGGGGCCCGACTCGGCGACCGCGCGGGAGATCGCCGCGCGGTACACCAGCAAGCAGTCGTAGCACTGGCTAACTGGTTCGTTCCCACTGTCGCGGTTCGCTATACTCGTGACAGCCTTCGGGCGAAGGTACATGGTGGGTGTAGCTCAGCTGGTAGAGCGCCAGGTTGTGGTCCTGGATGTCGCGGGTTCAAGTCCCGTCACTCACCCCAGCAAATAAGCAGGTCAAAGGCCCTGGTCCGGAAACGGACCGGGGCCTTCGTCTTACCGATGCCCGATTTTTACCGGCGATCCCGTCAGCAGCCGCTTCGTGACTACTCGTGACTCCCCGGTGCGGCTGCTGAGTTCAAGCCGCGGCATATAGGTGCGCCTGTAACGCTGCGCACGCGGCTGTCCGGGCGCGCGCCGCGGTCGCAGCATTCCTGCCAGCGGGTTTGTGCTCGGCGATGCCGGGAAAACACGTTTTCACCGCTAAAGACAGCAGGCTGTAGCGGGGGTGCCCTGCGGCTGAGATGCGCGCCAGTTAGCGTGCCTCCGGTGCCAGGGTTCACTGTCCAGAGGAGGACTTACGTTGGCACCACATCACGATCTCCCCGCTTCTGGCCAAGCGGATCCTGGCGGTTTGCCGCCTCCCGGCGTCGTCCGCGCTGTCCGGGACATGTATGTGCGGCATCCGTTCCCGCCGGCGCAGCGCAAGTACAGCTACCGCCGCCACGCCGCTTACGTCCGCCGGTTCCTCACGGAGCAGGGCGTCGATCCGCAGGGCCTCCAGTTCGGTGACATTGCCTGCGGCACCGGGCTCATGATGCTCGATTACGCTCGCGAGTTCCCTGAGGCGTCCTTTACGGGTTACGACATCTCCCCGGCTTCCGTCGACCTGGTCAATGAGACGCTGCGCAACGAAGGCGTCACGAACGCCCGCGCCTACGTGCAGGACATCACCACCCTTGACCTTACGGAGCAGTTCGACTACATCGTGTCGTGGGGAACCGCTCATCACCTGCCGGACCCGGCGGCCGGGATCGCGATCTTGTGCCGGGCCCTCAAGCCAGGCGGGATTCTTCGCCTGGGGGTCTACGGCTACTACGGGAACTGGCAGCGCCGGGTGCAGCAGGAGATCGTCCGGCTCATCACGGCGACCGTCCCCGACGACGACGCGGCCAGGACCGAGGCGGTGCGGATCTGGGCGCGCGGGGACCGGAATTTCAAGAACTACTACACCGCCCCGCCAGTCGACCTGGATGACGACAACTGGGTAGTCGACGAGTTCCTGCACGTGTGGGAAAAGCACCTGCAGCTTCGGGACGTCGTGTCGTGGCTCCGCGACCAGGAAATGCGCGTGATCCGCATGACCGACTACTACGACCAGGAGATCCCGCTCGAGGTCGGCTGTCATTCCAGCAACTCCGCATTCACCGCCATGGCGGAAAAGCTGCCGTTCGAGAGCCAGTGCCATGTCATCGACATGATCGTCCGTCCCTACTGGCTGTCGTTGTTCGCGGAGAAGGCCGGTGCCTAGCGTGCGGGCGGGCGGCCTGGCGCCCGCGACAGCCCGTGCGGCGGCCGTCGCCGCGGGCAAGACAGCCAGGGTGGTGTCCCGGGCCCTTCGCCGCGGCGGTGGCACCACGCTGCCGGGTCAACTGGCCGGGCGGATAGATCCCGCGCTGGTCCATGATCTTGGGCAGGCGATCCCCAATGGCTCCGTGCTGGTGACGGGAACGAACGGGAAGACAACTACCACCCGGATCCTCGCGGGCGCGATGCGCGGCGCGGGGCTGGAGGTGATCACCAACCCCGAAGGCTCAAACCTGCTCCCGGGAATCGCAACCGCGCTGCTCCTGCGTACCGACCGCCGGGGACGCCTCGCCGCGTCACCCTCGGCCATCGGCGTGTTCGAGGTGGATGAAGGAGCGTTCCGGCCTGCGGTTGCTGCCCTCACCCCGCGCCTGGTGGTGATCACCAACCTGTTCCGCGACCAGCTGGACAGGTACTTCGAGGTTGATTTCGTAGCTCAGCTCTGGCGGCAGGTCCTCCAGCGGCTGCCGCCGACGACCACAGTGGTGCTCAACGCGGATGACCCTCAGGTGGCCTATCTTGGCGCGGATCTGAACGCCAAGGTCCTGTACTTCGGCATGGACGACCGTCAGTGGGCGAAGCCAGGCCTGGAGCACGCGGCCGATTCCCGCCGGTGCCCGAAGTGCGGTCACGACCTTTACTACGGCCTGAGCTTCTACGCTCACCTTGGTCACTACGCCTGCGGCCAGTGCGGCTGGCGGCGTCCGGATCCGCGTTTCGTGGCCTGGAACATAGAGCTGCAAGGGCTGGAGGGCAGCCGGTCACGGGTCACCACACCCGCTGGCGAGCGGACCATCCAGCTGCCGCTGGGAGGCCTGTACAACGCCTGCAATGCGCTGGCCGCCTCGGCTGGGGCGTCCTGCCTGGGGGTGGAAATGGACCTGGTGCAGGCGGCGGCGGACAGCGTGGTGGGTGCCTTCGGGCGCCTCGAACACGTCCGCATCGGCGATAAGCATGCCTGCGTGCTGCTGGTGAAGAATCCGAGCGGCTTCAACGAAGGGCTTCGCCTGGTGAACTCACAGGACGGTCCCCGGTGGCTGCTCCTGGGGCTGAACGACAACGGTCCGGACGGACGTGACGTGTCGTGGATCTGGGACGTCGACCTTGAGATGTGCCGGGGGCGAACCGGCCTCATGGCAGTCTCGGGCCAGCGAGCGAGCGACCTGGTGGTGCGCCTGAAGTACGCCGGGCTCCTGAACCCGGACTCCGGGTCCCCGGATGCTGGCGCGGGTGTCCCGCTGCTCGTGGAGGAGGACATGACCAGGGCCTTCGAAGCCGCGCTCGCCCGAACTCCCCCAGGGGAGACTTTGTATGTACTCACTACGTACACGGCGATGTGGGCGCTGCGCCGGGAACTGGTCCGGCGCGGCCACCTGGCTCCGTTCTGGCGCCAGGCTCAGTCCAGGGAGGCAGCGCCGCGATGAGGATCGTCATCGGCTACCTCTACCCGAGCGTAATGAGCCAATACGGCGACCTCGGGAACGTGACCACCATCGTCAGGCGGTGCCAGTGGCGCGGGATAGATGCCGACGTGAGAGCGTCCGAGCTGAGCGACACCATCGATCCCGGCGAAATTGACCTGCTCCTCGTCGGCGGCGGAGCCGACACGCACCAGCGGCTTGTCTGCGAGGACTTGCTGCACGTGAAAGGGGACGGGATCCGCCGCGCGATCGAGGAGGGCGCGGCCGCCTTCGCCGTCTGCGCCGGCTATCAGCTATGGGGCCACTCCTACTGCACTGCGAGCGGTGACGAGCTCCCCGGCCTGGGTATCTTCGACGCCCACACCATCCACCGGGCCGCACAGACCGGAACCACTATGGACACGATCGCAAAGGCGGGCAGTGTCAGGGCGGTCGGGAACCTTGTCGTGCAATGGGGCGAGCAGATCCTCGTCGGCTTCGAGAATCACGGCGGCAGAACCTACCTGCACTCCGGTGCCCGCCCACTAGGTAAGACCCTGGCCGGCGGCGGCAACAACTCCCAGGACGGCCTGGAGGGTTGCGTCTATAAGAACGCCATCGGCACCTACCTGCACGGCCCCGCATTCCCGAAGAACCCGTGCCTTGCCGACTGGCTGATCCAGGCTGCCCTGCGCAGGCGCTACGGGGACGTAGAGCTGGAACCGCTGGACGACACCGAGGAGATCCTGGCGCACGACCGGGCAACGGACAGAGCGCTCGCCAAGCCCCGCCGGTGGAATCGGCTCCTGGGGCAGGGCGTCGGCTAACCGGCGCACCTCCTTGTCGAGAAGATCTAAACCTTTATCCCGAACGGATGCTGGCTCCGCGCTCCCATCAAGGCAGCTGGCCTGCGGGCAGCAGGAGCGCTGACACCGGGCCTGGTGCGTTGACCTCTGAGTCAAGCGCGCCCCTGCACTGCGGGAAACAGCCGATCAGGGAAGGGCCCATCACCATAGCCGATCACCCTCCATGCCGGGTCAGACGAGACGCCGGTGGACGTAGCACCATCTCCACCGCGATCCCGGCTCCACGTTGGCGGCCACCGGGTGGTCGGTCTCCTCGTAGTGCGCCCTGGCGTGGCGGCCGGGTGAGCCGTCGGAGCAGGCCACCCAGCCGCAGGTCAGGCAGACCACGAGGGGGGTCTGGCGGTCAGCGTGGTCCCGGCAGTCCCGGCAGGCATCCGACAGGGGTGTGACCGGCGCGAGCCCGTCGAGGTGCTCGCAATGCGACGCTGAGCCGTTCTGGCTGATGGCGGCCGTGTCCAGGGCCATGTTCTGGGCCGGGATCATGGCAGGGCCCCCTTGCCGTGACAGATACGCCGGGTCCGGCCCGGCTGGTCATCAGCAAGTCAACCCTGGTAGCGGCGCTGCGGAAACGGGCAACCTGCGTAGGACCTATCACCAGAACTGATCACCTGGCACGCTGCCCCGCGACGGGCCGGCCAGGCATTCCGGAAAGCCCAGGCGCGGAGTTGGCGTGGCGCGTGGTTTTCCTGTCCTGGGCTGGGTAGGCGTTTGTGCGGATTTCGCTGCCCACGGCGGTGATACCGCGTCCCGCGATCCGGCGGGCACTTGCCGGGAGTACAGGGATGGACCGGACACGGATTTGGCGGCAGGTGTGGAGCTGCGTCAGCTGCGCTACTTCGTGACGCTAGCCGAGGAACTGCATTTCGGCCGGGCGGCCGAGCGGGAGCACATCGTGCAGTCTGGGCTGAGCCAGCAGGTGCGGCGGCTGGAACGCGAGCTCGGGGTCCGCCTCGTCGAGCGCAGCACGCACCAAGTTTCGCTGACCGCTGCCGGGGCGGTGTTCCTGGTCGAGGCAGGCGGCCGACCTGGGTGATGCGGTGCAGCTAGGCGTCCAAGTGGCCGAGGCATTCGTCCGGCTTCGCGCCTACGCTTACGTACACGACCGCCGGCTGGCCGACGTCGCCCGCGACATCGTCGCCCGGCGCCTGCGACTGCACGACGACCCTGGCCGGGACGGCGCCCCATGACGCATCCGGCCCCCGCCCACGGCTGCCGGACCCCGCGCAGCCGTCCTTCCTACTAGCGGAAAGAGGTGACCGAGATGGACACCGAACTGCTATCGGACACCTTCATCGACCTTGCGGACACAATGGTCGCCGACTTCGACGTGATCGACTTCCTGCACATGCTTGCCCACCGCAGCACCCAGCTGCTGTCTGCGTCCGCGGCCGGGGTGCTGCTCGCCGACCCCCGTAGCCAGCTACGGGTAGCCGCGGCCTCCAGTGACGCGGCCGAGCTGGTCGAGCTGTTCCAGATCCAGAACGACCAGGGCCCGTGCCTGGACTGCTTCCGCACCGGCCATCCGGTCAGCGCTGCCGACCTGGCCGGGCCGGATCAGCCGTGGTCCCGGTTCGCAGCTGCCGCCACGGAGGCCGGGTTCGTCGCCGTCCATGCCCTGCCGATGCGGCTGCGGGACCAGGTCATCGGCGCGCTGAACCTGTTCAGCACCGAGACCGGCCCGCTCGGCGAGGGCGACCTGCGCATCGGGCAGGCGCTGGCCGACGTGGCCACGATCGGCCTGCTGCAAGAGCGGAACGTGCGCCGCGCCGAGACCCTCGCCGAGCAGCTCCAGGCGGCGCTGAACAGCCGGGTCGTCATCGAGCAGGCCAAAGGCAGGATCGCCGAGCGGCTCGGCCTGGACATGGACCAGGCCTTCGCGCTGCTCCGCAATCACGCCAGGAACACCAACCAGCGGCTCACCGACGTCGCCTGCCACGTCCTCGACAGCCCCACCGCAGCCTTCGCGACTGCCGCCGAGCAACCACGCCGCCGGCACGCGCCGGCATGAACCGATGTCGTGGGTTCAAGTCCCATCACTCACCCCATGTTCTCGAAGAGCCCGGCGCGGTCTTGTCGCGCCGGGGCGCTTTCGGTCTTCAGGCCGCTTCGCGTTTTAGGCGTCGGCCTTCTCCTGGGCGGGCTCGTCCTCGGGGTGGGTGTGCTCCAGTTCTGGGTCGCGCTTGCTCTGGTGGAGCGTCTTGTGCAGGCTCGCCAGGTACTCGTTGGTGAAGCCCTTGGTGCCCTTCTGGTGCACGTGTCGCAGGTGCTCGATCAGGTCAGCTTCGGTGCCATCCTCGTTGGTAACTTGCGTGGACACGGTTCCCCCTTGTCGCGCCCAGCACCCCGGGAGCATGGTTCCCGGCTCATCTGCGGCTTAATCTCTCACCAATCGATACCGCAGGTACACTTCCCCGTGGCACTTGCGTGATACTCGCGCGATAGTGGTCTGCGGCCCGTGGCGGATGGGGGCTGGGGTCATCCACCAGATGAGCGTTCTGGTAACGAAGTCGCCCCCTTTCGCGGATTTTGAACCTGAGGGCAGGTCCGGGCCGTTGTCTGGTTGGGAAGACAGACGGCGGGAAGCGTTCGGTGGCGGGTCGATGGCTGGTGGAGGGATGCCCAATGAGTGATGCGGACCCCTGGAAGGACTGGTACCAAGCGGAGCAGCCGCCCGCCGGTGCACCCGGATCGGACGCGACGCAAGACATCAGTTTCTCATCGCGGATGCCACCGTCACGGGAGAGCGGTTCCGGGGCGGGCGCCGGGCGAAGTTCCTGGCCCGCGCAGCCGCCGGCCACCGCCCCCGGCGCGGCCGGCGCGCCGTACGGGAGTCCCGGCTACGGGAGCGGTTCTGGGTACGGCGGCGACGGCTACGGGAACGGTGCCGGTGATCCCGGTTACGGCGCGCCTTACGGAGGCTCCACCTACGGGGGCGCGCCGACGCGCGGCGGCGGGCGGCGCTGGCGGTTCTGGGGGCAGCCGGGGCGGCGCGGACGGCGGATCGCCCTGATCATCGGCATCGTCGTGGTCGTGATTATCGCCGGAGTTGGCGGGACGTACTTCTGGGTGAACGGGAAGCTGAACCGGTCCGTGGCGCTTCCCGCGTACAGCGGCACGTCCGCCGGGACGAACTGGCTGATCGTCGGGTCTGACTCGCGCACCGGGCTCGACCAGGCGGCGGCCGACCAACTGCATTTGGGCACGGAAGGCGGAAGCGGTGACGGCGATTCCGACTCGCTCATGCTGCTGCACATAGGGAGCGGAAAGCCGGTACTGATCAGCATTCCGCGCGACTCCTACGTGGATATTCCGGGTTACGGGATGAACAAGATCAACGCCGCGCTCTCGTTGGGCGGCCCGTCCCTGCTCATCCAGACGGTCGAAAGTGTCACCGGCCTGCGCATCAACCACTACATGGGGATCGGGTTCGATGGACTGGTCAGCGTGGTGAACACGGTCGGCGGCGTGCGGATCTGCCTGCCAACAGCGCTCACCGACGCGGACTCCGGCGTCAACCTGTCCGCGGGCTGCCACAACCTTGACGGCGCGCAGGCGCTCGCGTTCGTCCGCGACCGGCACTCGTTCGCGACCGAGGACCTGCAGCGGATCCAGGACCAGCGGGCGTTCCTCGCGGCACTGCTGGCCAAGGCGACGAGCCCCGGCGTGTACCTGAACCCGTTCACGTCGTTCCCCTTCGCCTCGACAGCTGCGAGTTCCATCTCCGTCGACAAGGGCACGAACCTGTACGACCTGATCCAGGCGGCCTTCGCGCTGCGGGGCCCGCAGACGGGCACCGTACCGATCGCCAACGCCAACTACGAGACGAGCGCCGGCGACTCGGTGCTGTGGAATCGGTCACAGGCGCTTGAGCTCTTCAACGCGCTGCAGGCGGGCAAGCCCGTCCCGGCCGGGCTGCTCAGCGGCACGACGGTCGGCTGAGACGCCCCTGCGGGACGGCCCCGAAATGGCACCAGATGGGGCAGGCGTAACGCCTGCTCCATTTCGGGCGGTTTGAGCATCGCCGTTTTGGTGTATCTGTACCTGTAAAGGTAGGTCTTGACATCGTGAGGCGCTGGTGCTTGCGTATCACGGACTGACTTAACCGGAGGTCTCATGAGCCGTGCACAGGTTGATGAGGAAACCAGCCTGGGCCTGTCGGCGCGCGAGATTGAGGTCATGTCGCTGATCGCCGGCGGGCACACTAACGGGGAGATCGCAGCGCACCTGTTCCTCGCGGAGAAAACAGTAAAGAACCACGTCAGACGCATCTACTCCAAGCTCGGCGTGCACAACAGGTCCGCGGCCATCGCGCACTGGCTCTCGTCTCGCGCACCCCAGGCGTCGTTAGCACTCGCACCCGATTTCTCTGCGGGCTCGCTGGCGCCGCTGACCGCGCGTCGAGGGCCGTTGGTGCCTTCGAGTCGGCGGTGACCTGCAGTCGCCGTGTGCGCGGAGGCGGTAACCAGAGGCGTACCCTGGAAGGACGACAGCCGTCCCCGAGGAAACGTTCAGGGTTTCCCCAGCAAAGCGAGCGAAGATTGTCACTATGAACACGTCGATCACCGAAGCGGGGGCGCAGGCCGACGCGCGGCTGCTCGTCGTCGAGGACGAGCCGAACATCCTTGAGCTTCTCTCGGCATCCCTCAGGTATGCGGGGTTCGACGTCATTACCGCGTCGGCCGGCACGGAGGCAGTGCAGGCCGCGCAGCGACACCGGCCCGACCTGATCGTGCTCGACGTGATGCTGCCCGACATGGACGGATTCGACGTGATCAGGCGGCTGCGCGGCGGCGGTGCCCGGATCCCGGTCGTTTTCCTGACCGCGCGGGACGGGACCGACGACAAGATCCGGGGGCTCACGCTCGGCGGCGATGACTACGTCACCAAGCCGTTCTCGCTCGAAGAGGTCATCGCTCGGATCAAGGCGGTGCTGCGCCGGACGCGCGGGGACGGCGTGGAGCCGACGCCGCGGCTGAAGTTCGCCGACCTTGAGCTTGACGAAGAGAGTCATGAGGTCTGGCGGGGCGGCGGGCAGGTGCAGCTGTCGCCGACCGAGTTCAAGCTGCTGCGGTACTTCATGTCGAACGCTAACCGCGTGCTGTCGAAGATGCAGATCCTCGACCATGTCTGGGACTACGACTTCCGGGGCGACACCGGCATCGTGGAGTCCTACGTTTCGGTGCTGCGGCGGAAGATCGATACCAAGGAGCCACGGCTGATCCACACCCTGCGCGGCGTCGGGTACGTCCTGCGGCTCCCGTCGTCATAGGGCGGCCTGGTCATGACGGCACAGGAAACGCTGTCGAGCCACCGGGAGGAGTCAAACAGCCACCGGAAGCCGCGGCCACGTCTATCAGCCAGGTTCAAGCGGTTGTCCGACCGGACGCCACTGCGGACCAAGCTGATCACGGCGGTGCTCGGGCTGGTGATCCTGGCCCTGGCCGCGATCAGCATCGCCAGCGCGGTCATGCTCGGCCGGTACGTGACGACGCAGCGCGACCCTCAGCTGACATCCGACTTCCAGGGCATAAGCCTGCACACGCTGTCCGGCCTGACCGCGGGGGACGCGACGTCGACCAATACCGGCATGGTGCTCGGCGTCCAGTTGCCGGGAAAGCAGCTCACCTGGCTTCCCCCGGCGAACAACAACACCTATTTCGGCGGCGGCGCCGTGCAGGCGGGGCCGCTTCCCTCCCTGCCAACCAGTGCCAGCTGGGCGACCGCGAATAACCCGGTGACCCTGACCGTGCCATCACAGTCCGGCCCCGAAACCTGGCGGGTCATGGCCGCCTCGCTCAACAACTACCCCGTCACCGGCAGCAGCGGCGGGGTCCAGTACGAGACCGTGAATGTCGTGCTCGCCGTGGATCTCGGCAACATCAACGCGCTGACCACACGGCTTGAGCTCTTCGACCTGATCGTCGGGGGCGGGATCGTCGTCGTGCTCGCCGCCGTCGGTGCCGCGGTCGTCCAGACGAACCTCCGGCCGCTCAACGACATTGAGCTGACCGCAGGCCAGATCGCCGCCGGTCACCTCGAGCACCGGGTGCCTGAAGGCGACTCGCGGACCGAGATCGGCTCACTCGGCCGGTCGCTGAACGCGATGCTCGCGCAGATCGAGCGGGCGTTCCACGCCCAGGAGGCGTCCGAGCAGGCCGCGCACCAGTCCGAGGAGCGGATGCGCCGGTTCATCGCCGACGCTTCGCACGAGCTGCGCACGCCGCTGACCACGATCCGCGGCTTCGCCGCGCACTACCGCCAGCGCGGCGGCGCGAGCCGTCTGCGCATGGGAGAGGGTGCCGGGGCCGCTGGGGGTGCCGCGGTCGCTGGAGTCGTCGGGGAAGGAAGTTCATCGGTCCGAACGGATTCGGCTTCCTCTGTCCCGGCCAATGGCTCCGCCAGTGCCGGAGTGCCTCCTGAGGGGCTGTCGCCCGAGGACCTGGACCACCTCATGGGCCGGGTGGAGGCCGAGGCGACGCGGATGGGCCTGCTCGTCGAGGACCTGCTCACGCTGGCCAGGCTCGACCAGCAGCGACCGCTCAACCTCACACCGGTGGACCTGCTCACGGTGGCCGCCGACGCCGTGCAGGACGCGCGGATCGTCTCACCGGGCCGGCCGATCGACCTGATCGTCGCGCCGGGGACCGCCTTCCTCGTGAACGGAGACGAGGCCCGGCTGCGGCAGGTGCTCGGCAACCTGGTGAACAACGCGATCACGCACACGCCGGCCGGGACGGCGGTGCGGGTGAAGATCGCCCGGGGAACCCTGGAAACTCATGAGGTTGCCGGGGCTGGCGGGTCGGCCGGGACTGGCGGGGCCAGTGGGACACCGGGGCTCGATGGGCAGGGTTCCTGGGACGGTAGGGCTGACACGTCGGAGACTGACGAGCGCGTTGTGCCTGCCGTGGTGCTTGACATCGAAGATGACGGGCCGGGAATGACCGCCGACCAGGCGCAGCGCGTCTTCGAGCGGTTCTACCGGGCTGACGCGGCACGCAACCGGGCTTCGGGCGGGAGTGGACTCGGGCTGGCGATCGTGGCCGGGCTCGTCTCCGCGCACGGTGGCACGGTCTCGGTGCGCACTTCACCGGGGCAGGGGGCCGACTTCCAGGTCAAGCTGCCCCTCTCCCCCGACGCCCTGGCCACCGACGACCCCGAATCCGACGACGACCTCCCCGCCTAGGCACAAACAGGTCGTACGGGGCGTGACAGGCGTCAGCGAAGGAGATCTTGCATCGATGGGTGCGCCATAGGGCCCGTGATCTTTGCCCGGCGACGGCTGCCGCCACGTAGGCCCCGGAAATGCCGGGCAGGCGCGGTGACTAGCCCCTTACGTTCGGGATCATCGGTTTTGAATTTGGGACTTTACGCCACGGGGCCGGGACGGGCTGCGGCCTGCTTATACGGATATTTCTGGGGTTTCCCTGAGCTGGGCTACTAGGCGGGACATGCCGGATTCAAGGAGGGCCAGGACCTCGGCGAAGTCGGCGGCCGAGCCTCCGTACGGGTCGGGAACGTCCCGGCCGTCCAGGCCGGCGATCTCGCCGAAGAGCCTGATCCTGCTCTGGTCCCCGGGGGCGGACAGGGCACGCAGGTCGCGGAGGTTGGCGGAGTCCATGGCGAGGATGAGGTCGCGTTCGGGGAGCCAGGACGGGTGGAACTGACGGGCTCGGTGGGACTCGCCGCGGTAGCCGTTACGGGTGAGCTGCCTGCGCGCCATGGTGTTCATGCGGTCGCCGACGTGCCAGTCGCCGGTGCCGGCGCTGTCGACGATCACCCTGGCGTGCAGGCCTGCCTTCTCGACCTGATCAAGCAGGACCGCCTCGGCCATCGGGGAGCGGCAGATGTTGCCCAGGCATACACAGCAGACGCGGTAGGGGCCATTGGGATCTCGCGGTGGTGGCAGCTGGGCACCGGGCAGTTCAGGCACGTTCCTAATCTTTCATCCTTCGCCCAATCGCATCGGCATATCGGTCCGCGAGCCGAGGTGGCGACCCGTTGAAGACGATGACGAGGCCAGCGCTGACCAGCACCCAGGCGGTCACGCTTGCCTGACGTGGTGGCGTCTTGCCTCGTAGCGTGCTTCTTGGTGGCAGTGCTGCACCCCGTCCCCTTCCTGCGTGGGGTGATGTGATCCGGGTCACGGTGACTTATCAATGTTTCGCAGCAGGAACTAGACGACTTCGCTGGTGTTAATTACGTGAACCAGCGGTAACGGAAGGGCTGGCCGGACGCGGTGAGCTGCGCGGTTGGGGGTGGATACGACTGTTGTCACGGAGGCGGGTCCGAGGGCGACCGCCGCCCCGCCGCTGGGCTTCACGTCCGATTCGCGTGGCCCGCCGATCCTTGCTAACATCTGGCTCGTTGCTAGCGAGCGCCGCTAGCTCAATTGGCAGAGCAGCGGACTCTTAATCCGCGGGTTCGGGGTTCAAGTCCCTGGCGGCGCACCCGGTCTGACCTGGCCGTATAGCTCACGAGCTATACGGTCTTCGTCGTTGTGGGGCATGCATGGGGCATTCCTGGGTCACGCGCGGGTGCCGCGACTGATGGCTGCGAGTCCGCGCGATAACCCTGTGAACCCTGGCTCATAGGCTTTTGAGCTGCGCGAACTCACGTCTGGTAGTAGCCGGACGCGGTCGCGGCGGCCGGGATGTGGGTCACAGTGGTCCCGTCGCCCCTGGCCCCCGGGACGGTTCGAGCCGATTTCATGACCATGTCGGCGGTGGCCTGCGCCGCCCGGTGGGCGGTCTCGGGCAGGACGCTGGTGTAGGTGTCGGCGGTGGTGACGATGCTGGAGTGGCCGAGCATCTGCTGGATGACCTTCAGGTCGGTGTGCGAGGCCAGCGCGAGGGTGGCGGCGCCGTGGCGCAGGTCGTGGAGCCGGATCGGCGGCAGGTCAAGCTCCTTGATGAGCATGCGGAATCGGTGAGTGAGGTACTCGGGCCGGATCGGCCGCCCGTCGGCGTAGGTGAACATCGGCCGCCCCTGCCGCCAGCCGGGGCCCGTGCGGGCGCGGGCGTCGCTGCGGCGCTGGTCGGTGAACTGGTGCCTGAGCAGCTCGACGGTCTGCCGGAGCGCCTGGTCGACCAGCCTGCGGGTGCCTGCCTCGTCCAGGGCGATGGTCCGGATGCTGGCGCGGCTCTTCGGCGGCCCGCAGTACAGCTCTCCGGGCAGCGCGATGAGCTGCCGGGTGATGGTCAGCTCGCGGGACTCGGAGTCGAGGTCGTCGCGGTCCAGCGCTGCGGCCTCGCCGCGGCGCAGGCCGCGCAGCGCGATCAGCCACCACAGCGCCGCGAGCCGGTCGTTCTCTACTCCGGTCAGGAAGCTGACGACCTGCCGCAGCGTCCAGACGGCAACCGGCGGGCGCGTGCCGTCGCGGCGCCAGGCCTCGACGCGCTCGTCGGTCCAGATGACCGGGTGCGGCCGTACCGGCTTGTCGAGCCGGACCTGGGCGAGCGGGTTGGCGGCGATGAGTCCCTCTCGGACGGCGGCGTTCAGCGCCGACCTGAGTGTCGCCCGGACGCGGTCGACGGTGGACGCGGCGATCGGCGTGCCGTTCTTTGTGCGCTGTCGTGATAGCAGGTTGAAGCAGGCCTGCAGGCGCTTGCCGGTGAGGTCGGCGAGGGTGATCCGGCCGATGCTGGGGATGAGGTAGCGGTCGATGTGGTCGCGGTAGCCATGCGTGGTCGACGGGCGCAGGTGCGGCTCGGCCTGCGCCAGCCAGTAGCGCAGCCACCGAGCCACCGTCCATGCCCCTGCCGCGGCCTCGTCGGCCGGGCCGTCGATGATCGTCTGGCGGGCGGCGACAGCTGTGTCCCGGGTCGCGAATCCGCCCCGCCGGTAGCGGGCCTTCCGCCCGCCGACGGTGGTGACCTGCACGGCGTAGTACCAGCTGCCGTGACCCGGCTCGGCCAGGCGCGGGCAGCGGCCCGCGAGCTGGCGGCCGGTCTTCCCGTCGGTGCAGCCGCACCGCTTGAACACGATGTCCCGAGCGCCGTTCATGAAGTGCCTCCAGGTGCGATGGCTAGACGTTTGACTAGGGACCTTGGATGGCCGTCAGCAGCGCAAACCCGTTCCCGCGCCCAGGTCTCCGGTCCCGGCATACCGGTCGGCCACACCTTAAGCATCTATGCGGCTCCCTTCGCGACTCAGCATCGGATGCGCGTCCGGTGCCCGGAATCGCCCATTCCAGCCGTCATCATTCATGCGCGCGAATTGACCGCTCGTGGTTTTGCACCGGAAATGGAAGAGCTGGCGAATCGCAATTCTGAGGGAAATCCAGTACGCCCCGCCCGGCATCCGGTTCCCCGCACGGCCCCCGGGCGCGTCGCTGGCGGCTGACGCCCCTCGCCTACGCGCAGCGGCTGCTCATTGTGATGCCCAACGGAGTCGGGTTCAACTGGCAGGGGCACTCCGCCAGCGCGGCCGGCCCGGCCGTCACCTGGCGCATCCTGCTCGGCCTCGGCGCTGTCCCCGCGGCCGCCGCCGTCTGGCTGCGCCGCAAGATGCCGGAGCCGCCGCGTCGTAGTAAATGGAGAAATACAGGAACATCGGTTACGGCAGCGATCATGTAGTAACCTTTAAAACACATGATCAGCAGTTAGCGGAACGAGGTTCGGCGTGGAGCCGACAGACCTGATCGGGCTGGGCGATCACCCTGCCATGGACTTCATCAACAGCACCACGGTGCAAGGGGCGGTCGAGATCGACCTGCTCAGCGACGGGGCGTCTTACCTGAGGTGGCTGGTGCTGGCCGGGCTGATCGGCAAGGCCGACGCCGGCACGGTCGAAGGGCGGTTCCGCCCGGCGCAGTTCGACATCGTGGCCGCCCAGGCACGCGAGCTTCGCGAATGGCTGCGCCCGGTGATCGCCACCTGGGCGACGGATCAGTCCGCCCCAGTGCCCGGGGACACGCTGCAACGCCTGAACCTCATCCTCGAAGCCGACCGGCGGTACTTCCAGCTCCACGAAGCCGAGACCGGACCGCCCGCCCTGCGTGAGCACCGCCGCTGGCGCCAGGCCCGGCAGCTTCTGGTTCCGCCGGCGGCCGCGGCCTCCGAGCTGCTCGCCGGCGGTGACTGCCAGCTCGTGCGCCACTGCGAGGGCGCGGGCTGCACGATGTTGTTCTACGACCGGACCAAGGCACACCGGCGGCGCTGGTGCTCGATGGCGCTGTGCGGCAACCGCGCCAAGGCACGCAACCACCGCCAGCGTCAAGCCGACTGACGCGCATGCCGACTCGCCGTCTCCAGCCCGTGACCGCAACCGAATCAAGGAGCCACTCGCAGCCCGGGAACCTGACGCTGGCGCACATCGCCTCACGCTGGCTGCGCCTGTTTCATCTGACGGAGGCCGGCGGATGGGAGGCGATCCGAGAGCACGGCTGCTCTCCACGACCGCGTTGCTCGGCCGGTTCGGGATCACCGGCCGCCCTTCGACCTGCTCCAGCACCATGCTCATCGCACGGCGGGGTGCACTCGCAATATAGCGGCGGACCAGGTGCAGCCGTCCTCGCTCCCGCGACTGACGCAGCCGGGAAGCGGCCCCGCGGGCGCGGTGGCCGCCTTCTACGACGCGCTGATAGCGCAAGACGCGCAGCGTGCGATCGCGCTCCTCAGCACGGATGCCGCATGGTACGAGGCACCCGGGAGCCCGTACGGCCGCCAGGACGGCGGCCCGTACCGCGGGGGAAGCGAAGTCGCTCGGCATGTCCTTGCCCCGCAGGCCGCTGACGTCGACGGGCTGCAGTTCGCCCAGCATGAGATGCTCGTCTACGGGGGCACGATCGTCGTGCTGGGGACTGCCCACGGCCGCGGTGCGCGAACTGGCGCGACGCTGGCGCTGCCCTTCGCGCACGTGTGGGTGCTCGACGGGACGACGATCCGCGAATTCCGGCAGTACATCGATACGGATGCCTTCCGGGACGCGGTCGGCAAGCCCGTCTCGCGGTGACCCGGCGACGGGATGGCCTTTAGCGGGGCGTTCCCCAGCTTCGCTATACGGATCGGCTGGGACCAGGCCCGCTCATCGCGCCTACACCAGGTGACTCTCCGCAATTCCCGTGACTAACGCCCCGGAGTTACGCATATGCGGCGACACGGAGAGCTGGCCTCGGCACGTCACCGACGGCGCGCCAGGCAGCCGACGGGCCCGCAGGCTGATGAGAGAGAAGAGCGGGAATGACTGACACCGCGGCAGTCGCGGCGTTGCGCCGTTACCCGGTCAAGTCCATGCTCGGCGAAGACCCCCGAACAGCCGCCCTCGCTGAGGCCCCGCCTCGCGGGCGGCCCCGCAGTCGCCGTGATCGAGCGCAGCGCCGGCAACGTCGCCACCGCCGAGCGCCCCAGGCTCTGGCGCGGACTGCTGGCCTTCGCCGGGCGCTGGAACCAGCGGTCGCCGCGCATCACCTTGCCCGACAGCACCTCGATCGCCGCCGACGATCCGGCCGCCGGAGAAATCCTCTCCGGGTTGCCGGGCCGCGATGTTCACCTCAGCACCGTCCGCCCGGCCGGGGCCCGGGTGGGGCGGCCGGCCCACGATGCAGCATCGGACGATCCAGCCGCCATGGACGTCTGGGAACCCGAGCGACCACGCCCGCATCTCAGCCGAGCGCTTACCCTGGCGTCGGAGGACAAGGCGTGCGTTACGGGCCGCGTCGGGCCGCAAGTGAAGCAGGAGCGCCAAGGCGGTGAATCCCATTCCGGCCCTCGGCTGGATGAGAGCGACCAGGGCCGCAGCGGCGAACAGCGCCAGCGCGGTTAGCGACCGTCGGCGGCTGGCTCTAAGTTCGGTAGAGGAAAAATCCGACGACTTGCGCAGTACCTCGCGCTCGAACAGGTTGTAGGCACCGTCGGTGACGACGAAAAAGCCGGTATACGCGACGACCGGTGCACGGGCCAGTTCAGTCTCCGCTATCCAGGCCGTGGCAAAAGGCAGCAATGACACGAAGAACAGGTGAGTGAAATTGAGCCAGATCACGCGCAATGTTGTCTGCTTGACGTATCCCATCAAGAAGTGATGGTTTATCCAGACGATAGCGACGAATACGTAGCTGACAAGATAGCTGAGAGCGGTCGGCCACAAGCCGAGAAGCGCCCCGATCCTGGCAGACGCTGGCGGGTGGAGTTCCAGTACCGTGATGGTGATCACTACCGCGAAGACGGCATCGGTGTACCCGGAGATACGCTCGGGTGTGCTGAGCCGCTTCTCCTTGACCTCAGCCTTCTCGCGTTTCGCTCGCCGCGCAGCCTGGGCATCGAGTATTTGAATTCGCTCGCGAGACGCCCCGACTTTCAGCCGCCTACTCGTCGCCGCATTTCTTGGCGCCTGCACCCGCCTTGGATTTTCAGCGCGACCGGAGCCCGTGAGAGTCATTTCTTTAGAATTCCGTTCCCTGGAGATAAGCCGTCTCTGTTACGGCGGTCAACAGATCAATGGCACGCGCTGATCGTCGCCGTCATGTCCGGTTTGGGAGATCGATCGCCCGGCCGCGCGCGACGCCAGCGGCGCCAGCGAGCCCTGCGAGGACAGATGGTCGGCCGCGGATCCGGCTGTCTGCCCGCCGAGCCCGCCGGTTGCGTGGGCGCCGGCCTGGCTCAGCGTGCCGTCACCGGCCCGGTCATAGACGACCACCTGGTTGCCCGCCGTGTTGTCGGTCTGCACGAGGACGACAGGGCGGGCGCCCCCGAGAAAGTCGTGAGGCACGGTAGCGGCGTCGGCCGGCCCTGCGAACGCGAGAGCGGCAGCGCCGGCGAGTGCCGCCACGCCCGGCATTGCGGTACCCGTGTCCCGGCCATGCCGTGACGAGTGGGGATTTTCATGCGTTCTCCTTGTTTGGATGTTGACCAAGCGCTATCGGCTGGTGCGCGATCCCGAGTGTTAGCCGCGGATTGACCGTTGTACGCCTTTGGCTGCCGAGTGCACGGGACGCGACGGCTCACGTCAGATCCCCCCGGCAACGGGGTGCGCGGGTGAGTCAGCAGCCGCCGGCCGGGAGCTGATGATCATGCTGTCCGCTGCGCGGCCGCTTTCCACCATCACGTGAGCACCTTGCCCTTGGGCTGGGTGATCGGTCATCACCCAGCCGGGCCCGCTCACCCGGGTGATCTGTCGGAGGAAGACCGATCTGCGAACTCGGCTGCCCGCGAGGCCTTTTGCTGACGCGCTAGCGAAGTGGTGGCCTAGAGCCTGCGACCGTGAACCCGAGCAGGAGCTAGCCCCGGGTGACGTAGGGAAGGCAGGACCGTAGCCGGAATCAGATTGCGATAGAGCATGTAGAGGCCGCACTGCTCCGCCGAGGGGCAGCACTGCAGCCGGAAGCGCGCTCTGCATGGCCGCGACGTCGAGCCCGGCGGTCATCGCGGGCCGACGTAGATGAGCGCAAGATCCCGTGTGGTGCCGTCGACGCGAACCGCGCAGCGCCCGAGAGGGCGGGTACCGAACCGAGGCGCCTGCCTGCTGACGCTGAACGCGTAGAAGACGGTACCGAACAACACCGTCGCTTTGACAGAGCGGAGGGATCGCCTCGGTGGGCCGACATTGTCTCCTCGCCAGCTGAGGTCGACGGCTCAAAGCCGTCGGCAAGATGCCGTAGGTGCACGCGAACCCGACCGCCGCCACCCGTTTCCCGTGGAAGCGTGACCGCACAAGGCGCCGGGGCTGATGGCCCGGAGCGTTTCGGCGCCGAGCCGCGCGAAGATGACCACGATCAGCGCCGCGACCAACAGCAGCGAGACGACCTCCACCGCGATCACCGACCGCGCTGTCAGACGACGTGGGTTCCGAGCGGCATCCACGTCGTGGCAGATCCCGTGCCCGGATTAAGCGCCTTGCCGGTGAAGGCGTAGACAGCGCCGGTGTGACTGAGCGCCGCAGACAGCGCGAAGCCACGGCCGGTCAGCGGCACCGCCACCAGGGCGGGGGAGATACGCGGGCGGTAGCTCCCGTCCGAGGAGGCGGGCCGCCTGAACGCCGGTGACCGGCATCGGGAGCGTGGGCACCATCACGCCGGCCGGCAGCGTGGCGGTGCCCGCGAACTCGGGACTCCTACTTAGCGGCATGTGACTGCCGGACGGCCTTGGGGCGCCCGAGCAGTCCGAGCTCGCGAGCCCGGATCACGGCCTGCTGGCGGCTGCCCACGCGGAGCTTGGCGTAGACGTTGCGGGTGTGGGTCTTGATCGTGTTCAGCGATACGTACAGCTCGTTGCCGATCTCTCGCAGCGAGAGACGCGAGGACAGCAGCCGCAGCACGGCCAGCTCGCGCTCGGAGAGCTCATCGAAGCCGTCGGCGGGCGGGACGGACTCGGGATCCGCCGTGTCTTCGGCTCTGGCCCACCCGCGCAGGAAGCCGGGATCGGGGCAGGCGGCGAGCTGGCGCTGTGCCCGGG
This sequence comes from uncultured Actinomycetota bacterium, assembly GCA_963734665.1. Lineage (GTDB taxonomy): Bacteria > Actinomycetota > Actinomycetes > Streptosporangiales > Streptosporangiaceae > Trebonia. The sequence continues at coordinate 1,566 of CAVTIR010000009.1, read as the reverse complement.
CGCGCAGCTCCCTGGCCTCTGCCGCCCCGCCGGCCGCCAGGGCGATCCGTGACAGGGCCAGCAGCCCGTACGCGATGTCCAGCCGCAGTCCCCACCGCCGGGCGATGCCGAGCCCGCGCTCGACCTCGGCCCGGGCCACCTGAAGGTCCCCCCGGGCGCGAGCCAGCTCGCCGGCGGCATAATCGATCATTACCGTAAACCAATGCTCACCGAGAGCCTGGCGCTTGGCCAGCGCACGCGCCATGCTCACCCTTCGGCCAGCCTCGGCCAGTTTCGCGCGCTGGGCGGAGATCACCGCCAGATAGCCAAGCGCGTAGATCACCGCCCCGTAGAAGCCGGCGGGCTCGCCGGCCGACACGGTCTCTGAGAACGCGGCCTCGGCCTCCTCGGCGGCTCCGGACCAGAAGGCGGTCATGCCGAGGGCGTTGGTCACCTGCGGCCGCCACGGAGCTGCCGGGTCGGGTTCGAGCTCCAAGGCGGCCGCCGCGCTCTGCGCCGCCGCGCCCACGTCGCCGAGCATCAGCCGCGCCGAGGTCCTGACCATCGCGGCGCTTGACTCGACCGAGCTCGATCCGTCAGCCAGCGGCCCCGGCAGCACCCCCCGCTCGGCCGAGCGGACCTCCGCCTCCACCTCGCCGGGACGCCCCAGTACAAGCAGCATCCAGGCTCGGGCCAGGCACATTCGCGGATCAATCGCCTTGTCCGGCAGGCCCCGGGTCCAGGCCTCGACCGTCACGAGCTCTCCGCCGTTGACAAAGTCGAGCCAGTTAGCAGCGATCAGCTCGGCGGCCTCGTGGTAATCGCCGGCGGCGATCGCATGGGCGATCGCCTCGGCCACCAGCCCCTCCCGCAGATGCCACTCGTAGGCCCGGCGATGCAGCGCAGTGACCTCACCGGGCAGCGCCAGCGAAAGCTCATGGGCCAGCAGATCACCGAACAGGTGATGGTAGCGATACCACTGACGGCGCTCATCGAGCGGAATCGTAAACAAGTTGGCGCGCTCCAGCTCGACGAGCTGGCGCGCGGAGTTGGTAGTGTCCAGCAGCGCATCGCACAGCGGGCCGGTGAGGCGCTGGGCGATCGAGGTGCGCAGCAGGAAATCCTGGACGGCCGGGCTCTGACGGCCCAGGACCTCGGCCACCAGGTAATCGACGATCTGGCGATCATCGCCGGCGAAGGAGGCAATGTAGCGCCCCCGGTCCTCGCGGCCCCGCAGCGACAGGCCGACCAGCTGCAGCCCCGCCGCCCAGCCCTCCGTGCGCTCCCGCAGAATGCGGATCTGCTCGGGCGCCAGGCCCAACCCCAGCGACCCGTTGAGCAACGCCGTCGCCTCCCCGGTGCTCAGCCCCAGGTCCGGCGCCCGTATCTCCAGCAGCTCAGCGCTCGCCCGCAGCCGAGCCAGCCCCAGCGGAGGATCACTGCGCCCGGCCAGCGCCACCTGTACCGTCCTGGGAAGGTGGTCGATGAGGAACGCCACCGACTGATGCACATCGGCGCTGCTGATCACGTGGTAGTCATCGAGCACCAGCACGATCGGGCCCGGCAGCAAGGTGAGCGCATTGACCA
>CAVTIR010000008.1:0-388179 GCA_963734665.1 uncultured Actinomycetota bacterium | reverse complement strand
CGCCACCTTCCGTTCGGAACAATGAGGAAATTTCAGAACGGAACGTGGCGCCTCTCAACCGGCTGCCGGACTCAGCGTGCGGCATCGCCGGCCAGCCTTGGAGGCCGACAGCGTCCACCCGTTCTTGCGCTGCCGTCCCGCAACCAGCACGCAGATGTGCTCCCTCGGACGACGCCGACCTTGCGCGGACCCTCACCGCGCTCCATGACCTCGACAGGTGCCTGATCTCGATCCGGGCCGAGGACCGAATTTAGCCGGAGAGCTGGGCATGGCCGGGGGCGTCGGGGGAGCGGTGTCGTGAACGGGCCGGTGTCGGCGACCAGAACACCGGGGCTCCATTTGAGCAAAAGAAACATCATTCCGAACGATCCGTGGTGACTGCTTTCGCGCATGCCCACTCCAGCCATGCTGGGCGGGCCGGAATGGGAGAGGTGTGCCTCCACGTCGAGTTCGTCGGCTACCCGCGCGGTGAGGCGCCGTCCCGCCAGGGGCACGAGCACGTCGCCCTTACGGATCGCAGGGTTGGGCACTTCGTCCGGCGGTGACCCCTAGTACCACCCGGTCGTGTTCCACGGCCGCTCGTGACGGCAGATCATGCACATGATGATGTCGGCACGCGCTTTGACGTGTGGCGTCTGCCGCATGCACCGTGGCAGTAGACACTGTGGTCGCTCATGTTCACCTGGGATTGTGTAGCGCTGGGTGGCAGTGGTCGAGGAGGTCACGTCGGCGCGGCCGCCAAGCGCGGTCCTGATCGCGGCCACCGGATCACCGGCCAGCGGATCGCAGCAGAACTTGGCACCGAGCCGCATCGCCCGCTCGCGCTTACTCGCACGGGGCTCGGACACCGCTATCGCGCTGGCACCCGCATGCCGCGCTGCGATGACGGTAAGCAACCCTATGGACCCGCCGCCGAGCACAGCGACCGTCCGACCAGTCAGGTCACCCGCCAGACGGACGGCGTGCACGGCCGTGGACAGCGGCTCGACCAGCGTCGCCCCGGCGTCACTGAGGCTGGGCGGGACGACGTGGAACCGGCCGGCCGCGCGATGAAGGCGTCCGCCATCGCTCCGGCTGTCTGGCAGCCGACCACGCGGAGGCGTTCGCAGATGTTGTACCGGCCGGACTGGCAGTACGCGCACTCGCCGCAGACGAGGTTAGGCTCCAGGATGACCCGTGTGCCCGGCGCGGGTGCCGCCACACCGGGACCGGCCGCGTCGACCACTCCCACCACCTCGTGTCCTGGCACGCACGGCAGCGAGATGAACGGATGCGCGTCGGCCAGTGCGTGCAGGTCCGACCCGCAGATGCCGACGACGTGGGTCCGTACCCTGATCTCGCCAGGTCCCGGTACGGGAAGTTCGGCTTCCCTGACCTCCACAACACCCGGCGACGCAATGACTACCTGGCGCAACGTAATTCTCCGTTCGGCTTAACGATCTTCTGATTTTCAGCGCCCACAGTATGACTGCCTTCCTCTCGCCCGTGCTCCGGCGGTTGATGTAGCGGCCTAGTCGATGAATCTGCCGAATGACGCGCAAGGCCGGCGAGTCAAGGCATAAAGGCTGGCAGATGTGCCTTTTCGCAATTCTGATCGTTACCAAGTAACCGAGACCGTCTACCGCCACCTAATCGTCTCCGCGATTTGCGGTGGGCGACGGTAATGGGCCACGTCTTCGGCGACGAGGACGAAGAAAGCGCCTGACCGAGAGTTAGGCTCCTGTTCAGGCGCTTATTGTAGAACAGACGTTCAGAAACCAGTTGAGCTAAGGTGCCCCGGCAGTGCCGATGTGGCCGAATTCGATGTCCGCCATTGTGACCCCTGCGATCGTCCGGCGTGGGGGGCCAGGCTAACGTGCAGCCGTGCACGATTCCCAACCCCCGGCTTTCGCCGTCGTCGGCGAGACGGTCGTCGACCTCTTCGACCCCGGTGGCGGATCGGCCTGCCTCGCCGGGCCGGGCGGGAGCCCGCTGAACGTCGCGATCGGACTTGTCCGCCTCGGAAATCCGACGGCGTTCGTCGCGCGGCTGTCACGGGACCCGCTCGGGACCATGCTGCGCCGTCACCTCGAGCGTTCGGGCGTGCGCACCGATCATGTCGTGCGAACGGCCGAGCCCAGCACGATGGCATCGGTCGAACTTTCCGCCGACGGCCGCGCCGGGGACACTCGTTAAGCTCGGCGAGTTCGCTGATGCCGGGCTGCTCGCGGAGGTCGTCGACGACGCCGCGATCGTGGCCGCGATCACCTGCGGCCGGGTTGGCGCCGACCCACCGAGCCGGGCCGAGGTCGACGCGTTCCGGGCGGCGTACTCCGTTCGGGGCAGCTTACGTCGGCAGCAGGCCCCGCCTGCCGGGCACCTGCAGTTACCCGCTCCGAGCGCAAGAGCCGGTCCTGCGCCGGGACCGCCTCGGCGGCCTGATCCCTGAATATTCCCAGGTCGCATAAGGTGACATAATTTCTGGCACCCACAGGTCCGGGGAGCGCTGGCTTGCCTGTTGCGAATCGTTGCACGAGAGTACGAACGGGCGGCATGAAGATCATCGGAAGCGGTAGGAAACTGCAGGCCAGAGGCCATGGGTGCAGTTCTGGAACCCCGCAGGCTCAAGCCAGGCGCCGGCCAGGGCTTGCATTGCGGCGAGCAGCCCGGTGACCGCGATCCCGACCCCGGCGTAGGAGTGTCCGCGGCCAGAGGATGTCGATCTCATGAGCGGTCAGCCCCCAAGCCTGCAGCAGCACAACGTGATCTACCGGGCACCTCCTCCAGCAGCGATAGCGGCCGCATTGCCGCTCAGCTTCACGTTCCAGGGGTGGAAGTGCCAGGCCGGTCTCAGGCAGTTGGTCTAAATCAGCGTCATAAGTCCAGGTCGTCTTGGTCCGCACGGTGCGAGCTTCCAGCGGCGGCGAGCTTGGCGGCGAGCACGACCGTCGATGGCGGCCGGGTTGGCTGGTCGATGCGCTGGATAAGCAGATGTGCCGCCGTCTGCCCGACCTCATAAGTGGGCTGCTTCACCACCGACAGCGTCGGCCGGATCAACCGCGTCCACGGCAGGTCGTCGAACCCGACCACGAGCATCTTGTCCGGGATGCTGATCCCGCGCACCGCGAGGCACTCCAGCATGCCGATGGTCATGAGGTTGTTCGTCACGAACACCGCGTCGGGGGGGTTCCCCTGATCCAGCAGTGAGGCCATGGCGTCGTAGCCGCCTTGCTCACGGAAATCCGCGTACCGGACAAGGCTGGGATCAACGACTCGGCTCGCCTTCCGCAGGGCGCGCTCGTACCCCTGCAGGCGCTCCCTGGCCGTGGTCGCCCGGCGCGGGCCGGTGATGCAGGCCATCCGCTGCGCCCCGTTGGCCAAGAGGTGCGCGGTGGCATCCGCCGCTGCCTGCACGTTGTCGACCTGGACGCGGTCGACCTGGACGCCGCGCACCGAACGGTCGACGACGACCACGGGAGTGCCCGCGTCGAGCAGCGGCGCGATGTCCGTTGACCGCTCGGACGCCGGCGAGATGATGACGCCCGCCATCCGCTCGCTGACCACCGCCCGCAAGTAGCCGGATTCCTTCTTCAGGTCCTCGTCGCTGTTGCACAGCACCAGGTAGTAGCCCGCCGACTGAGCGACGTCCTCGATGCCACGGACAAGCGAGGTGAAGAAGGGGTTGGCGATGTCCGAGATGATCGCCGCCCATAGCGTGGTCCGTTGCCGGCGCAGGTTGCGGGCGACGGCGTTCCGGCGAAAGCCCAGTTCTGCCGTTGAGCTATTGACGCGCGCGGTCAGTTCGGGATCCACGTTGGCGTGGCCGTTGAGCACTCGCGACACTGTTGCCGGCGACACACCCGCGTGTCTCGCCACGTCGTAGATCGTGGCCATGGCTCAGCTCCCAAGAAACTCAGCAGCCCTGCAGCCATTTGTACTGGTTGTGCCGGGACAGCGGTAGTGGTGCGACGAAACGTTGACATGATTTCCAGTGCGGGCCTATATTACCCGGGAATCGATTTCTCCGCGTACTCGCCAGCCTCCCGAGAGCCTGGCTGGCGACAGCATTGGAGCTCTGCGTGACGGCTGAGATCAGAGACATGACCGCTGGGGCGATCGCGGTGCCCGAGATGGTGACGCACGCCTTCCCGCTCGCGGAGTTCGCCGACGCGGTCGACGCCGTGCGGAGCCGTAAGGGCCTGAAAGTACCGGTCAGCCAGGCATGAGCAGCGTCGCGTAACCAAAAGCGACCAGCGGCTCGGCCGCCCCCGTTCCGGACAGGCAAAAGATGAGAAATCGATCTCACAGCTTCAACCCCGACACCGGCCTCTCTATCACCTGAGAGAAACCATGACACACGTGAATACTGCCAGGCCGAAGGCCGACATCCTCCTCGACGGCTACCGGCTGGGAAGCGACCAGGGATCGATCGCGTTCTGCTCGATCACTCTGGTCGAGGGATCTGACGAGAACGGCACCCTGAAGCGGATCCTGGTTGACACCGGTCATACCGGGCGCCGCCCCGAGCTGGACGCCATGCTCCTGCAGCGCGGCCTGACCCGGGACAGCATCGACGTGGTCGTCTGCACGCACGCACACTGGGACCACGTCGAGAACATCGACATGTTCCCGCGAGCGGCGATAGTGCTGCACACGGACGAACGCCGGTACGCAAGCTCCCCGCACCGCAACGACTTCGCCTGCCCGGAATGGATCGACGCGGTGCTCACCCGGTACGAAGACCGCGTTAGGACGGTTGACGAAGGTACGAGCCTGCTGCCGGGGGTCGAGGTAGTAACGGCACCCGGCCACTCGGCGGGCACGATCGCGGTGACCGTGGCCGGCGACGACGGCGTCACGGTCATCGCGGGGGATTCCATCCAGAACGCGACGGTCGCCCGCGAGGGACGCAACGCACTCGTCTTCTGGGACGACGACCTGGCCGCCCGCTCGATAGCCAAGCTGCTGGCCATCGGGGACATCATCTACCCCGGCCACGACCTCCCGTTCCGGCTCACAGCCGGCGGTCAGCCCGAATATCTCCGGGAGATGAACCTCGTGCTTACCGGCATCGAACCCGGCCAGCGCGGGCTATCTTTCCTGCCAGATTCCGGACTACGGCAGACCATCATGCCCGGCATCGGCGAGCAGCGACTGCCGTGAGCAGCTAACCTGCGGCCAGTCAGAACAACTCATCTGATCCCGAACGACAGCTGAGTTCCAGCAGCATGCCCATGGCGGCCAGGGCGGCGTGACGGGCGATCGGCGGCCTTGTCCGCCCAGTTCGGCGCTGGCTTCCGCGCGCCCTCGCTTCCGGGATAACCCGGGAGCGAGGGCGCGGTGGAGCCGGCGCCGCCTTAGCCGAGGGTGCCGTCAAGGACGACGGTGTCCGGCTCCCAGAACCCGAGGTCGAGGCCGACCGTCACCTCGACGTGGCCGGGGCGGTCGAAGCGCAGCCGCCACGTCCGGCGGAACGGCGTGTCCACGCACTGCCAGGCGAGTTCCAGGGTGTGCTCGTCGAGCCAGCCGCCCCGGGCAGCCACGGTGGTCTCGTCCATCTCCTCGTGCGGCCAGCGCCTGGTCGAGCCGGGCGACCCAGCCGGTCCGGCCCGCAGCCACAGCCTCCTCATCACCGTCGGTCCCGACGGTGCGCAAGGTGATGGCCTTGTCGTCGAAGTCGAGGGCAAGGGACCGGACGCCGAGCCGGTTGAACGGAAGCGTCACCGGGCGGCCCGCCACCTCGGCCGCGACCGCGGGGTCGGCCGCGGGGTCGGAAGAACGAAACGGCGGCACCGGGACGGCCAGGCTGGCCAGGCGCTCCGACAGGGCGGCGGTGGCGGCCGGGTTCGCGGGGAGCGCCGTGTCATGCACTCCGGGGAGCAGATGCTCCCACACCGCGGGAGGTACCGCCTGGCTGTGCTCGCTCCCGGACGTGATGGCGACGACCAGGTCCTGGTGGGGGAGGACCAGGACGAACTGGCCGTAGGCGCCGTCCGCCCGGTAGGAGTCATGCTGCGACCGCCAGAGCTGGAAGCCGTAGCCCGCTCTCCAGTCTGGCGCGTCGGAGAAGTTGGCGACGTGGGACCTGGTGGCCTCGTCGACCCAGGCCTCCGAGACCAGCTGGCGGCCTTCCCAGCGTCCCCGTTGCAGGTAGAGCTGGCCGAACCTGGCCATGTCCTCGGTCCGCAGCCGCAGCCCCGAGGCGCCCAGGTTAATGCCCCTGCGGTTGGTCTCCCAGGCCGGCGGCTGAATCCCGAGAGGCTCGAACAGGCGAGGGCCGAGGTAGTCGACGACCGGCTGGCCGGTGCGGGCCGTCACCGCGGCCGCCAGCACGAAGCTGGCCCCCGAGTTGTAGAGGAAGTGGGTGCCGGGCGGGTAGGCGATCGGCACCTTGAGAAAGAGCTTGACCCAGTCCTCGTCGGGCAGGGCACGCATGACCGTCATGGTGTCCACGGCGTGACCGGTGGCCATGGCCAGCACGTGGCGCAGCTTGAGGCCGGCCACGTTGGCCCTTACCTGGTCGGTGGCGTAGGAGGGGAAGAAGGCGAGGACCGGCTCGTCGACCGATAGCCGCCCCTCGTCCTGGGCGATGCCCACCGCGGTGGCGGTGAAGCTCTTAGAGACGGAGAACATGATGTGTGGCCGGGCCGCTTCATACGGCGCCCACCACCCCTCCGCTACGACCGTCCCGTGGCGCAGGATCATCAGGCTGTGGGGGCCGACCCCCTGCTGTTCGAGGGCATCGACGAGGGCGCTGATGGCGCCGGAGTCGATCCCCTGGGCCTCGGGCGTGCTGCGTGGCAGGGGCTGATGATTGGGCATGGGGGAGGTTCCTCCTGTTCCCGGGGTGGACCAAATATCCCAAATCACTATCTTTCCCTACTGCACCGGTCCATGTAAGGATTGCAGAAATCGATTTCAGGATGGTCTTGTCGACGAAGGTGACGGAGGACTTGATGACTCGAGGCAGGTGCGCACCATGAAGTGGGCATCGATCCGTGCAAGAAGGATTGCGGCCCTCGCGGCCTCCGCGATCGCAGTGGCTGCCTGCGCCGTCCTGCAGCCGGGAAGCGCGGAGGCGTCGACCTACCCCACGACCAGCTTCCCGGCCTATACCCAGCCGGTCACTATCACGTGGTGGACCTTCACGGCCAATCCGGAGTCGGAGATCAAGGCCTTCAACAAGGTCTATCCCAACATCCACATCGTGGACCCGCTGATGGGCGCGAACACCGACGAGTACACGCGGCTCACCACGGCCATCAAGGGCGGCAGCGGCGGCCCCGACGTGGCGGAAGTCGAGTATGAGTACCTGCCCAAGTTCATCGCCACCGACGGCTTGCTCAACATCGCCAAGTACGTCGACCAGTACAAGGACCTCTTCCCGTCCTGGACGTGGAACCAGGTCAGCGTGGGCAAGGCGGTCTACGGCGTCCCCCAGGACGTGGGGCCCATGACCATGACCTACCAGCCGGCGGTGCTGGCCAAGTACGGCCTGGCCGTCCCCAGGACCTGGGCCCAGTTCGCCGCGGAGGGCGAAGTCCTGCACCAGAAGGACCCGGGGGAGTACATGACCTACGTGCCGCTCAACGACGCGGCCTGGTGGATGACGATGTTCTGGCAGGCGGGCGCCGTCCTGTTCAAGCAGAACGCCAACGGGAGCTGGCAGGTTAGCCTCGACTCCGCCGTGGTCCAGAGGGTCAGTAGCTACTGGGGGCAGCTGATCAAGGAGGGCGTCGTGGACGCCACCCAGGACTGGACCCCCGCCTGGGAGCACGCCATGGGGCAGGGCACCTTCGCCACCGTCCCCGGCGCCACGTGGACACCGAACTACATGATCCAGCCGTTCGCCGACGCGGCCACGGCGAAGGCGTGGCGGATGACCAGCGTCCCGCAGTGGTCGGCGTCGTCCGCCGCCATCGGGGCCAACGAGGGCGGGGCGGCCAACGTCGTGCTCGCCCAGAGCAAGCACCAGGAGGCGGCCGCGATCTTCGCGGCCTGGATTGACGCCAGCGAGCAGGGCGTGGCCACCAAGATCGCCAACGTCAGCGCCGGCGGCCAGGGACTCACCGCGGCGGCGACGTACTCCGACACGCTGCCCGCCTTCTCGGCCCCGGCCTCGGCCCTTGGCGGCCAGGACGAAGGCCCCGTGATGAAACAAGCCTCGGCCATCGTCGATCCCAGCTTCCAGTGGAGTCCGTGGACCGACTACGTGTTCAATGAGCTGGAAGTCGAGTACACCGACGCCGCGGGCGGCGGCGAGACGTGGGACGAGGCCAACGCCAACATCCAGCGCAGCGTGCTGGTGTTCGCCGAGTCGATGGGCTACGACGTAGCGGGGCCCTCCTCGGCGAGCGGATCGTCGCAGGCTGCGGCGTCAGTGAGTTCCTGGTCGTCCCCGGCGCTCTACATCGTCATCGGCCTTGGCGTCCTCATCGCCGCGGTGGTCGTCTACCGCCGCCGCACGGTCCCGGTGGTGGGCCGGTGAGCGCCGTTTCCAGCCTCCGCCGCAAGCGCATCGCCCGGGTTCCCATCGGGCTGGCGATCCCCTTCGCGGTTATCTTTCTGCTCTTCTTCGTGGTCCCCTTCTGCTACGCGCTCTACCTGAGCCTGTTCGTGCAGAAGGGCGAGACGAACCAGTTCGTTGGGCTGCACAACTACGTGGTCGCCTGGCAGGACACGGACTTCTGGCTGGCCCTCTTGCGGGTCCTCTGGTACGGCGTCTTGCAGGTCATCGTCATGCTGGTGGTCGCACTCGGGATCGCCCTCCTGCTGGACAGCCCCTACGTCAAGTCCAAGAACCTCTTCCGGCTGATCTACTTCCTGCCCTACGCCGTCCCCGGCGTGATCGCGGCGCTCATGTGGGGCTTCCTCTACTCGCCCCAGCTCGACCACCTCATCTCCGTGCTCAGCGTCTTCAACGGCGGGCACCCGGTCACGATCCTCAGCAGCGGAAACCTGCTGTACGCCATCGTCAACATGGTGGTCTGGGAGACGACCGGCTACAACATGACGATCTACTTCGCCAGCCTTACCTCCGTACCCCTCGAGGTCTACGAGGCGGCCCGCATCGACGGGGCGAGTGAGTGGAAGATCGCCATCCGGATCAAGGTGCCGCTTATCCGCAGCACCGTGATCATGACCATGGTCTTGTCGATGATCGCCGCACTGCAGCTCTTCAACGAGCCGTACGTGCTGTCGCCGATGATATCCGTGCCGTGGAATTACACGCCGAACATGGAGATCTTCAATATGGCCTTCACCTACGGGAACTTCACCTATTCGGCGACGCTGTCGATCATCCTCGCCCTCACCACGTTCATCCTGTCGCTGCTGTTCATGCTGGTGACCGGAGGCCAGCGGCGGCGGCGCCCGCCCAAGAGGGAAAGGGCGGCCGCCGGCGCCCCGTCGCCGACGCCCGCGGCCCCGTCCCGTGAGCCGCTGCGGGTGGCGTCGTGACCGCGGCTTCCGGAGCTGAGGTCGTCGCTCCCAGGCAGGCATCCGGCCGGCGGCTGCGCACGACCACGCCGCTGCAGCGCAAAAACCACACCGGCGTCAGCGCTGGGGGCCACCGGGCCCGCACGATCCTCAGCATGATCCTGCTGATCCTGATGGCGCTGTACTTCCTGGTGCCCATCTGGTGGCTGCTTGTCTCGTCGACCAAGTCCACCAACCAGCTCTACAACACGAACATGTTCGCGTTGCCCGGCCACCTCAACCTGGGTTACAACCTGCACTGGCTGAGCACCTACGAGGGCTCGGAGTTCTGGCGGTGGTTCCTGAACTCGGTCATCTACGCCGGCGCGACCGGGGTGCTCTGCACCCTGATCTGCAGCATGGCGGGATACACGATCGCCAAGTACAAGTTCCGCGGCAAGAACCTGCTGTCGATGGCGGTCCTTGGGGCCTTGATGGTCCCGTCGGCGGCGATGACCATCCCGGTGTTCCTCATGCTTAAGGACTTCGGGATGCTCAACAGCTACCTGTCTGTCATCCTGCCCCTGCTCTTCAACCCCTTCGGGGTCTACTTCATGATGGTCTACATCGGGGAGGCCATGCCGGATGAGCTGATCGACGCCGGGCGGATCGACGGGGCGAGCGACTACAGCATCTTCTTCCGGGTCGGGCTGCGCATCATCAGGCCCGGGCTCGTCACCCTGTTCCTGATCGTCTTCGTGAGCACGTGGAACAACTTCTTCCTGCCACTGGTCATGCTGAACAAGACGAGCCTGTACCCCGTGACGCTGGGACTGCAGATCTGGTCGACGGACCTGTCGTCGGCAGGCAGCGGCGAGCCGCTGTACCCGCTGATCATCATCGGCGCGTTCATCTCGATCCTCCCCATGCTCATCTTGTTCCCGATCCTGCGGCGGTACATCGTCTCAGGGATCACCCTCGGCAGCGTCAAGTAGGGCTTCACGGTTGGGAGCGGCCGCCGCGATCATGATCGTCTGTGACAACAGAGCAGGACGCGGCGGCCGTGGAGGCTCCTCCACGAGATCGCCCAGCGCGGTTCGCTGGCGAGGGTGACCACCGGGCTGGCCTCAGCCTTTGCCTGGTAGCCGCTCGGCGAGGCCGGCGCGGGCGGCGGCGAAGGCGCGTACGCAGGTCTCTACGTCCTCCGGCGTGTGCGAGGCGGACAGCTGCACCCGGATCCGGGCCTTGCCCATGGGGACCACCGGGTAGGAGAAGGCGATCACGTATACGCCGTGGCCGAGCATCTGGTCGGCAATGCTCGCCGCGAGTGCCGCGTCGCCGAACATCACCGGGCAGATCGGGTGCTCACCGGGCAGAACGTCGAAGCCCTCCTGCGTCATGCGACCGCGGAACAGCCCGGTATTGCGGCGCAGCAGCTCGCGCTGCTCACCGCTGCCGGCCACCAGGTCCAGCGCCACCAGCGACCCCGCCACCACGCTCGGCGCGACAGCGTTGGAAAACAGGTACGGCCGCGACCGTTGCCGCAGCAGCTCGACGATCTCGGCCCGGCCGCTGACGTACCCGCCGGACGCGCCGCCGAGCGCCTTGCCCAGCGTGCCGGTGACGATGTCCACCCGGTCCTGGACGCCGAACAGGTCCGGCGTACCCGCGCCGTTCGGGCCGACGAACCCGACCGCGTGGGAGTCGTCGACCATCACCAGCGCGCCGTACCGCTCGGCCAGCGCGCAGATCTCGTCCAGCGGCGCCAGGTAGCCGTCCATGGAGAACACGCCGTCGGTGACGACAAGCCGCCGCCTCGCACTGGAGGCCGCCTTCAGCTGCCTCTCCAGGTCGGCCATGTCGCGGTTGCGGTACCGGTGCCGCTGCGCCTTGCAGAGCCGTATGCCGTCGATGATCGACGCGTGGTTGAGTTCGTCGGAGATCACCGCGTCCCGTTCGTCGAGCAACGTCTCGAAGGTGCCGCCGTTGGCGTCAAAGCACGACGAGTACAAGATGGTCGCGTCGGTGCGCAGGAACGCCGACAGTCGCCGCTCCAGCTCGGTGTGCTGGGTCTGCGTGCCGCAGATGAACCGCACGCTGGCCAGGCCGAAACCCCAGTCGTCCAGCGCCTTCTTCCCCGCCTCGATCAGCGAGGGGTGATCGGCCAGGCCAAGGTAGTTGTTGGCGCAGAAGTTCAGTACCCGCTGCCCGCCGGAGATGACGTGCGCCGACTGCGGTGAGGCCAGCTCCCGTTCATGCTTGTACACCCCAGAGTCGCGGATCTCGGCAAGCGTCTGCCGCAGTTCCTCGCGCACCGTCCCGTACATCTCAGATCTCCGTCCAAACGAAGGGTTACCTTGCCAGAGAAGGTATTACCAACCGGAACGGTCGAGGTACTGCGCCGGGGTCGGCCTCGCCCGGCGCCCATCCGGGCGGCCGTGGTGCCCATCACCACCAGCTCGCACCGCCAAAACGGTGTCAAGTGCTGACTGTGCCTGTAAGAATGTCCGCATGGCGCAGTTTGTCCTAATTAATGGGAAGATCGTCACGGTTGACGAGCAGTTCTCGATCGTCGAGGCGGTGGCCATCGACGGGGAACGGATCACCGCGACCGGGTCGAACGCAGACGTCCTCGCCTGTGCGGGGCCAGGGGCCACGGTGGTGGACCTTGACGGCATGACCGTCATCCCCGGTCTGATCGATAACCACAACCACTTCGTCCGGGCGAGTGAACACGCCGAGGTTCGGCTTGAAGGCGTGCGCAGCCGGGCGCAGGCCCTCGATGCGCTCCGAAGTGCTGCGTCGTCCCTGCCGGCTGGGCAGTGGCTGGTGGCTCTCGGGGGCTGGCACGAAGAGCAGTGGGCCGGTGACCGCAGTGAATTCACCGTGGCAGAACTCGACGGCGTCACCGGAAGCCGGCCCGCGTTCATCATGGCAGAGTATGACCATGCCGTCGTCAACACCGCCTGGCTTGACGCAATGGGCCTGCCGGCCGAGGCTGAGACCCGGGCTACCGGGCGAATTGGCGGCGGGATCGTCGCGCTCAACCAGGCGGTAGGAGCCTTCCCCGTGCCGGCCGTCAGGGAAGCGACCGCCAAGGCCGCCGCGTCCTGGTACAACAGCGTCGGGCTGACTACCGTGTTCGATCCCGGCGGCGTCGGCGTTCCCGCGGAGGCGTACGCCACGGTCGCGGCTCTTGCCGAGCGCGGGGAACTGACGCTGCGGGTCCTGACCACCCTGGGGGACGGTGCGACTGGTCGCGGTCCCGGGCACGCCGCGGCGATGGCGGAGCGGCTTCGGGACTCCAGGCCCTTCGAGGGCGATCACTGGCACGACCGGATCGCACTGGGGGAGATCTACTACGCGGCCTTCCACTGGGACCACCCCGGCGTCGAGCCGTCCCCGACGGAGGCGGACATCGCGGGTGCCGACGAGATCCTCGCCGCGGCGGCTTCGTCCGGCTGGCCGGTACAGACGCACTCGGTGACGACGGCCGGCCTTGACTTGGTCTTCGACGCCTACGAACGGGCCGACCGGGTGCGCCCGATCCGGCCGCTGCGCTGGACGGTCACACACGCCGAGGGGATGACCCTGGTACAGATCGAGCGGGCGAGGCGGCTCGGAGTCGTCGTGCAGTTGCGCAGCATGGGCGTCATCCGTGCCAACAGGATCGCGCCGGTGCCGCTGCGCATGGTCGCTGACAGCGGGCTGAGCTGGGGACTGGGTACCGACGGGACACGCGCGGCCCAGGTCAACCCGTTCGTCACCCTGTGGTGGGCAGTGACCGGCCAGTCGATGGGCGGATCGCAGATCCTGGATGAGACGCTCAGCCGCGAGGAGGCCCTGATCGCTCACACCCGGAGCAATGCGTACCTGATGTTCCGCGAGAGTCACCTAGGCTCTATCCGTCCTGGGCTGCTCGCCGACCTGCTGGTGCTCGACCGTGACTACCTAACGGTTCCGGTTGACGAGATCAGGGACATCAGGCCGGTCGCGACGATGGTCGGCGGCCAGGTCGTGCACGGGACGCTCGCTCCGCGTCGGTCCTAGCGTCCAGATCAGCGTAACTATTGCTCTATTTTTCCTTCCTTCCTCCTGCGTATCTCCGCCGCTTTAGCCGGAGCCGATCCGGCCCGGAACGTCGCCAGCCCAAGCGGGCTCAGCCGCAACCGTTCGGGATGATGATGTTGATTTTTCGAACGGATGCGACCGACTCAATCAGCTGCCGGCTGCTGGCCACCTTCAACCCGCCATACCACGTGCAGAACGACTGGACGGACCTGCAGATCGGCGTCTGCACCGGCCCGGTGGCGGGGTGGAAGGTGATCTGACGCTCGCTTTAGTGAGGTTTTCCCAGCAGCGGTGAACCCGGCGAACGGGGGCGTAGCGGTCATGAGGGCAGACACGCGGACATAGGCGGCATGACCGGGAAGACGCGGAGCCCCCGGTAGAAGAAATCTCGCCAAAGAAAACCGTCCGCCGAGAGGCTCCGCGTGCCCTCCTATCGTGTCATGCTCGACGTCCCGACGGACCTCATCTGGTTCGTCGCCAGCCTGCTCGCCGCCCGCCGCCGTTCGATCGGAACCCGGAAAAACACCCGCAAGCTGGGCTGCTACCGGCAGGCGAAGTTCGGGCTCGCCTGGTTCCGCGACAAGGCCGACGTCCGCCGGCTCGGCGCCGGGTTCGGCCTTCCCCAGTCCACCGCCTACCGCTACCTCGCCGAGGTCATCGACGTCCTGGCCGGGCAGGCCCCGGAACTGCGCGACGCGCTCGCCCGCGCCCTGGCCGAGGGCGCCCCGTACGTCATCCTCGACGGCAAGATCGTCGACGCCGACCGCTGCCACGAGAAAACCGCCAGCCGCAAAGGCGCCGAGATCGACCTGTGGTACTCGGGAAAGAAGAAGGACTTCGGCGGCAACATCCAGGCGCTTTTCTACCCCGACGGCCGGCCGATGTGGGTCTCCGACGTCCTGCCGGGAAACGTGAACGACCTTTCCGCAGCCCGGGAGCTGGTCCTCGCGGCGCTCGGCCCGTTCACGGCCCAAATGCCCGTGCTGGCCGACGGCGGGTACGAAGGCGCAGGTCACGGCCTCCTCACCCCCGTGAAGAAGCCCGCGGGAAACAAGGAACTCGACATTGACAACCGGACCCGCAACGCGCTGATCCGATCGGTCCGCTGCCTGGGAGAAAGAGGATTCGCCCTTCTCACCCAGCGCTGGCAAACCCTGCAGCACGTCACCATGAGCCCCGGCAGGATCGGCCAGATCGCCCGGGCGGCACTCGTCCTTGTCCTATTCGAGCACAAGATGATCAGCTGAAAGTCGCTGGGAACACTTCAGTGGACGACCGGCGATTCGCTGGGTGCCAGGAAGTCATTAATGCGGATGCGCATCGACTGGTCCATCGTGTACCCCGAGACCTCGGCGACCGGCATCCAGCGGACCTCGCTCGACTCGCTGCTCGGCGTGGGCTGCCCGCCCAGGGCGCGTGCGGTCAGCACGATCGAGAACTCTTGTCGTACCTCTCCGTTGGAGGTGTAGAGGATCACATGCCTGGGGTCGGAGTAGATGCCGACGATCCCGGTGATCTCGCATTCGATCCCGGTCTCCTCGAGCGTCTCGCGGACCGCTGCTTGAGCCACAGATTCGCCGAGGTCTATCGCGCCGCCGGGGACAGCCCAGTTGCCGTTGTCCGTGCGCCGGATCATCAAGATATCGCTGACGGCACTGGTCACGACAACGTTGACGGACGGAACGAGGCTGTTCGCAGTAGGTGCATCCGGGTCGTCATAGAAGTCAATCCGCCGGTTCATGCGTGCCTCCACCTCCGCGGCGCTCTTTCCCAACTCGGCTCAAGACGAGAAACCGCCGGGAGTCAGGCGCTGTTGACTGTCACGGTCAGTTCGCTGGGCGGCCCGACGACTTCGAGCAGCGCCAGCAGTGCGGCGCGCAAGTCGGTGATCGCCTCTTCTTGCGTTGTGCCATCGCCGACCGCTCCAACACCGGGACGGAGCAGGGCGGAGGCACGCCAGCCGCCGTCCTCATCCTGCTCGGCCACGTAGGGGACGTGAACGACTTGAGCCACGCATACAGCATTGCACGACGCGGGTCGTCCACGCACGAGCACAGTGAAGTCGAGCGCCGTAGTTTGCCGGCCTGCAGGAGGTTCATGGCGCTGGTTTGCCTGAGCTGTGCGCCGGTCACGGTGGTTAGTGCCGTATCAGGCTACGTTCGCCCGGTCGACGATGCGGCGTAGCTGAAGGTCTTCGACGTGCCGGTTTCGCCAATAGATGTATCTCAGAGTATTCGGGCCTCCCATGCCGGCCGCCGGGGGTCGTCGTTGTACACGATGATGTCGGCGTGCTCGGTGGGACGGGCCGTTTCGAAGTAGAACTGCTGAGAGGGTATGTAGCGGCGGCGGTAGCGTTGCTCGACCTCGTCTGCGGACATGAGCGGGGTCTGGTCTCGGATCCGGGAGCGATCCAGTGCCTTCTCGAAAGTGGCGGACACGAAGATGCGCAGGTCCCATCGGTCAATCAGCTCCTTGCGCAAGAGGAACACGCCGTCGAAGAGCAGCACAGCGTCGATGGCTGCCGTAGTGACCGGCGGAGACACTGCGATGTCGGTAGCTTTGTCGTAGACCGCCCGCTGGATTCTTCGATCGCCGTCTAGACCTAGCGGATCGAGCAGGACCCGGTGGAGCGCGTCGAGGTCGGTGTTGTGGTTATACCAGCCTTCGGCCGAGTCGCTCCACGGATGGCGCACAGACCTCGGGTTAAGGAAGTCCTCAATTGTGGCGCGGATGACTTCGCGGCCTTGCGCCCGCAGGACGACGGCGAGTTCGTCAGCTAGCGTCGTCTTGCCAGCACCGGGAACTCCGTCGATAGAGACCCGTGTCGGGTGCGCGATCGTGACGGATTTGACCGCCTCAGCCAGGCGACTGAGCAACTCGTCGCGGGTGCCGTTGTCCATATCCTGCCCTCCGCCCGTGCTTTTGGCACACTGTGTCGTCTCGATATATCGAACCGATACATCGAGAAGATATGTGCTGGTGCCCACCGGCGCAAGGTTCCATCTCTGCTGAGCAGGAATCAGATCAAGCGCGCAGGTTCCGGCGACGTGGAACGCAACCAGCGCCGGCGCATTCGCCTACCCCGCCGGGATGTCTGAGGGATCGGCCGCCAGTACCGGGCGAACGTTCCTTGATACGGCACTAGACCGAAGGGACGGGCATACCCGGCCGGCGATCCCCGGTGACGTCTGCCGAGAGCGCTCGTTCGCCGCGCTCGTCACGGCTGCGCCTGTGGCGTGTGGCGGGCCAGCCAGCCCGCGGTGATCCGCAAGATCATCGCGACCGCTCGGTTCAAACCCGTAAGTCAGCTTATGTTGACGCAGCCTGATCGTCAGCCTATGCTGACGGCATGGAAAGCGGCGTAGAGATAGCCGAGGCCGCCGCCAGCACCGATCCTGACGTGGGTCTGCGCGCGGTGGCGGCGCTGCGGGTGCTCACCGAACGGCTGGAGGCCCTGCAGGTCGACAACGCCCGGCGGCGGGGCTGGTCATGGCAGGACATCGCGGCCCGGCTCGGCGTCACCAAGCAGACAGTGCACCGCAAGCACGGCAAGCGCACCGGGAGGAACGATGGCTAAGCGTGGGGCGGGCGAGCCAGTCCACCGGCTTACCGAGGGTGCCCGCGCGATCCACCGGGAGTCCTTCGAGCACGCCATTCGCCTGGGTCACCCTTACATGGGCAGCGAGCATGTCCTGCTATCACTGGCGGGCGCGGATCATCCGGCTGCTGCGGTGCTGCGTGCGCACGGGGTGACCCCGGCCCGGGTCGAGGAACGGATCAGGCGGCTATCCGGCGGCGGAATGTTCGGCGACCTGGACCGGAACGCGCTCGCCGCCGTCGGGATCGACGTCGACGCCGTCTGCGAGCAGGTCACGCGGTCGCTCGGGCAGGACGCCCTCAGCCGGGCAGGGCGGACGGCGCTGCGAGAGCGCCGCGTCGCATGGTGGGACCCCCGGCGCGCATACGTCGGTCCCGGCATGCATCGCAACGGCATGTTCATCCCAGCACGGCCCGGCGCCAAGCAGTGCATGGTCTACGCGCGCAGGGAAGGGGAGGCGCGGAATGACGCCCAGCTCGGCGTCGGCCACATCGCGCTCGGCATGCTGGCCGTCACCGACGGGCTGGCGCCACCTATCCTCGCCGCGCTCTGCGACGTGCCGCCCGCTGAGCTGCGCGCGGCCCTCGCCGCCGAGTGCTGACACTTGGGGCAATCCAGCAGCTTGCGTAGCCCGACGGTCCGGCAGTTACCTCGTCGCCTCGCACTCCACCGCCGAGCACGCGCTCAGGGACACGATGAGCTCTGGGGTGAGCGCCTATCGCAAGGGCGGGGTCCCGCTGTGGCTGCGGGACTCCGATGAGTTCGCGGACCTCGTCCTCACCGGCCTGCGGGTCGTGCCGCCGGGCGTGGTGCCCGTGTCGGAGTGGCGGCCGGAGAGCAACGGCCCGCACCCGTCGGCCGCCGAGGTGGCCACCTACGGCGCGGTAGGGTACAAGCCGTGACCAGCGCCTTAGTAGAGCTCCCTCGACGCGAGCGCGGCCCCTTCGGCCATCGCGTGGAGCTTGGCCCACGTGATGCCGGGGTCGACGGTCAGGTAGCTCGCGAAGGTCGCGAAGCCGCAGTCGCTGCCGGCCATCAGGTTCTCGGGCCCGACGAGCTTGCCGTAGCGAACGAGCCGCTGGGCGACGAGCTTCGGGTGCTCGATGTAGTTCGTCGTCGAGTCGAGGACGCCCGGGATGATCACCTTGCCCTCGGGCAGCTCGATGTCCTCGAAGACGGTCCACTCGTGCTCGTGTCGCGGGTTGGCGGCCTCGAACGAGATCGCCGCGGGGCGCGCCTCGAACGCGATGTCGATGATGTCGCGGAGCGCCACGTCGTGGTGGTGCGGGCCCTCGTAGTTGCCCCAGCAGAGGTGCATGCGCATCGCGTCGGGCGGGATGTCTCGGGTGGCGTGGGCGATTGCCTCGACGTTCACACGGGCCCGCGCGCGGAACTCGCCGAGGCTCTCGCCGAGCATGTGGCCGGACATCGCCAGGTCCGGACAGTCGAGCTGGAGCACGATCCCCGCCCGGTGGATCTCGTCGTACTCGACCTTCATCGCGTCGGCCAGCGCGAACACGTACTCCTCATGCGAGGGGTAGTGCTGATTCTGGAGGAAGACCGCGATGACGCCGGGCGACGCGGCGCTCAAGAACGCGTCCTCCACGCCGGCGCCGTCGAGCGCAGCCTGCAGGTTCGCGATATCCGCGCGCACGGCGTTGAGACCTCGGTAGGAGACCGGACCGACGCACGCCGGCATGGCGAAGTCGATGCCGCTCATAACGCGCCGCATGTAGTCGGGGAAGTCGGCCATGTCGGCGGGCAATCCCGCCATGCCGGCCTCGCCGCCGAAGCCGTCGAGGCGCTCCTTGACGTACGTCGCGTAGCCGATCTTGCCAGCCTCGCCGTCGTTGACCACGCTCACGCCGGCGTCGGCCTGGCGCCGCACCACGTCGGCCACCGCGGCGCGGACCTGCTCGTCGAGCCGCTTGCCGTCGCCTTTGCCCCGGTCGCGGGACTGCAGCGCGTCCAACAGCTCGGGCGGGCGTGGCAGGCTGCCGGTGTGCGTGGTCAGGATGTGTTCGGTCGAGCGCTTCACGGCTTCCCTCCCCGTGCGAGGGTTATTGACACAGTTCAATGTGCCCGTGGTGCTCGCGCGTAACCCACGTGGTAGGCCGTCACTAGAGCTGCGCTGACGCGAGCCAGGCCCACAGGCACCAAGGCAAGGAGGCCGGCGTCGCTCCTTTCCATGCGTCCACGCGCCCACGCGCCCACGCATCCATGCGCCCACGCGCGCCCGCGAAGCGGACAGAGCCACTGGATAGAGCAGCAGTCGCCAACGGACTGGAACGGCTAACCAGACAAGGGAATGTCTGCGGCGACGAGCGTGCCGCCGTCAATCGGGCTCTCGACCCAGAGCTTTCCGTCGAGGACGGCGAGCCGGTCTGCCAGCCCGAGGAGCCCGCTCCCTCCGGTTAGGGCGCCTCCGACGCCGTCGTCGCGCACCCGGACCTGCAGGGTGCCGTCCTCGACGCGGGCCGTGACGGTGACGTGTCGGGCGTGAGCGTATTTGGCGACGTTGGTCAGTGCTTCGGCAATGACGAAGTAGGCGGTCGCTTCGACCGCGGCCGGGAGTCGGTCCACAGACACGGCGACATCGACCGGCACTGGCGTCCGCAAGGCGAGCGACTTGACGGCCGCGCGCAGCCCCTTTTGGGTGAGGATCTCCGGAAGGAGGCCGTGCGCGAGAGCGCGGAGTTCTTCTGTCGCAGCCTCTGCCTGGGCGAGCGCCTTGGCCATAAACTCGGACGCAGGCTCCTGGTGGGGTTGGAGCGCCTGCCGTGCCTGCGCCACCAGGAGGATCGTGTGGACCAGCCTCTGCTGAGCTCCGTCGTGCAGATCGCGAACGACACGCCGGCGCTCTTCGTCGGCCGCCGCCGCGATCCGCGCGCGTGACGCCGCCACCTCCGTCCGCGCTTCGGTGTTGGCAATCGCCATCGCCACCAGCTCCGTGAACGAGGCGAGGCGCGCCTCGGTATCCGGCGGCAGGGGCTCCTCCTGGCTAGAGGCGGTCACCATCTGGCCCCAGACGCGGCCCTCAACGATGATCGGCACCGAGACCGCCGAACGGATGCCGAGGCGCGCCTCGCGGAGGTCATCAGCAAGCGGGCCAGTGACGTGGGCATAGTTGTCGACCCGGGCCGGACGGCCCGTCTCCAATACGATCGGCGCGAGGGACGTCCCCCAAAGGGGCCACCGGCTGCCGACGGGAATGCGGTTCCCTGCGCTGGCCATGAGCGTGACCATGTCGTCGGACTCGTAGCGGATCACGTTCGCCACGTCGACCGAAAGCACCCGTCCGACCTCGTTGGCGACCGCCGCGAACACCTCCTGCGGCTGCGTCCCACGCGCCACCAGCGTCGCGACCCGCCGCAACGCCGCCTGCTCTTCGGCGAGCCGGACGAGCCCGGCACGGCTCTCAGCATTCGCGATCGCCGTCGTCAACAGCGTCGTGAATGAGGCGAGGCGCGCCTCCGTGTCCGCCGGTAGCGGCTGCTCCAGCGTCGAAGCGACCATCACCATGCCCCACAGGCGGCGCTCGACAACAATCGGGATCCCGACCGACGAGCGATAGCCGCTCTCGCGGCCGGTGACGCCGGCCGGCCCGGACGCATCCCCGTAGCTGTCGATGCGAGCCGGACGGCCGGTCTCGAGCACGATCGTGCTGAGGTTCCTTCCCTCAAGCGCCAACCGTCCGCCGACGGGGAACACGGGGCTGATCCTGCCCCACGCGGCGACCACGGTGACCGCATGGTCGGGCTCGTAGCGAGCCATGTACGCAAAATCCACGCCAGGCAGTTGCCCGACCTCCTCGGTGACCGCCGCGAACACGTCCTCCGGCGCCGCCCCCTGCGCGACCAGCGTCGCCATCCGCCGCAACGCCGCCTGCTCCTCGGCCAGCCGGGCGAGACCAGCCCTGCTCTCGGTGTTGGAGATGGCCGTGGCGACTAGCTCGGTGAACGCGGCGAGCCGATCCTCCATGTGGTCGGGTAGCGGGGCACGAACGGCGGTGCCCGACATCGCGCCCCAGAGGTCGCCGTCCACGATGATCGGGGCGCCGGCGGCCGCACGGAGCCCGGCCTTGCGCGCGGCGTCGGCGATCGCGCCAGGGAGCTCGCTGAAGTCGTCGGTCCGTGCGGGGCGACAGGTCTTCAGAACCTGCGTTAGGACCGACGGGCCGTCGAGCAACCAGCGGGTACCGGTCTGGAATGGATGCGGGCCCTGGCTCCACGCTCCAATCACGGTCGCTGCCGTCCCGTCGGGCGCATAGCGCCACACCACGACCAGCGGCAGGCCGATGACGCCGCCGACCTCCCTCGCGATAGCGGCGAATACGTCGGCCGACGCCGCCCCGCCGGCCACCAGCGCCGCGATCCGCCGCAGCGAGTTCTCGCGCACTCCCAGCACCGCATCGCGCTCGCGCACCACCTGGTCGGCCCGCAAACGGTCCCCGATGTCTGCGAAGGCCACGACCGCGCCGCGGCCCTCCGTCCCGATCGGCACCGAGACATAGGAGACGGGGATCTTCGAACCGTCACGCCGGAAGAACCAGTCCAAATCGTTGGCGACCGTCTGGCCCGTAGTCCGCGGAAGCCGCATCGGGCACTCCGTGGCCGGATAGGGCGTCCCGTCCGAGTGCTTGTAGTGGATCGTCTCGTGGCGATGGCGCCCCAGCAGCTCGTCCGCGTTGTCATAGCCGAGCGCCGTGATCGCGGCGGGGTTGGCGAACCGGATCACGTCGTCGGGATCCACGACCCAGATCGGCTGC
This sequence comes from uncultured Actinomycetota bacterium, assembly GCA_963734665.1. Taxonomy (GTDB): domain Bacteria; phylum Actinomycetota; class Actinomycetes; order Streptosporangiales; family Streptosporangiaceae; genus Trebonia. Next base: position 366,346 of record CAVTIR010000008.1, on the reverse strand, counting down.
GCAGCCGTCTCGCTCACGGCGGCGAGGAAATCCTCGGCACTGACCCCCAGGTCAGCCAGATCGGTCGGGGAATGGGGTGGCACGTGAAGCCTCCAGGCACGACGAGTCTACGTTCGTGCCGCCCAGCGAAGTCAAGAAGCGCCGAGCCTTCGCCAGGCTTCGAGCAAGAGGATCCGGGCCGGTGACCATCCGCTCCCGCTCCGGCCAAGAGCAGCTAGGCCTGACGGACGCGGCTGACCGCTGAATCCACGCGGTTGGCCATGGAGTCGAGGAACTCGGCGGCGCGGGACTGCGACTTGCCCTCTTCCGGGATGAGTGCCCAGGCGGCGGCGTAGGCCGGGATCGCCACGTGACCAAGGACGGCGATCGCGGCCAAGCCGACCCGCGTGGCGGTCACATCGGTGCCGAGGTAGTCCGCGACACCGGCGCCCACCCCGGCGAAGAGACGGTCCTGCGAGGAACGCCGCAGCGTCCGCTGTCCGGTTCGGTTCCCGGTGGACGAGTGGTCGCGGGCGCCGTCTTGCGGGGGAATGTTGTTCGTTTCCATGGCTCCATGATCGGCCGACGGTCCGTCGTCCCGCCTCGGGAAGATCCCTCATTCCGCCCTGATCTCCCCGCTGTCGGCCAGGGTCCACCTAAGGGTCGTCGGAGCTCGTCTCTGGAGTCGTACGGCATGCGGTGCGGATGGCATGCTCAAGCTGGTCGCGTCTCATCAGTCCGCCCCCTGGAGTGCGGCCTGCCTCTCGTCTTGGGGAAGTACCCCGCCCATGGGCGAGACCTCGCGCATCTCGATGGAGTCGCGGTCGAGGCCGGTCAGGACACGATGTAGGCCGAGCACGTCGCCGTGCCGGACAAGCGACTCCCACCGGTCGAGGTTGCGGCCGTGTGGCTGGCCCGTCACGCTACTGCGGAGCCGCTTGATGTTGCGCTCGATGACGGGACGCCACTCCTCATGAACGGCGCCGACATTGTGGCGTCCCTCGCCCTTGGCGCGAGATTCACGCTCATCGGCCGCGCCTACCTCTACGGGCTCATGGCCGGCGGTCGCGAGGGCGTCGACCGCGCCATCGCGATCCTCGCCGACCAGGTGGTGCGCACCATGAGGCTGCTGCAGGTGGCGTCCGTTGAGGAACTCGAGCCCGGACACGTCACCCAGCTGCGCCGACTGGCGACCATCGAGCGCTGAAGAGCAGTCCCCCGCTCTACCGGTCTTGTGGGGAATGACGATCCCTCCCCGAAGCGCCTTTTGCTTCACCAGAACCTGGCTATACCTGCGGCTATGTCGATGCCAGAGCAGGTGCCGCTGGCCGAAGTCAAGGACGCCCTGTCCGAAGTAGCGGACGAGGTGGAACAAAGACGCGCCAGGGTGGTCATTGCCAAGTACGGCCGACCCGCCGCCGTCGCTGAGGCCGGCCCATCTGGAATCGCCGCCACGGCGGATCTGAGCGCGGGCGAACCAAAACGTCGACGGTCACCTGTTCACCTGCTTAGCCACCGACGCGAGGCGCAGCCAGCTCGCGGACCTGGAATTCCGCCCCCGCCGCCGGACACGGTGCGAAGACCGCATCCGCTGCGCCGAGGGCACCGGCCTACGGAACCTGCCGCTCGAGAGCTTCGCCCAGAACCAGCTCTGGTGCGAGATCGCGGCTCAGGCCAGCGGGCTCCTGGCCTGGACCCAGGTGCCCGCCCTCATCGGGGCAGCCCGCCGCTGGGAACCGAAACGGCTCCTCTTGTTCGCTATCGCCGTACGTCTCGCCCGCGGTGGCTGCCGCCTACGCTTTGCCGAACGATGGCCCTCTGGCCAGCAAGGTCACCGCCGTCACCTGCCGGCAGCTCTCCCTTCTGGCTGACCAGCCGGAATAGCAACTACCACCGCGGAAGGAGAACACGGGGGCCGTGGACCCCGCCCACCCGGGGCGTCAGCCGGGCAGCCAGACATGACCCAGCCCGGAAATCGCCCACCAGCCGACACCTCAGGTCGGTACGTCACTCCAGCGAATGATCGCGGCTAAGAAACGAGCGGCGCACAGGGTCAGAATACTCTCGAAACCCTGCGCTAGAGGCGCTGGACTGGACTGGACTGGTTGTATCTTTTGCTGATTCAGTAGTCCGGATCGTCTGTCTATATCGACGACAGGCCACTGACTCATCCTCCTCTCATAGCTTCAACGCGCCGACTTTCAACGAGGCAACCACAACTCACATAATTGATCATTATCAACACTTTTCACTCACCCCCGCAGGCTCATCGAAAGCCCGCTACGCTTATGCCCGCTACGCACGTTATGCTCGGCCGGGCTAGGCTGCAGGGAGCCTTGTGAAGATAATTTCAGTCATCAACTATAAGGGTGGCGTGGGCAAGACAACCGTGACGGCTAACCTTGGTGCGATGCTGGCTTATCGAGGATACAGTGTTCTGCTCATTGATCTTGACCCTCAGGCAAGCCTTACCTTCTCCTTTTTTAGCCCCGAAGTGTGGGCCGGCGACCTGGCTGAGAAGCGAACTATCAAGCGGTGGTTCGAAGAATTCATGGCCGGGCAGGGCGGCACTGATCTTGCGGATCTGATTCTTAACTTGGGGGAGGCTAACGAATACCTGACGCTGTCGGGCGGGAGGCTCGATCTCATAGCGTCCCACCTGCGACTCATCAACGTTGATCTTGATCTTGCGGTAAGATTGGCAAGAACTTCTCAGGCTCAGCCTATGGAGCGCTATCTTGACGTATACGGTCTATTGGCTAACGGATTGGCTGCCAGCTCACTTCAGGGTTACGATATTGTCTTGATAGATTGTCCGCCGAACCTAAATATTGTCACAAGAACGGCCATCATTGCTAGTGACCACTTGCTTGTGCCATCCCGCGCTGATTACCTTTCAACGCTCGGCATCCACTATCTGATCGAGAAGGTGGAGGAGCTTGTCAAGGAATACAATGGGTACGTGCGGGCATCGCTTCGAAAAAGGCCAGGCGTTGTAGAGGTTCACCCGGAAGTCCTCGGGGTCGTCTTCACTATGGTTCAAATTCGTAATGGTAGGCCTATTAAGACAAATCAAGACTTTATTATGCGGACCAGCAAGAAACTGACAGGAGATCTCAAAGTCCCCGCCTTCTCAACTACGACACGATTCAATCAGGGACTCTACGCAGATTCCTCAAGCAACGGAACCCCATTGGCCGTTGCTAGGAACGTTCCAGCCGAGGTTACCGCAGAGCTACGTAACCTGGCGGACGAGTTTCTCGAAAAACTCAATTTGGAAGGAAACCTAGATGGCAGACGAATATGATCACGCGGTTACGGCACTACGTATTGCTTGCGATGCAATCGGAAAGCTTAAGGCCGATGAACTCCGGCAGCTTGTCGAGGGAAAAGGAAGTATCATATTCCTGCCACTAGGCGCAAGCGTTGTTACGTCGGGACCTGATGTGCACGAGGTCCGCGCGCAGTTCGATGCCCTTCAGAGCAGGCGGGAAGCCGTGGCGTACGTGGACGGTTTGAAGCTGAAGAAACCCGCTTTGGTGAGCCTCGCGCGCCAGCTCGACATAGCGACAACCGGCAAGGACACGGTCGCCGAAGTGAAGCGAAAGATCATTGAAGGCACAGTTGGAACGCGGGCCGACGTAGCCGCGATCCGGGGGGGAAGCTGGTAACGCTACCCTTTACCGTTTACCGTCGGGTTACCGTTTACCGTCGGGATGCCCGGCGTGGCGGCATCAGCCTGGGTCGGTCGGGGCAAGCTCAGCCACTACCCATGATCGCCTGGCGTGCTGCTGACCCACCCACGTTGCCCCGCTGCTCGACAGGGCGACGGCCGGTGATCAGAGTCGCGTTAGACGGGACCGGAAGCGGCACCGAGGACTGGCTTCGGGTGTGGGTAGGAGGCAGGGACGCGGCAAAGTCGTGATGTAGGCCTGTGGCCTGCGGTGTCGTAATTGAGGCGGATGTGCCCGGCGTGTTTGCGGGGGGCGGGCGGGGCCCGGGCGGAACGATGGAAGTTCCTACGCTCGCCGTCGTCTGCCCTGAGGGACTCCCGCCCGCTCATGACATCTTCCCCGATGCCGGGTGCTGCCCGCGCCCGGTACCTGCTCGATCTCCTGGCCCAGGTCCCTGACCCGCGTAAACGGCGCGGCCGGCGGCATCCGCTGGCCGGGCTGCTGGCCGTCGGGATCGCGGCGGTGATCGCAGGCTCGAGGTCGTTCGCCGCGGTCGGGCAGTGGGCCGCCGACGCCGGCCCGGACGTGCTGGACGCACTCGGCGCGGACCGCGGCCCGGCGGACGAGTCCACCTACCGGCGCGCGTTCGCCCTGGTCAGCGCCGATATCCTCGACCGGGTCCTCGGCGCCTGGCTATGGACCAGGGCCGTGCGGTCCGGCGGCCGGCTTGTCATCGCGATCGACGGCAAGGCCGTCCGGGGCGCGAAAGGCAAGGACGGGAAGGCCCCGCACCTGGTCGCGGCCCTGGCCCACGGCATCGGCGCGGTCCTCGGCCAGGTCGCCGTGAACGCGAAGAGTAACGAGATCCCCGCCGTCCGGGACCTGCTGGCCACGTTCGCCGACCTGGCCGGGTCGGTCATCACCCTGGACGCGTTATGCGGAGCTCTTATCTGTAGTTCGAACAGAATTTCTTTGATGTTTCCGCAGGTAATGGCTGTCGCGTACGCGTCTGCGACGATGGCACGAGCGCTCGGGCGAGGGCCTGATGGCGCTGCTGGGCAGCCTGGCGGTCTTTGTAGCCGAGGCGGGCAGCGATCTGCTGCCAGGTGGCGCCCGCGGAGCGGGCGCCACTGATGAGCCGGTGCTCGTAAAGGTCGAGTTCCCTGCGCCGGGCGGGGATCGCATCGAGAGCGGCCAGCGCCCGACGTATCGCTGCGGCCCTGGCGGGTGTCAACGGGATCTTGACCTCGAACAGGGGGATCGTGTCGAGCGGGTCGGCGGCGCTGCCGTCCTTGCTGCTCACTGGCCGCCCGCGCCGAGGCGGCGGCGCAGCAGGAGGTTCTCGCCGTGGGCCTGCTCAAGGGCCCGGCGCAGTTCGGCGGTTTCCTCCCGGTGCCGGCGCTTGAGGTCGGCGAGCTGGGCGGTCAGCGTGCGCACGACGCTGGAGCCGTGTTCCCCGCCGGGGTCGCCGGCGGGCTCGGGCCTGGACGGGCGGACCGTGCGGTGCTGTTCGATGCGGGAGCGGATGCCGGCGTTGCGGTAGAGGAAGTCCAGCGATACCACGGCCCTGGCCGCGAGGCCGCGGAAGGTGACCTGCTCGCCCTCTTTGATCATGGCGACGAGGGCGTTCTCGGCGCGGGCAGCCGCAGCGGCGGTGCGGGCCTCGGTCGCCTTGCGCAGGTTCTCGGTGTTACCGGGCATTGCGCTCGTCCTGGCGGGCGATGGCGGCGTCGGCGCGGGCAGCGGTCCCGGCGCCGACTGCGGCCCGTGGTGCTTCCGGCGCGGATTCCAGGGCCGCGATGATGGCGCCGAGGGCGCCCGCTTCGCGCTGGCGGCCGTCCACCCACACGTTGCCGGGGGCCATCGGTGTCCCGGTCCGTGCGGTGAAGGCGGCCTGGCGGCTGTCGATCAGGGTCAGGGTGCGTTCCTTCTGTGCCCGCAGCTCGGGCAGGAACGTGGCGTCCGTCGCGAACTTTCCGCAGGTCAGGCAAGCGTTCCCGCGGTCACAGACCTGCCGTGGCGGCAGCATGCACCATCCGTTGGGCAGGATCCGGTCGGTGCGGCTGTCCAGCTGGAGCATGTCGTAGAGGTCCCCGGGGTCGGCCTGGACCGGGCGGGCATCGGCGGTAAGCTTGCGGAACCGCAGGAACTCCGCCTCGGCCGTCTCGGCCAGTGTCTGGGCATACCGCATGGTCATGGCGGGCGTCAGGTGCCCCATGTAACGCTGGACCACGTGGACCGGCACCCCTGCATTGAGGAGGCTGGTGGCGACTGTGTGCCGGAAGCGGTGGGTCCGGTTGAAATCGACCACGGCTCCGGCGTCATCCCGGATCCCGAGGCGGGCGGCCAGCCGGGTCAGCAGGGCGCGCAGGGTGCGGTCGGAGTAGGGCCGGTCGCCGTTGCGGTTCATGTGCGAGGCGAGGAACAGGTACTTCGGCCTGGTGCCGGGCGTGCAGATGGCGCCGGCGCGGGCTGCCGCCCACTGCTGCTGCTCGCGGATAATCGCGACGACCTCGTCGTGGACGAGGACGGTGTCCGGTGCGCCGTCGATTTTGGTCTGCTGGTAGCGGAGCTTGGCGACCGGGGCCTGCCCGTCATCGTCACGGTCCGGGCCGGGTTCCCCGGGCAGGGGAAGCAGCGGCAGCAGCGGGTCGGGGTCCAGCATGCAGATCTCGTTGATGCGCCGGCCCAGCAGGGCCGCCAGCAAGGTGATGCGCATGGCCTGCTCGTCGCCGTAGCCGCCGTCGGCGGCGGTCGCGCCCAGCAGGCCGGCCCGGCCATGATCTGCGTCATCGCGTCCGCGCTGATCACCTGGCCTTCCAGCGGAGGCCGGCCTGCGACGGGAAGTTCGCCGCGCCGGTAGAACCCCTCGTGCTCGGGCCCCAGCGTGAGCCAGCCCGGCTCGTCCAGGGCAACGGCCGCGTCGTCCTTGCTGCCTGCCATGTGCGCGTAGAACTGCTCGATGTCGCCGGTCATGCGCGCGACCGCCGCGGCGGACAGCGGCTTCCCGGCCCGGCGCCCGCGGCTCGCCGGGCGGGTGCGCACGTGCGCGAGGAACTCCAGCATGAGCGCCCGCACCCCGGCAGGGCTGCCGGCGAGTGCGGGCCCGCTGACCTGGCGGACGGCCAGGAACGCGTCGAGTTCCCGGAAGGAGCAGGCCCGGTGGTGGACGCTTGACCAGGTCAGTGTCCCTGTTTCCAGGCCGGTCTTGCAGTGCCACTGCGCGCCGGCCCGCAGCCACCCGATGGTGATCTGGCCGAACCGCACCGTATAGCGTCCCATCGGCTCGTGCTCGCGCAGCGGGATCCGGCTGTCCTCAACGGGATTCCAGTCATCCCGCCGCCACCACGGCCCGGTGTCCAGGGCGGCCGCCAGGAGACCGGTCATCCGGGCCAGCAGGCTGCCCTGGTTCCGCGCCGTCGTCGGGGCGGGAAGCCGCCCGGCACGGCGGTGCACCGCATGGGCGATCTGCCGGGTCCAGTCAGGGACCGGGCAGTCCAGCAGCGACTCCGGCACCGGGCCGCCGCGGCTGTTCCCGCAGTCGGCGACGGCCTCGCCGAGCCGGGCGGGCCAGCATGTTGACGGCCGGAACGGCCACCGTGCCGCCGATCTCGATGATCCGGAACAGGCACCAGGCCATCTCCTGCCGCATCCGGACGGGCAGCGGCGACAGGTTGACCTCCTGCCCGGGGCCTCCGTGGCGGATCGCGCCGACGTACTTCGGCGGAAGGCTGGACGGGGCGAACCGCGGCTGCCGCATCGGCTCCGGCAGCGCTGCCTGCAAAGACGCCAGCGACGGCATATCCCCGCCGGGCAGGCCCGGCGAGCTGGCCGCGGCCGCCGGTCACGAGGACGCTCCCGCATGCTCGCCGGCGGCCGGGCCGGTCCGCCAGCCCGCCATGAACGAGGCCCACCCCGCGACAGCCCGCAGCTCCGCATCCTCGGTAACGTGCCCGTACTGCTCCAGAGTTGTCTGGACATCGGCGTGACCCAATCGCCGTGACACCACGTGCACCGGCACGCCGGCCAGCAGGAGAGCGGTCGCGTGCGAGTGCCGCATCCAGTGGGGCGTCCATATCCGGGGGACCCGCCCGGCCAGGTCACGGCGCAGGCGTTTCACCAGGTCATAGACGCTCTCCGGCCGCCAGGGCGCGAACCGGGTGCCGCCCGCCAGGTTGACGAAGACAGGCGCCGCATCCAGGTCGGCGACCGCGAGGTCCGCGCCGGCGTCGCACAACTGCCACAGGTACTCCCCGTAGAGCCGGTCCAGCTCATCGGAGGCGAACACCCGCCGGTAACGGCTCCCCTTGACCCGGACCCCGTGCGGGTGATCACGGGGCACCACCTCGACGAACGGGGTGTCACCGCGGCCAGTATGCCAGTCCCGGTGCTGGAGTCCCAGCGCCTCGCCGAGCCGCAGGCCCGTTTCCGCGAGCAGCGACCACAACAAGCGGTCCCGGACCCGCCCGTCCCACTGCCCGGGTCCCGCGGGTGACGCGCACGCGTCGCAGATCGCCCCGATCTGCCCGGGTGTCAGCACCGGCGGGGCCGTCCTGGCCGTGCGGACCCGGATCACCGCCCGCTGCCGTCCCTTCTTACGGGCCACGTGCTCCAGCATCGGCTTGTAAGCGGCCCGGCCGCCGTGCACGACCTTCACCAGGTCCCCGCCGAGCGAGACGCCGTTCATCTCGTGGAACCGGTAGCACGACGTCACCGCCCGCAGCCGGGTGCTGATCGTGGACTCGGCGAACCGGGACTCCCGCGGCTCGATCGACGGCACCTGCGGGCCGTCCCCGGTGCGCAGCCAGGCCAGGAACCCGCCCACGTCGGCGATCGACAGCCCGTCCCAGGCCAGCCCGAACGCGTGAAGATAGGTCCACCACAACGCGAGCGCCCGCGCGTACGACTTCACCGTGTTCGGCGAAGTCCCCTGCACCCGCAAGAACTCTAGGAACTCCTCGGCCGGGCCGACCACCCGGTGCCCGTCATCCAGGACCGTCCAGGTCACCGCATCACCCGGAGGGGCGATCCGCTGGACCCTGCACTCCACTCCGCTATCATCCGTCACGGTCGGTAACATAGCGGCCTGAGATCATCCGACCGCGACAGACACGCCGAAGAAGAAAAGGCCCGTCACCTTCCGTCGCAGACGCTACTTCCCGGCCCACAGATAAGACGTCCGCATAACGCGTCTTATGCCGGCATGATCGTTATGCCGATGCCGCCGTCCTGTGCCGTGCCGGCAGCAGCGACGGCCCGGACGGCGGCGGCATAATCACAGTGACTCGAGGAACGCCACGAGCGTGTCCGGGGGCTGGTAACGTCCGGCCTGGACGTCGAGGGGCGCTGTCCGGGCGAGTGCTTTTTCCTTGATGGCGAGGTCGGCGTGGATGTAGACCTGGGTCGTGGCGACCGTTTCGTGCCCTAGCCACAAGGCGATGACGGTGGTGTCGACTCCTGCTGCCAGCAGTCTCATCGCGGCAGTGTGCCTCAGGACGTGAGGCGATATTTTCTTTCCCTTCAGGGACGGCTGGGCAAGGGCTGCCGCGGCGGCGTGTTTCGTGAGGCGCCGTTCGACTGCGTCGCGGCTCATCGGCGTCCCGGACCTGCTGGGGAACAAGGGATCGCCGGGGTTCCCGGGGTGCTCGGCGATCCAGGCGGCGAGGACTTCGGCGGTGGCCGGCGTGAGCGGGGTTATCCGCTGTTTGCGGCCCTTTCCGGTGCAGGTGACGTGGGCTCCGGTGCCGAGGAAGGCGTCGGCCCGGGTGAGGGAGGTGAGCTCGGAGACGCGCAGGCCGCCCTGGATGGCGAGCGTCAGCAGGGCGTGGTCGCGCCGGCCGGTTCTCGTGGCGGTGTCCGGGGCGGCGAGCAGCGCGGCGGCCTCGGGTTCGCTGAGGTAGGTGACGAGCTTGCGGTCGAACCGCTTGGGCGGGATGGCCGTGACCCGCTGGACGACGGCCGCGCTCTCGATGTGGCGCAGGGCGGCGAAGCTGAACAGCGCGTGGATCGCGGCCAGCCTGGCGTTGCGGGTGCGGACGCTGTTGCCGCGCTCGTTCTCCAGGTGATCGAGGAACCCGCCGACCAGCGGGGCGTCGAGGTCGTTGATCTCCAGCCTGGAGGGCTGTTTCCCGGTCTGGCCGGCGGCGAAGGCCAGGAGGAGCCGGAGCGAGTCGCGGTAGGCGGCGACGGTGTGCGGGCTGGCTCTCCGCTGGCGGGTCAGGTAGTCGGTGAAGAACGCCTGGATGGTGGACGCGAGCGCGGTCATGGTGTTTCTTCTTCCTGGGATGCCTGGAGCCTGGCGGCGGCCAGGGCGAGCAGTTCCGGTGCCGCGGACATGTACGAATAGGTGTGGCGGGGGTCTGCGTGGCCCAGGTAGGCCGACAGCCGCGGCATCATGGCCTGGACGTCGGCCCCGGACCGGTGCCAGGAGAGCAGCGTGGCGACCGCCATGGAATGACGGAGATCGTGGATCCTGGGACGGCATGCCGTCGATCGCGGTTTCAGCCCGGCGCTGACGGTCAGGGAATGGAACGTCTCCCAGGTCCGCTCGTAGCGCAGGCGGCATCCGCGGGCGGTCAGCAGCAGGGCGGGCGACAGCGGGGCGGGCATGGTCTCGTCGCGGAGCCGCAGGTACTCATTCAGCCCGGCGACGGCGGTCGGGTGCAGCGGGAGGTGCCGGGACTTGCCGAACTTGGTGTCGCGCACGGTCAGGACGCCGACCGCGGGATCGTAGTCGCCGCGGTCGAGGCGGATCGCCTCGCCGACCCGCATGCCCGTGACGGCCAGCAGCCGGACCAGCGTCTGGAAGGTCGCGGCCCGCAGCCGGCCGGACAGCCGTCCGGCTTCCCGGGCCAGGGCCGTGATCTCCTCGTCGGTGTAGAGGTAGGGGACGATGCCGCGGCCGCCGTACGGGATCATCCTGCCGGGCGGCACCTGGTGCGCCGGGTCGGCCGCGTTCAGCCAGGCGGCGAACCCGCGGACCATGGACAGCCGCAGCGCGTGCCACCGGGTCCGGGCCGCGGCGGGCAGCACAGCCCAGGCGACCGCGTTCTCGATGGTCACGACGGTCTCCCCGCTCGCGTCGAGGAAGCCGACGTACTGGCCGAGCAGCTTCTCGTGCCGTTCCATCTTGAACCCCATCGCCCTGCGGACAGCGAGATATTCCTCCAGCTTTCCGTGCAGGCTGCTCACGCGTCACCCGGCCAGGGGCGCGCGAGGCCGCGCAGCCTGTCGTAGTCGACCTTGGCGTAGATCGCGGTCGTCCGGGCTTCCCGGTGGCGCAGGACCTGGCCGATCTCCGCCAGCGACGCGCCGGCCGACAGCATGCCCGTAGCGGCAGTGTGGCGCAGGCGGTGCGCGAAAACGGTCCCGAGCCCGCAGCGCTGCGAGGCCCTGGCCGCGATCTGCGTGACCGCCTCGCGGGTCAGCGGCCGGTGCGGGGCCCGGACCCCGGCGAACACCTCCCGGCCGCGTGCCCGGGCCGGGCGGCCGTCGCTCAGGTAGGCCGCGAGCGCCTCGCCGACGTCGGCCGTTATCTCCAGCTTTCAAGATCGACATGTCGTTGACCTGGGCGGTCACGTCGAGGACCGTGTCGTTGACGTGACCGCCGTGGCGGCGTAGGCGACCGTCAACAGGGTCCGATCGTTGTGGAAGCGTGACGGGAGGAGCGCTGCCGCGCAACCTGCGGGGGTGGTTGGCGTTGCTCGCCGAGTGCTTGGGCGAGTTGGCTGCGCAGCCGGGCGTTGTCGTCGGCGAGCTGCCGATTGCGTTCCAGCGCCTGGTTCAGGCGTGCCCGCAGTGACGCGCCGCTGCTCTGCGTGGCTCCTTCGGCGGCATGGCTTGTCGATGCGGGTTCGGTCTGGCGGAGCTGGTCGATCTGCTGGCGCAGGTCGGCTTGCCGGTAGAGCCAGGACCTGGACACTCCGGCCGTGGCGGCGACGACGCCGAAGGTGACGGGGACGCCTTGGCGCTGCAGGTCGTGCAGCGCTTTGACGGCCTTGGCGCGGGTCAGCTCGTGGCGGGCGCGCGCCGCGGCGGTGAGGCCGGCCGTGTTTGGTTCAGCGGCAGGTTCAGCCGGCATTGGCGGTCCCTTCGGGCCGGTCGGCGTTGTCGCCGGGGTCGGCTTCCAATGAGGTGATGATGTTGTGCAGGTTGTCGGCGACCTCCCGGTTCATCTCGGCAAGCCGCGTCTGCCCGCGGGCTTCAGCCGCGGTGATGATCTGCAGGGTCTGCTGGTGCTGGGCCCGATGCTGCGGGAGGAATTCAGCCGTGGTGATGAACATCGGACATGTCAAGCAGCTGTTGGCGTGCGGGCACGACTGTTGGATCGGCAGGCCGCAGTAGCCGTTGGGCAGGGCCTGGGTGGCCCGCCCGAGCCGTTGCTTGGCCCAGGCGGCGTCGGCCACTTGCCCGGCGGGGTCGAGGATGACGGCGTTGCCGGCGATGTTGACTTTGCGGGCGTTCTCCCAGTGCCGCCGGACGGTGGTGTCGTGCAGTCTCGCGTAGTGGGCGGTCATCCCCGGCGAGTCGTGATCGAGGATCTTCTGCACGACGTGCTGGGGAACGTCCCGGTTGATCAACCTGGTGCCCAGAGTATGGCGCCACTGGTGCGGGGTCAGGTGCACCGGCCGGCCGTATTCGTCGCGGATCTCACATCGTTCCAGCCAGCGACGGAGTGCTCCGCGGTAGGTGCGCCCGCTCAGCGGCTTGGCGCCATCGAGGTTGGCGGTGGGGCGGGGGAACAGCACCGGGATGCCGGCGGGCCACCGGTCCAGGTTGTGGTGCAGTTGAGCCGTGATGAGAGCGTGGAGTTCTTCGTCGATGGGCACCAGCGCCTGGCGTTTCATCTTGTGGTTGTAGTAGTGCAGGTAGGGGGAGCCGTCGGCGTCGAAGCTGATGCAGTCATCGCCGATCCGGACCGCATCGGTGATCCGCAGGCCGCAGCGGATCAGGATGAGGGTGATGAGCTGGTAGGCGGGGTTGTCCCACCGGTCGAGGTTGGCCGGCGCCTCGACCTGCGTCATGATCTGCTCGGCGATTGCGCGGGGCAGCGGTTCGGGCCGGCGTGGGTAGTCCTCGGGGAAGAGCATCGCCGTGGCCGGCAGGTCGTCGGCGAGCTTGAGTTGCCGTAGTGCCGAAAGGAAGGTGCCCACTGCGCCGATATGGCGGGCACGGACATCCCGGTCGCCGTACTGGCGGTGCAGCTCAGCCAGGTAGCGTTCCAGCAGTTCACGGTCGGTTCCGGCCAGGCTGGTGATCTGCGCCGAGGCCAGGAATCCGCTCAGGTGGGTGAGGGCGGAGACCATCTGCAGCACGCTGCCTGGGCCGGTGCCGGTGGTGAGCCGCCATCGGCTCACCCGTTTGGCCAGCTGTTTCAGCCAGGACTGGGTGATGCCGGTGAAGCGGAGGGCGGCGACCCGGTCGGTATCGATTCCCAGCGTGCGCAGCCGCCAGATGTCGCGCGGGTATTCCTGGTCCCAGCCGTGTCCGAGCGCAAGTGCCTCGATGCGCAGGTAGGAGTCCAGGACGAACGCGCGCCGCCCGGACAGGCGCTGCCCGCCGGCGGGTGTCCCGAACGCGGCCCAGTACTCCTCATCGTGCTGCAGGAACGAGGCCGCTCCGACATCGGCCAGGGCGTTCACGGTCCGCTGAACGTAGCGGGGAATCAGCCTCGCGCGTTCCTCGTCGCGGCGGGACTGCAGGACGTACTGCACCTCCAGGCGCAGCTGGGCGGGCAGGTTTCGCAGATCGATCCATTCCTGGTCGCTGCGGTCGGCCTCGTAGAGGGCCGTGAACTCCTGCATGCTCATGCGGGACCGGCATTGCCGCCAGTATCCGTTGTGGCCGCTGCAGAACGGGGCCCTGCCCTTGCACCACAGGGCGCAGTAGACGATCGCGCAGACCGGCGGCACGGGCGATGGCGGCCGAAGCGGTGCCGCCGAGGCCATCCACGACGCGTGGCCGGCCTCGCCCGAGCGCTTCCACTGGGCGTGGTGGCGCTCGCACATGCCCTTGCTGCTGGACGCGTACTGGCACGTCGGCACCTTGCAGGAGGCCAGCTGCCGTCGGCCGTTCCAATCGCCTGGGGTGGTGGCGATGAAGTCGGCCAGGTCAGGGGTTCCTTCACGGCGCCACCGTCCGTGGTGCCCAAAGCACATCTGCCGGCAGCGGGCCACCCGATGGCAGCCCGGTACCGCGCATACCTGCCCGCCGAACACCGGATCGGCGGCCTCGAAGGTCAGCACCTCGGCGCGGAACTCGGGCCGGATGGCCGCCATCAGCTTCTCCAGCAAGCCTGCGGGCCTGCCGTCAGGTGAGGTGGCCGCATCGTGCACCGAACCGCTCATGCCGATTCCTCACCGCTCTTGCTGATCTGGCCGTCAAGCAGGTCGTCTTCCTCGGGCGGCGCCGCCAGCACGCTGGCGGTCACCCGGAGGCGGACCTGACCGCGCGTTGCCTCGGCGGCCAGATGCCACACCGCGCCGCCCGGGGAACTGACCGGCGGCCGCTCCGACAACTCCAGCGCGGCCACCCGCGCCTGGAAACGCTCACGCAGCCGTTCCGCGGGGATGAGCCCGGCCAGATGGCCGACCAGCGCCCCGGTCGGCCCGATCGTCCAGATCAGCGGCGGCAGCACCGGCGCGTTCTGCAGCAGCGCGGTCAACGCGTGGGCGGCCTGCCGCTGCCAGCGCAGCCGGTCGCCGTCGGTGACCTCGAACTTGTTGTGGTTCACAGCCCGGTTAACCGGCTGGTTCACAGGGTCACCTCCGCCCCGTGGGAGCTGAACCAGCCGGCCGCCTCAAGCGCCTTGCGGGCGTCCTCGACGGTCAGGTGGCCATAGACCTGTTCGGTGACGGTGGTCGAGGAGTGGCCGAGCAGCTTGGAGACCACCTCGAGCGGCACCCCGTCCCGAAGCGCCCTCGTTGCCATGCAGTGACGGAGCCAGTGCGGATCGAAGTCGAACCCGACCCGAGCGCGAAGCCGCACCACCAGGTCGTAGGCCGCCGAGTAGGTCATCGCCTGCCCGCGCGGGGCCGCGAACAGGTTCACGAACACGTAGTCGCAGTCGAGATCGCCGTACTCCTCATGCAGGTAGTCGCCCCACAACCGGACCAGCTGGCCGCTGATCGGCACCGACCGCTGCGAGTGGTTCTTGACCCGGGCACCGTTGCTGTTGGCGCGCGGCTCGATCCGCAGCACCCGGGATGCGGCGTCGATGTCCTCATGGCGAAGCCCCAACGCCTCGCCAATCCGGCAGCCGGAGTCGTAGAGCAGGGCAAATAGGAAGCGGTCCCGCAGATGCACGCACGCGTCCAGCACCGCCTGCACCTCGGCGGGCGTCAGGATCCGCGGCAGCTTCTTGGCGCCCTTCAACGCCACCGTGCGCCGCGGCTGCGGGGAGCCCTTGGTGATGTGGTGCAGGAACGGCCGATACCCGCCCCGCCCGCCGCCGCGGCCGGGCGCCTGCCAGGTCACCAGCAGTTCCCCGACGTCCACGCCGTGGCGGGCATGGAAGCAGTAGAACGCGTTGATCGCCGACAGCTTCCGGTTCACCGTCGACTCGGTCACCTTCGGCGCCACGCTCGGCAGCACCGCCACGCTCCCGTCGCGGCCCTCGGCCGGCAAGCGCAGCCAGGCCACGAACGCGCCGATGTCCTCCAGACGCACCTCCCGCCAATCCAAGCCGCGGGACGCCAGGAAGACCAGGTAGTCCTTCAGGTCGTGCGAGTACGCCTTCACCGTGTTCGGGGAGCGTTCGATTGCCGTCAAGTGCGCCAGCCATCGCTCGGCCGGCTCCACCACCCGCCCGTCGTCGTCCAGGACCGTCCACGACTCGGCCTGGTTCCCGGGCACTACCACCCGCTGCACATGCATGCCACTTCTCCTCTGCCGTGCGCTACGTCTGTCACGTGCGCGACAGCACAGGAGATAACTACGTCCACAACGGGCAATCCAGCCCGCTACGAAGCCCTCAGCAACATCGAGGACACCTCAGTTGAGGCTGGAGATAACAGGGGGCAGGGGGAGCCGCTCGTGCCTGTTCCCCTTGCCGTGCACCGTGATCTCGCCGGCCCGCCAGTCGATGTCGTCCAGCCGCAGCCCGGCGGCCTCGCCGGCCCGCAGGCCCATCCGGGCGAGCAGCAGCAGGACCGCCCGATTGCGGCGCCCGGTCACGGTGGCCAGGTCGCACGAGTCCAGGATCCGGGCCGCTTCCTCCTGCGTCAGGTGCCGGGGAAGGCCGGACAGCTTCCAGTTCGCCGCTGTCGGCACAGCGCCAGCCAGCGGGGCTGCGGTGACGCCCTGCAGGTGCAGGAACCGCAGCAGCGACCGCAGGGCCGTTCCGGTGCGCTGGACCCTCGACGGCGAGAGGCTCCGGGCACGCTCCAGGATGAATGCCTGTACGTCGGCCGCGGTCAGCGACTCCAGATCCTGCAGGCCCTTCCGGACCCGCCCGGCCAGAAACGGCCGGATCAGGGCGGTCTCGGTCCCGATGGTCGCTGCGGCGAGCCCGCGCTCGGAACGAAGATAGGACGCGTATTCCGCGATGGCTTCTTCTGCGGGGCCGGACGGAGGTGCCGGCTTATCCGGGGGCGCAACTCCAGCCCCGCGCAGGTACTCCATCAGCGGGCGCATGCCCGCCATCGACCGTCCGGTACTGCTCCGGGCTCCCCGGCAGCCGCCCAGGAACTCCGCCAGCAGCGGCCTGCTCAGGCATCCGCCCGCTTCCCCGCGTTCTTGCAGCCAGCGGCTCAGCCCAGCCATGAGCCGCAGGTGCTCCGCACGCATTGCCCTGGAGTAGCCGGCCTCCTCCAGCCAGCACCCGAACCCGTCCCGGAACGGCGACAACGGCCCGGTAACTACCACTAGATCAGGATCGATCACTGTTCATTCATCCCTTTCATGCCCGAAAGAGATGATTATGCCGATCTCGTGACCGGCTACCAGGCAGACCGTCGGCATGTCACGACGCAGGTCGGCATAACGATCATGCCGGCATAAGACGCGCTGCACACGCAGGGTGATACCGCGCAGGTCATCCTGGACCGGCGCGCTGCCTACGTGATGACCGTCAAGGCGAACATGCCAACCCTGTACAAGCAGCTCAAGAAGCTGCCCTGGAAAGACGTCCCCTCCGTTTCATCCGTGACCACCGGTCACGGACGGCGCGCGCGCCGCACGGTCAAGGCCGCGCTGGCGCCGTCCTGGATCGGGTTCGCCGGGGCCGCGCAGGTCGCACAGTTGCGCCGCACCGTCACGAAGAAGGGGAAGAAGACCGTCGAGGTCGCGTACCTGATCACCAGCGACCGTGACGCGGACCCCGCCACCCTGGCGGGCTGGGTCCGCGGGCACTGGGAGATAGAAAACCGCCTTCACTGGGTCCGCGACGTCACCTACCAGGAAGACAAGTCCCTGGTCAGGACCGGGAACGCACCTCGTGTCATGGCATCGATCCGCAGCCTGGCGGTCAGCCTCCTGCGCCTGGACGGCCACGACAACATAGCCGCTGCCAACCGCCACCACGCCCGCGATCCCCAGCGAACACTAAAGCTGCTTCAGGCTGCATGAATACGACTTTGCCGTGTCCCTGGGGTAGGAGGTGAACCCGCAGGCAGAGTCCGGCGGGTTGACCCTGGTCAGCGCACCCGTACTTCGTGCGCGGGGGCCGATGTGCCAAGATATGGCGCATGCAGCAGCTTGAGGCGCATGAAATGCCTCTATGGAGGATCTTCAGTGTTGAGTATCATTTCAAAATTCCGCATTATCAGCGGCCATACGCATGGGAAACCGGTCAGGCAGCCGAGCTGCTCGGCGATCTGCGGGACGCGCTGGACAGAGACTCCGTTGAGCCCTACTTCCTAGGTTCTGTTGTCCTCATAAAGCAGCAGCATGAGATTCCCGACTCGGAGGTCATCGACGGCCAGCAGCGCCTGACCACGTTGACTATTCTCTTCGCCATACTCGCCGAGCTGGCCGAAGAGCCCGAGGTGAGGGACCTTTTCAGGAAGCTCATATCAGAGCCGGGCAACATTCTGCTTGGACGCGAGGCTAAACCCCGCCTGGAGATACGTCCCAGGGACAGAGAATTTTTCCGAAGATATGTTCAGACCGCCGGACGGCTAGGTGATCTGCTAGCACTGCCAGACAGCGCGCTTGCCAATGACTCCCAGGTGGCAGTGCGAGACAATGCAAGGCTGCTGCATGATGCCCTGCTGGACTGGGAGCCGGAGCGGCGCCTGCGACTAGGGCAGTTGCTTGCGCAGCGGACCTACCTCGTCATGGTCAGCACCCCAGACCTCGCAAGCGCGCACAGGATCTTCAGCGTGATGAACGCGCGAGGCCTGGACCTGTCGCCCGCTGACGTGCTCAAGTCTGACGTTATCGGCCAGATTCGAGATAATTGGCGCGAGGACTACGCTCGCAAGTGGGAAGATGCGGAAGAAAACCTCGGGCGAGCCGAGTTCGTCAACCTGCTGCTCGACATCCGTATGATCTTCAGCAAGCGGCGGGCGCGGGAAGAGTTGCTGAAGGAGTTTCCCAGACAGGTGCTCGCCCGCTTCGGCCCGGCCCGGATGCACGATTTCATCGATGACGAAATCGTTCCGTTGTCCCGCGCCTACTGCGAGATCCGCGACGCCAGCTACGCTCCTCAGGACCCGGAGAGCGTCGAGATCAACGCCTGGTTCCGGCGCCTCGCACAGCTGGACAACGGCGACTGGCGCGCCCCGGCCCTGTGGGCGTTGCGCTACCACCACGACGACCGCAAATTCGTGTGCCAGTTCCTCGAAAGACTCGAACGGCTGGCCGCGAGTATGTTCATCCGGCGCGTTTACACCAGCCCGCGCGTCGACCGCTACGCCCGGCTTCTCACAGAACTCGACAGCGGTGCCGGGCTCGACGCTTCAGCGTTCGAGTTGGGAAAGGACGAGGTAGTGGAGACGGCGGCGCTCCTGAACGGTGACATCTACCTGGTTAATTCCAGGGTGCGGCGCTACGTCTTGCTGCGGCTCGAGGAGCTCATTTCGGCCGCGGGGAACCCGATCTTCCAGCCGAAGACGATCACCATCGAGCACGTCCTGCCGCAGCACCCCCGCTTGGACGCGGCCTGGCGGACGCTCTTCACTGACGGCGAGCGTGCACTGTGGACCAACCGCCTGGCCAACCTGGTCCTGCTGAACAGGATCAAGAACTCCACGGCAGGCACCTTCGAATTCGACGAAAAGAAAAAGAGGTACTTCAGTGGACGGACGGGCGTGACCACCTTCGCGCTGACCGTCGAAGTCCTCAACGAACCGTCGTGGACGCCGCAGGTACTCGAAGATCGCCAGTCCCGGCTGCTCGGCAGGCTGATGGAGGCATGGCAGCTCGACTGAATCATGCACTGGCCCCACAGCGAATTCAGGTGGGCTGCTGAGATCGATCGGGACGACTCGGCCGATGCGGGTGCGCCGCCCGAGTGCGGGGGAACCCCGCGAGCCCTCGGTACTCACCCACGATTCGCACCACCAAGATCAAGCGTCGCCCTCAGAATCCGAAGATCGGGGGTTTGCCAAGTTCGGGCACCTGGGCGACAGTTGAGTTCCGGTAGCTAGCCGACATTGCCGATGACTGAGTTCTTGCGGCAGGGACTGCCTTTGGGTTGGCGAAGGCACCGAGTTCGCGGGAGCGCTCGTGGCGGATGGGGTGGACGCGGATGACGTGCCCGTCCTTGGACACTGGACCGATCCGGCGACGATGGAGACGTCGATGGCCGTGCGGGCGCATCTGTGCCCGGCAGCGTAGGGCGTGCCGGCGAAGCTGACTACTCTTGCGGCGTCGGGGAGTCGGGTCACGGTGACCCCGGCGGTGGCGTCCCGGACCCGGCGGGTCGGCGCCGGGTCCTCGGCAGCCGGCCTGCCTGGTCCTCACGGATCCGCTGTGCGTGGGTGGCGACCACGACCCCGGCGTGCAGGCCGCCTGTTCAGGGCTGTTCGTTGAGGAGTTCTGCGGCTGCCTTGGGGTCCATGATGTTGGACCAGGCCTGCTCGGCAGGGAGTAGTTCGCGTTGCGGGAGTGCGTATTCGGGGAACCAGGCGTCGGGTTCGCAGCCGGGGACGCGGGTGAGGATCATGGCGGTGATGCCGCCGGGGACGGAGCCGCTGATGCGGATGGCGACGTAGGTCTCATGTCCATCTTCGGCGCGGACGATGACGCCGAGGCGGAAGCCGGGGAAGTCGGCGGCGTGCTCGTGGCCGTCGCGGAGTGATCCGGTCACGAGCTGCCGCAGGACCGCGTTCAGCCGACGGGCCAGTCGTGCGCCTGCTTCGATGAGGTAGCGGTCCCGGTCGTCCGGGCCGGGCAGGATCGGCTCGGTGTGGGTGTCGGTGGTCAGGGTCTTGTCGTGCTCGACGTTGTACCGCTGCCGGGCAGCGCGAGCCTGTGCGTGGAGCGCTGCGTAGAAGTCGTCCGGTGCGCCTTCCTCGCGGATGCCGGCGGCGACGAGCCAGTCCTGAGCGTCATCGGCGGGCTCGTCGGGGAAGACCGCGCCGCGCCAGCGCCCGGTCTTGACCTTGAACAGGATCACGTCGTCGATGGAGACGATCCGCTCGTGCGGGGTGTCGCGCGCGACGAACTGATCGGCGGCCTTCCTGAGAACCGGGTGGTCGATCTCGTCCAGCGGGATGCGTGCCGACGGCAGCGGCAGGTGCAGGTCGTCGCGCAGGCAGCGGAGCGTCGGGCGCACCGTCATCGGGTCAGTCCTCCCAGTCTCCGGTGCCGCCGAGCTCCTCGATCCGCTCAGGGGACAGGCCGGTGAGCATGGACACCGCGGAGGTCAGGGAGCCGTCGAGCAGTTTCATCGACTCCACCATGCCGCGCCGGATCTCCTCACGGCGCAGCTCAAGGTAGGCCTGCACGGCCTCGGCGACGAAGTCCTTCTTGGAGATCCCCAGGAAGTGCGCGGCATGCGAGATGAGCTGGTCTGTCGCGGGATCGACTTTCAGCGGCGCCTGACGCCTCGACTCAACAGCCATGACCTACCTCCAGTGATCCATGGTACCTAAATACCTCAATCGCGCGAGTGGCCCAATGGATATCACCGCCACCCCGAGGCCCGCCTCCGCGGAGGCAGTCGACGGACAGACGGTCGCAGCGCAGCTCACCTCGAACAGGGGGAGCGACTGCAGGCGGGGCGACGGCGAACGACCCTGGAGACCGACGGCGTTGCAGTCGGCGCACTGCAGCCTCGTCGTACTTCCGTGCCCGGCCCCAGCTATGGCTCCCGTCGGGGAGTCTGTAGCGGAAACTTCCATGTCAGAGGCGCTCATGCTGCGGTACCAAGACCCCGCTTCCGCGGGGAACGCAAAAGGTCACAAGGCAGCTCTGGCCTGCGGGAACAAGCCAACTGGACTGGTGACGTCGGGCTAGATCTGCCGTTATCCGGTGTCGTTGGCACTTGGTTTACCACTCACGGACACCTGAGGACGATGCGGTTGCTGCCGTTTGCTGCTGCCGTACTGCAGCATCTTATTCGTGGCGGACTATGCGAAACGCCGCGTCATCGTGCTTATCAGCACCCTGAATTCGTCGATGCGGAGCATGCGCGCGCACAATGCGTACAGCAGCACGGCGCCCCCGCCGCCGATGATGACGCTCGCGAGGCCGTAGAAGGTTCCCTGGCGAAGGGCCGAGCCTGCGACGGCCATCACCACGAGGACCCACAGGAGGCCGGGAACTGTCGCCAGGACCATCCGGACCAGGCTGCGGGTGATCCGCCGGCTGTCCAAGCTGCCCACGTGGCGCAGCAGGAGCGGCCAGGCGATCCCCGCGCCGAGCACTGTGACCAGGCCGTACACGGCACCGAGGCCGACGACGACCTGCGACGGCGGAAGAACGTTAAGCGCGACGAGATCGCCGATTGCCCCGACTGCCAGCATCACGAAACCGATGATTCCCGGAGTCCGGTTGTCGTGGAACGAGTAGAACACCCGAAGCTGAAGCTGCGCCACCATGAACGGCACCAGCCCGAGGGACAGCATGCCGAACACCTCGCCGATGTACCGCGCCTCGCCGACCGACAGGCTGCCGTGCGCGAACATCAGCTCGCAGATCGGCGCGCCGAGGATGCCGAGGAACACCGCGGCGGGCACGACAATCACCGACGCGAGCCGGACGCCCTTGGAGAAGTCCTCGCGGACCAGCGAGTACTGCCGGTCGGTAACGTGGCCGCTCATCCGCGGCAGCAGCGCGCTGATCACCGAGATACCGACGATCGCGTACGGCATCTGGAAGAGCTGGTTCGCATAGGTGAAGGCGGAGTACCCGGTGCCGTTCGCCGCACCATGGCGACTTGACGCTATGTCCGCGACCACTGTCAGGACGAGGCTGGCCGCGAACTGCGAGACCACGTAGCCGAGCATCCAGCCCGCCATGCCGCCGATCTCGCTGACCTCCGAACGGCGGAAGTCGAACCGCGGCCGGAAGCTGAACCCGGCGCGCTTCACGATCGGGAACAGGGCGATCGACTGGATCACGATGCCGAGCGTGGTGCCCAGGCCTAGGAGGTCAATACCGAAGGAGCTGACGTTCGAACGGCGTCCGGTTCGTTCCCTCAACGACGAGGAACAGGGTGAAGACCCCGATTACCACGACGTTGTTGATGACCGGTGTCCACATGTTGGCGCCGAACCGGCCTTTGGTGTTCAAGATCGCGCCGAGCAGTGAGTCCATCCCGTAGAAGAAGACCTGCGGGATGAAGAAGTAGGCGAAGATCACCGCTACCCGGTGCTCGGATCGGGCGGCGCCGGGTAGGTAAACATCAATGATCGGCGCGGAGAGCGCGGTGGCGACGACCGTGACGATCAGCAGCGCGATGGCGCCGAGTGTGAAGATCCGCTCTGCGTACGCCTCACCCTTGTCCGGGTGGTCCTTGGCCGCCCTGACGAGCAGCGGGACCACCACGCTGGTGAAAATGCCGCCGAGCATCAGGTACAAAACGGTGTTCGGCAGCGTGTTGGAGACGTTGTACGCGTCGGAGAGGTGACCGGAACCGAGGGCGACCCCGAGCATGAGCGTGCGCAGGAGGCCGGTGCCCCGGGAGGCGATCGAGCCGAGCGCCATCGCCCTGCTTGACCTCGCCAGGTTCGGCTGGGCCTCGACGCTGCGCTGCGGTCCCGTGCCCGAGGCGCCACCAGGTTCCGGCAAGCCCGGGACGTCGGGGACCTGCGTCCGGCCGGTCCCTGGCCCGCCGGTCCTCTCCCGGGGCGGGCGCCCGTCCGGGTCTCCCGGGCGCGGCTGCCTGCGGCGCGGCGCCTCGCCGTACGGGTACGGGGTGAACGACGGTTGCGGGTACTCGGCAGGCGCGAAGAACGTCGTCGTCGGCGGGGAGTACGCAGCCTGGCGCCCCGCCTCAGGCGGGGGCATGTAGCCCTCACGCGGCGTGACCTTCGGCTGGGACCGCCCGTACCCGGGCCGCCCGTTCCTGTCTACGCGCCTGCCTTCCGCGCGCTGCCGGTCGTCGCCTCGCCTGCCCTCGTCCCGGCGCCCCCCGTGGCGTCCGGGCTGGCCGTCACCGTCGTGCTGACGCCGTCCGTCGCTGTCCCGGCGCGGGATGAACCTTGGCTGTACCGGCAGTCCGGGCGGCACCGGAGGCTGCTGGGCGTACGGATGCACGGACGACGGCGGCACCGGCTCTGATGGCTGCGCCGTATACGGCGACTGTGCTCGCGGGTACGAATAACCCTCGTATGGCTGTTCACCGTACGGCCATTCACCCCGGGCATGCGATGGTGCTTCAGAGGGAGCGTCGCGTGGCGTGAACGTCGGTTGCAAATCCTGCCGGTACGGGTCCCCGAGGGGCGGGGGGACGCGCCGATGCCGCCCGTTGCCGTCGTTCTCCGAGAGGTCATCCGGCGGCCCGGAGGACGGCGGCGTCGGCCTTGTCATCCGGTGCCTCCCGGCCCAGCTCTCGCCTCATTCAGCCACTGTCATACCCACCGCGCGACCGGCGTCAACACGAGCATCCGAACGCACGAGCACACCACACAGCCTGGATGCTCATCTCTACTTACGTCCGGGGCACTGGCCACCGTTCCCGCTGACTATACCCAAGTGGTGCCCGCCCTGGCCGAAGCACTTAAGTACGACCACCCGAACGTGCGGCGAGCGGCAGCTCGGGCCGTCAGGATGCCATGTAAGTTCTAGGAGTCCGGGACGGTCGGAGGGAGTCGAGTGGAGAGCCTCTGGCCATGGCGAATAATCCCAGCAGGTCGACGTGAGTCGAGGGCCGTCTGAACACGTTGGCTCCCGCTCCTGACTCCCGTGGCAGGTCTCTCGAACGTACGTCTGTTCGATATCAAAAATACAGGCGATTATTGCCTTGGTGGTTGGTGAAGCCTTCGAGAGATGGTCGCTGTCGCGATGATGCCCTCGATCCGTGTCCCTTTACCCCGTCAGGTAACTGCATTTCAGGTGGTGGCTCGTACCACTAGATGGGGACGCATTATGACGCGGCCGGGATGCGGCTGGCCGTCGAGCACGGCAACCATGAGCCGCGCTAGTTCACTGCCCATCTGGACGGCATTCTGAGCGATGGTGGTCAGCGGCGGCTCGCTCCGGGCCGCAATCCGCTCGTCACCGAACCCGACCACGGCGATATCGGCTGGTACATCCACCCCCGCGTTGCGGAGCGCCCGCAGTACGCCGATCGCAATGAGATCGGAGGCCCCGATGACGGCGTCTATATCGCACGCACCGCCGCCCAGCCGCAGCAACTGGTTCATGGCCTTTTCTCCTCCCTCGTCGCTGTAGTCAGTAGCCATGACGAGCCGCTCGTCCACCGGCAGCCCCACGCCGGCCATTCCGGAGCGGTAGCCGGCTGTCCGGTCGACGCTCGACCGCATCGTGGGAATGCCGGCGATCAGGGCGATGCGCCGCCGCCCCTGCGCATGCAAGTACTCAACGGCTTGCCTGACCCCGCCGACATTGTCGGCGTCGACATACGTGGCGTCCTCGGCGGCTTGGAACGGCTTGCCCATGTAGACCACTGGCAGGCCGACCGACGTGATGGCATCCCCGAGAGCATGCTGCCGCTCGGGCGCGATCATCATGACCCCGTCGATGTGGCCGCCGCCCACGTAGTGCAGCAACCATTCCGGGTCTTCCGCGGAACGGCCCATGACGAGGATGAACCGGTAACGCGTCGAGGCCAGCTGGGTGGCCACCCCCTCCACCATGTCGGCGAAGAAAGGATCGCGGAATACCCGCCATTGGTCTTCAGCGATCACCACCCCCACGGCGTCCGAGCGACTGGTGGCCAACTGGCGGGCGGCTAGGTTCGGAACGTAACCAGTGACGCGGATGGCTTCTCGAACGGCGCTTGCGAGCTCCTCGCTGACAGGCGAGGAACCACGGACGACTCGGGAGACGGTCGAGGGTGAGACGCGGGCCAGGCGCGCCACCTCGTCGAGGGTAGCGCGTCGCGCCGGTTGGCTAGGCACCCCGGCCACCTCCCGCTCAGAATTTCGATGGTCACCCTACCCATCCTCGACCGCTATATCATTACCATGCCGTTAGCTGCCGCTATGCCCGAATACCAGCGACCGCTGTCCTTGACCAGCCGCCGCTGGCTGGCATAGTCGACATGGACAAGACCGAAACGGCGGTCGTAACCCCAGGCCCATTCGAAGTTGTCCATGAGTGTCCAGACGAAGTATCCCCGGAGGTCAACACCGTCCCTAATGGCCCGGTGCGCCTCGCGGAAGTGCCCGTCGAGGTAGGCGACGCGCTGCTCATCGTGCACACCGCCGTCGTCGGCGATCACGTCAGGGAAGGCGGCGCCGTTCTCGGTGATGTAAAGCGGCGGCGCCTGATACTCACGCGAAACCCGGGTGAGGATGTCGTACAGCCCGGCCGGATCGATCTCCCAGTCGGCGGCGGTCACCGGGAGCCCTGTGTGGACAGCCTGAGCGTCGGCGCCGACCCAGGCCGCGTTCGGCCGATCGGTTGCCGTGCGCACCACGTGCCGGCTGTAGTAGTTCACGCCAAGCAGGTCGAGCGGCTGGCCAATCTGTTTGTCGTCGCCGTCCTCGATGTGCGCCAGGCCCGCGATCGGCTCAAGGTCGGCGAGCACGTCTTCCGGATAGCGGCCGCGGAGGATCGGGTCGAGGAAGATGCGGTTACAGATGCCGTCGACACGGCGGGCTGCCTCTTGGTCGGCGGCCGCG
The DNA here is from genome assembly GCA_963734665.1 of uncultured Actinomycetota bacterium. GTDB lineage: Bacteria > Actinomycetota > Actinomycetes > Streptosporangiales > Streptosporangiaceae > Trebonia. Next base: position 340,494 of record CAVTIR010000008.1, on the reverse strand, counting down.
GACGTGGCGGCGGAGGTCGGATACAAGTTCAGCGTGATGCCGTAGCGCAGGTCGTCCCGTGCCGAGCGCATGGCCTGCACCGCCAGGCCATGTCCGAGCAGAAGATGGTGCGCCGCCCGGACGGCGGCCGCGCCGTCCGTGCGCCCGGGAGCGTGATGGCCGGCGGCGTACCCGAGGAAAGCCGAGCACCATGGCTCGTTCAACGTGGTCCAGTCGCGGACACGGTCGGCGAACCGCGCGTGCACGGCGACCGCGTAGTCCGCGAACAGGGAAGCCGTCTGCCGTTCCGGCCAGCCGCCCTCGTCCTCAAGCGCCTGTGGCAGGTCCCAGTGGTAGAGGGTGACCCAGGGCCGGACGCCGGCGCCGAGCAGCTCGTCGATCAGCCGGTCGTAGAAGGCCACGCCCGCCGGCTTCAGCGGGCCTCGCCCCGACGGCTGCAACCGCGGCCAGGCCAGGGAGAAACGGTAGACGGCGACGTTGAGCTCCCGCATCAGTGCAACGTCGTCGTGGTAGCGGTGATAGTGATCGCAGGCGACGTCGCCGGTCTCGCCGTTCGCCGTTTTCCCCGGCGTATGGGCGAACGTGTCCCAGATCGAGGGGCCTCGGCCGCCTTCGTCGACGGCCCCCTCGATCTGGTAGCTCGCCGTAGCCACCCCCCAGTCGAACCCGTCAGGGAACCGCAGTACGCCGGTGTCGGTCGAGTCAGTCATGGATCTCTTCCACTCGTTTCAGTTCAGCCAGTAGCGGGGCGCGGGCACGTGCCGGTCAACCTCGGCCCAGAACTCGTCAGGTATCTTCCAGGTCACGTGACTCAGGCACTCGTCCACTCGTTCCGGCCGGGAGATGCCGATGATGGTCGACGCGATCCGGGGGTCTCGCATCGAAAACCGCAGCGCCGCCGCGGGGAGCGGGACGCCGTAGGCGGCGCAGGCCTTCTCGATCTCAGCGACGGCTCGCAGCACCGCCTGCGGAGCGGCCGAGTACGCGTACCGGTCGGAGCCAGCTGCGCCTTTGGCGAGAATGCCGCCGCCGTAGATGGCGGCGTTGACGACGGCGACGCCGGCCGCGGACGCCGCCTCGATCAGCGGTTCCGCGGACCGGTCCACCAGGGTGTACCGGTTGTGGGTGAGGACGGCGTCGAAAACCCCGGTATCGACGAACTGTCGCATCAGGCCGACCGGTCCTCCCGCGACGCCGAGGTACCGCGCGAGGCCCTCGTCGCGGATGCGCTGTAGTTCCTCGACCGGGCCGCCGGGCGCTATCGCCGCCTCGAAGCTGATGTGCTCTGGATCGTGCAGGTAAAGCAATGGCACTTGCTGCAGGTCAAGCCGGGTCAGGCTCTCCTCTATCGAGCGGCGGACCCGCGCGCCGGAAAAGTCCCCGTTTCTGTCCCTGTCCACTTTGGTGGCGAGCACGAAATCTCCGGGCAGGCCTCCCGTGGCGGCGACCGCCGCGCCGATGCGCCGCTCGCTCTCCCCGCCGCTATAGCTGTTCGACGTGTCAAGGAACCTGATCGGGCTGCTTAGCACCCTGATCACCGTGTCGATACCGCGCTCAGCCGGGACGTCGTACCCGAAGTTCTGTGGCATGCTGCCCAGCGGTCCGCCGCCGGCGCAGACCGCTGACACGGCCAGCCCGGTCCGGCCGAGGGGCCGCAGCCAGTCCTCCGGCAAGCCGCTCATAGCGCGGCCTCCACCAGGAGCGGGAAACCGTCCGAGTCCACAAGCAGCGCTCCCTCGTCAGCGACCCGGCGGACGCCCGACTGCTCAAGCCGTCGCACGATGTCGTCCACCTCGCCGGTGAAGACGACGTCGCGGAAACCTGCCGTGCACTGCTGCGCAGACCACGGACTCTCCTGCTTGGCCTCGTCGTAGGTAAATACCTCAAGTACCGTGCGGCCGGCGTGCAGGTAAGTGATGACGAAGCCGCGCGGGTCGTCGTCCCGGATCAGCTGGCCGGCCACGCCGAACCCGAGACCGTCCGTGTAGGTCTTGATCGTCGTATCCAGGTCGTCGACCGTCACGGCCACATGGTCGAAGGACGGCGCGGCCGGGGTGTCCGGGGTGGCCGCCGCCTGGGCCGCGTCAACGAGCCCCTGGTCGTGGATCCGGTCATAGGAAAGCTGCCCCTGGACGAACTCAAGCAGTACCCCATCGGGATCGTAGAAGAAGGCGATGCGTACACCGCCGTAAGCGTCCTTTGGCTCCATCCGGAACCGCACCCCCTGGGCGTGGAGCGCCGCGGCCCGCGCGTCGATGTCGCTCACCGTGAACCCGATGTGCCGGAAACCCTTCTGCAGGTCATCGGGTACCCATCCGCCGTCGGCGGCGTCGGATGCTTCCCTGAGCCGCAGCACCGCCGGCCCGGCCGTGAGCAGGGCGGCGCGGCCGTCCGCGGACACCGTGGCCTCCGGCAGGCCGACGTGGTCGGTGTAAAAGGCCACGGACCTCTCCAGATCCCGTACCACGAGATCAACGGCGGTGATGGGATATGACCGCACACTCACTCCTTTTCTCTCCTTTTCTCTGGCCGTCGCCTTGGTTAGCTCCGCACGGCCCCGACGGTGAGGCCGGCCACGGGGCGAGCACGCCCGCAGGCTGCTGTGCCCCCACTCGTGCAGCGGTCAGCCGCTGGCCCAATCGTCCTTCGATACCAAGACCGGACCGCCACTCCGGGCCGAGGCCGCAATCGCTAGAGCTATGGCATGGTCCTGGCACCCCTCAGCGAGAGGGTAGGGCGCTGGCCCATGCCCACGTGACCAGCGCGCCATCTGGACCAGCAGCTGCACGATTGCTATGTCCTCGTCGGAGAGGGAGAGTCCCGGAAACGGATTCTTGTACAGGACGCGGCCTTCGTAGCTGAGATGGTCAAGCTGGAATCCTTCAAGGTTGAGATCCCAGCCGGTCTGGCGGCGAACGATCGGGGCTTCGAGAACCGTGCGGCCGTCTGCGAGCCGCACCACAGCGTCGTTCGAGATCTCTCCTCGACTTGCGCGGATAACGATGCGCCGGCTGCGCAAGGGGTTGTGCCACTGGTTGTCGGTAAAGTCGTACAAGCCCATCGCGCCGGAAGCGAATTCGATCGTGGCCAGGGTGGTGACGGCGTCCTTTTCTGTGTCGTCATCAGTCCACCCGTCCCTCTTCGTCTGGGGGTCGACAAGAGGACCGTGGAAGGTGCTGGCTCGGACGGTGGCGTCCTCTAGGCCCACACCAAGAAAGCCCCGGATCATCGACACGGCATGGTACAGGTGGGTCGAAGACACCTGCACAGAAGACGGGCGGCCCAGCAGGCCAGTGGCGAGCAGGGCGCTCCTGGCGGCGTGGCCGGGATAGAGGAGGTACTGCTCTGCGACTTGGACCAGGTCCCCCTCGCCTGCCTGCTTCCAGAGACTGCGCAGCCCGTCCAGGTCAGGAGCTGGTGGTGTCTCGCTCAGGACACGGACGCCAGCGCTTGCGAGGGCGAGCACGATACCGGGGTTCACCGCCCACGGCACGGCGCTGATCACGAACTCCGGCTCCAGGGCCAGCAATTCTGCGATGCTGGTGCATCCCCGCACTTTCCAGGTCTCTTCGACGGAGTGGGCGGCCTCTTCACTGCGCGCCATCACGCCGACGAGTTGCACATGCTCAGGCAGTGCCAATGCCAACCGCCGGTAGAAGGCGCTCCGCCACCCTCGACCGACGATGCCGAAGCGCACTGGGTTGCTCGTTGCGTCCTGTGTCATGGTCTCCCTTATCGATGTCCCCTCAGCCAGTCCACCGGAATGGCAAGCTCGTGGTCTGGTCTGATCATGTGCGGTGGGTAGGCGTGAAATCGGCCGGCAGATGGGTCGCCCCGGCGGGTGCCCGCAGCGGGGAACAGCATTGTCCTGTGCCACTCGAGCCAGGAACCAGGCTCATCCTCGCAAGGCGCCCACGGTCAACCCCGCGACAAAGCGCCGCTGCAGGACCACGTAGAGAATGACGACCGGGATAACCGAGATAACCACTGCCGCGCACAGCAAGGACCAGTTTGTCGAGTACTGGCCGACGATGGCGTATACCCTCGGCTGCAACGTGAGCAGATCCGGCGAACGCAGAAAGGTCTCCGCCAGGAGGAACTCGTTCCAGCTGGACAGGAACTGAAAAACGGCGAGGGTGAGAACGGCCGGCTGTACAAGAGGCAGCATGACCCGGAGGAATACCGCCAGTTCACTCGCGCCGTCTATCCTGGCAGCATCGGCGAGGTTCTCGGGCACTCGCTCGAAGAACCCTCTCATGAGGACCACCGCGAATGGAACCGATGTGGCGATATAAACCAGCGTCAGTCCTTGCAGCGAATCCAGCAGGTGGAATACCTTGAACTCGAGAAACAGCGGGATGATGAGCACTGCTCCGGGCACCATCAACGTGCTCAGTATGGCGATGTAGATGGGCCGCCGCCCACGGAAGTTGAAGCGGGCGAACCCATAGCCGCCCAAGGTTGCCACAATCTCGACACCCGCGATGGTGCAGGCGGTGACGATGATCGAATTGACCAGGCCGCGGCCCATTCCAGCCGATGTAAAGGCACCAGAATACGCCTGTACCGTCCACTCTGCGGCGGTCGGGATAAACGACTTGCCGAAGGCGGAGTCGGGAGTCCTGAGCGATGTGAGCACTATCCACAGGAGCGGGAATACGCACACGACGGCTACCACGGTGAGAACGACGTAACCGAGCGTCCTGACCGCTACGTGCTTGACTGGCGCGTCGCTGTGCCGAAAAGCGGTATGCGTTGTCACGATCCTCTCCGTTCTCTCACGTCAGTCGCCTGCGAGCGCCGATGGCGAGCTGAGCAGCCACGATGATGATGGCGAGGAGCAAGACCATTACTCCGATGGCAGTGGCGTAACCGATGGCCGGAATGGCACCGGACACCTGTCCGCCGAACGCCAGGCTGTAGAGGTAGGTTGTCAGGGACTGCGACGCGTTGTCGGGGCCGCCGCCGGTCATCACGTAGATGATGTCAAAGACCTTCATCCCGTTGATGAGGTTGAGGGTGACAACGATCGAGGTCACCGTTCGGAGCATCGGCATCGTGACGTACCTGAACTGAGCGAGAACGGAAGCACCGTCAAGCTGAGCTGCTTCGTAGAGCGAAGGATCGATATCATGCAGCGCGGCGTAGAATATCAGCATGTAAAAGCCGAGCGACTGCCATATTGCCACCGCGATGAGAGACGGCACCACTGTTGCGGAGTCCGACAGCCACGCAATGGCGATGGAGTGCAGGCCGACCGAGTTCAGGAAGGTGTCGAGTATGCCGAAATCTGGCTCGTAGATGAGGCCCCACACCGTACCGGAAACCACCAGCGAGAGCAGGGCCGGGACGAAGATGGCCACCCGGTACACGGTGCCGAAGCGCCACTTAGCCCGCAGCACCGCTGCCAGCACCATGGCCAGGAAGGTAGCGATAATTGTCGTTACCGCCGTGAATTCGATCGTGTTCACCAGAGCGGTGACGAACACGGGATCCTGGAACATGGTGCTGAAATTCTGGAAGCCGACGAACTTCGACGGCCCGAAGCCAGGCCATTGCGTAAAGCTCTGGTAAATCGATCGGACGAGCGGGTAGCCGATGAAGACAAGGAACAGGGCAACGACGGGAAGGATGAAAAAATATCCTATGCCCTGGCCCCGGGCCCGGCCGTAGACCCCGCCGCGAGGCCACCTGCTGCCCCGCCTTGCTGGCCGCCGCTGCAGGGTTATCTGCTCAGCGGCGGCCTGGACTGGCACGGTCATATGAGCCGCCCCTCAGTTCTCTCACGCCCGGCGGGCGGTCTCGACGGCGGACTGTGTCTGAGCCGCGGCCGCGGTGGGGCTGAGCTTTCCGGCGATGACGCCGGCGGCAGCGTTGCCCACCGCCGTCTCTGAGCCGACGCCGAAGAGGATATGGTTGCATCCGTTATCGGTGATCCAGGAAGCCATCTCACGGACGATCGGGTTGGTGCCCTGCGCCGCCGCGGTCATAGTGGCCGCCATCGAGGACGACTGCTGCATGATGGTCGCGTAGCGTGACGGCTCGTAAATATACTTCAGCCACTCGACGGCGGCGTCGACATTGGGGCTCTGCGCGTTTACCCCCCAGCCGGCACCGGCCTGGTTGGCTCCCCAGTGGCGGGCGCCCGATGTCCACGCAGGCGTCATCCCGACCTTGTAGAGCTTGTTGAACGCCGGGCTGGCGGACGTCAGCAGCCCGGGGACGATGAACGACCCGAAGGACAGCATCGCGGACTTCCCGGTATAGAAGAGGGCAAGGGCCTCGTCGTAGGTAACGGCACCCGCCCCAGCCTCGAAGACCCCGCTCTGCTGCAGCTTCTGCAGCATCTCGAAGGCTTGGATCGGGTACGTGCTGTTCCAGTTCGCTCCGTTCGACAAGTTGTCGAGCTGGTACACGAGGTCGGGGTTGTTGGATGCCTGCGTCACCAGCGGAAGGTAGAAATCGGCGGCATTGTTGCTCGGGTTGCCGTTCAGCGAAACCGGCACGAGCCCGGTTTTCGACTTGATCTGGGCCGATGCTGTGATCAGGTCGTCCCAGGTCTCGGGGAAGTCGACGCCGGCCTTCGAGAGGATTTCCGGGTTGTAGAACAAGCCAAACATCTGCGCTTCCCAGCCAACGGCGTACTGCTTATCGCCATCGGAGTACTCCTGGTTGGTGGAGGGAAAGAAGTCGCTGATAAATGACGACCCCAATGCGCTTTTGAGGTCGAGAAGGATGCCCGCGCGGCCGTAGGAGATAGCGAGCGTCGCGGGCGCGATGATGTCGGGAGCGCTCCCGGCGGAAACCGCCGCTTCGAGGGCAGGTGCGTAATCCGCCAGGCTGCCGAAGGTACGCGGCACGACCTGGATATTGGGGTACGCCGCCTGGAACTCGTCGACCACCGAGGCCCATACCGTCTGATCTTCTGTGTACCACGACCACATGTTGACAGTGGCCTTCTTACCTGTCTTACCGGTGCTGCCCAAGGCGGTAGTTCCGCTGCTTGAAGAGGAGCAGGCAGCTAGTCCAACAGCGGCCGACGCCGCCGCCACGCCCAGAAACGTCCGGCGGCCCATGGCGCCTCTGGACGTGGCCTTGATCGAATTTCCGGCCGACGAGATGGATCCGCCTGATGTGGCGTTCATGTTTTCGTTCATGGATCTCCGCCTTTGGAGCCTTACATTTACGGATTTCTTTGCTTTGAGTAGCTGATAACGACGCTCATCGATACTTTGCTGAGGTCAGTCGAGCCAGGTCAGTGATGGAGTGACCAGTCCGTCGAACCGTCGAACTGCTCTCATAGCTCGCCGGGTAGAGGGTTAAAGCACCTTGCAAGCGGTATCAGAAGTCTCGGCTGGTCGTATCAAAGGTCTCGGTTGAACAGAGTTTGAATCTGTATTGGCAGCGCTGTCAAGTACCTGTCCTGATGTTTTTCAGTCACTGCGAGCCGGAAATGCGGGTGGGTGGGCATGCGAACGCGCACCGGGGCGTCCGGTCATGCAGGGCAGGCTCTACGCGAGGCTGATCAACGGGGAGCGGAGGGGCTACCTCGGCTACGCAATGTGGCGGCGCTACCTGGTCTTGGCGCAGGGCTGCACCGCGTCCCACAAGGACGGCATGGTCAAGTACACCGTGCACGAACTCCGTCACGTGTGCGTCGCTTCCGGGGCGACCGACATGCAAGTGACCAATCAAATGGGCCACCGCAAGATCGAGACAACCAAGAACATCTACGGCAACTCTCAGGAATTGCATCAGGCGGGAGAGAAACCGCAGGTCACAGGATCGCCAGAACATCGTTCCGTTCGCCCTGACTCCAGCCCTGTGACCTGGTAAGACCCGACAGTGATCCCTTCTGGTGCATGATTTGCTCATCGGGGGGCTCGCATCAGGCGGGAAAAGTCAAAAGCGCAGCGACGAGGGGACCAGGGGTTCGTGGCCCGGGTCCGCTCCCCAGGCGGGGGTATTCAGCGGGTTCCAATACCCTACTCCGCCATTACATCGGCTCAAGCCCGTGATCTCCACGGGCGCGACCGCAATGAACACCATCTTCGGTAACAAGAAAAGCGCCTAGTAGGCGCTTGGCTCCCGTTTCGGCTCCCGACGGCCGACCCGACTTCTAGAACTGCGTGAGGTCTTCACGTTTAGGGCTGACCTGGGGAAACGTGGTCTGGCTGAGGTGATGCCCGCAGGTGAAGCGGGTGCCGCCCACACGTTGTGGAGGCTGGCGCTCCGTTCCGCGGTTGGCGCAAGACGCCCGCCATGACCACAGCCGCCGCGCCTCGCTGACAAGAGCAGCCCTCGCCCGCGCCACCGTCACGCCCACGGAGCACCACACCGCCCGAGCCTGCCCGGACACGCCATCCAAAACCCCGGAACAGCAAAAAGGGCGCCTCCGGCGCCCTCCCAGCCGGCCCGGCCCGGACAGGACCACCATCCCGCCAGAATGTCAGACCCAAACGTGAAAATAGGGCTCACCAAAACGTGAAGAAGCCGGCGAAGCCTGGCACGACAACAACCTCGTCTTCTGCCACGAGAACGGCACGCCCTACACGTCCGACGCGCTCAACTGGCGATTCTCCAAGATGGCCAGGAAGGCAGGCATCGGCCACTGGCACGCCCACGAAGGCCGCCACACCGAGGTGTCGATCATGAGCAGCAACGGCGTACTGATCCAAGAGATCAGCGACACCGTAGGCCACAAGTCCACCCACGTAACCGAGACCGTCTACCGCCGGGTGATCGTGCCCGCGATCCGTGGGGGAGCGACGGTAATGGACGACGTCTTCGGCGACGAAGACGAAGAAGGCGCCTGACCGAGAGTTAGGCTCTTGGTTAGGTGCTCACTGTAGAACAGAGGTTCAAAAACCAGTGGAGCTAAGGGGATTCGAACCCCTGACCTTCTGCGTGCCATGTAGTTCACAGCAGTCCGGGGACGTCCGGCGGAGTCGGACGGAGAACCTCTTGCCAGTGCGAATGATCCGAGCAAGTCGCAGTGAGTCGGCGGCCGGCTGAATACGTTGGCTCCCTTTCCTGGCTCCCGCAGCTCGCGGATCGAACGGCTGGCGAAGAATTAGGAACGAGTGGTCGCGGCTTGGCGCTCCCAAGGTAGCCCGGGTCAGTTACTGGTTTTCAGCGACCGTAGCCAGGAGGCGGCCAGCTCGGCTGCTTGGCGATAGCGCTCGTCCACGGTGAGGAGCCGGGTGAGGATAGTCTCGCGATCGACGAGCGCGGAGCGTACAGAGCGCGGCGACGAAGTTCTGGTCCTTTTCCGGAAGGCGCAGAGCTTGGCGACGCACAAGTCCTCTTTGTCGAGGCACCAGCCGGTGTACCGGGGCTCGCCGTCCGGTGCCGCGGTGTTGGCGTTCTGGACTTTGACGAGCCTCCCGCGCCAGCCTGTCGGCAGGGCGGACGTGCTGAGGTCGACGCCGTCGATGCTGAACCCGTGGAGTTCCTCGAACGGGGAGAACTCCCCGGCGACGCCTTCGATGAGGTCGGCGAGGCGCTCGGTCTCGGCGTTGTCGTCGGCGATGGGAAGGATGTCGATTTCGACGGACATGGTCGCGTCGGCTGGCAGCTGGTCCTCGCGGAAGGTGCCGAGGATGGACTGGGAACCGACGACGATCACCTCGTTGCTGCCGATGATCTGGCATGCGGTGCGGATGGCGTGCTCGAGCTGGTCGCGTCTCATCAGTCCGCCGCCCGGAGTGCGGCCTGCCTCTCGTCTTGGGGGAGTAGCCCGCCCATGGGCGAGACCTCGCGCATCTCGATGGAGTCGCGGTCGAGGCCGGTCAGGACACGGTGCAGGCCGGGCACGTCGCCGTGCCGGACGAGTGACTCCCACTTGTCGAGGTTGCGGGTGTGCGGCTGGCCCGTCACGTTACTGCGGAGCCGCTTGATGTTGCGCTCGATAACGGGGCGCCACTCCTCCAGGCTGGCCGGAGTGAGGCGGATGGAGAGCCGGCAATGGAGCCGCCAGGACCGCCGCTCGGAGCGGGTGAGCTCAGGGACCACGGGGCGTCGGGTCACTTCGAGGCGGTAGCCCATGCAGGACAGCAGTCGGTCAAGTTGGTCGTCGCTCAGGTCGACCGTGCCGGACAGGAACTGGCTGATACTGGGCTGGTGAACACCGCTGAGGCGGGAGAGCGCGGACTGGGTGGTGCGCGTTTCGCGCATCACCTCGCGGAGCAGGTCACCACGTCCAAGCACATCGCAATTATAGCATTCCATGCTATAGATCTGGTAGTCGTGCCGAGGCTGGCTGCAGCGGATCACTGCTGCAGCCTCGCGACGTGACAGAACCTCTAGCAGTGAGGTCCCTACCTTGGTTGTGGACACCAAGACCCCCAAGTCGAAGCGGTCGCTCGTCCTGCCGAAGCGACTGTTGTAGCGCTCAAGGCCCACAACATCTTCGGAAACAAGAAAAGCGCCTAGTCTAGACGCTTGGCTCCCGACGGCCAATCCGGCCTCTAGAACTGCGTGAGGTCTTCACGTTTGGGGCTGAGCTGGGCAAACGGGGGTGGGATGGAGGGCAACCCACAGGTTTAGCGGGCTTTGGCCACACTTTCCGGAGAGTGCCGTTCCGGTTCTGGTGTGCGGGCCGGCGCTGCGTCTAGCGGTTCCAGCGGGGGTCGCTCTCGGCGATCTCGAGGCTGAGTTCCTCGAGTTCGGTGATGAGCTCGCGCAGGCGCTTGTGGTTGTCGAACCAGGGCTGGTAGTCGGCGAGCTGGTCTTCGGCCTGGTCGCGGGCGCGCTCGCCAAGGACGAGCCGAACGGGCTGCCGTCACCTGACCTCGCCGGCATCTGCGATGCGCTGCTGGAAGCGTCCGTCCCGCCAGAGTTCAAGGACGCCAGCAGCTCGCTGGCCGTGGACTGGACCGACCTGGAGTCCTTTTCCCGGCCCCCGCCCGCCAGGGGCGGGGACTGCGCCGACCCCGAAGCCTCCTGGGGGCACCGCAAGGACAACCTGGCCGGCTCGCAGAACGAGCTGTTCTTCGGCTACTACCTGTCGGCCGCGATCATGGTCCCCGGCGAGCAGGGCCCGCCCGTTCCCGAGCTCGCCCGCCGCATGACCCTGTCCTCCTGCCGCTGCGACCCCGTCCCCGCGTTCACCCCCGTGCTGACCGCCATGCCCGCCGCCGGCGTCCCGCCCGGCGACATGCTGGCCGACTCCGGCTACTCCCACCGCGTCCCCGCGAACTGGGCGGTCCCGCTCCGCACCGCCGGCGCCGCCCTGGTCCAGGACCTGCACCCCCACGACCGCGGCCCCAAGGGCACGCACCAGGGCGCCGTCATCGCCAACGGGAACCTCTACTGCCCGCAAACCCCCCTCGCACGCTGCTGGAAACCGGGCCGCTCGCCCGCAGCGCCAGCGCGGAACAGGCCGCAGGCCATGACGCGAAGACCGCCGAGGCCGCCCGCTACAAACTTGGCCGCCTCACCGCCGACGACGAAGACGGCTACCACCGCGTCCAGTGCCCCGCCGCCGCCGGCAAGATCCGCTGCCCGCTGCAGCCGTCATCGATGACACCGGACCGCGACCGGCCCGAGATCCTCACCCCGCCGGAGCACCCCCAGGCCTGCTGCACCCAGCAGACGATCACCGTCCCGCCCCAGGTCAACGAGAAGACCAGGCAGAAACACGACTACCCGTCCGCGGCCTGGCGCCGCTCCTACGGCCGCCGCACCGGCGCCGAACGCGGCTTCGCCACCGCGAAAGACCCCGCCAGCAACGACACCGCCCGCGGCTGGTGCCGCCTCACCGGCCTGGCCCTTCACCACGGCGCTGCTCGCCGTCCGCAACCAGCGCATCCTCACCGCCTGGAACGCACGCCAGGAAGAAAACACCCGCCGCGCCGTCAAAGGCCTGCCCCCGAAAACCCGCAGGCGCCGCCGCAAGACACCCGCCGCGCCCGCGGCCGCCCCGCCCTGACACCCCCCCGCAAGCGACGCCGCCACGACCACCAGCACCGCAAACAGCGCGAGCATGCCCGCACACCCCAGGCACAAGCCCCAGAACAGCAAAAAGGGCGCCTACGGCGCCCCTAACCAGTCCGGCCCAACCCGCAACCACACCCCGACTGAAACGTCAGACCCAAACGTGAAGATGGACCTCACTGAAACGTGAAGACCTCTGGAGTGGAGTGAGGTGTTCACGTTTGGGCCTGACCTGCGTAATTGGGGCCGGGCTGGCGGGCTGGCCACAGGTTAAGCGGGTGCCGGCCACACGATCCGGGGGCTGTGGTTCCGGTTCTGCGGCGTGCCGGGGCGGCCCGGGTTCGCGTGCGGGTGTGGTTAGCGGTTCCAGCGGGGGTCGTTCTCGGCGATGGCGAGGCTGAGTTCCTCGAGTTCGGCCAGGAGCTCGCGGATTCGCTTGTGGTTGTGGAACCAGGGGGCGTAGTCGGCGAGCTGCTCGTCGGTCAGGATCTTCGTGGCGGTCTTGCCGTTTTTCTTGCGGGTCCACTGGTGGTAGGGGCCGTGCAGGCGGGGCGGGTCGGCGTGGCAGCGGCAGTTCGCCCGTCCGCAGCGGGTCATCCGGTCGGCGACGGTGCCGGGCAGGGCGAACGTGAGGCCGGCGAGGCGGGCGGTGATCTCGGCGGCGATGGCCTGCGCGCGGGCCTGCTGGTCCGGGGTGGGCGACACGTTCTCATTGTGGCAGCCGAAATCCCCCGTCCCGCGCATGCACGTCAGTATAAGTGCTGTATGACGAATGCTGATGTTGCCGCTTATATCGGGCGGTGGGAACCATCGTCGGTGTCGCCGCAGGCGGCGGCGTTTGCCCGGGACGTGATCGCGAAGGCGGCACCGGACGGGCGGGAGCGGGCCAAGAACCTGCTGTGGGCCGCCGGGAAACTCGCCGATTACACGTTGCCGCTGGGCCTGGAGGCGGTGCCGGAGGTGCTGCTGCACCCGTCGACGGCCGAGCGGTTCACCCGCTGCGCGCCGGGCCTGTCGCCGGCGGCGCGGCGGACCCTGCGGACGAACCTGCGGTTCATCGGCCGCCGGGTCGTGCCGCGCCTTTACCCGGCGGACGCGCCGCTGCCCCGCGAGCGCGCGAAGCAGCCTTACAGCCCGGCGGAGGTCGCCGGGTTCCTCGCGCTGGCGGACGCCCAGCCCACGCAGGGGCGGCGGATGCGCGCGGCCGGGCTTATCTGCCTGGGAGCGGGCGCGGGGCTGATCCGCGGTGACCTGCGCGACGTTCGCGGCACCGACGTGGCCTGCCGTTCCGGCGGCGTTATCGTGCAGGTCCGGGGACCGCGCGGCCGCGCGGTGCCGGTGCTGGCCCGCTACCAGGGCCGGCTGCTGGCCGCGGCCCGGCACGCGGGGAACGGGCTGGTCTGCGGCGGCACCGAGACGGGACGCCGGAACCTCAGCTGCCCGCTGGTCAGCGCGCTGGACGGCGGGGCCGGGCTGCCGCGGCTGGACACCTCCCGGCTGCGGGCGACCTGGCTGCGTGACTGCGCGGAGCAGCTGGGGCTGGCGACGTTCATGCACGCGGCCGGGATCAGCTGCTCCCAGCGGCTCGGCGACCTGGTCGCCGGCCTGGAACCCGCGGGCGAGGCCGCCGCGGTCCGCCTGCTGGGAGCCGCCCGGCCATGACCGGGCTGGCGGTGCTGGAAAGCGTCATCGACGCCTCCGGCATCGGGCCGCGGATCGAGGCCCTGCTGCCGTCCGGCGCCCGGGCGCGGCAGCTCAGCGCCCGGACCCTGCTGCTGGGCATGCTGACCGCCCTGGCCGACGGCCGGCCCGCGCACCTGACCCGGGTGCACCAGGCCCTGACCAGCCTGCCGGAAGGCGAGCAGCGGCGGCTCGGCGTCCTCGCGGACTGGGGGAACGGCCCGCACCGGCTGACTTACCGCCAGACCGAGTACACCTTCGCCCTGGTGACGGCCGCGCTCGCCAAGGACAAGCCGGACGGGCTGCCGGCCCCGGCGCTGCAGGCGGCCTGCGATGACCTGCTCGAAGCCAGCATCCCCGCAGGGTTCAAGGGCGCCAGCCGGTCGCTGGCCGTGGACTGGACGGACCTGGAGGCCTTCTCCCGGCCCCCGCCGCGCGGGACCAGCGACTGCGCCGACCCCGAGGCCTCCTGGGGGCACCGCAAGAACAACCTGCGCCACGATGACGACGAGCTGTTCTTCGGCTACTACGTGTCGGCCGCCGTCATGGTCCCCGGCGAGCAGGGCCCGCCCGTCCCCGAGTTCGCCCGCAGGATGACCCTGTCGTCCTGCCGCCGCGACCCCGTCCCCGCGTTCACCCCCGTGCTGACTGCGATGCCGGAAGACGGCATCCCGCTCGGCGACGTCCTGGCCGACTCCGGCTACTCCCACCGGGTCCCGGGAAACTGGGCCGCCCCGCTCCGCCGGGCCGGCGCCGCCCTGGTCCAGGACCTGCACCCCGGCGACCGCGGCCCCCGGGGCACCCACCAGGGCGCCGTCACCGCCAACGGGAACCTCTACTGCCCGCAAGCTCCCCGCACCCTGCTCGAACTCGGGCCGCTCGCCCGCAGCGCCACGAAAGAGCAGGCCGCCGCCCATGACACGAAGACCGCCGAGGCCGCCCGCTACAAGCTCGGCCGCCTCACCGCCGAAGACGAAGACGGCTACCACCGGGTGCAGTGCCCCGCCGCCGCGGGCAAGGTCCGCTGCCCGCTGCGCCCCGCCTCGATGACCCTGGACCGCGACCGCCCCGAGATCCTCACCCCGCCGCAGCACCCCCAGGCCTGCTGCACCCGGCAGACCCTCACCGTCCCGCCGGACGTCCTGGCCAAGACCGCGCAGAAGCACGACTACCCGTCGGCCGCCTGGCGCCGCTCCTACGCCCGCCGCACCGCCGCCGAGCGCGTCTTCGCCACCGTCAAGGACCCCGCCGCGAGCGACACCGCCCGCGGCTGGTGCCGCCTCACGGGCCTGGCCCCGCTGACGCTGTTCACCGCGGTGCTGCTCGCCGTCCGCAACCAGCGGATCCTCACCGCCTGGAACGCACGCCAGGAAGAAAGCACCCGCCGTGCCGCCAAGGGCCTGCCGCCGAAAACCCGCAGGCGCCGCCGCAAGATACCCGCCACGGCACCTCCCTGACGCCCCAGCACCCGCCCCACCGCCACGCCCGCGAGCACCACCGCGCAGCGCGAGCACGCCCGCACACGCCCGACACCAGCCGGAAACAGCAAAAAGGGGCGCCTACGGCGCCCTAACCAGCCCGGCCCAGCCCGCAACCACGCCCCGACCGGAACGTCAGACCCAAACGTGAAGATGGACCTCACCGAAACGTGAAGACCACTGGAGTGGAGCTAAGGGGATTCGAACCCCTGACCTTCTGCATGCCATGCAGACGCGCTACCAGCTGCGCCATAGCCCCCCAACCGACAGGACGCCCTACTGGGCCGCCCCGCAAGGTGGAACGCAGTTAGCATACAGGCTCTCCGGCGATGAGTCGTACTCGATCACCACGACGATCACTACGACCCTCGCCGCGCCCGGGCGCCTCCGGCGTCGAGGCCGGCTGCCGGGTCCTCATGTCGACCGTTGTCAACACGTTTGTACACTTCTTCGTTGACTTTTATCGATATACTCGTTTACCGTCATTAACCCTGCGTCCATGTTGTGCGGGGGATCGGAGCGAGTTCAATGCGGTCTACGTCGCCGGTGTCCCGTCCGGCCTGGGTTGGTGCCATGAACGCCCTTACTGGCACGGGCGATGGGAGCAGGAAGTCGCCGGTGGAGATCGTCGCGGACGCGGCGTCCGTCGTCACGCACAGCCCCTATGCCGGAGTCACCGGCATCAAGCACGGCAAGCTCGGCCGCTGGACCGATGGCGTGGCCGAGCTGCGCGCCGACCGCACCGAATTCGCCGCCTACTGGGACGCGCACAACGACAAGGTGCTGAGCAGGCGCGAGCGCGCACTGCACAGGGGCGACGCTCCCGACCCGCTATGGGTCGTCCTCGGTGACTCGACCGCGCAGGGCCTCGGCGCGCCGGACCCGCGCGGCGGCTACGTCGGCCAGACGCTGCAGCAGCTGCGGCGCACGACGGGCAGGCAGTGGCGCGTGCTCAACCTCTCGGTATCGGGCGCGCTGATCCGCGATGTGCTCGCTGACCAGATACCGCAGCTGGACGGCCAGCAGCCCAACCTCGTCACTTGCGGAGCGGGCGCCAACGACATCCTGTATAGCGCGCCAGGCAAGCTCTTCAGCGACCTGCGCGCCCTGCTCGCGGCGGTCCCGGAGGACACGGTCATGCTCGACCTGCCGCTGCTCTCCGGCTTCTGGTGGATCGTCGGCCACATGAGCGTCCCCTACATCAGCCGCATCAACCGGGTCACCCGCGAGGTAGCGAGCGAGCGAGGCTTGCAGGTGGCCGAGGTCAGCAGGCACTTCATCCCGCCGTGGACCGGCAAGTTCTCCGTCGACAACTTCCACCCGAGCCTGGACGGCTACCGCGACTGGTCCAGGGCCCTCGTCGAGGCCTTCAGCGCAGGACCAGCCGCGGCAGTGGCCGCCGCCTAGGGCCTTACTGGCCGTTGCTCCCGGATCCCGCCTGCACGACGCCGATCGACAGTATGTTTACCGACTTGGACGTGCACCCCGTCGACTTGAACGGCAGGTAGATCGCGGTCGTCTGGTTCGGCGGGTAGATCTGCAGGTACGTGGTCGTCGTCGGCGAGCACGTCGCCGCCGGGTAGTTCAGCGCCTGCACGACCCGCAGCAGCGCGTTCGCCGTCTGCCCGGGCGACAGCGTAACCAGGGCAGCCGAGGCGGCCGTCGACCGCGTGGCCGCGGCCCCAACCTGGCTGAACGGCATTCCGGTGCCGAGCGCCACGCCCGGGTACCCGTACAGGGAGCATGGGGCGGAGCCGGTGTTCGTAAGGTCGATGTTCTGGTAAACCGACCCGGCGGCCCCTTCCGTGTTCACCACCGTGGCCCGTAGGTCCTGCGTCGCACAGCCGTCCGCCGCGCCGCCCGAGGCGGACGCCGACGGCGTTGTGGCAGTATGCGGCGACAGCGACGATGACGCCGGCGTCGAAGCCGCCGGCGTCGAAGCCGCCGCAGACGAAGCCGAAGAAGCGGGAGCCGAAGAAGCAGAAGAAGCCGTGCCCGCCGCCGGTACCGAGGACGACGAGCCAGACGAGCACCCCGCCGCCGCGGCCACGACAGCCCCAGCGGCCACCGCGCCACCCAGCCTGACCATCAACGAGGCAGAGCTAGACATAACCAACCATCCCCTTCTGGCCGCGCACCTCAAGAGATACCTCAAGAGATCCTTCCCGAGCGGCCCCCAGCACACGCTAAGACGACGTACGGTTAGCTGCGGTTGGCGCGCGATTAGTCCGCTTCGCGAAGGGGAGGTAGAGCCATATGACTGTTCCCCTGCCCGACCTGTTCAAGAGAGTCACTCTTGCCCCGGGAGGGGTAAGGATCAACACCCTCGTCGGCGGCAACGAAGCAGGAACCCCCGTCCTGCTACTGCACGGTTACCCGCAGACCCACGTCATGTGGCACCACGTCGCCCCCATCCTGGCCGAAGACCACATGGTCGTCCTGACTGACCTGCGCGGCTACGGCGACAGCGGCAAGCCGTCCGGTGGCCCGACCCACGACGCGTACGCCAAGCGCACGATGGCCTACGACCAGGTCCGCGTGATGCGCGAGCTCGGCTACGAGAGCTTCGCCGTGGTGGGACACGACAGGGGCGCACGCGTCGCTCACCGCATGGCCCTGGATTACCCGAGGAGCATCTCCAAGCTCGCCGTCCTCGACATCGTCCCCACCAGGCACGCCCTGCGCACCGCCGACATGGACTTCAGCCTCGGCTACTGGCACTGGTTCTTCCTCGCCCAGCCAGAGCCCCTCCCCGAGCACCAGATCGGCGCCGACCCGGTCGGCTGGGTGCGCGGCAGGATGAGCACCTGGCGGCGCGGCGGCCTGCCCTTCGACCCCCAGGCGGTCGACGAGTACGTTCGCTGCTTCAAGAACCCGGCCACGATCCACGCCTCCTGCGAGGACTACCGCGCCGCCGTCGGCACCGACCTGGACGATGATGACGCCGCGGCAGCCCGTGGCCAGCGGGTCATCGCCCCGGTGCTGGCCCTGTGGGGCGAGCACGGCTTCGTCGGGCGCCACTACGGCGACGTCACCGCGATCTGGCGCGAATACGCGGATGAGGTACAGGGCCGCTCCCTCGCGTGCGGCCACTTCCTCGCCGAAGAAACCCCGCTGGAAACCGCCGCCGCCCTTCAGGATTTCCTCAAGGGCTAAGGTCAAGAGCAAATAAGAGGGACGGCGCGTAGAGCCAGTCGCTCGCCGTGTAGTCGTCGGCGGGGCGGGGGAGGAGACCGGACTCCCAGACCTGCCGTGCCCGCGACACCCGGATGGCCCGAGGGGCACGCCGCGCCTGGTACCCGGCGAGCGCCGCCGCCACGCCCTTCGGTCCGGGGCAGTCGGCGAGCGCGTCGGCCAGCGCGGCGGCGTCCTCGATCGCCTGGCAGGCACCCTGGGCGAGGTAGCCGGGCATCGGGTGCACCGCGTCGCCGAGCAGCACCACCTGGTCCACCGCCCACGAAGGCAGCGGCACCCGGTCGAGCATCCGCCAGCACTGGTCCTTGCGCAGCAGGCACACCGCGGCCCGCACCGGCTCGGCGGCCCAGGAGAACGCCTCGGCGAGCTCTTCCTGCCCGCCCCAGTCAAGGGTCCAAACCGCCGGGCCCTGGTCGGCGCCGCCCGGGGATACGGCGCCGACCATGCGATACAGGTGGCTACGGAAGACGGCGACCTGCTCGTACGCCTCGCCGACGCGAATCGGGTACCGGGCGAAGTGCGCGTCTGGCCCGACCCAGGCGACCACCTCATCGCTCGCCTCGCCGGCCAGCGCATCCGCCGGAACGGTTCCCCGGTAGGCGGCCCAGCCGTCGCCCGACGGTTCCCTGCCGCCGAATAGCGAGCGGGCCACCGACCGCGCGCCGTCGGCCGCGACGACCACGTCGCCGGTGTACATCCGCCCGTCGGCGCAGGTCACGACCGCCGCGCCCATGATGGACGAAGCGAAGTGGGACTGGTCCACCGAGGTAACCTCACGACCGGGCCGAAGCTCGACGTCCGCGTCGGCGCACGTGTCGGAAAGCAGGGAGAGCAGGTCGGCGCGGCCGGACAGGACGTATGGCGTCCCGTAGCGCGCCGTTAAAGGAGCGCCGAGGTCAAGCGCGGCGATCTCGGCACCGCTGCCCAGGTCGCGGAGCCGCGCCCGGCGAGGCCGGACGCCGAGTTCGAGGACCTGATCGAGCAGACCGAGCCGGGCGAGCACGGCGGTCGCGTTCGGCGCGAGGCGAAGACCGGGACCGGACTGCGCGAACCGGGGCGCGCGCTCAAGCACCTGCACCCGGTGGCCGCCCTGGGCGAGCGCCAAGGCGGCAGTGAGCCCGCCGACCCCGCCGCCGATGACGACGATCTCCACCGCTCACTTCCAATCGCAGGGACTGACTCCGCGCGCACTGGTCGCATATCAGTGCGTGGCCGGTGTTCAGTGCGGGGTCCGGACACCGCCGGCCAATCCCTGTCAAAAAAGCATAGGCTGACGCACAGCGACGTCGCCTAAAATTCTGTTGTGAAGAACAAGCCGCCGTATGCGGTCGAGTCCGTCGACAACGCGTTGCGGATTCTGCAGATGCTGCGCGATGAAGGCCAGGTCCGCGTCTCTGACGCGGCCGCCGAGCTGGGTATCGCGCGGTCGACGGCGCACCGGCTGCTTGCCATGCTCGTCTACCGCGACTTCGCCGTGCAGGCCGAGGACCGCTCCTACCGGCCGGGCCCGGCGGTGTCCGCCGAGCCGCTGCGCGCCGAGCCTGCGCAGCGGCTGCGCCAGGTGATGCGCCCGCACATGGAGGCGCTCTGCGACCAGGTGGCGGAGACGATCAACCTGGTGGTCCGGCTGGGCACCCAGACGCGCTTCCTGCACACCGTCGAGGCCGCGCAGGTGCTGCGAGTGGGCGACCGGCAGGGCACGATCCTGCCCGCGTGGAAGACCTCGGGCGGCAAGGCGCTGCTCGCGGAGCTCCCGGACGCCCAGCTCACGGCCCTGCTGCGCGGCGCGAACGGCCGCCCGCCCGAGGGCATGACCGCGGCCGAGCGCCGCGCCCTGGTCAGCCAGCTCCGCCTGGTTCGCGACCAGGGCTACGCGGAGAACATCGAGGAGTCGGAATCGGGCGTCTGCGCCATCGGCCTGTGTGTCAGGGACAAGGCCGGCGACCCGGTGGCCGCCCTGTCGGTCTCCGCTCCGTCGGTCCGCTACACCCGCGACCGCTCCCGCGCCTTCCTGCGCGAGCTAAGAACGACCGTAGCGAAAGCCCAGGCGGACATCTCTTTCTAATGCGGCTTCTAATGCGGCGGATTCCAGGACCAAGCCCGGCTCCCCGGCCACGGCCCGGTAAGCAGCCCGACGAGTTCCCGCTCAGAAACCATCCCGCTCCTTACGTCAGCGAGAGTGAACCATGCTCGCCGGCCAGCCCAAGCTCCCGCACGAGCGCGGTCAGCGCGGCGCCGAGCGGCGCGTCAAGCGTGGCGGTCGCCAGGTCGTCTCCGCGCGTCGTCCCCTGGTTCACGATCAGCACGGGAATCCCGAGCGACGAAGCACGCCGAACGTACCGGAGCCCGGACATGACCGTCAACGACGACCCGAGCACCACAAGCGCCGACGAAGAAGACACCAGCGAGAAGCACTCCTCGACCCGGGGCCTTGGCACGTTCTCCCCGAAGAACACCACGTCCGGCTTGAGCAGGCCGCCGCACGCGAGGCAGTCGGCCACGGTGAACCCGGCGGTCTCCTCAAGCGCCACGTCCCCGTCCGGGTTCACGGCAGGCTCCAGGCCAGCGGCGGCCGCGGTCCACGCCGGGTTCGCCGCGCGCAGCCGCGCGTCGAGGTCCTCGCGCGAGGACCGTGCCCAGCAGGAAAGGCACACGACCCGGTGCAGCGACCCGTGCAACTCGGTCACAGAAACAGCCCCCGCCGCCTGGTGCAGCCCGTCCACGTTCTGCGTGACGACCCCGGAGACGAGCCCCGCCCGCTCCAGCGCGGCGACGGCGAAGTGCCCGGCATTAGGCGAGGCCCCGGTGACGTGCCGCCACCCGAGATGCGACCGCGCCCAGTACCGCTGCCGCGCCGAGTCCGACCCGGTGAACGCCTGATACGTCATCGGCTGCCCCGTCCGCCGCGCTTGCCCGCTAGGCCCTCGGTAGTCGGGAATGCCGGACTCTGTCGACAGCCCCGCGCCGCTCAGCACCGTGACGTTGCCCTGGTTAAACACATCAACAAGTAGTCCGAACGATCCCGGCTTACTCCGAAGAGCCCCAGCTTCTGCCAGCTCAGCGTGCGTCACCCTTTCATGCTGCCACGGAGAACTGACATGATTCACACGTGTGTACCGTTGTTGTGAGCCTTGAGCCGGGTGAGCGGATGCCCCTGCGCCTGCTTGGCATCAGGGACGAGCTGACCAGCCGCCCCTGGCGTCCGCCCGCGCGGCACTGGCGGGGTTCGCCCCTGATCGGCGCGATCGACGAGCAGGCCGGCGGCACGTGGCTGGCCGTTCAGCCCGAGATCCCGCGCGTGGCCTGCCTGCTGAACGCCCGCGGCACCTTCGCCGACCCGGCCCGCCGCCGCAGCAGGGGAGACCTCTCGCTCCGCGCCGCCGCCGAAGGAGCAGGCCTTCTCAGCCAGCTCGCCGCCGACCCGGACGCCCTCGCCGCCTACGACCCGTTCCACCTGATCTGCGCCACTCCGGACTCGGTGACCGCGCTGACCTGGCTGGGTAGCTATCCTCCGGGGGAGCAGCCCGAAGTCCGCTACCTCGCGCCTGGCACGCACCTGTTCATCAACGCCGGCCACGCCTACCCGGTAGAACCCGGTGATCCCGAATCCGAGCCGAAGGCCGCCCATTTCGCCGAGAAGTTCGCCGCCGCCCGCCCGTCCGCCGACCCGGCGCTGCCCCTTGCCCAGGCCTGGGGGGACTGGCTCACCCTTGCCGCAGGCGACGGCCTCGACCCCGCCGACCCGGCGGCCATCATCGTCCGCCAGGACCTGCCCGACGGCCGGGTCTACGGCACCACCTCGGTGACCCTCGTCGCCCTGGCCGACGACGGGCTCCGCTACGACTTCCAGCCGAACCCCGGCAGCCCGGACGGCTGGTATTCCGTGAATGTCGGGTAGTTAGTCGACCCCCGGCTGTTCGCCTACGAGCTGGCGGGCAGGTAACGCCGGACCAGGCTCGCGAGGCCCAGCGGGTAGACGTTCTCGTCGGTCGCGTCGAGCTCCTCAAGCGTCCACCAGCGGTGCCCTACGATCCCGTCGGAGTCGTGCATGTCCGCCACCTCGCCGAGCGGCCGCTCCTCGTCGGGCACCCGCCCGATGAAGTAGTGGTCGTACTGCCTGATAAGCGCCTTGCGGTACCCGGAGAACTGGACGTTGCTCTCCAGGTGCACTTCCTGGGCCGACACGGGCACGTCGTCCCAGCCGGTTTCCTCGGCGAGCTCCCGGCGGGCAGCCGTGTAGAAGTCCTCGCCGTCCTCGACGCCGCCGCCCGGCGTGGCCCAGTGCTTCCCCTTGGGCGGCGGGTCGTCGTAGCCGAAGAGCAGCACCCGCCCCGCCGGGTCGACCGCGATAACCCGTCCCGCCAGCCGTACCGGCAACTCAGTTTCACTCACGGAATCATTGTCCCGAACCTGGGTCCGGTTAGGCGACGGGAATGACCCGATAGCCTGGCGCGCGTGCTTGAACGTGTCACGGTCACCAGCTACCTGACCCCGCTGCGGGAGGGCGGCAGCCTGCCGGGTCTCGTGGAAGCCGACAACCTCGGCACCTACGTGCTGAAGTTCCGCGGCGCCGGCCAGGGACCCCTCGCGCTGGTCGCGGAGATCATCGCGGGCGAACTGGCCCGCGCGCTCGGCCTGCGGACACCCGAACTGGCCCTCGCGGACCTGGACCCGAGGATCGCCGCGAGCGAGCCGGACCAGGAGATCCAGGACCTGCTGCGGGCGAGCGCGGGCCTCAACCTCGCCGTGGACTTCCTCCCCGGCAGCGCGGGGTTCGACCCCCTGGGCTGGACGGTCGACGAGGACTTCGCCAGCGAGCTGCTCTGGTTCGACGCCCTGATCGAGAACGTCGACCGCACCTGGCGCAACCCGAACCTGCTCGTCTGGCACGGTGACACCTGGCTGATCGACCACGGCGCCGCGCTCTACTTCCACCACGACTGGTCGCGGGCGGCACCTGATAAGCCCTTCGACGCGCGACATCACGTCGTCAGGGAGCGGGCGAAGCGGATCAAGCAGGCGCACGAGAAGCTAGCCCCGCTGATAACAGCAGCAACCCTGGAACGGGTCACGCACGACGTCCCGCCCGAGTGGTTCGGCGAGCGCGGCGCCGACGCCTACGTCGACCAACTGCTCAACCGCGCCCCGCTGGTCCCGGAGGTCATCCGGCTGTGAGCGAGCGTAGGGGCGCTGTGCCGTCTGGACTGAGGAGCGACGACCGAGGGAAGACGGCACACATTCGGGCGCCCCGGAGAGAGCGGGAAACACTGTGAGCGAGATCTTCGAGTACGCCCTGATCCGCGTCGTCCCCAGGATCGAGCGCGGCGAGTCGATCAACGTGGGCGTGATCGTCTACTCCAAGTCGTTCAAGTTCCTCAAGACGAAGATCGAGCTGAACGAGGACCGCCTGAGGGCCCTGGCGCCAGGCACGGACCTCGCCGCCGTCCATGGCGCGCTCAGCGCGTTCGAGCGCGCCTGCGCCGAGGGCCCGCTCGCCGAGCAGACCCTCGGCGAGCGCTTCCGCTGGCTGACCGCCCCGCGCTCGGCGATCGTCCAGCCGGGCCCTGTCCACGCCGGCATCACCAACGACCCCGCCGCGGACCTGGACCGCCTGTTCACCGCCCTGGTCGCCATCTAAGTTCCGGTCCCTCGTCATAGTGGATACTTGGGCACGCCATAGCGCCACGGGAAGCCCCCGTTCACAGCGGTGATCTGCGAGAACATCGAGCGCACCGCCGCACTTCCCCGACGCGATCCGGCTGGAAACCGAGCTGAACGCCGCCGGCGTCTCATCTGCCACCGACGAGCCCATCGACGCCGCCGCCCCCGACCACGCCGTCCGCCTAGTGCGCCGCGTGAAAATGGATCGCGGAGTACTTCCGGTACAACCTCAAGACCCAGATGTGGGAAGGCCTCAAGGAATACGCCATCAGCGGCACAACACCGGCGGTGCCCCTACGGCTACCTAGAGGACCGCACCCCCCACCCCAACCCGATGAAGGCCAACATGGAGCCACCCGCGCCCGCCTCATCAAAGACCCCGAGCGCGCCCGTGGTCACGAAGATGTTCCAGTGGCGGTGTACGTGCTGTCACCCGACAGCATCGCCCGCCCTGACAACCGGAGCCCCCGCGCCCGAGCCCGGCACCCGTGGAGCCCCGGAACGTCCGCACGATCCTGGCCAACCCCAAGTACACCGGCAAGGTTGTCATCGCCGCACCCGCAACACCGCCGCCCGCCCCGGCGAGCGGAAGATACGCAAGGTCCCCCGCGAGCACTGACATGGCCAGCGACGACAACGCCCACCCGCCCTAGTTGGCATGGAACTGTGGAAACGCCCAGCGCCGCCGCGAGCACGCAACGTCCGCGACCACCAGACACGCCCCGCGCCCCGACGCCCGCTACGTCGCGCATCCGCTGCGCCCAGTGCAGCCTGCGCATGTGCGCCAAGCCCAACCGCGCCTGCAACGGCAAGACCTACCTCTACTGGTATGCCCCCACAACCGAACAACGCCCGCCACGCCGCCAAGAACCGCCCACGTCCGCGCCTGTCACCGACCACGACATCACCGCCGCCGTAGACCACATCATCAACGATGCTAGGCACGACGCGCCTTTCTGCCCAAGTATCCACTATCTTCAAAATTCCGTTCGAGTGCCTCACCATTCCGTGCCGACGCCTCGGCGTGCTGGGCGATATGCTGCTTTTGCCGGGTTCGGGGGATGGTAGAAGTAGCCTGCAGAGCGAAACTGGGTGATCGGCTGGTGGGCGCGAGTGGCATGATCACCTCTGTGATCGCAGTGCTGTCGACGGCGAGGAAGCGGGTGGCCGCCTACCCGGAACTCGCCGCCGTCCTTGTCGCGGCGGTCATCGGCCTGTGCGTGCAGCGGCCACTGGCCTGGCTGGCGGGCCACGATGGCATCAACGTGCTGCTCGTCATCCTGGTCTTCGCCACCGCCGTCACGATCGACCCGCAGGCGCTGCGCCGCCTGGCGGCCGCGTGGCGACACATCCTCGTCGCGGTCCTCGTCGGCATCACCGTGCTCCCGGCTTTGTCCTGGGCGGTCGCCCGCCTCGTGCCGGCCGGGCCGCTACGCGACGGCGTCCTGGTGACCGGCCTGGCCCCGTGCGAGATCGCGTCGGTCGCCACGACTGCCCTGGCCGGCGGCGAGGCGGCGGTCGCGGTGGGCGTCCTGATCGGCTCGACCCTCGCCTCGGTCGTCCTGGCCGGACCCATCCTGACCCTGGAGGCAGGGCACGCGGGCTTCTCCCCGGCCGGCGTCATCGAGAACCTGGCCGTGGTCGTCGCCCTGCCGCTGGCGGCAGGCATCGCCTTGCGCTCCTCGGTTCCGGCCACGGCCAGGGTCCTGGCCACCGGCCGCGCGGAGACAGCCGCGTCCCGCACCGCCCTCGCCGCGGTCGCGGCCCTGGTCGCCCTCGTCGCGTCCGAGGTCCACCTGGCCGTCGGCTATCTTCGCGTCGCTGCGGCCTTGGTCCTGTTCCTGGCCGCCTCGGCCGTCATCGGCCGCCTCCTCGGCACCAGGTCGGCCCGCCCGACGGGCTCGGCGCTGCTGCTCACCACCTCGATGCGCGACTTCGCCATCGCGGCGGCCCTGGCCGCCGCCGCGTTCGGCCCCCAGGCCGCCGCCCCCCTCGGCGTGTACGGCATCGCGGTCCTCATCTGGGGCACGGCCGCCGCCGGCACCCTCCGCACCCGCGCCGCACGAGACCCCGCTGCCCTGCCCAGGTAAAGAATTTAACGGCGGTGATCCCGAACGGATGTCACGTCAGGCATCATCCGCGATCGCCTGCCTCACCTGACTCTGGAGCGGCTCTGCCAGGTACGGCAGGACAAGGCGCGCGAACTGGGGGTCGGCATCCGCAATCGCGATGGCGGTGCTTGACAGGGTGTAGGCCAGCACCTCGGCGGCGCGCTTCTTGTCCGGCATGCCCTTGAGCTGGGCGGCTGCCTGAGGCGGCGCCAGTTCCATGATGGCGCTCGCGGCGGCCCGCCTGTCGGTGCCGCTCAGGATCCGCGCCGCCTCGGGGGTCGGCATGGCGGCGAGCAGCGAGGCGGCGGTCTTGGGTCGCAGGTCGCCAAAGGCACGCCCGGCGGCGTCCGCGAGCAGCATCCGCAGGATCGTGGCGGCGGTGCCAGGCTCGGTGGCTGCGATCCCCTGAAGAAGGGCTCCCCGCTCCTCGGCCGGGCAGTCGGCGATCACGCGGGCGGCCGTGGGCACATCGAGCGCCACAAGCATCGCGGCACCCTTGTCCGCTCCGGCAATCACGATCTCCTCGCCAAGGCCGGCCATCACGGACGCGGACACGGGCCCGCTCCGGGGCAGCGGCTTGGGCTGGGGGAACGGCTTCGGCCCTGGTGCCTCGGGCCCCGGGGACTGCTTTGGCTGCCCCTTGGCCATGCGTTCGAGGACGCGGCGGACCTCCGGAGCGGTCGCCCGCCGCTCCGGGTCCTTGTCCAGCATCCGGAGCGTGATGTCGGCGAGCGGGCCGCGCCTGGTCGGCGCTGGCGTGTCCCGCAGGATCGCCATCAAGACCGCCTGCGTGTCCGGCTGGTTGTGCCGGAACGGCGAGTAGCCCTCAAGCGCGTAGAAGAGTGTCACGCCAAGCGACCAGATATCAGCGGGCGGACCGGCCTTCGCGCCGGCCTCAAGCCGCTCGGGTGCCAGGAACTCCAGCGTCCCCAGGATGGCCATCCCCGTCAGCGACGGATCGCTGTCGCTCCGCGCGATACCGAAATCGATGAGATACACGGCTCCGTCGGTGGCCACGAGTATGTTGGCCGGCTTGACATCGCGGTGCACGATGCCTTCCTTGTGGGCGGCGACTAGTGCGTCGAGCACCCGCAGGCCGATCCGGGCGATCAGCCGTTCGCTCAGCCGTTCCTTGCCGATGACCTTGTCGAGCGACTGGCCCTTGATGTAATCCATGACGATCCACGGGTCGCGCCTGACGACGAAGAAGTCATGGATGGGCACGATCGCCGGGTGCTTCACCCTGGCGAGCGCCCTGGCCTCGTGAAGCACGCGCCGCCGCCGCCTGGCGGTGAGGTCGGCGGTCTCGCCATCGGACGTGATGAGCTGCTTGAGCGCGACCTCGCGCTTGAGCCACGTGTCCTCGGCCAGCCAGACGCGGCCCATGCCGCCGTGGCCGAGCTTGCCGATCAGCCGGTACCGCTCCGGCAGGGCGGGCTGTTCCGTCACAGGTCGTCGTCGCTCCAGACACGCTCGACACCGGAGCGCCGGTCCGCGTCACTGCCGTAGCCGCCGGGCGCGTCGAATTCGCCGTACTGCCCGTAGGTCCCTGCCCCCGGTCGGCCGTCCTCCATGCCGAACAACTGCTCGTCGAACCGGTTCGCTCCCTTGTCCTCCGGAATGTCGGAGGTGGCGCCGTGCCGGGGATCCCCGCGCTCAGGCGTCGGCTGGTAGGCCGGATTCTGGGCCAGCCCTGACGGGGGCGGTGCCGAGGTCTGGGTGCGCTGGAACAGTTGGATGAGCTCGCCGGTCGACACGTGCCGTGAGGGCGGGCGCGGCCTGAACCCGCCGCCATTCGGGGACAGCCCAGGCTCCTGGCCTCCGGGCGGCTCCTCCTGCTGACCCGGTCCCGTCCCGCTGCGCAGCCGCCACTTGGCCTCGCGCAGCTCGTACCGGTCCTTCTCCGCAAGGATCTGCTCGTACAGGCCCGGCTGCTGCAGCAGCTTGACCGAGACCGGCAGGAGCTCGATCACCAGGAAGAACAGGAACAGCAGCCACCGGGCGGCGCTGAGCGAGCCCCCCTTGGCGGACAGCTGGTCGAGTGCCTCAAGCCTGATCAGCAGCCCGTTGGCGGCGCCGTTCGTCGTCTGGAAGTTGCTGAGCAGCGAGTCCTGCTCGGACCTGGCGGCCGCGAGTTGCGCCTGTGCGGCCGGCAGGTCGCTCTGCGCCTGCTGCAGCCGGCTGGCCTGCGAGCTGGCGCTTGAGGCCTGCAGTTGCTGCTTGCGTGCGTTGATCTGGCTGGTGAGCGAGGCGATCTGCGCCTCGTCCGCCTGGTAGCGCTGCTGGCTGGCCTCGGCGAGCGGCCCCGAGCCCTTGGGGGCACCACAGCCCCCGTAAAGCTGGCACTGCCACGCCTTGTAGTCCGTGGCCGCGACCGACCGCTCACTGGTCAGCTCGGTGTTCAGCCCCTGGATCACCGGGTCGTCCGCCGGATTGATCGGCTGCGCCCCGTGAGAGTTGATGACGTTCTGCAGGTCATCGACCGTGGTCTGCCACTTGGTCACCCGGGCCCCGACCGTGCTGCTCTGCTGGGAGTTGAGGAACGCGGCCTCGTTGTTCTCCTTGATGACGGAGATCTGGTTGTTGATCTCCGACTGGAAGATCCGCAGCACGAACGGCGTCGAGATGATGCTGCCGAGCAGCAGGCCGAGCGCCAGGCGCGGGATGGCCATGAGGAGCTTGCGGGAGCGGTCCTGCGGCATCGAGGTGACCAGCCACCTGTCGATGCCCATGATCACCAGGCCCCACAGCAGCGCCCCGAATAGCGCGACTACGGCATTGACCCCCAGCGTGCTAGTCAGCGCGAACCACATGGAGATTACGGCCATGCCGGCGGTTATCAATATAACCCAGCCAAGGCTCTGGAATTTGGTTTGCTCGCCCGGGCAGAAGACCAGGATATCGGGCCTTCCGCCGGACAATGTGATCAAGAACTGGCCGGGCCTTGACACCTGTCGCTCGCCGTCCTTCCGTCATCCCTCCGCCGACGCGCCCAGCATATGTCAGGTTCTATGGCATATATTGGCAGAGCTGCGCTAAAGTTACTTCTTATTGACCCGTCCGGGGCAATCATATTCGGTCATAGACCAATCATTTAACTTCAGGATCCCAGGAAATTGCCCTTTTCATGGCGCCTGGGCCGCACTATGTCGGGGTGCTTAGGTGTCGCTAAGCGATGAGGTCGGCCTCGGGGAGCTGACCGCGCGGATCATGGGCCTGGCGGCCGGTGAGGCGCTCACGATCGCCGAGTTCAGGGCGGATGAGGCCAGGCGCTGGCAGGTCCGCGTCGACCGGCAGGGCACGCCGCGCGTCAGGTGCGAGCCGGCCAGCTGGGCGGCGCTGCGCCGTGACGGCGTGCTCAGCGAGCTTGAGCTCGACAGGTTCCTTGCGCCGGGCGATGAATGGCACGTCATGATCGCTGGAGGCGAGGCAGGCGCCGGTTCCCCGAACGTCAGCGAGGCACGACGCGTGGCACGCCGGTGTTATCCCGGCACGTCGGTGCTCGCCCTTGGCACGGCCTCGGTCGACGAGATGCTTGGCGAGGCAACAGCACGCGTCCCGCTGTCCCAGTGGTACGAGTTCTATTGCCTGGAGCGCGGCCTGGCGGGCCGGATTGAGGCCAGCCCCCAGCGGCTATTCGAACGCGGGGCCAAGCGAGGCGCCACCCGGACGCTACGGGTCCACTGTGAGCCGAGCGGCCCGGCCGGGACCACGTTCGCGGTGGTGGCGCACGACGGGCACGACTACTCCGGCCTGGTGAGCATGGCCTCGGCCAAGATCCAGCCTGGGTCGCACGCCGTGACGGCGACCCTGCGTCGGCCGGGCAAGGTCAGCTTCGACGTGCCAGGGGCCTCGTTCCACAAGGACACCAGGAGCTGGGATGACGTCTGCGCCACGGTGCCGCGGCGGCTCAGCGACTTCAGGCCGGCGCACCTCATCCTGGCGGTCGAGGTCTGCGGCTCCGAGTACCTGGTCGCCGCTCATCTGGACCGGGCGCAGCAGCTCGTCAGCAACGTCGCGAGCGACGCGGAGTACCCGGTGAGCTTCTCGCTGCTCGCCTACGGCGCTCACCCGCACAACCTCCGAGTCAATGATGACCCGGTGGCCGTGCTCGCCTGGGGAGAGCAGTACGGGACTGTTCTCGCCCAGCTGTCCGTGCTGGGGAGGCAGTCCGCCGCCCGGAAGGACCACTACACCGGGGCCGCAAGCATCGAGTGCATGCTAGGCCAGGCCGCGAGCCTGCTGCGGAACGGCCAGGGTCGCGTCGGCAAACGGCCACCCGCTGGGCGCCCGGTGCTGGTGACGATCGGCTCCAGGCTCCCGTTCCCCGCCTGGCGCGACCCGGTCAGCGAGATCCTGCCATGCCCCGCGCACAACGACTGGCGGGGTTTCCTCGGCTGGCTGAAGGATGACCACCGGGAGATGGCCTTCGGCGCCATCTGCGGTGGCGACCGCGACGCGGAGGCGTGGCGACTGCTCGGCGCTAACGCGAGCGCCGACCTGATCGTGCTTGATGCCCGGCAGTTCGCCGCAGACCTGCGCCTGCTCCGCCCGCCCGGCGAGCACGTCCCGTTTCCCATGGTTGATCGGTGAGGTGAGCTGACTTGTCGGTGTCTTTCCCTCGTGCCGGGCGCCCGGTGCCCGAGGGTCCTCAACTAGTGCCGCCGCATCAGGAGACGGTCCTCGACAAGGGAATCACGCTCTGGGGTGCCACGGCGACCGGGAAGACGAGTTTCCTCGCGGCACTCTACGGCGCCCTCTTCGACCAGCAAACGGGCTGGCGGCTGCGCGGCGAGGACGAGGGCTCGACGGAAAAGCTGGTCTCGTTCACCGACACCCTGGTGAACCAGGGAACCTTTCCCGACGCGACCGTGGACGTGGAGGAATACCACTGGTCCCTGGTCGGCAGGGTACCGAGCAGGGAGCGGCAGTGGTACGGCTCGCGACGCAGGCGCTCTGACGTGGTGATCCCGCTGACCGTGGTCGACGCCGCCGGCGAGGTGGCAAGCGCCAGCAAGTCCACGCGCCGCGCGGTGACCCAGCGGTTCGTCACCAACCTGGCGAACAGCACGGGGATCGTGTTCTTTTACGACCCGATCAGGGAGCACAAGTTCGGCGACGCGTTTGAGCACACATTCGGCGTGCTGGCCGAGCTTGACAGCCGTCTGAAGCCGCACGGCAGGCTGCCGCACTACGTGGCCGTCTGCATCACCAAGTTCGACGAGCCGCGAATGCTCGATGCCGCGAACCGGATGGGGATCGTCGACTTCGATATCGACCCGCCTTATTTCCCTCGTGTGATGGAAAGTGACGCGCGAGAATTCTTCAGCAGGGTCTGCGTCGTGTCGAAAACGCGGACCGCGCGCCGCGTCCTGCCAATCCTTGAGGAGACATTCGAGCCGGCGAGGATTCGGTACTTCGTCACATCCGCGATCGGTTTTTACGTCGATCAATCGACGGGCGTCTTCAATCCACGGGACTACCAGCAGCACATTCCCGGGGCGACAGAGCTTGACCGCGGCCGGGTGCGTGGGGACGTCCGGCCGATCAACGTCACCGAGCCGATTATCTGGCTGGGGAACCAGCTGGCAAGGGTGGTGGGCTAGTGGACGAACTCGACATCATCCCGTCGGCCAGCGACACCGTCTGGCCGCCAGGCCCGACGCGGCCGGACATCGAGCCCCTCCTCCCTGGCGAGGCGGAGGCGGTCGTCGCAGCCGCGGCGGCGCCGAGGGTGATCGCCGCCGAGTGGGCCCTGTGGGGCAAAGAGGCGAACGAGACGTCCTACCACGTGCTGCGGTGCAGTAAAGAAGGGCTGCGCGAGAAGGACTTCAGCGAGATCATCACCCGGTACTCCCCGGGCGAGCTCGACAGCCTGCCCCAGTACACGGTGAGCTGGATTCCCGGCGCAGACAGGGAGCCCGAATACATCGCGCTCGGTGTGCACGAGCTCGCCCCCCCGGACCCGAGGCAGGCAGGAGGCCGCAGCCACAGGGACGCGGCAGGCCGGCCGATCGTGTTCGTCCGCCTGTTCTGCCTGCGGTACGCGCAGCTCGCGGAGCTCGTGCTGACCTATCAGGACCAGGCGCTTGGCTACCGGGACCTCATCGAGGCCGTGTCCGGCCTTCAGCTCCCGGCCGGGCGCACCGAGCTGGTCCGGGTGACGCTGCCGGATGAGCCGTCCCCCATCATCAGGCGCGGCACCATCAGGAAGCAGGCGGAGCAGGTGGCGACCATGCTGCTGACTGGTCGCCAGATCTGCGTCCTCGGCGCTGACGACATCAAGCTCGCCGAGCGGCTGCAGTTCGTAGACACGGTGATGGCAGTGCTCCCTTACGGGCTGCGCGCCACCATGTCCGCCGCGACGTCAGCGAGCAGTACCTCCCAGGACCTGAAGCTGCGGCTGTTCTTCGCTAGCGTGCCGAGGGCGGGCGGCAGGCTGGCGAGCGGCCGGTCCCGGGGCGAGGACTTCCGGGTGAAGTGGGGCAAACTCGACGAGATCGACATCCCGGACCAGGTGGCCGGACTCTACAGGCAATGGCTGAATGACGTGAAGGGCCACGCGCCGGCGATGCTCGCCGATCAGGTCGTCCCGGTGCGCTTCGCCGCTGCGGACATCCGCCGCATGGTAGGCAACCTGCCCGAGGACAAGAGCGTGCAGGCGACGCTCGAGGATCTCGGCACGGACCTGAGAGCGGCGGACCTAGACCCGGAGGCGGTTAAAGAAGCGGTCAAGGACGCGACCAAGCGCCTGCGCCGCTACCTCGGCGGCGAGGACCAGCCGGCCGCTCCCGTCGAGATCCAACACCAGTACCGGCAGCTCGTCTGCTGGCGTCAGCTGCTCGTCGACGACGGCCGGCTGTCGCCGCAGCTCAAGGGCCCGCTCTACGACCAGTTGCTCCGGGTGGCCTTCGGCCCCGAGCTCACGTATGACGGCTTCTGCGACATCGAGGGATCCGTCGGCTTCCCGCTGCACACCTCGCTGCGGACGGCCCTTGCCAAGTTCCCCGCGTCCGGCTGGCTCGCCTACCTGCTCGCCCGTGAGGGGCAGCCGGGCTTCCGCGGTGAGCGCTGGATGGACGCCGCCCGCCAGGAGCGACGGCCGGTGTCCTGCGCCGAGCCGCTTGACGCAGTGATCACGGCGGCGCTCTCAAGAAGGTTGGGGCGGCGGCACGGAGCGGTGACGCTTGACTGGGCGATCGGCTATCTGGCCAGGTACGGCGGCGGTGACTTGGAGACCCTGCTCGCTGGCCGGGGGTACCTTACGTGGCTGCTTGAGTACATCTACGGAGACGACCTGAGCTCGCAGGTCAGTCGGCTGAGGACGGTCCTTGGCCTCGCCTTTGGCGATTCGCTCACCAGGGAGGACATCGACCGGATCTTCGGGAACGCGGCCTGCCAGCCAACCGCGGCGCTGAGGCAGGCAGTCATCGCGATGACCCGTGACGGCAACCGCAAGTACGCCCAGCAGGCCTTCCTGCGCGCCCAGGGCGCCTCAGACCAGGAGATAGCGGCCGTACGCGGCACCCGCTTGACGGACCGGCTGCTGCGGCAGGGCCGACGGCGCGCCGGGGGGACTCCCACCCCTCTGCCCCCTCTGCGCGACCCCGCCGGGCAGCCGTGGGTGCCAGACGCCTTCAAGCCCGGTGAGGGCCGCCTGTACAACCCTCTCCGCTCCCAGGGCAGCCCCTGGAACATCAATGGCATTGCTGGGCTCGTGGTCTTGATCTTGATCGTGCTCGCGGTGCTCTTCGCCATCTTCCAATCCGTCGTCATTCCCCACGTCTTCCAGCACGGCGCGCCGACCATGCCGGCGCCGACCGTGCCAGCCGGCCCGGCCGCGACCGTGCCAGCCGGCTGGACGCCGGTGCACGCCCGGCACACCTTGTTTATGCAGGGGCCGGTCAGCCATGCTTTAGCCATTGACCTCACCGGAGAGGGACGAAGGGGAGATCCATGAGCGAGCCCATCAGGTTGGCCACGCGCGCGGAGCTCAGCTACACGTCGGCGACGAGCGACACGCCGCTGCTCGGCGACACGATCGGCGCGAACTTCGACCGGACGGCCGCCGCCTTCCCCGGCCGCCTCGCCCTGGTCGACGTCCCGGCCGGCCTGCGCTACACCTACGCGGAGCTCAAGGACGAGGTCGACGCCCTCGCGTACTCCCTTCTCCAGGCAGGCACCGGCAAAGGCGACCGCGTGGGCATCTGGTCGCCGAACAGGGCCGAGTGGGTCGTCACGCAGTACGCGACCGCCAAGATCGGCGCGATCCTCGTCAACATCAACCCCGCGTACCGCACCAGCGAGCTCGAGTTCGTGCTCAACCAGTCGGGCTGCAAGCTGCTGATCGCCGCCCAGCGGCTGAAGACCTCCGACTACGTCGCCATGATCGCCGAGGTAAGGCCACGCTGCGCGGACCTGGAGCAGGTCGTCCTCCTCGACTCCGACGCCTGGCGTGAATTGCTCGAAACCGGGAAATACGCCGATATTTCGATCCGTAACGCGGAACTCGAAGCCATCAAGCTCTCCGCCGATGACCCCATCAACATCCAGTACACCTCGGGCACCACGGGCTTCCCGAAGGGCGCCACCCTCAGCCACCACAACATCCTCAACAACGGCTTCTTCGTCGGCGAGCTTTGCCACTACACCGAAGAAGACAAGATCTGCATTCCCGTCCCCTTCTACCACTGCTTCGGCATGGTGATGGGCAACCTGGCCGCCACCAGCCACGGCGCGGCCATGATCATCCCGGCCCCGGTATTCGACCCGGTGATGACCCTCGAAGCAGTGCAGAACGAACGCTGCACTTCCCTCTACGGCGTCCCCACGATGTTCATCGCGGAGTTGGCAGTCCCCGGCATCGACTCCTACGACCTGTCTAGCCTCAGGACCGGCATCATGGCGGGCTCACCCTGCCCGGTCGAGGTGATGAAGCAGGTCATCGACCGGATGGGCATGTCCGAGGTCAGCATCTGCTACGGCATGACCGAGACGTCCCCGGTGTCCACGCAAACCAGGACAGACGACTCCATCGAGCGACGGGTGGCCACCGTTGGCCGGGCAGGCCCGCACCTCGAGGTCAAGGTCGTCGACCCCGCCACCGGGCTGACCGTGGAACGGGGCGCGCCAGGCGAGCTGTGCACCAGGGGCTACAGCGTCATGCTCGGCTACTGGCGCCAGCCGGACAAGACGAACGAGGTCATCGACGCGGCTCGGTGGATGCACACCGGCGACCTGGCGGTGATGGACGACGACGACTACCTGTCGATCACTGGCCGCATTAAGGACATGGTCATCCGCGGCGGCGAGAACATCTATCCCCGTGAGGTCGAGGAGTTCCTCTACACCCACCCCGACATCCTGGACGCCCAGGTGATCGGCGTGCCGGACGCCAAGTACGGCGAGGAGCTCATGGCCTGGATCAGGCTCCGCCCCGGCGCCACTCCCATCACGCCAGAATCACTAAGGGAATTCTGCTCCGGCAAGCTCGCCCATTACAAGATCCCCCGTTACGTGCACATCACCGACGAATTCCCGATGACAGTAACGGGCAAGGTCCGCAAGGTCGAGATGCGCGAAAAGTCGGTCGAAATCCTGAGCCTGCCCCAGTAGCCGGAAGACAAAACTCGATCTACGCTCCGTGCGAATGTGAACCCTTTCATCCTGTCCCCGGTCCCGGACATTGCTGCGTCGGCCTCATCAGGATGGAAAAGGGTTCATCCCCAGTGAGGAAGGGACAGGGAAATGTTCGCAACGAAGCGAGTTCGCCTTGCCGCCGCCGGACTGGCCGCCGCATTGCTGTGCGGCGGCGCCGTGGCGGCGGCCACGTCGACGGCCAGCGCCAGCCCGGCGCACAACTCCCCGCCGGTGAGCCTGAACCGGCTCGACCTCAAGGGCTTCGTGGTCGACGCCAAGTACACGCTCGGCACCAACACGGGCAACACCTTCCAGCAGGTCTACTCGGACGGGACGGTCCTCGGCACCCCGGTCGCCGGCCCGAACGTGGGCGTGAAGTTCCCGACCGAGGACTACGTGGCCCTCCCCATCGGCGATGACCAGGTGTACATCACCTGGCTCGACCCGAAGACGTACGCGATCGTCGATGTCTTCGTCATGAACCTGCAGACCCACACGGTCTACGACTACGCCCCTGGCACCAGCCATCCGGAATCGGCGGGCTACATCACGGTCGTGAACTGGCCCAAGGGCGGCCTCCTCGGGTAAAGCCACTGCCCCCCCGATTACTCCCATCCTTCCGGTTAATTGCCGGGGCGCAAAAAGGGCAGGACGTGCCTCCTGCCGCGCAGTTCCCGTCGGCAGCATCTGGCCAGGCCGCCCCCTGGCGGCGCCGCGAACTGCGCCGCGATTTCGGCCGCTGCCCGTATCTGCGGGCGGAATGTCGGACCCCGCCCCTACGATAAGCCGCATGGCAGGGGGCCTCGACTTCGACGACATCGCCTGGCTGCGCGCCAACAGTCCGGCGTGGCGACTGCTGCGCGCTGATAGTGCACCGCTCGTGCTCAGCTTCTTGTACCAGGTTTTCGTCGCGGAGAACGTCCGCTCGATCTCGGCGACGGACCTGGCCGGCCGCCTAGACGACGTGCTCTACGCGCTGAACGAGCGGACCCCGAGGAGCTACCCGAGGAAACCCAAGGACTACCTCGACGACTGGGCGTCCCCGGAGCAGGGCTGGCTGCGCAAGTACTACCCCGAGGGCAGCGACGAGCCGCACTTCGATGCCACCCCGGCGGTAGAGAAAGCGCTGCAGTGGGTCCGCGTTTTGGGGGAGCGCGACTTCGTCGGCACCGAGTCCCGGCTCAACACGGTCTTCGAGCTGCTCCGCCAGATCGTGCTCGGCACCGAGTCCGATCCGCAGACCCGGATTGACGAGCTGAGGCGCCAGCAGCGGAAGCTCGACGACGAGATCGCCCGCATCGAGTCAGGCGGCCTCACGATGCTCGACCCAAGTGCCGTCCGCGATCGCTACCAGCAGCTCTCCGCGACGGCCCGTGAGCTGCTTAGCGACTTCCGTGAGGTGGAGGACAACTTCAGGAAGCTCGACCGCCAACTGCGGGAGAAGATCGCCGGCTGGCAGGGCGGCAAGGGCGAGCTGCTCGACGACGTGCTCGGCAGCCGGGAATCGATCGCCGGCTCCGACCAGGGGAGATCGTTCCAGGCGTTCCATGACTTCTTGCTCTCCCAGGCCCGCCAGGAGGAACTGTCAGAGTTGCTGGACAAGGTCCATGAGCTCGCCGACGCCGCGGAGCGAGACCCGCGCCTCAGGCATGTCCACCATGACTGGCTGGACGCCGCGAGAAGCACCCAGCGGACCGTGCGCCAGCTGTCCGAGCAGCTGCGGAGGTTCCTTGATGACCAGGTGTGGTTCGAGAACAGGCGGGTGATCGACCTGCTGCGCGACATCGAGGCCCGCGCCCTCAAGCTCAGGGACGAGCGGACGGCGGGCCTCACGATGCAGATCGACGACGACGCCCCGGCGATCAGGCTTCCGCTGGAGCGCCCGCTCTACGCCCCGATCAGCAAGGCCCGCATCGACAGCGGCGGAATCCGCCCCGCCACCGGTGCCGACGAAACCAATCCGGCCGCCCTCTTCGAGCAGGTCTACGTCGACCCCGGCCCGCTCCGCGCCAGCGTCCGTGCCGCGCTCCGCCGTGAGGGCCAGGTCGGCCTTGCCGCCCTCATCGCCGCGCGGCCGCTCACCCACGGGGTCGCCGAGCTCGTCGCCTACCTGTCGCTGCGAGACGACGCGTTCACGATCGTCTACGACGAGGCCCGCACCGAGCGGGTCAGCTGGACCGGGCCCGACGGCCAGGCGAGGACGGCCACGCTGCCGAGGGTCACGTTTACCAAGGCCCGCGTCGCGGCAGCCCCCACGGCGACCAGGAGCGCGCCATGAGCGGGACCGAGCCCGACCTGTCCGTCCCCGTCATCCAGCTCATGAAGGGCGTCGTGTACCGGGACACGCACGACAAGGCCTGGCAGCACCTGCTCCAGCTTCAGCCTCAGGTCAGGGACTACGTTGAAGTCCTCGGCCTGCAGGTCGTCATCGACGAAGCCGAAGGGTACGCGTATCTCCGCCAGCGCCCCGCCGACTCCGGCGACGACAGGCAGGTCCCCAGGCTGATCCCGCGCCGGTCGCTGTCCTTCCACGTAAGCCTGCTGCTCGCGCTGCTGCGCAAGAAGCTCGCCGAGTTCGACGCCCAGGGCGGCGACACAAAGCTCATGCTGACGAAAGCCCAGATCACCGAGATGCTTCGCGTCTTCCTGCCCGCCACGAGCAACGAGGCCCGCCTCGTCGACCAAATCGACGCGCACATCAACAAGGCGGTCGAGTTCGGCTTCCTGCGTCCTGCCAAGAGCACGGAACCCGTCTACGAGGTCCGCCGCATCCTCAAGGCCTTCGTCGACGGCCAGTGGCTCGCCGATTTCGACACCAGGCTCGCCGAGTACGCCGCCACGCTCACGGCAGACGCGGCCGCAAGCGGAGACGACGAATGACAGATCGCGAACAAGGATCCGAGCAGGCCAGCCCCGGCTTCCGCCTCGCCCGCCTGGAGTTGCGCAACTGGGGCACGTTCAACGACCTGGTCTGGGCCCTGCGCGCCAACGGCAGGAACACCCTGGTGACCGGCGACATCGGCTCAGGCAAGTCCACGCTCGTCGACGCGATCACCACGCTGCTGCTGCCCGCCAACCGCATCTCCTATAACAAGGCGGCGGGCGCGGAGACCAGGGAGCGTTCGCTGCGCTCCTACGTGCTCGGCCACTACAAATCCGAGCGGAACGAGGCGACCGGCACCACGGCCCCTGTCGCCCTGCGCGATGCGACGAAGTTCAGCGTCATCCTCGGCGTCTTCACCAACGAGGGCTACGGCGAGACGGTCACCATCGCCCAGGTGTTCTGGATGAAGGCCAGCGACATGGCAGGCCAGCCCGACAGGTTCTTCGTCACCGCCGACAGCGACCTGTCGATCAGCCCGCACTTCAGTGACTTCGGTTCCGAGATGGCCCAGCTGCGCAAGCGGCTGCGCGCACACCCTGGCGTCCGGATCCATGACGGGTTCCCCGAGTACGGCAAGGACTTCAGGCGCCGACTCGGCATCGAGTCCGAGCAGGCCATGGAGCTCTTCCACCAGACTGTCTCGATGAAGTCGGTCGGCAACCTCACCCAGTTCGTCCGCGAGCACATGCTTGAGCCGTTCGACGCGGCGAGGGCCACCAGGGACATCGTCGACCACTTCGAGGATCTCACCAGAGCCCACGAGGCCGTGCTGCGCGCCCAGGCCCAGCTCGACGCGCTCACCCCGCTCCTCGCGGACTGCGACGCCCACGACAAGGTAGCCGCCGAGACCACGGCGCTCACCGCGCAGCGCGAAGCGCTGCCTTTCTACTACGCCGATCACAAGGCGCGCCTAGTCGAGAGGCAGCTGTCCAATCTAGCTACCGAACGGACCCGGCTTACTGTCCAGGGCGAACAGCTTGCGGAGCGCCTGGAGAGACTGCGGGACCGCGAGAAGCAACTGCACGTCGAACGGGCCGGCCATGGCGGCGACCGCCTCGCGCAAATCGAGCAGCGGATCAGTGACATGGACAAGACCAGGTCGGCCCGCGCTGCCCGCGCTGCGATTTTCGCGGACTCGCTGACGAAGGTCGGCTTGGACCCGGTGGTGACCGCCGGGCATTTCGCGACTCGGCGCAGCCAGATCGGTGCCGCCCGCGTCGCTGCCCAGGAGTCGATCGCCGCGAGCCAGAACAAGCTAACGGAGGCGGCTGTCGCCAAGCGCAAGCTGGACGAGGACGCCGCCGACGTGAACAAGGAGCTGCGCAGCCTCCAGGCGCACAAGAACAACATCCCGGCGAAGGACCTGGAACTCCGGATGAGGCTCTGCCGCGAACTGCGGCTGACGGAAGAGTCGCTGCCGTTCGCCGGTGAGCTGATCGCGGTCCGCGAGGAGGAGTCCGACTGGGAGGGTGCCGCAGAGCGGCTGCTACGCGGCTTCGCGCTCTCCGTGCTCGTTCCCGACAGGCATTACGCTGCGGTCTCCGACTGGATCAACGGCCATCACCTCAGCGGCCGGATCGTCTATTACCGGGTCCCGCAGGTGGCCGGGATCGTTCCGCCGGACCTCGGCGGGACCAGGCTTTCGGCCAAGCTGGAGGTCAAGGACTCGCCGTTCGCGCCGTGGCTGGAGCGTGAGCTCGCCCATCGCGCCGACCTCGAATGCGTCGAGACCATGGCCGAGTTCCGCCGGATGCCGAAGGCGATCACCAAGGCGGGCCAGGTCAAGGGCTCGGGTGGCCGGCACGAGAAGGACGACCGCTTCGGAATTGAAGATCGCAGCAGGTACGTGCTCGGCTGGTCCAATGAGCGGAAGATTGACGCCCTCATCACCAAGGCCACGGCTCTCGCGGCGCTGATCGCGAAGGCCGACAAGGAACTCGCCGCCCACGGCACCGCCGTCAAGGCCGCCATCGCCCGCGGCGAGATCCTCGCAGGCCTGCACGCGACGAACGAATTCGCCGAGATCGACTTCCAGTCAGTCGTCAACGAGATCGCGGACCTGCGCGCGGAGCACGACAGGCTCACAGCGGCCTCGGCCGAGCTGGCACAGCTCGACGAGCAACTCGGCGCGGTCCAGCTGGAAATCAAGGACACAGACGAGCGCCGCAGCTCGGTTGAAGGCAAGCTTGGGGGACTGGCGCAGTCCATCGCTGCCGCGCAGGCCGCCCAGCGCGATGTCCAGCAGGTCCTGGCGGAGCCGGGATGCGAGCCCGCCCGCGAGCACTTCGCCGCGATCACCAGCCTCCTCACCAACGCGGGACACACGCTGCCCGGCAGCCTGGACGCTTGCGACAAAGCAGAGGCGGCCGCCGTGCGGGAGATCACCAAGCTCGCCGAGAAGCACGGTGAGCGCAAGGGACGACTGGCCACCAAGATCGTCACCGCGATGACCGACTTCCGCCGCCAGTACCCGGTGGAGACCAATGAACTCGACAGCGCCGTCGAGGCCGCCGACGGCTACCGGGAACTGCACGGCCGGCTCTCCCGTGACGACCTGCCCCGCTTCCGGTCGACGTTCAAGACGTACCTGAACAAGAACACGATCATGGAGATCGCCCAGTTTCAGGCCCAGCTGAACCGGCAGTCCGACCTGATCAGAGAGCGGATCGACACGATCAACCGCTCCCTGGTGGGCGTGGACTACAACCGGGACCGCTACATCCGGCTCGAGCCGGAGCCGACGCCGAACGCCGAGATCAAGGACTTCCGTTCCGACCTGCGCGCCTGCACCGACAACGCGGTGTCACCCGACCCGGATGACGACCAGTACTCCGAGCAGAAGTTCCTCCAGGTCAAGCGCATCATCGAGCGCTTCAAGGGCAGGGACGGCCAGACCGAGACGGACCAGAAGTGGACGCGGCTCGTTACCGACGTGCGCAACTGGTTCACGTTCAGCGCGTCCGAGCGGTACCGCGAGGACGACACCGAGTACGAACGCTACGCGGACTCCGCGGGCAAGTCCGGCGGGCAGAAGGAGAAGCTCGCCTATACGATCCTCGCTGCCTCGCTCGCCTACCAGTTCAAGCTCGACTGGGGCGCGGCCAAGTCGCGTAACTTCCAGTTCGCGGTCATCGACGAGGCCTTCGGCCGGGGCTCTGACGAGTCGACCAGGTTCGCCCTCGAACTGTTCGGCAAGCTCGGCCTGCAGTTGCTGATCGTCACCCCGCTGCAGAAGATCCACGTGATCGAGCCGTACGTGTCAGCGGTCTGTTTCGTCGACAACCCCACCTCGATGGATTCCCGGCTGACCAACCTGACGATCGAGGAGTATCACGCGCAGCGCCTCGCTCGTGATCTCAGCACCCAGGTCGCGGTGTCCGTGCTTGAAATGCCCGTGCTTGAAATGCCCGTGGCCTGAGATGACAGTGGCCTGAGATGACGGTCGCCTGAAATGACCGTGGCCTGAGATGACGGGAGCCTGACGTGCCAGGAGGTGCGGCGACGCGGCCGTGGACCAGCCCAGCCGACGTGCGCGAGCTGGCACGGAAGAAATGGCCCAACCTGTTGACGGCGTTCGCGGCAGGCCAGGACTGGACGCCGCTCGATTTCCCGCTGCGCGGCCCAGGACCCGGTGAGGTCAGCGCGCGCCTCGGCGAGGTCCAGGCCTGGGCGGGGGAGTGGCAACGGGGCGCAGCCCGTGGCCCGCTCCGCGTGGAGTACAAGCAGGTCGGGGGTCGGCTCGTCGGCATCAACCGGATCCCGGCCCGCGCCTGGCTCGACGGCTACGACCAGGCCTGGGAACTCCTCGGCACACGCGCCGAGGTACGTCGCCTGGTCGAACTCGCCGAGCGGACCAAGGCCGAGTGCCCGCGCCTGGTCCCGTGGCTGCAGCGCCGGCCGGCCAAGGTCCTGGAACTTGCTGCGGACTGGGACAGGCTGCTGGCCACCGTCCGCTGGATCGACGAGCGTCAGGTTCCTGGCCTGTACCTGCGCCAGGTGGACGTGCCCGGCGTGGACACGAAGTTCATCGGCGCCCGCAAGGCAGTCCTCGCCGAACTGCTCGACCTGCAGCTGGACGAGACCCGGATCTACCCCGAGGCCCTCAACTTCGAGGACCGCTACGGTTTCCTCCGCAAGCCGGACTACGTGCGCTTCCGCACGGC
This sequence comes from uncultured Actinomycetota bacterium, assembly GCA_963734665.1. GTDB lineage: Bacteria > Actinomycetota > Actinomycetes > Streptosporangiales > Streptosporangiaceae > Trebonia. Next base: position 297,746 of record CAVTIR010000008.1, on the reverse strand, counting down.
GGCCCCCGGTGTCCCCTACAGCGAGCTGCTCGTCCGCGCAGTCGAGTTCACCGCCGCGCCGCCCGGCGTCACCCGTGCCTACATCGTCGAGAACGAGGTCACCTACCTGGCGTTCCGGCTCGACCCGGACACGATCGTGATCTTCGGCGGCGGCTACGCCGTCCAGGCCCTCAAGCCCCTCGCATGGCTGGCCACCCTGGAGCTGACATACTGGGGCGACCTCGACACCCACGGCTTCGCGATCCTCAACCGCCTTCGCAGCCACTTCCCGGGCGCCCGCTCCATCCTCATGGACCGCCTCACCCTCCTCGCTCACCAGTCCCAGTGGGTAACGGAGCCGTCCCCGACGACGGCCGCCCTGCCGCTACTGACCCCCGAAGAGCAGGCCACCTACCAGGCCCTGCTATCCGGAACCTACGGCCCGGCGATCCGCCTGGAACAGGAGCGCGTCAGCTTCGCCGCACTGGAACGTGCCCGATAGCTCCCGCCCCGAAGCAAGCTGAACTTGTCGCGCGCCGCACCACGCGGCCGGCCCTCTCGGTCACGCCGCGCGGGGTGTCCGGCATACTGCCGGTCATGATGATTGGCGTAGGGCTGGACGCCCGGCTCGGACTTCCATTCGATCAGCTCAGAGCCGCCGCCATGGAGGCGGAGCGTCTGGGGTTCGAGAGCCTGTGGACCCCGGCCGGCGGAGTGCCTGACTCGTTCCACGTCTGCGCGGCCTGGTCGCAGGACACCTCGCTGCGCACCGGGATTTCCGTCGTGCCCGCGGCACGGATGTGGACTCCGCTGAGCCTGGCTTTGCAGGCGGCGACGCTGGCCCAGTTGTCGGCGGGGCGGTTCGTGCTCGGCCTCGGCACAGGGGGCTACGGGCCTGGTTTCTGGGCCTCGGTAGGCCTGCCCGACCGCCCGATCACGGTGATGCGCGAGTACGTCACGCAGACCCGTGCTCTCCTGGCCGGCCAGACCGCCACCCAGACAGGCCTGGGTCCTGGCCCCGGGTGGCCGGGGTCCGCCTCGCTCGGGCTTGAGGATCTGCCGCCCGCGCCGGTGTACCTGGCCGCGCTCGGCCCGCAGATGCTGCGCCTCGCCGGCGAGGCTGCCGACGGAGTGCTGCTCAACTGGGCCACACCGGAGCGCATCGCGGTCAGCCGCGCGACGATCGATGCGGGTGCCGCGCGGTCAGGACGCGATCCGGGCACGGTCCCGATCACCATGTACATCAGGGTCTGCATCGACGATGACGTGGCTGCGGCACGGCAGGCGTTCGGCACGCAGGTGCTCGGCTACGCCATGGGTCGGCCCGGTATCCCCGAGACAGCGGGCTACCGGGGTCTCTTCGCCCAGATGGGCTTCGGCGCGGAGCTGAGCGAACTTGAACAGAGGCGCGACCGGGGCGCGGCCATGCCCGAGTTGGTGGCCGCGGCCTCCGACGAAATGCTGCGGGCCGTCGGGTACTACGGCCCCGCAGGCCCGGCGCCGGCCGCGTTCGCCCGACTCAGCGAAGGGCTGGACGAGGCCATCGTCCGGATCATCACCGCCAGGCCCGGCCTGGAGCCGGTCGTCCAAGCCATGACCGCCCTGACGCCGTCGCTGATCGGGGATGTTAGTCCTGGGCGGTGATGAGGAGGCCGTCGTAGGCGAGGTCGTTGCGGCGGTCGACCGTGGTGCGGTCCTGGCCGCGGACCACGCGCAGCGGCGTGCCAACCCAGCGGGGTTCCGTGTCGTCCGGCGGCCCAGACGATGGCCTGGGCGGCAGCCAGGTGCCGTAGCGTACTAGGCGGTCGGCGAGGTCCTGGGCGGTGGCCTGCCTCGGCGCCGGAAGGCCGACGGTCCCGGCCAGGTCTGGCCGGGGTGCCGCGAGCGCCGTGTCTCCGGCGAAGACGGCGCGGCCGAACCACTGCAGCAGGCCGGGCACGTCCTCGGCGGCGAGCTGGTCAGCGCCGACGGCGAGCAGCCAGCCGAGCGCACCAGGCGCGAGGCCGTCGAGCAGCGACCCCGCCGCCTCGAACGGCACCTGGACGACCGGCGCCACGAGGAAGAACGACCGCCACGCGGCCACCCGGACCTCGGCCAGCCCGTCATCGGCGGAGTCGGTATCCGCGGAGATGAGTTCCATCAGCGCGGCGAGGTTCCCCTCGAAGACATCGGCCTGCGCGACGATGAGCGCCTTGTGCAGCTCAAGGGCGGCGATGAACGCCTCGGCGCGGGCCTTCGCGTACTCTTCGTCGGCCCAGGGAGCCGAGGTCTCCCGCCACTCGATCAGTGCCGGGTCCTCGGTCTCGGCCTGCGAGGGGCCGACAGGAACGCAGTCGCCCCACTGCTCTCTCGCCGCCGCGACCGCCGTGGCCAGCGGCTCCATCTCGACGGCCAGCCGGGACACTTCCGCGCCGCGGTCCGCCGCGGCCGCCCGCGCCGCGGCCACGTCGTCTCGCAGCGATTCCGCCGCGCGGAGGGCGTCTTCCCAGCTCCGTTCCGCTGCCATGCAGGCCGCGCGCAGCTCCCGGCGCGCGATCGACCAGCTCCGCCAGTTCCGCCCCCGCCGGACCCCGCCGGCCAGCGCGACCGACAGCGCCCCGCGCGACCGCAGCGCCGCCACGCCCTGCGCGGTCACCGTCGTCATCTCCGGCCGGCTCAGCTCGTGCGCCCCGAGCATGGCGAGCGCGGCCCGGTAGTCTTCCTCGGCCGAATCCGCCGCCGCACGGGCCGAAGGCTCGCGCGCCTCCAGCTCCGCCAGCCTGGCCCGCGCGGCCTCGGCGGCACAGGAAGCCTCCTCGCAGGCCTGCTCGAGCAGGGAGAGACGGGTGAGTGCCGCAGCCACCTCCATCCGTTCGGCTGCCAGGTTTTGGACTTTCCCCAGCGCGGACCTGAACCAGGCGACGCACGCCGGCCAGTAGACCGTCGTCCCCTTCAGCCGCCGCAGCGCGGCGGCCATCGACTCGCCGGGCGGGAAGAGCACGTCGGCGCCGCGGATCGCGCCATGCCACCATCGCTCGGCGAAGGCGCGGTTGGCGGGCCGGTCACCGAGCCGGGCGGCGAGCATCGCCCACGCGCCGATCCCGTCGGCGAGCCGCGCCGTGGACGCGAAGTAGTCGGCGCGGGCCGCCCGGTCCCGCCATCCCGCCCCGATGCGCGGCAGGCCGAAGGCCGGCCTGGCCCGCCGGCGGCTTCCGGCGCGGTCAGGACGATCTCGAAGCCGGCCAGCTCCGGGGCGAGCGCGCTGACCGTGTGCGCGCCCCAGACGCGGGCTTCCCCGAACGCCGCCGCCGGGTCGGCCAGGTCGGCGATACGCCGGGCACGCTCAGTGACGATCGCGGCGACTAGGTCGCCGAGCACCTCGGCCACCCCGGTCCCCGGCGGCGCGTGCACACCGAGCACCTGGTTAGCGCCGGGGAGGCACGCCATCGCCTCGTTGACCGCGAACTGCTCGCTCCTGACAAGCACCTCGTCCGACGGCCAGCGCCCCGGCGGAATGCGCTCCGGCGCGCACCCGTCCCGCACCACAAGCGGCTCGCGCCGCACGTCGATCCGCTCAGTGTCCATTCGGTACGCCTCGTCCCCCGGGCACCGCCACTACCCCACCGGTGCCGACCCAGCAAAGACTACGCTGAGTCATGCGATTATGCGGGAGAGTTAGCAAATGTCCGATGACGGCCGCTGGCGCCGGCCGGTATCGTTTCTGGGCAGATGGACGGGACGGACGAAACCGGGCGCGATCAGCCCGAGACCGCGCAGGCATCGCTGGACCTCGACGCGCTCGCGGTCAGCGACCGGTTCCGGCTGTTCAACTTCACCCGCCGGGACGACCACCTCGCGTACCTGTGGGTGCTGCGCGCGCTTGAGCGCCTCCGCGCCGTGCACCACGTCCAGGCGCACACGGAAGACGTCGCCCAGGCCCTCGCGGAGCTGGCGATGGCCCACGAGGACGTGCCCAACGAGTTCGAAGACCTCACCGCGCTGCGCGGCCGCCTCGACGCCCTCGCATCCGATCAGATCCTGCACCGCCTGGAGGACGCCGCCAGGGCCGGCAGCCTCGCCAGGTACCGGAACCGCCAGTCGGTCTACCAGTTCAGCGAGCTCGGTTACCGTGCGTACACAGCGGTCGAGGACGTGCTGGGCGCGCGCGTCAGGGACGCCAACCTCTCCCGCCTCGTCTTCTCCGACATCCTCGAGGACCTGCGCGCGCTGCACGCCGCGACCAGGGACGCGGACGGCGACCAGGTGTACCGCCGGCTGTCGCGCCTGGACACGGTCCTCGACGACATGTCCCGCCGCGCCGCGCAGTTTCACCTGACGCTCGGCGAGATCATGCGGTCCACCGACACCTCGCCCGAGACGTTCATGAAGTACAAGAACGCCCTGCTCACCCACATGACCGACTTCATGGCCGAGCTGGACCGCTACCTGCCGAGACTGGCGGCGGCCATCGCGGCGATCGACGCGCTGTCGGTCAGCAGGGCGTCGACCGGCGCGGGCGGCGATGACGCCATGCTCGCGCTCGCTGCCCGTGCCGACGACCGGCCGTTCCTGTCTGACGCCGACAAGCGCGACGACTGGCGCCGCCGCTGGGCGGCGCTGCGCGCCTGGTTCGCCGGCGACGCGGTCCCGGGAAGCACGGACGCAGGGAGTACGGGGGAGTCCCGCGCCGAGGGGCTGCGCACGGCCACCCGCGCCGCCGTCTCCGGCGTCATCGCGCTGCTCCGCCAGGTCACCGAGGCGCAGCGCGGCGGCGTCAACCGCTCCTCCCAGCTCCGCCACCTCGCCGAGTGGGTGTTCGCCGCCCCCGACGAGCCGGCCGCGCACGCGCTCATGACGGCCGCGTTCAACCTCCGCACCGCCCGTCACCTCGGCGGTGCGCACGATGACGCCGACCAGATCTCTACCCGCGCGACCTGGTGGGACGCGCCCGGCGTGGACATCTCGGTCACGCTGTTCAAGCGCGGCAAGGCCCCTACCCCAGGCGTCCCGCAGCCGGCCAGGAACAACCCCGCCGTGAAGGCCGCGCTCGCCCGCCGCCAGGCCGAGCAGCGCGCCGCCGAGCGCGCCGCCGCCCGTTCCCTCCTCGGCAGCGGTGCGCATGACCGCGTGCTCGACGAGAACGAGACCCGCGTCCTGCTCCGCCTGCTGACCCTCGCGACCGAGGCCCGCACGATCGTCGCCGGCCGCCTCGCCACCGCCACCGGCGGCAACGACGTGCTGACCATGCGCCTGGTACCAAGTGACAAGGGCAGCACGGTGAGAACGCGGCACGGCACCCTCCACCTGCCCGGCTTCGAGCTAGAGCTGACGCCCTCGACACCCGGGCTGAGGGGCTGACCGGATATGCCGCCAGCCAGCACCGTTCAGCTCAGTGACCTTGGCTCTTACCAGTCGGCGGTCCGCCTCGTGCTCACGCACGACGTGATCACCGCGACCCGTCCCCGCCCCGGCACCCTCGATCAGGTGCTCCGCTGGGCCGACCAGCTGGCCAGGGACCTGCGCGACGTGCTCGGCTACACGCTGATCGCGACGACCCGCCAGGTCCGGCTGATCCGCCGCCTCGACGCCCTCGACCCCACCCAGACCACGATCTTCACCGCGAAGTCCGGCCGGCCATTCGACCGCCGCCGCCTCGCCTACCTCTGCCTCTTCCTCGCGTCTTTCTCCAGGTCGCGCGTTGAGATCAGCCTCGCCGACCTGGTCCGCGCGTTCACCCCCACCGCCAACGCCATCGACGGCCTTGGCTTCGACCCGGTCGTCAGCGCCCACAAGGCCGCGGTCGTCGACGTCCTCGACTGGCTGGCCGACCGGGGGGCGCTGCGGCTGTCCGACGGGTCCGTCGAAGCCTGGACCGCCGACACCGACCATGGCGACGCCCTCTACGACATCGACCACGACATCTGTGCGGCGCTGTTCCGCCCTGCGCGCCCGGTGCAGCACCTGACGACCGCCGCCGGCCTGCTTGACGCCACGTTCACCGGCGCAAAGCGGGCCGCCCAGCGCGAGGCCGCCGCCCAGCGCGCCGCCCGCGCCCTCGTCGAGCACCCGGTCGTCTACTACGCCCAGGTGGAGCCCGAGGTCGCCGAGGCGCTCCGCCAGCCGGGCGGCATCGCCGAGAACCTCGCCCGCCTCACCGGCCTCGCCGTCGAGCGCCGCGCCGAGGGCGTGCTGCTCGCCGACGCGGGCGGCCGGTTCACCGACCGCCCGTTCCCCGGCCGCGGCGGTGCCGTCAACCGGGCGGCCGGCCTGCTCCTCGCCAAGATCGCCGATGTCCTCGACGACCGCGACGAGCGACCATCCCTGCTGCCACTCCCCCCGGAAGCCGCCGACCAGCGCGATCTCCTGGACAGGATCGACGCAGCCCTCCCGCTGCACGGCGTCGTCACGGAGCTGGCCTGGTCCGCGCCGGCTGAGGAGGAGGCGTATCCCGAACGGAGGCGCGACCCTGCCAATCCGGCAGATCACGCCGAGCCGCCCCTGCTTCCGTTCATCGCCGACAGCAAGCTCCACGCGATGATCGACGACCTCTACGCCGAGGTCGGCGCCGCGTCGTTCACCGTCACCTGGCAGCACGACCCGCGCGGTCTCCTGAGCGCGGCCGTCGCGTTCCTCGCCGACCTGCGGCTGCTGCGACCGCTACCGGGCGGCGTCCTCGTGCTGCCAGCCGCCGCCCGGTACCGGAACATTAAGCTGGCCCTTCCAGTGCGGCACGCCGAAGGCCAGCTCGCCCTGGACCTATTCGGGGGGACAGCGAGTGATGGGTGAGCGGTTCAAGCCGTCCCGGGCCGGCGTGATCAACGTGTGGGACTACGTGGACGACGAGTGGGCGTTCGCGGACGGTCGCCTCGCGCTGCGCGGCCACAACGGCTCGGGCAAGACCAAGGCCCTGGAGGTCCTCTTCCCGTTCGTCCTCGACGGCGTGGCGGACTCCCGCCGCCTCGACCCGTTCTCCGGCGAGAACCGGACGATGAAGTCCAACCTGCTCTACCGGGGCCAGGAGTCGGAGTACGGCTACGTCTGGATGGAGTACTGCCGTCTCCCGGAGGGACGACCCCCCGTACCCCCCGATGTTGGTGCTGGCGGGCCTGATCGCAAAAACCACGAATTTATCAGGCCCGCTAGCACCAACGAAGAGCGTCTCCCGGGGGGAGACTCGCCGCACCCCCGTCCCGAGACGGTCACGCTCATCATCGGCATGCGGGCGCACCGGAACTCCGACGGCGTGCGGATGTCGTTCTTTGTCACCGGCAAGCGCCTTGGCGTCGAGTTCGGCCTGCTGTCCGCCGACTCACGCCCGCTGACCGAGCGCCAGCTCCGCGCCGTCCTCGAGCCTGACGCCTGGCGGCGGACCGCGACCGAGTACCGGGACCTGGTCGACCACCGCCTGTTCGGCCTCGGCCGCGAGCGGTACGCCCAGCTCCTCGACCTGCTCCTCGCCCTGCGGCGCCCACTCCTCGCCAAGGACCTAGACCCGGCCAAGGTGTCGGACACGCTGACCGCCGGCCTGTCCCCGGTGGACGAGGACCTGGTCCAGCAGGCCGCCCGCGACTTCGAGAACCTCGCGGCCGTGCAGAAGCTCTTCGACGACCTGATGACGGCCAACGCGGCCGTCGCCGAATTCCGTGCCCATTACGAGGCCTACCTCCGTTCGCATGTCAGGTTCGCCCTGGACCGCGTGCAGGCCAGGTCCGACGCCGCGGCCGACCACGCCGAGCGCCTCAACGCGGCCGCCGCTGCCCGCCGCCGCGCCGCCGCCGCCGAGCGCGCCGCCGAGGCCCACCGCGAGGCAAGCAGGACCGAGGGCGAGCGCCTCCAGGGCCGCCTCGAAGGCCTGCGGAACTCCGAGGAGTACAAGGCCCAGGGCCGCATCGAGGACAAGCGCCGCAACCTCACCGCCCGTGCCGCCGAGGTCGCCCGCCAGCGCGCCGGCGTCGACTCCGGCCGGCGCCGCGTCGCCGGCCTGGCGGAAGAGGTGGCCAAACTCTCCCGCCGCGCCGCCGACTCCCGCGCCGCCGCCGCCAGGCACGCTGCCGCTCTGGCCGACGCCGCGCAGCGCTCCGGGATCGCCGACGACGGCTTCGGCGCAATTGATCCGGGAACCACGGGTGCTCTGGGAACCGCGGGTGACCCAGACGACGACCTGCTCACGACCGCCCGCGCCCGCGTGGCGGCCCGCCGGGACGACATCGGCGAGATCCGCCGGCTCCTGAACGCCATCCGCGACGCCCGCGCGAAGCGTGCGTACGCCGACCAGGAGCTGGCCCGTAAAGCTGCGATCCACGAGCGGCAGCAGCAAGAGACCGAAGCTGCCGCCGCCCGCCTAGCCGGGGCCCGCCAGGCGGCCGCCGAGTCCCTCAGCCTTTGGACCGCCCACTGGGCTGCCCCCGAGCCCCCGCCGACATCCCCAGGGGCACCCTCCCTCACTGTCGCGGCTGTCAACTTTCCGGGCCACGTCATCACCAGCGATGACGCGGCCACCATCGCGGCGGCGCTTGACCGGATCGGCGAGCCAGGCGCAGCCAGCCTGTCGGAGATCTACGACGGCTGTGTCTCCGACCGGCAGGCCGCGACGATCGCCGTCAGGACCAGCCTGGACGCCGCCCTCACCGAGGCCCGCCGGCGCCTGGCGGACCTACGGGAAGAGCGCGACGCCATCGCGGCCGAGCGGGACGACGCGCCCCCGTCGACTGACCTGCGCCCAGCCAGCCGCGACGATCGCCCCGGTGCCCCGCTCTGGCAGCTCGTCCGGTTCGCCCCCGACGTCCCGGACGACGCCGCCGCCGCGATCGAGGGTGCCCTGTACGGCGCGGGCCTGCTCACGGCCTGGGTGCACCCAGACCCGGCGCTGACCGCCACCGCACTACAGGCCGCCGAAGCCGACGGCTATCTCGTCCCCATGGTCCCCGTCGCCAGTGCCCAGACCAACAGTGCCCAGGTCACCGCCCAGAGAACAGGTAAGACCCTCGCCGACGTCCTGGTCGCCGAAGATCAGGAGCACGTGCCGTCCGACGTCATCGTCGCCGTGCTCCGCTCAATCACCCTCGCTGAGGACATCATGGCAGCGGGGTCTGACATTCCGGCCCGCCCCGCGGCAACGAATCAGTCCAGGTATCCAGTTCAGCCGAGGGACCCGAATCAGCCCAGGGCACGGCGGGCGCTCCGCCCGAGCCTCGACGGCGCGTTCGCCTTCACGAGAGCGGATCAAAGCCAGCCCGGGGACCAGCGGGCGCTCCGCGGCCTCGACTACGTGTTCGGCGACGCGCCGGCGCGCGCCGCCGCAAGGCCGCCGCAGGGAGCAAAGGACGAGGCCATCCCTGTCATCTCGACAAAGGCCCAGTTCAGCTACGGCGTCCACGTCGGCGCCCGCCCCAAGGTGAAACCCGAGTACATCGGCGCGACCAACCGCGCCGCCCGCCGCCTCGAACGCCTGGAGGAACAAGACCGGAACATCGCGCGGGCGCAGATCCAAGCGCACGACACGGAAGCCGACAGGAACAGGGCTCGCGATCTGCTCCAGGACTTCCGCAGCGCCCGCCGCGAGCTGCCCGACACCGGGACCATCGCCAGGGAAGCCGAGCAGGCAGGCAGGCAGGCGGCCCTCCTCGCGCACGCCCGTACCGAGGTCGCCAGCACGAGAAAGCAGGTAGACGAGGCCATCGCCGAGGCCGACGCCGCGACCCGCCAGCTCCGCCACAGGGCCGCCGAGCGCCGCATGCCAACCCAGGAAGACGAGGTTGACGCGATCGCCAGGGCCGCCGCCGAGTTCGAGAACGCGGCCGTCGCCCTGCACGGCGAGCGCGTCACCCTGGCCAGAGCCCAAGAGGACCTCGAAGAACGCACTGAGTCACTGCAGCGCCAGCGCGAGGAACACCAGGAGGCAGAAAACGCGGCAGCAGAAGCCGAGCGCCTCCAGGCCGCGCTAGAAGAAGAGTTCCGCACCCTGGAGGAAGCCCTCCATCAGGACGTCCAGCAGGTCCTCGCGCAGATCCGCGAGACCGAGCGTGCACTCAGCGGAGCGCAAGGCCAGTACGGCGAGCACGACGCGATGGCCCGCCGCGAGCACGACAACGTCACGGCCGCCGACCGCGACGTGAGCAACGAGCGCCAGGCCCTCGCCGACGCCATCGGCAACCTCTACGAGCAGGCCAGCCAGTTCGGTGAATTCACCCGCCCCGACCTGCGCCCCCTCGTCGGCGTCGGCGCCGCGACGCCGTGGCCGGAAAGCACCGTCTGGCCGACTCGCGAAACAGCGAGCGACACCCTGGCCGCACGCCTAACAGCCAGCGAGGACGAAACCCCGGTAGACCCGGTGACAGAAGTCAAGCACACCCTCCCCGAGGGCGTCGTCGAGCTAATCGACGCATTTACCCAAGCCACCCGAGGCGGCCGCCAGGTCACAGAAGGCACCCTGAAGAACACCCAGGACCGCATGTCGGTCGCGCTCAAGGACTTCACCGACGCCCTGGCCGCCTGCGAAGAGGACTACCGCGTCGACTGGGAGCCGGGCGCGGTCGTCACCGTCCACGTCATCGACGACGAGGGCCGCAAGCCGGTGTCGGTGTTCGCGCGCAGGATCGACGAGCGAGCCAAGGACCAGGGCATCCTCCTGGAGGACCGGGAGCGCAAGGTCCTGGAGGATGAGCTCCTCGCCGCCCTGGCGAGCCAGATCCACACGCGGGTCGTCGCAGCACGGGACCTGACCAGGAACATGAACGCCGACACCCGCGCCAAGCCGATGTCGAGCGGCATCTCCATCGGCATCCGCTGGGCGCAGTCCGACAAGACCGACAATCTAGTTCCCAAATTTGCATCCGCAGCTCAGGGTGTGAGAGAGACGATGACCGACGCCCGGCGGGCAGCGTCAAGGCTCCTCGAGCGCGACCAGCCGGGCCCGGAGCGCCTCGCCGAGCTGAGAGGCCTCATCAGGGACATGATCCGGGGGTACCGTGCCGCCCACCCGAGGGCGACCTACCGCGAGGCCCTGGGTGCCGTGCTGGACTACCGCAGCTGGCATGAGTTCGAGCTGGTCCTGATCACCCCGGGCGAGGGCGAGCAGCGCCTGACAAGGGCCAGGCACTCGGTGATGTCGGGCGGTGAGAAGTCCGCGGCGATCCACCTGCCGCTGTTCGCGGCCGCGAACGCCCTGTACTGCAGCGCGAAGCCCGACTGCCCGCGGCTCATTGCTTTGGACGAGGCGTTCGTCGGCATCGACGAACGCTACAAGCCGGACCTGTTCGGCCTGGCGGTCAAGTTCGACCTTGACCTGTTCATGACCGGCCACGACCTGTGGGTCACCACGGCCACGGTCCCGATGATCGCCCACTACGACCTCTACCACGACAAGGTCACCAGGACCACAAGCGCTCTCTTGCTCTTGTGGGACGGCGGGCAGCTGATCGACGCGTCAGCGGGCTTCAAGGACAACGAGGCCCTGGTCACGGAACTCCTGGGCTTCCGCCCCACCAGGCACACGCCCCTGGGCACGGACGCAACCCTTTACGTGCCCGCCCTGGACCCAGATCCGTCCAGCCCCGAGGACGACGAAGACTGACCACCCCAGGCGGGTGTCAGGAGCAAAATTCATCAGGGTGCAGCTCGTTTGGAGTGAGGTGCCCTGTCAGGCCACCGGCCGGAGCGTGGTCATCAGGTCGAGCTGGCTGCCCCGGATCTGCAGGACCTCGACCGTGTCCAAGGGCGGGGACGCCCGGGAAGCGCTCGGCCGCCTCGCCGCGGCGGCCAGGAAGGGGCCGGTGTGGGCCGGCCCGCTGGAGATGGGCCATCTGCGCCACCAGCCCGAGATGACCGGGCCGATCGGCGCCGATCACTACGTCGTCGTCCTCGACGTTGACGACGAACGGGTACTCGTGCACGACCCGCAGGGCTACCCGTACGCCTGCGTGCCGGTCGGCGACTTCCTGACGGCCTGGCTCGCGGAGACCGTCAACTACGGCGAGCCGTACACGATGCGTACCGGCTTCGCGAAGGTCGCGGACGTTGCGGACGCCGACGCGATCCGGTCGATCATCCCCACCGCGATCGAGCGGCTGTCCATGCGCGCCGAGGTGGACATGCCGCCCGGCAGCCTCGGCAACGGCGAGGCCGCCGAACGGGTCGCCGAGATGATCGAGGCCGGGGCCGACGGCGGCCTGCGCGAACACCTGATCTACTTCGCGATCCGGGCCGGCGCGCGCATGCTCAGCGACACCGCGGACTGCCTGCTGCTGGCCGGCTTCCCCCGCGCGGCAGACATCGCGGCGCGGCAGGCGCGGCTGGTGGGCTCGATGCAGTACCCGATGGTGGTCCGGGACTTCCCGCGGGCCGCCGCGGCGCTCCGCGAACTGGCACCCACCTACGACCAGTTGCGCGCCGCACTCGCCAGCCCGGCACTTGCCTCGCCAGAGACAACTGGGGTGGTAACGGTGTGAGCACAGTTGCGCGGTTGGCGTTCTTCGCTATTAGGCGAGGCCGATCTGCTGCCGCTGCAGGGCGGCGTCAAAGAAGGCGGAGATGACGATGAGCTGGTCGCCGTCCCACTTGGTGGTCTGGCCGAACTCGACATCGAATGCCTTTCCTGTCGGGGGGATCACGGTGCCGTCGGGCAGGGTCATCTCCCCGGTGAAGGTGCCGGTGGCGTTGGTAATGACGGTGATCCAGTCGCCGCTGCCGAACTGGATCGGGTAGGGGTCGCTGTAGACGTGCATGTCGGGGAAGATGCGCAGCATCTGCTGCATCGCCGCGGCGTGCGCTTCTTTTCCGTAGACCGGTTCGGCGAGCCCGGTGATGTAGGCGATCATGTCGGGGTGGTGGACCGTGTCCACGGTCGCGAAGTCGCGGGCGTTGAACGCGTCGTCGCCCTTCTTCATGAGCGCGAGCAGGCCCGCGGTCCGGCTGGTGTCTTGGGTCGGGATGGTCATGAGGAGTCCTTTCGTTGTGTGGTGACCTCCAGGTCGCCCTCGGCGACCTCTGCTCCTGCCTGCGCCAGTGCCGCCGCCTTGTCCGGATCGCGGACCAGGACCCGCACGGGCCCTCCTCGCTCGGCGAGCAGGCGCGCTGCCTCCGCGCCCACCTTCCCGGCAGTGACGAGGATCATGGCGAAACCTCCTCCTTGTAGTCGACTCGAATCTTGTGGTTCAGTACAACATTACTCGCTCGGACTTATTCCGGCCAGGGGCTGCGAGGGCGCGAGCAGGTTAGTGACAGCTCAATTTTTGTTGTTCTCTCAAAACTTAGAGTTCTCTTCTAGGCTGGTGGAATGGCCACCACAGGACTGCGCGAGGTTAAGAAGGCGCGCACCCGTCGGCTCATCGCCGATACCGCGGCCCGGCTGTTCGCCGAGCGCGGCTACGAACACGTCGCCGTCGCCGACGTGGCACGCGCGGCCGAGGTCGCCGAGCAGACCGTCTATAACTACTTTCCGGCCAAGGAGCAGCTGGTCACCGACCGCGAGGAGCAGGTCCAGGACCGGCTTTGCGACCTGATCCGCTCCCGGCCGGCCGCCGTCACCCCGGCCGCCGCCATCCGCGACTTCGTCCTGGAGTCCGTCGACGCGATCCGCGGCATCGCGCCGGAGATGTGGCACGGAGAGCTCGGCTACCTGGCAGCCATCAGCCCGGCCGTGCACCGGCTGGCACTGGAGCTGATCGACCGCCAGGCCGCCGCCCTCGCCGCCGCTATCAGCGACACCACGACCGTCGCCCCGGAGATCGCCAGGCTGCAGGGGATCGCGCTGGCCGGCGTGTTCCAGATCATCATCAGCGAGGCCGGCCAGCGCACCCGCGAGGGCCAGAGCCAGGCAGAGATCGCCAACGAGCTGCATCCGGTCGTCGAAAACGTTCTGGACGAGCTCGACCGCTGGCTCAGCGTTTAAGGACCGTCAGCCCCTGCCGCAAGCGGGCAACGGCCCGCGGCTCCGCGAGGCCCTGGCCGCCGTCCTCGACTACCGGGGCTGGCACGCCGGCGGACGATCCCCACCCGATGAAACCCGCCACGATCACTTACACACACGATCGGATGCTCCTCGATTGTTGGCATTTTCAGTGATCTGTCCTGTGACGGGAGCGCCTCATGGGTAAGCTCTGCGGGACCTGGCGGGCGCTGGAGGCGCGGTGAGCGAGGATTTCCTGGTGCGGAGCGGTTTCGGGGCGGGGTCGCTGGTGGCCGGGTACCGGATCGAGTCCCGGATCGGGGCGGGCGGGATGGCTGTGGTGTTCCGCGCCCGTGACGAGCGGCTTGGGCGGTCGATCGCACTGAAGGTGATGGCGCCTGAGTGGACCGAGGACGAGGAGTTCCGGCGCCGGTTCGTCGCGGAGTCCCGCGCTGCGGCAAGGGTTGATGACCCGCACGTTATCCCGGTGTATGAGGCGGGTGCGGCAGGCGGGGTGCTGTTCATCGCGATGCGGCTGGTGGAGGGCACTGACTTGCGGGGGGTGCTCCGGCGCGAGGGCCCGCTGCCACCGGGGCGGGCACTGGAGCTGCTGTCTCCGGTGGCGGCGGCGCTGGATGCCGCGCACGCTGCTGGGCTGGTGCACCGGGACGTGAAGCCGGGCAACATCCTGGTCGATGAGCGGCCGGGACGGCCCGATCACGTGTACCTGGCGGATTTTGGGTTGAGCAAGGGCGCCGCGGCCGGGGTGAGCCTGACCGGGGTGGGGAATTACCTGGGCACGCCGGGTTATTCGGCGCCCGAGCAGGTCCGGGGGCATGACGTGGACGGGCGCGCTGACCAGTACGCGCTGGCGTGCGTGGCCTTTGAGCTGCTGACCGGGCGGGCGCCGTACCAGCGGGACCTGCCGATGGCGGTGCTGCTGGCGCACGTGTCCGAGCCGCCGCCGTCGCTGGCCGCGCGGCGGCCGGACATGCCGGTGACGGCCGACCGGGTGATGGCCAGGGCCCTGGCCAAGAGGCCGGAGCAGCGGTACGCGTCCTGCCAGGACTTCACCGACACGCTACGGGAGGCGTTCGGCCTGCTGCCTTACGGCTCCGGCAACATCCCCGCCTTCCCCGGCGCAGCGACCCGCGAGCCAGCCAGCCCGGCTACGGGACCGGGCACGACGGCAGACCTGTACAGGAACCACAGCACCACACAGGCCGTAGCTGTCGGCCAGGATGCCCGGTCTGGGCTAGACCCGGGCGACGGCAAGCTGGCCCGGCACTCGCGGCGCCGTCCCCTGGTGATCGCGCTGGCGGGCGCGGTCCTCGTAGCCGCTGTGGCCATCCCTTGGTTGCTCGCCTCCAGCCCCGGCGCCACAGCCGCCAAGAGCCCGGCCACGACGCTGGCCAGTCCGTCTGCCACCCTCACCGCCCCCGCCGGCAGCCAGAGCGTGGAATCGGCGGCGTTCAAGCCGGGCACCACCACCCTGGCCGTCGGCATGTTCAACGGCGATGTCGACCTGTGGGACACCACGACCAAGAACTTCAGCATCCTCCACGACCACGGCGGGGCGACCGACGGCGTGGGCTTGGTGGCGTTCGGACCAGGCGGTACCACCCTGGCCGTCGGCGACGGCGGCAACGTCTACTTGTGGGATACCGCGGCCCCGACCGCCGCACTCACCGCCGCCCTCCCCACCCCCGTCGATCTGTCCGGGCAAAGCGTTACCTCGGTGGCGTTCGGGCCTGGCGGTGTCTTGGCCGTCGGCTACAGCGGAGGCGACGTCTGCCTCTGGGACACCGCGACTAAGCAGACCACAGCCACCCTCACCGGCCCCGCCGACAGCGCTGGCGTGACCTTGGTGGCGTTCGGGCAGGGTGGCACCTTGGCCGTCGGCTACAGCGGAGGCGACGTCTACCTGTGGGATACCGCGACTAACACGAATACCGCCACCCTCACCGGCCCTCCCGGCCTCGCCGGCACCGACGGCGTGAGCTCGGTGGCGTTCGGGCCGGGTGGCACCACCATGGTCGTCGGCTACGCCAGCGGCGACGTCTATCTGTGGGACATCGCAAGCAAGCAGACCATGGCCACCCTCGCCCCTCCCGCCGACAGCCAGGCCAGTGCCTTGGTGGCGTTCGGGCCAGGTGGCACCACCGTGGCCGTCGGCTACGACAGTGGCGACGTCTACCTGTGGGACACCGCGACCGACAAGATCACCGGCATCCTCCACGGCCCCGGTAACGGGACCGGAGGCGTGAGCGCGGTGGCGTTCGGGCCGGGTGGCACCCTGGCCGTCGGCGCCGCCAGTGGCCACGTCTATCTATGGCACATCAAGAGCTAGAACCTCTGGCCAGGCAGAGCGGTCCCGGCTCAAGCAGAACCGCCATCAGCCCCAGCCGGGATCGCCCTGCGCGCTTGCCGTGATCATCAGCCTGGCCGCGCCCACCTGGGCAGTGCAGTCGGATAACCCTTAATAAGGAGAGCGCCCGCGCTGTCCTTCGCTCTGCTGTCTCATAGGCATCCACCATGCGGTCGATCTGTTGTCTGGGCAGGCCGAGTCCGGCTGTCGGCGGCGACCCATGCCGCCAACACACAGATCGTTAACGGCGGGTGTAGCCGCAAGTACAGCTATTAACGACGAGCAGAGCCGTCATTAACTTGGGCCTGGAACGGAAAGGCCGATAAGGATGGTCGGCGGGGCGGTACCGGCCTGCTCGGTTCGGAACTGCGCGTGTCCCCCTCTGGGCTGGCGAGTCGCCGCTCAAGGTCGGTGAAGGCGTTGATGATTTCCTTGGCCTCGAAGGCCCGGTTCCGTTTCCCCACGCTGATCTGGGTGAGCACTCCGGCCGAGACGAGCCGTCCGATCGCCTCGTTGGCCTGTGGGAAGCTGCGCCCGGTTAGCTGGGCGGCGGCGCTGGCCGACAGGATCGGCGCGCCGGGCAGCGCCCGGAGCAGCAGGTCCGTTGCCGATCCGCTCCTGATCTGCCCGACCTGGGCACGCCACTGGCTCTCGATCTGCTCGACCCGCTCCTCGAAGGAGGCCGCGTCTTGCGCCGCCCGCACGCAAGCCCCGGCGAAAGTGCCGATCCACTGATTGAGCCCGGCCCGTGCGGCCTCTCCAGTCGCGGGTCCCCGGTACCGGGTGGCCGTGAGCCCGTCGACGTAGTCCCTGGCCCAGGTCGCCAGAACCAGCGAGACCGGGGGCAGCACCCGGGTGGCCAGCCCGCGACGGCGCATCACTAGCTGGATGAGTCCGCGGCCGGTCCGTCCGTTGCCGTCCGCGAACGGATGGATGGTCTCGAATTGCGCGTGTGCGAGCGCGGCCTGGGCCACGGCGGGCAGTGAGTCGTCATTGCAAAACGCGCAGAGGTCGTCGATCAGGCCGGGCACCAGGTCGGGCGGCGGCGGCACGAATGCCGCCGAGCAGGGGTTGTAGTCGCTGCCCCCGATCCAGTTTTGCTGCTCACGGAGCCTGCCAGCATGTGCCGCGAGGCGCGAGTTTGCCATCAGGCGCTGGTGGAAGCCAAGCAGGGTCTCCACCGTTATCGGGTCGCCGGGGCCGATCTCGCGGACCGCGCCGTTCATGGCGTTGATGTTGCCGAGAACCTCGGTGGCGGTCAGGTCAATGGTCCGTTCACCGAGCTCACGCGCTGCCTCGGTTCGGAGCAGTTTGCGTGCGCTAACCTCAAGGCCCTCGATGCGGGATGAGGCCACCGACTCCGCGCGGAGCAGTAGCCGGGCCAGCCCCTCGGTGTCCGCCAGCGCGGTTGCCTGAGCGTTCAGCCTCGTGAGCGCCACCTCGGCGTCCGCGACGTCAGCGGCGACATCACCGTCGAGCGTGACCGCCCTGCCCAGCAGAGGATCTGGGACGTACGCTTCGTAGTCACAGGGCATTCGTCCACGCCGCGATAGCGCGTCCGGGTTGCCGACCCAGTGCCGCTGAATAACCTTTGACATGGAGCCTCCTTATTAAGGGTTATCCTATAACCCTTAATAAGGAGGCGTGTTGAACGGGTTCGCGACCCGCTGGTCGATCTGTGCAGAGACCTCGACGGGGTCCCGTTCGGTCATCACCCTTAATAAGGACAGCGCCCGCGCTGTCCTTCGCTCTGCTGTCTCGTAGGCGTCCACCATGCGGTCGATCTGTTGTCTGGGCAGGCCGAGTCCGGCGGCCTCATGCCGCCAGTGGGATGTCGCCCGTTCGATATCGCCGACGATCATGCGTGCCTCAGCGGCCGGAAGGCGGAAGTAGCTGCTGACTGAGATCGCAGTCTCGATGCTCGCGCGATTGTCGTCGAGGTCGATGGCTGTGCTCAGCCGGCTCGGGTTGTCCGGGTTAGGGTTCAGGTCGTAAGCCGGAGACAGTGCCCAGCCGTCGCGTTCGCGCAAGAAGGCGTGGTTGCGCAGGTGGTCGTCGGTGTTCGCGGTGAGGATCGAGAAGATGATCCGCCGGTACAGTTCTCGCAGGTCAGCGTCGGCCCTGGGGGAGTACCGCTCGATTACCTCGCCGATCTCAAGGTAGCTACGCTGTTCCCCGTCGCTGGCTTCCAGCATGGTGAGCGCACTGGCGAACCCGATCCGGTGGCCGCGCTGCCGGTCGAAACGGTCCACGAGCAGGACATGTCGTCCAGCGATGGGCAGCAATTCCGACTCGGCAACAGTCAGGCCGGCCCGCCGGGCGAGCCGCAGCTGTACCTCCTCCCAAGCGGGCGCGTCCCACTCGTCGCTGCCGGATCGTGGGAATTTGGCGATTGTCAGCCGTCCGGACGCGTCGGTGATCGCGGCCTTGGGCCGCGCGCCGCCGAGCGAGCTGCCTGCGTCGATGAGATCCGCGATGTCACGATCGAAGGTGCCTTCCGCCTCCAGTCGCTCCGCAGCGCGCAGCAGTCGGGCAACCTCGATCAGACGCGGAACCGCGTTCCGGTGCGCTGAGTAATAACTGCCACCCTGTGGTCGCCGGAACCGGATGGCCCCCTGGCGGGTATCGTCTCGGACGCCAAGCAGGAAATCCGCCTTGCCCAGCGTCCGTGGGGTGGCGGCTGCCGCGCGGGCGCGCTCCCGTTCCTCGCGCCGCATGAGGTTCTCCCCCCAGCGGTCAGGGGCGCTGTCGGCGAAGGCACTGAACACGGCCGAATCCGGCGGCGTATGGAACACGCCAGCTGCCTTGGGCAGCACTGGGTCGAGTGCGTAACTGCTGGGACTGGTCAGGTAGGAGTCCGCATAACGGAACGACGCAGTCTGCCCGCCGCGCTCATGAACCCAGAGAGTCCCTGCGGCCAGTTCCTGCCCATCAATCTCCACGGTGACCTCGACAGGGTCCCGTTCGGCCATCAGTCTCGCACCCGCTTGGGCAGGATCTCGTCCATGCGAAGCCGCCCGACATCGGTCTCGTAAGGATCTGCCGACTTCACGACGACGTCCATGATGCCGATGATGCGCAGCACGCGAAGCAGGTTCTCCGTGCTCGCGGTGCCCTTCCCCTGCTCGATCGCGCGCAGTGTGTCCCGCGAGATCCCCGCTCGCTCGGCGACCTGGGCCGCCGTCAGGCGGTTCAGCTTCCGCCAGTTCGACACGTGCGTCCCGAGCACGCGCAGCGCTCGCGCCACCGAGAGTGGCGTGACGCCCGGATGCTTAGCAGCGGTCATATTCGTAAGTATAGCTCTTAATGAAGAATATGACCGTCATTAGAAGGCGGGATCTAATCCTCGGTGGCGCTTGCCTCCTCGGCGAGGACCCGGCGCGCTAGCGCGGCTTGCGCGCGCCGGATCTGCTGCGGGGTGTGTCCGGTGGCGAGCAGCTCGTCGATGAGGTCGACGCGTAGGGCGCCGAGCAGGACGTGTGCCGTGTAGTCCGGGTATCCGGGGTCGGCGGTTGCCGCCTGCGGCGCGGCCTCCTGGATCAAGCCCCGGATAGTGCTGTGCAGCCACCGGTAGTGCCCCGCTTGCAGCAGCCCGGCACTGGCCACCTCGCGGGCGTGGGTGAGATGGTGGTGAAGTCATCAACCGCCCACAGGTCGGTGAAGGCGTTGCTGATGTCCCTGGACTCGCCCAGGCTCACCACTGCGGGCTACTCGCCCCGGCTGGCCTCGAACCGGATCCGGTCGACGATTTCGTTGGCCTCATCCTCGGTGATCTCTGTGAAGTCGTTGGTCAGATCGCCGTTCTCTGCGGAGTAGAGGAGCGGGGAGAACTCCCAGGTCAGGTTCTGAGAGAAGATCTCGTCGATCTCGCCTTCGTCGTTCTCCACGCGTCGCAGCACTCCGGATGGGCGAGCGCGGCTGCTGGATTCATCAATGATCGCGAAGTAAGTGATCTTGTCGGTCATCAGTCTTCTCCGGGTAGTTCCTAATGCGGTCAGTACCTGGGGGAGTAGGTAGTAGGGCGTTTACTCGGCGTTGGAAGTCCCTGGCCTCCCGGCGTTCGGCAGGCGTGGCGTCCAACCCGCGAATCCGCTCGTACGCCTGGTGCGTCAACTCCTTGGCCTCCAGGCTCTCCCGCGTGTGGAACTGCATCTCGAAACGTGAGCCGGTCTCTGCCCTGCGCCATTGACTGTTGATGCCCTTGTACTGGTTGTCCGTCCAGAGGTTCTTCAGTTTGATCAGCTCGAACCCTTCCGCTTTAAGCCGGTCGACGTCGGCCAGAACACCCTCAGCGTAGCGTCCGTGTTCGTAGCAGAGCGTGAATCGGACAGCGTCCGGGACCTCGGTCAGCGCCTCCCTGACCGCTTTCCCCTTCCCGAAAAGCTCATCTGCGAGCTTTTCCTTCAGCCTGTCTTCGCCCTTCACCATGTGCTCAAGACCGGCGAGTCGCCGGTCAGGGTCGGCGGCTTCGACGCGGCGCAGGGCGGGAAGGATGTGCCGGTCGGCTTCGTCGGCCAGGTCGGCGTGCGCCTTACTCGCTTCGGTGTTCTGCTCAGGGTCGAGCCTGCGGTGTTCGCCGCAGATCCAGGTGCCATCGGGTTCAGTATGCGGCGAAGCACGAACTCGTTCGGGATATCGCTCTTTGTGTTCTTCCCAGGTGGCTTGCAGTCCAGGGACCGCCTCAGCCCAGGTATCGCGGTCGGCCGCCGACTGGAAGGCGGCCTCGACGGTCTCCCGGTACCGGGCATGCTCGGCGATCTGGTCCTCCCGGCTGACGGCCGCGTCCGGCCGCTTCCGGGGAGTGCCAGCATCGGTCCCGCGATCACCGTGATCGGCGGAGCCAGGGCGGGGCGCGTCGGGCTGGCCGGAATCCGGGTGGTCGATCCGCATGCATCACCTGCCCGCGACGCTCATTGCCAAAGAGTTGCCGTCACCATTGGCAAACGGATCAACTCGGCGGGCGGTTCACCGGCGTCAGGGACACCACCTCCGGCGAAGGGCCGAGGGGCACGTTGACGTCCCTTGGCCGATTGGTTTGCGGACCTAGCGGGGCAGAGCGGGCTCTTCCGGCCTAAGGGAGTTAGCGGAAGACGGGACTGCCGGCCAGCCGTAGGCTCAGGGCATGATCATGGTGCTTGGCATTGACATCGGCGGCACGGGGAGCCGCGCCCGGCTGTGCGCTGACGGCGAGATCGTCGCAGAAAGCGAGGCGGGCAGCGCGAGCATCCCCGCGGTCGGCCAGGCGAGGGCGGAGGCGGCCCTGGAAGAGCTCTTCGCCGGACTGCCGCTCAACGACATCACGCGACTCGACGCCATCTGCGCGGGGACCGCCGGACTGAGCGTGCCCGGAGCGGCGGAGTT
Source organism: uncultured Actinomycetota bacterium (assembly GCA_963734665.1). GTDB lineage: Bacteria > Actinomycetota > Actinomycetes > Streptosporangiales > Streptosporangiaceae > Trebonia. The sequence continues at coordinate 276,174 of CAVTIR010000008.1, read as the reverse complement.
CTTGTACGCCAAGCTCTCGCCTTTGTGCGCTGCCGTCGAGATTGTCAATGACGCCATGCTCTTGCTGCCCGCCGCAGGACTCGACGACGGGGTAGCGGTCATCTGCGGCACAGGATCGGCCGCGGTCGGCGCGTACCGGGGCCGGACGGCGCAGGTGGGTGGCTGGGGATACCTGCTCGGCGACGAGGGCAGCGGGTACTGGGTGGTGCGCGAGGCGCTCCGGGTGCTGCTGAGCCGGCGGGACCGGGGCCAGCCGCAGGGTGACCTTGGCGCGCGGCTGCTCACGGCGACGGGCGCCAGCGACCTCGCCGAACTGCAGCGCTCCTACTACCAGCAGCCCCACCTGCCTCGGCAGTGGGCCAGGCACGCCAGCCAGGTCACCGACAGCATCGATCCGGCGGCCGAAGACATCGTGGCGCGCGCGGCCGCTGCGGTTGCCGCCCTGGCCGTGACCACGGTCGAGCGGCTCGCCGGGCCGGCCGCGCTGCCGGTGGTGCTCGGGGGCGGCCTGTCAGGCAGCACGGTTTTCGCGGACGCGGTACGCCACGCCGTGCTCGCGGTGCTGCCAGGCACCGAGTTTCACGTGCTCGCCGGCCAGCCAGTTGCGGGTGCGGTGCGGCTCGCCAGTCGGGCCGCGGGCAGACAAGGAGCGGACGCATGACCCAGGCGCCTCACGCGAAGCGCGTCAGGCGCCCGGTTCCCGCAGCCGCGCGATGGCGACCCGCGCGCTGCCGCCCGACTGCTCCAGGGCGACTCGCGCCGCCGCCGCGTCCGCACCGGCGAGCAGCATGACGAGCGCCACGCTGACGTCCCCGTCGGCGGCGGCGAGCGCCGCGGCGCAGTCGGTCGCCGGCGCGCCCGACGCCTGGCTGAGCAGCCGGACCTGCCGCCCCCGCAGCTTCTCGTTGACCGGCGCGAGCCGGATCATCAGGTTGGAGAACGTCCGCCCGTCCCGCACCATGAGCGCGGTGGAGAAGGAGTTGAGTAGCAGCTTCTGCGCCGTCCCCGCCTTGAGCCTGGTGGACCCGGTGATCACCTCCGCGCCGGTGTCCGCGCAGACGATCACGGACGCGTGCGCGCCCAGCGGCGCTCGCGGGTTCGACGTGAACAGCGCTGTCACCGCGCCGGCCGAGGCCGCGTGCTGGAGCGCGCCGCCGACATAGGAGGCGGAGCCCGAGGCGCTCAGCCCGATCACGACATCAAGGGCGGTCACGCCTGCGGCGGCGGCCGCACCGGCCGCCGCGTCATCCTCGGCGCCCTCGACGGCCTCGACGAGCGCGGTGTCGCCGCCTGCGATGTGCGCGATGACTACCCCGGCGGGCAGGCCGAAGGTCGGCCCGAGCTCGGCGGCGTCAAGCACCGCGAGCCGTCCGGACGTGCCGGCGCCGAAGTAGTGCACGTGGCCGCCGTCCCGCAGCGCGCGGGAGGCGGCGTCCACGACGAGCGCGAGCTCGGGCAGCGCCCGGCGGACTGCCCCCGCCACCGACGAGTCCTCGTCGTTGATCAGCTCAAGCACGGACAGTGTTGGCAGGACGTCGATGTCCAGGCTCCGGGCATTGCGAGCCTCGGTGGGCGAGTTGGCCAGCCGCGTGCCCGGGGACACGTGTGCGGTGCCCCCCGGCTCAAAGGGACCCGCCATCAGTCCAGACCGGACTCGCTTGGCTGGCCGGACTCGTCGAACTCGCGGGTGGACGCGTCCAGCCACCCGATCCGCCCCGACCGCACCAGGAACACGGTGGCCACGATACCGACGACCGCCCAGCCGCCCGCCAGTGGGAGCGCGATGTTAATCGGGTAGGGCGGCACCGGGATCACGTTGTTGTAGACGACGAACCCGACGGCGATCGCCGCGGCCAGCGGGATCACCAGGTGCAGCAGCGGGTTGAACGACCGACGCCACTCGGTAACGCGATAAAGAAAAAGGCGGATCGGCGGCCCCGCCAGGTAGCCGCCGATCCGCCGCTTACCGAGGGCGCGGGATCGCGCATGAGAGGGTCTCCCTAGCCGGGCACAGACCCTCCCGCCTCGCGTCTTGGTTCCCCGTGGCCGGGCGCCGCAGGGAGCGGCCAAGCCGGGCGACAGCCGCCGCCAGCTCGCCTGCCCGCACGTCCGCCTCCCGCTGCTCCGCCGAGCTGCGTGGCCGCTCGGCCTGATAGATCAAGTACGAGATGTTCATCGTTCCTACCTCCCGAAACACACGTTAGGAATGCGCTGTTCCCGCGGTGTTCCCGCCGCCGCGCGCCCGCCCCGCCCGTCCACGCCAGCGGGAATAACATGCCCGGTGCTCTCGGTGCGGCTTGGCGTGCTCAGGCTGGTCGTGCCTTGAGCCTCGGATCTCCGGTTAGCGGAGGGGCAAGGGCCTGAGGTCCGCCCCAGAAAAAGCGCTCCGAGAATGTCCGACTGCCCCGCGATAATGGAGGCGTGGTGGCGGGAATCACACAGGACGCACCGGCCGGGCAGGCGGTCCGGGTCAGGCTGCTCGGCCAGCTGGTCATCACGGCGGGCGACCGGGCAGCGGGACCGTGGCCGCGCCCGAGTGCCCGGCGGCTCTGCGCACTGCTCCTGGTGAGCCCTGGCCACCGGGTAAGCCGTGACCTGGCCTGCGAGGAGCTGTTCCCGCGCCTGGAACCGCGCGCGGCCGCCCGCTCGCTGTCCAAGGCGCTGTCCATGGCCCGCACCGCGCTCGCGGAGCTCGGCGAGCCAGGCACCGCGCTGCTCGGCGCCGACCTCACGCACCTCTGGCTGGCACCCGGCATCGCGGTTGACGCCGATGACCTGGCAGCCGCGCTGCACGCCGGACTCGCGATGCCGCCCAGCCAGGCGAGGGACGACGCCCTCGCCGCCGCCCTCGAGGACGACACCGAACTCCTCCCCGGCGAGCCGTACGCCGACTGGGCGGACCGCGCCAGGGACCGGCTTAACGGGCTTCGCCAGGAATCAAGGCTCGTCCTGGCCATGGACCGGGCGAAGGGCGCGGGCCGGTCCGGCCCCGACGACGTGGCGGCCGCCTGGCTCGCCTGCCTCGATCATGACCCCGCCTGCGAGGAAGCGGCCGGCGCCCTCATCTGCCTCTCCCTCGCCCACGGGCGGCCGGAGCAGGCCGCCCGTGTCTTCGAGCGCTGCCGCGCGGCCCTGGAACAGCTTGGCTTGCGGATTTCCCCGTCGCTCGAACGGATCTACGCGTCGGCCATCGCCGCGCCCGCTGCGCAGGCGCTGCCTCCAGCGGCCCCGGCATCCCGGGTACCCCCGTCGCCAGCGGCATCACCGGCGTCCCCGGTGCGGCTCCCTGTTGCGCCTGCCGCGCAGGCCAGCTCGCCGCGCGAGGAGCGCCGCCCGGTGACGGTGCTCTTCGCCGAGGTGGCCGCCCCGGCCGGCCTGGCGGGCACGCTCGGCCTCGAAGCGCTCCGCGACCTCGTCGGCGGCTCGCTTGCGGCAGTGATCGCCGAAGTCGAGGCACTGGGCGGGACGGTCACCTCGGTGTCCGGCCGAGGGCTGCAGGCGATGTTCGGCGCGCCCGAGGCACATGAGGACGATCCCGAACGGGCGGTCCGCGCTGCCTACCGGGCCATATCCGCTGCCGCGGCCAACGTCGGCTGGGACAGCACCAGCTCGCTCCTCGCTGATGCGACCATCGCTGGCTTGCCCGCTGTGGGCGCGCCCGTGGCCGGCCGCCGGCCGTCGGCGCGACCGGGCGCCTGGGCCTGCGGATCGGCGTCGAGTCGGGCCCGGCTCTCGTCGGCCCGATCGGCGGCGGGGCGAGGGTCGAGTATGCCGCGCTCGGCGACGTGGTCAGCGCGGCCGCGGCGCTGCAAGCCGCCGCTCGACCCGGATCTGTCCTCGTCGGCCCGGCGACTCACGCCGCCACGGCGCACCTGTTCAGCTGGGGCACGCGTGAAGGGGTGACCCTCACCCCGGGCGCCAGGCCGCTGATCGCCAGCTACCTGGACGGGCCGCTCGCGACCGCGGTGGAGCGAAGGCCGCGGCTGGGCGGTCGCGCGCCCATGGTGGGCCGCCAGGCGGAGTTGCGGCTCCTTGACACGGCGCTGCGCGCCACCGTCGTCGGCCGCGGCCAGTTCGTCCTGCTCACTGGCGAGCCGGGGATCGGCAAGACCCGCCTGGTGCAGGAGTCCCGCAAGCGGTTCATCGCCTGGGTCGGCGCGGGCAGCGGGCGGTGCCCGCTCTGGCTGGAGGGCCGGGGCGTTTCCTACGCCTCCGCCACCCCCTACGCGCTGTACCGGCAGCTGCTCGCGAGCTGGCTGGGCCTGGCGCTCGATCAGCCGGCGGCCGCCCTCAGGCTGGCCCTGTCGGACGCTCTCACCCGCCTGATGGGCAACACGAACCTCCTTGCGCCTCTCGCGCACCTCATGGGCCTGCCAGGAACCCACGCAGCGGCACGCGGCCGGATCGCCCCCGAAGAGCTGCACCGGCAGGTCTTCGCCGCGATGCGCGCCCTGGTGTCCCGGTTCGTCGCGGTCGGGCCTGCCGTGCTCGTCCTCGAAGACCTGCACTGGGCCGACCCGACGTCGCTGCGCCTGACGGCCGAGCTGACCGAGCTGACCGAGGGCCGTTCCCTGCTGCTGCTCGCCACCAGCAGGCCCGGCGCGGCCGCGGCCAACGCAGTCGGCTTGACCGGCGCGGCGCTGCCTGCACCGTCCGCCCGCGAGATCAGGCTCCGCCCGCTCGCCACAGTCGCGGCGCGGGCACTCGCCACGTCGCTGCTCGGCCAGGTCAGCGACGCCAACGTACTCAGCGCGGTGCTCGCGAACGCCGACGGCAACCCGCTGTTCCTCGAAGAGCGCCTAGCAGAGATGCTGGAAACCGGAGTCCTCGTCAGGGAACAGGGGGTGTGGCGGCTGCGCACCCCGGCGGACCCGGCCCAGCTCCAGGTCCTGCCTGGGCTGCTTGAGCGGCTCGTCCGTTCCCGCGTGGACCGGCTCAGCCAGCCAGCGGCAGACGCGATCCGCGCCGCGGCGGTCCTCGGCACCGAGTTCACCGCGGACGTGCTCGCCGCGACGCTCGGCGCGACGCCGGCCGCGCTCGTCCCGGTCCTCGACGAACTGCGCGCAAGCGACATGGTGCACCCTGAGCCGCACGCGAGCAGGGGGCCCGTCTTCAGGTTCCGGCACGCGCTCATCCAGGAGGCCACCTACCTGGCGCTGCTGCGCGCCGAGCGGCGCGACCTGCACGCCCGCGCCGCCCGCGCCCTTGAGGCCGCGGCGAGCGGCCGGCTGCCCGAGGTCGCCGCGATCCTCGGCAGGCACTACGCGACGGCCGAGAACGCCGACCGCGCGCTGCACTACCTGGAACTGGCCGCCGACCACGCCACCGACGCCTTCGCCAACGACGAGGCGATCGCGTCGTTCCGCGAGGCCCTCGCCGTGACGGAACGCGCGGGCGATGAGATGGCGGAGGCCAGCGTCCGGCTCCATGCCAAGCTCGCCAACGTGCTCTGGCGCACCGCACGCCACGATGAGGCCAGGGCCGCCTTCCACGCGGCGCTGCGCCTGGCAAACGCGGGCCCTCGCTCACTCGACCTGGCGCTGCGGGCGCACCTGCACACCCGCCTCGGTCGGCTGGAGATGGGCGAGTCCCGCTTTGCGGAGGCGGCCGCTGCCTTCGACGCCGCTGAGGCACTGCTCGGTGCCGGTGCCGGTGCGGGCCGAGCCGACGCGACCGATGACGCGGCTACCGGCCAGTGGCTTGAGCTCATGATCGACGGCCGGGCCAGCCTGCACTTGTGGTGCTTCGAGCCCGACCTCGCCCTCGCCGTGCTCGAACAGGCCAGACCGGTCCTTGAGGCCCACGGCACGCCGGCGAGAAAGACGGCCTTCTACCGCTTCTGGACGATGCAGAAGCTGCAGCGGAACCGGCTGCGCGTTGACGAGCAGGACATCACGAACCTGCGTGCCGCCGTCGCGGCGGCCGAGCACCCCGGCGAAGACAGCGACAAGGACGTCGGTTACGCCGCGGACCTCCTCGGTTGGGCGCTGTGGCTGCGCGGTGACCTGGCCGCCGCTGCTGAAGAGCTGACCAGGGCCCTGATCTTGGCCGAGCGCATAGGCGAGACCCACCTGCGCGACCTTGCCCTGTCGACCCTCACCGTGACCGCCATGCGCCGGCATGACGCACAGGCGGTGCGCGCCTTGCTCCCGCGGGCGTTCGAGGCGGCCAGGGAGGCTGGCGCGAAATTTGACGACCGCATCGCGGCCAACATGTCCGTCGCGGCCTGGCTAGCCTGGCAGGACGGCCGCTCGGATGAGGTCCTGAGGCTAGCCGCCGAGATCGAGTCTCTTAACCTGACGAACGTGGGCCCGGGCGCGATGCACCGGTGGATCTACCTGTTCCCGCTGCTCGCCCTCCGCCTGGCCGCCGGGGCTACCGCAGAGGCTGTCGCCGCTGCTCGCCGGATCATCGACCCGTCTCAGCAACTGCTCCCCGACGACCTGACCGCGGCACTCGCCGATGCCTGCGAGTCCTGGGACCAGGGCGATCCGGCACAGACAGCGCAGCGTCTAACGGAAGCGCTGGCCCTAGCCCGCACCCACGACTACTTCTAAACACCGCGGATTACCCGCCCCGGCCTCGGCCCGGAAGATAACGTGTAAATTCCGCACCCGGCGTAAAGAAAGATCAGGCGCCAAGCGATCCTTTCGTTCATGCGGTGCAAATCGTTCCCTTCAGCGGAATTCACTTAATAATTGCCGCTGCGCAAAACGGGCGGAGCGCGACTTCCGTTGCGCGAGCCCTGAGGAAAGCGGCCTCCGTTACGCGGGCGGACTGCTGCTGCCAGCGACAACGCGGTGACGCCCGCGCTGAGCGGAGCGAATCGCACGGTCTACGCCGGAGTGGCGGCGCTTCGTGCCGGCTTTTCGTATGGTGCAATGTCAGGAGACATCGCGCCGGGAGATGGGGGCCCCACCGGATGCCGCACGAGGACGCCGCCGCAGACGTGAAGGATGCCCGGGACGCCGCCGCCGAGAAACGGTACGCCGGCCCCGACTACACGCGCCTTCTCGACGCGGCCCGGCGCTCGCTTGAGCGCACCGGCGGCGACCTGACCCGTACGGTCACGGTCAAGACCCCCGACGACAAGGAACGGCGCGCGATCATCGGGATCACCGGGCAGTACCGCCCCGAGGGCGTAAGCGTCCTGACGGTGCGGCTCGCCGACTTCGACCAGGCCATCCGGGAGGCAACTGGACACGGCCTCGCATGGCTGCTCGAACGCCTTGGCCCACCGCTCAAGGACCGCCCGGCCGAGCGGCAGCGGCTTGCGGCGGGACGCGAAGCCGCCATCCGTTCGGCTGAGGATTCCTTTCTCAAGGCACGAGCCTGGTTTCAGGCGTGGCTGGCGGATCTCGCCGCAGACGGGACCCTGACCAGGCTGGTCAACGCGGGCGAGGCCGACCAGGTACGGCAGGCGGCCCGCGTGCTTGAGTGGGTCGAGCGGCGCAACGAGCTGAAGGCAGCCCCCGTCCAGCTGGCCGAGCTCGCGGCGACGATCACCGGGGACACCAAGGCGCTCAACCACGGGACCGCCCTCGGGACGCTCGTGCTGCGCGCGCTCGCCTTCCGCCTGGTCGCGGACCGGCCGAAGACGACCGAGGAACGCCGCGACCTGTGGGACCGCAACGGGGTCATCGTCGACGACCTGGCCAGCCGGGTCCTGGTGCTGAACCTGCCCGCGGCAGGCGACGGGCTTGGGGAGTGGCTCACCTCGGCGAAGGCGCACGGCACCCCGTTCTACGTCACCCTTCACCAGCTAGTCACGCTGCCGATCACCGTGCCACTCCGCGTACACGTCAACGCCTGCGAGAACCCAGCCGTCCTGCGCCGCGCCGCCGCCGAGCTTGGCGCGGACGCGCAGCCGCTCGTCTGCACCGAGGGCCAGCCGTCCACCGCGTTCCACCGGCTCGCCGGCGCGATCACGAAGGCCGGCGGCGAGCTCAGCTACCACGGCGACTTCGACTGGCCAGGCATCACCATCGCCACCGGCATCATCACCAGGCACGGCGCGCACCCGTGGCGCTTCGGTGCCGCTGATTACGAGAATGCCGTCGGCGAAGAGGGCGTTCCTCTCGCCGGAACCCGTCAGCCAACTCCGTGGGACCCGGTCCTGGCTGACCTGATGACAGCACACGGCCGTGCCGTCTACGAGGAATCCGTCGCCGACGGCCTGATCGCGGACCTCGCCCGCGATCCCGCCTGACGCGCCGCCTCCAGGTCTGGCCACGCCTACCGATTGCCCTGAGAGCGCTACGGGTTAGCCTGGGGTAGGTGACAACCGCATACGTACTCGGCGGCGGCGGGCTGCTCGGCTCGCTCGAGGTCGGCATGCTGCGCGCGCTGCGCGAAGCCGGGGTCCGGCCCGATATCGTTGTCGGCACCTCTATCGGGGCGGTGAACGGTGCTTTCGTCGCCGCCGACCCGGACCGGGCGGCCGAACGGCTGGGCGACCTGTGGCGCGGCGAGTCCCTGGGCCTGGTGTTCAGCGAGCCTCTCCTGGGCCGGGCGGTCCGGCTGGCCCGCTCTGGCACCCACCTGCACGCCATCGAGCCGCTGCACAGGCTCCTCGGCGACAAGCTCCCAGCCAGGGACTTCACGGACCTGACGCTGCCGTTCCACTGCGTCGCGGCCAGCATCGAGAACGCGACGGCGCGATGGTTCAGCAGCGGCCCGCTCATCCCGGCGGTCATGGCGTCGTGCGCGGTTCCTGGCCTGCTGCCTCCGGTCGAGATCGACGGTGCCCACTACTTCGACGGCGGCCTCGTCGACTCCATCCCCGTCGGCCGCGCGGTGGCGCTCGGCGCAACCACCGTCTACGTGCTACACGTCGGCCGGATCGAGAGTTCGCTTCCCGTTCCGACGCGGCCCTGGGAGGTTGGCCTCGTCGCTTTCGAGATCGCACGCAGGCACCGCTTCCACGAGGAAATGTCGGCGCTCCCGCCTGGCGTTCGGGTCCATGTCCTGCCCACCGGCGGCGAGCAGTTGCCTCCCGGGCTGCGCCAATTCCGTTACCGCGGCCGAAAACAGGTAAGTAGCAGTATTGACCGTTCCTATGCGGCGTCGGCGAGCTACCTGGCCCAGGTGGCCGGGCGGCGCTGACCGTCCACGGGGAGCCGCCGATGCTGCCGCCCACGCCGATCCGCCGCCTGCTCCTGGTACCGCTTGTCGTCGTGATCGCCGTCGCCCTGGCCGCGCTGACCCCGCCGGCCGCCCTGCTCACCGCCGCCTTCAGCCTGATAAGGCGTGGACGCGTGCGCCGGTCGCGCTTCCTGCGGGTGGCCTGGCTAGGGCTGGCCTGGTCGGCGGGGGAGACCGCCGCGCTGATCGTCTTCCTCTGCCTGTGGATCGTGAGCGGGTTCGGCGGCCGCCTGGACACCGAGCCGTACCAGGCCCGTCACTACGGGGTCATGCGGTGGTTCCTCGACCTGATCTACCGGGCCGCTTGCCGCGCGTGCGGGCTGCGCGTGACGGTAACCGGCCCGCGAGAACTGGGCCCGCCGACCGACCGCCCGCTCATCGTGCTCAGCCGTCACGCGGGCCCCGGTGACTCGCTGCTGCTTATCCACCACCTGCTCAGCGTGTGCGAGCGACGCCCCCGCGTCGTGATGAAGGCCACGCTGCAGCTAGACCCGAGTGTGGACATCCTGGCCAACCGCCTCCCCAACGCGTTCCTGCGCCGCACCGCGAAGGCTGGCAAAGCGGCAGGCTCCAGGCAGCACACCGAGCAGATCAGGCGCCTCGCGGCTGGCATGAGCCAGCGCAGCGCCCTGGTCGTCTTCCCGGAAGGCGGCAACTGGACGCCGGTCCGCTGGCGCAGGGCCATCGACCGCCTCCGCCGCCGAGGCCGTCCCGACCTGGCCGAACGCGCGGCCGCAATGCCCAACGTCCTCCCGCCGCACGCCGCCGGCGCGCTCGCCGCGATCACGGCCTGCCCGCGAGCGGACGTCATCTTCGTGGCGCACACCGGACTGGACCGCCTGGTCAGCGTCGGTGACGTCTGGCGCAGCCTGCTGACCGATATGGAGATCCGCGCCCGCTGGTGGCGCGTGCCCGCGGCCAGCGTCCCCCGCTCGGCGAGCCGCGACACCCAGGTCACCTGGCTCTACGACTGGTGGGAGCGCATCGACGCCTGGATCACGGATGAGAATCCCTCGTCATCGCCTACGAGTCCGGCCTGGTCGTCCCCGACGACGTAACAGGCCCCGCTACAGCGTCGGCCAGCGCTGCAGGTGGTCCAGCCAGGTGTCCTGCAGCCGCGCGAGCTCGGCCGCCCTGGCCCGCTTGCGGTCCGCCCGCTCCACCGCCCGCGCGGCCATCATGCCCACGACACCGAGCGGCGCGAGCATGCCCAGCCACAGCCACCAGCGCCCGCCCTGGAACGCGTAGCCGCAACAGATCAGGGCTATCCCGAACAGCATTCCGGCCACGCCCCACCACAGTGGTATCAGCGGGTGACCGGGATCGGCCAGCTCACGTTCAAGCCGCGCGTGGAACTCGCCCCAGGAATCAGCCTGCTCGGGCGGAAGGTGTGCACGGCCCATGGCCATCGCCTTCGTTCTATGACGAGACGCTAGTACGGCAATGGTAGGGCCGTGATTTCCCGAGGACCAGTGTCCTTTTATTTCAGGTTATTTCAGTATTAGGTAGGCAAGCGACCCGAGCCCTGCGATCAGGCAGTAGATCCCGAACGGATTCAGCGACTTGTCCTCGCCGAAGTACTTCATCAGGAAGCGGATGGACAGGTAGGCGCAGACCCCGGAGATCAGCGAGCCGACGACAATCGGCCCGTGGATGCCGGCGCTCGCCGGCCCGGTCAGGTCCTTCGCCTTCAGCGCGCCCGCCGCCAGGATCACCGGCGCGGACAGCAGGAACGAGAACCGCAGCGCGTCCTGCCGGGTCAGCCCGCGCCACATCCCGGCCACGGTGACGATGCCGTCCCGGCTGATGCCGGGCAGTAGCGCGAGGATCTGAAAGGAACCGATCATGACCGCTCGCTTGTACCCAATGGTGGACAGCCGCCGGTCCGCGGCCACCGCCGGGTCGGTCGCGACGCCGCCCTCTGCGGGTCGCCCGCCGGGCGCCCGCCCGCCCGGGTACCCGTGCCGCCCGGTCGGCTGCTGCTGGTCGCGCTGGTCGCGCGGCGGCCCGCGGATCCCGCGGGTCATACCCGACCTGCGGATCCTGCCCGTACTGGGGCTGGCCGTATGCCGGCTGCCCGTACTGCGGCTGCTCGCCTTGCGGATTCGGCCTGAACTGCGGCTGCCCGTACTGGGGCTGTTGTGGCTGCCCGTAGGGGGGCTGTTGCGGCTGTTGCGGCTGCCCGTACGGGGGCTGTTGCGGCTGCCCGTAGCCGGGTTGCTGCGGCTGCCCGTAGCCGGGTTGCTGCGGCTGCCCGTACGGGGGCTGCTGCGGCTGCCCGTACGGAGGCTGCCCGCTTCCCGGGTACTGCGGGTTCCCGTTCGGCCCGTACCGGGGGTCGCGAGGGTCGCGAGGGTCGGGTCCCTGCCACTGCTGCTGCCTTGGCTGCTGCGAGTACCCCTCAGGCCCCGGCCTGCCGCCGCCCTGCCAGTCGGGCGGGCGCCCGCCGCCCTGCCAGCCGCCCGCCGGCGGCCCGCCCGCGGGCCGTCCAGGCCCGCCAGGCCCGCCAGGCCCGGCCGCAGCGGCCACCGCCCCGCCAGCACCGCCAGCACCGGCCGCGTTGTCGCGCGCCCGCCGCATCCGCTCACTGACCAGCAAGATGACGCCGTTCACCGCCAAGAAGGCCGCCGCAAGCTCCGGCTTGGCGAACACGCTCGTGAACGTCTTCTGCAGCGCCGCGCCCACGATGCCCACCGGAATCGTCGCCAGGATGATCATCCAGGCCAGCCGCTCGTCCGGGGTCGTGATCGACCGCGTCCGCAGCGACGTGAAGAACCCGCGCACGATCCGCAGCCAGTCCCGCCAGAAGAACGCGATCATCGCGATGGCGGTCGCCACGTGCAGCCCGACGATGAACGCCAGGTATGGCGAGCCCGGCGCGGACACGTTAAGCGCGCTCGCCCAGCTCCCGCCGATCAGCGCCGGGAGCAGCACGTTATGCCCGAGGCTTGAGACCGGGAAGAGTTCGGTCACGCCCTGGACGAGACCAGTGACGACCGCCTCGAGGTATGTGAGGTGGGCCGACATCAGCGCGCCTCCCTTTCTGATCCCAAGGTGGAAAAAGCAGGATAATCCCGAACGAATGCGGCCGACTTCGACCCGCCACGCCAGCTCTGGCGGCCAGGCTGACGACCGACCACACTACCGCCGACGCACGACGGCTCGTTGCGGAGTGGCTGGCGAGACAGTGCATGCCAACCACCTGCGCGCTACAATTTCTACAGACCCGTAGAGGATAGCCGACGAAGGGGGCGGATGGCAGCCGATGCGCGACAGAGTTGATCAAGCCGGCGACGCGGCAGCCGTGCCGGGCCGGCGCGGCGCCGGCGAACTGGAAGCCGCGGTCCTCGAGGTTCTGCAGCGCGGCGGGGCCGCGCTGTCACCGGGCGAGGTCAGGGCGCGGATCGGCTGCGATCTCGCCTACACCACCGTGGTGACGATCCTCACCCGGCTGCACGCCAAGGGCGTCCTCGAGCGGCGCAAGTCGGGCCGCTCCTACCGCTATGTCCCTGTCGCCGACTCGCCGGGCCTGGCCGCCCGCCGGATGGCCAGGGTCCTGGACGAGGAGGCCGACCGCGAGGCGGTCCTGGCCAGGTTCGTCTCGACCCTGTCGGAAAGCGATGAAGAACTCGTCCGCAAGATGCTGGGCGAAGGCGGGTAGCTGCGATGCACGTAGCGATCTACCTGCCGCTGGTGATCCCGCTGCTCGCGGCCGTCACTGCCAGGTCACTCGCCGACAGGCTGCCGCCGAAGGCCGCGACCTGGCTGCTCGCCGTCAGCGCTCTCGCTCTCGCCCTCGCGTCAAGCGCCGTGCTCGGCCTGCTCGCGCTGTCCGCGCTGATCCGCCTCCCCGTCATCGAAACGATCGGGCATCTTTCCCGGTCGGCCATCGCGAGCGGCGACGCGGTTTCCGTCCCGGTGGCGATCGCCGCCGGCGCGCTGCTCGCGCTGGCGGCCACCGCCGCAGGCAAGGCCGCGTGGCGACGCACTTCCGCGATCGCGCGAGCGCACCGCCACGCGAGCAGGCTCCCCGGCGCGGGCGAGATCGTGGTAACCGAGGACGCCGTCGCCGATGCCTACACGGTCCCGGGCTGGCCCTGCCGCATCGTGATCACCAAGGGCATGCTCCGCGCTCTCTCCGCCGCCGAGCGGGACGTCCTCCTCGCCCACGAGCGCACGCACGCCAGGAACTCGCACTACCTGTTTACCTCGGTCGCGCGCCTGGCCGCCGCTGCCAACCCGCTGCTCCGCCCCGTCGCCGCCGAGGTCGGCTACGCCATCGAGCGCTGGGCCGACGAGCGCGCGGCGGCGGAGACGGGCGACCGTGCGCTGACCGCCCGCGCCATCGCCCACGCCGCGCTCGCCACCGCCGCCGCCCCGCCGGACCGCGATGCAGCCATGACCGCCCTCGGCCTCATTACCCAGGAGGGGCGCGCGGCCCGGCCCGGCCCGGTTCCGCGCCGCGTCGCCGCACTGCTCGCCCCGCCCGCCGGGCTGTCCCTGCTGCTCCTCACCGCCGCTGTCCTGCTCGTGGCCGTCTCCGGCGCTTCCGCCCTCGAGGCCGCCCGCAACCTCCACCAGCTCATCGAGCTGGCGCAGGGCCAGCCCGCTTAGCAACTCGGACTGAGCCGGACCGAGCCGGACCGAGCCGGACCGAGCCAGGCCGGTCCGGGGCCGCGCGCCAAATCCGCCCAGCGGTGACATTTATCGGTTAAATGATTGATTAACGTTTCTCCTGGGAAAAGGGAGCAAACAGGGACGGTTAACAGCTGCAGCCGGCCCGCTTGCGAAAAATCTGCCGCACGGCGCTGTTGTTTCCGCACGGACGGCAACAGGGATTGCCGTAAAGTAACAGCCGATCCCTATCGGGACCCCCTCTCTTACCTCGGGCGGACACATGCGCTGTGCCTTCTCGTGGGCTACCCGCCCGGCGACGGCGAACGGTTGCGGCCCCCGTGCCGGAAACCTCGCAGGCGGCGATATCGCCTGCGCCGTCGTCGCTCCCAATGCTGTCCGCCTGCTCATCGGTGACGTAATGGGACACGACCCGCGCGCCGCGCGGACCGCGGCCGAAGTCACCCGCGCCTTTCGCCAGATCGCCGCCCACCCGGACCCGCTGCAGGTTGTCGCGGCGCGATTGCACGCGTTCGTCGCCAACGCCGCGGACGGCGAGGAGTTCGTCACCGCTCAGTTCGTCTCCGTGCCGAACGGTGACGGCGGCGAAGCCCAGATCGTCTGCTGCGGCCACCCGCCGCCCCTGATGCTGCGCGGCGGCCAGGCGACGCTGCTCGACGCGCTGCCGGCGTCACCCCCGCTTGGCCTGCTCGACATGGGCGGCTACTCGCCTCACGCCGACCTCCTCGGCGTCTGCCCGGGCGACAGCGTGCTGTTCTACACCGATGGGGTCAGCGAGGCCTACGACGATCACGGCCGCCCCTACCCCCTGGCAGAGCGCGCCGCTGCCCTCAGCGCACGAAACCCGCAACCGTGCGCGGACGAGCACGGGCGCGACCGCCTGCCCGAGCTCCTGCGGGACGACCTGTTCGACCATGTCGGCGGTGACCTGCGCGATGACGCCACCCTGCTGTACGTGCGGTTCGCCGAGACGCAAGCCGATACGCAGGCCAAGCGCTCCGCCACTATGGTCATGCGCTCGCCCATTGTGCGTTATTAATAACATTTATGCCACGGTTTAGGCCCCGCCCCCGATGGATGGCGGACAAACTAGAGCAACAATCGCGGAAAGACATCCGTCACTGGGGCCGGAGGTTACCCGACATGGCGATGCCAACCGCACTGGAGATCTCACGACAAGCCACACTTAAGCCGATAGGCGAAATCGCCGAGGACATCGGCATTCCGCCATGGCTCACCGAGCAGCACGGCGAGCACGTCGCGAAGATCGACCTTAAAGCCATCGAAGAACTACAGGACCATCCGAAAGCCAAGTACGTCGTCGTCACCGCCATCACTCCGACCCCATTGGGCGAAGGCAAGACGACCACGACGATCGGCCTCGGGATGGCCTTCCGCCACATCGGCAAGAAGGCCACGATCTCGATCCGCCAGGCCTCCATGGGCCCTACGTTCGGCATCAAGGGCGGCGCGGCAGGGGGCGGGTACTCCCAGGCGGTCCCGTTCGAGCTCCTCAACCTGCACCTGACCGGCGACATGCACGCGGTCACCGCCGCGCACAACCAGATCGCCGCGATGGTCGACAACAGCTTGTACATGGGCAACCCGTTCGGCCTTGACCTGAACCAGATCACCTGGAAGCGGGTGATCGACATCAACGACCGCGCCCTGCGGAACATCGTGATCGGCCTTGGCGCGGCGGGAGACGGCGTCCCGAGGCAGGCAGGCTTCGACATCACCGCGGCGAGCGAGGTGATGGCGATTCTTGCGCTGGCTAAGAGCCTGAAGGACCTGCGCGAGCGACTGGGCAGGATCGTCGTCGGCTACACCAAGCAGGGTGAGCCGGTTACCGCCGAGCAGCTCCAGGCGGCCGGCGCGGCGGCGGTCATGATGCGCGAGGCGCTCAAGCCGAACCTGCTGCAGACCCTGGAGAACACGCCGGTCTTCGTGCACGCCGGCCCGTTCGGCAACATCGCGCACGGCAACTCAAGCGTCGTCGCCGACCTCATCGGCATCCACACGGGCGACTTCCTTGTCACCGAGGCGGGCTTCGGCGCCGACATGGGCGCCGAGCGGTTCTTCAACATCAAGTGCCGCACGTCAGGCCTCAAGCCAGACGCCGCGGTCGTCGTCGCAACGGTGCGGGCGCTCAAGTCCCACTCCGGCAAGTACCGGGTCGTCGCGGGCCGCCCGCTCCCGGAGGACATGCTCAGGGAGAACCCCGAGGACGTCGCGATCGGCTCCGCGAACCTCCGCAAGCAGCTGGAGAATATCCGCGCCCACGGCGTGGAGCCGGTGGTCGCGATCAACGCGATGCCGTCCGATTTCGCCTCCGAGCGCGACGTGATCCACGAGCTCGCCGCGTCCATGGGGGTCAGGTCCGCGGTCGGCACTCACTTCGTCGACGGCGGCCGGGGCGCCGCCGAGATCGCCGAGGCGGTCGCCGAGGTCGCGAGCAAGCCGAACAGCTTCCACCACCTGTACCCAAGCGAGGCGACGCTGAAGGAGAAGATCGAGGCCCTCGCGACCAAGGTGTACGGCGCCGACGGCGTGGACTACAGCCCCCTGGCGAGCAAGCAGCTCGACGGCTATGAGAAGAACGGCTTCGGCAACCTCCCGGTCTGCATCGCCAAGACCCAGTACAGCCTGAGCCACGACGCCAGCCTTAAGGGCGCCCCCACCGGCTTCCGCCTCCCGGTCCGCGAGGTCCGTGCGAGCGTCGGCGCCGGCTTCATCTACCCGATCTGCGGCGACATGCGCACCATGCCCGGCCTGGCCAGCAAGCCGGCCGCGATCAGCATCGACCTAGACGAAAACGGCAACATAGTCGGCCTCTACTAGCCACCTTCGTCTAGGCCCCTTTCGTCAGCTCGTTTGCGCATTCGGGCGCTTCTATCGAGGCCTTTTGCGCAAACGAGCCCGTGGGCTAGGCGGGCTCCAGTACCCGCTCCGCCCCCTGGCCCTTCCGACTCATCCCGAACGGGAGCGTGTTACACGATCCAGCTACATTCATTAATAAATCCCGCAGAAAACATCCCGTTCTCCTACAGTTTGCGTCAAGGTCTAACGCGCTGATGGGAGAACCGCGGTGTTGCGTGGTCGGCAGGGTTTCCTCCGGATGGCATCGGTCGCCGCGCTTGGCGCGACCTGCCTGGCGGCCGCTGCCTGCAGCGGCCCCCCGGACCCGCTGGCCGGCCTGACAGGGAAGCAGGTCCTGGCCGAGGCCATGGCCAACTTCAAGGCCGCGCCGCGCCTGACGATTGACGGGATAATCAGCGAGCCGGGCACTAGTGACAGCGTCCCGGCCACGCCGAGCGTGACGCTGGAGGGGCTCGTTCGGGAGCCGGACGTTAACCTCACCATGCACATTGGCATCGTTCCCGGTAAGGGCTGTACGGGGACGGTCGAGACTCTCGCCAAGGGCAGCGTCACGTTCATTGCGACCGGCGACGCCGTCTACCTGAAGCCAGATAGCACGTGGTGGGGGACCGTCGCCGGGTCCGGGGGGACAGGGGTCCGCCAGCTCCTGAACGACAGGTACCTCAAGGAGTCGACTAACGGCGGCGAGTCGGTGGCTGACGCATGTGACGTAACCCAGATGCCCGGTCTGGGCAGCATGACAGGGACCGTCACTAAGGGCCAGGTCACCACGCTCAACGGCGTTCAAGTGCTGCCGCTCGACGGTGCCCATGACGACGTGACGTACGTGACCGACACGACCAAGCCGGAAATCGCAGGGCTCTTCCAGTCGAAGCCCGACAGCGACGGGGACTACGGCAGCCTCACCATCAAGGTCGGCGCTCCCGTCACGCTAACCGCGCCCCCGCCCAGCCAGGTACTCGACGGCTCCACGCTCGGCCTGTAGCCCGAGTCTGACGAGTACCACACGGTTCCATTACGATTTCCCAGCGCTCTTTCAGGCGGCCTTCAGTTTCCCCTACGCTCTGTGAGCAATAGGTAACGCTCTGATGGGAGAACCTGATGTTCCATGGTCGACCGGGCTTCGCCCGGATGGCCGCGGTTACCGTGGCGGGCGCGAGTTGCCTGGCGGCGGTAGCGTGCGGTACCAGTGCCTCAAGCTCCAGCACCGCCCCCAGTGCCAGCGCCACCGCGGACCCGCTCGCGAGCCTGACCGCGAACCAGGTGGCGACGCAGGCCCTGGCCAACCTCAAGGCCGCGTCGAGCCTGACGATGGCGGGAACCGTCTACGACTCGGGCCAGAGTGAAGTACTTAACCTCGGCCTCAAGCCCGGCCAGGGCTGCGCGGGGACGTTGGCTCAGGGCAGCGAGGGCAGCTTCAAGCTCATCGTTCTCGGCAAGACTGTCTACTTCAACCCGTCCGATCAGTTCTGGAAGTCGCAGGGCGGAACCGATGCGTCCTCGATCATCGCGCTCGTCAACGGCAGGTATATCAAGACCTCGACGAGCGCCAGCGGCATGTCCTCGATGACCAGCGTGTGCAACCTGTCCCAGGAACTGGCTTCGGAAAAGCTGACAGGGACTTACACCAAGGGCACGCTCACCACGCTCGGGGGCACCCGAGTGCTGCCGATCGTGAATCCCAAGGAAGGCGTGCTGTACGTAACCGACACGAGCAAGCCGCAGATCGTCCAGATCGTCGAGACCAAGAACACCGGCAACGGGACCGGCAAGCTCACCTTCTCGGTCGGCGCTCCCGTCACGCTGACCGCGCCCCCAGCCAGCCAGGTAATCGACGGCTCCGCGGTCGGCCTATGACCCGCGTGACGGCTGGCCCTACGCGAGTGCCGCTTCCCGGGCGGCGCGGGAGTAGAACGGCCCGGCACCGTCTCGCACCCACAGGTGCTTGGCCAGGTCGCGGGCTGGCACCATGCGCCGAAACGGGATCTCGTGCTCCGGCTGCCACGGCAGCAGCGTTACCTCCGCCCGCCAGATCGACCGGACCAGGATGAGTCCTTCCTCACGGCCGCTGAGGCATTTCGACCGGACGAACCCGAGTAGGCGTGCGTCGGTCACCGTCGCGCACGCCTCCTCGGTCAGTTCGCGCCTGAGCGTGTCCTCCCATGACTCGCCGCGCTCCGGACGGCCGCCGGGCCAGCCCCAGCGCGATCCGTCCGTGCTGACTAGCACGACGTTGCCCCTGGCGGTCACGCAGAAGGCACTGGCTCCGTGCGGCTGCCCGTCCGGGACTTCGTCCGGTGGATGCCAGGCCATGCTCCAGCCGCCTCCGTTGGCGGGCACCGGCATCTCCTCAAAATCGGACGCGATCCTGCCGAGCGCGGTGGTGCTCATCCTGGTGCCTCTCTGGCCTGGAGATGTCGCTCCAGAGATTAGGCCACGACTTCGAGAGCAGATCAAGAGGTCAGGTCCACCTCCCGGAGTTCCTCGTCGGTCAGCTCGCTGGCGCGGTGCCGCGCCCGGGCGTCAAGCAAGTACGCGGGACGCAGCAGGCTGCCGACGTGCTCCGCGTGAATGGAAGCGTGGCGAGATCCGGGCGCGGCCACCGTGATACCCCCTAGCCCCAGACCTTCGCCGCGGTGTCGACGACCAGGGCCAGCTTGGCCTTCTGCTCATCCGGCGTCAGCACGTTGCCTGCGGACGTGGAGGCGAACCCGCACTGCGGTGACAGCGCCAGGTTCTCCAGCGGCACGTACTTGGCCGCCTCGTCGATCCGCCGCCT
Source organism: uncultured Actinomycetota bacterium (assembly GCA_963734665.1). Taxonomy (GTDB): domain Bacteria; phylum Actinomycetota; class Actinomycetes; order Streptosporangiales; family Streptosporangiaceae; genus Trebonia. The sequence goes on along the minus strand of CAVTIR010000008.1, from coordinate 256,736 downwards.
CAGCAGGTCCTGCGACTCAAGCACCGGCGACTTGGACGACACGAGGCCGAGCACCACGACCGCCCCCGGCCGGACGAAGCGCAGCGGCTCGAACCCGCCAGACCGCTCATCGTCGTACTCAAGCAGGAACCGGTCCACGGGCACGGTGCCGAACAGCTGCTCCGCGACCGGCTCGTAGCCGCCCTTGGCCATGTAAGCGGAGCGGTTGTTCCCGCGGCAGATATGCATCCCGACGGTGACGTCCGGGTTCGCGGCCTTGATCCCGCTGACGATCGCGGTGTCAGCGGCAACCGACGCGGCGAGGATGATGTTCGGGTCCATCGGGTTCAGCGTTGCCGCCCGGAACTCGTCGTCGAACACCTGGTTGTACGACAACGAGTCGAGCTGCACCCAGCGCGTCCCGAGCGAAACGAGCTCGGCGACCTCCGCGACCTGCAGCGCCACCAGGTCGTTGACCAGTTCGGCCGGGTCCGGATAGGCCGCCGCGGAGACCTCGGGCTGCCACGTCATCGCGCCCATCGCCGCCGACATCATCGTGATCTTGAACTGGCCGGGTGCCTGCGAGGCCATGTACGCGGCCTCGACGGCGGTCAGGTGGTCCTTCTGGAACACCTTGGACGTGGCCGCCGTCATCACGAAGTCGGTCTCTTGCTCCGGTGGGACCTCTCCGCTCGGCCGGTGCCAGGTGACCATCGGGGTCTGAACCGGGCTCATCCCGCCGATGGACTCAAGGATGCCGGTCATCCAGTTCGTCCGGCGCACCTCGCCGTCGGTGAAAACCCTGATCCCTGCCGACCGCTGGGCCTCGATGTTCTCAACCGCCGCGCGGTCCTCCGTCGCCCGCAGCTCGCCCTCAGTGACCTCACCGGCCTTGTAGGCGCTCCGGGCCGTGAGCAGCCAGGGCTGCCGCAGCAGGCTGCCAACGTGCTCAGCGTGAATGTCTGTTGCCATGACTTCCGTCCTCTTTGCGCGGATGTTTCATAGGTAACCGATCTGCCCACTAATCTCCGCTGTGCGGAACGCCCAGGCAACCTTCCACGCCACAAAAGTGGACCGCCTCGTTTGCCCGGACCCACCGGGCGGAGGTCGGCGCGGGAGGACCGGGGGTGCTGTCGCTGCATCACGAAAGATTCAAGCGAGCCACCGCACCGATCTAGCACTCTTGAGTGTGGATGGTTGTGGTTTGCAACATTGGCCGACATTTTCGCCAGTTTGACGTACAGTTTTGACATGCGATTTCTGCCAGGCACGGTTCAGATTGCATCAACGCGAGGAGTAAGCATAGCCCTGCACGACGGTGGCGGCGGCGGTGGCGATGGTGGTGGCCACAGCGGCGGTCATGGCGGTGGTGGTTACGGTCACGGCGGTCACGGTCACGGTCACGGAGACCACGGGCAAGGCGGCTTTATCCCCAGTGGCGCCGATGGTGGCGGGCGAGGCAAGGGCGGCTGGGTCAGGTTTATCGTGGTCCTGGCATTTTGCGTGCTCATAGCATTCTTGGCACACCATATCCATTAGTCATGACCGACCAGGAATTCAACCCTTGAGTCCAGTCTGAATTCAGGCGACGCCATTCAGGGAAAAGCCCGACAGGCAAATTTTCCGCGCCACCCAAGCGCAGCGGGTCGCTTGCGCGGGGCCTACCGGTCGCCGGCCCCTCGCGGATCGATCATCGTTATGCCGACCGGGGACGCCTGGTCGAGCGTCGGCAGCAGGACCGCCGCCTCGTCCAGGCTGATGATCCGCTCGATCAGGTCCTGGGGGCGCAGGTCGCCGCGCTCGATGAGAGCGAGCATCCCTGGGTAGTCCCTGGCGGCCATGCCATGGCTGCCGAGCAGGTCGAGTTCCCAGCCGATGGCGCGCGCCATCGGGACCCGCGGCTGGCCGTCCACCGGGGGTAGCAGGCCAATCTGCACGTGGCGGCCGCGTCGGCGCAGGCTCAGGATCGAGTCCGCGCAGGTCTCCTCGCTGCCGACCGCATCGACGGCGACGTGGCTGCCGCCGCCGGTGAGATCGTGGACCCGCTCTGGCACGTAGCCCGTCCCTTCCGCGCCGGAGTCACCGGAAAGCAGGACGTGGTCGGCGCCAAGCGCCGTCGCCGCGTCGAGGGCGCCGGCGTTGCGGTCGACGGCGATCACGCGGGCGCCGACGGCCTTGGCGATCATCACCGTGCTCAGCCCCACGCCGCCCGCGCCGACGACGGTCACCCACTCGCCGGCGGCCAGCCGGGCGCGGCCGGTCAGCGCGCGATAGGCGGTCGCGAACCGGCAGCCAAGCGATGCTGCGGTCTCGAAAGAGACCGCCCGGGGGACAGCGACCAGGTTGGTGTCGGCGGCGTGCAGGGCGACGTACTCGGCGAACGAGCCCCAGTGGGTGAAGCCGGGCTGCTCCTGATCGGGGCAGACCTGCGCGCTGCCAGACAGGCACCACTCGCAGCGGCCGCAGCCTTCCACAAATGGGATCGTCACCCGGTCCCCCAGCGACCACTTCGACACCTCGGTGCCGACGGCCGCAACCACTCCCGCGAGCTCGTGTCCGGGCACGTGCGGCAGAGCGATGTCGTCATGCCCGGCCCACGCGTGCCAGTCGCTGCGGCACAGCCCGGTTGCGCGGACCTCCACCACTACGCCGTCCGCCGGCGGGACCGGTTCGGGTACCTCCCGCACCTCGAGCGGCCCGCCAATGCGGTCCATCACCACCGCGCGCATCCTGATCACCCCTTGCCCTGTTTCGGCCAGGATGAATTAAAGCACCTCCGGATGGGGTGACGTGGATGCCGCAGATGACGGCTCGGGTCCCCGCGGGGCAGGCGGCGGTGACTCGGGGAATGCTCGCGGGAGGATGCGTGTTGCCACGCGCGATGACCCCTAAAGATGATTCACTGCCGCTCGCCGTCCTCGACTTCGTGGGGATCGAGTATGGCGAGAGCGCCGCCGATTCCGTCGCCGGCGCCGTCCGGATCGCCCAGGCTCTTGAGGGCGCCGGGTACCGGCGCTACTGGGTCTCCGAGCATCACAACATGAACAGCCTGGCCTGTAGCGCCCCCGAGTTGCTCACCGCGCACGTCGGCGCGCACACCCAGCGCATCCGGGTCGGTGCGGCAGGCATCATGCTGCCCAACCACACGTCGCTCAAGGTCGCGGAGACGTTCCGGACGCTGCTCGCCATGTACCCGGGTCGCGTCGACCTGGCGCTTGGCCGTGCCCCGGGCACCGATCAGCTGACCGCGCACGTCCTGCGCCGGGGCGTCAGGACCGACCCTGCCGCGGAGTTTCCCGGCCAGGTGGCCGAACTGCTCGCGTTTCTCGGCGATGGCTTCCCGGCGAATCACCCGTACGCGCACCTGGTGGCCGCCCCAGTCGTCCCCGAGCGCCCGGAGCTTTTCGTGCTCGGCTCCAGCCAGTACGGCCCTCGGTTCGCCGCGGTCAACGGGCTGAGCGCCGTGTTCGCGCACCACATGAGCCCGGAGATCGCGTTCGAGGCGCTGCAGGGCTACCGGCGTGACTTCAGCCCGCGCGAGCCGGGCGGTGAACCGTACTCCGCGATGTCTGTGCTCGCCTTCGCCAGCGACGACGACGAGGCGGTGCTCGAGTTCGAGGCAGCGTGGACGCTGACCATGCAGAGCATCCGCCGCGGCGACCGCGAGCCGCTCCGTCCCGAGCAGGTGCTCGACTTCGCGCGCAGCGGGGAGTTCCGGGCCAGCCGCCGCGACGACGGCCGGATGGTCACCGGCGCGCCCAAGGCCGTTGCGGAGCGCCTGCTTGAGATGCGGCAGCGTGCCCAGGCAGACGAGATCGTCGTCGTCACGCCCAGCCTGGACCGCGACCGCCGTATCGCCAGCTTCACCGCTCTCGCCGACGCGTGGCGCAGCGTCGGCTGACCGACAGGGATAGCAGCTCTCGGCTCTAGCGCGACCAGTGCCGGAGAAGCTGCGTCGGTTAGATGACATGCATCGGGCCGGGCTGAGCTGAGGTCGGCGGCCGGGTGCCGGGAGCCCTTCTCAGCTCAGACGCGGGTCACTATGGACCGCGTAAGGCGGTCAGGTGGCCGACCGGGACGTGGAAGAACTGGGCCAGTTGCTCCAGTTTGTCGTGGCCGTGGCGGTGGGCCATCGCCACGGCGACCTCTGCTGCGCAGCGCGCGTCGGCGCTGGCGTCGTGGTGGGCCGTGAGCCTGATGCCGAACTCCGCCGCGACATTCGGCAGCTTGTAGGAGGGGAGCTGGCTGGCTTGCCGGGCCAGCGCCAGCGTGCACACGTAGTCGTTGCCCGGCACCGGAATCCTTTCCGCCGCACATGCCTGCCGCAGCACGCTCATGTCGAATGAGGCGTTGTGGGCAACCAGGAGGTCGTCCTTGACGTAGCCGCGGATCCACTCGGCAACCTGCCGCCAGGACGGCGCCTCCGCCACCATCGCGGCGTTGATTCCGTGGACCTTCGTGTTGAAACCGCTGAACTCGCTAAACTTCGCGGGCGGCCGGATCAGAGTGCCGGCCGCATGGACGATCTGGCCGTCCCGGACCTTGACCAAGCCAACCGAGCAGGCCGAGGCCCGGTTCGGGTTCGCAGTCTCGAAGTCGATGGCAGTGAAGTCGAGGCTCACCGCGCCCGCTCTCGCGCCCGCTGAGGGGCCGTGACGAATCTGAGCACGCTAACCTCCGTAAGCCGAAATGAGCTAACGGAGTTTTACCAGTCTTCTCCAGTTTTGTCCGGCAGATGGCCATCATCGTCAAGAGACTTCCACTTGCGTCCCCGTACCGACGGCCGGCGGAGGACACCAGAGGTCGAGCACCCGCTCCGCCACGGACGTCTCCCACGCGTGGTCCAGGTACTGCCACCAGGCCGAGCCCGCGGGTCGGAAGCGGAACACCATGCGCCCAGTTAGCATGATCGTCAGCCTCGCGGCCCTCGCGGCGTCCACCAGGGTTGCTTCCGCCGGCCGGATCCCGAGCGCCGTTTCCTTAACGTAGGCGCGGGCGATGGCCTCGCTGTGCCGGATCGCGTTCTCCCGCTCCGCGCCGAACCGCGCGATCTCCTGCGCGTCACAGCCGGCCGGCGGGCGGCGGCTGACGTCCACGGCGACATAGCCGGCGGTGGCCACGCACAGCGTGAGGGCCCGCTGGTACGTCTCATCGCGGACGGACCACACCAGCGCGGCAAGGCTCGCCAGGTTGCCATCGACCGCCGCGGCCAGCATGCTCCTGGTGACCGGCATAACCTCGGCCCGGGCCTTGTACCGGATCCGCTCCGCCTGGTACCTGGCGCTGAGGGCACGGGCGCTCGCAATGAGGCCGGCAAGCTGCGCGGCCGACTCGCCGGGGTCGCGGTTGGTTCCGCCGATGGCCACGGTGCCGTCCCTCGCTAGTAGATCCGGACGCCGCGCATCCAGACTACGAGCCCCTAACGGCATAGAAAAGTTCTAATTCACTATCCCGAACGATCCGTGGCTCCACCCGTCCCCCCACGCAACTCCGGTCCCCGGAGTAAACGTCACGGACCGCCCGGCAGGAGACGGCCGCTCGATGCGGCAGAACGGCACTCGTAGCCGTCGGGCTCGTGCAGCCTCACAGCCTGGATCTCAGCACGTCGACCTCGCAGCCTGGCGAGCTCGGGTCGAAGCCGTGCTGGACCAGCCAGCGGACCGTGAGCAGGCTTCGCAGCGACCACCACGCGCGGATCACGTCGAGGTCGACGTCGGTGCCGTAGCCGGCGATGACGTCGCCGAGGTGCTCCTCGTGTCCGAGCGTCAGGCTGGCGAGGTCGTACAGGGCATCGCCCTGGCCGGCCTCGGACCAGTCGATCACGCCGGTGATCTCGTCACCGTCGACGAACACGTGGGTGACCTGCAGGTCGCCGTGCGTGAAGACCAGTGGCCACGGCCGGAGCGCAGCCTCGGCAACCCGGCGGTTGCGCGTGACCAGTTCGGCGGGAAGGACGCCGTTCGTGACGAGCCACTCGCATTCGCCGTCGAGGTGCGATGTGATCTCGTCGAGGCTCCGGCCGGGCCATGGCGGCAGCGGCGCGTCGTGCAGCATCCGGGCGGCGGCACCCGCCGCGGCCCACGCCGCCGCCGGCGCGGTCGACGGCTCGCCGAGGCGGCCGAGTGCCGTTCCTGGGAGGGCGGCGAGCGCGAGCACGGGCGGCTTCCGCCACAGGACCTCCGAAGTCGGGATCGGCACCATGGCCATCGCCTCGACCTCGACGTCGGTGCGCGTCTGATCAGCGTCGATCTTCAGGAATACGTCGCCGACGCGCAGGGTCGCGCGCTCGTGATGGGCGACGACGACCTCGACCTCCTCCACGTCGGCCATTATCGCGGGACGACCACCGATTGTCGCCGGGTTTATCGCGTGCGACTGCGCGGCTGACCGCGTCCCGCTGCCCGGCGGCCTCGTGCACGACGCCGACCGCTGACGGGCCGGGCACTGCCTCGACCCGCCGGGCCCGGCTACGTGGATCGTGAAGTCCAAGCGGCATGTCGTCGCGCTCGGTGTGCACACGGCCCTGGGCCATGGCCCTGCCGGTGCGGCGGTAGCGCATGGCCTGCGATCGCGCTGGTCGGCTCGTGCGCGCGATCCGCGCCCAGTTGCACGTGGGGCAGCCGCGTGCCCAGCGAGTACGTGCAAACCCATGACTCTGGTAACTGAGATGGGAGGCATCATGCAAGCGCTCAAAGACGCCGACCCAGCGGACAAAGCCGAGATCTACAGCCGGATAGGGCTGACGCTCACCTACTATCCGCAGGAAAAGCGAGTAGCAGCGGAAGCGCGACCGGAATCGATCATGTACGTAAGAGAGTGTCCGAGGAGGGACTTGAACCCCCGTGGCCGTGACCTGCGGTACTACCTGCACGGCAGAGCCACGTGGCACGTGCCCGAGGTCCGGTAGCGATTGTCCTTCGTGGATAGCGCCATGTCTGCCGCGACGACTCCCTTGCCGACCAGAGTCCGGACGACGGGCACCAGGGCGCCTGGCTGCCCAACACGCGCATCCGGGCCAGTCCTCACGTAAGCGGATTGAGTACCGGCACCGAATTTCAGTAGAGGCACTCGGGAATCCCCGTTAGAACCGCCCCGCCGCGACGATGATCGCCAGGATAAGCAGCACAACGGGCATCCCGAGGCCCTTGTAGTCCTTCATCCGGGCGTGGGTGATCGCCGCGCCGATCATGACGATAGCGCAGCCAACCGCGGCGATCGGCGTGAGCACCGAGGCGATGTTCAGCGCACGGGGCAGGATCAGTCCGATCGCGCCGAGCACCTCGACCGTGCCGAGCGCCCTGAGCTGCGCGTCCGACCAGGTCTCGGCCCAGGCCATGGTGCTGAGCAGCTTCTCCTTGGGCACCGCGATCTTCATCACCCCGGCCAGCAGGAACATTGCCGCCAGCACGCCAGCGACGATCCACAGAAAGATGTTCACGGGACTCCCTCTATTTATGACTTAAAGCGTGAACCGAACGATAGCGCCCGATGACTTCAAGATGCAAGTGACTGCCGACGTGGATCAAGTTCAAGCATTAAGTTATGCTGAACACCGTGGACACCCCGGGCGAGGCAGCAGCCGACGTCGAGGCGCGCTGGCTCGACACAGAGGAGCGGGCCGCCTGGCTGTCGCTGCTGAGCGTGCTGATCAAGCTGCCCGCCGCGCTCGAGGCGCAGCTCCAGCGGGACTCAGGCCTCAGTCACTTCGAGTACAACGTGCTCGCCGGGCTGTCAGAGGCTCCAGAGGGCTCCCTGCGGATGAGCGTCCTCGCCGCCCACGCAGACGGGTCGCTGCCCCGGCTGTCGCAGGTCATCGCCCGCCTGGAGCGCCGGGGCCTGGTCCGCCGCACCCCCGACCCGGACGACGGCCGCTACACCCTGGCCGTGCTCACCGACGCGGGCCGTGATGCCGTGGTCGCCGCGGCCCCTGGTCACGTCGAGGCCGTCAGGAACCTGATCTTCGACCCGCTGACAAAGGCCAAGACCCGCCAGCTCCGCGACATCTGCCTCCGCATCCTGAGCGCCATCGATCCGGGCGGCCACTGCTTTGACCACCACCGCTGACCCAGGTCGGCGAGCGCGGGAAATTAGGCCAGCAGCTTTACCAGCGCCGCGATGCCGACGCAGATGATCAGCACGCGCAGCGCCCAGGGCGGCAGCTTCCGCCCGATCCGCGCGCCGAACCGCCCGCCGAGGATCGCCCCGGCGGCGATCAGCCCGGCCACCCCCCAGTCGACGTGCGTCGCCAGCACGAACACGACCGCTGCGATCCCGTTGACCAGGCCGGTCAGCACGATCTTGACAGCGTTGATCCGCTGCAGGCTGTCGGTGAACGCCACGCCCATGAGCCCGAGCAGCAGCACGCCCTGGGCCGCGCCGAAGTACCCGCCGTAAACCCCCGACAGGAACACGAGCACGCACAGCACCGGCCCCCCGGCTTGGAGAGTCACGTCCTGGGCCGCCGGCGCCATCACGCCCACGGCGGACGACCCGCCCGCGGCGGACGACCCGCCCGGGTCGCCGCTGCCCGGTGCCATGACCGGCGTTCGCCCCCGCGCTGCCTGCCGGGCCGCCACCCACTTAGACAGCCGGGGCTGGAAGACGACCATAACCATGGCGATCCCGATCAGCACCGGCACGATCGCCTTGAACGCCCCGGCCGGCAGTGTGAACAGCAGGATCGCGCCGACGAGGCCCCCGCAGAGCGACGCCACCCCGAGGCGGATCAAGCGCCGCCGCTGCCCCGCGAGCTCCGCCCGGTAGCCATGCATCCCGGTGGCCACGGCAGGCACGAGCCCGACGTTGTTGGACACGTTCGCGAGCACCGGCGGATAACCGAAGGCCAGCAGCGTGGGAAACGTGATCAGCGTCCCCGAGCCGACCACCGTGTTGATCGTGCCCGCCGCGAGACCGGCCGCGAAGATGGCGAGGGCATGCAGAAGGTCGTTCGACACACGTAAAACCTAAGGCCGCCGGCGGTCCCTGCCATTACCGTCAGGGTGTGAGAACTCTCTCAGGCCGCCGCGCGACATCGAGCACGAACCGCCGCACCAGGCCGTGTGCGCGGGCCGCCGCCCCGTCCGCGAGCGCCCGCGACTGCTCGATCAGCGCCTGCGGGTCCACGCCGAGTTCCGCGAGCTGCGCGGTGCCGCCGGAGCTCAGCCACGCCTCAAGCACGGCGTCCGTCACCTCGGGATGGAACTGCAGGCCAAGCGCCCGCCCGTACACGAACGCCTGGTTGGCAAGGGCCGTCCGTGCCACCACCGGGACGTGCGCGGGCAGGACGAACCGGTCGAAATGCCACGAGCACCACGGCCCGGCGTCGATGAGCGCGGGCTCGTCGGAGGCCAGTGACACCCAGCCGATCTCCGGAACGGGCGCCCGCTCCACGTGGCCGCCCACCGCGGCCGCGAGCATCTGCCCGCCGAAGCAGATCCCGAGCGTCGGCACCCCGAGCGAGATCAGCGCCCGCGCGTACTCGATCTCGTCGGTGATCCACGGGATCTTCTCCGTCTCGTACACCGACCACGCCGCGCCGAAAAACGCCACCGCGTCGTACTCAGACACCGCCGGGAACGTCACCGCGACATCGGGGGAGTGGAACCGCTCCTCGGGCACCACAACCAGCTCAGACACATCCCAGCCAGCCGCGGCGAAACCGTCCCCAATCAGCCCGTCCGGCGACGAGTGATCCTGCTTAACAAAAAGAACCCGCACAAATCCAGCATAACGGGCACACGGTTGTCCCCCAGGTGACAGCCCGCTGTGCCCACGCGGCGTCACCGATCGTCGAAGATCCTGTCCCGCAGCCCGAACAGCGGGAACAGCCGCTCCGTGTCGAGGAAGAACGTCAGCCGGCTGAACTTGCCGCCCACCACCTCGTGCACCTGCAGCCCCCAGGGCTCGAAGCCGCCCTGCTCGGGGTCCGGCTTGTACTGCCCCCAGGCGAGCACGCCGTTCGCCCGCACGGGCACGAGGATGGATCCGGCGCACGCGCTCGGCCCCGGCTGGACCATCCACTTCGTGATAGCGGTGGCGCCCTGGATCCACATCTCGAAAGGGGGCATCGTCTGTAGCGCGTCCTCGCGCAGCAGCCCGAGCAGCGCCTTAATGTCGTAGCGCTGGAACGCGTCCACGTACTTCGCGAGCAGCTCCGCGTTCTCCGGCTCGACCTCGCACGGCCGCTGGTGCTCGGGCAGGCCCGCCAGGGCGGTCCGCGCCCGCTGTAGCGCGCTGTTCACCGACGCGACGGAACTGTCGAGGACGCTGGCGGCCTCGGTGGCGGGCAGCTTGAGGACTTCACACAGGATCAGCGCGGCCCGCTGCCGGGCCGGCAGGTGCTGCAGCGCCGTCACGAACGCGAGCCGCACCGAGTCCCGGACCGCCGCGATCTCCGCCGGGTCGCCGTGGTCCGGTACGACTCGCGCGTCAGGTATCGGCGTCACCCAGAGGTCCTCGGCGGGCCACGGCCGCATGTGCGACTCGACCGGCGGGGAGGCGGGCCCGAGGTCCATCGGCAGCGCCCGCCGCTTCTCGCCGCGCAGCGCGTCAAGGCAGACATTCGTCGCGATCCGGTACAGCCAGGACCGCAGCGACGACCGCCCCTCGAACCCGTCGACGGCCTTCCACGCGCGCAGCATGGTCTCCTGCACGGCGTCGTCCGCCTCAAAGGCCGACCCGAGCATCCGGTAGCAGTACCCGGTCAGCTCGCGCCGGTAGAATTCAAGGTCCTCGGTGCTTGCTGTCGCAGTCACAGCTCACCACTGTAGGCGGTACCTCTGACATTCCGGCCGAACGAATTCCGCCAACTGTGGCCCCGCCACCCTTTACCGTCATCCGGTGCCGGCCTCGCCCGCGATCACGAGATCAAGGACCCGACGATCCTTGAGCAGTTGTAGGTACGGAGGACGCCCCCCGTACCTTCCGATGTCCGCGTGGCCGGGCCTGATCGCAAGACCTCGATCGCATCAGGCCCGCCCACGCGGACCAAAGCTGCGTAACTCTGCCCCTAGGTCAACTCAAGCAGCAGCTTGACCATGTCGGCGGGCTTGTTGACCGGGATCATGTGGTCGGTGTCGATCTCGCGGTACCGCCAGGCCGGGTTGGACTTCGCGTACTCCGCAGCCCGCCAGAACGCGCTGTTCCCGGTGCCTTCGGTCGCGCGCGGCTCCCGCAGGGCCTTGACGTAGGTGCGGGTGAACGGGAAGTCCTCAAGCGGCTTGCCGAGCCGCACCGGCTCGGTGAAGCAGCCAACCGGGTGCCAGGAGCGCCGCGCCTGAAACCAGTCCACCTGCCCCGCGTTGTCAAGCGACCGGTACAGCGGCTCCACCAGCCACGTGCTGCCGGGACCGATCGCCGCCGGGGCGTAGGGGGCCCCGGACATGTCGCGCAGCGACTGGCCGTTCTCTGGCTTGAACGCGTCCAGGTAGACGAGGTGCGAGACCCGGTCCGCGACATACTCGAGTGCGCCCGTGACCACCATGCCGCCGTAGGAGTAGCCGAGCAGCACGATGTCGGTCAGGTCCTCGTACAGGATCGTGTTCACTACGTCGGTCACGTGCGTGGTGAGGTCGACCTGCGGTGACGCCAGGTGCGACCGCTCGCCGATCCCCGTCAGCGACGGGGTGAACACCTCATGCCCCGCCTCGCGCAGCGGCCCGCGCACGTTCTTGAACGAGTAGGACCCGCCCCAGGCTCCGTGCACCAGAACAAACGTCGTCATGGCGCGGACGTTAGACCCGCTAACCGTTCCCTGCAAGATGCATGCGTCAAATCCGCGCGCCAGCCACTGGCATCGAAGTCCGCCGAACTAGCGGCCGCCGGTATTTCGGCCCGGCTAGGGTCAGCCTGGTCGACGGGAGTGTGCGCTTGCGCGGGCTGGGGTTGGGTTCGGTCACTATCGGCAAGGTGGGCGGCCAGTCCTACATCCGAGTCGCGGCCGCGAGCGCCTTGCGGATAACCGCGGCGTCCGCCGGGGTGCCCTTCTCGTTCTCGAATTCCCCGTAGGGAGTTCCGTAGACCGGCGTGCCCGGCTGCTGCCGCCAACTGTCGGCGAGTGACCCGTCGTCGACCGCGCCGTACCCGATCGAGTCGAGGAAGGCGAACACATCCGCCTTCGCCCCCGCGTTGTCCCCGGCGATCGGCAGGTAAGAACGGTCGGCCGCGCCCGCCGGCCGGGCCAGGTTCAACAGGTGCTTAAAGAAAATGTTGTTGAACACCTTCACCACCCGCGCGCCCGGAATGTGCTGCGCCAGGTAACCGCTGTCCGTCAGCGTTCCGTTGTCATGCCCCGCGAGCTGCCCGTCGCGCTGCGGGTAGTAGTTGCCGGTATCAAGCACGGTCTTCCCGGCCAGCGCGGCGGCCGGCAGTGACGGATAGGCAAGCAGGGGCACTGTCACAAGCACGAGGTCCCCCGCCGCCGCGGCCTCCGCCCCGGTGGCCGCGCGTGCCCGGGGTCCGAGTTCCGCCACGAGCTCGGCGAGGGTCTCCGGCCCCCGCGAGTTGCTCAGCACTACGTCGTGACCGGCGTCAACCGCCAGCCTGGCCACGGTGCTTCCGATCCGGCCGCTTCCAATTAGTCCAAGAGTCCTCATGCTGACCGGTAACTCAGGGCACCAACCGGACATTCCGCCCACCGCGTAAGAGCTACGTTAGGCCAGTCACACCCGCCTAGCTGGCCAGCGGAGCCTCGGCGCGCCCTGCGGAGACAGCCACGCCGTCAACCGGGATGCGCCCGGCAGTGGTGTTCGCCAGCCCTACGGTGCCGGTGCCCTCGAACTGCCCCCCGCGTCCGAACTGCCCGTTGAAGCCGAGGGCCGCGTTCGCCGCGGCGACCGCTTTCCCCCCGATAGCAGTATTTGACCCGGCGGCCCCGCACCCCGTGATGCCAATCAGCGCGACAAGCGCACCAGCCACCATGTTGCCCCGGATATTCAATTTACTCGCCAAACTCCCCAAAGCCATATCCCGGCATTCTCCGGAATCCCCCGCCGGAGATGCTATCTGTTGTGCTGGCCAATGGCGGAGGAAATCGCGAGTGATAGGCAATTGCCGGGCTTCACCCGATGGTGTTGTCCCCGGCCACGCCGGACAGCACGGTGTCGAGCCAAGTCTGCACGGTCTTGATCGACTCGGGGCGCAGCCGGAAGACCCGGGCCCGCGCGTCCTCGTCCAGACGTTCGTCCGTGATCACCATGGCCGACAGGAGCACCCGCAGGTGCCGGCTCATTGCCGGGGCCGACATGCCTACCTCGGCCGCGAGCTCGCCCGCCCGCTTGGGCCCGCTGCTGAGCAGCGTCACGATCTGCCGTCGCGTCGGGTCGGACAGGGCCTCGATGACGGTTCCCGCGCTCATATCGACGTTGTGGCTCACGTCACAATAGTTAACGATACGGTTAACTATTGTCAAGCGGCTCCGGGGCGGGCACACTCGCCTCATTATGCGTTTTGCGACTTTCATCTGCTGGCTCGGCACGGCAAGCCTCGGTGCCTTCATGCTGCGCACCTGGCTGGCGCGTGGCGGCCTACGCCGGGAGCGCGCCAAGGCGGGCGGGCTCCCGCCGCCGCTGATCTTCGGGCACGCCGCGGCGGCCATCACGGGCTTGCTTTTCTGGGCAGCCTTCCTGATGTCCGGTGCCCGGCCGCTCGCCTGGACGGCGGTGGCCCTGCTGATGGCGGCGATCAGCCTCGGGCTGTGCACCGTGACACTGTGGACCCCTTACCCGGCGCGCAAGCCGGGGGAGCGGCGCCAGGCCGCGCCGAAGGAAGCGCCCGCCCGGGCTGATACGCCGGGGGGAGCGCGCGGGCGGGATGACCCGTCGGCGTTCGAGGTCACCGACGAGATGATCGCCCAGTTCCTCGCGAATCCCGGTCCCGCGCGGCGACCGCATTCTATTCGGCCGGACCCGGCCGTACTCGTCCCTATCGCCCACGGTTTCGCAGCGATCGCCACGTTCGCGCTCGCGGTGACGACCGCTGTCAGGTGAAATTGCTTGTGGCTAGCAAACCTTTTTTTCATCCTGCTGGTCCTGGCTTGTCCAATCCCCTGGGTGACTGGCAGGTTAAAAAAAGGTTCGGCAATGATCTTAGGCTGCTGAGGGTTGCGGACGCGGGCCGCTGCTGTCGATACTTGCGGGATGGGTGATCGGAACGTGCTCGGCGGCGAGCTTGAGCCATGTGGAACTGACCCCCTCACCGGTTTCTACCGGGACGGCTGCTGCAGCACCGGACCAGAGGACAGCGGCAGCCACACCATCTGCGCGGTGGTGACGAGCGAGTTCCTTGAGCACCAGCGGAGCATCGGCAACGACCTGAGCACGCCAATGCCGCAGTTCCGCTTCCCCGGCCTCGTGCCGGGAGACCGGTGGTGCGTGACGGCGGCGAACTGGCTGCGCGCCTACCAGGACGGCTTGGCCGCGCCCGTCGTGCTCGCCTCCACTCACGAGCGCGTCCTGGAGATCGTCCCCCTCGCCGCCCTCAAGCAGCACTCGGTGGACGTCCCCGAGGACGCGAGCGCGCTAGACGGCGACCGTTAGTTCCGTTAGCTGCTGACCGGCGAGTGGATCTCCCACACGTTGCCGTCCGGGTCCTTGGAGTGCGCGCACCGGGCGATTTCGGGGGGTACGGGGGAGTCGTCCCCCGGGGGACGACTAGCGTGGCGGTATGGCGATCAAGACACGAGCCCTCGGGCGCACCGGCGCGGACGTGACCATCCTCGGCTACGGGGCCATGGAACTGCGCGGGCAGCCCAGGGGGCCGGAGATCACGGACGAGGACGCGGGCCGCGTGCTCAACGCGGTCCTAGACGGCGGCATCAACCTGATCGACACCTCACCCGATTACGGTCGCAGCGAGGAACTCATCGGCACCCACATCGGCCACCGCAGGGACGAGTTCTTCCTCGCCTCCAAATGCGGTTGCCCGGTCGAGTTCCCGACGGACGTGCCTCCGCCCTACCCGCATGACTACAGCCCAAGGAACGTCCGCGCCGACGTCGAGCAGTCCCTGCGCAGGCTCCGCACCGACCGCATCGACCTAGTCCAGGTGCACATGTCCCCGAGTAAGGCCGCGCTCGAGGAAAACCACACGGTCGAGACGCTCAAGGAGCTTCAGGCCGAGGGCAAGATCCGCTTCATCGGCATGTCAGGCATCCTCCCCAACCTGCCCGACCACCTCGCGATGAACGTCTTCGACGCGTTCCAGATCCCCTACTCGGCCGTCCAGCGCGACCACGAGAACCTCATCTCCGAGGCGGCGGACAAGGGAGCGGGCACGCTCATCCGCGGCGGGGCGGCCCGTGGCGCAGCGTCGGAGGAGAAGAACTGGAGCGTTGGCCCGCTCACCCAGCAGGCGGGCGTCGGCCAGCGTAACTGGGAAACCGCGGGCATCGATGACCTCCTCGACGAGGCAGGCATCGGCAGGCAGGAGTTCATCCTCCGCTTCACCCTGAGCCACCCGGCCCTGTCAACCACGATCGTCGGCACCGCGAACCCGGCCCACCTCGCCAGCAACATCACGGTGGCCGAGCGGGGCCCGCTCCCGCCCGACCTCTACGAGGCGGCCAAGAAGCGCCTCCCGAGCCCGGCCGCCTAACAGGGCAGTACCCCTGGCGGTTCTGTCGCCCGGATCGGGAAGCCGGATCGGGAAGAATGCCCCCTCCGGCTCGCGCGTCTTTGCACACTGGAACGTCTTTGCTTACCCGGCGGTCAGGCATTTGCCGCGAACCGGACGTGATCATGGTCACCGGGTAAGCAAGGACGACGACCGTGGTCACCGGTTGAGCAGACAATGGTCACCGGGTAAGCAAGGACGACGACCGTGGTCACCGTCTAAGCAGAGAATGGTCAGCGGGTAAGCAAAGACGACGACCGTGGTCACCGGCCAAGCAGACAATGGTCACCGGGTAAGCGAGGTGGGGCGTCGGCCACGGTCACAGCCGAGGGTCGACTGGCTCGGACTCGAGGGCGAGCACGCCGAACACGCACTCGTGCACCCGCCACAGCGGCTCGCCCCTGGCCACCCGGTCGAGGCCCTCAAGGCCGAGGGAGTACTCGCGCAGCGCCAGTGACCGCTTCTTCCCGACCGAACGTGTGCGCAGCTTCGCCAGATTGGCAGGCTCCGTGTAGTCGGCGCCGTAGATGATCCGCAGGTATTCCCGGCCGCGCACCTTCAGCCCCGGCTGGGCGAGCCCCCTGGGACCGCGCACGAGGCCGTCGGCCGGCTTGACGACCATGCCCTCGCCGCCGGCCTCGGTCAGCGCGGCCCACCAGTCGGCCGCCGCCGAGCAGGACCCGGGATCCGACGTGTCCGCGAACACGTGCCTGGTCACCGTGAACAGCCCGACATCGGCGGCGGCCAGCCGGGACGCGACCGACAGGTGCCAGGAGTGCGGCCGCCCGGCGTGCGCCGCGCCCTCGGACCCGAGCACGACGAACGGCGCGAGCCGCACCCCGGCAAGGCCCTCGACCGGCCAGCAGTACCGCTGGTAGGCGGCGGCGAACGCGTCAGCGTTGGCGAGCCGGGACCGGGTTCCGCGCGAGCAGCGAGGCCAGCGGATCCTCCGGTCCCAATGCTTCCGCCGAGCCCGGCGCTCCCGTTGAACCAGCAGCGTCCGCACCCGCCAGTCGCTCACCCGCCAGTCGCTCACCCGCCAGTCGCTCACCCGCCAGTCGCTCACCCGCCAGTCGCTCACCTGCCAGCCGCTCATCCGACAGCCGCTCCGCCGCCCGCTCAAGCACGGACACCGCGACCGGGAGCGCCGCCCGGGCGGCCGCGCCGACCGAGGCGTACTGGTCGCGCAGCAGCTGACCGGCCTTCGCGGACCACGGCAGCAGTTCCGCGTCGAGTAGCAGCCAGGACGTCGACAGCTCGTCGAACAGGCCGGCCGACGTAGCGGCGGCCCGGACCCGGTTGAGCAGCGCCGATGTCAGCGCGGGCCCGAAGAACGGCCGCCCGGTCCGCGTCCACATCGCACCGGCTCCCATGCCGGGTGCGACGCCGAAGCGGGCCACGGCGTCGGCCTCCGACCGGCACACGAGGACCACGGCGCGCGACCCCATGTGCTTCTCCTCGCACACGACGTCCCGCACCCCCGCGTCCGCGTAGGCGGCGAACGCCTGCGCCGGGTGCTCAAGCAGGTCACCGTCGGGCGCGGTGCTCACGGGGGACATCGTGGGCGGCAGGTAAAGCAGCCAGCGGGGGTCGATCGCGAACCGGCTCATCACCTCAAGGGCCGCCGCCGCGTTAGCCTCGCCGATCTTGACCCGCGACCCGTACCCGGTCTCGATCACCCGCGTCCCGGTCACGTCGGTGATGTCCAGTACGGACGGCTCCCGCCGCGCCCCGGCCGGAGCAGCATCCGTTGGCCCCGGGTTGGCCGGCCCCGTGTTGGCAGACGCCGTGCCTACCGGGGTTCCCACCGGGAAAGGCCTGGCGGGCTCGTAGTAGACGCGGGCGGAAGGGGCGGAGACCAGCATTCGTTCGGGATAATTCAGTGCGGTGAGCGAACCGCCGAAGACGCAGCCAGTGTCCAGGCACAGCGTGTTGTTCACCCATTCTGGCGCGGGCACCGGGGTGTGACCGTAGAGCACGACGGCGCGGCCCCGGTAGTCCTCCGCCCACGGGTAGCGGACGGGCAGTCCGTAGTCGTCGGTCTCCCCGGTGGTCTGGCCGTAGAGGCAGAACGAGCGGACCCGTGCCGAGGCGCGCCCCTGCAGCCTCGCGGAGAGTCCGGCGTGCGCGACGACGAGCCGCCCGCCGTCGAGCACGTAGTGGCTCGTCAGGCCGTCGAGGAACGTCTCGACAGCCGCACGGAACTCTGGCGGCTCAGCCGCGAGCTGTTCGAGGGTCGTCTCAAGCCCGTGGGAGACCCGGACTTTCCGCCCGCGCAGGGCGCGGAGCAGCTTGTCCTCGTGGTTGCCAGGCACGGCGAGGGCGGTACCCGCCGCGACCATGCCCATCGCGAGGCGGAGCACGCCGGGGGAGTCGGGGCCGCGGTCCACCAGGTCGCCGAGGAAGATGACGCGTCGGCCCTCGGGGTGCGCCGCGTTCACCACCCGCCCGGCATCGTCCCTGGTCAGCGTGTAGCGCAGCTTCTCAAGTAGGACGAGAAGCTCGGGCAGGCAGCCGTGCACGTCGCCGATCACGTCGAACGGCCCGGTGTCGCGGCGCAGGTCGCTGAACAGCTTCGTCCGGGTGACTCTCGTCTCCCCGATCTCGGCCTCGGACCGCAGCACGTGCACGGCGCGGAACCCTTCGCGCTGCAGGTTCTTGACCGACTTGCGTAGCGCCGCGTGCTGGCGCCTGATGACGTGCGCGCCGAAGTCACGGTCGGGCCGCTGTTGGTTGCGCGCCTCGCAGACCGACGACGGCAGGTCGAGGACGATCGCGACGGGCAGCACGTCGTGCTCGCGGGCCAAGTCGACCAGGGGCTTGCGGGCTTCCGGCTGGACGCTGGTCGCGTCGACGACGGTCAGCCGCCCGGCAGCGAGCCGCTTGCCCGCGATGTAGTGCAGCACGTCGAACGCGTCCGGGGTGGCCGCCTGGTCGGTCTCGTCATCGGCGACCAGGCCGCGGCAGTAGTCCGACGAGATGACCTCGGTCGGCTTGAAGTGCGCGCGGGCGAACGTCGACTTGCCCGACCCGGTTACCCCGACGAGCACGACGAGCGACAGCTCGGGGATGGAAAGCTCCCTGCTCACGCGGCACCTCCCAGCCCTGCCGTGCCCGGCTCCTCGAATACCGCCTCCGTGACCACTGCCTTCGTGAATACCGCCAGCTGCGTCGGCCAGCCAGCTGACTCTGATTCCTCCCCGGCCCCGGCGAACCGCACGTGGTAGCCGAAGGCCGCGCCGACCCGGGACGCCCAGGCCGTGAACTCGGCGCGGTCCCACTCGAACCGGTGGTCGCGGTGCCGCAGCGCGGCGTCGGCCATCCCGTACACGGTGTTGTACTCGCGGTTAGGCGTGGTGACGACGACGGTGCGCGGCGCGGCGAATTCGAACACGGCCCGCTCAAGCGCGCTCAGCCGGTCGGGCTCAACGTGCTCGATGACCTCCATGAGCACGGCCGCGTCGAGTCCGGCGAGCCGCGTGTCCCGGTAGGTGAGCGAGGACTGGAGCATCGTCAGCCGGGCCCGCCGCGCCTCCGGCATCCGGTCAAGGCGCAGCCGCCGCGCCGCCTGCGAGAGTGCCCTGGCAGACACGTCGGCAGCGATGACCTGGGTGAACGCGGCGTCGTGCAGCAGGTCCCCGGTCAGTGACCCCTCCCCGCACCCGAGGTCCGCGACAGTCCGCGCCCCGGCATCGCGTAGCGCCCCGAGCACGGCCTCCCGCCGGAGCGCCGCGAGTGGCACGGGCCGCCCGGCCCCGGCCGCCTCAGCCACCTCGGCCGGGCCTGTCTTCTCTGTCGTCTCAGCCGTCTCCGCCACCTCGGCCGGGTCCGCTGGCCCTGTCTGCGGCTCAAGCTCCGGCACCGCGTTGTCCAGCTCCGCCGGGGCGAGGTCGTCGGACTCGGCGAGCCGGGCGAGCGCGGCGTCGGTCAGGGAACGCCGGTGCGCCAGGTACCTCTGGGTGATCAGCGCCTTCTCCGGATGCGTGGCCAGCCACCCCGACCCGGCACGAACCAGCTTGTCCACCTCGTCCGTCGACACCCAGTAGTGCTTCGCGTCGTCGAGCACGGGCAACAGGACGTACACGTGGTTCAGCGCGTCAGCCAGCCGGACCATCCCGGTCAGCCGCAGGTTAACGTAGGCCGAGTCACCCCACGAGGAAGGCGCGAGCGGCACGGGCTCAGCGGAAACCGTCCAGCCGAGGGGTCCGAAGATCCGCTCCGCCAGCCCTGCCCCGCCCATGCACCGCAGCGCGGGCACGTGAATCTCCAGGGGAATCGCGGTCCCGGCGAGCTCGGGTCGCGCCTCGCACCGCCCGGCGAGCGCGGTGGCGAACACGCCCTTGAGCGCGACGGCAAGCAGGCTGGACGCGGCATACGGCCGGTCGTTCACGTAGTGCGTGACGCTGTCCCCGGGCCCGCGCACGAGCGCAATGGGATCGACTTCAAGCAGTAGCGCCGCCGTGCACCGCTCGTCGGACGCCTCGGGGTAGAACACGTGCGCCGTCCCGCTGGCCACGCCAAAGGACTGCACCCGCCCGGGATGCTTATGCAGCAGAAACCCGAGGTCGGTGGCAGGCGAGTGAGTAGTCGAGACAGTGATCAGCACGCCACGATTCTGTCGTTCAGCTGCGAGAAGTCCAAAAGGTTATCCCCCGGCCCCGCGCGTCGCCCGCACCTCTCTCCAGGAGAGCCGGTCGCAACTGCCGTCGGCTGCCGCTCCGCACTGTGTGACAACAAGCTGGGTATAGGTTCGGCTATGACCCGGTGGGTGCTGCACGTGGACATGGACCAGTTCATTGCGGCGGTCGAAATCATGCGGAACCCAGCCCTGCGCGGGAAACCAGTTGTCGTCGGGGGAGACGGGGACCCGACCAAGCGCGGCGTCGTCTCCACCGCCTCCTACGAGGCGCGGGAGTTCGGCGTGCACTCCGGACAGCCGCTGCGCACCGCCGCAAAGCGCTGCCCGGACTGCGTGTTCCTGCCGGTGGACGCCGACGCCTACAACGAGGTCTCGGCCCAGGTCATGGCCGTGCTCCGCGAGACCGGCTGTCCGGTCGAGGTCCTCGGGTGGGACGAGGCGTTCGTCGGCGTGACGACCGACGATCCGGAGGGCTTCGCCCGGGGCCTGGCCGCCGACGTCAAGGCGGCCACGGACCTCGACTGCTCGGTCGGCATCGGCGATAACAAGCTGCAGGCCAAGATCGCGACCAGTTTCGGCAAGCCGGCGGGCGTCGGCGTGCTCACGACAGCGACCTGGTTCGATGTCCTCGGTGACCGCCCGCCGGACGCGATCTGGGGGATCGGCGCGAAGACCACGGCCAAGCTCGCCACCCTCGGCATCACGACAGTGCGGCAGCTCGCGGACGCCGACACGCAACGCCTCGCCAAGGAGTTCGGCCCCGACGACCGGCCCGTGGCTGGTCCTCCTTGGCAACGGCCGTGGCGAGTCCGAGGTCGACCCGACACCGTACGTCCCGCGCTCGCACGGCCGCGAGGTCACCTTCCAGCGCAACCTCACCGACTGGACTGAGGTGGCGGGGGAGATAGCCCGCCTGGCGAGACAGGTCGCCGCCGAGGTCACCGGCCGCCCGGTCGCCCGCGTCGTGGTCAAGGTCCGCTACGCCCCCTTCACCACGATCACCCACGGCACATCCCTGCCCCCTGGTGAGCGATTTCCCCCGGGCGTTGGCCTGCCCCCCGGTGAACAACTGCCCCTTAGTGACCCGCCAGCGCACGGCGAATCCGAGGATGACGAGGAGCGCTGGGCCGCCACGTTGGAACGAGCCGCCCAGGCCGCCCTGGCCATGTTCACGCCCGGCCGCCCCGTCCGCCTCCTGGGCGTCCGCGCCGAGTTCGGCGACAATCCCGACTAGAGGCTACGACTCATCCGGATTTCCGAGGGTGGCCCGTCGGCTAACCCCCGGCGTGCGAGGTAAGCCAGTCGCAGAAGGCCGAGGTCGTTCGGAAGAATTCTTTGATCTTCCCCGCGGCGGACGGGGTCGATAGCCAGGGCTCGGGGTTCCAGTGCCGCCACGTGGTCAGGCCCTTGTGCCGCAGGAGGTCGATCCGGGGGTGGTCGGCCGCGTAGCCGCGCGGCGCGGACTTGAGCGTGCCGTGCCCGTGGACCTCGACCTCGGCCTTCTCCAGGGCGGCGACGATCGCGGCAAGCTCGGCCCCGTCGGGCCCGGCGACCCCCGCACGGTACTGCGTCAGCTCGGCGGGCTCCAGGTGCCAGCGGCCCGCCCCGGCGGACAGCCCGTCCGCCGACAGCTGCACGTAGCAGGTCCTCCCAAGCGTCGCCCCGATATGGGTCTTATATGGCGTTTTATCGTGGCTAAACCGGATATCGCGGTACGGCCGGAAAATCTTCGGCTCGCCGAACTCGGGCGCCAGCTCCTCAAGCAGCTCCTCCATCGGCCGGAGCACCTGCTCCTGGTACACGGCCTTACGGCTGGTCCAGTACTCCTTGGAGTTGTCATCCTCAAGGCCCGCGTAAAACGCCAGCGCCTCCGAGGGCCAGCCACCGAACGCCATTGCCTCAGCTTACGCTGGACCCAGCTCGTGGCGGGCCAGGCGGACAGGTCCGCCGTCCGCACCGCCGCTGCCGGATTTACGGCGTTCGGCGAAGTTGCGCGTTAACCGGGCCTCCCGGCCGTAGAATCAACCTTTTCATCCTGATGGTGCTTAGCCCTCCTTGATGGTGATCGGAGTTGTCCGAACGTGCATCATGACGAGCTATCCGCCAGGGAGCGGGCGGTGCTGTTCGCGCTCCTCTCTGCGGCTCGCAAGCTCTCCAACACGGAACTCGAAGCGCTCATCGGCGTTCGTCTCGCCGGCAAGGAGCGGCGCAAGCTCAACGATCTCAAGCTCGTCGAATCGGAAAAGCCCGGCCGGATGTTCGTGCACGAACTCTCCGACGCCGGCTGGCGCTGGTGCGCCGATGAGCTGGCCGCCGGCCCCGAAGGCCGGGCCACCAGCCTGGAGCGCGCGCATTACCTGGTGTTCGGCGTGTTCGAGCGCTACATGAGCGCCGCGCGCCTCAGCCTCGCCGATGTGGTCAGCCTCGACCTCAAGGCGCGCCCGGCGGGCCGGCACAAGCGGCGGGACACCGCCGAGGGCGATGGCGACCTGACCGCGCGCGTGGCGGCCGCCTACCGGGCCCTCACGCCAGCCCAGGGCGAGTTCATCAAGCTGCGGGAGCTCCGCGAGCGGCTGGCGGACATCCCGCGGCCCGCGCTTGACGCGACGCTCGTCGCGATGTTCACCACGCGGCGCGTTAACCTCATCCCGCAGTCCAATCAGCAGGCGCTCACGACAGCGGACCGCGAATCCGCGCTCCGCGTCGGCGGCGAGCACAAGCATCTCATCTCAATCGAATAGGACCATGAGCACCGACGAGTTGGCCGCGCTTGCCGCGCTCACGTTCAACTGGACCCGCACGCTCAACGATGTGTGGGCACCCGCCCCCTTTCACGTCGAGGGCCTGCATGCGGAGGTCTCGCGGCACATTAGCCGGGCCATCGCGGAGGCTGAGACCGGAGCCGCGAACCCCCTGGGCATCGTGATCCAGGGGCAGCGCGGTGTCGGCAAGACCCACCTGCTCGGCTGGACTAGGGAGCAGGTGCAGCGCGCCGGCGGCTACTTCTTCCTGGTCGGCGACCTGTCGGCCAAGGCCTTCTGGGAGGAACTGCTCGGCTGCGTCGTCGAGCAGCTCCTGCCGCTGCCCGATGGCAGCCGCGACCAGCTCCGCACCCTGCTGACCGCCCTCGCGGACCGGATCGGACTCGACCCAGTCATCCGCGACGCCGTGACGGGGCAGACGGCGCCGAATCCGGTCACGCTGCGGGTCTTCATCAGGGAGCTGCGCAGGATCGACCCGCGCATCGGCCTGATCTGCCAGGACACCGCGCGGGCACTCGTCCTGCTCGCCTCGCCCGACCAGGATGACCAGGACGTCGGCTACTACTTCATGACCGGCAGCGAGGTCAACCTTGAGGACCGTCGCCGCTGGTCGATCAACACGACCCGCAGCGTGCCCAGGCTGCTGGTCACCGAACTGTCCCGCCTGCTCGCCCTGACTGGTCCTACCGTCATCGCGATTGACCAGGTCGACGCGCTGATCGACGAGCTCGTCGGTCAGGCGACCGACGCGGGCCTGCGGTCGCCGGCCCTCGCGGAGATGGGCACCGGGCTGATGACGCTGCGCGACCGGACCTTCCGCACGCTGACGATCCTCTCCGCTCTCCCGGAGAGCTGGGACGCCATCCGCAAGTACGGCACGGACGCGGTGGTCGACAGGTTCGGCGTCCCCGGTCAGCTCAAGAACATCCCCAGCGCCGACATCGGCCGTCTGATGATCGAGAAGCGGTTCCGCGCCGACTACGCCCGCGCCGGGTTCGAGCCGCCGTACCCGACCTGGCCCATCAGGCCCGAGGCGTTCGAAGACGCCGGCCGCTACAGCGCGCGGGCCCTGCTCAAGCGGGTCGAGGCGCACGTCGATGCCTGCCTGCGCGACCGGACCTGCACCGAGCTCAGCCGGCTGGACGCCGGCGCCGACGCCGAGGCCGCCCTGGGCGCGCTGCCGGAGGCGCCGGCGAGCGGCACTGACGCGAGCGCAACCGTGACCGGGGCGGACGGCACCGGGTCCTCGGGCGTGGACGGCGAGTTCGCCGCCCTGGACGCCCGGTTCGCTGAGCTGCGCGGCGACCCGGCCGTGACCGCCCGGGTCGACGCGGCGCTCGACCCTAAGACCGAGGACACGGTCATGCCGGCCCTGCTCGACGCGGGGTTCGAGGCGTGGGTGCGGGAGCTAGGCGTCGGCGCCGACCATCCGTTCGCGCAGGACCCGCCGCCCGGCAAGAACCCGAGGCTGCACGCCTCGCTCCGCCTCGTGCTCGACACAAGGACCGAGCGGCACCGCCGCTGGGCGTTCCGCGCGATCGCGGCGGGCCATGCGCGCGCCGTGCAGAGCCGCCTGCGCAAAGCGGCGGAAGCGTCCGGCCTTGACGCAGGCCGCACCGACCGGCACCTGTTCGTGCTGCGGAACACCCCGTGGCCGAGCGGGAAGGTGACCGAGCAGGAGACCGCCAGCTTCGCGGCGAAGGGCGGCGTCATGCTGCCCGTCTCGCCCGAGGACCTGGCGGCCTTCGCCGCGCTCGCCGTCCTGGTGGCTGAGCACCACCCGGCGCTCAACGGGTGGCTCGCCGCCCGCGCGCCCGCGCACGCCACGCAACTGCTCGCCGTCGCCCTGCGGGACGCGGCCGAGGCTTCCGGGCTCGCGTCGGCCGCCCCGGATCAAGCGTCCCCCGCTACCGAGACGAGGCCCGCCCCTGAGGCAACGCTCGCCACTGAGGCAACAGCCGAACCCGAGCCCACCACAGAACCCGAGCCTGTGCGCGTCCCCAAGACACCGGCGGTCATTCCCGAGGCTCTCACGCCGCGCGCAGCCCGGCGCGGCCCGGACGAGGCCCCGGCCCCCGCGATCCGCGTTGGCCTCCCCGTCGCCGGCCGCCCCGGCGCCACCCTCGAGCTCGCGTCACTCCGCCGCCACCTGGCGATCTTCGCGGGCTCGGGCTCGGGCAAGACGGTCCTGCTCCGGCGCGTGATCGAGGAGTGTGCGTTGCACGGCGTCTCGTCGATCGTCCTCGACCCCAACAACGACCTAGCCAGGCTGGGCGACGCGTGGCCTGCCGCCCCTGACCAATGGCTGGCCGGAGACGACGACCACGCCAGGCGCTACCTGGAAGAGACCGACGTCGTCATCTGGACCCCTCGTCGCGAGGGCGGCCGCCCGCTCACCTTCCAGCCGCTCCCGGACTTCGGCGCGGTCATCGACGAGGTCGACGAGTTCAACGCCGCCGTGGACGCCGCAGTCGAGGCCCTCGCCCCCCGGGTCTGCGCGTCGCGTCAGGGGCCGAAATCCGCCCAGGAGAAGGCGGTGCTGACCGAGGCGATGCGTTACTTCGCCCGCGGTGCCGGCCGCGACCTCGGCATGTTCATCGACCTGCTCGCCAGCCTCCCCGAGCACGTGTCCACGCAGACCAGGGCGACGTTCATTGCCGCCGACCTCGCCGACCGGCTCCGCGCCGTCCGCGCGACCGACCCGCTCTTCGGCGGCACGGGCGAGCCCGCCGATCCCGGACTGCTACTGACCCCGCCGCCCGGCAAGCGCGCCCGGGTCAGCGTGATCAGCATGGTCGGAATGGCGGGCCTGGAGCAGTGGCAGGGCTTCGTCAACCAGCTCCAGATGGCTCTGTTCTCCTGGATCAAGCGCAACCCGGCGGAAAACGAGCCGCTCAAGGCCCTGCTCGTCATGGACGAGGCGCAGGACCTGGTGCCGTCGTCAGGCACGACCGCGTGCAGCGAGTCGACGAGGCGACTGGCCTCGCAGGCGCGCAAGTACGGCCTCGGACTGCTCTTCGCCACCCAGTCGCCGAAGGCACTGCATAACTCCATCCCCGGCAACGCCACCACGCAGTTCTTCGGCCTGCTCAACGCCCCCGCGCAGATCGACGCCGCCAGGGAACTCGCCAAGGCCAAGGGAGGCGACGTCCCGGCCGTCGGCCGCCTGTCCGCTGGTGCGTTCTACCTCGCCACAGAAGGCCGCGGCTTCCAGCAGATCCGCACGCCCATGTGCCTGAGCTACCACCCGTCCAGCCCCCTCACCGAGGACGAGGTCCTCGCCCGGGCCACCGGGAAAGAATAAAAACCAGCTGCTCAGGACGTGAGGCCGGCCGGTGTGTAGGCCGCTCCGCGCATGTAGCTGATAACGGCCTGCTCGGGGATGCGGTAGGACCGGCCGACCCGGATCGCCTCCAGTTCTCCGGAGTGGATGAGCCGATAGGCGGACATCTTGGAGATCCGCATCATGATGGCGATTTCGTAGATCGTCAGGAACTTCACGTCGCTCCAGGTGGTGCCCGGCATGGGACTGCCTTTCCGTCAGATGGCCAGCGGGATGACGTGCGCACAGCTGAGACGGGTGTGGCGTTCAGGCTCGGTACAGCCGTAAGGTGTCATCGCGTTCACGGGTCTCTCAGCCGACGTCGGCAAGTGCATCTCGCACTGCAAATACTTCTGCAATTTGCACAACGAGACATCCGTCAGTTGCCTGATCTTTGGCGCCAGTACCTCAGCGACTCCTCACGTCGGTCGCTACGAGGCGCCTGGCTAGCTGGATTGGAGGTCGGTCAGGCCCGCGTCCGGGTGCGGGGGAGTATGCACCCGGGAGGCGAGGGCGGCCGCGACAAGGCAGGCGCCCGCCCCGGTCAGCAAGGCCGCCCGTGGGCCACCCGCGGAGCTGATCGCGCCGGTGATGATGCTGCCGACCGGGGTGGTCCCTATGTAGACGAACACCCACAGCGCCATGATCCGGCCTCGGTAGGCGGGCGCGGAGTGCAGCTGCAGCGTGGTCGAGGCCAGCGTCACGAACGAGAACGCGGCCGCCCCGGTCGCGAGCAGCGTCACGCAGGCGACCGCGGCACTGGGCGACGCCGCGGTCGCGGCCAGGCAGATGCCGAACGCCAGCGCGGTGAAGACCAGGTACTTGCGGCGCGGATGACCGATCAGCCCGACGCCGAGCGAGCCGGCGACCGAGCCGATGCTGAGCATGGTGGTCAGCAGCCCGTAGGTTCCGCCGGTGCCGTGGAATGTGTCGGAGGCGAGCACCGGCAGGATCACGGAGAAGTTGAACGCGAGCAGCCCGACCAGCGCCATCATGACCAGCGGCACCCACAGCTGCTCGCGGCCGCGCGCGTACCGCAGGCCGTCGCGCACCCCGCCGGCACTCTGGTGCGGGCGGGCGGGCCGCAGCGGGCGCAGCGCGACGAGCGCGGCGATTACGGCGACATAGGACAGGGCGTTGATACCGAAGCACGGAGTGGTGCCCACGGTCACGATGAGCACGCCCGCGAGGGCCGGGCCGACCACCCGGGCGCTGTTCACGACGACGCCGTTAAGGCTGACCGCGCTTGACAGGTCCGCCGGCATCACCAGCGAGCCCACCAGCGCCTGCCGGGCCGGGGAGTCGACGATCTGCACGACGCCGCCCGCCACGCTGATCGCCACGATGACCGGCACGGTCGCCTTCCCGGCAACGGCCAGCGCCCACAGCAGGGCCGCCAGCAGGCCGAACGCCAGCTGCGTACCGATGAGGAGCCGCCGCAGGTCCACCCGGTCGGCGATCGTGCCTCCCCACGGGCCGAAAAGCAGCGACGGCACGCCGCCGACGGCCAGCACGAGCCCGAGCTCGGCAGCCGATCCGGTCAGCTTCAGCACCAGCCAGCCGATCGCGGTCTGCTGCAGGAACGTCCCGCTGGCAGAGGCCACCTGCCCGGCGAAATACAGCCGGAACGGCCGTGAGTGCAGCGCACGGAACGAGCCGCGCCGGCTCACCCTGCCTTTCTGACTACCCTCCGGTGGCTTCCCCGTTGGCGCGGCCGGCTCAGACACGGGGACAGGAACGGCCTCGGGAACGACCGTAAGCCCGTCGCGGTCCATGCGCCACGTCCAGTCCGCAGATGAAGGCTGAGCTGTTTGTTTTTCATCCCGAACGTATCGTGGCTTCGCCTCATCCGCCACGCTGGACTTCCAGGCCAACCTAGTTCGGGAGTCTGGCAGCGGACAGCGCTGAGGCAATTCGCAAAGGGGCAGGTGCTTGCCCGCAGCCGGAGTGGTAACTGTGTCAGTCGCAAGTATAGTAGTGACAACTAAACTTGCGTCTAGGTGAGGTCTCATGGCGAACCAGTCCCCGGGGAAGCCTTCCTGGTTGTACGACCGCGACTTCGAGTGGTCCGCGTTGCTCAGGTTCGCGGAATCGGCCAGTCCGCGGGCGCGGCTGGGGATCGTCAGCGGTCGGCGTCGGCAGGGAAAGACCTTCCTGCTCCGTGCGCTGGCCGAGGCGACGGGCGCCTTCTATTACGCCGCTGCAGAGGCCACAACGGCGGACTCGCTGCGCGACCTGGGGGCCGCATTGGCGGCGCACGCGGGTGGTGCGCTTCCGTATGCAATTCGTGACTGGAATGAGGCTGTTCGAGCGATCCAGCAAACGCTTCCTGGCGGCCTGGCGATCATCGACGAGTTCCCATACCTGATCAGGTCAGACCCGGCACTACCCTCGCTACTGCAGCGGGCGCTAGATGACCAGGCGTGGGGGCGGCAGGCGCGCGGGACGCGGTTCCTCTTGTGCGGCTCGGCCATGTCTGTCATGGGTGGTCTCCTCGCCGGGAACGCGCCGCTTCGGGGCCGTAGCGCCCTGGAGCTGCTGGTCGCGCCGTTCGACTACCGGACGGCCGCGCGATTCTGGGGAATCGACAACGATCCAACCCTCGCCGTTCTCGTTCATTCCATCGTCGGCGGTACGCCGGCGTACCGGTCGGAATTCATCGCCGACGACGTGCCGGCCTCCCGTGACGACTTTGACGGCTGGGTGATCCGCACGGTGCTCAACCCGGCGATCCCGCTCTTCAGGGAAGCCAGATACCTCCTCGCCGAGGAGACGGACATTCGCGAGCCCGCACTCTATAACTCGGTCCTCGGGGCCATCGCCGCGGGAAACGCTACCCGCGGCGGAATCGCTAACTACGTGGGCCGCAAGTCGTCTGAGCTCATGCATCCGCTCAATGTCCTCGGGGACGCCGGCCTGATTATTCGGGAGGCCGATCCCTTTCACGCTCGGAAGTCGATGTTCTGGATCGCCGAGCCCCTTATCACCTTCTACGAAGCCGTAATGCGCCCAACCTGGACGCAGTTGGAGCAGCGGCAGGCCGCGGCGGTCTGGCGGCGTCAGCGCTCCACCTTCCTGTCCAACGTGGTCGGCCCGCACTTCGAGGCACTATGCCGGGACTGGGCCGCGCACGCGGGGGATGACGTCTTCAGCGGCTTCCCTGCCGAGGTGGCAGCCGCCGCCATCGCCGACCCGGGCAATAGGACTCAAATCCAGGTGGACGTCGCCGTGCTCTCCGCCGGAACTCCTGAGGAACCCAAACGCGTGCTCTCGCTTGGCGAAGCGAAGTGGGGTGAGGTTATGGGCCTAGGGCACCTTGACCGGCTTCGCCGTGCCCGGGATCTGCTGTCGGTCAGAGGACATCATGCGGCCGACGCGATCCTCGCCTGCTACAGCGGTGCCGGGTTCAGCGCCGAACTCGCCGAGGTCGCGGCAGGCGACCCGCACGTCTTGCTTGTCGATCTTGAACGGCTCTACCAGGAGCCGCAGTTATGCGCGTTGATTAGCCCTGAGGGGGAGCAGCCGGCTCCGTGACCGCACGGCAGGCCCTGCGGCGGTGTTAGACGGGGGAGCGGACCCCGGTGAGCTCCTCGGAGGCGGCCCACAGGCGGCGCGCGAGGTCCGGGTCCTTGGCGGTGGCAGAGCGGGCGATGAGCTCCGCGCCGCCGCGCATGTGCCCGAGGTGCCGAGGCCCGGCGAAGCTGTTGCCTGGGACGTCAGCGACAGCGGCGTACAAGACCGGCAGTGCGCCGTGCGCGGGGTCCTGCGCCAGCAGTGGGACCAGAACCGCCCACAGGTAGTCAGCCGGGCGGCGCGGCCCAGTCCTGTCGTAGATGCTCGTCGAGACCAGGCCGGGATGGGCCGCGTTCGCCAGCACGCGCGACCCAGCGGCGGTCAGCCGACGCTGTAGTTCGGCGGTGAACAGCAAGTTCGCCAGCTTCGAGTCGTTGTAGGCGTGGGACGGCTGGTAGGGCCTGCGCTCCCAGTTGGGATCATCCACGTTCAGGCGGGCGAACCGCTCGGCTTGCGAGGCGACCGTCACGACCCGGCCGGTGACGTGCTCAAGGAGCAGGTTTGTCAGGGCGAAGTGGCCTAGGTGGTTGATGCCGAAGGCCGGCTCGAACCCGTCGGCGGTCCGGCTCAGTGACTGCGCCGAGACACCCGCGTTGTTGATCAGCAGGTCGATCGGACCGTCCCAGCCGGACGCGAACGCCCGCACCGAGTCCAGGCTGCCGAGATCGAGCTCGCGGACCTCGGTGCTGCCGGGCATGCTGGCCGCGACCGCCTTGCCCTTCGCCGTGTTGCGCACCGCGAGTACGCATCGCGCGCCGGCCGCCGCCAGCGTACGGGCCGTGGCCTGCCCGATCCCGCTGCTCGCGCCGGTCACGATCACTGTCTTGCCTGTCATGCCGGGGACGTCCGCGACCTTGAAAGTAGTCATAGCAAACAATGTAGTCATCGACTACTATGAAGTCAATGGCAACATTGAAATGCTATGATCAGCAGCATGCCTGATCGCCCCTACCACCACGGCCGCCTGCGCACGGAGTTGCTCGCCGAGGCGGAGCGCACGCTCCGGGAGCAGGGCATCGAGGCCCTGTCGCTGCGCGACCTCGCGCGCCAGGCGGGAGTCAGCCACGCGGCGCCGCGCCGCCACTTCGCCGACCGGCAGGCGCTGCTCGACGCCCTGGCCGAAGCCGGGTTCGCGCGCATCGGCGACGAGGTGTGCGCGGCGATTGATGGCGCCGGCGAGGACTACGAGGCGCGGCTGCGGGCCGCGGCTGCCGCCTACGTGCGCTTCGCGACGCAGGACGCCGCCCTCGTGGAGCTGATGTTCGCCGCCAAGAGCGGAGGCCGGTCAGCCGAACTACGTGATGCGTCCGCGCGCGTGTTCACCGCGGTCGGGGACCTCATCGCCCAGGGCCAGCAGGCCGGCACGCTCCCGCCTGGCGACCCTGAGCGCCTCCGCCTGCTCCTCATCGCCACCCTGCAGGGAATCGCCGCGCTAGTCACCTCAGGCAGGGCCCCGGCCAGCCAGACCGACGCACTCGTCACCGACGCGGTCGCGCTCTTCACCCGAGACCAGCGCTAACCGCGGGCGACGAGTCCGAGCATCACCGCCCCGTGACGGCAGGTCCGGCGGCAGCGGAGCGTGTGACGGCAGAGGCCGCCAGGGTGGCGGCCGTGGCCGGCAGCCCGGCCAGCGTGTCGCGGGCCTCGTCCTCGATGGGCGGGGGCACGTCGTCTAGGGCAAGCACATGCCGGAGTGCCCGGGCGTAGGCGACGTCGTAGGCCTCCGCGTCCGGCACCGCGATATCCGGCACCACGCCGGTACCCTGCCAGTTCGTGCCGGTGACCGGGTGGATCGACCGCGCGTTCGGGATGCCGATGTGCACGGCGGGGCTGATCGGGAACCCGCGGGTCGGGTGGGCGCCGCCGCCGGTGGTCTCGCCGATCAGCTCGGCGCGGCCGAGGGCCTGCAGGTTGTAGCAGAATTCCTCTCCGCCGGAGAACGTGCGGCTGCTGGTCAACACGTAGACCGGGCGGTCGACGTAGCGGGTGCCCGGCACGTAGGGCAGGGCCCAGAACTGCCTGGTCTCACCGGTGTCCGCGTGGAAGATGTCGTTGAGGTGGGTCGGCTCCTCCGTGAATAGGTAGCTGCACCAGAAAGACACGCCCTCCGGCGAGCCGCCCCCATTGCGCCGCAGGTCGAGGATGAGCGCGTAGGTCCCGGCGACCAGTTCCATGGCCGCCGCGATGGCCGGGCCCGCGTTGGCGGGGACCGCCACCCGGCGTACGTCGAGGTAGCCCACGTTGCCGTCCAGCCGCTCGACCCGGCGGATGCCGAAGTTGTCCAGCCGCCCCATCTGACGCATGGCCAGCCGCCGAGCCTCATGGTCCCTGGGTTCCGTCCCGCCGGGTCCAGGCCAGGGACCCGGACCACCGCGTGCGGGCCGGGGGCCAGGTCTGCCCGGACCGGGTCCGCCGGGTCCAGATCCAGATCCGGGTCCAGGGCTAGGTCCAGGTCCAGGCCTGGGTCCAGGACCGCCGCCAAGCCGCATGGCCAGGTGCTTGTCCCCGGTGATTTCCTGCAGGTGGGTGGTCACCAGTTCGGTAAGCGTGATCTCGTCCAGGTCGTCGTACTCGCCGGCCGCGAGCCTCGCCTCGACAGAGGTGGCGGCCTGCTCGGCTAGCTCGGGGAACACGTAGTTCGCCCGCAGCAGGGACAGGGCCTTCGTCACGATCTCGCGCCCCGACATCTGCTCGGCGGCCAGCGATCCGTCGTCGGGCATCATGAGCCGCGGCGTCGCGGCGCCCGGATCGTCGAAGGTGAACTCGAGCAGCCGGGCCGCGGGCAGCCGCAGCGAGATCTCGCGCCTGAGTTCTTCCATCCCCGCCCGGTGGGCGTCCTGCCAGGCGGCGAGGACCTGTTCGTAATCTTCCGGCCGATCCGGCGCCGGGATGAACACCCGGACCATCAGCTGCCCCGGACCGATCGCCGGGTCATCGCCGTGCTGCAGCAGCACGCCCCGCTGCACGGCACCCTCGGCGAAGCGCTCCCTAAGCTCATGATTGAGGACCCTTTCGATCTGATCTATTTGCGCCCGTTCCACGGCGCCTCCAATCCGAGTCATCATCTCAACGTCCCCCATCCCACGCTGGTTCCAGCGCACCGCCGCCGGATCCCGCGACAGCGAGGACGGTGCTGGTCGCACCAACTCGTGATGAGGCTTCGCTCGCCGATGAGCTCCTCTTCATGGGGCAACAGCCGCGCTGTGGGTGATCCGGCTGAATCCCGATGGGGACAAGCCACCCAAATCCGGCGCGTCTTCCGTGCCATCTTCAAAAGCAGGTTCGGTCTGAGGCCTGGGACGCGAGATCCGGGCCAGAAGCTGCAAGCTGACCCGTGCCCGCGAAGGCGCGTGCGGGGCGCTCGCGCCGGAATCTATCAACCTGAGTGAGGCACGATCACGCGAGTGTTACTGAGTGCTGATCTCTTTCGGGCGCTGAACTATTCAACTCGTCTCCAGTTCACCGAAAGAAGACAGCTGAACACGATCTTGCATCCGTGCCCGTTCCTCGTTGTGATCTGGTTGCTCCTCGCAGTGGTCTTCTCGGGCATCGGCTCAATAGAGTGGATGTTCCTGATTGTCTTTGTTGCTTTGTTTACCATGATCTTCGCGAACCGGGCCGCGCACCGGCGTTTCAATAGGACAGGAATCCAGTCGCTATGGGCGAGTACCGCTGCGCCCGCCGCGGCTCTGACCTGACCTGCCCGCACCCCCGCTAGGTCAAGGGATGTCTTGGTCGGGTGTGTCCATGATGCAATCCCACTTGAGAAAAAATGTTGGAATACAAACCCTGCCCGGGCTGCCGATGGGGGCGGCCCGGATGGCGAGCCAACACACGCTAGTCGGCGATCTCGCAGGCGCTGAGTCCGCCGGTGATCAATTCCTGCGCGAGGCTGGGCGGGGTGTCACAATAGGTATGTGGGGGTTAACGCTGGTTTCGCGACGTTGCTGTTCACCGACATCGAGGGTGGCGTTCGGCTCTGGGAGGACGGCCGCGATGCCATGGCGGCGGCGTCTGCCCGCCATGACCGTATTGTCCGCGAGCAGGTCGAGGCGTCCGGCGGGTGCGTCTTCAAGACGGTGAGCGAGGCACATCGCGCGGTGTTCGCTGACCCGGTTGCCGCGCTTTCGTCGGCGGTGGCCATCCAGCGGGCTGTCGGCGCCGAGCCGTGGCCGTCCGGCCTGCCGATCCGGGTGTGTATGGCGTTGCATTCTGGTGTCTGTGCGGAGCGCGACGGTGACTACGTTGGCCCGGGGGTGAACCGGGCCGCCCGGTTGCTTGACGTCGGCCATGGCGGCCAGGTCCTGGTGACAGCGGCGGCGTACCCGCTGCTTGCCGACCGGCTGCCCCGCGGGATCGGCCTGCGGGACCTGGGCGAGCAGCGCCTGAGGGACCTGGGGCGCGCCGAGCGGGTCTTTCAAGTGACCGGTCCGGGCCTGGCCGAGGGGTTCGGCGTGCTGCGCTCGCTTGACGACCCGGCGCTGCGCCACAACCTGCCATCACAGGCAACCAGCTTCGTGGGCCGGACCGCGGAACTGGCCGAGTTGCGCGCGCTGGTGTCGGGCGGGTCGCGTCTTGTCACGATCGCGGGTCCTGGCGGGATCGGCAAGTCCCGGCTGGCGCTGCAGGCGGCGGCCGATGCCCTCGATGGCACCGGCGACGGGGTGTGGCTGGTCGAGCTGGCGCCGGTGGCAGAACCCGAGCTGGTGACCCGTACCGCGGCCGCCGCGCTCGGGGTCCGCGAGGCGCCGGGGCGGCCCGTACTCGACGCCCTGATCGACGCTGTCGGCGACCGGGACCTGCTGCTGATCCTCGACAACGCCGAGCATGTGCTCGGCGCGGTTGCCGAGCTGGCAGACGCCGTCATCCGGTCATGCCCTCGGGTCTGCCTGCTCGTCACGAGCAGAGAGCCGCTCGGCATCAGCGGCGAGCACGTCTTCCGGGTGCCCGGCCTAACGGTCCCGCCCGCTGATCTGGCCGCTCCCGACCAGCTGGCCGTCTTCGAGTCGGTGCAGCTGTTCGCGGAGCACGCCGCATTGCACCAGCGGGGCTTCAGCGTCGACGACGCCAACGCGGCGGCGGTGGCGGCGATCTGCATCCGCCTCGACGGTATCCCGCTGGCCCTTGAACTCGCCGCGGCCCGCCTCGCCTCGCTCTCGGCGCCGGAGATCAGTGCCCGCCTCGACCTGCGGTTCCGCCTGCTTACCACGGGAAACCGTACCGCCCTGCCGCGGCACCGGACGCTGCGCGCCCTGATCGACTGGTCCTACGACCTGCTCAGCCCCGAGGAGCGGATCGTGTTCAACCGGCTCTCCGTTTTCGCCGGGGGCTGGACCCTGGACGCAGCCGAAGCCGTCGCCCCCGGCGGCGAGGTCGCGGAATGGCAGGTACTCGACCTGCTAGCCGCACTGGTCGGTAAGAGCCTCGTCCAGGCCGAGGTGAGTCACGGTTCGACCCGTTACCGGCTCCTCGAGACGGTCCGCCACTACGCTGCCGAACGCCTCGCGCTGCGGGCCGGCCCGGACCTGTGGGACGCTCGCGCCGCCCACCGCGATCACTACCTGGCCTTCGTCGAGACCGCCGCCGCGCGATTGCGCGGTCCGGACGAGGCCGTCTGGCTGGACCGGCTTGAGGTCGAGTTTGACAACATCCGTGCCGCCCTGGCGTTCAGCATCGCCGACCCTGACAGTGCCGAGCCCGGCCTGCGCCTGGCGGCCGGGTTGCGCTGGTTCTGCATCATGCGCAGCCACGGCGGCGAAGTCATCAAGGCGCTCTACGTCCTGCTCAAGCGGCCCGACGCCCGCACGTCCACCCGGGCCCGGGCCCGTGCCCTCACCGCGAGCTGCCATTTGCTCATTCAATTCGGCGACGATACGCAGGTCCCCTCGATGGCCCGCGAGGCTATCGAGATTGCCCGCGTCCTCGCGGATGAGGCCGTCGCCGCCGATGCCCGCGCTCATCTGTGCTGGTTCATGTTCGAGCATGGCGATCTGCCTAACGCCCGGGCTCAGGTCGACGAAGCCGTCCGGCTTGCCCGGTCAACCGCCGAACCCCGGCTGGTTACTTGGCTTCTCCGCCATCGTGCGGTTATCAACGGCGAAGGGGGCGATCTGGAGTCCTCCTTCGCCGACCATGCGGAAGCCGTCGCCCTGTCACGGGCGGCCGGAGACAATTACCTACTCGCCACCACACTGGGAAACCTCGGCATCTACGCGCAAATGGCCGGGAAACTTGAGGCCGCCCGGTCGCACCTTCATGAGGCGCGCGCGCTCGCTGAAAACTGTGGCTACCCGAGCCTTTCAGCCGGCTTTCAGCAGATCCTGGGTTTCGCCAGTCTCGCCGACGCCGATCCGCACAGCGCCCGCCGCCACTTCATCAGCAGCCTGGCCGAAGCCCGGATCACCGGGGTCAGGTTGTATGTCAACGCTGTGCTGCTGGGCCTCGCCATAGCCGCCGGCGCAGACGGCGACCCGACCGTCGCCGCTACGCTGCACGGATTCGTCGACGAGCAATACGAGCAGGGCGGATGGGCATTCGCGGCGCTCGAGGGAGGCCTGCGCGACCGTGACCGTGCCCGTCTGAGCCTCACGCTGGGAGATGCCACGTTCGAGGCCGCTTACCGGCACGGGCGAACGCTCAGCCCGTCCGACGGCACCGCCCTTGCCACCGCAGCCGCCGAGCTCGACCCTGAGGCTACGTCCACCGTCACTGTTCGCGCTGCTGGGCCACTGTCGGAACGAGAGCGGCAGGTCATGTCACTACTGGCCGGCGGAGCTAGCAACGCCAAGATCGCGCAGACGCTGTTCGTGACGCCCAACACGGTGCGGACGCACCTCGACCGGATCAGGGACAAAACCGGTGCCCGCAACCGCGCCGACCTGACCCGCTACGCCATACAGGCAGGCATCAAACCGGTCGCTCCCTCCCTTTGATGTAGGCCGGCCGGCCCACACGCGGCGCGCGTAGTGGGTCGCCCGACCCCTGCCGCCAGGCGCGGGCCGGACCTTACGTTCGGCTTATGAAAATCCGATTCACCAAGGCACCAACCTTCACAAAGGGAATTATCGCCGCCGCGATATTCGGGATCATTTATCTCGCGACGACTTCCAACCTCCCGTCGTGCAGTGACACCGTTGCGGTGCTCAGCTCAGGTGGCGAGTGCATCGAGCGCCAGAGCTTCCTGCACACGGCCTCCGGCTGGCTGGCGCTGATCTGCCTGGTCGCCGCCGTGGTCCTACTCGCCCTCAAGCACAAGGACACCATCCTGGGGCGGCTGCAGGCACCGGCGCAGCAAGCGCACCAGGCGCCGCCGGCCCGGGAGCCAGTGCCGACACCGGCTCCCGGGCGCACTTCGGGCTTCTGTGCCAAGTGCGGCACCCGCATCATCGCGGGAGACAGGTTCTGCCAGGGATGCGGAGCCCTCACGGACTCTCATTAATCCTGGCCGAAATACCAACGGATATCACTGCGCTAACGCGGATTCTCGCTGGAAACTACGGGCCCCAAGCAACCACGGCCCTGGCGAATTTAATATTCGTGCCTGCGTCGTGCAGCGGTAACTACAGAAAGAACGAAGCCTGTCTAGAGTGGACTGGCTCCGATAAAGGGAAGAATCATGGTATTCATCAAGGCACACAAGAGGCAGCTCCTCCTGGCTGCGCCGCTGGCCGTCGCCGTGACCGCAATTACGGTCACGGCATGCGGCGGCGGGAGCCCGGCCGCCCTGGCCCAGGGGGCGGCCCCCGGGCAGTGGACCAAGGCCGAGGTCAGCCAGTTCACGGCCGCAGGCGGTGGGAGCGGCAGCCAGGACTCGTGCATCATCGGGTACTTCGAGCGCGACATGTCATTCGGGAACGCGATGGCTGTCGTGTCGGTGGACCCGGCATCGGGCGCTAGCATGTCGGCCGCCCAGGTCAAGGCCGCCCTGGTCAGCAGGCACGGCACCACCGAGGGCGACGCCATCAACGCCCAGTTCGAGCAGACCGTCACCGACTCGGACAACAATTGCGCCGGGCCGGCCGCACCGTCCACGGCACCCGCCGCAGCCCCGGTACCGACAGCAGACCCGGCCGCGACATCGGAGTCATCGTGCACCGTGGACTGCGTGAACCCGGTCGCAAGCGGGGAGAGCGGGTGGCTGGCGCAGGTCCAGGGGGCACTCCAGAACGTGCAGCAGGATCTGAATAATATCTCCTCGGATTCCAGCGATAACCCGGATAACCTCGCCGTGGACGGCTCCCAGTTGGAGTTGGACGCACAGGCCGCCCTGGACCCCAATTACGACCCGCCCCCGGCTGACAACGCCGACTGGACCACCGCGATGAACGATTACGTCACGGCCGGGGAGGACTACTCAGACGACAACACAAATGAACAGGACGACAATTCCGCCCAGGCCAGCCAGGAGATCACGGCCGGTAATGTGGCCCTGGCCAGCTTCAACGCCGCCAACGGCGGAATACTAAACGGGACCATCCAGTCCTGATCATTTTCACGGCAGCGGGCAGCCCGGAAGGCCTGCCCGCTGCCGTGCAGGCGGGCGTTCAGGAAAGGGAAAAGATAATGAGAAAGACAGGAATAACGGCGATTCTCGGCATCGCCTGCGCAGCGGCGCTATCCCCCGGCGTTACGGCAGCCGTGCCCGGCCGCAGCGGCCCAGGCCGGGAAGCAGGAACCGCGTGTGTTTGTCCCCTACGAAGGGCAGCTCAACAGCGTAGCCGTTTCTTCCGGCAAAGCCTGAACTATCGGCGCTGGGCCAGTGGCCAGTACTGGAACGGCAAAACCTGTCCAGAGTCGCGCTGGGGTGCGAACTTGCTCAGTCAGGCCTTCCTGCCGGGTTTCTACAGCGTGGCCGCCGTCTCCGCCAGCAGCGCGTGGGCGGTTGGCTATAGAGAGGGCGCGCTGACGACCTGGCTGGGGTTACTCATTAAAATTGTGTCCGGAAGGCCCCTCGTTCCGTCACAACATTGCGAGTGTCATGACTTCGTTTGCCGAGATCGTCGACCGGACCAGCGAGGATGAGCTGCGCGCCCGCGGCAGCCACAAGTGGGCGAAGGGCGGCCCCGGCGTGATCGGCGCGTTCGTGGCGGAGATGGACTTCGGCGTGGCGCCGCCGATTGAGGCGGCGCTGCTCGACGTGATCAAGCGCGC
This sequence comes from uncultured Actinomycetota bacterium, assembly GCA_963734665.1. Classification (GTDB taxonomy): domain Bacteria; phylum Actinomycetota; class Actinomycetes; order Streptosporangiales; family Streptosporangiaceae; genus Trebonia. The sequence goes on along the minus strand of CAVTIR010000008.1, from coordinate 217,702 downwards.
CGACTTCGGGTACCTCAGCCAGCGGGTCGTAACCGATATGTCAGCCGCGTGCGCGGCGTGGCAGCGTGACCACTACGGCTGGGACATCGACCCCGAGCGCGTCCGGCCCCTGCCCGACGTGATCACCGCGCTGGCGGCGGCGATCACGGTTTTCTCCCGGCCGGGCAGCCCGGTCATCCTGCCGACTCCCGCCTACATGCCGTTCCTCACCGTCCCTGGCGGCCTCGGCAGGGAGATCATCCAGGTCCCGATGGCCGCTGACGGCGGTCGCCACGTCCTCGACCTCGACGGCATCGACGCGGCCTTCAAGCGGGGCGGTCACCTGCTGATCCTCTGCAACCCGTGCAACCCGGTCGGCCGGGTCTATGACGCCGGCGAGCTCGCCGGCGTTGCCGAGGTGGTCGAGGCCAACGGCGGCCGCGTCTTCGCCGACGAGATCCACGCCCCGCTGATCTACCCCGGCGGCACCCACATCCCCTACGCCCCGCTCAGCGCCGCGACCGCCGCGCACACGGTCACCGGCACCGCCGCCTCCAAGGGCTGGAACCTGCCCGGCCTCAAGTGCGCACAGCTCCTGCTGTCGAACGACCAGGACGCCGCGACCTGGGCGGAGCGCGGGTCCCCGTTCGAGCACGGCACGTCTACGCCCGGCGTGCCGGCTACCACGGCGGCGTACCGCGACGGCGGCCCGTGGCTCGACGACGCCGTCGCGTACCTCGACGGCAACCGCGCGCTGCTGGCCAGGCTCCTCGCCGAGCACCTCCCCGAGATCGGCTACCGTCCGCCCGAGGGCACGTACCTGGCCTGGCTGGACTGCCGCGCCCTGTTCGCCCGCCGGGGCATCGAGGCGAGCCCGGCCGAGTTCTTCCTCGCGAAGGCACAGGTCATGCTGACCGACGGCGCGGCCTGCGGCGACGTGGGGCGTGGCCACGTCAGGCTGAACTTCGCGACCCCGCGCCCGATCCTCACCGAGATCGTCCGCCGCCTGGCCGGCGCGGTGCACGGCGGCTGAGTTCCGTGCCCCGCTGCCCCGCGGACTCGCTGGGAAGCGGGTGTCCCTTGCAGTAAGCCGAACCCGTTCCTCCCGCTCTGTGATTGTTTGTCGCTTTCTGGGTTAATGCTCCGTATCGGAGGGATAAGTCCCCAGGGCAGCGCAGAATTTACCGCCACGGACGGGGGTTCGTGCACCGAAGGACGCGCAATTGCGCGGCTTCTATGCCAATCTGAACAACGTCCGTTTTCCGATGATGCGGGAAGAGCTTGCTGCCATGACTCGGTGGAGCCTCAAACGCCGTCTTGGGTGGACTCATGACGCTGAGCGCGAGGACCGGCCCGGCGGGGCGCCCGCGGCCGGGCGCCCGTCAACCGCTCCGCTCCCGGCCGGCCAGCCGGCGGCGGCGGCGGATCAAGCGTCGGCCGGCCAGTCCGCGTCCGGCCCGCAGGCCGCGGGGTGGTTCCAGCCGGGCTGGGGCCGTCCGGGACAGCCGGGACCCGCCCAGCAGGGGAGCGGCCCGTACGTTCCGGGCGAGCAGGGAGCCGGCCAGTATGGGCTCGGCCGGCCAGGCGGTGCCTCGCAGGGGACGGGCCAGTACGGTGCCGGCTCGTACAGTGCTGGTCAACACGGGTCTGGTCAACACGGGGCCGGTCAACAGGGGGCTGGTCAACACGGGTCTGGTCAACAGGGGGCTGGTCACTACGGGGTAAGCCAGTACGCGCCCGGCCAGTTCAGTGCCAGTCAGTACGGTGCCGACCAGCACGGCGGGAGCCAGGCGGGGAGCGGCGTCGCCGTGCTTGCCCCCGCGCAACCGCCGGCGCCGGCTGCGCCGGTGCAGGTGCCTGAACTCGTGCCCGCCGTGGTGCTGGCCCAGCCGGACCAGGGGGAGCGCGCGGGCAGCGCATGGCCCGACATCTGCGACCAGTTCGGGCTGCACCTGCTCGTCCTGGCCGAGCAGCTGCGCACCTCCCTCGACGAGCTCGAAGCCGACGAGGGGGACCCGGAGCGGCTGAAGCGGCTCTACCAGGTGGATCACGCGGTCACCCGGATGCGCCGCGCCAGCCGGGACCTGCGCACCCTCGCGGGCCGCAGCGAGGAGGAACTGGCCGGGTTCACCACCTCACTGCTCGACATCATCCGGATGGGAGCCTCGGCGATCGAGCGCTACACCCAGGTGACCATCGGGCGTGTCACAGACCTGGCCGTGCTCGGCTACGCCGCTGACGACATCGGGTCAGTGATGGCGGCGCTGCTCGACAACGCCACCAGGTACTCGCCGGGCACGGTGACCGTGAGCGGCCACCTGCTTGAGGACGGCAGCGTGATGTTCCGCATCGAGGACACGGGAATCGGCATCAGAGCGGACCAGGTTGCCGCGCTGAACGCCGCCTTCGCTGGCCCTGTCCCCGACGTCGACGAGCGGACCGGGCGGCACACCGGGTTTCCCGTCGTGCACCGGATCGCGCGCAAGCACTCGATCGGCGTCCGGCTCGCCTCGCGCCCCCTGCCGGGCAGCGGCACGGTCGCGATGGTGACGCTGCCGCCGCACCTGCTCTGTGAGGTTCCGGTGGAAGAGGCCCAGCGCCGGGCCGTACCAGCGCTCCAGACGCCGGCGCAGCCAGCACGGCGACCGAGCGCGGTTTCCGATTTGCCGCGCGGCGAGCCCACCCGAGCGCACCCGTTGCCGCAATGGGAGCCACCCGAGCTGCCCGGCCGTGACCAGGCACGCCCGGCGGGCGACCTGCCCCGCCGGGAGCGTGCCAGCCTGCGCGGCGACGAGCCCCGGCCGAAGACCCAGGAGCCCGGCATGGTGCCCACGGCCGAGCAGCAGGCGGCGGCCCGCCGGGCCTTCGCCGATGAGCTCAGCGCGTTCTCCCTGGGCACCGTTGGCTTGCCTGACGCCGCCGCCGACGACAGGGATGACGCCGATGACACCGCAACGGAAGAGGAGGCCAAGTCATGACCAACCCCGCCGTGCTGCCGCCACGCGACCCGCAGGACTTCAGCTGGCTCGTCGACAACTTCGCCTTGTCGACGCCCGGGGTCACCCACGCGCTCATCGTCTCGGCCGACGGCCTGCCGCTGATCGCGGCCGGCGGGATGCCGGCCGACCTGGCCGATCCCTTGGCCGCGATGACCAGCGGGATCATCAGCCTCGGCAACAACATCGCGAGCAAAGTCGGAGAGGCGGGCTGCGACCAGGTCATGCTCAAGTTCCCGTCCGGGCACTTCCTCTTCATGGGGATCGGCAACTTGGCCGGGTTCGCCGTGCTCGTGCGGGAAGGCGCGAACCTCGGCGTGGTCGCGCACCAGATGGCCCAGCTTGTCGACGCCGTCGGCCACGTCCTGACACCGCAGCTCCGCGACGACCTCCGTCGTATGAACGCCTTGGACGGACGGGGCGGACGATGACCGCTAACCCCTGGGTCCGTCCCTACGTGCTGACCGGCGGCCGCACACGGACCCGGCACCACCTGTACGTGCACACGCTCGTCTCCGTGGAGCGCTACGACCCCGTGGCCGCCCTGCGGCTGTCGCCCGAGGCACGGCGGCTGTATGAGCGGGCGTCCTTCGGCGCGCAGTCGGTGGCGGAGCTGTCCGCGTACTGCGGGGTGTCGCTAGGCGTCACCCGCGTGCTCCTTGAGGACCTGGCCGCCGCCGGTCACGTGCTGATCAACGAAGACACCTACGCATCACCGTACGACCACCGGCTGCTGAAGAGAGTCATTGATGGCCTTCGCGAGTTCGCCTGACCGAGTGCCGCCGAACGTCACCTCCGCGAAGATTGTCGTGGCTGGCGGCTTCGGCGTGGGGAAGACCACCCTGGTGGGCACCGTCTCCGAGATCCCCCCGGTGAACACCGAGGCGTGGATGACTCAGGCGAGCAAGACGGTCGACCCGCTCAGCGGCAACGGCGAGAAGACCACCACCACGGTGGCCATGGACTTCGGCCGGATCACGCTGGCGCGCGACCTGATCCTCTACCTGTTCGGCACGCCTGGTCAGCCGAGGTTCTGGCCGATGTGGGACGACTTGTGCCGGGGCGCGAGCGCCGCCGTCGTGCTCGTGGACACCCGCCGCCTCGACGTCTCCTTCCCCGCGGTGAACTACTTCGAGAACGACTCCGATGTGCCGTTCGTGGTGGCGGTGAACCTGTTCGACGGGCGCCAGACGCACCCACTCGACCAGGTCCGCGACGCGCTCGACGTCGCCGGGTCGGTACCGCTCGTCACCGTCGACGCCCGCGACCGCCGGTCCGCCACGCTCGCCCTCCTCGCGGGCCTGAACAACACGCTGGAAAAAACCTCACCGGTCACTACTCGCTGAATCTCGCGCACTGCGCTCAACCGTAGATTCGGCGCTATCCCCCTCATGCAAGGAGTGTTTTCCCGTGCGCAAGATCCTCATCGTGGGTGCCGGCCAGGCTGGGCTGCAGCTAGCGCTGAGCCTGCAGGCCGAAGGCTATGACGTGACCGTCATGTCGGCCCGCACGCCGGACGAGATCCGGAACGGATGGCCGACCTCGACCCAGGTGATGATGTACCGCGCTCTCGACCGAGAGCGCGACGTCAAGCTGAACCTGTGGGAAGGCGCGGCAACGCCCATCGGCGGAATCGGCTTCAACCTGTCGCCCGCCCCCGGCGTGTCGGCGTTCTCGTTCTCCGGCGCGTGGGCCCGCCCGGGGAACTCCGTCGACCAGCGGCTCAAGATGTCGACCTGGATCGAGCTTTTCGAGCAGCGCGGCGGCCGGGTGATCTACCACTCGGTGATGACCTCGGACCTGGCCGGCCTTGCCCCGATGTACGACCTGACGGTCATCGCGGCGGGGAAGGGCGAGATCGTCGAACTGTTCGACAGGGACGCGGAAAAGTCGCACTACACCCAGCCGGCCCGGCACCTGGCCGCCATCTACCTGAACGGGATCGAGGTTCCCGCGGGCGTGACGGAGCCGCGGATGCGGGTGAGCCTGCGGCCCGGCGGCGGCGAGTTCTTCCACATGCCCTCCTACACCCTCACAGGACCCTGCGACGTACTGCTGGTGGAGGCCGTCCCCGGCGGCCCGTTCGACATCTTCGCCGACCGCCCGTCGCCGACCGAGCACCTGCGCCGGCTCAAGGCAATGCTGCTTGAGCACTTCCCGTGGGAGGGCGAGCTCTACAGGAACGCCGAGCCCACCGACGCGCGCGCCTCCATGGTCGGCGCGTTCCCGACGACCGTTCGCCACCCCTACGCCGAGGTCGCACCGGGCAGTTACGTCACCGGCATCGGCGACGTCGTCGTGGTCAACGACCCGATCAGCGGCCAGGGCTCGAACAACGCCGCGCACGCGGCCGGCATGTACCTGAAGGCGATCCTCGACCGGGGCAACGCGCCCTTCACCCCGCAGTGGATGCAACAGACCTTCGACACGTACTGGGCGCACGCGCAGAACTCGATCATCGTCACCGAGATGATGCTCGAGCCGATGCCGGCGCACGCGCAGCAGGTCCTCGGCGCGGCCGCGCAGTACCAGGAGATCGCCGACAAGTTCGCCGAGATCTTCCCGAACCCGGCCACGGCCCACGACTTCCTCCTCGACCCCGTCAAGGCCGCCGCCTACGTGGAATCGGTCGCGGCCGCCCACTAGCGACGACGCTCTCCCGCCCCGGCCTTGGCTCACCGTCAAGGCCGGGGCACCGCCCTAGGATGGAACTCCCACGCGAGTGGCCAACCAACGAGCAAGGAGAGCATCGATGGCCGAGGTCGTGCTGTTCCACCACTTGCAGGGACTGACCGACGGAGTGCGTGCGTTCGCCAGGGAACTGGGCAAGAACGGGCACACGGTCCACACCCCTGACCTGTTCGACGGCCAGCGCCCGGCCACCATTGACGACGGCATCGCCCTGGTGCAGCAGATCGGGGACGAGGAGCTGGACAGGCGCGCAAGCGCGGCCGTCGCCGGCTTGCCGCAGGGCCTGGTCTACGGTGGTTTCTCCTTCGGCGGTGCCACTGCCCAGGGCTTCGCCCAGACCACGCCGGGCGCGCGTGGCGCGCTCCTGTACGAGTCGTGTGTCTCGCTCACCGAGGACTGGTCTTTCGGGCCATGGCCGGACGGCCTCGGCGTGCAGATCCACGGCATGGACGAGGACCCGTTCTTCGCGTACGAGGGCGACCTGGACGCGGCCCGCGAACTGGTCGCGATCGTCGGCCCCGAGCTCGCCGAGCTGTTCACCTACCACGGCGACAAGCACCTGTTCACCGACAACTCGCTGCCGAGCTATGATCCGGCCGCGACCGCCCTGGTGCTGCGCCGCTCGGGCGAATTCCTCGACAAGCTCGGCTAGCCCCCCGGGCTCACCCCGAAGCGGGCGTTCGCCTAAATTCGGATGTATGAGCAAAACCGGTGAATTCAAGCGCGACACCACGTACCTGGATGGGCGGATCACGGCTGACGGCAGCGACGGCTGGCCGCTTGAGCCGGGCAGGTACCGGCTGGTCGTGGCGCGCGGCTGCCCGTGGGCGAACCGGACCATGATCGTCCGTCGCCTCCTCGGCCTTGAGGGTGCCCTGTCCATGGGCATCTGCGGCCCGACGCACGACTGGCGGTCGTGGACCTTCGACCTGGACCCGGGGGAGAAGGACCCGGTGCTCGGCGTCCACTGGCTCCGCGAGGCCTACGAGAAGGCGATCCCCGGCTACGACCGGGGCGTCACCGTCCCGGCCATCGTGGACATCCCGAGCGGCAAGGTGGTGACCGCCAACTTCCGGCGGATCACGGTCGACCTGGAAACCGAGTGGCGGGCATACCACCGGCCGGGCGCCCCCGACCTGTACCCCGGCGCACTGCGTAACGAGATCGAGGAGGTCAGTGACCTCGTCTACAACGACGTGAACAACGGCGTCTACCGATGCGGGTTCGCCACCACCCAGGACGCCTACGACGACGCCTACCGTGCCCTGTTCGCGCGGCTGGACTGGCTCGAAGACCGCCTCACGACCCGCCGCTACCTGGTCGGCGACACGATCACCGAGGCGGACGTCCGGCTCTGGCCGACCCTGGCCAGGTTCGACGCGGTCTACGAGGGCCACTTCAAGTGCAATAGGAACAAGCTCGCCGAGATGCCGGCCTTGTGGGGCTACGCCCGCGACCTGTTCCAGACCCCCGGCTTCGGCGACACGATTGACTTCGTGCAGACCAAGCAGCACTACTATCTGGTCCACAAGGACCTCAACCCGTCCGGCATCGTCCCGGACGGCCCGGACCTGTCCGGCTGGCTGACAAGGCACCACAGGGAAGAGCTAGGCGGCCGCCCCTTCGGCGACGGGACCCCGCCCGGTCCCGTCCAGGAATCCGAGCGCGTCCCGGCCAGCCGCACGGCCCACTAAATAAGACACTAAATAAGAAACGGGAAAGAACAAGGACGAACATCCCGAACGGGTGCGTAGCTACGCGCCCGTCCGTCCCATGCTCATGCGAAGCGGCGAGCGCGTCGGGGCTAGGCTCATCGGCATGGCGAATTCACTTGGACGGGTCTGCGTCACAGGAGCAACAGGCAAGGCAGGACGGGCGACCGTTAGGGACCTAAGAGAGCACGGCTACGAGGTGCTCGCCACCGACACCGCGCTCAGCGCCGACGACGTGGCGGCGGGCGTCCTCAGGGCGGACCTCACCGACTACGGCCAGGCAACCGAGGCCCTGCGCGGCGTCGGCGCCGTCGTCCACCTGGCAAACATCCCGGCTCCGGGCAGGTTCACGCCCGCGGTCACGTTCAACGCTAACGTCTCGATGAACTTCAACGTCTTCCACGCCGCCGCCGCGCTCGGCCTGAGCCGTGTCGTATGGGCGTCAAGCGAGACGACCCTCGGCCTCCCGTTCGGCCACGGCCGCGAGCAGGAACCTGGCGCGCCAGGCGAACTGCGCTACGCCCCGGTGGACGAGGACCACTTCCCGTACCCGGCGACGACTTATGCCCTGTCAAAGGTCGCGAGCGAGACCCTCGCGGAGCAGGTCTCCCGCTGGTCTGGCATCCCGTTCGTCGGCCTGCGCATCTCCAACATCATGGAGGCCCACGACTACCAGCGCTTCCCGAGTTACTGGCCGGACCCGCACTCCCGCAAGTGGAACGCGTGGGGCTACGTCGACGTCCGCGACGTCGCCGCCGCCTGCCGCCTCGGGCTGGAGGCCGACGTCACGGGCAGCAACAACGTGATCATCGCCGCCGCCGACACGGTCATGAACCGCCCGTCCCGCGACATCCTCGCCGAGGTCTTCCCGGATGTCCCCCTCAGCCGCGAGATAGGCGAATTCGACTCGCTGCTGGCCATCGACCGCGCCAAGCAGATAATCGGCTACGTGCCCAGCCACTCCTGGCGCGACGAAATTCAAGACAGGTAAGTCAAGCGAGGGTTGACCGTCAGAATCGGCGTCCCGGAGATCCCCGTGTGCCGTTGGGCCGGCGATGACCGGCTCAGCGGCATACGGGGGAGCCCGAGGCGTCGACGGCCAGCCCGCGCCGCGAAGATCTCACGCCGGCCCGACCACGCCTCGGGCGCGAGACGGCTATTCACGCCGTTCAGCGAACGCGCATCTGGAGAATCCGCCGGGTCGCAGCGGCGTGCGCCGGGCAATCCGGGCAAATCGGGGTGGCACCTTCCAGGAACATGCGATGGTGGATCGTTAGGCACGCCATGGCGTGCCTAACGATCCACCATCTTCGAAAACCCGGCCGGGCGCGGTGAGGTCCCGTGCTGGCGTTCTGGCGGAACGGGCGGTATGCCGCTTTTGCCAGGGTCGGCGGGCGGGCAGAAACTACCGGGCCGATCGCCTGGCTAGGCCCTGAATAACCCTCGGAATCCGCGCGGCGCGTCCCGTCCGGTGATCGGGGAATGTCGTGGCGCGCCGGCGCGCCACGACATTCCCGGATATTTCAGCATTTCGAAGAGGAGCGCAGGTTTTGCTGAAGCGTGACCTTGAGGCCGCGAAGAACGCCACGATCCCCGACGTGCTGCCCCCTTTGGGCGAGCCGTTTCACGTGCTGTTCGTCGGGATCAACCCGGGCCTGTACTCGGCGGCCACGGGCTGGCACTTCGCCAGGCCAGGCAACAGGTTCTGGCCCGCCCTGTATGCTTCAGGCTTCACCGACCGCCAGCTCAAGCCGTCCGAACAGCAAGAGCTGACCAAGTACGGCCTTGGCATCACGAACATTGCCCCCCGCGCCACCGCCCAGGCCGCCGAGCTAACCGCCGCCGAGCTCAGGGAAGGCGGGCAGCGCCTCAAGGACCTGATCGCCGCCCGTCACCCCCGCTACGTAGCGATCCTCGGCGTCACGGCCTACCGCACCGCGTTCGCCCAGCCCAAGGCACTCATCGGCCTCCAGTTCGACCCCTTGGGCGCCGCCCGCCTCTGGATCCTTCCAAACCCCAGCGGCCTCAACGCGTCCTGGCAACCCCCTCGCCTGGCGGCGGCATTCCGCGAGCTGAAGGAGGCCGTAGGTGAGCACTGACAGTGTTTATACAGCTCAGTGCCTTATATGCCGGTCTCGGTCGACTCCGTAGAGCGAACTCCGCGCTCCTGGTCGTGATTTGCGATCTCCATCACAGTGAGGTGCAGGGCCTCGCGTCATGGGGCAACGGGCTCGCGTTCGGGGTCTAGAACGCTGAGTATCTCGTCGCTGAACCAACGGTGTCGTACGCCTGCGCCGCTGCCTTGCTCGCGGAGGATGCCGTTGGCAGTGAGGCGCCGCAGGAGGTTGGTGGCACCGGGTTGGCTGATCCCTAGTTGGTCCTGAACGTAGCGCACGGTCAGGATCGGGCTGGCGAACAGCAGGTCAATGACCTCAGGTGCCCGCCCACTGCTTCCGCGTAGGCGCGACCGGTACTCTTCGCGGAGGTCAGACAAGCGCTCGGCGCGATCGACGGCGTCGGCTGCCTGTACAGCTACGCCATCAAGAAAGAAGAGTAGCCACTCGGTGATCTCGCCTCGTTCGCGGACGTACTGCAAGCGGTCGTAGTAGTCGCTCTTGCGCCGGTCAAAGTAACTGGACAGATAGAGCAGGGGGGCTGGCAGGCGGCTTCTGTCCATGAGATACATGACGATGAACAGCCGTCCCAGCCGTCCGTTGCCGTCGAGGAATGGATGAATGGTTTCGAACTGGTAGTGCAGCAGGGCGCAGCGAACCAAGAGGGGAAGCCGCGGCGACTCGTCATGCAGGTACTTCTCCCAGCCGTCCAGAGCATGCCACATCTCCTCAACTGGCGGCGGGACGAAGCGCGCGGTGTCTGGCCGGTTGTCGGGAGAACTGATCCAGTTCTGGCTGCGCCTGAACTCGCCGGGCGTCCGCTCTTGGCCGCGGACGTCCCGTAGCAGGATGCCATGCATCTCAGTGATCAGCCGGAGCGAAATGGGGAAGCCGTCCTTGAGCCGGGAGACCCCGTGCTCTAGAGCGCTGACGTAGTTACGCACCTCGCGGATATCATCCCGCTTGGTCTCGCCGGTCACTGCAGCGTCGAAGACCTCCGTCACCGATGCCTGGGTACCTTCGATGCGCGAGCTAGACACCGCCTCACGGGTGATATAGGCGTTGACCAATAGGTGGGGATCGGGAAGCAACCGGCCTGCCCCGGCTAGCCGCCCGAGGGCTGCGTCCGCTTCCGACAACCGCATTATGGTCTCTGGTGTCAGCGTGAGTCCCTGGGGCAACTGCTCTGGTATGAAGGCCACGTAGGACGGCTTGGCCAGAGTGGTGATTGCCCTGCCCCACCCTGGAGCTATAAATCTCGTTGGGTCCACGAGATCAACCTATAACTTTCTGGTCAAAAAGTTTTAGGTTGACGCGTTGAGTCCAACGAAAGTTGTAGCTGACGATGCGCGTCTGGCCAGCCTTCGGGGTCGGTGGGCTGGTGTGGGTGCCCTACTGCGGGTAGCGCGTGGTTGCTCATGCTTCTGTTGGGGCTGGGGTCTTCAACGGCTGAGGTTTCGGGTTAGCGGCTGGTGCAGGAGTTCGCTCGCGATTGCCGGGTTGCGGTTTCCGGTGGCTGGGCGCTCGCGGCCCGTGCCCGTTCCTTCCACTCCAGGCGCAGAGCGCCATTCCGCTCCAGGAGCGGGCACGGCTCGAAAGAACGTCATACAGGTCGTCGGCTGGTGCAGGTAGTGGCCGGGGCAGCGACGGGACTGGCAGCCCGGCGTCCCTGCCACTGTGGTGGCTGTTGTCCCGTGATTGCGGCCCGGTGATTGCTGCGTGCCCCCGAATCCTGCTCCCAGGTAACAGGTAAATTGGGCGGATGGATGAGAACCTGGCCCGGCGGGTCGCCGACGCACTGCGTGACCGCGGTATCGACGCGCACCTGGAAAACGCGGGGATTGACATCTACGGGGTACGTGTCGTGCTCAGCGGCGGTCGCGAGGCGATCTGGGGCAACGAGGGCACCACATCCTTGGAGGCTGAGGTGCTGCTCGACGGGGACCTCGTCGGCTTCATCCCAGAGATTCCCGGCTCGGTCTCATTCGACGAGGCGCAGATCGTGGACGCCATCGCGCGGGCCGATTATGACGAGCCCGTCGGGAGGGAACTCCCAGAGGCGCCGCCGCCTACCGCGCCGCTGACGCGAGAGGGCGGGCTGTTCCGTCGCTTCCTCGGTGGCTTCCGCTACGACTCTGAGGGCAGCTAACCGCCTGATCCCGCTCCGTTGTGGCCGCCGGGGCATGCGGAAGGAGCGGCCCGCGGCCTGTGTCGTCTTCGCACGGCAGGTCCGGCGCGGTGGTCTGGTGTCCCCGGGCGCGCAGCTCCCGTTCCACCAGGTGCCAGTACCAGCGCGAACGCGGCCATCTGATCACCTCCCCCATCCTTTGATCATGCTTGGGCGCCCTAGTAGCGCCAGCGGTGGGCTGCCACCGTTTCCTTGGGGGTGTGCCCGGCCGCCCAGGCCGCGTCCGCGCGGCGGACGGCCACGAAGGCGCCGAGCAGCGGCTCGCCCAGGGCGTCCCCGATCCGCTTGCTGTCGAGTAGTGCGCGCTCCTGCTCTTCTGGGGTGGTGGGCAGTGCCACGATGCCTCGCTCGTCTCGCCGCTCGTCGCTCCAGGTGCCTGGGTCTTCCTGGATAGGCTGTGGCAGCTCGGGGCTGTCTTCGATTCCGGCCAGCCCGGCAGCCAGCACGGCGCTCAGGGCCAGGTAGGGGTTGGCTGAGGCGTCGGAGGCCTTGAGCTCCACGTTAGCCCGGTCCGTCCCGATGAAGGACGAGGCCGGAACGTACCGAAGGGGCGCCTCCCGGTTCTCCGCTCCCCAGAACTGGTAGGCCCCGGCGAAATAGCCGGGCCGGCGGCGCAGCAGGGATGGCACACTCGGCGCGCTCACCGCGGCGATCGCCGGCAGGTCCCGCAGCAGGCCGGCAAGGAAGCGGGCACCGTCGCCCTCAGGCAGGCCCTGGCCGTGGTCGGCAAGCAGGTTGTCGCTGCCACGGCTCACCGACACGTGCAGGTGCAGCCCGTTGCCGACTCCTTCAAGGGTCACCAGCGGGGCGAAGCTGACCCGCAGCCCTTGCGCGCGGGCGGCAGCGTGGATGGTCTGCCGGGCCAGCAACTGCCGGTCCGCCGCGGTGACCGGGTCCGCCGCTCCCAGGCTGATCTCCAGCTGCGACAGCCCGTACTCAGCGTGGAGCTGCCCCACGGGGACGCCGTTCGCCGCCAAGTTCCGCAGCACAGCGGCCGCGAAGTCGTCGACCTGCAACAGCGCGTGCGGGCTGTAGGCGGGGCCCTTCTGCGCCGCCGTCGGCTCATCACCGGGCAAGGAGACGAAGAACTCCAGCTCGAAGCCGGCCCGCACCGACAGGCCCGCAGCGGCCGCCCGTGTTACCTGCGCCTCCAGACGGGTCCGCTGGTCATACGGCCAGGGCTCTCCGTCCGGCCCGACCTGCCGCCCCGGTGCCCAGGCGAACCCAGGCTGCCCGGCCAGCGGGGTGATCTGGTCGGCGACCGGCAGCAGGCGGATGTCTCCCGAGGGAGTCGACAGCCCGCTGTGGCCGAAGGTGATGCCGTCGTGCGAGTCGAACACCGCGAAGAGCGGGGTGATGCCCACGCCGCGCGCCACGGCGTCCTCCAACGCCGCGAGGGGGACGGTACGGGAACGGGGAATGCCGTTGTTGTCGGCCCACGCGATCGTGACTCCCGCCACGTCGGCATTGGCCAGGCGGGACTTGATCTGGGCTACGTTCGCGCTCATTCGGTTACCACGCCTTTCTGCCCTGCTGTCGGTTGGGCGGGGCCACCACGATGACGATTCCCGGCACCACCCGGAGATGGCCGGTTCCAGAATCCCGTCGCGAGGTCGTGGTGCACTCAAGGCTGTAGTACACGGTGAACCCGAGGAGCACCAGTATCCCGGACACGTCGTCGAACCGCGTTTCTGGAGCCAGGGGGTCTTGGAAGGGCCTGGGCGTGGCAGGATTAGTGGGATTTTCGTCATTGCTGCCATGAGCGGGGCTGGCCAGACTGGGACTGTGCGAACAGTCCTGATCGTCTTGTTCGACGGCGTGCAGTCGCTCGACGTCACCGGCCCGCTTGAGGTCTTCGCCGCCGCCAGCGACCACCGGGGCGAGCGTGCCTACCGGGTCCGCACCGCGAGCCTCGGCGCTGCCCTGGTCCGCACGACGAGCGGCCTGGTCATCGCCCCGGACGGCGACCTCCGCGACCAAAGCCGGGCGGACCTGCCTGACCTGCTGATTGTCCCCGGCGGCGAGGGGGCCCGCCGCCGGGACCCGGACCTCGTCGCCTGGCTGCGCGCCCACGCGGCACAGGCGGAACGCGTCGCCTCCGTCTGCACGGGTGCCTTCCTCCTCGCCGAAGCCGGCTTCCTCGACGGCAGGCGCGCGACCACCCACTGGTCCCGCTGCGGCGCGCTGCGGGACCAGTACCCGGCGATCGACGTCGACCCGGACCCGATCTTCATCAAGGACGGGCGCATCGCCACCTCCGCCGGCATCACCGCCGGCATCGACCTGGCGCTCGCCCTCGTCGAGGATGACCTCGGCCGCGACGCCGCGCTCGACGTAGCCCGCGCCCTCGTCGTGTTCCTGCGGCGCCCGGGCAATCAGGCCCAGTTCAGCACCCAGCTCTCCGCCCAGGTCGCCCAGCGGGCCCCGCTGCGGGACGTCCAGCAGTGGATCGCCGAGCACCCGGCGGGCGACCTCTCCGTCGAGACCCTCGCCCAGAAGGCCAGCCTGTCCCCACGGCACTTCGCCCGCGCGTTCGCCGCCGAGGTCGGCATGCCCCCCGGCAGGTACGTCGAGCGGACCCGCCTGGAGGCCGCCCGCCGACACCTGGAAGACACCGCGGAAGGCGTCGAGCAGACCGCCCGCGCCTGCGGTTACCGCACCACCGAGGCCATGCGCCGCGCTTTCATCGAGGCCCTCGGCGTCAGCCCCGCCGAGTACCGCCGCCGGTTCCGTCCCATCATTAAGGAGCACCATGCAGATCGTCATCGCGCTGTTTGACCGCTTTACCGCGCTCGACGCCATCGGCCCGCACCAGGTCCTGCATCACCTGCCCGATGCCGACATAATCTTTGCGTCCGAACGGGTCCGTGGTGTCACCGACGAGAGCCGCACTCTGACGCTCCAGGCGCAGGCCAGCTATGCGGATGTCCCAGCGCCCGACATCATCGTCATCCCCGGCGGCCCGGGCCAGGCCGACCAGATGACCCCCGGCCCGCTCCAGGACTGGCTCCTCAAAGCGGACAAGACGAGCACGTGGACGACCTCGGTGTGCACCGGCTCGCTCATCCTGGCGGGGGCGGGCCTGCTCAAGGACAAAAAGGCCACCACCAACTGGCTCGCCCACGGGGAGCTGCGCCACCTCGGCGCGACCCCGCTGCGGGAACGCTACGTTTTCGACGGTAAGTACGTCACCGCCGCGGGCGTCTCCGCCGGCATCGACATGGCCCTGGCCCTGGCGGGCCGCGTGGCCGGCGACGAGGAAGCCCAGCGCATCCAGCTCGCGATCGAGTACGACCCGCACCCCCCGTACCAGTCAGGCTCGCCCGCCACCGCCAGCCCCGAGATCGTCGCCCGGTTGACCGCACGGAGCCGCTTCGCCCACTGAGACGTCTCTCACCACGGCAGCCGACCCGCTGGTGTCCGGCTGGGGTGGTTGTTGACGCCGGCCTGATCCCGGGCCGCGCCCGCTGAGTGACCCGGATCACACTTCCTTTTCACCCGTCGGTATCCAATCCCTGTTCACGTTCCGCCCCGTACCTAGATCGACAGTTGTGCAGGGTGCGGACCTGGCGCGGCTTAGTCGCGCTAGACAGGAGACGAACAATGAGGAACACCATGGTGAAGCGGATGTCCGCACCGGCCAGGCTGGCCGCGGCGGTGGGCGGCGCGGTTGGCGCGGCGGTACTGGTGGCCGCGTGCTCCAGCAGCAGTAGCAGCAGTAGCAGCAGCAGCGCCCCGGCGAGCAGCTCACCCGCCGCCCCGGCGAGCAGCGCTGCCGCCAGCGGCAGCGCGAGCACGGCGGCCACGGTCATCACGACCGCCTCGTCGTCGGGGAGTACGTTCCTGGTCAGCGGCTCAGGCCGCGCGGTGTACCTGTGGGCCAAGGACACCGGCGACGCGTCCATGTGCACGGGGGCGTGCGCGGGCGCCTGGCCGCCGGTGACGACCACCAGCACCGTGACCGCGTCCGGCAGCGCGAAGGCCAGCGACCTGGGCACGATCACCCGGTCGGACGGCACCAGGCAGGTGACCTACGACGGGCACCCGCTGTACTACTTCTCGGGTGACACCGGTCCGGGGACGGCCACCGGGCAGGGCAGCGACTCGTTCGGCGCGAAGTGGTGGCTGGTCGCCCCGGGCGGCAGCGACGTCACCGCCGCCGTGAGCTCGTTCACCGCCAGCGGGTCCCCGTCGGCCCCGGCCGCTACCCCCGCGTCGTCGAGCGCCGGCGGCGGCGGGTACTGACCGGCGATGGCTATCTTCAACCGCGAGCGCGTGTCCCGTTTCCTGCTTCGCGGGCCGGGCGCGCTGCAGTCGCAGACCGCCCGCGCGGCGGTCCTCGTGCTGGCCGGGACCGGCGCCGGCTTCCTCGTCTGGTCCGGCGTGATCCACCTGGAGCTGTGGTCGGACGGCTACAAGGACATCAGCGTCATCGGGCCGCTCTTCCTGGTGCAGGGCATCGTGAGCATCGTCGTCGCGGCGGCCATCGCGGCCCTGCGGCGGCTGGCCCTGCTCGCGGCCGGCGCCGTGGCCGGCGCCGCGACCGCCGTCGGGCTGCTGCTCAGCGCGAACGTCGGGCTGTTCGGGTACACCGAGAGCCTGACCGTCCCCTACGCGACGCTCTCCCTCGCCGTCGAGTTCACCGCCGCCTTCGTCCTCACGGCCGGCGCGGGGCTGCTCGCGCTCGCCGCCACGACGAACGCGGCGAACAACCACGCGCCCGTACCGTCACGTCGGAACCTTGTTCTTTTTGCCCCCACCTCAAGGTTCCAACGGGTGGGCCCACCAAAAAGAACAAGATTCCGCTGAGGTGCGCCGACAATGGGAACTGTGGGAGCCTCCGGGGAGCGGCTGCCTGACGAAGCGCTGCTCGCTGGGCTGGGCGCGGGCGACGCCGAACTCGCGGTCGCGTTCGTGCGCCGGTTCCAGCGGATCGTCTTCGGCGTGGCGCTGGCCGTGATCAGCGACCTGGCCACCGCCGAAGACGTCGCGCAGCATGCCTTCGAGCAGGCGTGGCGGCACGCGTCGCTGTATGACTCCAGACGCGGGTCCGTCCGGGCGTGGCTGACGACGATCACCCACAACCTGGCGATCGACGTCGTCCGTGCCCGGTCGGCGCTGCCGATGGACCCCGACGACCTGCCGGTGCTCCTCGCCGCCATGGCCGACAGCCCGGAGCGGGTGGCGATCGCCAACGACAGCGCGGAGGGGCTGCGGCAGGCCCTGGGCAGACTGCCCCCGCCGCAGGCGCGGGCAGTGGCGATGTCCGGCATCTACGGCATGACGGCGCGGCAGGTCGCCGATACTGAGCGGATTCCACTCGGTACGGCGAAGACGCGGATACGAGACGGCATGCAGAAGCTGCGGGCCGCCTACCTCCCGGAAGAAGCGGGCGATGAGTGATCGGAATGACATGACGTGCGCGGAACTGGCCGACGTGGCCGCCGAGCTGGCGCTTGGCGTGCTCACCGGGCGCGAGCGCGCGTTGGCGGTCGCGCATCTGGAAAAGTGCGACGAGTGCCGCGAGGACGTGCGGCAGCTGATGGCGACCGGCGAGCAGCTGCTTGAGCTGTTGCCGCCCGCCGAGCCGCCGGCCGGGTTCGAGACCCGCGTGCTTGAGCGGCTCGGGCTGCCCGCGCCCGCCCGGGAAGACGCGCATCCCCGGCTGACCTCACGGCACGAAGACAGTCAGCGGCACCGGGGGCCGGCCAGGAGCGGGACGCGGCCCGGCACCGGCCAGCCAGGCGCGCCGCCGGCCAGGCCAGGCGAGACGCGGCGGCCCGGGCGGATACGCCGGGTGCTGGCCGCCGCCGCCATCGCCCTGGCCGTCATCGCGGCGGGCCTCGGGGGCTGGCGCATCGGCGCCGGCGCGCCGCCGGCGGCGGCAGCGAGCTCGGCAGCGGGGTCGTTGACCTCCGTCAGCCTGCTCTCGGCCACGCACCAGAACGTCGGGAGCGTCTTCCTCTACTCCGGCACTTCCAAGTGGATGTACATGTCCGTCGACCTGGACGCGCCGCCCAACGGGACCGTGACGTGCCAGCTCGTGAACGCGGACGGAAAGGTGACCACTCTCGGGTCGTTCCGGCTGTCCGGCGGGTACGGCGCGTGGGGCGGCCCTGACCCGGGGTACGTCGGGAACCTGAGCGGCGCCCGGCTGGTCTCCGCCAACGGAACCGTGCTGGCCACCGCGACCTTCACCCACTGGTGAGCAGCGGAGGCTCCGTCGTCAGCTCACGTGCCGGACGCGGACCGAACTAGGGGGTGGCGAAGATGCCGGAGTGGGTGGCGTGGTCGTAGCGGTAAACCTCGCGGCCGGCGACGTAGGCGGCCTCGACGCGGGACATGATGTCGAAGGGGTCGCCGGACCAGATGACCAGGTCCGCGTCCTTGCCGGGGGCCAGCGAGCCGATCCGGTCGTCCACGCGCATGATCCGGGCCGGATTGATGGTGACCGCGCGCAAGGCCGTGTCCCTGTCGAGGCCCTCGCGGACCGCGAGGGCCGCCTGGACGATCAGCAGGTGCACCGGGACGACCGGGTGGTCGGTCGCGATCGCGATCGTGACCCCGGCCGCCGCGAGCAGGCCCGGGTTGGCCATCGTCCGGTTCCGCAGCTCGACCTTGGACCTGGCGGTGATCAGCGGGCCGGTCACCACCGGCACCCCGGCGGCGGCGATCTTGTCGGCAATCAGGTACCCCTCGGTGCCGTGGTCGATCACCAGGTCATAGCCGAACTCCGCTGCGAGCCGCAGCGCCGTCGCGATGTCGTCGGCGCGGTGGCAGTGCTGGCGCCAGGGGATCTCGCGGCGGAGCACTCGGCCAAGGGCCTCGTGTTTCAGGTCGCGGGACGCAGGAGGCCGATCCCGTTCTGATGACTGGTTTTGATCCCTTTCTTTTTCCAGGTAGTTGAGCGCGTCGACGAGCGCGGTGCGGATCGCGGCGGCGGTGCCGAGGCGGCTCGACGGGTTGACCCGGCGCTCGCCGAGGACGCGCTTGGGGTTCTCGCCGAGCGCTGACTTCATCCCGGCGGGGGAGCGGAGCACCATGTCGTCGACCGTGCGGCCCCAGCAGTGGACCGCCACGGTCTGCCCGCCGATCGGGTTGCCGGAACCGGGGGTGATCCCCGCGGTCAGCACGCCGCCGGCGATCGCGTCGCGGAACCCCTCGTCGGCCGGGTTGATCGCGTCGAGCACCCGGACGTGGGCCTGGACCGGGCCGGTGAGCTCGTTCGTGTCATGCCCGGCCCAGCCCTCGCCCTCCTCGCGCGCGCCGAGGTGGGTGTGCGCGTCGATGAAGCCGGGCAGCACCCACCGGCCGGCCGCGTCCACGACGTCCACGCCGGGCGGCGGCTTGAGGTCCGGGCCGCCGACGGCGGCGATGCGGCCGTCGACGATCAGGACCGTGCCGCCGTCGATTGGCTCGCCTTCGACGGGGACGACGTGCCCGCCCGTGATCGCGATGCTCGCGGGGGGGACGGGGGACACGGGGGGTCGTCCCCCCGGGGGATAACTGTCCGTCACGTCACCGCACTTTCGTTCGGCAAATTCGGTCATGTCTATTTTTTCACCACAAACGGCCCCGTGCGTCTCACTGGGCGTCTCACCGGGCGCCGAGGACCGCGCGGCCCTTGGCGGTGTGCACCGCCTCCTTCAGCGCGGCCAGGTCGAAAGCGCCGTAGTAGCGGTTGCCGTTGATGAAGAACGTCGGCGTGCCGGACACCGTGGCCAGGTCCGCCGAGTCGACGTCCTCGGCGACCCGGTAGGCGCCGGCGTGCTTGCGCAGGTCATTCTGGAACTTCTCAGCGTCAAGCCCGATCTCGGCCGCGTAACCGATGAGGTCCCGCGTGGTCAGCGCACCCTGATGGTCCATCAGCATGTCGTGCATCTCCCAGAACGCGCCCTGCACGGCCGCCGCCTCGGCGCCCTCGGCGGCAAGCTGCGCGTGCGGGTGGACCTCGGTGAGCGGCAGGTGCCGGAAGACGAAGCGCAGCTCGCCGGACTCCCGGATCAGCTCGCGGACGGCGGGCTCGGCCTGCCCGCAGTACGGGCACTCGAAGTCGCCGTACTCGACGAGGGTGACGAGGGCGTCCTTCTCCGGGCCGCGGATGTGGTCGCGGTCCGGGTCGACAGGCACCGCCAGGTCGGTGACCGTGGTCGCGGTGCCGAGCACCGCCCGCAGCCTCGTCCGTGGCGAGAGGCGGTTGAGGCCCTGGAAGATCACCCAGGTGAGCAGCGTCGCGCAGATCACGCCGGACAGGATGCCGAGCTTGGCCTCGGCGAGCTCGGTGCCGCTGAAGGCGAGCGAGGCGATGAGCAGCGCGACCGTGAACCCGATCCCGGCGACCGCGCCCACCCCGACGACCGCGCCCCAGCCGACTGGCGGGGTTAGCCTGCCTTTCGTTCAGCCGGCTGACCAGCCACGCCGCGCCCGCCGTCCCGGCCGGCTTGCCGGCGACGTAGCCGATCATGATGCCGAGCGTGGCAGGCGACGAATAGGCGTGCGCGAGGAACGACCCGCTGATCTTGATGTCCGCGTTGGCCAGCGCGAACAGCGGGACGATCACGTAGCTCGTCCACCCGTGGTAACGCTCCTGCAGCCGCTCGTTCGGCGAGATCGCCCCGCGCACGACCTCGCGCGCCTCGGCGGCCAGCCGCGCGGTGGGCTGCTCGCGGAACAGCCGGAAGGCGTCGGTTGCCTGCTGCAGGTTCTCGCGCGCCGCCGGGTAGGCGCAGGTCAGCAGGCCGATAACGAGGCCGGAGACGATCGGGTCGATCCCCGACTCGAAGAAGGCGATCCAGGCGGCGAGCCCGATGAGCAGGTAGGCCGGGGCGTTGCGCACGCCGCGCTGGCCCAGGATGCCGTCGACCGCGAGCAGCGCCGCACCGATGAGCAGCGGGATCCAGCGGACGTGGCTGCTGTAGAAGATGGCGATGACCGCGATCCCGGCGAGGTCATCGACCACGGAGAAGGTCAGCAGGTAGGTGCGCACGCGGTCGGGCAGCCTGCTGCCGCCCACGAGGGCAAGGGCGCCGAGCGCGAACGCGGTGTCGGTGGACATCGCCGCGCCCCAGCCGTGCGCGCTCGGCTTGCCGAGGTTGAACGCGAGGTAGATCGCGATCGGTACGACCATGCCGCCGAGGCCGGCGAGGAATGGCAACGCCACCCGGCTGCGCACCCGCAGCTCGCCCATGTCCCACTCGCGGCGCGCCTCCAGGCCGACGATGAGGAAGAACAGCGCCATCAGCCCGGAGTTCACGAACTCCCGCAGGTCCATGGCGATGCCGTGACCGGCGATGCTCGCGGTCAGCATGCTCGACCAGAAGGCCTCGTAGCTCCCCGAGGCGACGTTGGACCAGATGAGCGCTGCGAGCGTCGCGGTGACGAGGATCGTGGCTGAGCCGGTCTCGGTGCGGAGGAACTGACGCAGCGGGGTCTTGCCGCTGGTCGTCCAGGCCGTGCTTGTCGGAGCGGTACTTTGCGTCGAGGTGGCCTGCGGGGGCTCGGTCATGCGTCTATTGTCCCTGCGGGCGAATTTCGCTGATCGCGGGTGGCCGAGGCATGGCCGGGATGCCGGCCGGCGTCCCGGCAAGTTAGTTAGCCAGGTGGAGGTCCCTTACCTGGTGGGACACGTTTACCCGCTATCGCCCCCGACGGGGGTAAAGCCTAGGATCGCCCCATGGCGCATGATCAGCAGGGAGCAGACTCCCAGGACACCAAGCCAGACGCTCGCGTCGAAGCGGCGGCGGCCCACTGGGGCTACCGGTTCACGTCGAACGGCACTGACTTCGGCGACTTCACCGCGACCCTGGCCAGGATCACCAGCTGGGCGGACTGGTGCAGGGAGTGGGGGGTCACCGCGACGCACTACGAGCAGCTCGCCGAGGCCGCCGAAGACGCTGGACAGCACCAGACCGCCGCCGGTGCCTGGCAGCGCGCCTCCCTGGCCTGGCACTGGGGGAAGTTCGTCTTCGTCGACGACCCGGTCCAGCAGCGCGCCGCGCATGAGCGGTCCGTCGCCTGCTTCTTCAGGGCCGCTCCCGCCCTCACCCCGCCGGCCGAGCTGGTGCGCATCCCCTATGGCGACACGTCACTGGCCGCCTACCTTCGCGTCCCGCCAGCCACCAGCTTCGCCAACGCTCCAGTCGTGATCATGACCCCTGGCCTTGACTCCACCAAGGAGGAACTGCAGGCGACCGCCGAGTACTTCCTCGCCCGCGGTCTTGCCACCCTCGCGATCGACGGCCCCGGTCAGGGCGAGTCCGAGTATGAGCTGCCCATCGAGCCTGCCTACGAGAAGGTGGCCACCGCGGCGGTGGACTACCTGCAAGACCGCGCGGGCCTCGACCCTGAGCGGATCGGCTTGTTCGGCGTGAGCCTCGGCGGCTACTACGCGGCCCGTTCGGCTGCCTATGAGAAGCGCCTCAAGGCGGTCGTCGCCCTCGCCGGCCCCTACCGCTTCGATCTCGACTGGGACGAGCTCCCCCCGCAGACGAGGGCAACCTTCCAAGTCAGGTCGGGCGCGAAATCCGCCGAAGAAGCCCGTGCCAAGGCCACCGAGCTCACCCTCGCTCAGGCCGCCGCGCACATCGACATCCCCCTGCTGATCGTCGGCGGCGGTCGCGACACGATCGTCCCCGCCCACCACCAGGAGCGCCTGGCCAAGGAGGTGAAGACCGCCGAGCTCGCCCTCTACCCCGATGGCAGTCACGGCGTCACCAACCGCGCCTACGAGTCCCGCTCCCGCATCGCCGACTGGCTGTCCGCCCGCCTGCACGCCTAGATTCAAGACCACCAGCAAGCGCCGACGAGCCGTAGCCCGACGACCGCAGGAGCGCGCGATGCCCACTCACGAGGTCACGAACCAGTCGCGCCCGCTCGTCGGCTACGACGCGTCGGACGACTCGGCACTCCACGGTGCCCTCGACGCCTTCCGGCCCCCAAGCGATGGCGCGGCGGGTACCGAGACCGCGAACGCGCGTCTCCGGGAGATCGGCCGCCTCGCGGGCGGCGAGCACGCGCAGGAGCAGGGCAGACTCGCCAACGAGAACCCGCCGAAGCTCCGTACGCACGACCGCTACGGCAACCGCATCGACGAGGTGGAGTTCCACCCCGCCTGGCACGACCTCATGGCGACCGCCATCGAGCACGGCCTGCACGCGACCCCCTGGCAGGACCAGCGACCTGGTGCGCATCTTGAGCGCGCCGCGGGCGTCTACGTCTGGGGCCAGGCGGAGGCTGGCCACCTCTGCCCGGTCTCGATGACCTACGCGATCGTCCCCGCACTCCGCCACGCCCCCGACCTGGCGAAACAGTACGAACCGTTGCTTGCGGCCACAGAGTACGACCCGAGCAGGCGGCCGCCGGCCACCAAGCGGGGCCTGACCGCCGGCATGTCGATGACAGAAAAGCAGGGCGGCTCCGACGTCCGCGCCAACACCACAAGAGCGGTAAAGACTGCGGACGGCACCTACCGCATCACCGGCCACAAATGGTTCACGTCCGCCCCGATGGGCGACCTCTTCATGGTCCTGGCCCAGACGCCCGCCGGACTGAGCTGCTTCCTGCTGCCCAAGGTCCTTCCCGACGGCCGCCCTAACGCGATGTACCTGCAGCGGCTCAAGGACAAGCTCGGCAACCGCTCGAACGCCTCCGCCGAGGTCGAGTATGAAAACGCGACGGCCTGGCTAGTCGGCGAGGAAGGCCGCGGCGTCCGCACCATCCTGGACATGGTCAACGCGACCCGCCTGGACTGCGTCCTGGCCGCCGCGACCGGCCTGCGCCTAGGCGTCATCCACGCGGCGCACCACGCGAACCACCGCGAGGCGTTCGGGAAGAAGCTAAGCGACCAGCCATTGATGGCCAACGTCCTAGCCGACTTGGCCATCGAGTCCGAGGCCGCCACCACGGTAGCGATGCGCCTGGCCGCAGCCGCGGACAGGGCCGCCAGCGGCGACGAAAGCGAGAAGGCGTTCAGGCGGCTGGCCCTAGCCGCCACCAAGTACCACGTGTGCAAGCTGGCCCCCGCTCACGCCGCCGAGGCCCTCGAATGCCTGGGCGGCAACGGCTACGTCGAGGAGTCCGGCATGCCCCGCCTCTACCGCGAGGCTCCGCTCCAGTCGATCTGGGAGGGCTCAGGCAACGTAGCCGCCCTCGACGCGCTGCGCGCCCTAACCCGGCAGCCCGAGTCCGCCGAGGCCTTCTTCGCCGAGCTAGACCAGGCAAGAGGAGCCGACCCCCGCTTGGACGACGCGGTCGAGAAGCTGAAGAAGGACGCGGCCGACCCGTCGGAGCAAGCCGCCCGCCGCCTAGCCGAATCGATGGCGGTGACCTTGCAGGCATCCCTGCTAATCCGCCACGGCCTCCCGGCAGTCGCGGACGCCTTCGCCGCGACCCGCCTATCCACCGAGGGCGGCCGAGCCTACGGCACTCTCCCGCCAGGCACCCCCACCGAGGCGATAATCCCGAGGGCAACCCCAGCCCCGCTAGGGCGGCGTAGGTGAACAGCGCAATGGATCGTGACGCCAGGAGCCGGGCCCGGGTGGAGCAGCACTGGGCGGCCTCCGAAA
Source organism: uncultured Actinomycetota bacterium (assembly GCA_963734665.1). Taxonomy (GTDB): domain Bacteria; phylum Actinomycetota; class Actinomycetes; order Streptosporangiales; family Streptosporangiaceae; genus Trebonia. The sequence goes on along the minus strand of CAVTIR010000008.1, from coordinate 193,459 downwards.
GTTGCGCAGTGCCCGTGGCGTGCCCGATCGAACGGTGTCCATTACTCTGCGTGTTGGAATGATGCCTCTGGGTATACGACCCGGCATGTTGTGACGCAGTTGATGGTGGTACCGTGCGAAGACGGGCAGCTTGAGGCTGTGAGAGGCGGTCATGCGATGCGTCCTGACATCAGACCAGGCGGGATCTTCCCCGATTACGCTCTCCCGGATCACACCGGTACGGTGCGTTCGCTCAGCGAGCTTCAGGGCCGCGATCCGCTGATCCTTACCCTGGCGCGGGGAAACTTCTGCCCTAAAGAGCACCAGCAGCACCTAGAGCTGGCGGCCAACTACTCGAAGGTCGCGGTGGCCTACACCCAGGTCGCCACTATCGCCACCGACGATCATCACACCTTGCAAGAATTCCGCGCGTCGGTGGGCGCCCAGTGGACCTTCATGTCCGATCCCGGCCGGACCGTCCAGCAGGACCTCGACATCCAGGAGTACACCGACCCCGAGCACAACCCCATGATCCCGCACACCTTGGTGCTCAAGCCGGGGCTGGTCATTCACAGTGTCTATAACGGCTACTGGTTCTGGGGCCGACCGTCGTTCAACGACCTGTGGCATGACCTGCGTGCCGCCACTAGGGAGATCCGCCCGGACTGGGATCTGAGCACCCCGGGGCTCCGCGAAGCCTGGGACAAGGGCGACTTTTCGCACTTTCACGGCTGGGACCGGCGGTCTCCCCAGTCGACGCCGACATCGTATACGTGACAGAGCAACGATTGTTGCCGCGCTTGGTGGCCCAGGTGACTCGTCAGGCCGGGGATCAGTGGGCCAGGTGACGCACGCTCACCGGGTTTGCTTTGTCGTGCTTGGCTAAGTCGCGGCGAGGTATGCAAGGCGGGCCACCTGGTGGCCAGCAAAGATCGCGGAGGGGGCGAAGGCAGTGAGCACGCCGGTATGCGAGATGCTCGGGATTGAACAACCGATCGTGCAGGCACCCATGGCCGATATTCCCCGCCTGGCCGCAGCGGTCTCGAACGCCGGCGCGCTTGGCATGCTGACGCTCACCTGGTCAGCAGACGTGGGAGCCAGCGTTCGTGAGACGGCGGCGCTGACCGCGCGGCCGTTCGGCGGCAACCTTGTTCTCACCGAAGATCGCCATCGTCGCCTTGACCAGGCCCTCGAGGCCGGCCTGCGGATCGTCTCGTTTATGTGGGGGGATGCCAGCGGCTACATCGAGCCTGTGCACGACGCCGGGGGGCTTGTCATGCTCACGGTCGGCAGTGCCGAGGAGGCACGCCGGGGGGTAGCGTCCGGCGTGGACGTGATCGTCGCGCAGGGCTGGGAGGCCGGCGGACACGTGTGGAGTAGTGTCGCGACACTGCCACTGGTGCCCGCCGTGGTGGACGCGGTGGCGCCGGTGCCGGTGATCGCGGCCGGCGGGATCGGTGACGCTCGCGGCGTCGCGGCGGTGCTCGCCCTGGGCGCCCAGGCCGCGTGGCTGGGCACGCGGTTCCTGCTGGCCGAGGAGATGCCGGTCCACGAGGACTACCGGCGCCGACTGATAGCGGCGGCCGAGACCGATTCGCAGTGGTACCCCAACCTGTATGACGTCGGGTGGCCCGATTCCCCCCACCGCGCCCTCCGCAACTCAACGGCCAAGGCGTGGGAAGCCGCCGGCCGCCCCCCAGACGACCAGCGGCCGGGAGAGGGCGACGTGATCGCGCACTTCGCCTCCGGCGAAGCGATCGTTCGTTACGAGCCAGCGCCGCCGATGGCCGGGACCACCGGTGACATCGAAGCGCTCTCGATGTGGGCCGGACAAAGCGTCGCACTCGCGAGACAGTCGCAGTCAGCGGCGGACATCGTGGCCGAGCTCACCTCCCGCCTGTAACCCGGGCCGGAACCGCTCGCACCGCAACGGCCGGCGCTTGTTCTCGGGCGGGCGACACCATGGCATGGCGCTTGAGGCTTCCTCGCGAGGCGGGAGTGTGGGCATAAGCGCCGACGGGCACGCCTACCGCCAGGCACGCAGACGAGCGATCCCCGCGACCACAAGCACATGACCACGAACACATGAGAGCGGAGAAGCCGTGGGCGAAACCGGGCAGAAGGTGGTAATCGTGACGGGCGGCTCGCAGGGAATCGGCGCCGGCCTCGTCGAGGGATACCGGCAGCGACGCTGGGCGGTCGTGGCGAATTCTCTCAACATCAAGCCGTCGAAGGACCCGGACGTCCTCACGGTCAAGGGCGACATCTCCGAGCAGGCCACCGCCGACGACATCATTAGCCAGGCAATTGATCGCTTCGGGCGCGTCGACACCCTGGTCAACAACGCTGGCGTCTTCGTCTCCAAGCCGTTCACCGACTACACCGCCGAGGACTACGCGCTGGTCACCGGCGTCAACCTCGCCGGATTCTTCTGGCTGACCCAGCGCGCCATCGGCCAGATGCTGAAGCAGCGCAGCGGGCATGTCGTCAACATCAGCGCCAGCGTCGCGGACCGCGCTGACTCCGTGGAGCCGACCGCGCTGGCCGCGCTGACGAAGGGCGGCCTGGCCGCGGTCACCAGGTCGCTGGCCGTCGAGTACGCCTCCCGCGGCATCCGCGTCAACGCCGTCGCGCCAGGCATCATCCAGACCCCGCTGCACCCGGCCGAGTCCTACACGGCCGAGGCGCTTGCGGGGAAACTGCCACCGCTCGGGCGCGTTGGCCAGGTCAGTGACGTCGTGGACGGCATCTTGTACCTGGAGTCAGCGCCGAACGTCACCGGAGAGATCCTGCACATCGACGGAGGCCGAACCGCCGGTCACTGAGCCGCCTGATGCGGAACGAAATGGCGCTGCCCGTGACGGCTGCGTGTCGCGCGGCGCGGTGCCGTTCCCGGTTACATGTCCAGGACGAGGTCGGATCGGGGCCGGGAGCAGCAGATGAGCACTTCGCCGTCGGACGGGGCCTCCAGCGGATCCGGAGAGTACGAGACAGCGCCTGAGAGCAGTGGCGTGACGCACGTATGGCATACGCCAGTCCGGCAGCTCCACCGGCTTGGCACATCGCAGGCATCGGCCAGGTCGAGGAGGCTGCGCCAGCTGGCGGCGAAGGGCGTGGAAAGTCCGCTGCGGGCGAAGGTTATCAGCGGCCCAGTGCCAGGCGGTCCGGGCGGCGGGTGCGGCGCCGGGACTGCGTGGCCGACGACGCCAGGGTTGGTGGATGGCAGTGCCCCGAACAGTTCCGTGTGCACACTGGCTGGCTCGATGCCGGCCGCGCTGAGGGCGTCGCGCATGTCGGCCATGTAGGTTGGCGGCCCGCAGACGTAAGCCTGCGCGCTGGCCGGCAGGCCGAGCACGGCCAGCGTGTCCTTGGTGACGTGCCCGGCAACGGCATGCTCACGGTGAAGCTCGGCCGGCGTGGCCTGACTGTAGAACAAGTGCTCGCGGGTGTGCGGCAGCGACTGGAGCAAGGAGCGGACCTCGGCGGCGAGCGGATGTTCCCGCGGGCGGCGCGCGCTGTAGATCCACCAGACCTCGCGTTCACTGCGTGCCTGCGCGAGCTGGTGCAACATCGACAGGACCGGGGTCACGCCGATGCCGGCGGAGATCAGCAGCACCGGTCCTGGGCCGTCATCGAGCACGAAATCGCCGCGGGGCGCGGCTACCTCGAGGGTTGCGCCGGCGCGCAGGGTGCGGTCCAGGTACGGGCTCACCGCGCCGTGTGCCTCGATCTTGACGCTGATCCGGTATGCGGCAGCGCCCGGCGCGGACGACAGCGAGTAGCTGCGCACCGGGGCGGGCTGCCCAGCGTCGGCTACCCGTAGCGTGATGTACTCTCCGGCCTGCGCCACCGGGAGCACGGTGCCGTCTTGGGCGGCCAGGTAGATCGAGGAGACAGTCGCAGTTTCCCGGACCACCTTGGCCACGCGCAACGGCCGGAATCCGGTCCATGCCGGACCGGGGCGCGCGCCCGGCTCGGTGCCGGGCGGCGGTGCGGTGGCCGGGCCACCACGCTCGGCTGCGTCGATCAGCTCGCGGAAGGATTGCTGCCACCCCGGGCTCAGCGCGGGGATCTGGGCGGCCAGCCGCAGCTTCGCAGTGTCGCGGCCGGGCAGGTAGAGCAGCGCGTCGGTGTCGGTCACGCTGAGCGCGTGCGGGCCGGTCATGGTCTTGATGATCTGGTCGCTGGCCTGGATGTGTCCCTCGCGCAGGATGCGCATGTAGAAGCCGGGGCGGTGATGACTGACCAGCAGCGCCGGCAGCTCGGGCTCGCCCAGCCGCATGCCGACCCGGTAGCAGGTCACGCGGGGCTGGGTAACCTCAAACTCTGCCTCGCCTATCCGGTACCGGTCTCCGATACATACCTCGTCGTCCGGCAGCCCGTCGACTGTGAGGTTTTCCCCGAACTGGCCATAGCCGAGGTCGTCGCGGCCGAAATGCTGCTCCCAGTGCCGGTAAGACTCGATCTGGTAGACCAGCACGGCCCGTTGCTCGCCGCCGTGACCGTTGAGGTCCCCTTGCCCGTCACCGTCGATGTTCAGCCGGCGCACCATGACCGGCCCGTGCACAGGTTCCTTCCAAATGCCGGTGTGCACCGTCTTGCCCTGCCAGGCGACATCGCGCGGCAGTCCGACGTTCACTGACAGCAAGGCTGGCATGTTGTGCGCCTCCCCGGCGCGGTACGCCGTCACGACTCCCAACGTTCAGGTGTACTTCGATCTTTTCCGGGACGAGCGAGATCATGCCGGAGACATGCGCAACCTCGGGCCGGAGGCGCGACCAGCCCGGCGGAGTCAGGCCAGCCCGAGCGCCTCCGCCGCCGCCTGAGCGCAGACGCGGGACGCGCCGTAGGTGGCCAGGTAGGCCGTCCCCGGTGGCGGCGTCCAGGCGGGCACGCCCATCTCGACGATGACCGCGTCGGGCCGCGCCGCGAGCACATCGCTCACCAAACCCAGCACGCTTCGGGCGTCCCGGACGGCCAGCACGAGCGGCCGCCCAGCACCCGCCGCGAGGATGGACCCCGCCGCCGCCCCGTCGCCGGCGGCGGGGTCGACCCGTTTCACGGCCGCCCACGGCTCGAATCCCCAGGTGAACCGGCCGGCGGCGATGCTCTCCTCCGGCTCCACCTCGACGATCAGCGGATCGACGAGTGCCGACGGAACCGGCCCGGACCGCCGCAACGCCCGCCGCGCGGCGACCAGTCCGACCCCGTCACCCGTGCCGACGCCCTCGCCGGCAAGCACACCGCCGGCAAGCACACCGCCGGCAAGCACACCGCGGGCGGCGGCCACGCCAGGCCCGGTGCCCAAAGAACCAAAAGCACCAGAACCCTGCGCGCCCCGCGCTGAGGCCAGCCACGCCCGCAGGGACGCGACCCGTGCGGCAGCCTCCTCAAGCCGGTCCCCGGCCAGCCTCCGCGACGCCAGCGCGTCGGCGATGGCCGCGCGCACCGCGTGGTACATCGCCTCATCGGTATCCCGCCCCAGGCAGAGCAGGTCGACCCCCGCAATCACGGCAAGCACAGCCGCCTCAGGAATACCAAGCACAGCGCTGGCCGCCTTCATCTCAAGCGCATCGGAGATCACCACGCCAGCGAAGCCAAGCTCGCCGCGCAGCAGCCCGTTGACGGCGGCAGGCGACAGCGAAGCAGGAAGTGAACCGGTCAGCTCAGGCACCCGCAGGTGCCCCGGCATCACGGCAAGCGACCCGGCGGCGATGGCCGCAACAAACGGCGGCAGGTCGCGGACCCGCACCTCGGAAAGCGTCCCGGAAACCGTCGCCAGCGACAGGTGCGAGTCGTCACCAGTGCTGCCATGCCCGGGAAAGTGCTTGGCGCACGCCGCGATCCCGGCGGACTGCAGCCCGGAAACGGCGGCGGCGACGTGCTTCGCCACCAGCGACGGATCCGATCCGAACGACCGGGTGCCCACCACCGCACTGCCGCCGGCATCGAGCACGTCGGCGTCCGGCGCGAGGTTGGTGTTGATGCCGAGCCGGAAAAGATCGGCCCCGATAGCGGCGTACACCGAGCGCGTCAGCAAAGCATCGTCCACCGCGCCGAGCGCGGCGTTCCCCGGGTAAGGCGACCCGGACGCGTACGCCACCCGCGTGACGTCGCCGCCTTCCTCGTCGATGGCGATGACCGGCTCGGCCGGTGCCGCGGCCCGGAGGGCAGTGGTGAGCGCGAAAGTATCCCCGGCCACGTTCGGACCGAAGAAGGTAACTCCCGCGAGCCCGCGCTCAAGCGCTTTGAGCAGCCACAGGGGAGCCGTGGTCCCAGCGAACGGCGGGATGAGGATCGCGTCCGCCAGGGCGGCGAGCGCCGGGTCGATGGACGGTTCCAAGGGTTCCAGTGCCGTCATCCCTTCACCGCGCCGGCGACCAGGCCGCTCGCGAGGCGACGCTGGGTGAGCAGGAAGAACGCGAGGACGGGGATGGTGAAGAGGGTGGAGGATGCCATGATTGCGCCCCAGTCGGTGGAATGCTGGCCGGAGAAGTACTGCACGTACAGCGGCAGGGTGAACTTAGCGGTGTCGGTGCCCAGGAAGGTTAGCGCGAACACAAACTCGTTGTAGGCGAAGATGAACGCGAACACGCTGGTGGAGACCAGTCCGGGGGAGATGAGCGGGAGCAGGATGCGCCAGAAGACCGTCCAGACCCCGGCCCCGTCGATCGCCGCCGCTTCCTCGAGGTCGCGCGGCACGGTCGCCGCGAAGTTGCGCAGCATCCAGATCGTGACCGGCAGCGCGAACGCGGTATAGACGGCGATCAGGCCGACGAGGCTGTCGAGCAGGTCGAGCCGGCGGAAGTCGATGAACAGCGAGACGACCAGCGCCTGCTGCGGCAGCAGTTGCACGATCAGCAGCAGGATCAGGTAGGTGGTGCGGAACCTGAACTTGAACCGGCCTAGCGCGATCGCGGCGAGCAGGCCGATCAGCGAGGACAGCGCGACGGCGACAAGCGTGACGAACAGGCTGTTCTTGAGGAAGTTCCAGTACGGCATCCCGATCACTGACCCGCTGAAGACGGCGCGGAAGTTGGCCAGCGTCGGGTGCAGCGGCACCGGGTGCGGGGTCAGCGAGTAGATCTCGGTAGCGGGCTTGAACGCCGTGGAGATCATCCACAGCACGGGGAACAGTGCGAACAGGGCCACCAGCAAACCCAGCAGATTCAGCACGACCCTGCGCGACGCGCGGTTGAACCGCCGGGCACCGCGACCGGGGCGACCAGGCACGGCACGACCCGACGCGGTGTTTGCGCGCACGGGGCTGCCAGACACGGGGACGGACGTCATGCGAGTGTCCCTTGCTTGATGGCGGTCCGGACGTACCCGACCGTGACGATGAGCAGGATGATCGTGAGGACGAACGCGGCCGCCGAGGCGAGCCCGTAGTGCGGCGGCTGGGTGAACGCCTGCGCGTACTCGTAGAGGCCGAGGTTGTACTGATCCGGGTTCCCGAGTTGCCCGTTGATGATGTACGCCTGGGTGAACATGCCGAAGTCCCAGATCGTCGAGAGCAGCGCAAGCACCAGGAACACCGGCTGCAGCAGCGGGAACGTCACCTTCCAGAAGTCGCGCCACGGCCCCGCGCCGTCCACCCGGGCCGCCTCGTGCAGCTCGGACGGCACCGTGCGCAGCCCGGCGAGCACGGTGATCGCGATGAACGGGAAGCCGGTCCAGACCAGCATCACGGTCAGCACGGCGTAGGCGGGCAGCGCGGCGTTGGTCCAGCTGTAGCCGGCCCACTGCGCGCCGCCGCCCAGCCAGGACGGCAGCTTCTCCAGCGCCCAGTCGACGACGCCCCCGTCGGGGTCGACGAGCCAGGCGAAGATCACACTCGCGGACACCGCCGGGGTCGCCCAGGCGAGGATCGCGGATACCGATACGAACGTGCGCATCTTCGGCCCGAGCCGTTCCAGCAGCAGCCCGACGAGCGTGCCGATGATCAGCGTCAGCGGCACCACGACCACCGCGAAGTACAAGCTGATCCTGAGCGACGTCCAGAACTCGGGGTCGTGCAGGATCTGGCTGTAGTTCGCGAACCCGATCCATTGGGCGGGCAGGACGCCGCTGATCTGCATCAGCCCGTAGTTCTGGAATGAGAACAGCCCGACCTGCACGGCGGGCCACAAGATCAGCGCGGCGATGACCGCGGTCGCGGGCAACAGCAGCAAGTAGGGGCCAGCTCCCCGCTTCCTGATCCAGATCCCGGCGCGCGCCCGGAAGGACAGGTCAGGAGAAGGAGCTCCCGAACGGGTGGTTGTGTTACGCGGGCCGCGCGGTTCTGGCGACCGAGGGGTGGAACCGGCCGGGGAGGGGATTCCCGGCCGGTTGTGCGATGACGTCACCATAGGAAGGCAGGCCGCTAACTGGCGCTGCCGGTGTTGAGCACGCTCTGCAGCTGGGTGTTGGCGGACGCCACCGTGGAGGCGAACGGCGCCCCCTGCATCAGCTGCTTCAGCATCGTCGGGATGATGTTGAGCTTGCCGTTGTCGGCGGTAGGCCAGTTCTTGGCGTTGAGCGGCGCGGTCTGGCCATTGAGGGCGGCCTTGGCGAAGCCAGCCATGAACGGACCGCCGGTGTTCTCGCTGGCGGAGATCTGCGCGGAGTAAGGCGAGAAGAAGCCGGACAGCGCGGCGAAGCTGGTGGAGTTGGTCGGGTTGTCCATGACCGAGATCAGGTCCCACGCCGCCTGCTGGTTCGGGCTGGTCTTGAAGACCGCGAGGTCGGAGCCGCCGGAGAAGACCGGGGCCGGGTTCGGCCCGTTCTCGCTCGGGATCGGGAAGGATGCGATGTTGCTCGTGTCCACGGAGTTCTTCGGCAGCGACGCCTTCGCCCACGGCCCGTCGATGTACATGTCGAGCGTGCCGAGGCCGAAGTCCTCGTTCGGCCCGCCGGAGGTCGCCCCGGCGTTGCCGAGCTCGGTCTCCCCGATGTACTTGGACGCGGAGACCTTGTCGGTGGTGTACAGGCCGACGTAGTACTTGATCGCCGCTTCGTCCTGCGCCGAGGTCAGGTCAGCGGTCCACTGGCCGCTGCTGTTCTGGGTGGCGATCTGGCCGCCGGCGCCCCAGATGAAGCTCGCGAACGCGTTGGTGTCGTTGGTGATCGCGTCGAAGCCCGTGGTGCCGGGGTAGGTCTGCTGCAGCTTCACCGCGTCGGCCTCCAGTTCCGCCCAGGTGGTCGGCACGGCGGTGATGCCCGCCTTCTTGAACTGGTCGGTGCGGTACCACACGGCGCGCACGCCGCCGAACCACGGCACGGCGTAGGTGGTGCCGTCCTGGGTGTCGTTGGCCAGCATGCCGGAGACCAGGCCGGAGGTGCCGGACCAAGTCTTCAGGTCGCTGTTGAGCGGGGCGAGGATCCCGCTCGCGGCCTCGGTGGGCGTGTCGGTGTTGCCGAGCTCGGTGATGTCGGGGATGTTCTTGCCGCTGGACAGCGCGTTGTTCCAGTCCTGGGTGCGGTCGGTCCACGGGATCCAGTCGACCTTGACCTGGGTGCTGGCGTACTGCGGGAACTCCTTGTGGAACTCCGCGACGACACCGTTCATCCAGGTGACCTGGGATGCTACTTCGCCGCCCATCCGCCAGATGGTAAGCGTCTTCGGAGCCGACGACGTGCTGCCGGACGTGCCGCTTGCCGCGCTGCTGGAACTGCCGGAGCTACAGCCGGCGATGGCCAGCGCCGCCGCGGCGGCGCCCGCGACCGCGCCGAGCGCGGCCGATCTCTTCCTGAGTCCCACTGCTGGCACTCCTTCTGCGAGGGTGAACTTTTGTGGTCAGATTCGTCAGTGACCCTTGGCACAGAAACTAACTGGAAAGTTTCCTATAAGATAGATCTGTTGCCGGAACTTAACAATCGCCGTCCAAGGCGTGGCCGGCCGTAACCGCGGGACCCCATCGGAGGGATCGCTATGCAGAAGCCGGGTACGCCGAGCCTGCTCCGGGAGCTGAATGACCGGGCGGCCCTTGAGCTGCTCCTGGCCGACGGGCCGCTTACCCGGGCGCAGCTGGCGGAGCGCACCGGAATCTCTAAGGTCACCGTCTCCCAGATGCTCGCCAGGCTCGAAGACCGCGGCCTGGTGATGATCGCAGGCGAGCAGGCGGGCGGGCGCGGCCCGAACGCCGCGCTGTACTCGGTCGTCCGCTCACGCGCTTACGTTGCTGGGCTATACGTGGAGTCTGACCTGGTCAGGGCTGCTGTGGCGGACGTGACCGGGCAACGGGTGGCCGACGTAAGCGTGGATCCCAACGGCGCCGACGACCCGGTGGGGATGGTCCGCGAAGCGATCGGGCGGGCCTGCGAGAGCGCCGGGATCGGCCTGGAGAACCTGGCCTCCGTGGTAATCGGCAGCCCCGGCGTCCTCGACCCGAGGACCGGCGCGCCCCGGCTGGCGGTGAACCTGCCGACCTGGCACGAGGGCGTGCCCGACGCGCTGCGTGAGGTACTGCACACCCCGGTGGTGATCGAGAACGACGTGAACCTCGCCGCGATGGCCGAGCGCGCCGACGGGGTCGCGGCCGGGCTCGACGACTTCGCGTTCGTCTGGCTCGGCACCGGACTCGGCCTGGCCACCGTCACCAACGGCCAGGTGCGCCGGGGCGTCGGCGGCGCGGCCGGTGAGATCGGCTGGATGCCCGTGCACGGCGCGCCGCTGCCCGCCGGGAACGAGCACCCGAGCAAGGCAGGCCTGCAGGCCATCGCCGGCGGCCTCGCCGTGCAGACCCTGGCCGCCGAGTACGGGTTCGCGGGCGCCACAGCGGCCGACGCGGTCACCGCTGCCCTCGCGGACCTCGAGCGTTCCCGGCGAGCATCTCGCGAGGGGACGTCTCGCCGCGAGGGCTCCCAGGGAGCGGCGTTCTTCGACGAGTTCGCGCACCGGGTCTCGATCGGCGTCGCGGCCGTCTGCGTCGTCCTCGATCCCGGCCTCGTCGTCCTCGGCGGCACGGTCGGCAAGGCCGGCGGCACCGAGCTCGCTACCCGCGTGGCCGCCGAGGTTCCGCGGCTCTGCCTGGCCCGCCCCACGATCGTCCCCACGTCCGTCCCCGGCGAGCCCGTCCTCCTCGGCGCGATGCAGGCGGCCCTGGCCCGGGCCCGCGCCGGCCTGCTCAGCTCGCTCGGCACAGTTTCCGATTGACAGATTAAAACCATGCGTCACGGTGTTATATGGAAATCCCGATGAATGGCTTGGAGCGGTAATGACCCACCTTGAGGACGAGATCTTCAGCCAGCCCGCGTCGTGGGCGACCGCGATCGCCAGCGCCGCCGGCGCGCCGCTGCCGCTGCCGGGGGAGCGGGTGGCGGTGCTCGGCTGCGGTTCCTCGCTCAACGTCAGCCGCGCCTACGCGCGGCTCCGCGAGCAAGCGGGGCACGGCCTGACCGACGCCTACCCCGCCTCGGAGTTCACCGGCACCAGGACGTACGACCATATGGTGTTCATCTCCCGCACCGGCACCACATCGGAGGTCCTCGGGGCGCTGCGCCAGGCCCCGGCGGGCGTGACCACGACCGCGATCACGGCCGAACCCACCGCCCCGTTGGCGCAGGAGACGGACAACGTGGTGCTCCTCGATTACGCCGACGAGCGCTCGGTGGTGTCCAGCCAGTTCATCAGCACCGCGATCGTCATTGCCCGCGCCCACCTCGGGGAGGACGTAAGCGCGCTTCCTGCCGCCGCGGCCGCCGCACTGGCCAGGCCACTGCCCGACGACCTCACCGACCGCGCCGAGTTCACTTTCCTTGGCGCCGGCTGGGCCGCCTTCGTCGCCGACGAGGCCGCGCTGAAGCTCCGCGAGGCCTCACAGACCTGGGCCGAGTCCTACCCCGCGCTTGAGTTCAGGCACGGACCGATCAGCGTCGCCGACACCAGCACGGTGGTCTGGGCGATGGGTCCCATCCCGGAATCGCTGACGACCGACGCCGCCCGCACCGGCGCCACGGTCATCGCCGACCACGCCGACCCCCTGGTCAGCCTGACCGGTGCGCAGCGGCTAGCGGTCGCCCTGGCCGCCCGCAAGTCCATCAACCCCGACCAGCCCCGCTCCCTCACCCGCTCGGTCATCCTCGCGTGACCTCGCCCGCCCCGGTTCCTGGCATGGCAGCGCTCGGCCCAAACGCAGTCGAGCCAATCGTTGTGGCCGCCGACCGCGTGGTCACGCCCCACGGGGTGCTTACCCCTGGCTGGCTCAGGATTGACGGCGGCCGCATACACACGATGGGGGAGGGCGAGCCACCTGAGCCCGTGACCTATCAGGCGCAATGGGCGCTGCCCGGGTTCATCGACCTGCACGTTCATGGCGGCGGTGGCGCGTCGTTCACCGAGGGTGGCCCCCAGGACGCCCGGCGCGCAGCCGCCTTCCACCGTGCCCACGGGACCACCCGGATCGTCGCCAGCCTGGTGACCGCGCCCGTCGACGAACTTGAGCGCCGGGTCACAATGCTCGCCGCCCTCGCGGACGAGGGCGTCATCGACGGCATCCACCTGGAGGGCCCGTTCCTGTCGGAGCTTCGCTGCGGGGCCCAGGACCCGCGCTACCTCACGGCCCCCGACGTCGCCATCTTCAGGAAACTGCACGCCGCCGCGCGCGGCTGGCTGAAGATGATCACGATCGCCCCCGAGCTCCCCGGCGCGCTTGACGTGATCCAAGCGGCGACCGCCGCCGGCGTCATCGCCGCCGCGGGCCACACCGACGCCTCGGCCGAGGTCACCGCCGCGGCGATCGCGGCGGGCGTCAGCCACGCCACCCACCTGTTCAGCGGCATGCGCCCCTTCCACCACCGCGACCCCGGCCCGGTTGGTGCGCTCCTTGACTGCCAGGTGACCTGCGAGGTCATCGCCGACGGCGCCCACCTGCACGACACCGCGATCCGGCTGGCCGCTCGCGCCGTCGGCCCAGGCAACCTGGTCCTCATCACCGATGCGATGGCCGCGGCCGGCATGCCTGACGGCGCCTACCGCCTCGGCGAGCTAGCGGTCACGGTCACCGCAGGCACCGCCCGCCTAGCCGCCACGCCTAGCGGCACCCTGGGCGCGATCGCCGGCTCGACCGCCACGATGGACCACGTAGTCCGGCACGCGATCACCGCCGTCGGCCTGCCCGTCCCCGACGTCGCCGCCGCCGCGAGCACCACTCCGGCCCGTCGCCTTGGCCTGTCCGAGGAAACCGGCGCTCTCAGCCCGGGCCTGTCAGCCGACCTGGTCCTCCTCGACGAGACCTTCCACCTGACCACAGTCATAGCCGCCGGCACGGTCATCCCCGCGTAGCACTCCAGTCCTACAAGTCCTGCTCCGACGCTGCAGCGCGCCGCCCGCGCCGTGCCGCAGCCCGAGCCCGGCGAGCCGAATGCGCTTTCTGGCACGCTCTTCCCGGCCCAAACGCGCACCTGGCCCGAGAGGCGCCGCGCCCTGATTCGGGCGCGGCGCCTCTCGGCCGCATCGGATACGCGAATGTGCCCTCGCTGCGGATCTGGTGACAGCGAGGGCACATTCGTCCCGGGGATGGCGAAGGTTAGGCAGCTGGGCCGGTGCCGAGGGTCAGGGTCGCGGTGTGCGACTGGCCGGACGTGTCGGTCCAGGCGATGCTCACCTGGTTACCAGGGTGCTGGCCGATGAGGATGTCCTGGATCTGAGTTCCGGTGGTGACCGACTGCCCGTTGAGCGCGGTCACGACGTCGCCTGCGGTGAGGCCCGCCGCGGCCGCGGGGGTACCCGCCGCGGTGCCGGCGATCTCCACGCCCTGCACGCTCTGGCCGTCACCCTGGCTGGAAGTCGTCGCGATCTCCAGGCCGATGAACGCCGTCGTGCCGATGTGGACCGTCGACGATGCCTGGCCCGCCTCAATCCCCTTGGCGATGGACAGGGCGGTGTTGATCGGGATCGAGTATCCCTGCGTCGTGGACCCGCCCGCCGAGCTAGGCGAGCCTTCGGAGCCCGAAGAGCCCTGCGAGCCGTTCCCGCCAAAGCCGCCGTTGCCGCCGAAGCCGCCGTTCCCGCCATTCCCGCCGTTTCCGGTCCCGCTGAACTGGTAGTTCGTCGAGGCCGCGGTGTCGACCGCGACGATCTGCCCGTGCGAGTTCACCAGCGGGCCGCCCGAGTCACCCGGCTGGATGTCCGCGTTCGACTCGATCAGCCCGGAGAGCTGCTCGGAACTGCCCGAGGACTCATCGGAGGCGGTGATCGACTGGTTCAGTGCGACGACCGAGCCCGCCGCGACCGAGGGAGTGCCGCCTACCCCGCCCGCGTTGCCGAGCGCGGTCACGGCGTTGCCAACGCCGACCGAGGAAGAGCTCCCGGTGTTCGCGGTGGTCAGCCCGGACGCGCCGGACAGTTGCAGCACCGCGATGTCCTGCGACTCGTCATAGCCCACCACGCTGGCGGTATAGGTCTTGCCGTTGCCGATGTCGGTGACGCTGACCGACGTCGCGCCGTTGATCACGTGGTTGTTGGTGAGGACCAGGCCGTTGGACGACAGCACGATGCCGGTCCCCATGGCGGTCGCGTCCTGATCGCCGAGCGTGGAGGTCACGTCCACAAGGGACGGGTCGACCGTGCCGGCGATCTGCGCGGAGGACAGCGCGTTCTGCGAGGTTGACGTGGCGTTCGATCCGGCAGAGGTCCCGTTCGACAGCCCGAGGGCCGCTCCGGCCCCCACCCCGGCCGCGAGGATGGCGGTCGCCGTCAGCCCGAGCATCGTCCGGCCACGACGCCGCTTCGGCGGCTCTGGTGCCGGATAATGTCCGTACTGTCCATACTGTCCGTACGGGTACTGTGCGAATGGCTCGCTCATTGGTCCTGCCACCCCGGTTCCTCTTCGCGGCCTTGCCGCTGGCTACACAAAGAAGGATGACCCCCAAACCTGGGCGGACCCCGAAGAGACGGTCAGCCAGACCTATTGTTTCCCTGAAGATTCCCTGAACGGCTTCCAGCTCCGCGAGCCCTCCCCGCCCGCTAAGCCCCAGGTGAGCCAGAAGGGCCCGGGCCAGGCGCCCCTGGCGCCATGGCACACATCAACGCGAGCGCCAGCACCCCTGAGCGTCACCTCAGGACGTGAGACGTAAGCGGCAGCAGGGGGAAAGTGCCGTGCAACGGGCCAATGCCGCGCCAGCAGCCTAAGGGCACGCGGCCCAGGGTCATCCGACGGGGTACCGCTCCCCGCCACGACTGGCAAAGGCTGCGTGACGTGCCAGGCGGAGCACGGACCGTTCGGGATGATCGTGTCGTCATGACCCCGTTTCAGCTGCAAGGTTGCGCTTACCCCCCGTCCACTCCGTAGAGTTATGCGTAGCGAACGCGTTGCTGCGCTTCACCGCCAGCGTCTGATGTCCGGCAGGCGATGACGGGTCATTCCCAGGGGCAAGGTGAGGCGTTCCGAACGTGTGCGTGGGCGGCTCGCACAAACGGTCAATATTCCCAGGAGGAGTAAGCGTGAGTGCAGAAACCGCCCCGGCCGCAGCGGCCGGGGACGCCGCCAGGGTGAGCGGTGAGTTCCGGCGGCTGGCCGAGGACTACCTCGATGACCTGGCGCGCCGCCACCCCGACACCGCCACCGAGCTTGGCGACCATCGCTTCGACGACCAGCTTCCCGACCGCCGCCAGGCGGCGCTTGACGACGAGCGCCGCGGCCTTGATGAGTTCGCGGCCAGGCTGACCGCCATCAACCACGCCGGCCTTGACCAGGAGCTGCGCGTCGACGCGGCGATGCTCGGCAACGACGTGGCGCGTCGCCTGTTCGAGATCGAGGAGCTGCGCGAGCACACCTGGAACCCCCTGCTCGCCAACCCTGGGCAGGCGATCTACATGCTGCTCGCCAGGGACTACGCGCCGCTGACCGACCGGCTCCGCTCCCTCGCGGGGCGGCTTACGGCGGTCCCTGACTCCCTCGCCGCCGCCCGGGGGACCCTCGGGCGGATGCCGAAGGTGCACCTGGAGACCGCGATCGGCCAGTTCGGCGGGACGATCGGCCTGGTGACCGAGGAGGTGAACGCCGCGCTCCGGCAGGCGGCCAACGCCGGCGACGCGGCAACCGCAACGGCCAGCGCCGAGGTGGAGCGCGTACGGCCCGCCGCACTCGCGGCCCTCGCCGAGCACAGGGACTGGCTGTCGGCCCGGCTCGCGGGCGACGACGCCGGCGGCGACGGGTTCGCCGACCCGCGCCTCGGCAGGGACCTCTTCTCCCGCAAGCTGTCGCTGACCCTGTCCGCGGCCTCCGACGCCGACGCGATCCTGGCCCGCGCCGAGGAGGACCTAGAGCGGATCTCCGACGAGATCGCCGAGGTGGCCGCCGCGCTCGGCGGCACGCCCCGCGAGGTCCTCGACCGGCTGGGCGCCGCCGCGCCGGACGAGGCGACGATCCTGGCGTTCTGCGCCGAGGCCCTCGCCGGGCAGACCGCCTTCGTCCGTGCCCGCGACCTGGTCACCCTGTACGACGACCCGGTCGAGGTCATCGACATGCCGGAGATCAACCGGGGCATCGCGGTCGCCTACTGCGACCCGCCGGGACCGCTTGAGCCCGTGCCGGGCGCGACGTTCATCGCGGTCTCGCCGACGCCGAAGGACTGGACGGCCGAGCGGGTCGCCTCGTTCTACCGCGAGTACAACAGGCACATGGTGCACAACCTGATGGTGCACGAGGCGATGCCAGGCCACTACCTGCAGCTGCAGCACTCGCGCCGGTTCACCGGGGCGACCGCGCTGCGCGCGGCGCTGTGGTCGGGGCCGTTCGTCGAAGGCTGGGCGGTCTACGCCGAGGAGCTCATGGCCGACCACGAGTACCCGGGGGAGGGCGACCCGGCAGCGGTGCGCATGCAGCAGCTCAAGATGCAGTTGCGCATGGTGATCAACGCGATCCTCGACGCCCGGGTGCATGCGCACGGGATGACCGAGGCGGACGCGATGACTCTCATGACCGCGCGCGGCTTCCAGGAGGACGGCGAGGCGTCAGGCAAGTGGCGCCGCGCGCAGCTCACCTCGGCCCAGCTGTCGACCTACTACGTCGGCTACACCGAGGTCGCGGACCTGGCCGCCGACCTGCGGGGGCGGGGCCTGCCCGAGCGTGCCGTCCACGACAGCATGCTCGCCCACGGCTCCCCGCCGGTCCGCCTCCTCCGCGAGCTGCTGTAACTCACTGCCTGGGCGTGGGCTCGCGAGCGCCGACCCCCGGCCTGCTATCCCGGTATTTCCTTATTTGCCTGGAAATATCCGTCTTGTCCATGGTGCCTGATCGGGAAGACTCTATTCCTGAGGAAGGATTCGCATCGCATAAGGTGCATGAATCCTTCCCGGTAAATAGAGTCTTCCGGATCATGGCCTAGCCCAGCCGCAGCAAGGCCGCGGCGTTCTCGCCGGCCACCTTCGCGCGGTCGGCCGGCGAGAGCGGCAGCGCGTCGAGGAACTCCCGTCCCCGCCGGTTGGGGCTGAACGGGTAGTCCACCGAGAACAGCACCCGGTCCACGCCGAACACCGACAAGGCGCACAGCACGGGCGGCAGGCTGAACATCCCGCTCGTCGTCACCCAGACGTGCCGCCGGATATATCCTGACATTTCATCATCCAGCCCCGTCAATGACCGCGGCATCATGTCGTCGACCCGATCGAGCATGAACGGGATCATCTCCCCGCAGTGCCCGATGATCACCCGCAGCCCCGGATGCCGTGCGAAGGCGCCCGAGGCGGCCAGCCGGAGCGTGTGCAGCCCCGCCTCGGCGTGCCACCCCCACGCGTTGGTGGCGAGCGCCCCCGCGACAGGCCCCGCGAGCCCGTCGTAGAACGCCGAACGCGCCGCCGAAGGCGGCTGAGCAGGGTGCAGGTACAGGGGCACGTCAAGCGCCGCAAATCGCGACAAAAGCACCGAGAATGAAGGATCGTCGAGGAACAGCCCGTTTACCCCGATGGTGCTGTTGATCAGCCCGCCCGCGAACCCGAGGTCAAGGACGCACCGCGACAGCTCTTCCGCCGCGTCAGCGGGTGACCCGGTAGGCAGCGTCGCGAACCCTGCGAGCCGCCCGGCGGACGACGCGACCGCCGCCGCCAGGTAGTCGTTCGCCCGCCGCGCCGCCTCGACCCCGGCCGCCCCGGACAGCCCCTGCGCCGCCGGCTGCACGTGCGACAGCACCTGCACGTCGATTCCCGCAGCGTCCATGTCCGCGAGCCGCCGCGCCCCCACGTCCCGCAGTAGCCCGTCTAGTGCCGCGCCGCCGGCCCGGGCTAGGACGCCCGTCCCCGGTGCCGCCGCGAGCTCATCCGTCCAGAAGTGCTCTTCAAGAGCGATCGTCCGCATGAAAATCCATCATCCCGAACGAAGGCGGCTGATTTCGTCACTACCCACTGAACCGTCGCGGGCGCCGTCACCTGACCGGGCGGTTACCGTCGGCATCCGGAACCGCAGCAGCGGCGACGGCAGCAGCAGGATCGAGCCGAATACCCCGCCGGCCACGGCGATCCACAGCGCGGGCCGCAGCCCGAGCGCGGTGCCGAGCAGCCCGCCGAGCAGCGCTCCTGCGGGCCGCGTCCCGTAGTTGATCGCCTGGTACGCCCCGGCCACCCGCGACCGCAGCATGTCAGGGATCACCACGCCGGAGATCGCGGCGATGCTGATGTCGAGCACCATGACACCGAACCCGCTGGCGAAGCACGAGGCGAACAGCAACAGCAGCATGAGCATGCGGTGCGCGGGCGAGGCAAGCGGCACCAGCGCGAGCGGCACGGTGAACACGAAGCAGCCGGCCACGTAGACGAAGCCGGCGCCGAGGCGCGAGGTCAGCCACTTGCACATCACCGAGCCGAGGATCCCGCCGATGGCGCCCGCCCCGATGACGACGCCGAGCAGCCCGGGGCTGACCCCGAGGGCGCGCACCGCGTAGAGCATGAACAGGGCCTCGAACATGAGGTTGAAGAAGTTGATCACCGCGACCCCGATCAGCGACGCCCGGACGATCGGCGACCCGGCGATGAACCGCAGCCCCACGGTGAGCCCGTCCGCGCCGTCCGCGGCCGGCGGCTCGACCGGGCAGATCGAGCCCAGCTGGAAGGCCGACCCGAGGAACGACAGGGCGTCGAGGACCAGGGCGTACGGCCCGCTCAGCGCCTGGACGAGCAGCCCGCCGACCGACGGGCCGCCGAGGAAGGACAGCGCCCTGCTCGTGTAGATCAGCGACTGCCCGTCGACGTACTCTCCCGGTTCCACGATCGATACGAACAGCGTCCCGTCTGACACGGTGAACAGGACGGAAAGCGCGCCGGCCACGAAGATCACCACGCACATCTGCGCGAGCGTCAGCACATGGAGCGCATAGCACAGCGGTATGGTCGCGAGCGTCGCCGCGCGCCCCAGGTCGGCGAGGATCATCGCGTTCCGCCGCTTGCCCCGCCGGTCGAGCCAGGCCCCGGCGTGCAGCCCGAACAGCAGGCTCGGCAGCCACTCGAGTGCGGTCAGGTAGCCCATCTCGTAGGGCTTGGCATGGAGCACGAGGACGGCCGTGAGCGGTACCGCGACCGACGACACCTGGTCACCGAACATCGACACCGTCGACGCACCCCAGTAGCGCCGGAACACCCGGTTCCGCAGCAATGGCGGCACCAGATCGCGGTTGTCCGCCCCTGCTTTCATCGCCATCAAAGCGTAAATGCTGAACCGGGACAATGCACGTGTTGAGCCGCATCTCTCCCGGAATGTGCCTCTTCCCGACTTTTAGTCAAAAACAATCATTTCCGAACGAATGCGGCTGACCCTGGCTACGACCCACGGCACCCGCCAGGCACTCTGGCTTACTCGGCTAGCGGCTCCGCGGCCTGAGCTTCTCCGGCGACCGGCGGAAGCCAGGCGGGCCCAGAATCGGTAGGCATTGGCGCGACTGGCCATTCCCGCTGCGCCACGAGTGCCTCTCGCACGGCCATGAACAGCATGTACGGGATGAGGTCGACCGAGCGGCGCAGGAACCACCGGGTGCCCTTCGTCGCCATCCACAGCGCATCGTCGCGGCGGGTCGGCACGGGGCTGGTCGGCTCGCTCCCCGGCCGCTCGGCCACCGGGAGCCCGGCCGCTACCAGCCGGTCCCAGAGCCGGCCGGCGATCAGCCGGTGCCCGCGCTCGTTCGGGTGCAGCCGGTCCACCGACCAGTTGCACCGGTCGTAGGTCTCCGGGTCGGTCGACGCGTCCCAGTGGACCGTCCCGTAGTGCGCCGCGATCCGGTCCAACTCGGCGTTGACGGCCCGCATCCGGCGCGACAGCGGCCGCGCGAGCCCGGACGGCAGCCCGAACATCTGCGCCGGATCCGGCAGCCGCATCGTGATCACCGTGGCGCCCTGGGCGGTGAGGGCGGCGACCGTCCGCGCGGTGGCCTGGCCGGTCCGCACGGGGTCGAACCCGGCCCGCAGCGTGTCGTTGATGCCGACGACGACGCTGGCGACATGCGGTCGCAGCAGCAGCGCGGTCGGGAGCTGGTCCCGCTCAACGTGCTTGGCCTGCGCGCCATTCGACGCGAGGTTATGCATCTCCGGCTTGGGCAGCCCGGCGGCGAGGAGGCAGGCCCAGCCGCGCCAGCCGCCGCCGGGCGCCGGGTCGCCCAGGCCGAGGGTGATCGAGTCGCCGAGGGTCACGATTCGCGTCATGTTCGCCTGCCTATTAGGACGAGGGACAGCGGCCGCGCGTCCGATCCACTGGCGCTTTTGCCATCGGGCGCGCATGGGGGTAGCGGGGGGTGTCCCCCCGGGTGAGGGCCGGAGGCGCGCCCGATATGGTGGCGGTCTTTGCCATCGGGCGTGCATCCGGCGGGTGCAGGGGTCGTCCCCCGGTGGATCACTGCTACGCTGCCAGCCGCGCGGGCAGCGCGTCCGCGTCGATGACGGCCACGTAGTGGCCGAGCAGCTCGTCGGTGAGCGCGGACCAGGTCCGGCCGAGCACCCGCCGGCGCGCCGCCGCGCCGAACTGGGCGCGCAGCGCCGGATCATCGGTCAGCTTGCGCACCGCCGCCGAGAGCGCGTCTCGGTCGCCTGGCGGGACCAGGTACCCGGTCTCGCCGTCGTCGACGAGGTCAAGCGGGCCGCCCGAGGCTGGCGCGACGACCGGCAGGCCGCTGGCGGACGCCTCCTGGATCGTCTGGCCGAATGTCTCGAACGGGCCGGTGTGCACGAATACGTCAAGCGAGGCGTATATCCGCGCTAGCTCCTCGCCGTACCGCGTGCCGAGGAAGGCCGCAGACGGCAGCGCGGCGCGCAGCTCCTCCTCCATCGGCCCGCCGCCGGTGACCGCGAGCTTCACGCCGGGCAGCGCCGCGACGGCCGCGAGAAGGTCGACGCGCTTCTCGATCGCCAGGCGGCCCACGTACCCGACGATGACCTCGCCGTCTGGCGCGATCTCGGCGCGCAGCCGCTCGTCCCGCAGCGAAGGGTGGAACCGCTCGGTGTCGACGCCGCGGCCCCACAGGCAGACCCGCTCAAGGCCGTGAGCGTCCAGTTCGGTGGCGGTCATGCTGGACGGGGCGAGCGTCCGGCCGGCGGTGTTGTGGATATCGCGCAGCCAGTGCCAGGCGAACGCCTCGGTCGCCCGGCCGAGGTGGTAAGCGCGGGCGTAGCTGGGCAGGTCGGTCTGATAGACGGCGACCGTCGGCAGGCGCTCGGCCCGTGCGACGCGCGTGCCCCACGCGCCGAGCGCGACCGGGCTGGCCAGGTGAACGACGTCGGTCCCGTGCGCGCACGATGGCCTTGCGCGTCGCGGGCGTCGGCAGGCCGAGCCGGAAGGTCGGGTAGCCGGGCAGGGGAACGGACGGCACGCGCTCCACCGGGTAGGGGAGCTGGCGGTCGGCGTCCGGTCCGCGCCCAGAGTCAGGCGCGATGACCAGGGGCTGGTGGCCCCTGCGAACGAGATTCTCGGCCACGCGCACTACGCAGTGCGCGACGCCATTAACGTCTGGCGGGAACGACTCCGTAATGATCGCGATCCTCATGTTATTAAGATCCCCATTAGGCGTTCGAATTCAGCCACGCCGCCGTTACACCCAAACGAACGATCGATGAAGGTATTTGTTTCCTGGTCGGCCCGCCAGGAAGATCCGGCGCCCTGGAAGCGTTGACGTCGAACGTGGCCGACAATGACGCGAACCCTCCCCTGACCCTCGCCGGCGTCCCCCTGGGCGTGCTCGACCTGGCCCCTGTCCCCGACGGATCGACCGTCGGCGCGGCGCTGCGGGCCACGATCGACCTGGCGAGAAAGACCGAGGACCTGGGCTTCACCCGGTTCTGGGTCGCCGAGCACCACGGCATGCCCGGCGTCGCGAGTTCCTCGCCGCCGGTCCTGATCGGCCACATCGCCGAGGCCACGCGGACCATCAGGGTCGGCTCGGGCGGCGTGATGCTCCCGAACCACTCCTCGCTCGTCGTGGCCGAGCAGTTCGGCATGCTCGAAGCCCTCCACCCCGGCCGCATCGACCTCGGCATCGGCCGCGCCCCCGGTACCGACCAGGCGACCGCCCAGGCGCTCCGCCACGGCGGCCCCGACGACTTCCCCGGCCAGCTGACCGACCTGCTCGGCTTCTTCACCGGCGAGTGGCCAGAGAACCACCCGTACCAGAAGGTCCACGCCATACCCGGCGAGGGCAACGGCCCCGACCTGTGGCTGCTCGGCTCGAGCGGCTACAGCGCCCAGGTGGCCGGCGCGCTTGGCATCCCGTTCGCGTTCGCGCACCACTTCATGCCGCAGAACACGCTCCCGGCCCTCGACCTGTACCGCAAGTCGTTCCGCCCCTCGGCAGCCCTGGAGAAGCCGTACAGCATGATCGCCGCAGGGGTGATCTGCGCCGACACCGACGAGCGCGCGAAGTTCCTCGCCGGCGCCTCTGCCCTGTCGTTCCTGAAGCTCCGCACGGGCCGCCCAGGGCGGGTGCCGACCCCGGAGGAGGCGGCCGCCTACCCGTACTCCGATATGGAGAAGGCGTTCATCGAGGACCGCCAGTCCACCCAGTACATCGGCGCCCCGCTCGCGGTGATCGAGGGCCTGGCCCTCCTCATCAAGCAGACCGGCGTCGACGAGTTGATGCTCACCACCCAGACCCACGACCCAGCCGACCGCCTCCACTCTTTCAACCTGGTAGCGGCGGCAGCCCGCGCTCAGTCGCCCAGCTAACCGAAGCTCACGGGTAATTCGCTCCTCGCGTAAAAGTGGACATACCGTTCATTCCGCCGCGATGCCGCGCGAGGCTCGACGACCTGGACGGGCATTCGAATATGGTGGATGGTTAGGCGCGTTATAGCGTGCCTAACCATCCACCATCACGGGTTAAAGCCAGAAGCGTCAGGCGTCGCGCCGGTTGATGACCGCGAAGGTCGGTATCTGGCCGCGTGTCCAGTCGCGACGGCCGCGTGCCTCACCCAGGAGGGGCTCACCAATCCTGAGAATCAGTCAGAGCATTACCGCGCCGCCGGCGACGTCGATGACGACCCCGGTAATCCAGGCGGCCGCGTCGGATGCGAGGAACGCGGCGGCTGCCGCGACGTCTTCCGGCGTGCCGAGTCGCTTGAGCGGGTGCCAGTCGGCCATGGCCGTCTGCTGCTGGGCCGGGATGCGGTCCCGGTTGCGCTCGGTCAGGATCGACTCCGGGGCGATGCAGTTCACTCGTATCCCGAACGGGCCCGCTTGGGCGGCGACATCCTGCGTCAGCAGCCCGATGCCTGCCTTGGCCGCGGCGTAAGGAATGGGTGAGCGCGGGTCCGCGCGACGTCCCGCGGTCGAAGAGACAGTGATGATGGTGCCCCGGCGGCGCTCCTTCATCCCGGGCAGGAAGCTCTTCAGCGTGAGAAAAGTGGCCAGCAGGTTACCGTCGACTGTGGCACGCCAGCCCTCTTCGGGGATCTGCTCAAGCGGCGCGGGCGGGGTGAAGCTCCCGCCCGCGTTGGCCACGAGGATGTCGACCGGTCCCCAGGCGTCTTCGATCCGGTGTCGCACCGATTCGATCTGGCCCAAGTCGGTGACGTCGCCGGTCACCGTGATGACCTTGCCGCCGTCGCGGGCGATAGCGGTCGCTACCTCTGCAGCGGCGGCCTGATCGCGTCCGTGCACGGCAACGGCGGCGCCGCGCCGTGCGAACTCGGCGGCAATGGCCGCCCCGATGCCTCGCGAGCTTCCGGTGACCAGGGCTATCCGTCCGTCGAGCGTGCTCATGCGATTCAGTTCGATGGCCATTGCGGTTGCCTTCTGTTCCTGTGGTTAGTGGTCCATGCGGACGTTAGGCACGAGTGGCGAGGAGCGCCCTCAGCCTCGACGGCGGTAGTGTTCATGAATAGTTAGATTAGACATCTAAGTATTAGATGTCAAACACTTAGATATCTAAGTCTGCTGGAGATGGCCGACATCTCCCGGTCGACCGCGTCCCGTCTCACGGTCGTGGTTTGCGGCCGCGTCACGCGGGCCCAAAGAGCGCCAGCGCGCGGTACCGCGGAGGGCCATGCGTGAGCCAGCCGAGTGAATTCCCCGAGCCGACTGGGCCGGAGGCCCTCGACAAGGTCCGGCTAGCCAGTGTCGGCAAACCTGATGAAGCCAGTGAGCAGCCCGACGTGGGCGACGGCAGGCGGCTTGCCCTGGTCCGTGCCGCGCAGCGGCAGTGGATCGACGGGCTGACCGACCTTGGCGGCCGCAACACGCTCCGTTACTACAAGGAACGTAGGGCGGGCACGCTCGACCTGGCGGGCGCCGACCCGGACGCGGTTGAGCGGTTCGAGAGGACCGGGCACATCAGGCTCACGAAGCTGTTCCCGGCGACCCCGACATTAGGGTCGGCGCCATCCGCCGCATGCAGGCGATTTACCGGAAGGCGCGAGAACTCCAGGAGGAGCGCGGCATCAAGGCCGGCTACCTGGCCACGGGCCTGGCCCGCTGGGACGAGGACGACCAGGAGACCCCGTGGCGGCTGCCCCGGCTCTACGAACTCGCCAGCCGGTTCGCTGAGCTCGGCCTCAGCCCGCTCCTCGACGAGATCGCACCGCTCGCCAGCGAGACCCAGGCGGACACGGTGACCACCAGCGACGGGGCCACCAGCGACGGGGCCACCAGCGACCAGGCTGGCCTGGCCGCATGCGTCACACGGCCAGATTTCGGGTTATCCCGCTGCCTTGGCGACTCGACGGCGCTTGGCTACCTCACGGATGACCGGCAGGCCGGCGAAGTAACTCCCGACGAGCGAGCTGCCGCCGATCCCGACATCAACAGAGACGCGGCCCTCCTTCGCCCAGTAGACGTCCTTCAGGTCGAGCAGCAGCGCGAACTCGTCCACGATCAGCGCCAGGCCGATACCGTAAGCGAGCGCGGTGGCCGGGTGACGGCGCAGTTTCTCGTCGCCCTTGACGGCGACCGCGCCGACGCCGGCCAGCATGCCGATGCCCCACATGTAGTGATGCAGGTGCTCGCCGCCGACGCTCAGGTTCTTGAACGGGCCCTTGCCAGCCCTGATGGCGTGCGTGATCCCGCGCACGCCGCTGAAGGCCCCCGTGAACGCCAGCCAGCTGATCAGCGCTGACTGCTGCCCGGCATCAAGCTCACTGCCAAACGCGTCGCGGATATCCGCGAGCACAGACTGTCTCCCCATTCCGGCCCGATACCCGTGATTCTCGCCGCGATACCCGCGCCGGGGGCCAAATGTTAAGTTAAGCCCACGCGCGGAAGGAGCCGGTTCATGGACAACGAACGATACGCACTGCTCGTGGTGGATATGCAGAACGGATTCTGCCACCCGGACGGCTCGTTCCCGAAGATCGGCCGCGGCCTGGAAGACGCGATGGACGCCGTCGCGAACGCGGCGATCGCGGTCGGTCAGGCCCGCAAAGCGGGCGTCCCCGTCGTGTTCACCAGGCACGTGTACCGGCCAGGGCGTCCCGACGAGGGCGCGGCGCTGATCAGGAACAGCCCCGAGCTCGCCGGGGTGTCCGGCCTGGCGGTCGGCACCTGGGACGCCGAGGTGTGCACCGAACTTGGCTGCGGCCCCGATGACCTCGTGGTGGACAAAGTCCGCTTCGACGCGTTCCAGTGGACCTCGCTTGAGCCGCTGCTGCGCGGCCTCGGCGTCACGGCGCTGATGATCTGCGGCGTGGTCACGAACATCTGCGTGGAGACGACCGCCCGCTCGGCGTTCATGCGGGACTTCCCCGTCACCCTGCTCGCCGACTGCTGCGCGGCGAAGACCCGTCGCCTGCACGAGCTCTCCATCGAGGTCCTCAGCAGCTATGAGCTGGCCGAGATCGCCAGCGTCACGGACGGCTTCGACGCGGGCCACCCCGAGGTGCCCGAAGGTCGCCTCAAGTCCCCGGTCTTCGCTTCCGCCTAACCCAAACGTTCGTCCTGAACCCGCAGGAACGTCGCTCGATACCGCTCAGGTCCAACCGCAGCGATGGCCTGCCTCGCCGGTAACTCCTTCTCGTTCTGATACAGCGATTGAAGTTCCTGGGTGACCAGTGGGCCGGTCGGGCGGCCGGCCGGGCCGGGCAGGAACCGAGCATACCGGGCGGTCCGCGATGCGAGGCAGGAATAGTGGATCGGCGTGCACGCGACAGCGTGCACGCCGATCCACTATCTTCGTGCCCGCCCCGGGGAGCCGGGCCGGCGTCCGGCAGGGCGGGGGAAATGTCTCTTTCGCCAAGTAGCAGGGAGCCGGGAGGTCAAGCCAGGCCTGTCCATTCAACAGCTGTAGCTGACTGATGCCCATGATGGGCCACTTGGCTTAGGTAGGTTCAGAATGGCGACATTTCGTCTAGGAGCCTGGCGGCGAGGTCGATGAGGCCTTCGGCAGTTGTCTGATCTTCGCGGACGTCGTTCTGGTGTGATCTCGGGTGAGTCGGTGGGCGGGTACTCGGCGTCGTGCCTGCGGGTCCGCATTCGGTTGAACTGGCGGAGGATCCGGCCCATCGGGGGATCGAGTTGCGCGCGTACGGCTTCGGCCACGGCGAGGTGCCCGCCGCGAGTTGTCGGCCGTAGGCCCTCATTCTCCAAGATGGCGGTGAGAGCTTTGCGGGCACCGTCATATGCGAGAGCGTAACCACCCGGCGGGTCCGCGTCGCACACCTTGAGCGCGGAGGAAACGTGGACCCGTGCCTGGGCGAGCAGTCGGTCGGCCTGCTCACGGCTGGCAGGAACTCGCTGCAACTCGCCATCAGCCAGCATCCGGTCAATGGCTGCCCGGCCTTGATCTCACTTCATGGGCCGTTCTCCCCAACGCTCAAGCACTCCCGACGATGGTCACCAGTGGACGGGACTTGACCGATTCTATGAATGGATCGGTCCGGTTGTCGGCGTTCCAGGTTTCCGGTCTGATCCGACGGATGTTGACGGGGCGGCGAAGCCTAATTTGCGCTCTTTCTGCTACTTCGTCGAGGTCGTCAGGATCGGCTGTGCCGACGACGAGAACGTCTACGTCCGCTGGCGCGGGACCGGGCTCGCCGCGATATCGCGCGGCCCAGGACCCGTAGATATACGCCTCGGTGATGCCCCCGACGTCGGCGATCAGGTCAGTGAGGACAGGGAGCGGCCCGTAGGTGACGGCTAGCAGGTCGGTGAGCGGCCGGGAAAGGAGCGAGTCGGTGACTGCGCGTACTAGGCGGAGGTTACCGCGCTTGCGGGTTCTGATGAGGCCGCCTTCGGCGAGTCTGGCAGCCTCGTAGTGAACGGCGTTCAGGCTCGCGCCGATCGCACCTGCCGCCTCGGTGAGGCTGTACTCGTCCTCGGGATGCAGGTACAGCAGGGCTAGGAGGTCTCCAGCCACCTGCGATCGCAGGATCGGCAGTAGCGCCGAAGGCGCAGATCTCATAACACTGAATATATCTCCCAACTTATCGGAGTTCAATGCCGCGAGGCTGACTGAGGGCAGTCCAATGAACTGCTGACGTGGGTGTCTCCGGCTCAGCCCTCAACGTCAGCGTCACCCCAAAGACGTACTCGGTGCCTTTGTGCTAACCGTTCTACTAACGAGGCCACATTCGCGAACGGGTCCTGCGGTTAGCGGGTCAGCAGGCGGCCGATCACGCGCCAGCCCAGGAGGAACAGGCCGAGGAACCCCAGTGCGACGAAGATGAACGCGACCGCCGTGCCCTGGCCGGACACGACTCGCAGGATCATGCCGAGCGCCACGGTGCACAGCCAGACGGCGATCCCTGAGGGCCGCAGCGCCAGGGGGCGCCGCCAGGCGCGGGACGCGGCCCAGCCAGCGGCGAGGCCGCACAGGAACGGCCAGGACGTCGACGCGATCCCCCCGAGGGACTCGCCCTTGGCGTGGCTATCTCGCCCGATGATCACGAAGATCAGCACGCAGCAGACATCGAGCACCACCGCTACCCTGGCCGACCGCATGAGCATGAGGAAAGCTTATCCGGCCCACAGGCACCGCGGTCTATGCGCTGCGCCACAGCAACCCCAGAGCTCTAACCCCACCCACAGCGCGGGGCAGCACGGTTTCTGCAATGCCTGCCACAGCAACCAGGGTTCTAACCCCAGCCGCGGCGCGGCACAGCCGCAGGCAGCCCGGGTTTTGGGCAGCCTTCTAACCGCAACCACAAGGCCGTAACCTCAGCCACAGTGTGGGGGCGGCGCGGTTTTTGCGCCGTCCCCACCGCGGGGGGTATGGGGGGCGCGCAGCCCCCCATGACCGGGGGTGCAGGGGGGGCGTCCCCCCGCGGGCGGCACAGCGCAGGGGGGTCGTCCCCCCAGGAAACATTGAACATTGCGCATTGCGGGGATACGCATGGACGTTTGTTTATCCCATTTTCAGCCAACAGGGCGATCATGGGGGCATGGGTACCTGGGTGGTCCGCATCCCTGGCGATGCGGGCGGCGATGACGCTGGCCCCCGGCTCGCCGTCAAGGACTGCATTGACGTGGCGGGGCTGCCGACGACGGCCGGATGCCCGGTCGTCGCGGAGATGGCCGAGCGCGCGGAGATCGACGCGGCCGTCGTGTTGTCCGCCCGC
Organism: uncultured Actinomycetota bacterium; assembly: GCA_963734665.1. Classification (GTDB taxonomy): domain Bacteria; phylum Actinomycetota; class Actinomycetes; order Streptosporangiales; family Streptosporangiaceae; genus Trebonia. Next base: position 164,544 of record CAVTIR010000008.1, on the reverse strand, counting down.
GAGGGCGGCGCGCGGATCGTCGGCAAGGCTGGCCTTACCGAGCTGTGCTGGTCGGCTAGCGGGATCAACCACTGGGCGGGCACGCCGGTCAACCCGCGCGACCCCAGGCGGCTGCCCGGCGGGTCGTCGAGCGGATCTGCGGTGGCGGTCGCCACCGGGGAGGCAGACGTGGCGTTCGGGACCGACACCGGCGGATCCATTAGGATTCCCGCGGCCTGCTGCGGCGTGGCCGGCCTGAAGACCACGCTCGGCCGTATCCCGGTGAAGGGGGTGTACCCCCTCGCGCCGTCCCTGGACACAGTCGGGCCCCTCGGCCAGGACCTCGCGGCGGTCGAACTCGGGATGCGGCTGCTTGAGCCGGCGTTCCGGGTGCCCGACTCGCCCGGCGCGCTGGTCGCGGGGCGAATCGCGGTGGCCGGCCGCAGCGGCGAGGCCGACCCGATGGTGGAGACGGCGGTCGACCTCGCGCTGAAGGCGGCCGGCGTCGCGGTGACGCGCGTGCCCGGATGGGACGCCGACGAGGCGCTTAGCGCCATCAGCGTTCTTATTGACGCCGAGGGGTTCAGGTGCAACGCCTACCTGATGCCGTACCTGAGGCAGCTGAGCCCGCACGTGCGGCGCAACCTGGAGCGCGGCGCCCGGCTCACGCGCGCCGACCGGGTGGTGGCGGAGCGCACCAGGACGGCGGTACGCGGTGTCTTCACCGCGCTCCTCGCCGACTACCCCGTGCTCGTCCTCCCGACGCTGCTGGGCCAGCCGCCGCTGATCGGCGAGCACGGCTTCCCGCTGACCGCGCTGACCGCGCCCGTCAGCCTGTCCGGGTTTCCCGCGCTGGCCCTGCCGGTCCCCGCGCCCGACGGGACGATCGCGTCCATGCAGGTGATCGCGGCGACGGAGGAGCGGGTGCTCGCGTTCGGCCGGGTAATCGAGGCCGCCGTCCGCGCCTGAGCAGGTCGCGCCATCGTGGCTGGTTATGGCGGACTTCGTCCAGACCCCCGTCACCGCGCCGTCAGCCGCTGCTACGCTTCCGGACACGCTAGTCATGCAATGGGGGCACATCGCGGAAGGAAGGTCGGGGTCAAGCCCGCCCGACTACCTGACGGTGGACTGAGGGTTTGAAAGTTGATGCGGTTTTCATGCGATACGCCCCCTGCGGGCGGCTCACCGGTAACGCTGCGCGGCTCCTATGGGCTGTTCATCGGTGGCGCGTTCGTGTCGGGCTCCTCGGTCTTCAAGACGGTCTCGCCGGCCACCGAGGAAGTGCTCGCCGAGGTGACGCACGGCACGACGGAGGACGTGGACCGGGCGGTCGCGGCGGCGCGGCATGCCTACGAGCGGGTCTGGTCGATGATGCCCGGCAGGGAGCGGGCCAGGTACCTGCTGCGGATCGCGCGCCTGATCAGGGAGCGGGCGGGGGAGCTGGCGGTCCTCGAATCGCTCGACAGCGGCAAGCCGATCACGCAGACGCGCGACGTGGACCTGCCGCTGGCGACGGCGCACTTCTTCTACCACGCCGGCTGGGCCGACAAACTGGCATATGCCGGATTTGGAACGAACGCCGCCACTCCCGTCAGGCCGCTCGGCGTCGTCGGCCAGGTCATCGGCTGGAGCTCGCCTCTGCTGATGCTCGCGTGGAAGATCGCCCCGGCGCTAGCCTGCGGGAACACCGTCGTACTCAAGCCGGCCGAGACCACGCCGCTGACCGCGCTCGCGTTCGCCGAGATCTGCGCCGACGCCGGCCTGCCGCCCGGCGTGGTCAACATCGTCACGGGCGACGGGCTGACCGGACAGCTAGTGGCCGGCCATCCGGGCATCGACAAGGTGGCGTTCACCGGCTCGCCCGAGGTCGGCAAGGAGATCGCGAAGTCTGCCGCGCTGTGGGGCAAGCGGCTCACCCTTGAGCTCGGCGGCACGTCCGCGAACATCGTCTGCGCGGACGCCGACGTCGAGGCGGTGGCGCAGGGAATCGTGGAGGGTGTCTTCGTCCGCCAGGGCCACGCGTGCTGCGCGAGCTCGCGGGTTTTCGTCCAGGAGACGGTGCTCGATGAACTGGTGGCCGCCGTCAGGCACCGGATGTTGGCGCTGAGGTCCGGGGACCCCCTGGATGACAGCACCGACATCGGGGCGGTCAACTCCGCGAGCCAGCTCGACAAGATCACCGAGGTCGCCCGCTCCGGTGAGGCGGAGGGCGCGGTGCGCTGGTCGGCGCCGTACACGCCGCCGGACCGAGGGTTCTGGTTTCCGCCGACGATGTTCACCACGGTGTCCGAGGAGCACCGCATCGCCAGGGAGGAGCTCTCCTGGCCGGTGCTTACCGTGTCCTCGTTCGTCAGGCCTGAGGAAGTGGTCGAGCGGGTGAACAGCTCGCGATACGGGCTGTCGGCCGGGGTTTGGACGCGGCAGGGCGCGCTGAGTGCGTGGCTGGCCGCGCGCCTGCGCGCCGGGGTGGTCTGGGTGAACTCGTTCGGGCGGCTTGACCCGGGGGTGCCCTTCGGCGGCTTCCAGGAGTCCGGGCTAGGCAGGGAGGGCGGCAGGCACGGCCTTGAGGCCTACCTCGACTTCCCCGGCATCAGTGGGGCGCCCGATGTCTGACATAACAGATATGCCGCGATCCGACATCCCGCCGCGGGCGCCCAGCCGGGTCCGCGCCGTTCCTCGCACGACTCACCGGCTCTACATCGGTGGCAGCTTCCCCCGCGCGGCGAGCGGCCGCACGTTCGCCGTACACGGGCCGGACGGCACCTTCCTTGCCAGCGCCGCCCTTGCGGCGGGCAGGGACGCCCGCGACGCCGTAGTGGCGGCACGTGCCGCCTTCCCGGGGTGGTCACACGCGGCCGGCTACGACCGGGGCCAGGCGCTCTACCGGGTCGCCGAGGTTCTGGACGATCACCGCGCCCAGTTCGCCGCCCAGGTCCTGCGCGCCACAGGGAGCGCGCACGACGCGGCCTACGCCGAGGTGGACGCCGCGGTGGACCGCTGGACCTGGTACGCCGGCTGGGCGGACAAGATCACCCAGGTGCGCGGCACCGTGAACCCGGTGGCGGGGCCGTTCGGCACCGTCTCGCTGCCGGAGCCGGTCGGGGTGACCGCCGTGCTCGCCCCCCAGGACAGCGCCCTGCTCGGCCTGGTCAGCGTGCTCGCGCCCGTCATCGTCAGCGGCAACACGGCGGTGCTTGTCGCCAGCGAGCGCTACCCGCTGCCTGCCATCGCCTTCGCCGAGGCCCTGGCCGCCGCCGCGCTGCCCGCAGGCGTGGTGAACGTGCTAACCGGCGAGGTCGCCGAGATCTCGCCCTGGCTGGCCGCCCACCAGGACGTGAATGCCATCGACCTGGCCGGCGCCCCCGGCGCGCTCGCCGACGACCTCGCCGTGGCCGCGGCGGGCAACCTCAAGCGGGTGGTCCGCCTCCAGAGCCCCGACTGGACCGCCGAGCCGGGCCTAGAGCGCATGTTCGCCACCCTGGAAACCAAGACGATCTGGCACCCCCTAGGCGTCTAGCGCCGGGATTAGCTCCGCCGCGACCAGCTCCATGTGCTCGGTCACGTCGTACAGCGGCGTGAAGAGGATCATTTCGGCCCCGGCGGCGATCACGTCGCGCACCCCGGCCACGCACTCGTCAAGTGTGCCCGCCACGGAGGCCGCCTCGATCGTCGGCACCCGCTGCCCGTAGTGCGCCGCGAGTGCGTCGCCCATCCGCGACCGCGCGCGGTCGCCGTCCGCGGGGTCGATGCCGATGTAGATCCGCTTGGCGACCGGGAACTCACCGGGCCCGAACCCGGCGGTCTTCCCGGCAAGCGCGAGCGACTCGCGCACCACGGCGACCTGTGACGCGAACGCCTCGGTCGTAGACGACCCTGCGCCGAAGAACGCGTCGCACAGCCGCACCCCGCGCCGGACGGCGGTCTCGGCCGCCCCGCCGAACCACAGCCGGGGATACGGCTTCTGGAACGGCTTCGGCTCCATCTGGGCACCGGAGAGCTGGAAGAACTCCCCGTCGAAGGTCACCGACGAGGACGTCCACAGCTCCTTCATCAGCGCGAGCCCCTCGGTGAACCGCGCCACGTACCGGTCACCGGAGAACCCGAACGCGGCGAACGGCCGCCGCGGCCCGCCGGACCCCACCCCGACCTCGACCCGCCCGCCGGACATCTGGTCGAGCGAGGCGATCGACTTGGCCAGGTGCACCGGGCTGTGCAGGGTCGTCACGAAGACCGTGCACCCGAGCCGCAGCGACGTCGTGCACGCCGCCGCGTAGGTCATGACCTCGAGCGGTGCCAGCTGCGGCGAAGAGCCGAGCGGCGATTCCTGTGTCCAGGCGCTCTCGTAGACGCCGAGTTCCTCGACCCGCGCGAAATAGGAGCGGAAGTCATCGGGAGAGAATGAGCCGTCAGCGTAGAGCTGCGGAATGGCGATCGCGTACCTCATGCCCGCATCGTAAGCGTCTCTGATCAGCTTGGTGATCCCCGGGTAACCCTGCAAGCACATGAGCCTCCGATCTGGGAGTACAGCGTCACAACGTCGCCTTTGTCGGCCTCTGCAGGCCTGAGACGATCGCGGCATTTGCGATTAGGCCCGCGGAGGCCGACACGAACAAGGTAAGGGGGTACGGGGATCGTCCCCCCGGGAGAAAGCAGTGTGACCGTTGTCCCACGGCCACGGTGTTTCACCTGCGCATGAGGCGGACTAGCGTACGGGTATAGACCTGAGGACCCCAACGGGGCGGTGCCGCGGTCGGCGATCCCGGCCGCTCATCACGTGCGCGTCCCGTGCAAGAGCGTGAAAGGGACGCGAATGCCCGAAGCATCGTCCGGTACTGGAAAAGTAGCGCTTCGTTACGGCGACGGCAGCGAGCTTGACCTGCCGGTCAAGTCCGCCACCGAGGGCTCCGACGGGATCGAGGTGACGAAGCTGCTGGCGACGACCGGCATGGTCACGCTCGACCCTGGCTTCGTCAACACGGCCGCGTGTTCCTCCGACATCACCTACATCGACGGCGATGCCGGGATCCTGCGCTACCGCGGCTACCCGATTGAGCAGCTGGCCGAGAAATCGAGCTTCCTCGAGGTCAGCTACCTGCTGATCTACGGGACCCTGCCGACCCAAGAGCAGCTGGCTGACTTTACCGAGAAGGTCACCCACCACACCCTGCTCGACGAGGACTTCAAGACGTTCTTCACCGCCTTCCCGCGCACCGCGCACCCGATGGCGGTGCTGTCGTCGGCCGTGTCCGCGCTGTCGAGCTTCTACCCGGGGCACCTCGACCCGCACAACGAAGAGGACGTCGAGATCTCGATGATCCGGCTGCTGGCGAAGCTGCCGACGCTCGGCGCGTACTTCTACAAGCGGTCGATCGGCCAGCCGTACCTGTACCCGGACAACTCGCTGTCCCTGGTGGAGAACTTCCTCCGGATGACCTTCGGCCTGCCGGCCGAGGAGTACCAGGTCGACCCGGAGGTCGCCAAGGCCCTCGACATGCTGTTCGTCCTGCACGCTGACCACGAGCAGAACTGCTCGACCTCCACCGTCCGGGTGGTGGGGTCGAGCGAGGCCAACGTGTTCGCCAGCATCTCCGCGGGCGTGCACGCGCTGTCCGGCCCGCTGCACGGTGGCGCCAACGCGGCCGTGCTCGACATGCTCGAGGACATCCGCGACCAGGGCGGCGACGTGAGCTCCTACGTCACCCGGGTGAAGAACCGGGAGCCGGGCGTCAAGCTGATGGGCTTCGGCCACCGGGTCTACAAGAACTACGACCCCCGCGCCCGGATCGTCAAGAACGCCGCCGACCGGCTGATCGCCAAGCTCGCGCCGGACGACCACCTGCTCGAGCTGGCCATGCAGCTGGAGGAAGTGGCGCTGAAGGACGACTACTTCATCAGCCGCAAGCTGTATCCGAACGTCGACTTCTACACCGGCCTGATCTACCGGGCGATGGGCTTCCCGACGGACATGTTCACCGTGCTGTTCGCGATCGGCCGGCTGCCCGGCTGGCTCGCGCACTACAAGGAGATGCTGCACGACCCGGCGACCAAGATTGCCCGTCCGCGGCAGGTCTACACCGGCCCGACCGAGCGCGACTTCCAGGAAATCGAAAAGCGCTAGGAGTACTGCCCGCGGAGGACGACCCCCCTGCGCTCCCCGGTCGTGGGGAGCGCAGGGGGGTCGTCTCATAGTGCTTAGTGTTCGGCGCGGTAGTGCGCCGCAAGCAGGTCGTCCCCGAAGTCACCGCCGGGCACCCGCCACACCGAGTGCACGTGGTTGCCGCCGCCTTGCGTGTTATCGTGCTCGATCAGCAGCCCGGGACCCTGCACGCGGAAGTAGTGCCGAGCGCCGCGCTCCGTCGCGCCCGCCCAGGCGAACCACAGGTTCTCCACGCCCGCGGCGTCCACCCGGCGCATCTCCTGGTCGGCGACGTCTTTCGGCAGCCGCCCCGCGAACAGCGCCACGAGGTCCACGAGCGAGAAGAGTTGCTCCGCCGTCAGGTCGGCGCCGCCGATGCCGCGTGGCCCTGACCGCACGTACGCGAGGGCCTTCCGCTCCTCGTCGTTGATCCGGTAGTCGGGTTCCGGCTCGAACACGTGGTCAGGTAGCTCGACGTCGCCGATGCGCGGCACTATGCGCGTCGCGAAGTCCGGCGGCGGCCGGTGCCAGATGACCGCCCGCGCCCGCTGCGCATCGCTGAGCGAGCGCACGAACGCGTACCCGTCCGCCTCCTCGCGCTCAAGTGGCGCGAGGGCGCCGTAGAACGCGGGCACGGACCCGAGCATGCACGGCGTGGGGGAGACGTAGCCACCTGCGACGGTGAAGTTCAGCGACACGTGGTGCCCGGCGAGCTGCCACCCCCAGGCCTTGTTGCCGACCGGATCCCCAAATATCCGGAAACAGTACCTTTCGGGGTCAAACAGGTGCGCGACCTCCGGCCTGGACGTCAGCATCAGCGCCCGCCGCACGTGCTCCATCGCCATGATCGAGACGACCTTCGCGTACCCCTCCATGGACACGGACGCGGTGATCAGCTGATGCGCGAGCTTGCGCTGCGCGTCGGGCATCTCCCGCAGCGGCAGCCCGGGCCGTTCCGCTTCGGGAAGATACGTCCAGTGCCTGCGTGGTGAGTCAAGGCCAAAATCATCAAACCCAGGATTCAGAACGGCCCGTTGTTCCACCGTCACCGCCTCAAGGAACGCGCGAGCGGCGCCGGCCATCCGCCCGGCGGTCTCCGGCACCCGATACGCCGCCTCCGGGCTCGCCAACGACCTGTCCGCCTGCTTGTCGCCGCTCACCACAGCTACCTCCCTGACCAACCACCGCGGCGACAAATGCCGCCCAGCCACCGTAACTCGGTAAGCGGGAAGCCGACAGCAGGGAGGGTAAGGCACTCGCCATGGCTCGGCCCGGAAGCTCTTAACTCACCGGCATTCGGCTAGAGGGGGCCGTGCCACAAATCATCCGGTTGCTGCCGCGGTGGCTCGCTCCGGCATCGGGGCCAGTCAGCGGCTGGCAGCGATCGGCCGTCGGCGTCTCAAGCCAGGACAAAGGCTGCGCGGCAGCTCCCCGTTTTTTGGTTACTGACTTCGCGCGGATAGCGTGGCGGCGTGAGTGAGCAGCCGATAGCGGGGGACAGGCCGGCGTCCGCGGAGACGACCGAGGTCTCGCAGGTGACCGGAGAGGCCCAGGCGGTCGATCAGCCATCGGCTGTGCAGGCGCGTGATGCTGATCCCTGGAGCGATCCCCGGCTGCCCTGGGAGGGCAAGCCGCGCCGGGTCGACATCGCGTGCTGGGCGGCGATCATGTTCAGCGGCCTGTACTACCTGGCCATCCTGCCGTGGCGGGTCAGCCTGCTCGGCACGCACCCGGTGATCTCCGTGCTGCTGAACGGGTCGACCGAGGCGATCGTGTCGGCTGCGGCGTTCGCGCACGTGGGGCATGGCTCGCTCGTCATCGTCTTGCTCGCCTCGATCCCAGGCCTGATGAAGTTCGACATCATCTACTGGTGGGCGGGCCGACTGTGGGGCGAGAAGATCATCAATCTCTTCGCCGGGCGGAGTGAGCGGCAGCGGAGGCGCGGGCAGAGGTTCGTGGCGCGGGTCAATCGCTGGGGCCGCTGGTTCACCTGGCCCGCAGTCGTCATCTCGCCGTTCCTCCCGATCCCCAACGCAATCATCTACGCCGTGGCCGGGTGGACGGGCATGAGCTGGGTGACGTTCCTGATCCTCGACGCGATCGGCTCCCTCGCGTGGGCCGGGATGCTCGCGGGCCTCGGCTACGCGCTCGGCCAGCACGCGGTGTCCGTGGCAGAGACGGTCTCCAAGTATGGACTCTGGGTATCAATAGCGATCGTGATTCTTGTGGTCGCAGGACAAATGCGTGGCGCACGGTTGCAAAGGTAAGTGCACGTGCAGATTGAACGTGCACTTACCCTTGCAGGTGCATGCGCCGATGCGGCAGGATGTTTCCTGCGTCAATCACCCGGATGACGCCAGACGCCACCTTCGGGGTCACGATGAGTCTGCACCAGCTGGACACGCTGCCCACCCGTACGCGAGTACATCCTTCGGCGAGGCAGCCGCTCGACCTGTCCGCCAAGATGACGCCGGCACCCCGGCGGCCGCGGATGATGCGTATGCCCGCGGACTGGTGGGATTCGCCCTCGGCGATCGTCTGCCCGCTGTCCCGTGGCCCGCAGTCCGCTAGGGCGGCCCGCCGCCTGACAAGGAATACCTTGCGCGACTGGGGTCTGGCGTTCCTCGCGGAGGACGCGGAGACCATCGTCGGCGAATTCGTCGCGAACGCCGTGACGCACGCGTCCGCCGCCGCCGAGCTGCCCCTGTCGCGCAAGCATGCGACGGAGAGCCTGGGGCTGCGCCTGTTCCGCCGCACCGGCGAAGTGGTCTGCGCTGTCCTAGACCCGTCGGACTGTGCCCCGGTGCTGAAGGTGCCAGGCTCGATCGAGGAGTCCGGTCGAGGTCTCCAAATGGTAGACGCGCTGAGCGACGTCTGGGGCTGGTCCCCTGTCGCCGGCCGCGGCAAGGCGGTCTGGGCGATCCTGTTCTGCGCCTGACCCAGCCGCCCGCTAACCGCCTGAACCGACCCGAGGAGGGGAGAGCCGGATCAGGCGGTTAGCGGCTGTCTGGTTGATGCTAACCTCGCATGACGCGAACGGCGAGCAGGAGGCGCGGCGGGATGCCCTGGACTTGGCGGTATGAAAAGACGGACGGTGTCGTGGTGAGCGGCGCTGGCCTGCAGGAGGCCATCTTCGCCAGCCAGGGAGACGCCGAGAGCTGGCTTGGCGAGAACTGGCGGGAGCTGCTGGACAGCGGCGTGGACCAGGTATCCCTCTTCGACGACACCCGCAAGCAGTACGGCCCGATGTCCCTTCACCCCGAGGGCTAGGAGCTGTGTTCCCTGCGGGGGGACGCCCCCCCTGCGCTCTGCTGCCTGCGGGGGGACGACCCCCCTGCACCCCCCGATCATGGCGGGGGCTTCGCCCCCCCATCGCCCCCCCACGGGGGGACGCCGCAAAACCCGCGGCGCCCCCCGCGCTGTGGCTGAGGTTAGGACCCGGTGGTTGCTGTGGCAGGCAGTGCAAAGGCCGCGCTGCCTCGCGCTGTGGCTGAGGTTAGGACCCGGTGGTTGCTGTGGCAGGCAGTGCAAAGGCCGCGCTGCCTCGCGCTCTGTGGTGCCCGGCTCCTCGCTCCTCAGGTAGATCCAGGCCCTCGGCTTCGACGTCACCATCACCAAGGCCGTCTGACCAGCACCGCCATGACCAAGCCAGATCACCGCACCAGGCCCGGGCCCACTGCCGCACGCAGACAAGGGGCGCGCCCTCCTGCTCCCGGGCCGACGTACCGGATATTTCATGAAATCGGCGTGTAGCCTACGGGACTCGAAAAAGATAGTGGATAGCTAGATACCCTATGGCGTAACTAGCGATCCGCTATCTTCGCGTTGACCCTCCCTGCTCGGCCCGACGGCCCCAGCAACCGGCATGTCGGGCGCTGGCGCGCCGCGACATGCCGGATATTTCATGACATCGGCATCCAGCTTGGGTCACCAAAAAATTCGCAGTTGTCGGCGAACCGCGACCTCGGCTAGAACTTGTCGCCGGGCTTGAGCCGGGGAGTGGGGGTGCGGAAGCGGCGGAGCTGAAGCCCGCGCATGATGGCGTAGAACGCCAGGCCCCGCGTCGACTCGTTCGGGAGGCGCTCGTGGACCACCTTCATGACCGACCGGCGCAGGAAGTAGGCGTCCACGGCGATGATCACGACGATCACGAGGAGGAAGATCTGCATGTAGCTCGCGAGCCCCGAGTTGGACTTGCCCGCGAAGAGCGCGATGATCAAGATGATCAGCGCGTACATGTAGTACTCCATCGGGCGACGGTGTGCGTCCACGTAGTCCCTGGCCAGTCTCCTGGCCGGGCCGCGGTCACGCGGGCCGAGCGCCCAGTCCTCGCCACGCCGCATGGCCTCAAGGTGCTTGGCGCGGTCTCCCCGCGCTTTGGCCTTCTCATCTGGCGTGAGCTTGCGCTTGGGGTCGGGCGCCGCGGTAGGGCCCCTGCCGCTGGTAGTGGAGCCGGTGAGGGTCCGGTACCTGTTGGCCTCGGCCTCGCTGCGCTTGGGCGTAGGCCTGCCCTTGCCCGCCTGGGTGGCTGGCTTGCTCTTAGCCGGAGCTTCCGGGGCCTGCTCGCCCTGGGAATCCTGGGCCACGCCTTCGGTAGCTCCGGCGCTGCTGCGTCGGAACACACAGACACCTTACTGCTTATCGCAGGGGGACGGCCCCCCTGCCACCCCCCGATCATCGCGGGGGCTTCACTGTTTCTCCCGCGGGGGGACGACCCTCCTGCGCTCTGCTCCCCGCGGGGGGACGACCCCCCTGCACCCCCCGCGTATGGCGGGGGCTTCGCCCCCCCATCGCCCCCCCACGGGGGGACGCCGCAAAACCCGCGGCGCCCCCCGCGCTGTGGCTGAGGTTAGAGCCTTGTGATGCTGTAGCAGGCCGCGCAAATCCCGCGCTGCCCCGCGCTGTGGCTGCGGTTAAGGCCCGGTGGTTGCTGTGGCGGGCAGCGCAAATCCCGCGCTGCCTCGTGCTGTGGCTGCGGTTAAGGCCCGGTGGTTGCTGTGGCGGGCAGCGCAAATCCCGCGCTGCCTCGTGCTGTGGCTGCGGTTAAGGCCCGGTGGTTGCTGTGGCGGGCAGCGCAAATCCCGCGCTGCCTCGTGCGGTGGCTGCGGTTAAGGCCCGGTGGTTGCTGCGCCAGGCAGGGGCAAAGACGGCGCTGCCTGGCGCCGTGGCTGGGGTTCAGTGCCCTGTGGCTGGGGGAGCCGTAGGCGCTGCATAGCCGGCGGCGCCTGCGCTCTCGCAGCTGACCCTCGTGACCGATTTGTCGGTGACGTGATTTGACCCCGTAGCTTGCGGGGGATACCCGACTGGATAAGTGGCTACTACTCGCAGCAGCGCGTAGGGTTGATTGCGGTGAGCCGGCGGCAATTAGCCGTCGCCTGGTGGCGTCGTGCCGCCTGGGGTGGCGCTCAGGTTAAACGAAGGGGACGGCCGCGTCTATGAGCGTGATGAAGCGAGTCTCGCTGATATTCCGGGCCAAGGCCGACAAGGCGCTGGACCGGATGGAAGACCCACGCGAGACCCTCGACTATTCCTACAAGCAGCAGGTCGAGATGCTGACCCGGGTCCGGCGCGGGGTCGCGGACGTGGCCACGTCGCGCAAGCGCGTCGAGCTCCAGATGAACTCCCTCCAGAAGGAGATCAGCAAGCGCGACGTCCAGGCGCGGAGCGCACTCGGCGCGGGCCGTGAGGACCTGGCAAGGGCCGCGCTGCAGAACAAGACACAGCTCCAGAGCCAGTACGCCGACCTCGAGAGCCAGTTCGCCAACCTGCAGGAGCAGGAAGAAAAGCTGACCCTTGCCTCGCAGCGGCTCGACGCCAAGGTGCAGGCCTTCCGTACGCGGAAGGAGACCATCAAGGCGACCTACACCGCCGCCGAGGCGCAGACCCGCATCAACGAGGCCTTCTCCGGCATTTCCGAGGAAATGGGCGACGTTGGCCTCGCCATCTCGCGCGCCGAGGACAAGACGGCGCAGATGCAGGCCAGGGCCGGCGCGATCGACGAACTGCTTGCCTCGGGGGCACTTGAAGACCACGTTAGCGGCAACCAGGACTACATCCAGGCGGAGCTCGACAAGCTCGGTGCCAGCAGCGACGTTGACTCTGAGCTAGCGCGGATGAAGGGTGAGATCGCCGCCAACGCGCCCAAGCAGATCGAAGGCAACGGCTCAGCGGCGGCCGACCAGGAGACTGCGGCGGCTGAGCAGCAGGCAGGTGACGGATCGTGATCGTGCGCATCCTTGGCGAGGGCCAGTTCCGCGTCGATGACGACGCCGCCGCGAAGCTGACTGCGCTCGACAAGGACCTCGACGCGGCCGTCCGCGACGACCAGGAGGCGGTGTTCCGCGCCGCCCTGCTTGCCGCCGTGGCGCTCGTCAAGACGGCGGGTGCGCCCCTGGCAGCCGACGAGATCGCGACAGCGGACTTCATCCTGCCCTTCTCGGACGCCACCATCGGCGAGGTGCGCAAGCTCCTCGCCGACGGGACGATCTCCGGCGACTCCATCGGGCTCCCGTAACCCGGGCTCCCGTAACCCGGTCGGCCCCTAGGCGACCCTGCCCACGGCGACACTATTCGCCGTGGGCAGAACCGTTTCCGGCGCGTTCAGGGAGAACAGCGGAAGGCTTCAGCGAGTCCGCAACGTTCTTCGGATAGATTGCGATTGACAGCTGGGCTCGCAGCGGCAAACCAGACAAGTCGCGCGCCCGGCGCGATTCGGAGGTGCGAAATGGCGACGCGTACCAGGTATGCGCCCGATAAGGGCCTTACCGTGCGTATGACGGCGACCATGTTCCTGCTCGGCCTGGTCTTCGTCTTGTTCGTCGCGCTGATCATCGGCATCATGATCGCCGCGCACGCGAGCGCTGCCGCGATCATCCTCATAGCGCTGATCTTCGGCGGTGGCTCGGCCTGGATCTCGCTGTTCTACAGCGACAAGATCGCCCTGGCGGCGGCGGGCGCGCGAGAAGTCACCCCGCAGCAAGCACCGGAGCTGCACGGCATCGTCGACCGGCTGTGCGCGCTCGCGGACATGGACAAGCCCCGGGTGGCGATCGCGCCCGCCCGCATGCTGAACGCCTTCGCGACCGGCCGCAACAGCAAGAACTCCGTGCTGTGCGTCACGGAGGGCCTGCTGCACGCAGGGCTCACCAAGGAAGAGCTTGAGGGCGTCCTCGCCCACGAGCTCAGCCACGTCGCGCACAAGGACGTCCAGGTCATGACCGTGGCCAGCCTGCTCGCGATCGTGGCGGGCCTGCTTGTGCGGTTCGCCTTCTACTCCGAGCTCTTCGGCGGCGGCCGCCGCGTCGGCGGCAACAACAGCCAGGCGGCTCTGCTGATCCCGCTCATCATGCTCGTCTCTGCCCTGGTGTACGCGATCAGCTTCCTGCTGATCAGGGTGCTGTCGCGGTACAGGGAACTCGCTGCCGATCGCAGTGGCGCGCTCCTCACCCAGAACCCCAGCGCGCTGATATCCGCGCTGACCAAGGTGAGCAACTCAATGAACCGAATCCCCACGCAGGATCTCAGGCATGCTGAGCCGCTGAACGCCTTCTACTTCGCCCCGGCGATGAAGCTGAACGGCGGCAAGACCATCTCGGCGCTCTTCTCCACGCACCCCAGCCTGGAGAAGCGGATTGAGCAGCTGACTAAGATCCAGCGCGAGCTCGGCCAGGTCGGCCAGGACCCGCGCGGCATCAGGTAATGGGCTTCCTCGACACGTTGCTCGGCCGGACCAAGCCCGTCCAGCCGAAGCTCGACGACCTCTTCGCGCTGCCCTCTGCGGCGATACAGCTCCAGGCGGCGACAGGCTTCACGCCCACGGGCTCGGGTTCTGTCTGCTTCCGCGCCGCGGAGGGCAAGCCGTTCGCCGACATCCAGAACGAGGTCCGCGACCTGCTCGACATGGACGCGGACAAGGGCACCGCGCTGCCGGTCGAGGTGACCAAGGACAGCTACGGCTACACCTGGCTTGTCAGCAACCACATGTCGGACGATGTGGAGGCCTTGGTCACCGACCTGCACGCGGTGAACAGCGCGCTTGTCGACAACGGCTTCGGCCCGCAGCTGCTGTGCACGCTCGTCGCGTTCAGTGACGATGCTCACCGGCGGCTGGCGCTCGTCTACCTCTACAAGCGCGGCACCTTCTACCCCTTCGCCCCGGTCAACGAGCGTCAGCAGCAGCGCGACAACGCCCTTGAATTCCAGGTCAAGGGCGTGCTCGGCGATGACCTCAAGGTCGAGCAGGACCTGACCCGCTGGTTCCCCGTCTGGGGTGCCCCGGGCTTGTGACCAATGACGCTGGCGTCGGTCTCGCCTGGCAGGAATGGAGCCGGCATGCGTACAGTTGAACTCGAACGACGGTGCCGCGCATGCGGCAGCCATTTTTCAGACGGGAGCTAGTCACAAATGACCGTTCAGGACGAAGTGACGCAGCAGGGCATGATCCTCACCGAGGCCGCCGCGAGCAAGGTTGGCGCGCTGCTCGCCCAGGAGGGCCGGGACGACCTGCGGCTGCGGGTGGCCGTGCAGCCGGGCGGTTGCTCGGGTCTGAAGTACCAGCTCTACTTCGACGAGCGCTCGTTCGACGGCGATGTCGCCAAGGACTTCGGCGGCGTCGCCGTGGTGACCGATAAGATGTCCGCGCCGTACCTCATGGGCGCCACGATCGACTTCGTGGACACCATCGAGAAGCAGGGCTTCACGATCGACAACCCGAACGCGACCGGCTCCTGCGCCTGCGGCGACTCCTTCCACTGATCCCGCGGGCCGCCAGGCCCCAAAAGCTGAATAGAGTCCCTCAACGATGCGGATAGCTGTCACCGGGTCGATCGCGACCGACCACCTGATGATGTTCGCGGGCAAGTTCACGGACACGCTGATCGCCGAGAAGCTGGACAAGATCTCGGTGTCGTTCCTCGTCGGCGACCTGGAGATCAGGCGCGGCGGCGTGGCCGGGAACATCTCGTACGGCCTGGGGTGCCTTGGCCTCAAGCCACTGCTCGTCGGCTCCGTCGGCCAGGACTTCGCGGAATACGCGTCCTGGCTGACGGCGCACGGCGTCGACACCTCGGGTGTGCGTACCTCAAGCACCAGGCACACCGCGCGCTTCACCGCCACGAACGACGAGACGGGTAACCAGATCGCCTCGTTCTACCCAGGCGCGATGAGCGAGGACGGTGAGATCGACATCACCTCCCTGGCTAACGCCAACGCGGTTGACCTGGTACTGATCGGCGCGGGCGACCCGGTAGCCATGCAGCGGTTCACGGCCGACTGCCGAGCCGCGGGCCTGCGGTTCGCCGCGGACTTCTCCCAGCAGGTCGCTTTCCTTGACGGCGACTCGATGCGCACCTTGATCGAGGGCGCCGCGTACCTGTTCTGCAACGAGTACGAGGCCGCCGTCATCGAGCAGAAGACCGGCTGGAGCAGCGAGGACATCCTGGACCGCGTGGAGACGAGGGTCATCACCCTCGGCTCGGCAGGCGCCCGCGTCGAGCGCAAGGGCGCTGAGCCCGTCGTCGTAGGCCCGGTCAGGGACGCGACGCTCGTCGAGCCGACGGGCTCGGGCGACGCGTTCCGCTCCGGCTTCCTGGCCGCCACGGCCTGGGGCCTGTCGGTGGAGCGTGCGATCCAGCTAGGCAACCTGATGGCGGTCCACGCCCTGGAGGTAGTCGGCCCCCAGGAGTATGACCTCACCCCGGCCGCCCTGGCCGACCGCGCCAAGCACTCCTACGGCGCCGAGGCCGCCGAGGAAATCGCCGCCCACCTCCCGGCCTAACGCAAGCCCCGAGTACCCCGCAAGGAGAAGGCAGCTTCTCCGAGCGGGGTATTTCGCTTCAAAGTGCCAAATCCATCGCCCCGAACGGATGCGTGCCTCCGCCCTGCCCCGCCCATGTCCTCGCGTCCCGTTGTGCTGCCCTCAGTCGGTGCCGCCTGAGCCTGCACGGCGGGCCTCGCAGGCGTCGCAGAACGGACCTGAGGCCTCGGGACGTCTACGACAGGGAGTAGTTTTGGGGCATGGCCCCTCTCGCGACCGCTTACAGTGGCCCCCCCAAGCTGACCCTCGCCCATGCGTTCACCGAGTGGCGCGTGGACGTCCCGATGCTCGTACTGATCCTCCTGGTCGGCGCCTGGTACCTGGTGTCCGTACGGAAGGTCAGGCGGGGCGGCGGTCAGTGGGCGCGCGGCCGGACGTTCGCGTTCATCGTGCTCGGCCTCGGATTCTGGGTGATCGCGACGATGGCCTGGCCCGGCGCGTACGAGAGCGTCCTGTTCTACGCCAGGGCCACGCAGACCGTGCTGCTCGTCCTCCTGTCGCCGCTGTTCCTCGCGATGGGCAAGCCGCTCACGCTGCTCATCGAGGCCTATCCGCGGGTCGGCCGCCCCGTCGAGAAGGCGGTCCGCAGCAAGGTCGCGAAGGTACTGATGTTCCCGGCGATCCCCACGCTGCTGCTCGTCGCCGTGCCGATGACCATGTACTTCACGTCCTGGTACGTGCACGTCTTCTACAGCAGTACGATCCGCGAGTTCACGTACCTCATCCTGATGGTCCCTGGGTACCTGTTCTTCTGGACGCTGCTGCGCGTCGACCCCGTGCCCAAGGAGTACCCGTACGGCATTGGGATGTGGATCGCCGCCGCCGAAGTGGTCGGTGACGCCTTCTTCGGCATCGCGGTCATCGCGGACCAGACCATGCTCGGGGCCGCGCACTACCACGCGGTCGGCTACCCCTACGGCCCGAGTCTCGCTACCGCCCAGGTTCTCGGCGGAGGCATCATCTGGATCCTCGGCGACGCCGTCGGCCTGCCGTTCCTCGCCGTCCAGCTGATCCAGATGATGCGCGCGGACAAGCAGGAGGCGGCGGAGATCGACGCCGAGCTGGACGCGAGAGACGCCGCCCGCGCGGCGGCCCGCGCCGCCAAGACCGGCCAGGCGGCCGGCATCACGGTCACCAGCCGCTCGTCCGCGAGCTCGGCACCTGCCGACGGTGACGCCACTCCCGACGCCCTGAGCTCGGTGGCCCTAAACGCAGGCGATCCCGACGATGACGACCGCCCCTGGTGGGAATCTGACTCCCGCATCACGGACCGCTTCGGGCGCGGGCGCGCCTAACTCGCGTCATCCGTGGGATAACAGCAAAACGCGGAGTTCCGGCGGCCTGTATCACGAGCCTCCTGGTCAACTCGAACGTTATCTTCACGCGATGTGGACCAGAACCCAGCAACTTGCCTGGCGGGTGAAACATGAACTCGTTCGGGATAACGGTAAGAAGTACCGGCAGGCGAGCCGTATACGGCGCGCGGAGCCGCGCCGGCCGACTGCCTGCGCCTTGATCCTCAGTACCGGCGGTCCTCAGTACTGGCGGCGGATGCCGAAGGACCAGCCGGTCGCGTAGTCGAGGCGGAAGACGCACTCGTGGGACTTGAGCCCGCACCAGGCCGGGATGTCGGTGTAGGCGGCGGGGTCGTCGGCGAGCACGGCGATGACCGACCCGACCCGGACGTCGCGGATCTGGGCGGCCAGCATGATGATCGGGATGGGGCACTTGCGGCCGAGCGCGTCGATGGTGATCAGCGGCGCCGCGTCGGGCGGCACGAACGTGGGCAGCTGCGCTCCCGCCGCGGCGGCACGCGCGGCGTCGGTGACCGGCGAGACAAGCGGGGCTTGCGCAACGCCGGCAGCCTGGGCGTCCGTCACCGTTGGCGCGCCGAGCAGGCCAGCGCTGGCCGACGGCACCGGGGGAGGCGGCATCTCGTCCGGCCGGGCGGCTTTAGCTGGCGCGGAGCCAGCGCCAGGTGCCCGCCCGCGCGCGCCGGCCGCGTGCCGCCCGGTCGGCCGGCCCAGCCATGACGCGCGACTCATGCCGTGTGCCCCGCTGATATGACCCTCACAGGTCCATAGTGCCCCCAGCCGCGCCCGGCTACGCGCATGAATACGTAAAGAAGCGCGACGACCGCGTGCAGTGCTGACAAGACACCGGCCACCAAAACGCCGGGGGTCCCCCTGCGAGCGCGCACCGGAGCGCGATATGTTTTGCACGACACGCTGTAGAAGATCGGAGACCGGCGCCTGAAGGAGATTGCGGGCAGCCGGGCGACGTTGTTGGGAAGGCGCTCCTTTGACTCTGATTCGCCGGGCCGCGCCAGGCGGGCGCGGCACTGGGCCATCCGCTGGTTCGCGTGGCGCTGGGGTATCCAGCACTGGCCCGCGTGGCGCTGGCCTTGGTACGCGGGGTAAGCGACCCCCGCGCAGCCGCCGGGCTAACGCTTTGCGCGTCGGCGCGCTTGCCGTCATGCTGCTTGCCCTCGCCGGGTGCTCGACAAACGACACGTTCACCCGCATGGGCTTCCCGAACCCCGTGACCGAGCAGGGCAAGATCACCCTCAGCCTCTGGCAGGGTTCCTGGATCGCCGGCCTGCTCGTCGGGGCCGTGGTGTGGGGCATGATCGTCTGGGCGGTGATCTTCCACCGCAAGCGCGGTGACAAACTCCCGCCGCAGGTGCGTTACAACATGCCGATCGAAATTCTTTACACAGTTGTGCCTTTCGTGCTCATCGCGGTGCTCTTCTACTACACCGCCAAGGACGAGAACACGATCGACGCGATCCCGGCACATCCCCAGGTGACGGTCAACGTGACCGGCTTCCAGTGGTCCTGGGCGTTCAACTACCCGCAGTACGGGGTCAATACCGACGGGGCCATGTGGAACCCGCAACTCGACGACGCCCAGAACGAGAACGCCCTGCCCCTGCTTGAGATCCCCGAGGGCGAGACGGTCGAGTTCAACCTCACCTCGACGGACGTGGACCACGCGTTCTGGGTGCCGGCGTTCCTGTTCAAGCGGGACCTCATTCCCGGCCACCCGAACCACTTCTCGATCACCGCCACGCAGACCGGCACCTTCATCGGCCACTGCAGCGAGCTGTGCGGCCTCTACCACAGCAGGATGCTGTTCACGCTCAAGATCGTGACTCCTGCCCAGTTCCAAACATGGATTAGCCAGCAGCAGGCGATCCAGAAGTCGCCCTCAGGGAGCACCCAGTGACGACCCTAGAAAACCCGGCAGCGCTCCGGGCGGCCGCCCGCGCCAGGCGCACCGAGACTAAGGGCTCGGTGCTGGCCGGATGGCTCTCCTCCACGGACCACAAGATCATCGGGCACATGTACCTGATCACGTCGTTCGTGTTCTTCCTGGGCGCCGGGATCATGGCGCTGCTCATCCGCATCCAGCTGCTGTCACCGACGAGCACGTTCCTGTCGGACCAGGTCTACAACGAGCTGTTCACCATGCACGGCACGATCATGCTGCTGCTGTTCGCGACCCCGCTGTTCGTCGGGTTCGCGAACGAGCTGGTGCCGCTGCAGATCGGCGCCCCCGACGTGGCGTTCCCGCGGCTGAACCTGCTCAGCTACTACCTGTTCCTGTTCGGCGGACTGATCCTGTTCGGGTCGTTCCTCGCCCCCGGCGGCTCGGCCGCGTTCGGCTGGTACGCCTACGCGCCGCTGACCAGCGCGACGAACTCGCCGGGCATCGGCGCGGACCTGTGGATCATGGGCCTCGCGCTCTCCGGGTTCGGCACGATCCTCGGCGGCGTCAACTTCGTCACCACGATCTTCTGCATGCGCGCGCCCGGCATGACGATGTTCCGGATGCCGATCTTCACGTGGAACGCGCTGCTCACCTCGATCCTGGTGCTGCTCGCGTTCCCGGTGCTCGCCGCCGCGCTGCTCGTCCTTGAGATCGACCGCCGCCTCGGCGCCCAGGTCTTCTCCGCCAACTCCGGCGGCGCGATCCTCTGGCAGAACCTCTTCTGGTTCTTCGGCCATCCCGAGGTCTATATCCTCGCGCTACCGTTCTTCGGCATAGCCACCGAGGTCCTGCCGGTCTTCAGCCGCAAGCCCCTGTTCGGCTACAAGACCCTGATCGCGGCGACGATCGCGATCGCCGGCCTGGCGATGACCGTGTGGGCGCACCACATGTTCACCACCGGCGCGGTCCTGCTGCCGTTCTTCTCGTTCATGACGCTGCTGATCGCGGTGCCAACGGGCGTGAAGTTCTTCAACTGGGCGGGCACCATGTGGCGCGGCCAGCTGAGCTTCGAGCCGCCGATGCTCTACACGATCGGGTTCCTCATCGTGTTCCTCTTCGGCGGCATCACCGGCATCATCCTGGCCTCCCCGCCGATGGACTTCGCGGTCTCCGACTCCTACTTCGTGGTGGCGCACTTCCACTACGTGCTCGCGGGCACCGTGCTGTTCGAGATGTTCGCCGGCCTGTACTTCTGGTGGCCGAAGATGACCGGCAAGATGCTCAACAACAAGATCGGCAAAGTCCAGTTCTGGTTCCTGTTCATCGGCTTCAACATGACGTTCCTCGTCCAGCACTGGACGGGCGTCCAGGGCCAGGTCCGGCGTACCGCGAACTACCCCTTCCTGCCGGGCGACGTCACCACGCTGAACATCATCTCGACCGTCGGCTCGTGGCTGCTGGCCGTGTCGGTCCTGATGTTCATCTGGAACGTCTACATCACCACCAGGCACGGCAAGTACGTCACTGAGGAAGACCCGTGGGGCTACTGCTCCTCGCTTGAATGGGCCACCTCCTGCCCGCCGCCGCGGCATAACTTCTACCGCATCCCGCGCATCCGCTCGGAGCGCCCGGCATTCGATCTGCACTACCCGCACATCAAGGCCGGCGCGGCGTCGAAGGGCATCGAACAGACCATCCCCGCGCTCAGCGCCGCGAAGAAGTAGGGGCGTGTATCTCACATGAAGGTCGAAGGCTGGCTCTTCCTTGGCGCTGGCATCTTTCTCATCGGCGCGGACATCGTCTACTGGTACACGTCGTATGACCCGACCGGCACGACCGCGCTCGCGCTTGCCGTGGGCCTGTGCCTGCTCGCCGGGTTCTACGTGCTGTTCACCGGTCGCCGCCTGCCGAGGCGCCCCGAGGACGACAACGAGGGCGAGATCTATCAGGGCACCGGCGAGGTCGGCTTCTTCAGCCCGCACAGCTGGTGGCCGTTCTGGGTCGCCCTGGCCAGCGCGTGGACGGCGGTCGGCTTCGCGATCGGCTGGTGGATGGTGCTGATCGGCGTCGTGGCCATGATGTTCACAGCCGTCGGCTTCGTCTTCGAGTACTACCGAGGCCACTTCAGCCACTAGCGGGGTTGTACCTGCAAGTCAAAATCCAAAAGTCAAAATCAGGAGTATCCCGAACGGGATCGTGCCCCTGCCCCCAGCCAGCATTGACTGTGGAGGCAGGGGCCACGTGTTTCCCCGGTACTCGTCGTTCTTACTCTGTTCCAAAGATATAAGCGACAAATCCGGGAATGCTTTCCAAACCACAGGTAAGAGGGCCGGGAACCCCGATCCCATCCTGTGTTCCGGTATGTTTTGTGCAGAATACCCAGTTAAGGGCATCTCCTCCTGACTTGGCGACGAATGAGACGTTTATTTCGTATGCGTTATCGGCGACGCGCCGTGGCGTGGAGAAGGTGGCACTGGTGTCTGGATGCATCGGCACCGTTGAGCTGGATAGAGAGGCTATAGATGAAGACCGGTATAGATACTTCGGCAGTGACATCTCCGTCTGGAGCGCTGAGGGCGGAGCATAGACGGTGATGGGGAACGTCACAGTACACGTCGAAGAGCCGAGGCAGATTTCGGTGTTGGCATTAGTCCAACTGTAATTGTATACAACGTATACTGTTCTGATCGTTGAGGTGGCCAACGGGGTGGCGGCGGTTGCGTTCTGCAGCAGCCTTACCTGGTAACGGGTGGCAAGCGTGGGGGTCACGTCGAACGAGTACGCCGCCATGCCGCCGACCGGGTTCAGGGTGAGTGACTTAACCGGGGCAGGCGGGCTTATGTAGGGGAACTGCTGGGCGTAGAGGCGGGCGACTTCCCCGGTCGTGGCATCCTTGATCTCACCGCTGAGGAATCCATACCCGTCCGGTTGCGGGTCGCGCACCACGTAGACGTCGCCCGCTGGACCGGGCTCGCCGGTGAGCGTGGCGGAGATGGTCGCGGGCGGGGTAAGGGGGGCCTGGTAGGCGGCGACCGCGGGGTGGGCTGGGGTGCCGCCTGGACTGCTTGGCGCGCGGCTGGTGTAGGCCACGGTCACCACGGCAGCCACGACCGCGGCCGTGGTGACCGTGGCGGTGATGTTGCGAAGACGTGTGGCGGTTCGCGATGCCGTTCTTGCCCTGCTGGCGCGCAGGTGCGCGAGGTGGTCCAGGTGCAGGACGTGGCGCAGGTGCCAGCGGTGCAGCCCCGCCTTGGTCACCGGATGGTGGGCCGCCTGGGCGCCGTGGGCGTGCTGTGCGCCCTGGGACAGGTGGACCTGCTCCATGCTGGAGACGTGGAGTGCGGGTACCCCGGCGGACGGCCACAGGGCGGCGAGGAGGACCGCCGCGGTCCCGAGGTGCGAGCGGCCGCGCTGTTCCCAGTCGGGCCCGTAGGCGCTGGTGGCGGCGGCGCGGAGGCCGGCGGCGAGGGCGGTCGCGTCCGAGGGCCGGTACCTGGGGTCCTTGGCGAGCCCGCGGGCCACGATCGGCTGCAGCGGCTCTGGCACCGGGTCCATCGGGACGTCGGCGGAGTGGTGCTGCCAGATCACCGCGTCGGTGGTCGGCCCGGTGAACGGCGGCCGGCCGGCCAGGCACTCGTAGAAGGTGGCGGTGGCCGCGTAGACGTCGCTCGCGGGGGAGGCGGGGCCGCCGTCGAACTGCTCGGGTGGCGCGTAGGCTACCGAGCCGGACGG
This sequence comes from uncultured Actinomycetota bacterium, assembly GCA_963734665.1. Lineage (GTDB taxonomy): Bacteria > Actinomycetota > Actinomycetes > Streptosporangiales > Streptosporangiaceae > Trebonia. The sequence goes on along the minus strand of CAVTIR010000008.1, from coordinate 141,670 downwards.
GATCGTCGGGGTGCCCGGCCCGTGCCGCGATGCCGAAGTCGGTCAGCTTGCTGGCCCCGTGGGCGTTGACGAGCACGTTCCTCGGCTTGAAGTCCCGGTGGACCACGCCGCGCGCGTGCGCGGCAGCCAGGCCGAGCAGCGAGCCGTACAGGACGACCAGGGCGGCCTCCGGCGTGGTCCTGCCGTGCTGCGACAGGATGTCCCACAGCGTGACGCCGTCGATGAGTTCCATGACGATCGCCGCGCCCGCCGCCGATTCGGCGTACTCGTACAGCCGCACCACGTGCGGGTCATCGAGCGAGCCGAGCGCCTCGGCCTCGGCGCGGAACATGGCGGCGAAGTCTGGGTCCTGGCGCAGCGCGGGCAGGAGGTACTTGACCGCTACCGCGGTTCCCGTGGCGTCGTGCCTGGCCAGCACCACGGAACCGAATCCGCCGGAGCCGAGCGGCTTCAGCTCGGTGTACCCGGGAACAGTCCACTCGCTCAAGGCCTCCACCTTTCCTTGCCGACCTCAGCGGCTGACTTCCTGCCGACCTCAGCAGCTGAGGACCACATCGGCCGAGGCGCTGCCATGCCCTGGGCCAAGGACCTGCAGGGTGACCGTCTGCGTGAGGCTGCCGTGCCCCTGGCCCTCAACCGCGGCGGTCACGTATAGCGCGGTCTGCCCGGCCGTGACCGACTGGCTCAGCGGCTGCGGCGCCGTCAGCTGAGGCTCGAACACCCACCGGTAGGAAATGGTCCCGGCCGCGCCAGTCGTGTCGACCCGCCCGGTCACGTCCTGCGTGCACCCGTGCTTTACCTGCGCGGTGATGGCCACCCCGGTCACGCCGAACGGCCCGTGGTGCAGCCGCAGGTAGATCACCGCGCCTGAGGCCGCGAGCAAGGCGATGCTGAGCGCCGGGCCGGCCAGCCGGCGCAGCCGGCGCGGGCGCCGGGGCTCGTTCGGCAGCGCTGTCCGCCAAACCTGCTCGGCCGTGGGCGCGGCCTGGCTCGCCTGCCAGGGGGCGGGCACCCCTGGGCCATGCCTGATGACCTGCTGCGGATCGCCGACGATCCCCGCGCTCCCGCCGCCCCGGGCTGCTAGGTCCGCCTGCGGCGGGGGAGGGGCCGGTGAGACAGCGGCAGGGGCCCGTGGGACGTCAGCAGCGGCCCCGGTGACCGTACGCGTCCGGTCCGCGCCGGTCTCCGGCGCCGGCTGCCCCGGCTGGCTCGTCAGCGTCGGCTCGTACGGCAGCGCCGGCTCGTACGGTAGCGCCGGGTCGGGCGGTCCCTGACCGCCGGGTGAGCCTGAGCCTGCCACTGACCCCCCAAACCCGCGCGAGATAGCACCCTTTCGGATGAAATTCCGCGCCGGTATTTGTCGCTATGCCCCATTAGGGCATAACTGACGGCTCCCAAGTTGATGTCCCGTATAAGAGTTACGGCCTTACGCGGCTTTTGTCAATTATCGCGAATCTGCTTCTTCATCGGCATCAACAACGTCTACTGGTACGCGTCGTGCGTCCCGGCCGGCTCGGTGGCGCTCGCTCTCTGCCGGCCTAGCCGATGCACGGGGCCGAGGCGAGAACGCGCGGGTTCCCCCAGCCATGAGAGCAGGGAAGACCCACGCGGGAGACCCGCGCCGTGCCTAATTTCGTCTTCAGGAATAGACATTTCATTTCCGCGCCCATAAGACCGCGGTGGCGAATCCAGCCTGGTAGGCGATGATCACCAACTGGACGCGGTCACGGGCGTCCAGCTTCGTCAGCAGGTGGGCGACATGGGTCTTCGCCGTGGCCGGGGAGATGCGCAGATGGTCGGCGATCTCCCCGTTGGACATGCCGGCGGCGACAAGGCGCAGGACCTCGCACTCGCGATCGGTCAGCAGGCCGGTGACCTTGTCCCCACGAGCCGTCGGCGGCGCTCCCGCAGTCAGCGGCGCGCCACCCGGCCGCGTCCCGCCACCGCGGTAGGCAGGCAGTCCCAGTGCCGTTGGCCTCGGCACGCCGAGCTCGGGCGTCCTGGCGAACTCGCTGATCAGGCGGCGGGTGACGCTCGGCGCGAGCAGTGCCTCGCCTGCCGCGACGACCCGGATGGCGGTGATCAGGTCCTCCGGGATCGTGTCCTTGAGCAGGAACCCGCTCGCGCCCGCGCGCAGCGCCCCGAACACGTAGTCATCGAGGTCGAAGGTCGTGAGTATGATGACACGGACGCCGGAGGACTCGGCGGAGGAAGTGATCTGCCTGGTCGCCTCGATGCCATCGAGGACGGGCATGCGCACGTCCATCAGCATGAGGTCGGGTTTGGCGGAGCGGGCGACCGCGACGGCCTCCGCGCCGTTGGCGGCCTCGCCGACCACGGTGAGCCCGGCCGTGGCGGCGACGATGCCACAGAATCCGACCCGGACGAGGGCCTGATCGTCGGCCACCGCGACGGAGATGGTCATCCCCGGCTGCCGCCGTTCCCCGTGACGGCACCCGTCACGGTGGAGGTGGTGCCCGTCACGACGAGGGGTCCGTCCCCGCTGCTCGTCGCGCCGAGGGAGTCGGCCGGGAGAGGCCCGGCCGCCGCGATCACGTTGCCTTCCGTGCGGGGGCGGCGCTCCGTGGGGAGGACGACGGCGGGCAGTGGCAGCGTCGCGGTGACCTGGAACCCGCTGTCCGGCAGCGGCCCGGCGCTGAACGTGCCGCCGCACAGGTGCACCCGCTCGCGCATGCCCACGATCCCGTGCCCGGTCCCGGCGGCCGCGACGCCGGGGAACGCCACGGGCAGGCCGCCGTCGTCGGTTACCCGGATGACCAGGTCCGCGTCCGTGTACCAGAGGCTGACGACGCATCTCGCGCCGGTGCCCGCGTGCTTGACCACGTTGGTGAGTGCCTCCTGGATGATCCGGAACGCCGACAGGTCCACGCCCGCCGGCGCGGGCCGGGCCCGCCCGGAAACCTCGAGGCTGACCTGCACCCCCGCACCGCTGGTCCGGTCGATCAGCCTGTCCAGGCGGGCCAGCCCGGGTGCGGGGGCAAGCGGCGCCTGCCTGGCCTGGGTGCCGTCGCTGGCTTGCGCCGGACCGGAGGCGGGACCGCTCCCTGGCGCGCCCTGCGGTACGTCCTGCTGCCGGAGTACGCCGAGCATCCGGCGCATCTCCTCAAGGGCGTCCCTGCTTGTCGCCTGGATCGCGCCAAGCGCGTCCTTGGCGCCCTCGGGGCTCACGTCGATGACGTACTGGCCGTCAGCCGGCCTGGACGGCGATCACGGACATGCTGTGCGCCACGACATCGTGCAACTCGCGCGCGATCCGCAGGCGTTCCTCAGCGACTGCGCTGCTCGCCGCCTGGTGCTGCAGCGTCACCACGTACAGCCGACGCTGCCGTACCGAGTACCCGGTCATCCAGGCGAGAACGTTGGCGAGCGCGACGGGGATGAACTCGCCCGACGCCACGGCACGCGACCGCGGAGGGCCGCCAGTGACGCCGATGAACACCAAGGTGGCCAGCACTAGGACGAGTGCGGCGGCCCCGGTCCGTCGGCGGCCCTCGACCGTCACCGTGTACAGCACATACGCGGCGGCCAGGAAGATCCCCCCGGTCACCGCGGGCGCCAGGCGGGACAGCAGCACGCCGAGGATCACCAGTGCCCCGAACGCGGTGGCCGGGGCCCGGCGGCGCAGCGCTACCGGGATGAAGACCGCCACCAGGAACAGGAGCACGAGCAGGATCCTGACCTGCCCGAACGGGAAGCTGCGCACCGCCACGGCCGCGTTGACGACGGCGATGAAGCCGCCCGCCACGCAGTCGATCGCGATCCAGTGGATGAGCCGCATCCGCTTGGTCAGCGGGGGGCGAGGCGGCCGCGCTGCCCCATCCGACCCCGGGTAGGCCGGGTACACCGACGACTGGTGGTCGTCGGCGGGGTACGACATGTCGTGTTCCGAACCCACGACTCTAAGGTAGCTGCCCCAAGGCGTGCGCGCCTCATCCCGGGGGCGTAGCCCGCGATGCTGACCCGCCGCGTCAACGTGATCGTCACGAAGTTCGCGGCCAACCGGGACGCGGCTGGGAGGGCCCTTCTGGCGCGATGGGGCAATTAGGCGATGGTTAGCCGCGCTGGCGGGGCGTGGCCAGGCGGTTGCTGGCGTCGACCCAGCGGGCGAGCAGGGCAGCGGTGGCGCCGGTGTCCACGGCCTGAGCGGCGCGGGCCAGCCTTTCCGACAGCGCCTTGGCCAGGACCTCTCCCGTCGCGGCAGCGGTCGCCGCCGGGTCGGCGGACCTGGCGGCGGCCACCGCACTGAGGCCGTCGGCGGCGGCCATCGCGGCAGCGGCATTGAGCAGCACGATGTCCCGGACAGGGCCGGCCTCGCCCGCGAGGACCGCGCGGACCACGGACGCGTTGTGTGCCGGGTCTCCGCCGCGCAGATCGGCCAGGGAAGACCGGGGAAGGCCCAGGGCGGCCGGATCCAACGAGGTCTCGGACACGGCCCCGTCGGCGGCGACCCAGACCGTGGACGGCCCCGTAGTGGTGAGCTCGTCGAGCCCGCCGCCGTGGAACACCAGGGCCGCAGCGCCCCGCGCGGCATAGACCTCGGCGAGTACCGGCCCCATCAGCGGGTCGGCGACGCCGACGGCGAGCGAGGAAGGCCGCGCCGGGTTGGTCAGCGGGCCGAGGTAGTTGAACGCGGTCGGCACGCCAAGCTGGCTGCGCACGGGTCCCGCGTGCCGAAACGACGGGTGGTACAGCGACGCGAACAGGAACGCCACGCCGATCTCGGCGAACAGCGCCTCGGACGCCGACGCGGGCAGGTCGATCACTATGCCGAGAGCCTCGAGCACGTCCGCCGCGCCGCACGCCGAAGACGCCGCCCGGTTGCCGTGCTTGACCATCGGCACCCCGGCCGAGGCGGCCACGATGGTCGCCATCGTGGACACGTTCACCGTGTGCGTCCCGTCGCCGCCGGTGCCGACCAGGTCGGTGACCGGGCCGGCGATCGAGATCGGCGTAGCGTGCGCCAGCATCGACGCGGCCAGGCCGGACATCTCCGCGGCGGTCTCGCCCTTGGCACGCAGCGCCACGCCGAAGCCGGCGATCTGCGCGGGGGTGGCGGCGCCTTCCATGATCTCGTTCATGGCCCAGGCGGTCTGCTCGGCGGTCAGCGCCTGCCTGCCGATGAGCGCGCGGATCAGCGCGGGCCAGCTCGGTGTGTCCATAATTTTGTTACTGAGCTGTGATGGCAGGCGCGGCAGCGCGGGTGCGCATGAGCGCGGCCAGTTCGCGGGCGAGCGCGACCGGGTCGATGGGGTGGCTGATCACGGCGTCGGCCTTGGACCAGGTGGCGAGCCAGCGGTCGTCGGGGCGGCCGATGACCAGCAGCACCGGCGGGCAGTGGTAGATCTCGTCCTTGGCCTGGCGGCTGATGCCCATGCCGCCGGACGGCTGCGCCTCGCCGTCGAGCACCATGACGTCGACGCCGCCCGCGTCGAGCAGCCGGAACAGCGCGGGCGCGGTCGCCACCTCGATGATCTCCGCTTCCGCCACGTCGGGGGCCGGACGAGCGCCGATGGCGAGCCGTATCTCAGCTCGCGTGTCGGCGTCATGGCTGTAAACAACGACCTTCATGGACCAGCATCCTACTGGCCGGCCGTGGCCGGCCAGTAGCCGTATGCGGACGCGCGACCTTCAGTCTTCTCCCAGGAAAGCGACGAAGTTGGGGGGTCGGCTGCGCATCCCCTACGTGGTGTCGTAATAATGACCATCGTGGCGACAGCATCCGTGACCGAGCCGGTACCGCGTACCCCAGCCAGTCGACCGAACCTGGTGAGCGTGGGCACCATCATCTGGTTGTCCAGCGAGCTCATGTTCTTCGCTGCGCTCTTCGCGATGTACTTCACGATTCGCTCGGTAGATAAAGGCCAGGGCCTGCCTTGGCCCATGGCTCATCTGAACATCCCTCTTGGCTCGACCAACACGACCGTGCTCGTGTTGTCCAGTGTGACTTGCCAGATGGGTGTGTTCGCGGTTGAGCGTGGCCAGATCAGGCGTGCGGCATCGATTTGGAACTTCATGAAGTGGGGACTGCGCGAGTGGTACGTGCTGTCCTTCCTCATGGGTCTGTATTTTGTTTGCGGTCAGGCGTACGAGTGGTCGCAGCTGGTCAGGGTTGACCACCTGACGATCTCGTCGAGCAACTACGGTTCGGTGTTCTACCTGACCACCGGGTTCCACGGGCTTCACGTGACCGGCGGTCTGATCGCGTTCCTTTTTGTGCTCGGACGTACGTACGCCGCCAAGCGCTTCACGCATGAACAGCAGGTCAGCGCGATTGTCGTGTCGTACTACTGGCACTTCGTCGACGTCGTATGGATTGGCCTGTTCACGACCATCTATCTCATCCAGTGAGCAGGGGATACCGAGTGAGCTCGATCATCTCCCGGCGCAGGCACCCGGCGGCAGGCTACGCCGCGATCGCTGGCGGCCTCGTCGTGGCAGGCGTGCTTTACGGCGCGTTCTCCGGTGGCAGCGCGTCAGCGGCAGCACCGGCCCAAGCCTCGACCCAGGTAGCGCAGGGCCAATCGCTGTTCGAAGAGAGCTGCTCTTCGTGCCACGGGCTCGACGCCCAGGGCACGGCGCAGGCACCGAGCCTGATCGGCGCCGGCGCGGCCGCGGTTGACTTCCAGATGTCGACGGGCCGCATGCCAGCCAAGGAACTGGGCGCGGAGAACGACCGCAAGCCGACGACGTTCACGCAGGCGCAGATCTACGACATCGCCGCGTACGTCGCCTCCCTGGGCGGCGGCCCGGCCATCCCGGCCCCGAGCCAGGTCTCGACGGCCAACGCGAACACGGCACTTGGCGAGGAGCTGTTCAGCACGAACTGCGCCCAGTGCCACGGCTTCGCTGGCGCGGGCGGCGCCCTGACGTACGGCAAGACGGCGCCGTCGCTGAACGCCGCGACGCCCACCCAGATCTACGAGGCGATGCTGACCGGCCCTGAGGCCATGCCGGTCTTCGGCGACGGGACGGTTACCCCCGCCGAGAAGAAGGACATCATCGCCTACGTCACCGACACGCGGAACGAGGCCAACCCTGGCGGCTTCTCCCTCGGCCGCACCGGCACGGTCACCGAGGGCCTCCTCGGCTGGCTCGGCGGCCTCGGCTTCCTCGTGCTCATCGCTATGTGGCTGACCGCCAAGCGGCGGGACGCCGTCATCAAGCCTGACGAAGCTGAATCGGAGCAGCACTCATGAGTGAGTTCCCGGAGGAGTCCTCCGGCCCGCACCGGGTGGTCGGGACTCCTTCCACCGCCCCGCAGGCGGTCGATACGCCGGTCTCGCCAGCAGAGCCGCCGCCGATCGTTGAACCGCCGGACACCGTGCACGCGAAGCGCGCCGAGCGCATCGTCGCGGCGCTGTTCGTGCTGGCCTTCCTGGCCGGCTGCGGGTTCATCGCCGCCTACGTCGGCATTGAGGTCGGGCAGTCCACGATCCCGAAGGGCGCCAACGACGTCGTCGCCGTCTTCCGGTCGAACCTGGCGCTCGGCGCGTCCCTCTCGGTCGTGCTGCTCGCGCTCGGCACCGGCTCGATGATCTGGGTGCGGCATCTGACCCCGAACATCGAGATCGAGGAGCAGCGGCACGATCTGCGGTCGGCGCCCGAGGACCGGAAGGCCTTCCAGCACGAGTTCGCCGAGGGCGCGGCCATCTCCCAGGTGACCCGGCGGCCACTGCTCCGCCGCACGCTGCTGCTCGCGACCGCGCCGCTGGCCCTCGCGCCGCTCGTGCTGCTGCGTGACCTCGGTCCGCTGCCGGGGACTTCGCTGCGCCACACGGTCTGGAAGAAGGGCCTGCGCGCGGTCACGCTCGGCGGCCTGCGGCCGCTGCGGCCGGCGGACATCTCCACGCCGGGCAGCATGATCACCGTCATCCCCGAGGGCTACCAGAACGACGATGACGCGCTCGCGATGGCCGGCGTCATCCTGATCAAGTTCGAGCCGGGCCAGATGAGCTGGCCGGACCGCTATGACGGCGGGACGCTGGTGGCCACGATGAACTGGACGATCGACAACATCGTGGCGTACTCCAAGATCTGCACCCACGTGGGCTGCCCGGTCGCGCTGTACGAGCAGACCACGCACCACATTCTGTGCCCGTGCCACCAGTCCACGTTCGACGCCTCGAACGGCGCCTGGGTGGTCTTCGGCCCGGCGCCCCGCCCGCTGCCGCAACTGCCGCTCATGCTGGACTCCGAGGGTTATCTTGCGGCCGCTAGCGACTTCACGCAGCCGGTTGGCCCAAGCTTCTGGGAGCGCGGATGAGCGACGACGCAGTGAAGATCCCGCCCGCCGTCTCCGGCGTCGGCGGGTGGCTTGACGACCGGTTCCACGGCGCCAAGGGTGTCCGGGTCCTGATGCGCAAGGTGTTCCCCGACCACTGGTCGTTCATGCTGGGCGAGATCGCGCTGTGGTCCTTCGTGATCCTGCTGCTCACCGGCACGTACCTGGCGCTGTTCTTCGACCCGTCGAGCGCCACCGTGGTCTACCACGGCTCCTACGCCAAGCTCGACGGCATCTCGATGTCGCAGGCGTACGAGTCGACGCTGAACATCTCGTTCGACATCCGCGGCGGCCTGCTCATGAGGCAGATCCACCACTGGGCCGCGATCATGTTCATGGTCGCGATCATGGCGCACATGCTCCGCGTGTTCTTCACCGGCGCGTACCGCAAGCCGCGTGAGATTAACTGGATAATCGGCATCGTGCTGTTCACCCTCGGCATGCTTGAGGGCCTGTTCGGCTACTCGCTCCCCGACGACCAGTTGTCCGGCGCAGGCCTGCGGATTTTCGAGGGCGTGCTGCAGGGCATACCGATCGTGGGCACCTACACGGCGTTCTTCCTGTTCGGCGGGCCGTTCCCGGGCACGGCGATCATTCCGCGGCTGTACATTTTGCACGTGTTCCTGGTCCCGGGCCTGATCCTGGCGCTGATCACGGCGCACCTGTTCATCATGTTCCACCAGAAGCACACGCAGATGCCGATGAAGGGGAACACCGAGAAGAACGTGGTCGGTCAGCCGTTCTTCCCGTACTTCCTGCTCAAGGGCCAGGCGTGGTTCTTCTTCATCTTCGCCGCCCTGGTGCTGCTCGCGACGTTCGCTCAGATCAACCCGGTCTGGCTGTACGGCCCGTACACCCCGCTGGCGATCTCCTCGGCGTCGCAGCCCGACTTCTACATGGGCATCCTGGAGGGCTCGCTGCGCATGATGCCCGCCTGGGAAACCAACTTCCTCGGGCATACGATCTCGTGGTCGGTGCTCATCCCGGGGCTGCTGATCATTGGCCTCTTCTTCACCGGGGCCGCGCTGTGGCCGTTCTTCGAGCAATGGGCGACCGGCGACAAGTCCTTCCACAACGTCAACGACCGGCCGCGCAACGCTCCGGTACGCACTGGCGTCGGTGTGGCGGTGGTCTCCTGGTACATCATCCTGCTGCTTGAGGGCGCCAACGACGTCATCGCCGACCGGTTCGACATCCCGCTTTACACGATCACATGGATCGCGCGGGTGGCCTTCTTCGTGGTACCCATCGGCGCATATTTCGTGACAAAACGGATATGCCTTGGGCTACAGCGCAAGGACGTCAACATGCTCGTCCACGGCGTGGAGATCGGCATCATCCGCCAGCTCCCGAACGGCGAGTTCATCGAGGAGGAACGCCCGCTCACCGAGGAGGAGCGCGGGGTCATCGACTCCAAGCACGTCTTCGAGCCGCTGCCCACGGCCGAGGTGCCGGACGCCAACGGCGTGCCCGCGCCGTCCGCCCGCGGCCCCATGGGCTTCGCTCGCAAGATCGCCAACCGGGCGTTCACCGAGACCATCGCCATCCCGGAGGCCCACGGCAACGGCCACGGCGAGGTCGAGGCCAACGGCCACGGTGAGGTCGAGGGCGGCGAGCACGCCGCGATCGGCAGCACGCACGAGGAGCACTGAGCCAAGGCCCAGCATTCATATCGAGAGCGCCCCGGTGCCGAACGGCACCGGGGCGCTGTATTTCTTCTGTACGGCGGTGACAGTCAGGAGTCCGCCAGGCCGATTGAGAAGGCGGCCTCGAGGTCGTGGCGGGAGTACGTTCGGAACGCGATGTGCGTCTGCGTCGCGGTGACGCCGTCCACCCTGTTGAGCCCGCCGGGGATCACGTCCGCGAGCTCGTCGTGGGCGCGCACCCGGACGATCGCCACCAAGTCGTAGTCCCCGGTGACCGAGTACACCTCGCTGACCGACGGCAGCTGCGCGATGGTCTCCGCGACCTCTGGAATGCGGTGAATCTCGACCTTGATCAAGACGATGGCCGTGACCACGGGCTGCCTCCCGGAGCGCGCATTGAGTGGATATCGCGGCAACCCTATCGCCGCGTTATCACTCTTATCTCCCGGGGGACGACTCCCGTACCCCGGCCTGCGGACAAGGGCCGCTGGCCCGGCCTCGCTCAGGCATCCGCCTAGCGCAGGCGGCGGAGTAGCCGGACCAGCCAGGCGAGCCAGCCCTCCGGGCCCGATACCGGGTTCTCGGCGGCATCCTCGGCGCTCGCGCGCCTGGCGGCGGCCTCGGCGTCGCGGGCGGCGAGCCAGGCGTCGAGCTCGTCAAGCGTCATGACCCCCTCTCGGTCGGCCAGCCTGGCAAGGAGCCGCCCGAGCACGACCGCCGTGGCCCGCGCGTCATCGAGGGCCCGGTGCGACGGCCGCACTGGCGTGCCGAAGAACGTGGCCAGCGTCGCCAGCTTCCTGTCGGGTACCTCCTGCGGGGTGACCATCAGGTGCCTGGCGAGCCGCACGGTGTCGAGCACCTCGAAGCCGGGCCAGTCACGCCCCATGCCCGCGCACGCGGCCGTGAGGAACCGGAGGTCGAACGGCGCGTTGTGCGCCGCCAGGACGCTGCCCTCGGCGAACGCGAGCAAGCCGGGCAGCACGGCGGCGACCGGCGGGGCCGGCGCGAGCATCTGATCGCTGATCCCGGTCAGCTCGGTGATCGCCTGGGGGACGGGCGTCCCCGGATTGACGAGCGAGCCGAACTCGGCGACCACCGCGCCGGCATGCACCCGCACCGCGCCGATCTCCGTGATGCCGGCCTCATCCGGCGCCCATCCGGTCGTCTCGACATCCACGACCGTGAAGTCCAGGTCCGTCAGCGGGACGGACCTGATGCCGGGAACGGGGACAGCGACGTCAGCCATGATCACCAAGGTAAGGCGGCCCACTGACATTTCCGCCGAGGCGCGCCACGGGAGGGTGTGCGTCAAGGAAGGCGGTCTCTTCAGATCAGGGCTGGTCAGAGCCAAGTTCTGGGGTGTAGCGCAACACTCAGACGGTGCCCGGGAGGACAAGTTGCCGCGTCGGCGCTGGTCAGCGGACATCTCGGCCTCTGTGGTTGCCCTTTAGCAAGAGAGGCGCCGCGCATTCCTTCGTCCGCTATGCTCGAACATGTCAGCGGTGGAGAAGGCGCCGCATGAGTAGCCTTAGTTCTGAGTCACGACTGGCATGCCGTGGATGCGCCGGGAGGCGACCGGGTCCCAGGGCCAGTCGCAGGGTCAATGGCGCCGCGAACCGACTCCCGCGGCTTGGCCGTGGCTGGAGTCCCAGCTCTTCAAAGCGGCATGAGATGTCAACCAATGATCACAATTGCCTGAAACGGGTGAGGGTCCGGTCCGCAACTCAATAGCGTTGCGAGGGTTACCCAGGTGTGAGCGTGGTGAGGGGGGTCATGAGGGGCAAGCTGCTTACGCGACTTGGCGCCCGCAAGGGCAGGACTCGGCGTGCCGCCGTGCTCGGTGCCGCGGTCCTCCTGGCTGGCGGGCTCGCTGCCGCGGTCACGCAGGCCGCCGGCGCGCAGCCGCAGCCGAGCATCTCCCAGGTGCGCACCACGATCAACACCCTCACCGGCGAGTTCAACAAGGCGAACCAGCAGTACGACCAGGTGGAGGAGCAGCTCACCACGGCCAGCGCGCGGCTGAAGCAGGTGGACAAGCAGCTGGCCCGCGACCAGGCACAGTACGAGGCGGCGCGGAAGCTGGTCGTGCAGATCGCCGATGCCACCTACGAGGACTCGAACTCGACGTCGCTGGCAGGCCTGCTGACCTCCAGTAACCCCAGCCAGGTGCTCGCCGAGGCGTCGATCATCACGCAGATCACCGGGACGAGGAACCTGGAAACCGAGGCCTTCCTGGCCGATGCCACCCAGGTGTCCTCCGTCCAGCAGGAGCAGCAGCATACCGAGCAGGGCATCGCCCAGCTCGCCGCGCAGCGGAAGAGCTCGAAGGACCATATCGGGTCGCTGCTGACGAAGCAGAACTCCATCCTCAACTCGCTGACCGACACGGAGCTGGCGGCAGTACAGCAGGGGACGGTCAACAGCGGCGGCGGCACCACGAACGCCGTCTACGCCGGCCCGACAGGGTCCCAGGCGGACACGGCGGTGGCCTTTGTCTTCAAGCAGCTCGGCTGCCCCTACAGCTACGGCTCCACCGGCCCGTGCAGCGTCGGCTTCGACTGCTCCGGCCTGGTGATGTCCGCCTGGGCGGCGGCGGGCATCTCGATCCCGCGCGACACCTACGAGCAGTGGGCAGCGCTGCCGCACGTCTCCACATCCGACCTCCAGCCGGGTGACCTGCTCTACTACAACGGCATCGGGCACGTGGCCATGTACGTCGGCGGCGGCATGATCATCGACGCGCCAACGGAAGGCGAGCCCGTCCGCGAGATCCCGATGGACACCGCCTGGTACGCGGACAGCCTTGACGGCGCCGCTAGGCCGTAATACCGCTCCGCCTACACTGACAGGCGATATGCGACGCACGCTGATCGTCACCAACGACTTCCCGCCCCGGCGGGGCGGCATCCAGTCATTTGTTCATGAGCTGGCGCTGCGCCTCGACCCGGACCGGCTTACCGTCTACGCCCCGAAGTGGGACGGCGACGCCGCCTTCGACGCCGCTGCGCCGTTCGAGGTGGTCAGGCACCCGACCTCGCTGATGATCGGCGGCCCGAGTGTCCGCCGCCGCGCCGCCGACCTCGCGCGGTCGAGGAAGGCCGAGGTGGTCATCTTCGGCGCCTCGGCCCCCCTGGGGCTGATCACGCCCGTGCTCAGGAAGGCCGGCGTCAAAAAGGCGATCGCGATCACCCACGGCCACGAGGCCGGCTGGGCGGCGCTGCCCGTCGCTAGGCAACTACTGCGCCGCATCGGCGACGAGACCGACGTCATGACCTACCTGGGCGAGTACTTCCGCCTCCGCGTCGCCGGCGCGCTTACGCCACGGGCCGCAGCCCGGATGGCCCGGCTGCACCCGGGCGTCGACGCGGGTGCCTTCCGCCCTGACCCCGAGGCCCGTCAGACGGTCAGGGACCGCTATGGCCTCGCCGGCCGCCCCGTGGTGGTCTGCGTCTCCCGCCTCGTCGCCCGTAAGGGCCAGGACACGCTACTGCGGGCATGGCCAGCGGTCCTCAGGAAGTTCCCGGACGCCGCTCTGCTCATCGTCGGCGGCGGCCCGTACGCGAAAACCCTGCACCAGCTGGCCGTGCGAACGGGTCTAACCACCGTGATTCACTCCGGCGGCCAGGCTCCGCACGCAGCCGGAGGCCCGGAGTTGGCAGCGGCTTCCCGCCCCTCCGTCTACTTCACCGGCCCGGTCCCGCAGGCCGAACTCCCCGCGCACTACGCGGCAGGCGACGTCTTCTCGATGCCGTGCCGGACCAGACGCGGGGGCCTTGACGTGGAGGGCCTCGGCATCGTCTACCTGGAGGCGTCCGCGACGGGCCTGCCGGTCGTCGGCGGCGACTCGGGCGGCGCCCCCGACGCGATCCTTGAGGGCGAGACCGGCTACGTGGTCGGCGGCCACGACGTCCAAGCCCTGTCGGATCGCCTGATCACCCTTCTCGAGGACGCGCCGGGCGCGAAGGCGATGGGCGAGAAGGGCCGCGCCTGGGTGGAACGCGACTGGAACTGGGACCTGGTAGCGTCCCGCCTCCGCGCCCTCATCGACGCGGACTAACCCCAGGCACCTGGGGCCAGGTTCGTGTTGTTCGGCTCTTTTGCGCTTATGAGCGCTTCTACCGAGGCCTTTTGCGTAAACGAGCCGGTACGGCGCCTAGGAGTACAGGGCCTGGATCTCGTGGGCGAACTCCTTGGCCAGGACGGCGCGCTTGATGCCCAGCTTGGCGGACAGGTGGCCCTGCTCCTGGGTGAAGTCCCCGTCGAGGATGCGGAACCTCCTGATCGACTCCGGGCGGGAGACGGCCTTGTTGGCGTCGTCCACGGCCGCCTGGATCTCGGCGTTGAGGTCCGGGTCGTCGCGCAGGTCCGCGACGGTCGCGTCAGCGGGCTTGCCGTGCCGCTCCTTCCACGGCCCGAACATCTCGGGGTCGATCGTGACGAGCACCCCGACGTACGGCCGGCCGTCGCCGACCACCATGCACTGCGAGATCAGCGCGTGCATCCGCAGCCGGTCCTCAAGGACGGCGGGAGAGACGTTCTTGCCGCCAGCGGTGACGATTATGTCCTTTTTCCTGCCGGTGATCGTCAGGAAGCCCTCGTCGCTGAGGTCCCCGATGTCCCCGGTGGCGTAGTAGCCGTCGGCCGTGAACGCGTCCTTGGTGGCCGCTTCGTCGCGCCAGTAGGCGGGGAAGATGGATTTGCCGCGCACCAGGACCTCGCCGTCGTCGGCGATCCGCACGGCGACTCCGGGCAGCGGCTGGCCGACGGACCCGATCCTCTGCCGGTCCGGCCGGTTCACCGAGACCGGCGCTGTCGTCTCAGTCAGCCCGTACCCCTCGAGGATGGAGACCCCTGCCCCGCGGAAGAAGTGCCCGAGCCGGGGCGCGAGGGCCGCGCCGCCCGAGATCGCCCACTCGGCCCGGCCGCCGAGCGCGTTGCGGAGCTTGCCGTAGACGAGCCGGTCGAACAGGGCATGCTCGGCGCGCAGCCGCAGGCCAGGGCGGCCGGGGTCGTCAAGCGACTCGCTGTACGCCACCGCGGTCTTCGCGGCGCGGGCGAAGATCTTGCCCTTGCCCTCGCCGATCGCCCTGGCTTCGGCGCCGTTGTAAACCTTCTCGAATACGCGCGGCACGGCGAGCACGAACGTCGGCTTGAACGACCCCAGGTCGGGCAGCAGGTCGTTCATGTCCTGGCAGTGCCCGAGCACGATGCCCGCCTCCAGGGTGCCGACCTCGATGACCCGCGCGAACACGTGCGCGAGCGGCAGGAACAGCAGCGTGGACGCCGTGCCGCCCTCGTGAATCGAGGCGAGGGGCCCCATGAACGTGTTCCTGACGACGCCCAGGAGGTTCTCGTGCGTGAGCTCGCACCCCTTGGGCCGCCCGGTGGTTCCTGAGGTGTAGATGATGGTGGCGATGTCCGTGGCGCCCCGTTCGCGGGTCCGCGAAGTGAGCGTTTCCTCCGGCACGTCCGCGCCGCCGGCGGTCAGCGCAGGCAGGTCGGTGTCGAGCAGCCACAGGTGCTCGAGTGCCGGCAGCCGGTCCCGTGCGTCGGAGATCATCGACGCGAACCCGTCGGTCTCCGCGATGACGGCGCGCGCCTCGGAGTTGGAAATGATCCACTCTGCCTGCTCGGCGGAGGAGGTTTCGTAGATCGGCACCACGACCGCGCCTGCGGTCCACAGCGCGTAGTCGATCAGTGTCCACTCGTAGCGGGTGTGCGACATGAGCGCGATGCGGTCGCCGGCCGCGACGCCCGCCGCGATGAACCCCTTAGCCAGGGCGTGCACCTCGCCGGCGAACTGCGCGGCGGTGACGTCCGTCCAGGTGCCGTCTGCCGTCTTGCGCCGCAGCATGACGGCGCGCGGCTGCTCCGCCGCGCGGCGCGTGACCACGTCCGCCGCGTTCGCGGATGCAGGGATCTCTGCCAAGGCGGGAATGCTGTACTCGCGCAAGGACCTCTCCGTTCTCCGTCCCCCCGAGTCTATGTTTTATCTCATGAGGGTCCATGTGGTAAGTGATGTGCACGGAACGGCCGACGCGCTCAAGACGGCAGGCGACGGCGCGGACATGCTGATCTGCCTCGGTGACATGCTCCTGTTCCTCGACTACGCGGACCACACCCAGGGAATCTTCCCCGAGCTCTACGGGGCCGAGCATGCCAGGGAGTACATCGACCTGCGCACGGCGCGCCGGTTCGACGAGGCCAGGGCGCTGACCGCGGGCATCGCGGCGCGGCTGACGGCCGAGCGCGGCACCGACCTGCGCACCCTCACTGAGGAGGCGATAAGGAAGCAGTACGCCCAGCTGTTCGGCGCCCTGGCCGAGCCCGCCTACCTCACGTACGGCAACGTGGACATCCCGGGCCTGTGGGACTCCTTCCGCAAGCCGGGCCACCAGGTGCTTGACGGCGGCGCGGCGATGGTCGGGGGAGTCACGTTCGGCTTTGTCGGCGCCGGACTGATCTCCCCGTACCGGACCCCGAACGAAGTGCCGCCGTCTCGCTTCGCGGAAAAGCTGGACGCGGTCGGGACCGTGGACGTGCTGTGCACCCACATCCCCCCGGCCGTCCCCGAACTGCTCTACGACGTGCAGGCGCGCCGCATGGAAACCGGCTCCACCGCGCTGCTCGATGTGATTTGCCGCACGCAGCCCAGGTACGCCCTCTTCGGCCACGTGCACAACCCGCTCGCGCGCCGGGTGCGGATCGGCCGCACCGAGTGCGTCAACGTCGGCCACTTCCGCGCCACCCGCGTCCCCTATGTCGTCGAGCTGTGAGCGACACACCGTGCCAGGCGGACTAGTCTGCCAGTATGAGCACTGAGCCGGGAAGCGACCCGATTGGTGATTTCCAGCGGTGGCTGATGAAGGCCGGCGCCAGGAGTATAGGCCGTGACGTAGCGGGCCGGGTGAAGTCCACACTCGGCGGCGGAGGCGGCGCCAAGAACGACGATGTCTGGGACACCGCGACGACGGAGGAACCGACCGACGAGCCGCCGGAGTGCCAGTGGTGCCCGATCTGCCGGGCCGCCCGCAGGTACCGCGACTCGGGCGGCTCCGGCGCAGGCCAGTTCGCCGGCGTGGGGGACACCCTGGCCGGGCTGACCAGGGACGCGTTCAGCCTGTTCGACGCGGCCCTGCGCGCCTCGCAGCGCCCCGCCCCGCCCGCGAGCGGGGGCGCCCCGCCCGCGGGCGGTCACGGGCCTTCAGACCACGGCACCGTTGTCGTCGGACCCGGAGTCGGGTGGCCGACCGTTGTCCATCCGCAGCACGAGGATGACGAAGCCCCCGACGAAGGCGGCGACCGCGAGGAAGGCGGCGAGCCCGGAGATGGTGGCGCCGGTGGCGGTGCTGATGAGCAGGTAGAGGGGACCGCCGAATAGGGCGAGCCACGCGCCCTTGGTCACCGGGTCCAGCCTGGGCAGCGGCGGGGGCACCGGCGGAACGTAGTGGTCGTCGGCGGGATCGTCCGCCGGCGCCACGTCCCGTGGGCCGCTCCTGGCACCGAGTTCCGGCCACGGCTGGTCAGTGATCGCGTGGTCTGGCCGCGCGTCATCTGGCACTGTGTTGCCCGGCATGGGGGAGGAGCCACCGAGCACCGGCAGGCCAGGCAGCCCGGTCGGGTTGGTCGGCGGCTCCCTGGGCAGCGCCTCGGGCACCGAGGGCGGCGTCGTGGGCGGCATGGCAGGAGTAACGTGCACCGGGCCGGCCAGGTCTTCCCTGTCCGGCCAGGGCGGCGCCTCGTCTGCCGGCGCGGGCGCGTCAAAGCGGGCAACTAGGTCCAGCCAGACGGCCTCGTCGCCGTCTCCGCCTGTCGCGTTGCCGCCTGCGCCAGTTCCCGGCACGTCCCCCTCAGCCACAGTCCAGTCTTACCCGCTTTGCTTC
Source organism: uncultured Actinomycetota bacterium (assembly GCA_963734665.1). Taxonomy (GTDB): domain Bacteria; phylum Actinomycetota; class Actinomycetes; order Streptosporangiales; family Streptosporangiaceae; genus Trebonia. The sequence continues at coordinate 123,839 of CAVTIR010000008.1, read as the reverse complement.
CCGATGCTGTGCTTCTGAATGAATGCCAGGGTGCCATCGAAGATCTCGGGTGCGTCATTGTCAAGTGTCGCGACATGGTAGCTGTTGGCAAGGCGCCGCACCTCTGCGCCCGGCAGGGCCGCGGACAGCACCTTCATGCTGGCAGGCCCAACCACATGGTCGACCGTGGACCGGTACACGAGCACCGGCTGGGTCACCGAGGCCAGTTCTGCCACCGTCGTCTTCCACATCTTCGGCAGTGTCGAGACGGACGCCACGGGGGTCTTCTTCAGCGCCCCCTCCTGCGCGTCCGGGTTCTTGATGTCCCCACCAATAGACGGTATCGCCCTGATCACGTACTTGAGCACCGGGGTGAGGGGAATCAGCGGATTGTCACCAGCCAGCGACGGGTTCACGACCGTCAGGCCGCTGACCCGGTCGCGCTGCGTTTGCGCGAGCCGGAACGCCAGGCAGCCGCCCATCGAGATCCCGGCGACGAACACCTGCTCGCAGCGGGCGTAGATCTCCATGAACGCGCGCTCGGCGGACGCGTACCAGTCCGTCCACCCGGTCCTGGCCAGTTCCCGCCAGTCGGTACCGTGCCCGGCGAGAAGCGGTGCCCGGACGGTCAGCCCGGCCTCCGCGAGATGCGCCGCCCACGGCCGCACGGTGCGCGGCGACCCGGTAAACCCGTGCAGGACAAGGACGCCTACCGGGCCCCCGTCAGCGGAAAAAGGCTCGGCCTCCGGGCTCGCGGGACCCGGTGATATCGATGACACCTCTGCATCGTGCCACAGATTTCGCGGGACGTGGGACGATGTATGCGTGTTCTACTGGGTAGCAAAGTACACGCTAGGCGTAGCGCTGAAGCTGGTCTTTCGGCCCTGGTCGCGCGGGCGGCGGAACATGCCGCGGCGTGGCCCGGTCATCCTCGCGAGCAATCACCTGTCGTTTTCCGACCACTTCTTCGGGCCGCTGCCACTGCCGCGCAAGGTGGTGTTCCTCGCCAAGGCCGAGTACTTCACCGGCAAGGGCGTCAAGGGCCTGCTGAGCCGTGCGTTCTTCAGCGGCGTGGGGCAGATCCCGATCGACAGGACGGGTGGTGAGGCCAGCGAGCGCGCCCTGCGGTCCGGCCTGCGCGTCCTCGCGGAGGGGAACGTCCTCGGCATCTATCCGGAGGGCACACGCTCCCCGGACGGTCGCCTCTACCGGGGGCGCACCGGCGTGGCGCGGCTGGCCCTTGAGTCGCGCGCTCCCGTCGTGCCGTGCGCGATGATCGGCACCTTCGAGTTCTTGCCGCCCGGCTCGCACAACCCCCGGTTCAGCATCAGGCCTGGGGTGATCTTCGGCAAGCCGATGGAGTTCTCCCGCTACTACGGCATGGAGAAGGACCGCGAGGCGCTGCGCGCGGTCACCGACGAGATCATCGCCGAGATCGCAAAGCTGTCCGGTCAGGAATACGTCAATATCTACGCGACACGGACGAAGGACCGGCAGCAGGAAGGCCTGCCGCCCACGGAGTTATCGATGTTATCGATTGCATCGCGGGCGTCGTCGCGCCCCCATTGCAAGAGTCTTACGGACCGCTAGGCTTTGCCTTATGCGAGTGGGAGTCCTTACCGGGGGCGGCGACTGCCCCGGGCTGAACGCGGTGATCCGCGCAGTGGTACGCCGTGGAATTCAGGAGTACGGGATCGAGTTCCTCGGCTTTCGTGACGGCTGGCGCGGGCCGCTCGAGGCGGACACGATGCCGCTCGATGTCAACGCGGTCCGCGGCATCCTGCCGCGCGGCGGCACCATACTCGGATCGTCGCGGACGAACCCGTTCAAGGACTCCGCCCCCGGCCGTACCGGCGTCGAGCGGATCAAGGACAACATGGACGGCCTCGGCGTCGACGCCCTCGTGGTTATCGGCGGCGAGGACACCCTCGGTGTCGCGGCGCGCCTGAACGGCGAGGGTATTCCCGTCGTCGGCGTGCCGAAGACCATCGATAACGACCTCGGTGCCACCGACTACACGTTCGGCTTCGACACCGCCGTGAACATCGCCATGGAGGCGATCGACCGCCTGCACACGACGGCGGAAAGCCACCACCGGGCCCTCATCGTCGAGGTGATGGGCCGCCACGCGGGCTGGATCGCGCTGCACGCCGGCATGGCCGGCGGGGCGAACGTCATCCTCATTCCCGAGCGCCCGTTCGACATCGACAAGGTGATCGGCTACGTGGAGCACCGGTTCCAGACCCGGTACGCCCCGATCGTGGTCGTCGCCGAGGGGGCGCACCCGCTCCACGAGGAGCTGTCGCTGCAGTCCGGCCAGCTCGACGCCTTCGGCCACGTCAAGCTCGGCGGCGTCGGCCAGTACCTCGCCAACGAGATCGAGAAGCGCACCGGCAAGGAAGCCCGCTGCACGGTCCTCGGCCACATCCAGCGCGGCGGCACCCCGACGGCCTTCAACCGGGTCCTGGCGACGCGCTTCGGCCTGCACGCGGTCGCGGCGGTCCACGACGAGGCGTTCGGCACGATGGTGGCCCTGCAAGGCACCCAGGTCGTCCGCGTCCCGTTGTCCGAGGCCACCCGCGAGCTAAAACTGGTCCCCGCGGAGCGCTACGCAGAGTCCGAAGTCTTCTTCGGCTGACCGCTCAAGATCAAAACCAAAATCAATCAACTCCCGAACGTAAGCGGCTTACTGCGCCCCGCCCATTACTGCCTAGGGCGCGGGGCGCAGGCACGGCATCACCTCACCTACTGCGCGACCCATTACTCGTATGAGTCAACCGCGTTGCTCGTATGAGTCAACCGCGCCATCCTCGACGCCGAGCCCGGCGCGCACCTGGTTCCGGGGTTCCCGCACCTGTGGCTGAACCCGGCAAGGGGGACATACCGCTCGCTTCGTAGCGACGTCGGCGCGAGACTTAGCCACCCCGGCGATGATTTCGAAGATGATGGATAGTTAGGCACGCTATAGCGTGCGCAGCCATCCACTATCACGTTCTCCCGGAACGCGACGCGGCGATATGCCCGGATTGCCCGGCGGGCGCCGCCCGCCTCGGCGGGTTCCGCTGAGCGCTTCCGCCGAATGCCGTGACTAACCGTCACGTTGTTTCCGCTCCAGCGCTGGGTGCCCATCCGAGCAAATCGCGATAGGTCTTGAATTTCGCCCGCTCGTCGGCGTATGCTCGGCTACGAGTACTTGGGGGCGAGCGTAGGAGGCGAGGCCAGTGGCTAAGCGCCGTAAGGTCGGGAACCTGCTTGCGCTGTCGCTGCTGTCGCTCCTTGCCCAGAAGCCCATGTACCCGTACGAGATGGCGCAGACGCTCCGGGCACGCGGCAAGGAGGAGAATTTCAAGATCAACTGGGGCTCGCTCTACACCGTCGTGCAGAACCTAGAGAAGAACGGCTTCATCGAGGCGGCTGTGATCGACCGTGATGGCCGGCAGCCGGAGCGGACCACCTACGAGATCACGGAAACCGGCCTGGGCGAGCTCAGGGACTGGCTGAGCGAGCTGCTCAGCGCTCCTCAGGACGAGCGCGACAGCTTCGTCGCGGCCCTGTCGGAGGCGGGCATCCTGCCGCCCGACGAGGTGATCGGCCTGCTCACCGCGCGACTCGCGACCTTGGACAAGACCAACGCGAGCCACCAGGCGGACCTCAAGCTGTGGGCCGAGCGCCTGCCCAGGGTCCTGCTCGTCGAGAGCGAGTACCAGCTCGCCATGCGCCTCGCTCAGGCGGAGTGGCTGCGCGGGCTGCTCGGAGAGCTTGTGGCCGGCACCATCAGTGGCATGGACGCTTGGCGGCACATCCACGAGACAGGCGAAATGCCGCCGGAGTTCGTGGAACTCGACGAGCTCGCGAAGAGGGGGTGGGTCGAAGAGCCGCGCACAGACAGCGCGGACGGCAACCAGGACAGTTAGAGCGACCCCAGTCCACGGTGCTGCAACACCGTGAACCGAGGTCGCAACCTCACCACCAGTCCCGCGAGTGACCCGCAGGCGGCAGCCATGAGGCCCAATCATGAGTCTACGCCGGCGACTCCTCACGGACTGACGACCAAGAACGCAAGTCTCAGTAACGAGGAGTCATCACCATGCAATCACCTCCCGGGGGAACGACCGTCTGTACCCCCCGAAGCGCGATCGAGGCACACGGCCTCGTCAAGACTTATCCCGCACCAGGCAAAACACGCGTGCGGGCCCTGGACGGCCTGACGCTCAGCGTGCGGCAGGGCACCATCTTCGCCCTCGTCGGCCCCAACGGCGCCGGCAAGACCACCACCGTCAAGATCCTCACCACCCTCGCCAGGCCCGACGAGGGCACGGCCACCATCGAGGGCATCGACGTCATCGCGGCACCGGCCAAGGCGCGCCGTGTCATCGGCGTCGTCGGGCAGCGCTCGGGTGCGGACCCGGCGGCCACCGCGCGTGAGAACCTGATCCTCCAGGGACACTTGTACGGGATGCCGAGCAAAGCCGCGAAGGCCCGCGCCGAGGAGCTCCTCGACCGGTTCCAGCTCACCGACGCGGCGGGCCGCTTCGTCCGCACCTACTCCGGCGGCATGCAGCGCCGCCTCGACGTCGCCCTCGGCCTGGTGCACAAGCCCAGGGTCCTGTTCCTCGACGAGCCGACCACCGGCCTCGACCCGGAGTCCCGTGCCGCGATGTGGGACGAGATCACCACCCTCGCCACGCACGACAAGGTAACCATCCTGCTCACCACGCACTACCTCGACGAAGCCGACAAGCTCGCCAGCCATCTCGCCATCGTCGACCGCGGCCGCGTCGTCGCCGAGGGCGACCCGGAGCGGCTCAAGCGAGAACTCGAAGTCGAATCCCTGGACGAGGTGTACCTGCGCTACGCGGGCCGCCGGTACAGCGACGCGACGCGGCTGACGGAGGTCGCGGGACGATGACAACCACGGTCTATCCCGAACGAATGCTGCTGACTCCTGCCCCGAACACCCTCCTCCGCGACACGTGGTACCTGACGGGACGCAAGCTTCGCGCCCTGATCCGTCAGCCGGTGGTCCTTGCGATGGGCGTCATCCAGCCGGTGATCTGGCTGTTCCTCTTCGGCGAGATGTTCCACAAGATAATCGACATCCCGGGCTTCGGCTTCCAGGGCTCCTACCTCGCCTACCTGATCCCCGGCATCGTCGCGATGAACGCTATGTCCGGCAACATGTGGGCCGGCATGGCGATGATCGAGGAGATCGACCGTGGCACCCTCAACCGCTTCCTCGTCACCCCGGCAAGCCGCCTGGCCATCATGAACGCCTCGGTCGCCGAACAGGCGGTCAGCACGACCATCCAGACCCTGATCATCGTCGGCCTCGGCTACGCCGGCGGCGCCCACTACCCGGGCGGCGCACTAGGCATCGTGATCCTGGTAGTCGCCTCAATCGAGGTCGGCGTCCTCTGGGGCGCCCTCTCCAACATGACCGGCATGCTCCTGCGCGCCCGCGAAGCCATCATCGGCGTCTACACCTTCTTCATGCTCCCCCTGATGTTCCTGTCGAGCGCCTTCATCCAGCCAACCTTCCTCCCCGGCTGGATGCAGGCCATCGCCTCGCGGAACCCCCTGAACTGGGAGGTCCAGATAGGCAGGTCAGCCCTAAGCGCCGCCCCCGACTGGTCCGCGATAGCGATCCGCTGCGCTGGCCTCCTAGCCCTGGCCATCCTCTGCGTAGCAATCTCAGTAAGAACCTTCCGCAGCTACGCCAAAAACGTCTGACCCGCCACCTGCACCGCCCCACCCGGCCACCGCGCCAGCAAGCCAAGTGCGCATTCGGGCGTGTAAGAGCCAGCCCAAATGCGCACTTGGCGCGCTTGGCCGCAGGGGCGGCGTTGGAGGTGGCGGCCTGATGCCGACGAGCCTTGTGCGCATTTGGGTCGGCAAGAGCGAGCCCAAACGCGCACTCGGCTGGTCAGCCCTCGGCCAGTTCCAGCAGCGAGCGGGCGCCGGGAAGGGCGTGGACAGCGGTCCGTTGCCAGCCGGAGGCGGCGAAGAGCTCGTCGTATGCGGCCAGGTCGCGTTCCTGGCCGGTGGTGACCGCCAGCATGTTCATGTCGAGCAGGGTGGCGAACCTGTCCCTGGCGAGATCGCTGATGACGTTCTCGATCACGATCAGGCGCGCGCCCGGCCGGGCGGCTTCGCGGCAGTTGCGCAGGATGCGCACGCAGGAGTCGTCGTCCCAGTCGTGCAGGATGGCCTTGAGCAGGTACAGGTCGGCGTCGGGGACCGCCGCGAAGAAATCGCCGGCCACCGCCGAGAATCGGGTGCCCAGGCCTTCTGCCTCCGCCGCCTGCCGCGCCGAATCGGCAGCGTCAGGGAAATCCAGGACCAGGCCGTGCAGCCCGCCGTTAGCGCGCATCAGCGCGCGGACCAGTTCCCCGGTCCCCCCGCCGACGTCGACTGCCAGCGACACCCCGCTCACGTCGATGACCCGGGCGGCGTCGGTCGCGATCGCCCCCGTGAGGGCCTCCATCGAGGCGGCGAACTGCGCGGCCTCCTCCGGCTGCCCGGCCAGGTAGTCGAACAGGTCAGCGCCGAGCACGGCGGCCGCCTGCGTCCCGCCCTTGCGGACGGCCTCAGGCAACTGCCCCCACGGCAGCCAGTGCCCAGGAGCCCCGAAAGCCAGGGCGTGATCCCGCAGCGAGCCAGGGACACCGGACTGGAGCAGCGCGCCTGCGGGGGTCACGGAGAAACGCCCGTCACCCTCGTAGGCGAGCAGGCCCAGCCCTGCGCAGGCGCGCATTAGCCGGTAGGTGGCGAGCGGATCGCTCGACTCAAGGCCGGCCACGTCCTCGGCCGTCCGCGCACCAGCGGCGAGGTGATCGGCCAGCCGCAGGTCAGCGGCGGCCCGCACTACCTGGCTGTTCCAGTAGCCATGGATCATCCCAAGCAGCGCCATCGTGTCCCGGCCACCGAGGCTTTTGTCTTTCCGGACGCCCGTCTCCTTGGCGTCCTCAACGTCGGGCTGTCCCATAGTCCCTTAGCTCCTTGGCTCACAGTGAAATGTCGGCGCGGTCCGGCTCTGTCGCTGCGGATTCTTCGAGACAGGGGCAGACGCCCGATCTCTAGGAGGCGGAATGCCGACCTTGGCTTGCATGGCCGCGCGCCGCCCGCTCAGGATTCGGCCTGAGCAGCCGATGCCCGGCCTGGAGACTCCTAAATTTAGGGGTGAACCACACCACGCGCACCGGCAATGAGACCAAACAGGATGAGATCGAGATGGTCCATCGCAGTGGACCACCTCGGTACCCATGTTCGCGGTTACGCCAAGAACGGCTAACCCGCAGTCGAGGGACGTGCCGCTAGCTGCGGGAACACATCCTGCCCGGTTAGCGGCGCTGTTCGCTTATCAGGGGGGAGACCGCGCGGATCGGGCGGACCCGTGGCCGTCGGGATGCCATTGGCCGGGCGCCCGTGCAGTCTGTGCCGATCACCCCCCGCGCGACGAGCAGCTCAAGTCTTGCGGCCACCGTCGTTGCAGGTACGTAACAGGTTGGCATGCTGCGAAGCGTGTTGCGGCCGGTCATTGAGATCTCCAGGGAGACGCGGGTTAGCCGCTCACAAGGTCGGATATCGGAAGGGTTAGCCGGATGGGCTGCTCTAGCTCCAGAACCGAGGTGTGCACGGCATACAAGCGGTACGCGGCGGCCGCAGCGTCGAGATGGAACTCACGAATCTCCCAGATCTCAAATTTCTCGTCGAGGACGACAACCAGGTAGAGCGGGATGCCCGCCGTTGCATACTGAGCCTTCTTGTCCACGAGGTCTTCTCTGGCCGTGGTCGGCGAGGTCACCTCGATGACGAGGACCGTGTCCTGGGCAGTGGGCTTCCGCGTGGGATCGTCGATGCACCTGTACACGGCGACATCCGGACGGCGGAAGGTGAACCTTGGAATGCGCCAGAGCACGACATCCACGTCTGTTTCGACTGTCAGGCACGGGCCGGCGGGTGATCGCAAGGCTTCTAGGGCGTTCGCCAGGCGACGGGCAATCCGGTTGTGCCGTGGCGTCGGCGACTCGCACTTGATGATGTGCCCGTGCACGACCTCGATGGTGCGCGAGATTTCCTCGGACAGGTCGCGGTAGTCCGCCTCCGTCAGGTACTCAGGGAAATCGTCGAACCAGCCTGGACTGCTCATGGGCATCATCTTTGCACGCTCCTTAGTCGGGGACCGCTGTAGTGGGCGGAGCTCAGGGCAGCTGGTCCAGGCGGGTCCACGGTGACGGGGGGTTGTCGTCGCGGGGGAGCCACAGCAAGGGCTGCATCCGGTCGAACGCGCCCTGGAAGCCCTGCTCCCAGGGGAACTTGCCGTTCTTGTCGGACCACACGACCTGCAGGTACGGCGGCCTGACCATCCCGTAGAAGGCGTCGGAGATGCCCAGCAGGCCGTTCGTCGCCCGCCAGCTCGACTCGACCAGGCGGAGAGTGAGCGGAGCGGGGCACACGTCCTCAAGCACGTCGCCGGGGGAGTAGTCAGCGCCGTCGGCGATCCGCGCGCCTATCGCGTTGATAATGGCCGCGCCGTTCTCCACGGGCAGCCCGCACAGGACGAGCTCCGGGGTCTGGCACGACAGCCACATCCCGACGCTGTAGGCCCACGGCGGCGCCGCCTCGTCGCCGTGCCGCCCGGAGATCGCCCAGCCGTGCTCCCCGACGGTGGCGGCGACCCAGCTCATGTACGCCGCGTGCTCGGGCTCGTGGTCCGCCCCGTCGGCCTGCTTCGGCTGACCGGGGCACTCGGGGTGTGTCCTGCGACCGGAAAGGCGCCTGGGAAGGGGAAGGTTCATGCCCCACACGCTACGCCGGTGGTCTGACATTCCAGGTGGCCGCGCAAATCCGCACGTGTGTCCGGTGGTGCATGCCGCCGGACTCCGGCTGCTTGGTGCCCCATGCGCCCGGACTGCTCGTGCCCAGGAGATGGCTATCCGTGCGCTCGGTCGCGTGCCGGACGGACCGCTTTCGCGAGAGGGTTGGGGTCTGCTCGCTTGCTAGTGAGTGCTTGTGAGCGTGCGCAAGTCGTAGTGATTCGTCCTGTCCGCCGTTGTGGCGCAGTGCGTCCTCGGTCATGACCAGGACGAGCCGCTTGCGGGCGGAGGACACGGTCGGCCTTGCATGACCGGCTCTCCGGTGTCTCAGGGACCTAGAGGAGCGGCCCGCGCGGTCGACCGGCTCAGGCGGCGGCAAGGCGGCCGGGTCCCTCGCCCGGGTGGCAGGGGCGGGAACGCGCGGAGAATCCGGGCCAGGGGCCCGCGCCCGGGAACAAGATGAGGGACACCCGGACAGCGAGTCACGTTAGGCGAACTCGCATTCTAGTGCTATGATAAGTGGCGTGATCATCACGGAGCGGGTGTTGCTGCAGGGCGCATGCCCGCAGACGGCGTACCGGTGGTTCCAGGAAAGGCAGGACGCCAGTCAGGGGCGGCCCAGGGTTAGCGGCGGCGGTATCCGCTCAGGAGCTGTGTTCCCGGGAGGGCCGGGGCCGGGTGGGTAGGTTCACGGTCCCGGATGGCTGGAGCGTGCAGGCGTTCCGGTTCGCGCTGGACTGCACGGCGGAGCAGGAGGCGTGCCTGCGGCGGCAGTTCGGCGGGCGCCGCTATGCCCGTAACTGGGCGGTCCGCACCCTCAAGGAAGACATCACCCGCTACCGGGAGACCGGCGAGGAGACCGCGGTGCCGTCGCTGGCCGGGCTGCGGAGACGGTGGAACCAGGTCAAGGACACCGAGTGCACCGACGCCGGGACCGGTGAGGTGTGGTGGCCGCAGATCAGCAAGGAGGCGTTCAGCGACGGCATCAAGGCCGCGGTGGACGCCTACTGGAACTGGCACTCCTCCCGCACCGGGACATGCAAGGGTAGGCGGGTGGGGTTCCCGAGGTTCGCGAAGAAGGGCCGCGACCGGGACCGGGTGACATTCACCACCGGGGCGATCCGGGTCGAACCCGACCGCCGGCACGTCACCCTCCCGAGAATCGGCACCGTCCGGGTGCACGAGAACACCCGCCGCCTGCAGCGGCTGACCGCCAAAGGCAAAGCCTGGATCCTCGCCGCCACCGTCTCCCGTCACGGGACCCGCCTGGTGGTCGCCTTCCGGGTCCTCATCCAGCGGCCCATCCAGCCCCGCGTGACCGTGCCCGGCTCGCGGGTGGGGGTAGACGTCGGCGTGCGGGTCCTCGCCACCGTCGCCAACCCCGAGGGGGAGGTGCTCGAGCGGGTGCCCAACCCGCGGCCGCTGGAGACAGCCCTGCGGCAGTTGCGGCACCTGGGACGGGAACTATCCCGCCGCACCCGGGGCTCCTCCCGCTACCGGCAGACGCAGCGGAAGATCACCCGGCTGCAGCGCCGGGTCGCGGACATCCGCGCCCACCACATTCACGCGCTGACCACGAGGCTCGCCAAGACCCACGGCGAGATCGTGGCCGAGGGCCTGGATGTGGCCGGGATGCTGCGGCAGAAGGGGCTGAGCGGCGCCCGCGGCCCGCAGGCGCGGCCTGTCCGACTCCGCCCTCAGCGAGACCCGCCGCCAGCTGGCCTACAAGACCGGCTGGTACGGATCCCGTCTCATTGTCGCGGACCGCTGGTATCCCTCCTCCCGGACCTGTCATGCCTGCGGGCACCTGCAGGACATCGGATGGAAGGAGCACTGGGCCTGCGCCCGGTGCGGGACCAGCCACCAGCGCGACGACAACGCCGCGATCAACCTCGCGCGCTACGAGGAACCCCGCTCCGGGGGATAGCGTCCTTGGCCCAGTCGGGGCCACGGTCAAGCGCGGAGCCGACCGTAAGACCCGGCCCAGCCGGGCAGGTGGCAGTGAAGCGCGGAAGGGAACCAGCCAACCGGCTGGGGAACAACCCCGAGACGGGGTGCCAGCGGGTGACTCACCATGACTCACCCCCACTGGCCACGGAGATGACTTCCTCGTCGAGGCCGCCGTGCCGGACCTGGCCGGCTACGAGAAGCTCCTCCTCGACCAGGTCCTGGCGATTCCCGGCGTGACCGAAGCGCGGTCCACGTTCGCGATCAGGACCGTGCTCAGCCGAGGTCCGCTCCCGCTTGAGCACTGGCGATAGCACCGGAGGCGATAGCACCGGCGGCGACAGCGCCATAAGCGGCCAGTTCCTCCGCCGCACGGCCGGCCGCACCCGAGCCACCCGGCTCCACGTCGTCGCTGCGGATCGTCCAGATGTCCCGCGGGATCAGCGTGAACGCCGACGCCACGGCGATGACCGCCGCCGCGGCGAACTGCGTCGCTGGGACGCCGATGCTTGCCGCGAGCGGACCCGCGACCAGTGCTCCCAGGGGCATCGCCGCTAGCGACCCGAACGCGTCGTACGACGACACCCGGGCCAGCTTGTCTGGGGGGATCCGCGTCGCCATCGCCACGGTCCACTGCACCATCATCACTTCCCCGAGCGTGCCGAGGCTGAACGCGGTCAGGCAGATGACAGGGAGCGGCGCGACCAGGCCGAGCATGAGGGGCGAGAGGGCGAAGGTGCCCCCGGTGCACACCACGAACAGCATCGGCTTGCGCGGCGTGTACCGCAGCGAGATGAGGCCGCCGAGGATCAGCCCGAGCGCTTCGGCGGCGGAGATCGCGCCCCACGCGGCCGCTCCGCCCAGGTGCGCCCTGGCCACGACGGGACCGAGCACCATGAACGCGCCGTTCCAGGCCATCATGACCAGGCAGTACTGGATCACCGTGGCCCACAGCCAGGTGTGCTTGCGGAACTCGCCCCACCCTTCGCTCAGTTCAGCGACCATGCTGGGACGCTCATCTTGGGATACCTGTCGCGGACGACGGCCGCCCTGCACCGCCATCATCAGCGGCACGGTCCCCGACATCCCGAGCGCGCACAGCGTCAGCGCCCAGCCAGGCCCAGCCAGAGCGACGAGCAAGCCCCCTGCTGCCGCGCCAGTCATCTGCCCCATGTTCATCGCGAGCCGGCTGATCGAGCTGCCCTCCTGCAGCTGCGCGTCGGGCACGAGCCGGGGGAGCAGCGCCTGCGAGGCCGGGTAGAACACGGCGCCGCCGATCCCGTTGACCGCCTCAAGGCAGATCATCGACCACAGCGGCGGGTGCCCGCTCACCAGCATGAGCAGCCCGAAGACGCCCTCGCCGACGACCACCGCCAGGTTGCCGGCGATGATTACCCGCTGCGGCCGGAAGCGGTCCGCGAACACGCCGCTGACCAGCGAGAACACCAGCATTGGCACGGTCTGGGCGGCGATCACGTAGGAGAGGTCCGCCGTGGAGCCGGTGACCTTGAGGACCGCGAACGAGACGCCCACGAGCGAGAACCCGGTGGAGAACGGCGCGAGCAGCCGGTCGACAAGCAGGAGCCGGAAGTCACGGATGGCGAGCACGGGATACCGGCGGGCAGGCGCGCGCCAAGACATGAAAAAATCCTTCGGAAGCGGCAGAGAAGCGGCAAAGAAGCAACTGATCTTAGGCGCCAACGCCGCGACCAGGCAATTTATTTTTGCCCGGGATGGCTACTCCGCTTCGGTGTCCGTTTCGGGTTCCGCTGGCTCAGCCGCGATCCCGAGGTGGCGCTCGATGTTGGCCACGCGCCGGTCAAGCGAAATGAGCAGCCCGCGGAAACCGCCGACAGCCGCTTCGTCGGTGGCGATCCCGAGGTGGCGCTCAATGCCGGCCAGCCGCTGGTCGATCGGCGTGAGCAGCTTATGGAACCCTATGATCGTCTGTTCTACCGCCGGGAGACGGGCCCCGAGGCCGGAACCCGTCCCGGTCCCTGACCCCAGCCCGAGGTCCTCTTCGGCGACGGGGTCGGGTGCCGCTGCCTTGGCCACCTCGAGCACCCTTTGCCGCAGGGCGGAAAGCGATCCGCCGAGCCGCTCAAGGATCTGCACGCCGCCGCCGTCCGCGTCGCGTATCAGCCCGAGCAGGATGTGCTCCGTGCCGATGTAGCCCTTCTTCTGCTCAAGCGCCTCGCGCAGCGACAGCTCGAGGATCTTCTTCGCCCGCTGCGTGAACGGGATGTGCCCCGCGGGCGACTTGCTGCCAGGACCTGCGAGTTCCTCGACCTGGGCCCTGGCCGCCTCAAGCGTGACCCCCGCCGCCGCCAGGACCTGCCCGGCCGTGCCGCCCGGCTCGTGGAGCAGTCCGAGCAGCAGGTGCTCGCTGCCGATGTGATTGTGGCCGAGCAACCTGGCCTCTTCCTGCGCCGCCACCACCACGCGCCGCGCGCGGTCGGTGAACCGCTCGAACATCCCGCACTCCCGTCGGTCAGGGGCCGGTCAGAGTCGTCGTTGCGAGTGAGCGACGTTGATGACCGCGATCGCGGCCCAGATCAGGATGACCATGAACAACGCCGCGACGGCCGTCACGTGATTGCTCACGACGACGGCGGTCGCCCCGACGCCGAGCCCCATCGACCCGAGGCCAAGCACCATCCCGCTCAGCCCGCCGGCCCGCCGTGGCACGGGAGGCGGCGGCGGTGCGGCGGCGGGCATCGACGGCGTGGGCGCAACCGGGCCCGCATAAGCGGGCGGCGCGTGGTTGCCGCCCTGCCTCGGCTCGCTCGGCCGGGACCGCCCGCCGAGCCGCGAGTCGATCCGCTTGTCGATCTCCTCGCCAATGCGCTCGACCAGGCCCTCGGCCACGGCCGTGTCATATCTGGAACCTAGTTCCGCATGCGCGGCCACAGACGCCGTGATCTCATCCCGCTCGTTGGCGTTCACGCGCACACGTTATGTCGCAAACGACCACACAGCAAGGAAAAGGAAGAACATCAATTATTCGTGAGAGCGGCCATGGCAGGAGGCAGTCGCATGGCGGCGAAACTGGCAGACTGGAGGGATGACCATGACCGATCCGGTCACGGCCGGTGCTGGGCCGGTCGCTGGCGAACCGTGTGTACTGCTTAAGCAGGGAGAAATCTTCCTCAAGGGGAAGAACAGGCAGCAATTCGAGCGGATGCTGCAGGCCAATGTCCGCGGTGCGGTGCGTGATACCGGGGTGCCCGCCGAGCTCAGCCTGCGTGAGGGGGTGCTCGTGCTGCGCGTGGCGCGTGAGGGCCTGACCCCTGCGGAGCACGCGGTGGCGGTGGACCGGGTGGCCGAGCGAGTCGCCGACGTGCCGGGGATCGCCCGCGTGTGCCGCGCGCTGCGGGTCGACAAGACCCCCGAGGCGGCGATCGCCGCGGCCGTCGCGCTGACGGAGGCGGCCAGCGGCTCGTTCGCGGTGCGGGCGCGGCGCCGCGACAAGCGGTTCCCCGTCACGTCCGAACAGCTCAACGCGCTGATCGGGGCGCAGGTCGTGGCCGCGCACGGCCTGAAGGTGTCCCTCAAGCACCCGGACACGGAGATCTTCGTCGAGGTCGACCAGCGCGAGGTGTTCGCGTTCACGGGCGGGCTGCCCGGGCAGGGAGGCCTGCCGGTGGGCATGAGCGGCCGTGCGGTCGCCCTGATGTCCGGGGGTATCGACTCGCCCGTGGCCGCCTACCGGATGATGAAGCGCGGGCTACGCTGCGCCTTCGTGCACTTTTCCGGCATGCCGCTGACGGGGCCGGAATCCGTTTACAAGGCTTATGCGCTGGTTCGCGGGCTCGACCGATTCCAGGGCGCCTCGCGGCTGTACGTGGTGCCGTTCGGCAAGGCACAGCAGTCTCTTGCTACCTCAGGAGCCGGTCGGCTGCAGGTCATGGCGCAGCGGCGGCTGATGCTGAAGACGGCCGAGGCCCTCGCCGCCCGGCTGCACGCCTCGGCCCTGGTGACTGGTGACTCCCTCGGCCAGGTATCCAGCCAGACGCTGCCGAACATCACGGCACTCGATGACGCCGTGTCGCTGCCGATCCTGCGGCCGCTGCTCGGCTGGGACAAGACCGAGATCATGGCTGAGGCGCGCCGGCTCGGTACGCTGTCGATCTCCGAACTGCCCGACGAGGACTGCTGCACGCTACTCACCCCGCGTCGGGCGGAGACCCGCGCGAAGATCGAGGACCTCCGCAAGATCGAGGGCCGCCTCGACGCGGACGAGCTAGCCGAGCAACTGGCCGCGAACGCCCAGGAATACCGCCCGGAGTAACGCGCCGATCCGGCCGCCGCACGCAGCGACCCGTACCGCGCATTACGAGTCACGTTGGCCTCACTCGTCCCACGCTGCCCGAGGATGGCCTAATGATCGGGAAGGATTTGTTTTAGAGGAGAATAAAACCTTCCCGATAATGCGGGGAGGAGTTGGCGCGGGCGTCAGGGTACGGCCCACCAGAGGCGACAAATGGTTCGCCACGGACGCCAGTTCCCGGAGGTCGGACTCGATCAGGGCCTGCGGGCCGTCGCACAGTGCGGTTTCCGGGTGCGGGTGGACGTCGACGATGATGCCGTCGGCGCCGACCGCGATCGCCGCGCGCGACAGCGGCAGCACGAGGTCCCGGCGGCCGCCGGAGTGCGACGGGTCCACGATCACCGGCAGGTGCGAGAGCCGCTGCGCGACCGGGACGGCGGAGATGTCCAGTGTGTTGCGCGTCGCGTTCTCGAAGGTGCGGATGCCGCGCTCGCACAGCACGATGTCCAGGTTGCCGCGCTGCGCGATGTACTCGGCGGCCATCAGCCACTCTTCGATGGTGGCGGACATGCCGCGCTTGAGCATGACCGGCTTGCCGGCGGCACCGACGGCCTGCAGGAGGGGGAAGTTCTGCATGTTCCGCGTGCCGACCTGCAGCATGTCCGCATATTTCGTGACTAGGTCCACGTCGCGCTGGTCGATCACCTCGGTCACGATCGGCAGGCCGGTCTCCTCGCGGACCTCCGCCAGGATCTTCAGGCCCACTTCGCCGAGGCCCTGGAAGGCGTAGGGCGAGGACCGGGGCTTGAACGCCCCGCCGCGCAGCAGCGACGCGCCGGCCGCCCGCGCCATCCGGGCGGCGGCCAGGGTTTGCTCCGGCGTCTCCACTGCGCACGGCCCGGCGATCACGGTCAGCGTGTCGGGACCGATCGGTACCCCCGCGACCCTGACGACCGAACGCTCCCTGCGATGCTCCCTGCTGACCAGCTTGTAGGGCACGGAGATCCGCACCACGTCGGCTACGCCCGGAAGGCCGACGAGATTCAGCACGGCGGCGAACCGCTCGATGTCCCCGCTCAGCCCGATGATCGTCCGCGACTCTCC
This sequence comes from uncultured Actinomycetota bacterium, assembly GCA_963734665.1. Classification (GTDB taxonomy): domain Bacteria; phylum Actinomycetota; class Actinomycetes; order Streptosporangiales; family Streptosporangiaceae; genus Trebonia. Next base: position 107,723 of record CAVTIR010000008.1, on the reverse strand, counting down.
GCGGCTGACGAAGGCCTCGCCGCCCGCCTCCTGCACCACGCTGACCACATGGTCCACATCGGACGCGGTAGCGTCCGCGGCCATCACCACAACCATCTCAGACCAGCCCCTTTACCGGCATGACCGCCCGCTACTACGCGCGGAGTCCCTTCAGCGTAGCGATGTCCCGCGCGTGCCCCGCCTTCCCGCCAGGCGTCTCGACCACGAAGGGGACATCGGCCAGGGCCGCGAGCAGCTCGCGGAACGGCGCGGTGCCGATCATGCCGGCCCCGATCGCCTCGTGCCTGTCGCGCTTGGACCCGCAGCCGAGCAGCGAGTCGTTGGCGTGGACGAGCTTTACCCGGCGCAGGCCGTCGGCGGCGTCGAGTTCGTCGAGCATGGCAGCCACCCCGCCGGCCGCCTTCAGGTCATGGCCGGCGGCGAACACGTGGCAGGTGTCGAGGCACACCCCGGCCTTGGGGTGATGCTCGACGGCGGACAGGTAGGACGCGAGGTCACCGGCCCGCGCGCACAGCATCTGCCCCTGCCCGGCCGTCGGCTCGAACAGCAGGTCCGGGTCGTCGTCGCCGAGCTTGTCGAGCAGCGGCGCCAAGATCTCGCCGATTTGCCGCAGCGCCCGCGGCCTGTCCCAGCCGACGGCGGACCCGGTGTGCACCACCACGCCCCGCGCACCGATCTCCCCGCCACGGCGCAGCGCGTGCGCGACCGCGTCGGCCGACTTCGCGGCCACCTCCGGGTTCCCCGACCCCAGGTTGATCATGTACGTCGCGTGGACGAAGACTGGCATGGAGGATTCGCGCAGCCGGGCGTCCTCGGTACTGTCACCAGGCCCCGCCGCCCAGCCCCGGGGGTTGGACACGAACACCTGGATCACCTCGGCGCCAACCGAAGCCGCGTAAGACAGCCCGCCGGTCGCGAGCCCGCCGGACACCGTGGCGTGCGACCCGATCAGCGCCATAGAACTCCTTTCTTTTTGCCCTACCGCGCAGTCCTGGCACCCAGCAACATCAAAAAAGAAAGGAGTTCTTAAAACGGGCTGTCCGATCCGCAATTCAAGGTGATGGGCGTGCTGGTCGGCGCCGACCCGGACGGACTCGTTCCAGTGGCCATATTCTGCTGGAAGAACCCTTGGTTCACCGTGACGTTGGTGAACCCGGACTGCTGCAGCGTCTGCTGCGCCTGCTGGCAGTTCTGGCCCTGCACGCTGGGGATCGGCGTCGTAGGCGGCCCGCTGGACACCTGCACGTTGACCGTTGCACCCTGCTGTACCGGCGTGCCCTGCGCGGGGGACTGCGACAGGATCGTGCCCGCTGCCTCGTTGTTGGTCTGCTGGGTGACCTGGATGCTGATGCCGTGCTGGCCCGCCCACGACTGGATGGTCCCGATGTTCTGCCCGACCAGGTTTGGCAGCGCGAGCCCTTCGACCTCTTCAACGGAGACCGGCTTGTTGTCCGGCCAGGAGGTACCCTCAGCCGGGTTGGTGCCCGCCACCGTGCCGATCTGCGGGTTGCTCTGGACCCCGACAGGCTGGGGAGTCGGCGCCACGGTCAGCCCGGCCGCGCGCAGCGCCGTCATGGCCTGCGCCACGGTGTCGGTCGCGGGAATCTGCGGCACGGTGATCATCCGCGGCCCCTTCGAGAGCGTCAGCACGATCGTCGCGCCTGGCAGCGCCCGCCCGGACGGCGACGTGCTGATCACGTCGCCCTTCGGCACGCTGTCGTCGATGACGGATGGCCCGGTCCGCACCTGGAAGCCGGCCCCGTGCAGCGTCTGCGCGGCGGCGGCCGCCGTCAGCTTGCTCACGATGGGCACTGACGTGTACCGCCCGGAGGTCAGGTACCACCCGCCGCCGACGAGACCGATCAGCACAAGCACGGCGGCCAGTACCCACACGAGCCGGCTGCTGAACAGCCACCGCTGCAGGAACGGCTCCTGTGCGCCGCCGCGATGCGGCCCCGACCCGTGAGCGTCGGTGTCGTCGCCGTAGAAAGCGCCCACGACCATCGTGTGCGAGCTGCCGCCAGAGCCACCCGCGTCGGCCAGGCCAGCCCCGCCGTAGGGGCTCGCGACGTCGGCGTGCGGGCTGATCGAGTCGGCGTACGGGTTCGCGCCGCCATACGGGTTCGCCCCTGCCGCCGTCACCGCCCAGGCTCCGCTGACCGACTCAGCGGGCTCAGGAATGCCCCGCAGCGCCCGCGTCACCCGCAGGAACACGTCCGCGTTCGTGGGCCGGAGGTTCGGGTCCCTGCTGGTCGCTGCTCGCACCAGCTGGTCGACGGACGGCGGGATCCCGCCGACGACCGAGCTCACCGCGGGAACGTCCGAGTTCACGTGCGCGTACGCCACCGCGAGCGGCGTCTCGCCGCTGAACGGCTGCCGCCCGGTGAGCATCTCGAACAGCATGATGCCCGACGAGTACACGTCGGTGCGCGGGTCGCTCGGCGCACCGGTGACCTGCTCGGGCGCGATGTAGTTGACCGACCCGATGATCACGCCGGCCCGCGTGTTCCCGACGGCCGCCGAGGCCCTGGCCAGCCCGAAGTCCACGACCTTGACCCGCCCGTCGGCCGTGAGCAGCACGTTCTCCGGCTTCACGTCCCGGTGCACGATCCCGGCCTGGTGTGCGGCGGCGAGCCCGGCGAGCACCAGGTCCATGACGGCGAGGGCCTCCTGCCAAGGCAGCCAGCCCCGCTCTTGCAGCAGCTCGCGCAGCGTCCGCCCCGGCACATACTCCATCGCGAGGTACAGGTACTGCCCGTCGGCACCCTGGTCGTAGACACCCACGATGTTCGGGTGGGAAAGCTTCGCCACCGACTTGGCCTCGCCGATGAACCGCACCACGAAGTCGTCGTCGCGCGCCAAGTCGGCGTGCATGACCTTAAGCGCCACCTCACGGTCGAGCCGGGTATCGGTGGCGCGGTAAACGGTGGCCATACCGCCGTGCGCGATGCGCGAGCGGACGTGGTACCGCCGGTCGAGCATCCGCCCGGTAAGGTCCGAGAGGGCAGATTCCATCAGGGCGATTTTACGGCCCGATGCCACCAGCTTTCGCCCGTTTAGCTGTTATCGCGAGGGAACGACCCCCTGGCGCGGGCACCTCCTTACCTGGCTGCCTTACCTGACTGCATCTGCAAGTGTCGAGTTGTACCAATTTGCGGCGCTATGCAAGACTCGGCCCTCAGTGTGTCCTGGGGCGAGGGAGGCGTTGTCTTGGAAGACCGTATCGAACAGCGGATCACCATTCGCGCGACGCAGGACAAGGTGTGGCAACTTGTCACACGGCCCGGCTGGTGGCTGCCGGGGAGCAGCGCCGAGCCTGCCCGCGGCCCGGGGCGGGTAGCGGTCGCATGCAGCGGTGACACGAGGCCCTACATGATCGACATCGTCCGCGTCGAGCCACAGGGCTATGCCTCGTTCCGCTGGGCGAGCGCCTTCGGCGGGACCAAGCCAGCGCCGGGCAACGCGACCCTGGTCGAGTTCTACCTGCGGCTGGTCGGCGACGAGCTCGGCGTAACGGTGGTGGAGAGCGGCTTCGCGTCGCTTAGCCTGCCCGAGGCGCTGCGCGAGGATCAGTGGAAGGGCAACAGGGGCGGCTGGCAGTACGAACTCGCCGGACTGCGGACCCGCGCCGAAGCGGTTGCGTTATACCGAGGGCCTGACGGCCACCGCCGAGTGGCCAGCGGCCTGCGCGGTCACCTGGCGGTTGTCTTCCGGGGGCGGCCCCGCGTACCCCGTGTTCCCCCTGAGATCCGCGCTGACCAGGAGAAAGATCCGCTATTGTGATGTAATGTCGGTTGTTTGGAACTGCCATCGATGTGGGACATTGGACTCGTGACACAGATAAACCCCGTGGCTGACGCCCTCGTTGGCGAATGGCTGTCACTCCCTGAGGTAGCCATACGGCTCGGTCTCCCCATCAGCCGGGTAAAGCAACTCCTCCGCGACCGCAAGCTCCTCGCCGTCACCCGGCCAACTGGTGACCGCGCGGTCCCGGCCGCCTTCCTCGACGGCGAGCAGATCGTCAAGGGCCTGTCCGGGACGCTGACGGTGCTCTTCGACTGCGGGTTCGACGACGAGGAAGCCCTCCGCTGGCTGTTCACCGCGGACGAGACGCTCCCCGGCACCCCCATCGCGGCCCTCTACGCCCGCCGCGGCACCGAGGTCAACCGCCGCGCCCAGGCGCTGGCGTTCTAGGCAGCTAACGCGCTGGCAGTGCGGACGGCGGAGCCGTCCGCACTGTTTAGCATGCGGGGGGACGACCCCCCTGCACAGTGCTCCCCGCGGGGGGACGACCCCCCTGCACAGTGCTCCCCGCGGGGGGACGACCCCCCTGCGCCCCCCGCGTATGGGAGGGCTTCGCCCCCCCATCGCCCCCCCACGGGGATCTCCGCAAAGAGCGCGGAGACCCCGCGCTGTGGTGCGGTTAGAGCTTGGTGGTTGATGTAGGCAGGGCGTCCACAAACCGGACGCCCTCCGCGCCCTGCTCCTCGCGGGGGCGCCCCCTAGGCCCCCGCATAGCGGTGGCTTCGCCCCCCATAGCCCCCCGGGGACGCCGTGCGGCGTCCCCCGCGCTGTCGCTGGTGTTGAAGCCCTGTGGGCGCGGTAGTAGCCAGCGCAAAGACCGCGCCGCCTACGCCTTCGGCATGCCCGGGAACCGGGCAACGGGACAATCTAGGTATTGTGGCCCCAGCACAGAATCTTGACCTCTGGGTTATGCTGGGACACATGCCGCCGAAACCGCGACAGCCACTGGCGTCGCTCGCGCCCCAGCAGACCCGCACGCGGAGGCCCGCGCCGCGGATCGTCGACGTGCTCAGGACGGGCCGGTCGTTCTCGTTCGAGTTCTTCGCGCCCAAGACGGAGCAGGGGCAGCGGCAGTTCTGGGACTCCGTGCGCCGGCTTGAGCAACTGAGGCCGGCGTTCGTCTCCGTGACGTACGGGGCGGGCGGGTCAAGCAGGGACGGCACCGTTGAGGTGGCGGGCGCGATCGCCGAGCAGACTGAGCTGAACCTGGTGGCTCACCTCACCGCGGTCAACCACTCGCTCGCGGAACTGCGCAACGTCATCGGCAGCTACGCCAGCGTCGGCGTGCGCAACGTCCTGGCGCTGCGCGGTGACCCGCCGGGCGATCCTAACGGGCCGTGGACTCCCCACCCCGACGGATTTGCCCACGCGTGGCAGCTCGTCGAGCTGCTGAAGTCCTCGGGCGACTTCTGCGTCGGCGTCGCGGCGTTCCCCGAGCGGCACCCGCGTTCGCCCGATGAGGAGACCGACATCAGGCACTTTGTGGAAAAGTGCCGGGCGGGCGCGGACTTCGCGATCACCCAGACGTTCTTCTACGCCGAGGACTACCTCAGGCTCAGGGACCGGGTGAGCTCGCTCGGCTGCGACGTGCCGATCATTCCGGAAATCATGCCGGTCACCAGCCTTCGCATGCTTGAGCGCTCGATCGAGCTCAGCGGCTGCAAGGTCCCGGTCGCCCTGCTCGACCAGCTGCGCGCGGCGGACACGCGCGGCGACGCGGCGACGGTTAGGAAGATCGGCATCGACTACGCCGCTAGGCTGTCGGCCCGCCTGCTCGACGAGCAGGCACCCGGCCTGCACTTCATCACGCTCAACATGTCCCGCGCGACGATGGAGCTCTATCGGCTGCTCGGACTTGGCGACCGGGAACCCGTCGCCGCCAGGGGCAGCGGCGCGCCCATCACCGCATAAGGCGGCTCGGTCCCGGAGAAACGGAAGTCCGTCAGCAGGTCGGTGAAGCCCACCCCCCGGTACAGCCGCCGGGCCGTGGTGGGCGCGTCGGCGGTGGAGAGCACCGCGGTCCGCTCCGGCCGTCCCGAAGCGAGCGAGAGCAGCAGCGACCGCCCGATTCCCCGGCCCTGCCAGGACGGCAGGACGTGCAGCTCGGCGATCTCGAAGGAGTCGTCGAGCCACGTGCGCGGCGGCTCGGAATCGGCGTACCCCGCCGCCGCACTGCCAGTCCCCGAGCGCGTGGCGAGCGCGGCGGCCACCATGTCGTGCCACCACTGCCCGCTCTCCCCGTGGAAGCCGTACGTGAACCCGGCGAGCCGCCCGTCAACCTGCGCGGTCAGCCCCCGGAAGCCGGGGTTCGCCGCATGCCGGTCCATGATGGCCTCCCGTCCCGACAGCGTCCGGTCCGGCGGGTTCATCGCGGCCGCGTAGACGGCGATGAGCGCGCGGATCGCACCCCGGAACTCCCGTGGCCCCAGCTCGCGATAGGTGACCCTCATGGAGCAATGTTATTTGCGAGGGGATGTTCTCCCTGCCACGTTGCCTGCAAGCCAGGATTCCGAACGGGTTCAGCTGACTTGCACCACCGCACGTGCTTGCCCGAGCGTGGGATGCGCGGCGGTGAGGGTCACCTGGCCCGTCGTGCCTGGCAGCGAGCGGATGAACCCGCCGCCCACGCCGCCGAAGGCGGCCAGGGGAAACGGGTTCTCGGCGATCAGCTCGGCGGGGCCGGCGAGCGCGAGGGTGACATCGCCGTCGATCCCCGGCCGCCAGTTGCCGTAGGCGTCGGTGGCGCGGAGCGTGAACGCGGTGGCGTCCGAGCCGTCCCCGCTAATCGCCGCGTCTGCGACGCTGAGCTCAAGCCGGTCTCCGCTTGTGCAGGCGGTCATCCGCAGGGTGGCGACGCGGCTGATCCCGATGTACCCGTCGATCACGAGGTCGGGCAGGCCCGGCGTGGCGGGCCTCATCCGCGAGCCGAGGGCCCCGCCCGGCCCACGGGCCGGGCGGGCGTGGACCGCACCGGTCAGGTCGGCGAACGCCGGCGCGTAGGCGAGATGGCCGAACGTGTCCTTGTCGGGGATGACCGTCAGCCAGGATTCGTTCCCAAGCCAGAGCACGAGGCGCTCACAGTTGGTGGCGAACATGGCCTCGGCGCCCGGCGGGAAACGGTCATCCCAGCAGAAAACCGGGATGATCACCGGCCGGGCGACGGCGGCGACCTGGCTGCGGTAGATGGCGGCGCCCGGCTTGGGTACCCGGAACACGTCCATTACGCCGGGGGTGCGGATCGAGCGCCAGTTCTTGGCTGCGGTCCCTGGGGTGCTGTCGTTCGGCACCGAATAGTAGTCGAAACCTGCCCAGGCGAGCAGCCCGGCGTACCGCTGGCCGGCGCGTGCCTGGTTGTGCACGAGGGCGTGCGCGATGGCCTGGTTCGCCAGCGTGCCCGGCGGGTCGGTCCACAGGTAGTGCGGGTCCACGCCCGCGCCGACCGCCTCGCTGACGAGGTAGGGAACGCCGCTGACCGGCGGGTAGAGTTCCGGCTTGCCGTTGATGACCCGGTAGTCGTCGTAACCGAAGAGGTCCTCGGCCCAGCCGCCCGTGGTGCGGAAGGTGACCGCGCCCGTGGTCTGCCGTGACCCGTCGTTCGCGTAGGCGAGGTCGCGGGCCCGGGTGTAGAGGGCTGGGTAGTTCGCCGTCTCGTCGAGCCGGGTGCCCCAGACGACCACGCTCGGCCGGTTCCTGTCGCGGCGCACCATGGCGGTGACATCGTCGAGGAAGCGCTGCCCGAAGGCCTCGTCCCCCATGAAACCCCAGCCGGGTGGCTCTTCCCAGACCATGATGCCGAGTTCGTCGCAAGCGTCGAGGAAGTGCGGCGACTGCGGGTAGTGCGAGCAGCGGACCATGTTGACGTTGAGCTCCTCCTTGAGGATCTCGACGTCACGCCGCTGCAAGCGGGCGGGCGCGGCCATCCCCAGGTGAGGGTACAGCTGGTGCCTGTTGAGCCCGAAGATCTCCAGCCGCGCGCCGTTCAGGTAGAACCCGTCTTCCCGGAAGACCGCCTCGCGGAACCCGATCGTAGTGTCGGTGACGTGCCCGCCGCCCGGGTAGTGCAGCGTGGTCCTGACGGTGTACAGGGTCGGCTGATCAGGCGACCAGTAGGCGATCTGGGGGATCTCGCCGATGGTCACGGACGCGGTATACGTGCCCGTGACCGGCAAGGCGACGGTCGTGACGGCCCCGGCGAGCCGGGCGCCGGCGCCGTCGAGGAGCACGGCGGTGACCGTGCCCGTGCGCGTGACCGTGCCCGTGACCGTGCCCGTGACCGTGTCCCTGCCTGGCGCTGACGGAAACCGCGGCGGCGTCGATGGTGGCGGTGACCCTGACCGTCCGCTGGGGAAGGAGCACGTCCGCCGGCCGGGCGAAGACATCCGCGAGGTAGACAGGCGGCACGACATGGAGCGTGACGTCCCGGTAGATGCCCGCGGGCTGGAGGTAGTCGATCGTCCCCGGGCCGCCGGGCAGGGCGTCGGGCGGGACGTCAAGCCAGCGGCCGTCCACGATCACCGCGAGCACGTTGTCACCGGGCAGTAGCTGGCCGGTCAGTTCGGTGGTCCACGGGAGGTAGCCCCCCGCGTGGCTGCTGAGCGTGCTCCCGTTGAGCACGACCGTGGCGCTGGTCATGACCCCGTCGAAGGTGAGCAGCACCCGCTCGCCGGCGGACGCGAGGCCGCGGCCGGTGAAGTGCTTGCGGTAGATCCAGCGGTCCTCCCAGGCCTGGTAGTCCCAGTCGGTCGCCGATAGCGGGATGACGGTGTGCGGGACCGTGACGCGGCCGAAGCTCGCGTCTGGATGCCCTGGCAGGTCCGCGCCCTCGGTGTACTTCCCGCCGAACAGCCAGCCCTGGCCGAAGCCATAGCAGCGCGATGCCTGCGGCGCGGGGGCCGGCGAGACCGCCGTCCGCGCGGCCGCGGATGGGCTGGCGGGTGTGATGGGGGCGGCCGAGCCGACAGGAGCCGCGGACTGGGCGGGATCCGTGCCGTCGACGGCGAACGCGGCGAGCGCCCCGAGCGTCACCGCGCCCGCCCCGCCCAGGAGCACGGCCCGCCGTGAAACAGCGGAGTCTGTCACGAAGCCAACTATTACCGCATGCGCAGCGTTTGCAATTTGCTACACACCGTGGTCAGAGGAATTTCTCTGCGCGGCTGGCTCGAACCTGGAATGTCAGACCCACTGGGTAACTTCGAACTCGTCAGCAAATGGACTGGACTTTGGCACGAATCTGTGTTCGAATGAGAATGTGTTCGAATGACGGGGGGGTTGGCTCCGGTCGCCGCGACCCCTGGCGGCCGGTACCGGCCGGGCGGGGCGTGGGGAAGCGCTTCGCCCGGCCGGCGGATCACCCCGATCGCGGTGCCGGCCCAGCCTGGCTGGCGGCGGCTTTCGGCGAATCTCCTTAAGGAGTGATCACCATGATCAGCACGCTGACGGCGGCGGGCACGCCCGCCCGCAACGCAGTGCCTGTCAGCACAGGACCACTAACCACGGGGCCGGCAAGCACGGGGCCGGCAAGCACAGGACCACTAACCACGGGGCCGGCAAGCACGGGGCCGGCAAGCACAGGACCACTAACCACGGGGCCGGCAAGCACGGGGCCGGCCAACCTGGGGCCGGTCAGCACGGGTCCAGCGGGCACGGGGACGGCCGCGGCGCTTCCGATGCCGAGCCGGGTGCCCGGGGCGGCGCTGAGCCTGCTGCGGACCGCCAGGCAGGGGCTGGCTGAGGCGGAGGCCGAAGGTGACCCGGCGACCCGTTACATTGGCGCGCACCTAGCGGCGCTGCGCGCGGCGGCCGCGATCGTAGCGGCGCGGGGTGAGCCTGGAACCGGGGCGCGGCGGCGTCGGCCGCGGTCGGTCTGGGAGCTGCTGCCGCAGGTTGAGCCGGCCCTCGCCGAGTGGGCGGCGTTCTTCGCGGCGAGCGCGGCCAAGCGGGCCGCAGCGGAGGCGGGACTTCCGAGGGCGGCGTCCGCGCGCGAGGCGGACGACCTGCTGCGCGACGCGAGTACGTTCGTCGCGGTCGCCGAGCGGGCGCTCGGGCTTGAGGGCGAACCGATGCTGCCGCTGTCACTGCGGCACGCGAGCTGACGCGCCTGAGCGCGACCGCCCCACCCGGCGATCGCCGGGGTCACGCCGGATGGGGCACGGGTCTTCCACGCTGTGGGGCGTGGCCGCTCCGCCTCGGGGTCAGAAGCGGCCTGACCCGGTGGGCTAGAAAGACTCGATCGAGTTGCTGCGCGCGTCGGCGTCGAGGACGCCCCAGCTGATGAGCTCCTCAGTGAGGTCCGCAGGCGACTTGTCGTAGATGACCGCGAGCGAGCGCAAGTCCTCGTGCCGTACCGAGAGCACCCGGCCGTTGTAGTCGCCGCGCTGGGCCTGGATGGTGGCCACGTAACGGGCGAGAGGGCCAACCTTCTCCTTGGGGAGCTGGTTCATCCGCTCAAGGTCGATCACGAGCTTGGGCGCCGTCGCGATCGGGGTGGGCGCCGCGTCTCCGGGCAGCAGCTCGGAGACTGGAACGCCGTAGAACTCCGCGAGCTCGGCGAGCTTCTGGACCGTGACCGACCGGTCGCCGCGCTCGTAAGAGCCGACTACGACGGCCTTCCAGCGGCCGCGGGACTTCTCCTCAACGCCGTGCAGGGAGAGCCCTTGCTGTGTGCGGATGGCGCGCAGTCGCGCGCCCAGGGTCTTGGCGTACTCAGATGGCATTTTTCCTCGGTTTCCCGGCCAGTCGTCGCTTACGGTAACGGTTACGCTCAGTGACGGTAGGCGGCGAGAGCGACAAGGTCAAGCCGAATGGCAAAAACTGGTCGAACTCGACCAGTAACCGGCATTGCTCTTCCCAGACACTACCTACCCTCCGTCAGAACGCGACAACCCCCGCTGTAATCGGCTTTCCCGTGCGCAGAGCGGGCAAAGCGCGGTCCGTCCGCGCTCTCAGAACGTTATGGCTCCCATCAAAAATGTGACGTAAATCACATCTCTCCTGATCGCTAGCGGGGCGGGCCTGCGGGCCTGCAGGGGCATGGCAAGAGGGCCGGAGCGCCCGTTGTCGTGACAGGGGACAGGAAAGTTACGCCGGGGGATGTTCTGCGTGTCGGGGTGCCGCTAGTCTAGTGACTTTCTGTGTTGACTGTGTTGCCAACAGTCGCGAGCGCGTGCACGTGCAGGCAGAGCGTCTTCTTGCGGGTAAGCTCAAGCCCGATAGGCATCCTTTAAGGACCGTCCCGTGAGACGGGGAAGGAGGTCGTGACTGGTGTGCGCTATGCGGCAGGAACCAGTTCACGAGCCGGGCCCTGGTGGCCCCGGCGATCCGGGTGTTCCAGCCCCCCAGGCAGTCCCTCGCCCCGGTGGCGAGGGCTGGAAGGCGGTGCTGACCCCGGAGGAGATCCGGCGGGCGCTGACGCGCATCGCGCACGAGATCCTGGAGCGCACGCACGGCGGTGAGGGGATCGTCCTGCTTGGCATCCCCACGCGCGGCGTCTACCTGGCGCGCCGCCTGGCGACGCGGATCGGCGAGTTCGAGGGCACTCCCGCCCCGGTCGGCTCGCTTGACGTCACCATGCACCGCGATGACCTGCGGCTGCGACCGGCCCGCGCACTTCAGCGCACTCAGGTGCCGCCTGAGGGAGTGGACGGCAAGACGGTGGTCCTCGTCGACGACGTTCTTTTCTCCGGCCGGACGATCCGCGCCGCACTCGACGCGCTGAACGACCTCGGAAGGCCCCGCGCGGTCCAGCTCGCGGTTCTCGTCGACCGGGGCCACAGGGAGCTGCCCATCCGCGCCGACTACGTGGGCAAGAACCTGCCGACCGCGCACCGCGAGAAGGTGCGCGTCCAGCTCGCCGAGATCGACGGCGAGGACTCGGTACTGCTGGGGGAGGGGAACCAGTGAACCGGCACCTGATCTCGGCAGGCGACCTGAGCCGCGACGACGCCATCCTGATCCTCGACACGGCCGAAGAGCTCGCCAGCGTCGAGGGGCGGGCCATCAGGAAGCTCCCGACGCTGCGCGGCCTGACCGTGGTCAACCTCTTCTACGAGGACTCCACCAGGACCAGGACCTCCTTCGAGGCGGCCGCCAAGCGACTGTCCGCCGATGTGATCAACTTCTCCGCCAAGGGGTCGAGCGTCGCCAAGGGCGAGTCGCTCAAGGACACGGCGCTGACCCTGGAGGCGATGGGCGCGGACGCCGTGGTGATCAGGCACCCCGCCTCCGGCGCGCCGCGCCGCCTGACGGATTGGATCAGCGGCCGCGTGGTCAACGCCGGCGACGGCACCCACGAGCACCCCACGCAGGCGCTGCTCGACGCCTTCACGATGCGGCAGCGGCTCGTCGGCCTGCCCGGCAGCGGAACCGACCGGCGGGGCCAGGGCCTCGACGGGATCCGGGTGACGATCGTCGGCGACGTGCTGCACTCCAGGGTGGCGCGCTCCAACGTGCTGCTGCTCTCCACGCTCGGCGCGCAGGTGACGGTGGTCGCGCCGCCTACCCTCATGCCGCACGCGGTCGACACCTGGCCGTGCCGGGCCGGCTACGACCTCGACGCCGAGCTGCGCAAGAGCGACGTGGTGATGATGCTGCGCGTGCAGCAGGAGCGGATGACCGCGGCCTACTTCCCGACCGTCCGCGAGTACCGCCGCCGCTACGGCCTCGACGCCATCCGGATGGCCCTGCTGCCCGAGCACGCCATCGTCATGCACCCCGGCCCGATGAACCGAGGCGTCGAGATCGCCGCCGAGGTGGCCGACTCCGACCGCTCGACGATCGTGGCGCAGGTCGCCAACGGCGTGACGGTCCGCATGGCGGTCCTGTACCTGATGCTCGGCGGCGCGGCGGAGGAAGCGGCATGACGCCTCTCGCGGCCAGCGGGGTGCTCCTCGCCGGCGACGGCAACCAGCACCCAGCTTCTGATAACAGCAAGAGCGGTCCACCTTCCCGAGGCCGGCGAAAGATCTTGGATCGCTGCGCACACTATGTCGTAGTCAGCGATCCAAGATCTTCGGCCCGGCGGCCCGCGCAATGGATAACAGCAAAAACTACCGCGACAGTGCGGTCGAAGGGGGCGCAGTCATGAGCGAGGAGTGGCTGATCAAGGGGGCCTCCATCGTCGGCGGCGAGTCGGCGGACATTCATCTCAAGGACGGCGTAATCGCCGGAATCGGGGACGGCCTCACCGTGCCGGGCGCCACCGTGCTTGACGCCCGAGGACTGATCGCGCTTCCCGGCCTCGTCGACCTGCACACGCACCTGCGCGAGCCCGGCAGGGAGGACGCCGAGACCGTCGAGACCGGCACCAGGGCCGCCGCGCTCGGCGGCTACACGGCGGTGCACGCGATGGCCAACACCGAGCCGGTCGCCGACACGGCCGGCGTGGTGGAGCAGGTCTGGCGGCTCGGCGAGCAGGCCGGGTACGTCGACGTCCGCCCGGTCGGCGCGGTCACGGTTGGCCTGAACGGCAAGCAGCTCGCCGAGCTCGGTGCCATGGCCGACTCCGCCGCCCGAGTCCGCGTCTTCTCCGACGACGGCTTCTGCGTCGCCGACCCGCTGCTCATGCGACGGGCGCTTGAGTACGTGAAGGCGTTCGACGGCGTGATCGCCCAGCACGCCCAGGAGCCGAGGCTGACCGAGGGTGCGCAGCTCAACGAGGGCGAGGTCGCCTCGAGGCTCGGCCTGGTCGGTTGGCCCGCTGCCGCGGAGGAGGCGATCATCGCGCGCGACTGCCTGCTCGCCGCCCACGTCGACGCCGCCCTGCACGTCTGCCATGTCTCCACGGCCGGGTCCGTGGAGATCATCCGGTGGGCTAAGTCCAAGGGCTGGCGGGTCACCGCCGAGGTCACCCCGCACCACCTGCTGCTCACCGACGACCTGGCCGCTGACTACGACACCCGCTTCAAGGTCAACCCGCCGCTGCGCACCGGCGACGATGTTGAGGCCCTCAGAGACGCCCTGGCAGACGGCACCATCGACTGCGTGGCCACCGACCACGCCCCGCACCCGGTCGAGGCCAAGGAAACCGAATGGGCCGCCGCGGCCAACGGCATGACCGGCCTGGAGACCGCGCTCCGCGTGGTACAGAAGGCCATGGTCGACACCGGCCTGCTCGACTGGGCGGGCGTCGCCGACCGGATGTCAGCGAGGCCGGCCGCCATCGGCCGCGTGCCGGGGCACGGTCGGCCCCTGGCAGCAGGCGCTCCCGCGAACGTCACGCTGTATGACCCAGGGGCCGGGGAAACGCCTGTGGACCCGCGCGTGCACGCCTCCAAGAGCCGCAACAGCCCGTTCGCCGGCATGCCGCTGCCCGGCCGGGTGCACGCGACGTTCCTGCGCGGCACCGCGACGGTCCTTGACGGAAAGGTAACCCGATGAGCGAGCGCGAACCGGACGCGATGCTGGTCCTCGAGGACGGCACGACGTTGCGGGGCAAGGGGTTCGGTGCCTACGGCGAGTCGTTCGGCGAGATGGTCTTCAACACCGGCATGACCGGCTACCAGGAGACGCTTACCGACCCGTCCTACTGCGGGCAGATCGTGGCGATGACCGCCCCGCACATCGGCAACACCGGCGTCAACGACGAAGACCCGGAGAGCCACCGCGTCTGGGTCAGCGGCTACGTGGTCCGCGAGCCGTCGCGGATCGCCTCAAGCTGGCGGGCACAGCGGAGCCTCGAAGCCGAGCTGAAAGCCCAGGGGATCACCGGCATCTCGGTGCCTGGCACCCGCGCGCTGACCATGCGGCTGCGGGAGCACGGCGCGATGCGCGCGGCCGTCTCCACCGTCGAGGACGACCCAGAACGCCTCCTTGAGCGCGTCCTGGCCAGCCCCGGCATGACCGGCGCCGACCTGGCGCGAATCGTCACCACGCCCCACCCGTACACGGTCGCGCCGCCGGCCGGCACGACGACCAGGTACCGGGTCGCCGCCATCGACCTCGGCATCAAGAACGCCACCCCGCGCAACATGGCGGACCGGGGCATGGAGGTAAAGGTCCTCCCCGCCACCGCCACGGCCGCGGAGATCCTCGCCACCGATCCGGACGGGGTGTTCTTCTCCAACGGCCCCGGCGACCCCGCCGCGGCCGGGTACGCGATCGCCGCCATGCGCGGCGTGCTCGACGCCGGCGTCCCGATCTTCGGCATCTGCTTCGGCAGCCAGATCCTGTCACGGGCCGTCGGCCTCGAGACCTACAAGCTCCGCTACGGTCACCGGGGCGTGAACCAGCCGGTGATGGACCTGAGCACCGGCCGGGTCTACATCACAAGCCACAACCACGGCTTCGCCGCGGCCCTGCCGCCGGAAGCGGAGACGGCGTTCGAACGCACGTCCGGGATAATTGGCTCTTCATCGGGCGTTTCCCAGGGAGTGCGGGGTGTCGTCCCCGCGGAAGACAGCAGCCGATGGTCGCACGTGCCCCGCGGCGCCCGCGAGCCGTTCGGCACACCGTACGGCGCGGCAGCGGTGACTCACGTGAACCTGAACGACGGCGTGGTCGAGGGCATCAGGCTGCTCGACAAGCCCGCCTTCGCCGTGCAGTACCACCCCGAGTCCGCCCCAGGCCCGCACGACGCGGTGGAGCTGTTCGACCAGTTCGCAGTACTGATGGACGGGGGAAAGAAGTAAACCATGCCACGCCGTGAAGACCTGAAGTCCGTGCTCGTCATCGGGTCCGGGCCGATCGTGATCGGGCAGGGGTGCGAGTTCGACTACTCGGGCACCCAGGCCTGCCGCGTCCTCAAGCAGGAGGGCATCAGGGTCTCCCTGGTCAACTCCAACCCCGCCACAATCATGACCGACCCCGAGTTCGCCGACGCCACCTACGTCGAGCCGATCACTGCCGACGTACTGGCCAAGGTGATCGCCAGGGAGCGCCCGGACGCCGTGCTGCCCACCCTGGGCGGCCAGACCGCGCTCAACGCGGCGGTCCAGCTGCACGAGAACGGCACGCTTGAGAGGTACGGGGTCGAGCTCATCGGAGCCGACATCGACGCGATCCAGGCCTGCGAGGACCGCGAGAAGTTCAAGGAGATCGTCGTCGGGCTCGGCGCCGAGGTTCCCAGGTCGACGATCTGTCACACCATCGACGAGTGCCTGACAGCGGTCTACGGCGGCGGCGAGGCCCAGAGCCTCGGCTTCCCTGTCGTCGTCAGGCCGTCTTTCACGCTCGGCGGCCTCGGCTCTGGCATCGCCTACAACGAAGCCGATCTGCGCAGGATCGCTGGCAGCGGCCTGGACGCCAGCCCCACCACCGAGGTCCTCCTTGAGGAGTCGATCATCGGCTGGAAGGAGTTCGAGCTCGAGCTGATGCGTGACCGCCACGACAACGTGGTGATCGTCTGCTCGATCGAGAACGTCGACCCGATGGGCGTGCACACCGGCGACTCCGTGACCGTCGCCCCGGCGATGACCCTCACCGACCGCGAGTACCAGCACATGCGCGACACCGCGATCAGGATCATCCGCGCGGTGGGCGTTGACACCGGCGGCTGCAACATCCAGTTCGCCGTCAACCCGAAGACCGGCCGTATGGTCGTCATCGAGATGAACCCGCGCGTCAGCCGAAGCTCGGCGCTCGCGTCCAAGGCCACCGGCTTCCCGATCGCCAAGATCGCCACCAGGCTCGCCATCGGCTACACCCTGGACGAGATCCCCAACGACATCACCGGCCAGACCCCGGCGTCCTTCGAGCCGGCCCTGGACTACGTGGTCGTCAAGATCCCCCGTTTCGCGTTCGAGAAATTCCCCGGCGCCGACCCCACGCTCACCACTCACATGAAGTCGGTCGGCGAGGCGATGGCGATCGGCCGCTCCTTCGCCGAGGCACTCCAGAAGGCCCAGCGGAGCCTGGAGAGCCAGACGGGACCGTTCCGGTTCACGGAAAAGATCGACGCCCACCCCGATGAGCTGCTCAACCGCTGCCGCACCCCGCACGACGGCCGCCTCAACACGATGCTCCAGGCGCTGCGCGCTGGGGCCACCCCCGATGCGGTGGCCGAGGCCACCGGCGTCGACCCGTGGTTCGTGGAGCAGCTGGAGAACATCAAAGAGCTGTCCCGGACGATTGCCGCCGCCACCCAGCTCGACAAGCCGCTGCTTCAGGAGGCGAAGGCCGCCGGGTTCTCCGACGCCGCCATCGCCGACCTGCGCGTCCTGTCGACCGACCAGGTACGCGCGCTGCGCCACTCCCTCGGGCTCCGCCCCGTCTACCACGCGGTCGACACCTGCGCCGCCGAGTTCGCGGCCCGCACCCCGTACCTCTACTCGACCTACGACGAGGGCGACGAGGTACCGGACGGCGACACCCCGAAGGTGATCATCCTCGGCAGCGGCCCCAACCGCATCGGCCAGGGCATCGAGTTCGACTACTCCTGCGTGCACGCCTCGATCGCGCTGCGCCAGGCGGGCTACGAGACCGTCATGGTCAACTGCAACCCGGAGACCGTCTCCACCGACTACGACACCTCCTCCCGGCTGTACTTCGAGCCGCTCACCCTGGAGGACGTGCTTGAGGTCGTGCACGCCGAGCAGCGGTCAGGGCCGGTCGCCGGCGTGATCGTGCAGCTCGGCGGGCAGACGCCCCTCGGTCTCGCCCGCGCGCTCGAAGCGGCCGGCGTGCCGATCGTCGGCACCTCGCCGGCCGCGATCCACTCAGCCGAGGACCGGGGTGAGTTCGCTGAGGTCCTCGCCGAGGCGGGGCTCACCGCACCGCTCGGCAAGGTCGCGCTGTCCGCTGACGAGGCGGCGGTCGCGGCGGCCGAGATCGGCTACCCGGTCCTCGTCCGCCCGTCCTACGTGCTCGGCGGGCGCGGCATGGAGATCGTCTACGACGAGGCCACGCTGCGCGCCTACGTCGGCCGCGCCACGGCCGCGCAGGCTCTAAACGGACAGGCTGACAACCCGGTGCTCATCGACCGCTTCCTCGACGACGCGATCGAGATCGACGTGGACGGCCTGTACGACGGGCAGGACCTGTACCTGGGCGGGGTCATGGAGCACATCGAGGAGGCCGGCATCCACTCCGGCGACTCGGCGTGCGCCCTGCCGCCGATCACCCTAGGCCGGGCCGACATCAACGCGATCCGCGAGGCGACGCTGAAGATCGCGCGCGGCGTCGGGGTGCGCGGCCTGCTCAACGTCCAGTACGCCCTCGCCGCCGGGGTGCTCTACGTCCTTGAGGCCAACCCGCGGGCGTCGCGAACGGTCCCGTTCGTCTCCAAGGCCACCGCCGTGCCGCTGGGCAAGGCAGCGGCGCTCGTCATGATGGGTACCTCGATCGCGTCGCTGCGCGCCTCCGGGATGCTGCCGGAGACCGGGGACGGCGGCACCCTGCCGCTCGACTCCCCGGTCGCCGTGAAGGAAGCCGTGCTGCCCTTCGGCCGGTTCCGTGACGCCACCGGGGCAGGCGTGGACACCGTGCTCGGCCCGGAGATGCGCTCGACGGGGGAAGTCATGGGCATCGACGACTCGTTCGGCACCGCGTTCGCCAAGTCCCAGGAGGCCGTCTACGGCTCCCTCCCGGTCAAGGGCCGGGTATTCGTGTCGGTCGCCAACAGGGACAAGCGGGCCATGGTCTTCCCCGTCAAGCGCCTCGCGGACCTCGGCTTCGAGGTCTGGGCGACGTCGGGCACGGCGGAGGTACTGCGCAGGAACGGCGTTCGTGCCAAGATCGTCCGAAAGCAGAGTGACGGTGCCGGGCCCGACGGCGAGCCGACGGTAGTCACCCGCATCCTGGACGGTGAGGTAGACCTGATCGTGAACACGCCCTTCGGCGCCGTGTCGGCGGCCTCGGCGGCCGTCCGGCTTGACGGCTATGAGATCAGGACGGCGGCCGTCCGCCGCGGCGTGCCATGCGTGACGACCGTGGCCGGCCTGGCGGCAGCGGTGCAGGGCATCGAGGCCACCATCCGCGGCGAGATCGGCGTCCGCTCCCTCCAGGAGCACGCCGCCGCCCTGCGGGGTTAACTCGCGGCGCAGGTGCGTGGTTAACTCAAGCAGCGGGTAATGGTGCGGCACGCGAAGACGGAGGTGCCTGGGCAGGCGGCAGCAGAGCAGGGGCCGCCGGCGCAGGCAGCCCGGACGGCACGGCGGCGGTGACGATGCGACGGGTTAACGATGGCGCGGCGGGCTAAGGTGAAGAATCCGGACCAGGCGACGAAGCCGAGCCAGAGTAGGTGACGAAGCAGGTGACGGGACTTCCGGAAATGTCGGGCGCTGACGCGCCACGGCGTTCCCGGAAATTTCGGGATATCGAACAGGACTGAGGGACTGGGCGGGCGGTTGGATGGCAGGGAACGACCGGGAGAGCGCGGCGGCACCGGTTCAGGTCCGCGGCACGGTGCTCACGGTGCGCCGCGTCGACGCGTACGTGGCCATGACCGTGGTCGCCCCGGCGATCGCTACCAGGTTCCGGCCCGGCCAGTTCATCGCGATCGCCGTCGGCGGCCCGCAGTCGGGCATGCTCGGGCGGCGCTCGATCCCCATCCACGACGTGCGGCCCGACCACGGCGGCACCGTGGAGTTCGTGTTCCTGCCCCGCGAGCCGGGCGCCCAGTGGCTGGCTGACTGCCGCTCTCGTGACGTCCTCGACGTGGTAGGCCCCCTGGGCCGCCCGTTCCCCGTGCCCCGCGACCCGGCATCGTGCCTGCTCCTTGGCGTGGGGCCGGGGGCGCCGCCGCTGTTCGCACTGGCCTCCCGGCTCGCTGAGCGGCGCTCGCATGCCGACTACCTCCTGGGCGCGGAGAGCGCGGACCGCGTCTTCGGCGCCCTCACCGCACGCCGGACCGGGCGGTCGGCGAACATCGCGACCGCCGACGGCTCCCTGGGCTCGCGCGGCTCTGTGGTGGACATGCTCCCGACCGTCGTGCAGCAGGCGCGCACCGACGTGATCTACGCCTCGGCGCCGGTGGCCGTGCTCAGGTCGGTGTGCGCCCTCGCAGGCCGGTACGGCATCCCGGTCCAGGCCCTCGTCTCCGAGCCGGCGATGACCTGCGGCACCGGGCTGTGCATGGGCTGCGTGCTGCCCGCCATCGGCACCGACGGGATTACCCGCATGGTCCGCGCGTGCGTGGAGGGCCCGGTGTTCCGCGGCGACCTCGTCCGCTGGGACGACGTGGGCACCATCCCTTTTGACGCCCTCGGCGCTCCCGGCTGGAAGCCGCGGCCGGGGCCCACGGCGTCCGTCACGAGCGCGATGCCAGCGATCGACACGATCAGGGGAGGCCGCTCAAATGCGGGTTAGCCCCGGCTATGCGGACCGGAGCGGAGGGGAGTCGGATGCCGGCTGACCTGCGGACGCGGATCGGTCACTTGGACCTCCCCAGCCCCATTCTTACCGCCTCTGGCTGCGCTGGCAGCGGGCGGGAACTGGCCCAGTTCACCGACGTGGCCCGGATCGGCGCGGTGATCACCAAGTCGGTGACGCTTGAGCCCAGGGCGGGCAATCCCTCGCCACGGATGGCCGAGACGCCGAGCGGCCTGCTGTCGTCGGTGGGCCTGCAGGGACCCGGCCTCGACGGGTTTCTCCAGCGCGACCTGCCCTGGCTGCTGTCGCGGGGCGCGCGGGCCTTCGTGAGCGTCGCTGGGCACACCCCCCGCGAGTACGGCGAGGTATCTGCCCGGCTGTCAGACTCCGCCGGGGTGACCGCCCTCGAGGTGAACCTCGGATGCCCGGACGCCGCCGCGGCGGGGCGGCCGTTCGCGCTCGACCCCGTGTCGGCGGGCGCGGTCGTGGCCGCCGTGCGGGGGAGCACCCGCTACGACATCCCGGTCTTCGCCAAGCTGTCCCCGGAGGTTACCGACATCGCGAGCGTCGCCCGCGCCTGCGTGGCAGCCGGAGCGGACGGGCTGTCGATGATCAACACGCTGCCCGGCATGGCGATCGACCCGGTGACCTTCAGGCCCGCCCTGGCGGGCCTGGCCGGCGGTCTGTCCGGGCCGGCGGTGCGGCCGATCGCCGTGCGCTGCGTCTGGATGGTCCGCGAGGCGCTCCCCGACGTGCCGATCATCGGCTGCGGGGGTGTCCGGACGGGGCGCGACGCCCTGGAGTTCCTCCTCGCCGGCGCGTCCATGGTGGCCGTCGGAACCGTGCTCTTCCATGACCCCTCGGCCTGCTCCCGGATCCAGCGCGAGCT
This sequence comes from uncultured Actinomycetota bacterium, assembly GCA_963734665.1. Taxonomy (GTDB): domain Bacteria; phylum Actinomycetota; class Actinomycetes; order Streptosporangiales; family Streptosporangiaceae; genus Trebonia. The sequence continues at coordinate 86,788 of CAVTIR010000008.1, read as the reverse complement.
GGAGGAGGAGCTGACCGCCCGCGGGGTCGACCGCGTATCGGATGTCATCGGGCGAGCTCATCAGCCACCCGCTTACGCTGTGGAGCGTCATACTTGGGGGTAACGAAAGACTAACGGGAGTGGTCATGCGGCACGGCGACCAGGAGCAATCATCTTTCAGGGGAACACATCACTCCCTGGAGACATCTCACACCGAGCTGATCCGTACCTCCCGAGAGCCTGTGCCGTCGGAAGCCGCGAGCATGCCGGACAGGCAGCCGGCTGCCGGTGGAGCCGTTCCGCAGTTCGGCCGGGGGCCGGTCCCGTGGAAATGCGCGAGTGCACTGGACCCGCAGGCGGAGGACGGCGAAGCCCGGCTGGCGGCCCGCGATGAGACGTTCCCGGTGCCGCGTCAGCGGCAGGCGTCGCCGTGGCGCGCGCCGCTACTGCGTCGGCCCGAGTCGCTGCGGGCACTCCCCTCGCTGGCCCGGTTCCTGCGCCCGGCCGAGCCCCGCGGCACGCGGGCCGGCCGAGTTCCAGGAGGCGACGGTGATTCCGGCCGTGACGTGGAAGCGGGCGGGGACGCGGCGGCTGAGCAGGGCGTGGAGGCCGTCAAGGACGTCGAGGCGGCCCGCGCGGCCCTGATGCGCGCGAACGCCCCGGAGAACTCCGCTGCGGAGCTGCGGGAGCTGGCGGAGCTCTCCGACCTCCTCGCGGAGCTCGCGGGCCTGGTGCACGACCTGGGCACGCTGATCATCGGGCTGATGACGGCTGCGACCGGCGCCGGCGACCGTCAGGTGCGAACCTTCACGATCCCCCCAGGGCTGGCGGAGCTGGCCACGGCGCACCAGGAGCTGAAAGCCGAGCAGCGGGCGCTGAGCGCCCGTTTTGAGGCCGCAGGCGGCCATCAGGAGCGCGTCGCGCTGCGCGGCAGCCTGGCAGCGCTGACCGAGCGGGCCACCCGGGCCGTCGCCGCCGCGGCGGCAGCGACGGCGGTAACCGCTCAGGAGAACCCCGCCGCCGAAGGCGCGGACAGCCCGGGCAGCGACGAGGCACCGGATACAGCACAGGCACCGGATGCAGCACAGGCATGGGGCAGATCATCGGAAGAAACGCCCTCGCCGGGGGAGCCTGGATCACCGTCGAGAGAGGAGACTGGAGTGCAGACATCGCCCGGGGGGACGTCCCCCCGTACCCCTGGAGGGCCTGCCCAGGGGAGGGACGCGGGTGGATCGGACAGGCCGCGGCTGGCACCGGTCGCCGTCGCGCTTGACGCGCCGGACATCGACGTCGCGGCACACTGGGCGACGCTCGTCACGCCGCACGTGTCTACCGTCAAGATCGGCCTTGAACTGTACCTGCGGTACGGCCCCACTGTGGTGGCGACAGTGCGCGGGGGGAGCGGCGTCCACGTCTTCCTCGACCTCAAGCTGCACGACATTCCCAACACCGTGGCGGGTGCCGCCCGCGCCGTGGCCAAGCTGCGCCCCGAGATCCTCACCGTTCACGCCGCAGGCGGGGCGGACATGATCAGGGCGGCCGTGGAGGCCGCACCGGACACGATCGTCGCCGGCGTGACCCTGCTGACCTCGATTGGCAATAAGGACCTGATCGAGCTCGGCATTGACGGCTCGGTCAGCGACGCGGTGCGCCGGATGGCAGCCCTGGCTGTCTCGGCAGGCGCGCTCGGCCTCGTCTGCTCACCCCAGGAGGTCGCGGCCGTCCGCGCCGAGGTCGGCCCCGACATCCTCCTCATCACTCCCGGCATCCGCCCCGCCGGCGCCACGAGCGACGACCAGGCCAGGATCGCCACTCCGGAGGAGGCCCTCAAGGCAGGCGCGGACCTCCTGGTGATCGGCCGCCCCATCACCAAGTCCGCCGACCCTGGCGCCGCCGCGGCCGCGATCGCGGGGTCGCTCCGCCGCATGGTGTTACTTGCGGGGGGAGTGTGCTCCCTGCGGGGGGCGACCCCCCTGCACCCCCCCGCGTATGGGGGGGCTGCGCGCCCCCCATACCCCCTGCGGTGGTGGCGGCGCAAAAACCGCGCCGCCACCATACTGTGGCTGAGGTTACGGCCTTGTGGTTGCGGTCAGAAGGCAGCCCAAAACCCGGGCTGCCTGCAGCTGCCTCGTGCTGTGGTGCTGTAGGGCCTTGTGGTGGCTGTTGGCAGGCAGCGCAGGACCCGCGCTGCCTCGCGCTGTGGTGCTGTTAGGCCTTGTGGTGGCTGTTGGCAGGCAGCGCAGGACCCGCGCTGCCTCGCGCTGTGGTGCTGTTAGGCCTTGTGGTTGCTGTAGGAAGGCGTTGCATAACCTGCAACGCCGGGCTGTGGCTGGGGTTTGAGCCTTGTGGTTGACGTCAGAAGGTGCCGCAAAAGCCGCGGCGCCTGCGACTGGGCCGCGCGGATTGCGGCCAGTCTCACAATCTGGGTGGCGGGCGGAGGGCGCAGCGGTCACACTGGCATCAGATGTTCCTCTTGACCGTAGATATGTTCGGCGTAACAAACCCTACCTGCGACGATTCATCGCAACTGCACTGTGATCGGAACGCTCCGTTGGGTAAAATGTCCTTCCAGGACTAGGTGAGCGCAGAACATCCTGGATTATGAAAAAAGCAGCAGTAAATCCCCATAAAGCACATAAGTCACTTCAATGGCGGATCGGCGACCGGTGGCCGCCTGTTCCGCCAGGATCCCGTCGCGGGGCTGCCGCGGGCCATTGTCGTGGCGCGCACGGAAAGCGCCGGCCGCAGGGCCGGGTTCCCCTCTCGCTGAGGGGGTCCCTGAACTGGTCTTTGCGGCGGTACGTCCGGGCTTCGTCGCTGCGTGTATGGTTGAGGCGGCACGCGCCCGAGGCGGGTGCCGCATCCGTGCCGTCCGGCCGGATCGGCCTCCTCTGCCCCGCTCGCCTACGGGCCGGAACGGCCGGCCAAGCCAGGTCGCCCGCGAGTGTCAAGCGGGCGAACGGCGTGTCGCGGCCCTCGGCGCACGCGCTGCGGTACCGTACTCATAGAAACAGACAAATGGAACATTTTACCCAGGTTGCGGCAAGCCTTCGAGGAGGTGTTCGGCGCGGTACGGCTATCACTGCGCGAGAGCGCGCCGATGTCGTGGACCTGGTATTGGCTACTTTTAGTAGCAGAGTATGTGTGTAGAGTAATATATTTAAATTTGTGATGACATAAACGGAGGTTCGCGTTGCCGAAAGGGTGCTTGACTCGCTAGTTTCCCCTCCCGTCCAACCTTTTTTACGACGAAACCCGAGGTGACCCCGAGTGGCTCTTCCTCCCCTCACTCCCGAACAGCGCGCCGAGGCCTTGCAGAAGGCAGCGATAGCGCGCAAGGAACGTGCCGACGTTAAGAATCGTCTCAAGCGCGGCGCGGTGACCCTGTCCGAAGTCATCAAGGACGGATCCACCGACGACGTCATTGGCAAGATGAAGGTGTCGGCTCTCCTTGAGTCGCTGCCCGGCGTGGGCAAGGTCCGCGCGAAGCAGATCATGGAGCGGCTCGGCATCGCCGAGTCGCGCCGCGTCCGAGGGCTAGGCGCCAACCAGCGTGCCGCCCTTGAGCAGGAGTTCGGTGCGGACCTCTGAGGTTGTTAGCGGACGCGACGGGCGGCTGACGCGGCCGTCACTGGTGCGGGGGCATGGCCGAAGCACCCGACGGTAAGACACGCGGAACCGCCGCCGCGGGGAAAGCGGCGCCGGAAGGCGTTGGCATACCCGCGGACCGGAAGAATTCGCGGCTGACTGTGCTCTCCGGGCCTTCCGGGGTCGGGAAGAGCACAGTCGTCGCGGAACTACGGCGCCGCAGTCCGGAGATCTGGATTTCCGTTTCCGTTACTACTCGAAGGCCACGGCCGGGAGAAGTGAACGGACGGGAATACCATTTCGTGGACAGCGCCGAGTTTGACCGCATGGTCTGCGCCGGAGAACTCCTTGAGTGGGCGGAGTTCACTGGCAACAAATACGGCACGCCCGCTGCACCCGTGCGGAAAAGGCTCGAGCAGGGCCTGCCGACCCTGCTCGAGATCGACCTGGCGGGCGCCCGTCAGGTCCGGGAGGTCATGAAGGACGACGCGCTGCTCGTCTTCCTCAAGCCCCCCTCGTGGGCCGAGCTCGTCCGCAGGCTCACCGGCCGCGGCACCGAGCCGCCCGATGTCGTGGCGCGGCGCCTAGCCGTGGCGAAGGAAGAGCTCGCCGCGGCAGGCGAGTTCGACGTGACGCTGGTCAACACATCAATCGATGAAGTGTGCCGGCGGATGGTAACGTTGATTAACAGCAATCGGTGAGGTCCAACTCACTGGGAGGCTGTGCTTACTGGAAGGACAACGCAACAGGTGGCTGTGACCCAGGGTGCGGATGGCATCATCAACCCGCCGATCGACGAGCTGCTCGAGATCGTCGACAGCAAGTACCGGCTGGTGATCCTCGCCGCGAAGCGGGCTCGTCAGATCAACGCCTACTACTCGCAGCTCGGCGAGGGCCTGCTTGAGTACGTCGGCCCGCTCGTCGAGACCCGCGTGCAGGAGAAGCCGCTGTCGATCGCGCTGCGCGAGGCCCGCGACGGCATGCTGAAGGTCGAGCAGACCGAGGGCTGAGCGCCCCGCGATCTGGAGAACCATGGTCGGTGGCCTTCGGCCACCTTCCCCGGGGTCGCGCGGCATATCCCCTGGGGGGCGACCCCCCAGACCCCCCCGCGGACAGGGCCCCGGCGACGTCAGCGACAGCATCGGAGAAAGCCAATGCCGCGCGTGATCCTCGGCGTCGGTGCTGGCATTGCCGCGTACAAGGCCTGCGAGCTGCTTCGCCTCTTCAAGGAGTCCGGGCACTCCGTCCGGGTTATCCCGACTCCGGACGCGCTCCGCTTCGTCGGCGAGGCGACGTGGGCAGCGCTGTCCGGCGAGCCGGTGACCACCGACGTGTGGACCGGTGTGGCCGACGTGCCGCACGTGAAGCTCGGCCAGACCGCGGACCTGGTCATGGTCGCCCCCGCGACCGCGGACCTGCTCGCGCGTGCGGCCACTGGCATGTCCGGCGACCTGCTGACCGCCACCCTGCTGACGGCCCGCTGCCCGGTCGTCTACGCCCCCGCGATGCACACTGAGATGTGGGAGCACCCGGCCACCCAGTACAACGTCGCGACGCTCCGCGCCCGCGGCGCGCTCGTCGTCGAGCCGGCCGTCGGCCGCCTCACCGGCAAGGACAGCGGCAAGGGACGCCTCCCGGACCCAGGCGAGCTCTTCGCCCTGGCGGAGAGAGTGCTTGCGTCCAACGGGAACCACGCTGTCGTTCGGGAAAGGGAAAAGGGTCTTGTCTTCGCGGGCAGGAAAGTTCTCGTCTCCGCGGGCGGGACCCGCGAGGAACTCGACCCGGTCCGCTTCCTCGGTAACTGGTCGACCGGCCGGCAGGGGTACGCCTTCGCGAGGTCAGCGGTAGCGCAGGGCGCCGACGTCACCCTTGTCGCCGCCAACGTGGAGCTTCCCGACCCGGCAGGCGTGAAGGTCGTCAACGTCGTCTCCGCGACGGACATGCACGCGGCGATGCTCGCCGAGGCACCGCAGGCGGACGTGATCGTGATGACCGCCGCGGTCGCTGACTTCCGCCCCGCTGCGCGCGCCGACCAGAAGATCAAGAAGGACGGCACCCTCCCGCCGCCGATCGAACTAGCGGAGAACCCGGACATCCTCGCCGACCTGGCAAGGCGTCGTAAGGAGCACGGCCGCGGCGGCCAGGTGATAGTCGGCTTCGCCGCCGAGACGAACCCCGACCTGGACGCGGCAAGGGCCAAGCTGGCCCGCAAGGGCTGCGACCTGCTGGTCATGAACCAGGTGGGTAACGGCGTCGGATTCGGCGCGGGCGATAACGAGTGGCTCGTGCTCGACACGGATGGCGCGGTAACCGGCATTCCGCGCCGGTCAAAGGACGCTCTGGCCGACGACATACTGGCCCTGATAAACGCCCGTCTCGCCTGACCCAACGCGAACTTCATCGACTTGAGTCACTGACCTGCGCGATCGTTGGCAACTTCCGGCTACACTCTGCCGAGTCAGTTGACTATTGCGGATGGAGACAAGACGTGGCACGTCGGCTGTTTACTTCGGAATCGGTGACGGAGGGCCACCCGGACAAGATGGCCGACCAGATCAGCGACGCCATCTTGGACTCGATGATCAAGGACGACCCCGCTAGCCGGGTCGCGGTCGAGACCCTGATCACCACCGGGCAGGTTCACGTGGCCGGCGAGGTCACCACCAAGACGTACGTGGACATCCCGGGGATCATCCGGGAGAAGATCCTGCAGATCGGCTACGACTCCTCCGCCAAGGGCTACGACGGCGCGTCCTGCGGCGTCTCCGTGTCCATCGGCTCGCAGTCACCGGACATCGCCCAGGGCGTGACCGACGCGTTCGAGTACCGCGAGGGCGAGGGCAGCGACGACTATGACCGCCAGGGCGCAGGCGACCAGGGCCTGATGTTCGGCTACGCCTGCCGGGAGACCCCGGAGCTGATGCCGCTGCCGATCATGCTCGCGCACCGGCTGGCGCGGCAGTTGTCCGCGGTGCGCCGCTCCGGCCAGGTCCCGTACCTGCGGCCGGACGGCAAGACCCAGGTGACCATCGAGTACGTGGGCGACAAGCCGGTCCGGCTCGACACGGTGGTCGTCTCCAGCCAGCATGCCCCCGACATCAACCTCAAGGAACTCCTGACGCCCGACGTCAAGGACTACGTCGTCGACCCGGTGCTCGCCGGCGTGGAGATCGACACCGAGGGGTACCGGCTGCTCGTCAACCCGACCGGGCGGTTCGAGATCGGCGGCCCGATGGGCGACGCGGGCCTCACCGGCCGCAAGATCATCATCGACACCTACGGCGGCATGGCCAGGCACGGCGGCGGTGCGTTCTCCGGCAAGGACCCGTCCAAGGTGGACCGCAGCGCCGCCTACGCGATGCGCTGGGTGGCGAAGAACGTGGTGGCCGCTGAGCTGGCCGACCGCTGCGAGGCGCAGGTCGCCTACGCGATCGGCAAGGCCAAGCCGGTGGGCCTGTTCATCGAGTGCTTCGGCACCGAGCGCGTACCCGTGGAGCGGATCCAGGACGCGGTGACCACGGTCTTCGACCTGCGGCCGCGCGCCATCATCGCCGCCCTCGACCTGCTCCGCCCGATTTACTCGCAGACGGCGGCCTACGGTCACTTCGGTCGCACCGAGCCCGACTTCTCCTGGGAGCGCACCGACCGCGCCGCCGCGCTCAGGACGGCCGCGGGGATGTAGCCTCCCGTCGCGGTTAGAACTGCAGAAGGGCGCCCGGTACCGGGCGCCCTTCTCGTTTCTGGTGGACGTGAAGTCTGTGCACGCACAGACTTCACGTCGGTTCGTGTGCGGGCAATTACTCTGCGCTATAGTTTTCTTACCTGGCGATTACGCCTCGCGAGTTGCGATGCCGTGCATGACATCGGTGTCACAGGGTAGTGGGGGGGATGGCAGGTGCCTGCCGTGCCGGACTTCTTGCCACTATGACCTGCGATGATTACGCGAAGTGAGACTAATCTGAAGACTTGGATGTCCCGGTTCCATGGCCGTGCAGATGCGTATGTCAGATGCGTATGCGTATGGAAGTGCGAAATACCTTGCTGATGCACGTGCATGAGATAAGCTCTGTTTCGTAAGTCCGGGGGACATTGCAAGGAGACCAAACGGGAGTCGGCTGCGCTCTGGTGGCCGGTCCCAGCGCTCTGGTCCCGTAACGGCGATACGCCTGTCTGCGGACCGGGTTAAATCCGTCAGGAGACGAGAAACCATGCAGGACATTCAGAACGGGATCAGCGCCGCCCAGCTCGAAGGTGCGATCTGGCGCAAGAGCCAGCGGAGCAACTCGCAGGGGGCATGCGTGGAGCTGGCCCGCCTCGACGGAGCCACCGTCGCGATGCGCAACTCGCGCGACCCGCAGGGCACGGCCCTCATCTACTCCGCGTCTGCCGTCCGGGCGATGGTCGGCGCGCTTCGCTCCGGCGAGTGCGACTACCTGGTTGGGTAAACTGCACAGGACTAGGCGGTAAGACCCGCAGACGGCTCAGCCGCCCTGTCCCCGCAGGACAGGGCCAGGCAAGCCCGCGCGCGGCCGGGCACGGGTAATTGCGGCTCCCCGTGCCCGGCCGCGCGTGTTTCTGCGGGGGACGACGCCAGCATCTGGTAGGACGGGATAGTGACGGATTGGCGGAATGACGGCGCACTAGGCCTGCTGCTGGACATGCCGCTCATCGAGGAAATAAGTCCGCCAAAAGACAATAAATCGGAAAAATCCCCCGGCAAGGGCAAGAAGTCCAAGGACACGCGCACCTTGCGGCCCGCGGCAGACAATCCCGTCGCCCGGATCGCGGTGGACATGCCGTTGCCGCACCTTGACCGCCCCTTCGACTACCTTGTCCCCGAGCGGCTCGCCAGCCAGGCACGACCAGGTGTCCGGGTCCGGGTCATGTTCGCCGGCGTGCTCAGCGACGGCTTCGTGATCGAACGGGCCGAGAAAAGCGAGCATCAGGGCAGCCTCCGCTACCTGGAGCGCGTGCTTTCCACCGAGCAGGTACTCACCGAGGAAATCGCCGGCCTCGCCCGCGCCGTCGCCGACCGGTACGCGGGCACCCTCGCCGACGTGCTCCGGCTGGCGGTACCGCACCGGCACGCCGCCACGGAAGCGGCCCCCGCGAAAGCCGGCAGCCAAGGCCGGCTACCCCGCCCGGACCCCGGCCCCTGGGCAAGGTACCCGGCGGGACCGTCGTTCCTTGACGCGGTCGCCGCGGGCCGCCCGGCCCGCGCGGCCTGGACGGCGCTTCCCGGCCCCGCCTGGCCGGAAGAGATCGCGCGAGCCGCCGTCACCGCCGCGAGCGCCGGCCGCGGCGCGGTCATCGTGGTCCCCGACGCCCGTGACCTGGCCCGCGTCGACGAGGCCCTGGCGGCGCTGACCGGCTCAGCGAGCGCGGCCGCATCACTCGCGGCGGCCGCCTACGTCACGCTCACCGCCGAGCTCGGCCCGGCCGAACGATACCGCCGCTGGCTCGCCGCCCTCCGCGGCGAGGTCCTCATCGTCGCGGGCACCAGGGCCGCGATGTTCGCCCCGGTCAGCAACCTCGGCCTCGTCGTGCTCTGGGACGACGGCGACGACCTGCACACCGATCCCCATGCCCCGTATCCAAGCGCGCGGGAGGTCCTCGCCCTGCGCGCCCACCGCGCCGGCGCGGCCGCCTTGATCGGCGGGTTCGCCCGCACCACCGAGATGACGCAGCTTGTCCAGGCCGGCTGGGCGCGTCACCTGGGACCGGACCGCGAGACACTGCGCGCCGCGGCCCCGCGCGTCAAGCCGGCCGCCGACGACGAGGAACTCGCCAAGGACGAGGCGGCCATGACGGCGCGGCTGCCCAGCCTGGCGCTGCGAACCGCCAGGCAAGCCCTCGAAGCAGGGCCCGTCCTCATCCAGGTGCCCAGACGCGGCTACCTCGCCGGGATCGCCTGCGCCCGCTGCCGCACCCAGGCCAGGTGCACGCACCTCATTGGCGAAGCACTGTGCAACGGCCCGCTCCGGCTCTCCGGCCCCCGCGCCGCCCCCGACTGCCGCTGGTGCGGCGCGATGGCGACTGCACCAGCCAGCACAGGGCAAGGCGGCTGGCGCTGCCCGCACTGCGGCCATGACAAGCTTCGCGCGACGATCACGGGCGCCGTCCGCACCGCCGAAGAGCTGGGCCGCGCCTTCCCCGGCGTCAAGGTGCGCACGTCAGGCGGCGACCTGGTCCTCCCGAGAGTCCCCGACCAGCCCGCCCTGGTGATCGCCACCCCCGGCGCGGAGCCCCTCGCTGACTACGCTGCCGCCCTCCTCCTCGACGGCTGGGCCCTGCTGTCCCGCCCGGGCCTGCGAGCGGGGGAAGAGGCACTGCGCCGCTGGCTGGCTGCCGCCGCACTGGTCCGCCCCGGCGGCACGGTCCTGGTGCACGCGGACAGGTCATTGTCGGCCACCCAGGCGCTTGTCCGCTGGGACCCGGTCACGTTCGCCGAACGTGACCTGGCCGAACGCGCCGAGCTCGGCTTCCCGCCCGCCGTCAGGATGGCCGCCGTGAGCGGGGAACCAGCCGCCGTCGCCAGCATCATCAAGGGCATGGGCCAGGCGTTCGAGATCCTCGGCCCGGTCCCGCTTGAGCAGCCGGCGCAACCCGCTCAGCAAGCGGTGCAACCAGAGGACCAGGTACGCGCCCTGGTCCGTGCCCCGAGGGCGGAAGGCGCCGCACTCGCCAAGGCGCTGCAGGCCGCCCAGGCGGGCCGCAGCGCCCGCAAGGAAGGCGGCGGCGTCCGCGTCCAGCTCGACCCGCCAGAGCTGATCTAGACCGCAGCTATCTAGACCGCCGATAGAATTGAAGGCAAACGCGCGCTTGCTGTCTGGGGGAAGGCTGCCGTCCGGGGCCACGGGCGCGCGCCGACGTGAAGGGAACGCCAGTTGCTCAGGGAAATCAGGCTGTTCGGAGACCCGGTGCTCCGTACCCCGGCGGAGCCGGTGGTGGACTTCGACCTTGAGCTGCGCAACCTGGTCAAGGACCTCACCGAGACCATGCTTGACGCGCCGGGCGCCGGGCTCGCTGCCCCGCAGATCGGCGTCAGCCTCCGCGTGTTCACCTACCACGTCGACGACGACGAGCCCGGCCACCTCATCAACCCGGTCCTGAAACTCGAAGGCGAGCCGGAAGAAGACGACGAGGGCTGTCTGTCCCTGCCCGGCCTGCAGTTCCTCACCCCCCGCGCCCCCCGCGCGATCGCGACCGGCTTCAACATGCACGGCGACCCGGTCACGATCGAGGGCACCGAACTGCTCGCCCGCTGCGTCCAGCACGAGACCGACCACCTAGACGGCATCCTGTTCATCGACAGGCTCGACAAGAAGCAGCGCAAGCTCGCGATGAAGGCTATCCGTGAGGCCGAATGGTCCGGCATGCCCGTCCCGGAGGTCAAGGTCTCGCCGCACGCCACCCAGCGGATCTCCTAGGAAGGGAGCGCAGGTGCGGCTCGTCTTCGCAGGCACCCCGGCGGCCGCGCTGCCCACGCTGCGCGCGCTCGCCGCCTCCCGCCACTCGGTGGCGGCGGTCATCACGCGCCCGGACGCGCCAGTCGGGCGCGGCAAGAGGATGCAGCGGTCGCCGGTGGCCGACCTCGCCGAGGAACTCGGGTTCGAGACACTCAAACCAGTCCGCCCGAACGAGGGCTGGTTCCTCGAAGAGCTCCGCGCTATCGCGCCTGACTGCTGCCCGGTGACGGCCTACGGGGCGCTGCTCCCGCAGGCGGCCCTCGACATTCCCGCCCACGGCTGGGTGAACCTGCACTTCTCCTTGCTGCCCGCCTGGCGTGGTGCCGCCCCGGTGCAGCACGCGGTCCTGCGCGGCGACGACATCACCGGCGCGACCACGTTCAGGATCGTGAAGGAACTCGACGCCGGCCCGGTCTTCGGCACGCTCACGGAGCCGATCCGCCCGTCAGACACCAGCGGCGACCTCCTTGAGCGGCTCGCGGTCTCCGGCGCGGAGCTCCTGGTCAGAACCCTCGACGCGATCGAGGACGGCACAGTAAGCGCCGTCCCGCAGCCAGCCGACGGGGTGAGCTTCGCCCCGAAGCTCACCCCCGCCGACGCCCGCGTCAACTGGAAGCTCCCCGCCCACCTCATCGACCGCCAGCTCCGCGCCTGCACTCCCGACCCTGGCGCCTGGACCGAAGTTGACGCTGGCCGGTCCGACACTGGCCGCCTGAAACTCTGGCCCGTCACGCTGGCGGCAGGCGCCGCCCTGATCTCCGCCCCCGACGGGGCGGCTGGCGCCCCCGGCCTGGCCCCTGGCGAAGTCCGTGCCGACAGGAGCGCCGTCTACGTCGGCACCGGCACGATCCCGGTCCGCCTCGGCGACGTCCAGCCTCAGGGCAAGCGCCGCATGCCCGCCGCTGACTGGGCCCGCGGCCTGCATGCCGACTCGTCAACCAGCCTGGTCTTCAACTGACATGAGCGGCAACTACCGCCCGCGCCGCCGATACGGTGCATCGGGCAACGCCAGGGAGGCCAGCGCCAACCGCGACACCGCCCGCCGGGCAAAGCCTCCGCGTCCCGCAGACCCGCGCCGCACCGCCTACGACGTCCTCGCTGCGGTCCGCGACCGCGAGGCCTACGCGAATCTGCTCCTGCCGAAGCTCCTCGCGGACCGCGGGCTCGCCGGCCGTGACGCCGCCCTCGCGACCGAACTGGCCTACGGCACCCTGCGTGGCCAGGGCACCTACGACGCGGTCCTGGCCGCGTGCAGCGACCGTCCGCTGGCCAAGCTCGACCCGCCGGTCCTCGACGTCCTCCGCCTGGGCGCGCACCAGCTCCTGAACACCCGCATTGGCGCCCACGCCGCCGTCATGACCTCGGTCGACCTGGCCAAGTCGGTGGTAGGCCCTCGCGTCTCCGGCTACGTCAACGCGGTCCTCCGCCGGGTCGCCACCCGAGACCTGGAGACCTGGCTGGCCCTCGTCGCCCCCAACCAGGCAACCGACGCAGACGGCTACCTGGCAACCCGCTACAGCCACCCACGCTGGATCGTCGCCGCTTACAGGGCCGCCCTAGGCGACGCGGCCGGCAACCTCGCCAAGGAACCGGTCATCCCGGCAGCGCGCACTGACGTAGCGGAGGCCAGCGCTGCCGCTGATACGGAGGCGTCCAGCGCCCAAGCCGTCACCGAACGGTCCGCCGCGGGTGTCCCCAGCGCGCAGGCCAGCGCGGCGGCGGCGCACGACACGGCGGCCCACGACACGGTGGCCCACGACACGCCGGCGCACGGTGCGGAGCCTGCGGGCGGAGCGGCAACTGGGGGAATGGCCGTCACTGAGCTTGAGGCCGCCTTGGCCGCAGGCAACCTCCGTCCCAAGGTCACCCTCGCGACGTTCCCGTCAGGCCCGCCCCGCGAAGACGTCATGCCGGCAGACGCCGGCCTGGGCCGCTGGTCTCCCTATGCCTTCACGCTCCAGTCCGGCGACCCCGCCTCCTTGATTGAGTCCGGCGCCGCCGCCGTCCAGGACGAGGGCAGCCAGCTAGCCGCGATAGCCCTCTCCCGTGCCCCGGTAAGCCCGCGAATCGGCCGGAGTACTGACGAGCGCGAGCTCTGGCTAGACATGTGCGCAGGCCCCGGCGGCAAGTCACGCTTGCTGTGCGGCCTGGCTGCGGAGGAGAAGGCGACCTTGATCGCCGCCGAGCTCCACCCGCACCGCGCCGTCCTGGTCGCAGAAGCCCTGACCCGCGCGAGCCGCAACGTCATGCCGCCGCACGAGGTGATCGTCGCCGACGCCGCGGTGCCTGCGTGGCGCGATGGCACCTTCGACCGGGTACTCCTCGATGTCCCGTGCTCGGGCCTCGGGGCACTCCGCCGCCGCCCCGAGGCGCGCTGGCGTAAGTCGCAGGACGACCTGGAAGAGCTCACGGCGCTCCAGCGGGACCTGCTCCGCTCGGCCCTGACGGCCGTCCGCCCCGGCGGCGTGGTCGCCTACGTGACCTGCTCCCCGGTCCCGGCGGAAACCAGGGGCGTGGTAACCGACGTCCTCGCGTCCGCACCAGGCGTCGAGATCCTCGACACCCCGGCGGTGCTCCCCGGTATCCCCGACATCCGCTCGGCAGACCCGCTGTTCGCCCAGCTATGGCCGCACCGCCACGGCACCGATGCGATCTTCATCGCCCTGCTCCGACGTAGTACATGATGGGTCAGCCCGCTGAGCCCGGGCTTAGGTCCACTTAGCGCTGGCCGGGCGCCCGCCTCGTGGTGGTATGTGGAAGGCGGGTTCAGGCCCTAAATCAGCGCGGTCGCGAGCCGGACGGCCGAGGGCGGGGTCAAGCAAGAGCGTGGCCGCGCTGACAGCGCTAGCGCTGGGGCCCGGGGGCGCCTGCGGCGATCAGCGGCAGGCGCCAGGCGAAGCGGACGCCGTCTGGGCCAGGCTCGATGTCGACGCTGGCCCCGGCCCTCGCCGCTTGCTCGCGCAGGCCAGGCGATTGCCGCGCGGCCCAGCCGACGCCCGCGGCGTGCGGCAGCCTCGCCTCGATCACCGTCGTGCACGCCGCCTCGTCGGCGGTGACGCCGATGCTGGCCAGGACGGCGTCCTGGGCGATCACGGCCAGGGCCTCGCGCAGCATGGCGACCAGCCGGGTGCCGCCTCCCGGCTCCAGGGCGCCGTCGACCGGCCCGGTGAAGCTGACCTCCGGCTCCGGGGACAGGCCGCCGGACAGCTCGAGGATCTCTTGGCGAAGCCCGCGGCCCCGCAGCCGCTGCTCAAGGCCGAAGACCGTATCCCTGATCAGGCGCAGCGCATGGTCCAGGTCCCCGGTCGCCGCCTCGAGCCGTTGCCGCACGCCCGGCTGGGTCGTCAGGGAGGCAGCGCTTTCCATGTTCATCCCGGCGGCGAAGATCCGCTGGATAACCTCGTTCTGAAGGCCGGCAGCGATCCGGTCCCTGTCCCGCAGCACGGTCGCCTCTCGCAGTTGTTCCTCCAGCACGGCGGCGTCGTGCCGGGAGCGGGCGATCCGGCCGCGCAGGCCGTGGGCGGCCACCGAGAGCAGCGCGCCCAGCAACCCAAACAGCAGCACCCGGCGGATAATGACAGAATCGTCCGCCGCCACGGGCACCAGCGAGGTGATGATCTCCACTGCGACGATCGCGGCGACGATGCAGGCGGACTCCCAGCGACGGTGGAACAGCGCCGTCCAGATCAGCGGGACCAGGATGACGATTCCCACGCCAGAGGTCTCGCCCGCCGCCAGGATCAGCGCCAGCACCCACCCGGTGCAGGCCAGCGGGACCAGCACCGTGACCCAGGTCGGCAGCCGACTCCACGGCAGCGCGAATGACGCGGCTACCGCCAGCAGCAGCACAATACTGGCGATCATCGCGGCCTGTGACTGCACGCCAGGCGGCAGCGCGAGGCTGATCTCGGCCAGCACCGCCACCACGGCGAACGGGACCACCCTGGCTCCCAGCACCGGCCCCCGGAATGGGAATCCAGGCGGCTGCCCCTCACCGAGGAGCACCGCGGGCACCGCTGAGGACCCCATGGCGACTTCCTCCAAAGCCGTCCGGGATCACAGGCGAAACAAGGCTGCCGCATCTCATGATCCCAAGCCGCAGCAGCGCGATCCCGGCACACAGACCCACGCTGGCGTGGGCATTTATCCGAATCTGATCATAACGCCGACACTCCAGCCTGCCTAGATCTCGCAGATCCCTCACGTTGCTGGCCGACAATCTCGGCATCACCACCCCCGCCGAGGCGATCGACTGGGAGCGGCTGGCGGTCTTACGGGAGGACCGGAACGCAATCGCCCACTGCGGGAGCGTCAGAGATCCAACTGCCGTTCACCCGCCCGGCGGGCGCGGACGAGAACTGAGCCCGCGCCGCCGGACTCCTGCCGGGGTGACTACCGGGCAGCGTCGCCGAGGCGGTACTCGTAGGTGAGGTCGTCCAGGCGCCCCTTGAGGTCGGGGTCGAGAGCGTAAGAGGCTGCGGCGAGTGACTGGTCCAGCTGCTCAGGGCGGCTTGCGCCGATGATCGGTGAGGTAATCGCCTTATTGGCGAGCACCCACGCGACGGACAGGGTCACCAGCGGCACGCCGGCCTGGTCGGCGAGCTTGCGGATCGCCTCGACCGTCTCGAATTCCCGCTCATGCCAGTACCGGTCCTGGTACATCGGCCCGGCCTGGCCGAGGGTGAAACGGCTGCCCTCCGGCGGCGCAGCGGACCGGTTGTGCTTCCCGGACAGCAGTCCGCCCGCGATCGGATTGTACGAGATGACGCCCACCCCGTCCTCTTCGCAGAACGGCAGCATCTCCCGCTCGATCTGCCGGAAGAGCAGGTTGTACCGGGGCTGCACCGAGTCGAAGCGCGCCAGTCGCAGCGTCTCTGACCGGCCGATCGCCCGCACCATCTGGTAGGTCAGGAAGTTCGAGCAGCCGATGTAGCGGACCTTGCCGGAGTGCACGAGGTCATCGAGAGCGCCAAGCGTCTCGTCGATCGGCGTGTTCTGGTCGTAGCCGTGCAACTGGTACAGGTCGATATAGTCGGTCTGCAGCCGCCGCAGCGACCCCTCCACGGCGGACATGATGTGCTTGCGTGAGTTCCCCGCGTCGAACGGCGCGGGCCCCATCGGCACGAAGCACTTGGTCGCGAGGATGAACCTGTCCCGCTTGCCGGTCATCCACCGCCCGATTATCTCCTCGGTCCGTCCCCGCGTGGACAGGTCCCCGCCCAGGGGATAGGCGTCGGAGGTGTCGAAGAAGTCCACCCCGCCCTCGGCGGCCTTGTCCATCACGGCGAACCCGGTCGCCTCGTCGCTCTGCAGCCCAAACGTCATCGTCCCCAGGCAGAGCCGCGACACCTGCAGCCCGCTCCGCCCTAGCCTCACGTGTTCCATAAAGGGCACGCTACCCCCGGCCTCTGCCGCGCATAAATGCCGGTGCCTCCAGAAAGCCGGCCGTAAGCCTGCCTGACGGGCACAACCGGATCCGGATGACTCTTCGCGGCCCGGCTCAGTACACGACTATGATCTCGCTTCCGGCCGGTGCCTGACCGGAGGGTTTTGTGCGCGTCACCATTTTCCCGGTGCGGGTGTGCCTGCCCACGACCGTGAACCCGTCGCTCTCGAGCACCTGCCGCGCGTTGGCGAAGGTCAGGCCTACCACGTCCGGGACCGTCACCATGGGCGGCGTGCTTGAGGCGGACGCGCTGACCGTGGGACTGGCCGTGTGGGTGCTCGCCCGCGATGCGGAAGGGGAACTCGCCGGGGACGCGGACCGAGAGCTCGCCGGGGCGGGGGTGGGGTAGGGGGAAGGGGAGGCGGAGGCGGAGTCCGGCGGCGGTGCGGCGGCGGAGCCTGACCGGGGCGCGGACGCGGAAGTAGCCGGGGTCTTCGTGGCAGCGGGTTTGCTGGCCGCGGGAGGTGTCACGGTGCTGCGCACCGCGAGTCCTGAGGGCTGCGGGGATGAGCTGAGCTGCCATGCGGTGATCGATCCCGCGAGCAGCAGGAGCGCCACGCCGCCGATAGCGAAGATGGCGCGATCTAGACGGCGCGAGCGGCCGGCGGTCGTTCGCGCGGCAGCCGGCTGCGTCACAGAAGTGGTCGCCGGGTCTTTGCCTGCCGCACCGATGACCGGACTCAGCTCAGGCCGGCCGGGGTCGGGCTGACCAGGGAGAAGCAGGCTGGATACGGGCCGACCAGAGACAGGCCCGGAAAACTGCGCGCCGGACAGCAACTGGACGCAATCGCCTGCGGTAGGGCGGCTGTCGGGGTCGGCGGCAAGCATGGCCATCACCGGGCTGGTCAGCCAGGCGGGCGCGCCACTGATGTCTCGCAGGTCGGGAATCGGGTCATCGCGCATCGCCGCGGCCGTGTAGTCGGCGACGTCGGTAAGCACCCGTGGCAGCTTGCCGGAGATGAGCCGGTAGAGGACGCAGCCGACCGCCCAGATGTCGTTGCTGAAGGTCGGCGGATCACCGCGCCACCGCTCGGGGGGCAGGTAGGCGAACGTGCCGACGAGGACTCCGGCGGTGCTGAGCGTCGTCCCGTCGACCGCCTTGGCGATGCCGAAGTCGGTGACCTTAACCTGCCCGCTTTCGCACAGGAACAGGTTGCTCGGCTTGATGTCCCGGTGGAGCACCCCCTTACGGTGGGCGTATGAGAGGGCACTGCAGATATCCCGCCCCATCCCTGCGACGCGCTCGGCGTCGCCGCCGGGGAGTGCCTTTTCCAGGTCGTATCCCCTGAGGTACTCCATCACCATGAAGGGTGCGTCGTCGTAGGTTCCCGTTGTATAGACGGTCACGATATTCGGGTGGTCCATCATGGCGGCGAATCGCATCTCGCGTTCGAATCGCGCGACGTCGCCCTCGTTCGGCAGCATGTGCTGGTGCATGATCTTTATCGCGACGGGCCGGTTGGCGAGTTGCTCGTCGTGCGCCAGCCAGACTTCCCCCATGCCACCGGAGCCGATGCGCCCGATCAGCTCATACCGCTCACCGAAGTTGGCCACGCTCGCCCCCTCTATTCCTGAGGTGCTAACCGAGGGCCCTTCTACCGCGCACTTCAGGCCCGATGCTCCAGAATAGTGTGAAAAGGCCGCCGTGTTAGCTAAAGCAATTGACGTGCGTTTATGTTGGCCCGTGGCGAGCGGTAATACCAGTTTATGTTGATATTTTTAGAGGTACCGGGGGCGGGCTGTTAGCGGCCGAGGGCGCCGGCCGAACGGGACCGTAGCTTCGGTCCGCCGATGTCGGCCTTCTGGCCCTCGCGGTAGCCGTCGCCGTAGCCGCCGCCGGAGAAGGTGACGCGGGTCTTCCGCAGCCGGGGGTAGGCCGCCGCGACCTGCCGCCGGACGACGAGCGACCGGTCGGCCAGGACAAGGGCGGCCGACTGCCCGCCCGCAGACTCGGTCCCGGATACGGAACCGGACGCCGCCACCGCCGCCTCCTCCGCGGCGCGGACCCGCGTGACCACGGCCGTGGCGAAGCCGAGCATCCACGAGCGCCGCCACGCCCGCGCCGTGCCGCCCGAGCCAGGCACCACCTGTTGCGCGAGAGCCCGCGCCATCTGCACGAGCAGCGAGGTAAACAGGATGTCGGCCCGTTCCAGGTCGGAGGTGTACCCGAAGACGTGCAGCCGCGTCCCCTCCGGCGAGCGGGTCTGCACGCACTGGCAGCGCAGCGCCAGTGCGAGCCCCGCCAGGAGGTGCCGCTTCACGTCTCCCCAGGGGTTGGCCAGGGTAAAGACCCGGTTGGCGGGCTGGTCGGTCTCGGGGTGCAGCGCGCCCAGCAGGGCCCGGTCGATGCCGTAGCGGGCCATCAGTTCGGCGGCCTTAGCGGTCAGCGCTTCGGCCTCGGCGGGCGAGCAGCCCTCGTCCTCGGCCTTGGCGAGCAGCTTGCGCACCCGGTCAAGAAGATCAGCGTCCACTGGGACCTCCTGTCCATAGCCGGGGATGCGCATCACCCCCGGAACCCCCCGTCGGGGCGGTGATCGAACCTGGTGCAGAATGCTAACCACGAGATGTGACATTCGAGCAGGGTCCGCACATCCGATGGCTGAGTCGCCCCACGCGGACACCGGGGGATACGGGGGGTCGCCCCCCGGGAGGGAACAGCATGGCCGTTCAGATCTCGCCCAGCATCCTGTCCGCCGACTTCGCCCGGCTCGCCGACGAGGCGAAGGCCGTCGAGGAAGCCGCCGACTGGCTTCACGTCGACGTGATGGACAACCATTTCGTCCCGAACCTCACCCTCGGCCTGCCGGTCGTGCAGGCGCTGCTCAAGCATGCCACGCTGCCCATCGACTGCCACCTGATGATCGAGGACCCCGACCGGTATGCCCCCGCCTACGCGGAGGCGGGCGCTGGCAGCGTGACCATCCACGCGGAAGCCGCGAAGGCCCCGGTGCGGACGCTGCGGGCCATCCGGGCCGCCGGGGCGCGCTCCGGCCTCGGCGTCAACCCCGGCACCGCCATCCAGCCCTACGAAGACCTGCTCGACGAGGTCGACATGGTGCTGCTGATGACGGTGGAGCCAGGCTTCGGCGGCCAGAAGTTCCTCGACATCGTGCTGCCGAAGATCCGCCGTACCCGCGCCATGCTCACCGCCCGGAGCGCCCGTCAACGGTCGGAAGGCCGCGAGATCTGGATCCAGGTCGACGGCGGCGTGTCGGACGAGACGATCGAGCGGTGCGCCGAGGCCGGCGCGGACGTGTTCGTCGCCGGGTCGGCCGTCTACGGTGCCCAGGACCCGGCGCGCGCCGCGCGCGACCTGCGCGCGCAGGCCGAGCGGGCGACGGCGCGCGCCTCCTGGCCCCGCGCGTTACGCCCCGCCTGCCCAGCCGCTAGCCGAGCCCCAGTACCACCGTCACCAGTTGCCCGCCTGGCTCCACCGTCAGCTGGGTGTCAAGCGAGACGAGCCCGGACGCGGTGATCGTCACCGTGGCATCGCGGCCCGCGCTCAGGGTGCCCGACGCCGGCGACACGGCCAGCTCGCCAAGCAGGCTGGCGGGCTCGGAGACCGACCAGGAGACCGGCCCGCCGCTGGCCGTCAGCGTCAGCGATCCGCCGAGCAAGGGGCTGAGCAGGACCGTCGTCGGCGACACCGCCAGCGTCCCGGCGGATGGCGACGATCCGCTCGCGGACACGGCCGCTGTTGGCGCTGCCGTCGGCGCGCTGGGCGCGCCCGACGCCGGAACGGCCGGCGCGCGGGCCGGCCCGGTCGACCCGCCGCCCGGCGCTGTCGGGGACGCGCCCGCCGGCCCGGTCGGCCCCGGCCCGGTCGTCGAGCCCGGAGAACCCGGCGCGGACGCGGTGCCGCCGCGCTTTCCAGGCTCGCCTGCCGCCGTGCCGCCCGCCGCGGTCGGCGCCGTCGGCGGGCCGCCGCCGATCACATTGGCCGGCACCGACGCCGACGCCCCGCCAGACCCAGGCGCGCCGCCCGGCCGCCCGCCGCCGGGCGAGCCCGGCGTCGGCCGCGGGTGCGGCACGACGGCCAGCGCCGTGACGGCCGCCGCCGTGACCACCGTCCCGCCGGCGACGGCGAGGGGCACGTGCGGCAGCTGCCAGCCGCCGAGGTGGCCGTAGCGCGCCGGCTTTGGAAAACCGCCTGTCCCGAACGAATTCGTGCTTCGCCCCCCGGCCACCCGGAATGCCGCCGCGTGCGAGGCGGGACCGTCGGCTGGCCGCAGCACCTGATCGCGCACCGCGGACAGCGGCTCGGCAAGCTTGCGGGCGGCGGTGAGCGCGGTTCCCCCGCGCAGTCCCGCCATGGCGAGCAGCGCCCCCGGAGTCACGCCGTAGAGCAGGGCGGGGGTCAGCTCCTTCCGGCGCCGGTCCGAGCACACCTGGCACCGGTCGATATGCCGGCCCACTCGCTTGCGCAGCAGCGCGGTCAGCCGCCCGTCCCAGTCACCGAGGAGGCTGTCGAGCGTCGCGCAGTCCCGTCGGCCCGCACGGCCGACGAGGAGAACGCCGACGGACGCCTCAAGCTGGTTGCGTGCCCGGGAGAACAGCGTGTGGGCGTGGTTGCGGGACACGCCGAGGACGGCCGCCACCTCGGCGACCTCAAGGCCGTGCCACAGCTGGTTGATGATGTCCCGCTCGCCATCGTTCAGGCCGCCGACCGCCGCTCGGATCAGGGCGACGGTCTCGGCCCGCTCGGCCACGACGGCGATGTCCGCGCTGTCGTCGGCCGGCTCGGGCGCCTCCGACAGGGACGCCGCCGCGCGCCGGGACTTCAGCCGGTGCAGGCACTCGTTACGAGCCACGGCGAACAGCCAGGCACGCAGCCGCTCGGGGTCACGCAACCCCGCGAGCTTCGAGGCGGCGATGACGAACGTGTCCTGTACCGCGTCCGCCGCGTCATGCTGGTCTTGAAGCAGCGACTGGCAGTAGCCGTACAGGTCGCCGGCGTACTTGTCGTACACCGCCGCAAGTCCTTCAGGATCCCCCGCCAGGATCGATGCGACAAATTCGCTGTCGCGCATGTGCTCAACGTATTCGTTTCGGTTCGGCGGGGCGGTAATTTTCAGTAACTCGTTATCAACTGTCTGTTATGCGGCGGCCCGGAGTGGCAGGTGGCGTCCGGCGCGCGGCTCGCCGACGACCAGGCCACACGGCCCTGATTCCGCCGGCAAGTTCCTCCCGTACCAGTGGTAACTCGGTCACCAGTCGTCTAGGTGCGGGAGGAGGTCGGCCAAGCGAGTGATCACCGCGTCGGGGACCGCGCCCTCGTACGCAGGTACGGTGCTGTTCGGGATCAGCACCGTGCGCATGCCAAGGCTCTTCGCGCCGAAGATGTCGTCATACGGCCGGTCGCCGACGAAGACGCACGAGGCGGGGTCGCTCACCCCGATCGCGCTCATCGCGGCACGAAACGCCTCGGGGTGCGGCTTGGTCCACGGGATCTCGCTGCTGTAGACGGCCCCGTCGATCAGGTCGAGCACCTCGTCCCTGAGGAACACCCGCTCGTGCAGCGCGCGGGGCCACAGGGTGTTAGACAGCACGCCCACCCGGACTCCCCGCCCCCGCAGCGAGCGCAGCAGCGGCGCCACGTCGGGATCGGTGTAGGTGTGCGGTTCCCAGGCGCGGAAGTAGGTGTCGAGCAGGTCGGCATGCGGGGTCACCCCGGCGCGCGCGAAGACGTGGTCAAGCGTGGCGCTGCGGTGCTCGGTCTCACACTGCTGCCAGCACGCGTTCTCTGCCGCGAGTATCGCCGCCGCGACGGAGGCCACCTGCTCTTGCGGAAAGTGCGGCGCGCAGACTTCATGCCATAGCGCCTCGTGATCAAGCGCGTGCCAGGGCGTAAGGGTTCCGCCCCAGTCGAGAATAACCGCCTCAACCGCCATAAAAGGAATAGTACCCGGACTGCCCCGGCCGCCCTCGAACTCCATTCCGTGCGGCAGTGCGAGGCCGAGGACCGCAGCGCCACGCTGGACCGCGTTTTCGCGGGGGTCTCACGACTTCACTTCACTTCACTTCAATGGGGCGCGGCGCTCATGGGCGCCGCGAATAGCGGGTCGGCGGCGGAAGGGGATTCGATGGCGACTAAACCCAACCTACTGCGGCGCGACGGCGCCGCGCACCGTCTGGATCGAGTGCGGCGCGGATCCGGAGACCGTCGGCACCGTCGCCGTCGCGCCGGGGATCTTGGCGATCAGGCGGACGGAAACCGGCTGCCAGCGGAGCGCGTCGAGCGCTACGAGCACCTGGGACGCGGTGATCCCGCAGCCGTCGACCGGGAGCCGGGGGATCAGCTTCTGGCCGGTCGCGCTGATGAGCACGACCTGCGGCGGTATCACGGCCAGGGCGGGGCAGAAGGTACCTGGCCGGTGCGTGGCGGCGGGCTGGCGCAGGGCGTTGATCAGCCCTGTGAGGCCGGCGTCCGCCCGCTGGAGCGTCGCGGTCGTCCACAGGCCCTTGCCGGGGACCGTCTCGGCGCCGTTCACGCACCGCTCAACGCTCACGGGAACGAAGGACGCCGGCAGGGCCGCGCTCGTCGCGCCCGTCGGCCAGCCCACGCAGGCGACCCCACCCGCCGCGAAGCGCCCACCGCTCACCGTCGGCACGGGGGTGGCCGACGCCGACGGCGCGGCCGGCACGGTCGCGTGGCCCGGCGCGCCATCGGACGCCGCTCCGGTGTGCGCCGTCCCGCACCCGGCGGCCAGCGCTCCGGCCACGAGCAGCGGGACGCACGCTGCCCAGGGCCGCCGCCCGAACAGGCTGGCTTTCCCCGCCGTGTCGATCCGTGTTATCAGCGTGCTCATCTCAGTGCCTCGTTTCTGCGGGACACCTCTTAGACGGCCGCACGCCCGCACACGGTTTCACGCACACCCGAGTTTTACCGCGGGTGCCCAGGCGGTTAGGGAACGAGGTGCAATCCGCAGCTTTTAGTCTTGCCGGCGGGCTGATAAAGTCACGTTTTTTGCGATCAGGCCCGGCGGCACAGACATCGGAGGGTACGGGGGGTCGTCCCCCGGGGACATAAACCGTGAACGCTACGTTATGGCGCTTCAGTTTCTCCCTCGCAACCGGCAAAATTGAATGGTGCACGACTACGACCTCCTCGTGATCGGCTCAGGGCCGGGCGGGCAGAAGGCGGCCATCGCGGCCGCGAAACTGGACCGGCGGGTGGCCGTGGTGGAGCGCCCGGACATGCTCGGCGGCGTGTGCGTCAACACGGGCACGATCCCGTCCAAGACGCTCCGCGAGGCCATCCTCTACCTCACGGGCCTGGACCAGCGGGAGATCTACGGCCAGTCGTACCGGGTCAAGGACGAGATCACCGTCGCCGACCTGACCGCGCGGACCAGGCACGTGGTCAGCCGCGAGAGCGACGTCGTCCGAAGCCAACTCGCCCGCAACCGCGTCACGATCATCGGCGGCTTCGCCTACCTCGTCGGCCCGCACGCCGCGGAACTCGACGACGGCGCGGGACGGACCCGCAAGGTCACCGCCGACAAGATCGTCATCGCCACGGGGTCAAGGCCGGCCCGGCCGTCAAGCGTGGCCTTCGACGACAAGACGATCATCGACTCCGACGGCATCATCCACCTGGACCAGGTACCCCGCTCGATGGTGGTCGTGGGCGCGGGCGTGATCGGCATGGAGTACGCGAGCATGTTCGCCGCCCTCGGCACCAAGGTCACCGTCGTCGAGAAACGGGACCGCATGCTCGACTTCTGTGACGAGGAAGTCGTCGAGGCGCTCAAGTACCACCTGCGGGACCTCGCGGTCACCTTCCGCTTCGGCGAGACCGTGGCCTCCGTGGAGAGTCATCCAGACGGCGCGATCACCATCCTGCGCAGCGGCAAGAAGATCCCCGCCGACACCGTCCTGTACTCAGCGGGCCGCCAGGGCATGACCGACAAGCTCAACCTGCCCGCCGCGGGCCTGACCGCGGACGAGCGCGGCAGGATCACCGTCGACGAGTACTTCCGCACCGAGGTTGAGCACATCTACGCGGTCGGCGACGTCATCGGCTTCCCGGCCCTCGCGTCCACCAGCATGGAGCAGGGCAGGCTCGCCGCGCTTCACGCCTTCGGTGAGCAGGTGAGCACCAACCACATCCCGCAGCCGATCGGCATCTACTCGATCCCGGAGATCAGCTTCGTGGGCCGCACCGAGGCCGAGCTC
This sequence comes from uncultured Actinomycetota bacterium, assembly GCA_963734665.1. Classification (GTDB taxonomy): domain Bacteria; phylum Actinomycetota; class Actinomycetes; order Streptosporangiales; family Streptosporangiaceae; genus Trebonia. Next base: position 62,128 of record CAVTIR010000008.1, on the reverse strand, counting down.
ACCGAGGCGTGCGTCCCCTTCGAGGTGGGCGTGTCGCGGTACAGGGAGCTTGCCAGGGGCCAGATCGTCGGCGACTCCTATGGCGTCCTCAAGCTGCTCGTCTCGCCCGAGGACCGCACGCTGCTCGGCGTGCACGTGTTCGGCACCGGCGCTACCGAGCTGATCCACATCGGCCAGGCCGTCATGGGCTGCGGCGGCACGGTCGATTACCTGGTGGACGCGGTGTTCAACTACCCGACCCTCGCCGAGTCCTACAAGGTCGCCGCCCTGGACGCCACGAACAAGATGCGCGCCGTCACCCGCCTCTCCGGCTGAAGCCCGTAACCTCAGTCACAGCGCGGCGCAGCCGAGGCGCTGCGGTCTTCGCGGCGCCTCCCTGCAGCAACACAGGGCTTTAACCTCAGCCACAGTGTGGCGCAGCCGCAGGCGGCCCGGGTTGTGGGCTGCCTTCTAACCGCAACCACAAGGCCGTAACCTCAGCCACAGTGTGAGGCGGCGCGGTTTTTGCGCCGTCCCCACCGCGGGGGTATGGGGGGCGCGCAGCCCCCCATAATCGGGGGGTGCAGGGGGGTCGTCCCCCCGCAGGTGGCACAGTGCAGGAGGATCGTCCCCCCGCGGGGGGTACAGCCCGGAATATCTCGTGTGGCACACTAGTTCGTGGAAGAGAGCGTGCTCCGGGGTCGGTGAAAGTCCGAACCGGCGGTGACAGTCCGCGACCCGGCCGCAATGTGCGGCTGGCTGACCCGGTGGAACTCCGGGACCGACGGTTAAAGTCCGGATGGGAGGCAGCGCGCGCGGCCGGCCGTCGCCGGCCGTGTCCGGCGGCATTGCCGCGTTGCGGGCACGGCTGTATGTGGCCAGCAGTCGCGTCCCCCGGAGCCAGACCGGAGGAGGACGCGGTTGTTCACCGGCATCGTGGAGGACCTCGGCGAGGTCGAGGCGGTCGAGCACCTCGGCGATTTCGCCCGTATCCATGTCCGCAGCACGGTGGTGACGCAAGACGCCCGCCCCGGCGACTCGATCTGCGTGAGCGGCGTCTGCCTGACCGTCACCGCTCTCATCACCTCCCGCCCCACGCCTGCGGGCACGACCCCGCAGCCGCCTTCGCCCACCCCGCTTGGCTTCGCCGCCGACATCATGGGGGAGACCCTCGCGCGGTCCAGCCTCAAGTCCGTCGCCCCGGGGACCAAGGTCAACCTCGAGCGCTCCGTACGCCTGGCGGACCGCCTCGGCGGCCACCTGGTCCAGGGCCACGTGGACGGCGCGGCAACGATCGTGCGCCGGGACCCCCAGGAACAGTGGGAAGTCGTCAGGATCAGCCTCCCGGCAGACCTGTCTAGGTACGTCGTGCACAAGGGCTCCATCACCGTCGACGGTGTCAGCCTCACGGTTTCCGCCGTCGAGGGCAACTGGTTCGAGGTCAGCCTCATCCCCGAGACGCTCAGGCGCACGACCCTCGGCGCGAAGCAGCCAGGCGCCGAGGTCAACCTCGAGGTCGACGTCATCGCCAAGTACGTGGAAAAGCTCATAGGAGGCACCAGGTGACCGCCGAAGCCACGCACTGCCCGCGCGCAGCGCTGACCACGCAGGATTTTCTATCAGCCCAAGTAACGGACGACGAGCACATTATGCGGAACATGCAAGCCCAACTCTCTGCCGCGATCCCGCTTGACGACGTCGCGCGCGCCATCAAGGACATCGCGGACGGCCGCCCGGTCGTCGTGGTCGACGACGCCAACCGGGAGAACGAGGGTGACATCATCCTCGCCGCGGCCAAGGCCACCCCGGAACTGCTTGCCTTCATGGTCCGCTATACCAGCGGCGTCATCTGCGCGCCCATGCGCGGCGAGGACCTGGACCGCCTCCAGTTGCCGCTGATGACCACGCAGAACACCGAGCGCATGCGCACCGCCTTCACCGTCACCATCGACGCGGCACACGGCGTCACAACCGGCATCTCCGCCGCCGATCGCACCACCACGCTCACGAAGCTAACCGACCCGGACGCCACCGCCGGGGACTTCGTCAAGCCGGGCCACGTCTTCCCGCTGCGCTACCGGGAGGGTGGCGTCCTCGTCCGCCCCGGCCACACGGAGGCCGCGGTCGACCTGACCACCCTGGCCGGACTGCCGCCCGTCGGTGTCCTCGCCGAGATCGTCCACGACGACGGCACGATGATGCGCCTGCCCGCGCTGCGCGAGTTCGCGGACTCCCACGGCCTCGCGTTGATCTCCATCGAGCAGCTCATCGAGCACCGCCGCCGTACCGAGCGCCTGGTCACCCGCGTCGCTGAGACCGTGCTCCCGAACGCCTACGGTGACTGGCGCGCCTACGGCTACCGCTCCGACGTCGATGGCGCCGAGCACCTCGCCCTCGTCCTCGGCGACATCGACGCCGGCACCGAAGCGGCAGAGGCGGGCGAGGACGTCCTGGTCCGCGTCCACTCCGAGTGCCTGACCGGCGACGTGTTCGGCTCACAGCGCTGCGACTGCGGCGCCCAGCTCGACGCCGCCATGGCCAAGATCGCTGAGCGTGGCCGGGGCGTCGTGCTCTACCTGCGGGGCCACGAGGGCCGGGGCATCGGCCTGCTGTCCAAGCTCCAGGCCTACGAGCTGCAGGACGCCGGCGTGGACACCGTGGACGCGAACCTCAGGCTCGGCCTGCCGGTGGACGCCCGCGAGTACTCGGTCGCCGCCCAGCTCCTCGACGACCTGCACGTCCGCTCCGTCCGGCTGCTCACCAACAACCCGGCGAAGGTCGACGCGCTCGCCGCCCACGGCTTCGGCGTCACCCGCATCCCGCTGCCCCCGGTGACCACGGCGCACAACCTCCGCTACCTCACCACCAAGCGCGACCGCCTCGGCCACCAGCTAGAAACCCTGGAAGAACAACAGCTGCCAACGGCGGAGCTCTCCTGACGGCTCGCGCCGCCCCGTTACTACACTCACAGGAGGAGACGATGACCGGCTCGCGGAGAGGGAAGCGCGCATGAGCGGACAAGGACGGCCCGAGCTCGGGACCGTTGACGCTGTTGGCCTGACGCTGGCCATCGCCGCCACCCGGTGGCACGCCGAGATCACCGACTCACTCGTGGACCGCGCCACGGCGGCGGCCAAGGCGTGCGGCGTGACCGACCCGCTCGTGGTGCGGGTCGCCGGCGGGGTCGAGCTCCCGGTCGTGGCCCAGGAGCTGGCCAGGCACTACGACGCCGTGGTCTGCCTCGGCGTGGTCATCCGCGGCGGGACCCCGCACTTCGAGTACGTCTGCGACGCGGTGACCGCCGGGCTGACCCGCGTCGCGCTCGACTCCGGCACGCCGGTCGGCAACGGCGTGCTAACCTGTAACACGATTGAGCAGGCCCGCGATCGCAGCGGGCTTCCTGACAGCAGCGAGGACAAGGGATGGGAGGCAGCCGTGGCCGCGCTTGACACCGCCATCCTGCTCCGTTCCCTCCGCTGCGGAGACCTGCCGAAGAGCGAGAACGCGCGACATTAGCGGCGCCACATTCCCTGTGTTTCACTGGCCAGTGTGATGACCATGCCTGCGTGCGCCCGCGCGGCCTAGGGATGTGGCGCTGTTATCGCCCGGGGGACGGCCCGGCATCCCGCCGTTATCGCCCGGGGGGACGCCCCCCGATGCGCGCGCCCGCTGGGAAAAGCGAGACTTTATCAGGCGCGCGCTATGCCTGGAACCAAGCTCACATTCGGGATAAAAAGGACTTCCTCATGCTCTCTCTGGTACTGCCTAAGGGCTCGCTCGAAAAAGCCACCCTCGACCTCTTCGACGCCGCGGACCTGACCGTGCGGCGGGCGTCGGACCGCGACTACCACGCCTCGATCGACGACCCGAGGATCGACAGGGTACGGTTCCTGCGCCCCCAGGAGATCCCCTCCTACCTGGAGAGCGGCCTGTTCGACATCGGCATCACCGGCCGCGACTGGATCACAGAAACGCAGGCGGACGTCGTCTCGCTCGGCGAGCTCAAGTACTCCAAGCAGACCTCCAACCCGGTCCGGGTCGTTCTCGCGGTCGCAGACACCGCACCGTGGCAGTCGGTCGCCGACTTGCCTGAGGGGATCAGGATCTCGACGGAGTTCCCGTCCCTGACCGAGCGGTTCCTTTCTCAGCACGGCATCAAGGCGATGGTCGTCCCGTCCTACGGGGCGACCGAGGCCAAGGTGCCGGACATCGTGGACGCGATCGTCGACCTGACCGAGACCGGGTCGTCGCTGCGCAAGAACGGGCTGCGCATCCTGGACACGCTGCTCACCAGCTACACCGAGCTCGTCGCCTGCGGCGCCGCCTACGCCGACCCCGACAAGCGGGCCGCGATGGAGGACATCGCGCTGCTGCTGCGCGGCGCCATCCAGGCACGCGGCCAGGTCCTGCTCAAGCTCAACGTGGCCGCTGACAAGCTTGCGGCGGTGACCGCGATGCTGCCGGCGATGGCCTCACCGACGGTGACCGCACTCGCCAACACCGGCTTGCGCGCCGTCGAGACCGTGGTCCCCAAGCGCGGCGTCAACACGCTGATCCCCGCACTTAAGGCGGCGGGTGCGCACGACATCCTGGAGATTCCGATCTCTAAGATCGTTGAGTGACAAACCTCTTTTCCTGCCTCCCGTCAAAATCTGGCGCACCATTCTGACCAGGAAAAAGGTTTGGTGACAGATCTCTTTCCTGCCTCATCGTAGGATTCTGACGAACCCGGAACGGCCAGGAAAAGAGGTCTGGTGAGAGTCAGGCGGAACACGGCACGCGTCCTTCCCGTCAACCGGGAGGGGCGCGTGCTGCTGCAGCTTGGCAGGGAACTGCACCGGCGCGACCGCTACTGGCTCACGATCGGCGGCGGGGCGGAGCGCGGCGAGACCTTGGCCCAGGCCGGCGCTCGTGAGATGCGCGAAGAAGCGGGGATCGACATCGATCCCCGCGCGCTCGGCGAGCCGATCGGGTCGACCGTGGTCAGGTACGCAGCGTACGGGGTGGTGCCCGTCACCCAGGACCAGACGTATTTCGCGGTGGCACTCGACGATGCCGAGGTCACCGCCGCCCCCCATGGCGCGCTGGAACGCCTTGGCATCGTAGGGCACGAGTGGCTGAGCCCTGACGAGCTTGAGCGCAGGCCCGAGCGGATCGTCGACTCCGAGCTGCCGCGGCTGATGCGGACGGCCGTTGCCGCCGTCCGTCGCCCGCGCTGACAGAGCGGGTCGTGGCGGGATATCCTGAGATCCTTGAGGGTTCAATTAAGCAATCACTAAACCGGCCATGGCGTGACATGGGCGTAGCTTTCTAGCGTAGTATCAGTGAGACCTCGAGGTGGGGACTGTGCGCGACATCCTGAACACGATCACCAAGTGGTGGGCAGACGACGAGACGTTCGGCCTGGCGACGGTGGTCAGCACGTTCCGCAGCGCGCCGCGCGACCCGGGGGCCGCGCTCGCGGTGGAAGACGGCGGCGAAGTGATCGGTTCCGTCTCCGGCGGCTGCGTCGAGGGCGCGGTCTATGAGCTCGCCACGGAGGTAACCGAGAGCGGCCAGCCCGTGCTCCAGCGGTACGGCTTCAGCGACGATGACGCGTTCGCGGTCGGCTTGACCTGCGGCGGTATCCTCGACATCTTCGTCGAGCCGGTGAACAAGACGACCTTCCCCGAGCTCAGGGATATTCACGAGGCCGTCGAGCGCGGCGAGCCGGTCGCGGTCGCCACCGTGATCTCCGGCCCCGGCCAGGTCGGCGCCCGAAGGGTCATCTGGGGCGACACCGCGAAGAGCTCGACCGGCGCCCTCGGCGCGGGGGACCGGCTCGACACCGCGGTAGACGACGACGTGCGCGGCATGCTCGCGCAGGGCCTGACCGGCATCCGCCGCTACGGCGAGCACGGCGAGCGGCGCGGTGACGAGCTGGCGGTGTTCGTGAACTCATTCGCGCCACCGCCGCGAATGTTCGTGTTCGGCGCGATCGACTTCGCGGCGGCCGTCGCCCGCGTAGGCAAGTTCCTCGGCTACCACGTGACTGTCTGCGACGCGCGGCCGATCTTCGCGACCAGGACCCGCTTCCCCGACGCGGACGAGGTCGTGGTCGACTGGCCGCACCGGTTCCTCGCCGGCGTTGAGGTGGACGCGCGCACGGTGATCTGCGTCCTCACCCACGACCCGAAGTTCGACGTGCCCGTCCTCGAGGTCGCCCTGCGCACGCCGGCCGGCTACATCGGCGCGATGGGGTCCCGCCGCACGCACGAGGACCGGCTGGAGCGCCTGCGCGCCATCGGCATGACCGAGGAAGAACTGGCGAGGCTGCGTTCCCCGATCGGCCTTGACCTGGGGGCGCGCACGCCGGAGGAGACCGCGGTCTCCATCGCCGCCGAACTCATCCAGCTCCGCTGGGGCGGCACCGGCGCTGCCCTCACCAGCACCGAGGGCCGCATCCACCACGACGACCGCGTCCACCACGACGACCGCGTCCACGCCTAGTCACCGGCGGGTGGTCACGCCCACGTGAGCGTCTGCGTTAGCCCGGACTTTAAGGATTCCCCAGAACGGAAGCGGGTGACTCCCGTCCGCCCACATCTTCTGCGGCGGCCCGACGCGGGACGCCTTGAGGCCTAGTTTGTTGCCTTAGGATGGCCGGGTCCGGCGTGGTCGATCCAGACGGTGTGGCTCTCGTGGTCGACCAGGTACCAGACGCGTCCGGCGCCAGTCACCTCGATCTGCCAGTGATCAAGGGCTTGACCCTTCATCGTCCGCGTGGCTAGATCACGCTTGAGCCGCCGCTGGCGGGGGGAGCTCATCGGAGGCGCCGGGTTCCGCCGCATGGTGGCCCATGCGTCGAGTGTGTTACCTGGGGCTTGCTGGCACAACTCCTCCCATCCTCTCGCCGCCTCGTTGTCCGCGAAGCGCACATTCCAGTCACCGCGGCCGGGAGGCGGTGCCACCCGATCTCCTCGCTTAGGGCTCACCCGGGTACCTCGGGCGGGGGAACCGGGCCGTGGTCCGTGCCGTCGAGGTCACGGGTCAGGATGGCAAACAACTCGGGGTCCGCATAGATCTCGGCGGTTGACCGCCACTCCGCGACAAGTCCCTCAACGGCCGCGCCGTTGTCGAGTTCTCCCGCCGCGCTGAGTGCGTCGAGCCATTCTGCGGCGAACTCCTTCCGAGCCTCCTCCGGCAGGTATCGCACCCAGGGGAACACGGACGGCAGCACCTGTACCGCGAGCGTCATGACCATCGGGTCCTTTCGCATCATCTCCCGAAAGAGCCGGGTTGTGTCGCGCACCACGGCGGTATCCGCGGCGGCTCGTTCCGCCGTGGTGATGACGAGGTCCTCGGCGTCGCGCCTATGGAGCAGGAGCCGTCGACTGCTGGCCAGCCGCGCCAGCGTCGCCTTGGGCTTGTTTAGCAGGTCGCTGAGGTTCGCCTCAGCGGGCATAGCCACCATGACTTTCAAAGTACCTGACAACTCGCCAACCTTCAAGCAACTTGAAAACTCGCCACGGGAAGGTCACCACGGGAAGGTCGCCCTGTGCTCTTCCGACAGTGAACGGCGGCTGGTTACGCGCCGGTCAGCTCGTGAACTACCGTTAGGCCGTGGTTACACGGGTCGCGGGGATCTTGCTGGCGGCCGGGGACGGTACCCGGCTCGGCCAGCCGAAGGCAACGGTGGAGCTAGGCGGGATGACGCTCGCGGAGCGCGGCGTCGGGCTGCTCAGGGATGGCGGGACCGATCCGGTCTTGGTGGTCGCCGGGGCCGTGCCTGTCGAGATAGCGGGCGCGGTCACTGTGCACAACCCGGACTGGTCGTCAGGCATGGGGTCTTCGCTCGCTGCAGGGCTGCGGGCGCTTGACGCAGCCAACGCAGCGACGGGCGAGGCGGACGGCGTCGCCGCTGCGGTCATCGCCCTGGCCGACCAGCCGCTCATCGGGCCGGAAGTGGTGCGGCGCCTGATCGCGGCCTACGAGGGCGGGGCCACGGTCGCGGTTGCCGCCTATGACGGCAAGCCGCGCAACCCGGTCCTCATCGGCCGTGCTCACTGGCCGGCCGTCCTCGACATGACGGCGGGCGACACCGGGGCGCGCCACTTCCTGCGGGCGCACCCCGATCTCGTGACCCGCGTTGAGTGCGGCGACGTGGGCAGTCCCGATGACGTGGACACGCCGGATGACCTCGCGCGGGTACGGAGAGCCGGCCGGTTCCGTTCGGCGTGAAGCGAGCGGGACACTGAATGATCTGCTCTTAGCTGGTTATCGCCTTGATCCCCCACCGAACGGTGACGGACTCCCTCGGCTGCAGGACGATCAGGTCCTCGCCGCTGACGAACGCGTTCGGCGGGCACGTCATCGGCTCGACGGCGACCGCGGCCCGGCGGCGCTCCTCTTCGAGCGGGTCGCTGGTGAAGACCTGCAGCCAGGTGTTTGCGGCGTCCAGCCACATGGCAGTGGTCAGCTCACCGCTTGACAGCCGGACCCAGGCGAGGCCGTCGGACTCCCTGTGCAGGCTGGTGAACGCGTGGTCGAGGTGGACGCCGGCCAGCTTGCGCGCGGTACGCAGGTCGTAGCCGGTTCCCGTTACGTCCTGCGCGGGGCCGGACGGAATGAGCCGGTCATCGACCGGCTGCCAGCGGTCTGCGGGAAGCTCAAGCTCGCAGTCGTCGATCCCTGGGGTGCCCGCAGACAGGTACGGGTGCACGCCCGCGCCCCAGGGTGCCGGGCGGCTTCCCTTATTGGTCGCGGTCACGGTGGCGTGCAGCCCTGACTCGGCATCAAGCCGGTAGGTCACGTCGACCTGGACGGCGAACGGGTAGCCCTGCTGGCCGTGCGGCAGGCAGCGCAGCGTCACCTCGTCGCGATCGTGTGCGATTCTGGTCCACGGCACCCACCGGGTCAGGCCGTGAATGGCGTTACCGCGGGCGGGCTCGGAAAGAGCCAGCTGATGATCGTCGCCGTCGAAGCTGTAGTGGCCGCCCTCGACCCGGTTCGGCCACGGTGTCAGGAGCTGGCCGGCGCTGTGCGGCGGGAGTTCATCCGCGTCGAAGCTGGTCACCAGAGAGGTGTCGCCAAACTTGAGCCCGCGCAGGCCCGCGCCGAGCTCCGTGACGGTCGCCCGGTAGTCGCCTGCTTCGATCTCGTGCTGAGTGCCGGTGAGCGGGATGGTCATGCCGATCAGCATACGGATCCGAGCAGCTTCACGCACCGGCCAACTTCAGGGTCGCCGAGGTGCGCCGAGAGCAATAACATTATTGAATTCGAATCCTAATTTGCGCCGAAGTTGCCAATTAGCATTTATGTGAAGCGTGGGACCAGAGGGAAACGCGTTTCTACTGGTATGAGACGCAATTCCTGATGCCAGCCAGAGTCCTCGCTTTGCATTCCCAACTCGAGAGTGGATGACCGATCAGGCGGTCTCAGCAGGGGTGGGCCGACGGGGCTGCTTGGGGAGCGGGGGACCGTCAGCCCCGTCGGTAAATTTAACTGTAGCCGCAATCTAGCGGTCAACGCGACAATGTCCTTGAGGTTCCTGGAGCCTTTTTGCGCAGGTGTTGATTACGCCGATGGGCCGCCGTTCCCTCGCCCGCGTCCCGTCTGTCGTCGTGGCCGGACCTGCGGGGTCAGCCCCGGCGCGGGCTCAGCCGGCCGTTGCGCAGCGCCTCGGCAGCCAGCACGCCGAACAGGTAGAAGTACGCCGCTTCTTCTTCCTCGAAGAAGCGGACCTCGTGTCTCGCGTCCTCCGCGCAGCTGAATACCTCGTAGCCGCCATCCGTCTTGAAGAGACACATAGCCCCCGTGATTTCCTCATCGACGGCGTACGCGGATCGCGGGATATCGGCCATATCGACAAGATCGGCGAAGATCGAGGACATCGCGAGTCGCGGCTTGCGTGCGGCTCGCCGCCCGCGGACCGCACCGGTCAGCTTGGTGAGCGCGCCGACCGCCGTCAGGCCGGAATGGGACCCCTGGTCGGGCTGGGGGGGCGGCGCCAATGGCGTGAGCGGGCCGGTCGCGCTGGCGCCCGACGGCGCGGGAGCCACCGACGGCGGCGCCGACAGCGGCGCTGCCTGCTGTGATCCCACTGACTGCTGTCCTGGTGGCTGGGGTCCCAGTGGCTGCGGCGCTACTGGCTGGGGTGCCACCTGTTGCGGGCTTACGGGCGGCGGTGCCGCCGCCATGGGAGCCGTGACCGTGCCGGCCGGCGCTCCCATGGGCGGTGCGGGCGCCTGCGGTGCCGACATGCCGACTGCCGGCATGACGGTTCCGGCCGCTGCGGGTCCTGGCATCACGGGCTCAGTGGCGTTCGCGGCTGCGGCAGCCGGGGCCGTCGGCGGCGGTGCCTGCGGCGCTGGCGGCGCGAAGAACTGCGGTCCCGGCGCCGCCTGGGCCCGCGTCGGCGGCGGCTGCGTCGGCGGCGGCTGCGGCGGCTGTGCCGGCTGCGGTGCCTGTGCCGGCTGCGGTGCCTGTGCCGGCTGCGGCAGTACCTGCGTCGGCTGCATTGCCTGGGGCGGCTGGGCGTTCTGGCCCGGCTGGGGCTGCTGGCCGGCGGTGGCTGGCGGGAGTGCCGGGGCCGGCTGGTATCCGGTCACGGGAGCTTGCGGGGCGGGCTGGGCGTATTGCTGCATCCCGCTAGGGCCATTGAGATTGAGCGGCGCGGCTTGCACGCTGCCCTGGTCCTGCTGGGCATAGCCGTTGGGCGTCATCCCGTTGACCGCGTACCCGCCGGCCGCCGCTCCGCCCTGCTGTGGGTCGGGAGCAGGCTGGTAGTACCACGTGCCGTTGCCGCCTGCGGCCGGAGAGCCGTGCCATGCGGCCACGGCGGTTGGCGCCTGTGCCTGTGCGCCCGCTGGCTGCGGCGCGGCCCCCTGCCCGGCGGCGGCGGCCTGCGCGGCGCCCGCGCCCTGCGGTGGGGCAGGAAGCGGAAATTGCTGTGCGGCCGCCGGCTGTGCCACGGGCTGCCATGCCACAGGCTGCTGTGCCGTCGGCAGTTGCGCCACGGGCAGTTGCGGCCTGCCAGGAAGTTGCGGCGCCGGAGCGGGCGGCGGGGCAGCGCTCGCTGCCGGCCGCGCTGCGGGCGGTCCCTGCACCCCGAAAATCCCCTGAGCTCCCGGCGCACCTTGACCAGGTGCGCCGATCGGCCCGGCGGGGATCTGCGGCAAGCCACTCCCCTGCGGGATCGCGGACCCCTGCGGTCCGCCAGCCACCTGCGGCCCGCCGGGCGGCAGGCCAGGAGCAGCGGGCAGCCCGGCGCCGTTCTGCGCCATTCCGGTCGGCGCCTGGTACATGCTCGTAATCGGCTGCTGCACGGCGACGGGAGCGGGCGGCTGCGACATCGCTGCGGGGAGTTGCGCGGGGCCTCCCGCTGGGAGCTGCGCAGGACCTGCTGGGAGCTGGCCACGGATTGGCTGCCGTGCGCCTGCGGGGCCCCATGCCGCCATCCCGCCAGGCCCCTGTCCGCCCCCGGCAGCCCCGATGCCTCCGGCGGTCGCGACCCCGACCGCACCGCCGGGTCCAGCGGCACTGCCGGGGCCGATCGCCCCGATGGCCCTGCCGGTCCCCGCCGGTACCGCCCCTGCCCCGTTCGGGCCGATCCCGCGTCCGTCGGGGCCGCCGGCACTGAGCCCGCCAAGACCCGAATCCCCGGCGCCAAGTGCTCGCGGCAACGTGGAAAGCAGCAGTGCGATAGGAAACTCGTGCCGCTCCTCAGCCAGGTCGGTGACCTCATACCGGGGTACGACGACCTCGAAGACACCGCGGTCGACTTCCCAGTAACCGAGCTGCGCGGCCCGCCGCTCGTCCATGCCCAGGTAGACGATGTGCAGCCGGTCGCCCATATCGTCGAGCACCAGGCACGGCTCGCCGTGATAGGAGCCGATGGGCCGCGATTCCCACAGCCCGTCGAGGTCATCGAGCCGGACCTGCTTGCGCCATATACCGCCAGGGGCCGGGGAGAAGCCGTGCTCTTCCGGAGGCGGCGGGGCCGCGAACAGCGTGACATCACGATCGGAGGGGCCAACCGCGGCCTGATAGGAAGCGCCGAGGTAGGAGGCCATGAGTCGGTATCGCATAAGCCTTACCCTTCCCTCGGCCGCCGCCAGGCCAGACCGTCGTACCGGGCGACTGGCTCATCGCCCGCGTCCGCCAGCCGGCACAGTGCCGTGCCAACCGGGATCTGGATCGGCTCCAGGTAGAACTCCGCCCGGCCGGGCATGCCCCGCGCGCTGACTGGCACGTAGCCGTCGATCTCCCGCGCCTGCCAGCACAGGAGGTACAACTCCGCCATGTCAGGCTTGAAATCCGACCCCTCGTAGCCTAGGCCGAGCGCGTAGAACGCGTCTGCCGGGTTCCGGAAGATCACATCCCTGACCCGGTGCACGTACCCCGCGATCACGCCACGCTGGCCGCTCATGTATGGCCCGACCATCCGGGGCGGTACGACCTTTCGCATCGGCGTGCCGGGAAGTATCCGCGCGGCTTGTGCCGGCTCGCGTGCCGAACCCACGGAACTGCTCCCTCCCGCTAGCGCCGCAACCTCATGGTCCGCACATACTGGTCCTCTGCTCCGGAGGCCTGCACGTCGCCGCAGGTCAAGAGACTCCCATATCCGGCATGTGCGCTCAACCGATTCTGCCGTGGAGATCGACGATACCCACCGTTAAATGCGGCTTTCATGGGTTTCACTACATTGAGTAGCCTGCGCTCAGGCCTAGGCAAGGACCGTCCTGGCCCTCGGAGCCCTCCTGCGTGACCTTGGCCTACACCCGGGCCACCGGGTCTGGCCGTTCCCGAGCCGGGCACCGAGACCCGTCGGCGGTAGGGTCGTTACGTGTCAGTGAGCAGACCAGTCGGCGATGCCGGCGAGGCGGATCCGGCCGTGACCGCGGCCCTCGCCGCCTACGCGGCGGGCGAGGTGGCGGAGCATGCCGTGCTCATCGCTATCGCCGCGAGTCGCCTCCTTGTCCCGGTGGTCGCGGTCCTCGCCGAGGCCAACGACGACGGCACGATACCTCCCGCGCTCGCCTCCGGGCGCTCGGGACCCCTGTCCTTCCCTCGTCGCTCGGTCGCTCGTTCCTCGCTCCCTCCCTCCTCGGTCCAGGACAGGGGCGCGCCCTTCGGCTCGCGCTCAGGACCTCCCGCGCTCGCCTCCGGGCGCTCGGGACCCCTGTCCTTCCCTCGTCGCTCGGTCCAGGACAGGGGCGCGCCCTTCGGCTCGCGCTCAGGACCTCCCGCGCCGGCCCCCGGGCGCCCGGGCCCCTCCGGACTGCGCGCGGAAAAAGAAACGGAGATGGCGCTCCCGACCCTGATCGGCAACGACGGCCGCAAGGCGGTCATCGCGTTCACCGGCACCGACACGATCAGGCGCTGGCGCGCGGACGCGCGCCCGGTCCCGGTTCCCGCCCAGAGCCTCTGGCCCGCCGTCGCCGCCGAGCAGGCCCACGCCGTCGTCATCGACGTGGCGGGCCCGGTCCCCATCGTCATCGAGGGCGCCCGCCTGCGCGCCCTGGCCGACGGCGCGCCGCCCCCACTCCCGCACGAGGACCCCGACATCCGCGCCCAGGTCGCGGCGGTCACCGAAGACTTCACCCTGGAACCAGGCGGAGCGGATACCGACCTGACGATCACCCTGAAGACGGTCGACCCGGCGACCGCCCGCATCACCGCCGAGGCGATAGGAGCCCGTCTAGCGGCTCGCCTCCGCCGGGGCATAGCAATCCGCCTCGGATAACAGTAAGAAGCCCCTGAACCCTGGCCCGAGTCAATGTCGTGCCGGGCAGATATTGCCTTGCCTGTCGCCGCGCCGCGGGCTGGTACGGGCCTTGGCCCGCGCTGACGGTAGGGTGAACACCATGTTTCGGTGGCTGACGGCGGGCGAGTCGCATGGGAAGGCCCTCGCTGCGATCTGTGACGGCATGCCGGCGGGGGTGTCGGTCACCAGCGAGGACGTGGCGGCCGCTCTTGCCAGACGGCGGGCCGGCTACGGGCGCGGCGCGCGGATGAAGTTCGAGCAGGACGAGGTGGAGCTCACCGGCGGGGTGCGGCACGGTGTCACACTGGGCGGGCCGGTCGCCATCCGGGTCGGCAACACCGAGTGGCCCAAGTGGGAGACGGTCATGTCGCCCGACCCGGTCCCGCAAGAGGAACTCGACGCGCAGGCGCGCAATGCACCGTTGACCCGCCCGCGGCCCGGCCACGCCGACTTGGCGGGCATGCAGAAGTTCGGGCACATCGATGCCAGGCCCATCCTCGAACGGGCCAGCGCGCGGGAGACCGCCGCGCGGGTCGCGCTCGGCGAGGTCGCTAGGAGGCTGCTCGCGCAAGCCCTCGGTGTCGAGATCGTCTCCCACGTAGTAGCGCTCGGCTCGGTTGCGGTGCCCGACGGCACGCCGGCGCCAGCGCCGTCTGACCTGGCGCGAATCGACGTGGACCCGGTCCGCTGCGCTGACGCGGTCACGTCCGTGCGGATGGTCGCGGAAGTCGACGCGGCCCGCAAGGAAGGCGACACCCTCGGCGGCGTCGTCGAGGTCGTCGTCTACGGGCTGCCGCCTGGACTCGGCAGCTTCACCCAGTGGGACCGGAAGCTCGACGCGCGGCTTGCCGGGGCAATCATCTCCATCCAGGCATTCAAGGGCGTGGAGTTCGGCGACGGATTCACCACGGCCGGCCGGCGCGGCTCCGGGGCGCACGACGAGATTTACCTTGGCACTGAGGGGGTGCGCAGGCGCACCAACCGGGCGGGCGGCATCGAGGGCGGCATGTCCACCGGCGAGGTGCTCCGCGTCCGGGCCGCGATGAAGCCGATCTCGACGGTGCCGCGCGCGCTTGAGACGATCGACGTGGCGACCGGCGAGTCGGCCAAGGCGATCAACCAGCGCAGCGACGTCACGGCCGTGCCGGCCGCCGGCGTGGTGGCAGAGGCGATGGTCGCGCTGGTGCTGGCTGAGGCGGCAACGGAGAAGTTTGGCGGGGACACCGTGGAAGAGCTGCGCAGGAACGCGGAAGGCTACCTGAAGAGCCTGGTGATCTCGTGACGACGGAAAGCGGCCCCGGTACAGGGATCGTTCTCATTGGCCCGCCGACGGCGGGCAAGTCGTCGGTCGGCGCGCTGCTCGCGGCCGCGCTCGGCGTCCCGTTCGCGGACACGGACGCGCTCGTCGCGAGGGCGGCGCACAAGCCGGTAGCCGACATCTTCGTGGACGACGGCGAGTTGGTCTTCCGCGAGTTCGAGCGGGGCGCCGTCGCGTCCGGGCTGGACGCGGTCAGGCAGGACGGCGGCGTCCTCGCGCTCGGTAGCGGTGCCGTGCTCGACCTGGACGTGCGGCGGATGCTCGCCGGCCAGGTGATCGTCTACCTGGAGGCCGAGTTCGCCACCGTCGCCAAGCGCACCGGCATTGACCGGCCGAGGGTCGTCATCCCCGGCAACCCGCGTGGTCAGCTGCGCGCCATGCTCGAAGAACGCCGCCCGGTCTACGCCGACCTCGCGACGCTCACCGTGTCGACCGACGACCTGGCGCCCGAGGAGGTAGCCGCCGACCTGGCCAAGCGGCTGCGAGCGGGTGATACCGAGTGAGCGGCGAGACTCGTATTCCTGTCGGTGGTGACCAGCCCTATGAGGTGGTCGTCGGCACCGGGGTGCTGAGCGCGCTGCCCGACCTGGTCGGCAAGCGGGCGGAGACGGTGGCCGTCATTCACGACGAGCGGCTCGCGATGGTAGCGCAGCATGCTTGCCGTGCCCTCGAGGACGCCGGGTACCGGGTGGCGGTGACCGAGGTGCCAAGCGGCGAGGCGGCCAAGGACGTCGCGGTCCTCGCCCGCCTGTGGACCTGGCTGGCGGAGGCGAAGGTGAGCAGGTCCGACTGCGTGGTAGGCATCGGCGGGGGAGCAGCGACGGACCTCGCCGGGTTCGCGGCCGCGACGTGGCTGCGTGGCGTGCCCGTCGTCCTGGTGCCGACGACGCTGCTCGGCATGGTCGACGCGGCGGTCGGCGGCAAGACCGCGATCGACATCGCGGCGGGCAAGAACCTGGTCGGCGCGTTCCACCCGCCCGTCGGCGTGCTCGCCGACCTGGCGACCCTCGCGACCCTCAACCGCGGCGACTACGTGGCCGGCCTCGCCGAGGTCATCAAGGCCGGCTTCATCGCGGACGGCGAGATCCTGCGCCTGGTAACGGCGGACCCGCAAGGCGCGGCCCGGCCGGACGGCGCGTGCACCCGCGAGCTCGTCGAACGGGCGATCGCTGTCAAGGCCCGCGTGGTCGCGGCCGACCTGCGCGAATCCGGGCTGCGTGAGACGCTCAACTACGGGCACACGCTCGGCCACGCCATCGAGAAGCTGGAGCGGTACGCCTTCAGGCACGGCGACGGGGTCGCGATCGGCATGGTGTTCGCCGCCGAGGTGGCCCGGCTCGCCGGGCACCTGACCGAGGCGGACGTGGCCCTGCACAAGGAGCTGCTCACGAGCGTCGGCCTGCCGGTCGCCTACCGGCGCGACGCCTGGCCGGCGCTGCGCGCGACCATGTCCCTGGACAAGAAGACCCGCGGCGCGCGCCTGCGGATGGTAATCCTGGACGGCGTGGGTAACCCGGTTATTTACGACAGCCCGCCCGAGGACCTCCTCGCGCAGGCGTACCAGGCGGTGGCGGGGGACACAGCGGGGGACACGGCATGACAGGCGCCGGCGCGCCGGGTCGTCGCGTGCTCGTACTGAACGGGCCGAACCTCGGCCGCCTCGGCAAGCGCGAGCCGTCAGTGTACGGAACCGCGACATATGCCAATTTGTCCGACTTGTGCCAGCAGGCCGGCAAGGAGCTCCTCCTCGACGTCGACGTCAGGCAGACCGAGTACGAGGGCGAGCTCGTCACCTGGATCCACGAGGCCTGCGACAACGCCACGCCCGTGGTCCTGAACGCCGGCGCGCTCACCCACTACTCCTACGCCCTCATGGACGCGGTGAAGATGCGGACCGCGCCGCTCGTCGAGGTGCACATCTCCAACATCGCCGCCCGCGAGGGCTTCCGCCATGAGTCAGTGATCACCGGCGCCGCGACGGGGATCATCGCGGGTTTCGGCTTCCAGGGCTACGTCCTAGCGCTCCGCGCCATCGCGGCAGAACTGGACGCAGCCAGGTGATTGTCGTCGTCGGCTTCATGGGCGCGGGCAAGACGACGGTCGGCCGCCTGCTGGCCGCGAAGCTTGGCATCTCGTTCACCGACAGCGACCACGTTATCGAGGCCAGGGCGGGCAGGCCGATCCCCCAGATCTTCACCGACGACGGCGAGCCCGCCTTCCGCCAGCTGGAGCACGAGGTCATCGCGGACCTGCTCACCGGTCCGGACATAGTGCTAGCGCTCGGCGGCGGCGCGGCTGAGCATGCGCTGACCAGGGAACTGCTTGTCGAAGCACCGGTTGCCTGCCTGCGGGTCAGCTTTGCCGAGGCGCTCGCGCGCGTGGGCGGCGACGGCGGCCGCCCGATGCTCGCGCGGTCCGACCTCGCCGACGTCTACGAGCGCCGCCAGGCCGCCTACTCGGACGTGGCGACGGTAACCGTTGATGTCGACGGACGCTCTCCCGAGGACATCACCCTTGACATCCTCACCCGGCTCGGCTCCTAGCGGGAATGGTCTAGACCACAGCACTAAAGGTACCTGGCCCGGTGTCCGGAGCGCGCCCCGGTGATAGCCATCGCGCAGCGGCCGGGTTAAATTGGCACCCGGTCACGGCAGCGATCGGCGAGGAGGCCAGGACATGCGCGTCGGGATGATGCTCAACTACTCGGGCGGGTTCACCGAGACGGTGAGTGAGCTGAGCGATTTCGAAAAGGCAGGCCTGCAGATTGTCTTCGTCCCCGAGGCGTACAGCTTCGACGCGGTCAGCCAGCTCGGCTTCATCGCCGCGCGGACGACCACCGTGGAGATCGCCTCCGGCATCCTCCCCATCTACTCAAGGACCCCGGCGCTGACCGCGATGACCGCGGCCGGGCTCGACTTCGTCTCGGGCGGCCGCTTCACGCTCGGCCTCGGCACCAGCGGCCCGCAGGTGGTCGAGGGCTGGCACGGCGTGCCCTACGACGCCCCGGTGGGCCGCACCAGGGAGCTGATCGAGATCTGCCGGATGGTCTGGCGGCGCGAGCGCCTCGACTACCACGGCAGGCACTACACGCTTCCCCTGCCAAGCGAGCAGGGCACCGGCCTCGGCAAGCCGCTCAAGCTAATCAACCGCCCCGTCCGCGACCGCATCCCGATCGTGGTCGCCGCGCTCGGCCCGAAGAACGTCGCCCTTGCCGCAGAGCTCGCCGAGGGCTGGCAGCCCATCTTCTACTTCCCCGAGAAGGCAGGCCTGACGTGGGGCACCCCCCTCGCCGAAGGCAAGGCCAAGCGCGAGGTGGCAACCCTCGGCGAACTCGACGTCATCGCCGCCGCCCCCCTCGCCATCGGCGACGACGTCACGCACCTGCGCGATGTCCTGCGCCCGGTGTTCGCCCTCTACATCGGCGGCATGGGCGCACCGGACAAGAACTTCTACTACGACCTGGCCCGCCGTTACGGCTTCCAGAAGGAGGCGGACCAGATCCAGGGCGCCTACCTGTCCGGCCGCAAGGACGAGGCCGCCGCCCTGGTCCCCGCCGAACTGGTCGAGAAGACCTCCCTCATCGGCCCGCACGGCTACGTCAAGGAGCGCCTGGCGGCCTACCGGGAGACAGGCGTCACCACCCTCAACGTCACCGCCCTGTCCCCGACCCACGAGCAGCGCGTCAAGGACATAGAAACGATCCGCTCCCTAGTTGGCTAAAAGACAGCTAGCCGCGGTCAGCCGGCACTAGCGCTTGCGGGCGACCCCGCCGTAGCAGGACACCTCGGCCGGGGTCGGCCGCGGCGCGTTCGAGTCCGGCCGCCATTCCGAGACGAGGACCAGCCCGGGCGCCACGAGCTCAAGGCCGGAGAACGCGAGCGACGCGAACTCGTCCGCCTCGCGCGCGTGCATCGGCAGCCCCGCCTTGTGGTAGGCGCGCTGTCCCCCGCCGACCCCTTCCGGGTCGTGCTCGAGCGTGATGTGCGACGCGGCCAGGTACGACCCGGACGGCAGGGCGTCGAGCAGGGCCGACATGACCGCCTCTGGCTTGTCCTCCTCCTGGAGGAAGTGCAGCACTGCGACCAGCATGAGCGCGACCGGCTTGCCGAAGTCGATGACCGACCGCACCACCGGCGACGACAGGATGTCGGACGGCGACCTCAAGTCGGCCTGGATGTAGGCGGTGCGCCCCTCGGGTTTGGAGGTCAGTAGCGCCCTCGCGTGCACGAGCACCATTGGGTCGCTGTCAACGTAGACCACCTGGCAGGACGGGTCGACCGCCTGCGCGATCTCGTGGACGTTCGACGTGGTCGGCAGCCCGGACCCGATATCGAGGAACTGCCTGATGCCCGCCTCACGGGCCAGGTACCGCACGGTCCGGCCGAGGAACCGCCGGTTCTCCCGCAGCCCGATCCGCCCCGACGGCCAGGACGCGAGCGCGGCGTCAGCGACCACGCGGTCGGCGGCGAAATGGTTCTTGCCGCCGATGTAGTAGTCGTACATCCGCGCCGGATGCGCCCGCGAAGTGTCAATCTCGGGAATGGGAAGATCATCATCTGCCGTAAGGTCCGTCACCGCTCCACCTCCCGGCCGTGTCCCCCTCCTGAAATCCGCACTATTCTAAGCAGGCCACATCCGGATATGTACGCAAAAGGCCCCGCGTGCAGGCGTAAAAAACTGTTAATAAATGTCAAGATCGTTAACTGAGACGCATCGGCGAGCGCGGGTTATCCGGGCGCGAGCCGAAAGGCGCGCCCCTCTCCTGAACTCCAGCAGCGAGGGAGAGGACAGGGGCCTTCGAGCGCCCGGAGGCGAGCGCGGGGTATCCGGGCGCCGGCAATCTGCGCCCCGGTAGGCCGCCGACGAGGTGCCCGCTAGGCGGGTCCTTTTTCGGCGGCCCTAACCGCACGTGCCCGTTTCCTGGCATCCGGCTCATCGGTGCCCTTACGCGTGCCGTGGCCGGGTTCCCGGCGTGGATGGCGGTGTGGCAGGGGGCCGCATCACAGCTTCCTGGCGACGCCGCCGTAGACGCTCACCTCGGCCGCCGACGGGATCATTGCGCCCGCGTCTGGCCGCCATTCCGGCAGCGACACCATGCCGGGCGGCACCAGGCGGAGGTCGGCGAACGCGAAACGGGCGAAGTCGCTGGAATCGCGGAACTTGGCGGAAACGCCGGCACTCCGGGAGGTGTGCTCGCTCGCGATGACGCGCTCCGGGTCGTGCTCGACAGTGATGTGGGTGGCGACGAGATAACTCCCCGACGGCAGGGCGTCGACCAGGGTGGTGATGATCTCAGCTGGCTTGTCCTCGTCGGGGATGAAGTGCAGGATGCCGACGAGCATCAGCGCGATCGGCTTGGTGAAGTCCAGAACTTCCCTGGTCGTCGCGTGAGACAAGATCGCGCCGGGATCGCGCAGGTCGGCGTGGATGTACGCGGTGCGGCCTTCCGGCGCGGAGGTGAGGAGGGCACGCGCGTGGGTGAGCACGAGCGGGTCATTGTCGACGTAGACCACCCGGCAGCTTGGGTTGACTGCCTGCGCGACGTCGTGGACGTTGTTCGTGGTCGGCAGCCCGGTACCGATGTCGAGGAACTGCCGGATCCCCGCCTCGCCTGCCAGGTACCTGACCGCCCGGCCGAGGAACCTGCGCTGCTCGCGAGCCGCCACGTTGACCGACGGCCAGTCGATCGCCAGCTTGGCCGCCGTCTCGCGGTCGGCGGCGAAGTGATTCTTCCCGCCAAGGTAGTAGTCGTAGATCCGCGCCGTGTGCGGCTTAGAGGTGTCGATATCCATCGGCAGGTCAGACTCTTCCGGCATTTCCGCCCTCTCTCTTCAACAGGGAATCGTATAGGAGGCGCGCGTACAGTCGGAGGCATGCCGGAAATCCACGCCGACCGCCGCCGCCGCGCTCAGGAGCTGATCACCGAGTCAGGAGCGGACGCGGCCCTCATCACCGCCAGGCAGAACGTCCGCTACCTCACCGGCCTGGCCAGCTCCAACGCCGCCCTGCTGCTGCCCGCCGAGGGCGACGGCGCGCTTCTGGCCACCGACTCCCGCTACACGGGCGCGGCGCGCCGCGACGCCCCCGACCTTCAGCTGGCAGAAGATCGCTTTATCGAGGCGGGGCTCGCGACGGAGGCAGCCCGCCGCGGCATCGGGCGCCTTGCCTTCGAGGCGCACGAGATGACCGTCGAGCGCCACGGAGAGCTAATGGCGAAGGCGGAGGGCGTAGCCACGGTTCCGTTCGGGAGGAGAATTGAGACGCTCCGCCTGGTGAAGGACAGGGAGGAGCTGGAGAAGCTCGCGGTCGCCTGCCGGCTGAGCGATGCGGCCCTGGCCGAGGTCCTGCCACAGATCCGCCCCGGTATGTCCGAACGGATGCTGGCGATGCTCCTCGACCACACCATGGCACTCCTTGGCGCCGAGCGCCCCGCGTTCGACACGATCGTCGCGGCCGGGCCGAACGGGGCCATACCGCATCACGCGCCGACGGACAGGGAGTTGGCGCGCGGCGACCTGGTGACGATGGACTTCGGCGCACTGCACGACGGCTACCACGCGGACATGACCAGGACGGTGGCGATCGGGTCCGTCGCCGACTGGCAGCGGGAGATCTATGAGCTGGTCGCGCTCGCCCAGGAGGTCGGCATCGCGGTGCTCGAAGACGGCGTGGAGGCGGGCACGGTCGACGCCGCGGCGCGCGAGGTGATCGAGGCGGCGGGGCACGCCGCGCACTTCCAGCACGGCCTCGGGCACGGAGTCGGCCTAGAGATCCACGAGGCGCCGATGCTGGGGTACGGCAGAACGGGTAAACTGACGGCCCGGGTTCCTGTCACCGTCGAGCCTGGTGTCTACCTGCCCGGAAAGGGCGGCGTCCGGATCGAGGACGTGCTGGTCGTGACGGCGGGCGACCGAGCCCGATTCCTGACTTCGACCACCAGGGAACTGCTGGTCCTGTAATTGGAGACGACGCGTGGCGAGTACTAATGACCTGAAGAACGGCATGACGCTGAACCTTGAGGGGCAGCTCTGGAATGTCGTGGAGTTCCAGCACGTCAAGCCCGGCAAGGGGCCGGCCTTCGTGCGCACCAAGCTGAAGAACGTAATGTCGGGCAAGGTGGTCGACAAGACCTTTAACGCCGGCATCAAGGTGGACGTGGCCAACGTCGACAAGCGCGAGATGCAGTACCTGTACCGCGAGGGCGACGACTTCGTGTTCATGGACACGACCGACTACGACCAGCCCCGCATTCCGTCGGAGGTGGTCGGCGACGCGGCGAACTACCTGCTTGAGGAGCAGATGGTGACGATCGCCTTCAACGACGGCACGCCGCTGTACGTGGACATGCCGGCCGCGGTCGAGCTCGTCATCTCGCAGACCGACCCGGGCCTGCAGGGCGACCGGTCGACCGGCGGCACCAAGCCGGCGACGCTGGAGACCGGCGCGACGATCCAGGTCCCGCTGTTCATCACCACCGGCGAAAAGGTCAAGGTCGACACCCGCTCCGGCTCTTACCTCGGCCGCGCCTAAATGTTCCTTCCCGCAATGTCGCTGTGCTGTCCTGGAAGGGAATCGCATGGCCGCGCGTAGCAAGGCCCGCAAGCGGGCGCTCGACATCCTCTTCGAGGCCGAGCTGCGCGGCCTGCCCACCCTTGAGCTGCTCAGCGAGCGGCAGTCGCTCGGCGAGGTGCCGGTCCAGCCGTACGCGGCCGATCTCGTCCGCGGCGTGGTTACCCACAGCGAGCGCATCGACGAGCTGATCTCCTGGAACCTGGTCGACTGGACACTCGAGCGGATGCCCGCCGTCGACAGGAACGTCCTGCGGATCGGCGTCTACGAGCTCCTGTGGGCCGACGGCGTGCCGGACGGTGTGGCGATCAGCGAGGCCGTCGTCCTTGCCCAGGACCTGTCGACGGACAACTCCCCGTCCTTCGTCAACGGCGTCCTCGCGCGCATCAAGGCGGACAAGCCCACCTTGTCCCTCGACCCCGAGGTGTCCGCCTTCCCCGCCGCCGACGATGACGACGACGATGATGACACGGACCCGTACGCGGACGACGAGGACCCATTCACGGACGCGGACGGGGAGCCGGGCCGGACACCGGAACCGCACCCCCGCCCGTAGCCTGCCGCGCCGCTGACAGGGCTCTCGGTCGCGACTGAGCGCCGGGGGCCGGTCAGCGCGGAACCGCGGCCGCCGCCAGTCACCGAAGTCTTAGCGATCATGCCTCTGGCGCACACATGGGACACCGGGCATAGGGGGCATACCTGTCGCCTGAAGGAGCCGTGGACCGCGCGGGCGGATAGTTAGGCGGCGGGGCCGTCGACCGCGCGAGCGGATGGTTAGGCGGCGGAGAAGCGCAGGCGCAGGCCTAGGCGGCGGACGACGGCGAAGAACCACAGGGCGCAGACGCCCACGCCGACCGCCGTGAGCCCGAGGGTGACGACCGAGGACAGCAGCATGAAGAGCTTGAACGGCTCGGTGACCATCATGACCGCCATGCCGAGCGTCAGCAGCAGGAAGAGGCCTGCCCAGAGCCACGTTGCGCCCTGGAAGAAGCGGTGCAGGCCGGGGTGCGGCTGCTTGATCGCCACCACCTCCGCGGCGAGCTGCGCTACCAGGGGCTTGCGGGTCGGCGCGGTGCGCGCGAACACGACGCACATCGCCAGGTTCCCCAAGGGGAACTGGAGCTGGAACATCCACAGGAAGCCCGTGCTGACCGCGACCGCGGTCTGCACGGTGAGCACCAGCGCGGAGATCATCAGCAGCGAGGTGACCGAACCGGTGGCGATCTTGCGCAGCGCGAGCAGCAGCCAGACCACCGCCGTCCCCGCCAGCAGCCCCGCGTCAGGGCTGACCACGTCGGTGACCACGACGTAGGTGCCGAACGGGAGCCCGACAGACTCCGCCATGCTCCACGCCGACTGCCAGAGCAGGCGCCGTGGATGGGGGAGTTCGAGGTGTTCGGTGGCGGCTGGCATGCGGTTGAGCATACGTGGCCGCCATGGTTCGGGTGGGGTCATTCGCTTACGGCGTCGTGACGCTTTCACCCGCCCGGCAAAACTCCCTGATGAGGTCTCCACGATCGTTAGAACGGAACCTGAAGGTCCCGGGTTCAGCCCTTCTGTCAACAATTGGTAACGTAATGAATGCATAAGGTAGCCATGACTTGCTCTCCAGCGGGCGGCGCGACCTTGCCGCCAGCACTACAGTGAAACTGCGCCGTCAAGCTTGAACCTTGTTCTTTTTGCCCTTCACCTCCAGGTTTCGCCAGGTTGGCACGGTAAAAGGAACAAGGTTCACAAGGGAGTGGTTAAGAGTGACCGCAGAGGTTCCCGCGAGGGCCACGCCCGGCATGCGTGGCCCGGACACCGAGCGTAAGCGCGACGGAACGCGATCGTCGCTGGTCTGGGACGTCCTGGGAGAGGTCATCGCGGCGCGGACTGCGCAGTCCGGCCGGACCGTCCTGGACGTCGTCGACGTGGGAGCGGGGACCGGCGGGCTCGCGGTGAGCATCGCCGGCCAGGGGCACCGGGTCACCGTGGTGGACCCTAGCCCCGACGCGCTCGCCGCCGCGCGGTGGCGGGCCGCCGAGACGGGTGTCACGCTCACTGACGTCCAGGGGGAGGCAGGCGACCTCCCGGCCCTGGTCGGCGAGCCAGGTACCGATGGGGGCGGCGCGGACCTGGTGATCTGCCATAGCGTGCTGGAGTACGTGGACTCGCCGTCCGCCGCGCTCGCGGCGATCGCCCGCGTGCTGCGGCCAGGCGGCACGGTCAGCGTGCTGGCCGCGAACACCGTCGCGGCGGTGCTGCAGCGGGCACTCGCCGGGAAGTACGCCGAGGCGCGGGCCATGCTCCCCGGCCCCATGTCGTCAAGCACAGTGTCGTCAAGCACAGCGCCGTCCGGCCCCATGTCGTCAAGCACGGGCCCGGCGGCGGCCGGGACAACGACGGCACGGCGGTTCACCCTGCCGGAGCTGACCGCGCTGATCGAGGGCGCCGGGCTGCGGGTCGGCGAAGCGCACGGCATCCGGATCTTCTCCAGCTTGCTGCCAGGTGCGGGCGCTGACCCGGCCGCCGCCGAGGCACTGCGGGAGCTTGAGGAGGCCGCGGCCACCTGCCCCCCGCTGCGGGACATCGCCACCCGGCTGCACGTGCTTGCCTATCGGCCGTAGCCTCGGAAGCGGCCTGGTCAGGCGTGGGAGGTGAGTCTTGTCCGCTGACGACACTGGGTGCCACATCCTGCACGTGGACATGGACGCCTTCTACGCCAGCGTGGAACTTCGCGACCAGCCCGGCCTGCGGGGCAGGCCCGTCGTGGTCGGCGGCCTCGGCGCCCGCGGCGTGGTCCTGTCGGCGACCTACGAGGCGCGGGCCTTCGGGGTCAAGAGTGCGATGCCCGTCGGCCGGGCGCGGCGGTTGTGTCCGCAGGCGGTCTTCCTCCCGCCGCGGCACCAGCTCTACGGCAAGGTGTCCAGGGAGGTCATGGCCATCTTCCGTGCCGTCACCCCGGAAGTGGAGCCGCTCTCCCTCGACGAGGCCTTCCTCGACGTGTCCGGCGCCCGGCGCAGGCTGGGCGCGCCGAGGGCCATCGCGGAACTGATCAGGCAGGAAGTCCGCGAGCAGCAGTCCATCACCTGTTCGGTCGGGGTGGCGTCGGTCAAGTTCGTCGCGAAGATCGCCTCGGCACGGTGCAAGCCCGACGGGCTCCTGGTGGTCCCGGCGCAAGGACTGCTCGACTTCCTGCACCCGCTCCCGGTGAGCGCGCTGTGGGGCGTCGGGGACCGGTCCGAGGAGGTGCTGACCAGGCTCGGCCTGCGGACTGTCGGTGACATCGCGCACGTCCCCGAGGCCACGCTCAGGCGCGAGCTTGGCGTCGCCGGGGCGCACCTGCACGCCCTCGCCTGGGGCAGGGACGAGCGGCCGGTCATCACGAAACATGAGGAGAAGAGCGTCGGCGCCGAGGAGACGTTCCCCGCTGACGTCGATGACCCCGATGTCATCAAAAAGGAGCTTCTTCGCCTGTCCGGCAGGACCGCGCAGGCGCTGCGCGCCGCCGGGTGCGTCGCGCGGACGGTGACCGTGAAGCTCCGGCTCGCCAGCTTCAAGACCATCACGCGGTCGAGGACGCTTCATGAGCCGACCGACGTGGCCAAAGAGCTCTACGCGGCCGCGTGCGCACTCTACGAGTCCTCGGGGCTTGACGACAGGGCGCGACTGCGACTCGTCGGCGTCCGCGCCACCGGGCTGCGCCCGGCCGCAGGGGCCGCGCGGCAGCTGGCGTTCGGTGACCGGCCGGCAAGCTGGCGGGAAGCGGAGCAGGCCGTGGACCGGATCGCCAGGCGATTCGGGACCGGCGCGGTTCGGCCGGCCGCACTCTTCGGATCTTCTCAAGACGCAGTTGGGGACGCTTCAAGAGACGGTCCGGCGGACGCCTCTTCCAACTCGCGTGATCTGCCGCGTAATCTGGGAAATGAACGAGGTATCTAAAGTGAGGTGAAAGTCACCCCACCCCCTGGGTTCATGGGAGGCGTCGTGCCGCTCTCTGAGCATGAGCAGCGTCAGCTCGAACAGATCGAGCAGGCGCTCTACAGGGAGGATCGGAGGCTAGCCAGGCTAGTTCGCTCCAGTGATCCCCGCGTGCACCACAAGCGCCGGGTGGCAGAGGCGCTGATTGGTCTGGCACTTGGCGCGGGCATGATCGCCGCCGGCATCGTCCTCGGGGTGATCGGCCTGGCGGTCGCCGGGTTTGTCGTCATGCTGCTATGCGGCATCTGGTCGCTGAACAGCTGGCGGCAGATGAGCACCGTCGTCCTGGGCGTCGCGCCCGGAAGTCCCGGAGCTCCAGGCGGTCATCCGGGCAAGCGCCGCTCCCGTCGCTCGCGCCGTAGGGGCGCGGCGCACGGCAGCTTCGGTGAGCGCATTGACGAGCGCTGGCGCCGTCGGCAAGAGGGGGGCTACTAAGGCCCGGACGTCGGAGCCTTAGCCCACAGACTGCCGTGCGCGCTTCGGCTCGCGGGAGCCCCGGTACAGGTCGGCCGCCGACGCGACCGCGGTTAGTGCCGGGCTGACTACGGAGGCTGGGAGCAGCAATGCCCGCCAGCGAGCCTCGCGAGGCACCGCGGCGGCGAGCGCCCGACGCACGCTGGTGCTGTCCGCCCGAAGTCCCGCCCCGTCGGCCGGCGTAGGCGCGTACCTGGCGCGCTCTTCGGCCAATGCGATGCGGCCGAGCGCGGCCCGTGCCGGCTCGGCGAGGCCCAGCCCGGCCCCGGTTCGTGCCGCGACCGCGCGCGGTGATTCGCTCGGCAGGCAGCCCGCGCCGTAGTCCATGAGGTCGTCCCGTAGTTCCTGCCACGCCGCGTGCGCCCAGGCGACGTCCCTGGCCCGCACCCGGTCACTCCGGTCAGCCCGGTCAGCCCGGCCGGTTCCACCGGTCAGAGCCGCCGCCCGGCGCTGCCCCTGCCGCCAGCGCCGCCGCCTGATCACGCGCCGCGCCAACCAGGGAGCGGGCAAAGTGAGCACGATCAGCCCGGCCACGACCAGCCCGCATATCACCCACGGGCTGACCGACCCGGCACCGCTGCTGACCGGGCCGCTGGTGCCGACCCGGGGGGCATAGAGGTTTCTCAGGCTCTCGGGGATGCCCGGGCCGCTTGGCACGCTCGTGACCGGCCCGGGGCCCGGCAACGTCTGCGGCTGGCCTGTCGCCGACGGGTTGGCGGGCACGAGTGAGTAGGCCGGCGGGGTCGCGGTGCCCTGCCCGTTGCCGCCGGACGGCGTCGGCTCGAAACGGAGCCAGCCGTACCCCTGGAAGTACAGCTCCGGCCAGGCATGCGCGTCATGGGTGGTGACCAGCCAGGAGTTCCCGGTTGTCGACGTCCCCGACGTGAACCCGTAGGCGACCCGCGAGGGGATGCCAAGCAGCCGGGCGAGCACCGCCATGGCGAAGGAGAACTGCTGGCAGTACCCCTTCTTGGTAACCTCGAGGAAGTTCGTCAGATCGTCGGCGTTCAGCACCGTCTTCGCGTTCAGCGTGTAGCTGAACGACCCGTTCGCTAGCCAGTCCTGCAAGGCGACGGCATCCTGGAACGAGGTCTTGGCCCCGGCGGCACGCACGACGGACAAGGCCAGGGCCCGCAGGGAGTCGTAGGACGCGGGCACCGACAGGTAATGCCCCGTGATGGACGCGGGCGCCGGTGGCGCGGCGTTGAGCGGCTGGGCGGACGGCGTCTCGTCGAGGCTGCTGACCGTGTACTTCAGGCCGCCGAGGGAGACGCCGGTGTCGAACAGCATGAGCGTGGACTTGTCCGCCCGCAGGGTGCCGTTCGCCGTGATGGCCGTCGCCGGGTAGGGCACCGGCAGCGCCGCGAGATCGTCGGCGCCGACATCGCCGGCGAGGGTGATCGTCGTGGTTTCCTTGGCCACCCCTGACGACTCAGTCAGGCCGGGTGCCTGGGGCAGCTTGGGGCTGACGGGGACCAGGGACTCGGGCTGGCCGAACAGCTGCCAGCCCTTGTCGGTGAGCTGGTCGAGCGTGTAGACCTGCAGGTAGCCCGGGGAAGGATCGGTCGTCGTGTAGACGAGCACGGTTGACGCCTGCGAGCTGTGCAACTCCTGTGACAGCACAAGGTTCGGGTCGGGGAACCCAACCCCGCCGCCAGAGCCGGAGCCGGAGCCGCTGTCACCAGCGGAGCCGCCAATCCCCGGCTGCCCGCCGAACAGCCGCGTGGTGTGCAGCCCGGGAATGAACAGCGGCAGGGCAAGCGCCACGACGACCGAGGCGAACCCGACCCGCCGCCCTGCGGCCGCGAGGGTCCGCGTGTCAGGCTCGTCGCGCTCGTCGGGGTTCGGGTGCTCCCATTCGCGGATCCGGTCCCTGCCCTCGCTCGACAGCAGCGCCAGGTAGCCGGCGACGGTGAGGCAGAACGCGATCGTCGTGCCGAGGAAGCCGCGGGACACGCTGAGCGTGAACGGCTCGGTGAACAGCAGCAGCAGCGGCAGCCCGGCCAGCGCGGCGCTCCGCAGCCTGACGGCGATCAGGTCGGTGAGCAGGGCGGTGATCCCGACCCCCGCGGCGGCGAGCAGCACCATGCCGCGCAGTTCCGGGACGGGGGGAGCGTACGCCGCCGCCTCGTTGAACCCCTGCCCGGCCAGGTCCCACAGTGCGACGAGCGACGCGGGCGTGGGCAGCAGGTGCCACAGCGACCTCGCGTTCGAGAACGCGAGGTTGAGGTAGAGGAGCAGCCCCACGACGCCGAGCACTAGGACCAAGGCGACCGGCAGCCGCCGCAGCCGGGTGAGCGTGCCCGTCAGCGCCACGACGATGACCGACGCGCAGCCGGCCCAGAACCAGAGCAGCCCCGTGAAGATGGGATACAGCGACACGGACGCGAGGATCACCGCGGCCGCCGCGGCCGCCGTCCGCCGATGGCTAGCCATGCGAAGCCTCCATGGTCACGGTTCCGGCCGGACCCTGCGGCGAAGCACGGTAGAGCTCCTGCCACGCCGCCGCCAGCCGTGCCGCGTCCGGCACCACCGCGACCCGCCACCCGGCCCCGGCCAGGACCTGCGCGCTCGCTACCACGCCTGAGCCCTCAGGGCTCTCCGCGAGAAGCAGCGCCACCCCAAGCGCGGTGCCGCGCCGCGCCGCCGCGAGCTCTCTCGCCTGCGCCGGCGGGATGTCCCCGAGCACCGCGATGAGCTGCCCGCCTCCCGCGCCGAGCGACTGCAGCCCAACCTCAAGGGAGACAGCCCGCGACGGCCGCAGCACGGCCAGGGTGTCAAGCAGGGTGTCACGGAACGTCCCCTGCCGAGGCACCTCTCCTTCCGAGGTGACGAACCGCGCCTCGAATCCCTCGCCCGCCAGGTGCACCCCGATGGACGCCGCCGCCGTCACGGCGAGCTCGAACATCGACGACGAGTACGAGGAACGGCGCGTGTCGAGGAACAGCGACGCCGTGTTCCGCCAGTACTGCTCCTCGCGGCGGACCATCAGCTCGCCGTACCGCGCGGTAGACCGCCAGTGGACCCGCTGCAGGCTGTCCCCGGTACGGTAGGCGCGCGGCGCGACGTCATCCTCGCCGGACGCGGCGATGGACCGCCGCCCGTGCTCGCTGTCCCCGAGCCAGTACCCGCCGAGCGGCGGCCGGGCCAGCGGGATGATCCGCGGCGTGACCGTCAGGACCGACGTCGACGTGAACGCCCGGGTGATCGACACGAGCCCGAACGAGTCGGCTACCCGCACCCGCAGGGGCCCGATGGTGTACCGGCCCCGGGAGTCGGACCCGAGCTGGTAGGTGTACGCACGCGAGCCGCCCGCCCCGATCCCCTCGAATATGAACCGGGGTCGTGAGCCGAGCGCATAAGGGACGGTGTCCTCGGCCAGCAGCAGCCCGGTGCGGAGCCGGGACACGTTGGTGAGCCGGATGGTCACCGACGCGGTCTGCCCGGTGGGCAGCCGGGCGGGAGACACCGTCCGCACGCAGGACAGCCGGTACCTGGCCCGGCCGGCGCCGAATGCGGAAAGCAGCGGCAGCGCGAGCAGCAGCGCCCCGATGCGGACCAGGTCGGGCTCGGGGATGATCAGCCCGCAGGCGATCGCCGCCGCCCCGGCCGCAACGAACGACCGGCCCCGTACCGTCAGCCCCGCGAGCAGCCCGCGCATTGAGCTAGGCCTCAGGGCCGCGGCAGCGGCGTCTGCTCGACGAGCCGGGCGACCACCTGCTCAGGCAGCTGCCGCTCGACGAGCGCCTCGGCGCTCGGCAGCAGCCGGTGCGCGAGCACCGGGCCGGCGAGGGCCTGGATGTCGTCGGGAATGACGTAGTCCCGCCCGTCGAGCGCCGCCCGCGCGCGCGACGCGCGCAGCAGGTGCAGCGCGGCGCGCGGCGACGCGCCGAGCCGCAGCTCGGGCGCGGTCCTGGTGGCCGCGCACAGCGCGATGATGTACTCCTTCACCTGCCCCGCGACGAGTACCCCGCGGACGGCCTCGATCAGCGTCCGGACGTCAAGCGCGCTCGCGACCGGCTTGAGCTGGTCAAGCGGCGACGACGACCCGTGCGTGTCAAGCATCTCAAGCTCGGCCGCCGCGGTCGGGTACCCGATCGAGATCCGGGCGGTGAACCGGTCGCGCTGCGCCTCGGGCAGCGGGTAGGTCCCCTCCATCTCGATGGGGTTCTGCGTCGCGATCACCATGAACGGCCGCTCTAGCTGGTGGGTGGTGCTGTCGACGGTGACGTGCCGCTCTTCCATGCACTCGAGCATCGCCGACTGGGTCTTGGGCGAGGCCCTGTTGATCTCGTCGCCGACGACGATGTTCGCGAACACCGGCCCCGGCTTGAACTCGAACTCGCGCCGCTCCTGGTTGTAGGCGCTGACCCCGGTGATGTCGCTCGGCAGCAGGTCGGGGGTGAACTGGATCCGGCGCACCGAGCCGTCGATGGACCGCGCGAGGGCCTTGGCGAGCATGGTCTTGCCCACGCCTGGCACGTCCTCGATGAGCAGGTGCCCCTCGGCGAGCAGGACGATCAGCGCGAGCCTGACGGCCTCGGCCTTCCCGTCGATGACCGACTCGATGGCCGTGCCGACCTGCCGGGCGGTCCCGACCAGATCGTCAAGCGCCCGCGCGCTGCTCGGCACACCGCTGCCGCGCCCCGTGTCGAGTACCAAAAGCCCTCCTCGAAAAGGCCCGGCTTGCCCCGGGTACGGGGGTCGTCCCCCGGAAGACCACTGCGGCGCCGGAGACTGCGTCGTCGTCCTATTGACAGTATGCGTTGCTGCCCCGAATGTGCCACGCCGCATGTCCGTCCCGCCCAGGAACATATCCAATCAAAGTCCGGATGGCCCCGGCTTCCACCCGGTAAGCACGAATCTCTCCCATTTAAGATCAAATTCAAGCTCCCGAACAGATTCAGCTTCCCCTGGTCGCGCCCCATTACCCTCCCGTGCCTGGTGGGTCGCGGGGCGGGAACGTCCCCGCGCGGAGTCGTGGCTCAAAAGCCAGCCCCGGCTGCGCCTGCTGGGTGACACCCTCTGACCCCGGCGCGGCCTCTTTGGTGACACCTTCCTGGCTCCCAGGCGCGTCCTCATCGGGGGCCGCTGACGTTATCGAGCCGGTCGGCGGATGCCTCCCCAGCACCTTGGGCATCCTTCGGCACTCCTGTCGTGATGTTCGACTTGTGATGGGGGAGCGGGCCGCGACACGGATTCTTCCCCCACTTTGCACCACGCCCTCTGACCTGCGGATTTGCCGTGACCATTCTCGCGGGAGGCGAGTTTGGACTGGTGCCGGTGGAGGAATGTGGAGTACAGTGGGGCGCGGTGGAGTGAGATAGCTATCGAAGCTCGGCTAGCTGGGGGGTGGAGGTGAGAACCGAATGTTTCTCGGCACTCACGCTCCCAAGCTGGACGAGAAGGGACGGCTGTTTTTGCCCGCCAAGTACCGTGATGAGCTCTCGGGGGGAGTCGTGATCACGAAGGGGCAGGAGCGCTGCCTGTACGTCTTCCCGCAGGACGAGTTCCAGCGGATCACCGAGGCGCTGCGCACGGCGCCGGTGACCGCCAAGGCGGTACGGGACTACAGCAGGGTCTTCTTCGCCAGCGCTTCCGACGAGATACCTGACAAGCAGGGCCGGGTCACCGTGCCCGCCGCGCTGCGCACGTACGCCGGCCTTGACCGGGACTGCGTGGTGATCGGGGCCAACACCCGGCTCGAGATCTGGGACGCCCAGGCATGGGAAACCTACCTGGCCGCCCAAGAGGACTCGTTCTCCGAAGCCGCTGAGGAGGTGCTACCAGGAATTCTCTGACCGGTCGCCGGGAGCAGCCCGGCCGACCACCGGCTGTCCGGCGGGTCTGGAAGCCGCACCCGGACCACCAGCCTGGCACCACTTCCCCGGCGCCAGGAGAGTCCGACAAGGGCGCGGAATCCAGACCCCGCCGGCCGCCGAACGGGCCGGAAGGTGACGGCCAGAAAAGCAAGGCGACGGACCGCATCGGGGGCGGTCAAGCGGAAGGCCAGCCGAGCCGCACGGCGGCGCGCTGGCCAGTTCCGTGACAGTCGCCCGCAGCGGCGGGACGCCCGAGCGGCCGGCGCCGCGACCCGCGAGTGAACAGCAGTTGAGCAGCGGCGAGCGGAGGGGTCAGATGGGCGAGCACGCCTATGCGCACGTGCCGGTGATGGCCGGCCGGATAGCCGCCCTCCTGCTGCCCGCGCTCACCGGCCCGACTCCCGGCGGCCGCCCGCCGGTCCTCATCGATGCCACGCTCGGCCGCGCCGGCCACGCGCGGGCCTTCCTTGACGCTGTTCCGGGACTGCTGCTTATCGGGATCGACGCCGACGCGGCCGCGATCGACGCGGGGAACGCCCTCGCCGAGCGTTACCCCGGCCGGGTGACGGTTGCGCACGCGTTCTACGACCACATCGCCGAGATCGCCGCCGACGCCGGGCACCGCCGCGTCCAGGCGGTCCTCTTCGACCTCGGGGTCTCCTCCCCGCAGCTTGACGAAACCAGCCGGGGGTTCTCCTACTCCCAGGACGCGCCGCTCGATATGCGCATGGACCAGACCGCCGAATTGACCGCCGCGCGGATCGTCAACGAGTACCCCGTGCCAGACCTGGCGCGGGTGCTCTTCACCTACGGCGAGGAGAAGTTCGCCCGCCGCATCGCCGACGCGATCGCCAGGGAACGGGCGAGGGAGCCGATCACCGGCACGCTCCGGCTGAGCGCGATCGTCAAGGACGCCATCCCCGCGGCGGCGCGGCGCACCGGGGGCAACCCCGCCAAGCGGACCTTCCAGGGGCTGCGCATCGAGGTGAACGACGAGCTCGGCGCGCTGCGCCGGGCGCTGCCCGCCGCCCTTGACCTGCTCGCGCCGGGCGGCAGGTTCGCAGCCCTGGCCTACCACTCCCTGGAGGACCGCCTGGTCAAGCGGGAGCTGACGGAGCGTACAGCGGATAAGACCCCGCCAGGCGTCCCGCTCCGCGCTGGCGACGTCCTGGCGGGCACCCCCGGGTTCCGCCTGCTGACCAGGGGCGCGGAACGCCCGGACGACGAAGAGCTAGCGGCCAACCCGAGATCGGCTTCGGCCCGCCTGCGCGCGGCCGAGCGAATCCGGGAGACCGCATGATAACAGCAACAACTGTCGCTGAAGGCACGGTGTCGTCGGCCAGCCGGAGATCTTGGATCGCTGTGCACCCTATGGCGTGCTCATCGATCCAAGATCTTCGGATCAAGTCGGCAAGGGTCGGATAACAGCAAGAAATGTGAGTGCTCAAGGGCGAGCGGTCGGGGAGCAACGTGAGCGAGCGGAACACGAGTGACAGGAGTTGGCCGATGGCTAGGAGCGAGCGGCAGGAAGACGGCACCCGCGGCGTCGGCACCCTGACCAAGTCAGGTACGCGCCCGCGGCAGGCGCCGGAGGCGGGACAGGCCGCGCCGGACCCGCGCCGTGGCCGGCCGGTCCCGCCGCAGCCGCTGGCGACCGACCAGCAGGCGGCCGGCGTCCAGCGCCCTGACGCGAGCGCGCGCACCGCCGGCCGGCGCGATCAGCGCGTCCCGTCCCAGCGGGCGGCCGCCCAGCGCCCGGACGGCGAGCAGCGGAGCGCTGGGCGCCGGTTCGGCGGCCAGCGCGCCGACGCCCCGCAGGTAGTCGCCGCACCCCCGCGCCCTGGACTGCGGCGCCGGGCAGCCGCACCGCCGCAGGCACCGCCTGCCGAGCGCGGGACGGGGCCGCAGCGGCTCCGCACCACGGGACCGCAGCCGGCGGTCGCGCCCGCGCAGCCGGCCCAGGTGCCACAGGCCCAGGCCCAGGCCGCCGCGTCGGGGAAGGCGGACGCACCCGTCGGCCCGCACCGGATGCCGTTCGTGCTGCTGCTGTGCGGCCTGCTCGGCGGCGCGCTCGTCTCGGCGCTCGTGATCAGCACCACGCTGGCCGAAGGCTCCTTCCAGATCACCAAGCTGCAGGACTCGACGAGTTCGCTCGCCAGGCAGCGCCAGACCCTGGAGGAAGCGGTCGCGCAGGCGGAGTCGCCGCAGCAGATCGAGCAGCGTGCTAGCCAGCTCGGCATGCGGCGGCCAGGCGAGCTGCAGTTCCTCGACCTCAGGACGGGCAAGACGACCAACGACGGGCCCACGTGGATCGGGGCCGTCAACGCTCCGGGATACGCGCCGTGACAGAGCGGGGGCCAGGCTCGGGCGGCCCCGGCCGCGGCGGAAGCCCTGGAGACCCCAATGGCCCCGGCAGGCCGGGACGTCCCGGCTCTGGAGGCCACCGGGGCGGCCAGGGCCACAGGCCCGTGCCGGGTCCCCGCCGGCCCGGTGAGCCGCGTGCCACGACCGGTCCCAACCCCGCCCTCCCGCCGGACCGTCCCGCGGGACCTGGCGCCCGCACCCCGCAGGACAGGTCGTCAGGCCCGAAGCACCGCGGGCCGGCGGACCGCTCCGCGGGCCCAGGGTCCGGCGCGCCGGAGGACCGGGAGACCGGCCCCGGCCCGCGCCTCCCGCGCAGCGTCAGGACGCCGGCCGGCGCCCGCCCCGCGCGGCCCGACCCCGTTACCCGGTCACCGCGCGGCCCCCGCCGGCCACCGCTGCGGGGCCGCGCCGGCCGTGGCGGCGCCCGCCGCCCGCCGCGCTGGCTGACCGTCCAGCGCGGCGAGCCCGGTCGGCGGGTCGGCATCGCGCTGCTCGCGATCGCGATCGTGCTGACCCTGTTCGCCGGCCGTCTGGTGCAGATCCAGGGCATGGAGTCGGGCCACCTCAAGGCGGCCGCCGACCAAGAGCAAGTGAAAACGATGTCGCTGCCGGCAGAGCGCGGCACTATCTACGGCGCGAACGGGCTGCCGCTGGCCATGACCATCGAGACGTACACGGTCACCGCGGACCCGCCGGAGATCGCGGACGCCGAAAAGCCCGCCGACGCGCGGGCACTCGCCGCCGCGCTCGGCCAGACCTCCTCCGGCCTGACCGCTGGGAAGGTGCTGAATCTGCTCCGCCACCCGACGTCGACGGATTACGTGGTGCTCGCCACGGGCGTGTCCACCACGGACGAGGCGAAGGTCGAGGCGCTGAACATCCCGGGCCTCACCATGACGTCCACCTTCGTCCGCGCCTATCCCGACGGGAGCGCGACCGCCAACGTGGTCGGCTTCACCAACGTCAACCAGAACGGCGTGATCAACGGGCAGTCTGGCATCGAGGAGGAGTACAACAGCCTGCTGACCGGCACCGCCGGAAGCGAGCAGGTGGTGGTCGGCGCGGACGACGTGCCGATCCCCCTGGCGGGCTCGGAGGAGACGCCCGCCAAGAACGGCGATTCCATCAAGTTGACGATCATCCCCAGCCTGCAATTCGAGGCGCAGCAGGCGTGCCAGCAGGAGGTCGCTAAGACCAAGGCCGCGAACTGCTCGGTCGTTATCATGCAGCCGAAAACCGGCGCCATCCTCGCCATGGCCCAGTGGCCCACCTATGACCAGAACACGCTGACCAACGTGGCCGACACCCTCGACTACCCCGACTCGTACATGTTCGACCCGGGCTCCACCGCCAAGGTGATCACGGCTGCCGCCGCGTTCGAGCACGGCGGCCAGACGCCTATGAGCTCCTACACCATCCCGTACGAGATCTACCGGGGCGGGCAGTGGATCCATGACGCGGAGTGGTCGCCAGGCGAGGACTACACGATCGCGGGCATCATCGCGAACTCCTCCAACATCGGCATGTCCCAGGTGGTCTCGCACGTCTCAGAGCAGACCCAGTACGACTACCTGAAGGCGTTCGGCCTCGGCGAGCCGACCGGCCTCGGCCTCCCAGGCGAGCAGCCGGATGCCTCGTCCGCGTCGACGGCCCTGCCGCCGCCGTCGCAATGGCCCGCCGACGACCGGTACACCCTGTCGTTCGGCCAAGGCGTCAACGTGAACAACGTGCAGATGGCCAGCGTGTACGCGACGATCGCCAACGACGGGGTCCGGGTGCAGCCCACGCTCATCGCCGGCACCTACAATGACGCGGGCCAGTACGTCCCGGCCAAGCCGCAGCCGTCGACGAAGGTCATCCAACCGAAGACGGCTAAGGAGCTGATCTCGATCCTGCAGCAGGTCCCTGGCGTGGACAACGAGGCGGACCAGCGGTGGGGCGACATCGCCGGCTACGCGATCGCTGCGAAGACCGGCACCTCAAGCGAGCCGGCCAGGGGTACGGAGAAGCCCTGCCCCGCGAGTGACCCGCTCTGCGTCCACGGGTCGAGCTATATCGGCATGGCGCCGGGCAACGACCCGCAGGTCGTTGTCGCCGTGAACGTGCAGAATCCGGACACGAGCTCCGACTACT
Organism: uncultured Actinomycetota bacterium; assembly: GCA_963734665.1. Taxonomy (GTDB): domain Bacteria; phylum Actinomycetota; class Actinomycetes; order Streptosporangiales; family Streptosporangiaceae; genus Trebonia. Next base: position 24,759 of record CAVTIR010000008.1, on the reverse strand, counting down.
TCGGCGACGAGGTCGCGGGCCCGGTCTTTTACAGCGCGATGAACTCTGCGCTGCAGACCCTGCAGATCCAGCCGCAACCCGGACTGGTCGCTCCGTATGTGCGACTCAATGCGCGCTGATTTTGGATACTCTCTGGGCGTGATCCGTCCCGTCCGCCTTGCACCGCGCCCGCTGTCCGGGCTCGCCGAGCTCCTCGGCGTGGGCAGGACAGAGAGTATCCAGCGCAGCGGGTTCGGCATTCTCTCCGGCGTCACCCACGACTCCCGCGCGGTGCAGCCCGGCGACCTGTACGCCGCGCTGCCGGGCACGCGCACCCACGGCGCGCTCTACAGCGACCAGGCGGTGGCCGCCGGGGCAGTCGCGATCCTCACCGATCCCGACGGCCGCGACCGGGCGGCCCGCTCCGGGGTCCCCGTCTTCGTGGTGGCCAGCCCGCGCGAGCGCCTCGGCGACGTCTCCTGCTGGATCTATGGCGACCCGTCGCACCGGATGACGATGATCGGCGTGACCGGGACCAGCGGCAAGACCACGACCAGCTACCTGTGCGAGGCGGGGCTGCGCGCCGCGGGGCACACGACAGGCCTGGTCGGCGGGGTGGAGATCAAGATCGGCCCGGAGCTCGCCAAGTCGTCGCTGACCACGCCGGAGGCGCCCGACCTGCAGGCACTGCTCGCCGTCATGGCCGAGCGCGGGGTGACGGCGGCCGCGATGGAGGTCTCCAGCCACTCCCTCGCCCTTAACCGGGTCGCGGGCACCCGTTACGGCGTCGCCGTGTTCACCAACCTCTCCCAGGATCACCTGGACTTCCACGCCGGGTTCGAGGATTACTTCCGGGCCAAGGCGAAGCTGTTCACCCCGGCGTACTCGGCTGTAGGCGTGGTGAACGTGGCCGACAGGTACGGCCGTCGCCTCGTGACCGAGGCGACGGTGCCGGTCACCACGTTCTGCGCGGACGCGGCCTCGGGGGCCTACGCCCAGGCGGAGTGGCGGGCCGCCGACGTGCGCTGCGGCGCGGACGGGTCGACCTTCCGGGTCATCGGCCCCGGCGGCGTCGAGGCGGACGCGTCCGTGACGCTGCCAGGCTCGTTCAACGTAGCCAACGCCCTGGGCGCGATTGTCGCGCTCGTCGAGGCCGGCGCCGACCTGGCCGACGCGGTCAGCGGCGTGGCCTCCTGCCCCGGCGTGCCAGGACGTCTCCAGCGCGTGCCGGCCAGGCCCGGCCAGCCGGACGCGTTCGTCGACTACTCGCATAAGCCCGGCGCGGTCGAGGCGGTCCTCGGCGCGCTTCGGCCAGTGACAAGCGGGGAACTGATCGTCGTGCTTGGCTGCGGCGGGGACAGGGACCGCGGCAAGCGGCCGCTGATGGGCGCCGCCGCCGTCCTGCTCGCCGACGTGGCGATTTTCACAAGCGACAACCCTCGTTCCGAGGACCCACTGGGGATCCTCGCCGAGATGCTGCACGGAGTGCTCGGGGTCCCGCCGGGGGAGCGGGCCCGGCTGATCATCGAGCCGGACCGGGCCGCGGCGATTGACCTCGCCGTCGGCATGGCCGGGAAGGGGGACGTGGTACTTGTGGCAGGCAAGGGACATGAGACCGGCCAGTACGTCGGGGGAACCGTGCTGCCGTTCGACGACACAGAGGTAACAGCCGTAGCCTTGGCCCGCCACGCAGACTCAGGTACCGCGTCATGATCACGTCACCGCAACTGCCCATCCCCGGTGGATGTGGCAGCGAGCCGCCCGTGGGCGGCTCGCTGCCACATCCATACGGTGCCTATAAGAGGTGCCCGTCATGATCCCGCTGTCCGCCGCCGAGATCGCCGCGATCACCTCGGGCGACATTCTCGGAAATGGCAACATCCAGGTGACCGGCCCCGTCGTGATCGACTCGCGGCAGGCGGTGCCCGGCGCGCTGTTCGCCGCCCTGCCCGGCGAGCACGTCGACGGCCACGACTACGCCGCCGCCGCGGCCGCGAGGGGCGCAGCCGCCATCCTCGCCGCCCGCCCGGTGCCCGAGGCCGGGGCACCCGTCATCGTGGTCCCCGACGTCACCGTGGCCCTCGGCATGCTGGCGCGCGCCGTCCTCGGCCGGCTCCCCGACGCGACGGTGGTCGGCATCACCGGAAGCTCGGGCAAGACCTCGACCAAGGACCTCACCGCCCAGGTGGTCGAGCGCCTCGGCCCGACGATCGCGCCGGAGGACTCGCTGAACAACGAGATCGGCCTGCCGCTGACCGTACTAAGAGCAGACGAGACTACGCGGTACCTGGTTCTCGAGATGGCCGCGCGCGGCATCGGCCACATCGCCTACCTCACCGGCATCGCCCCGCCGAAGATCGGCGCGGTCCTCAACGTCGGCCACGCGCACGCCGGCGAGTTCGGCTCGATCGACGCCGTGGCCAAGGCCAAGGGCGAGCTCGTCGAGGCGCTGCCGGCCGGCGACGCGGGGGGCGTGGCGGTTCTCAACGCCGACGACCCCAACGTCGCGGCGATGGCCGCCAGGACCAGGGCCCGCGTGGTCACCACGAGCGTGGACCCCGCGCGGGACTCCGACTTCAAGGCAACCGGCGCCGCCCTCGATGACCTGGGGCGCGCCTCGTTCACGCTGCATACGAGAGCGGGCAGCGCGCCGGTCGCGCTAACGCTGCACGGCGGCCACCACGTGGCCAACGCGCTCGCCGCGGCGGCGGTGGCCGCCGAGCTCGGCATGGACGTCCAGGCGATCGCGGACGCGCTGACCGCGGCGACCGCGCGCAGCAAGAAACGCATGGAATTGCACGAACGCCCCGACGGGGTGCTCGTGGTGAACGACGCGTACAACGCCAACCCGGACTCCACCAGAGCCGCTATTGACGCGCTCAAGCACCTCACCAGCAGCGGACGACGCGGGCTCGCCGTCCTCGGCTACATGGCGGAGCTCGGCGACATCGCCACCGAGAGCCACGAGGAGGCGGGCCGGCTCGCCGCGCAGGCCGGCGCGGCGGTCATCGTCGCCGTCGGTGCCGGCGCCGGGCCCGTGCTCGACGGGGCGCGCGCGACCGATGCCTGGCAGGGCGAGGCGATCGCCGTGCCCGACCCGGAGGCCGCCGTGGCAGCGCTGCAAAGCCGTTTGCGTCCCGGCGACGTAGTACTAGTGAAGGCATCGAAGTCCGCCGGCCTGTGGGAAGTCGCCGACGGTCTGCTCGCGGAGGGTGACCAGTGAAGACCATCCTGCTATCGGCCGCGATCTCGATGCTCGTCGCGCTGATCGGCACCCGGCCCACGATCACCGTGCTGCGCAAGCGCAAGCTCGGCCAGCAGATCAGGACCGACGGCCCGCAGGCGCACCTGAGCAAGAGCGGCACCCCGACCATGGGCGGCATCGTCATCATCATCGCCTCGCTGGTCGGCTACACGCTGGGGCACTGGCTCACCGGCGACCCGATGACCGCCTCCGGCATCCTGGTGCTGTTCCTGATGACCGGCCTCGGCTTCGTCGGCTTCCTCGACGACTTCATCAAGCTGTTCATGCGCCGCAGCCTTGGCCTGCGCAGCAGCGCTAAGCTCCTCGGCCAGGCGATCGTCGGCGGGATCTTCGCGATCCTCGCGATCCACTTCCCCGACGGCTACGACCTGACCCCGGCCTCCACGCACATCTCGTTCCTCAGCGACTTCGGCGTCTCGATCGGCACGGTGCTGTTCGTGATCTGGGTGCTGGTCATGGTCACCGCTACCTCCAACGGGGTGAACCTCACCGACGGCCTCGACGGCCTGGCGACCGGCGCGTCGATCCTCGTCCTTGCCGCGTACGTGATCATCGGGAACTGGCAGCTTCGCAACGACTGCACCAATGCCCTGTCCTCGAGCTGCTACGACGTCCGCGACCCACTGGACGCCGCCGTGGTCGCCGCGGTCGTCATGGGCGCCTGCTTCGGCTTCCTGTGGTGGAACGCGCCCCCGGCGAAGATCTTCATGGGCGACACCGGCTCTCTCGCCCTCGGCGGTGCCCTGGCCGGCCTGGCGATCGTCACCAGGACGGACCTGCTCCTGCTGATCCTCGGCGGCCTGTTCGTGATCATCACGATGTCGGTCGTGATCCAGGTCGGCTCCTTCAAACTGCGCCGCAAGCGGGTGTTCAAGATGGCGCCGCTGCAGCACCACTTCGAGCTGGTCGGCTGGGCCGAGACAACGATCGTGGTCCGCTTCTGGCTGATCGCCGGCATGTTCGTCGCCCTCGGCCTCGGCATCTTCTACGGCGGCTGGCTCCAACTTCCCAAGTAGCGCGGGACAGTTGTGCCCATTTCCCGCTGACACCGCGCTGGTCGCCAGGGAAACCCGGCGCCAACGGGGCCTGTTGGGTGCTGACATTGCTCTGGTTGCCTGCGGGTCGCGGGGGCTTGGGGATGTTCCCGCGCACCGTCGCCGACCAAAAGGCGGTCGCCGCAGTGCCTCCCGAGGGACACCCCCGGACCCCCGGGCGCGGATGACACCCCCGCGCCCACGCTTCTCGTGGTCACCAGGAAAACTCAGAAAACCCGGGCCCACGTGCCTCTGTCCTGGGCCTGCCGCAGGCCTCAGGGCGCAAACGATCCTTCGCTCCGGCTTACCGCAGGCCTCAGGGCGCAAACGATCCTTCGCTCCGGCTTACCGCAGGCCCCAGGGCGCAAGCGGTCTCTCTGTCCGGCTAGCCGCAAGCCTTCGTAGGTCACGAGTTCTTGGTCCGGCTAGCGGCTTACAACCCCTCTGATCCGGCCAGCCGTGCGTCTTCCTGCGCACGCACTCTCAAGCCCCGCTAGGCACCGCCTCGAGGGCGGCGGAGACATCGGCTAGCAGGTCCTCGATGGGCTCGATGCCGCATGACATGCGAATCAGAGTCGGCGGCGCGGTCTCGGCAGGCCAGCGGGCGCGGCGTTCCCAGGAGGACTCCACACCGCCGAAGCTCGTCGCCGGCACGATCAGCCGGGCGGCCGCGATGACCGCGTCGGCGTCCGAAGCCGTCCCGGAAAGCTCGAATGACAGCAGCGGACCGAAGCCGCGCGGCATCTGCTTCAGCGTGACTTCTGACGGAGAGAGCCCCGGGTAGTGGACCGCCGTCACGCGCGGGTGCGCGGACAAGAACGTGGCGACGGCGAGGGCGCTCGACGATGCCCGCGAGATGCGCAGGTCCAGGGTCTTCAGGCCGCGCAGCACCAGCCAGCTCTCGAAGGGGCCGGGAATCGCGCCGCCGTCGGTTCGCCAGGAGAGCACCGAGGAGGCCAGCGCGGCGTCCCGGGTGACGACCGCCCCGCCGAGTACGTCCGAGTGCCCCGACACGGACTTGGTCAGGGAGTACACCGACGCCACCGCCCCGAAGTCCAGTGGCTTTTGCAGCAGCCCCGTCGCCACCGTGTTATCCACGACGAGCGGCGCACCGGAAGCCGCGGCCAGCGACGCCAGAGCGGCGAGGTCCGCGACGCGCAGCAGCGGGTTGGTCGGCGTCTCCGCCCATAGCACGGCGGGCCCGGAACCAAGCGCCACGGCGACCGCGTCCAGGTCGAGCAGGTCAACCGCCACGGCACGGGCCCCGTGCGGCCGCAGCCGCCCGGCGAGCGCCCGCGTGTTGTAGTAACCGTCGGCGGGGAACACGATCGTCTCCCGCCCCTCGGCCAGCGCGAGCATCAGCGCCATCGACGCCGCCTGCCCCGACGCGAACGTCACGGCGCGGGCCCCCGGCCCTTCCAAGGCGGCGAGCGCGGACTCTACGGCCGCCCACCCTGGGTTCTCGTTCCGCCCGTACCCGGGCCCGCCCGCGGGTTCACCTTGCGACACGTACACGCTGGTCGGCAGCAGCGGCGGCCCGACCGGCGCCCCCTTCACCCGCTCAGTCCCCCCGTGTACGAGCCGTGTCTCCGCAGAAAACTCAAAGTCAAATTCCACAACCACATACTCTGCTCCTTGCGGTGGGACGCCCCCCCTGCACCCCCCGGTCATGGGGGGGCTGCGCGCCCCCCAGCCCCCCGCAGTGGGGACGGCGCAAAGACCGCGCCGCCTCCCCATCCACACTGTGGTTGCGGTTAAGACTCTGTGGGTGGTGTGGCACAGGGCGTGCAAACCCCGGAAGTCCTACGTGCTGTGGTTGCGGTAGGCAGGCATTGCACAACCCGCAACGCCTCATTCTGTGGTTGCGGTTAGGGGCCTGCGCGCTTCCATCTAGGTCTCCCATCCAGAAATGTCGGGCGCTGGCGCGCCACGACATTCCCGATATTTCATGAAATCGATCCGGGACCTTCAGGCGCGGAAAAGGATCGTGGATCGATACGTACGCTATGGCGTATACAACCATCCACGATCTTCGGCCTGCGGCCTGCTGGCCGTTCGGTCGGCCCGACGCATCCGGCATGTCGGGCGCTGGCGTGCCGCGACATGCCGGATGATTCAAGACTTCGGCGGTCGGTTGGACGAGCGCGGCGGCCTACTGCGTGCTTGCGCGCTGATAACAGCAAGAAGCGTGGAACGCTCAGATTACCCTCGCGACACGCGGGCGGATGTTCCGGGCATCAGCGACCGGAACGCAGAAACTAGAAGGCATGTATGTCCGCGTAGGAAGCAGCCCGGTCCAGGACGGCCCTGAGGCGGAGGACGACGAGTCGCCAGGCGACTACGGCGGTGTCGGGCCGGTCCGGGGCGGCCTGGCGGAGATCAGCGAGCGGGTGCGGGCGGCGCGGGCGCTGCTCGACCGGCCGCTCACGTCGTACTACCTGATCGCCGGGATCACCACGCTGCTGCTGTGCCTCGGCCTGGTCATGGTGTTGTCGACCGGGTCCGTGGCGAACTTGTCGCAGGGCCAGTCGCCGTACCAGGACTTCGAAATACAACTCCTCGGCATCGTGGTCGGCGTCCCGATCATGTGGGTGGCGGCCCGCTGCCAGCCGCGGCTGTTCCGCGCGGTCGCGTACCCGCTGCTCGCGGTGTCGGTCATCGGACTCTGCCTGGTGCTCATCCCCGGCGTGGGGCGGCAGGAGAACGGCGCCTCGCGGTGGATCCCCCTCGGGCCGCTGACAGTCCAGCCGTCGGAGGTCGCCAAGCTCGCGCTCGCGGTGTGGGGCGCGGACCTCCTCGCCCGCAAGGAGAAGCTCGGCATGCTCGTCGACTGGCGGCACATGCTCATGCCGCTCTTGCCTGGCACCGGGGTACTCGCCCTGCTGGTGATGGGGGGCGACGACCTCGGCACCACGTCCATCCTGCTGATCATCTTCCTTGCGCTGCTGTGGTTCGCGGGCACGCCAGGACGGGTTTTCGCCGCCCTGCTGATCCTCATGGGGCTCGTGCTCGTGCTGCTGATGGTGACGGACTCGTACCGGTCGGCGCGGCTGACCATGTTCCTGAGCACCTCTCCGGCGAACACGAACCCGCTGGGACAGAACCAGCAGTCCATCCAGGGCAAGTACGCCCTCGGCTCCGGTGGGATCTTCGGCGTGGGCCTCGGCGCGAGCCGCGAGAAGTGGGGCTGGCTGCCGGAGTCCACGACCGACTTCATCTTCGCGATCATTGGCGAGGAGCTCGGCCTGGTCGGCACGCTGTGCGTCACCGCGCTGTATGGGGGGCTGGCCTTCGCCGGCCTGCGCGTGGCCAGGCGCGCGCCCGACACGTTCAGCCGGCTGCTGTCCGCCGCGATCACGGTCTGGATCGTCGGCCAGGCCGTGGTGAACATCGGCGCGGTGATCGGGGTGATCCCGATTACCGGCGTGCCGCTGCCCCTGGTGTCCCAGGGGCTGTCGTCAGCGCTGGTGACGATGGTCGGGCTAGGTATGCTCATGTCGTTCGCACGGCGGGAACCAGGAGCGGCCCAGGCGTTGGCCGCAAGAGGCCCCTCCCCAGGGAGCCGCGTCCTAAGCTGGCTAGGCCAGGGGAGGCGCGGGACCTAGCGCACCAGCCAAAGACCGCGCCGCCGTCTGGACGCAGGAGCGGTGAAGCGAGGAACGAGCTTCATCACAAGCGAAGACAGCGGGCTTCACGCCCGGCGGCGAACGCGGGAATGGGAGCATGAGCCACAGCGCGCGGCGGCGAGTACGGGATAACTTGAGCACGCGCCACAGCGCGCGGCGGTGTCTGGACTGAGGAACGACGAGCGAGGGACGAGCGAGGAGTGACGAGGGAAGACACCGCTTGCGGGCACGCGGCGGCGAGTGCGGGAAAGGAGCGCATGCGATGAGGGTGGTGCTAGCTGGCGGAGGGTCAGCTGGTCATATCGAGCCTGCTCTTGCGCTCGCCGACGCGCTGCGGGAGGCGGACAGCAGCATTCAGGTGACCTGCCTCGGCACGCAGCGGGGCCTTGAGACCCGCCTGGTGCCGTTGCGCGGCTATGACCTTGAGCTCATCCCGGCCGTGCCGCTGCCCCGCTCGGTGACGCCTGCGCTGCTCACCGTTCCCGGACGGCTCGCCGGCGCGGTGCACGCCACGGGAAAGATCCTTGACCGGGTGCGGGCGGACGTGCTCGTCGGGTTCGGCGGCTACGTGGCGACGCCCGCCTACCTGGCGGCCAAGCGGCACAACGTCCCGATCGTCGTGCACGAGGCCAACCCGTCGGCCGGCATCGCCAACCGGCTCGGCGCGCACCTCACCACGTACGTCTTCACCGGGCACCCGGACACCAAGTTGCGTAACTCCAAGTACCTGGGGCTGCCGATCAGGCGGCAGATCGCCGACCTGGACAGGTTCGCGCTCGGCGACAAGGCGCGGGCGCACTTCGGGCTCCGTCTCGACCTGCCCGTGCTGCTGGTCTTCGGCGGCTCGCAGGGCGCCAAGTCGCTCAACAGGGCGCTCGGCGGTGCCATGAGCGCGATCAGGGCAGCGGGGGTGCAGATCCTGCACGTCACCGGCCCGAAGAACCTCGGCGAGAGCCAGGGAGCGGACGGCCCGCTGTCCGCGGGCCCCGTGTTGCCAGGTACCGGGCCCGTGTTGCCAGGTAAGGCGAGTGCGGCCCCGTACGTGGCGCTGCCGTACGTGGACCGGATGGACCTGGCGTATGCCGCCGCTGACTTCGCGCTCTGCCGGGCGGGGGCGATGACGTGCGCAGAGCTCACCGCCGTCGGGCTGCCGGCCGCGTACGTGCCGCTGCCCATCGGTAACGGCGAGCAGCGCCTCAACGCGCTGCCGATCGTGCAGCGCGGCGGCGGCCTGCTTGTCGAGGACGCGGAGCTGACCGCGGACTGGATCAGGAACGCACTGCTGCCGGTGCTGACCAGCATCGACCAGGTGGCCGGGATGTCCGAGGCGGCGGCGGCCATGGGCCGCAAGGACGCGGACCGCTGGCTGGCGAAGGCGGTCATCGAGATCGTGGCTACCGAACAGGCAAGCAAGGCGGCTGCCACCAGGGCGGCCGCCGCGGCCGGCGAACCCGGCGCGAGCCAGCTACCGCAACCCCCGTCGCCGGCCAGGCAGCCGGCGGCGGAGCAGCCGGGAAGCCTGTTCACCCCGCACGCCGCGCGTCAGTCATCGCCTGGGCGCAGGCCGCAGGCCCCGGCGGCGGGTGCCCAGCAGCCCGGAGGCCAGCCGACGTCGGGCGGCGGACGTCACCGGCACGCCCGGTGACCGGCCTGGTGACGCCCACCGAGCCGGTGCCGCTCGAGGAGCTCGGGCGGGTCCACTTCGTGGGCATCGGCGGCGCGGGCATGTCCGGGATCGCGCGCATCATGCTGGCTCGCGGTACCGAGGTTTCCGGCAGCGACTCCGGTGCCTCCGCGGCCCTGGACGAGCTGGCGGCGCTCGGCGCACGGGTGCACGTCGGGCACGCGGCCGTCCAGGTCGGCGACGCGGACACGCTGGTCGTCTCGAGCGCCATCCGCGACAGCAACCCGGAGCTCGCCGAGGCCAGGCGGCGCGGCCTGCGGGTGCTGCACCGGGCGGCCGCGCTTGCGTCGTTGATGTTCGGCCGCCGGGTCATCGCCGTGACCGGGACCCACGGCAAGACGACCACCACGTCGATGCTCACGACGGTGCTGCTTGAGACGGGCGCGGCCCCCGCTTACGCGATCGGTGGCGTCCTCGCGGCGACCGGCACGGGCGCCGCCGACGGCCCTGGCCGCCACTTCGTGGCGGAGGCGGATGAGAGCGACGGGTCGTTCCTCATGTACGCGCCTGACGTGGCGGTCGTCACCAATATCGAGGCCGACCACCTCGACAACTACGGGACCGAGCAGGCCTACCGTGCGTCGTTCGGCGCGTTCGTGACGCGGATCAAGCCGGGCGGGCTGCTCGTCACCTCCACCGACGACCCCGGTGCCCAGGGCCTCGCCGCGCAAGCGCGTGCCAGCGGGGTCCCGGTGGTCACGTTCGGCGAGTCACCGGACGCGGACTACCGCGTCACGCGCGTGATGACAAGCGGCATGGAGACGACGCTGGCCATCGAGGCAGGCCGCAAGCCTGTCCGCGCCGCGGTGTCCGACGCCGGCGGCGCCTCCGCAGACGGCGACCGCGATGCGGTGCCCGGCGGCCAGGCGGAGTCCGTGGGCGCCGACAGCAGGCCGAACTCGTTCGGGAGGATCGGTTTTGATGTTCAGCTTGGCGTGCCAGGGCACCACAACGCGCTGAACGCGGCGGCGGCGTTCGCCGCCGCCGTCGAGCTCGGGATCGAGCCCGCGCTAGTGGCGCGGGCGCTCGCCAGGTACCGGGGGGCCGCGCGGCGGCTGGAGCCGAAGGGGGAGGCGGGCGGCGTCCGGGTGCTCGACACCTACGCCCATCACCCGACCGAGCTCGCCGCCGACCTGCGCGCCGCGCGCCAGGTCACCGCGGGCACCGGGCGGGTGATCGCCGTCTTCCAGCCGCACCTGTACAGCAGGACCAGGATCTTCGCCGCCGAGTTCGGCGCCGCGCTCGGGCTCGCGGACGAGGCCGTGGTGCTTGACGTCTACGCGGCGCGCGAGGACCCGGAGCCGGGGGTGACCGGCAGGCTCGTCGCGGACGCGGTGCCGGGCGGCGCGGCGCACTACGTGGCGGAGTTCAGTGATGTCCCCAAGGTCGTTGCCGCGCTTGCCGCGCCGGGAGACCTGGTGCTGACCATGGGCGCAGGCGACATCACCCGGATGGGGCCGCTCGTGCTCGCCGAGATCGCGGCGCGGGGGGCGGGTCGCGCATGAGCGACGCGCCGCCGCCCGCCACGCCTCCGGACGCGTCGCCGGCCGGGGGCGCGTTTCCGGCGGCAGGCGCGACGTCGGCGGCCGAGCCGGTCGGCGCCATGTCCAGGGCGCGCCTGGCGGGCGGCCTGGGCGGCGCGGGCAGAGGACCAGGCGCGACCAGGCGCGGCCGGGCGCGGCGGACCAGGACCCGCTGGCGCGCGGCCTTCTTCGCGCTCGCCGGGGTCGCGGTTGTGGGCGGGGTGGCCTGGGCGCTGCTCGGGGACCGGGTGCTCGTCGTCCGGTCGGTCACGGTGACAGGGACGCACCTGCTCACGCCCGCGCAGGTGATCGCCGCCGCGGACGTTCCGCTTGGCACGCCGCTGCTGAGCGTCGACGCCGGGTCTGTGACGCGCCGGGTGGAGGCGATCAGCCAGGTGGCGTCCGCCACCGTGACGGAGGATTGGCCGGATCACCTGGTCATCGCGGTCACCGAGCGGGTCCCTGTGATGGCGGTCCGGATGGCGGGCGGCGGCTACGACCTGGTGGACCCGTCCGGGGTGCTCGTGCGCTGGACGAAGGCCAGGCCCGCGGCGCTTCCGCTGTTCGCGACCTCGCTGGCGGGCAGCGCACTGCGGGGCGATCCGTCGGTCACCGCAGCAGCCGACGTGCTCGCGGAGCTCCAGCCCTGGCTGGCTGGGCAGGTCACGGCCGTCAGCGCGGCCACGGTCCCGGAAGGGCCGCAGCAGGTGACGCTTGACCTGCGGGACGGCAAGACGGTCCAGTGGGGGAGCACCGGCAACGCGGCCCAGAAGAACCGTGAGCTTGCCATCTTGCTGAACGGCCAGGCCCGCGACGTCGACGTCAGCTCACCGGGCACCGTGGTCACTCGGTTATCTCGTGGCTGCTATAGGCTGGGCGTCCAAAAACTTGACGTCCTCGCTGATGTGGGTCGCGACACGCGAGCATGGGCCGCGTGGCTAGTTGACCACGCTGCCCGACCACCCTACTGTCCCTATCAATCGTTAGGAAGACAAAACTCTAAATCTCAACCTGAAGGTGAAACCTGATGGCCGCCGAGTTGCGGTTCCGCAATTACGGTGCTGGCGCCAGGCCGTCACCAATGGCCGCAAATTCCGTAGGCTTAGTAACGGGGCGAGCGCGGGCAGTCCACCCTGATTGCTAGGCGTGGCGGCCTGGGCCGGCGGCCGGCGGTGGCGGCGTGGCCGGTCAGGCGGTAGCCAGCAGGGCCGGCGCCAGGGCGCGCCGCGCCCGCGATAACCGCGGGCGTGACCGCAAGGGCAAGGTAGCAAGCGAGCGGAAAGGTACCCTCCTCGTGGCAGCACCGCAGAACTATCTGGCGGTCATCAAAGTCGTCGGAATCGGCGGGGGCGGCGTTAACGCCGTCAATCGCATGATCGAAGAGGGACTCAAGGGCGTCGAGTTCATCGCGATTAATACCGATGCGCAGGCCTTGCTGATGAGTGACGCCGACGTGAAGCTCGACGTCGGCAGGGAACTGACCCGCGGCCTTGGCGCCGGGGCCAACCCGGACGTCGGCGCGCGCGCCGCCGAGGACCACCGCGAGGAGATCGAGGAGGTGCTCAAGGGCGCCGACATGGTCTTCGTCACCGCGGGCGAGGGTGGCGGCACCGGCACCGGCGGCGCGCCCGTGGTCGCGAGCGTCGCCCGCTCCCTTGGCGCGCTCACTATAGGGGTCGTGACCCGCCCGTTCGGCTTCGAGGGCAAGCGCCGCGCCGTCCAGGCGGAGACCGGGATCGAGCGGCTGCGCGCCGAGGTCGACACGCTGATCGTCATTCCTAACGACCGCCTGCTGTCCATCTCCGACCGCCATGTCTCCGTCCTCGACGCGTTCAAGGCGGCCGACCAGGTACTCCTTTCCGGTGTGCAGGGCATCACCGACCTGATCACGACGCCCGGCCTGATCAACCTTGACTTCGCGGACGTGAAGTCCGTCATGTCCGGCGCCGGGTCCGCGCTCATGGGCATCGGCTCCTCGCGCGGTGACGACCGGGCCGTGGCCGCCGCGGAGATGGCGATCTCCTCGCCGCTCCTCGAGGCCTCCATCGATGGCGCGCACGGCGTGCTGCTGTCCATCCAGGGCGGCTCCGACCTCGGGCTCTTCGAGATCAACGAGGCAGCGCAGCTCGTTGCCAACTCCGCGGCGGTCGACGCGAACATTATCTTCGGCGCGGTGATCGATGACGCGCTCGGCGATGAGGTGCGGGTGACGGTCATCGCGGCCGGGTTCGACGACCAGCAGCGGCCAAGCCGGCCGGCCACCGTGACGGCCGTCCCGCTTGACGGCGGCCGCCCCTCGGCCACGCCGACGCCGGGGTCGAACGGCGGCGCTACCGGCGCTGCCTCGCCCAGTGGCGGCAGTTTCGCGAACGGCGGCGCCGTGAGCGGCCCAGCCGCCGGCGCCACCGCGACCGGGGCACCGACGGCAGCCGCCTGGGGAGGGAACGGGGCCATGGCCGCCGGGCGCGCCGCGCCGGGCGAGAACGCCCCAGTGCCCGAGCTGCCGGCCAGCGCCCCGGCCCCCGCGGTGCCTGCCACCGGCACTGCCACCCCTGCCAGCACGTCAGGCTCGTGGTCCGCGCCGTCCCCCTCCTTCGCGCCGGGGAGCGCCGGCTACGCCGCGGACGCGTCCCCCGTGGCGCGCCCGGCCACCGGAGCCGGCGGCCAAGCAGGCCACGCGGGCGACAGCGGCCCCGCGGACCCGACGGCCGAGGTGCCCGCCCAGCCTGCGTCCGACGGCTCTTCCGGGTACGTGCCGTCCCCGGTCTCGTTCGTCTCCGACGATGACGAGGACTACGGGACCAAGCCCGGCTACGGGGGCCACGACTCCGGCCGCGGCGGTGACGCCACGCCGGGCTGGAAGGATTCCGGGCGCGCTGGCAAGCAGGACAAGGTCTTCGACGTGACCGCCGGCCGCCGCCGTCCCGTGGTCTTCGAAGAGGAGGACGACCTGGACGTCCCCGACTTCCTCAAGTGAGCGGTCGGTACGCCGAGCTTGCGGCCAGCCTCGCCGCCACCAGATCGCGGATCCGCGCCGCGTGCGCGGCGGCGGGAAGGGACCCCGCTGAGATCACGCTGATCGCGGTCACCAAGACGTACCCCGCCTCCGACGTGCTGGCCCTGGCCGACCTCGGCCTGGCCGACTTCGGCGAGAACCGCGACCAGGAGGCGTCCGGCAAGGCCGCCGAGGTAGCCGCCGCGCAGCAGCCGGTCAGGTGGCACTTCATCGGGCAGTTGCAGACCAACAAGGCGCAGAGCGTGGCCAGGTACGCCGACCTCGTGCACTCCGTGGACCGGGTACGCCTCGTCCGCGCACTTGGGACGGCGGCCCGGGCGGCGGGCCGCGACCTGACCTGCCTGGTCCAGGTCAGCCTTGACCCTCCCGACGAGGGCGACGGCGCGGACGCCGACGCGCGCCAGGACCTGGCACGCGGCGGCGTGCCGCCTGCCCGGCTGGCAGAGGTAGCGGCGGCGATCGAGGCCACCGACGGGCTCACCCTGGGCGGCCTGATGGCGGTCGCCCCTCGCTTCATCGACCCCAGGGCCGCCTTCGCGCCACTCCGTGAGCTCTCGGAAGTCGTCCGGTCGGTCAACCCGTCAGCCACGGCCGTCTCAGCGGGCATGAGCGGTGACCTAGAGGCCGCGATCGAAGGCGGCGCGACACACCTGAGAATTGGTACGGCGTTGCTCGGCGATAGAAGGCTCCCGGTCCTGTAGTGTCCGTCGCGTAAGGCATTTGGAAGCTGTTCGGTACGCGGCGACGCGTTGCTGTGGCACGACGGAGGACTGAAGGATGGCCAGCGCGATGCGCAAGATGGCGGTCTACCTTGGCCTCGTGGAGGACGATCGCCGGTATCAGGATGGCTATGACGCGTACGACGAGTATGACGAGTACGAAGAGCCTGCGGAGGCCATGGAGGCCGCACCTGTCAGGGGCGATTACGGAGGGTACGTGACCGAGCACGCGGTTGAGCCCCCTCCGCCACGGCAGGTCGAGCTCGCCCGGATCACGACACTCCATCCGCGCACTTACAATGAAGCACGGACCATCGGTGAGCATTTCCGCGAAGGCACCCCGGTGATCATGAACCTAACCGAGATGGTCGACAGTGACGCCCGTCGGCTTGTCGACTTCGCGGCGGGACTGATCTTCGGCCTACGCGGGTCCATCGACAAGGTGACGAACAAGGTCTTCCTGCTCTCCCCGGCGAACGTCGAGGTGACCGCGGAGGACAAGGCGCGCATCGCCGAGCGTGGCTTCTTCAACCAGAGCTAGCGGGCACGGTGAGACGCTGCGCGCGGCTTTAGTGAGTGGCCAGGAACGGTGATGTGATGGAGATCCTACAGATCGTCCTGCGGTACGTACTTGAGCTGTACCTGCTCGTGCTCATCGGGTGCATGATCTTCAACTGGATCATGGTTTTCTCGCGCCAGTGGGACCCGCCGCGGATCATCAAGGCGGTGGCTCTGGGGATCTTCGCTCTGACAGATCCGCCACTGAAATTCCTACGTCGCTACATCCGACCCCTTCGGATCGGTACAGTGTCCATGGACCTGAGCTTCATGGTCCTGTTCATCGTGGTACTGATTTTGCTGCAGGTGGCTGTGCCGCGACTTTGAACCATGTACCGTGCAGATCAGGTACGGTCCTGAGGAACACGGTGCTAAGGAAACGCAGCCAAGCGCGCCGAGGAGACAAGATGCCGCTGACGCCCGCGGATGTGCGGAACAAGCAGTTCAGTACGACCAGGCTTAGGCCCGGCTACGACGAGGAAGAGGTCGATGCCTTCCTCGACGAGGTTGAGGCTGAACTTGACAGGTTGATCCAGGAGAACGAAGAGCTCCGGGCCAAGCTGGCCGAGGTGCTGCGCGGCGGAGGGAAGCCAGCCATGGCGCTGAGCTCGCCGCTGTCGGACCCGAGGCCAGACACCATGGTGCCGGAGCCGCCCATGGAGCAGCCGATGCGGCGCCCGGAGCCCATGATGATGGAGCGGCCCTACCAGGCCGAGGACAACATGGACACCGCGGCCCGCGTGCTCTCGCTGGCCCAGCAGACCGCTGACCAGGCGATCGCCGATGCCCGCCGCGAGGCGGACGAGACGCTCGGCAGGGCGCGCCGCGAGGCCGACGAGGTGCTCACCAAGGCCCGCCGCCAGGCGGAGCAGATCACTGGGGACGCCAGGGCGCGTGCCGAGTCCCTTGAGCGGGACGCCCAGGAGCGGCACCGCCAGGCGATGGGCTCGCTGGTCACGCAGCGCGAGGAACTTGAGCGCCGGGTCGACGACCTGCGTGCGTTCGAGCGTGAGTACCGCAGCAGGCTGAAGGCGTACCTGGAGGGCCAGCTCCGCGACCTTGAGGCCGGCGTCACCGACAGCGGTACCTTCCCCGCGATGCCCCCGGCAGCACCGCCCAACCCGCCGCAGCTCCCGGTTGGCCTTGGCCAGTCAGCGCTGCGCAACGGTGCGACGGGTCCGGCGCCTACGGCGGCTCAGTACGCGGTTCCCGAGCACGTCGGCGGCTTTCGCCCAGACGGTCGCTGATCGCGCGGTAGGCGGCAGCCTGTCAGGGCGTCCGGACACGAGGAGATAACAGGTGATCCGGTTCAGCGCTGCGCTGGTTGCCGTCGCCATCGGGGTGCTTATCGGTGGCATCGCCGCCAGTGAGCTGCTGCTCGTCTACATCGCGATCGTGGTGAGCGCCGTGGCGCTGGTGGCACTCGCCGTCGGGGTCGTGCTCAAGCGCGAGGAGCTTTTCGGGGAGGGACAGGGACTCGCACCCGCTATGGCGGGTGCCATCCCTGTGCCGCCGGTCCGAGCCGGTGGAAGTTACGACGGCAAGAACCGGCCGGAGACCCGCGCGACGCCGGCCCCGCAGCAGCGGACGCCGGTAGGACCGGGTGCTGCCTTCGGAGGGAACGCCCTGGCAGCGTTGTCACAGTCTGCGGTGCCGGGGGAGTCCCAGGCATCGCGTAATCCGTGGCCGCCAAGCACGCCTGACGCGCCTCCCGGTTGGACGCCCGCCGCTCAGGACGAGGGGGCGGGAACCGGCGCGGACACCCGTGCGGCGTCCGCGTGGCAGCCGAGCGCCCCGTCAAACGGGACAGCCTGGGCATGGGCTCCGCCGTCGCCGTCCGTCGCTCCTGGAGCTGGAGCGGAAACCGTCCCGCCGAGCTGGTTCGACCGGATGGGCAAGTCGGCGAGTGCTGACACGCCCGCCACGGCGTCGACGCCCGCGTCCGGGAGCGGCTGGTCGTCCGGCGGGGACACGGCAGCGCCGGACAAAGCCGACGACACCGCCGCGTCGGACACGACGTGGACGCCAGCGGACGCCGCGGCCGCCGTCGACGAGGACGATGACTGGCCCACGCGCTACTCCTGGCTCGACGACGAGCCGGCGAACGGCGAGGCCAGCGACGACGCCGATCTCGATGACCACTCGGCACAGTTGCCGTCCGCCGCTGAGCCCGCCACGCCCGGTGGCTCAGGAACGACGGACACGGAGACCCTGGACACCGGGACCCCGGATATCACGGCCAGCGAGCTCAGCGACGCGAACGCAGCAGAGAATGCCGACGCTGACGTCGCCGCGCCCGCGGTCCCCGGCGATTCTGAGGGGCTCAACCCGGTTGACGACCTCGACCAGGGGGCCGGGGAGGCCGACAAGGCCGAGAGCGAACCGCCACCGGCGCCTGCGGCGGCGGACGCCGCGACGGGAACCGGCCTGGTGGCCGTCATCCGGGGGGTGCCCAGGTACCACGAGCCGGACTGCGTCCTCATCCGCTTCATGCCCGAGGGTGACAGCCAGAAGCTCTCGGTCGCGCAGGCAAAGGAACTCGGCTGCACCCCTTGCGCGGCCTGCCAGCCCGAAGGATAACAGCAACAAGCGCGTCAGCGTTTAACCGCCCTGTCCATCTTCACGCCGTGGCCGGAGCTATTAAGCGCTCACGGCCAGCCAGAACCGCAGGCCCAGGTCGGCGTCGGCGTACTCGTGCCACGGCCCGCTGACGGCCACCCCGTCGGCGTTCCCGCCAGTCCCAGGCTCCGAACCGGCCCCGAACGACACCGCTAGCACCTCGCCCGCGATCAACGGCCCGTGCGCGGCCAGCGCTGCCACCAGGTCGGGGTCCGGCGAAGCCCAGCGCACGACGATCCGGTCGCTAACGACGAGGCCAGCGGACTTGCGCGCGTCCTGGATCAGCCGGATGACCTCGCGTGCGTACCCCTCGGCGCGCAACTCGTCCGACACGGCCAGGTCGAGCGCGACGGTCTCGCCGCCACTGGACGCCACGCCCCAGCCGGACAGCGGCGCCTGCGTCACGACGAGGTCCGAGGCGGACAGCGTCACGTCACCCACCGACGGCACCGGCACGGTCACCGACCCGCCTGGCGCGGCCACGGCATGCGCCAGGTCCGCAGGGTCAGCGGCCCGGATCACGGCCGCGACGTCCTGGGTGGACGGCCCGAAACGGCGCCCCAGGGCTCGGAACTCCGGCTTGACCGTGTAGGTGACGAGTTCCCCGTCGGCCGCGTCGAGCGACTCGAGCGAATGCACGTTCAGCTCGGAAGCCACGAGATCTCGCAGCTCATCGTGGAGCGAGGCGAACCCGGGAGCCCCGACGAGCGCACGGGACAGCGGCTGCCGTGTCTGGACGGACGCCGCGGAGCGCGCCGACCGGCCAAGCTCGGCGAGTCGACGCGCGAGGTCCATCTGCGCCGACAGGGACGGGTCGATCAGTGAGGGGTCGAACGACGGCCACGACGCGAGGTGCACCGACTCAGGAGACGAGGCAGGCCGCAGCACGCCCCACAGGTAGTCGGACAGGAACGGCGTGATCGGCGCCAGCATCGCGGTCAGCGTCACCAGTGCCGAGTGCAGCGTCGCGAACGCGGAGGCGCCGTCAGCTGACGACGGCCCGTCCCAGAACCGCCGCCGCGACCGCCGCACGTACCAGTTGGACAGGTCATCGATGAGCGCGGCCAGTCGCCGCCCCACGGCAGCCGTGTCGAACGCCTCCAGGGAAGCCGTCACGTCCCGCACGCACGCGTGCACCTGCGACAGCAGCCACCGGTCAAGCAGCGGCCGCGCCTGCGGCGCGGGCGCCACGACGGCATCCTCCGGTGTCCAGGCGGCATCAGCACCTGACCCGGAACCCCCAGAGCCAGCGTTCGCGTACAGCACCAGGAAGGACGCCGTGTTCCAGTAGGTGAGCAGCACCTTCCGCACGATCTCGTCGAGCACGGCAGGCCCGATCCGCCGCTGCCCCCACGGCGACCCGGACGCGGCGAAGAACCAGCGCACCGCGTCCGCCCCATGGGAATCCATCAGCCCCATCGGCTCGATGACGTTGCCGAGGTGCTTGGACATCTTCCGCCCTTGGGAGTCCATGACCAGCCCGAGGCACACCACGTTCTCGTACGACGACCGCCCGAACACGAGCGTGCCCACGGCCATCAGCGAGTAGAACCACCCCCGCGTCTGGTCGATCGCCTCACAGATGAACTGAGCCGGGTACGCCGCCTCGAATTCCGGCGCGTGACGCAGCGGCGCCCCCCATTGCGCGAACGGCATCGACCCGGAGTCGAACCAGACGTCGATCACCTCGGGCACGCGAACGGCGGAAAGCCCGCACGACGGGCACGGGAACTCAACGGAATCCACGAACGGCCGGTGCGGGTCAAGCCCCGACAGGTCCCGCCCGGCGAGCCCGGAAAGCTCGGCGAGCGAACCGACACACGTCACATGCGATGACGGGCACTCCCACAGGGGGAGCGGCGTGCCCCAGTACCGGGTCCGCGACAGCGCCCAGTCGACGTTGTTGCGCAGCCACTCGCCGTACCGGCCCTCCTTGATCGTCGGCGGCTGCCAGTTGGTCTTCTCGTTCTCCGCGAGCAACTGGTCCTTGATCAGGGTCGTCCTGATGTACCAGGACGGCAGCGCGTAGTAAAGCAGCGTGGTCCCGCACCGCCAGCAGTGCGGGTAGCTGTGCACGTGCGGCTCCGACCTGAAGAGCAGCCTCCGCTCCGCGAGGTCTGCCGTCAGCGGCTCGTCCGCGTCCTTGAAGAACAGCCCGCCGACCAGCGGCAATCCCTCCTCGAACCGCCCGTCCGCCCGCACCGGGTTGACGACCGGCATCCCGTTGGCGCGCACGACGGCGAGGTCGTCGGCGCCGAACGCCGGCGCCAGGTGGACGAGGCCGGTCCCGTCCTCCGTGGTCACGAAGGTGCCGCTCACCACCCGGTGCGAGTCAGGAACATCGATGATCCCGAACGGTGGCGTGTATCTCGCCCCAAGCAACTCACTCCCCGAGAGCCTGGCGAGCACATGCCAGCCTTCGCCGAGGACCCGCGGCCACAGCCGGTCGGCGACCACGACCTTGTCCCCGTCCCCGCGCTCTTCCCCCGAGGGGACGCCTCCATACCCCCCGCGGCCCCCAGGGCGGCGGGCGATCACGTACTCGACGTCGGGGTGGACGGCGATCGCGGTGTTGGACACGAGCGTCCACGGCGTCGTCGTCCAGACCAGCAGGTCGGCGCCGAGCAGGTTCTTGTTCGCGCCCTCAGGGACCGCGGTGACGCGGAACCGCACGGTGACCGAAGGGTCGGTGACCTCCCGGTACACGTCCGGCTGCCCCATCTCGTGGTCGGACAGCGCAGTGCCGCACCGCGGGCAGTACGGGCTGATCCGGAAGTCCCTGACCAGCAGCCCCTTGTTGTAGATCGTCGCCAGGGCCCACCAGACGGACTCCACGTACTGCGCGTCCATGGTCCGGTAGGCGGCGGACAGGTCGATCCAGTAGCCCATCCGCGTCGTGAGCGCGGAGAACGCGTCGACATGTCGCAGCACCGACTCGCGGCAGCGCGCGTTGAACTCGGCGACGCCGTAGGCCTCGATGTCCTTCTTGCCGGACAGCCCGAGTTCCTTCTCGACGGCGACCTCGACGGGCAGACCGTGGCAGTCCCAGCCGGCCTTGCGGAGGACGTGGAACCCCTGCATGGTCTTGAACCGGGGGAAGAGGTCCTTGAAGACCCGTGCCTCGATGTGGTGCACGCCCGGCATGCCGTTCGCGGTGGGCGGCCCTTCGTAGAAGGTCCACCGGGCGGCACCCTCGGTCTGCCGCAGCGAAGCCTCGAAAGTCCTCATCCGGCGCCACCGGGCGAGCATCTCATGCTCGATCGCGGGCAAGTCCGGCTGCGCGGGCAACGCCGGCATCGGACTACGAGGGGTTCGCCCCGTGGCGAGGGACCCCGTGGTTAGGGATCCTGTGGTTACGGACGCCGTGGTGAGTGATGGGGCTTTCGGGTCCGGCATCTCGGTCTTCCTCCAGCATCAGCGAACCAGCTCAGCCAGAGGGACGAGGCACGGTTTCCCGGAACCCCGCGGTACCACCCTCATTGTCCGAAGCGGCACCCGTTCGGACCCCTCGATTTTGCCCTTGCCGGTTCTACTCAGCCGCAGCTAAGCGCAGACCCGCGCCAGTGACTGCCTTTCTTCCGGCCGCTCCGGGGTGATCTGGTCCACGACGCACGCACCCGGGCTCGCACCATCCCCAGGTCGCTCCGCGCTGCGTTCCGTGGCAGCTGTCCCCATCACCGCAGGCTTACTGTATTACCTGCGGGGGGGCGACCCCCCTGCGCCCCCCGCGTATGGCGGGGGCTTCGCCCCCCCATTACCCCCCCACGGGAGGACGCCGCAAAAAGCGCGACGCCCCCGCGCTGTGGTTGAGGTTAGAGCCCGGTGGTTGCTGTGGGTAGGGCGTCCAAAGACCGGACGCCCTCTGCGCTGTGACTGGGGTTAAAGCCGGTGGTTGCTGTGGGTAGGGCGTCCAAAGACAGGACGCCCTCGGCGCCCTTTGGCCCGCGGGGGATCCACGCTCGCCTCCGCACTCCCGGGATCCCGCGCCGCGCCTTTTTGTTCGCGAAGGGAGAAATGCGACCTGGGAATGTTGCTGTGACCGAACGGGTTTGCTCTGTTTGTCCAGGTTGCAGTCGGGGGCCGGGACCCCGTCCTTCCTCATCGCTCAGTTGCTCGTTCCTTGCGGGGAGAAGGGCAGGGTGGAAATTCTGCTATCACCGAACGAGTTTGCGACGGAGAGTCCGGAGCCGTATCCTCCGTTGTCTGTCCGAATCTAAGATCCGAGGAACCGAAGATGACCGCTGCGCCGCACAGTGCCGCCGATCTGCCGGTGCGGCCTGGCGAGGATCCGTGGTCCGACGCCGAGCTCACCGAGCTCCGCATCGAGCTAGATAAAGAAGCGAACGCGCTGCGCGCCGAGCTCGGCGAGTCGCAGGCGCAGATCGCTGCCCGCCTAGGTGACGCGGCGACCGAGGCAGGGGACGATGAGGCCGACACGAGCTCTAAGCTGTTCGAGCGGGAGCATGAGCTCGCGCTGAGCAACAACACGCGCGAGCTGCTTGAGCAGACCGAGCACGCCCTGGCGCGGATCGAGGCCGGAACATATGGAGTGTGCGAATCGTGCGGCAAGCCGATAGGGAAGGCACGGCTGCAGGCATTCCCGCGGGCGACCTTGTGCGTGGCGTGCAAGCAGCGCCAGGAACGCCGCTGAGCCCTGACGGCGCCAACCCCGGACCAGACGCCAGCGCCAGTGCCGAAGTCGGCAGCACGCCGGTGCGCGGGCGGCGGATCGCCGTGCTGGCCGGCGTCGCCGCCTTTGTGCTCGCCGCCGACGCCACGACCAAGGCGATCGTCGTCGCGCACCTGCGGCCCGACCAGCCGGTGCACCTCCTTGGGAACATCCTTGAGCTCTGGCTGACCAGGAACCCGGGCGCGGCGTTCAGCGTCGGCACGGGGGAGACCGCCGTGTTCACGATCATCGCCTTCGGCGTGATCGTCTACATCGCGCGCACCGCAAGGAAGCTGTACTCGACCGGCTGGGCGATCGCCCTGGGGCTGCTGCTCGGCGGGGCGGCGGGAAACCTGGGCGACAGGATTTTCCGGGCACCGGGGCTTTTCCGCGGCGACGTCGTCGACTGGATCGGCGTGGTGCCCAGGTATTACCCGATCTTCAACCTGGCCGACTCGTCGATCGTCTGCGGCGGCATCCTGATGATCATCCTCGCGATGCGCGGCTACCGCCTGGACGGCACGCGCGGTGTTGATGAGCACGGGGACCTGTCCGCCGGCCGGGGGACGTCGGCACCTGCCGAGGCGGACGCGGAACCAGCCGAGCCAGCCGGGCCGGGGGAGCCGTGAGCGCAAGGCTGGTTCAAGTCCCCGAGGGCCTTGACGGGGAGCGGCTCGACGCCGCCCTCGCCCGGATGTTCGGCTTCTCCAGGACCGGTGCCGCCGAGCTGATCTCCGCCGGGGACGTGCTCGTCGACGGCAAGCCGGCGCTGAAGTCAGAAAGGGTAACGGCCGGGGCGGAACTTTCGGTGACGCTCCCGCCGCCACCGGGGGCCGCGGTCGTCGAGGCTGAGCCCGTCCCCGGCATGGGGATCCTCTACGAGGACGACGACATCGTGGTGGTCGACAAGCCGAGGGGCGTGGCCGCGCACCCGACCCCTGGCTGGACCGGGCCCACGGTGACCGGCGGCCTCCTGGGCACTGGGCACCGGGTGGCGACAAGCGGCGCGGCCGAGCGGCAGGGCATCGTGCACCGGCTCGACGCGAACACCACGGGCGTGATGGTGGTCGCCAAGTCCGAGTCGGCCTACAGCGCGCTCAAGCAAGCCTTCAGGGACCGGACGGTGACGAAGACCTATCACGCGCTGATCCAGGGTCACCCCGACCCGTTGCGCGGCACGATCGACGCGCCGACGGGCCGGCACCCGTCCGGCGACGGGCGCTTCGCCGTCGTCGCGGACGGGCGGCCTTCCGTCACGCACTATGACACGATCGAGGCGTTCCGCGCCGCGTCCCTGCTCAGCGTCGGCCTGGAAACGGGCCGCACCCACCAGATCCGGGTGCACATGGCCGCGCTGCGCCACCCGTGCTGCGGCGACCTGCTCTACGGCGCGGACCCGGTGCTCGCGGCGCACCTCGGCCTGACCCGGCAGTGGCTGCACGCGGTCCGCATTTCCTTCGAACATCCGTCGACAGGGCGTGAAGTCACCTTCGAATCGCGGTACCCTGACGACCTCGCGCACGCCCTCGATGTCCTCGCGGCGGAGAGCTAAAGCTAACGACGGAAGGTGCTTGAACGTGCGGATTCACCACCCCCTCCGTACTTCGTTGACCGCCGGCCTTGGCCTGTCTGGTCTTGTCCTCGCGGCAGGCTGCTCCGTGGCGCCCGCCGGCGCCACGTCCAACTCGGCGGCCATCGGCCCCGTGCGGACCGGGGCGGGGGCGAAGAACTTCGCACCGTTCCCCGTGCCCACGAGGTGGAACGGCCTGGACAACGTGGACTACGTGATTGTCGTCAAGGCCAAGACCGGCACCAAGCCGCGCGAGTTCGGTTTCACCGCCAAGCCAAGCATGGTCTTCTGGCTCAGCTGCATCGGCACCGGCACCGCGCACCTCACCAGCCCGGCGATCGGCCTGAAGTGGGGCGTCCCCTGCGGCAACGGCGCCGACCCTCAGGGCCTCACGTACGGCCCACCGCACGCCGCCCAGGGCAAGTCGGTCAAGGCGCTCGTCACCGCCCCCGCCGGTGCCCGCTGGGAAGTCCGCATCGACGCGCCCGAGTAACACC